>CAWFML010000005.1:612500-2000892 GCA_963817025.1 Pyrinomonadaceae bacterium | reverse complement strand
TAAAGGTTTTGCAGACCTCTGCCTTACCACTTGGCTACGCCGCCCGGAGAGAAGGGGATGAAGGATGAAGGCGGAAGGATGAAGATAAGACCGGCGGTGAAAGCTTTGGCTTTCATCCTTCATCCTTCATCCCTAGAAAGTTTGGAGCGGGAGACGAGATTTGAACTCGCGACTTCGACCTTGGCAAGGTCGCACTCTACCACTGAGTTACTCCCGCTTCGAGTGAAGACAAATTCTACAGATTCATGCTTTGTTGTCAAGTGGCCTCTCTAACTCCTGCCTCCGCACGCGTCCTTTAATCCGATTTCTCACTCATCAAAATGCGTGTTTGCCCAGTGTCGCTTGCAGAACTTTTCTTCCGTCCAGAAATTTTTTAACAGCTCGATTCGCGGAGAGCTTGCCTCTCGCTTCGCATCAACGGGCGCGAGCGTGACGGCGACGACATCGAAGCGGTAGGCTGCGGCCTTGAGGCCGAAGAGTCTGCGGTAGGCGCGTGCGGCCCGCGCGATCTGTCTTTGCTTGCGCAGGTCAACGTTGGCTTCGGGCGCGGCATACCAATCTGAGGCGCGTGTCTTGACTTCGATGAAGCAGAGCGTCGCGTCTTCGTAAGCGACGAGGTCAATCTCTGCATGGACGAGCGCCCCGCTCAGGTTGCGTCCAACGGGCGCTGTGAAATTGGCTGCGGCGAGACGATAGCCGACTGCTTCCAGATATTCTGCGGCCATCATCTCACCGCGCTGCCCTAAGGCGAGATGCGGCGCGGTCTCTTTCAGAATCTTGCGGTCGTCGCCGGTTTGCTCGACCGCAGATGTTTTCCATTGACGCGGAATCAGGTTTTGCCAGCGCATCAAACTCTACTCCCTGACATTCATTCTTAAGCGAATTCACCGAAGCGGCTTAACATAATTGCCCCGGCCAGTTGTGTCAATCTTTTCAGTTCGATCTTAAAGTGGAAGCTGTTTTGAGCTTATCTTGCGTAGCCGGAAAACTGCGTAAAGCTTGCGGCCTGTTTCGCTTGCGTTTACACTAAAGCATGCCCCGCAGAGAATTTGTCAGATGCCTCATGTGTGTAGCGCTGTGAACGGCGTGAGAGTTAAGGGGAAAGATGCTGGACAAAGAGACCGGTGAAACATTGCCTGAAGAGAGCCTGAAGACTGTTGCCATTGCACTCCCGCGCGAGATGCGTCGCGCGCTGCCGCTCGTCGCCATCGTCGGTCGTCCGAATGTGGGCAAGTCCACGCTCTTTAATCGCCTTGCAGGAGAGCGACGCTCGATTGTCGGCGACGAGCCGGGCATCACGCGCGACCGCATCTACGGCGAAGCCGAATGGAACGGACACAGGTTTGCAATCGTGGACACGGGCGGCATCGTGCCGGACGATGATGCAATCATTCCCGCAAATATTTTGAAGCAGGCCTCGGAGGCTATTGATCAAGCGCAGGCGCTCCTCTGGGTGGTGGATGCGCGCATGGGCGCGACGCCGCTTGATGAGGAACTGGCGCGGCTCCTGCGCGCGACAGGCAAGCGCGTGCTGGTGTGTGCGAACAAGGCTGATTCCGTCAAGCTCGAATCCGATGCCGGAGAGTTTTTCAGTTTCGGCTTTGAAGATGTCTTTCCCGTTTCGGCGGAGCATGGCAATGGTCTGGGCGAGATGCTGGATGCGCTGGTACAAGATTTTGTAGAGCCTGCGGAAGCGTTTGCGGAAGCCGCGCCGCGCGAGTTGCGGCTGGCGATTGTCGGGCGTCCGAATGTGGGGAAATCTTCTTTGCTCAACCGGCTGCTCGGAGAAGAGCGCGTCATCGTCTCGCCCGTCGCAGGCACGACGCGCGACGCCGTTGACACAGTGCTCGAAGCCGAAGGCCAAACTTTCCGAATCATAGACACGGCTGGCATCCGGCGCAAAGGCAAGACAGATGAGATGGCGGAAAAACTCTCCGTCATCATGGCAAAGAAAAGTCTGGAGCGCGCGGACGTAGCCATCCTTGTGATTGATGCTGCGGATGGCGTGGCCGCGCTCGATGCGAACATCGGCGGCTATGCACACGAAGCCGGTTGCTCGATCATCATCGCGGTCAATAAGTGGGATGCCGTGCCTGAAAAAAAGACAGGGACGCCAGCAGAGTTTGAGCGCAACCTGCGCGATAAGATGAAGTTTCTGGAATGGGCACCGGTCGTGACCATCTCTGCTTTGACGGGCCAGCGCGTCGAAAAGATTCTGCCGCTTGTGTTGCGCGCCAACGAAGCGCGCAACCGCCGTATCTCTACCTCGCAGTTGAATGCCTTCTTCGAGCGCAATGTCTCGCAGCCGCGCGGGGGCAGCGCACCCGCTCCCGTCAGGGGCGGTGTCTCGCGCCTGCATGTTCAATATATGACGCAGATCGGCGTGCGCCCGCCGCGCTTCGTCGTCTTCACAGCGGGCGGCAAACCCGGACTGCATTTCTCCTATGAGCGTTACCTGATGAACCGCCTGCGCGAAGAGTTTGATTTCTTTGCGACTCCGATTCGTCTCACAGAGAGACATAAACGAAAGAAGAGATAGCCGGGGACAGGCGACAGGGTTCAGTAAAACAACATTTGTTACTGAACCCTGTCCCCTAACCCCTGCCCCAAGCTCTTATGCCCGACACCGATTTTGAAAAGCTGTTTGCGCGGATCAGCGACCCGGCCCTTGTGACTGATGACGAAGGCGCTCGCGTGCTGGCGTGTAACGACGCTTTTGACAGGCTGCTCGGTTGCGAGACAGCCGATCTGGTCGGGACGGAGGTCTCTGCGCTGCTGCGATTTGAAGCGCACACGGGCGCAGGGGCGGAAACGGTTCAGCATGCCGTTCTCTCGGATGCTGAAGATTCCGGGCGCAGGGTGCAGGTCGAGAGCTTGCAGTGTCTTTGGGCCGGACGCGTTGCGCGGCTCTTGATGGTGACGCCTCTGGGCCAGGATGCTTTGGCCGAGCAGGAAGCAGTGACGAGCGCGGAGATGAGCGCGCTCTTTGAATACCTCAGAGAAGCCACAGAGCAACTGGAAGTAGTCAATCGCATCATCGCCGCCGTCAATGCCGGACGCTCAATCGAACAGATGTTCCGCCTCGCCAGCGAGCAGATACGCGCCCTCGTCCCCTTTGATCGCGCTTCGATTGCGATTCAGAATGAAGACGGTCAAAGACTGCGCGTCTTTGCCCTTTCGGGCCAGCATGCAGGCTCTCTGGCGGTCGGCGCGTCGGCTGTTCTCAAAGGTTCTGTCACAGAATATGCGCTTGAAAAACGCGAGATGGTCGTCATCCCTGAACTGAGCGAAGAAAAGCGTTTTAATCTTTACACGGATTTGCAGCGCGAAGGCTTTCGCTCGGCGGTTTGCTGCCCGCTCTTTTCGGCGCATCAGGCCATCGGCAGTCTTAATCTGACTTCGCGTGCGCCGGAGGCATATCACAGAAAACATCTGCTGGCCCTCGAACGTCTCGGCCCGCCGCTCGCCATTGCGATTGAAAAAGTCCTGCTGCTCGAACAGGCCGAAGCGCGCTCGCGCGAGATGGAATCCGCAGCACGGCGCGAAGAACTGGCCGGGCGCATCGGTCGGCAGCTTTCGGGTTCGCTAGACCCCTCGCTGGTCTTGCAGGAAACCGTGGACGCACTCGGTCAGGCTCTTGCGGCAGATCGCTGTCACGTCTCTTTGTTTGACGGCAGCGAAGATTACGCGTTGGTTGGTTACGAATATCTGGCGCGCCGCGATGTCGCTTCGATGCGCGGGCATCGTATCCCCTTGCGCTCAAGCGCGTATGCACAGAGTGCGCTCAAGGCCGACGCGCCGCTCGCCATCACAGATATTTGCGCGTCCGAAGAGAGCGAACTGACGAACCTGTATGGTCGTTTGCGCGTGCGCTCGCTGCTGGCCGCGCCGGTCATCGTCGGCGGCGCGCATGAGGGATTGCTTGAATTGCATGACGGCAACAGCGAGCGCGTCTGGACAGAGGATGAAAGAAAACTTGTCGGCGCGGTGGCGGCGCAGGTCTCCGTCGCGCTGACCAACGCGCGGCTTTATGAAGCCAGCCGCCGCCGCGGTCAGGAACTGGAAGGTCTCTATAACATCTCGCGCGCCTTCTCCACGCTTAATGACACCTCGGATATTTACGACAAGCTGACAAAGGCGATTGCCGAGCTGGTCGGCGGTGAGAAGTGCCTGCTGGCGACTTATGATCGTCGTCAATGCATCGTGCGCGCAGAGGCTCCGGGCTATAACACGCCGCCGGAAATGATTCATGATTTTCAATTCTCTCTGGATCAGGAAGGCAACGGCTTATACCTCTACCAGACCGGCGGCCACAAGTTTCAATATCACATCGGCGAAGCTTTTTTCTCAAACTCTCCTGCGGGCGACGACCGTTTTAATCAAGAATTTCTGGCGCAGCATGAAGTCCGTTCGGCCCTCATCGTGCCGATGATGATCAAGCGCGAGCTGATCGGCTTTATCTATGTGGCGAATCGTCCGGGCGGATTCCGCGAGCGTGATGTGCGGCTGCTGGAAATCTTTGCCGTGCAGGCCGCAGAGACAATCGCCAACGCGCGGCTCTTCGCCACCATTCAGGCGCAGGCTGAGCGCGAGGCCATCGTCAACAGGCTGCTTCTCACATTGCAACAGGCCAGCGACCCGCGGCGCGGCGTAGAAGTCATCGTCGAGCGCGTCGGCGAAGTGCTCGGTCTGGATCGTTGCATCGTCACGATGCAGGCGGAGCATGAACGCACAAACCTTTACAGCGAATGGTGCGCGGAGGGCGTGGCGAGGTTGACTAATGATACGGAAATGCAGGAACGCTCGCCCGTGGGCCACTGGATTCAAGCGCATCGCCAGCCGCTGGTCGTCACGGATGTGCGCGGGCATGTTCTCGCCGCAGGGGTCGAAGACCTGATCGAGCGAGCAAGGTTGCGGAGTCTCGCCGTCGTGCCGATTGTTCATCAGGGTCGTGTGATAGGAACCCTGAGCGGCCATCAGACGCGTGCGCTGCGCCGCTGGGCAGAGGATGACGTAGACCTTCTGACAGCCGTCGCCATGCAGATCGGCGGGACGCTGGAAAACGGCAGGTTGATTGCAGAGCTGAGAGAGGCTAACCGGCTCAAGGATGAGTTTCTCGCCACCATCTCGCACGAGCTGCGCACTCCGCTGACGGCGATCAGAGGTTGGGTAGACCTCTTGAGCGAAAACCCCGCGCTTGAGCATGACGAGGAATTACAGGACGGCATCAATGTCATCCAGAACTCTGCTTCCGCGCTTTCTCAACTCATCTCGGACTTGCTCGATTTGTCGCGCATCCAACGTAAAGTCCTGCGGCTCGATTGCAAGCCGATACAGGTTAACGAGCCGGTTATAGATGCTTTGCAGGGCGTGCGCCATTCCGCTCTGGCCCGCCGTCTGGAATTAAAGCCGGAGCTTGACGACCAACTGCCGATCATCAACGCCGACCCGCATCGCCTGCAACAGGTGCTCTGGAATTTATTGCACAATGCCATCAAGTTTACGCCGGAAGGCGGCTCAATCACCGTGCGCTCGCGCCTCCTGGATTCGTCCGGTTATTTAATCGGTGAAGAGGACGATGAAATCACGCGCTGGGTCGTCATCGAGGTCTCGGATACGGGCGAGGGCATCCCGCAGGATTTTCTGCCGTATGTCTGGGATCGATTTCGTCAGGCGGACGGTTCTTCCACGCGGCGGCACGGCGGACTCGGCATCGGCCTCGCGCTCGTCAAAGAACTGGTCGAAGCGCACGGCGGACAGGTCGAAGCCAAGAGCGAGGGAGGAGGCGCGACCTTCATTGTGCGTCTGCCTGTGACAGATGAAATGCCGGGCAATTTGATTCGTGAGAGCGGGATGGAGATCAAGTCTTCCTGACTAATTTTTGCGTCTGCAAAAAATGGCATGTCAGGATTATCTGTTTGCGCTATAATGAGCGGCCACAATCTCTACAGACACGTGAAGAGGACTCACACATGCTCCATCGTAACTCTGTATCATCCATCCGGCTATCGCTTGCTCTGCTGGCGCTGAGCTTTCTTTGCGCGTCTCCGGTGGCTGCTCAACAATCCGCTGGCTCGCGCGCCGTCTCTGCGCCGGAGGAAACGTCTGCCCGTAAAATTGATGAATTTGTAGGCGCGGGTTCGACTGCATATGATTTCGGCGACCGGCTCGATGCTCTGGCCGCAGAGTTGCGGGAAAATCCCAGGTTAAAAGCTTTGGTCATCTATTACGATGGTGTAGATGATGCTTACACCAAAGTCATCACGCCGCGTCATCTGCTCTATCACAAGTATCTTGTCAGTCGAGTTGATGACGCGCGCGTTTCGGCCATTAACGGTGGTTTCAGAAAGCAGCAGATGGTTGAACTGTGGGTCATGCCTGATGGCGCGCCCGCGCCCCTGCCGACGGAGACCGTCGCCGCGCCTGCGCGAACCGGACGCACATATAAATATAGCGAGAGCTATATTCCGCTTTACGGTGAACCGGCGGAAGAGATTATCGAAGATGAGGATCAGTCTGTCGAAGACTTTTCCGCGAACGAAGATGCTTCTGAAACTACTGAATCCGAAGAGGACAAAACGGAAGTCGCTGCTTACCCTAAAGTCCCTGAGTCTGCCAAACATGCGGGAACGATGAGCGAAGAAGAACGCTTGTCATGGGCTTCGGAAGAGTTTGCAAGCGCGGTCAAGCAAGAGAAGGACGGGCGTGCCTGTCTCATCTACTATGCCGATTCAGAACTGCGGGATATGCGACGAGCGCAGGCCGTCATCGCACGCGGCAAGAATTTGCTGGTAGAGAAGTACAGCCTCAAGCCGGACAACATCGTCGTCATTTATGGCGGTTACAGATTTCTGCCTACCGTGGAATTATGGGTAGTTCCGCTCAACAACTCGTTGCCTGCTGCGACTCCTAAAGAACGTTAGGCCGCTCAACCCTGAGCGGAAACTCCTGCCCGCCGGCGTTGTGTTTTTGACATTCTTCTCCACGCCGTCAACAATAGCTCTCCTGTCATATGAATCAACAGGCAATCGCTTTCGACATCGTCGCGCGAGAAGGAGCGGCGCGAGCAGGAATCCTGCGCACGCGGCGGGGCGTGATTGAAACGCCAGTCTTTATGCCCGTCGGCACGCTCGGCACGGTTAAGGGGATGCGCTTTGAAGCTCTTGAAGATGAGCTTGATGCGCGCGTCATCTTAGGCAACATGTATCACCTGTGGCTGCGTCCGGGCGCGGAGGTGGTGCGCGAGTGCGGCGGCCTTCATCGCTTTATCGGTTGGGAGCGCGCTCTGCTGACGGATTCGGGCGGGTTTCAGGTGTGGAGCCTGGGCGCGCTGAGGAAGATTACGGAAGAGGGAACAGCGTTTCGCTCGCATGTTGACGGCAGCCTGCGCTTTCTCTCGCCGGAGGTTTCGATGGAAGTGCAGAGCGCGCTCGGCTCTGACATCGTGATGGCTTTTGATGAATGCGCGCCGGGCAAGGCCACGCATGAGGTCGCACGCGTGAGTATGGAATTGACAGCGCGTTGGGCAGCGCGCTCGCGCGTGCGCTTTGATGCTTTGCAGCGCGAAGGGATGGATGCCGGTCGCGTCGAGCCGCGCGAAGGCTTGAGCGGGCAGCAGGCTCTCTTCGGCATCGTGCAGGGCGCGTCGCACGCAGACCTCCGGCGCGAGAGCCTTGAGCGCACTGCCGAAATTGGCTTTGACGGTTACGCCATCGGCGGCTTAAGCGTCGGTGAAGAGAAGGGCGTCATGTACTCCGTCATCGAAGAGCTTGCGCCGCACATGCCTTCGGACAGGCCGCGTTATCTGATGGGCGTCGGGACGCCGGAAGATTTGATCGAAGCCGTGACGCGCGGAGTGGATATGTTCGATTGCGTGCTGCCGACGCGCAACGGCAGAACCGGGCAGGCATTTACTTCGCGCGGGAAAGTTAATGTCAAGAATGCACGGTACGCGCGCGACACTCGCCCGCTCGACGAAGACTGCAACTGCTCCGTCTGCCGTCGCCACTCGCGCGCCTACCTGCGCCATTTATATATGACCGGCGAAATGTTGGGCGGCGTGCTCATCACGCATCACAATCTCGCGTTCTTCCTTGACACTATGCGGCGCGTAAGGCAATCTATCCGGTCTGGCGATTTCACAAGATTTCGACAACAGTTTCTAGAGAGGGGTTCGGGGTCTGAAATCTGAGAGTTCGGAAGCACGCAATGCTCTTCTGAACTTTGCGTGCAGAACTTTGGACTCAGGGGGCCTCAGACTTTTAAAATGCCTATACTAATCATCTTACAGAATGCCGGGGGCAGCGGCAATTTCATCGTTGCCATCCTGCCGTGGGTCTTAATCATCGGCGTTTTTTACGTCCTGATTGTCATGCCGCAACGCAAACGACAGCGCCAGTTGCAGGATGTGATCTCAAATCTCAAAGCGGGCGACCGCATCGTTACCACAGGCGGCATCATCGGCACTGTCACGGTCGTGCGCGAGACGAGCCTGTTGATTCGCAGCGCCGATAAATCAATCATTGAAATCGCCCGCACGGCTGTCGCCGGAATTCAGGGAGAAGAAGCGGAGAAAAAGTGACGGGTGACGAGTGACAGGTGACAAGCAGAATCAGCAGCTTGTCACCTGCCACCCGTCGCTTGTCACTGTTTTTTAAGGGTATGAAGAAAAAGAATCTTTTACAACGCGTCATCATTATTGCCATCGTCACGCTGGCCTCGCTTTATGTTGTCATAGGGCCGCGTCATCGCCCGACGCGCAATGATTTCACCTGGAGCGGCATCAAGAATAATCTGCGTGAGAATATTCACCTCGGTCTGGATTTGCGCGGCGGGTCGCATCTTGGTCATGCGCGTCAAGACGGAAGAGTATCTCAAAAAGCTGGCGACAGATAATGCCCTCGCGGGAGCCAAAGCCGCTACGGATCAGGGCTTTCCTGTCAAAGAGGGACGCGGGGATACTTCCGGCGGAACTTATCGCGCGATCATCGAAGTCACGGACGCCTCGAAACTCGAAGACATACGCAAGGCCGCAGAGCAGAAGACAGACCTCAGCGACACCTCCGTCTGGTCTCCTTCGACCAGCGGCAATACCATCACATGGACGATGTCCAAGACAGCGCAGCGTGCGCTGACCACTCAGGCCGTCGATCAGGCTTATAAGATTATTGACGGACGCCTCAACGCTTTCGGAGTCGTCGAGCCTACCTTCCAGTCGCACGGCGCAGCGGGGTCCGGACAGTTGCTTTTGCAGATGCCCGGCATCGAAGACCCTGAGCGCGTCAAGAAACTTCTCGGCAGTGAGTCAAAGCTGGAACTGGTTCACGTCGTCAGCCCGCCGAGTCCTGCGTCCATACAGAAGTACGCGACTGAGCAGGAGGCCATCCAATCGCTCGGCGGCAGCGTTCCTTCCAACAGGCGTGTCATCCCATATTCCGAACGCGAGGAGCCGACGGCTGCCGGACAAACTGCCGAGCAGAATGCCGCCAACAAGAAGCCTTCGAGCTATGTGGTGGTGGAGATGCCTGCCGTCGTTGACGGCAATGAGTTGCGCAATGCCTCTGCCGTCTCCCGCACGGGCAGTCAGGACGACTATCAGATTCAGTTCTCTTTAAAACCTTCAGGCGCGCAGAAGTTCGGAGCATGGACAGGCTCGAACATCAACGAGTACATGGGCGTCGTCCTCAACGGCGAAGTCAAATCCATCGCTTACATCAAGTCGCAGATTAACGATTCAGGCGAAATCAGCGGACGCTTTACCAAACAATCCGCAGATGATTTGGCGCTCACGCTCCGCTCCGGCGCGTTGCCCGCTTCAATCGAATATCAGGAAGAACGCACGGTTGGCCCAAGCCTCGGAGCGGATTCGATCCGGGCCGGAGTCAAAGCCTCTCTCGTCGGTCTGATTCTGGTCGTGTTGTTTATGATCGTGTATTACAAAGGCTCCGGCCTGAACGCGATGATCGCCCTGCTCCTGAACATGATTATCACTGTGGCGGCGATGGTCATCTTCGGCGCGACGATGACCTTGCCCGGCATCGCCGGTCTGATTCTGACCATCGGCATGACCGTTGACACTAACGTTCTGATTTTCGAGCGCATCCGGGAAGAACTACAAACCGGCAAGACCATCGCCTCGTCTGTCGAACAAGGGTTTGACCGCGCCTTTGTGACGGTCATTGATACGCACGTCACGACCATCGTGTCATCGCTGTTTCTCTTCGTCTTCGGCACAGGCCCGATTCGCGGCTTTGCCGTCACGCTGGTGCTCGGCTTGCTGGCGAATCTCTTCTCGGCTGTTTATGTCTCGCGCACAATCTTTATCTGGCTCTTGAGCCGCAAGAAAGGGAAGGTCGAGACCCTTAGTATTTAACTCGTAGTGACGGGTGTCCAGTGACAAGATAACATCTTGTTCTTGCTCGTCACCCGTCACCCGTCACCCTTGATATTGCTATGCTTCAAATTTTTCATAAAGTTAATTACGACTGGCTGGGTAAGCGCAAGCTTTTTCTGATCATCTCGGTCTTGTTTCTGCTTGGCGGTTTGGCTTCTGCGATGGTGCGCCAGTTTGCGCCGGGCGGCACGGAAGCCTTTAATCTCGGAGTGGATTTTAAGGGCGGCACGGTCATCACAGTCCGTTTCAATAACCGGCCTTCGGATGAAGCTATCCGCGACGCGCTGGTCCAGAAGGGCATCGGCGAATCGGTCATGCAGCCGACGGATAAGGCCAACGAGGTGCTGATTAAAGTGCCTCAGTTGGGGACAAGCAGCGAAGCTACGGAGCAAGCGCAGGTGGACATCGGGCGCACGAAAGCTGTCGAAGCTCTCAACACTTTTGGCGCACAGAAAGCCGCTGGCGTGGACAATTGGTCATACGAGATTGTGCAGACAGAAGCGGTTGGCCCGGTCGCCGGTCGCCAGTTGCGTAATCAGGCCATTGCCGTCACCTTGCTCGCGCTCCTCGGCATGTTGCTCTACATCGGATTCCGCTTTGAATGGACATATGGCGCGGCGGCTGTCATTACAGTCTTTCACGATGTTTTGGTGACGTTAGGTTTCTTCTCCCTCTTTCAATGGGAGATCAGCCTGACGGTGATTGCGGCCCTGCTGACGCTGGTCGGGTTTTCCGTCAACGATACTATCGTGACCTTTGACCGCGTGCGCGAAAATTTGCGCCTGCGTCGCCGCGATACTCTTTACAATATTACAAACGAGGCTATTAACCAGACGCTTTCGCGCACGATTATCACAGGCGGACTGGTCTTCCTCTCCGTGCTCGCGCTCGTGCTCTTTGGCGGAGAAGTGCTGCGCGGTTTCTCGCTCGCGCTCTTCATCGGAGTCATCGTCGGAACTTACTCGACCATCGCCATTGCCAGCCCGATTATGGTCTGGTGGCAGCAGCGCGTGGAGGCTGCGAAACTCCGCACGCCCCCGTCCACCAAGCCGAGCGGCGCGACCGGAAATCGCAGCGCCTCTGCGCGCCCGCGCAAGCCAAAGACGGGCGGCAGCGTGACGGGCGAGCCGCAAGGGGCTGCACGCTCCTGATTTGTAAAAAGATAATCTTTTACGCTTGACTTTCCACGCGGTTGCGGAATAGACTGCCCGCGTTGCTGGCCAATTAAATATGTTAGAAATCGCGCCCGCGTTTCATTGCTGTTAACGGAGCGGAGGCGCGGTGGTCTATGTTGATGTGGCCGGCACTTTTGTGTCATTTCTCGCTTGAGCGGCTGGCCCTTAAAGCATCAAGACATCTTCAGATATGTCGGACCGCCGCAGCTTCCCCCTTTTATTATTTCCGTGAACCGGCAAACGGGCAGCAGATCGTTTGATAAGCAATCTTAGATTCTAAAGTTTCGCACCCTGATCCTTTTGGCACCGGAAGTAGGGAGGATACACACAATGTTCGATAATCTTGTTGAGTCAACTTCGCACAAGGATGACATTGCGAGGAAAGGCTCATTTGTGCTCGGCACGATTGCAGTCTATATGGTCGTGCTCACAGCTCTTTTCGTCGCCGGTATCTACTGGTACGACGCGCAGCTCGATAATCAGAGCTTAGAACTGACGACGTTGGTTGCGCCTGTTCCGGTGCCTCCGCAAGCGGCGGAGCAAAAGCCTGCGGATGCGGCCAAGCCGCAGAAGGTCACTACGGATCAGGAAGTGGACGTGCGCCGTGCTCTGGTGGCTGACGTGTCTGATACCAGAGTGCCGCCGAAGGAAGTTTCGGCCAAAGCCAGTGATATTCCGCCGATGCGTAAAGGCGTCGCGACGGTGGTTGGCGGCAGCGATTCCAACGCGCAGTTCACAGGCGGCCCCATCGGGCAGGGAACCGGCGGCGTTCCGGGCGGAACCGGCAGCGGCACAGGCCCTGTCGTTGACGTGGGCGAGCCGCCTCCGCCGCCTCCGACGCCGAAGCCAAAGCCTCCGGCCATCGTTTCGGGCGGGGTGCTCAATGGCAAAGCGATCAGCAAACCTGTTCCGCCATATCCGGCAATTGCCAAACAGGCGCGCGCGCAAGGCACAGTGACTGTGCAGATCACTGTGGATGAATCGGGGAGGGTAATTTCAGCCAATGCGGTTGGCGGCCATCCGCTGCTGCGTGCGGCTGCCGTGACGGCGGCCCGTCAGGCGAGGTTCTCGCCGACGCTGCTTTCCGGTCAGGCCGTGAAAGTCTCCGGCGTGATTACCTATAACTTTACGCTTCAGTAAACGAAAGTTGCGCGTAGCCGCTCAAGATGGGCGTCTAGTACGACAGACGCCCGCCAGCCCCGCGCGCGCTCACCTCAGCTTTGTGCAATAAAACCTTTTGGAGGGGTTCACCGTGACCATTTTACTTAGCTTTTTCGCTTTCCTGTGGCAAGAAGCCGCCGCCAGTCCGGCTGCTAGTCCTGCCGCCGCAGAGTCTCAATTCACTATCACAGAAATGCTCAAGCACCTCGGCGGCGTCGCCCTCGCGGTCGTGATTATTCTGTTGATTATGTCCGTCTATTCAATCGCGATCATGGTCGAGCGGTTTCTGACCTACAGGGCCGCCAAGCAGCAGTCGCGCCAGTTTGCGCCGCGCGTCGCACAGGCTCTCAAGAACGACCGCATCGAAGAGGCCATCAACATCAGCGACAAGCATCGCAAGTCGCATCTGGCGATGGTGGTCGTCTCCGGCCTTCAGGAGTTTCGCGCTCATGAACAATCCTCGGAAATTTCCGGCGATGAGATCGAAGCCTCCAAGCGTGCGCTGCAACGCGCCATTGCGATTAAGACGGCTGAGTTCAAGCGCGGCCTGTCTGGACTTGCGACTATCGGCTCGACCGCTCCGTTCGTCGGATTGTTCGGCACGGTGTTCGGCATCATCAACGCCTTTCAGGGCATGAAGAACGCCGAATCGGCAGGTATCGCCGCAGTCGCGGGCGGCATTTCGGAAGCCTTGTTTACCACCGCTCTCGGCATCGGCGTGGCGATTCCCGCCGTGTGGCTCTTCAACTATTACACCAGTAAAGTTCAGGGCTTCGTCGTCGAGATGGACAATTCAGCTTCGGAACTGATCGACTATTTCCTGAAGAACCGCACCAGACAGTTGAAACCGTAGCCGGCTGTTCTCAGCTCTTAAAATAAGAGGGACGCGTGCGCGCACTTAAAGTGGCATGGCAGTGCCGCCCGTTGTGCGCGCCGCGCACTCATCTTTGTTGAGAAACAAGGCAACTCGCGGATAGGAGATTTATTATGGGAATGGCAGCAGGCGGAGGAGGAGAAGATTTCAACTCCGAGATCAACGTTACGCCGATGGTGGACATCATGCTGGTGCTCTTGATCATCTTCATGGTGGTCACGCCCTTTTTGCAACAGGGCGTCACAGTCGCCATCCCGCGCGATATGAATAGCCCGGATGTTGACCCTGCGATTATCAAAGAGTCGTCCGTGGTGATTTCGATTCCGAACGACGGCGAGTATTACATCGGCAAGGACAAGAAGGAAAAAACAGACATCGGGCCGCTCATCGAAAAGATGATGAAGAACAAGTCTGACGCAGAGCGCATCGTCTACGTCAAGAGCGGTGTCGGCGTCAGCTATGGCAGCGTGGTAGAGGTCATCAATATCATCAGGCAACAGGGTATTGATAAGATAGGACTGGTCGCTGACAAGAAGAAAAAAGGCGCTGCGCCTGCTCCAGCCGCGTAACATAGCGCAGGCTCAGTAAAAGCTAAGCGGACGCTCTCTGTTCGGATAAATTTCAGATGAGCGTCCGCCGTCCAGATTGACAGAGGAGTTCTCTTATGGCAATGGGTACTCAGGGCGGCGACGATGCCGTACCCTATATCAACGTGACACCGCTGATTGACGTGCTGCTCGTGCTCTTGATTATCTTCATGGTGGTCACGCCGCTCAAGCCGAGCCGTTTTGAAGCCAAGATTCCGTCAGAGCCGGACCCGAATCAGGACTTGAGTCAGGTCAAGCCGAATCCTTTGACGCTGGTGGTCACGATCTCCAATGACCTCAAGCTCAAGCTGAATTCAGATGACATGGGTTCGGTCAACGATACGGGCGCGATCAGCACCCGGCTCGCAGGCTTGTTCGAGCAGCGCAAGCAAACCGGAGCTTATCGTCCCGGCACGCAGGAAGTCGAAAAAACCGTCTTCGTCAAAGCGCCGCGTTCGCTCAAATACGGCGAAGTCGTGAAAGTGATTGATGCGATTAAAGGCGCGGGCGCAAATCCTGTCGGTCTACAAGTAGACGATCTGGCGCAATAAAAACAGTGACGAGTGATAGGTGACAGGTGACGGGTAAAGTTTTGCTTGTCACTCGTCACTCGTCACTTAAAAAATGGAGTGTAGAACAGATGAAACTCTCTCAAGCCAGGCTGCCGCTCTTAATCCTGGTTCTTGTTGTCTCCACATCGGGCTGCGGCGTTATCAATCGCATCCGTGCCAAGAATGAATTGAACGAAGCCGCGCGCTCTTATAAGGCCGGAAAGTTTGCCGATGCGGAGCAACATTCCAAGAGGGCGCTGGAACTCGACCCGGAACAAAAGACCGCTCCTTCCTTTATTGCCCGCTCAATCCATGCGCAGTATCGTCCGGGCGTCGATTCGCCGGACAACAAGCGCAAAGCGACCGAAGCCGTCGAGGCTTACAAAAAGATTTTAGAGAAAGACCCGACGAACGAAGAGGCTTATAAGGCGGTCGCCGCTTTGTATGGCGCGCTCGACGAGAATCAGCAGCGGCAATGGATTATGCAACGGGCCAGCAACGGCTCTGTCGCCGAAGCCAAACGCGCAGAAGCCTATACCATCCTCGCCAGCAAAGACTGGAACTGCTCCTACACGATTACAGAGCAGACTGCCAACAAGAAGACCGAGCAGAAGGATGGCAAGACAGTCATCGTCTTTCAAAAGCCAAAAGAATCGAAAGATTTCGAGACCGCACAGCAGTGCGTCGCGCGCGGCATGGAAGAAGCGGAAAAAGCTATCAGCCTTGACGGCAACAATGATGCTGCGTGGTCATTCAAGACCAACCTCTTGCTGGAACAAGCCAAGCTGGCCGAAATGGACGGCAATGCCGACAAGAAGGCAGAGTTTACCAAGCTGGCCGAACAGGCGCAGAAGCGCACGACAGAGTTGAGCGAACAAAATCAGAAGCGGAAAGAGGAAGAGGAGAAGAAAAACGCTCCCAAGCAGCCCGCCGGTTAAATCTAGCGGCCCATTCTGCTTTGGCCTCGCGTTGTCACACAAAAGCGTACGCGCATACATCGCCCACGCCACGCATTTCATCTCAGGTGATGCTCGACTTACACGTCAGGCATCACCTATTCTATTAGGTGACAGGGGAAGGGATAGAAAAGAAATGTTTTTAACTACACCCTCTGCCTTACACCCTTCCCCCCGGTTACTATGATTCGTATCGAAGACATTGTCGAGAAGGTCAGCCGTAATCATGCGCAGGCAGACCTAGACCTTTTGCGCCGCGCCTACATTTTTTCAGCGCGCGAGCACAAAGGGCAGACGCGTGCCTCCGGCGAGCCGTATCTGGTGCACCCGCTCGAAGTCGCAAACATCCTCGCAGACATGCGCCTTGACGAGGTCTCTGTTTCAACCGGCCTGCTGCATGATGTGGTCGAAGACACGCTGGTTGACCTGGAAACGATTCGCCAGTATTTCGGCGAGGACGTGACGCGTCTGGTTGATGGCCTGACGAAGATTGCGCAGATCAGCAACGTCTCGAAGGAAGAGCAACAGGCGGAGAACGTGCGCAAGATGGTGCTGGCGATGATTAACGACGTGCGCGTCGTGCTCATCAAGCTGGCAGACCGTCTCCACAACATGCGTACGCTGCATTACCTCAAGCCGGAAAAACGCCAGCGCATCGCGCAGGAGACGATGGAGATTTATGCGCCGATTGCACACCGTCTCGGCATGGGTAAAATTCGCGGCGAACTGGAAGACCTCTCTTTCCGCCACCTGCACCCGGAAGATTACCGCGACCTGACCGCACAACTGGAAAAGCGTCGTCCTGAGAACGAAGCCTTTCTCAACAAGGTGACTGCGGAAATCGAAGAGAAGATGCAGGAGTCGGAAGTCCCGCTCGTCCGCATCGAAGGCCGCGTCAAAAGGCTTTATTCCATCTGGAAAAAACTCGAACGGCAGAAAATCAGTCTCGATCAGGTCTATGACCTTGTGGCCGCGCGCGTCATTACGCCAAACGAAGTGCGCCATTGCTATGCCGCGCTCGGCGTCATACACAACAACTGGCGGCCAGTGCCCGGTCGCATCAAAGACTGGATCGCCACCCCGCGCGACAATCTCTATCAATCGCTGCACACTTCCGTCATCAGCACGAAGGGCCAGCCCTTCGAGGTGCAGATTCGCACGGAAGAGATGCACCAGATTGCCGAAGAGGGCGTCGCCGCGCACTGGAAATATAAAGAAGACAGCCGTGGCGCACATGATGAAGACGAAGCTTTTCAATGGTTGCGCTCTCTGGTCGAATCAACGCAGGAAGTTAAAGACTCGCGCGATTTTCTAGACTCTCTCAAGCTCGACCTGTATCCGAAAGACGTTTACGCCTTCACGCCCATGGGCAAGGTCATACAACTGCCTCGCGGGGCGACGCCTATAGATTTTGCCTACGCGATTCACTCGGAAGTCGGCAATACCTGCACTGGAGCGCGTATCAACAACCGCATGGTTCCACTTCGGTCGCAGATTCAAAACGGCGATGTCGTGGAAATCCTGACCACTTCAAATTCTCACCCGTCGCGCGATTGGCTCAACTTTGTCGTCACTTCGCGTGCGCGCAACCGCGTGCGCCACTGGGTCGCAGAACAACAGCGAGCCGAATCGGTCGAGATCGGGCGCAAGCTTTTTGAAAAAGAAGCCGCGCGGTTTCAGCTTTCCATTAAGAAGATGTCAGCCGGAGACGAACTGACGCGGATTGCCAAAGAGTATGGCTTGGGGCGTGCGGAAGACCTCTTGGCGGCCATCGGCTACGGCAAGATTGTGCCGCGCAATGTGATTGCCAAGTATCTCGGGCCGGAGAAATTCGCAGAGCTTGATTCTCAGAAAGAATCGAAGCTCAGAAGCGGCATGCGCGCCATCCAGCGACTGATACGGCTCGGCGACGACGCTATCGTCGTGCGCGGCGTGGATGATTTGATGGTCACGCGCGCACGCTGCTGCAACCCCCTGCGCGGCGAAGAGATTGTCGGCTACGTGACGCTCGGCAAAGGCGTCGTGGTTCACACCAAGCGTTGCAAAAACGTCCGCCAGTTGATGATCAACCCGGAGCGCATTGTCGAGGTCGAATGGGCCAGCCGCTCAGATAAAGAAGCTTATGCGGTCAAACTTCTTGCCATCACAGAAAATCGCACGGGCATGATTGCAGGCATCACCGGAGCTATCTCGGACATGAAGACAGGCATCCGTGACGCACGAGCCTCGGTCGCAGAAGACGAGCGCGGGCGCATCGAGGTCACAGTCGAAGTCTTCGATGTCAAGCATCTGGACAAAGTCATCAGCTCGATCAAAAGCGTCCCCGGCGTGCTCGATGTCGAGCGTCTACAGGGAGCGACTTAATAGCATCCTTCTTATCTGCCTTTGGCCTTCATAAAAGTTTCTGTTAAAATGCGAAGTTTGTTTTAGCGATGAAGAATTGAGGATGTTTGTCTAATGAAGCAGATTATCGAAACCAAGCACGCGCCGCAGGCGATTGGCCCATATTCGCAGGCCGTTCGGGCTGCCGGTTTGGTCTTCGCTTCGGGGCAGATTCCGATTGATCCTGAGACGGGCGAGTTCGTCGCCGGAGGCGTGGCAGAGCAGACCGCGCAGGTCTTGAAGAATCTTTCAGCGGTGCTCGAAGCAGCCGGAACGGGCCTGGATCGCGTCGTCAAAACAACGGTTTTTCTGGCGGATATGAATGATTTTGCGGCGATGAATGAGGTTTACGGAAAATTCTTTGCCGAAAATCCCCCGGCGCGTGCGACCGTGGAGGCCGCGCGTCTGCCGCGTGATGCGCGCGTCGAGATAGAGGCGATTGCGCTGGCTGTTGAAAACGAATAGCTCCACGAGAGGGAGGCAAAAAAGATTGCTTCCTCACATGGAGCTTCGCGTGATTTTGAAAATTCGAGTGTGAATCCCGTCAGGCTGCCTTCGCCACTTTGCCTGCCTTGATGCAACTGGTGCAAACCTTCATGCGCTCGACTCCGCCTTGCGGACGCTGGACGCGGATGGATTGCAGGTTGGGGTCAAAGCGACGGCGCGTGCGATTGTTAGCATGAGAGACATTGTTGCCGAATTGCGGCCCTTTGCCGCAGACTTCGCATCGTTTAGCCATAATTATTCAGTACCTCCGAACGGATGAAAACCTTTGAAACGGTCTCACGGTTTATTGCATCTAAAACTTTGAGTCAGTTTCAAAACGAGAATTTATAACAAACCAATCAGCGAACGGTCAAGCGTCAGCAGCCTTGCGATGCCTTGCCCCGGAGCTTTTAGCCATTATTGTTTAGCTTGAAGGAGCGAAAAATCTACAGTGCATAAAGTCGCCAAACAAACTCTTCTCATCGCCCTCATAGGGCTGTTTACCTTTGCCTTTGCCGCTTGTACCAACACGAGCGGCGGTGGTTCCGGCACGTCCGCGGATTCTTCTGTGGCCGCGACCGTCAACGGCAAGAACATCATGCTGGCCGAAGTTGATAAACTTATCAACCAGCAGTATCAGGGCCAGCAGTCAAAGCTCTCGCCGCTTGAGCTGGCGCAGGCGCGCTTGCAGGTGCTCGACGGACTGATTCAGAAAGAGGTGGTCTTTCAGCGCGCCGAGCGCGAGAAGCTCTTGCCTACTGAAGACGAGATCACGCAGGCCATCAATACGCAGATGCTGAATGCCCAGATGACAAAGGAAAAGTTTGAGGAGCGTCTCAAGGAGACGGGCCAGACGATGGAATCCCTGCGCGAGATTGCGCGCAAAGAGCTTGCGATCCAGAAATTGCAGGAGCGCACGACCAGCAAGATTACCATCAGCGATAAAGAGGTCGAGGACGCCTACAACAACAACCGCGATCAGTTCGTCAACAAGCGCGGCGTAGAACTGGCGGCCATCATCGTTGACCCGACGGACAACGGCATGCAGAACGATGCCAAGAGCGACCTCGAAGCCAAACAGAAAATCGATCTCATCTACCAGCAGCTCAAAAGCAACGCCGAGTTTGCGGATGTCGCACGCGCCAAGAGCGAAGACTCTAACACCAACGTCAACGGCGGCGACATAGGCTTTGCGACCGAAGCCGAACTCAAGCAGAACAATTTCCCTGCCGACCTGATCGGGCAATTCTTCAACACGATGGATGCCGGAAGCTACACCGCGCCCGTCAGCTTTAATAATCGCTGGTACATTTTTAAGCTCAAGAGAAAGCAGTTGCAGGACGAAAACCTGAATCTCGAAAGCCCCGGCGTCAGACAGCGCATCACGGATGTGCTGGTCAAGCAGCGTCAGGAAATTCTCAATCAGGCGTTGATACAGGTGGCGATGAATGACGCGAAGATTGCCAACAATCTAGCCGTCAAGATGCTGGAAAGCCCCAACAACCTGAGCGGCCCACGTCCCGCGCAGCCACAGCAGAGTGCTCCGGCAACGGCAACCAGCCCCGCCGCCGCAGCCAGCCCTGCTGCCAGCCCTGCCGCTTCGGCCACGCCGCAGGCGACGGCCAGCCCGGCTGCCAGCGCATCACCCAAGAAATAGTGTCAGGTGACGGGTGACAAGTGACAAGCAAGAGATTGTTTTAACTTGTCACTCGTCACCCGTCATTTGTCACCCGTCATGTTATTCCGTCTCTCAGAAGCTCATAAATCTTACGGCTCGCAGGATGTCCTGCGCGGCGCGTCGCTACAGATAAATCCGGGCGAGCATGTCGGTCTTGTCGGGCGCAACGGCGCGGGCAAGACCACTATCTTTCGCCTGATCAGCGGCGAGGAGACGCCGGATAAAGGCGATGTCGTGCGTGCGCGTGGCCTGCGTCTGGGACTTCTGGCCCAGCACGTACACTTTGAACCCGGCTCGACTGTGCACGAATCCGCGCTCGCGGCTTTCGGCCACCTGCAACAGATAGAGCACGAGATGCACGAGCTTGAGCATCGCATGGCCGAAGCCTCCGATGACCTCGAAGCAGTGCTCGAACGCTACAGCGACCTACAACACGAGTTTGAACGTGAAGGCGGTTTTGAGTATGCGGCAAAAGCCGAATCCATCTTGCAGGGACTAGGCTTTGACAGAGAACTGTGGCAGCTTGAGACGGAAAAACTTTCCGGCGGGCAACAGAATCGTCTGGGCCTTGCGCGTCTCCTGCTGGCAGAACCCGATGTGCTCCTGCTTGACGAGCCGACCAATCATCTGGACATCGCTTCCGTCGAATGGCTCGAAGAATTTTTGCAATCTTACCCGTCCGCCTTCGTCATCGTCAGTCATGATCGCTACTTCTTAGACCGCACCTCGAAACGCATCATCGAGATTGAGAACGGAAGGGCGACCAGTTATACGGGCAATTACTCGGCGTTTCTCATCGAGCGCGAAGTGCGCCGCGAAGCGCAGCAGCGCGCCTACGATAATCAACAGCATCTCATCTCCAAGACGCAGGATTTTATTCGCCGCAATCTCGCGGGGCAAAAAACCAAGCAGGCCAAAGCGCGCCGCAATATGCTCGAACGCATGGAGCGTGTCGAAGCCGTCTCAAATGAGCAGTCATCCGGCGATTTTCGCCTGCAAGCGGTCGAACGCGCTGGCACACAGGTCTTGACCGTGCTTGAAACGACGGTCGGTTATCCCGGAAAAGTTCTGGCCCAGGATATTAGCTTTACCTTGAGGCGCAGCGAATGTCTCGGCATCATTGGTCCAAACGGCTCCGGCAAGACCACCTTCGTCAAGACAGTGCTCGGCAAATTGCCGCCGCTTGAGGGCGAGGTGCGCTGGGGAACTAAAACTGAAATCGGTTACTACGCGCAGCAGTTAGACGATCTTGACGACCGCAACGAGATTATTATGGAACTGCGCCGCGTCGCGCCTTCGACGGCGACGGCGGGCGAGTTGCGCTCTTTCCTCGCCAAATTTCTTTTCACGGGCGACGATGTTTACAAGCACGTGCGCGATCTTTCGGGCGGTGAGAAGGGCAGGCTGGCCCTCGCCAAGCTGATTTATTCGCGCGTCAATGTGCTGGTGCTCGACGAGCCGACGAACCACCTCGATATTCCATCGCGCGAGGCTCTGGAATCGGCCTTGGATGCTTATCCCGGCACGATTATCACTATCAGCCACGACCGCTTTTTCCTTGACCGCGTTGCGACGCAGATTCTCGCGCTCGACGGCGCGGGAAATGCCGAGCACTATAACGGCGATTATACGGAATACCACGACTGGAAGGATGCGTGCAGGCTTGAAGCCATCGCCGCGCAAAATACGGAGAAGAAGGAAAGCGAAAAAGTATCCACGCCTTCTTCGACCGGACAGAAGAGCGCGCCGAAACAAAAACCGAAGACCGAAAAAGGCAAGAAGCAATCCACGCGCAGCCCGCAAACAATTGAAGCCGAGATTAGCGAGGCGGAAAAAAATCTCGCTCTCTTAAGCGAGAAGATGAGCCTGCCTGAAGTGGCGCGCGACCCCGAACGCCTGAAGTCGATCAGCGCGCAGTACGCGGAGGCAGACGCGCGTCTCCGCCAGCTTTACGAAGAATGGGAACGCGTGGCTGCGGAGACGACGACAAGCGCGTAATTGCATGAAGTCTTTCATCGCCTGCCATCTGCTTTCGTACTTTATTGTTGACATTCTGGTCCAGAAAGCTTAATCTGCGCCCCGTCCCCTGACAGGAGCGTTTTAGAGCTTTCCTCGTTCCTTATCAAATCCATGACAATTTAGAAGGCCGTGCGATGCATGCCTCGCGTGTATGCTCGCATTTTCATTAAAAGTTGAGTTTCACTCTTCAACCGTTAGCCCACGCTTTTACCTCTTGCCAAAGCTTTCCCGAAGCTTTCCATAATCAGAGAAGTTTATGCTCAAGAGAGTCTAACTTGTGCATCTCTAATTCGACGACGCCCCCGATTTAAGCAGCAGACAAAGAAGACAAGCATATACACGTCAACACTGCTCGACCAGAAAACCACAGGAGCACAGACCTGTGCTCGGCAAACATAAATACCATAGGAGTCATAATGTTACCTCAAACGCCAGCGGCGGATATTAAAGAATCGGAAGCTTTTACCAAACACCTCGGAATGTTCTCGCATCCGAAAGGCTCTCATCTTATTGACCGGACACAGGCGCTCGGCGACTGGCTTAATCAACGCATTGAGTTAGGCACGTGGCCTTACAGTCGCTCGCTTGAGACCTCGCCTGCAACGCTTGCGCGTGTCAGAAGCTCAAACGGCGTGATGGTCGAAGGCATCAACTTTGGCTCGCAGGATTATTTGGGGCTGGCCGGACATCCGGCGATTCACGACGCGGCCATCAGAGCTTTGAGTGATTACGGGCCGCACAGCGCAGCGTCTGCTATCTTGCAGGGCAACACGGGGCTTTCGCGCCAGCTTGAGCGGTCGATCTCGGACTTAGTTCAGGCAGATCATGTCTTGCTGTTCCCGACGGGCTGGGCCGCAGGCTTTGGCACAATCGTCGGACTCGTGCGTCCCAACGATTACATTGTTCTGGACCAGAACTCGCACGCCTGCCTCATGCAGGGCGCACGCGCCGCGACGGAGAAGCACACTTTCTTCAGGCACAACGACATAGAGGATGCCCGCCGCAAGCTGAAGCGAATTCGTGATAAGGATACTGAGAATGCCATTCTTGTTGTTTCCGAAGGACTGTTCTCGATGGACTCCGACAGCCCGGATATTTTCAAGCTGCAAGAGCTATGTCATGAATATAACGCAGTCTTGATGGTGGACGTGGCGCACGATTTGGGCGCGAGCGGGCCGGGCGGCACGGGGCAGATTGGTTTGCAGAACATGCTCGGCAAGATTGACTTGGTGATGGGCGCGTTCTCCAAGTCTTTGTGTAGCAACGGCGGTTTCCTTGCCACGCATCACGCTTCCGTCAAACACTTCATCAGTATTTACGGCGGCTCGCATTCCTTCTCCAATGCGCTCTCGCCGATTCAGGCCGGAGTGGTTAACGCGGCCCTGCGCATTGTCCGTTCCGAAGAGGGCGACTTCTTACGCGCGAAATCACTGGCGAACATCAATCATCTACGCGCTTCGTTTACTGCGAGCGGCCTTGAATGTCTGGGCCAGCCTTCTTCTATAGTCCCTGTCAGCGTGGGCGATGAGAGCTTGGCTAAATTAACGAGCCGCGCGCTGGAGCAAAACGGCCTGATTGCCAATCTGGTAGAGTTTCCGGCTGTCTCGCGTGGCCGCGCACGCTTTCGTTTTCAAGTCATGGCATCTCACACAGAAGAGCAGATCAACCGCGCCGTGCAAATCTTCCATCAATCTCTGGACGAAGCGCGGGCGCAACTCAACTATGAGCCGCAAGAGATGCAATGCATGGCTTAGGAATTAACAGCCGCGCTTGCCCGAGATAGAGGCCGTAGAAGAACGCATAGTTAGACCCGGAGGAATGACATAAAGAGTATGTCGTCCCTCCGGGTCTGTCTTTTAGAATCGGCTTTCCGCCAGGCGACGAAGCCTTATGACCTCTGAAGCCCCCGACGATTCCTGCCGCCATAATTAGCTTTTTTGTTTACGGCAAGCTGCCTCTCAAGGTCTTTGACACTGTTTTCTTTTTGAGCTTTCTGTCTCTCAAGACGCTTGATCTGTGATGTTAACTCGTCGACTCTTCTTTTCTGCTTGTCCCTTGTTTTGGCGGTCATCTGAGCATCTTTGCGCCGCTTCCTCTTTCCTTCTGCAATCTCCGTATTGATTGCGTTGCGTTCGCGCTTTGCGATTGTTATCTGCTCTTGGAGTCTGTTGTACTCGCCCTTTGCCATCGCCAGCCGCTCATCAAGTTGATTGATCTCGATGTTTTGATCCGCGATCACATTATCGCGTTTAGCGATGTCCTCATCTTGCTCATCTTTGGTGCGCTGTCTGTCAGCAATATCCCTCTCTAGCTTTTCTAGGATGAGTTGTCTGTTAGCACTCTCTTTAACAAACTCAACCATCGCTCTAAGTGACAGTTGAGGCGGCATGGCCTGCGGCGTCGTGCGTTTCCAGATGACGACACCAAATGTCAATGTGGCTAAGAGCAGGACGATCTGCAACACGATAGAGGTAATAAAGAGCCTCCTGATTGGCGACTTGCGGCCCCGTTGGCGAGCCGTCCCAGTCGAATGCTCATCTCCGGTTGGGAGCGGCTCAACCATTTTCACTGGCCCAGCCGGGTGGGCAAAGTCCGCACCGAGTATTTTCGTTGAATTAGACTTGGCGGCTACATCCGGCGTCTTGCGCTCGGCGGCTGGTTCATCTGCGGAGGAGTTCAAGGAAATATTGCTTGGCTGTCCACATTTTCGGCAGAACCTCTCGTCCGCTTCGGTTTCCGCGTTGCATTTGGGGCATCTCATAACGCTCTACTTCTTTCTCGCCGGAGAGGCGCGGGTCAAATCGTGACGATGTGACGTTCGAGAACGGCGTATTGCAACGATGCTGCTTGTTAGGGAGGCTGTCCCTGAGTACGCCGCGCTCTAGATCGGCATTTGCAGATGAGTATAGGTTAGCGGGTCTGAAAGCGTCAATTATTATTATGTTTTGATGAAGAAATTATTGTAATCAGATGATCGCTTTCAAAAGTGATAAGCGCATTCAAGACCTCAATCAACGAATGCTTTGCCGCACGCAAGTTTAACTTTCATGCGTATAGATTACGTGTCTAATTAGTCGGGAGATAAGCCCGCCAAATTGTGTTAGTTGAAAAACTCTTTCAGGTAATGTGCCTGCTTGACACAAACGCAAGCCCTTTGTTACCTTACGACTTCGCTTTTTACAGTATCTCGAAGGGCGAAAGTTGTTTTAATTATAGGCTCGTAGCTCAGGGGTAGAGCACTACCTTGACACGGTAGGGGTCTGCGGTTCAAATCCGCACGAGCCTACCAAATTTCCAGTTAAAAACGGCGGTACAGAAGCCACAGCATCATCGGTTTTTGTGCCGCTGTTTGTGCCAGTACCCTCTTTATTCTCCCCTACATAGCGCTTCCAAAGCATTCCGCCTTGCTTCCAGCCTTCGGCTCGCTTGCTCCAGACTGAGCAGGTTCGGGCAGGGCGGTATTCCGCGAAGCTGTAAAACTAACGACTGCGAAATTATCAAGTTTTGGTTGCACAAGACGGTTGAGAAATAGAAGTTGTGATAGCGCGGTAATCTTGTCTTGCTGCAAATTGAAGAACAAGCCCTCCCCCAAATATCCCAGATGGCGCGGCAGGTTGAAATATTCTTAAAATCATACGCTGCCCGTAAATTCAATCTGGTATTTATGAGACGGCTGCAATATGCATTTGCCGTAAACCTCTAACAACTGGAGAAGTTTCTCATGACACGCTCAAAAAAATTCATAAAAAATCTGGTTTCGATTTTCATGGTCGCCGCAATTTATTCTATTTCGGCGGTATTCATTTTCGCGCAATGCGAAGGCACGTACTTTAAACCGACCGGCAGGACGATTACCGATCCGCAGGTTTACATTTATGATCTCAACGAGCAGTTTGCCGCTGATTTAACCGGAGACGGAAAACTTGATTTGGTCGCCACGAACATTAATTCGCTGGTTAATTTCAATAAAATTTTTATTTATCCCGGCGATGGCGCGGGCGGTTTTGGAGCGCGAACGGAAATCAACCTGCCGGGAGTGCTGTATAGGGAGGGGAGCTATTATCTGGAGGATTTCAACGGCGACAACAAGACGGATTTGATCGTGCGTTATGATTCGAACGTTCTGGTTTATTTGAACGACGGAGCGGGTGTGTTCACGCCGATGACGCCAACCGCACTGTCAACCTCCGAGCCAGTGGAAAATCTGGTGGACTTGAATAATGACATGCGGCTGGATTTAGTTACCTCTTTGAGTTCTACGGGCTTTTACCGCATAGCAAACGCCGACGGCACCTTCAGCGGGGCGGTTCAACTCCCGTCGCCGAATTACCTGGGCAGATTCGATGGCGATTTTGACGGTGACGGCGACATAGATTTTGCCTCGATGGATTTTAGCGGCGCGACCAACGCCTTGATACTTATTGTCAATCAGGGCAACGGCACATTCACCGCCAGCAGTCCGTTGATCTTTCTCGATAGCGGCGGCTTTTCCATTAAAGCGGTCAGGGATTTTAATAATGACGGCAAACCCGACGTGCTTTTTGTCGGCGATCAGGCCACTCCAAAGATAACGGTTGTGCTTAATCAGGGAAGCAACAATTTCACCAAAACGACTTACACCGTGGCGTCGTCAGTGAGTCCGTTGACAACGAAACTTGGCGATTTTAACGGCGACGGCTTTACGGATTTCATCAGTTCTATCTCGACGCAACCCGGCACTCTCGGAACCGGTTACCTCGTCAGCCTGAATAACGGCTCGGGCGCGTTTACTCAGCGCGCTTACCCGTTTGGATTAGATTATTATGCTGATCGCCCGGTCGGTGACTTCAACGGCGACGGAAAAACCGACTTTATCCGCATCAATAACGCAGCGAAAATTAACGGGCAAATCCCTTCCACCATTTTCAACGAAACTCAATTCACGGTAAAAACAAACGTGTGCGACAATTTCGGTCAACCGAAAATCGTTGATTTCACGCGCGACCGGAAAACGGAGTTGACGGTCTGGCGCGCGACGGACGGGCGCTGGCGTTACCTCTCCGCCCAGCCCGGAAATCTCACTGGCACGTTTAATCTGGGCGCACCTGATGACAAACCGGTGCCGGGCGATTACGACGGCGACGGCGCGACCGATTACGCAGTTTTTCGCCCTTCAAACGGATTTTGGTATATCCGCAACAGTTCAGACAATTCGTTGATAACCATTCATTTTGGCACGGGCACGGACAAGCCTGTTCCCGCCGATTACAACGGTGACGGGCGCACTGACCTCGCCGTTTATCGCCCTTCAGACGGCGCATGGTATTTTCTGACGAGCGGCACGTATCAGTTTTCCGCACAGCTCTTCGGCATTGCCGAGGACATTCCGGTTCCAGAAGATTACGACGGCGACGCGCGAGCGGACATCGCAGTTTTCCGCCCGTCGCAAGGCAGTTGGTACATTTTGCGCAGCTCTAACAACAGCTTTTACGGCGTTCAGTGGGGACTCGGCACAGACGACCCGCATCCGGCAGATTACGATGGCGACGGCAAAGCAGACATCTGCGTCCGCCGCAAGTCAAGCAACGTTTGGTATATCCTGCGTAGCTCCAACAACCAGTTAGGCGCGCTACAATACGGCATTTCCGAAGACATCGCGCAAACCGGAGACTGGGACGGCAACGGTATTATGGACATCGGCGTTTATCGTCCGAGCACACGCCTTTGGTACGCAACCAGTTATAGTTTTCCCCTCGGAATGCTCGGCGAGGCGGGCGAAATTCCAGCGGCTTCCGTTTTGAGATAAAGCGGGGCTAATAAAACTCTGTTGCTTTCCAATTTGAGCGTGTGCGTCGAGTGGGGAACAGAGCCGGATTCTCACGCTGGTGGCGCAAAGGCGCAAAGAGAAGGCCGCAAAGGGTTGAGTGCTACTCGCTCTTTGCGGTCTTCTCTTTACGCCACCAGCGTGAAACTGTTGCTCTCTTCATAAAACAACTCACGAATCACGACACACCTTACGAAGTTCAAACTGAACCACTAGCGATACTCTGGTAGTGGGTCAGTTTCAAAAATAGCGAAGAAAAAACAGTTTCCCGCAAAGGCGCAAAGGCGCAAAGCAAGACCGCAAAGCGCGAATGGCATTCAACGCTTTGCGAGCTTTTCTTTGCGTCTTTGCGCCTTTGCGGGAGAGTCTTTCGTCGTGGATGGACACCAGAATTTCAAACTGACCCACTAGCGATACTCTGTGTCACTTGCGCTTACTCTGTGTGTCTTGGTACAATCCGGCCTTGTAATTTGACACGGTAGGGGGCAGCGGTTCAAATCCGCACGAGCCTGCCATTTTTCATTTTTTGATAGGATGCTCCGGAAGACCTTCGTCATGAATCGAACTCGATACTTTACTCGATTCTGAAATTTAATTGCCGGACTGCCCACCGAGGCGGTCTCGCGGCGAAGGCGCTCCTATCGAAACCGATCATAAAGTAGTTGCCGTTTTACATCACCGGCACACGAAAATTTAGGTTGACGCTTTCTCCAGAAACGCGAGACCGCATGCTGCGGTTTAGCTCGTGTTGCGTGGATTGTCTGTGCATGAATAGATGAGAAGATGCTATTTATGCTTTGAGGATTTCACGCCCCTTGTAAGCGGATACCAAAGAGATGAGCGAAATCAACGTTCAAATTAAAGACGGCGCGCAGGCTCAACTGGCTATGCCCGTCACGGTTGCTGAAGCTTTGAAACGGCTTGACCGCGAGGGAGCCAAGCAGGCTCTGGCCGCGCGCGTCAATGGCCGCGAAGTTGACCTTGCCTTCACGCTCGAAGCGCAGGAGAACGGCGAGCCTGTGAGGATTGAACCCGTCTTGCCGCAGACGCGCGAAGGCTTGGATGTCCTGCGCCATTCGACCGCGCATCTCTTGGCCGCAGCCGTGCTCGATCTCTTTCCCGGCACGCAACTCGGCATCGGCCCGGCCCTTCTGGATGACCCGCGTTATGGCTTCTTTTACGATGTTATCGCGCCGCGCCCCCTGACCGACAGCGATTTGCCGGTCATCGAAAAGCGCATGCGCGACATCTCCAAACGCAATCTGGCCTATCGTCGTGAAGAGATTACGAAGGAAGAAGCGTTGCGCGTTTTCAAAGAGCGCGAAGAGCCTTTGAAGTGCCAGTTGATTGCGGACAAGGGCAGCGAGACGGTCAGCATTTACTACATAGACAACTCGCCGTTCATAGATTTCTGTCTCGGCCCGCATGTGCCGAACACGAATAAGCTGAAGGCTTTCAAGTTGCTCTCGCTCGCGGGCGCATACTGGATGGGCGACGCCGCCAACCCGCAGATGCAGCGCATCTATGGCACGGCCTTCTTCACGCAGGAAGAGTTGGACACGTGGCTCAAGCAGCGCGAGGAAGCCGAGCGGCGTGACCATCGCCGCATCGGGCGCGAGCTTGACCTCTTCTCGATTCAAGAGCAATACGGGCAGGGGCTTATCTTCTGGCATCCGAAGGGCGCGATCATCCGCAAGATGATGGAAGATTACCTGTACGAAGAATTGGTCAGGAACAACTACAGCTTTGTCTACACGCCGCACATCGCCAAGCGCGAGTTGTGGCAGGTGAGCGGGCACGATCAGAGCTACGGCGATTCGATGTTTGCGCCGACGAAAATAGAAGAGACGGAGTTCAGGTTAAAACCCATGAACTGCCCGTTTCACATCGGCATCTACAAATCGCAGCAGCGTTCTTACCGCGACCTGCCGCAGCGTTACGCGGAAATGGGGACTGTCTATCGCGCAGAGCTTTCGGGAACTTTACATGGCTTGCTGCGCGTGCGCGGCTTTACGGTTGATGACGCACATCTGTTCTGCACGCCGGAACAGGTTAGAGGCGAGATCGGCGACTGCCTCGATTTTGTCAACAAGGTGTTTCGCACTTTCGGTTTCGAGAAGGTGAAGTTTGAACTGTCTGTCAAAGGCAATGACACAGGCAAGCTTTATCTTGGCGCGGAGGAAGACTGGGCCAGTGCAGAGGCTGAACTCGCAGATGCCTTGAACGAGCGCGGCATTCCATACGAGCGCATAGAAGGCGAAGCGGCTTTCTACGGGCCGAAGATTGATCTTAAGATTGAAGATGCCATCGGTCGTTTGTGGCAACTTGGCACAGTGCAATGGGATTTCAATTTGCCTGAGCGTTTCGAGCTTGAATATATCGGTGAAGACAATAAGCCGCATCGCCCGGTGATGGTTCACCGCGCTCTGTTCGGCTCTGTCGAAAGATTTTTCGGCGTCTTGATCGAGCATTACGCGGGCGCATTCCCGATGTGGCTCTCGCCCGTGCAGGTCGCCGTGCTGCCGATTACGGATCGTATCAACGAGTACGCGGAAAAGGTCGCGCGCGAGTTGCGCGAAGCGGGATTGCGTGTGGACACAAATCTTCGCAGCGAAAAAATCGGAGCCAAGATTCGTGACGCGCAGTTACAGAAAATTCCGTTTATGCTTGTGCTTGGCGACCGCGAGATGGAAGAAGGCAAGCTCGCCGTCCGCGAGCGCGTTCAGGGCGACATCGGCGCAATGACGCTCGAAGAGTTTAAAGAGAAGGCGCGTGGTCTCGTCGCATCGCGCGCGATTAGTAACGAAGTCCCAAGACCAAATTCCCAAGACCCCGGTTGATTTTTTTGACCCGGGTCTTGAGACCTGAAACTTGAGACTACCAACGATGGAGGTGCAGAAATAGCTACAGGTTTTAGAGGTCGCGGTCATCGCCCCGACAATCGGCGCGCTCCCGTCGCGCGCATCAACGAAAGAATCCGCGTGCCCGAAGTGCGCGTGATTGATGACGACGGAGAACAGCTCGGAGTCTTGGAGACGCGCGAAGCCATTCGCAGAGCGCGCGAAAAAGGCTTGGATTTGGTCGAGGTTGCAGCCACAGCCGATCCGCCCGTGTGTCGTATTATCGACTTTGGCAAGTTTCAATACGAAGCCAAGAAGAAAGCCAACGAGGCGAAGAAGAAGCAGGTTGTCATCACGGTCAAAGAGGTCAAGTTTCGCCCCGGCACCGACGATCATGATTATGAATATCGCATGAAGCACGCGCACGATTGGCTGGTGGATGGCGATAAGGTCAAAGCGACGATCTGGTTTCGTGGCCGCGAGATGACGCACAGAGAACTCGGCTCGCGCATTTTGGAACGGCTCGAAAAAGATTTGGCGGATGTCGGCGAAGTCGAATCAAGACCGCGCATGGAAGGCAACCAGATGTTTATCATCCTCGCGCCGAAGCGTCACAAGGGAAGCGCGAAGCCTGAGAAACCTACGCCACCTGCGCCACCTGCGCCGCCTGCGCCGCCTGCGTCAACACCGCCGGCGGGGACAGCTTAGTTTTTAAAATTATCGAAGGAGCAGTTATGCCTAAACTCAAAACTCATAAAGGAGCGGCCAAGCGTTTTCGCCTGACCGCCACGGGAAAGATTAAACGCGGGCACTCGCATGCGCGCCACATTCTGACCAAAAAGACAACCAAGCGTAAGCGTCAACTCGATACGGATTCTCTCGTTTCCGAAGGGGATCAGAAGCGTGTCGAAGCGATGTTGCCTTACGGAAGGTCTTAGGTTTTGGACTTTTTGTCTTTGTATTTTGGTTTTTTTTGTTCTTAGCGTTTTGTTCTCTGCACGCTGTTCGAGCTTGAAGCCGGTGCTTCAAGCATAGATAGCAGATGCAAAAGCCTAAAGACCTAAGACCAAAGAACAGTTTTTATTTAAGAGGAGGTGACGAGCTATGCCTCGTGCAAAACGTGGAAATAAGCGTCTTGAAAGACGCAAGAAGATTTTAAAATTAGCCAAAGGTTATCGCGGAACAAAATCGAAGCTTTATCGCTCTGCGAAGGAATCCGTCGAGCGCGGTCTGAATTTCGCTTACACCGGTCGCAAGCTCAAGAAGCGCGATTTTCGCAGCCTGTGGATCGTGCGCATCGGAGCCGCCGCGCGCCTGAACGGCCTCAACTATTCGCAGTTCATGCATGGCCTCAAAGTGGCCGGTATCGAGCTTGATAGAAAAGTGCTGGCAGACCTCGCGGCCAACTCGCCGGATGCTTTTACGGCTCTCTCAGGACAGGTGAAGAGCGCACTGGAGAATGAACAGCAGCAACGCGCCGCAGCTTAGCGGAAAAGGATTTTGGTGATGCCTGAAGGGCAAACGGAAGATCACAGCCAAAAAGTAGAAGCTGCACGCGAAGCGTTCGAGCAAGAGTTCGGACGCTTTGCGCGCTTTGGCGACGGCAATCTCGACGACCTCAATCTACAAGAGGCCGGGGATGCGGAGCGCGCTCTGGGTGAACTGCGCACGCGGCATACCGGAAAGAAGAGCGCGCTGGCGTCAGTCAAGAAATTGATCGGACGTGTCGCGCCCGAAGACCGCGCGGCCTTCGGCCAACGTGTGCAGCAAGTCGAAGCTCAAATCGCGCAGGCTCTCGAAGCCGCCGAACAGGCTCTGAAAGATTTCATCCGCGCCGCACGCACAGAGCGCGAGCGCATTGATGTCACGCTGCCGGGTCGTCGCCCGCGTCGCGGGCATCTGCATCCGATTACGCTCTTGCGCCAGAGAATCGAAGACATCTTTGTCTCGCTGGGCTATGCGATTGAAGACGACCGCGAGATCGAGACCGATTATTATAATTTCGACGCGCTCAATATTCCCGAAGGTCATCCGGCGCGTGCCTCGCAAGACACTTTCTATACGACGGACGGCTTCGCTCTGCGGTCGCAGACTTCGACCGTGCAGATTCATGCGATGGAGCGCAGGACTGCTCCCCTGCGTATGATTGCGCCGGGCAGAGTCTTTCGCCGCGACACGCCGGATGCGACGCACAATCCTATGTTCTTTCAGGTCGAAGGATTGTGTGTGGATAAAGGCATCACAATGGCGCATTTGAAAGGCACGTTGTCCGAATTTGTCCATAGGCTCTTTGGCCCGGAGATACGGACGCGGTTTCGCCCGTCATACTTTCCTTTCACAGAGCCGAGCGCGGAAGTTGATTACAGTTGTTTCAAATGCGGCGGCAAGGGCTGTCGTATCTGCAAAGGCTCAGGCTGGATCGAACTCGGCGGCTCAGGCATGGTGCATCCGAATGTCTTGCGTGCCGTCGGCATAGACCCTGAGATTTATTCCGGCTTCGCTTTCGGCTTCGGTCTGGATCGCATGTCGGCCCTGATGTACAAACTCGACGACATCCGCCTGCTTTTCGAGAACGACGTGCGCTTCCTCGAACAGTTTAGATAAAGCAGTGACAAGTAATGAGTGACAAGTGACGAGCAGGCATAAGCTTTTCGGACTGGTCACTTGCCACTCGTCACTTGTCGGTCGCCGCTTATCACTTATGAGAGTCCTTCTCGCATGCCTTTTTTGTCTTGCGGTGACGATGGTCGCCGGCGGGCAGGCGCGCAGGAAGGATGCTGGCGGGCCGTATCCGATTCGCAAAGACGGCAAGGTCGGTTACATAGACCGCAAGGGAACTATTGTCATTCAGCCGCAGTTTGAAGACGGGTGGGATTTTTCCGAAGGTCTCGCGTATGTCAAAGCGGGCAGCAAGCGCGGCGTGATTGATAGTTCGGGAAAGATGGTCATCGAGCTTGAGCAAGTGGATTTTGCCAGCCCGTTTGCCGAAGGTTTTGCTTCCGTGCAAACCGGAGGGCAGCAACCCAAACGCGGCTTCATAGATAAGACCGGCAAGCTCGTGATTGCCCCGCAGTTTGATGCCGTCGAGAGCTTTGACGAAGGCATGGCCGTGGTCGTGATTGATCGCAAGTACGGATACATTGATAAGACAGGCAAGTTTATTATCAAGCCGCAGTTTGATAAGGCTTTCACTTTTTCCGAAGGACTCGCGCTCATCATCATTGATAACAAGCACGGCTTCGTGGATAAAAAGGGAAAGATGGTTATCAAGCCGGAATATTACAATGCGTTTCGTTTTTCCGAAGGTCTGGCGAATGTGAAGATAGGCAACCAGTACGGCTTTATCAACAAGGCCGGAAAGGTTCTGATTGCCCCGCGTTTTTATTACGCGGGAAGTTTTGCGGACGGGCTTGCGCCTGTAATTCAGGACAACAAGTTCGGTTTTATCAACAAGGCCGGAGAGATTGTCATCAAGGCTGAGTTTGAATGGACCAGAGGCTTCGCGGAAGAACTGGCCCTCGTCAAAATCGGCGGCAAGTATGGTTTCATAGACAAAAGCGGAGCGGTCGTCATCAAGCCGCAATTCGATAACGCGCTCAACTTTTCGGATGGACTGGCGAGAGTCTGGGTAAACCATTTGCAGGGCTATATAGACAAGACCGGAAAATATATCTGGGAGCCGACAAGATGAATTACGCTTGTCGTCTAGTTGAAAGGCTTAAGAGACTGACTCAACCCTTTGCGCCTTGAGTCTTTCTTTGTTTGCGCCACCAGCGTGAAACAGCAGCGTTTCGCGCTGGTGGCGCAAAGTTAAAACCGAAGGCGCAAAGAAGAGTTTTATGTTTTAGATGAAATTGTAACTTTGTTTCTGTTTCCGATATGAACATCAGCTATAACTGGATTCGTGAATTAACAAAGACAGGGCTTGCGCCGCGCGAGTTGGCAGAGCGTTTGACGATGCTCGGTCTGACGGTCGAGGGCGTGCATGAGGCGGGCGACGATTTCGTTTTGGATATTGACCTGACCTCGAATCGCCCGGACTGCCTCTCACACCTCGGCGTCGCGCGCGAAGTGGCGGCGATGGAAGGCGCGCGTGTGCGTCTGCCTGAGTCTAAGCCGCAGAAGTCGGGACAGCAGGCGGAAGAATTTACTTCGGTTGAGATTCAAGACCCGAAGCTCTGCCCGCGTTATGCCGCTCGCGTGGTGCGCGGCGTCAAGATTCAGCCTTCGCCTGATTGGCTGGTCAAACGTCTTGAAGCCATCGGCCAGCGGCCTATCAACAACGTCGCAGACATTACGAACTACGTGTTGCATGAAATGGGCCAGCCGCTTCATGCATTCGATCTGGCGAAGCTGGCCGAGCATAGAATCGTCGTCAGGCGTGCGCGCAAGGGCGAGAAGCTTACAACTCTGGACGGCGTGGAGCGCGTGCTCGATGAAGAGATGCTGGTCATCGCCGATGCTGTGCGAGCCGTCGCGCTGGCGGGCGTGATGGGCGGCGAGGAATCGGAAATCTCGACAGCGACGCAGGATGTCTTGATCGAGAGCGCGTATTTTAATCCGGCATCCGTCAGGCGCACTGCGCGCCTGCTAGGCATGCACACGGAGGCTTCGCATCGTTTCGAGCGCGGCGCGGATTATGCCAATGTCCTGCGCGCACAGGAACGTTGTGTGGCTTTGATTTGCGAGTTGGCCGGAGGGGTTGCGACAGAGAATGCGATTGACGTTTACCCGCGCCCTTTGACGCAGCCGGTGGTGAGCCTGCGGCCTGAGCGCGTAGAAACTCTGACGGGCCTGCGTGTCTCTCCCGTTGAGATAGAAAGAATCCTGACCGCGCTCGGCTTCTCGGAATGCGCCAGAGCCTCCAGCAGTGAGTCCGAATGGAGTTTTCGTGACGGCGTAGTCGAAGAGACTCCTGTGAACTTGCATTCTAAGATGAGCTTTGTCGTGCCGACATGGCGTGTGGATGTCGCCATCGAAGAGGATTTGGTCGAAGAGGTCGCGCGCCACACAGGCTATGAAAAGATTGCCACGCGGCTTCCGGCTTCGGGCATCGCGGGCGAGTACCAGCCGTCCGAACTGAGGAAGCGCGAGATGCGCGGCGCGTTGACTGCCTCAGGTTTTGACGAAGCAGTCAGCTTCAGCTTCATTGATGCGAAACATGATGCAGCGTTTGAGCTGCTTCCTGAGCTGGTGATTGAAAGTTTGGGAGACGAGAGTTTCGTTACCCTGAGCAATTCAATCATAGAGGGCGCGACGCGTATGCGCCCGACGCTGCTCGCGGGATTGCTCGATGCCGTCAGAACAAATTTCAATCACGGCACGCGCGATGTGCGCCTGTTCGAGTCCGGGCGCATCTTCGCGTCAGTGGGCGACGGCGAGTTGCCGCATGAGCGTGAGGCTCTGGCGCTGGTGGCGACGGGTGGCGTGACGGAAGAGGGCCGAGCGGGCGCATTGCGCGAGCTTGATTTTTATGATTTGAAGGGCGCGCTCGAAGCAGCGGCGGACGCTATGAATCTGTTGCCGCTGAAATTCGAGGAAGCAAGCGTGCTGCACCTGCATGAAGGACAGGCGGCAATCATTAGTCTGAGCGATGGCATGAGAGTCGGCTCTCTTGGAAAGCTCGCGGAATCCGTGGCCGCCGCTTACAAGTTCCGGCAGCCCGTCTATGTTTGCGAAGTTGATTTGACAGCCCTGCTTGGAGCTGCGGAAGCGGCTGTGATATACACGCCGCTGTCGCGTTTCCCGTCCGTCACGCGTGATGTCTCGCTGCTGGTCGCGCGCCGCGTCGCGCTGGCGGAATTGCTGAATGTCGTGCAGGATGAAAACATCAACTATTGCACGGATTCAAAGCTGGTAGGCGTTTATGAGGGCGCGAACCTGCCGGAAGGGAAACGCTCCGTGACGCTTCGTCTTGAATATCGTGCGGACGAACGCACCCTGCGCGACGAAGAGGTTGACGAGATGCACGCGCGCATCGTTCGCAGTCTCGAAGAAAAATTTGATGCCCGCCTGAGAGCGTAGATGTCAAATGCCGGATGCCAGTTCTTCTGATTTCAACTAGCATCCAACATCCAACATCCGACATCTGACATCTTTATTTTGTCTTGCGCTCGCGCACGCCACAGGCGCATAATCGTTTAGCTCGTCTAATGTGCCGCTGCATGCGGCTCCCCGGAGAAAAATGATGGTCGGATTATCGGGATTGGAAAAATTCTCACACCTTGAAGACAAGATTTACCGCACCATCGAGTTAACGAAGACGCTGCGTCAGGAGAAGGACGGTCTGGAGCGCGAGGTCGCATCCGTTCGCCGCGAGCTGGGCAGCGCGCTCAGCGAAAAAGAGCGGCTGGAAGGACAGGTCGAGCGGCTTCTCTCCGAGCGCGATATTATTCGCATGAAGGTCGAAGCGATGCTTGATGCCATTGCCGCGCTTGATCCTGAAATGGCGGAGGCAATGCGCAAATGAAGAGCGGAGATAGCCGTATCGGTTTGGGCAAAGGCAATATGGATACAGCGATGACGCCGACAATCCGTGTCGAGATTTACAATCAGACTTATAACATCCGCTCTGACGGCGACAGCGAGTACATCACGCAGCTCGCAGAGTTTGTGGACAACCGCATGCGCGAGATTTCTTCCGGCACGCTGACGGTTGACTCGCTCAAGGTCGCCATCCTCGCCGCGCTGCACATCGCGGACGAGCTGCACCGGCTCAAGCGACTGCACGAACAGGCAGACACGCAACTCGCCTCGCGCAGCGCAGAGTGCGCGGAGATGCTCGACCGCCTGCTCAAAGTCCGCAGCACTGTCGAGCAGCAAAACGCCGCGCCGGGCAGTCTGATAATTTCATAAACAGAAAATTTCCCGCAAAGGCGCAAAGAAGACAAGTCGCAAAGAAGTTGAGCCATGACTTATCTTGAATCTCTTCTTTGCGCCTTTGCGTCTTTGCGGGAACTTCTTTCGATGTCTTCGAGAAATCTGTCATTGAATAAAATCAACGCCTCGCTTTTCCGCGCTTGACTCGTATGTTAGTATCCTCCTGGCGGAGGGAAAAAATTTCTGCGGGGTTCGTCACCGAGTTACGATGATTGAGCCAACGTCGTAAAAAAGGGAGACCGATGCCGCAACTAAAGCCAGTGCATTCCTTCATCGTTAAGGAAATGCCAGAGGCTGCGGCTCTTAAAAGGTCACCCACCTGTTCACGCAGGTTCAATTACGGCTACGGAACGGCCAGCGCGGTTCTCCCTCCAGCCATCAATTTCAGTGACAAGTGATAAGCGATTAGTGACAAGACACAAGCTTTTTCTTGTCAGGCATCGCTGCTTGCTTGTCACTAATCTTTTTTCTGGACCAAATAGAGCATGAAAGTTTTAATGATCGGCGATGTGGTGGCCCGGCCCGGGCGCGTGGCGGTGCTGGAACGCATACAGGATTTGCGCGAACAGCACGCGCTTGATTTTGTCGTCATGAATGCGGAGAACGTCGCGGGCGGTTTCTCCATCACGCCGCGACTGGCCGACGAGCTTTTCGCCAACGGGATTGACGTGATGACTTCCGGCAACCACATTTTCGATAAGCGCGAGGTTATCCCGTACATAGACAAGCAGCCGCGCCTGCTGCGCCCCGCGAATTATCCGCCGGGGACGCCGGGCAAAGGCATGTGGGTCGGTGAAGTGCGCGGCGTGCAGGTCGCAGTCCTCTCGTTGATGGGGCGCGTTTTCATGCCGCCTGCCGACGATCCTTTTCGCGCCGCGAACGAACTGCTTGACTCGCTCTCGCCGGAGGTCAAAGTCCGTCTGGTGGACATGCACTGCGAGGCTACTTCAGAGAAGAACGCAATGGGCTGGTACTTGGATGGCCGCGCCTCTGCGGTCGTGGGCACGCACACACATGTGCAAACGGCGGATGAAAGAATCTTGCCGGACGGCACTGCGTACCTGACAGACATCGGCATGACAGGCAGCTATTCAGGCGTCATCGGAATGGACAGGCAAGACGTGATTGCGCGCTTTACCACGGTCACTACCAGACGCGCAGAACATTCGACAGGCGACGTACGCATCTGCGCAGCCCTCATTGATATTGACGAAACGACAGGACGCGCACGCGAAATCTCACGCCTCTCGCTCAAACACGAACAATAAAACAGAACTCAGGACTCAGGATTCAGAAGAAAGAATCCTCTACGCTCAAGTCTATCGGCGTGTGTGTCTTGTTTATCGGCGCGTGTGCCGAGAACGTCGGATGACGTGCCGAGAGTCTCGGCGGGCTTGCCGAGAGCCTCGGATGATGTGCCGAGAATCTAAGACGAGACGCCGAAAGCTTAGGCGAACGTGCCGAGACTCTCGGCACGCTCGCCTAAGCTTTCGGCACGCTCGCCTAAGCTCTCGGCAGTCCCGCCGAGACTCTCGGCACGCTCGCCTAAGCTCTCGGCAGGAGTGCCGAGAGCTTAGGCGAGCGTGCCGGGAAAGTTGGACGAGATGTCTATTATCACTGTGATGCTGTTAAGATAATAGCTTACAGCCTTTTATCCTGTGTATCCTGTCTATCCCTGTTTGAATCTTCTCTTTTAATCCGGGGCTACATCGTCCGGCACGCGCTCAGCCGGAGGCTCTGTCAGGTGTATGGCATCCGAAGGCACGGAAGAGAGCAGTTGATTATAGCCGGGCGGGAAAGAGCGCACGCGGCCAGACTTATCCGTTACGACATGGCCTGTTTCTCCTTCGGCGATGATTTGCCCGTCGGAGAGGCGCACAATCTCGTAACCGAAGCGCAGCGAGCGGCGGCGTAGCTCTGTGATGTGAGTTCGCACGAGCAATTCGTCATCATAGTAGGCTGGCGATTTATACCGGCAATAGCTTTCGACCACGACGAGAAAAGAATCGTCGTTCTCTTCCATATCGCGGTATGAAAAACCTCGCGCGCGGCAAAACTCCGTGCGGCCAATCTCGAACCAGACCAAATAGTTTGCGTGATACACAACGCCCATCTTGTCCGTTTCCGAATAACGCACGCGCACTAATGTCTCATGCCATTCTACTTCTTCCGTTAATGCTTCCTGAGGAGTTGGATACACCATATTTAAAGAAACGCCTCCCGCGCTTTTCAGTTGTGCAGCCGAGCCGTGAGTCAGTTACAATAAGTTTCGTTCGATTGTAGCGGACTATAAGAGCGAAAGGATTCAGATGTCAAAGAAAATCAGCCTCCGTGCGACAGCTTTTCTGGCAGCGATTTCAGTTCTCGCAGCCTCTCTCGCAGCACCTGTACGTGCACAGCAGACTGCTCCGGCAGCCGTTCCGGCCAATGCCAGAAGCGCGGCCATCACGGGTGCGACCACAGAAGTTTTAGAGGAAACAAGCGAGATTCGGAAACTGGCAGTCTTGCGCTCCGTCAAAAGCGGCGCACAGTCGCGCACGGACATCGAGCGCATGATTATCAAAAATCTGGGCGAAGAGACAACGCCCGCAGAGATGCACGCCACGGAGATTACGCTCAAAAAGCTTGGGCTAGTCCCTGTGGATTTTCAATATCGTCCTTTCATCATCGGTCTTCTGACAGAACAGGTCGCGGGTTATTACGACCCGAAGGCGCAGCAGTTTTATCTGGCAGACTGGATCGAGCTTGAAGGACAGCAACCCGTCATCTCACACGAATTGACGCACGCCTTGCAAGACCAGCATTTCGACTTGCGCCGGTTTGAAAAATGGCCCAAAGGAGATTCGGATGCGGAGCTTGCCGCGCATGCTCTGATCGAGGGCGACGCGACGCTCGTCATGATGCAGTACATCATGCGCAAGCCCGAGCGCGCGAAAGCCTTTCTCAAATCCATGAGCGGCAACACGTCTGCCAACGAGAAGATTGAGAGCGCGCCGCGCGCCCTGCGCGAATCTTTGATCTTTCCCTATGAGAAGGGATTGAAATTCGCTACCAAATTATACGAGCGCGGCGAATGGAAAATGGTCTCGCAGGCTTACACGGATTTGCCGCAATCCACCGAACAGGTTCTGCACGCCGACAAATATTTCGCGCGCGAAGCTCCCGTCAAAGTTGACATGCCCGACATCGCTTCGTTGTTAGGCAAAGGATGGAAGCGCGTGGATTACGATGTCAACGGCGAGTGGAGTTATTTCCTGATACTGGATGAGTTTTTGAAATCTGCGGAAAAATCCGAGCGCGCGACGGCGGGCTGGGGCGGCGACCGTTATGCTGTTTACGAAGGGCCGAAGGGCGAAGTGCTGATGGCGCAGATGACCATGTGGGATTCCGAACAGGACGCCACAGAGTTTTACGCTGGCTATGTCGAGCGCAGCAAGCGACGCTATCCATCCGCAGAGGCGGTCGAAAACGCCGCTTCCATTCAGAAGCCCGTGAGGCAGACGAAAATGGAGACGAAAGATGGCCGCGTCGTCATCGAGCAATCCGGCGCGCGAGTGCTCATGCTTGAAGGAGTGCCCGCACAGATTGATATAACCGCTTTGCGGGACATGCTCACAGGTCAGAAGAGCAAGTCAGAAGGCGGAAGGTGAAGGATGAAAAGAGTGCTCTTCAGAGATGAGCGCCTCAAGCTTAAACAGCATGCCTTTCATCCTTCCGCCTTCATCCTTCTGCCTTGCTCTCTGCTGGCGGTTCTGACTGTTTGAGGAGAGACACAAGTGCCTTCAGACGAGCCAGGCAGCATTCGTCAGGCAAAGACAGGTGAAGCAGCCTTGCTCACCGAACTCGCGCTGCGTTCAAAGGGCCACTGGAACTACGATGCGGAGTTTCTCGAAGACTGCCGCGTAGATTTAACCATCACGCCCGGATACGTTGCTTCTCATCCGGTCTTTGTCGTCGAAGAGAGGGAGAGCCTCGTCGGCTTTTACAGTCTTGAGAAGCAAGCTGATTTTGATGTGGAGTTGATGCACCTGTTTGTCGAGCCGTCGGCCATCGGCGGCGGGCATGGAAAGCGGCTCTGGCAGCATGCAGTCGAAACGGCTTCGCAGCTTGGCTTTCGAGAACTGGTCATCGGCAGCGATCCTCATGCAGAAGCTTTCTACAAAGCTATGGGCGCGCGTCGCGTCGGAGAAGTCGCCTCGATTGTGCGCCCCGGTCGCCTGCTCCCGCTCCTGCGCTTCACGCTTCCTTTGTCTTCCGCCGCTGTCCTGTGATATTTTGACTTGCATCTAAAGAAGCTTTAACAACTCTTTCATAAACGGCTTGCCGGTTCGGAGAAAGCCTTCGGGCAAGGCGCGTTTTCAGCACGGATTACCATGCCGAGTGCAGAGCCAATTTCAGATTCCAGAGAGACGCGCACGCGCCTGCGCCAGTTGACCGAAGACCTGCGGCGGCTCGAAGCCAAGCTCAAGCGCGGCGGCGGGCCGGACAAGATCGAGAAGCAGCATCAGCAGGGCAAACTGACGGCGCGCGAGCGCATAGAACTGCTGCTTGATAAAGACGCGTACATGCAGGAGACGGGTCTGCTCGTCGCCTATGATGAATACAATGGCGCGGCTCCGGCTGCGGGCGTAGTCACCGTTGTGGGCAGCATCGGCGGGCGCGAGGTCGTCGTCATCGCCAACGATGCGACTGTCAAAGCCGGTTCGTGGTGGCCTGAAACCATCAAGAAAATTCTGCGCGCTCAGGAAATCGCCATGCGCTCGCATGTGCCGATTATCTATCTGGTGGATTCTGCCGGAGTGAATTTGCCGTATCAGGGCGGCGTCTTTCCCGGCCAGTACGGCGCGTCGCGCATCTTCTATTACAACTCCATCATGCGCCGCTATCTGAAGATTCCACAAATCTCCGCCGTCATGGGGCCGTGCATCGCAGGCGGAGCATACCTGCCCGCGCTCTCAGACATCATCGTCATGGTCGAGGGCACTTCGTTCATGGGCCTGGGCGGAGCGAATCTGGTCAAGGGCGCGACGGGGCAGACGATTGATAACGAGACTTTGGGCGGGGCGCGCACGCACAACGCCATTTCAGGGGTCGCGCATTATCGTGTTCCGGATGACGAAGCTTGTTTGCTTAAGATCAGGGAGTTCGTCTCAGAGCTTCCGGTCAAGCCGCAGAGCGCCGTCTCGATCACGGACACCGTGGAAGCGGCGCGCCCCGCATCAGACCTCTACGACCTTATCCCTGAAGACCATCGCCAGCCATACAACATGCGCGATGTGCTCGATTGTCTGCTGGACGACGGGAACTTTGACGAGTTTCAGGCAGAGTACGCGACAGAGATGATTACGGGCCACGCGCGCGTGCGCGGCATACAGGTCGGCATCATCGCCAACTCGCGCGGGTTGATAAAGCAGCCCTCCGGCCCGCCGCGCTTTGGCGGCATCATCTACGCAGAGTCTGCGGAAAAGGTCGCCTACTTTATAGAGACCTGCAATCGCCATCAGACTCCGCTCTTGTTCATACAGGACGTGTCCGGCTTTATGGTCGGAGCGGAAGCGGAGCACTCCGGCATCATCAGGGCTGGCGCGCGTTTCGTCGAAGCGATGGCGACGGCGATGGTTCCGAAAATTGTGCTGACGCTCAATCATGCTTCCGGCGCAGGATATTACGCGATGGCCGGGCAAGGGTTCGACCCGGATTTTATTTTCAGTTGGCCGACCGGAAGAATGGGCGTCATGGAAGGCGACTCGGCTGTGCAGGCGATGATGGGAACACAGCTCGACAAATTGAAAAGGGAAGGCAAGCAGCCGGACGAACAGTTACAGGCGGAGATGGAGAAAGTGCGCGAGACTTATGAGCAGCAACTGGATGCCAAGTATGCTGCGGCACGCGGCTTTGTGGATGCCGTCATCTCGCCGGAGGAGACGCGCGACGCGCTGGAACTGGCCCTGCGAACGGGTCTCAATTACGCCGGGCCGCATCTGGGCCAATTCGTGCTGCCGCCATCGCTGGTTTAAGACACAGAGAAAATGAATCAAGGTTTTATCTGTTTTATCGAGAGGCGATTTCAAAAAACAGGCGCTGAATCACTCAAGCCTTTGCGCCTTGAGCTTTTCTTATTTCGCGTCTTTGCAAGAAACTTGCTCTTTCACGCAAAGGCGCAAAGTTAAAACCTGAGGCGCAGAGATGGCTTGAGAGATAATTGCCTCTGCCTCTGTCGCTAAATGTAAAAATTTTAGTGCAAATAAGTGGTTTATTGTGCGAAACTACGTACCCGTTCGGTTAATTCATTTATCGTTTTAGCGTTCCCGCATCTCGCTTGTCAGAAATAAATTCAAGGCCGGAGATGCAAAGGCACGCGAGAAGCGCACCTGCTGAAGTTTGACATCCAGAGGGCCGCTCGCCGCCGGGAAACCCGAAGCGTTGGCCCGTATTTTACTCAGTACCGCGCTCTTTTGGAAAGCACGTGCGCGATACAACACAAAAGGAGAAACATCCGTGAGCAGCAACATAAGACGAATCACCAGTCTGTTGTTTGTGTTTGCCGCCTGCGTGGCTCTCGCCTACGCTGACCTGGTTGTATCGTCAGCGAGCGGTTTGCCGCAGGACACAAACTCAAACACTACCACACAGGATGACGATACTACGCGCGGCGGTCAGATGACTACGAACTCGAACATGTCAGGCAATATGAACATGTCCGGCAATTCAAATTCGGGTCGTCGCCGTCGCCGTCCACGCCGCCGCGCTCGCAGCAATGCGAACGCCAACATGTCCGGCGACATGTCCGGCAATATGAATATGTCAGGTGACATGTCCGGCAACGCTAATATGTCCGGCGATATGTCCGGCAGCGGTCAGGATGCGAACGCGAACATGTCCACGAGCGGCTCAGGCATGATGGAGCGTACGGACGGAGGCGCGGACGCAGACCTCTCAGGCACTTACACAGGCACTGTCAATTATCCTGAAGGCGGGATGACCGGCCCGGCCACTTTGACCATCACCGGAAAACAGTTCACCATCGCGCCCGAAGGCGGAGGCAGTCCTGTTTCCGGCATGATCAGCGCCGTGACCACGCGCGGCTACACAGGCGCGACGATGATGTTCGGCGAGAGAGGCGCAGTGTCTCCGACAACAGCTCCGCCGCCGCTTCCGGCGGTCTCCGTGCGCGCGAAAAAGATGGGCGACTGGCTCTGGCTCGGCAACGTGAAGGGCGAAAAGCGCGAGTTCTCATTCACTTCTGCTGGAAAGGGCGGGGGCGGAAAAATGAGGCGGCCACGGCGCAAGCGCGCTATGCGTATGACGGACACGAATCGCGGCGGCGATGCGGGCATCAAGCCGCCAACCGTCACCTCGACTCCGTAAGTCAGACTTAACAATTGAAACTCAACTCCCAAGTCCCAAGCCTCAAGTCAAGATTGTGACTTGAGACTTGGGACTTGAGATTTGGGACTAGAAAAACTTTATGAAGCAGATGATTCGTATCGCCAGCGGGCAGGGATTCTGGGGCGACATGCTTGACGCGCCCGTGCGTCAGGTTCAAGAAGGGCCGATAGATTATTTGATGCTCGACTATCTGGCCGAAGTCACGATGTCTATCATGCAGAAGCAGCGTGCGCGCGACCCGCAAGCCGGATACGCGCGCGACTTTGTGCCGCTGATGAAGCAGATTCTTCCGGCTTGCGTCGAGCGCAATATCAAGGTCACAGCCAATGCCGGAGGCGTCAATGTCGAAGGCTGCGCCGAAGCCGTCCGCGAGGTGGCGCGCGAACTCGGCCTCAGCGGAAAGTTTCGCATCGGCCTTGTGACCGGCGACGACATCATGTCTCGTCTTGACGATATGCTCTCGCGCGGCATAGAGCTTCGCAACATGGACACGGGCGAGCCGCTCTCGACCGTGCGCGAACGTATCCAGAGCGCGAATGTTTATCTCGGCGCATGGCCGATGGTCGAGGCTCTTAATCAGGGCGCGCAGGTCGTCATCACCGGACGCGCAACCGATACGGGATTAACGCTCGCTCCGATTATTCATGAGTACAAATGGAAAGAGGATGATTGGAACTTGCTCTCCGCCGGAACTATCGCGGGGCATATCATAGAATGCGGCGCGCAGGCTTCGGGCGGCAACTGCCAGTACGATTGGCGCAACATTCCTGACCTGACGGACGTGGGCTTTCCCATTGTCGAAGCCTCTGCGGATGGCACGTTCATCGTCACCAAGCACGAAGGCACTGGCGGGCGCGTCAGTGTCCAGACCATCAAGGAACAACTGCTCTACGAGATGGGCGACCCGCACGAGTACATCACGCCCGATTGCGTCGCGGATTTCACCACGATTCGACTCGAAGACGCCGGAACGGATCGCGTCCGCGTCTATGGCATAGAGGGACGACCGGCGACGGAATTTCTCAAAGTCTCGATCAGTTATTCCGCCGGATACAAAGCCGTCGGCACGCTCGTTTATTCATGGCCCGATGCTTACGACAAAGCGCAGGCCGCAGACAGAATTCTGCGCGGTCGTCTCGAACGTCTGGGCCTGAAGTTTGACCAGATTTTAACCGAGTATGTCGGCGCAAACGCCACGCATGGTCAACTGGCTGGCGAGCCGCCGCCGGATATTGCGGAAGTGCAACTGCGTATCGGCGTTCGCGGCCCGGATCGCAAAGCCGTCGAAAGATTTACCAAAGAGATTGCGCCGTTGATTCTGACTGGCCCGCCCGGCGTGACAGGCTTTGCCGGTGGCCGCCCGAAAGTCGAGGAGATAGTCGCCTACTGGCCCGCGCTGATTCCGAAATCCGAAATCACGCCGCGCGTGGAGGTCAGAGAAGCGTGACGCGCAATGCGGAAACAGTTACAGCCGCGCCTGATGATGAAAGGCATGCTCAGGAAGATGTCTCTTCCAGTCCGGCACAGTCGCGTATTGAAGAGTTCGCGTGGAAGCGACTTCAATCCGAGATGGTTGCGGATTGCCGCGTCTTTCGTGTGAGACGTGACCGCTGTCGCAGCCCGCGCGATGCCGCAGTCGAACATGACTTCTATTGCATCGAAGCTCCCGACTGGGTAAATATTGTGCCGTTGACCGAACGCAACGAAGTGGTGTTGATAGAGCAGTACAGGCACGGCAGCGATGAACTGACGTTGGAGATTCCGGGCGGGATGGTCGATGCGGGCGAGACGCCGCGCGCCGCCGCCGGGCGAGAGTTGTTTGAAGAAACCGGCTACGTGCCGCGCGAGATTTTATTTTTGGGCAAGACGCGCCCGAATCCTGCGATTCAAAATAACTGGATACATACTTTTCTCGCGCGCGACGTGACTTTCAAGAGCGAGCCTGTTTTTGAATCGACTGAACACACGGTCGTCCGCCTCGCGCCGCTCGCAGACATCCCCGCGCTGATTGCCGGCGGCACAATCAATCACTCGCTCGTCGTCGTCGGCTTTCACTGGCTCTCGTTATACGAAAAGAGATTATGAAAATTCAACTAACCAAACTTGCTCACGCGCGCTCAGGCGATAAGGGCGACACGGCCAACGTCGGTCTGATTGCGCTCAGTGAAGAATTTTATCCATTGCTCGTGAAGGAAGTGACTGCCGCGCGCGTCAAAGAGCATTTCGGGCCAATCTGCAAGGGAGACGTGGAGCGTTTCGAGTTGCCCAATCTTTCCGCGCTTAACTTTTTGCTTCATGAAAGTCTGGACGGCGGCGGCACGCTCTCGCTGATGACGGACGCGCAGGGCAAAACTTTTTCGACCGCGCTTCTACGCATGAAGATTGACGTGCCTGACGACGAGGCACAGTCGCTTGGAATAAACTCATGAGCCGATGAAGAAATCAGAGATAGCTTTTCTCTCATCACTCGTCACTTATCACTCGTCACTGTTCTTATGAGCAAAGCCTTAATTGACATTGGTTCCATCCAGCACGGCTATGCACAGATAGGCGGCGTGCGGCTTCATTACGCACAGCACGGCCATGGCGACAGGCTCGTCGTCCTGCTGCACGGTTTTCCTGAATGCTGGTATTCGTGGCGGCATCAACTGGTGGGCCTCGGAGAGCAGTACACCGTTGTCGCGCCGGACATGCGCGGCTACAACCTGAGCGACAAGCCGTCGCGCGTGGAAGATTACAGAATGGACTTGCTGATTGACGATGTGACCGGCTTGATACGTCACTTCGGCAGAAGCGAGGCGGCGATTGTGGGCCACGATTGGGGCGCGGGCGTGGCGTGGGCCGTCGCTCTCAAACATCCTGAATATGTCTGGCGACTCGCCGCGCTGCAAGTCCCGCCGCTGGCCGTCTGGCTCAAAAACATGACTCTCAAGCAGGCGCTCAGAAGCTGGTACATGCTCTTCTTTCAAATCCCGCGCCTGCCCGAATGGCTCTTGAGTCGTAACGACTTTGCCGCTATTGATAAGATGTTTGCCGAGACAGTCTTTAAGCCCGGCACGATCACCGGGACGGACATCGCCGTCTACAAAAAAGCTCTGCGCGAGCCGGGCGCGCTGACCGCCGGACTCAATTATTATCGAGCCAACTTTTTCTCTCTCTTTTTCAATCGCCGCGACAAACAAAAAGCCGCGGATGAATCGCCCATCAAAATGCCGACGATGTTTATCTACGGCGAGCGCGATCATGCCGTCGTGCCTGAGACCGTGCGCGGCGTGGGCTATTACATAGACGGCCCGTACAGCGAAGTGCGACTGGCAAACGTGGGCCACTGGGTGCAGCAGGAAGCGCATGAGGAAGTGACCGCCGCGCTCGGCAGCTTTCTTGGCTCGATCTAACAAGCGATTTTTCTATGAGCGAAACAGTTAAAGAACTTCTGTACGAAGTAGATGGCGCGGTCGCGCGCATCACCTTGAACCGTCCGGAAAAGCGTAATGCCCTGAATGACGCTTTAATCGGCAGTCTCAAAGAAGCTCTGCGGAGTGCGGATGAAGATGATGCTGTCCGGGCCGTCGTCATCACAGGCGCGGGCGCGGACTTTTGTTCGGGAGCAGACCTCTCCGCCTTGCAGAAAATCTCTGAAAGCTCGATTACGGAAAATCTCGAAGATGCTTCATCGCTGATGGAATTGTTCGCGCAAATTCGCCGCGTGCGCGTGCCTGTCATAGCTGCCGTGCGCGGGCGCGCTCTGGCCGGAGGCTGCGGTCTTGCAACGGCCTGCGATATGGTGCTTGCAGAGAGTTCCGCTCGCTTCGGTTATCCGGAAGTCAAGATTGGATTCGTGCCTGCGATGGTGATGGCAATCCTGCGGCGCAACGTCTCTGAGAAACGCGCCTTTGAACTTATCACGCGCGGCGGCGAAATCGGCGCAGAGGAAGCCGAACGCATCGGCCTCATCAATCATGTTTACGCTGAGGAAGCGTTCGAGACGGAGGTCGCAGACTTCGCGCGCGGCTTTGAAAAGGTCAGCCGCTCTGCCGTCATGCTCTCGAAGCGGCTGCTGTATCACATGGATGGCATGACCTTTGATGCCGCGCTTCAATCCGGCGTGGATGTCAACGCCATCGCGCGCATGACAGAGGACTGCCAGCAGGGAATCGCCCGCTTCCTCAAAAAATAGCCACAGAGACAGAGAAAGTAAAAAGGTAAAAGGCAAAAGGTAAAGTAAGAAAGGCTTTGAAACCTGCTTCACTTTTGCCTTTTACCTTTTTACTTTTGCCTTCCTCCTCGGTCTCTGTGGCTATAACCGAACTTTGACCAAAGGCCAGATGTCTACTTTCAGTTCTTCCGCGTAATGCAGGAGCGGCTCGCCCGCGGGTGTTGGGATTCCTAGAGACTCGATCATCGTTGAATGAAATTCCGAGAGCGTTGCTTGCTGCAAGGGCCAGACGGGATGAGAAATCCTGAGGCGGTAAAGTTTCTCTTGACGGGCTGCGTACAGACAGTATCGCTCGGTCAGAAAAAACGGCAGCGATTCGTGTGCGGAAGGCTCTAACGCTTCGCCTATGTTCCATATCGCCTTGAAGGCGGCAGGCGAGGCGTTTTTGTGCGTGCGTGTCGAAGAGTAAATGATTCTGTTGTCCTGTTGCTCCAGGGTCATGCGCGCGTTGAAGTATGGAAGCTTGAAAAAGTTTCGCGCCATCCAGACAGCAGGAGCATGTTGCGCGTCGAGCGAGAAGAACCAGACGCCGGGCACGCCTTTGTAGTGAACATAAGTGCGTACGTTTAGCTCATGAAATGCGCTGAAGCCGGGAACAGGCGGAGTGAAAATAGGTCGTATGCCCCACATCGTAAACGGCACGACGCCGATCCATGCTTTGCCCTCGAAGGTATCAATCGTGAGATGTCCCGGAATCAAAGGCCGAAGTAAAGACTCTTCTACGGGCCAGTGCAGGAAGAGCAGTTTGCCCCACCATTGCCGCATGATGGGAACGCTGGCAGGTCGCGTGCGAATTGAGAGGCGGTCAATTGTCTGTGTCAAAGCCTCTTTCCCTCTGTCTCACAAATTCAAGAGCGCAATCCAAAACAGGATCGCCAATGCGGTTTACCAAACCAACCTCGTAGGCTTCGCTGCTGTTGAGGCGGCGAGCGGTCGTGAACATTTCTAGCGCACGCGCTTGTCCGATGAGTCGCGGAAGACGCTGTGTGCCGCCCCATCCGGTGATGCTGCCGAGCCGCGCGCCCGGATGCGCAAAGGTCGCATCGGATGAAGTACAGCGCAGGTCGCAAGCGAGCGCAAGGTCTAAGCCGCCGCCCATACAATAGCCATTAATGGCTGCGATGGTGAGTTGTGGCGCGTGTGCAATCTTGTGGAAAAGCGCTTGCCCGCGAAGCGCAAAGGCTCTGGCCGTTTCAGGAGTCAATCGAGCAAGCTCGTGTATGTTCGCGCCTGAGGCAAAGACATCGCGCGTGCCTGTCAGGATGAGAGCCGTCGTATCTTTGCTTTCAATGATTGTCGAGACGGCCTGATCCAATTCTTGGAGTGTGTTGATGGAAAGAGAGTTGCGCTCGGCTGGACGATTAAGGCGAATGATGGCGGACAAGCCCCGATGCTCTGTGATGATCGCGTCTGAACCTGCTCCGCCCGTTTCCAACATCATTCGCGTGGCTTGACGTTCTCGCGCAGGAATTTGACGATGTCTTCGGTCGAAGTGCCCGGCAGAAAGACTTCGGCCACGCCCTGTTCTTTGAGTCGCGCGATGTCGTCCTGCGGCACTATCCCGCCGACGAGGACGAGGCAGTCATCCATTCCTTCATCACGCAAGAGCGAGATGATGCGCGGGCAGAGCGTGTTATGCGCGCCGCTCAGGATAGAGACGCCGACGGCGTCCACATCTTCCTGCAAGGCTGCGGCGGCAATCATTTCGGGCGTTTGCCTGAGTCCGGTATAGATGACTTCCATGCCTGCATCACGCAGGGCACGCGCAATCACTTTTGCGCCCCTGTCATGACCATCCAGACCGGGCTTGGCGACGAGAACACGAATCTTTCTTTCGCTCATAATTCCAGAAATCTATTTAATGAAGACCCCCAACAAACCTTCTTGTTGGATGTGCGGGCGGAGTTCAGCATAACTGAAAAAATATTCTCCGACAGGTTCGAGAGCTTGGACTACATGAGGAAAATCCGCCTCGTATAAGAAGGTGACGCCTTTATCGCTGACAATAAAATCGTCAAGATTCTCGACCTTGAATTTCAGGTTGGCGTACATCTCCTTCATGCCGTCGCGTTCTTCCTGATTCATATCATTGGCCGTCTCCGCCTGAGTTTGCCTGATTTCATCCTGTAGCTTTTGATCCAGCAAATCAGCCAGCGTCTTCAGCGAAGCCGGTTTGAAAACCTCTCTGGCCTTTATCAAATTGCCGGTCTTGAGATTGATGGCGAGATGCTTGCGCTGCGAGTCCGGGTAAGCCGCCGTGCCGGTCTGCATGAAGGTGAGGTCGAGAATGAAATTCTTGTTGTAGTTGACCTCGTAGTCAAATTCCTCAAGCCATGTATCTGCTCTATATTCTTCGATTGAAGTATCAAAGATATTTTTGACCTGAAGCATTGAGCGAACTTTCCTTAAGACAGCCGGACTGCTGATGCCGCTTTTGAGAATCGGATAGCTAACGATCGCACGCTTTTTTTCGGGAAAATCTCTGATTAGTTTTCCTGTGCGAACGAGAACAACTTTCTTCTTCTCAATAACAACGCTGTCTCCAGCGCCGGCAGCAAACATCGTCGCGCTCATAGAGAGGAGCAGAAGCACTGAGAAGAGTAAAGCTGTTATCCGCTCTATCTTTTTTTGCGCCAGATTGTTCATGCGGAAAGTTGAATTAGAAAGCCGGTTCTTCATAAAGACCGTAAACATCCCGTAGCGCGTCACAGATTTCGCCGAGCGTGGCATAAGCAGCCACTGCTTCGATAGTCGCAGGCATGGTGTTCTCATCTCCGCTTGCGGCCTGTTTTAATTTTTCGAGGGCATTGGCGACCGCTCCTTTGTCGCGGCGCGTGCGTGTTTGATTGAGCCGTTCGACCTGACGGTCGCGCACCCCTTCGTCAATAATTAGAATCGGAAATTCAGAAGGCTCTGATGCCATCTGATGTTTGTTGACGCCGACGATTGATTGCTCGCCGCGCTCGACCGCTTTCTGATATTGATAAGCAGACTCTTGTATCTCGCGTTGCGGGAATCCCTTCTCGATGGCTTCGACCATGCCGCCCATCGCGTCAATCTTTTCAAAATAATCCATCGCGCCGTCTTCCATCTTTTTCGTGAGAGCTTCGATGAAGTAAGAGCCGCCGAGCGGGTCAACAGTGTGGGCCACGCCTGTCTCTTCGGCAATGATCTGCTGCGTGCGAAGCGCAATCAGCGCGGCGCGGTCTGTCGGCAGCGCCAGAGCTTCGTCATAAGCATCCGTGTGCAGCGAGTTTGTGCCGCCAAGCACGCCCGCCAGAGCTTGAATCGCAACCCGGACGATGTTGTTGAGAGGTTGCTGGACAGTGAGCGAGACGCCAGCCGTCTGCGTGTGAAACCTGAGTTGCAGCGTGCGTTCGTTCTTCGCGTTAAAACGCTCGCGCATCACGCGCGCCCAGATGCGACGAGCCGCACGGTACTTTGCAATCTCTTCAAAGAAATCGTTGTGAGCGTTAAAGAAAAAGGAGATACGCGGGACAAATTCATCCACGTCCAAGCCCGCGCGCACGCCCCAGTCAACATACTCTATGCCGTCGCGTAAGGTGAAAGCCAACTCCTGAAGCGCGGTCGCTCCGGCCTCGCGTATGTGATAGCCACTCACAGAAATCGGATTGTAGCGGGGAACGTACTTTGTACAGAACTCAAAGGTATCTGTCACTAGCTTCATCCCCGGACGAATCGGGTAAATCCATTCTTTCTGCGCGATGTATTCCTTTAAAATATCGTTTTGCAGCGTGCCCGAAATCTTTTTCCAGTCCGCGCCCTGCTTTTCTGCGACCACCAGATACATCGCCAGAAAAATAGAAGCCGGGGCATTAATCGTCTGTGAGACAGTCACTTCTTCGAGCGGGATACCGTCAAACAAAATCTCCATATCGGAGAGACTGGAGACAGCGACGCCGCATTTGCCGACCTCGCCTTCCGAAAGCGGCGAGTCGGAATCGTAGCCCATCAAGGCAGGCAGGTCGTAAGCGACAGAAAGTCCTGTCTGGCCCTGATTCATCAGATATTTAAAGCGTGCGTTAGTCTCTTCAGGCGTGCCAAAGCCTGCGAACTGCCGCATCGTCCACATCTTGCCGCGATAGCCCGTCGGATGTATGCCGCGCGTATAGGGAAACTCGCCCGGAAAAGAGATGTCGCGCTCGAAATCCACATCGGCCACATCCGCGGGCGTATAGAGACGTTTGACCTCATCGAGCGAGACGTTCTCAAAACGCGCTTTTCTCTCAGGGCGTTTCTTTAGAACAGGAGCGAGGGTTTCTTGCTCCCATCGCTCGACGGCTGCTTCTTGTGGCGATGCAATCTCTTTAGTGTCAGGCATAGCTTCTCTTCAATGTCCGAGCGCCTTCATAATTCATCTCGCGCGCTTAGTTTGTTCGTAAAATATTAAGAGAGTTCGATATTAGTTGACGGTTATGCAGGTGTCAACCAGATGTCAGTTTAGATTTGGCGGCAGTCAGAAAGAGAGGCGCGACCCGGAGTGGCAGCCCCGGGTCGCAAGCGAGCGGCAGGAACCTTTGACAGAAGGAGCAGAGCAGGGAAACCAGCGGCAGGCACAGGCAGGGCAAATATCCCGATAGCCTACATGACCGAATGAGCCTCCCCACAGGTTCATTCGACAGGCACAATGATTTCGTTGGCGCGCACCATATTAAGCCGCGTGCGCGCAGCAGCCTCAATGGCACGCGGGTCGTCGCGCAGGCGATTGACTTCTTGCGCCAGCGCAGCGTTACCATTGCGCAGCGACTCCACCTCGGCGGTCATTCTTTCATATTGCTGTGAGGCAGTGTTCATCTCCGCACGCGTACGCATCGTGACAGACACGCACAGAGCGAAGGTCGCCAGAATGATTGTCGTAAAGATGACCCACGAAGGAATAAGGCCGCCGCGACGGCGAATCTCCGTGCGGGTTCCGATTAACTCGCGCGAGAGATCGCGCGCCGGAGCGAGAGTTGGAAGTGCGCGTGTGGCAACACGCTGTGCACGTAAGCGTTGATCCGTCCAATAAGTATTTGCAGCCTTGTTCAAGGTGAGCACCTCCAAATCTTTCTCTGTTTACGCTATGGCCTGAAAGCCTTGATGAAAAACTACCTGTGTCTTTTTAGCTACAAAAGCCCAAGATAGTGTGCCGATGAAAGGCGAACGCCCCAAAGTAATGTGCCGGAACCCTTTCAATCCTTTGCGCTACAATAGTTTAGCGGCAAAGTGACCGGAATGTAACATCTGAGAGGTATGCTGTAAAGACTTTTCTTTGCAACAAGTTGTGCCTGTAAGTTCAATAGTTACTTGAAGTAACGTCTGCTAAGCGATTGTGTCGGCGTACAGTTGGCGAACGGAAATCCGCCGACTGGGCATTGGCCTGTGATGTCTTGATAATAGGATAGATAAGGGGATAGGCCATAGCGGCACAGGTGTGGAAAACCGTATCCAAAATAGTGACATTGTCTCCCTGAGCGAATTTGACCCAAGTGTTAACTTCGCCAGCTCTAAATTACATCTGCTTCATAATCTGGACTTTCGCCAGATTTTGCCGCTTGCCCTGTTTGATAATGTCACAATGCTACAAATGGAGGCGCGCTCAGCGTTTCGGGCAATAATGACACATGAGATGCCGCAGTCAGCCGTCTCTAATTTAACCGGTCAAATAACTTAAGATGTTTAGCTGCATCACTTACAAGATATGAGGCTAAAGGGCGGCACGGTCATTGCTATTGCAAGGTTGCCGGTTTGCAATCGTATGCCTGTACGAGCGTTAGAGCGGTTCGATTAACTGCTAATCGGCATCTTTTATTAAGTCAAAAAGGAAAAAAATGAGACCTATCAAACACGTCGAAAAAAGCCTGACAGTCATTGCTGGCGGCTTATTTAACACGATTCAGTCCGTCAATAAGTACAAACCGAATCCATCTTTTACCCCCAAGTGGTCTGAAAAGCCGCTGCTCAAGTCATGGCAGAAATCTAAGCCGACGTTGGGCTTTCCGCGCACTACTGATTCGCTCTGCCCGCAGTGCGTGATCGAGGCGCGCGAGGCGATCATCAACGGCAAGAGAGATGTCAGCGAGCTTATTAATGAAAAGGTCGGTGAGATTAAAGCTCAGATCATTGAGCGCGACGGCCAGATTTGGATGGTCAAAGATTGCCCGACGCACGGCCACTTCGAGGACATCATGGCGATTGACTCGAAGTTTCTGATGCATATCGAGAAGATGTTTCCGGGCCGCGACATTCAGTCGCACAACGACGAGAAGCTTCACAATCATGGTTCGAGCACGATCAAGTATGGTCGTGGCAGCGTGCTCACGGTGGACTTGACCAATCGTTGCAACATGATGTGCGACCCGTGCTTTATGGACGCCAATCAGGTCGGCTTTGTGCATGAGCTGAGCTTTGAGGACATCAGCGAGATTCTCGACAATGCTATCTCAATCAAGCCGCGCAGGCAGATGTCCGTGCAGTTCTCCGGCGGCGAGCCGACGATTTCGCCGCACTTTATAGAAGCCATCAAGTATTCGCGCAAGGTCGGCTACAACTCCGTGCAGTGCGCGACCAACGGTATTGAGTTTGCCAAGAGCAAAGAGTTCTGCCGCGAGTCGGCAGAGGCTGGCCTTCGTTACGCCTACCTGCAATTCGACGGTATCGGCAACGACGCCAACAGCCACCGTCAGGTCGGTAACCTGTTTGACGTGAAGCTGCGCGCTATCAATAACCTGCATGAAGCCGGTGTGGAAATCGTGCTCGTGACGACGCTGGTCAACGGCATCAACAACGATCAGGTCGGCTCTATCATTCGCTTTGCGCTCGACAATCCGAAGAAGATCGCGTTCCTGTCTTTCCAGCCGGTTTCTTTTACCGGACGTGACGAAGAAATTACGCCTGAGCGTCGCATGCAGCAGCGTTACACGCTCTCGCATCTGGCAAATGATGTGAAGAGTCAGGTGGGCATCACGGAGCCGACGCGCGACTGGTTCCCGCTCTCCCTGATGGGCGCGTTCGCAGACTTTGCAGACCTCGTGCATGGCCCGGAAGCCGAATGGGGACAAGTCTCCTGCGGTTGCCACCCGAACTGCGGCGTGGGCACGGCGGTGATGATTGATAAAGAGACCAAAGAGATGAATCCTGTGCCGGAGTTTCTGAACATTCCGGGCCTTGTCAAAGACATGCAGAAGATCACTGACGCTGCGCGCGGCAAGTGGATGTCCAACCTGATGATGGGTCTGACGCTTCTGAAGCATTACAACCCTTACAAATCGCCGACGCACTTTACTCTTTATGAGCTGTTCAAGAAGTTCGACAAATCCTTTGGCTTGACAGGCAAAGACTACGGCAAGGTTGACGGACAGCGCACCAAGACGGACATCGAGAAGCGTCGCGCAGACCGCTGGAACTTCCTCTTTATCGCAGGCATGTGGTTTCAGGATTTGTTCAACTATGACTTCCGTCGCACGGAGATGTGCATCATCCCGTATGGCACACAGGAAGGCGAAATCTCCTTCTGCGCCTACAACACGGGCATCGGCTGGAGAAACATTATCGAGCACATGCACCAGAATGCGACTGTCGCCAAGTGGTATCAGGAGCATGGCCGTCATGAAATCTTTGCTAAAGGCAAGGAAGTCGAGCTTGCAGACAACGCACACGGCATGGTGCTGAACCAGATTGACATCCAGCGCCCGAACAAGCCCATGATGGACGGGCCGAAGACGGCTGCGGAAGAAGCTGCGATGATGCGTAAGCTTTACAATCAGATGGTGCTTGAGAAGCAGGATATCAAGGGCGACAAGCCGGTTCAGATTCAGGGCCTCAGCCGCAGCAAGAAGGCCACAGTGGCTTCTGCCTGATCGAGCATTTAGTTCCTTTTGCAGATGAACCCTGCGAGCGTGCATAAAGCATTCGCAGGGTTCATCTCTGAATAAAGTATCTGAGAGCGGTGTTCGCAGATAAATGTGTGCCTGCGCGCTTGACCTTAACCGTTTAAGACATGTTACATTGTCTCTGAAGGCAACAGCCGGATTTGTTTTGAGGTTTTAATTTAAGGGAGATTGGTAAGTAAGTTATGGCGATAGTGACAGTTAATCAGGGCGAATCAATTGAGAGCGCGTTGCGCCGATTCAAGCGTCGCGTGATGACCGAAGAGATCATCAAAGATGCGAAGAAGCATGCGTTCTTTATGCCGCCGGGACAGAAGGCGAAACTCAAATCGGCTCTCGCGCGCAAGCGCAACAAGAAGAAGGGTCGCCCGCGCATCCAGCGCGACTAAGCAAACCCGTATCACCTTAGCTTCCTTCTTAAAGGGAAGTTGGCTTCAGGTTCACGCCCCAGCGTCAGGTCAACCGTCTGAGCGTAGTGTAGCAGTGAATGACACGTCCGCTTGGCCGGTTTATTTTTGTGATGACACGCATCCTACTGACGAACGACGACGGCATACACTCGGACGGCCTCATCAAATTGGAAGAGGCCCTGCGCGAGGTGGGAGACGTGTACACGGTTGCTCCTGCGTCCGAGATGAGCGGGGCCTCGCATAGTCTGACCTTAGCGCGCCCGCTTCGCATACGCCAGATAGACGAGCGGCACTGGACTGTGGACGGCACGCCGACCGACTGCGTGACGCTGGCTTTGAATAAGATCATTCCTGAAGACGAGCGCCCGCACATCTGCGCTTCGGGCATCAATCATGGCGGCAACTTGGGCGACGATGCCACATATTCCGGCACAGTCGCGGGCGCACTCGAAGCGACTATCCTGGGTGTGCCGGGCCTTGCTTTTAGCTTAGTGGCGCGTGAGAAATTCGATTTCACAGAGGCTGCGCGTTTTGCTGTCACGGCGATGCGGAAAGTTTTGACCGAAGGATTGCCTGAAGGCACTCTGCTCAACGTCAACATTCCGCGCCGGGAGATCAAAGGCGTGCGCGTGACGCGGCAGGGAATCAAGAACGCGCGGCCCGTCATCAGCGAGCACATAGACCCGCGCGGCAAACCCTATTTCTGGATCGGCGAAGAGTATTTCACTTCCGACGCGGCGGTTGACGGCACGGATTATCAAGCCATCGAGCAGGGCTATATCTCCGTCACGCCGCTCAAGAGTGATATGACCGATCATCGCGCGCTGACGGCGATAGATTCATGGAATTATCTGGAAGCGAAGCAGACACTACAGAGCATTTGAGAAACAACTCGCCGGAAGAGTTTTCTTAGAGCAAGGCCACACGCTTGAGTTCAGCACCGTTACGTCCTCTTTCATCTCAATCCGAATATCGCATCCCGCGCGAGCGGATGGTCGAGCGTCTGCGCGATCATTATCGCATTCAGGATGCGCGCGTGCTCGAAGCCATGCGCGCAATACCGCGTCATCGCTTTGTGCCGGAAGCTTTGCAGGGCCGCGCCTACGGAGACCACGCGCTGCCGATTGCCGCCAACCAGACCATCTCGCAACCCTTTATCGTCGCGCGTATGACTGAGCTGTTAGAGCTTGATGATCGCAGCCGTGTGCTTGAGATCGGAGCCGGGTCGGGTTATCAAACTGCTGTGCTCTCAAAAATAGCCGCGCAGGTTTTTGCCCTTGAACGAATTCCGGAGCTGGCGCGCGAAGCGCAGGCGCGAATCCGCAAGCTGGATATTTATAACGCGACGGTCAAATGTTTCGACGGCACGCGCGGGTGGAGCGCGAATGCTCCGTATGACTGTGTGCTGGTGGCTGCCGGTGGCCCGCACGTGCCTGAGCCGCTACTGGCCCAGTTGAAAACGGGCGGGCGGCTGGTTCTTCCGGTCGGCGAAAAACGCGAAGCGCAAACTCTGGTCCGGGTCATCAAAACAGAGAAGGGTTTTGAGCATGAAGATCATGGTGCATGCGCCTTTGTGCCGCTCATAGGGCATTACGGCTGGTCAGCTCAGTAGACTGAGATGCCGCTGCAAAACTCAAGAGAGAGAATCCTTCAACCCTTTGCGCCTTCTGATTTCTCTTTGCGCCCCCAGCGTGAAACGTTCGTATTTCGCGCAAAGGCGCAAAGAAGAAAAAGCTCAAGCGCGCAAAGAGTTGACTTAAAGAATTTAAGAGCGGCTAATTGTTATGGATTTTATTTATCAGCTATTCGATCAGCTTAAGCACTATCTCAATCCGAACACGATTGTGGCGGCGGGCTATCTGGTTTTGATCTTCGTCGTCTTTGCCGAGACAGGACTGGCGGCGGGATTCTTTCTGCCGGGTGATTCGCTGCTGGTCGTCGCAGGGTTATTCGCCGCCAAAGGCGATCTCAACGTTTTTATCTTATTGAGCACTTTATTTGTGGCGGCAGTAGCGGGTGATGCGGTCGGATACTATACGGGGTCAAAGATGGGGCCGCGCCTGTTCAAACGTCCGAAGTCGCTGGTTTTCAAGCCGAGCCACTTGCAGAAGGCGAATGCCTTTTATGAAAAGTATGGCGGGAAGACGATTATCATCGCGCGGTTTGTGCCAATCATTCGCACGTTTGCGCCGATTGTCGCGGGGGCTGCGCAGATGCCCTATCGCCGCTTTCTCATGTTCAATGTCGTCGGCGGCTTCCTCTGGGTTTTCTCCATGATCCTCGGCGGCTACTTTCTAGGCAATCTGGTTGAGAAAGCTTTCGGTATCAAACTCGACGAGCATATAGAGAAAGTGGTCATCGTCGTAGTCTTCCTGTCGTTGATGCCGCCGCTGATTGAATACCTCAAATCGAGACGCGAGAAAGCACGCGCCGCACGCGAAGGCAATGCACAGGTTTGACTTACAGCTGAGGCTCACTTAGAATCCACCAGCTTTAATCTTTTGTCGGGGCGTAGCGCAGTCTGGTAGCGCGCACGGTTCGGGACCGTGAGGTCGGAGGTTCGAATCCTCTCGCCCCGAAAATTAATGCGGAGCAGCCATTCAGCAATGAATGGCTGTTTTTTTGTGCCTCGCCTCCGGCAGAAGTTATTTAGACCAAATACTCATGCCACTCGTCTAATCCCATGACGGACATATCAAGTCGTTTCATCCGGGTCAGCCATAGCGCCAGCAAGCAGCGCAAATAAGAAAATCATTGTTTTTTTGATAATAGTGTTGTATAGAGGAAGTATCCGGTTTTGAGAGCTGGATTGCCCTTCCTCTGAATAGCAATCAATTCACTCATGTTTTTCGCAGCGCATGCATGATAAGTATGTCATCCGGAGCCAGGCTTCATGGCTGAGAGCATTAAAGTGTTCTCCGGCGATTCCTTTTTCTGCGCTGCATAAGTAACAAACCCCCGCGACAGTTGCATTACGACGCGGAGTCCCGCGACCGAAAGAGAGTGATTCCTATGAGCAAAAATTTTCCCGATTGCTTTGGCCTGCGCTTGTACAGGGCTGTGTGTGCCTGCCTGCTGATAGGCGTTTGCAGCGCGCTCACCTTTGGGCAGGCTGTCATGGACGCCCCGGTTCTCATCAGCGAAAACGGCTCGACACGCGCTCTTGTTGTGAACCCTTACAAGTGGCGCGGGCAATTTCCTGTTGCGGCGCAAAGCGTCTTGAATTCCGTCGAACAAACGCGCGTGACCCTGTTCGTCACGAATCTTGATTTGATGATGGGCGAGGGGGCCAATGCCTTTCGCGCAGATGCGGAGGACGCAGAGGGGCGGCAGTTTCCTTTGACTGTTGAGTCCATTACGCCCGTCAACAATTTTGACTGGATTCACGCGGTTGTCCTGAATCTTGACAGCCGGATCGGGGATGCGGGCGATGTGTTGGTGCGACTCACCTGGCGCGGCATGGCGAGCAATCGCGTGCGGCTGGCAATGGGCCACATGGGCGGAGGGCCGCTGGATGATGCGGGCGCTGTGCCGACTGGTGCGCCTCTGTCCAGACCCAAACCGAGAGACACGGGGATTGAACAGCAGCGTATCGGGCCACAGTTCTCAGGCGACCGCATACGCTTTATGGAGCAGGCGACGTTTGGCCCCACGGCGGAGCTAGACATGCGCTTGCGCCGCATCGGCATTCTCCCTTATCTCTCAGAACAGTTAGACCTGCCGTTTCCGGGCGTTCCATATACCAATCAGCCGCTGATGCCGATTACCCCTCAGGCAGACTGTCTGCAAGGCACGGATTGTTTCAGAGACAATTACACGATGTATCCGTTGCAGCGTTGGTTTTACCGGGATGCGCTCTATGGAAAGGCTCAGTTGCGAAGGCGCGTCTCGTGGGCGTTGGGCCAGATTTTCGTCGTCTCAGGAATCGAAATCCAGCAGCCGAGCCACATGCTGCAATACATCAAGACGCTCGACAACCATGCCTTTGGTAATTATCGCAATCTGCTTCAGGAAATGACGCTCAATCCGGCGATGGGTAATTACCTCGATATGGCGGCCAGCACGCGCACGAATCCGAATGAGAATTATGCGCGCGAGATTTTGCAGCTCTTCTCCATTGGTCTCGACAAGCTCAATCTGGACGGCACGCCGATGGTGGATCTGAACGGCAACCGCATCCCGACTTACGATCAGAACGTGGTCAACGGCTTCACACAGGTCTTTACCGGATGGAGGCTGTGCGTTTCCGGCTGTCCGAACTCATTGCCGGGCATCCCCAACGGGATTGACCCGATGGTGCTTGTCGCCGGTAACCATGACACCAATGCAAAGCTCTTGCTGAACGGAACTGTGCTGCCAGCCGGACAGCCCGGCGCAACGGATTTGACTATGGCGCTCGATAATATTTTCTATCATCCGAACGTCGGCCCGTTTATCGGCAAGCAGTTGATACAGCATCTGGTGACGAGCGACCCGACCCCCGCTTATGTCGCGCGTGTGGCGACGGTCTTTAACAATAACGGGTTAGGCGTGCGCGGCGACCTGAAGGCCGTCGTGAGAGCGATCCTGACAGACCCTGAAGCGCGCGGCGATGTGAAGAACGACCCGAACTACGGCTACTTGAGAGAGCCTGTGCTGTATGTCACCAACATCCTGCGGCAGTTCAACGTGCGCGCGGCCAACGGCGTCGTGGGCAGCCAGAGCGACGGCTATATCAACCCGCAGACGCAAGCTCTCGCACAGGATGTTTTCCGTGCGCCGTCTGTCTTTAACTATTACCCGCCTGACTATATCGTTCCCGTCAGCGGGATACGCGGGCCTGAGTTCTATATCCTGACGACTTCGACAGCGTTCCGGCGTGCCAACTTCGGCAACACGATAGTCTTCAACACCATTCCCATTAACGGCACGCTCGCGCCGAACGGCACTTCTATTGATCCGGCGGAGATGCAGGCTTTAGCCGCCGCCGACGCCAGCGGAGCGCAACTTGTCGAGGCTCTCAATAAAAAGTTGATGCACGGCACGATGTCTCCGGAGATGCGTAACATCATCACGACCGCAGTCGTCGCCGTCCCCGCCGCAAACACGCTTCTGCGTGCGCGCACGGCCATCTATCTTGTCGCGACTTCGTCGCAGTATCAGGTGCAGAGGTAAAAGCTATGTCACAATCAAGAAGAGACTTCTTACGCAAAACTGGATGCGCCCTGAGCATGGCGGCCCTTGCGACTCAAATCGAGCACTTCGGACTCGTGAACGCTCTGGCTCAGGACACGGGAGTGGATGGTGGAGACTATAAAGCTCTGGTCTGCATCTTTCTGAATGGCGGCAACGACGGCAACAATACTGTAGTGCCGAATCATAACGACGCCAATATCAGCAACTATGCGGCATACAGCAACGTGCGCGGCCCTTCCGGGCTGGCGCACACACAGGCCAGTCTGCTGCCGATTACTGTTCCGCGCATGGGCGGGCTGACCTATGGTTTGCACCCGAACATGGTCGAGCTGCAAACGCTCTGGAACGCGCAGAAGCTTGCAGTTGTCTGTAATGTCGGAACGCTCGTGCAGCCGCTGACGAGGACGACTTATCAGAACAACACCGCGCCAAAGCCTTACCAGTTGTTCTCTCATTCGGATCAGGTTCAGCAAGCGCAGGCTTCTAATTCCATGACGCCGACCAGTTCCGGCTGGGGCGGGCGCACGGCTGATCTGACGGTCGGGCAGAATCCCGGCGCGCAGCTTCCAATGATTACCTCCGTCGCCGGATCGCAGCTTTTTACTGCGGGTCAAGTGACCAAACCACTGGCCGTCAACCCCGCGCCGACCGCGCTTAATCAACTGCTGACCCTGAGCGGATACAACGCCTCTGTCGAATCGATTGCGCGGCGGCTCGCCTTTGACCAGTTGCGGACGGTTGATCTGAGCCACAATGTAGTGCGCGCGGCGCGCGACATCACGCAGGAAGCGGCCACGGCCAGCCTTGCGCTTAACCGTCCTGACCCGGTGCTGACGGCGACGTTTCCCAACACGACGCTCGGCAACCAGTTAAGACAGGTCGCCAAGTTTCTAGCCATACGCAACGATGTCAACATCAACCGCCAGATTTTCTTCTGCTCGCTCGGAAGCTTTGACACGCACTCCGGGCAGGTCAACGCTCAGGCAGCTCTGTGGCAGCAGGTCAGTCAGGCGATGAAAGCCTTCTATGACGAGACGGTCGCGCAGGGTATCTCGGACAAGGTCACGAGCTTTACTCTCTCAGACTTCGGGCGCACCTTCCTGCCGTCCGGCACGGGTGTTGGCAATGTCGGTTCGGATCATGCATGGGCCAATCACATGCTGGTCATGGGCGGCAGTGTGCTCGGCGGCAATTTCTACGGCATGAACACCTCGAACGGCACGCCGTATCCGACCTTGCAACTGAGCGGGCCGGACGACACGGACAATCGCGGACGCTTTATTCCGACCACGTCTGTAGACCAGTATGCGGCGACGCTCGCCAGTTGGTATGGACTGTCTGCGGCGAATTTGCCGACGGTGTTTCCATTCCTCGGCAACTTCGGGTCGAACAATCTGGGCTTTATGATGTAGAATCCGAAACATTGACAAGAGGGCCACGTACGTTTCAGACTGTGGACAAGCTGCGAGACTGCTTCCGGCCTCGCAGCTTCTTTTATGACACGAGAGGGACACTCTCTTTAACTATCCGCCCCGGCAGAAACCGAAAAAAATAGCAATCAAACTTCAGGGGGAAATATTATGCCCGGTCTCACGTCTTCCAAACGCAGCGCTAAGCTTTTGATAATCAGTCTGGCGCTTCTTATTGCCGCTTACGGCTTTATCAATCGCAAGGTTGAAGCCTCTGCTTCCGGCCCGACGACAACATTCACGAATGCTCCGGGCGAAGGCAATTGCACAGCCTGCCACACGGACTTTCCGGTCAACAGCGGCGGCGGCAATGTGATGATTACAGGATTGCCCGTCAACTATCTGCCGAATCAAATCGTGCCCATCACTGTCACTGTCAACCACTTTGATGGAACCCTTTACGGCTTCCAGTTAACGGCGGTTGACGAGCAGGGCAGAAAGGCAGGCACGCTTCTTAACAACACGTCGCAGTCAGGACAGATGAAGATTGAAGAGGGATTGGTCGGAAACATCACGCGCGACTACATCATGCATAATGCTAACGGAACTATGCCTCTTCAGTTCCATTTCAAGACTTGGACGTTCAACTGGCGCGCTCCGGCCACCAGAGTCGGGCGCATCACGCTCTACGCGGCTGGCAATGGCGCGAATGCCGATCAAAGCCCGACAGGCGATCACATCTATACCAACTCTTCAAGCACCCATTCAAATTCCGCGCCCTCTAATTTCGACGGCGACGGCAAAACGGATTTGGCTGTTTTCCGTCCAACAGACGGCAGTTGGTACATCTCGCGCAGCTCGAACGGCGCGTTTAGCGGCCAGCAGTTCGGAACCAGCGGAGACAAGCCCATCCCAGGAGATTTCGACGGCGACGGCAAACACGATGTCGCAGTCTTTCGCCCGTCAACGGGAGCCTGGTATATCATCCAAAGCTCTAACTCGGCGTTTCGCGCAGAAGCCTTTGGCCTCAACGGTGACGTGCCTCTGATCGGCGATTTCGACGGCGATGGTAAATCAGACCTGACTGTCTTTCGCCCGTCAACAGGAGCGTGGTACATCAAGCGCAGCTCGAACGGCGCGTTCATCTCCGCCGCGTTTGGAGCGAACGGCGATAAGCCTGTGCCGGGAGATTACGATGCGGACGCCAAGAGCGACATCGCCGTCTATCGTCCCTCAGACGGCACATGGTACATGCTGCTCAGCGCAAACAATGCTTTTACAGGACAGCAGTTTGGCATCACCACAGACAGGCCAGTGCCGGGAGATTATGACAGCGACGGCAAGACGGACATCGGCGTCTATCGCGCCTCGACCGGCACATGGTACATACAGCGCAGCACTGCCGGATTTCTGGCCCAGAACTTCGGCCTCAGCACAGACAGGCCAGTGCCGGGAGATTACGACGGAGATGGCAAGACGGACATCGCTGTCTTCCGCGACGGCGCATGGTATAGCCTCTTGAGCGCGAACGGCGCGTTCACTGCCAGCTTCTTCGGCACGAGCGGTGATGTCCCGCTGCCTTCGGCTTATATACCGGAGTAGTGTAGAGAAAATATAACTTTACGAAAGCACGTTTCCCGCAAAGGCGCGAAGAAGAAGGGAGAAGGGGATAGGGTGTAGTGAAGAGAAGCTTGTTTTTCCTACACCCGGCACCCTTCACCCTACTCCCTGTTTTCTTCGCGCCACCAGCGCCTTTGCGGGAGACGCTTTTGCTTTTCAGCGTTACGGTTTGCCGTCCCAGTCTCCCGCCACCGGAAAGTCGCCGTTCGTGCCGAATGGGATGTTGAAATCTACTGCAACATTATTGTTGCTCAGGAAGAAGGTGGCAACGCTTGGCCGCCAGACGCCTATGCTGTCTCTGCCGTCGCCGTTCCAATCGCCTGTCACCGGCAAGTCTTCAGCAACGCCGAAGGCCGCAGTGATGTTCACATTCGGATTGAGCACATCCTCGTTGGTCAGGAAGAAGGTCGCCGCCGACGGACGAAAGACGCCGATGGTGTCTTTGCTGTCGCCGTTCCAATCACCCGCCACCGGCAAGTCGCCGCTCAAACCAAAGTTGAGCGTATGGTCTACATTCGGATTGGCAACATTGTCATCCGTCAGGAAGAACTGTCCCGTCGAGGGGCGAAAGACGCCGACCGTTTCTACGCCGTTGTTGTCCCAATCGCCTGCGACGGGCAGGTCGCCGTTCAATCCGAAGTTGATAGTCAAAGTCTGGCTCACACCTGCCGGAAAATTGATGGTCAGCCTCTTGATGATGAACTGTCCCGTCGAGGGGCGAAAGACGCCAGCGTCTTTGATGCCGTCGCCGTTCCAGTCACCGACGACCGGGATGTCGCCCGGCTGTCCGAAGTTGATGAGTTGGTCAATCGCGCCCGGCGAGTTGGAATTGCGTAAACGGAACTGGCTCGCCGCCGGATTGTAAACGCCAATCGTGTCGGGAAAAGTCGTTTCCACTTTTGCCACAAAAGCGTCGCAGTTGAACTGCGAGACATTGGGCGAAGATGCTTTGACCACGCCCGCAGTCGTCGGGAAAGTGGTAGAAGTTGTTTTGCCTGCGACATAGACATTGCCTTTGCGGTCAACGGCGATGCCAATGCCAACCTCTTTGCCGCTGCCTCCGCCGTTGCCGGCGGCTCCGCCCAGGAAACTCGAATACAACAGCTTCGGAGTCGTGGCGGTTGAGACCGCGCTGATCTTAGTTACAAATGCGTCTCCGTCAGAACTGGCGCGCGTGGTCTGGAAAGCATTGATGTTAGGGAAATTTGTGGAGAGCGTTTCGCCCGTCACGTAAACATTGTTCGCTGCATCAAGAGCGATGGCGCGGGCTTCGTCCTGACCGCTGCCGCCCAGAAAGGTTGAGTAGAACTGTGCCGTTCCGTCTGCATTCACCATGGCGACGAAAGCTTCGTTTAGCACGACATTCGAGTCGAAAGCATTGAGCAGCGGAAAACCCGTCGCGCTGTCTGTGCGACCGACGATGTGCGCGCGTTGCGTATTGGCCTCGACCACAACGGCGTTGACTGTGTCTCTGCCGATGCCGCCGTAGTAGCTCAGGTAAACCAGCGAGTTTGCGCCGCTCGCATTCGTGACATCAACTTTAGCGATAAAGCCGTCTTCCGGGCCGCCGTTGAAGAATCTCTGTAAAGGCTGCAAGGGCTGACCGGAAGGCCCGCGCGTCGTGAGATTGCTCGAAGACGTGCGGCCCACGACGTAAGCGTTGCCGACAGCATCCGTTGCGACGCCGTTTGCAATATCGTCGCCCGCGCCGCCGAGGTAGCTGCCGTAAATGAACGAGTCGTTGTTGGTTTCGTTGGGGTTAAACTTTGCCACGAAAGCATCGTTGATGTCGCCATCGTTGGCGCGGTTGTTTTGAAAGGCATTCTTGTCAGGCAGGTTGTTAGAGTTTGTCTCGCCTGCGATATAAGCATTGCCGCTGGCATCAATCGCAATCGAGTTGCCGATGTCCTCATCGCCGCCGCCGTAATAGGTTGAATAAACCAGCTCGGAGCCAGAGCTGTTGAGCACCGCGAAGAATGCATCCGAGTCGCGGCGCGCACCATAGCAGGCTTTGTTCTGGTATGCCCCGAAAGTTGTGGGCCACAGGTAAGGGTTGATGCAGAAATTTCCTGCGTTGAAAGGGTCTGTGCCGCCTGTGATGTAAGCTTGTCCGGCTGCATCAACCGCAATCGCGCGGCCTTCATCGCTGTTATGCCCGCCTAGATAGGTCGCGTAAACGATCTGCGTGCCGGTCGTGTTGAGCTTGAGCACGAAGGCATCGCCGCACCTGAGCGGCCCGGCAATCAAACAGGCATCGTCGCCGCGCAGTTCCAGCTCTTCCTGAATTGCGCCGCCCGTCGCCGGAAAATCCGTTGAATCCGTGTTGCCAGTGATGTAGATGTTGCCGTTGGTATCCACGGCCAGACCTGCCGCGAACTCGCCCTGTCCTTCCACGATGTCTATAAACTCAGTGTTGCCGCCGACGTAGGTCGAGAAGAGAATTTTCGGATCAATGACGAGCGGCAGACCGCGGTCGTAAGTTTCTACTTCAAAGCCGACCGTGTCCGATTGCGGATTGCGGGTTGCGGATTGCGGATTGCGTTTGATAACGAAGCGGCCTGCAATCTGTTTTCGCTCGCCGTTCACATCCTGATAGATGTACGGGGCTGGCTGCACCAACTCGCCGTCCTTGAGCTTCAATCTCAGATTGCCCTGCTTATCTAGAGAGATTTTTTTTGCGCCCTTGAAAGCGAGCTTGATGGTTTGCGGGTCTGCCTGCGGGGAGACGATGAAGTCGTACTCAAGCTCGCGCTGCTGACCGTAGTAAACCATGTCAATGCCCGGATAGATGCCGCGATAAGAGACGCGCGCGTAGTTGCTCAGGTTGCTGCGCCACTCGTCGCGCGCGTCGCCGATAAAATAGTTGCTCTTGCTTGCAAGCTCATCGAGTCCTTCAATCTGCGGCTCCCGGCTTGCGCCGATCATCTGCATGCGCAAGACTTCGCGCCGAACTCTTTTCTCGCCCTCTAATTTTCGCAGCGCGAAGACGGCTTCGTTGTTCGTCAGAAACATTGTGTAGCGCGGGTTGCGCGCCAGAAACTTAACGGACTTGTCTGTCTGCCCTGTGTTCTGCTCAAAGAGCAAAGGAAGCTTGCCGAACTCTCCTGCGAGCTTGGCCTCGTCCGGTTTGGGGAGCGCGGTCGAGGCTGTGTTGGTGTTGAAGAAGAGGGAATTCCGATTAGTCGCTGCCACCTGTGGGATAAAACCGACCAGCAAACTAAACAGAGCCAGCGCGGCTCCGGTGATACGCATTGAGTGTGTCAAAGTCTTATTCATCTGGGCTTGCTCCTCAAAATTTTTGTGTGGTTCCGCCTTGAATGTTTCGGGTTAGGGGCTGTGTTAGCCTTGCAGGTATATAAATACAACCGGAGCCGTCAAGGAATCTTTAGAGAATCCTGAGAGTTGGTTGAGGTTTTTCTGAAGAAGTTTTGAAGGAGCGGAGGAGCGTGGAAATTAGCGGGCCGCGAAGAGACGCAAAGAGCACGATGAAAGGAAATAAGGGAGCAGCGGAAGTCGCTCTGAAATCTAAGGGGTGAAGAAGAAAACGTCTCCCGCAAAGGCGCAAAGGCGCAAAGAAAGCACGCCAAGAGTGAGTAGCATTCAACACCTTTGCGGTCTTCTCTTTGCGCCTTTGCGCCTTTGCGGGAAACTTGCTTTGCTATCTTGTAGACTGTAGCGCAGTTTCTGTTGGCGATTGCGTTGCGGCTTTATGTTTGCCCTGCTGTTCAGCTTCCGCCTTGTTGATAATGCTCGTGGTCTGAAGCACCGTGTCAGGATTAAGCGAGATTGAAGTGATGCCGCGCTCGACCAGAAAGCGCGCAAACTCCGGATAGTCCGATGGAGCCTGACCGCAGATACCTATCTTCTTTCCGGCGCGATGCGCGGCTTCAATCGCCATTGCCACCATCTTTTCGACCGCGCCGTTGCGCTCGTCAAACAGGTGCGCCACCATCTCCGAATCGCGGTCAAGTCCGAGCGCAAGCTGCGTCAGATCGTTTGACCCGATGGAGTAGCCGTCAAAGACGCGCAGGAATTCGTCCGCGAAAACGACATTCGCAGGCAACTCGCACATAGCATAAATCTCAAGCTCTCTCTCTCCCTGTTTGCATCCGAACTGGCCCATCAGAGCGACAACCCGCTCTGCTTCTTCGACCGTGCGGCAGAAGGGAATCATCGCCTTGACGTTGACGAGGCCCATGTCTTCGCGCACGCGTTGCAGCGCGGCGCATTCGAGCCTGAATCCTTCTTGATATCTTTCGTCGTAATAGCGCGACGCACCGCGAAAGCCGAGCATCGGATTCTCTTCGATTGGCTCAAACTCCTGCCCGCCGATGAGGCGCGCGTACTCGTTCGATTTAAAATCGCTCATGCGAACGATGACCGGCTTCGGATAAAAAGCGGCAGCGATGCGCCCGACGCCTTCCGACAGGCAGCGCACAAAAAATTCGCGCGGGTCTTCTTCGCCGATACGTTTCTGAATCTCCCGCACGTCTTCTTCGCGCTTCAGATTCGGATAACGTACAAGCGCCATCGGATGAATGCCTATGTGATTGTTGATAATAAATTCGAGACGGGCGAGTCCCACTCCATCATTCGGCAAAGAAGCGAGCGCGAAAGCATGGTCAGGGTCGCCGACATTCATCATCACCTGCGTGCGTGGTCGCTCTTCGACCTCCATCGTCCGTCGCTCGACGATAAACTCGATTTGTCCTTCATAGACATTGCCCTGCGCTCCTTCCGCGCATGAGACAGTGGCCTCTATGCCCGTCGTCAAACGCTCCGTCGCATTGCCAGCGCCGACGATGCAGGGCAACCCAAGCTCGCGGCTAATGATTGCGCTGTGACATGTGCGGCCACCTCTGTCTGTGACGATGGCTGCCGCGCGTTTCATAATCGGCTCCCATGCGGGGTCTGTCATAGAGGTGACGAGTACATCGCCTGCTTTGAAATCGGCCAGCTCGTTCGGGTCGAGCATGACGTGAACCGTGCCCTGACCAATCTTCTCTCCGACGGCCATGCCTGTCGCCAGCGGCGCGGCATGCTCGCCCGTCAGCTTGTAATTCTCGATATAGTTTTCGCGCCGCGTCGCGTGAACCGTTTCGGGCCTCGCCTGTAGAATAAACAGCTCGCCCGTGCGCCCGTCTTTGGCCCACTCGATGTCCATCGGCTGCGCGTGACCTGCGCGTGCGGAGTAATGCTCCTCTATGATGCAGGCCCACTGCGCGAGCTGCAAGACATCGTAATCGCCGAGCGAAAAACGCTGTCGCTGTGCTTCGACCACGCTGACCTCGCGCGTCCCCTTCTCGTCGAGGCCGTAAACCATCTTGACCTCTTTGCTGCCGAGACGACGGCTGACAATCGGGCGCGCTCCCGTCTGCAAAGTCGGTTTGAAGACCACCCATTCGTCGGGCGTCGCCATGCCCTGCACAATGGCTTCGCCCAAGCCCCACGCGCCGTTGATGACCACCACATCACGGAAACCGGATTCGGTGTCGAGCGTAAACATCACGCCCGAACATGCAAGGTCTGAGCGCACCATCGGCTGCACGCCGATAGCGAGCGCGACATCGAAATGGTCAAAGCCGCGAGCGGCGCGATACGAGATGGCGCGGTCAGTCCAGAGCGAAGCAAAGCAGCGATGGCAGCTTTCTATCAACCTGTCTTCGCCGCGCACATTGAGAATCGTGTCCTGCTGTCCGGCGAAAGAAGCGTCCGGCAAATCTTCGGCTGTGGCGGACGAGCGGACAGCGACTTCGCATGAGCGATGCGTGCGCTCGCACAGCCGCTTGTAAGCTTCAAGAATCGCGTCGTTGACCTCAGCCGGGAGCGGCGTGTCGAGCATCAAGGCCCGCGCCTCTCTTCCGGCAGCGTTCAGAGCCTTTATGTCTTCATGGTCAAGACCTTCCATCAACTCGCGCAGCCGCGTCCCCAGGCCGTCAGTATTGAGCAGCAGGCGATAGGCTTCGCTGGTCGTTGCAAAGCCGTCAACGCAGCGCACGCCGCGCGGCCTCAAGGCTCTGAACAATTCGCCGAGGCTCGCGCACTTGCCTCCGACCAGCGCGACATCATCCGCGCCGACTTCGCTTAAATCCAGCACGAGAGGATTCTCTGATTTCATCCTGACTCCTTTGACCAGAACGGACGTTTACACAGCGAGATGAAAAGCTTGATAAAGAGATGACTTGGAGACGCCTTAGGCCCCGCAGAACGTTTGATACCCTTACGACCTATGAAATCCGATACTACCTCATCTGCCCGCTCAGACGAAAGATTTCTCAGCTACTCTTGCCGGATGCTCAACTCTTTGAGCACAAAATCGTCCGGGTCAATCCTCAACGCGCTCGGCGCAAGGGCAGTCGGAATGCGCGTCACATAATTTCTGCCCGTTGGCGTGACAGTCGTGCGCCGCGTCCCCTTGCGTGTGACGAATTCGATGGTCAAGGGAGTGAGGAATGGTTCGTCATCCTGCACCTGTCGAATCTCCAACTCTATGTAACCAGCAATCGTGGCGCGGAATCTTCTCTTCCATCTCCATGTCGCTTCATAACGCGGATGCCCGCTCTGGTAAACCCAGCGCGTGAAGAAATATTTGAGATCCATGCCCGAAACTTTTTCCAGCGACGCGCGCAGGTCTTCGGTCGTCGCCGTAGAGTTTCGATGCTTCCTGTAATAATCGCGCAGACCTGCAAAGAAAGCTCTGTCACCCAACTGCCCGCGCAGCATGTGCAAGACCCATGAGCCTTTCTCATAGCTGTTCGCATTGAGCAGCTTATTTAAATCCTCCGTCTCGCGGTCATGAAGCGGAAGCTTGCGTTCTTTCTCGAAGCCGAAAACTTTCGCGGCGTTGGCTTTCATATCTTCTCGAAATGCGCTCTTGCCTTCAAACCGCTCTATAAAGAGCGACTCGAAATAGGTGGCAAAGCCCTCGCTCAACCAGAGGTCTGCCCATGTGGCTTCCGTGACGGAATCGCCGAACCACTGATGCGCGACTTCGTGGGCCACGACGCTGCGGACGCTGGCCGGAATATCATAGCGACGGCTGCGCGGCTCTTTGGTCTCAAAATCTTTGAAGAGGTTGCTGCTGAACACAATCGCGCTTGAGTTCTCCATCCCGCCGAAGCGTGTCGCGCCGACGATCATCGCCAGCTTTTCATACGGATATGGAGCGATGGTTTCAGAAAAATATTTGAGCGAGGGGTTTGAAGGCGCAAAGCCCTGCATGGCGTACTTGCGCTCGGAATGCGGGACATAATAAGCGAGCGGCGTGATGTTTTGCTGGCGCGGCTCGACGCGCGCGAAATCACCGACGGCGATAATCATGCAATAAGGCGAGACGGGCACGGCTTCATCCCAGACCCACGTCCGCGTCTTGTTAGAAGTTGAGCGCGCCCCTTGCAAACGTCCGTTCGCCACTACCAGATTGCGTTCGGGCGCTGTGACGGTAAAACGCACAGTGGCTTTGGCCGACGGGTGATCCAGACAGGGAATCCAATGATGCACGCGGTCGGGCCAGTTGTCTCCCGTTGCGGAAGGCTTGCCGTCTTTATCATTCATCAGAATAAGGCCGTCCTGAGGGATTCCGTGATAAGCGACAGCAATCTTCAGTCGCTCATTCGTGCTCGCAGGCCGCGCGAGCGTGACGAGCAATCTTCCGCCGCCCTGCTTGTATGCTGCGGGCCTGCCTTCGACCTCAACGGAATCCACAGGCATCTCACCGAAATCAAGATCAATCGTGGCAACAGAATTTTTGAGCACAAGGACGGAAACTTCTGTGCGCGCAGATGAAATCTCCGAAAGGTTTTCATTTAAGGTGAGAGTGACTTCGTAGTGTACGGGTCGCCAGTTATCTATCAGGCGTTCGCGCCGCTCTGCGAGAGAGGGCGCGCATGTTAGCAGCAGGAGCGTTGCCAGCAGTAGCGTGCGCGAACAGGCGCGCATGAAAGGAATGCTATTTATCATTGGAAGTTTGTGTTAGCCAGTCGCCGGTTAACGCAGCCCTAGCATCAAAAGCGCGGAACGGTCAGAGACCGCGCCTCCGCTCTCCTGCCATTCACGATAAGCTCTTAGCTCGTCGTCATGCACTGCGCGGTTGCCCAGACGTGCCGCCGGAGTTCTCTCAAACGCGCGGTCTGTCAACGCCATATGCCCGACGCGCGGGTGCAGATTCTCAGGCGCGGCGAGCGCGGCCTCGGCAGACTCTACATCGGGAAACAGTTCCTCGTAGGCGAGCAGATGCCACACATGCGCCCCGGTCTCATCTTGCTCCACAGCCAAAATGCGCAGCAGTCCGAAACCGCTCTCAAGCTGGAAAATCAGGTCATCGCCCGGATTGAATGTTTGAGCCACGGCCTCTCCTATCGCATTATCTTAATTCATTCACCAGCTTATCATAGACTCTTCCATCGCTGAGAATTGCAATTCTCAAGTCTCAAATCTACAATCGGCTCAAAGCCGATGAGCGAACCGGAGCAGAGCAAAGATTATTACGCCATTCTGGGTGCAGAGCAGGACGCGACGCGGAGCGATATTGACCGTCTCTACCGTCGCAAGGCGGTTCTACATCATCCTGATCGCGGCGGCGACGAGGAAGAGATGAAGTCGCTCAACGAGGCTTACAGCGTGCTCAAGGATGATTCCGCGCGCCGCGTCTATGATACCAGCAGGCAGAAATCACAGCCCGTCACGCAGCCTTTTGATGAAGACTATGTGCCGCACCCGTCCGCTGCACCCATGCAACTGGACGCCGTTACGCACCAGATTGGAGTGGCTCTGATGTTTCTGGTGGTGGGTCTGGCGCTCCTGTTTATCGTGCGGTTTCAATATGTCATGTTTCTCTGGCCGCTCGCGCTGCTGGCCGTCTTTATGATTGTCGTCGGCATTGTGCAGGCGCATGGAGTGATGAGCGCGGTGCGCGGAGGGCTTAAGCTTTCGCACCCGGCGCGCAGGTTCGTGGTCGTGCAGGAGGCAGTGTTCTGGATTGTCATCTGCATGGGCGGCTACGGCGTGTATCTGCTGTTGACTGCGATTTGACGTTGGGAGATAAGCGGGAAAATCTGAATGGCATTCACGGGACTCGATCTGCTCTTTCTGGAAGTCAATAGCCTTGAGGACTCAATCGCGTTCTATCACGAAATGCTGGGCTTTGAAGTCGAGACCAGCAACCCGGATTCCGAGCCGCCAATGGCTTCTTTGCGCGCAGGACGTTTGAAAATCACTCTGGTTCAGCAGCTTGAGACGATGCTGCGGCGCGGGCGCGGCGTGCATTTCTTTCTCGGCGTGACGGATGTGGACGCTTATTTCGCAGAACTGCGCGGGCGCAATATAGTCATTCCGTCGCCGGTTGACGAAGGCTGGGGCGGGCGTTTTATCACGCTCGAAGACCCGGACAAATATAGGTTCTTTTTCGTCGAATGGGCCACAGCTTAAAACTTAGAGAGCATTTAAATAACCAGGCAGTTCTTTGCGACTTGAGTGTTTCTTTTCTTCGCGCCTTTGCGTGAAACGTTGCTGGTTCGCGCAAAGGCGCAAAGGAAAAACCTAAGGCGCAGAGGGTTGAAGCGGTTTCTCTCTTGAGTTGTGCTGCTGACTCTTGACTTCGGAGAGCCAACGGTCAATGCAAAGGAAGTGACATGAAGTATTTCAGACAGGCATCGCTATTGATTCTCATCCTCCTTGCGTGTGCAACCGTCGCGTTCTCTCAAACGGAGAAGCCTGCAACGCCTGAGCCGCCTGCGCCTGAGAGCAAGGCGGAGAGCTGGAAAGAATTTTCGTCAACCGCCGGTCGCTTCAAGATACAGTTTCCGGGCGCGCCAGCCGAAAAGACTCAGCCAATCGAGGGCGGAGAGATTCATATTGTTGCCCTACGCACCTTTGCCGAATACTCCGTGATGTATGCGGATTACCCCGTCCCGGTTGAAGGCGCAGAGGCCGCGCGCTCTGTGCTGGATAATGGCGCGAAAGGGGCTGTGGCTTCATTAAACGCCGAGCTGCTGGAATTAAAAGAGATTACGCTCGAAGGCCATCCGGGAAGATTGCTCAAAGCGAAATTGCCCGACGGCAAAATTCTGCGGGCCAACATGTATCTGGTGGGCCAGCGACTTTATCAGGTGGCGATTACGACTCCGGCGGAACAGGGGAAGGCAGCAGAGACAGTCAGGTTGTACGATTCCGTAGCGAGCAAATATCTGGATTCGTTCAAGCCGGTTCCGGCTTCGCGGTAATATCTAATGGAAGTCCGGCGGGAAATTAAAGGCGAGAGTGAAAGTTGACTTGCCGCCTGATTCGTCTTATTGTCGCCACACACTCCCTACTATCTATGAAGCAGTTTGAGATTGGGCAGCCAGTCGCCAGAGGAGAGACACGCGCGCTTGTGTTGCCGGTAAATTTTTGGAAAGTATAGCTCGAAGGAGATGCACATGATGAAAAAGCTGATTCGCAGTTTTACCTTTAGCTTACTGGCGGCGACCTTGTTGTTGTCCTTGGCTCCGGCGCAGGGCGCGGCCACGCGAGGCTTGACGGCCATGCAGGATAACAAGGCGAAGACAGAGTTGTTTGAAAAGTTTCGCGCCAACTCGAAGGGCGATCTCGGCAAGCAGAAGGCCGCCTACGATGCCGGAAAAGAATATTTGCAGAAGTATCCAAGCGAGACAGACCCCAATGTCAAAGAGATTAAAGAATGGGTTGCTGTCTACGAGTCGGAACTGCGCGGCGTGGACATCTTGAATAAAGTTTACAAGGACAAGAAATATGCCGAAGCTTTTCAGACAGGCAAACAGTTTCTCGCCACCGAACCGAATAATATCAAAGTCCTGACCGCGCTCGGCTATGCCGGACTTTACTCCGCCGCCGGTGGGAGCATGGACAATAACAATGATGCTATCGGCTATGCCAAAAAGGCCGTCGAACTGATCGAGGGCGGAAATGCGCCGACCGACTGGAAGCCTTTTGCCAGCAAGGACGAGACGCTCGGCTGGCTCAACTACGCGCTCGGCCTGATGTCCGCACGCACGATGCCCGCTGACGCTATCAACTATTTCTCAAAGGCCGCGCAATACGAAGGCGCACCTAAAAACGACCCGACTGTTTATTACTACTTGGCAGTCCTGTATGAGCAGGATTATAACCAGCTCAGGGACGAATACAGCGCGAAGCATAGCGGCAAGCCGGAGACTGCGGAAGCTAAAACAGCGATGGAGAACATCACCAAAAAGATAGACCTGATTGTTGACTCTTATGCGCGCGTGATCGCCTATATGGACGCAGACCCTCAGGCCCAGCAAAGATTTCAGGCGCAAAAACCCGAATGGATGGACAAGCTGACGACCTTTTATAAGTTTCGTCATAACAAATCCGATGCCGGTCTCAAAGAGATGATTGCGGGTATTCGCTCAAAACCTTTGCCCGGTCAGGCTGCGCCTGCTCCTGCGATGACGCCAGCCACAACGCCGACGACCATGCCCTCTACCACGCCGTCCAAAACGCCTTGATGACGGGCGACATCGCGTACCAGTGAAAACGTTCCACGAAAGCGCACGAACCAACAAGAAAAAAGTTTTCTTCGTGCGCTTTCGTGGAACGTAAACGTTTTCGACCGTGTGTCTTAATCCAGCGTTAAAATTGATTGGCTAAGAGCAGGCCAAACTCATTATAATATGTGCCCGCTAGGCATTCTGATTCACGCAGGAGGGCTATTCCGAAGATGATGACGATCAAGGATGTGATACGCGAACGCGAGCCTTATTCTGTGCGCGACACTGAGACAGTTCTGAACGCCGCAGAATTTATGGCCGAGCGCAAGATTGGCGGAGTCTGTGTGCTCGATGAAGAAGGCCGTCTGGCAGGCATCCTGACCGAGCGCGACCTGCTCAATCGCATCGTGCTGTCGAGGCGCGACCCCGCAGGCATTCCCATTCAGGAAGTGATGAGCGAGGTGCTGGCCGTGATTGAAACTAAAGACACGCCGCATGAGGCTCTGGAAAGAATGGAGCGTATCGGGCGCAGGCATCTGCCCGTTGTGGACGGAGAACGCTGGGTTGGCATGCTCTCCATGCGCGACCTGATGCGCGTCGAGCTGAGCGAGCAGGGCGACGAGATTAAATTGCTTCACGAATATATCTCGCAATAGAAAACGTGCCGAGCGATTTACAGGTCAGACAGTTTCAAGTGTCCGAGCAGGATGCTTTGCTCTCCTTCCTCCGCAAAGCCTATCCGGGAGAATCCCTCAAAAGTGACACAGCCTTCTGGCAATGGCATTTCCGCGAAAATCCATTTGTCCGTCAGGACAATATTCCCACATGGGTCGTCGTAAACGGCCCGGAAATCGTGGGCCAACTGGCGGCGATTCCGATGCGGCTCAAAGTCGGCGAAGAGGAATTGAGCGCCATCTGGGTCGTCAATATCGTGGTGCTGCCGGAATATCGCAGGCGCGGGCTGGGCCAGAGACTTTTCGAAGTCGCGCATGGGACATTTTGCCAGACGATGATTGCGCTCGGTTATAACGAAGGTTCCGGCGCAATCCTGCGCAGGCTCAAGTGGACGGAGATGGGGCACATCAATCGTTACCACAAACTTTTATTTCCCGGCGACGCGGCCAGAGAAATCTCAAGGCTTGGCCCCGTGCGCGGACTCGCAAATCTCCTTTACGCTCCTTTTCGTCCGGGCCTCAAAAAGCTTGCGCCGACCGGAGGCGAAGTGCGCGCGGTCACGCGGTTCGATTCTTCTTTTGACGAACTCTGGCTGGAAGCGCGCACGCAGTGGCCCTGTGCTGTCGTGCGCGGCTCGCGTTTTCTGGAATGGCAATTTATGAAACAGCCCGGCAAAAAATTCGATGTGCTGGGTTATTACAGAGAGGGCCGCTTGCTCGGCTACATCGTACTCTTTTTTAGAAAAGCGGAAGCCGGTAGAGCTTCGCACAAGTCTGCGATTAGCGATTTGTGCTACAGCGCGAGCGATGCTGTGGAAGTGATTGATAATCTCTTGAAGGCCGCGCTGCATCTGGCTCTTGAAAGGCGCGCGGGCAGTCTGGTGACGGATGTCCTGAACCAGCGCGTCGAACAGCGTCTGCGCCATTTCGGATTTCATCGCGTCAAGGCTTCGCCCGGTTTTATGGTCGGCCCCGGCGGGCGGCAACAGTTAATGACAGAGAGAAGCAACTGGTTTCTCACGCGCGGGGATTCCGACGTGAGCATCTTTGAAGACCCGAACGTCTGAAATAAAATTAGCCACAGAGCACACAGAGAATTAAGAGAAGAATAGAACGATCTTAATAATATTATTAGCTTGTTCTTGTGCCTCTGTGTCCTCTGTGGCAAGTTTCTTGATTTTGAAATGCGTACTTAAATGCGCGACTGATATGACCGGGCCATTTATTTTTTATCACAAGATAGACACGCCGCCGCCGGATGCGCGGATACGTGGCGGCTATACTCCGCTTAAAAGATTCTCGAAGCAGATGGCTTTTCTCAAAAAAGAGGGCTTTGTTTTCCATACGGCCTCTGAAATGATCGAGCATTATCGGGAGCACGGCTCATTTCCAACGCGCGGGCTGGCCTTGACTTTCGACGACGGTTGGAAAGACAACTACGAAAACGCTTTTCCGGTGCTGCGCGAGTTCGGCATCAAAGCCACAATCTTTCTCATCTCGTCATGCGTCGGTCAGGTCTCCATGAAAGCCCAGTCGGAAGGCGAAGGCGCGCGTGCACATCTTTCGCTCGCAGAGATTCTTGAGATGTCGAAGCATGGCATAGAGTTCGGCTCGCATACTTTGAATCATAAGTTGCTGCATCAGGTTTCTCAGGCTGAAGTGAAAGAAGAGGTCGAGGAATCGAAAAAGGGAATTGAGCGGCTCTTAGATAAGCCGTGCAAAGTGTTTGCCTATCCCGGCGGCCATTTCAATCAACAGGCGCGGCAGGCCGTCGCAGATGCCGGCTATCTGGCGGCTTTTACGACGACCTACGCAGTAGAGGATGACAAACTAGACCTCTATGCCCTGAACCGCACCGAAATACTCCGCCGCGACCGCTTCCTCTACCAGTTCGCGCGCAAGGTTAGGCCACTGGTTAATAGTGATTGGTGACTTGAGTGCTGAAGAGATGAATAGTTTCGTGCAAAGGCGCAAAGAAAGCACGCAAAGGATTGAATGCTGCTCGCTCTTTGCGCGCTTTTCTTTGCGCCTTTGCGCGAAACTTCTCGTTCTTTCTAAGAAGCTGTTTGAAAAGTGTGTGGAAGCCCTGAAAGGGCGCAATGTAATAGCCCGGGGCATCGCCACGGGTCAGCTTTAATTAACAAGCCCTGAAAGGGCGCAATAATTTATGCCGCCCTTTCAGGGCTTGGGATAATAATGATGACTCGATACCTGTGGCGTTGCCACAGGCTAGTACATTGCGCCCTTTCAGGGCTTTTCAATCAGCTTCTAAGCTTAGACGGCTTGAATCTCTATCCCTTCGACCTTACACTTCTAAAACAAAATCAATTGACGTGTAACCCACAGAGCAAGGGGAAGAGCATGAGAAATATTTTATACACCATTCTTGTCAACATCATTATCTTGTTGACGGCTTGCGGCCAGCCGCCTCCGGGCAAAGGCGAGGGCGAGGTCAGCAGCACAGAGACTGACAAGGTGAGCTTTCGTGTAGAAACTGTCGTCGGCGGTCTGACAGTTCCGTGGTCTATAGTTTTCACGCCGGACGGGCGCATGATTTTCACGGAACGGCCCGGTCGCGTGCGTGTGTTCGAGAAAGGAAGCTTGCGGCCAGAGCCGCTCATCATCATCCCGGATGTCGAGGCCAAGAGCGAGAGCGGGTTGATGGGTCTCACGCTGCATCCTGACTATGCACAGAATGGATTTCTCTATCTGGCTTATGCTTATGATAGCGGCAACGGCACGTTGGTGCGTGTGGTGCGTTTTCGTGAGTCCGGAAATCAACTGACGGAGCGCAAACTGATTATCGAAAATATTCCTGCCGCGCAATATCACGCGGGAACGCGGCTCGGATTCGGGCCGGACAAAAAACTCTATATCACGACCGGCGATGCGGGCCAGAGAGTGTTTGCACAGCGGCTTGATTCGATTGGCGGAAAGACCTTGCGCCTCAACGATGACGGCACAGTGCCTGCCGACAATCCTTTTGTGGGCCAGCAGAACGCGCGTCCTGAAATCTACTCATACGGGCATCGCAACGCACAGGGAATGGACTGGCAGCCCGGTTCTAATCTGATGTTTCAGACGGAACACGGGCCTTCCGGTTTTGACGGGCCGGGCGGCGGCGATGAAGTCAACATTGTCGAGCGCGGAAAGAATTACGGCTGGCCCGTCGTTCATCACACGGAATCGCGTGCAGGCATGGAGTCTCCCGTGCTTGAATACACGCCCGCAGTTGCTCCGGCCAGCGGCATGTTTTATCGCGGGACGGGCTTCGCGCAGTTCAAGGGAAACTTTTTCTTCGGCTGTCTGAAGGGAGAAGCGATTATCAGAGTCGAGCTTGACGGCAGGCGCGTCGTGCGGCAGGAAAAACTTTTATACAGACAATACGGGCGCATACGCGACATCACGGAAGGGCCGGATGGAGCAATCTACTTCTCCACCTCTAACCGCGACGGGCGCGGCAATCCGGCAAAGGACGACGACCGCATCATGCGGCTTGTTCCTGTGAAATAATGATTCCAGATAAAAGCTAAGGGTTTCTTTGCGCCTTAAGTTTTAACTTTGCGCCCCCAGCGTGAAACGTTGGTGTTTCGCGCTGGGGGCGCAAACAAAAAAGACTCAAGGCGCAAAGGCTTGAGTCTTTCGTGCTCCTGGATTGTGGGGCGTTGTCTAAACTTTCTGCGCCAAGATTGCAGTCTTGGACCAGCCGATGGGGTCTAGGGGCGGAAAGCGATAATGCTTGACGATGCGAAAATAGCGATTGGTATTTTCGGCGACGGCCTGCGGCGGATGAGTCTTGAAGCGAAACATGACTTCCAGAAGTTTGCTGACGGGTGAAGGTCTGACCGGAAGATGCAGCATATAGCCGCCGGGGGCGAGCACGCGCGCCAACTCGCTCAAGCCATCTTGCAGGGAAACATATTCGAGCGCGCCGCTGGTCACAATCATCTCGAAGGAATCGTCTGCAAAAGGCAGCGATAATACGTTGGCCTGCGTGTAAGTGATTTTGGGCGCGCTTCCGAACTTTTCCGCGACTGCCTTTTTCGCAGTGATGAGCGAAGAGGCCGAGAGGTCAACGGCTGTAATCTCTACGGGTCGTCTGGCCGCCTTTAAAAGCGAGAGGGTCAACAGCCCCGTGCCGCAGCCAGCATCCAGTATCCTCGCTCCATGCGAGAGATTCGGCAGATGCTTGCTTAAATATGTTTCCAGCGAGCGGCCATAGCCGTTAAACTTGAAGGTCACGTCATACAGTCCCGCTATGCGGTCGTAAAACGAGCCTGCGCCGTTCTCAGTCGTCATCTCTTTCAACACTATCTTGCCTCACCTGCTTGCGTTATTAACTCTGAACCGGAGGGGCTACGAGGGATTTACATCCTGCAACGTAACAGCACTTTGTTGCTAAATGTTCACATTACGTTCAGCATCATAATTTACCGCTCAATAAAATCCAACTCGCCACAGCATTCGTAATTCAAACACATCCCCCTGAAGTTGAATAAAAGATAGAGCGCAGCATAAAGCCAATCATCTCATCTCGACCCTGTTCGAGGGAGAATCAGGAATCGGATTCTTTGATAGAAATGTCAGCCAGCGCGTCGAACAACTGCCGGGATTCGCGGGTCTAAAGACCGTCAGCGAGCGCGTAGCCGGAATCGCTCCCGCACATGCTCGTCGAGCTTGTCTCTTAACAAGCACGGCGTAAACTGTATTTCAAGCGGCCCGTCACATTTGCGTGTCATGCAGAGGTCGCTTTCCTTATAATCAACAGCGTTGCTGTCATCCTCTACGGTTTCCTATGCCTTAGTGATTGCGCTACTATATTATCAATGCAGCTATCAGAATAAGTCAGAACCGCCTGCGGGAAGAGCAAGGATGAAGGCGGAAGGATGAAGGATGAAAAGAGTGCTATTGAAGATGAGTCGTTTAAGTTTGAACAGCATGCCTTTCATCCCTACACCTTCATCCTTCATCCTCGCTCCCGCAGGCGGTTCTGACATTGGCCCTGACAGGAAAGGAATTTGGAAAAGTTGCTAAACAGACTTTATCTCCTGCTCTTTCTCGCGCTCTTCTCATGTTCGCCAGCCGTCTTCGCGCAGTCAAAGTCTAAGCCGAGCGATAAATTCAAACAGCTCGAAGAAGAGTTGCCGACGCCGAACGACTATCGCGCGGCATCGGGTGCGCCCGGCCATCGCTACTGGCAGCAGCGCGCGGATTATGTGATAGATGTCGAGCTTGACGATGCGAACCAGCGCATTACCGGCAAAGAGACTGTCACCTATCGCAATCTCTCGCCGGATACACTGACTTACCTGTGGCTGCAACTGGATCAGAACGTCTGGACCAAAGATTCCAACACTACCAAGACACAGACCGCGCCGGACTTTAAAGAGATTCCGTTTCGCACGGTCGAGAATCTGGTCAAGAGAGACTTTGACGGCGGCTACAAGATCACTTCCGTGCGGGATGCGCGCAACGCTCCGCTGCCTTACACCATCGTCAAGACGATGATGCGCGTAGACCTCCGCGCGCCGCTCGCGCCGAACGAGGCTGTCACCTTCTCCGTTGACTGGAACTACAACATCAACGACCAGCGAAAAATCGGAGGCCGCACGGGCTACGAGTTTTTCAAAGAGGACGGAAATTATCTGTACGAGATTGCACATTGGTTTCCGCGCATGGCTGCCTATTATGATGCGAAGGGCTGGCAGCATACACAGTTTTTAGGCGCAGGCGAGTTTACTTTGGAGTTTGGCAACTATCGCGTCCGTATCACTGTGCCGGATGACCACATCGTCGCCTCGACCGGAGTCCTGCAAAATCCTCTGGAAGTATTGACGCGGGCGCAGCGCGATAGGCTTGAGCAGGCGAAGACGGCCAAGCAGCCCGTCCTGATTGTCACGCCCGATGAAGCCAAAGCCAACGAAACGAATAAGCCGCGCGGCAAAAAGACATGGGTCTTTCAAGCAGACAACGTGCGCGATTTCGCTTTCGCTTCATCCAGAAAATTTATCTGGGACGCGCAGCTTCATGACGTGAACGGCAATCGCGTGATGGCTATGTCTTTCTATCCGAAGGAGGGCAACCCGCTCTGGGGTCAGTATTCGACGCATGCCATCATGCATACGTTGAACGTTTATTCGCGCTACACCTTTGCCTATCCTTATCCGGTAGCCATCTCCGTCAATGGCCCTGTCGGCGGCATGGAATACCCTATGATCTGCTTTAACGGGCCGCGCCCCGAAACCGACGGCACATATTCTGCGGGCACGAAACACGGGCTGATCTCGGTCGTGATACATGAAGTGGGCCACAACTTTTTCCCGATGATAGTCAACTCGGACGAGCGCGATTGGACGTGGATGGACGAGGGGCTAAACACTTTTCTGCAATACCTGTCAGAGCAAGAGTGGGAAGAGAATTATCCTTCCAGGCGGGGCGAGCCGAAAAACATTACTGAATATATGGCGAGCGAGAATCAGGTTCCGATTATGACGCAATCGGATTCGCTCTTGCAGTTTGGCAATAATGCGTATGGCAAGCCCGCCACGGCTCTGAATATTTTGCGCGAGACGGTCATGGGCAGAGAGCTTTTTGATTATGCCTTCAAAGAGTATGCGCGGCGTTGGAAGTTTAAGCGTCCGATGCCTGCGGATTTCTTCCGCACGATGGAGGACGCATCGGGAGTTGACCTGGACTGGTTCTGGCGCGGCTGGTTCTATACGACAGACCACACGGACATCTCGATTGAGCGCGTGCGTCTCTACACGACGGACACGCGCAATCCTGAAATCGAGAGAGAGGGCGCGCGGCAGGACAAAGCCGCAGAGCCTGAAACCCTCTCGCAGCAACGCAACAAGACTTTGCCCAAACGCATTGACCAGTTTCCTTCGCTCAGAGATTTTTATAACACCTATGACGAGTTTAAGGTGACGGCCCGCCAGCGCGAAGAGTTTCAGAAATATCTGGACACTTTGACCGAAGCAGAGAGAGCTTTGCTTTCCAACGGCATCAACTTTTATGTCGTCGAGCTGAAAAACATAGGCGGCCTTGTGATGCCCGTTATCCTGCTGGTGGAATACGCCGACGGCACAAAAGAAGAACTGCGTATCCCTGCGGAAATCTGGCGGTATGACAATTACAATGTCTCGAAGGTGATTGCGACAAACAAAGAGATACGCTCAATCGCGCTCGACCCGCATCTTGAGACGGCGGATATAGACCTTGAGAACAACTTTTTCCCGCGCCGCCCGGTGAAATCCAAGTTCCAGATTTTTAAAGAGAAGACGGAGCTTAATCCTATGCAGGAGCGTGAGCAGAAGCCTTTGCCGCCTGCCGCCAACCAGCCATGAGAAACAAGCCGTACATTTTAACAGGCATGCTCTTGCTCATCTCTGCGCTGGCCCACGCCGCGCCGTTGGCCGCCAGGCCGCTCCATACTTTTCACACGAGCCTGATGCAGGCAGAGTATAACGAGAAAGAGAAGTCCGTAGAGATTTCCATACAGGTCTTCTCGCATGATCTGGAAAATATTTTGAGCAAGCGAAGCGGCAAGAGGATTCGGCTGGATAAGACGCCTGAAGCGCCTGCCCTGACGCTGGCCTATCTCAGCGAGGCCGTGATTTTGAAGAATCGTGACGGCCAACCCAAGAAATTTTCATGGGTCGGGTTGGAAGCGCAGGCGGATGCCGTGTGGCTCTATGTCGAGACGAAAATGCCCGAAGGGTTAGAAGGCGCACAACTGCGCAATCGCATCCTCTTTGACCTGCTGGACGATCAGGTCAATCTCGTGCATTTCAAGTATGAGGGCAAGAAAGCCGACCTTGTTTTCAAGCCCGACGAAGATTTTAAAGCGATTAATAATTAACCACAGAGGACACAGAGAAAGGCAAAAGTAAAAAGGCAAAAGGTAAAAGTCAGAACGGCATTCCTTTCATCTTCACTTTTACCTTTTTACTTTTGCCTTTTTCATCTCTGTGGCTAACAAACTTTCCAAAAACCCCCGCAAGAATTCAAAGCTCTCTCCGTTCAAAAAGCGACCAGTGGAATTGGGTTTCCACTTCAAAAGGAGATGCGAGATATGAAAAAAGCTTTGATTCCGTTGATTCTAGCCAGCGCGAGCCTGTTTGGCGTGAGCCTCTTCGTTTCATCCAGCGAAAAGGTTTTGGCGCACATCGGCGCGCCCGCAGAGATGGCTATACCGCCTGAGCCGCCCGACAGGCGCGTGGCCGGATTCGACATAGAGGTGCTGGTCGAGGGCATACCGATGCCGGAATATTATGCGCGCGGGCGTCAGTATGTCGAAGCTCTGGAAAATGCAGAGTATGAGCTGCGCGTCAGAAATCCTTTGGGCGTGCGCGTCGCTGTGGCTCTTTCGGTTGACGGCCTGAACACGATTGATGCGCGCCACACCTCTGCGACCAACGCGAGCAAGTGGGTGATAGAGCCGTACGGGACGATTACCATCGGCGGGTGGCAGATGAGCAGCGAGCGAGCGCGCCGTTTTTATTTCACGACCGAGCGCGATTCCTACGGCGCAAAGCTGGGCCAGACATCAAACCTCGGCATGATCTCTGCTGTCTTTTTCCGCGAGCGTCGCCCCGTCGCTGTGGTGCAGCCGACGCCGCGCAGGCCGCGCTCTTCCGGTGTAGAAGATAGCCGGGCGGAACGCAATGAAGCTCCTGAATCATCTTCCTCCGGGATTGGCCGAAGATAGAAACGAAAACAGGGCAGGGGCCTCCGAGCAGAAAAGCGCGAAAGCTTCTCCCGCGCCGGATGATGACTATGCTGCGACAGGCATCGGGCGCAACATGCGTCATGATGTACGCTGGGTGAATCTGGATTTGGAAGACCGCCCGGCAGCCGAAGTCTCAATGCGTTATGAATACCGCGCGGCCCTCGTCAGGTTGGGCATCATTCCGCGTCCCTATCCATATCAGAACGCAGACATCTTGAGACGGCGCGAGCGTGCGACGGGGTTTGATAATCCCCGTTACAGTCCTGAACCTTAAAAGCAAGTTTCCCGCAAAGGCGCAAAGACGCAAAGAAAAGCAACTTGTCTTTCTTCGCGTCTTTGCGCCTTTGCGGGAAATTTTCCCTTCTTACCTTCTTCTCAAATCCGCAGTGTAAAGTTCCTGATAGGCGCGATAGTTTGCCATCACTACGAAGACATAGCCTTTGGTTTCGGAAAACCCGACTTCTGAGGCGAGGATACCTCCATCTTTATGTCCGGAGCGTTTGAGCCAGCGAGCGACATTGTCTTCGCCGCCGTTGTAAGAGGCGATGACGGCCTCCGGTAAATCCGGGAAGAGTCCTGTCAACTCTGACAAATATTCACTGCCGATGCGTATCGAGACAGCCGGTAGATAGAGGTCTTCATCCTGCAAGTTGTTGATGCCCGCGCGCCGCGCATATTTCGAGGCGGTATCCACGACGAGCTGCAAAAGGCCGCGCGCAGCCGCAGGGGATTTGGCGCGCTCACGAAAGTTGCTCTCCTGCCGCATGATTGCGAGCAACAGGCGCGGGTCAACCTTGCGCTTCACAGCCTCGCGCACAATCACCTCGCGGTAAGGCGCTGGATACAGGCTGGCCGAGCGTGAAATCTCCGCTTTTGCCTTTGTGACGCGGGCCATGACTTCCGGCTTGCTCGCAGCCTCTTTGAGAGCGAGCAATCTTTGAGTCGCCAGCCAGCCGTGATAAGAGTCTGCCCTGTCCGTCATCACCAGATAAGCATTGATTGCCTCCTGTGTGCGCCCTGCACGCTCAAGGCAGTAAGCCTTGAGATAGGCGAGTTCCTCTGTCGTGGTCATCACGTCTTTCGACAAACTCATCCAGCGCAGCTCATCAATCGTCTTGAGGGCGTTGGGCCAATCGCTTCCGGCGATGTCGATTCGGAGACGTGCAAATAAAGCGTTGGCGTCCGTCGCCGTGCTGGGAAATCTCTCTCTCGTGCGGGCAATCCACGTCAGGGCTTCCTGTGGCCGCCCGGTTTCGCGCAAGGCGTCTATCACATTCAGGTATGCGCCCTCGATTCTCTCGCCCTGCGGGTAGAGTTCTGTGTAGGCGCGATAGCGCGCCGCCGCCTCTGCCGCGCGACCCATACGCAGGAGGGCAACGGCAAGCATGAAAAGCCCTTCGCGCCCTTCCTTCCATTGCGCAAACTCGCGCGTCAGTCGTTCGTAATAGGGCAGAGACTGTTCATAGCCACGTTCCTGTGCATGAGCGCGGCCCATGCCATACAGAGCCGCCGGAATATTCGCATCCGTCGGATAGCGTTCGAGTATCATTTGCCAGTGCGCGCGTGCTTCTGCAAACGCGCGATTGGTCATGTAAACATTGGCGCGTCGCAAGTGCTCTGCGGCGGGTTGCTGGGCCAGCTTGCCGCCTGCGCCCCGACCAACGCTGTCAAGCCGACGCACCTGCGCCAGCTCGTTATCCCGATGCTGGGCCATTGTCGCGGGCAGCGTCAGAGCCTGCGCGTTGATAAAACTGAGAAGCAGAAGCAGGGAAATAAATAATCTCATGAGCTATTCTCGCATGATTGAATTGGCTGACGAATTTTCAGATGTCTGTGATGAAGTTGCTGTTGCACTGAAAGCTTTAGCAACATTCTTCTTTGCGCCTTGAGTCTTTCTTTTGCTGCGCCCCCGGCGTGAAACGGTTTTATTTCTCGCTGGGGGCGCAAAGATAAAACAGGCGGCGCAAAGAGTTGTCGCATCTCAATTTGAGTATTAAATCGGTCTCTTATTCTTCATCAATGATTTCATAGCTCGAAACAATTTCCGCAGCCGGCCTGAGCGTGGCGGCGACGCTGCAATATTTTGTCTCAGATAATTCAATGGCCTGTGCCACAGCCTTTTCCGTCAGCTTGCGCCCGCGAAGAATGTGACGGACTTCCATGCGCGTGTAGCTGCGCGGGTGTTCTGCGCGCCTCTGGCCTCTGACCTCTACCCTGTAATCCGTCAGCTCTGCACGCTTCTTACGCAGGATTGAGATGACATCCACCGCTGTGCAACTGCCAAGCGCGATGAGCAGCAGCTCCATAGGCGTGGCAGCGCTCGCGCGTTCATGATTTGTATCCAGCACCTGCGCGTGCCCGCCCGGACTGATGCCGACAAATAAATCTTCGCCCGCAAAGTGAATAGTCGCTTTTGCTTCTTCCATCGGAAATCCCTCCTGATACTTTAACAGCATATCATTTTGCGCGAATCAGGGTCATGCGTACACTTTCTCAACACATTCTCGCGGGTTTTGTTAATCGAAACAAAACAAGCACATGCGAGAATGGCAACCAAACCGAAGCGTTAACGAATCGGAGTAACGGTTACATGGCTTACATGCTCCAAGAGCATGTAAGCAAACATAAGGGCTAAGCGTAAATTGTTGATTCTAACTAGACTTAGAGAACATTCGAAGGCACCGCGAGTCACTCTCCCATCGCCGGTAAAAGAAATAACTCCCCCCTCGAAAAGTTGCACAAGCGTTTTTAGTCAAAAGCTCTTGGGCAAATGGTTAGGGTAAATGAAGCAGTTAGTTCTTCATCACTGGAGGGAAGAGAAGATGAATAGTTTTAGACGGATTTTTTCTGTGGCGCTTATCGTCGCGCTTTCTGGTCTGAGTTCGATGGTGCAGGCGCAGAGGGCGACCCGCGTTAATGACAGGCAAATCAGGCAGGTGCTGGCACGCATCGAGAATCGTTCTGTTAACTTCAAACAAAATCTCGATAGCGCGCTCAACAACAGCCGTAATGAAAGCAACAACCGCGAGCGCAATATCAATCAGATGGTCAGCGATTTCGATAATGCGGTCGCGCGCCTGCGTGATAACTTTAACAGCCGCCGCGAAACAAGGCAGGATGTGGAAGAAGTCCTCAACCGTTCGTTGGGGGTCAATAACTTTTTGCGGCGTACAACTCTTGATACGCGCACGCAGCAGAATTGGGCCAACATACGCAATGACCTGACGGAACTGGCGCGTCTCTACAATATCACTTGGAACTGGTCGCAGGATCAGAATTATCCGACCACAGTCGGGACGACGCAAGGCAATCGTAATCGCTTAACGGGAACTTATCGCCTTGACACTTCGCGCAGCGAAGACCCGCGCGAGGCCGCCGAAAGGGCTACGCGCAGCTTGCCGGCCCGCGACCGGCAGAGAGTTCTAGATGCTTTAACTGCGCGCCTTGAATCGCCTGACAATCTGGCGATTGATCGTCGCGGTCGCAATGTGACCATCGCTTCGTCGCGCGCACAGCAGATTACCATCGACGTGGACGGGCGCGAGCGCGTTGAGCAGTTGGATAACGGCAGACAGGTGCGCGTCCGTGCAGCCTTCGTCGGCGACATGCTGAACATCAGCCAGACTGGCGACAGGGGTAACGATTACAGCGTGTCATTTGAACCGATTGACACGGGTAATCGCATGCGTATTACGCGCCGCATCAGTTCGGACAGGCTGACACAGCCCGTCGTCGTCGAGAGCATCTACGACAAGACTTCGGAAGTGGCACAGCTTGATCTGTACAACGGCTACCCGAACTATCCGAATAACAATACGGGTACAGTGAACGGCGAGTTCGTCGTGCCGAGCGGCACGCAGCTTGTGGCTGTGCTCAACGACAATCTGACGACCAGAGATTCGAAGGACAATGATCGCTTTACGATGACCGTCAACAGCCCGTCGCAGTATGACGGCGCGACCATCGAAGGCTACGTCACGGGCGTGAATCGTTCGGGCCGCATCACAGGCCGCTCGGAGATGACGCTCAACTTCGAGCGCATACGCTTGCGCGATGGCAACACGTATCGCTTCGCAGGATTTGTGGATAGCGTGCGAACTGCGAGCGGCGAGACAGTGCGCGTGGACAATGAAGGCAACGTGCAGGAGAGCGATAGTCGCGGCTCTACGACTGCCAAGCGCGCAGCCATCGGCACGGCGGTCGGCGCAATCATCGGAGCTATCGCAGGTGGCGGCAAGGGCGCAGCCATCGGTGCGGCTATCGGTGCGGGCGCAGGCGCAGGCTCCGTCTACGTGCAGGGCAGAGATGATCTGGAACTGTTGAGCGGAACTGAGGTAGTCGTTCGCTCAAGCGGCCCCAGATAAAAAAGCGTAGCCAGTCAAACAACTAAGCGGGGAGGGGATGTATATTCCTTTCCCCGCTTTTTATCGTTTGAAAGTGAGTTTGGGTTGGAAGAAAAACGTTTCCCGCAAAGGCGCTGGTGGCGCAAAGGAAGACCGCAAAGGAGTGAATGCCACTTACACTCGGCGTGCTTTTCTTTGCGCCACCAGCGCCTTTGCGGGAAATTTTCTTCTCTCTATCAACTCAAAAGACTTGTGCCGAACTACATCCAAAATGTTAGGATTTCCCGGAAAAGAATTGGATGGTAGAACGTCTGTTTGATTCTCAAAGGAATTGGAAACAAAAGTGTCCAACGCGACGACGGCTCTCAAAAATTTACCGGATGAGGTGCGGCTCTTGCGGCTTGAAGCTCTGGTCGAGGCCAGCGAGGCGCTCAACCGCGCTTCGGGGCTTGATGACATCCTGCATGTCATACTCGATTTAGTCTCGACACAGCTTGATTGCGAACGCGGGACGGCTTTCCTGCGCGACCATCGCACGGACAAGCTCCACGCGCGGCAGATGATTGGCTCGGAGCGTATAGAAATAGTTCTTGAGCGCGGCGTCGGCATCGCCGGTTATGTCGCCGAGACGGGCGAGAGCGCGTTGATTAACGACGTGCAAGCCGACCCGCGTTTTGCTGCCGCGACGGATGTCCGCACAGGTTTTATGACAAAGACCATGTTATGCGTGCCGCTCAAAAAGCCTGAGGGAACACTGGTCGGCTCGTTGCAAGCGCTTAACGCGCGCGTGGGCCACTTTTCCGAAGCAGACCTCGCGTATCTGGAATCCTTCGCCGCGCTGGCCGCCATTGCCGTCGAGCGCGAGCAACTGGTTCAAGAGGCCATGCGCGTGCAGATGCTCTCGACCGAGTTAAACCTCGCGCGCAAAATCCAGCAGCGGCTGCTTCCGCCCGCAGGCATAATAGGCTTGCCCGCGCCTCTCACTGCATGGGGCACGAGTCAGGCTTGCTATGATGTGGGCGGCGATGCTTATGATGTGGTCATGCTGCCTTCTGGCGAATGCGCCTTCTGGGTCGCGGACGTGAGCGGCAAAGGCATCGGCGCGGCATTGTTGATGAGCACCTTGCAGACAGAGCTGCGCGCTTTCGTGCGTGCGGAATCAGACCTCGCGCGCCTCGCTACGGAATTGAACGCGAGGGTGACGGACGTGGCTCCGTTGGGAACTTACGCGACGCTCTTTCTCGGCGTGCTCAATGCAGAGACGGGCGGGCTGCGCTATGTCAATGCGGGACATCTGCCGCCCATCTGGATGAATCGCAGGCTTGAGATCGAAAGAAATTTTGAAGCGAGCGGGATGCCGATTGGACTCTTGCCCGGCAGCGAGTATGAAGCGGGCGCAACCCTTTTCGCCAGAGGAGAGCGGCTGGCGGTTTTCAGCGACGGGGTGACGGAGGCAGAGAACACTGCTGGCGTACAGTATGAACAGGACGGACTTGCGGACAGCTTCGCACGCATCAACACGCGCGAGGTCGAAGGGATAGGCAAAGAGTTCTTCACAGACCTTGACCGCTTCCGCATCGGCGCGGCAGCCAAAGATGACACGACCTTTCTGGTCATCGGGATTGAATAAAAAATCATATAAGAATGAGCAAGGTTAAGAAGGGTTAAAAGGGGAAATGGGTAAAAGAGTAAAAGTCAAAAATGATTTGTTTGCCTCTTCCCCTTTTACCCATTTCCCTTTTTCTTTATTATCACCCCATGAGTGAGTCGCTGCCCGAAGAGATAGAAGCCTATCGTGACCGCATATGGCGGCGCGAGCCTGAGCTGCGCGTGGAGAATGCGCTCGATGCTGAAAGGCTGGTTGAGAGCGTAGGATTCTGTGGCGGGCTGACCGATGCAAGGCGGCCCGGCCCGTCGCTCTACATCGCCGTCTGCGGACGCCGCGACGCGCACACGCCGCGCAATGTGCAGAAAGACCCTGAGGCCAGTCTCGCATGGACGATCAAAGACGAAGTGATGCGCGGCGGGCGCATCTACTACGCCAAGCTGGCGAAGGGAAGAGCCACTTTCGTTGCGCCGCGATTGGTATCGCACTTTAGCGCGCTCTGGGGCGTCCCGCGCCGTCAGGAGCGCGAAAGGTTGTCGCAGCACGCTCGTGCCGTGCTCAAAGTCCTGCGCAGGGAATGGGAGATGGCGACCGCAGACCTGCGCAAGGAATCAGGCATCGAAGACCGCAAACAATTCCTGCGCGCGATGGATGAGCTGCAAGCGGCTTTGAAAGTCGTGCCGGGCGAAGTGTTGTACGAGCCGTGGTTCACATACATCTGGACGCTCGCGGAGGGACGCTTTCCGAAAGAACTCTCCGTAAAGATTAAACGCGAAGTCGCGTTGCGCGAAGTGGCGCGGGCCTTTCTTGATGGAGCGGGGATGACCCTGCGCGGCGAGCTTGCGAAAGTAACCGGCCTCAGCAGGCCGGATGCCGGCATAGGCAATCGCGCTCTGGTCAATGAAGGTTATGCCGAACGAATTGAGGTCGGAGTTTATCGCCTGAAGAAAATGCCGGGCCACTAGCCGCGTTTTTTGGCCCACACGATGGCCTTGTTTGAGTTGAAATAATCTGTCGCCAGAAACGGATAAAAGAACGGGGCTAGCAGCGGGGCCGTAAAGTTTGGCAATCCATATTTTGAAGATAGATAGATTCTGACATACATCGAGACGGGCCATGAAAGCTCATTTTTTTCGATGATGTTGACGGATTCAAAACCCGTCTCGTGCAGCAATATCTCGATGGATTTCGCCGTGTAGTTCTGTTGATGAAAAATCGAAGTCCTGCCGCGCTGCCACACCTGACCCAGTTTGTTCAGCCCCGGAAGCTTTTGCGTCAGATGCATCATCTTGTCCGTCTTTGCCACGACGGGCGTGTGGAAATAAGCAATCCCGCCGGGTTTGAGAATCCGGCTGCACGTCTCGAATAGATAGCGCGGGTCTAAGACATGCTCCGCGACATCCAGCAGCGTTACCACGTCGAAGTGATTCGAGGGAATGCTCTGATAATCGAAATCGTAATAAAGCGTGCATCCGGCCTCTTCAAATTGCTGCAAGTCTGCGCCCGGAATCTCGTGGCCTGCGACGCGCGTAAATCCGTTCTGGAGCAGCTTCTCCATAAAGCCGCCGTTGCCCGTTCCAATATCAATGATCGCGCTGTCTTTCCCGGTTAACTCGTCGAGGTCGCGGATAGAGCTTTCAAACTTTTTGCCGGTCTCGATTTTAATCTCGTCGTAGTATGCGCCCTGATCCAGAGTCGAGTAAGCGATTCCCAGTTCTTCGTTTTCGATTTTATTTCCGACGAACACCAGCCCGCAGTTGCTGCATCTGTAATGATGCAGAATCCGCGTCTCGCTGTGCTCATTCGGAGTGTCGCAAAGATATGCGGCATCCTGCCCGCAGACCTTGCATGTGATGTGTTCCGGTGTTGTCATTAAAGCTTGTTCCCCTGAATGTTTCTATCGAAGACAAAAAATATTAATCAACTGAATTGTGCCTAATTGCCACAACGCACGCAAGCGGCCAAAGGGCCGGTTCAACTATCCGATCCGGGCTGAATAGCGAAAGTAAACATTCAGCTTAACTGTGCCCGAAAACAAAATGTGTAGCTTGCTTCACGGCTAGTTTGAGGTCGAAGGCGTGTCGCTGCCGCGCAACTCTTTCTCGATGTCTTCGCGCACTTCTTGATCCATGCGCGCGGATTCGAGGGCCAGCGGCAGATGTTGTTGCGTGGCGCTGAGGCGTTGGAGAGCGGCGTTGGTCTCCGTCCAACTCTGGCCGCGACTGGCTGCGGCTTCGATCATTTGGAGGCGCGCTTCCGCTTCGGCCCGTCGCTCTGTGGCTTCCTGCCGGACACGTTCAAGGCGCGTTTTATCGGCTTTCAGTTCTTCCTGCAAGGTGGCGTTGGTCTGGCCCTGCCTGTATGAAGTCTGATTGAGCCGCCGCTCGACCAGCAGCAGGTCGCGCCGTGCGCTTGAGACAACTCTGGTGGCGGTCAGCCGCGCGGCCAGCGTTTCGCGGTAAGCGTCTGCGAGCAATAAATTCTGTCCTTCTATCTGCGAGAGCGATTGTCGCTCGGCGGTCGTCATCTCGGATGTAAACCATGCTACTTCGTCGGCGGTAATCCCATCCGTCGCCAGCCTCTCGCGCAGTTTCTTGAGCCAGCTTCGCCTGTAGAAAATCAGAAAGAGCGCAACGATGAGTCCGGCGACGATGCCCACGCCAAACGAGGCGAAGGCCAGAAAAATGTAGAGAGCAGCGGTCTCCGTCGCCGTCGCCATGAGATAGAGAATAAAGAACAGGATGGGGCCGGGCAGCGCAAAAAGAAACGGAGCCAGCCACGGAGCCGTTTTGAGCACGCGCGCCATCATCCGCTCGCTCGCAGTCAATTTATTATCGCTCTCTGTTTTGCTCATCATGAAAACGCAAATCGTTTAAGTCGCATCTAACCTGTGCGCCCGGCAGACTACAAAAAAAGCCCACGTGCTGCTGTCGTTTTAAACATCTAAACGGTTTGAAATATAACCTGCCACGCAGCATGTTAGCCAGCCCCGCCACAGGACTTTTGAGAACGTCAACTTTGCGCTACGAGTGCCGTGTATTATGATTCTAATATCCAAGGCCGGAATTCCCAGAGGAGAAGCGATGCGATACACGTCAAAGAAATTTTCCGCCATGCTACTCACAGCTATCATGGCCTGCCTCCTGCCTACAACTGCACTAATGGGCCAGCGCGAGCTTGAGGTTGCGGAAAGTGGTTCCGGCTCGCGGAGCAAGAAAGACAACGGGCAGGTAAAGCCTGTGACGATTCCGATCACGCCACGCGGGAAGGGATTGAAGAGGCCACAGGGAGAAGAGTTCATCACTCTGGGTGACATCACAGTGCGCGAGGATGGCGAGGAACGAAAAGTTCTCTCGACGCGCGGCATCGGCAACTCTCCGCTCTCGCTGGCCGTGCTCATACAGGATGACGTAGTGCCTTCGATTAGTAATGAGATCAAAGCGATTGGCGAATTCATCCGCACGCTGCCCAAAGGGTCGCGCGTGCTCATCGGCTACATCAAAACCGGGTCGCTGCAAGTGAGGCAGAAATTTACCACAGACCTTGAGAAAGCTGTCCGCGCGCTTCGCATCCCGATCAGCTCTGCGACGGTCGCCCCCTTTAATCCATACATCGAAATCATAGAAGGGCTGAAACGTTTTGAGTCTTTGCCATCCGGCAGGCGCGCGATGCTGGTCGTGACGGACGGGCTTGATACCTCGCGCGGCGTGGGCAGCTCTTCTGCCGGATTGAGTCTGGACTTGCAGCGTGCTATCCGTGAGGCGCAGCGCAGGAGCGTCGCCATCTATTCTTTTTATGCTCCGACCGTGACGGCGACAGCCGGGCGCAATCCCTTGCTGGTCAATAACGCACAGAGTTCGCTCGAAAGACTTTCGGACGAAAGCGGTGGCCGCGCTTTCTTTCAAGGGACAGGCGCGCCCGTCAGCTTTGATCCTTTCTTGCGAGAGCTAGGCGAATCTTTGTTTATGCAACTGGCTGTGACTTTTCTCTCGACCAGCTCGAATAAAGGGTTTCACAAGCTTGAGGTCGCGCTGGAGAGAACAGACATCAAGATTGACTATCCCGCCGGATACACGCGATAGAAGCAGAAGAATGCAAAATTAAAAATGTAAAATGCAAAAATTAAGAATGCTCTTTCATTTTGCATTTTACATTTTTAATTTTGCATTTGATTATGCGACCCGGTCGGGTATGGTCTCGCGTCGCCGCTTAAGCTCTCGCATCTGTGCCTCAAGTAGCTTCAGATGTAGCTCAAGAAAAAACTTGCCGTCGCTGTTGAGCTTGATACATTCCGCGAAATCCTTCTCAGCAGCATCTTCATCGCCCAGCAGCAGCCGCGCAAAGCCTCTTCCGGCATATGCCATCGAGGCCGCAGCACGACGCGGATTCAGTTCAAGGCTGTGGTCAAAATCGGCAATCGCCCGGTTGAATTCTCCTAAGATCAGATGCGCCTCGCCGCGCTTGATGTGTGATTCGACGTGGCGCGGGTTAAACCTGATGGCCTGATCAAAGTCTGCCAGAGCTTCATAAATCTCCAACCCGTTAGCCCTGATAAAGCCGCGATTGTAATAGGCGCTGGCGATGTCGCGGTTGTTTTCCGCGAGGCGCGGGTCAAGCTCCATCGAAGCTTCATAATCTGCAATCGCGCCGTTCAAATCTCCTTTGGCGCGGCGCGCTTTGCCGCGATGGAAAAAAGCTTCGGCCAGTTGCGGATTGATTTCGAGCGCCTTCGCATAGCTTTCAATCGCGCCTTCGATGTCGCCCTGACTGAAACGGGCGAGACCGCGTTTGACATGGTCTTTCGCTGTGCGCGAGTTCTGCGCCTGAGCCGTCGAGGCGAGCAAGAGGATAAAGAGCAGCAGAAAGGAGATTCGTTTCATAGGAGCCTCTTAACAGAATCAATGACGAGGGACGCGACAGATGCATCCGTCTACTGTTTCGAGCTAACCGAATTTCACGCCGCAGGTGGCGCATACACGATACTCCTCTTTCATCAAGAGGCCAATCCAGAAAAATGGCGGACAGAAAAAAAGAAGCAGAGCAAAGGCCAGCCAGCCATCCGAAGAAATCTTCTTGGCGGTCAGCGGGGCAAAGCCGGAGCCGCAATGCGCGCATCTGTATCCGGCTGGAGCGGGCATCTGTGCGGGGTAGGGCTGCACCTGTGTAGCCGTATGCGGGTGGTGGTTCCAGAGCGGAGACGGCGGCACATACTCGCCCTGCCGCGTGGCCTGCGGCCTGAGATTGAATGGCGTCCCGCAGTAACGGCACACACGCATGCCTTCCGCGTTCGGCTGCCCGCAATTGTGACAGGTAACCATGTCTCCGTCTGCGATGAAGTTGGAAGAATGGCTTGGGCCAAAGTCCCTCACCAAGTTCTTCTGGCCGTGCGTTGAGCACTCGCCTGCGCGAGCGCGGCTAGGATATAGCAAAACGGCTAAATTGTCTCGCTTGAAAATTAGAGCGGAGACGCAAAAGGAAAAGCACAGAGGAGTGAAATTTCACTCCTCTGTGCTTTGAAAGGGTCAGGAAGCAGCGCCGGAAATGAGCAGCTTCTTAATCTCCGGCGCAGGCTTTTGCTAACCTCTTAGTGAGTGTCAAACGCCGCGACCGGGAAGTCTGCCGCCAGTCCCCACGGCTGTGAAAGCAGCGAGCCGTCTGTGGACTTGCGTATATAGAACGTGCCCGTGCCGCCCGCTTCGCGCCAGACTGCGATGTCGCATTTGCCATCGCCATCGTAATCATTCTGCACCGACAAGTCCGTCGAGCTTGTGCCCCATGCCACTGCGAGCAAACTGCCGGTCAGGCTCTGGCGAATGTACCATGTGAACGCACCGCCCGAATCGCGGACGACGGCCACGTCTGTTTTACCGTCGCCGTCATAGTCTCCGGGAACGACGAAGTCATTGGCGACGCCCCAGCTAATGGCAGCGAATCCAGCCGTGCTCTGCTGCATATAGACAACGGCGGTGCTGCCGACCAGACGCTGAACGCCGAGATCGAATTTGCCGTCGCCGTCATAATCTCCGGGGGCTGTGAAATCTTCGCTGATGCCGAAATTCTCTGCGCGCAGGGTTCCGGTCTGGCTCTGGAAAATATACCATGACATCGCGCCGCCGACCGCGCCGCTGCGACGGACGACTGCAAAGTCTGTTCTGCCGTCGCCATCGTAATCGCGGGGCACAGGCTCGTCACCGCTCACGCCCCAGGGGTGTGCGGAAAAGGTGCCGGTTCCGCTGTTGATGACGTAGAAAACGCCCTCGGTCTCTCTCCACACACAAATGTCTGCTTTGCCGTCACCATCGTAGTCGCCCGGAGTCTGAAAATCTATCGGGCTGGTGCCAAATACAGTGCCGGTGAACCCGCCAAGACTTCCAAGAATGTACCAGGCATTGGTGGAGTTCCTGAAGACAACAAAATCAGCTTTGTTATCATTGTCAAAGTCCATCTGCTTACGGAGCCTGGGCTGGGCATTCGCGGCAGGTGCGATCAACAAAGCAAGGGTCAGTGACAGGCAGAGCGCCGCCCAGAGGCCGCGCCGGGTCAAGATCGTTTTCATCATTTATCTTCCTTTTCGAACATCAAAAATGGTTTCTTACCCCTTCAAAGCCGAGCTACTGCGAGCTGCCATCCGGGATTACTTAAGTGCGTAGATCCATCAACGTATACCACAAGCACAGGGAACGAGTGTGGCGCATACAAACATGAAGGCTGTGCCTTTTCGGGCTATGAAAAATATCAACCGTTAAAATGATTCAGATGCCTGCATCCCTTGCGTCTGAGCTTGTTTTTCGATGAGATTGTTTTGCAAGAGAAGCTCAAAGCCGATAATCGAAAGCTTGGATAAAATCGTTTGCACAGGGCTAAAGCAAAGCTCCAGAATTAACAGGCCGTGGCTCTAAAGGGGCTGTCCCTTGTAATTGGTTTCGGGATGCGGAGATGCAAAAATTACTGAATCAGAGTCCCCGTAGGGAATTCCGAGGCAACGCGCGCACCTTAAGCCTCTTGACGCCAAATGTCAATAGCAAAACAGCCCTTTTTAGATGCTGGCTTGTACCCTTTAGACGCGGCAGAGGAGAATAAATTCACTTTAAATTACTACACGCTTTGATAAAAATGACGCCTGAAAAATTGATGGGGCGGCTAGAGGGTCTCGAACCCTCGACCTCAAGAACCACAATCTCCGCCTACAGAAACCGCACCGCGCTTTTCATTATCAATAACTTACCAGAATTATTGAGCGAAGGAAATTTGAAGTCTTGCACTCAAAATTTACAGTCGGAAACTATACCATAAACTTTTCTTAGCCAAAAATCCTCTTTATAGTTTTCCCAAAAAACCTATCCTCGCACCCTGAAAATTTGTATAATCCGCCCCGCTCACAGAGTCCTTCCCTTCAGGAGTTACAAGATGAAAATAACCGGCGATGACGATGATTACCCTGAACCTGACCCCCCTTCCAATAAAGCTGCGCTTTGGGCCTTAGGTATCGGTTTGTGGCTCTTGACACCGATAGTCTTACTTCAAATGACTTGGCTAAATGAGACAGCGAGATTTGTTTGTATGCTTGTTGCGGTCGGTATGGTTGTAGCCGCTGCAAAAGTATGCATTGCAGCTAGTAAAGCTGACCAGAATCATGCTGAGAACATGCGACATCGGGCTAATGCTAAAGAATCTCATCTAAAGCATGAGCAAAGCCAAATCTCCATACGGAACGCCCGCAGACAAGCTGAGGAAAATGCGTACTATGAAGAACAGAAACGTAAAACAGAGATAGCTCAACTTGAGACACAGAGGAGCGAGGCTGAGGCAAGGCGCAGGATTATTGATACTGCGGAACGGCAGGGTTTGACTGTTGACCAGACATACGGCCTTAATGAACACAAGTATCTGGCTGACTATAACCGGCAAGCATCCCAAGATGAGAAGAAATTAGACTTCGCTTTGGAAATGAAAAGGAAAGAGATAGAACAGTATTTAGAAAAAGATAAAATCCAACTCCAATTATCTGCTGCTGATGCGGTTGACTATTACAGCATCATCCAACAACTAGAGGATGAGATAGAACAACTGGACGCGAGAAGAAGGGAGATAGAACTGACCGAAAAAGACGAGGTTTTAAAGGCGCAGAAACTCGCCCGTGTAGATAGGAAGATCAAACGGATAGAGGATGATATAGATGCCAGACAAACCAACCACAATAGATTTCTTTCATCTCAAAACGGGAAAGACCCTCGAAAACTTACATAGAAAAGTTTCTACTTTAGATCAGACGGTTCAAAAGCGAATTAAGCAAGTCAAATCGAAGTACCCTCTTCGCTCTCTCGGTACTGGCGTTGACGGTGAGCTTTTACTAAGCGAAGAAGAACGCGAATCTCACACACATATCATTGGTACTACCGGCGAAGGTAAATCAAGATTCATTGAACACCTCATACGAGAAGACATCAGGAGAGGTAATGGCGTTTGTTTTCTTGACCCGACAGACCGGGCCGAAACCGCTTATAACATCTTGCGCTACTGCGCTTCTATCGGTTATGAAAAAGTTTGTCTGATAGACCCTCATACTCTTTACTCTCACAATCGCGTTACAGCTATCCAGCCGTTCAATTACAAGTATCAGCAAGCCACTGTAGCTAATGTCATGGATACGGTGCGGATTCTCTTTAAGACTAAAGATGCAGCCGAGACACCGATGATTCAGCGGTATCTCCCGGCGATAATAAACGTTCTCTGGAACGCTAAGATGACGCTCCACGAGACTAAATACTTTTCTGAGTACAAACAGTCAGCATGGAGAAGAAGAGAGATTCTAGAGGCTTCTAATAAGTATGACCGGCATCGCTTACTTTTAGAAGAAGCATTTGAAACCTACTATCGATTCGATAAAGATGTTGGCTCCACCGTCAGGAGGTTAGAACCGTTCTTTGATTCTTCCCTTGACCTGATGTATGGCTCTGATGTCGGGATAGACTTTGCTAAAATGATTACTGAGGGTTGGGTAATCCTAGTCAATTTATACAGTGGGCTTGGCTTCGAGCCAATACATACCCGCCTACTGGGAACAACTGTTTTAAATGAACTTATTTTTGCTTTGGATAGGCTTCGTAATCGGGGCTGGCGGGGTGTGTATTATCTCTATATTGATGAAGCCGGAAGATATGCTAACCGGAATTTGGCTGACCTTTTGGCATATAAGCGTAAGTCTGGTCTTCGTGTCACTATTGCTCATCAGTACTTTAAGCAGTTTGAAGATCTAGCTGTCTTAGATGCTGTCAAGAATTTGACCAAGATCAAGGTCATGTTCAATACGCCGAATCATTCAGACCGTTTAGAGATGGTCAAAGCCTTGGGCTATGGTGGAGATATACCCCCTGAACTGGCGCAGTATGCTAATTCTGATTTGCCCAAACAAACAGCCGTTATTAAATCAGGTAAACAACCTCCTCAGAGGATCAGAATTCCCGATGTACCGGATGTTGTTTTAGATAAGAAAGTCTTTGATAGTTATGTGATTAAATGCTTGTCGCGTGAGTGGAATTTTAGCCCCCAAGAAATATGGGGACAGATGGAAAAACGATTTGAACCACCTCAAACAGAAGCCCCTATTATGCAAGAGCCTGATGCTCAACCCGCTGTTACCCAAGCTGCGCCGAGACAAAAACCAACTAAGAAACCAACCAAAAAACCGCCAACAAAGAAATCTAATAAAGATATAAAGACCATTTTCGATTGACCCTCAAGAGATTACAAATAATTGAACACTTGGAACGTGAGCCGCGCTTAACTGCACAGCAGCTTGCGACGTTGTTTGCTACCAGCTATTCAGGAATGACCCGAATCCTGAACCGGATGGCCTATCCGAAATGTCCTCATAACCAGCTTAAGGATGGTTCTTATAAGCAGGAATTCTGTAAGCACGATAGCCAGATAAAGGTAAAGAAGATTCACCAGAACGCGCCATTGTTTTTCCACCTACCGGACGTTAAAGCTCCATCGCTCCATTCATTCCAGCACGAAAAGGAATGTGCGGATATTTATGTTGCTTATTATGAACTGATCCAAGCTTGGTATTGGCAGGCCCACGAAGAGTATCTAAGAATAGGTCTGAAGCCGGATAGAAGCTCGATTATTGACGGCAAGCTGATCTTTTGGGAGATAGACCGAGGGACAGAGGTTTTGGCGATTATTCGGGATAAGGTGGAGAAGTATATAAAACTATCCACGATGCACCCAGACCAAAGGTTTCATGTGATCTTCACGGCTTCGCGTGGCAGAGCCAAGTCAATTTTGCTTGATGTGCTGTTAGATATTAGGAGCAAGGTTTGGTTCTATGTCGGAGACCACTCAAGAGTCATAGCAACGCCGCTTGAGCCTGTATTTGCAAGCCCAATTAGACCCGCCACACCCGTTTCTATTGGTGAATTAGATGGAAAACCGATGTAAAACCGGCCAAGGCATTGATTTACTTACTATCTTGCTATGTTTTCAACTATTTAGCTTCTAAGTTTGTAGCCCTACTTTATACAGTAATGGGGAGTTTTGGCAGTTTCGGCAGTTCTACAGTACGCCTCGCTCCGCTCGGCATAAGTTGAAGGGGAATAGGCAGTGAAAATGTTGATTTAGTGATTTGATAAATCATGGTTTTGTGTTGTTGTTTGTTCCTCTCTTAGTCGAGAGGTTTTTTTGTGTTTGGTGTTAAATCAATCCTGCCGTGAAGGACAAATGTATTAGCCGGGTAATACGGGGTAGCGTTAGGTGTTCGGAGGGGAGAACAGGGAATCAGGAAACAGGGAACAGTTTCATCTCGCTTTGCTCGCTGTTGGCTTACGCCAACGCTTTTTTAAATTTAAGATTAGTACCCAGTCCGAGCGGCATAAGTTAATGGCGGGGGTGCGAGTTCTTGACCCTGAAAGGAACCCGCCAGCTTCTGCCGAAAGTGTCAGGAAGAATTAATAAGAAAGGAGTTATATGGACATAAGAAGGGTACAGTTGATGAATGAGTTACAAAGAGAGTTTTACAGAGAGTTTAGAAGAAAGAGGAATAAGGTTCAGAAAGAAGGAATTGTAATTTGTTGGGTATTAGTAGCAATCTTAGTTAGCATATTGATCTTTAGTTTTTAAGTCTTCCTTCCCTTTGGCAGTATAGCTGTCACCCTTTCGCGTCAAGATACTCGCTCTATGCCATAAACATATACGCTCAAGACTAGCCAGACCCAGAGCCTAGATCATTAAATGATATAATTGATAAGCGGTGAGTAAGCCTGCCAGTGTTGAAAAGCACGACAACTGCCTCGTTCCACAGCCTGGATGTGCCAGTGTGTAGGATTCTCTTATACGGAGTTTGCAGACAACTATTAATGGGAAAAGATAGTTCGCGGTTTTGTAGGTGATACCCTAGCTTACATTGCTTTGTTTACTTGCCGCATAAAGAAGAGACTACCGTTTGGTAGCCTTTTTCTTATAGCCTTTACTGGTTTCTTCATACCACTCTAATTTGTGGTAGTCCTGTAATGCCCTAATCCGCTCGAAAGCTTGTCTGAGTTGTTCTTTATAAATAGATTGTTGCTGTTCAATAGCGTGTAGCAGTTCATCAATTTGTTGACGTTGTTCGGCTATTAGTTCTTTTGTTTCGACAAGTACCAAGCCATCTCTTGATGACATCTCGCCTTTTATTTCATTCTTGAATTCATAGATAGTTTTTCGGCTGAATAACAGATTGAACCAAGGTATATGTTTTGGTGGTTTATTGGCCTTTCTAATATTGCATGGATAGCAAAGTGTTCGTAGATTATGGTCATCATTCGTCCCACCCTCAGATAACGGGATAATATGGTCAATCGTTAATTGCTCCCGGCTATTACAAATCAAACATTTATTGCCGTCTCTGTCTTTAATGCGGGCTTTCTTGTTTGAGGTTATTGGCATGATTATTGTGAGGTTAATAATTCTAGATTTTGTGCATTTTATTGTTTTGGGTATAATGCTCTTGCAAAGTCCAGGTTATCCGAGTATTGGATACACCTGTCCTGCTGTGTACTCTCAGGTGAGTCTGATTCTTTGATAATTGTGGATTGTGGCGATTTGCTTTCCGATTTCAGACGCAGGCTCGCGTCAGGTGAAAACCGCGACACGATTTTTGCTGATTTGGAATACGGTATTGAGCTGGAACGCGATGTCTTTGAAAGAAGACTTCGGGTTCTTTTACTTAACATTGGAGAGGAAACGAATATGCTTACAAATGACAATGGACTTAGCACGAGTACACAGCAGGCAAAAATCCTTTCCTAACCCAATAATTCCTTCCAAAACTTCTCTGTATCGCCGCCGAAATCAATAGTGTCAAAATAACTATCCTTACGATATTTCCACTCTGGCACTTGTGTAACATAAGATTCTGTATAATCGCAAAAGCATTTCTGACAAACTAGGTGTTCTTTCGTCATTTCAGAGCCACAAGCACCACAAACGTTTTCGCTCCACCCCAACGCCTTACCGAGTGCTTGCCAGAATAGAGGGTCAAAGAGTAACTGTTCTTTCCTTTGGGTTGGGAATTTAACATAGTCAGAATTGTTATTTTTATCTCTGTATTGAACCCAACCATAACCATTAACAGTAGGTACTATGCGCTCGTAAGAGCAGTCATAAAGCATAAAGGCAGTATTTATATCTTCGTTTCTATACCCACCTTTTTCTATGGCTAATTTAATTGTTTCGTTCATTGTTGTGAGGATTAATGTTGTGGATAACTTTGCCTCGGAAGGCTCTTGTTCACTAAAAAGTATTATGTATACTGATATTAGAGGAGATTTATGTGATCTTTTATTTAGCCGCCAACCCTTTGGTTCGGCTTTCCTCTATCTCCATAGTCGCTTCAAAGCACAGATCATCTAATAGGACAAACTCAGCGTCAGTAAATCCGTTTTCTCTTATTTGTCTTGTTCTGTAGTTGGCTGAGAATAGCTGGTGTAACTCGAATGGGTTAGTAATCATAATTGGTTCTTTTCATTTAGTTAATAAGAAAACGTAGGGTCGGACGGTTGGAGGAAGCATCTTCAAAGACCAATTCTTCGTTGATACCCTGTTTCCAGTAACCGCACTTACATTGATATAAGCTGCTTGCATACGTCATGGTTTCAAGATTTTGCTTGCAAACAGAACATCGTTTTTCCATATAGTTATTGGTTAATTACACAATCGGGATTCTTACAAACTTGGTCATAGATTATTCCCACTGGATCAGGTTGATAAGAGACTGTTTCCTCTAGTGGCCCCCCGCAGTGTTCGCATTTCTTGATACTCTCATTGAATTGAGTTTCTAAGCGATGCCAAGCCTTACGGTCTCTGTTGATTTGCTCATTCATAACCATTTAAATCTTAATTGTTGTTTGAATGGTTTGAGGTCAAAGCCTTTTGGATAACGCTCTCCAGCTCTGTCCGGTATATCCGCTATCAACTTTTCTATAATTTCAGTGGAGATGTAGGCTTTAAGATTATCCCGGTCTGTTGGATGCATTCTTTCTATAGCCGCACCTCCTTCATCAGAAGGTAGCTGATCTAATTGTTCTTTCCACTTCATATAATTACCAGGCTCTATTTATTAAGAATAAGATTACAAATGCTTCGACTAAGGCAATTGCATATAACCAGAAGTGAGATTGAGGCCACACACGATTTTTATACTCTAAGGTTTGAGGGTAGCTACGAATGAGATTCATTGGCTTGTTGTTTAATAATCTTCTGAACGTATGAGCGATGGACACCGACCTTTAGACCAATGCTGCGCTTGCTCATTCCAGTTTTCCAGAGCTTAAGGATTTTAGTTTTCTTTTTCATAGGTTAGTTGATTGAAGGTATGCAGCTATTACATAGCTTGGCAGTTGTGTTTATCATTTTGTGCTGACATTCAACGTTCGGTTGCCACCTTATTGAATCCTCATCTTCTGTTTGAATTAAATCACTGACTGCGTTTGCAATATCCTCTGCCTTATCAAACCGGCTAAAGATAACGTCTGAATTCATATACTTGATTTATTTCCGCTCGAATGAGCATTACTTGGTAGGTATTTAAAGTGTAGCAGATGCTACCAAACTGTAAAGATCACTTATCCACAGTTTGATACTTTCCCTTTTAATTAAGGGATAAAACATGCGTAAGAAATCCAAAACCCAAGACTATTTAGAAGCCAAAGTTATAGTTAAGTATGACGGAAAGATTGATCTAAAGAAGCTGTGGGATGAGGAAGTGGAGCTAGACCCGAATACAGTTAAGAACCTCAGTAATGCCTCGCTACAAAATAACTAAATATGTCGAAGCTAAGAATATCAAACAGGCATTGAAACGAGAGGCCCAAACCGAAGCTGATGAGATAGTCAAAGAAGAACCGGAACCTAAAGAAATACCAAATACTCACGCAATCGGATTTCATATTCCATATCAGCCAGACTTAGAAAGCTATAATCCTAGTCCTTAGTTCCTACCCCTTACGCTGTAATCGCTTCATCACAAAATGTTTGAGTATGTCGTAGGCAAGATTACCCAGAATTCCCGATACAACGGCAGCTATAGCGAACGAAGCCCCAATGTAAATATTGTTGCTAATCGTAATTTTCCCCGGCATAACCGATTGAATCCAATTCGCTGCCCGAGGGACATAACCATATGTATAAAGAAGCGGAAAGGCCGCAACGATATTTATGAAGATAAGCAACGCGAGAAATGTTGTACTCCTGCGCCTGAATTCGGTTGGGTCTATAAGAACCTGCTTCATTACGCTATTGTTGGGAGCAACCCTTTTCTGTAAGGAGATGACGATGACTGATAAAACAGCGAGAGCAGGATAGCAGCTATAAAGCCACCCTCCATAAATATGCTCAATTACGTAAAGTTTAATGAATGAAATGACAGCAAAGAAAAGCGCAAGGAGGTTCATGAACTTAAAGATTTTCACGAGTCGAAGCGCGATAGCTTTCTCATATGCAAGGTCGTCAGCAGCCTTAGCTGACTGTGGCTGAGGAGACTTCGTTCTAAGTGGTTTTCTTTTCCGCCTTTGTCTTGGCATTGATTGACCCGGTAAATGAGGATGAGAGAACGACCAGACTATATTGCACCAAATAAGATTTAGACAATAGACAATTAACTTAAAGAGGCCCCGATATATAGGCTACTCGTTAGCCATATAGTTTCCAAATTGCCGTCGCCACTCCCAGAAGAAAGAAGATAATCATTGTTAGAACGACTAATACATCCTTCACTTCTAAGAGAACTTCCCGAAGCAGAATTAAAGTAGTTTTAGACTCAATAAGAGCCTGTTGTACGCGGGTAGGATTATTTACAGATGGATTAATAGACTGGTTGGCAGACATATACCCTCCTTCGTTTCAGGAAACCGCTTATCCCTCTAACGCCCAGTGTGGTTAATGTCTGTTATTTGTAGTGATTTGTGTTGATTGTTCAAAGCTAGGCCGCAAGCGGAATCCCTAGCGTTAGAAGACAGACCTATATCGTAAAATACGACTGATGGTTTGTATGGCACATACTAGGTAGGACATAGCGGGAAAGGCAACACTTCGCTATGGTGGTATGGCCGAGTCTTGTATAAGACTTGCATATGGGGCCTGACTTTTGAAAAGAACTTCAGAACCAAGAAAAAGATACGCCTCATTATTTTTATAGTCAAGCAATATATGAACGCCAAACAAGTAAAGAAATTAAGACAGCTCTACCGTAGAGATTTAGCTAAACACGCAGAGAAAAGAGCAGAGACAATTGATGAGCAATTAAAGGAATTTACCGAGAAGCTGGATATAGTTTTGAAACCGGCTCCAAAGTTCATGCCAGAGTTTATGTGGGTAAGTTTGCAGAAGATATTTTTGAATATTTGATTATAGATAAGCGCAAAGTAAGTAATTAATGCAGTATGGCAGGACGAAAAAGCCTTAAAGACGAATTACGAATGTTTGAACGGTACTCTGAGTTATCTGTACCGTATTTCAAGGTTCTCAAAGCAAGATTAAAAAGCAATATACACACAGAACAGAATTGGGCGGTTGAGCAACTTACTAAAGCCTTCGTGAAGATGATTCCCACAGAGATTACAGGCAAAGATGGTAAAGACCTATTCCCAATTCCAATTTTAAATAACATGAATGTTCCAACTGACAACGGCCACCAAGAAAATAGCCCAGCTTCAGAAGCGAATTAGAGCAATACAAGGTGGGACATCAGCAAGTAAGACCATATCAGTTCTCTTACTCCTCATTAATGCAGCTCAGTCAGATAAGACCCCAACCCTTACCAGTGTAGTTTCTGAATCCTTTCCTCACCTTAAACGCGGTGCCATGCGGGATTTCCTATCCATCATGGAGCAGCACAGGTATTTCAAGGATAAGAACTGGAACAAGTCAGATTTCATCTACACCTTTGAGACCGGCAGCAAGATAGAGTTCTTTTCAGCAGACCAGCCAAGCAAAGTACGAGGCCCAAGGCGCGACAGGCTTTTTATCAACGAAGCCAACAACGTCCCTTACGAAGCCTTTGACCAGCTAGAAGTTAGAACCCGCGATTTTGTCTACCTCGATTGGAACCCTACTACCGAGTTTTGGTTTTACGACCAAGTACAAGGCATACGAGACGATGTAGATCACCTGATTATTACTTACCTTGATAACGAAGCTTTAGATGAGGCAATCGTCCGTTCCATTGAACAGCGTAAGAATAATAAAGCATGGTGGCAGGTATACGGTGAAGGACAATTAGGAGAGATTGAAACAAGAATTTACAGAGGTTGGAGAATCATTGATGACGTACCCGAGGCAGCAAGGTTAGAACGCTATGGATTAGATTTTGGATACTCGAACGACCCAACGGCAATAGTCGCAGTTTACTACCTTAACGGTGAGTACATCTGGGATGAGATAGCCTACCAAAAAGGTCTATCCAACAAGATGATAGCCGACATCCTGTTACAACAGCCAAAAGCTAGAGTCATAGCCGATAGTGCAGAGCCTAAATCAATTGATGAACTCAAGTCCTACAAGCTCACAGTCCTACCAGCTAATAAAGGCCCCGGCTCAGTTCTCCAAGGCATTCAGAATGTACAGCAACAGTGGATTTCAGTTACCAAGCGTTCAGTAAACATTATCAAAGAGTATCGTAACTATGTCTGGATCACCGATAGAGACGGCAAGATATTAAATGAACCCCTCGATATTTATAACCACGCTATGGATGGCGGCAGATACGCGATGGAAAGCCTTAAACCAAAGAAACCTGTCACTACCCCTAGTGGGCCAGTCGGCGGCGTAAAACCTTATTACCCTGAACTAAATCTCTAATGCAAAAAGTAAACTACGAAGACTTAAAGGAAGAACTACGGCTTGATGAAGAGGCCGACTTTAAGTATCAAGAACGCAGACACCCACAGTGGACGGAGAACTATCAGTTGTTTAGAGATAAGGTCATCGTTAATTGCCTCACCCAGAGACAGAGTATCAATGTTCCTTTCATCAAAGGCATCGTTAAAACCGTCATGGCTAACATTGACGAGTTTCCTGATATTGAATACGAGGAACTAGGCAATGATAAGGATAAAGAGATTATCACTAACGAGCTTTGGAAGGATTTTGTTATCCAGCAGAAAATGGAAGTCAGGGATATTGTTGATAAGAAGCAAGACCTTCTATACGGCATTACCCACCAGAAATTTAATATCGTTAGCGGAAAGATTGTTACTGAAATCAAGGAACCCTTTGACATCTTAAAAGACCGCTATTCCGACCCCGCAGACATCAACACATCGAACCATTTAATCGAACTTGGCATTTACCGCACACTGGCTCAATTGGAATCTAATCCTATGTTTGATAAGGCGGCTATCAACCGTCTCAAACTTGCATACGCTACCAAGAACGGACTGGTTAAATCCGAGGAAGTAACAAGGCAAATTCAAGCCAAGAACGAGCGCATGAGTCTTATGGGTGTGCCAGATGTGGAATTGCCCCAATTAGGACAAACATGGTTTGAATTAAAGGCACATTTTAAGAAAGTCTATGACCTAGCAGACATGAAAGAGAATTGGCATTTAATTGTCATGGCTGATACTGAAATCATAATGGCCGAACCGTTAATGGAACTGCTAGGGATTGACGAATTGCCATTCGTAACATGGGCTGATGATCCAGAAAGGTTAGACCATTACACAGACGGAACAGCAGACATTGCCAGAACAGCTAACAAGTTATTGAATTCAAATATTTCCGCACTTGCTGAAAACGGTATTCTAAGGAATTTCGGCATGAATTTTTATGACTCTGGAATGGAGGGATTTACCCCTCAGACCTTTGAACCAATTCCGTTCGGTTGGTATGGAGTGCCTGTGCCAGAAGGAAAGAAGATTGATGACGTATTCAAAAAGATTGATATTCCTGCTTCGACAGATAGAATCAATGAAATGGAGTTCGTTAAGAAGCTTGTCGAAATTGCTGTAGTCGCTAATACAACTGTTCAAGGGGGAACTGAGAAGAACAAAGTTACGCTTGGAGAAGTGGAGCTAGCATTATCAGCAGCTAAAGAGCGTATTACTTCTATCGCCAAGTTTTATAACCTTGCAATGAAAGACAAGGGAATGTTATTTGGCAAACTCTTAAATGCTAACGCTGATAAATTGGATTCAGTAAAGCTTTACAAGAAATCTCACAAGGGTAATTACTTCTCAAAAGAAGTTACTGGAAAGCATTATAAATCAGAAAGTGGTTACACTTGCCGCGTAGTGTCATCAATTGAGCGAGAGAAGAAAAGCTTAGAAACAATTCAAAAGTTAAATGCCGCTAAAGCCCAGTTCCCAGATAACCCGGCAATGGCAAAGATATACGGAAAGAAGATGCTTGAATTTATTGACCTGAACCCGGAGGAGATTAAGGAAGTAATGCAGTTTGAAGAACAGAAGATGCAGATGATGCAGAGTATGCCCCCAGACGCTCTAGGAGCCTCACCACAGCCCGCAACAGCACCTATGCCATTAATACCTCCACAAGATGCTTTCCAACCTGCTTGAGAAGTTCAACGTCAATTACGAAGACCTAAACGCCGCCGAGAGAGAAACCTTAGATCAGTGGCAAAAGGCACTAGCCCAGAAACAGCTTACCTTAGAGAGTGTCAAAGACTACTTACGAAGCCTGATTGAAGCGGTTGAAAAGGAGCTAGCAGACGTTAAGGAATCAACTTCATTCTGGTCATACATCTTTCAGCATAAGAAAGACACTTTCTTAAAAGCTAGGCTGAAAAACTACCTCATGCTTTACGATTTCCTTTCCGCTCCTGATAAGGCACGGAAATATATCGAACAATCAATTCAAAACATAAAGTAATGATGGAATATTTAGAAAGACAAATAAGAAGTCCTTGGTATTAAGTAGTTCTTTGAAAATCGGGGTCAAGTCAAGAAAAATTAAGTCATGTCCAAAATAATAAAGATTGAGAGAGAAGTGCCCGAGGTAAGCTACGAGCTTATTGAAGGAATAATTAAGAACTTGCAAGGACACGTTCTCACAGTAACAGAGGCGGTTGTATCAAACGATAAGTTAACCGCTACTAAGAGTCTTATCAAAAATCACTTCAACGATTCGCTTACACGGACGTTTGAAGTGTTCATGAATAACGGGCTGGTAGAAGAAGCCCAACTTCCTGATTACGAAAGATAATTAAGCCCTTGACCCCGGCTTTTAGACAATTAACAAACAACATTAATAAAGAAAGGATTCATTATGAATACCGAAGCACGAAGCCGGTTAGAGGAATTACTCCGAACCGAACCCAACTCATTAACTCAGCCCGATATAGAGTTTTTGAGAGCAAGAAGCTCTTACCTGAGCGAAGAACAAAGAGAGATGCTCAAGCAGTTTGATACTGCCAAAAAGGAAGAAGCAAAAGAAGACGCAGATGAAGATAAAGCCAAAGCTAAGGAAACCAAAGCCAAAGCTAAGGACGAAGACTTAAAGAAATAACCATGAATAAAGACCAAGAACGCCCATTGGTAGAGCCTGAAATAAAGGAGTTTACCGAAGAAGAAAAGAAAGAAAAATTGCAGTATAACGATGTCGAGTCGTCTGATGCTCCATCAGTTAATAACGACTACCCAGATCAAAGCACCAAGCATGGTGAATTAGAGCCGGAACTTGATCCGATTCAGCCTACTATCTCTGACAAAGTTGCTCCTGAAGTAAGCGAACATGACAAGCAATCAGGCGCAGTTGTTAATGACTTGCCGCTAGTACAGTCCGGTGAAATACCTCACCTGTACCAACAGTATGAACCCGTAAAACCAGCCGACCCGAAAGAGCTTGATATGCCCTTACAGGCTTACGGCGATAACGGCGTGATTGTAGAAGAATACAAACCAAAGCTGCCTGATAACGCTGATGAGACAGTGATTGAACCTGTGAACCCAGAGAATCCCTTGCAGCCCCACGAAGAAGCCTCCAACCAGCAAATAGGTCTAGTACCGTAAGGTGGATTCATAATAATGACTTAATAAAGTCAATAAGGTGCTTGACTGTAAAGGCGACAAACCCGATTGCGCCAAGCAGTAGAATGATGAACAGAGTGACACGGATTATCTTGTATTCCCAGTCATGGAAAGGGTCTGGAGATTTTAGCTCAGACATTTTAGAACTCCTAAACAAGTTGTTCCATGTTTGGAATCCACTTGCATTACCGTTCTAATGTCTAAGAGCTTTGCCAGAAATGGCTAGAAACTTAGGAAGGTATCCTGAGATGGATTCCCAACAAATTATTTTCTCGCTGAAAACGAGGATTCACAAATGTAGGCCAAAATAATACTTCTCATTGCATATTTAAGTCAATAAATTAATTGCCAAACTCCGCTAATAACGGAACGGCATAACAAAATGTCAGATCTCCAAACTCCCGATGAGGGAACGGAAGAAGTAGTTACTCCTGAAGTAACGGAGACGGAAACTCCCCAAATCCCAAGTGAAGAAGTTGAAACCCCAGAAGTTGAGACCCCAGAGCCTTCACCTGATCCTGAACAGCCCGACTACAAGCAAAAGTTTGTAGACTCACAACGAGAAGCAATTCTTTTGGCTGAACGGAATAAAATAAAAGAAGCTCGATTAGAACAATTAACCAAAACAGATACTCCCACAGATGAAGCAATGCGTCTGGTTTATCCTGAATGGGACGAACTGAATGAAGTCACTAAAAAGGCTCTCGTTAAGCAAGAATCCCAAGAGATGCGACAGCATAGGATTGAAGCAAGACAGCAGGAACTTGATGACCGTCTAAAGCTGGAAGACCAGCTTGAAACCGTCATTGAGGACTCAAAGTTTTCAAAGCTCAAAGGAAAAGAAGCAGAGTTCAAACGCTTTGCAATGAAGCCAGCTAACCGGGGCATTAACGCCGAAGTGTTAGCACAGGCTTTCCTCTTTGATGTTGCAGATGCTCCCGCCGCTCCGGTCTCGAAAACCGAAGCATTGCCCCAGGCTCAGGTGGCCCACGAGGCCCCTTGAAGCCTGAAGAAAATCTCACTCGAAGAAGCCAAGAGAATCCGTGAAACCGACAACAAACGGTACATGGAACTCGCTAAGGCCGGAATGATTGACGATGACATCTAAGAGTATCTACAGGACACAATTAAATGCCTAGTGCATACGCAACTAAGCTCGCTGAAGGTTTCTCGCAGAAGTTGATCAAACTATCTACGAAACCGCTCCGATTGATGAAATGGTCAATCGTGATTACGAAGGCGAGATTAACGCGGTCGGTTCAAAACTGAACATTTTGAGCTTGTCGCGTTTAGTCAGAAAAGACCTACACAGGTGCTAACCTGACTCCTGACGACCTCACGGAAGTCAATTCCCAGTTAGTGATTGACCAGTACAAATCATTCTACTGGCATGAAAAAACTATTGATAAGTGGAAGTCTTATATCAAGAATCCAAAAGGTACTGTTCTTGAGCAAACTGCTAACGAACGCCGGAAGAACATCATGACCTACCTGTTGGGCTTCTGGGCTGATGCCGCTGCTGGTAACTGGTACGGGACTGACTACACAACTGGAACTGTAACTGTTGATGTAACTACTGGCGCTGTTACAGGCTCCGGTACAACCTTTACCGCCGGTATGGTCGGAAAGCCTTTTAAGGCTACTGGTCATACCAAGTGGTATCGGGTTAAAACCTACTCCTCAACTACCGCAATCGTAATTGAAAACGACAGCGATGATGAAACTTCCGCATATGACGGTGGCGCTATCTGCTGCTGGAACTGCCTACACTATTCAGGCAAACACCGTTAAGACCATCGACAACGCCAGTGGTAACCCGTCTTTCCTTGACATGGTAATTGCCTTGAAACAGATGATGGATGAAGCAGAAGTACCTCGAGAAGACCGCGTTATCTTTATTCCGCCTGCCGGTTTCACCGCGCTTCTAAAAGACACTGGCATCAAGATGGATGTCCACAGCGCTTACGAAGACTTGGTAATCAAAGGACATGGTGACGATGCTTGATAAGGCTTCAAAGTCATTCAAGTATCTAACCGTGTAGTCGGTGATAACACCAACGGCTATCACGTTCTCGCTATGCAAAAATGTTTCTTAACCTTTGCTGATAAAGCATTGGAAGTCGGAATGGAAGAAGACCTAATTGGTAACTTCGGTTCTGCTTATAAAGACTTGTTTGTTTACGGTGCGAAAGTCGCTGATGAACGCCGCAAATTCGGTGCTCACGCCTTTGTGAAGTTCGCCTAGTTTTTTACCTCTGCCCTCTCGCAGAGGGCAGGGCTTAGAAAATTAATCAAATTATGAAATGGCAACATTCACTAAATTCAATAGCTTCGTTGAGGCTGTTGCCGAGAAGGTACACAACCTTGGCTCGGATACATTAAAAGTCGCTCTGACAAATTCCGCTCCGAGCGCAGGCAACACCCAGTTATCCAACATAACTGAAATCTCTTACACCAACTTGTCCTCGCGGACGCTCACGGCTTCTGCCAGCTCCCAAACTTCCGGCACTTACAAGCTGGTAATTAACGACTTGGTACTGACTGCTTCAGGCGGATCAGTCGGCCCTTTCCGTTATGTCGTGATTTACAACGACACGGCCACCAATGACGAACTGATTGCATATTACGACTACGGCTCATCCATTACTCTCGCGGATGGGGATACCCTGACTATTGACTTCGACGCTACTAACGGTTTGCTTCAAATCGCTTAATGAAAAACAGCGGACATTTTCTGAGCCTTCAATAATGGGTGGTTTGCAAAAAATCAACGTCTATTGTTGTGGCTCTTAAATGCGCCTCTAATCAAGATTTGGTTTCGCCGGATACTCAGAATCAGAGAGCATGACTGTCCTTTAACAATTCGTATAACCGAGATTCAGCCTAATTTCTTTTCTTATGGGGACAGGTATTTTAAGAAAAGTGGCAAATGGTATTTGGAAAGAACGACAGACTTTCGCACTCATCCCAAATACGGCAAGCGGCTCTACTATGCTTTCCGGCCTATGTGGTGGGTTATACATGCGTGGGATTACTTCTTGGCTGACAGGTTTATTCCTCAATGGTCTTATGGATTCTCGACTCTAACCAAATACCCTGACCCTGATCCTGAAACAACCTCCGTTGATGGCAATGTAAACAGAGCACTTGCTAACGAAACGTGGGGAACAATTCGTGCCGGTGCTGGAAGCAACGCAGGAGCCGCTGCAAGCGAGGACTATTTCATTCGCATGGCCTCTACAGGCACTAGCAATCAGTGGTCAACTTTGCATCGTGCAATATTCTTGTTTGACACTTCAGCGTTGACCTCTGGTGCGACTATTTCAGCCGCTGTCTTATCTTTATTCGGGGTAGAAAAGCTGGATGAAGCAACAGCGATTACTCCAAACATAGACATCTACACTTCAACCCCAGCAAGCAATACTGACCTAGCCGCTTCTGACTATGGAAACATTGGTTCTACTTCTCAAACTGGAAGCCCTATAAGCTATGCTAGTTTTTCAGATGTTGGCTATAACAACTTCACGTTAGATAGCACCGGCAGAGGGAATATCAGCAAGACAGGCGTTTCAAAGTTCGGTTGTAGGAATGCCAATTATGATGTTGCCAATTCTGCTCCTACTTGGACTGCTTCAAAAAACCACTATTTGTATGGTTACTTCGCAGACCGAACAGGAACTACCAATGACCCGAAGATGGTTGTTACCTATACTGCTGTTACTAATTACCCACTTACGGCAGCGCAGGGAAGTTTCACCTATACCGGACAAACATCTCTACTCAAAATCGGCCATAAGATAATCGCCGCCCTCGGCTCTTATAGCCTTACCGGATTTGCTACTTTATTCTCTCGGGGGAAACTCCTTATGGCTTCTGTTGGGACATATATCTACACCGGCTATAACACTACGATTACTTCTGTTCGGACTATGGTTGCCGCTTTGGGAACCTATGTCCTTACTGGCCGGAACGCTCTCTTTTCAGTTGGACATACAATTATTGCGAATGTCGGCTCCTTTGCCTATACAGGCATGAACGCCATTTTGCTGATTGCCAAGACAATGACTGCTGCTTATGGTTCTTTCACCTTAACGGGACAAAACGCAACTTTCCGCATCGCTCGTCTTTTAACTGCGGCTTATGGCTTAGTGTCAATTACTTGGCAAAACTTTCAGCTTCGATTGAACGGCTTTCTAGCGATTTATTCCAATAAATTTACCCACAGAAATACCTCATACTCAGATAAATATTCTTCACGCGATACAAGTTATACCGATAAATACACCCACCTCGAATGATCTTCATTGAACCATTTAAAAGCTTCTCAGGATTCGGAAACGGCAATTACGGATCAGGTGAGTATGTCCACTCACAGGGAATGAATAAATCTCCAAACGGGATTATGCCGCTTTGGAATGTCTTATCTGAGATAGACAGCAGCACGCTTTCAGGCTTGGCCCTTCTTAATTGGTTTGCCCAAGCTACGCCTTTAAGCTCGATGTATGTTTTCGGCGTTGATGCTAATGGAATCATCTATTCTTCCCTTAATGGTACGGGTACGTGGCAACCTCTTTACTCTCCCGCACAGACCGCTAAAGGCAATGGGTTAATAGGAATTCAAACAGGTGAATTGCTGTATCTGCAATCACGGTATCTAGGAAAGTGGGACGGCACGGCGAGCTACACTACCGGCACAATCGCGGTTATTAATGGATCAAGTACGATAGTCGGAACCGGAACCACTTTTACGGCTGGTATGGTAGGCCAAAGAATCCTCATTGCCGGTGTGTGGTACACGATTCAGAGTTTTGCTAACGCCACTCATATAGACATCAGCGTTAATTACGCAGGCTCAGCCGCTTCAGGTCTTACATACTCAATTACACAGGGTTGGGATGATGACTTTCAAGACTTCGGCGCAAGTTCTTTGGTAAACAATACTGATTACCGAGACTCAGACTTCTATGAAGACTTGGTAGTTATGTGTAACGGAAATAATTTCGCTACTTATAACGTGGACACCACTACTTTTGCCGCAGATGCTTTCACGCTTTCAAGCAAAGACTTTGCAAGATCAGTTCGAGCGGGAAGCAATGGAATACTAATGGGAATTAATCGGGGGAACCGGGGAGCGTTCTTCTTATGGGATGGCAATACAGACCGTTCAATTAGCCCTTGGACTTGGGTAAACGGAAACATTCAGGCAATCGTAGCTAATCAGGGTGGCTGGATAGTCATTACTAATCGGGAAATTCTTTTAACTAACGGATACAGCACAGCACCTCTGGTTGCAGCCCCGGACAACATTACAAGCCAAGCTCTATTCAATGTCCTGCCGCAAGGCGCGCAAGTTATAAATAATTATCTTGTTATCGCCAATAACGCAGGACTCACCAACAGGAATAGATGCGGGTACTGGATTCTCAATTTAACCTCAAAGCTGTGGGAGTACGCACCCGTAGCAAACGGCTCTACCTTTAACAATACAATGGGGCCAGTTTTCTTTGATAGCAATTTCAAAACTCATGTCTCTTGGGCTTCACAGATCCCAAGCAGGAAATACATAGGAGCTTTGAAATAATTCCCAACCAACAAGCGCCTATCTCATTACCGAACCCAAAGGACAGGGAAACGGCCAGAAGATAGCCGAAGCTGCAAAACTCAATCTAGGCATATCACCTTACCAGACTGCTTCTTACCCGATTACTTTCAATGTCTCAGTCAAGGTCTATGATTTCAAGCGCCCGCTCTGGACATACGCACAGCAGAAAACATTAGCAGTTGAATACAGCAAGATCACAGTTGACGGCACATTATCTGGATTGAACAACGCCGAGGTGGGCGATGAAGTAACCATCATGGAAGGTACGAACTCAGGACAGGTGGCCCATATCATAGATATTGATAATTCAACCCCTGCTACTGAAGTTTGGACGCTCGATACTTCTCTTACCGGCTATACAGAAGCCAATGCCTTCATTCAGGTGATGCCTTTTAAGTTGGTAGATAAGGTTACTTTTACAAACCTAGCCAAATTGAAGGAACTCTATTTCAACATCAAGAACAAATATAAAGGCCAGAAATTCCTTTTGAAGATTCTCTTTGACAACATCGGCAACGTCCCACCTGAACTTATAGAAGGAGATTTCATCTACGATGATCTAGGCGACATTAATACGAACTAATGACATTTGAAGAACTGCAAAAAGCCATAAATGACGGAAGGGTAAAGTTACTAGACAAGCCTCAACAGAAACCCCGGCTACAGGAAAACTCCCCCAGCCTAGATGAATTTATCATTGTTCTTTCAGCACTCCGTAAGCTGAAACAACCGCTCACCACCGCTCCTACCCGAACGCCAAAAAATCTCCTAGAGCAGTTTGAAATTGTTGATGATTCAGGAACCTTAGAACTTCATTTCTGGATTAATAAAACTGTAGGTTGGAAAAAGGCAACATTAAGCTAAATTTATGACCCTCACCGAAGCAAAACAACACCTTGCTAGAAAACTCAACATTGATTACTCAGACATCGCCAATAACTCCTTATTTAGTGATGCGGATTTAGGAGTCTATATTCAGCTTGGATTAATAAAAGCATGGGACTACAAGCCTTGGGATTTTACCGAAGGCTCAAAGACAGCAACCACTGTTTCCGATATGTTGACCAGCGGTTATGCAGACTACCCCCAAGACTTACAATCGGGTTCGATTTATCTACTGAAAATTGACGGCAAGGAATACAAGAAACTCCTTTTCCAAGACTATCTGAAATTCTTGGAGGACAATCCCAGCGCAACCGATAGATTTTGGAGCGAACAGAAGCGTTTTATCTTCATCAATGCTAATTCATATAGCGCAGGGCAGGTAATGGATCAGTACGGCAAGCTAATGCCGCCTGTTCTTAGTTCCGGCAGTGACGTTCTACCATTCTCACCTGATACGGATAACAATGAACACTCCGGTAACGAAGCGATTGTTTTATTGGGATATTCAGAAGCCCTAGACAGCGAAGTGAAAAAGAACCCACAACAGGCAGAAATCGAACGGGGCAAGGCATATCAGTTACTTGATCTGTTATGGAAACCATTTGCTGACCAACGCTCGACCCTCCAATCCAAAAACAGACCCTTCTTTAACACTCCTGATTTCTTTGGTAATGGCTCTCAAGGCCAAAATACCGGCAATTTTAATTATCTAAACTAATGGCAATCCAACTCTTCGGTGATCCTTACAACTTACAAGGTGGGTACAACCCTCAACAGGTAGCTAACCCTCAACAGACTGCCAACCCACAGCAGACCTATGGGCCAGTCCCGGCTCCTATACCAAAACCAGTCGCAGCCCCCAAGCCAGCTCCTAAACCTGTCGCGCAACCTAAGCCGCAGCTTGTTACAACTGGATTAGTCGGCTCTCTCTTTAGCAAGTACGTTGGCGCGCGTCCTTCTCCATCCAATCCAAATGTAGCTGAGTTTTATAGAACCGATACTAACCAAGCTTTAGACCAGCAAGGCTTATTTAGTTACGCCTCATCTTTAGGGTTAGGACAGATAAATAGCTTCGAGCAGTTAAAAGCCAGCACACCGCAATACGTTAATACAGGCCAGCCAAACATTGACCCATATCAAGACCCCAACCAAAAACTTGCTCAAAGCGCAGGGTTAGGTGGATTGAGTTATGACGACTATCAAAAGATAGTTGCCGGTCAATCAGGACTATCTCAGGCCGAGAAAGACCAGATCAAAAAATCATTAGGAATACCTGACCTCGAAAGCTCACTCTTTACCCCACCAGCCAAATCAACTGAAGAACTTTACAACAGTGCCTATGCTTCAGCCGGTCTCGCGGATTTAAAACAGAAGATTGCAGCCCTCGACGCTCAGATTGCCACCAAGAAACAGGAAATCACAGATGCTCAAGGTAAGGTTAATGAAAACCCATTTCTTTCTGAGAATACGCGGGTAGGAAGAAATAAAAGATTAAGCGACCAAGCAGAGCTTACGATTGGGAATTTAATAGACCAACAGAACCAATACAAAGACCTCTACAACTCCGGCATCGGTGAAGTTTCAAACCTTGTTACCAGACAGACCGCAGACTTCTCCCAGAATCAACAATTCACCGCCCAAAAGCTTCAATACCTGTTATCGAAAGCGGAGGAACAAACCGCTTCCAAGCAATCTGAAAAAGCTGGCGCAGCTTTACAGTATCTTCCTGATTATTTGAAAGCTAAAGCTCAAGCTCAGAAGCCCGATACTATCGGAAGTAATGAAACTGGTTTCTATCGCTGGAATCCAAATACACAGACCTTTGAACAGATCATTGCTCCTAATGTAACTCCAAACTACCAAGCCAACCCTCTAACTGGTGAACTGTTTAATACGAAAGACGGTTCAAGTATTGGGGGAGGAAATACGATTGCCGGATTAGCTCAGGCTATCTTGCAAAACCCAGCCGCATACAGCCAATTAACAACCGCTCAACAGGGAGCAGTTAATAATTACTTCGCTCAGAACGGCCAGCCTATCCCAACTCAATTAACAACTGAACAGAAAAATAAAATCGCTTCCGTAGGAGTGTTGCAGCAGACAATAAATTCGATAGAACAGCTTGGTAGTCAGATTGGCTGGTCAGGAGTAGGTGGTTTATATCAAGGCTCTATCCAGCAGTTCTTAGCTAAACAATTCGGCTCAGGCTCTCAACAGGAACAGATGCTACGAAGCTACATAGGAAACTTACAGGCAACGATTGCTAAGGAGCGTGGAGGCACTTCCTTTACTGCTAATGAACAAGCCCTTTTGGAACAGTACGCACCAACCATTAACGACAGTCCTTCGGTTATTCAAAGCAAACTGGCAGCACTCAAACAATACTTCAGTTCCTCACTTTCCCAAGGAGCGCAAGGGACAAATCCAAGTGATCCATTAGGACTTTTTAACTCGGCTGGTAATGCCTCAGCTTCCACTCCCTACTTAAAGACCCTTGGCCCGGTAACAGGAGAAAACGGCTCGTCTCTCTGGTCATACGGACTCGATGTTGATTTGAAGAAAGGCGACCCCGTAAGAAGCCCTGTCAGCGGTAAGGTAATAGCAGCCGCTCCAAATGGTGGCTTTGGGAACCAGATCAAAATTAAAACTAATGATGGACAGGAAATCTGGCTCTCTCACTTGCAAAGCGGAAGCGTCAAAGTCGGACAGGTTGTAAACGCTGGTCAGATTGTCGGTATCGGTGGTAATTCAGGAAACACTATTGCTCTGAAAGGCGGTGATGGTTCGCACCTCGACATCACAATGAAAGACGCAAACGGAAAGCTCTTAACAGCACCTCAAGTAAAAAGTTTTTTAGATAAAATTTACGTCTAATATATGGCCTCACTCAAAGTAGTATCACCACAACAACCAACGCTTAACCCGAAGGTTGTTACTAATCCTACCCAGCCCAAGCTTGCCCCAAAAGTGGTGATAAAGCCTGTTCAGCCTGCCTTAGCTCCTAAAGTCGTTACACAGCCATTACAGCCCCAGTTAAACCCACAGGTACAGCAAGTGCAGACACCACAAATCAACGTAGACAATAGCCCCCGTTTTGCACAGCTTGGAGAGATGGTAAAAGTAAAATACCCCGGCATCTATGACAGTTATGAAAGCGGAGCTTTGGGTAAGATTGTTGCTACCAAATACCCCGGTGTATATGACCAATTTATTGAATCAACTCCTCAGCAAGAACCGCAGCCGCAAGGGAAAGGCGGTTTGGCTGGCTTTGGCTTGGGAGCATTAAAAGGCGTTGGAAACACCGTCTCCAATATCTCATCGTTCGGACAGAAAGCATTAGAGAAGATCACAGGTATAAAATCGAATACTCCAACTGCTAAAGAACAATTTGGTGAACAACTAACTCCGAAAGGAACGGCTGAAAAGATAGGGTTTGGAGCAGAGCAAGTTGCAGAGTTCTTTATTCCGGCAGGAGCAGTAGGGAAAGCTGGTAAAGCGGCTGATATAGCTGTTCAGGGCTTGAATCTTGGCTCGAAGACAACTAAAGCATTACAACTTGCGAGCAAGGCCGGTATAGGAGCCGCCGAGGCCGCAGGAGTAACAGCAATTCAGGGTGGAGGTAAAACTGAAGTTAAGAATGCTGCTATCTTTGGAGGTCTTTTCCCAATTGCATTGAAAGCTATTGGGGTAATAGGAACGGCAGCAAAAGAAGTAGCCAAGTTTACATCTTCCTCTTTAAGTGGTGTTCCGAAAGAAGCAATTGAATACGCCCTGAAAAATCCTCAAAAAGTACAATCCGCAATTAAACAGGCTGTCGCTGAAGGGGGCGATACAGCCGCTCAAAGAATTTATAAGAACGCAGTAAATGCCCTTGATGAATTAAAAGATGCCCGACGATTAAACTATCAATCAGGATTAGCAAAACTTGAGAAGGAAGCGACCTATACAAAAAAAGGTCAGCTTTATATCAGAAGGGCTTTAACTGATGCAGAAGCCAAAGCTACCAAAGGTTACATTTCGGGTACTGTAATCGGAGTTCCTACAAACCTCACCACCAGCGGAATTAAGAAAGTCGCCACAACGACGCTTAAAGAATTTGATATTAAAGCCAAGGGCAGAATTATTGATTGGAGCGAAGCCGCTATTGATAACAGTCACGGGAAGAAATTACAGGAACTCGTAGATAGAGTTTATGACTGGACTGATACAACACCGACCGGACTAAATAGACTTCGTAAAATTATTGATGGTTATAAAATTGGCGGGATTGAATTAAGCCCGTCTCAAAAACAAGTTAATGCCATTATCGGGGCGATGCGGACAAATTTGAGTGAATATGTAGGCACTAGAGTTCCGCAGGTCGCGGAAATGAATTTAAAATACAAATTAGAATCAGAAGTAATTGATGCCGTCAGGAAACAGTTAAAAATTGGAAGCGCAGACCCAAACACAGCTTTAAGAAAACTTGTTAATGTCTTCAACCCGAAATCACAAGTTTATCGTCCTGTTGTAGAAGAATTAGGAGAAAAAGCAGGTGTGGATTTGATGTCTGATATTGCTGCTTTGACGATGGTCCAATGGACACCGGAAGGGCTTGGAAAATATCTTACAGGCTTGGTTGGGGGTACAGGGCTGGGGCTTGGTTTTATCAATCCTGCTGTTCTAGCAACTATTCCAGCAACAGCAGCCGCTAGTTCACCTCGGATTGTTGGCAAAGTCTCCACAGGATTAGGAAAACTTGGTAATACGAAAACCTTAAAGACAATAAAAAAAGCCACTCCGACTGCCACTAAAGGATTAGGAATTCAAGTAGCTCGTTAATTGCTGAAAATCCAGCCTAAAAAACTACGAATAAAACGTATAGAAATACCTCATACATACCCTCACATTACTCCCATCATTAATTCCGTCAAATAAGTTATCCACTTTCCGCATATCTACAGCGGCATTCATACGGATGCGACCTCGTAACCACAATGCTTGAACCAGCCGCGAATGTCCGCTTTTGAAATCAGCGTTATCGCCTGTGCCAACGCTATGTCGAGTTCCTCGCGCGTGCGCGCCTTCGCCGCGCGTAACGCAGTCTTGATCTTTGACCAGCACTGCTCAATCGGTGAGTAGTCGGGCGAGTAGGGCGGCAGCCATAAGACCTGCGCTCCGCGCTCGCCTGCAACCTGCTCGACCTGACTGGCCTTGTGGACGTTGAGGTTGTCGAGCACCAGCACGTCCCCCTTGCGTAAGCATGGCCTGAGCACTTGTGCCAGATAGGCATCGAAGGCCAACGTATCGACCGCCCCGGTGAGCGTCATCACCGCGATCAACCCCCGCCCGAAGCTGAGCGCACCAATGAGAGACGTTTGCTCGCCATAGTTGCGCGGCGCATAGTCCACGACCCGCTCGCCACGCGGTGCGCGCCCGTAGCGCGGAGTCATCGCCGTGTTAACCGCTGACTCATCGAGGAAGATAAGTCGCCGGTGATTGAGTTTGCGGGCGCGGCGGCGGAACCACCCGCGCTTGTAGTTGTTACGCTCAGAGGCCGCCATGCTTTTTTTTACGCGAGAGGTCGAGCCTTGAAAGGGCGCGGCTAACAGTTGGCGCGCTGACACTCACCTGAGCGCGCTCTGCCAAGTGCTCGCGCAACGCCTCGACCGTCTTGTCGGGATAGCGTGCCACCTCGGCGCGGAGCATCTTGATGTGTTTGGCCGACAGCAGCGGCGTGTGCCCGCCGCCGTGTGGGCGGGGGCTCAGGTCTCCGGTCTCGCGGTGTTGGCGCATCATCTTCTTAACGAAGGTCTGGCCGACACCGAAGGAGACCGCAACCTCTTCAATGGTGGAGTCACCGCGTTCAACAGCGGCGACGACTTTCTGCCGGAGGTCTAAAGAGTAGGCGCGCATAGGCTGTAAGCTTACTCCTGAGCCTCGGTCGCATTCAAGTGAATGGCACTATATGCCTATTAAAAATCTTAAAACTGATCTTCGTATGCCAGAAAGACGACAAGGTGACATCCTCATTTTAGAAAAGCTCGCAGACATTCACACTAACCTTGCCCTCAATACTCAAGAAACTGCTCGTATAGCAAAGGCTCAAGAGACTACTAATGGCAAGGTAGCCGCCCACGAAGTACGCCAGCAATCCTTAGAGGCTAATCAAGCTGTAATGGCTACTACCCTCGCCCAATTAACCGCCACTAATAACAGTAAATCAGATGAATTTAGGGGTTAGAGAGACTGGGCCATAAAAGGAGTTATAGCTATTGTGGTAATGCTCTTTTACTACCTACTTACAAATAATGGTTTCCCAGCTTTTCTTAATTAAAGAAAGGAGTTTATGACCCCACAATGGCCGTTCAAGAAATACACAGTAACCCAAGGTTTCGAGAACACAGCTTCTCGTTACCCAGTCAGACACGGAGCTTTAGATATTGTTCCCCTCGACCAATCAGGAAGACCGTACCCCGCCCCTATCTTTCCTGTCCTCTCAGGCACAACCCGATATTATGAAGATGCTAATGACCAGACTGGACGGGCGATTTCTGTTAACACCCAGCTAGATAAGCCGTTCGTTGATTACCTTAAAAGCAAAGGATACGTTCCTAATCAGTTTAATGGCTCAGTCCATCTAATTCACATCTACCTACACTGTCTCAGTATCACAGATAAAGACGGACACGTTGACCAAGATCAGCAAATAGCAGTATGCGGAAACACAGGTATGGTCTATACGGGCAATCCTCCTCATCCTGTCCCCGCAGATCAAAAGGGTAAACCTCCATATCCCGGCCTTCACCTCCATCTACAGATGATGCTTTATGGTGGTAATAATCCGGCAGCAAATACATTCAATAAAGATAAAGACCCGCAAGGTCGAATTGATCCATTAATAATTCTTAACTACAAAGGAGAAGATATGTCTCAAGTTAAAATAGTAGTCATTCGTGGAGAAGGTGGAATCTTCCTAGCCACTTCAAGTACTGAACAGTTGAAAGCTATTGGTGGAGTCTTCGGCAAAGATGTACAGGTTAGCGCGAGCGGAGAAATCCTTAACCCCGATATAAATGTCTAGCATCCTTGATGAAGCACATAACGCAGTCCACGTAGACCGCAGAAAAGACTACGACCACCCGGCCATATTCTTTGAAAGATATGCCAACCATCTAAATGCTTTACTTGCTGAAAAACTGAAAGAACCTATTACAGCCGAAGAAGCAAACATGAGCCTTATTCTATTCAAGATAGTTAGAGAACATGGCAAACATAAGCGTGACAATAACGTGGATGGAGCCGGATATTTTGAAACCCTACAGATGATCCACGACTACAAAGAGGCTGTGGATAAACTCTCTGGACAGGAATCGAGAACGGAGTAAACTTAAAAGTACATGATAGAAAAATGATTTTCTAACTATCGGAAAACCGGCCTGCATTGACGGAGGAGTGACAAAGCCGACTAAAGGTAGATAAGAGTCCCCATTGAATAAAAAGCTGATAGCAGCCTCGCTGCTACTTAGCCTTATGGCATGGGCCATCCCAATTCATGCCGCTTCAGCACAAACAAAAACAGAAGCAATTAACCCACCCACCAATGTTCAACCTATTCAAGAAGAAAAAAGAGAAACCGTTTTACGACCTCTTCCGAGGACAACGGGAAACAGATATAGAACGCCTCTCCAAAAATCTATCAACGAAAGACATCCGAATAGTGAATCTTTCGGTGGACGGCATTATTCCAAAGAAGAAATCCAAGTCCTCATCCGTTCCTACTCGGCGCAGTACGAGATCAATCCCGAAGTACCGCTTTGTATCGCTCGACTCGAAAGCGGTTATAACCAGTTTAGTAAAAACAGATCATCCTCGGCTTCAGGTGTCTTCCAGTATCTCTCATCTACTTGGAGAAGCACTGATGAAGGGAAATCTGGACTCAGTGTTTTCGACGCAGACGCGAACGTAATAGCAGCCATTAAATATATGTCTTCAAGGCGCAATACTAAACCTTGGGTAGTGGCCTCAAAATGTCCTTCATTCCTATGACTAAAAACCAAGACTCAATCGTACATCCAGATCATGTTGAAGTAGTCGAATACTTTGAAGACTCTGTAAAACTTAACTGGTATATGAATGACTCTTGGATTCACATTGATAAAATAACTAATACACATGACCTCAACCATCATCAAGCGAGCAATTAGAGGGTTCCTCGCCGCAGCCCTCGCTGGCATCGCTACTCAACTCGCAAGCGGCGTTACAATCAATTCTATTGAAGACCTCAAGAAACTTGGCTTATCACTTCTCACAGCCGGTCTAGTGGCTGGATTATTAGCCCTCGATAAGTTAATCAGATATGAAGACCCTCAAACAACGCAGACTCTTACGGAAGTCAAAGAATAAAGCATTCAGAAAAGCTCAAAACAACTACGCACCTAGAAAACCTCATTGTAAGAATTGCGGTGCGCTCCTAAACGGACAGTTCGACCATTTTTTTAGGTGTCCGTAATTCCTTCTCACCAATTTCATATTGGAAAGTTTGCACACCCACTAATCATCGTGCTTGAGAGCTAATAACTCTTTCGATTGACAGGCGTGATGGTTGGCTGGGGCTTGTAGAGAGAACGCACGTTAAGCCAGCACGAAAGTGTCCGCTTGTACTCCTCTCTACAAACTTCAGTTTCCCCGCACATTTTCAAACACCCCAAGGAGGTAAATAACGTGGCTAGATTCAGCACTAGAAAATGGTGTGTCTGGCTTTTTTGTCTTAGGCAACACCGTTGGAGGAAGAAATGATTATCGAATGTTCCGGCAAGTGCGGAAAGAAAGTCATCGCTCAGTGTGATGGGAAAGCATATCTCTGCAAGACCTGTTACGCCACTCTGATGAACACTCTTCTCGACATTATCCGGCCCGCCAAAGAACCGCACTTACAAGTAGTCAAACCAACCATAGAAACAGAGTCAGTAGCCTAAAAGGAGGCACACAGATGCAAGTTTTAGATAGATTACTCGGTAGAGGAAACGGAGCCAACGGTGACGCGGAAATCATTCCCGAAGTCGTAACTCCACTTAACACAACCTTGATGAGTCACGCCGGGACTTCCAAAGTCACCCGCCTTGACCTCGCTACACTCGACACGCCACCCGCAACCGATACTTTCCAGCCTATCGCACACTCCCGCCTCATAGATCAGCTTGAAGAAGCTCTTGCTTTCAGGCACATCTCCATCACTCGTGATGAATACGCCGTCTCAACCGATGGAATGAAGCTGTTTGGCCTTCTCGAACTCAACAGTGAGTACGAGGATGTCAGATTCGCTATCGGCCTTCGGAACGCCAACGACAAGTCTATGCGTCTCGGCATGGTCGCCGGTTACAGAGTCTTCGTCTGTGACAACATGGCGTTGTCTGGTGATTTCAAGCCTCTCCTCGCCAAGCACTCCAAAAACTTTGATCTGGTCGAGTCCATTTCAATGGGCGTTGACCGTATTCAGAGGAACTGGCAACCGCTCAGAGAAGCGATTGACTTCAAGCGTAACTTCCAACTCACGGAAGATCACGCGAGGTCAATCATCTATCAGGCGTTCATGACGCAGAAGTTCCCGGTCAAGCTCCTTCGGGCTGTGCATCAGGAATTCTTTGTGGCTCCCAGCTACGCAGAGTTTCAGCAGAAGACCGTCTGGAGCCTTGAGAACGCCTTCACCTCGGCTTTCAAACAACTCCGTCCGGTTCAGCAGTACACCGTGACTGCCAAGCTCGGAAAGTTCCTGAAGCCTTACACGCAAGCGTTCTAAAGCCATGACTTACATTCACCAGACCTGTGAAGGGTTAGTTGAAACTTTTCCCGATGAAGGTGATGAGAGTTATGGACTCTGTACAAATTGTGGCGAAGAAGGCGAGTTGACGACTGTGGATGCTGATCCTATCGAGGAACTCGTGTTCGTCACAATCCGCATCACCTGTATTCGGGATTAACCACGTTCAATCCCCAAGCATCCCGCCTATTGGCCCCTGCTTGCCAGCAAAAAAGAAGCCGACCCATGTTTGAGCCAGCTTCTTTTTGTTTACTTTTTACCAATATTAGAAATAAGATGGAGCTACCATACGGCCATGTGGGAGTCGGTAGCTCCACCCGCCCATCACGCGCCCCACCCCGGCGCGTGATGGTTAGCGGCACGGCCTATTCACACCCAAATAGGCGTGCCAGCAGAGAATGCGTGCCTCACCCTTCACGCATCCTGTCTTATCCTTTGCGGCGATAAATCGGAGAGCGTTCTTTCAATAAATCTTTATGTCTTGATTCAATAGCAGAAGCAAGCCCTTGATAGGTCATGCCCAGTAACGGCGCGGCATGAGTAACGCTGCCGTTTACTTTTGCCAGAGCTTGCCTAATTAACTTACGTTCGTATTTCAAAACCTCTTTTTGCAGGTCGCGTGGTTCATTAAAAAGGATGTCAGTCTTTTCTTCATCCGTCATCAGTCTTAATTTAGAGATGACTTTCTGACCCGCTTTATGAAGCCTAAGCAAAATATCAGGAGTTTGTATCTGTGAAAGCCAATGACTTGCTCGGTCATATGCTGCAAATAAAGTATCCGGCGTAGCGTCCAGTTCTTCAATTAACGTCAACGCCGCAAGACCGGCCTGATTGTAAGCTCCGACATGATGGGCTGCTTCAATCGCCCGTTGTAAAGTGAATTGAGCTTGTTCGGCATACCCCAACCGCGACAAGGCAATTCCATGAGTTATCAATGCTTCATTGAGGAAGCATTGTTGACCGCTCTTTTCTAAAACCGACACAGCACCGCGAGCTAGGCTTTCTGCCCGTACAAAATTGCCCTCTGCAATAAAAACCTGCGCTCTAGTTTCGTCTATTTGGGCGGTTCTTACTTTTTCTTTAATGCTGACGGTTAAGCGGCGGGCTTGGTCTAAGTATTGATGAGCTTCTGAGAAACGTTCTAACTTAGCTAAAAGAAAACCGAGATTATTTTTTACATCAGCGCGGTAAACAGTATTGTGAGCTTGTTTGAAATGCTTATCTGCTTCCCCGTATTCAGTGATTGCGCGTTCAATGTAATCAGGTCGCTTTTCTGATGTTCCAAGTAGATTCAAGACCATTGCAAGCTGGCTGTGATAAGCCCCTCTGATAGCGTGGTTTGTTATCTTATTAAAGAGTGATGTGTTTTCGGTCAGAATTTGTAGGGAATCATGGTGCTTTGAAGCTGACCATTCAACGATAGCGAGTCTTAACAATGCTCTCGCTCTCGTATTCCCTTGCGTGGTTAATTTTTCCAGAGCCTCCTCAAGATAGATGCGAGCCTCATTTAATTCACCATTGCGCCAGTAACAGTAAGCAAGTTCAACTCTTGCTTCGGCAACTTTTTTAATGTCGCCAATAGATTCATAAAAAGCCATAGCTCGGCTGATGAGGTTCTTGGCTTTTTCCTGATAGCCCTCAACTGTGTTTCTGCCGCCCAACCAGCGTGTAATGATACCAATACATAATAGGACTTCGGCGGCAACGCCTTCATTCAGCCCCTCCGTATCAGGCTCACCATTCTTTTGTAAGGAATTGATTAATTCGTGAGCGCCGTCATAGTCGCCCTTATCGCGCAGTTCCAGAGCCGTCTGACACTTCAGCACCGACCTTTCTGTCGCACTCAGATTCTTAAAATCTGGTGAGGCTGTCTTCATGTGAGATGAACCTTTCAATGATGGTGAAGCCGAGAACTCAGCAGGATATTAGACACTTGCCCAATTCCTTGCAAGAAGTTCATAAGGGTGCTGTATTGTTAGAGATGCAAGAGATGTTGCATCTCTCAAAAAGGAGAATCGTATGAAATTTCTATTAGCCTTGGCTCTAACGTGCGTCCTTTCGGTTTCAACCCTAGCAGGTGAAATTCCTTCTGGGGGCGTAACAGGGCAGATTCCTTCTGACGGCAGAACCGCAGCAGGAGGGATTCCCTCTGACGGCAAAGCCGCATCATCAACGCAGACGGAAATATCCGGCGCAACGCTTACCGTGCTGCTAACAATTATTAGATTGCTGCCTGTCTAGTTGAGGTCACAACCAAACTAAAAAGCTGCCACATGGCAGCTAAGTAGTAGTGTGTCTTTTGACAAAGCAAATCGTGGAAGAAAAAGAATTATTAAAATGGAATATCCTTAGCCCAGTCTTCAGCCGCCATCTGGTCAGCCATTTCCTGCACATCATCTGCGACCTGAATAGTCGGAAGTTCTGGGTCAAAAGTAGGACGGGCTTCACCCGGTTCAATTACATTTGTCATTCCCTTAATCATTTCACGGTCTACTACTTGAGGAGCGTGTTTCTCTATAGCTTGTCTGAGAGGTGAAAATCTTTTATCACCATCCGCCTTGATAGCTTGAAATAGCTCGAAATAAACCCCACCTTTAATATGTCCAATAAGTTCAGCATGGCTTATGTTCGGGTCGCGTAGCTTGGAGGCTATCCATAGGGAACAGCATTTCTCATAGGCTTCCTTATCCCAGTTCCTTCCAGAAGCTTCAGATTGGCCTCTATTTGCCTCACCATGAGGAGATTCTGTCTGAGATGATGCAGGAGTCGCGCTAACGCTAGAAGCGGGCGTATTCGTCTCTCTAAACCAGATCACTCTACGGTCTGTGTAAGGCTTGCCTTGGTATTCTCTTTCTTCTTCTGAATAGGCGATATTTACCATATCACCGATTTTTAAATTCATGCTCTGAAACTGTTCAAAAGCGGAGGAGTAAGTACCGTCTTTCTTCTTATCGTAAAACTTAAATCTCATAACACCGGAGGTTGTGTTGCCGATTATTTTATATTGGCTTGAGGTTTCAAATGGTTTGAGTTCGACGTTAGTTATTAAAACGTCAGTTGATGGGTTGTTCATGTTGGGGCCATACGGCTAGTTAATTATTTATTGGTTGAAAGTTTGTTCGAGCGAACTCACCATGTAACTCCTTAGCCCAAATATCGTAAGCCATAGCTGCATGGACTTCGTTATCAAACAAACCGATATGATACTTTTTATAGTCTTTACCTATCTGCGCTAACCATTGATTAGTCTTTGAAAACCAGCGCAAGCCTTTGAATTGGGATGCGGCGTTCTCCCTTCTCTTGCCGTTCTGTGTGTTTTTGGCGATTAGTACATGCCCTAAGATTTTCCTTGTGGTTATCAAGCCCATTTCCATTTCTATGGTCGATAAACTTCCCTGTAGTCCGCCCCATTATTTCCCGATGCATCCGTATCTGCTTATGTCCATTTGTATAATCATTCCTAACCGCATAATAAATTCCATGTCCAAACTGGGCATACCAATTCCATTGGCTTAACCACTCGTAATCTTCGTCGTCAACTATGGCAAACCTATTTTGAGTTAGAGTAATCGTCTTCATTCCATAGTTGATTTCAGCACATAGACTTTATCTACTGTGCCATCTTGCTTGTCTAAGGTTTCTACTTTGACGCAGTTGGCTATGTAATTCTGACCGTCAATAGTGACAGTCACATCAGAGCCAAGCGGAATATCTTTTGAGTAGGGTAGGCGGCTTGAGAGCTTCACAAACCGCTCATTGATTTCTTCCATTAAATTGTGAGGTTGATTGATTAATACGACCTTTGGAGGGACTGACAGGGTTTGATACCTGCATGAGAGGTCAAGTGTGTTAGCAGTTCCCACTTCTCTCTACAAGGCATGGATTTTTAAGCCGAATTATTAGGCTACCAGCAAAGGCTAACTTGATGGCGACTTTCTTCCGCCACAGCCCTAATTTTAGAATAGCAACTCAGCAGATGCCGTCAATAGTGTATAATTGGCTTAAATATGAGGGATAACGAAAGTTATCAACAAATCTGTTTCTGTTTTTCCAAAATCATAAAGGATTAAAATGAGCGATAAAATCCAGCAACTCCCCCCATTCATTAGAAGCTACGGCGAGCTATATTCCCACCTACAAAGCGAGTTTGAACCATTAGGCCCAAACGAAAGAGGCGACTACTTTTTAGAGTTTGCAGAAAGAATTGTCCCCCACACGGAAGTAGGAGCACGGTTTGATCTACCCAAGAAAAGACAGAAAACGCACGACAAGGGAGTGGACTTAGAATGCGAAACTCCCGATAAAAGCGAGAAATTAAGCATCCAGTCCAAATACACAATCTCCGGTGTTGACGACCTAGATTTAATCATAAGCAAGTTTGAGGTATACGAAAAAGAGCAGTCGGTAAAGTCGGCTCCCCCACAAAATTTATTTACTTTTAATGGCGATGATAAGGGGCAGACAATTCAGTTCATGATAATCACAGCAAGCGACCTCAAAACCATCCTTGCTAAGTATGAGAAATCAAAACGACAAACGACTGTATTTTACGAAAAACTGGTGGCTCAGGGACGATTGCATATTATTGATGGTCCTAAATTTCTTCCTATCCTACAACAGACATATAGGAAGGCTCACTTTCTTCCCTCAGATGTGAAACTCCCTCTAGCAGAAGATTTTATCCATATGGGCAACGTGTATATTGGGGTGATTGCAGGCACTGCACTAAAAGCACTTTACAACGAATTTGGCGATGCAATCTTTTTAGAAAACATACGAGAGTTTTTAGGAAGGACGAGCGGCAAAGTAGCAACAGGGGAAAACAGAGTAACTGTTAATGAAGCCATAGCTGATACCCTTCAAAACGCACCAGAGCAGTTTCTGGCACGTAACAACGGTATTACCTTTCGAGCTAGGGTTGTTACCGAGCTAAATACACAAACGTTGAAACTAGAAGATGCGAGTATTGTAAATGGCTGTCAAACTACAATGTCCATCATTCAGAATCCGCAAGATAACAGCCATGTTTTGGTGAAGATTGTAGAAGCCGAGAACTCTTGGGATATTGCAAAGGCTGCTAACTTCCAGAACGAAGTGCGGCAGATTGACCTTGATTTAGCTAGATATGTGCGCCCCCAAGTAGTCAGGGATGCAGCAAGCAAAGTAGGTGTCAGGTTCGACAACCAGTCAGGCGACCCGTCCGCTTTTTCCTTACTTGATGCCATATACAGAAATCACGTCACTTATGAAATGATCCGTTCGCTATTTATCGGTTTTTTCAGCAGAACTCCCAACAACGCCATTGAAGCTAATTACACCGAGCTAAGAACTGACATTATCGAGGAGTTTTATAAACACGACCCAGGCGGCGAAAATACTTTCGACATACTGTTTGGGATTCATCAAGCTGTAGAAAAGGCCGCTGATAAAATTCAACAATCATTCCACGGCAAAGATTATGTTCCGTTATTCAAAAGATTTTGGAACGACGACAAACCTAACTACCGAGCATTTTTGGCAATACTAGCAGCGTGTGGATGTGTCCGTAACAACATATACGCCAAGAAAGGTGCGTTAACCTTTGAGGAAATGAGCACATTCCTAGATACGGTAAGTACCGTTGTAACTGCCAACCCTGATTTGTTCGTCAGGTACTTCCGTTATTCATTCCTCGCTGTGGCCTTAGACTTAATGAAGCCAGATGCTGATAGAACCGTTATTCTTCAGGGCATGTACAGAACTACCAAGGAATCAAAGTTTGACAATCTATATGGCAGACTTTGCCTACTTGTTGATAACCAAGAAACAATGGCTGATTAGTAATGTACGCCCTCAACACAACCGGCCAGAAAAGTAGTCACCCATATGAATGCTACAGACGTACTTGCAATTATCGGTGCAGTAACTGGCTCGACAGCGTTAGTTTGGGACTTTTTTAAATGGCAACGCTCAGAAAGACCACACTTAAAGGTCGAAGTCATTCAAAAAATTAAGCTAAAGCATGACAACGACGAACTCGTTAAAGTCGTAGTTACTAATATTGGGAGACTTACATTGACCATCAACTTTGTTACAGTACAGATATTTAGTAGAAAATGGTTTGGGTTGAAAAAAGAGCCAGGGACTGTTTCTTTCTTTGGAGAAGTTCATCCAAAGACTCTTCCTGTTGTCCTTGAACCTGGAAGACAGTGGGTGGGCCAATATGACCACTTTGATCTATACTACCAAGATCTTAAATCAGCGGAATTTCGATGCATCGCTGTGCATCACTCACATTCAGATAAGCCAGTACTGAAACGCTATAGTAAGGACTCCATCAGCCTCAAGGAAGTAAATGACAACCAAGAAGTATCTCAAGCAATGTTAGACCAAGCAAATTTTGGGCGGCAGCCCAAGTCGAAGAAGCGGCGTTCTCGTAAGAATGTGGGTGTGGATAACTCAGTCTAAAATCTGATCATGGTTTTCTGCTTTAGACCTAGGAACAAAAATGGCAGAAGAATCTACAAAGAAAGAAGAATATAAAGAATGCCCACATTGCAAGGGAGCAACAACTTGTATGTGTGGAACTTGCGTTGTTTATGTAACTGGTCCGTTCACAGGGCTACCATTTCCTCGTCCAGGAATATGCAAAGTTTGTGACGGTACAGGACGTATACCTGAATAATTGGAACTATAGATAACTCTCAAAACCCCAATAAATAATCGTTGACTTTCATCTACTTCAGGTGGACAATTTCACTCATGGATTGGGAAGCAGTAAAACTTGTAGGTATTGTTGTCAGCTTGGTCGGTGGCGCTTTGACCATTGGCGAAAAGGTCTGCAAGTGGGGTAAGTCTGCTTATCAGCATTTTAAAAAAGATACCCAATTGCATCATGATGCAATTTCAAAAAACTCTAGGAAATCGCTCGCTTTTGCGAGACAGTCTAGGCTATTAAAAAAAGTGAGTGAAGCGACCACTTTGGGAAAAAGCTTTCCAACGCGGGACAGGACTTTTTTGAAAAAAATAGCTTCGGCGCGGCCAGCTTCATTTACGGCAAGTGGATCAGGAAGACCTATACTCAGTAAACCTGATTTTGTAACCTTCGGTGGGTATGGCCTTTTTAAAAAAATCTAAATCATCTTAAAGTAAAACTTGAATAATAAGTAACAAGTACCTCTAACAATTATAGTTTTAGCCACTTTTTGTTAAAATGACGCCCTAAGCACATAGTTATCCACAGCCTCTCTCTTGTGTGCTACAGCCTACTTGCTATACTTACTTCATAGCCCTTAAATCCGGCCTGTAAAACTCCAAAATCCTTGTCAACAGAGACCTCTTATTGGGGGTTGGAATCTGACAAGGTTTCCACCTCGATAAGAGTTTTTTGTTTCCCTACAATTCAGTTAAAGACCGATTCAGCGTTTTGGGTCTCTAAATATAAAAAGGCTGGCTAACCCCTACTGTACCGCTCTCTCTCAATCCCATTTCTGGCAGAGAAAACTGCAACCATGATCTTAAACAAGTCTTGGCAGGAATGGGGCTGAGAGCGTGAAGTACCCACCCAGTATGGACGCAAGGCGAAAGCCTCTAAAGGCGAAGCCTCTAACGTAGCAAGAGCCTGTCTAGAGAGTTCAGGATGGAGCTACCACTAACTGATACATAAATTCCCACGGCTCTCCATACATGAGAGTTAAGGTGGGAGTGTATCTGTGTGAATGATGAGTTACAGAGAAAGTAGGAATTATGCGGGGTCTTCTTCGTCACACTCACAATTATCCGTTGCCGGAACTTCTTCAACTTGTTCATGTTCTTCAGCGGTATTCTCATCAACAGTATCTTCAGGGCAAGTGCAGTTCTCATCAACTACTTCTTGATCCTCAGTGTTTGAGTAAGAATTAGAATAAGACCGAGAGTAGGACTGTGGTTTCGCCCCATGATTTAAATTTTGGGCGGTTGCCTGATCTGCTTGGCTAGAGGGGGCATCTGTCACTGAGCTTACTGGCGCGGGTTCAGGAGCCGCGTTTGATTGTGGCGCAGTCGTAGTTTGTGTGGCTGGCGCAGATGGAGCTGTTTGAATTGGCTCGTTTCTTTGATTGACGTTGTTATTGTCTCCGTTAATAAAAGAAAAGTTGTTATTAACACTCACGAAGAAAAACACCATCAGGGTAAACATCATCAACGTAGCCCCTAATGCTGCTGCTGCCAAAAATTTTAAGAACGACTTCATAACCCATCTCCTCAACGTCGTCTATACTCTTCATTGTTTATTTTGTCAATGGTAATTTCCCCTCCCTAGGTATTAGCAGAGTAAAGGGTGGATTGTATCTAAACGGCGTTTTAGGGTTTACCAGGAATTTTGGTCGGTGCGCTTACTTGAAGGAAGTCAACTTTAGCTTTCAGTTCTCGTATTTGCGCTTCGTAGTCATTCTTCATGCCTTGTTTTTCAATTTCGTATCTAGTTGTTAGGTCGTCTTCCCTCACTTTTTGTATCCACCCCATAATACTGGCAACTATAAGGGCAGTTGCGATAACGATAAGTAAAGCATATCTGAGGGGGTGATTCTCAACTGAATCTTTCCATGTTTTCTCAGTAACCATTGATTCGTCCCTTTCCTTTTGTGTAGAGATAGACACTTTTTCATCTGGCAGATCAGAGACCCAATTAAAGAGCTTGTTTCTAACAGTTGTGAGTAGGGTTTTAAACTGCGTTCCTGCTATAGAAATGGCGGGCTTTCCATCTTTATTAATGCGTTCCACAATGTACTTCTCAAAATTATTCCCGTAATGAAGCTTGAGTTCTTCTTGGTTAGCGAAATCTTCAATTTCACTAATTGGGCCTAACATAGGCATTGAAGTGAGTAGGCGTGTAATTTCTGGATCAGCAACATTAAAAAGTAATATCTCCCATCCTACAAAGTGATTAAATAACACAGGCTGTCCACCTAGGATTCTATAATCAGGAGGCTCTTCGCCGTCTTGGTAGCCTACCAGTTCAGCTCTTATCCACTTCTCATTTTCTGGGTCATTAATGTTTTTTGCGATAAGTACAGCCTTACGAAGCATGTTGGATAATGGGATAGAGTCGTCAAGTATTTCTTTTTTAAGCTCTCTAATTGGAGTAGCCATGAGTGATTATAAAACCTCCACCGACTAGGGACTGTGGATAACTGCCGTTGACGGATTATATGCAGGGTATACAATTAAGGAAAGAGGTTGTGGCGGAAGCTGGTGAAGCCTATGGAACGCCGAAAGGTGGATCACCAACATCATCAGAAAATAGACGCTAAACCCATAAGAGAAAGCAGATGGTAAATGACTTTCTCATGTAGGTATCAAACCCTACCAACCTCTCTTAAAATCGTTCCCTCTGCTGTGCTGGCTAGACGGAGTAAACCGCCAACGCCTAAACAAGGTTCAAGTAGCCAGCACTCTAGAACGAATGTATTAACCCCTCCCAATGGAAGACGGCTTCTCGCAAGAATTCCTCAAAGCAAATCCCTACTATCACAGTAAAGAAAAAGGCTGTCGCTTACAGTACATCCATAAATCATATAACCGTCTGTTAATGGCTTTCACCAAGAAGACCTGTCTAACCCACAAAGTTATTACTGGCCGGATTGGTTGGGAGTTGGGGCGTTATGGAGATATGGACAGTACAGAATGGATCAGGAGAAATAAGAAATGATTGGTGTACCTCTCATCGAAGATGGGTAGTCGATAAACTCTCCTCAACCTTGTGTTGGGGGGTATGCCAACCTCACAATTTCTACAAGCTCGAAAAAAAGGAGAAGTAGCGCAAACTTATATAGCTTCAATGTTCCGTAAGTGGGGATTGACTGTTAGAGAAACACCGCGAGGCTATCACCCCGGTTACGACCAAGAAGTTGAAGGACCGTTCTATGGAAACCACATTAGGTTTAAGAATGAAGTTAAATGGGATAGGAAAGCTCAAGAAACCGGCAACCTATACATTGATGCGAATCAGTAGTTGAAAACGAGGAGAAAGAAAGCAACCGCCAACTTTCCCCAACAATGAATCATCAGCGCGTCAGTTGAGCGCACTTTGCTGGCTCTTTGAATTTGTGTTTTCTCTTGTATCCAGTTGAACAAACTTTCAATGGGCTGACGAATGCGACGCACCAACCGATTGTAATAGCTCTCATTGTTGGTTAGTTCTTTGCCTTTCGGCTTTTTCTTCAGCGTAATCAGCCGTGTTTGCTGCTCTTTTAAGTGTGCGATGATCTCCGGCGTTGGATATGCCAGATCGCCAAACAATTCGGTGGCCGGTAAGACGGGCTGCTGCCCAATGAAAGCTTTTGAATCATGATGCGAGGCTCCGCACAGCCACACTTGAGCGGGCAGCGGCAAATGTCCTGTCCGGCGTTGTGCAAGGCAGTGCAGGCGCACGCCATGAAAGCGCGTCTTCTTTGAGGCACAGTAACCAACATCGGCCACTTCGCGCCCGACCCGTGCGCCGTAAGAGTATCCGTGTTGGGCGAGCATTACGGGCAAGGAGTCAACCAGATGGTCAAGCTCCGGGACACTTGAGGCTTCCAAAGTGCCAGCGAGATGCGCGCCGAAGGTCTGAAAACTAGGCTCTAACTGATTGAGCCGCAGGACGAAAGTTTGATAGCTGGGCAAGCGTGGAAACCAATTGCTGCCAATACTTGAGAATCAATTGATGCATCCTCTTTTTCTCAAAACAGCCCTCTAGGTGAGCAAAGAACCAGATGGTGATTAACTCTCGGTCAGTGAACTCTGGTGCTCGATTATTGCTCAAGCGTTGATAACAAGTCTGTGACGAAGTATCGTAGACGTGACAGACAAACAGGTAGATTTCAATCAGTAGATTTTCCATAAGCAAGAAAATTCTACTCAATCTCTTGTTTGTCTGTCTTTCAACTACTGATTCGCATATTGATATAAATTCACTATCTAAGTCCCATGCCTCCATCCTCACTATCTGCCTTAATGAACCTATTGATACTGTCCTGATGCTCCCTCTTAAAGACGCTCTGAACTACGCTGTAACGCACCAGAACGCTCGTGGCGGCGAGTTTATGGAAAAGTCATGCCTAGTATCGAAGGAACAATTTATAAGTGATCTAAAGCCAAAAATATTAACAACTAAGTAGGGTAGCGACCAGCGCTAATATATGGAGCCGACAGAGCAAGATTTGAAAGACCCTTTGTTTGAGGCAATCTGGCAAGCAATCAAAGAGTGGGATATACGAAGAAGTGGAATTAATGAGCCGCCGTTATATAGCGGGGCTACTGGTACTGACGTTATGGAGATTGTGCAATCTATTCGTAAGTAACGATTCACTTCTTCCGTTGGGATAAGACGCTGGCAGCTAGGGCTTGTGCGTCATCGCTGAATCGGTTGTCTTGAAGTATCTCTGAAGCCACCGACGCGACCTTAGCAGAAGTTCTTTCGCCCGGAGCCTTGCTTTGTGTCAACGCGCTGGCTGCGACAATCTTAGCCTTCTCACTTGATGCAGGATTGTCTAAAACCTTTGCTGCTAATTTGGCTATCTTTCCGCCAGTTCCTTTTTTCATCACTTCACCTCCTAAGATTTCAGCCATTATAACCTAAGTTATATTTATAGGCGCATAAATTAACCCTCATCACTCTGAAAAAATACGTCAAACCTAAACTCAACTGGCAACCAAAGAAGATAAAAAGAAAGACACTCGTTGACCGCTTAGATGAGGTTGTTTCCCTCATCATTAGGGCAAGAGATAAGCGATGCGTTCAATGCGGATCAAAAGACCGCCCTACTAATGGACACCTCTTCCCCGGTCGTTATCACTCGTTGCGGTGGGACATCAGACCAGATGGAAATTGCCATACACAATGCTGGCCCTGTAATTACAGACACGTTAACCATCAAGCGGATTACTACCAATGGTACATAGATAAATTTGGATACGAACGATTTAAGGAACTCAAGAAAGAGTATTACGTCAGTCGGCATTTTAGCGACAAAGAGTTAAGAGAGATGCTTTATAAACTGAAACAGCAACATGGAATCTGAAGTTGAAATTATCAAGACCGTAGAGAATGGTGAAGAGCATTACCACCTCAAACCCGCAAGTGAGAAGTACCAATTTTATCCATCCGTTAAAGTCCCCAAGAAAATGTTTGAAGAATACCTAACCCACCGAGGTTTGATGATGGATTTCAGAAAGAGATTACGGTTCTACTTCAGACCCTCCAAAGACAAGCCTATGAGAGTTGAAAGGAATCACATTAAAGAAAACGAAGTGCATAAATTTCATTGAGACGGATCAATTGACATAATAAAATAATCGTCTAATCAGTAATACATTGTACTTTGAAATTTATTGAGCTAACAAAAGGGAAACGGGCGATTGTTGATGTTGAAGATTACGAAACCTTGAATCAGTATCATTGGTATTTTGACCGCTACGCTACACGGAATGAAAATGGCACTAAGGTTCTTATGCATCGGCAGATCATGGGTACTCCTAAAGACAGGGAAACAGACCATAGTAACGGTAGTGTTTTAGACAACAGGAAGTCTAATTTACGAATCTGTACCAAGAGACAGAATCAAGCTAACCGAAAAAAGAGTCTTAACAAAAGCTCTCATTTTAAGGGAGTGACATGGGATCAAAAAAGCAATAAGTGGCGATGCCAGATTACAATAAAGAAGAGAAATATTTGTATCGGCTGGTTTGAAGAGGAGCGTCATGCCGCTTTAGCCTACGACCTTAACGCCCCTCTATTATTTCAAGGATTTGCCAAGCTGAATTCTATTTCAGCCGGTTAAGCAAGGAAGTTCTATGCTGCTCGGCCTGTAAGTCTTCTGTGACCAGCTTGACGTACTCATTGGTTTGAGCAAGCGTTGAGTGTCCCAAGAGTCTTTGTAAGACAAATGGGTTTCCTTTATTCCGAATGTAGTTGGTAGCGAACGTTCGTCTAAATGGATGGAAAGCCCCTCCCGTATTCTCAAGCTTTAATTTGGTTTTAAGGAGTTTCCAATCCCGCCTCATATTGTCGTACCGGAGCTTCCCGCCATGCCCATTACAAAAGACCAGTTCAAACTTATGAGTCGAAAGATACTTGTACAGAATCTTCCTCAACTCATACGAGATGGGAATTACTCTTTCTTTGTTGCCCTTGCCGACAATCGAAAAGATGAGGTTGTCAAAGTCTATGCGGGAACGCTGAAGCGTGAGAGCTTCATTGATTCGTATTCCGCTATCCATGACCAGTTGCAGCAGGGTTAGTAGTCTTTTCTCAGATTTGCTCTTTGGTTTGAATTTGATAATGGTTTGAAGCTCCTCATCAGTCAGGGAGCGCAGGAGCCTCTTTTCCGCCCTCAGCAGTTTGAGAGAAAGGTTCTCAGAGATATGCCCGTTTTCATGTAGCCAGCGAAGAAAAGTGTTGATTCCCCGAATGTAGGTATTGATGGCTCCTACCGTTACACCGCGCGTCCTGAAGGCAATTAGAGCCTCTGAGAGGGATTTCTTGGACAGGTCTGTAAACGCCCCTGCTTTATCGAAGTTGTGATAGACCTCACGGTAATAGGTCAGGGTGGATTCTGCGAGGTTGTGTAGGTATCGCCGTTCGCGGATGAAGGATTCAAACAATTCAGACATAACTTACCTCCAAATCTTGCACTCAAATGAGTGGCTGTTCAGATTTATTGTTTAGGTAAGTTATTGACTAAGAAGGTAATGGGGCGGCTAGAGGGTCTCGAACCCTCGACCTCAAGAACCACAATCTCGCGCTCTAACCAACTGAGCTATAGCCGCCATAGGAAACTTTGTCTTGCATCTGACAGGCATCGCGCAACAGTTTTTACCGGATTGTCTTTTCAAAAACTGCTGCCGCCGCGCTAAAAGTTTTTACACTACGCGGCGGATTTATTCAAGTTGCTAATAGCCTCAACGGCTGAATAAAAAGTGCCCCCGGCTGGACTCGAACCAGCGACCCTCTGCTTAGAAGGCAGATGCTCTATCCACTGAGCTACGGGAGCAAACAGGTTAAATCGCTGGAATGTTATCACGCGGGGCGCGGTCAACGTCAAATGCGCGCCGGCATTTCCTCGCCCTTTTCGATGTTTGCGAAAGGAAAACCGAAAACTCGCGGATATGTTAAAGTTCTGCATCCTTTCAAAGAGGAGATAAAGAGGATGAAAGAGGGTAAAAATCAAGCCAGATGGATTGCGCTGCTGGCTGCGACGGCGATAGCGATTTACCTTTGCTGGTTGATGCTGCAACCCTTGATAGCTGTGCTGGCGTGGGCGGCTGTGCTGGTCATTGTATTCTTCCCCGTTCACAAACGTCTCGTCATCAAGACTAAAAGCCCATCTGTCAGCGCAGCTCTATCAAGCCTGCTGGTCATCGTGACTATCCTCGCTCCGCTGATACTGGTGACGTTTGCAGTCTTTAACGAACTGTCGGGTGTCGCTCAGAACCTGGGGGGACAAATCACGGGCTTGCTTGATCCTGACACTCCGACGGGGCGCGCCATCGGTTGGCTCGGTCAATATGTCAATCTCGAACAATGGCGCTCGCCTGAGTTTATCAAATCACAACTCGAAGGCATGGGCGGCGCGATTGCCAGTCGCACGCTTTCCGTCGTCGGCGGCGCTGTCGGCGCGGTCATCAAAGTGTTTTTCATCATCTTCACTATGTACTATCTCTTCCGCGACGGCGACAGAATCGTGCAAGCCCTGCCGGATGTCATCCCGCTCGAAAAAGCGCAGAGCGAAGCCATACTGGAACGCACGCGCAGTGTGATTGGCGCGAGCCTTTATGGAGTGCTGGTGATTGCAGTCATTCAGGGCGCGCTTGGAGGCTTGGCCTTCTGGGCGCTCGGCTTGCCGTCAGCAATCGTGTGGGCTGTGGTGATGGCTTTCCTCTCTATGATTCCGATGGCAGGCTCTTTCATCGTCTGGGTTCCGGCGGCAATTTACCTGGGCCTGACAGGTCACTGGACTAAGGCCATAATGCTAACAGTTTGGGGCGGGCTGGTGATTGGCACTGTAGACAATTTCCTGCGCCCGAAGCTGGTTGGGGAAAGAGTCAAACTCCATGAGCTTTTAATCTTTTTCTCCGTGCTTGGCGGCTTACAGGTCTTCGGCGTGCTGGGCATAGTGCTTGGCCCTGTGGTGCTCGCAGTGACGCTTGCCCTGCTGGATATTTTCAGACAGGCAGACCGCCCGACCGCACAGACCTTGCAACAGCCCACTTTGGCTGAAGAGGTGATTTTAGACCCGAAGGAGTCATGATTGCAGAGAGACTGCGCCTTTATGAGTAGACACAAAAAGACTGCTGCCTTTGAGGGGGTAGCAGTCTTTTAAATCTCTAAGCGCGAATTAAAAAGTCAGGCAGCCACGCGGTCATTGCCGGTTTCTGCAAAAACGCGACGCCCGTTCAACGCATCATCAATAATCTCGCGGACGGCTGAAGCGTCCGGGTTGACATCCATACGGTCACAGGCGCGTAGGTGACGGACAATCCCCTCCGTCGCAATATCCAGTGCCGGGCCACCTAATTTGGTAAAGCGCCGCGCCTGAATATGGTCAATTCTCTGAATCCGCTCGCCGAGCGGGAGATGGGTATTAAAAATCACTTCTTTGCTCCTCCAGTACGCGAAAGCTCTTGGATTTTCCTCTCTTCGCAATCAAAGCCTTCGCTCAATTAATTTAAGATAACTTTAGATGAAATGCATCCCGCTTAGGATGCAAAAATGTTGCATTTCCTAAGAGATTTTGTCTGGAAAGGCACACGAAAAGATAATCCCCCACAAATAGAATCGGCTAGCCTGTCCAACAAAACCGGAAATTATAGCCGCGAACATCGAAAAAATCCAGAACTTTTTTAATCTCTACCGGAATTAAGCCGGTAGTCAATTTGCAGACATCAAGCGGCCTGAATTTTCTAAAGCCCCGTTAGCCGCTTCAGCCTTTTATTTACAATCATTTAACGCCCAAAATAGGCGTCAGTTCCATTTTTCGGCAGAAAGATGATTCGTCCAAGTTGGAACCGCCTGCGATACCGCGCAGGTTGCCTGACTTCGAGCATAACCTGCCCGTTACTGCAAGGCAGTTCTGACTTATGAGCCGGGCGATTATTTGAGATATAGCAAAAAAACAGCGCCGCCTGAATTTCACGCGGAAACATTACCCTGCGTGAACGAAGCAGACGGCGCATTGATGAGGTGTAAAGCGTAGAAAGCAGAATAACTATCGGCTACTTTTTCGGCACGACAGAGTCCTTTATTGCTTTTCCCAAGCGAAACTTGAGAGTTGTTTTAGCGGGAATCTGTATGGTATCGCCAGTCGCCGGATTGCGACCTTCGCGTGCTTTGCGCTCGGATAACACGAGCTTGCCGAATCCCGGCAGCACAAATTCGCCGTTATTCTTGACTTCATTGCCGGCCAAACTAGCCAGTTCCTCAAACATCTCCTTTGCTTGCGCGCGTTTAAGGCCGAACTTCTCGGCGAAATAGTTGATGACTTCCGATTGGGTCATGCGTTTCTTGGTTCCTGCGGCGTTGCTCGACATGGCGTGATCTAGTTACCTCCAGTGAATTGCGGGAAATGGAAAAGCTTTGTGAGGCAACATATATCACACACAATGGCCTCGCGTCTCCACAATTTCTCATTTTTCGTTGATTTTAGAAGGTTTTTTTGTGCTTTCTGTGCGGCCAGCCGCAGATAAAGCAATCTTGCCACAATCTTTCAGACCTGCGCGGGCGGGAAAACATTCATGGCAAGAGGAAATAACTTCTGCCCTCTTGCCACGGATCAAAAGAGATAACTGAATAATCCTATCTTTATTCGGCTTCAAAGCATTAATAGAGCCTTCACACTTGAGCGATCTAGCCGGAAGATAGTTGGAGCGCTTATACAGAACCACAGATTAGCCACAGAGCCACAGAGACCGAGGAGATAACGATAAACATTTCATTTAGCATTTCCTTCATCTGCTTTTCTTGTCTCTGTGGCTGAGTTTTGTTAGCGGCTTTTAGTATGCCGCCTGCTTGACAGCCTCTAAGGAGCCGCCAATCCGCACGCTCCCCGCGCCGTTCTGCCCCTGATAATCCTTCAGGCCGTCCGCCACGCCCATCTCGCCCCAGACCACAGAACCCACTGAGGGAGGCAGCACAGGATTGTTGGGCGACGTTCTCATCCAATTCTCTATGCCGAGCGTGAAATAAAGCTGCTTCTTGAGGGCGTAGCCAACCGGAGCCGCGAGCACCAACGGATCGCCAGTCGTTCCGGTCAGGAAACGCGCGTACATGTAATGCTCTGCGGCTGCAAGGTTAACATCAGTGGCATGTGCGCCGTCGCGGCGTCTGGCCTGCAATGAGCGAAAAGCCTTGCCCACTTGTTCGACCACATAGCTGCCTTTACTGAGCAGCAATTCCTGTTCAATGATGCGCCATACTTCTTGATTATCTAAGTCCGGAAGATTGTCTGTCTCACTCATAATGAATTCACCTTAATCCTTTTCTACAGATTCATGGCGAAACCGCCGCCTGCCTCGACTAACCGCCTTCAATCAATAACGCGAAGTTGACGGGCAAATGGTTTCACTCTCTGAAAAATATTTTTTGAGTTGAAGCGGAGGATTAGGGAAGCCGTTACAAGTAAGATGATTTCCAAAGCCTGCTGCAAAAGAAAAACGGCCACCATTGCTGGCAGCCTTCAAACGTTAATTCTGTGGTCGGGGCGAGAGGATTCGAACCTCCGACCTCTCGGTCCCAAACCGAGCGCACTACCAGGCTGTGCTACGCCCCGACATTCTTGTGCAGCGTTCGATTTAATGGAAACGCTTTTGGGATGGCACATTCTAGCGGGCGCAATCAAAGCGGGTCAAGCGGGAGGTTGGAAATGTGTGAGCAGAAAGAGGCGTGCGGCTTTGAGTGCGCGTGCGCGATGACTGATCTCTTGTTTGATTTCGGATGGCAGCTCTCCAAAACTTTCACTATATCCATCAGGGACGAAAACCGGGTCATAGCCAAATCCATGTGTCCCGCGCGGCTCAAAGGCAATCTGTCCCGCGCATGTGCCTGTGAAGGTGTTGACCTCTGTGTCCTGCGTCCCTGTAAGCGCAATGACGCAGACAAAACGAGCACGTCGTGCCGCGTCCTTTGTACGCGAGAGTTCTTCGAGCAGCTTTGCGATTCTGTCTGCATCTGATGCTCCCGCGCCGCCGTAGCGTGCGGAGAAAATGCCGGGCGCGCCGCCGAGCGCATCCACCTCCAGTCCGGAGTCGTCCGCGAGCGTCCAGAGACCTGTTTGCCTCGCATACTCTCTGGCCTTGAGCACAGCATTGTCTGCAAAACTGCTTCCGGTCTCTTCGACCTCTGTGGAGAAAGGGAAATCATTCAGGCTTCGCAACTGAAAAGGAAAGCCATACAGCAATTCCTGAAGTTCTTGCAGCTTGCCCGAGTTGCGCGTCGCAATCAAAATCTCTTGTGGCTCAGTCATGAGAGATACCATCCAACTTTTCCAGAGAAGTCATCAAGTGAATTTCACATAAAGTCTCAGCGACCTGCAAGATTATTTTGCACACAGAGCGAGTTCGCGTTTACAATCGCTCAAGAGCGACTCGAAAGGGTTCGGGGCGCGCTCGAAAAGTTTGGTGAGGAATCCTGAGATTGGATACGATTCTGCCTCTGACAGAAGAACTCCGGCGCGAAGATGGTTTACAGGCGCTTCAGTCGGCTTCCATGCATGGCAAGCAGGGAGCTTACGAAGCGAGTGAGCCTCAGCAGGAGCTTGGCATGTGGCTTCAAGCGTTGCGTAGTTTCTTTCGCGCACGCAATCATCCCTTTGCGGAAGCAGAACAGGCCGCCGTCCTGACGCGTGATTGGACCAATGAATTAATTATTGCGCGCGGGGCTTTGCTGCGCGTCTCACAACTCGCGCTCCGCATGGTTCACCTAGAAGACGAGAAGGGAACAGCCCCGGAGAAGAGGGATGAGGATAATCCGTTAGGCGATTTCGACCTCGCGGATGCGATGCACAGAACGGTTCTGGGGCCAACAGCTTTGCCGTTGGTTGATCTGGCCGAAGCCGTTTCTGACATCTGCGTGATTGCGGAAAATCTGCTTGAACCGCGCCCACTCAATTTCTACGCGTGGACTACTGTCGGAAAAGTTCTGGCGCGGGAACTGGATAGGTCAGAGGTGGCACAAGCTTTAGAGCGTGCGGCGCATCATGAATCGGCAGCAAAGCTCCCGGCCCCGCTTCTTGATCTGGCACGCGCAGTCAATCCGGCGGATTCTCTCGGCACAGACATCGCAATCATTTTTTCCGATCTGGCTCGCCTGCTGGACAGGCTGCGGCTGGTCGAAAACTCTCTCAAGCGCGATCAGCCTCTCAAACAGACGCTGCCGGTATTTTGTCTCGTCTATCAAGAGGCACGCGTGCTGCTCGATTTTATAGAGACACGCGCGTTGCGCACAGAAGGTCTGGACGCGGATGTCTTCGATGCGCTTGACGGGACGAACTATGCGATTGCGATGGAGTTGCGCAAAGTGTTTTCACGCGAGCTGGTGGGCCTCAGCTCGTTTCGCCAGTCGCCGCCGATTTATGCCAAAGTCGAAAACGCACATGGACTGCTGCGCGATTGTTTCCAACAATCAATCGTCGCGCTGGCACAGGTCTTTGACCCGACGCTCGACGGCGCGCGTCTCTTCAGCACTTTTCAAACCAAGCTCGATCAATCTCTGTTGCTCAGGAGCGACCTCTGGACGCTCCTGCAACTTGTGCGGCGAGCGGAAAAAGAGCGCGAGCATCATCCCATCTCAAGAGTCATCGAGCGGCTGATAGACTTTCGTGATGGAAGCCTGCGCTATCTGATGTACAAGGATTGGGAAGCCTGCGAGCGTTTTATGGAAGAGGTCGCAGCCGCGCGCGGCGCTGTGGAAGTGACGCCCGTGCTGCACAGATTCGGAGCTTATCTTGAAACACTGCACGGGCAGGTCAGCATGCGCGCAGTGCTCGCGGATCATCCTTTCGATTACCCGGAGCTGGAAAGTTAAAAGCACTAAGTCAGATTATTTCATCGTGGCAAATTGCGTGGCAAGCACGCCCAGTTGTCCGAACGATGAACGCGTCTTTCTCTCGACCCCGCCTTCAATAAATTGCGTTTCACTGGCAGCATAAGTCAACTGGCCCAGAGCCTGTGACAGCTCCTGCTCGTTGGCGGGCTGCCCGCGCATGCCTCTTTGATTCGAGATGAAAGAGATAAAGTTGAGCGCGGGCGAGAAGTCGTCCGTCAGAGTGATGGCTTGCGCCGGGCCAATCGCATTTGCCCTTTGCAGCGCCTGTTTGAAATCCTGCGCTGCCGCGAGGGTTTTTCCATCTTGCCGTGCCGTCAGGCACCTGCGCACGCTTTCCCTGTTGCCCGTTAAGAGATGCCCTGCGACAAAGCTTGCGGCTCCGCGACTTTCATCCTTCGATGAAAGCAACTCGCTATCTCCTATGCGTTCCTGCTGCGGAGCATTGGTTCCGAGCCTCTTAAAAACAAAGTCGCGCAAGGTTTTCTCATCGAGTACTTCGACAACGATCACTGTGCTCTCGCCGCTGTCGTTGAGTCTGGCCGTCACAATCTCTGGCCCAATGGCTTTCATAAAAGCTTCCGGCTCTTCGATGCCGTATGGCCTGAGCGCGGCTTTGAGCAAGGGAGAGACCATCACAGAGAGAAGCGGATCAAGCTGCGAGGAAATGGAAAAGTTTAAGCCGCGCCACGCAGAGAGAGCATCGCGCGTAGTGTAGCGCGTCAGCGAATAAGAATCCGCCGGCAATAGTTCTCCCGCGCGCATAGTTGCGACAGAAGTCGCAGCCAGCGTCTCTCGCAAACGCGCCGCTGCATTATTTTTGACGGACATGAAATACTGGTCTTCAACAGCCCCGGCTGTGACGCGCGTGCTCCAACCGACGCTGCCTAGAATCTTGCTCGCCATCTGCGGCAGAATATTTGCGGCAAGGCTCTGCGTCTGCTGGTCTTGAGAAATCTGCCCGACATAGATCGCTGCCGCCACTTCAAAAATCTTTGACGCTCCCTGCGCCGAGACGAATCCGAAGGCCAGCATATCGTTGTCGGAGACGCGCCTGCGCATCTCTTCCATCTCGATATTCCCGACGAGGCTCGGACGCTCTCCGCGCTTCACCGCCAGACATGCGCGCACAGCCGCTTCATCATTGCCGATGACAGCAATGCTGCCTGTCATCGCAGCGACGATGCGGCGCTCGCTGGTCGCCGCGCTCCAGATAATCCAGTGCGCTTCGTCTGTATCTTTCTGCTCGATGCGCGGATTGTCGTAAGCGCGGCTGGCGAAATCACCGACGCGCTTCTCGATAGCTGCGCGCGTGCGCTTCGCGCCCGTATGAGTTTCGATGACGAGAGCCATGCGCGGCTTGATGCGAAGTGTGTCACCGCCGTCCGCCGCTTCGAGGCCCATGACCGTTGCGGCGATCTGCGCGCGTGAGAAGACGACTGCCTCCGCTGGCCCAATGCCTGTCCAGGAGGCTATGCGGCTCAGCCATCCGACCTGACCGACGCCGGACTTAATTCCGGCAGGAGCCGCCAGAGCTTTCCATGCATCCGTCTGTGTCAGCGCGCTGGCGATGTCCGGCAAACTGTTGGCTTCGAGATAGACAAGGGAATCGGCTGGCACATAGGCGGCCATGTCCACACGCTGCGGGCGATTCCACCACACCCACGCGGTTGCCATAATCACGAAAGCGAAGGCGAATGGAAGAAGACGACGAACAAGCTTCATGAACAAATGATAGCCTTTGACGATGGCAGTTTGAGTTGCGAACTCGAATCTTACAGCACCTTCCGTGTTGGTGTACAATCGAAGGTGAAGTTTAAGCGCTGACTGCGCGGGCAGTTGCTGGCGGATGCTTTTTGCAAACTGAGGTGGCGAAGATGATCGTTGTAATGAATCGCATTCCGGTTGCCGTTGGACGCGTGGAGGATTTCGAGAGAAGCTTTACCGAGCGACAAAGCGCAGTCCATTTAATGCCCGGATTTCTTGAGATGCAGGTCTTGCGACCCTCTGAAGGCCGCACCTACGTTGTCCTCACGCGCTGGGAAACCTATGACGCTTTCCAGAACTGGATTCAATCCGAAGCCTTTGTCGCCTCACACCAACAACAGACTCCCGGCCTCGTCGAAGGTCGCCCCGCGCTGGAAATCTACGAAGTTTTCTCAAATTAAAGCTTCAATCCGAATCAAATAATTCCTGACCGGAACCCGCCCCGGTCAATATGACCGGCCCGTTCGCCGGGCTATATTGTTGTCTCGTATTTAGTTAAACAAAGAAAAAATGCGGTTGACAAGGTTTTAATAGTGTTGTACTCTCAATTTGACGGTAGCCACACGGGATTGCCGTCCTACAGGTCAAGCACCTTTGAAAGCGTGACAAACACGCACCGGGGCCAACAGTTAAAGAGCTGTGGCCGCCTTCTTTGAAACTCAACCGACAAAGGCACACCCCGTGTGAACGGGGGTCGCAAAGCCTACGGAAGTCAGACGGCTGAAAGCAGTTTTGACTTGGCCGGGTTGCCGAAGTGAGATGGTCAAACGTGCCGCCACGATGGTTATTTGCAGGCCAGCGTTTGTCCCTCCCGCTTTCCCATTCGTCTTTCAGCTTGCACAGTCGGCATACGCTCTATTAGCAGTGTTCTAGGAATCACTGTTAACCCCACGAACAGCAGTGTCAACATCAGTCAGCCATCTCGTAAAGACGTGTGCAGTACATCGTACAAACTTGAAACAAGAACTCAAGTCCAATCACAAACCCATGCGCTCGTTGCTTAGGCGAGCGCGCAAAGCTCGCATTCGTCTCCGACGGTTGCACCAGATGCGATCTGCCAAGCAGGTTGCGAGGAATCAATAACTCATGTTGAAACGAGGTCTCGGCAAAAAAAATCTGGTCGGTCTCGACATCGGCTCAAGCTCGGTCAAGGCCGTTGAGCTGGATGGCAAGCGCGGCAGTCTTCAATTGGTCAGTCTCGGTTACGAGAACCTGCAACCGGACTCGATTGTTGACGGTCAAATCATGGAACTCAACAGCGTCTCGAACGTCATCGCCAACATCTTCCGCGAGCACCAGATCAAAACTGATCGGGTTGCGGCGGGCGTGAGCGGCCATTCCGTGATCGTCAAGAACATCGTCGTCCCGCAGATGAGCGAAGAGGAACTGGACGAGTCCATAGACTGGCACGCGGAAGAGCACATCCCCTTCGACATCTCTGACGTGAGCCTTGATTATCAGATCACAGGCAAGACGCAGGATGCGTTGCAAGTCCTGATGGCCGCGTGCAAGCGCGACAAGATTGCCAATCTCAAGCAGGCCGTCCAGCTCGCGGGCAAGCAGCCTGCGATCATAGATGTGGACGCCTTCGCTTTGCAGAACTGCTATGAAGTGAACTACCAGCCTGAGTCGGGACAGATCGTTGCGCTTCTCAACATCGGCGCTTCGACCATGAACATCAATATCCTGAATGGCACGCGGTCTGTCTTCACGCGCGACGTGACGGTGGGCGGCAACCAGTTCACGGCGGTGTTGCAGAAAGAGCTTGGCTTAACGCACGCGCAGGCCGAAGCCGTCAAGCGCGGGATGCCGCTTCCGGCTGAGATCGAGGCGCGTCCCATTGAGCCGATTTTGGAAACCGTCTCGGACATTCTCGCTTTGGAGATTCAGAAGACGATGGATTTCTATCGCGCGACTGCCGAAGACGGAGAGAGCGCCGTGCAGCGAATCTTGATTTCGGGCGGCGGCTCAAAGCTGCCGAACCTTGGCGCTTATCTGTCGAACCGTTTCGAGATGCCTGTCGAAGTCCTCGACCCGTTCCGCCAGATCAAAGTGGATGCCAGACGTTTCGATCCTGATTACATGCGCGAAGTCGTGCCGGAGATGGCAGTGGCTGTCGGGCTCGCTTTGAGAGGAGTTGACGCACGATGATTAACATCAACCTTTTAGAATCCGTCACCGACCGCCCGCGCGGCGTCGCCGTGGTCGAGAAGAAAGTTGTCAGTCAAGGCTCGCAGATGCTGTTGCTCGCGGTGGTGGTCTTCGGCCTGCTCTTTGTCGCTCTGGCCGGTCATTACTTCCTGACTTTACGAGCCAGAAATAATGCGAAGAGCGAGCTGGAAAACCAGCAGACGATTGCCGCGCAGATGGCAGCCATCATTAAAGAGCAGGACGAGCTGAAGAGAAAGACCAAATCCATCGAAGATCGCATTGATGCCATCAAGGCTCTGCGCTCTTCGCAGCAGGGGCCGAGCGCAGTCTTGAGAGCTTTGAAAGAACGCATTGACAGCGCGCCGGGTCTGTATCTGGAAAGCGTCGAGCAGAAGGGCGAGGAACTGGTGATTAAGGGCAACTCTCCGAATGAGGGAACTGTCACGCAGTTTGGCCGCAGTCTGGAATTCTCTTCCGGCCTGTTCTCCAACCTCAATATAGAGACCGTGCGTAAGGAAATGGCCTTTGCTCCGCCGGGAAGTTTCCCGAATGTGGGCGGTGTGCCGACCGCTTCCGAATCGCAGAACGCGCCCAAGCCTGAGACTGTGGACTTTACCATCAAGTGCGCTTATACGCCGGGCAAGGTGACGCAAGGGCAGTCTGCAAACGCTCCTGCAAACTCCACTCCGCCAGCCAATCAGGTTGCGCAGAAGTAGTCGCTTAAGAAGGGAAACGAGTTATGTTAAAGAAACTGCAATCACTGGCCTGGTATTTACAACTGGGAATCTTCGGCGGCGCTGCGCTTCTGATCTTCGGCGGCTTCTGGTATTTCGTGACCAGCGGCATGCGCGCCGAGACGCAGGAGATTGAAGATCAGGTCGCTGTGCTCCAGCAGCAGAACGAGGCCGCGCGCATCGCTTCGCAGCGCATCAACGAGTTTCGCGCAGACTATGCGCGCAAGCAGGAAGAGTATGACGAATTGAAAGCCCTCCTGCCTGAACAGCGCGAGATCACCAACGTGCTTCAGAACTTGCAGGATCGCGCACGCGCCACGCGCCTGACCCTCCGACGCTTTTCGCCGAAGGACGATATTAATAAAGATTTCTACAGCGGCAAGCCTGTCGAGGTCGAAGTGACGAGCACCTTTGCCAACCTGCGCCAGTTCTATGAAGAGTTGGCGAAGATGCAGCGCATCGTTTCGGTCACGGACTTTAACTTGAGACAAACGCCCACGCAGTCTTCTAACAAGACGATTGATGCGCAGTTTCTCCTGACCGCTTATTACGTCTCAGCCGAAAAGCTGCAAGTGCAGAAACCGGCAGCGGCCCCACCGCAAGCGCCCGGCGCACCACAGACGCCAGCCGCGCCTGCGAAATAAACTTATCCACAAACCTCTCCGCAACGGGAAGCTTGCGGCAGATATTCGAGAGCAAACTATGAAGCACTACACACACATCATTCGTTACGCGATGACCGGCCTTGCGCTGTGCGGCGCACTCGTCATCGGCGGAGCAAGTTTTAGTGTTGGGGCGCAGGAGCGCGATCCCTTTCTCAAGCCTCAACCGCCGAAGAAACCCCGGAACACGAAGCTCACTTCTGTGCCTTTGACTCCGCCCTCGATTCAGGAGCGCGTTGACCGCTATAAAGCGCAGAAGATGGCTGCGATGAATTCCCAAAGACCCGCGCCCAAGCCGACGACGGCCCTGCTCTTAAGCGAGATGCAGATCACGGGCATCTTCCGCACGCCGCGCGGTTACGCCGCGATGGTCGAAGCGACGCCGATCAAGCTCTCTTACGTGGTCTATCCGGGCGAGCTGTTCTATGACGGCCAACTCGTCGCCATCGAAGAGAACCGGCTGGTCTTTCGCCGCGAGACGCGTTGGAGCGACGGGCGGCGCGACATGGCTGTCGAGACCAAGCCGCTCAGACAGGCCAATGCCGTTGTGGATTCGATGACGGCGCAGAAGAGCGCCAAACCTGCTCCCGCAGTCGAGACGGCCAAGTCCGACGACGAGAAGGCCAAAGCCGCTGAGAAGCCTTAAGTTTTCCGGACTCGCGTGGCATGGGAGCCTGAGCCTGGAAGCGCGAGACCGTTCATGTGCAGCCACTCGAATCGGATGCGCGCCGTTGGCTCTGAGAGCTTGTGCGCGAATCGAGAGCCGAGGGTCGCACCGTTAACCCAAAGCCGAGTTGGTTTTCGCGTTGTGCGGCGCGCGCTTAAGGGATTCGTCAAAGAAACCCGACGAGCGCAGCGCGTGGCGGAAGTCGAACGGTACTTCCCCTAAGGAGGGAAACATGCCAGTTTTGCAACATCTTTATGCGACCACACGCAGAGGCGCGCTCGTCCTCTTCCTAGTGTGTTCATTCTCGCTGCTCGCTCTGGCGGGCACCACGTCCGCGCCTGTCGCCACAGACGTGCGCGCCACCATCAACGGCGCGCAGACGCTGATTACCATCTCCGGCACGGCCCCGATGGCTTATTCAGTTAAACGACCCGACGCGCACACCATTCTGGTAGAACTTCCCGGCGTAGATGCTTCGCGTCTGTCGCCCGCCTACACCGTCACTTCGCCGCTGGTCGAAAAAATGACGGTCGAGAATGATGGAAGCGGGGCCGGTCAGACTCCGCGCCTGCGCGTCGCTCTGCGCGTCTCCGTGCGCGACCGCTCGCAGATGGCGAATAACAATCTGGTGTTGGAGCTTTCTCCCGAATCGCCAGCCACAACGCTCAAGGAAATAAAGACGGCAGAGCCTGTGCCGACGCCGACCCCGGCGCGTGCGGGCATGTCTTCCGCTTCCGGCCCGCAAAGCGCGCAGGGCCAGCAGTACGGCTCGCCCGGTTTTGTCGGAGAGCCGATTAATCTCAACGTCGTCAACGCAGACATACGCGACATTCTCAATTACATCACAGAGCAGTACGGCGTGAATTTTGTGATTGATAGCTCGGTCGGCGCAGTGCCTGTGACGGTCAATGTCACGGACGTGCCGTGGAATGTCGCGCTCGACGCTATCCTGCGCGCCAATCGCCTCGGCATTGACGTGAACGGCAACATCCTGCGCGTGGCAACCATTAACGTGCTCGCCACAGAAGCAGCCGCGCAGCAGCAGATTAGAGAAGCGCAGCTTGATAACTCGCCGCTCTACACGGAATTCGTTCGCCTGAACTACGCACGCGCTTCCGGCACGTTGGCGCAGGCCGCCGGTTCGACCGGCTCCTACGCAGGCGGCACGGTTGGCGTGGGCGGCAATCAGAGTTTTTCAGGCGGCTCGGGCGGCGATGCCACCGGCGGCGGCGGCGATCAGGGCATCCTGCCGATTATCGCGCGTCGTCTTTCGCGTCGCGGCGGAGTCGAGGTTGACGGTCGCAGCAACACGCTCATCATCACGGACGTGAGAGAGAACATTGATGCTATCCGCCAGCTCGTCCTTCTTCTGGATCAGCCGGAGCCGCAGGTCGAGATCGAAACGCGCATCGTCATCGCCAATCGCAGCTTCAGCCGCGACCTCGGCGTGCAGCTTGCCGCGACGATCTTTAATAACGGCACAAATAATCCCGGCGCTTCTTTCAGCACGCTGGGCAACGGGGGAGTTGCCGGTACGCAGCCCGGAGTTCCGGGCGGTTTGCCGGGAACGATCCAGCCGACGGGTTTAGGCGCGGGCGGTCAGCAGGGGCCGAACACGGTCATCGGTCTGACGACGGGTCTCTTCGGCACGGCGCAGATCAGCGTGGCGATTACCGCAGCCGAAGCGAAAGGTCAGGCCAAAGTCATCGCCAGCCCGCGCGTCACAGCTCTGAACAACCGTCCCGCGCAGATCGAGAGCGGCCAGCAGATTCCGGTCGTCACTCCGCAGCCGGGCGGCGGCGGCGATGTCATCTTTACCACGACCTTTGTCTCAGTGCCTTTGCGTCTCTCAGTCACGCCGCAGATTACGGATGTCGGCACGGTCGTGCTCCGCATCGTCGCGGAAAACAACAGCGTCAACACGGCGATTGCGATTGGCGGAACTCCGGGCATTGACACGCAGCGCATGCAGACGGAAGTTCTCGTTCCGGATGGTGGCACGACGGTCATCGGCGGCGTGCTGGCGGACAACGAAAGCGAATTACAGCAGCGCACGCCCGGCCTCGGCAGCATTCCTGTCCTCGGCAATCTCTTCAAGCGCAAGACCACGAATCGTCAGACCAACGAGATTCTGTTCTTCATCACTCCGCGCATCTACCGCCCGGACTTTCAGGGCAACCCGACGGGCGGCGCTGTGAGCACCGGAACTCGTTCGACCACTATTCTGCAACCTGTGCCGCTCGGCAACCCGGCGAGCAACACGCCGACGCCGACGCAGCTTCAACAGCAACAGCAGCAGCAGGGCATGCAGCAACAACAGCCGGGCGTGGTTCCTTCTTCGGCCAACCCGCAGCAGCCCGTTCCTGCCGGAACCCGTCCCTAAGCCGCCCGGAGGACTTTTGGAGATGTTCAAGGAACCACTTGAAAAGATGATCGAACGCACCGATGGTTGCATCGGTGCGCTCATCATGGGCACGGACGGCATCGCCGTGGAGAAAGCTCTGACGGATGAAGGCCGCGATGCCAATCTCGATGTCGCTGCCGCCGAATTCACTTCGCTGGTACGCAACGCACAGCGCACCAGCGGCGACACCGGCCTCGGCAACTTACGCGAGTTGGTCGTGGCCTGCGAAGAAACGATTATCGTCATGCGTCTGGTCAGTCGTGAATACTTTATCGTGCTCGCGCTCAAGCCGGACGGCAATCTCGGACGCGGTCGCTTCGAGCTACGCAAAGCCGAGTTGGAACTGGCGCGCGAATTTGCGCTCTAAATCCCTCGGTACAAACTATCAACCCGCTCTAACCTTTGGAGGCCCGCATGTTTCTCAAAGCATGTGGGCCTTCAAATGCTTCTCCCCAAAACTCTGAAATCCACTTCACACGGATGTAGCCGAAAGTAACAACAAGCAATAATTCCGGCAGCCTGATAAATACTGAAAACCGGCAAATCAGGCGCATTTTCTACAAAACAGACGATAGGAATAGCAGTTGCAGTCCAGTGCTGTCGTGGGGACGCGTGAAGCGTCCCGCATCATCCGGCCCACACGTCAGACAGCAGGGCAACCAGACACCAAAATCCGGGCCGACCGCAGCTAAAGTTTAATTCACGCGCACGCCTGAAGGTTATCGCCGCAAAGAAAGAGAAGGAACGAGAACATGAACATGTTGGTCAAAACTGAAGGAGCTGCCCGAAGCAAGCGCAGGGTCTCGGATAAAAAACAATCCGGATACAGCCTCGTCGAACTGCTTATCGTCCTCGCCATCCTGATGATCTTCCTGACGTTCACAATGTATTCGTTGTCGGCAAATAAGCAGTTGTATCGCACCGATGACGAGACTCTGCGTATCCTGAACGTGCTGCGCGAAGCGAGCCAGTTGGCGCTCACACAGCGTCAGCCGATGCGTGTCGAGCTGGACGCGACAAATAAGACTATTCGCATCATAGATGAAAACCTCTCCACGTCTACCGATGATAAAGAAGTGCGCAAAGTTTCTCTTGAAAAGGCTGTTCTGGTTCGTGTGGATGCCATGCCTACGAATGTCACCAAGCCAAACCCGCCTAACTATCCCGATGCTGCTTTTAACGCAGCCACTCCGAACGTCTTGAAACTCTGGTTCAGACGAGACGGCACAGTGACGGACGGAGCCGCGACCCCCGTCATCACCAGCTCGACCATTTATATCTGGGAGCCGAGTCCGACTAATAGCGCGCAGGCCAAAGATAAGAAACTGGTGCGCTGTCTGACCATCTTCGGCACGACCGGAGCCATCAAGTTGTGGAAACACGACGGCACAAACTTCATTGCGAGCTAAAGACTATGAACAGAGATAAGAATCAAGAAGGCTTTTCTTACTTAGAGGTGTTGATTGCCATCACCATCCTGATGATTGGCATCTCCGCGCTCGTCGCAGCCGTGACCGCTTCGGTCATCAACTCCAGATCGGGCGAACAGCAGTTGATAGCCAAGCAGCATGGGGCTTCAACGCTTGAAGCCATTTTCTCTGCGCGCGACATCGGCGCGCTGGGCTGGGACGCGGTCGGGAATAAAGGCAGCAACCCAGTCAATGGCGTGAATAAAGGGGTTTTCCAGATCGGTCGAAAGCAAATCCTGCCGGATGACGGCAATGACAACGTTCCCGGAACGGATGATGACAGCGGGACGGCGATTGGCGGCTTTGATCGTGAAATAGTGATTACGGACATCTGCGACCCGGATCGCCCGAGCGCGAACTGCACTCCGTCGGGACAGTTCCCGATCATGATGCGTAAGGTGGACATCACTATTTACTACCAGGTGAACGGCGGCTGGCGAAGCGAGAAGTCCTCGACCATCATCACCAACTCTCTGCTCGATAATAACTAAGAAGGCTCGTGGAGGATCAGTCAATGCGTCAGAACATATCCGCAACAGCGCGCAGAGGTTCCGGTGACAACAGCGGTCAAGCTGGTTACACCATCATCGAAGTGCTCGTCAGCATGGCGCTCTTTCTCATCGTCACGGTAGCCATCTACGGCCTGCTGGAAGTCACACGCGCTGACCGCAAGACTTCTTCGTTGCGCGTCGAGACGATGCAAACCGTGCGTAATGCTTTGAACGCCGTGGGACGCGATGCGCTCAACACTGGCTACAAATATCGCAACCTCGGCTCGTTCTTCCCGGATAACATTCACAACTCGGTTTTCGGCTTGCCCGCTGACCCGGATGCCTTGCCGGATCGTATGATGCAGCTTCTGTCCGGCAATAACGTGAACGACAACTCGCTGAGCGGCGGCAAGACAGATCAGATCACTTTTATCTACGGCGATGAAGCTTTCAATAGCGGAAGAACGATGACCGTCAACTGGGTTGACTGTGACGGCGAACAACTCGTCGTCTCATGGCCTACGGCCACGACCCCGACGCCCGTTCTTCCAGTCGCTAACGACCTCGTGATTATCACCGGACAGAATTCCTCGGCTATCGGCATGGTGACGAGCACTGCCGGTGGCAGCCCCGCTGCGGCCACGATTGCCGCAGGCTGCGGTTACACCGCGCCCGCCGGAACGAGAAATACGATCAAGTTTGCCAGCACTGACCTGCTCCTCATCAATAAAAGCGGAGCGAACAACATCATCAAAAACGTGACCGCTCCGGCCACCCTCTCGCGCGTCAAGATGGCGACCTATCGCGTGCTCAACGACGGCACGCTGGTGCGGACGGAGTACGGCAACTTTACGAACGGCAAACAGGATATGCCTCTGGCTTACAACGTAGAGGACTTGGAGATCAAGTACGTTTTGTCGGACGGGAATATCTACGACGATCCGGTGGCTGGCCCGGACAGGAATCTGAATACGGGCGATGATGATGCGACCTTTATGCAGAATGTCCGGCAGGTGCGTATCAAGATCAAAGCGCGGAGCGCCGAAAAAGATAAGCGTAACAACAATCAGCCCTACACAGTATCGCTGACTTCCACCTTCAATACGCGCAATCTGGGTTACGACGCGCAATAAGTGAATCCAAAGTTCAGGTCAAGAGCGAATCGCAGAAGAGGTAAAAGAGTATGAAGACCGCAAGAGTGATTAAGCAAAGACACCAGAGACCGCAAGTCTCAGCGCGCCGCAATGAGCGCGGGTCGGCCACCGTGCTCGCCCTGCTCATCATGGGGCTTTTGACCATCTTCGTTTCGCTGGCGCTTTCCAGAACGACAACCGAAGCGTTGATTATGGGCAACGATGCCGCCGAAGCGCGCAGCTTTTATGCGGCGCAGGCCAGCATCGAAACCATGTCGCGCAACTTTAACAAGATTTATGACACGCGCCTGTCTCCCATTTCGACAGACATCACCAACGTCCAGAACAAAAAGCCCAGCGGCTTTACCAACTTCACTTTTACGCAGACGCTGACGCGCACGGGCGTGGATGAACCCGTGGTGCTGGCCGGTGGGCCGTATGAAGGACTGACGGCGATTCGTGACCCGTGGAAAATTAAGACCATTTCAAAAGGGCCGACCGGAGTCGAGGTCGAGATGACGCGTACCTTTTTCAGTAATCGCATCCCGATCTTTCAATTCGGTCTCTTCTACGAAGACGACATGGAGCTATCGCCCGGCGCGGCGTTTGAATTCGGAGGGCGCGTCCATACCAACAGCAATTTCTTCATCCGTGGCGGCGGCGTCATACACTTCAATTCGCGCGTCACGGCTTCAAAAGAGATAGTCGTTGACGTGGCCCGCAACGGGCGCGCCAATGTCACGACGGCTTCGATGGCTCCTGCCGGTTTCGGCGAGAACATTTATATTAAAAACGCGACCGGCACTTTCAAGCAGTTGGTGATCGGCGGCGGCAGCGTCATCGGCGGGCCGGATGTCACAGGCACGAATCCTGACATGCCGAACGGCAGCTATAACTCGAACTGGTCTTGTAAATCGACGACGCCTGAGAGATATGCTTGCAGGCCGACCACGGACATCTTTGACGGCAACCTGATCGCCAACGTCAAGCGGCTCGAACTGCCGCTCAAACTCGGCGGCGCAAAAGAAATTGATCTCATCAAACGCGGCGAATCAGACGATAACGAAGTCCTCAAGGTCTCACGCTACTACAACAAGCCGGGCATCCGCGTCACCATGTCCGATAGCCAGTCGCGTCTGCCGGGCGGCGCGGGCGGCGTCCGCCTCGATGCCTCTTATGATTCGCTCGGCGTTCTGAACGGACTGCTGGGGGCGAAGTTCGGATACAAGCCAAAGACGATGGTCGGACTGGGTACGACCTACAAGGCCACGCGTTTCAATGCGTATCGTCTCTACAGGGGAACGAGCTATACAAACGACGGTATGCCCTCAAACCGCCAGACATGGATCAAGATTGAGAACGTCAAGGTAGACCCGAACACTCTGGTTGTTTCCACGACAGACATTACAGAAGACATCCTGAGCTTGGGCTTAACGGAAAGAGCGCCCAACGATAGCGCGTTCAAGATTACTGATTCGAGCTATGACAATGGAACGAGCGGGACGGATTCGCGCGCCATCATCAAGCTGCAACGCTGGGCGATTCCCGGCCCGCCCGTCAAGCGCACAGCCTACGCAGATGCCTCAAAGATTACGAAACTGCCAGACTCTTCAGGCAAACCTGTCTATGAATATGCAGGCACGGCTCCGAACGGATATAGCGTCGTCTCGAAAGACAGCTACTATATTTCAAATAGCGAGAGAGACGAGCATCGTCTCAACGCCAATCTCGCCGGCGACACAAGCGAGAAGGCGCTTCCGTTCCCGATCAAGATGTTCGATGCCCGCGAGGGAATCGCAGAGGAATCGAATGTCGAGGTGGCAGACCTCGCCGTGGATGATATTTCCTACAACGGCGTGATGAGCGTGATTGATATAGATGTTGCCAACCTCCGCCGCTTTTTGAGAGGCGACTTCGATTTGCAATTCCCGAATGGCCTGCTCAGCACGCAGATCGACCGCGACCGTGGTTGGATTCTGTACGTCTCTGACCGCAGAGGCGACCGTGACAACGATGGCGAATATGATATGGAAGATGTCTACGGGCCGAACGACGGGGAATTTCAGATTCCGGAGGATGTCAACGGCAACGGCGAGTTAGATGTGGATTTCACATGGGAAGGCGCGAGATACTCTGATACCACCAAAGCGGATGTCGCAGCTTTCTTCGACCACAAGTATTTCCGCAGGGGCGTGCGGCTCATCAACGGCAGCCAGCTTCCGGGCGATATGAATAACGGTTTTACGCTCGCTTCGGAAAATGGCGTTTACATCTTCGGCAACTACAATTCGACAGGGGTTTCATCTCATGACAGTCCGACCCTCCCGAGCGCATACCAACCGGGGGCGGTCGCTGCTGGCGGTGCGCCGTGGATTGCCGACAACACACAGGTTCCGGCCTCTGTGGTCGCAGATGCGGTGACGATTCTTTCAAACCGCTGGGACGGCACAGCCGGATGGTCTGACGGCGCGAGCTTCGGTTGCCCTGTTTATACACGCACGGTAGAGCCTAATAGCTGGCTGTCCGTGCGCTATCACGGTCGTCCGGCCAGAGAGACAACCGTGCGTACGGCTATCCTGATGGGCGACACCATCAGCTCGATGAAGGACGACCCGCATCAGGGCGGAGCTTATTCGGAACGTCTCAACGGCAGCGTCAATAACTTCAAGCGTTTCCTCGAAGACTGGCGCGCGACAGACGACCCGTATCTGAACTATTCCGGCTCGCTGATTAATCTCTTCAATAGCCGCAACTTCAACGGGCCTTTCAAATACGGCGAGACGCGCGTCTACAACGCGCCGGATCGCAACTGGGTATTTGACGATTCATTCCTGGATGCCACGCGGCTTCCTCCCGGAACGCCTTTCTTCCAATACATACAGGTGACAGGGTTCCAGAGAATTAACAACTAAAATTACGCAGCGAGATGAGCACTCCGTAATTAAGATGGGAACTCTTTCTTGACCAAGAAGAGAGCAGCCGGATGATAGTTATCCGGCTGCTCTTTTCTTTTTCAAACTGATGCATCTTTCGACACCATTTGCCATGCCGACAAGACGAGAGGGAAAATTGATTATCGTGCCGGAGTCATCTTCATCCTCAACTTGAACCGGCCTCGCGTGAATGCCTGCGCGGATGTTAACCAACTCGTGTTCCCGTCCGGCGCGAGTTTTGATGAACGCTTCCAAAAATAATCATTGACAATTATTTCAAGCGGTGTCATATTCCGCGCGCTTTAAGTCTCTTTACAGTATTCTCATACTCGTTAGCCTCGTACTCGCGCTAACGAGAGCAACATGCTAAAGGCACTTTCTCTCAACCCCTTCGCATTGAGCCTTTAGTATCTCATTTAAAGAGGTGCCGATGTCTCAAAGCTCCCGTCGCGCCCGAAAATCTGCATTTGCGAATCAAAGTAAACGTGTCAGCCATAAGCGAAGGCTGTTAGTTATCCTTGCTTCTGTGATCCTGCTCTTGGGTTTCGCTGGTGGCATGCTGGCCCGGCGTAGCATCACGAGTAATGCTGGCCCCGCTGCCTTCCTTGCTTCTGCGCCGATTCCCGGCCCGACGCCAGTATTGGCTAAAGAATATATCTATGCCGGTTCACGATTGATCGCCACGGAAGAACCGGGAGCCACTGCTCCGACCGGAACCGACCTTGCCGTCTGGAGATTGAGCACCGGCACGTGGTACGTCCTTGGCGGCACAACTAATACCCTATCCACACAGCAGTGGGGCATGAGCGGCGACGTGCCTGCTCCCGGAGATTACGATGGCGATAGCAAGACTGACTTCGCCGTCTTCCGGCCCTCAAGTTCCGCATGGTACGTTCTCAAGAGTTCAACCAACTTGCTGATGTCCTACACGTGGGGGGCGAGCGGCGACCTCATAGCGCAGGCCGATTATGACGGCGACGGCAAGTGTGACATGGGCATCTTCCGTCCCTCGACTTCCACCTGGTACATCTCCAACAGCTCCAATGGCACAACCACTTCTCTGGCCTTCGGCAGCGCCGGGGATGTGCCTGTGTCGTCTGATTATGATGGCGACGGAAGAGCGGATATAGCCGTCTGGAGAGCCAGCACGAGCAGCTTCTATGTCTGGCAAAGCACCAGCAACTTAATGACCAGCCAGCAGTGGGGACAAAGCGGGGATAAGCCTGTGGTGGGCGACTATGACGGCGACGGCAAGACAGACTTTGCGGGGTGGCGACCCGCAGACAATGCGTGGCGCATACGGCATAGCGCAAGCGGGACAACCGGCGTCGCGCAGATCGGAGACCAGAGTTTGGGAGACATCGCGGTGCAGGGAGACTACGACGCGGATGGAAGGACGGATGCAGCCGTGTGGAGAAATCAGACAGGAGATTGGTACATCCTGAAAAGCTCTACGAATACGCTGCGGATAGAGCACTGGGGACAAAGCGGGGATACACCCGTGCCCGCTCCTTACAGAAGATAATTATGTCGAGTTAGCTCAATGTCAAAAGTCAGCAGCCTCAATTCCTGAGAAAAGACAGAGCCATGAAAAAATACACCTTGATGAACCAGGCCGGAATGTTTACGAATATTCTTCTAAACCTCTGCTTGGTAATATTCATTATCTTTATTTTTCAAGTGGCAGGCGCTTACGCCCAAAGCTCCAACGCGGGAACAACCCCGGCAGGCATTGCACCCGGATCGCCGTCAGGCTCTCACTCTTTGAGCGGCTTTGAGACAGTCAACCCGTACAACGGCAACTTAAATTTCAGCCTCCCTCTTCATCAAGTCATCGGGCGCGGCGGGATGGCCGTCCCGATTCGATTGACCATCAATCAAAAATGGGTCGGGCAAACAGAGACCGATGACTACGGCAATGGCCCACAAACATTTCCCTATGCGGAGTATCAATGGTGGAATGAATGGTTTTGGAAAGATAAAGGATACGGTCCCGGAAGATTGACCGGACGCCGCACCGGATTGGCCGGAAGCACGTGCCCCGGCATCGGCTGGCATCAATACTCCCCGTCGCTCACTCGTTTAACTTTCACCACACCCGATGGAACAGAATACGATCTCGTAGATGATGCTCATAAAGGAAAGCCCCTCGATACCGGATACTGCAACCCGGGTCCGACTGGCGCATCACGCGGAACAGTTTTTGTTACGACCGGTGGGCATGCAGTGACCTTTATTTCGGACACTACCATCTACGACAATCTATGGGCTGAACAAGAGACGCGACTTTACCCTTCCGGCTACCTGATGATGCCGGACGGGACGCGCTATCGCATAGATGAGGGAAAGATAAGCTGGCAACGAGACCGGAATGGCAACAAGATAACTTTTACCTATGAGAGCGGCGGCGATTTTGCGCGGCTGGTCAAGATCACGGATTCTCTCAACCGGGAAGTCACTTTCGAGTACGAGGTTCAGGACGTGTCTCCGTATGGCCTCTGCGATAGAATTAACTATAAAGGGTTTGGCGGAGCGCAAAGAACGATTCGCATCTCCTACAAAAGTTTGCGCGACGTGCTGCGTTCGGGATATACAATCAAGACCGGCCAGCAATTATTCCCTGAGATTTACCAGCCACCTCTGCCGCCCAATTCCCTGATAGACCAGCTCGCGCAATCCGAATACGTCGTTGATAAGGTGGCTGCCGTGTGGTTGCCGGATGGCATCAGGAGCTATCAGTTACGCTATAACAGCTATGGCGAACTGGCGCGTGTCGAACTGCCCACAGGAGGAGCCATTGAGTATGATTGGGTTAATGCCGCAACCCTCGGCTCCGGCAGGATAGCGGGCCTCCAGCAATGGCCCGCAGGCAATGTCTACCGCAGGGTTGTGGAGCGGCGTCTGTATACAGACGGAAATACGCTGGAAACCAAAATGACCCTCGGCGCGCCGGAATGGTTAACGGAACAGCGCGGGTATGTGCTGGCAGATCAATACGGCGCGAACGGGGCGTTATTAAATCGCGTCAAGCATTATTATTATGGCATCTATCATATAAATGCCCAGGTTGTCGGGACTAATGCGTTTCCGTTCTATCAGTCGTGGAGAGATGCTCAGGAGTACCAGACGGACTTCTACGATAGCGATGGCTCGACAGTCCTCAGAAGCATCGCTCACACGTGGAATCAAACGCCTCCCTACTGGTATTCCGGCCCCGCCTACTATGCGCCATCCAATAATGCTCGCATTGATGAAACCACAACGATCCTGTCGGATACTAATCAGGCATCAAAGCAAACGTTCGCTTACGATCAATATCAAAATCTCACGGACACATATGATTATGATTATGGAACAGTAGTCAACGGAGTGGTTGTGGCCGGGGCACTCCTGCGGCGGACTCACATCGACTATCTGACGACCAACCCGGTTAACAATCAGAATTACGCTCTAAATAACATACACATTCGCAACCTGCCAGCACAGCAATGGATTTCATCCGATGCTGCCGGCAACAATAAACAATCGCTGGCGATTTATGAATATGATAACTATGCATCGAATGCGACACATGCCGCATTAGTGTCGAGGGCTGACATCAGCGGGCTATGCACCACTTTCGACAACGCAGGACAGTGCGCGAATACCAATCCGACCGCCTACACCACGCGTGGCAATGTCACGAGCGTCACCAACCATGCTAATGCAGCTAATCAAACAGGCGCGGTCACGGTGGCCTCGCAGTATGATGTGGCGGGCAACGCGGTCAAGATATTTGATGCAAAGAGCATTGCGAGCCAGCAATACTATGCGAGCGCTCTGGATTATACGGATCGCTTCGGCCTACCTGATGAAGAATCACGTGCTGATTATACTCCCCCGGAATTATCTGCTTCCGCTCAGCATAGCTATGCCTTTGCGACGAGTGTTACTAATCCGCTGAGCCACACCTCATATTCACAGTACAGTTATTATCTGGGCGAGATAATTAATAGCGAAGACATTAATGGCGTCGTTTCCAGCAGTTACTTTGCCGACCTGCTGGATCGCCCCACGCAGATTGTGCTCGCCGCTAACATCCCGGCTCTACGTCAACAAAAGCACTTTATCTATGACGATGCGGGGTTGACCGTGACTGTCATCAGCGATCTGCGGAATTACGGCGACGGTTTGTTGAAGCATCAGAGTATTTATAATGGATTGGGCGCGCTCACGGAGACGCGCGCTTATGAGAACGGCACAGACTACATAGCCACTAAGGTCATCCCCAATGCTTTACTGCAACATCCTCAGACTAATAACTGGGTGGCAACTACGCAGACCTCAGACCCATATCGTCAGGGTGAGCAGCCAATATGGACAACGTCTTTTTTTGATGCTCTTGGCCGAGTGTCGATTGCGCAGTCGCCTGATAACGCGCAGGTGAAAACCGCGTATAGCGGCAATCAAACGACAGTCACAGATCAAGCCGGAAGACAGCGGAAGAGCCTCACAGACGCGCTCGGGCGGCTGACAGCGGTTTACGAGTCCCCTGCAAACTATAACTACCAGACCAGCTATAGCTATGATACCCTAGGAAACTTGCGCACGGTGGTGCAAGGCACTTCGCCGCAACTACAGACCAGACAGTTTGTTTATAACTCTCTCTCGCAGCTTACATCAGCGGCTAATCCAGAAAGTGGGTTGGTTACCTATGGCTATGATGAAAACGGTAACCTGCTGACGAAAACGGATGCGCGCGGGACAGTGATAACTTACGGTTACGATCTTTTGAACCGCAATGTCTCGCGCACGTACAGCGGCGGAACGGCAGTCTCAACCCCGCCCGTAACTTACACCTATGATGCGATTGGCATAGCAAATTCCAAAGGCAGATTGACATCCGTGAGCAGCAGTCTCTCTACTTATAACTATTCCGGCTATGACGCGCTTGGGAGGGTCACTGCAAGCCAGCAAATAACTGACGGAAAGAGTTATGCAATGAGCTACTCCTATGACCTGACGGGCAATATGGTAAGCCAAACTTATCCGACAGGACGTGTTGTCATGAACAACTTTGACAGCATGAATAGGCTAAGTAATGTGAGCGGGCAGGCATCAGGAGGGACGCCGAAAACTTATGCCAATAGCTTCATCCATACGGCGCACGGAGCCGTGAAAGGAATAAGGCTGGGCAACGGCAGGTGGGAGCACGTTTTATTTAATAATAGATTACAACCAGTGGAGATTGGACTCGGCACTTCCACCGCTGACTCCAGCGTCCTGAAACTGCAATATGACTATGGCACGACGCAGAATAACGGCAATCTCTTGAGACAGACTATCAACGTTCCCGGCACAACCGGCTTTGTAGCCACGCAGCATTACAAATACGATCCGGAATTGAATCGCCTCACCGGAGTCCAAGAAGTCAACGGGAATAGTCCGACATGGCAAGCGAGTGGCAGCTTGTGGCAGCAGTTATTTACTTTCGACCGCTTTGGTAACCGCGCAGTGGACACTGCCGATACCACCTCGACCTTGATCGGGCCGAATCCGCAAATCAGCAGCACAGATAACCGGATCACTCCGCGCGCGGGCGAGTTCTATGAATATGATCCTGCCGGCAATCTGAAGAAGGGGAAAGGCGGGGAGAGCTTTAATTATAACGGCGATAACAGACTAGCGCAGTATCAGGGCGGCGCAACTCAGGTTGGCGGCGTTGACTATTTTTACGACGGAGACGGAAGACGCGTTAAGAAAGCCAATCCTTCTGCAACCACTATTTTCGTTTACAACGCGCTGGGCCAGTTGATCGCCGAGTTCACTACGGGGACGCCGCAGAATAATGGAACGAATTATTTGACGAATGACATACTGGGCACGCCGCGCGTGATCGCCAAAGCAGACGGCAGCATCAGATTCAGACACGATCACCTGCCTTTCGGTGAACAACTCTACGCCGGAACGGGCAGCCGCACAACAGGGCTTGGTTACGATGACAGCCTCGCTCAGGCAAATCAGACGAGACAGAAATTCACCTCGTATGAGCGCGATTTTGAGACCGGCTTAGACTACGCGCAGCATCGTTATTATGCCAACGCAGCAGGCCGCTTTGTGAATGCCGACCCGACGCTGTTAAGCGTGGCCGCCATCAATCCTCAAACGTGGAATCGTTATTCATATACTCTTAATAATCCGCTGGTCTTTACCGACCCGACTGGATTATGGACCTATGAGGCTGATCCCCAGTATGCGAAGAATGCCGATGGAACTCCTAATAGGGAAAAGATTATTGGCATTAGATTCCTCCTTGTTAAAGAAAAAGGTGACAACGCTGCGAGTCTGGCTAATCAATTAAATATCAGCGAGAAAGATGCACAAAAGATAATAAATAAACTGGGGGATGGGAATCTGCGTCTCTCGGAGGCTGGCGGCATTATTGGAAGCGTCTTCAAGGAAGTTGAAGCTGGCCTCAAGGTTAGAGCGCAAAACCAGCTTAAAGGTCTTGACGGTGATGCTAATGGATGGGATTGCTCGCGGACGACTTGGAAGATTGGGTTTGGCGCTGCCGAAAGTCAATTACGCTATGGCACAAATTCTTTGGACAAACATCTGGCAGCTACTGAAGATGGAAGGCCGCTCAATGCCCGCTCGTTGGGAAGTCAAAGCGAATTGAAGGTCGGCGATATTGTGAGATACGCGATGGGAGGCGGAGCTACACATTTTGCGAATTTCATCTTTTTCGATAATAACCAAACGCCAATAGTATTTAGTAAGAGCGGTGGAGATGGGCCATACGAAGTTGGAACAGCCAGAAGAATTGGCGAACAGAATGACTACGGCTCAGTGCAACCTCTGCCGGGAACGAGAGACAAGACAGGCTTTTACCGATCATTACGGAGGTAAGCATTCTCATGAAGATTTGGCTGTTTGGCTTTTGGGCAACTCTGTTTTTTCTATGCGCCATACCCGTGAAGGCCCAAAGCGATACCGCGCAAGGGCAGGAGGGCCTGACCTTGCGCGGCACTATCCAGTCCATCAATTATGAAGAGCATTCGTCCAGCGATTACATAGTTCTGGAGTTGCGATACGAACTGGTTAATACCGGCTCGACTCCTATCATCCTCTGGAAGACCACTCCTGTTTTCACCGGACGCGCGCTAGCCCGCGAGCAGAGATTTGCCACTGAAGACATCATAGACATCGACGGAGGAGGCCCTTCATTTGATACCTCTCCAGAGTGGGCGCAGATGCGGAAAGCCCTTGATAAGGCTTATCCGCCAGCAGACCTGACTCATCGCCTGATGCCGAATGACGCTCTACCTTTTACAGCCAAAGTGACACTCGTCTTTCCCAAAACCCCCCTCCGTGGTCTTCTCTATAGCCCAAGTCTGAAAGAGATGGAAAGCATCGGAACCATCTGGTTAAAGTTTTATTATCAACTCTGGTCACGCAACCTTGAGCCGGACATGGCACGTAGACGACAACTGGACTTCGGCTACATGCTGCAACGCAGGTGGAGGTCTTACGGCAAATTATGGCTTGATGAAGTGTCTTCAGAGCCGATTAAACTAGACTTGAAAAAAGCGAGATAAGTCTATTGATAGGAAATTACATGTGGCAATTAGCGTCGTGTTTAGTAAGAGTGGCGAAGAAGGGCCATACGAAGTAGGGACTGTGAAAGAGAGCAGCGAACGCTACGGCACTGTGCAACCACTGCCGGGAACGAAAGACAGGCTTTTACGGATCATTACGGAGGTAAGCATTCTCATGAAGATTTGGCTATTGGGATTTGGGGCAACTCTGTTTTTTCTATGCATCGTATCCGTAAAGGCTCAGAGCGATGCCGCGCAAACTCAGGAGGGCCTGACCTTGCGCGGCACTATCCAGTCAATCAATTTTGATGAAGATAAGTCTGACGATTTTGTTATTCTGGAGTTGCGATACGAACTGGTTAATACCGGCTCGACTCCTATCATCCTCTGGAAGACCACTCCTGTTTTCACCGGACGCAAACTGGCCCGCGAGCAAAGATTTGCCCGTGAAGACATTATAGACACCCATCGAGGAGGCCCTTCATTTGATACCTCTCCAGAGTGGACGCAGATGCAGAAAGGGCTTGATAAGGCTTACCCGCCAGCAGACCTGACTCATCGCCTGATGCCGAATGACGCTCTACCTTTTACAGCCAAAGTGACACTCGTCTTTCCCAAAACCCCCCTCCGTGGTCTTCTCTATAGCCCAAGTCTGAAAGAGATGGAAAGCATCGGAACCATCTGGTTAAAGTTTTATTATCAACTCTGGTCACGCAACCTTGAGCCGGACATGGCACGTAGACGACAACTGGACTTCGGCTACATGCTGCAACGCAGGTGGAGGTCTTACGGCAAATTATGGCTCGATGATGTGTCCTCAGAGCCGATTAGACTGGACTTGAAAAAAGCGAGACAAGCCTATTGATGTTGAAATTACATGAGACTTCAAAATGTTAAAGGTTGAAGGCGTTCCTCTTGCTTCGCGCGGAGGGCGCTTGCGGACTTAGCCAGAGAGCGGAAGGGAGGAGGGGCAACCTTCCTCCTTCCTTTTTTTATGTCTCAAGGGAGCTTCACATGAGGCATGCCGCGCAGGATGACGCGCTGGCGACGTGCGACGCGGCGCGGGTTTTTCTGCGGATTGAAGACCGTATTCGGATTCGGAATGATGGCGGAGAGAAATGCCGCCTCGCGCTGCGTCAGGGCCGAAGCGGATTTTTTGAAATAGTATTGCGCGGCTGCCTCTGCACCGTAGATGCCATCGCCCCATTCGATGACGTTGAGATAGATTTCAAGTATGCGTCGCTTGGATAAATTGCGTTCGAGAAAATAGGTGATGGCGGCTTCGCGTCCCTTGCGCATGAAAGATTTTTCCGAAGAGAGGAAAAGATTTTTGGACAGTTGCTGCGAGATGGTGGAAGCACCGCGCTTAAAGCTCGGCATCGCCGGAATCCAGCTCGATTGATCGTCGCCCTCTTCTTTGGCCTCTTTCGCGGCCTCGCGCTGCGCCTCGTCCCACGCGCGCTGAATGGCTTCATAATCAAAGCCGTTGTGCGTCACAAAGTTTGAGTCTTCGCCCGCCAGCACAGCGCGTTGCAGGTTTACGGAAATCTTTTCGAGCGGCACCCATGCCTGCACGCGTCTGGGCTGCTCGCCGCGTGCCTGCGCTTCTTTGATGCGCGCCTCGATCATAGAAGTCGTCTCAGGATTCTGGTCGCGCAGCCGTGACGTGTTCGGAAAAGTGATGAACTCGAAGATTATCCAGCCGAGGAAAAGCCCGACGAGTGTTAATACAGTGTACTTGAAAACGCGGCGTATCATTTGGCTCTGAAAAGATACAGGAGTTTCCCGCAAAGACGCAAAGAGCAAGGGAATAGGGTGTCGGGTGTGGCAAAGCAATGGTCTTAACTACGCCCGACACCTGACTCCCGGTCTTTATCGCGCCTTTGCGGGAAAGCTTCTTTTATAAATGAGCCGTGGCCGTCTCGAAAACATTCCGCGCGGCGCGAATCGTGTTGCAATGAATCTCCACAGTGTCCTCAATATTCTCCGCGTATCCGCCTGACATCACCGTCACGACCGGAACATTTTTCTCACGACACTGCTCAAGCACCAGAGCATCACGCTCGTACAAGCCTGCCAGCGAAAGCGAGAGCCGTCCGAGCCTGTCTCCAGCATAAGGGTCTGCGCCGCCCAGATAAAAGATGATGTCGGGCGCATGCGCGAAAACACCCGGGAGATGCAGCGAGAGCGTCTCAAGATAAACGGCATCCGTCGTTCCGTCCGCAAGCTCTACGTCGAGCGTCGAACGCGCTTTAAAGAGCGGATAATTCTTCGCGCCGTGCATCGAGAAGGTAAAGACCGTTTCATCTTCAGCGAAAATCGTCGCCGTCCCGTTGCCCTGATGCACATCGCAATCAACAATCGCCGCGCGCTCAATCAAACGGTCGCGCCTGAGCGCGCGAATCGCAATCGCCACATCATTGAGCACGCAGAAACCCTCGCCGCGATCCGGGAAAGCATGATGCGTCCCTCCCGCAAGATTTGAGCCGATGCCGTCTTGCAGAGACCAACGCGCGGCATTGAGCGTGCCGCCCGCCGCCAGAAACGAACGACGCACAAGAGCTTTGGACCACGGCAGCCCGAGCCGGCGCAGCTCGCGCGGCGTCAGAGTTCCGGCACGCAAACGTGTGACGTAATCTTCCGTATGAACCAGCATCACATCTGTGAGCGACGCGGCCTGTGGCTCGACAATATCCGCAGGGCGCAAAGTCCCCTCGCGCAAGAGACGGTCGCGCACCAACTCGAACTTGCGAATCGGAAAGACATGGCCTTCGCCGATGTCTGCATAATAACGGGGTGTGTAAGAGACGCGCATCATATCAATTGCGGAATGCAGAATGCGGATTTTTGGATTTGAAAAATATAAGTCAATTGGTTTTCAATCCGCATTCCGCAATCCCAAACCCGCAATCAGTATTGTATCAGGCTGCCTTCGCGTTTGGCGCGGCGGACGGCCCGCGAGAAGACCCAGAGCGAGAAGGGAAGCAGGACGATGAGAAAGATGCAGAGCGTCGTCAGCGGCTCGCGCACTTCGCTGAATCCCTGACCCAGAATCAGGACGCGGCGGATGCCGTCCAGACCATAGGTCGGCGGCAGCAGGCGTGAGATTTTGCCGAAACCGCTGTCGAGCAGTTGCGTGGGAAAGAAGACGCCGGAAAAGAGCGCGGAGCCTGCGCCGAGCAGCATGCCGAACGGGTCGCCGCGCTTGAAAACCATCGCAAAGCTGGCGGACAGAATGCCCAGACAGGCCAGCACGAGCGTCGTCAGAATGAGAAACAAAAGGGCCAGCAAAAAGTTTCCGCGATACTCAACACTAAAAAAGAGCGAGCCGAAAAAGAGATAAAGAAAAGAATAAAAGGTCGCCTGCACATAAGCCCATGCGGAACTTGAAAGAATCACGGTCGGCACGCTGATGGGCGTGAGCAGCACGCTTTCCAGCGTTCCCTGCATCTGTTCCTGCCGGATGGCTGTCGCAAGGCTTGAGAATCCGGTCATGAAATAATTGAGCATCGCCAGCCCCGTCAGCCACGCGGCCAGAGGATTCTGCCATTGCGCGAAACGCGTGTCATTGAAACCCTCGAAGATGCGCGAGATAAAATAGAGCGTCGTGACGACGATCAAAATTGATAACACGCGCATGAAAAATTCCATGCGATAGCTGACGGCTAACTGAAAATCGCGCGCCACAAAGGCATGCATCCGTCTGAGCAAAAGTAAAAAGGCTTTGAGCATCAGGCGTCCGGCCCCTCCTCACGCTCATAACTCTCAAGCACATCAAGCAGCGTCGCGCGCTCTGTCTCAACAGCGAGCACTGTTGCGCCGTGCTCATGCAAAATCCTGATGGCGCGGTCAAGCTTTTCGTCGCCGCCCTCTCTCGAAAATGAGATGAACGCCGTGTCTGATTGTGCGTTGGTTTCAAACTCCGGAAGCAGGGAAGCGAGAAGCCCTGAAGCCTGTGCGTGCGTCAGGCCGCGAACCGTAAGATGCATGCGCTCTGTCTGCCTGTTCAATGCGCGCAGGTTCCGGGGCGTGTCGAGAGCGCGAATCCGACCATTGCTGATAACGGCCACGCGCTCGCACAACTCTTCGACTTCGGCCAGATTGTGCGAGGTCAAAAGAATAGAGACGGGCGGGTCGCCTCCTGCCAGAGAGCTGATTAGCTCGCGCATGCTTGCGGCGGCCAGAGGGTCAAGCGAGCGCGTCGGCTCGTCCAGCAAGAGCACGGGCGGTTGTGGCAGAAGCGCGCGGGCCAGCGCCAGTCGCTGCTTGTTGCCCGTCGAAAGCTCTCCGAAACGTCGCGTCGCCAGCTCGATCAACCCGAGCCGGTTTAAGATTTCAATGATGCGGCGGCGCGCCTCATCGTCGCTCAGACCGTAGAGCCGCGCAAAGAACATCAGGTTCTGCTCCGCCGTCAGTCGCCAGTAAAAGCTGCGTTCCTCTGCGGTCGAAAGGCCGACTTGTGCGCGCACTCTTTCATCATCTTTGACGCTATCGAACCCACGGACGTTCACGCTGCCTGTGGTCGGCTGAACCAGCGTGGCGACGATTTTGGTGAGCGTGGTTTTGCCCGCGCCGTTGCGTCCGATGAGTCCGAAAATCTCTCCTTCATGCACATCGAAGGAAACATCACGCAGGGCTTCGACAGGTGGCTTGATGGGGCGACGCAAGAATTGCTTGAGACGCATCATCGGAGTGGGATAAGTTTTTGAGAGTTGTTTGAGAGAGACGGCGACAGTCCGCGCCGCCTGTGCGGGCGGCTGCTCTGCGCGTGTGCGCGGGTCTTCACTCTCATCTGTCTTGATCGCCGGAGTCATAAGAAAAAGAATCGGCGCAGCCACCAATCCTGAAATTGATGCCTGCGCCGGATGAGTGTACAAACAAGCTGCGCGACAGTAAACCGGTAGAGACAGGAATTGCGCGCCGCTGTGGGTTTACGGATTAATGGTCATGGCCGCTACGCGTGCGCGACCTGCGGCGCACCGTCCTATTGTGACGCCGCACATGACGCACCTGACGCCGACGCCAACTGCGACGGCGGCGAACCTGCCTGCGGCGACTACTGCGCATGCGCCCGACGCCGCTTGATTGATGTAATTCAAGCAAAGAACTGTCGAGCGAAACAAGCTGCGTCTCACCCACCGCACGCGCTTCGCTGAAGAGCGGCATGCTCAGAAAAAATGTTGCGAGCACAATCGTAATCAGAGCTTTCTTCGTTTTCTTCATCTGCTATCTCCTTGTTCATTGATAATGAGAATCAAGAGTAGAAAAAAGATTGGCTGCCTGATTCTTCTCTTTGAGTTTCTGTGCGAAAACCTTTGCGCGCTTTGCGTTTAAAGTTGAGATTAAACGCAAAGCACGCAAAGTGTCCGACGCTAAGAAACGCAAAGAGCATTCTACTCTTGATTCACATTGCTATTTAACGTTTACGCTGGCGCGGGTCAAGATACTCGCGCAAGCCGTCACCGATAAAATTAAATGCCAGCACGGTCAAAACGATGGCGATGCCGGGAAAGATGAGGATATGCGGCGCGGCCTGTAGGGTATCAAGCCCGCGCGCTTCTTCAATCATCACGCCCCATGAAGGAGCGGGTGGCGGAACTCCTAAACCGAGAAACGAGAGCGCGGCTTCAGATAGAACTGCGCCCGCCATGCCGAGGCTCGATTGGACAATCAAAGGCTGAACCGCGTTGGGCAAAATGTGCACGAAGAGAATTCGCATGTCGCCAGCGCCCAGCGCTCGCGCCGCCTGCACAAAATCATACTCGCGCACCTTTAAAACCTGCCCGCGAATCAGGCGCGCATAACCGACCCACCCGATGATGCACAACGCCAGAATCAGCTTGTTCAATCCCGCGCCGAGAAATGCCACGAGCGCGATAGCCAGCAGGAGTCCCGGAAAAGCCAGAAAAACATTGAAGATATAACCGGACAACACGCGGTCAATCCAGCCGCCGAAATATCCCGCGAGCGCGCCGAAGAACGTCCCGACAATCGAGGACACGGCGACCACTATGATGCCGACGCGCAAAGAGATACGCGCGCCGTAAACCACACGCGCAAAGACATCGCGCCCGAGCGCGTCTGTGCCGAACCAGTGCGCGGCAGAGGGCGACAGGTAACGCTGCGGCAGGTTAATCGTCGCCACAGCATCCTGCGTCGCAATCCACGGCGCAAAGAGCGCGAGGATAACGAGAATGCAGACGATAACGAGACCGAAGATGGCTAAGCGATTCATGGAAAAACAGTGACAAGTGACGGGTGACAAGTGACGAGCAAAAAGTTTTTAACTTGTCACCCGTCACTTGTCACCCGTCACTGTATTCTTATTCGCGGGTCGAGCCAGCGATAAATCATGTCCGTGAACGTGTTGGCTAAAATGTATGTGACGCTGATGACCAGCACGCAGCCCTGTACCAGACGATAGTCGCGCTTGCCGATACCGTCATCAATCAACAGCAGTCCCAGACCCTGCCAGCCGAAAATCTTTTCCGTAATAATCGCGCCCGCGAGCAGGACGCCGAGTTGCAAGCCGAGAATCGTGACCACCGGAATCAAGCCGTTCTTGAGCACATGCTTGTAGATAACTTTTCTCTCGCTCAAACCTTTCGCGCGGGCCGTGCGGACATAGTCTTCGTTCAACTCTTCAATCACGGACGAGCGCACCATGCGCGTCAGGATGGCAGAGAGCGCGCCGCCGAGCGTGACGGCGGGCAAGACTATATCGCTCCATTCCTCGCTGCCCGTCGGCGCAAACCAGTAGAGCTTGACGGCGAAGATGTAGACGAGCATTGGGCCAATGACAAAGCTGGGCAGGCTAATGCCGATGAGCGCGACAACGGACGAGACGTTATCTATCCACGTCCCGCGATTGCTGCCCGCTACGACTCCGAGCGGAATAGCGATGGCAATGGCGATGATGAGCGAAGCGAGGGCCAGTTGAATCGTCGCCGGATAGCGCAGGCGAATCAAATCTATGACGGGTTGATCCGTGCGAAACGAGCGGCCCATGTCGCCTTTGAGGAGCGCGCCCCAGTAATCCGTGTAACGATTGTCCGTGCCATGCCACGCAAAATGTCTTTCGCCGGTTTGGTCTTCGGGGAAGGAGAAGAAGAAGGGCGGGCGGTCAAGACCATGACGCGAGCGAAACTGTTCTATCTGCTCTGGCGTCGCCTGATCGCCGAGAATCGCCACTGCCGGGTCGCCCGGCACAAGCTCAATCAGCAAGGTCACCAGAGAGACGACCGTCCAGACCACCAGCAGCAGGATACCGGCACGGCGCAGGAAGTCGAGAATTTTATATTTCAACGCACCCACACCGTCGAATTCTCAGAGATTGGAATCAGGATAGATCGCTTAAGATGATAGCATAAGAGCTGCGTTGCGTGATGTGGAAAGAGGGTAGTAGTGCAAGTTTGATGAAGAGAGAAGGCAGTTTCCCGCAAAGGCGCAAAGGAAGGCAAAAGTAAAAAGGTATAAGGCAAAAGCGAAGAATAGTTGAATGCTCTTCTGACTTTTACCTTTTTACTTTTACCTTTTTACTTCTGTTACGCCTTTGCGTGAGATTGGTTCTTTCAAACCGAACGCACCGGAAAGAGAGCACGCACATTAGTAGTCCGTAGGATTCGTGTCTTTCCTGCATAACGGCCCCGACTACCGTCCTGCAAGTTTTATTGACGAATCCTACGGACTACACTTGTGGTTGCCGGTGTTCTTAAATCTACAAAGCAACCGAGACCGAAAAAATGTTTCCAGTAACCTCTTGGCTGTGAACATCAGGGCCGCGTCCCCAGATGGATGGCCGCGATGCCGCCTGTCAAATTCTTGTACTCGACTTCCTCAAAGCCGACGCCCTGCAGCAGCCCCGCCAGCCGTTTCTGATCCGGAAAACGCATGACGGAATCCGGCAGATATTCATAGGCGCTGCGCGAGCCGCTCAAGAGACCGCCGAGGCGTGGAAGCACGCGCGTGAAATAAAAGTTGAACAGCCCGCGTAAACCCGGCACAACAGGGCTGGAAAATTCGAGTATGGCCGCACGCCCTCCCGGCTTTAAGACCCTGAAGAGTTCCTGCAAGCCTCCTTCCACGCTTGCTAAATTACGAAGGCCAAAAGCGATGGTCACGGCTTCAAAGGATTGATCTGCGAATGGAAGCCTGAGCGCATCGCTCTCTATCAAAGGAATCTGTTCGCCGGTCAGAGCAGTCTTGCGCGCCGCTAGCTCAAGCATCGGACGACAAAAATCCGTGCCGATGATTTGCGCCCCGGTAGCCCCTGCAAGGGCCAGAGATAAATCGCCCGTGCCGCATGCTATATCGAGCGCACGCGCCCCGTCCTTTGAAAGAACGTTTTCAAGCTTGCCCGCTACCTGTTTGCGCCAACGCTTGTCTATGTTGGCGGAAAGCAGATGATTCAAGAAGTCGTAACGACCAGCGATCCCTGAGAACATAGCCCGCACGCGCGCGCTATGCTCGCTCTCCGACGCTTTACTTTGTTGAGACACTATTTAACCAGTTAACTGTGATGAGTGGTTGCGAATGGCTTGCGATAAGTTTGCAAATTGGCTACGGGGTTTTAGTTGGAATTGTAGGATTAGATGTTTTGGGAGCGGGGGCTTCGCCCGGAAACTCTACTTTGCCTGCGCGCTCAAGGTCTGCTTTGAACTGCGCGGAACTGCCGACAGCGACGCTCGCAAACTCCGTTTCACGAAAGAGCTTTGCCGCGACGCGCTGTAGGTCTGCGGCGGTTATCTTCGAGAGCGCACGCGCCTGATCCGCGTTTGCGTCCAACTTGTAGCTTTCGGCATTGAGCCACATCTCTGCGACCATGGACGGATCGCCTGCGTCCTTGTTGACGACGGCGATGGCTTCGCTTCTCACGCGTTCAAGCTCTGCTGCGGAAGCTTGCGTCTCGGCTAAAGAGCGCAAAGCTTTGCGCGCGGATTCAAAAGCCTGCGCCGTCTCGCTTGTTCGCACGGAAGCTCCCATGACAAACATGCCGCCCAGCACCTGCGAGTTCTGGCGCACAAAGAACGCGCTCTTGTTCAATTCAGGAAAAGCCGCCTGCCATCTGTCGCGTGCGAGCAGTATCAGCAACATCGTCGCAGCATAGTCGCGGTCGGAGCGTGGCAGCGTGCGCGCCGCCAACCTGATTTCAACGCTCTCTGCGCCCGGCATGTCTATAATTAAGGTTTTCGCCTCCGGCGCATCAGGCTGGCGAAAAGTCGAGGGCACACGCTTATCGCTCCTGCGCCACGTGCCGAGCAGTTGACGCAGCGCTCGCATGGCGCGTTTATCTTCGACGCCGCCGGTCACAACCATCGTCGCATTATCCGGAGAGAGAAAACGCTCGCGCGCGAGCAGGAGGTCTGCGCGCTCGACGCGGGCCAACGTCTCTGTCGCTCCGGCAGATGGTCGCCCGTATGGATACTCCCCGAAGAGACGCCTGGCAATGGCGCGGTCTGCAACAAAGGAAGGGGCGACGCTCATCTCGCGCACCATCTTGATGCGTGAGTCGCGCAAGCGTATGACGTTCTCATTTGTAATCGGAGTGCTGACGAGGGCCGTACGCAGGAGTTCTATCATCCGCTCGAATTCGGCTGCGCGCCCGGTCATACGTATATTGATGGCGTCATAGTCGGTCGTCACTTCGAGACTGCCGCCGAGTTCTTCCGTGAAAAAATCTCTCGTCTCAGGGTCTGGAAAAAGCATATCGCCGAGCAGGGCCATCAGCCCCGATCTGCCTTCGAGGTCAAAGGCCGAGCCGCTGTGTATCCTGAGTTTGACGGTCACGTTCGGACTCTGAGGCTGCGACCACAAGAGCACGCGCAGGCCGTTGAGAAGCTCTTCGCGGCGCGGTTCAGGCGCGCTTTGCGGCGCGCTCCCGAAAGAGGTCAGGCCGAGCGCGAAAATCAGGGAAATCGCCAGCACGGGCGTAATTGCTGAATTGAAGAGACGAATTCGAGCTATCATAAAATAAATACGGATGATTCTGTCGGATACATTTGGCGGAACAACAATCTTTGATGCAAAATAGGCCGACAATGACCCGGAATCTTACTTGTGCCGAACGGGGAGCGACCGGGAAAGAGTTTAGATGCCAACCGAACAGCCCGTCAACCGTTTGGCCTGTTATTGCATCGAATATGTTTCAAGCAGGGTTTTACACGATGACTCTGCCCCGCTTCACACTTCAACAAAGAGTTGTATAATGCGGTTTATAGGCAAGGGTCAATTCCAGCGGGGCTTAAGAGGGGTCGTGACGGGAGACAGCAAGAGATAAAGATTTTAACGCCGCTCTTGAAAAAGCTTTTCACCCGCTTCTATTCTTCAGGCGGTTTATGAGGAAAAATATGAAACAGTGTTCTACATGTCAGGAAGAGTTTGCCGACAAATTCAGTTTCTGCCCGGTTGACGGCACTCCGCTCAGCGGTTTGGCGGCCAAGAAAATGGAATCCGTGATCATGCCAGCCGCGCCGCCGGAGCCTGAAGAAGAGACGGTTCCCTCGCAGCCTGCTGTCAACGAGAGCTTTGCTGTTCCTGCTGTCAATGAGAGCTTTGCTGTTAATGCTCTGGAGACAGAGGATGAGTTTGATGCCGGTATCCCCGAATCCGAACCCGTAGCGGCGGCAGCAGCATCAGCGGCGGATGACGGCGAATATCATCTGACCATCATGGATGACGCGGGACTCGTCAGTCGTTTGACGGGTGAGTTGCGCGAAGTGGCTCATCAATCACAACTCACCTGGCCGGAATTCAAGCGTGATCCCTTTGGCTTTAGCAAACGTTTAGTCGCGGGTTACGGCAAGATGGCCGGAGGATTCTTCACGCGTCCCAATGTTGCCATCGCTTTGATGACCGCGCTCGGTTCTATGATCGTGCTGGCAGTGGGCGTCGCATGGGTTGAGAAGTCGCAGTCAACAGGCACTTCCAAATTTGGAGTAGGACTTTTTGCCGCACTGGCGCTTGGCCTCTTGATAGCGTTGTTCATAGGCTGGTTTACACGCGGTCGTGCAGCCAGTCTCAAGGCGCAAGGCTCTACGTCGGGCGAATATGCTAGCGAGACGGATATGCCGACCGTGGTGACGGCTATGCTGGCATCTCTGGTGTTCGCGCTCGCTCTGGCTGGCTTGTTCGTCTACCTCGATAAACGCGGCAGGGAACAGAGAGCAAGCATAGACAAAGCGCGAGAGGATTTGGAGTATCAGGGCTTAGTAGACATTCCAGCCGAACAGGAAAAACCTGACGAAGGCACTGCCGGAACCAACAAAGGCAACGGCGGCGGCTCCAAAGCCAAGCAGGAGAAACCCGGCGGCGGTGGCGGCGGTGGTCGTGAAGACCAGCGTCCGGCCTCGCAGGGCAAACTCCCGCAGGCATCTCTGACTATCCCTCAGGTCTTGGCTCCCAATCCCAATCCCCCGCCGATCAAGAACCCGTCTTTGCCGGTGGCGGCCACTATTGATGCTGATCCACTATTGTTTCCACCCGATACCAGACCCATTCCGTATGGCGACCCGAAGTCGAGGTCAACGGAATTATCGAGCGGGCCGGGAACGGGTAACGGTATTGGCACAGGCACAGGCGGCGGCGTCGGCTCAGGAGAAGGAGGAGGCGTGGGGCCGGGCAGAGGAGGCAACACGGGAGGCGGAGACAGGAATGAAGGCGGCGGCGGCCCCGGAGGCGGCGGAGGCGGCGGAGGAGACCCGAACAAGATATACAAGCCCGGTGAAGTGACGAGCAAGGCCCGCATCACCTCGAAGCCGACGCCTGAGTACACGGAAGAAGCGAGAAAGAATCAGGTGACGGGGACAGTGGTGTTGCAGATGGTGCTCTCATCATCCGGAAGCGTGACGAACATTCGCACGGTCAGCGGCTTGCCGTTCGGGTTGACTGAGAAGGCGATCTCTGCGGCTCGTCGAATCCAGTTCACGCCAGCGACGAAGGAAGGTAGAGCGGTGTCGCAGTACATCAGGGTCGAGTACAACTTTAATATCTACTGATTTAGGTAAACTTCAGAAGATAAAAAGCAAGAGGGGAGAGGCTTGATAAGTCGTCTCCCCTCTCGCTTTTTAGCGAGCATTAAATACCCTGTCAGGATGAAAAAGGCGTTCTCAATGTGGCCTCAAAAAACCTGCCGGTAAAACTGACGGCTGAAATTATCCTTGACAATCCCGTAACATTCTATATATTGCCCCCGAACTATCTTGCAAGGGATTAAGGCATAGGCTCATTATAGCTACACCGTATTCCCGTTAATCGTCAATAATTTAAGTGATAGGTTTGGTGTCCCCCGCGACACGCTTTCGACTCATTAGCAAGCCCCTGCTTAACCCGTGTCTAAAGTGTTTTTGCCGTAAATTTCGGGATTCCATCCGTAAGACCGCCACCCATCAGAGAGCACAACTGAATGCGGCAAGCCCCCAGCCGGGATGAACTTTGCGTTGAAGAGCGCCGGAATTGCGCTTTTTCATCGCATTTTACTGTGACCGCACTCAAGCCTGAAGAGTGCCGGAATAGGTATGTCCAGAACTAACTGAAGGAGTCCAGACATGAAATCGTCAGCCGCCCACCTCAACCATACGACCCGTCAATTGACTACCAATAAGAGAGGATTCATGAAGAAATATCATTTCAGCGCACGCTCAGGCGTGATCGCATTTATTCTTATCAGCTTAGTAGCTTTTGCAGGATTCTCTACTGTGATGATCCAGCGAACGCAGGCTTCCAAAACCAGCGCGCCTGCCGTGCAACCCCTCGTCATCGGAACTTGCGATGTGGCAACAGCCGGACTGCCGGTTGAGATTGAATCCACGGGCGGCACGATTACGCCGACCGCTTACGCATCTGTCGGCGCGGCCTTCGCGGCCATCAACGCCGGAACGCATACCGGCACGATTAACGTCGAGATATGTTTCGACTCGAACGAAGGCACAACGCCTGCGACTTTGAACAGCGGCGATGCTACACCTGCCAGCTATACTTCGGTCAGCATCCGTCCACTGGCCGACGGACGCACGGTCAGCGGCAATCCTGTGACAGGCTTCGGCGTGATTCAGCTTAACGGAGCTGACAACGTCACTCTTGATGGTGATAACCCGAACACCGCAAGCACCAACCGGAATCTGACGATCAGCAATACGACGACTGCGACGGTCATCGCAAATTCCGCTGTCCGTATTGCGACCTCCACCGCCGTCACGAGCGCGGATAATGACATCATTAGGAATTGCAACCTGCTCGGCAACGTGACCGGGGGCAATTCGAGCCTGATAACGGCAGCTACTACTTCTTCCAATTCCAGTTTCGGCATCTATGTCGGCGGCAACGGCGGCGCGACGGCAGTAGGCGCACCGACGGCCATTACTTCTGTGACAGCGCAAACAGCGCCGAGCGGAACGACCGTTAACAATCTGTTGATTGATAACAACTTTGTCAATCAGGCCGCGAGAGGCATCGTTTTCAACGGTGCGGTGGCTACGGTTTCCAACGGCATCACGATTTCCAATAACACCATCGGCGCGACCGGTGCCCCGACGCCTGCCAATCCGCCCTTCACTGCACCTGCGACGACCGTTTATACAAAAGGTATCTGGGTGGCTGGCACAAGCGCCGTGAACGTGACCGGCAATACGATTAACAACATCCTTTCGTATATCAGCACGACCACCACGACAATCGAGATGGTCAGCCCTGTCATCTCGCCCACGATTAGCAATAACCTCATCAGCAACGTTGCCAACAACGGTACGGTCAATATTGCGAAAGCCATCTTGGTCAGCAATGCGACCGGGGTTTACACCATCAGCGGCAATAGCATAACGAACGTGCAGACGCTGGCGGGCGCATCCGGCACAGACGCCATCGAATGTACGTCAACCACCACCAACGGCGTCATTGAAAAAAACAGAATCACGAAAGTACATAGCAGAAGCACCGGCACATTCGGCGCTTACGGCATCAACGTCACTGCCGGAACCGGCATCAACATCAGAAACAACTTCGTCAGCGACATCAACATGGACATGACTGGCGGAGCAGCGTTCTCAACCCAGTTCAGCGTCCACGGCATCAGGCTGGCGGGAGGAACCGGGCACAAGGTTTATCATAACTCTGTGAACCTGTTCGGAGCGTTGTTCGGCACGCCGACCACGACGATTCTTACTTCGGCGTTCACTCCGACGGCGACGACCATCACCGGACTCGATGTCAGAAACAACATCTTTGCGAACACCATGACGGGCGGCACGACCAGCATCGCGCACGTCTCTATGTTCCTGCCTTCGAGCGCGACGGTCGCGTTCAACCTGACCAACAACAACAACGCTTATTACACAGGAAGCACCGCGGGCGTGCATGGCGTCGCGCATGTCGGCACGACTTATACAGCCGTTCCTGCCGGGCCAGCGACCTACGCGGGTCTGTACACAGCTCCTAACTTCAATGCGGGGGCGACGACGCCTAACACCAATTTCAGAGCTTATACCAGTATCTTGTCGGCTGCTGGCACGAACGACAACGCTTCGTTTGCGACGACCAATCCCGCGCCGTTCACTTCGCCAACCGATTTACACATTCCGAATGGCACAGTCACGCTGCTTGAATCCGGCGGAGCCGCTGGCACGGGCGTGACCGTTGACATTGACAACGAAACGCGAAACGCGACCACGCCAGACATCGGCGCGGACGAATTTACAGGCGTCTTGCCGCCAGCGAACGACATCGCGGCCACGGCGATTATCGTTCCTGCTCCGGGCAGCCTGATTGCGACCGGAAACACACCGACGCCGCAAGCCAGCTTTACGAATGTGGGAATTGCTGCCCAGAGCGGCGTGATGGTTCAGTTCACTATCACGGGGCCGGGCGGTTATACCTACACTGACACGCAAACCATCGCCAACATCACTCCCGGTCAAACCTTGACCGTGACGTTTGCCGCCGCACCTACGCTCACTACTGTGGGAACGTACAACACGACAGCGACTATTTTGACCGCTGATGCTAATGCGGCAAACAACACCCAGATGGGCACGTTCACGGTTGCGGCTCCGGTGAGCGGCGCTGTCAGCGTCGGCACGGGTGGAACTTACACTTCGCTCACCAATCCGGGCGGCGCGTTTGATGCCATCAACGGATTAGGCGCGACGAGCAACGTGACGCTCAACATCACAACTGATCTGACCTCTGAGACAGGAGCGGTTTCGCTGAATCCGGTGGCCGGAGGCTTTACAGTCTTAATTCAGCCGAGCGGCAATCGCATCATCTCCGGCAGCAGCGCCACCGCGCTCATTAACTTGAACGGCGCGGATAGCGTGACCATAGACGGTCTGGGCAACCCGACCTTCAACGAGCAGCCAGATGGCGGCAACTCTCTGCTCATCAGAAACACAGGGGCTGGCACTGTGATTCGTCTCATCAACGATGCTTCGAATAACATTATCCAGAACGCCGTCATCGAAGGTGGCAGCAGCAGCGCCAACATCTTCCTGAGCACGGGCACGACCACAGGCAATGACAACAACCTCATTTCGGGCAACATTGTCCGGGATAGGACGGATGGGGTCGGCGTGCCGTTTAATGTGATTGGCTCGGTCGGCACCTCTGCGGCCATCGCCAACTCTGGCAACACCATCACCGGCAATGACCTTATCAACTTCACGCAGGCTGGCGTGCTGGTCAATCCCGGTAACGAGAGCTGGACAATCACCGGCAATGACATCTCGTCAACTGCCAACCGTGCAACCGTGCAGTTGGGTATCTTCATGACGAGCGCGGGAACGAACGTGGTTTCCGATAACTTGATTCACGACCTTCGCACGTCATTCGCCGGCGGAACGGGCGTCAACACGGCGGGCATGCTCTTTACGGATGCACGCGCCACGACCGTTTCGCGCAACCGCATCTACAACTTCGCGGCTGTCACGGGCGGCACGGGTCGCATCGTCGGTGTCGAGTTTGACGGAGCGAGCGGCACTGCGGCGTCCGTAACCCTCGTGAACAACATGGTGAGCCTCGTCACACAGGTTGCCACCAATCAGAGTGTCTTCGGTCTCTTTGATTTCGGTTTCGGCGGCAACACTTTCACAGCCGACCACAACTCGATATACATCGGCGGCGCGTCGAGCGGAACTGCTGCGAGCTGGGCTTTGGTCAGAGGCACTAGCGCGCCGACCACGTACACGGCCAGAAATAACATCGCCTTCAATAACCGCACGGGCGGCGGGGCGAACCACTTCGCAGGCGGCGACCAATCGGCCAATACCGGAACCTTCGTTTCCAACGGCAACTTCTTCGCCGGAACCGGAGCGACGACGGCTGCAAACTTTATGGACTACGGCACGTCTGGAACGGGCACCGCTGTTTCATTCCCAACGTGGCAGGCGGGGCCGCCAGCGCGCGATGCCAACTCCATCGCGGGCGTCGCTTCCACTTTCGACCCGGCCATGTTCTTTGTTAATGCGAATGCCGGAGACCTGCACTTGTTAGCAACCGCAACGCCTGTGCTTGACGCCGGACAGCCTTTGCCGAGCGTGACCACGGACTTTGACAACCAACCGCGTTCGGCCACCACGCCGGACATCGGCGCAGACGAATACATCGTCGTGCCGGGAGTGCTGGAACTCAGTTCGGCGACCTATACGGTCGGCGAAGCAGCCGGGACAGTGACCATCACCGTTAACCGCACGGGCGGCACGGATGGCGCGGTCGCGGTCAACTACAGCCTGACAAACGGCACTGCGACCGGCGGCGCAGCCTGCGGCGCGGGTGTTGATTTCGTCAACACAGGCGGCACGGTCAACTTCATCAACGGTCAGGGCAGCAATACCTTCACGGTGACCATCTGTAACGATGCCATCTTTGAAGGCAACGAAACCTTCAACGTCACGCTTTCGGGCGCGACGGGCGGAGCGACCATCGGCACGCAGGCGTCTGCGGTGGTGACCATCACCGACGATGAAGTGGCAATGCCCGGAACCGTGCAATTCGATATGGCGACCTATACGGTCGGCGAAGCGGCTGGCACGGCGACCATTACGGTCACGCGCACGGGCGGCTCGGACGGCACAGTTACAGTTGACGCTGCGACTGTGGCAGGCGGCACAGCCACGGGCGGCGCGACTTGCGGCGGCACTGTGGACTATGTCACCACGACGAGCACTCTGACATTCGGCCCCGGCGTGACGAGCCAGTCTTTCAACATCACCATCTGTTCCGACGCGCTTAACGAAACCAACGAGACCGTCAATCTGGCGCTCTCGAATGCTACGGGCGGCGCAACCATCGGAACGCAAAGCACTGCGGTCTTGACTATCACAGACGATGACGCAGTTCCGAGCATCGCCATCACGAGTCCCAGCCCGCTGCCGGAAGGCAACGCTGGCACAACCCCGTTCACCTTCAACGTCAACCTGTCGGCGGCTAGCGGCCAGACCATCACAGTGCATTATCAAACGGCTGACGGCACGGCGACTGTAGCCAATAATGACTACGTTGCTATCCCCGATACGACGCTGACCTTCAATCCGGGCGAGACGAGCAAGCCGATCACTGTGAACGTTAACGGCGATCTCAATGTCGAGCCTAACGAGACCTTCTTCGTCAATCTCAGCCTGCCGACGAACGCCACAATCGGCACGGCTCAGGGCACGGGCACAATCCAGAATGATGACAATGTGCTCCCCGTCATCACGGTCAGTGATGCGAGAGTGCTCGAAGGCGATTCGGGACAGAGTGTGGCTCAGTTCACACTCACGCTGACAGGCGCACAGCAAGGGCTTGCCTCGGTGCATTACTCGACTTCGAACGGCACAGCGGTGGCATCGCCCTCGCCCGCGCCGGGAGATGATTACATCGCCAGACCTGACACCGTTATCGCTTTCAATCCGTTGGATGAAAGCGGAGACGGCAATGCGCTGACGGCGACGGTCAACGTCTTCGTCAACGGCGACACCATCAAGGAAGCCAACGAGACGTTCTATCTCAACCTGAGCATGCCTGTGAACGCGACTATCGCGGATGCACAGGGCGTCGGCATCATCATCGACGATGACCGCTCGTACACAGCCGATGTGGACGACGACCGCAGGAGCGACTTTGTCGTCTTCCGTCCATCTGAAGGCGTCTGGTACACCTTGCAGTCCACCAACGGCTTTACCAACTATCGCTTCTTCGGCATCAACGGTGATCGTCCGGTTCCGGGTGATTACGATGGCGACGGAGCTATGGACCTTGCTGTCTTCCGCCCGTCTACAGCCGCCTGGTACATTGAGCAAAGCTCTAACTTCGGCTTTATTCAGGTACAGTGGGGACTGTCAACAGACATTCCTGTGCAGGGTGACTATGACGGAGATAGCAAGACGGACATCGGAGTCTTCCGCAATGGCGCATGGTACATCCGGAAGAGTTCGGACAACACACTGCTGGGCGTTAACTTCGGCTCGGCAGGCGACAGACCCGTGCAGGGCGATTACGACGGAGATAACAAGACGGACTTTGCAGTCTTCCGCAACGGCGACTGGTATGTCCTGCGTAGCTCCGACGGCGGCGTTACCTCGGCCACATGGGGACTTGGCACAGATAGGTTAGTGCCTGCGGATTACGACGGCGACGGCAAGTTTGACTTCGCAGTCTTCCGCAACGGCGTCTGGCATATCTTGCAAACCCTGACGGGAACCGGCAGGTCTGTGGCATGGGGTCTTTCGACAGACCTTCCAGTGCAGGCAGACTATGACGGTGATGGCTCGGCAGACATCGCAGTCTTCCGCGATGGCGACTGGTACATCATCAATAGCTCGAACAACACGGTGTCAACACAGCACTGGGGACAGGCCGGGGACATTCCTGCCGCCTCAGGCTATCTGCCGCCGCAATAGACCGGCGAAAATAAACTAAGGCCATCGGAAAGATAATTTCCGATGCCCATAAACCACAGAGGACTGAAGGTCGAAGTTAAAACGACTTTCAGTCCTCTTTTTATTAAAGTCAGAACCGCCTGCGGTAGCGGGCGGTTCTCTGTGTCATCTAAAACTACAGCGGATGGCAATTGCCTGCGCCCTGCCTGACGGTCGGGCTAATACCCCACTACTATGACCTCCGGGGCAGTAGCCCGACCGTCAGGCAGGGCGCATCTGGTCTCACTCAATCGCAATTGGCTATATAGACTGACTGGTGCAATAGGGCAGTTGATTGCCACAGGGCGCAGATAGGCTCGCAGGTAGTGAGAGATGGCTTATGCAGCCGCAGGGGCGACATTTTTGACGTGCAGGATGACTCCTGCATGCGTATGGATGGCTCATGCAATGTCAAGGGTGGCTCATGCAACATCATGGACAACCTGCGCAGCGTCATGGACGACTTGCGCAGTGTAACGAACGACTCGTGCGCCTGTAGAGATGGCTGCGCAGCAGAAAGGATGACTTGCGCAGCGTAAAAGTTCATTTATGCAAGCGTAGGAATCACTTATGCATGTGTAGGAAGCGCTCGTGCAGCGTTGGGGTTGACTCGTGAATAGCGCTTATAGGGCTATAACTTCCAAACATTCGGATAAAAGGTTGGTCTATTTTGCGAAGCGTTCTGCGACGCGGCGCATACGCTCGACGCCTTCCTCAAGGCGTTCGAGTGAGGTCGCATAGGAGATGCGTAAAAAGCCCTCCGCCCCGAAGCCTGCGCCGTCCGTAACTACCGTGTGCTCTTCCTTTAAAAGCCTGTCAACCAGCTCGCCGGAAGTCTTTATCTCGCCCTTCAAACAGCCGCGCACATCGGGAAAAGCATAGAACGCGCCTTCAGGATTGACGCAGTTGAAACCCGGAATCGTGCACAACGCGGGAATCAACCAGTCGCGCCGCGCGCCGTATTCTTTGAGCATCTCGGAGACGGACTCCTGTGGCCCGTTGAAAGCCTCTATGGCGGCCCATTGCGCTATGGAATTGGGATTGCTCGTCGAGTGGCCCTGCACCTTGAGCATCGCGCGCGTCCATTCTGCATTCGCCAGCGCATAACCCATGCGCCACCCTGTCATCGCATACGTCTTGGAAAGCGAACCAGCGATGCAGAGCCGCGAGCGCAATTCCGTTGGCAGCGTCGCCGCGCTGTAAACTTCGGCGGGCGTATAAACAAACCTCAAATAACATTCGTCCGAGATGGCATAGACGCCGCGCTCATCGAGGACTTCTATGATGCGTCTGAACTCTGCGGGCGGAATGACGCGGCCCGAAGGATTGCTGGGGGAATTGAGAATGATGAGCTTGGTGCGCGGAGTAATGGCGCGCTCGACCTGTTCGGCTTTGAGCACGAACGACGTTTCTTCCGTATCTATGAAAACGGGGATGGCGCGCGCGAAGGTCACTATCTCGGGAAACGTGACCCAGTAGGGCTTGACGATTAAGACCTCATCGCCGGGATTACAAAGCGAGACGACGGCATTGAAGATAGCCTGCTTGCCGCCGCAGGTCGCCATCACTTCCGTTCTGTCATAATGCGCGCCAAAACTTTGCGCGTAAAAATTGATAATCGCTTCCTGTAGCGCGCGTGTCCCGGCGGTCGGCGTGTATTTAGTTTGACCCGCGCGCATCGCTTCGATGGCCGCCAGCTTGATGTTCTCCGGCGTGTCGAAATCAGGCTCTCCCGCGCCGAGGTCAACCACATCCACACCCGCCGCGCGCATGGCCTGCGCCTCCTGCATCGCAGCCAAAGTCGAAGAGGCTTGCATCCGCGCCACGTTATCTGAAACAGGGAAAGAATCGCTCACAGGTTTGCTCATTCGATTATGTTTTTTAATTCAAGAAACGCGTTGCAGAAATTCTACGCGATTGCCGAAAGGATCGCGGAACTCGAAACGTTCGTAACCGGGAACCGGGACGGCTTCCAAGAGCTTGATGCTTTGCTCCTGAAGCTTCGCACGCCAGTTGTCCAGATTGTCTACCTCATAAGCCAGATGAGCTTTGCTTGCCGTGCGGCCCGCGCCGTCCTCTGTGCCGACGTGTATCTGCAATTCTCCAAGCTCAAGCCAGAAGCCTCCGCGCTCCCGTAAAGATGCCGGCTTTTCTATCTCACTCAAACCGAGCAGCCCGCAGTAGAAACGCCTGCACTCGTCTTCCGCTCCCGGCGGAATGGTTATCTGCGCGTGATGTAGACGGACGATCATATTTAGCAGAGCCTTCCTGGTGAACGGGCGGAGTATAACATGAACGGGAAAAGCCGATTCTCTCTAAAACTTTACTTGAGCTTGCGTCTCATGCGCTCTTCGACCGGAGCGGGGACGAGTCCGTTGATGCCTGCGCCTAACTGGAAGACTTCTTTGACGAGACGCGAAGAGACATAAGAATAAGCTTCTGCGGGCATCATAAAGACCGTCTCGATGCGCGGCTCAAGACGACGATTCATGAGGGCCATCTGCAACTCGTATTCATAATCCGAGATGGCGCGGATGCCGCGCACAATCGCATCCGCCTCGCGCTCGACGGCATACTGAACCAGCAGCCCCTGAAAGTCTTCCACCAGCAGGCGACAATTGCTCTTGTCCAGTTCCGCCAGCACTTCCTCCAGCATCTCGCGTCGCTCTTCAATCGTGAACATCGGCTGCTTGTTCGGGTTGACGAGGATAGCAATGATAATCTCGTCAAACAGCTTACAGCCGCGCTCTATGATGTCCAGATGACCATTGGTCACAGGATCAAACGAACCCGGATAGATTGCGCGTCGCATAGTTTGAATCGGATGCGTCATAGATTGTCAGAGCGAGAATGAAATCTAACATAAAAAGCTTTTGAGTGATAAGAAAAAAGCTGTTTCCGCTCTCTCATCGCGCCTCACTGCTCTCTTGACATGACTGTCACTGAATGATTCAATAGTCGCACTGGACAAACGTGGTGAGTTAAGGCGACTTGCGGCCACGTAAAATAATCCGCTAAACAGCTCGGTGAGTCTTTCCCGTAAGTTTCATTTAAGAGATTCGGTTGAAAGCCCCGCGTTGTGAAGCGCGGGGCTTTAACTTTTGTAAAGACGTGTTTTGTATTTTGTGCTTTGTTCTTTGCACGCAGCTCGACCTTGATTTCTAAAACTCAAGACAGGCCGGACAAGCAAAGCACAAAGCGCAAAATACAAAGTACGAAACACAAATAAAATTATGACAACTTTTCTCGACGCATTAAAAGAGCGCATCGTGATTTTCGATGGCGCGATGGGCACTAACTTGCAGGTGCAGGACTTGACGCTGGAAGATTACGGCGGGCCGCAATTCGAGGGCTGCCCGGAATATTTGCTCCTCAGCAAGCCGGAAGCTATCGAAAAAGTTCATACGGGATTTTTAGATGTCGGCTGCGATGTGATTGAAACAGACTCGTTCGGCGGCACGCCCCACGTGCTGGCCGAATACCAGATCGCACATCTGGCCTACGAGTTGAACTTCAAAGCGGCGGAACTTGCCAAGCGTATCGCGCGCGACTATTCCACCAAAGGCAAGCCGCGCTGGGTCGCTGGCTCTATGGGGCCGGGGACGAAACTGCCGACGCTCGGACATATCACTTACAGTGAGCTGAAAGCGGCTTATGCGGAGCAGGTGCGCGGGCTTTTTGAAGGAGGCGCAGACCTCTTTATCGTCGAAACATGTCAGGACTTGTTGCAGACAAAGGCTGCGCTCGCGGCCCTCTTCGAGCATTTCAAGAAAGCGAAGGAACGTCGCCCGGTCATCGCGCAGGTGACAATTGAAATCTTCGGCACGATGCTCAACGGCACGGAAATCAACGCGGCCCTGACCGCGCTTGAGCCTTTCCCGATTGATGTCATCGGCATGAATTGCGGCACCGGCCCGAAGAACATGACCGAGCACATACGCTATCTCTGCGAGAACGCGCCGATGCCCGTCTCCGTGCTGCCGAATGCGGGCTTGCCGGAAGTGAAAGACGGCGCGATGCATTACGACGAGACGCCGGAAAGTTTTACGGCGCAGATAGTCCACTTCGCGCAGGATTTCGGCGTCAACATCGTCGGCGGTTGCTGCGGCACGACGCCCGCGCACCTCAAGATGGTGGTCGAAGCCATGCAGAACGTGACGCCGAAAGAGCGTAACGCGCGGCTCATTCCGGCTGCTGCTTCGATTTTTATGCAGCAACCTTACAAACAGGATGCTTCGTTTCTGATCGTCGGCGAGCGCGTCAACGCGAGCGGCTCAAAGAAGATGCGCGACCTCTTGAACGCAGAAGATTGGGACGGCCTCGTCTCGCTCGCCAAATCGCAGGTCAGGGAAGGCGCGCACATCCTTGATGTAAACGTGGATTTTGTCGGGCGCGACGGCGAGCGCGACATGCATGAGCTGGCATCGCGTCTGGTGACAAACGTCACGATTCCACTGATGCTGGATTCGACCGAATGGCAGAAGATGGAAGCCGGTCTGCAACACGCCGGAGGCAAGTGCATCCTCAACTCTACGAACTACGAGGATGGCGAGCCGCGCTTTGCCAAGGTGCTTGAGCTGGCGAAAGAGTATGGCGCAAGCATCGTTATCGGCACGATTGATGAAGAGGGCATGGCGCGCACAGCCGAAGGAAAATTCAGGATTGCAAAGCGCGCGTATGAACAGGCGACTGAGAAATACGGCATTCCCGCGCACGACATTTTCTTTGACCCGCTGGCCCTGCCGATTTCGACGGGCATCGAGGAAGACCGCCGCAATGCTCTCGAAACCATCGAAGGCATCAAGCGCATCAAAGCCGAATTGCCCGGCTGCTATACCATCTTAGGCGTCTCGAACATCTCTTTCGGCTTGAACCCTGCGGCGCGCATCGCGCTCAATTCCGTCTTTCTGCACGACGCGGTCGAAGCCGGACTTGATGCGGCGATTGTCAACGCGAGCAAGATTCTGCCGTTGAATCGCATCGGCGAGCGCGAGCGCGAAGTGGCACACGAGTTGATTTATGACCGGCGAAAATTCGACGGTGACATCTGCACGTATGACCCGCTGGGAATCTTTACCACGCTTTTTGAAGGCGTCTCCGCGAAAACCACCAAGGAGGATATGAGCCTTCTGCCCGTCGAGGAACGTCTCAAGCATCACATCATTGACGGAGAAAAAATCGGGCTTGAAGATAACCTGAAACTCGCGCTCGAAAATTATCCGGCGCTCGACATCATCAACACCATCCTGCTCGACGGCATGAAAGTGGTGGGCGACCTTTTCGGCAGCGGGCAAATGCAGCTTCCCTTCGTCCTGCAATCTGCTGAAGTGATGAAGACCGCAGTGAAATTCCTTGAGCCGTTTATGGAGAAGAAGGGCGGCGCGAGCGCTAAGGGCACGATGGTGCTGGCGACCGTCAAAGGCGATGTCCATGACATAGGCAAGAATCTGGTGGACATCATCCTGACCAACAACGGCTACAAGGTCATCAACCTCGGCATCAAGCAGACCATCGAAAATATTCTCGGCGCGTATCAGGAGCACGGCGCGGACGCCATAGGCATGAGCGGCCTCCTGGTCAAGTCAACTCTGATTATGAGAGATAATCTTGAGTTGATGAACGAGCGCGGCATCAGCGTGCCGGTCGTGCTCGGCGGCGCGGCCCTGACGCGTCGTTATGTCGAAGACGATTTGAAATCCGTTTACAACGGCACGCTCTTTTATGCCAAGGATGCTTTCGCAGGCTTGCACACGATGGATGCTTTGGTCGGTGGCGGCGTCGTGACCGAAGAGAAGGATGAAGTCAAAGCTATTGCCGCAAAGGCCGGAGCGAACGGCAATGGAGGGTCAGAAGAAGATACGGAAGACCTCGTCGGCGAAGACGCCAAACTCGGACAAAAGGCTGCTCGTCCCCGTGCTATAAAAATAGCGGGCGATACGACGCACACTGTTCGCTCGGATGTGAGAGAGGATGCGCCGATTCCGCGCGCTCCCTTCTACGGCTCGCGCGTTGTTGAAGACATCTCGCTTGACGAAGTTTTTTCTTTCGTCAACGAGACGGCTCTCTTCAAAGGCCAGTGGCAATTCAAGCAGGGCAAGAAATCCAATGAAGAATATAGCGCGCTGGTCAAAAATCATGTGCGGCCTGTCTACGAGGAATTGAAGGAACGCTCGAAGCGTGAGGCCCTGCTCACGCCGCGCGTGGTCTACGGTTATTTCCCCTGCCAGTCTTCTGGCAACGACCTTATCATCTACGAGGATGATGAGAAGACAGAACGCGTGCGTTTTACTTTTCCGCGCCAGCCCGCCGGAAAGCGTCTGTGTCTCGCGGATTATTTTGCCGCGCAGGATTCGGGCCGGGTGGATGTCGTGCCTTTTCATCTGGTGACGATGGGCCGCCGCGCAAGCGTCTATTCGCAGGAGCTTTTCAAGGCCGATAACTATGCCGAATATCTGTACTTTCATGGTCTGAGCGTGGAAGCGGCTGAAGCCCTCGCCGAATTCTGGCACAAGCGCATACGCACGGAGCTTGGCATTGCAGGTAAAGATGCGCCGGAGCTGGCAAAGCTTTTTCATCAGGGCTATCAAGGCTCGCGTTACAGCTTCGGTTATCCGGCGTGCCCGAATCTGGAAGACCAGACAAAACTCTTCGAGTTGCTTGACCCCTCGCGGATCGAGGTCGAGCTGACAGAGGAATATATGCTCGACCCTGAGCAATCAACCTCTGCCATTATCGTGCATCACGAAGAGGCGAAATATTTTTCGATTGATTAAAGATGGTCTTTGTGTTTTGTTCCTGGCGCTTTGATTTTGTTTGGCGCGCTTGTGTGGTGTAGCCTTGTGGTTAAAGATGAAAGTGGAAGATACAACAAAGATTGAAACGCCATCGGCCACCAATGAGGAATTGACGAAGGCTGAAGCACAAAGCACAAAGCACAAAGTACAAAGCGCAGAGCCGCTTGACCCGACGCAGGAAGAACTTGCCGCGCTCGACCTGTTGGAGCGATTTGCCTTCCGCGTCTCGCACAGGATGAATCAGGGGCGATGGAAACTTTTCTGGACGTGGTGTCAAAAGCACATCGGCTCGCGTTGGATTCAGCTTGCGACCTACAACCTGATGCGCGTCTATGGGCTTGAGCATGTAGAGGCCGTCTCGCACGAGCGCCCTATCCTCTTAGTCGCCAACCACCGCTCGTTTTTCGATATGTATGCCGTCTCGTCTGTGCTCTTCCGGCGGACAAGTTGGCCCAAGAGTCTCTTTTTTCCAGTGCGCGGACGCTTCTTTTATGAATCGCCGCCGGGGATGCTGGTCAATATGCTGATGGGCTGGTGGTCTATGTACCCGCCGATTTTTGCGGAGAATGAAAAGCGTCTCTTCGATAAATATTCCGTCCGTCGGCTGGCCCAGTTGTGCCGCGAGGGACGCGGGAACATCATCGGCTTTCACCCGGAAGGCACGCGCAATCAAAGCTCTGACCCGTACTCTTTTCTCAGGGCACAGCCGGGCGTAGGCAAACTCATCAAGGATGCTGCGCCGCAGGTCATCCCCGTCTTCATCGCCGGGCTCGGCAACAATCTGCCGCGACAGGTCATAGGCAACTGGACTGGCGGCGGGCCGATTCGCATACGCTTTGGCCCACAACTCGACCTAACTGCTTTTCTGGAAAAGAAAGATCACGTCCGCACATACAAAGAGATTGCAGAGCGCGTCATGCAGAAGATTGCCGAACTCGGAGAAGAAGACCGCGCACAGTTTGCCTTGCAAAGCATGCCAGACGATAGAATGCAACTAACCAGATAACAACAGACACTCTTTCATACGCCGAACACGCATGGCCTCTTTGCCACTTGTCATAGTCAATCCAACCTCCGCAGGCGGCGCGACCGGCGCGGCCTGGCCCGGAATGGCAAGCGAGCTGTCAACGCATTTCGGCGCATTCAACTGCGAGTTCACGCGCGGGCGCGGAGATGCCGCGAAACTGGCGGCGCAGTCCGCACGCGAGGGCAGGCGTTTGATTGTGGCCTGCGGCGGCGACGGGACTATTTCCGAGGTCGCAAACGGGATTCTGGAATCCGGCGCGGATGCAGAGCTTGGTATCTTGCCGAGCGGCACGGGCGGAGACTTTCAGAAGACTCTAAAAATTCCTTCGCGTATGGCAGCTGCCGCGCGCCTCTTGCGCTCCGGGCGCACGCGCCGGATGGATGTGGGCCGCGCCACTTATCTTAATCACGAAGGATTGGATGAGATGCGATACTTTCTCGGCGTGGCCTCCTTCGGCATGAGCGGCGATGTGATTCGCCGTGTCAAAGAAAGAGATTCCGGCTGGCTCGGAGGCAAGGCCGCTTTCGCGCTCGCCATGCTACAGACGACGCTGGCCTCACAGAGCACGACCGCGCTGGTTAAACTCGATGACGGGCGGGAAAGACGCCTCACGGTTGCGAATCTCTGTATCGCCAACGCGCGCTACTTCGGCGGCGGGATGAAGATCGCGCCGGAAGCGAAGTTAAACGACGGGCAGTTCGATGTCGTCAGCATCGGAGACCTCTCCGCCGTTAAGATTCTGACCAACGCACATCAGCTTTATCTGGGCACACACCTCGGCATGCAACAGGTGCATCATGCTCTGGCAACGCGCATCACTGTGCGCCCGGCGAGAGATGATGAAAAGATTGCTATTGAAATTGACGGCGAGTTGCCGGGGCATCTGCCTGCGACGTTTGAAGTGTTGCCGCAAGCTCTGCGCGTTCGTTGCTGATAGAAGGCAAAAGTAAAAAGGTAAAAGGCAAAAGTGAAGACGGGCTGGATGCCTTTCTCACTTTTGCCTTTTACCTTTTTACTTTTGCCTTATTCAGAACGCCCCCACGCCTAAAAAGTTTTCCCTGACGAAAGCGACAGTCTCCTGCAAAGTCTCGCCCGGGTCGCGCGGCGCAAAGCCGAGTTCCTGTTCGGCTTTTGATGAATCGAAATACCAGAAATATTCCGCCATCTCGACCGCGCCGGGCTGCACGGGAGGCGCAAGCTTCCAGTGTTTGTAGAGGGCATGCACGACCTGCGCGCCTGTGACCGCCAGCTTTGAGGGAAGAGAAAGGCGCGGGGCTGAGATTTTTGTGAGGCGTTCGAGGCGTCCGAAGAACTTTTCAAAAGACCAGTTGGCTGCGCCGAGCAGGTAACGCTCGCCATGAGCGCCTTTCTCCATCGCCGCGCGAAAAGCCGCCGCAGCATCACGCACATCAACGAAACTCAAGCCGCCCGATGGAGTCGCGGTAATCTTACGCGCCATGAAATCAAGAATCACTTTCGTAGAGCTGAGCCGCTCATCGCCCGGCCCAAGCAACAGGCTCGGATTCATGATGACGAGACGCGCGTTGCTACCCGCAAAATGTTCGAGCGCGACACGTTCCTGATAAAACTTGCTGGCGTAATAAGGCCAACGCGAAATAATGTCTAGCGGCGTGGGCCAATCCTCGTCCGGCACAATATCTTTATCATCTGTGACCGCAATCGTGCCGCTCGTCGAAGCCATGACGATTGACTTGACGCCAGCCTCGCGCGCGGCCTCGCACAACAGGCGCGTCCCGTCCACATGCACCTTGTACATCTCACGCGCATCATCGTCTTCGCGCGAGACGCGGCCCGCCAGATGATAAATCTCCGCGACGCCTTCGACAGCGCGCCTGACATCATCCGCATTCGTAATCGAGCCTGCGACCGGCTCAACGCCCAACTCTTCGAGCCATGCCGGAACCCTTGTCGCCATCACACGCAGGTTCTTTGCGCCGTCAGCCACCAGTTGCCTGACGAGATGCGCGCCGAGAAATCCTGTCCCGCCGGTAACCAGCGTCTTCGGCTGCGGACGCGTAGCTATCGCAGCGCTTTCCTTGACGGAAGATTTCGCGCGCGTTTTCGCCGCCGTTTTGGTCTGACACGCCGCGCCCTGTTTTGATTTTGTCGTTGCCATATAAATGCAGTGACGAGTGACAAGTGACGAGGGACAAGATAGAAGGCTTTTATCTTGTCCCTCGTCACTTGTCACTGTCCCTCAGTCTCCGACTGCTGAAAGATGGTCAGTCCTGGCTTGTTCTTCGCGCTCCGCCGTGGCTGCGCGCCGCTCGCTCTTCCAGCGCTTGCGCAAGGCTTTAGCGTCAAAGCTGTGGCGCGTGCCGTCGCGCAGGTTTTCGACCTCGTGGCGCGCGAGCGCGGCTATGAGCCTGTAGGCTTCCGCGCGGGCCATGCCCTTTGTCATCTCTTCCAACTTTTCATACGAAAGATAGTGGCCGATGCGTGCGCCTATGTCGCGGCTCTTGATGAGATTCGATCCCTTCGGCAGTGCGTCGTAAGTGCCGTAAAGAAAAACAGGCAGGATGCCCACGCGGCAGGAGAGCGCCAGATAGCCGATGATAGGCTTGAAGTCTGCCAGCACACCGTCAAGCGTGCGCCCGCCTTCGGGAAAGATGAGCGCGTTGTAGCCGCCTTCGATAAACGAACGCGCATGACGCAAAGATTGACGCAAAGAGCCGCTCCGCTCAATCGGCACGGTGTTGGTAAAGTTGTCCATGTAAGCGCGCTTGTATTTGTTATCGAAGAAATAGTCTGCGGCGGCCAGCGCGACCATATCCTTTCCGGCTTCGCCGAGCGCCATCTTCACAAGGCCCATGTCCAGATGCGAAGTGTGATTGGGCGCAACGATAAAGTTTGTGTGAACGGGAATATTCGCGCGGCCTTCATAATTCGTGTGCAAGACTTTCTCATAAAAGACGCGCTGCAAAGCGTCCAAGCCTTTGTTGCCTACAACTTTGACGAAAGACGGAATGTAAATCTCTTCCGTCTCGGCGCGCGGTTTCTCTGCGGGCGGTCTTTCGGTTTCCTTGCGTGCCTGCTGGCGCGTGACGGCGTTCGATAGCTCGCGCACGTCCTGCACCTCGTTCAAAGTGTCTGGCGAGATAAGCGTGCCGCCTGCATTCTCTATCGCCGTCGCCAGCTCGACATACATCAGGCTGTCAAAACCTAAATCGCTAAAGCGTGTGTCCAGCGTAATCTCGGAGCGCGGCCTGCTGGCGACAGTCGCTATCACGCCGAGCAGCCATCCTTGCCTGTCGTCTTTGGCCGACTCGGACTTGACGCGATTGGCCGTCCGCATGCTCTGTTCGAGCGTCTGCATGGCAGCCACAACCTCGCGCCGCTTGACCTTGCGCGTGGCTGTGCGCGGCAGCTCGCCATCCCAGAAATGCAAGACCTTGACGCGCTTGTAAAAGGGAAGCGCGGACGAGATGTCGCGGAAATGCTCTTCGACTTTTTTGTGCGTCTCCGTGCGCGAGAGCGAGATGTCATAGTCAAAGTCAGGCACGACCAGACACGCAATCTTTTCGCCGCCGTCGTCATCCGGCAACCCGACGATGCTCAGCTCTTTGATAAGAGGCGAACTGTTGTAGACTTCTTCCAACTCATCCGGGTAAACATTCTTGCCGTTGGAATCAACGATGATGTCTTTCGAGCGACCGACGAGATAAAGATTGCCGTCGTCGTCGAAACGACCGAGATCGCCCGTGTGCAGCCAACGCTCGATCAACGTCTCATCCGTCGCAGCTTTATTTTCATAATAGCCGAGCATTACGTTTGGCCCGCGCGCAATCACTTCGCCGATGCCGGATGCGTCCGCCTCTGCAATCTTGATTTCGACGCCGGGCAAAGGTTTGCCGACGCTGCCCGACAGCATGCTGTTGCGCGGGCGCGTGACGGTCAGCACGGGCGAAGCTTCAGTCAGCCCGTAGCCTTCCAGAATCGTAAAGCCGAGTCCGTGAAAATCCTTCTGCACTTTCTCGCTCAAAGCGGAGCCGCCGCTGATGAGATAGCGTATGCGCCCGCCGAGACCTTTGTGAATCGGATAGAAAGCAAAGCTGCCCAGATTGAGCGGCGTATTGTCGCGCAGCCATGCATTGGCGCGAATCAGTAAATCGGCTGTGCTGCCAATCCATTCGCTGCGCTCGTTGAATTTATTCTTGATGCGGCGATGCAAAAGTTCCCACAAAGCAGGCACGCCGACCATGCCCGTGACGTGGCCGTTCTTGATTGCGCGAGCGAGTGCTTCGCCCGATAACTCTTCGAGATAAGTTATTTGCGCGCCGCGACTTAGGGGCGTGAGAAAGCCTGTCGAGAATTCAAAAGTGTGATGCAGCGGAAGCACTGACAGGACGCCGTCGCTCGTTGACATATCGAAGACGGATGACAGCATGCTTGTCATGCTCGTCAGATTCCTGTGCGAGAGCATCACGCCTTTCGGTCTCCCGGTCGTGCCGGAAGTGAAGATCAGAGAGGCGACCGACTGCGGGTGAACGCGCGTGGGGAGCATAGCCATTCTTTCATCTTCCGTACGCTCGTCAGGCATCGCAAAGACTTCTTCAAATCGCCAGATGCGTGTCTCTGAAAGCTCATTAGCGCTTAGTCTTTCGGCGAGGTCAGGATGCTCTCTGTGCATCTCTTCGCTGATGACAATGCCCGCCGCGCCGCCCGCGCCCGCAAAGGTCACAACCTCATCTGTCGAGCTGGTCGGGTCAACAGGGATGCACGACGCGCCAGCCTTCATGACGCCGAAATAGGTCATGCCCCATTCGGGCGCGTTGTGGCTGAGCAGCATCACGCGGTCGCCCGGCTTGACGCCCTGACTGGCGAGAAAAGCTCCGGCGCGCGTCGCCAGCTCGCGCAGGTCTGCGTAAGTGTACTGCTCTTTGCGCCCGTCGCGCTCGATACGCATCGCCACGCGCGTCGCATGCCTTTTGGTCGTCGTCTCGAAGAGTTCAAGCAGGTCGCGGTAGGTGTAGACGCGTTTCGGCTTCTCGCGCATCTCGTCTTCGAGGGTGGGGAAGACCCATTTCTTGAGACCCGGAAAGTGCGTGTGCATCCAGTAGTCGTACCAGTCAAGCTGTTCCGGATTCCACTGCAAGAGAGAGCGCTCGTCCTTGCGTATCCGCGCGAAGAGCGAGCGAATGTTATCCGCGCGGAAGGTGTAAGCGTTCTCGACCATGAACGGGCGAAACATCTCGAACGCTTCCTGCGTCTCGTGCGTCAATTCTTCAAGACGGTCAATGCGCTCCTTTACTCTATCAATCACATCCGTGACGCGGCCTCCGCCCCAGCGCGGGCGCACGCGGTCAAGCAAGCCGGAAACTTTTTTCGCAGCCGCATTGACCATCGGCGTCGAGGTTGAGTCAAACCGCGCGGGCGTGACGGGCTTGGTCTCCATGCGCCCGGCAATCTCGTTGATGAGCTTGAAGCCAGTTTCTTTCTCTTGAAAATGTTGCCGCTTGTAGAGTCCAAGCAGCCCGACGATGCGCCGCATGTCGTTGGGATTGGAATCGCCCGTCGCCGCCTGATGAACCAGACGCGGTTCTTCGACGCATGCCTGCGCCGCGACCGCCAGCATGACTGCCGCGACCTGATCCACAGGCGTGATGTCCAGCACCAGCTTTTCGTTGACGGGAATCTGCGTCTGACCTTTGAGCGTGATAAAGATTAAAGGCGCGGTCGTCGTGAATCCTTCGTTCCAGCCGGGGAAGGGATAATTGACTGCGGATTCGACGATGCTGGGGCGCACGATGCTGCGCACGATGCCCGCTTCGGCTGCGACGAGTTGTTCCCCGAGGCTCTTGGTATAAGTGTAAATATTCGGCCAGCCCCAGTAGTCCGCGCGTGCTATGCCGAGGTCTGTCAGGCGCGTGCGCGTCCAGACTTTTCGCTCGCGGGCAACGGCTAATCCCATCGCGTCCATGTCGTCAGGGTCGCGCCCCTCTTCGATGAGACGTTGCCGCGCCAGCTCTCTGAAGCGCGCAGCCATCATCGAATCTCTGGCTTCGTCTTTGACGCGCGCAGCCAACTTCTCGCAGTCGCGTATCTCCTGCTCGACGGAAAAATCCACGTCGGGCAATTCCTCGCGGCGCGGGAAATAGCCTATGACGGGATCGCTCTCCCAGACCGCGCCCGAACGATTGCCAGCGACAAAGCAGGTCGAGACATGCACGAGCGCGGGCCGCTTCATACGCCTGACAAACGAGATAACGTTCTGCGTGCCGACGACATTTGTGCGCAGCGCGCTCTCCAGCGTCGGATTAAAAGTTACATTGCCCGCGCTGTTAATCACTATGTCAATATTTTCGGCAATCTGTTGCGCTTCTTCTTCCGAGTAGCCCAGATTCGTGTCGCCGATGTCGCCGCCGACCACGACCACCTTGTCTTTGATAAAACCCTCGAACGCGCTCCCGTATCTCTCACGCAGCGGGTCAAACGGCGGCGCGGTGATGACGTTATTCCAGAAGCGAGTCTGCGATTCTTCATGCGAGCGCGCACGCACAGTGACATAAACCTTCCCGATATTCGGAAAGCGATGCAAGAGCATGCTCAGCGTGACCTTGCCTAGAAAGCCCGTCGAGCCGATGAGAAAAACATTCCGCTCCTGATAAATTTCTGTGGGTGATAATTTCATATTTAGAGAACTTAAGATTTAGCCGCGAAGAGGCGCGTAAAACACAAAATAAGAATTAATGTTTCGACCTTTTGAACAGGTTCTTTCTATGAGCCTTTTGTGCATTTTCGTGGCTAACCATCTTACTCCATATCTGCAATGCCGATCATCGGTTGATGAAGCATCGTAATCTCTGCGGAGCGGCCCATGTGGCTGCGCGCCATCGCAATCGCTTCGGTCAAATTATCCGCTCTGTCCCAGCCGAGCATGGCGGGAACGTGTGCGTTCTCGGCTCCGGCGGCGATGACTTTGCCGACGTGCTGGCGTCCGTTCTCGCCCCAGTACCACATAAAGAACGGGTGCGCGCCGTGATAGGCGTTGCCGCGACGATACATCTCTACATAAGAGGGATTGTTGGCAAACTCGCGCTCGTACTTGTCGCGCAGGACATCGGCGTCGCGCGTCTCCGGCAGCAGGCGATTGAAAAACTCTATGTAGCTCGGATGGAAATTATGGTCAAACTCGTCGTAGCAGGGATGATGCAGGATGAGCACGCCGCCTTTTTTGAGCAGCGGCTTGCCGCGATAAAAGTTGAAGTGATAACCGAGCGCCATCACCTGCACGAGCAGTGGATTCAAAATCGAATAGACGTTATAGGGCGAGATGTCAGGGATGCCTGTGATTAAAATGTCGCATTGCCCCTTGACGGGAATCGCATATTGATCGAAACCTTTTTCGATAATCTTTTTATGGACAGGCTCTGTGCGGCCAGCGTGACAGGCGATCATCTCGTATTGCGCTGGGACGGAGTGAAGCATTTTTCTTCGCGCGGCGCGCGGCATCTTGCCCATCATCATACGCATGCCTTCAAACTTCATCCGGTCAAAGGCGGAAAAATCGTCCTCGTTCTTCAAGAGGAAATCCATATTGCCTTTGTACATGCGGTTGTTGATGGCCGTCTCGATATGAAAGACGTTCATGTGCTCGTCAACCAGCTTGCCGAGTCGCTCGACCTTGTTATTCAACTCGGAGCGCGCAGGGTCCATGTAGCTGTCGGACTCGCGTATCGTCTGCGGCTCGTGATGCGCGCGTAGCGATTCATAATCACAGAGGCCGACGGCGACGGACTTGTGGCCGCCGTCCATCGGGACGAGGTTGATGTTGACGTAGATAACCAGGTCGCTTTCGGCGCAACGACGATTGATACGCAGAGGCTCTTTGTGGCGAGTCTCGCCGAGCGTGACGAGACCGTCTTGCCATTCGGCATCGTGATTGTAATAACGGTCAGGATAAAACTCGTCGAAAATCTCAGAGCCGACCATGCGCTTCATTTCCCACTCGGTCATCTTCCGGTGCAGGGAATTGGCGATGATGATATGCACATCATCCACGCCGTGACCGGCGAGCATGTCGAGCACGATTTCCAATACGCTCTGTCGAATATCGGGCGTCGCCATCGGCGGCAAGGGCAGGCTGATGTCATCAACAGCAATCGTGACGCGCATCCCCGGCTCAAGCTGCGCGAAGAGCGGGTCGCAATCGTGCGGGTGATTGAGCGCATAGCGAATGGCCGCCTCACGATTCGGCAATCCTTTAATCGGCTGATTCGGATAAATGACACGCGTCCCGATGGGCAGGTCTTCGAGTATGAAATCCTCGCCCGACGGAATGATGCGCGGCGCGCTGTCGCGGTCAATGTAGATGACTGATTCGTGTGTTTTTCGTCTTAGCTGTAGAGACATAGGTTCTAGTTAAAATTTCTGGCTTTTGTACTTTGTGCTTTGTTCTTTGCATGTGGCGTTCAATCTTGAGTTATAACCTTTAAGTTTGAAGAGCGTGCAAAGAACAACATACAAAGCACAAAGTACAAAAGCATCATTTCAAATTGAGTACCGGCCAATCGTGGTGCAATGCTGTTTGTTTAAGTCGCATGTCCGGGTTGACTGCCGCCGGGTGGCCCACAACTGAGAGCATCGGCAGGTCGGACATGCTGTCTGAATAAGCATAAGAGTCGCTGAGGCTGATGCCCTCGCGCTCTGCGAAAGTTCTAATCCATGAAGCTTTGGTCGCGGCGGCGAGGACAGGCGGGAGCAGTCGGCCCGTCGCAATGCCGTTGACGAACTCAAGGTGATTCGCCACATAATCTGTAATGCCGAAATGCTCCATCAAAGGCTTGACGGAAATATCCAGCGCGCCTGTGACGACAATCTGACGCAAGCCGAGGCTGCGCGATTTTTCTATCAGCTCGTATGCGCCGGGAAAGATGGCTGGCTTCAGGACTTCTTCAAACAGTTGGTCTGCGAAGAATCGCAGGCGATCTTCGGATTCGCCTTTGTAGCGTTTGAAGAAGAGGTCGTTGAAGACTTTGCGGCTATACTGGTCGGTGGCCGCAAACAGAGGAATACTCAAAAGCGTCGAAGCGCTTTTGGTCACAGTGCGGAACAAACCCTGCTGGTTCTTGGAATAGAATCCGAGGGTGTGAACAAGATTAGTGCTGACTAGAGTTCCCTCTAGGTCGTAGAATGCAGCGGCTGCCACATCATCCTCCAAAGCTTCCATGCGCGCCAGATTTTTTCTCAGCTCGCGCACGGGACGTTATACGGACATGAATGCAGTGCTGGGAATATACCTTATTCCACAGAATTTAGGTAATCTGTAATGTAACATTATTGTCACCGCCCGTGAGTCACAGCGTCAGGCTTTAAATAGCAACCCTATGAAAAATAAAAACTTATCACACGCCTCCGGCTTTTACCCGCTGGCCTTCGCGCTTTTCCTTGCTTTAACTTCTGCGTGCGGCTCGCAGTCGGCGGCCCCTGTTGCCGCGCCGACGGAGACAGTTCCGGCGGCGGAATTAATCGCACAGGCCGACAAGCTTTACGCCCGGCGGGAGGATTTGGCGCGCGTGCGCGAAGGCTTAACTCTGCTCAGGCGTGCGCGCACGGCAGAGTTTCAGAATTACGAGGTCGCATGGCGGATGGCAAAATTCAACTATTATCTGGGCGCGCACACAAAAGATGACAGTGAACGTGACAATGCTTTTCGTGAAGGGGTGGACGCGGGAGAGAATGCCGTGCGCTTGCAGGACGGGAGACCTGAAGGCCATTTCTGGCTCGGCGCGAATATGGGTGGCCGCGCGCAGTCAAGCTCGCTGAGCGGGCTGGCGGATGCAGAGGATATACGCCGGCAGATGGAGGCCGTTATCAGGATTGATGAAAAGTATGAGTGGGGCAGCGCCTACATGGTGCTCGGACAGGTTGATCTTGAGTTGCCCAGATTGATGGGCGGCGACCCTCAGGAGGCCGTCAAGAATCTGGAAAAGGGTTTGCAGTTTGGCGAAGACAACTCGCTTCTGAGATTGCGACTGGCCGAAGGCTATCTGGCGACGGGACGCAAAGACGAGGCGCGTAAACAAATTGAGCTGCTGCTCAAGATGAAGCCCAACCCGGATTACATGCCGGAGCACAAAGAGGCGACAGAAGAGGCGCGCAAGCTTCTTGAGAGCCGATTTAAATAAAGGCAAAAGTAAAAAGGTAAAAGGCAAAAAGGAAGACATTTGGAGTAGAGAAGGAAATCTCCCGCAAAGGCGCAAAGAAAGACGCGGAGAAAGCACTCAAGATAAATAACTGCTCAACAACTTTGCATGCTTATCTTTGCGCCTTTGCGGGAAACTGTCTTTTTTTTCTCCATCTTTGAAACTGAACCACTACTGCCGGTTCGCGCCGGTTGACAGACAGAGCTTCTCTCATTTATAAAACTTGATGGTAGTTGTTTAATTTAATTAGCAGCGACCACTTGCTCTCAAGAGTCGCCCTGAGAAACCCCAACGCTCAAGGCCGTTCTTGCCTCCCGTAAACTTTATAACTTAGATCGTCGAGCGTTGCCATTTATCTATACGGCATCATATATGTTGATGTGCTCGTGTGGGAGAAGGATTTTCCTCTCTCAGTGGATACATTTACTCACTATCCCTGATTTCAGGTAGTTTCGAGGAGGACGAATGAAACAAAAGCTTATGATTATGCTGGCGCTAGTGGCGCTGGCCCTCACAGTGGTTCTGTCCCGCTCAGGCCAGCAGGCAAGCGCGCAACAAGGCGGCCAGATGGACACCGGGCGCGTGACTAAGGAAGGCGTTGCTTCACAGATCAATACAGACGATCAGACGCCATTTGAATTAAACGGTCATGTGTGGCGCAACAAGAAGGCTTTTATCCAAAGCGGCGGTCGTTGCAATACGCCTCTCGTAGATGAGGCAGAAGCTTTAGCGATTGATACAGCCCTTGAACGCTTCAAGGCTGAGCAACGCGGCGGCGAAGCAGAAAGACCGGGCGGTTCCGTCACGGTCAGCGTCCGTTTCCACGTCATCAGAAGAGGCACGGGCATCTCTAATGGCGATATTCCGCAGTCGTGGATCGACAATCAGATTGCTGTGCTGAACAACGCTTACAGCGGCGCGACCGGCGGCTTTAACACGCCTTACAGGTTCGTTCTGACGAGCGTGGATCGCACGACCAATGCGTCGTGGTTCAACATGGTGCCCGGCTCGGCTGCGGAGGCGCAGGCCAAAGCGGCGTTGCATGTCGGCGGCGCAAACGTTTTGAACTTCTACACGGCGAACCCGACCGACGGCACGCTCGGCTGGGCGACCTTCCCGTGGTGGTATGCAGGCGACCCGATAGATGACGGCGTGGTTTGTCTCTATTCATCGCTTCCGGGCGGCTCGGCTTCTCCCTACAACTTGGGCGACACAGGGACGCACGAAGTCGGTCACTGGCTCGGTCTCTATCACACGTTTCAGGGCGGCTGCTCGGCGAATAACGACGGCGTGAGCGACACCCCGGCAGAGAGTTCCCCGGCCTTCGGTTGCCCGAATGGACGTAACACCTGCGCCGCAAGCGGCGTTGACCCGATCACAAACTTTATGGATTACACGGACGACTCCTGCATGTTCAAATTCACGGCAGGCCAGTCGGCGCGCATGGACTCACTCACGCTTCAGTATCGCGGGCTGTAAAAAGCTTTCGTTGGAAGTGAGGGGAATTTGCGAAGAGGTATGCATGAGATATGCATACCTCTTTTTTTGTTTGAGGCAACCGGAATCTTATACCTATGTGCGATATAAGCAGAAGAGGATGCAGCCTGACAGCCCCGGAGGGGCGACATATATTAGCCCAGCACGTCAGTGCTGGGACACGACGCCCTACAAGGTCAAAGCCCCGGAGGGGCGGCATACTATGTCGCCCCTCTGGGGCTTCGACCATTGATGTGGGTGCTGTGCCCACGGCTGACGCCGTGGGCTAATCTATGTCGCCCCTCCGGGGCTATCTAACACCTCGCCGTTCTTACGTCGAACTCACGTTAAATTAGAGACTCGTTTTCTGGCACGGGCTTTATCCCGCAATCAACGGCGTGTGCGTTTCGGCTTCTCTGGCAAATCCATCTCATCATCTATCAAAACATCCGTTGAAACTCTCGCCAGTCGCGCATAAGCCAATAATATCCTGAGCGGCGGTTCGCGCTTCCCGTTCTCATATCTTGAAATTTGGTTATAGACAATTAAATCCTCAACTCCCAGACGGTGAAGCAATTCCGTTTGAGACAGGCCAAGCGCAAGCCGTATCTGCAATAGCTTTTCGGCCAAACGTTCCTGCTTAATGCGCGCCGCTCCGCCCATCAGGATTGACCTCCCGACGAAGCAGCAGACACATTTAGCTTGCTTTTATTACCAATCGGTAATAATATGCGCTTCCTCAAACTTGATGCCGTGAGAATCCTTTGCTTCTCAACGGCGATGCTCATACTTTCAGTTTGAGGTGTGAGCTACGCATAAGCCGTTGCTAGGTTTTCAAATAACGCTCGCAATATAGCAGAGACCACAGAACTCTTAAAAGCTTTAGACTGCCGGCGCAATCGAGGGGGAGCGCGCCGGCAGAGCCGCTCGCCTCTCTTGGGCCGCAAAGCGCACGCGAGACGGGGTTGACGCGGAAGAGGCCGTCGTAAGCTGGTGGCTCACGGCGGCCTCGCTTTCATTGTGTCAAAAGTTGCAAGACCTGTTAAGTCCTTTGTTTTCATCTTGCCTAATATAGCTGTTAGCCATTGAGTGTGAGTTGATGCGCCCTCCCTGACGGTCTGGCTACCGCCCCGGAGGTCACGCTACAGGGGCAGTAGCCCGACCGTCAGGCAGGGCGCAGGCCATTGCCTTCCGCTATAATTCAGGTCTGAGGGGGGATGAGTAGGCAGAGCCACGCCGTGAGCAGAACAGGGCAATCGCTTTTTACAGGCAAATGTTCAAAGCACTTTGAGTAAGTATTGAAGGGAAGTTTCCGAGCTTTGAGCCTTACCCTGTAACATTGAAGTTGCGTAGAGTTCTGTTGAAACGAAGCTTTGTGACGCTTGAATGTCATTCGATGACGTTCAAGCGTCACAAAGAAACACTCGAACGTTATAAAGCAACGATTGAGCGTTAGAAAGAAACGCTTGAACGTCACTAAGCAACACTTGAACGTCACTAAGCAACATTCAAGCGTTATCCTGTAAGCAAAGAGGGCAATTAAACGCAACTCGAAGGATTTATAGCTATTAGCGATGGAGTGTGAGGTGATGCGCCCTCCCTGACGGTCGGGCTACTGCCCTGTTACTGTGACATTCGGGGCAGTAGCCCGACCGTCAGGCAGGGCGCATCTTTACGAGAGAATCTCCCGCAAAGGCGCAAAGAGCAAGGGTGAAGGGTGTAGTGAAAGGCAAATGCTTTTCCGACACCCGACACCCTATCCCCTGTTTTCTCTACTCCTTTGCGTGAGATGGTCGCTTTCATTTGAAGACCGCTATAATCCATCTCTCATGTAAGGGAAGGGCACGTGCTCTGCCTCGCGTCCGGCTTCGCGTAAGACCGAGAGCATGCGGTCTGCGCCCGTGTAGTTGAGCGAGTGTATCAGGATGGTGGCGTCGTGCTGGCTGCCGGGGTGTGCTGCGAGCCATGCTGCGACAGCATAGCCCGTATGCTCGTCATCCGGCTCATTAGAATAATAATGTGCTTCCGTCAGATCGTGGTCGAGCAGAATCAAATTATAATCGCGTTCCGCAAGCCAGCGTGCCGCCTGCGCGACATCGCATGTGACATCCAACTCTGCGTCCGCAAATTTTTGCTTGAACCAGTGGCAACGTGTCTCGTCATCTTCGACAATCAGAATTCGCATCTTTGCTTTGCAGGCGGGCTGGCATTACTTCTGACCCTGTGCCTTTCTCAGCTCCTCTAACGTGCGCTTCAACGATTCGAGCTTCTGCCCCGCGTCACCGAATTTGCCCTCTTTGGTCAGCCGCTCGTATTCGCCAAACTCTGTGGCAGCGCGGTCTATCAGCCCGCGCACATTTTGCGGGAGCGCGGAAGTTTGAGATGTCTCAGCCGTTTTCTTCTCGGTTTCCTGCGTCTTCGGTTCCTCAGCTTTTTTGTCTCCGGTCGGTTTAGTCTCGCCGAAGAGATTGGTCATCGCTTCGCTAAAGCTTGAGCCGTAAGCGAGCTTCTCCTGCGATGCTAAAACGACAAGCCTCAACTCTGGCATAGGGCTACTGACGGCTTGCAGGTAAATCGGCTGAACGTAGAGCAGGCCATGTCCGATGGGAATGACCAGCAGATTACCGCGCAGGACTTTTGAGCCTTGCTGATTCCAGAGCGTCAGTTGCGAAGAGAGTTGCGCGTTCTGGTCTATGCGCGCGGCTATCTGAAGCGGGCCGTCCACGATTCTTGAGGTCGGGAAATTGTAGACGAGCAGTGAGCCGTAAGCGTCACCGTCGCTGCGCCCGGCCATCCAGCCGATCATGTTGTTGCGGCTGACGGGCGTGAACAGGACAATCTCGACAAATTCGTTGACCGTCTGCTCGCCAGGAAGTTGCATGAGCACGAAGTAAGGCTCTAAGGCTTCTGCTTCCGAAGCCTTGTCTTTACCCTGCGTGCTCTGGCGCGCGACGCTCCACACATCCTCGCGTTGGAAAAAGACTTTGGCGTTCTGCGTGTGATAAAGGCTATAGACTTCGCCCTGTGTGCGGATAAAAGTTTCGGGATAGCGCACGTGCGCCCTCAAGTCTGCGGGCATCTCTGCTGCGCTGCGAAAGAGCGCGGGGAAGGTCGCGCGCCACGCATTTATCAAAGCGTCCTTCTCATCGAAGACATAAAAGACGACTGTCCCGTCGTATGCGTCAATCGTCGCCTTGACGCTATTACGCATGTAGTTGACGCGCTGGCCCGCCGCGACATGATGGCGCGAGAAAGGATAAGTGGCAGATTCCGTGTAAGCGTCAATCATCCAGACTAGACGGCCATCCTCTGCGACGATGAGGTAAGGGTCGCCGTCGTAGATGAGAAATGGAGCAAGCTCGCGCACGCGCTCAGTGATGTTACGGCGCATCAAGACGCGGCTCTCCGCAGTGATGTCGTCGGAGAAGGGAAGCTTTGACAGATCGCCGAGCGACCATGCCAGCAGCATCCTGCGAAGCCCGCTGCCGATGGCGATGCCGCCTGTCCCCTGATACACAGTTGTCTGGTTGGCTTCGCCCTGCGGGTAATCAAACTCTTTCTGTCCGGTCTTCACATAAACATGCGTGTCCGTCTTCTGGCCGAAATAGATTTCCGGTCTGGTCACTTTTATCTCAGGCGCGCTCGATTCGATAGGCATGTTTGAAAGCAGAAAGCGCGGCATGCCTTCGGGCGTAAAACCGTTGGCCGTGTTCATCGTCACGCCGTAGCCGTGCGTGTAGACGAGCCGCTCGTTAATCCAGTTGCGCGACTGTTCCGGCAGCGCGTTCACGTCCAACTCGCGCGCGGCGAGCATCACCTGCTGCATTTGCCCGCCGATGCGATAGCGGTCAACATCCACGTCCGGGAAATCATAGTAGGTGCGAATCTGTTGAACCTGAGCGAGCGTGGATTGAAGCGCACGCCAGTCCCAGAGGCGTATGTTTTCCATCGTCGGACGATTGCTCTCGATGTCGAGCGAGGCAGTTGAAGATTCGGCTTCAAAGCTGCGCGTCTCGATTCCTTCGAGCGCGAAACCGCGCCGCGTCCATTCGATATTGTGCTCGATATACGGAGCTTCGCGCCCCTGTTCGTTTGGCTTGACGATAAAGCTCGTGACATAGCCGGGAATCAAAATGCCTGCGACGACGTAGGCCGCGACCGGCAGCGCGACTGCGAGCAGGAGCAGGCGCAGGCGTCTCTGCGTCAAAGCGTTGATGACGGAGATAACGACGGACACGATCAATGTCACTGCGACGACGAGCAATCCGGGCAGTAGATAGTTCGCCTCCGTGAAATTCACGCCGGAGAAAATTTCGTGGTCGTCAAACAGATAACTAAAGCGTGATAAGTAAACCTGCCACGCCAGCAGGAGCAGCAAACCCGCCAGCGCGAAAGAGATGGCGCGATAAACAGTCGCACCCACAGCCGGGGCGGTCACGATTCTCGGTCGCCTGTTCTGCGGGGCTGCCAAAAGAGCGTAGACAATCGTCGCGCCAAGAATGACGAAGGCGAGCATCGTCAGCCATGACGCGACCATCTCGTAAACCGGCAGCGAGAAAAGATAAAAGCCCGGCGCTTTCCCGAAAATCGGATCACTGCCTGCCGTCGGTTGCTGGTTGAGATAGAGCGCAAAGGAACGCCACGCTTCGCTCATCCCTAACCCGTAAACGAGGCCGAAGACGAGTGAGACCACCCATGCGAGCGGTCGCATGAAACGCGCGGGTTCAATCACCACGATTTGCTTGTTAACCGTCATGGTGCGGCGTTCGAGCGCAGTGGCCGCAAAGGTATGTTCAAGCAGGCGAAATCCGGCGCGCAGGATAATGACGGTCAGCAGCCCGAAGATGAGGAAGAGAAAAAGTTTGAGACGAAAGGTGTACCAGAAGACCGAAGAGAAGCCGAGCGAGCCGAACCACAGGGCTTCTATGTAAACCGAGATGAATCTGAAAAGCGCAAAAACGAGCGCGACAGTTGCCAGAATGAGCCAGAGCCGGAATCGCCTGCGTTTCGGCAGGGGCGGCTCAATGTCAATGATTTGATCGTCGGGATCAATTGCGGTTGGCCCGTTACTCATGCCGCCTAGCATACGCCGAACAAGGCAAAAGTAAAAAGGTAAAAGGCAAAAGTGAAGATGCGAGACATGCTGTCTTCACTTTTGCCTTTTACCTTTTTACTTTTGCCTTCTTTAAGGCGATTAGTTTTCCTTGAGGCTCTGGATAATTTCCTGAAGCGTGTCTTTCTTCGCGTCGTAGGTTGTCTGAAGCGTCCACGATACGATTTGATGGAAATTCTGAGAGGTCTCGACCGTCGTGTGCAGGTACACGACATTGAGTCCCTTAATCTCGCCGCGCACCTCGTACTGCAATGCAGGGTTGCCGTTCACCGTGAGTCTTGTCGGGCCGATCTTGGTCGAAGAGGTCATGGCTTTGGTCAGCGTCCCGAGCGTCTCGGCTGAGTGCTTCTCCAAAGTCATACTGCTGCTGTAGTTGGATTTATCGTCTGTCAGAACAATCAGGTACATCTGATTGCTGGTGTCGGATGCCTGCAACTCGGCTTTGTCATTCAGCTCGGTCGTAGCCTTCCATGTGGTGGGGGCCGTGATCTGAATCTTTCCGTCCGGGCTGACGATTGGCACACCCGTACTCACGCGTGTATTGGTGTTTGATTTATTGGAGTTGTTGGAGTTGGAGTTGTTGGAGTTTGACCTCGAACTTAAATTCGAGTTGCTTGAATTATTAGTGTTTGATGAGCTGCTCGAAGCGAGCAGGACGATTGCCACGATCAGCCCGATACCTCCCAAAAGAAGCACTGCCACGCCCCCTAGAATCCACGGCAGCATGCTGCGCTTCTTTGCAGGCGCTGCCGGATTAAACTGTGGCGGCGTGGGCGACCATGACGGCGTTTGCTGCTGGCTCTGGCCCGCGCCCGAACCGTAAGAGCTTTGGCCTGCGCTCGAACCGTACTGGCTTTGCCCCGCGCCTGAGCCATACGGGCTTTGACCTGCGCCTGCGCCGTAAGAACCCTGCCCCGCGCCTGAGCCATAAGGGTTCGAAGGTGGATTCGTTGTCTGCCCGGCGGGCATGGCGATGGTGGCCTGCGGGTCAAAGGAGGCAGTGGTTTCCTCTATCAGGGTCGCTCCGTCTTCAAGACAGAATTTTTGTGAATCGTCCGTGTAGCTGCGATTGCATGTAGGACAGCGTTTCATTTGTATCTCCGTTTGTTAATAGTGGCTTTGTGAAACCGAACAAAAATCTCACGGCTGCGTGCAAAGTTGCAAGGGCGAAACGGGTCTGCTAAATCATTCTTCGCCTCTTGCTCTGACTATGACCGGTTGCCATTCAAATGTTTGAAAATCAAAATGAGCAGGTTGGCCGACGAGCATTCCTTGTTCGATCAGGTATTATATTGAATCCGGCTGCGAGCGCAAAACTTTCTTTGCATCAGAAGCAGATAAATTTAGCCGTTCTAAGGTCTCTCGCGCAAGCCGCTTTTATCTAATGTTCATCAAACATATACGCACAGTCCTGCTCATCATCTCCATTCTGGCCGTTTCCCTTGTCGCTTTCCTGATTTATGGAAAGCTGCGAAGCGTTCCTGAACCCGCGCCGCTCAGCGAAATTTACACTATCGCCGGAACTGAGAACGGCGAGCAAGCAGCGCGCTTTGCAGAGCCTTTTGGCATCGCTACCGGCGCAGATGACGCGATTTATGTGACGGACGGCGAGACTGGGAAAGTCTGGCAGATAAAGCGCGTGGGGAACGCGACGGCCATCACCGAACATCTGGACACGCCTTCTGCCATCGCGTTTGCGCCGGACGGCTCGCTGGTGATAGCGGAGACGGGCGCGCATGTGATTCGTCGGCTTTATCCTGATAGCGGGCGCACAGAGATTGTCGCAGGCATTCGTGGACGCGCTGGCTTTGCAGACGGAAATGCAAGTCAGGCTCTCTTTAACGGCCCTGTCGGCGTCGCTGTCGGAAGCGACGGCAGCATCTTTGTCGCAGACACTTACAATGACCGCATCAGGGCCATTGATAAAAATGGAAACGTCAGCACGCTCGCGGGCGCGGGCGAGACGGGCTTTGCAGATGCTTCGACGGGCGCAGAGGCGCGTTTCAATACTCCATGCGGAATCGCAGTCACGCCCGACGGCGCGTTGATTGTGGCGGACACTGGCAATCATCGCATACGCCGCGTCGAGGTTAATGGCAGTGTGCGAACGATTGCCGGAACGGGCGAGCCGTCGGTCAAGGATGGATTGCTGTTCGCGGCTTCGTTTAACGAGCCAATCGGAGTAGCAGTTTCAGCAGACGGGACGATCTTTGTCGCTGACGCGCGGGGCGCGGCTTTGCGTCTCTGCGGCTGGAACGTTTTCCCACGCGTCCAAACGCTGGCCGGAGGCAAAGGCGCAGGCTTTCAGGATGGCGCAATCGAGTGGGCGCGTATCAATCGCCCCACGGGCATCGCTCTCGCTTCAGACGGAACAATTCTGTTTACCGACAGCGGCAACAAACTCGTGCGCGCCTTTGTGGGAAAGGGAAGAGAACGCGGAGCGCAACTGTCTTCAACTGCGCTGCCGACACTGACTGCGGAGCAACTTCGCGCTGAAGCCGCTGGCCGCTGGCCTTACGCGCCGCCTGAGCGCACGCGCGAGATTGCCGCAACCTTTGGCGAGATACGCGGCGAAGTGGATGAATATGACAGGGATGCCTGGTTTCATAACGGCCTCGATATTCCCGGAGCTTATGGCGAGACGGTGCGCGCCGTCAGGACGGAACGCATCCTCAATCCTCTTTCCGTTGAAGATGTCGGCACGACGCGCGAGCGTATACGCTTTCCCCGGCTCGGCTACATACATGTACGCATCGGCAGAGACCAGAACGACCGCGTGCTTGATGAAGAAAAATTTCTCGCCGGACGCAATCCTGATGGCGGTCTTGCGCGCATGCGCGTGCGACGCGGGGCGCGCTTCGAGGCTGGCGAAGCCATCGGCACGCTCAATAATCAGAATCACGTTCATCTGATTGCGGGGCCGCTGAGGGGAGAATTTAACGCGCTCGCCGCGCTCGAACTGCCGGGCGTGAAAGACAGCATTGCTCCCGTGATTGAAAAGAACGGCGTCAGCTTTTTTGACGCCGCATGGCGAGAGATTTCTTTTTCAGAAAACAAAGAGCGTTTGAATGTCGAAGGCGACGTGCGGATTGTCGTGCGCGCCTACGATCAGATGGACGGCAACGCTGCGCGGCGGCGACTGGGCTTATACCGGCTCGGTTATCAGATACTCAACCCGGACGGAAAACCGGCGGACGGTTTCGCAGAAGCGCGTATTAATATCTCTTTTGAAACTCTGCCGCTGGATGAATCCACGGCTCAGACTGCGTATGCAGCGGGCAGTCATTCCGGCGCGACAGGCGTGACCATCTTCGCTTACATCGTTACCAACATCGTGCGCGACCGCGCAGCACGCGAAGGCTTCTGGGAAACCTCAAAGCTCGCGCCGGGAGATTATACTGTGCGCGTCATGGCGGAAGATTTTTTCGGCAACCGCACCACACACGACACGCCCGTGCGCGTCATCGCGCAGCAAAGATGAATAACTCTTTTCAGTCTTTCTTGAAAATAAGGAAAAGAGTTATATTGATCGCAGTATTCAATTGAGAGCGACTTCCGGCAGATAGAGGAAAACATCTCCCGCAAAGGCGCAAAGGCGCAAAGAAAACAAGACGCGAAGGTGCTGAACTCTATTTTATCTGGAAAGTTTCCTTCGCGCCTTTCTTTTGCGCCACCAGCGCCTTTGCGGGAAACTTTCTTTGTGGCCGTCTGAGGAGATGATTTTATGAGCGTCAAGAAAACTTACAGCCGTCTGGCAGCCTTCGTCGCGCTTGTTGCGCTACTGGTTGCTCTGCCTGTGCTGGCGGAAACAGAACCGGGCCAGCAGGATAAATCCGCTTCATCCGTCATCCGCCTCGCGCCGCCCGCGCCGGTTTTCAACGACGAGGCGCGTCTCGCAGAATTGGCCGCGCGCCGCGCACGCGTCGCAGAGAAGATTGGTTCAACCGCCGTCCTTTTGCTCTTCAGCGCAGAGCCGCGCGTTTATACGAATGATGTGGACTACGAGTACCGGCAGGAGAACAATCTCTATTATCTGACCAACCTCAAGCAGAAGGGCGCAACGCTCGTCTTAATGCCCGGCAACCGTCAGACGCCCGAAATTCTTTTCCTGCCCAAGCGCGACCCGGCAGCCGAAACATGGACGGGCCACATGTATAGTCCTGAAGAAGCGCGCTCTCTTTCCGGTGTCACGGAAATCTGGGAAGCGAGCGAGTTTGAGCCGTTCATGCGCGCCATACGAACGCGCCAGCCTTATCGCCCGCAGGGCGCTGCGCTCTTGATGTCTCCGGGCGCGACGGTAAACGCGCGGCCAGTCACGCCGCCCGTGCCGCAATCGGCCCAGACGACAACCGCCGCCAACTCTGCTACTCCGTCCAGCCCTGTCACAACCAAATCTGCTGCTAACCTGACGACGGCAAACGCCATCACGCCGCAAGCTTCCGCCGCGCAAAATGGCTCGCAGACTCCGCAGGGCAGCAATGTGAGCCACACTGTCACAGCTTCTACTTCAACCGGCTATGAAAGTCTTTTCGCGGCGGCAGCGCAGGGAGAAGCGGAGCTTTATCTGCTAATGCCGCGCGAAGCGGAGAGCCGTGAGTACAGGCAGGAGCAGAATTACGCAGCGCAGTGGGCCAGAACTTCGAGCGGCTTTAGCCTGCGCGATGTGTCGCCCGTTTTTACAGAGATGCGCCTGCGCAAGTCGCCTATGGAATTACAGCTTTTGCAGCATGCGATAGACATCACGGGCGAAGCTCTGGGCCGCTCGATGGCCGTCGCGGGCCGCGTCGGTTGGGAATATGAAGTCGAGGCCGAGGTCGAATATACATTCAAACGACGCAACGCGGATTTCTGGGGCTATCCTTCAATCGTCGGCTGCGGGCCGAATGCGACCACCTTACATTACAACGATTCGCAGGGCCGCATCCAACAGGGCACGCTGTTGTTGATGGATGTCGGAGCGGAGTACGGGCACTACACAGCGGATGTCACGCGCACGTTTCCTGTGAGCGGCAAGTTCACGCGCGAGCAGGCGGAGATTTACAACATAGTCTACGCCGCGCAGGAAGCAGCCGCGCGTGCCACACGTCCCGGCGCAACGCTTTCGGATGTGCACAACGCCTCCACCGAAGTCATCAAAGACGGACTTCTCAAACTCGGCTTGATTACAGACCGCAACTCGAACCAGCATCGCATCTGGTTCATGCACGGCAACTCGCATTTCTTAGGGATGAATGTGCACGATGTCGGCACGCGCGAGACAAAACTGGATGCGGGCATGACCTTTACCAACGAGCCGGGGATTTATATACGCGAGGACGCGCTGGATTATCTGCCCAAAACTGCGGAGAACGAAAAGTTTATCGCCGCCGTCCGCCCCGCGTTTGAGAAATACAAGAGCATAGGCGTTCGCATAGAGGATGACATGCTGGTGACTGCTGACGGCGTGAAGTGGATGACCGCCGCTATCCCGCGCACCATTCCTGACATCGAAGCTTTTATTGCCAAAGCTTCGCGCGAGCTAAAGCTGAGCCGTTTACAACTGAGGCCATGGAATGATGAGGCATGGTGGAAATCTTCTTTCGCGCTGGCAGAGTGAACTGAATCTACAACCGTGCAAAGAAGTCGCATCATGCCTTCAGGGGCAGTAGCCCGACCGTCAGGGAGGGCGTATCTGGTCTCACTCTATCGCAAATAGCTTTAAGAAAAACAACAAAGTTTCCCGCAAAGGCGCTGGTGGCGCAAAGAAAGACAAGCTGCTTTCTTTGCGCCACCAGCGCCTTTGCGGGAAACTTTCTTCGCTGTATTACTATCTTATTCGTAACTCAAAGCTTCAACTGCATCCTGACGCGCGGCGCGCAGGGCAGGGTAGAGCGCACCGATAGTGCCGCCGACGAGGCCGACTCCCAGGGCCACCAGAATCCAGCGCGGCTCGATCTCCACGGTCAGCGAGGTCGAGCGCATGATGGCAAACCGCAGCGCGAGCGTGAGCAGCACGCCGACCACGACGCCCATCACGCTGACCAGCAGAGCCTCCTGCTCGATGACCCATGCGATAGAGGCGTTCGACATGCCGAGGGCTTTCAGGATGCCTATCTGTCTCGTGCGCTCCGTCACCGTCGTGTACATGGCAAGCAGTATGACGAGCATGCTGATGGCTGCGGCGATGGCGACGACGACGTTGATGAAAATATTGAGCGCAGGCACGCCCGATGCGTAAATCTCCGGCAGGTCACGCGTGAAAATAATCTGGTCGTCGGGAAATTTTTCTCTGAGGCGCGCGGCGACCGTCTCCTGCTGGTTCGGGTCGGCGCAGGCGACCAGAATGGCTGTCGCGCGGCCTTCGCCGCCGAGTTGCTCCTGCATGGCCGCGAGCGGAATCTTGATGCGTCCACCACCCGGCGGCTCATAAATGCCCACGATGCGGAAAGGCTTTTCATAAAGTACGACTGTGTCGCCGACCTTCGCGTTTCTATCCTTTTGCCAGACGGTATCTACAATCGCTTCGTCCGGCCCGCCCGTAAACTTCGTCCCTTCCTTAATAGTCAAACCCGTCAGGGCCGCATACTGCTCGAACGGAATCCCGTCCACCAGACGGCTGCCAAATCCCTTGTCGCTGCTCACAAGATTCTGGCCGATAGGCACGGCGGCGCGCACACCTTCGATGCGCGCCAGTTCAGCGGCATGAGAGACGGGGACGGCAAATGGCTGCGAGCCTGTGAGGCCGATTGTGCCGGAGGCGCGCACCATGATTTCCGCGCCGATGTTCGATTCGCGTCGCCCGCGCTCGCGCAAGACTCCGTGCGCGAGGCCGACCGTGAAAACTATCAGCAGTACGCCAATCGCAATGCCCATCACGCTGACGGCTGTGCGCGCGGGCCTGTGCATGATATTCGAGAACACGAGGCTGTCCATAATCTTTCTCAGACGAGGGCTTCGGTCGGTTAAATGTCTGGCTCCATGCGGCACTGTGCGCCAGGCTAAGATGAACAGCCCGATGACAGTCCAGAAGACGATTCCAGCTTTACGCACAATCGCCAGCGTGAAGCCCGTCGCGGCCACGTAGCCCAGAGTTTGCAGCACGACTTCAGTTCCGCCTTCATAGACGCCGATAGTTCCCGGCACAAAGCCAAAGACAAAGTTGATGACTTTAGTCAAAGACTCTATGACGTATGAAGCCTGCACATCGGCTTTGAGGTCAAGCATCCGCAGCGTGACGTAAACTTCCAGCACGCTCGACGCATGGGCCAGAAAATTCAATCCCAGCAAAACGAAGAATGTGCCGCGCCGGTGCGTGTAAAAATCATAAACCTTCGATTCAAGCTCATAGACCTGATCGCGGCGCGAGGTCAGAGCTTTGGGATGAAAGCCGAAACGCGCAAGGCGGTCAATCATCCACGAAAACAACATCACGCGGCGACTCGCGGCGAAAACGGCGGCGGCCAGACCGAGCAGCGCAGAGACGGCAATCGCCAGCAGCACATAGCGCACAACCATCGGCAGGTCATAGGCCCACAGCATCACGCACGCGCCGCTTAAGATAAAGACTCCGACGGATAAATTGTAGAGCAGGTTGTCTACGACCAGCGCGGGAACGCCGTGTGCCAGCGGGACGCGGCGACGCAGGAGCGCGACCTTCGCGGCTTCGCCCAGCAGCGGCCCGGTGAAAGTCAGAAAGCTGACCGCTTCGCCGCCCAGCCGGACGGCAAACGCATGACGAAAGTTAAACTCTCTGTGTTCCGGCGCGACCGCCAGACTCATGGAGATGGTGCGGAAAACGTGGCGCAGGCCATTGATGCCGAGAATGAGAAGAAAGCCGAGGCCGATGCGGCTTAGAGCATCGAAGACCGGCTGGATGCCGACGCGGTTGAGAACGTAAACGAGCAGCGCGAGGCCGAGCGCAAATGCTACGCCTTGAAGCCACACAATGGAACGGCGCGTCTTCTTTCTTTCTAACGAACCCGCTTCATCAGAGATAGCATCCGCCTCATCCGCGCCCTCCGCAGTCTCTTTTGCCAGATGCTCTTCGCTAATCATTTGGAAGCACTGCCTGCTCCTTTTGCTATCGGAGCGGGCGTCTGGTTCGGCGCGCTCAGCACCTCTTTAATCAGGCGTCCGGGAAAGGGGCGAAAGCCGCGCTGCGACAAGACCGGCACGGGTTTGCGCTCGTCTTCTATCTGTCCTGTCAGCGCGAGCAACGTCGGCATAAAGCTCAAGCTATCGTAAGGCTCTTCGACCACCGCAGCGCGCGGAATGCCCGTGCGTGCGCCGCCCGCCATCATCAATGTCGCGTGCGTCGAGACGCGCAGGAACGAGCCGTGATTTCCGCCCGGATTAAATCCGCGCACATCGAAATTCCAGTGACTGTTGGCAAGCAACAATAAATCGGCCTCGGCCAAATCACGCTGCCTTTTTTTATAGCGACGAATCAGCCGCTCGTCGGCGCTGATGCCCGTCGCATCCACATCCAAACCTTCTGCCGGATGCTTTGTCAGTTGTTCATGCACGCCAATCAAACCGTTAGAGTATTCTGTTTTATGCAGTGCGCGCAACCACTCGACATCCGTGTGCCAAGCACTGAGCCATGATTCGCGCGAATCAATGGCAGGCGCTTTGAGCTGCGCGTCCTCCCAAATCTTCAAGGGCAGCCCCGCGCGCCATTGTCCGCGCTCAAAGCTGAAATGGCCGTCCGCCCCTTGCCGCAAATTCGAGACGGGAAGATAACGCAGGCTGACGCGGCCCGTGCGTTCTTCATTGCGCGAGAGGATCAGAGCCTGTTGACCCGGCCCGCCCGAAAGCCAGACAGGATCGCCGTCCGATTGCATGTCCGGGCTGAAAGACGAAGCTATCTGATGACGCGGAATCCGCACGGCCACAAAATCAATCGGGTGATTGCTGATTCCTTGCTGCACGTTGTTGCGCACGGTCACGTTCTGGAGCAGCGAGAAATAGTCAACGCGTTTGAAGCTTTTCTGCATGTCAAGCGCGCCCGTGCCGGTCAATTGCAAACCCTCCGGCGCGATGCCGACGACGTAGTTTTGCAACTCATAAATCGAATTGCGGTCGCCCATGCCCTTTTTGGCGATGACCTCTGCAATCTGGATGCGTGCCGGATCAAAGTTTTCGCGTTTGAGCGCGAGCAGGTTTGAGAGCGTCCGCGCGTATTCCGTATAGTCGCGTTCGTCAGACATGGCCGAGTCCATGTGCGCGCTGATGCGGCGCGCATCCAGATCGCGCCCGGCATCCGAATCGGCTTTGGTCCATTTCTTCGGCTGTTTGGCGATGATGGCCTGCTGCTCCGCAATCCAGCGACGAAGCGCGCCCAACTCTTCATTCAGCGATTCGATGTCTGCTTCCCAGTCTTTGCGGCGGTGGTCAAGAGTTTGAAAGAAAGCTCCCGCGAGCGCGCCGCGCATCGTCTCCGAAAGGTCTTTGCGCTGAAGTTGCTGCAACAGGATATGCAGCACGTTGAGGTCTGAGCTACGCAGGTGTATAGAGGCGCGCTCGTTGCCGTCAAAATCGAGCAGGGCCGTCGGGTAAGACGTGCTCTGGCCCTTCAGATAATAAGAGTCCTCCGTCGTCGTCGTAATCAAAGGGACGAGCGGGTAAAAACCTTTGATCGAATAATCGAGCAGCAAGCGCCGCTTGGTGATGATGTGATGCCCGCCGCCCTCCGGGCTGCCGAGCAGCTTGACCAGATTGTAGCCCTGACTGTAAACGCTCTCGTCCGTATTCGTGCCGTGATCCGAAACCATCACCAGCGCAGTCTCGTCCGCCTGCTCCGTCTTTTGAATCGCAGACCAGACGCGCCCGACGATGGCATCCAGTTCCTGCAAAGCGATGAGCTGCGATTGCGCGTCGCGGTTGTGATGCGTGCGATGGTCGAACTCGGTCGTGTAGTAATCCAGATAACGTATGCGCGGGTCTTTGAGCTTTGCAAGCAACTCGCGCTCAAGCTGGTCAAGAAGAATGTTGCGGAACTCCAGCCCCAACGTCCATTCATCCAACAACTCGCGTGGCGCACGCGTCGTAACCCTGTTTTTCAGCCCGCGCTCAAGCGTAGTCCAACGCGTGCCGCGCTGGTAAAGCTGAAAGCTCATATAACGCTCGTCGTATGGATAAGCGTCCAGGAGGAGCGGCGTGCCCATCTCGTCCATCACTTCGGTTCCGGGCATATCCACGCGCACCTGTCCGGCATATGCTAACCAGTAAGGGATAAAATTAAGATAGTCGTAGGTGTGCAGGGTGTAGCGGTCAAACTCTACGTTGCCTTTGATCTGCGCGTGCTGCCCTGTGTCGAGGATGGCCCATGACGGGCCGGATAGACTGATGCCGCGCGTGTAAAAATTTTCGAGCCGCGAGCCGCGCTCATAAAAAACATGCTCTATCCACGGCAACTGGCTCTTGCCCGTGCGCGGGTTGCGCTCGCGCACGTATCTCTCAACCATGCGTTGCGGCAAACCATCCACCTTGAGCACGACCAGACGGCGGGTCTGCGCCACTGCGATTGCAGGAAGACAGCACAACAGTGCCAGCGCGAGAGCCGCCGGAAGGAGCGAGGTCAAGCGAGATTGAAACGCAGAGACGCGGAGACGCACAGAAGAACCAGATGGGAAATGATAAAAGACTTGTTTCATGTCTGAATCTATTACTTGTTGTTTCTCTCTCCCTCTCGCCGCGTCTCTGCGGTAAATATCTTTTCGGATAAGGAGTTTCATAACCCGACTACGCTGGTAATGACTTTCGCATCGGCAGGAGCGATGCGACGTTCTTCGCGGACGGCGTTGCGCAGGTATTCTGCAATCAGCGTGCGCCAGACGCTGGCGGGTTTCTCTTGCTGATAAAGCGAGAGCAGCTCTTTTTTGGCCTTCGGATTATTGATGCGATAAAGACCGCCCAGACACAGCTTGCGCGCTTCTTCATCCTCTGTGTGGTTGAAGATTTGGGCCACGGCCTGTGCGGTTTTTCCGCTCGCCTCGTCGCCGTGCTCTGCGATAAAGCGCAGGGAATTTCGCACCTCTTCCATGTTCTGGACGACTTCGATGACAGGGCTTGACTTTGCCACCTCGCGCAGGAACCGGTCGTGATATTGCAGGCGGCGCGCCATCTCCATCTTTTGCTGCAACTCCGGCGTAGCCGTCTCACGATGTTCATAAAGCCCGAACGTCAGCAGGTTGCCGAGACGAAAGAAAGCCTGCCTGGTTTTTCCGTGTGCGAGCGGAACCATCTCTGCGCGCCTGTCGCGGTCAAGCTGCGCGGTCAACCCGTCGGCACGGCTCGCATAAGCAACCAGCGCGTCATACTGCGTGCGAGCCAGCTTCGCCTCCGCCTTCATGTTGTTTTCCAGAGGATTGAGCGAGACATACTCCATTCGTCTGCCGATTTCGTCGCGTAGCTCCGGGTCTAAAGACGCGCTCAAAGAGAGCAGCAGTTTCAATTGCGAGTAGGCGCGCAGGCGCGACGGTTGGTGTATGTCCATCGCGCGCCGCCCCAGCATGAAATCGTAAACCTGCCTTCCCAGAAAATATGGAATGTCAAACTTTGAAAGCGAGAACACATTGCGCGCTACATCTTCGAGGACGCGTCGCGTCGTCTCGCGCCCCTTCGCGTTGTACTTGCTGCGAAAGTCCACGAGCAGGATAGGAATCTTCGGGTGATCCAGCCCGTAGAGCGCGAGCGGAATCATCTCGACGGGTCGCGCTCCCGGCGCGTCATGCTCCACCGGGCGATTCTCCGCATCGAAATAGCGTGTTTCCGTATAGCCGTTCCAGTAACGAAGGCGGTCATCGCGCCACGGGTTGGCGATATTGAGAAAGCGCGATTTGAATTTCCGGTCTTGAAATTTGACAAGGTCAGGACGCGCGACCCAGAGCATCGCATGCGTCGCGCTGCCGTCTGGAAGCTCAAGCGGCTCGAAGTACAGCATCTGCGCTTCGGCATGCTGGCGCAGCAGTTCCCAGTTATGCCCGCGCACATCTTGCGCCATCGTCGTCTGCTTGTCGTAAACGCGTTGCAGGTAGATGTCGTCAATCAGTCCGCCAAGCAGTTTATCCGACAGCATCAGGCGTCCCTGTATGTCGTGCATCTCCGAAGCGGAAAAGACGGGCGAGCCTCCGGCTGCGTTTTCATACAGCGAAAGAATCGCCAGCGCGCGGACGATATGAGCCTTGCGATAGTCGCCAGCATTACGGCTGTAGGTGCGCGTCGGAGCTTTGACGGGAAAGCCGTAGGTGTCGAGTACAAAACTCTGAATCGCCATCCAGAAAATCTTTTTCCACGCGCCGCCGCCGTTGGAATGCAGGTCTATGAGATGCGGAGGAGGCGAATCTTTGGCCGCGTCCTGTTTGTTGTCGACGCGCGTATAGAGGAAGGGAACCGCGCTCGCCAGACGCTGCCAGAGCGTGGGCCTCGTGTAGGTCAGCATCCAGAGATAACGCAGGCGGTCGTTCTCAGGATTATCATCGCCAAGCGTGTCGCGCAGCAGGCTGACGAGCGGCACATCCGAAGCCTGCTTGTCTTCATGCGGCAGCCCGTCGAGGCTCCCGAAGATAGTCAAAAGCTCCGCACCTCCGGCGACCGCGCGGCGTTCGAGCCGGAAGCCGGGCTGCGGCTGCTGCGGGGCAGGCGAAGTCACCGGCGACGCCGTCACAGGCGCGGCTGTCTGGGCCAGAAGAAGATGGTTTTGCGAAGCGAACGAAAGCGTTAAAAGGAGAGAGATAATTGCAGAGAGCCTTCGTTGCTTTTTGCGTGCTGGGGGAACAGTCATCATGCTTTGGTTCCGATAGTAAGTTTTCCCCTCCATGTGAAACAAAAAAACTGCACCCCGTGCCCTCTGAAAACGCAGCTAAATGATTGCGTGGGCACGCGCTCTATCTGAATCACCAACGAATCAGCAAGACTCGTGCCGGAATGACAAATAGTATAGCTTCGGCTGCATGCGTGGGATTTTACCAGAATTGCAGCATTACCAAAATCAAAAGCAGTGCTTCAGCGAGCCGCTTTGACAAAAGCCTGCGCCGCAGATTGATCCAGCGTGTAGATGTCAACGGATGGAACTCTGCCGAGCGAAAGATTGACATCCGGCCCTTTGGCCCCGCGCAAGCTTTCGACCTGCGCTTCATTGCTGAAATAACGACGCCCGCGCGCGACGATGACTATATCTCCCACTTGAAACTGCTGCATCGCGGCATGGTCTGTCAAAGAGAGCGAAACCAGATCGTTTCGACCTGCGAGCTTTGCGTAATAATCAACGAGTCCGGGCGTCTCGCTCGCCACGCGCACACCCTTTCCGGCCCGCGCAGCGATCTCAAATGCAGCCTGACGTATGCTCGCATCATAAAATTCATCGTGCGGAAAATAACTCCCCGCGCGTTCCCATCCGCCGCCGAGCACGTTTGTGTAAAGCCTGTAATGCGGCATCACGCTGGCCGCAGCAATGGCCGGAAACGTCAACGCCAGCATGATGACCAGCGCACGCGCATACGCGCCGAAGGATTGATTCTCAAAGGTGCGCGCGACGAAGCGCGAGACGTGCTGTGCGATAAAGTGTATGCCGATGGCCGCAGTGATTAAGACCACCGGCAGGGCCATCGTGAAATAGCGCGTAAACTTTCCTCCCATCACAGTGAAGGGCATAAACCAGTAAAAGAGCCAGAAGAGAATCAGGAATCTCCCGTCGCCAAGTCGCTTGCGAAACAGGAGCGGCAAGCCCGCCAGAAACGCTGCGACCACAGGCAGCGACAGCTTTACTCCCATAAAGACGTAATAGAAATACCACGGCGACCCTTTGAGCCAGAGCGTCACCTGATTGCGATAGAGCGTGCCCATAAATTCGTAGCTGTCATGGCCGATACGCTTTTCGCGAGCGAAAAGCCCTATCTCGCGCCACGTGCCGGGCAGCAGGATAGTCGGGTTGCAGAGCACGAAGGCCACGCCCATGATGCCGAAAAAGATAAGCCACTTGCGCTTGCCCATGCGCCAGCGCGTCGCAGGGATGCCCTGAAAGATATAGTAATAGCTGATGCTGATCGCCATAAAGTGCGGCAAATATTTCGACGCCATCATCGCGCCGAAGGCAGCCGCAGTGGCCCAGTAGTAAGGCTCGGCCTTGCCCGCGCCGCTCTCCGCAACCCGTTGCCCGCGCACCCAGAAAACATTTGCCAGGAGAAAAAAGAAGAGCAGGAAAGTGTCTTCTTTAGCGATCCGGTTAAAGCTGATGCCGGTCGGGTCAACGGCCCACAGCGCAGCCGCTATGAGTCCGATTTGCGTCCCGAAGAGTTCCGACACGACGAGGAAAATAAGGAGCGAGGTGAGCGCGCCGAAGATTGCCGCCGGAAGACGCAAAGCCATCTCCGTAGAGACATGCAGCGACGGATGCGCGGCGACTAAAGAGAGTTGATTCCATTTTTCGGCAGCGACGATGCTTACAGTCAGCATCGCTTTCATCAACATCGGATGCTCGCCGTTGGCCGCCGTCAAACCGTTGGCGCGATAGTCTTCGACCGCACGAAGCTTATTCAGCTCGTCCTCGCTCAGACCTTCCGCGCCGAGTTGAGTCGCGCGAAAGCCGAAGCCGACGAGAATAATCAGGGCCAAGACCGCAATCGTAATCGTGCGGCTCGCAGTGCGTGCCCCGCGCTCGAAAAAAAGCTCAGGCGTCAAACGCGCCGTCGTGATGGTTTCCGCTGAAGCAGACAAGCTCTCGTAAATGCTCCTACAAAAGATTCGCACCCTGCCGGATAAAGTTATTGCCAGCGACAACGAAAGGTCGCTGCCGTTGGCAACAAAAGACGCAAGGGTATCGTGATTCGGAGCATCCTGTCAAAAGTCAGCGGGCGTCAATAGCAGGTCAGTTTCAAACATAGCAAGGAAAAAACAGTTTCCCGCAAAGGCGCAAAGGCGCAAAGAAAAGCACGCAAGGTGTAAGTGTCATTCAATCCTTTGCGGTCTTTTTTTGCGCCTTTGCGCCTTTGCGCGAGACGTTCTTTACTTACGTCACAACTCACATTCGATTGAATCCTTTAATAAATGATTAAGGAATGAAAGACGAAGGCACTGGCCTGTCGCTCGGCAAACCCCATCTAAATGCGCCGACTGACCCGTCAGATGTTCGCAGGATATACCATGTGCTGCTGCCGGGGCGGAAGACCGCGACATCGGCTCTACCGTCTCTATCGTAATCGGCGGGCGCGGGCACATCGCCTTCAGTGCCCCAAGCGATTGCTCCATAGTTGCTCGCAGGGTCAAGCGACCTGTACCAGGTAAAATTGCTTGGCCTGTAGACAGCAAAGTTTGTTTTGCCATCGCCGTCGTAATCGGCGGCCACAGGCTTATCCTCGCCTCTTCCGAATTGTGCGGATAAAAACGCTCCGTTTGAGCTTTGAATCACATTCCAGAAACTGTTTGCCAGAGCCGACGCGCCCGGGCGATAAAAGGCGAAATCAGTCTTCCTGTCTCCGTCAAAATCTCCGAGGACGGGCCTGTCCGTGCTTGTCCCAAACTGCTGTTGCTGGTATCCGCCGTCTGAGCTTCTGATGACATACCAGTTGCCGTTTGAGGGACGCCAGACGGCATGGTCTGCTTTGCCGTCGCCGTCAAAGTCGCCGGGAATCGGGATGTCACCGGTCTGTCCCCAGTGAAAAGCTCCGTAGTTGGTCGCGGGATTAGTGGTGGTATACCAGACGCCTGTTGAAGGACGCCAGACAGCGACTTCTGTCCTGCCGTCGCCGTCGTAATCCGCAGGGATGGGTTTATCGCCATTCATGCCAAGCTGATAGCCCTGATAGGTGTTGTTGGAACTGTTGAGAATATGCCAGTAGCTCGGAGCATTGGGCGTGTTGCCGTCTCTGTAGACTGCGACATCCGCTCTCAGGTCGCCGTCAAAATCGAACTGGGTCTTGAGCAGCGGTGTGGCCGCGTTCGGGTCGAGGATCACTGTCAGATAACTGGAATTGGTATTGGAAATCGCCACATCGGGCGTGCCGTTGCGATTGAAGTCAGCGATGTCAAGATAAGATGGAGTGACGCCCGTGCCGAGTATGATGGAGCTTGAGAAACCGCCGAGGCCGTTGCCAAAGAGGACATAAGCAAGATTGTTGCTTGAGCTTGCTAATACTGCGTCAAGCTTGCCATCGTTATTGAAGTCCGCGACTCTGACATCTGTTGTCGTAAAAGGGCCGGGATTAAAGCTTCCTCCGACCACAAAATCACCGGCCCCTGTGCCGAGCAGGGTCACGATTGACGTGCCACGAGTTCCAACTAAATCGGGCTTGCCATCATTGTTCATATCCCCTACAGAGAAGTTGTAAATATTAAACTCCGTCTGGGCAAGAGTGTTGAAAGTTGTGAAATTGCCTGTTCCATCGTTAAAAAGAAGCTGAAGCGCAGGCCCGCAGTCGGTGCAGGGCGCGCCGCCACTCATGGCTGCCAAATCCTGCTTGCCATCCTGATTGAAATCCCCTGCGGCGATGCTGCCGCCGCGCGGGCGCAGGCCGATAAATGGAGTCGGAGTAAAACTTCCCGTGCCATTTCCGAGTGTGACGATAGCGCCGCCGCCGGGAACACTGACTCCGGGGCCGTATGTGCTGACTGCCACATCCAGAAAAGCGTCGCTGTTGAAATGCGCGAAAGCTACGTCAACGATGCTGACGCTGCCCATCAGATTGGAAGTAACCGGCGCGCCGAAATTTCCCGCCCCGTCGCCCAAGCGTACATTACAAGTCCACGAGCCGCTAATCTGGGAGAGCGGAGCAATGAGATAAAAAAGGTCTAGCTTTCCATCGTTGTTAAAATCCCTGAGATTCAAATAATAAGAGTTGGTATCAAGCGCATTTGTCGTCGCTGGAAGAAACCCGCCAGTGCCGTTATTTAAGATAAGAAGATAAGCCGCCGCACCGCTTTTGACCACGATGTCGGGGTAAGTATCGCCGTTAACGTCACCGGCAGTAACGTATGAAGTCATCGTGCTCGCCGGAACATTAATCGTCGAAGCTTGCGGCGAATCCGTCTCAGGCAGAGCATATACAAGCTGCGAGTCGCCAAATATCGTGATGACAAATGACAGGCAGAAAAGAAAAGCGACGTATCTGAATATTATGGTAAGAGGTTTCATAATCTTTCTCCGTGTAGAAAACTAATGTGTTTGATGCTCTCTGAAACAGTATCGGGAAATCCAATTAGAATTATAGCAAGGGGCAGTGTGTCATATTTGACGAGACGAGGCGCGGCTAATTTTTATTTAAATGAAGGGGAGAATAACGAAAGAGAAGCTGATTTCTCAGCGCGATGGATTTGTGCCGCTCGCGGGCGGGCGCGTGTTCGACTGATTCGTGTTGGCATTATCATCCGGTTCGAGCTGTTCAGGCTGCGGCGATTTCCAACCGGCACGCTCAAGCAGGGTGATGGCATAGCGTATGGGCACGGCGAAATTTGAAGCCGTGTTCTCTGTAAAGATGGCGAAGTTGATGCCGATAACGCGTCCCGATTGACCGAAGAGCGGCGCGCCCGACCCGCCTTCAGCCGTTTGCGCGCTGTGGACAATGCGCCGGTCTGCTAAATCCGTAATCGCTCCCTTAGTCGTCTGCGGTCGAATGCGTTTGGATTCGGATAAATATTTGATTAAAGATTCCAGCGACGAACCATAACGCGCGTTGATGCTGCGCGCCTCCGATTCCTCCGCGAGCGCGAGTATCCGATCCGGCCCGTTCGGATAACCCATCATCGCTACTTCCTTGCCGATGGCAACCGCATCGGAATCTTTATCAAGCGGAAGCATGGGGATTTTTTCCGGCACCTCTTTGGTCTCAATCATGCAGACTGCCAGATCGTCACGCGCGGAAGCGGTTTTGAATTTGAGCGCGAACGGCTGTGAATGGTCTGGGAAGTAGGCCACGAGCTTCTTCAGACGCGGCTTGCCGTTGATGCCGCTGACGCTCAGGCTCTGTGCGCGCTCGTCCGCGAGCCACGGCTGCGCGACGTGCTTGTTAGTCAAAACGTACCCGTCGCCGACATAGAATCCGGTTCCGACAAATTCAAACTCCGCGACCGAGCCATCGCCGTCCGGCGTCAACTCGACAGGTTCTTCGCCGTTTTGGATGACCACGCCGTCATCGCTCATCTGAGACGCCGGATAGCGAAGCGGTCGTCCGCTATTGGATTCAACAAAGACGAAAGAGCCTGAAATCAAACACACGCCGCGAGAATATTCGGCGACGATCTTGGGGACAAAGGAGAGACTGTCGCGGATGCCCTCGTTCATCTTATTGGCTTCGTTGATCTCCGCTCTAGTCTTGTCCAAGTCGCGCGCCGCCTGTTCCTGCTTGGCGTTAAGCTGTTCGTTGATGCGACGCGTTTGCTGTATCTCTTTGTAGGCGGCAAAGCCCAGATAGAGCACGCCGCCGACGAGTGCGACCGTGATGGCGAGCGCAATCAGCTTGGTGCTCGTCTTGATTTCGCGCACCAGCTCGCGCGTAAACTCGCGCAGGAAAACTTTGGCGTCGTCGCGTCGCGCAGTGGCGGCGGATTCGATGGCTGCGTTTTCGATAAAAGGCGCGACCTGCGTCTCGCGGCGTTGACCGATGACCATCGGCAGCGAGCGCACGGGAAAGAATTGCAGCGCGAAATTCGTCTCCTCTACGCGAACCTCATCGCCGTCGGCAATCTTTGCGCCGGTCACAAGGGGCGCTCCGTTGTGCGTGATTTCAACTGTCTGGTCGAAACTGGCGATGCGGTAATGACCGTTGGTGCGTGCGAGTTCGAGCAAAGTTCCGTTGGTTGAGACGGGCAGGGTCGAGATGCGCAGCCGCAGGTCGCAGTTCTCGCCCGCGCCGATGCGTATGCGTTCGTGCGACAGCACCTCCGTGTGCTTGTCCTCACCCGCTGCGATGTGTATGACTAATCCGCTCGCCATAAAATAATTGAAGCTCGAAACAGGCCGTTGACAGCAAACGAGGCGACAGCTTGCGACCGCCAACTCTTCCACGCGCGGTCTGACAAGCAGTCGCCCTATAACTCAATATTACAATACCCCTGTGAAGCAAGCAAAGAATTACACGGCCCTTGAAGCAATGAAGCACATAACTTAACACCGATTCGCTTCGCTAAACCTACCGTGTTAGCATGACATCAAGATTACAGAATCCGTAGATGTAGAAAATCATGTCCAAAGAAATATCTTTTATCGAAGAACGAGAAAAAGTTTGCGCGCTTGCGCCCGTCGCTTATGCGCCGATTCGTCATCATGTCTTTGTCTGTAACGGGAAATCCTGCACGGCTGTCGGCAGCGCAGAAGTGAAGGAAGCTTTCACTGAACAGCTTCTTGAGCGCGGCATCCTGTTCGGAAAAGAGAAGAAGGGGAAGAATCCCAAAGGTAGCATCGTGCTGACCGATTGCAGCTCGGTCGGCTTTTGCGCGGTCGGCGCAGCGGTGCTCGTCTATCCTGACGGCATCTGGTACGCGCAGGTGCGCGCCAGCGATGTTGCTGAAATAGTCGAAGAACACTTGATGAACGGACGCGTGGTCGAAAGACTCGCACTGCTCAAAGTGCCATCGGAAGGCGAGTGAGAATAAATTTACAGGGATGAATAGGATAGACAGGATAGAAATTTAAGACTTTGAAATTTGAAATCTCAAATTCTCAAATGTTTTTTATCCCGTCTCTCCTGTCCATCCCTGTTTGAATCTCGGTCTAAGCAGCGGACGCAGCTTCCTTCGGCTTCCATCTAAGGACAGGTTTGCGCGCCGCCGCTGCTTCATCAAGGCGGCCAATGCGAGTCGTGTGCGGCGCGTTTAGGACAAGCTCCGGGTCTTCAACTGCTTCGCGTGCGATCGAGCGCATCGCTTCGATAAACTGGTCGAGTTCCTGCCGCCCGACGGATTCGGTTGGCTCGATCAGCATCGCTCCCTGCACAATCAAAGGAAAATAGATCGTCATCGGATGAAAGCCGTAATCAATCAGTCGCTTGGCGATGTCGAGCGTGTGCACGCCCTTGCGCGATTGCCGCTTGTCCGTGAAGACGACTTCATGCATCGGCGGGGCATCGAATGGCTTATCGAAATCCGAACTCAAACCGTGCGCGATGTAACGCGCGTTGATGACGGCTGCTTCCGTCGCTTCGCGCAAGCCCTCATAGCCGTGCGTCTGTATATAAGAGAGCGCGCGCACCATCATCCCGAAGTTTCCATAAAAAGCTTTGACGCGACCGATGGATTGCGGGCGATTAAAATCAAGCCGGAAATTATCGCCGTCTTTAATGATGCGCGGCGTCGGCAGAAACGGCTCAAGCTCGGCAGAGCAGCAACACGGGCCGCTGCCCGGCCCGCCTCCGCCATGCGGCGTCGAAAAGGTCTTGTGCAGGTTGAGGTGAATCACATCCACGCCCATGTCGCCGGGACGCGCGACGCCGACCAGCGCATTCATGTTCGCGCCGTCCATGTAAACCAGCCCGCCCGCTTCGTGCACGATGCTGCAAATCTCTTCGATGTTTTTTTCAAAGAGGCCAAGCGTGTTCGGATTCGTCAGCATCAAGCCCGCGACATCTCCATGCGCGCACAACTCGCGCAGGTGATCCAGGTCTGTCAAGCCTTCTGAAGTAGAACGAATCGTTTTAACATTAAAGCCCGAAAGATTAGCCGACGCGGGATTGGTTCCATGAGCCGAATCGGGAATCAACATCGTGCGCCGCGTGGCGGATGCTCCCTCGCCGTCGCGCGCGTCTATAAAGGCGCGAATCAGCATTACTCCGGTCATCTCTCCATGCGCGCCCGCAGCCGGTTGCAGCGAGATACCCGGCAGCCCAGTAATCTCCGACAAATTTTCCTGTAACTCGTGAATCAATTCCAGCGCGCCCTGCGCGTCCTCTTCCGCCGCGAGCGGATGCAGATTCGCATAGCCGGCGATGCGCGCGACCTTCTCGTTGAGCCGCGAGTTGTATTTCATCGTGCACGAGCCGAGCGGGTAAAGACCCTGATCAATCGAATAATTCCATGTCGAGATGCGTGTGAAGTGGCGCACCACGTCAACCTCGCTGACCTCCGGCATTCCTTCCAAATCATCATCGCGCTGCATCTCTTTCGGGATGATTTCATCGAGCGATATTTCGTTAACATCCAGCGCGGGCAGGGCATAGCCCACACGGCCATGCTGCGAACGCTCGAAGATAAGCTGCTCGTTCTGTGACGGGTGCGGAGTTACCTTAGTGATATTTGTTGATTGGCTCATGTTTGAAAAATTCAATTCGTCAGAGTGATGCCAGCCCATCAATCAGCGCGTCAATCTCTGCGCGCGAGTTGGTCTCCGTCACGCAGACCAGAAAATCATTCGGCCTGTCCGTGTAATAACGGGAGAGCGCGAGGCCGCCTGTGATGTTCTTCTCGCTGCCTAATCGTTTCAACAACCCGGCTGCCTCAACCGGCGCGCGGACGACGAACTCGTTAAAGCGCGGCGCATTGAAGGGAAGCGAAAAGCCTTTCAACTCAGAGATGCGACGGGCCGTGTAAGCAGCTTTCTGCGCGCATTGCTGTGCGACTTCCTGTAGACCGCGCCGCCCCATCGTCTCAAGATAGATCGTGCCCGCCAGCGCGATTAAGCCTTCGTTAGTGCAGATATTCGAGGTGGCCTTCTCGCGGCGTATATGCTGCTCGCGCGTGGCGAGCGTGAGCACAAAACCGCGCCGCCCATCTTTGTCGAAAGCTTCGCCCACCAGACGCCCCGGAATCTGCCGCGCGTATTTTTCGCGCGTCGCAAAGAGACCTAGATACGGGCCGCCGAACGAAAGAGGAATGCCAAAAGATTGTCCTTCGGCAACCACGATGTCCGCGCCGCATGAGCCAGGCGAACGCAGCAGTCCGAACGAGATGGATTCTGTCACGGCAACTATCAGCAGCGCGCCAACCGCATGTGCACGCTCGGATAAAGCTTTGACCTCTTCCAAACAGCCGAAGAAGTTTGGCGACTGAACCACCAGCGCGGCTGTTTGGTCGTCCAATGATTCGAGAGCCTCGTTGCTGATCTGCCCGGTCGCGCCGTCAAAGCCTAAGTATTGAAGGTCAATGCCGTAGTGCTGGACATATGTGTTCGCCACTTCCAGATATTCCGGATGAACGCTCGAAGCGACCGCGACCTTCTTGCGCCGCGTGATGCGCTCGGCCATCAGCACTGCTTCCGCGAGGCCCGTCGAGCCGTCATACATCGAAGCATTAGCCACATCCATGCCCGTCAACTGGCAGACAAGTGTTTGAAACTCGAAGATGGCTTGCAGTGTGCCCTGCGAGATTTCCGGCTGGTATGGCGTGTAGGCGGTAAAAAATTCCGAACGCTGGATAAGATGGTCTACGACGGTTGGCGAATAATGCGAATACGCGCCCGCCCCCAGAAAGCTCGGACGCCGTGCCGCAGTGTTACGCGCCGCGCGCTCCTCAAAACCCTTCAGCAGTTCCATCTCTGAGATGGCGGCAGGGACGTTCAGATGCCCGCGCAGGCGCATATTTTCGGGAATCGAGCTGAAAAGGTCTGCCGCCGTGTCGAGGCCGACGGTGCGCAGCATCTCCGCGCGCTCGTCTGGCGAATTGGGAATGTAACGCAAAGCTTATTCTGTCTCCGCTTTCGTAAAGTCTTCGTATTCGGCGGCGGTCAACATGCTGTCAACTTCGCCCGTGTTGGACATGCGAACACGTATCATCCAACCCTCGCCGTATGGGTCGTTGTTAACTTTCTCCGGCTCGTCTTGCAGAGATTCGTTGACCTCTAACACTTCGCCGGAGACGGGTGTGAAAATCTCAGAGACAGCCTTGACCGATTCAACCGAGCCGAATGTCTCATGCGCCGCGAACGTCTCGCCGACCTTAGGCAACTCGACATACACGACATCGCCAAGCGAGCTTTGCGCGTGATCCGTAATGCCCATTGTGCCTGTGTCGCCTTCGACTCTGAGCCACTCATGGTCTTTGCTGTACTGCAAATCTTCTGGAACATTTGCCATTTAATTATCCTCACGAAAACTAGTCTTGTGGTCTTCGTCTTTCGTTCTTTGTCTTTTGTGCTTTGTGCTTTGCCTGTTACTAAGGCAAAGATTACTGCTCAAGATTGAGTGGTAGGAGCAAAGACCAAAGGCCAAAGTCCTAAGACCAACATGCAAAGAACAAAGCACAAAAGACAAAAAACAGCTTTACTTCTTCTCGCGTTTATAAAACGGAGCGGGCACGACCTGCGCGCCGACCATGCGGCCACGCACATCTATCTGAATCTCCTGCCCGACATTTGCGTATTCGACGGGCACATAAGCCATCCCGATATTTTTTTTGAGGAATGGCGCGGGGCTGCCCGAGGTGACGCGCCCTTTTCGTTCGCCCTCGATTAAGACATCCTGCAAGTCGCGCGCAATGCCGCGCTCTGTCATCTCAAAGCCGACGAGCTTTTGCTTGACGCCTTCTTCTTTCTGCCGGGCCAGACGTTCGCGTCCGATAAAGTCGCCTTTGCCCAGTTTACAAATCCAGCCGAGGTTGGCTTCCAAAAGCGTCGTCGTCTCGTCAATCTCATGGCCGTACAGAGCCATGCCCGCTTCCAGTCTCAAGGTATTGCGCGCCGCCAGACCGCAGGGCAGAACGCCTTCGGGCGTCTCGTGCTTTCCGGCTTCAAGGATTCTGACTCCACAACTGTTCCGCCTTGTCCGGCGCGGCGTAAACTTCAAAGCCGTCCTCGCCCGTGTAGCCAGTGCGCGAGATAATCGCAGGCACGCCGTCAACCAGGCCCTCGCTGAAGTGGTAATACTTGATTTCACCGAGCGAAGTCTCCGTCAGCGTTTGCATGATGCCCAGAGCATCCGGGCCTTGCAAAGCAAGCTGGCAGTAATCCGCACTCACATTTTTCAGTTCAACAGCTTCGCCCGCATGATGAGATTGAATCCACTCCCAATCCTTCCCGGTCGTTCCGGCGTTGACCACCAGCAGCAGGCGGTCTTCGGCAAAGCGATAGACGAGCAGGTCGTCAATCACAGTGCCTTCGGGCGTCGTCAAAGCGGAATACTGCGCCTGACCGTCCACGAGTTTCGAGGCGTCGTTTGAGCAGAGACGGTTGACGAATGAAATGGCATCAGGGCCGCGCACGTCTATCTCGCCCATGTGCGAGACATCGAAAAGGCCCGCGCGCGTGCGCGTGCGAAGGTGTTCCTCGACCGTCCCCGCAGGATACTGTACGGGCATGTCCCAGCCGCCGAAATCAACCATACGCCCGCCCATCCGGCGATGCGCGGCATTAAGTGGAGTTTGTTTTAGCGCGAGTGCCGTCAAACGTCTCTCCTACACACCCTCCCGGTGCTATTTGTGGCGTTGAAAGTCTTTACAGAAAGCGGAGCAGAAAAGCTAACATGGTGCGCGTAAGGCGTCAAGCTGGCAATTCAAAGAGGTCTGTGTGGTCTTTATTGCGATTGATTCGACGGCAAATCTCTCGCTCTGCGTGATACGCAAAGAAGGATGAAAGACAAGCTTGTCTTTCATCCTTCTTTAAAGTCAGAACCGCCTGCTGTAGCGGGCGGGTTCTTTGATAGTCTGAAAAATCCGCACGCTACAGCAGGCGGTTCTGACTTCAGAATTGCCGCTCGCGCACGTCAACTTTTTGGATGACGAAGACGACGCGCATGGTTTGTGGGCGGCGGTCAAAGGATGCCGGAACAAAGGCCGGATTCTTGCGCAGAGCGCTCTGAAATTCGTCCAGCATGCGCGGGTCGCGCGGGGCTTGCATGACCTCCGCGAGCGAGGCGCTGCCGTTGCTGAACACGTCCGTCACGACCACCATGTCGTCGTCGTCCTCGTGGCTGCGTTGCGCGGAGCGAGTAAAGGCCGCGAGCGCGCCGCTCGGATTAAGACTCGGCGAATCAACGGAAAAAGGTGCGCGGCGTGCGGCATAGATTTCCGGCGTAATCGGACGATTAATATCGTATCCGGCAAAAATCTGGAACGCTGCCGCATCCTGCGCTTGCCTCGTCGCCGAATCCCAATCACGAAAAGCCATCAAAGAGGTGCGCAGGGCCGCGAACATCACCATAAAAAAGATGAGGGAAGCAAAAGCCCCTACGGTGTAAGGCATCAGTCGCGGCTGAAGCCAGCGCATCACTTCGTTTGTCAAAGAAAACTTGGGTTGACGCCTTGAAGCGGCGGCCTCGATTCTGAGCGCGCTCGAAATTGAAGCCGCAAGATCGGGCGGCGGCGCGGGCCGTGAGAGCTGCGCCAGACCATTAATCATCACGCGCCACTCTGCAAGCTCGGCGCGGCAGAGCGGACACTGCTGCAAATGTTGATCGAAGGCGGCGCGTGCGGGCAACGCCAGCCCGTCATCAACATAGAGCGAAAACGCTTGCTGTGTTTCCTCACATGTCATCATCATAAAGCAGATACTAGATGTCAGATGCTAGATGCCAGTGACTGACATCTAACATCTGTTGATGGCGAATGGCTGACCGACCCCGGCTGCTCCCTTGTTTGTAATAAGGAAGCAACTGTTCGGCTCAAGTGCGACTTGACCAGCCAGCCGACGGATGCGAGCGAGCCTTTAACGGGTTGTTGCTGGCCGCGTTTTCAAAATCGCTCTCACTTCTGGCTTTGACATGGCCTGTTGCCTCACCTGAAACCGCCTTCGTCACTTCGACCCAATTGGCACCGAGTTCTTGGTGAAGCCGGGGCGGGGCAGCCATTCGCCTTTTCCTGTTATCGGTTTTGCGTTTTCAGAAAAAGCTTTATAGCAAATGCTGAAAACTGAAATCTCAAAACCGGTAACTATCTTGACAAAGAACTTCCGAGTCTGCGTCGCAGCTCGTCGCGCCCGCGCGCGAGTCTTGATTTGACTGTGCCGATGCTGATTTCCAGCGTCGCGGCAATCTCTTCGTAGCTCATCCCCTCTATATCACGCAGGATGACCGTCTCACGATACGACTGGCTGAGCGAGCGCAGGGCCGCGCCTAAAGCTTTTTCACGTTCGCGCGCCAGGGTCTCCTGCTCAGGGTTCGCGCTCTCCGAATGCAGGCGCGAGCTGAACGGCTCTTCATGATGGCTGTCTACGGCATCGAGCGAGACCGTCACGTCGCGGCGACGCCTGCGCCACCAGCGCCAGCGATTTCGCGCCTGATTGATGGCGATGCGGTAAATCCATGTTTTCAAATCCGCCTCGCCGCGAAACCGGTTGATGTGCTGAAAGGCGCGCAGGAATGTCTCCTGTGTTAAATCGCGCGCCTCTTCCGCATCTTCCGTCAGCCGGTAGAGCAGCGCATAGACTTCTCCTGAACGCTCCTCGACCAGCCGGTCGAAAGCCGCCGACTCCCCATCCTTTAATCTCTCAATGAACTGCGCTTCGGCAATTGACCGAGCGTCGCCCGAGGTTGCCGCAGCAGCCTGATCCATTTCGACTTGCCCGGGGAGGGCGATTGGCTCTCCGAAGCTCACTCGTGACCCCCAACGGCGAAAAGCTTGTCAGGCAACTGCCCGCGCCTGACGAGCAGTTGACCATTTAGACACCACCCGTTCACCGTTTGTTCCCTAAAAAATAATTGCCTTCCACGGTTCTTGCCCATCAATTTCTTAGATGCCTTTTGAGCCTGATTCCGCACACTCTCCGCGGTTGTCACATTTTTATGATGAAGAAAAGATAAAATTAAGTTTGCGTCCATTTAACCATCCAAACGTGCCTGCTTGACAAGCTCTCACAGCGACCGTTAGAGTGACAATTTCGCCCAGCATACCGCTTAAAGAATGCGCTAGACCGTGTGTTCTTGCAAGAAGAAAAGAGAGAGAAAGAGTGGCTCGATACAAAAAGAAACGCGCGCGAGAGCTTCAACACGATGCCTTTCGTGATAAGACGATGGGGCTGATGGATCGCCTCGCGCATCAACTGGAAGGCAAGGGTCGCCTCATCCTTTACGGGTTGGCGGCGATTATCGCCCTCGGCCTCATCTTCTGGGTCTGGTCATGGCGCAGCAACCGCAAAGCGCAGGAGGCTTATCGCGCTCTGGGGCGCGCGATAGAGATTTCGTCCGCCACAGTCTCGCCCACACCTTCGCCCGCGCCCGGCGCAACCGGCCTGACCTTTACTTCAGAAAAAGAGCGCGCGGAAAACGCCATCAGAGAGTTTCAGGCAGTCGCGGACAAGTATGGCAGTCCATACCGCGACAAGGCGAAATATTTTATTGCGACCAACAAGCTCGCGCTTTCCGACAAACGAAACGAGGGCATCAGCGAGCTTGACGCGCTCGGCAAGAGCGGCGATGAAGAAGTCGCTACGATGGCAAAGTTTGCTCAGGCTCAGGCGAGAGAAGAAGACGGGCAGTTTGATGCGGCGGCTAATCTCTACAACGAATTGGCCCAGAAGAATAGCTCCATCCTCGCTTCTGATACCGTCAACCTGCGGCTCGCCAACGTCTATGAAAAGCAGGGCAAGAAGAAAGAGGCGGCAGACCTGCTCTTTAAGATTGTGGAGACGGCGCGCAAGGCCAAAGACCCGGAAGGCAAGCCATTGATGCAGTCAGCCGCCGCGCGTGATGCCGCCACCCGGCTTGAGAAACTTGACTCTGCACGCTTCGCACAACTCCCACCGGAAGAGCCACCGGCAATCTAATAGAACGGATGTCGGATGTCGGATGCTAGTGACTGACATCTGACATCCGGCGTCTGATAGCTATCCCTTCATGGACAATCTTACGCACTCGCTCGTCGGTTTGGCTGCATCCAAAGCGGGGCTTGAGCGTTTGTCTCCGGCGACGACTGCTTTATGCGTGATTGCCGCCAATGCTCCTGACGCGGACATCCTGACCCTCGCCGCCGGGCGCTGGACTTATCTACACCACCACAGGGGCATCACACATTCCATCGTCGGCACGCTCGCGCTCGCGCTCTTGATTCCCGCGCTTTTCTGGCTGGGCGATTATCTGATTGCGCGCTGGCGCGGCAGGCCGGTGAAAGTAAAGTTTCGCGGGTTGCTGCTGGCCTCTCTGATTGTGAGCGCGACGCATCCGTTGCTGGACTGGACCAATAACTACGGCGTCAGGCCGCTGCTCCCGTGGAGCGGGCAATGGTATTACGGCGATCTGGTCTTCATTCTCGACCCCTTTATCTGGCTGAGCCTCGGCGGAGCATCGTTTCTGCTGACGGCGAAAACAAAATGGCGCATCGCGGCATGGGCAGTCCTCGCAACTGTTCTGACCATCGCCATCATCCTCGTTCCGTCGCTTCGTCCCGGCTCTGTGTTTCCGCTTGTCTCTCAAGCGGTGTGGGGTTTAGGAGTTATCTGCTTCTTCCTGGCGCATCGCGCGCGACTTGCCGAACGCTGGGGGAAATCTATCGCTATCGCAGCGTTGTCTCTCCTGCTGGTTTACTGGGGCGGGCTGTCCCTCATACAACAACACGCGTTTACTAAGGCTCAGGCATTGAGCGCGTCGCTTGCTTCGGAGCATGGCGAGATGGTGAATCGTCTTGCGGTGATGCCGACGCTTGCCAACCCCTTGCGCTGGCAATGCGTGATGGAAACTGACAGGGCGAGCTATCGTTTCGATCTTTCGCTGAGCGCGGGCGCGGTGGTCGGCAGGACTATCCGCTATGAAAAGCCGCAGGGCGCGGCAGCGGCGGCTTTTGAACTGGCTTCGCGTGACGAGCGTGCGAAAGTGTTTCTGGATTTCGCGCGCTTTCCTGTCTCGCGCGTCGAGGGCGACTGCTTGAGCGAAACCCTCGTACAAATGGCGGACTTACGTTACACTGAACCGAGAGGCGGCCAGCAAGGCACTTTTTCTTTGGAAGTGCCTGTTGCCTGCCCTCCAGCAGCCGGAGCCAGGTAACAGAAGTGAACGAAACAGCACGCATGCAGCCATCCGAAGCTGTAGCCCGCGCCGCAGCCGAGCGCGTGTTGCCGCCCTCCAAGCGTGCGCGTCTAGCCAGCGTGCGCGTCTCGCCCGGCAGTTATCTGGCAGTCCTCTGTACCTCTACCTTCGTGGCCTCTCTGCTGCTGCGCTCAGAGCTTGATCTGGCCGCGCTCATCCTGCTCGCGTTCTCGTGGCTCATTATTCCCGCGCTCGCAATTACGGATCGAGTTGTCTTTGACGGCCAAACGCTTTCTCGTCGTGGATTGATTCCGCTGCTGATGCGAATCGGCGGCAGCCGCGCGCTTGACCTCGTGATTGATGACATCGAACGTGTCGAGACGGTGGCTGTACGCACGCTCAGGCGCGGCGGGCGCGTGCGTTACCGCTATCGCAGCGAGCTGACGGGACGTGGCAGAAACTTTGTCTTTACCACAGGCGGGCGTAGTTACCGGAATATGGTGAGAACGCTTTTCCCGCTCATCGCGCATGACAAGCTTGATGCGCGTTCCACGGAACTGCGCGATTACCTGATTGACCCGCGTGCGCTCAACGCTAAAGTCAAGCTGCTGCAACTTGCGCCGCCGGATGTGTTGGAGGATGCGACTGCCGATCTTGATCCGACGGCGAAAAAGAATGTGCGGCATCAGCGCGCTGGCGAGCATAGCGAAACAGACCTTGAACGCGCTCTGCTGTTGCGGCGCATGGCTAACGAATTGAGAGCCGCAGGGCGGTTAAGGCAGGCAGCCGAAGCTTTTCGACGTGCCTTGCTGGTGACTCCGCACGATAGCTGGCTGGTATACGAGTTTGCGCGTTTCCTGCGTTCACAGGCGAGCGCGATGAGTGATGCGCGCCTGCTGACACGCGCTCGCGCGGGGTTGCGTCTTGCTGCACGACGCGGCGGCGCAGATGCCGCGCTCTTAACGCGTGTCGGCGAAAGTTTTTTTGAATACGGCGATCTCTCGCAGGCTGCACGCTCGTTTCGTCGCGCGCTGGAAGAAAACCCGCGCGCCTTTCGCGCAGAGATGGGTCTTGCCGACATCGCTTTGCGTAACGGCAAACTGGCGCACGTCATACATCACTACAACGGCGCAGCGCGGATTGCGACGGATGAATCGCTGGCACGGTTTGCGCGTCGTGAAGCAACTTATTATTCGCTGCTCAATGATGATGACAATTATCTGGCGGCGGAGCTGCGACGCTTCGGCTGGCTGCAACAGGCACAGCGCGCACGCCGTCTGAGCGTGAGAACTACTTTCGCCAGTTTGCTGCTCGTTATCATTGGCGTCTCTTTGGATGATTCACTCGCCACGCTCGGCTGGGCGCTGGCTTCCACTTCAATCATCGCGTGGATTCTGGTGGCGTTTGCCGGAAAGCTGCTCTCGCAGCGTCGAAGAGTGAGACAAGGATAAAAACAAAAAGTTTCCCGCAAAGGCGCTAAGGCGCAAAGAAAAGCACGCAAAGCGTTGAATGCCACTGGCTCTTTGCGGTCTTCCTCAGCGCCTTTGCGGGAAATTACTGCTCTCTCTTCACGAAACAAGTCATGAATCAAGACTCGCCTCATAAATTCAAACTGAACTGCCGCCTTTTCTCATAAAGTCTTCTTCAGCCATTTCAGAATAGGATGCTCGACTTCGTGCAAGTGATTATTTGAGAAGACGTGATCCACGTGACCATAGGCTTGATTGAAGTTGAGCGTGACTGTGGCAGAGGTCATCAGGTTGGCCGTGTCGGTCATGCCTGTCCCGAAACCATTTCCACCGGCAAACATAATCACCGGGCGTGTAAAGCCGTGCAGGTTGTTTGAAAATGTTCGCTCGCCCGCAAGACCGCAGTTCACATCGCGTATGGTTCGCGTCGCCACATAATCGACGAAGGTGGCGATGTTTGCATGCACCAGTTCTTCATTCGCGTAAAAGAACCTGTCTTCGGCGACGCTGCCCGCGAGAAAGTTGTAGCCGGGGCGGGGCGTCGTGGGCGAGAGCGGCGGCGCGCTCATCGTGGCGACGAACGCCTGATGATTGGTGAAACCCGGAGGAAAGCCCGGAATGGGCGAGAGACCCGTCGGGTCGATGTCCGCTAGATGGCTGATTAACTTGAACCCCGGCGTGCCCTGTCCATCATAAAAGATTCCCATCGCCAGAAGATTCTCAAAGCCAGCGCAAAAATTCGCGTTGATGTTGCGAACCACTGCATTCTCATCATAGAGCGTGCCTTCAATCAGGATTGCGCCCGCATAATCATTCGGATGAGCATTGATGGTCGCAATCGAAGCGATGCTGCCCAGAGAGAGTCCGCCGATGACTGGCTTCTGGCCCGGATGTGCGACCGCGATCTGCTGGCGAATAAAAGAGACATCGTTAATGATGGTCTGTATTCCCCATGCAGCCATCGCCGAGCAATCCGCCGCGCCGCTCTCGCATGTTCCCGCCGTGAGTCCTTGCACGCGTTGTGAATAACCCCAGACATCGTAATTGCGCTGTGCAAAAAATCCTGCGAATGACTTTTGATAGTCGCCATCGTCTCCGACCTCGTAATTCTGAAAACCGCTTCCGAGCGGCGGCAGCAGTAAAATCGTTCCCTTCAAAGCGTGGTTCGGAATGTTTTTGCGAACTCGCGTCATCAGGAAGCGGTTGAGGGAATTGTTGCCGTCCTGAATGAGCGTCACGGTTCTGGTCAGATTGTTCCCGATGTTAGAGCTTTGCGTGCTGATAATCTGGTAGCCCTGTGCCGGGACGGCGCTCGCGCAGAACAATATCAGGATGAGAATACATAAAGAGGGAAATAGTCGCTTCACGATAAGAGTCTCCTTCTGAAAACGGTTGACTTGTGTGTGCAGCAACGCACAGTCAACTTGAGGTGGTAAAGCGGAAGGCTGAACAGAAGAGCGACGAGGCAGCTACGGGCACTTTGGAGGATTCAGCCGGTATAAGTCGCGCGGGAAGATACAAAAAATCGTAGGGAGAGTCAATAGCGGGTAGTAGTTCAGTTTCAGCAAATAAGCTGATAGACGAGCGATAACGTTTCCCGCAAAGGCGCAAAGGAAGAACGCAAAGGGTTGAATGGCGCTTACACTTGGCGAGCTTTTCTTTGCGCCACCAGCGCCTTTGCGGGAAACTTTCTTGTACTCTTTGAGCTTGAGACCTGAAACTGAATCACTATCAGGCCAAGACGTTTGAATCAGACAAAAAGAGAAGCCGCCGCAAACATCCGGTTGCGGCGGCCTTTCTTGATGCGATGTCAAAAGCTTCGGCTTTATGCTGAAGTTTTCTTGGAGCGCGCAGAGGTTTTCTTCGCGGCGGTTTTACGCGCGCCGGTCTTGGCGGCCTTTGTCTTATCGTCGCCCGAATCAACGACCGAGCCGATGATGTCGGAGACGGCGGAGGCAGCGTCGCTGACCATTTCGCTCACTCCGGCCATGATGTCAGAGCCGACTTCGCGTACAGGCTCAGGCACAATCGTACGCGCGGCCTGCTCTGTCGCCGAAGCGACTGCCGACATGACCTGCTGCGCCGGCTCAGGATTCAGCAAAGCATCCCAGCGATAACGCGCCTTCACTTGCGGCTCCGCAAGGCGTTTGAAGACGAGGTCTGTGACCGCGTTTGTCACCCAGTTGTGATAAAACTCGCCGACCGAATGCAGGTCTGCGTCGGGCGCTGGATTCATAAAATCAATCGCATACGGAATGCCGTCCTTGATGGCAAACTCGACCGTGTTGATGTCATAGCCGAGCGCGCTGCAAAGCGTTCGCACATCCTTTGTCACGCGCTCGGTCAGTTCCGGCGAGAGATAATTCGGATCGTTGATGTACTGTTCGCCCGACAGATAAGCCTTCGACGGGTCGTAGGGCATAATCATCACTTCTTCCTGCCCGATGCAGTAGCAGCGCACGAATTGGTCAAAGTCTATGAACTCCTGCAAGGTCATGCAGAGCGTGCCGGTGGTGTTGTAAACCTGCCAGAGTTCTTCGAGCGAATTGACCTTCGACACGTTTTTCCAGCCGCCGCCGTCAAAGGGTTTCAGAAACGCGGGCATCCCTATATATTCGACTATGCCTTCCCAATCGAGTGGAAACTCAAGATTACGCAGGCTCTCGCTGACGACGCCTTCGATATAGTCCTGTTGCGGCAGGAGCACGGTTTTCGGCACGGCGACGCCGAGCTTGGCCGCCAGCGAATAGTTGAAAAACTTGTCGTCGGCAGACCACCAGAACGGATTGTTGATGATGATCGCGCCTTCGAGGGCGCAGCGTTTGACGAACCCGCGATAAAAGGGAACTTCGTGCGAGATGCGGTCAATAATCAGATCATAACGACGCGATTCGACGGCGCGCACGCCGCCCACTGTGACAAACTCTGCCATCACTTCGCCTGCGCCACGCTCGTTAATTCTCTGGATCAACGCCTCTGGAAATGATTTTTCGCGGCCTACCAGTAAACCAACCTTTTTCATATCGGTCATGTCCTTTCAAATTAAGCTTCAAAATTGCCTGACAGATAAATGGGCCAGAAAATAATTACTTAGCCTCTCTGATTACAATCATTCATTTTCTCTGTCCGATGAAAACCGTGCACTCTACATGCCTTGCCTCGGCGTTGTCAATTGCGGCGGCGGGCATCCGTCTGCGGCTTATTCTGCATCAATAAGATTTGCTGCTGCTGTGGGCATAAGAGAAGTTTTAACCCTGCTATGTTACAATTTACGGACAGGATGGTCAGACTTTCCCCGATCCGCAGTTCACCATCAATTTGAATCTTGAAGGAGAAGCCGAATTCGTGTTTCGACGTATCATAAATCTTGCTCTGTCGCTCGTCCTGCTCACAGGCGTGGTGGCCCTCTCTTGCTTATCGCAGGCGCAGGCGCAAACGCCAGCGCCGACACCGATACCGGCACCGACACCGGAAAAGCCGGAAAAACAGTCTAAGCAACAACAGCCGACCGCAGAGGCGGTCGCAGAGACAGTTATCTACGTCAACGGGACTCGTGAGGGAATGGCGCAGGTGCGCCGCACCGGAAACGAGCGCGGGCGAATCACGCGCATCAACGTCGAGGGCAATCCTGAAGAGGTGGCCTATGACCGCCGTTTTATACGCGGCGAGAACATGGAAAAAGACCGCATCCGCCTTGAGCAAAAAATGCCGACGGCTGAATATGCGCTGATTTTTTCCGGCGGGCAGACGTGGGGCATTATCAACGAAGCCATCTTTACGCCCAGACAGGATACCGCGCAGGAGTTTCTGGCACGTCAATGGCACGGACTTGACGCACTGCTGCGTTACAAAGAAAACGGCTCGACCGTCGCGTATATCGGCAAGGAAAAGCAGATGGGAGTTGATCTGCATGTCGTTGATTTGACGGACAAAGAGAAACGCCGCACGCGCTTTTACATCAGCGCCAAGACGGCCCGCGTCCTCTCGCTGGAATATGAAGAGGCTTCCGGAGGCGGCGGAAAGCCCGTCAAGCTGCAACGCAAGTTTTATGATTATCGTCTCGCGCAGGGAACTTTTGTGCCTTTTCGCACAGTGCTTTACAGGGATGGCAAACAGGCCGAGGAAACACGCATCATGACCATCACCTACGGCTCAAAAGTGGACGAAAGCCTGTTCGTGAATCCGAATGCCCCGGCCACGACAACGACGACGACGACGAGCGCCGCTCCCTGAAAAGAGCGTCTTCTCGTCTCAAACATTTTTACCGGGCGTCGCCTCAAGCAAGACCATCAGAGGCGGCGCTTTATAGTATTGTTACCCTTTTGGAACTAGCGGGCGCACGGCGCGTGTATCAACTGCGGGCGGTCGTCCGGGAAAGTATATAATTACTGATTCAAGGAGAGGCCGCACCGCGCAAGAAAGACTTGATGTTCGAGTTTTCTCGGTGAGTTAAAGCGTATGTGCACGATGAGCCTGCCTGCCCTGATGAATACGCTGACCTCCATCGAAGAGCTGCCTTTCAGCGCCAGCAGTATAGAGTCTGCTGACGCCATGGAACGCCGCTCGGATCATGCTCTGCTGGAAGCCACACGCACCGGCGATGAGGCTGCCTTCGCGGAGTTGGTGGGTCGTTATCGTAACCAGATAACCAACTATATTTACCGTATGACGAGCGATTATGACGGGGCAGTTGATCTGGCGCAGGAAACTTTCGTGCGCGTCTACAGGGCTGCGGATCGCTACCAGACGAGCCATGCTTTCTCGACCTACATTTACAGGATTGCGACCAATCTCGCCATCAGCGAGTTGCGCAAGCGAAAGCGTCGCAAGCTGGTTTCGCTGACCGGCTTTTTTCAGGGCAAGGAGGGCGCAGAGCCTGTCGAGTTTAACCCGCCCGACACGCGACCTCTTCAGGATGTGGAGATGGTCGAGGCCGAAAGACGCGCCGCCGTCTCGCGCGCCATCGCAACGCTGCCGGAAAAATATCGCGCGCCGCTTGTCCTCCGCGATGTCGAGGGCAAAAGCTACGAAGAGATTTCGCGTATTTTGGAAACGAGCGAAGGCACAGTCAAATCCCGCATCAGCCGCGCACGCGGACTCTTGCGCGATAAGTTGAAAGCCTATTTTTAAGCTGGAGCAGAGAGAGAAGAAAGATGAGCTGCAAAATATTTCTGACTGAGATAGAAGAGACAGGGCCGGGCCAGCCGCTGAGCGAAGCAGCCAGCGCGCATGTCGAAGCCTGCGCGAATTGTCGCGCGTTTCGTGACGAGCAGGCGGCGCTTCGACAAATGATCGGCAGCCTCGAAGTGGTTTCTGCTCCGGCGGATTTCGATTTCCGTTTGCGTGCGCGCCTCGCTGCAATCAAGAGCGAAGGGACGCGCCCCTTTGCTTTGAATCGCTTTGCGCCCGGAGCATGGTCAATGGCTCTGGCTGCTTCATTCGTCTTGATGATTGCCGGTGGCGTATTTGTCAGACAGGTCTGGCTCTCTCCTGCTCCAATCGCTCAGCCTGAAAATGTTGTCAGCGTTGACACCGGAAACAAAGATGTTCCGCGTGTCGCTCCATCCGTCACGCCGTCCGTGATTGAAACCGGAACAGAGCCTGTTGCCGTTAAACCTCCGACGACGGCTGTCTTGCCTTCAGGCAGAGTCGTGTCGCGTCCTTTTTCCGGCAGGAGAAATCCTGCTCCTCGCATGGAAGAAGCTGTCAGCTCTTCAAGTAGCCATGATGAAGTCCAGACAAACGATTCAGGGGTTCGTCCACCCCCGCCGCAGATTACGCCGCCGGGAATCCCTGATACTTTGTCACAGCCTAACACTTTGGCCGCCGTGCCTGTTCAGACTTCCACGAAATCTACAACTGTGATGCTTAATGATAAGCAGGCCAAATCGCATAATGTTTCGCTGCGGCCCGTCACCTTTGGCGCGCAGAATGTTTTCGAGCAGACGGATATACAAAAGATTTTTAGCTCGACCACACAGAGCGTCTGGTAAGAGATTTTTTAAGAAGCAAGCTTTGAGCGTGATTTAAGATGGCTGCAAGCTCCAACAGATTAGTTGTTTCTTTCGCATGGCTGGCCCTGTTGTGTCTTCCGGCGCACGCGCAGCAGACAGCCCCTCAAGCTCCGCCCGCCGCGCCTGCTAACGCAAACACACAACTGGCCGCGCCGCTCAGACCCGATGCGCCGCAGGTCAATACAGTCGTCCATCGCCTGAATGGAATCAAGATGCTCGACCTGCTCAGGCGCAAGGGAGCGAAAGTGACTCCCGTTGATGGTGAAATACTGGTCGCAGATGACGCGCACACAAATATTACTGCCGGACTTTCCCTGGAGGATGGCAGCATAGTGGTGCGTCTGCCTCAGGCCGAGCTGGAAGTTCCCGCGTTGTTATCCACGATGTATTCGACAGCAGTTGCGCCGCGAGCGCCACTGCCTGCGTCCAATCTATTGATCGTGCAGAACAACGGCCAGCAGCTTCCCGCCAGATTCGTCGGACTCGATGGAGGCACGGGCCTCTCGCTTCTTCAACTCAACGGTCTACAGCTTGCGCCGACGCGTGACGCAAAGGAAGAAGCCCTGACTGTGGGCCAGCGCGTGCGGCTGCTTTCTCCGGCCCGCGCGCCGCAGGTTGAAGGACTGGCTCCAGACCTGTTCTTCGTCAACATCAGCGAGCTAGAGACGCGCTTGACGGAGATTGCGCGTGCCTCTTCGGGGCATGTCACGCGCCTGACCGTGACTTCGGACAAGCTCTCGACCGATATGATTGGAGGCATCGCGCTCAACGAAGCTGGCGAGACGATTGGCATTATCGAGTCGAGCGGCGCGAACGAAGCTTACTTGATTCCAGTGGCGGCTGTGCGGCGTGCGGTCGAGCGAATCCGCTTGAGACTTGAGAATAAGACGCCGCAGCCGTGGCTCGGCGCACGCGGCTCATCCGTTTTCGGCGCGTCGCTTGAGCAGTTGATGTTCGTCGGATGGGAGCGCAACGATGCTTTCAACCTGCTGAATCAAAAAGCCGGAGTCGTCCTGACTTCTGTGCCGCCGCAGACGCCCGCGTGGTTTGCCAAACTGCGCGTCGGCGATGTGGTGACGCGCGTCAACGCCGGTGAAGTCAAAAGCGCGGAAGATTTTTCGTCACTCTTGAAGGAAGCGGGCGGGCGCGCTCCGGTGCGCTTTACAGTCATGAGGCCGGATAATCCGGCTCCGCAAATCCTGACTGTCAAACTTCGTGAATCTCTCAATCCGGTGCTTGAGATGGAAGCGGCAGAGGCCCGCGCCGCTCGTCTTCAAAGCCGCGATCCACTGGTCGCACGCGGTCTTGAAACATTGGCCCTCACGCCAAAGCTCGCACAGCGACTTAATGCCAGAGGCGGTTATGTCGTCACCTTTGTGCATCCCGAAAGCGACGCCGCACGCGCGGGACTTATCGCCGGAGACGTGATCGAATCCGTTGACGGCAAACCCCTCACAGAGTCCACACTGCCTGCGACGCTTCCTGCCAAAATCTCGCTCAACGTGATTCGTAATCGCCAGAGGCTCGAACTAAAGCTGGCGACGGGCAACATAAAGCAACGATAATCGCTCATTAAAATCTCCTGCAAAGACGCGAAGAGCAAGGGAATAGAGGGTCGGGTGTAGGGTATAGTGAAAAGGATTCTGCTTTTCCTACACCCCACACCCGACCCCCTCTTCCCTGTCTTCATTGCGCCTTTGCGGGAAACGCTCTTTCGTTCTTCCATCCGAGAACTTAGCGAAAGGGCCACGTTCTGTGCTAATCTAGGCGCATCTCGATGCTCGTTAGATTCACTTTGCCCGAAAGAAATTCCGTCTGATTTTATGCTGCATACTGCCGTTTCGCGCTATCACGAACTGCTGACAGAGGATGACCTCTCAGAGTCTTCCAGAGCCATGCTTGACGAGGGGCTTGAGCGCGCTCGCCTGATCTTTGGCGGTCGCAGGCTGTCACCCTACCTGCGCCCGCACTTTGTCACAGAGAGCGATTGGTCGCGCGTCACAAACATTTGCGAGATCGTCTGGAGCGCGATTCAAAAGGTCAAGGACGCTGCGGTTGAGAATGAATCTCTGTTGGATGAGCTGGGCGTGACGGAAAAGGAACGCGAGCTGGTGGCGATTGATCCGGGCTATCGTGAGGTCTCGCCCACTGCGAGGCTCGATTCCTTTCTGACGGATGACGCGTACAGCTTTGTCGAACTCAATGGCGAAAGCCCCGCCGGAATCGCTTATGCAGATGCGGCGTATGAGATTTTTTCCGCGCTGCCGGTGATGCGACGCTTTGCGGAAGAATATAATATGCGCGCCCTTTTTGGCCGGAGCCAGATGCTCGACGTGCTCTTGCGCGCACACGCGGAATATCTGGGCCGCAAGCCGGAGCGCGCACCGCACATTGCCATCGTTGATTTGAAGGACGTGCCGACGACGCAGGAGTTCGAGCTGTTCAAAGAATATTTCGAGAGCCAGAACTACCCCGCAGTCATCTGCTCGCCCGACGATTTAGAGTTTAAGAACGGGCGACTTCGCTTCGGGGATTTCGAGATAGACATCGTTTACAAACGGCTGCTGGTCAACGAGTATCTGCCGATTATAGACGAAGCTCCCGCGCTCCTTAATGCTTACAGGGCTGGCGCAATCTGCCTCGTCAACAGCTTTCGTTCCAAGCTCGTGCACAAAAAGGCCATCTTCGCAGTGCTCACAGACGAGCGACACGCGGGCCTCTTTTCCGGCGAAGAGCGCGAGGCCATCCGTGCACATGTGCCGTGGACCAGAAAAGTCCGCGCCGAGAAGACAGACCATTTTGGCGAAGAAGTTGACCTGCTCGAATTTATCATGAGCAACCGTGACCGACTGGTGCTCAAGCCCAATGACGATTACGGCGGGCACGGCATACATATCGGCTGGAACACGGATGAGATTGCGTGGAGCGAAGCGATGCGCGGCGCGCTCTCGAACGGAGACTATCTGGTTCAGGAACGTGTGCCGACGGCGCGCGAGGTTTTTCCGGCGTTACAGGAGGACGGCTCTATCGAGTTTGCAGAACAACTGGTTGACCTTGACCCGCTACTCTTTTTTGGCAAAGTTGGCTCTGCCTTCACACGGCTCTCTTTCACGGAACTCGCCAACGTTTCATCCGGCGGCGGCATGGTGCCGACCTACATTATTAAAGGCAAGTAGGAAGGCGGAAGGATGAAGGATGAAAGGCATGCTGTTCAAACTTGAATCACTCATCTTTAATAGCATCCTTTTCATCCTTCCGCCTTCATCCGTCCTACTTGCTTTTCGGGGGTGATTAAACTTGGTTGACGAGCTTGATTCGATACCGCGCAAGCCGGATGAAGAGGAGCGTCGTTCCTTTGATCGTTCGCGCCTGATTGTGGATGTCTTTTTCGACGGCGCGGACGCGACCGGAATCGCCAGCACGAAAGACATCAGCATCGGCGGCTTGTATATGAACACGCAGGCCGAGTTGCCGGAAGGCGCACTGCTCACGTTGCGTATTCCTCTGAGCCAGAATCAACAAGTCGTCGTTAATGCCGAAGTGGTCTATAGCAATCCGGGGCGCGGCGTCGGCGTGCGTTTTCATGGAATGACGGAGAAAGACCGCGAACTGATGGAGCGAGAGCTTCCGGCTTTATGAGCTATCATTTTTGATTGCGTGAGGTGCTACACAAAGGCTGAGCGGCGGTGAGATGGCATGAGTTGACAGAAGATGTGCGGCAGGCTCTTGAGCGCAAGCTTGAGGGATTATACGGACACGCGAGCGACGAAGGGGGTTTCGACAGTCTCGCTGAAGACAAACAGCAGGCTCTTCTGATTCTCATGCGTCGCCTCAGGCAACTGGGCCTGTGGGACACAGTGCGGCGCATCGAAAATGTGTATGGCAAAGGCGGCGTCGGGATGAGTTTCGAGTCGTGGCCGTATCTCCTGTCGGCGCTTCGTCGGCGGGGGGATTTTACAAAGCTGTTTGCCAATCATCCCGGCAACACAGGAGGTTTTCTGGAACGCGGGAAGAAACTCGCCTCGCTCCATTTTCTTTATATCGACAAAGACACGGCGAGGCATTGGGCCGTCCATTTCGATCTTTATAATCCGTGGGCTTCGCCGGTTAATGCATGGCGACACCTGCTGCATGAAAAAATTCGCGGCGAAACGCCCGACTGGAAAGCCATCGGCGCAGTTTTGTAAAGTGAGCGAAGAGGAGACAGCAGATATGTTTGAACAATACACGCTCGGCATCGAAGAAGAATTTCAAATCGTAGACCCCAAATCGAGGGAACTGCGCTCGCACGTCTCCGAGTTTCTGGAAGAAGGCAAGATGATTCTGGGCGAGAAGATCAAGCCCGAGATGATTCAGTCCATGATCGAAGTCGGCACGGGCATCTGCGCCAACATACAGGAGGCGCGTGCAGACATCTCGCGCCTGCGCGCCATTATCTCAAGCCTCGCGCGCGATAAAGGATTGGAGATCGTCGCCGCCTCGACGCATCCTTTCTCTCATTGGGAAGACCAGAAGATTTTCGATGACGAGCGTTATAGATTCCTTGTCGAAGAGATTCAGATGGTAGCGCGCTCCCTGCTGATCTTCGGCCTGCACGTGCATGTCGGCATCCCAGACCCTGAGCGAGCGATACACATTATGAATGCGGCCAGATATTTCCTGCCGCATGTGCTGGCCCTTTCCACCTCTTCGCCGTTCTGGCTGGGCCACAACACGGGGCTGAAATCTTATCGCTCGGAAGTCTTCAAAAAGTTTCCGCGCACGGACATTCCAGACCACTTTGATTCGCATGCTTCATTCCAGCGTTACGTAGACTTTCTGGTCAAAACCAACTGCATCGACAACGGCAAGAAAATCTGGTGGGACGTGCGCCCGCATCCTTTCTTCCCGACGCTCGAATTTCGCATCTGCGACATTCCGACGCGCGTGGACGACACCATCGCCATCGCCGGACTCTTTCAAGCCATCGTCTGCAAGCTCAATCGCCTGATCGAAAAAAATCTCGGCTTCCGGCTCTATCGCCGCATGCTAATTCAGGAGAACAAGTGGCGCGCGGTGCGCTGGGGACTCGATGGAAAGATGATTGACTTCGGCAAGCAGAAAGAAGTTCCCGTCCGCGACCTGATTCTTGAGCTGCTGGAATTTGTGGATGACGTGCTTGACGACTTAGGCTCGCGCAAAGAGGTCGAGCACATTCACACCATACTCCAAAGAGGAACCTCCGCAGACGCGCAGCTACAGGTTTACGAAGAGACTGGCGACCTCAAAGCTGTGGTTGATTTATTGATCGCGCGCACGATGGAAAATGTTCCCCTTGAGGCCAAAATGGGCGATTGGCGTCCATCCTGAGTTTTCAGAACTCAAATAAAAACATTTCCCGCAAAGGCGCAAAGACGCCAAGAGGAAGGGAGTAGGGGGAAGGGTGCCGGGTGTCGGAAAGCAAACTGCTTTTCACTACACCCGGCACCCTTCCCCCTACTCCCTGTTTTCTTTGCTTTAACTCGCGTGCTTGAGAGATTCGTGTAGAAAATTCTCGAAGATGATGCGCCCGTCGCGTGATTCGTTCGGATGCTCCCAGCGCGTGGCGCGTGCTCTGTCCCAATCTTCAAAAGATTTTTCGAGATGAAATTGCACTGTATAGATAAGCTGACCCGCATCGCGCTTGACCATCATCTGATTGCGGCAGAGATAGGCGGTTGCCAGCAGCCGGAATCCTTCAGGCACGCGGTCAAGCTGTAGTCCATGATTCTGCCACACTCTGAGGATGCCAGCCTCTCTGGTGTAGTCCTGCCAGATACCGGATTCCGCATCGTTGATGCCGCGAAAGATCGGATCGGTGGGTTCGACAATGCGTATGAAACGATACTGGTATTCAAAGGAACGATTGATGCGATTCTGATGCTGCTCTTGATTGTCGAGCGTCAGGACGCGCGCTCCGAAGCTCAAGCCGATCAATTGATGCCCGCCGCAGATGCCGAGCACAGGCGTGCGCGTCTCGCGTATGAAGCTCTGTAAATTTTCCAGATGCTGCGGGTTATAGTAATCAAAGTCGCTCAAAGTTCCGCTCAGGACAATGGCCTGCGGGCGAAAGTCTTTGACGACTTCGGTGATTTCCGACCAATGCGCGACATGCGTGTCCGGATTTTTAACCAGCCGTTCGATGTTGTGCCGGATGTTATTCACGGCCAGCGACGAGATTTTGCGCTCGCGCTGAATCTGCTGCGTAACTTTCCGCCCTAATTCCTTGACAGCCACTTCCGACACATCATCTTCATCAAGCAATAGATTGTTGATGACGAGCACGCGCGCACTCTCGATGCGCTTTTCAATCGGCTCGTAGCGGCAGAAGGTTCTCTGGTTGAAAGGGAATGGGAGGGGTTCCGGTACGTCTGGTGGTAAATTTTCGTTAAGCAAAATCTCTTCCATTATCCTTTAAAGTTGAGCGTCTCTCAGGCCCGAATCAAGCGCGGCGTTGTTTAGTGTTCTGATTAAACTGCGGGATGGCAGTGCCCGCACCTGCCCCGGCTATCTCTTTACGAATATCGCCTATCAAAGTTGAGCGCACGCGCGTGTGAAATGCATGGCTGCGTTCTTTGGCCGCCTGCTCGATTAATAATAGCATGCGATGCCACGCGGATTCGAGTTCATCTGCGAGCAGAGAGATTTTTGTAATGTCGTAAGGCACTGCGACGGCCTCGCAACCCGCGCGTGCAAAGACGGCCAGATAACGCGCCGTCGCCAAATCCGGAGACAAAATCCTGCGCCTGCCTGTTTTCAACTCGACGCCTAACAGCGTGTGCTGGATTTCGACTCGATTCTCTCTGGCGGGAACTGGCAGGTCGTGCGAGCGCGTGCGAAGCTTCAGAATACGTTCATTGTAAACACGCGGCAGCCACAGCTCGCCAAGCTTTTCTTTGACCTCTTCGATGACGTGCGACATCGAAACAGGCTGCGGGATTTTCGCTGGCTGCGGCATTGCAAAATGTGAGCTGGCTCTGGTTCGTATAGCTGCGTTCATATCGTCAAGTTGCTCCGCGCGAGCCTTTTTCGCAAATACTTTCGAGGAAAGTTTGTTGAACAGTTTTCGCTCCTATCGAGCGGCCCGCACAGCGATGGCTGGCGGTTTGCGAAAGACTTCGAGCACGCGCCCCGGAAAAATGCCCAGATAAAAAGTCCCGAGCACTGTGATGACGAGCGCAATAGTAATGCTGGCAGGCACAACTGGCGCGTTCCATTCCGTTGTTCGTTCGCGGAAAAACATCACGATGATAAGACGCAAGTAAAAATAAGCCGAGATGGCTGTGTTAATCACGCCGACTACGACCAGCACATAATAGCCTGCATCGAGCGCGGCGCGAAAGACCATAATCTTACCCATAAAGCCTGCGGTCAACGGCAGCCCCAGCATGCTCAGGAGAAAGAGCGAGAGCGCAAAGGCCAGCACGGGAGCGCGAAAGCCTATGCCGTTGTAATCTTCGACCTCCGTGCGCCTGTCGCCGCCGCGCGCAATCAGCGTCACGACCGCAAACGCTCCTAAATTCATCACCGCGTAAGTCAGCATGTAGAACGCGACTGCGGCCAGAGCTTCACTGCGTTTAGTCGCATCCGATGCCGCGCCAGCCGCGACGAATCCGACCAGCGCATAGCCCGCGTGCGCTATCGAAGAATAGGCCAGCATCCGCTTGACGTTGTTCTGCACGATGGCGACGACGTTGCCGATAATCATCGTCAGAATCGCAATGACTGTTAACGCCGTCAGCCATGCCTTGTGAATCAACGCGTCTGGAGACAAAGCTCCGGCAGCGGCGACGACAAACGGAAAGCCGAAAACAAAGACGCGCAGGAACGAAGCGAACCCGGCGGCCTTTGGCCCGGCAGCCATAAAGGCCGTGACAGGCGTCGGCGCGCCTTCATAAACATCCGGCGTCCAGACGTGAAACGGCGCGGTCGCTATCTTGAAGCCGAAGCCGACGATCATCAACGCCGCGCCAGCGAACAGCAGCGCAGGATACTGCGAGTCGTTGAGCCGCGCGGCGATTTGAGTAATGTTGGTTGTACCGGGCAAGCCGCCCACGGTCGCCGTCGCGCCATAGATAAGCGCGATGCCGTAGAGCAGAAACGCGGAAGAGAACGAGCCGAGAATAAAATATTTGAGCGACGATTCGTTTGAACGCAAATCCGTACGCCGGAATCCGGCCATCACATAAGTGGCGATGGAAAGAATCTCAAGGCCCAGAAAGATGATGACCAGATCATTGCCCGAAGCCATCAACATCATCCCGCAGGTGGCAAACATCAGGAGCGAATGAAACTCGCCCGCAGGCAGATTTTCGCCTTCGACCCAGACGACGGAAATCAAAATCGTCAGCGCAGAGACCAGCAGGAAAATCAGCGTGAAGGCCAGACGCAACTCGTCGAGCACGATCATTCCATTAAAATCATTCTCCGGCGAGGCGACGCCGCCACGCCACATCCAGACGACTGCCACGGCTCCCGCCAGCAGTCCGAGTAGCGAGATGATGCCTGTGACCCAACGCTGTTTGGAGGGCGCAAAGGCGTCAACCAGCATCACGATGACGGCCACGACGCCGATAATCAGCTCCGGCAGAATGATTAGAAAGTTTACGTCCGGCAGGACAGTTTGTAGGGCCAGCAAGTTCATCATGTGCTCAAATCAAAACCGTTCATTCAACGCCCGCAGGTTCTACCTGTTCACTCGAAAAAAGCCTCTGAAGCCTGTTTCGCAAATTGATTCTAAAAACTCCCGGCTGCGAAGATGCGCCAAACTGGTTCGGCTTTACCACGCGCCCCTCTTTATCAAGAATCACGACCAGCGGCAGCCGCGTCCTTTGCGAAAACTGTTTGTAGGCGCGTTTGTCCGGGTCGCGCAAAATCGGGAACGTAAATTTCAAAGACTTCGCAAACTTTTTCAGGTAATCATCCGACGCCTCTTCTTTGTCCTCGACGCTGACCCACATAAACCTGACCGGGCGATCCTTAAATTCCTGATGCAGAATTTCAAGGTCGCGCAATTCTTCATGACATGGCCCGCACCAGGTTGCGCCGAAAGAGACTACCAGAAAGTGGCCGCGCATTTTCGAGATGTCATACTTCTTGCCGTCAACTCCCTTGAGATTGATATTAATATCTTCATCATCGCCAGCCTTGACTGGCGGCTGCGCTCCTAAAGGGAAGACGACAAAGCATGCGGCAAAGATCAGCAAAATCAGAAGGGGGATTTTTTTCATAAGTCCGGTCGGGGTCAATAGCACATGGTCAATGAGCGACGCGAAATCGTCTCATCAACTATTTATCCTTTACTTCGAGTGCGAAAGAGCCGCCAGTGGGTCGCTCATTCAAACGCTTCTGCACTGCTTGAATACTTTCCCTCGAACGATTCAGAAACGGGCGCGGGTAAACGCCCATGTACAGCATCAGCGCGAGCAGGGGCAAGAGCAGCCCTATCTCTCGCCAGTTCAAATCCTGAAGCGTGGCGTTCTTCGGATTCGTGATGCGCCCGAAGACAACGCGCTGCAACATCCATAGCATATAGACAGCGGCCCAGATAACGCCAGTCCCCGCGAGCATCGTCGCAATCCATGAATACTTCACAGCATTCGATGTCCACATGCCGAGCATAATCAAAAACTCGCCGACGAAGCCATTCAAAAACGGCAGCCCGATTGACGAAAGCGAAGTGATGACAAAGAAGGCCGAGAACCACGGCATCGTCTGCGTCAACCCGCCAAAGTCTGAAATCTGGCGCGTGTGCCGCCTTTCGTAAATCATTCCGACCAGCAGAAAGAGCGCGCCCGTCGAAACTCCGTGATTGAGCATCTGGTACAGCGCGCCCTGCAACCCCTGCTCTGTGAAAGAGAAGAGTCCGAGCACCACGAATCCCATATGACTGACGGAAGAATACGCGACCAGACGCTTGACATCCGGCTGTACCATTGCGACCAGCGCGCCGTAGATGATGCCGATAATCGCCAGCGTGATAATGACCGGCGCAAACCATCTCGACGCAGCAGGGAAGAGCGCGAGATTAAAGCGCAGCAACCCATACGTCCCCATCTTCAGCAGCACGCCCGCCAGAATCACAGAGCCAGCCGTCGGCGCTTCCGTATGCGCGTCCGGCAGCCATGTGTGAAAAGGGAAGAGCGGAACTTTGATACAAAAGGCGAAAGCGAAAGCGAGGAAAAGCCAGAACTCCGTGCGCTCTGCCAACTGCGTTCGCGTGAGCGCGTTCAAAACCGTCACATAATCAAACGAGCCGACCAGATAATAGATGGCGATGATGCCGACCAGCATCAAAAGGCTTCCGAGGGCCGTGTAGATGAAAAACTTCGTCGCCGCATAAATCCTACGCTCGCCGCCCCAGATACCGATCAGGAAAAACATCGGAACTAAGGAAGCCTCGAAGAAAAGATAAAAGACGAGCAGGTCGAGCGAGACGAAGACGCCAATCATCGCCGCTTCCAGGAGCAGCAGAAAGACGTAATATGTGAGCGGTTTCTTCTCGACGGAAGTCCAACTCGACAAAATGGAAATCGGCATCAGGAACGTCGTCAGAATCACCAACCACAGGCTAATGCCGTCAACGCCCAGATGATAACGCGCCCCGATGCTGCCGATCCACGACACGTTCTGCACAAAGCGAAAACCGTCTGCGGAATATCCGCCGTCATGGCCGAGCAGAAACAGCGAGAGGCCAAACGTGATGACGGAAAACAGCAACGCTATCCAACGATAATCCGTCTCTTTTGCAGTGCGCCGCACGAGTCCGTGCGCGACCGTCAAGAGCGCGCCGACGACCGGCAGAAGTATTAAGGCTGTGAGCAAATATTGCTGCATAAATTCTTAACGAACCAAAATATCCCTGAACATGTAAGCGAAATATGCTATGACCAGAATCGCGCCAAAGAGAATGATGGCGGCATAGCTGCGCGTAAAACCGATTTGCAGATAGCGCACGACCGCTCCAACCTGTGTCACGCTTCTGCCTAAGCCGTTAACGATGCCGTCAATCACTCCAATATCAAAAATCTTCCACAAGCCCTCGCGCGAAACTGCCTTGATGGGATTGATAATCGAAGCATTGTAGATTTCATCCACATAATATTTCTCTTCGAGCAGGCGCGGCATCTGCAAGAGCGGGCGTTTCTTGAAAACAGCCCAGCCAATCCCTATCCCGATGAGCGCGATGGCGACGGAGACCGCCGAGAAGATGCGTTCCATACGCACCTCTTCGGGCGAATGAGCGTCCTCTGTGGCCGTCTCGTGCGTGGGGCTTTCAATCGCCGTCACCGGCGGCGCACCGTCCGTCGGCTGTGGCGGTGTCGAAAGATATTGAGGCGGCGCAACGCCCGGTTCTGCGAGTGTTTCTGTCCGGTTCGCCGGAACTTTTGCAATCACAGGCTCAAGCGTGTGCTCGAAATAGTTTGCCAGTTTGCCGCCGCTCAAAGCATACGGCACGCCGACGAGTCCGCTGACGGTCGAAAGAATCGCCAGCACGACGAGCGGCACAGTCATCGTCCACGGCGATTCATGCGGCTCGACAGGGCCATGATGATGATGCGCGTCATGCTCGTCTTCCAACACATCTGCGGGCGCATGATGCGGTCTGTCTCCGGCAGAAGCCGCGTGCGCGTCGTGCGGTTTCAAATCTTCATCATGAGCATGCGCGTGAGCTTCATCCGCCTGACCTCCTGCATGAGCTTCGCGGAAACGCTCCTCTCCCCAGAAGGTCATCACCATCAGCCGCGTCATGTAGATGGCCGTCAACAGAGCCGTGATTGCGCCGATGCCCCACAGAATATAATTAGCGTTGTGCGGGATAGAGGGAGCATGCGTGCTCCATGTCTTCCACAGGATTTCGTCTTTCGAGAAGAAGCCTGCCCAGATGGGAATGCCGCAGATGGCGAGCCAGCCCATCATCATCGTCGCAAACGTAATCGGCATATACTTCTTGAGGCCGCCCATCCGCCGCATGTCCTGCTCGTGATGCATCCCGTGAATCACGCTGCCTGAGCCGAGGAAGAGCAGAGCCTTAAAGAAGGCGTGCGTCATCACATGAAAGATTGCGGGAATGAACGCTCCGACGCCGCACGCGAGAAACATATAGCCGAGCTGCGAGACAGTCGAATAGGCCAGTACCTTTTTAATGTCGTTCTGGGCCAGTCCGATAGTCGCGGCAAAGATGGCTGTGGCCGCTCCGATGACGGCGACGATAAACATCGCTGTCGGAGCAAGCTGAAAGATGGCGTTGCAACGCACGACCATGTAGACGCCAGCCGTGACCATCGTCGCCGCGTGAATCAGCGCGGAAACGGGAGTCGGGCCAGCCATCGCATCCGGCAGCCAGACGTAGAGCGGAATCTGTGCAGACTTTCCGCACGCGCCGATAAAGAGCAGAATGGCAACCGAGGTCACGCCGCCCGCCACGAGCGCGCCCCACGTGAAAGGGTCTGCGCCCATGCCGCCGATGGTGGCAAGCGCGCTGGTCACTCCCAACGCAGGCTTATCAAAAAAGCTGATCGAAGCTTTGCCCGCCCCCGCCGTCAGAAAGAAGACGAGCATGATGCCAAGCACGACGCCCCAGTCGCCGACGCGGTTGGCGATAAAAGCTTTCTTCGCAGCATCGCCAGCCTCTTTGCGGTCAACGTAATATCCGATCAGCAGGTAAGAGCAGAGGCCCACGCCTTCCCAGCCAACGAACATCAACAAAAAGTTGTCGGCCAGAACGAGCGTCAGCATCGAGAACATGAACAGGTTGAGATAGGCGAAGAAGCGATAAAAGCCTTTGTCCCCGTGCATGTAACCCGTGGCGAAGAGATGAATCAGAAACCCTACGAACGTGATAAAGAGCGTGTAGATGCCGCTCAGGCGATCCATCGCCAGCCCGAAATCCGCGCGAAAGCTCCCGACCTCGATCCAAGTCCAGATGTGGTCTAGGATTGGCCCGGTCGCGTGCAGCGCGCCGTCATGCTTGAAAGCCAAATAAAACGCAATCGCCGTCGAGATGCCGACAGACCCGCACGCCACCGCGCCGATAAATCTCTCATCGCGCACGCGGCGACCCACGAGCCAGTTGATAAGCGCGCCGAGCAATGGAGCAAAGATGATATAGCGGAGCATTTATTTGTTCTTGGTACTTTGTATTTTGTGCTTTGCACGCGACTCAATCTTGAGTGCTGGATTCAAGATGAGTAAGACGAGCAAAGCACAAAATACAAGGTACAAACTACAGCTTTAAAATGTTCGCTTCATCCACATCCAGCGATTCGCGGTTGCGGAAGATGGCGATGATGATGCCGAGTCCGACGGCGGCCTCAGCTGCCGCGACCGTCATCACGATAAAGACGAAAAGCTGGCCTGAGACATCCCGGAAATAACTTGAGAACGCCACAAACGTCAGGTTCACTGCGTTGAGCATCAGCTCTATGCACATGAACATCGAGATGACGTTGCGCTTGACGATGACGCCCACGACGCCAATCGTGAAGAGCACCGCCGAGAGCGCCAAATACCATGAAAGTTGGGGCATCAAATCCATAGCTGAAAATCTCTATTCCCTCGCGCGCGGCGCGTTCTGTAAACCGAGCAGCCTTTCTGCTTCAGCCGTCGAATCCGTCTCGACCCCTGTCGCATCTCCGACCGCGTTCGGGTCAACCGTCTGTCTCGTCAAGACCTGCGCGCCGGGAACTACGCGCACGTTCGCAGAGAGAAAAGAAGCGCGGCGCGCGAGCGTCATCGCGCCAACGATTGCCATCAGAAGCAGGAGCGATGTGACTTCGAACGGCAGCAGGTATTGTGTGAAAAGTCCCCTGCCGATTGAGGCCGTCAATCCGACATCGGAAGGACTGGCCGAGGCGGATGGATGCGCGGGCGCGGTCTGGACTGTGAAAATCACAAATGTGGTTTCCGCGACGAGCAGCGCGGCAAACAGAATCGCAGTCGGCGCTAAATATTTGAGCCTCAGCGAGGGCCGCTCTTCTTCTTCGACATTTAAAAGCATGATGACGAAGACGACCAGCACCATAATCGCCCCGGCATAGACGATGATTTGAACCGCCGCGATAAACGGCGCGGCGAGCGTCACGTAAATGCACGCCAGCGAGATAAAAACGCCGATCAGCGAGATCGCGCTATAGAGCGGATTCTTCTGCACGACCATCGAAACCGCGCAGCCGACAGCCATCCCGGCGAAAAGTATGAAGAAAAGCGTAATCCACATATCAAGCGACAAACAGCTAAAGAGGAAAACTGTTTTTCCTCTTCGCAGCTTCACATAAAGATCAAGACCGTCGCCGTCACGACGATATTCAAAATGGCAACGGGCAGCAGAAACTTCCAGCCGAAGTTCATCAACTGGTCAAAGCGAAAGCGCGGCAGCGTTCCGCGAATCCAGATATACAGAAACAGGAAAAAGATAATCTTTAAGACGAAGGCCATCGCGCTGATTAAGCCGAAGACGAAACCGCCGGGAGTCAGAAAGTAAGAAAGAAAGGGCACATTCCAGCCGCCTAAGAAAAGCGTCGTTGCCAACATGGAGACTGTGAACATGTTGACGTATTCGGCCATAAAGAAGAGCGCGAATTTAAGCGCGCTGTATTCCGTATGAAAGCCCGCGACCAGTTCCGTTTCGGCTTCCGGCAAATCGAACGGCACGCGGTTCGTCTCGGCAATCGCCGAAATCAGGTAAATGATAAATCCGAGCGGCTGAAAGAGAATGTTCCATCTGAAGCCATACCAGCCGGATTGCTGATCCACGATGCTTGTTAAATCCAGAGTGCCGCTAATCAAGATCACGCCGACGATTGACAGCCCCAGTGACAGCTCATACGAGATAAGCTGGGCCGCAGAACGCAAGCCTCCCATCAAGCTGTACTTGTTGTTTGAAGACCATCCGGCCAGAGCAATCCCATAGACGCCGACAGACGTGATGCCGAGCACATAGAGCAGCCCGACATCAAAGCTGGCGATGACCAGCGAAATCTCGCCGAGGAAAGGAATCGGCATCTTCGGCCCGAACGGATAAACGATCATCGGCATCAAGGCGGTCGTAATCGCTATGATGGGCGCGAGAAAGTAAACGAACTTGGTGGATTTGTCCGGGACGATCTCTTCTTTGAGAATAAATTTCAGCAGGTCTGCGAAGGGTTGCAGCACGCCGCCATAGCCGACGCGGTTTGGCCCGAGGCGTCCCTGTATCAATGCCAGCACGCGGCGCTCTGCCAGCACAGTATAGGCGACGATCATCAGCACGACCGTGAAGGCCACCGTGATAGCCACGAATTGCAACGTTATGTTAAGGACGAAATTCCAATCCATGATTCAATTTCGGAATGCGGATTGCGGATTTAAGCTGAATCTAAAACACGGCCTCTTGAATAAACGCGCACGCGAATCCGAAATCCGCATTCCACAATCCCCTAGTCTCCAGCCGCCACGGCCTCTTCGCGTCGCAGCTTTGCATCAACAGTAATTTGATAAAGCGGCGAGACGAAGACCGATTGCGGCTCAGGGTTTCCGGCTTCGAGCAGGTGAAACTGCGGGACTTTCCCCGTCAGCGTCCCGGTCTTGAACAACTCGTGGCCCACGGGCGGCGTTTCCGTTAGCTTCTCCGCCGTCTCGCTCAAACTCTCGACTCCGAGCCTGACGCCTTCCAACTCTTTCGAGATGTCGCGCTCTGGCCGGGTCGCGTATTTTGCCTGCACCGGGTTCGACTCGTCTTTCAGGAGCGGGTAGCGCATGCCGTTGTAGGCCGCTACGGTCTCCGACAGTTCTTTAAAGACGACGGTCGCAGACATCTGGAACTCGAAATCAACTCCCAAAGCTTTGGCGAGCAACGTGGTGATGACCCAATCCGGTTTTGATTGATGAACCGGCGGGATGCTCTGCCGCACGCGCTGCACCAGCCCGTCGTTGTTCGTAAATGTCCCGTCAACTTCGGCAAACGACGCGGCAGGCAAAACGACATCCGCAAAGCGCGTGGTCTCCGTCTCAAACATTTCCTGCACGACTAAAAAATCTAATTTTGAGAGCGCGTCCTGCTGGCCGCTGAAATGTTCCGGCAGAAAGCTTCCGGCGATGTACAGAGCGCGCAGGGAATCGCCCGCCGCTTGCAGCATGCCGGATGCGCTCAAAGCTCCGTCCATCAAGCCGAGATCATGCACGCCGAAGCTGTTGTTATAAATCGGAAGTGGATGAAGCAACACGCGCCTGCCTTCGCTTCCGAGAGCGTAAGGCGACTGGGCCAGAACAGCTTGCGCCGCCTCGCTCAACTCCGCGCCGAACATGATGACGACATCGCCCGCTGTTTCGTTAAGCGTCCGGCGCATCGCTTCAAGCTCTCGCGCCTCGATGCCCATTTTGCGCGCGGCCAGTTCGTCATTGCTGTTGCCCGCCAGCGAGAGCACAGCGGCATCTTCCGCGCCGGGGCGAATGTGTATGAACTGCGCTGCCTGTTCCTTGAGACGAATGGAAACGCTGTTGACGATGATGAGCTTTGCGCCGCCGTTGCGCACGGCCTGCCGAATCTGCCTGCCCGTTAGGGGCTGCAATTCCTCCGGCTCGCCGCCGATGAGCAGGATGGTTTTAGCATGGCGTATGTCACGATGCGTGGCGAGCGGCCCGCCAAGATTTTGAAAGAATGGTTTAAGAGAGAACGCATCCGTCGCAGTGTATTTGTCTGTGCCAACGACTTCGCGCGCAAACTTCAAGAGCGCGTAGTTTGATTCATTGGTCAGGCGCGGGCTGCCGGCAACGCCGATGGATTCCGGCCCGTGCGCTTCGTCCACTTGAAGCAATCTTTCGGCAGTAAAGCGAATCGCTTCGTCCCATGTCGCAGGAATTAATTTCCCGCCCTTCTTGTAGCGTATGAGCGGCGTGCGCAATCTCTCTTCATGATTGACGAACGGATGCCCGAAGCGTCCTTTGATGCAGAGAAACTCACCGTTGTGACCGTTGACATAACGGTCTCGCGCTACGACTCGCATCAGCACGCCTGAGCGCGAGCCGAGCGACATCTGGCAGCCATCCGAGCAAAACGAGCAGGTCGAAACCGTCTGGGCCAATTCCCACGGGCGTGATTGATGGCGATAGGTTGCATCGAGCAGTGTTCCGGTCGGGCAGACTTCTATACAGTTGCCGCACTGCGAGCAGTTGAGCCAGCCGCCGTAAGTCCCTATGACAGTGTTTGCGCCGCGCCCGCCCGCTTCAATCGCATCCTCGCCCATCCACTCGTCGCAGACGCGCGTGCAACGCTTGCAGAGAATGCAACGCTGCTGGTCATTAGCGACCATCGGAGAGAGATATTTTTCGGGGAAAGCATTTTTCGGCTCCTGAAATCTTTCTTCCAGCCCGCCCCAATCAAAAGCCATCTCCTGCAACTCGCACTCGCCGCCCCTGTCGCACACAGGACAATCGAGCGGGTGATTGGCGAGCAGGAACTCGACCATCGCGCGCTGAGCCTTTTCGATCTCTTCGCTCTGAGTGGTGACGACCATGCCGTCCGTGCAGGTAATCGTGCAGGACGTTTGCAGCTTCGGCATCTTCTCGATACGCACCAGACACATGCGGCACGAAGCCTGTAGCGCGAGGTCTGCGTAATAACAGAACGAAGGAATCGAAAAGCCCTCGTCGCGGCAAACATCAATCAGACGCGCGCCCTTCGCTACCTGAAAATCCTGATTATTAATTGTGACTTTGATAAGCTCTTGTGACATCTTAAACTGTCGCCATTTCTGATTGTGCGAGCGGCAACAAGTGTCGCTTGAAATCTTCGGGAAACTTCTTGATCGCAGACTGAATCGGCCACGCGGCAGCATCGCCTAAGGGACAAAAAGATTTGCCTTCGATGTTGTCGCACAAGTCCAGAATCAGTTGCGCGTCTTCGGGTCGTCCCTCGCCACGCGCGATGCGTTTGAAAATCTTGACCAGCCAGTCCGTTCCCTCGCGGCACGGCGTACACCAGCCGCACGACTCGTGCTTGTAGAACTCGATCAGGTTCTTGGTTGATTCAAAAATATCAACCGTGTCGTCCATCACCATAAAGCCGCCGGAGCCGACCATTGAACCCGCCGCGACGATTCCTTCATAATCCATCTTCACACTTTTGCCGACAATATCATGCGCGGGCATGATATAGACGCTTGAGCCGCCCGGTATCACGGCTTTGAGCTGCCGCCCGTTCGAGATGCCCTGACAATCCTCCATGATGAACTTTTCCATATCATCATAGCCCATCGGAAGCTCATACACGCCCGGACGATTGACGTGGCCCGACACAGACCAGACCTTTGTGCCGCCGCTCTTCTCCGTCCCCAATTTTTGATAAGCCTCGCCGCCCATCTTGATAATGTCAGGCACAGCCGTCAGCGTCTCGACGTTATTGACGACCGTCGGGCATTGATAGAGACCTGCGACGGCAGGGAAGGGAGGCTTCATGCGCGGGTGGCCTCTTAAACCTTCGAGCGAGTTTAAAAGCGCAGTCTCTTCACCGCAGATGTACGCGCCCGCGCCCGTGTGCGTATAGACTTCACACGAAAAATCCGTCCCTGAAATTTTATCGCCTACAAGACCTGCTTCGCGTGCTTCTGCAATCGCGCGATCCATAATCTCGATGAGATAGCGATACTCGCCGCGCGTGTAGATGTAAGCGGCTTTCGAGCCGAGCGCGTAAGCGGCGATCAACATGCCTTCGATGAGCATGTGCGGGTCGCGCTCCATCAGGTATCTGTCTTTAAAAGTGCCCGGCTCGGATTCATCAGCGTTGCAGACGACATACTTCGGCTTCGGCGAATCTTTGGGGACAAAGCTCCACTTCATGCCCGTCGGAAAACCCGCGCCGCCGCGCCCGCGCAGGGCGGATTTTTTGACCTCGCCGATCACGTCGTCCGGCGACATGCCATCAAGCACTTTTTTCAGCGCCTCATAGCCGCCGTTGTCTCTGTAGACTTTAAGCGTGTGCGAGTTCTCCAACCCGACACGCGCGAGTTGAAGTGGTTCACAACCGATGGCTCCGATGAACATACGTTTCTCTTATTCCGAAAACTTATGACAACTATTTGGGGACGACCTCAGTCACTTTAGCAACGATAGCGCTCTCGTTAACGGTCGCGGGCTTCCAAACTCTACTATCAAGACTGTTCGGGCGATTATCTCCCAGAAGAAAGTATTCTTCCGGCGGAACCGTAAGAGGGCCAAAATCATCGTCTGAAGCATAGGTCTTAAACGGCTCACTCAATTGCAGTCCGTTGATGAAAACTTTGCCCTTCCTCAACTCAACACGCTCGCCGCTCATCCCGACGACGCGCGCCACATAGTAGGTATCCTTCTCGCCCGGTCGTGACGACTCTTTCGGAGGCAGGAACATCACTATGTCAAAGCGTGCAACCGAATGATTGACAAAATAGAACGGGTCTATGATGACACTATCTCCGAGTTTGATCGTCGGCTGCATCGCTTCCGTTGGAACTAAAACCTTTTTGGTGCAACCAACCAGCAAGAGAGCTACAAGCGCCGCTATGATAAGCCGCTTAGTCATGCCCCCGCTTAACTCTTGACCTTAAAAACGTACTCGCCACGACTGCACTCGTCCAATAGCTCATCAACTTTTTGAGTCGTCAGATTCTCGTGATAATCAAAACCGAGTTGAAGCATGGGAGCTGTGCCGCAAGAGCCTAAGCATTCGACGAGAGAGATGGTAAAGCGTCCATCCTCTGTCGTCTCCCCGGCCTTGATGCCGAGCCTTTTCGAGCACCGCTCCGTGACTTTATCCGCGCCGAGAATCTTGCACGAGAGCGTCTTGCAAATCTGTATGTGATACTTGCCGACAGGCTTCGTGTTAATCATCGAATAGAAGGTCGCAACCTCCCAGATGTCCGTGATACGCACGCCGAGCCTATCCGCCAGGTAAGCCACGCCTGGAGGGTCAAGCCACCCGCGCTCTCGCTGCACGATAAACATCAAGGGCAGGATGGCCGAGCGCTTGACCGGATACTTTGCTAGATGACGGTCTATCTCCGCCTCGATTTCCGGAGAAAAGACGGCTATCTCTTCGGGGACTTTCGCCTCCTGCGGCAAAGGGTTGTTTGGCGTAAATTGACTCATCGTTCTTTGTATTTTGCTCTTTGCGCTTTGTTCTTTGTGCCTGTCAGCAACGATTGCTGCTTTTCGTAACCCCTGCAAAGAACAAAATACAAAGAGCAAAAAACTATCTGTCTATTTCTCCAAGCACAATATCTAAAGAGCCTATGATAGCGACGACATCTGCAACCATCTCGCCCTCTGCCATTTGCGGCAGGGCGGAGAGGTTGACAAAGCTTGGGCCACGAAAATGCACGCGGTCAGGTTTCGGGCCGCCGTTGGATTTCATGTACACGCCAAGCTCGCCCTTCGATGCTTCAATCGGGTGATAGACCTCGCCCTTCGGCACATTGAATCCTTCGGTCACAATCAGGAAGTGATGAATCAAAGCATCCATGTTCTGCTTCATCGCTTCGCGCTCAGGCAGCACGACTTTCGGCGCGTCCGCTTTGATCGAACCGGGCCTCAGGCGCGAGAGGGCCTGTATGACGATCTTGTGCGACTCTTTCAACTCGCGCATACGCACCATGTATCTGGCCCAGACATCGCAGTCCTGCTCGACCGGCACGTCAAAATCGTAAGTCTCGTAACCCGTATAAGGATTCGCGCGGCGAATGTCCAGATTGACGCCGCTCCCGCGCAGGCATGGCCCTGAGAGTCCCCAGTCAATCGCGTCTTCGGCGGAAATATAGCCGACGCCCTGCGTGCGTTTCTGGAAAATCTTGTTGCCGGTCAAAAGCGTGTGCCACTCGTCAACCGCGTGCGGAAAAGCATCTACGAACTGTTGGACGCGCCGCTCGAATCCCGCCGGAAGATCCATCATCAATCCGCCGATGCGAAAGTAAGACGGAGTAAGGCGACCACCCGATGCGGCCTCTATCAGATTCAGAATCTTCTCGCGCTCGCGGAAACAGTAGAAGAAGACCGTCATCGCGCCGATGTCGAGCGCGTGCGTCCCCAGCCAGACCATGTGCGAAGCGATGCGTTGCAGTTCGCACATCAGGACGCGTATGACCTGCGCGCGTTCCGGAATCTCCAGTCCGAGCAACTTTTCCGCAGCCATCACATAAGCCAGATTGTTGCCCAACGGATTCAGATAATCCATGCGGTCTGTGATGACTATGCCCTGCTGGTATTTTTTATATTCAAAGAGCTTCTCCATCCCTGTGTGGAGATAGCCGATGTCGGGCGTCGTCTTGACCACCATCTCGCCGTCGAGCACAAGCTCAAGACGCAGCACGCCGTGCGTCGAAGGGTGCTGCGGCCCCATCGAGATCGTCATCTGCGTGTCCAGCGGCTGATCCACGACCTCGAACTGCGGCGGAAGATTTATAGACGAAGCGCTCATATCAATTTCAGATTGCGGAATGTGGATTTGCCCTGAAAAAGTTGAAATCCGCATTCCGCATTCCGCAATCAGGTTAGGCTGTACGGCTCATAGCCGCGCAGCGGAAAATCTTTGCGCAGGGCGTGGCCCTGCCAGTCGTCCGGTAAAAGAATGCGACGCAAGTCCGGGTGCCCGTCGAAAATCACGCCGAACAGGTCAAAGGTTTCGCGCTCGTGCCAGTTGGCCGTGCGCCACACGCCGGTCACGGTCTCCACATGCGGGTCATCTTCATCGAGCAAAACTTTGAGCCGCACGCGATGATGTTTCGTCGTCGAGAAGAGGTGATAGTTGACTTCAAAACGCGGCTCTTCTTCCGGCCCGCGATCCGCGCCGCAGATGTCCGCAAGAAAATTGAATTCAAGACCAGGAGCGGATTTCAGATAGGAACAAATATCTGCAATCTGCCCGCGCGGGACGATGACCGTGATTTCGCCAAAGGCTTCTATCACTTCACCGACCCATTCCGGGTTCTGTTGCTGCAACGCCGTCACCAATGGCGACGGCGTGACAGCATTACCCGGCGCTCCCTGCACAGTCTCCGAACCCTGTTCTCGATTTGAGTTTTCAGACATATACAATTTGCGATTTTAGATTTTTGATTTGCGATTTGATGTCTTTATTCAGTCGAAAATCAAAAATTGCGAATCAAAAATGCTTAAGATGAACGTCTGCGCTCATGCCTTGAAGCGATGGTATAAGGTCTTGATTCCTGTGCGGCGGCCTCGTTGAGCGCGGAGATGCCGGAAGCCGGAAGCGTTCCCGGCGGCACGGCCTCGCGCGCTTCTTCCGCAGGAATATCTTTACGGTCGCGCACGGATTCTTTCATCACTTTATCCTGCAACATCATCACTGCGTGAATCAGCATTTCCGGTCGCGGCGGGCAACCGGGGATGTAAACGTCCACGGGCACAACCTTATCCACGCCCTGCACGATGGCATAGTTGTCAAACACTCCGCCAGATGTTGCGCACGCGCCCATCGAGATGACCCACTTCGGCTCAGGCATCTGGTCATAGATGCGTCTTAAGACGGGAGCCATCTTGCGCGAGACGCGGCCAGAGACAATCATCACGTCTGCCTGGCGCGGGCTGGCGCGAAAAACTTCCGAGCCGAAGCGCGCAAGGTCATTGCGCGAGCTGGTCGCATTCATCATCTCGATGGCGCAGCAGGCAAGGCCGAAAGTCGCGGGCCACAAAGAAGATTTGCGTGCCCAGTTAATCAAGGAATCCAGCCGCGTCGTGATGACTTCCGGCAGAGCTTCGGCAATGATATTTTCGAGTCCCATAACAACAAATCTCCGACCCGTCAGGCAGCACGCTTGGCCGCCACACGATTTTTCTCCTGCATATCTCTGAGCGCACGCGCTTCGCCCAAAGCTTCGCGCCGCGCGCGGTCTCCCCAATCAAACGCGCCCTTCTTCCAGACGTATACGTACCCGACCAGCAGGAGCGCGACGAACAACATCATCTCGACGTAGACAAGCGAGGCGAATCCGCTATCGCGCAACGACTTGAAGACCACCGCCCACGGAATCAGAAAAATGACTTCGATGTCGAACAGGATAAAGATCATCGCTATCAAGTAGAACTTGACAGAGAATCGCTCTCTGGCAGAGCCGACAGGGTCTTTGCCGCACTCGTAGGGCATCAGCTTGGTGCGCGTTTGCTTGCGCTGGCCGACCATCTGAGAGAGGAGGATGTTGCCGCCCGCAAAGCCGGTGGCGACGATGAACATGAGAAGGATTGGCAGATACTGGCTCAGTTGAAAATCTCTCACGACGCCTCCCCGCTGGCTACACTTCAAGCCGGCTCAGAAACTCTGACAAAGAGTCCTGATAAACACCCGCTTGAGCTTGAGAATCATGGCACAATGTCATCCTAGTCCATGCCACAACCTGTGTCAAGCCACCTTCTTTCAACAGGAAAGAGGCTGAGCGGCAAGAAGATTGACCGCCAGAAAATGCTTGTGCTACTGTCGTTAAAGAGCACATCGACGAACAGCAATTCGAGTCTATAACCCCGACGCGCCAGAGGCTTAAGTTAAGCGAATAACAGTGATCACCGGATTCAACACGGATGTCGAACACGAAGGCATCGTCTACCACGTCCAGACCGAAGACAAAGGATTGGAAACGCCGCTGATTCTCTCGCTCGTTTACACGGGCGGCGCGATTCTCGCCAGTAAGCGCGTCCGGTATGACGATCTGATTGCCGCGGGCTTTGACGAAAAGCTGCTCGCCGAACGCCTGCAACGCCAGCACAAACTTATCTGCGCGGCCATCCGTGCAGGGCGATTGGAAGATTTAAAGAAGATGAGCGGGCGCGAAACGGCTTCACGCGCCGCCGCGAAAAAAGCGTTTGTCGAAGAACCAGTGCAACCGGCAGAAGTCTCTGAAGAACCGTCTCCGTTTGAGCTTCCGCCACAGATCGAGCCAACGCCACAGATAGAGCTAACGCCGCAGATAGAGATTTCGCCACCAATCGAGTTAACGCAGCCATTTGAGCCTGTTCCGCCGCCTGCTCCGCCGCCTGCTCCCGCTCGTCCAACTCCCGCTCGTCCTGCTCCGCGCAAGAAATCGGACACGGGGCGACGGCTCGTGTCGCCTGCGGCAAAGTCTGCGCCACAGGCCGAAAAGAACCTGCCGCCTCCGCGCAGACTTGGCGCTCAAGCCATACGCGCTTCCGCGCAGAAACGCGCCGCAGAAGTTGTCCAGCCCGAAGTCTCCGCGAGCAACGAACTGCATCTCGGCATGATTGACGAGAAAAATTATCGCGGCGGCGACCGCATCACGCTGCGTGTGCGTGTCGCGCAGGGAAATGAACGTCGGGAGGCCGTTAACAACGCAGAGGTCATCATCAAGATTTTAGGCTCTACGTTTCGCCCGCTGATTCTTCAGTCGAAAACGGGGCCTGATGGCATCGCCACTTTTATCATTCAACTGCCGCATTTCAGAAGCGGGCGCGCAGCCATCCTTGTCCGCGCCACCTCCGGCGGGCACGAGGCAGAACTGCGACGCATCATCCAGCAGGGCTAAGGAAAGCGGGTCAAAAGGTTTTGCACATCATCATCAACGGCGAGCCGCGCGAAGTTCCCGATCAACTCACTATCGAAGGATTGATACGTCATCTCTCGCTTGCGCCCGAACGCCTCGCAGTCGAACGTAACCGCGAAGTCGTGCGCCGCGCGGCATGGCCTCAAACCGCGATTGAAGAAGAGGATCAAATCGAGATCATACATTTTGTCGGAGGCGGAAATGAAAGCAGTGACGGGTGACGAGTGACGAGACTAGACAATCTCTTGCTGGTCCCCGTCACTTGTCACCCGTCACGGCTTTCTATAAATTTACGTCCAGCAAATAATCAGAAAGAAGAGCTTTAAAATCATGTCTACTCTGGCAGAGCCTGTTGGCGAAACATTGAACGATAAATTTGAGATAGCGGGCCGCACTTTCACTTCGCGCTTGATTGTCGGCACTGGCAAATATCGCAGTTTTGAAGAGATGAAGGCGGCGCATCGCGCATCCGGCGCAGAGATGGTGACGGTCGCCGTGCGCCGCGTGCCGCTTGACCGCAGCGAAGAATCTTTTCTTGACCACCTTGATCCGGCCTTGACCATCCTGCCTAACACTGCCGGTTGCTACGATGCGGAGACTGCGATTCGCACTGCGCGACTCGCGCGCGAAGCTTTGCAGACAGACCTCATTAAACTCGAAGTCATAGGCGATCAGACAACTTTATTTCCCGATAACGAGCAGACGCTGGAAGCCGCGCGCGTCCTCGTCAAAGAAGGTTTCACAGTACTGCCGTATTTCACAGACGACCTGATTATGGCAAAGAAACTGCTCGATGCGGGATGTCCTGCGGTGATGCCTCTGGCCGCGCCCATCGGCTCCGGCCTCGGCGTGCAGAATCCTGCCAACCTGCGAATCATGCGCGAGCAGTTGCCGGACGCAACCATCATCGTTGATGCGGGAGTCGGCACGGCCAGCGATGCTGCGATTGCGATGGAACTCGGTGCGGATGCGATTCTGATGAACACCGCGATTGCAGAAGCACGCGACGCAGCACAAATGGCAACAGCCATGCGCCTCGCCATAGAGGCCGGACGCCTCGCTTACCGCGCCGGAAGAATGCCCAAAAGACTCTATGCCAGCGCCTCAAGCCCTTTGACCGGCAACATCAGGTAAATCGCCGGCCTCGAAGCCGTCTATTCTAATTTACGGAAGCGTCGGATTCGGAGCCTTCGGCGACACTGCGGCGTGCGAGTTGTTGCGCCTGAAGTCCGCCGCATTGTTATTCGTGTCCGTTGCGTTGGGGCTGCGAATCAAATCGTTTGGCGTGCCGCCAGCGAAAGTGAAGAGCGTCCCCTCTCCGAAATTATCGAAGGCGACGGGCGGAACCGCGCTGCCGTTCTGCTGGTACCTGAGTCCGTCGAGCTTTGTCCCTCCAATCTGAATCATCACTGCGCCGGAAGAGTTGTTTAAATCGAACCCTGCCGGGCTGGCGTCGAAGTCTGCAAGCACGCCGAAGGTCGTCGGCCCGTTGGCGATGAGAAAATAGCTGTTGGGAGCAATCAATGTCGTCCCGCTTCCGGTTGCGCCGGGCAGCGTGACAGCGCTCGCGGTGGTCGCGTTGCCGGAAGCGCGGAAGGAAATGACCGCGCCGCTCAGGTCTAGCGATTGATTTGTTGCGTTGTAAAGCTCTATGAAATCCGTGCGCGTCGGGGTGGCAGCGGTGAACGAAACGAGCGCTTCATTTATTATCACCTGGCCGGCTGTGGGAACCTGCGGCACTGTGACGCTCAGCGCAGCGGGCGCGCTCGTCACCTGTCCTGAAGAGGCTGTGATCTGTGTTGTGCCTATGCCTGTGCCCGTTGCCAGCCCGTTCTGATTGATGGAGGCTACGCTCTGGTTGCCAGATGTCCAGTTAAAGACGACCCCTGAAATTTCCATGTGGTTCTGGTCAAAGGCACGCGCGGTGAATTGCCTTGTCCCGCCGACGATGATGGCCGAAGAGAGCGGCGCGACTTCGATGCTGGTCAAGACCTGCGGCGGCGGATTGATGACGAGAGTCGCCGTCGCCTGTTGATTGCCCGCACGCGCACGCACCGTGACGGTTCCGGCGGCGATGCCCGTCGCGTTTGTTGTGGGGCCGGTTGTCGGAGCAAGTACAGCTTTGCTCGCATCGCTCGAATCCCAGATGAAGGAGACGTTTGATAATTCAAACTCGCTGCCGCCCGGACTGATAAAGGCGCGTGCGGAGAATGCTTGCGTCTCGCCGATGTTGATGGCGGCTGACGATGGAGAAATCTCAAGCCGCACGAGCGTCGCAGAGTTGAAGGGCGCGCCATTCGCGCGCGTGCCCGGAGAGTAGACGCGACCGGCTGCATCAAGAGCATTTAGATGAGTCGCAAAATCCCCACCCGCCTGATTGATTTCCGCATCCGGAGAGCGCGTCAGAGATTGATTGGAAGGCGCGGGAATTGTGCTGCTCCCGCCAAAGGCGACGCTCGCAATCGTTATCTCTGAAGCTGCTTGCAAGAGTTTCAACTGCACTGTATCGCCGGTATCATTCAAGCCCAGAGAGCTTGCGGTGGCAATCAACGCGCCGCCGAAAGCAGGATCGCCAGCGGGCGCTGAGCCGCCTCCAAAAATAATGATGCCTCTGCCTGATTGGAGAATTGCGTCTGGCGGAAAAGTGTAACGATTGCTCGTAGCGTCTGCGATGACGATGCCGGAAATATCAACCGGCTCTGAAGAGTTATTGAAAAGCTCTATAAACTCGTCATCTGTGGCATCGCGCGTGCCATCGCGGTTGGCATCACCCTCAACAGCGTTTGTCGAAAGATTATCAGGCGGAACGTCCGCTAGAATTTCATTTATCACAAGCGGGACTGAAACGGTCAGTGTCGCTTGCCCGCTGATGCTGCCGCCCATTCCGTTAGGGGCTGCGGCGCTGATGACAGCTTCGCCCACGCCTGCGCCGCGCGCCGCGCCGCTCGCGTCAACAGTCGCTATCCCGGCATTGCTCGTTGACCATGTGAAGGGAACACCCGTGACTATTTGATTGTCTGCATCAAAGGCCGTCGCCGTGAACTGCCGCACATTGCCGCGATTGATAGCGGAAGAATTGGGAGAGACTTCGATACGGGCTATGACAGGCGGCGCAGGTTCTACGAAGAGCATTGACGGAGAAGCGGTCACAGAGGTGATGCCGTCCGTAGCCGTCGCTCGAATCTCAGTCGTCCCGGCGGCGCGGCAGAGCAATGTCGCAGTCACTTTGCCGAGCAGCCGGTCAACGCGCAGTGATTCAATCGTTGCGACGGCTTGATTACTCACTACAAAATTAAAAGAGAGGAAACGCATCGGGCGATTGAACTGGTCAAAGCCTCTGGCCGTGAACTGCACGCGCTGGCCCGCAATCGCATCTCTTGAAGTTGGAGTGAGATTGATGCTCGTCAGTGTTCCGGCATGCGGAATAAAGAATGTGCTGTCTGCAAATGTGCCCGGCGAGTAAGCACGCCCCTGCGCGCCTGCGGCCTGTGTGTGAAGCATGAAACTGCCCGCAACATCCGGCGAACGCGTGAGCGATTGATTGGCATTGCCGTCAAGTCCGGTTGTGCCGCCATAAGAAAACTCCGTGATGAGATGCCCCGCAGCATCGCGCACAAGGATAGTCATCCCCGTGTTGGTCAGGGAAACTCCGCCAGTGGATGCTGCTCGAACCTGCGAGCCGCCGAAAGCCGTATGAGCAGGGTTAAAGCTGCCTCCGCCGAAGACAACCAGAGCATCATGCGCGCGTATGATTGTGCCTGCTGCAAACAGATGCCGCGTGATTTCGTTTGTGCTGCCGGTGGCGCGCGTCCGCACAGTCCAGCCGGAGACATTCACTTCATCGGCCTGTGCGTTGACCAGTTCGATAAACTCATCATCCGTGCCGCTGCGCACACCGTCATGGTTGGCATCGCCCGCTATTCCATCGGGCGGGTCGGCCAGAGCTTCATTGATGTAGATGTCGCGCGCAGCATCGCCGGAAATCATCAACGTCACGGGATTGCTCTCCCGCCGTCCGGCGCGCAGGCTCAGGGTGACCATCCCCGCGCCGCGCAGGTCGCGCGGAAGTTGTAGGCGTATCTCGTCAAGGCCGGGCGTCTGCGCGTTGGGCGTGATTGATTCAAGCGGCAGCAGCCTGCCGCCGATGGCCGCAAAAGTTTGCGAGCGAAGCTGTCGCGCGCCGGTCGCAAAGATGACCAGACGGCGTGCGCCGTTCGTCGGGTCGAATGGCCCGGTCTGGCCTGTCTCCGCGTCGAGAATGATTCCTTCTCCAATCCCGTTGCCGCTCGCGGTGAAAATGCCGGGCGCGGCAGACATGACTCTGATCGTGCCGCGCGTTTGAAATCCTTCCGGGTTGGTGACGATGACCTGTGCAAAGCTTGGCGGGATATTGTCCGGCACATGGAAAGAGACGCGTGTCGGAGAGATGCTCAGAATTTGTGCCGGAAGATCGTTGACGGTGACGGTTGTGCCTTCGAGCATGTCTGTATATGTTCCGTCTGCAAGCGGCTGAGCCTGAGCGGTGTTGAATGATAAAACCTGACCGGAGGCTGTGGCGATGCTGTCGGGCGCGACGGCTTTTAGTGAATGCGGCTCGTGGCCGAGGGATGCGCCGTTAAGGATGGTCAGGTCATTTGAGAAAGGCGGCCTGGCTTCGGTGGTCGCCACGTAAATCTCAGAGTTGTTAGCGAAGGCTGGCGCAGAAACAGTGCCGGACAGGACGCGCGGGAAATTAAAAGCGACGAGCGAGCCATCATCGTTGAGCGACGAGACGACTTCGGCGGTCGCGCTTGAGGGCGCGTTGGTGACGCGCGCAAGCTTTAAGGTTGGCAAATCGAAAGTATAAAGCTCTACGCTGTTATCAGTGTTTCCGCCTATGACGTTGCGACGCGTGGCAAAGGCTATGCGCTTGCCGTCGCCGCTGATGGTTGGATGAAGCCGTACCTCATCGGCTCTGGCTCCGAGCGAAGTGATTTGTCGCGTCAAATTATTTCTTCCGTCATAAAGAAATACCTGCGTTGTGTTTGCAGCAGTTTCAGAAGAGTAGACAACGCGCAGCCCGTCATCGCTGATGGCTCGCCCGTAAGTGAGCTTTAACTGGTTGACGCTGGCGGCGATGTTGCGCGTCTCTCCCGTGAGCAGATTTTTCAGAATCAAAGTTCGCTCAAGCGATGATGTCAATCCTTCGTCCATGACGTAAGCGACGCGTGAGCCGTCGCCGCTGATTTTGGCATCGGTTGCGCCGACGATTCCGCCGGTCATGGTCACTTGATTAAAAGAACCCGTCAAAGTGTCGTAAAGAATAATTTCAAGATTGGCATCCGTGTTCTGTGATGTCAGTTGGCGGTTGGAAGAAAAGGCTATGCTGCGCCCGTCATCCGTCAGAGAGGGCTGGAAATTTCCGTGGACATGACGCAGCGAAATGTCGTCCGGCAGGGTATTCGTAATTTGACAAAGCCCTCCTGAAAAAGAGTAAAGAAAAATCTCAGAATTGCCGTCCGCATTTGTGCCGAGCGGATTTTCTTTGGAGGCAAAAACGATGACCGAGCCGTCCTGCGAAACTGCCGGAGCGATAGCCCGCATGATGCCAAGCTGTGTGAAGAGCGTCTGCTCGCTCCCCGGCGCGGCGCGAAAAGCGCGAAAGCCGTTTGGGCCACCCGCCGCCGTGAGGTCTGCGTTGGATTCAAAAACAACCGAGCTTCCATCACCGCTCAGGGATGGGTTGAGACTCAGTTTTTCTTCCGCAGTGTTTGTCACGCGGCGCAACGGATTCGTTTGCATGGAGGCTATGTGCCGGACAGACATGCAGAGAACGAGAGAGACGCTCAGAAGCGCAAAGAGAGAGAGGTAGCGAAGCATGCAGGTATGCCTTTGAGATTTTAAACACTATGTCCGGCGAGGCCATGAGCGGGTGGAAGCGTTTACAAACTGTGCCGTCTGCTTTAAGTCACACTGTGCCGTCTGCCTTAAGCCACATCGAGAGGTGAAATTAGTTTGGATTTGCGAGACTGTGCGAGAGTGGTTTTAATATTTGCGAGTATGCTTGAGGTGAACGCGCGCATTCTACAACTTTAGTTTTGAAATGCAAGACAGTTTTTTAGGCGAGGGAAAAGTTTAGAGAGTTCGTATAGTTAAAAGATAAGTTCTATTCTTTCCGCACTCTCTAAACTCTACGAACTTTCTAAACTCTTAACTTCTTTCTTTGCGTGAGATTTTCTTTACTCCCTTCTGCTATGCTGCTTCACAGAACACCTAACGGGCGCACACGCCACGCTTCGCCCTGTCCATTTAAGGAGAGATCAAGATGAAGATTCTAGTCACCGGCTCAACCGGACTGGTCGGCTCGGCGCTTATTCCGGTCTTGAGGGCCAAAGGGCATCAAGTCGTTCGCGCAGTCCGCGCCGAGCCGGAAAATGTGGATGAAGTGAGCTGGAATCCGGAAGCGGGGAAACTCGATGCAGCGCAACTGGCTGGCGTGGAAGCGGCTGTGCATCTGGCCGGAGAGAATGTCGCGGACGGCAGATGGACTGAAGAAAAGAAGAGACGCATACGCGACAGCCGCGTCCGTGGCACGCGGCTGCTGAGCGAGACGCTGGCACAGCTTAATCCGAAACCGCGCGTGCTGGTCTCTGCTTCGGCCATAGGCTTTTATGGCAATCGCGGCGCGGAAGTTTTAAGTGAACACAGCTCGGCAGGCACGGACTTTCTCGCAGAGGTCTGCCGCGAATGGGAAGCCGCCACCGCGCCCGCATCCGAGAGCGGCATTCGCACAGTCAACCTGCGCATCGGTGTCGTGCTCAGCCCGAAGGGCGGCGCGCTCGGAAAAATGCTGACGCCTTTCAAAATGGGTGTCGGCGGCAAGGTCGGAAGCGGCGAGCAGTTTATGAGCTGGATTGCGCTGGATGATGTCGTGGGGATTATCGAGCACGCGCTCTTGAATGAAATATTGAGCGGGCCTGTCAATACGGTCGCGCCGAATCCTGCGACCAATCTTGAGTTCACCAAAAAGCTTGGCGATGCTATCTCGCGCCCGACCATCTTTCCTATTCCGGCCTTCGCTTTGCGACTGATGTTTGGCGGAGAGATGGCAGACTCGACCCTGCTCTCAAGCGCACGCGTCGAACCGGCGCGGCTCAAAGCCTCAGGATTTAATTTTCAATATCCTGAACTGGGCGCTGCCCTGCGGCATGTGTTGAATGGATGAGAGAGGCGATTCAAACAGGGACGGATAGGATAAGAAGGATTTATTCATTTACTCATTTAGTCATTGATTCAATGAGCAAATGAATCAATAGATAAATCTTTCCATCTTGTCCATCCCTGTTAATTCTTCTTCAGCTTGCCGCGACGCTCTCTTCTTTGCGCGCTGCAAATTCTTCCAGCACCTCGAAGACTTCGAGCGCGTAGCGCACGTTGCCGAAGGGCGCGGAGACCTGCACGCCTTGAATCAATTCGCGGACTTCTGCCAGCGATTCGCGCGCAATCTTCAAGCCTTCATCGCGCGCAGCCTCTTTGCCTGTTTCAGATGCCACGCGCATACGCTCCATGATTGACTGCGTGACGCGCACGCCCGGCACTTCATTGTGCAGAAACTCTGCGTTGCGATACGAGACCAGCGGCCAGATGCCCGCGATGATGGGAATCCGCACATGCTCTATCCGCTTGAGAAATTCGCGTAGCTGCTCCGTATCAAAGACCGGCTGCGTGATAGCATACTGCGCTCCGGCTTCTACCTTGTACTCGAATCGCTTGATCTCTTCCTCAAGATTTATCGCGCCGGGATTGACGCCGACGCCGATGCAGAATGCCGTCGGCAGGCCAATCGGATTGTTGCCGAGGTCAAGCCCGTGATTCAATTTGTTGACCATATTTGTAAGGCCGATTGAATCAATATCGAAGACTGCGGTCGCATCCGGATACGGCCCCATCTTCGGCGGGTCGCCTGTGATGAGCAAGAGATTGCGCAAGCCCAGAGCCGCCGCGCCCAAAAGGTCTGACATCATTCCCAACAGATTCCTGTCGCGGCAGCAATAATGGAGCACGGCTTCGATGCCGATCTCTTTTTCGACCAGCAGGGCAGTGGCCTGCGCGCTCATGCGCGTCTGCGCGCGCGGCCCGTCGGGAATATTCACGCCGTCCACGCCAGCCACTTTCAAGAGTCGAATCGAATCGAGCGTCTTCTTCGCATCGCATCCCTTCGGCGGCAACACTTCAACGGAAGTCACAAACTCGCCGTTCGTAATCTTGCGCGACCATTGCGAGCGTGCCTCCGGCGGAACTACCTGTATGTCTGCGGGCATCAGTTCGTCAACCCGCACGGGCCTTGCTTCCTGCACGACGACGCGCTGCTTGCGCGGAGAGACTGCGCGCACGGCATCCGAGATAAGCTTGATATGCGCTGGCGTCGTCCCGCAGCAGCCGCCGATCATCTTGACCCCGGCCTGAATCAGACGCTTGGCAAACTTTGCCATGTACTCAGGCGAGCACATGTAAAACTGCCTGCCCTGCACATCGCGCGGCAACCCTGCGTTCGGCTGCGCGGACAATTTCTTGTTCGTGACCGCGCGCATCTTCTCGATCGCGGTCAGCACGATGGCCGGGCCGACTCCGCAATTGAGACCGATGACATCCGCGCCCCATTCGTCGAGCCGCGCAGTGAAAACTTCAGGCGTCGTGCCAAACGAAGTATTGCCGTCGGGCAGAATTGTCATCTGCGCGACAATGGGCAAATCGCACAACTCGCGCACGGCGCGCAGTGCCTGCCGCATCTCCGAGATGTCCGAAAAAGTTTCCAGCACAAAGAGGTCAATGCCGCCTTCCAAGAGAGCAGAGGCTTGCTCCTTGAACATATCTTTCGCTTCTTCAAAAGAGGTCGGGCCGTAAGGCTCTATGCGCAAGCCCAGTGGGCCAATCGCACCGGCCACATAGCACCTCTCGCATGAAGCCTCGCGTGCGATTCTCACGGCTGCGATGTTCAGATCGCGCAGGCTGCCTTCCAGACCGTACTGCTGAAGCTTTGGCGCAGACGCGCCGTAAGTATTCGTCTCGATGATGTCTGCGCCCGCGCGCACATACTCTGCCAGAACCTCGCGCACGAGGTCAGGATTGGTCAGATTCAACTCGTCGTACGAGCGATTGATGTAAACGCCTTTGGCATACAGCATCGTGCCCATCGCGCCGTCGAAGACATGTATCTGGTCGCTCTCAAGACTGTTTCTGAAATTTTCCATAATTAATCTGTGCTTTGTTTTTTGCGCTTTGTTCTTTGCACGCTCATCAACCTTGAGTTTTATGACTCAACACTGATTAATCAAGCAAAGCACCAAGAACTAAAACCAAGAACTAAAAAAACAAATCCCGCGCTAAACAACGCGGGACTTCAGCAAGACTTGAAGTTTGCGGGGCGTCCTTGTCTCAGACTCGCCGAGCTGTTTAGCGGTTTATTTTACGTGGCCGCAAGTCGCCTTAACTCACCACGTTTGTCTGACGCTGCTTATACGCCGCTCAATCTTTGCTGTCAAGCGGGAAAGTTTGAAAGGCGATAGAGAATGGCCGCCCAAAAGCGCAACAGGCAGAAACTGATTTTAGAAATAATCGCATCGGACGAACTTAAAACCATCGTGCCTGTTGCGCTTTTGGGCGGCTCAAAATCTAACGTCGCTGGCAGCGCGGGCAGAAATAGGTCGAGCGTCCGGCCTGCGTGATTCGTTGAATGCGGGATTTGCATGTCGCACACGGCTCGCCTTCGCGGTCATAAACTCTCCAGCGGCCTTCATAGCCTCCGCCGTAATAACTGCCGTCAATATTCTCCGGGTCTACATTCATCGTCGAGCCGTGTGCGATGGATTCTTCAAAGACTTCAAGAATCGCTTTGTGCAATCGCGGCGCGCGGCTGCGCGAGAGTTCGGAGGACTTGATGAAGGGATTGACCCGCGCGATAAAGAGAGCTTCAGCCGCGTAGATGTTGCCCAGCCCCGTGACCTTTCTCTGATCCAGAAGCGTCTCCTTCAAAGTGCGCTGCGAACGATTAAGAGCCGCATGAAGAGATGCCGGTGAAAACTCTGCCGAGAAAGGCTCCGGCGCAAGCCCGCGCAATTCTTTCGCTTCATAAAGCTGTGCTACGGGCACAATCTTCATCAGCCCGAAATGGCGTTGGTCGTTGAAAACCAATCGTCGCCCGTTATCCAGATGAAAAATCGCGTGAGAGTGTTTCGGCGGTTTTGCGCCTGCGGGCAGGTAGAGAAATCTCCCGGTCATACGCAGGTGCGTTATCAACGCCTGCTCGTTATCGAGCATGAAGAGTATGTGTTTGCCGCGCCTCCCCACGGACTCAAGGCTGGCCCCGCGCAAGAGCCTGGAAAAATGGCGCGGCACGGTGTCCGGCGCAAGCTTTGCGCGCAGCAGTTCCGCTTTCAGGATGCTGCGGCCAGCAACCAGATTTTGCAGCGCGCGCGCGACGAGTTCTACTTCGGGGAGTTCGGGCATGAGAGCTATGCTGTCGTAAATATCTCTTCTTCAATCAAGAGACGGAGAGAGACATGCGTTGCTGCTATTTTGTCTGTTGAACGTTCGAGAGGTGCGAAGCGACGACCTGCCATCGTCCCTCTCGCTTGACATAAGTGTCCGTGTAGCGGTTTTGCTCGCGCATGGTTTTGCCTTCGCGCTGCCATTCTGTAATGACGCGACCGATGAGAATAACCGTGTCGCCGTAGACCTTCGCCTGCACTTCTTCCGTGTGAAATTTGTTGGCAGGGCTGTTTGGATTGCGCGGTCTTTTGAGCTGTTCCAGAATCTGCGCTTTGGTTTGCATCGAGCCGTCAGGAAAGGTGATGACAAAATCATTTGCCACAATCCTGTTCATCGCTTCCGCATCAACCTTTTCATATGCATCCAGCCACGCGCGCTCCAACTTTCGCACGTCCTGTTCGGCTGTATTTGGCTCTGAACTTTTCGCCTGTCCATAAGCGGAAAAGGTCGCGGTCAAGAAGATGAAGAGGATGATGTATCTCATATTTATTTCCTTTGCTAATTTATGCGAATCAAGAGTAGAAACCATTTTGCAGGGAGCAGCTTGTCCTTTGCGTATCTTTGCGCCTGACTCTTTCGCGCTCTTTCCGGTTAAGTAATATTTTAACGCAAAGAACGCAGAGGTTTTTCGCAAAGAAGCGCAAAGAGTTTTTTTACTCTTGATTCATATAATTTATCCGGCGAGGCGTTCGCCTTCGTCCAACAAGGTGTTCATCTTTTCAATCGAGGTGGCTTCTGAATAGATACGCAGCACCGGCTCTGTCCCCGACTGGCGAAAGAGCAGCCACGATTCATCTTCAAATAAGAGCTTTGTGCCGTCGAGTGTTTCAACTGAAGTGACGGCGTGGCCCGCGAATGCGGCAGGCGGAGCGTCTGCCAGCGTCTGGACCAATTCCTGCCCGCGTGCGACCTGCATGTGCCGGTCGCGGCGGCCAAAGTAGAACTCGCCAAACTCTCTATGCATCTCTTTGACGAGTTCGGAAGGCGTGCGGCCAGACACGATGACTGCTTCGAGCAAGAGCAGGGAATTGAGTATCCCGTCGCGTTCTGGGATGTGGCCCTTGACGCCAATGCCGCCGGATTCTTCCGCGCCGATGAGAATGTCTTCGCGCAGCATCAGGTCTGCGATGTACTTGAAACCGATAGGTGTTTCATACAGCTTCAGATTGTGCGCGGCGGCGATGCGTTTGGTGAGCACGGATTGAGAGAAGGTGCGTACCACGCCGCCGGTCATCCCGCGCGTGCGCGCCAGATGAAGCAGCAGGAGCGGGACGACTTCGTGCATGGTCATCGTCTCGCCAAGCTCGTTGACCGCGCCGACGCGGTCTGCATCGCCGTCCGTGGCTAAGCCCAAGATTGCGCCCAACTCGTTGACGCGATTTTTCAGCGCGCCAAGATGGCGGTCAATCGGTTCGGGATTGACGCCGCCGAAAAGCGTGTCACGCCCTGCGCGAATGGTTTCGACTTCCAGCGCGCAGCCATCTAAAAAACTCTCGACCCAGCGACCGCCGGAGCCGTGCATCGAGTCAACGACGACTCGCTGATGCTCATGGCAGAGACGCTCGACATCCACATACGAAGCGACCTGCCTGCGATAGCTGGCGATGCTGTGCGAGAGTCTCTCCGCTTCCGCTTCGATGGTGTCGAGCACAGCTCTTTGCGGCGCAGATTTATCCACCAGAGCTTCGACCTGCGAAGTCGTTTCGGGAGCCGCGCTGCCGCCCCACGGGGCTTTGATCTTGAAGCCGTTAAACTCCGGCGGGTTATGCGAGGCCGTGATGACGACGCCGCCCAGAGCCTCCTGCTCGCGCACGGCCCACGAGACGAGCGGCGTCGGCACAGCTTCTTCAAACAGCGCGATCTGAAAATCGTTGCCCGTCAAAACTTCAGCCGCGCGTGCGGCAAATTTCTCGGAGAGAAAGCGACGGTCATAGCCGACGATGACGAGTTGCCCTTTGGCTTGAATCGTCTCAGCCGCCTGCGCCTGTTGTTTGAGGTAATCCGCGTAGGCTTGTGCCACGCGTTCAAGGTTGGCAAAGGTGAATTCGTGTGCGATGACCGCGCGCCAGCCATCCGTGCCAAAGCGTATCGGGGCCAGTCCTGCTTGAACGCTCACTGCGCGCCATCTCCAGTCTGCGTGTAATCGGTCAGAGAAGATTTGTCGCCGAGCACAGTGCCTTTGCCGATGATGGCAGAGCGGCCTATGTGACAGCCGCGACCGATAATTGCGCCGGAAATTTGCGCGCCGCCGCCGATGCGCGTGTGCGGCCAGATGACAGAGTTGACGACCTGCGCTTTCTCTTCCACATAACAGCCCTGACCGAGCACGGAGTTGATGATTTGTGCTCCCGGCTTGATGACGCATTCATCGCCGATCATGGAGGCTTCGTCCATCTCCGACGTGGTCGCCGCATCGAAATTGCCCCGGCGGTTTTTGAGATGGATGCGCGTCACGCGATTGTTCAGGAAGTCGTCGTGCGCTTGCAGGTAACGCTGCGGCGTCCCGATGTCCAGCCAGTAGGTCTTACCCGGCACATGCGCGAAAAACTTTTCGCCGCGCTCAAGCAAAGTGGGAAACAAGCCGTACTCGAACGAATGATTTTCTCCGGCGGGAATGAAATCCAGCACGCGCGGGTCTAGCACATAGGTTCCGGCATTGATGGTGTTAACCGTGATCTCGTCCGGCTTAGGCTTTTCGAGAAAGCGGCGAACGCGCCCGTCCGCTTCGGTTTCGACAAGACCATACGCGCTCGGATTATCAACCGGCGTGAGCACGATAGTTGCCATCGCTCCTCTTTCATCATGCTCGCGTATGACGGCCTTTAAATCGAGGTCTGTCAGAATGTCGCCGTTAAAGACGACCGTCGGCTCGCGTATCAATTCCTCTGCGTACTTGTAAGCCCCGGCAGTGCCCATCGGCTGCGGCTCTGTCGTATAGCGCAGGTGCACGCCGTAGTCCGCGCCGTCACCGAGTTGTTGCTCGATCTTGTGCGGTTGATAAGAGAGCGAGAGCGTGATGTCCGTGATGCCCGCGCGGCGCAGGGTATCAATCTGGTAGAGCAGAAAAGGGCGATTACAAATCGGCACAATCGGCTTCGGCGTGTAGACCGTCAACGGCCTCAGCCGCGTGCCTTTGCCTCCCGCGAGAATTAAAGCTTGCATGTATGATTTAACCGTCTAAGTTGAATTCCGAAAAACGCGGGGCAGAGTCTAGCATTCGCATGCATGTGAATTCAAATAGCCGCATTCTCATCAAAGGAATACCGCGCGTTCGTCCCTGTCCAGCGAGAGAGACGCTTCCTTGACACCCCTTAACGTCAACGTATAATCGCATTAAGTGAAAAGTAATCAGTGAATAAAATTTTCTTATCTCTCATTACTCTTCACTGATTAACTGTTTGAAGAGGTGCAATCATGTCAGACATCAGGGAAGCGGTCATCATCAGCGCGGTTAGAACTCCGGTCGGAAAATTTCAGGGAGCTTTGAAAAATTTCTCAGCCACAGACCTCGGCGCGATGGTCGTGCGCGAGAGCGTCAGGCGCGCGGGCGTCAAACCCGAAGAGGTTGACGAAGTGATTATGGGCAACGTGATTCAGGCCGGTGTGGGCCAGAATCCGGCGCGGCAGGCTGCTTTGAAAGGCGGCATTCCGTTCGGCGTCTCGGCTGTGACGGTCAACAAGGTCTGCGGCTCCGGCCTGAAGGCTGTGATGATGGCGGCGCAGGCAGTGCAGCTCGGAGATGCTGAAATCGTCGTCGCGGGCGGCATGGAATCCATGACCAACGCGCCGTATCTCCTGCCGAAAGCGCGCGAAGGGTATCGGCTCGGCAATGGAGAAATCGTGGATGCGATGATTCACGACGGGCTGTGGTGCGCTTTTGAAAATTATCACATGGGCAATACCGGCGAAGTCGTCGCGGAGCGTTATCATGTAACCAGAGAAGAGCAGGACGATTACGCCTTTAACTCTCATCGCAAGGCGGCGGCGGCAATCAAGGCCGGATATTTTAAAGACGAGATTTTCCCGGTTGAAATTCCGCAGAAGAAGGGCGACCCGCAAATCTTCGATACGGACGAGCCTGTGCGCGAAGACACTTCGGTCGAAGTGCTTGGCAAACTGAGGCCCGCTTTTAAGAAAGAGGGCGGAACTGTGACGGCTGGCAATGCTCCCGGCGTCAACGACGGAGCCTCTGCTGTCGTCGTCACTTCGCTTGAGAGAGCGCGGGAGATGGGCATAGAGCCTCTGGCGCGTATCGTCGCGCAGGCCACCTCTGGCATCCAGCCGGAACTGGTGATGATGGCTCCTGTCGAAGCCATGCAGAAAGTTTTGAAGAAAGCCGGATGGACTTTTGACGAAGTTGATCTGATTGAACTCAACGAAGCTTTTTCGGTGCAGGCTGTTGCCATCATCAAGGAACTCAAGCTCGACCCGAAGAAGGTCAATGTCAACGGCGGCGCGGTCGCGCTTGGACATGCGATAGGGCAATCAGGCTCGCGGCTGTTGACGACGATTCTGCACGAGATGAAGCGGCGCGATGTGCATAGAGGATTGATCGCGCTGTGTCTCGGCGGCGGCAACGCCGTGGCGATGGCGGTCGAACGATAATTCCGGACAGAGCCAAAAATGACTGTAGAAGAAAATAATAAGACGCTGGGCATTCTGCATCTGGTCTACGGCGGGCTGCACGCGCTGATAGTGCTGGGGGTTATGTTTATCTTTATCCCCATCTTCGCTGGCATCGGAAGCACGGGCAGAAGCGGCGATGCCGAAGGCGTTGTCTTTGCTTCAATCTTCATGGCTATCTTCGCAGTCTTCTGGCTGGTCTTAACCCTTCCGTCTCTGGTTGCCGGGTATGGATTGCTGAAAAGAAAATCGTGGGCCAGAGTCTGGTCGATGATTGCGGGCGGACTGGCGGGCATGAGCTTTCCGCTTGGAATGGCCCTGTGCGTCTACACTTTCTGGTTTATGTTTAGCGGCGGCGGCAAAGAGTTGTATGAGCAATCCGCCAGTAAATTCGGCAGCAGCCAGCCGCGACATCTGTACGACGCGCCGCCGCCAAACGTCTGGACTGAGCGCAAACGCGAGCGCGAGTACGCATACGTGCCGCCGCCTGAGCCTCCCAACTGGCGAGGCGATTGAGAAAGGTAAAAGTAAAAAGGTAACAGGCAAAAATAATGATAAGAGCTATGCTATTAAAAATTCCGGTTACTGCCTGACTTTTACCTTTCACCTTTCACCTTTTTACTTCTTTAGCTGAGGACTTAAACTTGAGCGAAATGATTGGCGTGGTCGGCGCGGGAACAATGGGTAACGGTATTGCACAGGTGGCTGCGCGTGCCGGCTACAGCGTTGTGCTGTGCGATGTGCAGGAAGATTTTTTGCAGCGCGGGATGCAGGCGGTCGATAAGAGTCTACAGCGCGATGTGGATAAAGAACGGCTGAATGCTGATGAGAAGAGCGCCATCATGGAGCGCATACGCACTGCGACAGAGATGGAAGAGTTGCGCGGCGCTGCTTTGATAGTCGAAGCCGTGACCGAGAGCGTCGAGGTCAAGTCGAAAGTCTTCCGCACGCTCGATGAATTGTGCGGGCCGGAGACGATACTGGCTTCAAACACTTCCTCTATTTCAATTACCAAGCTCGGCGCGGCGACCAAAAGACCGGACAAGGTTATCGGGATGCACTTTATGAATCCCGTGCCGGTGATGAAACTGGTGGAGATCATACGCGGCATTGCCACTTCGGATGAGACATATGCGCGCGTGCGCGAATTGTCCGGGCAGATGGGCAAGACGCCGCTCGAATGCAACGACATGCCGGGCTTCGTTTCCAATCGCATTTTGATGCCGATGATTAACGAAGCCATCTTTGTTTTGCAGGAAGGCGTCGCCACGCGCGAGAGCATTGACGGCATTATGAAGCTCGGCATGAATCATCCGATGGGGCCGCTCACGCTGGCAGACTTTATCGGCCTCGATGTTTGCCTCGCAATCATGAATGTCCTGCATGAAGGCTTGGGCGATTCAAAGTACAGGGCTTGCCCGCTGCTCAAACGCTATGTGGATGCGGGCTGGCTCGGCAGAAAAAGCGGGCGCGGATTTTACGAATATTGATTTCAACTTTGAAGCATATCGTGGAAAAGTTTTATTGCCAGAAATGTCTTGCCGCAAATAGTTTCGGAGAGGAACTGTGCGTGCGTTGCGGGACGCGCTTGATGCTGGTCATCGAGCCTGCCGCCGTGCGTTACGACCCGGTCGAGCCGCCCGCGCTGCATGAAGAGCATCTGTTGGAGCGTGTCTCTGCGCTTGAGTACAGATTGCTGCGCACCGCCGAACAGCTTGAAAGATGCCTCGACTTTCTCCTGCGGCAGGCGCGTAATTCTTACTTCGACCACTCGCTAATTGAAACCTTGATCGGCATTCTCAGCGAAGGGGGCGTGATAGAGGCTGACAAGCTGGATACTGTCTGGCGCGAGCGTTGCGAGCGCGAAGCGGAAGAGCAGGACGAGACGCAACGCCGCGACGAGAGGCACACTGAGATTATCGCCCGTTATCAGGGAACAGAGTCTGCGGCTTTCAAAAAATATGTGGACGAAGGCATGAGCTGCCTGACAGAAGGAAATGCCGCGCGCGGCATACGCGCTCTGGAAAGGGCCGCCGCTCTTGCTTCGGACAATGCGCCCTTAAACTCTTTTCTCGGCGAATACTTTTTCCGCGCGGGCAAGACGGCTCTGGCGCGTGATTATCTTGAGCGCGCACACAAGGTCGCGCCCGAAGATGACCGCATCTGCTTGCTGCTTGGTCTGGCGTGCGGCGATGAGGGTGAAGCTGAGCGCGCGAAAAATCTCTTGCGTCGCGTCGTTGAGCGTGGGACATCTTCCTTTGCGGCTCATTATGCGCTGGGGCGTCTGCTGGCGGCTGAAGAAAAATGGGCGGGTGCTCTGGCAGCTTTCAAGCAGGCGCTGGCCGCGCATCCCGCGCCGGAAACGCATTACGTCGTCGGCTGTGTCTATTATCGTCTCAATCGAAATCGTCTCGCCGAAAGACATCTGCGCAAGGCCGTTGAGCTGAACGAGGGATATTCCGCAGCCCTTTATATGCTGGGGCTGCTCTATTTGCGCAGCGGCAATGAAGCGCGTGCCGAAGAATCTTTTCGCGCGGCGCGTGCGGCGGGGCAGGACGAGTCGCGTTATCGCACCCCGCGCAAAAACCGTTTTCTGCCGGATGAAGTGCCGCAACTTCCGCCACTGTTCAGCGCGGCCCGGCACGCGCGCAAACGTCTGGTGACGAGCGGCGACAGGCGGCTGGCCGAAGCCATGCGAGAGGACGCCTTGAGGCTCGGGTTACAAAGCTCCGGGGCGAGCGGTTGAAAACTAAAAGACCGTATCAAAACTCAAGAAAGTAGGCGGCGCAACCCTTTGCGTCTTATGGTTTTATCTTTGCGCCACCAGCGATAACACGAACGGTTCACGCTGGTGGCGCAAGCAAAGAAAGACTCAAGGCGCGAAGAAGAGTTATGAGGCTTTGTAAAGCTAACACTTGGATAATTAGCTTTTCGCGCGTTGACACTTGGGCTGTGGCCGCTATAATAAACCCTTTTTGCGCCTGCTGCTGTGGCGCAATGTTTTTGACAGAGGGGTGCGCGGATGCGTTTAGAGCTTGATAAACTGGAAGAGAAGGGCGGAGCTTTCGCACACGCTTACAGTCCCGATGAACTTTCGCTTGAAGAAGAAAATCTGCGCCTGACAGGGACTGCGGAAGTGAGCGGGCGCATGACGCGCAATGGTCAACAGGTGCGCGCACGTGGCAAAATCAAAGCCCGCGCAGAAATTGATTGTGACCGCTGCCTGACTCCGATTGCCGTGCCGGTCGAGACGGAATTTGATGTTACGTATATTCCGGCGACTGAGTATGCGACGGAAGAAGAGACTGCGGAGTTGCAGGAAGAAGATTTGAATCTCTCTGTGTTTGAGGGAGACGCGATTGACGTTGACGAATTGGTGCGCGAACAGGTGCTTCTTGCACTGCCGACGCGCTCGCTGTGCCGGGAAGATTGCGCGGGGCTGTGCGAAGTCTGCGGCGTCAACAAAAATATTAACGCCTGCCATTGTGAGTCGAAAGAGATTGACCCGCGCTGGCAAGCTTTGAAAGATTTGCGATTTTAGATTTGCGATCAAAGAATCGTGCTTCTAAACTTTTTTTATTCGCAAGTCAAAAATCTAAATTTAACTTGGAGAGTTATATATGCCTAATCCAAAACGTAGACACTCAAAAGCGCGCACGCGCAAACGTCGCGCGCATGATGCTTTGCGTGCGCCGCAAACCAGCATCTGCCCGAATTGTCAGGAGCCGCGCATGCCGCATCGCGTGTGCCCGAAGTGCGGCTTCTATAAAGGCCGTGAAGTCATACAGATCGAGCAGGAAGCGTAAAAACAGTGATAAGTGACAAGTGACAGGCGGCGAGTTTAAGACAAGGGCTATTTAGCTTGTCACACGTCACACAGCACACGTCACTGCCTTTTCATGAATCATGTATCCCAACTGACGGGAAAAGTCGTCGTGGACGCGATGGGTTCGGACCATGCGCCGCACGCTGAGATAGATGGCGCGCTTGCGGCGGCACGCGATCTCGGCGTGACAGTGATTCTGGTCGGGCAGCCCGAAAAGGTCGAGCCGGAGCTAAAGCGTTGCGGCTGGCGCGGGCAGGGCGACAAGGGCATCGAGTTTATCGAAGCAGCGGAAGTGATCGGGATGGATGAACCCGTCGCCACCGCTGTCCGGCGTAAGAAGAAAAGCTCTTTGAGAGTCGGCTCGAAACTGGTTGACGAAGGTCGCGCGGATGGGATTGTCTCTGCGGGCAACACCGGCGCGGCGATGGCGACGGCCAAGATGGTCATAGGCATGTTGCCCGGCGTGGACAGGCCCGCGCTGGCGGCCATGATTCCGACCAAAGGAAGCAAGCCGACGCTGCTCCTTGATGTCGGCGCAAACGCCGAATGCAAGGCCGTGCACCTGGCGCAGTTTGCCATCATGGGCGACGCGTATGTGCGCGCGGTGCTCGGCACGGTCAAGCCTGCCGTCGGCCTGATGAGCATCGGTGAAGAGGAAGCTAAAGGAAACGATCTGACAAAGGAAGCGTTTCCGCTGCTTCGTAATCTTGAGAGCTTGAACTTCGTCGGCAATGTCGAAGGACGCGACGTATTCACAGGGCAGGTTGATGTCATCGTGACGGATGGCTTTACCGGCAATGTGATGCTCAAGTTGTCCGAAGGCTTGACGGATGCGATGCTCTCTATGATTAAGCGCGAGTTGACGGCCACGGCGATGACGAAAGCCGGAGCCATGCTGGCCCGCCCCGCTTTTCGTAATATCAAAAAGCGTCTCGATTATTCCGAATATGGCGGCGCGCCTCTCCTGGGCGTGAGAAAAATCGTCATGATCGGCCACGGCTCGTCCAATGCCCGCGCGATTCGCAACGCGATTCGCAGCGTCAAAGAATTCTCCGAGCATCGAGCCAGCGAAAGAATCGAGCGCGGGATAGCCGAAACCAATGCACGCGAGTTTGCAGAAGCGGTCGGTGGCGATTAGTAAATAGTGAATAGTAAATGGTAAATAGAAGAACTGATTTTTATCTATTTACGATTGACCATTTACTATTTACGAAAGGAAAGTAATGGCACAAGTAAATGCCGGAATCTTAGGCACGGGCCACGCTTATCCGAAAGGCATTCTGACAAATGCCGATCTGGAAAAGCTGGTGGACACCTCTGACGAGTGGATAACTTCGCGCACGGGCATCAAGCAGCGTCGCAAAGCCGCGCCCGAAGAATACACCTCGCTCTTTGCCGTCAAGGCCGCACGACAGGCGATTGAGCGCGCTCGCCTTGACCCGTCCGAGATTGACGTGCTCATCTGCGCGACCGTCACGCCCGACCAGCTTTTGCCTTCGACCGGATGTTTGATTCAGGCGGAGCTTGGCGCAAACCGCGCCGCAGCCTTCGATCTGGCCGCAGCCTGTTCAGGTTTTCTCTACGGCCTGACGCTCGCCAATTCGATGATTCGCATGGGCCAGTGCCGCTATGCTCTGGTCATCGGCGCGGAAGTTTTGACCAAGTATGTTGACTACACAGACCGCTCGACATGCGTCATCTTCGGCGACGGAGCGGGAGCGGCAGTGCTTGGGCCGGTCGGGGAAGAAAAAGGAATCCTTGCGGCGCGGATTCGCTCCGATGGTCGTTTCGCGGAACAGCTTTACGCTCCGGGCGGCGGCACGCGCCTCGGCTCGACTGCGGAAACCCTCGCGTCTGGACAGCACTTTTATAAGATGAAGGGCAATGAGCTTTTTAAAGTCGCCGTGCGCTCGATGACGGACATTACGCGCGAGGTTCTGGCGGAAGCCGAACAGCAGGCGGAAGACATCAATCTCTTTATCCCGCATCAGGCCAACCAGCGCATCACGGATGCCGTCGCAAGCAAGCTCGGCGTGGACGAGTCAAAGATTTATTCAAACATCTCGATGCACGGCAATACTTCTTCGGCCTCGATTCCCATCGCGCTCGATGAATGCGTCGAAGCTGGCCGCGTCAAAGAGGGCGATCTGGTCGTCTTGACTTCCTTCGGCGGCGGCGTGACATGGGGCGGCGTGGTCTTGCGCTGGTAGGAGTCGAAATAAAAATGATGCGCGGCTTACGATTGATGACAATGATGCTATTGTGCCTGATGCTGTCTGGCGCAGGCTCTGTGCTCTCTGCCCAGACGGACGAAGGCTCTGTGATCGTCGAAGTGACGAACACTGCCGGACAGCCTGTGAAGAACGCGTGCGTCACTTTCGTTCCGAAGACCGGAGACATAGTTTTTCGCAAAGCTGACGGGCGCGGGCGCGTGCGCGTCAAAAAAATGCCACGGGGAAGTTATCGCGTGGTCGTCAAAGTTGACGGCTACGAGGCGCAGAAAAAAGAGGTCGCGGTCACGGAACGCGGCGAGACGATTGCTTTTTCAATGCAGCCGCGTAAGGATTAATGAGCAATAGTCTCGCATACATTTTTCCGGGGCAGGGTTCGCAGTCTGCCGGTATGGGACGCGACCTGTCGGAAAATTTTCCGGCGGCGCGACTTGTCTTTGAAGAGGCTGATGAGGCTCTCGGATTTTCCATCTCCGGGATATGTTTTTCAGGGACTGCGGAAGAGTTGCAGTTGACTGAAAACACGCAGCCTGCGATTCTGACCACTTCAATCGCAGCCTTTCGCGCGATGGAAGCAGAAGGCTTTCCCGCACCCGGCTTTGTTGCGGGCCACAGCCTCGGCGAATATTCCGCGCTCGTCGCAGCAGGAGCTTTATCTTTGAGTGATGCTGTGCGGGTTGTGCGAGCGCGCGGAAGTTTCATGCAGGAGGCCGCGCCGGTCGGTTCTGGAGCGATGGCCGCGATTTTAGGCGCAGACCTTTCAGACATCATGAACGCCTGCGGCGAAGCACAGCAGGGAGAGGTTTGCAGCCCCGCCAACATCAATGCGCCGGGACAGGTGGTTATTGCCGGAGACGCGACGGCGGTCGAGCGCGCGATGGCTCTCTTGAAGGAGCGCGGCGCGAAGAAGGCTATCAGGTTGAAGGTCAGCGCGCCGTTTCATTGCGCGCTGATGATGCCCGCGCAGGAGCGTCTGGCTTTAGAGTTTGAAAAGATTTCGTTTCAGGACTTGCGCGTGCCGCTAGTCACGAACGTTGACGCGGCGGCGATTGAAACGGGCGAAGAGGCGCGCGATGCGCTCGTCAGGCAGGTCTCCGCGCCTGTGCGCTGGCGCGAGTCGATAGAGTTTCTGGTTCAGGAAGGCGTTGAAAGATTTGTCGAAGTCGGGCCGGGAAAAGTTTTGTCCGGTCTGGTCAGGCGGATCAACCGCGATGCCGCAAGCCTGAATGTCGAAGATACCGCGAGTCTGCGCCAAGCGCGCGAGGCTCTTTAGATTTTCAAAATTTGCAGGGACAGGTTTTTCAACCTTTCATAGAGGAGCAAAAAAGATGGCCGATCAAGAGATCGAGAATAAAGTCAAACAGATTATCGTTGACGAACTTGGTGTTGACGAAAACGAAGTGACGCCCAACGCGCGCTTCATAGACGACCTCGGCGCGGATTCGCTCGACACGGTTGAGCTGGTGATGCGTTTCGAGGAAGAGTTCGGCATCGAAATTCCGGACGAAGACGCCGAAAAGATTCAAAGCGTCCGCGACGCCTATAGCTATATTGACCAGCATAAAAAATAGTGACAAGTGACGGGTGACAAGTGATGAGTTAAAGACAAAAACTTTTATCTCGTCACTCGTCACTTGTCACTCGTCACTACTTTCAAAGGAGTATTTAACTTGAAACGTCGCGTCGTAGTGACAGGTCTTGGTCTGGTGACGCCGGTCGGCAATACGGTCGAGTCAACTTGGTCTGCGCTGATGAGCGGGCAGAGCGGCGTGGACTTGATTAAGAAATTTGACACGGAAAAGTTTTCCGTCAAATTCGGGGCCGAGGTCAAAAACTTTGACCCGCTCGATTTCATAGAGAAGAAAGAGGCGCGCAAGATGGGCGCCTTTATCCATTACTCCATCGCCGCCGCAGACGAGGCCATGAAGGACAGCGGTCTTGTCATCACGGATGAAAACTCGGAAGAGGTCGGGACTTATATCAGCAGCGGCATCGGGGATTTCTGGGCCATCGAGCGCGAGCACTCAAAGCTTCTGGACGATGGGCCGCATCGCGTCTCGCCGTTCTTTATCCCTTCGGCCATCGTCAACCTCGCAGCCGGTCAGGTCTCGATTCGTCACAAGGCGAAAGGGCCAAACTCCGCCACGGCAACCGCCTGTTCAGCCGGAGCGCATGCCATCGGCGATAGCTTTCGTCTCATACAGCACGGCTATGCGGATGTCATGATTTGCGGCGGCGCGGAATCCGCCATCACGCCGATGAGCGTCGCGGGCTTTGCCGCGATGCGCGCCCTGTCAACTCGCAACGACGACCCCGTCAGAGCCTCGCGTCCATTCGAGCGCGACCGCGACGGCTTTGTCATAGGCGAAGGCGCGGGCCTGATGATTCTGGAAGAATTGGAGCTGGCGCGAAAACGCGGCGCACGCATCTATGCGGAGGTGGTTGGTTACGGCATGACCGCAGACGCTTTTCATATCACGATGCCGGACGAGACGGGTTCGGGCGCGATTCGCGTGATGCAGAAAGCTTTGAAGGACGCAGGAGTTGAGCCTGAGAGCGTGGGCTATATCAACGCTCACGGCACGTCCACGCCGTACAACGATAAGTTCGAGACGATGGCGATTAAAAAAGCTTTCGGCGAACACGCCTACAAGCTGGCGGTTAGCTCTACCAAATCCATGACGGGCCACCTGCTCGGCGCGGCGGGCGGCATCGAGGGGGTTTTCTCCGTGCTCGCCATTAATCGCGGGATGCTGCCGCCGACCATCAACTACGTGAACCCTGACCCGGATTGCGATCTGGATTATGTGCCAAACGAGGCGCGCGAGGCGCGTGTGGATTACACGCTCTCGAACAGCTTCGGCTTTGGCGGCACGAATGCCAGTCTGGTTTTTAAGAGATACGAGGAATAGTTCTTTGTCCTTCGTGCTTTGTTTTTTTGCACGTGACTCGACCTTGAGTTGCGCGTCTCAACATCGCTTTCACAAACAAAGTACAAAGCACAAAATACAAAGCGCAAAGTTATGAAAATAATTGTGATGATGAAGCAGGTCGCCAACAAAGATGCGATTCTGCGTATTAACAAAGAGGCGACGTGGATTGAAGAGGGCGATTTGTCCTTTGAGGTCAACGAGTCGGACGGCTACGCTTTGGAAGAAGCGCTGCGTTTGAAAGAAAAGCATGGCGGCGAGGTCGTGGTCTGCTCTATGGGGCCGCAACGCGTCAAGTCTGTCATCAAGGACGCACTCGCGCGCGGCGCAGACCGTGCGATCCATGTCGCGGGCGATAATCTACAGCATCTTTCGCCTTATGCCGCCGCAGGCATTCTGGCCGGAGCGATACGCGACGAACAGCCTGACCTTTTGCTGACGGGCTTGCAGTCGGACGATTACGGCTACGCGCAGACGGGCGTCATCATGGCAGAGCTTTTGGGGATGCCGCATGCGACCATCGTCATCGAAGTTGATGCTTCGGGCGAGCAGCTAAGAGTCAAACGCGAACTGGAAAGCGGCTGGTATCAGTGGTACTCGATGACCAAGCCCGCGCTTCTGACCATTCAATCCGGCATCAGCCAGATTCGCTACGCCACGCTCAAGGGCATCATGGCGGCGAAGAAGAAAGAGATACGGGAGGTCACGCCCGCAGCGGATGCGGCGACGGCTTCGCACCAGCGCATCGAAAAAATATATTTCCCGGAAAAGACCAAGCAGACGCAGTTTCTAGGCAACGGCGACGCGAAAGCCGGAGCGGTCGCGCTCGCGGATAAACTGCGTAACGAGGCGAGAGTTATCTAAATTCGTTCTTTGTGTTTTGTGCTTTGTTCTTTGCTCGCTGCCTGAAGCCGGGAGGTTAAGCTAAGCAGGCAACCACAAAGAACAAAGCACCAAGCACAAAAGACAAAGCACAAAACAATGAGCAACGGTATCTTAGTTTTCGCCGAACATCGTGACGGCGTACTTAATAAAACTTCTTTCGAGGCAGTGGCGGCGGCGCAGAATCTCGGCGGAGCTTTGCAGCAGGAAGTTTCGGCTGTCCTGCTCGGCTCCGGCGCAAACAATCTGGCTGATGAAGTGGCAGCTTACGCGCTCTCCAAAGTTGTGTATGCGGATAATGAGAAGCTGAAAGAATACACGCCGGATGGTTACACGGATGCTATGGAGCATGTCATACGCGCTCTTGACCCGCAGTATGTCATCATGCCGCATACATACCTTGTGCGCGATTACGCGCCGAAACTGGCCGCGCGTTTTCGTAAAGGCTTAATCAGCGATTGCATCCGCGCAAAAGTTTCTGACGGCAAAGTGACTTTCACGCGTCGCATCTTTTTGGGCAAGGTTGATGCGGATGTGGTGTCGGACGGCGAGCCGCCCGTGTTCGCCACTTTCCAGTCGGGCGCATATCGCGGCGATCAGGCGCAGAAGGGCAGCGGGGCAGCTCCTGTGGAAACCATGCAGGTCGAGGTCGGCGAGATTCGCATGCAGCCTGAGCCTCCGTTTCAGGAAGTCAAGCAGGCCGTTGACCTCTCGAAAACGGACATCATCGTCGCCATCGGTCGCGGCATCAAGAGCAAAGAAAATATCGAGCTGGCCGAAAAACTCGCCGCAGCCCTCGGCGGCGACATAGCAGCCTCGCGTCCCATTTGCGACGCCGAATGGCTGCCGATTGACAGGCAAATCGGCTCATCCGGTCAAACCGTTGCGCCCAAACTCTATATCGCGCTCGGCATCTCAGGCGCGATTCAACATCTCGTCGGGATGAAAAATTCGGGAACCATCGTGGCTATCAACAAAGACCCGGAAGCTCCCATCTTCGACATCGCAGACTATGGCATCGTCGGCGATCTCTTCGATGCTGTGCCGGTATTGACTGAAGAAATCAAGAAGCTCAAGCAGTGAGAAGAGCCGTGACAAGTGACGAGTGACGAGCAGGAAACTGCTTTTGCCTTAACTCGTCACTTATCACTCGTCACTGTTTTTTGATTTGAGAGATAATTTCAGTCCCGCCTTTTTCTTCAATCGTAAAGTCAACTTTATCGCCGACCTTGATATTCTTGAGGAGCGATTTCTCTTTGACGTAAAACTCCATCGTCATCGGCGGCATCAATCCTACAATCTCTTCATGATTCAGCTCGACCGAGGCCAGAGACTTATCATACGGATTCTCCGTCACGACTTTTGTCACGACGCCGACGCCGTGATACTGCTTTGTTTCCTGTGAGGGCGGTTTGACCACGACGGGCTGCGGCGTTTGTGTGGCGGCAGCTTGATTGGCTGCCGGTTGATTCGTAGACTTAACCTGTTGCTGCTGGCAGGCAGACGCAAGCAAGGGCAGCAACAAAAGTGTCGAGAGACATATAAAACGTCCGGCACGAAAAGCACGAAAGTTTGCTTTCAATTTAAAGTGCTCCTTCTTCAGTGGCAAGTCAGTTTCACAAACAGCGAAGAAGAACGAGAGTTTCGCGCAAAGGCGCTGGTGGCGCAAAGAAAGCATGCAAGATAAAGCGTCGCTCAACACCTTTGCGGTCTTCCTTTGCGCCACCAGCGCCTTTGCGCGAAATCCTTTCGTCTTGCTTATCAAGCAGATTCTCAAACTGACCTCCTACTCCTTCTTCTCAGAGTTTGCCGAAGCGTTTGAGCCAGATGCTGCGCTGTTTGCCATTTGACGAAATGTAAGCCGTATAAAGTTCCGAACCGGAGATGGCGGCTGAGGGAAGCTCGCCCCCACTGGCTAAAGCTGCGCTGCCATTTACCGCTCCGTCCGCAGAAATGTCTGCACGCAAGAGGCCCGAAGCATTACTCTCTACATTCTGCCAGATAGCAGCACCCTTTTTGATTCCAGCGTCCGCCACGAGCTGTGGATTGCCGCGCACGTTTCCTTTTGAAATAAGCTGGCGTGCGGAAAAGGTCTGACCTCCGTCAAGCGACTGCGTTAGATAAAGACCCTGCGCGCCCGCTTCGCCTTCGGTATACCACAAAACCTTCAACACGCCTTCACCTGTTGCCGAGAGAGACGGGCCGGAGACAGGGCAGGCGGCGATAAACCATTGGTCGTCGCTGACGATCACAGGCGTTGAAAAGGTCTTGCCCTTGTCAGCGGAGGTAGAGACCGCTATGTGCCTGTAATCTCCTTTCAAGACCTGTCGCCAGCCGAGATAAACCCTTCCGTCCGGGCCGGTAGTCGCAGAGGTCTTACAACATGGACAGGCGTCTCGCGCGATCATCTGATTTTTTGAGATAGTGCGCCCGCCGTCTTCCGAGTAAGCGGTAAAGACTTCGTTGTTGCTCTCTTTTTCCATAGCCTCGCCACGATGTTTTTGCATCGGCGCAGCCGGGCTGAGATTGCGTTCGTCCAGCCAGACCAGATACACGCGTCCATCCTTGCCGACAGCCAGCGAGTGCATTCCCTGACGCGCGGGTTTTTGATCGTCATTGACTTTGACCGCAGGCTCGAAAGTTTTCCCGCCGTCGCGCGAGGTCGAAAGATAGAGGTCTGCATCATGGCCCTTGCCGCTCGCTCGCGCAGTCCATCCGACATAAACCGCTCCGTCCGCAGCCACCGCCACCGTCGGCGGATCGCCGCGCCAGGCGGTTGCTTTGCCCGTGTCGGAATTGACGCGCACGGGAGCGTTAAGCGTATTGTCCGCGTTTGTTTTCCTGAGAAAGACATCAGACATTCCTTCAGCGCGATGCTCAACCCAGACGACGTAAAGAGCGCCATCAGGTGCGGCTGCGACGGCAGGCTCAGCCGCATCCGTGTTTTCCAGTGAGACTTGAACCGGCGCAGCCGCTGGCGTCTCAGGCGATTTCTCTTCGGCCTTTTCGGCTCGGGGTTGTGTACAGCCGGACGCGCACAACAGCAGGAGAGCCGAGAAGATTGTAAACAGTTTTTCTTTCATCAACTTGATTCCTTATAAAGAACATTGACTATTAGGATAGCGAGAATTGCGTCTCCCGCAAGGGCGCAAAGGCGCAAAGAAAAGCACGCAAAGATGTTGAGCAGTTATTAATCTTGAAAGCTTTCTTCGCGTCTTCCTTTGCGCCTTTGCGCCTTTGCGGGAAAATGTCTTTGCTTCCTCTCTCACCTCAATAACTCAATCGTAACCCGAACTGAATCTGACGCGGGTCGCCTGCCGCAGTCGGCTGCCCGAAAGTGCTCAGGGGAATTGCTCCGCCTCCGAAAACATTGTTGGGGATTTGCAGGTTCGCGCGATTGAAAAGATTGAACCCTTCGACGATAGCTTCCAATCTCCATCGCTCGGTTAAACTGAACCGGCGGCTCAGGCGCAGGTCAAGCGAGGCGAAATCAAAGCCGCGCCCTGTGTTGCGACCCACGCCGGCGGGCCGGTCGTTAAAGTTCGTGTCGAGATTGCGGTCTGTGCCGAGCAGGATATTGAACGGCAGCCTCGACGCATAAGTGAAAATATAACTGAGCTGAAAGCCTTCCAGCGCGCGACGGAAACTGTTTGCGTCGCTGCGTCGCGGCGCTTCCAGCGAGCCGCTCACGGTCAGGCGATGCCGCTGGTCATTGTCGGAAAGCCCTCTCTCACCCCTGCGGTCAAAATTGTCCTGCGGCGAACTGAAAAAGAAATTGCCCGCGTCATCAATCGCTTTCGACAGCGTATAAGAGACGCGCACGCTGGCCCAATCGGAAGCGCGCTTATTAAAAGCCACGACGAGGCCGTTATAACTGGACTCGCCAGCGCCTTCAAACTGGCTTATGTTTCCCCAACGCGAATCGGGACGGCAGAGGTTCGGCGTCGCGTTCGTGAAAGCGCAGCGCGGCACGTTGATATTGCGCGAGAGAATCAAGTGCAGCCCGCGCAAGTATAGATAGCCGATGGACAGTGAAGCATCGCCGGGCAATTCACGCTCGACTTGAAAATTGGCCTGCTGGCTATAGCTGCTTTCAATCAACGGGTCAATGGTCGTGATGTTCGGCCTCGTTTGTAAATTGGTGGGAAAGGCCGCGAGCACGTTGGGGAAGACAGGCGCGCCCGTTACCGTCGGCGTCAACTGCGCGACAAGATATTTCGAGCCATCGCGTTGCAAGGCATTAGAGGTCGCGCGCAGCGGAACGCGGTCAAAGTAAATGCCATAGCTTGCGCGAATGACAGTCTTGCGGTCTCCGGGCGCATAGGCGATGCCCAGACGCGGCGCGAGATTATTCGCATCCGTCTCAATCGGGTCAGGCAAAAACTGCGCGTCGTAGCGCAGTCCCGCATTGATGGTCAAATCCGCGCGCGGCTTCCATTCGTCCTGCACGAACAATCCTATGTTCGGATTCGACTGCAACTGTGTGGGCGCGCCGAACGCCTGCTGGAATTGCGAATAGTTGCCCGTCTGAAAATTGGCAAGCGAAGTGAAGTTATAAACTCCCTGAAACGCGCCGGGAAAGTAGATGTTGATGCGATTGTAGAGAAAGTCTACGCCCGCCTTCAAAGAATGCGAGCCGCGTTGCGTCGCCAGGTTATCCGTCATTTCAAACGTGTCTATCTCACGCGCGAGCGGCGAGACGGTCGCAGTGCCAAAGTTTGCGACGCCTGTGATGTTGACGGCTGGCCCGATCTCGTCATTGACGGGAGCCTTGAGTCGGCTGCGCGTGAATTGAGCGCGTGCTTCGTTGATGGTGCGTGATGAAATGGTTGTGATGTTGCTGGCGGAAATGTTCTGGTCCAGCGTGTCCAGATTCGTCCCGCGACTGACGGCGTTGAGGCCGCCCACTGTGCGCGAGTTGAGCGCCGAGAGGTCATAGAGACCATACCGCGCGGAAAAAAGATTTGCCCCGTTAAGACGATGGTCAACCCGCGTGAAAAAATTGGTCACGTCATAACCGCTCGGCACAAGGCCGGTCTCGATGCGCGGGCCGGGAAAGTTGACCTGATTGAGACGCGTATTGATGATGGCGACGCGATCAGGTCGAATCGTAATCACGGCTGCATCATTGCGGCGCGTCTGCTCGAAGTTAGCGAAGAGAAAAGTTCTGTCGTGCTTGAGCGGCCCGCCGATGCTGACGCCATACTGCGCTTGTGTCAGAGGGTCTTTGCTTGGCGCAAGGGGATTTCGCGCATCCAATCTCTGATTACGCAGGAAGCCGTAAGTGCGCCCGCGCCAGTCGTTCGTGCCGGATTGAGTGAGGATGTTGACTACTCCGCCCGAAGTGCGCCCGAATTCCGCGATGCCGCCGGAGGTCACGACCTGAAATTCGCGTATCACTTCCTGACTATAAAAAGTTCCGGCCAGAGCCGCCGCATCATCATTCGCAGAGAGTCCGTCAACGATAAAACTGTTGTTTAGATTTCTCTGTCCGGCGATGGAGATTCCGGTTCCCGGCACGGCGGAGGTTTCCGCGAAACGCTGTATGCTGCCAGTGTTGGTGCGCGAGACGCCGGGGACGAGCAGGGCCAAATCGAGATAGTTGCGCCCGTTGAGCGGCAGCGCGTCAATCTCCTTCGGCATGATCGTCTCAGTCACCTGCGTGCGCCCGGTTTCAATCAATGGAATGTTGATGGAGTTGACGGCAACCTCCGCGCTCACGCCTGCGACCGAGAGCTTGATTGGAATATCCAGAGCCTGCCCGACCGTCAAGGTCAACTGCTGGCTGATACTGTCAAAGCCCGCCTGCTCGATCTTGAGCGTGTATGTCCCTGCGGAGAGACGCAAAAAACGGAAACGCCCCTCGTGGTCGCTCATCGTCGAAGTCGAAATGTTTCTTTCCCCATCCGTAGCGGTGACGATTGCCCCGCTTACGACAGCCCCGCCAGCATCCTCTATGCGACCGCTCAAAGTCGCGGAAGTGACGGCTTGCTGCGCCATGCACTGCGTCGCGCCCGCGCTCAGGGCGAGCGCGGACAACAGTAGAAGTCCGAGACCTCTGCACAGTCGCGCATAAATATTCGAGACCTGCATGATTGCTCCTCCTTTTTCTCTCGGCGTAATAAAAAGCCCGCAGACGCGAATGCCCGGAAACGCTTGAGGTGGATGCAAAGCTGCGTGTCGCGCGTGCGTCTGTGGCAAGGCGCGTGACAACTCATCTGCATTTATCAAGCGGGCGCATTCGTCCGTCTGCTTTATGTTTTATGCGATGAAAGAGAGATTAGGAGGCCGGAGGAGCGCGCGGCGGCGATAGCCTGTGCCGCCGGGGATTGAGAAAAATTAAGTTGGACGCGTTCTTGAAATTCAGCGCGCGTGTGGGAGGGCGCGGCCTGTGCGCGTGGCCCAAGATAGCCAGCTCGCTCGTGCGCCGCACCTGCGACACAGCGCCCGCCCCGCAATCAGGCGAACAGGGCCGCGAGAAAGATTGAGGCTTGACGCTGTTTTTGTGAACCGTTTCGGTTTTTAACGGACGCGGCCCGGAACGCTTGGTCAGGTTCTCCGCGCCGCAAAGCTCGTCTGCGTTTTCAGTCGCAGGCGCATGCTCCATCGCCTCGTGGCCTTGATGCGAAGCATGCTGTTCGCCGTCAGTACAATGCGATTCCGGCTCGGATTTTTTCGCGGGAGATGCAAAAGAGAAATCGCATGCTCCCGTCGCACAACTCCCGCTCGCGCAGCAGGGCATAGAACATTCGTGTGCCGGTGAAGAGATGCCGGACGGGGCAATCGTCGTCAACAAACACAGAGCCAGCAACGCCGCAGAAATCTTCCGCAGGGCGAAAGCGGGCGAGAGCATTCCGGAAAGTCGAAGACGAGAAAGCATGAATTACTCGATTGTGATTCTTGTAAAGCCGAAGCGTGTAGGGATTTTGTCACAGACAAAGCCGCTGTGGCAATAGCATATCTTTCATCTGACGCCGAATGAAAAAGCCGACCAGAAACTTTCCCAATCAATCGCTTTGCAATCCACGCAGCGGCGCATGTGAACCAGACGGATGAGCCATTCTCCAGCGCGCTCAAGCTTGACGTAAACCATACCGTTGGAATCGGTCTTGAGTTTCTGCGTATAAACTTTTCCGCCCGCGCGATGATGCGCGAAAACTGTTGCGCCGCCGAGCCTCTGTCCCTGAAAGAACACCGCCAGCCTGAGCGTCGAGCCGGGTTTTAAGTCATAAGGATTGTTGAGCGGGAAAATCTCTAGCTCCTGGCCCACGACGCGTTTATAAATCACATCTTGCCTGTCGCCGACCTGAAGCAGGGATTTCAAAAAACGCCTGTATCTTTCGCGGCCCTCGCTGCCGCTCTCATTCAGGCGAGCGCGTTCCGCGATGATGGAATCCAGCCCTTCTTCCTTCAAATACTCCGTGAATTTTTCCGCCGGAAGAGTGATGGTCTGGGGCTTGCGCTCCATTGCCAGCAGATAATTTCCCGCCTCATTGAGTTTGAGCTGCGCGACGGGAGTCTCGCCGTCCTGAGCCAGCGGCGCGAGGTCTTGTGCGCCGCGAGCTGTGTAAAGCTCAAACATCACGTTCGAGCTTTCTTTGTATGGCCGCTCTTCTTCGCTGACAAAATTCCCGCCGAGGTGCATGCGAACTGTCACGCTGCCGCCGACCGCGATGAAAAAGGCTTCAGGCTCAAGCCAGTAGTCGTGCGCGAGCGCGTTGGCGGAAAACAATAAGACCGCCAGCGCGGAGCATAGAATCACTCGCTGATACAAGCTGGCTCTCATTTGTTAGCCCCTGCGCCAAGCACGTTTTGAATCTCTGTCAATGCTTCGGATGGTTTCCATTCGTTGCCGGAAAAAACTTTATAGACTTTGCCATCTGGCGCGATGATGGCCGTGCGTAGCGAATGTATGATCTGGTCTTTTTCCTCAAAATAAGTAAGACCGAAAAATTCCGCAAGGCGCTTTATCTCATCCGGCTTGCCGGTGACGAATTCCCATCGCTCAAACTTTTCCTCTGTGTATTTCCCTGTGTGCGCCGCTCCGTAACTGCGCAGGACTTTCGGCGTGTCGTATGCCGGGTCAATGGTGATGCTCAAGAGATGTGTGCGCTCCTGCAAAGCCGGAGTCTGCTGCAAAGATTTACTGATCTCGTTGAAATTGGCGCTCATCAAAGGGCAGTAATCCTCGCGCGGGCAGCGCGTGAAGATAAAGGTGAGCAGCAGGGCTTTGCCGCGAAACTGATCGAGCCTGATGTTTTTGCCGTCCTGATTGATGAGCTTGAAGTCCGGCAGTTGCATGCCCACTTTCGGGTCTCTTGGGGCGGTAGCTGTTTGCGATGAGGTCGAATCGCTGCCGCTCGCGCTGATGACGATGTTTTCGAGCCAGAAAGAGTTGGCATCAATCACCAGCTTGGCCCCGACCTTGTTGCCGGGCGCGAGCACATCAAAAGCCCATTCGTCTTTGAGCGGAAACGGCATCGTCATCGCAGGCATGTATCCCTGAATCTCTTCATGCGCGATGGTCACTTCCTTCTTCGCTTTATCAACCGCGACTACCTTTCCAGTCAGGTCATACTGTTTGGCCTGAGTCGTCGCAGTCTTTTCCTTAACCGCCGGAGGCTGGCACGCGACCATTGCGCCCGAAGTCAACAAGATGAGACTGAACAGCAACATTAACTTCGAGCTATTGCGGCCTTGAATAAGCTTCAAGACTCTTCTTTGCGCCTTTACGCCTTTGCGCCTGTGCGTGAAACTTCCTTCTCTCATCACTATTAAGATTGCCTTTCGTAAAAAACTTCCGTGCTCACCTGCTTCTCAACTGCTCATCATAAAGCTGCCGGTAGACGCGAAAGTTGGACATGGTTTTATAGACGTAATCCTTCGCCTGCGTAAATCCGATCTCCGCGACATACCTGTCCGGCTCGTTGGAGCGCGCACGCCCGACAAATCGCGCGACATTATCCTCGCCGCCATTATATGAAGCAGCGACGGCCTGCGGCATGTTCGGAAAGAGCTTAAAGAGATTGCCCAGATACTGCGAGCCGAAAAGAATCGCCGTGCGTGGCGAATAAAGATCATCCTGTTTGAAATTACTTTTGCCGAGCTGTGTGGCAATCGTGTTGGCCGTCGCCGGAATAAACTGCATCAATCCGCGCGCTGCCGAGACCGATTTCGCATCCGCCCTGAATCTAGATTCCTGTCGCATAAGCGAAAGGATAAAGCGCGAATCAACGCCGCGCGCGGGCGCACTATCATTGATGGCTCTGGCAAACGGCGCGGGGTAAAGCAGCTCTACCATCTCGCGCGGCGCAAGCTCAAGCAGGTAATCGCGCGGCACATTTTTCCAGAGCGGCTCGGCATAACGAACCGCGTGCTCTGCCAGCTCCCCGCGTTTGAAGAGCACCGCCAGCGTATAAGCTTCATCCCGCGAACGATTTCGAGCACGCGCCGGACGCGGGCTTACAGAAGCAGCCGCTTCATTTGAAACAGCTTTGCTCTCATCATTCTGCGAACTCTTATTTGCAGGACTCTCATCCGAAAAACTTTCGGCGGCCAGCAGCGCGGGCGCGCCTTCATCATAGAGGCCGAGGAAAAGCAACTCGTCCGCGAGCGCGTTCAATGTCGGAGACTGCGGCCTTGCGGAAATTTCCGTGTACACATTCTGCCGCCCGGCTGGAATCATTTTCGTCGCCGGAAGAGTGTTATAAGCCGGAATCGCCGCGTAAGCTTTGCGCGCCACATCAAGCAACTCGCGCGTGATGGCCGGGTCTTCGGTCAGGCGAAGCGCGTTCTGTGCAGCGACGCGAGCCTTCTCGGCCTGCCCGCCTGCGATAGCCTGCTGCGCCTCTTTGCGAAAGCTTTCAAGACGCGACACGAGCGATTCGCGCGCCTTCTCATTCGCCAGCAGAGCGCGCATTCTCTCTGTCGCGCGGCCCCCGTAATATTCATTGCGCCCGTCCGGAATCTCCAGATAAGCTTTGACTGCATCATCATAACGGCCTGCTTGCTCAAGCACGTAGGCGCGCAAGTATGCGACCTCTGTCGGAGTCGTTCCGCCGGGCACATTTATGCCGCCGAGTTCCGTTTCCGTTCGCAGGGCTTCGAGGTCTGCAAGCGCACGCGGCCATGCGCCCTGCGCCAGATAAAGCCGTGCGCGGGAAAAGAGCGCGAGCGCGGCGGGCAGTTGACCTTTAAATTTATTTCGCGTCTGCTCAATCCAATCGAGAGCTTCCTGATCGCGGCCCGCATCCCGCAGGGCATCTATGATATTCAGGTAGGGCCGTTCGGGATTCGGCGCATCCGGATAGCGTTCGATGAAGCGTCGATAACTCGCAACAGCTTCGTCGGAGCGTTTCAAACGCGTGTAGGCCGAGCCGAGAAAGCTCAGCGCCTCACGCGCGCTCGCGCTCTCAGGATATTTTTCGAGGACGCGCTGGAAATACGTGATGGAATCTTCGTAATGCCCGTCCTGATGAAAGCTGCGCCCGATTTGATAAGTGGCTTCGGCGAGGGCTGTGCTTTGCGTGTAACGCTCTATGATGGCCGTGTAATGCAAGCGTGCGCGCGTGAAATCTCGATTGAAATGATAAATCAGCGCGCGACGCTGGTGCTCGCTCTCCGCAAGCTGCGGCGCGCTTTTCTGTGCCGCCTCTTCGCCGCCGCTGTCAATCACATCCAGACCCACAACGCCTGCGAGAGCGAAATCGTCAGGGCGCGCGGCATCCGGAAGTTGCGTCACAAGGCTCTGAAAAATCTCGCGCGCCTGCTGTGGCTGGTTGTTACGCAGATAAGCCTGCGCCATCAGGGCCAGAGCTTCGCGTGCCGTTGAGCCAATCTTTGATTGACTGCGCGGCTTCAATTCATAAATCGCTTCGACGTAATCTCCGCTCTCAAACAGGCTTGCGGCGAGACGCGCGCTGGCCGCCTCGCGCAGCAGACTTTCGGGCGCGGTGGCTAAGAGCTGCCTGAGCTGTTCTCGCTCCAGCGTGAGGTTGCCGGTCATGCGCGCGAACTGTGCAAGGTGCCAGAGCGCGTATTGTCCGAGAATGGAATTGCGCGCAATGACTCTCTGATAATTGACGGCGGCGGTGGCGCGGTCGCCGTTTCGCTCGGAGAGGCGGGCCAGCAGGTAATCGTAGTTGTTAACGGGAAAAAGAGCTGGCGTCGCGTTGCGCAGAGCCTGCAATTGATTAATAGCCGCCTGATAATCGCTCTTGTCCACAGCCGCGCGCACAGATTCGTGCTGCTCGCGCGGCGACTGCGCCTGCGTGTGTGAAAAGCATAGGAGAGAGATGAAACAGGCCGCCGCAAGATGATGAAACCGGATGCTGCTTTGCATAATGTGAAATTAGCATTCATCGCTCTGTTGCTACAAGTGAGCGGTAAAAACAGTAGTGGCTTAGTCATCACTAAAGAATCTCCCGCAGCGGGAAACTGTCTTTCTTTTCATCATCTTTGAACTTGACCCACGACGACAAAACCGCACTTCATTCTTTGCAGTAAGAGCATGTCGGGTTATAGTCATCGTCACAAATAAAATTCCGAAACCGAAGAAGACAGGGCATCGCAAACTTTGATGGCAGCTAAAGAAACAAAGCAACGGATGGATTCCGATGTGCAGGCGCAGGTTCTGGACGGCGCGACGGTCGCCGAACAGATCAAAAGGGAAGTGGGCGAAGAGGTCGCCGCTCTGCTGCGAGAACATGGCGTGCAGCCCTGTCTGGCAGCCGTGCGTGTCGGTGAAGACCCTGCCTCCGCCGTCTATGTGCGAAACAAGATTCGGACTTCGGAAGAGCTGGGCCTGCGCTCGGAGCATCACGCGCTTCCTGCTGAGACGAGCGAAGCCGAATTATTAGAACTCGTCTCAGCTCTTAACGCGCGCGATGAAGTGGACGGCATACTGGTTCAGCTTCCATTGCCGAAAACGATTGACGAAGCGCGCATCATCGCAAGCATTGACCCCGAAAAGGATGTTGACGGCTTTCATCCGGTCAACGTCGGGCGTTTATCTCTGGGCCAGAAGGTGATTGCGCCCTGCACCCCGTCTGGCATCATAGAGTTGCTTGAAAGAAATGACATCGCCCTCAGCGGCGCGCGTGCCTGTATCGTTGGCCGCAGTCATATCGTCGGCAAACCACTGGCGCAGCTTCTGCTGCAAAGAGACGCGACCGTCACCATCTGTCATTCGCGTACGCGCGAGCTGGCAAACGTCACGCGCGAGGCTGATATACTGGTGGCAGCCATCGGGCGCGCGGGCTTTATACGGGCCGCGCATATCAAGCCCGGCGCAACTGTGATTGATGTGGGCATTAACAAAGTGACGGATGAAGCGGAAGCGCAAGCTCTCTTTGGCGATGAAGCCGGAAAGCGTCTGGAGCAGATAGCGCGGCGCGGCTTTACTCTGGCCGGCGATGTCCATCCGGCAGAGGCGCGCAAAGTAGCAGGCAAACTGACGCCAGTCCCCGGCGGCGTCGGCCTCCTGACCGTCGCCATGCTGATGCGAAATACTGTCACGGCGGCCAGATGGCGCAGGGGTTTAATTCAGTGATAAGTGACGAGTGATGTGTGACAAGTTAAAACATCTCTTGCTTGTCACTCGTCACTTATCACTTGTCAATTAAAAAGAATGTTGCGAGTCGGCTTAACGGGTTCGATTGCGGTGGGCAAGTCTTTCGTCTCTGCGACGCTCACGGAGCTTGGCTGTCATGTGATTGATGCGGATGCGACGGCGCGCGAGGTAGTAGCTATTGGAACGCCGGGGCTGGCGAAAATAGTCGAAACGTTTGGCGCAGAAGTGCTCGCGTTGGACGGGACGCTTGAGAGGGCAAAGCTGGGAGCGATAATTTTCGCGGACGAAAGGCTGCGAAAACTTTTGAATTCAATCCTGCATCCTTTTATCATAGAAGCGCAGGATAAACAGCTAAACCTCTGGGAAGCAGCAGACCCGCACGGCATCGGCATTGTGGATGCCGCCCTGATGATTGAATCCGGCGGTTACAGCAGGTTTGATAAACTGATTGTCGTCCATTGCCGCGCGGAAATTCAGCTTGCGCGATTGATGGCGCGCGGGTCTCTGACGCGCGAGGAAGCCATCAGCAGAATCAACGCGCAGATGCCGCAGGAAGAAAAGATGCGTTATGCGGATTTTTTGATAGATAATTCGGGCGACCTCGCCAGCACACGCAGGCAGATAGAGAAAGTGTATGGCGCATTGCGCGCCGAAGCAGATGAGAAGAAGCGTAACTAAATATTCCGGCTTAACCAAAAGAGAATTGCAGACCGGGCCGCGCTGGTTTGCCTCTCTCTCTTTTCGCCTGTCCGTGGCTTTGCTGCTCTGCCTGTCTCTGACCTTGACCGGATGTTTTCTGTCCAACGAGGCGGAGCCTTACTACGGGAAGGTGACAACGCCGGGGGCGCAGGAATTTCGCTGGAGCGACGGCGGGTTGCCGCAGACCTTTGACCCTGCTCTTGCTGCCGCGCCGCCGGACACGGATGCCGTGCGCGCTCTCTTTGAAGGCTTGACGGATTATGACCCGCAGACGCTTGCGCCTGTGCCGGGTGTGGCCGCGAGCTGGGAATCTTCGGATGACAAACGCATCTGGACTTTCTATCTACGGAGCGATGCGCGCTGGTCCAACGGCGATTCCGTGACGGCCAAAGATTTCGTGCGCTCATGGCAGCGCACGCTTAACCTCGGCAGCCGCGCGCCCCACGCGCGCCTTCTGGAAAACATAGTCGGCGCAGTCCAGCCGTTTGTGACCATCACTGCTGATGACCCTCTGGCAGAGCCGCCGCCCCCGATTACGCCTCCGGCCACTGAGAAGAACGAAGTGACGCGCACGACGAAAGAGACGCCGGCAGCCCCGGCTACGGAAACGGCATTCGGCGTCGAAGCCATAGGTGATTACACCTTGCGCGTGCGGCTTCAACAGCCGGATGAAAGTTTTCCCGCGCTGGTCGCTCATCCGATTTTTCGTCCCGTTCATAATGTGCGTGATGAGGGCGAGAGCACGGCTCTGGCGCTGCCGGTGGTCTCGAACGGGCCTTTCAAGTTGACACAGGTCGCTGGCGACGGCGTGATACTGGATAAAGCCAGCAGCTACTGGGATGCCACCACGGTCAATCTTAACCGCGTCAGGTTCGTGCCTTCGAGCAATGCCGAGGAAGCTCTCGAAAGATACCGCGCAGGCGAAGTGGATGCCGTGACTAATGCGGGCTTTCAGCCTCTGGCTTTAAAGCTTCTTTCGCCCTACAAGGATTTCCGGCGTGCGACATTCGGCGCGCTCACCTATTACAAGTTCAATATGGATCGCGCGCCCTTCAACGACGTGCGCGTGCGCGAGGCTCTGACGATTGCGATTGACCGCGAGCGCATCAGCGAGGACGGGATGGACGGCGCGAGCGAGCCTGCTAAAACTTTTCTTCCCACACAAAAGAGCGAACAGGGAAATTCAAACGCGGAAGGCACGCGCTCGCTCGCGCTGGACATCGAACGCGCCAAAAGTCTGCTGGTGGAGGCCGGATACCCGCAGGGGCAGGGCTTTCCGCGCGTTCGCCTGCTTGTCAATCGCAATGACCAGCAAAGACAGATCGCGCAATCCATCTCGCGCATGTGGCGCAACGCTTTAGGCATCGAGAGCGAAGTGATTTTGAAAAGCTGGGAAGAGTATGAGGCTGCGCTGCGCGACGGCGACTATGACATCGCACGCAGGGGCATAGTCATGCAGACGCTCGACGAATCGGCCAACATGCGCGCCATGTTCGAGCCGTCGGTCGAGCCTGAAAGCGTCGAAGATGTTTCGCTCATCCCCAAAGATGCGACCGCTGCGCCCGCGAATGGAAAAAAAGAGAACGGCGTCAATGAGAATGGATCAGAGAATGCTCCTGCCAAACCTTTGCGCCAGCCGGTGATGACCGAATCACAGGCTTTAAAAGAACTGCCCGCGATGCCGATTTACTTTGCCTCTTCATACGCACTGGTCAAGCCCTATATCTCAGGCTTTGAGACCAATCTGCTCGACGCGCCTTCGCTCAAGCGCGTGCGTGTGGACACTTCATGGCAAGCCCCCAAAAAGAAGACCGCCGTGTGGCTCAAAGTCGGTGATTAGAAATGATTTCCGAGAATTCGGAAAAGCAACACCCGGCGCGCTTCGAGGCATCAGTTAAATAGTCCCGGATAAATAAGATGCGTCTTGATAAGAGATGCTTGCACGTGATACCTTGACAGGCAACTGGCGTCCGTAAAAGTTCTCCCAATTGTCGCATTTTTGATTTAGAGTACGGTTGTTCCTCCGTTCAGTCATCAAAATAGGAGTTGAGCTATGTCATTCTTCCGTTCCAGCCATTTACGCTTGGGTGCCGGGCTGATGGCCCTCGCGCTTCTCATCGCAGGTTGTTCGGCAAGCGCCAAGAATCAGGTCTATTTCGGCAAGGTCGTGCCGCCGAGCGAAAACATACTGCATTATGTTTCCGGTTCCGAGCCGGAATCGCTCGACCCGCAAATCGGCACGGGCCAGCCTGAAGCGCGAATCTATATGTCTATCTTTGAAGGGTTGACGGAATATCACCCGAAGACTATGGAGCCGATTCCGGCTATCGCTGAACGCTGGGACGTGAACGCAGACTCTTCCGAATTTCTCTTTCACCTGCGCCGGAACGCGCGCTGGTCCAACGGCGAAGCGCTGACGGCGCGTGATTTCGTCTATACTTTCCGTCGCGGCTTCTCGCCCAAGCTCGCCTCTCGTAATGCTTACTTGGGCTATTACATCAAATATGCGCAGGCTTATAACGAGGGCGGCGTATTCGTGCGCGATAAGAGCACAGGCGAGTTTTTGCTGGCAAAGGATTTTAAAGAGAACGCAGCGGGCGATGCAGCCAAGCCTTCAGAGCCTGCCGGTAAAAGTGTTTCCGGCGAAGAACAACAGGGCACAACTGCCGAGACGGAATTTCATAAGTTCATACAGGCTCCCGAACGGCTTGTCCTGCCCGGAGCCGAGAAAGACCGCAACAAAGCTCTTGAGGCAGACGCGAAGCTCAAAGCCGCCGTCGCCGGAAAAGAGTTTGTCGAGGTCAAGGCTGAAGACATCGGCGTCGAAGCCGTGGATGATTACACGTTGCGCGTCACCTTGACGCAGTCCGCTCCCTTCTTTCTGGGCGTGATGGCGCACCAGTTCTTCCGCCCGGTTCCGCAAAAAGTCATTGAAAAATTTCACGAAGCGTGGACGCAGCCGCAGAACATCGTCACCTGCGGGCCGTTCAAAGTCGAAATCTGGAAACCGTATGACCAACTTGTCGTCGTGCGCGACCCGATGTACTGGGATGTCGCCAACGTCAAGCTCGAACGCATAGCCTTTTATCCTTCGGACGATAATCCGACGACGATGAACATGTACAAAGCCGGGCAGATTGATGCCGTGTTGAATCACACGGTTCCGGCAGCGTGGCTCGACATGGTGCGTCCGCTCAAGGATTACATGGATGCGCCGGAAGTGGCGATTGACTATTACCAGATCAATACCAAGAAGCCGCCGATGAACGATGTGCGCGTGCGCAAAGCTTTCAATATGTCTATTGATAAGATCGCGCTCTCCAAGTGGAGACGCATCGTCAAGCCGCTGACGGCTTTCTCGCCGGAAGGCATCTTCCCCGGCTATCCGCAGCCGAAGGGCGACGAGTTCAATCCAACGAAGGCCAAGCAGCTTCTGGCAGAGGCGGGATATAAGGATGCCAGCGGTAACTTTGACCCGAAAAAGTTTCCGATTAATGATGTGGGCATCGTCTACAACACGCAGGAATCCAACAGGATTGTAGCGGAGTATATACAGGCCCAGTGGAAGCAGAATCTGGGATTGACCGTGCCGCTCAAAAATATGGAGTGGAAGACGTTTCTGGACATGCGCTCAAAGGCCGAATACAACGGCTTTGCGCGCTCCGGTTGGGTCGGCGATTACATGGATCCGTTCACCTTCCTCAATCTCTTCTATACGCCTTCGGGAGATAACGGCACGGGCTGGTGGGATCCGAAATATGTGCAGATGCTGGACGACGCCAACTCCGAACTCGATCAGGCGAAACGTTATGAGAAACTGGCGAAGGCCGAAGCTTTTATGCTTGAGGCGCAGCCTGTGATCCCGCTTTATACCGCCGCCACCAACTGGGTGAAGAAGCCTTACATAAAAGGCATGTATCCGAACCCGCAGACGCTTCATGCGTGGAAGTTTGTGTATATCGAGCGCGACCCGGCCAAGTGGGATGTAGGCGTTCCCGATATGGTCAAACGACCGGGCGAGTTTGGGCCGGACTACTGATTCGGTAATTAGAACCAACTCATTGAAAGCGCTGCCGTCACTTTCCGGTTGTCAATCACTTCTTAAAGAGGTGCAGATATGTTTCGCTTTATCCTACGCCGCTTGATAATCACCGTGCCGATGGTGATTATCGTCATCAGCCTGACATGGGGATTAGTCCGGCTGGCTCCCGGCAGTTTTTATACCGGTGAGAGAAAGATTCCGCCTGCCATCGAAAAGAATCTGCGCGAAAAGTACGGGCTGAATAAGCCGTGGTACGTGCAGTACGGCAAGATGGTGAAGAATATCCTGATGCTGGATTTCGGCACTTCTTTGAAATACGAAGGGCAATCGGTCAACTCGATTCTGGCGCGCACGCTGCCGGTGTCGGCCACGCTCGGCCTGCTGGCTTACTTGCTCGCGTTGATTATCGGCGTGACGGCGGGAACGATTGCTGCGCTCAAGCAAAACTCGCGTCTCGATTACGCTTCGATGGCGCTGGCGATGCTCGGCATCTCGCTCCCGAATTTTGTGCTCGGGCCGCTGCTGGTGCTTATCTTTTCGCTCACGCTCTTTATCCTGCCCCCGACACGCTGGGGAGGCTTTCCTTCAATCAACCTGATCCTGCCGGTCATTACGCTTTCGGCTTTGTACATGGCATACATCGCGCGCCTGACGCGCTCAGGCATGCTGGAAGTCTTGCGCGCAGACTACATTCGCACGGCGCGGGCCAAAGGTTTGAGCGAGAGCGCGGTGGTCTTTAAGCATGCGCTGCGCGGCGGGTTGATGCCTGTGGTTTCCTACACCGGCCCGGCACTGGCTTTTCTGATAGCCGGAACAGTGGTGGTCGAACGTATCTTTGTCTATCCGGGGCTTGGGACATATTTTCTCAATGCCTGTTTGAACAGGGATGAGCCGCTGATTATCGGCATCGTGGCTTTTATCTCAATCTCCGTATTGCTCTTTAACCTGCTCGTTGACATTGCCTACGGATTCATTGATCCGCGCATCCGGTACTAAAGTTATGAATGACGATAGACCAGACATCATAGATGAGCCAGCGAAGACGGAACCCGCGTTCGATAACCTGGGGTCTCCGTACAAAGCGCCAATCCGGTCGCGCGACGGCGACATCACCAGACCGACGCACGAGCTTGCGGTCGGAGAAGGCGATGTGCGCACGGCAGAGCGCGGCGAGGGAGAAGTCATCGCCGGAACTTCTCTCTGGAAGGATGCATGGAAACGGCTTTTGAAAAACAAGCTGGCCGTGTTTGGCATGATTGTGGTGGCAATCATTGTCGCCGTCTGCCTGATCGGCCCGCCAATCGTCAAGGCGTTGACGGGTTACGATTATGCTTATATTCCGCCGGACGCCAATCAGACTAAATCCTTCCCGCCGTTTACCGCGCCCGACGGCTCTTTTTCGTGGACGCACCCGATGGGAACGGATAACGCGGGGCGCGATATTTTGGCGCGCGTGCTGTTGGGCGGGCGCATCTCTTTGATGGTCGGCATCATCTCGACCTTCGTCTCGTTGCTGATCGGAGTTTCTTATGGAGCGATAGCGGGTTTCCTCGGCGGCAAGGTGGACGATTTGATGATGCGTGTCGTTGACGTGCTCTATTCGCTGCCGTATATCATCGTCGTCGTTGTGTTGCTCGCTTTCTTCGCCGGGAACTCGCCGCTCAGCCAGTTAATCCTTCTCTTTGTCGCGCTCGGCGCGGTCTCATGGCTGACGATGGCGCGCATCGTGCGCGGGCAGGTCATCTCGCTCAAGAATCAGGAGTTCGTCATCGCGGCGCGGGCGACGGGAGTCTCGACCGGGAAAATTATTTTCCGTCATGTGGTTCCGAACACGCTGGGGCCGGTGATCGTGTATGCGACGCTGACCATTCCGCAGGTCATGTTGACGGAATCGTTTCTCTCATTCTTAGGATTCGGCGTGCAGGCTCCGCTCGCTTCGTGGGGAAGCCTTGCGAACGATGGTGTGCAGAACATAGCTATCTTTCCGTGGCAGTTGATCTTTCCCGGCGTCACGATGGCGCTGGCGCTTTTCTCCCTCAACTTTCTCGGCGACGGCTTGCGGGATGCCCTTGATCCACAGATGCGAAAGGTGTAGCGACTGCGGATTGCGGATTGCGGATTGCGGAAAGACAAGTGGAGACGTACTTCAACTTGAATTTCCAAATCCGCAATCCGCGATCTGCAATCCGCAATCGAAAATATGAATGGTCGCAACGGAAACATTCTTGAAATCAGAGACCTGCGCACTTATTTTCAGACTGAAGACGGAACGGTCAAGGCCGTTGACGGGATTGATTTTGAGTTGAAACGCGGCGAGACTTTGGGCATCGTCGGCGAATCCGGCTCAGGCAAATCCGTCACCAATCTTTCGGTCATCCGTCTGATTCCAGACCCTCCCGGCAAAATCGTTTCGGGCGAAATCATCTTCGACGGGCAGGACATTCTGCTGCTGCCGACGGAAGAAGTGCGCAAGATTCGCGGCAAGCGGATTGCCATGATCTTCCAAGACCCGATGACCTCGCTCAATCCGTTTATGCGTATCTCGAAGCAGTTGATGGAACTGACCGAGCTGCATCTGGGTTATACGAAAGATCAGGCTTACGAGCATGCGATCAAGATGCTTGAGATGGTCGGGATACCGGATGCGCGTTCGCGCGTTGATAGTTATCCGCACGAATTTTCGGGCGGGATGCGCCAGCGCGTGATGATCGCAATGGCCCTGTCGTGCGAGCCTGAGCTATTGATTGCGGATGAGCCGACGACCGCGCTCGATGTCACGATTCAGGCGCAGATTCTTGAGTTGATTAAAAGCCTCAAGCAGAAGACCGGCACGAGCGTAATTCTCATCACGCATGATTTAGGCGTCGTCGCAGGGATGACGGATCACATCATAGTGATGTATGCCGGAAAAGTTTTCGAGCAGGCTCGCACAGCAGAGCTTTTTGCGACGCCCGGCAACCCGTACACGAAAGGCTTGTTGCGCTCCGTTCCCGACCCGACCTCCGAGCAGGGAGACCTTTATCAAATTCCGGGCCTTCCGCCTGACGTTGCAAGGCTGCCGCCGGGCTGCCCGTTTGCCGCGCGCTGCGAACGCGCGGAAGAGATTTGTCGCCGCGAGTTTCCTCCCTTTGTCGCTTTGACTCCGGATCATCATTCGCTCTGCCACTTTGCGGAAGAGGTTTATGCAGCCTCGAAGCAGGAGCGCGCGGCGCGCAAACAAGACGTACTCGATCTCGAATAGAGAAAGCCCAAGAGAAGCATCTGATGAGCACTCAACCAGCAGACAACGCCGCAGGGTCAAACATGCCGCCGCCGCTTCAGCCGGAAGAGGGAACCGAGCTGATTGCCATTCGTGACCTCAAAGTTCATTTCGACCTGGGGGGCGGCACGTTTATTGACAAGCTCGTAGGCGGAAGCCCTGTCAAGCGCGTCGTCAAAGCTGTGGACGGCGTGTCCATAGATATTTATCCGGGCGAGACTCTGGGCCTTGTGGGCGAATCCGGCTGCGGCAAATCAACACTGGGGCGCGCTCTCCTGCGCCTGACCGAGCCAACCAGCGGTCACGTCTTTTATAAGGGCAAAGACCTTGCGCATCTCTCGCGCAATGCGATGCGCGAACAGCGCAAGTATCTACAGATGATTTTTCAAGACCCGTATGCTTCGCTCAATCCGCGCATGACTGTCGGGCAGATCATAGGCGAGCCGGTTGAGACCTTCCGCCTTGCCAGCGGCAAGGATGTAGACCGCCGCGTGCAGGAGTTGATGGAAACGGTGGGCCTCAGCAAGCGTTTTATCAAGCGCTACCCGCACGAGTTTTCCGGCGGCCAGCGCCAGCGCATCGGCATCGCACGCGCCCTCGCGGTTGACCCGGACTTTATCGTCGCAGACGAACCCATCTCCGCCCTTGACGTTTCCATTCAGGCGCAGATTATGAACCTGTTGGAACGCCTCCAACGCGAAAAGAATCTGACGTATCTTTTTATCTCTCATGACCTGCGAGCGATTCGTCACGTCTCAGACCGCGTGGCCGTGATGTATCTCGGCAAGCTGGTGGAAATCGCTGATGCCAGGACGATTTACTACGAGCCGCTGATGCCGTACACGAAAGCTTTGATTTCCGCAGTCCCCGTTCCCGATCCTGAAATCGAAGCCACGCGCCAGCGCATCGTGCTCGAAGGCGATGTGCCGTCGCCGATCAATCCCCCGCCGGGCTGTCGCTTTCACACGCGCTGCCCTTATGCTATTCCTGCATGTCAGGAAGTCGTTCCCCCGCTGGCTGAAATCAAGCCGAACCATTTTGCGGCCTGTATCCGCATTAGCCCTGAAGAACCGGACATTGAAAGGGTCGCGCCGGGCGAGGCTCCGGGTCTTCGGGACGCGCAACGCGTTATCGGTTCGTGAAATTTATTAAACATTAGTCATATCTATAAGAGTGAGCTGAGAAAACCTTGTGGAGGTCAGCTCCTGTTGCCCTGTGTGCTTGCCCCAGAGCGCTTGTCTGAAAGCGTGCAAGACACTTATACTCTAGCGTCCGGGTGGTGGCCGCAAATCCCCGCCCGTCCACGCTATAACATGGCGCGCGTGCGGGCGTGCCGCAAATCTCAGTCGAGCGGAAACCAACCTACTCTACCGCACTTCGGAAACTTTCAGACGTGAGCTATCTGATGATGGATGAACAGGCTGCGCGCGAAGAGCGTGAGACAGAGCAAGTGCAGCCGCAATCTGCGCCCGCGAATTGGGCCGATGCGCAGCATTCGCTGGCAGCGGCTTCGGGACTCTCTCTGCTGCTGGTCGAAGGCAGCCAGCCGCCCGCGCTCGCCGTCTCAAATAACAATTCCATCTGTCAGGCTTTTCAAACGTCTTCCACGCACGCGCATCTCTGCGAGGCTTACTGCGGGCAGGCTTTTACGCGCGCCATGGAAGCGCACGAGGCTGTTCATTATCGCTGCCATGCGGGCCTGCACTGCATCACCATGCCGGTCGAGCTTGAGCAGAAAAGAAAGCTGGCGATGATTGGAGGACGCGCGTTTCTGACCACGGCGGATTATCGCGCGCTGGCAGAGCGTTTTCGCGTCGGCGATTTACAGGATTTATTATCAAGCGACCTGTTCAGCAATGTGGTCTTTGCCGCGCAGCAGGACTTGAATGACTTGACGCGTCGCCTCAGCGCATCGGTCGCGGAATACAGGAATCAGCTGGTCGAGCGCGCTGCTGCTCCGCGCGCCTCTCGCGCGGCGACTGCGCCCGTTCAAACGACGGTTGAGAAAGAGCCGCCCGTTCTTTTCCAGAAAGAAAAACTGGCTGTGGCCGGGCCGGTGGATGAAGCCTGCCGCGCCTCCGTTCGCGCGCTGGCGGAAAAATACGGGCTGGTTTCGCTGGCGTTGTTCCTCAGAACGAAAGATGGTTTTGGCCCGGCCATCGTCACCGGCAGATTCGCAACCCAACCGATTAATCTGTTTCTGGAAGAGCAGGAAAAACATTTACTGGATGCGGCGCGGCGCGGCGCATCGCTCGTGATGGCGGAGACGCCCGAAGGCGTCAGCTCTATGTTGAGCACAAACGGCGTCAAGCATGCCGGTAGTAAAAAACATCTGGAACTGTTTCCGCTTGCCATTGAAGATGAATTGAAGGCGGCCTTGCTCGTCGGCGACACCGCGCTCGATACGGAGAAGCGGCGCGCCATCTCAGGCTTCTGCCGCGAGTTGACCCTCCCGCTCGAAGTCTTGCGGCTGCGTAACGAATTAAATCAACAGGCGCGCTTTGCCGATTCGCTGCAAACGTTTACGAGACGCATCGAAATCAGCGACCCTGCCGGGACTTATCAATCAATCCTGCGTCACTCCGCAGAGCTTCTGCGCGCCGAGCGCAGCTCTCTGCTGCTTTACGATGAAGCCTCGAACGAGTTGGCTGTGAAAGCCGCTTACGGGCCGCACGCGGCAGGAGCGAGCGCGGCGCGCGTCCGTCTGGGCGACGGCGTGTCAGGGACTGTGCTCTTGAACGGGCAACCGCTGGTCGTCAACGACCTTGAAGCAGCGGGGCGCGTGCCTGCGCCCGCCGAGCGGCTTTATAAAACGAACTCTTTTATTAGCTACCCCATCAGCATCGGCGGTCGCAAAGTGGGAGTGGTAAACATGACGGACAAGACCGACGGCAGCTCGTATGACGAGATTGACCTCGGATTGCTTGAGACCATCGCGCCGCAGATGGCTCTCGCGCTGGATCGCGCAGAGTGGCAGGAGAAGGCTACGCAGTTTCAATTGATGTCCATCACAGACCCTTTGACCGGATTGCTCAATCGTCGTTATCTCGAAGAGCGACTCGCGGAAGAGCTGAAGCGTTCAGAGCGGCAACAGTTTGTGATGAGCTTTATGATGATTGATATAGACGACTTCAAATATTACAACGATCAGAACGGGCATCAGGCGGGCGACCTGGCTTTGGAGATGACGGCGCAATGTTTGAAGTCAGTCCTGCGCGCAGCAGATGTCGCTTCGCGGTATGGCGGCGAAGAGTTCTGTATCCTGCTGCCGCAGACGAAGCTGGATGAAGCCACAGCCATCGCCGAGCGCATCCGCCGCCGCGTCGAGCGCACACGTTTTCCGCACGGCAAGACGCAGCCCCTCGGCATGGTGACGGTCAGCATCGGCGTCTCCGCTCTGGACGAGGTGCTCAATGCGCCCGCAGCAATTATCGGGGCCGCAGACCGCGCCCTCTATAGCGCCAAACGTCTGGGCAAAAACAGAGTGCAGGTTTTGGACAACGAGCCGACCGATTCGACACTACCTGATGCCGACAATAGCTCAACATAAAAACCGGCGGCGCATCTTAGGGCGCATTACGCCGGCAGAATTTGTCGGGCGCGAGGACGCGCTCGAAAAGGTCGTGCAACATGGCCTGCGCGGCGACTCTTCGTGTGGCCTGCTGGTGCTCGCCGCTCCGTCAGTCGGAGCAACGGAACTCTTGCGTCAGGCTTATGATGAGCTGTTTCACCTGCACGAAGAAACCATCCCCATCTACTTTGCGCTGAGCCGCAATGACTGCACGGCTGTCGGGGCCGCAGAGCATTTCCTTCATACTTTCCTGCTACAACTCATCGCGTTTCGCCGTCGTGAGGACGCGCTTGCCAATGCCTCGTTGACGGGAAGCGACTTGCTTGAGCTGGCCCCGCCGCAGGATTTTGAATGGATAGAGCATTTGTGGGAAGCCTGCGAGCGCGAGCGTGAGCGCGGCGACGAAAGAGCTTTGATCCGTCTCTGCCTGAGCGCGCCCCATCGCGCCGCCGCGCACGGCGCACGCACGATGGTCATGATTGACGGCCTGCACGTCGCAGAGCAACTGGCGGGCGAAACGCCGCTCGGCGCGGAGATTGCGCGTGTCTTCATGCGCTCGGAATCGCCTTACGTGCTCGCTGGCCTTCGTCGTCGCGTGCTCGATTTAGTTCATCACGCGCGCGGGAGCTTTGACAATGCCGCTACGCTGCATCTGGAAAGCCTGAGTGATGCGGACACGCGCGCGATGATCGAGAGCCTGGCGGAGCGCAAAGGCGTCCCTCTCAACGAGCAGACACGCGACCTGATCGCACAACAGTGTGAAGGGAATCCGACGCTCATCACTTCTCTGATGCAGTCCGCACAGGAGAAACGAATCTCGCTCGATAGCTTTCGCAATTGCCAGCAGCTTTACGTGGATGAGCTGATGGGCGGGCGCATCAACCGTCATTACTCATCACTGTTGGAAGGCGTCGCGCAGCAGCCCGCCATGAGGCGCGCCCTGATACGCGTGCTCTATGAAGCGATGCTGAGCGAGAGCGGCAAATCTTCGCTCGAAAGCTGGCGCAAGAAACTTGAGACTGATGCAGAGCAGTTTCAACAACTGATGCGCGGGCTGCACGTCTACGAGCATATCAGTCTCAATGCCAGTATGGTTCAGAGCGCGCGTGTCTCTGCCGTGTGGCAGGATTATTTAAAGGTTCGTTACAGGCTTGAGATTCTGGCCGAAGCGCGTGCGGCGGTTCTGGCAGATATGCTGTTGGAGACTTTGAAACGCGCGCCGCAGACGATGGCGAGACATTATCGCAAGGCATCTGCGCTTGGCCTGCGCGAACTCCTTTCGCTCTTTAACTGCCAGCGCGTGCCCGCCAGCCTGCTGCACTACGACCGCTTCAGCCGTGCTTACAAAGGCGCGGGGGCGGAAGAGATTGACGCCGGGCTTGATAATGAAACGGAGTTGATTCTGCTGCCGCAGATTGTGCACGCCGCGAGCTGCGTAGCTTTTCACCCGCCGTTGCAGCAGTTGATTGATGAAGAGCGTTGCGCTGTGGCGCATGGATTCGATGCCGGAAATTATACGGAGTCGAGCGAAGTCGTGTGGATTGCCGCCGAGATTGATTCAAAGCTCGAAGCCGGGCGCGGCATCACAGAGATGTGGTGCGAACGACTTGAAGGCGTGGCGCGTGCCTGCGGATGGAATCGCGTGCGCGTGTGGCTCGTCAGTCCCGAAGGATTTTCCGCAGAGGCCAGCGAACTGCTCGCGTTGCGTGAAGCCTACGGTTCGAGTCGCCAGCAGCTAGAGCTTTTGACCGCGCGTCTGGATTCCGTTTCCCCCGGCAAGGATGAAAGCGCGCCGGACGAGTTTGAAATGGTGATTCCGATGGGCGATGAAACAGAGTTGATTGCCGCCTCGACTATCGAACAGATTGCGCGCCGCAGCGACTTTCGCCCGGAGGCCATCAACCAGATCAAGACCGCCGTCGTCGAAGCCTGCATCAACGCGATGGAACACAGTCTCAGCCCCGACCGAAAAATTTATCAACGCTTTCGCGTAGAAAGTGATAAATTAGTAGTTACTATTTCGAGTCGCGGAATCATGCCCCCTGAGTTTAAGGGGATACAAGGGAAAAACGGGCATGCTTCCGGCGACGAGCAAGAGATGAAAGACCCGACAGAAAGGCGTGGCTGGGGCCTCAAACTGATTCGTACTTTGATGGACGAAGTCGAGTTTGAGCGCGTAGATGACGGCACACGCCTGCGCATGACTAAATATCTAAAGTAAATAGAACATAGGGAATAGTAGATAGCTGCGGATATTGATTCGATGTTTGCCAGCTATTTACTTTTCGTCATTCACCATTCATCGGTTAAGAGGGGAGCTTACCTGAGATGGCTGACATACCGACAGGTTCGGCGGTGCGCTCGCGCTGTATCGGGGCTACGGCGGTGATTTATGCGACAGACTATCTGAACAAGCTGAGCGGAGAGCGCATCGAGCGCGAATGCCGCAGACAGCTTGATGCAGGATGCCGCGCACTCGTTATCAATTTCAGAGACACCGAGCTGGTCAACAGCATCGGCGTCTCTATTCTTTTGGGCGTTATTGATGCCGCCGAGACGGCAGGCGCACAGCTTGTCTTCACGGATGTCAATCTTCAGACCGTAGAGCTTTTTGAGATGCTCGGTCTGACGCGTCATGTCGCACTGGCGGCCTGCGAGCAGGAAGCCTTTGAGACGCTGACTGATTTCGCGGCGACAAAGAATCCTGTGGGCCATTAAAGAGGACTTGATTGAGATGCCTGAGAAGATGCAAAAACTTGTGCATACTTTCGCAGCCCTCGCAGATTTGGGACAGGAGATTGCGGACACAGGAGATTTCGAGGAGATGATTCGCACCTCGCTGCATCTCCTGTTGGGATCGCTGGCAATCCGGCGCGGCGCGGTCACGGAGTATGACAGGGAAGCCCACGGTTTGAGATTTATCGCAGCGCGCGGCCTCGGCGAGGCGGTTCCGGAATATCTCTCGCTCGACCCGCAGGACGTGGACGACCTTTTGGAAGTAGGTCTCTGCGCGTGCGCGTTGGCGGATGACAACGCACATGTCCGCGGCATTGCCGCCCGTCATCAATCGGCCCTTAAAGAGCACAGAATCGAGCTGTTGATTCCATTCGTTATTCGCGGCAAGCTGGTCGGGTTGATTCTTCTGGGAGAGAAGGCGAGCGGCGAAGCTTATACGATGGAAGACCGCGAAGTCTTGTGCGCGATGGCGCGTCACATCGGCGTCGGCATACAGGAGCGTCGGCTGCTCGAAGAGCTTGAGCAGCGCGCGATTGAGAATCGTGAGCTTTACCTCGGCCTGCGCGAGATTTATCAGGACACCGTCAAGGCTTTTGCCGCCGCCATTGATTGCAAGGACAAATACACGCAGGGACATTCCGAGCGCGTCGGCAAGTACAGCGAGATTATCGCGCGCGAAATGGGTTGGAGCGATGAAGAGGTCGAAGGCATCGCCGTCGCCGGATACCTGCACGACATCGGCAAGCTGGTGGTCGAGCGCGACATTCTGAACGCTCCTTACCGGATTGATGCCAAGCAATCGAGCGAGCTGAATCGGCATCCGGCAGCCGGATATGAAATCCTCTCTCCGATTCGTCATCCTTATGCGGACATCTCCCTGATGGCCCGTTATCATCATGAAAGATTGGACGGGCGCGGCTATCCCGAAGGATTGACCGGAGACCAGATTCCGCTCGGCGCAAAAATCGTCACACTGGCGGATTCGTTCGACGCCATGACGACCGACAGGCCATACAAGCGTCGCCGCTCTTTTGAGGAAGTCGTCGAAGATTTTCGCAGGAACACGGGCAAGCAGTTTGAGCCTCAAGTGGTCATCGCTTTCTGCCGCGCGCTGCTCAAGGAAGTGAGCGGCGAGACCAGAGACAGGCGCATGTCGCGTATTCTGGGCAAAGGTTATCTGGAGCCTGAAATAGTGATGCCTCTGCTGACGGAATTTATCGCAGAGCTTGAGACAGACAGCGCCACGGCCACGGCGGCTGTCGGCGGCGCTTGAAGATAATTCAAAATGTGAATCAAGAGTAGAACCCTCTTTGCGCTTCTTTGCGAAACACCTTCGCGCCCTTTGCGTTTAAGCTTAATTTTAAACGCAAAGCACACCAAGAGTCGGGCGCAAAGAAACGCAAAGAGAAGAATCAAACGGCCAATCTCTTTTCTGCTCTTGATTCACATTCAAAGTTAGTTACAATTTGTCGGGACAGCGGCGCAACGTGCCCTGTCCCGACAATTTTCTTCAGGGAGGGTTCATGTACGAAGACATCACAGGATTGATGCCGGATGCAAATTTCACGCGACGACAATTTCTCGTCACCACACTGGCCGCAGGCTTTGCGCTCGCCATCCAGCCGGTTGTGGCCCGGACGCAAATCAAGACGGACGCCGCAGGCTTGATCGCCGGAGAGGTCAAGATTCCTGTCAAGGACGGAGAGATTCCGGCCTATCGCGCCATGCCTGAGAAGGGAAAGAATTTTCCGGTCGTGCTTGTAGTTCAGGAAATTTTCGGCGTCCACGAGCACATTAAAGACATCTGCCGGCGCTTTGCCAAGCTCGGCCACATGGCGATTGCGCCAGAGCTTTACGCGCGTCAGGGCGATGTCTCCAACCTGCAAACCATTGATGAGATTCGCAAGATTGTCGTCAAAGTGCCGGACGCGCAGGTCATGTCCGACCTCGATGCGGCGGTGGATTATGCGAAAAAGTCCGGCAAAGCAAACACAGGCAAGCTCGGCATCACGGGCTTTTGCTGGGGCGGGCGCATCGTCTGGCTCTATGCCGCGCACAATCCGAAGCTCAAGGCAGGCGTGGCATGGTACGGCAGCCTTGTGCCGCGTGCGAATCAACCCAAATCGGAATTGCAGCCGATGCAGCCCATTGATGTCGCGGCAAACCTGAAAGCTCCTGTGCTCGGTCTTTACGGCGGAGCAGACGACGGCATCCCGAACAACACAGTCGAGCAGATGCAGGCCAAGCTCAAAGAGCTAAAGTCGAAGTCAGAGATTATTCTTTACCCGGACACGCCGCACGGCTTTCATGCGGATTATCGTCCCACTTATCGCAAAGAGCAGGCCGAAGACGGGTGGAAGAAACTTCAGGCGTGGTTCAAGAAACACGGCGCGGCTTGATGGTGTGACGAAAATAAAATTTCCCGCAACGGCGCGAAAGAAAAGCATGAAGTTTTTCTTTCGCGCCGTTGCGGGAAACGTTTTGCTCTTGAAGCCTTATTTCTTTGAACGAGGCTTTTTACCCGTTGGCTTGGTCGCCTTAACCGGCTGAGCGGTTTCTGTCTTGACATCGGTTGCGGCGGGTTTGGGTGGAGGCTTGGGCGCAAACATCTCGCGTATAAACTTGGCCGCCACCTCTTGCGGGATTATCGCCTCGACCATCACTTCGCTGCCTTCTGCAAACAGCTTGACCTGATCGAAGATTGATTGTGCGTTCTTGTCCGGCACAACTCCTTTGGTTTCCTGCAAAATGCCCGACAGCATGTTTTTCACCATGACCGCCGTGTCAGGATTGTCTGCGTTCATTGCTCCGGTGATTCTGAAATTCTGCGCGTCCATGTTGAGCGAGACATAAAAGTCTCCGAAGCGCGTCATGCAATTGGGATCGGGATTCTCCGCCATTCTCAGCCCGAAGCTTTTAGCAAAGGACATAAAGGGAGAACCCGTTATGCTCACAAGAGTGTTCGGTTCGCGCAGCAGGGATGAGAGCGTCTCAGGCTTGATGCGGCCCGCGCCTCCATCTGCCGCCTCAAGCGCGGCCTTGATATAACTCAGGTTGCCGACGGCAAGCGTGTGGTCATCAAGCGTCGTTATCGCTATCTCGGAAAAAGCCTTCGCAAACGGATTCTTCATCGCGTCGGGCGAGAGGTCGCTCAATTTCAGCACGCTTAAATTATGATTGCCGAATTTTTCTTCGCGCAGCTTTCCTTCCGACATCGCCGTCGCCATGTTGATTAAAGCTTTGGCGTCGAAATCGCCGCGCGCCGCAAACATCGCTTCGGGGAGCGGGAACAACTGGCCTCCCGCCGGTTTGTTAAAGCGCAGCGCAATCACCATGAACTCCATATTTCTGAGGTCAATGTTGGCGAAGGCTCTGAGGCTCTCAATCCCGGAGCGTATGCCCTGAAGGTCTTTTTCAGGCACGAGACGCGGCAGCGCGTCATTGATGATGCGCGACGCGTTGACATAGACAATCGTTTCCGAGCCGGGCAGGGTGGATAAAGATTCTGTGAGTTGTGGCTGGCTCGCCGCCGCAGTCGTGGTGGTTTGAGAGCGCGCGGGCAAGGCTATCAAGAGCGCGACCAGCAAGGCGAGAAACAGCGGACGAAGTTGTGTTTTCATATTGAGAGAATCCTTTGAAAAGTGATGAATCACTTCGGTTGAATGCGTAGCGTGTAGCTGCAAATTTCTATCTTTTCGTCAGGCGCGACCGGGGCGCGCTGATCGCGCCCGACTTCGCGGCCACTGACGAGAGTGGGATTCCTGCCCTTTGATGTCACCCAGTAGCCGCCCTGCTCGTCGCGTGTCAGCAGAGCATGGATGCGACTCACTTCGGGGTCTCCTTTGATCGGTAAATCAACTGTCACAGACCTTGAGCCGCGACCAACGGTTATCTCAGGCTTGCTGATGGGCATGACTAGCTGGCGCACGCCATCTTTCCAGACTTCGATAGTATAAAGCTCCGTCACGCGCGCGCGCACAATCGTCTGCTCGCTCTCGCTTGTGTCAGGCGCATCGCCGCCGGTCTCATTTCCGATTTCCAGTACATCCTCAGGCATGACGGTCGGCTGCTGCTGTACGGGCGGGCTGTGTCTTTGCGGGCGGGCGGTGACGCTCGTCTTGCCTGCTTCTGTTTCATCCCACAGGGGCTGCACGCGAAACTCGCCCTTGTTGAGCGTGCCGTCCACTCGCAACTCCACGGCGAAGGATTTGGTGGCAAGCTGCGTCGTGCCGCTCAACTCTCTGGCGCGCTCTGAAAGCACGTGGAAAAGTCCCTGTTCGAGACCGCGCCGCTTATCGCCCTGCCATTCCTTGTCGTCGTCGTTGCTCAAGTAAACTATATACTCACGCGGAATATAGGTCGGGCCGCCCGGAGGCGTGAACATCTCGCGCTGCATGACGGCTTCGACCTCGCGCGCCACCTTGACCAGAAACTCTTCCCAGACGCGCCGTGGACGCGCCTGCTCGTCCGCCGCTTCGAGCGGGTCTGATGCGCCCTCGCCGTCAATCCACCTGCGTATGGATTCAATTAAGCCCACTTTATCGCTCTCCTCGTCGGGGAAATTTTCAGGAGTCCAAATTCAGATAACGTTTATTGACCCAGCCGCGTTCGGCAGTCAGCTTATTATTATCACGCGCGCGTCCATGCTCAAGGATTTGCACTTCATACCAGTTATTACTGGTGCTCAGCACACGCACGCGCGAGCCTGTTTCAGCCAGACCGATAGCCGGATTATCCGCGCCGGGATCGGAGCGCAGATTCACATCGGTCGTCGTGAAAACTTCGCGCCCGATGTCTGTCGAGCGCGCGGGCTTCTGTGGCGGCTGGCCCGCCGGAGTTGTGCCCCACAAAGGCATGCGACCGCGAAAATAGTTGTGCGTCGCCAGCAGCATCCCTGCAAACGCGAGTATCAGCAAGAGCGCGACGAGCACGCGCATCCCGCGCCCTGTAGTCCAATCTTTTTTCGGCGTTTGCTTGCGCGCCTTCTGCACGGAAGCATCCGGCATGGCAGCGATAATCTCATGCGCGGGCGGCATGGGCGCAAGCGGAGCAGGCAGGCGCGCAGATTCGCGCGCAAGCTGGACGACGATGCGCGGGTGCGCGCCGCCTCCATTGGTGTTTGCTTCCGGTTGTCTTAAACCGCGCGTCGAATCGAATCTGGGCCGCGGCGGGGCCGCCGGAACGGGTTTCTCTTTGACGACCGTTAAATGGTCGCTCGTGCGCCTGTGCCTTTCAGCTTCGCCGGGCGATTGCAGGATTTGAGTCGGAGGCAGCATCGCATCAGAGAGTTCGTTCCAGAACTCCTGCACGGTCTGGTAACGCTGCGACGGGTTGTTCTCGGTCGCGCGCTCAAGGACGCGAAGCACGGAAGCGGCCCAGCTTTGATATCTGATGGATTCCGGCAGCTCTGTAATCGGGCGATGCGAGAAACGGCGCGGCGGTTCCGAGGCCAGCAGCGAATAAGTCGTTTTCGCCAGCGAGTAAATATCTGCTGCGGGCGTCAGTTGCAGTTGGTGCGCTAAAGATGAAGTGATGGCGTCCAGTTGCCCTGTGTGCAAGAGCGGATTGTGTTCTGGCGGCGCATAGACATTTGTGCCGACGCGCGTAATCGCGCCTTCGGTCGCCTCGATTTTGGCGACGCCGAAGTCTGCAATCTTCACAGTCTGCCCGTCCGTCGTGAGCAGCAGATTCTGCGGCTTGATGTCGCGGTGAATCACGTGACAGGCATGCGCGTGGCTCAAGCCAGCGCACACCTGTTCGAGATAAAAGAGGGTGGCTTCGACCGAGAGCGGCTCTTTGCGAAGACGCGCCGCGAGGTCTCCGCCCGAAAGATATTCCACGACGAGATAGTGAAAAGTCGTTCCGGCCAAATCAATCGCCGTTCCGTGGCCGAGGCGATTGATGATGTTCGGATGGCGCACGCGGTCGAGCGCAATCGCTTCGTTCTGAAAATTTTGAATCAGCGTGCGCTCAAGCTCATTGTCAGGCACGCCCTGCAATAAAACATTCAGAGCCTTGATGACGACTTGTGCGTGCGGGTGCGTGGCTTCGACGGCGGTGTCGCGCGCGATATAAATTTCGGCATAGCTGCCGCGCCCAAGACATTCTTCTATGTCATAGCGATTATCGAGCCTGCATTGTTGAAGCTTTAATTCCGTCATCTGTCCGCGCTTTCAGATGTCACACGCACGCCCCTGAGATGCACCTATTCGCAGAATCAACGCGGCAAACCAACTGGCGAAGAAGGGAGCGCGTCATTTGCTCCGGTAGACATCTGTTGATTGCTGCTATTGGTTGCAGGGGCCGCTGTCAGCGATTTGCCCTCCGGGTCAATCACTTCATCCACAGCCGTCGCAGCCGTTTCGCGTTCAAGCTGATTGCCTGACTTCATCGCTGCCACTGCCGCTGCCAGTTTGTTTTCGATCTTGAGCGGGTCGCGCGCCGGGCGATCCTTTAATATCTCAGCAGTCTTTTTGAAGGCCGCAGTGGCCTCCGCATATTTGCCCGATAAAAGCATCGCGCGCCCATATAAATAAAGAAACTCGGGGTCGGTCGCGCCCATCGGATTGTTGCCCTGCTCTGTGGACATGCGGCTCGCCATACGCGCTGGAGCGCCGTCCACTTCATGTCGCTTTTTATCAAATTCGGCGGCAGGATTTACAGGGGTCGGTGATGGCTCGGCTGTTGCTCCGTCCGTTTTTGCCTGCGTATCCTGACGCTGTTTATACATCCCGCCGAAAAATGCTGCGACGCCGACGGCCCCCATCAGTATCAGGAAGAAGAAGGTCAAAGCGAGTGTCGCAAGCTTGCTGCGACCCGCAGGCGGAGCAGCCGCCGCAACAGGTGCAGTAGTCGTCATTGGCGCAGTCTGATAAACAGAACCCGGCGGCGGAGCAGCGGTTTCCACTGCGGCTGGCGTGCGCGGGTTGTTGATCAGCGGGCGTCCGGCATCGACCGTCTCATGCAGCGAAGGGTCTAGCTCGTCCACATGATAATCACCGCTGATGGTGGCCGCGAGCGATTCGCTTGAGAGCATGACCGTTCGCTCGTCATCATCATCATCTGCCGCCGCGTGCGCCCTGTCTCCGACGCGCACGATAACTGCGGTCAGGTTGTCCTCCGCGCCTCGCTCATAACAACGCCGCTTCATCTCCGCGCAGATAGCATCCGGTTCCTGATTGCCATTGAGCAGCGAGCCTATCTCGTCATCTGAGAGATGGCGCGTGATGCCGTCAGAGCAGAGCAGAAAGGACGTGCCGTCAGAGATTTCGATGGTCTTCATGTCCACCTCGACGCCGTCCTCTGCGCCGAGCGCGCGGCTGATGACATTGCGGCTCGGATGATGCGCGGCTTGCGCGGCGGTCATGCGCCCCGCCCTCACCTCCTCTTCGACCACGGAATGGTCGCGCGTCTCGCGTTGGAGTTTGCCGTCGGGCATCTGTCGATAGAGCCGCGAATCTCCGACGTGCCCGATGGTAGCGATGTGCCCGTCCAGATGCAGCGCGACGATGGTGGTCGCCATCATCTGCAATTTCGGATGCTCGCGCGCCATTTGATAAATCGAAGAGTTGGCGCGCTGGATGGCTATCTCCATTAGGTCTTCGACATCCACGTCTTTTTCCTGATGACGAAAAGCTTCATCCAAAACTTCCATCGCGGTTTGCGATGCGACTTCGCCCGCCTGCGCGCCGCCGACGCCATCCGCGACGGCGAAGATACGACGCTCTGCGTCCGCAAGAAAAGAGTCTTCGTTAATCGGGCGCTTATTGCTGAGGCCACGATCTGAAACCGCCGCCGAAGTAATCTTGACGTTTTGATTCTTCATTGCACAGCCTCCGGAGCCGGGGGATCATCGCTGTGACGCTCTGTGCGCGCAACCGTCGTGGCCGCGCGTGCTTCCGCCGCATTGCGGTGCGAAAAGGCCATCAGCATTCCGAGCATGGCAAAACTGGTAATCAAACTGAAACCGCCGTGACTGACGAAAGGCAAAGTGATGCCGGTCATCGGCAACGCGCGCGTGATGCCGCCGATATTAACGAGCGCCTGAAAACCGATAAAAGCCGTCAAGCCTGCGGCGCACAGCTTAGTAAACATATCACGCGCCTCAAGCGAAGTGCGAACGCTTGCGCTGACAAAGACGATCAACGCGAGAATGACAATCGCGCCGCCCGCAAGGCCCATCTCTTCTCCGATGGCTGCATAAATATAATCCGAATCAGCGACCGGAATCACTTCGGCGTAACCGAGACCGAGTCCCCGCCCGGTTGTTCCGCCCGCGGCCACTCCGAAAATCGCCTGCGCCGGTTGAAACGCCACGCGGTCAAACCAGACATCCACGTTCACAGTGTTCTGCATGGTGGGACTCTGCTCGGCCAACTCTTTCATCTTCGGGTCTTTCGCCAGAGCTTCGTCGTAATCCTTCTTCCACCATGAAACGTTCGGAGAAGGCGGGTCAAAGCCGTCGAGCCAGAGATGAAATCGTTGCTGGATACGCGAAGGCAAAGCGGCCTGCACGGGCTTTGCTAAAGTCGGCAGAAGCGGGACTTTCTCCTGCACATCCTGCGGCAACGCGCCGACGACAAGGATGCCGACCACCAGCATGACAGAGCCGACGAACAGCAGAAGCTGCGGCCAGCGACGCACGGCGACCAGATACAGAGTCGCATACGCGCCGCTAAAAACGAGCATCTGCCCGAAATCCTTGAGCGCGAAAAACGGGATGAACGGCATCAACGACATGGCGATGAGCGGGACGACATCTTTTGCGCTCGGCAAGCCCCAGTAGGTGCGCGCAAGGTCTTTGTATCGCGCCGTCAAAAGGCTTGCGAATCCGAGCAGGAAGGGAATCTTGGACGGCTCCCACGGCGTCATGTTGCCGATAGCTTTGCCCGCGCTCGAAGTGATGACCGCGAGCGTCAGTGGCAAGAGCGTAATCAAGACTATGATGAATCCGTGCCGCTGTATAAAGAGCAGGAAATCATCTCTCAGGCAGAGCATATACGCGACGACGAACATCAGCAGGGAGAAGAGCGGAATCCACGTCGAGCCGGAAGTGAGAGCATTCCCGATGGAATATTTGGCGGGAATGACAGGCTCTTTATCAATGTCTGACGGCTGCGGCGGCGTGGCCGGAAGGCCCATCATGCGCTTTTTCTCGACATCATAATTCTCGTTGATGTAGCGCATGCGCTGGTGGTCGGATTTCTGCTCGCGCGCTTCGGATTTGTTCTTCGCGTTATATTCCGGGTCGCTGTAAAGGCGGTACTGTACCAGCATGCCGACGGAGAAGAGCAGGATGGCAGTCGTGTACAGCGCCCAGTTGCCCGCAAAGCGCGTGGCGCGCGTCAGAAAGAACACGAGAAAAATTACCGGCACAAAGAGAAGGAGGTCGCGCGTCGCGCTGACCCAGGAGGTTTCGTAACCGCGTATCAGCGCGGCGCGATGAATGGCATAGTAGCCGACGATCTCGAAACCGACGATTAAGAGCAGTGCGATGAGATGTGACGAGGCGCGATTTTTCATAACAAGCAGAACTCAGGATTCAGGACTCAGAAGCCAGAATCATACGGTTAGCCACGGAGGGCACAGAGCACACAGGGATAAAACCAGACATGTTATTTAGCGTTTCCTTCATCTGCTTTCCTGCTCTCTGCGGTCTTTATGTCCTCAGTGGCTACCTTATTCTTAGTTTATTTCGCCAAAGCGTTGCGGCTTCTTCGGTTGATTCCTGTTGCCTTGAGGTCTTGTTCCTTGATTTTTATCTCCCTGATTGCTTTTGTTGGCCGGTTGCGGCGCGTTGCCTAACAATCCAAGCTCTCTGGCTTTTAAGACCAGCGCGGCGGCGACGGGCGCGGCAGCCCTTGAGCCGTAGCCGCCGCCTTCGATGATGACAGCGATGGCAAGCTGCGGGTTATTCAGCGGCGCGAGACAGAGAAACCAGCTATCGATACGCGGGTGGTCATAATCCAGAATCGTCTCCTGATACTGGCGTATGATGTTGCCTTTCGGGTCGCGCTCGACCTTGAGACGCGTCTTCGGCTCTCCCGTTTTCGCGTCGTAGACGGGCACAACCTTTTGCGCCGTTCCGGTCTTGCCGCCCGTCTCTATACCAGCCGCTTTGACAGGGCCAAAGACGCCGCGCGCAGTGCCGCTTGAGCCTCCCGTGACGAGTCCCATAATCGAGCGCAGTTGCTGCGCCTGCTGCGGAGACATCGCCTGCTTATATATTTCCGGCGGGCGGTCGTATTCGAGCTTGGTCTTCATCAGCTTGCCTTCCAGATTGCCGATGGCCGCGGTCATCAAAGCCATCTGAAACGGCGTCATCTGCCCCGCATAGCCTTGCCCGTAGCCTTCGAGTGCGAGATCAAACTTGCTCAAATCTTTACCCACCTGTCCCGTCACCATCCATGCCTGACGCGGCGCGAGCGCGCGTTGAACAGCTTCCGTGCTGGCATTCCAGATTTCGGGCTGGCGGCGTCCCTGTGTCGGGTCTGAGGGAGAATCATAAGCTCCGATGCCTAAAAGGTCAGCCGTGCGGCGGATGCGCTCCGTGCCGAGCTTGACGGCCATCTGTGCGAAGTATTGATTGCACGAAACTTCGTAAGCCTTATCCATGCCGATGAGGCCGTGAACTTCGCCCGCGCCGCCGTCATCAAAGATGGCCTTCGCGCCCGGTTGAGCCACATAGCCGCCGCCGCTACAGACAAACTCGGCGTTCTGTTCGCCCGCGTTCATGGCTGCGATCATCATCATGGTTTTGAAGGTCGAGCCGGGGATGTAATATGTGCCGAGCGCGCGATTGACAAGCGGGCTGTCGCGCTTATCCGCATCGAGCCTGATCCACGTCGCTTCGTCCTGCACTTCCTTCAAACTGTAAGAAGGATTGCTGTACATCGCCAGCACTTCGCCCGTCTGCGGGTTGAGGGCCACGACCGCGCCGTGCCTGCCCTTTAATTGTTCGACGACGGCTTTCTGTAAATTACTGTCAATCGTCAGGCGCACATCCATGTTTGCCTGCTGTCGCATGTTCTGGCCCTGCACGACCTCTAAAGCCTCCGGCACGGCCCCGCTTTGCAGGCCGAAGAGGGAACGCTCAAGCCCCGGGTCGCCTCTGTCAGAGCCGAAGAGGTGCGCCATCGCCTGATCCATCGGATACTCGCGCGTGATGTTGCCGTTGCCGTCGCGTTTGTAAAGAGCGAGCGCTTTATCGAGTTGGCCTGAGCGATCCAGAATCCAGCCGCGCAGGGTTGATTCCGAGAGGCGGCGATTGCGCAGGTCTTTATAGTTGAGCTGCTGGAAACGCTCGTTGGCTTCGGGCGCATACTTGACCCAGTAAACATGAAAGCCGAAGACCGCGAGCGCGAGCACAACATAAAACCAGCGCAAAAAACGCAGCCCCCTGTTGGTCGCCGTCGAGCCAAGCCGCTGTAAAACTTCTTCCGGCAAATCCGAAGCCGCGACCGCCGAAAGCGCAGAACGCTTGCTGCGATTTCTGATGAGCGAGACGAGCAGCAACAAAACCATCAACGCCAGCCCGCCCATATAAACCAGACTCAGCAGCGCGGGCTGCTTTTCGAGCGACTCGGCAGCGGCTGGTGTGTTCGCCGCAGTTTGCAGCATGAAAAGAAATGACATAGAAAAATCTTACCCTAGAATGACGCAGAAAATAAGTCTCGTTTCAAAACCTGCTTGTCTCTTCCTTTGCGCCTTTGCGGAAGTTGATGTTTCCCGCAAAGGCGCAAAGGCGCAAAGAAGAAAGACCCGCGCTGTTTGATCGCTCAAACGTTTTTCCGAAATCGAACCTCTATGTCGCCAAAGCCGACGACATCTCCCTCTTCTATCTGTCGCGCTTCGCCGTAAGCGATGCGCCGGCCATTGATAAAAGTCCCGTTGGTCGAGCCTGTGTCAGCGACCAGCAGCGTGCCTTCGCGGTTGACCAGCAACGCCGCATGAACTTTTGAGACGCTGCCGTCATTCAACATCAGCTCGTTGTCTTTGCCGCGCCCGACGCTCAAACGCCTGCCGCCCGGCTTGAAGATAAGCTTCACATTGCGCGCACCGTCGGGCAGCATGATGTTGGCGTTGATGTTGAGATCGGGAATGGTCGGCGCGGTTCTGGGAATATTGGGCTTGCCTAATTCTTCAGCTCTGCGCCGGTCTTCATCCTGTTTTTTTAACTCTTCCTCAAACTCGCCGAAGGTCGGAGAGACGCTGACGCCGGTCGTGAAAATATCCACCTCGGTTTCGACGCGAAGAGTGGCGAGCGTGCGATAACGATGGTCGTTGATGTGGTCAATCGCAGCGGCTAAGATTTCATGCTCAAGCTCTTTAAAAATTTCCGGCGGGGCTTCGGAATGCGTGCCCCACTCGACCTTGAGCTTTAAGAGATGCGGCGCGATGCGTCCCTTGCGGCCTTCGTCTCTGCTGCGCTCGTCAATCAGACGCTTCATGTGCTCGATCAGTCGCGTCGTCGTAAACTCCGTCTGCGAGCTGGACTTGCGGCCTAAGCCCTTGTCCACAGCTTCGCCGACGCCTTCGAGCACCCGGCGCAGAAGCCTCTCCGGCAACGCTTCTTCACGTTTCTTCTCAGGTTTCTTTTCAGGTTTTTGTTCAGCCATGTTTTATCATACGCCGCGCGGCGCGGCAGCGTTCGCCAGAACTCCCAAAACCATTGATGCGCGCACGCACCTGCCATAGAGCACACGCGCGGTTCAAACTAAAACCAAAGGGGAGAGGCATTTCGATACTTACTTTAGCGCGTGGGCTATTCTAGCCGAAGAGAGCCGTCAGAGAGAAGCAAGAAGTGTTAAGATATTGTCATTACTCTCAATAAGAAAGGAAATTTTTGCAGATGAACCGTTGGCTGAAATTGTGCATCCTGAGTTTATTGATGAATCTGCTTCCCAATCCTTTGATGTCACAGGCAAGCGCGCAAAGGCAGCCGCCTGAACTGGCCGCGCTCAATGCGAAGATTCGCCGCTTTGCGCCCACAGTCATCACGGCAGACGCTTCGAGCCTCTCGCCGCGTGACCGTCGCGCGCTCGCAAAAATTATTGAGGCCGCAAAATTGTATGACCCGCTTTTCCTACGGCAAGTCTGGAGCGGCAACGTCGCGCTGCTCAATAAACTCGAATCCGACAAGAGCCTGCTGGGACGCGCACGGCTGCATTACTTTTATATCAACGACGGCGCGTGGTCGCAGCTAGACGAGAACAGGGCCTTTCTCGAAGGCGTGCCGGAAGAGAAGCCGCCGCAGGCCGCACATTATCCTGATGATATGACCAAAGAGGAATTTAATGTTTGGGTCGAGACGCTATCTCCCGAAGAGAAGCAAAAGGCCATCGGCTTTTTCCATGTCATACGGCGCGACGCGCAAGGGAAGCTCAAGGCGGTTCCTTACAGTGAAGAGTACAAAGAATTCCTCGAACCCGCTGCAAAACTTCTGCGCGAAGCGGCTGAGCTGACGGACAACGCGACTCTCAAAAACTTTCTCGAAAAACGCGCCGCAGCTTTTCTCTCAAACGATTATTACGAGAGCGATGTCGCATGGATGGAGCTTGACGCGCCAATAGATGTGACCATCGGGCCTTATGAGACTTATGCCGACGGCCTCTTCGGTTACAAGGCTGCGTTTGAAGCCTATGTCACACTGCGCGATGCGACGGAGAGTAAAAAGCTTGCGCGCTTTAGCAACTACTTGCAGGAACTCGAAAACAACCTGCCTTTGGATGCGCGGTATCGTAATCCGAAAATCGGAGCGGCCTCACCGATTCGTGTCGTCAATGTCGTCTATACTTCGGGCGAGGGCAACAACGGCGTGCAGACAGCGGCCTACAATCTGCCCAACGACGAGCGCGTTGTGCAGGAAAAAGGCTCAAAGCGCGTGATGCTCAAAAATATGCAGGAGGCGAAGTTTAATAAAACTCTGGTTCCAATCTCTCGCAGGGTCTTGACGCCCGCGCAGCAACGCGAAATCTCTTTTGAAGCATTCTTTACGCATATCCTCGCGCATGAACTGATGCACGGTCTCGGCCCGCAAGCCATCAAGCTGGACGGGCAGTCAACGACCGTCCGCCAGCAGCTCAAAGAAACTTATTCCGCCATCGAAGAGGCCAAAGCGGACATCACGGGTCTCTGGGCTTTGCAATACCTGATGGACAAGGGCGTGGTTGATAAAGCGTTGGAGCGCGCCATCTACACGACCTTTTTAGCCAGCGCGTTTCGCTCAGTTCGCTTTGGCATCACGGAGGCGCATGGCCGGGCCGTCGCGCTTCAGTTCAATTACCTGACGGACGAAGGCGCAATCAAATTCGATGAGCGAACAGGGACATTCAGCATCGTTCCCATGCGCGTCAAAGAAGCCGTCAATAAGTTGACGCATGACATTTTGACGCTGCAAGCCGAAGGCTCTTACGAGAAGGCCAAAACGATGCTCGACAAGTACGGAATAATCAGGCCGCCGATGCAGAAAGCTCTGGCCCAATTGAAGGACGTGCCGGTGGATGTCGAGCCTGGTTTTCCGATGGCTGCCAGCGTGAAAAGTGGCAAGAGATAAAGAAGGAAATTCCCGCAAAGGCGCAAAGACGCAAAGGAAGACGCAAAGAAGGCTTTCAAGATAAATCACTGCTCAACACCTTTGCGAGCTTTTCTTTGCGTCTTTGCGCCTTTGCGGGAAACTTCTTCTTTAACGCACCTTTCGTTGCCTCGCCGCTTCATAAAGAATAATTCCGGCGGCGACCGCGACATTGAGGCTTTCGACGGGCGGCTGCATAGGAATCCTTAAAGTTTCATCGGCCTGCGCGACTTCATCCTCACTCAGCCCGCTCGCTTCCGGCCCGACGATCAAAGCGCGCGGCAACGTCCAGTCGCACTCCGTATGCTCGATTTCCCCGCGAACGTCTGCACAGATAGTAATAATGCCTCTCTCTGTGCACCACTTGAGCGCATCGGAATATTCCGCGCGTGTCCAGATAGGCAGACGAAAGCTGGAACCCATCGCACCGCGCAGAGCCTTTGGCGAGAAAAGATCGGTTGTCCCAGTGGTGGAGATGATGCCGCCTGCACCGGCAGCCTCGGCTGTGCGCAGGATGGCCCCGGCGTTTGAAGGATTGTTGAGCCGGTGAATGATAACCACCAGCGGAACGCTTATTGATTTATACTCAAGCACGCAGGCATCAGTCTGTGGTTTCGCCGCCAACAGGATAATGCCCTGCGGCGTCTTGGTATCAGAAAGGACAGCGAAGACATTTTCACTAACGACAATCAGCCGTGTTCCATGTTGCTCTAATTTAGAAAGAAGCCGTGAGCCGCGCTCATCGCTCATCAATTCTTCCGTATGTATCGCTTCTTTGATTTCAAGTTTTGCGCCCTCGGCTTCATTACACAGCCGTATGCCTTCAACAAAAATCTCGCCCGCAACTTTTCCTTCGCGTACAAGACGCGCGTGCCGCACATGAGCATTGTCGCGGCTGGTGATGATGCTTTCACTCATCGCGTCTGGCCCTCATCGCTCAAATCAAGCTCGACCCACACGGGCCAGTGATCCGAAACGCCTAATCTTCGGCCTACGCCACGGCGCGTCACCTTTGCGCCGCGCACAAATATCCAGTCGGTCTGAAGCCGTATCAAGCCCGCGCGCCACGTCGCTGTCCCGTCAGGAAAAGGAGTCGTATAGCCGTGTGATTCGAGCAGCCCGCGCATCATCGTGCGCGACTCGGAGGTCAGGGTGTTAAAGTCTCCGAGCAGAACGACAGGGCCAGACGCTTTTTCCGCCCGCGCGATGATGGCGCGGTGCTGTTCGAGTTGTTCGTGCGTGCTCGCGTGCGGGTCTATGTGCGCGTTGTAGAGATGTAGATTTTTCTGTCCGGCGCGGATGATTGTTTCGAGCGCGAGGCGCGGACGCCATGCACACTCGGCCCACGGCAGTTCGATGCGCGATACTTCTGCGAGCGGCAAACGGCTCAGCATGGCAAGCCCCGTGTCGCCGGAATCATCAGGCGCGATGTGCTCTTCAAAATCAAGATACCACTGTTTCGACTTCGGCTCTTCGCCTCGCGGAATGTTAAGCGACGCCTGCGCGTAATGCATCTTAAGCTCGCGCGCTAACTCTCGCGCGACATGAATCCCACCGGCCCGCACAGTCTCTTTGTCTGCTTCCTGTAGAGCCAGAATATCGACTGCCGGGAGTCTTGCGCCGTCCGTGAGCGCGCGTGCGGCCCTGCTTATGTGACGAGAGACGAGAGACGGGCGACGGCTGCGCCATTTCAAACCGCAGCGGCGAAGGATGCTGCCCGTGATGAGAAAAGAGCCGACCGCATAGCGTATATTGTAAGTGGCGATGACGAGTTTTGTGTGAGCCGCGCTCTTCGACACGGGCGCAAAGCTGCCGCGCTCGACCTCTTCCGAAACTGTATCGAGTTGATTGATAGATGCGTGTTCGAGTGTCGCCATCGCGCAAATATCTTTACGCTAATTGGTTGATAAAGCAAAACGGCTGAACGAAAAATTTGAGGAGCAGGTGAGAGAATTGAAGCAGCGCATCATCGCAATCGTTGACGACATGTTCTTTGCCGCGAAGATTCGCGGGACGGCGGAGACTCTGGGGATTGACTTGCGATTCGCGCAAAGCGTGGACGCGGCAATCGAAGCGGCACGCCTCGAAACTCCCGCGCTCATCATCGCAGACCTGCACGCGCAAGCTTGCGACCCGTTCGCACTGGCTCAAAGATTCAAGTCCGATGAGTTGCTCAAATCAATTCCGCTGCTCGGATTTTTCTCACACGTCCAGACGGCCCTAAAGCAACGCGCAGAGCAGTCGGGCTATAACCGCATCATGCCGCGCTCTTATTTCAGCAACAATCTGCCTGATATTTTGGAAGGGAATTTCTAGCCGCAGCAGGCGTTCTCCCGCAAAGGCGCAAAGGAAGACGCAAAGAAGGCATTCAAGATGAAGCGCCATTCAACTCCTCTTCGCGTCTTTATTTCTTTGCGCCACCAGCGCCTTTGCGGGAGATGTTTTGCTTTCAACTGCGTGCGCGAAAGCGGCGCAAGCGAAGGCTATTGGTGACGACCGAGACACTCGACAAAGACATCGCCGCGCTGGCGATGACGGGCGAGAGCAGCCAGCCCGTGAAAGGATAAAGAAGACCCGCCGCGATGGGAATGCCGATGATGTTATAGATAAAGGCCCAGAACAGATTTTGTTTGATGGTGCGAATGGTGGCGCGCGAAAGTGCAATCGCAGTCACGACGCCGCGCAGGTCTCCTTTGATAAGCGTGATGTCAGACGCTTCGATGGCGACATCAGTGCCAGTCCCGATGGCTATGCCGACATCCGCCTGGGCCAGAGCGGGCGCGTCGTTGATGCCGTCGCCGACCATCCCGACAATCTTTTTCTCTTCCACCTGAAGCCGCTTGACTTCCGCAGCTTTTTCATCCGGCAACACTCCGGCCAGCACTCGCTTGATATAGACGCTGCGGGCCACGGCCTCAGCCGTGCGCGGGTTGTCTCCGGTCATCATCAAGACTTCGAGGCCCATGCGCTGCATCTCTGCGATAGCAGATTTGGATTCCGGCTTGATCTCATCCGCCACGGCCAGCAGCCCCGCGAATTTTCCGTCCATAGCCGCATACATCGCGGTCTTGCCTTCCAGCGAAAGTTTTGCCGCGCGCTCAGTCCAGCCATCTAACATCACCCCGCGCTCGCTCATCAATTTCTGGTTGCCGAGCAAGAGCTTGCGGCCTTCCACCAACGCCTCTATGCCGTGGCCTGCGAGGGCATTGAAATTTGTAACGGGCGCGAGAGAAAGATTGCGTGCCTCTGCCGCGCGCACAATCGCTTCGCCGAGCGGGTGCTCGCTCCTTTTCTCGACGGAAGCGGCAAGGCGCAGCAGTTCGTCTTCATGAAATGGAAGCTCAGATTCGTTACTCACGACATCCGTCAGTTGCGGCTTGCCGCGTGTAATCGTTCCGGTTTTGTCGAGCACGATTGTTTGCAGCCTGTGCGCCAGTTCGAGCGACTCGCCGCCTTTTATCAAAATTCCGTTCTCCGCGCCGCGTCCGGTGCCGACCATAATCGCCGTCGGCGTGGCGAGTCCGAGCGCGCAGGGGCAGGCGATAATCAGCACCGAGACGAAGTTGACGAGCGCCATCGTGAAGCGCACCTCAACGGGCGCGACGACGAACCAGACCACAAAGGTTACGAGCGCAATGCAGATGACGATGGGAGTGAAGATGCCGCTGATGACATCCGCGAGGCGCGCGATGGGGGCTTTCGAGCCTTGCGCCTGCTGAACCATGCTGACGATTTGCTGAAGCACCGTGTCCTTGCCGACCTTCGTGGCTCTGAAAAGAAAAGAGCCTGTTTTATTTATCGTCGCGCCGAACACTTCATCGCCAACAGTTTTTTCGACCGGCAGGCTTTCGCCTGTGAGCATTGATTCATCAACCGCAGACGCGCCCTCCGACACAATTCCGTCCACGGGAATTTTCTCGCCGGGTCTAACGATGACGGAATCGCCCTGCATGACTTGTTCGATTGGCACATCAATCTCGCGCCCGTCTCTCAAAACGCGTGCGGTCTTCGATTGCAATCCGAGCAGGCGACGGATGGCTTCGCCCGTGCGCCCTTTGGCGCGTGATTCCAGCAGGCGACCCAAAAGGATGAGAGCGATGATGACGCCAGCCGCTTCGAAATAAATCGGAACAGAGTAAGTATCAATCATCCCGCTCATGCTGCTCATATCGTCTGAAAGTTTGATTGCGAAATATTGAGGAGCGATGGTCGCTGCGACGGAATAAAGATAAGCCGTACCCGTGCCGAGCGCGATGAGCGTGTTCATGTCCGCCGCGCGATGACGAAAAGCAGCCCACGCGCCGCGATAAAATTGGAGGCCGGAGTAGAAAACGACCGGCGTCGTGAGAGCTAATTGAATCCAGTTTGAGCCGGGGAAGTCGAGCCACGTTATGCGGCCATGTGACATGGCGATGACGAGCACCGGAAAAGAGAGAATTGCCGCAACCAGAAATTTCCGTTTTAGTTCTCTGTATTCGGCAGCCCGCGCAGAGGCTTCGGCGTCTTCCGTCCCGGCTTCGTCGGCTATGTATGTTGCCCCGTAGCCAATATCTTTAACCGTGTCTATTAGCTTGTTGATGCTCGTCGCCTGCGGGTCAAATTCGACAGTAGCGCGTGCGGTCGCAAAGTTGACGCCAGCATTTTGGACGCCCTCGCTTTTTGAGAGCTTGCGTTCGATGCGTCGCGCGCAGGCCACGCATGTCATACCCGTAATCGGCAAATCAACGCGCTCGCGCACAGCAGTCGAATCCGGCTCTTTGCTCACAATCATCGTGTCTGGCAGGATTTGTTCTTTCATCACTCACAAACATCTTACACCTTGTAGTCAAGTACAGTGTCAAGCAGGAAAACCAAAACTTTTCCCGCAAAGGCGCTGGTGGCGCAAAGGAAGACCGCAAAGGCGTTGAATGCCACTTGCCCTTTGCGAGCTTTTCTTTGCGCCTTTGCGCGAAACTATTCCTCACTTCATCACACAAGCCACGAATCACCTCCCGAAGTTCAGACAAAACCAATTCTCAGACAGAATATGAGAAGCAGGAAAAACAAAATCCTTTAGCTGGCGTGCCAGCTAAAGGATTTCGCTAAGCTATCAGTGCTATCGGAAAATCTCTGTTGAAACTCTTATGCGCCCTGTGCCGTCGTTGCACCTTCGTCTCTCGCCAGCAGACTGCGCAGCATCCATGCTGTCTTTTCATGGATATTCAAACGCTCTGTCAACAGGTCTGCGGTCGGCGCATCTTTTGCGCCTTCGGCTATGGCAAAGGCCGTGCGCGCAGTCCGCGCGGTCGTCTCGTTGCCTTCGACCAGCAGGCGAATCATCTCCTCCGCAGCCGGTACGCCTTCCTCTTCCTGTATCGAGGTCAGGCGGTTGAACTCCTTGTAAGTGCCGGGGGCGAAAAAGCCGAGCGCGCGAATACGCTCTGCGATAATGTCGCCAGCCGTCCACAACTCGTTATACTGCGCCTCGAACATCAGGTGCAGCGTCTGGAACATCGGGCCTGTGACGTTCCAGTGAAAGTTATGCGTCTTGAGATACAGCGTGTAGGTGTCTGCGAGCAGCTTCGAGAGCGCGTCGGCAATCTCACGCCTGTCTTTTTCCTCGATGCCGATGTTGATCGGCATGTCTCTGACTTCTGTTCCGGTATTGCTTGTTGACATGATTTACTTTCTCCTTCAATGATTCACCATATTAATTCAACTGTGGCGTCCATCAAAACTTTAACCGACGTGCGCGGGCGCAATCGCATCGCGGATAGCGCGCACCTCGTTGACCAGTTGGTCATACTGTTCGAGCGTCAGCGCCTGTGCGCCGTCAGACAGCGCGCGATCCGGCTGGTCGTGGACTTCTATGATCAGGCCGTCCGCGCCGACCGCTACGCCTGCGCGTGCGAGCGGCGTGACCATATAGTTTTTCCCCGTGCCGTGCGACGGGTCAACGATGACGGGCAGGTGCGAGATACGGCGGACAGCCGGAATCGCCGCGAGGTCTAGAGTATTACGCGTGTGCTGTGCGAAAGTCCTCACGCCGCGTTCGCACAACACGACCTGATAGTTTCCTTCGGCCATGATGTATTCAGCCGCGAGCAGCCATTCATCGAGCATCGCGGACAAGCCGCGCTTGAGCAGCACGGGCAGGTGCGAGCGGCCCGCGCGCCGGAGCAGGGAAAAATTCTGCATGTTACGCGCGCCGATCTGAATCATGTCCGCGTAACGCTCTACGAGATCAAAGCTTGCTTCGTCCAGAGCCTCCGTCACGATTTTGAGACCGTAAGCCTCGCGGACTTCGGCCAGAATCTTCAACCCCTCTTCACCGAGTCCCTGAAAAGCGTAAGGCGAAGTGCGCGGCTTATATGCGCCGCCGCGAAAGAATCTGACGCCGCTGCGCCGCACAGTTTCGGCGATGGCAAAAGCCTGCGCGCGGCTCTCTATGGCGCAAGGCCCGGCGATGATTGCGAGTTCGTCGCCGCCGATGGTCGCATCGCCCACGCGCACGACTGTTTTCTCGGGACGCAGGTCAAGCGTAATCAGCTTGTAAGGCTTGCTGACCTTGATCGCCTCGGCCACGCCGGGCATGTTCTCAAAGCGCGTCGTGTCCACAGCGCCCTGATTGCCAGTGATGCCGATAGCTGTGCGCTGCGCGCCCGGCATCGCGTGTGGCTTAAATCCCAACTCTTCTATGACGCGCACCACATCCGCCACTTCGCGTTCGGTCGCGTCTATTTTCATCACAATTAACATAAAGACTCTCCGTTAGTGACGCATGACAGGCAGAACAAGTTTTATCTTGTCACTTGTCACTCATTACTCATCACTGTTCTAAAAGTATGTGTAAATAACAGTCTGCCCGCTTACATCCGTTCCGGCACTTCGATGCCGAGCGTGGCGAGCGCGCCGGTCAAACGCCGCCGCGTCATATCTGCGACGGTCAGGAGCACTGCGCGCCGCGTTTCGTTCTCTTCAGCAATAATACGGTGGCGATGATAAAAGAGATTGAAGGCGCGTGCCAGATTAAAAGCGTATTTTGCCAGAATCGCAGGCTCAGCCGCAGCGGAAGATTGCGCGATGGCTTCGTCAAATCTTCCGGTCAAAAGGGCCAGCGACCAGATTTCATCGCCGCTTTCTCCAGCCAGAATATTTGTTGCTTCCTGTCTCGCGCTGCTTGCTTCAAACGCTGTTGCAGCGATTATCTCTCTGGCGGAAGACTGCGCCGCGTCGTCCAGTTTACGAAAAATAGAGTTGGCGCGCACGGCTGCATACTGGCAGTACGGGCCTGTCTCGCCCTCGAATGAAAGAGCTTCTTTGAAGTCGAAAGCGATGACTGTATTGCGCGTAAATTTTAAGAGGAAATAACGAAGCGCGCCCACGGCAATCGCGTGCGCGGTTAGCCTCTGTTCGGTCTCCGAAAGCTCTGGATGCCGCGTCTCGACTTCGCGCAGCGCATCCGCCTCAAGACGATTGATGAGATCGTCCGCTTTGACGCCGAGACCTTTGCGCCCGCTCATCTCTATGTGCGTGCGCGTGCGGTCTTCTGCGCTGAGTTGGATGCCAAGCTCATCGCAGGCTGCGGGCGAGAGCGCGACCATTTCATAAGCCAGATGCACGCTGGCCTCTTCGCCGACTTCGGGAGCCACAGCCGCCACGCCTCTGCGCACGATTTCCTGCGGGTATGACTGGCGCGAATCAATCACATTGTAAACAGTCGCGCCGCCGCCAAACTGCGGGCGTTCGCCATTTGATTCGTCGGGTTCTGCGGTGGTAATCCACGTTCTTTGCGAATCGGGATAATTGCGAAAGAGTTTATAGTTGAAATCTAATCCGAGCAGTCCGAGTTTCCAGAGCTGATAGGCTATATCTTTGCCTGTATATGTGACCGTGCCGTTTGAGCGGACGATGACTTTATCCGCCTCATGCTCATCCGTTCCGCTATGCGACTCAAAAGGCATGACCCAGCAGCCTTTGGCTTTGCCTTCGGTCTGAAAGTAGATCGCGCCAGTCTCTTTCATCCTCTCGAAAGCCCTGTCCCAGAAATGCAGGTGCAGGATTTCAGACTCGCGCGGCAGCACGTCATAGCGAATCGAAAGCCGCTCCATGGTGTCCAGTATGCACCGGACATTGCGCGTCGCCACGTAATCCGCCAGCTCAGCCGTAGGGTTGTTGCCCTCTTCAATCGCGTGTAAGGTTTCCGCGCGCAGCTTTAATCTTTCGGCGTCGGGTTCGCCGTTCGGGTCGTCGTGGCGATAAAAGAGACCGACGCGCGTGTACAAATCCCAGCAGTAATAATCAAAAGGGCGTTCGGGCGGGAGGCTTTTATCGAGCGCGCGTATGTCTTCGAGCGTCATCTGTTCGAGGTGCATAAAGCCGATGACGACATCCGCGACCTGCACGCCAGTGTTGTCTATATAATTTTGGACTTCGACGCGCTCGCCCGCAGCCCTCAGGATACGCACAAAAGTGTCGCCGAGGACTGCGTTGCGAACGTGGCCGATATGCGCGGCCTTGTTCGGATTGAGGCTTGTGTGCTCGACCATGCGCTTTGTGCGCGTCTCCGTTTCGGCGGATGAGGGCGATGCTGTCTCTGCGTCGGACTGCTGTGCGAGATTGGCGAGTATCGCCGCGCGGTCGTAAAAGACGTTGAGGTATCCTGCTCCTGCCACTTCGACGCGCGCGACCTGCGGAATGGTTTCGAGCGCAAGCTTTAATTGCTCTGCGATGGCGCGCGGCGGGCGTTTCTCGCCCGTTGCCTGCTTGATTAATTTCGCCAGCTCAAAGGCGACCGGGAAAGCCATATCGCCCATCTCCGTCTTCGGCGGAATTTCTCCCGCGACCTGTTCAAGCTCGACGCCGAATGTTTCGCGCGCGGCAGAGCGCACACGCTCGCGCAGAGTCTCCTGTAGATTTTTTAAGCTCACTTCGGAAATCGTGTCCTCTAAATTTTCTCTCGACCTTAATACAATGAATGTCAGTATAGCTTACAGCGAAGGCAAAAGGTAAAAGGCAAAAGATAAAAGTGAAGACTCTTTAAAGAATTTCAGACTCCCCTTGTTCCTTAGTAGTCGTTCAGTTTGAAGTTCATGAGCGATGTCGTGATTCGTGACTTGTATGATGAAGAGAGCAAGAGTTTCGCGCAAAGGCGCTGGTGGCGCAAAGCAAGACCGCAAAGGTGTTGAGCGCCACTAACACTTTGCGTGCTTTTCTTTGCGCCTTTGAGCGAGATTTGCTTTTTCTTTATGAGACGGTCAGTTGAAATCGAACCACTGCTCTTCACTTTTACCTTTTGCCTTTTACCTTTTTACTTCCCCTATATGCTCTGCTACCATCCGAATCTCAAAGCATGCAAAACACCGGAGTAGCATCTCCATCCGAAGAATTGCGCCAGAGATTTGCAGCGGCGCGGCGCGTCTGTGTCTTGACGGGCGCGGGCGTCTCTGCGGAATCGGGCGTGCCAACTTTTCGCGGCGGAGGCGGCACAGCCGTCTGGAAGGGAATGCCCTTTGATGTCATCTCTTCGGCAGAGATGGTCGAGCGCGATTTGAAAAGCGTCCGGGAGTGGTTCGATTACCGGCGCGATTTGATGAGCACAGTGCAACCGAACCCCGCGCACCTGGCTCTGGCGCGCTGGCAAGACCTGTTTGATGATTTCACGCTCGTGACGCAAAATGTTGACGGGCTGCACGCGGCTGCGGGTTCAAGAGAGGTGATCGAGCTGCACGGCAATATCTGGCGCGCCAGATGTTTGAGGTGTTGCGCGACGGAGCAGTCGAATATTAAGCACACGGAGTTGCCGCGCTCGCATAACTGTCTCGAATGCGGCGGCGAGATGCGCCCCGACGTGGTTCTCTTTGGCGAGATGTTGCCCGTCAAAGCTTTTGAGCGCGCAGTCTTAAAGTCAGAACAGTGCGAGCTGTTTTTTATCGCCGGAACTTCCGCGCTGGTTTATCCGGCTGCGATGTTGCCTGAGATTGCTAAGCTCGCAGGAGCTTATACGGTCGAGATCAATCCTGAGCCGACGCCGCTCTCGGATTTTTGTGATGCGACTTTGAGAGGCAAAGCGGGTGAAATCCTGCCGCTTTTTGATGCGAGATGAAGACTCTCTACTTTGATTGTTTCGCGGGCGCGAGCGGCGACATGATTCTCGGCGCGCTGACGAGCGCGGGCGTTGACGAGCGTGCGCTCGTGACCCAACTCTCGCTGCTCGGCGTTAGCGGTTTTGAGGTGACATTCGAGAGAGTTGACCGCTCAGGCATCAGTGCGACACGCGCGCATGTGCACACGGCGCATGAACACGCGCATCGTCATCTAGGCGACATCCTGAAAATCATTTACGAGTCGGGGCTTGGCGAGAACATCAAAAATCGCGCCGCGCTTATCTTCTCGCGGCTGGCCGAAGCCGAAGCGCGCGTCCATCACATGCCCGTCGAGCGCGTGCATTTTCATGAGGTCGGCGCGCTCGATGCGATTGTTGACGTGGTCGGCGCGTGCATCGGTTTTGAGCTTCTGGGCATAGAGCGTTTCGCCAGCTCCGCGCTTCATGTCGGCAGCGGCATGGTCGAGATGGCGCACGGACGCTTTCCCGTTCCGCCTCCGGCTGTAGCAGAGCTTTTGCAGAATGCGCCCGTGTATTCAACAGATATTACAGGCGAACTCGTCACGCCGACGGGCGCAGCAATCATCAGCTCCGTCTGTAGCGAGTATGGAACGCTGCCGCGAATGAAGATCGAGCGCACAGGTTACGGCGCAGGCTCCAGGGAATATAAAAACTTTCCGAACGTGCTGCGCTTGATGGTGGGTGATGATGTGGATGCTGTCGCAGGAGTGGAAGTCGAGCGGCTGTTGATGATTGAGACCAACATTGACGACATGTCGCCACAGCATTTCGGTCATCTGATGGACAAAGCCTTCGAGCGCGGCGCGCTTGATTGCTACTTTACGCCCGTGCAGATGAAAAAAAACCGGCCCGGCGTGCTCGTCTCGATTCTCTGCCATCCTGACGCAAGGGATGTGCTCTGTGATTTATTGTTTTCGGAAACGACGACGCTCGGCCTGCGCAGCTACTTGGTCGAGCGACACGCTCTGGCGCGCGAGATAACCAGCGTGGAAACGCCATACGGGCCGATTGATGTTAAAGTGGCGAGCATCAACGGTCGCGTCGTCAAACGGATGCCTGAATATGAACAATGCCGCGCGGCAGCCGAACGCGCGGGAGTTTCCTTGCAAACTGTTGAAGCAGCCGTGCGCAAAGCTCTTGAGACATAGAGGTCAGAACTGCCTGCGGTGGCGGGCGGTTCTTCGGTGTTCTAAAGCGGGTCTTTCAGCCATCTAAAACCCACCCGCTACCGCAGGTGGTTCTGACAAAGTTCGTTAATGGGGAAGTATCGTGCAGAACGAAAAGCTTGAAGAAAAGTCGAATGACAGCGGCGTTAATTTGGAGAAGCTGGCGCAGGGCGTGCGTTTGATTCTCGAAGGCATCGGCGAAGACCCTGAGCGGCCCGGTCTTGTGGATACGCCGCGTCGCGTCGCGGAGATGTATGCGGAGTTGACCGCTGGCATGCGCGAAGACCCGCGCCAGCATGTCGTCCCGCTGCCCGGCGACACGCATGATGAGATGGTCATCGTCAAAAACATCAGCATCGCATCAATCTGCGAACATCATCTAGCGCCATTTGTGGGCCAATGCCATATCGCATATATCCCGAAGAACGGGCGCATCCTCGGTCTCTCGAAACTCGCGCGGCTGGCCGAAACCTTCGCGCGCCGCCTGCAAGTGCAGGAGCGTTTGACGAATGAGATTGCGCACACGCTCTTTGAAGGCTTAAAGCCGCTCGGCGTGATGGTCGTCATCGAAGCCGAGCACACCTGCATGACCTTGAGGGGAGTCAAAAAGCCCGGCGCAATCACGGTCACTTCCGCAGTCCTCGGCGGCTTTCGCACTGACCCGCGCACGCGCTCTGAAGCAATGGCCCTGATAAAAGGAAACTAAAATCATGAGAGAAAATTTTATAGCTCAACTTCGCGCCGCTTCTTTGCGCCTTTGCGCCTTTGCGCGAGAACGTTTCCCGCAAAGGCGCAAAGGCGCAAAGGGAAAAGAAACTGTTTTTGCTTCCTTGCTGCTGCTGTCTCTGGCGGTGAGTGCGATTCCGCAAACAAAGAATGTCTCCGGCGAGTTTGACGAAACAAGACTCAAGGCGCACATCAAATTTCTCTCGGACGATCTGCTGGAAGGACGCGGGACGGGCGCGCGTGGCGGCGAGTTGGCGGCAAAATATATCGCGGCGCAATTAGAGGCTCTCGGTCTGAAAGGCGCTGGGCCAAACGGCAGCTACTTTCAACCCGTCTCTTTATTCGGCGTGAAGTCCGATCCGAAAACGATTCTTTCCATCACACAGGGAGACAGGAATCAGGTCTTCAGCTTTGCGGATGATTTCGTGGCTTTCACCGGCGCACAGCAGCCGGAAGTTTCCGTTGAGGCGGAGATGGTCTTTGTCGGTTATGGCATCAACGCGCCGGAGCAGCGTTGGAATGATTACAAGGGAGATGCCGAAAATTATCGCGGCAAGATTCTGGTCATGCTCGTCAACGACCCGCCCGCGACGACGGAAGAGCCGAATCTTTTCGGAGGCCGTGCGCTCACTTACTACGGACGCTGGACTTATAAATTTGAAGAAGCCGCGCGGCGCGGAGCAGCGGGTGTGATTCTGCTGCACACGGACGAGTCCGCGGGTTATCCGTGGAGCGTGGTTCGCACGTCGAACGGCTCGTGGCGTTTTGACATCGCGCGCGGAGCAAATGACAAGACGCCTTTTCTCAAGATGCGCGCGTGGATGACGGACAAAGCCGCGCGCAAAATGTTGGAGGCCGGTTCTGAAAATCTGGATGCGTTGCGCAAGCAGGCGGCCTCGCGTGATTTCCAACCCGTCAAGCTGAACTCAAAGGCGGGCATCACACTCAAGAGCGAAGTCAAACGCGTCGAATCCGCGAACGTCGTCGCCAGCCTGCCCGGGCGCGATGCGAAGCTGCGCGACGAGTACGTGGTTTATTCCGCGCACTGGGATCACTTGGGCATCGGCGAGCCGAATAAGAAGGGCGATAATATTTATAACGGCGCGGTTGATAACGCTTCGGGAGTCGCCTGCATGCTCGGCGTCGCAGAGGCTCTGGTCAGGATGCCTGTGGCCCAAAGGCCGCGCCGCTCAAGCCTCTTCTTTTTCCCGACGGCTGAAGAGCAGGGGCTTTACGGCGCAGAGTGGTATACAAAGCATCCTGTCGTCCCGCTTAATAAAACCGCTGGCAATGTTAATCTGGATTCGGTCAACATTCTGGGCCAGACGCGAAACTTCGTTCCGCTCGGAGCCGAGCGCTCATCGCTCAAAGCCGTTGTCGAAGCCATCGCGCGCGAGCGCAACCTGACAGTCTCGCCAGACCCCAGACCTGAGCAGGGTTCTTTCTATCGCTCGGATCATTTCCCGTTTGCAAAGGTCGGCGTGCCTTCGATTAGCCTGAAGGAGGGCATGGATTTTGTGGGCAGGCCCGCAGGCTGGGGCGAAGAGAAATTCAAAGCCTACAATACAGCGAACTATCATCAGCCATCAGACGAATACAGCGACTCTTGGGATTTTAAGGGGCTGATTCAGATGGCCGAAATCGCGCTCGCCATCGGTCGCCGCATAGGCGATATGAACGAGATGCCGCGTTTTAATCCTGATGATGAGTTTGCTAAAGCCCGAAGATGAAAGTTATTTCCTTTGGTCTTTGACCTTTGTTTGTCTAACTCATCTTGAATTCAAAATTCAAGTTTGAGTCGCGTGCAAAGACCTAAAGACCAAAGGCCCAAGACCTTCTTAAAACAAATGAAGACTTTTTACGTCACCACTCCGATTTATTACGCCAACAGTTTGCCGCATCTGGGCCACCTCTATTCGACGATTGTGGCCGATACCCTGACGCGCTACAAACGGCAGCGCGGCTATGAGACTTTCTTTCTCACGGGCACGGATGAGCACGGCGTCAACATAGAGCGTGCGGCAGAGCGCAAGGGCATGACGCCGCGCGAGCATGTGGACTTCATCGCGGGCGAAATGCAGAGAATGTTTGAAGCCTTTGCGCTCGACACAGCGCATGGCGGATACGACATCTTCATGCGAACGACAGAGCCGTTTCATTACGAGGGCGTCAGCGAGTTGTGGCGACGCTGTGCGCGTGCGCTCACGCCAAAAGGTCGTGAGGCGATTTACAAAGGGCATTACGAAGGTTGGTTCTGCGCTGCCTGTGCTGCTTATAAATCGGAAGATGAGTACGTCAAGCCTGAGCGCGAAGGCGAGCCGCCGCGTTGCCCCATACATGAAACTCCGCTTGATCGTATCTCTGAGGAAAGCTATTTCTTCAGGCTCTCGGATTACGACGAAGCCTTGCTTGCGCTTTATGAAGAGCGAGCGGATTTTGTGCGGCCCGAAGCGCGGCGCAATGAAGTCATGAGCTTTGTGCGAAGCGGCCTGCAAGACCTTTCTATCAGCCGCCTGAAAACTTCCGTTAGTTGGGGCATCCCCGTGCCGGATGACCCGGCGCATACGATGTTCGTGTGGTTCGATGCGCTCTCGAACTACATCACGGCGCTCGGCTTCGGCAACGAAGAGCGCGAGCGCGCCGTCGGCTTTGAAAAGTTCTGGCCCGCACTGCATATCATCGGCAAGGACATCCTGCGACAGCATGCGATTTACTGGCCCGCCTTTCTGATGGCCGCCGGACTCGAATTGCCCGTGGGCGTAGTCGCGCACGGCATGTGGCTTGACCCTCTGGGGCGCAAGATGTCCAAGACTCTCGGCAACACTGTCGAGCTTGAGATTCTGCGCCAACACTTTCAAACGGACGCGGTGCGTTATTTTTGCCTGCGCGAGATGGTGTTCGGGCAGGACAGCAAGGTCGGGTACGAGCCTGTTATCGAGCGCGCGAACAGCGACCTGGCGAGCGGCCTCGGCAATCTTTCGAGCCGCACGCTGACGATGATAGAGCGTTACTGCGAAGGCATCGTTCCCTCTGCAAACATTCCTGAAGAAAAATATCTGGCGGCGAAGCGCGCAGGGATTGACCCTGACCCGATGGCTCTGGTCTCTACGCTTGAGCACGCGCGCGACCAGTTCATCGCGCAGATAGATGACCTCGCGTTCAGTCGCGCACTCGAATCTGCATGGCTTATCGTCGCGCGCGTGGACAAGATGATCTCGGATGCCAAGCCGTGGGAACTGGCGAAAAATGAAGAGCAGCGCGAGACCTTGAATGCAGTGCTCTACAGGGCCGCAGAATCTTTGCGCTGGCTCTGCGTGCTGCTCTTTCCGGTGATGCCGGAATCGGCGCGCGGAATTTTCCAACAGCTTGGGTTAACGGATGACCCTGAAAACATTGATCCCGGCAGATTGGTCTGGGGAGAATTGAAAGAGGGAACGCGGATCGGCGAAATCAAGCCGCTCTTCCCGCGTCTGGATAAGAAAAAAATTATGGCCGAAATCGAAAAAGAAAAAGAACAGGAAACAGAACACAGCGGCACGCATGCTACGGAGGCTGATGCCGTTCAAGGCTCAGCCATCACCGGCGAGACGCAGCCCGCGCCGCCGCAACAGGGAGCGACCGAAGCGGATGCCGCTGCCGCTCTGAAGAAAGAAGAGACAGCGGGCGTCAAGTTCATAGACATCACAGACTTCACGAAAATCGAGCTGCGTGTCGGCGAGATTTTGACAGCCGAGCGCGTGCCGAAGTCTGACAAGCTCTTGCGCTTTACGATTGATCTGGGTGAGCCGGAGCCGCGTCAGATTCTGGCAGGCATCGCAGAGCATTATGAGCCAGAGACGTTGATCGGGCGTAAGGTGGCGGTCGTCGCCAATCTCAAGCCGCGCAAGCTTCGCGGTCTGGAATCGCAGGGCATGGTCTTGGCCGCATCCGCCGGCGACGAAGGCAAACCCGTGCTCGCTACCTTTATCGAAGACGTGCCGAACGGCGCGCGACTAAAGTAACAATCGTCTGCAAAACTCAAGAGGCTGAATCCTTCAACCCTTCGCGCCTTATGTTTTTAACTTTGCGCCTTTGCGTGAAAAACAAGTTTCGCGCAAAGACGCAGACACAGACAAGACTCAAGGCGCAAAGAAGAGGTTTGAGTGTTAATGACATTTGTAGATTCACATGCGCATATTGATGGCCCGGAGTTTGACGCAGACCGCGATGAGGTGGTCGAGCGTGCGCGTGCGGCTGGCGTCGTGGCGATTCTGAATGTCGGAACGGGCGACCCTCACAGCGGTTCGCTTGAGCGCGCGGTCAAAGTCGCAGAGAGATATGAGGGAGTGTATGCGGCGGTCGGCGTGCACCCGCATGATGCAAAGCTGTTTGACGATGCAGCGGCTGAGCGAATCACCGGATTGATAAAGCAAAGCCAGCGCGTCATCGCCTACGGAGAGATTGGCCTCGATTTTCATTACGACCATTCGCCGCGCGAGGTGCAGCGCGAGATTTTTATCGAGCAGTTACGGCTGGCGCGTGAGTTAAGCTTGCCAGTCATCATTCATTCGCGCGCTGCCGACGACGAGACGGTAGAGATTTTGAGTTCCGAATGGGCCAACAACCCGCGCGGCGGCATCATGCATTGTTTCGGCGGGACGCCGCAGATGGCCGCAAGCGTGTTGGAGCTTGGCTTTTATGTTTCCTTCGCGGGCAACGTGACTTTTAAGAAAGCCGAAAACCTGCGCGAAGCCGCGCGCGTGGTTCCGCTTGAACGCTTGCTGGTAGAAACCGATTGCCCGTTCCTGACGCCAGTGCCTTTTCGCGGGCGACGCAATGAACCCGCGCGTGTGGTCGAGGTGGCGCGCTGTCTGGCGGAGCTTTATGGAATCGAAGTCGAAGAGGTCGGGCGCGTGACAACGGAAAATTTTATGAGGTTTTTTGGATTAAATGAGGAGAGTTAAATTACACAATACATTGTCCTAAGCTTTAACCATCAAACCGTTTAATGCTATTCTCATCTGCATCGGGCAGAAAGAAGATTGTTACATGTGCATTTAACAACATATTAAGAGGTAATTTAATTATGCTGAATATTATTGGAGTGCCTCAACATATTGATATAAGAAAAGAGTTCAAAATAATTACTCGTTTTGAATTCGCGGATTGTGACTTATCATCTGATGATAAGTGGATATTACGGAAACGTGGCGTTGTAATTGAGGGATTAATGAATGGCGAAATAAAATCTGTAAGCCTTAATGAAAAAATCTTAAAAAACTATAAACGTATCTGGGAAAGTTATAACCATGCCCTTAAAGAAGAACAAAGGGCAAGAAGGGAAGAGCGGTTATTAACTCCTTCACAACGTGAACAATATTTACAATCTAGACCCCTTGAAAGTCACAGCTCATTATCAAATACGGCCTCTCAAGATATAGGCACTTTACCAAACGGTACACAGCTTTGGAGAGTTTGCCCGCGATGCAAAGCAGCCGGAAATGATTGTCCGACATGTGAGGCGTTCGGATATATTAGATATGAATAGGATTAAATTCTAAAGCTCAATATTAACACTCTGTTTAATCAATTAGATTTATATGGCACAGCAGAATTCATTCGACATCGCATCGGAAGTTGATCACGCAGAGATCGACAACGCTATCAACCAGACCATCAAGGAAGTCAGGCAGCGTTTCGATTTTAAGGGCAGCACGGCGACCGTCGCGCTCGAAGATAAAGAGCTGCTGTTGACGGCTGAAGACGAGACGCGCCTGCGAAACATGAATGACATCTTGCAGCAGAAGCTTGTGCGTCGCAATGTGCCGCTCAAGGCTTTCAGCTACGGCAAGATAGAGCCTGCTGCGGGCGGCACGGTTCGCCAGCACGTCGCCATCCAGCAGGGCATCCCGCAGGACAAAGCCAAAGAAATCGTCAAATACATCAAAGACACGAAGGCCAAAGTGCAGGCTTCGATACAGGGCGACATCGTGCGCGTCACGGGCAAAGACCGGGACACTTTGCAGGACATCATCGCTAAGCTCAAAGCCAAAGATTTCGGCATCAATATGCAGTACACAAACTATCGGTCGAATTGAAAAAGCAGTGACGTGTGACGAGTGATAAGCGACAAGCAGGAAAATGCTTTTCGTCTTAAACTCCTCACCCGTCGCATGTCACTTGAACATCATGCACACTTCCGGTTTCACTGCCGCGATTGAAGACCCGCAGCTTTCTGCGCGGCGTATTTTTAGCCTGATTGCTTCGGAACTGTCGCTGGTCGAGGCGGAGTTTGAGCGGCAGGCGCGCTCAAACATACAGGTCATCGCATACATCGGAGACTATTTGCGCGCCTCCGGCGGCAAGCGCGTGCGACCCGCTCTGAATATCCTGTCGAGCTATGCCGTCGGCGGAGATGCCGCGCGCGAAAACTCTATCCGCATGGCTGCCGTGATGGAATTTCTGCACACCGCGACTCTGGTTCACGACGACATCATTGATAACGCGGAGACGCGCCGCAATCGTCCCTCTATCAATTCTCGTTTCGGCAACCAGACCGCAGTGCTGATGGGCGACTGGCTTTACATGTCCGCCTTCGAGACCAGTTTGCGCGAGCGTTCGCTGCCGATTCTGGATATTCTGACGACCGTCACGCGGCAGATGACCGAGGGCGAGCTGTTGCAGCTCACGATGCTCGGCCATACGGATATTTCGGAAGAATATTATTTCGATATTCTCAAGCGCAAAACGGCCTATCTCTTTAGCGCGTGTTGCGAGATCGGCGCGATTATCGGCAACGCGGACGAAGCATCTCAAAGCGCGCTGCGCGCTTACGGCATGAACCTCGGCACTGCTTTTCAACTCGTGGACGACCTGCTGGATTTCACAGCGACCGAAGAAGTTCTGGGCAAAGCCGCCGGAGCAGACCTCTTGGAAGGCAAGCTGACTTTGCCGCTTATCTTTTTGCTTGAAAGCGACCCGTCAATGCGCGAGGATGTGCAGACAGTAATGCGCGAAGGGAATTACCAGAAGGTTCCGCGTCCGAGCCTGCTCCGCGCAGTCGAGCGCACGGGCGCGCTGGCACGCGCACGCGAAAGTGCATACTTCTATGCGGATGCCGCACGGGATGCGCTTGATGTTTTGCCCGAATCGAAATACTGCGATGCCCTGCGCGCCATTCCATCTTTCATCGTCGAGAGAGACAGGTAAAGTGAATGCGGAATGCGGATTTCGGATTGCGGATTAGACGATTCATGAGAGCGAGTCTTTTCAAAATCAAGTTCAAGCTAACGTAGCGCGCCAATCCGAAACCCGAAATCCGCATTCCGCAATAAGATTATGGCTAATGAAAATCTTCTTTCAACGCTTGAGCAAAGCCTGCGACAGGCGCGTGCGGCGCGCAATCGTGTCGCGGGTCGTCTCGCAGAGTTAGAGGCCGAAGCCGACACCCTGCGCGCAGAGATAGGAGAGATGGATACGCTCGCCTCGCAGACTGAGGCAGCCATCTTTCGCTTGCTCTCATCTGTCCTGACTTCAAGCTCCGCGCCGGTTACACATGCTCCGACCGATGAAGAGCTTGAAGCAGCCATCCGGCAGGACGCAGCCAGGCATAGTTATGCCCCGCGCGCGCCTCTCACAACGCCCCGCGCCCCTGTCGCCACGCGCCATCACATTCCACCTTTGAGGACGGAGGCCGAAATCCTGAGCGACAGGTTCGCAGACCGCACGATTCCGCAGGCGACGACCATGCTCTTGAGAGAATCCGGCGAACCGCTCCATGTCAACGAGATTTACAATCGCCTGCTCGAAGGCGGGTTCAATTTCACAGGGCACAATCCGACCATCAGCATCGCCGTCTCGCTCAATCGCAACGGGCGATTCCGCAAAGTCGCTCCCGGCACTTTCGATCTGGTGATGCGCGACGCCTCGCAAGCTTCAGGATAGCCCGCGCTCAGCTTGTTCTGTACCAGAACGGGGCAATTTGAAAGCCATTCGGGCCATTTTAATTTGCAGAAATCAAGCTCTTAAGCTACAATCCCATTCTTGTTTTGGACGCCGCTCAAACCCCCGCAGGGAGCGCGTTAAGTGTCAACCTGATTACCCAATCATAAAAGGAAGAATCTAAATGAGCCATTGCGCTTTTCAGGGTGGAAAACGTCTGTCCCTTTTTACCGCTGCTCGCAAATTCCACTTCGGAGTTGCTCTGCTTGCCGTCTTGATGCTGTGCATCTCTGCACAGGCTCAGAACATCACTTTGCGAAGCCGCATGAATCCGTCTTCCCTTGCAAGCAATTTAAAGTATGCGGATTTATACGCTGAAGGCAACGTCGCCGTCCTCGGCACATATAATGCGCGTGGCGCATACATTTTTGACATTTCGAATCCTGATAACCCTGTTCTGGCATCATGGTACAACCCGACCCCCGCGCAGCAGATGCTCGAAGCCGTGGTGCGCAACAATATCGGCTACTTCGGCAGCGGCAACAGCGGAGGCGTCCACGTCGTCAATCTGGCAGACCCCTACAATCCCGTTTACATCACGACGATCAATGCCACAAACGGCGGCGGCTACAACACCATTCACGAGATTGTTCTGGACGGTAATTACCTCTACGAGACAGACTCGCGCACGCCGACCATCAAAGTCATCAATATCAGCAATCCTGCGGCTCCTGTGTTCGTCAGAAACATCGTCACGACAGACCCGCAGTTCATACATGCCGTGCATATCGCAAACGGCAGAATGTTCTGTTCCGGCTGGGGCGGCAAGACAGAGATTTATGACATTTCCAACGTCAGTGTGTCTGCGCCGCTTCTCGGAACTGTCGCCGGTGGAAATAACGCGCACAGCACTTGGACAAGCGTTGATGGCAATTACCTGTATAGCTGCCGCGAGACACTGGACGGCGATTTGCGCGTTTACAACATCACGAACCCCGCGAGTCCTACACTGGTTAAATCCATCAAGGCCGCAGACCTCGGTCTGAATGCGATTTGCCCGCACAATCCTGTCGTGTATGGCAATCTGCTTTTCGTCGCATGGTATCAGGCAGGCTTGCAGGTTTTCGACATCAGCAATCCGGCGAATCCTGTACGCGTCGGGCAGTATGATACTTTCGCGCCCGCGTTCGTAAGGACGCCTGAGCTTGAGCGTGCCAGCCAGGAGCCGTGGGATATGATCTGCGGTTCGGATACACTGCTTTCACGCGGCGCGAATTTGCCCAGCAGTTATGATGGCAACTGGGCTGTGTTTCCTTTTCTGGGCCTCAACAAAGTAATCCTCGGCGACCTTGCGGGCGGACTCTATATCGTCGATGTCAGCCGCGTCAGTTCGACTCCGCGCAACAAGGTGGCTGATTTTAACGGAGACGGGAAGACGGATTTTTCACAGTTTCGCGCTTCGACGGGAACGTGGTTTACATCCACAGACTCTGCGACTAACTATGGCGCTATGCAGTTCGGTTTGAGCACAGACCGCATCGTGCCCGGTGATTACGACGGCGACGGTAAGACAGACTTCGCTGTCTTTCGTCCGAGCGAAAATATCTGGTACATACAGCAGTCGCTGGCGGGCTTTAAGGCCCAGCAGTGGGGAACAACCGGCGACATCCCTGTGCCGGGAGATTTCGATGCTGATGGCCGTGCGGACATAGCCGTGTTTCGTCCATCAAACGGCACATGGTACATCTCTCAGAGCACGCTTGGCTTCACGGCCCGTCAATGGGGAGCCGCCAACGATAAGCCGCTTCTAGGGGACTATGACGGGGATGGAAAAACAGACATCGGCGTCTTTCGCCCATCAACAGCCAGTTGGTATATCCTGCAAAGCTCTTCCAGCATTCTGTTGCGAGTGCTCGATTTCGGACTTGGCAGCGATATGCCTGTGATTGGAGATTTCGATGGAGATGGCAAGACAGACTTCTCTGTCTTCCGCCCGTCAGAGGGAGCATGGTATACGATTCGCAGCTCTAATGGCACACGGACAGGGCAGTATTTCGGTCTTAACGGTGACGTGCCGGTGGCGGGTGATTATGATGGCGATGGTAAGACAGACATGGCCGTCTTTCGTCCGGGCGCATCCTCATGGTATCTCTTAAGGAGCGGCAATGCTTCGTTTGAAGCGGTGCAATTTGGCGAAGCTACAGATAAGCCCGTGCCGTCAGCCTATTATCCGCAATAGCAAGCGTTTGCTTAGAGCGCGCTTTTCCGACAGCTTCCGTTTTCATCCGAAGGCGGAAGCTGTTTTCTTTTAAATTCTTCAAGCCTTCCTTTGCTTCTTTGCGCCTTTGCGTGAGATTCTCTTCCTTGCTTTCCATCGAGCCAATATTCAGGAGATATTTTTTAAGAAAATGCGCGCAATGATTCTCGCCGCCGGATACGGCACACGTCTCTGGCCCTTGACCGCAGACCGCACCAAGCCTGCCATTCCTTTCCTGGGTCGCCCTCTGGTCGGCTATGTCGCCGAATATCTGGCTTCTTATGGGATACGCGAGATTGCTGTCAATCTACATCATCAGCCCGAATCCGTGCGCGCGGCTCTGGGGGACGGCTCGCGCTTCGGCGTCAAGCTTCAATACGTCGAAGAGCCTGAGATTTTAGGCACGAGCGGCGCTCTCGATAACGCCAGAGACTATTTGGAGGGCGACACTTTTATCGTTGTCAACGGCAAGATCGTGACAGACATCAACCTCTGCGCAGCCATTGAGACACATAAACGCACCAATGCGCTTGCCACACTCGTGCTTCGACCTAACATTGCGCGGGAGCGATTTAGCATAGTCAACACAGAGAATGGCTTTCTCACGGGCTTCAGCGGCATGCCAAAGCCCCCCGCGTCCGATAACGCCAGCGAGGAGGCGGCTCAGGGTTTTGAGCCTCAGAGAGATGCGAGCGATGCGAGTATGGGAGGCAATGTGCCTTTGATGTTCACAGGGATTCAGATTCTTGAGCCGCGCGTTTTTGAGTATATCCCGCGAAAAGTCTTTTCTCATTCGACGACGGACGTGTATCCGCAGGCGATGGCGAAGGGCGAGCGCATCGCAGCGCATGTCGCCGAAGGGGTCTGGTATGAGCTTTCGACAATCGAGCGGTATCTGGAAATCAGTCTGGCGATGATGCGAAAAGAGGGGCGGGATGTAGAATCGGGCGCGGCTTCCTTTATCTCAACCGGAGCGTCTGTCAGCGATTCGGTGCTCTGGGATAACGTCACTATCGAAGACGGAGCGCGAGTTCATAGGGCTGTGCTCGGAGACGGCGTGCGTATCAGAGAAGGGGAGACGATAGAGAACGCTTGCGTCGTGCGCCGGGAGTTAATAGAGGGCGCAGAGCCGCCGCCCAAAGCTCTCAGGGGATTGGTGCATGGAGATAATTTTGTCGTGTCGCTCTTGCAATGATACAATCGCATACATCTAACAGGATACAAGCCACTCGCAGGGGACGCTCTAAAAAAATCCTGCTGCGCCGCTTCTAAAATTTGGTCAAAGGCCAGTATCCTCCATTGCATGAGCCACGCTCCACAAATCGACATCAAGAAGTTTGAACTGTCTGCGCGCGAGCGTCTGGCACAGCATCTGGCTGCCCATCATCCGGTTAAGGAGAAAGACATTCATGCGCTCACGCCGGATGCTTCGACGCGCGAATACTTTCGCATTCCGTGGAAACGCTCGACCGCCATCGCCTGTCTTTACCCTGAACCCTTCGACCCGGACTTTCACCCGTTTCTGGACGTGACAAGGCTCTTCGCTGAAGTGGGCTTGCCCGTCCCGCAGATTCTGGCCGTTGATGGGAATGACGGGATTATCGTTCAGGAAGATTTGGGCGACCAGCAACTGCATAGGGTTTTAGAGGCTGCGACCGAAGAAGAGTATGAGGCATACCAGGAGCGCGCCATCAGCCTGATTGCAGACATACAGGCCGCGACCCCGCATGCCTTCGAGCTGAAATCCATCGCCAGCCGTCTGGCATTCGATGAAGCAAAGCTCGCATGGGAGCTACAGTTTTTTATGGACCATTATTTCGGCAGCCTGCGTCATGAAAACCTGACTCATGGAGAAGCTGCCGAGATAAAAGTTGAACTCAATGATATTGCCGCAGACCTTTCAGCGCGCCCGCGCGTGCTCTGCCATCGTGATTATCACTCCGCGAATCTGATGGTGGATAAAAAAGACCGGCTGCGAATTATGGATCATCAGGATGCGCGCATGGGGCCTGCGAGCTACGATCTGGTCTCGCTCCTGCTGGATCGCCAGCTTGAGATGCCATCGCTGGCAGAGATACGCGCGCACAGGCTCTACCTGCTGGAAGAGCGACGCATGCGCGGGCTTGACGATTTAGACCCGGATGAATTCGCGCGCGAGTTTCGCCTGATGGCTGTGCAGCGCGGCCTGAAAGCCATCGGCACTTTCTCTTATCAAACAGCCGCCTGCGGGCGCGGCGAAACTTACGCGCAATTTATCAAACCCACTTTCCGAATTGTGCTACAGGCAGCCGAATGGCTCGACCGCTTTCCCGCGCTCCGGCGCGCTATCAAACAGAGATTGGATGACGACTAGAATAGTGACCAGTGACAAGTGACGAGTGACAGGCAAGAAACTGCTTTTGTCTTAACTCGTCACTTGTTACTCGTCACTTGTCACTGCTTTTATGAAACAGACATACATTAACCAGCTATCGAAACATGTCGGCGAAGAGGTCACGCTCAAGGGGTGGCTTTACAACTTGAGATCGAGCGGCAAGTTGCTGTTCCCGCAACTGAGAGACGGGACGGGCATCGTGCAGGGCGTGATTTTGAAGAAGAGCGTGTCTGAGGAACTCTGGGACTCGCTCAAAGGATTGGGTCAGGAATCGGCTCTCATCGTGCGCGGGACTGTGCGTGCGGACGAGCGTGCGCCCGGCGGCTACGAGCTGGATGTCGTGGATGCGGAAGTCGTGAGCGCGACGCATGATTACCCGATTACGCCGAAAGAGCACGGCACGGAATTTTTGATGGATCATCGCCACCTGTGGCTGCGCTCGCGTCGCCAGCACGCGATTTTGAAAGTCCGTCACACGGTCATCAAAGCCGTCAATGATTTTCTGGACAATGACGGCTTTACGCTCGCGGATGCGCCGATTTTTACTCCTGCGGCCTGCGAGGGCACGACGACGCTCTTCGAGGTTGACTACTTCGACGATGACAAAGCCTATCTCACGCAATCCGGCCAGCTCTACAACGAAGCGACCGCCGCAGCCTTCGGCAAGGTCTACTGTTTTGGGCCAACCTTCCGCGCGGAGAAATCCAAGACGCGCCGCCACCTCACAGAGTTCTGGATGGTCGAGCCTGAAATGGCCTATGCACATCTGGATGATGTGATGGATTTGGCAGAGCGTTTTCTCTCATACATCGCTGCGCGCGTGCTCGAAGATCGTGCAGAGGAATTGAAAGTGTTGGAGCGCGACACTGCGAAGCTCGAAGCCATCGTGCCGCCATTCCCGCGCCTACAGTATGACGAAGCCGTGCGTCTGTTGCAGGAAGGTTTTGAGCGCGGCGAAGTGGAAACGCGTTTCGAGTGGGGCGGAGATTTCGGTGCGCCGGACGAAACATTTCTGTCCGGCAAATATGACAAGCCCTTGATGGTTCATCGCTATCCGGCCATCGTCAAGGCTTTTTACATGGCGCGTGATGCGGAGCGGCCTGAGCTTGCTCTGGGCGTTGATGTGCTCGCGCCGGAAGGCTATGGCGAAGTCATCGGCGGAGGCGAGCGCGCGACCTCGCTTGAGTTTCTGCGCGAACAGCTTGTCGAACACAATCTGCCGGAAGAGGCTTTTAACTGGTATCTGGATTTGCGTCGTTATGGCAGCGTGCCGCATGCAGGCTTCGGAATGGGAATTGAACGTTGTACGGCGTGGATGTGCGGCATCGAGCACGTGCGCGAAACGATTCCATTCCCGCGCATGCTTTACAGACTCAAGCCTTAAAGCTTTGACAATCTTGCGGGGAACGCCCCGCGGGCAATCGCAAATAATGGAGGAAGAGTTATGAAGCAAGTGAACGGAAAAGTATTGGGAGTCTTATTGGTGCTGCTCTGCTTTACTTCAGCGAGCGCGCAGGATAACAAGGAGAAGTCTAAGAAAAGAGGCTACCAGCATTTAAGCGACATCATCACGCAGTATGATAAAGCGAAAGATGAGACCAAAGTAGAATTGAAGCGGATGGCGGTTCGCCCCGTGATGGAGCCGAGAGCGCACGTCCTGTATATGACGGCCTACTACATCTATCCGGGCAAAACTCCGTCGAAACCGAAAGAGGTGGTTATAGGCTTCGTCTCGAACTCTAACAACCGCGACCGGAAATTTCAGGAGAGCAGCGATTTAACCGCAAATCTGGATGGGAAAGAGATAAAATTCGGCCCCTTTGAATTGATTGACGCCCGCAGTATGCCTGGTTTTTTCAAGGAAGTGCTTGGCTTCTTTGCGCCTTTTGATGATTTCTTTCACCTTGTGGATAACAACAAAGACGCGCTCTCGATGAGTTTGGGTAAAGTTAGATTTGATTTGACGCGTGACAATCTGGAAGCGTTGCGCGATCTGGCGAGCCGTATAGAACCACGATGATAAATGAAGAGCGGTTGCGACTTGAGTTTAATGACTGGGCCAGAGCCGGGCGCGGCGAGCGTATGGAGCAGGGCCATCGCCCGACCGGAGAACAGGCTATTGCGCGCCTGAATCTCGAAGCGGATTCGCGTGCGCTCGATCTGGGATGCGGTTCCGGTTGGGCCACGCGTTTGATGGCCGCGCAGGCGCAACGCGGGCGTATCGTCGGCATAGATATTTCAGACGAGATGATTGCTCTGGCCCGCCGGTCTTCCGCCGCATATCCGAACGCGGAGTTTCGCGCCGGCAGCGCAGAGCGTCTTCCATTTGACGACGGAGAGTTCACGCATGCTTTCTCGATGGAATCTATCTATTACTATGCGGACATGCTGGCTGCCATAAAGGAAGTCCGCCGCGTGCTCGCTCCCACAGGATTGTTCGCTTCGGTCGTTGACCTCTATCAAGAGAACGAGCCGTCGCATCAATGGGTCGAGCAACTCAAAGTGCCTGTGCATTTATTGAGCATCGAAGAGTATCGAACGCTTTTCGAGCAGGCAGGATTTACGGAGGTGTCTGATGAGCGGCTTTATGATCCGACGCCGATTCCTGACGATTATGCGGGCGGCTCTTTCAAGTCGCGTGAAGATTATTTGAAATACAGGGAGACAGGCTCGCTTCTCATTAGCGGGCGGGTAAAAGCATGAGCGAGGGACACGAAAAAATCGTCACTATCTTCGGCGGCTCGAAATGCGACGAGACCTGTGCGGAGTATGCGCAGGCGCGTCGCGTGGGCCAATTGCTGGCCGAGGCGGGCTATACCATCTGCACTGGCGGTTACCTTGGCGTGATGGAGGCTGCGAGTCGCGGCGCGCGTGAAAAGGGTGGCCGCGTGCTCGGCATCGTGATGAACCAGTTCAAGGCAGAGCCGAATCGCTATCTGACGGACAAAGTCGCTTCCGCACACTTCTATGAACGGTTGCAGAATCTGATTACGCGCTCGATGGGCTTTATCGCTCTGCGCGGCGGGATGGGAACTGTGACGGAAGTTTCTCTCGTCTGGAACAAGATACAGACGCGCGTGATAGAGCCGCGCCCGCTCGTCCTGTTGGGCGAATGCTGGCCGCCGCTCGTCAAATCATGGCAAGAGCATCTGGTGGTCAGTGACAAGGATGTTTCCACACTGGATTTCGCAGACACGCCGGAGCAGGCCGTCTCGATTATCACTCAAAAAGCCAAAGGGGTCGTGTTATGAATTGCCCGTCATGCGGCGCACAGTTGCTGCCGAATGCTAAATTCTGCGGAACGTGCGGTCATCGTATGGATGCTGCACAGGCAGCCTCAACGCCGCCGCCACCACAGCCGCCGCCGAATTATGCAGCCGCTCCTTCTCAGGCGGGCGGCGGGATTAATCTCGATGCGGATGCGCGCGGGCAGGGTCGCGGCTACAGCTACGAGATATTGCACCAGCCCTCTTTTTCGCTTGCCATCATCAGGCTGCAACCGGAGCAGGCCATTCTGGCAGAAGCCGGAGCGATGGTTTCCATGTCTGCGAATGTAGAGCTGCAATCGCAGATGAAGGGCGGCATCTTCGGCGCGCTCAAACGCGCTGCTGGCGGAGAGTCTGCTTTTGTCTCGACCTTTACGGCGCGCGGCGGGCCGGGCGAAGTCACCTTTGCTCCCGGCGCGCCCGGCGACATCGCCGGTTTAGAGATGAACAATCAATTGTTCTATGTTCAATCCAGTTCATATTTGGCGGGCGATGCGAGCCTGACGGTCGATACAAAATGGGGCGGCGCGAAATCTTTCTTCGGCGGCGAGGGCTTGTTTGTCCTGCAAGTGACGGGAACGGGGCTGCTCCTTGTCTCTTCCTTCGGCGCGATTCATCGCAAGCGACTTCAGGTGGGCGAGCGGTATGTCGTGGACACGGGCCATCTGGTGGCGTGGGAGGGGACGACGCAATACACCTTACGCAAAGCCGCCGCAGGATTTTTCCGCAGCATGATGAGCGGTGAAGGTATCGTCGCAGAGTTTACAGGCCCCGGCGAGATTCTGATTCAAACGCGCAACCTCGCGGCCTTCGCCGGACTCTTAAAGCCCTTCTTCCCCTCACAGGGCGGCGGGGGCGGGTGGAATGTAGATTTGGGTTGATATAATTTGCTTCGGAGTTGATTTCAACATCCAAGAAGCAGAGTGATTCAAGCCTTTGCGCCTTCGGTTTTAACTTTGCGCCTTTGCGTGAAACACGTATGTTTCGCGCAAACAAAGAAAGGCTCAAGGCGCAAAGAGGGATTGAGTGAGTTTTAAAATAGATTTCAAATAAAGAATAACAGTTATGGAAGAAACAGCTACTTTAGAAAAACCGCAAACATTTGATACTGATCGCCCCGGTCTGGGAAAGCGCGTCAGTATCTTGGGCGTGCCGCTGGGCTTTGGTTGCAGCATGCCGGGCGTGGACATCGGCCCGGCTGCAATCCGCGTCGCGCGCCTCAGCCAGCGCATCGCGCAACTCGGCTACGAAGTGCGCGATCTGGGCGACATGCGTATCGCGCGCCCGCTGTATGTCGCTCCTCCAAACGAAAGCGCGAAATATTTGAAGGAGATGACGGAAGCGTGCGAGTCGCTCTCCAGAGAGGTGTGCGACATCCTGAGAGACAACGAGACGCCGGTTATCATCGGCGGCGACCATTCGATTGCCATCGGCTCGATTGCAGGCGTCGCGTCGTATTGTCGTGAACGCGAGGAGACGCTTGGTCTCATCTGGTTCGACGCACACGCGGACATGAACACGCCTGAAACTTCTCCGACGGGCAACATACACGGAATGCCGCTCTCCGCTTTGCTCGGCTTCGGCGCGCCGGAGTTGACGCACATCGGTGGCTTTGCCCCGAAACTCGACCCGCGCTTCTGCGCGCACATCGGGGCGCGCGACATAGATCATGGCGAGCGCGAGTTGATACGTCATCTAGGCATGCGATTTATCACGATGCGCGAGATAGACGAGCGCGGCATGAGCGCGTGCATAGATGAAGCCATCAGTATCGCCTCAAAAGCATCAGCCGGATACAGCGTGACTTTTGATGTGGATGTGATGGATCCCGGCGACGCTCCGGGTTCCGGCACGCTGGTGCGCGGAGGCTTGAGCTACCGCGAGTCGCATCTGGCGATGGAAAAGATAGCGGAGGCGGGCGGCATGCTCTCGCTTGAAGTGGTAGAGATTAATACGGCGCTCGATGTCAACAACCGCACGGCTGAACTGGGAGTCGAACTGATCCTCTCGGCGCTGGGAAAAAGAATTCTTTAAGAAAGAGATGCAAAGCTTTAAGGTTCAAAGTTCAAGGTTGAAGACCAAGTTTGAGCTTTGAGCCTTAAACTTTGATTATTGAACATATTATGGCAAAGAAAATTCGCGTGGGTGTGGTCTATGGCGGGCGTTCCGGCGAGCACGAGATTTCGTTGAGGTCTGCGCGCTCTATTATCGAAGCGATTGATAGGGAAAAGTATGATGTCGTGCCGGTTGCCATCACGAAGGAAGGGAAATGGATCGGGCCTGCACAGGCCGCTGCCATGTTGCCGGAAGAGACGAAGCGTTTAGTGCCCGGTAAAATCATGAGCAATACGAGTCAGGACGTAGCCATCATCGGAGACCCTTCGCACAGCGGCCTCGTCGCGCTTGAATCTGTTAACGAAACCGGCGTGACGCAGCCGCTCGATGTGGTGTTCCCGGCCCTGCATGGAACCTATGGCGAAGACGGGACGATACAAGGGTTGCTGGACATGGCTGGAATTCCGTATGTCGGCTGCGGCGTGCTCGCTTCATCCTGCGGGATGGATAAAGTGGCTATGAAATCTCTGTTCAGAGATGCAGGGCTGCCGTTGTGCAAGTATATATGGTTTCTGCGCAGCGATTGGGAACGTGATCCCGCAGCCGTCCTGCGGCGCGTCAAAAAAGAGTTAGGCTTTCCCTGCTTCGTCAAGCCCGCGAATCTAGGCTCATCGGTCGGCGTCTCAAAAGCTACGGACAAAGCCGCGCTTGAAAAAGCTATCGAGCTGGCGGCGCGTTATGACAGAAAAGTGGTGGTCGAAGAGGGGCTTGATGCGAGGGAAATCGAGTGCGCCGTGCTCGGCAATGACGAGCCGGAAGCAAGCCTTCCGGGTGAATATATGGTCTACGACGAGGCCGCCAGATTTCTCGATTACACGGAAAAATATTCGAGCACGGGGCATGTGGAATTCGTTGTCCCCGCGCCGCTTTCAAAATCGCTCATCAAAAAAATTCAAGGGATGGCGACGCGGGCATTCAAAGCTGTGGACGGCTCAGGTCTGGCGCGCGTGGACTTTTTCCTGCGCCGCGACACAAATGAGCTGCTCATCAACGAATTGAATACGATGCCGGGCTTAACGGATGTCTCCGGCTATCCGAAGATGTGGGAAGCTTCTGGAAAATCTTTTCCGCAGATTATAGATCGCCTGATAGCACTCGCCATCGAACGCCACCTAGACAAAGCGCGCAACCAGACCAGCCTGTGAGGGACAATCACCCTTCAAACTATCTCTTCGGAGCGTGATAGCCCTTACGTGTGCGAACGACAGCATCCGGACGCGCAAGTTTGACCTCAAGCTTGTGCCAGCGGCCATCTCGCGCGCTCTCAGGCGGCGTGAAAGCGATGGTGTATTGATTGCTCAACTCTTCCGCAATCTCTACAAAAGCGTCGCGCATGCTCTGCCCGCCCGGAGAAGCCACATAGCGGCCACCGCTCTTGCTGGCGAAATTCCGCAGCACCGCAGCATTAGCCAGATTGCGACTCGTCGCGCCTTCCGTCGAGGACATATCAACCGCATAAATCGTCGCGTTGACGGCCAGAGCGGATTCCAGAGCCTTGTCTGCCGAAGCAGCGCTCTTGGTATCCGCGCCGTCGGAGATGACCACTATGGCCCGGCGATTTTCACCGCGCTGGCTGAGGTCGCCCGCCGCTTTTAAGATAGCGTCATTCAGGGCCGTCATCCCTTTGGCGCGCAGGCCGTAGGCAAAGTCAGCCAGATCGCGGCTCGACGAAAACTCCTGAACCTGAATAATCTCGGAATCGAAACGATAAACAGCCGACACATCATCTTCACGCAGATTTTCCAGAAAGCGTATGGCTGCGGAGCGCGCCAGCATCATACGCTGCTCCATGCTGCCGGAAGTGTCCAGCAGCATCGCTGCGGCAAAAGGCGTTTCCTCTTTGGTGAAGTTTGAAACGGGCTGCTCTTTTCCATCCACAAAGAGCTTGAAATCCCCCGCGCGCAACCCGCGCACAAACTTTCCAACACCATCAACGACAGTCACGTTCAGCACGACCAAATCCGTGTTGACACGCACGACCTCGTCATCCTGTTGTGCTTGCGTCGTGATGTGGCTGGCGAAGAGGAAGGCTAGCAGAATGGAGCAAGCGGAAAGGATTGAAAACTTATTGATTCGATAACCGGAGCACTGTGTTTTGAGATGCGCCATGTCTTGATTTTAATTAGAAGTCGAGCGTGTAAAGCCGCGCACATAACGGATGATTTCGAGCACTTCGTTGGCTCTTTCGATAACAGAGGCCGAGACAACCTGACGCGGCGTTTTCTCCACAGCCTTACGCATTTCATCAGCGATCTCTGCCAGACGCTTGAGCGCGGGTTCGGTCTGATTCGGCATATTCTCGATCACTACATCGCCGTCTGACCCTCCAGCCTGATTGCGAATCTTGCGCGTCACTTTTTCCATCCGGTCAAGCTTCTTTTTCTCAATCGGGCTAAAAGTCTTGCTACTGGAGAAGGTTTTATAAAGCTCCGAGCCGAGCTGTGCCGCTTCGCGCGCCCTGTCAAGATTTTCAAGCCGCTCCTTTTCGGCATACTTGATCTCCCAACGGACACGCATCTCTTCGAGAGTCTTGCTCTCTTCAGCGCTCGGGTCCGGCGCGTTACGATTTATTTGCGCACTCGCCGCGCCCGTACATGAAACGAATAGAATGAGCAGGAAAAATATGCGTCGAGACATTAGCCTATCCCTTGTCGAACATTGTAAAGTAAATTGGGAACCGTCCGTTAACTTTCTGTGCGAAATAGATTTTAACGGAATTTAAGAGATGAGTATCAAGCTCAATGCTGTGAGGCGAGCCTTTTAAGAAAGGTTGTCTGGGAGACTTTTTAGTGGATTTAGAAACCAGCAAACCGAATCAGGCGAGACTCTGCGCAATCATCGTTGCCGGAGTCTCTTCGGGAGCAGGGAAGACTTCCGTTGCAGAAGTCGTCACGCGCATGATGGCGCAGGAGCGTCCGACCGCAGCGGCCAAAATAACTGTGACGCACGGCGAGCGCGGATGCCCGCATGGAGGCAAGGGCTGCAACGTCTGCTCATCGCTCGGCGGCGACTTTCAAATCATCACCAGCGATTCCATCATCAAACAGCCCGGCACGGATACTGCGCGTCTCTCAAATGCAGGCGGTCGCCCTGTCCTCTGGATCATCACACGCGATGTCACAATCAAACAGGCGTGGCAGGCCACGTCCGGCCATCTGGCGCAGGCCGTGTGCGCTGTGATAGAGAGCAACACGCTGACAGAACATATCCGGCCCGCGCTGACGCTGATGGTCGTTGACCCGACTGTGAGCCGCAAAATCTGGAAGCCTTCTGCTGAACGTCTAATCGCCGCAGCCGATCTGGTCATCTTCAATGACCGTGGCACGCCCGAACAGAAAGCCGTCCTTCAAAAAGAGATCGGTCAACTGCGTCAGAGACTCGAAGACCTCATCTATGTCTCACACCCGAACGAAATAGAAGCTCATCCGGTTCTTCTGAAAAGCCTTTCCGCAATCACATCGTCACAAGAGTGAGACAGCATAAGTCATTTCATTAGAGAAAATAAGCCGCCGGGGTTAAAGGATAACCCTAAACAATGTCGCCTTGCCGACTTCTAAAGTTTTACCTGAAGGTAGATGTAGAGCGGGTTTCAAGTGAAAGCGATTCATCTCACGCAAAGGCGCAAAGAAAAACTTACATGTTTTCTTTGCGCCTTTGCGTGAAAATTGTCTTTTGAAAACGCTATCAGGGAACTCTGACGGGATTATCAGGCGTGTTGATAAACTCTTCGCCCTTCCCGCGACTTGGAGAAGGCTTGACGATAATAGTCTTGCCCGTCTGCGGAAGGCGCTCCGGAGGACGCTGCGCGCCGGGCGAAGTCTTGAAAGCAATCTCGCCTGGATGTTTATCGCTTTTGATGTGCAGGACGCGAGATTCTCTGTACATGCCTGAGGGAACCGTTAAAGAGTAGCGACCCTGCGCCTCAGGCTCAAGCTCGCGCGGTTCTAAATGGACGGAACGCACTTCAGCGACTCCGTCTTTTCTACGCTTTAACTCAAGCTCGATTAGCAGCCCTGTCTGCTTCTCCTTCGAAATATTTTGCACTGTCCCGCCCAGCACAGCCTGCGAGCCTTTGATCATGGCGTCGTCCATAAAAAGTTGAAGCAGAGGCACAGGGGCGGGCTTATCCGGTTGAGTTTGAGCCGCTTGCTCTCTGTGCAGACGTTCGGCATGGCGGCGGCGCAAGAGCATATAACCAATCAAAAGGGCCGCTGTCAGGCCCAGAGCGAAGAGGATGGCGATGCCCCGCGTGAGAAAGGATTTGTCCTTCTCGCCTCCCAGACTTTTCACTTCATTTGAGGGGTTATTTAAATCAAGATCCATCGCTTTATTGCTTCAAGACGTTTATGAGGCGGACAGCCCTAAGCTCTTGGAAAAGCAGGGCATATTCCTGCCACGTAGTTGACGAAAAGCCCTGCCGTGAATCATCTCTTTGTCTATTGAACAGTGCCGGGAGGAGGCGCGCCCGTCACCTTCTCGATCAAAGCGCCCAAAAATTCCTGCTCGGCGACTCCGATACTGGGAAGAGTAACCCACTCTCCGCCTGTGGCCCCGTCTGTGCGCCCTTCAATCTTCGCCGTCACGCCGATGTTTGCGCTGACGCCGTCAATCTGCTGCACCTCTATAATCAAAGTATAGCGTCCACGCGTCCAGCCGCGCGCGGTCGCGGGCGGCAAATCCGTGTAACGATTTAACTCTGTCGGAGAAACCACAGCGCCTTTGGAAAAAGTATAGGGCTGAGTGACCAGAATGCCCTCGTCGGGCTTGGAAACGGCTTCGTCAAGAATCAGGCCACGGTCGCGTATCAATTCATTGACGGCTTGAATAATCATATCGCGGCGCGTCGTGAAGCGATATGGATTAGCAATTAGCGTAGCCTCTGGCGAGCGTCCTTTACCGAAATTGATGCCCGGCCCTGCGCCGGTATCCTGTTTCCCGCCGTTGTTAGCGGGCGCACGGTCGCTGCCTGTATCGCGTATCCGAACATTCTGCGGGTCAACCCCTTTGCCCTGTGCGTAAACGCCCGCCGCCGTTCCGATTAAGATTAAAGAGATCGTGATGATTCTTTTCACTTTCGTAACCCTCAAACTTTCTTCTCCGTCAATAAACGAAAATCTTGCCGGCCACAGATAGGGGATTCTATGTCGAGCATAGTGTAAGAGCCTTGCAAATACAAGTAAGTAGTCAAAAAAGATTGATGAGAAATTCAAATGCACGGCATCAAAGCGCAGCTACGGAACAGAGGCGTTTTGATTGGCCTGTGATTTAGTTGCGGCTTCTCTGGCATCACGCTCGCGCTCCCACTGTCGCAGAGCTTCTACGCCGCGACTAAAATCACTTGAGTCACGATAGAAGTTGTGCGCTCCGTCATTGCGCGACGGCTCGCGCACGTAATAAAGATAATCCGTGCTTGACGGAAAAAGCGCAGCTTGAAGCGAGCTTGCGCTGGGCGAGGCGATTGGGCCGGGGGGAAGCCCTGTGTGAATTCTGATGTTGTAGGGCGTGTTTCTTTCTATATCGCTCTTGTAAACTTTGCCGTCGTCTCTCCATTTCCCGGCCAGCTTTGAGGCGTAGATGATTGACGAATCTATGCCGAGCGGCATGTTTATTTTCAGGCGGTTGTAGATGACTGAAGCGATGACCGGACGCTCCTCCGCCAGCTTGGCTTCGGTTTCGATGAGCGCGGCAATCGTGACGATCTGGCGCGGAGTCATCTTTAATTCGCGCGCACGCTCCGTCCATTCCGGTTTCCATTCATGTCGAAAACGTTTGACCATCGCCGCGACCATCTCTTTGGCCGTCGTCTCAAACGGAAAACTATATGTGTCCGGATAGAGATAGCCTTCCAGGTTCTCCGCACGCGGGTCAAGATCGCTGATTGAGCTTGTCCCATTCATCAAAGCGAGAGCTTCTTCCTTGTCCCGCAACTTCAACTCAGGAATGCGAGCCAACGCTTCCGCAATGTCCCAGCGCGTCCACCCCTCTATAACCGTAAATTTCTTCAAACGCTCTTCGCCCTCTTCGAGCTTGCTCAACACTTCCAGTGGAGAAATTGGAGTTTGAAAGCGATAGTCGCCAGCTTTGAGGCGCGAGCCTACGCCGCTCCATTTCATATAAAACAGCAGCGGCCATTCGCGTCCGATAACGCCGGAGGATTTTAATTTGGCGACAATCTCTGTCGGGGAAGAGCCGCGCGGGATTTCTATATATTCTGCCGCTCTGGTGTGCGCGCGGCGCGTGTGTAGCTCTCTGTAGGCCCAGTAGCCGGAAACGGCAGCCCCTATCAGGAGCAGGAAGATAAAGATAAGCGCCAGACGTAAAAGTTTCATGCTCAAGAATTTTAGTTTCGTGTCAGTTTTCCGCTTGATGATTTTGTTCAGCTATCGTTTGAGATGCTTCTTCAAGATTATCCGGTGCGCCTGCAATAAAATCGCGCAGGATAATCGCAGCCGATTCGCTGTCAACCAGCGCGCGAATCTGTTTCCTGTCGTGCATGGATGAACGCAAAACAGCTTCCGCTTCATGAGAAGTCAATCGCTCGTCCTGCAAATAGACAGGGATGTCCAGCGAGAGTTGAAAGTTGCGCGCGAGCCTTTTGGCCTCCACTGCTGCATCTCCTTCTTTTCCGTCGAGCATGAGCGGCAAACCAATCACGAGGGCTTGAGCGTCAAACTGCTTGAGAATATTTGAGACTTCGCGCAGCAGTTGTTTCCAGTTGGTGCGATGCAGGAATTGAAGAGGCCGTACGGAAAGACGCAGCTCGTCAGAAACCGCGACTCCGACGCGCTTCTGGCCCAAATCCAGAGCCAGCACGCGCCCTGTGAGCACGCTGTCAGTCTCGCCTGAATTCTGATTTTCGTTAATGTGTTTCTTTGGCAACTTGGATTTAATAGCTGTGTGGCGGAGTATGAAATGACAGGCAATTCATGTCAAGCGGCATAAGCTGCCTGCCAGACACTGCTGGGCTTGAGATTTATTCAAGTTGTAAAATTATCGGGCGATAAAAAGCGATTGCTTGCACGCTATTTGCCGCCACTGTATGATGAGAGCCTGAGCATCACGCCTGAAGCCGTCAGCGAATGCTTACAGGAATTTGACGGCGCACCCTTTATAGAGGTCTTTAGATGTCCTTTCGCACAAAATTCGCTTTAGTTGTTTTATCCGCGACGATTGCTCTCTACGCAGTGGTAGGCGGTTGGATACCTACCAGCGCGCAGCAGCAGACGAACGATCCGGGCGCGCAGTTACGCATTTTCGAGAGCGTGCTACAGCATATTCAAAACGATTATGTTGACGAGCCGAATATGGATAAGGTGCGCGCAGGAGCTTTGCGCGGTCTGGCCTACGGCCTTGATCCTTACTCCACTTACCTGACGCCCGAACAGGTGCGTGAGTACGGCAACAACTCGAAAAATAATCAGGCAGGCATCGGCGCAGAGCTTTCACAGGTTTCTTCTTATCTGTACGTCATTGCGCCTGTCAAAGGCTCGCCCTCGGAACAGGCTGACCTGCGTGCGGGCGATGTCATAGAGTATATAGACAACAAAGCGACGCGCGACATCTCGCTTTACGATGCGCGCCAACTCTTGAACGGGCCGGGCGGCAGCGAAGTTAAGCTGCGCGTGCTGCGCGCCAACACGCGCCCGCTGACACTGACAGTCAAACGCGCTGCGACCAAGACTCCGCCGGTCGAAACACGCATGGAAGCAGGCAAGGTTGGCATCCTGCGCATACACAGTCTGGCCGAGGGCGAGGCTGCCGATGTGCGCGCGCGCGTGCAGGAATTGCAGAAGCAGGGCGCGCAGAAAATCGTGCTCGACCTGAGGGGCGTTGCCGGTGGTTCGCTGGCAGAAGCCGTGAGCGTCGCCAACCTTTTCATCAAGGAAGGCGTGATCGCGCAGACCATCGGGCGCGAGGGCAAGGCTCTGAAGACTTTTACGGCTGAAGAGAAGAATGCGGTCTTTCAAGGGCCGGTCGTGGCCCTGATTGACATCGGCACGGCGGGCGCGGCAGAAGTGGTTGCCTCCGCTCTGCTTGAACGCAAGCGCGGCGAAGTTGTCGGAGAAAAAAGCTTCGGCGCGGGAGCCGAGCAGCAACTCTTCACGCTTCGTGACGGCGATGGATTATTGTTGACGACTGTCAAATGGGCTTCGGCCAGCGGGACGCCTTTTCTGGGCGCAGACCGCGCAAACTCCGGCGTCAAGCCCTCCGTCAAGGTCGAGCGTCCCGAGATCGTCGAAACGATTGACCCGGAAGATTTGACCGGCAATGATGATGACGCTGTGGTACAGCCGAATCAACCCGCAGATAAGCGCGAAGTCTCGCCGGAAGCGACTTCACCGAAACAGCAGCCGGAAGATGTGCAACTCAAAAAAGCTCTGGAACTGATACGCGAACAGCCCGCTTCTGCCAAGAAAGCGGCGTAAGCTTTAGAACTTTGAATGAAGCAGCAGGGCTGAATGAGAAACATTCTCATCCGGCCCTTTTGCTTTACATATTCACATCTACTCAGGTTAACGAAGAAATTTCCCGCAAAGGCGCAAAGAAGAAGGGAGAAGGGGATAGGGTGTCGGGTGTAGTGAAGACAAGCTTGCTCTTCCTACACCCGACACCCTTCCCCTGTTTTCTTCGCGTCACCAGCGCCTTTGCGGGAGATGCTCGCTTTTATTTGATAAACGCTATAACTTTGTCGGATTCTTACAGCGGCATATTACCGTGCTTCTTCGGCGGATTGGTGTCGCGTTTATTTTCGATGAGCTTGAGAGCGCGTATCAGCTTCGGCCTCGTTTGGGCGGGTTCGATGACTTCATCTATAAACCCGCGTTCGGCTGCGACATACGGGCTGGCAAATTTCTCTTCCAGTTCCGTGATGCGTGCGCGGCGTGTAGCCTCTTTATCCGTCGCTTCATTAATCTCGCGGCGATAGAGCACGCCGACTGCGCCCTCTGCGCCCATGACGGCAATCTCTGCGCCGGGCCATGCGAAATTGATGTCCGTGCGTATGTGCTTTGAAGCCATGACACAATAAGCTCCGCCGTAAGCCTTGCGCGTGATGACTGTAATTTTCGGCACGGTCGCCTCCGCGAAAGCATAGAGCAGTTTTGCTCCGTGTCTGATAATGCCTTCATGCTCCTGCCCCACGCCCGGCAGAAATCCCGGCACGTCTTCAAAAGTGATGAGCGGAATATTAAAACAGTCGCAGAAGCGCACAAACCGCGCGCCTTTGACAGAAGCATCTATATCGAGCACGCCTGCCAGATAAGCCGGTTGATTGGCGACGATGCCCACGGAGCGGCCCGCCAGTCGCGCAAAGCCGACCACGATGTTCGGGGCGTAATGCTGGTGGACTTCAAAAAAATACCTGTCGTCAACCACTTCATGTATGACATCGCGTATGTCATACGGCTGGTTAGAGGCTTCAGGGACGATTGAATTGAGCTTCACTTCGACGCGCTCGCTCGGGTCGGTCGCGGCCACCAGAGGCGGGTCGTCCATATTGTTTGAAGGAACGAAAGACAGTAATTCACGCACGAGCCTCAAAGCGTGCTCGTCCGAATCTGCCGCAAAATGCGCGACGCCGCTGATGCGGTTGTGCGTCATCGCGCCGCCCAGCTCTTCCTTCGTCACATCCTCATGCGTCACAGTCTTGATGACATCCGGCCCTGTGATGAACATGTAAGAAGTGTCTTTGACCATCACGTTAAAATCCGTTATCGCCGGGCTGTAAACCGCGCCGCCCGCGCATGGCCCCATGATGCAGCTAATCTGCGGCACGACGCCGCTCGCCAGAGTGTTGCGCAGAAAAATGTCCGCGTAACCGCCCAGGCTGACGACGCCTTCCTGTATACGCGCGCCGCCGGAATCGTTTAGCCCTATGACCGGAGCGCCGACTTTCATCGCCAAATCCATCACTTTACAAATCTTCTCGGCATGCGTTTCCGACAGCGAGCCGCCGAAGATTGTAAAATCCTGCGCAAAGACAAAGACGCGGCGGCCATCAATCAGCCCGTGGCCCGTGACCACGCCGTCGCCCGCGTAGATTTGTTTGTCCAAATCAAAGTCGCGCGAACGGTGGACGACGAACTTATCAAATTCCTCGAAAGTATTCTCATCCAGCAGAAACTCAAGCCGCTCGCGCGCGGTCATCCTGCCGCCAGCGCGTTGCTTCTCAAGCCGCGCGGGGCCGCCGCCCTCTTCCGCCCTGCGCGAACGCTCTTTTAAGCTCTCAAGTTTATCCGGGACAGTTGGTTGTGGTTTTTGTGTCGCCATAAAGTCTGCAATTCAGCTTTCAGAATCCGGGAAGCGAGAGAGACTATCACATGGCGCGCGATAACTCACGCGCGCCTTCTCAGGCCACCATTCTGCGCCGCAGGCTGCGCATGGCCCATTCTATAAAAATCAGGGACGCTGCCAGCAAGTACAAAAGCTCATACAAATGACGCATGGCAAATCTGCCGGTCAGGCAAGCACGCGCCAAGTCAATCGCACTGGTCAACGGCAAAGCGCGTGCGATAAGTTGCAACGCGGGCGGCAGAACTTCTAAAGGAAACCATGCGCCGCAGATAAAGATCGAAGAGAAGAAGAGCGCCAGATAAAGGTTGAAAGAATCTATGTCATGGACATGCGCGGTAATGCCCATCGAAAGGCTTGCGATAAAGAAACTGCCCAGCAGAAGCGGCAGCGGGGCCAGCAAAGCAAAGGGAGAGGTTGCAGCACCGAAGACGACCAGTATCAAAAGAATGATGAAGGCATCCAGCGCAGCCTTGCTGACGGCCCAGCAAATCTCTGCCAGCGCGAGAGACTCTGCATTGACGGGCGTGGCAAGAATGGCGTCATACGTTGATTGATACACCATACGAAAGTATGCCGAATAGGTCGTCTCAAACAGAGCGCGCATGATGACCGTAAAGGCGAGCACCCCGGCCCCTACGAAAGAGAGATACGAGACATTCTCTACGCGCGAGGTAATCAAAGAGCCTACGCCCCAGCCAAAAGCGAAGACGGTGAAGATAGGCTCAATTAAAGGCGCGGCCAACTGCATCTTCCATGTACGCAGGTAGACCTGTAGATTGCGTCGCCAGACGGCAAAAACATCACGCACCTCCACGCGCGAGAAGGCCAGCACGCCATCTTCCCGCGCATGCAAATTATCTCTTTTCACGATTTCGCTTGCAGCCATTTTCAGCAAAAAGATATTTCTTACAGATGCCGGTCAAAAGGGAACTCACGCTTCTCTATCAGCTCGATTAAATCATCAAGCGCGTGATGCGCGTTGCGCTTGACCTCTTCCGAATAACCGAAGCGCAGAGCATTGGCCTCAAATTCATCTTCATCAAGAATACTGTAAGAGAGGTTTGGCGCGACCAGAACGTCTATGTCCAAATCTATATAACTGAGCACGCCGCTCTCAAGCGTGGGCGGCACATTGACATTGCAGTAATAGTTTCGCAACTCTCCCCACGGCTCAGAGAAGCGAAAGATGTTATACCAGCGATCCGTCCAGTAATACTCCAAGCTCTGCGTCCCGCGTGCAATCTTTCCGAGCAGCTCGTGATTGATCTCTTCTTCAAAAGTCGCGTCAAGGACGAGCAGCGAACCCTCGCGTCGAACGAGGCGTGCAGGCCAGCGGCGATGCTCCGCGCCGTCGAACTTGCACGCGCGCACAATCACCCCGGTTGGCGCAATCAAGCTCTCCTGCCGGTTATCCATCAGGCATTACTTTCTAGACGACTTTCTCAACGGAGTCTTCTTCCGGCTGCACCAGTTGCAGGAACACGTCTTCAAGATTTGAGGGGCGAATCAAGAGGCGTCTGCCCTCGTAGTATTTCATCAAAGGAGTTAGCAGTTCCGGCGCGGCTGCAAAATAAAAATGTGCGCCGTTGCGCGCCACGCTTGAGACAGACGGCGTGTGCTCTGCCAAAACCATCTCCTCACAATCGCGCACTTCCAGCGCATAGCGCGAAACGCTCTTTTGTATCAGCCCCTGCGGCGACCCGTCGGCCAGAATACGACCATGATCCAACACAATCAGACGCTCACACAGTTTCTCAGCTTCCTCCATGTAATGTGTTGATAAAACGATAGTTACCCCTCCGACGCGGCGAAGCTCTTCAAGCCTCTGCCAGATTTCCTGCCGGACTTGCGGGTCAAGCCCTGTAGTCGGTTCATCAAGCACCAGAAGATTCGGTTTATGGAGCAGAGCACGCGCAATCATCAAACGCCTTTTCATCCCGCCTGAGAGTTCGTCAACGCGTGCGCCCGTGCGTTTGCTGAGACCTGTGAAGTCCAGTAGCTCGTGGCTTCTGGTTTTAGCCTCTGCCTGCGGGATGCGAAAATAACGTGCATAGACGAGCAGGTTTTCCAGCACATTCAAGTCCGGATCGAGGTTATTTTCCTGAGGCACGACGCCAATCATAGAGCGTATGCGTCCGGGCGCGCGGCCAACATCAAGATTCTCTACCGAAAGCTCGCCGGAAGAGAGCGGCGTGCGGCAGGCAATCATACGCATGGTTGTAGATTTTCCAGCGCCGTTCGGGCCGAGCAGGCCGAACGTCTCGCCGCGTTTGACCGTGAAATTGATGGCATCAACCGCGCTGTGTGTGCCGTAGATTTTGGTGAGGTCGCGCGCGACGATGACGTTGTCAGACATGCCCTATATAAATGAAAACAGAAACGATAATCTCTATGTGAAGAGAGCAAGTTGAGCGCTAATAAATCGCCAGCACACGGCTTGCGGCTCAAGTGATTCCTCATGTGTCGGCGTGGCGACAGTTGAGGTTATAAGTTAAGACAGAAAGCTTAAGCTTTTGAAATCTAAAGAGAGTCAAAGCTTTTGAAATCTATTGCCCACGCTTCTTCCAGTCAGCGAGAAATGCGTCCAGTCCCTTGTCCGTCAGCGGGTGCTTGATAAGCTGCTCTATGACTTTGAAAGGCAGCGTGGCAACATCTGCTCCCATGCGTGCAGCCTCGACGACGTGTATAGGGTGGCGCATGCTGGCGGCCAAAACCTCTGTGCCCCAGTCGTAATTGCGATAAATCTCTATAATCTCCGCGAGCAGGACGAGGCCGTTCTGGCCTATGTCATCCAGACGGCCCAGAAAGGGACTGATATAAGCCGCTCCGGCTTTGGCAGCGAGAATGGCCTGCGCTGCGGAAAAGCAGAGCGTGACATTGACCTTAGTGCCTTCCTCCGTCAGTTGCCGCGTAGCTTTGAGTCCGTCCATAGTGAGCGGGCATTTGACGACGACGTTGGGCGCGATGCGCGCATACTCGCGCCCTTCCGAGAGCATGCCTTCCGTGTCAAGGCTTGTGACTTCGGCAGAGACAGGGCCGTTTACGATTTCGCAGATGGCCGCGATGTGCTGCTTGAAATCCACATTTCCCTCTTTCGCAATCAGAGTCGGGTTGGTGGTCACGCCGTCAATCAAACCGAGCGCAGTGGCCTCGCGTATCTCGTTTAAATTCGCTGTGTCAATAAAGAATTTCATCGCAATCTCCTTAAAAATAAAATCCGGAGTCTGACACCCGGAATCGGAAGACAAGCTTTTGCCTTCAGTTGGCTGCTTACGGATTTCTGACAGGGTTGGAGAGCACGCCAAGGCCCTCGACCTCAACTTCGACGACATCGCCTTCAACCATTTTTGAGACGCCTGCGGGAGTGCCTGTGGCTATCAGGTCGCCGGGATTGAGCGTCATCACCTGCGAGATATAGCGCACGATAAAGGGAACGGAAAAAGCCATCGCAGAAGTGCGCGCCTGCTGTTTGACCATGCCGTTGAGCCTCGTCTGGACGGCCACGTCCAAAGGATTGAGGTCTGTTTCGATGAACGGGCCGACAGGGCAGAAGGTGTCAAAGGATTTGCCGCGCGTAAACTGCACATCCTTTCTTTGCAGGTCGCGGGCCGTCACATCATTGACGCAGGTATAGCCGAGCACATAGGCGAGCGGGTCTTCCTCTGCGCGCAGGCGATATGCGCTCCGTCCGATAACGACACCGAGTTCGCCTTCGTATTCGACCTGCGCGGAATCAGGCGGCAGGATAATGGCTTCGCCAGAAGCGATGATGGCGGACGGGGCTTTTAAAAAAAGCAGCGGCTCGTCGGGCATCTTGTTGCCAAGCTCCGCAGCATGCTCTCTGTAGTTGCGTCCGACGCAAACGATTTTTGAAGGAGTCACGGGCGCAAGCAGTGTGGCACGCGCGAAGGGGATTTTGTCCGCGTGTGCGCGCGGCTGCGAGCCGAAAGCGTCCGCATCTATCAGCGGGCGTATAAACTCGCCTTCGATGATGCCATAGCGCGGCGCGTGCATGCCCTCAGATGTAAAGCGGCATAGTCTCATGTTACGGCACTGTCTCCGAAATCACTTCGGATGGCGGGCTGGTGTTTCCGTTCTGGTCTACAGCCGTCAAATAATAATAGTACTTCTTGCCGGACTCAACCTTATCATCCTGAAAAGTCGTTCCAGTCAAAAGCTCTGTGTTCAACTTGATCCAAGCTTCTACGGGCAGAGCGGGGTCTGGCGAGCGATATATATTATAGCCCGCGACATCCCTTTCAGGATTGGCGGGGAAAAAGAGCGAGAGACGACCGGGCGCGGCGGCGATTGTAATAGAAGTCGGCGCGGACGGCGGATAGACATCTCTGGGAGCCACTGCAATCCGATTTGAACTCAGGCTCTCGACCTGCTGTCCGCCAGTGCCCAAAGAAACGGAGCGCACGAAATAATTGTATTGCTCTCCGAAACGGAAATTTTTGTCTGCAAACGCGGTCTCGCTGATGGGCGTAGTGTTGAGCGGCGCGGCCTCCGCTTCTGACGCCTCAGGCGAGACGCGATAGAGGTTATAGCCGAGCAGGTTGACCGGCGCAGAGCCGTCTATATTCGCGGCAGGCGGCTGCCATGAAAGATTGATGTCCGTCTCGCTCTCCTGCGCAGCAAGATTCGCGGGCGGCTGTGCGATACGCGCAGCAGGCTCTATCAGCAGGAAATTCGAGAAAGAGGCGCGCTGGCCCTCTGCGTTGACATAACGCACAGCGTAGCGCAGGCGTGCAGGCTCGCCTGCCAGTTCCAGCGTGTCCGTATAAGTTACGCTGTCGCCAGCCGTCCGTATCGCCTCGTAATCGACAGAGCCAACGAGCGTGGAACGCGCCGCAAACTCTTCTTCGGTCAGAGGCAGCGGAGCATTGACGTTTTCCGCCAGGCGATAGACATCTATGCGGCGTATGCTCTGGACGCTGCCGTCAGGGGCATTGCGGCGCGGGGCGGGCCATCTCAAAGTGATTTGATTGCCGCGCTGTGCGCCCGTCAGCTCTTCCGTGCGTTGCGGGACTCTTTCGACAGGCGGCTGCGGCGGGCGGCGTTTGCCGCAGGCTGTGAAAAGCAGCGTGGATAAAAGAACCGCAGAGACGCAGAGACGCAGAGAAAGGGAAGTGTAGAAGCCGGGAAAATTATCGCTCAAGGGCCGCGTAAGTGCGGATTGTGGCTTAAAGTTTTTTCTCTCTCTCACAGAATGTACCGGCTAAGGTCCTGATCTTTGACCGTTTCGGAAAGCATGCGATTAACATAGTCCGCATCAAGACGCTGATGCTTAGGCTCCAAGTCCGGCCCTTCAAAGCTGATCTCGTCAAGCAGCTTTTCCATGATGGTATGCAGGCGGCGTGCGCCGATGTTTTCCGTCTGCTCGTTGACGCGCGCGGCCAATTCCGCGACGGTAGAAATCGCTTCGGGCGTGAACTCAAGCTCTATGCCTTCCGTTTCGAGCAGGGCCTGATATTGCTTGATGAGCGCGTTTTTCGGCTCTGTCAGAATGCGTTTGAAATCTTCGACCGTTAAGGCTTCAAGCTCCACGCGAATGGGAAATCTGCCCTGCAATTCCGGGATCAAGTCCGAAGGTTTCGAGACGTGAAAAGCCCCTGCGGCGATAAAGAGTATGTGGTCAGTCCTGACCATCCCGTAGCGCGTATTGACGGTCGTGCCTTCGACAATCGGCAGGATGTCGCGCTGCACGCCTTCGCGTGAAACGTCCGGGCCGCCGCCCGATTCGCGCCCGGCAATCTTATCTATCTCGTCCAGGAAGATGATGCCGGCGGATTCTACGCGCTCAAGGGCTGCGCGTGCGACGGTATCCATGTCTATGAGGCGTTCCTCTTCCTCCTGCATCAAATATTCCATAGCCTCGTCAACACGCATCTTGCGCCGCTTGGTGCGACCCTGAAACATGTTGCCGAGCATATCCTTCATGTTGATGCCCATCTCTTCTATGCCCTGCGGCCCTGCAAGCTCTATGGTCGGAAAGCTTTTCTCGCGCACCTCTATCTCGACCATGCGATTGTCCAGCTTGCCTGCGCGAAGTTGTGCGCGCAACTTCTCGCGTGTCTTCTGGAAATTCTCGTCGCGCGGCGTGACCTCCGTCTCTTCCTGAGGGATTTCGGTCGCTTCCTCTTCATCGAAATCGAAATAGCCGGAAGAGTGTGAAGACTTGGGCGGCGGCAGCAGGAGGTCTAAGATACGCTCCTCCACATTGAGTTCGGCCTTGTCCGCAATCTCGTCTATCTTTTCCGCGCGGGTCATCTCGACGGCGATCTCCGTCAGGTCGCGTATCATGCTCTCGACATCTCTGCCCACGTAGCCGACCTCTGTAAACTTGGAAGCCTCCACCTTGAGGAAAGGCGAGTTGGACATGCGCGCCAGGCGTCTGGCGATCTCCGTTTTGCCGACGCCGGTCGAGCCGATCATGATGATATTTTTAGGCATCACATCGGCGGCCATATCGGGCTGCAATTTCTGGCGGCGGACGCGATTGCGCAGGGCTATAGCGACCGCGCGCTTGGCCCCGTGCTGGCCCACTACATGCTTGTCGAGGGCCGCAACGATCTGGCGCGGCGTTAACTCATCGAGCCGTAACTCTTCGTCAACTTCACCTGAGAGATAGATAACCATTTTTAGTTTTCAGTGTTCAGCCTTCAGCTTTTCCGTCAACAGCCCAGAAGCTGAAAACTGAAAACTAAAAAGCTGAAAACCGCTTTTCAAAGTTCTTCGACGATCAGATTCGTGTTGGTATAGATACAAATTTCGCCTGCGATGCGCAAAGCAGCCGTGGCAATCTCGCTGGCGGATAACTCTGTGTGCTGGATCAGAGCGCGTGCGGCAGCTAAGGCATAAGAGCCGCCAGAGCCGATGGCTAACACGCCGTCGTCCGGAGCTATGACATCGCCGTTGCCGGAGAGCAGGAAAGAGCTTTTCTCATCCGCGACTACGAGCAGCGCTTCAAGGTGGCGCAGGATTTTATCCGTGCGCCATTCTTTGGAGAGTTCTATCGCCGCGCGCTCAAGATTACCCTGATACTGCTCAAGCTTGGCTTCAAAACGCGTGAGCAGAGAGAAAGCATCTGCGGTCGCGCCGGCAAAGCCCGCTAAGATGCGGTCGTTGTAGAGCCTGCGCACCTTTCGCGCGCCGGACTTCATGACCGTATCGCCCAGCGTGACCTGTCCGTCGCCCGCAAGGGCCACGCGACCGTTGCGGCGCACGAGCAGGATAGTCGTGCTGCGCATCTTTGATTTTTCGTCTCTCATGGCAAAGAAACACTATAGGAAGAGGCGCGAAGGGAAGTCAAGCCGCGCTGCCTTTGGAGTCGCGGCCTTTGAAACTTTTCCGACTTTTGGGAGGCTCAATTGAGCCTCGTCAAAGAATATGAGATAAGATTGAAGTGCAAAACGCATGACCGGTAATTCTATTGGATCACATGAGTTTCAGAGACGATAAACAAAGGCCGCGTGAGAGACCGCTCATAGGCATCAACATGCGTATAGAGCTTGAGACCAATCGCTTTTATCTGGCGCGTTATTACAGCGAGGCAGTTGAAGCGGCAGGCGGCGTGCCTGTGCATATCAGTCTCATCCCGCACAAAGATTATATAGCCTCTGTCATGGACAGCCTTGATGGAGTCTTGCTGCCGGGCAGCGACTCAGACGTAGACCCTGCGCGTTACGGCCACGAGCCGCATCTCAATCTGGGCAGCGTCCATCCCTTAAAAGATGAGACGGACGCACTGGTCTTGGAAGAAATAGAACGGCGACGGATGCCTCTTCTGGCGATCTGTTTCGGGATGCAGATACTCAACGTCTCGCGCGGAGGCACGCTCATACAGGACATTCCCACGCAGAAGCCGGAGGCTATCAAACACCAGCAGGGCTTGCCGCGTGATCGCCGCTCTCATCGCGTGCGTATACAAAAGGGAAGCCTGCTGTCTTCGCTTTCAAAAGCGGAGAGCGCGCAGGTCAACAGTCATCATCATCAGGCCATCGAAAGGGTCGGCACAGATTTAATAGCCACCGCCTGGACTTCGGATGGTTTGATAGAAGCACTGGAAGACCCGGGAGACGAGCGATTCGTGCTGGCAGTTCAATGGCATCCGGAAATCGGCTGGGAGACGGACGAGTTTTCGCGTGCGATTTTTCAACAGTTCATAGCAGCCACGCGAGCCTTTGCAGGCAAACGTGCTAATAACACGAGCACGACACAGGAGAGCCTCTCTAGCGTCCGATAACGCCAAGCCGGGAGAGTCATTTGAAGAAAGTGAAGAAGGAAAAATCCGTATGGATGAGGGTTTAATGGATGATGGCCTGAGTTTGCGTGGGCGTGTGGCGTTGATTACGGGCGGCTCGCGCGGGATAGGAAAGGCGACGGCTGTACGTCTGGCAGAGCAGGGCGCGCATGTCTTAGTCAATTACAAGCGCGATGAGAAGGCTGCTCAAGAGACTGTCAAGGCTCTGGAGGAACTGGGCGTGCAGGCTCTGGCGATCAAGGCGGACGTGTCGCGTCCGGAAGAAGCAGAGACGCTTGTGCAGCAGACGCTTGAGCGATTTTCGCGTCTGGATATACTGGTCTGCAACCACGGCATCTGGGAAGGCGCGCCTGTCGAAGAGATTTCCGAAGACCTTTGGGATCGTGTGATAGAAGTAAATCTGAAAGGAACCTGGACAGTCTGCAAGGCTGTAGTGCCACACATGAAGCGGCGGAAATTCGGGCGCATTGTGATAGTCAGCTCCACAGCAGGACAACGCGGCGAAGCCAACGTCTCCAATTATGCAGCATCAAAAGGCGGGCAAATCTCTTTTACAAAATCCCTGGCGACGGAATTGGCAGGAGACGGAATTAACGTCAACGCTGTCGCGCCCGGCTGGGTTGATACAGAGATGAATCAGGAAATCTTCGCGGACAAGGATTTCAGGAAATCTGTGGAAGATGGAATCCCCTTGGGCCGCATAGCTTCGGCAGATGATATTGCGCGTCCGATTCTGTTTCTATGCAGCGATTGGGCAAGGCATATTACAGGCGAGGTTTTAAATGTTAACGGCGGCTCGGTGCTCTGCGGCTAAACTTTTGCGGCAAGTCTCCTGAGACTGCTAAACAATCTGAGAGAGAGGTTACGGACGCTCCGCATGACAAAGAAAATCCTGCTTGGCTTAGAAAAACTCTTGACGGACAAACGCGACCTTGTGCGCGGCCTGCGCGTCGGCCTGATATGTAATCAGGCTTCTGTGGACCATTCTTTGAACCATGCTGCGGACTTATTGCGCGCGGAGCAGGGAATCAACCTCACAACGCTTTTTGGCCCACAGCACGGGATACGCGGCGAAGTTCAGGACAATATGATAGAGACAGACCATTCTACGGATGCACAGACAGGTCTGCCTGTCTATTCGCTCTACAGCGAGACGCGAGAGCCTACAGAAGAGATGCTCTCCAAAGTCGATGCGCTGATCTTTGACATGCAGGACGTAGGCTGTCGCATCTACACGTTTGTTTACACTTTGGCGAACTGCATGCGCGTGGCTGGCCGTTTGAATAAAAAAGTGTTTGTCTGCGACCGCCCGAATCCGATTACGGGCGAGTTTGTAGAAGGAAATGTGCTTGAGGCGGAATACGCCTCTTTTGTGGGGCAGTTTCCGATTCCGACGCGTCATGGGATGACTGTCTGCGAACTGGCAAGCATGTTTGCGCGGGAATTCGGAATTGATTGCGAACTGGAAATTATCAGTATGGAGGGATGGGAACGCAGCGACTGGCTGGATGAGACGGATGCCCCCTGGGTCTTGCCTTCGCCCAACATGCCTACGCTTGAGAGCGCGACGGTCTTTCCGGGGACAGTGCACCTGGAAGGGACAGAAGTCTCGGAGGGGCGCGGGACGACACGCCCTTTCGAGTTGATCGGAGCGCCATATATAGACGCTGTGGAGCTTGCGCGGCAACTCGGAAAGCTTGACTTGCCGGGAGTAACTTTTCGTCCGAGCGGCTTCAGGCCGACCTTTCAGAAGCATGCGGAAAATATCTGCGGCGGCGTGCAGATACATGTTACAGACCGCAAAGCCTTTCTGCCAGTGTTGACGGGCATCGCAATAGTTAAAGCAATCTATGAGCTTTATCTCGAAAATTTTCGCTGGAAAACGCCCCCCTATGAGTACGTTTACGACAAAAACCCTTTCGATGTCATAGCAGGGACGGGGCAATTGCGCGCACAGATTGAAAGCCACGAATCGCTGGACGGCATCAGGCAGAGTTGGACGGAAAAATTAGAGAGTTTTAGAGAAACCCGTCAAAAATATTTAATCTATTAAATTCAGCCGTATAAGAGTCGGGTCTCAAGGTTATTCTTTAACTATTGTCGCCATGCCGACTCTTTATGTAATGTCTTAACTATGGAAGAGAGCAAAAGCAAACTGGACGAGTTACTGGCTGAATGCGAGATTTTGCACGGGCATATTTGTCCGGGGCAACTATTGGGGATACGTATGGCCCTGCTGGGCTGTCGTTTGATAGATATAGCAGACCCCAAAGGGCTGGATCGAAAAAAGCTGATCGTCTGGGTTGAGATAGACCGTTGTATGACGGATGCTTTGAGTGCTGTGACGGGCGTACGGCTTGGACGCAGAAGCCTGAAGTTTATGGATTACGGCAAGGTTGCGGCCACATTTCTCAATACGGAGACAGGCAAGGCCGTGCGTATTGCAGCGCTGGATGAATCCAGAGAACTGGCAGAGAGGCTGTATCCTGAAATCGAAAGCAAGAAGGAGAAGCAGTTGCTTGCTTACAGGGGAGCATCCGATGAAGAGTTATTTAAGACAGAGCAGGTAAAAGTGGCGTATACGGAAATGGATGCGCCCGGTCGCACACGTTCACGCGTGACCTGCGAGATTTGCCGCGAGGGAATAAATGACGGGCGGGAAGTTCGCACGGAAGATGGAAAGATTATCTGCGTGCCGTGCGCCTTTGGCGGTTATAATCAGAAGCTCACAGCGTGGTAATACTGGCGACCGGCCTGCGCGTCCGATAACGCAAAAGGCGTAAGTTTGAAGTGATGTCTCAAGGTTTTAGAAAATATACGATTAGAGCTTTGCTTATATGCCTGGCGTTTGGGTGTCTTCCTGTCCGTACGGAAGCACAGAGCGGGCGGCAGGGCAAGCCTCTTGCCTTGGAGGAGTCCGTTGAGACGAGTCCTTCTGAAGATGAGAGCGTTATCAGGGTACGCACGGATGAGATAATGGTTCCTGTGACGGTCAGGGATCAGGCAGGGGCTTTGTTGGGCGGACTGACTGCGGAAAGCTTTTTCATCTATGAAGATGGAGAGAGACAGGAGATAGCCAGCTTTAATCGCCAGAGAGTTCCCGCGAACATAGTCTTATTGCTGGATGCTTCGGGCAGCGTCTTTAGTCATATGAGCGCCATACGAGAGGCCGCAAAAAGTTTTACAAAAAATCTTTTGCAGGAAGATAAAGTATGCGTCATGCAGTTTGCAGACAGGGTAGAGCTGTTGCAGGACTGGACGAGTGCGACGGATTCTAAGGCTCTCTCAAAAGCTTTGGAATGGCGTTATCATCCGGGCAATGCCACGACCTTTTATGACGGGCTTTATCTGGCTGCACAGGAACAGCTCAAACGCGTGGAGGGGCGCAAGATAGTGCTTCTCTTGACGGACGGAATAGATACAGCCGAGCGCAAGCACGCGGGCTTTGCAGATGCCTTGAATGCCATACGGCGTGCGGAGACGAGCGTCTATGTAATTAGTCTGACCGAGAATCTGCGCGCTGCTATGGGAAAGCGTGAAGGCGGCTGGCTGGGGCGCGTTTTCGGTGGGTATGATCCGAAACGTGTTTCAGAGTATAAACGTCTGCTGGACGAAGCGGAGAGGATGCTCGCAAAGATTGCCTTGGAGACGGGCGGGCACCTGTTTCTGCCTGTGAAGGATAAAGATCTGCCGCAGGCTTTTGGGGCGATTGCAGAAGAATTGCAGTCGCAGTACATTATTACATACAAGCCCAGGCGTAGGGCCGCTAGAGGGGAGTACAGGCGTATACGCGTCCTTGTCTCGCCGGGCGGTTATGAAATCACCACGCGCGATGGCTATGTCGGTCGCGCCTGAAGTTTTTTATCAATTTATCATTTTCCGTGAGGAGAGAGCTTTGGCTGAAAGAGAAATAGCGATGGATGCTACGGCGCAACAAAGCGCGCCGGCAAGCGCGTGGCTGGCAGGGGTTCTGGGCTGGCTGGTGCCAGGGGGAGGGCACTTGATGCTCAAACGCTGGGGGCGCGGGCTGATTCTAGGAGGCGCTGTCTGGGCTATGTTCATAACTGGCTTGCAACTCGGCGGGCACCTCTTTCCGCTGATCGGTCAGAAGGACGATGGCTCCAGCTTCTGGCTACAGATACCGCCTGTGATCGCCAATCTGGGAGCAGGCGCGCTCTATCTTTTTTGCTATCTGACCAATACAGGGTTTACGGATCAGGCGAGCCGTGCGACATACGAGTATGGCAACACTTTTTTGCTGGTCGCAGGATTGCTCAACTATCTGGTGATGCTTGATGCCTTTGATATAGGCGCAGGGAGAAAGCCTTGATACATTTAATCGTCATGACATTATTTGCGGCACTTGTCTCTGTGGTCTTTGGCTCTGTGGCTAGGGATACGCAACGCGAGAGGTTTGTTTACGGGCTTAAAATCTTTGCAGAGTTTATGTTCATAGGACTGGCTTTAGCGTGGCTGCTTTATTTCCTCCCCTCTAAATAAGCCTTCCGGCATATGCGTCCGGTAACGACTTCGGCTGAGACCATCCCTCAATCAAAATAGCCAGAGAGAGCAAGATCATGGGGCAGATAGAGACCGAAGCGATAGTCCTGCGTACATATGATTTAGCAGAGGCGGACAAGATCGTCGTCTGTTTGACGCGCGAGGCAGGGGTTGTGCGCGCCGTCGCACGCGGGGCAAGGCGTCTGCGCAGTCGTTTCGGGGCCGGGCTGGAGCCTTTTACAACCATCTCTTTGAGTTATTATGAGAAGGAAGGAAGGGAACTGGTCACGCTGAGGCACTTGGAGATACGCCATTCTTATTTTAAGTTAGCAGGACGCGTAGAGATCGTTTCGGCCATGTCCTATATGAGCGAGCTGGTGATGGGATTTGCGCCTCCGCATGAGCCGAATGAAAAAATGTACAGAATGGTACAGGCGTGCATGGAGGCCATAGAACAGATTCCCGAAGAGGTGGAATTGATCGTGCGTTATTTCGAGGTCTGGACGCTCAAGCTGTCAGGATTTTTCTCGATCATGAACGCCTGTTTTCGTTGTCAGAATAGATTTGGCGAGCGAGAGGTCATGTACCTTGATACGGAGTTGCGGCAGCTTTGTGAAAACTGCGGCAAGGGGTACGGGACGGCTATTTCCATAGAAACGCGTGCCACCTTAGGTTCTATGCAGCGGCAATCCCCAAGGGCCTATGCACAGTCTGCGCGCAACATAAAACCCTCTACACAGCGCGAGTTAATACAATTGACGCGCCGTTTTATCAGACATGTGCTGGAGCGAGAGGTGGGCCGGGCGACGGGGCGTGTTTGAGTTTTAAAGAACTGTTCGCGCCAGCATAACATTACTGGAATGCAAAGATGCGTTTAGGGGGCACCAGATTAATTGAGAGATATGTGGTCAAGGCGATTGTGCCTTACCTGTTGCTGTCCCTGCTGCTGTTGACGATGATCCTCTTTGTGCAGCAGGCGGGTCGTTTTGCGGAACTGTTGCTGGCGACGCAAGTCCCACTCGCACTGCTGCTGGACGTGGCAGGCTCTATCTTTCCAAATGTGCTGGCTTTTACGATGCCGATGGCGATGCTGGCCGGGACGATCATAGGTTTCGGGCGTCTGAGCAGCGATAGTGAATTAATAGCCATGCGCGCAGCCGGAGCGAGTAATTTACACATACTCTGTCCAGTCCTGTTGATAGGTCTCCTGCTCACTGCCTGCGCTTCGTATATAAACCTCGAAATGGCTCCGAGCGCAGCACAGGCTCTACGCAGGGCAGGGATTCAGGCGGCTTTACATAGGCTTGATTCCCCTGTCGAGCCGCGCACCTTTAATACTGAAATCCCTGGCTATGTGGTTTACGTGCGGGATGGAGACAAAGCCCTTGGAAAATGGGAGCGCGTTTTTATCTACCAGCAGGAGCAGAGCGGCTCGGTACGTCTGATAACGGCAAGGTCGGGCAAGATAGATGCAGCAGCAGAGCAATCAGAGTTGGTTTTGAGTGATGCAGTTGCCACGACGATTCCGGCCAATGCTATATCCGGAGAGGGGAATAGCGGGCAATATATTACAGAAAAGCTCGCACAATTGCGCGTAGTGCTTGAGACAGGGCGTAAAGGACTATTGGAGCGCATGCGCGTTGATGAACCTGACCCGGAGGAGATGGGACTCACACAGCTCAGTGAATACGCGCGTGCGCACACAGGACAAAAGGAGGGGCGTGAGGCCTCCACGCTGCTGCATAGAAGGCTCTCGCTTTCTTTGGCTCCACTGGTATTTGCGCTTCTGGGCGGAAGCCTCAGCCTGCATTTACGCAGAGGAGGCAGGGGATGGGGCAGCCTGCTGTCACTGATAGTCCTGATGGCTTACTACATGCTTTCGCTGCTCGGCGAGCAAATGGCACGCAAAGGTACTGTAGAGCCATACATAGGCTCCTGGGCTGCGACCTCAGTTGCTTTCCTGACATCCTTTATACTGTTATTGCCGAATCTCTTTAGATGGCTCTCCACGGTCAAAAAAAGCGCCCCCCTTGAGAAGCGTGTCAAAGACGCCGCGCCGGTCATTGTGCAGACGGAAAATTCAAGCGCGCGCCCTCGTCTCTTAAGTTTCCCCAGTTTGCTGGACTTAAATGTGCTGCGCTCTTTAACAGTCAGTTGCGCCTTTTCCTATGTCACGCTGATTATTATTTTTCTAATCTTTACCTCGTTCGAGCTGTGGCGCTTTATCACCCCTGCGCGTGGCGGAATCGGACTTCTGGCTAGATACCTGCTCTTTCTGCTGCCATTGGCGACAGTCCAACTGCTCTCCGCAAGCCTGCTGATAGCTGTTTTAGTTACCTATGCGCTGATGGCACGCAGAAGCGAAGCCATAGCCTGGTGGGCCGGCGGGCAGAGCGTTTACAGGCTGATCGTCCCGGGCATTCTTTTCTCTCTGTTGATAGGAGGAGCCATCTGGATAGTTCAGGAGAAGGTCTTACCACAGGCTAATCTCAAACAGGATGCGTTGCGTGCGCAGATACGCGGCGGCGTAGCGCGTGCCATGACCGGCGGCGGCAGGCAATGGCTGGCTTCTGCCGGAACCTCTTACGGGCGACTTTATTCATATGAGCTTGACGAAGAGCAGGGAAGCCTGAAGGAGCCTGTGATTTACGAGTTCGACGCGGAGGGCATACATTTGCGCCGGATTATCACAGGAAAAAGCGGTATCTGGGAGACAGAGAGGATGTTTGAGATAAAGGATGCAGCCATCGTCTCTATGACGGAGTCTCCGCTCGGACACCTACGCGTCCAGAGCATCAGGATCGACGAGACCGAGACGGCAGAGGCGTTTAAGCTTAAGCTTAATCGACCTTCCCACTTAAGTACCGGACAGTTAAGCGCTTACATAAAGACTGTGCGGCCCAGCGGGAGAAACGTCGTGCCGCTGCTGATTGCGCTCCAGAGAAAATATGCGGAACCCCAGACGCCCTGGATCATGGCGCTCTTCGGGATTCCGCTGGCCTTAGCTTTCGGTCGCAGAAGCGCTGTCGCAGCGCTCTCATCTGCCGTGGCAATCGGACTCGCTTACTGGGGAATGACAGGCATTTTTCAACAGTTAGGAGAATATGGACTGCTTTCTCCAACCGTTGCGGCATGGTCCCCGCTGCTTTTGTTCGCGGCTCTTGGCGTGTACCTGCTGACACGCATGAGAACCTGAGAAAGGTTTTAGGTGCCTGTCTCCCAGCTATTGAGATATTCGAGTTGTTCCGGGGTCAGGCTGTCTATGGAGATGCCCAGCGCTCGCAGCTTAAGGCTGGCGATCTCCGTATCCACTTCCTGCGGGAGAGTATGCACGCCTGCCGTCAACTGGCCCTTATTTTTCACCAGAAATTCGGCTGAAAGAGCCTGATTGGCAAAGCTCATATCCATTACACTGGCCGGGTGGCCTTCCGCTGCGGCCAGGTTAATCAAACGACCTTCGCCGAGCACTATGACCCTGTTTCCGGATTTCTTGACCTTGTATTCTTCTACAAACGGACGCAGTTGAACTACATCCTCGGATAGCTCACGTAGCGAGACAAGGTTTAGTTCCAGATCAAAGTGTCCGCTATTGCAGACAATCGCCCCGTCCTTCATGGAGGCGAAATGAGACTCATCTATCACGTGTCTGTTGCCTGTGACCGTGACAAAAATATCGCCGTACGCAGCAGCCTCTGCAATGGGCATGACGCGGAAGCCATCCATTACAGCCTCTACGGCTTTGATGGGGTCTATCTCACAGACAATGATATTGGATCCCATCCCGCGCCCGCGCATGGCTATACCTTTTCCGCACCAGCCGTAGCCGACGACCACCATTGTCCTGCCTGCCAGCAGGATATTGGTTGCGCGTATGATGCCATCCAGGGTTGACTGTCCTGTGCCGTAGCGGTTGTCGAAAAAGTGCTTCGTCTGCGCATTATTGACTGCGATGGAAGGGAAGCTCAGTACTCCTGCTGTCTCCATTGCGCGCAGGCGTACGATGCCCGTAGTGGTCTCTTCCGTAGAGCCTATCAGGTCGCGTGCAAGCTCTGCGTGCTCTTTGATCAGTGTGGCGACTACGTCTGAGCCGTCATCTATAATGATGTTTGGTTTGAATTCGAGAGCTGTGCGGACATGCCTGTTATAGGTTTCCGTCGATTCGCCTTTAATGGCAAAGACCGGAACGCCCCAATCCGAAACCAGAGAGGCTGCCACATCATCCTGTGTGGAGAGCGGGTTAGAGGCTATCAGCAAGGATTCCGCGCCGCCTGCTTGCAGCGCGCGTACAAGGTTGGCTGTTTCCGTTGTCACGTGTGCGCAGGCTGCCACACGTACGCCTTGCAGTGGCTTCTCTTTTTCGAAACGCTCGCGTATCAGCCTCAAGACGGGCATCTCACGCTCTGCCCATTCGATCCTGCGTTTACCGTCAGGGGCCAGTTCAGGATTTTTTATATCATGCTCAAACGCTTTTGTTGCACTCATTTAGGATGTCCTCGTTGATGTATGTGTTGAAGATATGCCGGATGTTCCAGCGTGTGATTCAGGTTAGCTAGATGCCCGCAGCGCTTCTCAAAGCCTCTGCTTTATCGGTCAATTCCCAGCTAAAACCCTCTTCATCTCTTCCAAAGTGGCCGTAAGCGGCTGTCTTCTTGTAGATAGGGCGGCGCAGGCGTAGCTCCTCTATTATGCCCTGCGGTGTTAACTGGAAGAATTCGCGTACAAGGGAAGCGAGCTTTGTCTCGTCCAGACGTCCGGTGCCGCCTGTATCCACCAGAACAGACACTGGATCTGCTACGCCTATGGCATAGGCCAGTTGCACCAGGCAGCGTTCGGCTAAGCCTGCTGCGACGATGTTTTTAGCGGCATATCGCGCCATATAGGCTGCCGAACGATCAACTTTGGTAGGGTCTTTGCCGGAAAATGCGCCGCCGCCGTGTGGCGCGTATCCGCCATAAGTGTCCACGATGATTTTGCGTCCTGTGAGTCCTGCGTCGCCCTGTGGGCCGCCTGTCACGAAGCGCCCTGTAGGATTGATGTGATACTTCGTGCTGCTGTCTATCAGCTCGGGTGAGACTGTGTGGTGGATCACCTTTTCCAAAATCTCTGCGCGCAGTTGCTCTGTGGACACCTGTGAATCGTGCTGGGAAGAGATGACTATGGTTTCCACGCGGAATGGCCTTCCGTCCCTGTACTCGACTGTGACTTGAGATTTACCGTCAGGGCGCAGGTATGACAATTCATCGCTTTTGCGCGCCTCCGAGAGGCGTTTAGAGAGCCTGTGGGCCAACTGTATAGGGAGGGGCATTAATTCCGGCGTCTCGTTACAGGCAAAGCCGAACATTAACCCCTGATCGCCGGCCCCGCCTGTGTCAACTCCCATAGCAATATCGGGCGACTGCGTCCCTACTGCATTGAGGACGCTGCAAGTGTCGCAATCAAAGCCGTATTTGGCGCGCGTATAACCAATCTCTCTAATGGTTTCACGTGCCACTCTGGAAAAGTCAACATGGGCTTTGGTAGTGATTTCTCCGGCGATGACTACTAAGCCGGTTGTGACGAGCGTCTCGCAGGCCACGCGCCCCATTTCATCTTCCGCCAGCACTGTGTCTAAAACGGCGTCTGATATCTGATCTGCGATCTTATCCGGATGTCCTTCTGTGACGGACTCGGAGGTGAATAGATATGTTCCTTCTGTGCTCAAATGCGATACTCCTTCTTGTAGTGTTTGATGACTTGAAGGTATAAAAGACCGCGTAATGTAACAGTCACTGCCTGGAGTGTCAAGGAGGGGTGGGAGTTTGCACGCCTCTTATCTAGACCAATCATGATCCTGTGGGTACATAATCTTTATTATCGGACGCAAGAGGTGGGTGGATATGTTTGTAAACGCGGATAAAACCCTCTTATCCTGCTTGACCATCTTATGAGTCTCTTATAGAGTGGCTTCTTTAGAGTGGCTTCTTCCGAAAAACCTACTGTACTCTGGTTGAATATTCTTATATGGCTATCAAAATCGAAAACAACTCTTCCAGCGCCCTGCCACAGAAAACACAATTCTGGATCGAAGATATTATAGGCCATCTCCCAAAAGAACATTTGCGCGGGATCGAAAAGATTCGTCTGGTTGATTCAATCAACGACCCGAGGCTTAAATCTCTTAATCAACGCACGGAGTTGCCGGGTCTATACCACCCCAGACAGGGCGCACAGGCTGCTTGGTTGGAGGTAGCTGTAGGAATTCTCTTGCCTGCCCATAAGCCTTTTCATAAGCGACTGATGCCGCGTCTTTCCTTTAAGGGAAATCTGGCAGCAGTCCTCTTTTCCCTTGTGGGTCAACACCATCACCTGACCCTGCGCCACTCTGTCAAAAAGAATCAACTGGAAACCGCCGTCAGAACCTATACAGAGAAGCACTTACGCATCTGGCATCAGAAACAGGGTGGTTTCCGCGCTAAGCTTTTCAAACCCTTTCAGCCGACTATCGAACGATGGGGACGCGCCTTGCAAAAACGTGCCGCACAGGAGCAAAAGAAGAGGCAGGCAATCTGATTTATCCTCTAGTTCAGAATTTTTAAATCAGGGCAGGATTTCTGAGTAGCTATTTTGACTATTGCATGCCAGTCGTTATCGGACGCGTCCTGCGAGAAAGACTTTTCCACCGCTTTATAGTACTGGCTCTTTTATTCCTGAGCTTCGATTTTTTCGGCAATCTCTCTGAGCACTGCGGCAATCTCTGCGCGTTCGACTTTTGAGCGGCGAAAACGCAGTTCCATACGGAATTCCTTGCCCGGCGAGACAAAGCGAAAACTAAAGGGTTTGGCAGAAGCACTCGTTTCCGTAACGCTTCCCTGCGCGCGGCGTGTGGCGCGTGCTTCATCGCGCGTCAGTCCCTGAGTGGTAATCTCCGAAAGCATCTTCGACATGGTCTCTACGTCGGGCTGGCGTACGACCTGTAACAGGAGTGATTTGGAGTTGATGTCGGCGCGCCGACATCGCTCCCTGATGGCATCCGGCAAAGTTGCTATCGAGAGAGATTCTGTAATAGTGCTGCGGCTCTTGCCCATCTTACGCGCGACTTCCTCATGCGTATAGCCAAAACGACTGCATAGCGCAGCAAGGCCGTCCGCCTCCTCCCACACTGTCAGGTCTTTGCGCTGCAAATTCTCTATCAGGGCTATCTCCGCCACGGCATGGTCGTCCACATCCATCTCTATACATGGAACGTCCCTTATGCCCGCTTCTCTGGCGGCACGCCAGCGCCGCTCGCCTGCTATGATCATCCAGCGCCCGGAAATCTTTGATGGTTTAACCAGCAGCGGCTCCAAAACGCCGTGCTCTTTGACAGAGGCAATCAACTCTGTCAAATCCCCTATCTCCACGCGCGGCTGCTCCGGGTTCGGATCCAGTTTGTCCGTGGCGATTAATCTCCCGACGGGGGTCGGACGATGCTGTGCTAATTCCTCTACGTAATGCGCGTCATGACGCATTTGTAAGCCGGACGGCAGTCCTCTTTTAGACACGGCTGATCACCTCTTCACAGAGTTTTGTATACTCGCTGGCACCGGACGAGTGCGGCGCAAAGGTAAAGATGGCCTCTTTATACGCAGGCGATTCTTCCAGCCGCACGCTCTTTGTAATAACTGTCTCAAATAGTTTGGGGCCGAAAACGCGCCTGATCTGCTCATACACTTCCTTTGCCAGCGTTGTTCGCTTGTCGTGCAAAGTAACCAGTACGCCCAGCACCTGTAAATTCGGATTCGGTCTCGCCTTGACCTTCTCTATTGTTTCCAGCAGGTCGTCCGTCCCTTCTAAAGCAAAATAAGAGGACTGTATGGGGATCAGGACATGCGTCGCCGCCACCAAAGCATTGACAGTAATCAGGCCCAGCGTCGGAGGCGTGTCTATGATGATGACCTGATATTTTGCGCGAAATGGCTCCAGCCTGTCCTTTAACCGGAAAGGCGCGTCAAAATCTCCCACCAGCTTTGATTCCAGCTTTGCCAGACTGATACGGGCCGGGATTATATCCAACCCTTTGACGGAAGTCGGATAAATGGAAGAGGAGCCATCCCCGTCCACATCCATCAGCACCTCGTAAGCAGTGCGGTCTACTGTCATCAAGTCCAGAAACGTGATCGAGCTGTTGCTCTGCGGGTCCAGGTCTATCAAGAGCACGCTCTGCCCTCTACGCGCAAAAGCGGCTGCCAGATTGATGGCAGTAGTGGTCTTGCCCACCCCGCCTTTCTGGTTGGCAATCGCTATTACCGTTCCTGTTTGCACTTCGGGAATTCTCATTTTACTGGCGTAAACTCAGCGCCGGCATAGATTTAGGCAACCCCGTTACATAGGCAAATCGCCTGCTTCGCCGATCACGTCCGGCCACTCCTCTTCCTCTCCCGCCTGTCCTTCAAATTCCGTCTCATCGCTGTCGGAGACTGTGTTGCGCGAAGCCTTTATCACTTCGTCGTTGACATAAATAGGGCAGTCTGCACGCAGCGCAAGCGCAATCGCATCAGACGGGCGGGAATCCAGCATCAGTGTAGAGCCGTCCGTATGGCGCATCTGTATGACCGCGAAAAAGGTATTATCTTTCAATTCCGTGACCACGACACGCTCTACAGAGGCACCCATCTCTACAATCAGATTGCGCAAAAGGTCATGAGTCATAGGCCGCTGTGGGGTCACCTTCTCAATTTCAAGCGCGATAGCATTTGCCTCATAGGCTCCGACCCAGATCGGCAGCATTGTCTCACTGCTCACGTCCTTGAGAATAATGATCGGCGTCCCGCTGTTCGGATCCATCATCAAAGCCCTAATCTTTACTTCTATTTCCATGTTCACACCTCATACATTACCTGACGCTTTCCGGCTTGCCCCACGCGCTCCCCGTACAGGCTATTAGCTTTCGCTTCTGTGATACGCACACGCACGATTTGCCCTGCCAATCGTGCATCCCCCTTAAAATTCACAACCTTGTGGCAGGTTGAGTGGCCCGTCAAGTCCGCAGGCGATTTTGCGCTCTCCCCCTCGACCAGCACAGAAACCTCTTTTCCAACATAATCGCTATAGACACTGCCCTGTATACTCTTTTGCAACTGCTCAAGCGCCACAAAGCGTTCAGACTTTTCCGCCTTTGAAACATCATCTGTAAACATCGCGGAAGGAGTCCCGGCCCTCTCGGAATACTTGAAGATATAAAGGCCATCATATTGACAATGCTCGACTAAGCGCATGGTACAGGCGAAATCCTCTGCTGTTTCTCCGGGGAACCCAACGATCACATCGCTGGTCAGGGCCAGTTTGCGCCCGGCCTTCTTGATAGCCTCTATACGCTCTAAGTAATTGGCAGCGGTGTGGCCTCTACGCATCAGACGCAGTATGCGGTCGCTGCCTGATTGAACAGGCAAGTGTACCCAGTTACATAAATTCTCAAATTCGTCCATCGCCGCCACAATGTCTGCGTGAAAATCCCTCGGGAAAGAGGTAGTAAACTTGATTCTCTCGATTCCTGTAGCGGCCACTGCGCGCAAGAGTCTGGAAAAAGGCGTGGCTCCGGCAAAAGATTCCAGACCGTCCATTGCACGCGGCCTGTAGCTATTGACGTTCTGGCCTATCAGATGCACTTCGCGGAATCCTTCTTCGCGCAAACGTCTGACTTCCCCTAAAATCTCAAGGGCTGGCCGGCTCTTTTCGCGTCCTCTAGAATAAGGCACTATACAGTATGAGCAAAATTTGTTGCAGCCTTCTATAATCGGAACGAAGGCTACGTACGGAGAATGTCGCTCGACACTGGATACATTCCAAAACTCCGCCTCTCCCCTTTCGCCCAAATCCAGAGCCTGCTCTCCAGACTGCGCGCGTGCTATCAAGGCTGGCAAACGATCTGTGGCGCGCGTTCCGGCAACAAGGTTAACAGCGCCTGCATGATCGAAGATGGCAGCTCCTTCAAGTTGCGCGACGCATCCCATCACGCCTATCACCTTGGAGCTTTTATGGCCTCTGTGAACCACTTCCCCTATTCTGTTTAAAACTTTCTGCGCTGCCTTTTCGCGTATCGAGCAAGTGTTAAAAAGGATGACATCGGCCTCATCCTCTTTATCAATAATATTATATCCTGCTGCGCGCAGGCTCGACGCGGCCCTTTCAGTATCCGCTACATTCATCTGGCAGCCATGTGTCTCTATGTAAACGCTGGTTTTCATTGATAGCTCAAGACGCCTCTTAATAACTGTTTGGCCGGAGTTTAGCAGAAACAGCGAGCCGTAGCGAAATTTCTTAATTCAGATAACCATCCTTCAAAAAGATTTCGGGTCTAAACTTCTGAATTTTCCAGCATCCAGCGCGCTGTCTCAAGAGCAGTCAAGGTCTGCCTGTCACCTGCTATCATGCGCGCCAGCTCGCACACGCTTTCCTCTCTCTCTAAATACTCTACGCTCGTCTGGGTTCTCCCGTTTTTGACGGCTTTCCGGACAGTATAATGGGCATCTGCAAAGCGCGCGATTTGCGGCTGGTGCGTGACGCACAAAACCTGATTCGTTTTCGCAAGGTTTTTCAATCTACGACCGACGGCTTCCGCCACGCCGCCGCCGATACCCACATCTATCTCATCGAAAATAAGCGTCCCGGCTCCTATAACTTGCCCTGAATTGTTCATCCCGACAGTCAGCAGCGTCAGCATCAATCTTGATAACTCGCCTCCGGAAGCGACCTGAGAGAGCGGGCGCGCAGTCTCTCCTGGATTGGCGGAAAATAAAAACCTCACCCGATCCGCCCCATAGGGGCCGAAAAACTCGCTATCATCTATACGATTCTCAGAGGCCCCTGGTGATTCGGTTGGTGTCGAATTTTTGACGGGCGAAGCGGTTGCCAGAGCCACTGCAAAATGCGCCCTTTCCAGAGCAACATGCTGTAGGTCTTTGACCACTTCACGTTCCAGCAGGAGCGAGGCTTTTTTCCGGCAAGCCGTCAGTTTTGCAGCCTCTGCTATATAAACCTCGCGCGCTTCTTGAAGAGCGTTTTGTAGTTGCTGCTCCTGCTCGGCCAGAGTAGCGAGCCGCTCTAGTTTTTCCGCCATCTCGGCTCGAATTTCCAGTATGCTTTTTAAGTCCGAACCGAATTTTCGTTTGAGCCTTTCAAGCTCCGCCAGGCGATTATCTAAACGCGCGAATTCTTCTGGCGAGAAATTAATTCCCAGCAAATAATTGCGTACAGATTCCGCCACATCCGACACCAGCGCGGCCCCTTCTTCAAGGCTTTCCAGCAGAGGCTTGAGCCTCTCGTCAATGGCCGATAGCTCCTGCACCTGTCTGGAAACATTCGAGAGCCGCGCGAGAATGCTGCCGTCGTTCTCATACAGCTCGCTATAAGCGTCGCTCCCGAGCTGTATAATCTTTTCGGCGTGAGCCATTAGCTTGCGCTCCTGCGAGAGTTGTTCATCTTCAGAAGGCTGCGGGGAGACCGCTTCTATCTCCGAAAGCTGGTATTGTAATAAATCTATTGTGCGGTCACGTTCCTTTAACTCTTCTGCGAAGACCTGCAAAGCCTCTCCGGCCTTCTTCCAATCCAAGAAAGCTTTTCTGACCCGCTCGCGCAGTGCCAGACAATTAGCGTAGGAATCGAGCACATCCATTTGCGCTCTGGTTGTGAGCAGCACTCTTTGATCGCCCTGACCGTGTATTTCCACCAAGAGGGGTTGCAGCCCACGCAGGACAGCTAAGGTCACGCTCCGGTCGTTGATAAAGACGCGGCTTTTCCCGCTGGCGGCCACCTCGCGCCGTATAATAAGCTCATCCGCTTCACCAATCCCAACTTCGTCCAAAGCTGCGCGAATCTTATCCGCACCCGTTCCGGCTATTTCAAAGATTCCCTCAACAAAGGCGCTACGCTCTCCCGTGCGTATCTGCGACAGCGAGCCACGTTCGCCGAGTAGTAACCCGAGAGCGTCCACAATAATGCTCTTGCCGGAGCCTGTCTCACCGGTCAGCAAATTAAGCCCCTCCCGAAACTCTACCTCCACTTTCTCTATGACTGCGAAATTGCGTATGTTAAGGGACTTAATCATAAAGCTTTGCCTGACCTGTGGAATTACTTTTAAAGTATTAGATTAAGATTCTATCCGCCCTGTAATTAAATCTTGACCGTGCTAACCGGGTGCGAGTAGTATTCTCGCCATCACGGTTTAAAATAAAATAGATTGCATGAGGTCTCACTTATGTCTTTTAACAAAATAACTCTTGTCGGAAACCTTGGCCGCGATCCGGAGCTGAGATATACCCCGCAGGGGACTCCTGTCTGTAGCTTTACTCTGGCAACCAACGAAAAGCGAAAAGACCGTGCCGGAGAAACACAGGATGTGACCACGTGGTTTCGCGTCACCCTCTGGGGGCGGCAAGCCGAAACCGCTTCACAGTATTTAACAAAGGGGCGTCCCATCTATATAGAAGGTCGCCTGCGCGTGGAAGAATGGACGGACAAAGATAACAAGCAAAGATATACGCTCGAAGTCCATGCCACGGATATGCAATTTATAGGCGGAGGGCGTGGGGACGAGGCCACAGGCGGTTCTCAGCGAACTGCTGCTCCGGCTCACACGCAGCCTGAAGGCGATATGGCAGATGATGATATTCCCTTCTAAGCGTTTCCGAGAGGGATGTCGGCGCGCCGACATCCCTCTCGGAAACACACTCAACCCTTAAACAGCAATCCCCCATTCCCCGAAAGCACGCAGCTTATTATAACGCAGCGCGAGTCTCTGTTTTGTTGAATACAGGGAAAGTTCCTTCAGATTTTCAACCAAATAACTATCAAGAAGGCGTGTCGTTTCGTCGTAATCCAGATGCGCCCCTCCAGCCGGTTCGTTTATGATTTCATCCACCACACCCTGCGCATAAAGGTCTTGAGCTGTCAGACGCAAGCCCCCTGCGGCTGTCTCCGCACGCGAAGCATCCTTCCATAAAATCGCCGCACAGCCTTCAGGAGAGATGACAGAGTAGATTGAATTTTCCATCATCAACACTCTATCGCCAACGCCTATCGCTAAGGCTCCGCCGGAACCTCCTTCGCCGATAATAGTCACGATGATGGGAATCTCAAGCTTTGCAATCTCCCTTAAATTGAAGGCAATAGCTTCTGCCTGCCCGCGTTCCTCCGCATCTATCCCGGGATAAGCGCCCGGGGTGTCTATAAAAGTCAAGATGGGTCGCTCAAACTTTTCCGCCAACTTCATGGCGCGTAAAGCCTTTCGATACCCCTCCGGCTTTGGCATCCCGAAATTCCGCAGACGCCGCTGCTTTGTATCGCGCCCCTTCTGATGGCCGACTACAACCACAGGAGTCCCATGAAACAGAGCCATCCCGCAGACAATCGCAGGGTCGTCTGCAAACCTGCGATCCCCATGTATCTCTACAAAATCCCCAAATAGGCGCTCAATTAAGTCCAAAGTATAAGGCCGATCAGGGTGGCGAGCCAACTGCACGCGCTCGAAGGCTTTGGAACCGCTGTGCGCAGATGCGCTTGTAGATGTGTGTTCTGACTCAGGCATAGTTTTATAGCTCACCAGTGAAGATGTTTATTTTACTACAGAATGATAATTGTTTGGATTAGCGGCAACAGCATTTCGTCAGCGTCAAAACTCTTTCAAGGCTCTAAGAGAACGTTCGCCCACTCTACCTGACAGTCATGCTGGAGTATGGCCTTCTCTAGCTGGCGGCTTCCCTTGACTCTCAAAGTAGTGTGAGGCTTGACCCGCACCAGCACGCCTCCTTCTAAAAAGAGGTCTAGTAAAACCTCACAATCTCCTTTATTTTCGTCAAATAACTTAAAGAGTTTTCTTAACAGAGGCTCCTGCTCTGAAGTCTCCGGAAGGCGTACTATGACGGATCTGGCCCGGCGCTGAAGCACATCGTCAAGCTTGACCAAATCCTCCATAAAGACCGTGGCTGCGCCATCTTCCGTGACTTCAAGATTTCCATGAACCAGAACTGCCAAATCATCTTGTATCTGTTTCTCGAATTTACCAAAAACCTCCGGCCAAGCGACGCATTTTACCCCGCCTGCCTGATCTTCCAGTCGCATCAAAGCAAAACGCGCCCCCTTTTTGGTAGTGCGTACCTGGAAGGAACTGATCAGACCGCCCACATTGACCTTCGTCCCACTATTAAATTTAGGCAGTTCTGTAGAATAAATAGCTCCCATTTCTTTCAGAATTTCCAGGTAATTATCAAGCGGATGTCCTGTGATGTAAAATCCGATGGCGTTTTTCTCTGCGGCCAGCAGTTCGGCATGTGTCCAGGCAGGAGTTTCCGGAATCCATTCAGTGACCGGCTGTGCTTCTTCCGCAGCCCCTCCGAAAAGATCATTTTGCCCGAATGATCTGTCTCGTTGCAGGCGACTTCCGTGCGACATGGCAGTATCAATCGCATGATGCAGGCGAGAGCGCCAAAGATGAATTGTCTGGGCCTCGCCGTTAAGAGAGTCAAAGGCTCCGGCGCAGATCAAACTCTCCATTACTCTTTTATTTAGGGCACCCGGGTTAACACGTGAGGCGAAGTCGAAAAAAGAGCTAAACCGATTTTCAGCACGCGCGTTGATGATCGCATTGACACTGCTTTGACCAATCCCTTTGACCGCTGCCAGACCGTATCTAATGGCTCCCTCCAGAGGCGTAAAACCTGCCCCGCTTTCATTCACATCCGGCGGTAAGAGCTTGATTCCCTGGCCTCTGAGTTCCGTAGAATATTTAAATACTTTGGCGATGTCCTGCGTTTCATTTGAAAGGACGGCGGCATAAAAATGCTCCGGATAGTGTGCTTTCAGATAAGCTGTCTGAAAGGCTAAGTAGGCATAAGCCACACTATGGCTGCGATTAAATCCGTAATCTGCAAATTGCGCCATTAGGGAGAAGATTTGCTGTGCCTTCTCTTTTTTGATCCGCTTTTCGATAGCTCCCGTAACAAACTTTTGCTCGTGCAGGGCCATTTCTTCGCGCTTCTTCTTTCCCATCGCGCGTCTCATCAAATCCGCCTCGCCGAGACTATACCCACCCAGCTTTTGCGCTAGCTGCATGATCTGTTCTTGATAAACCAGAATCCCGTATGTATTGCTGAGAATCTCTTTCATCTCCGGCACAATATATCTCACAGCCTTTTGCCCGTGATGTCTTTCAATAAAGTCATCTACCATGCCACCATCGAGCGGGCCGGGCCTGTATAAAGCATTAAGCGCGGCTAAGTCTTCCAGACCCTTCGGTTTAAGCTTACGGCAAATTTCCTGCATCCCCGAAGATTCAAACTGAAAAATGGCTTCAGTGCGACCTTCTGCAAAAAGCTGCATGGTCTTCTGGTCGTCAAGCGAGATGTCGCTCCATTCAATGGTCTTATTAAGATACTGCTTAATCGTTTTTAAGCAGTCGCTTATGACCGTTAAGGCCGTGAGCGCGAGGAAATCCATTTTCAGCATGCCTGTCTTCTCTAAATCAGACATCGCATATTGTGTCGTCAGCTCATCTTTTGCCGAAACGGCCACCGGAATCAAATCGTGTAAAGGCTCCGGTGAGATCACGACGCCAGCCGCGTGTACCGAAGCATGCCGCGCACAGCCTTCCAAGCGCTGTGCTAAGTCCATTAAATCTTTAATTTGCGGACTCGTTTCAATCGCTTTGCGCAGCTCCGGCACTTGCTCCAGAGCCTGCGCAAGGCTCACATTGCGCCCACGAACGGGCGGAGGAATCATCTTGGCTATGCGGTCAACCTCCGCATAAGGCATATCAAGCGCCCTGCCGACATCCTTAATGGCTGCTTTTGAGGCCATCGTCCCGAAAGTTATAATCTGACAGACGGAATCTCGTCCATACAGGTCTGCCACGTGATTAATCACATCCGGTCGCCCGCGGACGCAAAAATCTATATCAATATCGGGCATGGAGACGCGTTCAGGGTTAAGAAATCTTTCGAAGAGCAGGTCATATTGCAAAGGGTCTACGTCCGTAATCTCAAGGCAATAGGCCACCAGAGACCCGGCAGCCGAACCCCTTCCAGGCCCCACTGGAATCGAGTTTTCTTTAGCGTATCTGATAAAATCCCAGACTATCAGGAAATACCCTGCGAATCCCATTTGCTTAATCATGGCTATCTCTTTGGAAATTCGCGCCTGATAATCAGACATGGAATGTCGCAGGGTCTCGCGCGTCATCTGCCGCTCCCAGACTTGGCTTCTGCGCCTCTCATACCCTTCCCTGACAACTTTTTCGAAGTATTCATCTGCCGTCAATCCGGCGTCAGAAGCCGGAATCGGATAATTGGGCAGATAATTCACCCCTTTTGGCAACTTCAAATCGCACTGCTCTGCAATCTCGACCGTACGGGTCAGAGCCTCTGGTATTTCATGGCCGAAGATTTGCCACATCTCTTCAGGCGATCTCACATAAAAATTCGGAGGGCCGTAACGCAAACGGTTCTGGTCATTTACGTTCTTCCCAGATCCTATGCAAAGCAATATATCGTGCGCGCGCGCATCTTCAGGCGTCAGGTAATGCGCGTCATTTGTCGCCACGAGCGGCACGCCTGTGCGTTTTGACAGCTCCACTAAAGGCTTGCGTATACGCTTTTGAGCATCCAGACCATGCTCCTGAATCTCCAAAAAATAGTTCCCTTTCCCTAAAATCTCTTCAAACTCCACAGCCGCCGATGCTGCTTCATCAAAACAATCACGCGCCAGCATCGCCGCAGGAACTCCGGACATGCAGGCAGAGAGTCCTATTAAACCTGCGCTGTTTTGCGCCAACAACTCTTTATCAATGCGCGGCTTGTAATAAAAACCTTCCGTATAAGCCTTGGAAGTCAAACGCACCAGATTGTGATAGCCTTCTAAATTTTTCGCTAGCAGGATCAAATGAAAATTGGCTTTCTGGCCGGGAGCGGCTGCGCCCGCTCGATCCTTGCGGCTGTTGCGCGTAATGTAGACCTCACACCCAACAATCGGCTTAACGCCCTGCTCTTTCATAGAATTGTAGAAAGAGATTGCGCCAAACATATTTCCATGGTCGGTCATGGCGCATGCGCCCATGCCCAGCTCGGCGGTCTTGCGCGCAAGGGGTTTGATCTGGATAGCACCATCCAAGAGACTGTAATCAGTATGCAGGTGTAAATGTACAAAATCTTTTTTTGACATAAAGACGCTTTTCGATTTCAACAGGCAGGATAAACTGATCTTACGATTCTACAAACGCGCACACTATATCACGTGTGCCGTGGATTGGAAGGGACAAGATATAGAGACGCAAGGCTCCGTGTGAGGATAAAGCTAACAGCTCAAAGACTTTTCTTGCGGGACTTCACAAAATACTTAAAACCGTTTGGGACAGCTAGCTTGCGCCTCATTCCCATTCAATGGTGCTTGGCGGTTTGGAGCTGATGTCATAGACAACGCGATTTATTCCTTTAACTTCAGACACCAGACGCGTAGAGATTCTGGCGAGGGTATCATGCGGTAATCGCGCCCAATCGGCAGTCATCCCATCCGTGCTTGTGACGGCGCGTATCGCGAGCACTTTCTCATAGGTGCGGTCATCTCCCATCACGCCGACGCTCGAAATCGGCAATAGCACGGGAAAAGACTGCCAGACAGCATTGTAGAGTCCGGCCAAACGAATTTCTTCATCCAAGATACGATCAGCCGCCTGTAAGATTTGAATGCGTTCCGCTGTGACTTCGCCCAGAATGCGGACAGCCAAACCGGGGCCGGGGAAAGGATGACGTTCAAGTATTTCATTAGGTATGCCCAGTTCGGCCCCGATCACCCGAACTTCGTCTTTAAAAAGCTCACGTAATGGCTCAACTAAACGTAAGTTCATTTTCTCAGGCAACCCGCCTACATTATGATGGCTTTTGATAATAGCAGAGGGGCCGCGCACAGATACAGATTCAATTACATCCGGGTACAGGGTTCCCTGAACTAAAAATCGAACATTGCCGAGAGCGTTGGCCTGTTCTTCAAAGACCTCTATAAAGACTCTGCCGATATTTTTTCGTTTCAACTCGGGGTCAACAATGCCTTTCAAGGCTGTCAGAAAACGGCTCTCCTCATCCAGACCTATCATATTCAGATTCAATCTCTGCTTGAATAAAGCGAGCGTGCTCTCGAACTCACCTTCGCGCAGCAGACCGTTATTGACAAAAAGGCAGGACTGCCGGTCGCCGATTGCCTGCTGCACAAGAACTGCTGCAACCGTTGAATCTACTCCGCCGGAAAGCCCGCAGACGACCCTGCCCTGCTCACCGACTTGCTCACGAATGAGCGCTATTTGTTCCTTGATGACTGCGCCCGGCGTCCAGTCCCCGTGGCAGCCACAGATATTTAATAAAAAATTTCTCAGAATCTGCGCTCCCAGAGGCGTGTGCGCGACTTCCGGGTGAAACTGTAAGCCGTATATGCGCTTGCTTAAGCTCTCGAAAGCGTTAAGCGCCCCATCCGTGAGGGCTGTTATGCGAAACCCTTCCGGAACGGATGTCACTTGATCACCATGACTCATCCAGACATCCATTTCAGAGGGAAGCCCTGCAAAAAGCAAGCTGGAACTGTCTGTAATTCTTAGTCTGGCATAACCGTATTCTCTATTAGCTGAAGGCTTAACCTCACCGCCGAGGTCTGCCGCCAAAACCTGTAGTCCATAGCAAATACCCAGCAAAGGACAGTCAATTCCCTGCAACAATCCGGCAACAGGGCGCGGGGCTTTTTCCTCATAAACAGATGAGGGGCTGCCTGAGAGAATGATGCCGCGCGGTCGGTGTTTGAGAATCTCGTCCAGCGTGGCGTTGTATGGAATAATTTCACAATATACTCCTGCGTCGCGCACACGGCGGGCTATCAACTGTGTGTATTGCGAGCCGAAGTCTAGTATGATGATTTTTTCATGGCTGTTTTTTTCGCTCAAAAAAGTAGACCTCCGCCATTAATTACACGTCTGAACGATTTATCTTCTATGAAGTACCGGGAATTATACTGATAAGTGTTGGAACAAACAAATAAGGGGTTCAGAACATAATGGTCTTCAAAACTAATGCCGGTTATTCGATGGCAACTAATTGGAAAAGCTTCAAGAAATGCGCTTATTTTAAAAGCTGGCCCGGATTGCGCTCTTTATTCAGTCTTTTTTGTTTGGCTCTGACCGTTTTCTGCCAGTCGGCTTATTCCCTGCCCGAAAGCTTTCTGAGCGCAGACCAGATCAGGCTCTCCCAGCCGCTGACTGTGTTATGGCGTTATCCTTCAGAGCGAACGGTTAATCTGACGCCTGCGACGGACGGGGAGCGAATCTATCTGCCGTTAGCCTCCGGCACAATCATTTCATTACGTGCGTCAAATGGTCAGTTGCAGTGGAAAACAGAGACAGGTGGCGAGTTGACAGCCGCGCCAGTGGCAGATGCTCGCGGCGTCTATGTAGCTTCTGAAAGTGTTGGATCAAAGGAAACTGAGCAGATTGCCACAGGGGCTTTAAGGGCTATTGCACGCGAGAGCGGTGTGACACTCTGGTTGCGCCCCGTTCCAAAACCCTTGCAGGGCGCGCTGGCGTTAAACGGCGATGGAATCTTTGGAGGTGCTAGCGACGGAAGTATTTATGCCGTGCGCAAATCCGACGGCGAACTAATGTGGGTCAAACAGGTCAATACGCCTCTCGCCTCTCGCCTCTCGCTCGTCGGTACAAATCTTTATATAGGGGGTGAGGACGGTAAGCTTTATTGCATGGATCAAAAGACGGGTCGCACTCTCTGGCGTTATCAGACGCGGGGAGCGATTCGGGGCGCAGTGGCAGTTGGGGAGGGACTGGTTTATTTCGGCTCTGCGGATGGATATGTATATGCTTTGAGGGAGTCTGACGGGCGTTTACGTTGGCGTGCCAGAACGGGCGCAGGGGTGCAGTCCGTGATGAGCATCAGCAAAGGTCTGCTTGTTGCCTCGCTGGATAATTTTGTCTATTACCTGTCCGCTTCGCGTGGAAATCGCCTCTGGAAACGACAGCTCAGCGGAAGATTGACAGCCGAGCCGCTCGCCACTTTCGACGGAGCGCTTTTCACTCCCCTTTCCGGGGACAGCGGAGTCGTATTGGATTTAAAGAATGGAAAGCAATTGAACAGTCTGCCGTTGGGCGAGGATAGCAACATGGCTGCTGCGCCAATTATTGCCGGGAACGTGTTGTTGATGACCACGCGACATGGTCTGCTGGCATTCTCGCATCCACAGGTGGTTAACAAGAAGTAGAAAGGCTTATAGCCGTCAGAAATGTTCACTTGCCCCTTCAGACTGTCGTGCCACTGTCGCCAGACAAAAGCATGTCTCAACTCATTCGTGGCGCGGCTTGGCACGCAGGAAAGACCAGACCTTGAGTAGAATACCTGCCAGCACATAGCCTGTCACAAGGGCGAGCAGCACATAACGCGAATAAAGCCAGATCAGCATAAAGATAATGGCGACCGCTAGAATGGTAACGCGCGGGCTTCTGCGTCCGGTTCCGACGGATTTAAAACTGGAATAGCGCAGTGTGCTGACCATCAGGAAAGCCAGCAGGCCAACGAGCACGATCATCAGTCCACTGTACAGCGGCGCATATTTCGGGCCGTATTGAACCAGCGGCGTAGGAGCAAAGTGGATAATCGCAGCAATCATTCCAGCCGCTGCCGGAATCGGTAACCCGACAAAGCTTTTCTTGTCTACTTTGACAGTGCCTTCGGCAAGTGGGCGCGGGCGCATTGATTGCACATTAAAGCGCGCCAGACGAAACGCGCCGCACATCAGATATAAAAAGGAGATAAACCAGCCGAGCTTATGACTGGGGCTACCGTCTCTTAAAGCAGAGCCGACTCCCCATGAATAGGCGAGCACGGCAGGAGCAATTCCAAAAGTCAAAACATCTGCGATGGAATCAAACTGCACGCCAATCTCTGTAGTGGTTTTTGTCATGCGCGCGATGCGCCCATCCAGAGCATCGCACACGCCAGCCAACCCGATGGCGATGGCAGCATGATTGAACAGAGAGGCTGCGCGCCTCAATTCCTCTTCTTCCCCGCCTCCGACCAGTTGGAAGCCGCGCAAGGAAGCCATCACAGCGTAAAATCCCAGCCCGATATTTGCTGCCGTAAAAGCAGAAGGAATCAGGTAGAGACCCTTTTTGATGCCGCGACGATCAGGGTTGGCCCCTTCAGTCGCAGGCTCTTCGATGTCCAGCTCTGTTGCGCTCATCCATTCATTCTCCCGATGACAGTCGTGCCTCCGCGCACGCGGTCTCCAACGCGCACCAACACTTTGACCTGCGGCGGAAGGATCAGGTCTGTGCGCGAGCTGAATTTTATGAGGCCGAAACGCTCTCCGAGCGAAAGCTTGTCGCCGACGCCTTTCCAGCACACGATTCTGCGCGCCAGAACGCCTGCGATCTGTTTACAGACCACTGTTAAATTTTCTCCCTCTATCGTCAGCGCGTTCTGCTCATTGACCAGACTGGCTTCTTCTCTGGTCGCCATCAAGAATTTCCCGTTCGTATAAGTGACGTTGGTAATCTTTCCGGCAATCGGCGCGCGATTGATATGCACGTCCAGCGGCGAGAGAAAAATGCTGACGACCGTGGGCGAATCCGCCAAGTCCTGCGCGAGCGGCTGGACACGTGTCACGCGCCCGTCCGCCGGCGAGACTATGATATTTGCTTCAGTGGGCGAGACTCTCTGCGGGTCGCGGAAGAAGTAGGCCATAAAGGCCGCAAGCAGGATGAAAGGAATCGCCGCGTACCAGTAGCCCAGAGCGAGCGGGATAATCCCCAGCACGAGCGGAATTAAAACGTATGGATAACCATCCTTTGCCATATAAGCTATCAATAAAACTTTCTCTCTAAACGTTGAATCAATTTCGGTACAGAAATATTTTTTTTGAGCTTTGAACTGAAAACGGGGGCGCTCTAAAGAATCGCTCCTTGCGCCCCCGTTTCCAGTTTACTCCAACTGCTATGAAATTCCGTCTGCCAGCGGGCAGAGTTTTAGACGTTAATGTGCAGAGTCTTTTCCGCCTTGATGTTGCAGCATGATTGAATGCATCTGATCTTTGATGGCAAGCTTTTTCTTCTTTAAAGTTACCTCTTCTAATTGCTCTTCATCACTCGGATATGTAAGGGCCGATAATTCTGTGAGACGCTCCTCGTAACGACCATGCTCGCGCGCCAGTTCGCGGAACTCCGGGTCGCTCGTCATCAGTTGTTCTTTTAAGCTGTCCATGTTTGTGGTTTCCATTTCGGGAAAGCCTCCTTTCAGATGCTTAGAATAATAAAAATCGGATGACGGCAGCAGCTCAAAAATTGCCGTCACAAGTTTCGCATGCGAAAAATGTTAGCTCAAACCAATGGCCTAATCAAGCTCTCTCGGGGGAAGCGCAGCACGCATCACAAGGGCGTCCTCAGGCGGCTCTGAATAATAGCCTCCCCTGCGTCCGACGATGCGAAAACCGTAACGCTCGTAGAGAGCCTGCGCAGTGTGGTTCGTGGCGCGCACCTCCAACACAGCCATCTGCGCGCCGAGCCTTAAGCCTTCTTTCAAGACTTCGAGCAAGAGCGCGCCGCCAAGCCCCTTGCGCCGGAAGGCTGGCCTCACGGCGATGTTGTTGATATGCAGCTCGTCAGCCACCAGACGTGAAGCGATGAAGCCAGCGAGCCGCTCGTCTGCGGACACGCCTTCTGCCGGAAAGCTGTGCGCGACCAGTAAGAGGCCGCGATGCCCGTGTACCAATTCTGCATGATAAGCAGCCCATCCCCAGCGACTCAGACCGCACATCTCCTCTATTTCTACAACCTCAAGCAAATCGTGTTCAGTCATCTGCTCAATGCGCGGGGCGTTATCGGACGCTTCTCTGGCGGCTTCTACCTGTGACATTATTTATTCAACTCCGCGTCGGAAGGTCTGACATAGATGGCCTGCAAATCAGACGGCCCGCACGCAAAGTCCCCGCCGCGAAACTGTTGAAGAGCAAGGATACCCACATGCTCTGCCATCACCTGCTGGTCTTTGACAAGCGTCCACTGGTTCTCTTTTTCCATCTCAAACTTTGCCTGAGTATCTCTCTCGACGAAGTCTATTCCGAGCACGCCTGCGCGCTCTTTTATCTCATCCGCATAGAGCAACGCGCCCGGCCCTGTCCAGCGCAAAGAGCGCGTTTCGCTCAGCCTCTCAAGCAACTGCTGCGGCGGCAGGTGCGCTGCTTCGTTAAGCGGCGAGACATGTCCTCGCGCGCTGACCCGCAGGAGTTGAGCAAAGACTTCGCCGCGTCCGGCAGGAAGCAGGGCGCAAGTGCTGTTTGAAATCCCCCCTGCATGCGCCAGAGCATAGAGAGTCGGCACGCCTATGCATGGACGCGCGAGCGTCTGCGCAAACCCTTTGATGGTCGCCAGGCCGATGCGCAATCCTGTAAAGCTGCCCGGCCCTGCGGCTGTCGTAAAAAGGTCTATGTCGCGCAATGTGACGGCTGCCCCTTCGAGCAGCGATTCTATCTGTTGCAAGAGATTTATGGAATGAGATTCTTCTGTCACGCTGGTTAATGAAGCGAGACTGGTTGCTCCGCGCATCAACGCCAGACTTCCGGCACGCGTCGCTGTCTCAAGGCTCAGCAGCAAAGGCTTTTCAAATGTATCTGGAGAAACTTGTCCCACGCACTCGTCTCGGTCGCACATACTTTTACGGGCAGTTTTTGTTCGCGCGATTATAGGCCGTGCCCCTGAGCAAACGCAAATAGAAGAATCTCGCGCAAAGGCGCTGGTGGCGCAGAGCAAGCACGCGAGATTATGCATCTCTCAACACCTTTGCGACTTTCCTTCGCGCCTTTGCGTGAAGATGTCTTTCACTTCATCGGCGCATTTGCGTAAAGCTCCGTCTTGTTTCAAACTCTCTTTTATGAGCATGAATCAACGGATAGGCATTCTGACGGGCGGCGGCGATTGTCCGGGCTTGAACGCGGCCATACGCGCTGTGGTCAGGCGCGCGAGTGTGGATGGAACGGAAATCTTAGGAATCAAGAATGGCTGGCGCGGGCTGATAGACGAAGAGGTCGAGCCGCTGACGCGCTTTTCCGTGACAGGCATCCTGCCGCGCGGCGGAACCATCCTCGGCACTTCGCGCCTGAATCCTTTCAAGGATCAGGCGTTGCTGGCAAGGCTCGAAGCCAACTGGAGAAGATACAATCTGCAATCGCTGATCGTCGTCGGCGGTGAAGGCACGCTGTCGGCTGCGCTCGACCTCTGGCGCGAGCGCGGGCTGCCAATCGTTGGGATTCCGAAGACGATTGATAACGATGTGTGCGGCACTGATTTCACTTTTGGCTTTGATACAGCCGTCAACATCGTGACAGATGCTGTGGATCGCCTTCACTCGACCGCCGAATCGCATCATCGAGTGATGATTATAGAAGTGATGGGCAGACACACAGGCTGGATTGCCGCTTACGGCGGCATCGCAGGCGGGGCAGACGTGGTGCTCGTCCCCGAACATCCATTCAGACTCTCGCGCGTCTGCCACCTTCTCAGACAGAGACAGTCGCAGGGCCGCAACTTTTCCATCATCGTCGTAGCCGAAGACGCGCACCCGCATGAGGAAGAAAACTTTCTTTCGCAGGAACTGCACGCACAGCTTTACAAGCATGAGCGATTGGGCGGGATAGGCAACATTCTGGCCCACGAGATAGAAACGCGGACGGGGCTTGAGACGCGCGTCACGCAGCTTGGATATGTGCAGCGCGGCGGGTCGCCGACGCCCTTTGACCGCGTGCTGGCAACGCGCCTCGGCATCAAAGGATACGAGATGGCGGTCAAACAGGAGTGGGGCTACATGGCGGCCCTGCAAGGCAATCGCGTGACGAGCGTGAGACTCGAAGAGGCTGTCGGCAACTTAAAAAAACTCGACGAAGACATACTGCGCGTGGCGGAAGTCTTTTTCGGATAAAGACAATAGAAAGTCTCACGCAAAGGCGCAAAGACGCAAAGAAGAACTTGATTGTCTTCTTTGCGTCTTTGCGGGAAATGTTCTCTCTTACGGAACGTAAGCAGACGGCGCGGGCCTGTCTCCATTAGTTCCCCACTGCTGGCCGCTCGCGGCGTTAGTCGTCGTCTTCAATATCAACCAGTTGCCATCCGCTGGCTGCCACACGGCCCTGTCCGTCTTCCCGTCTCCGTCGTAATCTCCTGGAACAAGACTATCAGCACTCGTCCCATGCGTCTTCGCACTGATGCTGCCATCACCGCTCAGATGAATGTACCAGCAGCTGTTGTCCGGTCGGAAGACAGCTATGTCTGCCTTGCCGTCCGCATCGTAATCTCCCACCACAGGGCGATCCGTAGAGAGTCCCCAGTTCTCGTAACTGTAGCTTCCGTTCGACGACTTGATGATGTACCAGTAGCCGTTCGAGGGACGCCAGACAGCTATGTCCGCTCTTCCGTCTCCGTCATAATCCGCAGCCACAGGTCTATCTCCATTGGTTCCCCAGTTGACGGCTCTCATCAGCCCGCTCTGGCTCTCAAGGATGTACCACGTGCCTGTCGAAGGACGAAACACAGTAAGGTCTGCGTGGCCGTCTCCGTCAAAGTCTGCTGGCATCACTATATCCTCTGCGATGCCCCACTGCGCTGAGCGCACGGTCTGCGTCGCGGATTGATAGATATGCCACTCACCCGTCGAGGGACGGAAGACCGCGACATCCGTCTTTCTATCGCCGTCATAATCAGCCGGAACGATCCTGTCCGTAGCGAGGCCCCACTGAATGGACTGCATCACTCCGGTCGAAGAGGGCAGGATATACCAGCTTGCATCTGACGGGCGGAAGACTGAAAGGTCTGTCTTGCCGTCGCCATCGTAGTCATTGAACACGGCGCGTGTCTGCGTCGTGTCAGGCGTCGCCATAAAGTTGACGTTCAAGCGTTCGCCCGTATGGCTGAAGACCTGATTCTGCGGCGTGAAGGTATAGCCCTGACGCTGCGGCGTTACGAGAATATCCCTGCCCGTCAGGACAGAGCCGAACTGGTAATCGCCATTGGCATCGGTCATCACAGTCCGCTGCTGGCCCAGCATCGTATCGAGCAGATTCATCTGAACACCGCTCAAAGGCTGGCCGCCACTGGTCAGAATGCGCCCCCCTACATTGGCCTCGATGGAGGTCGGGGCATCCGGCTCGGCCATCGTCCACTCGGAGAAGTTCATCACGCCGTTGATTGAAGCCCTGTTCATCGTGGTATCAATCGGCGCTTGCGCGGGCGGGAATGAATTGGGAGTGCCGCCGCTTTCAATTTTGATAAGGCGGAAGTTTAACTCACTAGCAGTGCCCGGCACTTCCGAATCAAGGTAGTTGAAGACCAGATTCGCCGTCAGGTCTCCAGACTCTGTCAGCGTCCAGTAACGTTGCAGTGTCTTAGCCGCATTAAGCGGAGGCGAAGAGGGAGCTACACCATCGTTGGCCTTGACCGTCAAACTCGACGGACTAACGCCAAGCGCCGTGACGGTCACATCCAATGGCGTGTACTGGTCAGCGCCACCCGGAGAGGTTCCCAACGGATAGCTGAACGCTTGCGGCAGCGTCGGCGTGCAGAACCTCTTCTCAAGATTACCCAAAATAAAGTTGCTCGCAGACGCGCCGGAGATTGAGCCGTTGCAATCAATCGTGAGCGTGTTGCTTCCGGCATTAAGCTTACCTTGAATGGTCAACTGTCCGGTAATCATTACGTTTCCGCCGAGCGAATCACCGCCTGCGGCAACAGCGTTATAGTAAGTTCCAGCCGGAATTGACCCGCCAACAGCTTGCACAACCTCGTCAGCACCGATGTCTGGATTAGCTGCTGGACGCGGGTCACCGTCAAAATCGGTAGTGAGTCCCGTTATGACAGTTCCCATGCCAAGCAGCGTGCTGGTCGCCTGCAAATGTAAATCAGTCGCTGATACAAATACCGGGAGGACATCTTTAGAATTGAGGTTGCTGCCAAAGCCGGCTTGAATATCGGTTAAGGTCGTCCGGGCAGAGCCGATAAATCCTAAATTTGGCCCCGTCGTGTAGTAGTCATTATAGTCAATCATCGAGAACACAGTATTCGCCGCGCCGCTGTAAATCGCATAGCGGGTGTTACCGGCAGTTTGCGTGTTGGCGAAGATGTTGTCTCGTAAATCAATTCCATTTGCCGTTGTTACAGCGCTTGTAATGTTGATGGCGGCAGCATTGCCCGCGACCGCTTGATTGGTATTCATATTGATGGAGTTATGATAGATGCCATAACCACCACCATTCATAATAACGATTCCGTAGCCATTGTCGGCTACTTCGAAGCCCGAAGCATACCCGTTTCCGGCAATGTCATAGATAAAGTTATTATAGACGAACACATTTGCTGCGGCTGAACTTGAGTTCAACAGAATACCGTTTGCGCCATACCCGCCGGCATGCGTATGTTTAATATCGCTAATGCGATTAGCGACAATAGAAACTCCGTTATTCGCGCCGCCGACTAAAATCCCCGAAGTGGTCACTGTATCAACTGAAGAGGTCACGCCGAAAATTCTATTATTAGCGATGACGGCATTGACTTGCTGCGCGATGAAAATTCCGTCATAACCGATTCTCGTAGCAGTGGCCCCTGTCGAGCCAATATCGTTTCCGATAATGGCGTTGCCCATATCGCCGGTAGCTGCTCCAACAAGGTCTATGCCGTCCAATGCCCTTGAGATGGCATTGTTTTGATAAGTGTTGTTGGAGTTAGGCGCTTCGGCAACTGCGCCTAACGTCGTCCCGCTGCTCTGTTCGATAACGGCAAATGTCACTGTTCTTGAGTTGCCGGTCAGGGTACAGTTTTTCACGGTGTTATTTGTCGCACCATTACTGGCGCTCGCGCTGGCAACCCAAATCACCGTCGCCGCAGCGCTGGTGCTTGTAGTGGTGATCGTCAGGCTGCGGTCTGTTCCGCCCGTCAGCGAGCCGTCGATGGTTACATTATCCGCGCCATTCAGCTTAATCAGGTTGGCACCTGTGCCGGTTATCGTGCGTATCGCTCCGGTCGGTTTAATCGTTACATTAACTCCGGCAGGCAGCGCGTTGAGCGCGTTCGCTCCTGTTTCGCCAGTCAAACTGGCAGTAATGTTAATGGTTACATTTCCGCTTGCGCTCAAGGAGTTCAAAGCTGCAAAGACGCCGCCCGTATTGGTCAGCGAAGGATAATCGCCCGGAACGCTGATGGTTCCGCTCAGCGGCGGCGGAACATCCGTAATGGTCAGGACTGCTGTGTTCGGCGTGCCGAGGGTTGCGCCGCCCATCACATTAGACAAAGCTAGATTGACTGTTTCGCTGTTGTCTATAGTAGCATCGGAACAAATCGTAACCGTAAAAGTCTTCGGTGCGCTATCCATATCAGCCCATGTTAAAGTTCCCATAGTGTCGATATAATCAACGCCTGCCGTGCAAGCCGCTCCACCTGTCGCCGTGCCGCCCGCTACGGTTGCATAATCAACCGAAACGATGCCGGAGCTTCCGCTTGTTCTGGTTGCAGTAATGATTGCCGTCGTACCTTCATTTCCGGTATACGCAGCCGAGTTGAATTTAATCGTTCCCGGCTGTGCCACATCAACCGTTGTAATTTCCAGACACCAACCCGCAATCGAACCGCCGTCGCCGTTGTCATCATCGGAGACAAACAACTGCCATGTTCCATTCGGATTCGCGCCGCCGAATGTGCCGTTGAGAGTTGCTGTTCCGGCAGGTGTTCCGCCGGGGCCGGGATCGCTATAAGGGCTGGCAGGGACTCCCGTCGCAAACGTATCGCTAGCCGCTTCGTAATTTGTCGGCTTATATGACCCGGTTGCGATAGCCAGTGAATCCGGCAAGGTTACTGCTGCGGTATCGCTAAAAGTAAGCGTCGCGGCTGCGTCTAGTCCCGGCCCGCCGCCCGCATCAGACATCAGGATAAACTTCTGCCCCGCCGGTGAGACTAACAATATATCCACATCATCCGAGAAAGAATGCGTGAAATTGTAAAGCGTGACGCGGACTGTATCGACAGTTCCAGTCAATCCCGACACCACATTGTTTGAAGGATACGGGGTTGACGGGAAAGGCGGAACGGCATTGGTTGGCGGAATAGTAATCGCGCCGTCCGCATTACAGAACTGGCTTGCCACATCAGCTATTGTCAAAGTCGCGGTGTTAGGCGTCCCCAAAATTCCACCGACCGGGTTGGTTAACGCCAGGTTGACGGTTTCGCTTGATTCCGCAATCGTATCGGAGCAGAGTTGAACGGTGAATGTCTGACTTGCTTGACCGCTAGTGAAAGTCAAAGTTCCAGACGTGTTGCCGAAATCAACGCCCGCCGTGCAGGACGCACCGCCCGTCGCCGTGCCGCCAGCGACAGTTGCGTAATCAACTGAAGAAGCCACGCTCGTGTCACCCGTGCGGGTAACGGTAATCGTCCCAATTGTACCTTCGTTACCTGAATACGTAGCCGAACTAAATTGCTGCGACGGCGGCGGAACATCCGTAATTGTCAATGTCGCCGCGTTAATCGCTCCGATTATCGCCCCACCTGTCGGATTGGTTAAGCTGAACGTGATTGTTTCGCCCGGGTCGCTAGCCACATCGTTGCATAGCATGATGTTGATGGTTTCGCTTGTGTCTCCGCCGACGAAAGTCAGAGTCGTTGGCGAGGCGAAAGTGATGTAATCAACGCCCGCAGTGCAAGCGGGGCCGCCCGTTGCTGTGCCGCCCGTAATCGAGACATCTGCTGTCACCGTTCCAGCGCTTCCGCTGGTGCGGTTGACGGTTAGAGCAAAGGTTGCGCCTTCGCTTCCGGTTAAGGCAGCGTTAGTGAATTGCAGTGTGCCGGGTGAGACAACCGCTGCCACTTCATCCGCTCCAATATCAGGAGCAGCAGCGATGGGCCGCGTTTGACCATCAATGTCGTCAGTGATAGCCGGGATTGTTGTACCTGCATCTATGGCGGGTGAAGTACCGGAGATATGCAAATCTGTAGCAGAAACAAATTCAGGATTAGTAGCCAAACTGTTTGCGTCTTGCCCGGTGGCTGTTTGCCAATTTGTCAAAGTAATACGGTCAGTCGCAGCACTAAATCCAGTAAATCCATTAGTGCTTGCTCCCGTGCCGGAACTTATGTAAAGGATATTGTGACTTGAGGTTATAGTTCCGGCGTTTTGGAAATACGCATAGTGTTTGGCTGTAGTCTGCGAGGCTGTAAAATTGGTAAAGGCATTGTTCCGGGTTACAGTTGTGCCCGTATTCATATAGAAAGCGGTACTACTAGCAGCAGTTCCAAGCTGCATTCTAACGCTATTAAAATAGACATTGACTGTTCCTGTATTACCGCCGACATTGACAGCTATCCCTCTGCCGACCTGTGTCGCACTTGCTGTAGTAATGCCATGCGAGAAGGTATAAATCATGTTGTTGAAAACGCTTGCTGTGTTCCCACTGTTAATTTCTATTCGAAGTCCATAGAGTAAAGCAGTCGTCGCAGTAGAGGTAGTTGAAATGTCGTGAATCTTATTATTCTTCACCTCATTGCTTGCACCTTGTCCACTCTCTACCCAAATACCTGTTGCAGTAGTGGCGCTGGCAGTTGTGGAAACAAATTGAACTTCCGTGTTGAAAATTTTCACATTACTCTGCGAAGTCGCACGGATACCTGCTGACGTGTTACCGCTTCCACCTATCGGATTTGTGCTGCTTCCAATCGTCGTTGCTCCCCCGCTTATAGTTCCAACTTCAGTATTCAAATCAGGGAAGGATGAATTGCCTGCTAACAGAACACCGTTTTGGGCATTTCCAATTGTTAAGTTGTAATACTTATTGTTTGAGTTAGCTCCCGTCGCATTAGTTGGAACGAAACCGCCCGAAGTTGTAGTTGCATTCTGAAAAATGCCGTTTCCTGAGGTGTTCGTTCGATTGAGTGTGACCGCTGTATTCTTGATTGTATTGTTTTGTGCGCCGTCACTAACGGAAGCGTTACGTACCAGATAACCATACTCAATCGCCGTTGTGCCTGTTGCGTAATCCGCACTCGCAACATCAATGCCATCAAAGGTAATGAAATCACCACCTGCGATTGTAATTACCGCATCACCTACTGCTGAATGAGAACTGGCTACCGTTGTTTGAGTAGGCCCATAGTTACCTGTCCCCATAGCTGTGATTTTAGGATTCGCCCCTACACCACTCTTCTGGAAAATAATAGGGTTAGCCAATGTGCCGCTCGCCGCAATTGGAGGTGGAGTTTCATTAAAAGTCGAACCGGCAGCTATGTTGAAAGTTACGCCTCCGGCTCCGACGCCATTGGCATTTAAGTTCGCAATCGCTGAGTTGAAATTTGGATAATCTCCTCCTGAACCAATTGTTTTTGTGCCGGTTAATGGAGATGGAGTTTGTGAGACAAGTGAAACGTTATCAATGGCTGCGGGAGGATTTGTGCCACCAGAGGAATCATTATGCCATGTAAATATGATGAATTTTGTGCCTGTTGCCAAAGAAGCTGGAATATTTACCGAAGCGTTTACAAAAGAAGATTGCGCATTGTAACTAACAGGTAATTGACTTGCTGCTGAAGGGAGGGTTCCTGAAGTCGGAGCAGTTGCGCTGATAGACACTCGTAAATAATCCCAGTTGGCTGTAGACGTATGTTCTCCGAGAGCTTTCCAATCGAACGTCAACACGGCTGCTGTTTCTCCAGCAGGAAACGTGACTGAGGTGTAGATATGCGCAGAGGTTATACTGGTATTGGTGTAAGTATTTGGGGGCGGAACCGTAGCCGAGTTGTTAGTAATATAGGCACTTCTTGTTCCACCATTGTTAGTCGCAGAATTAATGACCCACTGATTTGCAGTAGTACCTGCCGGATTGGCAAACAGCCAGACCGTTGTATCTCCAACTTCAAAATTGGAGCTAATGAGAGTTGATAGTATGGAAGCTCGCGCCCGCTGAATCATCACGGAGGAAAAACCAATTGCAGCTATAGATAGAACAAGAAGAACCGCAGTAATGCGTTTATAATTGCTGGCTTTAAACTTCTTCATAAATCCTCTTCTATGATTGACGGTCGATGATCGGGCGAGGCGGGGGGTGCGGGCAGTGGACGACTTCATTATTTCTGGACTCCTTGCGGATGATTGCTTACGGGTGCGCCGGTGTTTTTGGGCGCGATTGCGTTCGAGGGAATAGGTTGTCGGTTAATTCCACCGCCTGCCAGCGGTTTACAAAAAGGGACAGTCTGAAGGGGTTCAGATTTGCGGCCAGCCCTTCGGGACTATCGTGTCTTTCCCGGCGCTTGATTCCGGTCTGCTAAAGCCGGGGCATGGCTCTCAGGCAGACAGGGTTCTTGGCTTAGGGGAGAGCGCATTACTATTTCCAGTAAAGCTAGTTAAACGTTTTCGATTGATGACGATGAAGGCAAGATCAGGAAAGACTTCGGGCAAGACCTGCCATCCACTAAAGTAGGCTTGCAAAGTACACATTTTCCGATGGGATGTCAATTTAACGGGGCGGGATTTGACAGGGGTTGTCAGTAATAATTGCGGGAAAAAAGAGGGGCAGAGACAAGCTCTTTCGCTCACATCATAATGCGTTTAATGTGAATCAAAAGTAGAAATTCTTTGCGCCTCCTGGCGAGCATTCCTTTGCGGTCTTTGCGTTAAAAAATCACTTAACCGCAAAGAGCAGGACGCAATGAGAGGCAAAGGACACGCGGAACCAGTCAACGGTCTCAAGAGCTACCGCCGCGTTGCGGTAAAGTTCACGTGACGCATCTCTTCTATCAGGCTAAAGCTCTGTATGCCGGGCGTAAAGTCGTAGAGCCTGTGCTGCGCTGTGACTGTGTAATAGTTATAGAGCGGAACATCTGTGAAAGCGTAGCTGCCATCGCCACGTGTCTGCGCGATTTGCACTGTGCCGATAGCAAGGTCTTGCAGATACACTGTGACGCGCCCGATGCCTCTGCCGTACTCGTTCGTCACGCGCCCGCTAATCGTGACCGTCGCTTCTGCCGGTGATGCTGCCTGACCGGTGACAAACTTGGAAAGCGAAGTGACTTGCCAGCAGACCTGCCGCGTCTGAAAGTTCTGCGCGCTCGGCACATCCACAAGCTGTGTTCCGTTGTGTGCAGCGACAGGCGGCACGCTCGCAACGCACATGAGCAACATTAAGAGTGTGATGAAGGAAGCCGACCAGAGACGACAGGACACATTTCCAGTTACGCGAGACAGGTAAAACATAAAAGCGGAAAACTCCTTGAAAATTGCAAACAGAAAGTAAGTGAGCGGGCTTCTTAACAGGTGTTTGGGGGTGGGAAGCATTCCGCCGGTAGCAGTTACGACGCGAGAATCTAACATGCGGGAAAACAGAGAGCAAGTTAAGAGACTATTCAGTTGTGGTTCAATTTCAGGTGGCAAGCTCAGTGAGCAGAAAACAGGTTCCCGCAAAGGCGCAAAGGCGCAAAGAAAGCCGCAAAGATAAAGCACTGCTCAACTCCTTTGCGCCTTTGCGCCACCAGCGCGAGATTCTTTCGTAATCATAGATAATCAACAGCATTTCAAGTTAAACCACTACCGAACACTCCTTTTCTTTCCCAAACTTTTCCCGGCAGGCTCGCCAGAAACTTTGCTGTGCGCGCAGCATAATTCCCCGCCTGAAAGATGAGGCGCGGCCATTCATTAAAAGGGCCGTTCATGACGACGGTCGCCTGTATGGGGTTGGGCGGCCAGCGTTTGCGTATGGCTTTGAGTGTTTCAACCGGATGTGTGAACCTGTTTGCCAGAGGCGGAGGGACTACGTGATTGATAGAGATGGGATTCTCCCACTCTTTGAGCACAGCAGGCACGAGCCAGCGCGGCAGTTGCCTGGCAATTGATTCAACGGGTGTGCCCGAAATATCTGCGCCGAGCAGTTGATGCGCCAGGCCGACTGTGCAGGCGACCCAGCCCGCGCGCGTTTGGTTTTTTGTCAGGCACACGTCCCAATCAAAGTTTGCGCGATAGGCTTCGACCATTAACCCTATATCGCACAGGGCAGCCGGACGCCACGCGCCGTGATGCAGAAAGTGTACGCACAACACGCGCAGGTGATCTTCGGGCGAGAGCACGCGAAGGCTTTCATCTCCGAGCTTGACCGTTTCCGAACGCGCGTACAAATCATCAAGCGGCTCTGTGTCCAGATGCGACGCCCCGTTGTGCAGGTCTACGAAATACTTTTTACCTTCATCACTCTGCAAGATTTTTTCAGCCGCCGCGAACTGTTCGGGACGGACAAAAAGGTCTATGTCTCCGTATGGCCTGAGAGCTGGCTCAGGATAAAGACGCGCGATGCTCCAACCTTTAACCAGTATCGGGTCAATGCCCGCACGTTTGAGCAACCGTATGACCTGTGAAATCTCTCTCTCGTGAATCGCTGCCTGTAGAGTGTTGAGGCGATAGGCTTGCTTTAACTCTCCTGCAACCGGCGTGTCTTTTAATGCTTCGGTCTGCCGCGTCTTCCAGAAAGCAAGCGCGCCTCCTCCCGAAGCAATCAGGAGCGGCGCGATGATGGCTAATTCTTCCGCAGAAATTTGTGTATCGGGAGGCGTGTCCCGCCATGCTCCTGCAAGAAGTTTTGAGATTAGTAGGCTGTGGGTGGTTCCTGTCCGGGACTCCTTCATGCTTGTCAAAGCTCGCTCCATGTAAGCAGACCGGGATGGAGGCTGAACGCGCCAGCGAAGAAGCGTTTACGGGCAGGTCGTCTGCATTCCAACGCAGGTCGAAAGTGTCGCACAACAGACAACACCCGGCTGGCAGGCTGCGCCGTTTGGAACACACGTTACGGCATTGGCCGAGGTGGGCGAAACGATTGAGATAATCACAGGCAGCGCGACGGCTGTCGCCAACCCGACGCGACGTATCAACTCGCGCCGCGAAAACTGCTTCAGCTCAGTTGGCAGGGCAATGCGTTTTTCCAAGAGATGGTCTTTGCCCAGTTGGTCCAGAGCCAGATAAATGACTTCATCATTAACAGGAGATTTGAATTGCTTTTCCAGTTTACGTGCAATTTGCCGGACAGAGGTTCGCCCGTCACAGTGTTGCCAGACGAGTGCGGCTGTGCGATTCAGACAATGAGCTTTGTGGCGATCCAGATCGTAAACCAGAACTTCATCGGGCATCTGCTGGACTATCAGCCCCTCCTGACGCGCAAGAGGTTCGAGGACAGATGTTCGTTTTTGCATTAAGCCTCCTAAGGCTATCTGTCTACAGGCACCGGGAGCTTGCGCCCGTATGCTGGAACGCAGACGGGTTGTTTCCTGCGAAAAATAGATTACTGGCTGTCTTTAGCCGGGGTCAAGTCTTTTAAGATTGAATCAACTACATGTCGGGCTTCACCACGCCTGCTCTTTAGAACAGATGCGCGTGATGCTACCTGATGGAGGGTCGAAAGCGCAACCTCAGGTTTGCGCCGCGCGCTGACGGTATGCGCCAGCATCTCCAGCGCGCCCTGCCCTGCTGTAAGCTTCTGTGGCCGCCAGTGCGCCCCTTGCCTGTATTTGCTGATTAAGACCAGACCGACCGGCAAAGGCTTCTTCCCTGCTTCGCCGCCGAGGGCTTCGACAGGATACTCCGTCTGCTCATAGCCGCCGTTTTCGCGTATTGAGAGCGGCTTGAGAAAAGGATGGACACGTCCTTTTTCATCAAGCACCGCGTATTCATCCGAATAATAAGTCGCGCCTGCGCGCACCAGCTCTGCCACGAGCGTCGTCTTGCCGCTATAGCTGCTGCCGGGAATTAATATCGCCTGTCCCTTCCAGCCGACCACGCCCGCATGCACGAACACCCTGCGCCGCGCGGCCTCTGCGATGGTAAGCCGCAGGTTCGTTTCAAAGGTCGTGTAAATCTCTTCTTCCTTGAAAGAGCGCGCTATCCTCTCAAGCCCGTTATAGAGCAGGCTGTAGCGACGCACATTCGGGCGCGCTCCGGGGCCGCCTATAAAGAGCGAGAAAAGATTCTCGACCACAGGCGAAGCGGCGTGCTTCCAACCATGCGGCAGAAGCGTTTTCACGCGCTCCAACGCGCTAGCGTCGTTGACACGGATGCCAACCCGGACGCCATAGCTGACAATCGTCATTCCATCCGTCCAACCCAGACGGTCGATCTTCTGCATTCAAGTTGATTCAAACTTAAAGCGAGGCAAGCTTAAAACGGACAACTGTAAATCTCCTACGCCTGTTTTATCTCTCTGAACTCTTCTTTAACTGAAACGCATCCAGCCACGCGCGCCCGAAGATAGGGCACGGCTCGCTGGCACAGGGTTGCCGCTGCAAACTGATAAGCACGGCCTGTGTTCCCTCTCCCGTCTTGAACTCGATTTCAAAGTCGCGCCACTTACGCTCATCCATCTTGAGCGGCTCGGACTGGCCCAGGACAAGATATTCTTTACTGCTCGCATCCGTCACGACGACAACGGGCAGACCGCCTGAGACGACATTCTTCAATAATGCGTTGAAGTGCAGGCGATAGCTTGTATTCGGCTCGACCAGCACCAGTTGCGTCACCAGTTGGGAGAGCGGGTTCGAGTTGCCGTTCCAATCAAGTCGTAGACTGCGCTCGCCGTCATGCACTTCAGAAGTTTCCAGCTCCATCCGCGCTGTCTGGACTTCAAAATTGAGCCGCCACCCGAACCCCGCTTCTTGCCTGTTAATTTTATTTTCAAAGCTGCCGTCTGTGATGGTGGCGACGCCGTGATTGCCTGTCTCCGGCCCTTCGCGGTCTGCGGCCCAGACCTCATACGCAGCCCTGAACTCTTTCGTCGCCATCAATTCCTTTAGCAAGGCTTTGCGGTCTGCGTCGTTCATGCTCCCGGTTCCGCGAAATAGTTCGACGGCTTCCGTGGCCTTCCCGTGCTTTGCCAGAAAACGCGCGAGATTCAGACGCGCAGACGAGGTGGACGGCTGAATAAATCTTTCCGCGGTGCGCGAGTCGCCGCCAGATGCCGCCCATGCGAGTTCGAGCGAGAGCGGCAGCAAAGAGGGATCGCCCGCCACAGCCTTGCGCAATTCAACAAAGGCTTCTTCATATCTTCCTGCGCGAAAAAGAACGTTGCCTAAGAACCAGCGCGGCTGCGCGAAATAGGGGGCGAGGCGGACTGCTTCCTCAAAGGCTTTGATTGCGCCCTCCACATCTTCCGCCTGATCGCGCGCGTGACCAAGCTCAATCCATAACAGATGATGCCGTGGACGCAAGGCTACGGCCTGCGCGAATTCCTTTGCGGCTTCTGCGGGTTGATTGGTCGCCAGCCGCGCCACGCCACGCGCGCGAAAGGCTTCAGGGTCTGTGGGGGTATACCGGCTGGCTTCTGCGGCAGAGTTGAACAGTCCTCCAACTTCGGTTCCGGGCATCATCGAGGCCTTGACCACAAAACCGGAGAGCAGTCTTGACAACCCCATCTGCCCTGCCCCCCTGACCATATAAATACAGGCGAGCAGGCAGATGGCGGCTGCAACGTAGCGCACTAGGCGTTGGTGTACTTTCAAACGGTTGGAATCTCTTTAGACCGGCTACCGGTGACCGAAGAAAAGCAAAAGCGGCGGCTAAGGCACAATTCTGAGACGGCCAAGAGAGTTATATGCAAGCTCTTGCGATTAAGGATTGTTCGGACTTTCGTCATCGTCATCTGAAACAACGATGGCGATAATAATCACAGCAGCCACAATCGGGATAATAATGGCGGCGGCTTTCTGTCCATCAGACCAGTCTGACCAGCCAGCGGCTTTAGCATTCTTGCTTGCCAATGTTCCGCCCTTCGAGCCTTCGGAGCGTAAGACTCTTCCGTCCGAAGTGGTAAGCGTGCCGGAAACATTTTCAGGCGTCGTCAGGGCCGCATTGCCTGAAGCCACTGCGACGGACACCTGTGTTCCGGAAAAATCGAGCGTCAGATCGCTATTCTGCTCGATGCTGAGTTGGCCGAGTGCGCCCAACTGAACTGTAGCATTAACTCCCGCAGGAGTCTGTAAACGCATGCCGGAAAAAATAGTCGTGCCCGCGCCCGCCAGATTTCCGTTGACATACACTGATTGCTGTTCTGAGACCGCCAGTCGTCCGACCAGCAGTTTGCTGCTCGTCGCTTCTCCGGCGGTTGTGTTCGTAGCGGCTCTGGACGTACCCGCACTGAACAGCACGCATAAATTGAGCATACCGACGGTGAGGAGCAAAGCTACTGCTCTGCATAAAACGCGATGTTTGTTTGCCATTGCCTGAATCTCCTTTGACCAAGGTGTAAAGCACTTACAACGAAATAGCCTTCTCTGAGCACGGCTATTAAATTAGAGAGTGCGTGATTGTAGTCCTAACCAATTTGACCGTCAACGATAATACAGAAACCCTATGTTATCTTTTTATGACATTAGAGCCGTCTGCCATCGCAGGGCTAGTTTCGCGCTGGCGACGCATGCGGGTTGACGATACCGCATCTTCGGATTCCGATTTTATTTCAACTGTCGCAATTACGGTTAAAGCCACACAGACCAGCGCGTTGATGGTAATGTGCAGGCCAAAATCAACGAGACTATGGACAGCGATTCCGAAAAGGCCAGCCGTCGCCCCCAGACAGGCGGCACGGCGAAAAGCATCTCTCGATTGAAAAGTTTTGCGTATCCGTTTGATGACCGAGTACATCAGCCAGAGGCCGAGCGCAACAGCGACGAGGCCGCCGCTGACCAGCAATTCCAGATAATCGTTGTGCGCTTCATACGGCCTCTTTTTGCCGGGCACATTGTAGTATTCTGTGATTGCCACCCAGTAACTTCCGAAACCGATTCCGGTCACCGGATGATCCTTGAATATCTTCCACGTCGCCTGCCAGATTTGAATGCGGCGCGCTCCCTCGTTGGCTCCCGCGTCATCGCTCGAAACTTCTGTTTGCAGGGTCTCCATTCTTTTAGCCAGAGGGTCGCCGCCGATCCAGAACACGCCGATCACCAGCGCGCCGAGCAGACCTGCAACCAGCAGGATGCGTACAGGCAGTTTGCCCATCACGCGATGCAGGAGCAAAGAGAAGCGACTCTGAGTTTCGGTTGCGCTTTGCGCGGGACGCATCAGGCCGTACATCAGCACCAGAAAGAGCAGCTGGCACATCATGCTGAAGATGCCGCCGCGCGAGGTCGAGAGCACCAATGCTATCCAGACAGGCAAAGCGGCTGCGATATAAATCAAGCGGTCTTTGTTTTCGCCTCTGGCGATTGCCAGCCCGAAGGCTAAACCGAATGCCATCTCCATCAGATAGGCGAAGTGGTTGCGATTGATAAACTGCCCGTAGCCGGTCTGCGGTCTGAGCTGCGGTAACAGAAAGCCGGGCGCGTCCTGATGCGTCGTCTCGCGTATCATCCCGAAGAGCGCGCTCACGACCGCCGTGACGAGCACGACGTAAATCAGCGCGCGCAGACGCCTGCGGCTGTTGGTATAGCGCAACAGCAAGGCTCCGGCCAGCGCGAGCGCGAGGAGTTTGTAGGCGACAAAGCGCGTCCCGAATGGGTCTGCGCTGATGCTCGGCCACCCGCTCGCTGCCGGGCGCAATGGAATCGTCTGCACGAATGCATAAGCGACGAATGCCAGCAGAGGAATCAACATGCTGACTCCCCTGACGCCCCAACTCCCGCGAATCAATCCCTCTATAATCCACAACGCAACCAGTGAAAAAATAAAACACTGAAAAATCGCTTCCCACCACGGCTCGACAGACCCGTAAGGAATCGCCGTCAGCACGATGACGAACAGAAGCACGGAAAAGATCAGCCGCTCGAACCATACCAGAATACGTGGACGCCACGCCGTTGCGCCCGTCCGTGCGACGCTCGCGCGCCCGCGAATGTGGGGAACGGCTCTTTCCTGCTCTTCGACTCTCTGCATTACTGTTAATTTTCTATGAGCGCGCTATCTATTTCGTTGCTCATCGCGCTCATTCGTGAACCGTCCCTGTTCCGGTATTAGTATTTAACTCAAAATCGTTTATTCGACCGTGGCATTATCTGCTTGGTGGCAAAAGCGTCTCCATCACAGGATGGCTGCGGCAACGGCGGTCGCATCAGCCAATATTCTTGACCAAGCGAAAGTGGCTGGCGAATGCTCGTCAGGAATGAAGGCTTCTGGCGACTGCTTTTTGTGCGAGCGGCGAATTGGCCGCAGGCGTTATCACCACTGCGTCTATCTTCAGATTGGCTTCGGGCAACAACTCTCTGAGGAATTGTCTCAACTCATGTCCCTCGCCGTCACCTGCGAGCACTGTCAAACGCTCAAGCGCATGACGCACTTTCTCCGTTGGATAAGCCGCGATTTTGCCGATAAAGATTTTGGGATGGCGCGTTTTCGCCACATCTTCGCCGTCCGTTTGCAGCTCTTCAAATAATTTTTCGCCGGGGCGGATGCCCGTAAAGACGATGTCAATATCTTCATACGGCTTAAAGCCGGAAAGCGTGATAGTGTCTTTGGCGAGTTCGAGAATCCGCACAGGCTCGCCCATGTCGAGAATGAAAATCTCGCCGCCCTCGCCCATCGCGCCCGCCTGAAGCACAAGCTGTACGGCCTCGGGGATCGTCATAAAGTATCGCACCATCTCCGGATGCGTGACCGTCACAGGCCCGCCCTTGCGTATCTGCTCGCGGAAAATCGGAATCACAGAGCCTGCCGAGCCGATGACGTTGCCGAACCTGACGGCCACATAGCGCGTGTCGTAGCGTCCATCCAAATCCTGTATCACAAGCTCTGCAACGCGTTTTGAAGCTCCCATCACGGACGTTGGCCTGACGGCTTTGTCCGTAGAGATCAGCACAAACGCTTCGGTTCCGGATTGCCCGGCTATCTCTGCCAGCATGCGTGTTCCCAGCACGTTGTTCTTGATCGCTTCTGTCGGGTTGAATTCCATCATCGGCACATGCTTGTGCGCGGCGGCATGCACGACCACGTCAGGCTTGTAGGTGGCAAAGATCGAGCGCATACGCGATTCGTCAGAGATGTCAGCCGTGAGGGCCAGTATGTTCATCTCCGGACAGGTCTCGCGCAGCTCGCAATCAATACTGAAGAGCGCAAACTCTGCACGCTCGACCAGCAGCAGGCAGGAAGGCTCAAAACGCGCGACCTGCCGCGCAAGCTCGGAACCGATAGAGCCGCCCGCGCCCGTGACCATCACAGTCTTGCCCGCCAGAAAACGACTCATCCCTGCTTCGTCGAGCTTGATAGGCTCGCGGCCCAAAAGGTCTTCAATTTGAAGGTCGCGGATGCGGCTGACCTCGACGCGCCCCTGCAAAATCTCGAAGAGGCCGGGGATGATACGCACTTTAACCGGAATCTTTTCGCACAGCTCAACCAGACGCCTCAACTCATGACGTGAAGCCTGCGCGATGGTGATGACGACGTGATCTATGTCCAGCACGCGGACAAGATGCTGCAAGTCTTCTGTCGAGCCGAGCACCTTGACGCGGTGTATGACAGAGCCTTTCTTTCTTAAATCGTCGTCAACGAAGCCTCTGACATCGAGGTCTATATCGCCGCGCCCCTGTATCTCTTTCGCCGCCAGCACGCCCGCGCGCCCCGCTCCGATGAGCAGCACGCGGCGCTTGGGCTTATTGCTCGCGCGCTGTTCCTTGCGCCGCTTCTCATAACGCTCGTACATCGTGCGCCGCAGGACTCTCACGCCCAAAACGCCGCCGAACGCCAGCATCGTATCCATCACGATGACCGAGAGCGGCACTTGCCAGATAGAATATTTATCCGGCAGCCCCAATCTGAGCAACAGAACCGGCATGGCGGAAACAGCCGCCGCCATCATAAAGGCTCTGACCTCTGCCAGTCCTACATATTTCCAGACGAAAGAATAAACGCCCGTCAGAATCAAGACTGTAAATTGAATCAGGACGACGTAGGGCATCTGGGTCATGGCCGTGAACAGCCAGTACTCAGGGATATGGAAATCAAAGCGCAAAAGGTAGGCGAAGGCGAAGGCCAGAATGAGCACGAACAAGTCCATGACGAACTGCATCTGCCGGGTCAGCAGATTGGTCCACCACAGACGTGCTCCATCCTGACTCCCTTTGCGTCCTCTAGTCATTTGTTCTTCTTTAATCATTGCTCGCCCAGAATCGCTACCTGTGTTGACATTTTGCGCGCCGCCACCCGTCGCTCCTCTCTGACGACAAATCGCCAGAGCAAGAGAGACAGTAACGGAATTAAGATAATAATCGCAGCCCCGCTGCCGTGTATCCCGCCGAGCCACGCCGCAGCGAGCGCCGCGCCCACCAGAGCCAACATAGCATAGAGCAGCGTGGCAAACAGGTGCGTGCGGCCTGCGATAACCAGTCGCTGGTAAAGATGCGTGCGATGTGCTGCGAAAACATTTTCGCCATGCAGGGCGCGGCGCAGGAAAGTAAAAGAGCTATCAAAGATAAAGGGCCATAGCAGGAGTGCGCCAATAAGAGCGAGGCGGGAATCCGCCTGCGGCGCATGTGCGGCCATCAAAGGTAGAACGGCGAAAGTATAACCCAGAAACGCGCTTCCGACATCCCCCATAAAGATGCGCGCGGGCGGCCAGTTATGCAGCAGGAACCCCAAAGCGGTTCCGGCCAGCAGCAGTCCCATCACGCTGACATGCGTTTGATGGCCCAACCAGCCGAGCAAAGCCCAGCCCAAACCGACCACCACGGCCTGCGCGCCCGCAATTCCATCCACGCCATCCATGAAATTGTAAGCGTTCGTCAGGCCCACAATCCAGAGAAAAGTGATAGGCAATCCGAGCCAGCCGAGCTTTAACTGTTGAAAGAGCGAAATGTCCGTCGTATGCCAGTAATCAAAACTCAAGATCGCAAGCGCCGCCGCCAGCCCGTGCACCGCTAGACGCACGATAGTCGGAACATCTCTCAAATCGTCAATCCAGCTAATGCCGGCGATAAGCGCCGCGCCGACGATATATGGAAGCAGAGGCCAGTAGTCCAGAAAAGTCCAGCTATAGATAAGCCATGCCGCGAGCGTCACAATGACGATGGCTAGACCGCCTCCGCGCGGAGTCGGCAGGGTGTGCGAGCTGCGCTCGTTCGGCACATCCAAAATCTGGCGACGCTCTGCCCAGCGACGCAGCAAAGCCACGCCACAGTAGGCGAGGCTAAACGAGATCAGGCTGAGTCCGATGGCTCTGAGCATTTTCCAGCTACACAATTCAAGCTCGCAGCTTGAGGGGTTTCTTAAAACCGGTTCTTTGCGGCCTTGAGTCTTTCTTTATTTGCGCCACCAGCGCGAAACACAACCGTTTCTCGCTGGTGGCGCAAAGTTAAAATCTAAGTCGCAAAGGGTTGAAGCATTATCTTTCTTGAGAATTGAAACTACAGCTCACTTTGAATCCTGATAAACTTTTCCGCTGACGTGAAGATTGCCGTCGCGGTCGAGTCGCATCATCTGCTTGCCTGTCCGTATATCCTCAAAGTAAATGTTGTTCTGGTCTTCTCGAATCCTGTAAAGCTCTTCGCCAGTGTTTTTGTCAGACAGGATGGCATCTCCGCTTACGACTCTGACGGCATTGACGCTGGCCCAGCGTGTTTTGTCCGTGCCGAGGTTTCCGCTTCTGGTTACTGCCGGCACTATATCACCATTGAAGCGATAACCTACGTATCCCTGCTGGTTGCCACGAAAGTTGAGATAGCCCGTCGTGTCACGGAAGAAGTCATAATAAAAACCCTGCGGGCTGCCGAGCCTTAGTTGCACAGCGTTATCTATAGGCGTTGAGAGATTGAGCAGCGCATCCGCGACGGGGTCTGCGCCGATGCCCACGCCGCGCCCAAATGTCGTGGGATTGCCGAAATCCACTCGATGAATGTTTGTGCCGATGACGACGCGGCTATTGGCTTGCAGTTTGAAGGGACTGGCGTTCTTCGGCGTGTCGAGAGTATTGGCAGGATTGACCGCCACATCGCCGATGCTGTGAATCAACACATCCGTTCCCTGATCCACAGTCTGCACTGTGCCCGTGATATAAGTGTTACCGAGGCTGACATAAACGCAATTGGCGCGGAGCTTGACGTTAGGCCCGATGATCGAATTGATGACCGTAATCGGATAAGTATAGTTAGAAGGCCCGACGACCTCCATGAAGTTATCCACCTCTTCACTCTGGGCATTGATAATCGTCAGCGTGCCGTGCGCGCCTCCGACGTAGATAAAGGTGCTGCCCATCTTAATGCCGCGAGCTTTGGCAGCCGGAGGGCCGCCGCCGTGGGTCGTGTCAATCGTCACAAATCCTGACTGTCTCAGGTAGATACCATACCCTCCCGGGAGATTGCTGAACCAGCAGTTGTTTATCTTCCAGTAGTCAGCGTTCTGCGTGTCCAGATAAATTCCATAGGTGCTTTCGGCAAACGTGCAGTGATCCACCAGCACATTATCAAACTGCCAGGCCCCTTGATTCTGAGAGTCTTCGACGCTGATTCCACGGTCGAATCCGGTGAAGGTCATGTTCCTGAACTCGATCTCGAAACTGCTGTTCGGCGCAGAACCTCTCGCGGAAACGCCTGTTGACTTGCTCATCACATAGGGCGGAGCAGAGAGCGGGTTAGCCTTCAATTCGATATTGCTGATGCTGATGCGCCGACGGTTTTCGCCGATGGTAAATACAGCTTGATTTGGCTTGGTCAGAAGCAGCTTGCAGTTTCCGCTGTAAGAACCGTTTGTGCCTTCAATCGTGATGCCGGACGGAAGATCAATCGAACCGCTAATCGGGTAAACTCCGTTGGGGAAATAGAGCCTTCCGCCTCCGGCCTGTGCAATCAACTGCACAGCGGCGCGTATGGCAGCCGTGTCATCCGTCCGCCCGTTGCCACGCGCGCCCAGAAGCCGCACATTAAAAGTCTCGCGCGACTCCTGACTGAGCGTGCTGGTTTGATCTTGCAGCGAGGGCATCAATTGCGCCGGGACAAGCTGAGCCGGATTCTGCCCCGCAGGCCATTCAGGCAATCTATACTGCGCTTTGATAATAGTATGCAGACATGTCCCCAGCATTAACAGGATTACAAATCTTGAGAAACCCGTCTTCAGCACAAACCTCTTCATGACACTACCCCTTCCCTCTCAAACACCATCATCCCAAACGCCGGTCTTGCAATGATGATAGCAATCATAAAATCCGGCACAAAATCCGATTCACACCGGAGACGTTATCGGATGCGGCTTTGATACCAGTGGACTTCGCGGCGCAATCCCTCTTCGAGACTCACCTGTGGCTCAAAGCCGAAATCATCTCTGAACTTTCGCCCGTCAAACAGATCGTTGATGAGCCATTTTTTTATAACATCATGGAGCGTGGCAAACTTTGAATAGCCGCCTGTCAGCGCGGTTGCAGTTTTCGCCAGCCCAAGCGCAAAGCCCTGCGGAATGTGCCAGCGCGGCGGTTTTCTCCCCAGCGCGTCCGACATAATCCCCACCATCTCGCGCATCGTTGGGGCATAGCCGCAGAGATTATAAACGCTTGTTCCCTGACACTGCGCGCTCAAGGCTGCCACGCAGGCACGCGCCACATCATCTCTGTGCACGATGGTCTTGCGATTTTCGCCGCGGCCAATCCAGACAAAGCGTTTGCGGTCAATCGTCCGCATCAGTCTCAAGATGTTCCCGCCGTCGCCTTCGCCATAAACAACCGATAGACGCAAGATGGTCAGACACGCGCCCGACTGGCCGATGATTTCGCCCGCGCGCCGCTCTGCCAGCAATTTACTCTCAGCATAAAAAGTCTGCGGCTGACATTCGGCAGTCTCGTCGCAGAGCTGAGAATCACGCGCGCCATAGACTGTGATCGAGCTGATTAGAACGAAATGGCGCACACCCGCCTCGACGGCAGCACGGGCAACATTCGCTGTGCCCTCTATATTATTTTTTATGAACAGCTCGTCCGCCGTCTTATTAAACTGGTGTGCCAGCCCCGCCGAATGCACCACGCAATCAACGCCCGACATCGCCGCCTTTAAGCTTTCAGGCTCTGTAATATCGCCTTGAAAATAGTTTGGCGGCGAATCCGGGCCAGCGGCTTTGCGCCCCAGAGTGTTGACCTGCATTCCCGCGCGAAGGCAATGCTCCACAATGGCGGAGCCGACGAACCCCGTGGCTCCCGTCACCAGAACGCGCAGCCCTTCCGTCTCGCCGGCTTGTCGTTTATCCACTTTGCGCGACATCGTTACTCAGAAAAACCGCTCGATAATCTTCGACAGCTTTGCGTAAAGAATATTTTTTCTCTGCCGCGAGACGCGCGCGATGTCCCATCTCGGCACGCCTCTGCGGGCATGACTGTGCTTCTATTATCGCTTCGAGCAGGAGTTCTTTTTCTCCCGTCGGGACAAGCCACCCGACACGCTCTTCCTTTATCACGCGCGACAACTCTGACGCAGGGTCTGCGATACCGATCATCGGCTTGCCGGATGCCAGCGTGTTATAAGTCCGGCTCGGCATTGAAACGCCGAGCATGTTTTTGACAAGCGAGATGAGCGCGATGTCGCAGGCGTTGAGAAAGTTTCGCTGGTCGTCGCGCGGTCGCGGCGGCAGGATTGTGATGTTGTTGAGCGAGTGTTCTTTGACAGTCGCTTCGAGCCAGCGTCTTTTAACGCCGTTGCCGATAAAGAGGAAATGAAACTCTTCTCGCCCCTTCAATTGCTCGGCGCACCACAGGATGCTTTCCATGTCATTTGCGTAACCCATGTTGCCGACATAGAGCATCACGAATTTGTCCATCAGTCCCAAATCTTTGAGCAGCGTATTATCCTCGCGCGGCGCGGGGTCAACTCTCTCAAGCTCTGCCCAGTTCGGAATATTGATGATGCGCGAATCGTCTCCGTCCATCTTCCGCGTCAGGAGTTCTTTCATGTCACGGCCTACGACGATGATCTTTGCTGCGCCTTTATAGAGCCGCCTGTTCATCCAGTGCATCAACCGCACAAAGGCCGCATCGGGTTTGACATCCTTGACCGCAATCAAAATCTCAGGATAGTTGTCATGAATCAGCAGCAGATATTTTGCGCCGCGCAGGCGACAGGCCCACTTGGTGATAAAGGGAAAGGTGGGCGGGGCTGTGACGACCAGCACTTCATCGCCGCGCCTGAATTGCAGCACCGCACGCCAGAAGATTGTCAGAGTCAGCGTGACGAGATTGAGCATCCGGCCCCACATCTTGTTTTTGTCCAGCGTCGTGCCCAGACATCTTTCAATCTCGACGCCGTTATGCGTCTCTCTGCGCGGCGCGCGGACGCCGCGATTGAAATAGGCTGGCTGGCCGCACAGCACATGAACTTCAAAGCGATCCGCGAGACCCTCTGCGATCTTCGTGATGTAATATCCGGTGGAAGTTTCTTCCGGGTAATAAAGCTCTGAAACGAGCCAGATTCTTTTCGGCATCTCTAACACTTTAATGAAGAAAGAAAAAAGCAAAAGGCGAAATGAAGAACAGTTGAAGGCTTCTTACTTTTTCCTTTTGCCTTTTTTCTTTTAAACCTGCGGCCCTTCGTATAAATCCTTTTTGCCGACTCCCTGCTTGACCACTTTTCTGAGCAGCGTTCTCATAGAGCTATCGGCCAGAGTTAGCAGACGGCGGACATGCTGTTCCGGTCGCGCCTGAAAGAAAGTGATATGAAAATGCTCTTTGCCGCCCGGCGGGTGCGGCGAAAAAAAGTAGTTCGAGACGCAGCAACGCTTCCCTTCCACACGCACCTCGTTGACAGAGTGCCATGACAGACTGTTGGTCTCCATAATCACCAGCCTGTTAAAGAGGCTAGGGATTTCCACGCGCTCTCTGACCTGCGTGTTCCACAATTCAAGATTGCCGCCGTTCTCAGTGGCCCAATCCGGCGTCGCGTAATAGAGCAGGTTCAAAGCCCTGTAATACTTGCGCTCGGAATCATGCGAGTTGTCTATGTGGGGGTTGAGAAAATGGCCCTTGAGCATCGCGCTGATGCCGCCCGCGTACAGGTGCGGGTCGCCCACAAGGTCATCCATGCCCGTAATCATTTCCACTTCGCGTATCACTTCCGGCGCTTGAAAAGCGAAGATCGCATCGGCAATCAGGCTCTGCATTTTATCCAGCGACTTCGAGGTATATTTTTTCTCGCGGAAGCTGGACATCAAGCGCATCTGTTCGACCGAAGGGAAGCCTGCGTAGATGTCTTTCGCTATCTCTGGCGGCAGCACGTCATCAACGGCTGCGTATCTGGTCTGCACCTCTTTCGGCTGCTGAAACTGCTCGCGGATTTTCGCAGCATCCTTTCTCAGCCGCTCGACAATGATGTTGACTAACTTGTCTCTCATTTCCTCACCGCCGTTTCATGCACAGCCCCTACGACCTCCTGCCCGGACAAACTCGCTGGAATCTCTGATTCAGCCGGAAAATAAGACCAGTGGCCGGACATGTCCTTGCGCGTGTATGCGCCCGCGTTGGCATGTTGAAGCGGGTGGTCTTCAATCTCCGACCACGGGCCGATGTAAAACTCTCCGAGAGCCAGCCCCATGCCTGCGCCCACCAGCCCCGTCGGCGTGCGATTGAAATTCTCATGCCACCAACGCTCCGAATAAAAGAGCGAACAGTAGTCCGTGCCCACCACTTCGTCTATGAAAATGTAGCCGGACGCAGTCAGGTTCGGATAAATGTAGCGCACGCAGGTATCAAGGCTTGCCTCCAAATCCACGTCGAGAAAGGCCAGCAGGACAGGCTTGTTCAGGTTCGGCAGCGTATCCTTGAACCAGCCCTTGACGAATTCGCAGCATTCAAGCGCGCCATAGTTTTTCAGATTGTGTTTGACTTCTTCGAGCGCGCCTGCGTAATCGCCCTTCTTGTAGAGATGAGCTTCACGGTCATTATCTTCGCCTTCGGGCAAGCCCTCGAACGAATCGAAAATCACCAGCTTGCGCCCGACGATGCGACAGACCAGCGAGAGATTTGCGGCGGAGCCGCCCTTCCATGTCCCGCACTCGACCACATCGCCTTTGACCTCCGGCGGAGTTTCGAGAATTTTCAAAGCCATCGCCAGATGCGTCTTGTACGACGTGCCGGTTTGAATGCGAATCGTGTTAAGAAAAAAGCGCGTGCCCAAGACCAGCTTTTTCCAGAAACCCATTCCGTAAGATTCATGAATCCGTTTTGAATTGAGGATAAAGATAATGCTAACCGGCATCGTCGAAACATAATAGAGCGTTGCGAGCAGATGCCTTCTCCGTAATAGAGCGAAAACCCTTTTCATAGATTCTCTCTAACTCCTTAATCTATCTTTCTGAGAGACCGATTCAATATGCAAGAAACAAAATCCTTCAACTCTTTGCGCCTTCTGTTTTTAACTTTGCGCCACCAGCGCGAAACAAAACGATTTCACGCTGGTGGCGCAAACACAGAAAGACTCAAGGCGCAAAGGCTTGAGTGGCTTCTGAAAATAGTTATTAAATCCCAACTCCATGTTGTCTCAAGCTCGTATAGCCGAGAACGATTTTAACGACCGTGCTCGAAACATTTTCCGCCAGATACTCGGTCGGCGGAGTCCAGTTTGGCGGAAGCGTGAGCGCGATTTCGACTGCGCGCACGATGTCATCGAGCCGCGCGCCGCTCAGGATATTGCTGCCGCATTCAATCGTCTCCGGTCTTTCCGTCACGTCCCTGATGGTCACATTCGGGATGCCGAAGATAGCACACTCTTCCTGCACAGTGCCGCTGTCGGAGAGGACTGCGAGCGCATTTCGCTCAAGCTTGACGAAATCGAAAAACCCTAAAGGCTCAAGCAGCACGACTCGCTCGGAGGCCGGTTGCAGGTTGAAATCCGCAAGCTTGCTCGCCGTGCGCGGGTGAACGCTGACCAGCAAGGGATGCTTATATTTATCCGCAATCACGGACAGCGCGCCCAGAAGTTGGGCCAAACGCTCAGGCTCGTCCACATTCTCAGACCTGTGCATCGTGACCAGCAAATATTCTCTCGCGTTAACTTTCAAACGCGACATCACTTCGCTGGCTTCTATCTGCGGCGCAAAGGTCGAGAGCACTTCTTTTATCGGATTGCCCGTCACAAAAACGCGGTCGCGCTCAATTCCCTCGCGCACCAGATTTTCTTTGCTCCGCTCTGTGTACGGCATCAGAATCGTGCTCGAATGATCTACGATGCGGCGATTTATCTCTTCCGGCACGCGGTCGTCATAGCAGCGATTGCCAGCCTCCATGTGAAAAACTTTTATCCGGCGACGCGCGGCGACGATTGAAGAGAGCGCGCTGTTCGTGTCCCCTAGAATCAGCACGCGATCCGGTTGATGTTCTTCGAGCAGTTTATCAACACCCGAAAGAATCTGCCCCGCCTGTTCGCCAAAACTATTGGCGCGCATCCCCAGGTGAAAATCCGGCGTGCGAACCTGCAAGTCGCGCAGGAAAATGTCGCTCAGGCTCTCGTGATAATTCTGGCCGGTGTGCACGGTCAGGTGCTGGCAATGCTGGTCAAGCTGTCGCATCACAAGACTGAGGCGAATTATCTCCGGGCGCGTCCCGAAGATGGTCATCACCTTCATCGAATTTTTATTTGAATGAAGCAATTTCACTCCTCGCCCCTGCGAGCAATTCGCGCAGCTCAGGTATCGCCAGATTGTCGTGCATGGATGAATACTCGCCTGTCAGCACGGGAGTGAACTCAAGCCCGCGCCGCAACTCCGGCAGGACAGGCAGAATCACATAGTAGCCGTCGCGCTCGATAGTGCGAAAACATTCTTCCTCCGAAACCATAATCTCGTGCACCTTCTCGCCGGGGCGTATGCCTGTGAAAGTGATGTCCACTTCCTTTTCATCCATCAAAGCTTTTGCGATGTCCACCACATTCGCAGCCGGAACTCGCGGGACATATGTTTCACCCTTCTCTCCGCTCTTGACTGCCGCAAAGACTGTATCAACCGCGCGGTCAAGACTGAGCAGAAAGCGCGTCATCTCAGGCAAGGTCACAGTCACAGGGCCGCCCGTTCGTATCTGCTCGACAAAGAGCGGCACGATTGAGCCGCGCGAAGCAATGACGTTGCCATAACGCACGCAGAGAAAACGCGTCTTCTCGCAATCCATGCTGGCTTCGAGCAGGATGCGCTCCTGCAAAGCTTTGGTCATGCCCATGACGTTAATCGGCTTGCAGGCTTTGTCCGTCGAGATGCCGACGACCAGCTCAACCGGCGTATCGTTTTCACGAAGCGCACGCACCAGATTTTGTGGGCCAAGAATGTTGGTCTGCACCGCTTCATACGGAAAATATTCGCATGTCGGAACCTGTTTTAAAGCCGCCGCATGAAAGACCACATCCGTGTTCCTGAGCGCCTGCAAGAGGGCTGAAGGATTACGCACGTCTCCGATGCGAAAGGTCAGCAGGTCTTGCGAGTCCTCATAGATGATGTCGTCTGTTGCTATCTTGCGATGCAGGTATTCGAGACGCATGTAGTGCTGTTTGGCTTCGTCGCGTGAGAAGACCGTGATTTTTGCAGGGCGGCCCATCTCGCCCGTCAGCATGCGGCGCACGAGTTTCTGGCCCAGAGACCCTGTGCCGCCCGTAACCAGAATTCGTTTGCCTTCAAGAAACACTTCTAATTTCTCCATTCCTCGTATGGTGTTGAATCAGCCGCCATTGCCTCGATCATCTCCGGCCACGGCGCGGGCGCGAACCCTGTCGCCTCACGAAAACGCTGCGAGTCGAGGCTGCGATCAATCTGAAAATCCGCATCCGGCTCTATCTCAATCGAAACTTTATAAGCGTCGCGCATCAGGCAAAGCAAGTCATGCTTGTTAACCGGCTCGCTTGAGACATGATAAAGACCGGACAAATTCGGATGATGCTCTATCAAATCGGCAATGATTTCCGCCATCACGATGGTGGGGAAACCTGTATAAATAGCTTTAGTAAAGCCCTTGACCTTTCCGCCGCGATTGCTCAGAAACCATTCGACCAGACTGTGCGCGCTCTCAAGCTCGCGCCCGATGATCGAAGTGCGAAGCGTCAGGCTCTGCTGGCCCACGGCTTCGCCCAGATATTTTGTGCGGCCATACAAATCCTCTGCATCCGCCGCCATCTCTTCCGTGTACATCCCGCGCCGCCCGTTGAAAACACAATCGGTGCTCAAAGTAATCAAGCGGCAGCCGGATGCCTGACAGAGGCTGGCGAGCCTGTGCGGAAAGAGCGAGTTGATGGTCAAAGCAATGATCGGGTCTTTGGCTGTCGGGAGTTGCTTGATAACTCCGACGGCGTTGATGACGACATCCGGGCGCGCGATTGCAAAGGCGCGAATCACAGTATCGAAATCAAAGACATCCACGCCGCCGATGATACGCGCGGGGTCGAACAGCCCGAATTTTTCATAATCGCGGAAGCCTGTACGGACAGTGGCCCACGTCTCGAAACGATTTCGATAAACCTGCGCCAGCTTATGTCCAAGCATCCCGCCGCCGCCGATGATTAAAACTCTCACTCTCAGTTACCTTCCAAACTCTTCTTCGCGCCTTGAAGTTTTTCTTTCCTTCGCGCCACCAGCGTGAAACCGTTTTGTTTCGCGCTGGTGGCGCTAAGTTAAAACTTAAGGCGCAAAGGTCTGAGTTCCAAGCATGAATGCCTTAACGCTCTTTCTTAAGCTGCGGAAGAAACAGCAGTCCTTCGCTTCTCCAAAGCGTAGTCCAGAATGCGTGCCGTCGCCTGCTCGACCTCCGGCGCGCCCAGCCAATCAATCGCATACTGCCGGGTAGATTGTGAAAGCTGGCTGTAAGCTGCCTGATCCATGTCAACGCATTTTTGCATGGCCTCAATCCACAGCTCTTGCCGTTCAAGCGGCAAGTCCCACCCGATATTTTTACCCTGTAATCCGAGCCACGGCGTCTGGTCGCTGATTAAGACCGGGCAACCGGCGGCAAAGGCTTCAGGCATGACGTGCCCGAAATTTTCTCCGAGCGTCGGCAGCACGAAGAAATGATACTCGCTCATCTTTTCCGCCACCCTGTCGTGCGAGATAGAGCCGCGATGCGTGACCTTGATTCTCTCCGGCATGCTCGCCATCAAAGCCTGACATTCCTGCCAGTAGTCTTCATGCTTGTCTTCAAGCGGGCCATACATATCAAAGATGATTTCGCCCTCGATGCGCGGCAGAAGTTCCAGAGCCAGCTTCGGATTCTTTTTCGGCACGATGCGCGAAACAAAAACAAAGCTCGCCGCGCCGGATTTCTTGGCGGGCTTCTGCGCCTGCGAGTAGTTTTCCAGAATGATGCGCGGCGGCATGTTGGGCGCGATAAAGATTTCGCAATCCGCGCCCGCCATGCGCCGTATGTCCTCTCGCTCAGGCTCTCCGGCAGCCTTCCAGATCAGGTTGCGGTACAATTTGCCGGAACTGACCAGACTGTGAAAAAGCTTTTTCTTCTTCGACTTGATCGTTAAAGCTCCAAGCGAAAACTCTCCTTCGGGCGCGAGAATCACAGGCACGTCCAGCGTCATTCCAAACCGGCGCAAAGTCAGAAACTTGACTCCGAAAGGCGAGAAGAAACTCGTCAGATACACCGCGTCCGGCGCGGCCTCCCTGAGCACGCGGCGAATCGTGGCAAAATTCAGTTGACCATGCCCCGCATGAAACACCTTCGCTTTGCCCACCTGATTCCAATCGTTGATGGACATGCCCGGATAAGTTTCTTTCTCGTCTACATCAAAGCCGCGTGTGATGACATAGAACTCATACCTGTCGCCCAAACGCTCCACCATGTTGACGATGGTACGCATGGCCCCGCCGCTCTTGTAACCCGGCAGGTAGTAATCGCTAAAGATTAAAATTCTATTCATCTTGCCTATCTGATAAATGTGACGGAGCAAATGCCTGCCGCTGATACCGCGTCCAGTTCGTGATGGTCGGAGGTTAAGAGTGTGCCGCCGACACGATTCGTTAACGCAATCGCAAAACAATCTGCAAGAGATATTTTCCCTTGAGCTTTGAGTTGACCGACGTTTTTCCAAAACGGCTCGTCAATGTCATCTCGCTCACCCAAACCTAACATCCTCATATCCAGGATTGCAGAATCGGCAGCGTGTGCACCTCCGGCCCGGTGAAAATCGTAATAGACCTCGCATAGATTTAGGGCGTGGGCCATACACTGCCCGCCACTTTCGAGCAAGGCATTCTCCACTACATCTGCGCCTGTCTCGCCCTTCAGGAAAGCTATCATGGCACATGCATCAAGCACGTAAATCACTGTCTGCTCCTGCGATCTTCCAGTTTAATCTCTTCAGCTTTTCGGGCGGCAAAAGCTTCACTGCCGGTCGGCAAGTTTGCATACTTACCGCGAACGCTGCGCGCCAATTGCGCTCTGCCTTCTGCTCCAGCGATGTCGAGGTTGAAAGTATTGAGCACATCACGCAAATGCCGCATGTCATCCGGCATAAGTGTAAGCGTCTTCTCCATGATTTCTACCGCCGCGCCCGTCAAGAACAAAGTAACAAAGAGATTTAGCGCCTCGCGTAGCGTCTCCTGCTGTTCAGGCGGGAGCGTCTTCACCTCTTCTAAAATCTCTTCAACAGTGGTGTCTTGCATGACATTCACTCCTCTAACCTTTTTGCATGCATGTGATATGACGCGCGACTGGCGCAGCATCATGCTCGCCACGCATCCTTCACTTGCGACAGACGAAGATGGCAGTCCCAATCGCCAGCGAATCCTGCGGCATCGCGCGAAAACGCTTCGCCAGCTTGCGATGCTCGATCTTCCCCTCAGGAAACAGGTCGCGGCTGACGATCTCTACTTTGAGACCCGCCTTTTCAAATGCCGCACAGAATTCATGAAAGCGATGACGATTCGGCGTCCCTCGATTCGATCCCATCAGCGACCAGAGCCAGTCAGGGAAACGCAGGAAGGTCAACGGGTCACGATAATAGAACCAGCAATCGTGCGGGCCAAAATCAACGCGATGGACTGCGACTCCGCCCGGATTCAGCAGCCGCTCGTTCATCTCCGCAAATGAATCTATGTCGCTGACATGCTCGCCCACCTGATACGAACAGACGACATCATAGCGGCGTTCCGCAGTCACCTCTTCAATCGGAATGGGCAAGACCTGCACTCTGTCTTCATAACCTTCCGGAAAATTTTCAGCCCTCAGGTAATCAGGCCACGGCATCTCTGGAAAAATTCTGGGCCAAGCTTTTTCAACTTCCCTGTACCACTCTTTCGCCTCCGGCTTTGAGTAATCACCGACAAAGCGATCAATGACCGTGTAGGAGGCTGCCCCGGCAGCGAGCAGGGCCAGTCCCGAAGTCATAAAATCCCCCGGCCCCAGTTCGACTATGTGTAGATTCTTGACGCTGCCCGTGATGCCCAAAAGGCTGCGAAGGGCCAGAAAAGCATATCGCTCAAGCTCTTCATCCTGATGCGTAAAGGCCGTGAAGGCGCGCGGCCTGTTGAGCCGCCACGCGCGCACCCGCGCAGAACCCATCGCAGTATTTTTCGCCACCTCGCGGCACACATCCAGATACAACTGTAACCCGCCGCGATGTTGCCCGGTCTTTTCCGGCATGCCCGTCAATTCTGGTACGGCTTCCAAAATGTTCAACCTCTAAGTGATTTCAAGCGCTACGTCTATGAAAAATCCTGCAATCTCACATCAGGCTTTCTGAAAGAGCAGCATGACGCCCCAGTGTCCCGAATGGCTTGTAAATTCCGCGTGCACTTGCCCGCAGCCGTGCTCCTGCAAAATGCTGAACAGCTTATTCAAATCGTAAGCGTTCATCTGCATGTACGGGTGATCGAATCTTCTGCCGCGCGCCAGATTAGTCAGGTTATGAAAGAGCGGCACGCTTTCTCTTAACCAGCGAGAAAACCTTTGCTTGCCCGTGGCCGTGCGCAGCCAGCCCTCCCAAGAGTATGTGAAATGCAGCGCGCCGACTCCGCCCGGATTCAGCAACTCTATCAATCGCTGCACCAGCCGCTCGCCGCGTTTTGGCGGAATGTGCTGCATCACGATAAAAGAATGCACAAAATCGAATTTGCCATTAACCCTTGAGAGTTCGTCATCCGATTCAACAAATTCTACATTCCCGATGCCGAACTTTTCGCTATTGCGCCGCGCCTCTTCAATCATCGAGCGCGAGACATCCACGCCGACAACGCTCTCGAATCTTCTGGCTAGCGGAAGGACAAGCCTGCCGACGCCGCATCCGAAATCGAGACATCTAGGCGGCTCGAAATCCTGTTTGAGATGCTGCTTGATTTGAGAAACGAGTTGCTCTATGTGCTGCTCGCCGGAGGCAAAGAATTCGTTGACAGCAGAGTCGTCCAGCTTATCCGGCATGAATTTCTCATCCGAAAGAACTCCGAAATACGGAGCAATCTGCCCGTATATCTCCCAGTCTCTATCTGTATTCTTAGCCATCATTCCACAATCAGCAGCCAACTAGATTCCGAGCAGCGCATCGTAATGGTCCAGAAAAACTTTTCCCGCCGCCTCCAACGAAAAACTTTCGACGGCACGCATGCGCGCCGCCTCGCCCATCCGGCGGCGAAGCTCTACGTCATCGAGCAAGCGCATCACTTTCGACTTCATCGCTCCGGCATCGCCCACAGGCGTCAGATGTCCGGTCACTCCTTCGACAACGAGCGTCTCAGGGCCGCCGCAACTCGTGCTCACAACCGGAATCCCGCAGGCCATCGCCTCTGCAATCACTAGTCCCAAACCTTCTTCATTTGAAGAGAGCAAAAACAGAGACGCATTTTGATAAAGTGACCGGAGTTTTTCAAGCGGCACGCTCTCATAAATTTTCAAGTGCGGCAGAATTCCCAGAGACTCCGCGTATGCCATATCGGAGGCAAGCGGCGCAAGCTCGCCAGCCAGAACTAACGGCGGCGCACCCGCTCTTTCCTCACGCAAGCGATGATATGCGTCAAACAGCAGCCGCACATTTTTGCGCGGGTCGTTAAAGCGACCGACACACAAAAAATAGCCGTCCGGTTTGTAATCCGCCGGTTGAAAAAAGTGCGTGTCAATTCCCGGCGGAGCAAAAACGATCTTACTCTCGCCGTGCTCAGCCCTCAGCAGGTCATACATCCACCTGTTCTCGACAAAGACCACATCCGCGCGGCGCAGCGCGGGCCGCTCGACAAGGGTATTGATTTTCGTCATCAACCAGAGCCAAGCGCGTCTTGCGGGTGGCGACTGCCTGAGCATCGAAGCGCGTTCGACAGCGCTCAGCGTGGCAACCTGCAAAGCGACTTTGCCTTGATAGCTTTTCGTCACCAAAGCCCACGGCGGGCATCCCGCCACGACCTGCACAATCTCGAACTTGCTCAATAGCTCTGTCAGAACACGGCGCGGGCGATAACGCTGAAATTCGAGTTCCGTAAATTCCGCGCCGACATGGCGATATTTCAAGCCTTGCCAGACGCCTTCGGATTTAGTCGCTTTTCTCAACCAGCTCGCGGGCGAAGATAGCCGCGTGCTGTTCGCATCACGCGCAGAGGTCGAAAGCGAAATCAACTCCGGACTGTAACGCCCGGAAGCCTCGATGATTCTGTGCAGGAAGAGAGCCACCGCCGGAACGCCGCTATGATTGGACAAATCCGGGACGACCAATGCCACTGAATGTTTTTGTTCACCCTGAGTGTTCTTCATGCAGCACGAAAATTACGGCAGGCATTTTCAGGCATGTGCATCAGACGGGCCGCGCGTCGGGCGCAGCCCTCTCCCTTTCGTCCGCGTGCGTCGCCGGGACAAGTGTTTCCAGATGCTGGCGCAGCGCGTCAAGGCTGAGCACAGTCGTGCCGACCTGTTCGACGGCCAGCCCTGCGGAAAGATTCGCCAGCCTCGCGGCAGTCAGTAAATCCGCGCCCGCTCCAATCGCCAGACTCAAGGCCGCAATCACAGTGTCTCCTGCTCCCGTCACATCATAAACCTCGCGCGCCATCGCGGTCAGGTGAACTGGAGGCTGCCCGCGCCGGAAAAGCGTCATGCCTTCTTCGCCCTGCGTAATCAGACAGGAAGAAATATCCAGTTGGTCCAGAAGACGTTCGCCCGACAATTCAACTGCGCGCTGGTCACTCGCGTCAATCCCGCAGGCATGCGCCGCCTCAGCGCGATTGGGCGTCAGCAAAGTTGCCCCGGCATAACGCCTGTAATCAATTCCCTTCGGGTCAACCAAGACTGGAATGCCAAGCTTTACTGCTGCGGCAATGATGCTCTGAAGCAGGTCAGGCTCAAGCAAGCCCTTCGCGTAATCCGAGATGACCAGAACTTTTGCCTGCGGCAAAAGCCTCAACACATGCTGCGTCACACGTAGCGCCTGCTCTGCTGAAATCGGCGCGGCATCCTCGTTATCAAGTCGCACGACATGCTGGCTGTGCGCGACGATGCGTGTCTTAACTGTCGTCGGTCGCCCGTCGAGCGCAATTAAATGCTCTGTCGAAACATTGATGCTGTTGAGCACTGCTGGAAGCTCTCTTCCGCCCTCGTCATGGCCGATTAAACCGACGAGCAAAGGGCTGCCGGACAGTCCGGCGATATTGGCCGCGACATTAGCCGCGCCGCCCGCTGCCAGAGTGCTCCGCTCATGCCTGACAACCGGCACGGGAGCTTCCGGCGAGATGCGACTGACCGTGCCCCACCAGTATCGGTCGAGCATCACATCGCCGACCACCATAATCGCCGTGCGCTCAAACCTCTTGATGACCTCAAGCAACTCATCATAAAGGGCAGCATCATTTTCATGGAGACTATGCGTCATCTCAAAACCATTCAACTCTGTGCGCCTTCTGATTTAACTTAGCGCCTTTGCGCGAACCCGCAACGTTTCGCGCAAAGGCGCAAACAAAGAAAGACTCAAGACGCAAAGGGTTGAAACATTCCGTCGCTTGAATTTTGAAAAAGCATCTTGATCGTCCCAGAGCTTATGACTGCTGCTCTTTCAAAAGTTTATCCACCAGCTCGCACCAGAGATGGCCGATGATGTTATGTGCTTCCTGTATCCGCGCAGTGCGTTGCGATTGGACCAGAACTGATGCGTCGCAGAGCGAGGCGAGCCGCTTGCCTCCGGCCCCTGTCAGTCCGATGGTCTTGCAGCCGAGACGCTGCGCAGTCATCACAGCCGCAATCACATTCGGCGAATTGCCGCTCGTGCTGATGCCTACCAGCACATCATCTGGCGCGGCCAGAGCTTCGACCTGTCTGGAGAAAACTTGTTCATAACCATAATCATTGCTCACGGAAGTTATGGTCGAAGTGTCTGTCGTGAGCGCGATGGCGGGCCAGCCCCTGCGTTCTTCTTCAAATCTGCCGATAAATTCTGCGGCGATGTGCTGAGCGTCCGCTGCGCTCCCGCCATTGCCGCACAAAAGGACTTTGTGTTTTCCAGCCAATGCTTCAAAGATCAATTGCGCGCACAGGCGAATGGCCCTCAGCCCTTCGCCATGCAGTGTGTAGATAACCTGTTGATGCTCCTGTAGAGAATTTTCCAGCGCGTCAACGGAAATCACCTTCTCTGTATCGCTTTCGCTGCCGGACGCGCCTTCGCCATCCGGCGATGGCTGCATCCTTTCGATAATTTGCGAAGTTGAATATGAAGGCACGAGCGGCAGCGAAAAAACCTTGCCGCCTTGTTCCATTACAAAGTCTGCTCCGATGATCTGCTCTACGGGCCAGTCGCCGCCCTTGACCAGCACATCGGGCTTTAACTCACGGATGATGCGCGCCGGAGTCGGTTCATCAAAGACGACGACATCATCAACCGCGCGCAGGCCGCGCAGGACTGTGGCGCGATCCGTCTCAGACATCAGAGGGCGTCCAGCCCCCTTGATAGCCCTGACGGAAGCATCGCTATTAATGCCGACGACGAGCCTGTCCCCCAAAGCTCTGGCGCGTTCCAGCAAATCTATGTGGCCGGGATGTAAAAGGTCGAAACAACCGTTAGTGAAGACGAGAACACTCATGCAGAAACTGAACCGGGCTTGAAATCGCTTTCTCTTAGGAGGTCTGGAATTTTTAATTGCTCAAGATCAATGCGTTCCGGGCTTCAGCGAACCTTCCGGCGCACCATCAAATTAATGACGAAACCGCAGAGCAGCAGAATCAGCATCAACCTGAGCATCGCAGGCAGCAGCATACCATAGAAACCTTCATAGGAGACGTTGACCAGCAACAGGTAATAGGTCGCAGAGCGCCAGACAGACCTTACAGGCCCGTCAACCAGCGCCGAATATAAAAGGCGCAGCGCGAGACCGAGCAGCGCCATCCCGAGCGGCACTCCGATTGGTCCATAATTACGCAACAGGTCGCCAATCGGCGTAATGGCATAAGAGTTTTCGCCGTAATCGAAATAGAGCGCGCTGTAGGCTCTGGCGTCGGCGATGATGGGTTTATCATTCCAGATAAAGCGCGGAATAAACGCTGTCCATGTATAAGTCCAGATGTTGCCCGCCAGACCATAATCGGAGGCGTAATCTTCAAGCTGCTCGTAGTTTCCGACGACCACTGCGAGCGAGCTTAAATTCTCCATACGCTCTGCCAGATTCTGCACCGCGAAAGTGAAATTTTCCGTCACGCCGCGATTGGAGATAATATTAAACGCCTGCGAGGATTGCGACATATAGGTATCGAAACTCACCTGTTCCTCAGCGCCTTTGACGCTCCGAAAGGTCGTCCCGAAGATCATCCCGATCAGCACGGCGATGGTTAAAATCGTGCCGAAGATAAGCCCGTGATGAAATTTGATGCGCCGCCCTGAGAGCCAGAAGGCCATCGCAATCGGCAGCAGGTTGTGAATCAATCCCCCGCGCGAGCCTGCGAGCAAGGTCGAGTAAGGAATCAAAACGACGAGTAGGACAGCAACCGCCTTGAACTGGAACGTCAACTTCTCTGCGCGAAAGAGCGAGTACCACAGCATAAAACTGGCGACGGCGACAAAGTAAGTGAAGAACGAGAGCGTCGCGTCAAACGTATCGAGTAGCCTTGCGCGTTGATACCCGATCAATCCTGCGGCAAAGGCCATAAAGTTAAAGAACACGCCCAGCCCCAGTAGCAGCACGCCCGGCCCCAGAATATCTTTGTCCGGCCAATCCCAGACGGGCAAACGGCGCGACAGGGCATATCCCCACTTTCTGCCGAACGGCAGGGCAAAGCCTAAGATGAGTCCGCCAAATCCGAGCGCGACATAAACGACCGTGACCGGAAGCGTGTATTCCAAATCGGGAATGAAAGACAGGAAAAACGGCTGCGAAAATCCGCTGGCGAGCAGTAGTCCGCCAACAATAAATGCCGGTATAAAATATGACCACGCGGCAAAGACCAGCGGGTGAAAGAGGTCAAACCGCCCGCGCATTGCCAGGTAAACAGCAGGCGAAACAATCACGACGGTGGCTAGTCCGAGCCACGGCAGCAGGTATAGTTCCGTAAACGGATTGGAGACACCATCTGAGAACAGAGCGATGAAAATGGCCGCGATAATCGCAATCGCCAGCAGGATCGCAATCGGGATAAAAAAGCCCAGCCGCCTGCTGTTTGAGGAAGGTATATATAACTGTCTGGTCTGACTTGTTGGATACATAAACGACAATTCCGGCTGTGCACTCAAGAGCGGGGAGATGCTTGTCTTTGCCGACTCGAACTATACCAGCTTATGACGCGCAAGAAAAACCCGGCGAAGCCTCAAAATAGCCCTCGCGGCATCGCACTCTTCCCGCTCTGAAAAATTATTTACAGCAGCTTATTGGCTGACATTGGTTTTGGTGGCTTTCACTTTCAGATGACGCAGCCACTTGAATGGCGGCCTGTTATAAAAGCGGCGGTAATGATCGTTGTACTGGAGCGACATCAAATAGCCGACGTGATTGTCAATCAGCATCTCTTGTATATTCTGCGTCCGGTGAATCGGGAAATCATTTATCTCGATGACAAAGATCGTGTCCGGCAGATTATAAGCATGGAAACGAATCCTCTGATCTTTGAGATAATTGACGATCTGGGCCAGACCGTTATAGACCACCGGGGCGTCATGAAAGACGAGCAGGCCGTCTCTGTCGAGCGCCTTCAGGCAAAAGAGAAAGTCTGAAAAACAGGCGGGGTCTGTATGCTCTCCATCTATAAAACAGAACTGCGGTTTGGGTTCGATAGTTTTAAAATCAATCTTGCTCGCATCTTCATCAATACAGGTAATCTTCTCAAGCGCGGGTTCTGAAATCTCTTTCAGGTTATCAAGCATCCGTTGTGTGGAATTATTGTGATACTCGTATGTGATGCCGCGCTCGTCCGGTTGCGCGGGCGGACGTTTGTCAATCGAATAGATGCGGCTGCATTGCGTGTCGGGCAGATAGGGCTGAAGGCTGCCGCCGAGATGCGAGCCGATTTCGAGATAAGTGTAGCCCGGCCTCAGCGACCTGACCGCGAGCTGGCAGGCCAGCAAAGAGCGTTTGTCCCTGTCGGTCGTCTGGCTCTCGATCTTTTCAAAAAGACTGATGTCGAGCTTTTCCAGTTGCCCTTCAAATTTATTCGTCAATACGGATTCAGTGACAGCCAATGTCTTAACTCCTTTTACCGCTCATCTCTTTATCCGGCCAGTTGGGCCACGAACCGAAGCCTGTAACCTTAAGGCCTAAACGCACGAGCATGATACCGAAAGCCGTCACGGCCTTCGCGCGCGACGGCGCGGACAGCCAGCGCATTTCAAATTGCCGCTGGAGATTGAATTGATGCTCGTAATCCACGAACAAAGCATTCAGCAATTTTTTCGGCCCCAGTTTGATATGCGGCGCGGGCACATTGTTCGGCTGACACCAGACGCGTGCGCGCGGGTCGATCAAGAGCTTCCAACCGGCACGCCGCATACGCGGAGTGTATTCAATATCGCCGAGACCGTAGGGAAATTTCTTAACGTTCATCAAGCCCACTTCACGAATCGCCTGAATCGGATAGAGCACGCAATTGCCGACGATGATTTCAACTTCAAACGGCTGCTGCGGCACGGTAAAGGCCGTCAGTTCCAGACGTTGCCGCCAGCCGCCGTACCAAGTATGCCAGTGTGCGCCGATTTGAAAGACCTGATGCGGGCGATCCCACAACAGCAGCAAGGCTCCAATCACCGAGCGCGGATACTCTTCCGCGCAGCGAATCATGCGCTGCAAAAACTGCTCGTCGTAAATCGAATCGTCATTAATCGCTAGCACGTAATCCGGGTTCTTTTTCAACGCCGCTTCGAGTCCGAGATTCGTCGCTCCAGTGTAATGCAGCGTGCCGTCGCCGGGGACTATCTCGACCTCCGGAAACTTTTCCCTGATGGCCTCGCTTGTGCCGTCGGACGAGCCGTCGTCCACGATAATGACGTGAACTTTGAGTCCGGTCATATCAATCCGCGACAGGCTGCGCAAACACTGAAGCGTCGTCTCACGACGATTATAAACCGGAGCCACGATTTCTACATGCTTGAGCTTTTCACTCATCTTCAAACACCTTGTTCCAGCGTGCATTCCACGATGATGCCATCCGCCAACTGCGGCGCAAAGCGGACGCAAATATCATTTACCCAGTTGATATAGAAACGATTGTGCGGGCGATGCTCCGGCCCCAGATCGTAAAAGAGAAAGCGTTTGGCGGCGATGTTTTCCCGCTCCAAAATATGATGAATCGTCGAGTAGGAATAATAAGCCACGTGGTCAGGGTGCACAGGCTCTGCGCGTCCCCCGCGCCCGCGCAACCCGTACATAAACATGCGTATGCCGCCGTAAGCGTTAATCGTCGTAATCACGAGCGACGTATCGGGCCGCATGAAACGCTTGATGCCGCGCAGGAAGAGGCCCGGATTCGACAGATGCTCGATCATCTCTCCGGCAATGATGACATCGAATTTTTTATCAAGCTCGACTTCATCAAGCCTTTCGAGGTCTGCCTTATAAAGGTTCTTCATGCCGCGTTTTGAAAGCACGTCCAACCCCTCCTGGTCAGCATCGAAACCATAAAGCTCGCGCGCGATTCCTTCCAGTTGCAGATGCAGCAGCGTTCCGTCTTTCACAATGATGTCGGTGTAAGGCCAGCCGGTGCAGCCCAGATGGAGCACGGATTTATCGCGGCAGATTTCCTTCAAATATTCTACGCGCTGGACTAGTGGAATCTTTTGATTATTATTCGTCATACCCGTAATTACTATTAGACGCAGAGCACACAGAGGAATTACAAATTCAATTTCTCAGCTTTAAAATTTTTCTGTCTCTGTGTTCTCTGTGGCTAATATTTTCTGCTCCTGTAACCCGCGTTGCCATTCAATCGTGCGGCATAATCCTTCTTCAAGACTGACGCGCGGCTGCCAGTCAAGCAGTTGATGGGCCAGAGTGATGTCCGCCCAGGTGTCTTGCATCTCTCCAGCAGAGGCCGGACGCGCACCGATGTCGAGCGGCGCGCGTGTGTCGCTGAGCTGCCAGATAAGCTGCGCCACATCACGCAGGCGCACAGCTTTTCCGCTGCCGAGATTGATAACCCGGCCCTCTATCTCCGGCGCGCCAGAGGCTGCCAGCAAAGCTCTCACGACATCATCCACAAAAATCAGGTCTCGCCGTTGAGTGCCTTCGCTCATTTCAAACTGAAGGCCATTCACAGCGCACTCTATCGCCGCTGCAACAAACATCCGGCGCGGCTGACGTGGGCCATAGACTGTGAACGGGCGCAAGATGACGACCGGCACGCCATCCCTCTCAAACATCTCCAAAGCCTGCCGCGTCGCTTCCGCTTTTGAAAGGCCGTAGGCAGAAAGCGGCTGCACCGGAAAACTTTCTTTCAAAGGGCCTGCCTGATTTCCATACTCATCGGCAGACCCTGTGATAACCACGCGCCTGACTCCTGTGCCTTTTGTGGCTTCGAGCAAACTGGCTGTCGCACGGACATTCAACTCCGCACATTCCTGTTTCGCGCGCACGGCCTCGCCTGTTCCTCTTGTTCCCGCCAGATGATAAATCACAGCGGGTTTTTCGCTTTGAATGAGATTAAAAACCGCGCTCCTGTCCGTCACATCAATCTCAATCCAGCGCACCTGCTGTCTCTCAAAAGCAGGTAAACTTTCGACCCGTTCTAGCTTTCGCGTGAGAGCCGCCGGTTGATAGCCCTGCGCGCACAGCGCGCCGAGCAGATGCCTGCCGATAAAGCCCGTGCCTCCCGTGATGAGAATTTTTTCATCCTGCGAGGGCGCGTGCGGCATCAATCCCATCCTTCTTCGTCAGAAACTCCCTGTACCAGTCTACCGTCCGCATGAGGCCGTCTTCGAGCGTGAAACGTGGATGCCATCCGAGCATCTCGCGCGCTTTAGTCGCGTCCAGATATTGATGCGGTATCTCATGCTGCGCCTCGTTGCGCACATCCAGCTCAATCTTTCCGGCATCAGCGATTTCCAGAATCCTGTTTGCCAGTTCAAGGACTGTGACCTGTATCTCGTTACTGAAATTAAAGGCTTCGCCCGCAAGCTCAGGACGACGGGCCATCTGCTCTGCCAGCATCAGGTAAGCTAGCGCGCCGTCTTCCACATAAAAATAGTCGCGTATGTAGCTGCCGTCGCTGCGAATCACAGGACGCTCGCCGCGCAGGGCGGAACGAATCGTTCCCGGCACAAGCCTGTTCCAGTTCAAATCTCCGCCGCCATACAGGTTGCCGCAGCGCGTAATGCAGACAGGCAGCTTGTATGTCTGCGCGTAGCTTTGCGACAAAAGGTCTGCGCAGGATTTGCTGACATCGTAAGGGTGACGGCCTTGCAGCGGAGCGTCTTCCGAATAAGGAAGCTTCTCATGCGTGCCATAAGCTTTGTCTGAAGAAGCGACGACGATCTGCTTGACGGTCGGCGTGCGACGACAGGCTTCGAGCAAAGACCATGTGCCGCGTATGTTTGATTCAAAGGTGCTGACAGGGTTGCGATTGGCGATGCCGACGATGGTTTGCGCCGCGAGATGAAAGACAGTATCTATCTCATACTCGCCGAGCGCGCGTTCCATCGTCTCCTGATCTGTAATGTCGCCGCGCACGATGTTGACTCGATTGATCGCGCCTGACTGTATCAACTCGCTTTCGGGAACCCAGTCGCGCACAAGGCTGACGACGAAAGCTTCGCGCTCAAGCAGCGTGCGTGTTAGCCAACTGCCTAAAAGACCCGTGCTTCCGGTGACGAGCACCGGACGATCTTGCCAGAATTTCTTTTCTGTAGTTTCTGTTCCCATATCTATATGGCCCGGACAAGTGAGATAAGCCTTCAACTCCTTTGCGTTCTTTGCGAGCTTTCCTTTGCGCTCTTTGCGTTTAAAAGCTCGTTTCACGCAATAGAGGTCAGAGGCAAAGAGCGCAAAGTGTTGAATGCTATTCCCGCTTCAGGCTCCCTTTATAATGGACGGCTACTCCCAAATCTTCCACGGCGCGTGGCCGGATTGCCAGAGGTCTTCGAGCAGTTTCCATTCGCGGAAAGTGTCCATCGGCTGCCAGAATCCTTCGTGCTCCCAGACCATCAGCTCGCCGTCTGCTGCCAGTCGCTGCAAGGGTTCGCTCTCCAGCGTCAGGTCTTCCCTATCGTCAAGGTATTTTTCCACAAACTCAGGCTCGAAGACAAAGAACCCGCCGTTGATAAAGCCTTCCGTGACCTGCGGTTTCTCCGCAAACGTAGCCACACGATTGCCTTCAAGCATCAATTCACCAAAGCGACCCGGCGGTCGCACGCCCGTCACAGTCCCAATCTTTCCATGCGCGCGATGAAATTTTAAAAGCTCTGCAATCTTCACATCGCCCAGGCCATCGCCATATGTCAGGCAGAAAGTTTCTCCATCGAGATAACGCGAGGCGCGGTGGACACGCGCGCCCGTCTGCGCCATCTCGCCCGTTTCCGCGAGCGTAATAGTCCAGCCGTCTTCCCTGTGGCCGCTATGAAACTCGACCGCCGGACGCCGTCCCAGCTTAACCGTGCAGTCATTCATACGCGCTTCATAGTTGACGAAAAAATCTTTGATGACGTGGCCTTTGTATCCCAGACAGAGGACGAATTCATTCAGGCCATGCTGCGCGTATAGTTTCATGATATGCCAGAGGATTGGCCGCCCGCCGATTTCGACCATCGGTTTCGGGCGCACCTCCGTCTCTTCACGAAGCCGCGTTCCCTGCCCGCCACATAAGATAACAACCTTCATAAATTTTCAGTGTCCCTTAATTCGCCGCCATCAAAGGCTGAAGCTGCGCGCGACTGAACCGCTCATCGTAATGTTCTGCGGGCATGCAAAGCACATTCGCGCCGATGTGTTCGGGAGGAAATCCTTCAACCCGTTCCAATGTTCCGGTTGCTTCGTTGACGGCGAAAAATTCGTAACCGGCGTGCTGCTTCATATACACGATCAGGTCGTCGGGTAAATAACCGAACGCCTTTGTCGTCCCCAGCGCCATCTCTATCATCCAGATTGGCGGAACCTGCTGCTCGAATAATTTAGACGCGCCTTTTAAGAGCATCAACTCCGCGCCCTCTACATCTACCTTCACAAAATCCACGCGCCCGACATTTTTTTCTTTCATGTAAGAGTCAAGCGTCATGAGCGGGCTTTCGACTGTCGCGTAATCTTCGCGGCCCATTGTAGAGATTGAAGAATGGCCGTTCGGGAGACCTGCAAAGACATGCATCTCGACCTTTCCCTGCGTATCGCCGAGCGCGATATTATTAATACTGATATTCGATGAATCCTGAATCAACGCAATGTTTTTTTCCAGCGTCTTGAAAGTTTGCGGCACAGGCTCAAAGGCATGCACCACACCTTCCAGGCCGGAGAGTTGATGCAGCAGTGTCGTGTACCAGCCGAAATTCGCCCCGACATCGAAACAGACATCGCCTCGCTTAACCACCGCGCGAATAATGCGCGTCACGCTTCTTTCATACTCGCCGAGAAAGAAAAGCGTCTCGCACATCCCCGTGGACAAATCCGCGTAGAGGCGTCGGCCATCCACCGTCGGCACGACCACCCCGCGCTCCTGCGCGCCGGAAAACCTCATCCCGAAGCGAGCCAGAGACAGCTTGCCCTTTCGCACAGGCGAGTTAAAGGTATACAGCCGGATCAAATTCAACAGGCTCCGGCCAAGCGCGTTTGGAAGAGATGTCTGGCTGGTCTGGTTAGGCATTTGAGCTTTGAATCCGGGCAACGAATTTTCTGAGCCACTGTTGCTCATCATTATCCATATAACGAGTTGCTAATAACATTCCCGTGAAGACGAGTCCGCTGAGGCTTACCGCGAACAGAAACCAGAACCAGCCATGCGGCAAACGCTTGAACAGCAGGTGCTGTGTCAAACCGGCTGCGATGCCGGACAAGATTAAAGAGTAGCCCGCATGACGCCAGAACTCCCACAGGTTTCTGCCGAACACGCGCCGCTCAACAAGCAGGATGAACACGGGCGAGATTGCCATTCCGATCAAGCGGCTGTAGGCCATGCCTTCGATGCCGAAACGCGGGGTCAGGAAGATTGCCAGCAGCGCAGTGCAGATGAGCCACCACATACTGAGCAGCGCATTGGCCCACGGAAATCCAAGTCCGTCCGCAATCTGCCACGGCACGATCAGCATCGCCATCATGCCAAACACCAGCGCCTGAATTTGGAGAACTTTTGCGGACTTCTCTGCAAACTCCGCTCCCATCCAGTTTGATAACAGCGGGCCGCTTCCCAGAATCAGCGTGATGACCAGAAAGATAACCAGCATGCTGATGTATTTGTAAGCGCGCGTGTAAATCGTTTGCAGTTGCCCCAGATCGTCCTGCGCTCCGGCCTCGCTCGCCAGAGGGAAAAGCACCAGCGTCAGGCTTGTGATAAAAGCATGTATGTAAATCGCAATCGTCATCGGGACGACATAAAAAGTGACTGCGGCAGAACCCAGCGAGCGCGTCAGCCACCCGCGCTCGAAGAGCAGCAACAGATTTGCCAGCACCTGATATGCGATGACGGCTCCGCTGAAGCGAAGAATCCCGGACAGCAAATCACGCTTGAGACGCAAGGTCAGGTGTGCTTCCGGCAGCAGCCTGCGCGCGGCTATAAAGTAGACGATGCACGAAATCCCGGTCGCCGCAATATTCCATGTGATAAGAGCTTTGACGCCGAAGCCGAGCCAGACCATCACGCCGTTGCCGACGATGGTCGTAATGCCCGTCACAGTGGTAATCAGCGCATAGACATCGAACCTTTGCACAGCCTGCGGCACGGCGTTAAAGACCTGACTGAGCATCGTTAGCAGCAAGCCGACCGAGGCCAGATAAAAAGCCAGTCGCGCATTGGCCTGAAGCTCTGGCGCGATATTGAGCACGCGCGTGACCAGCAGGTTGGCCGAGAGCGCGAGCGCGCCCGCGCTCAATGTGCCGATAATCATGTTGACGACCAGCGTGGTCGATAAAACTTCCCCGATGCGCTCGTGCTGCTGGCTGGCCCTGTATGCCGCGACGTATTTCGTGATGGCTCGCCCGACATTGAACGTAAACGAATAGGCGACAAAGCTCATGACCAGCGCATAGAGTCCGTAGGCTTCTGCTCCGAGGCCATGCACGATGAGCGGAGTCAGCACCACGGTCGCTCCGAGCGGCAACAGCCACGAGAGAAAACCGAACATCACATTTCGTGAGAGGCTGATTCTTTTCATCTAAACTTAAACGGCGCGACAACCGTTGGCATAATAATCCACAGTGATTTTCGCAGTCTCGCGCTCATCAAAATTCTCAAGCACGAACGCCTGCCCGGCCTGTGCCAGCCGCTCGCGCAATTCCGTATCGGCCTTTAACTCTTTGATGGCCGAAGAGAGCGCGAGAGCGTCGCCAGCCTCTACCAGTAGCCCTGTCTGATGGTCTGTCAAGGCTTCAGGAATCGCATTGATGCGCGAAGCGACACAAGCCTTTCCCATCGCCATTGCTTCGAGCAGGGCGATAGGCAAGCCTTCATTAAAACTCGGCAGCACGAACATGTCCGCCAGACGCAGGGTCTGCAAAAGGTCTAAGCGTTGCGGGCCAATTTCCGCTGGCGCAATGACACGGAATTTTCCGCCGAGTCCGTACTCTGAAATCCGATGCTCGTCCGCCTCGCTCAAATCGCTTGTTCCAAGCCACACAAAAGTGATGGCATGGTCTTCTTCAAGCAGTCGCCGCGCTGCTTCGAGCAACACCCAGCAACCCTTTCGCTCGATAAACTGCCCCATCCCGAAAACCAGAAAATCATCCGCAGGCAGAGAGAATTTCTCGCACAACCGCGCGCGGTCAAAATCCGATTCCAGCGCTTTTGTAATCTCATCCCGGTCAATGCCGGAATAGGCTATGCGTATGGGAGAGAGCGATTTTTCCGGCAAGTAGGGCTGCAAACTTTTGAGCATGTCACGGTTCGAGGCCAGCAGGTGAAATCCTTGCAGCGCATCGAGCAGCATAAACTTGAGCTTCCATTCCACACGGCGCGGCCACGACATCTCCGGCAAAGCCGTATGCAACGTCACAAAAACATTGGAGCGCAGCGAAAGATAAAGCAACAGCCAGAAGGATTGCCACGGCCCAGCGTCAACATGAATGATGGCCCGCTTTAAATCCCGTTGCGAGAGATGTCTAGCCAGCACCATTTCGCAACGCGCCTTTAGCCAGCGGCGACGCAGTTTTTGACCGAGCGAAAGCGCGGGCGAGCCATCCACGTGCGCGTCGAAAAATTCGCACGGAACCTGTAGCCTTTCCATGTAGCTCAAGAGGCGTTCGGCAGAACCCTCAGGCATGACGGCGCGCACCTCATATCTCTCGCGGGCAAACTTCATCAAGCCCGCAAAATAGATTTGCGCTCCGCCCCATTCGAGGTACGGCCAGACGTACAAAACCTCTCTCACACTTTTCCCTTCGCTCATGAACACTCAAGCATCGAAGCAAGCTATTAAATGTTGACTGAGTTTAATGAGCGCGACCGAGCGCAAGATAGTTGATGCGCTCGTTGAGCTTTGATTGGTCCAAGACTCTCCAGCAGTCTATGATGGTTAGCGGTTTCTCCGGCACGAAACTCTCCACGACCTGTTTGTATTCGGCATCCTGCAACGTAATCACGCAGACGGAAGAACGCGACAGGCATTCCTGCACAGAGCTGGCATAGGTTATCTCGTCGTCAAAGACAGCATGCGCGCTGTTCAAGGCCAGCGGGTCGTAAACCGTCACATCTATGTCTTCGTTGACGAGTTCCTGTATGAGCTTGATCGCGGGCGATTCGTCAACGACGGGCGTGTGCGTCTTAAAAGCCAGACCGAGCACAGACACTTTCCTTTCATCGGAAAGCTGGCTCAGAACCAAATCTGCCAGATGGCGATTCTGATATTCGTTGACGCGCTCTGTGGCTTTAATCAACTCCGCTTCATCGCCAAACTGTTTGGCAATCGTGATAAAAGCTTTGGTGTCGCGCGGGAAACAGGTGCCGCCGTAGGCAAGACCGCCTTTGAGATAATATGGAGAGATGCGCTTGTCCACGCCAATCGCCTTCGTGATGGCGTCCACATCCGCGCCCGGAATTTTTTCGCAGATGTTGGCGAGCGTGTTGGCAAAGCTGATCTTCATCGTGATGTAAGCGTTCAAACTTACCTTTGCCACTTCGGCGCTGATAATCGGCATCCGCGAGATGACGGGCTTGTTGTGGCAGACTTTTTCATGAATGGCAACGACCGTGTCTCCGGCGCGCGTGTCGCTCTCGCCGACGACGATTAAATCGGGATTCAGAAAATCTTTGACGACGCTGCCCAGAGCGACGAAATCCGGGTCGTAACAGACGCCGAAATCTTCGTTCAGCTTCTTGCCCGAATACTGTTCCAGCAGCGGGATAAAAGATTTATTGGTCGAGCCGGGCACGACCGTCGAGCTGATGACGAAAAGATGATACGGCTTATTGCTCTTGGCAAAAGCTTCGGCCAGAGATTTGATGGCCGACTTCACATACCGATTCGAGAAGCGACCGTCGCCGATGCTCGGCGTCGCCACTAAAATAAAAGTGACATCGGTTCTTTCAATCGCTTCGGCATGGCTCAAGGTAGCCTCAAAGCCGCTTCCGACCTCTTCAATCAGCTCTTGATAACGCGGCTCAATGATAGGGGTTTTGCCGCGCTTGATAGACTGTACAACATGCTCGTTAACATCAACGCCAAGCACTTTCAAACCGGCTGAAGCGAAGCTTAACGACAAACCTAATCCGAGTTTTCCTAATCCGACAACTGATACAGCTTCCATCTTTCTGACCCTCTTGCAGGTGAAATTACGAGATGCCCGACCCGGCCTGCGGATAGGGCGTTTACTTATTTTATCGTCCGGCGGGCGGATTGGGGCAGGGCTTCACGCCCCGCCCCAAAGCGACCTAATCAATCACCAGATAAGAATTGACGCGGCTGTGCGGGCTGCGCGTAATCTGGTACTGGCGAAGCCCCATGACCTCTTTCAAAGCAGCCGTCTCGCCGGGAAAATCGTAACGGTTCAACTGGTCAAAGCCAATCACGCTGCCTTTGGTAAGGTGCGGTTGAATCATTTCCAAACAAACTTTCGTCGGCTCATAGATATCGAAATCGAAATACGCCATCGAAATAATGGTGTGCGGATTTTCCTTCAGATATTTTTCCAGCTCGACGATGGCATTGCCTTTTCTCAACTCGTACTTCTTGATATTTGATACCGGATTCTCCTGCTCATGAAAATCAAGCACTTCTTCGAGATATTTTTCATACCCGCTGGTGACCGTATATCCGCCCACCGGAGCAAAACCCATATCTTTGTCGTGAACCGACGGAAAGCCCTCCCAGGTATCGAAGCCGATGATTTTACGATTGTGATTATAAGGCTCATAAAACGAGCGACAGTTTGTCCACATCGCCATGTTCGGCCCCCACCTGACGCCGAACTCCATAATACTGCCATGAACATTAATGATTTTCTGATACAACTCGTTCATAAAGAGAATGCGTGAGAGCGCAGGGCCATTTAAAAACAGCCCCAGATTATGAAGCAGTTCGTTCTCAGGAATCGGGCAGTTGCGAAACGTTTCCTTCACGAATCGCTCGCGTCGGCTTAGCTCCTCATCCGAGGCCAGCAAAACCGTCTTAAAGTCATTTTCCATTGTCGAAATCCTTTCGCTGATTTTTTTGTCAAAAAGAACCGGATGTCTATCTATTCGCCGGAAGTTTGCGCTCAAGTGGTCTTTAGTTTATGCGAATCAAGAGTAGAAAGTGTTTTGCAGGGGCAGCTTTTCCTTTGCGTCTCTTTGGTTTTTCGCAAAGAAACGCAAAGAGTCCGCTACTCTTGATGCACATAGTTGATGACCGCTGAAAATTTACCGGGCATGACCATTTCCCTGATGATTAATCTCAAGAAATCCAGCCCATCCCGGATATGGCTTGAAAGCCAGAAAGTCGTCCGTCTTATTGGCGAGACATGATCTCCATGCAGCGTCATCGCACTTGACCTCGATGTCCTCGTAACGCTGCACGCCGAGATCGAATTCCGTCTGCTCTAAAAGATGACTGAAGACTTTGACCTTCATCGGGTCAAAGCCCATGAGCCGCGCTCCGACAATATCCACGGCCAGAAAATTTTCTCCCGCCAGCAGCACGCCCGCTGGATTCGGGTCAGGGTCAAGCGGGCCTTCATTCTCGCCGCCAATCACACCGTCAACGATGGAGAACATTCTGCGTTGAGGCCGATCATGGAGTTGCCCACGGCGGTCAGCGAAAACGAAGGCTTTAATCAAATCAACGGTCATCCGCCAGGCGGAATTATTGCCGTGCCAGTTGCCCGCATCCAAAAGCCGCTTCTGCTTTTCCACCTTGATGCCGAGCGGCTTGATGAATGTCCCGTGCATCCAGTAGATGGAGCGATGGAGGTATTCAAGCGGCAGGCTCCGGCGCGCGAGAAAATTGTCATACATCCACCTTTCCGTCTTGATGAGACGCTCTTCCATCGGCGTGAAGTGACCATCAGGATATTGATCGCCCCCCTCGGAGGGCGAGCCGAGACTGTAATGGACAATCAGATTTTTGTTCGTGCAGATACCGACAAGCCCCTTGATGTTCATGGTCACGCCGACTTTTTTATGCGTCTTCAACTTCGGCACGGAGATGACCACATCTGCATTCATCACCGTCCCTGACATCTCATAGATTTGCCGGTCTCCGGTATGATGACTGATGGTTTCGCTGCGATGATAAACCGCGCCGTAAAGCTTGCGCGGGTCTGGATGCGTGTAGAGCGCGCTCTGGCTTCCGAGATTGACTTTAATTGTGCCTTCGGGGTCGCCCGGAATCGGGCGCACCATCGAAGGAAAATGTCTCTTGTTAGACCAGTAGGGCCGCAGGTCACGCAGCTCCATCGTCGGCCCTTGATGCGCCGCATAAAACTCACAGACCTCGTTCAGCTTTGTCAGCTCAAGCAATTCCTGCCAGTTGCAATCATATTGCGGAGCGTCCGCGATGATAATTCGTCCCTCGCCTTTCAAGGCTATCGCGCAATAGTCTGCGACGGCGCGCAGCACGGACGGGTGCGTAATCATCGCAAAGGGGTCTTTGCGCTTGTAATGGCGGCTGCGTACAAAGTTGGGCTTAAGGACGACGGTCATCCCCGGCTCGACCAGATGGCCCAGAGGATTCCAAGCGGGCGTGCCTAAATTCGCAGCATCATATCCGAGCTTGATAAATAGCTCTCTGACGCCCCTGTAGACATGATTCGCGCTGGCAGACAGATGCTCCCGAAATGGATATTCGGGATAAGCCTCCGACGGATGAAAAGGAGGGTTGTCCGGATAGACCGCTTCACCGACTCTGACGACGCCGACCTGTGTGCTCATATTTCTAAAGCTTCCTGAAGAGACGGATCATCATATTTCAGATTCAACTCCTGAACCAGCAGGCGATGCTTCCCGCGCTTGGTCAGCGGAATCTCTGCGACTCTCTCCATCTCCAATTCCATATCATCACCGAGCTTTGAGAGCAAACGCACCTTTAGCTCTGCAATCAACCGCTCGCTGCAACTGTCTCGCGGAATGTACTTGAAAATCAGCTTGCCCTCTTCGCGCTGTAGAAACTGAAACTGCTTGATATGGTCGTAAAAATCATCATGCATGTTGAGCATCGAAGTCGAGATCAATCTTCCGGTGCTGGTGACGACTAGCTCCTGCAAACGGCCCTCGATACGCTCCCAGATTTGATACGGGCGACCGCAGGACTCGCAGCCCCAGCCCTTTAACACAGCCAAGTCCTGCGTTTTATACCGGATGAACGGAGTAGCGTACATGATAAATGAAGTGCCGACAATTTCGCCGATGTCTCCGGGTTCTGTCACCAGTTGGCCGTCCCTGCCAATCAACTCTGCGAAGCCATACTGCGGCAGCACATGATAAGTGTCCTCGTGTTCGCAATAGCCGGCCAGCACAGCCATCTCGTAATGCCCGTAATGGATAAAGACCCGCGCGCCGAACACTTCATCAAAAAGCTGTTTCTGAAAATCGTAAAGATGCTCGGACGAACAGAGCATGCCTTTGATTGGCGGAAAAGATTTTTGATGGTCTCTCAGGTATCTGGCGAACACGTAGCCGGACGAAGGATAGCATCTAATCCATTGCGGGCCGTACTCAAGCGCGCGTTGCCTGTAAACCTCCATCGCCTCAGAGCCGAACTGGTAGGTCGAGCAACGCAGCTCGTTAAAATCCGGGACAAACTCCGTATGGTCTTCAGTCGGAATTTGCAGCCCGCGAAAAACTATCTGCCGCTCTCCTTCTTTCCAGCCGACGCGATAATATTGATATGCTTTGGAAGCCAGTTCTCTGGCAAACGAACGGCTGTCTCGATACATCCCCGTCGGAATTCCCGTCGAGCCTCCCGTCGTAATATATTGACGACCCGGCACGTCCACAGAGAAATCTTCAAGGCGGTCGCGGATCATCTCTTTTTCAATAAAGGGAAGCTGGCGGAAATCTTCTAAAGTACGGATGTCATCAGGCTTCACGCCTGCGCTCTCGTAAAGCTCACGATAGCCGGCGGTATTGTCATAAGCGTAACGAACGAAGTTCTTTATCTGCTCTAATTGATAACCGTCAATCTGCTCTTTGCTCCAACCCTCTGACGCACTGAGAAATTCAATCCATTCACAATAATCTTTATTCAGTAAATCTTTATGCACCGTCATTAAATGTTCCGTCACCTCCCCTGTCATGATCGAGCGCATTGAGAGCCAGCCCGATGACTGCCGCAGCATCGAGCGTGGCAACGCTTTCTTGCAGGTGCTTATTTAACTCACCGAGGTCGATCAACTCAAGACGCAGTTCTTCCAGATCGTCATGAGATGGAAGCGCAACCGCGCGTGCTCCCTGTGCCAGAAAATAATGGGCCTGACCGCAGCCGCGATTCCCGTCCACGGTATACGTGCCGAGATGATGCCACGCGGCGGCCTCGTAACCCGTCTCTTCCAGCAACTCGCGCTGTGCTGCTTCGAGCGCAGACTCGTCGCCGGTGATATAACCGGCTGGAAAACTGAGATTGATTTTGCGCGGGCCGTGTTTGTAATGCCAGAGACAGACCACTTGCCGGTTTTCCGTTAAGGCAAACACGACGATGTGATCCGGCTGTTCGATAGTGTAGAAATCGCTGACGATTCTTCCGTCCGGCAGGCGAACCTCATCCACATTAAGACGCAGCCACGGCGAAGCATCCACCAACTGCTTACGGTTTAGTAACTCCCAGTCCTGAAGCTCCGGCCCGCTTTTCTTATCCATAGATCGTGAAAGGCGACGAGCAAACCGTAGAGACAGGGCCTGGCCCCTGCCTCTACAGCCTGTCGCCTAATTAAATACTGCCTTAAGCCTTTCGTCGTCTGTTCTTCCTGACATTTCTTCGCAGACGGGTTCTGGGCTTGCCTGCGTTTTGGACCACACGTCCGGGCACGAACAGATTACCGTTTCTATCGAGCCGCATCATCTCTTTGCCGGTGCGTATGTCTTCAAAGTAAACGTTATTCTCGTCTTCACGAATCCGGTAAAGCATTTTACCAGTCTTTTTATCGAAGAGGATAGCGTCGCCATGAATAATATTATCGGCATACACATCTTTCCAACGCTTATCCTCAGTTCCGAGGTCGAGCACGCCGTTGGTGGACGGCTGGACGACGCCGTCAAAGCTATAGCCCCTGTGCGCTTCGTTGCCCGTAAAGTCTAAGAGCTTGGTCGCATTATTACGCTGGACTGTGTAGCCCCAGAGCGAATCGGGAGCATTATTGGGCGTCTGATTCTGCGGGCCATTAATTCTGAGCGGGCCTTGAAAGCTCGACCCGTCTTTATTGGAACGCATCACGACAGCATTCTGTCCGGCCACGCCGCTCACGACGCTGTTGTCAAGAATAAAATCTCTGACACAGGTGACAGACGCATCCGTCGCAGTGCCGAATCCCAGCGTGACGGGCGGACAGTCCCTGTTAGAGTTGTTGCGATAGCCAAACTGGTCGCCGATTGAAAAGATTTTCGTCTTCGACGAGCCAGAATGATGGCGTCTCAGATCATCCCCGGAATAAAATCCGTCGATGGTCATGCTCTCGTACCCTGCGGCCCTCTCCGTCCTTACGGTGTTGGCATAGTACAGATTGCCTGTAGACACAAACATGGCATTAGACCTGAAAAGAATCGTGTCTCCAAACGAACAGTTCTGGAGCATCAGCGGCGAGACAAATGAATGATCGAACACATCCGTCGTTGAGGTGAGCGGAGTCGAGCTATCATAGTCGTAGAGGATGGCGTGGCGCGTATTCTCGGAAGCCGAGTTCTGAATGTTGATGGTGGCATGTTGCCCTCGAATCCAGATAAAAGCTTTGGCAGCATCCGCAGAAGGATAGGTGACGGTCGGGCCTGCATTGATGGGCGCGCCGCCGCCGATCAGGCCCTGAATGGTCATCATGCCGACGCGTTCGATCTGAAGCCCGACTCCGTCCTGACGTATCCCCAGACTGGTGTTGTTAATAATCCACTCGGAGTTCTGCGTGTCCTGAAGCACACACACGTTGCAACCCAGAATCTCGCTGTTCTCCAGCTTCACAAGGTCAAACTGCCAGCTCTTGTGCTCGTCCGCTCCCTCGACATGGATGCCGATGCTAAATCCGTGGATGGACAGGTTGCTGAATACAATTCCTTTTGTCGGATGGTCTGTCCGATCTCCAAATGCGTGAATGGCCCGCGTCCCGGTCGTAGACAGAGAGACGATGTTCAGATTGCGGATAGCGATCTGGTCACTGCACTCTTTAATCTTGAAGATGGTCTGATTGCTTGATTCAATCTGCACGCGGCTGCTGCTGTAGTAAGGTTTGGCGCTTGCCCCTTGAACGATGATGCCCGGCGGAAGGATAACGGGCAATTCACTCTGCTCGGCGGAGCTTGTTCCTAGCTTAAAGTAGCCGTTGGGAATATAGAGCGTCCCGCCGCTATCTGTGATGCGACTCCCGATATAGGCGGCTGCGCTTTTGAGCGCAAATGTATCGTCAACGTTATCGTTTGGGGTTCCGCCGAAATCCATAAGACTATAAAACCCCTGTACCGGAACAGTGTCCTCGGCTATCCAGCGGTACATAAACGTATTGCCCCCGATGGTATATTTGAGGTCGTATTTTTTCTGGCGTCCTTTGAAACACCACGGGGCAACATTATGAGCTTTGACGGTCGGGATACCGCCGCTATCTACTCCAAACTCAGTAGCAGGGTTATCGCCGCAGCCACAGATGCTCAAGGCGGGATTGGTAAAGAGTCCATCGGCTTCATAAACTTTGATCTCTATACCCGCGACCGCAGATTGACAGTAATCATTCTCATTTCTTAACACTCCGGTGAATTTATAAATATCATCGGAGTCACAGGCGGGCGGGGTTGGCGAGGTTGATGGCTGCGGCAGGGGCGACGAACCGGCGGAGGCTGAGGTGTCGCCCGCGAGCGACTGCATCACTGTCAGAGAGAACAGAACCAGAAGCGAAGTCAGCGTTAAGCGCATTAAGTTTTTCATGTTTGTGTCTCCATAGCGAGGTAGAGTAATGACGGAGACGGTCGGTCCGAGTGTTGGGGCATCCACGACCGCCTGAAATAAACTTCGTGCAGGCTTCCGCATATTGCGGCAGAAGCCTGCACGAAGCAGCGCCTTGTGTAAGGTTTAACGAAGACAGTTTAACGGTTCGGACAAACCCGCTGACACGCGCTTGAGCGGCGCGTATCAGGCAACCTGTTCGGAAGCCAGAGCGGGCTGTTGTAATTTCTCGGCCACCTGCTTTTCAATCCATGAATAGGTGTGGGCCAGACCTTTCTCAAGCGAAATCTCAGGCTCCCAATCAAGCACTTCTCTCAAGAGAGAGTTATCGGAGTTGCGGCCACGCACGCCCTGCGGCCCGGAGATATGTTTCTTGCTGACGCGGATGCCTGCGATGTCCGCGATGATGTCTGCCAGTTGATTGACAGTCACCATCCTGTCCTGCCCCAGATTGAGCGGCTCGTAAAAGTCTGACTGCATGAGTTTGAAGATGCCTTCGGTGCAGTCGTCTATGTAGCAGAAGGAGCGCGTCTGTTCGCCGTCGCCCCAGATTTCGATTTCGGGATTGCCCGTCAGCTTGGCGGCGGCAATCTTGCGGCTCAACGCGGCAGGAGCTTTCTCGCGCCCGCCGTCCCAGGTGCCGAGCGGCCCGAAGATGTTATGAAAGCGCACGATGTGCGTCTCTATGCCGTACTCTTCGCGGTAATGCGTGCAGAGGCGTTCGGCAATCAGTTTCTCCCAGCCGTATGCGTCCTGCGGCTGCGCCGGGTAGGCGTCCGTCTCTTTGAGCGGCGTGACGTTGGCGTCTTCCTGCAAGTATTCGGGATAGATACAGGCCGAAGACGTGTAGAGATAACGCTTGACTTTGTTTTCGCGCGCGGCGTCAAGAGTGTGGATGTTAATCAGCGAGTTGTTATGTAGGATTTGCGCGTGGTTGCCGGAGATAAACCCCATCCCGCCCATATCGGCGGCGAGGGCATACACCTCTTCCACGTCGCGCGTCGCCTGCAAACAATTTTCCCAGCGGCGCAGATCCAAGAGTTCAAACTCGTCTGCGTCCGTCTGGCTATATTCTGGATACTTGATGTCTACGCCGCGCACCCAGTATCCGCGATTCTTCAAAAAGGTGACGAGGTGATGACCGATAAATCCGCCAGCCCCTGTGACCAGCACTTTCGTTTGGGTTGACATGCGAAAGCTCTCCTCAACTTGATCTTAATATTGAAATTTGTGTGTTCTGCTTGATCCGGCAAAGACGAATTAAATCGAAAGGCAGACTCAAGAGTGGTCTGCCTTTCGATTTAAGAGCATTTGCCGGCTCAGGATTGCGCGCCCGTCGTGGCGACGTGATCCGAATCCGAAGGCTCGCCGCCTTTGTAGTAAGCCTGTTGGTAGTAACTCTGGTAGTAGTAGTAACCATCCTGCGAGCGCAGGTTGACGTTGTTCAGAACGACGCCGAAAATCTTTGCTCCCACATCCAGCAACAACTGGCGCGAGCGGCGCACGATGCCGCGCGAGCTTTTGCCTGCATGAACCACCAGGAGCACGCCGTCCACCATCGCGGAGATGAGCACGCCGTCCGTAAACGAAGCAATCGGCGGCGAGTCAACCACGATATGCGTGTAGTTGTTCTCAAGTATGCCGACGAGGCGGCGCATCTGGTCAGAGCCGATCAGCTCTGCGGGGTTGGGCGGCACAGGCCCGGAGGTCAGCAGGTGCAGATTGCTGTCTTCATAAGGCGTGACCATCGAAAGCACTTCTGCTTCTGTCGCCTCGCGCGACAGCAGCGAGCTTAAGCCCTGACGATTTTCAATCTGGAAAATATTGTGCAGGCGCGGGCGGCGCATGTCCGCGTCCACGATCAGCACTTTGGCTCCGGTCTGCGACAGGCTGATGGCGGTGTTGACGGCTGTCGTCGTCTTTCCTTCCGACGGCACGCTGGAAGTCACAAGCAGCGTCTTCGGCGCATGGCCCGCCGTCGAGAGCAGAACGGATGTCCGCAGGTGACGATAAGCTTCGGCCAGTGACGAGCGCGCATCCGCATGGAGCAACAACTCTGTAGTATTAATCCCGTTGCTGTTTCCATTGCCGTTACCGGCAGCCAACTGGCGACGGCCCTTCATGCCTTCGATAGACGGGATGACGGCGAGCGCGGGCAACCGCAAGAGGTTTTCCACATCATCCGTCGAACGCACGGTGTCGTCCAGATATTCGAGGAACAGCGCGAGGCCCGCGCCGAAAGCCAGCGAGAGCACGAAGGCTGCAAAGACGCTCATCAAACGCTTGGGGCCGATAGGCTCTTCGGGCGCGAGCGCGTAATCAACGACATGTATGTTGTTCGGCGTGCCGGTGATCTTGATGTCGTTCTCTCTGGAATTTTGCAACAGCCCGTTGAGCAAATCTTTGTTGGTGTCAATCTCCTGCTGGATAATCTTGTAGTTGATCGCAGCCTCGTTCATGTTGAGCGTCTTGCTGCGCTGCTCGTCAAAAGCTCTTTTGAGCGAAGCTTCGTTGGCAGTTGCCTGGCGATACTTGGTCGCCAGATTGGTGATGACGACATTTCCGGCACGTTTGCTGGCGTCCTCAATCGCCCGCTCGATTTCAGCAATCTGCTCGTTGACCTGTTTGACTTCGGGCCATTCTTCAGTGTTATCCACCAACAACTCGGCGCGCTTCTGTCTCAGTTTGGTGAGTTCTAAGTTGGCCTCGTCGAGGTATCTTTTAAGGTTGCTGTTTTCGGCCAATGCGCCAGCCGCATCGGGGACGAGGGCGGCGCGGTATTCGGCCTCAATCGCCAGACGCTCGTTCTGCGCTTTCAGATAGTCGCGGTTGAGACCCGCCAGACGCTCGACGACGATATTCTGTTCCTTATCCAGAATCGGCATATCGTTTGCGCGCGTATAGTCAACAAGCCTCTCTTCACCCTTGCGAATTTCGGCTTGAAGCTCAGCGATGCGTTTGGAGAGAAAGTCGCCGGTCGTATTGTTGGATTCGGTCTTGATCTCAAGATTTTGCAGCGAAAAAGTGTCAGCGATGGCGTTGACGATCTTGGCCGCAATCACAGGGTCGTTGTGCCTGAAAACGATGTCGATCAGGCGCGTCTCTTTAACCGTCAGCCGACTCTCGCGGACGGGCGAGACCGTCAAGCCTTTCTGCAAAGCCTCGACATACGGCGCGAGCCGCTTGGTCTCCACAAGGTCTTCCATCTGCGCCTGAGAAGAGTTTGAAGAGGTGAGCGGAATCTCATCCTCCGCCTGTTTCGGCTTCTCTTTTTCGCCGAGGCCGATCATGCGCAGGATGCTCTGCGTGGTCGAGCGCGATTTGTCCGCAGGGTTCTTGAGAAACTCTTTGTTGTTTTCGAGGTCGAGCGATTTGGCGACGCGGCGCAGCAGGCTCGGGCCGGTCAGAATCTGTAACTGCGTATTGAAATAAGCAGGGTCGTTGGAAGAGTTGTTGACGATGACCTGACTGTCTTTGACGCCGAGACCGGGATTGGGCCTTTCAAGGTCAACCTGCACGCGCGCCTGCGCGTCATAGATGTCCGGCTTGCGCGACATGTAGATGGCCGTCAGACTGGTAATCAAAACCGTGATGCCGATGACGAGCCAGAGACGCTTGCGAATCGAGCGCCAATAGTCGAGCAGGTGTACGGTATCTTCGTTGCCCGCATCCATCTTGTAGACGGAGGAGGAGGTCGGCATGCCCTTCAGATCGATGGGTCTGACCAGATCGCTGTTATCGGGGACGTTTACGACAAGTTCACTGCGTTCTTTCATTAGATCACCTAAAGAGCCTTTGTTCCTGTGGAGCGCATAATCATGGATGCGTCTTCGATGAAGCAGGGAGAGCTAAATGTGTGCGCGCACATGCGCCGCTTCATATGTCTCTCAAAAGATTAACGAATCAGGTATGGGACGCTTGAGAGGCCGCCCGTCAGCGCGCCTAAGATTTTATCTCTTAAAATTTTGCCTTCATCGGTCGGGACTTCAACCACATCATTTGGCAACAGCAGGATGTCCTCTGCGCTCTGTTTATTGATGGCCGTCAGATTAACCGGGATGCTCTGCTTGACCGTGCTGCCTTCGACTTGCCTGATAATCTTGATGCCGCTCATTTTAGTAGCGCGCAGGTAGCCTCCGGCCATCGCAATCGCACGCGAGACCGTGACCGGCTCTTTGAGCGTGACGGCCTGCGGCTTGACCACATTGCCGACAACGTAAGCCTGGTCGGCCTCAGGGATAGAGACGATGTCGCCCGGCTGAATGTACGGATTAGCGTCTTTGGCCCCGCGCATGGCAGCCTGTAGCGGATAGAAATCGAAGATGTTGCTCTCCTGCGCGCTCGGCGCATCGCACAAAGAGATGCCGCCCGTATGCGCGATCTGAATCTTGCCACCGGCCTTTTCGGTTGGCCCACCGGCAAAGGCTAGAAGCTCCAGCAAGCGCACGCGCCGCGTTAGTTGAAAGCGGCCCGGCTTATCAACAGAGCCGATGACGGCCACGGGCGTCGAGCTATATTCCTTGACGAAAACATTGACGTAAGGATTTCGCTGGTACTTCAGATAGAGCGAGGCGATCTTTTTCGCCAGCTCGTTCTCCGTCATGCAGGCTGCCTGAATGTCTCCTTCGAGCAGCGGCATCTGTATCACGCCATTGGAATCGACGCGCGCTTCACGCGAAAGCTGCGGGCGATTGAAGACGCGTATGTCGAGCACATCACCCGGCCCGATACGATAACGCTCATCCGCGATAGTCGAGGCGGCGCGGGTGTTCGAGGTCGTCGCAGTAACCGCCGGAGCATTGCTCTGAGGCGCGTCATCGCTTTTAGTTTCCTGCGCCAAAGCTGCGCCCGAAGAAAGAACAACAGTTAAAGCCAACATTGCCGCGAGGGGCGCAGACGTTAATCCAGCCAGAGCAAAAAACTTACTTTTATTTCTCTTCATAACTTCAAAACCTTATCTACCGGAGCGAATTCAAAGCTTGTCGGGTTATGGACAGACGAGTCCGACATGTTTTCTATTGACGGGAGAAGTTTAGCACAATAACCCCTGAAGGATTAACCTTGTCTGGGAATCCGAATTTTACTGAAACATCGAGAGTCATGCGGAGCAAAGAGCGGGCGAGCGCAGCCTACAAATATCGAGCCTTCAGAATAGTTTGATATAAGGTCGTAAATGGTCGCAGAATGTAGCCAACAAATTTCCTTACAATGCGCGCTTGCCGGAGCCTGTTAAGTCAAAGAAATTCTTCTATCCACTCTCTTGAGAAAAATCGCGAGGCTTACTTAACATGCTTATCAGGCATTGTCAACTAACCCTCTGTCGTTAAAGCAGTTTCCAATGACGCGGAGCATCCTGAAAACAGAGGTGAGGGCCAAAAATCCGATGATGCTTTATCGAATCTTCAGCCCTCTCCGGCTAAGAGAAGCTCAGGGCTTCAAGGTTTCCGGCCCGCCTATTGCGGGAGATAGGCGGCAGGCACGGGCGCATCCGTCGTGATGCCCCAGTACGATGCCTTCAACGTCCGGCTCTCGCTCTGCCACACATACCATGTCCCTTCGCTCGCTCTGTAGACGGCGATGTCAGCTTTCCCGTCTCCATCGTAATCCGCCGGGATAGCTCTATCCGTGATCACTCCGAACGCCATCGACTGCATCTGCTGATTACTACTTCTGTAGATGTACCATGCTCCCGTCGAGGGCCTATAGACTGCCACATCATCCTTGCCGTCTCCATCGTAATCCGCAGACACCGGACGGTCTGTCGAGAGTCCCCACGCCACACCCGTGAACGCATTGTCGGAGCTTCTCAAGGTGTACCAGCCAGCCGTTGAAGGTCTGAAGACTGTCACATCCGTCTTGCCATCGCCGTCGAAGTCTCCGCTGATGGGCAGGTCTCCGGGTTGTCCCCACTGCACGCTTCTGACTTGCCTGCTCCGCGACTGGTAGATGTACCAGATGCCGGTCGAAGGTCGGAAGACGGCCAGGTCGCTCTTGAAGTCGCCGTCAAAGTCACCGATGACAGGCTGGTCTCCTGAGAGTCCCCAGTTCCAGACCTTGAATTCATAGGTCGAGCTGTACTCGACATACCAGTTGCCGTTTGAGGGACGAAAGACAGCGACATCGGAGCGGCTATCGCCGTCAAAGTCGCCGGGGACGAGGATGTCACCGGACGAGCCGAGGCCGATGCGGGAGAAGAAGACGCTATTAGAACTGCGGCTGGCATACCATGCAGCCGGAGAAGCTGTGGGAGAGCGATAGACGCCGAGGTCGGTTTTGCCATCGCCGTCAAAGTCTCCGCGACGGTTGAGACGCGCTCCGATTGCTCCACATGAATTGAGCAGGATGGCAACCGAGTGCGGGCCTGCGCCGTAAGAGGAGACCACCGCAAGGTCAAGCTTGCCGTCAGCGTCGAAATCCTCCGACGCGCTTGCACCGGGGCCGACACCTGCGGCATACGTCTTTGTTCCGCCAAAACTCCCTGCCCCATCGCCAGTCCACACGGAGACAAACTTCTGTTCAAAGTGTGTCAGGGCAATATCGAGCATCCCGTCACCGCTAAAATCACGCAGCACAGTTCCACCCGGCCAATCCGTCAGGCTGATGTTGGTCGCAGGATTGAAAGTGCCATCTCCGATTCCGGTCAGGATAGAGATTTGATGAGCATTGGTATGGTTGCTATTAGGCACAACAAGATCAACCTTGCCATCACCATTAATGTCCCCTGCTTCCGCACGCGAGGGGGTTTGACCAATCGTGATGTAGTTGGCCTGACCAAAACCACCTGTCCCGTCGCCTAAGAGAATATTCATCACGTTGGGATATGCGCCGACGGCAAGGTCGAGTTTTCCGTCGCCGTTGAAATCTCCGTCGGTCACGTCAAGGCCGTTGCCGCCAATCGGGAACACGTTCGAGATGGCAAAACCGCCAGACCCGTTGCCGATGAACATCACCAGACTGTTGTAGTAATTGACGGCGGCCAGATCAATCTTGCCGTCGCCGTTGAAATCTCGCGGCAGGATTCTCCCCAACTCCGCGCCGCCGCCGCTGATGGTCGTGGACGAGCCAAAGCCGCCCGCGCCATCACCTGGAAAGACATTGATAACTCTCGCACTGGCAACCGCTGTCACGACCGCCAGGTCGAATTTGCCGTCGTTGTTAAAATCCGCGACGGCCAGATTCCTGCTCAAAGTCCCGCCGACTGGAATACTGCTGGCCGCGCCAAAGCCGCCTGTGCCGTTGCCGAGCAGGATAGAGACGGTGTTGGAGGTGTAATTGAGCACGGCTAAATCTTTTTTCCCGTCGCCGTTGAAATCTCTGGCCTCGACTTCCGTCGGGTTATGCCCAACTTGATAAAGGGGTGCGCCGCTCAACTGGCCCACGCCCCTGCCCTTGAGAATGACTATGTTCTTCGAGGCGTTATTCGGAACGGCGATGTCCAGCAAGCCGTCGCGGTCAAAATCTGCGGACACCAGATTGGTCAGGCCCGAACCGCCGGAGTAACCTGTCGGCGAGCCGAAACCGCCCATTCCGTTACCCATCATCAGGGAGACATCTCCGTTGCTTGAATTGGCAACCGCGAGGTCTAATTTCCCGTCGCCGTCGTAATCGCGCACCAGCACGAACGAGGGCGCGCTCCCGCTGGCGATGTGCGCGGGCGCGCTAAAAACGCCGCTTCCGTTATTGCGCAGCACCGAGACGTTATTTGAATTCACGTTCGAGGTCACAAGGTCAATATCGCCATCGTCGTCGAAATCTCCCGACCCGATTGACGTTGGACTGATGCCTGCGCTGTAGTGCACAGCATTAGCAAAACTGCCCATGCCGTTTCCGATGAGCACGGAGACGTTATTCGGGTTGTAGTTTGAAGTCGCCACATCAAGCTTGCCGTCGCCGTTGAAATCGCCCGTCACTAGATAAGTAGGATTAGTTCCAACGGCAAAGACCTGCGAGGAACTGAAGCTGCCCGTCCCGTTGCCGAGCAATAAACTGACGGTCGAAGCGCCGCGATTCAACGACAGGACATCCAGATTATCATCGGTGTTAAAATCGCCTACGGCGACGGACAGCGGAGCAATATTTATGCCGGAGCCAACGGCATAGAAAACACCATTGCCCATGCTGCCATCACCATTGCCGAGAAAGACAGTGATGTTGTCCGAGACGCCGTTGGCCGTTATCAAGTCAAGCTTACCGTCATTATTTAAATCACCGGCGGTAATGCCGTCAGGGCCAGAGCCATGTGTTTTGACTATCGGCGCAGCAAATGATCCTGTGCCGTCATTGAGCATGACGGCGACTGTGCTCGGCCCCTGAAAAGTCGGGTGCACAGCCGAAGCCGCAAGGTCAAGCTTGCCATCGTTGTTGAAGTCTCCGGCGACTCCGGTTCTGACTCTGTTTCCGACATCCACAATCTGCGCGGCCTTGAAGCTTGCCGTCGCGCAGGGGTCGGTAGCAGGAGCGGTCTCCGCTCTTCTGGTGATGATTCCTGTTGTGACTAACAGGAGTCCTGAAATCAAGACAGTAAATTTGGCGAACAGGCTCATTCGAGACATCGTGATTTTCCTTTTTTGGAAAGGCGAGAGCCGGTTTGTTTCTCTTCGCCGGAGACCTGTTGGAACAGGTCTGTTTGATACAAGCCAGATAGCTCTGCGATGGAACGCAGGTCGCTAGGATTTACATTGGGCCAGAAGTTTAAAACAGACTTCCAGCCCGGGCAAATACGAATCAGGGCGCAGCCGAAGCAGGCACGTCTCCGCCCGTGCCAAAGCTAACGCCTCTTAAAACGCTGTTAGTGCTCTGGAATATATACCAGCCACCGTCCCTTGTTTAGCCTATGAAGCATCTGTAGTTACCCTTAGTAAATTAGTCCCCACTGTAAGGACAAATTATTAGCAGTTGCCTCATAATAATTGCTGACTAACTTAAACAGCGTATGATATTCAGAATCCTTCAACCCGGTTCACCGTTCCGGTTATTTATGATATGGCTTCTGATAAGTGGTAAGCGCAGGCATGTCGGAAGTCTGCGGCAAAGGGGATATGCGACTGGCAGATAATTCTGGAGAAAGGATACTTAGAAAAGACCGCAAGGTCAGCTTGCGCTTCATGCTCACAGCGTGTAGGCTTTCGGGCACATGGCCGCCGCAGTTTCCACATGCTGCCGTGACCTCTCGCATTTGAATAATTTATGAACACGACTTCATCCACCCCCATGCTGCGGCAGTATCAGGAACTGAAACAGCAGCATCCGGGCACGCTTCTTTTCTTTCGTCTGGGCGATTTCTACGAGCTGTTTTACGACGACGCCGTGACGGGCGCGAGAGAGATGGAAATCACTTTGACGGCGCGGAATAAAGAGCGCGGCAATCCCATTCCGATGTGCGGAGTGCCGCATCACGCAGCCGCAGGCTATATCTCAAAGCTCGTCCGTAAAGGTTACCGCGTGGCCGTCTGCGAGCAGACCGAAGACCCTACGAAGACAAAAAAACTCGTGCGGCGCGAAGTCGTGCGCGTGATCACGCCGGGCACGGCCATTGACCCGCAACTGGTAGAAGCGCGCGAGTCCGTCTATCTGGCCGCGCTGTGCGGGACTGGCTCAAGCTACGGCGCGGCTTTTCTTGAGCTTTCAACGGGAGAGTTTCGCGCGACAGAAGCCGCTGGGCCGGACGCTTGGGCACGCATACGCGCAGACATAGAGTCCTACGCGCCGCGCGAACTGCTCTTTCCGGCTTCGCTCACGCTGCTTGTCAAAGATGCTTTTAGCGAACCGGCGCGCACGGCTTCCCTTCCGGACTCCGAACCGGAGTGCGAAGAGGATGCGCCCGCCGCGCACAGCTTGTCTCCGACAAACTTCACAGGCACATTCAATATCACGCTCACGCCGGTAGACGATTGGCAATGGCAACAGGAAGCTTGCACAGAGCTTTTGTGCAGGCAGTTTGCCGTGCGCGATTTATCCGGCTACGGCATTGGTGAAAGAAATCAGGCCGTGCGCGCAGCCGGTGCGTGCCTGAATTATGCGCGCGAGATGCAGCGCGCCGCCGCCGCACACGTCGCCGACATCAATTATTTCGAGGCGCAGGATTATCTGGTACTGGATGCCGTCACCCTGCGAAATCTCGAACTCGTCGAAGGCCAGAGCGGAGGCGGACGCATGCGCTCCCTGCTCGGCGTGATTGATAAGACCGTCACGGGCATGGGCGCGCGTCTCTTGCGCTCGTGGCTGATGCGTCCTTCCATGCGGCGCGGAGAAATAGAGGCGCGGCTTGAGGCGGTCGAAGACCTCTCCGCACAAATCAAACGCGACAAGCTGCGCGCACAACTCAAAGAAGTGGCAGACCTCGAACGCCTCGTCGGGCGCATACATCTCGGCACAGCCACGCCGCGCGATCTGGTGGCCTTGCGCTCTTCGCTCGAACAAGTGCCAGCCATTCGTCAGACGTTATCGGACGCCGGGCCGTCGCTGCTTCAGATTTTGTATGAAAGCATAGACGAGTTGCCTGTGATTCGTGACCTGATTGCCAGCGCCATCTCCGACGAGCCTCCGGCGAACATCTCAGACGGAGGCGTGATACGCGACGGCTATCATGCGGAGCTGGACGAATTGCGCGCGACCAGCAGCAATGCCAAGCAGACCATCGCCGCGCTCGAAGCCAGAGAGCGCACGCGCTCAGGCATCAATAGCTTGCGCGTCCGCTTTAATAATGTCTTCGGCTATTTCATAGAAGTCTCAAAGGGAGCTTCGGCGCGTGTCCCTGCGGATTACGAAAGGCGTCAGACTCTGACCAATGCCGAAAGATATACAACGCCGGAGTTGAAAGATTGGGAACGTCACGTGCTCGGCGCGGAAGAACGCATAGGGGAATTGGAGACGGGCATCTTTGCGGAAGTGCGCGCAGAGGTTGCTGGCGAGACCAAAGCCTTGCAGGCGACTGCACGCGCGCTGGCGATGATTGATGCGCTTTGCTCGCTGGCCGAAACAGCCGTGCGCTGCCGCTATGTGCGGCCCGAACTGCATGACGGCGATGAGATAAAAATCAAAGATGGTCGTCATCCGATGATTGAAGCTTTCAGCCAGGAGCCTTTCATCCCGAACGATCTCTACATGAACAACTCGACGGACAGGCTTTTAATTATTACGGGCGCGAACATGGGAGGCAAGAGCACTGCGATGCGGCAGACCGCGTTGATACAGATTCTCGCGCAAGTTGGGTCGTTCGTGCCGGCAAAGTCTGCACGGCTGCCTGTGCTGGATAGAGTCTGGACCAGAGTCGGAGCTTCGGATGATCTAGCGAGCGGGCGCTCGACCTTTATGGTCGAGATGACCGAGACGGCTGCCATCCTGCGCAACGCCACGCCGCGCTCGCTGATCCTGCTTGACGAGATAGGGCGCGGGACTGCGACCTTCGACGGGCTTTCGATTGCATGGGCCGTCGCTGAATACCTGCATGATTCCGCAGAGCACGCGGCCAAGACACTGTTTGCGACGCACTATCATGAATTGACCGAACTGGCCGAGCGACTTCCCGGCGCGCAGAATTACCAGATGACTGCGTCTGAGCGCGAGGGAGAAGTAATCTTCCTGCACAAGCTTGAGCGCGGGCGCGCTTCTAAATCTTACGGCATCGAAGTGGCGAGGCTGGCAGGACTGCCGCCTTCCGTGCTTGAGCGCGCACGGGATGTTTTGCGGCGGCTTGAGCGTTACGAGCTGGATGTGTTTACGGATGAAGCCGCGCCGCAACCAGAGCCTGCACAGAAAGCTAACGAGTGGGAGACATGGGCCGCTGCGGAGAACGGCCTCGGGACGGCTGCGCGGCGCGCGGCGCGCAGGCATGTGGCTTCGCAGGTCACGCTCTTTGATTCCGTCAATCAAGGGGTGCTTGACGAGGTGCGTAACCTTGATGTAGAAACCCTATCACCTGATGAAGCGCATGCAATTCTCCTCAACATGCGCGGCAGAATCATCTGACATTGAAACCGGAAACTTTTTGAAACGACTGAGCATGCTTGATTCCTTAACTTCCCTTTCGCTTGAGCAACAGATCGGACAACTGTTTTTTATCGGCCTGCCGGGGACAGAGCTTGACGCGGACACACGCGCGCTGATCGAAGAAATCCAGCCGGGCGGCGTCATCATCTTTGGCCGCAATGTGGTTTCGCCCGAACAGTTGCGCAAACTGATTGACGAGCTGACCATACTGCTTCCCGTTCAGCCACTCTTCGGGATAGATCAGGAGGGCGGCCTCGTTGACCGCCTCCGGCGCATCTGCACGCCCATGCCTGCGGCGCGCTCTATCCGGCAGCATGGCGATCTGGCGGCGGCGCGTTCTCTTGGACGCATCACAGGCGAAGTCCTCAGGCAGCTCGGCTTTAATATGAACTTTGCTCCGGTCATGTCCATCATGACGGACGAGCGCGACCTGCTCTCAAACGGCCTCTACTCGCGTTCATTCGGTCGCTCTCCCGGCGAAGTCCTCGGCTATACCACTGTTTACATGCGCGGCATGCAGGCCACCGGCTGCCTCGGCTGTCTCAAGCATTTTCCGGGCATCGGCGCGGGCGAGGTAGACTCGCATGAAGAGATGCCCGTCGTGCATCTGACGCATGACGATTTGATCCAGCAAGACCTCGCGCCCTATATAGAGCTTTTTCAACGTGAAGATGATCGCGTGCGCGCGGTGATGGTCAGTCATGGCGGATTCCCAAACATAGACATCCGGCAGGGCGTAGCGGGCGGCACGGTCGTCCCTGCTTCGCTCAATCATGCGATTGTCACGACCCTGCTGCGTGATGAACTCGGATACAAGCATCTGGTCGTCACGGATGATCTTGAGATGGGCGCTATTTCAAGACATTGCGAAGTTGAAGAGGCGGCTCTGCGCGCGTTTCAAGCGGGACAGGATATGCTCTTGATTTGCTCGCGGCCAGACTTAATCAAGCGTGGTTATCAAAAGCTGCTGGCGGAGGCGCGCGAGGGCACGATTGAACAGGAGCGTTTGCATCTTTCGCTCCGCCGCATTGCTGAAATCAAGATGCTGGTACAGCCTCCCCCGTCATATTCAGCCGAACGCTTCAAGCAACTTTCGGATGAAGTCGAGCTTCTCAATCACAAACTAAACTACAGTTACGGAGGCCGCATTTAATGCGCGTGGTTAAATACTTTTCTTTATCTCTGGCGATAATTTTTTTGCTGACGGCATTTTCCGGCTGCCGCAAACGCAGCACGGCATTTGTCATTGCGCTCTCCGATAAAATCTCGACGATTGACCCGATTGGCTCGCCGACCATTGATGCCGCCAGCGAGCGCGTCCGCGTCCTGATGTTCAATTCGCTCGTCCGTAAAAATGAGAGGTTCGAGTATGTGCCCGACCTTGCTTCCGACTTCAAGCGCGCGGACGACGGCCTGTCCTATACCTTTACGCTCAACGATGGCGTGAAATTCCATGACGGGAAACTACTGACCTCCGCCGATGTCAAGTACACTTTAGAAACCGTGCTCAATTCACAGACTTCCGGCAGGACGGCCAGCTTTTTTGAAAAAAGCGGAGAGGAACGTTTAGGCTATCTCAGCAGCATTGAAACGCCCGACCAGCGCACGGTGATTATTCGCCTGCGAAAACCGTGGCTCCAGTTGCTGACGAATCTCGTTCCCATCTCGATTATTCCGCAGGGCAGCGCGGAGAACCAGAAGAGCAGCCCGCTCGGCACGGGGCCGTTCAAGTTCGTCAATTACGACCCGACGCAGCAGGTCGTACGGATGACGGCCCATCAGGATTACTGGCAGGGCAAACCCGGCATCGAACAGCTTGAGGTCAAGGTCATCGGCGATGCCAGCGCGCTGCAAGCCGAACTCAGGAGCGGGCGCGTTGATCTTGTGCCGCTGCCAACCAATCTCTCGCCTGACACTTTGAAATCTTTGGGCGAAGTTGAAAACTTAAAGACGGAAAAATTTCCGGGAGCCAATGTCACCTATTTGGGATTCAATGTGAAAGAAGCTCCGCTCGATAACGTCAAGGTTCGTCAGGCGATAGCCTACGCGCTTGACCGTCAGAGCCTGATACGTGACCTGCTTTTGGATCAAGCTAAAATCGCTCACTCGATTCTGCCGGAAGAGTCTTGGGCTTATAACGCCGGACAGCAATATTCTCATAATCCCGAACAGGCTAAAAAACTTTTAGATGAAGCAGGATTCCGCGACCCCGATGGCGACGGCCCGCAGATGCGTTTTTCCAAACCGATTGTGTTCAAGATTGCTTCGGGCAGCGCGGCGACAAGCCAGTATGCGCTGGTCATTCAAAACTATCTCAAGCAGGTGGGCATCCCTGTCGAGATAGAGACACTGGAATTCAACCTGCTGCTTGCGCAGATGCGCAACGGTCAATACCAGATGACGACCTCGCGCTGGATTGGCGGCAATCAAGACCCTGTGTTTCTCAAAGACCTGTTTATGTCCAAAGCCAATTTCAATCGCACCAATTATAGCAATCCGCAACTCGACCCGATTTTGCAGGAAGCAGTGGACACGGTTGAACGCGAAAAAGCGCGTGCGCTCTATACACAGGCGCAGGACATCATCAGCCGCGACGTGCCGATGCTCCCGCTCTGGTATCCGGCCAATGTGGTCATTGCACAAAAGCGCGTAAGCAATATCAAAGTTGACGGCAGCGGCGATTGGGGATTCATCAGGAATCTGACGGTCGAGAAATAAGAGTCAGACAGGAAAGAACATCTCCCGCAAAGGCGCAAAGACGCAAAGAAAAGACCGCAAAGGTGTTGAATGCCACTCACTCTTTGCGGTCTTCCTTTGCGTCTTTGCGCCTTTGCGGGAAACTTTCTTCGTTTCACTTAACGCTTCTCTCTCTGAGTTTAAAGCTCGCCTCCAACTGCTCGCGCGTCACAACTCCCTCACGGATTATTTTCGGAACTCGCCCGCACACATCGAGCACCGTTGAAGGCTTGTCGGTTCGCGCCGCGCCGCCATCAATAATCAAATCCAAACCTGCCGGAAAATATTGAGAGACTTCCAGCGCGGTTCTTGCTGGCACTGCGCCTGAGGGATTCGCGCTCGTCGCCGTCAGCGCGCCGCCACAGGCTCGCACAAGACCGCGCACCTCTTCATCATCCGGCAAACGCAAGCCAATCGTCCCGCTTCCGGCAGTCAATTCTTCCGTCACTTCTTCACGCGCGCGGGCCACGATAGTCAAAGCTCCAGGCCAGTGCTGCGCGCTCGCGGCCTCAAACAAATCAGACCTTTCTGAAATAAAGCGGTCGGCCTCGACTTCACCGCTGATGATAATCAGAATAGGCTTTCCCTCTTCCCTGCCCTTGAGATTTTTGATGCGCCTGATAGCCTCCCGGTTAAACGGGTCAACGCCGAGACCATAAAAAGTGTCTGTGCGAAAAGCCAGAAGGCCGCCCGCTTTGACGAGTTGCGAAGCACGCTCAAGCGTCTCTGCGGTATCCTGTAGAGAGATGGCCGGATTGCTCATTAACAAGCTGCTGTGATTAGTTGACCTTGACCGCATATCCTATGCCGTCGCCGAATGACAGGACTTCGGCCAGCAGTTGCGGGTGTCTGACGAGGCGTTGATTAAACTCTCTGAGAGCCTGTGTCGAAGCCGTTTGATCCGGCGAGCGAATCTCGCCCGCGACCTGCCCGCCCCACAGCACATTGTCCGCGATAATCACCCCGCCCACACGCAACAGCGGCACAGCCAGCTCAAGATAATCCGAATACTCTTCCTTCATCGCGTCCAGATAAACCATGTCGAACTCTTCTGTCAGTTGCGGCATCACTTCGAGCGCAAAGCCGCGCTCAATCCGAACCCGCTCGCGCAACCCGGCGCGCGTCAGATAGCCTTCGGAGAGACGTATCATCTCTTCGTTAGGCTCGATGGTCACAACCAGCCCGTCCGCCGGCATGGCGCGGGCCAGATGCAATGCCCCGTAGCCGATAGCCATCCCGATTTCCAACACGCGCCGCGCGCCCGTCGCACGCGCATTGATTTCCAGAAACAGCGCGACCTCTCGATCAGCAATCGGGACTCTGTGTCCTGCTGCATACTCTTCCATCTCTTCCAACAGTCCTGTGCTCGCGGGCAAAAGCCTGTCGAGATACTCCGCCTGCTGGCGATGAATAATTGCGTCCATGCGTGCTTTCATAATGCGCCTCTTTCAAGCTTAAGGATTGATGCCGAAACAATATGTCTATCTTTCGCGCGAAATAATCTCACGCCGGGGCGCAATGGCGCAAAGGAAACCGTTACTTCTTTTCTGCCAGTTTGTCCTGTGGCAATTGAGGCGAGCCGATTGCGCTCCACATGTCGGAGGCGCGGAGGTGTGTGAGCAAATTGCTTCCGGTCGTCATCACAAAACCGAAGCTTTGCTCGCGCATCGCATTGCCATGCGTCGCCTGCAAAAAAGCGAAGATGTCCAGCGCGTAACTGCCGGTATAATATCCGTCCTCTAAACTCAAGATGACATTGGCGCGATTTCGCACCGAGTCAAGCATGCCATCGTAAACCCGCCGCACGACATCTGGCCGCGCGCCGTCTTTCGTCAACTCAAACCAGTCAGCATCACTGGCGAACTCGTCCGCGTCCATCTTTCCCTGCGCTTTCAATTCGGCCAGCATGTTCTTTAACCCGAGCGGGTCGCCGCTCTCCAAACGATAACGGTATTTATCATCGCGCCGTTCAATCAACGCCGCGCCATCTCGCCCGGTAACATGGACGACACCATTTTTCTCATATACCGCGAAATCCACGCCGCGCACCTGCGAAGTCAATTGCGCGAGCCGTACTTGATTTTCCTCTTTCGTAAAGAGCAGCGCGCAACCGATCAGACCAAACTGCGGCAAGACCACACTGCGCTCATTCTTGATGCGGCTTTCAATCCGAAATCCCGCGCCGCGCAAAGTGGATTTTAAAGAGAGGCGTTTGTAATTCCGGTAGTGATTGCCGTGATCCGAAAATAGCGTAACCTGCACCTGTCCCTCGCTGTCGCGCACGATGTCCTTCACGCTCTCATCGAGCATGGAGAGAAAGCTGCGCGCCATGCGCTCGCCTCCCAGATGAGAAAGCGAATCCGTCGAACCCAGATAAGCGAAGAACACAGGCTCGCGCGATGATTTGATTTTTTGCTTCAAGCGAATGAGGTCGCTCAAGGCTTCAAGATAGGTGCTGACAGGAGGCAGTGCGTAACCAAGCCCGCTCTTGATGGCAGATGGATGATAATCGAAAAGCTCTCGGAACGTGCCTTTGATAAAACGCTTGTTATTGAAACGGTCTAGCAGGCCGCCGCGCATCCTGTTGCTTTCCGCATCATAAAAATTATCCTCATAGCCTGCGGCTGCGCTTGCGCCGACGGGCGCGAGAATCTTCGACATCGCCACGTTAGTCAGCGTCGGAAACGGCGCAATCATCCTCGAAGGGCTGCGGAAAACTTTGAAACGCCCCTCCGCACGCATCTTTTCAATCGTCGAAAATCCCACGCCGTCCACACAGATAATCAAATGCTTCGCGGGTTGCGCGGTATCCGGCTCTTTAATGGAAGATAAAATTTGCGGCTTGACGTTGCCGGAAAATATCGTGAAGACAACCAGCAGCACAACGAGCCGCCGTTTCAGAAATGAAATCATTGACACCTCTCAGGGTTAGAAATAGAGACTCGCCTTTATCTTTTTCACAAAGAGCCGGGTTCTCATTTCAAACTAGATGGCAATGCGCATTCCAAAAAGAATTAGTGGGTCAATTTCAAAAATAGAAGAACACGAAATGTTCGCGCAAAGGCGCAAAGAAAGACCGCAAAGGTGTTGAATGCCATTTCTTCTTTGCGTGCTTCTCTTTGCGCCTTTGCGCCTTTGCGCGAGAATCCTGCTCTCTTGCTCACGCAACTCACGATTGACGACTCATCAACTCCAAGTTGACCCACTACCGATATGGATGATGAGAAAAGCGCTGTGCTAACTTGTCACTCGTCACTTATCACTTGTCACTGTTTTCTTTCACTTGTCGGATTTTTCCGGCGCGTCAGAGAGGATATTGATATAGCGGCGACCGAGGCCAAGCTCGCGCAGTTTGTGTTGCAGCGACTGGCGATGCATGCCGAGGATGGAGGCCGCGCGCGTTACATTGCCGCCGGATTCTTCGAGACAGCGCGCGATATAGCGACGCTCAAACTCGCGCCTGTCCTCACGAAACTCCGCCGTAAAGGGAACACTCAAAGCATTCCCCTCGCGCGGTTCGTGTGATTCCACAACAGTCTTTTTTTCTCTCTCAAAAACTTCTTCGGGCAGGTCGCGTGCGGTCAGCTCTGAGCCTTCGGCCATAATGGCTGCGCGCTCAATCGTGTTGCGAAGCTCGCGCACATTGCCGGGCCATTCGTATTCGACCAGACGCCTGAGCGCGCTCTGGGCCAGAGGTCTAGAAGGCAAACTGTAACGCTCTGCCGTGAGACGCGCGAAGGATTCCGCGAGCAGCGGAATGTCTTCACGCCTCTCGCGCAAAGGAGGGATTTCAATGGTCACAACGCGCAGGCGATAGAAGAGGTCTGCGCGGAAATTTCCATTTGTAATCTCCTGTTCGAGCGGGCGATGCGTCGCGCTGACGATTCTGACATTGACGGCCACAGACTCGTTGCCGCCGAGTCTTTCGATGCGACGTTCCTCAATCGCGCGCAGCAGCTTGGCCTGCACATTCGCGCTCATGTCGCCAATCTCGTCGAGGAAAAGCGTGCCGCCGTCCGCCTGCTCAAACTTGCCCAGCCGCCGCGCAGCCGCGCCCGTGAATGCGCCCTTCTCGTGACCGAACAGTTCCGATTCAATCAACTCGGAAGGCAGCGCGGCGCAGTTGACGGCGACGAACGTGCCGGTCTTTCTCAAGGAGCTGCGCTCGTGTAGCTCGCGCGCGACGAGTTCTTTGCCCGTGCCGCTTTCGCCGCGCACCAGCACTGTCGCGTCTGTCTCTGCGACTTTTTCAATCATCGCGCGGACGCGGAGCATCGCTTCGGATTCTCCGAGCAGAGGGCCGCGCTTCGCTCCCTCAATCTCTATGCGACGACGCAAGGAATCATTCTCGCGCCTGAGTCGCAATGTTTCGAGCGCGTTCTTGACGACGAGCCGCAACTCATCAAGCTCGAAAGGCTTTGACAGGTAATCATGCGCGCCGGACTTTATCGCTTCGACGGCCAGACGCTCAGAGCCGTGCGCCGTGATGATGATAACGAGAGGACTGTCGCCGTCCGACGCTTTTAGCTCGCGCAGAAAATCCAGCCCGCTCGTTCCGGGCAGATTGACATCGAGCAGCATCAAATCCGGCGACTGTCCTTCGATCAGCGCGCGTGCGGCTTCGACACTTTCGGCCTCCGCTATGTCATAGCCGAACGAGCCGAGCGCGCGACGCATCCCGTATCGCGCGGCCTCTTCGTCATCAACAATCAACAGCCGCCAAACGCTCTCAAGTGCCTTCATCTGTGTCATCAAAACTCCTTTGCGCCAGCGATTCCCTTGCGCATCGTGTGCCACAGATTACAGCAAACGGCCCGGAAGCGTTAAGGCGCAGCGCGTTTTGCTACCAACACGAGCACGAGCGTTTCATTCGGTCTGCCTGCATCCAGAGTCCCGATGACGACCGGCACGCCCTCGCGCATCGTCACATCGGTAGTGATGCCCACAGGCTCATAAGCAACTCCGGCAGAGTATTCCTCGCTGTTGCCACTCGTGCGCGATGACATCATCTGCAAAGGGATACGCAACCCGAATCTGAACGGGGACATCTGCACGACCTCACGACCGCCTGCGTCCGTTCTGAGGCTGATTGTCCCGGCAGAGAATTCATAGAACGTGGGATTGACGGAAGATTCCAGCGCGGGTGTGACCAGCAGAGTGCGCCCGACGCCTTTCGTACTGAGCGGTTTTCCGTTTTTGGCGCGGCTCAGAAAGGTTGCGCCGAGCCTGTAATTTGAAAACGGCAGCACGGGCCGCAGTTCTCTGGCTATCGCTTCCAGAGACGCTGGCAGCTTTGCGCTCTCGCCCGTCGCGTTCGACGCGACGAGCAGGTGTAACTGAAACTCAAGGTCTACGTCGCTCTGCTGAGATACGGAAGGACGCTCTGTAGATTGGGCCACAGCCAGAGCAGGCAAACACAGCATCAGGCAGCAAGTCAAAACAACTAGAAATACTGTTCGATAAATTCTTAGTCCGGCCATTTAAGGTTCTCCTTCAAATTTTGAGCACACTAATACAGGGACGCTTTAGATTAGCGTCAGACGGAAGGCATGCCGCGCGGGCCAACGCACGCCACTTGATTCGCAGGCAGAGGGGCTACACGAAGAATTTTTCAGGGAAAGCAACCGGCGTAATATCTCTCGGTCGGATTCGCTCTCAATAAAACGCTCGTTATTCCTGTTGGTTCATTTTTCTATTGAACCATAAAAAAAACAGCAGGCGAGATTGGAGTTTAATCCATCTCACTGGCTGCTTTTGATGCTGTTGATAAGCAGGTGGCAGGTGCAGCTAGCAAGGATTTAAAAACTCTTGCTAACAAGCAGGCTCATCGCGCTCGGCAGAAACCCGGCTATGCAGGATTTCATTTTTCTATCTTCCCTGCCTTGACAGTAAATTCAATGTCTATCTTTCTATTCCGCTGATCGTCTATTGTACTATTTTTATATAACTTTGGATCAACGCCGCCCGTAGCATAGCTGTCCTCAACACCGGTTCGACCGAGTTCATTAAGCAAATAAACCAAAGTGACGTAAGCTCTGGCAGCGCCCAGTTGACAGTTGTTTTTTATCGTCCCCGGAATTTGCATTCCCCGACCCGTCATAAAATTTATATACTCCTTCTTGCCGTCCTTAGCCAATGTATCAACCTCACACCTGCCATAATATATCTGCAACGGAATGTTCATCCTGCTCCAAACAGCAGCGTCGATTCCGGTCTTATCTATCTTGAGTTCTTTATCTTCACTTTTACCGACCTCTTCCTTATCAGTATAGCCTGTGATATTCACCTGAAGATTATACTGCGACCATTCAGGGTACACCTCGCGCATGGCTTTTATTACCGGCTCCAGCAAACCCTTTAATCCCTCGCTCAGGCTATATTCTCCAGACCCGAACCCCGATGCTTCTTCTTGCCTGATCCATTTCAGGAGTTTAAAAGTTTTCGACTCAAAACACGGATTGTTCTGGCTGAGTGGCTCAAGGTTGCTCAGGTATGGCTCAATAGTCTCATGGAGCAATTTGTCATAAAGCTCATTAAGATTAATGGGCTTGTCGGTTTGCCCTTCCCTCTGAGATTCAAACTTTGCTGAGATAACCGAGTAGACGACATTAGTTATCATTTGACATGGCGTCACGATATGTATGTAGACCATCATCCGGTACAGTTCTTCAGCGCCGCAACCGGGTATCCAATCCCAGGAGGAGCGACGACTATCCTCTATAAGTACCGTTAGATTGTCAGTATTTTGCTCTGCGAATCGCGCCTGTAAGGTTTTCAGATGCTCGTCGCTCTTGATAATTAAGCGCACCGTAATTTGCTTAAAGTGCCCGCCTGTCCGCCAGCTAGGTTCTTCATGATCTGTCTTCTCAAATAACTCCTTCACACTGATTTCCCCGACTCTTATATCTGTCACCTGAAATCGCATTTGGACGCGAAAAGAATAGCCGTTATGGTCTTTTCTGAATTCCGGCCAGCTCGCAGGCTTTGTAAAGGGCGCGGCCTGAGACAGCGAAGAGCCAGAGCTATAGAAGAATATTAGGAGCCAAACGGTCAAACAGACGAGACACTTCGGAGCGGTAACTTTGAAAGCCATGATCTCTTTTAGTTGAGGATGTGTTTAATATTATGCAGGCCGTAAAATAGATAAAGATAGACAATAAGAGCGAAGAGCAAGAGGATGCCTGTTATTATTACGATTATAAGAATTATCTTCTTGACTGAGAGTCCCGGCCTCTCTTTTTGAGGCTCTACTGTTTTTGAGACTTGTTCTGAGGGTTTGATACTCGTATCGGGCACTTCACCTTTTATCGTCTCGTTCGCTTCATTTATTATCCGTTCGACCTCTATTGACACATCCTCATCAATGCGTGCTCTCTTGTACGGCCACAACCTGCCACGTTTGCGATTTAACTCCGTCTCAAGAAGGCGGCGCTGCGTTTCAATATTTTCGAGTTTGAGATGACTGTCAGAATCTTTCTCGGAAGGTTCTGCTACAGAAGCTGCCTGTTTATCTTTTCCTTTCTCTGCTTTTATTTTCTTTGCGCTGGTCAACAACAGTCCGGCCATAGCTAATGTGTGCACGTCAGAATTGTTGTCTGTGTTGTCGATTATTTCATTGAACATCTCGATTGCCTTGCCTGAATTATTAGCTTCACCATAGGCAACCGCAAGATTGTATTTTATCTCTGCATCAAGACATCCATCAGAACTCAACTCAAGCGTTTCTTTGAATTGGTTAATTGCCATTTGTAGAGAATCGTCCGTCCCTAACAGGTAATTCACCATCGCTTGAAAATATTTGGCCTTGAAGTAATTCGGGTCATAGGCCAACGCCTGTTCTAGATATTTCCCCGCTTCGCGCAGAAATTTCTCATCCTTTGACTTTGACTTTGACTTTGACTCTGACTCTGACTTTTGATAATCGTCAATACTCTCTAAGGCCTCCGTTACCAAATCGAAAGCCTGAAAATGTTTGGTCTCGTCAGGAAAGTTTTGCTGGTGAAAGGGGCTATTCATTTGTTCATATGCTTGACCAGACGTATGAGCGAGGCAAAAGCAAGCTCTGTTTCATCGTCTATGAGATTATCTATCGGACTAACTTTATTCCATGTTTTCAGAGGCTTATCTTCATCATAGAGTGAAATGAAAATCACGCTCCGGTGAAGTCTGTTGGACTGTATCACTCCATTGATAGAGAATTGTGGCTTATCTATCTTCCTGAGCAACCAGCCAAAGATTTTCCCCACGCCGCCAGGGAGCACAGCCTCCATAAGCTCTGCCATATCTGCGCTCTGTGACCCGGCAAGCATCGGCAGTCTTTGTCTAGCCATAATTAGCTTACGCGGATTGAAGTGTGTTTGTATTCTTCCATGAACGACAGAGGTGATATGCTCAAAACAAGCGCCCGCGCCCCCCTTTGGCAGATCTGTGATCGGCCCGATCCTTAATTTATTTTTCCCTCTTCTTTTCGTATACCGATTCACAACCTGGTTGACGGGTTTTTTTAACGGGAATCTAAGAATCAGCCAAATAACAACTAAGACAATAATCAGGAGTCCTGTACCGAGAGCAGTCATAACTGCGTTCAAGGCTACCCTCAGAGGCGTATAGAGATATTTGTTAAGAACGGAATCCTGTTTATAGGCAACTTGCTTCAAGGCAGCGAGGGCGCGTTGTTTTGTGGAGGGATTATTGCTCTCAGCCGCTTTTTTATAAGAAGCTTCGGCGTCATCGAGCCGATCAAGGCTTTCATACGTTTGCCCAAGCTCAAGCTGGCTGAGAGACTCGGCGTCCGCCGCGTCTATATCACCCGCGATAATCACAAAGGCAAAGCTGACCTGCGCAGTTGTGGCAATGCTGAGAGCTACACATAAAACGAAAGAGAGCGCCAAGCAAATCCGCTGAAGATGAAAGTTTCTTCTCATAACAACATGCGTCACTTAATCAGTTTGATCGAATACGGTATTGCTTTTGCGAAGAGTTAAAGGTTGTGTGGATTAACCGGCTAAATACTTAGGAGCACAAGCTGCATCACAACAATCTCCTTATGATGAGGGTTGAGGACGAGCATTGATGTAAGGCTCTCGTCAACAGGAAAGCGCCGATAGCGATAAAGCGTGCAATGCAATATCGTATTTAACTCGTGATGTCAACACTGTATTACTTATTGCTCAGGGGAAACAGGAAGGCGTATTTCAAAACTCGTCCCTCGTCCGACGCGGGATTCCATGAGGCCGGTTTTTCCTCCGACTTCTTCGATCCGCTTGCGCACGATGGCGAGGCCAAGGCCCGTGCCGCGCTGGCGTGTGGTAAAGAACGGCTCCCAGATGCGCGACTGCAATTCTGCGGGGATGCCCGCCCCAGTATCCGCCACCGTCAAGACTAATTCATGTTGAAGCTGCCGGACATCAATCTCAATCAGCCCGCCTGCCTGTGTGGATTGCAGCGCATTGAGCAGCAAATTTGAGAGCGCATCACGCAGGGCCGCTGCGCTCGCAGTGTTCAGCTCGACCTCTGTGTTGACAGTTGCTTGCAGCTTGACGCCGCTTCTCTCCGCTTGCGCGCGAAAGAGCGCGACGACCGCCTGCACTAATTCATCCGCGCGAGCGGGACTCAGAGATTCCGGCGCGCGGCGCGCGAAGGTTAAGAGCTGTGTGATGCTATTGTTCAGCCGATCCGTCTCTCCGACTATCAAACCGAGGTCGCGCTCGTAGGCGTGCAGGTTGCTGTCTTCCCTCAACACCTGCGCGATTGATTTAATGGCCGAGAGAGGGTTTTTAACTTCATGCGCGACCGTGGCAGCCATCTGCCCCAGAGCCGCTAGCCTCTCGTCCTGCGCGAGCCGACGCTCAAGCCGCACGTTCTCTTCTATCAAGCGATAATCTTCTATCGCTATCGCAACCTGACCGGCGAGCACTTCAAGCACCACACGCGCATCATTTGTCAGAGCATCGGCAGGAGCATCCACCAGCATCACTCCAAGCAATCGCTCTTCACGCCGCAGTGGATACGCCAGTTTGAAATCCTGCTCCTTCAATGGCGCAGTATCCTCAAGCGACCCAACGTTACCCGTTTCAAGCTGCGCGAAAATCTCACTCATCCACATTGACGCGGAATCGGCTTGTTGATCTTCCGCTCTCGAATCATCATTCACATCCGCCGGGACGAGACGCACGCGGCGTAAGCCCAAATCCCGTGCGGTGCGAGCTTCGACAAATTGCAAAAGTTCGGGCAGTTGCCTGAACTGCCCCGCATGCGTTCCGATGCGCGTGACGACTTCCCGGTAAAGCTTTGCCTCGCGCTCGAACAGTTGATGAAAACGATTCTCCAGCCACTTTCTCAAAGGCTGCGCGACGAGCGCGAGCGCGAGTATCAACAATGATTCGACGACACCCGAACGCAATCCATAACTCTCTGTCAACCACACGCCGAGGGCGCGTATCCCGTAGAGATAGACGACGAGCACGACCGCCGCAAATGTCGCCACGACAAGGCTCTCGCGGATGACCAGGTCAAGATAGCGATGCCTGTAAATCCGGTGGGCCAGCAAAGCCGTCGGCAGCAGCGAACCCAGATTAGCGAGCGTCGTCAGATATTTCCCCAGAATCGTTCCGCGACCGATGCCAATCACATACACGGCTAAGATCAACAGGCCGATAAGCAGAAAAGAGCTGGCTAAAGTTCGCATAAACCAACGCTCGCTCTGTTCCTGCGAAACGTGCGCGATAATCAAATCCGTCGCGGAAATAAAAACCAGCACGTAGATAGCCCACAACATAAAAGCCTGCACAAAGTTAATCGCAGGCCATGCGAGCAACTGAACCTCGGACAATTTTTCCAGCATCGGCGCATAGCCGCCCGACCAGAGATGCGGGATGGCCTTGAAGAGAAAAAGCGTCGGAATGTAAGAGAGAAAAACCCGCGTGCGTTCGAGGAAATTCAAAGGGCGCGAGCGCGCATTGGCCCAGAGATAGAGATGTACATGCAGTAGAAGTGTATAAGCAAAGGTGATGGCAACGACGGCTAGGGAATCTGCGAGACGGAGCGTATTGGTCCAGCGCGTTGTTTCAAGTCCGAGCAGCCCGTGCAGCGAGAGCAGGAAATTGCTCGCGTGCCAGAGACCGATGCAGACCGCCAACGCCAGCAGGACACGCTCGATGCCGCCCAATCCTCGCCGCCATTTCAAGAGCAACGCGCCCATCCAAAGGGTCAGCGCCGCTCCCATCCCGTAACCGACGAGTTGTATGACTTCGAGCAGAGACATAAGAACAGTGACGAGTGACGGGTGACGGGTGACGGGTTAAAACAATCTCTTGCCTGTCACCCGTCACACATCACACGTCACTGCTTTACTGTCTTTCCGCAGTGTTTTCGGAGATCAAAGGCGAGAGGACGATCTCCGTGCGGCGATTGCGTGTGCGCGTATTGGCGCGTGCGTTTGAGGCAACAGGGTTGGCCGCGCCCATGCCTGTGGCCTGTATGCGCGCGTTTTCAATTCCGGCGGAGATGAAGCGGTCTGCCAAAGCCTGCGCGCGTTCCTGCGTCAAAGTTTGCAGCGTCAACTCGTCGCCGCGATTGTCTGTGAATGATTCAATCGCAATCTTGTAATCGGGATTGTTGGCGAGCAGCGCGGCCAAAGGTTCGAGCTTGGTCAGGGCCGCGGCGGAAAGATTACTCGTCCGTGCATCAGCCCAGAGTGTTTCAGGCAAGACTAAAACCAGACCGCGACTTGTCTCACTGACCTTGCCGAAACGCGCGAGCGATTGTTTGAGGACAGCGAAATTCGCGCGCAGTTGTTCTGCACGAAGCGCGTTATTGCGGCGCGCTTCATCTGCGCTTCGCTCGCCCTCTATGCGCGCCAGTTTGACTTTGGCATCCTCGCCCTCTGAACGAACCGCCTGCACCTCATCGCGCAGACGCGCCACTTCTGTCCGCAGGTCGCTCAATTGCCGTGTGGCATTGGCCGCGTCACGCTCTGCCAACTCGCGTGCGCGCTGCTCGCGCTGCAACTCTGCGCGCAGTTCTTCGATCTGCTGCGTCGCAGTCGCGGCATTATTTTCCGCTTCGCGCACGGCAGCATCACGCCGCGCAATATCTTCACGCCTCAGGCGGGCAGCCTTTCTGCCTTCCGCGACCTCTTCGGCACGCGCTCCCGCGCTGGTCGCGCGCCGCGCAATGACATCCGTTTCAGATTCTGTCTGGCGCGTGCGCCATGCGTGCTCAGCCTGATCCAGCAGACTTTCAGCATCGCGCAACTCATCCGTCGCATCGCGCTCGGCTCCCGCATAGCGAGCCAGATTTATTGCCTGCCGCGCTCCCAGCAGCGAGGTCGGAGTTTTGAGATAATCCCTCTCCGCCACCTCCGGCACGCTCGGGTCTCTGAAGTAATCGCTGGTGTTTCCCAGGTATTGAACATTGATGGTCGAGACATCTGCGTCGCCCTGCCTGCCGGGCGGGAGATTTTCCAGCACCACCAACCGGCTCGGCCCGCGCACCAGAAAGTGCGGCTCAGCCGTGACGATCAAAGCGAAGTTTTGCAGCGGAGTCGTGACATCAATCTTTGAATCGACAATCACGCTGCCGCTGCGCTTGATCTCGCCCAGATTATCCACGCGCCCTTCGGGAGAAATGGCCCACAACACATAAGTCGTGTACGGGCCGCCAAGCTCAAGAGCGCGCGGCATGTTCTCGACACTTAATTCGACGCGCGTCCCTCTGCGGCCTCCGCGCCTGACTTTGGCTTCGCCCTCGAGACGGGGGAATCTGGTCGTGCCGCGAAATTTGACTTCCACGGTCTGGTCCAGCGGGTAAGTAATGGCAACCGTCTGCCTCGGTAGATCGCTTTGCGCGTGCACCAGCGGCGCACAGAGCAGGAGCGTAAGAATGGGGACGAGAACGAGAGATAAACGAAAAGGAGAGCTGTTGCGCTTCATAAAAGTTTTGCTCCTTCTGCTGATTGATGAGCCGGAGGGAGAGTTCCTAATTTTTGCTTTCGCCTGAAAACATTACTATTGATGCTCAGTTGGAGAGCATTGTTGCCGATAGCGCACGATTGGGTCAAATAATAGAAGACTGAAAACAGTTTCCCGCAAAGGCGCTGGTGACGCAAAGAAAGCTTTAAAGATAGACAACTGCTCAATCTTTTTGCATCTTCTTTGCGCCTTTGCGCCTTTGCGGGATTTTGCTTCGTAGATGATTAATCACACACTACGTCAACCGACCGCGCGGCGACCGGCGACGAGTTGCACGACGATGACGGCCAGAGCGCAGAGCAGCAGGATATGTATAAACCCTGACTTATGAAAAATCATGCCGACAGACCACGCAAGGAGCAGCACTATGGCAACGACCCATAACATTTAATTCTCTTCTCCTTCGCTTCTTAAAAATTTGTGCAAGCGATAATCTTTACCTGACAGATTTGTCAGGCAAGCCGACCGCGCGCAGGCCCGTGCGCGCCGTGTCAACTCCGACCAGCAGCGGCGGCGACCCTTTAATAAAAGCTGCCGATAACAAAGCACGCGGCGCGTCGTTGCTCCCCGGACTTTTCGAGGCCGTTTCATCAGCCTTCCAGATTAACGCTCCATTCTTACCGGAAAATCCGAGCGCGAAGGCCGTTCCGCCTGCGACCAGTACATCCAGCGCGCCGTCGCCGTTGACATCTGCAAACGCCGCACGCGAGGCATCGGTCGCGCCCTCCGCGTACCACTTGATCTTACCGTTCGCCAGATTGACGGCTACCACCCGCCCGCGCCGCGTAATCATCACCAAATCCTCTGTTCCGTCCGCATCCACATCGGCGGCTGCGAGCAAGCCGCGCGGCGCATCTCCTTCGGTAGCGACACGCCAGAGCGGGGTCAGGTCTGAAGCGTCTAGAGCGACCAGACCGCTTTCCGTTCCGATCATCACGAGTTGCTTGCCCTGCCCGCGAACAACCAGAGGGGCTGTGGTCAGCGCAGCATCAAGACGGACGGCAAACAGGCTCACCCCGGCAGCATTGCGCACGTCCAGCGTTCCATTATTAAGCCCGAGCAGCACCGCGCTCTCATTCTTTAATCTGACAGCAACTGGCCGCTCAACCAACCTGCCCTCGATCTTGGTCTGTGAAATGATTTGCCCCGAATCTGCTTTGAGAAAAGAGAGCGTGCCCGAATCATCAAACACACCCAGAGTGGCAACTCCGTCCTTTTCGGGATTGAGCGTCACGCCGCTCATCACTTCGCCAGCGAGCGCGGCCCGCCACATCTCGCGCCCCGTCGCTCCCTCCAACGCGCGCACGCCGCTATCGTAAGCGGCCAGCACATTCATCAACCCGTCTTTGCCGTCTATCAGCAAAGGAGTAAAAGTCACTGCGCCATCGCTGTTGACCGGCTCTCCTTTTTTCGCGTTGGGACGATAGCGCGCAGACCAGAGCGCGATTCCATTGTCGCCGCCGATGGCATAGACCATCCCGTAATTATTCACGCCGACGACATCCATGTTCCCGCCCGCACGCAGCTTTGCCGCGAGCGGCTGTTCAATCATCCCCGTCCCTGTCCGCCACCCGACATCCGCCGGAGGCATCATGTAAGTCGGCTGTGAAATATTTGTGGAAAAATTTGAGCCGCGTATCTCCACCGTCACGGGCAGCGGCTTGGAATAAGCCCCCGTCTCGCCCGCAGCCGGAGCAACGCGCCAGAAGTATCTGCCCGGCGCGAGTTCCGTGACGGTGTATTCGCGGCCCTGCACCAGTTTGTCGAAGATGATGTCGCTGAACTGTTCGTTGCTGGAGAGTTGCAGGCGGTAGCGCGCAATCTTGGGGGTTCCCTCCCACTTGATGTGCGCGGAAGCATTGGTCTGATGCGGCAAGACCGCGTGGGTCGTTTCGCCTTGCGCGAACAGAAGCGCGGAGATGCCCAGCACGAGCACACAGATGACGACACGAGTTTTTAGACGAGTTGTTTGGGGCATGGCAATTTCAGATGAGTTATCGAGTCTGATGTATGAAAAAGACGACATGACAGACAGCTTGCCCGTCATGCCTCATTTCGCAAAGCATAATTCTCAAAAAACTTTCCGGTTGCGGTTCAGGCAGAGATGGTTTCGTTCAACTTGTAACCGACGCCGCGCACCGTCAGCACATAATGCGGATTCTTCGGGTCGGTTTCAAGTTTTTTGCGTAAGCGCGCGATGTGCGGGTCTATGTTGCGCTGGTAGCCTTCATACTCCGTGCTCCACACTTTATCGAGCAAGGCATTGCGCGACCACGCGCGACCGGGTTCTGAAGCCAGCAATTCCAGAATCTGAAATTCGAGCGGCGTCAAATCCACACGCGACTCGCCGCGCCAGACTTCATGCCGCCGCTTGTCTATCACCAGATCGCCGATCTCTATCCGCTCGCCGTCGCGTTCGGCAGGCGCGATTGCGCCACCGCTGCTTCGCTTGAGCAGAGCCTCGACGCGCATTTCAAGCTCGCGCGGCAAAAAAGGCTTTGTCAGGTAATCGTCCGCGCCCGCCTCATATCCTGCGACCTTATCATTCAGGTCGTCATGCGCGGTTAAAAAGAGCGCGGGCGTCTGCACGCCGCGCTCGCGCAAGCGGCGCAGGAGTTCAAGGCCGGACATGCCCGGCATCGAAACATCAAAGATGAAGCAATCGAAATTGCCGGAAGCGGCTGGCTCAAAAGCCGCCAGCGCGCTCTCGTTCTCCATCACCTCAAAGCCCAGCCGCCGAAAATATTCAGCCAGCAGCAGGCGCATACTCGCATCATCGTCAACGATCAGCAGTCGCCCGGTACTGCTTTTCTGAGAACCCTGTGCATTCACGCTCAGTTGTGTCCTACGTCTCTAATTTTTAATTGCTGCAAATTGATTATAACTCATTTAAGTTGGGACGGCTTATTAAAAATTGCAAGGCAAGGGGAAAAGAGGAAAGGTTAAAAAGGGGAAGAGGAGAAAAGGGTAAGAAACGAGTACAGGCAGCCTGTTTTATCCTTTCCCTCTTCCCCTTTTAACCTTTTACCCTTATCTTGCCTCCGCTTCTGCTTGACGCTTCTGTCTCAGGGTAAGTATATTTTTGTTTAATGATAATCGGGCGACAATTTACTTCTTCCTCCTTTCGTTAACCGAGTCACTTTCGCTGGTCAAGATGCACGATCTAAGACGGCTCTTAAAATATTTGCGGCCTCATTGGGGAACGTTCACGCTGGCAACCATTGCGATGGTGGTCGTCGGCGTGCTGGAAGGAGCCATCGGCGGGCTGATCGTCCCGATCTTCGATCAGGCTTTTGAAGCAGGCAGAGGCAAACGCTCTGCGACCCTCTTCGGCTTGCAACACCTGATTCCCGAATCCGGCATCGGCGCATGGCAAAGCATAGCCATCCTGCTCATCGTCTTTACAGCCGTCAAAGGCGTCGCGGAATATCTTTCATCTTATCTGATGGCGCGCGTCGGGCAGGCGTCTGTCTTGCGCCTGCGCCAAGACCTCTACGCGCATGTGCTGGCGCAATCAGCGACTTTTTTCGAGCGACACAGGACGAACTATCTGGTTTCGCGTCTGGTGACGAGCGCGTCCGCGATTGAATTAGCAGTCACGGCGACCCTGCGCGACATGCTGCGCGAGAGCTTTACGCTCATCATGTTCATCTCCGCCTCCTTCTTTTACAACTGGCGGCTGACGCTTGGCTCGCTCATCATCGCGCCCATCATCGGCGTGCTCACGGCCCGCTTCGGCGGCGCGCTCAGGAATCTGGCGCGCGAATCCTACGAGGGCAACAAGCAACTGACCGATACGGCGCAGGAAGCGCTCGCTAACCAGAGCATCGTCAAAGCCTATCGTGCAGAAGCGCGCGAGCAGAGCCGCTTTACAGCAGTGGCCCAACAGATCGTGCGCGCCAACCTGCGCTCGGCCAAAATCGCCGCGCTCTCGCCTCCGACCATCGAGATGATAGGCGTCATCGCGGTCGTCGTCCTGCTCTTTTTCGGCCAACGCGAAATTCAGGCGGGCAACATGAACGCGGCGCAGTTTCTGACCTTTCTGTTTTTCCTCTTTAGCAGTTACGCGCCGATGCGAAAGCTCTCGCGCCTGCAAAATAGTATGGAGCAGGCGCTGGCCGCCGCGCGTCATGTCTGGGAAGTGATGGACGAGCACGCAGAGCTGCCTGAGAAAAAGGATGCCGTCGTCTTGCCGCCGCTCCAAAAAGGGATTGAGCTTGAGCAGGTCTCATTCGGTTATGCGAACGAGACGAAATCCGTCCTGCGTGAAGTGAGTCTGAGCATCCCGGCAGGCGCAATGGTCGCGCTCGTCGGCGAATCGGGCGGCGGCAAATCCACTTTGACCAAGCTCTTGATGCGTTTTCACGACCCGACCACAGGCAAGGTGCTCTGGGACGGCGTAGACCTGCGCGACGCGCGGATGGCAAGCCTGCGCGGGCAAATCGCGCTCGTCACGCAAGAGACAGTTTTATTCAACGACACGGTTCGCCACAACATTCTTTATGGCAGACCCGAGGCCACAGACGCAGAGCTTGAAGAGGCCGCGCGCATCGCTTTCGCACACGATTTCATAAAGGAGTTGCCAGCAGGCTATGAAACGATTGTCGGCGAGCGCGGCATCTTTCTTTCGGGCGGCCAGCGTCAACGACTGGCGATTGCTCGCGCAGTTTTGGCGGACGCTCCGGTGCTGATACTTGACGAGGCCACATCCGCGCTCGATGCGGAATCCGAACGGCTGGTTCAACGCGCTCTCGCCAACCTGATACGTAATCGCACGACCATTGTCATCGCTCACAGACTTTCGACCGTCCGACGCGCAGACCAGATAGTCGTCATGGAGCGCGGCCAGATTATCGAAACCGGAACTCACACAGAACTGCTCGCCAGAGAAGGCCACTATCGCCATCTCTACGAATTACAGTTCGCAGATGAAGAAGAGGAGAAAGAGCTTGTGGGCAGTTAGCAGGCGAGAGTAAAGAGGCTTCTCTTTTTACTGTCGGACAGACTGCTGCCAACGGCCAATCGCATATGAAATCAATGACCGGATTCGGGCGTGGAGCATTTGTGGGCGGGGATTTTTCCGTCTCGGTTGATTTAAAGACTGTCAACAACAGGTTTCTTGACGTACACCTGCGCATCGGGCCGGAGCTATCTTCGATGGAAGCAGCCATCAAACGCCGCATCAGCCAGCGTCTCTCACGCGGCAGAGTTGATGCCAGCCTGCTCTTCGAGCGTACGGGTGAAGTGGCTTATGAACTCAATCGCCCGCTCATCGCCGGTTACATCACCGCGCTCCGCACCATGCAACAGGAGTTCACGATTGCAGGCGAGCCTGACATCAACGTCCTCGCGCGGCTGCCGGGAGCAATGCAGCCCATCCGCGATGGTCTGGACGAAAAGATGCTGGCGGGCGTCGAGCAGGCGATAGACGCGGCTCTCTCCGATCTGGAACAGATGCGCGCGCGCGAGGGTGAAGAGCTGGCGATAGAGATGCGCTCGCGTCTGGATGAGATAGAGCGGCATGTGCCTGTGATTGAAAACGCTGCGAACGGTCTGGTCGAAGCCTATCGCTCGCGCCTGCATAAGAGAATCAATGAGCTGGTCACACGCGACGGCCAGAACATAGAACTGGATCAGGGCAGGCTCGCGCAGGAGGTCGCATACCTTGCAGACCGCAGCGACATCAGCGAAGAGATCGTCCGCCTCAGAAGTCATCTGACGCAATTCCGCGAGGTCGTCGAAACAGACGGCGACACCGGAAAGCGACTGGATTTTCTCTTGCAGGAATTGAACCGCGAGGCCAACACAGTATTGTCAAAGTCTACTGATCTGACGATTAAAGAAGCGGGTCTCGCAATCAAAGCAGAGGTCGAGAAGCTTAGAGAACAAGTACAGAATGTCGAGTAAGCACGAAACCCCGAAGCCGCAGGATGAGTGTGTGCCGACAGGCACAGGGCGCGGCAAATTGATTGTCGTCAGTTCGCCTTCGGGCGGCGGCAAAGGCACATTGATTCGCCGCGTGTTGAAAAACGTGCCCGATGTTGGCTATTCTGTATCGTTTACGACCCGCGCCCCGCGCAAGGGTGAAGTACATGGACAGGACTACTTCTTTGTCAGGGAAGAAGAGTTCAGAGAGATGGAGCGCGCGGGCGAGTTTCTGGAATGGGCTGTCGTCCACGGCAACCTTTACGGGACGGCCTGCTCGCAGGTCGAGCGCGAGCTGGCAGAGGGGCGCGACATTCTTCTTGAGATTGACGTGCAGGGCGCAGATATGGTGCGGGTGCTCGCGCCGGATGCGGTGACGATTTTTATTCTGCCGCCGTCGTTTGAAATTCTACGCCAGAGGCTGACGGGCAGAGGCTCTGAAGGGCCGGACGATCTGGCGTTGCGCCTGAGAAACTCGCGTGCGGAAGTTGAAGCCTACAGCCGTTTTGAATACGTCATCATCAACGATGATGCAGACCGCGCGGCAGCAGAACTGGCTTCGATCATTTATGCCGAACGGGCGCGGCGCGAGCGGCGGGAAGACGCAGCCAAACGCGTGCTTGAAAGTTTTACGCAAACAGCAGAGAGCAGTAACAGCAGTAAGTTTTGAGAATCCGAAAGACGCGAACCAGAGTTTAAGCTCTGTTCTATTTCTAACTTTTTAAGAAACCAAACCGGCGCGGAGGACGAAAATAAATTTATGGTTAAAGCAGCAGAACAAGCCACAGAAATCTTAGAAGAACATCAACAGCCGGAGATAGACTCCAAATATCGTCTGATTATCCTCGCCGCCAAACGCAGCAAGCAGTTGCAGCGCGGCGCGCGTCCACGTATAGACATCGACCCGCAAAAACACAAAACCACGCGTATCGCCCTTGAGGAAATCCTTAACGGGAAAGTCAAGTTTACGATTGAAGACGAGTAGTTGCGGTCTCGACTCGGAGGCGATTCGGACAGCTTATCAGCCACAGAGGACACAGAGCGCACAGAGGAATTTCAAATCCGGAATCTCAGATTTGAAATCAACTAAGACCTCTGTGTTCTCTGTGTCCTCTGTGGCTAACTATTTCCTGGCTAACTATTTTCCAGCTATGGGATATATGCTGAGGGCACTGGCACATCGCCGCTGATGCCCCAACGCTCCGCGCGTAAGATATTGCTCAAGCTCTGCAACAGATACCAGTTACCTTCCGCCGGACGAAAGACGGCAATATCAGTCTTGCCGTCTCCGTCATAATCTCCGGGCGTCGGCACGTCTGAGCCGAGTCCGAAGGGCACGCTATTAAAAGCTCCGTCCTTACTACGCAGAATCATCCAGACGCCATTGCGGAAGACAGCAAGATCGGCTTTGCCGTCTCCATCATAATCCGCTGGCACTAGAGTATCTGCGGACAAGCCGAACTGCCGGGAGCGGAAGCCTTCTGTGCTTTGCAGTACATACCAATCCCCGCCTCTGAACACGGCAAGATCAGCTTTGCCGTCTCCGTCATAATCGCCCGTCACGGGTTTGTCTTCCGGCAGGCCAAACTGATACGCATGAAAACCATTATCCGAACTGTGAAGGATATACCACTCGCCCTGACGAAAGACTGCGAGGTCAAACTTTCCATCGCCGTCATAGTCCGCTGGCGCTGGCACGTCTCCGCTTTGCCCGAAGCGCTGGCTGCGGAAGGCTCCGTTGGCGCTCAGGAGCATGTACCAGATACCGTCGCGGAAGACAGCGATGTCAGCCCTTTCATCTCCATCGTAATCCCCCGGCACGAGCCTGTCTGTGCCGAGGCCGAACAGTTGCGCGGCCAACACCTGATCGGAGCTGCGCAGGATATACCAGCCCCCGTTTGAAGGTCTGAAGACAGAGACATCCGTTTTACCATCGCCGTCAAAATCGTAGAGCGTCTTTCCCGGCTGTGACGAATCGGGTGTGGCGACGAAATCAACATTGGTGCGTTCGCCAGTATGCGAGATGAACTGGTTGACCGGATTGAAAGTATAGCCGGCGAGCGTCGGCGTGATGAGATAATCGTTGCCCGTCTCTTCATTGAACTGGTAGCGACCGTCTGCGCCTGTCGTGATGACGGTGGTTGAAGAATTGCCAGTGCTGAGCAAACTCATGTTGACGCCGGTGAGCGATTGACCATCCGGCAACGTCACGCGCCCGCCGAGGTTTGCCCGCACAGAAGTCGGAGACGAAAGCAGCAAACACCAGCCTCCGGCAAAACTGCCTCCATCTGTATTAGCAAAGTCCCTGACATACAAGTTCCACGTCCCGTTCGGATTCGTCCCGCCAAATGTTGAGCTAAGGGTTGCCGTCCCTGCGCCCTGCGGGCTGCTGTAGGCTAAGCCCGGCCCCGGCGCGGGGAAACTTTCGGGCAAGTAATAAGTAGTTGGTGCGTAAGTGCCTGCGACCCACGTTGTCGCGTTAGGTAAGAAGGTTGCGCCGGTATCGCTGAGCGTGTAAGTGACATTACTCATGTCCGGGTTGTCGCCCGCTCCGAATTGAAGTAATAAAGCTGCTCCGGTCGGCCCGACCAGCACCGCTCCCACATCATCCGGGAAAGTGTGGCTGAAATTATTCAACCTCACCTGAAGGCTTCCCGCCGCAGCAGGAATCGTGCCTGAAACCCCTGAGACCGTAACCGCCGAAGGATACGGAGCAGCATTATCGAGAGTCGCAGGAATAGTAATCGCAGTCGTATTACAGTAAGTTGCCGCGCCCGCGCCGATGGTAAAGTTGGTGTTTGAAATATCAAAGAAAATGTTTCCGACACTTTCGACTTTGATGCGCGCGAGGATGGTCGAGACGTTAGGGATGCTTACCGTCTGCGTGCCGTCGTTGGGCGTGCTTGTTAAAAGGACAGTCGGAAACGTAGCCCCGCCATCGGTGGAGAGCAAAATTCTGACGTTCGCAGTGCTAATCGGCGCAGCCGTCGTACTCGCTACGTTCCATGTCACGGTTTGCGTCGAACTGGAGGCCCACGTCACAGCCGTGTTCGGCTGAGTGACGGCGAAGGCCGCGCCTGTGTTGGTGGTATTGACTTCAACCGTATCCGTATTGATGCCGCCGCCGTTAGCCCGATTGTCGCGTGTAGTGACCTGAAAGGTCAGATTGCGTGTCGTGGCCGGTAGTGATTCTCCGGTCAGGCATGTCCCTGTCGGGCAAGCGTACGTCGCCGGAGGAACATTGGCGTTGTTCAAAATGTATTGCAGGCTCGGAAACGTTCGCGCAGGACTGGTGGTGGGCGAGTAAGAGCGGAAAATCGGGCGGCTGCCGTCATCTGTATTCGGCGGCCCCTGTGCGCCAAGATCATACTGTTCCCAGCAGTAAGTCAAAGCATCGCCGTCGCCATCGCTGCCGGTCGCCGTCAAGGTGAAAGGCGTGTTAGCAGGGATATTGAAATCCGTCCCGCCGTTGACAGTCGGAATGGTGTTGCCCGTGGCAGATGTCGCGTCGCAGGTGCTGCCGTTTCCTGAAGTGATGAAAGCGACAATCTCTTCAAGGCTTTTGACGTGAAAATAATCGTTGCTGTTCGACTGCAAGTTCTCAGCGGCGCAGATGCCCGCGTAGCCCTGTATGGTCGAGCCGCTGCCCGGCTCATACGCAGCCGTCGGTTCGCGGTTGCCGCCCCCGCAGTTTAATGTCGTACCGTTAAAAGTATGATTGCCGCCCCACTGGTGGCCCATCTCATGCGCCACATAATCCACCCAGAACGCGTCACCCGTCGGGCTTGGCGAGCCTGTGACGCCCTGCGCTTTGGCCGAAGCATTGCAGGGAGAGCCGAGCGCGGCCACGCCGCCGCCGCCGGTGCTGAACACGTGGCCGATGTCATAGTTGGCCGTGCCGATGGCTACGGTAAGATTCGCCTGATTCTGGGTTAACATCGCAAAGCCGTCGTCATTCGTGTACGGGTCTGTGACTGCGTTTGTATAGACGACGCTCGAATTATTTGCCACCAGCACCATTCGCAGCGAAACCTCACGCTCGTAGATACCGTTGACACGATTCATCGCCGTCACGATGGCGGCCTGTCCGAGCGCGACCGTTCCGCCGTGAAAGGCCGTGTACTCGCCCGTCGCCGCCACCGCCAGACGATACGTTCTCAGCGTTACGCCGTTCGAGACATCCGAGGCGAGCGGTGAAAGGCCGAGCCTCTCAACAGATTTCTCGCTATTAACAAAACACCGGAACGGCTCTCCGGTGCGACGCACATCACGCTTGTCATAAGTGATGTAATTATCCGTATCGCCTTTCGCATACGGGTCTATGTAGACGGTGTTTTGAGTTGAAAGGATGATGGCATGAAATCCCTGCGGCGTCAGATCAAAGCGCGTTGTTGCCGTCGGGTCGTCAAGGCTCTGACCTTTATAAGTTTTAATTTCCGGAAACTTCGCAGCCAGTTCCGGCTCCATGATCGGAGATTCCTCGATGCGAAATCTTTGAAAAGCGCCATCCGGCATCGGCAGTTCTAAGACCACCGGCCTCTCTCTGGCATCTGCGCTGAATTCCTTCGGAGCCTGATTGAGCAGTTGCACGAGCGCGGCTTTATTCAATCTGAGGGTGAGATATGCTTCCGGCACTATCTGTCTCTCACCACGCCGTTCAATGACGCTCTCTTCGATTCTGGTCCAGATTCCGTCGCTCGATTTTTCTACCTGCAAGGGCAGTGAAGCGAAGTCGCCTGACGAGCTTTTCTTGCCCGCCCTTTGCTCTTCCTGCGGAGCAGAGCTTGCCTCGGCCTGACGTTTTGGAGCGAGAAGGATTCCGGCAGCCAGCACAAGCAGGCACATCAAGACCATCATCACACGGAAAATTATCGAACGGGCATACACACTACGGCCTGACGAATAAGCTCGTTCCGCACGCTTGTTGATTCTCATAACGACTCCTTAGGCTTGTGTCTTGCTGAAATGCTCAAACACCTGTGCGAGTTTCTATTTGGTTGTAGGCGATGAAAAGACTAACGAAAATGAATTACTGAATAAAGACTTTTAGAGAATCCTTGCTATATGATTTTAGCCAGGCATTCGTGGGGAATAGGGCGACGCGAAAAGATACTATGCCAACTTCACGCTCATTGCAAAGAGTTTTCAGCTTAACCCGGCTTCGGATAAGGTTTGCCGTAGAGACGCAGAAGGAGATATAAAATTGAAAAGGGAAATGAAGCGTAAAGATTCATTTCCCTTTATTTTGTCAGAGCCTTTACTTCTCTGTTTGAAGCTCTGCTAACTTGCTGTGTCGGCTTATAGACCGTCGAAGGTTACATCCCTTTATAGTCAGGCCCGCCGCCGCCTTCGGGCGTGACCCAGTTGATGATCTGGTACGGGTCCATGATGTCACAGGTCTTGCAATGCACGCAGTTTGAAAAATTGATTTGCAGCCGCCGCTTGCCTGAAGCATTGTCTTCGACCATCTCGTAAACGGCAGCCGGACAGAAACGCTGGCACGGATTGCCATACTCTTCCGCGCAACGTTCGGCGCAAATATTTGTATCGAGCACATGCAGGTGCACCGGCTGGTCTTCGTCATGCCCGACCGCAGCATGATAGACATCCGTCAGCTTGTTGAAAGTAATCTTGCCGTCAAAGCGCAAGCCCTCGTAACGCTGCTCTAGGTTGTCGCCCTTGTAGCCATAGTCAGCGAGCTTCTGCATCGCTTCATGCCCGGACTCTGCCGCCGCGCGGTCAAACAAGCCCCATGAACGACCGCCAGTGATGAACTGCAACCCGGCATTTGCCATCCCGAGCCAGCGTCCATGACGAAAGCCCGCGTGGAAATTTCTCACACGACGCAGCTCCGGCATAATCCAGCTACGCTTGACCAATCTTTCATAGCGGCTCAGTTGCTGCGCCGAGAAATCATTTTTCACGAGCGCGCTAAAAATCGCTTCGGCGGCCAGCATCCCGCTCTTGATGGCCGTGTGAATGCCCTTCAATCTTTGCGAGTTAAGAAAGCCCGCGCAGTCGCCAACCAGGAGCACACCGTCCGCGTAAATCTGCGGCATCGCATGCCACCCGCCCGCTGCAATCGTCTTCGCCCCGTAACGAATCATCTTTGCGCCTTCGAGCAGTTTTGAGATGTGCGGATGCTGTTTGAAACGCTGAAACTCCGCATGCGGGTCGAGCAAAGGGTCTTTGTAATCAAGCCCTGTCACATAACCGATGTTGATGATGCGATTCTGCAAACCGTAAACCCAGCCGCCGCCATACGTCTTCGCGTCAGAAGGAAAACCGAGCGTATGCGTCACGCGCCCCGCCGGATAACGATCATCGGGCAGTTCCCAAAGCTCTTTGACGCCGATGCTGTAGACCTGCGGCTCGCGCCCGTCGTTGAGATTAAGACGCTGCGACAGCATCTTGGTCAAAGAGCCGCGCGGCCCTTCGCCGAGCACTGTGACTTTTGCATGGAGGTCAACGCCCGGCTCGAAATTGGCTTTCGGCTTCCCTTCCTTGTCAATCCCCTTGTCGCCTGTACGCACGCCTATGACTCTATCCTGTGCATCATAGAGCATATCTGCGCCGGGAAATTCCGGGAAAATATTAACGCCCGCCTCTTCGCATTTTTCTCCGAGCCACGCCGTCAGACGATTGAGAGAGACTATGAAATACCCGTGATTCTTGAGCGGCGGAGGCGTTATCGGAGAGCGTATCGCGCGCTTCTCTGTGAGATAAAGAAAATAATCTTCCTTGACAGGAGATTCGAGCGGCGCGCCCTGCTCTTCAAAATCCGGGATCAGTTCACGCAGGGCGCGCGGGTCCATCACCGCGCCGGAAAGAATGTGCGCGCCGACATAAGAGCCTTTCTCGATAACGCCGATTTCGATTTCTCCGAGCGGCTGGCCCTCTTTCTTCCCGCTCTCGACGGCTTCGTTGTGCTCTTTGACGAGCCGCGATAAATGAAGCGCGCCGCTCAGGTTCGCCGGGCCTGCGCCGACGAAAACCACATCCATCTCAAGAACTTCTCTTTCAATTCTCTCCACGCTTTTCGCTCCTGAACGAAAATTTACCGCCCGCCCGGCACGGCACAGTTGACATAAAATGAATGGTCATTCATTTTCGTGAGTATAGCAAATACCTTGCCGATGCCCTAACCGCGCGAGGTTTACGGAGCGTTTCTTTTTCGTTATCAGGCTGTTGTACACTGCGGAGCGTTCGACTAAGCGCAGATAAATTTAGAATGTCCAGCAAAACCCGGCCACAGAGACACCGCAGATACTGAGAAAGCGATGGACATGTTATTTAGCATTTCTTTCATCTGCTTTTCTTTCTTTGTGTCTCCCTGCCTCTGTGGCTAATCCTGTTTTTGTTTGGCGTTCTTAACCACACGACACATGTCCTTCTTCAAAAAGCGCGGCGCGCTCACCATTATTGGACTGCTCCTGTTATGCACAGGACTGGCGACGCTGTACCTGCGCCTGCGTGCAGACAGGATTTTGGCCCACGACGCTGCGCCTCGAAGCTCGCACATGTCCGGCTTTCCAAAAATTTTTCTCTGGGCATGGGAGCGTCCCGAAAATCTTGAATTCATCAATCCGAAACAAGTAGGCGTGGCCTTTCTGGCCCGGACAATCTACCTGCGCGGGAATCAAACAATCGCGCGCCCGCGCCTGCAACCGCTAAAAGTTCCGGCAGGCACAACGCTCATCGCAGTCGTGCGGATTGAAGTCCAGCATCAAACAGAGCCGCTTCTTTCAACTCAACAACGTGCGGAGATTGTCGAAGCTCTTCTACAGAGCGCGCAGCAACAAAATGTCGCAGCCCTCCAGATTGATTTTGACGCGACCGGCTCCGAGCGAGAGTTTTACAGAGAGTTGCTCTTTGAGGTGCGAAGGCGTTTGCCGGAATCAATGCCGCTCTCGATCACGGCTCTCGCTTCATGGTGCATTTTCGATAACTGGCTGGATGAGTTGCCCGTGGACGAGGCCGTGCCGATGTTCTTCAGCATGGGCGCAGACAGCCATCGCGTTAACAATTATCTGGCAACGGGCGGCGGCCTTCGCGCCCCTCTTTGCAAAGCGAGCCTCGGCGTCTCGACAGACGAACCACTGAGCGCGCTTTCAACAACTTCGCGCATTTATATCTTTAACCAGCAAGCGTGGACAGAACAGAGCGTGCGGCTGGAACTTGAAAGGAATCTTAATGAAAAGCTTGTCCCCTAGAATTTTTATCTTCATTCTAGCCATTACAATCACACTTACTTACGGCCTGCGTCTCTCGTATGCCTGTGGCCCGTTTTCCAGATACGCGATTTTTTCTTTCAGCAAGCATCCTGATTTCCCGCTCGACAAATACACGCGCGGCGAGATCGGTGTCATCCAACCGGGCTATGCGCGCTCTTACCTGTTCGTCGCTTATCGTCTGATGAAGGGCGGCAGTTTCAACACGCAGGAGCAGCAGGCTTTGCAGCGCATCTGGAACGAGCGTCTGGATTTCAGCACGCAGAATGAGGCCAAGGACAATTCGATTGAGCTATGGCTGGCCGCGCGAAAGAAAGTCGCAGGCATTGGCGCAGACCCGAAGATAGATGTCTGGCGCGCTTCTAATCCAAAAGACTACGACTATTTTTATAATTGCACGTCGGACGCTTTCCGCAACGCGACGCAAACTTTACAAGCGCGTCTCGCTAAATTTGGAGCGGACAGCACAGAGGTCAAAGACTGGGCGCAGGCGCAGGATCAGGTTTTCTCCAACTGTAGCGGAGGCCAGACGATACCGGAGAAAGCCGCGCCGTCTGCGGCTCAAATCATACAGGCCGACAGGGCTTATCAAATCGCCGCCGCGCATTTTTATGCGACCGATTTCGACGAGGCTCGAAAACATTTCGAGAGCATCGCGGCTGATAAATCTTCGCCGTGGCATGAACAGGCCGGGTATCTGGTGGCGCGCACGCTGATTCGCAAGGGCAGTCTGGGCGAAGAAGCCGCGCGCAAGGATTCGCTCATGCAGGCCGAGACGCAGTTGAAAAAAGTGCTATCTGAAATGAAACCCGGCGCGATGAGGGATTCGGCGCAGAATCTTTTAAGTCTTGTCAGGATGCGCCTGAATCCGGCTGAGCGTATACAGGAGCTTTCAAATGCTCTCACAAAGAAAGACGCGAGCAACAATCTTTATCAAGAGTTGTGGGATTACACGATTTTGCTAGACAAGTATGTGGGCGATTCCGACCAGCCGGTTGACGCTGATTTCAAGAAGGCTGTAGACGCGATTGAGAAAGATGATCTGACCGACTGGATCATCACATTTCAGGATGCGTCGAAAGAATCTCTGGCCCACTCGCTCGAAAAATGGGAGAAGACCAATTCGCTCCCGTGGCTCATGGCATCGCTCTCAAAGATTGATGCGAAGCATGCTAAAACGCCTGCGCTGGTTGCGGCTGCCGAGAGGGTCGAAGCCTCATCTGCGGCTTACGCCACGGCTCAGTTTCACTTGATTCGTTTAATGATAGAGAAAAACGAGGCTGCTCCGGCACGCACCAAACTCGACGCGCTCTTGCAGAATCAAAACGCGATTCCGGCATCTGCCGTCAACCAGTTTCGTCATCAAAGAATGTTGCTGGCAAGCGATCTGGACGACTTTCTCAAATTCGCGCAGAGACAGCCCGCAGCCTTTAGCTGGGATGATGACGGCAGGGAAAATGCGATTGACCTCAAGGAGGATGAAGAGTTAAAGGCTCTGGCGGGTCGCACTTTCTTTGATCGGGATGCCGCAAATATCCTGAACGAGCATCTGCCGCTCGCGCTGCTGCGCGAGGCCGCGATGAGCAAGACGCTGCCGGATAACCTGCGCAAGCAGGTGGCAATCGTCGCATGGACCAGAGCGGTCGTGCTCGATGAGGTGGAAACAGGAAAAGCTCTTGCACCTGTGGTTGCAGCCCTCGCGCCGGAGATGAAATCAAACCTCGACGCTTATCTATCAGCGACGACCGATGCCAATCGAAAGTCTGCCGCGCTTTATACTATTCTGAAATTCCCCGGCGTGGGGACATACCTCGCGTCCAACTTGGGCCGCCTCACTCCGCTCGGAGAGAGGGATATTTACAGGGACAACTGGTGGTGCGTCATCGCTTTTGAAACCCTGCCACAGACGGAGGAAGCAGCAGGTGCGGGCGAGACGACGGAAGAAACAAACAAATCTTCCACAGAGGCAGAGCAGGTTGAGTTGTCGTTTTTGAATGAGGCGCAGAGGGCTGCGGCCAAGCGAGAGAGCGCGCAACTCATCTCGCTCGGCACGGCTCCCAACTACCTCGCACGCGAGGCCATAGAGTGGGCCAATCGCACGCCCAACGACCCGCGTGTCCCTGAAGCTCTGCACATCGCCGTCACCGCCACGCGCTACGGCTGCACAGACAAAGAGACCGGCAAGTGGTCAAAGGCCGCGCATCAACTGCTGCATAAACGCTATCCGAAAAGCGTGTGGGCGAAGAAGACTCCGTACTGGTTCAATAACGGATAACGGGGTCGGCTGGTTTCTGTGTTGAGGATTCACAGTACAGAAGGATGAAAAGAATTATGCGAATCAAGAATAGAAACCGTTTTGCAGGAAGCAGCTTTTCCTTTGCGCTCCTTTGCGTCTTTTCTCTTTCGCGCTCATTAAGGCACGCAAAGAGTTTCTACTCTTGATTCACATAAATCACAAAGGGGTATGCAATGACCGAACATAAACACACGAATCGTCTAGCCGGAGAGACCAGCCCGTATCTTTTGCAGCACGCGCATAATCCTGTGGACTGGTATGCGTGGGATGAAGAAGCTCTCAATGCCGCACGCGAACAGAACAAGCCGATCCTGTTGAGCATAGGTTATTCGGCATGTCACTGGTGTCATGTCATGGAGCGTGAGTCTTTTGAGAATGAAGAGATCGCGGCATTGATGAATGAGAATTTTATCAACATCAAGGTAGACCGCGAAGAGCGTCCCGACTTGGACCAGATTTATATGAACGCCGTGCAGATGATGACGGGTCAGGGCGGGTGGCCGATGACCGTGTTTCTCACGCCCGAAGGAGTTCCCTTTTATGGCGGGACTTATTTTCCGCCTGAAGACAGGCATAACATGGCTGGCTTTCCGCGCGTGTTGACCGGCGTGGCAGAGACTTATCGAACGCGGCCCAATGATGTGACGCAGACAGCCGTCCAGATGCTCGGAGAGCTGCGACGCTTTGGCATCGCGCAGGCGTCCGGCGAGTCGTTCTCACTTGAGATGCTCGATGCGGCTGAGGGCGGGATGGCACGCAGTTATGACACGAAGCATGGCGGATTCGGCAGCGCGCCGAAATTCCCTGCCGCGATGAATCTGGAATTTCTCTTGCGCCAGCACCATCGCACGGGCGAAGCGCAGTCGCTTGAGATGGTCGAGCAGTCATGCCGCAAGATGGCCGAGGGCGGATTGTACGACCAGCTTGGCGGAGGCTTTCACCGCTATTCTACGGACGCGCGCTGGCTCGTCCCGCATTTTGAAAAGATGCTTTATGACAATGCGCTGTTGTCTCGCCTCTACCTGCATGTGTACCAGCAGACGGGCGATGAGTTTTATCGCCGCGTGGCGGTCGAGACGCTCGATTATGTCATGCGCGAGATGACGGATGAGCGCGGCGGTTTTTACTCGACGCAGGACGCAGATTCAGAAGGCCACGAGGGGAAATTTTTCGTCTGGTCGCCGTCCGAGATTGAAGAGGTTTTGGGCGCAGAGGAGGCCGCGCTCTTTAACGCTTATTACGATGTCACGGAGGGCGGCAACTTTGAGGGGAAAAACATTCTTAACATCAAGGCTGCTGCTGAAGAGGTAGCAAAGAGGGCCGGCGTTTCTGTCGAAAGATTGCTGGAAGCTGTCTCGCGCGGGCGTGAGAAACTTTTTGCGGCGCGCGAAGCACGCATCAAGCCCGCGCGGGATGAAAAAGTTTTGACGGCATGGAATGGATTGATGCTCGCCAGCTTTGCCGAAGCCGCAGCGATTCTTGAGCGACAGGATTATTTAGAAGTGGCCGGGAAGAATGCTGCATTCGTGCTTGATGAACTGAGACGGGACGGGCTTCTGCTACGCACATACAAAGACGGGCAGGCCAAGCTCAATGCTTATCTTGAAGATTATGCTTTTTATGCGGACGGCCTCGTCGCGCTCTATCAGGCATCAGGCGAGTTGCGCTGGCTGGAAGAAGCAAAGGCTTTGACGGACAAAATGGTGGAAGAGTTCTGGGACGAAGAGGACGGCGGATTTTTCTATACAGGCACGAGTCATGAAGAATTGATCGTGCGGACTAAGGATTATTTTGACAACGCGACGCCTTCGGGTAATTCAGTGGCAGCGGAGGTCTTGCTGCATCTGTCAGCCCTCACAGGCGATGAGCAATACCAGCGAAAAGCAATCACGCTCTTTCGCCTGCTGAGCAATTATCTCAAACGCTACCCTTCCGCGTTTGGTCGCGCACTGGGCGCGCTCGATTTTCATCTTTCGACGCCGAAAGAGATAGCGGTTGTGGGCGAAGCTGAAGCGGCTGAGACGAAATTATTATTGCGTGAAATCTGGAAGCGATACCTGCCGAACAAAGTAGTCGCACAATCCACAGGCGTTGACGAGCGAGCGGCTGAACTCGTCCCGCTTCTTCGAGGGCGAACGATGATTGAAGGTCAGTCAACGACTTACGTCTGCGAGCATTACACCTGCCAGCAGCCGGTCACAAAGCCTGTAGATTTAGCCGCGCAACTCACTGGCATGAGCCACGCTTAACGCGCGGGCGCAGGTTGATTTAAGAAACTGTTTGAAAAGTCTATGCAAGCCCCGAAGGGGCGCAATGTAATAGCCTGTGGCAACGCCACAGGTATCGAGTCATGATGCTGATTCCAAGCCCTGAAAGGGCAGCATAATGTATGCTGCCCTTTCAGGGCTTGTTATTTAAAGGGGGCGTGTTGACGCGGCGCGTTGCACAGGGCTATTACATTGCGCCCTTTCAGGGCTTTTCAATCAGCTTCTAAGACTCAACCGCCCGTTGATGCAGGATTGCCAGCAGCTCATCTCCGAACCGCTCGACTCTGGATGCGCCGAGGCCGTAAATCTTTTGCATGGCTTCGAGCGTCATGGGCCGCTCCATCGCCAGATGCTCAAGGGTTCTGTCAGAACAGATCATGTATGCAGGTCTGTGCATCTCAAGCGACTTTGACATTCTCCACTTTTTCAAGCTGGCAACAGTTGTACGTTCTGCCCCAGTCAATGGACGCGCTGGAATTTGCGGGGCGCGTCGCCTCTGTCGCGGCGCGGCGGTCTCTGCCACTCCCGGCTTAATCGCTGCTGCTCGCAAGGCTTGGTCAAGTTTTCCCTCCGCTTGCAGAATCTCGTGTAGCTGTTCGTAGACCTGTAGAACGATGTGCGCGTCCATCGCTGCATATTGAAGTTGCGCGCGTGTGAGTGGGCGGCGTCGCCAGTTCGATTTCTGATAGCTCTTATCAAGCTCTATCCCAAGCAGGTGTTCAGCGACAGAGGCGAGACTGTAAGAAGGCAAACGCAGCGCGCTTCGCGCAAGTCGCAGTGTGTCTACGAATGAAGCCGGTTGCAAGCCCTCTGTGACGAGCATTCTCTCATCAAAGCGCGCATTGTGCGCCACCATCGTCACCGCATGCGAATCAATCACAGGGCGCAGCAATTCTATATCCACCGCGAGCGCGTCCCAGACCAGAACTTCACCTTCTCTGGCCGCTATCTGTACCAGAGAAACTCTGGAATGATTCGTTCCCGGTTCCCAGTAAGTTTCCGTATCGAGTCCGATGATTGATGCCTGACTGAGCGAGCCGAGCGCCTCGCGCGCTTCATCCGTGTCTGTGAGGTATTTGTATGAGCACTCGTCGGGCATTTTACGAACCGACTTCCAAACTGGCCGCTGAAAGCAAAAAACCGGCTTCGGCTGAATAGAATATGTGAATCAAGAGTAAAAAAACTCTTTGCGCTTCTTTGCGTCTTCACTCTTTGCGTTCTTTGCGGTTAAGTTAATTTTTAACGCAAAGAGCGCAAAGAGTGAAGACGCAAAGGAGCGCAAAGGACAAGTGGTTCCCTGCAAAACGGTTTCTATTCTTGATTCGCATGGAATAGCTTTGTATAACGCCGCGCAGTTTAGCACCTGAGATTTATAAAAACAAAAATTTCGCGGGCCGCGCTGACTTCCCCTAATTATTTCCAGCTTGACGGTTTAGCCCGAAATAAAGTACATTCTGATTGTGCCAAACATTGTTTGGCATCGTCCGGCCTATTTGAACGAAATCACTTGCCAAAGGCTTTCCCCTAAACGTACAGATTTGACCTGAGATTAGCTTCTTCTCCACTGCCTGAGTCGTTTCATGAGAGGAAACTTTCAACTAATGTCACACAGTAAATGGAAATCCACAGGACTGCTCGGCGTCGCGGCTCTGGTCGCCGGATTGATATTCACGCTGTCTTTGATAGAGCTTTTTCAGCTTCCGCTTCTGGGATGGGCGGGGCTGCTTCCTTTGGCCGCGCTCGCAAGTCTGGCCGTGCTGTCTTCGCATTTCAAGATAGCCGTCTCGACCGCCGAAGGCTTGAGGCAAAGCCACAAATCCGTGGCCGAGACTTTCGTGTTCATGACCGCGATGATTTACGCGGTCGCACCGGCAGAGACGGCTGCTCCGGCAACCGTGCTTGCCGCGCTCGTCGGCATACTCTCTTCGCGCCGCTTGCAGGATCGCAGGTTGATGCTCCTGCATACTGCGACAGCCGTTATCTCTACCTACCTGGCAGCAATACTCTACGGGGTTCTGGTCACACTGATTGCCGGAAATGCCGCAGGCGGTGTCGAGCATTTCCAACTCGGCACGATCCTCATACCGCTGTGCGCGCTCGTCACTATTCATTACTTTTTTGGGCTGGGCATGATGTGGGCCTATGCTGCCTGCGATCAGGCCCGGACAAAGCTTTCGCGCGAGAGCATGATCTGGATGGCGATTACGCAGGTGGCGTGTGTGGCCTCCGCCGCGCTCTTCTACGCCGCATGGCAGGGCGGCGGGTTGGCTTTCGTCTTTGTCGGTCTCCTGATAATCGGTCTGGTCTACCTGCTGCATCATTTCAACGAGCAGCGCGTGGAGGAGATTCGTCGCGCAGAGAAAGAACAGTCGCGCCACATACAGGAGATGGCCGATCTGCATTTGAACACGATAGAGTCTCTGGCGATTGCGATAGACGCCAAAGACCAGACCACGCACGGCCATGTTCGCCGGACGCAGGTTTATGCGACGGAGATGGGCAGGCTGCTCGAAGTCAGCCCGGATGAGGTCAAGGCTTTGCGCGCCGGAGCATTGCTGCATGACATAGGCAAGCTGGCAGTGCCCGAATATATTTTGAATAAGCCCGGCAAGCTGACCGAAGCCGAGTTTGCCAAGATGAAGATTCATCCGACGGTCGGCGGCGACATACTCAAGCGCGTCAACTTCCCTTACCCCGTCGAAGACATCGTGCGCTATCACCACGAAAAGTGGGACGGCACGGGTTATCCCAAAGGCTTAAAGGCCGAAGGCATTCCGCTGGTCGCGCGCATCATTGCCGTCGTGGATTTTTATGACGCGACGCGTTGCGACAGACCGTATCGCACGGGCATGACGCGGGAAGAATCTCTCACACTGCTTTTAAAGATGGCGGGCACATCCTTTGACCCGCAAGTGGTCGAAAAATTTATCACGCATGTCGAAGAGTTCGACACACTCATCGCCGCGCACGACATAGAGGAACAGGTTCCGGCTGAAGAAGCCGTCAGTGACCTGACCACCGCCAGACCGGATGCAGGGCTGGCATCTGAAGTGCTCGGCGCGCCTGACCACAATTCGGGCTTTCGTTCGATTACGGAGGCGCAAAGAGAGGTTTTCGCGCTGCATGAAATTGCGCAGACCATCGGCTCGTCTCTCAATCTACAGGATACCGTCACGCTCGTCTCAAACAAGCTGAGTGCGATTGTGCCATCGGATACGTGCATCATTTTTCTCATTGACGATAAAACGGGGAAAGCTCTTCCGGCGCATGTCGTCGGCGAACACGCGAGCATTTTCTCGCAGCGGCGCGTCAATCTCGGCGATGGCATCACAGGCTGGGCTATCGCCAACGGGCGCACGATGTGCAGCTCTTCGCCTGAGCTGGATTTGGTGGGCGTGCCCGAAGAGATTTCGCGTCATACAAAGCAAGTGCTGGTCGCTCCCTTGATGCGCGAAGATGGAGCTTTCGGCGCGATCACGCTTTATTCAAAAAACCGCCATCCCTACACGACCGAAAATGTGCGCCTGCTCGAATCCGTCGCGCAGCATGCTTCCTCCGCGCTCAACAACGCTCTCACTTTTGAGAAGACCAAAGAGAGCGCGCTGATTGATCCTTTAACGGAGCTTCCTAATGCGAGAGCTTTCTACATGTCGCTTGAGCAGCGAATAGCGGAATGCCAGCGTTTGAAAAATCACGAGCCGATGACGGTCATCAGCATGGACTTGGACGGCTTCAAGCACGTCAACGACACCTACGGGCATGCGACGGGCGACCGCCTGCTGGCGAGCGTGGCCGCGATTATTAAAAAGCAGCTCAGGCAGATGGACATTCTGGCGCGATATGCCGGAGATGAGTTTATTGCTATCCTGCCGATGGCTTCGGGCAACATGGCCGTCATCATCGCCGAACGCATCAGCGCGGCTTTGAAAGCTCATCAATTCACAGTCCGCACGGGTCGCACAGTCGAAGTCGGTGTCAGCATCGGCATCGCCTGTTATCCGGGCGACGGCGAGACTGCGGCAGAGCTTCTGACCATCGCAGACCGAAACATGCAGCACGACAAACATGCGCGCAAGCTCTCGCCCTCTCTCTCAGGCGATTCTGCCGTCACTTCAATCGAAGCTTTCAGATAAGATTCAGTAGCCACAGAGGCCACAGAGAACACAGAGCAGATAAAAAGAAAATGCAAAAGTGAAGAGAGCTAAAATGCTTTCCTCACTTTTGCATTTTCCTTTTATAGCAATTTGCGATTGAGTGTGACCAGATGCGCCCTCCCTGAGGGTCGGGCTACTGCCCCTGTACTGTGTCGCTCACGGGGCTGTAGCCAGACCCTCAGGGAGGGCGCATGCATTTGCAATCCGCTATAGTTCTCCGTGTTCTCTGTGGCCTCTGTGGCAAATAATTTCCAGCCCTTTTGCGCCGTTTAGCAAATCTCGCGTATAATCCCAAACATTCTTAAAAGGTTCGAGAGCACAGCTTCTATCAGGATTGAGACTGTCACTCTGACGGGCGTCTCTTTCAGACGGCGACATACCCGTCGCGTTGGCTGTAAGATTACGAGATGAGCAAACAAGCCGCACCCACAAAATCGCGCGCCAAAGCCGAGGAACAGTCCGCACAAGCGCGCAACGCCGAAGATCAGGTGACGGATGAAATCAATCCGTCGCAACTGCACGAAGAACATCTGCAACAGAAAGAGGAGCAGAAAGACCGCATCTCCGAAGTTGAGCCGGAGACGCTGCGTAACCTGCTCTACCAGATGATTCTAATCCGCCGTTTCGAGGAGAAGTGCGCTGAAAGCTACAGCCTCGGCAAGATAGGCGGCTTCTGCCACCTCTACATCGGACAGGAGGCCGTCGCGGTCGGCGCAATCAGCGCGCTCAGGCAGGACGACTATGTGCTGACGAGTTACAGAGACCACGGCCATGCGATTGCCAAAGGAGTATCGCCGGATGAAGTGATGGCCGAGTTGTATGGCAAAGCCGGGGGATGTTCCGCAGGTAAAGGCGGCTCGATGCATCTCTTCGATGCCAATGTGAATTTTTTGGGCGGCCACGGAATTGTCGGAGGTCAGATTCCGCTCGGCACGGGTCTGGCGTTCGCCACCAAATACAAAGGCACGGATCAGGTCACGCTCTGTTTCTTCGGCGAGGCGGCGGTCAATCAGGGCGCGTTTCACGAATCGCTCAATATGGCCCAGTTGTGGAAGCTTCCCTGTATCTACATCTGCGAAAACAATCAATACGGGATGGGCACTTCGCTTCAACGCGCGATGTCCTTGCAGGATGTCTCGCAGAAAGCGCATGCGTATGAATTGGCTTCGGAGTTTGTAGACGGGATGGATGTGCTGGCCGTGCGCGCGGCAGTGCTGCGCGGCGTCGAGCGTGCGCGCGAAAGTTATGCGCCCACGCTGCTTGAGATTCGCACCTATCGCTTTATGGGCCATTCTATGTCAGACCCCGGAAACTATCGCACGCGCGCCGAGATTGAAAAACATCAGGAACGCGACCCCATCAAACTCTTTACCGAGAGTTTGTTGGAAAAGGGCGTTATAGATCAGGCCGCGCTTGACGACATGGAAAAGCGCGTGCGCGAAGAGGTCGAGCATTCCGCAAAGTTTGCAGACGAAAGCCCTTTGCCCGACCCGAAAGAGCTTTACACGCACATCTATGCAAATCAGTGACGGGTGACGGGTGACGGGTGACAAGCAAAATTGCTTCCACTCGTCACTTGTCACTCATCACTCTTTACCGAGGTTAAAGATGGCAGTTATGACGATGCGCGAGGCTTTGAATCAGGCTTTGCGTGAAGAATTACAAAGGGACGAGAACGTTTTTTTGATGGGCGAAGAGGTGGCAGCCTATCAGGGCGCGTACAAAGTGACGAAGGGCTTGCTGGAAGAGTTTGGCGACAAGCGCGTCATTGATACGCCGATTACGGAGCTTGGCTTTGCCGGTCTGGGCGTCGGCGCGGCGATGGCCGGGCTTCGCCCGATCATAGAGTTTATGACCTTCAACTTTTCGATTCTCGCCACAGACCAGATAGTCAACTCCGCAGCCAAGATGCTTTATATGTCCGGCGGGCAATTCAAAGTTCCGATTGTCTTTCGCGGCCCCAACGGCTCTGCCTATCAGGTCTCTTCGCAGCACTCGCAGGCGATGGAATCATGGTTTGCATACTTTCCCGGTCTGAAAGTCGTGATGCCTTCGACTCCTGCGGATGCGAAAGGGCTTCTCAAGTCGGCCATACGCGACGACGACCCAGTCATTTTTATGGAACAGGAAAGGATGTACGGCAACAAGGGCGAAGTGCCGGATGACGCTGATTTCACGATTCCGCTCGGCGTCGCCGAAGTCAAACGCGAAGGCAAGGATGCGACCATCGTGGCACGCTCGCTGATGGTTCCCGTCGCTTTGAAGGCCGCCGAAGAATTAGAGAAGCAGGGCGTCTCTTGCGAGGTAATTGACCCGCGCACCATTCGCCCGCTGGACATCGAGACGATTATAAACTCTGTCAAGAAAACCAACCGCGTTGTCGTCGCGGAGGAGTCGCATGCCTTCTGCGGCGTCGCGGCTGAAATCAGCACGCAAATTAACGAGCGCGCCTTTGATTACCTGGACGCCCCTGTGCGCCGCATCTCAGGCGCAGATGTGCCGATGCCCTATGCCAAGAATTTAGAAGACCTCGCCATTCCGAATGTCGAGCAGGTTATCAAAGCCGTGCGCGAAGTAGCTTATTTATAAAACGCTCTTTGTTCTTTGTGCTTTGGTCTTTGCACGCGACTCAAACCTGAGTTACCACAATCGGTATGAGTGAGACAAAGAACAAAGAACAAAGAACAAAGGACAAAGGACAAATTAAATGGCAACGCAGGTCGTGATGCCCAAGCTTTCTCCGACGATGGAGGAAGGGCAATTGTCCCGGTGGCTCAAGAAAGAGGGCGATAAGGTCTCTATGGGCGAGCCGCTGGCGGAGATTGACACAGATAAGGCGACGATGGAGATGCAGGCGCTCGGCTCAGGCGTCCTGCGTAAGATTCTCATTCAGGAGGGCGAGAGCGCGCCGCTTGGACAGCTTATCGCAGTCATCGGCGATGAGAACGAAGATATTTCCGCCCTGCTTGCCGGAGCAGGCTCAGGCGCGGCGGCAGCAGCCGAAAACAAAGAGCCTGTCGAAGTTGTAGACGACGGAGCAAAACCTGACACGGCAAAGCCTGACACGGCACATCCGGAAGCCACAGCACAACCTGACGCCGTGCAGCCAGCTGCTGCGCCGCAATCCGCACAGCCCGAAACAGCCACACAATCCGGCAACGGTTCAGGCGGAGCGGCACGCGCAGAGGAAACAGGCGGGCGTCTGATCGTCTCTCCGATTGCCGCGCGGATGGCGGCTGAAGCAGGCATCAACCTGCGAACCTTGAGCGGCAGCGGCCCCGGCGGGCGCATCGTCAAGCGCGACATCGAAGAAGCCATGAAGACAGGGCAAACCGCCGCCGCACAACCCGCTCAGGCTCAGCCGCAAGATCGCGCCGTCGAAGCCAGAAGCAGCAGCCAGCAACCCGCACAACAATCTCAAATCGAGGGCGCATCTCCCTTCAGAGATCAACCCATGTCCGAGATGCGACGCGCGATTGCGCGCCGCCTTGTGACCTCCATCGGCCCCGTCCCGCATTTCTTCCTGACAACGGAAGTCGAGATGGACAGGGCCGCAGAAGCGCGCCGCCAGATAAACGAGATGAACCCGGATTTGAAGATCAGTCTCAACGATTTGATTATCAAAGTCGTGGCCTTCTCGCTCATACGGCACCCGCAGGTCAACGCTTCATTTCAGGAAAAGAGCGTTCGCTATTATGAACGCGCAGACATCGGCGTCGCCGTCGCCATCGAAGAAGGATTGATTACGCCCGTCATACGCGCAGCCGAGAGCAAAGGAGTGGGCCGGATTGCAACTGAAGTCCGCGAGTTGGCCGAGCGAGCGCGTTCGCGCAAGCTCCGCCCGGAAGAATATACCGGCGCGACCTTCTCCGTCAGCAATCTAGGCATGTTCGGGATAGACGAATTCACGGCCGTTATCAATCCGCCTGAGGCTGCGATCCTTGCGGTCGGAGCGATGACGCCAAAGCCTGTGGTGCGCGAAGGCGAAATCGTCGTCCGCCAGATGATGCGCGTCACCATGTCGTGCGACCATCGCGTGATAGACGGAGCGACCGGCGCACGCTTTCTCCAAACTTTTAAGAAGATGCTGGAAAGTCCTCTTTCTATGCTGGTCTGACATAAGGGCTTTATAAAATAATTGCATGGAGGAAAAATGATGCAACAAGATAGCTCTGAGAATCCGAATTCCGGCGACGATGATGGCGGCAGAGGAAACACGGGCGAGATTAAGCCCCCCACACGCGGCGAATCAAAAGAGGCTGCGACCGGTGAAGACAAGCGCGAAGAAGAAGAAGACACCGCCGAATAAAGCCGAACTCGCCTCCGTCCATTAATATAAAAGGCAAGCCTTTAAAAGCTTGCCTTTTATAGCAACAGGTCAGAAACGCCGGGGAGAGCAAGGATGAAGGATGAAGGCGGAAGGCGGAAGGATGAAAGGCATGCTGTTTAAGCTTGAGTTACTTATCTCTGAAGAGCATTCTTTTCATCCTTCCGCCTTCCGCCTTCATCCTTGCTCTCCCCGGCGTTTCTGACTTTTGAGATGAACCATCGCACCCCTGCAAAGAAGTTTGAGGCTCTGCGACAAGGCTCTGCGGCTCCGCATCTGGCCCTCATTGCCGTGCAGGTGATGTTCGGCTCGTGGCCCATTTTCGGCAAGCTTGCGCTCAAGGCGCTTTCCACTCCGAGCCTCGTCGCTTTTCGTGTGAGCGGCGCGGCCCTCGCTTTTCTCTTCCTGCAAAGCGTTGCCGGACGCATCAGGATTACGCGCAGAAGCGATTACGCACGCCTCGCCCTCTATGCACTGCTCGGCGTAGTCCTTAATCAACTGCTCTTTGTTAAAGGCTTGGCCCTGACCACGGTCATCAATGCGACGCTGCTCAGCGCGACCATTCCGGTTTTCGCTTTGCTCGTCAGTATCTTTCTCGGTTACGACCGCATCACTTTAAAAAAGACGCTCGGCATCACGCTCGCCGCCGCAGGGGTGATTTATCTGGTTGACCCTTTGCGCGCGGATTTCTCAGGCCAGAGGACGTTTGGCAACCTGCTTATCATCCTCAACTCGATCTCTTACGCTGCCTACATAGCCATCTCCAAAGACCTGCTCAGGCGATACGGCGCGCTGACGGTGATTACATGGATTTTTATTTTCGGCAGCATCTTCACGATTCCCTTCGGGATTTTGTATACGGATGGCGACACGCTTGCACGCGCGGGCGCGGGAATCTGGCTCTCAGTTTTGTACATCATACTCGTCCCAACGGTTGGAGCTTATTATCTGAACGCATGGGCGCTGGCCCGCGTCACGCCAGGCACCGTCGCCATCTACATTTATCTACAGCCGTTGATTGCCTTCGCCCTCGCGCCGCTCATCCTCGGCGAAAAGTGGAACTCGCGCGCGTGGGTCGCCATGCTCCTGATCTTCGCGGGCGTCTATGTCGTCACACGTAGAGACCGCAGCTATGCTATGGAAGAAGTCTCGGAACATCCCGAAGCTTTGAGCAGATGAAGAGCAAGGATGAAGGCGGAAGGATGAAGGATGAAGGGAGCGCTATTAAAGCCGAAGGCTTTACGCTTGAACAGCATGCCTTTCATCCTTCCGCCTTCCGCCTTCATCCTTGCTTTTGATTTCTTGAGCTTTGTCTGTCTCTGCGAGGCGACGCAACTCGTAGAGCTTCATCATGGCTTCAACAGGCGAGATGGAATCGAGGTCAAGTTGAAGCAGAGCCTGCTGAATTTCGTCTGCGCGGGTGGAAGGCTGTGCGGCGAGCGACGGGCGGTGGCTTTTTCCGGCGAGGCCGCTCACATTTCCCTGCTCGTATTGGTCCAGAAGTTTTTCCGCGCGGCGAACGACCGGGCGCGGCAGCCCCGCGAGCTTCGCTGCATAGACGCCATAGCTCTTCAAAGCAATGCCCGGACTTATCTTGTAGAGAAAGACCAGTTCGCTTCCCTCTTCTGCAATCTCGACATGCAGGTTCATGAGACGCGGCAAAAGCTCTGATAACTCCGTCAGCTCGCGGTAATGCGTGGCGAAGAGCGTCTTGGTTCGTATCTGCGAATGATTGTGTATGTATTCGAGCACGGCACGCGCCACGGCCAATCCGTCGTAAGTAGAAGTTCCGCGCCCAAGCTCGTCGAGCAGCACGAGCGAGCGCGGCGTCGCGTGATGCAGAATCTGTGCGGTCTCAACCATCTCGATCATAAAGGTTGACTCGCCGCTGCCGAGCCGGTCATAGAGACCAATGCGCGTAAAGATGCGGTCGCATAATCCAACCGTCGCGGACTGCGCCGGAACAAAGCTTCCCGTCTGAGCCATGAGCACGATCAACGCCGCCTGCCGCAGATAGGTTGATTTGCCGGACATGTTCGGCCCTGTAATCAGGGCAATCTGCGGCGCGGCTTCCCCGCCAAGCTCTACGTCATTGGCTACGAAAGACGCTCCCGTGAGAGTTCTTTCAAGAACAGGATGACGGCCTTCTTTGATGTCAAGCTGTGCGCTGTCAACGACGGTGGGCCGTGCATAGTCAAACTCTTCGGCAGTTCCGGCGAAAGAGATGATGGCGTCAAGATAGGCAAGCGTGGCGGCGGCGGCGAGTATCTCCGCGCGGCTTTTGGAAAGCTGCGCGCAGACATGGCGAAAGAGGCTTGCTTCCAACTCTTCGATTCTTTCCTGCGCGTGAACGACGAGCGATTCATACTCTTTCAACTCAAGCGTGATAAAGCGTTCGGCATGAGAGAGCGTCTGCTTGCGCGTGTAATCAGCCGGAATCAGATGCATATTGGCGCGCGTCACTTCGATGAAATATCCGAAGACCTTGTTATAACCTACGCGCAGGCTCTTGATACCTGTGCGCGCACGCTCGCGCTGTTCCAAATCCGCCAGATAGTTTTTTCCATCGCGCAGCAGAGTCCGCAAATGATCCAGCTCTTCCGAAAAACCCTGACGAATCACTCCCGTTTGTTCATTACGCGAAGGCAGCTCTTCGGAAATCGCTGTGCTGATGAGCTTGGATGCGCCTTCGCACGCGGGCAACTGCGCGAGCGTCTGGCTAAAGCGATTGGCCTCTCGCTGCAAGACCGCGCGAACCTGCGGAATCATTTCGAGGCTTTGCCCCAGAGCCAGAATCTCCTGCGCGGAAATGACTCCGGCGCGAGCGCGTGACGATAACCGTTCGAGGTCATGCATCGTCTCAAAGACCGAACCCAATTCGGCGCGGGCTTTTTTGTTTGAGAGAAACCATGCGACATGCTCTTGGCGGCGCACTATCTCCGCCAAATCCAGCAGAGGTTGTTGCAACCAGCGCCTGAGCAGTCTTCCGCCCATCGCCGTGCGCGTCTGGTCCAGAGTCGAAAAGAGCGTCGGCGTGCCCGTCGCGCTGTCAAAGACTTCCAGGCTCCGAAAGGTGTGCGCGTCGAGCGTCATGAAATTGTCCGTGCGATAGCTCGTCAAACGCGTCAACTGCTCGGAGGCTGCGGTTCGCATCTCACGCAGGTAGGCGATGATGGCTCCGGCGGCGGCAGTCGCCAGCGGCCACCGCGCGAGGCCGAATGGAGCGAGCGACCTCACTTCAAAGTGTTCGCAGAGCGCACGCCGCGCGCGTTCATATTCAAAACAGGAATCATCGCAGCGCGTGATAAACCCCGGCAATGTCTGAGAATCATTTTGATTTCCGCAAGGTACGAGCAGTTCGGAAGGAGCGAGGCGTTGCAGCTCTGGAATCATCGCAGAGTTTTCAACTTCGGTGGCCGCAAACTCGCCGGTCGTCACATCTGCATAAGCTATTCCGGATCGCTTGCCGTCACTCACACAGGCGGCCAGATAATTATTTGCCTTGCTGTGCAGCAGCCCCGGTTCAAGCACTGTGCCGGGCGTCACGATACGCACGACATCGCGTTCGATAAGACCGCGCCCGGCTTCGCCTTTGACCGGCGCATCCGTCAACTGCTCGCAAATGGCTACGCGATGTCCACGCGAAATCAAGGTCGCAAGATGTCTTTCGAGACTGTGATGCGGGACGCCTGCGAGCGGGACGCGTGTGTTCTTGCCCATCGGTTTAGAGGTCAGCACGATGTCCAGCTCGCGCGCCAGAAGGCGTGCGTCATCGTCAAAGGCTTCGTAGAAATCGCCGATGCGAAACAGCAGCAAGGCATCCGCGTGCCGCCGCTTGATTTCGAGATATTGCTTGCGTAGTGGCGTGGTGTTGGCAGTCATCACTCGAAGATGGTTGCGAGTAGTTCTTCGACCGAAGTGAGGGCGCGATGCAGCGCGCGTATCTGCTCGAAGCTCAGGATGGCAGTCACACGACCGATTTCATGAAACGCTCCTGTGCGCGCGACGCTCAGAGATTTTAAAGCTCGATTGGTGTCACGTTCGCTTGAGACCACCAGAAAAGGTTTTGAACGCTGCGCATCATAGGCGCGCTTGAGTTTGGCGAGCGCGGCATCTATGTTCCCCTTGTGCTGGACTTCAAAGACATGACTCAGACGCGGACTCTTCTCATTCGTCCGCCACACGACATCATAATATTCAAACTCCATTTGAGTGTGATAGCCGAGCACGCGCCCGATCTCGCAGAGCATCTGCTGTGCGGCAACATGTGTGATGGCATCTGTTAAAGGACTCTCGTGTGAGCCGATTTCCGCAGGTGAAAATTGTGTCGCCTCTTCCGCCGCGCGCCTGCGACCGAGTGCGGTAATAGTCCACAACCCGCGCCGTCGCTCGATCTCTCTTTTTTCATCAAGCGTGCGCCCGGCCCTTTGCACCAGCCTGCGCCATTCCGTGCGATGACCGTTGCCGAGCGCGTGCACTTCCGCCTCGCCCAACTGCGGAAAATATCCGACCAGACGCGGATAGAGAAAGCGCACGTCTTCCATCCCGCCTGTGGCGAGCAGCTCTTGCAGAATAGGCAATTCGATACGCGTCGCTCCCGGATAAGCCATCACAAAACCAAACAGAACTTTTCAGGAATTAGAGTGACCACAGCGCGGCAATTTCAGTCTCGCTTGTGCTTTTAAACTTACAGGAGAAGCCGCCGGTCAATCAAGTGAGGAAAGGGATATAGCATTCCATGAGGTGGAAATAATAAAACAGGCGACTGAAATATTAATTCAGCCGCCTGCTTTATTGATTGAGCGTTAAGACTCTTTATGCCGCTTGAGCTTTGGCTTTAAGACCGAAGCTGTGATTTATCTCGTCCGAATCGAGCGTGTCGCGTTCCATCAAGCCTTTGACCAGATGCGCGATTTCCGCGCGGCGCGCGTCAACCATCTGGCAGGCGCGTTGCATCTGCTCGTTGATGATGTCGCCCGTCGCCTGTTCGACGCGGTCAAGCAGAGCCTGACTGCGCGCGTCTTCCGGTTTGCCTAAGTGAATCGGGCCGAGCGGACTCATGCCGAACTCTGCGACCATCTTACGCGCAATCTCCACCGCGCGCTCGATGTCGTTGGAAGCCCCCGCGGTCATCGTCTCAAGCAGCAGTTGTTCTGCGGCGCGGCCACCCAAAAGCATTGCTATCTGGTCTTCCAGATATTCTTTCTTTTTCATCAGGCGGTCGCGTTCGGGCAGAGACTGCGTGACGCCCAGAGCGCGCCCGCGCGGCAGGATAGAGACTTTGTGAATCGGGTCGCCATGCTTGACGCCGAGACCGACGGCGACGTGTCCAGCTTCATGAACGGCTGTCGCATAACGTTCTTCTTCATCCATCATAAAGCCGTGACGCTCTGCGCCCATCAGGATTTTATCGCGCGCGTATTCCACATGTTTGCGCCCGACTGCTTCCGAGTTGTCGCGCGTCGCGGCAATCGTCGCCTCGTTGAGCAGGTTGGCGAGGTCTGCTCCGGAAAAACCGGGCGTGCCGCGCGCAATCCAGCCTAAATCCAGCCCCGCTTCCAGAGCCAGTCCCTGCGCATGAACTTTCAGAATCTCTTCGCGTCCGCGCGCGTCCGCGAGATTGACTGTGATCTCACGGTCAAAACGTCCGGGGCGTGTCAGCGCGCTGTCGAGTATGTCCGGGCGGTTGGTGGAGGCGATGATGACGACGCCTGAGATTTGTTCAAAGCCGTCCATCTCGACCAGCAACTGGTTGAGCGTCTGGTCTTGATCGGCAGAGGCGGAATCGTTGCTGCGGCCACGCTGGCGGCCCAGAGCATCTATCTCATCTATAAAAATCACACAGGGCGAGAGCTTGCGCGCTTCTGCGAAGAGACGGCGCACGCGCGCGGCTCCGAGTCCGGCGAATTTTTCCTGAAAGCTTGAGCCTGAGACCGAAAGGAAAGGTACGCCCGCTTCATTCGCAGCAGCGCGAGCGAGCATGGTCTTGCCTGTTCCCGGAGGGCCGGACAACAGGATGCCGCGCGGCGCGCGTCCCCCAAGTCGTCCGAATTTCAAAGGGTCGCGCAGAAAATCAATGGTCTCCGCCAGTTCTTGCTTGGCTTCGTCAACGCCCGCCACATGTGCAAAGGTGACGTTCTGTTTTCCGTTTCCATCAACCAGCGCGAACTTGTCGCCGCGACCTCCGAGGCTGGCGTAAACTCGCCAGCCTATAAAGCCAAAGGCCGCGAGCGTCAGAATAGGAATCAGCCAGTTGATAGCGGTCGAAACGGGACTCGGCTGCAAAGAGCCGAATTCGACAGGGACGCTGCTCTTGGCAAAGGCTGCAACGATCTCCTGCTGCGCGGCTTCGTTTGTCACCACAGCCTGCGAGATAGAGCCGTCACGACCGATGACCGTCAACTGCTCGCCCTGAATCTGGAGCGAGACTGCCGCGCCGGATTCGCCCAGCGAGCGTAACTGTGTGTAGTTGATCTTCTGGACCACAGGCTGGTGGCGTTCACGCATGACGAAAACGCTGGCCGAGACTACTACTAAGAGGATACTGGCCGCGAGAATGATATTTAGCTTTTGCGAACGGGGGATTAGACGAGGTAAAGGGGACGGCATAAATTTCTCCTGAGCAAGGCGACATTTGTGCTTTGGGGGCTGTCACCTATCTTTAAATTTTTCTCTGACAAAGAATCGGGGTCTTGGAATTTGGTACAGCGACGGAGGGAACAACTCGCATCTGGTAAGAGCGGTGTGAGTCCCAGGCAATTTGAACACACTCGCACGGGGCCGAGCGGCTAATAGACACTTTACCAATTCACACTAACGGAAGTCCAGCCTATTCAGTAAACTTTTTAACAGGCCAGTCAGAATCGCCTGCGGTAACGGGCGGGCATCCGTAGCAAAAGCACCCGCCCGCTACCGCAGGCGGCTCTGACAGTTTGCTGCGACTCTCTCTCAATCAACTCCTGTTTCCGATGTCTAGCACTATTCAGCGGTTGCCGCATAAAAGGCTTAAAACGAGATAACTTTTACTGTTGCTCTAAATTCAGACACTACCCCTAAGGGCAAGTTGCTATAATTCGATACAAAATGAGGTCAATGAGGCAGGCTCCGATGACGCTTTAATCTTCGAGCATGCGCGTAAATACTGTAGTGTTTGGCTTTAACTAAAATGTTCGCTGACTTACGGATTATTGGCACAGCCATTGCTAATCTAGCTGGGCAAGAGGGTTCAATAAGAACCGGGAAAAGTTCGAGAGACTGAAAAAAAAGGGATGCTCAAAAGGAGAAGGCGATTATGTTGTGGACAATTTTAGTAGTGCTTCTGATCTTGTGGTTAATCGGTGCTATCGGCGGTGTCGGCGGAAACTTGATTCACCTCCTGCTGGTGGTAGCACTCATCGTGTTAGTCATCAACCTGCTGACGGGTCGTCGCACAGTCTAAAAGATAGATACTTTTACGACTGCTTACAAACAACATAAGAGAAGAGTCGCCTTTATGAGATGTGCGGCTCTTCTCTTTTTTACTGCATCTCAACCAGTTTACTGCATCTCAACCAGTCTTGCTTGCACCGGCTGAGTGATGCGTCCGACCGGATAGAGATTGACCTGCTGATCCCAGTAGGGCGACCGCATGTAAAAGAAACGAAGTCGCGCGTTCGCGCTTGCGGCGAAAGCAGGATCGTTAGCAACCTTCTGTTCAAACTCGCGGCGTAAATTCTCGTTCTTAGCCATCATCTCGCGCGCCAGTTTCTCCATCACATAATCTTCCGCGTATTCTTTCTCTTCAAAGATAGGGTTAAAAAATCCCCACGCGATTAATGAATCCGGCGCTTCAGGCTCAAGCAGGTAAAGCGCGACGCGCGCTGCGGGCTGAGCCATCGGCACGACGACCGAGCCTGCCGGAAAAGTTCTACGCTCTTTTATTTGCGCTGTCTTATAGTTTGGCAGGACATGTCCCTCAAATGAAGAACCGCCCCACTTCACTTCACTGAAACGATAGCTTTCGACATCCAGCGTCGCGGGCGCGGCAAGCTGTTGAAGCTTGAGGCCGTGAGCCTTGAGCCTTTCAATCACCTCTTTCCACTGCGGAGGGATGATGTAATAAAGCGGCGTCGTAACGCTCGCAGTCGTCCGCACTTCATCAAAGAGCGGCACGGTCATATCAACAGGCTCGGTTCCATACACGACGCGCACCGCGCCGGACACATCGCTCAGTTCGGTTCTATACTTCAATGCCTTCAATTGGAACGGCACGGATTTATCTGTCAGGTCGAATCTGAGCGGATAGCGACGCGCGGGATTATAAGCGCGACCGTCCGCAATGGTCTCTTCATCCGCCAGGCGAACCGCACGCAGCAAGCTCTGCGGGTCACGATTGACCTCTTCCAGCGAGTGGCGCAAGAGGTCATACGTCCCGCGCACGCGCGAGCGGTAATCCTTGAGCATGTGCGTTTCGATGAGCAAGCCGGGACGATTGCGCAGCGGCGTATACCCCGTAGAGAAACGCGGCGTGGAGATAAAGCTGACGATGCCCTGCGTGAAATCCCTGTTATCTTTAAAGACAAGATACGTCGTCAATAGATTGCCATCCGTTTCGGTGGCAGGATGTATCCGGCCTTCTATCGCAGCCTTCATCCAGTCGCGTACAGAAACCGGAGCATTGTCGTGATGCTCATATTGATAAGTCACGTTATAGCGAAAATCCGCGCCATCCGTGACGTGACAATCTAAAAAGAAATCCGGACTCCACTCTGTCCAGAGCCTGAGCCACGCGCGCGTCTCCGGCGCGTCCGCCTTCATATAATCGCGGTTGAGATTCAGATTCACGCTTGTCCCGCGCCACCCCATCTCCTGCGGCCCGTTCTGGTTAATGCGATTGTAGGCGCTGAAACGCTCATGCCCGTCCGTGTTGTAAATAGGGATAAAGAGGAGCACGACTTTATCGAGCAGGCCGGGGCGCGTTTTTGTAATCGCAATGTCGCGCAAGAGTGCAAGCCCTGCATCCTTGCCATCAGATTCGCCCGCGTGTATGCAAGCCTGTATGAGCACAATCGCTTTACCGGCCTTGCGCGCGGCCTGCGGCGTAAAATCTCCGCCCGTGGCGGCAATCAACAGTGGGAGCGAGCGTCCCTCGCCGCTCTGGCCGAAGCTCCTGAGCTGTATCAAGTTTGATGCGGCGGCCAGCTTTCTGCTGTACGCCATCGTCTCTTCATAACGCGGCGTCTCGCGGTAATCGGTTTTCTCTGCGTGCGTCTGCCATTCGGGCGGCGCGGGCGGTGAAACGCTTTGGGCCATAACTGTGTGTCCTGAAGTTAATCCGATTGAAATGATTAAGAGCGCATAACAAAGACCCAAGCTTCTTCTTTGTGCCTTTGCGCCTTTGCGTGAGACGCTAATTTCCCGCAAAGGCGCAAAGGCGCAAAGGATTGAAGTCAAAATATTATTCTCTAAGATTGCCGACAGCCTAGCGAGCGAACGCATCATATTTTCTCCCGTGCCGGAATGGAAAGCCGTGTGCACACTATACGATGCTTCGCTTCGCTCTCAAACAGCCGTTGCAGCTTTTTCGCTTTTCCTGCTTGGCTTACGCCCTGCATCTCAGGCACAATCGTGTCGAATTAAAAAGCTTCTACATTAACAACGCCGGATGGTCTAACTGATGTCGAAAAACCTGATGCACAGAGCACGTGCGCGCACGTTCGCTGCGGTCTTCCTCTTCCTTCTCATTTTTCAAGCGACAGCCTCTGCCGTACAGAACAATGCGACACGACGCTTTAAGCGCACCTACGATGTGCTGCACTATGTCATTCGCACGAACTTTGACGTTCAGCGTAAGACTGTCAACGGACAGGTTGACATCACTCTCAAACCGCTCAACGCAGACTTCAAATCCTTCGAGCTGGATGCAGAGGACATGAAGATAGAGCAGGTCGTAACTGCTGCGGGCATTTCTTTGCGCTCGATTCAGCAGGATGAGAGGCTGCTCATCACGCTTGACCGCGCATACGCGCCTTCAGACAGCATCACTGTCAGCATCCGTTACCGCGCCAAACCGCGTCGCGGCCTGTACTTCGTTTCCTCCGGGCGCGAGAGCGGGGTTCAACGTCCCGCGCAAATCTGGACGCAGGGCGAGCCGGAAGATAATCACCACTGGTTTCCCTGCTATGATTTCCCTGACGACAAAGCGACCAGCGAACAATTCATCACCACCAACGCGGGCCAGCTCGCCATCGCCAACGGCACACTCGTCGGGACGGCCAATCATGCGGACGGCAAGCTCACGTTTCACTGGCGCATGACGCAACCGCATTCGACCTATTTAACTTCGCTGATCGTCGGAGATTTCGCAAAACTGACTGATAGCTATAAAGATATTCCCGTCGAATATTACACCTATCGCGGAACAGAGCCTGAGGCCCTGCGCGCCTTTGGCAAGACGCCTTTGATGATGCGCTTTTTCAGCAGCGCGCTCGGCTACGAGTTCCCTTTCGAGAGATACGCCCAGACCATCGTCGGGAATTTCCAGTTCGGCGGGATGGAAAATGTTACCGCCACGACCTACGCCGATTCCGAGATTCTTTCCGTAGACATGGAGAGGCCAGACCCTATCACCGAAAATCTCGTCTCGCATGAACTGGCCCATTCGTGGTTCGGCAATCTGGTGACTTGTAGAGACTGGTCTGAACTCTGGCTCAACGAAGGATTCGCAACTTTTATGGAAGCGGCTTTCAGAGAACATCTGGACGGGCGCGAAGCATATCTTTCACAGTTGAAGGATGTCGCGGACGAATATTTTTCCGAAGACCCTTCGCGCAGGCGTCATCCATTGGTCAATCCGCGTTACCCGCTCACGATGGAACTCTTTGATGAAACGACCTACAAGAAAGGCGCATACGTCGTCCACATGCTGCGCGAGACTGTGGGCGACGAGATGTTCTGGAAAGCCCTCAATATTTATCTGAACGAGTTCAAGCATGATGTAGTTGACTCACGCGACTTGCAGCGCGTGTTTGAGAAAGTGTCGGGCCAGCAGCTCGAATGGTTTTTCGACCAGTGGATTTACAAGGGCGGTTACCCGGAATTGAGAGTTCGCTCAAGCTACGATCCCGCGCTCAAGATGTTGAACTTGAGCGTCGCGCAAACGCAGAAACCGGATGCCACGACGCCCGAAGTGTTTCGCCTGCCGGTTGAGATTGAGATCGTCACGCCAACAGGCACACGCACGGAGCGCGTGGAAATCAACAAGCGTATGCAGAGCTTTAGTTTTCAACTGGACGGCAGGCCGCGCCTGATCGTTTTCGATAAGGGCGCAAGGATTCTCAAGAAGCTGGACTTTCCGCAGCAACGCTCGATGGCCGCTTACCTGTTGCTTGATGGAGGTGCTGCTCCTGTTCGTCAACGGGCGGCTCAAGCCTCGTCCACGCAGGCGGGTAAAAAGGTTTCCGAAAACTTTTTGAGCGCAAACATCCAAAACGCTTTCGCATCTCAAATGTTTTCAGTTACCGGAAGAACGGCGGAGAACAGTATGCGCTGAAAAGGATAGAAGACTGGCGAGGCGGGCCACTTTGCCCTGAGCCGCGCGAGATAGGTTTCAAGAAACCGCTCATGCATGCCGGCAGGCAATCTTTCAAAATATGGGACGAGCGCAGTGCCCGAAGTCCACTCGGCTAAGGCATCAGCATCATCCAGCGTGTGCGCGTAGACTTTCTCAAAAACCTCCAAATCTCTGCCGCCATGCCGGTAGAGCAGTTCCGCATACTCACTGATTTTGAGCACGGGCGCGACGCGCGACCAGCCATTGAGGGCCATGCGAAAGGGTTCTTCAGCGGCAATGTCTCTGATTATCGTGTGCGTTGGATGGTCGTGATTTGACGGCAACTGGACAGCGAGTTGCCCGCCCGGCGCGAGCAGTGAAAGAAGACGCGGCACAAGCTCTCGATGATTTTCTACCCACTGGATCGCCGCATGAGAAAATATCAAGTCCCACTCGCCCGCGACATCCTCAATCGCATGCCTCTCAAATTTCAGGCCGGGGCGGGCCAGCTTTTCTGCTTTGGCAAGCATTTCTGCGGAAGCGTCTATGCCCGTCACCTCGCTTCCGGGAAGATGAGCTGCGAGACGACTTGTTAATTCTCCTGTGCCACAACCGAGGTCAACGACGCGCATCCCCTCTCGCACCTTCACCAGCTTGAGAAGATCATCGAAGGGAGCGAAACGCTCGCTCTGGAATTTATGATAGAGGTCTGGATTCCACGGCATGAGACTTTGAAAAAACTAAGAGAACAATTCAGAACCGCTCAAGCCTTTGCGCCTTACTTTTTATCTTTGCGCCTTTGCGTGAAACCTCAACGAACGGTTCACGCAAAGGCGCAAACAAAGAAAGACTCAAGTTCGCAAAGGGTTGAAGCACTCAGTCTCTTGCGTTGTGCAAGTGATTCTACGAATCTACTTGCTAACAGGCGGCGAGCGTAAATCCTGCTGGCAGACGCGGCAGGCCGAGCGACGTTTCGCGTTGAGCGTGCCGCAGCCTGTGCAGCGTATGTACATCGCTGCGGCGAACCAGTTAGTAATGAGCGCGCTGACGACGAGAATACTCACGAGCACCGCTATGCTCAGCAGCGTGTCCTTCAACTCCTGTATCTCTCCTGCAAGTCTTTGTGATAATTCTGGCCCCTGTCATACCCGCACTTGAAAGCGTCGTGGGCGCAATCCTCGCCATATTGTTCGCGCAGGAATTGTTCGCGCTCTGCATAAGACTTGCCGCGCGCTTGCGCGTGGAGCGCAGATTCAAAACCGCGCCGGTAAAGCGGCTCATCATTCTTAAAGTCTTTGCCCTGCCCCGTGTACTCTTCCTGCTCCGCATCGCGCAGGCCAATCCACCAATCCTCCCGCGCGGCGTCTATGCTTTCTGCGCCGGACTGGGCCAGGACATTACGCGCAGCCTCTTCCGACTCCATCTCGTCCGTGACGGCGATGACGACCGTGCGCCCTTTCCTGAGCGCATCTTCATAGACATACAACTCGTCATGCGGAAGACCGGGAGCGACTGCATCCTCAAGCGCGCTGCCCGCAGTGGCTCCCGCAGCCGCGCCGCCCGCGCCCAAAAGAGCCGCGCCGATAATGCCTGCGGCAATCACAGGCCCTACCCCCGGCACTAAAAGACTCGCGGCGGCAGCGCCCATCGTCACGCCGCCAGCCACGCCCATCGCGCCGCCGACCACGCCCCCGACAGCCGCTCCCATGCCGGGCTGTTCCGTCTCCGTAGTCTGGACAGCAGCATCTATCTCTTCTTCGCTGGCTCCGGGCATCAGAATGCTGATCTGGTTATCGCTCAATCCAATCGAGCGCAAATTCTCCACCGCGCTCTCTGCGTCTTGGCGCGAGTTGAAGATACCGGCGACGGTTCCCATATGAAGATTCTCCTTTGTTTTGTTTCCAGTAGTTTTAACCGTTTCGGACTTTTCTTTCAAGGCCGACTGGCGACAACTGTCCGACATGTTGCAAATTAAAAGCTTGGCGGCGGTGGAGGCAAGGGGGCTTCGCTTGCAATCGGCCTCGTTTTCAGTAGATAGCGAACGAGCGAGAAGCTCCCGATGGCTGCTCCGAGCGCAAGCACATAAGAAAGCAAAGTTACCCCCGCAGGGATTTCTTCGGGCCAGCCCCAGAAGAGTTCTCCCAAACCATAGAGAACGCCAAAGGTCACAAAGACCGCAAACTCCGCGCCCAACCATGAGACGATTGCCAGCACGCTCCACTTAACGGCGCTCCGATTTCGCTCTCTCGCCAACTCGCTCATCATTTTTGGAATGCGATAAAAAAGAAAGTAGAGTTCGATCATCAGTGTCTATCTCTCCTCTCAGACGAAGTTTCCGGGGCTTGCAGGCAGCCTTTAAGTTCTCGCGCAACCATGATAGCAGGATACAACCAACCCGTGATGGCTCAGGCTGGCGAGGAGAAAGACAGTTTCCCGCAAAGGCGCAAAGAAAAGCTCGCAAAATCGTTGAGCTATTCTTTATCTTGAAAGCTTACTTTGCGTCTTTCTTTGCGCCTTTGCGTGAGATTCTTTCGTAATTGATATTCACTCTGACCAACTACCCAAACCATTGAGCAAAGCATCTACGCCGTGTTAAAGTGTCTTGGCTCTCAACAGATTCTCAAGAGTTCAACCAACGGAGCAGAGCATGATCGAGATTATCGAAAAACACTGGCCCATGTCTGAAGGCGACGGGAAAGCCGCACGCAAGAAGAGGCCGCGCATTCTCGCCATCACGACAGACTGCTGTACGGGTTGCGCAGGCTCTCCGGCTTGCATTGAGTATTGCCCGATTGAAGCCTGTATGTTCTGGGTTCCGGACGAAGACCATCCGCCGTTCGGGCGGATAGAGGTTGACCCATATCTCTGTATCGGCTGCCAGAAATGCATCAGCAAGGGGCCGGACGGCGCGTTCCTAGACGGCTGCCCGTGGGATGCTATCGAGATGGTTCCGACGGATAACTGGGAAGCCGCGCACGGCGTGACGCTCCCGGACTTGCCGCCCACACCTCCCGGCGCAGAAGCCTAAAACAATCAAGTTTATTTAGAACTCTCTGAGCGGCTCTGAATGCTTTTAAGCGTCAGGGCCGCTTGTACTTTTATCTTCTCCGGCATTTTCTCGACGCCCTGCGCGTAACGCTCGACGGCGGGCAAGTCTTGAGGCTGGCCCAGAATGTAGAGAGCACGCAAAGCTTCCCACACAGTATCTGCATCCGGCGAGATAAAAAGCATAGGGTCTCCAACCGCAAGCGGCGCGCCCTCCGACACGACGACTTTGCTAATCTCACCCGGCAAAGGCGAGCGCACTTCTGCAAACTGATTCTCGTTTTGCTTGATGCGCGACAACATCATCCCCGGTCGCACCGGAGTGCCTTCCTTAAGAACGCTGCTGACTGAGCCTGCTATCGGAGCCGTGAGCGAATAGGGTTGCAACATCGAGCGCAGCACAGGCAAACAGCTCTGGTCTTTGAAAGCCGCCAGTGACAAAGCCGCATTGCGCTGAACGATAGGCTCCGCATCATTTATCAGCTTGAGGAGCGCAGCATGAAACTCTTCCGCCTGATTGTCTTTGCCCATCAGCCACGCAACATTTGAACGCAGCTCCGCGACACTGCTGTTGGACAAACCTACAAGCTGCGGATACCAACGCTTTGCGCTTCCATCCCTTTTCTCAAGCCGCGCGGCAATCTGTACCAGAGCATGCTGCACATGTCGCGGCTTTTGCTCGTCCGAAAGATATTCCGTAATCTTCTCATCGCTCAAATCCCGCCCGAACCAGGAGCCGTACCACGCGAGGAATGGCACTATGATAAAAAGCGCGGCGACGACGGCGAGCGGCCATGTCGAACGCTTACGCCGCACGCCATCCGTCGCGGCATCTGAAACCGGATGTGAGTTATTGCCTGTCATTAAAACTACCTAACGAAACCAGATTAGCCACAGAGCGCACAGAGGACACAGAACACACAGGAAGATAAAGGAAATGCTGAGTGAAATGGTTTAGTACTATCTCTCTGTGATCTCTGTGTCCTCTGTGGCTAATTCATTATCATTGTGAAGGATAAAGCTGGTATAAAAAGAGATAGACCATCACGCCCGTCACGGAAACATAAAGCCATGCCGGAAATGTCCAGCGCGCGATCCGGCGATGCCTGTCGAATCTTTCGCGCAGCCCCTGCACCAGAGTGATAAGCACCATCGGCGTGATGGCGACTGCGAGCACAGTATGCGTCAGCAGGATTGTGAAATAGACGGGCCTGATCCAGCCCACGCCCCTGAAGCGCGTCGGCCCCTGTCCCAGATAGTAGACCAGCAGCGTGTGATAAGTGATATAGCAGATGAGAAAAATCGTAGAGGTCACAAAAGCCGCAAGCATGCAGCGTTTGTGAGCCGCGATATTTTTTTTGCGAATAAAGATAAAGCCTGTGATGAGCAGCAGCGCGCTGATGGAATTGAGTGTGGCGTTCAGGTGCGGCAGAGCATAAATATAGTTCATTAGGAGTAGGACTTTTAAAATCTTCGGGTCTAATTATCTTCTGTTTGCCCGTGCATGTTAGCACGAGCGGCGGCTTTTCCGATTTCGGTCAGAACAAAAAAATCATTCCCCTTCTCTTCCAGCAATTCTTCTTTGACCAGCTGCTCAACCGCATCAAAGACGGCTGTGCGCGCTTCAGGGTCGTTGCCTCCCGCTTCAAACAACTCATGCAGGTCAAGCGTCTCTTTCCCGAAACGCTCGAACATTCGCAAGACATTCAAAGTCAGCTCATCCATCTCAGAGAAACCGTCACCCGGTCTTTACTCTTCAGCCTTCGGCTGCGAGCGGCGCATCACTTCCAGCATCTTCTTCACATCCGGCGGCATGGCCCTGCGCGCAGCCGCGCGGCCTGTGCCGCCCTCGCCTGCTCTCGCGTCGCTGGAAGCGGCAGCAGAAACTGCGTTGCCCTGCGCCCTCGCGCCAGCAGTCTTTTCACCGCTCGTCAAAGCCTTTGCAGCCGCGCCCGCGTGAACTTTCTTTGCCTCCTCAGGCTTCTCGAATCTTTCGGCGTAGCGGCATCTCTCACACTCCCAGAGCGCGAAAACCTCTGTCGGGTCGCCCGCGCTTTGATAGACTGCGCGGTTCGACGGAATGATCTTGCCGCCGCACACTGGACAGCCTCTGCCGCGTATCGTACGCACGGCGACATCCACGCCAAATTGGTTTTCAACTATTTCGGTTTTCTCTGCCATTGTGTCTCACCCGAAAGTTCCGCCATCAAGATAAGTGCCCGGTTCAATCCACACTGATAATTTGCAGCTTACCCTCTTCGCGCTCTCCGCGCAGCACTTTTTTATCAAACTTGCCGACACTCGTCTTTGGAATCTCTGCGATAAAAGTCCAGCGTTCTGGAATCCACCACTTGGCGACATGCGCTTCGAGAAACGAGCAGAGGTCTTGCGCGGTCGTTTCGGCTTTTGCTTTTAACACGACACAGGCCAGTGGCCGCTCGTCCCAACGCTCATCCGGCACGCCGATGACTGCGGCTTCGATGACCTCCGGATGCGCCATGATCTCATTCTCTAACTCGACGGAAGAAATCCATTCGCCGCCGGATTTGATGACATCCTTCGTGCGGTCTGTGATTTGAATAAATCCCTTCGCATCCACAGTGCCGACATCGCCCGTCCGCAGCCAGCCGTCCTGAAATTTTTCTTTACTATCATCTCCATAATAACTGGCCGTCACCCACGGGCCGCGCACCTGTATCTCTCCGATTGATTGTCCGTCCCATGCTAAAACTTTTTCGCCGTCTACAGTGCGAACTTCGACGCCGGGAACAATTCTGCCGGATTTTGTGCGCCACTCGATCTCACGTTCGGGCGGACAATTCTTCGGCGGGATGGCGAGCGAAGCCATCGGGCTGGTTTCAGTCATGCCCCATGCTTGTATGATGCGGACGCCGTGTCGCTCTTCCAGACGTTCCATCAAAACTTTTGGAACGGATGAGCCGCCGCACATAACCAGGCGCAGCGAGCGCAAGTTAATTCCACGATTTTCCGCAAAGCGCAGGATGTCGTTCCAGATGGTCGGCACGGCGCAGGCAAAGGTGGGACGTTCTGCGGCAATCATGGAGCACAGGGGTTCCGCCTGTAGAAAGCGTCCGGGCATCAGAAAATCCGCGCCCGTCAACCAGCCGGAAAAGGGCAAGCCCCATGCGTTTGCATGAAACATAGGCGCAATCGGCAAGATGCGGTCGCATTCATTCAAGCCCAGAGCAAAGCCTGCGCATTGTGCGAGCGCGTGCAGGAATTCGGAGCGATGACTGTAGACAACCCCCTTCGGCTGTCCGGTCGTCCCAGTCGTATAGCACATCGCGGCTGCCGCATGCTCGTCAATCGCGGGCCACTCGCAGCCCACGTCTTCCGCCGCCAGCAGTTCTTCATAACGCAGCACATCCGTCCCAAGCTCTGTCGCATCTCCGTCGCCGATGACCACGAAATGCCGTACCGTCTTGAGTTCGTCTTTGACGCGCGCGAGCAGCGGAATCAGCGAATCGTCAACGAGGATAACGCTATCCTCTGCGTGGTTGATAACGTAAGCGAGTTGTTCGGGGAAAAGGCGTATGTTGAGGGCGTGCAGCACTGCGCCCATTGACGGCGCGGCGAGATAGATTTCCAGATGTTCCTGTGTGTTCCAGCAGAAGCTTGCGACGCGTTCGCCCTGCTCGATGCCGAGCCTGCGGAGCGCGTTGACAAGTCGCTCGACGCGCAAAGCTATCTCTGCAAAGCTGGCCCGGCGCGTCTCGTTCGCGCCCTCGTAGGTAGCAACCTCGCTATCGGCATAAACCTTCGCGCCATGCCTGAAGAGAGCCGTGATCGTCAGCGGCCAATCCTGCATGGTGCTTTTTATCATGACGGTTCAAGCCACCTCACATCAAGATTTAACCACATTGAAGCCCAAGAGAATTTTAATTGCGGAGCTTAAAGTCTCAAATCCTCTCAGGCTGTGTATTCCTACGCGTTCTCGGCGGCTAATGGATTTAACCTTCACGAAATTTCCGATGCTTGAGCGCCAGAAAAAAGATCGAGCAGAAAATCGTCACGGGCGGAATGAGCAGCACCAGAATCCCCAGATTGAGTCCTCTGCCCATCGCCGCTCCCTGAGATGAGCTTTCAACCGAAATTCGACACAGCGGGCACTGTGCCGCCGCAGGCATGCAGAAAAGCATGACGGCGACAAACGCAATCGCCAACGCCGCGAACATTTTTTGGTGTCGTTGCTTCAGCATCATTTAAGGCTCTGCTTTGGCCGGCGCGGCGGGGGCTGGCGGCGGCCCCGCTTCTCCATAACGCAGGTTCTTTGACCTGCGACCGTCCGGGAAAAAGATGAACAGGAGACAAATGCAAATAGCCAGCGCGGGAATCAGTGTCAGCACGAGGCTCAGGCGTTCAAAGCGCAGGTGCATGAAGTAAGCGATAATCAAGGCAGCCTTGATGAGCGACAAACCGATGAGGATTGTCAGCATCAGGATGATCTGCACTTCAAAATAAGCTAAGACAACTTCGACGGCTGTCAGGATCAGCAGCCACATCAGGATGGAGAAAAATAATTTGGTCGTGCCTTCAAAATGCACAGGCACTAATTCGACCGGCTCTGTCTCGATATCCGAGCCGACCAGCTTTTTGAAATATCCGTTTGTATACAGCCAGAGCACGGGGCTGACGAGAAAGACCAGCGCGAGCAGCATAAACACGGATGCCATAAAGAGGCTGTCTGTCGTCAGAAAATCCCCGGCCCAGTTAAAGTTTCCCGCCGCGAGGCCCAGAAAGACCAGCGCCATCAGGAAACAGATAACGTTGAGGATTACGTCCTCTTTCTTCGACAGGTTTTTGACGGATTCGACAAGGCGGCTCATCTTTTGTGTTTTATGCCTCCTCTGCTCACGATTCAAATTTCTTTTTCTGCGGTCTCAAGCTCAATGATTCCTGTAAACCGACAAGAGATAAATCATCGGGAAGACGAACATCCAGACCAGATCAACAAAGTGCCAGTAAAGCCCTCCAATCTCGACATCCTCGTGCGACATGCGGCGGACTCTGAGAGCGATGACGCCAAGATAAACCACGCCCGTCAAGACGTGGAACATGTGCAGCCCCGTAATGGCAAAGAAGGTCGAGCCGAAGAGCGGCGAAGCGTTAGGCCACTCTTTGAGCCATTCCGCCGGAAGCGTCATCGGCTTCAATCCCTCATCCATCAAGTGCTTCCATTCGTAAAGGTGGAGGCCGAGAAATAGAAGGCCGCCGACCATCGTTCCTATAATCCAGCGCCGCGTGCCTTTTCTGTCTTTTCGCGCAGAGGCTTTGACAGCCATCACCATCGTAAAACTGGACGCGAGCAGACAGAGCGTCATCACGGTCGAGAAAGCTATGCTGGGAAAGAAGTGGAAAGGCTCAGGCCACTGTTCGCTTGAGTAGCGCACGTAAGAGTAGCCGATGAGTAGAGCGGAAAAGGTCAGAGCGTCCGAGACGATAAAGAGCCACATGCCGAGCTTTTTGTGGCCCACGCGATAAGGGAGCGCGCCGCCGTCCCACTCAGTTCCAACCAGATGTTCTGCGTGTGCTTCCGTACTCAAAACCCTTTACCTCCACAGGAATAGGAGTAAGAACAGAAAGATCCAGAGTCCGTCCATGAAATGCCAGTACAGGGCCACGGCCCCCGCGACTGCCGCCCTCTTTGGACCAATCTGCTCCGGCGCGCGTCGTCGCCACGCGTGGAGCAATAGATAATCGAGCGCGAGAATGCCGCCGAGCAGGTGCAAGCCGTGCAGCGCGGTCAAGAGATAGAAGAACGCGCTGTGCGGATTCGACGAAAGATAAATTCCCTGCCCCACCAGTTGCCGCCATGCCAGAAACTGTATCGAGAGAAATCCGAGTCCCAATAACACTGTGACCAGCAGCCAGCGTCCATAAGCCTGATGGTCTTCGCGCTTAACGGCCCTGCGCGCCAACTCGAAAGTAATGCTGCTGATGACGATCAGCGCGGTGCTGACCCAGAGCAGAGGCGGCAGAGCAATCGGCTTCCAGTCGCTCGCTCCGGCAGCACGCACAACGTACGCGCTCGTCAGGGCTGTGAACATCATCATGATGCCCGCCAGCGCGACCCACATCCCAAGGCGATACTTATCTGTGGGAGTCCCTTCGGAATCGCTTCCGCCGGGGCCGCCGCCATTGCCGCGTCGCGGAGGCGTGCCATTGCCGCCCGCGCGTCGTGCGCTCTGGCCGGATACAACTTTCCTGGCCGCAACTCTGTCAGTGTTTGTGACCATTGTGACCATTGCCGCCGTTTCCCTCCTGGCTCGAAACATTTGACTGTTCCCCGACAAACGGGTCGGGTTCGGTCTGCATCACGTAATCATTCGGCGCGCCGGGCACGGAAAACTCATACGGCCCGCGATACACGGTCGGGATATGCCCCGCGAAATTATCATGCGGCGGCGGAGACGGTATTATCCATTCGAGCGTCGTCGCCTCCCACGGATTGTCGCCCGCCTTCTCGCCCTTAAAAATAGACCAGATGAAATTCCAGAGAAAGAGAACCTGTGCCACGGCAGTGACGATGGCGGCTATCGTGACGAACATGACGAGCGGGTGAAGCGTGCTCAGGAAACTATATTCCTCAAAGCTCGAATAGCGTCTAGGCATGCCGACGATGCCCATCAGATGCGTCGGGACAAAGATGCAGTAGACGCCGACAAACGTGATCCAGAAATGAATTTTAGCGATGCTCTCGCTCATCATCCGGCCAAACATCTTGGGAAACCAGAACTGGAGTCCGGCGAACATGCCGAAGATGGCCGCCACGCCCATCACTAAGTGAAAATGCCCGATCACAAAATAAGTGTCGTGCATCGAAAGGTCTAAGCCCGTCTGACCGAGCACGATGCCGGTGATGCCGCCCGCAACAAAGAGCGAGACAAACCCGATGGCGTACAGCATCGGAGCCGTGAAGCGTATCTTTGCTCCCCACAGCGTCCCCAGCCAGTTAAAGGTCTTGATGGCGGACGGCACGCCGATGGAAAGAGTCAGCACGGAAAAGGCCATGCCGGTGTAAGGACTCATCCCGCTCAAAAACATGTGATGGCCCCAGACGAAAAATCCCAGCAGGCCGATAGCAAAAATGGCAAAGACCATCGCGCGATAGCCGAAGATGGGTTTGCGCGCAAAGGTTGAAAGGATATGCGAAGTCGCGCCCATGCCCGGCAGGATGGCGATGTAAACCTCCGGGTGTCCGAAGAACCAGAAGAGATGCTGCCAGAGAATCGGAGAGCCGCCTTTGTGCGTGACTTGCAACACGTCGCTGACGACCAATCCGCCGGGGATGAAAAAACTGGTTCCGGCTGTGCGGTCAAGAAACAGCAGCACGCCCGCCGCCAGGAGCACAGGGAAAGCCAGCAGAGCCAGCACGGCGGTCGTAAACCAAGACCAGCACGTCAGCGGCAGCCGCATCAAAGACAGCCCCGGCGCACGCATGTTCAGCATCGTGGTAATGAAATTGAGCGCGCCCAGAAGCGAGGCGATACAGAAGATTGCGATACTGATAATCCAGAGGTCTACGCCCGCGCCCTGCCCCGGCCCGGCTGACGGCCCGAGCGCGCTCAAGGTCGGATACCCCGTCCAGCCGCCGATTGGCCCGACCGTTCCGCTGGCCGCCGTGTGGCGCGGGTCAATGGCTGAATACCAACCCGCAACTGTAGCGTTGCCTTCAACAAAGATAGCCGAAACCAAGACCAGCAAACCGATGAGCGTGACCCAGAACGAAAGCATGTTGAGGGTCGGAAAGGCCATGTCATCCGCGCCGATTTGAATCGGCAGAAAGTAGTTTCCAAAGCCTCCCTGCGGGGCAGTGGTCAGCACGAAGAAAACCATGATCGTGCCGTGCATCGTGACTAAGGAAAGATAGAACTCCGGCGTCATGACGCCGCCCGGCGCGCCTAAGGGAAAGAGTTTTTCCAGAATAGTTATCTTGCTGCCCGGCCACGTCAGTTTGACGCGCATCAGCACCGACATAGTCATGCCGATAAACACGGAGAAGATGGCGAGCAGCAGATACTGGATGCCAATCACCTTGTGATCTATGCTGAAGATATATTTGCGTATGAAACTGGTCGGGGCGGGATGACGATGCACTTCCGTATGAGCCGTAGCATCATGCGCGGCCTCCTCATGTGCATCAACGATGTCTGCCATTGCTTCTCTCCTCTCGCTCGCGCGCAAAGGTTAAAGGCTAGTAAGCTAACGGATATTTATTAAGTAGTTCTGTCATCTTGGCTTGAAACTGCGCCTGCGGCATTTCCGCCAGCGCGCGGTGTTCTTCTTCCGGCAGCACCAGCATGTAGCTCTTCATCTTGAAATGCAGCGCGCCGCACAATTCCGCACAGGCCAACTCGTATTTCCCGACTTTGTTGGGCTTGAAATGAACCGGAATCAGCAAGCCGGGAACAAGGTCTTGTTTGAACCTGAGCGGCGGAACCCAGAAGCTGTGCGTCACGTCTTTTGAAGTGAGCGTTAGCTCGACCTCACGATTGACCGGAACCACCAGCGCAGTCACCGCCGCGTCATCTTTCGCGTTCGGGTCGTTCTGGTCCAATCCGATAAAGTTCAGGTCGGCATCCTTAATCAAAGCCGGGTCTGTGCGCCCGAACTTTTGATCTTTGCCCGCATAGTGAAAGTTCCACGAGAACTGCTGGGCTACGACGTGAACCTTGTAAGCATCGGCTGAAGCTGGCTGGAAATGAAGTCTGGCCCACACGCTCTGGCCCAAAACACCGAGCGAGATAAAGACCAGCGCAGTGATTATCGTCCAGACGATTTCCAGACGATTGTTACCGTGCGAGTAGACGGCCCTTTCGCCCGGCTTGGCTGCGCGATAACGCCAGAGCGCGATGCCAAGTCCGATTTGCGCGGCAGAGAAGGCGACGCCGACAACGATGATCGTCAACATGAATTGACGGTCATAGGCCGGGCCATGCTCCGTGATGGCCGTCGGAAACCACCATTTACCACTCACGAAAAGCCATACCGAGCCGAGCGTTAAAAGCCAGATCAATATCGCCAGAGCACGACCCATCGAAGTCTCCTTAAAGAAGTGACACGTGACAGGTGACGAGTGACGGGCAAGAACGTGCTTCAACTTGTCACTCGTCACCTGCCACTTGTCACCGATTTAAAACCATCAGCACAAACAGCAACGGCAAATAGAGCACGGAGGCGAGCAGCAGGCGTCGCGCCTCCTGTCTCGACTTGGAAAACGCCGCGCGCACGCTGCTATAGAGAAAGAGCAAGCCGAGCGCAATCGCCCCGTAAAGATAAACCTGACCGGAAATCCCCATCACGGTCGGAAGCAGGCTGACGGGCAGCAGCAACAGCGTGTAAGCGACTATCTGTTGGCCTGTGATGCGGCCTTCAGGCTCGACCACCGGCAGCATCACGATCCCCGCGCGCTCGTAGTCTTCTCTGTACATCCATGCGATTGCGAGAAAGTGTGGAAACTGCCACAGAAATAAGATCGCAAACAGCACCCACGCGCCCGCAGTCACCTCACCCGTCGCAGCCGTCCATCCCATCAGGGGCGGCATCGCTCCCGGAAATGCTCCGACCACGGTTGAAAGCGTCGTCCTCGTCTTGAGCGGCGTGTAGAGAAGAAGATAACCGATGATGACCGTGACGCCGAACATAGCCGTCAGGGGATTGACCATCAGCGCGAGATAGATTTCCGCGCACACTGTTAAGAGAACGCCGAAAGCGAGAGCTTCAAAGGGCTGCAATTTTCCCGAAGGCAGCGGCCTCATGGCCGTGCGACGCATCAGGCTATCGAGCGAGCGTTCCATGTACTGGTTCAGGGTGGCGATGCCGGATGAGAGCAATGCTATGCCGAACATCGCGTGGGCCAGCAAGAGATAATTGAAGCGGCCCTGTGCGCCGAGACAAAAGCCTGCGGCTGCCGTCAAAACAATCAGGAAAGTAATACGCGGCTTGGTCAGCTCAAGATATAACCTGAATCTTTCACGCGCGCTGGCAGCTTCCACCGGCGCACACTCCGTGCCTGTGACCCCACCTTGATCGAACTCGATTGCTACGCTTTTCATCATGAATGGATAGAATGCGGAATGCGGATTTCGGGTTGCGGATTAACGATCAGGTTCTTAATAAATCCGCACTCCGCATTCCGAAATCCGCATTTGTCTCTCCCTGTTTGAATCTTCTTCCCTGCTTTAGTGTCGCATCAACATCGGAAACTCAAGCGCGGGCATGATTTCCAGAGAGTTGCTGCGCGGGGTATCGGAAGCCGTCGTGGCATCGTATGCAAAATCTGCGGTCGCAGTTCCTTTGGCCGCGAGATTGATTTCCATATTCTTCTCGCCGTATCGCTCATGCCATGCGACCAGATTGTATTTTCCGGGCGGCAAGTTCTTAATCGTAAAGCTGCCATCCTCTGCGCTGACGGCAAAGAACGGATGATTAAGCACGCCGACGTAAGCCTTCATCCACGGATGCTGATTGCATTTGATGGGAATCAGCGTTTCGGCGCGGACAAACTTCTGATTGATCGGAGCGGCATTCGGCCCCTGCGAAGTGTTCCACGGCGGATTGCTCTTGCCCTGCACGTTGACATTGTGCGAAGTCGGGTCGCTGTTGGTCACGACGAAAGCCTGTTCGGCCCGAACGCCGAGGACATGCGGCAGGTAGTGACAGCCGTTCTGGTCCAGCTTGGCAGGCTCTGACGGAACCGGAAAGCTGAGGCCCGTGATTTTTTTGCCGTCGGCGGTCGTGCCGTCCTTGATGTAGATAAAAACATTCTGGAGCTTGCCGTCTTTGACCAGAGCGGTTTCGGCAATCGCGTTCGGGTTCTTCGAGGCGCAGGCCGCGTCGGCGTTCATATCAATCGGCTGCGTCGCGGGCGCGGCCCCGTTGAAAGCGACCTTACCCGTGACTGTTCCTTCATTGCCGCTCGTCTGATACGGCGTCCCCTTCGGCCCGCCCGTGGACTCCGTTCCATCTTCTTCAGCGATGTCGTCATCATTGCCCCTGCTACAGGCGACCGAGAGCGCAAGAAGAGACACGACTGCCAACAGGCAGAGCCAGAATTTCACTCGTTTTGAAAACATTTTTAAGCCTCCGGTTAAAATTAAAGCATAAAGATAATTAAAGCAACCGGGGATCACTCGCGCGCAAACTTTGCCCTGTGCTGTAATCTGGAATCCCTCTTGACGGGCGCACGCGCCTGCTTTCCGGCGGCCCTCCTGTGGGCTGTCAACACATCACGGCGCGTGTTTCGTCGCAAACGATTGCGACTCACCTTCTGCCCGTTGGTGGCCGCCGGGGTCTCCTTCTCCGTCGGCGCAGGCGTTTGCCCTCCGGTGGCCGCAGGCGAAGTGGACATCAGGCGACGCTGCTCTTCGGGCGTCATCTGGAACATATAGCGCACCAGCAAGTCTGCATGGTCTTTCTGATAAGTGGCAAAGCTGGCGGGCGTTTCGCCGCTGAAAATCCAGCGCGAGCCGTCCAATTTGAACAAGCCTGAAGGCATGGCCGTGCCCGGACTTATCTGCTGCGGGTCGAGCAGCCAGCGGAAAGTCCATGCCGGTTTCAGACGCTCGCTCGCCAGCAGGAAGTTCGGCGCGGAAGCAGTTTTGTCGTGCTCCGGCTCGCCCGTGATATGACATTTCAGACAGGGCGCGGCGCGCGAGGTAAAGAGCTGTCGCGCGAGGATGCGTTCCTCTTCGGTGAGCGGCTCCTGCTGCTCCTTGATGTTAATCTCCGGCTGCGAAGAGATAGCCATAAAGAAGCGCACGAGTATTCGCAGCTCGTTCGGCGAGAAGCTAAAGGTCGGCATGCGCGCTTTCAAATAAGTGCGAACTCCGTTGCGGTCTGCGCCGGGTTGCGCCTTGAGATGGCCTTCAATCCTCTGGGCCAGACTTTCGCCGCTGGTGACAGGCGGGCTGCCGCCGTTTGACTCTCCAGCCTTTTGCACGCCGTACGGGTTCTCTGCCGAGCCGGGAGTCGGGCCGACTGTCTTGTCGCTGCGTCCGGGTTCGGCTCTGCCTGAGGCATCGCTCAAAGACGGGTCGCGCAGGAAACGCAACAGCCAGTCGGGGTCAACACGCGCGCCCTCGCTCGTCAGTTGAGGCGGCAACTGGTCTTTCCAGTCTGCATCCTGATATTTGGGCAAGCCTGAGAGCACGGACTTCTGGCCCACCTGCACGTTATGACAGCCCATGCAATTATATTTCTTAATAACCCACCAGCCGTCCTGTATGTCTTTGCGGCGGGCGTCCGGGCTGTAATAGAAAGACGGCGGGACGTTCGAGCCTTCGATTCCCTTGCTGCCTAAAAGAAACGTCGTCAGCGCGACATTCCACTGCGGCTCAAGGAACGGCTTCGGCATGCGAAGCAAGTCTTTCGGCTCTTTCTCTTTGCCCTTATCGTAAACCGAGGGGTCTAAGAGCTTGTTGCTGAAAAAGCCTTTGTGGTTGTACCAAGATTTAACCGCGCCGGTTTGCGGGTCTGTAAACTTCTCTCCCTTTTCGCTGTGCGGGTTGATGCCCTGCTCTGCGTCATGCGTGAGCATGGCAAAGTCAAGACGCTCAATCGGGGTCGAGCCTTCGGTCGTCAACTCCTTGCCGATGCGCTGTTCCTCTTCAAACCCCCGTATCTCGTGGCATCCGGCGCAGCCATACTGTTTGACCAACGTGCGGCCCTGCTCTTTCAAGTTCGGGTCGTCCATAAAGGACGCGTCTGGATAAGACTGCGGACTTGAAAGCGAGAAGAGATAGGTGGCGATGTCGCGCGAATCCGTTTCGGAGAGACGGAAGTTGGGCATCACTGTCATGTTCTGTATCTGAAGCTCTGCGCCGTCGTTCGGGCACGTCGAATGATCCGTGTCGAAGACGAACGGCAGGCCCTTCTTCTCGTAATCCTCGCGCGTCAGGTCGCGTTTCTCTTTCGGGCAATACGGTGCCCAACGCTCGCGCGGGTTATAAATCCAGCGGACGATATAATCGAAGCTGGCTTTTTCGCCGACGCGTTGCAGGTTGGCCGCGAAATCTCCGCCGACCTGTGTGCCCTGCGATTTATCGCCGAGCGAGTGACAGGCCATGCAACCGCGCGTCTCGAAAAGCTCCTTGCCGTGCGCCGCATCCCCTGACTTCATCTCCGGCAGCTTGCCTGTAAAACTGTCCTGCCACAGGAAAGCAGCGATGGCTTTGCGCTCATTCTCTTCGCGCGACATCTCATCGCGCTTGCCAACGTCATCCGTGCGTATACTCTTGCCGTCAATGCGCCAGTAGGTGGGCATCTTCGTCCCCGGACGAAACGCCTGCGGGTCTTGCAACCAGACGGGAACCCATTCCTTGCGCAGTTTCAAACGCACATCCTTCAGATTCGGCCCGACCTTTTTCTGGTCGTGCATCAGATACTTGCTCTGCGTTTGAAGCTGAGAGATGCGCGCGGCCAACTGGCTGTTGGTGACGTGCAGGTATTCCGCGCGAGCCAGAAGCTTCTGCACGGCATCTTCGCTGGCAGCCTGTCCGACGCCTTCGTTGGCCTGTTTCGCCTCACGTTCGTTAGTAGTAATTTGTTCTTCTAACTGGCCGATGGTCTGGCGCGCGTTGGAGAGCGCGTCCGTCTCGCGGTCAAAGCCTTCATAGCGATGACAGCCGACGCAGCCGCGATTCTGAAATAAATCCTTGCCGAGATTGAGCACGTTTGCGCCCAACAACTCGCGGTCGGACATATGACACTGCTGGCAACCGGCCTCTGTGTTCTCACGCTCGTACATCGGGTGCAGCCAGAAGCGATGACGACCGTGTCCTTTTTCCTCGTTGGTGGTCGCGCGCCCGTTGCCGCCATGACAGCTTGAGCAGCCGAAGCGGTCTGGATTGTGTATCTCTAAAAGCTCTTTGTTCGGGTGGCTGACGAAGGCGCGGGAAAGCTCGTCTGCTTTGCGCAGCTTGCGGTCGCGGACGGGCCGCATGTCTACGGGAGTGATGTTCAAAGGCTCGCGGACGCCGAGGTGACAGGTCTCGCAGCGATCAACGAGCGCGTCGCCCTGCACGTTGACCTGACGCATAGAGAAGTTAAAACTCTCGTTGCGCTTGAGCAGGCTGTCAATCTGTCCGGTCGTCAGACCTGTAACATGATTCTTTAAATATTCTTCGCGCTTCTTCTCAAGCTCTCCGGGCTTCTTGAGCAGGTCGGCACGCTTGGTTACGAGTTCCGCTTTTTTCGCTTTGAGGTCGTTGTACTTCGTTTCCAGCTGCATGTAGTCGAGCTTCATCTCTGTGGTCTTGCCCGACCCGTCATCGGCTGGCATGTCTATGGTCTGCTGTCTTTTCTTTTTCTCCTCAATCTTCTGGCGGATTTTGTTCTGGTCGGAAACGCTGTGCGCGGTTTCGATTCGATAGTTGTCAACCGTTATGTCGCCGCGCACGTTTTGATACTGGTCTGTAATGGCGGAAAGCTGTGCATCAATGACTTTGACCTGCGAATCTATGCCTTTTTTCTCAGGCTCGATTCTATCGCGCTCGGTCTTGGCCTCGGCAGCAAGCTGCTGGTATTCCGCGCTCTCTTTGACCTCTTTCTCGGTCGTCCCGGCATTCTTTTTCAAACGCCTGAGCAGACGATTCTCGCGCCTGACGAACTCCTGCTGCATGCTCTTCCACGGACGCTGCCCGTAGATTTCGTCATAAAGCGCCCAGCCGAGCACCCCGCTCAAGAGCAACGCACAGACGAGCAGAGCGAAGCTCGTCGAACGGCTGGCAATCGGGTCCGGAGCCGGGCCTTCAGGCTCTTTTTTTACAATCGCATCAGTCTCAGCAGAGTCTGCCACCTGTTTTTATCCCTCCGCTTGCGCTTCTCGTCAGATGTTGAACCAGGGAGTCACCCACACGTACTTGATGTTCATTGCCAGCCGCAAAATCAGTTTGGCGGGCAAAGCGAACAGGACTGTGATTGCGAAAAATTGAAACGTCATGTATTGCAAGATACTGGTGCGGGCCAGCAGCTTGCTCTCGAACTCGCCATTCGTCGTGGCCCACCATTTAAGGTTGTGCCGGTCAAACTTGGGTCTCAGCATGAGCCAGTGCAGGAAGAGACCGCACAGCAGAAAGAAGGTGCCGACCACAATCGCGCCGAAAATAAATTTCCCGGGATTGGACGAAAGAAAACTCATCCCCGTCCAGCCAGCAACCTTGTCATGGAGGTCTACGTTTCTATCGTTGACGACCACATTGTGATCCCAACGCTGTCCGGGCCAGAACCAGACCCAGCCGGGGCCGCGTATAAACGTCCCGATAAAGATCAAGACCAGCCACGTAAACCATCCGAGGCCGAACATCCAGAGCGCAAACCTGCGCTGCTTGTAAGCGTAATAGCCGTTGCCCAGCGGATTCGAGTCCACATACGGAAAGACCATCAGCCCGACCATCATCAGGGAAGGCATCACGACGCCAGCAATCCACGGGTCGAAGTAGACGAGCATCTCCTGTAAGCCCAGAAAATACCAGGGGGCTTTCGACGGGTTCATCGTCAGGTTCGGGTTGGCAGGCTCTTCCAGAGGCGCGTTCAAAGTTATGGACCAGACGAAAAGAATGATGGTCACAATCACTGCCGCGAGAAATTCTATACGCACCAGATAAGGCCAGACGTGCAATTCTCTGGCCCAGCCGGGACGCCACGGCACAGCCTTGCGATGATGCGTCTTGGCAAGCTGCGCGTCGCCTTCCAGATGTTCGATCAACTGGTCATTGGCATTTGCCTGCCTGACGCCGATCCACGTAAAAAAGATGACCAGCGGAATCATCGCCACGATGGGCACATTATCCGGCGTGGAAGAAATAACCCAGAGCTGATTCCAGTCTTCGACAAAAAACGCCGCGATGCCGAGAAGCACGACAACTAACAGCAATGCTATCCTGCCCGGAGTTAATCTGAAGCCACTCTTTGCCATCACTCATTCTCTCCGCTTAACTTTTAAAACCAGCTCGCCCTTCATCAATCAGTTAAAGAGCCGTTGCCGTTATTTCTTCTTCAGAGCTTTCATCTCTGAATCGAGCATCACAGGAGCAGGCCCTGAGATGCCGCCGTCCTTGCGTATCCGCCAGAAGTGAACGGCCATAAAGATAGAAGCGACGAGCGGGATGCCTATGCAATGCCAGATATAGGAACGCAAGAGCGCATTGGCATCCACAATCGAGCCGCCAAGCAGGCCAAACCTCACGTCATTAAAAGGCGTCATGCCGAGTTGCGGCCCAAACGGCCCTTCGCTGCCGAGCATAGGTGTCGCGCGTGCCATGTTCGTTCCCACCGTCACGGCCCAGAACCCAAGCTGGTCGTCCGGCAACAGATAACCCGTAAACGAAAGCAGCAGTGTCAGGACTAAGAGCACCACGCCGACGCACCAGTTAAACTCGCGCGGCTTTTTATAAGAGCCTGTCAGGACGACGCGGAACATATGCAGCCACGTCGTAATCACCATCAAGTGCGCGGCCCAGCGGTGCATGTTCCTCAGGAGCTTGCCGAACGGGACATCGTGCTCCAAGTAGAGAATGTCGCGGAACGCCTGCACCTTTGTCGGGTGGTAATAAAACATCAGGAGCACGCCCGTGAAGGTCAGGACGATAAAGAGATAAAAGGTGATGCCGCCCATGCCCCACGTATAGTTGAAGCGCACGGCGTCACGATTGACCTTCGCCGGATGCAGGTGCAGGAAGACGTTTGAGAGAATCGAAAGGCTGCGATTGCGCGGGTCTGAGCGGTCATGCGAGACGCGAAAGATTGATTTCCAGAGCTGCGTCTGCTGCGGGTCTTTATATTCTTTGGCCTCTTCGATGGCACGGTTCTTCAACGCCTCGCCTTCCGTGCGTACCTTCTGCAAGAGGCCGGCGTTCCCATTGCCGTCGCCTAATTGCTTGACCTCTGTGACCTCTTTCCCCTCAGGACGTTCTGGCTCCATGTTGTCCCCCAAGAGATTGCGGATTGAGGATTGAGGAATGCAGATTAGAAAACACAGATTGTCTCTTAAACCCGCAATCCGAAATCCGCACTCCGCAATCTTTAAAGCGGTATATATGAACCTTCGTCATTAAACTGACCGGGCGCGGGAATGCCTTTCTCCCACAGGTAAAGCTTATTGATATTAACGACGATCTGACCTTCGGCATCGAGTTCGACATGCGCGCGATCCATCGGGCGCGGCGCGGGGCCTTCAAAGTTGATGGCCTCGCTGTCATAGCCGCTGCCGTGACACGGACACTTAAACTTGTTCTCGCTCGCTTTCCAATCCGGCGTGCAGCCGAGATGCGTGCACCGGGCGTAAATGACAAAGAGGCGGTCTGAGGTCTTGGCGACCCAGATGCGATATTGCTGTTGCCACTTGGTATCAATGCCGAGCGCGTAATCGGACGGATAACCGATTTTGAAAATGCTCGACGGCTCGAAGATGGCGCGCGGCAAAAAGAAGCGCACAAACATCAGGAAGAATGTGACAAGGCTTCCGGCGACGATTGACCACGTGACGAGCCGCCGCTGTTTGTTGACGGGCGGCTCGGACGTGCTCTCTATGAGCGCGCCCTTGGGCTTGACCGGAGCGGCTGCGGCTTTGGGAATGCCTTTAGCGACTCCTGCCGTCGGCGTGGTCGAAGCTTTGGCCGCGCCGGGAGCGACCTGCGCGGCAGGTGTTGTTCCGGCTGGCACTTCCTTGTCAGACGCAGCGCCCGTGACGCCAGCGGCGGATGGATTGGGATTGTCTTGACTCTCCACTCCGCAAACCTCCGTTGTTGAACCTATTTTCGCAAAACTGTAGAGCTAAACATCAAGGCTGATAGACTGCTCCCTACAGAGCCTGCCCGGCGGCACATAAAACGCACCACCACACAGGGACTAAACTCTCTGCGACTTCACCCAACAGGATATTCTGTAAGAAGAGCGCCGTGCCAGATATAAAGTTAAAATGCGGCTCGGTGGGATATTTATACTCCGAATCCCAATTCTGTGGCAAGATTTAATTTATAAAATGATTTCCGCGCGGAGAAAACCGTAGACTTCAACCCAGAGGAACGCATCAACAGCCATGCCTGAAAAACCACGCGTCCGTCTCTACACCAAGCCCGGTTGTCATCTCTGCGATGAAGCCAAAGCACAAATCCGCGCCGCCGATTGCGCAGAGCTTTATGAACTGGAAGAGGTCAATATCGAAACAGACCCTGCGTTAATGGAGCTTTACGGCACGAAAATCCCCGTCATCACCATCAACGGCATTGAGTCTTTCAAATATCGCATCTCAATCACGGAGTTCAGAAATGCGTTAATGAGCGGAAAATCTGGCTAATACCGGCAGTGATTCTATAAGCCGCGCTCGAACAATATTTCTGTTGACACACTCAAAGGCATAGGCATATTTTGTACCCGTTTTGTTATAGCTTTGCTCGCGTGAATATCCTTCGCCCCGCGCCGCTGATTTCCGCAAGAACCATCGGTGATTCATTAATAGGCCACTCTCACTCAACAAGGATGGATTGAGAGGTCAACCGCTGTTACACATTCCCTTAAACAAAAGGAGCTACAAATGGCAACCATCAATCTCACCATAACCGACCTGACCTTTCCCGCCGGTCTGGAAGATAAGTTTTGCAAGTTCCGCCCGCTCATCAGCATCAAATACAAGAACTCCGAAGGCCAACCGGCCTTTGCCCGCGAAGCATTGCCCGGCTTAGGCAAGCGCGATTTCTGGGAGTGCGAAAAGGATAACGCGAAAAAGGATGGCTACGTGCGCCACGACACAGAGCCTAAAGTTGATATGGATAAGCTGGACATCTCTCAGAGAGAGATTCTCTTCAGCGACCTTGATATTAAGAGCCTTGATAGAATTGATATTGAACTCTTAGATATTGAGGTCAAGAATTTACCGGAAAAGATTTTTCAGGAGGTTCTGAAGAGATTGCCTGAGACTGTCGCGCCTTTTCTTCCCGCGACCATGCCGATCACTATCATCGCCATTAAAACCGCCTTTGAAAAAAGCACGGGCCAGAAGGTTGGTGATTTGGAAAAGAGCCTGCTTAACAAGGCCATCGGCAAAGAGGACGGCGCGGCCCGCTCAATATGGGTTAAGAGCATGGACTTGACCACCCCGCCGCCGGAAACGATTACGCTCAAAGGCCCCGGCAAACAGGGTAATTTCTCGATGACTTTGAAATTTGAAATGACTTAGAACGGCCAAGCATCCAGTCATCACGGACTGCAAGAGCAAGGATGAAGGCGGAAGGATGAAGGATGAAAAGAGTGCTATTCAGAAATGAGCGACTCAAGGTTAAATAGCATGCCTGTCATCCTTCCGCCTTCCGCCTTCATCCTTCCGCCTTGCTCTTCCCGTTCTAACTGCTGGCTACCTCTTGAAAGTTTAAGGCTCTGGCCGTCTCTTCGATCACGGCGTAAAGCTGTTCCCGTTCACGCTCATCCGCAGTCTGCCTGTAGGCCGCCAGCAATTCTTTGAGCGAGGCGAGGTCTTTGTAGACGCCCGCGTTCTCAATCGGCGGCGTCAAATAGGAAATCAACTCCGCGTAGGAGCGGCGTTTGGCGATAGAGCCTTCCGATGGATTGTTGACGCTGTAGAGATAGATGTTCGGCAACTCGCCGATCAGGCGATCAGGCCAGCACGACTCGGAGAGGCCCACCTGTTTGCCCGGCATAAATTCCAACGCGCCGTGCGTGCCGACATGTATGACGGCATCCGCCCCGTAAACTTTTTCCAGATAAGTATAGAGGCCCATAAAGCCATGATGCGGCGCGCCGCTCTGCGCCATCATCAAACGCATGGGGTCGCCCTCGTAACCGAAGGTCGGCTGCACGCCGATAAAAACTTTGCCGAGCGTGATGCCCTGTATCAACAACTCGCCGCCGAAGGAATTGATTCTGCCGGGAGCCGCGCCCCACTCTTTTTCTATCTCTTCGACAAACGGGCAGAGCCGCCTGTACTCATCCGTCTTCATCCTGTAACAGACATTCGCCGTCGTGCCGTAGCTCTCCGACAGACCGCCGAGCAGCATCTCGCGCAACCCGTCCGCGCTCTCAGGCACAACTGTGTCGTATCCTTCATCTTTCAAGCGTTGAAGCATCTCCCACACGCTCGGAAAGACATCCAGCTCGGCAGCCGTTCCCATGTTCCCTTTGTTCGGCGGAAAACAGAAAAGGAGCAGAGCCAGTTTCAGTTCCCTGCGCTCTACTGTTTGCAACCTATGCCATCTCTTCAAGCGACGCGCGAAACGCTGGCATCTTTCATCGAGCGGGATAGGCTCAGAGCCGTTGGCGGGCATCCCTCCATAGACAAAAGGCTCTGTCGCTCCATCAATCTCAGGAATGGCAATCTGCATTCCAGCCTGCACGGGATTGAGGCCGATGCCCGATGCGTTCCATGATTCAATCGTCTGCATGTCCAGACTGACGCAGGAACGAAACGGGCGATTCAGGTTTTTGAGAAACTCGGCGGCGGCTTCGCTGTCGTTCATCGCCGGGCCACCGACAAAACTGAATCCGGTCAACGACACAATCTGGCTCACACGCGAGCCGCTCTCAATAGCTTTGCCTTCATCCTTCCTGTGACCTTTGGTCTTTGGCTTTTGGTCTTTGATGAAAAATTTCGCACAGGCTTCGCGGTTGTCCATCAAGGTCGAGATGGCTGGCAGCACTGCCAGGCCTTCCGCTTCGATGGCGCGAATCAATCCGTCGTAATGCTTGCGCGTGCGGCTGACGATTTGCGGTCGCATCAGGAGCAGGCCGATGGTTTTCTCAGCCTCTAGCTTTATGTTGCCATGTGTGTTTCCGGCGCGCCGCTCGTACCACTTTTTGTAAGCCTCAAAGCTTTCAAACAGCGCGTCCGCGTCCGGGTGATAAATTGCCACCGAGGGCAAACTCTCCGGCGGCGGAATCACAGCCCGCGCCAGCCGTTTGTCCGGCACATACTCTTTAAGCGCGGACAAAATCATCGAGCGGATATTTGCCGGTGTCGGCTGAAGGAAATAACAGAAGAGGTAAAGATAATTCTTAAAATCGCGCAGCCGCCCTGCGCCCGGCACAAGCTTTAAGAGCAAAGGCAAACGATCAACCAGTTTGAGATATGAAGTATGACTCCGGCGTGGCCGCTTTTCCCTGTGCGAGCGCGCCTGCTCGCCCATCCACGAAGCCACACTGCGAGCAAGGCTTCTGGCGCGTCCTCCAGCAGCATCTACACTTGCCTCTGCATCACTCAGCCCTTCCCCATTTCCCCCGTTTCCCTTTCTCCCTTTCTTCCCGAACATCTGCCCGAAGTCCACACGGCCCATGCGCGTGCGCCGCATCAATTCAGGCATACAGTTAATGACGATGACCGCGTGATGCCGCTCCCTGAACTTTTCCAGCGCGGGCAACAGCCGCGCAGCATTCTCGCCATCCATCACATGTATGACGAACACCACATCCGCACGGCTCAAATCTCTCTCGACCTCAAGCCACTCGCTTTCTGAGAGAGCCGCGCCGAAGTTATAAGCGGCCAGACGCAGGCCGAATTCATAGTCACGATTAATCTCACGCTCCGCCTGCCTGAGCGGCGCGAGAAGACTTGAGCCGATATAGAGGACTGTGACGTTCAAACAATCGCTCCTGCATGAAAGCATTTATGGAACAACGTGGATTGTCCCGAACTGGCGAAAGTGGCGATCAAAAGCGAAGGCGTGCGTAGGATGAAGCTTTTCGATGACTACTTTGCTGGCACAATCCGTAAAGCTCCAATCTTTATCCGAATAACGGCGGAAAGTCTCCCACGCCTGTCCTATATCCGATTCAGTCAGATAATAAATCGTAGCCAGTGAACCGCGAAAGAATTCTTCTCCGAGCCTCAGAGCGCGGGAGGATTCGCCGCGAACTTTGAGCAGGGTTAGCGTTTCATCCACAATATAATCGGTTGTCAACAAAGGCTCTGTGTTATGCCTTAACCAACCTGAAGCCGCTGCATGATCTGAATCGGAAGGAACCACACTTGCGAACCATGCGCCGGTATCCACAAAAATCATTTGGCATCCTCTCTGCCATATAAAAGTTTGTCGTGGTCACGCCCGGAAGTCTCTCCGCTTTCACCTTCTAATGGTAGCGCAGCGATAGAAGTGAGAATGTCCGCTGGCGCGGCGTCTCCCGTGACAGGCTCATGGGTAATGATTATAACCTCAACGGTCGTCCCCTCAGTCAACGCGACAGGTTTCTTCAACCGCAACACGCCCTGCTCATAAACTGCTTCAACGGTTGTTGCCATGAAGTTAACTCCTTCGTAAGATTCCTGCATTCTAAATAAATCCGGGGATTGTGTCTCATTCCATCAAAACGGTGTACGGTTCTCTGCTCTGGCACGCGCCTATTTTTGCTCGCTGTGCGAAACATAGAACCTATTTGTCAGGCAACACCTTCGAGCTGGTCTTCCAAGCCAGCGAAAATCTCGCGCAGGCGACTGAGCATCTCTGTTTCGACATCCCAGAAGCCGCGCCCCTCTGCTTCCAGCAGACGTGCGACAAGCGAGCGCGCGGAATGTGGGTTCAGGTGGCTGAGGCGTTTGAGCATCTCTTCATCAAGCACGAATGTTTTCGCCACTTCCGTGTAGACCCAATCGTCAACGGCATCTGCGGTCGCGCTCCAGCCGAAAGTGTTGGCGACATGGCTCTCGATTTCAGCGACGCCGCGATGGCCGTGTTTGAGCATGCCTTCGTACCATTTCGGATTCAGCGTCTTGGTGCGCGTCTCAAGCCGCACGGTCTCTTCGAGCGAGCGCACTTTTGCATCCGGCGAAAGCGTGTCGGAAAGATAGACGGCAGGTCTCGCCTGCGCGCGCTGCTCTACGGCCTTTGTGATGCCGCCGAGATATTCAAAGTAATGATCCACATCCGTGATGCCGATTTCAAAAGTGTCTATGTTCTGATACGCAGCCTCGACGCGTGCGAGAGCGCGATCCATGCTCCGGCGTGCCTCGCGCCCCTCTATCGCCATCCCGGCAGCGTCTCGCCCGTAGGCGAAACACTTGCGCGTCACGAAAAGCTCTCCGAGCGTTTCGGAATTTTCCCACTGCGAATCCATAACCATAAAGTTGACGTTCGTGCCATAGTTGCCGGGCGCGTTCGAGAAGACACGCGTCGCCGCTTCGTCAAAACCGCAAAGGTCTACGCTCATCTGCTCCTGCACGTTATGGCGCAGGTAGTTCATCTCCGCAGGCTCTTCGAGCGCGGCCACCTTGCGGACTGCTTTATCCAGCAGGCCCATCGTCGCGCCAAAGAGGTCGCGGAAAATTCCTGAGACGGTCATCACGACATCTATGCGCGGGCGATTCAATTTTTCGAGCGGGATGATTTCGACATCCGTCGCGCGGTTCATCGAATCGCGCAAAGGGCGCACGCCCATGAGCCATAAAGCCTGCGCGACGCCCTCGCCCTGCGTCTTGATATTGTCGAGTCCCCATAGCACAAGGGCCATTGCGCGCGGCCATCTGCCATGCTCCGCGCGGTGGCGTTCAAGCAGCGTTTGGACTACGCGTTCGGCGCGCGTGAAAGCGATCTCCGAAGGCACTGTGTAAGGATTAATCGCGTGCGTGTTGCGGCCCGTCGGAAGGATTGCGGGATTCTGCACGATGTCCGCGCCGGGGCCGGGTTCTATATACTCGCCGCGTAGCGAGCGTGTGAGCGCGTCCAATTCCGTATTGGTTTCGAGTTGCGCGGATAATTTTTCCAGCAGGTCAAAGACCGCCCGTGACTGTTCAGGCGAGACGCTCGCCGCTCTTTCCAACCACGCGATAGCCGCAAGCTTTCCTTGCTTGATGAACAGCTTGATAGCCTCGCAGACGATTGAATCAACTTTCTCGCGCTGGCGCAAAGATGATTCATTCGATTTGCTGCCTGCCAGTAATTTGACATAGCGGGGAAACGCTAAGCCTTCCGCCACGAGGTCTGTGAGGGCGCGTGCATTGGCTTCGGGTCTTTCAAAAGAGGCGACCATGCGGAGCATGTCTGCGTGCGCGGGTTGTTCTGGCGCGCGACCGAAGACATGCAAGCCCGTCGGAATCAAACGCTGCTCGATTTCCAGCACCTGCTCATACAGTTCAAGCACGCGGCGGTCGCGCGCTTCACTTGAGAGCGATGCTGTTCTGGATGTCTCGGTCTCAGACATAAAAGGCAAGTTTCCCGCAAAGGAGCTTCAACTAGGATGAAGGGGAACAGATGTTCTCGACAACACTTCATCAATCTTACTTGTAGAAGAGAGATAAACGTAACTCGCGCCGAGATGCTCTGCCAGTCTTTGCGCTTCGCCGCCGGAAGTAAAGCGATTCTGCGTGTCAATCAAAGTTATCTTAACATCTGCTTCCATCAAAGCCGCGCCCAGATAATGAAGCTCGTTCATCAAACCGCGTTTGCCTGAAGCTTTGCCCGTCGTCTCACCGGCGCGCAACGTCACGTTGGGTCGCCCGTCTGTGAATAACAAAAGCGCGATGCGTTCAGTTCCCTGCCGCGTTGCGCGCCTTGCGATGCCGTGCGCGCAGGCGAGCGCCGAAGCCAGAGGAGTCGGGCCGCCCATAGGCATTTCGTCAATCAGGCGATGCGCGCGTGACATGCTTTGCGAGGGCGGCAACAGCTCTTCCGCGTTTTGTCCGCGAAAGCTGACGAGGGCTACGCGGTCGCGGCGAATATAAGATTTGTTGAGCAGCCACACCAGCGCTCCCTTTGCGCGCTCTATGCGATTCAGGGCCATGCTGCCGGACGTGTCAATCGCCAGTATGAAGAGCGTGCCCGCTTTGCGTTTGAATTTTTTGAAGCGCAGCGAGTCAGATTTTAAAACGAATGGCGTAGAGCGTGTGCGAGCAATCGTGTGTGCTCCATTAGCTTGATGTTGATTGAGGGCGGCGGCGCGAAGCGTGGCGTCGAGTGCGATTTTTGCGCCCTCAGATTGTTGGATGACGGCTCGCGTGTATCGCCCGCGCGTGGAGCTTGTTGATTGATGCTTTGTGTCGCGCTGCTGTCGTGATGACTGTTTTCGTGTTTGAGATGTTGGCGATGGAGCAGAGTTTTGTTTGAGAGCTTCTGCGGGCAGATGTGCGTCAAGAGGCATGGGCGAAGGTCTTTCGGGATATTTGCCCTGCGGTGGCATCCCGTTTTCGTGCTGCCCATTGCTCTGCCCTGCCCGATTATCGCTCGATTTAAGCTCCGAATCAGATGGCGCGGCTTGATGCTCCGGTTTGTTATGTGCTTCAGCCTGCGAAAAAGATTTTTCCAGCACCTGTTCAATACGCGCGCCGCCGCCTGTGGGTTCGAGCGGCTCGCGCCTGAGGCGATGCCGCAAAGAGAGAGAGGCCACGCGGCGCACATCTTCTTCGCTGGCTTTGCGGCGGCCTTCAAAGGCTGCCAGCGCGCGGGCCGCACGCGCAAGCGTTAGCTCTCCCCTGTGACCGTCAATCCGTAGTTGCAGGCAGAGTGAGGCGATGCCGCGCAGTAGCTCTTTTGAAAGCGTGACCTGAGGCAAGAGCTTTTGTGCGCGCGAAAGTTTTCGACGCAGGGCTTGCTGCTCCGCTTCAACCTTTGCGCGAAAGCTCGCGGGGTCGCGCTCAAACTCTTCTCGCAACTCAACTATTCTGACACGCTCCTCAAGGTCTTCGACCGTGACGACTTCCGCGTAGAGACCGAAGCGGTCGAGAAGTTGCGGGCGCAGTTCCCCTTCTTCAGGATTGCCTGAGCCGACGAGGACGAATCTTGCCGGATGTTCCAGCGAGATGCCTTCGCGCTCGACCGCGTTGCGTCCTGTGACGGCTACGTCGAGCAGCAAGTCCACCAGATGGTCTTCAAGGAGGTTGACCTCATCCACGTACAGAAAGCCGCGATTGGCACGCGCCAGCAGGCCGGGGTCGAAAGCTTTGACGCCTGACTTCAGAGCCTGTTCGATATTAATCGTGCCGCACACGCGGTCTTCCGTCGCGCCGAGCGGGAGATCAACGACTGGCACACGCGACCTCTCGCGCGCAAGCTTTCCGGCGGCCTGTAATTGTGCGTAGCAATCGTCGCACAGGCTCTCTTCATCTGCCGGGTCGCAGGCAAAAAGACAGCCGCACACTCTCCAAATCGTCGGCAGCAAATCTGCCAGCGCACGCACGGCTGTGGATTTGCCGGTGCCGCGATGGCCCATTATCAGCACGCCGCCAATCAATGGATCAATGACATTCAAGAGCAGCGCCAGCTTCATCTCTTCCTGCCCGACGATGCTCGTAAAAGGATAGCCGGGTTGCGCTGTGCGGCGCGGCGCGGCGTGGCTCTGTTTCATCGTATGGGCGCGTCTCGTCATCTTTTACTTAAAGTCACAATCATTATTCTGCGCTTATACTCGCATCCTTTTTCAGATAACGCCTGTGGAGTATGTGGCCTGCGATGGCAAGCAGCGCGACGGCAAAGAGCGAGAGCACGGTCTTCGGCGTCAGCGCATCAAAGAGCGATTTTGCGCCGACGGTCTGATGCACTGCTTCTGCATAGACGTATGATTTAAGTGCCATCGCAAGGGTCGTCGCCAGCACGAAACGCGCGAGCGGAATCTGTGCCAGCCCCGCGCCGTAATTGATAAAGCCGTGCGGACTCGACGGCGTCAAGCGTATGGCAAACAATACCATGAAGCTCGAATGGCGCGTCAGAAAACGATGCAGGCGTCCGTCGCGGAATCTTTCGACCCATGCTCCGCCGACAAAACGCGCGACCAGATAGCCGATAGTCGTGCCGAGCGCGCAGCCCGCAGTCGTAATCAGCGCAGACCAGTGCGGCGGGAAAACGAGCGGCGTGATAAACAGAAAGGCCGAGGCCGGAAGTGCAAAAGCCCATGCTGCCGCCATCGCAAGGATAATCAGGACTGGTGCCCAGAAATTAAATCGCAGCTCATGCAAATTTTCCGGCGTGACAAACTGCGCCAGCCCGCTCAAGCGATAGCCGACCAGCAACGCGAGCGCAAAACAAATGGTCAAGACCGAGCGCAGAATCATCTCGCGTTTCGTCAATTGTTTTGTTCGAGGAATGCTGGCGGCGGTCTCGGCCATTTTTATCAAAGCTTATTTCGTAAACATAAGTTGAATAGATGGAGCATGGAAAAGCGCTTCAGAGATAATCACACGGACTGTCGTTTTGTTCATCATTCTTTTAGCTGAAATCATTCAAAGCGGCAAGCCAATCGAGCGCGCGGAAAGGTATTGGGTCGAGTTGAAGTTGATGATTCGTTAATCGTGAATTGAGTGAGCAACAGAGGGCTTTGCCTACAAACCTCTATAACTTTAAGCACTTTGTAGGCAGCTTGAAAAGTTTATAGGCAACTAGTGAGCGCGAGAAAGCCCCGTTCAATGCGAGCGGGGCTTTCCTCTTACGCCACTTCGGCATAGAATTTCGGCTTCAGATTCAATTCATACATCGCTTGAATCAAGCAACAGATGTTGTGGCAGAGAACCTTACAAAGTGCCTCGTTGAGTTTTTGGGCAAGTAGGGGGTTTTTAGGCAACGCCTTTATGTTCTAACTGCGTGCCTCTCCACCGCTTCTTCTCTTGTAGCCGTTGACACCCTACCCGTCTAAGTGTACCCTTCCCGCGTTCCCCTTATCAAATGCTAAGCCCTCTAGCCCCACTGGCCTATGTCCACTTAGCGAAGGAGGCTCACAATGTCAAATAAACGGATTCTGACACTCGCACTTACCATCGTCGTTGCCGTCGTGCTTCTGACCGTCCCCGTCAAACGCGGCGCGGCGCGCACAACACTGGATGCCGGGATGTATTGCATATCCCTGGGGCATCAACGTCTGGAATGTCACTTCACTGTGAGTGGCGGCACGGGCGTCTACACTTACCAGTTTACGCCACAGGCGTCTCGAATCGCTGAACCTAGCGGCTTTGCAATCGTCCCCTGCGGGCCACCTTACACCCATGTGATGGTTTACCTGTTAGTGACCGACAGTAACGGCGCGACGGGCAACGCCGAGACGGTGGCCTTCTGCGGCGATGCTGATTAAGGAGCAGGCCGCTGCGGCACACCTACAGTTGCCCTAACTTAATTAGAGCACGGGGCGGTAGCTTAGACAGTACCGCCCCGTGCTCTTTACCTTCCGCTCTACCAACGCTGCCCCAAAAGTTTCCCGCCTGCCTCAATAGTGCTTAAGAATCCGGCCCTTTTGAGGCAAAACCGGGGTGCGGCAAGTTACCATGCAGCAGAAATGAGACTACCCAAGCATTCTCACCGCAAGACTTTATAGGCAAGGTTAAGCAGTTTGTGGGCAAGAAGGGGTTTGTAGGCAAAGCCGCAACAGAGCAGGATTCTCCCGCAAAGGCCACGTCCCACGTAAAAATGACTCTCTGAAATATTTAAACTTTCAGGATTGAAGTCTGGCGCGTCTAACGAAGCAGAAGAAGCGCATGTGACTTATCCGTACCATATCAATCAGGTGCAGAGAGAGTTCGGGTGACAAAATGTCACATGCTCGGCTATGATGTGACTCTCGAAACATGATTTTCGGCGACGGTGTGATTTGTCCGAATTTTTCCGAAGGTCACTGTCATAACTTTCTGTTCAATCACTAATAAATTTGATGTCTGCCATTGAAGAAAATAAGACCGCTCCGAATGCTATTTCGCAGCCGGGAACAAAGGCCAAGCCAGCGAAGCCCGAAGTCCCGATACTGAATCGCGTGCTCAATTTTCTCAGCTCCGTGCGCTTCGGCGTGACGCTGCTGATCCTGCTCGTCATCGCCAGCATGATCGGCATGCTGGTCATGCAGCAGAACGTAGACGGGTTTGATAAATATTTCGCAGAGCTGACGCCGTCGCAAAAACTGGTCGGCAGAACGCTCGGCTTTTTCGATATTTATCACGCATGGTATTTCAACGCCCTGCTTCTCGTGCTTTCGCTCAATATCGTGCTGGCTTCGATTGATAGATTCCCGAAGGCATGGACTTTTATCTCGCGCAAGAAGCTGGATGCCTCAAGGCACTGGCTCAAAGGGCAGGAGCAGAACTCGGAATTTATGCTCGAAGGCGAGACGCAGAGCGCGGCGGCGGAGAGAATCAGCAAGGCTGCGCGCAAGCTTGGCTTTAAAACGACCGTCACAGAAAAGGGCGGGCGCACCTTTGTCTTTTCCGAGCGCGGGACATGGAACAGGCTCGGCGCGTATGCAGTGCATGTCGCGCTGCTGACCATTTTTTTCGGCGGCTTTATGACGGCGCAGTTCAGCCGCGACGGGCAGATGCCGCTGGCTCCGGGAATGACCACTAACGAGATGACCCAGCTTGTCACCAATCTCGATGATGTCACAAGAGTTCCCCTACAGCTTCCTTTTACCGTGACCTGCACGGACATCCAGCAGAAGCTGATTCGCAAGGAAGGCTCGATTCAGGCCAACAACACGATTGACTGGCTGACGCGAATCAAGATTAAGGACGAAACAGGCGAGCGCGAAGCTCTGGTTCATCTCAACAAGCCTTACGACTATCGCGGCTACAGATTTTTTCAGGCGAGCTTTATCTCTCTCGGACGCGCACGCAACATCACTCTCCGGCTGACGCCTGAAGGCGGCGGGCCGACGCAGGATATTTCAATCCCGCGCGACGGCTCGGCAACTCTTGCGGATGGAACGCGGATAGATTTTGAAAACTTTCTGCCGGATTTCACCATCGGGCAGGGCGGGCGGCCCGATACGCAGAGCGAAGAGTATAACAATCCGGCTGCGGTCTTAAAGCTCACGACGCCCGCAGGCGAAGCCAAAAGAGCTTATGCTTTTGCAATGGAGTTGCCGGAGGGCGCGCCCGTCGGAGCGGCTGTCGGCGGCTACAAGTATCGCCTTGTGGATTTTGAAAAAGTGCCGGACGCGCACGTCCTGGCGATCCAGAAAGACCCCGGCAAGATTCCTTTTTATCTCGGCGGCGCAATGCTCATCGGAACGCTTGGAGCCGTCTTCTTCTTCTCGCATCAACGCGTCTGGGCCATGATCGAAGACAGCCAGAGCGGCGGCGTTGAGGTCGTCATCGGCGGCAACACCAATCGCAACAAGCTGGGCTTTGAAGACCGTTTCAAAAAATTAATCAAATCCATTTACGGATAGATGAGCGAGGCACAGCAGTCATGAGTCAAACTCAAACACAAACCATACCGCACACAGTAGAAGCTACAAACAATCCTGAGACGGCCTCCGGGCTGCGCGCTTTTCTTCCGGCCATTCTGGTCATCGCCGGATCGTTATTGATGGGTTTTCTGCGCCTTGAATTGGGCGGCGACAGATTCATCTCTGACGGCGCATTGATGATGCTGGCTCTGGCCTGCTATCTGACGGCGGCAGTCTTTCACCTGACAAACCTTTACGCCCCGTCTGAGATGGCGCAGAAGGTCGGGCTGTGGACGGCCAGTTTCGGCGTCTTCTTTAATCTCTCAAGCTGGCTCGTGCGCTGGGTCGCGGCCTATGACAGAGAGCTAGCCATCCTTTCCCGTAATCCTGATGCACAGATGCCGTGGGTCTGGCGCTATATTCCCTTTGCCAACCTCTATGACTTGAGTCTGGCATTCGCCTTCGGCGCAGGCATTACGACGCTGCTCATCGCGCACCGCAAGAACTTTCGCTTTCTAGGCGCAGTCTCGCTGCCCCTGGCTTCGTTGATTCTGCTGCTGGCGCGATTTATCGGCAACGAGTTTATCGACCTGCCGCCGATTCTTGATTCCTACTGGCGACCGATACATGTCGGCATAGCTTCATTGTCATACGGCGTGGCTCTGGTGTGCTTTGCTATCGCGGTCGTCTATCTTTTGAAAGACGGAGTCAAGACAGAGGCGATGGCAATCTGGTCAAGCATCTTTTCCATCGCCGTCATCGCGTCTATCAGCCGCTTCTCCGTGCTGTTTACGGGCACATACGGCGCGGCAACTATTTTGACAGGACAAAACTCGCGCCGCTCGATTCCACTTCGCGTGGACATTCCATATGTGGGGTGGACGCTCGTCTTAGCCGTGCTCCTGCTCGTCGGCGTCATCGTCGCTTTTGCCGTTTATCTCTCAAAGCAGAACGAGCAGGCGCGTTTGTGGGGACACAGGCTTTTAAAACTTTCTTTAATCATGCAGGCGTGCTCGATTGCGCTGCTGGTCTCGCAGATCAAGACCATGACCAACATCGCGCAGCGCATAGACCCGCGACAGTACGGCCAGTTCGGCAAGTGGCTGGCAGAGCAACAGGGAGCAACCAAAGCACAGCTCGCGCAGGCTTCGCCCGAACAGCTCACGATGCTGGCGCAGCAATGGGTGACGGATAATGGCGAGCGTCTCTCTCTGAGTCTCAATGCCAATCCGGTCGAGCTGGCAGCCTTGATTACAGCCTTTGCCGCCACGCTCTTTGTCATCATCTTCAGCTTCCGCACGGAGAGACTGAGAGAAGCTCTGCCGCCTCTGGAAAAGCTGGACAGCCTGATGTACAAGACGGCATCCGTCGCCTTTGCGGGCCTTGCGATGTTGTTGATTACGGGCGCGGTCTGGGCCAACGAATCGTGGGGCAGATACTGGGGATGGGATTCAAAAGAGACCGGAGCTTTGGTCGCATGGCTGACCTATGCTGCGTTTCTGCACACGCGCATCGCTAGAGGCTGGACTGGAAGACGCTCCGCCTATTTCGCACTGGTCGGCTTCCTGCTCGTCATCTTCACTTACCTGGGGGTCAGTTACCTGCTGCCGGGCTTGCACTCCTACGCATAACCATAGTGACACGTGACGGGTGACGAGCGATAAGCAAGATGCTTTGACTCGTCACTCGTCACGTGTCACCTGTCACTGCTTTTATGAATAAAGAGAACATTCTATTTTCCATCGTCGGGCTGCTCCTGGGTCTCATCATCGGTTTCTTTTTCGCCAACTCGGTCAACCAGCAGGGCTATGAACCGCGCCCGACAGACACCACTGCTGCCGGTAAAAATTCCGACCTGCCGCCGGATCATCCGCAGCTTCCGATGAACGGAGTGGCAGATCAATCGCAAATGCCTGCGGCCATTCAAGAGGCGATTGACCGCGCACGCAACGAGCCGGGCGACTTTGATGCCCAAGTCGGCGCGGCGCAGCTTTATTACCGCATCAAGCGTTATGATGAAGCGATAGATTACCTGCTCAAAGCCAACCAGATTCGCCCAGATGATTACGCAACCCTCGTGCGGCTCGGCGACGCTAATTTCGACGCCGCTCATTATGAGACGGCTGAGAAATGGTACACGGCGGCGCTCGTCAAGCAGCCGGATGATGTGAGCGTCCGCACGGATTTGGGCCTCACCTTTTTCCTGCGCCAGCCGCCGGACATGGAACGGGCCATCAAAGAATATCGTACGTCGCTCGAACGCGAGCCGCTGCATGAACAGACCTTGCAGAATCTGACGGCGGCCTATATACGGAAGGGTGATGCGAAGGAAGCTCAGGCGATGATGGCAAAACTGGAACAAGTCAATTCCAGCAATCAGGCGCTCGCCAAGTTTCGCACCGATTTAGAAGGACTAAAGTCTTCATCTTCAGCACCGAAGAAGAAGTAGCAACAAAATATTTCCCGCAACGACGCTTCAGTTAGGGGGAAGGGTGCCGGGTGTCGGGGATAGTGATAAGGATTTTTCTTTTCCTACCCTGACACCCGGCACCCTTCCCCCTGCTTTCATTGATATTACGGCTCGATGGTCACGCGCAGGACTGTGGTCATCGGACGCCGTTCTATTTTGCCGTCATTGGTGACGACGATGAGTTGGCCCTTCTCGACAGTCATGCGGCGCACTTCGCTCATGTAACGCTCGACGCGCATGCCGTCCGTCGTTTCTATGATGAGCCGCGCGCTGGTGACAGGCTCTGCCGGAGCGGGCGTGGTCGGAGCGGGCGCAGGAGCAGCAGGCTCAGGTTTCTTTTTAGCAGTTCGAGCAGGCGGCTTGCGCGCGGGCCGCGTGGCTCTGGTTCTGCCGGTTCGGGCCGCTCTGGTTGGTCTGGCCGGAGCAGGCGTTGCAGGCGCGGTTGTTTCCGGCGCGGGCTTTTCTTCTTCGACGGTAATCGGTGGCGGCGGCTCAACCGTCCCGGAGGAAGCCACGGCAGGAGGCTCTTCATTCAAGCGTGCGCCCGCGGAATTGACGCGACGCGCGTTCTTGTCTCTTCCAGTGGAGACGGTCGGCTCCACATTCTCAGGCATCTCCGTGGTTTCTGCGAGCGGTTCAAAGCCGCCGGAAAAGCGTATCCGGTAGCTGCCCTTATCATCATTCGCGCTGCGTGCCTCGACGCGCAGGATAAGCGGCTCGCGTCGTCGCAGGTAAGTGCTTTTGGTCGTGCCGGTCGGAGAGAGACCCGCGTAGAGACTCAACTTGACGAGCGGGCGCAAAGTTCCAGCCGTAAATAAATCCACATCGCCATTCAAGTTTTGACTCTCAACCGTCAAGGCCAGATCGCCCGGCGTTCCCGTCAAAAGATAAAAGTGCCGCGTCAGGCGCGCGTCGCCAATATCTCTCGCGTCAATCTCGCCGCTGACCTCGCTGGCGATGACGGGCGTGGGAAATTCTATGTTGGTTGATTGCGCGCTGGCGGCGACGAATGCGGCCAGCACGATCAATATCGCGCACGCTGGTTGTTTCGTTTGATTCAAGATCGTTTGAGGGATTTTATGCATACAGCTTCCTGCGCCACATCATATTTTCGCGGAAGATGATTCTATCAGTCTCCACGCCTGACAGCCAGAGGAATGCAAAATTAAAAATGTAAAATGCAAAAATAAGAAGGGATTTCATTTTGCATTTTACATTTTTAATTTTGCATTCTTCTTCTAGCCCGCGAATTTATAGCCGAGGCCGTGGACTGTGAGGATAAACTGCGGGTGTCTGGGATTGGGTTCAAGCTTTTGACGCAGCCACGCGACGTGCACATCAACCGTGCGCGTCGAGGGCATAGCGTCATAGCCCCATACTTCGTCAAGCAGCGTGTCGCGCGAGATAACATTCCCCCTGTGCTCTATCAGATAATGCAGCAGTTTAAACTCAAGCGAGGAAAGCTCCACGGGCTGGCCGTCTCTATACACTTCCGCGCGCCGGAAATCAATTCGCACAGGGCCGAATTGATATGTGTCGGGCGCAGTCGCGGCAGATGTGGGCGAACGCCTGAGCAGAGCTTCGACGCGCGCGAGCAGTTCTAAAATCTCGAAAGGCTTGGTCACATAATCGTCTGCGCCGAGCTTGAGGCCGACCACTTTATCAAACACCTGCCCGCGCGCCGTGAGCATCATGACGGGCGTCTGCACATTCTTCTGCCTGAGGTCGCGGCAGACATCCAGCCCGTTCTTGCGCGGGAGCATGACATCCAAAATGATTAGATCGTAAGCTGCGCCGAGAGCGCGTTCCAGCCCGGCTTCCCCGTCAACAGCAGTCTCGACCGCATAGCCTTCACTGCTCAAACGATCTGTCAGGGTCAGGACGAGGCCCGGCTCGTCTTCGACCAGCAAAATCTTCGGCTTCATATCTTGTCCGCGTCGGCGTTAACTTTCGTTTCGCTCAAAGGGTCTATGGCAGGCAGATGGAGTGTGAAGGAGCTTCCCTGTCCGGGAGTGCTGACGACGCTGACACTTCCGCGATGCGCCGCGATGACCTGTTTGACAAGGCTGAGGCCCAGACCGTTGCCGTGTATCTGCGCGGCGACGACCTCGCTGCCGCGATAGAACGGCTCGAAGATGTGCGGCAACTCCGCAGGGTCAATCCCGATGCCCTCGTCTTCGACAGTAATCTGCACCTCTTCGCCGTGCCCGTTGACCACGGATTTAGCCAGCACGTTTATCCTGCGGTTCTCGCGGTCATACTTCATCGCATTGTTGAGCAGATTTTGCAGCGAGCGGCGCAGGGCTGCTGCATCGCCCTCGACTAACGGCAAGCCTGACTGAATCTCTTTTTCGATGACAAACTCTTTCTCGCCGTTCAAAGGCTGGCATGAGGCGGCTGCGTCTTCGATGAGTGAGCCAATCTCCAACGGACGCATTTGCAGGGAACTGCGGCCCGAACGCGCGCCTGCAAACTCAAGCACCTGTTCGACCATCTCCGTTAGCCTGCGCCCCTCGTTGCGAATCAGCTCGCCATATCTTTCAATTTGCTGCGGCGCATCAATAATGCCGTCTGCCAGATTCTCGCCCGCTGAACAGATGACCGCAAGCGGCGTGCGAAACTCATGCGAAACAGCAGAGACGAATTCCATCTGCCTGTGGGCCAGACGCTCTGCGCGCCGCGTGTTGATGACGATAATCGCCACGCTGACTGCCAGCAAGAGCAGGATGCCGAAGCTAATGGCGAGACTTCGATTGCGCGCGTTCGTGACGGCGGCTTCGAGCGAACCGGCTGGATGCTGGATGACGAGTTGCCACGGCGCGGCAGATGTTTCCGCGTTGGCCGCCTTATCCAAAGGAGTTTTTTCCGACATCTCACGATTAAAGACGCGAACCGTCACGCTGCGCGAGCTTGAGTTTCCCTGCTGCGCGCTCTCTTCCGTACGCATGACGAATTCGCCGGGCGGCAGCTTTCTGGTAAAGACCGCGCCGCTCTCATGCGCCTGAGCCATCTTGCGCGGCAGACCGAAAAAGAGCGTGTCGAGCTGATCCGGCTGGACGACCAGCAAACGCGCCGTCGCATCTGCCCCGGACGAAGCGGCCTGCGCGGGCATCTGTGCGGATTGGTAGACAGGCTTTTCCGGCGCACCCGGATTTATCACTGCCAGCTTGTATTCAATTCCGTCGCCAATGGAAAAATAACGCTGGGCCAGCGCGGGTATCAACTCTTTCTGAATCACTTCCAGATTGAGCCTGATAATCACATAACCGGCAAAGGGCGAGATGTCTGCCAGGGTCAGTTCGCTGGCGTGCGGCCCCTGCGGGTTGCCGGTCAATTGAAGTTTGCTGTCTTCAGTAATAATCGCTCTCGGAGCGGCGATTATCGGAGCAATGAGCGCGGGCAAGTCCGGCGCGACTGGCTCCAGAAAGATTTCCTTGAGTCCTTCCGGCTCTTTCCTGTTATGCAGAAAATTCTGCTCAAGGCGCGGGCGCAATGACGCAAATTCTGCGGGCCACTCGACCTCTGTAAATTTTTTCCCGGCGAGATCGAAGCGGCTCAAACGAATCTGCTGCTGCTGCGCGCCTGTTTCCAGCACATACAGCTCGCTGACGAGCTGCGGGTAAGGAGCTTTCTGATTCCACTGTTCCACGCGCGCGGCGTATTCGCCCGAATCCTTGTCGCGCAGCATCTGCGAATCCATCTGAAAGCTGAGGAAGGCGCGCGTGATCTCACGATTAAAATCCTGACTGAAGTGTGTCGCGCCCACACGCAGCGAAGCCTGCATACGCTCGCGCTCGCCACGGCTGACCTGTCCCAGCCAGCGATATTGCAGCGTCGCCAAAAGCGCCAGCAGCCCGACCATCAGGGCCACCAGCAACAACATTTTCGGAGGTTTGCGATTCCACAACTTCATCAAGTAAATATTAGCATGCTCTTTTCCGGGCATCATCGCGCCAACAATAGATTTTACATTCTTAACATCTGAGCCGGGAGGTTCACGCAAAGGCGCAAAGTTTTTGAGCGAAAGGTAGTGGGTCAGTTTCAGATGACAAGCGCGGAAACCAAAAGAAAGTCTCGCGCAAAGGCGCAAAGGCGCAAAGAATACAGTCGAGTCTTCCTTTGCGTCTTTGCGTCTTTGCGCGAGACGCTCGTAATTTTTTAGCGTTTGATGGCCGAGATGCAGCAGGGCGAAGGGGTAAAGTCGTGGGCCACGGACATCAGGTAGCACATCGGCGGGTCGTTAGGATTGTAGTGTCCGGCCCTGATGTAAGTATATGCACTGCATCTTGGATCGCCGTCGCAATCCGCCTGACATTTTTCGGGCGTCGTTCCGGGATAGTAAGTCAGCCTTTCGCCCGTCAGGCCAGCCTGTTCATTCCTCGGCCCCCAGCCCCCGTCACCAACGGTCGCAGTTGGCGTCGCAGTTGGCATCGCAGTCGGTGTCACAGTCGGCTTCACATTAATGTTCGGGTCTTTTGGCGGAGGGTGATTATCTGCGCTAGAGTCTTGCCCTAACCAGATAAAACTCATGATAGCTCCCACAGCAATTATGAGAAACAGAGACATTCCAATGCCGATTGCCATCCACGGTTTACCGCTTTGTTTCTCGTTTGCCGGAGCTTGCTGCTTCCCTGCGTATAAGGGCGGAGGCGCAGGAGCTTGTATCGTTGAAAGCGTGGAGGGCTTTAAATCCGGCGGGCGGGGCGCGGGATTCATTATTTCCGTCGGAGCCGGATCAGTGGCCCGTGGCGCGTGGATGCGTACAGTGTCGTGCGGGTCATAAGGAGCCGAAAGGATTGAGCCGTCAACCAGACAGTAGCTCAACGTCTCATCTGCATATGTGCGTTTGCATGTCGGACAAGCTTTCATTCACACCTCGATGATTATTTTTAATAGCCTTCACCGACGGCCAGTTCCTAACGACCGGCTGTGACATCAGCGCGCGTCGAAGATATTACCGCGAGAGCGCAGAGTGTCAATGCCTGTCAAAGAATACCGCAGCGTTAGTGAGATATTTTGCCAGTCGAAAGTTTTACATTCTTAACATTCTCTTTGCGCCCTCTTAACCACTGCCGACGCGAATTAGTCCAAGATAAGCGCAGCTTAGAGACGTTGGCAGCGCAAGCATCAACAACATAGACACGTTTGATGCTCTGGCGTTCAAGAAATCTTAATTTCAGTAATATAGATAGAGGAGGCACGAGCCGTATGCGAAAATTTGTTCCATTTATTCTCAAACTCTCGGTCATGCTGCTGGCATTTTCGGTCATTAGCCAGCAAGTTACAGCCACCAAAGGCAATGTCGAACGCGCACTGGAACTGCTCAAACAGGCACGCGCGGCCATCGGCGGCGAAAGCGCTATCAACTCCGTTCAGAGCCTGTCCATCAACGGCAAATCAAGTCGTCAATTGCAACTCCCGAATCAAGCCGAGCGCGAGTTGAACGGCGAGTTCGAGTTGAACATGATGCTGCCTGACAAGCTCATGCGTGTGGAAAAGATGACGCTCGGCACAAAGCCGGATGGCGCTATGCACGCGCCGGGCGCAGAAGGCAAAGAGCTTAAGCTCAAAGACGCGCGGGTTAAAATTATACGCGATATGGAAGGCCCGGAAGTCGGGCAGGCCATGCGTCATCACGAACAATCGGAGATTGCGCGCTACATGCTCGGGCTGCTGCTCACGCCTCCGCCTTCCTTTAATGCCACATACAATTATGTGGGCGACGGCGAAGTGAGCGGCGCGCGCGCAGACATCATCGAAGCGCAGGGCGCGGGCGGCTTTATCCTGAAAATCTATCTTGATAAGACTTCGCACCTGCCCCTGATGATGAGCTACAGAGGCTTTCTGCCGCGCATTCCGCTCGGTCACATGGCCGGAACGGATGGGCCAACAGGTGAGACGGAAGACAAAGACGTAGTCATCGTCAGGCGTCCGCAGGAAGGCGAGGCTGGCACAACGACTGCTGCTCCGCACATCATTTTCGAGCGCAAAATTGGAGATGAAAACGCGCCCGCTGCCGGAGACAAACCGCCATTCACAATGCGCTTGCCCGCGCCTGTGGAGACAGAGATACAGATACGCTTCTCAGACTTTCGCGCGGTCGGCGCAATGCTTCTGCCGCACATCATGACGCAGGTTGTCGGCGGCAAGGTTGATACGATCTGGACTGTGGAGAGCTACGAAATCAACTCGCCCAACATCAGCGAGAAGTTTTCCATCAACGATAAGTTTCCCAAAGACGTTCTCATCCGCACGAAACAAAACTGACAAGGGTTAAATTCCGGTGTAGGCAAAAGCAGCGAGGAGGATCATGCTTCCTCGCTGCTTTTGTGGAAAGGACATCATCATGCTCAGACGATCATTGTTTGCACTCTCTTTAATTTTCATAACCCTTTTGCCAGCGGCGGCTCAAGACGCAGAGGCTGGCAAGCTTCCGGCGACACGGGCAGGGCAAATCGTAGAGGCTTATCTCAAAGCCTTTAACGCTGGCGACGAGCAGATGATGCGAGCCTTTATCTCAACGCATGTCTCTGAAGTCGCGCTCAAACGCCGCTCGATTGACGAGCGAATTCGGATTTTCAAAGGGATGCTTGAGAATATTAAATCTCTGGAGTTGCAGCGCGTACTAAAGGCTGCGAACGACGAGATCGTAGTCGTGTTCCGCTCTGGCAAGGGCCAGTGGCTTGAAATTGGATTTGCATTTGAAACGGCCCCCCCGCACAAGTTCATCGGCCTGCGCGTAGAAGAGGTTGACCCTCCCGCCGATGCCGTGCCTCCTCCTGCGACCACTGCGACCAAAGACGAATCTGACCAAACGAAGATCGGCGAGGGCGAGTTTGTCGCCATGCTTGAAAAGCACCTCGACGACCTCGTCAAAGCAGACGGTTTTTCCGGCGTCGTTTTAGTAGCCAGAAACGGCAAACCCTTTTTTCAAAAAGCTTATGCTCTGGCAAGCAAGGAACATAATGTTGCCAACGGTCTCGATACCAAATTCAACCTCGGCTCTATCAACAAGCTTTTTACGCAGGTGGCTATCTGGCAGTTGGTAGAACAGGGCAAACTTTCTTTAGACGATACGCTTGCAAAGCTCCTGCCGGATTACCCGAATCGCACCGCAGCCCAAAAGATAACCGTGCGCCACCTGCTGACCATGACCTCCGGCATCGGAGATATTTTCGGAGAGAAGTTTGAGGCCACCCCGAAAGATAAATTGAGAGAGCTGAAAGATTTCATCCCTTTATTCGCCAACGAGCCGCTAGCCTTTGAGCCGGGTACGCGGCAAAGATATTCAAATGGTGGCTATGTCTTGCTCGGCGCGATTATCGAAAAATTATCCGGCCTCAGTTATTACGATTATGTCCGCGAGCATATTTTCAAGGTGGCCGGGATGGAGAACACAGACTCTTTTGAAGCGGATTCAATCGTCACCAATCTGGCGAGCGGCTACACACGCGTAGGGAGTCCGCAGGGTTTGAGAAGAAACAATTTCTACACTCGCCCGGCGCGCGGCAGTTCCGCGGGCGGCGGTTATTCGACGGCTGTAGACCTGCTCAAATTCACCATCGCCGTACGGAATAATAAACTGCGCGTGCCGGACTTTAGGAATCCCGAAACCGGCGCGCACGCAACTAATGCGACCAAAGATTTAAATAGCACGGGTTTTGGCATGGCGGGCGGCGCGCCAGGCATTAACGCTGTGGTGCTGTTTAATCCAGTCACAGGATTTACGACTGTGGTCATGTCTAACTATGACGCGCCGGTCGCAGAAACAATCGGAAAGCAAATTCGCCAGTGGCTGACCCGGATTAAGTAAAGAGCTTAACCGGCAAGAAGCAGACATCATCCACTTCATTTTGAGCGTCCCGTCAATGTCGAAAATCGGGTAGCGGGTCAATGTGAAGTTGATGAGTCGTTAATCGTGAACTGAGTGGGGAAGAAAGCAAGAGTTTCCCGCAAAGGCGCAAAGGCGCAAAGGAAGACCGCAAAGGTGTTGAATGCCACTTTCTCTTTGCGTGCTTTTCTTTGCGCCTTTGCGCCTTTGCGCGAACATTTCGTTTTCTTCTCTGTCTTTGAACTTGACCCACTACCCGCGTGAAAAAGAAAAAAGCCAAACCCTCTTGATGAGTGTTTAGCTTTTCCATGTTTAGTTCCGAAGGGGACTCGCCCCCGCGATTTAAAGCATGCGACCGATGATTTTTGGTGGGGATGGAGAGACTCGAACTCTCACGAGTTGCCTCATACGGCCCTCAACCGTACGCGTCTACCAGTTCCGCCACATCCCCGTAAAATCATAATTATCAAACAGTATCTGTTATTTCAAACGCTGCCGCTTTTTACTTCGTTGCGGCGGGCGAGGCCGCTGGCGTTGTAGCGGCATTGGCATTTGCGTTGGCATCCCCGCTATTAGCGTTAGCGGCTGCGCTCGGCGCGGCGGAAGCCTGCGGGCTGGCTGCCGGTGTCGCGGTCGCTGCGGGCGAGGCCGCTGGCGTCGCTCCATCTTCTGGCGTAGTCTGAATGACAGAGCGTTGGCCGGACAGCGCAGGCATCGACAGGATCAAAGCGACAAGCATGAACAGAGCCGCTGCGCCGATAGTAATCTTGGCAAGTATGGTCTGTGTGCCGCGCGGGCCGAAGGCCGTGCTGGAGACGCTGCTGGCAAAGAGCGCGCCCGCGTCAGCTTTGCCCGGTTGCAAGAGCACTGTGATGACGAGCACAATGCAGGCCAGTATGAAAAGTCCGTATAAAACGTAAACTAACAAATCCTTCTCCTCAAACTATCTGTTGTAATTGACAATCCCGGCGAAGCTCTCTGCCTTGAGGCTTGCGCCGCCGACCAGCGCGCCATCTATATCTTCCTGCGCCATCAAACCTGAAACGTTATCCGGCTTGACCGAACCGCCGTAGAGCACGCGCAAATTTTCAGCCGCTTCAGCGGTGTACTCTGCGCGAAAAACGCGCCGGATAAACGCATGCATTTCCTGCGCTTGTTCCGGCGTCGCGGTGCGTCCAGTCCCGATGGCCCAGACCGGCTCGTAGGCCAAGATGATACGTTGCAGGTCTGTGGCTGTCAACCCGCCAAGTCCGCCCTGCAATTGACCTTTGACGACATTTTCCGCGTTGCCCGCATCCCTTTGCGCCAGCGTCTCGCCGACACACACAATCGCTGTCAAACCTGCTGCCAGCGCAGCCTGAGTTTTGCGGCTGACCATCTCGTCCGTCTCGAAATAGTATTGCCGCCGCTCGGAATGGCCGATGATGACGGAGCCTGCGCCAGCGTCGCGCAGCATATCAGCCGCCACCTCACCCGTCTGCGCGCCGTGCTCGATCTCTGTCGAACAATTCTGCCCCGCGACGCCGATATTCGAGCCTTCGAGCCGATCCGCAACCGTCTTGATAGAAGTAAAGACGGGCGCGATGATGACCTCGCAGTGATTGGCATTAGCGACCAGAGGTTTTAAGGCGAGCGCGGTTTCGACTGACTCCGCAATCGTCTTGTACATTTTCCAGTTTCCGGCGATGACAGGTTTTCTCATAATCTCAACTAACAATCTAAAACGCTTAATTTTTATCGTTCAACGCAGCGACGCCCGGCAGTTCGTCTCCCGCCAGAAATTCTAAAGTCGCTCCGCCGCCGGTAGAGATGTGCGTGATGCGGTCTGCGACTCCGGCCTGTGTGATGGCTGCGACTGAATCCCCGCCGCCGACGATGACTGTCGCGCCGCTGTCTGCGGCTTCGGCGACGGCGCGTGCGATGCCGATGGTTCCTTCCTCGAAACCCTTTTCTTCAAAGACTCCCATCGGGCCATTCCAGATAATCGTCTGCGCGCCCTTCAGGGCATCGGAGAAGAGTTGGACGGTTTCGACACCGATGTCGAGTCCGACGAGTCCGGCGTTGGTGAATTCAATGGGAATCGTCTTCCGGCTATTGAGCGGGTCATAGCTGTCTACGACCTGATGATCCGTCGGCAAGAGCAGTTCGACGCGAGCCTCTTCGGCGCGCTTGCTAATCTCAAGCGCGGTGTTGAGCATGTTGTCTTCGACGAGAGATTTTCCGATGGTAAAGCCCTGTGCTTTGAAAAAAGTGTATGCCATCGCGCCGCCGATTAAGAGCTTGTCTACCTTGCGTTCGATAAGCGCATTGATGACGGGGATTTTATCAGAGACTTTTGCGCCGCCTAAGATTGCGACAAACGGATGCTCAGGATTGCTGATGACGCGCCCCAAATATTCCAGTTCCTTCTCCATCAAGAGACCGGCGGCAGCTTTTTCCACATGCTTTGTGATTCCGGCAGTCGAAGCGTGCGCGCGATGCGCCGCGCCGAAAGCATCGTTGATATAAAGGCCGTCTGAGAGGCTCGCAAGTTTTCCCGCAAACCCGTCATCATTCTTCTCTTCTTCAGGATGAAAGCGCAGGTTTTCGAGCATCAACACATCGCCGTCTTTGAGCGCAGAAGATTTCGCTTGCGCCTCTTCACCGATGCAATCCTCTGCAAACTCCACGGGCTGGCCCAACAATTCTGACAGATGCGCTGCGACTGGCCTCAAAGAATATTTCTCGACCTTCTCGCCCTTCGGCCTGCCGAGATGCGAGGCGAGAATGACGCGCCCGCCCTGCTCCAACGCATACTGAATCGTCGGCAGCGCGCCGCGCACGCGCGTGTCATCTTCAACCACGCCGTCCTTCACAGGCACGTTGAAATCAACGCGGATGAAAACTCTTTTGCCTTTAAGGTCGAGGTCTTTGATAGAAAGCTTGTTCATATTTGTGATTCATGCTTTGTTCTTTGTGCTTTGTTCTTTGTGCCGTGATTAATAAACTTTTCAGGCAGTTCAGTTCATAATCAAAGCACAAAGAACAAAGTACAGCGAACAAACTCAGAGTCCCTTGCCCGCAATAAATTTAACGAGGTCTCGGACGCGGCACGAATAGCCCCACTCGTTGTCGTACCACGCGAGGACTTTGACCATATTGCCGCCGATGACTTTGGTGTATTCGGCGTCCACGATGGACGAGTTGGGATTCTTGCGAAAGTCCACGGAGACGAGCGGCTCTTCCGAAAAAGCCAGTATGTCTTTTAGCTCTTCGTTCGCAGCATTTTTCAGAGCCGCGTTGACCTCTTCCGTCGTCGCGTCTTTTTCCAGTTCCATCACCACGTCAACGAGCGAGACATTCGGCGTCGGGACGCGCACGCTGATGCCGTCAAACTTGCCTTTGAGTTCGGGCAGGACGAGCGCGACGGCTTTTGCTGCGCCGGTCGAAGTCGGAATCATCGAAAGGGCTGCGGCGCGCGCGCGGCGCATGTCCGAGTGTGGCAGGTCAAGTAGCTGCTGGTCATTTGTGTAAGAGTGAATCGTCGTCATCTGCGCCGAGCGGATGCCGAATTTTTCATGAATCACTTTGGCGACGGGCGCGAGGCAGTTGGTCGTGCACGAAGCATTCGAGATGATGTTGTGCTCCTGCGGATTGTAGTCGCCTTCGTTGACGCCGAGGACAATCGTGATGTCTTCGTTCTTGGCGGGCGCGGAGATAATCACCTTTTTGACAGAGCCGCGCAGGTGCTTTTTCGCGTCTTCGGCTTTGGTGAAACGGCCAGTTGACTCGATGACGATTTCCGCGCCGACCGATTCCCAGTCAATCGCAGCAGGGTCTTTCTCGGAAAAGACTTTGAACTCATCCGCGCCGACCTTGATGCCGTTCTCGGTCGCGGAAATCTCTTCGTCCAGATTGCCCAGCACGGAATCATACTTGAGCAAGTGGGCCAGAGTCTTGGTGTCCGTCAGGTCGTTGACGGCGACGAAATCTATCTCAGAATCGCCGAGCGAAGCTCGCAAGACGTTGCGCCCGATGCGCCCGAAACCATTGATGCCGACTTTGACTGCCATGTTAAAGACCTCCTCGCCTGACTTTAAGATTGCGCGGGCTTTCCCTTTTCACTAACTTGCACACATGCGCCGCACGCGGGCGGCGACGCACACTTTTCGAGATAACCGCGTAAGAATTCGTGTGGGGACAGCGTTTGATTATAAAGAAAGGCAAGATAATGCGCCGCTGCCACGGCTGTCAAGCGGGTCGAAGGCAAAGGCTTGTCCTGTCGCCTGCCGTGATTTTTCTGAAACCGTTTAGACCGCCGCAACGTCCTACTCTTGGCCCTGTAAATTATTGAAACCACATTGTCGCGCGACTCGTAGTAGGCTTGTGACTTGCTTCGCTTTATCCTGTATAAAGTATACTTTGCGTAACTCGTAGTTTCGGGCTTTCAAAAGAGTAATATTCAAGGAGCTATTGTTTTAATGTTTACTAATTCCGCCTGCCGGATTATCAAGTCCTTCGCTCTCTCGTTAACGGTGGCAGGAGTGTGCGCCGTCTCTACTTTCGCGCAGACGCCCGCGCCGACGCCTGTTCCGGCCACGCCCGCGCAGAGGGATGCGACGCGCCCGCCGGGCACAGAGCGCAATCAGCCCATCCCGCCGGATGCGCGTCCGAATCAAAATCCGACTGCGCCGCCGGGAGCGACGCGCACAGACCCGCAGGCGGCTCCGGGCGTTAACGTCTCGCCGCAAACCCGGCCCACGCCGACGACCGGAGATACCACCGCGCCCGTCGTGTCACCGACCCCGGCTCTTCCGATAGACGGCACGAGCACGACGCCAATCACGCCCGGACAGGATTTACCTGCTCCTAACTTTCCGGACCAACAGCCGCGCCCGGTGCCGCCCCTGCCGGATTTGACGAGGCTCGGCGTGACCAGCGACAACGTTTTGACGCTGACCCTCAACGAGGCGATTCGACTTGCGTTGGAGAATAACAACAACATAGAGGTTGCGCGCACGGATGTGAAATTCAACGAGACGACGCTGCTCTCTCTGGAAGGCATCTTCGATCCGGTCTTCACTTTCAACCCGCAGCTCTCAAGAATCGTGCAGTCACAGCAGAGTTCGCTTGGCGGGGCGATCAACCTCACGCAAACAGATTTTCAAAATAATGCGTCTATCAACAAGCAGTTCAGCACGGGCGGCGGCAATTACGAATTCTTCTTTAACAACAATCGTCGCACGACCAATTCTTCATTCAACCAACTGAATCCGGTCTTTTCATCAAGCTTCGGCGTGACCTTTACGCAACCGCTCTGGCGTGACCGCTCGATTGACCGCAATCGCCGCGACATACGCATCCAGCGCAAGCGGCTCGAACAATCCGATGCAGACTTTCGCCGGACGACGATAGACATCATCGCTCAGGTGCAAAGAGCCTACTGGGATTTGGTCTTCGCCCTGCGCGACCAGCAGAACCGCATCTCCAATCTCAACCTGACGCGCGAAAACCTGCGCCGCGTCGAAGCGCAGATTTCCGCAGGGGCTTCCGCGCCGCTTGAGCGTGCGGAGGTGCAAACAGAGCTTGCCAATCGTGAATCCGATCTTTTGCTCGTAACGCAGAGCGTTTCCATTGCGGAGAATAATCTCAAGGAACTGCTGCTGCGCGATTTGAATGCGCCGCAGTGGACAGCGCAGTTGACTCCGACAGACCAGCCGAGCTTTGACGCCGCGCCGGTTAATCTCAACGACGCGATAGAAGAAGCCAAGGCCAACCGGCCTGAGCTTCGCCGCCTGCGTCTGCAACAGGACATCAGCGATATTGACATACAGTTTTTCAAGAATCAGACCAAGCCGCGCATTGATTTGCAAACCACTCTGGCGACGACAGGTCTGGCCGGGTCTGCCGTCACCTCCAACAACAGCAACACCGCGAATGACCCGCTACCGCTCATCTTCGGCAGCACCGCGACGAACGCTGATGCGTTCCTGCTCAATGAGATAAATTTCATCCGTCGCAACCTCGGTCTGATTAACGCGACCGTGCCATTCGTGCAGGGGGAAACAACCGATACGACGACTTCCAATCTGGTCGGCGGATACGGTCGCGCGCTCAGAAATCTGTTTGGCTTTGACACGCACAACATCGTGGTCGGCGTCACTTTCCAGATTCCTTTTCGCAATAAAACTGCGGAAGCCAATCTGGCAGGGGCGCGCATCCAGCGCACTCAACTGGAAGCCTCAACGCGCTTGCAGGAACAGACCGTGCTGGTCGAAGTACGAAATGCCGCGCAGGCTGTCGAGACGGCGCGACGCAGAGTTTTGTCTGCACGCTCCGCGCGTGAGAACGCAGAACTGCAACTGGCCGGAGAGCAGCGTCTCTATCAGGTCGGACGCTCGACCACCTTTATACTTTTTCAACGCGAGAACACGCTCGTCAATGCGCGCAACGCAGAAGTTCGCGCCGAAACCGATTACAACAAGGCTCTCGCAGACCTTCAGCGCGCAACCTCCACCACGCTTCGCGCCAACAACATCATCGTCGAGAATTCGACCGCGCCTTAAGTTAAAGAGGATGAAGGCGGAAGGATGAAATTGTGAGATAATCACCCCGACTTTTCATCCTTCATCCTTCTGACTTCATCCTTGAAAATAACGGCCACCATCATCACCTTCAACGAGGCAGAACACATTCGCGCCGCCTGCGAATCCGTCGCGTGGGCCGACGAGATTCTGGTCGTAGACTCGGAATCCACAGACGCCACGCGCGAGATTGCCGTCGAGTGCGGCGCGCGGGTCATCACACGCGCATGGCCCGGCTTTGCCGCGCAGAAACAGTTTGCGGCTGATGAAGCGCAGCATGAATGGATTCTGAGTCTGGATGCGGATGAGCGCGTGACGGATGAGCTGCGCGCGTCCATAGAGAAATTGAAACAGGCAGATGCAGCGCAACTCGCAGACGGTTATCGCATCGCGCGAAGCTCTTTCTACATGGGGCGTTGGATTCGCGGCGGCGGCTGGTATCCCGATTATCAACTCAGGTTTTATCGTAAGGCGCGCGGGCGTTGGGAGGGAGCTTACATACACGAGTCCGTCAAGATGCCTGTGGGCGCGCGGGTTGAGATTCTTAAAGGAGATTTTCTTCACTACACCGCGCGCGATGCGGCCTATCATCACCGTATGATTGGCGAGCGGTATGCGCCGCTCTCTGCGCGGCAGATGTATGAGGGTGGACGCCGCACCTCGCCGCTCGGCATCGCCTCGGCTGGGCCAGCCGCTTTTATACGCAGCTACTTTCTCAAAGCAGGCTTCCGCGACGGGCTGGCGGGATTCGCCATCGCGCGCTTTGCCGCGCATCACGCATTCTTAAAGCATTTGATGCTGTGGGAAATTCAAGAGAATGAGAGTCAAGGCAGGAGTTGAGCCGTCAACTCTTTGCGTCTCTTTGCGACCTTTGCGGTTAAAGGCTTTTTTAACGCACAGACCGCAAAGAGATTTTCGCAAAGGGACGCAAAGAAAAGCCTGTTCCCTTCTTGAATGGCTCTCACCCTAATCGCTGATTTTCAAGCTTGTAGACGACAGCAATTGTCTCGGCGTCGGAGAGGCGATGGCGCGTGGCGCGGCGAGCGTGTTGACGACCTCGGCCAGCAGTTGATCTTCCAGTTGGCGATTCTCCCAGATGCGGTTGCCCTGATCCAGAATGACGAAGACGACATGGTGTCCTGCGTCTCCGGTATAAACAAGACCCGCGAGGCTCGCCATGCCGCCGTCCACTTCGGAGGTCAGCGTTCCTGTCTTGCCGACGACAGCGCCCTCCAAACCTGTCCCTGTCAACCTGCGGCGAAGCGTGCCAGCATCGTCGCTCGCCACGGGCATGATGTCTTCCGGTTGCAGTTTCTGTCGCGCGGCTTCTTCAACGAGAGCGCGTATCACTTTTAGCAACCCGCGCGGCGTCAGGCGATTGCGCTCGCGCCCCGACACGCGCGCGATAGCCACTTCCGTCGGCGGCAATCCCAGCTCATCAATCAGATATTTTTGGACGCCCTCTGCGCCTCCGATTAATGCGCCGATTCTTTCAGCGACAAAGTTGCTCGAACGAGCATTCATGTAGAGCAAGAGGTCTCTGAGCGGATAAGAATTGAAGGTGAATAAAGCTGTCCCTGCCGGGGCGTCTGTGATGATGACGGGCGGCGCGCTCGAAAGTTTCAGAGCCTTGCTCAAGCGCGCGGCTGACTCTTCGGGCGAATCGCTGTAGTTGAAACAAAAGTTTTGCGAGACGCCGATGCTGCCGTTCACGCTCCTGATGCCGCGCGCGCGCAACTCCTTTGCGATCATGGACGCGCCAATATCACCGAACGTCGGGTCGCTGCCTGTGACCAGCAGCCTGCCCTGCAATGCGCCTGCGCCATCAATCCTGCCATCCGCATACACGCGCGTCTGGAAACGATAATCCGCGCCCAGCTTTTTGAGCGCGACGAGCGAGGTGGCGAGTTTGATAAGCGAAGCCGGATTAAACGTGATATCCGCATTGTGCGAAGCCAGCAGACGGTCTCCGCTCATCGTTTCAATCAAGACGCCGTGCGTTTCCGGCTCTTCGCCGCGCGCGGCATACCATGCTGCGACATCAAAACTCGGCTCGCCCCTGCGCTTCTGCGCCGCGCTTCCCTCCAATTCCGACCTCGCGGAAAGAGCTGCGGAAATGGTTTGAGTCGCAACGCTTTTTGTCACCAGCCAGTAAGGGACGAGGCTGAGCGTGATGATGACGAGCGCGCCGACCGACAGCAGCAGGAAGATTGGTTGGCGACGATTCAAACCCGTTGGCCTCCGTCAAAAATTACATCTTTCGCAAAGCGCGACAAAACCGTATCATGCTCAAAGGGCATGAGCGCGCACAAGTCTAGCATGTTAGTTCAAAGCGCGCTGCTCTGACGGGATAATAAAACTGCACATGATTCTCTCTCTCAATCTTTTTCTGATAGAACCTTTTCCGGGTTTGCCTGTCTGGCTCTCCTGCCTGCTGGTCGCCTCGCTCGGCGCGATCATCGGAAGTTTTCTGAACGTCGTCATCCATCGTCTGCCGCGCGAGGAGTCAATCGTCTTTCCAAACTCGCGCTGTCCTTCATGCGCGACGGCCATCAAAGCCTACGATAATATTCCGGTCATCAGTTGGCTTGTCCTGCGCGGGCGCTGCCGCTCGTGCAGCGCGCCCATCTCCGCACGCTATCCGGGCGTAGAGCTTTTGACCGCGCTTATGTTCGGCGCAGTGTTCCTGCGGGACGGCATCGGCTTTGCCCTGCCCTTCGACTTGATTTTCGTCACGATGCTCATCGCGCTCGTCTTTATTGACGCGGAGCACATGATTCTGCCGGACGCCATCACATATCCCGGCATGGTCTTCGCAGTCTTAGCCCGTCTTGCAATCCCGTATTTAACGGGCACGCCATACTTTGACGATCTTGGCCCACAGTTGCTCGGAACATTTCCCGGCTGGCCCGTCTGGGCCGTCTCGCTCGTCGGCGCAGTCCTCGGCGCACTGGCCGGGGGCGGCGTGCTGTGGTTGATCGGCTTTGTCTGGGAAAAGCTGCGCGGAGTCGAAGCGATGGGCCTCGGCGATGTGAAGATGATGCTGATGGTGGGAGCTTTTCTGGGATGGCGTTTGACGCTGCTGACTCTTTTTCTGGGCGTCATCTCCGGCTCCATAACAGGCGTGCTCCTGATGCTCAAACGGCGCGAGAGAAATCTGCAAATGCTCCTTCCCTTCGGCATCTTTCTGGGCATCGGCGCAGTCATCGCCCTGCTGGTCGGCAAATATTTAATCACGTGGTATGCCTCTCAGTTTAAGTGATTGCTGGCAAGCAAGAAGCTGTTTGTCTTCAACTCGTCACTTATCACTTGTCACTGCCCTTTATGCGTTATGGAAGCCGTCTGCAAATGGTGCTGGCCCTGCTGGGCGGGGTGTGCCTGCTGGCGAGCCTTCTGGCCGTGATGCTGTTTGCCTTTGGGCCTGTGACGACGGGCGCACGCGCGCCTGTGCTCCTGCTGGTTTTTATCTCGACGCTCGTGGTCACGATCTTGTGCGTGACGCTGCTTCTGAGGTGGCTGCTCAGACCTTACCGCCAGCTCGTAGGCGAAGCAGAACGCGCGCCTGTCTCTGCTCAACCAATCAAAGCCCGTGACGAAGCGGAATTTGTGCTCGAAACTTTTCAATCCGTCGTCGCACAGCTTCAATCCCAGCAACGCACTCTTGAAAGCCTCACCGCGCAGGCCAGCGAGCGCGCGGCATCGGCTCAAAAGTTTAGCGAGCGGATTGTCGCCAGCGTCCCCTCCGGTCTCATAGCATTCGGCGCGCAGGGGCAGGCGACGATGGTCAATGCTCCCGCACGCATCCTTCTTGATACGGACGGCGAAGCAGAGGGCCAGCATCTCAGCGCGCTGCTCGCCACAGTTCCCGAACTGGCCGGGATGGTCGAGCGTTGCCTGAAAACAGGCGAACTCTACCGGCGCGAAGAGGTGCTGGCGACAGGCGCGGGTGGTCGCACGCGTCGCCTCGGCGTGACCATCGCGCCGATTGACCCTGTCATGGAACGCGGTGCGCGCGGCGCGCTCTGCCTGCTGACAGACCTCACAGAAGTGACGCAACTGCGCGAGCAGGTCGCGCTCAAAAGAAATCTGGAAAGCCTCGGAGAGATGTCCGCAGGATTGGCCCACGAATTCAAGAACGCTCTCGCCACGCTTCATGGCTATGCACAGTTGATGCAGACCCTCGAACTCGACGAACGCGGTCGCGGGGCAGCCGCCGGACTGCTCGGCGAAGTTCGCAGCCTCTCGGCAATGGTCACGGCCTTTCTCAACTTCGCGCGCCCGCAGCCCCTTGACCTAACGGATGTTTCACTAAGTGAGTTGATTGAAGAATGCTCCGATGAGTTAAAGAGTCTCTATGACGGGCTGCGCGTCCGGCTTGTCATCGAAGGCGAGCTTCCAAATGTTCAAGCGGATGAGCGCATGCTGCGACAGGCCCTGCTTAACCTCTTGCGTAATGCTGCCGAAGCCATCGCAGAAGAGACTACGGCGCGCATGGTCACGGTTCGCGGCTCGCAAGAGCAGGATACAACAGGGCAGGTCTGGTCCAGAATAGAGATTTCCGACACCGGCGGAGGCATCCCCGAACGGGATTTGCAACGCATCTTCATTCCCTTCTTTACTACAAAATCAAAGGGACACGGCGTCGGCCTCGCGCTCGCGCATCGCGTCGTCACGGAACATGGCGGCACGCTCAGCGCGGCTAACAACCCGGCAGGCGGCGCGATCTTTACGCTTCGTCTTCCGCTCTAAAGATTTTTCGCCACAGAGGACGCAGAGGTTTAAGAAGATTTCAAATTCAGAATCTCAAATCTGAAATTGATTTCCTACCTCTGTGTCCTCTGTGTCAAACAACCGCGCTGGCTAATTCGACTTAAGAGTCAAAACTGAAATCTCCGGCGGGACTAGGAACCGCACGGCGATCCCCGTCGTGCCGATGCCGGGAGTGACGTAAAGATGCCGCTCATTCTCGACCACATGCCCGATAGCATATCTCTCATCGTATTTTGAAGGAACAATCGGACGCCCTATCAAAGGGATGCGAACCTGCCCGCCGTGCGTGTGCCCGGCTAAAGTTAAGATGACGTTTGCAGGGAGCGTGGGAAACACGTCGGGGTTATGCGTCAGAGCGATGACCGGATCATTCGTAGTGATTTTTTGGAGCACGGGTCTGAGGTCTATCGGCTGTCTGGTCCAGAAATCCGGCACGCCCATAAGCCACAGTGTTTGACCATCCTTCTGAATCTGCGCGACATCGTTTTCCAGCACGCGGATGCCAGCTTCAGTCAGGCTGCGCCTCACGCGCTCGCCGTCAAACCACCAATCGTGATTCCCCAGCACAGCATAAACTCCGTATCTGGCGCGCAACGCCTTGAGCTTTCCGGCCATGACTTCCGGCTCCATCAAAACATTTTCCTTCTCATCCTGCGCGATAAAATCTCCTAGAATGACTATCAAGTCAGGCTGCGCCGCGTTAATCATCGCAACGACCTTTTCCAGCTTCGCCTCGTTGATATAGCGCGAGCCTCCGTGAATGTCTGAGATGGCAACGACCCGTAGACCGTTAAGGGCGGCGGGCCACGCAGCCAATTTAATCTCTTCTTCGTTAACGACGACGCGGTTCGGCTCGATGACAAAGGCCCAGAGAGCCAGACACAAGCCTGTCAACAGAATCGCTCCGAAGATAAAGAGAGCAATTCTTTTTTTGGTCTTGAAAATATTCATCTATACGGCTTCTTTGATATTCAAACCCTGCGGGAAATATTCGCGCCAGCGACCGTCAACCAGCTCTGCTATGTCCGGACGCACAATCAACACGTCTGGATAGCCGTTCTTCATACGCGCATCTATGACAATGGGCGCGCGATAGGACAGATGATGATGCCGGACTGTGGTCTCCGCCGCATAAATATCCGAAGCTGGCTCAAACCTCGTCCAGGTGGCCCAGAGAAAATCCGAAGCCCTGTGTGCGACGCCTGCATCATCATGAAGAACAACCAGCGGCCAATCTGCAAAAGCCTCTTCGCGCGCCAGCCGCGCAGCCTGCTCAGCATCCTTCTCATACGGCAAGCCTTCGACGACCAGACAGCCGCCGCAGAAGACTTCTGCACGCGAGACACCGTGCGGCAACTCTCCTCTGAATTCGCGCGGCAACTCGCGCACGGCTTCGCCTAACCCTAGCAGGATGGCCTTGCTTCCCTCATTGACCGTCCCGCTCGTGTAGTCGAGCGTATCCATTGAGACATTCGAGAAGATAAACAGGTCGCTCTCCCAACGGACACGCGCAAGCACATGCTCAAAGAGCGATTTAAAGTCTCTTAAATCCTGCGGCGTGTCGGTCAGTATCAGAAACTTTGTGAGCGAGAGCTGGCCTTCGCCAAGGATGCGAAATCCTGAGACCAGAGCTTCGCGCCCGTATCTCTCGCGGACGACAGCCGCCGCCAGCGAGTGAAAGCCCGTCTCGCCATAGCTCCACAAATCGCGCACGCTCGGCATGACCAGCGGAAAGAGCGGCGACAGCAGTTTTTGTAAATAATCTCCGATAAAAAAATCTTCCTGTCGCGGCCTGCCCACCACCGTCGCAGGATAGATAGCATCTCTGCGATGAAAGACCGCCTCGCAATGAAAGACCGGATAATCATGCTGCAAAGAATAGTAGCCGTAATGATCGCCAAACGGCCCTTCGGGTCGTCTCTCATGCGGCGGCACGCGCCCGACGAGCGCAAACTCAGCTTCAGCGACGAGGCGATGCGTAAAATCTTTGAGAGTATTTTTGGTGACTTTGATTTTTTCGCCAGCGAGCACGGATGCCAGCACCAGTTCCGGCACGTCTTCCGGCAGCGGGGCAATCGCAGAGAGAATGAGCGCGGGCGGGCCTCCCAGAAAAATCGTCACGGGCAACGGCTGGCCCATGCGTTCGGCTTCGTGATAATGAAAGCCTCCACCCTTGTGTATCTGCCAGTGGAGGCCGGTCGCCTGCGCGTCGTATCGCTGGACACGGTACATGCCCAGATTATGCTTGCCGGTGACAGGATGCTCCGTGTAGACGAGCGGCAGTGTGATAAATGGGCCGCCATCCTCCTGCCACGTCGTTAGTATCGGCAGCTCATCAAGTCGCGCGGGCTGGTCCAGAACCTGCGTCACGGGTGCGCGCCCAGTGCTTCGAGTGCCGAGCTTTAAGGCTTCCATTGCGAGCGCGCGATGTTGCCAGAGCTTTGCAGGGCGCGGCGGCAAGAGGCTTTCCGCGACCTGCACCACCTCGCGCACTAAGGCTTCCGGCTTTGGACCAAAGGCGCGCTCGATGCGGCGTGCAGTGCCGAAGAGATTGGTCACGACAGGATAGCGGCTGCCCTTGATGCGCGAGAAAAGCAGCGCAGGCCCGCCGCGCTCGATGACGCGCCGGTGTATCTCCGCCAGCTCAAGATATGGGTCAACCTCTGTTTCGATATGCACGAGATCATGCTCGCGCTCAAGCAGGTCAAGGAATGAACGTAAATTAGAATGCATCAATCATCTGGTCAGCTCAGATTTGAAAACTCAATTTATAGAATTATAGCAGCCAAAGCCAGTTCCGGCATGATGAAGAGAACGTCTCCCGCAAAGGCGCAAAGGCGCAAAGAAAGCAACTTGTCTTTCTTTGCGCCTTTGCGCCTTTGCGCCTTTGCGGGAGATTTTTTCGTTAGCCTCTATGGCGAAGAGTTTTCCGTCTTGCCCACTTCGCGCGGGCGTGTGGCATTGTCCGTAGGGGTTTGCGCGAGGCGAGAGGTAATCTCGCGGTCTGCGAATTTGGCGGCTTCGCTGATTTCAGGATCGAGCGCGATCAGATAAGGCTTGATTTGTTCCAGCGTCTCAGCATTGCCGATGCGCGCCATCGCTTCAAGCAATCCGATGAGCATTTTTCTATCCGCGCGATTAAAGAATGGAGCGAGCGGCTGCGGGCCGGGAAGCTGCGAGAGATAGCCGACGGCCTGCGTGCGACGGGAATCACTTTGCAGGTCTCTGACAATGCTATAGAGAGCCTTGTTCCGCCCCGTGCGATACAGCGCCCAGTTGAGCGCAAGGCGCACGCGCTCGTTCTTCTCTTGTAGTAAATAGCCTTCGATGAGCCGTTGGTGCTCGACGGCTGCGAGATTCGCCAGCACTTCAGCCGCACGCTGCCGGACAAGCGAGTCGCGGTCTGTCAACTGATGCACAGCGGCCTGCGCTTCAGCGTCTCTGGCGGCAGCATAGCCCTCATCGTCCTGCGCCCGCACAGTCGAAATAAAAGAAAGGACAAGAATGAGGAGAGTGATAGAAAATCTATATCTCATTGCTTCTCCTAAAAGTATTTACACCGCAGAGACGGAAGAAAGGTAAAAGTAAAAAGGTAAAAGGCAAAAGTGAAGCAGGCTTGAATGCTGTTCTGACTTTTACTTTTTTACTTTTACCTTTTGCCTTCTTTAGCGTCTCTGCGGTGAAGCGTTACTTCTTCAATGAGCCAGTCTCGTTCTTTCTGAGGCTGGCGCTGTTCAGGTCAAGATCGGCGGCGGGTATCACCTCGACATTAGGAAACTGCTTGCGCAGGTCTTCGAGAAACACCTTGGCGTTGCCGACGATAATCACGCTCGCTCCCTTTGAATCGATCCGCGAGCCTGCGAATTTCTGCACATCCGCGCCGGAGACTGACTGCACGTTCTTGATATAGTTATTAATCTCATCAAGACTCAGACCGTGGAGCGCGAGATTGGCAATCTGCGTCACCAGCCCGTCGGTCGTTTCCAGATTGCGCCCGAAATTTCCGGTCAGCACAGCCTTGCGCGGGGTCAGCTCCGTATCAGCAATCGGCTCGCTCGAAAGACGCGCCAGCTCGCTCATCAAGAGCGAAGCGACCTCGGCTCCAGATTCATTCTTGGTCTGCGTCGAAGCCGTAAACGGCCCCACATTGCGCCGCGCAGAGATGCTGCTGCCCGCGCCATAACTGAGGCCGCGCTTGATGCGTACCTCTTGATTGAGCCGCGCAGAATAGCCGCCGCCGAGCACGGAATTGGCAACGATGGCGCGGAAGTATTCAGGGTCTGTGCGCTTTAGACCGCGACGCGCGACGACGACCGCAGCCTGCCCTGCATCCGGCATATCAATCACGACCACGCGCGGCTTGGCCGCCATAGCATCTTTGCCTTCGCTCATCGAAGACATCGGCAGCGCGCTCGCAGGCTTGGCCCAGTCACCGAACAGACGCTCTGCAAGCTTGAAAGCATCAGCCGGTTTGATGTCCCCGGCGAAAACGAGAATCGCGTTATCCGGGCGATAATATTTGTCATGCACGGCGACGATGTCATCGCGTTTGACGCGCTGCATGGATTCGGGCGTGCCGGAAAGAGGATGCCCGTAGGCTTCATCGCCAAAGACAACGCGCGAGGCTACGAGACCGGCGAGCGAGCCGGGCTGGCTCAGAGCCACCTTGAGAGAATCCAGATTCTGCGTGCGCAGGCGTTCGATCTCCTCTTCCTTAAACGTCGGGTTGCGAATCACGTCCGAAAGAATCTCCATTGCCGGGCTGATTCTGGAAGACATGACGTTGACCGTGACGATTGAAGAATCCCACGTCGCACCGGAACCGAGTTCGCCGCCCAAAGCTTCTATGGCCTGTGCTATCTCCGGCGCAGTGCGCGACTTCGTTCCTTTGGTTAGCAGGTCTGCGGTCATATTCGCTAAGCCGCTCAAGGGCGCAGGGTCAATCTCGCCACCGCTCTTGACCATCAACCCGGCGGTGATGAGAGGCATATTCGCGCTCTCGACGACGATAACGCGCAGGCCGTTCTTGAGAGTCTTTTCGACGGGCTTGGGAATCGTGGCCGAGCGCGGCGCGGCAGGAGCGGGCGGAGTCTCCTGCTGTCCGAGCGCGACGTTTGAGAGCGATGCTGTCATGAATAACGCGGCGGCCAGCACACCTGCGCGACGGAATATGTTGTGTGAAAATTTCATTTGCTTCCCCCTCCTGCTGTCTTCTCAGCCGCGCGCATGGATTCCGGCAGATAGTGCAGGACGACGCGATTCGAGTCCGTGAAATATTTTTTCATGACGCGCTGCACGTCCGCAGCCGTGACCGCTTGCAGGCGATCAATATTGGTGTTGGCGCGGGCCGGGTCGCCGTAAAGAATTGTGGCCTGACCGAGAGCGAATCCTTTACCGTCGCTGGTCTCGCGGTTGCGCAGCTCTCCCGTGACGATCTGCGTCTTGGCCTTATCAAGCTCTGCTGCCGTGACGGGCTGATCCTGTATGCGCTTCAACTCTGCGAGCAGAGAGCGTTCGGCATCTTCAACCTTCTTGCCTTCCGCGAGAATCGCATACATCACAAAAAGCCCTGTGTCTTCCCTTAAATCCGCATTCGCTCCTGCGTCCTGCGCGAGCTGTTGTTCGTAGATGAGCGATTGATAGAGTCTGGAAGATTCGCCAGCAGACAGGATGGATGCTGCAACACGCAACGCAGCCGCATCGTCATTCGCCACCGGCGGAGCGAGATAGGTGAGAGCCACTGCGGGCAGCGGCACGTTCGGGCGGTATTCCGTAAAACGCTGCTCCGAGGTGCGCTCAGGCTCTTTGACGGTCACGCGCGGCATAGCCGAATCCGGTTTCTGGATGCGCGCGAAATATTTATCAATCCAGCCGTCAAGCTGTTTCTGCTCGAAATCGCCGACGACGATCAGCGTCGCATTGTCAGGGCGATAAAAAGTTTTATGAAACGCGCGCACGTCTTCGAGCGAAGCGGCATTCAATTCTTCGATGCTGCCGATGCCGGGACGGCGATACGGGTGCGTCGTAAAGGAGCGTTTCTCGATCAGGTAAAAGAGCATGCCGTAAGGCTTCGCCACATAATTCTGGCGAAACTCTTCTTTGACGACATCGCGCTCCGAAGGAAAGTTCTTCTCCGTGACATTGAGCGAACCCAGACGGTCTGCTTCGGCCCAGAGCAGGGTTTCCAGATAATTCGACGGCACGACCTCGTAATAGTTCGTAAAGTCGTCCCACGTCGAAGCGTTGTTCCAGCCGCCCACGTCCTCCGTCAAACGATCCATCGTTTCGTCCTTCATGTTCTTGGTGCTTTTGAACATCAGGTGCTCGAAGAGATGCGCGAAACCGCTGCGGCCTTCAGGGTCATCTTTCGAGCCGACCTTGTACCAGACCTGTATGGTCACTGTCGGGCTGGAATGATCCTCGACGGTGAGGACGCGCATGCCGTTGGCGAGCATGCGCTCTTTGTAATTGAGACGCGGCACTTTTGTTTGCGCCTGCGCGCCCGGCGGCTGCAAGACCAGCACGCCGCACACCACAAGCGCGGCGCACAAAGCAATCAAGCTCAAATAACTACGACGCATAATTTTTGCTCCAAATAATTAGGATGGGCAAACTGACTTTCGAGATCAGCTTGCGCGCTTGGATGCCTTTCGCAAACATAACTGTTGCACATGCCCGCGAAACGCGCTTTTCGTTCACATCAAATCGTGCTCGGACGAAACTTTTGTGATTTTACACTCAGAGAAGATAGAACTCGATTCAAAGCAGGCGATTTTACGCTCTTTGACGACAGGATGTTTTAAGTTTGTGACAGAGCGATGAAAAGCAAGGATGAAGGCGGAAGGATGAGGGATGAAATTAAAACCGGAAGCGTAAACAGCATGCTTTTTATCCTTCATCTTTCCGCCTTTTATCCTTCATCTTTCCGTCTTCATCCCTGCTCTTTCAGTCCATATCGAGCGGGTTGCGGTAGGGTTTCCCCTCATCTTTCTCTGCACGTTTCATGGCTTCGCGGAACTTCTCTTCCAGCAATCGCTCGCGGTCTTTCATCGAGCCGAGTTCCTGCTCGAAGATTTGATCGCGCGTCTGTTTCTGCTTATCCAACCCCTTGACCATCTCATCGAAAGAGGCAAGCGGCCTGGCCTTTTCTTCATGCGAGATAAGCGCGCCGGTCTGTGCGTCAACCGTCAGCGTGGCTTCGCAACAGGGACAGATGATCGTAAAGCGCGTGGTATCCATGATTGCTTGCTCCTCATCGAATATTTATCCGGTACGGGACGAATTATAGCAGCTTTCAGTTGAATGCGGCTTGCCGGATGAAAAACGAGAACGTCTCGCGCAAAGGCGCAAAGACGCAAAGAAAACAGGGAGTAAGGTGAACGGTGTCGGGTGTAGTGAAGACAAGTATTGTTCTTCCTACACCCGACACCCTATCCCCGGCTCCCTGCCTCTTGGCGTCTTTGCGCCTTTGCGTGAAACTATTTGAAAAGCCTGACTAACTTAAAGTTAAGGAGTCACGGCGTCCTTCACTTTGTTAGCGCCCTTCTTCGCGCCTTCGACAGTCTTTTCGCCAACCTTCTTGGCTCCATCGACGGTTTTATCGGCGATGGTCTTCGAGCCTTTAGCAGTCTTATCAATGACGGTCTCGGCTCCTTCTTTAGTAGCCTCTGCGACATCTTTAGACTTGTCCACAGTCCAACCGGCAGCCGCCGCGAGCGCATCGCCCGTCTCTTCCATAGCAGCGTCAACCTTGCTCTCCGGCAGCGTCTTGGACTGGCCCTTGCTGTTGTAGACCGTGACCGTACGCTTCGTGCCGCCGGTCGTAGTCCTCACGACCTTTGTGACGTTCTTATTGTTTTTGAAGGTTCGCGTCTCTGTCACATCGCCCGTCTTCGGGTCCATGGCGATCTGGATTTCCGAGTTGTCCTTGCCCGGTGTGGCAGGGTTCGGCCCCGGCGTCATCCCCTGAGTCGGGTCTGTGCCGGTCGGAGTCTGACCCACAGTCGGGTTGGCCGGTGACACGTTGGCGTTTGCAGTTGCAGCATTCGGATTGTTGGCGGCATTAACATTGGCATTCACACTGGTGTCGCCGCCAGAGCATCCGACGGACAATCCCGCCAGAGCAATCGCACACAGGCCAATCGAAAGTTTGATACGCACGTCTATTTCCTCCTACAATTTTTATGACTAAGCATATTTTGGGGCAATCTTCGTGCCCTTTATACACCACACGGGGAATAGAGGCAAAACGCGCCGGGCCGCTGCTAAATCAGGAGCAAAAGCATACAACCCGCTCCCGCTCCTGTTTCCACACGGTACAGCAAAAAGCGGCTGTGAACCTTTGCTCACAACCGCTTCTGTTTTGTTGTTAGAAATTTTTGGAGCGGGCGACGAGGCTCGAACTCGCAACTTTCAGCTTGGGAAGCTGACACTCTACCATTGAGTTACGCCCGCTCAACGATTGATTAAAGATAATCAACCCTCTGCTCGCTGTCAAATTTCATTGAATGCCTGTGGATGATAAGAGGCATGCTATTGATAGCATGCTTCTCATCATCATTTGATATATCGCTTCATCAAATCATCCCACTTCCCTTGCGCTTTGAGAATCGACTCACAGACCTCGCGGACGGCTCCAAAGCCGCCGGGAAGGTTGGTGACGAAATGTGCGGCGGCGAGCGTTTCGGGGACGGCATCTGCGACTGCAACGGCAAAACCCGCGCGCTGCATCAGCGGGATGTCCGTCACATCGTCGCCGATGAAAGCAGTTTCATCTTCAGCGACACAGGCTTCTGCAATCAGCTCTTCGTAATCTTTGATCTTGTCCCAAGTCCCTTGCCTGACATGCTTCATGCCAAGCTCGCGCGCGCGGCGTTCGACGAGACTGGAAGAACGACCGGAGATGATGCCCGTCGAGAGGCCCGCGCGGTGCATGAGCACGATGCCGTGCCCGTCGCGCGTGTGAAAGGTCTTGATCTCGTCGCCGTTCTCAAGCAACTCTATGCGCCCGTCCGTCAGGACGCCGTCGCAATCCATCAGCAGCAGCTTGACGCGTGCTGCGCGGCGCGTTATCTCATCCGGCGCGTCACTCATGCTTAGCGTTCCTCAAGATATTTAATGCCCGCGAGTTTCCAGCCGCCTCCGGCGCGCGTCAGAATGAACACAGCCGTGCCGGAACGCTCGCGGCCCAGTTGCCTGACGTTCAGGCTAACATCGGCTTCAAGAGTTGTGGCGTCGAGTTGTTGAGTGCGCAAGACCTGTGTCTGCCAGATTTCCGGCTGGTTGCCGACCACGCCTTTAACGAAGGTCGTCAACTCGCCCTGTAGAATCAGAGCCTCTATGTCGGCCTTTCTTCCGGTCAAGATAGTTTTGTCAAGCTGTGCGAGAAAGGAACGCGCAGACTCGTCCGGCACGGGCGCAGTTTTGGCGACGGCTTCGGCCTTGATGCGCCCCGCACGCGCGGCCAGAGTGGTTGCATACTCTGCATCGGCCCGCACCGCTTCGTCGAAATGGCGTGCCGCCTGAGCAGCCTGCCCGCGTTGCAGATTAATCTCACCGAGACCGTTGTTGGCCCACGCCAGCGTCGCAGGCGTCGGCGCGCGTAGCTCTAGCGCAGCGCGAAATTCTTTCTCGGACTGATCCAGCTTATTCTGGGCCAGAAGCGTGCGGGCCAGCAGCACACGCGCCTCTTCCATGTTAGGCAAAGCCGCGAGCAGGTCGCGCAGAATGCTCTCCGCCTTTGCGTAATCCTGACGCTTGAACATTCTGTCTGCTTCCGTCAAAGCGTCTTCATTCAAGGCCAGACGCGGCGAGAAATCATTGGCATAATCAAATTGCGGATAAAATTTTTCCGGGTCAATCTCGATGCGCTTGATCTTCGCAGCGGTCTTGAACACGGCCTCGCCGAAATTGCGTCCGGGCAATGTTATCTCCTGCCGTAAACGCTCTCCGCTTTCGGTCACGGCGACGATGTTTGTCGTCACGTCGAGCGCGCCCAGATTGCGCAGCGCGACGATCCATTCGCCGCCGCGCGCCTGCGGCATCCCGATAATTAAATCCATGTCCGTCGGCTGATCCAATTCATATTGAAGAAGAGCCTTGAGAGGTTCGCCGCCGCGCGCAGTGAGTGACTCGCGCAAGGAGGCAAGCGTCAAACCGCCTCCGTCAGCGCCTGCTCTGGTCTGCAACTGCGTGCGCAGGGTTTCGAGAAAAGCTTCGCGGCCCATCGCGCGCTCGACCAGTTTCCACACCATCGCGCCTTTATTTTCAACCGCTGTGTAATAAGAAGTATCGAGCGGCGTGGTCAGCGAGAGCGGCGCATCGCGTTTGGCCGTTCCGGCAAAGGCCGTGCGCTGTCGCATGCGCTCTGCTTCAACCGTCTCGCTCCCGAAATGCTTTTCCATAAACATCAAAGCAAGGTGGCGCACCAGCCCGCCTTGAATCACGCCGCCGCCTTCCGCGCGCACAGCCGTATTGCCGCCAACCCACAGGCGCGCCACCGTCTCGGCCAACATCATTGCCGTCATCGCATCGACTTTTGAGCGACGAAAGGCCGCAGCGTCAAGCATGAGCGCGCCGCCGTCGTTAAAGCCTCCGCCACGTGTCACGGAAATCAACCTGACCGGAGCATCCGGCGCTGTGCCAAGCAACCCCGCATAAAATGTTCGCGCTGCTCCTGCGAGCGCGATGAGAGCTTCGGCCTGTTTGCGTTCCTCTGCGCTCGCGCCCTTTGGCAAATATGCGCTGATGCCGCGAGCCTCGGCTGTGCCCTCGCTCATCTCCCAGTTGCCCGAAAGAAAAAACGGCTGCCCGTAAAGCGCCTGTTCAAATGTTCCATTCGCAGACTTGCCGGATGAAACGACTGTCTCGCCCCCTGCGCCCGTGACTTTCAAACGGAAAGGGGCTGTGTCTGCGCCGCGCGGCGAGTATGGATTGCCCGGCGTCGGATACCACAAAGAGAGCGGCAGGAACTGCGCGCCTACAGGCGTGATGAAAGCCAGCCCATCGTTCTCTGCCACAGGCAGCAGATAATCAACGGCGACATTGAAAGTCGCGCCCGGCGCAACCATCGCGGGCAGCGTTATCTCCACGCGCTGCTGGTTGGTGCGCGTATCCTGCGAAACGCGAAAAGTGGCGACCGCATCATTGGCCGTGACCGCTTTAATCTCTGCTTTCGGATTGATGCGCAGAAAGATTCTGGAGCCGTTGCCGCGCCCGACATTGCGGACAGTGACCTGCGCGCGTGCGTTTAGAGCGCGACCGGACTGCGTGCTGGCCGTGATGTCATAACGCGCGACCTGCCATGCAGCCGTAGGCTCTGACTGCGCCTGCGTGGAGACGGAGAAAGCCAAGATGAAACAGCACAGACCTATCAGAGTCAAAATATTTTTCATGATGTAAGAGAATAAAGCGACAGGATAACTTATACAGCACTGCTCTTAATGTGAAACAAGAGAAGAAACTCTTTGCGTTTCTTTGCGTCCTGCAAAACACTTTCTACTCTCGATTAGCATTCTTAAATATCATTGCGCCGCTCTGTCCGCCTGTTGCTTGTTAACGAGCGCGTGCAGCTCTCCGAGAGTTTCCAGAAGCTTTGCAAACCTTTCGAGCGGGAGCATGTTCGGGCCGTCGGACGGGGCAACTTCGGGATGGTCATGCACTTCCATAAACACCGCATCAACTCCGCAAGCCACACCTGCACGCGCGAGCGGTTCGATGTATTCGGCTTGCCCGCCGGTTGCATGGCCCAGCCCGCCGGGCAGTTGCAGCGAATGCGTCACATCGTAAATCACCGGCACGCCAAACCCGCGCATGATCGGAAACGAGCGCATGTCTACGACCAGATTGTTATAACCAAAGCTCGCGCCGCGCTCGGTCAACAAAATCTTTTCGCATCCGGCGGAACGGGCTTTAGAGACGATGTTGCGCGCATCCTGCGGCGCAAGAAACTGCCCTTTCTTGACGTTGACCGCGCGCCCGGTTCGCGCACAGGCCAGAATCAAATCCGTCTGCCGCGAAAGAAAAGCAGGGATTTGCAAAATGTCTGCGACCGCTGCCACAGCCTCCACCTGATGGACATCATGCACATCCGTCACGACCGGCACGCCCAGTTCTTCTTTAACGATTTGCAGAATTCCAAGCCCCGCCTCCATCCCCATCCCGCGAAAACTCTCTATGGACGAGCGATTGGCTTTATCGAAAGACGACTTGAAAACAAAATCGAGTCCCGCGCTCTCTGCGCGCTGCTTGCACTCGCGCGCCATCATCAAGGCATGCTCGCGCGATTCGATGACGCATGGCCCTGCGATGATGGTTAACCTGCCGTCGCCGAAAGTCGCGTTCCCGACCTGAAAAGGTTTCTGCTGAAACTCAGCCCCGTCCTCTGACATTATTTCTTTTCCTCGTTTCCGGCGCGGCGACGCAAATCCAACAAGCTTCTTTCCACCTGCGAACGATTGGGGGCTTTCGGATTCTGTTCTAAATAAATCTCGTATTCTTTGATCGCATCCGCGAATCGCCCTGTGTTTTCATATAAGAGTCCGAGATTGAAATGAGCGTCTGGAAAGTTTCCGCCGCGCTGGTCTATCGCACGCCTTAACGAAGCCTCCGCGCCGTCAAAATTTTTCTGCCGCGCCAGCGCAACACCCAGAGCATGCTGCGCGTCCGCGTCCTGATTGTTGTTTTGCTCGATGGCTTTGTTAAGCGCCTCTGCTGCCTCCTGATCGCGCTTGAGGCCCAGCAGGATTAAACCCCTCTGATAAAAGGCATCCGGATAGACGCCGCCGCGCTGCGTAATCGCCGCGTCATAAGCCTTGATAGCATTCTCCATATCGCCCTGCTGCTGCAAAGCGAAGGCTAGATTGTACTGTGCCGCAAAATAGTTTCCGTTATTCTGCTCAATGGCTTTGCGAAACTCTTCCGTCGCATCCCCGAGCTGTCCCTTTGCCAGCAATGCGCGCCCGAGGCGATTATGCGCAGAGGGAAAGTTTGCCTGTAGCTCAAGCGAGCGACGGTAATCGCGTATCGCCGAATCGTAATCTCTTTGCGAGAAATAATAGCTGCCGCGCTCGTAAAACTCCGCTGCGGAAACAGGCTCGCGCGTGGGCGCAGGTCGCTTCGGCTCGTTTTCGCCGGGAGTGATATAACGCCCGGTCGCTTCCGCGTCCTCCGGCATCTTCTGCGCGACCGGAGAGCGCGTTGAAGACCTCACCAAATAGCCCACGACGATCAGCGCGAGAGAAAAGACTGCGACCCCGATGGCGAGCAGGATCAGCGGCTGGCGCAGCCAACTGCCGACGGGCTGCTTGCGCTTCAATGGAGCTTTCACACGCGACGCGCGCTCTGGCTGAGATGAGCCGTCACCGGCAGCAGTTGAGGTGGCGTTGGCGACAGCCGCAGCCGGAAGAGCATCATGCTCAACAGCATGCCTCTCAACTTCGCGCGCTCCGCCGGTGCTGACGACACGCTCTTCCCCGGTTTCGGGCGCGGCTATTTCCGTCGTCTTAACTCTCCCCGAACGGCTCTCGCGCAATCTTTCAATGTCAATGACGAGGCGGCCCGATGGTGTCTGCGTGCCTGCGTCGCGCAGCGAATCAAGCGTCGGCGCGCTGAAGCCTTCGGCATGCTCAAGCCCCAGAAGCTGCGCCGTCGCATACAGCTCGCGGCGAAAAGCCCCCGCGTCACCCGGCCTGTCATCAGGCTTTTTCTCAAGCGTGTGCAGCACCAGTGCTTCAAGCTCCTGCGGAATGCCTGTCACAAACTCGCGCGGCGAGCGCGGCAACTCCGAGGAATGTTTTAAAGCGACGGAGAGCGGCGTCGGCCCCGTGAAAGGAGTTGTGCCGGTCAGCATTTCGTACAAAATGATGCCGAGGCTGTAGACATCCGAAGCGGGCGTCAGTTCCGCGCCGTCGCATTGTTCCGGCGACATATAACGCGGCGTGCCAATCATGACGCCCGTTAGCGTCAGAGGTTTCTGATCTACCCCGTCGCTGGCCTCGCTCGCCAGCTTGGCGATTCCGAAGTCCAGAACCTTGACGATGGTCGGAGCATGCGAGCGTTGGACGACAAAAATATTTCCGGGTTTCAAATCGCGGTGAATGACTCCGGCTTCGTGCGCCGCCGCCACAGCCGCAGAGATTTGCAGCATCAGCGAGACTGCTCGCGCGGTGTCGAGCGGAGCTTCGCGCGCCAGCACATCGCGCAGGGAGCGTCCCTCTAAAAGCTCCATCACGATATAGAAAAGCCCGTCCGACGTGCGCCCGAAATCCGTGACGGCGACGGCGTTGGTGTGGCGCAAACGGCCCGCCGCGCGCGCCTCGCGCCGGAAACGCTCCTGCGCCGATTCGTCTTCGACGAAACGAGAGTTGAGCACTTTGACGGCCACCGGGCGGTCAATCAAAAGATGCGTGCCGTGATAGACAGTGCCCATGCCTCCCTCGCCCAGACGCGAGTCGAGCCTGTACTTGTCGTCCAGCGTGCGACCGATGAGAGGATCGGCAATCTCCGTCGCCACAGTCGCATCAGCCTGCAAAGCCGCGCCGTCCTCCGGGCACGACTTTACGTCATCCGCATAGTGGCGACCGCATGTGGGGCAATGAAGCATAAACAGTTTCAGATCAGGTGAAGCTTAAATAAAACCCTCAACTTCATTCTTCTTTTGCGCTTTTGCGCCTTTGCGGGAGATTATAACTCACGCAAAGGCGCTGGTAACGCAAAGGAAAACAACTTTTAGAAATCCACCCCGCGCTTTAGCTGCTCAGTAAAATATATGTCGAGCTGTCGGGCCTGTACTCATCGCGCTCGATTGCATAATAAACCAGTTCGGCGTCGTAATGATGCGCCATCTTCTCATAACGCATCCCGACCTTTTCCATCACGCGCCACGAGCCTGCATTCTCAGGGTTAGCCAGAGCAATGATGCGTTCAAGCTTTGTGTTCTCAAAAACCCAGCGCAGACACGCGCGTGCCAGTTCCGTCGCGTAGCCCTGCCGCTTCAGTCATCGCCCGCGACTCCCGCGCGCTCGTGCTCCATCGCCGGAGATTCGCCGACGGTTTCCATAGGAGTTTCGTTGCGCAGGCGATTCTCATGAGCGGCGCGGACAAACGAAGCGAAGAGCGGGTGCGCGTTCAGCGGTTTGGATTTATATTCCGGATGAAACTGGCAACCGACAAACCACGGATGAACGTCGCGCGGCAGCTCTATCATCTCGACAAACTTTTCGTCGGGCGAAACTCCGCTAAAGCGCAGGCCCTCTCGCTCTAAAGTCTCGCGGAACTCCGGGTTGAACTCGTAGCGATGCCTGTGCCGCTCGCTGATAACTTCCGCTCCCTCATAAATCTCTCGCGCCAGAGAATCTTCGGCCAGCACACAGGGACACGCGCCGAGCCGCATCGTGCCGCCAAACTCTTCGACATCGACCAGATCGCGCAGCTTGAAGATGACCGGAAAAGGCGTCTGCGCGTCAAACTCTGTCGAGTCAGCATCCTTCAACCCGCAAACGTGACGCGCGTATTCGATGCACGCCGTCTGCATTCCGAGACAGATGCCAAAGTATGGCGTCCGGGTTTTTCGCGCATAGCCGATGGCCTTAATCATGCCTGCGATGCCGCGCTTGCCGAATCCGCCGGGAACCAGAATCGCGTCGAAATCGCGCAGGCGTTCCTCGAAATCCTCTTCCATCAAATCTTCCGATTCGATCCAGCGGACATCCACCTTCAGATTGTTGGCGACGCCGCCATGCGTCAAAGCTTCGCGCAAAGATTTGTAGGAATCCTCTAGCTCCACGTACTTGCCGACAATCGCAATCGAAGTCGCGCCCGACAAAGGCTCTCTGACGGTCGAGACCAGTTCGCGCCAGTGTGAGAGGTCTGTTTTCGCCGCGCTCTCGCCAAGCTCAAGCGACTCGACGATAAATTGGTCCAGTCCCTGCTCATGAAAAGCGAGCGGCACTTCGTAAATCGTATCCACATCCTGCGCCGTGATGACCGCCGATTCTTTGACGTTACAGAAGAGAGCAATCTTGCCGCGCAGGTCGCGCGAGAGCGGGCGGTCTGAGCGACAGAGCAGGATGTCCGGCGCGATGCCTATCTCTCTTAACTCGCGGACGGAATGCTGTGTCGGCTTGGTCTTGAGTTCGCCTGCGGCGGCGATGTATGGAACGAGCGTGACGTGTACAAACAGCGCGCCAGCCCTTCCCTCTTCGTTGCCCATCTGCCGGATGGCTTCGAGAAACGGCAGTGATTCGATGTCGCCGACAGTGCCACCGATTTCGACGATCACGACATCCGGCTGATCTTTGTCTGCGACGGCGCGCACAGCATCCTTGATCTCGTTTGTGATATGCGGGATGACCTGAATCGTTTTCCCCAGATAATCGCCGCGCCGCTCTTTTTCGATAACGGAGAGATAAATGCGCCCGGTCGTCCAGTTGTTCGATTGCGAGAGACGCGCGTTGGTGAATCTCTCATAGTGGCCGAGGTCGAGGTCTGTCTCCGCGCCGTCGTCCGTGACGAAGACCTCGCCGTGCTGAAAGGGCGACATCGTGCCGGGGTCTACGTTGATGTATGGGTCGAGTTTTATCAGGGCCACACGCAGCCCGCGCGCTTCCAGCAGGCAGCCGATGGACGAAGCCGCCAGCCCCTTGCCGAGACTCGAAACCACACCGCCCGTCACGAAAATATATTTAGGCATCACGCTCCTCACAATTAAAAAGATAAAAGGGAAAATGTAAAAGTAATGAGCGAGAGCTTAGCTCTCTTCCACGACATGGCTCTCATCTTCACTTTTACCTTTTTCCTTTTTACCTTTGCCTTCGCCAGATTCCTGCTCGCCATCCAGATAACCCTGCCTGAAATCTTCCTGCACTTCGGCAGCCTTGCCCGCCGCCGGGTCTAAGAACTTTTGCAGGCCAGCCATTCCCGCGCTCAACATCCCCGGCGCTTCACGCGCGCGTTTCTCAAACTCTTCGGGCGTCACCTCATACGGTCTGCCCAGTATGGACAAGCCGACCACCGCTCCGATGAGAAGCAAAATGATGATGCCGAGTCCGATCCAGTCGCTCATAAAGCAGATGCTGGATGTTAGATGTCAGAGGTTAGTTAAGACAGGTTGTTCTCTACCAGCATCTGACATCTAACATCTGACCTCTCTTTCAAAGATTGCACGCACGCGCTCTAAATCTTCCATCGTATCAACGCCGATGGAGGGCGCGGCGGCTTCTATCACTTTGATGGTCGCGCCGCGTTCCAGAGCGCGCAGTTGTTCGAGTTGTTCCGTGCGCTCTAAATTCGATTGCGGCCATGCTGTGTATTCTAACAAAAAGCCGCGCCGGTAAACATAAAGCCCCGTGTGTTTACGGAAGCGCGCAAGCAAAGTTGCATCCATTCGCAATGCCTCTGCAAGAGTGCCGTGCTTTTTCACGGCATCGCGCGGGTATGGAACCGGCGAGCGGGAAAAGTAGAGCGCGCGACCGCCCGCATCCATGACCACTTTGACGACATCCGCGCTCAAGACATCTGCAATATCCGCAACCGGCTCGCAAGTGGTCACAACCTGAGCTTCATCGTCATTCAACATTTCGTCCACCGCGCGCTCGATAGTCAGAGGCGAAATGAGCGGCTCGTCTCCCTGCACATTGACGATAACATCCGCTTCATCAAGCGTTGCTGCAACCTCCGCCAGACGGTCGCTGCCGCTCTGGTGCTCGCTGCTCGTCATCACTGCTTCAAAGCCGGCCCCGCGCACGCAATTCAAAATCCTCACATCATCCGTCGCCACAATCGCCCTTGAGACATTTCGCGCTTCAAGAGCCTTGTCCAAGACCCTGAGGATCATCTGGCGACCGCAGATTTCGAGCAGAGCTTTGCCGGGAAGACGGGTCGAAGCATAGCGTGCAGGGATGATGGCGACGACGTTGGCTTGGGGTTCTGAGGCCGCGTGATTCACGGGAGAGCAGAGTACATCGCACCTTCAACGCATGTCAATGAAAGGCAAAATTAAAAATGTAAAATGCAAAATTTAAGAGCAAATCTCAAAACCATTCAAGCCTTTGCGCCTTGAGTCTTTCTGTGTTTGCGCCACCAGCGTGAACCAGCTACGTTTCCCGCAAAGGCGCAAAGTTAAAACCTAAGGCGCAAAGGCTTGAGGCACTCTGTCTCTTGAGTTTGAGACTGTTTCCCTGTAAGGGGATTTCATTTTACATTTTTAATTTTGCATTCTTATTTTTCCCACGCGCGCAAATCTTCAAGGACTTGCAGCATCTCGCTACGCTTTTTCTCAAAGAGGGCGAAGGTGAAAATTATCAGCGCGCCGGTGGCGATGCCTGCGACGTACCAGAGCCACGTCCAGCCCAGATTGACGGAGGCATACCAGATCATCGAAATCACTGCTATCAGCAGAAACATCGAGCCGAGAAAGAGAAAAGCGCGCACGCGAAACATGATGCCGCACAGGACGCCTGCGAGGGAGAGTCCTGCGAGCGCGAGCGGAAGCCACGGCGACTGTGCCACGCCGTTGATGAAAATATCCGAAGTCGAAGAGACATAAATCATCATCAGTGTGATGTAGCGTATGCCGGTCATTTGCTCTTCCGTAAATCGCTCGCGGTTCAGATAGGCCGCGACGAGCACGGAGAGCGCAATCGGAATCAGCCACAGTTGCGGGTGTTGAACAAATCCGTAGGTCTCCGTCTTTTGCAGCATGTACCACAAGCCGCTGTTTCCAGCCAGCGCGGCCAGCATGCCAAAAACAAAAGACCGGCGCAGGATGGAAAGGCTCGCATACAGCAAACCGATCATAAAGAGCAGCAGTGAATAATCAACACGCGAATCAACAATCCAGAAACCTATCACCGGCAAGAGCGGCAGAAAGACGCCCGTGCGCTCGACCGGGCGGGCCACGACCATCACGCCCTGTCTTCGCAGAGCCTCGCCGGTGCCGACGCCTATGAATGAGATGAACAGAATCACGAACGGCCAGTATTGACCGAAAAATCCTGAGAAGAGCCACGGCATCGTCAGGCGTATGTGCATGAAGAGGAACGCAAGCAACGCTTCTGCGACATAGACATACTTCATGCGCCCGCTCTCTGAAAGCTCAAGCGGGTCGTGCGCGGGTCTGACGGCAAAGAAGATGCACAGGATGCTCGCGCAAAGGAGCGTCGCGCCGACGACAATCAACGCTGGCGGGTTGATATTCACTCCGCCAAACTCTGTCTGCTGCACTACTTCAGTCAGCAGCACAAAAGCCAGAGCGACTGCGCCCGTGCCAGCCAGCCACGGAATAAAGCTGCGCGCGGCCTCTGTCCAACCCGTCTCGCGCAGGCGCTGCCTGTCCGTCCCAAGAGCGTAGAGAGCTATCATCCCGAACATCACAATCATCAACACGACCGCCCGGTTGAGCCATGTGCCGTTTGTGAACGGCGTCAGCCACGCCCAGCCGAAAAAGACCGCGCCCACCGCCAGCATCCCCAGCGCAACCCTTTGCCATGTTGCGCGCCACATGCCCTCGGCCAGCAAACCGAACGTCAAAGTCTGCGCGAGGACAGCCAATGCGCCAGCCAAACGCATCGGCCAGGCTCTTAATATCAGGACAGCCCAGACGGCAAGCAAGAGCACAAATAAAGCGAGCAGCTCATTAAAAATCACGAGCCAGAGATGGCCGGGTAAGGGCGCTTCGTCGCGGCGCGGAATCTTTAACCGGGAGGCAAATTCGATGAACGGCCCTCGCCCTTTCCAGATTAAGCTCGTCGATAATGCGTACCCTGCCGTCATCAGCATTAATGCCCACGGAAAAGTATTCGGCATTAAGTCAGCCCGTACCAACGCCAGTGTCCCAGCCGCAAGCCCCAACAGGTACAAGCCCGCAACGGCATACCTCGCTTTTCTATCCCACAGGCAAGCCAGCAGAAAGATCACGGCAGAAGACACCGCCAGCCATTCGAGCCACGCTCGCGCATGAAAACTATCCGAGTCAAGCTCGGACAAGACCCTCAGCCCCGCCAGAAGACATAACACTGCTATGACGAGGAGCGATGCCAGATGATGAAAAGCAGGGATTGAGGATTGCCGGTTCTGGTTCACATGCCGCGCGCGGAGTTCGAGCCACAGCCAGATGATGCCCGGCAAGGCCAACGCCACAATATTCGCTTCGGTTAATCCATACAGCCCTTCCAGACTGCCCGTGTGAGGCCAGCGCGTCAGCGCCCAGATAGTCGCCGCGAGATTGAGCAGGAATCCAGCCGCATACAAGTATCCGCGTAGCAGCGTTTCCCAGTTCAAACCGGCAGCAAGCGCGCTGATGGCAATAAGCGCGCCCACAGACCACCACGGCCTCGCCGGGTCGGAAGGCGCGGCGCGCAAAGCCATCAAGACAGTCCACGCTCCGGCCAGAGAAGCAAAAAGAGCCGCGTCCCATTTCCAATCCGCGGCAAAGAATTTTTTCTCGCTCTCATCCTCCGTTCCGGCAAACTGTGTCGCCGTCTTCTCTTTCTCAAAACGCGCCGGTATTTTTCCGGCCAGCAGCATCAGCCATGCTGTGACGATAGAGGCAACTAACAGCATGTGATAACCCGCCCACGTCCCCGCATACATGCGCGTGACATCGAAAGAGATGAGCGCGCCCGTCGCTCCTGCCGCCGCAAACAGCAGCCACGCGCGGAGTCTCCGGTTAAAAGCTTTGACGAGCCAGAAAGCTGTCACAAGCGTGAGGACAAGCGCCAGCCAGCCGCGCACATTGCCTGCTTCAAAGGTCGCAATGCCCGCCCAGACCGGAAGCATGAACAGCCAGCAAGCCAGAGGCGCAACCAGCAAAGCGTTGATGATGAGAGCTATGCCGAGTTGAATTTTCAAATATCTCTCGACCCGTGGAAGCTCATTTCCACGCAGCCCGCTCATCCACCAACCGCGCGTCGCCAGCCAGATAAGCGCGACAGAGGCCGTTGCAATGGCGTTCAACTGCAAGACCTGCACCAGCACGACCCTGTTCATAGAGCCGCCCACCGCTGCGATAGTCAGAAGCTGCGCCACTGTGACTGCGAGATTGAGCAGCAGCCCGCCCGCGAAGGCATAGCCAGCCGCGCGCTCGCGCAAGGCGTGGCCCACCAGTGCAAAACTCAACAGCACCAGAGGTATCGAATACGAGACGACATTGCCTATCTGAAAAAAGAATCCCGCCGTTGGGCTATGAACAGGTCTGTACCAGATGATTTTCAGGACGGGGAAAATCGTGAAAGCCAGCACTGGCACGATTGTGAGAAACAGCAGCAGCGCGCGTGTTCGCGTCGTCAGCCATCTTGATTCATCATTCAACTCCGGCAGGCCGAATGCTTTAAGCTGGCCCAAAACTTTTCCGCGCCACCAGAGCGGAAGCGACAGCAGCAGCAGAAAAGTTGCGGCCAGCCAACGCCACGCAGAGGCAGACGCAAACTCCTGCTCCCATAAGGCAGCGAGAAGCGGGACGGCTGTCGAGAGAGCCAGCAACGCTCCCGCCGCGTAAATAAAACGCCTCCGCTCCCAGAACCCTGCGAGCATAGAGAGCAGCAACAGGGCCAAGAGTATCCATGCTCCTATCCCGTAAGCATGCTCATGCGGAAACCCTGCAAAGTTCCAGACCGAAGCCGCGCCGCCACGAATCGTCAGCTCAAGCTTAACGCCATTGAGCGCGGCGTAAATCGCCATCAACACAAAAGCGCACAGCACGAACGCCGTGACCACGCGATCAAACGACGGCCAAGAAGAGTTTAAATAGCTCCCGGCGACACCCGCCCACGCCTCCGCCTTCCGTACATCTTCGACAGCATCCTTCTCAACATGACTTTCAGCTTCCGCTGAAACTTTGCGCCCGAAGAAAAGACGCAGCCCTGCCCAGAACAAACCGAGTATGACAAGCACGCTGCCCTGTATCTGCAAGCTCCACGGGTGCAGCCAAGCCCGCGGCACATACGCGTACCACACATAATTCTGCAAGCCGAGTTTGACAAACAGCACGACCGCGCAGGTCAAAGCGACCTGCATCGCAGTAAAGAGCGCCCGCGAGCGATTGAGCCAGAGCAGCGCGAGCCAGATGCCGGAGAGCCACAAAAGCCTCTGTGCATACAGAGCCGTCGGCTCCCACATGTAAGCCTGAAGCATGAAAAGGATGGCAGCGAATGAAGTAATCAGCGCAGAGCTATTCAAAGGACTTGCAAAAACGCGCCGCAGCTTTTCATCTTTGGAAGAGAAAGCGATTGCCGCCATTGCCGCCACACTCGCATGCAACAGCAATGCAGCCTGCCACGGAAACCTCACCGCGAGCCATGCTTCGAGGGTCTTGCCCAGCGCGAGCAACAAAACGCCCGCGCCTATCCATCCTCCTGCAACATTATTATGTCGCCACGCAAGAAAGAACGCGCCCGCCGCTAAGACTGCAAAGATCGGCGCAAAAAAGTTCGGGTCGCCCGCTCTTCCGAGTCCCCACCACATCGCCTGCGCCAGACACAAAGCTCCAATCGCCGCCGCAGCTATCGAGTAATACTTCCCTGCCGCCGCCTGCCCGCGCTTTCTCAACCACTCCGAGGCCGCGATGTAGACGATGAACAGCAAGGCCATCGCCTGCCCGCTTCTGATGGACAAGAGATCGCTCACGAGAGAGGTGTAGCGCGGAGCGTTCCACTCGACCTGTCCCGTCGCCGCCAGCACTGTGATGAGCGAGCCGAGCGCGAAACAGATTGCCGCAAAGAGATGCACGCGCGGCTGTGCGTAAAAGTGCGCGACGCCTGTAAAGATGAGAAAGGCCAGGAAGGCTGCGAGGACGACGCCGGACGGGTTCGGGAATGACAGAATGATGCCCGCGAGCGTGAGCAGCACGCCGATGAGTGCGATGCTGGTTCCGGCTGTGCGCTGGGCATTGAGTTGCCTGCTCTTGATTTTTTCCCAGAGCAATAACCCGCTGGCTAAGACCGGCCCGCCGCCAAACGTCAAGAGCGGCGCAAGATACATCAGCGTCTGCGCCTTCTCACCGGCTTTGAAAATCAAGAGTCCGAGCGAAAGCAGCGCGGCAAACGTGCTTGCTCCGAGCGTGACAAAAATCGTGTTGGCTAAACTTTCATCAAGTTCATCCACGCGCCGCGCGCGTCTCAACATCCAGACAATCGCCGCGACATAACAGGCGAGCGGGAAAAGCCCTAAGGGCAACAGACGCGCCTGCGGCATCCCGGCAAACGCGAAGTGGCGCATCAGCAGTTGGCCCACGGACGCGCCGAGCACGCCAAAAACGAGCAGGTGCGGCCACTCGCTGGTGATAATGCGCCCCGCAAAGTAAACCAGACAGAGAAAGAGCGCGGGCGCAATAAGCTCGCTGGCGATGATAAGCGCGTTTGCGGGAATCGTTTCTTTGGTGACGGCTGCGATGGCTAGAAAATTGAGCGGCACGAGCAAGGTGGCGATGGTCAGTATGCCCCGGCTCGTCGTCGGCAGTTTCCAGCGATGCTCTGTGTAAAGCCCTACGCCGAAGAGCGCGGCGGTCACAGTCGTGAAGATAAAAAATTTGAGGACAGGGATGCGAGAAATCTCGTTCCACAAACTGATGACCAGCGCGGTCGAGCAGCCGATAATCAAAAGCCCGCCGATAATCTCGCCCCAGCGTATATTGCTCTGCTCCATAAAGGCCGCAAGCACTTCCGTCAAAGGTCTGCGCGGCTTGCGCGCGACGACAACCGACTCCGGCTGCGCCGGTCTTGCGGGTTCCTTATCATCCGCCCAGCGAGGCTGCCTGTCGGCGGCTGGCCTCTCAAACGCAGGCTCTGTCACCAACACTTCGACCGGCGAGCGCGCATCCACGCCGTCGCCGTGGACAGGAGTTTCGATTGGACTCTCTTCGACGATTGACGCTGGCTGTGGGGAAACGCGCGGCACGGCTTCAGCCGCAGGCCGAGGCGCAGGCGGCGACGGCGGCACAGCAGGAGGAGGCGGCGGCACAGGTCTTTGCTGCGGAGCAGGTCGCGCGGGCTGTCTTGCAGTATTGGGCTGCGAGGCAAAAGAATCTTTTTCCAGTTCAAGGGCGCGCAGCAATTCGCGGTAAGCCCCTTCGCTGATGCTTCCCTGCCGGTGCAGTCTTTGCAAGCTTCTTTGCGTGGCGGCGATTTCTTTCATCCGCTCGGCGGCGGCAGGCGAAGTTTTGCGCCAGCCACAGGCAGTGCAGGCAGGAGCGAGCGGGTGCAGCAGCGCGTTGCAGTTCGAGCACCGATCCAGATTAAGACTTTCGTATTTTGGCGGCGTGGCTTCGCCGTGGAGGATCAGTCTAAAAAACCAGGCCAGCGCGACCCAGATGCCGTGACCGATGAGGGTCACAAAGCCAAAGAAGATGAGAAGGAAGATCGGGAAGATTAAAACTTCCATGCTGGGCGTTCTCCGGACTTCTCAAGTCGTGCTGATGCTCTGTATGCGAAAGCGGCGAGGACAGGCGCTCGCCGCTTTCAATTTTCGCTCGCTGATGCGAGCCGTGCGCTAACCGAAAAGCGGCGGGCCGTCATAAATCACATCCCAGCCATTATTGAGACTCGCGCGGAGCATATTGCGAAAGCCGCGCCGCGCTTGCCTGTGGTCGTCCCAACTGGAGGTGTGCGGCTCGCCCGTGCGCGGGTCGAATCTGCCGACCTGCGAATACTCTTCAGAGACCGCAAGGCCGATAATGCCCAGCAGGTCGTCTTTAATCATCACTGCTGTGCGAAAAGTAAGTTCTGATAATTCAAGCTCATCCATGTTTGCATTATACTCAAAGCTGAAGCAGCATTACACTCGCGGGAGGAAAGACAATGCAAAATTAAAATGTAAAATGCAAAATGAAAGACCGCCCTCAATTTTGCATTTTATATTTTGCATTTTTAATTTCAGCACAGCTTGTCCTTCATACGGCTTCTTACTCTACCTGCGAGCTTCTGCTAACAGAGTTTGACAGCGAAACGAGCGCGGGCTACCATGCCTTGCTTGCAAGCAATAATCTCTTTAATTGACAGGTAAATGATAAATCGTAATTAACCGGCGGGCGAACTAATCTTTTCCATTGACCGGCTTTTTAAGGACAGGCTATTAATAACTATTATTATGGGATTCGCAACCACAGCTATTCATGCAGGCAACGAGGCAGACCCAACTACAGGGTCAGTCACGGTGCCGATTTATCAAACGTCTACTTACCAGCAGGAAGGACTCGGCAAAAATAAAGGCTACGAGTACGCGCGGACGCAGAATCCCACGCGCTCTGCGCTTGAGAAAAACATCGCCGCCCTCGAAGGCGCACGCTACGGCTACGCATTCGCGTCCGGCATGGCTGCCATTGATGCCACCCTGCGGCTCATCAAAGCCGGAGAGCACGTCATCGTCTCGGACAACACGTATGGCGGCACGTTCCGGCTCTTTACGCGCATTCTGGCAAATTACAATATAGAGTTTGACTTTGTAGACACCTCGGATGTTTTGAACGTCGAGGCCGCTATCAAGCCGAACACGAAAATGGTCTTTCTTGAGACGCCGACCAACCCGGTGATGATCGTCACGGACTTGCAGGCCGTCTCGGATGTCGCGCACAGGGCGGGCGCGCGTGTGGTTTGCGACAACACTTTTATGTCGCCATATTTGCAGCGACCGATGGAGTTTGGCGTTGACATAGTAGTGCATTCCACGACTAAATATCTGAACGGGCATTCGGACGGCGTGGGCGGCGTCGTCGTGCTCAACGATGAAGAGGATGCTAACTGGATAGCTTTCGTGCAGAACAGCGCGGGCGCGATTATCTCGCCGTTCGATGCGTTTTTGGTGCTTCGCGGGACTAAGACGCTGGCGCTCAGAATGGAGCAGCATGATCGTTCCGGTCGCGCCGTCGCGGCATTTCTCGAAGAGCATCCGAAAGTCCGGAAGATTTATTATCCGGGGTCGCTCTCGCATCGTCAGCACGATTTAGCCAAACGCCAGCAAAAGGGTTTTGGCGGGATGTTGGCTTTTGATGTCGGCAGCCTTGAGAACGCCAAAATAGTTCTGGAATCTGTTAAGCTGTGCACGCTGGCGGAAAGCCTCGGCGGCGTCGAAACGCTGATTTCGCATCCGGCGACCATGACGCACGCATCTGTGCTGCCGGAAACACGCGCGCGTCTCGGCATTACAGACGGCCTCGTGCGAATCTCCGTCGGCATCGAAGACACGGATGACATTATCGCTGATCTTGACCAAGCACTAGGAAAACTGTGAGAGGTGACAAGTGACGAGTGACAAGTATAAAATCTTGCTCGCTCTCGTCACTTATCACTCGTCACTTGTCACCTTCTTATGATTATTGAGCTTCACGCAAAATCGGATGTCGGGCGCGTCAGGCGCGGCAACGAAGACAATTTTCTGCTGCTTGATTTATCCAGCGGAAACACATGGACCGGCTCGGACGGCGCAGAACCTCCTGAGGACTTGCGCCGGATAGAGCTGCTGGATAAGGGCGTGGTGTTCGTCGTCTCTGACGGGATGGGCGGCGCGCTGGCCGGAGATGTGGCGAGCCGCATGGCCGTCGAAACCGTGCGCGAGATGCTTGTCGGCAGTTCGGACGGCGCGACGGGATGCGAGGATGACGCGCCGCTCGTCGAGTGTCTGAGAAATGCCACCGTCTACGCCAATCTGGCGATTCATCACAGGAGCCAGGAAGACACGCGTTGCAGCGGCATGGGCGCAACCTTCACCGGCGCAGCCGTCAAAGGCGACATGCTCGACCTCGTACAGGTCGGAGACAGCCGCGCCTACCTGATACGCGGCAGCCAGATCAAGCTTGCCACCAAAGATCAATCGCTCGTCCAGCAACTCGTGGATGTGGGCCAGATCAGCGAGCAAGAGGCCGAGACGCACATGTTTCGCAATGTGATTCTTCAGGCTCTGGGGGCGCAGAACGAGCTTTCTCCCGTGAGCGGTCGCATACGCTTGAGGCGCGGCGATATTCTCCTGCTGTGCAGCGATGGCCTGTCGGGCAAGCTGCGCGCAGAAGACATGAGCGCGATTATCGAGGAAGCCAGCGGCGATCTGGCTGCCGCATGCAGCGCGCTCGTCGCCGAGGCCAACAATCGCGGCGGCGAAGATAATATCACCGTCGTGCTGGCTCGCTTCACGGGCGATGATCTCGAAGACCCGGTTAACAATCGCATCACTGTCGAATTGCCGCCGCTCGAAGAGGACACAACACTCGGAGACACAGAGCCTGAGTAAAGCTTCCCCATCTCGCAATCGTTGACAAGCATGCCTGTCGTCGCTAATATCCGGCTCGCTCTAGTTCATCAAACGCCGGTCGAATTGCTTCAAATCAGCTTCAATTTATTGGAGCGCACCTGCGCTTCAGAAGGCTTTTCCAGACAGGGCGCAAGCCCCCGTGCCGGTTAGTGAGCCGTCACGCGTCGGCAAAACAGTTTGCGGCGTTGCGTCTGAAACGCCAGCCGACATTTGTCAGTATGTTTTCCAAGCATATGCTGCTGTGGCGGTTAGTTCGCGCAGTAGTTTGACAGGGTTGCTCTCCAACCCCTGACCCCCGTCGCGCATTTTTTTTCGCCGCCCTGATACCTTTAGGGCCTGAAATTGCGCGTATCGTTTTAGGAGGAGATTCTCAGCATGATTCGATTTTTAACTAACAAAAAATTTCTCTTGATGGCAGCCTGCTGCGCTTTTGTGGCTGCGCTGGTCTTGCCGGTCGCCACACGCACGACTAAGGCGGACGACCTGACAGGCCGCGAGTTGTTAAGCGTCACACGCGTGGCGCATGGCGGCGCGGAATACAGGGGCTTGCAGTTCGTCACGGCCAAAGCTATGGGCTTTGTCAACGTCGCCCCGATTGCCGGGGTCGGACTCGGCACGGGCGGCGCGATGGCAGCCGTCGAAGTCAAACTCAACCTGACCGACTATCAGGACAAAGATTCACGTCGCAGGCTCGATGTCACGCCGACGGGCGGCCCTGCGCCGGGGCCGACCTTTCTGGTTTATACCGGCAGCACAGGCGGCGGCATGTATCTGGGCAACGAATTTCGCGTCAGCGAAGCGGCGGCTTCACGCCACTGGGGATTGATGGGCTTCGGCACATTGAACCGCGCCGTTGATGGTCAGTTGCAGACCGCACGGCAAAAGGATGAGGGCAACAACTACGTGGTCGAAGTCAAATTCAATCAGCAGGACACTGTGCGCTACTGGATTGACAAGAACTCGTTCCTCATCAATAAGGTGGTCACGCGTTATAACAGTCAGGTGCTGGTCGAGGAAGAGCGCAGCGATTATCGCAAGGTGAGCTGCATGATGCTTCCCTTCCGCATCGTCACAAGGCTCAGCGGTCAGCGTCTCGCGGATCTGACAGTTGACAGCTATGACCTGCAAACGGAAGTGCCGAGTGCGCGCTTTACGATGGCAGTGGTTCCATAAACTAAACCCTTCAAGCTCTATACAGGATTTAACTGCACGGGAACGACGCGGAGGACTTCATCGCCGCGTCGTTTCTTTTCAGGAGATTTCATCGTGTTCTTATTTACCAACGGGCAAAAGGCCGCGCCTGCGGGCAGCGCAACCTTTCGCGCTTTTTATTTCATAGCTCTCTTTCTGCTCACGCTATCTGCTGCTCAGGCACGCTCTACTTTTCAGGCGCTTTCTTTTGCGCCGCTTCCAACGCAGCCCGCGCCACTGCGAACCGGCATTCAAGAGAGCGCGGAGACAACTCCGTTGGAACAGGGCAAGCCTGTTGAGCGTCAACTGTCTGGCGGGCAAGCGCAGGCGTATCGCCTCAAACTCGAAGCAGGGCAATTTCTGCGGGCGATAGTCGAACAGCGCGGCATAGATGTTCTGGTCAAGCTCTTTGGCCCGGACGGCAAACAGCTTCTTGAAGTTGACAGCCCGAACGGGACTGAAGGGCCTGAGCCTATCTCTTTCATCGCAGACCTGCCCGGCGACTACCGGATAGAAGTTCACTCGCTGGATCAGAAAGCCGCATCGGGGAAATATGACATCAGCGTTTTGGAGCTACGCGCGGCAACGGATGATGACCGCAAGCTGGCTGTCGCCGAAAAAGCTTCAGCTCAAGCAGAAGAGCTGCGCGCTCAGGGAACTTTAGAATCTTTAAGAAAGGCCATCGGGAAATTTGAAGAAGCCGCACCGCTCTTTCGCGCGCTCGGACGGGCGGCGGGCGAAGCCTCGGCTTTGAATGGCACCGGCGAAATCTATTACGGCTTTGGCGAGAAACAGAAAGCGTTGGATTATTTCAATCAATCGCTCGCGCTTCGTCGCGCCATCAAAGACCAGTCCGGCGAAGCCATTGTGCTCAACAATCTCGGAGTCACTTATCAATCTCTGGGCCAGATGCAAAAGGCGATTGAATTATTCAATCAGTCTCTGACGCTCCATCGCGCAACCCGAAATCGCTATCAGGAAGCCATGACGCTCAATAACATCGGCCACCTTTACGACGTGCTTGGCGAAAAGCAGAAGGCTTTAGACTATTACAATCAAGCGTTGCCTATCAGGCGCGACATCGGAGACAGTCAGGGCGAAGCCTATACGGTCAACAACATGGCTATCGTTTATCTGGCGCTCGGCGAATACCAGAAGGCGTTGGATTATTTTAATCAAGCATTGCCGCGATGGCGTGCCGCCGGAAATCGCGGTGGCGAAGGCACAACGCTCAATAACATTGGCTATACCTACGACCGGCTCGGTGACAAAAAAGCCGCGCTCGATTTCTATAATCAAGGGCTTCAACTCCGCCGCTCAGTGGGCGACCGTTCGGGCGAAGCCGAAACGCTGAATAACATCGGCCTGCTTTATGATTCGATGAATGAGAGACAGAAGGCTCTGGACTATTACAATCAGGCGCTGCCGATTCAGAGGGCCGTCAACAATCCTTACGCTGAAGGCACGACCTTGAGCAACATCGGACTCATTTACAGCGCAACCGGCGAATACCAGAAGGCGCTGGATTATTTCAATCAATCGCTTCCGATTCGCCGCCGCATCGGCGACCGCTCCGGCGAAGGCCACACGCTCAATAACATCGCCCTCGTCTATTTCAACCAGCGAGAGACGGAAAAGGCCGCAGACTTTTTCTCGCAGGCTCTGGCCCTGAGCCACGCCGTCAGCGACCGTCAAACCGAAGCGAAGATTCTTTACAACCTCGCCGGTCTGGAAGGCTCTCGAAACAAGCTTGATGAGGCACGCGCGCGTATCGAAGCGGCGCTTTCAATCGTTGAATCCGTCCGCACCAACATCGGCAGCCAGCAATTGCGCGCTTCCTACTTTGCCTCGATGCAGGATTTGTACATGCTCTACATAGAAATCCTGATGCGGCTGCACAAACAGCGACCGGCAGCGGGCCACGACGCGGAAGCTCTTCAGGCGAGTGAAAGAGCGCGTGCGCGTATTCTTTTGGAGATGCTCGCCGAAGCCGCAGCGGATATTCGTCAGGGCGTCGAGCCTGCTCTTTTAGAGCGCGAGCGCGTCCTGCAAAAGCAGCTTAACGATAAGGCTCAAGAGCAAATCAGGATTCTGACCGGCACGCACACAACCGAGCAGGCAGAGGCCGTTGCCAGAGAGATTGAAGCTCTGACAGCGGAATATCAGGAAGTTCAGGCGCAGATCAGGGCCAGGAGTCCGAGGTACGCTGCATTGACGCAGCCGCAACCGCTCGACCTGCGCACGATTCAGAAAGAGCTGCTGGATGCGAACACAGTGCTGCTCGAATATTCTCTCGGCAAAGAGGCGAGCTACCTGTGGGCCGTGACGCGGGATTCAATCCAGAGTTATCAACTCCCGCCGCGTGAGGAAATAGAAGCCAACGCGCGCCGCGTGTATGAGCTTATTACTTCCACGCGCAGAGGTCTGGCTAATCAACCTGTCGTTGAGAAGGATGCTAAATCGAATCAGACACAGGCGGAACTGGCAGAGGCTTGCGCGCGTCTGGGCCAGATGCTGCTCGCCCCGGTCGCGGCAAACTTGGGTAATAAAACGTGAGTTCGACATAAGCAAACTAGAACACAAGCTGCAACTGCTCTTTGACACGAATATTCAGCGACGGCTTCTTCTCTCTGAACGTGTAGGCGATCAGCCCCGCCACCAGATTGACGAAAAAGTTAGCCACACTGCGATGGCGGCTGTGTTCGATCTGCGAGATGTTCTTGAGTTGATCCGTCACACTTTCAATAATCGCGCGCTTTCGCAGCATGATCTTGTCGAACATGGAGATGAGTCGGCTCTTCATCTTCGTCCGTAGTCTAGTCACAAGTTGCACCTGCTGCTCAAACAAAGTCTCGAACAATGGTTGCGAGATATAGCCCTTGTCGCCGAAGAGCTTGCCGAACAAGCCTTTGACCAACTCCGGCACGGGTCGCCGATCATCCGTGTTGCCGGGCGTGAGCCGCAAAGCAAGCAACTCGCCGCAGTCGTTGATGACCAGATGCAGTTTGAAGCCGAAGAACCAGTCCACACTGGTCTTGCCGCGACGAGCGCATCCGGCAAAGACTTTATGCGAATGAATACGCCGATTATGGCAGACTTTCAAGGAAGTCGAGTCAATGAAGGAGATGCCGGAGCATTCTGCTTTTCGGCTCTGTAAATAGCCGCACAAGGGAACCAGCGCCAAGGGCATCAACTCCACAAAACGGTTATAGCTGGGCAAGCGCGGGAATGCCCAATAGAGCTGCTTCATCACATACTGGGTGTAGTAGCTCTTGAAGTTGCGATAACTCGAAGTATGGAAGAGCACAATGATGGTCATGGTCTCTGAGAGGCACAAGGTCGAGGCGCGCTGGCGCTGACGCGGTTGATATGTCAGCAGCCGTTGTCTCCACAATGGTTCAAAGAACAGGCAAAAGTCGTCTATGTCGCAGAAAACAGGTAAAATGTTCATTGAGAGAGTCTTCTTTCGTCGTGATGGTTGTTTTGGCGAACTCCATCTTACGAAATTTAGGTTCTCTCTTCACTTTCTTACGTCGAACTCACGTTAATAAACGCTTGCTCATCGTTGCCGATGGCGCGCTTCAATATATTCCATTCGGCGCGTTGCCTGTGCCTGCTTCAAACCCCGCGCAGCCGTTGATTGTCAGGAACGAGATTATCAGCCTGCCTTCGGCCTCGACGCTTTCCGTGCTCAGACGCGAAGCCGTCGGGCGACAGCCGGCGACACGCGCCGTAGCAGTTTTTGCAGACCCCGTCTTCGATAAAAACGATGTCCGCGTCAAGATGAGAATCAAGCGCGAAGCCGCGCAGACGGAAACGGGCGTGGTGAGCAAAGAGCAGAACAATGTATCCGAACGCACTGCGACGCGAGATGCGGCACGCGAGGTAGGAGTTTCGGATTCGCTGCAAGGCATTCCACGCTTGCCCGGAACGAGAATCGAAGCCGAAGAGATACTCTCGCTCGTGCCACAGGCGCAGGGCAAACAGGCTCTCGATTTCGCGGCCAATCGAGCCGCCGCCACCAGCAGCGAACTCGGACAATACAGGATCATACATTTCGCCACGCACGGTTTTCTGAACAGCATCCACCCGGAGCTTTCAGGCATTGCGCTCTCGATGTACAACGACAGGGGCGAGCCGCTGGACGGATTTCTACGCACGCATGAAATTTTCAACCTGCGTCTCTCTGCGGACTTGATCGTGCTCAGCGCATGTCAGACGGGGCTTGGCAAAGAAGTGCGCGGCGAGGGACTGGTCGGTTTGACGCGCGGATTTATGTACGCGGGCGCGCCGCGCGTCGTCGTCAGCCTGTGGAACGTGAGCGACGTAGCCACCTCCGAATTGATGACGCACTTTTATCGCGGGATGCTAAAAGAGAAACTTCCGCCCGCAGCCGCACTACGCGCCGCGCAGATAAAGGTGCTCAGGCAGAAGCAGTGGGAGTCGCCCTATTACTGGGCAGCCTTTACTGTGCAAGGCGAGTGGAAATAAAGAAAAAGGGTATCGGGGATAGGGTGTCGGAAAAGCAATCTGTTTTCACTACACCCTATTCCCGATACCCTTCACCCTTGCTCTTTGCTTTCAGGTAGAGCTTTGCCGCGCCAGCCCGTCTGGTGGTCTACGCGGCGCACGTAAATGGATGAGCCTTGCACGCGCTCGACCTCGACGCGGTCGCCTGCTTCCAGAGGCTCTTCGCCTTCTGACGGAAAGGCCGTCCACGTCGAGCCGAAAACCTTGACCGCTCCTTCGTTGAGCGCGCCATTGCTCGATGAAACGACCGTGCCGATTTTCCCCGGCAAGCCGTCAACTCCGCTCTTCAAATCGCTGCCGCTTCTCTCCTGCGAAAAGTAGTTGACGAAGATTGTGCGCGAGGCTGCGGTGAGGCCGACCGAGACGAGCAGGAAAATCAGAAACTGAAAGGGGATGCCGAGTCCGGCCATCCCTGCCAGCGCTGCCGCCAGCGCGGCAATCCCGAACCACAGCAGCACAAAACCGGACGTGAAAACTTCGGCGATGATTAAAATCACGCCCAGCACCATCCAGACTATCCACTCGTATCCGCTCATCGGTTTTTAAGTTTGGAGTTTATAGAGTTTGTAGAGTTGAGAGCGTGCGGAAAGAGTTGAACTTATCTTTTAACTCTCTACACTCTCCAAACTCTCTGAACTCTCTACTCTTCTATCCCTTGAACATATTCTTGAGCACGAACCAGACGTTAGCGGGACGCTCGGCCAGCCGCCGCATAAAGTATGGATACCAATGCTTGCCGTAGGGCACATAGACGCGCATGTTGTATCCGTCGCGCGCCAGCTTTAACTGCAAATCGCGCCGCACGCCGTAGAGCATTTGAAACTCGAAAGTCTCTTTGCCGATGCCGTTATCGCGCGCATGACGTATGGTCGCGTTAATCATGTTCGGGTCGTGCGTCGCAATGCCATGATAAGTGCCGGACGAAAGCAGCAGTTTCATGACACGCACGTAATTTTCATCCACGTCCTTTTTGTCGGGGAAAGCGACTTCGGGCGGCTCGTTATAAGCTCCCTTGCAGATGCGTATCCGCGCTGGGATTTTTAAAAGCTCCTGCGCGTCATCGTATGTGCGCCGCAGGTATGATTGCAGCACGATGCCTACATCATTCAGCCCGAACTCTGCGCGGAGGCGTTTGAAAATATCTATCGTCACCTGCGTGACGGCAGACTGCTCCATGTCCACGCGGACAAACTTGCCGCGCCGCGCAGCCTCTGCCACGACAGTGCGCGCGTTCTTATAGGCCAGCTCCGGGTCAAGCCCCAGACCGAACTGCGTGAGCTTGATGGAGACGTTTGAGCGAATGCCCGTCTCGTCTATGCGCGCAAGGATACGCAGGTATTCGCGCACTTCTTCCGCTGTCTCTGCGACGCTGGAAACCGATTCGTTGAGATGATCGAAAGAGGCTGTGCAATCATGCGCGTTGAGTTCGCGGATAGCATTGGTGGCTTCTTCTATGTCTTCGCCCGCGACAAAACGCGTCGTCATTTTTTTGAAAAGGCTAAAGCGCGCCGCGAAATCCTTCAGCCCTTCCTGCCGCGCCAGAAATAAGAGTGCGCTTCTCGTAACCATTTTTTAGCAGTGATAAGCGATGAATGATGTGTGACAAGATTAAAGCAGCTTTCTTGTTATCAACTGTCACCCGTCGCTTGTCACTGTTGTCCTACCTCCCTCGTTATTCTCGTCAATCACGGCTCTTGTGCTATGCTTGGCTGCGATCTCAGGCGGTCTTGTCTAACGATTGCAAATAATTTTCCCACAAGATTCAACGGAGCGATGCTTTAAGGATTGAAGCCGGATGCGCTGGAAGCTACTTCTCATTGTCTCTTTAATTGCCAGCATCGTCGGCTCAGGAGCAGCCATCGCCATCATTCTCTTTTTGTCAGGCACGGCATCGCGTCTTGAGCCAAACTCGATCGACCTCATCGCGCTCAGCCCGCTGATTATTCCCGTTGCCATCGTCATCGTCGCAGGCATCTTCGTCTATCGCCATACGGCGCGGCGGCGCAAGTTGCAAGCGATGGCGACCGTGCTGCTCTCGGCCATCTTGCTACTGACGCTCTTCTTTGTCAGCATGATGCTGTTGAGAAAAAAGGAGCAGCCGCAACCGCCGACGCCGCAACCCGTCAAAATCGCTTTTCGTTCCGGCAGCATACTTGAGCCGCTCGCGCTCTCGCAAGCAAACTCACTCTTCGACTCTGTTTAATCCGATCTCCTGCTGCACAGGCCGCAGGGCGTCTATCACAAAGCGTATGTGCTCATCCAACCCGACATCTAACTCTGCAACGCCCTGATGTATGTCCTCACGATTGACCGAGCGCGCAAAGGCTTTGTCCTTCAGTTTTTTCTTGACGGATGAGACTTCCATGTCATCAAGACTGCGCGAGGGACGCACCAGCGCACAGGCGACCAGAAACCCGCACAACTCGTCTGTCGCAAAAAGCGCACGCGCCATCAACGTATCGCGCGGCACGCCCGTGTAGCGCGCATGGCCCATAATCGCGCGGATGATGCGATCCGTATAGCCTCGCCCGCAAAGAATGTTCGCGCCTTTGAACGGATGCCCGCCCTCCGGGTCTGGAAACATCTCGTAATCGAAATCATGTAACAGCCCGACGATGCCCCACTCTTCCACATCCTCATCCGGCCCGCCGTAACGCTCGACGCAGGCGCGCATCGCGGCCTCGACCGCCAGCGCATGCTTACGCAGGCTGTCGCCCTTCGTGTATTCGTGCAACAACTGCAAGGCTTCTTGTCTGTCAGGCATAATGAAGAGCAAGGATGAAGGCGGAAGGCGGAAGGATGAAAGGCATGCTATTTAAACTTGAGTCACTCATTTTCAGTAGCACTCTTTTCATCCTTCATCCTTCCGCCTTCATCCTTGCTTTAAAATTCCTCTTGAGATAACGATGCGCTGAATCTCGCTTGTGCCTTCATAGATAGTTGTGACGCGCGCGTCGCGGTACATGCGTTCGACCGGATAATCGCGCGAGTAGCCATTGCCGCCATGTATCTGCACCGCTTCGGCGCAGACTTTATTAGCCGTCTCGGAAGCGAAAAGCTTAGCCATCGCGGCATAGTAGCCTGTCTGTCTATGCCCCTCGTCCTTCAAAGCGGCGGCGCGGAGCGTGAGCAGGCGCGCGGCATCCGTCGTCATCGCCATGTCCGAGAGCTTGAATTGAATGGCTTGAAATTCCGAGATGGGCTGGCCGAACGCCTGTCGCTCTTTAGCATATTTCAGAGACTCGTCGAGCGCGCCCTGAGCGATGCCAGTGGAAAGCGCGCCGATGCCTATGCGCCCGTTATCCAGACTGTTGAAAGCCACACGCAGGCCGTTGCCTTCGCCGCCCAGCACATTCTCTGCGGGGACGCGCACCTCCGCGAAATTCATCTCGGCAGTTTGCGAAGCGCGCTGGCCCATCTTGTGCTCGATGCCTGAAACCGTCAGCCCCTCTGATTCCTTATCCACGATAAAGGCGGTGACGCTGTTTTTCCCTGCCTCGCGGTCTGTCACGGCCATCACGATATACACATCTGCGATGCCGCCGCTGGTGACCCATGATTTCGTGCCGTTGATGATATAGGAATCGCCGTCTCGCACGGCGCGCGTCTTGAGATTCGTCGCATCGGAGCCTGCCTGCGGCTCTGAGAGACAGAACGCGCCGAGCTTTTCTCCGCGCGCGAGCGGCGTTAAATATTTTCGTTTCTGCTCGTCCGTGCCGAAACTCAAGATCGGATAACAACAGACGGAATTGGTGACGCCGACGATGACGCAGACAGAAGCATCCGCGCGTGCAATCTCTTCGAGGGCGACTGCATACGCGATGGTGTCGAAGCCCGCGCCGCCCCATTCTTCCGGGATAATCATCCCCAGCAGCCCAAGCTCCGCCAGCCCCTTTATCTGCTCATGCGGAAACCGCGCGTGCTCGTCATACTCTTTGGCGCGCGGAGCGATTTCACCCGCCACAAATTCGCGCACAGACGCCTGCACCATCCGCTGTTCTTCGGAAAGCTCGAAATCCACTTTGAATTGCCCCTCCCTTTTCGCTTGAAACTAGCACAGGCTTTGTCTTATGAACAAGCACAAGAAGGAAAACGTCTCCCGCAAAGGCGCAAAGGCGCAAAGAAGACAAGTCGCTAAGTAGTTGAGCTTTGATTTATCTTGATAGCTTTCTTGGCGTCTTCCTTTGCGTCTTTGCGGGAAATTTTCTTTGCTTTTGTTCAAGGCAAGCTTGCTGCATTTTTCTTTCATCAATTACAATACGTCTCGCGCAGACCTGTTTTTTCGCAAACCATGAAATCCCTGTTGCTCTCTGTTCTGGCGGCGTATGTTGTCGCGGCGATACATGCCATTCTGGCGTTTGTTAATAAACGCCGCACGCTGGAGCGCGTCTCGCTTGTCGCGCTCGCCATAGGCTTTGCGCTGCATACGACCTCGCTCATCATTGACTGGGCGCAGGACGGGCGTTACCCGCTCTTCGGCATCCGCGAGACGCTCTCCTTTCTGGCGTGGACGCTGGTTGCGACCTACGGGCTGACGCTCTATCGTTATCGCACGCTGCTCGCTCTCGGCAGCTTTACTTTACCGCTCATCGCAGTCCTGACTTTTATGGCAAGCGTCACGCGTGAGAATCCGACGACGGGAGTCGTCACGGTCGGAGCAGGAGCATCATGGCTCTTCCCTGTGCATACGACGCTGCTGATCTTCGCTTACGCTTCTTTCTTCGTCGTCTTTGCGGCGAGCGTGATGTATCTCTTACAAGAGCGCGAGCTGAAATTGAAAACCTTTAGCGCGATCTTTCACCGCCTGCCGTCGCTGACGACGGTCAACGAGATTGCGACCGGCGCGTCGGGTATAGGCTTCACCTTGCTGACGCTCGGCCTGCTGGCCGGGATGGTCTGGTCATCTTCGCGCGACGGGCGGCTCTGGCATAATGACCCGAAAGAGATTTTTGCGGCCCTGACGTGGCTGCTCTATCTCGGCCTGATATTTTATCGCTCGACGGCGCAATGGCGCGGGCGCAGGGCAGCATGGCTCGGCGTGGCAGGTTTCGCGCTCGTGCTCTGCACCTTTGTCGTCGCGCGGCTGCTGGGCGGTTATCATGATTTTGGTTAAACTAAACTGTTGTTCACAGCGTCAAAGCTCTGGTGCGGCTGCGAATCCAAAAGAAGTCAAAGATGCGTATTCATGTTGACAAGCCGGGACGCAGCGAGCTGGCAAATTCTTTTGCAGTAAATTGACCGCCACACATATGTCAATCGTTCTCGTCGGACTCAATCATAAAACCGCGCCGGTGGCCGTGCGCGAGCGCCTAGCGTTTACAGATGACGTGTGCGCTACCAGCCTGCGCTCGCTGGTTGACGGCGAGACGGTGCGCGAGGGCTTGATTGTTTCGACCTGTAACCGCGTCGAAGTCCTGACAGAGATGGGACAGGGACGCGAAGCAGAGGCAGCGTCACACCTCACAAAGTTTTTAAGCTCCGCGCGTGCTATCCCGCAACAAGATTTCGACAAACATCTCTACACACGCGCGGGCGACGAGGCCGTGCGCCATGTCTTCCGTGTGGCGTCTTCGCTGGACGCGATGGTGGTCGGCGAGGCGCAGGTGCTGGGACAGGTGCGGCGCGCTTATTCTCTGGCGGTCGAAGCGGGAACTGCCGGTCGCGTGCTCAATCGCCTTGTCCACCACGCCTTTCATGTCGCCAAACGCGTCCGCAACGAGACCGGCATCGCCTCAAACGCAGTCTCCATCAGCTACATGGCCGTCGAGTTGGGACGGAAGATTTTCGGGTCGCTGAAAGACTCGACGGTGCTGCTGGTCGGCGCGGGCGAGATGGCGGAATTGGCCGCGCGTCATCTCATCAACGCAGGGGCAACGCGGCTGCTCGTCGCCAACCGGACGACCGAAACGGCCCGCAAGCTGGCGGCAGAGTTTAAGGGAGAAGCGATTGCCATCGACCGCTTGCCAGAATTTTTGTCTCAGGCCGACATCGTTATCTGTTCGACCGGCGCGAAAGAATATGTCATCACGCGGCGGATGGTGAGTGAGGCTCTGGTGAAAAGAAGGAGACGCCCTTCGTTCTTTATAGACATCAGCGTGCCGCGCAATATTGACCCGGCCATCGGAGAGCTGAACAATCTCTTCGTCTTTGACATAGACGACCTCGAAGCCGTCATCACCTCGAACATACGCGAGCGCGAGCGCGAGGCGGAGCGCGCAGAGTTGATCGTCGAATCGGAGTTGATGCAGTTTCAGCAAGCCCTCCGCGCGCTCGACATAGGCCCGCAGATCGGCGCGCTCAGGCAAAAGATGCAGGACATCGCACGCGCTGAACTCGCGCGCCAGCGCAATCGTCTGGGCCAGCTCACGCCCGAACAGGAACGCGCCATCGAATCGCTGCTCATCTCAACCGTCAACAAGATTTCTCATCCCGTGATGCATCGCATGCGCCGCTCTTACGGCATGGGTGATGAAGAGAATGTGCGCGTCTGGCGCGACCTCTTCGATGCGGAAGAGCCGACAGAAGAATGAAGCCCAGTCTCATCATCGGCTCGCGCGGCTCACGTCTCGCGCTCTGGCAGGCAGCGTGGGTCAAGACCGCACTTGAAGCATGGCACACGCAGCTCACAGTCCACATCGAGATCATCAAGACCTCCGGCGATGTCTTGAAGGATGTGTCGCTCGCGGTCATCGGCGGCAAAGGCGTGTTTACCAAAGAGCTTGAAGAAGCCCTTCTTGACGGGCGCATAGACCTTGCAGTCCATTCCCTGAAAGACCTCCCGACAATTCTGCCGGAAAACCTGACGATTGCGGCCATCACCGAACGCGAAGATGCGCGTGATGCGCTGGTGCTTCCCGCTCATGCGACAGCCGGAACACATTCCCTGTCTACGCTTCCAGCCGGAGCGGTAGTCGGCACGTCCAGCCCGCGCCGGTTGGCCCAGTTGAAGCACTTGCGGCCCGATCTCCAAATCAAAGATTTGCGTGGCAATGTTGACACGCGTTTGCGAAAGGTTGACGCGGGATGGTATGACGCGGCGATACTGGCCTCTGCCGGACTTCGCAGGCTCGGTCTGGCAGAGCGCATCAGCGCCGCGATTGAGCCGGAAGAGATGCTGCCAGCCGTAGGGCAGGGCGCGCTCGGCATAGAGACGCGCGCGGGCGATGAAGAAACGCTCTCACTCGTTGCGATTCTGGACCACGCGCCGACGCGTGCGGCCTGCACAGCCGAACGCTCGCTGCTTCGTGAATTGGGCGGCGGCTGCCAACTGCCGATTGCCGGACATGCCTTCGTCTCCGGTGAGAGTCTGCGGCTTGACGGCCTGGTTGCGAGCGTCAATGGCGAGCGACTCATACGCGAGACGATTGACGGCCTGATTGAAGAGGCAGCTCGATCAGGCAAGCTGCTGGCCGAACGGCTTCTTCAGAGAGGGGTGAATTCCCTGCTCAAGGAATCAGTAACGGAAAGTTAATCTTCACGCAAAGAAGTAAAGAGTTGATAGAGTTCGTAAAGTTTAGAGAGTTAAGAGATAAGTTCACATCTTTCCGCACTCTCTGAACTCCAGACACTCCCTGAACTTCTTTCCGCCTTTGCGCGAGATGTTTTAATCATGTCAGGTCAAACCGGCAGTTCAGACCAATCACTCGCGGGCCGCATCATCGTCATCACACGCGCACGCGCGCAGGCTCATGAGTTCGCCGCGCGGCTTGAAGGATATGGCGCGCGTGTCATCTCTTGCCCGACTATTCAAATCGTCGCGCCGGAGAGTTACGAGCCGCTTGATGAAGCGATTGATAATCTATACGGCTACGACTGGCTGATTTTCACGAGCGTTAATGGTGTGAGCTATTTCCTGCGCCGTCTGGCCGAGCGCGGGCATGAAACAGATGAGCTTGATGAATTGCGCGTCTGTGCGATTGGCGAAGCGACGGCCACGCGGTTGCGCGACGCGCGGGTTCATGTTGATGTCCTGCCCGAACAATTCAAAGCCGAGGGCGTTTTTGCAGCCCTGCGTGATTATCTGGGAGGCGACGAAGGTTTTGAGACTCTTAACTTTCTGATCCCGCGGGCGGCTGCGGCGCGCGACTATTTGCCGCGTGCGCTGGAAGAGGCGGGCGCGCGTGTGGATGTCGTGCCTGCCTATCGCACAGTCAAGCCGGAGGCTTCCGAGCTAGGGCGCGTCGCAGCCCTCCTGAAAGGCGGGGCGATTGATTGCATCACTTTCACAAGCTCCTCGACAGTCAAAAACTTCGCACAACTCTTCGACACGACAGACCTCTCTCAACTGCTTGCGGGCGTCACCATCGCCTGCATCGGCGACATCACGGCCAGCGCCGCAACCCACTACGGACTGCAAACCACCATCCAGCCGCACGAATACACAACCCCTGCGCTGGCCCGCGCCATTGCCGACTATTTCAAAAACAATGTCGATTAACTCTTGTAAGTGATGCGCCGTGCAGACGATTTTTCTTTTAGTTGAGACGAATCCGCCGCCTGTTCTCTCAGATGAAAAGCAGGCGGCGGATTTTTCAACAAAGCTTGTTGGGAAATTTACGGAATGATAGGCTGGATTGGCGGTCTTACCGGGCCAGTGCCCTCTCTGCGGCAGATGGCGCTTGAGCACGATTGACCATTAGCAGAGTTTGTGCAGGATTGCCCTGTCGCACCCACGCACGAATAACCGACAGGGACTCCCTCAACGGTCGAAACCTCACAACTCTGGTTAGGACAATAATCCGGCGGCTGAGCTAAAGAAGTCGGAGAGGCATGGTACATGGCTTTAGCAAACTTTGCCTCGGGCGTTTTGCCTTTCCTCTTTGCCAGCAGCGTGCGCGCAGAACCATCTTCAAAACGAACTTCGCTCACTCCAATTTGTATCACATACTTACCGTTTAAGGTGGCAGTATTGCTGTTCCACAACCTCGCGGCTTTAGCAAAGGAAGTAACGGGAAACAAAATCTCTACCATTTCACCTGATTTGATTGCATCAGGTATTTCGAGCAAGGGAGTTTGCCCCTGATATAAGACAGTTTCAGGATTCTCCTGTGTGGACAAATACCATGTGAACCTCAACTTCTCGACCGATTGGGCAGATTTGTTTTCAACCTCGACTTTATCAACCTGTATGCCCTCACCTGTCTGTGAGGTCACGCCTGTTACCAGCACGGGGAGAAGCCGAAAGCCCTCACCCGTGTAGGGGCGAAAGCTGACCGTATAGGTTCCCCGTGGAAGCTTTGGTGATTTTTTCGCTGACTGGCCCAATGCCGTGCCGGTGATGAGGGTTACAACTAGTAAGAAAGTGAACGCATGTGCCAAGGAACGTGAGATTTTTCTGTGCTGCATTTGTGAGTTTTCCTTTCATTCATTTAGATGAGTCATGTTTCTGCTGACCGTCATGCTTAGTGAGAGCGAAAGCATAGACAGGGAGGTTCTCGTAAATCTAAAGTGTCATGCCATCCATCTCAGGGGCGAGACTTGTAATCCTAATCTATCAGGTCAGAGGTGAGATTACGGATAAAGACTGTACTCTTCTAAAGAATTGAAGTCAACGGCTTTCTGTTTGCATACAGGCCACCGAGGGGCTACAGAATTCGGCACTTACTTTCGCTGCTACTTCTGAATTATCGCCGGTATGTTAAACTCTCGATGATGGCAAAAGGACGCGTGCTGATTGTTGATGATGAACCGGCTGCGGCTGACGGGTTGCGCGAGCTTCTGGCCGCGTGGGGTTACGAGACCGTTGCAGAGGCAGATGGGCTGGCTGGCTTAAAACGCGCGGAAGAGTTTCTGCCTTCGGTCGTCATCACGGATGTCTTGATGCCGAGGCTCGACGGCTTTGGCCTCTTGCGCGAGTTGCGTAAACGCTTTCCCGAAATGGCAGTCATCCTTTTGACCGGGCAGGGTTCGGTCGAGATGGCCCTGCGCGCGATTCAGGAAGAAGGCGCATATCATTATTTTGAAAAGCCGATTGACATGCGCAAGCTCCGCATCGTCCTTGAGCGCGCGGTCGAGTATGGCGAGGCACGGCGCGAGAACGAATCGCTGCGGCGACAGCTCAAAGACAGGGGCGCGTTTGGCGAGTTGGTCGGCAGTTCTGAGCCGATGCGGCAGATTTATTCGCTCATCGAACAGGTCGCGCCGTCGTCTGCGTCCGTGCTTATCACAGGCGAATCAGGGACTGGCAAAGAGCTTGTCGCGCGCACGATTCATAACCTGAGTCCGCGAAAGTCCGCTCCGTTCGTGGCGATTAACTGCTCCGCGATTCCTGAAACGCTGATGGAATCAGAGCTGTTCGGACATGAAAAGGGAGCTTTTACGGGCGCGGCTGCGAGGCGGCAGGGTTGCTTTGAGCTGGCCGATTCCGGCACGTTGCTGCTTGATGAAATCGGCGAGATGCCGACGCTCTTACAGGCCAAGCTCCTGCGCGTTTTGGAAGAGCGCACGGTTCGCCGCCTCGGCAGCACGCAGGAGATTCCGATTGACGTACGCCTCTTGGCCGCCACCAACAAAGACCCGCATGACTCTGTCAGAAGCGGCAACTTTCGTGAAGACCTGCTCTATCGTCTGAATGTCATCACGATTGAGCTGCCGCCGCTGCGTGACCGCAGAGAAGACATCCCGCTGCTGGCACAGCATCTGGTGGCCCAGCTTGCCGAGCGTCATCAAAGAGCCGCGCGCATTCTCACGGCAGGCGCGCTCGATGTCTTGCGCTCGCATAACTGGCCCGGCAATGTGCGCGAATTGCGTAATGCGATAGAGCGCGCCGTCATCATCTGCTCCGGCGAAGAGATAGAGCGGCATCATCTCGCGCCTTATCCTGTGGATCAGCGCCAGCGCGCGCGCAGCGAAGATACCATCTCGCTCCCTGTCGGGACGCCGCTTGAAGAAGTCGAGCGGCAGATGATTATGCGTACGCTTCAGAAAACGGAAAACAACAAGACGCGCGCCGCAGAGCTGTTGGGCATCAGTCTCAAGACGCTGCACAACAAGCTGCGCCTGTATCGTGATCGCGGGCAACTTCCGGAGAGCGGGCAACTGCAATCCCCCATTTCATTCGGCGAGCGTAGGATGGGCGGATTGTCATGAAAGGCGGCAGCGCGCTTCTCAAGCGGCAGATTGCGCTGATTACTTTGCTGGTCGGGACAGTCGCAATCGTTCTGATCTCGATCAATATCTCGCGGCTGACGAGCGTGCTCATCGGTCGCGCACGCGGGCAGGCCGAAACGGTTTCTCTACAGGTAGCCTCTGCGGTCGAAGCTGCGCTGGTCGCTTCTCCGAACACAGCGCCCAAATCTGCCATCAACGAATCGCAGGCGACGCGCGCGTTTGCCGAAGCTATCGTCAAACGCGGCGCGCCTATCACTTCTCTGCTGGTGGAGAACGAAGTTGGCGAGCCGCTGATAAGGTTTCCCAAAGACGCCGCACAGCAACCGCTTCCCTCCTTCGAGACGCTGGCCGAAGCCTCTTTCCCTTCACAGCTCAAAAAGATTTACGCAGGCGATGAAGCCTTTTATGAATACACGCGCACGCTCGAATATCGCGGGCAGATTTTTGGCCGCGTGCGCCTCGGCGTTTCACTCTCGTTGATTCGGAGCGAGATCACACAGGCTCTAATCATTAACCTGCTGATAGCTCTCGCGGCCATCGCCACGGCTACCTTTATCGCCATCAGCTCTGCGCGTTTGATTATCGCCCCGCTTCGCGCCATCACTACTTCGATTGAACAGATTGCGCGCGGCAATTCATACGCGGCGGAGGCGGTCGAAGCGAAAAATCAGAGCGCGGATATTGTCGGCGTGGCTGATAGGATAGAGCAGATCGGCAAACAGATTGCGGGCGACCGCTCGGAACTGCGCGAGGCGCGCGGGCGGCTGCAACAGATTCTCACGAGTCTTCAGGAAAGATTGTTGCTGGTCAGCACGGACGGGCGCGTGATACTGGCGAGTCCCGGCGTGGAAAAGATGCTCGGAGTGGAAGACGGCGCGGAGGGACGCGCGCTGGATGAAATAGTCGGGGCGGAACATCCGCTGGCCCTGTTGACGCGGCGCACGCTCGCTGAGCGAGAGACCTCTACGCGCGTGACTCTTCCGGCTTCTTCCAACGGCAAGCCCGCCACAGCCCCACTCGTTGCTTCAGTCCAGCCAATCTCGGATCGCGGCGAAACCGTCGGCGCGCTCGTCCTGCTGCATAACCGCGAAACGGTCGCGCAGCTTGAATCGCAACTCGATTACTCGCAGCGTCTGGTAGATTTCGCACGCATCACTTCCGGCATCGCGCATGAAGTCAAGAATCCATTGAACGCGATTGTCATTCATCTTGAGCTGTTGCGTTCAAAGCTTGACCGCTATTCGCCTGCCGTTGACGAGGTGCGCCCGCAGTTGAATATCCTCACATCTGAATTGCAGCGGCTCGAACGCGTGGTGCAGACGTTTCTAGATTTCACACGCCCGCCGCGCTTGCAGATGCGCCCGCTCGATGTCAACCAGATTCTGGAAGAGACGCTCGCGCTGGCGACGCCCGAAGCGGAGATGCGCGGCGCGTCTATCGAACGCTCGTTTGCAGAGAGCCTGCCGCGCATCGCTGGCGACGCGGACATGCTCAAACAGGCTTTCCTGAACATCATCATCAACGGTTTTCAGGCGATGGAGAACGGCGGCGAGTTGCTGGTTACGACCGCGCGCGAAGGCGAGCGCGCAGTGCTGGTCTCAATCGCAGATCATGGTCGCGGCATCGAGCCTGAAGCGCGCGAGCGTATCTTTCATCTTTACTACACGACCAAGCCGGAAGGCCATGGCATCGGTCTGGCACAGGCGTTTCGCACAGCCCAGATTCACAACGGCCACATCACGTTTGAGAGCGAGCCGGGCATCGGCACGACTTTTCATTTGAGACTTCCGGCAAGTGGTGGATGATTACAAAGCTGATGAGCCGTTATTCGTGAGTTGTGTGTGGAAGAGCACAAGAGTTTCCCGCAAAGGCGCAAAGGCGCAAAGGCGCAGAGGAAGACCGCAAAGGTGTTGAATGCCATTCGCTCTTTGCGCGCTTTTCTTTGCGCCTTTGCGCCTTTGCGGGAAACGCCTTTCTCTTTTACTCAAAAATTTGTAAGCCATCCGGCTTGTCTCTCATCTCACTTTAATGCTATTCAAGGCAGTGCATGTCTGTAATTCTATTTTTCATTGACGGGCTGGGAATCGGCTCGCGTGGGCCAGCTAATCCGCTGGATGGATTGAGCGGGGCTGAGCCGCTGGCGATTTTTCAGGACGAAGAGCCGGAGTTGATTTATGACGGCGCGCTGGTTCGCACGGATGCGCGGCTCGGCGTCGAAGGCAGGCCGCAGAGCGCGTCCGGCCAGACGACCATCCTGACGGGCATCAACGCGCCCGCCACTCTGGGCTATCACAAGCAGGGCTTTCCCAATGAAGCGATGCGCGCAATCATCAAAGAGCATTCCATCTTTCTACAGCTCAAACGCGCGGGAGTGTTGCCGGTCGTCTTTGCCAACGCTTATACGCAGATGTTTTTCGAGACGCGCCCCAGATGGGTCTCCGCCACGACAGCCGCCGTCGAAGCAGCCGGAATGCAGTTTCGCACGCTTCAGGATTTAAAAGAGGGACAGGCGATTTATCAGGACTACACCAATCGCCTGCTCATCGAGAGAGGCGAGGATGTCTCCCTGCGCACGCCTGTCGAGGCGGGCGAAATCTTAGCGAGCATTGCCGCCGGGCATCGCTTTACGCTCTACGAATATTTCATCACGGACAAGATAGGCCACGCGCAGGATTTTGAACTCGCACGCGAAGCGCTCGTCGATCTGGCAAGTTTTATACGCACACTGCTGGCCCGTCTTGATTTAAATAGCACTACTCTTATGCTCACCAGCGATCACGGCAACATAGAAGATTTGTCTGCGCGCAATCACACGCTCAATCAAGTCCCCACACTTATCTGGGGACAACATCGAGACCGCATCGCCGCGCGCGTTCGCAGCCTTGCGGACATTACGCCCGCCATTGTCGAAGTGTTAACGTAGAAAGCGACGGCTCATTGAACCCGAAAACCGCATCACAAAATTCAGGCGCGATTGACAATGCTCCTAACGCTTCTGGAGCAACCGCTGCCCCTGTCCCGCGTTATTCATATTACGCGCTGGCCGTGCTCTCGCTGGTCAATTTTTTGAACTACATAGACAGGCAGGTGCTGCCCGCCGTCGCGCCTTCGATGCTCGAAGATAAACAGCTAGGGCTGTCACACTCCGAGCTTGGATACATAGAAGCCGCCCTGCTGCTCTCCTTCACAGTGCTCGCGCCCTTGTTCGGTTATCTGGGAGACGCACGCGCACGCGCGAAATTGATGGCCGCAGCCGCAGTCATCTGGAGCGTGGCGACAGCCGTCACAGGATTTATAGATCGCCTTCCATTTCTGCCCGATTCGATTAGCTTTCAAATTCCTTTGATACAAGTCACGATTGCGATGTCCGGGGCAGCGCTCGCGCTCTGCGTGGTACGCGCGGTTGTCGGCGTCGGTGAGTCTTCCTACTCGACCATTACGCCGAGCTTAATCGCAGATTATTTTCCGCCGCAGAAACGCGCGACCGCGCTCGGAGTTTTTCAGGCGGCGATTCCGATGGGTTTTGCTCTGGGCTTTGTGATTGGCGGAGTGCTGGCGAATTTCTTTGGCTGGCGAATAGCGTTTACGATTGTCGGGATTCCCGGCATGATTGCCGCGCTCCTGGTGTGGCGTCTGCAAGAGCCGAAACGCGGCGCGACGGATGAACCCGTTCCACAAACTGCGCTTGAAGAAGTCGCCATCGCGCCTGCGGAAACAGTCGAGGCTCTGAAGCATGTTGATGTCAGAGAACCGTGGTTGCGTACCGTGTGGAGGATTCTGAGCACGCGCGACTGGCTGCTCTCGACTGCCGGTTACACTGCTTTGACTTTCGCGCTCGGCGCATTCGCTACCTGGTCTACAGTCCTGCTGGTCGAAGATAAAGGAATGAGCAAGACCAATGCTGCGATTACGCTGGGCATCGTCTCGCTGCTGGGCGGCGCAGTGGGAACTTTCGGCGGCGGCTGGCTGGCAGACCGCGTGGCCGCCAAAAGACGCAACGCCTATTTTCTGGTCTGCGCCGTCGCCACACTGCTCGGCATCTTCCCGACTTTGCTGGCCCTGAGTTCCAACACTCCGTGGCTCTATCTACCGGCGATTTTCTTTGCCGTCCTGCTGCTCTTTATCAGTAACGCCCCGTTCCACGCCATCCTAGTCAACAGCGTGCCGACGCTCGTGCGTGCGACGGCTGTCGCGCTCAACATCGTCATCATACATACCTTCGGCGATGCCATCTCGCGCGCGGCGGTCGGGATTCTTTCTGATTCACTTAAGGCAGGAGGCTTGGCTACCTTTGCCACGCTCGCGCGCGTCATCGGGATAGATGCAGGGCGTCAACATCTCTCTGCGGCATTGTTGATTGCGCCCCTCGCGCTTTTAATCTCCACGCTCTTTTTCTTCTGGGGCGCACGCGGGCAAAAAGTGAAAGCGCAATAACAGAACGTTTCCCGCAAAGGTGCTGGTGGCGCAAAGGAAGAACGCAAAGCTTTGAAAGCCATTTACTCTTGGCGTGCTTTGTTTTGCGCCACCAGCGCCTTTGCGGGAAAGTTTTCGTTTTTCTTGCTGGAGGTTGAGTTGCTTTTAGGAAGAACGCCGCGCGCGTTGCGGGGCATCTGCGGCTCTTTCGAGGCATTCGTGCGAGCAGTAGGCGGCTGCCTGCGAACGCAAGCGTACGGCACGCGTGGATGGAATCCATGTGCTGCATGAAGCGCAACGCACAAGCCTGTCACCCTCTTTGCCGCTCGTAGTTAAAGGCTCTCTCGAATCCTTAACGCTGACTTGCTGCACATCCTTCACGATGCCTAAAACGCGCCGCGCCATTTTGATATACGGGCGCAAACGCCAGAGCATGTAAGTCCAGAAGGCCAGCAGCAGCCCTATAATGATTAAATATTTCAAGGTTACTCCCGCGCGATTTTGCTCTGTGCCAGTTGCGCCCGCAAATCCGGGAGCGCAGGGTTTGACGCGTTGACTGCTTGCAGGTCGTCAATCCTCTTCTGCGCCTCTGCATGATTGCCCGTGGCGATGAGTGCCGCCGCAAGGTTTTGCAGCGTGGCCTCGTGCTTCGCATTCAGTTCGAGCGACCGGCGATATTCAACGATGGCACGCTGCGGCTCCGAAGGCTTGGCGAAATAATATGTCAATCCCAGGTCAGTCCGCACGTCCGCGTCATCCGGCTTCAGTTCCAGAGCTTTCTGATAATAGATTCGCGCATCCTTGAAACGCGCAGGGTCTGAATGTTGCCCCATGTCAAAGAGAACATTGCCGAGCGCGATCGCAAGGTCTCTATCTTTCGGGTCTGCGTCGTAAGCGCGTTTGAGAAAACGCTCCACGTCCGGCAAATAGCGCGCGTCCTGCGTATAGCCTACATAGCGATAAAGGGCCAGCCCCAGATTGCGTTGCAGTGAAATATCTTCCGGCTTCTTCTCGGCAGTCGCAATCGCCTCGCGCACTTCCGCTTCGCTCAGCTCAGGAGACGAGGAAGGCGCGGCTGTAGAATTATTCGGAGTTTCAGCGCGCGATTGTGCAGGCACGGGGCGAGTCGCCCCGCCACTTTTCAGGTTTATGGAATTGGCGAAGAAGAAGCCGAGGATTAATCCGGCTAAGAGTCCGGCGAGGCCGTAAAGAATATTGTTCTTGTTCACAATTCTACTTAACTCGAAACAGATTCTATGCGCGGAAGTTTAGCAAACCGCTCTGGAAAAGGCGACGCGCGCCGCTCCTTATGTTGAAGGGGGCGCGCGTGAATTGAGAAGCTCGCGCGTGGAGCGCGCTAAGCTCTGCCGGGCTTATTCGGATAAAAGCGATGCTATATAAAATCTTCCTCTTCGCGTGAAAAGGTTTCGGGCGAGTTATGGAAGATCGTCTTTGCGGCGGCGAATCGGTGGATCGGTCGAGCGGCGGCGCGGCGTGGACGCTTCCGGCGTGCGGCGATCTATGCTGCCCGGCGGCAGGCTTCGCCCGTGTATGGCTTCGGTTAGAATGCGTGTAATCTCCTGCGAGAGCGTGCGATGCTCTGCCGCCGCCCGGCGGCGCAGGGATTCCTTCAATTCGTTCGGCACATAGGCTCCGATAAACACCCCTTTCCGGTTCGCCATCGCTTGTGTGCTTCTCCTTATTTGGAATGTAGTGGTGGGAAAACTTTACTGGACGCGACGTTTGGAACTAAAAAAAGCGTCGCCATGCAATTTGAGAGCAGGTCTGTAAGCCGAATTTTGTTCCCCGCATGGAAGCGGAGCGGCGATCATTCATCTAGCCCATACGTCGCCGTATGGATCAAGCGACCTACCCGGAGGTCGTAGTCAAGTATTACTACCTGACTTCGGGCGGGCAGCCCTGTGTGACGCCTCCCTATTTGGTCTTGCACTGCGAGGAGTTTGCCTAGCCATGCCTGTTGCCAGGCATGCTGGTGCGCTCTTACATTAAGCCCGCAAAAGGGCCGCACCGTTTCACCCATCACCCGCAACAACGAGACTCGAAAGCCCCCTCGCCCGCTGGCTGGTCTTTTTTCTGTTGCACTTGTCGTCGCCCGTGCGGCGCTGAAGGCCGCGCGAACGCCCAGCCGTTAGCTGGCTCGCTGCCCTATAGTGTTCGGACTTTCCTCCCCCGCGCCCTTTCGGGAAATTGCGGCGGCGACCACCCGACCTGCTCTCTTGCAAGGCCCGTGGATTATAGCAAATCATTGTTCAACACGCAGCACAAAAGTTTTGTTCACGCTTTTGGAGAGGAAGAAAGCTGGTAAGACTCGGGAAAACACGCCGGTTTTCATTGAAAGCAACCTCTGTTAAGAGTAGGAAAACGTCTCCCGCAAAGGCGCAAAGACGCAAAGAAAAGATTCGACCTCTTCTTTGCGCCTTTGCGCGCAAACACGATAATGAAGACGATTGAAACACGATAACGGCCAGAATTCTATTTCGACTGTGTCAATACGTCAAAGCCACGAAAAGAGGGGCCAGACTCTTTGCCGAGTCTCGTCCCTCTTCTATGCGAACCGTGAATAGTTCGTCCTCCGCTATGGGTAGACTAACATTGTGATTGCTGTGTCAGTCATCAGGTCATCACTTTCATTGGCAGTCGCAGAGCTTAAATCAACATCTTTTGTTACAAGCTGGATGTCGTTAGCACCCAGCCGCGCCATCTGGAAAAGCACAAAGCTCGTGCCGCCGACGTATGATGACCCCATGAAAATCTGCACCTTATTGGCAGGAAATGCGCCCGTGAGCGTGGCCCAATAATCGCCGGGGCCGACCCTTGTCCAGACCACCGTACCGCCTAGAGTGTTCTCTAAGACCGTGACAGTTGGTGCAGATGTGCCTGTTTGAGTTAAGAGGGCGCGGTAGCTCTTAACGCCGCCGCTCAATCTATCAACCCACCCGGTATTTCCCACGCCGGATTCCTTCAGATACTGCCTGCCGTGTGTGCTATCTAAGACAAGTGACCCCGGCGGCGCGGTCACGTTGCCTTCAGGGGAAGCACTGCGCACAAAGAGTTTCGGGCCGCCAGCAGAAAACTCCAGGACAGGCAACGCGCCGGGGCCACCCCCTTCAAAGGTCAACACATCCTGCCCCGTGGTTTTGATTGAAGATTGAATAGTGCCGGAGTTGAAGAAAGAAAGTGAAGTCAGGAGACTCAGCGTCGTCACGGGTGATGAGGCTGAACCGATGTTCTTTGAGCCGTTAGGGACAAGATGACCACTCGCATCAATCGTCCACAGGTTAGCGCCGTTTCTAAAGAATTGAATCAGCCCGTTGCCGAGCGCGTCTAACCTGATAGCAGTATCCTGTGATGAGAATGTGCCGTTGCGCCTGGCTGTCAGTGAGATTGCGTTCGCGTCTGCGTAGAGCACACCCAATGTCCGATTAGTGGCCCCGGCTGTGCCGTTGGTCATCAAACGGATTTCAGGCGCGCTGCCTGCGCCGTCCAGCGTAATCGCGTTGCTCTCCTGCTTGATATAGCCCGTGCCGAGTGTGTGCGAATTCAGGAAGATAGGATAAGCCCCATCGGCAGGGGTCACGCTATCCAGTAGGCCTAAAGTCTCAGGGAGCACCCAGGTGCTGTTGTCGGCGAGAAAGCGTGTGCCGCCGCCTGCGCCACCGCTGCCGAGGCGTGCGGGTGCAACCGTGCCGGAATTGATATTGTTGCCGTTCAGAGCCGTCAAATTCACGCCCGACAGGGCTGGCAAGGTCGAAGGGAAGCGCGCGTCCGGTAGAGTGCCGCTCGACAAGTCTGCCGCGCTTCTCGTCGTCAAGTCGGCAAGCGAACTGCCGGTCTTGTTGAGCTTCGTCCATCCAATAGCAGCCGCGCTATCAATCTCCGTGTTCGTGATGCCAGCCAGCCGCGCTAATGGCACAGTGCCGCTTGATAAATCAGAAGCAGAGCGCGTCGTGATCTGATTAAAGTTATCCAGCGTGATTGTGTTTGCCACCTGTGCATCGGTCGCGCTTCCACTCAATTGCGAGAAATTGATTCCCGTGATGCCTGCGCCGCTGCCCACGAAGCTTGTCGCATTGACAGCGCCCGGCAACGTCAACCCGCTTGCGTTCCATGTCGCCGCTCCGCTCGTGCCCGCATTGAAATAGAATTTATATGCTGGCGAAGTAAACCAAAAATGGCCGCTCTCGACGCCGTTGGCAATTTGATTTGGCGCAGCCCCCGGATAGTAAATCTCCCTCGCTCCCTGATAGATGTCTGTCTGGCTGGGAGCATTCACCCCGCCCGCTGCATCCCAGGAGAAGGTTTTCGTGGCAGGTATCTGCACTTTGTTGCCGATACTCACGGTCGTGCCGTCATCATAGATTGCTGAATTCTTCAGCTTGCCGCTCACAGCATCATGCTTCTGAACAGCATTATCAGCCGGAGTTCCCGTGTAGACCGCAGCCGCGCCGGACGCGACGCTCAGGATCGTATTGAGCGCGGTTGAATCAATGAAGGTGTATTGCGCGGTGAGGTTCGTATCAACCACGCGATAAGGAGCCAGAGTAATAGAAGTCGCCGTGCTGGCTGGAATGTTGTAGACGCCGATCAACTCCCGCTTCAGGCTGCCGGAGGCTTCAAACCACACCTGATAATAAGCCTGTGGGCTGAGAGCCGTAGACGGATACACGCTGACATCAAACTGGCCTGAGCCATTGAGCACGGCAGAGACCGTGCCGGTTTCACTGATGATGCCGACCGGGCTAATGACTTTTTTCTGCGTGAGAGCAAACGTCACCTTGCCGGAACGTGGACTGCCGGAGGGATCAACCAAAGTATCCACGATGCGTGTCCGGGCATTAGTAATCGAGATGCTCGCTGTGGCTGGTGAAGTGGTCTGACTGCCGCTCGTCACCGTAAAAGTGAAAGAGTCCGTGCCGACATATCCGCTCGCCGGAGTGAACACGACATAACCGTTAGTTGCGTTCAGGCTGGACAGAACGCCATGCAGAGGGCTGGAAGTAATGGCAAAAGTGAGGGCCGTGCCATCCGGGTCTGAGCCTTGAAGCTGAATCAGCGATGCTCCGACAGTGGAGATGGTCGCTAAGAAATTCGAGGCTACCGGAGGGGCTGCATAGGCCGGGATGGCTGCCATCACGAGGCAGCAGATGAGCAGGAAAAGGGGGAGCAGTTTTTTGAGTCTTCGAATCATAAGTTAATTCACTCCATAGTCAGGGTTGATTGATAACGAGTTCGAGGCGGGGGTTGGGATCGAAACTGCCGGATGAGCCACCAGTGCCGTCAGCGGCAGGGAAGGTCACTTCCAGAATGTTTGAAGCCGGGCCATAGCTAGTGCCTGCCGAGTACGAGATGCGCACGTATCTGGTCTGCGCGGTCGTGGTCGGACGCTTGACCTGCACCAGACGCGGCAACTCTCTGCCGAGAAAGTCCGCGCTGTCGTAGACCGTGGTTTCCAGATTAGTCTCCATCGCCTCATCGTCAGCGACTTCGACCTTCATGAAGCGAGCATGTCGCCCGAAGCCTTTCGCGCCTGTCACTACAAGAGCATTTGTATCCGGCCCTTCAACGACAACCGATGCCGCGCCCACCTGTCCGATCTCAGGAGTTGTCGTTTCACGCTGAAGGCTAAAGTACACAGACCGGGCTTCGCTCAGCAGCGCCACATCCCGTGCGCCGTCTTCAGCGATTGAAATAGCAGTGAAACGCAACTTGCGGTCTAGCTCAGGCGTGAAATCCATCTCAAAAACTGTGCCGACTGCGGCGATGCCGATTGGCTGCCCGGAGCCTACTGGCTGGCTGGCATCACTCATGAAGAGTTGCACCAGCACCGGCTCCTTCGTCGCGGCGGCTCTCCACAAACCTGCTGACAAGGGGCGCAGGACAAGCTTGATGCCTCTGTCCGGTTTAATAATCAGATGTCTCATGTGGTGGTCTGTTCGTCATACCAGGCGCGACCGAAGCCGTCATTTTCAACTCGAAAGCGCACGACAGTGCCAACGGCTACAGGCACAGAGCCTGCGGCTACGACACCGCTTTCATCAGAAGCAATTGGGTCAAGCTCTACCAGATTGGTAGCGTCGAAGACATGAACGGTGACGACGCCTACGTGTGTCTCCGTGCCGTCGAGGTTATCAATACTCATGTCGAAGCCTTCAAAGTTGCTCGTTAGTGGCATAGTTATTCACAGGGCAGAACGGGGATTTTGATTCGCCCGTTCTCATAAGTAATCTCGCCTATCCGTGCGCGGCAGACCGTGCCGCCCAACGGGTCAATTGGGTCAATGACAGCCGGGAACAGCGAAATCCTGTCCAGATCGGGAACCGGCGCAGTCGGATTAAGAAAAGTGATTGTGTGACTCGTGACAGCAGAGAGCAGCTTTTTGATTGTTACAGTGCCGGGCGCTCCACCAGTCGGAGGAAAAGGCACAGCCTGAGCCGCGCCACCATCGAAGCTGACATAACCCGTCAGCGCCATCGTTGATTTGTAGTCCACCAGAATGTCATGTATGCGGGTCGATGGAACGACCACGCCGTTGAATCGTAGGGTGCTGCCATTGCCGATGCCTGTTACTTTTGCGCCCCCGCTGCATGTCTCATCTTCTACGACCTCAGCGTCGCCCGTGAGGGTATTGGCCTCGCTTTCAGCTTCGTAGCCTTCCTCAGCAGGAGGCACTACTGTTTCCAAGCCCTCATAAACGTCTTCAGGATATGCTTGACAGTCCACTCTATAGGACAGGTCAGGCTGGCGCGTTTTCTTGATGACACGAAAGTAGGTAAAGCCCTGTGGCCGCTCAGGCGTTGGCGAAGAGCGGCGCACCAGTTCCGCATCTATCTTGATGACTTGTGATTGATACAGAGGGAAGCCTGCCTGAAACGTCGTGTACATTGAGACGCTATAGTTATTCGCCGTGCCTCCGGTATCGAACTCACCCAACAGATATAGGAGCCAGCCGACGCGCGCGACCTGCGCCAGCAGAGTGAGGCCCACAGCCGAGTAGAGCTTGCGCACCACGCGCAAGGTCGAATCCCCGTAAGCTCTGCCTGCCCTCAGTTGTTGCTTCTCAAACGCCAGCGTGAGAGGCCGCTCGGTATTTCCATTAACCGAGTCTTCAAACGTAATCAGCAGTTCGTTGGGCAAGACCGCGTTCGACTGCCGCGACCAGGTAATGCGCGGCATGTTGGGTTTCTCGTCAGTATTTTCAGTGCGCAGAATGTTCTGCGCTGGCCCTTCATCGGTGAAGACCGGGACGTTCTCCAGCGACTCCTTCTGTAGCGGCAGAATGCGGATTTTTCCAAAGTGCTGGAAGGGCATCGTGTAGCGCCCGAACTTGCAAATATCCGTGAGCTGCTCTTGCGCCGAGCGGCCCTGCAAATCTGCGCTGAATTTATTGCGTGGCCCTGTCCAGACGTTGCCCAGCGGATCGGTGAAGGTGAAGGTCTGAGCATCCAAGACCGCGAGGTCTATCCAGTCCTGAAGCTCGAAGCGGTGGATGTCTATGCCGTGACCATAACGCCACTTGTGATAGAGGTTGAGCAAGCACCAGCCGCGCAGGTCATTGTAAGTTTCGATGTATTGGGTTGGCGTCGTGTAGACGCGAATGTTAGCCAGCCCTTCGACCGTACACTGCCCCGTGATATTGGAAGCGTTATAGCTGCCCGGATTGAGCGGGCCGATACGTCCGAAGAAGTTTGCGGTATAACTATAATTCGAGACGTTCGGCGCGTAGGAAGTTGGAGACTGCCGGTTCGTGCCGAGTCGCGTGTTGAGGTGGGCCGCGCCGACCAGCGCCTGATTGATGGAACAGACGGAGATTGACCTTAATGGGCCTTCGCCGATGGCAAAATGCGCTGCCAAAAATCCCTGGTCAGGATGGGCTGTATTGTGCTCCTGTCTATAAGCTAAGAGGTCAAGTGCGCGGACGACGCGCGGCCCGCCGTAGAGCACACGGATAGGCTGCTTGAGCGTGGTCTCATTGCCTTTGCTGGCAGCGTAAGTCGTCTGCCCGTGTGTCTGGATTGCGACAGCGGCGACCGTAGTGATGAAGCCTGTATAAGAGCGCGCATCTCCGACGATTTTAATGCAGTCAGCTTCGGTCTTTTTACACTTGGCGTAGACTTGCCCGGTCGCCGGGTCGATATTGCCGATAGGCCCGCCGATGTGACGATTGACCGGACAACCGCTCTCATCAATCTCTTCCTGGGTTAAGAGCGGCACAGCAGGGCCGTATTGATTCTGGCAGGATTGTTGGTAAATGCGATGCGGCAACGGCAGCCCTGCCGAGCGGAAGCCGGAGGCAGCGCTGGTGGGGAATTCAACCAGATCAACTTCGCCCGGAGGCTGAAGGTGTCCGAGCCAATGAGGCACGAGCCAATCAAGCTGGGGAAAGAAATAAAGCAGCTCAACCCTGACGCCCTCGCCATGCGTCCTGAAGAGCCGTGTAATCTCTCCGTCGGCATCCCAAAAATTGAGATTGATTTGCTCATCGGAGACATCAGCGGCAAGAACAACATTCGGAAAAGTGAGGCCGGGCAGACGTAGTTGGACTGCGGGGATGTGATTGAGGATATTTCTGAAGTTCGGCAATGCACCCAAATCTGAACTACCGTAATACTGCGTGCCATCAGGCTCAGGCCAATGCACCGCGAGGATTTCGCCGACAGTCAATTCCGGCTGCACTTTGAAGGCAGCCAGCTTGTGTTGTGTTTCAGCGTCGAGAGTCAGCGGCATGATTAGAAGGAGTCAGTATTTTCGAAGATGCCGAGCGAGCCATCTTCAAGCGTGGCGACGCCCGGTTCTCTGCGATATTCGAGCGCTATGCCGGTAGAGAAAAGTTTGACCGCAAACATGCGGTAGGAGAGTCTATTTTCAGCGAAACCTGCGAGATAGTAGTTACCGCTTAGCGGGTCTGTGATGACAAAACTGGCGCTGGCTCTCTTCATGTGGCGATTAAAGAATTTCCAAAGATAGTCAGCGCGAGATTGAAGCTCATCATTAACCAAAATCCCGCCGTCAAGCGTGCCCGGCAGGACGTTGTAAAGCAGCCGCCAATCAGGCGTTCCTGTGCTTGATCCAATGAGCAGGCGATTGCTGTACCCATTACCCAGCCTCTGCTTGATGACAGCGAATTCAATTCCACACTCAAGGCCGAAAGAACCCATCACTTCCAGTCTTTCAAATCCCGCTATGATGACCATTAAAGAGTTCCACCCCCGCCGAGTTTTCTCTTCAATTCATCTGATTTGTGCGAGCCGTCCAGCGAGCGGCTAAGACCGTCAGCCACAGCGTTCGGATTTTCTTTGACAGCCCATGCCAGGAAAGCACCGGCACTCATTGTCGAGAGTTTCCTCAGCAGCATCTGACTGGTTTCAGTGCTGGATTGAATCGCGCCGACGAATGCTGCGGCGAGAGCGGGAGGCATACCGCCGCCAGAAGATTTTGAGTTTTGTTTTGAACCGCCGTTCGACGATTCAGAGCTAATGAATGGCACACGCAGCTTAGGAGCTTTGGGGATGATAGTCGCCCGTCCCTGATTGAGAGCTTCAACACGTTCCATGCCTTCGCGTGCGGTAACATCAGAGCGCAACATGTATTCACCGCCGTCAGCAAGAACGGGCTGATAATCGAAGCCCTTTGTTGCACCGGGAATGATGCCGCCAGCTATGCGATGCACAAATTGATTGCCTGCAAAGTTAGGGTCAGCTAATTGCTTCTGAGTCACCAGCTTGGATTGCTGCCCTGTGCTCTCCGCATAGCTCGCTAGAAGCTCTTTCGCAGGCTCTAGCCGGATAGTTTTCTAATAAATGATTACCGACATTGCCCCGCCCGAAGCTCTGCTCGCCTATCTCCTTGACCTGTTTGAGCACAGCCATGTCTTTCACATCTATTTGATATGCAGACTGAATTTCTCTCTTTAAAGCTTTCTCCGTGCCGTTCCTGAAATGTCGCCACAGCATGAATGCGGTTATTCCCGCACCTACCGCCGCTACCGTAAATGGATTAAGCATGAATGCGCCTAATGACGCGAGACTTGCACCGCCTGATGCGCCAGCAGCCGCGCCCGTCCCAGCGGCTGCTCCACCAGTGGCTGCCGCTGTCCCCGCGCCCGCTGCGACTCCCGCGCCGATGCTGGGTATAACTGGCATGAAGCCTGCGGCGAATTGACTGGCCGCACCGCCTGCGATGGAGGGCAAGCCCCCGGCGGCGGCTGTGGTCGCAGCACTGCCGCCGAAGCCGAGCCAGTTCTTAATGCCGCCGATGAAACCATTCTTACGGAAGCTGCTGATGATGTTTCGGATGCCACCAGCGTTACTAGGCATGCCCCCGCCGCCGTTCCTATCGCCACCAGCGAAGTTGAGGATGCCACCGCTGGGAGTTAAGCCTCCGCCGAAAGATGGAGTCCCGCCTCCAGTCCCTGCGGCTGGATTGAACAAGCTCGAGCTTGGAGATTGAATTTATGCTGTATTGCATCCTCTCTTTGCATCTTAAAATTGCCCCAGTACCGGTCATAATTCTTAGCCACAAGAGCAGTATGTAAATACATGATTGGCTGAATACGCTTCGTTAAGCCAAAGGCATTGCTTCCAAGATATGATGGTTGGTAAAAGACCTCCTGTTTCCATAGCCATCTTCCTGAACTGTCGATCTCAATTCTATAAAGCATAGCCCAGTGCGGAGACTCGCAGATGTAGTCTCGCTACGTCTGAAGAAAAAGCAATTGGTTGACCCGCGCGCCCTTAACGCTGCCCGCGCCATTGTGACGGCAACGACTGAGATGCCAATCTCCGGGCCGACCCTTCAAGCTTTGCTCCGTGAGTCTGAGCGCGGGGTTAAATCCAGCATCGAGATTTTGCGTGGTGAATGGGTGTTGCCTATAGGCTCAACGCGCAAACTCGGCTACTACTGGATGAGGACTGCGAAAGACTTCCTCGATTGGTCGCGCCCCTATCGCGGGCAAGCTATCACCTCTTTAGTCACTGTTCACAAAATGCAACGCGCCAACTTTCCTGAGTTAGCCGGGCAGGAGTCGTTGGAGTTTGTTGAGCAAGTCACAGACGAATTGAAGGAGGCAATGAAGTGAGCCAACAACGCAGAGACGAAGACTACGCGATTGACGCGGGCCTGCGCCTGCTGAAAGTTTTTGAAGCTTTGGAGGGGACGAACTTCGAGCCGGTGTCAATTCAGCGCGTCCAGCAGCGCACCGGCTTTGATTATAACTTTTGCATGCGCGCGTTGCGCACCTTGAAGGTCGCAGGCTATGCAACGCAAACGCAAAAGGGTTGGGCTGTTAGTCCCAAACTGCTGCGCTTCAGCGAGAAGTTCCACCTCTATTGTCTAACAGTTCTAGAGCAGCAGAGTTCCGAAATTTCGGAACTCTCAAACGAAGCTAACAATTTTTCCTAAGCTTTTTCGGTTTCTAATTTTTATCAAGTTCCGAATTTCCAAATTTTGCGGAGGTAAAGACGGTGAGTAAATCCAGTAAGAATGTAGCGACGACCCTTCAAAAAGTTGAGGCTGCTACGGTACGCAATCTCCAGGCAGCAGGGAGAGAGGCTGCAATCTTCGAGACCGGCCAACTTCTAGGGGCCATACGTGCCACACAGAATCTTGGCCGTCATATTTCCTCACAATCCTTTCGCGCTCTCATGCTGTTTCGTGATGAGAAGGGCCATGAAGCTTTAGGCTTCGAGCGTTTCGATGACTTTCTCAACAATCACCCTGATGCTCCTATGACGAAGCATCAGTTTTATGAGCGCCTGTCGGCATTAGAGCGTGAAGGAGATGCTGCATTTGATCTTCTGAATTCTCTAAGAATCCCAATCGCCGCGCGCAAGCAGATAGGCAATGGACAAGTAAGGATTGAAGGCGAGACCGTAGTTGTTGGCCTTGAGGACAAAGAGGTCGCAATCCCAATTAGCGACCGTGCGAAAGTGACCGAAGTGCTGCGCGAGTTAGCTGCCAAGACAGCAGAACAACGGCGCACCATAGAGCGCGGTAAAACTGAAGTCACGAAGCTCAAGAAGAAACTCGACACCGCGAAGCAATCCGGCGCAACCGGAAATTCACCCTTCGACCATGCGCTGCTCAATCTGCTGGGCGCGTTCACCGCTCTCATCTCCGAAGTTGAAAATCTGTCGCCTGATGAAATCGAAGAACGCCGCAGCACAATGTTTATCCAACTTACTAACCAGCGCCTGCGCCTCGAAGAGGCATTCGGGCTGAAAGCTCCGAACTCAAACGGCAACGGTAAGCTTCATATCTCCGACAGTGTCATGGATGACATCAGCGATGCTTTATAAGAGCGCAATCTTCACTTTGAGTTTGATTTTATTTTCCGCCGCGAGTGTCTATCTCCTCGCATGCGGAGGAGCGAGAGCCGCGCGTTCCTGGGGGCGATGCGCGACTACACCTAACGGGCAAGCAGGTGTGACAGGCTCTCGCTCGAATCTTTTTGTTGCTCCCGGTTTGTTTCTCAGTGTTGAGAAAGGAGGCTCTGCCGAACAAAGTTCACAATCTAATTTTTCAAGTCGCCGAATTTAACTCACGCCCGCGCGTGCGCTTTAACGCTCGCGCGGGTTTCACCATTCAGGAGGTTCCCGTTTCATGTCTAGAGCAGAAACTGCTTTAACAAGCAATGCAAACAGCGCCCCGCCGACCACGCGGGCGCAATCCACATGGACGCTCAAACAGGAAGAGCTAGCTCGTGAGTTCGTTGAAGCTTATGGTCTTGATCGCAAGCAGATCAGCTTCGAGGGAGCGAGCGAGCAGCCAATCTTCGACTTTGATGCGCTCTCAATTCTCAGCCTGCGATTGACCGATATTCCCGATATTCGCGTCGAGCCGGGTGATTTCCACAATGCGGCTGGCATCGCCACAGCCATCTGCCGCATTACTTTGCGAGACTTGCGCGCCCGCGAAGTCTATGGCAACTGTCTTGTCGGAGAAGTGATGTACGACGGCACTGAAGTCGCCGACATCGGGCAGGCACTGAAGATCGCGCAGGCTCGCGCCCTGCGCACCGGCTTGCGCGCGGTCGGTTTCGACCCGTTCGCGCACACAAGAGCCAGCAAGTGGAGGGTACACAGTTTAAGGATTTGCGGTCAACAGAACTGGCTGAACTCCACCTGCTGGGTGAAGCACTCGGCTATATCATCGGCGAGGACAAGACAGCCTGGAAGAATTTAATCAGCACCCATTTCAGGGGCCAGACTTCTTCCGGGGATTTAGACGACCTGCAACGCTCGCAATTTCTATCAACGATGAGAGCTTTGAAGTCTGCGCATGACCGCGCCCAGGCTTCGAGACTCACCAACAATCTACTCGTTAAAGAAAGGGCTTAAACATACGAAGCGGCGCGCTGCTTTTTTTGCATAGCTAGGAAGCTATCACGACAGGTCTTTGACAACTGAAATACCTTTAAGCTTACGCGGGATGCTTCGATAAAGACGCGCGCACCTGGAAGCGGGCACGGACATCATCACACCGGGCTTTGAAACTCCCCTGGTCGAAGACACCACGCACCGTCCCGCGATGATGCCTAAGAAGACGATAGAGCCGACTGCGGAGGAGTTGGCCGCGCTGGGGCCGGGGACGCTGCCGCCGTCTCTTTCGGGTCGCTTAATTGATTTCTGGACGGCTGTGAGCTTGTTGGTTGAAGAGGACACATTCTCTACGCCCGCTTCTGACTTTGACAAGCAATGGCTGAAGTCAATCTTCGGCGAGCGCGATGAGATGCTTGATACGGAAATACGCGAGCGGTTAGAGACGCGAGAATCTAGCCGGACAAGACGCACGGCATGCTAATAGCTTTAGAGTTCTTTGACAACTGAAATACTTCTAAGCTTACGCGGGATGCTTCGGTAAAGACGCGCTGTTAAATGGGGCTGGCAGTGTGAGAAGTGTCCCGCGTAAGGGATTTATAGAATGTAGAAGTATGAGCTAGAGCTAAACAGGCTCGCTAGGCCGCCTCTAAGCGTCTCTGAGGTAGGTTAAATCAATGATAGCTGAGTATAGATTGAAAATGTAGAGGGGCTTTAAGGGGATGAATCCACAGTCGCTTAAAATGTCTTAAATGCTATCCCGCGCTCCGGTTGAATGAGTTGTTATGCGGCGCGCTCCGATAACGCGCCGCTCATTTCTTGCGCCGCCTCCATCTAGTGTTACTGGATGATAAAGGACTTTCCGTTTGAGGTCTTGCCAGCCGCTGAGTTAAAGATGTAAAGCGTATATGTTCCCGGGGAACCGATGGTAATAGGGACTTGAAGGCTCGCGCCGCTCCGATTATTTATAACATTGTTTGGGATGGCGCATTTTCCAAATGCATCGCACCCGCCTCCATAAACCATCCCTTGAGCACTGGAGGCATCAAATCCGTCTCCGCTCACCGTGATGTAGAACTGCTTTCCGGCAGAGCCGGTAGATGGCGATATAGAATCGACGCGAGGCGATGGCGTCCAGAAGGATACCTCGGATCAAAATAACCTTGAATGCTGCGTGATTCCGGCGTCACCGTGCGCGTTGAAATAGCGCAATCGCCATAGTTGGACTCTTGTAGGGTTAATTGAGGCCCCCATCTGGTCTGATTGCAACATTACGAACCACCGAAACATGACCATACTGCGCTAGGGTTCCGGGTGCGGGCATCACAGCCACTGACCCGACTGTAGGGAACTTATGATTAATTATATTTAGCTTTGCCTGATAGTATGTAAGATTTGTCGCTGGCAATGAAACTTGCGTGCGCGCATACTTCACACAATTACCCTGAAGTGTAGTATCGTCACAGACAAAAGCATTTGTAGGCCGTGACATTAGTAAAGCTGAACTAATCATTGTGAGTGTGGTGAGAAAAACGAAAGCTCTTTTCATCTCTTGCCTCCTATGCTGAGATTGGTTTGATTTAACACATCATCATCTATTGCATTTGTTAAGTAAAAGCCGCCCAACGCTCATTAAGACCGCTGACAACGGTATTTTACGACTACTATCATGCAATGAACGTGAGACTAACGATGGTCTATCCGCAAGAACTAGTGAGACGCGGAGAAGATACCTTTACGCTGGTCAAAGTGTCAATGAATTAAAATGTTTGAGGCGGGAGGGGTTGTTATGCCGTTGCGAGACACTATTCAGCCAAATTCTCCATATCTATATAAATGATTGGCATTAAATGTATGATAACCATATCTATTAAAAGACCTATCACGATGAGACCAAAGACATTAATACCCAGCATAGCTATCCACCATATAAACCAGTTTAATTCCGCTGGACGGTAATTGATCGTAAGTAATAGGGATAACGAGAAGGCGATTATTCCAAGAGATATTACAGTGGCTCTCGTGCGATCAGAAAATACAGTTCGGGGAGAATCTTTTCTGGAGGAAATCTTTGCTTCTTTCCCAATCTGAGTTCTAAACCAGTGTCTTCTTATTAGCATCCAAGAAATAATAAACCAACTATAAATCAGCACAAGTATTGTTAAAACTTCAAATCCAGATGAGGTATTAAGCACATTTGGAGGTGTTCCAATAGGACGCAGCAAAAAGAACTGAACAATGGCTGCTAAGTCAACTGTTAAGCCAATAAGACCTGTAATTAAGGCAAAAATTTCTGACTTTTTCATAGCTTGTAATCAAGCAATGCCCGTTCAGAGATAAGTATTACCGCTCACTTCTTAGCTTTCCTTCCACCCTTCACCGCTTCCTCTTTAGCCTTTGGCAGCCTGCCTGTGTTGGGACGTTTGCCGCCCCTCTCAAGCGGTTCTAATCCATATCGTAAACGGGTCAAGTTTGAGACAGACATGCCTTGCTCCGCCGCCTGTGCTTCAAGCTTCTCGTTTTCCGCGTCAGTTAATAGAAACTGTTTTCTGATTAGATTTGTCGGCATAATTCAGTGAAAGAAAATAATCCTTTTTTTCAAGTTACGCAACTATTTTCTTGACAAGTTACGTAACTTGATTTATTATTACTTTGTTCGTTGGACATCACCCTTAAGGAGCAATAGAGATGAAGAAAAACAAAACCACTTGGAAGCAATTACAGCGCAAGACGGGCATCAACATTGCAATCCTAAAGGCCACGCCAGCTAAGCCGAAAATCGAAAAACTGCGTGGCATTCAAATCTAAACGAAGCGAGGCGGCGAGTGTTAGTAGCACTCGCCGCCTCATCCACCTTTAACCCTTCAACCAGTAAAGGAGACCGATTAAAGATGAAGAGACATTCTAACACAGTCCCCGTTTCAGGCGGACGAGTCCATAAATACACCATCACGAACGCTCGCCGTCTCGTTAATATTCTGACAAGCAATAAGACGCCTGAGAGAACCCGCGCCGCATTGCGCCGCACACTTCAAAACCTTTTCGACCAGACCGATATTGGCAAGCGCGCATCGCTCACCAGAGTTGAGAACGTCGCTGCCGTGCTTGGCAGCACTGGCCCTCAATACATTCACTTGGGCGAGAAGCATAAGCGCGCACTCAAGGCCCGCATTGCTATGTACGGGGTCGTGTTTAGACATGATTGGACGACTAATCCGCAATTGATACGGATTGCCGCGTTGATAGCTGCGGAGAAGGAAGCGGAGAGTAGGCCACGCGCAGAGAAGGCGATTCGCCCGCACACCTTTCCGGCGCATCGCTTGTCGGTGGTTCAACAGATCGCAGCGTAACGAGTGTCAGGCAAAGGCGAGCGGCGCATGTGTGCCGCTCGCCATCATCCTAAAAAGTTTTGAGTGATGATTCGTAAGACCTACAAATACCGTTTGTATCCGACACGCTCACAGGTAGCCCTACTTGAAGGGCAGCTTGCGGAAGCGTGTCGGCTCTACAACGCTGCGCTTCAAGAGAGGCGTGATGCGTGGCGCATCAATCGCGTGTCGGTCAATTACTATACGCAAGCCAGTCAGCTTAAAGAGATTCGCAAAGCGGGAGATTTATTACTCGCTAATTACTGTGCCTGTCAAGATGTGCTTCAACGTGTAGATAAGGCGTTCAAGGCTTTCTTCACTCGTATTAAACGAAAAGAAAAAGCAGGTTTTCCCCGCTTCAAATCACAGACACGATTCGACAGCATCACCTATCCAAAATACAACAACGGGTGTGGGCTACTCGCTAATAAGAAATTGCGTTTACAGGGTATCGGGGAAATCAAACTCAAACTTCACCGTCCGGTTGAAGGAAAGATAAAAACCGTCACCGTGAAGCGTGAGGCCGGACGCTGGTATGTGTGTTTTAGCGTAGAGCATGAAGCACAGCCATCGCTTGTTTGTAATGAGCCTATCGGCTTAGATGTTGGCCTCTCCACTTTTGCCACACTCTCAGATGGAACAGAAATTGAGAATCCGCGCTATCACAAAAAATCGCAAGCTAAACTTCGGAGAGCGCAACGCAAAGTCTCACGCCGGAAGAAAAGTAGTAACCGGAGACGTAAAGCCGTTCAACTCTTACAACGCATTCACGCACACATTAGAAATCAGCGCACAGACTTTCATCACAAAGTTTCATTCTTACTCGTTAATCAATATGGCCTGATTGCAATAGAAGATTTGAACATCAAAGGCTTGGCTAAAAGCATGCTTGCCAAGTCAATACTTGATGCCGGATGGTCACTCTTCATTAACAAGCTTACGTACAAAGCTGAGAATGCTGGACGTGTGCTGATGAAAGTTGACCCTCGCGGGACATCGCAGAGATGCGTATGCGGCGCAGATGTTCCTAAGACACTTGCACAGCGTTGGCATGAGTGCCAAGCGTGCGGATTGAGTGTAGGCCGTGACCATGCCTCTGCTTTAGAAATTCTGAGGCTCGGACTGAGCCTTCGCACGGAAACGTGGCCGGATGCGGCGTGCGTTGTGCGAGAAACCATTGGAGTATAACCAATGGAAAGTCACAGCGAAATCACGGACACGGAACTGCGCGAGGCACTAGCGGCGCGTCCTGTCCTTTCTTCAATAGTTGAGATGCAACGGAGGGCTTAGTTAGATGAGTAAAGTTTCATCTCTCATGTCTGTGGACGACAAACGTAAATTCTGCGCGGGCGTCTCTGCTTTGCGTCAACGCTTTGAGATATGACTTAGCAGCCGCAAGACGCACGGCAAGCTAAAACTTTTGCTGCTCTTTGACAACTGAAATACCTTTAAGCTTACGCGGGATGCTTCAATGAAGACGCGCTGTTAATGGGGGCGGCAGTGTGAGAGGTGTCCCGCGTAAGGATTTTATGGAATGTAGAGGTATGAGCCAGAGCTAAACATGGTCGCGAGGCCGTCTCTAAGCGTCTCTGAGGTAGGTTAAATCAATGATAGATGTCTGAGTATAGGTTGAAGATGTAGCGGGGCTTTAAGAGGATGAATCCGCAGCCGCTCAAAGTGTCTTAAATGCTATCCCGCGCTCCGGTTGAATGAGCTGTTAGGTGTTGAGATGTAACGCTCAATGTTGAAATGTGTGCTTAACTTTTGTATCAGTTCATCTGTAACTCCTCTAACATCTTCAAGCCTTTTGTTTTCATCTCTTCGTCGAAAAAAATCTCGAAGCTGTAAAGCTGTATTACTGTCGATGCCTAAAACTTCCATGATTACACGATAATGACATCCCTCTGGGTTAATTCTCTCTATCTGACTGTCACCTGTCGTAAGATGCTGTAAATTTCTGAGGGTAGGAACTGACAAATTGAGGCCGGTAGCACCTGAAATAGCAGTAAGACGCTCAATATTACTAGAAGCGGTCTCATAAATAGCATCGGAGCAAAATCCTGATGCAGCCTAAGTGAACGAAGCCAAGATAATTCTCATCATGAAAGTCGAAGCGCATCGCTATCCGTCGGAAGTTTTGCAGCCAGGCGAACAACCGTTCAATCTTCCACCGTCGCTTGTAACGCCGGAGCACTCTGCCGTCCTGCGTCCGAGCTTTCTTTCGATTGGCTTTATGCGGCGCAATCATCTCGATACCTTGCTCGGCCAACTCTGTATCCAACGGGTCGGAGTCGTAAGCCTTATCTCCGATCAGTCGCTGAGGCCCTTCAGCGGTAAGAACTTGAGCGAGAGTTGCTTGGACAAGGGTGACTTCATGCGGGCTAGCAGACGCCGTGTGGATGGCGAGAGGAAAACCAGCGCGGTCTGCCACCGCCATGAGCTTCGTACCTTTGCCCCGCTTGGTCTTTCCCACTCCGAGTCCCCCTTTTTAGCGACCACGAACGTGCCGTCAATAAAGCATTCTGATAAATCGAGGTCGCCGCGCTCTTTGAGGTCTTGCGCCAGAGCTTCCAGCACGTTGCGTAGTGTGCCTTCTCTGACCCATTGCTGGAATCGGCGATGGCAGGTCTGGTACGGTGGAAATCTGTTGGGTAAGTCCTGCCAGCGAGCACCGCTCCTGAGTATCCAGAGCACCCCGTTCATGACCTCTCGGGTATCTTTCCACGGCCGTCCGCGCCCGTCTTCGCGGCGCGGCAGTTTAGGTATCATGGGTTCGATAAGCGCCCATTGTTCATCAGTTAGTTCTTCTCGTCGTGCCATACTGAAATCCTAGCACGACTATTTATGAGACCGCTTCTATTAAGACTGTTTACTGCGGCAGTTAACTTGTCAATAGACTCTTTGACTTTTTTACCATGCTCATAAAGCTCTGAGTCAATTACAGAAGTATTCCAATAATCCATAAGGTCAATATGAAAGGTATCGTTTATACGATGATCTGCATCAGGATGTTTGTATGACACTGTAATATCGAACTGCGAAGGATTGGGACTACTTTCATGTAGTGCCTCATTAATCCCATCGTACATTAAACGGTAATTTCTCTTTGGCGGAAAATATTTTATGCCGCGTGTGAATAAATTTGGCCCCTCATTATCAATCCAATGTTTTAGTGAGGGAGATAGCTGAAAGGTAACATCCTCGGCAGTTTGGTCGCCAATATTTGTTATTGATAAATAGACAGAAAACCCCTGTTCTATTTCTATATCTACATTGACGAGTGGTGGCAGAATTTTACGTCTGTTCCTAACATCATTAATCTCATAATCTTCCATAGCTACTGATTGAAAATTAAATCGCTTGTAATACTTCTTATCAGAGGATTGGTGAGGCCCCCGCAAGCTCTTTGGTATTTTCACGGCAAATACAGATCGGTCAGCCGAAAGTTGAATTGGTGATATACGTATATCCTCAATACGAGGAGATATATTGCTATTGATTATCTGCTCAAGCCATTCACGGGAATATTTTGTATGATCTACGCCACTATCTATACTGACAGGAAGATTGTTGTTTTCGGTTATTCCGTAAATAAGAATACCGCCATCAGAATTGGCAAAAGCTGAAACGTCCTTAGCAATTTCACTCCGCTTGCTATTATCTATTGCTGGACTAGCTTTGTAATCAAGATGGATAGCCTCTTGAACCTGATCGGAAATTAATTTGTTTATATCAGCAAGGCTTGTAGGCAGATTAATCATCTGCGCTCCCCAAATCTGTTATTTCACATTCAACGAAACACCTAACGCCAATTAGATCACTACTGGCGGTAAAACTCGTCTGAAGTCGAAAATTACCGCTCACTTTTTACCCCTCTTACTTATCTTTGAACTCTCAGCTTTAGCCTTCGGCGGTCGACCTACAGATTCCGGCTGAAAACTTTCTACTTCACTACGCCTGAGAAATTGTCTCCCGCCAATCTTGATAGCAGAAAGTTTTTCACGCTTTATTAAATCTTGGATAGCAGTATGCGACACTTGGCGGATACGCGCTGCCTCACTAATCGAAATTAAGTTATCCAAGTCGGAATCATCTCTCATAAAAAGCTTATCACCTATTAAAATAATACTTGCAGACCGCAAGGTTTAGTGTATAATACTTGCAACTCGCAAGGGAATATAGCAAAGGACAAGCGAGAAGTAAATAACAACTTACAGGAGTTAAAAAGATGAAGAAAGCTAAAACAACTTGGAAACAGCTAGAGCGCAAGACAGGCATCAATATCGCAATCTTAAAGGCTACCCCAGCCAAGCCGAAAGTTGAAAAGCTGAGAGGCATCACCATCTAAAGCGAAAGAGCAAAGGTAAGGGGTTAAACTTTCGACGGCTCGCCCCTTATCCCTTGCCCTTCCTACATCGTCACCACTGTTTGAGAGGGGAAACAATGCAAACTAATTCTACCACATCACGCCAGAAGTCTAAGAAAGAACCACCTGTTCCCAAAGAGTCCGAGCGAAGCATCTCCGACGATGAGATTGCACGTCTCACCGCAATCATCGTCCCTGCCGAAGCCTCTAGCCAGCTTTATGATTCAGATGAAGTTGCGCTGGCTCTCATTCGCCTCGTCGCGGGTCTGGCACAAGAGGGCAATCGCCATGAAGCGGCATTCCTTGTGACTCGCGGCTGCTTCCATCGCACCGCCGCACACAATAAAGCCCTTGATGTCTTCACGCTTGAAGGGTTGACGTTCAAGGCTGAGACGTTAAAGAGCGAGCCGGAGCGCGTGCAAGAGCTTCAGGAGATGAAGGAGCGTGCGCGGCGATGAATCAAACGGTCACGCTCACCAACGCTAAATACGTCATGGCGCGCAGGCGCATCAACATCGCGCTTTGCATCATTGAAGACGGTCATTTCAACCTGCTCACAAGTGAGAACCTTGTCGAGATACTTAGCTCTGCGCTCAGTGATTTAGATGAGGCTGAGGTAATAGCACAAGGGCAAAGCGGCGCGGACATCCTGCAATCTGAGGGCGCAAGGTACGTTGCTGAGTTGATTCACAGCAAAGGGGTTGCGCCAGAGACGGCAATCAAAACAGCCGAGCTTAACGGGTTCGATGTGCGCGGGCTGGACTGGAACGCATACCCAACAATAGCAGGCTGAAACAAGCAAAGCTCCGATGATTCGTAAGACCTACAAATATCGGTTGTATCCGACACGCTCACAGGTAGCTCTACTTGAGGGGCAATTAAGTGAAGCGTGTCGGCTCTACAATGCCGCTTTGCAAGAGAGGCGTGATGCGTGGCGTATCAATCGCGTCTCTCTTAACTATTACTCACAAGCTAATCAACTTAAAGAGATTCGCAAAGCTGGCGATTTAACGCTTGCCAATCATGGCGTGTGTCAAGACGTGCTCATGCGCGTTGATAAGGCTTTCAAGGGATTTTTCGCCCGCGTGAAGCGTGGCGAGCGCGCAGGCTTCCCCCGCTTTAAGCCTGCGAATCGCTTCGACAGTCTCACCTATCCGGTGTATGGCAACGGATGCAAGCTGCAAGAGGATAGCAAGCTGAGATTGCAGGGCATCGGGCATATTAAGATAAAGCTCCATCGCGCTATCGAAGGAAAGATTAAGACCACAACTATCAAACGCGAGGCCACATCTGGACGCAGTCGTGAGAGTGCTATTCAGATATTACGGCGAGAATTTATATGATGCAAACCTTAGACAAAAACTATTAAGTTTAGAAAGGGATCACTCAGAACTGGTCAAGAAAGACAAGCTGCGTTATCACTATTATCGCTACGTTGCATATTCCTATAATAAGGAGTTCAAATATGCGTGGGAGGAGTTGACCAAATTGAGGAGTCTTCCATTTTCGCCGAATCCTGAGATTGAGCAACTATGGTGCAATAGTAAGGGCGAGGCGCGCTTATTTGAAGCGCAATATTATCAAGGAAAGAAAAACTCGGTCTTTTTGCCTGAGATTCAAAGAAGCTTTAGTCTGAGAGGCCCAAAAATCAGGAAAGAGACTTTCTACGTGGTTCTGAACTTTCTTGTGTCGGAGACAGTTGCACTTATCTACGAAGAAGAGCCAGATCAGTAAAATAATTAGTGTATAGTTTTATATTTAGTGTAATGGGTCAGGTGACATCGAAGGTCTACCTGAAACAGGTCGAGATTTACCATCAACTTTGAGTACTGCTCAAACACGATAATGGGCAGAACTCTATATTGACTGTATCAATAATTCCTTCCTATGTTATACCTACCGCGTACTAAGATTCCTAAGATTATCGTGTTTCATTGAGTTTCTTTATCGTGTATCCCCTCACTTTGCGCCTTTGCGGGAAACTTTCTTTTACTATTCCTGAAAAACTTACTGACCGGAATAGCTGTTATTGTTTGTGTCCTGATAGGAGAGCGTGTGCCTCGTCGTCAGGTTTGTCTCTGCTTGCAGATTCGGCCTCAGTTTGACGGCGATGCGGAGCACAGCCGTGTCACCCGGCGCAAGTTCCGTGACGCGCCATGTAATGCGCTGCGATTCCCCGGAGGCATCTTGCGGATTCAGTGAAGGCTCAGAGTTGACGAACTGCAAAGCGTCCGGCAGGGCTTCGACCACTACCAGATTCTTCGCCAGACCGCTGCCCTCATTGACGAGCACTAAGCGATAGTAGATCGAATCGCCCGGCGCGGATGAATCCGTCACCTGCTCTGTGCGAACGCGCACGCGCGGCGTTGCCACTGTCAGCACAGTGTTGGCCTCGCTCGCCACGCGATTACTGGCGAGCGAGCGTGCCACGACGCTATAAGAGAACTGCTGGCGATCCGGCGTGGAGGACGGAATCTTGACGCCTAGAAGCATCGGAAACTGTCCGCCCTGCGGGTCGAGCGCGGCTGTCTGCATCACGACAGGCTCGGCCTCCTGATGCTGCCCGTCCGCGTTTGTGTCCGCGTAGATGGTTGCAGGCGGTGCGCCCGGAGAAGTGATGCGCAGTTCGTATGCGTCCGAACTGTTGCCCGGATTACGAACGATGAACGGGACGTAGATGGTATCGCCCGGCGTCGCGGTCAATCCGGCTGACACTGAATCTATACGGGCCTTCGGCACTTTGCCGACAGAGATGCTAGGGCTGTCAAAGTTTGAAGCGACGGGCAGCGACTGTGTTCTCAATGTCCCGCGTCCGAGCGAATTGTTGGTTGCCAGCGCATTAGGCACTGCGCGCAAGGTCACGCTGATGTCTTTTGAATCCCGCCCGCCCAAATCGCCAAGACTCCAGATGGCCGTGCGCGAGGCCCTGTCATAAGCAATCGGGCTTGGAGTGGCGTTGACCAGCTCAAAGTTCGGATTGAAGACGAAATCCGCACGCGAGCTACGCGCGGCAGAGCTTCCGGTGTTGCGTATTGTGATGGTCTGCGTAAAAGTCTCGCCCGGCATGACGGATTGTTGGGAGACATCCGAGGTCGCAGCCAGCGCGGGCGCGACCACATTGATCGAGCCGTCTGCAACTTTGAGCACCTGATAGTCCGCCTGCGATGCGGCGCGCACAAAGAAGCGTCGCTGCTGCCCGTCGGTCGCGGTCTCAGGCACGCGCAGTTTCAAGAGCACATCCACCGAGCCGCCACGCGCAAGCTGCGGCGTCACCAGAATCGGCAGACCCGTATCGGACGAGCCGCCCTGCGCGAGACTGAAGGTCGGTTGAAACTCTGCCGGTAAATCTGTTTCCAGACGAAACTGGTCTTCTTTATTTCCGCTGTTGGTAATCGTCAGCGGCAACTCGACCGACTGCCCCGGCAGTGCGCTTTCGGATGAGCGCCTTAAAGCGAGCATCAGGTTCGGAACCTGTTTGACAGTAATGGTCAAGCCGCTGCTCGAAGAACTGGAAGCGGGCGGCGTAGAGCTTTCGTTGCCGGAACCAGTGTCAAACGTCGGCGGCGGCGTAACGGGACTACTGACGGACGAAGTATTTGTGTTTGATGGCCGAATCGGAGTTGTATCGCGCGGCGGCGTATTGAGCGCTACCTGATTTGATGACGGCGTTGATTGATTTGTATTCGCTGCAACACGCGGGGGAGTCTGTTTCGGTTGATTGTTGGCATTATTGGCGCGGCGGTCACGTGAGTTGTTGTTTCTCTGGCTATTGGTATTCGCCGTCGCAGTGTTTGTATTCGGAGCGCCCGGCGAAGTCGTGTTCATCAATTGCAAAGTGCGATTCGAGTTTGGACTGCCATTCGTGTTGGCAGCAGCCGTCTCCGAGCCTGTGTTGGTGTTCAGGGGAGGTCTGCTGGTGTTCGTGTTCGCTGTGGTGACCGGGTTGACTGGAAAATCCGTGCGACGCGGGGACGCCGTGGGAGTTGGAGAAGGCGACGGTTTCGGCGAGCTGGCGACGGTCGGGGGCGGCACAGTCGGAGGAGTGTTGACAGCGACGGCTGTGTTGTTGTTTGCGCGCGTGCGTGCCGGGGCTTCGCGTCGAGCCGCTTGCAGCTCGTTATCGTAAATGTCTGCGAACGGAGTATCTTTGATCCCGCGTAGACGCTGGCCCACCTGTTCCGCATCCTGAATCTTGCCCAGTTGCATATAGGAGCGTCCCAGCCAGAGCAAGGTCAGGTCGGTGATGATACTGCGCGGATAAGATTTCAAAAAATCTTGAAGGACATTCGCGGCCTGCTCGAAATTGCCTTGCGTATAGAGATTCTGTCCTCTGGTGAACATCGCCTGCTCCGCGTCGCTCGGCACATCAGAATCCTGCTGTGCGGCGACGCGAGCCATAACAGTGATAGCCGGTGTCAAAGGTGCAAGCAAAAGCGCCGCCGCAAGCGTCGCCGCACCGATTCTTGTTCGGGTCTTCAAGATCATCAACCTCCGATTGGGATGGGGCACTTATCTCTGGAAGGTGCTCGTCTAAAAGCACTCTCTGGCGGGGAGACAGCTTCAGTCGGGAAGCTCACTCGCCACTTCGCATCATACCATAAAAGGCAAAAGTGAAAAGGTAAAAGGTAGAAGCGAAGAGCAGTCGAATGCCATTCTAACTTTTGCCTTTTACCTTTTTACTTTTGCCTTAACCTTACCAGCCGCCGCGCGCGACTTCGATGCGGTCGCCCGCTTCTAACTGGGGGTCAGGGTCTTTGCCCTGCTCGATCTTTTTCAGACTATATTCGGTAGCTACGAGTTTCCCGTCCGCGCCCTGTCGCATGACTTTGATCTTGCTGCCCGCAAAGCGCGTCACGCCGCCCGAAGCGAGGATGGCCTGCGTGAGTGTCAGCCCGTGATGAAAATCTTTCTGACCCGGCGCGGCTATCTGGCCGCCGATGTAGAAGAACTGCGGCGCAGGAGGCGGAGCGCCCACCAGACGAATTACATCATTCGGATAGATAAGCGCGGAAGTAGCGGTCGTATCCGAAAGGTCTATGGTTTGTGTAGGGCTTCCAGTGCGCATGATGACGGCGCGTGCGGCATCCGCGCGTGGTTGGGCTTCAGCCAGCACGACGAACAGCGGCACGGCCTCGCGCCTGAGAGCTTTGGTGCCCGGTTCGTGAACCAGGCCGGTGATGATGACGTTATGACTCGCATACGCGCGCACGCTGACGGCCACCTGCGGTTTGTCATAGAGATTGATTTTCGATGTCAGGTAGGCAGCAATCTCTTCAGTCGTCAGGCCGGCGACTTTGCCTGCATCGCCCGCGAGCGGGTATTCAAGCAGCCCGTTTGCCAGCACTGTGTAGAGCGTTGACTCGCGCGACGGACTATTGAGCAATTGAATGTCCAGCACATCACCGATGCCTACGCGATACACGCTCGACGGCTCAGGAGCAGATTTCGGATCAGAAGTCGAAACCGGCAACGGCTTTGTCTCTGTGGGTTTCGCCTCTGCGGGCTTTACATCCGTAATCTTCGGAGCTGAAGAATTTTCAGCGGCGGCATTTTCCGCCGGCGCAGGGGTTGTGTCCGCAGCATCGCTCGAAACGGGTGAGACGTAAGGCAAGCTGGTAACGGTCTTGGCAGGAGCATCACTGACCACGGCTCCTTCTTTCGAAGTCTCTACCGGAGAACTCACAGCCGAAGGATGATTGGCGGCCTGCTGTTTCGCATTATCGGCTTCGAGGGTATTGGCCTTGCTGCCTCGTTTCGAGGTCGAAGATGGATTGGCCGGAAAATTTGCGCGGGGAGCGTCTTTCGTCTGTGCCTGTGCCTGTGCCGCGCAGAGCGGAAGGCTGAGCGACAAGAGAGCCGCGATTGAGAGTAAAGCTTTCTTCATGTTGCACTCGATTTCCTGAATTCTTCAAATGCTCTCGATGCGCGCGTCGCCGGGCATTGGCTTGCGTTGCATCAAGTCTTCTGGATCAAAACTTAGAACGGTCTTCCCTTCGTTTCATTGCGCCGACCGAATTCAAAAACCAGCGAGAGACGATTGCCGTTAAAGGTAAAGACCGGAATGGTCGAGTCGCGGCGCAGGAAATTGTAGAGCAGCCGGGTGCGCAAAAGGTCGCTCCATTGATAGCTGGCATCAAGGCCGAACCCGTACAGGTGCTCGTCGCGCCGCTCGCCCGCGAAGTTTCCGACGAAGACCCCGCCGCTCGCCGTCGAATTGCCAATGATCGCTACCGGAAAGCCTAAACGTTGATAGTTAAGACTTAAACCCGTTTTGAAAGAGTCCGTGAACCCGTGTTCCAGCCGCGCCGCGCCGCCCGTCGAAACGAGCCGTGCGTTACCTCCTTCTAGATTAAACGCCGAAAGCTGCGTTTTTCGCAGAGCCGCCAGCTCAAATTTAGTTTTTTCCGTCAAATCACTGCTAAAGCGCAGGTCAAAGACGAGGCCGCTAAAGTTGTTTGCGCTCGGCGCATGACGAAACAGGCTGCGCTCGAACCCTACGCGCAGGGCCAGCCCGCTCGTCTCGGTCACCTGATGCCGCGCTCCCAATTCAAGCGCGAAACGCTGCCGGTCATTGAGGCCGTCGAATTGCGGGCGCAAAGGCGCGGTCGTGTTGGCGTTGGCAAATGAGAATGAAACTATGCCGGTCGTGCTTTCCGAGATGTCCCTTTCATAAGCGACGCCAGCGGAGAGATCGTCGTAGTTGATAAAGAGCGGAGCGTTGGCGATGTGGCCCTCGCTCCAACGATTCAGATTATAACCTAAATCGAAGGCGATGCGCCCGCGCGGAGTTGCTAAATATTCAAGCCGCACGGCTCCGTCGTTGCGCGTAAAAGTGTCTCCGACGATATAGACTTCGCCCGCCGGGTCATACTCGCGCGGGTCTAAGGACGAGCGTATGAAGTGATCGCGCAGTCCGATTCTGAAAGACGAGCCGAGACTAAAACGCGTGTCGAAATCAAAGACATGACCGTTGGCCCACTCGCCGTTGGTCAATCTTCTCAAGCGCGCTTCGTATGCCACGCGCAGCGCATTTTTATCGCCGGGAATCTCGTACTCAAGGCGCGGCGCGAAAGTGAAGATGCCTATGTTTCTCCCGACCTGCGAGCGATAGAAAAAGTTATCGTCGAATGTCCCGCCGAAGGTAAAGAGCGGGCGCAGGAATCCAGGCCCAAGCGTGCGGCCTCCGGTCTGGTCGCTGACGGACGTGGTTGTGCCGGGCAACCAGACTCCCTGCGTCGTGCCGGGGGATTCAAGCCCCATCGGAAAGAAATTCAGCGTGTCCGTCTGGGCCGTGGGCGGCGGATTACCTGTCGTATCGAAAAATGTTGGAGCGATGCCGGGCAGGTTGAGCCGCGCGAGGCGTCCGGGTGCTGGCTGAAAGTTGTTCCAGAGCGCCTGACCGCGAAAGACCGGAATCGAAACGGCAGTCGCAGTTTCAACCGGAGCGTTGACTATTGAAGATGTTGCTGTTGAAACGTCCGGCTGATTGTTGACCGGAGCGTTTACTCTGGCAGCAGTCTCCGCCGTGCGCGCTCCGATGGCATCTGTGACGGGCGCGGAAGCGACTGAAAGATGGCGTGGCTCTGTGCGCGTTTCAGTCGGCGCGACGCGGCGGGCCTCTGCGCTGTTGTTGTTGCCGGAGGCAGGAGACTTGCGACGCAGCCGGGCAAAGTCGCTGGCGATGCCGATAAAGAGGCGATTGAAATTTTTTCTCTGCGCGAGGCTTGCGCCTTCGCCCATCGCAATCACGATGTCCACAAACGGCTCGCCATTTATCTCGCCCGAGATCGTCCGCACGCCGCTCGCCACCACATCTTCGACAGCATAACTTTTACGAAGCATCGAGCGCGCCCTGCGTATCCGCACGACTGCTTCGCGCCCGCGCGTGTGCTGCTCGATCATAGTGTCTCCGAGCGAGCCGTCGGCGGTAATCTCTATCCGCACCATTCCGGCATCCGAGGTCACGACCAGCCGCACAAGCTGAACGGGAGACACTGCATCCGCCCTCACATATTCCGTGAGCCAGACGCAGCCGCCGATGACAAGTCCAAACACAACCGTGAAGTAAAGGATTCTGGCCGGACGTGTGACGCGCATCCGGTTACCACTCGCAGGTTCCAAATGATTTCGCATACGCTCTCACCACGAGCATTGAGTGTCAAAGGTTTGAAAACTTTCGGCTGAAGCCGCTAGAAAAAGTTGGCGTTGACGCAGTCGAGATTCTACTTTTTATGTTCGGCGGCTGGCAAGGATTCTACGGAAAAAAGCGCGGGCCAGCGTGCGGAGAATTCCACGCGCACGAGTTCTTCCACTTCGTCCGCCGTCTGGCATTCCAGACACAGCAGGGCCACCTCGCGCGCATCGCTCTGCCTGATGCCTGCCATGACGCGCCGCACGCGCGGCATAGAGGATGGCGTCATGCTCAACTCGGTCGCTCCGAGGCCGATGAGAATCACTGCGTAGGCTGGCGTTCCGGCCATCTCTCCGCAGATGACTGCTGGAATCCGCGCCGCGCTTGCGGCCTCAAGCGTGCGGCCAATGCTTTGCAAGACTGCCGGGTGCAAAGAGCGAAACCAATCGGCTACTTCATCATTGCTGCGGTCAACGGCGAGCAGGTATTGAACCAGATCATTCGTGCCGAGGCTAAAGAAATCCACTTCGCGCGCAATCGCGTCTGCCAGCAGGACAGCCGAAGGGACTTCGATCATGGCCCCGATTCTGACCGCGCCGATTTCCACATTTTCGCACAGTAACCGCTCTCGCTCTTCATGCAGAATTTCTTTCGCGCGCCTGACATCTTTGATGTCCGCAATCATCGGCAGCACGATGTCCAGATGCCCTCGCGCCGCCGCGCGATAGACTGCGCGAGCCTGCGTGCGCAGCACTTCCAGATTCAGAAGACTAAAACGTATCGCGCGCAAACCGAGCGCGGGATTGTGCTCGGCGTCCGCGCCTCCGCCCCCGATTTTGTCTCCGCCCAAATCGAAGAGCCGCACAGTCGCGCCGTCTTCGCCTGCGAGACCTGCGATGCGCTGGTAAGCTTCGCATTGTTCGTCTTCATCCGGAATCACGCCGCGATGCGACAGCAGAAACTCCGAGCGATAAAGACCGATGCCGCGCGCCCCAAACTTTTTGACGCCTTCATACTCGGCGGGCAATTCGACATTGGCCCTTAAAAAGATTTCCCTCCCGTCCAGTGTCAGTAGCGGCGTGCGAGATGATTCGGCAATCGCGCTGCGGACATCTCCGGATTGCACGGCGACAGCCTTATGCTGCTCGACAGAAGCGTGCGTGGGATGCAGCGTCACCTCGCCGCGCGTGGCGTCCACGATAATCCAGTCGCCTGTTCGCGCGTGGCGATGCAGGTCGCGCAAGCCAACTACCGCAGGGATGCCGAGACCACGCGCGATGATGGCCGTATGCGAAGTCCAGCCTCCGGCGTCGGTCGCAATCGCACGCGCGTGTTCAAAGTCGAGTTCTGCGACCGCAGACGGCAGCAGATTCTCCGCCACCACGACCGCATCCTCTTTGAGCAGGCGCGGGTGTGGCCGCTCGCCGCCGCCGAGCGCAACAAGGAGTCGCTGCATCACATCTTCTATGTCAGAGCCGCGCTCGCGCAGGTATTCATCCTTAATTTCAGAGTAGACTGCGAGCAGGCGATCCGTCACCACCTTGACGGCCCACTCGGCATTGGCGCGCTCCTGCCTGATAAAGTTTTCAATCTCTTCGAGCAGCTTGCGGTCTTCAAGCATCAGCAGATGCGCGTCAAAGATATAAGCCTGATCTGCGCCCAACTCAGTTTCAGCGCGAGCCTTAATCGCCAGCAGTTGCATGCGGGACAAACGCACAGCGGCGCGCAGCCGTCTTGTCTCCCGCTCGATGTCCTCTTCGTTGATCGTCGCGCGATAGACCTGTCTTGTGCCGTCGTGGATTCGCAGCACGCGCCCGACCACGATGCCGTCCGAAACGCCAAGCCCCTGCCAACGCTCTTCGGTTCTCTCTCCTCTTCCGGCACGCTTGCTCACTGCATCATCTCTCCAAAACCATCCGCGAAGAGACATTGTAAAGCTTCGATAGCTTCACTCTCATCATGACCATCGGCGGTCAGGCGCAGTTCCGTGCCGCGCGAGGCGGCCAGCATCAAGACGCTCAGGATCGACTTGGCATCTGCGGTCGCGCTGCCGTCCAAACGCTCTACGCGCACAAAACTCTGGAAACGATTGGCCGTGCGGACAAGCTGCGCCGCCGCACGCGCATGCAATCCCAAACGATTCGTGATGGTCACGGTTTGCTCTATCATTCAACTCTTCTTCTGCGGCGACAGCAGGTCGCCCGCCAGATAAATTCCATCGCGGCCCTGATCGCGCACGCGCTCGGCCACCTCTGCCAGCGATTCCTGCCCGGACTGGCTCGCCATTTTGATAACCATCGGAAGATTGACGCCCGTCACGACCTCAACCTTTCCTTCCGCCAGAAACATAGAAGCGATGTTGGTCGGCGTGCCGCCAAACATGTCTGTCAGGAGCAAGACTCCGCTGCCCTCTGAGACGCGCGCGATGGCCCGCTCGACTTCGTTGTGCGCTGCGTCCACATCGTCATGCCAACCGATAGAGACAGACGCGATGTGCGAGACATCTCCGACGATCATCTCCGCCGCAGCGAGCAACTCGCTCGCCACATGCCCGTGCGTGACGATGACGCCTGCGACTCTACCGATCTTCGCTTCGCCCGTTTCTTTGCTTTCGGATTTTTCTGTCATGCGTTAAATGCTATCAAGCTTGTGTGGGCTGAGACAACAGGGATTCATTATAGAAACACTTGAAAGAAGCTTTTATGATGACGATAAGAATATCTCACGCAAAGGCGCAAAGGCGCAAAGAAGGCAAGTCGCAAAGGTCTTAAAAGTTTTATTTATCTCGCATGCTTTCTTCGCGTCTTTCTTTGCGCCGCCAGCGCCTTTGCGCGAATATTTCGTCAAAACCTTTATCATCCTTCTACTTTTTGCTTTGCCGCGCCTGTCGCTTTGCTTTTCGCACATCACGATGAACGGACTGCGCTTCAAAGCCTGCGCGGCGCAGTTTTCGCGCCAGCGCATTAGCGATCATCACAGAGCGATGACGGCCCCCCGTGCAGCCGATGCCGACAGTGACATAAGATTTCCCTTCGCGCCTGTAAAGCGGCAGCAAATATTCGAGCAGCTCGCTAAAGCGGCGCAGGGTTTCCGCGACCTCCGGCTCTGCTTTTAAGTAGCTCACAACGCGGCTGTCGTGGCCCGACAGATTTCGCAGTTCCGGCACAAAGTAAGGGTTGGGCAGATGACGCACGTCGAACAAGAGTTCCATGTCATGCGGGTTGCCGTATTTGTGACCGAAGCTGATGACCTGCACGCTCATCTGCGTCTCTTCCCTGCGCGGGTTGAAACGCTTGACCAGCAGGCGACGCAAGCTGTGAACATTGTGCTCCGAAGTATCTATGATGAGGTCTGCAACGGTGCGAATCTCTGCCATCGCCAAGCGTTCGGCGCGAATCGCATCGAGGAGTCCATCGCCTGTGTCCGCCGGATGCGGGCGGCGCGTCTCGCTGAATCGTCGCTGAAGCACTTCATCCGTCGCTTCTAAAAAGAGCACAAAGACGTTTAGCCCCTGCTTCTTCAAGGCGCGCAGCTTTTTCCCGAACTCCGAGAGAAATTTCCCTTCACGAATATTGATGACCAGCGCGGCATGCTCAATCGGCGCGCTGTCAACGTCATCATCCGGCTGGACCAGACGCGCAAAGGTCGGCAGCATCGTGAGCGGAAGATTATCCACACAGAAATATTTGAGGTCTTCAAAAGCATTGGTGGCAGACGACATTCCCGAACCGCTCAGGCCGGTGATAATCACTATGTCGGGCGTTGTCTCTTCCGCCACTCCCGCACGTTTTTTTTGCGCCATATGCCGATTACTCTATATACAGGTCAGAACCGCCTGCGGGGCGGGAAGAGCAAGTCAGAAGGCGGAAGGATGAAGGATGAAGAGAATGCTCTTTGAAGATGAATGCTTCAAGTTTGAACAGCATGCCTTTCATCCTTCCGCCTTCATCCTTCATCCTTGCTCTCTCCCCGTTGCCGCAGGCGGTTCTGACTTTGATGCTGTGCCAATTCCGCTTATTCCCCGCCGCCCTGAAGCAGTTCCGTGTGACGCGCGACGAATGATTGCGCGGCATCATAACCGCGCAGCCTGAGAAGCTGGACGCGCACAGCCGTCTCGACGAGCGTCGCCAGATTTCTCCCCGGACTGACGGGAATCAAAAGCTGCGGCACACTGACGCCTAAGATTTCCACCGTCCGCGCATCTATGCCGAGGCGGTCTACATCGCCTGCCTCTTCCCAACGCTCAAGCCGGATTGAAAGGTCTATGCGGCTGGCTCCGCTGATGGCCGAGACGCCGAAGAGGTCGCGTATGTTGATGATGCCGAGGCCGCGTATCTCAAGATGCTCGCGCAGCAGATTGGGAGCGTTGCCGGACAAACGCTCCGCGCTGATGCGCCTGACTTCAATCACGTCATCCGACACCAGCCTGTGCCCGCGCGTAATCAGGTCAAGCGCGCACTCGGATTTCCCGATGCCCGACGCGCCTTCAATCAACACGCCGAGGCCGTAAAGGTCAAGCAGCACGCCGTGCAGGACTGTGCGCGGCGCGAGCAGTTCCTGTAGACAATCCGTCACGACGTTGATGGCGACAGAGCTGATAAGCGGCGTGCGCAGCAGCGGCAGCTTCGCGCTATCCGCTGCCTCCAATAGTTCGGGCGCTGGCTCCAAGCCCTTCGTCACCAGCACACAGGCGATGCGCTCAAGCTCAAGATTGTTAATCGCCTCGCGCCGCCGCTCAGGCGAGAGCTGGCCCAGATACCAGATTTCGCTCTGGCCCACAATCTGTAAGCGGCCCGGATGGATGTAATGTGTGAAGCCCGCGAGCGCGAGGCCGAGCTTTTGAATCCGCGCCACCGTCAGACGATGCAGGCTCACTCCCTCGCGGCCAGACAGCACCTCTATTTCAAGTTCCGGCGCGGCATGCGAGATAAATTCTTCGACGCTAATCGAGAGCTTGTCCGAATCATCCGGGCTGTGCATGAAGGGATGTTAAATGGTAGGCCGTAAATAGTAAATCGCAAATCGTAATGAATAGCATTCAGCTCATCACGATTTGCGATTTAAAGACTCAACCCTTTGCGCCTTCGGTTTTATTTTTGCGCCTTTGCGTGAAACGTTGCTGTTTCTCGCAAAGGCGCAAAGAAAGAAAAACCCAACGCGCAAAGAAGAAGTTTAGTGATTAGCTCTTGGGAGGACGGGCCAGAAGCGCCAACTCGATTTCAACTTCGTTGCCCAAAAAATTCTCCGCGCCCTTGCGTTGGTAGCTGATGCCGTAATCATTACGATTCAGCTTGAGGCTGGCAGAAAATCCATAGGACGTTTGTTTCGTTGCCGGGTCTACCAACTTGCCTGTCATCGTGATCGGCAACACAATCTCTTTCGAGACGCCATGCATGGTAAAGGTTCCGTGAACCATCAACATACTGCCTTTTTTCTCGACGCGACTGCTCTTAAAAGTAATCTGCGGGAATTTCTCGACATCGAAGAAATCCGGTTTGCGCAGATGCTCGTCGCGTGCGGCAATCCCCGTGTCAATACTCTCGGCCTTGATGACGGCGTCAACGGAAGACTTTGAGACATCCGCTTCGTCATAGTTAATCTTCGCAGAGAATTCACTGAATTTACCTCTGACTCTGGACAGCCCGCCGAGAATCGGAATCGAGAATCCGACATTCGAATGGGCCATATCAACTGTGTATTCCGCAGCCTGACCGGCAGGAACAAACGTCAACAAGCTCAGGAAGAGCGCAACTGCTACAAACTTTTTCAGCATTCTTAGAGACTCCTTAAAAACAGTGAAGAGTGACTGGTGACGAGTGACGAGTTTAAGACAAAAGCATTTTCCTGCCTGTCACGTGTCACCCGTCACCGTAGTTACGGTTCGATTAAACCGAAGTTACCATCTTTTCTTTTGTAGATAACGCCGAGGCGGTTTGTGTCGGCATCGCGGAAGACCAGAAACTGATCCGCCTCATCCGCGAGACGCATGGCAGCCTCTTCGGCAGTCATGGGTTTGACCGCATAGCGTCGCGCGGCGATGATGCGCGCAGGTTGCGGGCTGGCTTCAAGCTGGCCGTCCGGCTGCGGCGCGACATCGGAGACGCGCCTTGCGCCCTGTTTGCGGTCAATGATCTTCTTTTTGAGCTTGAGCGCCTGCTTTTCGATCTTGGCGATGGCGCGCGTCAATGCCTGATACATGTCCGCATTGGTGTCTTTCGCCGTCAGGGTGTGATCGCGCCAGTGAACCAGAACTTCGCCGATCTGGCGATTCTTTTCGACCTCTAAGATGACATGCGCGCTCGCCGCCTTGTCATTGAAAATATGATCGAGTTTCTGAAAGTGATCCTCGACGTGCGCGCGGATGGCTGGCGTCACCTCCATATGCCGTCCGGTGTATTCAAACTTCATCAGCAGACCTCCTTATAAGTAAAGGATGAAGGCGGAAGGATGAAGGATGAATAAAAGAGGTTTTACTTCATCCCTCATCCTTCCGCCTTCATCCTTGTTTTTCAGACGACAGCTTTGCGCTCACGCGAGCCTGGAATATTCATCTGGTCACGGTATTTGGCAACCGTCCGGCGCGAGAGCTTGATGCCGTCTTTGACTAAAATCTTGACGACCTGATCATCCGTAATCGGGTTATGCGAATCCTCTTCCTCGATCAGCTTCTTGATCTTGAGCTTGATGATACGTGTCGAAACCTCTTCGCCCTCTTCATTCATCATGCCTTCGGTAAAGAAGCGGCGCAGTTCGATGACGCCCTGCGGCGTGTGCGCGTATTTGCGATTGACGACGCGCGAGACGGTCGAGAGATGCATCCCTATATCCTCGGCAATATCTTTGAGCATCATAGGCTTGATGAACTGCACGCCGTGGTTCAGAAATTCGCGCTGCCGCTGGACGATGGATTCGACCACTTTATAAATCGTCTGCCGCCGGTGCTCTATATTTCGCAGGAGGTCTACGGCGGAGCGCATCTTATCCTTGATAAAGTCGCGCGTCTCTTTGGAGGTCTCCTGCTGGCCGAGCATCTGCTGGTAGCTGTGGCTGATACGCAGGCGCGGGCTGCCGTCGTCCGCGAAATAGATGACGTAATCATCATCCAGTTTCTCGATATAGATTTCCGGCGCGATCAGGATCGGCTCTTCGGAAGAATAGCGACGGCCAGGATAGGGGTCGAGCGTGCGAATCAGTTTTAACTCTTCGAGCAGCGTTTCCACATCAACGCCGATCTGTTTCGAGAGATGCGGCAGCTTGTGTTGCTGCAATTCGGAAAGATGCTCGCCGACAAGTTGCGCGGCAAGGCGTTCGCTTTCGCCAAGCTGTTTGAGCTGGGCCAGCAAACACTCGCGCACGTCGCGCGCACCGCAGCCGACAGGCTCTAAAAACATGACCGTCTGGCGCGCTTCTTCGACCACCTCTGCGGGCCACGGCCCCATCGCCGCCACCTCTTCAGTGGTCGCGTTGAGGCGTCCGTCCGCATCCAGATTTCCGATCACGCATTCGGCTGCCTCGCGCACCTGTCCCTCGACAGGATTCATGTGAAGCTGCCATTCGAGATGTTCCGTCAGCGATTCGGGGCGCGTCAGAAACTGCTCGAAGGTCGGCGCGTCTTCCTTATATTCAAACTCCTGCGTTTTATAGCCGGGGTCTAAGTAGTCCTGAAACTCTCTGCCGAAATCTATCTCTTCAAAAGCATCGCGCGAGGCTTCATCCGAGCCAAAATCCTCGCCCGCCTCGGCTGTGCCGGACATCTCGCCGGAGGTCGCGTAATCCGCATCCGTCTCGGCATAAGCAGCAGTCTCGCCCGATTCGCCTGCACCATTTGAGGAAGCGGCGGTCATCTCGCCCGCCTCGCCGCCCAGATCATAGCTGCTGCTTCCGGCGTCTGCGTCTGCAAGCTGGTCCAGAATTTTTTCCGCCAGCTCATGCGTCTCTTCCTGCGAAGCGACTTCTTCGAGGATAGGATTTTCCAAAAGCTGTTGTTGGATGAGGTCGCTGAGTTCGACAGTCGTCATTTGCAGCATCTCTATGCGCTGACGCAACTGCGGCGTCAGAACCAGACGCTGTGAAAGACTTGTGGTGAGCTTAACAGACATAACCTTGCGCGAATAATGACCCTAAAATCTCTGCATCATAAAATTTTTATTGGACGCTTTTATTTGCGTGGGAGGATTATAACCGATTCCAGCTCAGAGCGTGTACTGAAAAAGCAAGGCGGAAGGATGAAGGCGGAAGGATGAAAGGCATGCTGTTCAAACATGAAGCCCTCATCTTCAATGGCACGCTCTTTTCATCCTTCATCCTTCCGCCTTCATCCTTGCTCTTCTCACATGCTGAATCTTTCGCCCAAGTAGAGCCGGCGCACTTCAGGGTCTTCGACCAATTCTTTGGGCTTGCCGGTGCGGAAGATTTTCCCTTCGGCCATGATATAGGCGCGGTCTGTGACGCCGAGGGTTTCGCGCACGTTGTGGTCTGTAATCAAAATTCCGATGCCGCGACCACGCAGGTAAAGAATCACGCTCTGAATATCGTCAATCGCTTTCGGGTCGATTCCCGCAAACGGCTCGTCAAGCAGAATAAAGAGCGGCTCTGTCGCCAGCGCACGCGCGATTTCGGTGCGGCGTCTTTCGCCGCCTGAGAGCGCATCGCCGCGCGTATTTCTGACATGAGAGATGCCAAACTCGACCAGCAGCTCTTCGAGCCGCTTCAGTCTCTCCCTGCGCCTGAGGCCCATCGTTTCCAGCACCGCGAGGATATTCTGCGCCGCAGTCATCTTGCGAAAAACGGATGGCTCTTGCGGTAAATATCCCAGGCCCAAACGCGCACGCAGGTACATCGGCAGCTTTGTCACTTCGCGCCCGCCGAGGCGAATGATTCCGCGTTCGGGCCGCTCCAAACCGACGATCATATAAAACGTCGTCGTCTTGCCCGCGCCGTTGGCTCCGAGCAAGCCCACGACCTCGCCCTGCTCGACATGGAGGCTGACATCATCCACCACGCGCCGCCTGCCATAAGTCTTCTGTAGATGAAACGCCGCCAGCGCATTATCGGAAGGAGCTTTGACACCGGACTTCTCATCCCTCTGCACACGCGTTTCAACGGCAGGCGATTCCTCAGCCTCCCGCTCTACGACCGCTTCATCCATCCGACTACTCATAAATACAGGGACGTGTGACAAGTGAAGAGTGGCAAGTGACGAGTTAAGACAAGTGCTTTTTCGTGCCTGTCATTCGTCACTTGTCAACTCTCACTGTTTCTTAATCTTGTGCGTCGAGCGCACGCGACCGCTTGATTGTGCGCCTCTGGGATCACTTGCTTCAACTCTACTATCGCGTAAATGGACAGTCAAACGACCTCCTTCGGAAGAGCCTTTCTCGGCGTCTTCGACGCGCGCGGGGCTGCCAGTGAGGACGACTGTTTCGTCTGCGTTGGTGTACTGCGCCCACTGGCCCGTGCCGCGACGACCGGGCTGCGTCAGCACAACATCGCGCTGCGCAATGGTTTTTTCGACCTCGTTGGCTTCTTTCTGGAGGTATGCGTCCGCGACTCCGCTCGTGATGCGATCCGTGCCCTGCTTGATGTCCACGTTGCCTTCGTAATGCAGCACGCGATCCGCTTCCGAGTAGGTCATGCGATTGGCTGTAGCGAAAGCCGGGACGGAAGTAGCGCCTGTAGTTTCACGACGCTTGACGTTATAAAGCCCGCTTTGCACGCCTCCATTGCCTTCCATGCCTTTGTTCTCACGACGAATCGTAAGGCGGTCTGCGCGCACGAAATTATCGTCCTGCCACGCACGCGCGTTGCCTGTGTAGATGGCTATGCCCGTGACATGCTGAAACTCTGCGCGGTCTGAAGTGATGTAAACAGGGCTTTTGACTTTCGAGAAAGGCGTCGCGCCGTTCGTCTGCTCCTGACTGTAATAGGTGGTCTGCGTTTTCCCGCGACTGTAGGAGACATCGCTCTTGGTGTCCGAATCAATCTCTGTAGCTTTGGTGCGGGCGCGAGAATCCCACACGGTCGGGTCGCCGCCGCGAAGTCGCATCGTCTCATCCTCAGCCGTGTATGAAGCATTCTGCGCGCGACCATTACGATCCTTCTCGTTAAACTTCGCGTCGCCCTGCGCGTCGAATCGCTCTATGTCCTGCGACTCGCGCAGGAAAGCTGCGACCATTTTTTCCGAAGTCAGCGTGCGGACGGCGCGTTCTTCCGTCGGCTGAACGGGTTCGATGAGAGCCTTCGAGCCTCCCGTCGCGGTGAAGGTGCGCGCCAGATTTCCGGTCTCGTAAAACTCGCAATCAAAGCGCGGCGCGGTCAGAGTCTTGCGGTCTGCGGTCGCGTTCTTTTGCACGGGGTCTACAAACAACTCTGCATTGCCGACTGCTTCCGCGCGTTCGAGGTCGCGCCCCGTCATGCGCCAGTTGAGTTTGACGTAATCGGCTGTCAACTTTTTATTCGCGGCGCGCGGGTCATTGGCGCGCGACTTCGGCGCGGAGAGCGTGACCACCGTGCGGCCTCCGGCCTTCATCTCTTTGAGCAGGCTCTTGTCGCCCTGTCGCTGGAAAAAAGTTTCGAGCGTGGCAGAGCCGCTCATTTGCATCTCCGAGTCTGCGTTGAGACTGCGGACGCGAACATCGCGCGTGGCTGCGGCGCGCTCTAATTGCTGGTCGTCATCCAGAAAGAAATCCATCTCGGCGGAATGCACCTCTGCCGAGCGGCCATCGGTCATCGAGCGCAGGTAACTGTTGCCGCGCGCCTCTACCTTTTGCAAACGCTTCTTCCCATTCAACGTCGCAGAGAGCTTTTCGCCGCTCATGATGTCGTTGCCCTGTTCGGCAGTCGCGCCGCCGGTAAAGGCCAGATGAAGAGATTGCTGGTCAAAGGTTGCGCGGGCAGAGCGAATCGTCACCGGGCGCGCGTGCGAATTGGGCCGCGCATCGCCCTCCTGCTTCACATTCGGAGCAATAGTTATCTCGACATTACTTCGCAAGTCTAGCTTCTTGTTCTTCGCGTCCACCTGCGCGCCTGTGGCTTGCCCCGTCACGTTCTCGCGCGAAAAACTGATGAGCGAAGCAGTCTCCGCCAGCTCCGTCTTCTGGTCATAATTGATGGTCTCTGTCTTGACCGTCATCGCATCGCGCGTCTCTATATTGACGTTGCCTGTAAACGTGATGCTCGCCTGATCCGGATGCGTCTGGTCGGGAATGTAAATAGCGCGTTGGGCAGTAATCTTATCTGGCTTGTCTCCGGTTGCGGGATAAACTTCCAGCAGCACATCCTCCATCTCGTGATGGTTGTCAGAGAAAGTAATATCACGCGTGGCGCGCACAAGGAGTTTGAGGCGGTCGCCTTCCGTAATGCGCCGCTCGTATCCTTCGACGACGCCGACGACCTGTGTGGAGAGTTCAGGCTTGCCGCCGAACATCCGAAACGGCTTGTTGTTGCGAAGGCGATAGTAAGAGACGCCGACGACGATGAGGCCCGTCAACAACGCGGCCACAGCCACCACGCGCATCACCACAGGCAAGCGCGCACGCAACCCGACTGCAAACGGTTTCTTTCGTCTTATCTCTTGCATCTTAAATTCAGTGACGAGTAACAAGTGACGAGTGACGGGCAGGAGATTGTATTATCCCTGCATTCGTCATTTCTTTTCACTGCCTTGCTTGTCACTTATCACTTGTCACCTGTCACTGTGTTTTCATGTCCTGCACATTCAGTTGCAGGCGCGTGATGCCCTGCCATGTATTCGGCTCAACTGTGTAAGCGACTTCGATGCGCGTGCCTGCCCGTAGCGTTTGCCCGTCGAGGCGTTCGACGCCATCCCACCAAACGGCTTCGAGCGGGCGTCCATCTTCACCTGCGACTCTTAACTTTAAATGTTTCTCTTTCATGACGCGGGGTTCTGCGACGAGGCGCAAGCCGCGAGTCATAAACACTGGGCGCGGATTGCCCGCGCCGAAAGGCTCAAGCTGGCGCAATTCGTCCGCCAGTTTCATGTTCAAACTTTCTGCCGGAAGCTCTGCATCAATATTGATCGCGGGCAGCAGGTCTTCATCCGTTAAAGCATTTGCTGCATGCGCGTTCAGACGACGCCTGAGTTCCGCAACATGCTCGCGCTTGATGGTCAGGCCCGCCGCATGCGAGTGTCCCCCGAATTTCTCAAAGAGGTCTGAGCATTCCGTCAAACCATTGAGCAGATGATAAGCCTGTATGCTTCTGGCCGAGCCGTGGCCCACGTCGCCTTCGAGCGAGATAACGATGCACGGGCGATGAAGTTTTTCGGCAATCTTGGAAGCAGCGATGCCTATGACTCCCCTGTGCCAGCCGTCGCCCGCAATCACAGCGACGTGCTGTGGCACAGTTCCGGCATTTGTGGTCCACTCTAACAGAGCCAGATTTGTGATTTCGCGCTGGACTTCCTGACGCTCGCGGTTGCGCGTGTCCAGTTGGACTGCGAGCCTCTTCGCGTCAGCCGCGTCAGTCGCTTCAAACAGCTCGACGACCGCACGCGCGGCATCCATGCGGCCCGCAGCATTAATACGCGGCCCCAGACGAAAACCCAGATCGTAGGCTGTCATCGCGCGCCCGTCGCCGCAGCCAGCGACTTCCATCAGCGCGCGCAAGCCCGGATTTGTAGCAAGGCTCAAATCTGCCAAACCGAGCGCGACGATGGCGCGATTCTCGCCGGCAAGCTGCGCGACATCAGCGACCGTCCCGATGGCGACCATCTTGAGAAAGCCTTTTATCAATCGCTCCATCCCGCGCTCGCGCAGGAGCGCGTGGGCCAATTTAAAAGCCACGCCGACGCCCGCTAAATTTTTATCGGGATACCGGCAGCCGTGCTGGTTCGGATTGAGCACGGCGTAGGCTGGCGGCGCGCCCTCGCCTTCGTCAGGCAGGTGATGGTCTGTGACGATGACATCCAGCTTGTGCTCCTGCGCCCAGTAGAGCGGCTCGTGCGCGCGTATTCCGCAGTCAACGCTGATGACCAATGTGTAGCCGTCGGCCATAGCTTTTTCCAGCGCGGCCTGCTGTATGCCATAGCCTTCCGTGAAACGATGCGGCACATGAAAACCCGTCTGCGCGCCCAACAGTTGCAGCGCACGCCGGAGCACAACCGTCCCGGTCGTTCCATCCACATCGTAATCGCCGTAAACCAGTATCTTCTCGCCCGCAGCTATCGCTTTCAAGACACGCGCGACAGCCTGCTCCATCCCTAACATCAGAGACGGGTCATGCAACTGATCCAGTGATGGATAGAGAAAGCCGCGCGCAGACTTTTCGTCCGCATAACCGCGCATGACAAGAAGCTGCGCCACGACAGGCGTCACGCCGAGCGCACGCTCAAGCTCAGCCGCCTGCCGTTCATTACCCTCTCTGATAATCCAACGCTTGCTCATAAAAAAACAGTTGGGAGTTCGGAGGTCGGAGAGGTTTGAGAGTTAAAAGACAAGCGCCATTCTTTCCGCACTCTACAAACTCTATAAACCAATTCAGTCTGCAAACCATCCGTTCTGCTCTAAAAGCTTAATGCCGATGCGCTGCTGCCCGTCACTTTCATCTATCCAGATGCCGTTCACTTCTGCTTCGATAGCGCGGCCAAAGGGCGGCGTGAGACGTACGACTGTGCCGACCGTCAGAGTCAAGTCTGTCTTGAGCGTGCCGCCGCCCCGGCTGACCTTGACGGCTTCGGCCTGCACGCGAAACGGCTCGCCCACGGCTGTTTGCCCTTCCAGCTCTACGAAAAAATCCACAGGCACGCGCGGGCTGCGCGGGCTGCGCGGGCGAGCATCCCCTGTGTGATTGACCTCATCACTCATGCGATTTCGCTATCAAGACCTGATTTGACTCTGATGATTTTCTTCCAATCATCTCAAGCCGGCGGATTAAGTTTACAGAATCCTGTGGATTATTGTTAGCGCGCCCGGCAATCATAGATGACCCGGCATAAGATGTTTTGAGCACAGCAGCCTGCGAAATCACAGCATCTTTCGCGGGCTTGCTCGCAGTTTCAATCTGCGGATTGAGCGCGCCGGTTGCCAGCAGGATGATGATGGCAAGGCCGACAATCAAACGATAGACGATAAAGATACCCGTCGAATGTGTACGCAGGAAGCGCAGCAGAAAAAAGATGGAAGCATAGCCCACGATGCCCGCCACAAGAGTCGAGACGACGAGCGGCACAAGGCTTCCCTTCGGGACATGCTCAAGAGCTTCCTTGAGTTCGAGCAAGCCGCTTGCGCCGATGGCCGGAATCGAAAGCAAGAAGGAAAACCTCGCAGCCGTCTCCCGCGTCTCCCCGACAAAAAGCCCGCCCATGATGGTAGAGCCTGAGCGGCTCGCTCCCGGCAAGAGGGCCAAGACCTGCGCGCCCCCGACAGCCAGAGCGTCACGCACGCCAAGCTGTTCCATCGTCCGCTCGCGCCTTCCGATAGCCTCCGCAACCAGCAACAGGAGCGCGATGAAAATCATCATCGTGGCGATGATCCAGAGATTTTTGGTAAACGTGCCTTCGATCTGTTTCTTGAACAGCAGGCCGACGACACCAATCGGAATCGAGCCGAGAATCACCAGCCAGCCCAGCCACGCTTCATGCGAGAGTCCGAGCGGACGCGCGCCCTCCGCAGTCCTGTCTCTTTTGCCCGTCAAGAGCGCCAGATGGTCGCGCAGGAAAGCGATGGAGATGTTCCAGATGTCGCGCGCAAAATAGATGAGCACGGCGATGAGCGTCCCCAACTGAATCACAGCGATGGTCGCCGTCGTCGCCTCCGCGCGCATCGCCTCGCCCTGATACAGCCCGGTCGCACGCGCTGCAAAAATCAGATGCGCGGTCGAGCTGATGGGAATAAATTCCGTCAGCCCCTGAACGATGCCGAGGATAATTGCTTGAAGAAAAGTCATGTGTTTGATTTTTGATGTCAGAACCGGCTGCGGCAGCGGGCAGGTTTCTTAGGACAGCAAAGAACCCCGCCCGCTGCCGCAGCCGGTTCTGACTAATTCCAGTCATTCGCGGAAAGAGTTTCGTGAAGCAATCTTGTCATAGAGAGAAATCGGAAAGAGCATTCCCGCGCGCACGAGGCTGGCAAGCTGCCACGGAAAAGCGATTGACCTCTTGCGCGTTTCGATGGCGCGGATGATTTTCGCAGCAGCGTCGTCAAGCTCCATCAGGTAAGGCATCTTCGCTTGCCGCCCGGCTGTGAGCGGCGTCTTGATAAAACCCGGATGAATAATCGTCACGCCTATACCGCTGTCGCGCAGGTCTATCCGCAGGCTTTCAAAAAAAGCGGAGATGGCGGCCTTGCTGGCACAGTAGGCTGCGGATTTGGGAAGCCCGCGATAGGCTGCGAGGCTTGAGATGGCGACCAGGTGGCCGCTCTTCTGCTCGACCATCTGCGGCACAACTGCCGTCACGCTGTTGACCGCGCCGAGGACGTTGATGTTAATCAGCTTCGCCACCTCATCCGGCCTTAAATCCTTTGCATCCGTTGACTGTGCAATGCCCGCGTTGGCGATCAACATATCAATCCTGCCAAACTGCTCGCGCAGCCGGTTGGCAGCAAACTGCACAGCCGCTGCATCAGTCACGTCTGCCGCCAGAGCGATAGCACGACCTCCGGCTTTCTCCACTTCTCCGGCAAGCTCTTCAAGCATCTCCGCACGCCGCGCCAGCAGCCCCAGAGCAGCCCCGCGCCGCGCCAATCCGAGAGACACGGCATGACCAATCCCGCTCGACGCGCCCGTGATAAAGACAACCTGTTTGGCCCAGTCAACATTCATAAGAAAAGTTTGGAGAGTTTATGGAGCTTAGAGAGTGTCAGAGAGTTCATAGACTTTAGAGAGTTCATAGAGTTCATAGAGTTTAGAGAGTTTGATGTTCGTCTGTTGTCTTTCACTCTCTGAATTCTCTGAACTCTTAAACTGTTTTAGCAAAGCTCAGCGACGTGTTTGCCCAACACTCGCAGGGCTGTGCCGAGTTCGTCCTGTTTTATCAATAAGTGGTCGCGCGAAAAGGCCGAGAGAGCGCCGACGGAAACACCCGCTTCGGCCAGAATCTCTGTGACGCGCGCCAGATAGCCGACCACGTTCCAATCCAATTCCAGATCGAATGTGACCAGCCGAAACCCGCCCTCGACCCGCGCGTCTCTGGCCGCGTGACGCATCGTGCGCCAGTCCGTTTCATCCAGAAGCAGCGTCACTTCGTACCTGTCTCGCAGCAACATATATGGAGCATCGCCGCGCGGGCTGAGTTCAGGATTCTCCAAAAGTCTGGCCCAATCTTCATGCCGCAGTGAGATTAAGAAATAGGTCTCGGCCCCGACCTCGACGCGGGTCTTGCTTAACAGCTCTGCTATTTCCGAGGTTTGCTCCATACGCGCGATAATTTAAACCACAAAGTCACAAAGACACAAAGAACATTTTACTGCTTCGTGGCTTTGTGACTTTTATTGTAAATCTCTTGGCTGCTAGACCTCTACGATAACCGGCAGAATCACAGGCTTCGCGCCCGTCTGCTTTTGAATAAAGCGTTTGAGTTCGAGACGAACACGTTCTTTCAAAAGGCTGGCATCGTCACGCTCTGCGCGCGGAGCGTTCTCGACGGCTGCGGCGACGATGCTTTGCGCCTTTTTAAGAAAACCGTTTGAAGCATCCACGCCCGTCAACCCGCGCGTGACGATTTCCGGCTGCGTTTCGAGTTCGCCCGTCTCGGCGTTGATGGTCACGACCAGCGTTACCACGCCGTCAAAAGCCAGTTGCCTGCGCTCGCGCACGGTCTCGCGGTCAATCTCTTCAAAGCCTGATTCGTCAATAAAGGTGCGCCCGATCTCATGCTTGTTGATAATGGTCGCGCGCTCGCCGTCGAGTTCCAGCACGTCGCCGTTCTCAATCAGAATCACGCTCTCATCCGTATAGCCCAGATGATTTTTGACAAACTCTTTATGACGAAAGAGCATGCGATATTCGCCGTGAATCGGGACGACGAACTTGGGCCGCACGGCTTCTGTCATGATGCGTATGTCTTCCTGCGAAGCATGGCCGCTGACGTGAATCAGCCGCCGCTTCTCTTCTATGATATTTGCGCCGCGTTTATAAATGTAGCCGATGAGACGCGAGATGGCGCGCTCGTTTCCGGGAATGATGCGCGCTGAGAGCACGACCGTGTCGCCCTCTTCAATCGTCAGTCCTTTATAAGTTTGCGTCGCCATCTGCGAAAGGGCCGCGCGCGGCTCGCCCTGCGAACCCGTGACCAGATAAACGATCTCGTCATCATCCATCTGCCGCGCCTCATTCACAGAGGCCAGCAATCCATCAGGGATGTCCAGATAGCCAAGCTCTTCCGCAATCTCTACGTTCTTCTGCATCGAGCGGCCCAGCACGCAAACCTTGCGGTTGAACTGTTGTGCGACATCCAGCACGATTTGCAGGCGATGAATCGAAGAGGCAAAGGCTGCGACGATGATGCGGCCAGTTGATTCAGTGAAAATTTCTTCAAAGGCCGGAATGACCGCGCGCTCAGAAGGCGTGCGGCCCGGAACAGTCGCGTTGGTCGAATCTGAAAGCAGCGCGAGCACGCCTTCCTGCCCGTAGCTGCGAAGCGTGCGCAGGTCAATCGGCTCTCCGATGACAGGCGTCTCGTCTACCTTGTAATCGCCCGTGTGGATAATCGTCCCGACCGGCGTTTTAATCGCCAGCGAGAAACAGTCCACCAGCGAATGAGACGCGCGTATAAACTCGATCTGGAATGGGCCAAGCTCGACCACCTGTCGCGGCTCGACGCGATGAATCAGGACATCGCCCATTAGGTCGTGCTCTTCGAGCTTTCTCTCGGCCAACCCGACTGTGAAATGCGAAGCATAAACCGGAACGTTAAATTTTTTGAGGATATAGGGCAGCGCGCCAAGATGATCTTCATGCCCGTGCGTGAGAATGATGGCGGTAATGTTTTCCCTGTATTCTTCCAGAAAATCAAAATCGGGAACACAGACATCAACCCCGTACACGCTCTCTTCCGGAAAACCCATCCCGGCGTCCAGCACAATCATATCCTCGCCGTAACGCACGGCCATACAGTTCATCCCAAACTCGCCGACGCCGCCGAGTGGAATCAATTCTAAATTACTCACTTCTATTTTTTTCTCTACTCTCCTCGAACAACCCTTGCACACGAACCGGACAGTTGCGTATGCCGGGCGAAAATTAGCCGAACAGTATAACACAGAGATGCCCGGCATTTCTTTTACGCCGGTGACGGGTAGTGGGTCAGTTTGAAATTCTGGTGTCCATCCACGACGAAAGACTCTCCCTCAAAGGCGCTGGTGACGCAAAGAGAAGCACGCAAAGAGCGGATAGCATTCAACCCTTTGCGCCTTTGCGCGAGAATTTTAAAGCGACGACGACTCTAAAATATTCGCCATCCGCGCCCATTCATCGAGCGTGAGAGTTTCAGCCCTGCGCTGCGCTGCGATGTGCGCGCGCTCAAGCAATCGTGCAGCCCCGTACACCTGTTCGATAAGCACGCTTAGACCGGCGGGCGCGTGGCGCAGGTTGTTGAAGATAGTCTTGCGCTTTTGTGCAAAGCCTGTGCTGACCAGTTGCCAGAGCAGCGATTCGTCTTTGACTTCAAACGCGAGATTTGGCCGCAGGCGTAGGCGAATCACAGTGCTCCAAACTTTCGGCACTGGCCGAAAGGCCGTGGGCGCGACATCGAATAATCTATCAACCTCCGCATACGCCTCGACCAGCACGGAGAGATAACCGCGCTCGCTCGTCGCAGGCACAGCCGTGATGCGTTCGACCACTTCGCGTTGCAGCATCAGGATGGCCTCGCTCAAACACGCGCGCTGCTGTAAAAGTTTTTGGAGTATAGCTGTCGAAATATAGTAAGGAAGATTTGCAACCAGACGCGCGCTCGTCCGTGGCGCAATCGCCTCGCACAGGTTAACCTGCAAAGCATCGCCTTCAAGCAATGTGAAATTCTCAAACGCTCCGAATTTTTCAAGCAGGTGCGCGACCAGCTCGCTGTCAAACTCGACAGCCACGAGCCGGCCTGCACGCTCGATCAAACGCGAGGTCAAAGCTCCCTGCCCCGGCCCGATCTCGATCAGCGTCTCGTCCGCGCGCGGCTCAACCGCACGAACGATTTTTTCGACCACCCGTTCGTCAACAAGAAAATTCTGGCCCAGACTTTTTTTCGCGCGCATAGTAAGAGCGGTGACAAGTGACGAGTGTCAAGTGACGAGTGTCAAGTGACGAGTTTGAGACAAAGGCAGTTTCTTGCCCGTCACTTGTCACTCGTCACTTATCACTGCTTTCGGGTAGCCTGTGATTTCAACATCGCGTCCATGATGCTTGATTTCTACGTCATGTAAATTGACGGCGTCGGCGAGACGTTCCGCGCCTGTGCCGCCGATGGCTGCGGGCGCGTCTCGGCCACCGATGATGATTGGCGCGATGAAGAAGCTAATCTTATTGACCAGCCCTGCATCCAGAAAAGCGCCGGCCACGGTCGCGCCGCCCTCGACCAGCAAGCTCTGAATGTAACGCTTGCCCAGTTCCGCTAAAACGCTTTGCAGATTTCGCGCGTCGCTTTCGTATCTGACGACTTCAACGCCGTCAGAAGCAAGAGCTTTTTCCCTCAAAGCATCTGCTCCATCTGAAGCAAAGATAATGACAGGCCATTCGCGCGCCGTCTGCGCCAGCTTTGAGGTCTGTGGAAGTCTGAGCTTGCTATCCAGCACGACGCGCGCGAGCGGGCGCGGGCGCACTTCGCCCGAACGGTCTGTCAGCAACGGGTCATCTGCCAGAGCCGTCCCCGCTCCGACCAGAATCGCATCGTATTCGTGTCGTAATTGATGAACACGCGTGCGCGAGGCTTCGCCTGTAATCCAGCGCGAGTCGCCCGTGCGCGTGGCGATTCGCCCGTCGAGCGAAGCGGCTATCTTGAGATGGACGAAGGGCCGCGCGTGCCGCATGAAATGTATGTATTTCTCATTAAGCTGTGCGGCTTCGCGTGCGAGCAGACCTGTGTTGACTTCGATGCGGGCTTCGCGCAGATGCCTGAAACCTTTGCCGCTGACGAGCGGGTTAGGGTCTTCTATGGAAGCGACGACGCGCCTGATTCCGGCTTTAATCAGAGCTTCCGTGCAGGGCGGGGTGCGGCCATGATGCGCGTGAGGCTCCAGCGAAACATAAGCGGTCGCGCCCGCTGACTGTGGCCCGGCCTGTTCGAGCGCGAGCGTCTCAGCGTGCTTGACGCCGCGAGAAAGATAGAAGCCTTCTCCGACAATCCGCCCGTCATCAGCCGCAATCACGCAGCCGACTAGAGGGCTTGGGCTGACCTGCCCCGCGCCCCGCGCTGCCAACTCAAGAGCGCGCCGCATCATGCTTTCGTCAAAGTCTGGAGTCTGGAGTCTGGAGTCTGGAGTCAAAATCTAAGCTCGAAGTCTGAGTCGGAAGTCTGAGCAAACCCGGCCACAGAGAGACACAGAGGAAGAAAAGCGTATGAATGAAGTGCTAAGGAACATGCCTGATCTTGTCTCCGTGTCTCTGCGGCTAATCTTTGGTTTTGTTTGTCACTCTTAATTGAAAAGACTGTTCACGTATTGCTCTGAATCGAACACGACCAGATCGTCTACTTTCTCACCGATGCCTGCGTAGCGAATCGGCAGGTCAAGCTCTTTGGCAATCGCCACGGCGATGCCGCCTTTGGCTGTGCCGTCAAGCTTGGTTAAGACGATGCCGGTTACGCCCGCGACTTTAAGAAACTGCCGCGCCTGCTCAAGCCCGTTCTGTCCTGTGACGGCATCAACCACAAGTAAAGTCTCGTGCGGCGCGCCTTCGACCTCGCGGCCCGCGACGCGCTTCATCTTCTCAAGCTCTGCCATCAGGTTCGATTTGTTATGCAGGCGTCCGGCAGTATCCACGATCAGCACATCAGAGCCGCGCGCCTTCGCAGCCTTCAGCGAATCAAAGAGCACCGCCGCCGGGTCTGTGCCTTGCTTCTGCTGAATCAAAGGGACGCCGGTTCGCTCGGCCCAGATAGCAAGCTGGTCTGAAGCAGCCGCGCGAAAAGTGTCTGCGGCACAGATGAGCACATCGTTGCCTTCTGCCTTGATGCGTTGCGCGAGTTTGCCGATGGTCGTCGTCTTGCCGACGCCGTTGACGCCGACAATCATCATCACATACGGCAGGACGTTGTCCGGCACGCTGTCTTCCGAAGCCACGCCTTTATTCTCGGAAGCTTTTAAGATGGCAAGCAGCTCATTCTTGATGGCCTGTTTGAGCGCGTCTATGTCGTTAATCTGATTGCGCGCAATGCCGCTGCGCACAGTTTCGAGAATGTGCAGCGTCGTCGGCACGCCGATGTCTGCGGCAATCAAGGCTTCTTCCAATTCATCGAGCAGTTGTGCATCAATCTGCTTGCGACCCTGAAAGACCGTATCAATTTTTTCGGAGAGCGATTCGCGCGTCGCAGCCACAGCGCGACTGAAACGCGCGCTGAATTCCTGTTCGAGCGCGGCCTCTTCGGCCTGCAACTCTTCAATCGAACGATCAAGGCCGAGCACGGAGGTATTGAACGGCGAACGCGAAGGCACGGGCCGTTGCGTTGCCGCTGGTTTGACGGGCGTCGCGGCTTCCGCTCTTTCAACTCGCTCTGCCGGAAGCGGGCGCGGGATGTCTGTGATGGCCTGCGTCTCGCGTGTCGGCGGCGGCGCGGGTTGTTCGCCTGCGATTGCCGGATCAAGCTGGGGCAGCGTTGGCGTGGGAGCCTGTGTGGTCTGAGCCAGTGAGGCAGGAGTTTCAAGCAATGCCTCAGGCGCAGCCGGTTTCTCGTCCGTGCGCGCAGGCTCGTTAAGTCCGAGCGTGACAAAACGCTCTTTGTTTTTACGTTTCCAGAATGCCATGTATTAGTAAAGACCCTTGTAAATTCAGAGTTGATTTATAAGCGTGTGATTATAAGCGCAACTCGTGCGTCACGACAAAAGCGGAGACAGGTGAGAAATACGAGAATCTCCCGCAAAGGCGCTGGTGGCGCAAAGAAAGACGCGAAGAAGAAGTGGCATTCAACACCTTTGCGGTCTTCCTTTGCGCCTTTGCGCCTTTGCGGGAAACGTCCTTTGCTTTACATCACTGAAGTGGTCTGCGGAGTGTTTGCGGATTCCTGCGGCGGCATAACTGTTTTCGCTTCCGCACCGTTGTTGCGCGGCTTGAGGCGGACGCGTCCCGGCGCGACCTGACCGGAGTCGCAGGCGGCGACGAGCGCGGCGACGACACGCTCGTCATATCGCGTGCCGACAAAGCTCTGGATGCGCGCGACCGCGTCCTCGAATTTCATGGCGCGTTGATATGGCCTGTCGGTCGTCATCGCATCAAAAGTGTCTGCGACGGAAACGATGCGCGCCATCAAAGGTATCTCGTCGCCCTTCAAGCCCTGCGGATAGCCGCCGCCGTTAATCATCTCGTGATGCATGTACATGCCTGGCAGAAACTCGCGCATCGCCGGAATCTGCGACATAATCTTAAAGCCTTTCTGCGGGTGTCCCTTCATTATCTCGAACTCTTCATCGGTCAGGGCCGCAGGCTTTTTGAGAATGTTATCGTCAATTCCGATCTTGCCGACATCATGCAAGAGCGCGCTGATGCGTATCTTTTCAATCTCTTCGTCATTCAATTCAAGGCCCTGCGCGATAGCGATGGAGAAGCGCGCGACGCGCTCTGAATGGCCGCGCGTGTAAGGGTCTTTGCCGTCGATGGCTGCGGCGAGAGCTTTGACTGTGCCGATAAAGAGTTGGCGATTGTCGTCTGCGGCGCGTTGCAGGTCGCCTATAAAACGCTCGATCTGCTCTGTCATCTGATTAAACGAATCGCCAAGCTCGCCAAGCTCTGTGCAACTGCTGGCCGTGATGCGCCGCGAAAAATCTCCTGCGGCGATACTGTGCGCGCCCTCTGCAAGGTCGCGTACGGGCCGTGTCAAACGTCTAGCCAGAAAGAACCCGATGAGCAGGGCAAAGCCTGCGGCGACCAGACTGATAATCAAGGTCTGGCGGCGCATGTCCGCGACAGAGGTCAGCGCGGCGCGTTCGTCCTGTATGGCGATGACGCCGAGCGGAGTGGCTTTATCAAGCTCCGCCGTGGCATATGAGCCAAGCATCTCGACAGGATGCCCGTCCCGCTCGAAGGTAAAAGGAGCGAGGGCGGATTGAACCTGCCCGCCGGTCTCCTGCCAGTCTTTGACCACTTTAAGGTCTGTCATAGGACGTTCGGCATAGGCCACGCGCTCGTCAGGATGGGCCACTGCGCGCCCGTCCCTGTCCACGACGAAGATGACAGGCAGGCCAGCATCCAGCAACTCGCGCTCGCTTTTTTCAGTTGGCTGCTGGACGGCCTTGAAGACTTCATGAAAAGAGACGATGGCGACGACAGCCGCCACGACCTGATCGCCGCCCGCGCCGCCCATGACCGGCGCGGCGATGGTCAGGGCCATCTCCTGTCCTGAACGTATGATCTGCGGTCGGCTGACGATAAGGCCGCGCCCGCCGATACGCGCCAGCACTTCGCCCACGCGCTCTTCCACCTCTTCGCGCCTGATGACATCCGGTTGAAAAGCCCTGCGCGCTTCTCCCTGCACGGGCACGATGGTCAGCGCAATCAGGTTCGGGTCATTCTGGAGCACGTTTCCGAGCCGCGCATCCCATCCTGTGCCGCCCAAAACGTCTACGCCGCCGGTCAACTCGAAAGCGCGTGCCAGCCCGCTCACCACATCGCGGTAACGCTGCCCGTAAAGCTCTATCTGTCGCGCCTTGTCCTGCACAAGTTGAGCCTGATAGCGACCCTCTATCGAGCGCAATTCGTCCGCGCTGCGAACGGACAGCAGCCATCCGGCCAGAGCCAGCGGCAGCAGGCCGACGACCAGCAATGTGCCCAGAACGATATAGAGCAGACGCACACGCTTAAAACGCTCGAACATAATGATTGCTAAATGAGCTTTGAATCAGGAATCGCCCGGCAAAAGAAAATCAATCAGGAAGGTCTGGAAATTTGGTTCAAGCAGGCGGCTAAACTGCCGCTTTGCAGCTTAGATACTACGTTGATGAAAGAGACGTGTCAACCTGTTTTTCTATTTTTAACTTGCTGACTGTATTAAGTTAAGCTGGCAATTCCGGCATCTTCCGACGTTATCGGACGCATGGAAACCCCGGTTTGTCAGGCTCTTGAAAAATCCCTGTCCGCCTGTGGCAAACCACAAAATCTGGCGATTGAGCTGGCAAGGTGTGATAATTTGCAGACTGAATGGGCGAGAGCCGCGTCTAAATGGTTGAGCGCACGAGCCGCTAGAGGTGCGCGAAGGATTTAAGGGCGATAGGTTCTCGCGCAACTTCTGCGGCACGAGAGGATATGGAAACGGCCACGAGCGACGAGCAAATCGTAGAACTGGCGCTATCCGGCGACGGAGACGCTTTCGGCGAGATCGTCAAACGCTGGGAGCGCAGAATCTTTGCGCTCGCATATGGCATGCTCGGGCGCGAAGAGGACGCGCGCGACGCCACGCAGGATACTTTTCTGGCGGCCTTTCGCAACCTGTCCGGCTTTCGCGGCGAAGCAAAAGTTTCGTCCTGGCTGCATCGCATCGCCGTCAATCAGTGCATCTCGCGCCAGCGTCGCTCAAAAGTGCGTGGCGAGACCGCTCTCGAAGATGAGACGGAAGCTGACGGGGCTTCGTTTTTCGCGCCCGCGCACGAATCGCCAGCGCATGCGGCAGAAACAGGCGAGCGCACGGAGCTTGTCAGGCGGGCCGTGACGGCGCTGCCGACAGAGTTGAGACAGGTCATCGTCATGAAGGAGTTTGAAGACCTGACCTTTCAGGAGATAGCGGAAAGTCTTGACCTGCCTTTGAGCACAGTCAAGAGCAGGCTCTACACGGCGCTCAGGCAATTGCGCCTGCGCTTGGGAAAGATGGAGCCGGAGGCAAAATGGGATGTACAAAGAAACGTGGGATAAAAAGATGAGTGAGACATCAAACATCCAGACATGCGCGCGTGCTGGCGATCTCGTCGCCTACCTGTACGGCGAAGCGACCGAGCGCGAGACGCAGGATTTTAAGGGCCACTTGCTGGTCTGCACTTCATGCCGCACAGAGCTGAGCGACTTTACAGGCGTGCGCGAATCCATAGGCATGTGGCGCGAGCAGGCTCTCAACCCCGCGACAGCATCCTTCGCATCGCAGTTCAACCCGGCCCCGGCGCAACAGATATTAGAGGCGAAGCATAAACCTTCGTTCTTCGACGCGATGCGCGGATTTTTCACGTTCTCGCCCATGTGGATGCGCGGCGCGACGGCATTCGGCACGCTGCTGCTCGCAACCCTGCTCGTCCTCGCGCTGATGCGTTTCTTTAATCAAGCGGAGACGCCTATCGTTAAGCAAACGCCGCAGCACGCTCCCACTCAGGAGGAGAAGACTGCAAATAATCCGGGCGCGTTGAAAGATGAAGTTATAGCAGTAACTCCAAAAGACAGCCCGACGCCTGCCCCGCCGGTCGAGAGGAATAAGCGTCCGAAGAGTTCTCTGAAGAATCTCAAAGCCAACGGAAATACAGTGGCTGGCAACAGGCTCGCCACGCAACCCAAAGCTCCGGTGTTGACGGCTGAAGAGCGGACGCAGTTGTCTGAATTGCTGATTCCCGGTAACGAGCGTGAAGACACTGTGCCGCGTCTCTCGGATTTGCTGGGTGAAACGAATTAAATTCTAAAGCTTTGCCGTCAGGAGCCAGACGTTTTATCAAGAGGTTATGATTCGAGGTTATTTAATGATGAAAAGCTTAATGAGCAAGCTATCAATGGCCGCTGCAACGATCGTGTTGTCGCTCGCGCTTCCCTTCCTTGCATCCACGCAGGCGTTTGCCCAACAGGATGACGAACCGCAGCCACCGCCGCCGCGCGAGGGCAGACCGGGCGAGCCTCTGCCGGAAAGGCGCGGCGATGGCGACCTGATTGAGAGGTTGAATCTGACACTTGAGCAGGTCAAGCAGATACGCGAGATACGCCAGAAGAGCGCGGAGGAATGGCACACGACCAGACAGCGCATGGGCCGCGCCCAGCGTGCTTTGGAAGAAGCGATTTATTCCGATGCGGTTGACGAGGCGGAAATCGAGGCGCGTGCGCGCGATCTGGGAACGGCGCAGACGGCAGTCGCACGCCTGCGCGCACTGACAGAGCTACGCATTCGACGCGTGCTGACGCCGGAGCAGTTAAATACTTTCCGCACCATGCGCGCGGAAGCGCAACTTAAAGATCAGCAGCGACGGCGCGAGATGCGTGACGAGCCTTCGGCCCTGGACGACCGCAAGCGTCCGAATCAGCCGGGGGCTACAGGTCGGCCCGGAAGACCCGGACTGCTTCCGCCGCCGCAGGGGCCAGCTAAGAACGGTCGCGGCGGTCGCCCGTAAAACGAGTTTGACAGGAATGCTGTTTGAGAGCCGGTCTGCCTTCGGGCGCGACCGGCTTTTTTTCGTCCGTAAAAGAGCCGGTCTGCGCTTTTGCCTGCCGACGCGCCCGCGTAATTTCTCACAGAAGCATGGCGCAGATAGCATTTATTGCTTGACGCGTCTCACATATTTTGCGCATCATAGGTTGCTCGTTCCACAAACCGGCGCGGTAGCACTTTCGTTTTGACAGGCGTTTGGCCTGCGCTGACTTTTGACTGAAAGCCTCCGCTTGTTGTGAGGCGCGTGCACGGACTGCAAACGCTGTGGCGTTGTAGTTTCCGGCGCGATGAAGTCTCTCTTCCAATTTCTCGAATGAACCTTTTCACGCGCGCTCTGCTTGAGCTGCAAGAGACAACGTTGCTGGCAGCGCATGCCGCGCGCGGGCTGTTCAGGCGTCCACGTTATGTCCCTGAAACTATCGCGCAGATGGACGCCATCGGCGTCGGGTCTTTGACCATCATTCTCTTGACAGGATTTTTCACGGGCGCGGTGTTGACGCTGCAAACCTATCCGACGCTCGCCTCCTACGCGGCGGAGAGCCAGACGGGTTATCTGGTGGCAATCTCTCTGATACGCGAGCTGGGGCCTGTCCTTTCGGCTTTGATGATTACGGGCCGCGTCGGCTCTGCCATCTCGGCAGAGCTTGGCTCGATGACGGTCTCGCAGCAGATAGACGCCATGCGCGCTCTGGGCACAGACCCTGTACGCAAACTGGTCGCGCCGCGTCTGTTCGCGCTCGTTATTACCCTGCCGCTTTTGACAGTCGTGGCCGATGTGATCGGCATCGGCGGCGGGTGGGTGACGGCCACCAGTTTGTTCGGGATGTCTTCGACCACTTTTCTGGCCTCGGTGCGCGACGGCATCACGACAGATGATATTATCGGGGGTATTATTAAGCCTATCGTCTTTGCCGTTATTATCGGCGCTATCGCGTGCCACAAGGGATTGAATACGGAGGGCGGCACGGTCGGAGTCGGACGCTCGACGACGAGCGCAGTGGTCACCGCTTCCATTACCGTCATCATCGCAGATTTTTTCCTCGCTCGCGCCCTGCAATATATCTTGGGGCTGCCGGGCGCATAAACTTTTTATGGCTACGACGGATTACGAGATACATAACTCTGCGACCCCTGCCGCTCCCGGCGGCGAGGTCAGCGAAGACGCAGCCGAGTCAACCTTTGCTGAAGTTGATGATAAGGGACGCGCTGTCCCGGCCATCGAGTTCAGGGATGTGCGGCTGGCTTTCGGCGACCGCAAAGTGCTTGACGGCCTGAGCTTCAAAGTCATGAAGGGCGAGACCAAGATTATTCTCGGAGGCTCAGGCTGCGGCAAGTCTACGACCATCAAACTGGTGCTCGGACTGCTCAAGCCGGATTCTGGTCAGGTGCTGGTGGACGGCGAAGACATTACCAATTATGACGAAGATCAGATGATGCACGTCCGCAAGAAGATCGGCATGGTTTTTCAGGAAGGCGCGCTGTTCGATTCGCTCTCCGTTTATGATAACGTGGCGTTTCGCCTGCATGAGCAGGGCGTGCCGGAAGAAGAGGTCGAGCCTGAAGTCCGCCGCATGCTTCGCTTCGTCAATCTGGAAGACGCCATTGACAAGATGCCGATAGAGCTTTCGGGCGGCATGCGTCGCCGCGTGGGCATCGCGCGCGCGCTTGTCGGCGACCCGAAAATCGTGATGTTCGATGAGCCGACAGCCGGACTCGACCCGCCGACCGCGCGCACTATCTGCGAGTTGGCGATGAAGCTGCGCGATCTGGAAGATGTCTCTTCCATCTTCGTCACGCACGAGATGAATAATCTGCATTATCTTTCTTCGGAATACGCTGTGGTCAATGACGAAGGCGATGTTATCTTTGAGAAAGAAGGCGAGCGGCTGTGCCTGATTAATACCAAAGTACTCATGATGCGCGAGGGCCAGATTATTTTCAGCGGCACGGACGAGACGCTGAACAAATCTGAAGACCGTTACATACAGAAGTTTTTACGTGGACACTAACGAAAGGATGAAGGATGAAGGATGAAGGATGAATTGAGAGGATGATTTTATTTCATCCTTCATCCTTCATCCTTCATCCTTATGTGGCTTATGCCTCCAGCCAGAAAAACCATCGGCCTCAGCGAATTGCGCGTCGGCCTGCTTGTGCTCGCTTCCATCGTCATTCTGATTTTTCTAATCCTGAATGCGACGGGTGACATCAATCCCTTCGCGCGCAAATTGCACCTCAAAGCGCAGTTTGCCAATGCTGACGGACTGCGCGCAGGCTCCGAGGTTCGTCTCGCGGGCGTGCGCGTCGGCAAAGTAGAGGAGATTGTCCTGCTGCCGCCATCTGACGACCCGCAGTCTCCGAAAGTCGAAGCACGGCTTTCGATTGACGGCAAGATTGATGGCAGGGCTGCCAACGAGCGTATCCGTCAGGATTCTCTGGCCCAGTTGACTGCGCCCGGTTTGCTCGGCAACGAAAAGATCATCAACGTCACCCCCGGCACTTCGGCCAGCGCGCCCGTTCCCGAAGGCTATACACTGCCCACCTCTTCGGCCAACACTTTTACAGACCTCGCCTCGTCCGGCAACGATCTGGTCCAGCGTCTGACAAAGATTTCGGATCAGGTCAACGAGATTACGAAGAAGATTAACGAAGGACAGGGCACGCTCGGACGCATCGTCAATGACGAAGCTCTGTATAACAATTTGAACGGAGCGATCCGCGACACGCAGGAAGTGATTCGCCAGATCAGGTCAGGGCAAGGCTCCGCCGGAAAGTTCGTCAACGACCCGGCTCTGTATGACAATCTCAACGACACCGTCGCGCAGCTTCAAGTGATTGCCACAGACCTTCGCGCGGGGCGCGGCACGGCTGGCAAGCTCTTTACGGATGATGCGCTCTACAACGATGCGCGCTCTGCCATCTCTCGACTCAACGAGACAGCCGACCGTGTCAATCTTATTGTCGGCGACATCCGCGCCGGAAAAGGCACGGCAGGCAAACTCCTCACCGATGAAGCCATCTACAACGACGCGCGCGCGGCCATCGCACGCTTTAACACCGCCGCCGAACGCATAGACAACGTCGTCGCCAGCGCACAACGAGGCGAAGGCACGGTCGGCAAACTGCTCACGGACGACCAGCTCTACAACAACGTCAACCAACTCTCATCCGAAGGCGTCAAGCTCATCTACGACTTCCGGCAGAACCCTAAGAAATACCTGACCGTGAAGTTCGAGCTTTTCTAAATCTCATAAGTTGTATCCGAAAAATTAAGTTCTTCACTGGGTAAATTAAGTTCTTCACTAGAATGGGATTTTTTAACGATGGTGTCAGATAATAAAATTCGTCCCAGCCGGGGCAGTATAAATCAGCGGTATCTTGTAACTAAAGATTATATTTCATGACTTACTTGCGACCCTGCTTACTCTTTACACTAGCTGGCTCCTTTACTCGCTTGCTGATTGCAGTAGGTGGTACCTCTTTTGGAAGATCAATCTCATCATCAATCAAAATATTGGTAGAGATTCCAGCGACACGCGCATATCTGAACGCGCACAACAGATGATTCTTAAAGTGTCATAATGCCGATTCTCAGACTTGGATTTAAGAGCGTTTCATTGCTTGACATACTTTGGCTGCGGTAATATTTTGCCAGCGTTTTGTACCCCTTGTTTTGAAACCTTAGTTATCTAAGGCGTACCCTCTCTTGTGTTATGGTGAGGAAAAGGCGATTCATGATGCAGGCTCAGCCAAACATCACACAGGTTCTGGAGAGATGGAGCAACGGGGAGCAGAGTGCGCTCGATGAGTTGATACCACTGATCTACAAAGAACTGCGTCGGCTGGCCGGTAATTACATCAGGCGCGAGCGCGATAATCACACGCTGCAACCCACCGCTCTCATCAATGAAGTCTTCGTGCGGCTGATTGACCAGCACGATATTAAATGGCAGAGTCGCGCGCACTTCTTCGGGATTTCCGCCAGGTTGATGCGCCGCATACTGGTTGACCACGCGCGCGTCCATCAGGCAGCGAAGAGAGGCGGCGGACACTACAGCTTGTCGCTGAACGAGGCCGACCGCATCGCGAGCCAGCCAAGCGTTAACTTATTGACCTTACATCTGACATTGCAGCAATTAGAAGTGCTTGACCCGCAACAGAGCCAGATTGTGGAATTGCGTTTCTTCGGCGGACTGACCATCGAGGAAACCGCAGAAGTTCTCTCAGTCTCACATGCCACGATTGAGCGCGAGTGGAAAATGGCACGCGCATGGCTTCGCCACGAACTGGAAAGTTAAGCCAGCCTCTTACGCAGAGACATCAAACATCCTCATGACTCCAGAGCGTTACCAGCGTATCAAAGAGGTGTTCCATTCCGCTCTGGAGCGCACGGCGGACGAACGCACGGCCTTTCTCGCTGATGCGTGCGGCGGTGACACGGCTTTGCTTACCAAAGTCGAGGCTCTGATCGCCGCCGCCGAGCAGCCGGGCGATTTCATGGACGCTCCAGCTTACGAAGTTGCTGCCGAAATGCTTGTCGGGGAGGCCACCGGCTCGCTCGAAGGACAACGCATCGGCCACTATCAAATCATGGCCTTGCTCGGTTCGGGCGGGATGGGGGAAGTTTATCTGGCGAAAGATACCCGACTCGGTCGCAAGGTCGCGCTCAAACTGCTCCCCGATTATCTCACCGATGATGAAAGTCGCGTCCGACGCTTCAAGCAGGAGGCGCGAGCCGCTTCGGCCCTCAATCACCCGAACATCCTGACTATCTACGAGATCGAACAGGCGGACGGAAGATACTTCATCGCAACGGAATTCGTAGAGGGCGAGACGTTGCGCCAGCGCATGCAGAACGGGCGACTGAAGTTGGGCGAAGCGATTGAGGTTGCCGCGCAGGTTGCACGTGCTATTTCCAAGGCTCATGAAACCGGCATCGTCCACCGTGACATCAAGCCGGAAAATGTCATGCTGGATGCCGGGGGCCAGGTCAAAGTTTTAGACTTCGGGCTTGCAAAATATATTCCGCTTTCAAACGCACGCGACATTGAGGGATCAACCATAGAGAATGCCCACACCGTTCCGGGCATGCTGATGGGTACGACCGCATATATGTCGCCTGAGCAGGTGCGCGGCCTTGCGGTTGATGAACGAACGGATATCTGGAGTCTGGGGGTCGTGCTCTACGAGATGGTGGCGGGGCGTACGCCCTTTAACGGGCAGACCAGAAGCGATGTCCTCGCCGCTATCCTTGAGCGCGAACCTGAGCCGCTCGCAGGACAGCAGTTCGAGTTACCGCGCGAGCTACAGCGAATCACCGGAAAGGCTCTCCAGAAAGAGCGCGAGAAGCGATATCAGACGATCAAAGACCTGATGCTCGACATGGAAAGCCTGCGTCAGGGGTTGGACGCCGGAGAAAGTTCAAGACGAGCTACCCCGTTGAAAGCCACACCCGAACCGGCATCCGCCGTCCCTTCTGCTGGCTGGAGCAAAAGCACGATTGCTCTTGTGCTCACAGCCGCGCTGCTTTTGGCCGCCGTTGCACTTATCGGCATGAGGATGTGGCGTTCCCCGGTTTCAGAGCCGGCGAAGCCGTCTGCTGCATCGCCTGTTGCGGAGCCGGAACGCCGTCTGGCTTACTGGCTATTGGTTCAGAAATATCGCAACGGGAAACCATTCCAAGACCCGTTCAGGCTCGGCGGGGAAATCAATTTTGAGAAGGATTATCGCGTGCGGCTGAACCTCCGCAGCCCACAGGACGGACATCTCTATATCTTGAACGATGGCCCGACGGAATCGGGCCAGCCATCGTCTTTCGTGATTCTCTTCCCTTCGCCTACAGCCAACAACGGACTGTCGCTGTTGAGCGCAGGAAGGGAGATTCAGATTCCTGAGCGTAGTTGGTTACAGTTCGATGCGGAACAGGGGACGGAGAAAATCTGGCTCGTCTGGTCGGCTGACAGTATCCCTGCGCTGGAAGCGTTGAAGGGATTCGCCAACCCGCGCGATAGAGGGTTAATCAGCGACCCAAACCTGAACAACGCGGTCAGAGATTTCCTCCAAGCACATCAAAGCCCCCGGCCTGTGGCGGAGAGAGATGAAGATAAAAAAGAAGTTATCCTCAAATCAAAAGGTGATATACTCGCGCACCTCCTGAGGCTTGAGCACCATTAAGGCTTTGACCGTGCCATTGTTTTGTTTAGACGCTCCAGCCAGCAGAGACACTCATCGAAGCCTCAAGAGCAAATTGCCGACACTCGATAGCGGGAATCGGCCAAGACTGAAACTCCTACTTCCAGACAAATTTCCTTACTTATCACTGAGGTGATCGGCATCAATTTTCCGCATTAATAGATAGCCGCAGTTTAACGACTCCGGACACTGGTAGAAGTAAGAACTACTGTAGAGTGTCGAACCCCTGCGAGAGGGCTTTCGTACTTTAACACTTAATGAAAAAAGAAGGAGAGTGCCATGCAAAGAGGAACCGCGAGGAAGAAAGCGTCCGCATCTACCCCCCCTGACATGAAGGGAAAATGGGACTTAGAGATTGAGGTTTTAGAGTACCCTCAATTGGCGACGCTGGATTGCATCGAAATCGCAGCCCAGTTGCGAGGTGAAAGTCATGATCTCATCTTTGGAAGTGTCAGAAGCGCTCCACCGACTACAGCCTATGCGCTTGACAATGGTGAGGTCAGAGATGGATTGGTGTCTTTCGACCTGTCCATAGAGGGCACCGTTTACACCTTCACCGGAGAGGTGGGGCTTGCTTACAAAGGGGAGGTTATTTCAAACGGGAACATCACCCCGCCCGGCCATCCCGATCCGGGAGGTGTAGAAGGAAGTTGGTCGGCGCAAGCTCAAGGCTGAGTTGATGAAGAAGAAACAACCGCTCCCCAAGCACACGCAGCGAATCTCCCGATCAGAGGTCGCGCGTCAGAAAGAGTACGAAGAGCCGACACCTTCTTCGCTCAATGCTTAATGCGGACGGGGAATGAATCACTCGCTGAAGCTCACGCGAGTGATTCGTTCCCTCTTGCCATTATCCTGAGACTTTTGTTGTGATGTTCTCACCTCGTCAAATCATTTCGCGCTGCATTATCTGCCTCTTAGTATTCCTGTCCGGCAGCCTCGCACCCCATAAGAGCGCCGCGTACGCTCAAGCTGAGATGACCACGATCGCCGCGGGCGAGACGGTCAAAGTGGAAATGGCTGGTGGCGCAACCCGGCTCTTTCGTATTGTGTTGAGCGCCGGACAGTACTTGCGTGTGGTCGTCGAGCAACAGGGGATAGATGTGGCGGTTGCGCTCGTCGGGCCGGGCCAAAAACGTCTGGTGGAAATAGACAGCCCCAACGGCAACTACGGGCCGGAACCCGTCTCGGCAGTGGCAGAAGAATCGGGCGAGTATAGAATCGAAGTGCGCTCGCCCGACGCGAAAGCCCTCGCAGGGCTTTTCGAGATCAGGGTCGAAGCGTTGAGAGAACCGACGCCCGATGACAGGTCTCGCGTGAGCGCAGAGCGGGCTTTCACGGAAGCTTCCCGTTCGCTCTCTCAGCCCGCGTCCAAGACCAGACAAGAGGCTCTGGAAAAACTCGAATCGCTCCTGCCTGTTTTCCGCTCTCTGGAAGACAAGCGTATGGAGGTCTCGACGCTCAACCAATTAGGGCTTGCCTATAACTCTTTGGGCCAGCCGCAGCAGGCTCTGGCTTACTACAATCAGGCGCTCACGATTAGCAAGGCTCTCGGCGACAGCCGAAACGAGGCGCGGATGCTCAACAACATCGGTGGAGCCTACGACATTTTGGGTGAGCCGCAGAAGGCGCTCGAATATTACAAGCAAGCGCTCTCGCTCTGGGAAACTCTGAGTAACGGTATTGCACAGGGTGACACGCTCAACAACATCGGGGTGAGCTACTACAACCTCGGCGAGTTGCAGCGTTCGCTGGATTACTACAACCGCGCTCTGCCGTTCCGGCGAGCCGGAAGCAACTGGCGCAGAGAGGCCGACACGCTTGATAACATCGGCCTCCTCTATATCTCTCTCGGCGAGCCACAGCAGTCTCTGGAATATCTCAGGCAGGCGCTCGACCTCCGGCGAGCCGCCAAAGACATACAAGGAGAGGCCAACTCGCTCAATCAAATCGGCTTTGCCTACGCCACGCTGGGCGAGACGACGAAAGCGCTCGACTACTACAACCAGTCGCTGCCGCTTCGCCGGACAGCGGGAGATCGGCGCGGGGAAGCCGTCACCTTGAAGAATATCGGAGTCGCTTACGCTTCCCTCGGGCAGCCTCAGCAAGCCATCGAGCAGCACGAGCAAGCTCTCAAGCTCCTCCGCGCTACCGGCAGTCGCCGTGACGAAGCCATCACCTTAATCCATCTCGGAAAGGCTCGTACACTCTCCGGCGAGTTGCAGAAAGGTGCAGAAGATTACGCCCACGCGCTCTCGATTTTTCAGGCGCTAAATGACCGTCTCGGCGAAGCGCAGGCGCGTCAAAGCATTGCTGAAGTCGAGAGAACACGCGGCAATTTCACTCTGGCTCGCAGCCACATCGAGGCGGCAATCTCTCTCATAGAGGCTCTGCGCGCACAGGTTTTGAGCCGGCAACTCCGCACCTCTTTCTTCGCGTCGAGGCAGGATGCTTACGAGTTCCAGATTGATTTGCTGATGCGGATGCATCTCCAAGACCCGTCCAAAGGCTACGATGCAGCGGCGCTCCAAATCAGCGAGAGAGCACGCGCACGCGGCCTCATAGAGATGCTGTCGGAGTTCGGCGTCGATGTCCGCCAGGGCGTTGACACGGCGTTGCTTGAGCGTGAGCGCAATCTTTCTCAGTCGCTCAACGCTAAAGCCGCGCGGTTGATAGGTCTGCTCGGTCAGCAGAACAGGCAGGAGCAGGCGGCGACTTTGAAAAAAGAGGTTAACCTGCTCGAAGCGGACTACCAGCAGGTGCTGGGAGACATTCGCCAGCGCAGCCCACACTATGCTGCCATCACTCAACCGCAGCCGCTCGGACTGCGAGAGATACAACAGTTATTGGATTCCGATACCTTGCTGCTGGAATACTCGCTCGGTGCGGAGCACAGTTATCTTTGGGCCGTGACTCAAAACAGCTTGCAGAGCTTTCAACTGCCCGGACGCGAACACGTCGAGCGGATGGCGCGGCAACTCTACGAACTGATTACAGCCCGCAGTTTTAGGAAAAAAGGTGAGAGCGCACAGCAGAAACGAGAGCGAATTAATCAGGCGGATTTACAAGCTCTTGAAGTAGCCGGGAAGTTGAGCCGCGTGGTGCTCGGCCCACTCACTTCGGAGTTAAGCGGTAAAAGGCTGGTAGTCGTTGCTGACGGAGCGTTGCAATATATCCCCTTCGCCATGCTCCCAATCCCGAACGGCAATCAACGGTTGCGGGTAGCTGATAGCAGCCCGCCAGTCGTAACGAATGGCGAACTGCCGGGCATTGACAACTACCTGCCGTTGATTGTCCAGCACGAAATCATCAGCCTGCCTTCAGCCTCCACGCTCGCCGTGCAAAGAAAAGAATTAGCCGGGCGCAAGATGGCTCCGAATAATATCGCGCTGCTTGCCGACCCTGTTTTTGACAGCACTGATGCGCGGGTCAAGTCAAAGACGAAGAGGACGGAAGGGCCAACACCAAGTAAAGTTGAAGATTCCGCCGAGACACGAACGCTCGAACACCTGACGGAACAAGCAGCCGACACGCAGGGCAAGCTGCGCATCCTGCGCTTACCTTATACCAGACAGGAAGCGCAGCGGATTCTGGCCGTCGCTCCCGAAACCGTCAACCTGAGAGCCGTTGACTTCAAGGCGAGCCTCGCTACGGCTCTCGGCGGAGAGTTGCACAAGTATCGCTACATACACTTTGCGACGCACGGATATATTGACAGCGAGAAGCCCGGCCTCTCCGCCATCGTGCTCTCACTGGTCAACGAACTTGGAGAGCCGCAGGACGGTTTTCTCAAGACTCAAGAGATTTATAATCTTAACCTCACCGCGGAACTGGTTGTTTTGAGCGCCTGTCAGACGGGGCTGGGGAAAGAGATCAAAGGTGAGGGGCTGGTGGGCCTGACGCGCGGATTTATGTACGCGGGCGCGGCACGCATCATTGTCAGCATGTGGAACGTGAGCGACAAAGGAACCGCAGATTTAATGTCGCGCCTCTACAAGGGAATGCTCAAAGACGGGCAGCGCCCGTCGGCAGCGCTGCGGACGGCACAGCTTGAGCTTTGGAAGCAGAAGCAGTGGCGGTCACCTTACTACTGGGCCGCTTTCGTCCAACAGGGGGAATGGAGGTAAGAGAATGAAAGCACAGCATCACCGACAGATTATCAATCCGCGACGGAGAATTATTCCGGTGTTCCCCATTCGGGCGATGAAGTTCCGGGCAATAGTGATATATGTGCTCGCGCTCTGCTCGATCAGTCTCGTGTCTGCGACGCAGAGCGCGCAGGATGATGAGACGACGCGGAAACTTTGGGACACAGCGTTCAGCAGCAGCAGCAGGAAATCTGCGCGCTCAGGCAGGAACACTGCCCGGCGTAACTACCGCGTGGCGACTCCGCGCGTCTCTCCCGTTAAGGTCTCCGGCGAGACGGTCGTCGGTGTCACGATCTGGCGCTTGCGTCCATACAGGGATGCGGACGATGCCGAGAGAGAGTTTATCCACGAGGGTTCGGATGTAGCCGCGTGGGTGCCTGAGCGTGTCCCTGCTAACACCGGACTATCCGAAGGGGACAGGGTGCGCCTGAGCATCGAAGCAGCGCGTACAGGATACTTATATGTCATTAACCGCGAGCAGTATGCCGATGGAACGCTCGGTGAGCCGCTATTGATTTTTCCGACGACACGCACGCTCGGCGGCAACAATCAGGTCAAGGCCGGGCGGCTGGTTGATATTCCTGCACAAGAAGATAGCCCGCCGTTTTTCACTCTGCGACGCAGTCGCGCAGATCAGGTCGGTGAATTGTTGAGCGTTATCGTGACGCCCGCTCCTTTGGATGGCATACAGATCGGAGCGCAAGCTCAAAGAATTTCTGCCGAGCGTGTTATGCAGTGGGAGAAATCATGGGGCGGAGAGGCGGGGCGGCTGGAGTTGAATGATGGAGCGGGCAAGGCTTGGACAAAGGAGGAAAAGGAAGCCGGGGCGAGTGCCGAACGCCTCTTGCAAGCTGCTGCGCCTAACCCGCAAACGCTCTACTACCGTCCCGGTGTTAAATCCAATGAGCCGTTCCTGATTAAAGTGCGTCTCCATTATGGTCGTCGCCGGTCTCCGGTCAAATTGGCGATGGCAATGCGGCAGAGCGGGATTTGAAGCCGGATGATGTTTCCCCGCTCTCGCCCCCCTTCTTCTCTGTGATACTCGCTCACGCCCACGCACGAGCGCGCCAACCGGCATCCTGCCCTTTCAAGCATCAGTGATAGTCCTATCCGCGCCTGACATCATCTCCTGGCGCATCTCAAAATATTTTTTCTACAGGCTGAGGGAGTTTGAGCCAGAAGCGCGCATTAGTAGATGTAGGCAATGCATCGACGCAAACCCTCCTACCGGGGAGTTAAGTACAACGCGCCGAAAGCATCCGCCGCAAAAACCTCCATCAATGAGTTAGAAAAGAAAGCGAGAACAAATATGTCAACCTTTGTGAAGACAGCGATCCCGTCCAGACCCACAGCTACAAACGGCAAGCCTGACGTGGCAACCTATGACCCCGCATGGGACGTAGCGTTAAAGTGTCAGCAAGGCGGTCTGGGCGACATCGCAGCGATTCAAGCAGTCTGGGAGTCAATGATGCCACCGGCAAGTCTCGTCCTGCTCGCCACCGTCATCGGCGCGGTTTACGCTAACACCTACTGGGCGGCGACCCAAATGGACGCCAACCACCTTTCCGCCTCTCTACAACAGGCCGGGGGCTGGAATCAGTCCGACTGCGACCAGGCGGCCCAAGCTGCTTTCTCCAACTGGTATGGCCTGCTGGTGCGGAACGACTTTGGCAGCGTCGGTCAGATTCCCAAGCCGGGAAGCCTGACGGAGAGTCCGGACGTACTGTGCAACTCTGCCGGGCAGCTCGACCCGTCCCTCATGCTCAACAAGTGGAACAGCAGTTTCTTCAATGCGGCGACGGGAACCAAGAACTACGCCTACGGACGCGTGCAGAGCGTGAACATCCCGCTGCCGATCACGCAACCGGCGTTGCAGATGTTCTACACCGATGCTGGCTTCAACCCGCCGCCGAACAGTTGGATACAGATGTACACGTTCAGCAATAACACCAGCGCGCCCCTGCAAGGCTTACAGCCGGGGCCGATTACTCTGGGCGGACGCGCCGCTAACGGTGTCGTGGCAACGGACGCCTTCGACTTTGAGCCAGCGGGCGCGGGCCACTACTGCCTCCTCTCGCTCGTGTCCACGGAGTTCTTCACGAACAACCCCTTGCAGAACACCGGGAACTGGAACTCGCAGGCGTGGATCACCAACAACGGTGCCGCAGGATGGCATAACCTCGACGTTCAAGCCGCCAACGAGATGATACTCAAGTATTACAATCAGGATGGCAGGTCGGAACGGTTCGCATTCGAGGCCCATTGCGTCAACGTTCCCGAAGGCACCACGGTCTCGCTGAAGAGCACAGATGCGAGATTGACAGACGACATCGCGAGCGGCGCGGTCAAGATCGTCAACAACTACCAGATCATCGGCACAGAGGGCGTAGTGCCGGCAAACTTCGCTGGCGAATTGGAGGTCAGGATTGACACGCCCGGCGGCGGACTCTTACCGCCTGAAGCCTCTGTCCAGGTACGCATGATGTGGGTGCTCGAACGCGGCCACACGTATTACGCGCAGGCCCGGGATCAACTCGGAGACTATCGTGAGGCGGCGGAGGGCCAGTTGCTCCGAATGCCGATGGGCGACTTCACTTTCGTGGGTGCGACCGAAGAATAGACCGTTTGGGTAGCCGCAGCCATGCATATCCGGGATTCTGTATTACCCGAACTCTCCTCCGGCAGATCGCCCAGACGAGCAGGCCATAGTCAAAATAACTATGGCCTGCTCGTTTTTTACGGAGCGACTTCCTCCGGGAAACTTGCAAAATTACCTTCCCTCAAAATAAAGTTCTTTCTTGAGCAATAAAATCCTTCCCTAAATAAGAGGAATCTTTTTCCGCATCACTTCTCTCCATTTATAGGATAATGGTGTAATGAATTATTTTAGCGAAGGGCAATTTTTCGGAAACACAAACCAAACAACTTCGTTTGACGGAATTACCGCGACTGAAACCGAATACAGCTATCGGTTCGTTGATTGGCATTACCACGAGACCCCTTATTTTTCCTTTGTTACTCAAGGAAATTGCCGCCATATCAATAAACGGGAAACCTTTGATTGTTCCCCCGATTCGTTGTTGTTTCATAATTGCCATGAAACTCATTGCAATACAAAACCGGGCGGGCTTTCACGCGGGTTTCAAATTGAACTGAGTCACGATTGGTGCAAAAGGTTTGAGGTTGATTTGGATATGCTTCCGGGCAGTGTGAGAATCACAGATCCAAATGCCAAACTCCTTTTCTACAATATATACAGAGAGTCAAAATTACCCGGTAACACTTCAAACCTGACGATTGACGCGCTTCTGGTTGAAACTTTCGAGACGATGCGCGGGGCGGAAAGAATGTCCGCCCCCGGCACACCGCGTTGGGTGAAAAAGATTGACGAGATTCTACACGAAGATTATGACCGCACGCTTTCTTTGCAAAAAGTGTCCGAAGAATTAGACCTTCACTTTGTTCATCTGTCCCGTGATTTCCCGCGCTATTTTCGTTGTAACTTCAGCCAGTACGTCCGCAAAATCAAGGTTGAGAAATCACTCGGCTTGCTGCGCAATCAGAATCTGTCAATGACAGACATTACCTTCGCTTGTGGTTTCGCTGACCAAAGCCACTTTATTCGCTGCTTCAAAGAATTTACCGGCATTACTCCCAAAGATTATCGCCGACTCGTCCGCTAAACTTTCCACACGTTAAATCCATTCTATATTTCCCTAATGGCTTCCTCTATCGCCACGATAGAGCGATGCGAATTTATAGCGCCGAAAAGTTGAATCCAACCGGAGGTGCCGGGTGAAAAAATCTGACGTTAATCAACCGCCTTGTTATACCAAGTTGCAATAAAAAGAGAGATTCGGTAAAACGTTGTCATGGCAAGACGAATCGAACTCAAATCACATTTGACAACTACAGAACTGCGCCAACGGTATCGCTCATGTCAGAAGCCTCAAGAGAAAACTCGTTGGCATGCCCTCTACTTGATTTCAAAAGGCGTCGTCGCTGCTGAGGCTGCCCGCCGCGTCGGGCGAGCCAACTCCTGGGTCACCAATCTGGCGCGTCGTTATAACCAGGATGGGGCCGCAGCTATCACGCACCAGAAGTCCACCAAGCCAAGTCATCGCGCCTGTCTTGATGCCGCACTCGGAAAAGAGTTGGCTCAGGTGTTACGGTTGGCAGCCCCCGACGGTGGCTTGTGGAGCGGACCGAAAGTCGCGGCTTGGATAGCAGAGAAAACAGGGCGCACCACTCATCGCACCACCGCCTGGCGCGCTCTGCAAAAGCTTGGGTTCAGTATTCAGACTCCGCGCCCGGCCAACAACCACCGCGCTTCTAAAGAAGAGCACACCGAGTTCAAAAAAAGCTAGAGCTTACGGCTCAAGCCCTTCAACAGCAGTACCCTTCGGAGGAAGTGGAAGTCTGGAGTGAAGACGAAGCGCGCTTCGGACTCAAGCCAGTACTTCGCCGCATCTGGGCACCCGTTGGCGAGCGGCCACTTGCCATCGTTGATGCGCGCTACGAATGGCTGTGGCTCTTTGCCGCGACTCATCCACGAACGGGGCGCACGTTCTGGCTGGTGCTGCCGCGACTCGACGCCTCCTGTGTGCAGGCTTTTCTTGATGAGTTTGCCAAAGAGCATGGCAGAGAAGGTAAACGCATTGTGCTGGTATGGGACGGAGCACCCGCTCATCGCGCCAACTCGTTGAACGTCCCGGAGCGCATCACTTTAATAAGCTTGCCAGCCTACACGCCGGAACTGAATCCGAGCGAGCGGGTCTGGCCGCTGGTTAAAGAAGGCGTCGCTAATCGAGCGCATGAGAGCCTTGACGAGTTGGAGCAGCAAGTCTCTTCACGTTGTCAAAAGATCGGTGCCGCAGAAATCTCGGCGCGAACAAGTTATCACTGGTGGCCTGTGTTATGAGCCGCCTCTCTTTTCACTGCAACTTGGTATAAGAATGCTCGAAATCAGGGCCGGGACGCGCGCGCCGACTAACGCGGCAACCTCATCCCTGACCGCCGGAGTCCGTTCTCTAAGAGACCGGGGACACGTACTACACCCGACACCCTAGGCCCTTCCTCTTTGCGCCTTTGCGTGCGATAGTCGTTTTCAATTGAACACGCTATAGCAGGTGAACTCTAGCCACGCTTCTGCACAAGCACTTGAAAATTTTCGCTCATGCTGCCCGGCAGAATCATCTCGCGTGCGCTCGAACGCAGGATCACAGTGTCTGCTTCGCTCTGCGCCCGTGCGGTCATTAACTCCAGTTGCTCCAGCAATCCTGCGCGCAGCAGAAAAGCGTCTTGCCGTTCGAGGCTCACGTTTTCAAGGCCGCACTTTTCCCCCGCGCGTTTGAGGTGTGTCCAGTTAACTGTCGCCGTGATGTCCTGTGCGCCGGGAGAGTCGAGCACATTATCTGCAAAACGGTGGCGGCGGAAAGCGCGCAATGTGCCCTCGCGGCGGAGCGGCTCTTGATAAAGCTCCAAGGCTTCCGCTCCATAATCAACCGTGATGATGTAGCCTTCGTCCAGCCCGCCCGCAGCCCGGCAGAGCCAATCCGCTGCGTCAAGATTGACCTCCGCATAATGACCCTCCGCAGGCCACACGCCGGGTTCGTCAAAATATTCTGCGAGGAGAGGGGTTGACGGCTCTTCTTCCAACCAGACAAAAGCGCCCGCATCATCGAGTCCTACACGCAGCTCTAACAACTTCCCTCCCCTCATCATGACACGATGCACGGGCATGGCGTCGAGCAGCTCATTGGAGAAGATGATGCCCGCGCTAATCTTTTTTTCAAGCCGATGAAGATGAAGAAATTCGACGCGCTCTTTAAATGGAGACAGGAGCTTGCGCGCACGTTCAAGCGCATCCGCGCTCGCCTCTTCGATCACATAGCGCGTGGCTTGAAACACATTTGGAAACAAGCGCTCCAGAGTTTCCAACACGCCCTGCGCGAAGTGGCCCGCGCCCGCCCCCGCTTCGAGGATAGTCCATTCGGCGGGCGCGTCCAGTTGTTCATACAGCTTTGCGAAATATCGTGCGAAGGTGGCGGCAAACAGTTTGCTTCGCTCAGGGCCGGTGCGGTAATCGCCTGCGCGCCCCCAACGCTCAAGCTCCGGGCGGCAGTAATAACCTTCACGCTCGTCATACAACGCCGCACGCATCCAATCGCTAAAACTGATTGGCCCATAGTTCCTGATGCGCTCTCGCAGGCGTTCGCCAAGCGACGCGGCATTGCTCTTCTCTACGGCGTCGTGCTCAATCATCATGAAATCGGACTTTGAGGGTAATTAACGTTCAGGCGTCTCAGGCTCTTTTTCCAGCAGGCGCGTGGTGTTCTCCGTGACGCTGGGCGGCGAGACTATCTCGGCTGTGTGATGATGCCGCTGTTGCTGAGACCAGTTAGAGACAGGCGTGCCCTGATGCGGGGGCAAAGCCGTCTGGCGCGGCGGCGTGCTTAATGAAGCGGGAGTTTGAGGCGGCGCGTAATATGGTATGGGGATTTGTTGTTGCCTTGCGCCTTCTTCAAAGATCAGCGCGTAGAGCACGCGCAAGGGGCCGCCTACAAAACCTATGATGGCGACGATGGCCGTAAATAATTCCGGCATGATGTCATAACTGCTGAGGATGCCAAAGAGGCTCGTGATGATGATGCCGAGCATAATCAGCGTCACGCCCTGCTGCACGCCCCTGCGACGCGGAGAAGATTCCTGTTCGGCTGGCGGCGGAGCGTAATTCGGGAGCACGCCGCCATGCGCCAACAACTCGTTAACGCCGCCAAGCGGAAGACCGCAGCGTGAACAGAAACGCATTTCGCCGGGAGCTTGCTGCTGGCCGCATTGCGGGCAATACATGGGAAGAGTTTTCTCCTTAGCTTTAAGGAATAGAAAATTGATTCAAACTCAAGTTAAGTTTTGATTCAACCCCTTTGCGCCTTCTCTCTTATCTTTGCGCCTCTGCGTGAACTGTTCGTCGGTGTTTCACGCTGGTGGCGCAAACAAAGAAAGACTCAAGGCGCAAAGGGTTGAATCGTTCTGTCTCTTGAGTTCTTCATCAAACTTTGATTTTCCTGTTTCAGACGCGCGGCAAACGTTGATCGGAAAAAAGTCTGAACGTCGCAAAGGCGCGGCCCTGATAATGCGCGGCGCGTGCGAGCGTTTCCAGCAGCAGCGCGTAAATCGTTTGCGCCTCGCCAGACGGAACGGCAATCTCTTTGACTAGATCATCGTCGCCCTTAAAAAATTCAAAGCCGTGGCGGCGCGTCGTTTCCACTTCATTTAAATACTCCGCAATCTTTTCAGAGGTCGAAAGCGTTTCGGGCAGCGTCCACTCAAACGGGTCATCCCAGAGATTGGTCGTGATGCCGCCGAAAGTCTGCTCGACCGCGCCCGCGCTCCGCAGGACGTACTCGCCGCAGGAATAGACAGGAAACGCGCCGGACGCAGGACGCGGCTGCCAGTAGAGCTTTTCCTGCTCAACCCCTGCGATCAACGCCAGCGAGTGCGTGTGCAGGCGCGCAAACTGCTCGTCGAGAATCGCCACCAATTTATACATTGATTCATCGGCTCATTTACTCAATTTTAATGAACCGGCGAACCAATGAGTAAATGAAAAAATTATCTGGCCTTGCGTTCTGATTCTTCCATGACCGTGCCAAAGCTTCTGCCGCCAAAGCTAAAGCCGGTGTTGATGCGCCCTTTCGCCCCGACCTGAGAGCCGCGCGCCGGCACGCCGCGCCGCGTGATAACCCAGATCGTGCCCGTGCCGTCATCTATCTCGTATGCGCCCGTCCCCAAAACTCCGTAGCTGTCCGTCACGTTGCCCGCGATGGCTACATCCTTGTTGCGATAACGACCCGGATCGGCATTTATTTTCGAGATGGATTCACGATTGGGACAGGCAGTTAAGAAGATCGCTCCCGCGAGAAGGAACGACAGAAAAATTGTGCGACGAACGTTGGTCATGGGCATCTCCTTTAAGTTTCAAATCACTTGTTGGGAGAGCACAGCGATGATAACAAAGACGCATCAAGAGCGGAAATGGTTGGCAATGGCTTTCAAAACTCAAGAGACCAAAACCGCTCAAATCTTTGCGCCTTCGTTTTATCTTCGCGCCCCCGGCGAGAAACGTTGCTGTTTCACGCCGGGGGCGCGAAGATAGAAAACCTCAAGGCGCAAAGATTTTTCAGAATACTCGATTATTTCCCGTACCAGCCAATCGGCTTGCCTGACAGGTCAACCCACACGCTCTTGACATGCGTGTAAAGCTCTAGCGCGTGTTTGCCCATCTCGCGGCCATAGCCGGATTGCTTGAAACCGCCGAAGGGCGATGCGGCATTGAACATGTTGAAAGTGTTAATCCAGACCGTACCGGCATGGACGTTTTTGGCAAAGCGATGTGCGCGCGTGATGTCTTTGGTCCAGATGCCCGCCGACAGTCCGTAGATGGTTTCGTTGGCCTGTTTGAGCAGGTCGTCTTCATCCGTAAACGTGATGGCGCTGACGACCGGCCCGAAGATTTCTTCCTGCGCGACGCGCATCTGGTTTTTCACTTCACCGAAGATAGTCGGCTGGAAGAAATATCCGTTCTTGAAATCGCCTTCGAGCACGGGCGACTCGCCGCCGGAGAGAACCGTTGCGCCTTCTTCGCGCGCGATGTCCACATAGCCCTTGATGCGCGTCAGTTGTTCCTCGGAAACTTGCGGCCCCATATGCGTTCCCGAATCCATCGGATTGCCGACCTTAATCTTCTCCGACTTCTCTTTGAGACGACCGAGAAACTCGTCTTTGATTTCCTCTGCGACGAAAAGTCTTGAACCGGCGCAGCAGACCTGCCCCTGATTGAAGAAGATGCCCATCATCGCGCCGCTGACGGCCTGCTCGATGTCTGCATCCGCAAAGATGATGTTCGGAGCTTTGCCGCCGAGTTCGAGAGAGACTTTGGTCAGGTTCTGCGCGGCCTCGCGCGCTATGAGTTTTCCGACTTCGGTTGAGCCTGTGAAAGCGATTTTGTCTATGCCCGGATGCGAAGCGAGCGCGGCTCCGGCAGTTTCGCCGTAACCCGGCACGATGTTAACCACGCCGTCCGGAAATCCCGCTTCCTGAATCAGCTTGCCAAGCTCCATAGCATTGACCGGAGTTTGTTCGGCGGGCTTGAGCACGATTGTGTTTCCGGCTGCGAGCGCGGGCGCGAGTTTCCACGCGGCCATCAGGAGCGGAAAATTCCACGGGATAATCTGCCCGCAAACGCCGAGGGGTTCGCGCAAAGTGTAGTTGAACATCTGGCCGGGAACGGGAATCGTCTCGCCCTCGATCTTGGTGGCCCAACCGGCAAAGTATTCAAAATTCTCCACCACCTGCGGCAGGTCAACATACTGCGATTCGCGTATCGGCTTGCCGTTGTCCGCCGTTTCCAGTGGGGCCAGCTCCGGCGAACGCTCTTCGATAAGCTGCGATAATTTGTACATCAACCGGCCACGATCACGCGCGCTCATCTTTCCCCACTTGCCCTCGAAAGCCTTGCGTGCGGCGACGACAGCTTTATCAATATCGGCTTTATCCGCTTCGGCGACCTCTGCCAGAGTTTCTCCGGTCGCAGGATTCGGCGTCGAAAAAGTTTTGCCGGATTCGGCATCCACCCATTTCCCGTCTATGAAGAGTTGGTATTTACGAGGCGTGTTAGCTGTTGTTTGTTGCGCTGAAGACATAAGGGTTTACTCCTGTAGTTAGTGTGTATTTTTGCGCTGCTGAAATCGTATGTGGCTACGGCTTACTCTATCATTCCGCCACAGGTGAAGGCAAAAGGCAAAAGTGAAGATAGCATCCCTCGCATCTTCCCTTTTGCCTTTTACCTTTTTACTTTTTTCTTCTCTCTTTCCTTCTCTCCCCAATCACCCGTGTCGTCCATCTCTTCTGCGGCTTCGCGCAGGTCGCGGTCGCCAGTGACTTCGTTCCAGTCATAGCCCGTGTAGTTTGCCAGACGATGAAGCTGCGATTCCCATTCCTCGCGTCGCGTGCGATAAAGCTCCCATGCGGCCTCCTGGTCAGGGCGGGTCTTGATGCCTGCAATTTTGAGACGAAGGATGCTTTGATTAAATCTCAGCCGCCACCTTTTCTCGTCAATGCCGGGCGTTTCCTCTCGCCGCGTCTTGCGCCGCTCAAGATCGAGCATCGCATACAGTTCGCCGAGCACATGCCTGCCGCTCGCTTCCAGCATCATGACAGCGGGATGATTGCCCGTTTCCGCGTAAACCTGTGTGTCGAGACATGAACGAATCACAGTGCAAATCTCCAGCACGAGAAACATCATGCGCGGCAGGCTCTTGTGAACTTCTATTGGGTGGAAATAGTGCAGGACGGAATGCTCCGTATGCGATTCGAGAATCAGTTGCATCTCGCGCGAGGCGATGCGCAGCGTGGCTTCGAGACCGTGGAATTTATCTTCAACAAAATGGTTGGCGATAAAGCCTGCGGCGTCCGCGCCCTGTTCCGAGTGATAATAAAAAGCCAGGGCCGCGACGCGTTTGCGCTCCAACTGGCCGTAGACGGTGATGAGATATGTAATAGCCAGCGAGATTAACGCAAACCCTGAAAGAGCCTGAAACAGAGAGACCAATCTCATCGCAGTCGAATGCGGAGCGATGTCTCCATAGCCGACCGTAATCAATGTCACGCCGCTAAAATAAACAGCATCCATCCATCCGCCGCCTGTCGCCTGCGGGCTGAAGATAAACTCTGCGGGCATTCTTGGATAATAGATTGTGGCGAAGCCGACGATGAGGGTCAGGATGTAAATGACAATCAGCAGCGGAAGCAGTAGCGGGCCAACCGAGTTAAGCAGCCTGTGGCGCGTAGAGCGCGAGAGCTTGAAAGCGACGGCCAGCACCGTGCGCCAGATGATGCTGTTGAGCGGCTCTGCAATCGGGCCGGAGCGCGAGCGCGAGTGCAGGATAGTCGCGTAGACATCATATACGACCAGCAACACCAGCCCGACACCCGCGAGAGTAAAGAGAATGGTTGTCATCCAAACTTAAACTGCTTTGCAAAAACTCAACCCTCTTCTTTGCGCCTTGAGCTATATCTCTTTGCGCCCCAGCGCGAAACGTCGCTGTTTCACGCCGGGGGCGCAAACTTAAAACCGAAGGCGCAAAGGGTTGAATGAATCGTGGCGTGAGTTTTGAAACCACCTCTTTAAAAGAGTATGGACAACAAAGGGGCAATCTGAGCGATGCTTATATCATTCCTGCCGCATCGCTCTTCCGGCTTTATTCTGTCTGGGCCAGCAACTGGCGCAGCACGTAGGGCAGGATGCCGCCGTGCTGGTAGTACTCAATCTCAATCGGAGTATCAATGCGCAGCGCGACGGGGACTTCTTCCGTCTCGCCGCTGGCGCGATGGATGACGAGCGTGACATCCTGCCTCGGCCTGACAGCTTCACTCTCAAGCCCGACGAGATCGAATGTCTCCGTTCCATTGAGCGAGAGCGTTTGCGCGTTGACGCCTTCCTTAAACTGGCATGGCAGAACGCCCATGCCGACCAGATTCGAGCGATGTATGCGTTCAAAGCTTTCGGCAATCACGGCTTTGACGCCGAGCAGGCGCGTGCCTTTCGCGGCCCAGTCGCGCGAGCTGCCAGTGCCGTATTCCTGCCCCGCCATGACGATCAAAGGCACGCCCGCCGCCATGTAATGCACAGAGGCATCATAGATGCTCATCTGTTCGCCCACGGGTTGCAGCATCGTCACGCCGCCTTCTGTGCCGGGAACCATCAAGTTTTTGATACGCACGTTGGCAAACGTCCCGCGCACCATTACTTGATGATTGCCGCGCCGCGAGCCGTAGGAATTGAAATCGCCGACGCCGACGCCGCGCAGTTGCAGATAAAGCCCTGCGGGCGATTTGGGCTTGATGGCTCCGGCGGGCGAGATGTGGTCTGTCGTCACAGAGTCGCCGAACATCGCAAGGGGCCGCGCGCCACGGATGTCGCAGAACTTATCGGCCTCCATACTGAATTTTTCAAAGTAGGGCGGCTCCTGTATATAAGTTGATTGCGAATCCCATTCGTAAACCTGACCTGTGCTCGACGGAATCTCGTTCCAGAGCGGGTTTTGCTCGGCAAAGTCGCTATACAATCTCTGGAAGGTTGCAGGGTCGAAAGCAGAGCCGAGCAGTTCGCGCACCTCTTCAAGGCTGGGCCAGATGTCGCGCAGGAAAACGTCCTGCCCGTTTCTATCCTTGCCGAGTGGCTCTCTGGACATGTCTATGTTGACGCGGCCTGCCAGCGCAAAGGCCACGACGAGCGGCGGACTCATCAGAAAATTTGCCTTCACGCTCTGGTGCACGCGCGCTTCAAAGTTTCTGTTGCCGGACAGCACGCTCGCCGCGATCAAATCGTTTTTCGTGATGACATCCTCGATGCGCGGGTCGAGTGGGCCAGAGTTGCCGATGCAGGTCGTGCAGCCATAGCCGACAAGGTTAAAGCCGAGCTTGTTTAAGTATTCCTGAAGCCCTGTCTTTTCCAGATAATCCGTGACCACGCGCGAACCCGGCGCGAGCGAAGTTTTGACGGACGGGTCGAGGCTCAACCCGCGCTCGACGGCCTTCTTAGCCACCAGCCCGGCGGCGAGCATGACGCTCGGATTAGAAGTATTGGTGCATGAAGTGATAGCTGCAATCACCACGTCTCCATGACCGAGGTCGTCAAACCTTTCCGGGAAATCCTCGGAGGTAATGTCCTGTATACGGTCTGGAGTCGGGCGATTGTTCATCATCTCCAACTCGGTCAAAGGGCTGGTATTCTTTTCACTAACGTGATTATCTTCGACATCCGGCGCGGTCTCCTGCTCCTGCGCGCCGCCTCCGGCCAGCACGGGCAAACTACGCAGGGCGCTTCTTCCGACACGAACATCGAACCGCTTTGCTAAATCTTTTTCCTTCTTGCCATAGCCGTTCTCGCTGACAGGCTTTTGAAAAAGCTCTAAAAACTTGTTCTTCAAATCCGGCAATTCGATACGATCCTGCGGGCGTTTTGGGCCAGCGACTGCCGGATGAATTTCCGACAGGTCAAGCTCAAGCAGGGTCGTGTATTCGCATTCGCCGCGCTGCGGGATGCCGAACAGACCCTGCGCTTTATAGTAGTTGCGCACGGCATCCACCTGCTCAGAGGTGCGTCCGGTCTGCTCAAAATATTTGCAGGTCTCTTCGTCCACAGGGAAAAAGCCCATCGTCGCGCCGTATTCGGGAGCCATGTTGGCAATCGTCGCCCTGTCCGTGGCGGGCAAGCTGGTCGCGCCTTCGCCATGAAACTCTACGAACTTGCCGACGACCTTCGCCTGCCGCAGCATCTCCGTCACGCGCAGCACAAGGTCTGTCGCCGTCACTCCCTCTTGCAGGCTTCCGCTCAGGTGCACGCCCACGACATCCGGCGTCAGGAAATAGACGGGCTGGCCCAGCATTCCCGCTTCCGCCTCTATGCCGCCGACGCCCCACGCGACGATGCCGAGTCCGTTAATCATCGTCGTGTGCGAATCCGTCCCGACCAATGTGTCCGGATAATAAACGCCGTCCTTTTCCCACACGCCCTTTGCCAAATATTCGAGATTGACCTGATGCACGATGCCTATGCCCGGCGGCACGACGCGAAAGCCGTCAAACGCCTGCATGCCCCACTTCAGAAATTGATAGCGCGAGTTATTGCGCTTGAACTCCATCTCCATGTTGCGCATGAAGGAATCGTTCGTGCTCGAAAAATCAACCTGCACCGAATGGTCAATCACAAGGTCAACCGGCACGAGCGGCTCGATCATCTTCGTATCGCGCGCGAGCCGCGCGACAGCCGAACGCATCGCCGCCAGATCAACCAGCAAAGGCACGCCCGTAAAATCCTGTAACAACACGCGCGCGACGACGAAAGGAATCTCCTCCGTGCGCTCTGCACTTGCGCCCCAGTTGGCAAGGCTGCGGACGTTTTCTTCGGTTATCTTTTTGCCGTCGAAATTTCTGAGCACGGATTCGAGCACGATGCGGATACTGACGGGCAGCTTTGAGATGGGGCCGACGCCCTCTTTCTCAAGCTGCGGCAGAGAATAAAACTTGCCCTCGCTTCCCGCTCCGGCGTCGAAATTTTGAAGTGTGTTAAAGAGATTATGTGACATAGGAATCCAGACGTTGGTCACAACGCATCGAAGGCGAAACGCTGTGAAAAGTTGATGAATTTACGGTGTAACGTGTCAAGTTTTAGTGTAAGACGCGGACTCTTAAACGTCAAGCAGAGCCTTTCGGAAGAGCGGAAAACGTCTCCCGCAAAGGCGCTGGTGGCGCAAAGAAAACATGTAAAGTCTTCTTTGCGCCTTTGCGCTTTTGCGTAAAACTTTCTGCGCTATTCGCTTACTGATTAAACTCAACCACGTACTGCGCGAAGGTTTGGAAGCTGTGCTAAGAAGCAGCGGGCATGTTGTCAGTACACCTCTTCCGATCAGCTTCTTACACTCTCAGCTCAGGTTTGACCGGCAGAACAACCGCAGACTGTGAAAATGATGTCAGAGCTTGATAACCATTGAATGAGGCGGTGTATATTCGATTGCAAGTTTTCTTACAAGAATTTTTCCGGCGACATTTTTTACGATTACCCCATCATGCGCGTCACGCAGGATTGTGGTTTTTCAAATCCATTTGCTATAGTGCAGGCACACTGAGAACGAAAACAATTTAAAGGCGCACAGTCTCAAAGTCACTGTTAGCTTTGACTGATGAGAAGCCTGTTTCAGACATTATGTGGGGAGCGTAACGATGCCGAAGAATCGCGCAGAAGACGAGTTTGAGAAAATCAGCGGCGCAGATTATGTGCCTGACCCTGAGATCGAAGAGTTTATGGAAGAAGAGATTGCGCGTGCGCCGAAAGACCCCGGTCAATTGGCCCAGCGCCTGCGTAATAACACTTCGGCTTCGCCGAGCGACGCGGGCGGCGATCTGGACGCGACATGGGAGGATGTCAACGACAGCGGAGAGGAATCCGTCGCGGGCGATAATCCGACGCCGGATCAGTCTAATGTCGAAGAGAACGCGCATGCCATCGGCGTCAATTACGAAGACAACGAAGAGCTTGAGTTCATAGACAAGATAGACCGCCGCGACCGCGAAAGATTCGAGCTTGACCCGCGCTCAAAGACGGACGACGATACGATCTGAGCAGCAACTGCTCGATTAATTTTCGCTAAGCCCGCTTTGTTATCCAGCCTGCACGATATTTATTCGAGAGAGCATTCCTCATCTCTCTCCCGGCTCCTCTTAGAGACTATTTCAAAAAACTCAAGGGATTTATAGAGTCAAGCCTTTGCGCCTTGAGTCTTTCTTTGTTTGCTCCTTTGCATGAACAAAATAGTTTCGCGCAAAGGCGCAAAGATAAAACTTAAGGCGCAAATGAGTCGGAGCATCCGGTAGCTTGAGTGTTGAAATCGCTTCTTAGTACTTTTGCACGCAGTTTTCCCTGCCATTTAGCCATCCAATAAATTGAAGGCTCTGTCGCGTTTGTTTCAGCTTGAATCACAGAGCAACTATAGGTGTCGCGCTATGGACATGCGAGGATTTGCGCGAGGACGCAATCTGCAAGCTCTCCCTCGTTAATTCAAAAGCTCTTTATTATTTTTCGCACGATTTTTATTCTGATTTTATTGCGTCACACGCGCGTCAATTACTTAACGCCATATCCTGACAACTTACAGGCTCTCTCTTCTGGCACACTCATTGCTCTTACGGTTTGGCGCAGGCCACGTACCTGCTCGACGAAAAAACTTTTAGCACGCTTCAATCTTTAAATCATGCGTCGCATTCACAGTGTTGCGGCGCAGCGATACAGGTATGCCTTATGAGAGTAGACACTGTGCCGTCACCAAAACGCTTTTCGCCAAAGGTTCATCTCCGGCGTTTACTGACGGTCTATCACAAGGGTTTCGGAGATGATAAGGAGTCAATGATGAAACAGCTTATTTATACAATCGCACTCATGCTTGTGCTAGTCGGCAGCGCCGCCGCGCAAAGGGGCAACAACTCGACCGATCCAGTGCTCTGGCAGGGAACGTCACAAACCTTTGCAGGTTTATCCGGCATAGAGGTTTCGCCCGGAACGGTTGACATAGTTGATGACACACGCTGGGGTCATACCTTCACGATGGGAAGCGACGAAGGCAACCTGACCGTCTCGCTTAACTATTCTTCGTATCAGCCGAATAGAGATGGCGGGAACATAATCGTCGGAGGCACTTGGACGATGGCCGTTTACAAAAACGGAGTCTATAAAGGCATGTTGTTCGGCGATGTGGTCGGCGGCCTGATGGAGTGGAAGATAAGCAAGTCTAGCGTGATCACGACCGGCGCAGTAAAAGCCCAGTTGCGCACCAAAGGCGGCACAGACGACTTTAAGCAAATCACAAACGTGGACGTGCTCGGCAACCTTGCCGCGACCATCAGCTACACTGAAATCGCACTTCCGAAGATCAGTGGCTTTGCAGACCTGATGTTCTAATAGCTCGTTTGAGTTGAGACGCACATAAAAAAAGTGCGACAAAGCGATGATGGCTTTGTCGCACTTTTTATTTCTCGCCGGAACTTTCTCAAGTCTTCCCCAACGAGCCTATTTAAAGTTCGAGCGCGGCTGAAGCGTGATGCTCTTGATTACGATTTTCGATGAAGGATTCTCGCCCCCCGCTGCCGTCGGAGCGCGCACAATCACGTCTGCGTTATTCAAGCCTTCGATGACACGACCGAAGACTGTGTATCTTTCATCGAAAGCAGGCTGCCGCTTGAGCGTGATGTAGAACTGGCAGTTGGCCGTGTCCCAAGCCTGCTGCTCCGTCAAGCCTCCGCCGGGGCCGCGTCTGGCCGCGCCGACTATCCCGCGCTCGTAAAGCACATCGCTGAACTCGGCAGTGACATTCGGGTAGGGAGAGCTTCCCGTGCCGTCGTTCTCCGGTTCGTTATCTTTTGAGAGAGGATCGCCGCCCTGCACTATGCCTGCATCAGCGTTGATGCGATGAAAGGCTGTTCCATTATAGAAGCCCTCTCTGGCAAGCTGTTTGAATCGCTCGACCATCTTGGGCGCGATGTTCGGATAAAGCTCTATCACCATCCGGCCATACGCAGGATTTTCAGCTTCAATGACAGCGACCTCCGTATCCGCCACAGGCTTCACGCCCTTTGTCACATTCGGCTGAGTGGCTCCGGCATCGGAATCTTTTGAAGTGATTGTATCTTTGCATCCTGAAAGCAGAGCCAAACCACACAGCATCAATATCAACGAACAACTGAATCTGTGCCTCATCTCCATCAACACATGCATCCTTTTCCTGTCTCTCATTCCTTAACCTTTCTGTCCGGTATAAAATTTCACGTTGACTAAAACAGCTTGCGGCTATCGAGCAGGATTGTCACAGGCCCGTCGTTGACCAGTTCTACCTGCATCATCCGGCGAAAGCCGCCTGTCGCCACATGGCCCACGCTCTTCTGGCGCGCCTGCTCGACAAATTTTTCATAGAGCGATTCCGCAATCTCTGGCGGCGCGGCATCTATGAATGACGGACGCCTGCCACGCCGCACATCTCCATATATCGTAAACTGCGAGACGATCAATAAAGCTCCGTTCGTCTCTCTCAAAGACAAGTTCATCTGTCTTGCCTCATCTTCAAAGATTCGCAGCCCCGTTATCTTTTCGACCAGATAATCAATATCACGCTCTGTGTCGTCGCGCGAGATGCCAAGCAGGATGAGCAGCCCGGCGGAAATCTCGCCGACCGTTTCATCCTCTATTTTGACGGAGGCGCGCGTGACGCGCTGTAACACGGCTCGCATGATGTCTGGGATGTTACCTGAAAAATATTGCAGAGCGGTAATGCAGTATCGTTGTCAGGCTGATGACGGATAAAAAAAGGCGTCGCATTTCCGATTAAGAGATGCGACGCCCGATGCGTAAAATAGCGGAAGTATGAGAAATTCCGCAGACAGCAATTGAGGGTGAGGGAGCCTCAATTTCTGTCAATCGTGAGGAAATTTGAAGAAGCTTTTGAAACGTGAACATCGGGGAGAATGTTTACTTTTCCGGCTCCTTCACTTTTTCACTATGAGCAATGCCCGTGCCGCTTCGCATGCAGCGTGGAGATGCTGTGTTTGCTGCCATCTTTTTAATTTCCCCCTCTATTGATGAGCCGCAGTGTCATCCTTTGTCTACACAAGGCGAGCGCGCGTGTTGTCAAAAGTAGACAAGAGCGCGGCTATTTTTTCGCGGGCGGGCGACTCGGCCTGATCTCGACGCGGCTCGGCAGGCTGCGCGCGTCGTGGTGCAGTAAATCCAGTACGACGCGCGCGATGTCTTCCGGCTGAAGTTGCCATGACTTTTCTTCGCCCGGCTCATCATCTCCAAACTCCGTGTTGACGGAGCCGGGCATGATATAGCTGACCTTGATACCGTCGTGCCTGACCTCCTGCATCATGGCCTCGCTGAAACCGTTGAGACCGAATTTCGAGGCATTGTAAGCAGCCATCTCCGGATGCGCGTTCGTTCCCGCAAGCGAAGAGATGTTGATGATATAGCCGCCGCCGCGTTTCTTCATTTCGGGAATCGCTTCGTGGCAGCAGTAAAAAACGCCGAACAGGTTTGTCTCAAGCACCGCGCGGAAATCCTCAGGCGCGAGGTCTTCTACTTTGCCGAAGATACCTATGCCAGCATTGTTGATGAGCACATCCACGCCGCCCAACTCTGTGACCGTGTGCTCAATCAAAGCCTTGACCTCATCATGAACGCGCACGTCGCAAACCATACCCGTTACATTCGCTTCGCTGCTGAGGCCGCCCATGTCGCTCACGGCTCCTTCGATCTCGACCTCATGCCGCGCGCTGATGCAGACATTCATGCCCTCGCGCACCAGAGCCTCTGCGATGGCCCGCCCGATTCCCTTCGTGCCGCCGGTTACGATTGCCGATTTCCCGTTTAGATTCATAGCTCCCCTTATGCTTTTAATTTTTCCTTTAGTCGCTCGTTAACGATTTTCGGATTGGCCTTCCCCTTTGTCGCTTTCAACACCTGCCCCACAAAAAAGCCGAAGAGGGCTTCCTTGCCCGCTCTGTATTGCTCAAGCTGTGCAGGACTCGATGCCATCACTTCATCAATCGCCTTATCAATCTCGCCCGTATCGCTCAACTGAACCAGCCCGCGCTCTTCGACAATCGCGCCGGCAGTTTTGCCTGTCCCGCACATCTCCACCAAAACCTCTTTGGCCTGCTTGCCGCTGATTTTGCCTTCGTCTATCAGGCGCACCAGCGCGCCCAATTCATCCGGCGAGACAAGACACGCGCCGATTGTTTGGTTGGCGGATTCCAACTCGCGCAGCAATTCCGATCTAATCCAGTTAGAGGCCGCGCGCGGATTCTGCGCGGCCTTCGCCGCCTGCTCGTAGTAATCTGCCAGAGCGCGGTCAGAGACAAGCTGCTGCGCGTCGTTGTATGGGAGTTGGTACTCATTCATCAAGCGTTTGCGGCGCACGTCAGGCAACTCCGGCATAGACTCGCGCACCTGCTCTATAAACTCCGGCGCGATGATGAGCGGCGGCAAATCCGGTTCGGGGAAATAGCGATAATCGTGCGCCTCTTCCTTCGAGCGCATGACGCGCGTCTCGCCCGCGCGCTCATCCCAGAGCCGCGTCTCCTGTGTGACCTGACCGCCCGATTCGATTAACTCGATCTGTCTCTCGATCTCATACTCGATGGCGCGCTGCATGAAACGCACGGAGTTGAGATTCTTCAGCTCGACCTTTGTGCCGAACTTTTCAGTGCCCACGCGCCGGACGGAAACATTCGCCTCACAGCGCAGATTGCCCTTCTCCATGTCTGCTTCGGAAGCTCCGACCCATTGCAGCGCGCGGCGCACGTGATTGACGTAATCGTAAGCCTCCCATGACGAACGAAAGTCAGGCTCCGTGACGATTTCTGCGAGCGGAGTTCCGGCGCGATTGAGGTCTATGTATGAGTAGCGGTCTACCTGCGGCAAACCCTCGTGCACATTCTTGCCAGCATCCTCTTCAAGGTGCAGCCGCGTGATACGCACCTTCATCGGACGCCACTCGCGCGGATGCCCGCCTTCGTCCCGCTCCGCAGTCATAATCTCCAACTCGCCGCGCTCGGAAAACGGCTGGTCGAATTGTGAAATCTGGTAGCCCTTCGGCAAGTCCGGATAAAAATAATTTTTGCGCGCGAAGATGGAACGCTCGTTGATGTTCAGCGCGAGCGCAAGAGCTGCGCGTGCGCCGAGTTCAACCGCACGGCGATTCAAAACGGGCAGCGCGCCCGGCAATCCCAGACACACCGGACACGTATTCGCATTCGGCTCATCGCCAAACCGCGTCGAGCATCCGCAGAATATCTTTGATTCCGTGCTCAACTGCGCGTGAATCTCCAACCCGATAATCACTTCCCAACCATTTTTCATAAACGTTCCTATTGAGGCCATTGAAAAAAACTCTATTCAAAGTGAATGATTCAAGCCTTTGCGCCTTGAGTCTTTCTTTCTTTGCGCCTGTGCGCGAAACGTTGGTGTTTCTCGCACAGGCGCAAAGTTAAAACCGAAGGCGCAAAGGGTTGACGCATGTGTGTCTTGAATTGCTCTCTTAATCTTTTCTCGTCACTTATCTCTCATCACTGCTTTTAAGGTCTGAGCCAACCGGGTTGCGCTCCGGCGCGGCGCGCTTCATCTTCCAGTTGTCGCCAGCGCGCCAGCAATCCTGTGCGCGTCGCTTCCAATTCCCTGAGACTCGCAACCAGCGTGGCGCGCTCGTATGACGAAGAAGACGAAGGATACGTCACGCCATAAGCCAGCAGGCAGGGAGCATAAAGGCATGGCCTGTAAAGATTCCTGCGCCGGTTGGCATAATACGAGTTGGAGAAATTAAGCGCGAGATGGCCGCTCGCCTGTCCCACGCCAAAGCCGGAATGACCGACAATCCGCCGTCCGGTCTGTGCCCTGCTGGAATCAATATTGTAAATGGGTCGAGCGGGCACTCCCGGTTGCGAGAAAATATACGGCGCATAGCCGCCGGTGCTCGCATAGGAGACCGCATAGTTTGTCTCCGGCGTCTCGGCTATGCGTGCGCGGACGTAAACAATCTGCGCGTCAAGCACCTGTATCTCATTTCTCAAAGCGGTAGCGCGTTCGCGCCAGTAGCCCTCGGCCTCTGATTTTTCGATTTCTCTCTGGCCCAGAATCTCTCTTGCGCGCGTGTCTTCCTCTGCCCTGCGCCGCTCTGTCTCTTCGCGCGAAGGCAGCCCCAGTTGCTGCCGCCTGCGTTCATACGCAGCCTCGCTCTCAAGCCGCGCCTGCCGCGACTTTTCCAGATCAAGATTGGTCAGAGTTTTGCGCGTTCCCGCTCTGGAAGGAGCGCGACTTGAAAGAGTCGGCTGCAAACGCGTTTGCCCTGCGCGCAGAAGTAAGCTTCCGGCAGATTCGCCGTTGGCGCGTTCTGTGGCGATGATGTCGATGCTGGACATTTGCAGCGTGACGTTAAGACCGTGCGCGGCCTCGTAGGTCAGGGTCGTCTGTGTGACCTCGAATTTATCCGGGATTTCAACCCGATGACCGCCGCGCATGACGACCGTGTAGGCATGGGCCAGAGCAGGCAGAAACAGTGCGAGCGCAAGCACAGCCGCCAGACGCCGGGTGCAGGCGATGAATCCATTTTCGCGGCTCAAGCGTAGAATGTTGTGGAGATAATCAAACACTTGCTTTCTCCCCTGATGAAGAAACGATGATTTCTTCACAGAGTATAGCACTCGCCGAAATCGCTGCTCAACGACAGGGCGCGGCGCAGGCTTCTTTTGAAAATTCTTATAGCAACTTCTGAGCGGCTTTGGTGTACAATCCCGCAACCGGATTGCACTCTCATGGTTTGAATCGGCGGAAACGTTCTCTTTGGCGGGGACGATGCCGCTCATGGTTGTAAACCTTTTTCTCGTAAAGGAGAGAAGAGAAGGATCATGGCAAAAACCATTTCAACTATTTTGGGCGTGGTGTTTATTCTGGTCGGGCTGGTCGGATTTATCATGCCCGGCTTTCTCGGCACGCACCTGAGCCTCGCGCACAACTTAGTGCATATCATTTCAGGCGCGGTCGCTCTTTACTTCGGACTGGCGGGGACGCTGGCCGGAGCAAGGCTCTTCTGTCTGGTCTTCGGAGCCGTTTACCTGCTGCTCGGCGTGGTAGGCTTTGTGGCGGGTGGCCCGCAGCAACATACCATCACAGGCATTACGCATGCGGGTCAGGACTCGCGCCTTCTCGCCGTTATTCCCGGCACACTCGAATTCGCCACAATGGATCACACGATTCATGTCCTGCTTGGCTTAGTCTTTCTCATCGGCGGACTGATTACCAAAGCCGATGTCAGACGCGCGGTGGACTAAAAAGAAGGTAAAAGTAAAAAGGCCAAAGGCAAAAGTGAAGATGCGAGAAATGCTATCTTCACTTTTGCCTTTGGCCTTTTTACTTTTCGCGGATTCAGCCTTAAAAGCGCCTATAGCTATTAGCGATAGAGTGTGACCTGATGCGCCCTGCCTGACGGTCGGGCTACTGCCCCGCTACTGTAACCTCCGGGGCTGTAGCCCGACCGTCAGGCAGGGCGCATGCAAGTGCAATCCGCTATGAGAAAACACAGATTAGCCACAGAGGCACAGAGACCGAGCAGATAACGATAAACCTTTCATCTGGCATTTCCTTCATCTGCTTTTCTTGCTCTCCGCTCTCTGTGTGTCTCTGTGGCTTTCTTTATTAAAACTGAACCTTTATGCCGCCCCTGCCCGCGATGCCGGACGCGCGAAATCCGTTCTCGAAATAATCCGCGTCGAACAGATTTTCCGCTCCGCCAAAGAAGACGAGTCTCACTCTTTCCGACAACGGACGCTCGTAGGTCACGAAGAGATCGGCCTTCGTGTACCCGTCGAACGTGAGGTTCGCTGTGCGAAAGGGAAAGTTGCTTTCAAAGACCGGAGCGATGTAATCGCCCGTGCTGTTGAGATCAAAGCTGAACAGGAATGCGCGATAGCGTTGATTGAAGTTCAGGCCGAAGAGGTGTTTCGGGATGACGTATTCAGGCAGCAGCCCCGAATCTGCGACAAAGCGGTCGCTGTTCGTGTATGTGTAAGAGGCCCGAAGGTTCGTCCCGCGAAAGGGAGCGGCTTCGACAAAAGTTTCGACGCCGCGCGAGATGCCGCCGGGACGATTGACGTAGCCGCCGAAACGGTCTAAGCCGAGCGGGTCTGCGGCGAAGGTGGCAAAGACTATCACGCGCTGAAGCCGCGTGTAGAAGTAGGTCGCGCCAAAGAGCACGCGGTCATTTGCCAGACGCTGGTCAAAACCGCCGTCCGCGCTGATGGCTTGCTCGGCGCGAAGCGTCGGATCGCCAAAGCGCGTAAAACCCGCGTTGGCGAAAGTTCCCTGCCCGAACCGCTCGAACAGTGAGGGAGCGCGAAAGCCGTTACCGACATGCGCCCTCAGCTTCGTGTTTGTCGAAGAAATCAAGTAAGCGATTGAGCCGTCGCCCGTGACAGAGCTTTCCGCCTGCACACCGCTCAAAAAGTCCGGGCGGTCTGCGGCTCTGATTCTGTAGAATTGCCCGCGCACGCCGAAGGATAACTGCAAGCGTCCATCGAGCGCGATGATCTGATCCTGCCCGAAGATGGCAAAGGTCTTTTGCCTGTCGGTCGTCCCGTCTCCTCCGCCAAAGGCGGAAAGAAATTCCTGAAAGAGTTGTTCACGCTCAAACTCTATTCCGGCAGTGACGAGATTCGACCGGCCCAAACGAAGATTGGCACGCGCGTCAAGCGTGTCCGCCAAGCCGCGATTCGTGCTGACAAACTCGAAATCTCCGAACGGAGTAAAGGCCGCGAAGTTCGGGTCAACGCGCGGCCCGTCGTAATTTCTCCGGCGCGTCGTGACATGCTGGTAAGCCACCGTGTAAGAAAAAATCTCGTTGACGCGCTGCGTCATTCTTACAGAGCCTAAGAGCAACAGGTTGCGCCGGCCAAGATCAGGGTTGTTGTAATCCGGTTGAAAAGTGACGCCCTCTATGGCTCGCGGAAAATCTTCAGTCGAGTTAAAAGCCGCCGCCAGTGGAAACGGGCTATTGTTGACGATGGCGTTCGAGATAGTGCCGTAAAAGTTTGCGGCGATGTTGATGGAAGGCGTGGCGTCGAATTGAACACGCCCGCCGCCAGCCGTGTTGCCATACTGGTCGTTGCCGTCAACGCCGTCGCGCACGTCTAACCTTGAAAGACCGAAACTGAATCCGGCGCGCTGCCCGATGCCGCCTGAGCCTTGAATCCTCTCGCGGAACAATCCCAGAGAGCCGCCCTCAAAACTCGCATCAAAGCGCGGAGCGCCCGCGCCCGTCGTCGGGACGAGATTAATCACGCCGCCGATGGCGTTCGTGCCGTAAATCGAAGAGCCAGAGCCGCGCAGGATTTCCACGCGGTCAAGGTTTGCCGGAAGAATATCGGAGAAGAAAGGTTGAGCAGAGCCGTTCAGGTCGGAAGCATCACGCACGCGCAAGCCGTCAAGCAGAATAGCCGTGTCCGAATTTCTCAAACCGCGCAGCCGCAGGCCCGTGAGAGCGCCGTAAGAGCCTTGCTGCTGGACGCGCAAGCCCGGCGTGCCGCGCAAGGCTTCGGCCAGCGTCACTTCCCTCTTTGCTTCAATCTGCTGTTCTCCCAACAACGTCACAGCCTTTGAAACTTCGTCCGCTCTCTGCGGCGTACCGCTCGCAACAACCACGACGCTCTCATTGACAGTCTCTATGGAAAGCCGCATGTCCTGCGTGACGGTTTGCCCGCGCTCAAGGCGCACGGCTTCCGAGGTCGCAGTTGAGAATCCGCGCGCCGTCACTTCAAGAATAAACTCGCCCGGCCCAAGCCCCGTGAAACCGTAAACGCCCTTTTCATTTGTTCGTCCGAAAAGCTGTAGACCGCTGGTGCGCGCGCGCAGTCGCACCTCTGCGCCCGCCACGCTTGCGCCGTTCTCATCCGTCACCTGACCGCTGATGGACGCGCTGTTTTGCGCCTGCGCCGTCAGGCAAAGTGAAACAATCAGAAGGAAAGTAAAACAAGTGAGCCTGAGTTTTGAGAGGAGTTGTCCCGTCTCGTCAAAAAATTTCTTATCTCTCATATGAGCTTCTCCTGCCCGTCGCAGTACGAGCTTGAAAGAGAGCGCAGGAAAGGTTTCCTGACTTACGGCTGAAGAGCAAGTAGGAAGGCGGAAGGATGAAGGATGAAAAGAATGCTATTTGACATTGAATGCTTCAAGTTTGAACAGCATGCCTTTCATCCTTCCGCCTTCATCCTTCCTACTTGCTCTTCCCTCCGCGCCTTCCCATTCACTTTATGGAACAGTGGCCGATTGCGTGCGGAGTGTTGTCGCCGCTTACAGTTGCGCGGGCAGTGGCGGATTTACACCGCCTTCCCTGATCCGGCTCCCGGTTGGTTGGTTACCGGCGCACCAAATGCACCGGCGTAATGCGAGGCACACCAGACAAAGGATGTGCATCAACTAAAACCTGTATCTCGAAAACTTCGTGCAAGAGTTCCGGCCTCAGCACTTCGAGCGGTGGGCCTGCTGCGACCATCCGACCTTTTTTGATGAGCAGGATGTGGTCTGCAAACTCTGCCGCGAGATTGATGTCATGCGTGACGACGATGGCGCTCGCCCCCTGCGTATCACAGCGTGCGCGTACCAGTTGAAGCACCGCCGCTTGATGCGCCAGATCGAGATTGGCGGTCGGTTCATCGAGTAATAAAACGCTTGCTTCGGTCGCCAGCGCACGGGCCAGCACTGCGCGTTGACGCTCGCCACCGGACAATTCATTCATCAAACGCGCGCTGTAATCTTCCAGATGCGTCCGGCGCAAAGCTTCTCTCGTAATCTCTATGTCGCGCGCAGTCTCCCAACCCCACGCCCCTGTGCTGGACCAAGCGTAGCGCCCGCCCATGACAAACTCCATAACAGTGACCGGAAACCTCAGCTCGGCCTCCTGTGCGACCACGGCGATGTGCCGGCTGACGACCCTGCGCGCATAATTTCGGAGAGGCTTTTCGTCTAAAAAGATCTCTCCGCTCGCAGGCTCAAGCGCGCCGTTCAAGACGCGCATCAGCGTCGTCTTCCCGGCCCCGTTCGGCCCGATAATCGCAGTAATCTCACGCGGCTCTGCGCGCACTGAAATCTCCGAGACGACAACGCGCGAGCCATAACCGACAGTGATGTTTCGTGCTTCAAGCATGAGAGCAACTAGATGTCAGGGCTTGCCTCTACAGTTTCAACCTCTCCTGAGTAAGTAAATAAAAAGCGGCGCGCCGATGAGCGCAGTGATTGCGCCGACCGGGAGTTCGCGCGGGGCTATGACGGTGCGCGCCGCCGTGTCTGCGGCGACGACGAATAAGGCTCCGGTCAAAGCCGCCGCGAGTATCAGAGTCCGGTTGTCGCTCCCGAATGAGAGACGCACCAGATGCGGCACGACAAGGCCGACGTAACCGACTGAGCCGCTCGACGCGACAGACGCTCCGACCAGCAAGCTCGCGGCCAGAAACACGGTCACACGCACGCGCCCGACCTCGACCCCCAGATCGAAAGCGTCTCTTTCGCCGAGCATCATCAGATTCAAAGAGCGCGCATTGAAGGCCAGCACAATCGTGCCTACGACCACAGAGATGAGAGCTATGACAAGCAGCTTGCTCGTCGTGCCGGATAAATCGCCGAGCAGCCAGAAAGTAAAAGCGCGTATTCGCGTCGCATCCATCAGGTTCGTGATAAAGACTATGGCCGACGACAGAAACGTCGTCACAATGACGCCCGCCAGAATCAGCTTTTCCGGCGATGCTCCAGTGCGCCCGCGCGCCAGCCTGTAAACGACGAAAGTCGAAGCCAGCGCACCTGCAAACGCCAGCACGGGACGGCTCCACTCATGCGCGCCGAAGAAGACGAGCGCGATCATCGTCCCGACCGCCGCGCCGTTTGAGATACCGAGCAGGTATGGCTCTGCGAGCGGGTTGCGCAGGAGCGATTGATAGCCCGCGCCCGCCGCCGCGAGCGACGCGCCGACAGTTGCGCCGAGCAGGATGCGCGGGATGCGTATGTCAAAAAGAATGGCCTGCTGCTGCGAGGTCAACCCGCAGTCGGACATGCCGCCGGAAAAAATCGCACAGAGAGATGTCCCGACCGGAAGCCGCTCGCTCCCGATCAAAGAGGCTGCGAGCGCAACCGCGACGAGCGCGAGCGCAAGGCTCAGGCAAATCAAGATCGTGCGCCGCAGAGTCGAGCGTGCTCCGCCAGAAACTTCAGACGCGCTGGTGTCAGTTAACATGCTGGAACTAGTTACAGGTTGCAAAGCATCAATCCATTTCTTTGCGCCTTGAGTCTTTCAAGAAAGAAAGGAAATCCCGCAAAGGCGCAAAGAAAACATTCAAGATAAAAAATTGCTCAACCCCTTTGCGCCACCAGCGCCTTTGCGGGAAACTGTCTTTTGCTTCTCCATCTTTGAAACTGAGATGCTACTGAATCCTTCTCTCTACCTGAGACTTCCAATGACATTTAGCATGCTTCATTTGAAAGCATCCGGGTGCAGTTTGCGCGCTATCTCTTCCAGTCCGTCAACAAGTCTTGGCCCGGGACGCGAAAGCAAATCGCCGTTGATGCCGTAAGTCCGCTTATTTTTTGCGGCAGGAGAATTTTTCAAAGCGGCCGCGATTTCCATGTTCCCCTGATCCATAGAATCGTAGGTCGGCAGGATGATGGCATCCGGCTGCGCCGCCAGCGCGGATTCCTGACTATAAGTCGGCCAAGCCCCCGGCACATCAGCCGTCACAGATTCGCCGCCCGCGCGCTTGATTAAATCTGTGATGAACGAATCGCGCCCGGCTGTGTAAAGCGGCTCGCGCGAAACCTGATAAAAGACGCGCATGGGCTTGCGACCCTTCACAGTTTCTTCGACCAAGCTGGCGCGCTTGCGCAAGTCGCCGACCACTTGAATTGCACGCTCACGCTCTCCAAGGATTTCGCCGACCGACTGGATAGTGCGCAAGACTCCTGCCATGTCGCGCGGGTCTGTGACGTAGATGGGAATGTTCTGCTGCTCCATCTGTCGCGTGAAGGCTTCGAGCTGCGAGGCTGTGGAGACGAGCACGAGTTGCGGGTGGAGCGCGATGATGCTCTCGATATTCGGCTGCATCGTGTCACCGACTTTGGCTACGTCTTTGGCCTCCGGCGGGTAGTTGCAGTAGGTCGTATTACCCACCAGACGCTTGCCCGCGCCGACCGCATAGACTATCTCCGTCAGGTTTGGCGCGAGCGACACCACACGCTCGATCTTTGCTGGCACGCGCAGACGCTTGCCGGTTTCATCCGTTATCTCGCGCGAGGCCGTTGAAGTTGGATTGCTCCCCGTTTCCGGTTTTGGCTTACATGAAGCGGTGAAGAGCAGTGCACAGCTCATGAAGGCAGCGCAAACAAAAATGATGTGTCGGCGGACTGTAGTTTGTGTGGTCAAAGAAAAATCCCGTCGCCTTGCTTACTGCCGCAAACGATGGGCGACAGGCTTGACGACGGGACAATCAGTCAGGGAGGAGCAGACTTGAAAAAACCCGCGTGCGACCTGAACGCCTTTACGCGAGGCATTCACAGGCTACAAAAAAAAAGCGTCACCCGGGCAGGTCTCCTGACTCGAAGCAATGAAACGGTAAACCTTCCAAAACTCCTCACAGTGGCGCGACCGCGCGGGATTCACACCCGCTTCCCTATTCTCCCCGCTCTTTTAGCACGAGGCACCCGAACGCTTCTGTTGAAAAAGATCATGAAACTATTTTCGATTCGGCGCGGAACTTATCACGTGAACGCCGGAAGTGTCAAACAAGGCAGCTTCCGTTCCCTGCATTTGCCCCTTATCTTTCACCTCAAGTAAGATGCCTCTCCATCTCTGTGCAAAAGGAACACTCTGAAACATGATTAAGACCGTCGAATGGACAAGCGAAGGCGTGCGTATGCTGGATCAGCGATTGCTGCCGACTGAAGAGAAGTATCTTATACTGCGCTCGTATGAAGAGGTCGCGGAAGCGATCAAGCAGATGGTTGTGCGCGGCGCACCGGCCATCGGCGTCTCGGCTGCGATGGGCCTCGCGCTCGGCGCAAGCCAATCTGTCGGCACAGCCGTCGCTGATTTGGAATACGATTTCGATTACATGTGCGAAGTGATGGGCGCAACCCGCCCCACTGCCGTCAATCTCTTCTGGGCTATCGAGCGCATGCGCGCGGCTTTGCGCCGCTTTAAGTCCGAGACTGAGGATGTTAAAGAAATCAAGCAGCGTTTGATAGCCGAAGCCCGCCAGATTTTCGACGATGACCTCAAGGCCAATCGCAGTCTGGGCAAATTCGGCGGCGAGTTGATCCCGGACAACTCGACTGTCCTGACGCATTGCAACGCCGGCGCGCTCGCCACGGCAGGAGATTACGGGACTGCGCTCGGCGTCATTCGCGGCGCGCGTGACGCGGGCAAGCGTGTCGCAGTGATAGCCGACGAGACGCGCCCTTTTTTGCAGGGAGCGCGCCTGACTGCATGGGAGCTACAGAAGGATGAAATCCCTGTCACGCTCATCACAGACAACATGGCAGGGCATGTGATGAAGCAGGGCAAGGTCGATGCGGTGGTGGTCGGCGCAGACCGCATCGCGGCCAACGGCGACACGGCCAACAAGATAGGCACATACATGGTCGCAGTCCTCGCCAGACAGCATGACATTCCTTTCTATGTTGCCGCGCCAATCTCCACGATTGACCTTGCCTGTCCTTCGGGCGAAGAGATTCCGATTGAAGAACGAGACACCAGAGAAGTCACGCACATGCACAATCACCAGCTCGCGCCCGAAGGCATAGGGGTTCAGAACCCCGCCTTTGATGTCACGCCAAACGAATTTATTGCGGCCATCATCACAGACAAAGGCGTCACCAGACGACCTTACATTGAGAGCCTTAAAAAGTTGTTTGAGGGATAAAGGAGAAGGGTCAAAGATGATTTTCCAACCACAAGATGATGATAGTTATCACAGTTGGCTCGACGGCAACGAGTCAGGTTTTGTCATCAACTCCGATAAATCTCAATCTAATCCTAACTATCCGATGCTTCACAGGGCAAGCTGTGGACACATCAATGACCGTAGGACGCCTAATTATACAACGGCTCAATATATGAAGATTTGCTTGGCCAACAGACAGGATTTAATAGTCTGGTCACAGCAGGATAAGAAAAGAAGGCTGAAGATGTGTAAGAATTGTGCTCCTTAAGAAGCAAAGCGGCTCTGCTTCCACCAATCAATCGTCAACCGTAATCCTTCTTCCAGCCCGACGAGAGTTTTGTAATCGAGCATCTCTTTGGCGCGCCTGTTATCCGCAAGGCTGTGTTTGACATCGCCCGCGCGCGGCTCTCTATATTCTGCCTGCACATCCGTCTTTCCCGACAGTTGTTTTAAGGTTTCCAGCAGTTGATTAAGCGAAGTCTGCTCGCCGTTGGCGACGTTGATGACCTGACCGATGCCCTTTGCCGTCCCGGCGGCATTGAGATTGGCGCGCACGACGTTGGCTATGTATGTGAAATCGCGCGACTGTTCGCCATCACCGAAGATGACCGGCTGCTCGCCCTTCTGTAGAGCGGCGATGAAACGAGAGATGACGCCGGAATATTGCGAGGTCGGGTCTTGTCGCGGCCCGAAGACATTGAAATAGCGCAAGGCTACAGTCTCAAGCCCGTATACATGCGTGAAGACGCGGCAGTAATACTCGCCCACGAGTTTAGCGACGGCGTAGGGAGAGAGCGGGTCAGGGCGCATGTCTTCGACCTTCGGCAGCGTCGGCTGGTCGCCGTAGGCAGAGCTTGAAGCGGCATAAACCACGCGCCGCACGCCGCTCTCACGCGCGCCCAACAGCAGCGAAAAAGTCGCGTTCACACATGCATCATGCGTCGCGCGCGGATTATCAACCGAACGCGGCACAGACGGGATGGCCGCCTGATGAAATACGACCTCGACATCTTCGAGAGCGCGCCGCGTCGCGGTTTCATCCGTCAGGCTCGCTTGGATGAAATCAATGTTCGCGCCAATCTCTTCCAGATTTTCACGATGGCCCGTCGAAAGATCATCAATCACACGCACGCGCGCACCGCTCTCAAGGAGAGCCGCAGCGATGTGCGAACCGATAAAGCCAGCCCCGCCCGTAACCAATGCGATTCCAGATAAGCTCATAAAATCAGTGACAAGTGTTAGGTGACAAGTGACGAGTCAGAGATAACGGGTAACAGGTAACGAGTTAAACCAAGTTCTTGCTCATCACTTGTCACCCGTCACAGTAGTTTTATCTTCCGACGCCAACGTAATCGAAGCCCAGCTCGCGCATGTCGGCAGGCTCGTAGATATTGCGCAGGTCTGCGATTCTGGGAGTCTTCATCAGCTTGCGCACGCGTTCCATATTGAGCGCGCGAAATTGATTCCATTCCGTCATAAAGACGAGCGCGTCCGCGCCGCTAACTGCGTCATACTCGTCTTCTGCATAAAATATATCGGGGAGGCTTTTCTTTGCCTCATTCATCGCCGCCGGGTCGTATGCGCGAATCTGTGCGCCGCGTTCCGCGAGGCCGCGTATGATTTCAATCGAAGGAGCTTCGCGCATGTCGTCGGTCTCAGGCTTGAACGAGAGACCAAGCACGGCAACGGTCTTGCCGTTCAAGTCTCCCACCAGTTTCTCGATTTTCGGAATCATCACCGCGCGTTGACGACGATTGACCTCCATCACAGCATCCACGATCAGCGAATCTGCGCCGTATTCACGCGCGACAGAGGCCAGAGCGCTCGTGTCTTTCGGAAAGCAGGAGCCGCCGTAGCCCGGCCCCGGATGCAGGAATTTGTTTCCGATGCGGCGATCCATGCCGATGGCCCGCGCCACGTCATGCACATCGCAGCCGACGCGGTCACACAAATTCGCAATCTCGTTGATAAAGGAAATCTTGGTGGCGAGAAAAGCATTGGCGGCATACTTGGTCAACTCGGCAGCTTCGAGCGAGGTGACTAGGAACGGGGTCTCGATCAGGAACAGCGGGCGATAAAGCTCGCGCATGATCTCGATAGCCTGTTCGTCGCGGCAACCGATGACGACACGATCCGGACGCATGAAATCATTAATCGCAGCGCCTTCGCGCAGAAATTCAGGATTTGAGACGATGCCGAAATCCGTGCGCGTCTTTTGATGTTCGCCAATCAGTTTGCGCAGCCGCTCGCCGTTTCCAACAGGGACTGTAGACTTGGTGACAATCACCTTGTACTCGTTCATGTGCTCGGCTATGGAACGCGCAGCCGCATCTATATAGGTTAAGTCGGGCGAGCCATCTTCCTTTGGCGGCGTCCCGACGGCGAGGAAAATAACCTGCCCGCGCTCAATTCCTGCTTTTATGTCGGTGGTGAAATGAAGTCTTCCGGCGTGAATGTTTTTGGTGACGATTTGTTCGAGGCCCGGCTCGTAAATCGGGATGATGCCGTCCGAAAGACGCGCGATCTTTTCCCCGTCCACATCCACGCACGTTACGTCAACGCCAAACTCTGCGAAGCACGCGCCCGTGACCAACCCGACATAGCCTGTGCCGATTACTGCAATATGCATCTGAAATCTACCTACCGTGTGAGAAACAAAAATTTGCGGGCCACGCGCTCTTTATAATAAGGCGTGTGGCCCGCAAGGCTGCGATCCATCCATGCGCTAAGACAGTGCATGAATTGATGGTGTGAATACTTGTGTTACTTGGTCGGGCTGACAACCAACGTTCCGCCGCCAAGATCAATGTCGTTGTTCTCGCTGGTTCCGGCGATGATCGCGGCTGCGATTGCGCCACCGGCTGCGAGAAGCAGGGCTGCGAGCGCGCCGCCGCTGATGCCCTTCATGCCTTCAGTCTTCAAGCGCGTGCAACGCGTGCCCGGAGCAGCCATGCCTGCGCTGTCCTGAGAACCGGCTGCAATCTGCTTGGTCGAGTCGCCGCCGCGCAAGGTGACGTTGCCCGACTGTGTGGCAACGACCGTGTTGCCGCACTCGACATCAACCGTGAACACGGACGGGCTGTCGGCAATCGCCGAAGCATCCTTGGTCACGACGCTGGTCATCATTGAATTCGAGACGCGGACGCGACCGGCTTCAAGCATGGCCGTGACACCCGAATCTGTAAAGTTGAACTTAACAATGGATTCCGGCAACACATCAAAGCGTCCGAGTTTGCCGAGGCTGACAACGGCACTGCTGCCTTTGGCCGTGGTGACGGTGCTATCTGAAAAGATGGTCGCACCTGAAATTGCGCTCTGGCCGTTGACGGTGACTTGCCCGGAAACCGACAACTCGCCTGACGGCCCTGTTTGTCCCGGCGTTGCCAGCACAACCATCGAGTAAACACTCAAGATGGCGACTGCCAGGCTGAACGCGATGGACTTGCGGCTCCAAGTTCTGCTAATCATTAATCTTCCTCCCGTAAAGTGAACCTAAAAGTTTTGAAAGCGCGCCGCAAACCCGTTCAGGCTTGCAGGAGACGGTATTTGGTCTTTCTCGCTAGACCATCTCGACCCTTCAAGACCGCCCGCGCGGAACATCTCAGTAATAAAGCAGGATGATGAGCCACCGGGGGCTTCAATATCTTGGCCTTTTTACACGAATAGTGGCCCTGTGTCAACAAACATTTACGTTATCACGCATTGATTCAAGGGTTTTGCGTGAATCCGTTCGCCTTTTCAGTCCTTGTAAATTTCGATTGTGACCTTCCCGTCCGCGTTGATGGAAGCCCTGTACATGCCTTCTGTGTTAAAAGGCATAGTCACGTTTCCTCCTTTATCAATGGCTATAATGCCGCCCGTGCCGCCGAGTTTGCCAAGCTTTTCGATGACTGTCCGGGCGGCTTCTTTCAAAGATTTGTTCTGATATTCCATCACAGCGGAGATGTCATAGGCGACCACTCCGCGTATAAAATATTCGCCGTCGCCCGTGCCTGAAACCGCGCAAGTCCTGTTGTTGGCATAAGTTCCCGCGCCGATGATCGGAGAATCGCCAACGCGCCCGAATTTTTTGTTGGTCTTGCCGCCGGTAGAAGTCCCGGCAGCCAGATTTCCATGTTTGTCCAAAGCGACGGCCCCGACCGTTCCATACTTTGAGACATCCGCATATTCTTCTTCCAGATTACGAGAAACCCTTTTCGGCTGCTCTGCCTCAAGCTTCTCCTTCTCTCTGGCGCGCTGCAATTCCTGCCACCTGCGCTCCGTGCGAAAATAATCCGGCGAGACAAGCTCTATGCCCTTCCCTCTGGCAAAAGTTTCCGCGCCGTCACCCACCATCAAGACATGCGGCGACTGCTCCATCACGAGGCGCGCGACGCTGATAGGATTTTTGAGACGCTTGATGCCCGCCACCGCGCCCGCCTTGAGCGACTTGCCATCCATGATCGAAGCATCAAGCTCGATAGTTCCCTCGCCGGTAAAGACTGCGCCCTTGCCCGCGTTAAAGAGCGGCGAGTCTTCCATGATTTTAATCGCAGCCTCTACAGCATCCAGACTATTGCCGCCGTCTTTCAGGATATTGTAACCGGCGAGCAGGGCTTCCCTGAGCCGCACGCGATATTCTTCTTCCATCTCTGGCGTCATGCTGCTCTTGCGAATCGTCCCGGCCCCGCCGTGAATCGCAAACCCGAAGGTTTGATTCGAGAGCGCAACGGTGCGTGCAGACCGCTCGCTCCTAGTCTCTTTGCTCGCGGCTCCGGCGTCCGCAGACTTATTCTGCGCTTGCACGGGCACGATTGTTAAAAAGAGTGTGTTGAGCAGAAAGATTGTCAGCCGCTTTGTGACACGATGCATCTATGGCCTCCGTCTGTTTAAGGTCCTGATAGACATTTAAGTTTCCGCTAAACGATTTAACTACAACACAAAGTTTCGCGGAAAGGCGCAAAAAACTATTCAAGCTTTCTTTAAATCTCTTTCTCTTCTTTGCGTCTTTGCGTGAAACTTTCTGCACTCACCTTACTTTTGCCTTCTTCCCTGCCAGTAATAATAAACTGGAAGGCCGAGCGCAATCAGAACCAGTCCGGCGATTGATTGAAAAGGCGAGTTGACGATAGTGATGACGAGCAGCCACGCCGCCGACAGCAGGAACAGCACAGGCACGACCGGATAACCCCAAGTCCTGTAAGGTCTCTCTAACTCGGGCGCGCGGCGACGGAAGACAAAGACAGTGGCGGTCGTCAACGCATAAAAGATCCAGAGCGCGAAAATCGAATAATTGGAAAGCGCATCGAATGAACCTGACAAGGCCAGCGCGCCAGCCCACAACGCCTGCATCAAAAGCGCGCCCACAGGAACATGCGTGCGCTCCGAGAGACGGGCCAGATTCTGAAAGAAGAGGCGGTCGCGCGCCATCGCATAAGGCACGCGCGCTCCTGTCAGCACACCCACGTGCAGCGTCCCGAATGTCGAGCCGAGCAGGGCCGCCGCAATCAGGCTCACAGCCAACGGGCCGAGAAATCTTCCGGCCACTTCCGTCGCCACAGAAGAAGTTAAAGGAATGTTCGCCACCTCAGCCGGCGTGAGCACGTAAAAGTATGCGAGGTTAACGAAGACATAGAGCGCGCCTACGACCAGCATTCCGCCGATGAGTGCGAGCGGGATATTACGCTGCGGATTCTTGACCTCGCCTGCGACGAGCGTCAAATCGTTCCAACCGTTATAGGCCCACAGCGCGCCGAGCATCGCCGCGCCGAATCCGGCCATCCCTCCACGCACGTCCATACTCACATCAGCGCATAAACCGCCCGCACCCGTCATGGCGAAATGCGTCCAGTCGCCATTCGCAAAGAAAAACGCGCCGATGCCGACCGTCAGCACCAGCCCGATTTTCAAAGCGGTCAGGATAGCCGCGATGTTTCCACTCACGACCACCGCCGCGCAGTTAATGAGCGTCACGAGGGCTATGGCTGAGAGCGCAATGAGTTGCAGCGAGCCAAATGAAAATTTGTAGCCGAACAAGTTACGCGTAAAAAAAACAGTATTCAGCGAGCCGCCCATCAAGTCATTCAAAAAGATTGCAAAGGCTGCGCTCATCGCCGCCAGTCCACCCGCACGCGCGACGAAAAACTGCATCCACCCGTACAGAAACCCCCAGCGCGGCCCGTATGCCTCGCGCAGAAAAACATACTCGCCGCCAGCCCTCGGCATCATCGCCGCCAACTCCGCATAGGTGAGCGCGCCCGCCAGAGACAGCACCCCGGCAGCGATCCACACGACAATCACCTTGCCCGGCGAGCCGACATTGCAGGTCATGATGCGAGTCTTCAGGAAGACGCCCGTGCCGATGACATTGCCGATGACGATGGAGATGGCTGCGATGAGTCCAAGTCCGCGAATCAGTGTGATGTTCGACGGGGCAAGTTTTGTCATGCAGTTTTGGATGACTCTCGATAAACTTGAAGCGCATGCTCTGCCAGTTCCGCCTGCACAGTGATGCGGTAGGGATGTTTGGCGACGAAGGGTGGAACCTGCTGGACGCTCGCGCCCAGTTCTTTGAGAGTCGCTACGGCCTGTTCGTCCGTCAGCTCTTCGACATCGAATGATTCGGCTGCGCGGCGCAAGGCTCCGCGCAGGCGGTCGAGCGGCAGTTCTCTTCCGGCCAGAGCTTTTCCGCGCGCCTGAAACTCGCCCAGAGCGCGCAAGACCACGCGCCCGGCGGCCAGCGTGTGGTCTTGTGCTTGCCTGTCAAAAAATGTGGGTTGATGCATCGAAACCAAATCGTCCGGGGCTACGGAAATATTTCAGGGCGAGCCTGTTGCGACGCGGTGCGGGCGCTCTGCCGCGTTGCCGGAGGCGTTGACCGGCGCGAGCGTTTCCGGCTGCGGAGCATCAGGGCTGGCAGCGCGCTTGTCCTTTTCCATCAACTCCGCCTGCTCGTATGGATCGAGCCGCGCAAAGATATAAAAGAGTTCGCCAGCGCGCACTGCTCCCAAATATCTGAAAGTGTTGTCGAGCACTTCGCCGACGCGAAAGGTACGCGGATGCGGCGGTTTCTCGAAGATAGTTCCCAGTTCATCGCGCGTGCGCGCTTCCAGTTCCGGCAGATAATCATTCCCCGTCTCGCGCGCAATGTCGATGGCCGTCTGCCTGAGCGCGCGGACACGGTTTGAGTTTCGCCTGTAATAACTCGGACTGATCTCACGACGGCTCACGCGGTCGTCAACCACTTCCTGCTCATCGCGCAGGTAGCCAAGATACGCGCGCACCACCGGCCCGAATTCTTCATCCGGGTCTACGGCTGCCTGCTGCGCCGAAGCCGCTCCGCCGAAAGCGAGGCACAACGCGCTTATTAGCCCGAAGCAGATTATCAATCGCTCTGGTCTCATCTTCACTCAACACCCGTAATGATAACTGAAACGATTCAAGGGGGCGACATCATCGTTGAGGCAGAGTTTACCACAGCCTTCGGATTCAGGGCATTTCTGTTTGAGCATAAATTCAATAGCGAAGCTGCGTTGCGCGCCCTCCGCGCGTGATGCTACATTTTACGGGCAACGTTAACAAGAGAGCATTACAAAACCTTTAGCGGTTCTTTGCGCCTTGAGTCTTTCTTTGTTTGCGCCCCCAGCGTGAACTGGTTTTGTTTCTCGCTGGGGGCGCGAAGTTGATACCGTAGGCGCAAAGGGTTGAAGCTGTTGTCTCTTGAGTTTTCCAATTGCGCCTAAGTTAACATTTAAGTTGATGGCTGAAGAAGCGAAGCAAATGACAGGCAAGCGTATCGCGCTCGGCGTGAGCGGCGGCATCGCCGCTTATAAGGCCGTAGAAATTCTGCGCGGGCTGCAAAAAGCCGGATGCCTTGTGCGCGTGGCGATGACCGTGCGCGCCTGCGAATTTATCAAGCCACTCACTTTTCGCGCGCTGACGGGCGAGCACGTCATCGTGGATGATTACGCGCCCGACAATCCAGACCCTATCGCGCACATCACTTTTTCGCAGTCGGTTGACCTGCTTTTAGTAGCCCCTGCGACCGCCAACATCATCGCTAAATTTGCCAATGGCATCGCAGACGATTTTCTGACTTCGACCTATCTGGCCTCGAATGCTCCGGTCTTGATTGCGCCAGCGATGAACACTACGATGTGGAATCATCCGGCGACACAGCGCAATCTGAAACAGTTACGTGCGGACGGCGTGCGCGTTGTCGAGCCTGATGCGGGCGAGATGGCCTGCAAGACAATCGGGCCGGGACGCCTGAGCGACCCTGAAAGAATCGTCGCCGCCGCGCTGGCCTTGCTGAGCGAGAAAGAACTGGTGGTCTCTCAGGATTTGGCGGGCGAGCGCGTCTTGATTACTGCCGGAGCGACGCGCGAAGAGATAGACCCCGTGCGCTTTCTCTCGAATCGCTCGTCCGGGCGAATGGGCTTTGCGCTGGCCGAGGCCGCACGCGCGCGTGGCGCGGAAGTCACAGTCGTGGCGGGCGAGACGACCGCAAACATTCCTACGGATGTCGGAATCGTGCGCGCCACTTCCGCCGAAGAGATGCGCGCGGCTGTGTTGAAGGAATTGGACGCGGCGACAGTTTTCATCGCCGCCGCAGCCGTCGCGGATTATCGTCCGGCGTTGCGCGCAGAGAGCAAGATTAAAAAGTCTGATGCCGCGCTGACGCTCACGCTTGAACCGACGCCGGACATTCTGGCAGAGGTTTCCGCAATCAGACAGAATGGATTGCTGGTCATAGGCTTTGCGGCGGAGACGACAGATGTGCTCGCGCACGCGCGCCAAAAACTTGAGCGCAAGCGGCTCGATGCCATCGTCGCCAACGACATCACACGCGTGGGCGCGGGTTTCGATGTCGAGACCAACATCATTACGCTGCTGGCCCGCGATAGAGAAACGCCCGTCGAATTGCCTCTGTTGTCAAAGCTCGAAGCGGCGCATCGCATCCTTGACGAAGTCGCGCGCCTGCGCCGCAACGAGATACCAGGCGTGGACGGAGCATGAGAGAGGAGCTATTGAGCGCATCGTATGCCTGATGAGTCTCAAGTTCAGAATATTCATTCGCTCATCGCGGATGTCAAAGAACAGCTCTCATACTTTAAAGAGCTGGGCGTTGCGGGTCTGGATGAGAGAGCAGGCACAGGAGCGCCGCCTGTAGATTCAGAGAGGACAACCGCGCAGCACAGCGTAGAGGCTCTGCCGCCCGCGCAGTCCGCGCCGCTCAAGCGCAATGCTCTGGCGGCAGAAGCTCAGGAGAAAGCTCAGCAGGAGGCTCAAGAGAAAGCGCAGCACAGCGCAGAGGCTTCCCCCTCGTCTAATATCTCTTCACAACCATCAGGGGAGCAGACAGACATGGCTAAGAAAAAGACGCCGGAGCTTGAATCACCCGGCCCGATGGAGACACTGTTCGGAACCATCACGCCGAAGGATGAAGCGAGTTTGCCGCGCGAAGATGAAACGCTCGAAGACATCTGGAATGACATAGGCGAATGTGTGCGCTGCCCGCTTCATGAAGGCCGCACGCACATCGTCAACAGCGAGGGCAACAGGCGCGCACGTTTGATGTTCGTCGGCGAAGCTCCCGGCGCGGATGAAGACGCGCAGGCTCGCCCCTTTGTCGGACGCGCGGGCCAACTCCTGAACAAGATCATCGAAGCTATCGGCCTCAAACGCGAAGATATTTTTATCGGCAACGTCAACCGCTGTCGTCCGCCGCAAAATCGCACGCCGACGCTCGCAGAGGCGGCGACCTGCAAGCCTTTTCTCTTGCGCGAAATCGCAGTCGTGCGGCCTGATGTGATAGTCGTTCTGGGCAACACCGCGATGAAGAACCTGCTCGACACGAAGGAAGGCATCACGAAGCTGCGCGGGCAATTTATGGATTACAGGGGCATCAAAGTGATGCCGACTTTTCATCCTGCGTACCTGCTGCGTGACCCTTCTAAAAAACGCGAAACGTGGGAGGACATGAAAAAAGTCCGCGATTATTTGAAGACAGTGACGAGTGACGGGTGACGAGTTAAAAGCAAAAAGCTTTTGAGCTTCTTAACTTTTCCGTTATCTCTTATCACTTGTTAGCTCTCGCTTGTTAATTCTTGCTTGTCACTTGTCACTGAGCTTATGCAATCTTTTCTTTTCGATGAGACGCCGCCCGAATCCAGCGAGACGCTTGAGGAGATCAACGCGGAACTTCTCAGCCGGGCCAAAGCTGTGCCGCAACTGGCCGGGCGGGTGTTTATCTTGAACGAAGGCGGTCAGGGCGCGCGTGCCGCAGTAGTGGGCGAATCGCCCGGCCCGCCGGATGCGGATTCGGGAAGGCCGTTTATGGGGCCTGCCGGACAGATGCTGGAACGCATCCTCGGCAGCATTGGCCTCAAACGCGAGGACTGCTATCTCACAAACACTGTCAAGATTATCTCCGCCGGTGACGAGATGACGCCTGACTTGCTTTCCTTTTTTACGCCCTACCTGCACAGAGAGCTGGCGGTCGTGCGCCCGCAGGTCATCATCTCTTTCGGCAACACGCCGACGCGCGCACTGCTCCGCACCAAAAAACCTATCTCGCAAATGCGCGGAGAGTTTCATGACTATCACGGCATGCAGTTGATGCCGACTTTCAATCCGGCCTATCTGCTGCGCGACCCGACGAAGAAGCGCGAGGTGTGGGAAGACATGAAAAAGGTGCGGGCCTTTCTCTCTACATCAACCTGAAATCAGGAAAGGAAAACATCTGATGAGCATAGAGGAAATCACAGAGATATTTTGCGCCCACGGAGTCTGCAATTGTCCCGCGACGACGGGCAGCGATTATTGCAGCCCGTACTGCGAAGAAGTCGGGAAGACGACCAACGTCACAGTAGACAAATCGCAGGAAATCGTCTGCGACTGCGGGCATCCGACCTGCGTGGGCTAAAAGTTAGATTCGAGTATTGGGATAAAGCGACTGTTTTAATCGTAGTGATATTTACAGGACACGATGATTAGTTGCTCATCAGTAACTTTATAAACGAGGCGATGCTCATCCGTTAGACGGCGAGACCAGTATCCCTTGAGTTCATGTTTGAGCGGTTCGGGCTTGCCGATACCATCGAAAGGCATCTTTGCTGTTTCGACAATGATGCGTCTTACGCGCTCGAAAAGTTTTTTATCGGTCTTGGCCCACTCGCTGTAATCATCAAAAGCCGTTTGGTGAAAAGTAATGAGCCTCACTGAAACTGCTCCTGATCGGGAGTGACTAGGTTCTGTGATTTTTCGACATCTGAGATGGCGCGCAAGAGGTGCTCGCGGTTGGTCGGGGAACGCAGAAGATACGCGGTCTCGTCGCGTTCATAGACGACAATTTCAATTTCCTTGTCTTTGAACATCGCCTTCAGCGTATCAAGGAAATTTTGATCGAGTTCGTCTGCCTTAACATGATAAATAGCGTCCATGACAGCTCCTTCATTATTTTCGTTGACGATAGCTTATCGCTTTTTGCCTGCGGCTTCCATCTATTGAAAACCGATAAAACTTCTTTCACAAGACAAAAGTTATCACATACCTCTTTGAATCAGCGCTTCGGATGGCGGGCGGCCATCCGGGAAAACGAAGACGTGGAAACAGTTGTTGTTTTCTCTGAGGGCTTCGACTTTTCCGGCGGCTTCGAGGCGCGCGATTTCCGCCATCAGGAAATTCTGTTCGGCGGCGTTCATGTAGCGATAGGAGATGTCAAAGGCCAGCCCCGTTGTGTGCGGCGGCAGAGAGTTGCGCGCGGCGTTGACGTTTCTTTCGCTCAACTCTCTTTGATATTCCTCTGTACGAATCACGGAAGCGAGCGGCAGCAGGCGATTAAAGCGTGTCTTATAGGCCGCTCCCAATTCTTCCAAGAGCTTCAAAGCCTCTGGCCGGATAAAGCTCAAGAGCCTTCTCTTAAAAGCCTTGCGCTGCGCCGCGTCGTTGACATCATACGTGCGTTTGTCAAAGTCGCGCGCAAGCTGCGAAAGCATGTCGTATTCGCTGGCCGCAAGTGAGCGTGCGCGGCTCGTGCCGTAGAAAGAAGTGATGACAGCTTTTCTCTCATCGGAATCCGGCATCAAGGCCAGGGCCGCGTTCATCTCTGCGGGCGAGTTGTAGAGCGGCACGCTCTTGCCTATGGATTTCTCGAAATGCTTGAAAGGCTCTTCAGATGCGCCGCCGCCGACGGCGTAGAGCACGTATGTGTCGCCGACTGTTTTCAGCTCGACAAACTTTTTCTCGCGCACCATCCGGGACAACTCCGCAAAGTCGTGCGGGAGACGAATGTTCTGCTCAATCGCTTCGGCGGCCTGTATCGCAAGGTTGCGGCGGCGGTCGCTGTAATGCTTTAGCTCTGCCGGAATCTCCACGGCGGCGTCGTATCCGACAGGCTCGCCGCGCTCCTCTTTAACTTTCTGCAAAGCCTGCCCGAGCGGCACATCGTTCGGCTGATCTTCTTCGAGCGGCGGCTCTTCGACATCCCAATCGTCAATCAGCGATTCTGGAATCTGCGGCTCGACGAGCACCCTGCGCGCCTGCGTCTTGCGTGCGGGCTTTTCCTCTTCGACATCGCGCGTCGCAAGGATGGCGACCAGCGCCAGCACGATGATAAGCACAGCCGAGGCGATGCCGATAAAGAGCGGCGACGCGAAATTTATTTTTGAGAGATTGAGCCTTGTCGCTTTCGTTTGAGCAGCGGCTTTTGGGGTTTGACGTTGAGGCGCGGGCTTTGTGTGCGTGCGCTGTGCGCGTTCACGAATCTCCACGAAGATGGTCGTGTGATTGCCTATTAAAATCTCGTCGCCGTCCTTGAGCGTCGCGCCTTCGGGCTGGACTTCATGGCCGTTGACGAAACATCCGTTGGTCGAATTCTCGTCAACAATCCAGACCACTTCCGCTTTGCGATGGATGCTGGCGTGCAGGCGCGAGAGGCCGTCATCATCGAGCATGATGGTCGCGGCATCGCTGCGACCAATGCTTGTCTTCTCGTCAAGCTTGACCTCGAATACTTCCGGCCCGGATTGAATCAGGAGAATGACTTCAGTCATCGCCGCCTTGTAGTCAGAAGAGTGATGCGAAGAATTATAACAGCATTTAATTCAAAGTGAGTGGCGTCAGGAAATACAAAAAGTTTCCCGCAAAGGCGCTGGTGACGCAAAGAAGAAGCTTGAATCTTTTCTTTGCGTCACCAGCGCCTTTGCGGGAAACTTTCGTTCCCTGCTCTTATCTGAATCTCATCGCAGGATCGCCAAAGAGGACGGACAATCTGCGGACATCCATATCGGCGGTCGCGGCTTTTGCTTCTTTGGTGGCGTCGCCGAGGCGTTGCGCCTGACCTGTAAAGAGCAGTTGATAGAATCGCTTGCTGACGCTGACCTGCCCGTAAGGAATAGTCAAACCGGAAGAGGCCCAGACGCTGACCGCGCCGCCGTTGGGCGCTTTGATAATGGATTCGGCAAGGCTGTCCGAGCCTACTTCCGTGAACGCGCCGTTAAGACACGTCATCATGACAAAAATCGGAAACCTCGGGCTGTTTGTAAAATTAAGCGCGTCTGCATTATTCAACAGTCCGGCTCCCGTCCACACGCCCACAGAGCCGTGGCCTAGATAGTTGACCACTCCCGGCCCAAGATTGATGGCCGCCTGAATCTGGCTGCGTATGGTTGCCGTGTCGCCGTCTGTGCGATTGATGTATTGCACGTTCATAGCCTGTGGCAGGCTGGTGCGTACGTCCTGTGTGAAGCCCAGGAAATCGTAGCCGTCCGGCTGGTCGCTGACCATCAACGCGCCTCTTTGCTGCGTATCGCCCGGAGCGCCCTGCTCGTAAGTCAAAATCTTGTTGACGATAAGCGTAGTGTCCTGCGCCGTCGCCACAGGAATGCGGCCCACGGCCAATTCCGGCAACCCGTCGTTATCAAAATCCGCAAAGGCATCATCGCTCGGCGATTCCGTATAAGCAGAGTCAACCATTATCGCCGGCACATAATCAATCGAGTCAACTCCGTAATAGTTACGCGGGTCTGCCGTCCCGTCTCCGACCAGCAGCAGATAACGCGGAGCCGTCTGCCAGAGATTTTTTGCGCGCTGGACGAAATCCCTGAGAGCCTGTGGAGAATGCGCGCCGAAGCTAAACTCGTCATAAATATCTTCGACATCCACCATCGCCACTTGCAGGTTCTGTCCTTCGCGTTGGGCGCGCAATGGCGCGAGGGCTTGCTGGAAATCTTTGTGCGTGATGATGACGAGGTCTGCTGCGTTGGTCGTCAGATGCCAGCTCGAAGCGTTGTTACGCAGCACGTCCTGCGGATGCTCGAAGCTCCCGCTTGCGCCGATGGCGAGCAACGTGCGCGCAGTTGCGCCGGAGGGCAAAGTAAAAGCATAACTGCCGCCTCCCGCCGCCTGCGTGCTGACAGCTAACTCTTTGACATTCGCCGCGTCCGTGATGTCCAACACGCGCAGGGCGTTGGTCGTAAAGCCTGCGACCTTGACGGCCTGTGTCGCAGGGACTGTGAACAGTAATTGATTGCTTGCCGCCTCATACTTGCGCGGGTATGTCAGACGGACGTAGTCAATCAAAGAGACATCCGAGCTGCCCGCGAGGCTGGTCAAGGTGATGGCGTTTTTGTTTTCGCGCAGTTGCGCGGCAGTGATCGCATACTGCGCGTCATATCGCCCGCGCCCGTCAAAGTTGATGACGCCGATCTCCGCGCCATTCAACTGCACCTTGACCTGATGAGCTTGCACGGTCAGCCCCTGCACGCCGATTTCGAGGTGGCCTCCGCCCGCCGCAGATTGATCCAGAGCCGTGACTTGCAGCGTCTGATTCATGGCCGAAGAGGTAATCGGTGGGCCAAAAAAGTTTCCCTCCGGCCCGTTCAAAAGCGCTGCGAAGCGAATCGTGCGGTCTTTACGCTCGACGGTCGAGGCGAAACTGGCTAACGGGGCGTTCGGGTCAAACTGCCCTGCGGAAGAGACTGCGACGCGCTTGCCATCGGTCGCCCCGGCGACGAGCCAGTAAACGCGCGTGTCCGTCGAGAGCGTGTCGAGCGATTGACCGTAGAATTCTATAGAGCCGTCTGCGTTGACCGTCATGGTCTGTTCAATGCCGCCGACGAAGAGTTGCAGCTTCGCCAGATCAGCCGCCTGATTCAATCCTGCGGCAAGCAATTCCGCGCGGCTCACTCTTTGCCAACCGTCACGTTTGACAAAAAGTTTGACAGCGGACTGCGCGGCGAGCGCCCATTGCTGATCCAGTTCGGGCGAATCCACTCCGCGCATTGCTATCAGAGGTTTATTGAAGACAGAGGCGCGTGCGCTTCCGCTCATACCGTAAGCCTGTGCGGGCCATTCTCGCTGCGCTCCATTTTCCTGAACGGCAGAATATTCCGTCAGCAGTTTGGACGTTGGGGGAAGCTCTCCCTGTAGGCTTGTTCTCTGCGCGTAGATGGGGCCGTGCCAGACGCTCTGCCCGTTAAGATTGACGCTTTCCAGCCAGTAGCGCGCCTGCCTCGACGGCCTGCTGCCTGTCGCAAGCTTGTCGCGCCATGCATAGCTGTTCCCGGCACGCAGCGCAACTCCCTGACCCGCCTGCAAGATAGAGCCTGCAATCAAAGACGGGTTAAGCTGCACGCGCTCTCCGTCGCGCTCGCGGTAAATGTTATAGCCCAGATTGTCCACCTCGAAGCCGCTCCGCCATTCGAGCGAGATGTCACCTTCATCATTAAAAATATATGCGACGAATTTATTGAGCGTGACCTGCGTCGGTGCGGCAGGCGCTAGATTCCGGCTGGCAATTTTTCCACGCTTGTCTGCGGGCACACCGGCTGCGACGAGACTGAAAATCATGATGCAGGCCAAGCTATAAATCAGAGCTTTGCAGAGTTTATCGCTTCTTTTGTATGGACTAGTCATCTCGGTTTTATCTGGCTCCTGCTTTAGGGCAATTTGCGCGAAGAGTTTGGAAGTTGATGGGCCGGGCCAAAAACCTGTTTTCCGGCTGATGTTATCGGGATAAAAGCTCTTGAAGAGTGTGCGCGTCTTGCTTTGGACCACAAGAGCGGCCCGACGCATACGCATTGTATCATTACTTGGTCTCAATTCAAGCTTAAAACCTGAGCAGGTAGTGGTTCAGTTTCAAAGGAGAGCAAGAAAAAGACAGTTTCCCGCAAAGGCTCAAAGAAAGCACGCAAGATAAAGAATTGCTCAACCCCTTTGCGTCTTTGCGCCTTTGCGGGAGCATGTTTTCTCCTCACCGTCTTTGCAATTAACCCACTACTCCTACGCGTTCAAGCGTCGCACGCTCGCCCCTCTTCGTGTATACTGTCGCCTGTCCCCATACAAATCGAACATCTTTAAAAGCTCAGGGAGTGCTGAAAATGAAGAATCTGATAGTTCTTTTGTTGCTGCTGTCTCTGCCCGGCGTGTTGTTCGCGCAAAGCAAACAGCCGCGCAAAGTTTTCCCGTATGAATATACGATTGACGACATGCCAAACGGCTTGCGGCTCGTCACTGTCCCGACAGATTATCCGAATCTGGTCTCGCTCTATATCGTCGTCCAGACAGGCTCGCGCAATGAGATTGAACCGGGCAAGAGCGGCTACGCGCACTTTTTCGAGCACCTGATGTTTCGCGGGAGCGAGAATTTCTCTGCCGAAAAGCGCGATGAGATTTTAAAGCGCGCGGGCGCGGATGCCAACGCTTATACTTCGAGCGACCGCACGGTCTATCACGAGGTTTTTTCCAAAGAAGATTTGCCGCAGATTATGGAACTCGAAGCAGACCGCTTCCAGCGTCTCAAGTACGAGCGCAATCCATACAAGACGGAAGCTCTCGCGGTGCTCGGCGAGTACAACAAAAACAGCGCCAGCCCGACCTCGAAGCTCTACGAAGTCTTGCGCGAGACGGCTTACAAAAAGCACACCTACGCGCACACGACGATGGGCTACATCAAGGACATAGAAGATTTTCCGAACCAGTATGAATACAGTCTGGAATTCTTTAACCGTTACTATCGCCCGGAATACACGACCATCGTGATCGTCGGCGATGTGACGCGCGAACAATCGCTCGCGCTCACCAAAAAGCATTGGGGCGAATGGAAGCGCGGCACCTATGTGCCGCAGATTCCGAAAGAGCCTGAACAGACCGAAGCGCGCACGGCGCATGTTGATTGGCCTTCGCAGACTCTGCCGTGGGTGGTCGTGGGCTTTCGCGGCCCTGCTTACGATGATGTGAACAAAGACAAAGCCGCGCTCAACCTGCTGGCTTCCGTCGCGTTCGGTGAGAACTCGGAGCTTTATCAACGGCTCGCCATCAAAGAGCAGAAGGTGGATGAGCTAGACCCGTCGTTCGACAATATGATTGACCCTGAATTGTTCAGCGTGTGGTCGCGCGTCAAGAAGCCGGAAGACGTGGATTACGTGCGCGACCAAATCTTAGCGACCTTCAAACGCTATACGACAGAGTTGATTCCGCAGGCCCAGCTCAACGAGACCAGCTCGCGCATGCGCTATAGCTTTGCTCTCAGGCTCAATAGCTCAGAAGCGATAGCCGGTGCGCTCGCGCCTTACATCTCTTTGAAGCGCACGCCCGCGACGATAGACAAGCTCTTCGCGCTCTATGACAGCATCACACCGGAAGATGTGCGCGCCGCCGCCTCGCGTTACTTTGTCGAGAAGAACCGCACTATCGTCACGCTGGCAAGCAAGACAGCAGAAGCCAAAGGAGGGACAAAGTAATGGCGACCCGCACACAGTTTTTTCAAAATATTTTGTGGCCCAATCCCGGCGCGGGCTTGTTGACCGGATTCGCGGTCATGCTGTTGATGACCATGATGCCCGCGCGTATGTTCGCGCAGGAGATCAAGCCGCCGCAGAAGGAAGAGATCAAGCCGCCGACGGCTTCGGACAAACCGCGTGAGACGCAGGCCGCGCCGACAAGGCCGATGATGATGGGAGGCGCGAAAGGCATCAATAGCGTGCTTCAACCCAACCGCTCGCCGCTCGTCACCTTTCGCATACTCTTTATGACAGGCTCGGCCTCCGACCCTGAAGGCAAAGAGGGCGTCGCAGCGATGACGGCGGCGATGCTCGCCGGAGGCGGCTCGCGCAGTATGACCTACGAGCAGATCGTGGCGGCGATGTACCCGATGGCAGCAGGCTTTGGCAGTCAGGTTGATAAAGAGATGACCGCCTTTACGGGGACGACGCACATAGACAATCTGGACAAGTATTTTTCGCTTATCAGCCAGATGATGCTCGACCCGGGTTTCCGCGAAGAGGACTTTACGCGGCTCAAATCCGACATGATGAATTTTCTGAAAGTGGCGCTGCGCGAAGGCAATGACGAAGAGCTTGGCAAAGAAGCGCTCTACAATATGATTTATGCGGGGCTGCCCTACGGCCATCACAATGCCGGCACGGTCAGCTCGCTGGAAAAGCTGACGCTCGACGACGTGCGTGATTTTTATCAGAAGCATTACACGCAAGGCAATCTGGTCATCGGCCTTTCGGGCGGCTATCCAAACGGCTTTGCCAAAAAAGTCGAAACGGATTTCATGAAGCTTCCGGCGGGACAAACGGCGATGAAGAAATTCGAGCAGCCGAAGCTCAGCGCAGGCACGCGCATAGATATTATCAAGCGCGAGACGCGCTCGACGGCTATCTCTCTGGGCTTTCCCATTGACATCACACGCGCGCACAAGGATTGGCCCGCGCTCGCCGTCGTCGCTTCCTACTTCGGGCAGCATCGCTCGTCAAACAGCTATCTCTATCAACGCCTAAGGGGCTTGCGCGGTCTCAACTACGGCGACTATGCCTACATAGAATATTTCCCGCGAGGGCACGCGCAGTTTGAGCCTGACCCTAACCTGGGTCGCCAGATGCAGATTTTCCAAATCTGGATTCGCCCCGTGCCGCCGGAGCAAGGACACTTCGCGCTCCGCGCCGCGCTTTATGAATATGACAAGCTGGTGCGCGAGGGTTTGACTAAAGAAGAGTTTGAGGCGACGCGCGAATTTCTGATGAAGTACAACAACGTCTTGACGGCGACCTCGAACGCGCAGCTCGGCTATGCGCTCGACAGCCGTTACTACGGCATCCCTGATTTCAATAGCTATATGCGCGAACAGCTCTCAAAGCTCACGCTTGAGGATGTCAACCGCGCCATCGAGCGTTATCTGAAATCTGACCGGATGCGGGTCGTGCTCATCACGAAAGATGCAGAAGGATTGCGCGACGCCATCATCAACAACAAGCTGTCGCACATCGAATATAACTCGCCCAAGCCGCAGGAGATTATGGACGAGGACAAGCTCATCGAAGTCTTCAAAATCAACGTCAAGCCGGATGATGTCACGATTGTGCCGGTGGAAAAGATTTTCCAGTAAGCGGAGATTTTTTCAAAATCAAAAAGGCAAAAGCGAAGAGAGTTTTTTAAGCTCTCTTCGCTTTTGCCTTTTTGTCTTTTACCCTTCGCCTTCTTTAGAAGCTGATTGATAAAGCCCTGAAAGGGCGCAATGTAATAGCCCGGTGCAACGCGCCGGGTCAGCACGCCCTTTTAGATAACAAGCCCTGAAAGGGCGTAATAATCTATGCCGCCCTTTCAGGGCTTGGAATCACAATCATGATTCGATACCTGTGGCGTTGCCAGAGGCTGTTACATGACGCCCCTAAGGGGCTTCGATACATGGCGTCCTTCGGGGCTTGCACAGACTTTTCAAACAGCTTCTTTAGAAGCTTCTTCTAAACAGGTAAGAGAACTTGATGAAGAACTCTCGCTGGTTGCGTGCCAGTCCCGGCTCGAAGAAGCGCTGGTCAAAGGTGAAGGTTTCAGGATTTAAGGTATTAAATCCGTTGTAGTTGAAATTATCGTTGTAGCCGACATAGAAGGCCGTGCCCGGATTCGGCGTCCAACCAAACAGGACTTGACCGCTGACGTTGGCCGCCAGCGAATCATAGTCAATGCGCGCCCGCAGGAAAGTAAACCGCGTGAACTGGTACGTGCTGCGTAGAACGAAGATGTTATCGTCGAACGCAACGCGCCCGTTATCGGAGCGCACAAGGCGTGCTTTCGTGTAACCGATTGACATGTTCAAAGGGTTGATAGGCTTGTAAGTGAAGCCGGTATCAATGTCCAGCAAATTGCCCTTGCCGGGGTCGAGCGGAGCAAATGGCCCAAACTGTATCGCCGCCGGACTGACGCGCGGGTATTTCGGCCCGCCGCCGAAATCGAAGTCCGTCGCGCCCAACGTATAACCCAGAAACATGTAAGCGTATAACTGCTTGTTGAAAGTCCTCTCGGCGTAGCCCCAGAGTTGTTTGCGATAAGTAGTTCTCTCCGCCTCCGGCCCGAAGAAAGCTCCGCCCGTCCCGTTGCTCAGCCTGCGTTTGAATCCGAACTCCTCTTCAAAGATGCGCTCGTAGCCGTAATTGATGCCGACCTGCGCGAAGGTCTGGTGCTGCAAGTTCAGGCTGCCGACGACTTCGGTAAAGTAGTTTTGCAGGCGACCCTGATAGTCATAGTTGATGCTGTTGTACTGGTTGACCTGCTTCCTGACTATGAACTTCGCCTTCGGATTATCCTCTGTGTTGTACCTCCAGAAGAACTCGTTGATGTTGGTGTTGGTGCGGCGCGTAAAGCCGACGGCAGCGCGATAATCGCGCGTGCGCCCGACGCCTGCGACAAACCAGCCGAATTTTCTTCCGGTGTAGTCATAAAGCCAGTAATAGCCGAGTGCGTTTCCGATGCGGTCTTGATTTGGCGAGGTGGGGATTCCCGCCTCGACGTTGCGGCGAAAGTTCGGGTTGAAGAAGAATTGATTCGTGCGCGTGCCGAGAAGTTGAAACTGAACAATCGTTTTCGGATTGAGCCTGAAGCGGCCATCAATCCCCGCCACAGTATTGTGCCTGTCTATGAAACTATATGTGGTTGCCAGAGCACCGATGCTAGACTCTTTGCCGATATTGCGTTTATATCGGAAGACGCCGATCAAAGCGTTTGCGTCAAAGAACTTTCCAGACCTTTCTATGGTGGTCGGGTCAAGGCGATCCTCTTCGCTGAAATCTCCCGGCCCGTTATCGGAAGCCATCATGATGCCGAAGGTGTTGGCCCCGCTCTTGCCCGTCAACTTCACGGCATAGTCCGGGTCAATGATCGTTCGCGTGTGAACGACATTCATCGGCGTTTGAAAATAATCAATTCCTTCGAGAAAGAATGGACGCTTCTCCGGAAAGAAGATTGGAAAGCGTTGATTGGCGAGCACGACCGGCGAGTCGGCTTCGACCTGTGCGAAATCAGGATTGACGGCGGCGTCGAGCGTAATGGTCGGAGTGATGCCGAGTTTGACCGTCACGCCGGGGTCGAAGCCAATCGGCTTCTGCACGAAGCGACCGGCATCGAGCAGAAACGGGTCGTTCTCAAGCGTTGCCAGAGAAAAAGTCCGCAGGCGTTGGCCTTTCGAGGACACTGTCAGGCTCGGAGTGATTTCCAGTTGACGCTGGGTCATGATGCCGTCGAGACCCGTGATGTGCCCCGCCTGACTGAGAAAGCTCGCGTTGTCTCTGTCATTCGGCATCCACGAATCAATCTCGTCGTTAAAGCGGTCTATGTTGCGGAAGATGTGTATGCCCCAGACCTTGCCTTTGCCCGCAGTGTAGCGCAGCGACTTGAAAGGAATGGCGACCTCGACCGTCCAACCGTCCGGCGTCATCACGCCTTTGGAGTCCATCACGATGTCAAAGTTATAATCCTCGCCCTGTCCAACAGTCATAATCGCGTCCTGCTGGATGCCATACGGGTTAAAGCCGAGGATGTAAGCGCGCTGCTGGTCGTTAAAAGTGTCGAGATAGATACGCACGTTGTCTTCGCCAAAAACGTTGTCGCGTTTGGCGACTGTGGCGCGCACTTTGTCCGGCTCGTCATAGCACTTGAAAGCGAAATAGAGAAACTTCGGGTCGTAGGCGATCATCACTTCAGTCGGCTTTGACGGCTCGATGTTGTCGCCGGGGCTTCGCTGGTAAAAATCTTTGAGAACGACGGCGTTCTTCCAGACTTCGTCGTCCAGTTTGCCGTCGATGACGGGAGGCTTTTCCAGTTTGGGAATGCTAACCGGGTTGGCCTTCTCCGGCGGCGGGATGACCTTGCGCCGCGCAGTTGACGGAGCCGGATCGTCTTTCTTTATCTCAGCCGCTTTCTTCTCCGCAGCCTTCTTCTCATCAGCCTTATCATCATTGCTTGCCGCCAGCGTGGCCGGAGGCGAGGTGGTGACTGTCTGCGCACGCACGCCGACGAAGCCTACAAACAGCAGGACAAAAATCCATAAACTTTTTTTCATTAGGCCGCTCCTATAATCCTACGAAAGGTAAGACCCGCGAGAGTTAGTATTAGCCGGTTGTACTCTTTATTCCGCTTACGAGCGTAAGCGGCTTTTTATGTAACGCCAGTATAAGCGTCCCGGTTTCATTTGGATGTAAAATGATTTTTACATCCAAATGAAACGGTATCTGTATAACTCTGCCCGCGCCAACTATTGACCGGCGCGCTGTAAAATAATTCTGCCGTCGCCCGTGCGCAGCGTGATGAGCATGCCGCCGTTGCCGATCTTCCAGCGGCGCAGGCGTTTTGAAGAACCCGTCTCTTCCGTCACGGTCAAGCCTTCGCTAATCACCTTCTCGGCATCCGTCTCAAGCGTCGCATTGAAATCTGCGGGCAGGGCCAGGGTAATCGAGCCGTCGCCCGTGCGCGCGGCAAGCTGCGTAAATCTCCCGTCGAGCAGAATCCGGCCATCGCCCGTCACCGCGTCAGCCGCGCCGTCAAACTTCGCAATGCGAATCCGGCCATCGCCCGTTCTGACAATCACGCGCCCGCGCCCGTCAACTACATCAATCGACCCGTCGCCGGTTTTCAAGTCAAGCTCGCCTGAGACTCCTTCGAGCGACAAACGCCCGTCGCCGGAAGACGCGCGCAGGATAATTTTGCGCGGGACAAAGATTTCCAAACTCACGTTGGCGTTCACAGAGGTCACGCCCGGCGCGATTTTTTGGACGAATGCCTTATCAAAGTCGGCATTGATGTTAATCACATTGCCGTCCTTCCGCGCGTTAAAGCGAACGCCTTTCAATCCCTGATCCGTGCTCGCGCGTTTGACGACCGTGACCACGACCTCAGGTTTATCCCAACCGCGTATCGTAACCGCGCCGTCGAAAGTCTCGACGTTAAGTTGCGGCGTGCCTTCCACGTCGAATCGCGCCGTGTCGCGTTCGACCAGCCGGTAATTGCTGCCCTCCGCGTAAACCCACACGGCTCTCTGGGCGTCCTCGCGTGCGACGCGCTCGATTTCTCTCTGGGCGCGCACGACCTCGCGCTGGGCTTCGCGTGTCGCGCGTGCGCCTTCAACCTCTGCCGCACGTACTGCCTGCGCGGCTTCGCGTTGCGCGTCGCGCACGGCGGCGGTCGCTGCGCTCTGCGCTTCAACCTGTGCGCGCGCTGCTTCACGCTCGGCGGTGGCGACGGCGCGTTGTGCTTCCAGTTGCGCCCGTGCGGCTTCGCGCTGTGCGCGTGCTGCTTCCTGCTGTGCGCGCAGGGCTTCGCGTTGCGCGTCACGCGCCGCCCGACGGGCAGCCTGTCTTTTATCGTCTGCGTCTGAATCACTGTCCCAGTCATAATCATCGTCGTCGTCGTGATCCTTGCCCTTCCCTTTGCCGGTTCCAGCGCCCTGCCCCATACCTTGCCCCACGCCCTTCCCTTCGCCCGCGCTCAGTAGAGAGTTGGCAGGACTCAGGGCGCGACCGTCCGCAGCATGGTTGATATTGACGCTGCCGTTGACGTTGCCGAGTTTGAGGCGCGCGCCGCCGCGACCGAGTTGCCCGTAAAGCTCGCGCCCGACATAGTCGCCGCGTCGCACGGGCAGGCCAAAATTATTTTTGATGCCGCCGTGAACTGTCCCTGCTTTGATGATCGCGTTTGAGTCTGAAGGAATAACGAGGGTCACATTGCCGTTGACAGAGCCGAGCGAGACGGCCTTTGATTCATCAAGCTTGTCGAAAGTTGCATCCAGATTTCCGTTGACTGTTCCGAGTTTGGCTTCGCCCCTCAGATTGCTCGCCGTGATATGACCGTTGACCGAAGAAGCATTGACATCGCCCGCAATCCCTTCGATGTTCAGATTGCCATTGACCAGTTCGATTGAGCTGAGTCGCGCATTGCGCGGCACGGTCAGGGTGTATTCGACTGTCGCCGGATTCTGATAGCGTTGATATTCATCGCTATTGAATGTCAGATTGCCGTCCGGGTAGCGGGTATGAATCCGTAGACTATCCGCCGTCGAAATAACTTTTATCTCGGCATCATTCAAAAGCTCGCGCGAATAGGCCGTCTTGACCGCGTCCACCTTGACCTCGTTGCGATCCCAGGCGGTGATATGGACGGCTCCCTGTATGTTCTCCAGACTGATGCGCCCGTTCTGCGAGAGCGGGTAAGTCTGGTGAAACTCTTCGCGCACCTGCTCTCTGCTCTGGGCCACAGCCCTTTTCTGCGGCATGACCAGCAGCACGCCCAGAGAGATCATCGCCAGCAATATTAATCTTTTAATCATGTTCGTTTCCGTTTTAGTTATTTCAACTTTCATTTCACTTTCACAGAGTTCCTAAGCTCTAGACATTTCTTTCAGGACGCGCGGCGCAGGTTGATGCTGCCGTTGATGGTCTTCATTTTTAGCTCGCGCCCGCCTGCGCCGATAGTGGCATTCAGGTGGCGGCGGCTGACTCGTCCTTTGACGGTCATCGGAAAATCCGTAGAGATGTCGCCGTTCAGAGTTTCCGCCTCGACTTCTGTGCTGAGGTCTGCCGGAAGATTGAGGACGATTTCGCCGTTGACGGTCTTGAAATCCAGCGGCCCTGACCAGTTGGCATTACCCATCGAAGCGTTGATCGAGCCGTTGACGGTCATCGCTTCCGCATAGCCTGTGGCGGCGACGCGTATGCTGCCGTTGACGGTGGAGACTTCGACGTTGCCGCCGATCAATCCGGTCTCGACTTCGCCGTTGACCGTGCGCCCGCGAAAATTCACGCCCTGCGGCACGCGCACAGTAAAGTCCACCTGCACATCGTTGTTGTATGTGTTCGAGTTCCAGTTCGGGCCGACGGTGCATTCGTTCGGCTGCTTCCCTTCACGGCTCGGATACACGGCGCAGATGGTGATGCCGCCTTCGTGCTCGATGACCTTGATCTGTACCTCTTGCGGATTGCTGCGCCGTGCTTGCTTGTTCGCCACGACCTCGACTTCGCTGCCGCTCGCAGGCTCTGCATGGATGCTGCCGTTGATGCCTTTGACCTCGACGGTGCGGCCAGCCGCGATGCGACCGTTCCAGCGAAAATCGTTCTCCTGTGCGGCGGACGTTTCAACGCCCGAAATGATTTCAGAGAGGTGAAGCTGGTCAACAGTCAACTGCGCGCCAGCCGCGCTCGTCGTCGCAATCACAAGAAGAAATGCAATCAGCTTGAGTTTCATCATCATCATCTTTTCCCTTCCGCTACGAATCACCGAATGAGTTTTTATGTATCAGGATTAAATAAGAGCTACGATTGAAATCCGCCACAACCGGCACGTAACTTTTTCGCCGCTCTACAGGGAAAACACCGCAATCAAATATTCTGTGGCAACTTTTTTATTACGGAATATTCGATTGCGGAATGCGGATTGAGGATTGAGGATTAGAAGAGCAGTTCTCTTGAAATCCGCAATCCGAAATCCGCATTCCGCAATTCTTCCAAGGGGTTACAACTTGCGCAGGCGAAGCGTGCCGCTGAAGGAGACTAGATTGAGTGTAGACATTGGGCCTGTCCCGTATGTGCCGACGATTTTGCCCGCCGAGATAGCGCCCGGAGCATTCATCTCGCCCGTGTACTTCAAAGGGAAATCCGTCACCACTTCGCCGCCCTGCGAGACTTTGGCCGTCACCTGAAAAGAAACATTTGTAGGCAGGTTGAGCGTGATGTCGCCGGTCGTGGTCTTGAAATCATAAGAGCCGCCGCCCGCGAGCGCGCCCGTCAAACTGACTTCGCCCGTGATCGTACCCGCATCAACGCGCGGCTGCGCGATATGTTCGAGGCGCACATCGCCGCTCATCGTTTTCGCGTAGAGAAAATCGCTCTGGTCGTTAATCTTTGCATTCGACGCTTCTATGTTGCCGCTGATCGAGCGCAGGCGGATACGCCCGTTTGATTCATCGAGCGAGACATCGCCGCTCACGCTTCCGGCCTCCGTGGCTTTCGTCACGCGCCGCAGGCTGATGTTGCCACTAGTGGTTTCCACGCGCACTTCAGCCACATCGGAGATTTCCACGTCGCCTTCGCGCGTCTTGAGATAAAGGGTTGCGCCGCGCGGGACTTCGAGTTCGAGGTCAGCAGTTCCGCGACACTCGCCCGCACGCAGCAGAGATTCTTTAGGAGAATCCGAGACGAGCACTTCGAGCCGCGTCGCGGGCGTCGTCGCCTTCGGGTTTTCCGTGCGCCTCAAGGCCACCAGAGCATCCTCGTCATCTGCATTGACGCGCACCTCGCGGCGGTCTCCGCCGGTGACTGTGATGTTGCCGGATTCAAGGCACATCGTAATCACGACATTCGGGTCTGCCGCCATCGCGCGCACCTGCACGGCTGTCCCTTCTTCAGCAGCTTTTTCTGCCGCTTTCTCTGCCGCCTTCTCTGCCGCTTTATCTTTTTGAGCGAGCACGACCGGCACGCTCAACAGCAGTAGCAGAGTAGCGAAGGTGAGATTGAATAGCTTCGATTTCATACTTGTTTTAAGTCTTTACCTTTTAACGTTCCGCGATGAGCGGTCTGGACTGCTCCGCCACCGCGCTCAGCAAGTCGAGCTTGCTTTGATAAGCGGCATAGAGCATCTCAGCCGCATCCGTGCTCTTCGGATTGCTGCGCGCGGTGCGCTGTGTGGCCGTGATGGCCTGATCCACGACTGCCAGATTGCGTTTGTAATCCGTGAGCAGCGTAGGCTGTAAAGAGGCTTCGCCGTTAGCTTCGAGGGCATCCGTCAAAACAGAAATGGCTTGCAGGTAATTCTTTTCTCCCGGCAATGTCGAGACATTTGCGGAATTACTTTGTTGAGCAATCGCCTGATTGCTGCTGGAGTTGATTTGAACACCCTGCGACTTGAAGCCCGACGGCCTGTGCCTGACAGTTGTCGTTGCCTTTACAGGAACAACTGTTGGAACGATTGGGTCAGCTATCATTTCGGGAGAAGTTAATTCCACTTGATTATTATTGATACCCGCCAGCGCGGCACCGGGCTGCGCCTCTCTTTGCCGCATAACGATGCTGCCGGTGACAGCAGCCATCACGAAAAATGCTGCGAGTCCGGCAAAACCGAGTGCGCGCGGCGAAGCAAAATTAAAGGACGGGACAAGCGTTGCGAACCACTCGCGCAGGCGCGCAGGCGCGCTCTTCTGGCCCACCACGGCGGGCGACGGCTGTAAGCCTGCAATGGCTTCGTCAAGCCGCGTGCGCAGGCGCTCCGTCGGCACGTTCAGAGACAGCTCGTGCGCGAAGGCTGCCGTGGCAAACTCCATCTCGCTCTCGACCTCGCGCGCAGCCAAGGCACATGCCGCGCAGGCGGCGAGATGTGCGGCGACCTGTTCGAGCATTAACGGCTCAAGCTCGCCGTCGTAATAGCTCTGTAGAATCCCTTCATCAGGACAGAGATTTCTCATTCCTTCCCTCCGATTTTTCCATAAAGCCTGACAAATTCTTTCCGTGCACGCGCAATCAGGCTGCCGACATTTGTCTCGTTGAGCTGAAGCGTCGTCGCAATCTCTCTGTATGACAACCCTTGCTGCTTGAGCAGGAGGCAACTACGCATCGGCTCTTTGATCTTATCGAGCGCGCGGCGAGCTTCTTCGATCTCGACGCGCCGCTCATATTCTTCTTCGGGCGCGACGGCGAACCAGTCCGTCTTTGCCGTCTCGACCTTCGCGTATTCATCCTCGCGCGCGGTCGCGCGGCTCTGGCCCCGCAAAGTATTGCGCGCGACGTTGATGGTGACTCTCAGCAGCCACGCGCGCAAAAGCTCTTCTCCCGGCGTCGCGTCCAGATTCTTGTACAGTCTGAGAAAGACCTCTTGCGTCACGTCTTCGGCAAGGCCCGTGTCGCGCACCACTGCGCGAGCAGTGCGAAAGACGGCGCGATGATGCAGAGTGAATGCTTCATCGAAGCCGAGCGGCGTCGCTACTGCTGTCGTCTCTACCGAATTGGGCATCACCGTCGCTCGTCCGCTCATAGCACCTGCTCTCGTATAGTAAACACCGCGCACGCCCGTTTTGTGGCAGAAGAATACACCCTTCTGCCCTCCACGGTCAGTAGTTTAACGCAGGTGTGGCGATGAGAGACACGAAAGGCTGGTTGATAAACCGGCAGACGAAACTGAAAAGACATGAAAGGCTAACGCTACCCCTTTTTCACAATTACGTTTCCGTTAATCGTGCTGATCTTAATCCGATTAGCTCCCCCGGCGACGCTTCCAGTGCCGTAGATATACTTTCTCGGACTCCCCTGATCGTAGACCCAATCGGCGGATTCTCTCTTCAGCACCTCGAAATCGCTGATGATTCGATAATCCTGCTCATGATTTTTGGTATACGCCAGAGAAATGTCAAACTCCACCGAAAGATTTGCGGGGACTGTCAGTGTGATGTCGCCGCTATATGATGTCAACTCGACATCGTGTCGCCCGCCGGAGGCGTCTCCGACCACACGCGCGAAGATGTCGCCGCCCATCGTAGTGGCATTGAGCCAGCCGTCTATATTGTCAAGATTGATGTCGCCGCCCATCGTTTTGGCTTTGACGAATTTCGAGGCCGAGCGAATCGAGATGTCGCCGCCCATCGTCATGACTTCGGCTCCGGCAGGAGCGGTTTCGACTTTGATGTCGCCGCCCATCGTCTTGATATGAACCTCGTCGCCGGTCGTGTCGCCGTTGCGGCCAGTCACGTTTTTATAAATCACATTGCCGCCCATCGAGACGCCTTTGACATCGCCTCTCACATCCTGCAAGAGGACTTGGCCGCCCATCGTTTTGACCCTGCCGTTGACATCAGAGCCGGTCAAAGAGATGTCGCCGCCCATCGTGGTCAAATCAAGCTCGCCACGTAGATTCTTGAGCGCCAACTTGCCGCCCATGGTCTTGCCTTGAATTTCGCCTTCGATGTTTTCGATGTTGAAGCCGCCGCCGTTCGTCTTAAGATCGAGATTGAATTTTTGCGGCACTTTGATTTCAAGTCGCAGGCTGTTGGAGTAGATGCTTCCGTTTCGTGAGCCGTCACTGGAGGAGATTTGCACGCCGGATGAAGTCTCGTTGACCTCTATGCTGCAAGCGCGGCATGGACTGCTGCCGTCGTAAACCTTGACCGTCAATAGCTCTTGATTCCAGCCTGCTATCTCAAGCGTGCCGCCAGTCTTCAAATCAATTTCGAGGCGTTGGCCCATCGAAACTTTGATTTCTTTGTCTGCCGGAAGCTGCTGTTCGCTGGCAGTAGCGGCGGCGGCGCTTGCCGAATCCGAAAACTTGTAGGCAGCGGACAGGCAGCCGCAGAATAACAGGGCCAGAGCGAGTATCAATACGATTCTTCTCATCTTCAAATCTCCTTACCTTCCGGCTTCAAACTACTGCTCCACTTCAACCTTATTCTCTGAATTAACCTCAACCGTCACTCCGCGTTTGAGCTTTAACATACCGAGCGCCCATGCGGCCTGCTCGCGCACTTCACTGTCACTATCTTTGAGCGCGGCGTTCAAGCCTTCGAGAGCACGCCGGTCGCCCTTCAAGCCCAAAGCCCAGGCCGCCTGCGTGCGGACTTCAGCATTTTCATCCTTCAACGCAGAAACGAGAGGCAAGACCGCGCGCTCATCTCCTTTGAGGCCCAAAGCCCATGCCGCTTGCTCGCGCACTTGAGGCTCTTTGTCCGAGAGGACAGCAATCAAAGGTTCGACCGCCCTTGCGTCACCTTTGAGGCCCAAAGCCCACGCGGCCTGCTCGCGCACTTCGGCATTTGCATCCTTCATCATGGAGACGAGCGGCAAGACCGCGCGCCGGTCGCCTTTCAAACCCAAAGCCCATGATGCTTGCTCGCGCACTTCCGCGTTCTCATCTTTCAGCGCGGCGATAAGCGGCTCGACCGACGATGAGTTGCCTGTCAGACCGAGCGCCCATGCGGCTTGCTTGCGAACCTGATAAGCGCTGTCAGACAATACCCTGACGAGCGGCTCAACCACGCGCGAATCTTTTTTCAGCCCGAGACCCCATGCAGCCTGCTCACGCACCTGCCACTCCGAATCGTTAATCACGGAAAGCAAAGCATCCACCGTTCTCTCATCCCGAATCACGCCGAGCGCAAACGTTGCGTTGGTTCTGACGCGCGGCTCGCTGGATTTGAGCGCGGCAATCAATGGCTCGACCGCCTGTGGCCCGATTCCGGCCAGCGCACCCGCAGCCTGCTCGCCCGGCGTGGTCGGCGTTTGCTTTCCCTTAAAAGTCACATGCCGCCGGTTTTCCCGCCCGCATACGATGTTCTCGACCGGCGTAGCATCGCCAAGCAGGTTGATGAGAAAGGGGATGGCGGCAGCAGCCTGAGATTTCATCTCGCCGAGCGAGCAGGCAGCAGAGGCGCGCTCCGCCGGATTGGCAGACGAGAGAGCATTTATCTTCTCCTGCACATCTGCGGGAGCCGCCTGTCTCTCGTCCTGTTGAACTGCGCCCGCCGCCGGGTTGACTGTCAAAGCCCGCTCGCCGGTCGCGTAAAATCCTATTAAAGAGCTACACATTAAAACTGCGCTGGCTCCGATGTTGAAGATGTTCATCCCTTTAAGCTCCTTGAATAATGGCCCCGTAAAATTGTTTTAAGCTGATGGAAAAGATGCTGTGCTCGAATGAGAAATTTCGGCAGGCCCGCTCTGCACCTCGCGGTGTTCAAGCCCCTTGAACTCATGCTCGGCGGGCCTGCTTTTTTCCCTCTCCTCTAGCAATACACCGCCCGCACAGGTTTTCTGACAAAAACTTTTCTCTGGCTCACAGACAAGCAGGAAGTTTCCCGCAAAGGCGCAAAGACGCAAAGAAAACATTCAAGATAAAGCATAGCTCAACACCTTTGCGGCCTTCCTTTGCGCCACCAGCGCCTTTGCGCGAAATTGCCTTTCGTTGCTTAAAGCTTGAATCTAATCATCTACAGCAATTCGTAAAAGTCTTATGCGCTACCGCTGCGGCGGTTTCATGTTGTAGTCTGAGAAAGGTTAAGCGGAAAACTGTGAGCGAGGAAAAGAGAAACTTGAATCAAGCAGCTTTGCACGACAGCGTTTTTATGCGCGCCTGCCGCCGCGAGCCTGTGCCTTACACGCCCATCTGGCTGATGCGGCAGGCCGGACGCTACATGAGCGAATACAGAGAGGTGCGCGCCCGCACGGGCTTTCTGGAGATGTGCAAGACGCCGGAGCTGGCGACGGAAGTGACTGTCACAGCCGCCGAACGGCTCGGAGTTGACGCAGCCATCATCTTCGCAGACATCCTGCTCATCCTTGAGCCGATGGGCATCAATCTCGAATTTGCCAAGGGCGAAGGGCCGGTCATACACAATCCCGTCCGCAACGCCCTTGACGTTGAGAGCTTGCGCGAAGTGGAAGATGTTGAATCTCTCGGCTTTGTGCTCGAAGCCATCAGACAGACGCGCCGCGCGCTCAAACCCGATTTGCCGCTCATAGGCTTTGCGGGCGCGCCCTTCACGCTCGCCTCTTACATGATCGAAGGCGGCGGGTCAAAGAATTATATTCACACCAAACAGTTGATGTATGACGATAGCGGAGCATGGCATGCGTTGATGGAATTAATCACACGCGCGCTCTCGAAATATCTCAACGCGCAGATCGAGGCGGGCGCGCAGGCCGTGCAGCTTTTCGATTCATGGGTCGGATGCCTAAGCCCGGAAGACTATCGCCAATACGTGCTGCCGCACACGCAGCGCGTCATCAAGTCCATACAGCACGGCACGCCCGTCATACATTTCGGGACGGGAACGGCGACGCTGTTGGAGTTGATGCGCGAAGCCGGAGGGGATGTCATAGGCTTTGACTGGCGCGTTGATCTGGCAGAAGCATGGCAGCGCGTAGGCGACGTAGCCGTGATGGGCAACCTTGACCCCGTGCAGCTTTTCGCCAGTCAGGATTTCATCAAAGAGCAGGCGAAGAAAATTCTTGCGCGAGCCAACAACAGAAACGGGCACATCTTTAATCTGGGCCACGGGATTCTCCCCGAAACTCCTGTAGACAATGTTATCTCTCTGATTGATTTCGTACATGAAACGAGCCAAAGATAAAATCCTAAAGCTACATTAAAATCCCTAAATGGGCGGCATAAATTATTACGCCCTTTCAGGGCTTATGATGATAATAACAACTCGATACGTGTGGCGTTGCCACAGGCTGTTAGATTGTGCTCTTCGGGGCTTTCACTGAAACGCTTTCTGGAATATGAACCAAGCTTATGACGCTTTGTTAGTAGTCTCTTTCGGCGGGCCAGAAGGAATGGAGGAGGTGATGCCGTTTCTTGAGAATGTCCTGCGCGGGAGAAATGTACCGCCTGAGAGAATGCGTGCTGTCGCGCATCACTACGAATTGTTTGGCGGCATCAGTCCCATCAATGAGCAGAACAGAAAATTGATTGCCGCATTGCAAGATGAATTGGAAGCCAATGGCCCGCATCTGCCTGTCTACTGGGGCAATCGCAACTGGCATCCGATGCTCGCGGATACTTTAAGACAGATGCGTGATGACGGCGTGCGGCGCGCTCTGGCCTTCTTCACTTCGGCCTACAGTTCTTATTCCGGTTGCAGGCAATATCTGGAAAACATAGAGCAGGCGCGGGCAGCGGTCGGCCACGACGCGCCGCGCATCGAAAAACTGCGCGCCTATTACAATCATCCCGGCTTTGTCGGGCCGAACACAGAGAACCTGCGCGCCGCGCTCAATCAGATACCCGAAGAGAGACGCGCACGCGCAGAGGTCGCTTTCACGGCCCACAGTATTCCAATGGCGATGGCCGGCAACTGCGCGTATGAAGCGCAACTGTTGGAGACTTGTCGTCTGGTGGCAGAAGGCGCGGGCCATGCGAAGTGGCGACTGGTGTTTCAGAGCCGCAGCGGGCCGCCCACACAGGCTTGGCTCGAACCGGACATCTGCGAATATCTCAGCGAGTTGAAAGAGGCGGGAGCAACGGATGTCGTCATCGCCCCCGCCGGCTTTGTCTCTGACCACATGGAAGTGCTCTATGATCTGGACACGGAAGCGCGGCAGCGTTGCGACCAGCTTGGCTTGAATATGATTCGCGCGTCAACGGTCGGAACTCATCCTGCTTTTGTGCGTATGATTCGAGAGCTGATGCTTGAGCGAATCAATCCTCAAACGGAGCGGCGATTTCTAGGCACACGCGGCCCGGCTCATGATGTTTGTCCTGTGGACTGTTGCCAGTTAAAAATGCAAAATTAAAAATGTAAGATGCAAAATTAAGCGCGAGGCTTCTTTTGCATTTTACATTTTTAATTTTGCATTTCTCTCAACGAGGTGCGCATGAAACTTTTAATTATCGGCGGGACGGTTTTTCTGGGCAGGCATGTGGCAAAGGCTGCGCTTGGGCGCGGGCATGAAGTTACAACCTTCAGTCGCGGAGTGCATGATACGGACGAGTTGCCGGAGGTGGAAAAACTGCGCGGCGATAGGCGCGGCGATTTGAGCGTCCTCGGCGGTCGGCGTTGGGACGCAGTGGTTGACACATGCGGTTATGTGCCGGGCGCTGTGCGTGCTTCCGCCAGGCTGCTCGCGGATTCCGTCGAGCACTACGCTTTTATCTCCTCACAGTCTGTATATGCAAACTATGATGCGCCCAAGCTGGATGAGAGTCATGTCGTGCAGGAGTTGACGGACGGGCAGGTGCAGGAAGCCGAAGCCATGAAGGTCGATAATGGAATCATCGCAGTCAATTACGGGGAGATGTATGGCGGCTTAAAAGCCAGATGCGAGCGCACCGTCGAAGAAGAGATGCCGGGGCGCACAATCAGTGTGCGCGCAGGTCTGATTGTCGGCCCGCAGGATTACAGCGACCGCTTTACCTACTGGGTGCGGCGTATCTCGCAGGGCGGCGAAGTCTTGGCTCCCGGAAATCGGGAACAGCCGTACAACTCGTGGACGTGCGCGACCTCGCGGAGTGGTTGGTCAAGATGGCGGAGCAGCGTCAAACAGGAGTCTTTAATGCGACCGGGCCGGAAGATAAATTGACGCTGGAAGAGATGCTCGAAGCCTGCCGCAGCGTGTCCGGCAGCGACGCGCAATTCACATGGGTCAGCGAGCAATTTATCGAAGCGGAGAAGGTGGAAGGCTGGTCGGAGCTTCCGCTCTGGAATCCAACGGATGCCAATATCGGCAATTTCTTCTCCATTGATTGCAGCAAAGCCATCGCAGCCGGATTGACCTTTAGACCCTTGACGGAAACCGTGCGCGCCACGCTCGAATGGGACAGGACGCGCGCTCCCGACGCAAAGCTGCGAAACGGTCTGCCGCGTGAGCGAGAAATCGAGTTGTTAGAGAAATGGCATAGCTTAGAAAGATGAGAAGAAAAGTTTCGCGCAAAGGCGCAAAGACGCAAAGCGGAAGACCGCAAAGGTTTGAATACCATTCTCTCTTTGCGTGCTTTCTTTGCGCCTTTGTGCCTTTGCGCGAAATAAATTCATAGCCAGAGAGACTTGCAAGAGAAACCTACACAACGCGTGGTCATCATCGGCGGCGGCATCACCGGCCTCGCCGCCGCGCATCGTCTCATAGAGCGCGCCGCAGAGGACAAACAGCAACTCGAAGTTCTGCTGCTCGAAGCCAGCGAGCGCGCAGGCGGCGTCATTCGCACGCACAGGCGCGATGGCTTTCTTTTGGAAGGCGGGCCGGACGCGTTCATTTCCGAGAAGCCGGAGGCTTTAAGTCTCGCGCGGCGTATCGGTCTCGAAAAGCATTTGATTGAAACTAATGACGTGCATCGCCGGAGCTTTATCGCGCGCGGCAATAAGCTGCTGCCAGTCCCGGAAGGATTCCAACTGCTCGCCCCTTCCAGTTTCTGGCCCTTTCTCACTTCGGACATTTTCAGTTGGTCAGGCAAAGCCCGCATGGCACTCGATCTAGTCCTGCCACGCCGCGCTCATCCGAACGGGTATGATGACGAGAGCCTTGCGATGTTTGTGCGTCGCCGGCTCGGCCAGCAGGCGCTTGAGCGTGTGGCCCAGCCGATGGTCGGAGGCATTTACACGGCTGACCCTGAAAAGCTCTCGCTGCGTGCGACGATGCCGCGCTTTCTGTTGATGGAGCAACAGCATCGCAGCCTGATTCGCGCGATGTGGCATGCGCGGCGCAAACAGACTCAGGCCGAAGCTCAAAGCACGAGCGGCGCGCGTTACAGCCTCTTTCTCTCCTTCGACGGCGGCATGCAGATGCTGGTTGACCGGCTCATCGCACGCCTTCCCGAAGGCTCTCTGCAACTGAAGACAAAAGTTGAATCGCTGGCTTTCGATAAAGCTCTGAAGCAATGGCGGGTTCAAACTGAAAGTGGCACGGTTATCAAGGCGGATGGCATCTGTCTCGCGCTTCCCTCATACGCTGCTGCCGGGTTGCTGCGCGAGACGGATGCGCTGCTGGCGGATGAGATGGATGCTATCGCTTATGCTTCGACGGCAACGGTCAATCTGGCCTTTCGCCGTGCGGACATTCCGCATCCGCTCGACGGCTTTGGTTTTGTCGTGCCGTTTATAGAAGGCCGCTCGACGCTCGCCTGCTCTTTCAGCAGCATCAAATTCGCCGGACGCGCGCCGGAAGGCCAAGCCTTGCTCAGGGCATTCGTCGGCGGCGCATTACAGCCGGAGAAGTTCGCGCTCGATGAAGCGGCGATGCTCGCAGCCGTGCTTAAAGACCTGCGCGAGTTGCTCGGCATCGAGCGACCTCCGCTCTTTTCACTCGTTCAAAAATGGCCGCGCTCAATGGCCCAGTATCACCTCGGCCATCTGGAAAAAGTCGCACGCATACGCGAGCGACTGACTGCGCTGCCAGCCTTACAACTGGCGGGCAATGCTTACGGCGGCGCGGGCATACCGGACTGCATACGCAGCGGCGAGTCAGCCGCAGAAGAAATTTTACGGATGATTTTCGGAAGCCGCTAGCACAGTCACAGCTCAGCCACAGGGCCACAGAGCCGCAGAGCCACAGAGAAAAGAGCAGGCATGTTATAAGAACATGAGTGCGGCATAAGAAAGAGTTCGGTTTCTCAGCCCCGCGAGGGGCTATTTGTCTGCCGCCTCTCACGGGGCTTTCATGCTGCATCAACTAATGCTGATGTCGAACTGACGTTAATTTTGGTAGTGGTTCAGTTTCAAAAATAGCGAAAAAAAGCAGTTTCCCGCAAAGGCGCAAAGGCGCAGAGGAAGACCGCAAAGCTTTGAATGCCACTCGCTCTTTGCGTGCTTTTCTTTGCGCCACCAGCGCCTTTGCGCGAGATTATCTCGTTATGGATGGACACCAGAATTTCAAACTAACCCACTACCTTAATTTTGTGTAGAGCAGCGCTGATTTTGTGCAGCCCTCCACTGATTTTGTGTAGCCTTCCACTAACTTTTGCAGAGCAGCGCTAATTTGTAGAAGGCTCGCCACAAAATTAGTGTAGCCCTCCACTAACTTTGTGTAGGGCTATACATATGCGAATCAGTAGTTGAAAAGACAGGCAAACAGGAGAGTTGGTAAGATTTTCTTGCGATGGAAAACCTACTGATTCAAATCTACCTGTTTGTCTGCCATGTGTACGATACTTCGTCCACCACCTGTTATCAACGCTTGAGCAATAACCGAGACCCAGAATTCACTGACCAGGAACTAATCACCATCTGGTTCTTCGCTCACTTCGAGGGCTGCTTCGAGAAAAAGAAAATGCACCAATTGATTCTCAAGTATTGGCGGTCATGGTTTCCACGCTTGCCCAGTTATCAAACTTTCGTCCTGCGGCTCAATCGCTTAGAGCCGACTTTTCAGACTTTCGGCGCACTCCTGTCCGGCGCGTTGGGTGCCACGCGCAGGCCGGAAATTGACCATTTGGTTGACTCCTTGCCTGTGATGCTGGCCCAACACGGCCACTCTTACAGGGCACGGGTCGGGCGCGAAGTGGCTGATATTGGTTTCTGCGCTGCCAAGAAGACGCGCTTTCATGGCGTGCGCCTGCACTGCGTTGCACAAAGGCGGGTGGGACGCTTACCCTTGCCCGCGCAAGTGTGGCTGTGCGGAGCTTCGCATCACGACTCCAAAGCCTTCATTGAACAGCAGCCAGAAATAGCCACCACCGAATTGTTTGGCGATTTAGCTTACCCCACCCCGGAGATCGTCGCTCACTTAACAGCGCAGCAGACCAGACTCATCGCGCCAATAAAGAGGCCGAAAGGCAAAGACCTAACTCTTGACGAGAAGTATTACAACCGTTTAGTGCGTCGCATTCGTCAACCCGTAGAAAGTCTCTTCAATTGGATAGTGGAGAAAACAGGGATTCAAAGAGCCAGCAAAGTACGCTCAACTGACGCGCTGATGATCCATTGCTGGGGCAAGTTGGCAGTCGCTTTCTTTCTCCTCGTTTTCAACTACTGATTCGCATACATAATTTGTGTATGGCTGCTCTGCTTATCTCGAACTGACCTTACTTAGCAACACCCTTCATCTACTTTGCTTGCTCTGTGTCTCTGTGTCTCTGTGGCTGATATTGTTAGTCGTTCAAGGAATGTAAGCTGAGGCCACTGGCACATCTGCGCTGTTGCTGAAGGTCAACTGCGCGGCTTTGAGTTGGTTGTCGGAGCTTTGCAGGATATACCAGAACAAGTTGCCGGGACGCCAGACGGCGAAATCTATCTTGTTGTCTCCATCGTAGTCGCCGGGCACGGGCCTGTCCGTGCTGAGTCCCCACGGCTGTGTGAGCGCGGTGTTATTCGAGCTTGGCAGCACATACCAGTTTCCATTAGCTGGACGGAAGACGGCTATATCCGTCTTTCCATCGCCATCATAATCAGCCCGCACAGGCTTATCACCGACGCTGCCAAAAGCGGTTGAGACGGGAGACGTATAATCCGGCCCCAGTGCTATGTACCAGACGCCGGTCGTTCTGCGAAAGACTGCGAAGTTAGCTTTGCCGTCTTCGTCATAGTCGCCGGGCACGGGCCAGTCATCGTTATTGCCAAAATGTTGCGCGGTAAATGAGCCGTCAGAGCTTCGGAGCATGTACCATGCGCCGTTGGACGGGCGAAAGACTGCGATGTCAACTTTGCCGTCGCCATCGTAATCCGCCGGAACAGGAATGTCCGTGCCGACGCCGAAGTAATACGAGAGCGTGCCGCCATCAGAGCTTTTGTGTATGTACCAACTGCCATTACTTGGACGATAAATGGCGACATCCGTTTTGCCGTCCAGATCATAATCCGCTGGCACAGCCACATCCCCGCTCATCCCCCAAATATCCACGCGGACAACGTTATCCGTACTGTGGCGTACTATCCATTGCCCCGTGGCCGGACGAAAGACTGCGAGGTCTGATTTCCCGTCGCCGTCAAAGTCGGAAGGCTTTGACGAAGGAATGGCCGGGACGAAATATCTTTGAAGACCAAAGCCGTATGACCCTGTATCCAATCTTCCGGAACCGGCGGTCAAAATCTTTGCATCGGGCTGAATGAGCAAAGCGTAGGACGGGCCGCCCACGCCATTTGTAATTTTACCGTCAGTGCTGAAATTAAGATCAAGGCTTCCGTTATTGTTAAATCGCGCCAGCGCAGAGTAGGAAAAATCTGCATGACCGGCGGCTATCATTCTCCCGTTTGGCTGAAGCGCGAGAGCAAACACGGCATCTCTTTTATTAGCGCCAACGCCAAAGTCTGTGGTCGCCTTGCCGCTTTGCCCGAAATTGTTGTCGAGGCTGCCGTTCGTGTTGTATCGAGCCAGAGCGAAATCGTATTCCGTATAAATCTGGCCTGCTCCGCCGCCGACGACTATCTTCCCGTCATTCTGGAGAACGATGGCGTTTGCCTCGTCACCGAATCCGAAGAAATCTGTAGTCGCTTTTCCATCCGTATCAAAAGAATTGTCCGGCGTGCCGTCTGCAAAGTAGCGCGCCACAGCGAAATCGTTATACCTGTCGTGCTTAACAAAAGTTGTCTGGGCGAATCCGGCAAGGACAATCTTGCCGTCTGCCGGTTGAATGAGAACGCAGTTGGCTACGTCATGAAGCCCGTAGAAATCCGTGGTCACTTTCCCGCCCGTCCCGAAATTTGCATCGAGGCTTCCGTCACTGTTCAAGCGCGCGAGGGCCATGTCCGAATAACCCGCGCTGTTGAGCGCACGCCCGGCAATAATGATCTTGCCGTCGGATTGAATGGCAAGGCCGGAGGCATAGTCGCTAAAGCCGAAATCAACAATTAACCTGCCGTCCGTGTCGAAGGCCGTGTCGAGGCTGCCGTCAGGATTAAAGCGTGCGATGGCCGAGTCGAAGCCCGTGCCGTTATGAGCGCGTCCGGCCACCACGATCTTGCCGTCGGCTTGCAGAGCCACAGCCGAAATCAAATCTTCCTGCCCGTTAAAGTCAACGGTCTTTTTGCCGCCGTTGCCAAACCCCGTGTCTAAACTGCCGTTCGCCTGATAGCGCGCAATGGCAAAATCATTTTGCAGCGAGCCTTCGGCCCAACCGGCAGCCACAACCTTGCCATCCGCCTGCAAAGCGAGCGCAGACACTCCCGCTCCGGCAATGGAAAACTGCGTCACGACCTTGCCGCCATTGCCGAACGACTGGTCAAGGATGACGTTGGCGCTCTCTACGCTCTCGATGATGGACGAAGCCGCGAGCGCGAGCATAATGAGGATGGTCCAAAACTTACGCATAGGATAAATGTCTGACGCTGCGGTTAATCGTCAAAGTGACGCGCTGTCTCTCCGTAGGTTTTAGAAAATACTCGGTTTTCAGGAGCTAATCAAACAATATTCAGGTGAATCAAGAGTCGAGATTTCTTTGCGGTTCTTTGCGTCCGACTCTTTGCGCTCTTTGCGTTTAATCTCAATTTTAACCGCAAAGACCGCCAAGAATAAGACGCAAAGGAACGCAAAGAGTAAGTCTCATCCAGTCAATTTCTCTCAACCCTTGATCCACATTATTCGCTTACTCTTTTATCTTCCCCGCGCTTGCCTGACGCTCTGCCCCGGCAAGCTTTTCAATCCACGCGGCATTCGTTTCCATAGAGGGCAGGAAGGCTTCGCGCGGCGCGCGGTTTTCGACGCGCATGTTATCGTCCGTATTGATGATGGCTCCGGCGACGGCGGGCGTCAGTTGCTTTTCGTCGCAGACGTACCATGACAAAACATCTTCCGCTTTGTTCATGTTAACGCGTGCCATCTCTGCGCGGATGCGTGCATCATTGAGCCGCTCGCTCATGCGTGTGAAGCTCAAGGGCGTGCGGCTGCCTACGAGAATCAAGTCCTTGCCTCTGGCCGCGCCGCCGACGCGGAACATCATGACGTGCGGAAAGACGCTCCGGTAAGTCGCCAGCACTGTCCGCAGATTTTCCGTAGAGAGCTGGTAAATCTGCACCCACTGTACAAAGACTCCTTCATCCGTCAGGCGACCCCGCGCCAGCTCGAAAAACTCTTTCGTAAAAAGATTGGCGACGCCGGGAACCCACGGATGGCTCGGCTCGCTGACAATCACGTCGTAACGCGCGTCTGTGACGTGTAGATAAGTGCGCGCGTCGTCAATCAACAGCCGCAGGCGCGGGTCATTCAGCGGTTGATTGTTGACGTGATTGAAAAAGCGCGAAGCCTCGCGCGTCGTCGGCTCAAGCTCTACGCATTCGAGAGATTTTAAAGGCGATTGCAGCATCGAGCCTGTGCTGACGCCCGAAGCAAACCCGACCATCAACCCGTTATCAATGCGCGGCGCGAGCAGCAAAGGAATGATGCCGACCATCACCTGCGTCGGCATGTCGTCTCTGTCCGAAGCGTTTGTCCGCCCGTTAATCGCCATCGAGCGAATGCCCCAATCTTCGCGCACGGAGACAGTCGCCGTCGGCCCTTCTCTGTAAAAAAGCAGGCGATTCGTTTCGGGGCTAAACTTTCTATCTTCGCTATCCGTGATGCTCCCCTGCGATTTAGCCAGCACGCGCACCAGCCCGTCATAAGCTCCGATGGAGAGCGCGCCCAGATTCAAAGACGGCGCGACGAAAAACAGAGCGACAATCAACACACAGGTCGCGCCGACTTTCAGGCTGCGATATAAATCACGGTCAATCTTTTCGCGCGCCGGCTTGTAAGCGATGCCCGCGACAATCAGGCAGAGCGCGGAGGCCACAAGAATCGTAAAGCGCGTGCTGCCCTTCGGTATCAACAGAAAGCCCGCGCTGAACGCTCCCACAATCGCGCCGAGCGTGTTGACAGCATAACTTCTCCCGACCAACCGCACAGACTCTTCCCCCTGAGCATTCGCCGCACGCACCAGCACAAGCGGCATCGCCATGCCCATCAAGAGCGCCGGAATAAGCAACAACACGGCGGCCACAAAGGTCTGCAAGGCCAGCAATCCGAGCCATGAATTGATGCCCATATTGATGCCCAGATTAATCATCAACTGCGGCGTCCGGTTTGTGGCCCAGAGGCTCAGGATGAGGCTGGCGACAATCAACAGCTCGACCTTAAAGATCGTGCTGCGCAGGTTGCCGTAACTTTTCCTGCGCCCGACCAGATATGCGCCGCCTGATAAGCCTATCAGAAAGAGCGCGACGACGATGCTGAAAGCATACGTGCTTGAGCCTATGATCATCGTCAACACGCGCGTCCAGGCGACCTGCGTGCTGATGGTCACAAAGCCTGAGACAAAAGCGCACCACAGCCAGAACTTCGCCCCTCCCGAAATGTTTTCCGGGATAGCATCACTCTCATCTTTCTTTGACCCGGAGAGCGATGCAGCCCTCGCTGCTTCAACTTGTTCTTCCGCCACCCTCGACGCCGGTGAAGCGTTCGCTCCCCTTCTCTCGATCAGGAAAGCGGCGAGGCCGATGAGAATATTCAAACCGGCAGCCGTCCAGATAGTCGCGCGCACTCCGAACTGCGGCAGCAGGACAAATCCTGCGGCCAGCGTGCCTACGATTGCGCCCACCAGATTGCATGTATACAACCGCGCTACAGAGGTCTGTGTGTGCGCGTGCGTGCGCAGGACAGCCGCAGACAGCACCGGCAAAGTTGCTCCCATCAGGGTTGTAGGAATGAGCAGGACAACGCACGACAGCACGAATCGCCACACATTAAAAGCATAAGAGCTTGGCTGAAATTGATTCCAGATGAGCACGTACAGCGCATCCACCAGCCGGAACATGAGCGGCACGGCGAGCGCATAGAGAGCGATGCCGATTTCCATCCAGCCATACGCTTGAAGCGGTTTGCGTAGGCGCGCGGCAAAGCGTCCGGCCAGCATGCTGCCCAGCGCGAGACCTCCCATAAAAGCCGCCAGCACAGCGCTGATGGCAAACGTCGTCGCGCCGAACACCAGACCCAGCATCCGCGCCCACAGGATTTCATAAACCAACCCGGTCGCGCCGGACAGCACAAAGCAGCCGCCGATAAGCCACAAATTCGCAGGGGTATAAGTGTAGAGGCGAGCACTCGCGCCCGCCTCTGTGGAGATAGTCGCCATGAATTATGAAATTAAGAAATTAAGCTACAAAGGAATGCAAAATTAAAAATGTAAAATGCAAAAATCAAAACCCTCCTTCATTTTACATTTTTAATTTTGCATTCCTTAATTCCATCCCATCCGTTCACGCAGCGATGTGATATGCGCTACATGATGCCTGCCGTGCCATGCATAGAGAGCTACGTTCTGGTCGAGAGATATTTTCCCGCGCTCCGGATGAGTAAAGGCTCTGGCAAAATCCGCCGCTGAAAGCGACTTTAACAGAATGATCCAACGCTCGTGCAGCGCGTCAAGCAGCGTCAGGGAAACTTCTACCGGCGTCGCTCTGGAATCTTCAAGCGCGGCCCATTGCGCTTCATCATAAGGCTTGATGGTCGGCTCGTCTTCCGTGAGCGCGAGCTTGAAACGCACATAGCTGTTGAGATGGCTGTCGGGCACATGATGAATCACCTGCCTGACAGTCCAGCCTTCCGGGCGATAGGGCGTATCGAGTTGTTCTTCCGAAAGCCCGCGCACGGCCTCACGCAACCTCGCTGGCGTCTCGGCTATCTGCTGTATAAATTGCTGCCGCTGCTCATCCGTTAATTGGCCCTCGCGCATTTGAAAGTCCCCAACGGGGAAACGCAGGTCTATCATGTTATTTCCTTTCATTAACGCTTCCGATTTATGGGAAATACTTGTAAATGTCGTTGTCACGAGAAACGGATTCGCTGCTCATCCCTTGCTCGATAGCCCGCGCCAGCGCAACATCCTCCATCGCCTCTCCTACAATTTCCTGCATTATGTCTCGATGCTCTTCGAGCGCCTCGACGAAAGCAGCCTTAAATAATTCTTTTAATTTCTCTTCGTCAAATGTTGCTGCTGCCATAAAACTCTCCTCTTAATTTGTCTATGACAGTCAGTTTTTTTCTGTGCTCATAAGTATATCACGTGCGAAGTGCGCCAGACGTGTGCGGGGATTGAGCCGGGGGCGGCGGTTGTGAGGATGATTGCGAAATTCCCATCGGCAGTGAGGTGTATGTCCATCTCGTCCCATGTGAAGGCATCGTGTTTGGCATCGCCGCTCGATTCCGGCCCGCGCGGCGTGACGAGGGCAAGGCGGCGCAGGCAATCGTAGAGATGCTCCTGCCCGGTTCCATAACGGCCTCCTTCTTCGCCAAGCACGAGGCGCACTTCTGCGCGCTCCTCTACGAAATGCGCGGCGAGCGAAGCGGCGAGCGTCACGCCGCGCTCGAAACGCCCGGCCAGATTTTTTTCGCCCGCGCCATTCTCTTCAGCCGTGCCAGCTGCAATCCTCGTATCGAAAGCGATGGTCACGCGGCGTTCGTCCTCGGCTGTGAACTCGCGGACGATCAGACGCTGGCCGCGCGCGGTCGCTTTCCAGTCAATGTGCCTCAAATCGTCCTGCGGTTGATAGTCGCGCAGGGCCAGCAGGTCGTGCCCCGCGCCGCGCCTGACAGAGGCATGTCGTCCGGCGTTCATCGGCAACAGGTGCAGCTCATCGCTGACAGGCTCCGGCTTGGGGAAAACTATGATGTCCACGTCGCGCGCACGCAGGCGGCGGCGACGGCGAAAAAATCCGAAGGGAAAGCGCGTTGAAAGTTCAAAGCCGGTGATGAGCACGTGGCCGCGCGTCTCAAACAGTTGCTCGACGCGCTGCTCTGCCGACGCGCGATGCGGCACGTACATAAAATATGCGAGCGCGCGTTTGGCGAACCGGCGGCGCTGAAGACCTTTTGGCCCGGCTTTCTTTCCATCCCTTTCGGACGGGCCGCGCGCTTCGACCAGCACGGAGAAGGACGGCAGCAGACGCCGCGCATTACGCAGGGTAACGATGACCGGCGCAGGCTCGCCCGCAAAGATGTGGTCGGGAAAACGCGCGGAGACCACCAAGTCGCGCATGTTAAATCGGCCTGCGACGAGTGCGACAAAGAGCGTCGAGGTGAGGAGCGAAAAGACCAGAAAGAGAAGATTGTTGCCGGTGTTCCATGCGGCAAAAGCGACGATGGAGAGGATGCCTAAAAAGATGAGACCGCCGGAAGTTATCTGAACCGGAAAGTCGAACTGCTTGACCTCTGCTCCGGCAGAGCGCGCCAGTGGGGGCACGACGAGCAGCAGTATCAGACCCACAATCACAAGTGAAGCGATAGCAGCAGTGCTCGCCAATCTCTGCTCGCCTGCGCGATGCGCCAGGACTGTGATGGCCGTCGTCCCTAAGCCCGTCAGGATCAGCAGCGTGCCCAAAATCGCATTGCGCCATTTTTTCATAGATGCCGGATGCCGTATGTCAGATGTTAGTTAGAGCCAACAACTGACATCTAACATCCAGCATCTGACCTCTGCTTTATCAGATTGGGACGCTCACGGTTTTCATAATCTCGCGCAGGACTGCTTCGGCTTCTTCGCTGCGTCTCAGCGATGAGGAGAAGCGCGAGCTGACGACGACGCGATGCGCGAAGACCGGAAGCACCAGACGCTTGATGTCATCCGGCACGCAGTAGGCGCGATCTTCCGTCAGGGCCAGAGCCTGCGCCGCGCGAAAGAGCGCGAGCGACCCGCGCGGGCTGACGCCGAGGTCCAGCATCTCCGTCTCGCGCGTGGCCGTGACAATCCGCATCAGGTAATCAACCAGCGAATCATCTATTGAAACTTCCGCTACGGTTCTCTGCAACTCGACGATGTCATCGCCGGACATCACCGCGCGCAAGTGGTCCAAAGGCTCTCTGCGCTCGCGGTCACGCAGGATGCGTTTTTCGTCTTCGCTTTCCGGATAACCGATTCTGAGGCGCAGCATAAAACGGTCGAGCTGTGATTCAGGCAACGGATATGTCCCGTGATGCTCAATCGGGTTCTGCGTCGCAATCACGATAAAGGGCGCAGGCAAGGTGTGCGTGTTCCCTTCGACCGTGACGTGGCCTTCGGCCATCGCTTCGAGCAAGGCCGACTGCGTCTTCGGAGTCGTGCGATTAATCTCGTCCGCCAACACGACATTAGCGAAAATCGGGCCGGGCTTCCATTCAAAGACGCTCTTGTGCTGGTTATAAACGGAAAGGCCGATGACATCCGAGGGCAGCAGGTCAGAGGTAAACTGTATGCGCTGAAAGGCGCAATCAAGGGCGCGTGCCAGAGCGTGTGCCAGCGTCGTCTTGCCTATGCCCGGCACATCTTCGACCAGCAGATGGCCGCCCGCGATCAGCGTCACAATCGCCAGCCGGATTGCTTCCGGCTTGCCTTTGATGACTGTCTCAACGGCTGCCTGCAACCGGTCTATTCTCGCCAACGCCTCAGCCGTTGCGCGGCCTGTTTCCCGCTCTGCCATCTGCAATTGTCTCATCAATCGTTCTCTCTGTTTTCCTAAACTCCCGTAGTTCATTCTACATGTTTGGCGGGGCCATCGCACCCCCAAAATGCGCTGCGTGGAGACGTGCGGCCTATCGCCGGATGACGCACAGCGCGTTCGTGTAGTAGAATTCAGATGCCGCGCAAGAGTCAGATGCTGGCTGAAGCTCAACAAGTCCGGCAAAGAATTATGGAACCAGAGACGTAATGATTCGTGTACTCGTTTTCGAGGAGCAGTTATGATTAGACTTCATCAAAATATAAGAACACTTCAGACGCGTCGCAGGAGCGAGCGCGGCTTTTCGCTGATCGAGCTGATGATCGTCATCGCCATCATCGGCATCCTGATCGGCGTCGGCGTCCCGGCGTGGCGCATCATCATCCGTCGCGGCAACGAGACTTCGGCTATCCAGACGCTGGAAACGATTCGCAAGATTCAGGCCGACTTCATGATGGGCCATCGCGGCGAATACGGCACTTTCGAGCAGTTAATCAAAGACGGCTCGCTCGACGAGCGTTTCGCGGGCGAGAAGCCCGTCGTCAACGGCTATGTCTTTACCATCAAGGTGACGCCGAAATCATCGAATCAGCCTGCGGCCTATACCGTCAACGCAGACCCGCAAGTCGCTGACGGGCTGGCCTCGACCGGCAAACGGCACTTTTACATAGACCCGAACGTCAGCACCATACGCGAGAACGCGGAACAACCGGCGAGCGCGACCGACCCGCCGATTCAATAAATCTCCGGCCCCGGCTTGAAAGCCGCTTTCTACCGACAAAGGCGCGTGTCACTGCTTGACCCCTGATGCGCGCCTTTGTTAGCATCACGCTTCTTCAAATGATTGATATGCCCGCTTAGCTCAGTTGGTAGAGCACACGCTTCACACGCGTGGGGTCAGAAGTTCGAGTCTTCTAGTGGGCACCAAAATTTAAGTCAAAATAGCCGCCTTTCAATGGCGGCTATTTTGTTTCTACACGCTCATTTCGCCGTGCTAATCTCTCAAGCGCACAAGAGTCCCCATCGAGGCTTCTCTAGCCGCCGTTTCAGGTCTTAGAGATAAAGCTTATTGCAGAATCGGATGCCCGCCGCCACGGCTGTGGTCTGCGGTTTTTTGATAGAGCGCGCGGTCGTTGTGATAGAGCACGAGGTGCTCGCCTTCGTAGCGCACGATGTCTGCCACGCGCTGCACATTCCCTGCATGCTCCGCGATGAGAAAAGATTCAGGACTAAACGCCAGCACCATTCCTGCCGCATAGATATAGCCGCCCTGATCGTAGACGCTTCCGGCATACTGGCCCGACGAGACAGCGATGTCCGGCGAATAGCCTCCGCTGGCATCTTTGATCCGGTCTGCACGCGCGATAAAGACTGTGTATGAAGCATAATCGAGCCGCGAGCGATAGCCCTGACGGCGAGCGACTGCGAAGAGACTTGTAAAGCCATCGTCAATGGCGCGCAGCATTTCCGCACGCGGCCTCGTGACCGCATAGAAGCGAACGCCGCGCGGCGTGCTCCCCTGAATCGTGAAACGGTCGCCGGAGACGTTTTCGGCCCGCGCTACCAACTGGCGTGCAAGACGGCTCTGAGCATTGGCTGGTTGGGCCACTGCGCCCGTCAATAACAGTCCTGCGAGCAAGGCTAAGACGGGAAAGAGTCTGCTGATTTTCTGTTTGAGCATCATCTCGTAAATCCCCTTATGCTTTAAAAGTTGAAACCCGCGCGGGGCCAAAAGGCTACTGACGCGGGGGTTTCATTAAGTGGGTCTGTCCCTTTCTGGTCCAGACCGATAATTTGTGTTTAAGCCGATGCCTTAGGGTTTTCCCTTCTTATCGTCCTTTTTGTCGCTGTTATTGTTGCTTGGCGGCTTATCCTTTTTATCCTCGCTTCGGACTTTGGGGGTGGATTCCTTTGGCGGCGGCTTCTGCTCGCCTTTCTTCTGGTCATCGGCGAGCGCGCCGAAAGAGACGATGAGCATCATCGCCGCTGCCAGTATTGCTCGCTTTAAGTTCTTCATAATTTCTTGTGGCCTCCTCATGTCAATCTCACATGAACGCGCATGGGAGGGAGAGAAGAGACGCGCCACTGTCTGTCTAGAGCAAGATGGATGCCATACGCCGCGCTTGCTCTCACACAGGCTTTTTCCCTCAATAGTTTACCAGCATTTCACCACCTGGCGCACGCTTTCGGACAGGGTCATACGATATAGGGCAGATAAAGGTAGAAGTAAAAAGGCAAAAGGTAAAAGTGAAGACAGAAGCATTTCAATGAAATTAATAAAAGGTGGTTTACTCCGCCTTCCTTCTACCTTTTGCCTTTTACCTTTTTACTTTCTGACAACGACCCTGACGCTGCCGATGTTGCCGCTGCCGTCAAAGGCGCGCAGCGAAATCGTATGCTCGCCCGCGCCTTCTATTGGCACATCGAGCGTGAATCGCTCGCGCGGGCTGTCTGCGATTCCGTCATCCGGAAAGACCGTCTGCCACAGGCTTCCGTCCACACTGAAATCCGCGCGCTTGACCATGCCGGTCGAATCCAAAACGTCTATCACGACGCGCGCTCTGCCGCCGGTCACTCTGGCTTCACCGGCAGAGCTGACGACCGGCGGCGTGTTGTCTATGTCAACAGGCTCACTGACACGCTCGCCTACAAGCGATTGGCCCACAGCATTGTCCGGAGCATCCGAGGCCACGACTCTGAAAATATAGCGGCCATCGGACAATGCCGCTCCGTCAACTGTATAAAAATTATCGCGCAGGTTGTCTTTCAACAAGCGGAAAGAGTTCTCGTTCACAGAGCGATAATAGACCGCATATTCCAGTGTGTCGCCGTTGCGGTCTTCAGCCTGCCATTGCAGCGAACGCGCACCGCGTTGATAGACACGGCGCGGCGCGGCCTGCGTCACAGTGCCAAACAGCGTCGGGTCAAGGCCGGAAGATTCAACATTCGGGTCTGATTGGATGAGCACGGTTTGTTGTAAGCCGACGCCCGTCGGCAAGGTTGTAATGCTGACGACTTCCGGCGCGGCATTGCGCGGCAGATAAGCAAGGCTCACGTCTTCCATTACCGCGCTGACATCCGCCGCGCTACTTCTGTCATTTGTAGAGCGCAGGACAGCTCGCCATTGAATAAAGCGTGCGCGCGGGCTGGAGACTTGCGCTCCCGCAGGGTCTTTGTAGGGCGCGCTCCACTCGCTCCAGGTTCTATCGGGCCGCTCGCTATTGCCTGAGCGCGTCTGTAGCTCTACGCTGCCGCGCCCGCGCCACCAGATGCGCCCCCACGAAGCGACCAATTTCGCATCACGCACGGGCGACTCATACGTGCCTTCGTTGACAGTCTCAGGGCCAAAGCGAAACAGCTTGCCCTGATTGCTGGACGCTGCGTAGACCTCTCGCCCGCGCACGACGAAAGAAGAGATTTGCCCCTCGGCGGATTGCAGCAACAATGTGTCGCGTCCATCATTCGTGATGGAATAGATGCGTCCCTTATCGGCAGTTCCGACCAGCACGCTGCCTCCCTGCGGCGCGGGCGCGATGGCGAAAGCAGTGATCGAAGATGAGTTCCAGACCACATCCGAGCCGCCGTCGGGCAGCAGGCGAAAGACCGCGCTCCGCGCGTTTGAGAGATCGTTACGGCTGCGCGTCGCGGGCGTGGACTGCTGCAAAGGCGTGCCGGATTCGTCAACCGAGACGATAGAGACTGAGACGTTCCCGCTCGACTCTGTTGATGAAGTCGTCGCGGCGGGAGTAGAAGCCCGCGCCGTAGAGGCCGCATCGCTCAGGGCCAGCGCGTAAATCGAGCCATCGGGCGCAGGCGCGAGCGCATGAATCTCTCTGAGCGGCGCATCAAAAAGCGCGAACACCTTTCCGTCAGGAGAAACACGCAGGACGAGTCCGCCGGGGTCTGTGCCTGCAATCAAATTGCCCTGCCCGTCAACCGCCAGCGAGATAACGTGCGTTTCGTTTGTGTCCACGAGCAGAGATTCTTCGGCTTTCGCGCCCGCAGCTTTAACGCGATAGAGCTTTCCGTTGTCGCCTGTCCCGACCGCAAGCTGCCCGTCAGCGAGCGTTGCCAGCGACCAGATGTATTTATCCGGCGGGTCGAAAAAAACATCCGCGCGACCATCCGCGCCGATGCGATAGACTTTTCCATCCGGCGACGTTCCGGCATACAGCGCGCCGTCTCTGCCGATTGCCAGAGCCGTCACGTCAAGCTCAGCCGCGTCATAAAAGAGCGCGCCGCGACCATCCGGCGCGACGCGATAGAGACGCCCGTCATGGCCTGTTCCCAGATAGACATTGCCCGCCGCGTCCGCCGCGCTGGCCCAGATATAAGCCTGCTCCGTATTGAAGACCTGCGACATCCTCGGCCCAAGCATAAACGCGCCCGTCTCAGTGATAGAGATGCCGCGCGCTTCGCCTTTTAAAATCTCCGCGCGCGAAGTCGTCTCCCAGATCACAGGCTCGCCTGCATGTGCGAATGGAACGAGGAGGGCGAAAGATAAAAGCAATGCTAACAACAGGCTCGTGCCGCGCTTAAAGTTTTTTTGTTTGCTCATGTTCAGGAATCTGATTCAGATTGCAGCTAATTCTTCGTTAGAGTTCAATTCAACCCACTCAACCTCTTTGCGCCTTGAGTCTTTCTGTGTTTGCGCCTTTGCGTGAACCGTCGGTGTTTCTCGCAAAGGCGCGAAGATAAAACCGGAGGCGCAAAGAGTTGCGTGAATCTGCCGCTTGAGTTTTGAAATTGCTTTGCTTCATGTGCCGACATACTTCGCATAGAGCGAGCGCGCCGTTGCCATGTCATCCGTGCCGCGTATGATAGAGCGCGCATCTTGAAAGACGGTCAGCTCGTAATCCCCTGCACGAAAGCGCAGCAGGTAATCGTTAACTTTGACTTCGCCGAGGGCGCGCAGCTTATCCGACAACGCTTCCAGATTGATGCGCGCCGGTTTCGGCGGAGAAATCTGCACGGCGTTGCGGCCACATAGCACGGCTGCAAACTCAACGTCTTCGGCCTCAAGCGTTTCGTACTTTCCAAGCCCACAGGTCTGGCAATCCGGCGACGGTGATTTGAGTTTGATTCTGCGCCACTCGTTGCTCCACACATCAAACTGCATCAAAGAATTATGCAGCTTCTCTGTCTGGCCCACCAGCAGTTTCAGAGCTTCGCTGACCTGCACGGCTGTGACCATGCTGATAATCGGCATGATGACGCCCGAAGTGTCACAGGTCTCCGCGCTCCCAGCCGGAGGCGCTTCCTCAAAAATGCAGCGCAGGCACGGCGTCGCGTGCGGGCGGATAGTCATAGTCACTCCGTAGGAGGCGACCGCCGCGCCGTAAATCCAGTTGACGCGATGCTTGACGCAGGCATCGTTGATTAAATAGCGCGTCGCAAAATTATCCGTTCCATCAAGCACTACATCGCAATCCCGTATCAATCGCTCGATGTTCGCGCGATTGACATCGAGCACTTCCGCTTCAACTTCAATCTCTGAATTGATGCGCGAGATGCGATTGACGCAGGCCACAGCCTTTGGAAGACGCTCGCGCGCGTCGCTCTCCGTGAACATCGTCTGCCGTTGCAGATTTGAAGCTTCTACAAAATCCCTGTCCACAATACGCAAGCGGCCTATTCCAGCACGCGCCAGAGCCTCTGCCTGCGACGACCCCAAAGCCCCGCACCCGATAATCCCAACCCGCGCATCGAGCAGCCGCCGCTGCCCTGCCGCCCCAATTCCCGCAAATAAAATCTGCCTGCTATATCGCTCTTCCATTTTAATTCAGCGACAAGTGTCGAATGATGAGTGACAAGCTAAAACAACTTCTTGATTGTCACTCGTCACCTGTCACTCGTCACTGCTCCTAAAGCTGCTTCCCTCATGGCTGCGAGCGGAGCATCTGTGCCGGTCCATAACTCAAACTGGGCGGCGGCCTGTGCAACGAGCATCTGTAGACCGCCGATATTTTTGCAGCCTGCTGCTTGCGCTTCGCGCAGGAAGCGAGTTTCAATCGGATTGTAAACGAGATCATACGCCACCCCTGCCCCGCTAAGCTGGCTTGCCACAGCAACCGTTTCATCTTCCTTCCGCCCGCGCGTGCCGAGCGGCGTCGCATTCACAACCACCTCAAACTCACCAAAGCTTGCCCCTTCCAAAGATGCATAATCCGCATCGAAGGCGAGCGCAGTCTCCATCGCTCTCTCAAGCTTTCGCGCAAATACAGTAACACGCGCGCACGCTTCGCGCAGGCTCCATAGCAGCGCACGCGCCGCGCCGCCCGCGCCGATGACGGCCACACGCGCGCCTTTCAAATCAACGACTTCATGCAGAGGCGCGAGAGCGGCACGCGCATCCGTGTTGTAACCAAACAACTCTTCGCCTTCGATGACGACGGTATTGACCGCGCCGATCTCGTGCGCCGACGGCTCTATCCAATCCAGATACTGCATGATGTCGCGTTTGTGCGGCGCGGTCACGCTCAGGCCGCGCAGTTTCCAATCAAGCTCGCGCGTGCGCGGCTGCACCATGCGCCTCATAAAATCTTTAAGACTGGAAACCTCGAACGGAATATAGACGGCATTGATCGAGTTGCGTGCGAAAGCCGTGTTGTGTATCTGCGGAGAGATGGAATGCATGACGGGCTGGCCCACAAGGCCAGTGATTTCTGTTTCCTCGTCTAGCTGGCGAATCCTGTACAGGTCTATTAAATCTGTTGCACTAAGCTGGCCCGGCGCGGTCGCCTGCTCCGCATCGAGCGAGCCGTATGTGAGAAACGCACCGCGCGCAGGGCCAAGAATCCTTGTTAAGATTCCCGCCCCGCCCATCGCAATGGCAATCATCTCGCGGTCTTCAACACGCGCGCGTTCGAGCAGGCTGAGCACTGCGAGGCAATCCGTGATGTCATCTGCCTGCACGGCTATCTTCAGGATACTGGCTTTAGTTCCGGCCATGCGTTCGTAGATTTGTTCGAGGTCTTGCGGGACGCCTACAAAGTCATGATACGAACAGATGACGCGATTCCATTCCGGCGAGACAAGGTATGGCTCTGCCTGTGTCAGGCCGCGCGCCATATCCAGTTCGATGTCCATATAATGCTTGTTGCCCCAGACCGTCAGGCGGCTGGCGGCGGCCCGGAATTGCAGGCGCGTCAACTGCTCCAATTCCCGATGCCCGCCCTGCTCTGCCGGTCGCAGGGTAAAAATAATTGGCAGCAAGTTGTCTTTGAATAAACGCGGAAGCTCGTACTCTATCGCGGAAAATTCTCTGGCGGTCAAGCAGTCAAGCCGTAGCTCTATGAGGTCTGCAACCTTTGCTGCGCGCTCGATTGCCAACGCGATTTCACTCGCGCGCGGCACACAAACCGGCACACAAATTTGCGCTGTGCTTTTCTCTCTCATCAAAGACGCTGAGAGGCGATGCACGCATTATTTCGACGCAGCATCGCCTCCGGCTGAAAGTTCGGACAGTTGATTAGCCACAGAGATTTATAGAAGAACCTTTCTGAACGCTGGTAGCGGGTCAGTTTGAAATTCTGGCATGTGTCATTATCACGAAGGAATCTCCCGCAAAGGCGCTGGTGGCGCAAAGAAGACAAGTCGCAAAGAGGTTGAGCAGTAATCTATCTTGAATGATTTCTTGGCGTCTTCCTTTGCGTCTTTGCGCCTTTGCGGGAACATGTCTTTTTCTTTGCCATTTTTGAAACTGACCTTCTACTTAACGTCTTTCTCCTTGACTCTGTGTCTCCGTGGCATTTTTATAAAATCTCACTGTGCCGCGAAAAGCTCATGCGAGAGATACCGCTCACCGAAATCGCAGATGATCGAGACCACGCGCTGGCCCTCGCCGAGTTCCTTCGCCACTTCGCGCGCGGCCCATGTAATCGCGCCCGAAGAGATACCGCAGAAGATTCCCTCTTCGCGTCCCAAACGCCTAGCCATCTCCACAGCATCGCCGTAATCAACAGTCATCACACTGTCTACGACTGACGGGTCATAGTTGCGCGGGACAAAGCCTGCGCCGATGCCCTGAATCTTGTTTGGCCCGGCTTCGCCCCCTGAGAGGATTGGCGAAGAAGCAGGCTCGACGGCAATGACGCGCACCTGTGGGCCAATTCTTTCCTTCAAGACTTTGCCGACGCCTGCAATCGTGCCGCCTGTGCCGACGCCCGCGATGAAAGCATCAAGCCGCCCGTCCGTGTCTTCCAAAATCTCTTCGGCAGTCGTGCGCCTGTGGACTTCCGGGTTGGCCGGATTATCAAACTGGCCGGGCGTCCAACTATGCTCTATCTCCTCCGTCATGTCCGCAGCCTTTTTGATCGCGCCCTTCATGCCTTCCGCGCCCGGCGTCAGGATAACTTCCGCGCCCAGAGCCGTCAGCACGCGCCGCCTCTCTTCAGTCACAGTGTCAGGCATCGTGACGATGAGTTTGTAGCCTTTGACCGTCGCCGCAAAGGCGAGCGCGATGCCCGTGTTGCCCGAAGTCGGCTCGATGATGACAGTCTCTCCCGGTGTGATTTTGCCTTCGCGTTCTGCGGCTTCGATCATCGCTGCGCCGATGCGGTCTTTGACAGAGTCCATCGGATTCTGCGATTCGAGCTTGGCGATTATCTCTGCTGAACCCGGATATGGGATACGATTGAGACGCACCAGCGGCGTATAGCCAATCAACTCAAGCATGTTGTCTGCAATCTTCGGACGTTGCGGCATGCGAAAATTCCTTTCTTAAAATCCACTAAGTTTCGTTGACTATACAGCGCGCGAAATGTGCGCGCAAGAAAGGGTGCCGGGGATAGAATGCCTGGTGTAGGGAAAAAGGATTTTGCTTTTTCGACACCCGGCACCCTATCCCTGACACCCTCATTTTATGGCTGCTGCTTCGGGCGCTCGACCGGCGCGCTGAAGATTTTGGTCGGCCCTTCTGCGCCCAGATGACGTGTCGTGCCTTCTGTCACGCTCGGCGGTTGCGGCATCAGTTCCGAGGTGCTGCGCGGCGGAAGGTCGCCCGCAAATGCGGAGCGCGGCATCTGTGCCGGCGACTGGTTGGGCTGCGCCGGAATTTCCCTCTGCGCATTCTTCGAGCGCATGTATTCCGCCACGCCGCCGCCGATCATGGAGAAACCGGGAATCAGCATCCAGTACCACCACATTCTGCCTATCGGAGAATAAGCAAGAGCGACTGCGACGCAGAGAAAGCCGATGCCTACAAAAATATTTCGGATGCCTCCCTCACAACTAGGATGCTTGTCGCGCCTGCGGCGACGTTGAGAACGCTCATCATCATCGTCATCCGTCCGCGCCGGATAAGCTGCGGGCATGTTGCCCGTCATCGCCTGTGAAACGAGGCTTACGTCCGCGCCGCACGAGCGACAGAATCTTGCTCCGTCAGTGTTTTGCGTAGCGCATTTGGGACAAAACATGTGTTTGATTCTCCTTCAATCATGAAGAGCCTTTTTCGCCGCACGCTGCCGCACGGCTTCGTAAAGCACGACGCCTGCCGCGACGCTGACATTGAGCGAAGTGATATGGCCCATGACGGGTATACGCACCAGCGCATCACAACGTTCACTCACAAGCCTGTGCAAGCCCGCTCCTTCGCCGCCGAAAAAAACCGCGCAGGCTCCCGTCCAATCCCATGCAGTGTAATCCGTTTCCGCCTCCGCGCTCGTTCCCACAGTCCAGATATTTCGCTCCTTCAACTCTTCTATCAGGCGCGAGAGATTGGCCGCGCGTGCCACAGGCACATGCTCCAAAGCTCCTGCGGCGGCTTTAGCGACAGTGTCCGTCAGACCCGCCGCGCGGCGTTCGGGAATAAAAACGCCATCGCCGCCAGCGCATTCGACCGTCCGCAAAATCGCTCCCAGATTGCGCGGGTCTTCCACTCCGTCCAGCACGACTGCGAGCGGCTGACGATGTGTGCCGACGCGCGAGCCTAGAAGATCAAGCAACTCATACGCATCCTTATATCTCGCAGCCGCTAAGGTGGCGATAATGCCCTGATGATTCGCGCCCGCGCCAGCCATCCGCGCGAGCATCGAGCGCGGAGCGCGACGCACGGGCACTTGCGCTGTATGGGCCAGTTCCAACAACTCTTTGAGCCTCGCGGGATGCGCGCCCTCTGCAATCGTGATGTGTTCGATGGGCCGCGAGGCCGCGCGCAAGACTTCCAGCACAGGCGCGACGCCGTAAATCTGCACCGCGCTCGCAGCCTTTGTGATATGGGAATGTGAAGCCGTCGCCAGCTCGTTATGTCCACGCGCGTCCTGCTCGCGTTGCGTCGTGCGTGCTTCGCGGAATCGCTTGCGCTCGTCGTTGCGGCTCATACCTTCAATCCAATCTGTCGCAGCCTGAGATAGTATTGCAGTCGTGAGTAACGCGTGAACTGCGTTTCGTTGTCGCTGGTCGTGACCGCCTCCATGTTGACGCGGCCAATGCCCTGCTTGCGCAAGCCGCGCGATTCAGTATGCTGTTCGAGCGGCCAGACGAGCGTCAACAGATTCCGCACTCGCTGGTACGAATCATCATACGCCGCGCCTGTCGCGCGCTCGCGCAACTTCTCCGTCAGCGTCTGAAAATTCTTCGCCGCCACAAGAGTCTTCGATTGGCCCAGACATGAAAAATCGAAATGGTCTAAACTCACACGCCATCCGCCCTCATCGCGCGCGGCATACAAATCCAAACGCGGTTCGTCCGCGCTCAGCTCGCGCGAATTGACTATCTCTCTTTCATTCTTCTTCACATGCCGCTCCGCGACTTCGAGCTTTCGCACCACGCGACGCCCGGCCACGAGCAGCACAATATCCTTCCACATGACCTGCTCGCCGCCCTGACCTCCCGCCGGATAAAAGACAACCGAGTCGTCCTTTAACTCCATCGCGCGCAGGCGTTTTGGAGGATGCATATCCAATTCTTTATCGGGGATGACTAAGATTTTGAAGCCCAACGTATCAAGCCGCTTTTCAATCACAGCGGCCTCTTCCTCCGTGGCGGCGCGGGCCAGCGGCAGGGGCTTGCCGGAGGTCACGATGCGCTTGATGTCCTCCGCCTCCAACTGTAAGAGGTCTGCGATTTTCCAGACAGAATCATGCGAGGGCTGCTCATCAGCGGGCAACAGAATGGTATTAAACCCTTGCTCCCAATTCTCTAACGGGCGCAGCACGGGCTTCACGAAAAGCTCTGCGGAATCTTTGACCGGCAGGATTGCGCCGCAGTAGAGACAGTTTGTGCGCGTCGGCGGGTTGGCCCTCTGGCAAGCTTCGCAGGCGAGCATTTGTTCCGGCGAAAAACCGCGCGGCTCAGAGCGCAGTGGCTTGTCCTCATCCCACAAGGGCACTGATTCCTGTTCTTCTGGCAAAAATTTATGACCTCCGGCGGCAGATTATACGCCGCGCGACGCCAGCTAAGCCAATGCAATCCGCCTGCCTCTGATGATTGCCTGATTGTGCGCGCCGCGTTATTGAGTATAATCTTCCGTGTTATCTGCTCAACGCAAAGTTTTTCCGAACTTATTGGACCAGAGTTTTGTAGCATGCCATGTCCGCGCCCGCTAGATAAGCAGCCTTCACGATTGATGAGAGCGATGCTGTCCGTCATGTTCATCGCGTGTCTGTCTTCATGCGCGACGAACCCTGCGCCCGATGCCGCAGGGCCGCGCGCAGATGAGCAGTCCGCTCAGATTCTTCTGACGGAAGACAGCGCGAGGCTTGATGCTGCGCTTGCGGCATGGGCGAGCCTGACGCGCGCACAGGGCATCACGAACGCTCCCGCGCCCGAATTCCAGCCAGTGACTCTGACCATCCGCAGGCTTCCACAAATGCCTGAGCCTTTGTACCTGCCGAAGGTCGGAGAGGGCGTGCCGATGACTGAAGAAGAGACGCGCGAAGCACTGCGCCGCTTCATAGCGGAGACCGGGCCGCTGCTCTGCACAGACCGGCAGCGTCTCTCGCTGGTACAGAGAATTGACGGCGCGGACGGCGTTAAAGAAGCTCTGTATGAGCAGAGACCTTTTCGCTATCCGGTGCGCGGCGGCTATGGCGATGTGCGTATCAGCTTTGCGCCGGACAGGCGTGTATTGCAAATCCACAGCACATGCATTCCCGATGTAGAGAATATACGCCGCTCTTTTGCGGGCATTGGCCCACGCCTGACGCCGGAAAAGGCCGCCGAAACGGTCGTCGGACGCACAGCCACTTACACGGACGCGAGCGGCAACAGTCAAACCTTAACGGTCATGGCGGATGATAAAATCAATGTTCGTGAGCAGGCTATTTATCCGGTCGAGCGTGCGGGCCAGCCTGCGACATTGGAAATTCATCTTGTCTGGGAAATCACTGTCGAGCGGGTTTTGGGGCTGGTTATCTATCTTGATATTGTGACGGGCGAAATTACCGGCGCGGAGTTGAGGCCGCGTCCCTGATTTGAGAGCAACTCTTTTTTACTTGACCTAAGCGATTGGCAGCGGCATTCTAAGGCCCAGATATTTACACTTTTAATGGAGCAACTTTTAGCATGCATTTTGATCCGACGAATAATATCTCGTGGCAATTCGGACATCGCGGCAGAGTGGCAGTTTTTATAGATGGAAACAATCTTTTTCATGCAGCGCGTTTTCACAATATAGACATAGACTATAACAAGCTGCTGCGTGTCCTGCTCGGTGATGGCCGTCTCTTAAGGGCTTTCTTTTACACAGGCGTTGATGTGGGGGCCGAACGTCAACAGGGCTTTCTGCTCTGGATGAGACGCAACGGCTTTCGTGTGATTCAGAAAGAGCTGAAGACTTTTTACGACGGCACGCGCAAGGCTAATCTAGATGTCGAGATTGCCGTTGACATGCTGAGCCTCGCCGGACGCTACGACACAGCCGTGCTTGTTTCCGGAGATGAAGATTTCGTTTACGCCGTCAACGCCGTCGCCTATAAGGGTTGCCGCGTCGAGATTGCAGGCTTTCGCTCGAACACCGCGCCGAAGCTGATTGATGTCGCAGACTATTTCATAGACCTCGGCGAGATCGCAGACAAGGTGCGCAAAGAACTGCCACACGGCGCGCGTTATGACGAGACGGGCCAACCCGCCTATCTTCACAACGGCACGGACGCGCACGGCGATGGTCACGGGCCGCATGATGTGCAGCCCAACGGCTTTGACCAGATTCCCGCGCGCGTCGTCATCTCTCCTGATTTAGATGAAGAAACAGACCCGTTCGATCCCGTCTCTGATTTGATACGCATCACTGACGACCGCTAAAATACAGCGCGCAGGACTCAAGGCCCGGAATAAATGAAGGCGTTGTTTTTAGCCTGAGCCTGAACCCTTTAGTTCTTAAGTCATGAAAATTTTCAGCCTCGAAGAAGCCAATGCGCTGCTGCCGTCAGTGCGCCGGATTCTACTCACGATTCAGCGCGCACATACACGTCTGCTTTCCTATCAGACGGCGGCCAGGCAGGCTGCGGAAGGCGCAGAGCATGGCGGCGGCGGGATGCCCGGCGGCGCGCAATATATTTCAATCCTCTTCAAGCTCTCTTCAAAAACCTCTGAGCTTGAAACCCTCGGCGTGCAGCTTAAAGATTACGAGCGCGGCTTGATAGACTTTCCCTCCTTACGCGACGGTCGCGTCGTGCTGCTCTGCTGGCATCTGGGCGAAGGCGACCGAATCGAATGGTGGCACGATGTCGAAACCGGCTTCGCCGGAAGACAACCGCTCTGAAGAAGGCAAAAGGAAAAAGGTAAAAGGCAAAAGTAAAGATGCGAGGCATGCTGTCTTCACTTTTGCCTTTTACCTTTTTCCTTTATCTTGTGGCTCTGAATCTCTCAAATACAGTGTCTTGTGTATTTTCTGATTGACGAGTTAAAGTAATTCCTGATAGTATCCGCCCTGACTCCGCAATAGGCTTGGGTTTATCTGTTCCGGCCCGTAGCCTAAAAGCATTCTTTTCAACTCAGCAATTTGATTTAAGCCTTTTACCGGAGGCCCTCGTTTTTATGCAGTGTTCCGCGTGCCGCGCCGTTTATTCTAATGCTCTTGACCTTTGCCCACGGTGTCAAACGCCCGTCTCTAAATCTTCCATGCCAACAGAAACTTTTGCAGAGGACTTGCCGCTGGGGGAATCAATTCCCGCCGCCAGCGCAGAGATTTCCAGCGAGCCTGTGACGGCAAAGGCCGCCTCCACTCTGATAGAGTTTCCGGGCGCAGGTCGCATGGCTCGCCCGCAATGGCGTAAAGATTTAAGCGAGCGCGTGCGCGAGATTCAGGAACGCCGCGCACGCGAGGCTTCGAGTGAACCCCGCTCACAGGTCAGACTGCATACAGAGCAGCCCGCAAAGGAAACAGGCGGGCCGCAGCTCGGATTGGTGCCCACGCCGGATCAGCCCGTGGTCAATCCGATTGTAGCCGCTGCTCTCAAGCGGCTTGAACGCGCATATCAACCCGTGCAGCCGCGTGCGCGTGCGACTCATGGCAACGCGGCAGTCGCCGTCGCGCATGTCGCGGAAGAACAATATCAGGAAGTGGAAAAAGTTGAAGCGCGGCTGGTAGCTGCGCCTGAAACGCTTCCGGAAACAGCGTTGCCTGAGAAGCAGATTGAAGCGCCGCGCGAGCACACGCTGACGGTCGTTCAAGCTCCCCCTCCTGCGGCGAAGGTTGACACGATTGCTGGCAAGCCGGTTCCGCAAACAATTCTCGTCGCCAGCATCGAAGAACAGTTGCCCGAAACACTGTCTGCGGAAATAGATGATTACGAAGAATTTTATGATGATCGCGCGCCGGTCTTAACGCGCATGACCGCAGGCTTGATAGATTTGCTGGTCATCGCCTTCGCCTCTTCGCCTTTTGCCGCGATCATCGAATTGACTCACGGCAACTGGGCGGACGAGCGCGTGCTGGCTTCGATGGGCGGCATCCTGTTAATCATCATGTTTCTTTACCTGACCTCTTCGACCGCGCTCGCCGGACGCACGTGGGGCATGTCGCTTGTTTCCCTGCGCGCGGTTGATGTGGACACGGGACTTGCGCCCACCACCAAACAATCCGTCGCGCGTGCTATCGCTTACATGCTCTCGCTGGCAACGCTCGGAGTGGGCATTCTCTATGCGCTCTTCGATGCAGAAGGCCGCACAGCGCACGATCATTTGTCAGGCACGGCTGTCGTTCGTGAGTAAGTAAAAGATAATAATAAAAAGGTAAAAGGCAGAAGTGAAGATGCGAGGGATGCTATCTTCACTTTTGCCTTTTACCCTTTCATGAAGAATCTTGTTAAGCTTTCGCTGTGAACGATCAGACCATCAACGCCATCGTCGAAGAGCTTGCGCCCGCGCTTGTCGGCGGAAGCTTCGGAAAAGTCTTTCAACTTTCACGCCTCGCTCTCGCCTTTGATTTTCGCATGCGTGATGGCCGCTATCTGTTGCTCGGAGTCGAGCCGCAGCCTGCGCCGCGTCTCTATCTGATCAAGCGGCGCGTGCGCGATATGGAGAAGCAATCGCTGCCGCCCTCTTCGTTTGTCATGACGCTCTATAAACGACTCGCGGGCGCGCGTCTGCTCTCCATAGAGAAGGATAAAGATGATCGTATCGTGCGTTTTGCTTTAGCCGCGCACAATGTCGCGGGGCAGACAGAGCGATACACGCTGGTCGCGCAACTGACAGGGCGCGCGGCCAACCTCCTGCTGCTGGATGAAAACCATCACATCATAGATACCCTGCGCCCGCCGCGCGGCGAGGGGCGCGAGATCGGCGATACATATCAAACGCCTACTGCGCCGCAGAGCCACGCGACCACCGGAACAATAATTGAGCAGGGCAGTTTCTCTTCCCTTTCAGAAGCAGCGGATGAGTATTATCTGAAACTCGAAGCCGAACGCGCTTTCGATGCTCGCGCGGGAGCGGCCCGCGCCCGGTTGAAGAAAGCGATTGCACAACGCGTCAAGCTGCGCAGCCATCTCGAAAAAGATTTGGCTTCGCATGGAGAAGCGGAGGGGCATAAACGCATCGGAGACCTGCTGCTCTCAAACATCGCCACCGCAGAGCGTCGCGGCCAGATGGTCATCGTCACGGACTACTACGCCGAAGGCATGCCCGTCGTCGAGCTTGAGCTTGACGAGAATACGACTTTGCAGGAAGAGGCCGCGCGCCGCTTTACGCGCTATACGAAGGCGCGGCGAGCCGCAGAAGAGATTGCGCGCAGGCTCTCGGAGATTGAAAAAGAGTTGGAGAGCTTGGAAGCCGAGCAAGCCGGACTTGAGAGCGTCATCGCTGAGCGCGACATGGCTGCGCTCGATGAGTTCTATGGCAAAGACGGGAAGCAGCCGCCATCCAAAGGCAAGCGTAAATCTCCTGAGGCCGTTGTGCCGGGCGCGCGACGCTACAGGTCGTCGGACGGTTACGAAATTCTCGTCGGGCGCGCGTCACGCGATAACGATCATCTGACTTTTCGCGTCGCGCGCCCGCACGACCTCTGGCTGCACGCAGCGGATTATCCAGGCTCGCATGTCGTCGTGCTCAACCCGACGCGCAAAGAGATACCGCATCGCACCATCATCGAAGCCGCGCAACTCGCAGCCAACTTCAGTCAGGCACGGCGCGATGCCAAAGTTGACGTGCATTACACACAGCGCAAATTTCTCTCGAAGCCCAAAGGAGCCGCTCCCGGCCTCGTTCGCATGTCGAGCTTTCGCTCCCTGACGGTCGAGCCGCGAGAGGGCGTGGAGAGGATTTGAAAGGAAGAAAGAAGTTTCCCGCAAAGGTGCTGGTGGCGCAAAGAAAAGCACGCAAAGGTGTTGAAGCTCTATTTATCTCGAATGATTTCTTCGCGTCTTGCTTTGCGTCACCAGCGCCTTTGCGGGAAATGTTTTTTAGCTCTGTATCCTTCCAACCATTTTTCCGCAAAAGCCGCATACTTTTGCCAAGACCTTCCTGTAATCTTCAAAGATTATGAGCGCTAATTTTGTAGAGCCACTGGAAAACATCGCCGCCACGGTTTTAGACCGCCTCGCGGATGCCGTCGTCGGTGAAGCTTCGACCCTGCGCGACGGGACAGAGCATGCGGGAGTTGAATTGCCGCGCGATCTCTACGCGCACAAAAACTCGCAGACGGAATGGTGGTATTACACGGGCCACATGCAAACCGCTTCGGGCCGCCGCTTTGGTTTTGAGCTGGTCTTTTTCAAACGTCGCACAGACCTTGACCGCTTCGGCGTCGTGCCGCTGCGCCTGATTGCCAACCCACTTTATCTGGCCCACTTTGCCATCACCGATGAATCGCGCACGCGTTTTCGCTACGAGCACAGGAAAAGCGCTGGCGGCATCTTCGATCTTCCGGCGGCAGCGAGCGAGAAGAGTTATTCCCTACGGCTCGGCAACTGGACTGTGCGTGAAGCGGGCGGCGTCCATCTACTGCGCGCAACGCTCGGCGATGATCTGATTTTTGAAGCGCATCTGAAAAACTCTAAGCCCGCCGCCTTGAACGGCCATGAAGGAGTCGGCGTCAGTTTCAAAGATGCTGGCGAAGCCTCGCGTTACTTCTCTTTTACGCGGATGGAAGCCGCAGGCAACATCACCTGGAATGGTATGACAGAGCAGTTCACAGGCTCAGCGTGGATGGACAGAGAGTTTGGCACGTGGCGCACGACGGAAAATCAGAAAGGTTGGGACTGGTTCAGCATTCAGCTTGAGACGGGCGCGGAAGTGATGGTCTATCACCTGCGCAACAGCTTAGGCCAGCCTTCTCCGTTTTCGAGCGGGACTTATGTTGACGCGCAGGGACAGCAGACGCATCTCACCAACAAGGATTTCATGCTCGAAGCGACGGAGCAATGGCAGAGTCCGCACACGGGCGCGACATATCCCGGCGGCTGGCGTTTGCGTGTGCCGCGCTTCGGCATTGATGTGACGGTTAAGCCGGTGATGAAAGATCAGGAACTCGACACGCGCGGCACGACGATGATCGTCTACTGGGAAGGCGTCTGCACAGTTCGCGGGTCGCACAGCGAGCAACAGACAGAGGGCCGCGCTTATGTCGAACTTGTCGGATATGACCGCTCGCATGAACAGCCATCTTTAAGCACGTTTCTCTTCGGCAACTCGTTCGTGCGCGGCTGGCGCAGCATCTTTGGGTGAGCCGGTTGCGGAACAGTCGATTGCGGAATGCGGATTTCGGATTGCGGATTTAAGAAAGACCTCATTTGCCTTTTTAATCCGCAATCCGAAATCCGCATTCCGCAATTTCATCAGTCTCCGCTCTCTTCGCTCACACGGGCCGGAGGCGCTTCACGCTCGACGACCTCAGCAGCCTCTTCATCTCGTTTTTTCAGTCTTGCAAAAGCAGCGCGCACGCCGCCCGTCAGGCGTCCGGGCACGGCGTTCAATTTCGCAAACAGCGCGCCCCACTTTTCGCTGGCCGCTAAATCATCAAAGAGCGAATACGCGACCGGCGTCACAATCAGCGTCAGGAGCAGCGAGAGCGATTGGCCGCCGATGACGACGATGGCGATGGAGCGTCTCTCTTCCGCTCCCGGCCCCGTGCCGAGCGCAAGCGGCAGCATGCCCGCGACGAGCGCGAGCGTCGTCATCAAAATCGGGCGCAGGCGGTCGCGGTTGGCCTGCATGATCGCCGCGCCGCGCTCCATCCCCTTAGCCCGCAGGCTGTTCATGTGATCCACCTGCAAGATAGAATTTTTCTTAACCACGCCGAACAACACGAGGATGCCGAGCGCAGAATAGAGATTGAGCGTGTCGCCCGCGAGCCACTGCGAAAAGAGCGCGAAAGGTACTGCGAGCGGCAAGCTGAGGAGAATCGTAATCGGGTGAATGACGCTCTCGAACTGCGACGCGAGAATCATGTACATAAAAATAATCGAAAGCATGAACGCCCAGATAAACTCATAAAAAGTGCGTTCAAGCTCTCGCCCGCGCCCCGATACAGTAGTCGTATAAGTGGCTGGCAGATTCATCTCCGCGACCGCTCCGCGCATCGCTTCGATTCTGTCTGCCAGCGCGAAGCCCGGCGCGACCGAGGCTCGCAGAGAGACCTGTCTTTCACGATCAAGACGATCAATGCGCGACGGACTCGTGTCTCGTTTGATGGTCACCAGATTGTCTAACCGAATCAGCTCGCCGCGCGAAGACGGCACGTAGAGATGGCTGATGGCGTCCGCGTTGTTGCGATAGCGGTCTTCCAATCGAAGCTGTACGTCATAATCTTCGTTAACCGTATTATCTCGAAAACGCGAAGCCTCCTGATCGCCTCCGACCATCACGCGCAGGCTGTTGGCGATGTCAGTCGTGCTGACACCGAGGTCTGCCGCGCGGTCGCGGTCAATCTCCACGCGAAACTCAGGCTTGTCCAGACGAAGCGAGCTGTCTATGTCTACGATGCCGCCGAGTTTCTCAGAACGCTTGCCAAGCTCGTCTGCATAGGCCGAGAGCTGTACGATGTCCGGCCCGCGCAGCACAAAGTCAATATCGAATCGCCCGCCTGAGCCGAAGTTGAAGGACGGAGCGTTGCGCACGCCTGATCTCAAGGGCGCGTACTTGCGAAGACGACGACGCACTTCCTGCATCACGTCCTGCTGCGTATAGTTGCCGCGAAAAGCATTCAGCGGATTTCCCGCTTTGAGCGAATTCCAGAACTTCGTGAAAGAGAGCGTGCGTTCTTCGTGCGGCGCGATGCGGACATAAGCTCCGCCCTGATTGACGCCGCCGAGAAAACTTCCCCCGGCAGAGGCCAGCACGAGCCGCACGCCCGGCGTTTGCAACAACTCTTTTTCGATGGCAAGCATGCCCTCGTTCATCGCCGCGAGGTTCATACCCTCCGGCCCATTGATGTTGACTTCAAACTCCGCCTCGTCAACATTGGACGGAATAAATTCCTGCTTGACCGCTTTGTACAAAGGCACGCTCGTAAGCACGACCGCGATGGCGACCACTGACACGGCTATCCGATGACGCATCGCAAAGCCGAGCATCCATGTATAGGCTCTGTCAATCCGCGCGTAAAATCCACGACGCGAAGAGGCTTCTTTAGCATCACCTTCATGACCGCCGCCGTGTCCTCCTGCGTCCTCCGCTCTCAAGAGCCGCGAACTCATCATCGGCGTCAGCGTGAAAGAGACGAGCAGCGAGACCATAATCGCCACCGCCGCAGTGATGCCGAACTGGTACAGGAAACGGCCCGAAATCGAAGACATGAAAGAGACCGGCAGAAAGATAACGACGAGCGAGAGCGTCGTCGCCAGCACAGCTAAACCTATATCTTTCGTGGCCTCGCGCGCGGCCTCCATCGGCTTCATCTTCTTCTCTTCGATAAAGCGGAAGATGTTTTCCAAGACCACAATCGCATCGTCAATCACGATGCCGACCATCAAAACGAGCGCGAGCATCGTCACGCTGTTGAGCGTGAAATCGAGAGCGCGCATCATGCCGAAGGTAGAGATGACGGAAGCTGGAATGGCTATGCCGGCGATCAATGTCGAGCGCCACGAGCGCATGAACAGAAGCACGACCAGGCAAGCAAGGATACTGCCGAGAATCAAGTGGATTTGGATTTCATGCTGCGCGCTTTCGATATAGCGGGACTGGTCGCGTATGACTTCGAGCTTTAAATCATCCGGCAACTGCGCGGCGACGCGCGGCAGTTCTCTTTTGACGCCGTTGATGACCTCGATGGTATTTGCGCCGGACTGCCTGCGAATTTCGAGCGTCACCGTCGGCACGCCGTTCAGGCGCGCGAGGCTGCGCTGCTCTTTCGTTCCATCCTCCACGCGAGCGACATCGCGCAGGCGAATCGGCGTCACAATCGCGCTCGAAGCAGTGGCCTGCGCTCCTGTTTCGGGAACGGAGCGCGTCCCGCTCAGATTTGCGATGACGAGATTGTTAAAGCTGGACGGGTCTGTGTAGCGGCCCATCGTGCGGAGCGACAATTCCTGCCGGCCCGTGTCCACATTGCCGCCCGGCACGTCAGCGTTCTGGCGGTCAAGCGCCTGACTGACAGACGTAATCGGCAGCTTGTAAGCGGCAAGGCGGTCTGCATCCACCCAGATGTTTATCGCACGCTCAAGTCCGCCGACGACTCTCACCTCGCCGACGCCCCCGGCGCGCTCTAACTGGACGCGCACAACCTTGTCTGCGAGTTCAGTCAGCTCGCGCAAAGAGCGGTCAGCGGAAAGAGAGATGGTCATCACCGGCGCGCTGTCGTTATCGAATTTCTGGACCACTGGCGGCGTCGCGTCATCCGGCAGTTGACGAACGACAGTCGCCACACGGTCACGTACATCCTGCGCGGCAGTTTCAAGGTCTCTATCAAGACTGAAAGTTGCAATCACGACGGACGTGCCCTGCCCGGAGATGGAACGCAGCTCGTCTATGCCGTCAACGGTATTGACGACCTCTTCTATCTGCTGCGTGATTAGCGACTCGACCTCTTCGGGCGAACCTCCCGGCAAAGAAGTGCGGACGCTCACAGTCGGCAGGTCAACAGACGGGAAACGGTCAACGCCGAGACCGAAAAATCCAGCCGCGCCGACGACCACCAGAGCGAGCACAATCATCGAAGCGAAGACAGGCCGCTTGATACAAATTTCCGCAAGTTTCTGCATAATAAATCAGTGATGAGTGACGAGTGACGAGTGACGATTTAAAACAAGCTCTTGCTTGTCGCTCGTCACTCATCACGTGTCACTGTGTTACCGTTACCGGCTGCCCCGATTGTAGATTGCCCGGTTCGACGACGACCTCTTCGCCTGCTTTGACGCCGGAGACAATCTCTATCCAATCCGATGCGCGGCGGCCAGTTGTGACAGGTCTTTCGACTGCCTTGCCGTTTTCCACCAGTATAACTTTTTCGATACCTGCAAAAGTTACGATGGCATTGGCCGGAACAGTGATGCCCATGCTCGTCGTGTCCACAAAAATTTCGGCGCGTGCAAATGAGCCGGGACGGAGCGAGCCATCGTTGCTGATGTCGGCTTCGACGACCAGCACGCGGTTCTGTTCGATGATGCTGGGGCTGAGGCGTGTCACAGTGCCGGAATAATTCTGCGCCGCGCCGTCAATCGAGAGTCGCAGGTTCTGCCCGCCGCGCACGCTCGCAGAGTCGCGTTCGGGGACTTCTGCGCGAAAGCGCAAAGGATTCATCTTGACGACGACGACCACAGGCGCACCCGCTCCAAGATACTCGCCGACGCTCGCGCGCTTTTCCTGCACCACGCCGTCGAACGAAGCATAGACCGCCGTATCGGAGAGTTGCTGCCGTGCCAGCGCGAGTTCGGAACGACGCTGCTGGACGACTGCCTGACGATTGCGTATCTCTTCGATGGCATCCTGATAACGACTCTCTGCCACTTTGTATGCAGCATTAGCCGAGTCGTATTCGGCGCGTGCAATGACTCCCTGCTCGACGAGCGTGACGGCGCGCTTGCGATTCGCGCCCGCCTCTTCCATCACGGCGCGTGCCTGCCTGACAGTGCCCGTCTGTTCAGGATTGACGCCATCGTCCCGGCCATCGGGCGAAAGACCGACGCGCGCGCGCGCCTGTGCCAGACCGGCTTCGGCCTGCTGCACGCGCAGTTGATAATCCGTCGGCTCGATGCGCGCGATTAACTGCCCGCGCCTGACAGGGCTTCCAAGATCAACTGTGATGGATTGCAGGCGGCCCGGAACTTTTGTCCCGACCGTGGCCTGATCCTGCGCAGCAAGCGTCCCGTTGACCACGACCGTCTGGCCCATCGGCATCTCCGCGACGCGCGCGGTTCGCACCTGTCTGGCTTCGCGTTTGCCGCTATCGGCGGATTGCCTCGCCGCCGCCGGATAATCGCTTTTACAGGCCGTGAATAAAAGTGTGCTGACGATTAATAAAAGCCAGAGGGTGACGGGTATAGAGCTTAAGCGCAGGCGTAGCCGGTGGCCGCGTGTTGGAAATATATTGCCGGGAGGAGAGATAAACATAATTACGAATCTAACTCTATGTGTTCTTAAAAAATTTATGCCAGCTTAGATGCTTATGAAACCCTCGCCGATGCTAGACATACTTTCAAAGCAATATCACGCTGCTGTTGTCCTGAGCTTGAGAAAATGTGGCTGTCTCAACGAGTTCTGCAATCAAAGTTTGAATCGCCATTAGCTTCAGTCAATTGCCACTAGCTTTAGCTGGTGGACAAGGATTGTAAGTCTTAGTCGGCTTTAGCCGAATCTTTCGGCTAAAGCCGACTAAGACTGCTCATTAAGTTCTCCAGCTAAAGCTGTAGGCAATTCCTTAAATTTTGAAATTTCAATTACTTTGATTGTCAATCCGGGCCTGATTTCTTATTTCTCGTCTTTCTCTTCCTGCTGGCGCGCGGCGTCTTTGCGTGCAATCATCTGGTCAAACTTTTGTTGCTGCTCCGATGTCAGAATCGCGCGGATACGCTCGCGCGATTTCTGGCGAATAGCGTCGTAACGCGGGCGTGCCTCTGCGCGAAGAGCGCGAAACTCGTTGCGCGTCTCGTTGACGATGGTATTGATCTGCGCGGACTGTTGCTCATTAAGACCCAGCTCGCTGCGCAGCATATTCATAAAAGCTTCGCCTTTACCAAGTTTCTCACCTTGATTGGCGGAGCTGCGCAGGCGATAGACGCTGTCGAGCGCCGCGCCCGTCACACTGCCGAGAGCAAAGACTCCGAGCAGCACCAGCCAAACTTTGAGACGTGTTCTGCCCTTTAAAGTCATCTTCGCACATCCGTTTCATCTTGATTCATAATCGTCGCCAGCACTTCATTATTCGAGAGCGGTTCGCCGTCTGTAAAAACAATGCGCTCGAATCCGGGTTCGCCTGAAGCCATCGCGTCAACATCGCTCGATATGAAACTGCCGTTTGTTCCGGCCACTGATGAAAAGAGAAAGAGCGAGGCGGCGATAATCGCCATCACAGCCATTCCCGCCAGCGGTCGCCAGGCCGTCAACAGTCCTGCCCACCAACTGCCCTCTCCGGCGCTTCGCTTTTCCTGCTCGGCTGCGATGCGTGCGCGAATCCGCGCGTAGAGAAACGGTTGAGAGACTGTCTCTCTAACCTCTTCATCGCTCATTCGAGAGGCGTGCATCAACTCTTTGCCAATCAGGTCGAGGCGTTCCTGCTTTTCGTTTTCTTTCATCCAGTTCATAAAAATGCTCCGTATTGCACCATTGGCTAATAGCCGCCCGCATATGTTTAAGACGTTGGAATTTGTTCTTTCGGTTACAACAATTTTCGCAGCACTTTGCGCAGCGAGAGACGTGCGCGATGCGCGCGAACTTTAACTTTCGCCACAGACCAGCCTGTCACTTCCGCAGTCTCTTTGACTGATAACTCTTCTCCATTGAGAAGCGTCAACACGAGCCTGTCTTCAGGCTCCAGCCGCGCGAGGAGCTTGTTTGCAAGATCGCGTTTGATGGCGACGGATTCAATTTCAGGGACAGAACCCGTAGCCATCAATCTGGATTCGAGCCAGGCCGCTTCCCTTTCGCTCAAGTCGTTATTCGTGACTTCGGGCTGACGCTTGGCGCGTCTCAACTCGTCATAACAGGTATTGGCAGTGATTCGCATCAGCCACGCGGCAAAAGATTTCTCGTTGCGTCCAGTATAATCCTTGAGCGCAAAATAGGCTTTGGTGAAACTCTCCTGCACAATCTCTTCGACCTGCTCACGGCGTTGGAAGAAACGGCCTGCGACGCGCCCGACATTGACGCGGTAACGATTGAACAGCAACTCAAACGCCGACTCGTCTCCGGCCAGCACTGACGCGACCAAATCGTTATCGCTTATCTCATGCGCTGTTTGAAAACCCTGCCGACCGGCGATGGCTACGGCTTTGTTCCCCGTTTCATCCATTGAAGAGTTATTTATACATGCTTTAGATAAGTCCGTGTCAAACGAGAGTGAGCGCGTGACGGGATGTCGGGTATCCCGCGACGCGCTCGCTCTTGAGCAGTAGCTTAGGAGTTGAAAAGGTCTGAATCGGCTTCAGACCTTTTCGCAGGCTTACTGCTGAATGGTTGAACTGCCTTCGGTCTTTCTGTTCATTCGCTGCTGGCGACGCTGTTGTCTTTCCTGCTTTTGCTGGGCCAGTTGTGCTTTCTGCTCCGGCGTTAAGACCGCATACATCTCTGCCTTCATGCGTGCGCGTGCGACCTCAAGCTCGACATGCAGGTTGGCACGAGCCTGTGCAGCCTGACGAACAGCCGCTTCGTTAAAGCTGCCCTCGCTCGCTTCATTTGAGCCGCGCAGGTTACGCATCTGCTCGCGCAAGCCTTTGGTGCTCTCTTTGTAGCGGTCGGAGATTTGTTGGATTTGCGCTTGCTGAGCTTCGCTCAGGTTAAGGTTGCGCGCAAAGCGGCCACCATCTTTGTGACCTCTGCCATGCATCTTGCGCCCGTCGAATCCGCCTTTGCCCCGTCCACCATCCTGCGCGAACGCAGTCATGGCGGAGAGCATCAACAGCATCGCCAGCATCAAAAAGCCGCCGATGATTACTTTCCTATTGCTTGTTTGCATCTGACATTCCCTCTTCTTTGTTTGAGATTATTTTTTAGGGCGAACGAGACGCCGAGGAGAAAACATTCTCAACCACCTTATTAGAGACAGACGCCAAAACTTTGATAATGGTTACAAATTCTATTTCAGAGAGTTCTCAAAACATAGAATTAGCCACAGAGACAAAAAAGGAAAAAGGAAAAAGGTAAAAGTGAAGAGGGCTTGAATGCTGTTCTGACTTTTACCTTTTACCTTTTTCCTTTTTCCTTCCTCATCGTCTCTGTGGCTAAATTTTCTGCGCCTGCTTCTGAAACTCAGACGAGAAGCCAAAGCATACGCATACAGAATCAAAGCCTGATTGATTATCGAACGCCTCATCGCTTGAAAGCCCTGCTGGAGCCAGCTTTCACTACTTATTGAAAGCTGGTATAACTCTTGCTGAAAACACCCTCGAAACTCGTTTCACTATTACTCGCGTGCCCGTGTAATCCGCCGGATCGCGTTATTTCGTTCACGAATGAAGGAGAAAAAAAGATGGGGCTTTTTGATAAGATGTTCGGCAGAGGCGCATCCGAAGCGCAACAGCAACCGAACGCAGACCAACGATTCAATGAACTGAAGGGCAAGTATCAATCCGTGCTCAATATGGCAGACCAGCAGCAGATTCGTTTCCAGAACCTGCACGTGCAGGACAACAAGCTGTTCATACGCGGCACTGCGCCTTCAGAGGACGCCAAAAACAAGTTCTGGGATCAGATCAAGCTGGTGAGTGCAGATGCCGACGACATTACAGCGGACATCTCTGTGGACGAGAGTCTGGCACAGGCCGCTGCGGCAGGCGGAGGCAGTCAGGGCGGTCAGACCTACGAGGTCAAATCCGGCGACACGCTCTCCAAGATCAGCAAACAGCATTACGGGGATTCCGACGAGTTCATGCGTATCTATTACGCCAACCGCGACCAGTTGAGCGACCCGGACAAGATTCAGGTGGGCCAGCAACTCGTCATCCCGCCGGATGACAACGCCTAACACTAAGGCAAAAGTAAGAAGGTAACAGGCAAAAGGGAAGATGCGAAAGATGCTGTCTTCCCTTTTGACTTTACCTTTGGCCTTCTTTAGAATGTGCTTATGAGTTCACCATATAGAGGTTCAAACCCTTCTTCCGAAGAACTATTTACACGCGCCGTCGAGTTGATGCCGGGGGGAGTCAATTCCCCTGTGCGCGCTTTTCGCGGCGTCGGCGGGACGCCACGCTTCATCTCACGCGCACAGGGCGCATTGATGACGGATGTGGACGGGCAAACATACATTGATTATGTAGGCTCGTGGGGGCCTATGATTCTGGGCCACGCGGATGAAGAAGTGAGAGATGCTTTGCGCGAGGCTCTGGCGCGCGGGACGAGTTACGGCGCGCCGACGGAGTTGGAAGTCTTGATGGCGGAAGAGATTATTGACGCCGTCCCTTCGGTCGAGATGGTACGGATGGTCAATAGCGGCACGGAAGCCACCATGTCTGCCATACGCCTTGCGCGCGGCGTGACGGGTCGCACCAAGCTCGTCAAGTTTGAAGGCTGCTATCACGGTCATGGAGACAGCCTGCTCGTCAAAGCAGGCTCAGGCGTGGCGACGCTCGGACTGCCGGACAGTCCGGGCGTTCCTGCTGCTCTGGCCCAAAACACACTCACAGTTTCCTTCAATGATGCGGGAGCTTTGCAACAGGTCTTCGATGAGCACGCAGACATCGCGGCGGTCATCATAGAGCCTGTGGTCGGCAACATGGGCTGCGTCCCGCCGCGTGAGAATTATCTGGGCGAGGTGCGTGACATTACGCGTCGCGGCGGCGCGCTGCTTATTTTCGACGAAGTGATGACGGGTTTTCGCCTCGCACGAGGCGGAGCGCAAGGGCTTTATGGAGTGCTGCCGGACATCACGACTCTGGGCAAGATAATCGGCGGCGGTCTCCCCGTCGGAGCCTACGGAGCGAGCCGCGACATCATGAACCACATCGCACCCGCCGGGGCGATTTATCAGGCAGGCACGCTCTCCGGCAATCCTCTGGCGGTGACCGCCGGGCTGACGACGCTCAAACGCCTGCGCGATGCTTCCGTTTACGAAAGACTTGAGCGCGCCGGTCAGCGTCTCTGCGAAGGCATCGGGGCAGCCGCACGCGAGGCTGGCCTTGAGACACACACCAACCGCGTCGGCTCGATGTTCACAATGTTCTTCACGGGCGAGCCGGTCACGGATTGGGCCACCGCCTCAAAGAGCAATCGAGAGCTATACGGCAAATTCTTCCACGCCATGCTCAAAGAGGGCGTCTATCTCGCCCCTTCGCAATTCGAAGCGGCCTTTATCAGCATCGCGCACACGGATGAAGTGTTAGAGCAAACCATACAAGCTGCGCATAAGGCTTTTGAGAGAATCAAGTGAATAGATTTAGCTGGCGTCGCCGAAGCGGCTTTCGACATCGGCTAGAGAGATGGCAGAGGCATCATGTCCTGATTTTTTGGCGGCGCGCAAATCAAGCAGGTCTTCAACTTCAGCGAGCCGTTCCTGTAAGGCGATAAATTCTTCGTAAAGCAATACGGCAAACTCTTTTACCATTCTTAGAAGCTGTTTGAAAAGCACTGAAGGGGAGTCATGTAATAGCCCTGGGCATCGCCACGGGTCAGCATAGCCTGTAAATAACAAGCCCTGAGCTGCTTCCAGTTTGCGCTTCACTTCGCGGAAAGGCAGCGGCTTCATGCCGCAATCTCAACCTCGACCGTGCGTATTTGCGGAGCAGCATTAGCAACGGGCGGCGTAAAATGCAGTTCTAAAGCATCTCGCAGATTCTCAAGTGCCGCTTCCTCGGTTTCGCCTTGAGAGGCAACATCAACCTCTCTGCACTGTGCGATGAACCATTCTCCCTCTTGCCACACGTTGGCGGTAAAGGTTTGTTTCATGCTCTTCTCTTCCTTTCACTGGCCTTACAATTATGTATCACTATTACGCTGAATTATAGTGAATGGCCGCAAATGAATATGAACACAGCTAACACTACCCTGCATTTTACCATAGGCTTAACGTCGGTTCGACATACGCATCAGTTGATGCAGCCTGAAAGCCCCATTCGCCCCTCACGGGGGTGAGAAACCGAACTCTTTCTTATGCCGCACTCACGTTTGGACTGATGAATGAAGGGGAAACGCTGAGTAAAGCTATTCATGCTTCTATTTGCCCTCATGTTGACTGCTGGCTCTCTGTCAGAGAGGGCTTAAGCGGCAGATCAATGATGAAGTGTGTGCCTTTGCCGGGTGTGCTGTTGACCTGGATGATGCCGCCGTGGCGTTCGATGATCTGTTTGACGATGGCGAGGCCGAGACCTGTGCCGCGTTTTTTGGTGGTGAAGAAGGGTTCAAAGATGCGTGCGCGCGTCTCGTCGTCCATGCCGCTTCCTTCGTCTATGAAGGTCACGCGGGCGGTAGGCTGTGTGACGAAAGCATTGCTTCCCTGACCGCCGCTGCGACTGAAGGCGGACATCATGCGCTCTGTCGTGATGGTGACGGGCGAGTTTGGAGGCGCGGCATCAATGGCATTGGCAAGCAGGTTGACGAAGACCTGTAACAGTTGATCCTCATCCCACCGGCCCTGCAAAGGCTCGCGGCTAAAACGTTTTTCGATGCGCGTGTGTTTATCGCGGATGCGGTCGGTGACTAAATCCAAACTTGCGCTGAGGGCATCGTTAAGATTGAATTCCGAGAGGTTCAGGTTCGTCTGCCGCGAGAACTGCGTCACGTCTACGACCAGCTTGTTCAAGTGGTCTATCCCGCGCTCGACCAGATCAATCGTAGTGATGGCTTCATTGTCATCCGTCATATCGCGCAGCATGGAGACGCCGAGGCGTATGCTGCCGAGCGGGTTTTTGATTTCATGCGCGACCTGCGCGGATGCCTGACCGACTGCGGCCAGAGCCTCTGTGCGTCTCAGGACGGCTTCGGCTTCGACGGCTTCGCTGACATCCACAAGCGTCACAATCTGGCCCATCTCCCCATCCATCTCAAGCGGTGAAGAGTAGACATCAAAAGTCTTTTGCGCGGGGTCAGTTTCCGACTCTCTCCCAACGACCCAGCGCCCGCGATAAGCAGCCTCTTCGACCTGTTCGGAGGCAGCCGCTTCGAGCATCTTCATAGCATCGGGCCGACCGAACCTGTCATAGACGGATGCGCCGATGGATGCCTGCGGAAAGATTTCAAAGAAAGCTACATTTGCGCTGCGGATGTGCGAGCGCGCATCAATGGCGGCCACTGCGCTGACCATACCTTCGAGCATCTGCGTGCTAAACTGCCGTTCGCGCCGCGCTTCGTCAACGCTCTCCTGCTCGTGCCGAAAACGCCGCTGGACTTCCCAGAGAGTCGCCGCAATGACCAGCAGCGCGATCAGCAAGGCGCTAATCCACCAGACCTTGACTCTCCGCGTCGAGCGATACTTCAACGCCTCGCTCTGCCGCCCGACCTCTCCCCGCTCCAGCCTCAAATCTGCTTCGACAGCTTCCAGTCGTGTCTTGATGTCGCGGAACTGCGTGAAGCCGTCGCGCGAGTAAACTTCTAAATCCTTTGTCGTCTCGACGAACTGCTTGAGCCGTTCACGCAGCGCGCTCCAATTTGCCTGCTGCGTGTAAGGCTGGCTCTCAAGTTGTTTGAGCAACTCCGTGACTTTATCGCGCGCGTCTCGCAGGCGAAATTCAAAAGGAGGCATCAACTCTCCGCGCACTCGCCCGGCGTCACGAATACGCGCTTCTGTATCGAGGCTCATGGCAGCCGCGTTGAGATTGAGGAACAGCCTGAGCCGGCTGGTGTACTGTTCCTGAAGATTAAAAGTCCCGTTCTCGACCCTCTCCAATTCGCCCACGCTAATCATACCGAAGACGAAGACGATGGTGAGCAGCAGAGCGAACCCGACCGCGAGCGTCCTCAACGTCGGCGCAAATCTGCGCCCGCCCGGAGCCACACCTTTCCCCGCGCCGCGCCTCTCGCCGTCATGCTCCGGCAGACGGCGATAGACGACTTCGCCATCCTCTTTGAGTTTTTTATTCGCTTGCGACATAAAGGCAGTGACAAGTGATAAGTGACGAGCAAGAAGCGAGAGATTTATCTCGTCACCCGTCACCCGTCACCTGTCCCTATCCCTTCGTTTCCATCCAGTTATCGCCAGTGCCGACTTCGACCTTGAGTGGGACATCCAGCTCGACAGCCGATTCCATCTCGCGGCGCAAGATTTCTGCTGCGCGCCCGGCCTCCGCTGCCGGGGCTTCGATCAACAACTCGTCATGCACCTGCATGACCATCCGCGCCTGCATTCGCTCGCGCCGCAAGGCTTCGTCAACTTTGAGCATCGCAAGCTTAACGATGTCGCTTGAAGTCCCTTGAATCGGCATATTAATGGCCTCGCGCTCGGCGCGCGCGCGGACGTTGCCGTTGCTATCGTTGATGCCGGGCAAGGGGCGTATGCGCCCGTAGATGGAGCGCACGTAACCGTGCTCGCGCGCTTTGATGGGAACTTCTTCCATAAAGCGATGCACGCCCTTGTATGTTTCGTAATAATCGTCAATCACCTTCTTCGCTTCTTTGCGCGAGATGCCGACGCGCTGCGAGAGGCCGAACGGCTCGATGGCATAAGCGATGGCGAAGTTGACTATCTTGGCAAAGCGACGCGCCTCTTTCAGTTCTTCGGGAGTCCGTGCATTGAAGACAAGGCGAGCCGTGCGCGCATGTATGTCGTCATTCTTTTGAAAAGCGTCGAGCATCTCCGGGTCGTGCGTGACATGTGCGAGCAGGCGCAACTCAAGCTGCGAGTAATCGGCAGAGATAAACTTATGGCCCGCTTCGGGAATGAAGGCGCGGCGGATGCGGCGACCAAGCTCTGTGCGAATCGGAATGTTCTGTAGATTCGGCTCGCTTGAGCTTAATCTTCCGGTCGCCGTTACAGTCTGATTAAGCTGCGAGTGTATGCGACCGTCCGCGCCAATCTGCGCGGGGAGCGAATCCGTGTAAACGGTCTTCAATTTATCCAGCTCGCGGTATTCGATTATCAGGCGCGGCAGCTCGAATTTCTGGGCCAACTCTTCGAGCACGGCTTTGCTCGTCGAAACTCTTCCGGTCGAAGTCTTGCGGCCAGAGCGGATGTTCAGTTCCTCTAAAACTTCGCCGACCTGCTTGGGCGAATTGATTTTAAACTCGCGCCCCGCGACCTTGTAGATTTTTTCCGTCAGCTTTGCCAGTTCTGTCCCCAAATACTGCGAAAGCTCTGAGAGCGCAGCCGTGTCAACGCGCAAGCCCGCGCGCTCCATGCGATAGAGCAGCGGCGCGAGCGGCAGTTCCATCTCCGTGTAGATGGCTTCGAGTCCCTGTTCCAGAATCCTTCCGCGCAGCACATGCGCCGTCTGCGCGGTCAGGTCTGCGGCTTCGGCTGCGCGCCACCCTGTCTCCGTCCAACCTTCCGGCGCATCTCCCGCGCCCAAAGCCCCGACAGCATCCCTCGCAAGGTCTGCCAACTCGTAACGACTGCGAATCGGGTCAAGCAAATAGGCTGCGAGCAGCGTGTCATCCGTCACGCCCTCAGGCTCTATGCCGAGCGGGGCGAGAAGTGCGGTCGCGCGTTTCAAATCGTGAACGGATTTTGAGAGCAGGCCGTTGGCGAGCACATCCTGCAATGGCCCAATCGCACTCTCTGCACCATTCTCAAAATTTTCGAGGTCAATGTAAACAGCCACACCCGCGCCGGTCGAGATGGCGATGCCTGTGGCCTGTACGCCAAGCTGCGCGCCGCCCTGCTGGCCCGCGCCGACGGGCGTGGAATCTGCGACCGCGAAGCCCCAGTGCTCTGCATCCCAGAGACCGCGCACTAAGGTTTCCAGTTCCGCGCGCTTGATTATGATGCGATAGCGAAGCGGAGCCTGCACGCCTCCCGTCTCCGCCGTCGCGGCATCGGAAAACTCGCGCGTCAGCGATTGAAATTCGAGTTCACGGAAAAGCTTGTAAGCGGCTGCGCGATCCGGCGTACGCGAGCGTAGCTGTTCAAGGTCAAGCTTGATGTTGACATCCGTGCGGATGGTCGCAAGGTCGAGCGACTGTCTTATCTTGTCCCCGTTATCCCTCAAGGATTCGCGGTAGGTTTTATGCGTGACCTGTTCCCAGTTCTTCAGCGCATTCTCGATTGAGCCGAACTCTTTGATAATTTTGAGCGCGCCTTTTTCGCCAATGCCGGGCGCGCCGGGGATATTATCAACCGCGTCTCCCATCAGGCCGAGCAAATCGACGATCTGCGAGGGCGGCACTCCGAATTTGTTTTCGACCCATGCTTCATCGCACCACTCGATGGGCGGCACTGGAACTTTGCGTTTCACGTTCTGCGAGTTCTGCCGCATGCAGGTGACCAGCGGGTCACGCACGAGCTGGCACATGTCTTTGTCGTTGGAGACGATGACGGCTTGCAGGCCGCGCTCCGCCGCTTGCAGCGCGAGCGTGCCGATGACATCGTCTGCCTCAAAGCCGGGAGAATTGAGAATCGGAATATTAAAAGCCTCGCAGACGCGCACGATGTACGGCAGTTGCGATTGCAGGTCGTCTGGCATCTCTGCGCGATGAGCTTTGTACTCCGTAAAAGTCTCATGGCGGAAAGTCTTTTCGCCCGACTCGAAAACGGCTGCGATGTAATGCGGCTTTTCGTCTGCAAGAAGCTTGCGAAGCATGCTGGTAAAGATGAAAACGGCCTGCGTGATCTGTCCCTGACTGTTTGCCAGCGGCTCTTGTCGCCCGCTCATCGGCGCGAAATACGCGCGGAAGATATGCGACATAGAGTCTATCAGGAAGACACGCTCAGGCAGCGCGTCTGCGTCATTTGATTGTTTGCGCGGCATTATCAGTTGATGATAGAGGCACAGGTTTGCGGGTGTCAATCAAGCAAAAAGTTTGGTGGTGGTTCAGCTTGAACTTCGTCAGGTGTGTCGTGATTCGTGAGTCGTTTTATGAAGAGAGAAATAGTTTCCCGCAAAGGCGCAAAGGCGCAGAGGAAGACCGCAAAGGATTGAATGCCATTCGCTCTTGGCGTGCTTCTCTTTGCGCCTTTGCGTCTTTGCGGGAAACTGTCTTTTGGTTTCCGGGCTTGTCATCTGAAACTGACCTGCTACCAAAAGTTTCCTTCTAGTTTGCTGGCGGGCGGTTTAATTTCAAGGAAAGCAAGATTCCATAAAACGATGCTGCTCGACAAAAAATAGGGGCGCGCACCGCAGTCGCGCCCCTACAGAAAATGCGTCACGTCGTTAACGCGAATCGCCCGCCATCAATGCACAAAGGCTCCTGCCACAGGCACGTCACCATTCGCGCCGAACTGCTCTGCTCTCAACGAGCTGTTCGTGCTCTGCAAGATATAGAACACTCCCACCGAGGGCCGGAAGATAGCCACGTCACTCTTGCCATCTCCATCATAATCTCCAGCCACAGGAATATCCCCATTGACGCCCCATCCGACGCCTCTGAACCCATTGTCAGAGCTTTGCAGGTAATACCATGCCCCCGTTGATGGCCTGTAGACAGCTATATCCGTCTTTCTGTCTCCATCAAAATCTGCGGTTATGGCTTTATCTCCATTCGTTCCCCATTGCTGTCCGAGGATGCTCCCATCAGAACTACGCAGGATGTAGAAAGCGCTCCCCGATGGACGGAAGATGGCGAAGTCAGTCTTCGAGTCGCCGTCGTAATCTCCCATTACTGGAATGTCGCCGTCTGCGCCCCATTGTGTGGAATGGGAAGAGCCGTCTGAACTGTGTAGCAGATAGAATGTCCCGGCAGATGGACGGAACACAACGATGTCGGATTTTCCGTCGCCGTCAAAATCACCCGTGGCAGGGATGTCTCCGGCTTGTCCTAACTGGGCCGAGCGCACGGAGTTGTCCGAGCTGTTGAGGATGTACCAGTAACCGCTTGAGGGTCTGAATACGGCGTCGTCCGTTTTACCATCGCCGTCATAATCACCCGGTGCGATAACGTCTCCGATTGCGCCAAAATGTTCGGCGCGGAAAGCGTTGTTTGAACTGTTCGTGATGTACCAGTTACCTTCGCCCGGTCGAAACACAGATATATCCGTCCGGACATCTCCGTCAAAATCCGCTCTTCCTGAAATGGCAACTGAGACAACAGGTGCAAGAAGGCGTGCAACCGAGAAAACACCCGGCCCTAAGGGATCCGGTATTTGCCCTAATCCTCTTGTTCCTGCAACAACGATGCGGCCTTGCGAATCAGACGCAACGGCCCTTGCACTGCTGGGGCCGCCGCCCATATCAATATCTAGATACCCATCCGCGCTAAAGCTCAGGTCAGGCGCTCCATTCGGTTGATAGCGAGCAACAGCATATTGGTGAGAAAAAGTCGGGCCGGGTCTTGAGTGACCGACTACCGTAATCTTCCCACCGGCTGAGAGGATTAAGTCATACGGGGCTTCGTCGTTCAACGCAACGGGCAAAGCGGGACGAGTCCCGTCACCGTCAAAACCCGTATCAAGCGACCCGTTCGGATTGAAACGGTAGATGATATTTCCATGACCAAGCGCAAGAACGCGCCCATCCGATTGTATCTCCACAGACAAAAAGCCTGCGTCAGGAAAACTGGGAGTGCCGTAAGAGAAACTGGTTACTCCATCGCCATCCCACGTCGCGTCGGGCGATCCATCGGGATTTAACCGTGCCAGCAGGTAGAAGCCCGAAGAGCCAGCCGTGCTCAGCATGTTGCCCCCGGCCAGTATCTTGCCGTCAGGCTGAAGCTCTATGGAGATGCCTGCGGTGAGGTGATCAGGAATGATTGTTCTGGCAATTCCGCCCGTGCCGAAGGAGGCATCGAGCATTCCGTCCGCAGCATAACGGGCGACGAACAGTTGCCCGTACGCACTCCCGGAAAATCCGACAACCAGGATTTTACCATCGGGCTGGATCACAACCTTATTGGCACGGTCTGGGGAGTCTGGAGTTACGTCGGTGAACACTTTGCCGCCAGACCCGAACGAGGCATCCAGACTTCCATCCGGGTTGAAGCGAGCCATCGCAAGAGTCTGGTTAGCGTAGCCCACCAAAACGAGTTTGCCGTCATTCTGGAGCGCTACGCCCCTGGCACCTCCCTGCCCCGAACCAGCTCCCATACTGTCAAGGAGATAACCGGGGGGAGGAAGAGGCCCACCTCCGAAATTAGTATCATAAGAACCGTTTTCGTTTAAGCGAACGGCACAAAAGGCAAAGCTCCCGCTCATTGTGGAACAATTCGAGATCATGACAATCTTATTATCCGGCTGAACGACCACATCTCTCGCGCCAGCTAACGCACCACTTAAGACCGCTTTGCCCGTTGAAGCGAAAGTAGTATCCAGTTCGGATTGAGCTGAGACATCGGCGTTTAGAACAAAGCCGATGAGCAGAAGACACCAAAGCAAGTTTCTCATCACGAATTTCCTCCGGGGTTGACCAGATGCACATGAATGTAGGAGTGTCAAAAATAGTAGAAGCCGCCTCATAGATACCAGTTTAAACTCCGGGGCAGCGTATCATATTAAGAATATTTCAACCCGAAGCACAGCTTGGGATATTCATGGGAATGCTTGTAGATTAAACTCGCGTTATTATCAAGACATTTTCAGTCTTTCAACCATTTAGTCATTTTTGGCTGCACCTCAACATTATAATCTAGCCGCTTTCTTTCAATAGTAGCCATCTTCAGCCACTCAAGCAGCGGCACACCGAAGTAACGGCCTTCGCTAAAATATCCATCACCCGAACGGCGGTAAGGGTGCCGGGTGTAGTGAAAAGCAGTTTGCTTTCCTACACCCGGCACCCTATTCCCTTCTCCCTTGCTTCCCTGCTTTTCGCGCCTTTGCGGGAAGCTTTTTTTGCTTTCTTAAATTAAGGCACGAAAGCGGAAAGCACTGGCAAGTCCGTGGCGTTCCCGAATTGCTGTGCGGCAAATGTGCCGTCGGAGCTGCGTTGTATATACCAGATGCCGCTCGACGGGCGATAGACAGCGAGGTCTATCTTGCCGTCGCCATCGAAATCGCCTGTCACAGGCAGGTCTCCGGTTGTGCCGAAGACTTGCGCGCGTAGCGAGCTGTTTGAGCTTTGCCAGATGTACCATGCGCTCTCTGCCGTGCGAAAAACAGCGACATCAGCTTTGCCGTCGCCGTCATAATCGCCCGCGACGGGTTTGTCCGCGCCCGTGCCGAACTGTTGCCCGTAGAAGGAATTGTCCGCGCTCCGCAGGACGTACCAAGAGCCGCTCAATGGACGAAAGACAGCGAGGTCAGCTTTGCCGTCGCCGTCGAAATCGCCCGCGAGCGGTTTATCTCCGAGGCTCCCGAACTGCTGGCTACGCATCGTGCCGGTCAAGCTTTGCATGATGTGCCAGCTTCCTTCCGCTGGCCTGAAGACTGTCAAATCCGCTTTGCCGTCGCCGTCGTAATCTCCGGCCAGTGGAATATCGCCGCTGACTCCGAACCCGCGCGCGAGATAACTATTGCCTGCGCTCTGAAGAATGTGCCATGTGCCCGTTTCCGCTCGCCAGACAGCGATGTCCGCTTTGCCGTCGCCGTCATAGTCTCCGGGCACGAGCCTGTCAACACTGATGCCAAACTGGTTGGTTCTGAAAGCGTTGTTGGAGCTGAGCAGTTGATACCATGTTCCTTCCGAAGGACGAAAGACGGAGATGTCCGACCGCCCGTCGCCATCGAAATCAAAAACTGCCCTGCCGCTGGAAACAGACTGGACGATGCTCAAAGTGCGCGCACCGATGTTGACTGTGCCCGTGCGCGTGCTGCCCGTTTGATTGGGAGCGACAGTGAAGTTGACTGTCCCGTTGCCGCTGCCGCTGCCTGCGTTGATCGTAATCCAGCTAGCCTGGGGCGTCGCATTCCAAAAGCAAAGCTCACCCGCAGTAACCGCCACGCTGCGCGCTCCGCCGCTGCCTCCGATATTGATGGCCGTCTGATCCAGAGCGAAAGGACAACCGGACGCCTGTTGAATATTAAAAGAGCGTCCGGCAATAGTGGTTCTGCCTGTGCGCGCCCCGCCTGTGTTCGGCGCGACATTGAAGCTCACAGTGGCAGACCCTGTGCCCGCCGCGCTGCCCTGCATGAAGGTGATGAAATCGGAAGTATTGCTCGTAGTCCAATCGCAACTGGGAAAAGCCGCGCTCAGGTTGACAGTGCCGTTTCCGCCTGTGTGAGGGAAAGGTTGAATACTTTCAGACAGACTGAAACTGCAAATCGAAGAGGAAGTATTGATGGTCAATCCCCAGCCGCCTGCGATGCTGCCAACGTTATTGCCCTCGTCATCAACCGCATACAGGCTCCATGTTCCGTTCGGCTGCGAGCCGTTGAGGTCTGAAAGATTCTGAAAGGGCGGCGCACCGGCAGGCGCGGGGGCGGGAAAACTGTCGCCCGCTCCGGCATTGGTCGGCCTGTATGTTCCGGACACAAGCGCTCCATCATCCGGCAGCGGAGTGGAAGCAGCGGTGTCGAAAGTCAAAGAGAGATCATTAACGGGAGTCGCGCCGCCTACATCCGACATCAACACAATGCTTCGCCCGTTGGGGGCGACCAGCAGGAGGTCTATGTCATCCGGCGCAGTATGGCTGAGGCCATGCAGCGTCACAACCAAACTGCTGATAGAGTTTGTAAGGCCGTTGATCTCGATGCTCGACGGATACAGAGAGGCAGGCGACAGATCGTTCAGGGTAATGGCGGCAGCGTTGCTCGGTATGATGCGTATGTCTGCGGGAGTCGAAGACGCACGCGCGCCCGTCGTCACCACCGTGCGTGCCGTAATCGAGTGCAGCCCCGGCGGCGGATTGGTCCAGACGATGCTATACGGCTCGCTCGTATCGCTCCCGATGAGCGTCGTGTTGTCATAAAACTCTACGCGCGCCACTGTGTACTGTGTCAGCGAGCGTGTCGAACTCAAAGTGATAGGCGTCAGCGAATCATAGATTGCGCCCTGCGGGGGATTGAGCAGAGTCGGCCCCGGAATCGGCAACGGAAACAGCGAGCCGGGAAAGACGGTCGTGATGATTATTTCCCCTGAGGGCGTGGTGGTTCCGCCGGGGGCAACCGCCACAGCCCTCAGGATATGAGTGCTCACAAACGGGTTGTTCCAGACGATAAAGTAGGGCGCAGTAGTATCCGTCCCTATTAAAGAGTCGTTGGCATAAAACTCAACCCTTTCGACAGTCCCGGCGTTAGAGACATCCGCGCTGACGAAGATATTAGTCGGCACATTGATGACTGCGTTGTTGGCCGGATAAGTGATATTGACGGCGGCAATCGCGTCCGTCGGCGTCTCTGCGACGGACATCGAAGCCGAGCGTGAGTTGATAAGCAAAGCCGGAACGACCAGCAAGAGAGCGGCGGCAAGATATTTGAACATTGGACGCACCTGTATTGTGTCAAAGTAACTGGGCCTACTGAGAGGGGGAACAAGTGCTGGGTGAACGGAATCATAAGCCAAAAAAGTTTTTTGTCAACGATTTGTTCAGTAGTGGTTCAGTTTCAAAGATGGAGAAGAAAAAACAGTTTCCCGCAAAGGCGCAAGAGAAATTAAAAATGCAAAATGTAAAATGCAAAATAGAAGACGATTTTTATTTTTGCATTTTACATTTTTAATTTTGCATTACCTTGCGCCTTTGCGGGAGATTCTTATTGATGGACATTCAACCGCATTTCAAATTGAACCACTACCATTTGTTCCGCCGCTTTCTTTCTTTTTCCTGAGGTTCGATTCTGTCGCTTGCGTGCTGCACTCTACTCAAAAAGCGTGGCTCAGAAGCAACAGCAGGCAGTGACGACCGCGACTTCAATCCTGCATAAGCTTTATCTTTATCTAACTTACGAATCCTACCTGTCGCTGTCTGTCAGGCTGCTCTAACTCTCTCGTATCAAAAGAAGTAAGCGCCATGAGGCATTTATGCCGGGCAGGACAAACCGTCTTTCATCTCACCTCAAAACCAAGTTTCACGATGTCGCGGCATGGTGCTTGCGGTCTTTTTTTGCGAACTAGAACCACAGGCGGCGCGCGTAGGCATCACGCCCGGCGGTCAATTGAAAGGTGCGGACTCAATTTTTGATTAAACAAACGACACTCGCCTCGGCGGTTGAAACCAGCGGCATAGGATTGCACACGGCTGTACAGGTTCACCTCAGCATCCTGCCTGCCCCTCCCAACACCGGCTACGTTTTCAAACGCACAGACCTCGGCGGATTTGAGATTCCGGCGAGCGTCGAGTTCATAGCGCATTGTAGTTATGCGACGACCTTGATGAGAACGGGCGTCATGCTCTCGACGGTCGAGCACCTGCTGGCGGCCTTGCGCGGCATGCAGGTGGATAACGCCTTCATAGAGGTTGATAATCTTGAGCTGCCGATTATGGACGGCTCTGCGGAAGCCTTTATCGAATTGATCGAGCGTGCCGGAATCGTCCAGCAGCCGCTCGCGCGAAAAGCCTTAATGGTGCGCGAAAGAGTTTCGGTCGAACAGGGCGCACGGCGCATCAGCGTCGAGCCTGCGGAAGCTTACGAGATAGATTGCCTGATTGATTTCACACATCCGATGATCGGCAAACAAAGCTTTAGTTTCGATTTGACCGGCGGAGCATTCGGGCGCGAGATCGCCGCCGCGCGCACCTTCGGCTTTACGGAAGAGATCGAAGCGTTGCGCCGCGACAACCTGATTCGCGGCGGCTCTCTGGAAAATGCCATTGTCCTGACGCCCGAAGGAATGCTCAACGATACGACCTTGCGCTTCGCAGACGAATTCGTCCGTCATAAAATTCTCGACATCGTCGGCGATTTGGCTTTACTCGGCATGCCTTTGCTGGGCCGCATCAAGGCCGAGCGCAGCGGGCACATACTGCACGCCGCGCTGATGACCAAGCTCCTGCGCACGCGCGCCGCATGGGAGATTGTCGATATGCCTCAGACAGGCGGGAGCAAACATTTTGAGACGAAGGACAGGCATTTAACTTCTGTCTCTTAACCGCTTTCCAATCGCGCCTCATTCGGCGCGCACAAACTCGTAAATAATTTGCAGACGCAATGCGCCGGAAATGATTTCCGGGCGCATCTCTCTGGCCCGCAAACGCAGCGCGCCGCTCGCGGCCTTGATTTGAACTACCGGAGAAACCTGCTCGGCTTTGAACAGCTCGTAAGGATTGAATTTTTTATCAATCGAACTCTGGACCAGACTAATCAACACGCCGCTCGCCAGCCGTGGGATGCCTTCGAGATGCACTTCCTGCACGCGCACGCGCGCCATCAATGCCTGACGCTCACGATTGAACTCAAGCGTGACGACGGAATTGGCCCACCCGCTAAAGCTCAGGCATCCGAGCGCGGCGTCATACGAGCCGGAAAAAGCCAGCGGCGCGACAATCCGCCCGTCCTCGAATCTGACGGCAGTTTTGACGCCGCTTCGCTCGCGCTCAAGCACGATCACGCTCGCGCACGCGCCGATCTTCTTCGCCGGAGCATGCGCCGCACTGGCTTCCGGTGGCCCTGTCTCCGCCTTGCTCCGCGCCATTGAGAGCGGAAATTCCGGTTCTCTCAATTGTGTAAACATCGCATCGAGAAAGTAATTGAAGAACTGCTCGTTAAGCGTAATCGTCGCCTCCGCAGCAGGAGCTTCGGGAACGCTGCGCACGCGGCCCGCGCCCTGCGACTGGGCATAAACCGCCCCGTTAAAACAGAGCGCGCTCAAGATACAAAGAGCGCTGAATGTAAATCTAAGCTTTGATAATTTCATCCTTCATCCTTCCGCCTTTATCTGTGCTCTTAGAGTCCGCTGCGAACGATGTCGTGCAAGCGAATCAGACCGACGCACATTCGTTCCACATCCACCACAGGGAGCACCGAAATCTGCGACGGCCTCTCTTCCATCAGCCTGAGCGCGTCATACGCGAGCAAATCCGGCGCGGCCACCACAGGATTACGCGTCATCATCGCGTCGCAGGTCAGGGACTTCAGCCCGCCAGTTTCCAGCGTACCGAGTGCGCGCCGCACATCGCCGTCTGTAATGATGCCGACCAGCCGCCCCGCGCTGTCCAAGACATTGACGGCTCCCAGCCCGCCTTTGCCGATGGCGGTGATAATCTCAAGCCAGGCGGCCTCTTCGCAGATGGTCGGGTTGTCCTGTCCGCCGTGCATCAGGTCTGCCACCCTGAGCGTCAAACGCTTGCCGAGCTGCCCCGCCGGATGGTTCTGCGCAAACTCTTCCAGCGTCCAGCCCTTCGCTTGCATCAAGGTCATCGCCAGAGCATCGCCAATCGCCAGCGCGACTGTCGTGCTCGTCGTCGGCGCGAGATTCAGCGGGCAAGCCTCTTGATCCACAGAAGCGTCGAGCACGACCTCCGCACATCTCGCCAGCGTTGAGTTGAGATTGCCGACGACAGCGATAATGCACACGCTCCGCTGTTTGAGATACGGCAGCATCGCAAGCACTTCATCCGTCTCGCCGCTATTGCTCAAAGCGATAACGATGTCATCCGAATTGACGATGCCGAGGCCGCCATGCAGCGCGTCCGACGGATGCAGGTGCAGCGCGACAGTGCCGGTGCTCGTCATGGTCGCAGCAATCTTCTGCGCGATGACGCCGGATTTGCCGACGCCGACCAGCACGACTTTGCCTTTGCAGGCAGCGAGCAATTCAATGGCCCGCTCGACCTCCACCTGATCGAGCCTTCCGGCGGTCTGCGCGATGGCCTGTGATTCAAGCTTTAAAAGCTTCTACGACCTGCGCGAAAAAGTTTTTGTCTGTCATGTCGTCATTGTTGATATACGACAGGCATGTGGAATTGCAAGCGTAGACCATTGGGTTCAAGGTGAAATGAATGATAGCAAAAAGCTCGGAACGTCTCCCGCAAAGGCGCTGGTGGCGCAAAGAAGATAAGTCGCAAAGTAGTTGAAGCACTCTTTATCTTGAATGCTTTCTTCGCGTCTTTCTTTTGCGCCACCAGCGCCTTTGCGGGAAACTTTCTTTATCTGCATAGTTTATCTTCCTTCATCTCCCTGTTAGAATTTCCATCATGCTTGTTTTAGGAATCGAGACATCTTGTGACGAGACGGCGGCGGCGGTCGTGCGAGACGGGCGCGAGATCGTCTCAAGCGTCATTTCTTCGCAAATCGAGATTCATAAACAATACGGCGGCGTCGTGCCGGAGATAGCTTCGCGCGAGCATCTGGATAAAATCGTGCCCGTGGTCGAAGAAGCTTTGATGCGCGCAGGCATCCGGCAGGAAGGCTTGGACGGCATTGCAGTCACGGTCGGGCCGGGACTCGTCGGCTCGCTTCTTGTCGGCGTCTCTTATGCGAAGGCGATGGCCTTTGCGCTTCAGATGCCGCTCGCCGGCGTCAATCACATAGAGGGGCATATCTATTCCGTAGTCTTTGAAAATCCGCCGGTCGAATATCCCGCGCTCGCGCTCGTCGTTTCGGGCGGGCACACGAATCTTTTCCACATCCCTCAACCGGGCAAATACAAAGTCGTCTCGCGCACCAGAGATGACGCTGCGGGCGAGGCTTTCGACAAGGTGGCAAAGATGCTCGGACTCGGTTATCCGGGCGGGCCGATCATAGAGCGACTGGCGCGCGAAGGCGATGCGCGTGCGGTTCGTTTCGCAGTCCCGCGCATGGGCGACGGGCGACCCGATTTCAGCTTTAGCGGTCTTAAGACAGCTGTCTCAAAACACATACGCGAATCCGGCCTCCAACCCGTCGCCGAAGGAGAGCAGCCCTCGCAGCGGGTTAAGGATTTGGCGGCAAGCTTTCAGAGCGTCGTCGTCCGCTCGCTCGTCGGCACGATGGAACGTCTCGCAGAAGAGTTGCGGCCCGCAAACCTGATCGTCGCCGGAGGCGTCGCCTGCAACAAAGCTTTGCGCGAAGCTTCGCACGCCGCAGCCATTCGTCTAGGCATTCCCGCCTACTTCCCTTCGCCGCATCTCTCGACGGACAACGCGGCCATGATCGCCGCCGCCGGAACAGTCAAACTACAGGCAGGCGAGCGGGCCGGATACGACCTCAACGCGGACGTGACCCTACGCTTGCAGAACTTTGAGGTTGAAGACGAAGCCCTTCGCCGCAGCCACGTGCGTTACAGGTTATAGAAGCGTTCAGCAATATTGAGCGGCACTTAACGCCCGTATCCTTCAAAAGTGGTGAGTCAGTTTCAAACATGGGAAGAAAAACGAGAAGTTCGCGCAAAGGCGCAAAGAAAGCACGCAAGGTGAAGCATCGCTCAACGCCTTTGCGCGAGGTTATTTAGTGGTACACTCTCCTTCAGCCCCCACAATAAAATCCGGCATCCTTGCGGTGAATGTTTTATGAAGTATTTCGCCCGTCATCTTAAATACATCGTCTTGTGCGGCCTGACGGTATTGTTCGTCTCAATATTCGTAATGAGCCGCGCGGCAACTTTTGAAGTCTCCGTTTCAAGCTCGCAGTCGCCGGATGCGGTTGTGCTTATGCCTGTGGCGACGGGGCTATCAGACCCTGCGCTGGTAACGAATGCGAAGGACGGAAGCCACAGGCTTTTCATCGCCGAGCTGGCGGGCGTCGTCAAAGTTTTGCAGCCGGGCGCGAGCGTGCCGACTGTCTTTCTGGACATCAGATCGAGAGTCATCGCGGGCGGCGAGCTGGGGCTTCTGGGCCTCGCTTTCCATCCGCAGTTTCAAACGAATCGCCGCTTCTACGTCAACTACACGCGCATCACGGATGCGGCGACGGTGATTGCCGAATACAAAGTCTCTGCCGCCAATCCGAACATCGCAGAGCTGACGGAAAAAGTGATACTCGTCATCCCGCCGGAAGAATCGAATCATAACGGAGGAATGATAGAGTTTGGCCCGGACGGTTTTCTCTACATCGGCGTCGGCGACGGCGGCTTTAACGGCGACCCGAACAACCGCGCGCAGAACATCACTACTCTGCTCGGCAAAATCCTGCGCATAGACGTAGACCATCCTGACGGAGAGTCGCCCTACTCTTCGCCTGCTGACAATCCTTTCTTTGGGCCGGGGGGCGGGCGCGATGAAATTTATGCGCTCGGCATGCGAAACCCGTGGCGCTTCTCTTTTGACAGAGGCACTGGACAGCTCTGGATAGCGGATGTCGGCGAGAGCCAGCGCGAAGAGATTGACATCGGACAGTTGGGGGCAAACTACGGCTGGCGCACGTACGAAGGCAGTCTCTGCACGAACCTGAATCCGACCGAGTGCACTCCTTCCAATTTCGTCTTCCCCATAGCCGAATACAATCATGTGCCGGGCGGTCGCTGCTCCATTGATGGCGGCTATGTCTATCGCGGCTCGCGCTTTAGTCTGCCGACGGGAGCTTATGTTTTCGCAGACTACTGCACGGGCGAGATTTTTATGTTGCAGAACGGAATGCAGAGCGTGCAACTAGACACGCCTCACCTGATCTCGTCTCTCGGAGAAGATGAAGCGGGAGAGCTTTACGTCTGCACGCTGAATGCAATTGACGGCGCGGTGTGGCGCATCGTCAACCCGAACGCGCCTGCGCCGCGAAACCGTGCGGCGGATTTTGACGGCGACAACAAAACTGACATCTCTGTCTTTCGTCCCGGCGATAGCACTTTCTATATCAGGCAAAGCGTCAACGGAGCTTTTCGCGCGCACACTTTTGGCAACAGCTCAGACCGCATCGCGCCCGGCGATTATGACGGAGACAGCAGGACTGATGCCGCTTTGTTCAGACCGACGGACGGCACGTGGCGCATCCTGCAAAGCTCGAACAATAGTTTTATCACTCAGGCATTCGGGACAAGCGGCGACGTGCCGGTCGCGCGAGACTATGACGGCGACGGACGCGCAGACCTCGCTGTCTTTCGACCGTCCAACAGAGCCTGGTACATATTCCAGAGCGCAACCAATACTCTCAGGGCACAATTCTTCGGCCTCAGCGCAGACGCGCCCGTCGCTGCGGATTATGACGGCGACGGCAAAGCTGACATCGCTGTCTTTCGCAGCGGCGTCTGGTACATACAGCGAAGCTCTGACAGCATTCTTCTCAGCATCCAATTTGGACTCTCGACAGACAGCCCCGTGCCAGCAGATTATGACGGCGACGGCAGCACGGACATCGCTGTCTATCGCAACGGCGTCTGGTATCTAAGGCAAAGCTCGCAGGGCTTCAGAGCGCAAGCTTTCGGCCTCGGCACGGACAGGCCCGCGCCCGGCGATTACGACGGCGACGGCAAGTTTGATCTGGCAGTTTATCGCAGCGGCGTCTGGTATGTTTTCCGCAGCAGCAACGGCGCAATCACCGCCGAACAGTTCGGCCTTAATGGAGACATTCCTGTCTCCTCAGGCTATCTTCCATAGAAACGGAAGTCTCGCGCAAAGGCGCAAAAGGAAGGCAAAAGGCAAGAGGTAAAAGGCAAAAGTGAAGAGAGCTTAAATGCCTTCCTTACTTTTGCCTTTTCACTTTTTCCTTTGCCTTCCGTCTCCCGCCTTGCCATGTCCTGAGCTTGCGGCTTAAGATGCCCTTGCCCCTGTGAATCCCCTCAGCATGGATAAGTTTTATCGCGGCAGGAAGCGAAGGCCGTTGAATTTTTTCTGTAAAGCGCAAAGGGTCTTTCGCCACCACTGTTTGCCGCTTCGGAATTTTCAGCGAGCCAAATCAAGATCATTTAAATTTCGGGGAGGAATATTTCATGAGTAAGCTCAAGCTCGGCGCGCTGTGTTCTGTGGCGCTCCTGTTAATCGCTGTCTTCGCCATCAATCGCGCCAGCGCCCGCCGCAACGCGACCACAACGGCGGCAGCAGTAGTCTCTCAGGAAGACGCGCCTGACGGAGGGATTGTCATCCAACTGCAACCCGTGATGTCAGGGCTTTCGAGTCCGGTCTTCGTGACCAACGCACACGACGGCAGCAATCGTCTGTTTGTCGTCGAGCAGGGCGGCATCATCAAAGTCTTGCAGCCCGGCGCAACCGTGCCGACCGAATTTCTCAATATCACAACCAGAGTTCTTTCAGGAGGCGAGAGGGGCTTGCTCGGTCTGGCTTTCCACCCGCAGTATGCGACCAACCGCCGCTTCTTCGTTTACTACACGCGGCAGACAGACGGCGCGATTCGGATTGCGGAGTATCAAGTTTCAACTGCCAATCCGAACGTCGCGGACACAGCCGAAAAAATCATCATCGAAATTCCGCACCCGACCAACTCGAATCACAACGGCGGCACGCTTGAGTTTGGCCCGGACGGTTATCTCTACCTTGCGCCGGGCGATGGCGGCTCGGCCAACGACCCTCCGGCTAACTCGCAGAACATAGAAGTGCTGCTCGGCAAGATGATACGCATTAACATAGATGTGCCGGGAGGCACGCCGCCCTACACCTCGCCTCCCGACAATCCGTTTGTCGGCGTGGCCGGACGCGATGAGATTTATGCTTTCGGACTGCGCAATCCCTATCGCTTCTCTTTTGACAGAGGCGGGACCAGACAGCTCTATGTCGGAGATGTCGGGCAAGGCTCATGGGAAGAGATAGACATCGTGACGCTCGGCGGCAACTATGGCTGGCGAATTATGGAAGGCAATCATTGCAACCCGAACTTTAACGGCGGCGTTTGCACTCCGCCGGCGGGTCACATTCCGCCGATTGCCGAATACAGCTCGGCCAGCCCCAGCTCGCGCTGCTCGATCACGGGCGGCTATGTCTACAGAGGACGCAGGGCAGCCGTGCCCACGGGCGCATATATCTTTGCAGACTACTGCACAGGCGAAATCCTGATGCTCAATCCGGCCACCAGTTCCGGCGCGCAGACGCTGCTGCTGGACACTCCGCTTTTAATCGTTGGATTTGGCGAAGACGAGGCGGGAGAGATTTATGTGGTGGCGAACAGCGCGGTCAATCGCATCGTCAATCCCAACGCGCCCATCCCGCGCAACGTCGTAGCCGATTTTGACGGAGACCTCAAGACAGACCTCAGTATCTTCCGTCCTTCAACCGGCGCATGGTACGTTCGCCAGAGCTTTACCAACAGCCTGTCCGGCAAGTTCTTCGGCTCTAACGGAGATACTGTGACGCCGGGAGATTATGACGGCGACGGCAAGACAGACCACGCGGTCTGGCGCAACGGGGTCTTTTATGTGCTCCGCAGCTCGAACAATTCCGTGCAGGTTCAGTCGTGGGGCAACGCCGGAGATGATGCGAGAGTGGTGGCGGATTATGACGGAGACCGTAAGACGGACTTTGCAGTGTTCAGGCGCACGGCAAATCCGGGCGACCCTGCACTGTGGTTCATTCTCCAAAGCTCTAACGGTAACAGTCTCTCTCTGCACTGGGGCAGCAGCGGCGATGCAGGGGTGATTGGAGACTATGACGGCGACGGGTTGAACGACGTGACGGTCTATCGCCCGAGCACGAATGCTTTTTACGTGCGCCGGAGCAGGGACGGCGCGCTCATGGCTAGACAGTGGGGAGTCTCCGCCACTGATACTATCGCGCCCGGCGATTACGACGGCGACGGGCAGACAGACTTTGCAGTCTTCCGCTTCACGACAGGCGCATGGTACATCCTCAACAGCCTTGACGGCTCGATTCGCTCACAGCAGTTTGGACTGTCCGGTGATGAGGCTATGCCGGGAGATTACGACGGCGACGGCAAGACCGATCTGGCCGTCACCAGAAGCGAGAGCGGCAACCTGACATGGCATGTCCTGCGAAGCGGCAACGGCGCGCTGATGTCTCAGCAATGGGGACTCGGCAGCGATTACGAAGTACCTGCCTACCAGACACGCTAATAAAGAAAGGGCGAAGGCTTTAACCTTTACCCTTCTTGATAAAAATAACCGGGAGCGTCAGAGCTTTAAAGCTCTGACGCTCCCGGTTATTTTTATGTCATGACATGACCGCTTTATTATGGAGCAGCGTTTGTCGGTATATCGCCGCTGGCCCCGAAGTTGATGCTCGACAGGGTTCCGTTAACGCTCCGGTTGATAAACCAACTCCCTTGCCGGAAGACGGCTATATCCGCGCGACCATCGCTATCATAATAGCCGGGCACTGGCACATCGCCGCTTGAGCCGAACTGCACCGCGCCATAATTGAACAAGTGACTCAGAGAGGTGTACCAGAAACCCGTTGAGGGTCTGAAAACAGCAATGTTGGCTTTCCCGTCTCCCTCATAATCGGCTGGCACTGGAATGTCTCCACTCAGGCCAAACTGCTGATCCTGATAGCCCAGTGATGTGCGCAGCAGATACCACCGGCGAGTCGAGGGACGAAAGACTCCGATGTCATCTCTGCCATCGCCGTCATAATCTTCCGGCACCGGCACATCTCCCGCCTGCCCCCACAACACCGCTCCGAAATTGGTCGCCGGATTCAAGGACGTGTACCAGTAACCCGTCGATGGTCGCCACACCGCAAAGTTCGTTACTCCATCCCCGTCATAATCGGCTGGCACTGGAATGTCTCCGCCGGAGCCGAACTGCCGGAAGGCAAATGCTCCATCAATACTCCTGAGGTAATACCAGAAGCCCGCGCGAAAGACCGCGACATCGGTTTTCTGATCGCCGTCATAATCACCGGGGACGGGCACATCTCCGTTGACGCCGAACTGGATGGCGCGAAATGAGTTATTTGAACTCAAGAGGATGTACCAGCTTCCGGTTGAAGGACGAAAGACAGAGATGTCCGTTCTGCCGTCTCCGTCGAAATCGACTGTCCGGTTGGCCCGCGAAAAAGGGCAGACATTGAAGGCCAGATTGACGCCAGCCCCGCTGGTTACGATGTCTGTCGTGCTATCGCCATTAAAATCTCCTGTGCCGATAAAATTCGCCTCGTTGAGAGCATAAAGAACCGGCGTGCTGAAACCGCCTGTGCCATTGCCAAGCACGATTGAAAACTCGTCCGTCAGCGAATTAGCAAAAGCCAGATCGGGTTTGCCGTCGCTGTTAATGTCGGCAGAGGTGACAGTAGCAGGCCCTTGATAACCGCTGAAGAAATTCACTGGTGGCCCGAAGCCGCCAGCCCCGTCGCCTAAGTAGATTTGGGACATGGCAGTAACGGCTCCGACTATGATGTCGGGTTTAGCGTCAGAGTTAAAGTCTCTGACCAGCAGCGACTGTGGCCCTAAGCTCGCGTCAAAGGCGTTCATCAGATGTGTGGCCGCGCCGAAGTGTCCTGCCCCGTCTCCAAGCGCGATGGAGATGCTTTGACTTTGCCCGTTTCCCGTCACCAGATCCGTTTTCCCGTCGTTGTTCAGGTCTGCGACGGCGAGTGCAATCGGATTAGGCCCGACCGGGACATTTCCCGCGAGCGTGAATCCGCCCGACGCGTCGCTTAAAAGTATTCTGACGCCGCTGACGTTCGTTGCCACGGCTGCCACATCGAGCCTCCCGTCATTGTCCAAATGAGCGAGCGCAACGGCCACGATGAAGCCTCCCACAGTGATGATTTGCGGCGGAGCAAACCCGCTGCCGTTATTGCGCAGCAAAGTGATGCTGGTGTGGTTATTGTTGGCTGTGACGATGTCAACGCGCCCATCATTATTCATGTCACCGGCAGCAAGATGTACCGGAGAGGCCGGGCCGATTCCAGTGCTGTAATCAACCGGCGCGGAGAAGCCGCCCGCGCCATCGCCCAGACGGAGCCTCACAAATGCAGGGCCTCCTGTCACCGCGGTCAGGACATCCGGCCTGTTATCGTTGTTGAAATCATTGACCAGCAAAAACCCTGCATCATTGCCAAAGAGCGTAGGGTTATCGAAGTTGCCCATCCCGTCGCCCAAGACTATCGAGATGCTAAAGATAGCGGAAGCAGCGGTCACGAGGTCGAGTTTGCCGTCGCTGTTAAAGTCTGCGACAGCAACCGCGCGCGGAAGCTTGCCGACGCGCAGCGTCTTGCTCTGCGCCACGCCGCCCACGCCGTCTCCAAAGTAGACAGTCGCAGTCCCGGCGGAGTCACTGACCGACACCACATCCAGCTTTGCATCCTGATTGACATCAACTAAAACAACGTAGGTCTTGCCTGTGCCGAAGGCTATCCCGGCGGTAAAAGTACCCATGCCGCTGCCGACCATCAACGTGTGTGCGGCAAAAGCGCTGTTCCCGTTGGACGTGACTAAATCAACCTTGCCATCGCCGGTGAAATCCCCGACCGCGACGCCGAAGGGATTTGTAAAAGAGCCGACGGAGAAATTTGTGCCAAAGCCAAAGCCGCCCACCCCGTTGCCCAAAAAGACTGTCACATCGTTTGAACCGGCATTGGCCGTCACCAAATCTATCTTCCCATCAATGTTAAAGTCTCCGTGAGTAATAAAGGTTAAGCCGATCCCCGGCGGCGGGGGCGTGGTCGCGGCAGTAAAAACGCCCGTGACGTTGCTCAATAAAAGCGAGACAGTGTTACTGGAGTTGTTGGCGATTGCCAGATCGGGCTTGCCATCACCGTTAAAATCAGCGGCGGTCAGACTTGCGGGACGTGAACCTACCACATAGTTTGTGACAGCAAAGTTGCCTGCGCCGTCGCCAATCAAGATAGAGACATTGTTCGATAGATTGTTCGCTACTGCCAGATCGAGTTTGCCGTCAATGTTAAAGTCAGCCTTGATGACCTGTTTTGGCTCCACCCCGACAGCGGTTGAGAGGGGAGCGGAAAATTTTCCGGCCCCGTTACCGAGGAGCACTGTCACGTTGTTACCATAAAAATTGGCCGTCGCCACATCCGTTTTACCATCGTTGTTAAAGTCGCCCGTCACGACAGAGACAGGCCCCTGTCCGACCTGGAAATCACGCGGAGCTTTAAATCCAGGCTCCCCGCAACCGGCTGCATATACGAATGACGCGCTCGAAGACTGAATAGCCAGAGCAAGCATGATGATAGAGAATAATGATTTGAGTGCGCGCAAAAATAATCCCTTATGCATGTTATTGGTATCTCCTGCTGTGGTTGGGGAGAAATACTGAGAAGTATAAGATACCTGCTAATGATTTCAAGCAGCGTAGCAGTTTAAGAATATTTCAATCCGGCGCAGCTTTTCGGGTATTTATGAGACTGGTTCTCAGAGTTGAAGAGGCATTCCTCTTGAAAATAAATCAGCAAAGAGATTATACAATTCTTTCGCTGAATCAGCATCCGCCCCACACTCGCGCGCGAATCAACCGGGCGAGCGGACACAGCGGACATCCTGCTTTCAGCAAAACAATAAAAGCACCTTGAGTGCAGGAGATTAAACTCTCAGTCAGTGATTATGATTGAGCGGGACTAAATGAACATCCTCGTTGAGGCAGAAACAGAGGCCGTCAGGGACGGTACATCCTATCGAAATAACGAGAGCCGCTCTACTGCGAGGGCTAATTCAACGTCAGTTCGACATCAGCATCAGTTGATGCAGCATGAACGCCCCATGAGGGGCTGAGAAAACCGAAACCTTTCTTATGCCGAACTCATGTTAATTCAGGTCGCTCTGTTAAGTGGGGTCTGATGACAGGGAGGCTCAATGTTAACGTGAGTACGACGTAAGAAGAATGAAGTGTTAGTTAGCCCCGGAGGGGCGACATAGATTAGCCCAGCACGTCAGTGCCGGGACACGACGCGTTACCATGTCGAAGCCCCGGAGGGGCGGCATAGATTATGTCGCCCCTCCGGGGCTTCGCCCATTGATGTGGGTGCTGTCCCCACGGCTGAAGCCGTGGGCTAATATATGTCGCCCCTCGCGGGGCTGTCAGGCTGCATCTTCTTCTGCTTATATCGAACTCACGTAATGTTAAGATGAGCCTCCCTGTAGATCGCAGCGCGCGTTGAAGGAACTTTCTCACGGGAGCGGCCAATTGCCGGTCACAGAACCTGCCGTCGCCGCTTCCATCTGGTCAATATTACAGCCCACATCAGCCGGACTGTCTGTCGCCCATTGATAGCCAAAACTGGTCGTCCGCAAACGATAGTTTCCCACACCGAGGTTCAAGAACTGGCTAGTGAAAGCCTGATAGTCAGCCGTATCGGAAAGGTAGCGGTTCTCGTTGAACGGGTCATTCGGATAGGGATAAGGGATCAGGAATTCAAGATCGACGGGCGGCGGAGGAATAAACATCACGTTGTGCCGCATCCGCCATCCGGGGGCAAAGGTGTTGAGAAATTCAAATCCATTGGCCCTCGCAATGCCATCGCCCGTAAATCCGTAGGCATTGTGCTTCACCAGATTGTTGTCGAAGTGAAACTCGCTGCCGGTAGTCCATGATGGCCCGCCAGCCGCGTATATCACAGTTCCTGTGTGGAAGACCGTATTGTGATTGAGCCAGAGTTTGTAGGGCAGGCCGTTCAACTTGCCCCACCAGCCATCAGATGCGTTGGCGGCAGTCGCGCCGACGCGTTCCCACAGGTTGTTCCTGATAATGAAGTTTGTGGCCGGGAGGCTGGGGGAATTCGCCACATCATCCACCTCTAAAATATTGAAGCCGCGTCCGACATTATCAATCCGGTTGTTGGTGACCTGAACATGCTGGATGGTAGACCACGGGTTATTACTATTCTGATTTCTGACCGTCAACACGATGGCATCGCCCTCTTGCCCTCTGGGATAAGAGTTGCGCATGACATTGCCGTCAATCACGACGTGGCGCGCGTGTTTGAGTTCGAGCAGGTTCTTAAGAGCAAACCCACTCTCGCTGCTTTCCCAGCGCGTAGGTTTGAATAAGTAGTTGCCGCGAATCGTAATGTCCGATGGCGTGGCATATGCAATCCCCATAGTTGCTCCGCCATACAGAATGTTCTCCGCAGCTCCTTCCAGATAGTTATTGACGATGGCGTGCGGGCCGGGGCCAGACCAACTGGCGATGGCCTGCGAATCACTGCCGTCTTTGAATTCTCTGAAGTGAGAATTAATCACAGACGCCTCACGAGAGTCCAGTTGCAAGCCACGCCGCCCGAAGGAAGAGGTGCTGCCGCTGTCTGGAAACGGAATGTTGCTGAAGATGCAGCGGTCAAACACAAAATGATGCGGTGTGTTCGAGACAGTTTGTTGAATCCCATCCGGGGCTACGAGAGCCACCAGATTATAGATAATGTTTGTGTAGCCGGGATGTCGCCTGAAGAGAATGCCAATGAACCGGTAGTGATGCACAGCCGCCTGTGTCTGCGCCGCCGGTCTTGTGGTCTGTGTCTGCATCGCCGGTTGTGAGTTCTGTGTGCTGATGCGCGGCATGTTGGCGATGCTGGCTTCGGAGATACGCGTGCCTTTGGGCGGCAGGCTCTGGCTTGCGCTCTTGATGACGATGTATTTGCTAAAGCCTGCATCTCTTATCGGCAGCGTCACAGAGCCGTAGTCAACGCCCGCCGACAGAATGATGTCGGTTCGTAAATTGTCGTCAGCGGCATCGTCAAGAGCGGCTTGCAGGGTCGCGTGAGTCCCAGGCACGCTGAAGGTACGCACCGCCTCCCCTATCGCATTAACCGGATCAACTCTGACAGTCTTGCTCACAGTATGTGAGCCTCCGAGGCTGGCGCATTGCGCTGTGCTGAGACCGTTACAGGCTTCGCTTTTGACCGTCAGCGTGACGGTGCGTGTTTGCGGCGCGGTGGGCGTCATGTAAAGGTGCGTCGCGCGGGCCAGTTCGGCTTTGCGCCCGTCGCCAAAATCCCATTCATACTCATACGCGCCGGATGAGAGGCTGCCGTCAAAGACTATCGGCTCATCCTCCATGATGGAATCGGGCGCGTTGATGCGCGCAAAGGGAGCTTCGGCGATGTTGAGGCGAACTGTGTCCGTGCTGCTCGAAGTATAGCTCTGCCCGTTGATGGTGTAGGTCGCTGTGACCCTGAGTTGGTAGTTGTAGGAGCCGGGGAAGTTAATATTGCCGAGGCTGGTAGATGCTCCGGCGGGCGTGTTGATGGTCGGGTCGGGCGCGCCGACGGGTTTGGAGGCGAGCGTCCATTTGTAACTGACGTTCGAGATGTTGGCACAGCCCGCGCACTCGTAGCCGCCCTGAAGGGTTGCGCCTGTGTTGTTGTGCATGAGCATCTGGTCATCGCCCGCTCTGGCGACGATGGAGCGATATTTGGCGAACTTGAAATCGTCGAAGGCGGCTGTTCCGGACGCAGACTGTTCCCATGTGCCGCCGCTCATGCTGACGTACACCGCGCTCAGGTCGAAGTCGTTGAACTCGAAGCCATCGCCGTGTGTCACCCAACTATCTTCCGTCCCGCTCGGGCTTGTTTCCAAAAAGAGCCGCCCTCTGTTGCTATGCCCCGCTTGAGGCTCATACTTGAATCTGAGCCTGACATAAGCCTTTGTCACCGCACTGTAATTAAGACCTTGCAATAGAATAGTTTCAACGTTGTTAACGACCTTTCGCAGCATGATGAGATCGTTGAGGATAATCTGGATTTTGTTAGCCTGATTAGTGCCGACTTCCAACCGCGATTCCGAGCGGTAAGTTCCCGAAGTGCCTTCAATCGGGGTTTTCACGCGCGCCGAGACGTAAGCGTCTCGCAGGTTGTAATTGCCGTTGACGCTGCGGACACCGCTGAAACGTTGGCTCGATCCTGCCGGGGCGGCAGGGACTATCACTTCTACGCGTTGATTGACGACATTGACGTTATTGTCGTTGTAATTGTTTTGACCGATCAAGCCTTTCTGCCACAAAGAGCCGAGCGCGGCGGTGTTGAAATTGTCTTCCAGACAAATGTTTTGCCGTGCCAGCGTGACATTGACGTTTGTTGTGCCGCCCGCCACCAGACCGATGTTCGTCAGGCGCGTGTCCTGATAGGTATCCGTGCTGCAATTCGCAGAAGCGTTCGCGCTCTTATAGCTGACCCTGATCTCGTACTGCCCTGTGCTGACTCCCGGCAGGAAAAAATAGCCCGCGCTGCTCGTCGTCGTCACGGCTTTAAGCTTGCCCTGCTCCGTGACTTCGACCAACGCCCCTGCCACCGGAACGTCAGCATCGGATTTGACCGTGCCGACGACCGTGCCGGTGGGAACGAAGGCGAAGGGCGCGAGTTTATCGCCCTGTTGTGTGCTGCCCCACTGTTGGGCTAAAAATCCGGCCTGACTCCTCTGGATGTACCAGATGCCGTCCGCCGCGCGCCACACGGCATAATCATACTTGCCGTCGCCGTCGTAATCTCCCGGCACAGGCACATCGCCGTATGCGCCGCCGCCGAATTGATAAGAGACTGTCACGTTGTTGGAGCTTTGCAGCACATACCAGACGCCTGTGCTCGAACGCCAGACGGCGAGGTCTGTTTTGTTATCGCCGTCATAGTCGCCCGCTCCAACCATGTCGCCAAAGCTGCCCATGCCCCAGATTTGCGCGATGTCCGCATTGTTCGTGCTGCGCCGGTAATACCAGCCTCCATTGGTTGGTCGCCAGACGGCGACCTCGGCCCTGTTATCGCCGTCAAAGTCGCCGCGCACGGGGATGTCGCCCACCGCGCCGTAAGTCAGCGTGGTGTATCCGGCTGTGCTACGCAGGATGTGCCACGTCATTTGATTATCGAGGCCGGTGCGAATCACCACGAGGTCTGTCTTACCGTCGCCGTCATAGTCGCCCGCAAACGGCAGGTCGCCGCTCAATCCCCACTGTTGATAGCGAAAACCGTCGCGCGATTGCATGATGTACCACGTCATGTCTGTGGGGCGGAAGACAGCGAGGTCGTCTTTGCCGTCGCCGTCATAGTCGCCGGGGACGATGCGGTCTGTGCTGATGCCAAAAGGCTCTGAACGTGAAGTCTGCGTCTGTGACTGGAAGATGTACCACGCGCTGTTTGACGGGCGATAGACGGCCATGTCTGTCTTGTTATCGCCATCAAAATCAAAGGGAGTTTTATGCGTTGCCGTCTGCCCTTGCGTCACCAGCGTAGAAGCTAAACAGAATCCGAGACAGACGAGCAGGTGGGAGATGCGGCTCATGAGTGGCTCCTTCTCGCTCTGACGGTAGAGAAGACAGAGCGGCGGTTGAGGTTAAGCAGGAGATAGTACGCACCTGCGAGGATGCGAGGCCAGTGTTTAAGAGGTGAATGTGTTGTTGAGAATCTTACCGGAATTGTAAGTTGCCCGCCAGAGCGGCATCCTGCGGTGTGCCGCCCCACGGCATGACATACATCCCGTCTCTGCTGCGGGCCACATAGAAATGTGCATACAAGCCACTGTTTTGCCAGATGGCAACATCCGTCTTGCCGTCACCGTCATAGTCTCCGGGGACGGGAGTGTTGAAGGGAACCCCGGGCGTCGAGTGGCCGAACTGCTGAGTGCGAATCTCTCCGGTGGAACTCTCGACCCAGTACCAATAGCGTTTACCCTCTTCCGGTTCGCCCTCCTCCACCATACGCACGACGCAATAATCCGTCTTCCCGTCGCCATCGAAATCTACAGATGTCATCACTCTATCGGTTTCCGCTCTGCCGAAAGTGTAGAACTGTAATTGATTGTCCGAACTGCGCTGGACGATGAAGGTACTCGACGGCTCGCCAAACTGTGTCCGGTACACCGCCAAATCGGCTTTCCCATCCCCATCATAATCTCCGCGCAACGGTCTGTCAGGCCCGCCGAACTGTACGGCTCTGACCTCTCCCGTTTGGCTCATCAAGCTGTACCAGAGCAAATTCCCCGTCCCATTTTCAACTCGCACGACAGTTGGGTCAGCAAGCCCATCGCCATCGAAGTCTTGTGTCTGCCGTGGGTCGTCATACGTCATCCCCCATGCTATCCGTTGATAGGTATTGTCAGAACTCCGCCAGATGTGAAAATACGCGGGCGACCCTTCCGGCCCTCTGCCGTCCCACACCGCGATGTCCCACTTCCCATCCCCATCATAATCCGCTGGCACTGCCTGCATCCCCACCACGCCCCACTGCACACCGCGCGGGCCACTGCTGCTGCCGTTGATGTACCAAGTGGTCTTGAAGACATTGCCCGTCGGCACACTACTAATCCGCACGACGGCATAATCGGTCTTGCCATCGCCGTCAAAGTCCAGCACCGCCGCCCGATTACCGGCATGTGCAACTGTGAAAGAAAAGCATGTGATGAGCAGAGTGAATGTGAGAGTCAGGCGCGTGGGAGTAAGCAATTTCATTAGGCGATGTCCTTAAAGAGTGAGAAACATTAAAAAACCCGCACGAGTAAGAGCCAGAGGTGGAGGCATCATATATATGGCCTAGTCAAGAAGTCAACATAAATCTTGCAATAAGACTGCATTCATATTGCAATAAGATTGCATTCATATTGCGCCGTTAAAGTCGCCGCGCACGGGGATGTCGCCCACCGCGCCGTAAGTCAGCGTGGTGTATCCGGCTGTGCTACGCAGGATGTGCCACGTCATTTGATTATCGAGGCCGGTGCGAATCACCACGAGGTCTGTCTTACCGTCGCCGTCATAGTCGCCCGCAAACGGCAGGTCGCCGCTCAATCCCCACTGTTGATAGCGAAAACCGTCGCGCGATTGCATGATGTACCACGTCATGTCTGTGGGGCGGAAGACAGCGAGGTCGTCTTTGCCGTCGCCGTCATAGTCGCCGGGGACGATGCGGTCTGTGCTGATGCCAAAAGGCTCTGAACGTGAAGTCTGCGTCTGTGACTGGAAGATGTACCACGCGCTGTTTGACGGGCGATAGACGGCCATGTCTGTCTTGTTATCGCCATCAAAATCAAAGGGAGTTTTATGCGTTGCCGTCTGCCCTTGCGTCACCAGCGTAGAAGCTAAACAGAATCCGAGACAGACGAGCAGGTGGGAGATGCGGCTCATGAGTGGCTCCTTCTCGCTCTGACGGTAGAGAAGACAGAGCGGCGGTTGAGGTTAAGCAGGAGATAGTACGCACCTGCGAGGATGCGAGGCCAATGATGTTGAGGTGAATATGTGCTTGAGAATCTTACCGGAACTGTAAGTTGCCCGCCAGAGCGGCATCCTGCGGCGTGCCGCCCCACGGCATGACATACATCCCGTCTCGGCTGCGTGCCACATAGAAATGTGCGGACAAGCCACCGCGTCGCCAGACAGCGAGGTCTGTCCTGCCATCGCCGTCATAGTCTCCCGGCGCATAAGCGTCGCGCGGGCCTTCCGGCAGAGAGTTGCCGAACTGCCGGGAGTGAACCTCTCCGGTGGAACTCTCGACCCAGTACCACCAGTATTTAAGCTCTCCCTGTTCGCCCTCCTCGACGAGGCGCACGACGCAATAGTCCGTCTTCCCGTCCCCATCGAAATCCGTTCCGGTCAGCGCACTATCGAAAATGCTTCTGCCGAAGGGATAGAACTGCATCTGATTGTCCGAACTGTGCTTGACGATGAAATAGTTCTGCTCCGTGCCGACGCCGGGTCGATAGACCGCCAGATCGGCTTTCCCATCCCCGTCATAATCCCCGCGCAGTTCCCGATCACCACAAAATCCGAAATGCTCGACACGCACTTCTCCTGTCCCGCTCAGCAAGCTGTACCAATAGGAGTTGCCGCTGCTGCCCTCACATCGCACGACAGTCGGATCCGCTTTACCATCGCCATCGAAATCCTGTGTCTGTCGCGGGTCATCAAACCTCATGCCCCACGCTATCCGCTGATACGTGTTGTCAGAACTCCGCCAGATGTGAAAATACGCAGGGGTGCCTTCCGGCCTTGCATAGCCATCCCACACCGCGATGTCCCATTTGCCGTCGCCATCGTAATCTGCTGGCACGGGGTTCATTTCTACCACGCCCCACTGCACGCCGCGCGGCCCACTGCTGCTCTCATTGATGTACCAAGTGGTTTTGAAGACATTGCCCGTCGGCACACTGCTAATCCGCACAACGGCGTAATCGGTCTTGCCATCGCCATCGAAGTCCAGCACTGCCGCCCGATTGCCAGTCTGTGCCGGTGAAAATGAGAAGCAGGTGATGAGCAGAATGAGGGTGAGAATCAGGCGCGTGGGAGCGATCAGCTTCATAAAAATAGTCTCCTTCGAGAGTGAGAAGAGAATGAGCGAGGTTAAGAGCAGGGGAATCATACGCGCGTCCCGATAGAGGGTCAATCTAAATATTGTATTCATATCGCACAGTCATAATCGCCGGGGATGATGCGGTCTGTGCTCACGCCGAAGACTTCTATAGCGGATTGCAATTGCATGCGCCCTCCCTGACGGTCTGGCTACTGCCCCATTACTGTCGCTCACGGGGCAGTAGCCCGACCGTCAGGGAGGGCGCATCACGTCACACTCAATTGCAAATAGCTATAAAACCTTAACTCAAATCATTATCGGGAATACTGTTCACAATTGTTGATGGCTTAATATCAGTCAAGTTCCTTGCTGTCTTATGCAGCTAAAGATGTGAATGAGGTCATTATAATGTTATTTATAGTTGCGGTTGATAAAATAAGAAAGCCGCTCTACTGCGAGGGCTAACGCAGGTTGTTCTGTTAAGTTTGGCTAGGTGCGGAAGAGTAATGATTGATTGCTCTTCCGCATTTTGCTTTTATAGATGAGTATGGCTGAGATTGCCTAGTTTGGCTGAGTTGGCACACATTTGGCACACAAGCCTAGTTCGTCAACGGGCTTTCTCTAAAGTCGCCTTCAATAGAACTGAGGAGTGCTTCTCAGGAAACATTTTCTTGACACCCTAGCGCATTAGGAATAAATTCCCCCTGCTTAACGTTCCTTGGAAGTCCTGCTTCCGTCAACCCTCAATCAAGGAATTATAGTATGAATTTCCCTCATTCTTTTATACCTTCTTTCATCACTACAGGGGCTATTCATTCTCGGAGGTGAAGACCGATCGCCGCCAGCGCTAACGCTGGTCGAGCGGCATAACGACGACAAGCAGCGGCAATGTTATCTGCGCCACACACTCGTAGCAATGAGATGGCGATGTTTCTGAAACTCGCCATCACCTGCGGCGCATGCCCGGCCCTGACTTGCGAACGGTCTTCATCGAACGTCACGTCTCTGACCCAATGCAGTCTGTTTTCAATGTGCCAATGAGCGCGCCACAACCGCAGGAGTTGGGCGGCGAAGCGCGCTCAGGGCCAAGCGACGTAATGGCATGTGCCACCTCGCACCGCGTCTGGCCCGTCCGCTTCTGCGTCACGGTGCGCCGCAGTTCCAGGACTTGCGCGTGTCCCGGCCAGTCCGTGTAGCCTTGCAAGGCGGTCGAAGCCCGAAGCCTTCGAGACTCAATGCGGCCCCCATGCTGGTCGGTCGTCCGCGCCTCGGTGATGGTCTCGGCCAGCCCTGCGGCATGAGCAAACACCAGCGCAATATCTGAGCGCAGGAGCGGCTGATTGTCCTTCACTGGGAGCAAGTAATCACCACCCCGGTCAATGATCTGCTGCGCGACGCAGGCGTGCGTGTGCAGCGCATCACAGGTCACAATGCGCCCTTCCAGAACCAGCATCGCGAGCAGCGACTCTAACTGTCCCGCCTCATGGCTCTTATCCGTGACTGCCAGTTGAGCAACGACGATGCCCAACCGCTGCGAGACAGCGCCGAGCAAGTGACTCTCTGCCGCGCCTTGCTGTGCGCTGCCGCGCAAGCTCTTGCCGTCGATGGAAAGCGCCTCTGGAGCGGCGGCGGAGCAGGCAGCCAGAACTTGCTCACTCCAGCGCGTCACGCAACGCTCTAAGCACGCGCTGTCAAGAGCTTTGAAGATGCGATGCAGGGTGGGTTGACTTGGCCCACGCCGCCGCCGGATGCCGAGGCGGGTGAGCCAGCGCGTGCCATAGTTGTGTCCCCATTCGGCGATGGCCGCTTGTGAGCGTGCGCCGCACATGACGGCGACACAGCAGAGCAGGAGGACAGGTAAGAGTTCATAACGGCGTCCCTGCGCTTGTCGAAAGTCGGGAACATCTGCTAAAGCATCACGCAGGGACGGCACTCTGCGAGTGTTCAGACGTTCCTCCGTAGAAGTATTGGTTTGGCAACCTCATTCTATCGGAGGAACGTGTCCCGTCTACTGAGAATGAATAGACCCTGTCATCACTATTAGACTACTTGTTGCTAGCTGCTTAATTGGTATGAGTCTAGCAGCTTTTATTATCGGCGGAATGAAAGCTCATGCGCAGGCAGATACACTTATAAATTTTGACAACCTCCCAGTGGGAACGATTGTCACCAACCAATATCTTTCATCCGGCGTAAGTTTTACCTCAAACTCATTTGTCCGTGTTACTAATAATTGCGGTTTTTGCGTTTACTCTTCAACTCCAAATGCGGTCGCAGGCGGGCCTGATAATTTTGGTGAAACTATCTTAAATTTCAGTCAGCCCATGAAAAATTTCACGTTCTGGATGGCTGGCTGCGAGAGTTATGGCGCGGTGGCTAAGGTGGACATTTACGAAAACGGAGTGTATGCCAGAACATTGAACTTATTGGGCCAGCCCTCATACTATCCGGGCTTCTTTGATTTAAGTCAGTACGGAACAAAGATTACTAACCTTTGGTGCTAGTTCTACAGACTGAACTCAGCGATTGAAAGATGCACCACACCGTGCTCGTCAGGCTCAAGCCCATGCCAGTGCACCAACATATTGAACGCAGCCATCGTGTAGGCCAACCGCATTTGGAAGTACGCCCATTCACGATGCATCACACGCTTGAAATGATTACAGAGCGTCAACATCGAGAGCACAGTTTCGACCATCATCCGTTGATTCCATTGCCCTCGCGGACACACCTTGAGATTTTGTGGGTCACCTGCTTGAGCATGAAAGCCGGTGTCACTACATACGATCATCTCATCTTCGTATTTCCTGATGAGCGGCTGAAAGACCGTGTCGGAGACGTTAGCTGTGTCGCACTCCCACGCCACGACGAGGCCGAGTTTGTTCAAGAGCAGGCAGAGTTTACCGCCCACAATCCAACGATGATTCGACACCCCTTTCCGTCCATACTGGCGGGGAGAGCGCCCTTCGCGAATCGGATGAATCAACTCAATCCCATAGCTGTCGATGACGCCCAGCACCGTTGGCTCAGCCATGAACTGCTGCGTCCACGCACGATGCGTCTTGAACAGGCGGAAGAGGCGCGTTCGCTCCGGCAAAGCGGGAAACAGAGCTTGGAAATCACGCTTGAGCCAGCGATAAAAGGGACGGTTGCCGACGCCTTTGATGGCAAAGATGAAAGCCAGCGTGACGATCTCGCTCGGATGCAGCGCGGCTTGACTATGTTTCGGCATCTGACGCATCTGGTCATCTACACGGCAAAAGAGTTCAGTGATAAAGTCTTGAGTGGTCACGATTCTTGCCTCCGCTTGCGTTTGGTTTGGTCGCCAACGCATTAAGAGCGGAAAATCGTGACTTTTTCAACTAGCACCAAAGGTTACTAGAATCCGCTTTCATACTATAGTTGACCCTCATGGACTTGCTTGGGACGATTTTAATTTTACTCCAAACCCCAATCCAACACCGTCGCCAACACCCTCCCCATCCCCTAGTCCGACCCCATCGCCATGCAATCTTAATTTAGCTTTGTATTCAACAACCTCTCAGGTGCAAACTAATCTAAACAATACGAATCAAAACGCCCTCACTGGAGCGTTAGTCGGACTTCAGGCAAAGGTCACAACATCAACTGGACAGGAAGTTGAAGGCGGAACATATACGTGGTCAGTCACAGGTGGCGGCAGAACCTTACGTCCTATTGTTGACTACCTCAGAGATTTCTATTGGATGACGGAAAGTGGAGCGCAACTCTACGAAGTACGTGTCAACTACGTTTCCAGCAATGGCGCGTGTCAGCTATCCGCCAGTGTAAGAGTCCGGGTTATTACTCCGAATCAATATACCCTCACAGCTCAGCAACAAATTCCTCAAGTAAAGCACTGTATTGAGCCGGGATCTAGTTATAGAGGATTGGTTTTCGGCGTCGGATGCGTTTCGGATTCCCTTGGAATAATTTTCAATGCAAGTCTCTCCGTTCAGGGTGTCACAAATTTTATCTCCTCAATGAATGATGCCAAAATTGTATTTGTCCAGTTGGCTAATCCCTACTCAATCGGAAGTCTTCAAAATGAGGGCACTCAATGTGCAACGGCAAGAAACCCCGCAGAAAATTTTGAATCGGGCTGGTTTAACGATGGAGGTGGGCCATACAGCAGTCAGCGCTTCAATGAAAACGGAACGGCTACGTTTACGACTAACGATAGCCCCAATGCACGACTTCAATTCTTGAACTATCTCTACACCGAACATTTCTATGAAATGTATCTTGTTTATGCCACTGGAAATCCAGACCAACCGCGCTTTAGTAAAACGTTTGCGAAAATTCCTTGGAACTGGGGAGGCGAAGTGTTTTTTACTTCTACGGGTACAGCGGGAACACATACCCGTTTCCCCACAAATGATATAAATCATACGAGTATAGCCGTAAACTCTATCCGACAGTATAACCATAACTATTCTCAAGTTCTCTGGGACGACTGCCCCCCCAGCGGCCAGTCTCCTCCGCCGGATACAAATATCTATGTTGAGGGAGTAGGATGGGGATGGCCTTGATGCCTTGAGATGTTTATAGGTTATATGTAAGCACAGCGAGAAGGAGAAATCATGCGGAAATTTCTAACTATGCTGCTTCTAACTTTTGTAGGGATACTTGTCATCAACAGCTATCAGACCAGACAGGCCCAAGAACGAAAGGCTGAGGTTCAAGAACGCTCTGAACAATCTCTTCCCCAAAGCGATATTGAACTTACTACAACTCCGGTAAGTTACGATGATCGTGCCGGAGATTATGTAGCTACTACGAGCTACAAGGTCGGAGAGGACGTAAGAATTGCCCTCACTATGATTAACCGAATGGGACAGCGAACAGTCGTCGGGTGGGCTGATTCTCTATTCCAGAATCGCTTAAAACTGCAAAAGAATGGTCATGAGATAGAATACCTTCCCGGCCTCCCAGACAAAATATCCAAGAAGGAGAAGTATGGTCATGATGGCAGTGTAAGGTCTATTGAACTGCAACCCAACGAATCTAAAAGGATAGGGCTTATTTATTTGAAAAGCTGGTATCCCCCTCTGGAAGCAGGTCAATACCAACTAAAAATCAAACATAAATTATTCGGGGAAGTAAAACCGGTTCATTCAAACGAAGTAACGTTTGAAGTTGTACCTTAATTTCCGAAAGTCATTTTTAGTTATTGATAGTTGCGGTCAGTAAACAAAAGAGAACCGCTCTACTGCGAGGGCTAATTCAAGCTGTTGTGTTAAGATTTGCTTGGTGCGGAAGAGTAATGATTTATTGCTCTTTCGCACTTTGCCTTTATGGCTGAATATTGTTGAGATTGTCTGGTTTGGATGAGGTGGCACACATTTGGCACACAAGCTGAGTTCTTTAATTTGCACAAACAACGATGAAACCTATGCAATCAAGGCATTGGGTTCAATGAGTTTTTAGGCTGTACGTTTGTGGAAGAGAATTATTTCTTTACTGGTTTTGATGCACTGGTGCTGCTCTCTCTAAACTTTACCGTGCTTTTACGGCCTCTATCCACCAGACTCTGCAACTGCAAAACTTTTTCGATAATTGTTTCGGTGGTGCCGTACTGGAAGAACGACTTAATTGAAACATTCTGGGGACTCTTATTAGCCGTGAGTGCTTGGATCTTATCCCTCAGCGTGCCCCGCGCCGTGTAAGAAAAGCCGTCTTTAGAAGTCGAGTTATAAATGATGGTAGCCTCCTGATTATCAATTGTCACTCTTAAAGCTTTCTGTGCATCTGAAATTGCCATCTCAGGGAGGTTTGACACCATGAGATCAATGCTAAAAGTAGCGTCCAAAGTATCTACTATCGGATTCCTGACCACAGACAAATGGATATTGTTAAAGGCGTCGGTGGCAGCAGCCATCTCTGAAATGGCTGCCGGATTGTTTACGGCATTCGAATTTTTATTGCTGGAATTTAGGAATATGACAAGCGTGATGATGGCGGTGAAGACCAGAATAGCTACCAAGCCAAGCATAATCCAAAAACGAAATCCGTGTAATCGTCGTGACCTTTTCGCCGTTAAAGAGGTGGACGGCTTAATCCCTTCTTGATTAAGTTCTTGTTGAGGAAGGTGTGTCAAATTAGAAGGTTTAAAGTCCACAGGTGTGGAAGGGGAGGCCAATGCTGGACTAGATTCTATGTTGTGTTGCGAAGAAGGCAAGGCATCAATTGGCCGGCGAATCTCTGGAGATTGTCCTTGCGAGTTCCCAAGTATTGCAGAAATAGAGTGTATTAGTTTGATAACTTCTGACTCTGACTGTGAGCCTTCCCAATTAAAAAGTTTCGCTGCTTGGATTCGCCTGAATTCTAAAGGAACTTTCACATCATCAAGGAGGACGGGGGCTAAGGCATTCCTCTCCGCACCCTCCGACGCTTCTGCTTTTACCCATCTAGATGTTACAGAGTTCTTCGACCAAATAACTACTACGCATTTTGAAGCTTCTAGGGCTTCCTCGATAACTTCATCGAATGTCTTACCAACAGGAATCGCTCTATCCCACCAAACAGACCAACCTTGTCCTTCTAAAAGTTGCACTATAGGCTCTATTTTATTTCTATCAGAGTTACTATAGCTGATAAAAATATCGTTCATTTGCGCTTTCTCTTTAATAGGCTAAGAGAGAACCTTCGATCGCTCGATATTTGTATGTTGACTGAAGTCGGCTCAAGCATCAAGCTTGTGTTGCACAGGATGCCAGTGAAGCAGTGCTCGATATGCCGGCTCAGGGCATCCAACCGCAGAACATTTCCATCTATGTGACAGAATTAGGCTATACAGAAGCTTTATCCCAAAAGTCCACTTTGTCTCAAAAGTGTAGATTGCGCCCCCAAAATCTGAAGTGGGAGTTAAAGGACTTAGGAATGCTAGATGCTTTTGGGACATCCTTCTTCAAGTGCTTTATTTCTTAGACTTCTTGATGATGCTCCGCAATCGTCTCTTCGCTGGCATTCTCTTATTCAACAGGCTTTTGTGTCTTGTGTTGAGCATATTGGCAAGCGATTGGTGTGTGATGCCGAGGAGCCTAGCCGCATGGGTCACACTTCCGCCTTCCTCTTCCAATGCCTGTTCGATAAACTTCGCCTCAAGTTCCTGTAATGCACCGTAAAGGGAAAAGTTTTTATCTCGTATCCGCATACCTGAAAGCTTTCGCATGACAATTCTGGCACACGCTCTCAAGCGAGCTATCTCTTCGGGATCTTGCGTTTTCTTCAGCAATCTATCGGCGCGGCGATACACGTTATAAAGTTCCGTTGGAAGCAATCTCCTCGCTCCATGCTCTTCGATCAGTGTGAGGGCCGCTAATCCGGCGTTGGAAAGAGAGCCGACCTGTTCAGCAACATCCATTGCCCGACGCAAGATGCTGATTGACTTGTCATGCACTCCAAGTCGCGCCCACACGATGCCTTGAGCGGTGAGCGCATCTGCAAGCAGAGCCAACTCTCCACCCTTTTCAAGAGTTTGAATCGCGCCAGCAATGACACCATTGGCTTCTCGATACTTCTGCTCTGCAATAAAGACACGCGCTCTGGTTTCGTCCACCTGTGCTAAGAGGCCAGCATCCTTGAGCCTTGCCAGCACACGACGGGCGCGGTCTAAATGCCCGTGCGCCTGTTGGTAGCGGCTTAGCTTGCAGAGCAGGAAGGCGAGATTGTTCTCGTTGATGGCTGCGTTGCGTTCATGATGCGCCTGCTCACAATGATAAATAGCTGCTGTATATTCAAGGATAGCCTTGTCAAAATAATCTACGCGATTTTCAGCCGTGCCTAGTTTTCTCAAGACAATGGCAAGTTCGTTATGGAACCTACCTTTCAGAGCATGGTTCGTGCTCTTTTCAAAGAGCGGGGCAGATACTTTTAGCAGTTGTAACGTGTCGGTGTTTCTGCCAGCGCAACTCTCAATCACAGCCTGACGCAAGACGATCTTTGCCTTTAACTCGTCGTCACCAACGAGTGAAGCGGCTTCTTCTAAAATCAAGCGTGCTGTGTCATACGCGCCTTCCCGCCAATAGCAAATCGCTAAGTCACTACGGGCGGCGGCGACCCTGTTCATCTCGCCAAGACTCTCAAAGAGTGTCGCGCTCTCGCTGATAAGGTCTTTAGCGGCTTCTTGTGCGTCTGTAATCTGTCGGCTCGCACCTAGCCAACCTGAAAGCGTGCCGCATTGCAATAAGACCTCGGCTCTTAGTATGTCTTCCAGCCCTTCAACATTTGGGCGTTTGCCAACACCACTCCATAAATCCCCTAGAGCCTCGCGTGCGTCCTCATATTGTCCCGTATGAAGTAGCTCACTGGCGAGGCGACACCGCAGCAAGACGCGTTCATTAGCGGTAAGTGAGGAATCGTCTAGTTCCTTCCGATGTTCTTCTGCTAAATTCATATGAGGAAAGCCTTTCTGTATGCTTGCAATTTTTTGGCAAGCACAAAAAAACCGCCGCGTCCTTAGCGGAATGCGGCGGTCAATCCAGTCGGTAGCTTCATAGGCCAACGAGGAAAAGAACGATGAGAAAATCTCTTAGAGCATGTCTGATAGTGCTGGCACTAAGTTGCCCCACGTTAGCGGGGGAGATTCATACCCCCGTACAACAACCACCACAGAACAGAACACAAGAGCAAGCGACAGATGGTGAAATTCATAATCCGAAAACGGCTGAAGAGAAAGTGACAGCCATTGTCCTGAGCCTGCTCCAAAGCGTACTGTCGGTTTTCTAGCCGCCACGCCAAAATTTTGATTAGCTAAGCTGCCTTACTAGAATCGGCTAACGGCGGCCTAGTGATTGTGTGTTTAATGAGAGCGTCCGGCGTGCTGAAATGTCTGACGAGGTAGACACTCACGGAGCAAAGAGTAATGCCTTGCAAGATTTATTGCAACAGATTTTTATGGCCGATGCAGCATTATGTGAGTTTTCTCATCTATGTTAACTTCGCTATATACGGTGAAAGAGCCTTCTCAAGGCGAACCATTGCATCAACCATCGCGTTTTGAATTGGTTGCCAACTGGCTTCGTCATCTTTATAGCCGCCAATCGTCATTTCGTAAGCAATTCGGCAAGCCCGTTTCCCGGCAAGACCTTGCCACGAGAGAGGTGCTCCAAAGGCGGCTTCTATCTCTTCCTTGTTGGATTCTAAGTCGCCAAAAACTCTTTTGTTGACTTCCACATCCCAACGGTCAATGTAAAGCTCAATGCGGCTTCCGTGCTGAGAAACTACATAATAGAAAGTCAGCCCTTTTGCGCCGGAAGTTGCGCCAATATAAGGACGCTCCGAAGGCGACATCTTAGCGTGAAGCGTTGATTTCCCTTCGCCCAATGTAAGAAGACTTTCCCAGAATCTAGGTAAAGGAAGACGTGCGTTGCGTTCTTTCCGCTCCTTTTGTTCTTTTTCCCGAATTTGAATTTGATACTCAGCCGCTTCTGGGAGCGGGATAACCTGCTGCACATCTATTAGAATGCGTCCGTTGTCTTGATAAGGCGTAAGGCGGATACAACGAATATCCAAGTCCCGCTTATTAAGCCACATCACAGCCGTTGTTATTTCCTTTGAGAAATTGGCTGAAACCAACACGATTTTTACGTCTTGTGCAAATGAATCTTCATCAGGTTCTCCACGCTCAAGAAAATCTAAAATTGTGGCTCTGGCATCCTGACCACTGATTTCGTTTTGAGTCAAGTAGCGCGAAAAAACGTCAATGGCGCGCTCGAAGGTCATGGTCGAAACCATTGCCGCGTAGCGGATAGCTTGCAGTTCCATGTGTCCGCCATCTTCGGTTCTTTTCAATTCGATAACGACGAGGTTGGCGTCTTTATCCAGAGCGAGCAGATCAATGCGACGTTTCGACTCTTCCCATTCGCCAAACTCTTCGGCGATTACAAGAGTGTCGGGCAAAACCACACCAATCTGTTTCTTTAAGAGTCTTTGAAGGTCTGTTCTCTCGCGCAGGCCGACCTGATCGAAGGTGATTTGAGTGATCTTCGTTAGATTTTCCGAAGTGACTTCGTAGAGTGCCATAATAAATCTCAGGAATCTTTATTGCCTGCGGCTATGCTGCTTGCAGTTCATCGGTTTCCTTAAACGTGGATGTTAGAGTTTCAAAAAGCTGTTGTATTTCAGGAAAGTTTGCTCTGGCTGAAAGCATGTTGATGTCGAATTTGAGCATCTGTTTAATATCTTTCGGTGAAATGTAATTTCCGCCAATGAGGACTTCGTTTATCTGGTCAAGGTCGTCAATATACTCTCTGGTTTCTGTATCAGAGTCGTTTTTCAGGAACTTGATGAAACATGCTTTCGTCGTGTCTGATGAGTGACTGTGAATTTCCTCTACTAATCGCAGAATTTCCTCGATTTTTTGGTCTATATCTTTTGAGGCAATAAAAACCATCTTTCCATTAGCATGTGCAATTTCATTTCGAGCCTTTACAATCTTTTTGTACTGTCCAATTTTGCCCTTATCGCATCCGATTAACTTGAAAAAATTCATCACTGGACTCTCTAAAATGTCAGCCAAACTAAAAGGATAAAGCATTTCTAGCGGCTCCCCTTCCTCTTTATTCTTTTTGTTTCGTTCTTCAATGTCAGCCAGAATATCGTCTAACCCTTCAAAACTAATGGTTGATTTGCGAAACACGTCAACATCAACAGCGTAAATTTTCCAAATCTGAAAATACACAAAGGTCATGAAAAGCAGGTGATAGGCGATAAAGGCAAACTGATATTTGCCATTTTGATAGTTGAGTTCAAAACTTTCCCAGAGAAACTTGATGTAGTTTTCTTCGTCTTGCGTTTTATATCTGAGCGGTAGGTATTGAAAGATGTCATCAGGGCTTGCCATTTTCTACTGCTCCCAAAGCTGATTGATTTCGTCTTAGCTCTTCTGCGTATGGGTTGGACCTGAAAGTCAGTTATCTTGCTGCTGGAGGAACTCAAATTTAAGCTGTTTCTCGGAATCCAAAAGACCCTCTTCGTAAAGCTCTAATACTTTTGTGAAGGCTCTAGTTTGGTAGTGGTAAAATTCCCTTGTCAGTTCCTCCGCATTACGTTTAGTAGTATTACGCCATCGGCTTTTTTTGTAACTTTTCAGATTTAGAAAAATAATGAATAACCCGCCTGAAATGGCAGAAAGTAGGTTGCTGATTGCTACTCCTGAATCGCCCCTTGCTGACTTGAATCCCTCCTCAAATATCGCTAATGAGAGCGGCAACATGTCTAAACACAGCCTACATATTTCTAGAGGGATTTCAGTGGCTTGCTTTTGCTCATTCAAAGATTCAGCATTTAATCTCTTCTTTTCCCTAGCGTCTTCTGAGTCGTCACGTTGCCTTCGATACACGGATACGCGATTGAACGCTTCTATGTCGTGCTTAAATAGTTCGGTAAGTCTGGGTTTAAACTCCGATTCGAGCTTGTTTTGAATATACTCAAGCTTGCTGTGACTTTCCTTGTATTTAGGTTTGGTAATCGTCAGCTTACAAACAGTCCTCATTAACTCAATAGCAATGAGCGCAGATAAAGCAGAAGCACTTCCCGAACCGGGAACATGACTGCCAGAGCCATATTCTTCTAGCAGTTGTCTAGCAGGAAGCTCTAAATAATCTTTTTCAACTTCAAATGTTAGTTCGCTCTGCTGCTTCTTTGTGACCATATAGCGGTGAAGTGTTAGTTCGTTTTAATTACTGTTCCCACAACTTGTTGATTTCGTCTTTTATCTTTTGCTCGTAGATAGTGATTAACTCTTTGTTGGCGTTGACCAAAGATTGCTCGCGCTCGATTTGGACGACTATTTGCTTTTGTACTTCAAGCGGCGGGAGCGGAATTTTTACGCTGACCAAGTTTCTAATTGGCAACTGCGGTTGTGCGCTTCCCGAAGAAATATCAGAAAGCTGTTCTCTAACAAATTCAGTTTGGAAAAGGGTAAAAAGATATTTCGGATTTATCGTTTCGAGTTCAGGTCTGAAAATTAACATTCCAGAATTTATTCTGACGTTATCAAACGGAACCGTTGAATCGTACAAGCCAATATTTCCAATTGTTCCGCGTGTTGTCATGACAACATCGTTTCTCTTTAGCTTTCCCTTTCTTAAACTTTCGTCTCTTTCTTTAGAAACAAATTCCAATTCATCGAACAAAAAGCCATCCTGCCTGACGTTTTTCGTGTTCAAAAACAGGCAGTAACCTTCTGGATTAAACTCTGTCTTTTTCGGATAGTTCTCGCCTCTGTCGCCGTCAATAATTTCAATCGGTGCCTCACCGAGTTCGACTATTTGCCAATCGGCATTGAGGTTGATGTTTGGTTTAAAGCTCTTAACAACTTGATTTGCGCCATCAACGAGGCGTTGATAGCCCTCGACGCGCTCAACTATCTCTTTCTGTATTGACAACGACGGGAGCGGAATGATTATCGTTTTCAAATCTTTAACTGAAATAAATTTGAATGAAGTTGTTCCACCAAGATTCATCAAAGAATCCTTGAAGCCAGAAGCAATATGAAAAAGATATTTGGGTAGAACTTTATCTTTGAAATTCTGTTTTATAACTAAGCCGTTGAACTGCTGATTTGTGGTTAGCGGAACTTCTGCAAATGCGTATTCTCCGACAGATGCAGTACAACACAGAAGAACAGTTTCAGAAGGTAAGAGCTTTACGCTTGTCTCATTCAGAGCTTTCTCCGTGATTTTTTGTTTAGTGTATTTTATAACCCTGCCTTGTTCTCTAATATCATCAACTGTGAACCAGTTTATCGAACCATTTTCCCAATAAGATGTTTCGCTTCTTGATGGTGTTGAGCCGTTAAATATGTCGCATATTTCGCCCAACGAAACCATTTCATATTCTTTGTGAGCAGCTTTAGCGGCTTTGTATCTATCAGCCGAAAGATTGAAGTCACCATTTGCCGCGATTGAACTTTTCTCAACGGCGAATGCTTGCAAAGGAAGTTCGCCATCGGCAAAACGTGAAGTATCGCCGTGTGCGATTGCCTTATGAAAATCAAGAATGACATTGAGCGCGTCGGGCAAGTCGGAAGTCTTTAATTGTTTGCGTTGCGCGCCGAGTCCGAAACCGTCGTCGGCGATTTTGACAAAAAGTATCTTATCGCTCTTTGCCGCCAGGGTTTTATCAAAAAACAGGATTGAAGTCTTGACGCCGCTATACGGATTGAACACGCCTGCCGGAAGGCTCACGACGGCGTAAAGAAATGCTTTCTCAACCAGCATCTTCCGCAAATCCTTATACGCATTCGCACTCTGGAAAATAATGCCTTCGGGAACAATCACGCCCGCCCTGCCGCTCACCGGATTGATGTGTTCGGCGATGTAATCAACGAACAGAACCTCGCTCCGATTCGCTTGCAAAGAAAACTTCTTGTGTGGCTTAATGCCGCCCTTCGGCGACATAAACGGCGGATTCGCCATCACGACATCAAAGGATTCATTCCAACGATCTTCGCTCGTCAACGTGTCATATTCGTAAATATGCGGGTCTGGAAAACCGTGTAGATACAGATTAACGAGGCTCAAGCGCACCATGTCCGGCGAAATGTCGTAACCGACAAAGTTTTGCATCAAGCGTCTGCGGTCATCGGGCGTGAGCATGTCGCCATTCTGCTGGCGCGTGTTATTTCTCAGGATGTACTTGTAGGACGAAATCAGAAAGCCTGCCGTGCCGCAAGCCGGATCGCAAACAGTTTCCTCTTTGCGCGGCTGCACGACTTCAACGATAAAATCAATGATATGACGCGGGGTGCGAAACTGTCCCGCGTCGCCCTGCGAACCCAAGACCGACAGCAGATACTCGAACGCATCGCCCAGCCGCTCGCTATGGTCGTACTGAAACTCGTTGATCGTCTTTAAGAACAGCTTGAGCGTTTCCGGGTCGCGGTAAGGCAGAAAGGCATTCTTGAACACGTCGCGGAAAAGTTGCGGCAGATTCGGATTCTGATTGAGGTTCGTAATCGCCTCGCCGTACAGAGCCAGCAATTCGTGTCCTCCGATACCCGGCGCGAAAATCTTACGCCAGCCATACTTCTCATAATCACCGACAAAGAACGAAGGCTCACCGTCGTACTCAACGCTCTGCGCGTCCATGTCATCCATGAACTTATAAATCAGCGCGATAGTGATTTGCTCAACCTGACTTTTCGGGTCGGGTAATTTGCCGACAAGAATATCGCGGGCAGTATCAATCCGTCGTTTGGTTTCGTTATCAAGCATGGGTGCGGTTTTCAGACTCCAGAAACTCGTTTGATGACTTCGGATAGAAATTTGTATGGAAAAGGTAGCGCGTTAAGTACTCCATCAACTGTTTCTTTTGAAACAACTGAAGTAACCCGTTTAGTTGATAAATCTTTCATCGGGCACTTAAATATAGGCTCTTTTTTGGGATATTCATCTAAGAAGAAACGAGCTTTAACTATTTGTTTTGGGTTAATGTGAGTTAGATGCACAGCGCAAGAATCTGCATCGGTTCTTTCAATACTCCAAAGACTATTGTAGCCGGGAGGGACATCTTCAAAATAGCCGGGAATAAGATAGGTTGCACCTTGAGCTTCAACTTCGATTGGAGGATTTTCAATCGCAACGTCTCCAGCATTGATTATGTCTATCGAAAGTAGCGTTGGCTCGACAAGTAACTCTCCATTGTACTCAACCTTTAATCCTTTAGTCGTCGCAGGTGTTTTTATCGACAGCAACGGAACCATTGATATGCGATAATGAAGTTTGGGGGCTGAAAAGTTCTTCCGTGCAATACGTGCGGATACAAACCAAGAAATCACGCCAATAATAATTGTAGCAACAACGCCGATCAAGCCTATTATTTGTTCGGTGGTCATAGTCCTAAGATTGTATATGTAGTCAAAACGTTTTCAGTTATTCCATAAATTGATTAAGCGAAACATTATCTTTAATGTATTCGATGATCTGATTTCGTACTTCAAGCGGAACTTTCTGAAACGCATCACGGTTTGGATTTGTCGCTAAACGCGCAAACTGACGGCTTTCGATAATGTCCCGAAACTCGCTATCCGTAAGGTAGCTTTTGAAGAAGTGCTTCGCAACGGCAAAGTGTGCTTCGTCAGGCGTGTAACGGCTGTCGAACTTATCAAACTCTTCTTCAAGTAATTCGTCTTTATTCTTAAAGTAAGGAATAAAGCCGAAAACCTTCTCTACTATCTCGCGCAGAGAAAGCCGCCGGTCAATCTTCAAAGTCTTACGCAGCTTGTCGAGGTTATAATACTCTTCGGGCTTATCGAAAATGTTGCCGACAATGTAATCCTCAATTGCCCCAAAATCCCTTTCCTCAATCATGCGCTTGATTTCCGTGTCAGATTTTACGCGGTCTTCAAAACGCTCGAACAGCTTGCGATCAATCTTCATCCCGTCCGCGCCGATAGCAGTCTCTTCAAGCCGCTTCAGAGGATCAAGATTAAAATTCTCGTAACCTTCAATGATAACTGTTTGCCGTGTATCAGTTCTGTCGCGCTCACTTCCAATGCTCGGCTCAATAGGCAGAGTTAAGACTTCATCGTAATTGAACTTTTCTTCGAAATATTCGCAGTTAGCAAAGAAGTCGAATAACTTGAAACTGTTTTTTTCCGCTTTTCCGATCTCCGCTTTACGATCTTTGTCTTTTAGCTCCGTCAGAAAATTGTGCTTGCGCGTGCCTCTGCCTTTGATTTGCACAAAATCTGTTGGCGAGAAGATCGGGCGCATCAAACAGACATTCAAAATGTCTGGACAATCGTAACCAGTCGTCATCATGCCAACCGTGACACAAACGCGGCTCTTGCTCGTTTGATAAAGCGGATTGAAGTTACCTTTACCACTGAGGTTGTTATTCGTGAAATTGATAGTGAACTGCTGTGCATCCTTAATCTTTGATGTGATCTGAATGGCAAAATCTGAACTGTATTTGCCCGGAAACATCTGGTCAGCAAATTCATTCAGGATTTGCGTTACCTTTGCCGCGTGGTTCTGGCTTACGCAAAAGATGATCGTCTTGCCGACTTCGCCCGTGATTGGATCGAGCAAAGCGTTTTTCAGAAACGTCTCGCACAAGATTTTATTTGTATTCTCAGAGAAGAACTTACGCTCAAAGTCACGCGAAAAGAATGTTTCTTTATCTGCTTCAACTTTGCTGTCCGTCGCCTTGTTTTCTTCAGCCTCAAGTTCGGCTTTCGCGTCGGCTTCAATTTCTGCTCCAACAAGAACGCTGTAACCTTCGTCTGAAAGCAATTGTGTTGTTATCTCAGTTCGCGCATCAACGACAATCGGGTTGACCAAAAAACCGTCTCTAACGCCGTCTGTCAATGAGTAGCTGAATGTCGGCTCACCGGATTCGCAACCAAACGTAGTGTAAGTATCGAGCAGCATCCGGCGTTCGAGTTCGCGCGGGTCTTTAGCATTGATGCTGGCAATATCTACCTTTTTCAAATAGTTCTTCGGCGTTGCAGTCAAACCTAATTTATATCCGATGAAATACTCGAACACGGCGCGACTGTTGCCGCCGATGGAGCGATGCGCTTCGTCAGAAATAATCAGTTGAAAATCATTGGGCTTAAAAATCCGCTTATACTTGTTTTTGAAGAGCAGGGATTGGACGGTTGAGACGACAATTTCTGCATGCCGCCAATCATCACGGTTTTCTTTGTAGATTACGCACCGATAATCGTTCTTCAAATATTCTTTGAAGGCTTTAGCCGCTTGGTCTTCAAGTTCGAGGCGGTCAACTAAAAACAGCACGCGATTAACATTGCCGCTTTTTAAGAACAATTTAATCACAGCGGCAGAGGTTAATGTTTTTCCTGTGCCAGTCGCCATCTCAAACAGAAAGCGATCTTTACCATTCTTATGGATTTCTTCTTGAATGCGTTGAGTCGCGCGAAGCTGAAACGGACGCAAAATCTTCAGTTTGTTTTCTTCAAGATACTGCTTTCGCTGTCCTTCATCCTTCCATCTTGGGTCATCAGCATAATCAGGCTTCTGCGTTAAGACGATGAAATCACTATCAACTGTTTGATTGGTGATGTTCTTTGCGGCTGGCTGGAATTCGTTGAAGTCAGCAATCTCTTCGAGACGCGGAAACTTGGTGATGACTTTGGGATTGCCTAAATATGTGTCCCAAAGATAATGCTGATTCCCATTGGAAAGAATGACGAAACGCGCGTCCTGCTTATAAGCGTATGCGCGGGCTTGCTCTTTACCTATAAGCGGATTGAGATATTCGGCTTTGGCTTCAACAACGGCGACAACGCGCCCGTCATTGCCGACCAATGAATAATCTGCGTAGCCGTTTTTTGTTTTCTCAAAATCATTGCCAAGTTCATCAAGCAAAGATCGAGTGATCTTGACATTTTGCTCTAGCAGGACATTGGCATCCCCTCTTTCATCATCCAGAAAACGCCAACCTGCTTCTTCCAGTAACTTGTTTATTTTGATTCGCGCTTTCGCTTCATTACCATTCATATCTTTAGAGCACTTTCACTTTGTGAACAGAAAAAATATATCAACTTTTCTGACTTACCAACAAAGAATAAACGAACACTGAAGGATGCAAGGTAAAGTAAGGATGATTTCGCTCTGCTTGTGAGTCTTTGTTCTGTTCGTTCATCGGGAGGTCAGATCAATTTTAGAGAATGACTGTTAGAGTCTAAAGTTATCTGTGTTTGTCTCAGATATGGCAGAGCGTTTCAACTTTAGTTTATTATATCTAAAACTGTAAGGAGAGCCAAAGATGGAAGAACAGAGACTAACCGAACAGGACGCGCTACTCGCAATCGAAATATTCACGAAGGCTCTTGGTTACAGGTCACAAATAGGGAAATCAATTATTGGGGAAGAGTATTTAGCTTTGTCACCAGAAGAAAGACTAAACGAAATGCTCACACCAAGAATCACTTTTCATATTGATGGTAATGTACCATGTTTATTCTTCCGATTTGTTGGGGATGAATCGCCTGTTATTGAAGCCTTTTTCTATCCCATCGAAGCTGTTTACGCTTTTCTGGCTGAAGCCCGTTCTTACTTTAAGTGGTTAAACTTGTCAGATCGCACAGACGAAGAATTAGAGGTCATGGCTATTGATCGCGCAACCGAGATGGCTCTTATTATGATTGACAATTTTTATCCACGGGCAGAGATGATGATGGATTCGTTTATTTCAGAAGTAATTGCACAGTGGCGTTTTCAGAATCGGCAAAATATTATTCATTACCATGCAGAGCGCGGGAATCCATTACCTCGACAAAAAGCTGTTTTATTAGACCTGATAATTAAGGACTACGCTAAAAAGATAGGACAGCTTTGGAAGTATCAGGGACAGACCTCAGAAAATTGGCACAAACTCAGCCTTGCTGAAGAATATGGTGCAATTTATAAGCATTGGAAGCGCCTCAGTAGAATGTCCAGCGATGATGAGGATTGGCGCGAGTATGCCAAAGCGGGTAAATTTCAAGATACTCCCGATGACCTTCTAGATAAACTGGAAAATACAGACCGACTTGACGTTAAAATTGTTGAGCATAAAGTAAGCGAACTAGCAGTTGAACACGCAGCGCGGCGCGTCCGCCTAATAAAAAAGCATGGCGTTAGCGAATCGGTTATCAAACAACGCAAAGAAGGGGTAAGAGTTACAGGTTACTCTAGCGCGCAGCTTTTTGAGTTTCTCAAGCAGGGACGCGAACTGATAGCTAATTGGAAAGCGACACAAGAAACTCTAGCTCAAGAGAAAGCACCCGACTTACTTGAACAGAATGGCGAAACGGCTCAAGCAACAAAGGTAAAATCACTAGAGCAGAAGATTAAGTTTATTGAATCGAAAAGTGATAAATCAGTTGAGCAAAATGGTGATTCTGCTCAAGAAGAAAAAGGCTAGAAAATTCATGTAGTTGTTCATTATTTTAGTTCACTTTAATCTGAGCTTGCTGAGTAATTCAGCAAGCTTTTTGTTTTTGAAAAGGAGAAGAGATGGAACAAAAGATTCTACTTGCTGAAGAAGTAGCAGAGATGCTCAGAGTTGATCGCCAGCGTGTGTATGAACTAGCCCGACGAAATGCCATCCCAGTAATTCGTCTTGGCGAGCGTCAGTATCGCTTTGACGCCGAAGCTATCAGGCAATGGATGGCATGCGGCGGCAGACTAGTTGAAAGTGAGGGAAGGCCGTGACCGCCCTGATGGATTTTCTCGCCGCATTCTTTTCTGACGAGGACGAGAGGATTCACCTCCGCGCCTTCAAAGCCAAAGATATGCCTGATGCACCAGATAATCGCCCGCTCGTGGAGATCGTAACGCGGCGAAGATTGGCGACAGACGAAAATCTGCAAAGCATGATGACTGCCGCAAATGAATCTCGCGGCTGGTACTTCGTTGTCAATGCTGGCGGGAATGCAGATGCGGACATCACGCGCTTTAATGCGTTCTTTGTTGAGGATGATAACTTGTCACTTAACGAACAGCACAAACGGCTTGACGATGCACCGCTTCAGCCCTCAATTCGAGTAAAGACGCGAAAAAGTGTTCATGCTTATTGGCTCATCGAAGGGGATTGTGATGCCGCCGCTTGGCGCGATATACAGCAAAGACTTATCACTCATTTTGACAGCGATAAGGCAATTAAGAATCCGTCTCGCGTCATGCGACTCCCATTTTTCAATCATGTTCACTACAACACGCAGGCGGGCGAACATGAGTATAAGCGTGTCGAGTTTCACACCTTTGAGCCTGATAGACGCTTCTCGCTGGCAGAGATGCGGCTGGCATTTCCGCAACTTTCTACAACAAATGACATACCCGTAAATATGCCTGTTGCGCATAGCGCGAACCGTTCGCCAAATGTCACTGAAGTCATTAGTAATGGCTCACGCCATAACAAGCTTCTGAGTTTGGCTGGTTCGATGCGACGGCGCGGGATGGATGAAGAAGAGATATTCGCCGCGCTGAAAGTGACCAATAAGCTACGCTGTCAGCCGCCTCTTGAGGAAATGGAAGTCTTGGAACTGTGCCAAGACGTAGCGCAACGATATGCGTCGAAAAGAAAATCAACATCTGCCGATGATTCGAACAAAGCACACGGCAAATCAACGGGCGCGAGGGAATTTATCTTCACGCCGCTTAATCAACTACTCGCAGAGCCGGAAGAGGATGTGTCGTTTGTCTGGAAAAAGACTTTGCCTATGGGCGGCTTCTCTATCTGCTCGGCCAAGCCGAAAGTTGGCAAATCCACGCTGGCTCGCAATCTCGCTCTTGCGGTCTCACGCGGCAAACCGTTTCTTGGGCGTGAAACTGTAAGGGGCAAAGTCTTATATCTCTGCCTTGAGGAAAAGCGCGCTGAAATCGCCAAACATTTTCGTCGAATGGACGCCTCTGACGATAACATTCAGTTGTCGTTCGTGACGCCGGAAGATGCACTGACTGCTTTACAAATAGCAGTGGCCGAGAATGAGCCTGTTTTGACAATCATTGATCCGCTCTCGCGCATCGTGCGCGTTAGGGACTTTAACGACTATGGAGCAATGAGCCGCGCGCTTGAGCCTTTAATTGATCTGGCGCGAAAGACCAATTGCCATATTCATGCGCTGCATCACGACGGCAAAGGCGAGCGAGACGGCGGAGATGCGCTGCTTGGCTCGACTGCATTATTTGGGGCAGTGGATTGCCATCTGCAAATGAAGAAGCGCGAGCGCGGACGAACAATTTTGTCAACGCAACGATATGGCGAGGATATGCCGGAAACGGTTGTGGAGCTAGAAGCGGAAACCGGGCTTCTGATAATGCAGGGCGATCTGCAAGCAGTTTTGCAGACGGATAAGAAAGCAGAAATCCTAGCTTCGATGAGCAACACAGAAGAGCTTACCGAAGCAGATGTGAAGGAGCGTATTGGCGGCGCACAGGGTTTAATCTCAAGGGCCATTCGCTCATTAGTAGAAGAAGGGAAAGTTATACGAAACGGAGAGGGCAAGAGGGGCAATCCGTATACCTACCGGAAGAATCTAGCAAACCCAGCTAACCTAGAAAACCTGATGAACCCAAATAACCTCACATCCGGCGATAGCGGAGAAGGTGGGTTTTCTAGGTATCCATATATAGAGAAACCTAGAAACCTAGAAATCTCAGAAACGGATGATAGAGATTTAACGAGTAGTCGGCTGTTCGATGCATCGCCTTTGCCTGAGCACACGGATCAAGCGAGTGATAGTCTGCCGCAGTTGTACAGCTATCCGTGCTTGACTTGTTCGTCGATAGTTTCCAGCGAAGATGTGAGTTGCCCGAACTGCGACCAGAACTTGGCCAACCTGCCGTTTTGATTTACCAGTAACACAAGGCGAAAAAGGGCTAAAACAGGGGCGGAGAGTGACACATCAGATGAGGGAAATTTCTGTAGAGAATGAGGTTTTCTAAATTGCTCAGGGAATTGAGAAGCAAGCCTCAGAAAAGCGTGCAGGACAGGCTTGATTTCCGTCATTAGCGAATGTGAAAGAGGCTCTTGGGACATTAATCCATCCAGAAACGAGGTGAAATCCATTAGAAAATGAGCAAGCGTTCAAATAAAGAGACAGATAAAGCGATTACCCCTGAAATAGTGGAGCCGGGACTATCGCGCAGGCATGAAGGCGTGATTGTGGCTCTGCTGTCCAATCCAACCATTAAGGATGCGGCCACTGCTGCCAGTGTCAGTGAGTCCACCATCTGGCGCTTGATGCAGCGTGAGGACTTTCTCAAACGATACAAGGAAGCGCAGGACAAGGCCGTTGACGGCGCGCTCGGAGCTTTGCAGGGCGCGGCGACTCAGGCGATTGAATCGCTGAAGAAGAATCTTTCCTGCGGCACTCCGTCAGCCGAAGTTCAGGCGGCAAAGGCGATCCTTGATTATACTTTCAAGGTGCGCGAGCAGTTCGACTATGCCGAACGGGTCAAATACTTGGAGCAGGCTTTGAAGGCTAGAGAAGAGGCCGATAAACGGCAGCGCGAACGAGATGAAGAAGAGAGCGAGGAAGACCGATGAAACTTGATGCCCGGCTGAATAAACTGGAAAGTCAAACGATGCGTATCGTCCGGTGCGCGCATTGCCGCACACACCTTGCTTGTAGCGGACAGGAGTACAAGAGCGAAGTGCCGCAAGAGAATGATTATGTTTGGTTCACCTGTCGTTGGTGCGGCAATAGGTACAGGGAGAATTTCTGTGGGTTCACGCCGCGCCTGAAAGAGGCACTACTTCTTTGGTATCAAAAATATGACGGCGAGACGTACCGCGATGAACGGGCTTACGCGGCAATGTGTTGGTGGAATTACTATGCGAAGAGAGAAGCACTCCTGAAAGAAAGAGCGAGGGCTGCTAAGTATCCGGGCGGTGATCCTTCCTATGCGGGCAATCCCCGCCGGAAGCTGAAAAAACTGACTAAGTTTGAGCGCGAGCGCAAAGAGTTGAAAGAACAAGCTGATGCCCTGATACAGAAGGCAAGAGAGCGTGAAGAGAAGTTATACGGGCCGAGTTCATTCCCGTTAATGGAACGGCTGGAACAGCTTGGGAAGGGCGCTATCGGATATATGTTCGACGGGGATGACAGGCGGTCTGATGAGGAAGAGGCGGCGCTCAAGTTGCTCAACATTGCGCGGTGTAGGGAGGCGTGCGAGATGGTTCTCTGGGACGAAGTCGAGCCAGAGACACAGGCACAGATTGAATCCCTGACAGCAGAGGTTGCTGCTCTCAGAGAGAAGCGTCTCAGGGAGAAACTTGAGAAAGAAGAGGAAAAGGCGCGCAAGCAGGCAGAGCGCGAGCGTGAAAGATTGGAACGCCTCGCTCCTACTGAGAAGCCTATGATTCCTCAGCCGCGACCGCATAATTCATCATATTACTATATGGATGATAACGGCAAAATGGGACTGCGAGAGCCAGATGATGAGTAGAAGATGAGAATGAAAGGTTTTGCAAGAATTTGAAATATTTGAGCCGATTCAAGGCTTCTGGGTGTTCTTTGATATTGCTTGTTTAGCCTGCTCTGTCTTGGACGGCCTGCCCGGCTTGCCGTAAGTCTTCACTTTAGAAAGTGCAGATTCTTCAATAGCATATTCTCGACCGATGCGGTGTGCGGGCAATGTGCCAGCATCAATCATCGCGCGGATACGCCGTGCGCTCACACCTAATGCTTCGGCTGCCTGATTAGTATTAAGAAGTTTCATAGACGGATTTATACGCTGAAATAAATGTTCCGTCAATGGCAGTTTATTCTTGCTTTATTGTTCCGGCAACGGTATATTATTCCTGTTCGTTAATGTTGCTGGAAAGGATGTTCAAAAACAATGTTCAGACTCGGAACGGCAAATCTTAGCAACGCGATTGAGCGTGCGCGTCAACTTCATCCGAAAGTTAAGTGTGTCATGTTTGGTCTGTATGAGGTTACAGGCAGCAGAGGCAATAGTTACCTCGTGCGGTGCTGGAAGGAGCAGACAGGCAAGTTTGTTGATTGCTCCTGCCAGACCAAAGAAGGCGTAGCTTGCAAGCATGGTGTGGCAGCAATTCCGCTTCACTCATTCATGGCGCAAACATCGCTTGCCAGTCACTAAAAGCGAAACGGGATAGGTGAGCGCGCCAACGCTTCCTATCCCTTCACTCAATCCCTTCCAACCAAGAAAGGTTCAGAGCAATGAGAAGAATAACACAGAACAAGGTAAGGGACGCGCAAGCGGCTAGGAGGTTCAAATAATATGGCCGGACAGATCATCAAGCGAGGTGAGCGAACTTGGCTTGTGCGTATTTTCATGGGCCGTGATGGTAGCGGCAAGCGTCGTTATCTCAATAATACAATTCACGGGACAAAGAAGGATGCTGATAAATTTCTTACTCAGAAATTGCGTGAAATAGATTTAGGCATGTTCGTTGAACCTACGGGAATGACCGTCAACGAATATATCAAACAGTGGCTTGAGACATCGGCACGCCCCAGACTCTCCGAACGCGGACATAGGGCTTACACGGAAGTTCTCAACCTTTACGTTCTGCCAACACTAGGAGAAAGGAAACTGTCGGAGATTCAGGCGCAAGACATTCAGAAACTTTATTCTGATATGCAGCAACGCGGTCTTGCAGCCAGCACAGTGCATCACGCGCACACGCCGCTCTCGTCAGCGTTCAAACAAGCGTTTAAGTGGAAATTGCTGGCACAAGACCCGACATCTTTAGTTGAACTGCCGCGCATCCGTCAAAGGGAGATGCGGGCATTCTCGCCTAAAGAGGCTATGCAATTTCTTGCTTCCGCAGCCCAAGATCGTTGGGGTGTGCTTTTCGCGCTCGCACTTTCTACAGGGATGCGCCCGGAAGAATATTTCGGCCTTCAATGGAAAGACGTTGAGCTTGATAAGGGCATAGTCACTGTTCAGCGTTCACTAATCTGGCGAAGTAATAAGGCTGGCGATTGGTATTTTGGTGAACTCAAGACGACGAGAAGCCGCCGCAATATTCCCCTTCCCTCTTCGGTGCTCCGGTCACTTATAGACCATAGGCGCAAACAAGCTGAGCAGCGATTAAAGGCCGGGCCGGAGTATCACAATCATGATCTTGTCTTTGCGACAGCTACAGGCACTCCCTTAATCCGATTAGACATCACGCGTCGCCATTTTAAGCCCATACTGAAGCGTGCAGGCTTGTCAGAGTCGTTTAGGCTATATGACTGCGCCATTCATGCGCGACGCTTCTGCTGGCGGCTAATGAGCATCCGAAGGTGGTTAGTGAAAGACTCGGCCATGCTTCCATCACGCTGACTCTGGATACTTATTCTCACGTTCTTCCAACTATGCAGCAAGCGGCATCAGAGAGGCTTGAAAGCATGTTGTTTTCGGAAACTGGCACACTATAGGCACACAATTACAATTTGAGTAGCTATCGTAGAAACGTATCTTATTGAGATATTTATAGTTGCGGTTAGTAAATAACGAGAGCCGCTCTACTGCGAGGGTAGAGCGGCTCTCAGTCGCCGTTAGGTTATCGAGGCGATGCCTTTAGGCAGTCGTAACCTAGGGGCGAACCCGTGCAACTTGTTCCGATGAAGCCGAAGTGGTCAGTGAAATATTTTTGGCAAACTTGACTGGATTCGCTTCGTCAAGCTCGATGTTAATGACATCGCCTTCGCGCAAATCCTTCAAAGATACAACCCTTCCCTCAATCGTCACATGCGTTCCTTCGCGGTTAATCGCAATCACATGCTCGACGCCGCTGCGGGCAAAGACAGAGATACGGCTATCTGTGACCTCTACGACTTTTGCCTCAATCAACTTTGTTTCGGTATCTTCGGACGCGCTGTCTGTGACAGTCTGCGCCGAAGCCGAAAGGGTTGTCAGAATCATCAACGCCAGTGCGCCGAACAGTAATTGAAATTTACGCTTCATCTTTAATTAGCTCCCGTCTCAATTTGTACTTAATGGGAGAGTACATGCATTCGCTTGCAATTGATTTGTAGAGCAACAGACATGCCGGAGCATAAAATAGGCGGGAGATTAGTTCTAATGCCCTAGTTTATTGGTTTACTTGATTGTTGCAGAAGGATTGTGCCGTGCCCGAGTGACCAAAATCAGTTCAGCGCGCTCGTACGATGCGGGGCTGGTTTGTATGATTGCGAAACGTTCAAGAAGGAAAGCAAAGTTTCCCGCAAAGGCGCAAAGACGCAAAGAAAGTCTCAACAGCTTTCTTTGCGTCTTTGCGCCTTTGCGGGAAATGTTTTCTGTGTTCTGTATGCTCTCAGCCGAAGATGTCGCGGACTTTGTCTATCAGTCCCTTGTCTTCAAGGTCTGTGGTTTCTATCTCCGACAATTGCTCAAGCAGTTTTCTCTGTTCGCGCGTCAATGTCGTCGGGGTGATGACGGTCACTGAGACGAAAAGATCGCCGCGCCCGCGCCCCCCCAGAACGGGCATCCCCTGCCCCTTCAAACGAAAGACTGTGCCGGTCTGTGTCCCTGCCGGAATCTTCATCTGCTGATTTGTTTCCAGCGTCTGGACAGGGACTTCCGCGCCGAGCGCAGCCTGTGCAAAGGTGATGGGCACAGAGGAATAGAGATTACTTCCCTGTCGCTCAAACTGCTCATGCTCGCCGACATGTATGACGACATACAGGTCGCCGTGTGGCCCGCCCTGTGTGCCAGCCTCGCCCTCGCCAGCGATGCGCAAGCGCGAGCCTGTCTCCACGCCCGCCGGAATCTTGACCTCCATCGAACGCTCGCGCTCGACGCGGCCCGCTCCCTGACATGTCTCGCAAGGCGACTTGATGATTCGGCCAGCGCCGCGACAATTACCGCAGGTGCGCGCGACAGAGAAGAAGCCTTGCTGGTAACGAACCTGCCCGCTGCCGCTGCAAGTCGTACAGGTTTCCGGCTGCGTGCCTTCGGCTGCGCCTGAGCCTTTGCAAAGCTCGCAGGTCTCAAGACGCGGGATACGCAGGTTCGCAGTCATCCCCTTGGCGGCTTCTTCCAGAGAAATCTCAAGGTCATAACGCAGGTCTGCGCCGCGCTGTGCGACTGTGCGTCGCTGGCCGCCGCGCCCCCCGCCAAAGACATCGCCGAAGCCGAACAGGTCGCCCAAAATATCTTCGATGCCGCCAAAGCCGGGTGCGCCCCAGCCTGCGCCCGCGCTGCTGGACACGCCCGCATGACCGAAGCGGTCATAACGACGACGCTGCTCTGCGTCCGAAAGCACGGAATAGGCTTCGGCGGCTTCTTTAAACTTCTCTTCGGCTTCCGCGTCGCCGGGATTTTTGTCCGGGTGAAAACGCACGGCGAGACGGCGATACGCGCTCTTGATCTCCTGCTCGGTCGCCGTCCGGCTGACGCCTAAAACTTCGTAATAATCACGTTTGCTCATAATTAAAATTAGGACTCAGAACTCAGGACTCATGACTCAGAATAAGAAGCTCGATGCTTTTCTCCTGAGTCCTGAGTCCTGAATTCTGAGTCCCGTGTATTGTACCTATGCTTCCTCAATCTTGGAAGCGCCGCTGACGGAAGAGTTCATCATGGCGTTGGTGAGTTGGAGGCCGAGCATCTCTACGTTTTCTAGCGCTTGACGAATCTCATCGGGGTTGTCTGCGAGCGTGGCCGATTCGCCCTCGCTCAAGGTGCGCTGTGCCGCGCGCCGCTCTTCTGTGCTCAAAGCATCGCCAAACTCTGCCATCGCGCGCTGTGTATTCTTCACGAGGCTGTCGAGCTTGTTACGCAGGCCGATGATCTCTTTGATGCGCCGGTCGGTTTCGATTGAAGTCTCGGCTTCTGAAATCAGGCGATTGATCTCGTCCGGCGAGAGGCCGGAAGTCGGCGTGATACGCATCTGCTGCTCGCGCCCTGTCGTCTTGTCCTGCGCAGAGACGGAGACGATGCCGTTGGCATCAACTTCAAACCCGACTTCGATTTGCGGCACGCCGCGCGGGCTGGGCGGAATACCGACCAGCTCGAATTTGCCGAGCGAGCGATTGCCCTGCGCCACCTCGCGCTCGCCTTGCAGAATATGAATCTCGACCGAAGATTGATTGTCAACGACGGTCGTAAAGATCATGCTGTTGCGAAGCGGGATGGTCGAGTTGCGCTCGATAAGTTTGGTAAAGAGGCCGCCGCGCGTCTCAAGGCCGAGGCTCAGGGGCAGCACGTCCAGCAGCACTATGTCTTTGACTTCGCCGGTCAAAACGCCGCCCTGTATGGCCGCCCCCATAGCTACCACTTCATCAGGATTGATTTCGACCGAAGCGTCTTTGCCGAAAATCTCTTTGACCGTCCGCGCAATGATGGGCGAACGCGTCTGGCCGCCGACGAGGATGACTTTTTCAATATCCGTGGGCTGCAATTTCGCGTCCCAGAGAGCTTTCTGACAAGGCTCTATGGTCTGCTCGACGAGGTCTGCCACCAGCTTTTCAAACTCGTCGCGCGAGAGCATTTTGTTAAAATGTTTCGGCCCCGAGGCGTCCGCCGCGATGAAAGGCAGGTTGATGTTGGTCTCCGACACGGAAGACAGCTCGCACTTGGCTCTTTCGGCAGCCTCTTTCAAGCGTTGCAGCGCAAGGCGGTCTTGTCTTAAATCAATCCCGGTGTCTTCGCGGAACTGGTCTGACATCCATGTGATGATGCGCTCGTCAAAATCTTCGCCGCCGAGAAAAGTGTTGCCCGAAGTCGAAAGGACTTCAAAGACGCCATCGTTCATCTCTAAGATAGAAACGTCGAAAGTGCCGCCGCCGAGATCGTAGACGACTATGCGTTCGGCCTCAGTCCGGCCCAGACCGTACGCCAGCGCAGCCGCTGTCGGCTCGTTGATGATGCGCTCGACTTTGAGTCCGGCAATCTTGCTCGCGTCCTTTGTGGCCTGTCGCTGCGTGTCGTCGAAATATGCGGGGACGGTGACGATGGCTTCGGTGACGGCTTCGCCAAGAAAATCTTCGGCGGCTGCTTTCAGGCGTTGCAGCACGATGCCGGAAATCTCCTGCGGGCTATAGGTGCGGCCCTGCACGCGTATGTGCGCGTCGCCATTCGGCGTGTCCACAATCTCGAACGGCGCGGTGTCGCGCATCCGCTGGACTTCAGGCGAATTGAACTTGCGCCCGATCAGACGCTTGACGGCGTAGACAGTATTGGTCGCATTGGTCACGGCCTGACGTTTGGCAATCTGGCCCACCAGCCGCTCGCCCTTATCTGTAAAGCCGACCACGGTAGGAGTCGTGCGCCCGCCCTCTTTGTTAGGCACGATCTGCACCGCGCCGCCTTCCATGACGGAAACGCAGCAGTTAGTCGTCCCTAAATCAATGCCTATAACTTTTCCCATAATGATTCATAGTGCCGAGTGAAAGGTGAAAAGATAAGATGAAGATAGAGGAAGAGGAGGCTTCCTTTTAGCTCATCACCGCTCACTGCCGTGTTGAGACTTTGACCATCGCGGGGCGCAGGAGCTTGCCGCCCAGCGAATAGCCGCGTAAAAGTTCCTGAATCACAGTATCAGGCTCGTAATCGTCGCTGTGTTCCGTAGCGACCGCTTCATGCATATGCGGGTCGAAGGGCTGGCCGACGGCAGCGACCGGCTCGACGCCAAGCTCTTGCAGCACATCGTTGAGTTGCTTGTAAATCAATTCGACGCCGTGCAGAAAATGGCTGAATTCCTTCGACTCCGATTTTTCCAGCAGACTTTCGGCTTCCAGAGCGCGCCGCATGTTATCCATCACGGGCAAGAGCTTGCCGACCACGTCTCCGACCATTCGTTGATACGTGTCGCCGCGCTCGCGCTCTGTGCGCTTGCGATAGTTTTCAAAATCAGCCTGCCTGCGCGACAGCTTATCGAGCAAGTCCTGTCGCTCGACCTCTATCCTTTTGAGTTCTGAGCGCGTGGCAATCAACTCTGCCAGCATTGGCCCGGAAGTCTTGAGGCCGCCCTGCGCGGCAGCATCCGCTTCATCAACATCAGCCGTCCCGGCAGCAGAAGAAGAAACCTGCCCGCCCGCCGCCGTGTCCTGATCTTCGCGGCGTTCAGGCGTTTCAGAGACGGGCGGGCTTCCGGCTGCATCCGCATCGTCTGCCTCTGCGCGTCCGGCTGCTGTGCTGTCCTCTGCGCCTCTGTCTATCCGGCGCTGCATCTCTGTTTCATCCTCATAACTCGAAGCACGACCAAGCTCCTCAGAAGAAAGCGAGTCCGCGTCAGTTTCGCGCCCCTGCTCGTTTTGCCCGTCAGGCGCGGCGTTGTCTTCATCTACAAAGCGCACCGGAATGCGATTCGCTTTCTGTTCTTTCTCATTGGGAGTCATTGATCTACTCGAAACTCACGGGGATGTTGGTGAACAAATTAGCGTCCGGGTCAGGACGCGTGCCTCAGTTGGACGAAGTCTCCTCGCGCAGCAAACGCTCGATCAGCCGCGCCATATAGTTTACTACACTTATCATTCGCGCATACTCAATTCGCATCGGGCCGACGACGCTCAGGGTTCCGATAGCCTCTCCCGTGCCGATGCGATAGGGCGCGGTAATGAGCGTGCAATGCTGCATCGAAGGGAAAGCGTTTTCGCTCCCGATGACGATCTGCACGTCGCCGGGGATAAACTGGTCGCGCCCGACACACTCGTTCAGGATTTTGATGAGCCGGGATTTCTCTTCAAAGGTGCGGAACAACTCGCGCATCCTATCCGCGTCGGCAAACTCCGGCTTGGTCAGAATGTTCGACGCGCCTTCGACATAGACCTCGCCCGCTGTGGCCTCTTCGCCTTCCAGACTGCTCTCGCAAAGCAGGATCGCGTTCCTGAGTAGCTTGTCATAGAGAGTTTTCTCCTCGCGCATCAATTCCAGAATCTCTGCGCGAATGGCGAGCAGGCTCTTGCCGATAAAACGCGAGTTCAGATAAGTGGCCGTGCGCTCAAGCTCTTCCGGCGATAGTTTCTCGTCTACACGGATAATCTTGTTGTGGATGATGTTGGGCGCGGAGACCAGTACGACCAGAATGCGATTGTCCGCCAGTTGCACAAACTGTATGTGCTGAAGGCGGTCGCCAGCCAGTGAGGGAGAAATGACGATGCCGACGTTTTCAGAAAGCTCTGACAGCAGGCGCGAGGTTTTCTCCATCAGCCTGTCAGGGGCATCAACTGTCTCGCCCTCCGTAATCCCCAGCAGAGAATTGATAGACGCAAGGTCTGTTTTCGACAGGCGCGTATCCGAGAGCATGTGGTCTACATAAAAACGATAGCCTCTATCCGTCGGGATGCGCCCGGCTGAAGTGTGCGGCTGCTCCACCAGTCCCGCGTCTTCCAGTTCGCCCATCACATTGCGAATCGTCGCCGGACTCCACCCCGAAGCATGCGCGAAACGATCCGACAGCGTTCTTGACCCGACAGGCTCGCCCGTCACCAGATGCTCCCTGATAATCGCAGACAGGATGGCCTGCCCGCGCGCGTCGGGAAGATTTGGAAACGTCTGTGAACTTGAGATTCGACCGGTCATCGGATTCTGGTCTTATATTTGGGGACTCGATTACGCGTCCTTGCGTTTCGGGGAAGCGCGCAGCAAGCGTCATTAAATTGAATAACACTCCGGCTTCCAGCCTGTCAACAATTCATTACCTGATTGTTTAACAAAGCCCTTACAGCCCTGTTGCCAGCCTCTTTGAGTATACGGGATGAGGCCATAGCCTCGCAAATTGTGCCAAAGGGAAGGCGTGCACCTGCTGCCTGCCGCCTGCTGCTGAGCGGGCTATTTCAGTCTCTCACTTAGAGTTATCTCCCGTGACCGGCATAAAACTTCCGCTTATAAGGCTTAATTCGCTGTTACTGAAAGACTTACAGGCCGCCGAAATTCAGCTCGCCCGCATCGGTTTTTGGGCCGGAACGCGATTTGGTGTCCACTCAATGGCTTAGCGACGGGCCGCGAGGAACTGTTTGACGCTTCCCTCTCCGACTCGTAATATCTGTGGCGAAGCGTTTAGCCTTCCGGTCTCGTTTTCGTGGAAGCAGGTTTCAGAGCACTGTCTCTGGCTGCCCGTGCGGACGGGATGCGCTCGTCTCTACAGCCATTCGGAAAACGGTCTTTAGTTCAACGGATTTTGCCTTATGTCGCACACACAGAATCACTTGAGCAAGCTTTTTGTGGATGCTTTCAGACAATTGGAGCCGAAACGCTCCGTGCCCGAAGTAGAAGTCAAGTTTTATCCTTACGCGGGCGTCAATCACACGATTCGCCTCCGTTCGGGGCGGGTCTACGTCCGCATCTCTGATATTTTCAAGACTGCGCCGATGGACGTGCACCGCGCGCTGGCCTTTATTCTGGTCGCCAAGCTGCTCTCGCGCCGCACGCCGGACGTGCACGAACGCGTCTATCGTGATTATTCCTATTCGCCGCAAATCATGCGTGCTTCGGATATTGCGCGGCGGCGGCGCGGTCGCAAGCTTATCTCTTCGGCGCGAGGCCGCGTTTATGATTTGGACAAGATGTTTACGCGGCTCAACCGTCTCTACTTTGACGGGCGACTGGAAAAGCCCACGTTGACCTGGTCGCAGAGGCGCACGCGTAGAATCCTCGGCCACCATGATCCTGTGCATGAAACAATCGTGATTAGCAAAACGCTCGACGGCAGCGATGTGCCTGCGTGGTTTGTCGAATATATCCTCTATCACGAGATGCTGCATATCAAACATCCCGCGCGCCTGATCAACGGCAGACGCTACTATCACACCAACGCCTTCCGCACGGAAGAGCAGCGGTTTCCATTTTACGAACAGGCGCAGGAATGGCTCGATCATGTGGCGCGTCAAAACAGGGCCGCACGCGCACGCGCCGCTTGAGTAGAGAGATTTTATTGGAACCTGCCATAGACTCGTGCGTGTTGACGTACAGGTAGGTGGGATCCTGCTGGAAGAGAGCGAATGTTTGAGGGAAAGCGTTGAATCTTCCGCGCTTTTTCCTCAAACATTCGCTCTTGTTATTTGTGCCTGTAAAGCTGTACGAGACTCATCCTTGACGCTTCTCAAGACGGCGTGTTAGCTTCCCTTTCATTCCAAACAAGCTCTAAATCCATTGAATATAAGGAGAATTTTCCGATGGGCGAAAATGTTTTTAAGGGAGCGGAAATCGTAGGCACTTCCGACCAGAGTTTCAGCCACGCGATTGAGGTCGCAGTCGAGCGTGCGCGCAAGACCCTGCGAAATCTTTCGTGGTTTGTTGTCAAAGAGCAGCGCGGCGGCTTGCAACAGGGACGGCTCGAATATCAGGTCACGCTGGATGTTTATTTCAAACTTGACGACAATGTTGATGAATTAGACAAAGTCTAAGCCGGGTCGTATTCAAATACAGTTCTCAGGGGAATCAAGTCTGGCTGGACAAATCGCTCCCTGCCCCGCTAGACTACGCGGTTTGTTGAGAGGGTTAGGTTCAGCCCTATTAGCAGCAGCCAGCTTTCAGCAAGCAAATATTTAATCACGGAGAGAAGCAAAACTTTTATGGCAATACCCGCAACACAGATCCGGCGCGGCATGGTCATCCTCTTTGAGGGCAAGCTCTGCAAGATCGTAGAGTTTCGCCATCACACGCCCGGCAACCTGCGCGCAATGGTTCAGACCAAGATGCGCGACATCCGCACAGGCTCTACCTTCGAGCATCGCTTTCGCTCCGCAGACACTGTCGAGCGCGCCTCGCTCGAACAGCATGACATGGAATACCTCTACTCCGACGGCGCACAGCACCACTTTATGAACACGGAGAATTACGAGCAGATCGGTCTCAGCGAAGAAGACCTCGGAGATGCGACGCAATGGCTCACGCCGGGCTTGAAGATTCAGGTCGAGTTTTATGAAGGCACGCCGCTCGGCGTCGAGCTACCCGCTTCGATGGAACTGACCGTGACCAGCACCGAGCCGACCATGAAGGGCGCGACCGTCTCCAACGTCAACAAGCCCGCGACGCTTGAAAACGGCGTCACCATACAGGTTCCGCCCTTCATCAACGAAGGCGACCGCATACGCGTCTCTCCATCCGAAAGTCGCTATATCGAACGCGCCAAGTAAAGCAGTGATAAGTGATGAGTGACGAGTGACAAGATAAAGCTTTTTTCTCGTCACTCGTCACTTGTCACCTGTCACTCATGTATCTTCTCTACAGCATCCTTCTGACCACCGGCGTCATCGCGCTGCTGCCGCGTTTCGTTTATGACGCGCTCAGTCACGGCAAGTATGTGGCCGGTCTGGGCCAGCGCATGGGCCGAGTTCCCCCTCTGGAAAAGAAGAATCAAACGGTCATCTGGCTGCACTGCGTTTCTGTCGGAGAGACGCAGGCCGCGCGCCCGCTCATGCGCGAGCTTCGCGCGAGCTATCCAGCCGCGACCATCATCGTCTCGACCACCACGCTGACAGGCCAGCGCGTGGCGCGCGAAGTTTTCCGGAATGATGCCGCGCTGGTGTTTTACTTTCCTTTTGACTGGGGCTGGACTGTGCGCCGCACGCTGCGCGCCCTCAATCCGTCCGCAGTCCTCATTATGGAGACGGAGTTGTGGCCCACCTTCCTGCGCGAGTGCAGGCGACGCCAGATCAAAACGGCGATTGTCAACGGGCGGCTTTCGGAAAAATCTTTTCGCCGCTATCGCCTCGTGCGCCGGTTCATCAAGCGCGTCGTCAGCCACCTCGATCTGGCATTGATGCAGACAGAGGCCGATGCTGAACGAATCCGCGCTCTGGGGCTTCAAGCAGAACGCGTCAGGATTACCGGAAACATTAAATTCGATTTGAGCAATGATGCTCACGAGACCGCTCTGACGACAGAGTTGCGCGAGCGATTTGAGATCAGCAAAGGGCGTCCGCTCATCGTTGCGGCCAGCACGCATGCGCCCGAAGAGCGAATCGCGCTTGAAGCATTTAAAGCGACGCTCAAAGATTCTGCTCCACATTCTCCCAGACTGCTCATTGCGCCGCGACACCCCGAACGATTCGCGGAGATAGCATCACTCTTAAACAACTCCGGCCTCACGTGGGCGCGTCGCTCTGCGCCCACGGCTGCGAGCGATGCCGCGAGCGATGTCATCCTATTGGATAGCATCGGCGAATTGCGCGCCGTGTATCCGCTCGCAGAGATTGTGTTTGTCGGCGGCAGCATCGCGCAGACGGGCGGGCATAATGTGCTTGAGCCTGCTGCGGCTGGCGCGTGCATCGTGACGGGCGCGCACACACAGAACTTTGCGGCCATCATGCGCGCTTTCGTCAAAGCTGAAGCATTAGTGCAATTGCCTCCGCTGCCGGAATCCGAAGCCGCCGCCGCGCTGGCCGCCGTCTTCAAAGAATTACTGGCGAATGACAAAGAGAGACACATGCTTGCCGCGCGCGCACGCAATCTACTGGAACAGAATCGCGGCGCGACCGTTCGCACTGTCGAGATGCTCGGTGTGATTCTGGGAGATAAAAAGGCAGGGAGCAGGGAGTAGGGTGTCGGGTGTAGTTAAGAGAAGCCTTTTCACTACACCCGACACCCTGCTCCCTGTTTTCTTTGCGCCTTTGCGCCTTTGCGTGAGATTCTTTCGCCCGCATGGCTGTTTCCTCGAACATCCTACTCTCCCCGCTCAGCGCTCTTTACGGCGCGGCGATACGCGCGCGGCTTGCGCTCTACCGTCGCGGCGCGCTTGCCACGCGGCAGATAGATGCTCCAGTCATCAGCGTCGGCAATATCACCACGGGCGGCACAGGCAAGACGCCGCATGTCGCATGGCTCGCGCATCGGCTGGCAGAGATGGGCCAGCGCGTCTGTGTTCTGACGCGCGGTTATGGTCGCGCCAATCCCGCTCAACAGGTGATCGTTTCAGACGGGACGCGCCTGCTGGCCGGAGCGCGTGAAGGAGGCGACGAGCCGCGCTTGCTGGCAGAGTTGCTGGAAGGCAAAGCGGCTGTTATCAGCAATGCTGACCGCGCGGCGGCTGCGCGCTGGGCCAGAGAGCATTTGCAGAGCAGCGTCTTCATCCTCGATGACGGTTTCCAGCATCTCTCAATCGCACGCGACCTTAATCTGGTGTTAATAGACGCGACCAATCCGTGGGGCGGCGGACACTTGCTGCCGCGCGGGCGGCTGCGCGAGCCTTTGCAGGGACTCGCACGCGCAGACGCACTTATCATCACGCGGGCAGACCTGGCCGGGAAGCTTGAAGAGCTACGCGCTGAAGCTCAACATGTAAGCAGTGGGCGCACAGTGCTGCTCTCTCGAACGCGCACTGTGGGCGTGCGACAGTTATGCGAAGATTTAGAAGATGATGAAGAGGATGCTGTCGTCAATTCTTTACAGCAACCCGTAGCGGCTTTCTGTGCTATCGGCAATCCACTGGCCTTCTTTGCACATCTACGCGGCGACGGCTACACGCTGGCCCATACCAAAAGTTTTACGGATCATCATGTCTACACTCAGAGCGACATAGACGGGTTGATAGTCGAAGCGGGCAAGCATGGCTCGCGGTCACTGGTCACAACCGCAAAGGACGCAGTCAAGCTTGAAGGCTTACGCTTCGACCTTCCCTGCTATGTGATTGAGATTGATGTCAGCTTTGATGAAGAAGAAAAGATGAAGCGGATGCTGAGCGGACTTTTCGCGTGAGTGTTTTTATATCTACTCGCAAAAAATTATAAGCCACAGATAAACGCGGATGAAGAAACATTTGATTTCTATCCGCGTTCATCTGTGGCTTACTTTGCGTCTTATGTTACGGGAGATTATTGCCCGATTCCGGCGGAGCGTTCCCGCCGCTTTGCCCCGCAGGAGTGGACGCGGGCGCGGCCTTCTGCGGCCCCTTCTGCATCTTCGTCGTGGGCGACGGCAGCGGCGGCGGCGGCTCCACATCCACCTTTGGCTGAGTCGCCTGCGGCGTGGGTTGCGCGCCGCCTTCGTTAGTGTTCTTGTTGGTATTGGAATTCTTCGGCGGCTCTACATTCGAGTTGCCGTTCTGCTGCGAGTTGTCGTTCTGGTTGAGATTGACTTCCGTGCCCGGAGGCAACATCGGAAGCTCAGAGTTCTGATTTGTGTTTGACGGGCTGGCGCTGGTGTTCGCGTTGGTATTGGTGTTTGAAGCGGGAGGCGCATTGGGCGCAATGCCCTGCTCGCTTTGACCCGTCGGAACTCCTGCTGGCTGCACCGGCTGGCTGTTCGGGTCAACCGTCAAAGGCGGCGTCTGTTCGTCGGCTCCGGCAGGTTTGCGGCTCGTCAGCGCATATAAGACTGCTGCCAGCACGAGCACTCCTGCGAGAGCGATGAGCGCCATCTTCCATGAATTGGAATTGCTCGCGGGAGGCGGAGGCGGCAAAGCTTCCATCTCATATTCAACCGGCGGAGCAGCGGCGGCCACGACTGCCGGACTCGGACGCACCACAGTCTCTTCATCATAATCATCTTCAACGGTCGTGCGCGGAGCTTCGTTGCTCCCCGTCGGAACGACTATGCGATGCGTGTTGCGTTCTATCTGTTCCGTCTGCGTGGCAGGGGGAACAGTTGCTGTCGGGGCTTCCGCTTCGGCGGCTTTGGTCAATCCTTCCGTCAACTCGCCCACGGTCTGAAAACGATCATCAGGACGTTTGGCAAGCGCGCGTGCGACAACCGCTGCCACTTCCTTTGATAAATCGCTGCGCTCTTCCAGAAGGTCTGGCGGCTCCTCCTGCAAGTGCTTCATCATCACTGCGGTCGGCGACTCTGCGGAGAAAGGCACATGGCCCGCGAGCATCTCGTAGAGAATGATGCCGAGCGAATAGATGTCAGAGCGCGAGTCTATCTCCGAAGCCTGCGAGCACTGTTCCGGCGACATGTATTGCGGCGTCCCGATAATCAGATTCGGCGCGGTCAGTTCCGGGTCTTTCCCATCGGTCTCCAGAATCTTAGCGATGCCGAAGTCGAGCACCTTGACCCAGTCGCCGCCGCCTATATCCAACAGCATAATATTGTCTGTCTTCAAATCGCGGTGGACGACGTTTTCCGCGTGCGCTGCTTCAAGCGCGCCGCAGACCTGCCGCATAATCTCGACCGCACGCGGCAGAGACATAGGCCCTTCGCCCCGTACGACTTCCTTGAGCGTCGGCCCGTTCAGGAATTCCATCACGAGAAAGACGACCCCGTCTTCATCTTCGCCAAAGTCTGTGACGTTGAGTGCGTGCGGGTGCGAGATGCGCGAAGCGGCACGTGCTTCTCTGGAAAAGCGTGCGACGATCTTGTCGTCTGCGGCGAGCGCGGGATGAAGGACTTTGATGGCGACGGTCTTGTCCATCAGGATATGTGTGGCCTTATAGACAGTGCCCATGCCGCCTTCGCTCAAAAATTCTTCGATGCGATATTTTCCGGCGAGCGTCTTTCCGGCCAGCTCATCCTTAGCCTTCTCCAACACCGTGCCGTCAGACGGGCACAAGGTGTTTGTGTCTTTAAATTCCCTGCCACAATTCGGACATTTTTTCATCGGCTCGTTTTCGCCTCGCACACTTTGTCGGAGAGTGTCTTGAGCGTATCACATAAAAAGTCAAAAGGTAAAAGGTAAATGGCAAAAGGAATTTCAAGCAGCGACTTCCTTCACTTTCTTCTTCTGCTGCGGCTTTTTTCCCTTTATGATGAAAGAGAAGCGCAATTCAATTTCTTTTCCGATTTCGGCGCGGAAGAAAGCTGGTCAAGCGCATTTGAGAGAAAAACTATTAATCATCGGTGGCGTGGCCGCAGGATTGGCTGCGGCGATGCAGGCACGGCGCGTTGCTCCTGAGCTTGAAATAACGGTGCTGGAAAAGACCGGCGACGTTTCCTACGGCGCGTGCGGTCTGCCGTATGTCATCTCAGGTTTGATTCCTTCGCTGGAAAATCTCAAGGCGCACACGCCTGAATATTTCCGCGAGCAACACTCGATTGACCTGCATCTACACAGCGAAGCTCTGGAGATTCTTCCGGCCAAATCCATCGTCCGCGCGCTTGAACAGAAAGAGATGCGCGAGCACGGCTACACACGTCTCTTGATTGCGAGCGGCGCGGCGGCAATTTGCCCTGCGCTTCCCGGCCACAGGCTGGATGGCATTTTTGTCATCAGGCATCTGCAAGACGGGCGGCGACTGCTCGAATATCTCGAAAGAGCGCGCCCGCGCACAGCAGTCATCGTCGGCGCTGGATACATCGGCCTGGAGATGGCACAGGCTCTCTGTGAACGCGGGCTGCGGACGACTGTGGTCGAAGCGTCCGCGAATGTGATGAGCACGCTCGGCGGCTCTTTGTGCGCCCGCGTGACGGAAGAGATGCGCTCGCAGGGCGTCGAAATTATCTTTGGCGAGAGAGTCGCAGCCTTTGAAGGACGGACGGAGCGCGTCGAGCGTGTGTTGACGGAGGACGGGCGAGCGATAGAGGCGGACGTTGTGATTATCGGCGTCGGCGTCAAACCAAATGTTGAGCTGGCCCGCAGCGCAGGCATAGAGCTTGGCGAGAGCGGCGCGATACGAACGGACGCGGAGCAGCGCACATCCAACAGGAACATTTATGCTGCGGGAGATTGCTGCGAAGTCCTGCACAGAGTAAGCGGGCGCGGCGTCTGGTTTCCGCTGGGCCAACCGGCGGTCAGGCAAGGATGGACGGCTGGCGAAAATGCTGCGGGAGGCGAGGCGCGTTACTCCGGCATCGTCGGCACGAACATCGTCAAAGTCTTCGAGCTGGAACTGGCGCGCACAGGTCTCTCTCTGGCGGAAGCGATTGAGAGCGGCTTTGATGCGACTTCAATCGAAAGCAAATCACACTCGCGTGCGGGCTATTATCCGGGCGGCTCGAAGATGCTGACGAGCATCACCTTTGACCGGAGCGGGCGGCTTCTGGGCGCGCAGATGGTCGGGCGTGAAGGCGTCGCCCAGCGCATAGACGTTTATGCAGCAGCGCTCCATGCCAGTCTTAAAGTGGATGACGTAGAGCGTTTCGATCTGGCCTATGCCCCGCCCTATGCTCCGACGATTGACCCGATAATTCGCGCGGCACACAAGGCCAGACAAAAATGAAAGGGTAAAAGGCAAAAGGTAAAAGTCAGGAAGGCATACAACCCGTCTTCACTTTTGCCTTTAACCTTTTTACTTTCGCCTTCCTTTTGCGCCTTTGCGGGAAACTGTCTTTTTCTTCCCCGGCTTTGAAATGGCATCCGCTGCACAAAACTAACTTGACTCGTCAACCGGGTTAGCATACAAACATCTCTCTGGTTAAATTTTCAAAGCGGAGGTGACAGAAATGGCTGACGAACAAAAGATTTGTAAGCATCCCGCGTGCAGTTGTCCGGTTGATGCCGACAACAGTTATTGCAGCGCGAGTTGTCAGGGCGCAGGCACGACAGCGACGATTGATTGCGATTGCGGGCATCCCGCGTGCGAAGGAGACATCTAACGCACAGTCATTAACAAAAAATATTGCGGGCGAAGCTTAACCGGCTTCGCCCGCAATATTTTTTGACTCGAAACGATAGGCTTTTCCCTTTTACAGTTCCCTGTTCGGATAAACGAGCCTGACTGTAAAACTGCCGCTGTTGTCGCGGTAGTTATCATCGTTGACGAGCAGGAACAATCTGCCGTCTGATTCGACCGTCAATGTGTTCTGGCTGCCGATGACGAAAGGCGTGCTGGCCTGCCCGCCGGGCAGACGTATGTAGCCGATCAGCGCGCCGACGCCGACGCTCGGCACAGGGTACGCGCTAATCACACCGACGCGCCCGCCGTCCGGCCCGACAGAGCCTGCACGCTGGCCCGCGATAACCGTCCCGCTCGCAGTTATCTGCACCTGATCTCCCGCCTGCAAATCAATTCCCGTGTCCGTCCCGCGCGCTGAGCCGGGAATAGTCACAGTCTTTTCCAGCGTCGGGTTGATGGTCGTGGTGGTATTCGACCCGCTATTCGGATTGCTGCCGGGGCCGCGACGACGCATACGCGCGGGCGCTGGTGTCGTGCTGCTGCCGGACGTGCCGAACGGGTCAAACTCGTCTGCCGCCGTCTCATCATCCGTGCGGCTTGCGGAAGAGTTTGTGTTACGCGGTCTCAAATCCAGCTCTGTGCGAACCTGCACATCAAAAGAGCCGCGCGCGTCCGTGTAAGAGCTGCGATTCGGCGTCAGGTACAAACGCCCGTCACGGTCTGCGACAAACTCGCGGCTTGAGCCAAGCTCTATCACAGGAGCATTGGGATCATTGCTGATGGCTCCGATTAGCGTGCCTTCGGCAGAGCGCGGCGACGGAGCATTGGCATCCGTGGTGCGTAACCCATCCGGCGTGATGCGCGAGCGGCCAGCGATGATAGTGCCTGTCGCGCTGACCTGCACGCGGTCGCCGCGTCTCACGTCAACGCCGCTGTCAATCCAGTTTGGCCCAAGCTCGACCGCGACGCGGCTCGTGCGATAACGGGCTTCGTCAAGCGAGCGACCATCAATCTCTATCCGGTCAATCTCGCGCGGTCGCAGGTAAACGATGTCTCCATCCTGACTCACCTGCCTGCGGTCGGCTGACTCGAATCTCTGCGTCAGTCGAACGGCAAACCGTCCGCCGATAAAACCGAGCACAGTCCCGCGCACAGACCTGCCATCACGCAGATAAACGGTATCGCCTATTGCAACGCTTGCCAGTAGCAGTGTCAACAAAATCGCTAGAATTATTTTCTTCATAGCTCTCATCCTCTGTTTGATCTTTTGTATTTCCTGTTCAGGGGCGCGGCCTTTCAAATAGGGGAAGCTGCACAGATTTTATTACAATGATGAATCGCAAGAGGCATGCCATTTGAAGCATCTTGATATTCTCTTAATTTGGCCTCTTTATTGAAGTTAGCCCTGCACGACTGCGTATCAGCGTAATACGCGCGACGGAGAAAGCATACATAAAAATGCGTGCGAAACATTGTCTGCTTCGCACGCATTTTTATCTGGCTTGCGGTCTTGAACTAGACCTTGACGAACACGATCAGCAGCGCAAACAGCACCAGCGATTCGATCAGCGCGAGACCCAAGATCATCATCGTCTGGATACGACCCGCTGCGCCGGGATTACGCGCCGCGCCTTCGACTGCCGAAGCAGCAATACGCGACTGGCCCAGCGCGCCGAGTCCGGCGGCGATGGCGAAACCGAATCCGGCTGCCAGGGCTTTATACTTGGCGACGCTGCTTTCGTTATCAGCAGCGACCTGCGTCGCCTGTGCGAGCGCGGGCGCGGCAGCCATCAAGATGCCGACCATGCTAAAAAAAAGAAACCTGAGTTTTTTCATCTCAATCGTCCTCCGAAGAGTTTCATTAATTTTCAGTTTCTCTTCAAGGCTTGGAAGCTAAAACATTTTTCACGAGAAAGCAGATGCGCTCTTTTATTATTTCGCCCACATCCGGTATACAGCCGCCCCTCGTACAACGGCGCTCCAGCGATGCGAACCCCATCCCGCTTCCGAACAGCGGGTCTAACTGATTATCTCGCGCCTCTTTCCCCGTGCTTCCTTTTTCTAACTTTGAAGTGAAACTATTCAATGCGCTCCAACGTGCGCGGGCGCGTCTGCCCGCGCCGCTCGAAGAGCGCGCCTCTCCCAAAAAGCTCTTGTCAAAATCTCTTACGCAGGAACGACGACGTTGCCTTCCGCGTGCTCGGCATGCGCCGTATGCTCATGCCCTTCGCCATGCCCTTCATGCGGCGGATGGGAGACCTCGCTGAGGTAGACCATCGAAAGAAGCACGAACACGAATGTCTGTATGAAGGCCACAAACAGTGCGAGCGGCATCAACAGCACAGGCACGATAAACTGCGTGTACGGCGGAGCCAGCCCGGAGATGTTGGCGGACACCTGTTCGTCCGCAAACATGTTGCCGAACAGGCGAAGCCCCAGAGACATCGGGCGCACAAGATTGCCTATAATCTCGATCAGAAAGATCAGCGGCGCAATCCACCAGATCGGCCCTGCAAAGTGCCTGAGGTGTCCGAACAGCCCGTTCTCTTTGACACCGACATAGTTGTAATAGACGAAGGAAGACAGCCCCAGCGCGAAGGTCACGCTTGTCGCAGCCGTCGGCGACATGAATAAGGGGAAGAGGCCCATCAGGTTCGACACCAGAATCAGGACGCCGAAGGTGGCGACGACCGGAAAGTATTTCAAGCCATGCGGCCCGACGATGTCTGCCAGCATGTTTCTCAAGGCGAGCACAGAGGCTTCCAGCGTCTGCTGGCCGCCGCCCGGCTCGTCCTCGGAAAGCCTGCCTTTCAAAATCCAGATCAGCGTCACGCTCAGGATACACGCGATGATGAACATGATCGTGTACCACGGCACGGCGTTCTCAGCCGTGTACGGGCCAAAGACAGATTCCGGCGTTGTGCCGAAGAACGCGAAAAACTTTTTCCAGATCGGATACGTGTATGCCATCTGAAATTTGTGCACGGGTTCGCCAATCCAGTGATTGACCAACTCGACGACAATCGGCGTGTGATGCGCGGAAGCGGCGTGGCCTCCTTCGGATGCGAGCAACAGGAACATCACCTAATTTTCCTCTCGATAAACGACAGCGAAATATAATTGCACGAAAGCTTCGACCATGATGGCCGCGACAAAGAGGCACAGCCCGACTAAAGTTGCGGCGATTGAGACCAGCCCGAACATATACGCGGCGGAGATGACAGACCCGACCACAAAATATCGCAGCACATAACGCGCTGCATTGAGTCGCGGCCTACCACCTTGAGCGTTTCCGCCAAAGACCGCGCGTAGTGAAGTGCGCAGCCAGTGATGATTAAAGAAAGACAAAATCCCGCCCAGCAACAGGCCCGTCGTCACGCGCCACGGAGCGAAAAAAAGACTGGACAGCACGGCGACAGGCAGTATGACATACATGCTGCGAAGCAGACGCCGCTCTAAGGCTAGACCCTCATCGTCGTCTGCAAACGCACCGCGACCATGTCCCACACTGTCCACGATTTCACTCATAGCAAAGCAGGTGATTTTACACGCCCCGACGCGCTCTGTCGAGTTACGACTTCAGGAAAGTTTTGAAGTAATCCGCACGAACTCGTAAAGGCCGAGACCTGAGCCGAGCACGACGCCGCAGACCAGCAGCCACGGGCTTGTCCCCAGCCAGCGATCCAGCAGCCATCCTAAGCCTAAGAAAGTTGCGACGGAAGCGAACAACGTCAGCGCGGCGGCATAGGCCAGCCCGCTCTTGCGATTCGTTTCCTGATCGTCACGTTCCGACATTCCGAGTCCCAAGTCCCAAGCCATTTTGACTTGGGGCTTACCAAGCGTTTCGCGTCGCGTAATTCTTCGGCAGCTCATAGAGCAGCGCGCGGCGCGAGTGGCGCATTGAATCGTGTATAAAGCAGACGTGCGTGCACCAGCATGCGCGCCCGTCGTCAATCTCGCCCAGTTCCCTTTGCCGCTCCTCAGTGGCCCAGAGCTTTGCGAAATCGTAATCGTAATCCGCAAGCGTCGCAAACTTTTCGCGCAACTCACAGGCGCGGACATCGCCGTTGTAATCAATGACAGCAGTGGTCTCGCCCGCAGTGCAAGGGAAAGGCCACGCACTCTGCCCGCCGAAGTTGGCGTGCTGCGTGCGATAGTGCGTCGTGATGGCTCCGACGTAAGCGACGTTTTTGACAAAACGCTTGCTCGCATCATCCGTGGCAAACATGCGGTCGCCGTAGCGTTTTGTGAGGGCCGAAACACGCGCATACATTTGCGGCAAAATTTCCGCAGGCACTTGCTTGATCTCTTCGCCCTCCTTCGTCTCGCCGCGCACGATATTGAAGTATTGCCCGTCGAGCCGGAAATTCTGCCAGAGAAACCCGGACAGCTTTTCAATCTCCGTATAATTCTCGGCGCAGATAACCGTGTTCACATTCAGGCGAAAGCGCGCCGCGTACTTCTCTTTCAGAGGATACAGCGACTGTATGCAATCTAATGTCTTTTCCCAGTTGCCGGGCACGCCGCGAATCCGGTCATGCGTTTGACCATATCCGTCGAGCGCGATATTCAGATACAGGTCAATCGTAGGATGCGTCTCAAGCGCATGTTCTACGACTTCATAGGTGCGCGCTTTGACGAGTCCGTTGGTGGGAATGATGAGGCGGCTGACGCCGTTATTGAGAACGAACGTATCAATGACTTTCGTCAGGTCGCGCCGCAGCATAGGCTCGCCGCCGGAGAGCCAGAGGTCTGTGATGCGCGGCATCGTGTTTGAAATCTTTTCAAGCTGCTCGAATGTCAGATCGCCCGGCTGGTTCAACTCTGCGTGATAGAAACAGGTCTTGCAGAACGCATTGCAGCGCGAAGTGACAAACAGAATCACCGTACCGAGACGCTTCTCGCGTCCGGTCGAGCGCATGAGTTGCACGAGCTGAGAAATTTTGTTTTCCAAGAATGCTGTCTACAGCGAAAGCCTTTAGGCCGCGCTCCCTTCCAGCTTACGCAGCCGGTCATCGTGTTCTTCAAATTGAGAACGGTGTTTGAGATTGTCGTTCGCCAGAGTTTTCAACTGATACTCAATTTCCTTAACTCGCCTTTCCAACTTATCCAAACGTTCATTAGTCTCTTGGCGAAATTCGTTGAACTCGGTACGAAAGCTCTTTAATTCGCTCTTTATCTCGCCTATCTCTCGGCTAATCGCCGAAAGATACCTGAGGATTTCTGCGTCTCTGTCTGCGCTCATGTCAGTTCTCCTGATGTGGTGAGCGAGATGGCAAGGCCGTCTCAGTTTCGCGAGTATGCCCTATGATGACAGTTTCCGTTGGCGATTTCAATTCATAGGTGATGCCGCGCCATTCAATGCGCCGCGAGCGGGCCGCACAGAGCGCGTTGTAAAGATAGAGCGCGGAGGTCAGCGGCCAGAGCAGCAGATGAGGCAGAGTTCCCTTCCACAATTGCGCTTCATATTTCTTTAACGGCAGCCTGACGGCGCGCAGGCGCAGGTATGCCTTCGCTGCTCCGAGCATGAAAATGATGCTCAAGAGAATGAGCGGCAAGACGTATGAGAGGCCGAGCAGGGCGCGCGTGATTGTGAGGACGAAGCCGCCGAAGAAAACTGCGACGAAGAGCAGGCTTCCGGCGAGAACTGCTTTCCAGAAATGCGAGGCGTAGACGCGCGTAATCTTCAGTTGTCGCGTAGTAAATTCCAGCAGCTCTCCGAGGTTGCAATCTTCGACAGAGGCTGTGAGGCACGCCGGGACAAAATAAATCTTGAGACTGGCGCGTCGCAATGCGCGCATCAGTGCAAAATCGTCCGAGAGCGTGCCGCGCCATTGCTCTCTCATCTCAAGCTGCTCAAACGTCTCGCGGCGAATCGCCGTCGCGCCTCCCCAGCAAAAATTCTTCTCACCGTGTTCTCCCAGGGCAGACGCAATCGAGGCGTTCCACACAGCGCGCAGTTGCGAACTCGAGCCGCCACGTTCGGGGATAAACCAGCGATAGCCCGTCGCCGCTCCGACCTCTTGAGACGCGAGCGGCGCGACCAATGCGCGCATCCATTCCGCACAGGGCCGCGCATCCGTGTCTACGAAAACAAAAGCCACGCCCTCCGGGCTTGCCTCTTTCACGGCAGCGCGCAGGTTATGAACTTTCTGACCGCTTTCCTTCGCCTCGCCCGCAATCACCACACGAGACTTGATAGAACTGCGCGGCTCAAATTCCCTGCGGACTTCTTCAATCAGAGGGAGAGACTCGTCATCCACTCTATCCGTCACAAAGATAATTTCATAAGCCGGATAACGCTGCATAAACAGCGCGGCGAGATTCTCTCTCAAGCCCTGATCCAAGCCGCGACAGGGCGCGATGAGAGTAGCAAACGGAGTGAAATCCGAGGGCGGCATGGACATCTCGCGCCGCACGTATGCCAGAAACCGCACGCCGCCCAAGAGAGACATGAGGCCCTGCCAGATAACGACGGCTGCGAAAAAGTAGAAGACGTACATAAGAAAGGGGTAAAAGGGTAAAGGGTAAAGGGATTAATCAAAAGGCTGACAGGCATTTTCCCTTTACCCTCTTACCCCTTTACCCTTTTACCCCTTCCCACTTCCCCTATCATTTAATCAGATGCTGGGCCAGATTGATGAACGGCTGCGGATAGATGCCTATGAAAATGATGCCGACGAGTGCGGCGGCGAGCGCGACTTTGAGCGCGGGCGAGAGCGCGAGCGGGCGATCATCAGCGATGCGCTCGCCTATGTACATCACGCGGATAAAGCGTATGTAGTAGTAAAAAGAGACGACCGTGTTGAGAATGGCCCAACCGGCGAGCCAGTAGTACCAATGCTTGCCGTCGGTTTTGCCGCGCTCAAGCAAGCCGCCGAAGAGAAACCACTTGCCCATAAACCCGCCCGTAATCGGCAAGCCTCCGAGGCTCAGCATAAAGACGGTCATCATAAAAGCCATGCCGGGAGCTTTCTGCGCGAGTCCGGCCAAATCTTCTACGTTGTCTCCGATGATGCCGCGCCGCCTGAGCGTGATGATGATGCCGAACGCGCCCATGTTCATAAAAGTATAGACGAGCAGGTAGATTATCAGCCCCGTGTAGCCATACTCGTTTCCGGCGATGAGTCCGAGCAGCAGATAGCCCGCGTTCGAGATTGAAGAATAAGCAAGCAGGCGTTTGGAGTTGTCCTGCGTGACTGCGGCCCAGTTGCCGACGAGGATAGTGATGGCCGCAACCATCCCCAGGAGCGGAACCCAGTCGGCTCTCATATCTACGAAGGCTTGACTGAAGATGCGAAAGAAGAGCGCGAAGCTCGCGGCCTTTGAGCCGGTTGAGAGAAATGCTGTCACGGATGTCGGCGCGCCTTCATAAGCATCGGGTGCCCACATGTGAAAAGGCACTGCGCTGATTTTAAAGAACAGCCCGGCGGCTAAAGCAATCATGCCGAGCAGCATCAGCGGTCTCAAAGAGACGGCCACGCTTCCAGTCTCGCCCGCCGCAGCCGTATTGACCATCTGGCTCACGCTCGCGGCGATGTCGCCCAGATTGGTCGAGCCTGCGATGCCATAGACCAGCGACATGCCGTACAGCAAAATCCCTGACGAGAACGCGCCGAGGAGGAAGTATTTCATCGCCGCTTCGTTCGAGCGTTTGACGCGCTTGGTAAAAGCGACCAGCACATAGAAGGTGAGAGCCATCAATTCCAGACTGATGTAAAGCGAGATGAGGTCATAGCCGCATCCCAGAAACATCATGCCGACGGTCGCAAACAGAATCAGCGCGTAATATTCGCCATGCTGCTCGCCTTCGATGTCCAGATATTTCGTCGAGATGGCAATCGAGAGCGCGGCGGCGATGAGAAAAATAGCTTTGAAGAGAATCGCAAACCCGTCAATTCGCACCATCCCGTAAAAGCCGTTGACGGCAGAAAGACTGGCAATATTCCAAATCTTATAAGTCCCGACCATCTCTGCCAGTTGAACGAACAAAGAGACGAACGCGAGACCGATGCCCGCGAGCGCGAGAAGGGCTATCAGCTTGCTCTTCTTGTAGGGCAGGACGACTTCCATCACGAGCGCGACGCAGGCGCAAATGGTCAGAATCAACTCCGGCGCGATCAATTGCAGGTCGCTCAGGTTGAAGAGGCTGGTGGTGTTAGCTTGGAGAAGAAACATGTTTTTTGGATTCGTTCTTTGTTCTTAGTGCTTTGTTCTTTGCACGCTCTTCAACATCAATCTTCTGTCTCAAGGCTGAGTACCGGAAAACAAAGAACAAAAATCAAAGCACAAAGAACAAAATCATTTTGCCGCCGTTTCCGGCACGGCTGGCTGCACGGGCATGCCGGGTATCGGATAATCCGGGCGTACCTGACGGACGACGGCGTTGACCGGCTTTTCGATGTAATCCGTAAATGTTTTCGGGTAGACGCCGATCCAGAGCGAGAGCACCACGAGCGGCAGCATGTAGGCCCACTCGCGCCCGCTCATGTCTATCAGTTTCTCGTTCTTCGGGTTTTCGATGTTGCCGAAAAACATTCGCTGGTACAGCCAGAGCATATAGCCCGCGTTGAGAATAATTCCGAGCGCAGCCCACGCGGCCCACAACGGTTTGGCTTCAAACGCGCCGCGCATCGCTAAAAATTCGGAGATGAAAACGCACAACAGCGGCAGGCCGATGGCCGTCATCGTCATCAACAAAAAGACAGTCGAATAGCCGGGCATGATGTGCGACAGCCCGCCAAACTCGGAGATGTTGCGCGTGTGCCTGCGCTCATAAATGACGCCGACCAGCAGGAAGAGCGCGGCGGAATAGATGCCGTGATTAATCATGTGCAGCGCCGCGCCGTTGATCCCGTTCGGGTTCAAAGAGAAGAGGCCGAGCATCACTATGCCCATCGAAGAGACGGAGGAATACGCGACCAGCTTTTTGACATCACCATCTTTTTTGACCACGAAATACATCGCCGCCAGCGCGCCGTAGATGATGCCGACAAGGGCCAGAAAGACCATCACGCTCCTGACGCCGAACGTGCCAAAGCCCGTTTGCCAGCTCGTTTCATCCATCGAAGCTTTCGGAAACATCGGCAGGTTAAAGCGGAAGAAGCCGTAAGTGCCGAGCTTGAGAAGGATGCCCGCGAGGATGACAGAGCCTGCGGTCGGGGCTTCGACGTGCGCGTCCGGCAGCCACGTGTGAAACGGGAACATCGGAACTTTGATCGCAAAGCCGAGCGCAAAGGCAAAGAAGAGCAGTATCTCTGTCGTGGACACGCTTCCCAAAGGAGACAAGACGGAGCCGAGCGACTGCATGTACATGATATTGAACGTGCCTGCCCCGCTCTTGGCCGCCGCCACGGCGTTGTTGAGCAGCACTCGCGCTTCCGCATTCGGAGCGATGTTATTGAGCGTCGCTTCCGTTATCTGATTGGCGAGTCCGATGTCCTGCGTCAGGAAGTACAGCTTTAAAACGCCGAGCAGCATGATGACGGAGCCGACCAGCGTGTAGAGGAAAAATTTTATCGCCGCGTATAATCTTCTCTCGCCGCCCCAGATGCCTATCAGGAAATACATCGGCACGAGCGAAACCTCGAAGAAGAGATAGAAGAGGAACAAATCCATCGAAGCAAAAACGCCGACGACAGCCGTTTGCAGCAGCAACAGCAGCACGTAATATTCCTTTTCGCGCTTCTGTATATAATTCCATGAAGAGAGCGCGGCGATGACGCCGAGCAAAGTTGTCAGGACGATCAAGAGCACGGCCACGCCGTCCACGCCCATCTGGTAACGCGCCCCGATAATCGGTATCCATTGATGATCTTCAAGGAACTGCATCCCCGCGCGGTTGCGGTCATAACCCATCAAAAGCAGCGAGGCCAGAAACGTCAGGCCGAACCATGCAGTCGTAAATTGCTTGATGAGTTTCGACTGCTCTTTCTTAAAGAGCGCGAGAATAATAATCGCGCCCAGCACGGGCAGCCACGTCACAATGGAAAGAAGATAGGGAAGGTTCATATGTTTTGTTCTTTGTACTTTGTACTTTGTACTTTGTTCTTAGGCCCTTGCATGTGGCTCTTGAGCTTGAGTTCTAAATTTCAAGATTGAGTCGCGTGCAAAGAACAAAGCACCAAGTTCAAAGCACAAAACCACAAAGACCAAAGACCCAGTTCCAGAGTTAAAGAATCATAGCGAATGCCGACCGGAAAGCCGTCCAGATATCTTTGCCGAAAAAGAGCGCGACGGCGACGACGAGGCCGAGCACCATGACAAAAGCATAGTTGGCCGTCAGGCCAGTCTGCGCCGCGCGTATCAGCGGCGACATCAGGCTGCTGATAAATCCTGCGATGGTGTTGACCAGCCCGTCCACTACATACTTGTCCGCGTTGCCCGTCAGACGGCTGGCATCGCGCGTCACTCGCGCCACGCCGTTGACCGCGCCATCTATGATGTCTGAATCAACTTCGTAAACTCCGCTCGCGGCATCCATCGTGCGCCGCGTAAAGAGCACGCCGTAGAGTTCGTCTATCCAGTATTTATTAAAGCTCGCGCGATAGAGCGGCCCCAGACGCGCCGCCCAGACTTCCGGCAGGCGCGGATTCTTCACATAGAACAGCCAGCCCAGGAAAATCCCGAAGCCTGCGACCAGAAGCGAGATAATGATAAAGACCCACTCCGCAGCCGTGTGGCTATGAAACTTTTCTTCGACCGCGTGGGCCAGATTAAAGCCAGTGTCTCCGTAAGGCGAAGCGGCAGTTCCCTGCTTTCCTGCTTCGCCCGGCACGGTCGGCTCTGAAGCGGCAATCAGGCCCGATGCGCTCTCCGTTATTTGAGCGTGATCGCCTCCGGCTTCTGCGCCATGAGGCTTATTAAAATCTTTCGTCTGCGGATTCCAGATGACGGGATTGAGCCACGTCACGATATTCATGCGCCCGCCCGGATGCTCTGCGCCTGTAATGGCTTTAAAGGCCGGGCCGATGCCGACAAGGCCGCCAACCACTGCCAGCACTGCCAGCACTGCCAGCGGAACCCACATCGAAGGCGGCGATTCGTGCGGCATAAAAGAGCCGTGCTCATGTTCGTCATGCACATGCTTGCCGGTGTGCGCGGCGTGGACTTCATGCGCGAGGCCGACGTGCTCATGCGGGTCGTGATGCGGTCTGTCTGCGACTGATTCCGTCTGCGCGTCGTGCGGCTTGCCAAACTCGTCATAGCCGTGCGCGTGCGCTTCGTCGGCTTCGCCGCCCGCGTGAACTTCCAGAAACTTTTCCTTGCCCCAGAAGGTCATCGCCACCAGCCGCGTCATGTAAAACGCAGTGCATGTCGCAGCGATTGTTCCCACCAGCCAGATGACCCAGCCATACGGAATGTGTGTGGTCGAAGCGGCGTTCCACAAGATTTCATCTTTGGACCAGAAACCGCTGAACGGAATGATGCCGCAGATGGCGAGCCACCCTGCAAGGAACGTCCAGTAGGTGTACGGCATGTATTTCTTCAAGCCGCCCATCCGCCGCATGTCCTGCTCGTGATGCATCCCATGAATCACAGAGCCTGCGCCGAGGAACATCAGAGCCTTAAAGAAGGCATGCGTCATCACATGAAAGATTCCAATAGCAAACGCGCCCACTCCGCACGCCATAAACATAAAGCCGAGTTGCGAGACGGTCGAGTAGGCCAAAACCTTCTTGATGTCGTTCTGCGTGATGCCGATGGTCGCAGCGAACAGCGCAGTTGCCGCGCCGACGATGGCGACGACCAATAGCATTGTTTGCGAGTGCTGGAAAATCACGTTGGTGCGCGTCAGCATGTAGAGGCCAGCCGTGACCATCGTCGCCGCATGAATCAGAGCGGAAACGGGAGTCGGGCCAGCCATCGCATCCGGCAACCAGACGTAGAGCGGAATCTGCGCGCTCTTGCCGCACGCTCCGACAAAGAGTCCGAGCGCAATCCACGACATGATTCCCCACTGGCCCAAAACTTCAATCGGATACCCGCTCGCCTGCGCCATCACGTTTGTGTACTGGGTTGTGCCAAAGGTGGCGATGACGCCAAAGACCGCGAGCGCGAAACCGAAGTCGCCGATGCGATTCGTGATAAAAGCTTTGCGCGAAGCATCGCCCGCTTCCTTGCGGTCAAAGTAGTAACCGATCAAGAGATACGAGCAGAGACCGACGCCCTCCCAGCCGACAAACATCATCATGAAGTTTGACCCCATGACGAGTATCAGCATCATGAACATGAAGAGGCCGAGGTAGGCGAAGAAGCGATAAAAGCCGGGGTCGCCGTGCATGTATCCGGTCGCAAAGACGAAGATGCACAGGCCCACGCCCGTTATTATCAGCATGAAGATGGAAGAGAGCGGGTCGAGTTGATAGCTCCATTCGATATTGAGATTTGCGCCGCGCCCTGATTGTTCATTGGGCAGCCCGTCGCGTTCTGCGCGCTGGCCCAGAAAGGCAGGGTCATTGGCAGGAGTCGTGACGCTTGCGCTCTGACTGCCCGCTTCGCTTTCTGCTCCCGCGCCCGGCAGACGCGGCTCTGTTCCCGCAGGCTGCTGGCCGCTTTTCAAGCTCCGCGCGCGTTCCGGCGCGCCCTGCGTAATCTCCGCCGCTCCGCCGGAAATCCATGTGTACTTGAACGCGCCGTCATCGCTCGTGACATAGGGTTTGGGCCACATCGCATGGCTGCCGAACCCGTATGAGTAGACCGCCAGCAAGCTAATCAGAAACGCGAGCGCGACGGAGCTGACCGCGATGCCCCCGATAAGTTTTTCGGAGAAGCGAAGCCTTCGACCCAGCAAACCATTGATGGCTGCTCCCAGTAGCGGCAGCAGCGGAACGAGCCAGATGTATCTGTGCATTTGTTCTCTGTGCTTTGTTCTTTGTGCTTTGTTCTTTGTGCTCTCAACTTGAGTTTTATCCGGCGGTCGAGGCGTTAACGACCCGGACAAATCAAAGCACAAAGAACAAAAAACAAATCACCATTTTAGTAGATCAATCTCATCAACCCAGATCGTTTCCCGATTGCGATAAAGCGCGATAACTATGCCCAGGCCGATGGCGGCCTCTGCCGCCGCGACGACGATGATGAAGACCGTAAAGACCTGTCCGGCGACGGCGTTGGGGTTGCCCGTGTCCTGCAAGTAGCGCGAGAAGGCGATGAAATTCAGATTCACCCCGTTCAGAATCAACTCGATGGACATGAAGATGACGATGATGTTGCGCCGCGTCAGTACGCCCGCCACGCCGATGATAAACAGGAGCGCGCCAATCACCAGAAACTTTGACAGGTCAGGTTCCTTCAAGCCTTGCTTGACGGAATCCCACCTGCTCGCATCCTGCAAGATGAACGTCAGCGCGGGAAAGAAAATGTCAGTCATATTTTTAAGTGACAGGTGACGGGCGATAAGTGACGTGTAATAACAAGTTAAATCAACTTGTCACACATCAATCGTCGCTGGTCACCGTCCTTCCGATTTCCGGGTCCACGTCATCTACTGCGGCTTCCTGCTTCAGGGTACGTGCGAGCATCACAGAGCCGATGATCGCCACGAGCAGCAGGACGCTCGCAATCTCGAACGGGAGCGAGGCGTAGCGATAGAGGCTTGCGCCGACGGCTTCCGTGTCCTTTGTAATCTTCATCGTGCCGGTCGAAGAAGTTTGCAGGCGCTGCTGCTGTTCCGCGCGCGTGCTTTGAATCAAAGCGATTTTTGTCTTGTCGCGCTCGCGCAATCCTTCCAGGCCCTGATTGATGGCATAGACCAGACCGAAGGCGAGCAAGAGACAGAAGACGATGCTGGCCGTGACCTGCGTCGTGCGGTTAAAGATGACTTCGCGCCCGCGCTCTTCCGCGCCGACGTTGACCAGCATGATGACGAACAGAAACAAGACCATCACGCCGCCGACGTAGACCAGAATCTGCACGCCCGCGATAAATTCCGCGCCAAGCAGAATGAACAGCGCGGCCACCGAAATCAGCGATGAGATTAGAAACAGCGCGCTGTGCACGGCATTGCGCGCCAGCACAGTCAACAACCCCGCCACCAGCGCGGCGACTGCGAAAATCCAGAAGAAGACTGCTTCCCAACCTGTCAGGGTCATAAGGTTTTAGCTTTTTGTGCTTTGTCCTTTGTGCTTTGTCCTTAGTGCTTTGTATGCGATTCAATCATGAAACTCGTAGCTCAAGATTGAAAGCCACAGGCAAAGAACAAAATACAAAGAACAAGCACACTTTTTAAGATTCGTACTTCACAGTCTCGCGTCCCTGTTCCAGCATCGTGCGATCCCAGACAAAGCCCGCGCGCGAGTATGTCGCAAGCTCGAAGTCCTGCGTCAGTTCAAGACAGCTTGTCGGGCATGCTTCCTGACAGAGCGCGCAGAACATGCAGCGCGAGGTGTCAAAGATAAATTCATCCAGCACCTTTTTCTTGCGCGCCTTGCCCGCGACAGTGATCTCTATATCCATCGCCAGGACATCAATGCAGTCTTCCGGACAGGCGAGTGCGCACAGGTTGCAGGCGATACAGAGCGTCTCGTGCGTCTCAGGGTCCATGTTGAGACGCGGCGCGCCATGGAAACGAGGCGCGACTTCGGGACGCACTTTCGGATATTGCTCCGTATAAATCCCGCGCCCCGCCACCGAATCCTTATCCGTAATCGCGCCGATGTTGTACTTAAAAGTCAGCCCCAAGCCTTTCAGCAGATCAAACATAAAAAAGCGTTTGACCTTCTCCATAAACTTGGGTTGTGGAACATTTACTACTGGCATAACTACCTCAGAATTGCGGGATGCGGAATGCGGATTGGTGCGCCGCTTTACCTTCAAGCCGAATTCGGAAAAGCTCATTTGTCATTCATACGCTTAATCCGCATTCCGCAATCCGCAATCGTCTTATGTTTCCTGCGCAACCGTGGCCGCAGTCGCCGCAGGAGCGACCGCCGGTTTGCCTTTCGGCACGTTCTTCAGGACGCGTATATTTCTGCGCTGGCCCTTTAAGTTGAAATCGCGCGACCGCCAGTTGATGGTCGAGAGCACCGCGGCAGTGACGAGCAATCCGGCGACACCGAACCCGACCATCACGCCCTTTCCGCTCGGCGTCAGATTAAGCCCCTGCGAAACGGAGTCAATCGTCTTCATCCCGTTCCAGCCGTTAAGCGCCTGCACTGTGAAAATCGCCACCGCAGTCCAGATGATATTGGTCAGCGCGGCAGGAATCAGCCACTTCCAACCGAGGTCCATCAACTGGTCGTATCTATAACGCGGGAACGTCCAGCGCAACCAGAAATAGATGTATAGGAGCACCGCCATCTTAATCATAAAGACAATGATGCCGATGATGATATAGAGGCCATGATACAGCGGCGCGCCATCCGGGTTGCCGTTCGCTATGGCCGCCTGATGATAAATTTCCGTGAAGCGAAAGACGCCGGGCAAGTACCAGCCGCCCAGATAAACTGCTGTCGCAATGGCAGAGACGACGACCATCGCCGCATACTCTGCCATAAAGAAGAGCGACCAGCGCATGCCCGAATATTCCGTGTGAAATCCAGCGACCAGTTCGGATTCCGCTTCCGGCAAATCGAACGGCGCACGATTGTTCTCCGCAATGCCGCTAATCAAAAAAGTGATAAAGCCGAGCGGTTGATAAAAGATATAAGGCAGTGGGCCGTCAAGAGCCTGCGCGTTCACGATGCCTGACAAAGAGAGCGTGCGCGCAAACATCAGCGCGCCGATGAGCGAGAGGCCCATCGCCACTTCATACGAGACCATCTGCGCGGACGAGCGCAGGCCGCCCATCAGCGAATATTTCGAGTTGGAAGACCAGCCCGCCAGAATCAATGCCAGCACGCCGACGCTGGAGACCGAGAGCACAAAGAGCAGGCCGATGTTGATGTCCGTAATCACACCCCAGCTCGGCGCAAACGGGATCACTGCGAAGACCACGAAGGCTGCGACAACGGAGATATACGGCGCAAACTTGAAGATATAATTGTCCGCCTTGTCGGGCAGAATATCTTCTTTCGTCAAAAGCTTGATGGCATCCGCAATCGGTTGCAGCAGTCCCCACTTGCCGACACGCATTGGCCCCAGCCGCGCCTGCATGAACGCGGAAATCTTCCGCTCGGCATAGGTCGCATACAAAGCCCACAGCGCGACGCCCGTGACGACCGCGCCGATCTGAATGAACGGCCAGATGACATAGTTGATCGTCTCCCGGCTAAACCATTTCAGCATCAGGCTATCTATAAAGTTTGGCGCAAACAGTGCGAGCATCTCTGTCATCTTTTTAAAACTCAATCTCGAAAGTCATCTGGTGCGTAACCCTTAAATCGACCAGCTCCCAATCGTCATCCAGCGTTCCCGCACGGTCTACGACCAGATACGAGGCCCATTCCAGAACCGGAAAAGGCGGCGTGTGCCAAGTCCCTTTGTGATAAGCGTAGGGCAAACGCCCGCTGACATGAAACGCAGCAATCTTTTCAACTTCCGGCGCGCCTCCACCGGACGGCGGCGCAACCGCGATGATTGATTCCGAAGAAGCGAGCGGCGAAAAGACCTGCATCGTGCGCCTGTGCCGCGCCATAAACTCGAAGCTGAGCGGCCTGCGCTCCGAGGTCGCTCCCGTCAAACTCGGCGCACCCGCGCCCAAATCAATCTCGACCGACCCGCGACTATCAATCAACACTCCATACGGCGCGAAACTCTCGCGCGTCATCGGCTGAACTTTTATATGAACGACTTTCATAAGCGAGATGCTGGATAGATATTAGATATTAGTAATAGCAGAACTGGCATCTAGCATCTGACATCTAACATCTATCTGTCTATTTCTCCGAGCACAATATCCAGTGTCCCGATGATTGCAACCACGTCGGCCACCAAATGCCCGATGCACATCTGCCTGAGCGCCTGCAAGTTGATAAAGCAGGGCGGGCGGACGCGCACGCGCGCGGGGCTGGCCGTGCCATCCGACACCAGATAACAGCCGATCTCGCCCTTCGGCCCTTCGATGGAATGATAGTAATCGCCTGCGGGCGGCTTGATGATCTTGGGCGTTTTCGCGTTGACAGGGCCGTCGGGCAGCTTGTCTATCGCCTGTTGCACGATGCGGCGCGACTGTCTCATCTCTTCAAGGCGAACGAGATAGCGGTCATAGGTATCGCCATTCTCACCGACGGGTATGTCAAAGTCCATATCTGCATATGCGGCATACGGGCGCGACTTTCGTATATCCCACGCGACGCCGGAGCCGCGCAGGGACGGGCCGGAAAGACCTATCGCAATCGCGTCTTCGGCAGAGATGACGCCGATGCCGACCGTGCGACCGAGCCAGATGCGATTCTCAGACAAAAGCGTTTCGTATTCGTCTATGCGATGCGGGAAATTGTTGACGAACTGCTGCACGTCTTTCTCAAAGCCATCGTAAGCATCATTCGGCATCCCGCCGATACGCCACGCATGACAGGTCAGGCGCGCTCCAAACTGTCGCTCGAAAATCTTTAGAATCTCTTCGCGCTCGCGCAAGGCCCAGAGCAGGACAGTGAAAGAACCTATATCGAGTCCGTGCGTCGCCAGCCACAAGAGATGCGAGGCGATGCGGTTCAGCTCAGTCAGGATAGTGCGGATGTAATGAGCGCGCGGCGGGACGACGAGGCCCATCATCTGCTCGACCGTCTCGACCCACACGAGTCCGTTCGAGACGGCTGCGATGTAGTCGAGCCTGTCCCAGTAGGGCGCAATCATCGGATACTGCCGGTTCTCCGCAATCTTCTCCATCCCGCGATGCAGGAATCCGATGTCGCAATCGAGGTCGATCACGGTCTCGCCGTCGAGTCGCAGGATGACGCGCAGGACGCCGTGCGTCGAAGGATGCTGCGGCCCCATGTTCAAGACCATTTCGGGACTGTCGAGCAGCGTCTCGCGTGTGGTGGCGATTTCTACTTGATGCACAGGAATAGCAAGGATGAAGGATGAAGGACGAAGGATGAAAGAGTGTTAATTCACCTTAGAATTATACACGCTTTCATCTTTCATTCTTTATCTTTACTCCGTGCTTTCACCTCCTTCATCCTTCATCCTTCATCCTTGCTCTTGTAACAACCGCTGACGCTGTAATTCTCTAAGACCAGACCGATCTCTTGAGCTTCGCCGCTTCTCTTCTTCGCCAGCAGTTTATATATGATGGCCTGTGCCGCGCTAGCTTTGTTCCATGTGTTGCGCGGCGATTGAGTCTCTGTCAGCACAAAGCCGGCGGCTTCGGCTGCCTCCTTTGTCTCAAAGACTTTCGCCTCGTAATGTTGGGCCAGTTCTTTTGGACTCATTTGTCTTTCGTCTTGGGCCTTGTCTGTACTTAGTTCTTTGCACGCTCTTCAACTTCAAGCATTTGGCTCAAGCTTGAGGGACACAAGCAAAGACCAAAGGCCAAAAACCAAAGAACAGTTATTTATCCTTTGGCATCACTTCTTTGCCCGCGCGGAAGATTTCGCGCACCCTGCGCTCTTCCGGCATCGAGAGAATCTCTAAGCCATAGCCGCGTCGCTGTTCGAGTTGTTCCTGCTGCACTTCTGTAAATTCCGGCAGGTGACGGACAGTCCAGTTATTTTCTATAAACTCCAACGGGTATTCTTTGCGCAAAGGGTGGCCTTCCCAGTCGGGCGGCAAGAGAATGCGGCGCAAGTCCGGGTGATTGCGAAACGGGACGCCGAACAGGTCGTAGACCTCTCGCTCCATCCAGTTGGCTGCGGGCCAGACGCCGGTCACGCTCTCAACGCCTTCCATTTCGTTGACCGCCGCCTTCAAACGCACGCTCTCATTCGCGGCAATCGAATACAGAATGTAGACCATCTCAAACGGAGCATCTGCGCGGTCAGGAAAATGTACGCAGGTCACATCCGTCAGGTAATTAAATTTTGCTTGACCATCCCGCTTGAGAAAGTCGCAGATGGTAACGATTGAGTGCGGCGCGACGCGTACAGAGAGTTGACCGACAAATTCCGTAGCTTCGATGACAGCATCGCCGAAATGTTTTCGGAGCTTTTCCACCAGCGCATGATTCGTTGCGTCCGTAGGCTTCGGGCCTTCTTCCTTTTTCTTGACCGGAGCTTTGGGCGGAGCAGCGGCTGCTGCGCCCGGCTGTGCCGGAGCGGGCTTGTCGCCTGCGGCCTGTTTGGCGGCGGCGGCGCGGGCTTTGGCTTCGGCAAGCTTGGCGGCCTTTTCCGCGTCCGCCTGCGAAGGACTGCTGAGCGGGTCGCCCGGGGCTGGCGATGCGCCGCCGGGCGGTTGCGCTTCGGTTGATTCGATTGCCAGTGTCCGGTTGGCGGAAGGATCGCCGGATGACGCTGGAACGGTTGTGCCGCTGGTGGAGCTGCCGGAAGGAGCTTTGCCGGTCAGGGCGGCCTGACTTTCCGGCGTCGGACGCGGAGCATCTTCAGGCGGCGCGGGCAAATCGCCTGCGTCCGTGCTCTCGAATCCGGGACTGGGGCTTTTGTCGTCCGTGCGCGGCCCCGCCGACGCGCGCGGCGCATCGGGCGTCTCCGGCGTGGCATCCGTCTGAGGCGGCTGCGGCTGTTTGGTTTCGTCTGCCATCTCGTCTTGCGCTTACACCCTGACTTCCAAGTGCGTTCAAGTTGTTAGAGAGAGAAACTCGAACGCAGAGAAAATTTGCCGGTTGTGTCTTAATGCAAAAGTACGAAAGGACTGGTCACGTGCGTTGTAACATGCGTTTTGCGCCATTGTCAACAAATTCGGTTTTTGGGCAGCGGGATAGCTTGAGAGTCGCATGAGGCCGCGCAAACTTGACCTTAAACGACATGAACCGTATCATGAATTGTTTCAATTAAGGCACTGATTGTTGTCTATACACAAGGAAGCAGAGGAAAGATGAAAGAAGGAATCCATCCCGAATATCACGAAATCAAGGTGCAGTGCGCCTGCGGCGAGACGTTTATGACGCGCTCGACGCGCAAGGACGAGCTGCATGTGGAAATCTGTTCGGCGTGCCACCCGTTCTTCACAGGCAAACAGAAGCTTGTGGACACAGCCGGGCGCGTTGACCGGTTCAATAAACGCTACGGCAAAAAGCAGCCGGAGGCTCCGGCGGAAGAGCAGCCAGCGGAAACTGCCGTTGCCCAGTAAGACTGGCGGCCAGACTCTAAAACGCATGACCATGCACAGCTTGTATTTGCACGGGCCGCAACATTAGCATTCACCAGATCAGAACGCCGACGCTCACGTCCGGTCGCTCTTCGTGTATCATGAACGAAAGACGCGCCCTATGTACAAAGAGGTCGGCGTTCCTCTATTTATCAATCATTCAGGAAAAGGAATTTTAAAGCCGTGAGCACCAATGAAAGAGATTTGATCGTCGGCGGACAGGCAGTGATTGAGGGCGTGATGATGCGGACGCCGAATGCTTATGCCATCGCCGTGCGCAAAGCCGACGGCACGATTGTCAACACCGCAGCCGTGTTGCCGAAATGGAGCGACAAGTATCCGCTCTTGAAACTGCCTATCCTGCGCGGCGGCGCGGTGCTGGTTCAATCAATGGGCCTCGGCATCAAGGCTTTGAACTTCTCGGCCAACGAAGCCTTTGCCGATGCGGAGTTGGCCGAAGAAACAGAGGTCGAGGTCGCATTGACGCCTGCCGTCATCGAGGGCGAAGGAGATTTCGCAGGCATCACCGGAGCCATGCCCGGACTGATTCCGATTCCTACAGAGAAGCGTTCAAAAGACGAGTTGAAGAAAGGCGGCACGGCAGCCGCAGCAGGCTCTATCGTCTTCGCGCTCTTCTTTAACGTGCTGCTCTTTATCGTTGCGCCGCTGCTTCTAACGAATGCCATTTTCATCGCCGCCGGTTGGGCCACTTCGCCTGCCATCGAAGCGGCACGCACACAGCAGGCACAGCCCGGCGCAGCCGCTTCACCTGAAGGCAGCGCTGCCCGGAATGCTCCGACTGCCAACGATGCCTGGTACACGCGCGCGTGGGCTGGCGTACGCACATATCTGCATCCAGTGCGCCCGTCCGTCTCTTTTAACCTGATTGACGGCATGATTCGCATGGCGTTTTTCCTGATTATGATTTTCACCTTCTCGCTCCTGAAGGACATCCGCAGGGTTTTTGAGTATCACGGCGCGGAGCACAAGACAGTGTTTACGTGGGAAGCCGGTTTGCCTTTGACCGTGGCGAACGCGCGCATACAGCCGCGCCAGCACCCGCGTTGCGGCACAAGCTTTCTGATGGTCGTGATGCTGGTTTCCATCGTGCTCTTTTCGATTATCAAGTTCGACTCGCTGCTTTACAACATGCTCGTACGCATCGCTTTGATTCCGCTCGTCGCCGGACTCTCTTACGAAATCATCCGGCTCTCTGCAAGGAAAGAGGGCGGGTTCATCTTCAAGCTGATTACGCTGCCGGGCGTCTGGCTGCAAAACATCACGACCAAAGAGCCTGATGACAAGCAACTCGAAGTTGCCATCGAAGCCCTGAAAGAATCGCTCAAGCTTGAGCCACAACCGAAAGAGGCGGAAGCCACTCCGCTCGCCTGAAAGTTATGCTGGATAAATTAGAACAAATCGTCACACGTTATGAAGAATTGACCGAGCAGCTCTCTTCGCCTGAGCTTCTGTCGGATCAGACCGCTTATACGAAAGCGACCAGACAGCTTCGCTCTCTCGGCGAGATTGTCGAGAGACATCGCCACTGGAAAACTTTGAATGAAGAGTTGACGGGCGCGCGTGAACTGCTCGACACGGTTGACGACGAAGAGATGCGCGAGATGGCGCGCGTCGAGGTGGAAACCTTGCAGGCGCAGCTTGAGCAGTGTGAAGAAGACCTCAAGCTGCTCTTGATTCCCACAGACCCGAACGACGAAAAGAATGTCATCCTGGAGATTCGCGCCGGGACGGGCGGCGACGAGGCGACGCTCTTTGCCGCCGAGATGCTCAGGATGTACGCGCGGTATGCCGAGCGGCAGGGCTGGCGGATGGAGATTCTGGATTCTTCCGAATCAGGCATCGGCGGCATCAAGGAAGGCATCGCTTTGATTGAAGGCGAAAAGGTTTACTCAAAGCTCAAACACGAATCCGGCGTCCATCGCGTTCAGCGCGTCCCGCAAACAGAGACGAGCGGGCGCATACACACTTCCGCCATCACCGTCGCAGTCCTCCCGGAAGCCGAAGAGGTGGACATCAAGATTGAACAGAAAGATTTACGCATAGACACCTTCTGCTCTTCCGGGCCGGGCGGGCAAAGTGTGAACACGACCTATTCAGCCGTGCGTATCACACACTTGCCGACGAACACGGTCGTCTCCATGCAGGACGAAAAATCGCAGATCAAGAATCGTGAGAAGGCGATGCGCGTCCTGCGTGCGCGACTTCAGGAACTCGAAGAGCAGAAGCAGCACGATGCCCTCGCCTCGGAACGTCGCTCGATGGTCGGCTCAGGCGACCGCTCGGAAAAGATTCGGACTTATAACTTCAAAGAGAACCGCGTCTCAGACCACCGCATCGGTTTAACCATTCACCAGCTAGACCTCGTCATGGAAGGCGCGCTGGACGAAATCATCAACTCGCTCGTCACACACTATCAGGCAGAAAAGCTGAAGGCCGAAGCAGTCGCGGCTTAGAAACAGTGACAAGTGTGGGGTGACAAGTGACAGGCAGGAAACTGCTTGTGTCTTAAACTCGTCACTCATCGCCCGTCACTATTTTATTATGTCAGAGACGACAAGAGTGCTGCTTATCCGGCACGGCCAATCCGAGGGCAATGCGGAGGGTCGTTTTGGCGGTCACACAGCGACGCCGCTTTCCGCGCGTGGCAGGCGCGAGGCAGAGGCTGCGGCCCGTGCGCTCGCGGCAGAAAAAATAACCGCCATCTATTCTTCAGACCTGTTGCGCGCCATTGATACGGCGCTGCCGCTCGCGCGTTTGACGGATTTGGAAGTAGAGCCATCCGCAGCTTTTCGTGAACGCGGCGTCGGCGTGATGGAGGGCTTGACGTTTGAAGAAGCAGCCGCCGAACACCCGGAGCATTACGCCGCGCTCCTGCGTAGAGATTTCGAGCACGTGCTGCTCGGCGGCGAGAGTTATCGCCAGCGACTTGACCTCGCGGCGCGCAAACTGGACCAGATTCTTGCCAAACACAAAGGCGGGCGCGTAGCCATCTTCACGCATACCGGCACGATCTGCATTCTCACGCTGCACATCATGGGCGCGCTCGATGCGCCGGAACTAAAGCCCGTCTGGATTGCCACTTCAAACTGCGGCATCACGCGCATAGACCTGCGCGCAGACGGTTTTATACGCGTCCTCTCCATCAACGACACCCGCCATCTCGCGGGAGTATAAGTTTCCCGCAAAGGCGCTAAGGCGCAGGGAAAAACTGCAAAGGAGTGAATGCCACTCGCTCTTTGCGTGCTTTTCTTTGCGCCACCAGCGCCTTTGCGGGAACTTCTTGTCTTTATCTCTTAACTTAAAATATCTGTGGCGGCGATTAACTGCCTGATAAGCTTGCGTGTCGTGCGATTTCGTTCGCTTGCGAGAATGCGTTTGAGAATCGGTTCCGAGAAACGCCCGTGCTTCTGAAGCGTCTCAAGGGCGACGGCACGCACCTGCGGCGAAGAGTCTTTGAGCAGGCCGATTTGCTGCCGCACGGCTTGTTCCATCTCCGGCGTGATGACCTCTGCGCGGCCCACCAGCACGCGCACGAGTTCAGCCGGCGCGGGTTCAACCGCCAGCGGGAGAACCGTGTCCGTCGTCTGACGCGGCAGGAGGTAGAAGACTCGCAAGCCTTCTTCAAACCAACTGCTGCGCCAGGTCTTAATCATCGCCTCCGCTTCTCTTTCGTAAAGGCCGTTGGCCGTGAGTATTTTTTTCAAGTCCCGCAAGAGCGAATCCATGTTCTGATCCAGAGCAGGCCGCTCGTGCGTCATCTCGCCTGTAAAAGTGTCGCACAAGCGATAGCCGATTTTCCCGCCGCGATTCTCGAAGATGACCAGATGCGAAATCTCATCTTTGCCGGTATTCTTTAACACAACATTTTCGCCTTCGAGCTTGACCTGAAGCGGCAATTCAAAACTGCCGACGCCGCGATAGAAAAGAAACTTTTCCTGCTGTGCAGGCTTATCATTTGTGCTGCAAACCTGCACGGGCGCGGCGTCCGTCTCGCGCGCGGGGTAATAATGGCTCTCCGCGCTCTCGACCGGAAAATCAAACTTTGCACCGGGCATAACTTTCAGTTTCCCCCAGTCAATGCCGCTCGATGCTGTGCGGGCCTGCGGATACCACTCCGTAATCTTGCCTTTCGGGAAATCAACCTTGACGGAGACTTCCATCTCTGTGTCTGAATAAAAATAGAGCACAGGCGTCTCCATCCTGACAGATGCTGTGATGTTGCCTTTGCCTGTTGGTCGCGTGTGGCGCAAGCCTTCATTGCCTTCCTGCATGGTGTGCACAAACTTCGGCAAATCGCTTGGGCCATTAAGCGGACGCCATTCGAGCGCGACGCCGTCTTTCCCTGCAATCGAAGTGAACGTGCCCCATTCATGCACGACCAGACGCTTGTCTGCTGTTTGCTGTCCGGCGCGACTCAGAGAAGGAGAGTTCTGAGCCTTGAGTTTAATTCCGACAAAGGCTGCGACGGCAAAAGCCAACAGGCAGCCCGTGATTAATCTGATTGCGATGCGCTTAGTCATATCGAGTTACTCCTTCAAAAAAGATTTCCCATCCTTTTCTTCAAACCATGCCCACTCAAGCTCTTTCTTCCACAGATCGAGCATCCTCCTGTCGAGCCGCAACACGCCTTCGCGCGTCACACCTTCCGGCAGAGCGATGAGTTCGGCCATGCGTTCATAGACGCGTTCACGCTCTGCTCCGCGCGTGCGAAACAGCAGATGCCAGAGCGTAAGCGTGTCGTATTCGCGCGCTTCTGCGAGAACCAGTTCCAGCGACTGTGCGCCGCCGTTTTGAAAATCAAGGCGCGCCAGCGCGTCGCGGAATGCGGGCGAGGCGTCGTCAAAGAAGGGCGTCCCCGGCCCCTTGCCCGGCTCTGTCACGCAGATGGCTCCGGCAGGCACGATTGACTCGCGGCCCTTCGTTTCGAGCGCGACCCAACCGGAGGTGACATGCAGAATGCTGCGGCCAGCGTTGTCAACTTCCAGCGTGTAAGCGCAGCCGAGATCGACTGCGACTGCCGACGGCGTCTCGACGATAAAAAGACGCGGCGGAGCGTTTATCACTGCCTGCATCCGGCCACGTTGCAGCGAGAGACGATGCTCCGTCGAGCGTGTTTCCAGAAGCTGTATGCGCGAGTTTGGCCCAATACTCACTTCGCCTATATCCGCTACACTAATCTTCGCGCGCGAAGACGAGTCGGTCTCAAGCCATTCGCCCACGGCAAGGCGTCCTCTGCCTTCCAGCAGGTTCGCTCCGACCTTCGGCGTGCCCTCCAAACGCGCGACCTCCCACGCGGGCGGCTCCGCGCTCGCAACCGTTTTTATCTTTTTAGAATTAAGGCCGTCCGTTATGCTCGCGCCTTTGTCTTTAGCCTGCACAGGCGGCGTTGGAAGATTAGTCACGACCTCTTCCGGCTGGCGCGAAATGCCCGGCGTTTGAAACGGCTGCGGGTGGCTTACTTCTACTGCTTTTTCAATCGCGGCCAGTTGAGGCTGTGCAGGCTGCTGCCGCGTGTAAGACCAGACCAATCCGATTGCCACCGCGACGAGCAAGGCGGCGCAGGCTGGCGCAAGAAATTTCCAATTGAAGGCATTCCTGAAGATTGCAGGTTTCTGCTGCAAAGCAACCTGTCGAGAAGACTCTGCTTGTAAAGCATTTTCTATCTCGCTCCACATGGATTCGGGGGCTGAAACCTGCGACAACTGCCGGGCCAGACTGATGCCGAGCTTGATCTCTTCCAACTCGCGCCGGCAATGCTGGCAGCCAATCAGATGCTCTGCCACGCGCCGCGCTTCTTCATCGCCAAGCTCGCCGTGACAATAGGCCGAAAGATTTTTACTGACGTGCTGACCTAACATCTTCATTACCCCGCCACAGATGCGCCGCGCAGGTGTGACAGACGACGCGCTAAAATTTGATGGCCGCGATTGAGACGCGAAGCGACAGTGCCTGTCGAACAGTTCAGGACAGACGCCATCTCTTCATACGACAGTCCTTCGACATACTTGAGCAAGATAGGCAAACGCAGCTTCGGTTTCAGTTCTCCGATGGCGTCGCTGATGGCGTCGGAAATCTCTATCCGCGCAAAGCTCTCTTCCTGCGCCCTCTTGTCTTCGCCGCGCCTCGTCGTCTTGAAGCCGTCTCCAAACGGAATAAAGCGCCTGCGCCCGCGCTGCTCGTCCAGGCAGGCATTGACCACGAGGCGATAGAGCCATGTCGTAAACTCCGAGTCGCGTCGAAACTGCTCTATCTTCGTCATGAGCTTGAGAAAGACCTGCTGCGTGACATCTCTGGCGGACGCCTCATCGCCTTTGAAGTAGTAGAGCGAGATGGAATAAACCTTGTCTTTATAAGCCTCAAAGAGCAGCCGGAAAGCATCCCTGTCTCCATGCTGACAGGCTTCGATTACGCGCTCGTCAATCCGGCTGCTTATCATTACAGCGCGCTGCTCCATCCGCTCCCTCCGCTGCTTGTAGGGCTACTGACCAACCTCTTAGACGGAGGAACTTCGGTTTTTCTTCCATTATTTTTAGAAATATTTTTCGGTGAGGGGCAAAGCAGGTTTCCCGCAAAAGCGCAAAGACGCAAAGAAAAGCTTAATTGCCTTCTTTGCGTCTTTGCGTCTTTGCGGGAAACTTGTTTTTAATGCTTGAGATTAAATCAACGCATAGCGGAATCAATCACGCCCATTGCCACATCATCTAGCGGAGACACGTCCTGCAAATCTTCGTCGCCTTCGAGGTTGCGCCTGCGCCTGACAGTGCCGTCGGATTCAAAGATGTAAGCGGAAGGGGCTTCGCGCATGATGATGTCCTGCAAGCGCATGAGGCCGTACAGCAGGGCTTCCGGTCGCGGCGGGCAACCGGGGATGTACACGTCCACAGGGATACAGCGATCCACGCCCTGCATCGTCGAATAGGAATCGAAAGGCCCGCCCGTCGAAGCGCACGCGCCCATCGCCATCGCCCACTTAGGCTCAGGCATCTGCTCGTAGACGCGCCGCACCACCGGCCCCATCTTCAGGGTCACGGTTCCGGCAATGATAATCAAATCGCTCTGTCGCGGGCTTGGGCGAAACACTCCTGCGCCGAAGCGGTCTATATCAAAGCGGCCCGCGCCCGTCGCAATCATCTCAATCGCGCAGCACGCGAGGCCGAATGTCATAGGCCACAGCGCAGACTTGCGCGCCCAGTTGACCACAGGCGCGCCTATATCCATCGCCTTCGCGCCCACATTACGCCGCACCGAGTTGATAATCGAATCAACCGTCGTCAGCACGAATCCTTCTTGATGTTCAGCCATATGAATTGCAAGGATGAAGGCGGAGGGATGAAGGATGAAACCGCTGTCACGCGACGACCTTCATCATTTTTCATCTCTCCGCCTTCATCCTTCATCCTTGCCTTTCATGCCCATTCCAACGCGCCCTTGCGCCATGCGTAGTAATAACCGACGATCAGGATACCAATGAAGACGAACATTTCGATGAGGGCGAATTTGGTAAAAGAGAAATCGTCGCCCATAAAGATGATGGCCCACGGCAAGAGAAAAATCGTCTCGACATCGAAGATCAGAAAGAGCATAGCCACGATGTAGTAGCGCACTGTAAAGCGGTCGTGCGCCTCCGTCGTGGGGTCTATGCCGCACTCGTAAGGCCGCATTTTCGCCTTGCTGTAAACCATCGGACGCACAAAGCGACCGAGCACAATCGGCAGCACAGGGAAAATCAGTGCGAAGACGAAAAAGATCATCACGGGCCAGTAAGCCGTGATAGGGCTGCCAATTATTTCTTCCGTTTTCGGGGCCGTCTGTAATAGAATTGCGTTCAGCATCATCCTACCTCAAGGCCAGCAAAAATTTTGAATAGATATGCGCGTCATTTCTTTTTGGCGCGTTCGAGCTTGGGAAAGGATTCTATGTAGCAGTCCGGTAGTTGTCAATCAAGTTTTCATCAAACTCATTTTCGGAGGCGAAAGACATGACACGCAAGTCATCCTACGCGCAGAGATTTACATTGACCTTCCTGCTCATGATCGGTTGCGTTTTATTTACCGCCTGCAAGAGCGAAGACTACAAGTTATGCACTGAAAAAGACGACCTGCAAGCCTGCAACCGCGAGTGCGCCCGTGACAACAAGGAAGCCTGCGCGAAAGCCGAAGTACTCAGACTAAAAGAAAAGAAATAACCTTAAGCTCTACTGCCTGAGTGTTTCCATGTGCCTCGCTTCAGCCAGACCGGCAGCTATTCAGCTTCCGCGTGTGGCTTTCCGGCGAGCACAGCTAGGGCATGAGGCAAGACATCTTTTATCACAGCAAAGCTTTCGCGCACGCCTTTCGGCGAACCCGGAAGATTGACGATTAAGGTTTCGGAGCGGATGCCGCACACGCCGCGCGAGAGCATGGCGAGCGGCGTCTGTTTAAGCGTTTCCATACGCATCGCTTCCGCCAGACCGGGCGCTTCTCTCTGTATCACCGCGCGCGTCGCCTCCGGCGTATTGTCGCGCGGGCTAAAGCCCGTCCCGCCCGTCGTCACGATCAGATTCACGTCAGGACGGTCTGCATAAAGGCAAAGCTTTTCAGCCAGCGGCGAGAGATCGTCCGGCAGAATTTCCGTGGCAACGATGCGTGCGCCCATCCCCGTCAACAGCTTGACCAGAGTCGCGCCGGAGACATCCTCCTGCTCGCCACGCGCCGAGCGGTCGCTGATAGTCATTACTACTGCAAGAATTTCGATAGACATCTCTGCGGCTGACTCTCGTTTGGTTTATGTAGCCGGGCTGCTCATGGCATGCATTTCCTGTAATGAGCGCACCTCGACCTCGGCTTCGCTGGCGCGCGAGCTGATGGCTTCGACCAGAGCCTGCGCGCCCGTCATCGTCGTCACGCAAGGCACGCTGTATTGCAGGGCTGCGCGGCGAATGGCTTGCTCGTCAAAGTGCGAGGCGCGGCCCAGAGGCGTGTTGATAATCAGCGCGATCTCGCCGCGCTTGATGTGATCCACGATGTTCGGGCGGCCTTCGTTGACTTTGAAAACGGTCTCGACTTTAAGACCGACTTCATGAAGGCGCGCTGCCGTGCTGAAGGTCGCGCAGAGATTAAAGCCCAGCCGTGCGAGGCGACGCGCGAGCACCACGGACTGCCCTTTATCCGCATCGTTGACGCTGATAAAGGCCGTCCCGCTCGGCGGCAATTTCAGCCCCGCGCCTATCATCGCCTTGCCGTATGCTTCGCCAAACGTCTCGCCCACGCCCATCACTTCGCCCGTCGAATGCATCTCCGGACTCAGGATCGGATCAACGCCCGGAAATTTGACGAACGGAAAGACAGGCGACTTGATAAAAAAGCGATTGACACTCAGTTCTTCCGGCAAGTCAAAATCCGCGAGTGGCTTGCCCGCCATCACGAGCGCGGCGACTCTGGCAAGAGGAACGCCCGTCGCTTTGGAAACGAAAGGCACTGTGCGCGACGCGCGCGGATTGACTTCGAGCACATACACGCGGTCGTCCTTAATCGCAAACTGTATGTTCATCAGCCCGCGCACGGCGAGCGCACGCGCCAGTTCTCTGGTGTAATGCTGCATCGTTTCCAGATGCTCAGGCAGGATACGCACGGGCGGCAGCACGCAACTCGAATCGCCCGAATGAATCCCCGCCTCTTCGATGTGCTCCTGTATGCCTGCGATGACACACGTGTCGTCATCCGCCAGCGCATCGACATCAAACTCGGCAGCCCTCTCAAGAAACTTGTCGATCAGGACTGGCCGCTCAGGCGAAGCGTCAACGGCGGTTCGCATGTATTCGTCAAGACTCTGCTCGTCATAAACAATCGCCATCGCCCGCCCGCCCAAGACATACGAGGGACGCACCAGCACCGGATAACCTATCCGCAAGGCAATCACGCGGGCTTCTTCTTCCGAGACAGCCGTGCCGTTTTCCGGCTGCGGGATGCCAAGCTCGTCTAAGAGCGCGCCGAAGCGTTTGCGGTCTTCCGCCAGATCAATCGAGTCCGGCGACGTGCCGATAATCGGCACTCCGGCTTCATGAAGCCGCATCGCCAGATTCAAAGGAGTTTGTCCGCCAAACTGAACTATCACGCCTTCCGGCCTTTCGACCTCGATGATATTCATCACATCTTCAAACGTCAGCGGCTCGAAATAGAGACGGTCTGAGGTGTCGTAATCGGTCGAGACGGTTTCCGGATTGCAGTTGACCATGATGGTCTCAAAGCCCGCGTCGCGCAGAGCGAAAGACGCATGACAGCAGCAATAATCAAACTCGATGCCCTGCCCTATGCGATTCGGCCCTGAGCCTAAGATCATAATTTTCCTTCTATCTGTCGGCTCCGACTCGTCCTCTTCTTCATAGGTCGAATACAGGTACGGCGTGAAGGATTCAAACTCTGCGCCGCAGGTATCCACGCGTTTGTACACCGGCACGATGCCGAGCTGTTTGCGATGTGCGCGCACTTCGTCTTCCGTCCGGTGCGTCAAATAAGCGATGCGACGATCAGACAGCGCATACTCTTTCGCCGTGCGTATGACTTCCGCCGGAATGTCTTCGAGCTTGCGGTCTTCGATGCGCGCCTGAATCCGCATCACGTCCTGCAACTGCTCAAGAAACCACGGGTCTATACGCGAGAGACGATGTATCTCGTTAATCGTCCAGCCATGCTGCAAGGCATAAGTGATATACGAAAATCTTTGCGAGTTGGGCCGCGCGAGCTTGCGCTGCAACTCGTCGTCAGAGATGCCGCGCAGTCTTAAAGGCTTGACCGATTCGAGCGAGCGAAGGCCCTTAAAGAGAGCTTCTTTAAAAGTGCGACCAATCGCCATCACCTCGCCGACCGATTTCATCTGCGTTCCCAGCACATCTTCCGCCGCGCGAAACTTTTCAAAGGCCCACTTGGGAATCTTCGCCACGACATAATCTATCGTCGGCTCGAAAGAGGCTGGCGTCTTCTGCGTGATGTCGTTGGGAATCTCGTCGAGCGTGTAGCCGACCGCGAGCTTGGCCGCAATCTTTGCAATCGGAAATCCAGTCGCCTTCGACGCCAGCGCAGACGAACGCGAGACGCGCGGGTTCATCTCTATCACGCGCACCTCTCCGTTTTCGGGATTGACGGCAAACTGTATGTTCGAGCCGCCCGTCTCGACGCCAACCTTGCGTATGCAACGAATCGCCATGTCGCGCAAGTTTTGATACTCGACATCGGAAAGCGTCTGCGCCGGAGCGACAGTGATCGAATCGCCAGTGTGCACGCCCATCGGGTCAAAATTCTCAATCGAGCAGATGATGACGACGTTGTCCTTGAGGTCGCGCATCACTTCCAGCTCATACTCTTTCCAACCTAAAATTGATTCTTCGATAAGAACTTCCTGAGTCGGCGAGGCGGCGAGACCGCTGCGTACTATTTCTTCAAACTCTTCGGGGTTAAAAGCAATGCCGCCGCCCGTGCCGCCGAGCGTAAAGCTTGGCCGGATAATCGCCGGATACCCCGTCGCGCCGACAATCTCCTCGGCCTCGGCCCAGGAATGCGCAAAGCCTCCCTGCGGCATCTGCAACCCTGCTTCATCCATCGCCTGTTTGAAGAGACTGCGGTCTTCCGCGACGCGTATGGCCTCGCGCTTCGCCCCGATCATCTCGACGCCGAATTCTTCAAGCACGCCCGCCTCATCCAGCGCGATGGACAGGTTGAGCGCGGTCTGCCCGCCCACTGTCGGCAAGAGCGCGTCTGGCCGCTCTTTGCGAATAATCGCCGTCACGGATTCGACCGTCAGCGGCTCGATATAAGTTTTATCTGCGGTTTCGGGGTCGGTCATAATCGTCGCCGGATTCGAGTTGACGAGCACGACCTCGTAACCCTCCTGCCTCAGCGCGCGACACGCCTGCGTCCCCGAATAGTCGAACTCACAAGCCTGACCGATGACGATTGGGCCAGAGCCGATGATAAGAATTTTGTGAATATCAGTGCGTTTGGGCATGGAAGCTCAAATTTCTCTGGTTTAAGAAAGATGTCTGAACAGACTTTTTATGAAGTCAAGGCATTATACATAACACGCCAACAGAGCACGAATGAGCAATCACGATGGTAGTGGGTCAGTGTGAGTTTCTGATGAACATCTAATACGAAAGACAGTTTCCCGCAAAGACGCAAAGGCGCAAAGGTGTTGAGCTATTACTTATTTTGAATGCTTTCTTTGCGCCCTTGCGGGAATATGGTTTTCTTCTCTCTGCTGGAACTACTATGACAATCGCTATCTGATTAACAGCGAATCAGAACATCGTTGCAATAAATCTTCTTGACTTCGGTTAATGAATAATTCTAAGTTACTTGTTGTTAGTTTCCGGTCTTGCCCTACCACCTCACGAGACAATTTACATTCCTTAAAAGAGTCGTAGGGCCATATGAAAAACAGTCTTCGCAAAATTTCTGCGCGCCGCATGATGGCGTTGGTGTTGTCGATTTTTTCCTGCGCTCTCGTCTTGAGCAATACGCAACGCCATGCTGATGCAACGGGCGACAGCGCCCTGGAGCAGCCGGATTTAGGCATCGGCGCGAGCCTGCATGGCAAGCGGCTCTTTCCGGCTAACAACCCCTGGAATCAGGACATCTCGCGCGCTCCTGTGGCTGCCAATTCCGGCACGCTCATCGCCAGCATGGGAGCAAACACCGGACTGCATCCTGACTTCGGAACCGTCTACGCGGGCGCGCCGAACGGCATCCCCTACGTGGTCGTCGCGGGCGCGCAGCCGCGCGTGCCAATCGCTTTCACAGCTTACGGCAACCAGAGCGATGCAGGCCCGTATCCTGTCCCGGCCACTGCGCCTATCGAAGGCGGGCCAGGCGGGACGGGCGACCGCCACGTGATTGTGATTGATAGAGACAACTGGAAGCTCTATGAGATGTTCTACTCGTTTCCGGTCAGCGGCGGCGCGAGTTGGGAAGCAGACAGCGGCGCAATCTTTGATCTGAAGACAAATGCCGTGCGTCCCGAAGGATGGACTTCTGCGGATGCTGCGGGACTGCCGATATTTCCGGGCCTCGTGCGCTATGACGAGGTCTTCGAGCAGCGCGAGATAAAGCACGCGCTACGCTTCACTGTGCAGAACACGCGCAGAGCATACGTCTATCCGGCAAGGCACTACGCGAGCAGCAACACCAGCCCGAACGTGCCGCCGATGGGCCTGCGCGTGCGTCTCAAAGCTTCCTTTAATATCTCCACCTACACGCCAGCGATGCAGGTCGTGCTGACTGCGATGAAGAAGTACGGCATGATTCTGGCGGACAACGGCTCGAACTGGTATGTCAGCGGCTCGCCGGATTCGCGCTGGGATGATGACGAGCTTCATACGCTCGGCGCGATTAAGGGATCGGATTTCGAGGTCGTGCAAACCATTGGACACCTGCACATGCCCGTGTGCGATTTCGACGGCGACGGCAAAGCCGACCTATCAGTGTTCCGCCCCGACGCGGGCAGTTGGTTTATCCAATCAAGCTCAAACGGCGCGTTGCGCGGGCAGCAGTTCGGCCTCTCGACCGACAGGACTGTGCCCGGCGATTATGACGGCGACGGGCTGACAGACATCGCAGTCTTTCGTGACGGGGCTTGGTACATCTCTCACAGCGCTGACGGCTCGTTCCGCGCAGAGCAGTTTGGCACAAGCGGCGATGTGCCCGTCGCTGCGGATTACGACGGCGACGGCAAGACGGATATAGCAGTCTTTCGCGCAGGCCAATGGTATATACGGCAGAGTTCAAACAACTCTCTACGCACATATCTTTTCGGACTCGACGCGGACAAGCCTGTGGCAGGAGATTACGACGGCGACGGCAAGACGGATGTGGCCGTTTTCAGACAAAGCAGCGGAGCATGGTACATACTGCAAAGCTCAAACAGCATGCTTCGCAGCCAGCAGTTCGGCACAGGCGGCGATGCGCCTGTCGCGGGCGATTATGACGCGGACGGGTTGACGGACATCGCAGTCTTTCGCAGCGGCGCATGGTATATCTGGCAAAGCTCTTCAAGCTCGCTGCGCTCTCAACAATTCGGCCTCTCGACCGACAGGCCCGTGCCAGCAGATTACGACGGCGATTTCAAGACGGACATTGCGGTCTTTCGCCCGGCGGACGGCGCATGGTACATCCTGCGCAGCTATAACAATTCCGTCAGCGCGCAGCAATTCGGCATCAGTGGTGATATGCCCGCGCCGTCTGCTTATATTCCTTAACTTTCAAATGCTTCAATCCCTTTGCGCCTTAAGTTTTATCTTTGCGCCACCAGCGCGAAACAAAACGGGTTCACGCTGGTGGCGCAAACAAAGAAAGACTCAAGCCGCAAAGGGGTTGAGCGCATCAAGCCTTGAGTTTTAAAATCAAACTCTCAAGTGAATTTACGGATTGATTAAGGATTGCTTGGGCTAGGGTGTTGGAGCGTCGAATTTCTTGCGGTAGTCTTCGCCTTCGATCTGTACTGTCTTGCACATCTCGAAGATACGCGAGCGGAGGCGGACGCCGATTCTCTCTTCCAACACCTCGTCGCGCTCGGAGCGGCGTGTGTCCAGATAATTGGTGGTGAAGATGGTCAGCTTGCGGTCGTTGTAACGCGTGTTGATGATCTGCATCATCGTGTCTCGAACCCAGTCCGTAGGCTTCGATGCTCCAAGCTCATCCAAGACCAGCACCTCTGCATTAAAGACAGGCTCTAAGACTTTGAGTTCCGAAGTCTGCGAGATGGGATTCCATGAATTCTGTATCTCCTTCAAGAGCGAGCCGAACTCATAGAAGAGACAGGTCAACTGCTTCTTCTCAATCAACTCGCGCAGGATGGCGACGGCCAGATGCGTCTTGCCGACTCCGACAGGCCCCATGAACAAGAGGCCGCGATCCACCGCCGGGTATTCGCGCGCCAGCGTGAAAGCATATTTAAAAGCGTTGAGCTGTATCGAGTAGAACTTCCCCTGCGTCGGATAGAAATTCTGGAACGAGCATTTTTCGTAGCGACGTGGGATACGCGCCGACTCAAGCCACTTGGCGCGCTGCTCGTCCTGACGACAACGACAGCGGCGCGCTCCCTTGCCCGCGACGACTTCCATCCCCGTGCCATAGCAGAAGGCGCAAACCTCCGGCTGAGCCGAGGGAGCGAATTTATCTTTCTCTGGAGATTCTTCGGGCTGTGCGTCCGGCACCGGGAAGAGCGAAAAAATTTTGGCGTTGTCAGACGGCATCAGAAGCGAGATGACTGGAAACTTTTGATAACTGCTATTAAAAGGGTGCGCCGGATGTGAACTGCGCTGGCGGCGGATTATATCACTCACAACTAAGATTGCAAGAGCATTAAGTCAGAGCCATCATGGCCGCGCGCTTTTCCTCATAAAATTCAAACTTCAAACGGCAATCCCGCGCGCAATGAATCGCGTATGCGAAACGTGGCGCGCGTCGTCGCGGCCAGATCATCGAGCGCAACCGGCGGGGCTGCGCCTTCAAGCACGACGCGGCACACGGCGCGAACTTCTTCCGCCTGCCCCTTATCCTGATTGCGTAGCTTCTGTGTTTCCTCGCGGCCATTGCGGTACGAGGTCGCGCTGCGAAAATCATCCAGCACAAAAGTCTTGCCTTCGCCGTAAATCTCTACGCGCTCTTTCGGCACGCTCTTATCGCCTTCCGCCAGATAAGCAATCGAGCCGTTTGAGCCGTCAGAAAAACGCAGCGTGATAAAGACTGAATCCTCGTCAACTATCTGCCGGTTACGGCTGGTGACGGACTCAGCATAGACGCGCGTCGTCGTCGCGCCCGTCAAAAACTGCATGAGGTCTATAAAGTGACAGACTTCGCCGCGTATGCGCCCGCCGCCCTCGCGCCCGTCTTGTATCCAATGCTCCGGCGGAATGCGCCCGGAGTTGATGCGGTAACTGATAGAGAGCGGCGACTGCCGCCCCGCATAAAACTCTTTTGCTGACTGCGCGTGCGGCGAAAAGCGGCGATTGAATCCGACCATCAGACGGCCAGCAGAATTTTGCGCCGCCTCGATCACTGAATCCAATTCTTCATCATCGAGGGCGAGAGGTTTTTCGACAAAGACATGACGACCGCGCTCAAGCCCGCGCCGCGCTAACTCTGCATGCGAGTCATGACGCGTGGCGATGACGATCAGATTCACTTCTTCATCGTTGATGATTTCGTCCGCGCCTGAGGCGGCATAAGAGAAGCCGTAACGCTCGCCCGTGTCGCGCGCAGAGACGCCGGAGGCAGTCGCAATCGCCCTGAAATCCGCGCCCGCCGTTTTGAAATGCGGCAGCAGCATGCCCTTCGCATAACCGCCCGCGCCAATCAACCCGAGCCTGACGGATTTCTCCAGCCCGGAGGCAGGAGCTTTGGCAATCTCCACACGCCGCTCAAGCTCTCGCTCCGTGTCATAATTCAGCAGCACGCCGAGATAAGGCTCTTTCGCTTCGCCCGAAATCAATTGATAAGCGCGCTCGCCATCGTCTATCGAAAAGCGATGCGTGATAAGCCGCTCGATATTGACGCGGCCTTCCGCGACCAGATCGAGAAAGGCTTCGATGTTGCGCCCCTCTGTCCAGCGCACAAAGGCGAAAGGATAATCATGCCCGCGCTCTTCATATTCAGGGTCATAACGTCCCGGCCCGTAGGACATGGAAATCTTAAACGTCAGTTCGCGGAAATAATATAAGTTGCGCGGCACATCCGTTCCGACGAGGCCGACCGCGACGACGCGCCCGCGCATACGCGAAATCTCGCCCGCAAGCTCAACTGGCTGATTGGACGAGGTCGCAGCCGTAATCAACACCGCATCCGCCCCGCGCCCGCGCGACCATTCCATGACAGCATTCTTCGCATCGGCATCGCTCAGAGCGCCGCCGTCCGCGCCAAGCTCTTTTGCCAGCTCGATTTTCTGCGGGTCAAGGTCGAGGCCGAAGACGCGACACCCGTTCGCTTTCAAAAGCTGCACTGTGAGTTGGCCCAGAAGGCCGAGACCGATGACGACCACCGCTTCCCCAAGAGTCGGCTCTGCTAAACGCACGCCCTGCAAGGCTATGGCTCCGAGCGTGCCGAATGCGCCTGACTCGAACGTCGCCTTTTCAGGCAAGCGCACGCAAAGATTCTTTGGCACGGACAGAACTTCCGCATGCGAAGCATAGCCCGCGCCAGCACATGAAACGCGGTCGCCGACGCGAAACTCCGTCACGTCTTCGCCGACGCCGACGACGATGCCCGATGCGCTGTAGCCGAGCGCGGTCGAAGAGCCGAGCTTTGAGCGAACCGCATTGAAGGTGTTCATCAAGCCTTCATTCCGGGCTTTCTGAATGACCTGCTTGACAAGATCGGGCCGCTCGCGCGCCTTCCCCAGCAGACTTTTCTTGCCCATGTCCACAGCCATGCGCTCTGTGCCCGCGCTGATTAAAGAGGTGGCTGTGCGAACCAGCACACGGCCTCTCTGGGCCACAGGCTGCGGCACATCTGCGACCGAGAGCTGGCCTGTTTTAAGATTCTGTAAAATTTGCTTCATGCGTGAATTTAAAAGAGATGCTTAATAAAATTTATGCTCGCCTTCGTTTTTAGCACACCGCAAAGGCAAAGGGCAAAAGCCTTGCTCAGAAGTAGCTTTGATTTCGCAGACGCTTTTATGCTGCAATACCTGCCGACGCGCGGTATGTTATAGTAAAAGCCTTAACAGCTCTGTGACGACATCAAAGATGAGTCGAACACCATATCGGGGAGTTAATTCGATAAACGGATGAGTATCTGGCGTGGGTTGAAGCGCAAGCTGGGCCTTGAAAAGATTTCTGCCGAGCGCAGCCCGATTAGTGTCTTTCTGCTTGACGATGACACGCGGCGACACGATTGGTTCGCACGCCGTTTCAACGGCGATTATCTGGACATCGCGGAAGATGTCGCACGAGCACGCGAACTGCTGAGCGAGAACTATTACGACGCAATCTTTCTCGACCACGACCTGCTGCCGGAACACTATCACTCGCAAACGACGGATGACGAGCGCACAGGCTACGCCATAGCGCTCTGGCTCGCCACCTCCCCGGAGGTGCAACGCGCTTCGACCATTCTGGTCCACACGCGCAACGCAGACGGAGCCATGCGTATGGTCGAAGAACTGCGCAAGGCCGGACGCCAGGCCGAATATGTCCCCTTCCCGATGCTCGCCCAAAAGATAAAGAACTACTGGCAACGCTAAAGAAGGCAAAAGTAAAAAGGTAAAAGGCAAAAGTGAAGAGGGCTTGAATGCCTTTCCGACTTTTGCCTTTTACCTTTTTACTTTTGCCTTAAATAGTGGTGGCCAGGGACGGAATCGAACCGCCGACGCCGGCCTTTTCAGGGCCGCGCTCTACCGACTGAGCTACCTGGCCGATTTTTCGCGTCTCAGTTGGAAAGAGCGCAGTATAAGTAGAGTCTGTGAGAGTGTCAACCGGGACGGGAGGCAGTTTAAGTTCTTGTTAAATTTTGTCGGATTAGTCACAAAAAATCGTTGACAGTTTCGACAAGGAGTGTATAATCCCGTGCGTTGAGGATGGGGCTGGTCATCTACAAGGTCAGCCGGTCGCAAGACAAACATCCGAAAGGCCCGAACTTAGAATAGTACCCGCCCGTGCCAGCTCGAACGCCATCTGGGCCCCCCCCGGATGCTACCTTTGAGCTGGCACAGCTTTTTACGGATCAATCAGCCTGCCCACAAGCTATCCTTGATTGCTCAGCATATATAAATATTGCAGAAATAGGACACGGTCTCTGCCGCTGATGTTGGTGATTTGAACGCCGATCAAGCAGCTTTTGTTGTCCTTGAGGTGTTGATAGCGAATCCCTGTCGCTTCGATGGAAACCGCTCCGGCCTGCAAACCCAGCACAATGTGAAAGGTTGCGCCGACGATGCGCTGTTCGTCCAGGCTGCCGCGTGGCACGATGAGGGCCAGACCGTTCTCGCTAATGTCGTGCGTATAACCGACGACCATCAGCATGTCATCTTCCTCGCTCTGCTCGCTCTCAAACACCAGCACGCTGCTCATACGCACTTCGGCCTCAAGCACATAGCGCAAAGCCTGACGACGATTGTTCACATAGCCGGGGCTATCCGCAAACCTGCGACTTTCGATGGCACGCGCGACTGCGCCTGTGGCTTCAGCCATTTGAAAAGGTTTTGCCAGATACCCGAAGGCTCCCATCTGCAATAACCCGCGCGCATATTCGACATCATTGATGCCTGAGATGACTATGACGGGCGTCTGCGGTTGGAATTGTCGCACCAGCCCCAGCAGATCAAGGCCGCTTCTGTCCGGCAGCGAAATATCCGTCATGACGACATCAAACGGAGTCACCTGCAACTGGGCCAACGCCTCTTCGACCGTCCCCGCCGTGTAGCACTCATACAAAGGGGACAGCAATTCGCGCAGCATCTCGCGAATTGATTCATCATCATCAACGATCAGAATTGTGCTCATCTAATATGGCTCCCTGCAATGTGCCGCAACTGCTTTCAGTAAAAGATCGACAAGTCGAGCCTGAGCAGGACTTGTGCTGTGAGGCTCTTTTCTCCGGGCAAAGATTTGGAGCCGATAAAGGATTTGTCTTTCTATCTTCGTGAGCGCTCTGGTGCTAGAGTAAAGTCGGCAGCAATAGGTGTCAAGAAGGCAGGGGCTGGAGCTTTGATGAAGAAGCGCAAACTTCACGAGACTTTTTTATGAGCAGAGATTTTTCAAGAAATGATTCTGATGTTATAAACTGCACACGCTATTGAGTTCGCAGCCGTGGCAGAGAGGTTTACGGGCTTCCGTGTCATGGCTCTTGCTTTATCATTTTGAGGAGAACACATTTCCATGCGCCGCACTTTCATTCCGGCAGCTTTGTTATCCTGTCTGGCCCTGCTCTCAGGTTGCCAGCAGACGCCCAATTCAAACAATCAACCGGCAGCCAATACAAACAACAGCCCTCTGCCTCCGGGCATCTCGACTTCGCCGATTCCGCCGGGCGGAACGCCGACGCCGGGCATCCCCGATGTCAACGCGCCGAAGAATGCCAACCAGCCGGCGGGGACGCCTACGCCGGGCATTCCTGATATTAAGTCGCAGAAAAACGCGAACACTCCCAAACTGGACGAGAAGACCACTCCCTCTAAAGGAAATGTCAACAACGCGCCGCCAATGAACAAGCCATAGCGCGTTGCGAAATCGAGTCTCACGCAAAGCCGCAAAGAGGAAGGGAGTAGGGTGTTGGGTGTTGGGTGTAGCGAAAACAAACTGCTTTTCCGACACCCGACACCCTTCCCCCTACTCCCTTGTTGATGCGTCTTCGCGTCAGACGTTTTTCTTCCTGCCGCTTCAAATTCCAGCGCGAGCCATCAACAAACCCGCCTCGCGGTTAGCTTCATCAATGACCTGTCCCTCGTCAAGTGTTAAGAGTTGGCGGTCGCGCATCAACATTCTGCCCTCAACGATAGCCGTCGTGACATCACTTGATTGCGACGAATAAACAATCGCGGAGACGATGTCTGCCGGGCGCGGAGCAGCATGCAGGCGTTTGAGGTCAACTAGAATTACGTCTGCGCGCTTGCCTGCTTCGAGGCTTCCGATCTCCTGCTCCAAGCCGAGAGCACGCGCGCCGCTCGTGGTCACAAGCCGCAAAGCCTGTCTGGCAGACAACACATCCGCGCCATGCAGAACTTTTTGCAGCAGCGCGGCTGTGCGCATCTCCGTAAAAGCATCCAGCCGATTATTGCAAGGCGCGCCATCCGCGCCGAGCGAGACGGAAATCCCGCGCTCAAGCATCTCTTTGACTGGCGCGAGACCGGAGCCGAGCTTGAGATTTGAAGACGGACAATGAGAGACATGAGTCCCCGTGCGTGCCATCAACTCAAGCTCCGCTTCATCCAGATGAACACAGTGGGCCAGCAAAACATCCGGCCCTGTCAGCCCCAGCGAATCCAGATAAACAACATTGCGCTGCCCCGTCTCGCGCTCGACGATCTCAATCTCCGTCAGATTTTCCGAAGCATGCGTATGAATCATCACGCCGCGCTCTCTTGCAAGGCGAGAGACTTTTTCCAGCAGCTCGCGCGTGCAACTGATGGCAAAGCGCGGAGCGAAGCAATAGCGTATGCGACCATCCGCGCGTCCATGCCAGCGCTCAAGCAATGACAGCGATTCGCGTATGGAATTTTCCGCTTCCTCGCGCAAAGCCAGCGGCACTTCTTCGCCCTTGTCCATCATGCACTTGCCGACGGTTGCGCGAAAGCCAGTTTCTTCGACGACGCGAAACACATCCTCCGTGTGATTGACCGTCTCCATCGTCAGCGCGCAGGTCGTCCCCCCGCGAATCATCTCCGCTATCCCAAGCCGCGCAGAGGCGCGTATAGACTCAGGCGTGTGCGCGGCCTCCATCGGCCACACGCGTTTCTTCAGCCAGTCAATCAAAGAGAGGTCATCAGCAGAGCCGCGAAACAATGTCTGGCAGAGATGTATGTGCGTCTGTATAAAGCCGGGCAGGACGGCGCAGCCGGACGCATCTATCACTGTCTCTGCTTCGGCTTGAGACACACCGATGCCAGCGATGCGTCCATCACGAATCAACAGGTCGCCATCCACGATTGAATCCGCTTCATCCATCGTGACGAGCGTGCCGTTTTTTATCAGAATCGTCTTATCCATAAAATGCGGAAATGAATATAAAGGATAGCAGTGCTTAATTGAAAGCGGCTTCAAGCACGATGAGCAAAACATTTCCCGCAAAGGCGTAAAGGCGCAAAGAAAGCGATTGAGTCTTTCTTTGCGCCCTTGCGCCTTTGCGGGAAACTTTCTTTACCGCTGGCTTTCAGTCTTACTTTGCAGCTTTGCGAGCCGGTGCGGTTTCTTCTGTCGCGGCGGCTGCTTCGGCTTCTACGACCTCGCTCCCCGGAAAGCCGAGCGCAGTCTTGACTTCACGCTGAATGCGCGTGAAAAGCTCCACATTATCCTTCAGGGTCTGCTTGGAGTTCTCGCGTCCCTGCCCCAGCCGCTCGCCCTTGTAAGAGAACCACGCGCCGCTCTTCTCAATCACCCTGTTGGCAACGCCGAGGTCAATCAAATCGCCCTCGCGCGAGATGCCTTCGCCGTACATGATGTCAAACTCGCAATCGCGGAACGGCGGCGCGACCTTGTTCTTGACCACCTTGACTTTAGTGCGGTTGCCGACCACGCGGTCGCCGTCCTTGATGGCTCCGATGCGGCGTATGTCGAGGCGCAATGATGCATAAAATTTCAGCGCGCGCCCGCCTGTAGTTGTTTCGGGCGAGCCGAACATAACGCCAATCTTCTCGCGTATCTGGTTGATGAAGATAAAGCAGGTGTTCGATTGGGCGACAATCGCCGTCAGTTTCCTGAGAGCCTGCGACATCAACCGCGCATGCAGGCCGGGCAAGCTGTCCCCCATATCTCCGTCAAGCTCTGCGCGCGGGACGAGCGCGGCGACAGAGTCAACGACAATTACATCCACGCCGTTCGAGCGCACTAGGGCTTCTGCGATTTCCAGAGCCTGCTCGCCCGAATCCGGCTGCGAAATCAAAAGCTCGTCCACATTGACGCCGAGCTTCCCGGCATATTCGGCATCCATAGCATGCTCTGCATCAATGTATGCGGCCACGCCGCCGAGTTTTTGCGCTTCCGCGACAATGTGCAGCGCGAGCGTGGTCTTGCCTGAGCTTTCCGGCCCATAGATTTCCACGATGCGCCCGCGCGGGACGCCGCCGATGCCGATGGCCGCGTCTATGCTCAGCGAAGTGGTCGAAATCGAACCGATCTGAACCACCTCACGCTCGCCCATCCGCATGATCGAGCCTTTACCAAATTTCTTTTCAATATTCAGCAGCGCCGCTTCGACAGCTTTGCCGCGATCCGCGTTGATTCTATCTTCAGCCATTACGTACATCGCTTTCTCGTTCCTTTTCTCACGTTTCGTGGTTTTAAAAGCTTTCCGAAGCGGTTTTATCTGCCGCTCACGAAACGAGAGTATAACACACTCGACGCGAGAATGGAACAGTGTTTCACATATGCAACAAACTTTTTTTAGCCGCTGGAGGTCAAAAAGCGGACGCTTCCATGCCGGTCTGGCAAACGCCTTATGAAGCTTTTCAGCCACAGAGGTGAGAAGGTTTTCGCCGCGATGCGGTATACCATTTTGAGAGCAAAGCTGCAAGGCCGGGCCACAACCCGGTGGCGGGTCAGTTTGAAGATTCGTGATATGATAAGTTTATATCTGGCAAAGCAAGGCCGCCGCTCTCCGCGTGGGAGTGCATCAAGCGGCGGCCTCTCCGCATCAAGCCTACTCTAACGGCCTGTTAAGAGAGGCGAGCGGCAGGGAGCGCATCCCCCTTTGCGCTCCCTGTTCTAATCTCTGTCAAGCTTTAATGATGTAAAGAAGTGCGCGCTTTGGTAAGATGCGCCCTGTTCTTTTGAAAACTTAAGTAACGGCATATGCGTCGCGCACGCCTCAAATCGAAGTAATGAGCATCGCCGTACTGAATGAAAGGTTCATTCTCACGGCGAAAGGTTTGAGCGAGCAGATATTATCCTCTATAGAGGACAAAAGCAAGCCGCATTGCGCTAGTCCATCGGGAGGCCGCTCCTGATGGGCAACCCGCGTCCGAAGCCTGAGCGATTAGCCGAAAAACTGTTATCTATTCGGCTCGCGCTTGGTCTATCTCAAACAGAGATGTTGAGGCGGTTGGGGCTTCAAGAGTTTATGAAGCACACAAGAATATCAGAGTATGAATTGGGAATCCGCGAGCCGTCTTTAATGACGCTTTTGCAGTATGCTCGCGCGGCACGTGTCAGTTCGGATGTTTTGATAGATGATGAGATGGACTTGCCTGAAAAGTTGACAAGCCGGAGCAAGCATGAAGGCGTCCGGCGACGGCAACAGCGCAAGTGATTCTGATTGTTTCTTAACGTTTGTTAGAAACGAGCCAAACACCGGAAGAAAATTTCCCGCAAAGGCGCAAAGACGCAAAGAAAAGCTCGCAAAGAGCAAGTGGCATTCAATCCTTTGCGGTCTTCTCTTTGCGCCTTTGCGCCTTTGCGGGAAACTCTTTCTCTCTCCCTCACTCAACTCACGAATCACTACTCAACAACTTCACCCTCATCTATATATAATATTATATAATCAAAACTCCCAAACGCTTTTTCCGGTGCGCTGCTCAAACTGTTCGGCCATTGAAGGGACGCCGCCGCCGCTCTCATCACGCGTCAGACGCTCGACGCGCCACATGGGGAGAAACATATCCGTCAGGCCGATAAAAGGCTCGCCATGAGCCACTGCGCGCGTCCAATCGTCAAAAGCATTGAGGTCGAGGCCGCGCAGGAAAATTCCCGCAGCATTGATTTCATCAAGCACGCCCCAGCATTTTTCGCGCGGGCTGTGCAAGACAATGACGACCGCCGCGCCCGCTTCAATTCCCTTTGTATGTTTCCCGGTTTCGCTCATCGAATTTTATCGTCGTCTTTCATTTCTTCCAGCAGCAAGCCACGCGCAAATTCGCCGATGCGGTGAACAATATCAGGCGCATCCGCCAATTTTTCAATCTCCGCGACAATCGCAGAGCCGACGACGGCTGCATCTGCATAACGCAAGACGCTTGCGACCTGCGCGGCGTTTGAGATGCCGAAGCCGACTGCGACGGGCAAGTTTGAGAATTGACGTACACGAGAAACAAGCTGTTCGGCATCGCTCGTCATGCTTTCACGCGCGCCCGTCACGCCCGCGCGCGAGACTGCATAGATAAACCCGCTCGCGCGTTCTGCGACCATAGAGAGGCGCGCGTCCGTGGATGTCGGCGCGACCAGAAAAATCATGTCCAGCCCGTTTGCGCGCAAAGTGGCAGAGACTTCCACTGCTTCCTCCGGCGAGAGGTCTGTGACGAGCACGCCGTCAACACCAGCCGCGCGGGCTTCGCGGCTCAAGCGTTCGATGCCATAGCGCAGGAGCGGATTAAAATAACTGAAGAGCACGACCGGAATTTCCAGTTTCGAGTCGGCTACGACATTTAAAATCTCGCCGATGCCGAATCCATGCTTCAAGGCTCTTTCGGATGCGCGCTGTATGACAGGCCCGTCGGCCATAGGGTCGCTGAAAGGCACGCCCAGCTCGATCAACGTCGCGCCCGCGCGCTCCAACTCGATCAATAATTCGCCGGTCGTTTCCAGCGCAGGGTCGCCCGCCGTGATGAAAGGAATAAAGCCTCGCCGCTCATCTCTCTTGAGCTGCGCGAAAGCTTCTGCAATCCGGCTCATAGAGCTTCCCCGTTGAGTGCTCCGGCAACCATGCTCACGTCTTTGTCTCCGCGCCCGGAGAGGTTGATGATGATTAACTGTTCCGGCTTCATCTCGCCTGCCACTTTCAGAGCATGCGCGACGGCATGAGATGATTCAAGCGCGGGGATGATGCCTTCAAGCTCAGAGAGGGTTTTGAATGCCGCGAGAGCTTCCGCATCAGAAGCAGAGACGTATCGGACGCGGCCCGCGTCATGCAGGAAAGCATGTTCCGGGCCAATCGAGGGATAATCGAGTCCCGCTGAAATCGAATGCGTCGCGGCAATCTGCCCGCGCTCGTCTTGCAGGACATAGCTCATGGTTCCCTGCAACACGCCCGGATGCCCGCCGCCTTCTTGATTGAATCGCGCAGCGTGCTGGCCCAGAGCATTTCCCTTTCCGCCCGCTTCGACGCCGATCATACGCACGCTCTCGTCCGCGAGAAACGGATGAAAGAGACCTATGGAGTTTGAGCCTCCGCCGACACATGCAATCAAAACATCCGGCAAGCGTCCCGCAATTTCCAGAACTTGCGCGCGTGCCTCGCGCCCGATGACGCTCTGAAAATCGCGCACCATCTGCGGATACGGAGCAGGCCCAAGCGCGCTGCCGAGTAAATAATATGTGTCCGCGACATTCGTCACCCAATCACGCAGGGCTTCGTTAATCGCGTCCTTGAGCGTGCGCGAGCCAGCCTCGACCGCGCGCACCTCTGCGCCGAGCAGCCGCATGCGAAAGACGTTCAACTCCTGCCGTCGCATGTCCTCCGCGCCCATGTAAACGATGCATTCCAGCCCGAAGAGCGCGCAGACCGTCGCCGTCGCCACGCCATGCTGGCCCGCGCCCGTCTCCGCGATGATGCGCCGCTTGCCCATGCGCCGTGCGAGCAAAACCTGTCCGAGCGCGTTGTTGATTTTATGCGAGCCTGTGTGCGAGAGGTCTTCGCGTTTGAGACAGATGCGCGCTCCCTTTGCGCTTGCCGTCAAACGCCTCGCCTCAAAGAGCGGCGTCGGGCGTCCCGAATAATCTTTCAATAACGCGGCAAACTCTTTTTGAAACTCTTCGTCCACGCGCGCCGCGCCGTAAGCCGCCGCCAGTTCTTCGAGCGGAGCCATCAAGGTCTCAGGCACGTAGCGCCCGCCATACGGCCCCCAGTGTCCGCCCTCGTCAGGTTGTGTATTAATGCTGTCACCCATAGCTTCCGTAAATTATTCGACGGCTTAGGCAGATGCCGTCTGCACTGTGTTGATTAAGGGGGCGACGGAAGAGCGGTCGCGGCCTTCTTCTTTAGCGCGATAGAGGGCTGCGTCAGTGGCCGCGTAGAGAGCGCGTTCCGTGGTGGCGTGTGCGGGACAGGCTGCGACTCCGAGGCTGACAGTGATTGTGCCGATGCCCTCGACCGGAGTTGAAGAGACGACATGGCGCAGGCGTTCGGCGGCAGCGTAGGCTTTGGCGTCGTCAATGCCCGCGAGCAGCAAGGCGAACTCTTCGCCGCCGAGCCGCGCGGGCGTGTCGTTGTCGCGCGAAAGCTCTACCAGCGCGCTCGCAGTGTGACGAATCACGCGGTCGCCAGCCGAATGCCCGTGCGTATCGTTGACGCGCTTCAAGTGATCTATGTCAACCAGCAACAACGCGCAGGGAATGTTGTAGCGTCGCCATCGCTCGACCTCCTGTCCGAGCGCAGTGCGAAAGCGGCGGCGATTCATCAGGCCCGTCAGGTAATCGCGGTCGGCCTCTGCCTGTAGACGATTCATCAGCTGTTTGAAGGCGACAAGCTGAGACACGCGTGCGAGCAGCAGAGACAATTCTTCCGGCAGGGTAAAGTAATCGAACGCGCCTGCCGTCATCGCTGCTGAACGGCGCGAGACGGAAGATTGGATCAGCCCGACGAGCAGCAGAGGCACGCTTTCATCCGACTGGCTGAGCATCCGCGCCAGTTCTTCGGCGGCAATGCCCTTGAGATTAACATCTGCGATGACCAGATGCGGGCGCGTGCGCCTCAAAGAGACGAGGGCCGCTGCGCCTCCTGCGACGCCGACCACCGCAAAGCCTGCATCTTCCAGCGACGCGCCGTATGCGCCAATGCCTGAATCGTCCGTAACCAGCAGAATACGGCCCTGATCGCGCGTGCGGCTGCGATCTGCTATCACTCTGGTCTCATTCATAAAAAGGATTTGCTGACAATCAAATCAAGAGGCCGGGGCTTGTTGCTGACCAAGACATCTAACTTCAATTCGCGTGCAAGCGTCAAGGTTTAACACGCGCCTGAAGCGGGTCGGTTTCAAACATAGCAAAGAAAAAACATGTTCGCGCAAAGGCGCTGGTGGCGCAAAGAAAGCACCCAAAGGTGTTGAGCAGTTATCTATCTCGAATGATTTCTTGGTGTCTTCCTTTGCGGCTTCTTTTCTTTGCGCCTTTGCGCCTTTGCGGGAACTTCTTTTCGTGATGATAGATATGCAACTACCCGCGCGCCGCAGAGATGAAAGCACGCACACGCGCAGCATCTTTCCGGCCCGGCGCAATTTCCAGACAACTGCAAGCATCCACAGCATAAGGCTCGACCGCCGCAATCGCCCCTGCGATGTTTTCCGGCGACAGGCCGCCCGCGAGAAAAAGCTTCCGTGCCAATTCGCGCGCACGCCGCGCCACAGCCCAATCAAAGACCTCTCCCGTGCCGCCATGAGCGGTTGGCGAGAAAGCGTCCAGCAAAATAGCATCGCTCTCATATTCCAACACACTCTCAGCCGGAAAATCAGAATTCACGCGCAAAGCTTTGATGACATAAAGCTCTTTCAAAGAGCGACAGTAATCCGGCGTCTCTTCGCCATGCAGTTGAACCGCGCCGACGCGCGCCTCTTCGGCCATCCGCCTGACATTCTCCGGCACAGCTTCATTGACAAACACGCCGACATTTAAAACTTCTGAGGGCAACTGCTCGATAATGCGTCGCGCATCCGCAGGCGCGAGATAACGCGGGCTGCGCGGGTAAAAGTTAAAGCCCAGCGCATCCGCCCCGGCGTCAACCGCCACCCGCGCGTCTTCCAGATTCGTGATACCGCAAATCTTGATTAACACCATACAAGTTAAGAAAGAGGGAAAGGTTAAGAAGCAAGATAGCCTATTGAAAACCACTCACTCCTTTGCGCCTTATGCTTTAACTTTGCGCCTTTGCGCGAAACTATTTTGTTCATGCAAAGGCGCAAACAATGAAACACTCAAGGGCGCAAAGGGTTGAGTTAATCAATAGCTAAGTTTTGAAATTGCCTCTTGACCCTTTCACTCTATCGTAAGTAATTGGCGCAACGCTTCATCAGGCCGTCCGGCGCGCATCAGTGTTTCGCCTATGAGAAATCCTTGATAGCCCACGGCGCGAAGCTTTGCCAGATCATCGCCTGTGCGTAATCCGCTTTCGCTGACGGCTAGAACATCCGGCGGCAGGTGTCGGGCCAAACCGACAGAGACATCGAGCGAGACCTCGAAACTATGCAGGTCACGATTGTTGACTCCGATGAGTCTTGCGCCAACGTCAACAGCTCTTTGCAGCTCAGCCGCTGTGTGCACTTCTACGAGCGCGTCCATCTGCAATTCTTCTTCCGTAATAAGACGAAGCCGAGCGAGCGCTTCATCATCCAGCGCGGCGACGATGAGCAGCAGGGCATCCGCGCCCGCCGCAGCCGCTTCATAGAGTTGATACTTATCAAAGATAAAATCTTTTCTAAGCACGGGCAGCGAGACCGCCCCGCGCACTTCGCGTAAATCCTGTAGCGAACCCTGAAAACGATCCTCTTCCGTCAGCACGGAGATGGCCGCCGCCCCGCCTGCTTCATAAAGGCTTGCGATGTCCGATGGTTTCGCATCCGGGCGAATCACTCCGCGCGAAGGCGAGGCGCGTTTGATTTCAGCGATGATATTGATGCCCGCCTTCTCAAGCGCAGAGCGAAGCGCGTGCGGTCTCGCGCCTTTGCGTGCTTTAAGAGCCAGCCCGCGCAACTCTTCCACACCGCAAAGCTGCCGCGCCTGCTCAAGCCGCGCTTTCTTCAGCCCGATAATGTCAGACAAAAAATCCATAGTGATTAAGATGTAGGGGATAGGGCGCAGGGTATAGAAAAAACAGTTGTCTTGAGCTACACTCCATCCCCTATACCCTTCCTCGTCTCTGCGATAAGTTGCTCTAATTTCGCGCTGGCTGCGCCGCTGTCTATGCTCTGTTCTGCGAGGCGCGCGGCTTCGGCAAGATTGCCTGCCATGCCGCCGACGAAGAGCGCAGCGGCTGCGTTGGCGACGACGAGCGAGCGTGCGGCATCGCGTCTTTCGCCATCGAGGATAGAGCGAATAATGGCTGCGTTATCCATAGCATCGCCGCCGCGCAGGCTTTCGAGCGTGGCTCTTTCAAGGCCGAAATCCTGCGGCTCGATCTCAAATGTCCTGACGCTTCCATCTTTCGCTTCCGCCACCAGAGTTTTATCCGCCAGCGTGATCTCATCAAGCCCGTCCGCGCCATGAACGACCCATGAAGCTTCAGTTCCAAGCTGGATCAGCGCCTGCGCCAGCGGCTCAACCAGCGAGGCATGCCAGACGCCTATGATCTGTCGCGGCGCATGCGCGGGATTGGTGAGCGGCCCTAAAAGATTGAATGTCGTATGCACGCCGAGTTGGCGACGCACGCCAGCCACGCGCGCAGTCGCTCCATGATAAAGCGGCGCGAACATAAAACAGATGCCGATGTCGTTGAGACAGGCTTCGGATATTTCGGGAGCGACGGCGACCTCGACTCCGAGCGCGGTTAAAACATCTGCGCTGCCCGAACGACTCGTCGCCGCGCGGCTGCCATGCTTGGCAACAGGCAATCCCGCACCCGCGATGACAAACGCGGCGGCGGTCGAGACGTTAAAAGTCTTGGCATGGCTCGAACCAGTCCCGGCTGTGTCTATAAAGCGGGCGTGACGCGAGTTGAGTCTAACGGCGCGTGCGCGCATCGCCGCAGCCATCCCTGCCAACTCCTCTACTGTCTCGCCCTTGACGGCCAGAGCGACCAGCGCGGCAGCAATCTGTGCATCCGTCGCTTCGCCGTCAAGCAGCGCATCGAGAAGATGCGTCGCCTCCGCGCGCAGCAAATCCTCCCCGCGCATCAAACGCAGCAGAAGAGCGCGCAAGCCCCCGGCAGCATCCGTTTCATCTCTGCGCGCGGGCATCGGCAATAACCATGCAGGTCTGGGCATAAGAACAGTGACAAGTGACAAGTGACAGGTGATGAGTGACAAGCAAGACAAGTTTTATCTTGTCACACGTCACCTGTCACTCGTCACAGTTTTAGAAAATTTGCGAGCAGGCGTTTGCCTTCGGTCGTCAGGATTGATTCGGGATGAAACTGCACGCCTTCAATTTTCATTTCGCGGTGGCGCAATCCCATGATGACGCCGTCGGGCGTAGTGGCGGAGACTTCCAGACAATCCGGGAGCGACTCACGCTCGACGGCGAGCGAGTGATAACGTCCGGCTTGAAATCTATATTCGATGCCTTCAAAAATAGTCTTCCCGTCATGGCAGATTTCCGAAGCCTTGCCATGCACCAGATTGGGAGCGCGCACGACGCGCCCGCCAAAGACCTGCGCGATTGATTGATGGCCCAGACAAACTCCGAGTATCGGAATGCGCCCGGCGAAATGGTCTATCATCTCCATCGAGACGCCTGCGTCGTCCGGCGTCCCCGGCCCCGGCGAGATGAGAATCTTGTCCGGACAACAATGCGCTTCGACCTCCTCGACCGTCACCGCATCATTGCGCCGCACATCAAGCTCCTCGCCCAATTCGCCCAGATATTGCACAAGGTTGTAAGTGAACGAGTCGTAGTTATCTATCACTAAAATCATCGTTGAAGTAGTTTAACTGAGAGTGAGGCACAATGCCACAGCGCTTTTTTGTGGTCCAGAAACTAATCCCGCTACCTGAATAACGGTCAGGTCATCAAGCATGCATGATATCAAATCACACAAATGTACGGATGTCGGATATAGCAACACGATTTGGGATGCGTGCTTTATTCACAGCAGCTTAATTACCGACTTTTTCTATATATTCTGCTGCGGCATGTTAGTTGCCATACATCTTCAACAGGAGGATGGGATGGATATGAACTCAAATTTCTTAAAGAACAAAATCGGGGGAGCTATTTTAATGTTCTCCATACTGCTCGGAGTGGGTATCGCAACGAGCACGACCGTACAGGCACAGTGGCAGCAGAATGACAGGTACAGCCGTGACCGCGAACGCGAACAGAGAGAACGCGAGCGCGAGGCCAGACGTAACCAGAGACGCTCACAGCGCGATCAGGACAGGTATGGACGCGGGCGCAACAACTCGGGTTATTACGGCGGAACAGCCGCTGATGGCTACAGCAATCTAGGCGGGTCTTACCAGCTTCGCCAGACGGCCCTGAACGAAGGCTTTAATCAAGGTCTCAAGGAAGGCCGCAGAGACCGCAGCCGCAACGAATATCAGGACTGGCGCGACGAGGATGCTTATCGTAACGCGACGGAATCCTACAGCTCGAAGCTTGGCGATAAAGAACTGTACAGACGTTATTTCCGCGAGGCGTTCGAGAACGGTTACAAGGACGGCTACGCTGGCTACTAATAGCTAACGCCGAAACAACAAAAAACGTAAGAAGCGAGAGTGTTGAGACTAGCTAGTTCTCAACACTCTCGCTTTATTTTCTGTCAACACTTTCTTTTGCCGGCGACTGTGTACACGAGTCCCGGCTACTTTCTCAACATCTCTGCTATCTCATAGCGTTTGCCTTTGGTGGCCCACTTCTCTGCGGTCAAACCATCTTTGTCTTTCGCTTTCACGTCCGCGCCTTTGTCCAGCAGCGCGCGTGCAATCTCTTTGTTGCCGTTGTAAGCGGCGATCATCAGCGGAGTGCCGCCAGTATCGTTCCTGATATTCGGATCTGCGCCGCGCGCCAGAAGATTTCGCGTCATCTCAAGACGATGATAAAAGGCCGCCCACGCCAGAGCCGTGCCGACCTCTGTATCTCTAGCATTCGGGTCTGCGCCCGCATCCAAAAGAATTTTTGGCAGCTTTTCATCATTGCTCAAAGACGAATACATCAGCGCCGTCGCCCCTACTTTTCCCATCGAGTTCACATCCGCACCGCGCGCGAGCAAGGCTTTGACGGCCTCCGCTCTTCCCTGTAGGGCCGCATGCATGAGCGGAGTCACGCCCTTCTGATCCGTCAGCGTCATATCCGCGCCGCCGTCGAGCAGGGCTTTGACAGCATTGACGCTGCCCTTGCCTGAGGCGACGATGAGAGCCGTGCTGCCGTCCGCCGTTTTAGCATTCGGGTTCATCCCTGCGGCCAGAAACAATTTCACATTCACGGCTTCATCTTCACCGGCGCGCTCGATAAAAGTTTTCTCATCATAGGTCACTCCCTTCAACGCCAGTTCGCGCCGCGCGGTCTCAGGGGTCGGCTTGATCTTCGAGCGATCAAGGCATCCGGCAAGCGAGATAAGGAGCAAGAAGACTATACAGAACGGCACGGTCACGAACCCGCGCGCCTCAAAAAAGCGTTTTATCGGATTTATTACTTGAAATCTGCGCGGCATCTTTTCCCTTAACATTTACTTTGCACAGGCAGTAACCACAGCACGCATGATGCGCACAGGCTTTTCCGGTCTCTCGCCTTCGACGGGAGCTTTGTTGATGGCGTCCACGACCTCCATTCCTTTTGTGACGCGCCCGAAGGCCGCGAATCTGCCGTCCAGATGAGACCCGTTTCCGGCGAGGATAAAGAAATTGGTGGTCGCGCTGTTGGGCGTATCGGGCCGCGCCATCGAAACGATACCGCGCTCGTGCTTGACCGGGTTCGGCTCGTCCGGAATCGTGCGCCGCGACCTCTGAGCCAGAGCAGCCGACAGGTTCTGGCTGGTTGCTAGATTGCCGCCCTGTATCACGAAGTCTTTGACGACGCGGCTAAAAGTGGTCGTATTAAAAGCCCCTGTCGCCGCGAGATTGAGAAAATTGCGAACCGTCTCAGGCGCAGATTCCGCGAGCATCTCCATCTCGATGACGCCCGATTCTGTTTCCAGCCGGACGCATTGCCCGCTCATCTTTTCCACGCTCGCTCCATCAAAAGGCTCTGCCGCATTCGCTTGTGCATCGGCGGGGCGGGTGTTGCTCTTCTTCGGAGCGACAGATTCAGCCGGTTTCGGTGTCGGCCTGGCCTCTTGCGCCAGCGCAGTTGTGCAAGCAAAGCAGTGTAGAAAGGCAAAAGGTAAAAGGCAAAAGGTAAAAGTAAAGCGGAAACTGTTTTTAATGAATGTGCAGTTGTCCGAACTTGTATTTTTTTCCTTACTTGTATTTTTTTCCTTTTTCCTTTTTCTTTTTTCCTTGTCCGTCTCTGCGGTTAAAGTTTCATCTGGCAACACAGTTTACAATCCCCCTTCAGCCATTTCTATCGCGCGAATGAGCGCGTGTGCTTTGTTGACGGTCTCTTCAAACTCGCGCTCCGGAATTGAATCGGCCACGATGCCTGCGCCTGCCTGCACAGAGGCCACGCGGTCGCGCATGTGTATGGTGCGAATCGCAATGCACGAGTCGAGGTTGTCCGCGTAGTCCATGTAGACGACCGCGCCAGCATAGATGCCCCGCCTGTCCGGCTCAAGCCCGCGTATGATTTCCATCGCGCGCAGCTTGGGCGCGCCCGTGACAGTGCCAGCAGGAAAACAAGAGGCGAGCGCGTCAAAGCGATCAAGCCCGTCGCGCAGGCGTGCGCGCAAAGATGTGACGAGATGCTGGACATGCGAATAACGCTCGACCTCCATCAACTCTCCGATTTCGACGGAGCCGTATTCCGCCACGCGCCCCAGATCATTGCGGCCCAGATCAACCAGCATCATGTGCTCTGCCACTTCCTTCTCATCCGTTCGCATATCTTCGCCGAACATCCAATCTTCGGCTTCGGTCGCGCCGCGCTTTCTGGTTCCGGCAATCGGCCTGTAATCCAGACGCTGCCCGCGACAACGCACTAAAAGTTCCGGCGACGCGCCGATAATCGTTTCCTCTCCGGCGCGCAGAAAATACATGTACGGCGACGGGTTCGTAGTCCGCAGCGCGCGATAGATCGAGACCGGGTCGGCAGTCACATTTTTGGAGAAACGCTGTGAGAGCACCGCCTGATAACAATCCCCGGCGGCGATGTATTCCTTGATGCGGCGCACGCCGTCTTCAAATTCAGAGCGCGTCCGGTTTGATTGAAAGGCAGCCGCCGCTTCACCCGCATGCGCTGGCAAAGCGCGCGAGACATCAATCGAATGCGGCGGCGGCGCATCCCGAAACAAAACTTTTTCCAGCCGCGCAGTCTCTCTGACGGCGCGCTCGTAAAGCTCTCTCAAGCGCGTATGGCTGCCTTCGGCTTCTTCCGTTAGAACGACCGAAGTGATCTCCATACGCTGGCGCACGCGGTCAAACGCGAGCACCGTGCGATAGAACATCCACACAGCATCATCTCGCTCAGCATCATCTTCATCAACTTCCAGTGACGGCTCGAACCAGCGCGCGGCATCGTAGGTCAGATAGCCGACCGCGCCGCCCGTCAAAGGCGCAAGCCCGCCGCGCCGCGCCAGTTCGCGCTCGCTAAAATAATCGCGCATGAAATCCATCACGCGCACATCGCGCAGGGTTTCCAGCTCGCCGTTTCTCTCGACAATCGTATGCCCGCCGCGCCCGCGCACGATCATCTGCGGGTTCGCGCCGAGGAAGGAATAGCGCGCGACACGCTCGCCGCCCTCTACGGATTCAAGCAGGAAAGCATAGCGCGCATCGCCCGCGACGCGCAGAAACGCGCCGACAGGCGTTTGCAAATCCGCCAGCACGCTGCGCACAACCGGCACGACATTGCCGCGCCCTGCCTCGCGCAGGAAGTCTTCAAAGGTTGCAGGTTTGAGGTCAAACACGCCGGAAAAGTCCTGTGTGAAATGGAATCGCTTTCAGGCAAAGCCCGCATAAGTATACATGACTCTCGCGCTGGCACATCAGCCCGAAGTCATCTACAATGTCGCGCGGGCCTACTTGTTTCCGAACGCTGCTCTGGCCCACGATCCGTTTCCCGGCCACTCGACTTCCCATGACGGCTCTCAATTAATGCCGAGTCAACCTGTAGAAAAAATTTCGCGCCGACCATTGCGCCACAATGACGGAGATTTATATGTTCATCAAGAGATTTATTTCCTTATTCCTGATCGCGCTTTTCATTTCCCTTCCGGCCATCGCGCAGACGCCCGCCGCGCCGGAAGCGGAAGAAGCCAAGCCAAAACAGACTCAGAATGAAGAGGCTAAAGAGAAATTGCGAACGCAGGCGTTTGAGCTGCTCGATGCCATAGTGAAGGACACAGAGCGGCTGACGCTCCCGGAAAATCGCATCTATGTTTCCCTCATCACAGCAGATTTGCTCTGGCCGCATGACGAAGAGGCTGCGCGCACGCTCTTCAAACACTCGCTGGCCGATCTGAGAGCGATTTTGAGCGACCCGGTTGAAGAAGATGCGCCGCGCGCTTACAGGCAGAAGATGGAGCGCGCACAATTGCGTCAGAAAGTGCTCTTTGCGCTGGCAGAGCATGACGCGCGCATGGCCCGCAGCTTTATGATGGAAACCCGCCCGCCCGCGCGTCCAAAGTCGGAGAGTGGCCCGCGTGAGCTATACGGCGGCTTAGAGGAAGATGAGTTGGAGTTGGGTTTGGCTATTTTCATTGCCAGACATGATCCGGCTCAGGCACTTGAGATGGCACGGGAGACGCTCGCACAGGGTACTACTTACAGCCAGTTGCCAAACCTCGTCGCGGAGCTTCAGAAGCAAGACGGCGAGGGCGCAGCAAGTCTGACGAGAGACATCCTGACCAAGCTCAAAACGATAGAACTGAAGAACAGTCATGAAGCTATTCAGGTCGCTTCGCGTATTTTACAGATGGCAGACGAATCGCAGCAGGCCAAAACAAAAAGCAGCGAGAAGAAAACTCAGCCGCTCTTGAGCGAGCAGAGCACGCGCGAGTTGGCCGAGTTGATTATCTCTGCGTTGATAAGTAGGTCGAATGAACCTGCTATGGAGCCGACGTTGGATATGGATTCGACGATGCCCTTGCTCGAAAAATATGCGCCCGCACGCGCGAAAGTCTTTCGCCGTAAGATGGCTTCACAGGATGATGATGAAGAGAGCGACGACTCATCGCGCAGCGGCTGGCGCGAGTATGAAGAGATGGCTGAGAAGGCTACACCGGACGAGCTTCTGGCGGCTGCCGGAAAGGCCGAAGCCGGACTGCGCGAAAATTATTACCGGCAGGCCGCTTTCAAATTAGGCAAAGAGGGTCAGACGGAACGCGCGCGGCAGATTATCACAGAGCACATCACAGAGCCGCAGCAGCGCCAGTACATGCTCGCCGAACTGGATAAGCTATTGCTGGCAAACGCAGCCGAGAAGGGCAAACTGGCAGAGGCCAGACAGCTTCTCGCACGCGCACGCACCAACGAAGCGCGGATAGACATTCTGACCCAGATAGCGATGTCACAGAAGGATAAAAAGATTGCCCTGCAACTGCTCGAAGAAGCGCGCACCTTCAGCTCCGCGCGGCCCAAATATTCAAGGCAGATGCTATCGCAGATGCAGCTCGCACGCGCCTATGCTACAGTTGACGCGGCGCAGAGCTTTGCGATTCTTGAGCCGTCCATAGATCAGTTGAACGATTTGATTGCGGCAGCCATCTTACTTGGCGAGTTCTTCGGTGAAGAAGAGTTTGTCAGGGACGACGAGTTGATGGTTCAGCCTTTTGTCCAGATGATAGATGGATTTCAACAGCAGTTCGGCAAGGATTTGGCCCTGCTCGCGCAAGCGAACTTCACGCGCACTAAAGACATTGCAGAGAAGTTTCAACGCCCTGAAGTGCGCTTGCTCGCGCGCCTCCTTGTCGCCCAGAGCGTGCTCGCGCAGAAAAAAGATGAAGCCGATGCTCCCAAACCCGCAGAAGATAAGCCCGTGGCAGCGCAAACAACGCAGGCAGAGACAATAAACGATTAACTAAGAGAAGCTCCCGCAAAGGTGCAAAGACGCAAAGAAAGACTTAAATGCTTTTCTTTGCGTCTTTGCGTCTTTGCGGGAAATGCCTGTTTTTATTTTTGAGCCGCTATTAACCGACGAGAGTATTTGACAGCCACTGCCCGCCGTCCACGACCAACACCGCGCCGTTGATAAAGCTCGCCGCATCCGAGCACAGAAAAATAGAAGCCTGCTCTATATCCCGTATCCGACCGAAGCGGCCCAGCGGAATTTTGCGCTTCAGCTTTTCTTTGACCTGCTCAGGCACGAGCCGCGACATGCCTTCCGTGTCTTCGATTGGGCCGGGCGCGACCGCGTTGACGCGTATGCCGTGCCGCCCCCACTCGACCGCCAGATTGCGCGTCAGGGCATCCACTCCGGCCTTTGCGGCTGAGACATGCAATTGATAAGGCGTGCCTAAATAATGAAGCGTCGCACTGATATTGAGGATTGATCCGCCGTTTTTTTTCAGCTCTGCAAACGCCGCGCGACAGACATTAAAAGTGCCTTTTAAATCTATATCCACAACCGTGCCGAACCCGTTCGGTGATAACTCTTCAGCCGCGCACAAAAAATTTCCAGCCGCTCCGTTAACCACTATGTCCAGCCGCCCGCAGCGTTCGACGGTCTGAGCAATGGCGCGCTCGACATCCTCTGTTTGACGCACATCAGCCGCGATGGCAAAAGCTTCTCCGCCCGCCGCGTTTATCTTTTCTGCGGCAGGCTCTAAATGCTCCAGCTTGCGACTGACGAGTGCGACACGCGCTCCGCTTTCGGCCAGCGCGCGGGCCACGCCGCCTGTGATGCCTGTCCCGCCGCCCGTCACAAACGCGACGCGGCCAGACAAGATGCCTTCTGCAAAAATATTTTCAGCCATAATTTTTAGTTGTCGTCGATGTAGAAGATTTGAGTCAGTAAGATTTCGGCTGGCTCTTGTTGTCCGCTCCCTGAGTCTCTTTGATGAAAGGCAGCGGCGGCGGCTCTTTGCCTTCAGCCGGAACCTCTCGCCCCATGCTTTGCATGATGCCGATGATCTGCCCGGACATCTCGCGCGCGTCCGCGTTATCCGGGTCATACTTGAGCGTGCGCCTGAAATCGCCGAGAGCCGAACGATACTGGCGAGCCTTTGTGAGTGCATTGGCACGCGCCAGATATGCCTCAGCCAGCCGCTGGCGTCCCGCTTCATCTCCCCCGCGCGCCCCGTTGCTCAAAGCTTTTTCAGCCTTCAGGATTTCCGCGTCGAGTTTCGACGTATCAATCGCATCGCCGCCTCCGCCTGACGGCGAAGCAGCCGGCACAGGTGGAGCCGCAGGCGATGGCTTGACCGCCACGTTCTCGGTGTTGGTATTCCCCCCGATGGGATTGGAACCCGCAGGCGCAGCCGAACAACCCGCGATAACAAATATACTGACGCAACAACACGCGCACGCTAATAAGCGAATCATGCTCACACTCTTCACCTCAAAGTTTTTTCTCATCACTTATTACTTACCACTTCCAATTCGTTTCCGGAAATGAACGGGCGCGACTGGACGATATAAATCTGCCCGCGCATATAAGCCCATTCGATGTCTTGATGTTTGCCGCCGAAGACGCGTTTGATTCTCGTGGCCGCGCTCACAAGCCTGCGCACCACTTCATCCTTGAGCACCGCGCGGTCGCCCGTCAGCGGAACTTCTTTGACGCCGCCATTCTCATCAAAAGTCAAAAGGCTGTCTTCATCCGAGCGCGTCAAGACCTGCACGGAATTGCTGCGCGTGGTAAAGAGGATTTGTTCGGCAATCTTTTTGCCCTCGACGACCTTGATGCCGAGTCCGCGCTTGGCGCTGATGTAAATGGCTGCCCTGTTTTCGCGGTCATAAGGGTCTGTCGTAATCATCACGCCGGAGCTTTCGGAATTGATGCCTTCCTGTATGAGCACGCCCATGTAAACTTTTGAATGTTCGATGCCAGCACGCTCGCGCGCTTCGTACGCCTCGAAATTCCAGAGCGAAGCCCAGACGGTTTTGATGGCTTCAATGACCTCTTCAGGGTCGCGCACGTTCGGCACAGAGCTGTAGATTCCAGCCCCGCTAAAATTCGGCAAGTCCTCCGAGTTGGAAGAGCTACGCACAAACACGCCCTTGCCCGCATACTCCGTTTTCAGGCGACGCAGCACAGCTTCGCGCAAATCGTCATTAACCTTGCCCGCTTGAATCCGCGCGCGCATCTCCTTCAAACGCTCGCGCCTGTAAGGCGGGTCATGCACGAAACGCTGGTCGCTCATCATCTCGTAAATCGGCTCTTCCAGTTTATTCTCTTTGATAAACCGATCATAGTAATAAAACGGAATGCCGAACCCGTTTGGCACTGTGATGCCGCGCAGCCGCGCATTCAATACTTCCCCCAGATTCGCAGATTTGCCGCCGTACGCGATGATGTCGCGCTTGCGCTGTTGGAGCAAGGAAGCCAGCCGCTTGACGGTCAGGTCAGAGCGCGGCGTCATCAAATCCCTTCTCGCCAGCAACCGCTTCTGGTATTCGTCAAGCACATTATTGTCCGCAGGTTTGATCGTGTAGTTGTCGCCCTTCGTCTCAAGCACAACCCAGCGACCGTCATAGGCGCGCAAAAGTTCCTGCGCGTTTTTGATGTAAGCGTTCGGCACGCTCCAGGTCTTCGCCAGCAGGTTGATGTGCGAAAGCGGCGTCGAAGCCTGACTGGTGATGATGCCCGCGACGGGCGGCAGCGTGACCGGCACTTCATTCAAAACAAGAATTTCGTTCGAGCCGATTTCCACATGCTCATCCAGCTTTTCGATGATGTGAATCCGGCCCACGCCCTTTGCCATATTCAGCGGCTGATATTCCTGCTCCTTTGCGATGTCGGTTTGCATGACGCGCTGCATGCCCTCAATCCCCGCAGAGGCTTCTTCCTGTCTCAGAGAGTTTGGCTTATAAGCGACCGGCTCAAAGAAAGTTTTATTGATGACACTGTAGGCGAGTTTCATCTGCTCAGCCGGAATCAGGTCGCCTTCCCAGAACTCGAACGTCCAACGCTTGACGGGCGTCTGGTAGGCGAGCGTGCCTAAAATAAAGCGGCGGTTGGCATTGATGTAATTGTTTTTGAAAAACTCGTCGCCGCGCTCTAACGAAAGATAAGTGCCGTTGACGAAATCTTTATGAAAGGTATAACGCTTCGAGTTGACGTAATAAATCTTGTTCTTGTCGCGGCGGTCAATCACAAACATCATGTGCGGCAGAACGTAAGGCGTCTCCGCATGATAGACGCGCGCCAGTGTGTCGAACTCCGCGCGCGAGGTAATGGCAGGCAATGAACGCTTGACGGGTGTTTGCGCGTTGGCCGCAAGACCGGCGGCAACGATGACCGCCAGAAAAGCCGCCACAGTTTTGACCGCTTGAATAGCTCGCTTAATTTTCATATTGCTTCCTTTAATAACACTGCGCTCTCGCGTTTGAGCAATTCTACCAGATTATCTATGTGACGCTGCTCTGTCAGAAAGCTGTTGACGTTGACGCGCAGGGCGCGGCGGCCCTTGAGCACGGTGGTTGAAATCCATGCCTCGCCGCTTTGCTCGACGCGCTGTTGCAGGCTGCGCTGCAAACTATCGCGCGCCGCTTCATCCATCCCGCGCGCGTCTTCCGGCAAAAAGCGGAAGCAGCAAACGGCTGTCTCCACCTGCCCGACGCGCTCGAAATCTTTCAGCTCATCAAGGCGCGCGGCCAGATAATTCGTCAGTTCGATCTGCCGTTCGATGATTCGAGCGTAGCCGCGCACGCCCAAAAGCTTGAGCGCCATCCAGACCTTGAGCGCGTTAAAGCGGCGCGTCCCCAACTGTCCATAGCGAAAGAAATCATACTCGACATCAGAGCCGCCGCGATCTTCGCTCAAATATTCGGGCGTGATGTCAAAAGCGTCGCGCAAGACGCGCCCGCCTCCCTTGACCAGCGTCGCGCCCGCAGCGAACGGGACGAACATCCATTTGTGCGGGTCAATCGTGACCGAATCCGCGCGCTCTATGCCATCGAGCAAGTGTTTGTGTTTTTCAGAGAACGCGAGCGCGCCGCCATAAGCCGCGTCCACATGAAACCAGATGCCGTACTCTTCAGCCACCGACGCCAGCCCGTCAAGAGGGTCAACGATTCCCGTAGAGGTCGCGCCCGCAGAGCCTGCTATGCAGCACGGAATGCGGCCTGCGCCGAGGTCACGCTCAATCTCTTCGCGCAAGTCAGGGATGCCCAGATGAAACAGCTCGTCGGTTGCCACCTTCCGCAAATTCTCGCGCCCGAGGCCGAGGATGTCCACGCTCTTTTCAAAAGAGTAGTGGCACTGCTCCGAAGCATAAACCACTAAATCACTGGCAGCGGCGCGCACGCCCCTGTCCCGCACAAGTTCGTGCGCCCTGTCGCGCGCACACTTTAGGGCGACTAGATTTGCTTCCGAGCCGCCGCTGGTCAGCGTGCCGAAACTGTCCGCACTGTAGCCGATGAGCGTGCAGAGCCAGCGCAGGACGCGCGCCTCTATGACGCTGGCCGAAGGAGAATTGCGCCACGCCGCGCCGTTCTGATTGATGGCGGAGGCGAGCGCGTCGGCCCAGACGCCAATCGGCAACGGCGTCGGATTGAAGAGACCGTAATAACGCGGACTCGGAACCTGCATCGCATGCGGAGCGATGTCAGCAGTAAACCGCCGTAGAATTTCGTCGGCCTCGATGCCATCCTGCGGCAGAGGCTCATCGAAAATTTTCTCAAGGTCTGAGGGTGTTGCCTTTGAAGTAACGCGCAGACCGTCAAGCTCTTCGGCATACTTGACGATTATTTCCGTGACGGCGCGGCCCAGCCGTTCATGCTCTGCGCTGATTGAAGTGGTCATGCGGTAATAATACATGAGAAGGATGAATTTCACGCAAAGGCGTTTCGACAAGGGAGCAGGGGAAAGGTGCCGGGTGTAGAAAAAGCAAAATCCTTATCACTACACCCGGCACCCGGCTCCCTTCTCCCTTCCTCTTGGCGTCTTTGCGCGAATATTGTATTTAAGAGACATGTCAACAAACGTTGAAGAATTCGCGCACGCACTGGACGCGCATGCGCCGCGCTTCGGCTTGAAGCTGACGGCGCAAGCTCTCACCACTTTGTCTCGATATTACGAGATAATTGAGGCATGGAACCCGCGATTGCATCTGGTCGCGCCGTGCTCGCCCGCAGAGTTTGCGACGCGTCATGTGCTCGAATCGCTGCTGGCGGCCAAGCACTTTCAGGCTGGCGCGCGTGTCGCGGACATAGGCTCCGGCGCGGGGCTGCCCATCATTCCCTGTTTGATAGCGCGTCCTGACATACACGCGACGCTCATCGAATCTTCAGCGAAGAAATCGGTTTTCCTGCGCGAAGCCCTGCGCGCGACCGGCGCGCATGAGAGAGCAAAAGTCTTTGCCGAAAGATTCGAGAAGATGAACACGCCCGCAGCAGACTTTATCACCTGCCGCGCGCTCGAACGCTTTACAGCGCTCTTCTCAAACATCGTCGCGTGGTCGCCTCCGGCCAGCACGCTGCTATTTTTCGGCGGCCCCACGCTGCGCGCCGAAATTGAAAAGGCACAACTCAAATTTACCGCCGTTCATGTTCCAGAATCCGAGCAGCGATTCCTTTTTATTATCGAAAAACAGGTCGAAGTTTAAAATAGCTCAGGCGACAGGTTCGCAATCCTGTCGCCTAATCATTTAACCCTTCGCGCCTTAGGTTTTATCTTTGCGCCTTTGCGTGCAACGTTGAGGTTTCGCGATGGGGGCGCAAACAAAGAAAAAACTCAAGGCGCAAAGAAGAAGGTTGAGTCGAACTCAAGCTATCGCACTACGTCAATGCCAATGAGTTGCTGGCCCGCGATGACAAATTCTGCGGGCGGCAGTTCCTGTTCATAAATCGGCGACAGCACGGTCGGAGTATAGCCGCCGGAGGTGCGGTCGCTGCCCAGTGTAGCGACGACGGAGGGCGGCAGGTTCGGCAACTCGCTCGTGCCGATGACCACGCCGGGCGTGATGCGAAAGAGTTTGACGTACAGCCTGTCGCTCTTTTTTATTTTATTGATGGCGTCAACGAGCTGGCCCAATTCCGTCGGGACGAAAGATTTCGCAGCCGAGCCTTCCTGCAAAGCTCCGCCGTCGCCGACGAACACCAGAAGCTGGCCGAGCGGCACATCCTGCGGAATCTTGACCGGGATTCGCTGCACAAACTGCTTGCCCGAAACTGTGCGGACGTAAGCCTGCATTTCTATCTCTTCACCGCGTCCGGCCTCTGTGCGGTCAAGCGCGATGCGCTCAAGCGCGCCCGCATACTTCGTATCGGTCGAAGTGATGTCGAGCGTGATGCCGCCAATCTGCACGTTCTCAAAACCGCTGGTCAGGATTGTGCCGACGGGAACTGCGACAGAGCCTGCTGCGAGCGCGGGCGCGTTGGAAGCGGAAAATCTCTGATCCACAGAGATTGACGGCTGGCCCGCGATGTTGATCTGCCCGCGTATGCTGATGGTCGAATCGCCCAGGCTGCGTTCGGTCGCAGTAATCGTGTTAAAGATGGTCATGTTCAGAAGCAGCGGAGTCAGGAAAGCATCGTTCGCCACTTCATAAGAATAAACCTGCGTGCGCTCGCGGCTCGTGTGCAGGTTGATCTTGACGGGAATCATCTTCGGAGCCTGGCCCAATTTGCCGTAGACGCCCGTGGCTCTATCCTGCGTGATGCTGCCAACCATCTTGCCGGGGACGGCGAGCTTGAAAGAGTTGTTCGCGTTCGGAATAACCGTCACGACAGAGGATTCGGTCATAGGCATCTCAGCCGCGCCCAAACTCAGGAACGGGTGGCCGAAGGCATAGATTCTTGCGCCGTCGCGGAAAGTGACTGTGCCGGAGGCCGCAATCGAATAGTCGCCGCGCACGAGTTGGACGCTGACGGAAGTTCCGGGCGTCAGGGTATCGGCTGTTGCAGGAGCGAGCGGGGTGATCGTTGCGGCCCCGCCGACGCCTGAGACCGGAAGGAGGCCGTTGGCTTGAAGTTGCGGCGCAAAGAGCGCGAGCGATTCACGGCTGATGCCGCCGAAAACAACCGGCGTGGCAATCGGAGTCATCTCCTGTCCCATCAATGACGCTAAGGATGAACCGGGCGCGACCGGCGCGATGAGCGGCACGCCGGTCACTGCGGGGCGCGGAAGAGTCAACTTAAAATCCGTCGAGGCAAGCTGTGTGAAAGAGACAGGGCGCGGCTCTGACGGACGATGCGCGCCGCCCTGCTCGCCCTGCGCGTGCTCGAAAATGTCTATCATCTGCTTGATGGGAGTGATGCCGGCAATCGGTTCTTTGGAGAAAGGAAAGCTGAAGGCGATGGCTCCCACCAGTTTGCCGTCAATGTAGACGGGCGAGCCGGACATGCCGCCGAAAACACCCGTGCGCTCTGCGTTTGCTCCGCTCAGGCGTGCGATGATGGCGGATTGTCTGGGGCTGGGAAATCCCGGCAGCACGCCTAAGATTTCCACGCCAAATTCTTCCGGCACGCTGCCCGTAAAGACAGTGCGCGCGATGCCCTTCATGCCGGGCTTTAAATCTTCGAGGGGAAAGAATTGAGCATCGGGGGAGGCTTTCGCCGTTTCGGATTTCTGTTGAGCGAGGGCAACGCCAACCGTCATCGCTAACGCGAGAGACAGGATAAACGCCGTCACAAACGATCTCTTCATTAAGTTACCTCTGGAAGTTTGGTGTGAGCCATTTGTGGCCCACAACATCAAAACGGTGCGCGCTCATGGCAAAGCGTCGAGCGGCCTCTGAAAGGGGAGCCGGGGCAGATGCCAGCGCACATGATTCTACAGTGACGAGCAACGCGGTGACAAGCCTCTCTGCCTTTCTTTATCTGTTATGCTATCAAACGCTTGCGAGGGCGCGACCGCGACACACGCTTGCCGCCCGTACTCTCGCATGATAAGTTGCGGTTTTGATGAAGGGCGAGAGAAGACGGATGCATCTAAGCCATCGAAAAAAGAATCATCTCAAAACCGCCAGCGAGCGTAAGGATGAAGGCGGAAGGCGGAAGGATGAAAGGCATGCTGTTTAAGCTTGAAGCCCTCATCTGTGAAGAGCGCTCTTTTCATCCTTCACCCTTCCGCCTTCATCCTTGCTTTTGCAGGCGGTTCTGACAGGCAAGCTGTATATTATGTGGGTCGTTCATAGATGCTTGAGTTAGAAGGCTTCATCCTCGTCGGCGGGGCTTCGAGCCGCATGGGAAGAGACAAAGCCCTGCTTGACCTCGGCGGAAAACTTTTTATTGACAGAATCGCGGAAACGCTCGCACAGGTCACGGCTAGCGTGCGGCTGGTCGGCGCGGGGCAGGCACATGAGTTATCAGGGCTTCGGAATGTGCCGGATGTATATCCGCAATGGGGCGCGCTCGGCGGTCTGTATGCTGCGCTGGCCGCATGCCGGACAGAATGGGCGGCTGTCGTCGCCTGCGATCTGCCATTCGTCACCGGAGAACTTTTCGTGCGGCTCGCTTCATGGAGCGAGAACTTCGAGGCAGTCATTCCCGTACAGCAGGACGGTCGCCAGCAACCGCTGTGCGCGCTCTATCGCACCACGCCCTGCACACGGCTGGCACAAGAACTGATCGAGAGCGGAGGGCGTCGCCCGCGCGACCTGCTCCAAAAAACAAAGACGCGCCGGGTCGCCATGCATGAACTCTCAGACCTCTGCGGCTCCGCGCACTTTTTTATGAACGTCAACACCCCGGAAGATTATTTACAAGCGAGAAAGGCGATAACGAGTGACGAGTGATGTGTGACAAGCCAAAACAGAAGCGAATTTGCCTGTCACCCGTCACTCATTACTCATCACTGTCTTAAGATGCGTAGGTCACATTTCGGCCCCAGAGCGCTGAGACTGCTGAAGATGCTGCTGCCTGTGATGCTGGTGCTGGCGTTGGCGGTGGCGGGCATTGCCGTGTGGCTGGCTTATTCCGTCTCACAGCCGCCGCGTCATCCTTATCTGGTGACGCCGGAAAATTTTTCCCGCTTGAGTGATCGCGGCGTCAAGGTAACGGATGAGAAGTGGGCCAATCGTGACGCAACAGAGTCGCGCGGCTGGCTCCTGCGCGGGTCTGAAGGCGCGCCCGCAGTCGTCCTCCTGCATCGCTATGGAGCAGACCGCTCATGGCTCTTGAATCTGGGAGTCAAGCTTAACGAGGCGACAAACTTCACCATTCTCTGGCCCGACCTGCGCGGCCACGGCGAGAAGCCTTCCGTCAAATGGACTTCTCTCGGAACGCGCGAAGCCGAAGATGTGACGGCTGCGCTCGATTATCTGAGCACGCTCAAGACTGCGAAGGGCAATCCGCTGGTCGGCGAGCGAATCGGGATTTACGGCGTAGAGCTTGGCGGCTATGCGGGGCTGCTGGCGGCCAATCAGGACACAGGCGTGCAGGCGCTCGCGCTCGATTCAGTTCCCGCTTCGCCTGATGACCTGTTGCGGACTGTGGTCAGAGAGCGCACGGGGTTTGAACACGGCTTGCCGTACATGCTGACACGCATGGGCGCGCGGCTTTATCTTCTGGGCCATTACCAGAATGTTCAGGCATGTGAGATTGCGGCGGCGTTGAGCAATCGCCGCGTCCTGCTGCTGGCGGGTAATGACCAACCGGCCCTGCGCGGTTCAACGACAGCCCTCTCGAAATGCTTTCCGGTTTCAACTAATATTGAATTGAACGACAACCTGCCTCTCACAGGCTTTAATCTTCCATCGGCCACGGGCCAGCAAAGCGAGGCTTACGACCGCCGCGTGATAGAGTTTTTCGATAAGGCTCTGCGCGTCGTGCCATCAAACAAATAAAAGTTTCCCGCAAAGGCGCTTCAACCGGGGAGTAGGGTATCGGGTGAAGGGTGACGGGAAAACAAGATTGTCTTTAACTACACCCGACACCCTATCCCCTTCACCCTGCTCTTCGCGCCTCTGCGGGAAACCTGCTTTCTATCTCTACAGTTCAGCGCACCCGCACTGCGACGAGCGCGACAGAGCCGTTGTCGCCGATGATCTCTGCTTGAAGCGGAGCGTAATCAGTTAACTGCTTTAAGAACTCGACAGGCACTATGACGAGCAAGGGGCTTCCCTGCTGCTGCGCGACAGGCAGTAATTGCTGCGGGCCTTCAAACCTGACGGCCTTGCCGTTCACTTCGCGCGCGACGCGTCCCGAAGCATAAAATTCCGCACTGTGCTCAATCGTATGAAGGCCGTAAACAGGCGCGGAGGCATACCCGCGCGCAGCGGCAAGTTGCATCAAGCCGCGCACGGATTCGCGCTCGCCTATCAGGTCTGAGAGGCACGCTGCGGCAAGAGTCGTAGACAAAAGCAGCGCGCCAATCAGCATCATGACAGAGAGCCTGCGCTGGTGAGTTTTGGAGAGCAGCAGAAAAATTCCGGCTATCAACAGAGGCGCGGCAATCAGAATCAGGCACGTGATTGAAACTGTCTTCGGCTCGCGCATGGCATAGATCGCTCCGCCAGCGACCAGACAGAGCAGCAACCCTCCAGTCACACGCATCGCTACCCTACTCTTATCTCCGCGCAGGAATTGAACCAGATATTCGCCCGCCAGCAGCAACGCTCCCGGCAAAGCGGGCAGTACATAACCCGGCAGTTTTGAGCCTGAAAGAGAGAAGAAGGCCACAGGCACGACCAGCCACGCGAGCGCGAAGACATGAAACTTGTTCAAAGCGTCATTCGCGCGCCATGTCCAGCGGCGTGATCTGACGAGCGAGGCAATGCAGGCGGCTGACCACGGGAAAGCCAGCAGGAGCATCATCGGTATGTAAAACCAGAACGGCTGCGGGTGCAGATATTTATTCGAGACGTAGCGCGCGAAGTGATGCTGGATAATAAAATCGTCTATGAACAGCCAGCCGTGTCGCCGTATGACAGGCCCGTACCACAACGCCGCCACAAGGAGCGCGAGAGGCATGCCCCACCAGAGCGTCAGCAAAAGCTTTCTGTCAGGCCACCTGCGGCGCATCAGAAAATATGCCCCGACGACCCCGAACGGAATGACGATGCCGACCAAACCCTTAGCCAGCAGCGATGCTCCCATCGCCGCATAGAATCCTGCGAGCAGGCGGTTGCGCCTGCGCGTATCACGCTCTATCTCCGACACAAAAAAGCAGGCGAGCGCGAGCGTGAGAGTCATCGTAACGATGATGTCAAAGCTCGCTCCGCGCGAAAAAATGACGAGGCCCGCGCTCGTCGCTAAAGCAAGGCTGCTCCACTGTCCAAGCCCGCGCGGCTTTTCTCTCTCTTCAATGCATGCACGCTCGACCCGCCGCCCCATCCAGAAAATAGTTATGACCGTAATCAATCCGGCGCAGGCCGAGCCGACTCTGGCCGCAAACTCCGTAAAGCCGAACAGGCCGTAGCCCGCCATCATCATCCAGTAGAGCAGTGACGGCTTTTCAAACCACGTGTGGCCGCCGAGCGTGGGCGTAAAGAGATCGCCGCGCATAAACATCTCGCGCGCGACCTGCGCATAGCGCGGCTCGTCCGGCCCGAGGAGCGGCGGCTGGCCCAGAGCGTAAAAATAACAGGCGACGATGACGAGAAAGAAGACGAGCCAGACACGCTTGGCAAGCGCAGAACCTTGCAAGTATAGTCACTCCGAAGATTTGGGATTCGAGGACTCAGAACTCAGGACTCAGAACGCGGAATAAAAGACAGAGAGTTTTTATTCCGCGTTCTGAGTCCTGACTCCTGAATTCTGCTTTTCGCTACCCTAAACCGAAAACAGGAAACTGTAAACCGTGACCCTACGCACAGCCGTCATCGGCGTCGGCCATCTGGGCCGTCAACATGCGCGCATCCATGCCGCGCTCGCAAGTGAAGGCCACACAGAGTTCGTCGCCGTCTGCGACGTGGACGAAGAGACGGCCCGCGCCATTGCCGCAGAAAGAGAAACCGGATGGACTGCCGACTGGCGCACGCTTGCCGGAAGCGTAGATGCCGTGAGCCTTGCCACTCCGACCGAAGCGCATTGCGAGATCGCCTGCGCCCTTCTGGAAGCGGGAGTGCATGTGCTGGTCGAAAAACCCATCGCGCGTAATCTGGAAGAAGCGGACAGGATGATCGAGGCTGCCGCAAAGAGCGGCGCGCTCTTGCAAATCGGGCATCTGGAACGCTTCAATCCCGCGCTCGTCGCCCTCAGGCCGCATGTCCACAGCCCGCTTTATTTCGAGATTCATCGCGTAGGCTCTTTCACGGCCCGCTCGCTCGATATAGATGTCGTGCTCGATTTGATGATTCACGATCTGGACATAGTGCAGTGGCTGGTGGGCGAAGAAGTGGAAGTGACTGGCGTGCATGCCGTCGGCATCCCTGTGTTGACCAAGCGGGTTGACGCGGCCAATGCGCGGCTGGAATTTGCGACGGGAGCGGTCGCCAACATCACTGCCTCGCGCATCGGTATGGAAAAGATTCGCAAGATGCGTTTCTTTCAGCCGCATGATTACGTCGCAGTGGATTACGTCACACGCTATGCCTCCATCAGCAATCTCTCGCCGCCGGACGGCAACAGTCTCTGGCCCGGCGTCAACACAAAGCTCTTCGAGTCGCCGGACATAGAGCCTCTGCGCGCAGAGATAGAAGCCTTTCTACAGGCCGTGAAGGATAGCGCGCCGTCGCCCGTCTCCGGCATCGAAGGACGCCGCGCGCTCGCGCTCGCCCTGCGCGTCCTCGACAGCATTTATGAGCACGCGCGGCGCGCAGGGCTATCATCTTTAAACCTCAAATGATTTTCCAACATTGAGCGACAAACCTAACGAACAAATTTCAATCCTGCTTGCGGAGCGCATCGCGGCGGGCGACTTTCCATCAGCCGTGTATGTCGTCGGCGCGGGCGATGAAATAATTTTCGCTGGCGCTCTCGGCAATGCAGTCGGCGAGCCTGAACTGCGCGCTACCACGCTGGAGACGATTTATGATCTGGCCTCTTTGACCAAGCCGCTGGTGACGGGTCTCTTGCTGGCGCGGCGCGTGGAGCGCGGCGAGATTGGCGTTGACGATGAAGCACGGCGTTTCCTGCCAGAGCTTGATAATAACGAAAAGCGCGCCATCACGATTCGCCATCTCTTGACGCACACTTCGGGGCTTCCCGCATGGAGGCCGCTCTATCTCCTGGCAGGCGTAGAGCGCGAGCGTGTACTTGAGATTATCGCCGGTCAAACTCTTGAATCCGCGCCGGGGACGCATGTGCTCTATAGTGATTTGGGATTTATCACGCTCGGCTTGTTGCTTGAAAGAATAGAAGGAGCACCGCTCGCTGGGCTAGCGAGTGCGGAAATCTTTGAGCCGCTGAAACTAGCTCGCACCTTTTTCAATCCGGCGGCGGCTTTGCAGACAGAGGTGGCTGCATGCGAGACGGGCAACGCGTATGAGCGCGAGATGTGCCGCGATGAAAGCGGTGCGCAGGAATTCAAAGGCTGGCGCGAGCATTTATTGTGGGGCGAAGTGCATGACGGCAACGCACATTTTCTGGGCGGCGCGGCGGGCCATGCGGGACTTTTTTCGACCGCGCGGGAGACGCTGAGGCTGGCTTCGCAGTTTCTGGCACAGCACACAGAGTTGCTGATGCCGGAGACATGCAGGCTCTTTCGCACAAACATGACAGAGGGACTTGAGGAGGCGCGCTCGTTCGCGTGGCAACTCGCCGCGACGAAGGATTCGACGGCGGGCGCATCGCTTTCAGCGGATAGTTTCGGACATCTTGGCTTTACAGGCACAAGCTGCTGGATTGACCCAACGCAGGAGCGCATCTTTATCTTGCTCACCAATCGCACGCATGCGCGCGTGCTTCCCTTCGCAAATATCAACAGCGTCCGCCGCAAGTTTCACACGCTTGCAGTCGCAGCACTGGAAGCTCTGTGAACGGATGGAACGAGACGAGTGAAAGCAAGGATGAAGGATGAAGTCAGAAGGATGAAATGAGTGCTATTTGACATTGAAGGCTTCATGTTTGTGTAGCACACTTTTCATCCTTCCGCCTTCATCCTTCATCCTTGCTCTTCTGACCTGTTAATCTTGCGCTTATCAGGTGATAGTATTATGCTGATGACTGTCAATTCTCTCCCAGCCGACAATGGTTTCATAAAAGGACGCATCCGATTTCGCTTTAGCCGCATCTGAGTGTGGCGCTGAAACGAAAACCGGCGCGCCCACTTGTTTACCGGAGCATATAATCCATGAGAAAGTCAGTCGCCGTCGTCCTGCTCCTCTCCCTGTGCCTCGCAGCCACGCAAGCTCTAAACGCGCAGACGCGCCCGCGTCGCGTCGAACAATCCCAAAGCTCGCCTCAGCAGCAGCAATCTGAGACGAGCGCGCCTGCGACACAGACAGCTCCCCAGCGTCGCCCGCCTGTGCTGGGGGGAAATGTTTCCGGCGATCAACAGCGGAAGCCGCAGGAATCCGCAACGGCTGACGACGGGACTGTGGAAGTCGGCGAAGGCGATGTCGTGCGCGTAGAGACAGCGCTGGTGACTATTCCCGTCAGCGTGATGGATCGCAACGGCAGATACATCCCGGACTTGAGGCAACAGGACTTTCGCGTCTTCGAGGACGGGGTCGAGCACGAGGTAGCATATTTTGCTTCCGTGGAAAAACCTTTCACAGTCGCTCTGGTGCTGGACATGAGCGGCTCGACACAATCTCGTCTGGATGAGATACAGGACGCGGCCATCGCTTTTGTAGACCAACTGCGCCCGGATGATCGCGTGATGGTCGTCTCTTTCGACGACAAGGTACACGTTATGTCAGAGCCGACGAATGACCGGCGCGTCCTGCGTAACGCAATTCGTAAGACCAACACGGGTGGCGGCACAAGCCTCTATGACGCGGTCGATTTCGTCATCAACCAACGCTTCAATCGCATGGAGGGACGCAAGGCCATAGTCCTCTTCACAGACGGCGTGGACACGACGAGCAAGCACGCCACTTATCAATCAAACGTCACAGACGCCGAAGAACTGGATGCGCTCATTTATCCCGTGCAGTATGACACCTACGAAGAGATGAGCAGGGGGTCGTCGAACGGGCCAATGGGGCGCGGGTCGAGCAAAACGGAAACCGTGATCGGGATACTGGGCGGCATTCTCAGTGGCGGCAGGATTGGCGGCGGCATGGGCGGCGGAGGCAGAGGTAGCGGCGGCAACAACCGTAGCAGCAACCGTGCGGCCTACGAACGCGCGGACAGATACCTCGGCGATCTGGCCCAGAAGACCGGCGCGCGTCGCTACCGCGCGGAGAGCACGCGCAATCTTTCCCAGACATTTTCGCTCGTCGCGGAAGAGTTGCGCCGCCAGTACAGCATAGGCTATTACCCGCACACGGTCGCGCAATCCGGCCAGCGGCGACAGATTAAAGTCCGCGTCAATCAGCCCGATCTGGTCGTCCGCTCACGCGACAGCTACACTTCAAATTCCGTAGCGAGCAACACACAGCAGGGCAACACGCAAACGTCACCTCCTACTGTACAGCGCAGGCGGCCATTTGTGGCTGTCAGATGAAATTAACGGAATCTGAATCCGGATAACATGTGATGAGTGAGCGAGACGAGACAAATACGACGGAGAATCAATCCGTAGCAGAGGCGGAAGAGGACAACCCGCGCGTCGCTGAACAGGGCGAAGCGGACGAGCCGGATGCGCCTACCGCAGCAGAAGAGAACGAAGGCATGAACACTATCATGGGCGTAGGCCCGATGACAGGCGTGCAGGATAACGCGAGCGAGGAATGAAGTTAACCCAGCTCTTCGATCTCCGCTTCGAGGGCGCGCAAGGTGCGCCGCAGCATTTCCCTGTATGACTGATTGGTAGCGCGCTCCAATTGTTCCAGCGTGCGGTTGCGCGAGAGTTTCAGGGATTCGAGCCGCTCAAAGCGAGCGCGCATCTCAGGCGAATCCAGAAATTGTGCGCGCTCTGTCTCTTCCACACGCGCACGCTCGTCAGCCTCTTCAATCTGATCCGCGACAGCCTTGCTCTCCCATCCTCTCGCCATTTTTCAAACTTCCCCATTGATTCATTTACACATTGATTCATCCGCTCATTTTATCAATGAGCAAATGAGCGGATGAATCAATGTGTAAATCTTAAACCACCGTTCCGTCTTTGACGACGGCGTTCTTCGGGACGATGATGATGCGGTCGCGTATGTAGTAGCTGCCGCCCTCGCCGTCCGCCTGCTCCGTGCCGCGCTCGTTGATGAGACGGACGTTTGAGCCGATGCGCGCGTTCTTGTCTATGATAGCGCGCCGGATAATCGTTCCCTCGCCAATGCCTATGCGCGGCGTGCCCGTGTTGATGTCCGCGCGCATCTCTTCCAATCCCTGATAATAATCCGCGCCCATCAGAATCGAAGCTTCTATGTGCGAGCCATGACCGATGCGGCTCCTGAGGCCGATGATAGATCGTTTGATGGTCGCGCCGTGAATGATGCACCCGTCACCGACCAGCGTCTCGCTGATGTTGCAGTCGTGTACTTTCGAGGGCGGAAGATAACGCGTGCGCGTGTAGATGGGCGCGCCCGCGTCAAAAAAATCGAACTGCGGAATCGGCGAAGTGAGATCGAGATTCGCCAGATAAAAAGCGTGAATCGTCCCGATGTCTTCCCAGTAGCCATCGAACATAAAGCCCTGCACGTTCGAGGTCTTGATCGCCGCAGGGATAATCTCGCGCCCGAAGTCGAGCCATGATGCATCCTGTTTTAAAAGCTCTACCAGCCTGTCTAACTTGAAAACATAAATGCCCATCGAGGCTAAGAAAGGACGCTTCAACGCTTCCGCCGCGCTGAGGCCGAGTTCGGTGGTGTCCACCTTCATCGCTTCCAGCGCATCGCCCTTCGGCTTTTCGCTAAACTCTATGATGCGCCCGCTGCTGTCCGTCTTGAGCAGGCCGAAACCCTCTGCATCTTTTCTCCCGCAGGGGATAACGGAGATGGTCACGTCCGCATCGGTCTCAAAGTGGCGCGCGAGAAACTTGCGGTAGTCCATGCGGTAGAGATGGTCGCCGGAGAGAATCAGCAGAGTGTCTATGCCCCAGTCTTCTATGTGCGGCAGGACTTGGCGGACTGCGTCGGCAGTGCCTTGAAACCACTGCGGGCTTTCGGGCGTCTGCTCGGCGGCGAGGATTTCGACAAAGCCGTCGGAGAACTGCGAGAAGCGATATGTGCGCGAGATGTGGCGATTCAGCGAAGCAGAGTTGTACTGCGTCAGGATGAAGATTTGAATGACATCCGAGTTGATGCAGTTTGAGATAGGAACATCCACGAGGCGATACTTGCCCGCCAGCGGTACAGCCGGTTTCGACCGCTGCTCGGTCAAAGGGAAAAGCCGCGACCCCGCACCGCCGCCTAAAATCACGGCCAACACCTTTCGATTGTCTGCCATCGTTGTCTGCACCTGAATGGAAAATTTGTTTGAACGAATGCAGGATAGACTTAAAGCACCGATTGTATCAAGACCCGGAGCAAAGATTGAGCAGCAGTTCAAGTTCAGCTAACAGGCCCGGAGACGAAAAGAAATTTCCCGCAAAGGCGCTGGTGGCGCAAAGAAAAGCACGCAAGGTGTAAGTGGCATTCAATCCTTTGCGGTTTTGCTTTGCGCCACCAGCGCCTTTGCGCGAAACTTTTGCTCTCTTCATACGACACGATACGAATCATCTCTCAAAGTTCACACCGAAATCACTACATAAAGATTGCGCTGACAAACTCTGCCTGTGATAAACTCCCACACGTCAAACGCCCACATCGCATCGCCGTTTGGGCAGCGGAGAGTAAACTCTCTATCCTCGACTTCTATTGTCTTAGCAGCGTGTCAACTTCACTCACGGAGGCCGCCATGAAATCAAAATCGCTTCTCTCTTTCCTGATTGTCACAATCCTCTTTCTGACCAACGCGGCAGCGCAAACGACCGCTCCCGTCGAAAAATCCAAAGAAGAAGAACAGAAAGCGCAGCAGGAGCTTGAGCGCAAGGCTCTGGCCCTGCTTAACGAGACGCTCGACGGCGCGCAGCTTTTAAAGCTGGCGGAGAATCGCTCGTTTATTTTTGCCACCGCAGCCGACCTGCTCTGGAAGCATGACGAGAAGCGCGCACGCATCTTTTTTCAAGAGGCTTTGAACGAGCTGGTCGTCGCCATTAAAAACAGTGGCCGCGATGAACAGGGATACGATAGCTCGCTCTGGATAATCATCAGCCAGAGACAGCAAATCCTGACCAGCGTTGCGCGCCGCGACCCGCAGTTCGCGCTGGATTTGTTGCAGGCTACGCGACAGGTTTTTAAAGAAAACATGCCGATGTATGGACTCATGATGGATCAGGAATTGATGCTCGAACAGAGCATCGCCGCAGAAGTCGCAGCCAACGACCCCAAGCGCGCTTTGCAACTGGCGCAGGAGAGCTTGAGCAAAGGCATCTCATCCCAGACGATGAATCTGCTGAGAAAACTTCAGATGAAAGACGCCGAGGCGGCGACCAGTTTTGCAGGCGACCTGATTAAAAAGCTTGGCTCCACGGATTTTTCAAAAAACCCTGAAGCGTCGTATGTCGCCATAGAGTTGCTGCGCGCTTTGATTCGACCCGAACAGAACGCGGCAGAGGGCGGGATAAATCCAAAGCCATCGAAATTAAAACCCTTGAAGGTTGACGAACAGATCATACGCGAGTTGACGGACACGGTGTTAACTGCCGCCACGAATAGCTCATCGGAGAGACCCGATTTCGTAACGCTCCAATCGCTGTTGCCTGAGTTGGAGAAACGCGCGCCTGAGCGAGTTGCAGGGCTGCGCCGCAAGCTCGCTGAAAGCAATGAGAAATTGAACCCGCACTTAAAAATGATGCTCCAGTACGGCATGTTGATGCGCGACGGAAAGCCTGATGCCATCCTCGAAGCGGCGGCTAAAGCCCCGCCTGATTTTCGTGCTTATCTATATCAATCGGCGGTCATGAAACTGATGCAGAGCGGCGAGCTTGAGCGTGCGCGTAAAATCATTTCGGACAATCTGAGCGGAGACGAGCGCGACCGCTTGATGGCGCAGGTGGATCAGGAGTTGATCGCCAAAGCGCTCAAGGAAGGCAAGATGGAGGAAGCAGGCAAGCTCATCGAGCGCATCAATCCGAAGGAAGCGCGGCTGGCCCAGATAGCACAGATGGCGACGAGCATGTTTGCTAAAGGCGACCGCAAAATGGCGCTCGCGCTCTTAGATGAAACGCAGGAACTGGTCAATCGTCCGCCTGAAAATCAGCAAGAGATAACGGCTATGCTTCAGGTAGCGCGTGCCTATGCGCTGATTGAACCCGCGCGTGCCTTCGGCATCATAGAGCCTGTCATAGATCAGGCCAATGCGATGCTGGCTGCCGCCGCGATGCTCGAAAAATTCGGCGCAGACCGTGGCTTTTTTAAAGACGGCGAGTACAGGATGCAAACCGCCATGTATTACAGTTACGCTATCTCGACACAGTATCAAAAGGAGTTGACGGCGCTGGCCCGCACAGATTTCGCGCGCACGCGCGCCCTCGCCGACAGGCTGCAAAGAGACGACGCGCGCCTCATGGCACGCCTCTTCATAGCACAGGCCGTGCTGGCAGAGAGGTCTGAAAAAGAGAGCGGTAACGGCGTCGGAGTTGGTGCGGGAGGCTCTGACTAAGCATTACTATTTCATTAAAGTGACTTCCGGCTGGAAGACCATGAACAGTTCACGCAAAGGCGCTGGTGGCGCAAAGAAAAGCACGCAAAGAGCGAGTAACACTCAACACCTTTGCGAGCTTCCTTTGCGTCTTTGCGCGAAACTTTCTTTAATGCTTTTCGAGTCTTGTTGGATGTATTTGTCTAATAAGCTGCGACGGCAGATGTCGGCGTTGCGCCCGAAGCTTCCTGTGCGATTTTGACGCCGACGCTCGCGCCGATGCGTGTTGCGCCCGCCTCGACCAGTTTGCGCGCATCATCCAAACCTTTGACGCCGCCCGAAGCCTTGACGCCAAGCTCTGCTCCGACAGCCTGACGCATCAGGGCTATGTCCGCGACGGTCGCCCCGCCTTTGGAAAAGCCTGTCGAAGTCTTGACGAAATCCGCGCCCGCGCGTTTCGCAGCGAGACAGGCGCGCACCTTTTCTTCATCCGTCAAAAGAGCCGTCTCGATAATCACCTTGCAGATGACATTCGATTCATGCGCGACCTGTGCGACAGCATTGATGTCATGCTCTACAGCGCAATCGTCCCCGCTCTTGAGCGCGCCGATGTTGATGACCATATCCACCTCGCGCGCCCCGTCAAAGATCGCGCGCCGCGCTTCATAAGCCTTCACATCCGCGAGCGTCGCGCCCAGTGGAAAGCCGATGACGGTGCAGACCGGAACTCCGCTGCCGTGCAGGTGACAGGCAGCCGCGCGCACCCACGTCGGGTTGACACACACGGAAGCGAAACGAAACTGCGCGGCCTCTTCGCACAGACGCTTGATGTCGTCTTCTGTGGCTTCGGGTTTTAAAAGCGTGTGGTCAATCAATCCTGCCCAATCGCGCGCCGAAGCAGTCTCGCCAAGCACAAGGCCGATGCGCGCAGCCCCCGCGTCCACAATCCTGTGCATCCGCTCAGGGCAGCGATTGAAACACTCGTTCGTGCACCCGCACAGCTTGGCCTGCTCTTCTGCATCACCATTCAGGCGCGCAACGATGACATCCGTGATCTGCTCGACCAGACGTTCAAGGTCTCCGTTGTTGGCATATGACATTTATGCGATTACTCCTGCCGCGATTAATCTTTCTGCTGCCGGTTAAATCTTAACATTGATACTGCCGCTCAATGGCTACAATCTTAGCCACGCGTTTGCGGTGGCGGTCTTCGCTGATTTCGGTGGCGAGCCATGCGCCGACAATCTCGCGCATCTCGGCGCTGTTGATGGTTTTGCTGCCGAGCGTGAGGACGTTGGCGTCGTTGTGTTCGCGTGAATTGACGGCGACGGCGACTGTGTAGCAGGCTGCGGCGCGCACGCCCGGCACTTTGTTGGCGGTCATGGCAGAGCCAACTCCCGCCCCGTCAATCACGATGCCGACATCCGCCTGCGAATTTGCAACGGCCTGTGCGACGGCGTGTGCAAAGTCCGGATAATCCACGGCCTCTTCCGAGTTTGTGCCGTAATCGCGGACTTGATGACCCAGCTCCGCGAGAAAGTTTTTTAACTCTTCTTTCATTTTGTAGCCGCCGTGATCCGCGCCAATGGCGACAAGCTTGCTTGCGCGCGAACCGCGACGCGAGACGCGGCGCACGAGTTCTATCCCGCGCTCGCGCACGATGTCTGCCGCGAGCGGAGTCAAACGCGCCCCTTCAGCAATACGCAGGCGCGCTCTCGCTTCAAGCCCGCGAACATCGTCTTCCGTAATTATCATCTTCGAGGATTCATCCCGCGCAAACGATTGCTCGCCCGTCGCAGCCGTGTCAGCTTCCGGCACAGTGTTGATAAAGCGGCTCCGGGTTGCGGAAGGATTTGGCGCAGGAGGAATTTCCCGCGCAATGCCTGATGAAGAGGATGCTGCCGTTTCATCTTCTGCGGGCAGAGCTTTATCAAGGACTTCGCGCACCAGAGCGCGCACACGGTCGCGTGTTTGTTCTTCGTCACTCATAATTTCGGCACACGTCTTTCTCAACAGTAAAGGCTAAACAAAGGCGCTTAAACATTGACCTGCGGAAAGGAGCTTTATAGTATGTCGCACCAAAGGGTGGAGGCGCAAATCTCTGTCCCTGAAAACTGACGCAATTTTAATCCAGCTCAATAGCTGATAAACGGAGGCTAACTTGTCCACATCTTCCGCACACATCCAAACATCGGAGTTTTCTAACCCGAATCTCGCACCGCTTTTCTCCGCCGAAGTGATTCAAACACGCATCGGCCAGATGGGCGCAGAGATTGCCGCAGCTTACAAGGATCAGAATCCTTTGCTGATTGTCGTCCTCAAAGGCGCGTGCATTTTCGCCAGCGATCTGTTGCGAGCCATAGACATCAAGCTCGGCATTGAGTTCATGGCGATTTCCAGTTACGGCTCAAGCACGCGCACGTCCGGCGAGGTTCGCATCGTTAAAGATTTGGATGTCCCGATTGAGGGGCGCGACATACTCGTCGTCGAGGATATAGTGGACACGGGCCTCACGCTCTCATACCTGTTGGCAAACCTGCACGCGCGCGGCGCAAAAAGCGTCAAGCTCGCGGCGCTCCTAGACAAGCACGAACGTCGTCAACGCGAAGTCGGAATAGATTATCTGGGATTCTCGATTCCGGATGAATTCGTCGTCGGCTACGGGCTGGACTTCGCGGAGCGTTATCGCAACCTGCCTTTCATAGCCATCTTGAAAGACCCGAATGCATGAATTCAAACAGGGATAGACAGGATGGACAGGATGAAAAGTCAAAAGGGGCAAAGGGGCAAATGGTGAACAGGGGAAATGGCAGAACTATCTTCTTCCTTTTAACCTTTTCCCGCTTCCCCTTTTGACCTCTTCTGTATCCTGTCCATCCTGTCTATCCCTGTTAATTCTTCGCTTTAGATAACTCGAATCACGATCAGCGTCATGTCGTCGTGCTGCTTGGCTCCGTTGGCAAAATCGTCTGCGGCTTTGACGAGGCTGGCGAGGAGGTCTGCGGCGGTCATGCCGTAGAATGATTTGGCGGCTTCCATCATCTGCTCTTCGCCCCACTCTTCCTCTAAAGGATTCATGGCTTCGCTGATGCCGTCCGTAAAACCTAATAAGAGGTCGCCCGGTTGGAGCGTGACGCTGGCCTGCGTGTAAGGAAAGTCCGGCAGCAGGCCGACCACGCAGCCGCCCTCTTCAAGCCTGAGGACTTCCCACACGCCTCCCTCTTGCCGGAAAATCATCGGCGGATTGTGGCCCGCGTTGACATAAGAGAGTGTGCGCGACTGCGGCTCGTATTGACCATAAAAAAAGGTCGCATAGCGATTTGAAGAAGAAGCGTCATAGACCAGACGATTGACGTAGCCCATCAAGCCCGCCAGATTACTGGTGCCGGAAATCGCCTGCCCGCGCAAAGATGCCTGCAAAGATGCCATCAGGAGCGCGGCGGAAATTCCCTTGCCCGACACGTCGCCTATGGCGATGCCGAAACGCTCGTCCGGCAACAGCAGAAAATCATAATAGTCGCCGCCGACGCCGAGCGCGGGACGGCACGCTCCGCAATAATCTAGGCCGGTGATGGTCGGGTGGTCTTGCGGAAACAGACGCTCCTGCACTTCCCTTGCAATCTCTACCTCGCGGTTCAGACGCTCGCGCTGTGCGACTTCGGAAGCGATGCGCGCGGTCAGTTGGCTGTTCTCAAGCGCGAGGCCGGTCTGCGTCGCTACGGATTGCAAGAGGCGCAGGTCTGTGTTCGAGTAAGGCTCTTCCGACTGCTTTGGACCAAGACTGATAAAGCCCGGCAGCTTCTCTTTGACATTGAGCGGCAGGAGCAGTTGCGTCTCCAGCTTTTCCAGCATCGCGCGCTCGCCGTCCATGTTCTGCTCGTCGTGTATCCATGAATCCGGGTCATCTGCGTAAACCATCACCGGCTCGTTCTCTTTTCGCAGGCGTTCGACCGTCGCGGCCTGTTCGGAAAACTCCACGGGCGGCTCGCCCTCTTCATAACCGAGCGAGTGCGCGGGCCTGTACGCGCCGCCCTCTTTCAAGAGCAGCGAGACGCGCGGCACATGCAAGGATTCAGAGATGCTCTGCGCGACCGTTTCCAGCAGCGGCCCTGTCTCGACCATCGTCCGCACGTTGTCGCTCAGCTCGCCCAAGATTTGCTCTGTGTTATAAGCCTCACGAAAAAAGCGGCGGTCAACCCAGACGCGCAGACGCTCTGCCCCTTGCCTGATTAAAAAGACGAACAGCACGCTCAAACCGATGACGATGATTTTCTGCGGGCGGTTCGTGCGCGGGCTTTCGGCCAGCAAGATGGAAGCGATGATGATGGAAGCGACCAGAATAATTTGCAGCACGCGCACGCCGCCCTTTGCCAAAGCATACTGCACGCCCTGACGTAGGACGACGCGCACATCCATCGCGCGATGCACGACGATGACGTAGGCAAAGGTCAGCGGGAACAGTAGAAAGAGCAGCAGTGCCGGAAGCGAAATCCAGACGGGTAATGCCTGCTGCGGCGGGACGCCGCGAATCATGCTGTAGACAAAGACTATGAAAGATGGCCCGAGGCTCAGTTGCGAGCCGTACAGCAGAAGTTTCAAGCGGCGGCGCGCATCCGGCGTCGAAGCGGTTCCCATCTTCCAGCCGATGGCGCTGAAGAAGAAACCGATTGACCCCATGACCAGTATGCCCTTGATGGTATTAAACGGTCTGAAAAAGTTATACAGCGGCGCGACCGCAGAGAAGTTTATCAGGCTTCCGACAGCGACAATCGTATCCTTCAGTATGAAAATCAGGTACGGCACGATAAAGAGCCATTTGAGCCACGGAACGCGCCTTTCCAGATTCAATCTTTCGGGAAAGTAAATGCCAAAGAGCAGCATCCAGAGACCCCACGCCGCTGGAAAGAAGGTCTGGTAGCCGATCATCAAATCACGCATCCAGCCTTTCCATTCGAGCGCGTCCGAGCCAAGCAAGACCTGCCCGAAGCTCAGCATCAATCCGAGCAGCAGCCATGCGAGCGGGTCTTTGGGGCGCAGCGCGACGACAAAGAATCCTAAGAGCAAACAAAAAGTCGGCGTCAGGATGCTGAGGACGATGACGAACAACCAGTCCCAGATGGTTGGCGGAGCATTGGCGGACGCTGCCCGCACAGAAATGCTTTTCACTTCATCCGGCAATCCCTCGCTGGCCTGATGTCTAATGCGAACGCTAAGGGTCTGGCCCACCTGCGCGTCATAAACTTTATCAAAGAGCACATCGCGCCCTGCATACGGCTCGCCCTCAATTGCGAGCAGTTGATCGCCTTTATGCACGCCCGCTTCCGTAGCTTCCGGGTTAATAAAGTTGATGGTCGGCCCGACGTATTCCGTGCCGAGCGGCGGGCGCGCACGCTCGTTGAGATTGAGCAGGTAACGAAGGCGGCCTTGCGTGAATCGCGCCTGATACACGGCTGCGATGATGAACAACAGCAGGAGCGGAATGTAATAGACGTAGCGGTTTTTCATCGGGGGAGACTCAAGAAAAGTGGCGAGTGACGGGTAACAAGTGACGAGTTAAAGACAAAAGCTTTTCTCAGTAGCATAGTAAGTGGAACAACAATATTTGAAAAACTCTGTCAGGTTGCGGCGAAAATCGCCACTGGAACGGGCCGTTCAACAGCAATATTTGAGCGTGTCGCTTATTCGCTCTCAGCTCATGCAAAGTTTCTGCGGTGAGATAACTTACGCCGCAATGCGGACATGAAATGATCGGAACATTCTCAACCACAAGCAAGCCCGCTCCCTTGCCATAACTTCTTGTCACATGGCGAATGCGCGCGCCGCTCTTACCGCAAACGTCGCAAATCATCTCGTTACTTTGCTCTTCATTAACCGGCATACACAGTGATGATAATCAAACTGTCCGTTGAACTCAACTTTGACACAACAACCACATCATTACCTTCAACAGACGTTCCCGCAACAAGATATTTCCATTCGCCTGTTTCCTATCTTTCTCGTTCAATCATCCGACCTGTCAGAATCGCATGCTCAATATCGAAGATAGACAGTTCATCGTCGTCCATCTCTTCTTCAGCATGTATCGTCATCACATACTGAAGCGCGCGGACTTTTTCCCGCATTTGATCGAGAACCCGTTCAAACATAATAGGCTGCGCGCATTACCGGGCAGTCCTGTGTCGCCCGTCTTTCATGCGATCTGCTTTCAAAAAGCTCTGACCGGCTGTCAGTTTCAGTCCAAAATTGTCTGCGACGGTCTGGCCGATGTCGGAGAGCGAGTGGCGGTCGCCGAGGTTGACGCCCGCGCGTGCGTTTTTGCCGTAGACGATAAGCGGCGCGTATTCGCGTGTGTGGTCTGAGCCAGGGCGTGTCGGGTCGTTGCCGTGGTCAGCAGTGATGATAAAGATGTCGTCGCCGCGCATCGCAGACTCTATCTCCGGCAAACGCGTATCGAAATGCTCAAGCGCACGCGCATAGCCTTCTGTGTCGCGGCGATGACCGTAGAGCATGTCGAAGTCAACCAGATTAGAGAAGATCAGACCGCGCGATTCGTTATTGAGGGCGCGCACTGTTTGATCTATGGATTGATCGTTGTTCTTGGCGGGCAAGTCCTTTGTCACGCCGACTGCATCGTAAATCGAAGCGACCTTGCCGATGCAGATGACATCGAGTCCTGCGTCCGAGAGAGTCAGCAGAAGATTTTCGCGCGGCGGCGGAACTGCGTAATCATGACGATTCTCCGTGCGCTTAAACGCGCCAGCGTCTCCCACGAACGGGCGCGCGATGACGCGTCCCACTTCGTCTTCGCCCTGCAAAATCCTGCGCGCCGTCTCGCAAATCTCATAGAGCTTCGGGACAGAAATAATCTCTTCGTGCGCGGCAATCTGAAAGACCGAATCGGCTGAAGTGTAAACAATCGGCTTGCCCGTTTTGACGTGCTCCTCGCCAAGCTCTTTGATAATCTCCGTGCCCGAGGCAGGCATATTGCCGAGCACGCCGGGCACGCCCGTCTCGCTGATAAAGCGATTGATAATTTTTTCGGGAAAGCCGTTCGGATAGGTCGGAAACGCGCGCTCCAGAATAATTCCAGCCATCTCCCAGTGGCCCGTCGTCGTATCTTTGCCGTTCGAGCGCAAAGCGCAACGACCAAAGGAGGCGCGCGGCTCATCCGCTGGCGGCACGCCTGCGAGCGCGCGTATGTTGCCGAGGCCCATGCGCTGCAAGTTCGGCAGATTGACTTGCCGCGATTCCAGAATGTGGCCCAGAGTGTCAGAGCCAGCATCGCCCCACAGGGCTGCATCCGGCATCTCGCCCATGCCCAGACTGTCGAGCACGATCAGAGTAATGCGATTGAAATTTTTCTTCATCAAGAATTTTTCCCCAACTTGGACGAGACAAGGATGAAGGCGGAAGGATGAAGGATGAAAAGAATGCTATTTAGAGATGAGCAACTCAAGCTTAAACAGCATGCCTTTCATCCTTCCGCCTTCATCCTTCATCCTTGCTCCTCTACCCTTTCGGAGCGACATAGCCTTCGCGTGCGCGCACCTGCGTGCCTGTTTGAACGCCGCGCACTTCGACGCGAATCTGGCGAAACTTGCCGTCGCGCGCCGCGTTGCTCGGATAGTAGCCGAGAGAATATTGCGTGCCGATTTCCTGCGCGACCTGCGCGAAGGCTCTGCGCGCATCCGTCAGGTCGGCTGCCGGGAAATTCTTCCCGCCCGAAGCACGCGCCAGCTCATTCATTTCCTTGCGCGCGAGGTTATAGAGATTGCGGCTGATCTCCATCCGCTCAAACGGGCCAAGCTGGCAGAAGCTTGCGTAATCCTCCGCGTCTCCATTCGGCACAAAGATTCTGCGATAGCGTTGAAGCTGCGTCCGCGAGAGCCGCAAGGCTCCGTCATAACGGCAATCGCTCATCAAGCGGTTCTCGACGTAATCTTCCGTGTTGACCTGTATAAAATAACTTGCCAGCCCGATCTTCAACAGCTTGTCGCGCGATTCTTCAAACTCGGACAGGCTCGCCGAATCGACTCCATCCGTCAAGGCCACGACGGCGCGACGACCGCGCACCTCTTCATCCGGCGGGTCGCGGAAGACTTCATCCGCGATGCGCTCAAGCGCGTCATAGAAAGGCGTGCCGTTGCTCGTGCTCACGCTCTCGACAGCTTTTCTGAGCGCGGCGCGGTCGCTCGTCAGAGTGGTCGTCACATCCACCGTTGCCAGACTCGTTCCATCTTCGCGCGCGGTTCTGAAAGCGACGATGGCAACGCGGTCGCCGGGACGCAGGGCATCTATGAAAGCGTTGGCGGCGCGGCGTATCAAGGCCAGTTCGGCGCGCGTAGAGCCGGAGGTATCTAAGAGCAGCGCGATTTCAAACGGAGCTTCGGTGGTTCCGAAGTTGACGATCTGCTGCTTGCTGCCGTTCTCATAGACGACGAAATTCTCTGCGCGCAGATTGGCGACGGGTCGCCCCGCGCTGTTGGTGACGATGGCCGGGACGCTCACAAGCTGCGTATCCACGCGCACAGTGTCGCCGTCGTCTATCTCTTCGCCGCCGGACGCTGTGTCCGCTGCTGGCGTCTTCGCAGGATTGGGCGCGGGCGTCTGCGAAGTTTGCGGCGTAGTAACTCTGCGCGGCCTCTGCTGCCCGTTGCCCTGTGGTGACGGCTGCGGCTGCTGGCCGTTGATGACCAGCAGCCCGCCACATAAAGTCAGGAGAATTACAGAAAAGAATCGCATCTTAAAAACTCTTTTCAGACATCTACAGATTTGTCAGATTCTATCGCTCGGTCATAAAATCATCTGAGCGCAAGGTTCTCTTTGAGGTGATAATAATAACTGCAATGGCCGCCGGATGAAAGGAGCGTGGGGAGCGTATGCCCGTCATCGGAAGATTAGACAAGCAGGTTGAGGATATTCTTATCACGCCGCTCGACAGGAAAGGGCGGCTCGACGCTCCCGCAGAGACGGCGACGAAGAGCGAAAACGCGGGCCACCGTCACGAGACTGAGCCGGACATTGACGACAACGAAATTTCTCGCGCGCCCAGACAGCCGGCAGAGTTGCCTGTCTGGTTATTGTAAAGCAAGCGACTTCGGATGCCTGCGGCTTTGATAAATCGTCTTATTCGGCTTCAACTCTCGACTGCGCCTTTGCGTTCTTCAACAGATTCGGTTATCTTTTCGCGTCTTGAATCGAATGGCCGCGAAAGTGACACTACTTTTTCAGAGATTTGATGATTAAGTAATCGCGGCAATTTGACAGACACGCGAAATTCGGTAGAATGCGAAAGCGTTGACAATGCGCGTGCCTGTCCTGATTTGAAGGCACGTATGTCAATGGTAGACGGCTTCCCTTACAAGGAAGAGGTTGGGGGTTCGAATCCCTCCGTGCCTACCAAGATAGATTTGAAATTTCAAATCTGAGATTTAAGATAGAGTTTTGAAAATTTAGAGTTTACCCGGAGTCGTAGTTCAGTTGGTTAGAACGCCGGCCTGTCACGTCGGAGGTCGCGGGTTCGAGTCCCGTCGGCTCCGCCACTATCTTGTGGCAAATGAAGCACATGAGACCATTCTTCGGAGTGGTCTTTTGTGTTTTCGGCGTCTTCTTCGATGGGTGTAGCCAGTTTGTAGCCAGAGAGCGGGTCAACTGACCGGCGATTAGCTCGACGGTTTGTTGCTTAAAGGTAGGTGAGAAGTGCTTGTAACGCTCTAATTCCTCGCTCCTATGCCCTGTCATCTTTCTAATGATGGCATCTGCCACGCCTTCAATAAACAGCATGGTCGTTGCGAAGTGTCTAAGGTCATGGATTCTTAAGTCTGTAATCTTGGCGAGCTTGCATACCCGCCTGAATCGCTTCCATGTTAGAACCTTATTTTTTCATTGCTTTTCTATTTGTATAGTTGTTATAGTGCGAAGCACGCAGGTTCGGCCATAGAGAACACCTTTAAGGAGGGGTGAAATCAATGGCCGATAATCGTTTTAGAGACCCTTTAGATGATTGGCAGTACCGTATTTTCAGATGGGTGCTGTTCATCCTATTCCTAGCTACAGCTTATAGGCTGCTGGATCACGACCTTCATATAACTACATTGATTCGATCAATCTTAGGTTACTGAACGATGATTCAGCATTTTGCCTTTTTTCTCTGTGAGCGGGCACTGTTCATCGGCGGGTTCTTCGTGAGGCTGTAAGGGATTCTCTGGATTGACAGGTTCAATCACTGTTTCCGCCGCGTTTTCAGGAAGCTTAGGCTTGTATTCTTCTATAATTGCGCCGTTTACCCCGAAGGCTTCAAGCGGCATTGAAAGCTCTACAGGGTCGGCTGATTCAACAGGTTCGTACTGCTGGTACAAATGAGGAACTTCACCGGGCTGGACAAGCGGCAAGGCATTAACCACTGCTCCCGATTGCTTGTCATGTTCGCGGGCCTGAATCTCATGCTTTCGGCGACGCCTTCAATTGAGCCACGTTCATTCGAACGTGGAAACCGATTTCCAGCACGTCTGAGCCGGTGAGGGCAGACGAGCTTCAATTGAGCCACGTTCATTCGAACGTGGAAACGCTGAATGATTCCTTCCTGCGCGTCGTTGTCCCACAAGGCTTCAATTGAGCCACGTTCATTCGAACGTGGAAACATTCGGAGAATCATCCAGACCCGACTGCGTTTGAGCGCTTCAATTGAGCCACGTTCATTCGAACGTGGAAACATCGCTGTTCGCTGCACGGTGGTCAGTCGGTTAAAGAGCTTCAATTGAGCCACGTTCATTCGAACGTGGAAACCTTTGACTGCGCCGACCAATAAAGCGGCGAGCGAGATGCTTCAATTGAGCCACGTTCATTCGAACGTGGAAACTACCTATGGGCAGCTTCAAGCGGCGGTTGAAAATTACTAAGAGGCTTCAATTGAGCCACGTTCATTCGAACGTGGAAACACTTTTTAAAATATCGGCAGGATTTTGCCCACTAATGCTTCAATTGAGCCACGTTCATTCGAACGTGGAAACAGCTAATTCAGGATACTTAACTTCAAAAGTAGAATTGCTTCAATTGAGCCACGTTCATTCGAACGTGGAAACCTGTCATGGCTGAAGCTGACAAGGCCGCCAAAGGCGGCTTCAATTGAGCCACGTTCATTCGAACGTGGAAACCCGCAGAGTCGCCGCCCATCCAGACCATGCCATTTTCGCTTCAATTGAGCCACGTTCATTCGAACGTGGAAACTGATATATTCCTGGGCCGCTTGGGGCATATAGGTTTGCGCTTCAATTGAGCCACGTTCATTCGAACGTGGAAACCACCGGACGATTGTTCCATAGATGAGGCCCTGCGGTGCTTCAATTGAGCCACGTTCATTCGAACGTGGAAACCAAGCTGTCAGTGTTAGAAGCTTTGCACGACTCTGCCGCTTCAATTGAGCCACGTTCATTCGAACGTGGAAACGGCGCAGAAGGGGGGCAATAGTGACCACGCCAGCAAAGCTTCAATTGAGCCACGTTCATTCGAACGTGGAAACAATTTGAGTAGTTCGAAGAATCCCCCGGACAAGAATGCTTCAATTGAGCCACGTTCATTCGAACGTGGAAACCAGAAATCTACGGCGGCGATTTAGAAGATGGAAAGAACGCTTCAATTGAGCCACGTTCATTCGAACGTGGAAACTCGGCTCACTCCTCGCGCTCGCGCGCAATCTTCCTTTGCTTCAATTGAGCCACGTTCATTCGAACGTGGAAACCCCGGCATTGCTTAGCCGGTTGGTGCTGACCTCGACGGCGCTTCAATTGAGCCACGTTCATTCGAACGTGGAAACTCACGCTTCTCAGTCCTGTGCGCGCACAGCTCTCGGAGCTTCAATTGAGCCACGTTCATTCGAACGTGGAAACCATCTGCCGGACAGTACCTCAGTGAGACCTCAGTGAGCTTCAATTGAGCCACGTTCATTCGAACGTGGAAACGGCTTGACGGGGCGCGCGATATAAAATCCGTGCGGCGGCTTCAATTGAGCCACGTTCATTCGAACGTGGAAACGGTGTATCCGGCCCGCTCTCACTTTCGCCACCAAAATGCTTCAATTGAGCCACGTTCATTCGAACGTGGAAACTATCTCGTCAATATACAATACGCGGTTGCGCCGCTCGGCTTCAATTGAGCCACGTTCATTCGAACGTGGAAACCTGTGGGCGGGCGCAACTTATGCGGGCCGGAGCAACGCTTCAATTGAGCCACGTTCATTCGAACGTGGAAACGCGCCGCCGCCCTGTCGCACTTGCCCCGCGTAGAACTGCTTCAATTGAGCCACGTTCATTCGAACGTGGAAACTCGGTGTCATCGTGCGGTCAAGAATTTCGTTCCGTTGTTCAATTGAGCCACGTTCATTCGAACGTGGAAACGGTCAAAACCAAACTCAAAAAATTTCCCGACCTTAAAGCTTCAATCGACCACGTTCATTCGAACGTGGAAACCGCCTGTCTCTGACACGGCCTACGACGCAACCAGTTGGCTTCAATTGAGCGACGTTCATTCGAACGTGGAAACCGATAACTGAGATGGGCGAGCGCAACCCACAGGCCCGGCTTCAATTGAGCCACGTTCATTCGAACGTGGAAACGCCCACGCGTTCAGAGCGCGCCGTGCGCCTCCGTCCGCGCTTCAAATTGAGCCACGTTCATTCGAACGTGGAAATCCTTCTTCGGCGGTAATCATCTGCCCTACACCGGCGCTTCAATTGAGCCACGTTCATTCGAACGTGGAAACGCCGGCTATCCCGCACCGGCGCGCATCCCCGAAGGACACGCTTCAATTGAGCCACGTTCATTCGAACGTGGAAACCCCGCTATCGAGATGGGATGGCTGATACGGATGTCGAGCTTCAATTGAGCCACGTTCATTCGAACGTGGAAACATCATTGTCCCTGAAGGCACAGCCACCACGGGCTAGCTTCAATTGAGCCACGTTCATTCGAACGTGGAAACCCGGCAGATCTTTTGGATTCTGAGCAACCACGGACAGTGCTTCAATTAGCCACGTTCATTCGAACGTGGAAACCCACTAAAGCACTCCTGGATCTGGAGCAGGAACTGGGTGCTTCAATTCAGCCACGTTCATTCGAACGTGGAAACCTTAAGAAAAAGAAGGCTCTCGACCGGCTGAACGGGCTTCAATTGAGCCACGTTCATTCGAACGTGGAAACTAATCAGCCCCGACTCGGTCGAGGGGCGCAAACTTTTGGCTTCAATTGAGCCACGTTCATTCGAACGTGGAAACTGCATGCTCTGGCCGCAAAGGGACGCGGGACACTATGGCTTCAATTGAGCCACGTTCATTCGAACGTGGAAACAATATAGTTCTGCCCGACATCATCAAGGACATCGAAGCTTCAATTCAGCCACGTTCATTCGAACGTGGAAACAACATGCATATACCAGAGCTTGTCGAACTCAGGAAGGCTTCAATTGAGCCACGTTCATTCGAACGTGGAAACTCCGTGAGTTGCGACATCGCAATCGCTATCTGTTGACGGCTTCAATTGAGCCACGTTCATTCGAACGTGGAAACCCTGCCAAAGCCCCGCTTGCTCAAGCTGCCGGTGGGCTTCAATTGAGCCACGTTCATTCGAACGTGGAAACCTCGACCTTCGCCCCGCATCCGGACGACAACCGCATCGAGCTTCAATTGAGCGACGTTCATTCGAACGTGGAAACGCGAACGCCTCGCTGGGAGCGACCAGCAAAGCCGGCTTCAATTGAGCCACGTTCATTCGAACGTGGAAACGTTCTCGGTGCATCTCGAAAATGCAAAGCATCATAATGGCTTCAATTGAGCCACGTTCATTCGAACGTGGAAACATGCCTGTGTTCTGCTGCACCCACTGAATGAGGCCATCGCTTCAATTGAGCCACGTTCATTCGAACGTGGAAACACGGGTCTATTGTTCTCTCTCCGAAAGCCGGGCAGGTTGCTTCAATTGAGCCACGTTATTCGAACGTGGAAACTGCCCCAGCGAACGCGGTCAAGACCTAACCGCTCCAGCTTGAATTGAGCCACGTTCATTCGAACGTGGAAACGTTTAATGACGCGCTGACTTATGCAATAGGTCAAGGTGCTTAATTGAGCCACGTTCATTCGAACGTGGAAACCAACACAACGAAACGAGACTTGATGCCCAACGCAGGCTTGAATTGAGCCACGTTCATTCCAACGTGGAAACCCGCCTTATTCCGGCACGACAAACAAAGTGTCTACAGCTTCAATTGAGCCACGTTCATTCGAACGTGGAAACAAGCAGTCCTGCGAGAAGAGCAGGCGCAGATGCTGCGTGCTTGAATTGAGCCACGTTCATTCGAACGTGGAAACGCCGCCTGACGGACCCCACTACCAAACTCCCAAACGGCTTAATTGAGCCACGTTCATTCGAACGTGGAAACCATCGCATTCGCCGGGCAGGGAAAGCTGGCAGACGCGGGCTTCAATTGAGCCACGTTCATTCGAACGTGGAAACCTGATGCGGCCCCACTCGGATTGTCTTTCGAGATTTTTGTTCAATTGAGCCACGTTCATTCGAACGTGGAAACCGTCTTACCTGCCATTCGGGCGGCCGGCATGCGATGGCTTCAATTGAGCCACGTTCATTCGAACGTGGAAACGAGGCGAAGGCTCGCTTGATATTTAACGCTGAAATGGCTTCAATTGAGCCACGTTCATTCCAACGTGGAAACCACGCAGCTTCAGCCAAACCCCCACCAGCAGACTGCGCGCTTCAATTGAGCCACGTTCATTCGAACGTGGAATCGGCTGCTATCGAGCGCATGAATGAACCCGTGGTCGCGCTTCAATTGAGCCACGTTCATTCGAACGTGGAAACCACGCTGGCGGATTTTGAGCACATTCGAAGCTTGTCAATGCTTCAATTGACCACGTCATTCGAACGTGGAAACGCGCGCAAGACGCGCACATCACAGAATAATCAGGGCTTCAAATGAGCCACGTTCATTCGAACGTGGAAACGTTCCTCGTCCGCCGCTCGACCTTTGCGCCGGCGATGGCTTCAATTGAGCCACGTTCATTCGAACGTGGAAACGAGAAGAGCACGACGGGGCCGAAGACGGCGACGGGTGCTTCAATTGAGCCACGTTCATTCGAACGTGGAAACGCTTCTCCCGCTCAAAAAGCACGACGGCACGGATTAGCTTCAATTGAGCCACGTTCATTCGAACGTGGAAACCCGCTTGATGTGCCTTGGATTGCGCGCGACCCCAAGCGGCTTCAATTGAGCCACGTTCATTCGAACGTGGAAACAATCGCTATCTCATTCGCAATGTCAAAAAGTTTGCGAGCTTCAATTGAGCCACGTTCATTCGAACGTGGAAACCGCGCGAGCCGTATCGGTTTACCCTCTCGCACATCCACGCTTCAATTGAGCCACGTTCATTCGAACGTGGAAACGACATAATCGGGCAGCTTAATGAGCAGCGACGGGTCGCTTCAATTGAGCCACGTTCATTCGAACGTGGAAACGCGGCAGAGGATTGCGCGGGCTGCAATTCCCAACGAAGCTTCAATTGAGCCACGTTCATTCGAACGTGGAAACATTGTTGACGTTGCTCAGGCCGACATCAGCTTTAGTGCTTCAATTGAGCCACGTTCATTCGAACGTGGAAACGGTCTCATCGCAATCGCACGCGGCGCGGCTTTGATTGGGCTTCAATTGAGCCACGTTCATTCGAACGTGGAAACAATCCCCGGCTTCGATGCTCACGTTCAGCAACTTATCGCTTCAATTGAGCCACGTTCATTCGAACGTGGAAACGGGACATCTGCCGTTGGTTACGTTTAGCGTTTAATCCGCTTCAATTGAGCCACGTTCATTCGAACGTGGAAACAAGCCGGATTCTCTGTCGTGCTCGATGATTTCAGTAAGGCTTCAATTGAGCCACGTTCATTCGAACGTGGAAACTCGCTTGATGAGTTGATAGTTATCCGCGATCAAGTAGCTTCAATTGAGCCACGTTCATTCGAACGTGGAAACCCGCAAAACGATGAAGAGTTAAAAGCCTTCCTTGTCGCTTCAATTGAGCCACGTTCATTCGAACGTGGAAACCCGAGAAAAGTATGATGTTGATTGCTCGTCATCACTGGCTTCAATTGAGCCACGTTCATTCGAACGTGGAAACAAAGCCGATGAAGCTATTGCCGCGCTGGTACATGTTGCTTCAATTGAGCCACGTTCATTCGAACGTGGAAACGCAGGATAATTGCGGACAGCAAAGGCTCGCAGGAGACGCTTCAATTGAGCCACGTTCATTCGAACGTGGAAACGTTCCTTGCGAATAAGCCACTTCGATCTGCGGCTGCATGCTTCAATTGAGCCACGTTCATTCGAACGTGGAAACCCTTGCGGGGCGTGCTTAACTTTCTCTAATCACAGCCCGCTTCAATTGAGCCACGTTCATTCGAACGTGGAAACCAGATAGAGCTTGGAAGAAAGCGATTAGAGCGAAGTACGCTTCAATTGAGCCACGTTCATTCGAACGTGGAAACCTTTGGTGAGATAAACAACCCTGCCGGAGCATCCACGCTTCAATTTGAGCCACGTTCATTCGAACGTGGAAACCATCGCTCGATGATGCCGGTCGTTAAATGTTTTAAAGGGCTTCAATTGAGCCACGTTCATTCGAACGTGGAAACCTTTCTAAGGCGAAACTAAGCAACTTAACTCTTAACCGCTTCAATTGAGCCACGTTCATTCGAACGTGGAAACCATTACTCTCCCATCCTTTCCCTGTCCAGTTATGTAGGCTTCAATTGAGCCACGTTCATTCGAACGTGGAAACTTGCTAAAGCTGCTGCTGATGATAGAGATATGCAGCGAGCTTCAATTGAGCCACGTTCATTCGAACGTGGAAACCGTGTGTGGCTAACCACATGCGGAGACCTGCGAAGAGCTTCAATTTGAGCCACGTTCATTCGAACGTGGAAACGGCCACAACTATTCCAATCTCAGGCAATGAGGTTGAAGCTTCAATTGAGCCACGTTCATTCGAACGTGGAAACGCCCTCGACTGCTGGGACTGCTATCGGTGGCACAGGGAGCTTCAATTGAGCCACGTTCATTCGAACGTGGAAACGCAAGGCTCTGAGGCGGGGCGCGACAAACAAGCGGTGCTTCAATTGAGCCACGTTCATTCGAACGTGGAAACATTCGCGCTCTGCTCTGCTCGTTCCCGCTGGCATCCGCTTCAATTGAGCCACGTTCATTCGAACGTGGAAACCGCGCGCCTTGCGACGAGCGCGGATAAATTCGCGGCGCTTCAATTGAGCCACGTTCATTCGAACGTGGAAACGTGTATGACCCGACGCCTGAGCAAGCAATGCCGGGCTGGGCTTCAATTGAGCCACGTTCATTCGAACGTGGAAACTCGTCGTCGGGCTTCACAGGTTCAAAGCGGCGATGGGCTTCAATTGAGCCACGTTCATTCGAACGTGGAAACGAGTTGAGCGTATGGCAAAACTGAGAGAACGGGTTGTGCTTCAATTGAGCCACGTTCATTCGAACGTGGAAACGTTCGCCCCGGCGACGGCATAAGGCCGCGCCTGAGAGCTTCAATTGAGCCACGTTCATTCGAACGTGGAAACGTTATCGCAGCCGAACCTGTCACCACAATCAATAATGGTGCTTCAATTGAGCCACGTTCATTCGAACGTGGAAACACCCAACCAGTAATCCCAAGCAACGCGCAAACAGCGAAGCTTCAATTGAGCCACGTTCATTCGAACGTGGAAACGGCCACTTCCGAATGAATGTTGCTCGGAGGATCAGGGCTTCAATTGAGCCACGTTCATTCGAACGTGGAAACTATCAGCTTCGAGCGCGGCGATTGCTTCAGGAAGAATGCTTCAATTGAGCCACGTTCATTCGAACGTGGAAACGCTTGACGGACTTTCCGCCCCATGTGAACGAAAACTGTGCTTCAATTGAGCCACGTTCATTCGAACGTGGAAACTATCCAGTTGGCAGAGGACTTGAAAGCGGCAGCCATGCTTCAATTGAGCCACGTTCATTCGAACGTGGAAACTCATAACTGAATATTCATCTCCGTCTTCACCTTCGCGCTTCAATTGAGCCACGTTCATTCGAACGTGGAAACCTCTTGACGTGCGATACGACGCGCTTCGATTGCAGCGAGCTTCAATTGAGCCACGTTCATTCGAACGTGGAAACCAGGGTAACTGGTTCGATAATCTACTAATGGATAACTGCTTCAATTGAGCCACGTTCATTCGAACGTGGAAACAACCCTCTTCATCGTATAAGGAAGCAAGGTTGACGACGCTTCAATTGAGCCACGTTCATTCGAACGTGGAAACAACATGCACCTCGAATATGTCAACGGTGGGGAAGGTGCTTCAATTGAGCCACGTTCATTCGAACGTGGAAACATCTGCTGAGTGAGAGCGTCAGCATTTGCGCCGGTCGCTTCAAATTCAGCCACGTTCATTCGAACGTGGAAACGTTACGACTGCTGCGCCCCGTGATGCCGGGTTAATGGCTTCAATTGAGCCACGTTCATTCGAACGTGGAAACAAAGCGAAAGAGATTCATGCACAGTTTGTGCAGATCGCTTGGAATTTGACCACGTTCATTCGAACGTGGAAACAGCCAGCCGACAACGTAAGCAATGATTCCCTGTATGAGCTTCAATGCAGCCACGTTCATTCGAACGTGGAAACACCCGTGCTGCTGGTGACGTTGTTTTCATCCACTCGCTTCAAAATGAGCCACGTTCATTCGAACGTGGAAACCCGAAACATCACGCTCTCGCCGAAGAGGTTTATGGAGCTTCAATTGAGCCACGTTGGTCAAGAGAGACGTGGAAACTCGGTGGGCGGGTAATATCAGGGAGTTGCCCTTGAAGCTTCAAATGAGCCACGTTCATTCGAACGTGGAAACCGGGGCCTTGCGGTTCTGCCGCCGCCATACGGGCCGGCTTCAAAATGAGCCACGTTCATTCGAACGTGGAAACCCTCCCTGCACGCTCGCGTAAATCCGGTCAGTCGATTGCTTCAATTGAGCCACGTTCATTCGAACGTGGAAACTGGCCGTAGGAAGGGCAGTTGAATGATGGTGCAAAAAGCTTCATCCGACCCGTTCATTCGAACGTGGAAACACGTGATGGCGGACGGAGAGTCCTCCTGGGGAGACCTGTTCAAATTGAGCCACGTTCATTCGAACGTGGAAACCGCAGCAGGTGCGCATGTTACCGCGCCGCCGCTGGCTACAAGCTTCAATTGAGCCACGTTCATTCGAACGTGGAAACGCGGGTCCTGACGACCGCAGCGGCCATCAGCAGCCTCAGCTTGGAATTTGACCACGTTCATTCGAACGTGGAAACGCGGAATCAGCGACCGCACGGAGAAAGAGGAGAGTCACTTTCAAATGAGCCACGTTCATTCGAACGTGGAACCCAGCCGTTTTTTTTTGGCACCCTTTTCGGGATGATAACTTTTAATTAAGCCAGTTCATTCGAACGTGGAAACCATCACGAGTCCCTTTAATGGGCATGCGGCGAGCGGGCTTCAATTGAGCCACGTTCATTCGAACGTGGAAACCACCGTAGCTCACACGCAGATTGCTTTTCCGGCAATGCTTCATTCAGCCACGTTCATTCGAACGTGGAAACCTGTCTATGACGCCTTCGGTGTCGCCATAGAGCCGGATGCTTCAATTGAGCCACGTTCATTCGAACGTGGAAACGTTTGAGGGGCTGGACGAAGCGGCTGCCACTACGGAAGCTTCAATTGAGCCACGTTCATTCGAACGTCGAAACGACCTGCCGGCTCTTCGCTTTCGCTATCGGCTGAAAGCTTCAATTGAGCCACGTTCATTCGAACGTGGAAACTCTATTTTTCCGGATCCCAATGAATCACGTCGCCCACAGCTTCAATTGACCACTTCATCGAACGTAGAAACCAGCGTCAACTTGTCCATCGCCTTCGCGGGGCAGGGGCTTCAATTGAGCCACGTTCATTCGAACGTGGAAACCTAATGGGGCCCTCACAGCTCCGCGCATCGGAACTGCGCTTTAAATTCAGCACGTTCATTCGAACGTGGAAACCGCGTCTCCGGCGGGCTATCCCCCGATGTCATCAAGTGCTTCAAATGAGCCACGTTCATTCGAACGTGGAAACGGCTGAGTATTAGCTCAAGATGACGAGCGTCGGCATGCTTCAATTGAGCCACGTTCATTCGAACGTGGAAACGCCTTCGAGCCTGTGTCAACGAGCTTTGAGAGACTGGCTTGAATTGACCACGTTCATTCGAACGTGGAAACCCGCTTCGGCAGCTTTGCGCGTAGCTTCGGTACAATCGCTTCAATTGAGCCACGTTCATTCGAACGTGGAAACTTCCGCGAAGCGCGCGTTTTTGCTTCCAACCTTCGCGCTTCAATTGAGCCACGTTCATTCGAACGTGGAAACTCGCCGATCTTGTGGCATTGCGAGACAGCGATCCGGCGCTTCAATTGAGCCACGTTCATTCGAACGTGGAAACAAGAGACCAGACGATGAACGAAGCAGAGGAAGAGTGGCTTGAATTGAGCCACGTTCATTCGAACGTGGAAACAGGTCAATGAATATGGCTCAAGTGAATATCATAGAAGCTTCAATTGACCACGTTCATTCGAACGTGGAAACCCTGCGGGGCGACGCTAGCTTGACGGGCACAGAGGACGGCTTAAATTGAGCCACGTTCATTCGAACGTGGAAACCCTCAAACGCCGTCAAGTCTCGACCTTTGTCTTATGCTTGAATTGAGCCACGTTCATTCGAACGTGGAAACGTGCGCTGGTTTTAAGGTTAGTCCGCTGGCATCAGTGCTTGAATTGAGCCACGTTCATTCGAACGTGGAAACGCGGCGGCTGTAAGTAGCAGCATATTATCAACTTTCCCTGCTGGATTCGAGCGGTGCCGATTCGGATATCTATCTGACATGAGGGTAGCTTGTTAGACTGAGCTAAACATCTAATACGCCGCTTTTTAGGTGGTGCGAGCGGAAACCGCACTTCGGAGCATTGGGTCAGCGCTCGCTTTAACTTGCGCGAAGCCATCTGTAGCACAAGCTTAAACGATAATGGCACAACGCATAGAGCAGTTGTCAACTGCGCGTCCGAGTGTTTCGATGCTGTTGGCACCACGTTGTTCGGCAGGCCCTAAGTTAACGATGATGATTTGGTCTTCGCGCATGTTAATAACTTTGGTGAGGGCTTCGATCATCAAAATGCGCTCGGAGGCGGAGAGTTGACAGTGGAAGACTGAGAGTTGTAAGGCATCGCCATAGCCACGCATCGTGCGATGTACACGACGCAGGCGCTTAGGATCGCTGATGTCGTAAGCGACCAGATAAGTTAGACGCATCGTTTAAGCTCCTTCGCGCTTCGACAGTGGTTGATTAGCGAGTACAGAACGCCGGATAGAAAGTTATTTCGCCTGTGAGATGTCGTGCGAGTAGTTGGCTTGTACTTCAAAGATCCGGCGATAACTGATCGCATAGCCGAAATGCGGATGCGTGACGAGCGTTCTAATCGTCTTTCATAGCCTTCGAGCACTTGCTTTCTGCCGTGAGGAGTGAGCGCGCAGGCTCCGGCACGGGTGATCAAATCGTCGGACGAACTTCGCCGTTGTTGATTAGATTGATGACAACCGAATCGGCGACGAGCGGGCGGAATTCCTCCATCAAGTCAAGGGCAAGCGCAGGACGCCCATAGCGCGGCTGATGATAAAAGCCCAGGTACGGGTCTAGCCCAACGCCGACGAGCGTTGCCACCAAATCTTTCGCGAGCATCGCATACACAAAAGAGAGCAGTGCGTTGACGGGGTCGCGCGGCGGACGACGGTTGCGTTTCGCGAAATCAAAGCGCGTCCATGTTGGTTCATCCGGCGGCGCAACGGTGGACTCTACGTCATTCTCTGCGGAAGAAAATTCTTCTTCCAGCGGTTCGGCGTCAATCTCGCGCCTGCCGTTTGTTTTGAACATCAACGAGAAATTTGCGAAGTAATCGCGCGCCGCCGCGCCTTCGATGCCCAGAAGCTGTTCGAGTGCGACGGCGCGCTCGGCATCGCGCCGCGCATATGCGAGGCGCACCAAAGTTTCGCGCGGCAGTTCGCGTGCGTTACGACGCAAGAGCGTGCGCGCGTTGCGAATCTTACCGGAAACGAAAGCGCGTGCGAGTTGAAGACAAAATTCTTTATCGTCTGCGGCTTTGAATTGACGGCGGCGCAGCTCTATGTTTTTGTGCGGCGGGGGAGTCGTTACGGCAGTAAGCCAACCGCCATAAGACATGTGTATGATAGGTACGCCGCGTCCTGCGAGTTCGTGCAGGGCTTGAGCGGAAAGCTGTACGTTGCCAAATAAACAGGGCTGATTGGTCTCAAGCAATCGCGCGTCGCTCACGGCTTTGCCCTTCTCGCGTATCTCCAAAACTTCGCCGCGCAAACCCACGCTGTAACCCTGCCCTTGCACATACACCGCGAGGGCATCGTCGCGCGCCGGATCAAGCGACGCGGCTCTGCCTCCGCTTTCGACGGACAGGACGCTTCATTTTCCGCCGTAGCTTCGTCAGCAGATCGTTGGCTGTGGCTTCCCGCAGCAGATTAGTTTCATCCGGCAAGCAGATGCCGACGAGCGAGCAGCGCGGGCACTTCGGCGACCGCACGAGCGGCGGAGGGATCGTCCGGTTGGCGGCGACGCGGCGCGCTTCGCTATCAACTCCCGCGTGCGCGTCACGAGTTCGTCAGTCAACTCGACGCGGACGCGCTGATTCGTCTCCGCGAAATAGAGCGCACCTTCGTCGCACTCGTAACCGTGCTCGCGCAGCAGCAAGCCCTGCACACAGACCTGCACGCGCTCGGGTTCATATGCCCCCTCCGGTACGTCGGGCGGCGCGCCTCGCTTGTAATCCACAGGAATTACGCGCTCATCATCCGCCTCGATCACGTCCACACGCGCCGTCACCCCAAGCGCATCCGAGCCGAGCAGCACGAACGAGCATGCAGGCGCGGCATCTCGACCCCCTTTTTGGGTTCCGGCACGCGCCCACGCTCCTCGTCCACCCGGCGATGAACGAATCGCCCATCGAGCGTGTCCGCATTGTGCGCCCATTCCTGCTGAACATATTCCAGAAAGAAAAGTCGCGGGCAATACGTGTATTCGTTAATCATCCGCGCCGGAATCTGCTCGACGCCTTCATTCGTTTCATTCGTCTCATTCGACATCATTTCAGTCGCGCTCCTTTCACGCTCACTGATTCGATGTCTGTGACGAGGCGAAACCGGAAAGCCGTCTAGCAAAAATTTTCCGGCAAATTTGCGGCTTGCGTTTTGAGCGACTCGCCGCACTACGACTAGCTGGAGTCCCGCACCGGCTCAAACAAGCCCAGGCCGAAATGACACCCGAAGCCGAGCGCGAGCGGCCCCGGCGTCTTCTCCGCAAACTCTAACTCGAAACCCGCCAGCCCGTAGCCCTCTCCGCCCTTCAACCGTCGTGTCTGAAATTCGAGCCAGCGCACTTCTCTTCTGCCGCCCGTTTGATAACCGCCGAGCGGCGTCACCGAGACGGGTTCGGGCAATCCCCGCAGGCGCAACTCGCGCCGCAACTGCGCCTCCGGCAGATCGCGTGGTCGAGCGCGCTTTGCCCCGCCGCGCGAAGCATATCGCGGCAACGAAAAAGGCGTCACCGACCGCCAACGCCGCGCCGTGCCAAACACGAGCGTGTCCGCGAAATCCGCTCTCTCGCCCAGGCCCAGCAAGACCAGCCGCACCTCCGGCAGATTTTTGTAATGCCGTTTGACGATGCGAACCCGCCCCAGCGCATCAACATCATCCGCATCAAACCCGCGCGGCGCGTACACCGTCAGATGATCCAAACGCCCGTCCGCGTCCTCGTCCGTCGCCCAGAAATGCGCGTGCGCATGATCATCTTGGAGAGGCTTCCCCTCCCCCTCCGTCTTCCCCGCCAGAGCCAGCGAATACGATTCATCCGCCCTTCGGCTGCTCACAGCAAACCGCGCCATCTCCGCCACCGGCAACGCCTCCGTCACCAGAGGCAACACTGCCGAACTCAACCCAAACCGCGCCACCCGATAGTTCGTTTCAAAGGTGCGGCTCTAGAAAATTTCGGGCCGACAAAGCTAGATCGTTTCGTCGTGTTCATGTTTGGTCATCGGCATCATTAAACCAAAGCCCACGTGTCGTCCTCTGCCTATCACCAGGCAACCGCTCACGGGGCGTTTGAAAATGATTTCGGCGTGATAACGAGGGTTCTCGTTTAGATAGCCGCTCAAGTGATAATCCATCGGGAGAAAAGTCTTTGGAACAATCGGGCTGCGATAAATAGCCACCGATTCGATGGCATCGTTTTCGATTGCGATTTGATTAAGCGCACGGTAAAGCAATTGTTCAGGCTTGCGTCCGCGACGGTTAAAGCCGCTCAAGATAATCGGCGTCACGCTTCGCCAGAGGCGGCTCGATTGCCCGTAAAACTGCTTGAAAAACTTGTTCTCTTTGTATTCTTCAACTTGCATCAAGCGGGCGACGGGTTCGCCGTTGTCTTTGATTTCCGCGCCGTTTAAGTTTCGGGCGATGTCGTCAAACAGCTCGCCTTCGGTTTCGCTTTCAAAACCGAACCCGGCAAGTAAGACGCGACGGACGCGCCCGTCGGGATGCGGCGGATATAAATTTGGAATCGGAATGAACGCCAGATGAGAATGATTCACGGGTTTGTTTTGTTCGCCTTCGGCCTTCGGCTCGTATCCGTAAACTTTTCTTGAGATCAAATCTTCGCCGTAATGTTTTTTGAATCTTTCACCTTTACCGCTGTCGAAAAATTCAACAATGGAGTGTCTGACCATCACAGCGGGCGGGCGTAAATCGCGTCCGTCGAAGCTGAAAAATCTGTCTTCATCAACCAACTCGCGCATTTCAAACAGCGCGTAAGGACAGCTTAAATCAATCGTGTTATCTGGAACATATTTCACTTGCCGAAGCGGGACGTTGACGGTGTGAGAATTTCCGGTTTTAAGAAATTCCTCATACCGCTTTTTGTATGCAGCCAACGCGCCCGCTCGCGGCACAGTCCAGTCGCCGCCCTTTTGTTCTTTCGGTTGAAAGACAACCCGCTCCCTGATTGAAGCCTTCGCCGTTGCATAGCCATCCTCTAACACTTCACCGCTGACGAAAACCGCATCCTGCCCATGTCCTAAATGCGTGGCGAGTCGCGCCATCGCACAAACAACCTCGGCGTTTGCTTTACTCTGTTCGCTATCGGGAAATTGCCAGACGTAACGAAGTACGCTGTCTTCCCGCAAAACAAACGCCCGCATTGATTTTGCCGTCCTATTATGGGCAAAAGAATTATCATTGTTAGGAACGTAGTTAATTGCGCCCGCTCCGAACATCTCTGCCTGACAAGTTTCGATAATTGGAGGTGCGATATTTTCCAGCCATTCAAGCGCACGGTCACGGGCTTCGGCGTTTTGCTGAATGTAAACGCCGCGATGACTTCCGGCAATCAACGCTTGAAAAAGACGCGCTGGCGAAGGTGGAAACTCGCCCCCGTGAAAACGCCCAAACGGAAAGGTGACGTTGAGTATCAGGTGCATCTGTCGGACTCCTTATCAATGCGCAAGTTCAGAGCTATGCCTTCGGGCTTGATAATGCAGGAGACTCACGCCTGAAGGTGTAACGCTGAACACCGCGCAATTATTTCTTCCCTTTTTTGGTTTTCTCACTCTCGACTTTGGCGCGGACTTTGGGGACTTCAAATTGAATCTCGCGCGGTTGACGACTTTGCAATGTCGCGTCGAATTCTTGCGCAGTGGCTTGCGCGTAATCTAAAACAGCCTTCAAATCCCACTTGAAAGCGGGGCGTTTGCCGTCCGAATAAACGGCGGTAGCTTTTTCAGAAACTCTCGTCAATAAGCAACCCTCGCGCAGGTTATAGCTAGTTTGACACCGGGCGGCGACCAACGCCAAGCCGAGCAAATAACGACGTAACTTCATCGTGTCGTCTTCTTTGATTTCGCCTTTTTCATTTGTCACTGCCAGAGCGCGAAGCCCAACGAGATTGATTTGAGTCCGGCGCGTGATCGTGCCGAACACTCTAACTCCGCCGTGCGTTCCGGCAGCCGGAGCGTCTTGCAGACCGATAGCCGAAAGGGCATTGTTATTGCCCGTGCCGTATTCCTTGTATTCTTTGTCTTCAAACATCTGCTTAGCATCGAAAACCGCGTCGAACTGTGCCGAGCGCGTGAGATAGCTGACATTCGTTGCCCGAATAACGGAAGACAAAACTCTGCCGAATTTGAACTGTGTTTCGCGTGAATCCCAGAAACCGAATATGAGCGAAGTGGGCGCGAGTTGGGCTAAATCAAGCGCGTTGCCGTTCTCCTTAAGATTGACGATTGCGCTGCGCGCTTCCGTTTCGAGTTCGGAAAATCTGATGGCGGCGTCGGCGATGCGATGTCCGATATCAAGCAGATTCGCCTTTTGATTTTTGGCGACGACTGTAATTTGCGGCACTAGACCCGATAGCGGCATCTTCTTGAAACAAGTTTCCATGCGGTTGGCCTGTGAGCCGATGCTATCAATCAAACAGGTATTGACGATGTCGCTATCTTTCGCCGCCGACGGCGCGATGTCGGTTCGTAATTCGTCAATGTTGTATAGAGGCCCGTCTTTGGCAAAGGTCGGCGGGAAAATCTCCGCGTCCGTACCGAGCGCGGGTTCCAGCGTTTCGGTTAAAACAAGCGCGACGGGCATCTCGTTTTCAGTTAGCCAGTCGCTCGTTCGGATCAGCGCGTCGTGCGTCTCAAGCGTTGCATTACTCATAATTTTTCACCTCGTGAGTTTGTCGGAAAAGACAGGGTTAGGTTTGAGTACTTATCGCGCGTGGCGCGCGGTGAACGAAGATTCATAGTTTTGTTTTCGGGAACTTGCGCTGGCGCGTTGGCTAAAATACGCGCCAACGCAATCGGAACAGGCATCAGCCATAAGCTGTAGTCGAAGAAGTAACGGCGGTTCTCTTTCGTCCAACCGCGACTTGAGACAATCTCGTTTGCCTGCTTCGTTCGAGTCGAGAAGAAATTTTGTGCGCCGAACATTGCCAGCAGTTGCGAAAAAGGGTTGGTGACAACCGGCAGATTCAAATCATTCGGCGAATAACCGACATCGAGCGCGTTACGCGAAGCCATCGGGTCAAACCCAAAACTTCCGCTTACTTTGCTTGTTTGCCGTAAAATTTCTGATAAGTTTTCACAATTCAACTTCTGACATTTTTGAATCATGTCGAGCGTGATCTTTTCAGCCTTCTGCTGTCCGGCATACATCTTCCAACCGCTTTTGTTAATCCCGCCCTCTGGCGTTAAGGATTCATACCACCAATCGAAAATGAATCTTTCCGTTTGATCGCTCGCCCCCGAAAAGTTCGCTTCCAATCGAATCACTTCTTTCACATCGTTAGCCATAGCTTTCCATTTGCTCCAATCGGTCAAAGTCGAAAGAATGATTTCGAGCAGTTCCTTTTCGCTCACAACAGATTCCAAAGCGAAAGTCGTCGTGTTTCCGCTCTGCCAGTGCGCCAGAGCCGTTTCATCAAAGCGCGAGGCGATTTCAAAGATGCCGCAGCACGCCAGATATTCGACCGGATTCAGCGCGTTGACTTCGATTTTTATTTCGGATCTTTCGGTCATATTTCACCTCTTGCTTCGGCGCGTGAAGCGAGCGCGTCGGCGGCTTTCAAGATTGCTTCCAAGTAAGCCAATTGCCACCAGCCGAATTTAATTTGTAATTGCGCGAAACGCTGCATTGCGGCTTCGGCGATGTCGCGGTTTAAGGCTGTCGGATTGTCTTTATCGAAAGCGCGTTCGGGGAAATGTGGGCGGGCGTAGCCGTGGTGCGTGGCGATCAAATGCAGAATCAAATCGCGCTCAGGGTGCTGTTTCAGTTGTTCGTCCGCGTCAGCTTCGACGAGTGATCCGAATTCGTGGCGATAATAGTTATTAAGTTTGTGGTTGAACCATGTCTGTTTCGATTTGGCAATGGGGGTTTCCAGATTCAAATTACCGACCGCCATTTGCCAGCATTTGCGGTTCTTACCTTTATCATGCCATGCTCCGGCGATTGCCAACGCTTCAACAAACTCCGCGCTTAAATGGAGTTTTTCCGCCAGAGTCTGAGCATAATGTCTGACATCCGAGTTATGTTTTTCGAGCCTGATTTCTCCGCCCTTGCCGGACTTGTCTTTCTCGTATCCAACTGAAGCCGTCTCGCCTTCGGTCTCGTCGTCGGATTCAGCCTCGTTCGGCAAGTAGCTTTCCGGCGATTTGCGGTTGATGAAATAAGCCAGAACTTTTTTGACTGTCTTTTCTTCATCATCTTCACCGACGACATCCGAACCCAAATTGATTTGTTTAATACAGCGTTTGTTCTCTTCTTTGGCAAGTTGCCGCACGACTTCTTCAAGTTTCTTCTCTGGGTGAAAGCTCGAATCGCCGCCGATGATTTCGGCATTCACGCCGTCTTCGCTTTCGGTCAGTAAAACCCGTCGCCATTCATTATTACTAACCACGTCAGGAACGGCTTTCGTGTTTGCCGACAACTCATCAACGGCAATACCGTCTTTATCTAAGCCGCCGACCTCACAGGGTAAAACGACCGTTGCAAACGTCAATTTCTTAAACAACTCATTCTTTTCATTTAGCTCGCGGAGTTCGGCAAATGAACAAACGTCGTATTCGTTGGTCGCGGAAATCACAACGGCGCGCTCTTCGGGAAATTCTTGGGCGATTACCAGAATCGTTTTCATCGCGCGCCCGGTTGATTCACGCGCGCACTCGCGGCTTTTGACGCGCAAGGTTTTGACCGTTGCAATTTTGCGTTTGTTGGTATTCGCTAAAGTCAAATCGGCGCGCCAGCAGAGAGATGTTTCCGCCTGCCTGTTTTCAGTCACGCCGCGCAACCAATAGGAAACAAGCGGACGGCGAAACTCATTCTGCTTTAACGAAGTCATTGACCAATCATCAAGCCGCGCCGAATCGAGCGGCGGGCAGATGGGTTTGGGCGGATAGCAATTTTCAGGAAATTCGATTGCTCGCAAAGCAAGCGGCGAAGCACTCAACCCTTCGCCACTATTGAGTTGTTTGAGCGTTTCCAAAGTAGCTTTCGTCTGTTCCGATTCATGCGCTAACGATTCGTCGTGAACAACGGTGACAACAGACAAGGTATTTCCAAAACGATTAACGCGCCCCAACCGTTGAATAAAGCTGTCTGCCGAAGTTGGATCGCAGACGGCAAAATCCCCATCGAGATTAACGCCGACTTCGGCGCATGATGTGGCGACCAGAAAATACGCCCCATCTTGTTCTTCACGGTTGCGATGCGGCGAGAACATTTTGAAAACAGGGTTCTCAACCAAGCCGTCACGCTCAAAGCCACGCATTCCGCCGACCATCAGTAAGATTTGTGCTTCGTCTATCTTCTCGGTTTGGATGAGATGTCTCTTGATTTCTTTAACCAGATTGACCGTCGTGCCGAAAATCAAAACTGAAACGGGCAGAGTTTTATATTTCGCGGCGACCTTCGCCATTTCTTTAGCTTGTTCATCGCGCAACAATCCTTTTGCCTTCTTGCTATTCAATAAGTCTTCGGAAGCCGTAAAACTTTTCCATTCGATCTTCTTTTCCGCGTTCAATCGAGGCTCGGCAACTTCGTTCGTCAAATCTTCCGGTGCGTCTTTTTCCAGCGTGAAGGGTTCAAACCCTTCCTCTTCTTCGACTGCCGGAGTGGCCGAAAGAGAAATCACCTCAAACGGCTTGATGAGATTCTTTCGCCGAATGGTCTGACGCAAGGCTCGAAGCGTTTGCATGAAAGCGGGCGACAGATGTGCTTCGTCAACGGCAATCAAAGAATCCTGTCCCAATAATCCGGCTTGTAAGGCTTTGTAAGATTCGCCGACGCCGCCATAAGCCGAAAACAACAGCCGACTTCCGATCATGTCAATCGTGCCGACGATGATGGCGGGGCGCGACGGGTCGAGACACCATTCGCGGTTGTCCGCGTGTTCGCCGCGCAGGGTTGACAGCGCGACGACAACATCATCTTGGCTGAGGGCAGCTTGCTTTAGCGCATCGTAAACTTTTCCGAGCTTTTCATCCGTCTTCGCAAGCTCTTTCAATTTTTTGACGAGTCCATCGGCTTCGCTTGTAGCTTGGTCAACGATCACTCGTCTGTCAACGACGTAAACCAAGCGCAGAGGAATAGTTCTTTGAGAGTCTTGCTGTATCAGATCATTTGCCAGAGCGAGCAACCAGATGACGACGATGGAGGTTTTTCCCAAGCCCGTCGGGATGTCGCACTCGGACGGGAAAGCGCCTCGCGTCAGTCTGGCAAATAACTCGCGTTGCCATGCGAAGGGTTCGTTGCCCGTTAATTGTTTGAAGCAATAATCGAAGTCAATCATAGTTGTATTCTCAAATGTCGCCGTCAGCGGGAAACCGGAAAGCAAGGATGTGTCGTTGAAATCATTATTTGAGCCTGCGGGATCGCATGAGTAGCAACGCAGATTTATTAAGGACTGGGGCGCTGCTGTGATAAACATCAACACTATAATTCAGGCACGGCGATTTGAATACCCGTTTTCAGCCGGGAAATTGCTGGCTTTTCTTATCAATAAGGACGGGAGGCGAAAACCGGAAAAGTTTTTTGGATTTTTTTGGGAAACAGTCCGTCGTTAGGCAATGGGCGAAGAAAGGCGTTCCTTTTTGTCATTAAACTTGCTTTAATGGCATCTGTACCGGCAAGCCGTGAAGAGTTTTGTGAAGCAGTTTTCCGGTTTGCGGTGCGCTCTTTTATTTAACTTTCGAAGGGGTAAGCTCCGATGCGTCCTCCGCCGCCGCCCCGCACAGGAGCCGAGGCAGACAGGGATGTTCGTCCGCTGACGCGCCGCAACACTGATACGGGTGCGCTCTATGAACGATTGCCGGAAGTGGAAACGCAGGTGAGACGCGCGCTCGCGCTCGAAGAGGCGGCGCTTATCGAGGCGATACAGCACGGCTACGACGAGTCGCCCGCGCATCTCAAGGATGAAGCGCTTTGCTATTTGATACGCGAACGACTGCGTGACGGACATCAGGAGGGCGCTAACGCCGTCGCGGAAGTTTTGCTGCGCCGCCATGCCGGGACGATCAGGAGTCGTATCGGGCGCGGAGGGGTTGACAGACGACACCGCGAAGACTGTGACGGAGAGATTGTGAGCCAACTGCTGATAGAACTCTTTGATATAGAGTCCGACCGCAGTGACTTTGCGCAGGTGCGTTTCGGTCTCTACTTCGAGAGATTATCGAACGGAGTGATCAGCAAGTTTCGCAAACTTCAGCAACGCGAGCGGCAAGCCGAGAGCGTCACCTTTACGCAGAGCGATAGGACGGAAGAGATTGATCTGCTTGACACCCTCGCCGACGAACGCGTGCTGTCAGCCGAAGATCGCGTCCTCACGCGCGCTGCGCTCGCACATCTCCCGGACGATTTGCGCGAGGTGTTTTTACTGCGCTACTTCGAGGGATGGCAGACTGAGTCGAATTCACCAACGGAGCCTTCCATCAGTCGTTACCTGAATGTTACGCCGCGCACCGTTCGCAACCGCTTGAGAGATGCCGAAGCGAGCCTCCGCCGGTGGCGCGAAGGAAAGCAAGGAAAGTAGAGATTGAGGGGCAATGAGATGAGCGACAACCGGCAAGATGACGCGCCGCCTGCGCTGGATCAAGTCATCGAAGCATATCTGTTGCGCCGCGAGGAAGCGACGACGGGAGCGGGCGACGATGCGGGCGAGGCTGCACGCGCAGCACGCAATGTGCTGACCGAGTTTATGCGCCGCTACCCGCACGCTGCCGACGCGCTCACGGATTTCGCCGCTACCGCCAGCATCATCGAGAATTCACCCGACACGGAAAGCCAGACAGAGAGCGAGCGCCTCGCGCAGGAAGAAAGCATCGTCCGGCGCGGAATGGAAGTGGCCGCCCGCCTGCGTGCCGCGCATCGCACGTCAATTATATCCGAGGAAACCGCGCCGTTAACTGGACTGCGAAAGGATGCCGAGGCACGTGGGTTGACGATTCAGGCTCTCGCATCGGCGACCCGTTTGACTGTGCCGATGCTCGTCAAGTTAGACCGCCGCTTGATTCGCTTTGCTTCGATTCCGCGTCAAGCGATTGACCTCATCGCCGCAGAGTTGGGACGCAGTTTCGAGGCCATTGCTGCATACTTACAAGGCGATTCGCAGTTTGCTTTTCAAGCCTCTTTTCGCGCTGACGCTGCGCCGCAGATGCCCGACCAACAAGATTTTTTTGACGCCATCGAGACAGACCTGACAATGAGTGAAAAGCAAAAAGACGAATGGCGCAAAATCAAAAGCGCTGATTGAAGATTGAGCTTTAACTACATCCGTTCAGATGCCTCACTGGTCTTACATCCGCGCTCAAGCCCGCCTACGCCATCGTGAAGTGCAAGCTTACGCCGCGAACGTCGCGCCGCACATAGCCACCGCCGCGTTGAACGCCGCTCCATTGTTAGCTTGCGCCGAGACTTTGACCGGACTCGTGCGCATCCCCTTAGCCTCCGGCGACCCTCTGCTCTACGGCGCGCAGGCAACGCTGGACGATGGTTTCATTTATTATAACGCTGAGATAACGCCCTGGCTGGCTCTCTACTATCAAGCACACGAATTCGCGCATCACTGGCTGCATAACGGCGGTTCGCTCTGCTCGGACGAGGATGTTGATTACACCGAGTCGGAAGACAAATCGCTCTATGGCGAGGGGCGCATAGAGGCTTATGGCCCGCGCCAGCGCCGCGAGATGGAGGCGAACGTCTTTGCCCGCGAATTCCTTTTGCCCGGCGACCAGTTGCGACGTTGGTATGTTGAAGAAAACTTGAATGCCGCGCAAATCTCCGAGTGTTCCGGGTTAGCGCTTGATTTCGTGCTGCACAATCTCGCCTACGCGCTACTTGCGCCCGACGTTGAAGATTCGCTCACTGCGCCGGATACGGACGAAGCCTTCGCAGCGCTGGATGCTGTAACCTTAACGCTTGATGAAAGCCAACGCGCTGCGGCACACAGCGCGCATACGCCTTTGCTTGTCGCCGCCGGCCCCGGAACCGGCAAGACACGCTCGCTCGTAGGGCGTATTCTTTATCTGCTCAATGAGGGCGTTGCCCCTGACAAGATTGTCGCCCTGACTTTCTCTAATAAAGCAGGCGAGGAGATGCGGGAGCGCGTCGAAAGATTTGCGCCCGATGCCGCGCCGAAGATTTGGATCGGCACGTTTCATGCCTTCGGCCTTGAGCTTCTGCGCCGCTACTGGCAGGAAGCAGCGTTGCCGCCACGAGCGCGTGTGCTCGATCCGGTTGATGCACTCTTTATCCTCGAACGCCACTTGCCGCAACTCGGTCTTGATTACTACCAGAATCTATACGAGCCGACGACGCATCTCGCCGCTATTCTCGCCGCCATCTCACGCGCGAAGGACGAGTTGGTCTCGCCCGACAAGTACGCAGAGCTTGCCGGGGTGATGCTCGCACACGCCCGGAGTGTGGGCGATGCTGAAGCAACACGCGTGGCCGAGCGCGCAACGGAAGTAGCGCGCGTCTATCACCTTTACCAAAATTATCTTGAGCATCATGGGTTGCTCGATTTCGGCGATCTGATCTTTCGCACGGTGCGTCTGCTGCGTGAACAAGATGCGGTAAGGATGGAGATTCAAGCACAGTATCATCATGTACTGGTTGATGAGTACCAGGATGTCAACCGCGCGTGCGGTGTGCTGCTCGGACTCATTGCGAATCGTGGGGAAGGTTTGTGGGTCGTCGGCGACACTCGGCAGGCAATTTACCGTTGGCGCGGCGCAGCGCCTGCGCAAGTTCGTCACTTCCTCAAAGACTTTCCGCACGGGCGCACTAAAGCGTTGACCGTCAACTACCGCTCGCTGCCGCCAATTGTGCGTCTCATCTCCGCCGTCGCCTCACAGATGAGCGTCCTACCGGCAGCAAACGGCCACACAGAGACGACCTCGACAACCGGGCGCGCAGACTTCTCCGCGTGGCACGCGCACCGTCAGGAAAGGGAACCCACGCCGGGTGAACAAAGCGCGGTTCGCTTCGAGATTGCGACGAACATGGATGAAGAAGCGCACGAATTGGCGCAGTTGATAAAGTCACGAAAGGAGCGCGGCGTGCCTTTCCGGGCGCAGGCAGTTATCTGTCGTAAACACTCGCAACTCGTCAAATTTGCCAGAGCGCTTGAAGCGGAAGGAGTGCCCGCGCTTTATCTCGGTGACATCTTTGAGCGAAGTGAAGTGCGCGATTTGCTTGCCATTATTGCCCTCGCCAGCGACGGGAGCGGGCGCACGCTTCCGCGCGTTGCACGCTTCCCCGAATACAACATTCCGCTCCGCGAAGTGCGTGCGATTCTCCAAGCTGCGAAAGAGACAAGACGTGAGTTTCCCGATGCGCTCACACCGCTTAACACAACTCAAGAGTTCAACGCACTCGCACATAATAAATTGATAAGAGAAGTTACTTCTGAGACAAGCGGCGCAACGAACGCAAGGAGCGAAGAAAGCGATGCGAGCACGGCAGGACTCGCGCGTCTAATTTATCATCTAGCTCGTGTCGCGCATCTCCAGTCGCCGTGGAAGATGCTCGCGCACTACCTTTTTATTCACAGCCGCTATCTCGCGCCCGTGCTCGCCGATAACTCAAGCGCCGGGGCGCAAAGGCGTCTGGCTATTTACCAACTCTTGCAGTTCATCCACAACGAAGGCGAGCGCGCAGTCGAAGCGACAAATGAAATGGACGCGCGCCTTGCGATTTTGCGCTACGTCCGCCGTCTGAAAAGTCTCTCCGAAGACAAGGGCTTACGCCCGGTTCCCGTCTCCGCCGAAGGGTTAGACGCGGTTCGCTTAACCACCGTTCACGGCGCGAAAGGGTTGGAATGGTCTTGCGTTTACCTGCCGTATCTCGGCAGAGGGCATTTCCCGGCCAAGCGCCAGCACGAACCTTGCCCTACGCCTGCTGGCATGATCGAAACTTTTTCAGACGGCGCCGGCACAAGCGAGGCCGAAGAAACAAGCGATGCAGGCGAAGCGCACAAAGATACGCATTTAGAAGAAGAGGAATGTTTGTTCTTCGTCGCTCTTTCGCGCGCGCGCGACCGCCTCTGCTTATCACGCGCCGAGCGTTATGGAGGCAACAACAGTAAAGCCTCAGAGCTTCTTGAAAAGATCGAAGAACATTTACCGCGCGCCGCCAACAGCGCCGCGACGTGGCACACTGAAATCGAGCAGAATGTAACCGATGTTCTCTTGGAAACCGCGCCGCAGACGCCCGATCCAAAACCGCGCTTCACCGAATGGCAACTCGGCGCATATCTCAAATGCCCGCGCAAATTTTTCTACGAGCAGCGACTGTATCTCAGCGGCAAGGGCGAGGAAACGGCTTACCTGCGTTTTCATGTCTGCATTTACGAGACGCTCGCATGGCTCGCCGGAGAACGCATGGCGGGACGTTTGGCGGAGGGAACAGCCGTTGCTTTTCAAGAGAGCGCGCAAGCTCAACTTACTCGACTATGGCAAGCGAAAGGCCCCGTCGGTCATGTTTACGAATCGTTCTACCGCGAGCAAGCCGCGCTAATGGTGGAGCGCGCCGTGCGCCATTTCTCGCGCGCACGCGGGCAGCTTTTCTATCAAGCGTGGACGATTGAACGCCCCGGCGCGCTCATCAGCCTGACGCCGGATTACATGGAGTTGATAGAGGAAAGGGGCAGCGCGGCGATTCTCTTCCGCCAAACGCGTACCGGCAAGCCGCCCTCCAAGACGCCTGACGACGACCTCTACGCGCTTTTCTACGCCATCGCCGCCGAGCATTTCCCACAGGCACGCCCACGCGTCGAGATTCTCTATCTGTCAACCGACGAAATTATCGTGCTGAACCTGCGCCAGCGCACCATCAACACACGCCTCAAACATTACGACGACGCTATTAGCGGCATCCTCGCCGGAGAGTTTCCGCCGGAAGTCTCCGACCATCAATGCCCGCGTTGTGTGCACTTCTTCACCTGCCCGAAAGCCGAAGAATAAATTCTCAGAAAAAGAATAGTTTTCCCGAAAACCCGTTTCCGCTTTGCGCCGCCCTCCGCCATTGATAGGAGAGAGAGGGAAAATGAAGCGTATGAAACGAACTGAAGCAAAGACACAGACATTCAATCAAATTCTTAAACGACTCGAAACGCAGAACGCCGAACGTTTGATCGAAAAGGCGCGCACTGCCAACCGACTCGCCAAATCCGCGCCTGACAGCCGCGCACGTCGCCGCGCCTACCACGTTAAGACAGAGGCGCTCCTTAACCTGCGACGCCGTTTCCCTGCCCGTACGAGTGTCAAGACAGACCCGCGCATTCCGTCCTTCGTCATAGTCGAATACGCCTCGCCGCAAACGGGTGCGCGCTGCGGCCTGCACGCTCCGGCGCATGATTTCGCTTTTTAAAACTGAAAGGCGCGGCATTCACACCGCACAAAACGCTCAAGCTCAAATTATTTGAAAGGCTCAACTCCCGATGATTAGATACCGCACAATAACAATTGACTGCGAAACGCTGCCCGCGCACACAGCCGGGCAGACAGATAAAGAGACTGTCGCTCACACAAATTCATCGAATCTCACTCTACAACCCAACACTCCGGCAACTGACGATGCCGCGACTGGCACGCTATCAACGGCACGCGACGAGCAGCGCAGCTCACTCAACGGCGACACGGGGCGACTGCTCTGCATCGGCTTCATTGATGAAGCGGGCGGGCGACAGAGCGTGAAAGGCGTGCTCGGTTGGAACCGCGAGCGCGGATGTTTTACCGGTGACGAAACCGAAATTTTGCGCGACTTTTGGGAATTGATGCGGACGTTTCGTCCGTGCGTTGATCGTATCGTCGGTCACAACATCTACAACTTCGATTTGCGCTTCATCTATAAACGCTCCGTCGTCTGTGGCATACGCCCTTCAATCGAACTTAATTTCGCGCGCTACCGCAATCAACCCATCTACGACACGATGTGCGAGTGGGAGAAATGGAACCTGCGCGACCAGATCAGCCTCGACCGCCTGGCGCGCGTGCTCAGCCTCGAATCCCCCAAGACAAGCGAGTGTGATGGCTCGCGCATCGCCGAGTTGTTCGCGCGCGGTGAACATAAAATGATTCGTGATTATTGTGTTAAAGATGTATTGACGACGCGCAGAATCTACCGCCGTATGACGTTTGCCGATGCGCCGCCCGCAAAGCCAACGCAAGTATTTGAGCCACAGGATGGTTCACGCGGAACGGTTGTCCCATCCGACTTTCACTAACAAGATTACCTTCGGAGAGCCTTTTCGATTGAGTTAAAGACTTTTACAAAGGCTCTGCACCAGCGTCAAGTAGGTGTTTATTTTCGGGTGCGGGCAAAGTTAGAAGCCGCGTTCCGCGCTCAAGAATTGTTCGCGCCAGCTTCGCGGTTCTACCGGAAGGCTCTGCATAAACAATAAGCACGCGGTCGGCAATCGCTGCAACGAATTCGTTGCGCCGGGTAGCCAGGCGCGCAGTAATTCGCTCTTCGTGTGCGGCAAAAGGCGAAAGCGCTAAGAGGCGTTTATCTAAGAGCACCTGACGCCACGCGACTGGAACACGCATCGTGTCAATGCTGCGCGCTGGACAGATGACGATACCGCTTTGACCCTGCATCAGCGTCAGCAATCCTTCCTGTTCGAGAGGCGAATGAAACCCGCTAATGATTGTCTGCCCCTCGTCGCGCAAAGCGCGTAGCGCATCGTAAAACTTGAGTATCAAACTACCGGGACATCGTGCGGAGCAGAAAAGCGCGAGCGTTTCGTTACGTAAAAGATCGAGATTGCCCAGCGCCATCAGGCGCGAAACTGCTGTGCGGCGGGCGAGCGGCGCAAGCGTTTCGGTGCAATCGAACGGCACTGGCAAATCGGCTTTGAGGTTCAGATGAAATTACCTCTTTGCACTCCTCTCTATTCCTCAGACCCCGCGTTGCCCATACGGTACTTGATGTCATAGTTGATGATGAAGTCTAACTCTTCATCCGTGAAGCCGTAATGCGCGGCAAGAACACGGTCAACTTCATCAATGATCGGCTTACTGAGTTTCGGAAAGATGCATTGTACAACTAACGTATCATGTTTAAAATGCATCTTCTTTTCATTAGAGTGTTTCTTTAAGTTAGCCATTAAATCTTCTGCCAACCTCAAAAGCTTCTCACGATGCGCTCCGCTCGCCAACTTCTGAAGATCAACAGGGAAAGCATCTACTTCGCGTTTATTGACATGGCGGCAGTCTGAAAACACAGTAATAAACCAATAGAATAGATTTGCATTTAGACAGCAGAGTGCAATTTGTGCGTATGTTGGATTGGAAAACCTCAACTCCTTAAATTCAGAAGGCGGACGGCGATTACCATGTCCATCTAAAACCTTTGGCTCGAAATCTAATATTTGAAGGAAGTAGCCGACTTTTCGCGAGTAGAAAATCTTGTAGCTATCTTTGCTGTAAAATGAAGACAAGCACCGCTTCTGAGAAGAGAGTTTCTCGATAATGCTTTCTTCAATCTCAGATGATAATTTGGGCAACGTACTGTCCACGAGTGCGGCGGCGGCTGGTGTATATCTTAGCTCTTCAAACAGCTTAGTTCGTTCGAGTGCCGCCCATTTGTTATAGCGAGTAGAGTACAGTGACAAAGTAGATACACGCGCACCTATAAGATGAATAGTGAGGCGGATATGCTCAAGTCCGTCGAACAAACGAGAAGGGCGGTCGTCGAATGAACTGTAATGAAGCTGATGTCTTGTCATTAGCTGTTGAAGACTTTCGTATCGATCAGTAGACACTGAGGAAACCGGGACGATAAAACCTTCTTTCCCAACTTTAGAAGAAAGCGCCAAACACCTCTCTATGACCAATGCGTACAAGTTTCCTGAATCTATACAGGTATATCCGACTAGATTGTACTGAGACAGTGCTTTCAACTCTACATAGGGCGGATTTCCGATAATCACGTCGAAGCCGCCGCTCGCAATGATGCCGTAGAACTCTGTGAACCAGTGGAACGGTTGATGGCTCTTGCGCCACGCCTCAAATTCTTTCTGTTTGTGCGAGTCTTTGCCGTAAACCTCTGCAAGATAGCGATCAAGTTTTTCGGCGAGTACGTCTAAACGGCGGCGCAATTCGCGCTTAAACTCGGATTGCGTCGCGTCCTTGTAATCGGAAACGGTCTGTATCTGGCGGAAGCGTTTATAGGCGCGGTCGGCTTCGCGGGCATCTTCTTCAATCTGCCGTAGCGTCTCGCCCGCACTGAAATCTAGCCGCGCCGCTAACGCATTTTTCACTTCATCGAGATTGGCAAAGCCAATCAGGGTATTTCCCGCACGGATGTTGAAATCAATGTCGGGCAACGGCTCCAACCCCTTATTCTCTCGCCGGTCATCGCGCTCAACGTGTGCGACGAGTTTCAAGAAGAGGCGCAGCTTACAAATCTCCGTCGCCTCCTCAATGATGTCTACGCCATAAAGATTGCCGATGATGATTGACTTTAGGATGAAATATTCAACGTTCAGGTGCTTGGCCGTCTCCGTCAGCACACGCCGGAAAGCGCGATGTGCCGTGGTGCGGCCCAGATGGTCTGCCTCTTCGACGAACGAGCGCATCCTCTCTATGCACGTCTCGACGAGGGGTTCAAGCACGTTCAGCGCGGCGAAGAGAAACGCGCCGCTGCCGCACGTCGGGTCAAGCACACTCAAGCCCTGCTCAAACTCTTCCTTTGAATTCTCTGGCACGCGACCGGCAATCGCGCGATAGAAGGCGGCTATCAAATCTGAGCCTTCGTAAGTCGCTAACACGTCCTGAGCGAACTGTCGTATGTCCAGGTTGAGGGTGATGAAGTCGTTGATTTGCGTGACTTCGCCTGCCGCGAGTTTGGCACGGACTTCTTCGTATCTCTTACGCCGCGCTACGACTTCCCGCCAGGTCTCGCTAGGTAAGCCGTAGTCTGCTGGCGCGGTCTTGTTCCATTCGGCTCGTTTGGAGACATCGTCTAGGCCCGCCGCGATAACTGGAGGCAAGGCAATGGGTTCATCTAACCGACGCGGCGGTGCTTCAAGAGCATTTACGGTGATGCCGTGCTTGACCGCAGCGTAAATGTAACGATCCGGCTGTTCGCGCAACAGTTTCCAAATGCCGTCGCACGCATCGAAAGCATTGGCACAGAGTTTTTGTGCGCGGTCGAAGAGAAATGGGATGATCGTGTTCTTGGAAATGTACTCTGTTATATCCTCTTTGGTGTAGTACGCACCCATCTGTTTCTGGTTGACGTACTTTTCAAAAATATATCCGAGTACGTCCGGGTTAATCTCGCTTTCATTGCGCAATGGACGATCATCCAGCCGCCAATCCCACGCATCGAAGAAAGCAAATACGCGCTCAAAGGCTCTATCAGGAATCTTGATTCGGTTATTGCCACCTATATTCAGGAGAGCCGGGGGAGGCGTGCTAACTGTTGCAGCAGAAGGACTTGAGGGGGGGGGGGGGCTTTCGAGTGCGTGTACATCAAACAGGCCGCCATTGAGGTACGGCACGTCGCCGAGCAGAGCATCAAGTTCTTGGTTACGTTCCTGCTTGCCGAGGCCGTCGTGGAAAAGTTTGAGTAGAAAAGTTCTGTAGAATGAGTAGAATTTATCTTCTCCGTAACGCTCCTGCATCAGCGTGAGGCGATGTCGCAAGTAGTCCGTGTCGCCATCGAGAAATCCCTTTTGCTGGATGAAGTAAATGAACATCAAGCGGTTAAGCATGAGCGACGCATACCAGGATTTTTGATCGGCGTCGTCAATGCCTGTAATCTGTTTGAGGAAAGCGTCGTGTTCCTTTTTGAATTGGTCGTAGAAACGTTTTGTCACGCGCTCGATGTTGAAGGCGGAGCGTACGCGGCTAGACATTCCGGCGATGCTTAGCCCGCCAGCCTCTTCCTCTTGGAGCGAGATAAAGAGTTGTGACAATCTGTGAGCCAGGCGTTTGCCGCCCTGCTGTGCGGGTATGAATGGCTCTTCGCGCGCTATGCGCGGCTGTCCTTCGTCTCGTTGCTCCCAGCGCCAGATTTGCGTCTGCCGCTTAGCATCTACGAACACGAGCAAATGCTCGTAAGCGAGTTTCGTCACTTCGCGATCAATCTTCGTGCGAACGGTGCGCACCGGAATCTCACCTGAAGACCGGCACTCAAAGACTTGAAAGCCGCGCTTTTCGGCAATGGGCGCGAGCGTGAATGTCGTGCCATCAACCGTCAGCTTGCGTGGCTGCAAATGCAGGTGATCCCAACCGAGTTCTTGCGTAAAGAGGTCTACAAAGCTGAACTCTCTGAGAAGCTGTCGAGTGTTTTTGAGGTCGAGTATTGCCATATCAATTAATGATTATTCGCTTTGCGATTTCGTCTATTCAAGCCTGAGCATTTCTTAGTCCCATCGAACAGATGATGCGCGGCTCACCGTCCTGTTCATCTTCATGGATAATACAGAGGCGATCTTCATCGCGTAGCGCGATAACGAGTTGGGAAAGTGATTCATCAGTCGCACCGCCCCGCATCTGGCGGTTCAGCACATCTGCTGCTGCCGACTGAAGCGGGTAACGGTAAATCTCATCAATCGCTTTGAGCAATGCCTCGGACTCGAAGAGAGTGCCGCGCACGCTGTCCGTATAGGACTTCAAGCGGTTGTAGATACGAAAACGAGCACCGCTTGGCCTGCCCAGACCGCCACCCACATTCTTTTCTTCACGGATGATAAGTTCGACGCCTTTTTGTACCAAGGCGTGGTGATTTTCAGCTCGCGGCAAGGCTCGCGTCTCGGGCGCACATTCGGCAGCTTTCAAAATCGCGTACTGCGATTCGGTGACGCTGTTCCCCTGCTCGTCAATCCATGCGAGCGCGTCGTTGCCTTCTGCCGTACGCATGTAAACAAGCGCTCCTTCGGGCGCATCTTTGCCGAAAGGAATGTGCTGCTTGGTCGCGTAGGTAACAGGCGGAAGCCTAGGAATGCTCTTTTGCAGTATGGGATTTTCGGTGATCGCATTCTTCCAAATTTGGTAGGCGTAGGAAGCAAGATCGACTTCCGTGTCTGCTTCGCCGTCAAGGACGTTGCTTTTCTCGTTATAGAGGTTGAGCAGAAAACCGTCGCGCCCGTCATCCTCGAAGAAAGCTTCATCTGTGCCGACGACCTCTGCATTCTCCTGCAAGCGCTGCCGCACACGGGATCGCAAGCGAATGATGTTCTCGACACCTTCCGCCGGCAGAAACGAATAGCTCAGGATGTGGTCGGCTTTCTGCCCCAAGCGGTCAACGCGCCCGACGCGCTGGATAAGACGGATAATCGCCCACGGTAGATCGTAGTTGACGACGACGTGTGCGTCCTGCAAGTTCTGCCCTTCACTCAAGACATCTGTGGCAACGAGCACGCGCAGTTCTTCTTCCGGCTTAACATGCGCCTGCTTCTCGTTACTGACAGGGCTGAAACGCCACGCGATTTCCGTCGGATTCTCCGAAGCGCCAGTGACGCCGGCAGCCTGTGTAACACCGCGATGGCGCAACTCGCGTGCGATGTACCGCACCGTGTCAGCGAACTGCGTAAAGATGAGCAGCTTCTCCGTCTTGTGCTTCTTATTGATTAAGGTAGCGAGCGCGTCGAGCTTACGATCTTCGGCGGCTCGCCACTCACCGTTCAGATGCAGGATTCCCAGCAGCGAATGACAGTCTTGCTCTAAATCTTCTTTGAGTACTGAAGTGAACAGCGTCGGTGCCAGCCACTTGAAGTGGCGATGATGTTGACCGGCGTATTGCGTGTAAATTGAAGCGGCGCGACGCTGGAAATCCGTCGCATTGTAGAGCCGGGAAACATCTTCTGTTTCCACTACCTCCTCTGCATGGTCAGCGTCCGCTCCATCTTCATAGTCAATCAAACTCGCCGTGAGGCTCGTCGCGTCCGCGTCTTCGTCCATGATGCGTGCATCCAGCAGCGTTGCGTCTTGCGTCCCGATGGGCAAAGGCAAGTTATTGGCGATAGCATGTAGAAAAATGTAATTGCGCAGGACGTGGCGCTCGATTGAGAGCAGGAAGGCGTGCCCACTGGACTCCAATCGCTTAAATAGGTTCGTTCGACAAAAACCCATCAGACGTTTTCCGGCGCGTGACAGATCGAATAAGACCTTCTCTTCGCCCGCAGTCGGTTTCTCACGCGGGCGCGTCGCAACGTAATTGCCTAAGCCATAACGCGGCAGATTCAGGTTATTAATCGCATCCACCACAGGCGGCGCGTATAGTCTTGCGTACTGGTCTTGTGGGTCGTCGGCGTCCACATGAAATTTAATCGTTTTCGGCAGGCGTGCCGGAAAGTATGAAGGCGTACCATCTTCGAGAACGAGGAACTTGCGACCTGTCTCATTGTCCGTCTTGGCATAATTTTCATGGATGAAGGTGCGCGTGCGCCGCACCATGTAGAGCCGCATTAACTCCCGCCAGTCATCTGCGTATCCACTTCTTTCAAACGCAGCGATGGTGCGCGGCGCGACTTGACCTAAAGCAGCGAACGCAGCGTCGCCCAATTCGCGCAACAATCGCTCGGGACGGACTCCTAAATCCTTGTCTTCCGCAACGAACAGCCGGAGTTGGCTCGAAAGATCATGGTAAGTTTTATTATACGGCGTGGCTGAAAGCAGGATGCAGCGGCTGTCGTTCTTCTCTATATATTCTTTTATCGCACGGTAACGCTTGCCTTCGCGGTTGCGCAGGTTGTGGCTTTCGTCAATCAGCACGAGACGAAAACGGCGCATCTCATGGAGTTCCTGCGTGACGCGACTGAGCGACAGCGCTTTGGCGCGGAGGCGGTAGCGTTGCCTGTAATCTTCCCACATCTGCACAAGGTTCTTCGGGCAGATGATGAGTGTCTCAATCCCGTAATCGTCCTCGAAGATGCGCGCGAGCGCCGTCGCCATTAGGGTCTTGCCGAGTCCGACGACATCGCCGATGAGCACGCCGCCGCGCTTATTCAAGTGATGGGCCGCGATTTTTACCGCCGCAGTTTGAAAGGCAAAGAGCCGGTTGCCAAAATCGCGCGGGATGCGAAACTCCGCCAGTCCGGCGCGGGCTTCCTGCGAGAGGTGGTACGCCATCTTAACGTAAACGTGATAGGGAGGCGTTAGTTCTTCTCTTGCCCAACTCTCTTCGATGATTCCAACTAACTCCTGCGAGATGTCAAGGCACCAACGGTCATTCCACCTGTCTTCAAACCAACGCTCCAGCTTTCGGGTCGCATCATGATCCAGTACGTCAACGTTCAACTCACCGCCCTGCGATAAACCTGAAGCCGTTAAATTGCTGCTGCCCAGATAACTGATAATCGGGTTGATCGGGTCTGGGCGGTAAAGCAGGTATAGCTTTGCGTGAAGAGAGTGGCGCAGGAACAGTTTGACGACAACCTTACCCGCTCGGATTTGCGCGGCGAGCCTTCGCAACCCTTTTTCGTCTTCATTCGTCGGGACGCCTGTATCGAGTTGGTTGCGAAACTCTTCCGCAAGTTTCTTCTTCAGCCGTAGAGCGGTCGAATTGTCCAGTCCGCCGTCGGTGCGTATCAGACTGTGCACCTCGCGTTGCTCTTCCTGCGGGAGTTTCTGCATCCCTACAAGCAGGCGACAGCACTTCCCTTCTCCACCGTCCCAACGCTCGATGTATGAGTCTAGTTGCTTCCAACCGCGCAGGTTGAAGTAGCCAACGCAAAAATCGGCGTGGGTTGCCGGCTCAAGCGCATCACAGAGCGCCGGCAGTAATTTCTGTTCGATATTATCGTAAATGCGAGGCAAGTGTGTCCTACCTTCTGTATGAGGTTCTAATCAAACCTGCGCTTCTTCAGTAAGGGCATATGTGTGCATACGTAGATGTTTTCTTCCATAACCGTCACTTTACCAGCTTAATCATTACTCTTTTTATTCGCTGATATCCCTTAGAAGCTGAGCTGCCACGATTTACAAGAGGTGATAGCCGACCGCTGTATCGACCCAATCCATATTACAATTCTTCTATGATTCAAGCACTTTTTTTCTCTTTTTGACAAATGCTGGCATCATGACTCTAAAGGCACGAAAGTAAGAAGCACTTATGCCCTCTGAAGCATACGAGCTTGCACTTACGACAGGATAAGATTGTTTTATGGAGCCTTCGAGGACTTAACAGTTGAAGTTGGCAGGACGTTACTGTACACGAGCCGTTCCAATAGTCACCTTTGATTTTATACGGCAGGAGAACTGTTATCACTATGGCATAATGCTCTTGATCTGCCACGAAGCATGAAGAGTTATGGCGACTATGACACCAAAGAAAGAAGTGGAGCTTGAACAGTTCGTCTGGACCGACCCCGAGCGGATGAGCGGAGTCCCGTGTTTCTATGGCACGCGCGTCCCCGTCAAGAACCTCTTCGATTACCTTGAGTGAGGGCAGAGCCTTGAGACTTTCCTCGACGACTTCGAAGGCATCTCACGCGAGCAGGCCGACGGGGTGTTGCGTCTGGCGATGGACAGCCTCTTAGAACACCTCAAACAAGCTTGAAAATCTTCCTTGACCATTGCGTACCGAAGCGGCTGCTGCGCCTGCTTTCCGATCATGAGGTGAAGACCGCATATCAGATGGGTTGGGCGGCCAAGAAAAACGGTGAACTCTTGAAACTTGTCGAAAGTGACTTTGAGGTATTCATCACCGTTGACCAAAACCTCCGACACTAACAGAACGTCGCATCTAGTTCGCTTAAATTCATTGTCCTGGTTGCCGCCAACAACCAATACGACAGTCTGGCCCCGCTCATCCCACAGGTTAAAGCGGCACTCGCTAATACTAGCGCCGGGTGACGTAATAGAGAGTTCCTAAACGATGTTAGGTGACGGATGTTTCGATTAACTCTTTGAGCGACCCCATCTCAGTTCCAGAACCTTGAACACTCATTAACCTGGTGCTGCTATATAATCCAATCAGAGGAGGTAAGAAGGCTTCAGCGGGAAGGTGCTTTGATAAGGTATTCATCGGACGGGCTGCTAATGCCAAGACGCGCGCACAGAAGATAGCTGACCGATTTTTTATTACGCGCTCGCTTCTTCCGAAAAAAGCTCAGTCCTTTCGACCGCGCCGGTTACCTTTTTAATCGCCCGCCAGATCGCTTCCTGCCGCCAATTAAGAAAGCCATCAAAATCGTCGCTCCACAAAGGCGCGTCGGAGTCGGCAGGCAGTAGATGAGACTCCAATAATTCCTGAAACTTGGCTGCGCCGAGTGCGTCGCGGATGTCCTTCATGTAATCGGACGGCGCGCGGTCGCTGATGCGAATGTTCGTCTTGCGGTCAATCAACGTGCGGTTCAACACGCAGTCGTGGAGTTTCTTTTTTGTAGGTCTGCCCGAACACTGAGCACCAGAACCAGCGAATCAGTTTCCGGGGGTTTGCGCCCGCCGCTGGCCCCGTCACCTCCGCTAGTCGCGCCGTGCCAGTATCAGATTGTCGAACAAGCCTTTGATGTCCTTATCTTCTATTTCCTTAAACATCAGTGCGCCGCTTGTCACCGTCGCCACCCACAGGCTTTTCTCGCCAAACTCGGGAATCTGAACGGCAGTGCAGCCAACGATTGCAGGATTAGATATTCTTTGGCTCCGGGACTTTGGGAAGCTCTAAAGGAATCTGTGTTTGAGCCACAGCCATGGTCGAGGTTAAAGCTATTAAGGCCGCAACGCCCAAGCTTATTATCTTGCACTTCAGGATATTCATATCTATTCTCCACAATTGTCTACTTGATCTATAGATTTAATCTGATTTACTTCACGGGCGTAATGTTAAAGGGGATTTCGCGTCATGCCTCTTCAGACATGAAAGCTCTTACAGGTCAGCGCTAAAGCCGGGTATATGATTTCTGTTGCCGAAGCTATCGCAATCATCAAACAGCAGACACGTCAGATTCAATTTGAGCGCGTCGCCCTGGCTGATGCGCGCGGACGTTTTCTGGCCGAAGATATCATCGCGGATTCCGATTTGCCGCCCTTCAACCGCGCACAAATGGACGGCTACGCTGTGCGCTCTTCAGACCTTACGCATCTGCCCGCGCGCCTGCGTCTGGCCGGCGAATCGGCTGCGGGGCAGGGATGGCATCAGTTGATGCGTGAGGGCGAGGCCATACGCATCATGACGGGTGCGCCTGTTCCCGCAGGAGCAGACAGTGTGCAGCAGGTCGAAGTAACGAAAGAGACGGATGACGGCGCGTGTGTCTTGATTGAAAGAGCCACGACGCCGGGGCAGTTTATCGTCAGGCAGGCGAGCGAGGTCAAAGCGGGCGAGCGGGTTTTGCAGGCGGGCGAAGAGATCAATGCGGCGATGACGGCTGCGCTGGCTTCGTTCGGTTATGCGCTGGTGCGTGTGGGCGCTCGCCCGCGTGTCGCGGTGCTGGCGACCGGAACCGAGCTGGTTAAAGTAAACGAAAAGCCCGGAGCCGACCAGATACGCGACTCGAATAGTTATTCGCTAGCAGCTTACGCGCATCTGGCCGGAGCGCGGGCAGAGCGTCTGCCGCTCGCGGGTGACGATCAGAATCTTTTGCAGCACGAGATTGCCGCCGCAGCCCTGCGTTCGGACGCGCTTATCCTGTCGGGCGGAGTCTCGATGGGCGTTTACGATTTCACGAAGGCCGCGCTGCGCGAGCTGGGAGCGGAGATATTTTTCGAGCGCGTGAGCTTGCGACCCGGCAAGCCGACTGTCTTCGCGCGTCTGGGAGAAACCATTATTTTCGGTCTGCCGGGCAATCCTGTCTCCGTCTCCGTGACTTTCAATTTATTCGCACGCACAGCCTTGCGCGCCATGCAGGGAGCGAGCGCGGCGGCAATGATTGAAGAACATGCTGTGCTGGCGCATGATGTCAAAGGAGCTATTGAGCGTGAGAGCTATCTTCCGGCGTATTTGCAAACAAACGAGGCCGGACAGCTTCTGGCCCAACCTTTGAAGTGGGGCGGGTCTTCGGATTTCGTAGCCTTCACGCGCGCCACTGCGCTGATAATTGTTCCGCAGGGAGTGAAAATATTAGAGGCCGGAACGTGTGTCAGGATAGTTCGCTTGCCTCTCTGAAATAAGCAACTACAGGTGATTTTACTGTTATGAAGATTACGTACAACTCGCGCAAAGGCGCAAAGAAGGCAAGAGGCGAAGGGGTTGAGCAGTTATCTATCTTGAATGATTTCTTTGCGTGCTTTCTTTGCGCTCTTTGCGGTTAAAAACCAACTTCATTACAGGTCAACATGAAAAGACTCTCACACATAGACCGGCAGGGCCGCGTGGCGATGGTTGATACCAGCGGCAAGGCCAAAACCGTGCGGCAGGCCATCGCTTCGGCGCGCGTCCTGATGTCGCCCGCAACGGTCAGGGCCGTGCGCGACGGGAGCACGCCCAAAGGTAATCCTTTGGAGACCGCGCGGCTGGCTGGCATCATGGCCGCCAAACGGACAGCGGATTTGATACCGCTCTGTCATCCGCTCATGCTTAACCAGATAGATGTGCGCGCAGAGCTTCAGGAGACGGGCGTCTATCTGGTAGCGACCGTGTCCACAGAAGCGCAGACGGGCGTCGAGATGGAAGCCCTGACAGCCGTGACGGTTGCCGCGCTCACTGTTTACGACATGTGCAAGGCTGTGGATAAGGCGATGACCATTACGGACGTGAGATTGGAGCGCAAGACGGGCGGCAAGTCCGGCGTCTACGAGAGGCAAAAGGTAAAAGGTAAAAGTTAGAACTTGTCTATGCTTCATCGCGTATTGAGCAAGAGGATGAAAGCATCTCGTCTCCCCTTTGCCTTTACACTTTTACCATTTGCCTTCGCTTGCGTTTGAAGTACAATGCTCGTGCAGGCCACCTGAAAAGAAGTTTTTTTGAGAGAGCGGAGATTTTCCAGATGAAGATAAACATTTCCGCAGATGCGCGCCCGCAGGTTCGCACGCTGCTTATCGCCGCCGTCATCACCATTGCGCTGTGGTTTATTCCCTTCGCAGAAATCCTGACTTACCCGTTCCGCATCTTTGTCACCTTCATACATGAAGGCGGGCATGCGATGGCCGCTCTGCTGACCGGAAATTCCGTGCACAGCCTGAGCGTCTCGCCAGACACGAGCGGGATGGTGCAGGCGACGCAGGGAGGGTTTCTTTCGCAGGCCATTATCTCAAGCGCAGGTTATGTGGGCGCGATGATCTACGGCGCGCTGCTGCTCTTTCTGATTCGCCGCGCGGTGGCAGCCCGCGCAGTCCTTATTGGCTCCGCTGTTTTTATCTTCTTCCTGACGCTGGTCTTCGGTCTCTGGAAACCGCTGGTCAACAGTCTCGAACCGGGCGTGCAGATGACTGGCGTTCCGTTTACGCTCGTCGCCGGAATCGCGCTGACGCTTGGACTGGTGGCAATAGCAAAGTATACGAGCGCGCGTGTCACGACATTCTTTCTCAGCTTTCTGGCGGTGCAGTGCGTGCTCAACGCCCTGCTAGACTTGAAGACGGTCTTCTTTCTCTCTTCGCCGTTTGGCCCGGAAGTCCATACGGATGCCGTCAATATGCAAAATGCGACGCACGTTCCGGCGATGTTCTGGGCGGTGCTGTGGATCGGTTTGTCCTTCCTGATTCTTTCGATGGCGATGAGGTTTTACTCGGTCAGCCAGAGAAAATCGGCGGCGCAGCAGGATTTGCCGTTTGAAGACCCGCTGGAAGTTTAAGCGGAAGAGAACGTGAGCATGAAGCTTGAGAGGCCGCTTGAGATAGGAGCTATGACAGCTTCCTCCGGCGGCCTTGATGTTTTAGAGACGCCTGCTGCTTTGATGACTCTCGCACAACTGCCCGTCGGCGCGCGGCTCATCCTTCGTTGCCGCAAAGACTGGCGCACGGCCAGCATCGTTGCCATCGCGCTCGATAAGGTCACGCTCTCCGTCGCCTCGCCTTCGGGCCACACCTATCGCATCCGCCGCCCGCTCGATACGTCACTCTTTTTCGATGGCTCGATTCCGATTCTCGGCGAAGGCTGCTGGCGCGCGGGTCTGGTTCGTTACGATGTGAGGTGGTAAAAACAAAGTTTCCCGCAAAGGCGCTGGTGACGCAAAGAAGAACTTGAATCTTTTCTTTGCGTCACCAGCGCCTTTGCGGGAAGTTGTTTTTGCTTTCAGAACTTATAACGATAGCGTAGTGTCAGGCTGCGCCCGAATCCATCTATCCCCCAGCTCGCATTGCGATAGCTCTTATCGCCTATGTTCTCGAAGTCCACACTAATTTCAGAGCTTTCATTGAAGCGATAGCCGCCGCGCACATTAAAGAGGCCATAGCCCGGCAGATAACGGAAGAGCGGCACGGCAGTCGCGTTGTCCGCGATAAAGACGCCGTTGATCGTCGCGCCGAGAGGCAGCAGGCGGTTCTGCACCTGCAAGAGAGTTTCGCCCGTCACCAGCAGGATTGTTTCATCATTCGTCGCGCACACGCCATCCGGGCCGGGCGCGACCAGCCCGCGCACGCACGCCCCCCTGCGGAAAAAGTCGCGTATGTTGTTGCGCGAGCGAGGCGCGCCGGTTCGCCTGTCGCTCAGGTCAAGAGATGAGAGGCGGTTCTGTCTATCGGCCAGAGTGGCATAACCTTCAACCCAGAAACGCTGTCCCACAGGCTCGTAACGCAGTCGCAGGAAGGCAGAGGTGGGCGGCGTCCCGCCCTCTATGTTCGGCGGCGCGCCCGTCGCTTTATCTTCCGACCGCAGGTATGTGAAGTTGCCGCCAAAGAACCAGTCTCTATTGAGCCGCGCGTCGAGCGTGTATTCGAGACCGAAGATTCTGGCATCCGTAAAGTTTGCGCGCACCAGCACCGGAGTCGTCGGCGCAAGCGGGACAAAGACCGCGCCGCCCGGAGACTGGCTGATGATTTGCTGGTCGCCAAGAAACTGGCCCACAGCCCCTTGCGGCAGAATGAGCGCTTGTTTGACTATCGAATCATTGATGTCAATCAGAAAGGCAGTCAGGCTTGTGTCAATGCGCCCGCGACGATAACGAAAGCCGAGGTCGAAGTTATTGCTCAGTTCAGAGCGTTGCTGCGAGACGGGAATGCCTGTCGAGATGGCCTGCGCGCCTGCGGTCGTGCCGATAGTTCCGCCGAGCGCGCTCGACGAGGCGAAGTCAGATTCAAAGCCGTCCCCTGTGAGGCCCAGAGTGCCGAGGTCTGTGATGTTCGGAGCGCGGAACCCCCTGCTGTAGTTAAAAGTGATGCTGAAATCACGCGCGGGCGTAAAGACTGCCCCGATGCGCCCCGAAAAATTTGAGACGCGCAGGCTGTCATCCGGAAAGAGCGGAAGGCCGCCAACCACCGCTGCGTTCTCTGCGCGCGATTCATACGACGCGACGTTGTAACGCAATGCGCCGCTGAGTCTCAATCTCTCTCGAATCACTTCGTACACATCCTGCACGTAAAGCCCCAGAGAAAGATAGCGTGCTTCGTCAGGCACGCGCGGGCGCGAGGGCAGCGACAATCCGTTCGCCGGCGTGAAAGTATAAGCGGGCGCATTCACTTTCTCGTGATACGCATCCCCGCCGACAAGGAAAGTGTTGCTCTGCGAAAGTTGCTTATCGAGAAAGAAGCTGAAGCCGTAGACGTTTGTGCGCTCGTACTGGTGCGTGATGCCGCCCAGAGGATTTCCCTGCCCGCCCTGATTGACGCGCTCTTCGCGCTGGCTGTTAAAGGAGAAGGTGAAAGACCCGTTGTCAAAAGGGCCGACTTTTTGTTTGAGATACCGCGCATAGAAAAAATCGAGCATCAGGTTACGCAGGTCTGCCACGAGATTGCCATCGCCGCCGACCAGTTGGTCGTAACGCTTGCCTCCGTCCTGCTGGCTGCGCTGGTAATGAAAGATAAGCTGCTGGTCTTCTCGCGGCGCGTAGTTCAGATGCAGCGTTCCGCCATACTGCGTAAAGGCTGTGTCGGGCAATCGCTCGCCGAGGATATTTGAAGGCAGGCCGAGAAAGCGCGTCAGCGCAGAGTGTCCGTCAACGCCTTGAGCCGGGCGCAGGGTATTGACGCGGCGGCTGGCAAGATTCCCGTAGAGACCAAAGCGGCGCGTGCCGTAAGAGAACAAAGTGTTGCCGCCAAAAGCCACGTCCGCGCTGTTGAAGAAGGTGTTGACCTCGCCGTGCATCTCCGGCCTCTCGCCGCCGAAGATCGGCAGGCGCGTCACGAGACTCACAGTCCCGCCGAGCGAGTCCGAGCCATACTGCGCGCTGTTCGGCCCGCGCAAAATCTCTACGGCGCGCAGGCTGCTCGGCTCGTTGAGATTAAAGAAAGTGTTGATGCCGCCGCGCCCCGCCGCAGTGGTGTAGCGCACGCCGTCCACATAAGTCGCCACATTTTTGCCCGTCAATCCGCGCACAAAGATTGCGCCGATGGTCGGGCTGGTGCGCTGCAAAGAGACCCCGACCTCTTCGTCCGCGACCTGCGCGAGCACAGCCGTAGAGCGCATGAGGATGTCCGTTTCGGGAATCACATTGACGGCCTGCGCGATGCGTTTTTTGTCCTGCGCCTGTCCCGTCTCAGCCGTCACAGTCACTTCATCATTAAACGAAGCCACTTCGAGCAGCACATCCACTTCGGTGACGTTGCCCGTTGTGACCGGCGCTGGAAGGCGACGATTGCCAAAGCCGCTCTTGCTGAACCTGACCTCGTATGCTCCCGGCAGCACGTCATCAAAACCGTAGCGGCCACTGGCATCGCTCGTCGTCGCGCGTATGACGGCCTGCTGCGTATGGATCAGCAAGACCTTTGCGCCGCTGATGAACGCGCCCGCTTCGTCCCTCACCACGCCGCTGACGCCGCCGCGAGATGCCTGTTGGCCCGGAACAGGAGGCACTGGAAGAAAAATAGAGAGCAACGTGGCAAGCGATAATATCGTGAAGAGGAATTTGCGTTTCATATGGCCTCCAAACCTTTGATTGATTATGCGATTGATGAGACCCCTAACAAATACACCTAACCGCAATTTGCCGCAAGAAATTTTGTAGATTGATAGCCACGATGAAGGCAGGATTTCAAATTTAAGATGACAAATCTCAAAAATACTGCGACCCGGAAACTTGAAGCTGCAATCTCAAATCTTCAAGCTGCAATCTTCAATCCGCAATCTCAAATCCCAAATCCGCGCTCTCAAATCTCAAATCTGTAATCTGTAATCTGTAATCCGCGCGCTGAAATCTTTTATTTCCCGTCTATCCTGTTAATCCCTGTTTGAATCATATTTCCGCATTTCGTCTTCCGGCAAAACCGCGTTATGATGTTGGTTTGCCGCACCCGTCCGAGACCTGTCTGTGGGACTAACGGCGATGATTTTGCTATGACTCAAGAAGCAATCGAAGTGCGCGGGGCGCGCGTTAATAATCTCAAGAACATCTCGTTCACTATCCCCATCGGACAGATGACTGTCGTCACAGGCGTGAGCGGTTCCGGTAAATCCTCTCTCGCCTTTGACACGATTTACGCGGAGGGCCAGCGTCGCTATGTCGAATCGCTCTCGGCCTATGCGCGGCAGTTTCTGGAAAGAATGGACAAGCCTGATGTGGACGAAGTGAGCGGCATTGCTCCGGCCATCGCTATCCGGCAGAAAAACTCTACGCGCAATCCGCGCTCGACCGTCGGCACGCAAACGGAAGTTTACGATTACCTGCGCCTGCTGTACGCGCGTGTAGGCATCACATACTGCCGCGTGTGCGGGCGCGAAGTCCACCGCGACTCGCCCGAATCGGCAGCCGAGGAGACGCTCGGACACTTTGCCGGAGGCACGCGTTTCTATGTCCTCTTCCCTGCCGCAGCGGGTCTGGAAGAGACGGAGCGAAACGGCGACGCGGCAACCGGCGGCAAGAAGAAGGGCCGCAAGGCTGTTTCCGTCTCCAATAGCCAGTCGGTGACGGCGCATATCATGAGCCTGATGCAGCGCGGCTTCACGCGGCTTTATGATGCGGGAAAGCGCGAGCTGATAGAGCTTCGCACGCCTGACGATTACACGCGCGTAGACTTTGAAAATATTTTCGTCCTCATAGACCGCCTCGTCGCACGCGAGGACGTGCGCGAGCGGCTGGTGGATTCGCTCGAAACCTGTTTTCAGGAGGGACACGGCACAGCCATCGTAGAGACCTCTGAGGAAGAGCCAAAACGGCTGCGCTTCTCCGAACGCTTCGAGTGCAAGTATGACGGCACGATCTACGCGCAGCCTGAGCCGCGTCTCTTCAGCTTTAACAATCCGTTTGGCGCATGTCCGGCGTGTCAGGGTTTCGGAAATATCATCGGTCTCGATTTAGATTTGGTGATTCCCAACCCCGCTTTGACTTTGAACGAGGGCGCGGTTGAGCCGTGGACTAAGCCGCAGTTTGATTGGGCCAGAACAGAGCTGCGCCGCTTCTGCAAGACCGAAGGCATCTCTATGGACGTGCCTTTCAGCGATCTCTCGCGCGCCGAGCAACTCGCCATCGTCGAAGGCAAAGGCAAGTGGGGCGGCGTGCGCGGCTTCTTCGCGTGGTTGGAGACGAAGAAGTACAAGCTGCACATACGCGTCTTTCTCTCCAAATATCGCGGCTACACTTTATGCCCTGAATGCAATGGCGGGCGGTTGAGGACAGAGGCGCGCGACGTGCGCGTCGGGGGCAAGACGCTGCCCGAAGTCTGCCTGCTCTCGATCAAAGACGCTTCACTGTTTTTCGACGAGCTTGAGCTGCCTACGGAACAGGCTGCCATAGCAGACCGCGTGCTGCATGAGATTCGTCGTCGCCTGCGTTTTCTGGTTGATGTGGGTCTGGATTATCTGACGCTCAATCGCCTAGCCTCTACGCTCTCCGGCGGCGAAGCGCAGCGCATACAGCTTGCCACGAACCTAGGCTCGTCGCTGGTCGGCGCGCTCTACGTGCTTGACGAGCCTTCCATCGGCCTGCACCCGCGCGACAGCCTGCGGCTCGTCAAGCTGCTTCATAACCTGCGCGACATAGGCAACACAGTGCTCGTCGTAGAACATGACGCGGAGATGATGCGCGCGGCGGATCACATACTGGACATAGGCCCTGCGGCTGGCGAGCTTGGCGGGCAAGTCATCTTCGAGGGCAATTATGAGAAGCTCTTAAAGAGTAAATCGTCGCTCACAGCGCGCTACCTGCGCGGCGAAGTCGAGATCAAAGAGCCTAAGCAGCGACGCGAGCCGAAGAAAAGAAGGCTCGGAGTGCGCGGAGCGCGCGAGAATAATCTGAAGAACATAGATGTGGATGTGCCGCTAGACATGCTGACCTGCATCACCGGCGTCAGCGGCTCTGGCAAATCCACGCTCATACATGATGTCATCTATGCTGGCCTGAAAAAACAGCGCGGCGACTGGCAGGGGCATGTCGGCGCGTTTCAAAAGCTTGACGGAACACAGTTCATAGACGATGTGATTCTGGTGGATCAGTCTCCGATCGGGCGCACGCCGCGCTCGAACCCTGTGACGTATATCAAAGTTTACGATGCCATCCGGGAGGCTTTCTCGCAGACCAGAGAAGCGCAGTCGCACGGCTTTGACCCGTCCTTCTTCTCTTTCAATGTGCCGGGTGGCCGCTGCGAAGTCTGTCAGGGCGACGGCACGGTGACGGTCGAGATGCAATTTCTGGCGGATGTCGAGCTGGTCTGCGAAGAATGCAAAGGCACGCGCTTTAAGCCGCAGATTCTGGACGTGCGTTATCGCGGCAAGAACATCAACGACGTGCTCAGCATGACCGTGCGCGAAGCCATGATCTTCTTCCGCGATGTGACGAAGATTACCAACCGCCTGCGCGTGCTCGATGATGTCGGACTCGGATACTTGCGTCTGGGCCAATCCGCCACGACGCTTTCCGGCGGCGAAGCGCAACGCGTCAAACTCGCCGCGCATCTTTCAAAGCGAACGGGCGCAAAAACGCTCTACATTTTTGACGAGCCGACCACCGGCCTACACTTCGACGACATCAACAAACTCCTGGCAGCCTTCCGCGCACTGCTGGAAGCCGGAGGCAGCCTGCTTGTCATCGAACACAACCTCGATGTCATCAAGACCGCAGACTACATCATAGACCTCGGCCCCGAAGGCGGCGACGCGGGCGGCCATGTCGTCGCCACCGGCACGCCCGAACAGATCATGAAGGTCAAAGAATCCCACACCGGACGCTTCCTGCGCGAGCACTTAGCGCACGCCAACGGGCAGACGAGTAAAGTCGCAGGATAAGCGAAGAAAGTTTCCCGCAAAGGCGCAAAGGCGTAAAGAAAAGCACGCAAAGGATTGAATGCCACTCGCTCTTTGCGGTCTTTCTTTGCGCCTTTGCGCCTTTGCGGGAGATTTTCCCTTCTTAAACTCCGCCTGTCACAGCCCTGCGCTCGACGAGCGCAGCTTTGCGCCCGACGAGCGCAACATGGAGAACGTCGAGCGCGGGAGTGCGCCCGACGAGCGCAGCTTGGAGAACGTCGAGCGCAGGATTGCGCGGGGCGAGCGTGACGTTGCGCTTGACGGGCGCGACGCTGCGCTCAAGTATCTCTAAGCTGCGCTCGTCCATCCCCGCGACGAGATTGACGAGCGCAGGACTGCGCTCGACGTTCTCAGTCTTGCGCTCGACGTTCTCTCAACGGCGCGGCAGGCGCGCACGCTTGCGTTGTACGAAATTAATGCTTGTCATGCTTCTCTGCCCTGAGTATCATGCGCGCAGCCTCGCAGACCTTTCTCTTTAACCTTACAAAGGAGACTCCTGATGCCAGACCCCAAGACACGACCTATCAAGCCGGACGTGCTCGCGGCAGACCGCCAGAGCTTCGCCGCGCTGCAAAATGTTACGGGCTACGCGCCCGCCAATTCCGCATACTCTGTCGCCTCTGTGACAGCCGCGCTCGCAGACCTTGACGCCAAGCTGGCAAAGGTCGCGCAAGCCGAAGCCGCAGCCAAAGCCGCACGCGACGAAGCCGTCGCCAGCGCATGGAACTTTCACGACAAAATGGTCGGCGTCAAAGATTCCGTCAGCGCGCAATTCGGCAAAGACTCCAACGAGCTACAGACCGTCGGGCGCAAGAAACAGTCCGAATACAAAAAGTCAGCCCGCACAGCCAAAACAGAGGCGAAGACATAACCGCGCTGTCGCTCCGACACGCTTGCCATTGATGCCGCGACCCAATACAAAAGAGCGGCGCGAGAGGTCAACACTCCCTCTCGCGCCGCCTCAATCCACGTGTCCCCAGCGCGCAAGCCCTGCGCGCGATTTTTTTCTCATGGTGTCCGCTTTACTTCACAGGCTGATTTGCATTCGCTCCCGGCGGCTGATTCTGATTATCACTTGATAGTGCCTATCATGGCGGCGAAGACGAGACCGAGGAGGGTCATAAGGATAAGGAGAATTCCCAAGCCATTCCAAAACAGCTCGGAACGGTGCTTTTGCAGAAACTCGTGAAGCCATTCAGATAGGCTCTTTCTCTTCAATGCCGTCACGGGCTGTGCAACAGGCTCGTTCGACACGACCGGCGCAGAAGGCGGAACGTTCGGAGTCATCGAGATTGGCTCGCCCTGCATAGGAATGATGCTCTTCGTCGTGGCAGATAGCGCGGATTTCTCTGCGGCCTCTTTTCTTTTAGTCTCTTCCGCTTGCAGGCGCGCTTCTGCTACATGCCGGAGCACAATCTCTGTAGCTTTGCGGCGGGTTTCCTCTGCCTTTTTCTCTCTGGCACGGAGCGCGGCCTCTTCCTCTTCACGCTTGCGTTGCGCATCGGCTATGGCTTCGCGTTGCCGCTGTTCTTCAGCCTGCCGTGCTTCCTCCTGCTGTTTGACCAGTATCCTTTTCAGGCTGCCAATCAGGCTTTCAACATCACGCTGCCAACGCTGGTGGCTAAGCTCAAAGGCTTGGCGGCGAGATAGGGCGGCTATCTCATCAGGTAAGTCTTGCGGGGCTGGCATGGTCGTTCCCTGCACCAGTACAGGAATTACACGCACATTCAGGCTCAAGGCGGTAGCAATCTCAAGGCGGACGAAATCATTCGGATAATCCAATCGCCGCGTGCTTCCATCCTTACTGCTGTTGAGCCAGTTTCTGCCAATAACCGCTATGAGAATCTGACACGACCTGACTGCATCTGTGATGACCTGTACAAAATCCTCACCCGGCTCGATATAGTCTATGTCCATAAAGATTTGCTCTTTATCGAAATGAGCTAAGAGATTATCGGAGAGACGACCGGCAGCATCTGCACTGTCATCGCGGCGATAGCTGATAAAGATTTTTGAGGGCATTCAACTGACGAAGAAACGTGAGATGGTTTAGCCACCCGGGCGCGTTCCGTCTTTACCGGCTTAGGTGTCAGAACTCCTGCCGCGTGGCGTGCGATATATACCGCTGCATCTTAGCGAAATTTCATTCAGTGCGCTAGAGTATGATTAAAGAGAGATTTTGATGTGGAGCAGCCTGATTGACAGGCCCAGAGGAAACTTATGAGCTTAAAAGAACGCATCGTCAGTGACCTGACCGCAGCCATGAAAGCCAAAGATGCCGCGCGGCTTTCGACCTTACGAATGGTCAAGGCGAATGTGATGAACCGCGAGATCGAGAAGGGCGCGGCGTTGTCGGATGAAGAGATGCAGAAGGCTCTGCAATCGCTCGTCAAGCAGCGGCGCGATTCGATAGAGCAGTATGAGAAGGCCGGGCGCGAGGAGTTGGCCGCGAAGGAGCGCGCGGAGATCGAAGTCATCGAAGCCTATCTGCCGCAGGCCGCTTCGCGTGAAGAGATCGAAAAGGCCGTCGGTGAAGCCATTGCGGAGACGGGCGCAAGCTCGATGCGCGAAATGGGCGCGGTGATGAAGGCCACTCAGGCCCGTCTGCGCTGCTCCCGGCGAGACGGGCGCATTGTGAGCGAGATTGTCAAAGCAAAGCTCAGCGGCCAATAGCACCGGCAGCTCAAGTCCTGACTAATACAAATAAGCCGCTGGCAATGAAGTCTATTCTTCTTTGTCCAGATCGAGCACAGCGGAGTTGATGCAATAGCGCAGGTTGGTCGGGCGCGGGCCATCGTCAAAGACATGCCCCAGATGGGCGTCGCAGCTCGCGCACAAGACTTCCGTGCGCCTCATCCCGTGGCTGGTATCAACTTCTTCGCGCACAGTGTCTTCCTCCGCCGGGGCTGTAAAGCTCGGCCAGCCGCAGCCTGAGTCGTACTTCGCATCCGAGCGGAATAACTCGTTACCGCAGGCCGCGCATTTATAGATGCCTTTGTCTTTCGAGTCGTGATATTTGCCTGTAAAAGGTCTCTCCGTCCCTTTCTGGCGCGCAATCGCGTACTGCTCCGGCGTCAATTCCTGTCTCCACTCGTCTTCTGTTTTGATAACTTTCTTCTTCATCCAATCCCCTTCCTGATTCTGCTGTGATGCTGCACAGACAATGATAACCTTTGTGTCCGGCGACAGTAAAATATCATAATGATCGCCAGCGCCATGACCGCGAGGGAGAGATGATTAAACTGCCTGAATCAGACGAGGACTTGTTGCGCGAATGCTCTGTTGAGACCTTTCGCGCGAGCGGCCCCGGAGGCCAGCACGTCAACAAGACTGAAAGCGCAGTGCGTCTCAGGCATCTGCCGACGGGGCTGGTCGTCACCTCGCAGCAGGAGCGCAGCCAGCATCGGAACAAGGCTTTGTGCCTGCAAAAGCTCCGCGCGCGTGTCGCGCAGCTAAACCACCGTCCGGCACGGCGCGTCCCCACACGCGTCCCGCGAAGCGCAAAGAATCGAACGCTGGAAGCAAAGGCTAAACGCTCCGTTATCAAGCGACTGCGGGCCAAGCCGTCTGCCGATGAATAAGCGCGATTACCCCTGCTACGGATTGCGGCATGCTATTATCAGAGGACTTAAAGAGGGAGATGACTTAAATGATAACTGTCGCCAACCGGATTTACGTCAGCCGGGAATATGCAGATGCCTTCGAGCAGAGGTTCAGAGAGCGGGCCGGACTCGTGGATCAGATGCCGGGTTTTGTTTCCAATCAGGTCTTGCGCCCTGTTAACGAGGGTGACCCTTACGTGGTCTTCACCATCTGGGAGAGCCGTGAGGATTTTCTCAACTGGGTGCGCTCTGACGCGTTTGTCAAGGGACATGCACAGTCTGGCACGTTGCCGAAAGAGGCTTTCACAGGGCCAAACGTCCTTGAACTGCACGAAGTCGTACAGGATTCGACCCGCCCGGAGCTAGCGCCGGAGCCTTCCGGCGGCCCGTTCCGCATGCATTAGTCAGGCAACCGAAGTGGTGCTTGCTTGCCTCTCCCCTGCTCTTACCGTATAATTCTTCGCTTGCTCGGAGCGCGGCGGTTTCATCCGGTGGGTTCGCGCCCACTTTTTCTTTTGTGCGTGAGAGCGATTTTTTAAGCGGGAGGGGCGGGCCGGATGAGTTCGATGGCAGAGCGTGTAGAAGAGTTGGCATCGCGCGTTTGCATTGAGAACGGCCTTGAGCTTTATCACGCCGAAGTCGCAGGGCCGGAAGGCAAGCCTATCCTGCGCATCTTTATTGACAGGGCGGAAGGCGTGACGCATGAAGATTGCGCTGCCGTCAGCCTCCATCTCGGCACTGTGTTGGACGTGGAGGATTTTATTCACACGCCTTACACGCTTGAGGTTTCCTCGCCGGGATTGGAGCGCGGGCTTTATAAGCTCGCGGACTTTGAAAAGTTTGTGGGGCATCCTGCGAAGCTGAAATCGCGCACAGCCATCAGCGGCCAGCGCAACTTTCGCGGGCGCATCATCGGAGTCGAAGACCGCAGCGTGGTCTTTGAAGATGTGACGAGCGGGCGCGTCCGCGTGCCACTCGAAGCGGTTGTCAAGGCTAATCTTGAAATTGATGTGGAAGAAGAGTTTCGTCGCGCGAAAGAGCGCGAGATGGCTTCAAAGGCCACAGAAGCTTAGTCGCTCGGGCGCGACCCCGCGCCTTTAACAATTGAATAGGTTTCCTCTGCGCGCCGTAAATCCCAAGCGCACGAGACTAAAGGAAGAGAAGCAAGTACATGAGCACATCCATCGCGCAGAATATTGACATACTCTGCCAGGAAAAAGGCATTGATCGTGAGCTGGTCATAGAGGCCATGAAAGAGGCCGTCCGCGCGGCTGCCAAAAAGCAGTTCAAGTCGGGCGAGGATATTCAAGTTGATTGGAATCCAGAGCTTGGCATAGAGCTGTCAGCCACCAAAGTAGTCGTTGACGAAGTGACCAACCCGGCCACAGAGCTATCGCTTGACGAAGCTAAAGAGATGGCTGGCGATGAGGTGGAGATCGGTGACGCTCTGCTTTTGCCTTTGCCGATGGAAGAGCTTGGACGCATCGCCGCGCAGACGGCTAAACAGATTCTCTTTCAAAAAGTGCGCGATGCCGAACGCTCGAATATTTACGAGCAGTATATAGACAAGATAGGCGACCTCGTGAACGGTTTCGTCAAGCGTTTCGAGCGCGGCAATATTATTGTTGACCTCGGCAATATGGAAGCCATCCTGCCGCGTTCGCAGCAATCGCGCGGCGAGCAGTGGAATCAGGGCGAAAGAATCCGCGTTGTCATCAGCAATGTCTCCAAAGAATCAAAAGGGCCGCAGGTCGAAGTCTCGCGCACGTCGCCTGACCTTCTCCTGAGGCTTTTTGAAATGGAAGTGCCTGAGATTTATGACGAGACAGTAGTTATCAAATCCTGCGTCCGCGAACCCGGAGAGCGCGCCAAGATTGCAGTCACTTCAAACGAACGCGACGTAGACCCCGTGGGCGCGTGCGTCGGCATGAAGGGTTCGCGCGTGCAGGCGATTATACGCGAGTTGCGCGGCGAGAAGATTGACATCATCGAATGGTCTGACGAGCCATCCGTCTTTGCCGCCAATGCTCTGTCGCCCGCGAAGGTCAATCAGGTGCGTATCACTGACATCGAGAATCGCCAGATGGAAGTGATTGTCAACGAAGACCAGCTCTCTCTTGCCATCGGCAAGCGCGGGCAGAACGTGCGCCTCGCCACCAAGCTCGTCGGCTGGAACATAGACATTCGCAGCGAAGAGGAAATCAAGAAAGAGGTCGCGCAACAGATGGGCGCGCTCATCGCTTCGGGCGAGCCTGTGCCGCTCTCCGTCATCGAAGGCATCACGCCAAGTCAGGCCGACGCTCTGGCCGAACATGGCATCAATGACATAGATGCTCTGGCCGCTACTTCTGTTGACGATCTGGTCGAACATCTCGACCTCAGTCTTGACGAAGCCGAAGGCATCCTGACCGCCGCGCAGGCTGTCATTGCCGCGCGCGAGGCCAGCAAGCTGGAAGGCGAAGAAGGCGCTGAAGAGACAGGCGAAGCTGAAGCTGCTGCGACGACGGATGCAACAGAGGCTGCGGAAAGCTCTGAAGCAGGCACGGGCGGAGACGCTTTGGAAATGCCCGCTGCCGGGACAGAGGATGAGATGAGCGTTGAAGACCAGAAGACTGCACAGCCGCTTGAGCAACATGCTGTCTCGGCTGAAGTGGACGAGACGGTAGAGGCCAGAGAGGTCGCGCCTTCAAATGCGATGACCAACGAAGGCTATGACGAAGCCGTCGAGCAGGGCACGCCGTTTGGCGCAGAGCCGGAGATTCTTGCGCAGGACTCGATGGACCCGGTCGCGCTGACAGAGGCCGACCCGATTTCCGAGGATGAGCTTTTATTGCAGGAAGCGGGTCGTGACCTGCGTCCTGACACGATTACGCCTGCGCCTGACATCACCTCTTCGGGCGCGGCTTATATCGAAGCCGCAGGGCAGGTTGGCGAAGGTGAGCCGCCGGTAGAAGAGGAAGGCGGATTCTCTCCCGCAGCGGATTTCGCTTCGGAAGCTTCCGCACCCGAAATTCAAGTCTCGTCCGCTCCCGCTCCGCAGTACAGCGAAGAGGCAGCGACGGACAAGAGCGCATCAGCAGATGTCGAGGAATCGGCAGATGCTTCCAAAGACGATGCGGCGCAGTAGCTTGAAACATCGGATGCGCGCACACGGGACTTGCGCGCATTGCATCTCTCCTCCCCGAAGTCTTCCCGCACGCTTCGCTTCTTAAAACAAGCGCGCTGCTAAGGGAAGACGAGGCGGGTGTGAGAGTCCCCTGTAGTCCCTTTTGAAGCGCGCGACGCCGTTTTATCAAAGCGTCGAAGTAAGGAGTGCATGACCGTAACTTCCAAAGTAAGACTTTACGATCTGGCAAAAGAACTGAAGCTCGACACCAAGCGTCTCATCGAAGAGGTGCGCCGCGAAGGTGTGGATGTCAGTGTGCCATCCAACTCGATTTCAAAAGAGCTGGCAGACAAGATTCGCAACAAATATTTTCCCAAGAAAGAAGCTTCGGCCCCGCGCGCCGTGCGCGTCGTCAAAAAAGCCGTGCGCCCCGTCGAAGCGACGGCGGAGACCGCAGAGGAAGCAGACGCGCCGGCAGTCGAGGCTGCGCCCGAAGAGGTGATGCCTGTCGAAGCCACTCCTGCGCCATCTGCTTCGCCGGAAGCTCAGAGCCAGTCTGCTGCCAGACCCATGACGGCGCGGCTCGTCAAAAAGCTTTCGCCAGCCGCACGCGCAGAGCATCCTGACGCGGACGCTGGTGGAACAGCAGCCGCTGCCGCCGCTACGCAGAGCGTGCCGGAGACTGTCGCAGACCAGACAGACGAAGTGGCAGAGACGATTCAATCCCCTCAAGCCGAGTCATCTGCGGCAGTCGGAAGCATCTGCGCCACAGCCGGTTGAGGAGCAGCCGCATGAAATCGTCGCCCCGCCTGTCGCTACGGAAACGATTCCGGCGCAGACCCCGCGCGTGACGACTCCGCCGCCTCCGCCATCCAGACAAATCCGCGCGCTCAGGCCGACTGCGGCTGCGCTCAACGCGGGCGTGCGCCCCGGCGAGCGTGCACCGATGCCGACGCCGCCGCCCGCACCTGCTGCGCCACCCGCGCCACGCGAACGCGACCGTCGTGACAGGCATGACCGCCCGGCTGACCGCAATGCTGCGCGTCCCGCGCTTCAGCGCACAGAGCGCGGCGGCACGCCCGGCGAGACGGCCACGCCGCAAACTGTATATACGCCTCCGCCGGATGCGCGCCGTCGTGGCCGCTCAACCCGCACGACCACGCGCGGCGGTCGCAAAGTGGCCGAAAGCGGCAAGGGCGGTCGCTTCGGAGACCGTGATTTTATCCCGCCGCCGAAGGCTCTCTCGCTCGAAGACCGCATTGCAGGACGTATGGAAATTCCAACTGGCAACGAAGAACATAAACCCGTGCGACTGGTCGAAGGCTCGACCGTCAAAGAGTTCGCGGAAAAGCTCGGCATCAAGCCGAAGGATGTCGTGACATTGCTCTTGCAACGCGGAGTCTTTGCGACCATCAATCAACCTTTGAACGACGACGTGGCAGTCGAGCTTGGACATCGTTTCGGCTATGACGTGTCATTCGTGCCGTTTGAAGAGATGGTCGCCGAAGAGGAGTTTGAAGATTTGATTGCAACGGATGCGGATGATGTCGAACTGCCGCGCGCTCCGGTCGTCACAGTCATGGGCCATGTGGATCACGGCAAGACTTCCCTGCTCGACGGCATACGCACGACGGAGGTCGCTGCGGGCGAAGCCGGCGGCATCACGCAGCACATCGGCGCGTACAGCGTGCAGGTGACGAGTCCTGACAATCCGCTGGAAAAGCGGCGCGTGGTCTTTCTCGACACGCCCGGCCACGAAGCCTTTACGATGATGCGTGCGCGCGGAGCTAAAGCGACGGACGTGGTTGTCCTCGTCGTCGCGGCTGACGACGGCGTGATGCCGCAGACGATTGAAGCGATTGAGCACTCGCGCGCAGCCGGAGTTCCCATCGTCGTCGCCATCAACAAGATCGACAAGCCGGATGCCAACCCAGACCGCGTCAAGCAAGAGCTTTCGGTTCAGGGCTTGCAACCCGTGGAGTGGGGCGGCGAAACGGAAATGGTTCCGGTCTCTGCCAAGCGACGCGAGAACCTGGACACCCTGCTTGAAACCATTCTGCTGACGGCGGACATCCTTGACCTCAAGGCCAGCCCGACACGTCTCGCTTCCGGCGTCGTGCTCGAAGCCAAACTGGATAGAGGACGCGGCGCAGTCGCCACCGTTCTGGTACAGCAGGGCACACTCAAGATTGGTGACCCTTTTATCGTCGGACAGATTTTCGGAAAAGTGCGAGCTATGTTCAATGACAGGGGCGAGGCCGTGACGGAAGTCGGCCCGGCGACGCCTGTCGAAGTGTTGGGGCTGCAAGGCGTCCCGCAGGCCGGAGAATCTTTTCAGGTCGTCGCGGATGTCACGCGCGCACAGCAAATCTCGCATCATCGCCAGATGCTGACGCGCCAGAACACGCTCTTGCAAACCACCAAGCGCGGCATAGAAGCTCTGGGCCAGACGGAAGTCAAAGAACTGCTCGTCGTCATCAAGGCAGACGTGCAAGGCTCTGTCGAAGTCTTGAAGAGCACGCTTCAGAAGCTTTCGACCGAGCAGGTCAAGGTCAAAGTGGTTCGCTCAGGGGTCGGCGCGATTACGGAATCCGATGTGCTTCTGGCTTCCGCAACGCAGGCCGGTTCGGCTGATACGGCAGTCGTCATCATCGGCTTTAACGTGCGCCCGGAAACACGCTCCGCAGACTTAGCCAAGCAAGAGGCCGTGGACATACGCCTGCACTCGATCATCTACAAGGTCGAGGAAGAGATTCGCGCGGCGATGATCGGCATGCTCGAAGCCGTAGAGAAGGAGAAAATCTTAGGCAAGGCGGAAGTCCGCGAGGTCTTCCGCGTGCCGCGTGCCGGAGTGATTGCGGGCTGCATGGTGCTTAACGGCACGATCCGCCGCAACGCACGCGCGCGTCTCATACGCGATGGCGTCGTCGCATGGGAAGGCGGCATCGCCTCCCTGCGCCGCTTCAAGGAAGATGCGGCTGAAGTCCGCGAAGGATTTGAATGCGGTATCGCGCTCGAAAACTTCAACGACCTCAAAAACGGCGACCAGATAGAGGCGTATATCATCGAGAAAGTGGCAGCAACCGAACTTTAAGAACAAGGATGAAGGCGGAAGGATGAAAGATGAAAGTTAAGGCATGGCTTTTATCAATCATGCTTTCATCCTTCCGCCTTCATCCTTCATATTTGCTTTTATGCGAAGGCCGGAAAGAGTAGCCGAGACGCTCAAGGAAGAAATCTCGGAGATTGTCGGTTTTGAATTGGAAGACCCGCGCGTGCAGGCTGTCACGGTGACGGATGTTCGTCTCTCCGATGACCTGCGCGATGCTAAAGTCTTCGTCGTCGTCGAAGGCGATGAAGCGGAGATTCAGTCGGCGCTCACAGCCCTGCGCCACGCAGCCCCCTACATACGCAAGCAAGTCGGCTTCGCGCTCAGCCTGCGCCACGCGCCCCAAATTCATTTTGTGCGCGACACGATTGAAGAGCAGGGCGCACGCGTGGACAAATTGCTGACAGAGATCGAACAAGAATGGAAAACACAGGGAACGACAGCGGATTCCCCCGAAAGAAAGGAATAGGGTGTAGGGTGTAGGGTGTAGGGTGTAGTTAAAAGAAAAGCTTTTGCTACACCCTACACCCCACACCCTACACCCCGTATTGTTGAAATGCTAAGTCAAGTTGTTGAGCTGATTGAATCGAAAGACCGCTTTGCAATCACCTCGCACATCCGCCCGGACGGCGATGGACTCGGTTCCTCGCTTGGTCTTTACTGGCTCCTGCGTGCCCTCGGCAAAGAAGTTGAAATCATCACCCGCGACACAGTCCCACAGGCTTACAAAAAACTGCCCGGAGCCAGAGACATTCGCGTCACTCCCTCGATTGATCGCAAGTATGATGCGGTCTTCGTCATCGAATGCTCTGACATCTCGCGCCCCGGCCTGATCGACCTCGAAAAGCAGTTTGTCGTTAACATAGATCATCATTCGACCAGCGCGCTCTTCGGTGACATCAACTGGATTGATGCGACCGCGTCGGCTGTCGGCGAGATGATTTATAACCTCTGCAAAGCCATCGGCGTGCGCGTCACCAAAGAGATTGCCGAATGCGTCTACACGGCGCTGGTGACGGACACAGGCTCTTTTCATTACTCGAACACGACCGAGCGCACTTTCAAAGTCGCCTCCGAGCTGGTCAAAGCCGGAGTCAAGCCCGCGAAGATTTCGCAAGACGTATTTAGCAGCTATGCCTGGAGCAAGCTCGGACTTTTGAGCCAGGTGCTGTCAACTGCCCGGCGCGATCCATCTGGCCGCGTCGCGTGGATGCGTCAGACCCTTGAGATGCAGGAGACGGCATGTGCTGCGGAAGAGGACGGAGACGGTTTCGTCAACTATCCTTTAACGGTCGCAGAGGTCGAAGCCGTCGTGCTTTTGAAAGAGACCGTGCCGGGAATTTATCGCACCAGTTTGCGCTCGAAGGGCGACATCAACGTCGCGCGCATCGCTGAAAAATTCGGCGGCGGCGGCCATCGCAATGCAGCCGGATGCACTCTCAAAGGCAACTGGGACGAAGCAGAGCGCACCATCGTCACCCTGCTCATCGAAGCCGTCGAGATTCTCTACGGCGAACGCGACCGCACGGAAGACGCGGCAGCTTAAAATTGGTCTTAGTTCTTATGTCCTTAGTCTTTCGTTCTTTGCGCTCGTCTCAACCTTGAATGATAAAATCAAGCTAAGCCGCACAGCAAAGGCCAAAGAACTAAGAACTAAGTGCACATTTCCAATGCCTACCAAAGAGAAAAAATACAAATGGCGGCGCGCGGATTATCAGGAGCAGACGCGCGGGCTGTTGATGGTTCATACGGGCAACGGCAAGGGGAAGACGACGTGCGCGCTCGGCTTGATGATGCGTGCCGCCGGTCAGGGCTTGAAGTGCTGCATGATCCAATTTATGAAATCGCGCACTGACCGTTACGGCGAACACGTCGCGGCGGAAAAGCTCGGCATCGAAGTTCACACGATGGGCGACGGTTTCACATGGGACACCAAGAATCCGGAACAGGACAGACAGACGGCGCGCGAGACATGGGCCTTATGTGTCGAAAAATTGCGCAGCGGCGAGTATGACATGCTGGTCTTTGACGAGTTGGTCTATGTTCTCAGCTACCAGATGCTGCCCGTCGAAGAAGTGCTTGAAGAGTTGCGAGCCATACGCGCCGCACAGCCCGCGCTGCACATCATCGTCACGGGCCGCGATGCCCCAGACGATTTGATAGCCGCCGCAGACCTCGTGACGGAGATGCGCGAAGTCAAACATCCATACAACTCCGGCATCCGCGCGCAGCAAGGGATAGAGTTTTAAGCGACGAAGGCACAGATTTATCAATTGAATTCGTTTCAGCCTTCATCCTTTCTTATGTTAATCTCTCGTTCGTTCTCCTTCGACTCAAATTTTTCAGCGGGATGCCTGTTTGTGTTCAATGATGTGTGCGGATGCTGTGAGTGAACTGCTTGTTCATCCATCATCGCTTCGCATTCATTCCTGATTCTTATGTCATGGTTTCGTAAAAAGTCCGGCAAGATAGAGAACGTGCCCGCCGAGGAGCGGCGCGTCAAGACCGAAGGCATCTTTGTCAAATGCGAGGAATGCGAGGCCGCGCTCTACAAGCGCGAGCTGGATGAGAACCTGCAAGTCTGTCATCACTGCGGCTATCATTTCCGGCTCGATGCGCGCTCGCGTCTCTCGATGTTGTTCGACGAAGGCGAGTATGAAGAGTTGGACGCGGAAGTGATCTCGGTTGACCCGCTCGATTTCGTGGACAGCAAGCCGTACCCGGAACGACTTGAGCAGGCGAAAAAAGTCTCCGGCCTTGCGGAAGCGATTGTCAGCGGGCGCGGGCGCGTCGGCGGCCACGAAGTCTTTGCGGGCGCGATGGACATGCTCTTTATCGGCGGCTCGATGGGTTCAGCCGTCGGTGAAAAAGTCACGCGCCTCATCGAGCGTGCTCTGGAACATCGCGCCGCAGTCATCGTCTTCGCCGCTTCGGGTGGAGCGCGGATGCAGGAAGGCACGCTCTCCCTAATGCAGATGGCGAAGGTCTCTGCCGCGCTTGCGCAACTTGATGAAGCGCAACTGCCATTCATCTCAATCCTGACAGACCCGACGACGGGCGGCGTCACAGCCAGCTTTGCCATGCTCGGCGACATCATCATCGCCGAGCCGAAAGCTTTGATCGGCTTCGCAGGCCCGCGCGTCATCGAGCAGACTATCAGGCAAAAGCTGCCAAAGGATTTTCAACGCTCCGAATTTCTGCTTGAGCATGGCATGGTTGACGACATCATTGACCGCAGAGAGATGCGCGCCTATATCATCAAGCTGCTCGGCTTTATGGTCAATCCGAAGATTGAGCGAGAGGCAGCAGAAGAAGAAACCCCGGAGCCGCAAAGCGCCACAGTAGTCTAAAAAGCAGTGATAAGTAATGTGTGACGAGAGACAAGCTTTAGGCGCAAAGCTTTTAACACGTCACACGTCACACGTCACTTGTCACTTAAATGAATTTCGACGAGTCTCTAGCATATCTACGGAGTTTGGGCCACGAAACGCTGGCGATTAACTTCGACCTCAATAACACCGTGCGGCTGCTGGAAGTTCTGGGCCAGCCGCAGCAAAAATTTCTCAAAGTTCAAATCGCAGGAACCAACGGCAAAGGCTCGACCGCAGCGATGCTCGATGCCATCTCACGCGCGGCGGGCGTGAAGACTGCCCTTTACACTTCCCCGCATCTCGTTTCCATCACCGAGCGCATGCGTTTCGGCGGGACTGAGATCAGTCCTGAGCAATTTGCGCGGCTGGTTGTCACAGTGCGCGCGGCTGCCGAACATCTGGTCAAAACAGGCGTGCTTGATAAACTGCCGACCATCTTCGAACATCTCACGGCGATGTTTCTGGTCGGCTGTACGGATACGCAAACTGAGCTGGCAATTCTGGAAACGGGCCTCGGCGGAAGGCTGGATGCGACGACAGCCGCGCAGGCAGAGGTCGTCGCCATCACGCCCATCTCATTCGACCATCAGGAATATCTGGGCCAGACAATCGCTGAGATTGCGGCTGAGAAGGCTGCTATCATTCATCCCGGAGCAACTGTTATCTTCGCGCCGCAGCCCTATGACGCCACTAGAGGTGTTAACGGGGCAATGCGCGAAATATTCAATCACGCCGCATCCTGTAGACTTTGGAGTGGAGCTTGCCGGAGCGGATGAGAGAGGACGATTCCGCGTCACTTTTCGCACGCGCAGGAATGTTTATGAGTCAGTTCAACTCAATCTGCCGGGCCGTCACCAGCTAGACAATGCTGCGGTCGCTATCGCCGTTGCCGAAGCTTTGAGTGAAGAGCATGGCTTACAAATTTCGCGCGAGGCAATAATCACAGGACTCGAAAGCGCGCAGCATCCCGGACGACTTGAATGGCTAGAGGGAAAGCCTGCCATTCTTTTTGACGGGGCGCACAACGAGCAGGGCGCGGGAGCCTTGCACAATTATCTGGACGAGTTTATCAAAGAGCCTGTGACGCTTCTTTTCGGCGCGATGCGAGATAAGGATTTGCAAGAGATGGCGGCGCAACTCTTTCCGGTGGCGGAGCGTCTGATTCTGACTGAGATGGATCATGCGCGCTCTGCTACGCGGGAGACGCTTGGACAGCTTGTCTCGCATCAACCGGAGAACAGGCCCGTCACCATCACAAGCACAGTGAGCGATGCACTTAAGGCAGCCATGACGCAAACACCGCCTGAGGGCTTGATCTGCGTGACAGGCTCGCTACATTTAATCGGAGAAGTGAAAACCGCTTTGCTAAACGCGGCAGATAAAATCTATGCAAGCTGAGAAGAGCGGAGGGCGGCTGATCGGCATTGATGCGTTGCGCGGCATCGCTGCGCTCGGCGTCGTCGTGTATCACACCGTCGGCCAATACGCGACGGCCCCGCAAGGGTTCTTAAATATGATGGCGTTCCCGATAGAACGTCTCTTCTCATACGGTTACGCGGGCGTCTTTCTCTTCTTCGTCATCTCAGGCTTCTGCATACACCTGCAATGGGCCAGAGCGCAGGCCGCCGGAGATGATTACAAGATCAACTTCAGAGCTTTCTGGAAACGCCGCCTGCGCAGGCTCTATCCGCCATACATCTTCGCCCTCGTGCTCTATCTGGGCATCGCGGCATATACGGACGGGATAGACCTCACGCACTTCTTCGTCTATGACGTATTCATGCACCTCTTGATGCTGCATAACTTAGACCCTCACACCTGCTACAGCATCAACGGCGTCTTCTGGACTTTAGCGATTGAAGAGCAACTTTATCTGGCATACTTTCTGCTACTCTTCATACGCATACGCTGGGGCTGGATAACCGCGCTCATCGTTTGTCTGGCGGCGAGGCTCGGCTGGTTTCTGTTGAGCTACTTTGCGTATCGCGCATTCAAGCTCGGCATCCCCGTACCGGAGGCTGCGGCATCGTACTGGTTCACGTGGGCTTTAGGCGCAATCAGCGTCGAGGCGGCTTTCGGATTGATAAAGCTCCCGCAGTGGTGCCGTAATTTGAGGGTCGGAACGGCTCGCGCTCCTGTGCGCCGTCGGGCTGAGTCATGTGCTGCCGGTTCTGGATCAGGAAGGACTCGTGCATCGCATCGGTTGGCTCGTGCTGCATCCTACATGGGGGCTGGCCTTCTTTATTTTGGTCAACTGGATAGTGAAGGCAGAAGCGCGCTGGCGCGAGATGGGAAACGTTCCGGACATGGTGAGCCGTCTGGCCTTGATAGGAGTTTTTTCTTACTCGCTCTATCTGACGCATCAACTCGTCATCATGGCATCATGGCGTTTTGTCATCGGCAGTTGGCCTCCGTTGATAAATACGTTGCTCGTCATCACGCCGCTCTCCATAGGCTGCGCGTGGCTCTTCTACTGGTTCTGCGAGCGGCCATATATGAAACCCTCCGCTCCGGCGAAAACTCAATTCGCGTCGGGCAACATCACGGCGGCGCAAGACACCGCATCAGCTTAAGAAGGCAAAAGTAAAAACCGTGAGTGCGGCATAAGATTTCGGTTTTCTCAGCCCCGCGAGGGGCGGCAGACAATAGCCCACGACGTGAGTCGTGGGTTAAACGCACACAGACATCTCAAGCCCCGTGAGGGGCGACACAAAGGTGCCGCCCCTCACGGGGCTTGGTGTTAGTCCTTCGATTGTCCCACGACTCACGTCGTGGGCTATTGTCTGCCGCTCCTACGGAGCTAATCAGATAGCAACCTCTTATACCGAACTCACGTTTTTACTTTTGCCTTCTGAAAGTCAATCCACCTGATATGTTGCTACGCTGGTCGGCGTTTCAAAGCAGCGCACCTTGTAGACCTGCACGCGCTCGTCGCCGACGCGTTTGCTGACGTGCTCTAAGATATAACGCGCTAGGTTTTCCGCAGACGGGTTGAGTTCGACATCGAACGGCGGCAGTTCATTGATGTTGCGGTGATCCAGATACAGCACGATCTCGTCTGCGGCGTCTTTCAGTTCTCCGAAATCAACCAGCAGCCCTATGTTATCCAGCTCGCGCCCGCGCGCGTAAATTTCGATTTTGTAATTGTGCCCGTGCAGGTTTTCGCACTTTCCCTTGTAGCCGCGCAACTGGTGCGCGCTGGAAAAGTTGCGCTCGATCATCACTTCAAATTGTCCGGCCATTTTTCTTTAACTCGCTAACTACATCTCTTTGAGGTTGCTCTTCTCATCTTCCATCAGATGGCGATGGTCATCCGGCATGTCCGCCCACACTTCCTTGATGTAAGCGAGGCATTCCTCTTGATTCCCCTGTTTGCCTACCTCCGTCCAGCCGAGCGGGTTCTCTCTGTCGGCAGGCCAGATCGAATATTGTTCTTCGTGGTTGACGACTACCTTGTAGATGGCTTTATCCACTCTGTCATCTATCTCCATCGCTGCTGTCTCCCTTTGGGAATGACTCGATTAATGTTCAGAGCCGCAATATCCTGATTATCTCACCAGCGCATCGCTCGACTCAAACACACTTGAGACCTCATCAATGTCAGAGGTGACGCGGCACGGCGGCAGGCTCTCCAAAAACATACGCCCGTAAGCTTTTGTCCTTAAACGCGGGTCGAGCACGGCGAGGACTCCCCTGTCCGTTGCGCTTCTGATGAGACGACCTAAGCCCTGCTTTAAACTGATGATGGCCTGCGGCACGCTGTACTCGTAAAACGACGAGCCGCCCTGATCGTCTATGTAGCGTTGACGCGCGGCGACCACAGGATCAGACGGCACTGCAAACGGCAGCTTGTCGATAATCACGCATGACAACTGTTCGCCGCGCACGTCAACTCCCTGCCAGAAGCTCGATGTCGCAAAGAGCACAGCATTCGATGTTGCGCGGAATCGCTCAAGCAGCCCGGCCTTAGAGGCTGTGCCTTGCAACAGGCATGGATAATCAATCTCGCGCGCCACGCGTTCATAAAGCGCGTTCATCCCTGCAAAGCTGGTCGAGAGCACGAAGGCGCGTCCTTCGGTCGCATGCAAAAGTTTGACGACTTCGCCCGCCGCCGCCTCGGCCCATTGCGGCGAGCGCGGGTCAGGCATGCGCGGCGGCAGATAAAGCACAGCTTGGCTTTCATAATCGTAAGTCGAAGCCGCCAGCAAATCATCCGTCTCGTCGTCCAGACCCAGACGCTCGCGTATGAAAGAGAAGTTGCCCGCGCTCGCTAAGGTCGCAGAGGTCATGACGACCGTCTCGACCTTCTCAAACAGCTTGTCCTGCAAGAGTCCTGAAACATCTATCGGCGAAGCTCTGAGAAACATGCCGCGCCCGCGTCGCTCTAACCAGTAGACGAAATGCTTGTCATCGCCCGCGACGATAAACTGCAAGTCAAAGCGCAACTGGCGGACGCGCCGCACAAGATTTTCGACTTCCGCTGGCTGCTCTTTCAAAGCATCGAGCGTCGTCTCCATCCTATCGAGCGCGCCGTCCAGCCCGAGATAAGCATCGCCGAGCGGCGTCGCCATAATCTCGCCGTCCGTGCGCTTTCGTGCAAACGTCCCCGGCAGGATTGGAAGCCTTCCCTCTTCGCCGCGCCCGTCACGAAAACCCATCCAGAAATTATCCGAGAAACGCGTGACGCGCCCGGCGATTTTCGTCAGCTCTCGATTCGCATCCACATTCGTGATGGCAAGATTCGCCAGATCGCGCACGATGTCTTCCAGTTGATAACTGGAAACCTGCGCCCCGAAATATTCCGCCGCGACATCTTCGATAAGATGCGCCTCGTCAAAGACGACTGCCGAATAATCCGGCAAGACCTGTCCGAACTGGCCGCCGCGCAGCGCAAGGTCTGCGAAGAAGAGATGATGATTGACGATCACGATGTCCGCATCCATCGCGCGCTGGCGCATGCGCGTGATAAAGCAGGCGTCGTATTCGGCACATTTCTGGCCCAGACAGGTTTCCGAGCGCGCATCTATGTGACGCCAGAAGGAGAGATATTCGGGCAGTTCCGTCAACTCCGCGCGGTCGCCCGTCCCGGATTCTCTGGCCCACTGGCGCACCTCATCGAAATAGTCCATTTCGTCAAGGCCATCAAGGATAGGCATCGTCTCCGCGCGCTTGATTTTTTGCAGGCAGGCGTAATTGCCGCGCCCCTTCATATAAGCGGCTGTAAACTTTCGCGGCAGCACCTGTTGGAGAAAAGGCACGTCCTTTTCCATCAACTGCTCTTGCAGATTTTTTGTGCCGGTGGAGATGATTGTGCGCCCGCCGCGCGCGACCGCCGCCGCAATCGCAGGAACCAGATATGCCAGAGTCTTGCCCGTCCCTGTTCCGGCCTCGACGATTAAGTGTCGCTTTTTCTCGAACGCACGCAGGACAGCCTCCGCCATCTCGATCTGGCCGGGCCTGTATTCGTAGTCGGGATGCGCGCGTGCGATGAGGCCGTCGGGGCCGAAGATTTCTTCCATATCTTTTTGTCAGAGGAGTTTTAAATAATCAGTTCCGATGAATAGTTATATCGGCTATGCTTTTAAGCTCATCTCTGTTTATCTCTGATTCATAAAGCGTGTGCACTATGAACACGACAAGCCAGTCGGCTGATTATACCAGCCCGCGCGCACTTTCAGGTGTCTTATCTACAGGAAAATGATACGTGTCGGATTTGACGACGGGCGAGTTAAGCAACTAATCCTGTAACAATATAGGTAATCCAAGTTGCTAGTAGACAGGGATTGCAGTGTTTGTTGGCTTTAGCCAAATCTTTTGGCTAAAGCCAATGTCTCTTGCTCATTGAAGTCCTCTCAGCTTTAGCTGGAGGCAACTCATTAAACCTACGCATTTCAATTACAGAACACTGTTGTCTATCAATCAGTCTGCGCCCATCGCTTCCTGCTCCGGTCTTTGTCTGAGACGTGCCGGATAGAGCGGAAAACGCGCAGACAGCTCGATGACTCCTTGCTGAACTTTGCCGCGCACTTCTTCCGATTGCGGCGCATGCAGGATTTCTGCGATGAGTTTTCCAACCATTTTCATTTCCTCTTCGCCCATCCCGCGCGTGGTCAGTGCAGGCGAGCCGAGGCGTATGCCGGAGGTGACGAAAGGCTTGTTGGTGTCAAAGGGAATCGTGTTTTTGTTGACGGTGATATGTGCTGCTTCGAGAGCTTTTTCGGCCTCTTTGCCGGTGATGCCTTTGCCTTCCAGAAACACGTCCACGAGCAGCAAATGATTATCCGTGCCGCCGGAGACGATTCGTAATCCCTGCTCCTGCAACGCGCCCGCGAGCGCCTTCGCGTTCGCCAGAGTCTGCCGCTGGTATTCTTTAAAGTCTTCGCGCAGGGCTTCACCGAAAGCGACTGCTTTGGCGGCGATGATGTGTACGAGCGGCCCGCCCTGCACGCCCGGAAAGAGCTTGCGGTTGATTTCCGTCGCGTGCTCTTCCTTGCAGAGTATCAAGCCGCCGCGCGGGCCGCGCAGGGTTTTGTGCGTCGTAGTCGTGACGTAATCCGCGTGCGGCACTGGCGACGGGTGCAGGCCCGCAGCGATTGGCCCGGCGATGTGCGCTATGTCCGCAAACATGCGTGCGCCGATTGAGCGCGCAATCTCGCCTATGCGCTCGAAGTTGATAATGCGCGGGTAAGCGGATGCGCCGCAGACGATGAGCTTCGGCTTATGCTCTTCCGCGATGCGCTGCAATTCGTCGTAATCAATCTGCTCTGTCTCGCGCGAGACGCCATAGTCCGCGACCTTGTAGCTGAGGCCGGAAAAGTTGAGCGGGTGGCCGTGCGTCAGGTGGCCTCCGTGCGAGAGGTTCATGCCGAGGATTTGATCGCCATACTCAAGCGCGGCGAGATAAACGGCCATGTTCGCCTGCGAGCCGCTGTGCGGCTGCACATTGGCATGCTCTGCGCCGAACAATTCTTTGGCGCGGTCAATCGCAAGCTGCTCGACTACATCCGTCCATTCGCAGCCGCCGTAATAACGCTTCTTCGGGTAGCCTTCGGCATACTTATTCGTAAAGACCGAACCCATTGCTTCGAGCACGGCTTCGCTGACAAAATTTTCCGAAGCGATCAGCTCAAGCCCGTCCGCCTGTCGCCTGACTTCATTATCAATCGCCTCGCTGACGATGGGGTCAACCTGCTTGAGCGGCGCATTAAAAAGTTCACTCATTTATTTTCCTCTTTTGAAAGACAGGATGCTTCGAGCTGTTTTATCTTTTCGACACGCGCGGCATGTCTGCCGCCGTCAAAATCCGCGCCGAACCACGCGCGCACGATTTTCGGAATCTCTTCCTGCGGGGTGACACGTGCGCCGATAGCGAGCACGTTAGCGTCGTTATGCTGTCGCGCGAGCCGCGCGGTCTCTTCCGTCCACGCGACGGCGGCGCGCACCCCCGGCACTTTGTTGGCAGCGATTGCCATCCCTGTGCCTGAGCCGCAGACGAGCATCCCCTGCTCCGCTTCGCCGCTTGAGACGGCTTCCGCGACCTTGCGCGCATAGTCAGGATAATCCACGGAATCTTCCGAGACCGTGCCCAGGTCTTCGACCTCTAAACCCAGCTCAGCGAGCAGAGGTTTCAAGCGTTCCTTTTCAGCATACCCCGCGTGGTCGCTGGCAAGCGCGATTTTCATTTTTCGCAAAACCTCTCATGCAGGTGTTTGATGTGATTCGAGAAAGCGATGGTACATCACGCTCTTTGCAGGGCGCAACCAAAGAGTTGAGTTTGCTTTAGACAGCAAGACTAAGCGAGAATGAGCCTTCGTATAGACATGAATTTACATGAGGAGATAACAGCATAATTTTATGCGCTGGTCACAATTTTTCATTCCCACGCTTCGTGAAGACCCTGCCGATGCAGAGGTCGTCTCGCATCGCCTGCTCCTGCGCGCAGGAATGGTGCGCCAACTTTCTGCGGGCCTCTACTCCTACTTGCCGCTCATGCAGCGCATCTCCCTGAAAGTCATGAACATCCTGCGCGAAGAGATGAACGGCATCGGCGGGCAGGAATTTTTCCTCCCCGCTCTGAACCCGCGCGAGGTCTGGGAAGAGACAGGGCGTTGGACAGGCATGGGCGACAACATGTTCCGTCTCAAGGATCGCAAGGGCGCGGACATGTGCCTCGGGATGACGCACGAAGAAGTTTTCACTTCCATCGCGCGCAATGAGCTGCGCTCTTACAAGCAACTGCCGCAGGTCTGGTATCAGATTCAGGTCAAGTTCCGCGATGAAGCACGCCCAAAGAGCGGAGTGCTGCGCGTTCGCCAGTTCATCATGAAGGACGCCTATTCTTTCGATGTGGATCAGGCGGGTTTGGACAAATCGTTTGAAGACCAGCGCGCAGCCTACAAGCGCATTTTTGATCGCTGCGGCTTGCAGTACGTGATCGTCGAAGCCTCTTCGGGCGCGATGGGCGGCTCGGCGTCGAACGAGTTTATGGTCAAGACAGATGCTGGCGAAGACATGATCGCAACGTGCGCTGTGTGCGGCTATGCTGCAAATCTTGAGAAAGCGCAATCGCGCGTGCCGCATATCGAAGACGGCATCGGACTTGATGAGCCTGTCGAGTTTCCGACTCCGGGCGTGCGCACGATTGATGACTTGACGATCTTTTCCGGCGGCGCGCCGGCAGACGGGCAGATTAAATCGCTCGTTTACATGGCCGAAGTCATACATGTGGAGATGGAGAGCGGGAGTTCCAATGTCATATCTACATGGAAGCCAGTGCTGATACAACTACGTGGCGACTATCAACTCAATGAAGCGAAGTTACTCGATGCATTAGATATTGATGCTACCGGAGTTCGTCCTGCGACCGATGCAGAAATCAGGGAGTTGCTTGGCGCAAGCGCAGGGAGTCTCGGAGGCGTCGGCGCAAAAGCGAAGGCGCGTGCAGCAGGTAAAGAGATGCTTGTTCTCGCAGACCTTTCCTTGAAGGGACGCCGCAGCATGACGACCGGCGCAAACAAGGAAGAGCATCACCTGCGTGGCGTGGACATTGAGCGGGACATCGAGTTTGATAAATGGGCAGACCTGCGCACAGTCGCTTCAGGCGAAGGCTGTCCGCAATGCGAGACCGGCATGCTCGAAGTTTCCAAATCGCTTGAGATAGGCCACATCTTCAAGCTCGGAACGAAATATTCCGAGTCTATGGGAGCGCGCGTGCTGACGCAGGACGGCAAGGAAGTCCCGATTGTCATGGGCAGCTACGGCATTGGCGTAGAACGCATCATAGCTTCTGCTATCGAACTGCATCATGACGCGGACGGCATCATCTGGCCGAGAGCGATTGCGCCGTTTGATTGCGTCGTCACGATTACCAATATGAAGCAGGACGAGTTGAAGTCGGCGGGAGAAAAACTTTACGCAGACTTACAGCGCGCCGGTCTCGAAGTGTTGCTCGATGACAGGGACGAGCGCGCTGGCGTCAAGTTCAAGGACGCAGACCTGATAGGCATTCCCTATCGCATCACTATCGGGAAAAAGATGGCCGAAGGCGTCGTTGAATTATTTGAGAGAAGCAGCAAGAAGTTAGAGGAAGTAAAGCTGGATGACGTGGTTGCGCGCGTGCAAAACCTCGCGCTGGCCGGTTTATAAAAACGAACGTCTCCCGCAAAGGCGCTGGTGACGCAAAGAAAACAAGTAAGTTCTTCTTTGCGTCACCAGCGCCTTTGCGGGAAATTTTCTTCGTTGCTCTCTATACCGAATTAACTCGCGGCAGGCTTGGGCTTTTCGTTGAAAACATCCAGCACGACTTTCCACTTGCCATTAGCCTGCTTCTTCCAAACCCTCATGTAATACCCGCTCTCAGTCGCGGCATTCGCGCCGCTCGCTTTGAACTCGAAACTCCCGTAGGTGTAACCCAGGTCGCCTGATGAAGCCACGTCCGCCTTCGCAGGCTGCCACGAGAGAGCGCCCGCTTTGGCGGCGAGCGCGTTTGAAGCCTCTTTCCTGCCGACGATGGGAAACGAATCATTCCTGAGAAAATGTATCTCGTCCGCTCCGTAATCCAAAAAAGCTTTGGCCGCGCCATGTGCCAGCGAAGCTTTGGAAAATTCCCCATCCAGAGCGAGCAGTGATGACTGCATCGTTATCGTGTCCACTTTCGCCGTTATCTTTTTCCGGTTGAAGTTGGCCGGAAGCGTCCACGGGGTTGCGGGCTGAGCGGGCTTCTCATGCCCGGTGCCGATGTCTATGGCAAACTTCCAGGAGCCGTCCGGCTGCTTTTTCCAGACCGTCGCAAACTGCCCGTAGCCGACCGGCTCATCTTCCGGCCCCTTTTCTCTGAACTCCCACGGGCCTGTCGTCACACCCATATCGCCCGCCGCAGAGATGTCCGCGTAGGTCGGCTGCCATGTCAACAGGCCGGGCCGCGCGGGTCTGGGCATGAGCCACTCTTTGCCCTTGACCGGGCCGGGGCGGTACAGGATGCCGTCGTCTGCGATAAAGGCTAAGAACGAATCGCGCACTCCCTTCTCTGTGGCAGCGCGCGAGAAGGCGCGCTCCGTCTCGACCACTGCTTGCAGGTCAGAAGCAAGATTTGAACTCTTCTGGCCCAGACCGCCGGCAGCCAATCCCATGAGCAACAGCATGAGCAGCATCTTTTTCATCAACACAGTTTTCCTTTAAGAGGGATTCACCTTCACGACGCCGGAGACCGGAACTACTCCGTCATGTCGTCAAAGGTTTCGAGCGAGATGCTTTCTTAGTATTCTCAAGGCCGATGCGAGATGCCTGCGCGGGTGAGCTTTTTACATCACTTTGACAAAACGCTTTTCAAGCCAGTCGTCTATGGACAACCGGCCTGCGCCGTGAAAGAGAAAAAAGAGCGCGACCGCAATCAACATCAGCGCCGGGAACGTGCCGCGAAAAGTGTCGCCGCGATGAGCGATGATGATGGCGATGATGAAGTGGATAATCAACACGACGGAAGTCAGCCGCACCAAAGCTCCGAGCAGGATTGACAGCCCGCAGACGAGTTGCGCGTACACCGATAAATAAGCCGCAAACATAGAGTAAGGCACGCCCCTCGCGGCCATAAAATTTGCGAACTCTTCCATCTGCGCGTGGCTGCGTATATTGTCCTGCACGCCCCAGATGATAAAAACGCCAACCAGCAGCCGTATAAAAAGCGGGCCATACTCTTTATACTTTTCAAAAAACCCCAGTCTTAAAATTCGAGGAATCATGCGACGCTCCGGCTTAGCAAAAGTGGTTAATACGAAACATGTATTATCGAACAGCAGTGGAAATTTGAAAAAGTTTTTGTGATGAGCTGACTGCGAGGCGGGACGAAGGCTGGCAATTATTTCATAGCCTCGCTGACGAGCGCGGTCAGGGCGTTGTCCTGTAGGGTCTTGTTATTCTGTAGCTCGCCGTGCAGGTCGCAGGCGAAGACCGCGTAGACGATTGGCAAGGAAGTGTTAAAGAGCGGGCTGATGCGGCGTTTCTCCGCCAGCGTTTCCGCGAGCAGGGAACGGCGAGTGACGCGGCCATCGCCCGGAGCATACATGTTAAGTGTCGCTTCTTTCACGCTCACTTTTCGCCCCGTAGAAGTGCGAAACTCCTGCGGCCCTGTGAGCGTCGTCCAGCCCTCACGTTTCTTGTCTTTCAGAATCACAGGCGCAGAGAGCGTCTCCTCACAGTCGCCGCCGAAGGCAAACAAAGATACCGGAGCATCGCCTTCGACCGGAGCATCCAGCGCATCGTGAAAACGCTTTGCCCTGTGGAGCGCCGCCGCGAAATATTTGTCGAGCAGGCTCAGCCTGTCCGCGCTGCTCTCTACAGCGTTTGTGACTCCGACTTCGCCGTCTGCGAAACGCTTGCGAAACTTCTGGTCGTAAGCGGCAGACCAGCCGTAACGACGCCAGACTTCCGGGTCGTAAAGATCAACTTGCAGCGGCTGTAGATTGTCATCAAGGAATCGCGTGCTCTGGCTGTGCGGCATCAGTTGAAAGATAGAGGGAGCCGTCAGAGCATCTTCTCTGGAAAGCTTGTTGAGCAGGCGAATCCTGCGCCGCACGCCTTCGGTCACGGAATAGCCTTGCAGCAAAATCGAGAAAGCATCTGCCGAGCCTTCGTTCGGCGTCCCGAACATAAAAATCTTGCTGATGGAACCCGCGCCCGCCCAGGTCGGGACAGGTTGCCTGTCATCCGACGGCAAATCCTCATCGCCATACATCGCAGCATAACGCGCGATGAGTCCGCCCATCGAATGCGCGACGATGTTGAACTTGAGGTCTGGCCGGTTGAGCTTTTGTTTCAAACTCTCGACGCGACGCACAAACTCGCGCGCCGTCTCCACGTTGTCGCGCCGCCAGTCATACGGGAACACATAGAACGTGTCGCGGTCGCCGTTCGGGCCGGGGTTGTCCCAGTCGCCTTCCGCGTAACCGCCGTATTTGGTGAGCGCGACGAGCAGATGATGATAGACGTAAACCTCCGGCACGAGTCGCGCGAGTTTGATGGTGTCTAAGATTTTACTGGCGACGAGCGTGTCCCTGTTGGCCGCCAGATCAGGCGAGATAGGCAGGCGCAGGTCGTTATCCGAAACGCGAAAGGCAGAGGGCCACGCCACAACCCCCGTCTCTCGATTGACAAGCTGCGAGCCGAGGATTCCCGGAATCACAATGATCGGCCTCTTGCCCGTACGCGCGCGCGCTTCGGCAAAGACGCGTTCCAGATTCGGCGTCCGCCGCGCGCCGCAACCCTGCAAGACGCCCGCGCACAGGCAGAGCGCGAGCAACCATCCGATGCCTTCGCGTGCAGACTTTTTGAGCCGAGTTTTTCTGTGGATGCGAGTGTGCAAGATGAATTTATTCTGACGGTTCACTCCACCGGCGATTTATAAGACTTGCCACAAAGCCCGCGCCGAAACCATTGTCTATATTCACGACTGTGACATTCGACGAGCAGGAGTTGAGCATCCCCAGGAGGGCCGCAACGCCGCCGAATGATGCGCCGTAGCCGATGCTGGTCGGGACGGCTATGACCGGCACACTGACGAGACCGCCGACAACCGAAGGCAGCGCGCCTTCCATTCCGGCAGCGACGATGACGACGCGCGCTCTTTGCAGCAGCGCGCGTTCAGCCAGAATGCGATGGATGCCCGCGACACCCGCGTCCCAGACTCTCTTGACGCGATTGCCCATCGTCTCGGCAGTCAGCGCGGCCTCTTCAGCGATGGGAATGTCGCTTGTGCCCGCTGTGACGATGACAATCTCACCGACGCCTCTTTCGGTCTTGTCTCGCTGAATCCGTATCAGCCGCGCGCTCTCGTGCCATTCGGCATCCGTGACGACATTACGCACTTCGCCAAACGTACCTTCATCTGTGCGCGTAACCAGCACGTTCGGCGAGCGACTGACCAGCCTTTCGACGATGCCGACGACCTGCGCGCGAGTTTTCCCCGCGCCGAAGACGACTTCGGGAAATCCCTGCCGCGTGGCACGCGCATGATCCACACGCGCATAGCCTATGTCTTCAAAATGCAGGTCATTGATGCGCCGCGCCGCCTCTTCCGTCGCCACTTCGCCGCGACTGTGCGCGTGCAATAAATTTTCCAGTTCAGACAAATCCATAAAATTAACGAGAGAGCGTAAAAAATTAATGTGCGGCATTCTAGCATTGAACAAATCCGCTATGACAAGCGACGGGAGAGCAGCGACATGTGACAAGTGATGAGTGACAAGTTAAAATCCGTATTTGCTTGTCACTCATCGCTCGTCACTTGTGACTGCTCTTATGGAATTGACCGTCGCCATTACCGGAGCTTCGGGCGCGATTTACGCGCAGCGCACGCTCGTGCACATGGCCGCGAGCGGCGCGGTCGAGCGCATCAATTTGATTATGTCCGGGGCAGCGCAGACGGTGGCCCGCGTCGAGTTGGGTGTCAACTTAAACGAGGCTGACGGCAAGGCTCTTAACGAATGGCTCGGACTGCCTCTTGATTCAAAATTGGTGCGCCTGCACCGGCTTGACAACATGGCTGCGACGCCCGCTTCCGGCTCGCACATGCAGGCGGGGATGGTCATAGTGCCTTGCTCTATGGGAACTCTGGGCGCGATTGCGAGCGGGGCTGGCACGAACCTGATTCACAGAGCAGCAGACGTGACCATGAAGGAAGGCCGCAAGCTTGTCATAGTGCCGCGCGAATCTCCTTATAACGCGATTCATCTGGAAAACATGCTGCGGCTCGCGCATGCGGGCGCACGCATCCTGCCCGCGAGTCCAGGCTTTTATCATCGCCCGCGCTCCATTGAAGAGCTGGTGGATCATCTGGTCTTTCGCATACTGGATCAGTTCGGCATCCCACATTCGCAGGCGACGCGATGGCAGGGCGAGAAGGAAATCAGCAATCAGTTATCAGGGGTTGATTGACAAAGGCGCGTGTGATTCAGGTAAGCTTTGCCGGTCTCTGCGAACTGCCAACGGCAGGCTGTCTTTTGGCAGTTTGCAAAGCACAAAAGCGATAAATCGCATTGTTTTCAGTAGTCCGGCGCGTGGCCCTGCCTTTGCTTTGGAATAAAGGCGGAAGGAGGGATTCACAAGCCGGAGCGGTGACAAATTAATTGAGCTGCACGCGCCTGTGAGTCGAAAAGAAAATGTTGACCGCCACAGTTAAAAACGCACGCATCACGCTCGAAATGATTAAGATCGAGCACACTTTGTTTGCGCTGCCCTTCGCCTTTTTGGGAGCAGTGCTGGCGGCTGGCGGATTGCCGACCGCCTGGCAGATGCTCTGGATAACCTTAGCGATGTTCGGCGCGCGTTCGACGGCGATGGCTTTCAATCGTCTGGCCGACCGCGAGATTGACGCGCGCAACCCGCGCACCAGAGCACGCGCGCTTCCGGCAGGCGCGCTTTCAGCGGGCTTTGTCTGGGCCTTTACGTTTGTCTCGGCGACAATCTTTTTTATAGCGGCGGCGATGCTCAACAGGCTGACGCTGATTCTCGCGCCGGTCGCGCTCTTGAGCCTCGTGCTCTACTCGTACACGAAGCGTTGGACCATGCTTTCGCATCTGGTGCTTGGGTGGTGTCTGGCGATTGCGCCGGCGGGCGCGTGGATTGCTGTGCGGGGCGCGATTGATAGCCCTGTTCCCTTGCTGCTCTCGCTCGTCGTGCTGCTCTGGACAGCAGGGTTCGACGTGCTCTACGCCTGTCAGGATGACAAGTTTGACAGGCATGCTGGCCTACATTCAGTGCCGGGCAAGTTTGGCATCACGCGCGCTTTGTGGATTGCCAGACTCTTCCATGCGGAAGCGTTTGCCACGCTCGTTGCGCTATACTTGACGACCAACCTGAACGCGCTCGCGCTTGTCGGCGTCATCGCTACCGGCGCGCTGCTCGTTTACCAGCACACGCTCGTGCGCGCGAACGATCTCTCGCGCCTGAACGCGGCGTTCTTTACGACGAACGCTTTTGTGAGCCTGATACTCTTCGCCACGTTCGGCAGCGCGGCGATGTTCAAGGTCTAAAGCGAGAAAAGAGAGCTATGAGCACGACACTCATACAAGTCGAACCAAACGCGATTGTGCTTCACTTCGGCCCAATGCTGAAGAAGCTCAGTGATGAGGATTTTTTTGAGTTCTGCCAGCTCAACCGTGAGTGGCGCATTGAGCGCACAGAAGAAGGAGACCTCATTATCATGCCGCCGACGGGAAGCAAGACGGGGGCACTCAATTTTAACCTCACGGTTAAATTTGGCATCTGGGCTGAAAAAGATGGCACGGGTAAGGGCTTTGATTCCTCGACAGGCTTTACCCTTCCCAACGGCGCAAAGCGTTCTCCAGACCTGTCATGGATTCGCCTTGAGCGTTGGAACGCATTGACGGAAGAAGAACAGAAGAGATTCGCTCCCATCTGTCCTGACTTTGTTGTCGAACTGCGCTCTGAGTCAGATTCGCTCGAAGCCCTGCAAGAGAAGATAAAGGAATATATAGAAAACGGGGCGCAGCTTGGCTGGTTAATCGACCCTGTGGAGCAGCGAGTTTTTGTTTATCGCCCTCATGCCGATGCCTTGCTAATAGAACAGCCGCAAACACTTTCCGGCGAGCCATTGTTGCCAGAGTTTACTCTTGAGATGAAAGAAATATGGAGCTAAATCAAGTAAAACAGCTATGAACTTTTCACACGATTTGAACCTGAACGAGATGGCCGCGAAAGTCGAAGGCGGCGAGCGGCTCACCTTTGAGGACGGCTTGAAGCTGTATGCGACGGATGATCTGGCCGCGCTGGCGAAGCTGGCCGACATCGTGCGCAGACGCCTGCATGGACGGACGACTTATTTTAATGTCAATCGCCATTTCAACCCGACGAATGTTTGTTACGTTGACTGCAAGTTCTGCGGCTTCTTTCGCACGCCGCGCGCGGTGGATGCTTACACGCACAACATAGACGAGAGCCTGCGGATTGCCGGCGAAGCCGTGCGGGACGGCGCGACGGAGTTGCACATCGTCGGCGGGCTGAATACGAAGCTGCCCTTCGCTTACTACACAGACCTGCTTTCCGCGCTCAAGCGCGAATACCCGCAGCTTCATCTCAAAGCTTTTACGATGGTCGAACTGGATCACTTCGCGCGCTTTTACAAGATGTCGGATGATGATGTCATCGAGCAGCTCATACGTGCGGGCATGGATTCGTGTCCGGGCGGCGGCGCGGAGATTTTCCGCGAGCCGACGCGCTCTATGCTCTGCGCGCATAAGTGTGACGCGCCGCGCTGGCTCTCGCTTTCCGGCAAAGTCCACGCGGCGGGCCTCAAGACTAACGCGACGATGCTTTACGGCCATATCGAATCAATAGAAGACCGCGTAGACCACTTCGTCCAACTGCGCGAGCAGCAGGACAAATCCGGCGGCTTTCAATGTTTCATTCCGCTTGCTTTTTATCCTGAAGGCACGCAGCTCGCTCACCTGCCCGGCCCGTCGGGCGTTGATTCTTTGAAAACCATAGCCGTCTCGCGCCTGATGCTAGACAACTTTCCGCACATCAAGGCTTACTGGGTGATGCTGGGCAAACGCCTCGCGCAGGTCGCGCTCCATTACGGCGCAAACGATCTGGACGGCACGATTACAGAAGGCGGCGAGCTGTCGGAAAGCTACTCTGTCGAATCGAACAACGAAGTCAAGATGACGAAGCAGGAGATTATCGCTCTCATCGAAGACGCGGGGTTTGAGGCCGTTGAGAGAGATACTGTCTATAATCGAATAGAAAGAGAAGCGACTACTGTATAAGGATGGCCGGGGGCAAATTTTGAATGCTTCTCTGCCGTCTAACAATCTGTTATGACAACTGCAACTGACACACGCACCATCACCGTCGCGCATTCGCCGGACTCGGACGATGCATTTATGTTTTATGCGCTCGCCAACGATAAGATTGACACCGGCGACCTGCAATTCACGCATGTGCTCGAAGATATTCAGAGCCTTAACGAGAAAGCCATGCGCGGCGTCTATGATGTGACGGCCATCAGCTTTCACGCTTACGCATACATCGCAGACAAGTACGCTTTGCTGCCGCACGGCGCATCCATCGGAGACAACTACGGGCCAATCGTGGTCGCGCGCGAGCCGTTTCAGGCGGAAGATTTATCGAAGATAAAAGTGGCCGTTCCCGGCACGCTGACCAGCGCGTTTCTGGCTCTCAGGATTTTCAATCCGGCATTTGAATACGAGGTCGTGCCGTTTGACCGTATCATCGAAGCCGTGCAGGAGGGGCGTGCGGACGCAGGGCTGTTGATTCATGAGGGCCAGCTCTTTTATCAATCAATGGGGCTGCACAAGGTGATAGATTTGGGCGAATGGTGGCACGCGCGGACAGGGCTGCCGCTGCCGATGGGCGGCAATGTCATCCGGCGCGAGCTTGGGCCGGAGATGATGCGTAAGGTTTCCGGCTATCTGCACGAGAGCATCAAATATTCACTCACGCATCGTGAAGATGCTTTAGCTTATGCAATGCAGTTCGCGCGCGACATGAAGCCCGAGTTGGCGGATCGTTTCGTTTCGATGTGGGTTAACGATTTGACGCTCGATTATACAGAGCGCGGGCGCGAGGCCGTCAGGCTGCTGCTCAAAGAAGGATACGAGCGCGGCATTATCCCGCACCCGGTCGAAGTCGAATTTGTCGATTAGAGAAGTTGTGGATATAAACCGACGACGCCTGCCTTTATTGGTGGGGACAGGCGTCGCCAATTTTGTCGCAACTGAGCGGGCCGTTTAACTGGCTGCCGCTAGGTTGCCGGGGTGAGCTTGGTAAATCTCTTCCGCTTCGAGCGCGTGAATGACATCCTCTGACCTGAGAGAAATCCTGCCGAGTAAGTCTGTCAATTCCCTGCCCAGCGCAAAGCTGTGCGCGAGTTCTATCAAAGGCCGCTTCGAGGCTACGACAAAGCGGCAACTGACAGGGCGCGGGTAAGGGTCGCCAACAGGCGTATAACGCCCGGTCTCAATAATCCTGTACAGCACTCTTTGCGCGGCAGGCGTCAGTTTCTCTAGGTGCGTGATAAAGAGCGTGCCTCTTCCCGCAGCCGAGATCAGCCCGTTCCTCTCTTCGTTGAAGAGCGCGACGCCGCCCGCCACTCCGCCCAGATGGAGTGACGTGCGGTCGCCGCGCAGATCATCGGCAAGCTGGCAGCAATCAAGCTCCTCCCACTGGCCTGTCCCACCCTCGATCCCGTGCAGCAACGTGGCCGCTCGACGTTGCATACGCGCTTGCGCGCTGTAAAGATTGACGGGGAGTCGGGAAACCGCCAGCCGCCGATATGAGGACTTAAGCCTTTCCTCTCTGGCCTTCCATTCATCTACCGCTTGAAGTGTATGTCTCATTAAGCTACAAGGTTTGTAGCGAGGAATTTGATAATTTCAAACATGAGCCGACCACCGGGAGTCTCCCCCGGCCCGCCGTCATCATCCGAAGGCCCGTCTTTCGGGACTTCTATTGTGTCCGGAGATTCGCCCCTTCCATTTTGGCCCGGAGTTTCTCCCGGCCCCGCAAATGCCTGTGCCATGCTCAGGCTCATAACTACTGCTAACAAAATTGTCCCAAAAACTTTTTTCAATCTCTGCATTCTTTAGTTTTCCCCTCTTTAAAGCTTTTAAATAAAATCTGATCGCTAAAGGTTAAAACAGGCTCCTATTCCTGCTTACCTTCGACCAATACTAATAACAATGCGTGTGCCAGACTCTACGGGTCACCCGATATTTGCTGTAACTCTAATGTTTTGAAGAGTTTGAGAGATAAGCCCGGCAACTGCTGCGGGAAACCGGGTGACAGGATTTTTGCGGGCATTTTGGGCTGCGAGGGCTGTTCGGGAAGGTTAAATATTCTGAGGCTTGGATTTAGCAGGATAGCGTAGAAATATTCATCAAGTGCAAAAAATTTTGCGGTTGGCAGGCCAAGTAGGATAATCATTCATCTGCGGGCGGCTCAAGCTCCGGGTGCGCGATGTTGAACTTCTGCAACTTATAATTAAGGGTCTGGCGACGCAGGCCGAGCAGTTCAGCCGCGCGCGTGGCATTGCCGCTCTGTCTGGCGAGGGCTTCCGAGATGAGCTGTCTCTCGACATCCAGCATGATTTCCTTGAAATTGATGGGCTTTGAAAAATCCAGCCGGAACTGCACGGGCGAGGTCGTAACTGCATCACGCAAAATATCCGGCGAGAGCGATTCGGCCCCGACCGATTGCCCGTCTTCTGCAAAGACGACGATGCGTTCTATCTCGCTGCGCAGTTGGCGCACGTTGCCGGGCCATGAGTAGCGCGTCAAATATCCTATTGCTTCGGGCGTGATGCCTGCCAGTTGACGATTGTTGCGCCGACAGGTCTCTTCAAAAAAGTAGGAAGCAAGGAGTGGAATGTCCTCCGTGCGCTCGCGCAAAGGAGGCACTTTGATGACAAAGGTATTGAGCCGGTAGAAAAGGTCTTCTCGAAAACGTCCCTCTTTGACATCCTTTTCGAGGTCGCGGTTGGTGGCGGCGACGGTGCGGACGTTGACTTTGCGCGGAGCCTCGCCGAGCGGCATAATCTCGCCGCCTTGCAGAAAGCGCAGCAGTTTCGGCTGGACTTCGAGCGCGAGGTCACCGATTTCATCCAGAAAAAGAGTTCCGCCCTCCGCCGCGCGGATGATACCGCGCTGGTCTGAGACTGCGCCCGTAAAAGCTCCGCGACGATGGCCGAAGAGCTGGCTTTCAACCAGATCGCGCGGCGCGGCTGTGCAGTTGAACGGAAGAAAAATCTTGTCGCGTCTGACGCTCTCTTCATGCAGAGAGCGCGCCACAACCTCTTTGCCCGTGCCGGATTCACCGACGATTAAGATCATCGCATCGGAATCCTTCAGGCGTTCCATGCGCGCCATCACGTCTCGCATGGCAAAGCTGTTGGCGATGACGTTTGGAAAGAGTCCGGCGGAAGTGGGCAGGGCGGCGGCGTTGAAGGGACGCGCACGCCGCCTGTCTGTGCGAAGATCAATCATCTGCAAAGCCAGATGCGCGCATCCGATCAGGGCTTCAAGGATTTCCGCGCGACGCTCGGAAAGGGGCGACGGCGCACGCAGGTATAAAACAAAAGCTCCGCCGTTGCGTCTGGGAGCGAGGATGCGGCAGTGCTCGTCAAGCGCGCCCGCACGCATCATATTTGAAGCAGCCGCGCCGGCCTCGCGCTCCTGATAATTTTTATCTCTGGTAGTCAAATACTGCGAGACAGCGTTCATCGCGCGTTCGCGCTCGCTGACTCCCAGATCAATACTGGCCTGCACGTAAAGCTGCCCGTCATCGTCCGCGATGTAGACCGCCGCGCCATCCGCGCTGAGGGCGTTTTTGGCTGCGAACATCAACTCTCGCAGGAGTCGCTCGCGCCCCGAGGCGGCGTTCAAGACCTGCATGATGAGCGGGGCTATGTCCGGCGGAATCAGGTTGATAGCCGGAGGCGGCGCGATCTGCCACGGGGCCATGCGCTCTGTCGCGCGGCCCGCCGAACGCTCTGCGCGCTCTGCATCAAGCACTGCGCCGAGAGCGCGAAATTGTTCCAGAGCTTCGAGGAAGCGTTGATGCGCCGACGGATATTCGCCGCGCCGCATCAGGCTCTCCGCGTGCTCGTAGATTGTGACGGCGACCTGATAGGCCGCGTTCATCGAACGAAAAGCCTCTTCGGCCTGCTGGAAAAGTCGCTCGCCGCGCGAAGGGTCATGGCGGCGCGAGAAGAAGTTGGCGAGATTTCGTTGCAGGATGGCGTCAAGAAAAGGATAGGGCAAGCCTTCCAGCTCCGCGCGCACAATCTCTATCCAGTCTTCCGCAGGCATCCATTTATCGCTGTGCCTGTAGCCTTCGACCATCAAGAGTGCGGCTTCGCTGGCGAGGCGGTCATCGCCCGTCTCACGCGCCATGTCTCGCGCATTGCGCGCATAGGTCAGTGACAAATGCGTATTGCGCGCAGAGAGCCAGAGGCGCGAGAGCGAGAGATAAGCCTGCGCTTCATCCTTTTTGCTGTTGACCTCTCTGGCAAGCGCGAGCGCGACGCGAAGCAGTTCGTTGGCTTCAGGCACGCGCCCCTGATGAGCGCGGAGCGCGCCCAGGGTCTCTATGCAGCGGCTCTCCCACAGGCGGTCACCGAGCGAGCGCGCGATTCCGAGAGCCTGCTGCACATGGCTTTCCGCAGCCGCCCATTCGCCCGTGTAGATGGAATTGACTGCGAGATTGTTATAGACGTTTCCGACCAGAGCATTGCTCTGACTGCCCGCCAGATGTTCCAGAGCGCGTTGCAGGCTGTTACCCGCCTCGTAGTAATTGCCCTGATAGATGAGCATCACGCCGAGATTATTTTGCAGGCGGGCGCGCGTCACTTCGTCCGTCGTGTTACGCAAGAGGCGCAAGGCTCTGCGATAACACATGCCCGCTTCATCCAGATCGCCTTCGTGCCGCGCGACGAGACCAAGATTCATATAAGAGATGGCAAGCGCGCGTTCCTTGTGCGCTCTGCGTCCCCACTCGATGGCGATTTCGGAATGCTCGCGGGCCAGCGGCTGTTCGTCCAGCATCCAGTAGGCGCGGCCCAGAGAGTTATAAGCGCGCGTCAGATTGGCAGCGTCGCCGGTCGGCTCTAAAATCTCGCGTGCGCGATTGAGCAACGTGACGGAACGCGAGTAATCATTTTCCCAGAAAGCATAGGAGCCGAAGGCCAAAAGGAGCAGGCCGCGCAGGTGCGAAGGGTAAGCTTCAAGCGCATGCACGTCATACGGGGCCAACGCCTGCAAAGCTTCTTCGGGTTGCCCAAGCCCTTCACACACTTCCGCCAGCGTCACGCGGGCCAGCACGCCGCGCTCGCTGTCGAAAGGACTGGCCTCTTCGTTAATCAGGTTGAGAAGCAGTTTGTACGCGCCCGCCAGATCGCCGCGCTCGCCCTGCTTCTGCGCACGTGTGAGCGTATCTTCGGGAACAATCTGGTTGGTTAAAATGCGCGTCATCTCAGAATCTTGGGCCGGAAAATGAGTTATGCGAGTAGGCGCTCGGACGGCACGACAGGCAAACCATAGGGAGTATATCACAGAAATGCGACGGTGGAGGATGAAGGATGAAAGATGAAAAAAGCTTTTTCAAAAGCTAATTCACGCCTGAATAGCATGCCCTTCATACACCATCCGCCCGCCTGCCTCCCCTGCCTTTCTCTGGCAACATGTTGCAGGCTTAGAGCATCTGAAGAATTCACGCGGCGAACAGGCATGGCGCTCCGGCGCATGAATTAACACATCAATCCATTAACCCTGAAATTGAATGAATATGAGACGCATACTAAGTTTCGCACTCGCTACGGGGATGCTCTCGCTCCTCTTTATTCCCAACTTCAATCAGACTGTGGCCCAGCAGCGACCCGCCAAGGTCACAGAGACGCAGCAGCCAGCGAAGGCCGCGGACGCGGGCCAGACGGTTGACACCCAGCGCATTATCCGCGCCTTTACGGCCAAAGAGACAGAGTTTCGCACAGCCCTCAACAACTACGCTTTCAAGCGCGATGCGGTCATGCAGAGCATAGGGATGGGCGGTCAGATTACCGGCGAATATCACCGCGTCTCGAACTATACCTTTGACGATCGCGGCAATCGTTTCGAGAGAATCTCTTTCTTCCCGATGCCTTCGTTTTCGCAGGTGACGCAGGAGGATTTAGAAGACCTCGGCGGCGTCAACCAGTTCGCGCTCGAAGCTTCAAAGATACATCTCTACAACTTCACCTATGTCGGCAAAGAGAAGATAGACGAACTCAATCTTTACGTCTTTGATGTCGCGCCCAAAGTGATGCCCGATGCGAAGAAGACAAAGGAGCGTCTCTTTCTGGGCCGCATCTGGGTGGACGATCAGGATTTGCAGATCGTCAAGACGCGCGGCAAGGGCGTGCCTGAAACAAAAAGCAATAAGTATCCGATCTTTGAAACCTACCGCGAGCAGATTGACGGTCGCTACTGGTTCCCCACCTACGCCTACGCGGACGAGGAGCTGATCTTCGAGGAAGCCAACTCGCTTCCGCTTCATGTGCGTGCGCGCGTGCGCTATTCCGATTACAAGCAGGCGCGCGGCGATGTCAGGATTATCGAGGGCGACATCATAGACGAGACGGAACAACAGAAACCCGCGCCCAAGCCTTCGCCTTCTCCAAGCAAACCCTAAGAGCAGGGAGTAGGGGGAAGGGTGTCGGGTGTAGTTGAAGAAGTTGCTTTTTCACTACACCCGACACCCTTCCCCCTACTCACATAGCTTTGCCTACACCCTTCCCCCTTCATCCTAATTCCACGGCAATGCGTGTGTGAACTTGTTCGATGAGGTGTTCGACGGCTTCGTCCGTCTTAAGTCCTGAGGTCTGAATCGGCTCAAGCAAGACCATCTCGATGATGCCGGGCCGGGCCATGCCTGTTCCCTTACCCATCAGCATGTCCGTGTTTTTTATCGCCACCGGCACAATCGGCACGCCCGCTTCAATCGCCATGTAGAACGCGCCTTTCTTGAAGGGCAAGAGCTGGCCGGGAAGCGCACGCGTGCCTTCCGCAAACACTCCGAACGAGACTCCCGAATGAATTCGCGCCGTCGCCGCCTGCACAGTCTCTATAGCTCTTTCGCGGTTCGAGCGGTCAATCGCCATGATGTTGACGTAGGTCATGCCGTAGCCGAGGATCGGCACTTTCAGCAACTCTTTTTTCGCCAGCAGACCGATGCGCCTGCCGACGTAACAAAAAATCGTCGCCGTGTCTAAGTAAGACCTGTGATTGGAAATAAAAACGTAGGTCTGCTTCTTGTCCAGATGCTCAAGCCCGCGCACGCGTATCTTCATGCCGCTCAGGCGCAGCCACATGCGCCCGCCCCACAAGGCCCACGGGTAAAGCCACTCGCGCCTGCGCGCGGCCCACGAAACGATGATGGACGGCGGGCCAACGATGAGCAGCAGCATGGCCGCGACAAAAAGCGACCACCAGTAAAAGAGGCGGCCCGTAAGACGCCTGGCCGGACGTGTGTTAGACTCTGCCTTGCGCGGTTCAGTCATCGCGTCCTTTTCCAACAATTCAGTCGAAGGATTTTCAGAATGCCCCGTCATAAGTTTGCGCTCGTCGTCTTGTTCGTCATCGCCATATTTTCGATAGCAGCTTTCACATCTTCTGCGGCTCTGGCGCAAAGCGTCAAGCAGCGAAAGACCCGTCAATCCGTTATCGCCCCGCCCTACGTGCTCGGCTTTGCGCCCGGCACAGCGCGCACGATTGCAGACTGGCGACAGATCACAGGCTATTTCGCGCGGCTCGACCAGTCGAGCGAGCGCGTGCTGGTTCAGACCATCGGCGAGACCACGCTCAAGCGTCCCTTTATCGTCGCCTATATCAGCGCGCCTGAGAATATACGCGGACTCGCCGGATTTAAAGAGATTCAGCGCAGGCTGGCAGACCCGCGCGCGATTAAAGACGCGGCAGAGCGCGACAGGCTTGTGCGTGAAGGTAAAGCTGTAGTGGCGATTTCGTGCTCGATTCATTCGACCGAGATCGTCGCCTCGCAGATGTCCATGCAGCTCGCTTATGAACTGGCGACGGCGCAGGATGAAACGACGCTTGAGATTTTGCGAAACACGATTCTGATTCTGATTCCTTCGGCCAACCCGGACGGGATAGACATCGTCGCCAACTGGTATCGCAAGACGCTCGGCACGACTTATGAAGGCACAAGCCCGCCTGAGCTTTATCATCACTACGCGGGGCATGATAACAACCGCGACTGGTTTATGCTCAACCTGAAAGAGACGCGGCTTGTGACGCGTCTCTTCTGGAAAGAGTGGTTTCCGCAGATAGTTTACGACGTGCATCAACAGGGGCAGAGCGGCTCGCGCTTTACCATCCCGCCTTTTTACGATCCCTCGAACCCGAACATACACCCGTTGATCTTGAGAGAAGTCGGAGCTATCGGCTCAAAGATGGCGGCAGATTTACAGGCCGCAAATTTTGAGGGCGTTATCACCAACGCGCAGTATGACACTTGGTGGCACGGCGGTTTTCGCACAGTCCCTTACTTTCACAACTCAATCGGAATTCTCTCCGAAGCCGCGAGCGCAAAATTGATGACGCCCGTCAACATCACCGCCGACCAGCTTTCCAAATCAAAGGGGCGCGGGATGCCGTCCGCGCTCGAAGCGGCAACGAATCATCCAAGCCCGTGGCGCGGCGGCAGTTGGGGGCCGGAAAAAATCATGGCGATGGAGATGGCTGCATCGCGCTCCGTGCTCTCGCTGGCGGCAAAGTACAGACAGAATTACCTGCGAAACTTTTACGAGCTGGGCCAGCGCGCAGTGAGCGGGACGGATGCGCCGGATCAGCCCGAGGCTTATCTGATTCCTGCCGGACAGGGCAACGATGAAGCGGTCGCGCGGCTGATAGAGATACTGCTCTGGCAGGGCGTGGAGGTGCATCGCATGACGCGCGAGCTTCACATGGCTATGAGCAGTCATGGCAAAGATTACATGGAAGTCCCGCTCGGCAGCTATCTGATTTATCCGGGCCAGCCGCAGCGTTGGAACATACAGGCGCTCTTCGAGCCGCAGGTCTACCCGCATCGCCTGACCGCGACGGGAGAGGCAGAGCCGCCTTATGATGTCGCAGGCTGGACGCTGCCGATGCAAATGGGCGTTAACATCGAAGCCGTCACTTCGATCAGAGAAGCCGCATCTTCCGGCAGATATTTAAAGCTCCTGACGGATGCAACGGAAGTGCGCAAGGCTCTCGCGCTCGCGCCGCAAGCGGGAACGTCATCACCGATTCCGAATCCGATCAAGCGTCCCGTGCGGCTCGCGCTCTACAAAAGCCACATGGGTTCGATGGACGAAGGCTGGACGCGCTGGGTCTTTGATAATTTCAATGTGCCTTATGATTCGCTGCGCGATGAAGATGTGCGGCGCGGAAATCTGCGCGCACGTTTCGATGTCATAATCCTGCCGTCCGAGCGCGCCAAAGATATTGCAGAGGGCAACGCGGCTGGCAGCTATCCGCAGGAATTTACGGGCGGCATGACCGAGCAAGGCATCGCGCACCTGCGCCGTTTCGTCGAAGAAGGCGGGACGCTCATCTGTTTCGATGCTTCGACAGAGATGGCGATCAAGCGTTTCAACCTGCCTTTGCGAAATGTTTTGGAGGGCGTCAATCGCAAAGAGTTTTATTGCCCCGGCTCTATCCTGAGCCTTGAGGTCAACGCGCAGGATTCGCTCGCGCGCGGAATGGACGAGCAGACGGACGCCTACTTCATCAACAGCTCTGCATTTGAAGCGACGGATTCAAAGCGCGTGCGCGTCGTGGCGCGTTATGCAAAGGAGAAGTTGCTGCGCTCAGGCTGGCTGCTTGGCGAGAAATATATTGCCGGGCGCATCGCGCTCGCAGAGGTTGCAATGGGTCAGGGCCGCGTCATACTCTTCGGCTTTCGCCCGCAGCATCGCGGGCAGGCGTGGGCCACTCTTCCATTTGTCTTCAATGCCGTCATGAGCGGCGAGTGAAATGTAGTAGAATCGTTAACAGACCTGTTTAAGATGAAGAGAGGGGCAAAAGGGTAAATGGTGAAAAGGGTAAAAGAAGAGCCTCATAAAGAAGAGCCTCATTCTGCCGCTTTCACTTCCTCTGCTTCTTTGCGTCTTCTCTTTGCGCCTTTGCGCCTTTGCGCCAAACTTTTCTTCTCCCTCATTCTCATTTTCGCTCTCATCGCATCAACGCTGACACTCGCGCAGGACTCTTCGCAACAGACGCGCCCGCGACGCGCGCCTGAGACAAAGCAGCCCGCTGCGGTTGAAACGAGCGCGCCGGTTATCGAAGTATCCAGAATGACGGGCGAGCCGACAGTTCGCATCGGGCTTAGCACAGAGGCGCGGTCAGTTTCGATCTCGACGAGCGGGCAACTGCTCAGCACTACGAGCTTGACGGAGCCGCCCACGCCGCTCAGCGTGGCGCGTGTGCGTATAGAGCCGCGCGCCCTCACGCCCCTGCCGCCCGCAGAGGCCACATTTCGCGTAGAGATTGCGGGAGCCGCCACGCGCGTTGACGCAGACCGCGCGGCGGAAGAGATACGCACGCAGACCGGCGAGAACTCCGAAGTCTCTTACAACGCGCAGTCGAAAACATGGCGCATCCTCGTTGGCGAAAACCTGTCGCGCGACGCGGCGGAAGACTTACAAACGCGTCTCGAACAGACAGGCTTTGCCTCTGCCGCCATCGTCAACGCGCAGGGCGCACGAAGCGCCGCACGTGAAAGCATCGCTTCATCGAGAAGCAACTCGACGAACGGAGCTTCAACAGCATCATCTTCAAACAGAAGCGGCGTGCGGCCAGCGGCCATGACAGGCATGCCTTTGCGCGAGCTGGCGGTCTACGCAGCCGGGTCTTCAAGTCTCTTTAGCTCGCGCGCCCCGGTCACGTTTGCTTCGAGCGATGAGCGCAGCGCGCCCGTGCGCTTTAACGAAAAATCTTATCGCGGACGGCTGGAAGTTTTCCCGAACGCGCGCGGCTCTTTGACGGTCGTTAATGTCCTGGGGCTTGAGGATTACGTGCGCGGCGTCGTGCCGAACGAACTCTCGCCGGGCGGTTATCCGGCGATAGAAGCTTTGAAGGCGCAGGCCATCGCCGCGCGCACCTATGCCATCAAAAATCTCAACCAGTTTGCTTCGCAAGGCTTTGACCTGTTACCGACCACGCGCTCGCAGGTTTACGGCGGTCTCGGCACGGAACATCCTTTGTCTACGCGCGCCGTCGAAGAGACGCGCGGCATCGTCGCCACCTATCAGGGCGAAGCCATCAACGCGCTCTACACTTCGACCTGCGGCGGTCGCACGGAGGATGTCGAAAACATTTTCAATGAAGCAACTCCATACCTGCGCGGGCGCGAGTGCGCGCTTGAAGGCAAAGCACACTTCGCCTCCTTTACGGTCAAGACTTCGCGCGAGCCTGCCGACCTGCGCGACGAATCTAATCTCGCGCTCGCACGCGACGCGGCGGCGCTCTCGGTCAACGGCTTTCAATTAACTTCGTCCAGATTGACGGACGCATGGCTCTTGTCGCCTGCGTCTACGGCAGAAGTGCGCGGCTGGCTCGCTAATGTGGCGAGGCTCGCGCGCCAGTCCGTTCCCGTTTTGACAGATGAAGCCTTGCGCCCGGCAGGTTTCAGCAGCGCGCTGGCAGCAGCCTTTTATGGCCCGAGCCGCGCAGACACTTTGATGGATGATGCAGACGTGGAATACCTGCTGGGGTTTCGTGATGCGGGCGAGATTCCAGCGCAGAACCGCGCCGATGTCGCCATGCTGTTGCGCGACGGCTCGCTCTCGCTCTATTCGGATGCGACGTTGAGGCCACGCGAGCCGATGCCGCGCGGGCGTATGATTCGCGCCGTCGCGCGCCTGCTCGAAGCGCGCAATCTTTTGCAGCTTCAAAAGGCGACGACGCGGCCAACCGCGAGCGGCGCGCTCGTGCTTCGTTCTACCAAGAACCGCGACCAGAGCATCGTTGTCAGCCCTGACGCCTATCTCTTCCGCGCCTTTGGCGATAACATTTCACATCAGATGCGCGCGCTCTCGCTGGTCGGCAGCGAGCCTGTCGTGTTTCATGTCAACGCGGGCGGGCAGGTGGATTATCTCGAAGCTCATCCGGCCCCGAACGGCGCGGCGGCTGAGAGGATGTCTCCCTTTACCAACTGGACGGCTGAACTCTCGCTTTCGCAAACTCAGTCGCGTCTCTCGCGCTGGGCCAGAGGCATCGGCTCGTTAACGGATTTACGCATCGCCGCGCAAGGCTCTTCGCGCCGCGTGACAGACCTTGAATTGATCGGGACAAACGGCACCGGACATGTGCGCGGCGGGCGCATACGCTCCGCTTTGGGCTTGCGCGAACAGCTCTTTGTGATTGACCGCCGCTATGATGCTGCGGGGCGCGTCACAGGATTTACTTTTACCGGGCGCGGATGGGGCCACGGCGTCGGCCTCTGTCAGGTCGGCGCATACGGGCTGGCAAAGCAGGGTTTGAGCTACGATAAAATTCTGAAGGCTTATTACACAGGGATTGAGCTGACGAAAATGTATTAATAGCTTCTCAGTGAATTAGCTTCACCACAGAGACGCGGAGACGCAGAGAATAAAAAGGGGGAAGAGGGGAAATGGGCAAACGGGTAAAAGGAAAAACAAGCGGCACTCAATCTTGCCTCTTCCCCTTTTAACCTTTTAACCCCTTTCAAGATGAAAGATGTGACGCTTTATGTCGTTCCGGCTTGCCCTTTGTGCGCGGGTGCGCGCGTGTGGCTTGAGAGGAATGCTATTGAATATACTGAGCGCGATGTGGCGAATGATTTCGGCGCGTTGCGTGCGATGTATAAATTGACGCGGCAGAATCTGGTGCCCGTCTTTGAAGCAAAGGGACGCGCGCTGGTGCGGCCCACGGATGAAGAATTAGCAGGGCTGCTTTTGTCATGATGCGATTTTCACGCGGACAGATTTTGGGCGCGCTCGTGTTGCTCCTGCTCATCTGGCTCGTTATCGTCTTACGTCTCGTCTACTCACGCGCTTGAGTGCTTTCCAATCCGACACAGAAAAAGATTGTCGCCATCGTCGGCCCGACCGCTTCCGGCAAGAGCGAGTTGGGCATCGCGCTGGCCCTTGCGACGGGCGGCGAGATTATCAATTGCGATTCGGTGCAGGTCTATCAAGGGATAGAGATTGCGACGGCCAAAGTCCCCTTCGCAGAGCGGCGCGGCGTCCCGCATCACCTGATAGATTTCGTGCCGCCTGAGATTAATTACACCGCCGGAGAATGGGCGCGCGACGCAGCCGCAAAGATTGAAGAGATAGAAGCACGCGACTCGACAGCGTTGCTCGTCGGCGGAACGGGTTTTTACCTGCGCGCTCTACGCCAGCCTTTCTTTCCGAGTCCTCGGACGGATGAACGCCTGCGCCGAAGGCTCACCGAAATCAGAGAGCGTCATGGCGCGCTTCATCTATACAAACTTCTCAAGCGACTTGATGCGGAGACAGCCGCGACGCTGTTCGAGAGAGACTGGCCGCGCGTGCAACGCGCGCTTGAAGTCAGGCTGCAAACAGGACTGCCCATGTCCGCGCAAAAGAGCGCGCGGATGCAGCCGCACGAGAGCGCGGCGCGGATACGCGTCTTTGCGCTCGCGCCCACGCGCGCGGAGTTGTATCGCCGCATCAACGAGCGTGCCGAAGCTCATTTCGCAGCCGGGCTGGTCAAAGAGGTGCGCGAACTTTTGGCCGAGGGAGTTCCGTCGGACTCAAACGCGCTCGGCGCTCACGGCTACCGGAGAGTCGTCGAATACTTGAGAGGCGAGCGCGACCTTGCAAGCGCCATCGAGCAAACCCGGCTGGACGTGCGTCACTATGCCAAACGCCAGCTCACATGGTTTCGCCGCGAGCCGGGCGTTGAATGGCTCGAAGGCTTTGGCGACGACCCGCACGTGCAGCAACAGATGATAGAAAGGGTCAAAGAGGAAGAGAGGAAAGGGGAAAGAGGGTAAAAAGAGCCTACCAATTTTTCCCTTTTACCCTTTTACCCTTTTTCCCGCATCTTTTACTTGTCACTGCTCTTCCGCCTGTTGTAATCTGACTGCAACATTTTATTTTTAGATTTTCGACCTGTCCGGAGGCATCACTAAGGTGGACAGCAAGCCGTCACTTCAGAATATACAGGATGCGTTTTTGAACACGGCGCGTCGCGAGCGGAGTATGGTCACGATCTACCTCTTGCATGGCGCAAAGCTTTCGGGCCGGATCAAGAGCTTTGATAAATTCTCGATCCTGCTGGAAACAGGCCCGCAGGAGCAGTTGATCTTCAAACATGCTATCTCAACTATCTCGCACGCGCGGCGCGCAAGCGGCGAACTGCGCCAGCCGCCTCAAGCCTCCGCGCCGCCGACGGATGCTGCCGCCGAGACGACAGAGCAGGCTGGCTCCTGACATCTTATTCCGATTCCACATTTTGAAAGAGACCCAGAAGTGACCGGAGCTTTTGTGACCTTCGAAGGCATTGACGGCTGTGGCAAGTCCACACAGATGCGCCTGCTTGGCAGCCAGTTGCGGATGCACGGCCTCGAAGTGATAACGACGCGCGAACCGGGCGGCACGGCCCTCGGCAATCGCCTGCGCGGAGCGTTGCTGGATGCGGAAGAGAATGTTGACCCGCTGGCAGAGCTGCTGATTTTCGCAGCCGACCGCGCACAACACGTGCGGACGCTTGTCCGGCCCGCGCTCGAATCCGGCCACATCGTTCTCTCGGATCGTTATGCCGACTCGACAGTGGCCTATCAGGGAGCCGGACGCGGCTTTACGCCCGAACTCATCAGACAGATTGTGGAGATTGCGACCGGCGGCCTCAAGCCTGACCTGACGCTGCTCTTCGATCTCCCGGTCGCAGAAGGCATCGCGCGCACGCGGCGACGAACTGACGCCGGGAGCGGCAACGACCGTCTGGATGCAGAGGATGTGGCCTTTCACACGCGCGTTCGCCGCGCCTATCTTGAAATGGCTGCGGCAGAGCCGGAACGCATACGCATCATTGACGCGACAGGCTCTGTTGATGAAACACACACGCGCGTCATGGAAGTGGTCACGCTTTTTTTGGAGTCTCAGGCCCCAAATCCTAAGTCCCAAGTCTAATCTGACGCGGGACTTGGAACTTGGGGTTTGGGGCCTGGGACTTTTTTTATGTTCTCGAATCTCGCCGGAAATCAACGTGTCAAAGAGAGCTTGCGGCGCATGCTGTTGGCCGGGCGCGTCCCCGGCGCATTGCTGTTTGCGGGCGAGGAGGGCGTGGGCAAAAAGATGTTCGCGCTTGAGCTGGCAAAGGCTCTGAACTGCCGCACGCCCGTCGCAGGCTTCGACGCCTGCGACACCTGCGCGTCGTGCGTGAAAATCTCTCAATCGAAGTTTCCAGATTACGCGAGCGACACGGATAATAAAGAGAAGCTCATCTTGAGCGAGCACACGGACGTGGGGCTGGTGCGTCCTTTCAATCGCCTCATTCGTGTGGGCCAGATGCGCGAGCTTGAGCGCGAAGTAAACTTTCTTCCCAACGAGGGCCGGGCGCGCGTGTTTCTGATAGAAGATGCAGACCGCCTGAACGAGTCTTCATCCAACGCGCTTTTGAAAACTCTTGAAGAGCCGCCTGCGGCTTCGCACTTGATTCTTATCACCTCGCGCCCGGCCTCCCTGCTGCCGACCATACGCTCGCGCTGCCAGATGATTCGCTTTGCTCCTTTGCCTGTCACAGAGATTGAGAAACAACTGCTTGAGCGAAACAAAAAACTTTCCAAAGATGAAGCGCGCCTCGCCGCGCATGTGGCACGCGGCAGCATCGGTCGCGCGCTCAAGATCGACCTCGCGGCTTATGTCGAACAGCGCAAGGCGATGCTGGACGTGCTGGATGCGCTGGCGGTGACAGGCGACCGCGCGCGGCTGCTTCGCGCGGCTGAAGAGTTGTGCGATGCGAAGCGCAAGGATGAATACGAGCCGCGCCTCGGGGTGCTCGAAACGCTGGTGCATGACGTGTGGACGCTCTCGCACGGCGCACAGGCGCAGGAGATTGCCAATCAAGATTTGCGCGAGCAGCTCTCACGCATCGGCGCGCGGCTTGAAAGCAGGCGTGCCGCGCGCTGGCTCTCTGAAATCGAAGAGCATCGCCGCCGCCTCGAAGTCAATATCAATCGCAAGGTTGCCACGGACGCATTGTTTCTGGCGATGGGAGAAGAGCAAGGATGAAGGCGGAAGGATGAAGGATGAAGAGAATGCTGTTCAAGCATGTGCGGTCATCTGCTATAGCTCTCTCTTCATTCTTTATCCTTCATGTTTGAACAGCATCCCTTTCATCCTTCCGCCTTCATCCTTCATCCTTGCCTTTCAGGGGAACGAGCATGGCGAAAAAAATTCTAATTGTGGATGACGACCCGGAGTTGCATGCCCTGATCGGGTTTGCGCTCAGGCGCGAGGGCTATCAGGTCTTGGAAGCGCATGATGCTTTCGAGGGTTTGGAGATTATCGAGAAAGAGGTCGTTGATCTGGCCCTGCTCGATGTGATGATGCCGAAGATGGATGGGTTGATGATGCTCTCGCGCCTGCGCGAGAGCCATCAGGACTTGCGCGTCATAGTGATGACCGCGCTGACCACGCCGGAGACCGCCATCAGCGCGCTACGCGATCAGGCTTGCGATTTTCTCGCCAAACCTTTCGACATCGGCCAACTGCTCTCTGCCGTCAGCGCTGTCTTCGAGATGATCCCGCAGGAAATCAAAATCGAAGTCCTCTCTGCGCGACCGGAATGGATAGAACTGCGCGTCCCCTGCGACCCGGCGGCGATTGACCCGCTCGAAAGATTGATGGCCCAACTGAAAACGGATTTGCCGCTGGCGACGCGCGAGAACGTGTCCTATGCTTTCCGCGAGATGCTGCGCAACGCCATCGAGCACGGCGGAAAAAACGACCCGTCACAGTTTGTCGAAGTCGGCTACCTGCACACGCCGCGCGTCATTCTGTATCGCATCAAAGACCCCGGCGAGGGATTCAAAATCGAATCGCTCTATCACGCGGCGATTCTCAATCCTGAAGACGACCCCGTGCAGCACGAGCGTTACAGGGAAGCTCAAGGGATGCGCCCCGGCGGCTTCGGCATCCTCATCGCACGCGAAATGGTTGACGAGATGATTTATAACGAGCGGCACAACGAAGTAGTGCTGATTAAGTATTTGAGCACTGCGCCGGGAGCGGAAGAGATCAGGATAGTAGAAGAATAAATAATGCGCCTGGCAAGGATCGAACTTGCGGCCCCCTGCTCCGGAGGCAGGTGCTCTATCCACTGAGCTACAGGCGCGTCGGGGCGAATTGTCGCACAGGTCAGCCGCGCTCGCAAAATCCGTTTGTCGGGCGAGACATCAACTCTCTTCAAGTTTTCTTCGCTTCCAGGTACAGCATCGGCACGGTCATGCGTAGCTCGCCGCTTCGTCGCGCGGTCTCATTCAGTTTACGTTCTATCTGATCGAACACTTCCCTTTCATGATTCGCGTCCACGACGCTTCGCCAGCCGTCCAGGAATCCGATCTTGGTCAGCGAGTGATTCAAGAGCGCGCTGCCGTCCGCAAATCGCATCTGAAAACTATCTTCGATAATTTTGACGAGCGTCCATCCCGATTCCTCTATGAGGCCGGAGAGAGATTCGCGCGTGCCGCGATGCGCGTTCTGAGCCTCCATTTGTTCCAGTCGTTCGGACATGTTCATTTCACTCAAAACTTCTCCGAAGACCTCGTAAAACTCTTTGAAGTGGCCGACGACGTTGGTGGTCAGGACAAGGCTGGCTTCTGGCTTTGCCACGCGCAGGCATTCCGCCAGCGCCGCGCGCGGGTTGGCCCAGTTGTTGATTCCAAGATTTGAGATGATGAGATCGAACTCTTCATCTGCGAACGGTTGCCTGCCCGCATCGGCTTCGATAACACGCACGTTGGAAAGCTTGTACACGCTGAGCTTGAATAAGGCTCTCTCGATGGCCTGCGGCCAGACATCTATGCCAGTCAATTTGCATGAGCCGCCAAAGACGTGCGCCAGCTCAAAGAGCGGAAAACCATTCGCGCAGCCAACGTCCAGAATGTCGATGCCTTTGCGAATTTCCAGATGTTCAAAGAGCAGTTGGCCGAATCTTGAAGACCATAAAGACAGCTCGTCAACGACGGACGCGATGTCCGGATTACTGAAATCATTCCTGTGTTCGAGATAATCAGTCATGACGGTTAACATATCATTGTGGTGCGCGCGTGCGTCAAACTTCTTTTGTTCCGGCGCGCGGCCACACACGCGCTTGCTTGAAGCCGGAGACCTGTGAGAAATTCATGCGCGTTGACGGATATTTAAAAATTCTTTTCTTCTAAGGAGTATCAAACCTTGCCGCAAAGTCGTAAAAGGCAGACCAGTAAAAGCAGAAGGACTTATAAGGGATCGTTTGCGCCCCGGCCTGCAAGCTCGCCGAAAAACGATGGCCTCAGCAACACTACAAAAGTTATGGCAGGCATCATCATCGCTGCCGTTGTCTTAACCGGCCTCTTCTATTACTTCGGGCGCGGGGGAAGCAAAACGGGAACGGAAGTGACCACGGCTTCCGGCCTCAAATATATAGATCAGGTTGAAGGCAGCGGGCCAAGTCCTGTGACCGGGAAAACCGTTACGGTGCATTACACAGGAACTTTGGAGAACGGCAAGAAGTTTGACAGTTCTGTTGATAAAGGCAAGCCTTTGAGCTTTGTCATCGGGCGCGGCGAGGTCATCAAGGGTTGGGACGAAGGATTGATGACGATGAAGGTCGGCGGAAAAAGAAAGCTCATCGTCCCGCCGCAGCTAGGCTATGGCCCGCAGGGAAACGGGCCGAAGGTTCCGCCCAACTCGACTCTCTTCTTCGACGTAGAGATGCTCGGCATCAAGTAAGCTCTTAACGGGGCGTTAATTTAAGTTCACCGCAGAGATGAAGAAGGCAAAAGTAAAAAGGTAAAAGGCAAAAGTAAGAACAGCATTCCTCGCATCTTCACTTTTGCCTTTTACCTTTTTACTTTCTCTGCGTCTCCGCGATGAGAAGCTTCTTTCATTTTCAAACTGACCCAATCCGGCGGACGAAATATCTTGTCATGCTCAACGGCTTAGTGTAAGGTGCGCCCGTTCTACACACGGCGGGAGTTTCCTGCTCCCGTCAAACTTTTCAGGAATTCAAGGGTTACCCGTCGCCGGAACCGAGATGCTTAAAGGTCAACTGCGCTCTCCAATCATCGCGTCTGTCATGCAGAACCGTGTGGAGGCGCTCGCCATTTCCGGCTTCGTGTTTGTACAGGGCGCGCTGGTTGTGGCGGGGCTTCCCGGCTGGCCCTGTCCCGTCAAACATCTGCTTGGGATTCCCTGCCCCGGCTGCGGGCTGACGCGCGCCACGACGGCTCTCTTGCACGGCGACTGGCACACGTCTTTCACTTTTCATGCTTTCGCGCCGCTCTTCGTGCTGGCGCTCGCGCTGATTATGCTGGCGAGCCTGCTGCCCGAAAGACCGCGCCGCTCTTTGATTTCTGCTGTGCGAACGGTAGAGCAGCGCACGGGGATGACTTTTATCCTGCTCGTTAGTTTGATGCTCTACTGGTTGACCCGTTTGTTGCTTTTTCCAAACACGTCTGCCCTGCTTGTCGGCAGATAAAAAAGTTCTAACTACCAACTACTCGAATGGAGACTTAAAGAAAATGGGAATGGTATTAATTGTTCTTGGCGCGTTACTTCTTCTGGTTGCCGTCGTCTGCCAGATACTGGTGCTCGTTAAATTGTTCCAGACAGAGGGAGCAGGCAAAGGCATCCTGGGCCTGATCTGTAATCTCTATCTTTTGATCTGGGGATTTATGAACGCCCAAAAGTACAACCTGATGAAGCTCTTGATCGGTTGGATCGTTTTCGCCATCCTCGGCGGTATTCTGGTGGGAATCGGTTCAGGGATGAGCGCGGCAGAGATGGGAACCTATAGTACCCCGTAAGGATTTCGACGGGCACTGGTGCATGTTGGACTACGAGGAGATGAGCCATGTTCAAAGAGTTCAGAGAATTCATCGCGCGCGGGAATGTGATTGATCTGGCGGTGGCGGTCATCATCGGCGCGGCCTTCGGCAAGATCGTGACCTCGCTGGTGGACGGCATCCTGATGCCGCCCATCGGGATGCTGCTCGGCAAAGTCGATTTTGCAAATCTCTTCTACGACCTTTCCGGGCAGCATCCGGCCTCGCTCGCGGATGCCAGAGCAAAGGGGTTGCCGGTCATCGCTTATGGCTCGTTTCTCAACGATGTCATCAGCTTTCTGATTATCGCTTTTGTAGTCTTTCTCATCGTCCGCGCGGTCAATAAGCTCAAAAGCAAACAGGAAGATGAAGGGCCGACGACCAAAGACTGCCCGCAGTGCCTCTCGACCATTCCCCTCAAAGCCACGCGCTGCTCGCAGTGCTGCGTTGAGTTGCAAGGATGAAGGCGGAAGGATGAAAGATGAAGAGTGTGCTATTCAAGCATGAGCAGTCATCTGCAATAGCACTCTCTTCATCCTTCATCCTTCGCTATCTTTCATTCTTCATCCTTCACGTTTAAGAGCCACGCTTTCATCCTTCCGCCTTCATCCTTCATCCTTGCTCTTCTCCGGCATTGCAGTTGCTCTTACATCAGATAGTCGCCGATGTGCGTATGATTAGCGTGCATCACTGCAAATTAACGAACCATTGGAGGGAAGATTATGGATGCAATTGAGTTATTGAAGCAGGATCACGAAAAGGTCTCAGGCATTTTTGAGAAGCTTGAGCCGACCACAGAGCGCGCCGTCAAGACGCGCGAAGAGTTGTTCACACAGCTCAAACAGGAACTGGATATACACGCACAGATCGAAGAACAAATCTTCTATCCGGCCATCAAGGACGCGGATGAGACACATGACATTACGCTCGAAGCTATAGAAGAGCACGCGGTCGTCAAACGGCTGCTGTCAGAGCTTGAAGCGGAATCGAAAGAGACCGAAGAGTGGGGCGCAAAGCTGACCGTGCTCAAAGAGAACGTCGAGCATCACGTGGAAGAAGAAGAGGGCGAGATGTTCCCGAATGCCAGAAAGGTCTTGGGCAAGGAACGCGTCGAAGAGCTTGGCACACGCATGGAGGAAGCCAAGAAGCAGCTTCAGACCAAAGCCGCAGCCGGTTAAAGACAGCTTTACCTTCATACCTCAAAGGCGTCACACAGCACGCGCGCACGAATGTTTGACGCGCCGCCGTGTGACGCTTTATTCTTTCTTCGGACTCTTCTTTTTATGAGAGCGATGTGCTCTGCTATGTCTTGCCTGATAATTTCATCAGTCGCAATCGGAGAAAGATTTTATTATGCGCGAATGCCCCCGGTGCGAACGCTGCTTTGCAGATGAAGTGCTCGTCTGTCCGGAGGACAACAAGGAGACGCGTCGCTCGCTGCCCGGCCCCCCGCTGCTGGCGGGCCGTTATCTGCTCGAAAAGCGTCTGGGGCGCGGCGCGATGGGTCAGGTCTATCTGGCGCGCGACGAGAATCTGGTGACACGCCGCGTCGCAGTCAAAACAGTCCGCCCGGACATTCTCACAGATGAAGACATGCAGGAAGGCGAAGCCATCGCGCGCTTCGAGCGGGAGGCCCGCACAGCCGCTTCGATACGCCATCCGAACGTCGTTGATGTCACGGATTTCGGCAAGACTCCCGAAGGCGTCTTTTTTCTCGTCATGGAATATGTCGAGGGCGAAACCCTGCATCACCTGCTGCGCCGCGAAGGAACTCTCAGCCCGAAGCGCACGCTCACGCTTCTCAGGCAGGTGGCCGAAGGCGTAGAGGCAGCGCATGACGCAGGCATCCTGCACAGAGACCTCAAGCCCGCCAACATCTTTATCATGCAGAAAAAGAAGAAGAGCGCGGCGGCTGCACCGGATGACGGTTTCGTCAAGGTCGGCGATTTCGGGCTGGCGAAGATCGTCAACGATGCCGTCGCCGAAGCCATCTCTGCGAGCGGGCCAGCCTCGCGCGGCATCATCGGCACGCCCGAATACATGTCGCCCGAACAGATGCAGCCGGGCGCAAATCTCGATGCCCGCGCAGATGTTTATGCGATTGGGACTATCGCCTATCACATGCTGGGGGGGCGTCCGCCCTTCACGGGCGACCTGCCGCAGCTCATCATGCAGAAGATGATGAACGCGCCTCCGCCTTTGAGCACGCTTCGCACGGACATTCCGCCCGAAGTCGCAAGCGCGGTCATGCATGCTCTCGAAAGAGACATAGAGCAACGCTCTATGAATGTCGCCGATTGGCTCGAAGAGTTTGAAGCAGCCGTCGGAGAAGATGAGGACGGCGACGAGCACGGCGATTCGCGCGTCGTGATTCTCGCGCCCGCAGGCGCAGAGGTTTATGTGGATGATGAGAGATACGGGAGCATAGGGCGTTCGGGCCGCGTCATCCTCAACTCGATTCCTCCGGGCAGACATGTCCTGCGCGTAGCCCGCTCAGGCGAGATGGACGACGAGCGCGTGATAGAGATTCGACCCGGCGCAAACGAACAGGTCATACAGGCGCAGTTTCGACAGCAAGCGAGTCCGAGCCAGTTCACGCCTTCGCGCGGCGGCCCTGCGAGCGGCATCGGCAGCGGCCCGCACAGTAGCATTCCCGGCGTCATTATGTGCGCGCAATGCGGAGCACGCTTTGCCGCCGGGGCAAAGTTCTGCGGTCGCTGCGGCAGCACAGTGCTTCATCCAGTGGTTGAAGGACAAGGCGGCGGAGCGGCAACAAGCCACGGCAGCGGCGGTGGAGGCCAGAGCATCAGCGGGGGAAACGCAGGAGGCAGAAGCATCAGCGGTTACTCAGTGCCCGCTTCCGGCCCCGGCGCAAGCAGCGGTCACAATCTGCCCGCACAAAACACCATTACCTGTCCAAGCTGCGGGCTAAAGCTTCCCGCCGGAACAAAATTCTGCGGGCGTTGCGGCGAGACAATCTCAAGCGGCAGTGCGTCTCAATTCAACGCCCCGCGCCCTGTACAAATCATCTGTCGTCAATGCAGCACCAGCTATCCGCCCGGCACGCGGTTCTGCGGTCGTTGCGGCACAGTCATCTAACTCTTGAGTCCTGTCTTGCTTCCCGTATAATAAAGCGAGGATGAAGGATGAAGGCGGAAGGATGAAAGCGCAGTTCTTAATCTTGAATATTTCACATGAAAGCAATGCTGTTGAAAATGAGTGCTTCATGCTTGAACAGCACTCCCTTTATCCTTCATTCTTCCGCCTTCATCTTTTTTTGAGGTTCCCCCTTTATGAAAAAATGCCCTTCTTGCAGCCGCACGTACACGGATGAGTCGCTGAGCTTCTGTCTGGACGACGGTTCGCCGTTGTTGAGCGTCGGAGGTTCGTCTCCGTCTTATGACCCGAGCGCGACTTTGCAATACACTCCGGCACGTGAGACGAAGCCGCCGCCGACGCAGGTTTACGGTCCGGGGCAAGCTCCGCCGGGCGCGCAGCCTTTCACGCCGACGCCTTCATGGACGCCGATGCCCGGACAGGCGCAGCCGAAAAAATCCAAAGCTATCTACTGGATTCTGGGCGGCGTCGCTGCGCTCGTCGTCGTCGGCATCGGAGCCGTCGTCCTGATCGTCGCTCTCGCCAGCATGGATGATTCAAACGCCAACAACTCGAACACCTCTAATGTAGGCAATAATCGCAACGGCAACGCAAACAATGCGAATGCGAGTTCGACCAATCAAAACTCCGGCTCATCGCGCAAGGATTACCAGTTGAAGGACGACTTCTCCGCAGCCAAATGGTGGATCGGAGCAAACACTTTCGGTCAGGCGGAATATGTCAACGGCGAATACAGGCTTGCGGGGACAGTATTCGAGGGCTATGTGGTAGTCTATGGACCAAAGAAGGATGACTATATGATTGAGAACGTCACCGCGCGTGTCACGACGCGGAGCGTGACCGGGACATCACCGACGATGGGATATGGCTTAGCTGTCTATGGCGAACTGAAGGGCAGCAATCTGGAGGACTATTCTTTTCTCATTCGCACGGATGAAAGCCCCGCGTTCCGCGTCGCGCTTCATCAGAACGGCAAAGAGACGACGCTCATCACATGGACTCTCTCGTCATTGATTCGCACAGGCTCGACCCCTAACCAGTTAGAGGTGCGCGCCAATGACGACCAGCTCTCTTTCTATATCAACGGCCAGTATGCGACGAGCGTGTCCGATACTGCCGGATACAAACGCGGCTATGTAGGCTTTTATACAAGCGACACCGCGCAGGTTGCTTTCGACGATCTGGAGATTTACAAATAAGGTAAAAGGTAAAAGTAAAAAGGCAAAAGTGAGGTTAAAAGCTTTTAATTAAAAGTTGGTTGCAGCCTTCCTTTTGCCTTTTAACTTTATACTTTTGCCTTCTTAAAAATTTTCTTCGGTTAAAACAGTTAGTTAAAGATAGAGATGAGAGTCACCTTAAGAGTGCTGTCCGGGCCGCATGTCGGGCGACAATTCATTTTCGACCAGCACGATACTTTTCTCATCGGGCGCAGCGACACGGCCCATCTCTATCTGCCCGAAGACCGCTTCTTCTCGCGCCATCATTGCCTGCTCGAAATCGCGCCGCCGCGCTGTTTCCTGCGAGACCTCGGTTCAACCAACGGGACGTATGTCAACGGCGTCAAAGTGCAGGAGACATACCTGCGGAACGGCGACCAGATACAGGGCGGGCAGACAGTTCTCGCCGTCGAAGTGACGACTGACACTGATGTTGCGCCAACGGCCCTGTATAACCAGCAGGGCGCGAGTCGCGCAGGCATGCCCGCGACCCAGCCCTCTGTCGTTATGGTCGAGTGCCTCAACTGCGGGCGGCGCGATCAGGCCGAAGCCTCTTCGCCCGACGAGCACATGACCTATCTCTGCGAAGATTGCCGCGAAGAACTAAGACGCAGCCCGCAGCCGGTGCCCGGTTATGACATGGTGAAAGTCTTGGGGCGCGGCGGGATGGGCTGCGTCATGCTGGCGCGCGACCAGCAGACGGGACGCGCCGTCGCCATCAAGACGCTCTTGCCCGAAGTCGCCGTCAGCGATCAAGCCCTGCGCCGCTTTATGCGCGAGATAGATGTCGCAGCCGCCCTGCAACACCCGCACATCGTCAGCTTTATAGATCGCGGCACACATGGCGGCGTCGTCTATCTCATCACGGAATTTGTAGAAGGCACGGATGCTGCGCGACTGGCGGATGCGCGCGGCGGGCGACTGCCCTACAAAGAGGCCGTGCAGATTCTGACGCAGACGCTCGACGCGCTTTCCTTCGCGCATAACAAAGGCTTTATCCACCGCGACATCAAAGACCAGAACATACTGGTCAGCGGCGCGTGGCCCAGCTATACCTCCAAGCTCACGGATTTCGGTCTCGCCAAAAGTTTTACGCAGACAGGCATGAGCGGCGTCACGATGGCCGGAGATGTCGCAGGCACATTCGCCTATATGCCGCCTGAACAGATTAGAGATTTCAAGAACGTGCGGCCCGCTTCGGATATTTACGCGATGGGCATGACCGCCTACAGTTTGTTGACGGGAGCCGTCGCGCTCGATCTGTCGCCGAAAGCCAACGTCGCTGAAACCGTCAAAGCCATCTTCGACAAACCGGTCATCCCAATCCACCAGCGCGTGCATGATGTTCCGCCCAACGTCGCCAGCGCAGTCGAACGCGCACTCGCCAAAGACCCCGCGCATCGCTGGCCGACAGCCGAAGCCATGCGCAACGCGCTGCTGCAAGCTCTCTAACCTCATGCGCATTGAGGTCGCGCCGGAAGCTATATCGAGCAAGCATGACTGCTTGCTTGACACACGCCTTGAGCAACGTATAATTCCTTCCTGCATGTGGGCCGATAGCTCAGTTGGTAGAGCAGCAGACTCTTAATCTGCGGGTCGCTGGTTCGAGCCCAGCTCGGCTCACTTTTAGTTTCAAACAGATAGGGCATCCTTCATCGGATGCCCTTTCTATTTTGTGTGCCTATAGTGTGCCAACTTTAATATGTCAGATAATTGTCATGCTCATAATGGTATAGCTTGCCGGATAGACTGTTGAAGCGCATGAGCTTGCTAATTCCATAAATGCACCTTTTTGTAGAATAATATCACTCTTTAGATTAGGATTGAGTTTTAGTGAGGTGTTAGACCGATACTAGCTGTCTATTTAGCGTTCGGCGTTGTTGCACAGAGTGCAGCAGAGTGCATTTGGTGCGAATTGCCAAGATGAATTATGGACCCAAGGATTCTAATCATCTACAGCAATCCTCCTGAGTCCAAACGACTCCGTTTGGACATGGAACACCGGAGGATCGACCTTGCTCTACAACGTGTAGGTCTGGATTCAACAGCCGTCGATAGATTGCACGCCACTTCCATAGATGACCTAGTTAACGCACTTCGCGTCCGGCCATATGAAATTGTCCAGTTTTCAGGACATGGCTCAAGAGACGCTATCTACCTTGAGAACACAGCGCACAACTCCGGTGTCAGGCTGTCTGCAGAGAAATGTGTGCAGATTTTACAGGAGACCGGGGAACGTTTGCGTGCTGCCATCTTTCTCTCCTGTTACTCAGCCGATGCACTCACAACGCTGATTAGCAGTGCTCCGTTTCTCATAACTGTGTATGGCCCTGCGGACGACGAAGCAGCAATTGAGTTCATCGGAGAATTTTACGAATCTTTCTTCCTTTGCGACTCAATCCACCAAGCTTTTGGTCGGGCAAGGCTTCTGCTTGCCGCTAAGAGCATAGAACTAAATGCTCTTCTATCTCGGCGCGCTGAACACACGCGGAGCGACCGCGTCTTGCTTCAGGTTTTCCCAACATTGGGGGCAGACTCGATCTTGATTGATGTGACTGATGCAGAACATGACATACAGAATCTTGATATTGATCGCGAGGCGTTCTTCGCTCTCCTGACAAGAAAGATGCGCATTCACCGCTGGATTTTCGATTCACCGACAGATCAAGCAGTTCTCTCGGTAGGTCGATATTTCGGAGTGTTTTCTTGGGAGAATGCAAGAGACGTGGTCAACTGCAAACGTATCCTTCGGCTACGGCAAGACATCGATGAAGCCACTTGTGAAGCTTGGGCTGGACTTCTTACGTTGTACAATGATCACCGAGTCGATAAATACAGAACAGCAATCTCTCCAGCTGCCCCAACCATGGAACGGCATCTCAAGGAGGCGTTGGATGACTACTATCAGCTTGCAGACACTTACCTCAAGTCCAAGTCTATCAGTCGGGTTCTGCGCAACTGCATTCGTGAGCAGTATTTCGTTTCGCGCTCCTTGATCCTCAAGTACTTAGAAATCTGCAACACTAAGTTTCACCGTGGGGAATTCCCTGCAACCGTAGTGTATCTAGAAGCTATACTCAGCGCGCTCCACGATTTAGTTAATGCCTTTACGGAGCAGATCTCGGCATCTGATTGATGCCATAAATAGTGAGCGTCTCAATGCCTAACAGAATAACAGTCCTAATTGCCGACGATCACGATGTCGTGCGGGCGGGTATTAGAATGCTCCTCGAGCGTGAGCAAGATATTGAAGTTGTGGGAACGGCGGCAACAGGCAGAGAGGCAGTTCGTCTATCACATGAGCTAAGACCTAATATTGTTCTGATGGATATCTCAATGCCAGATCTAAACGGCTTTGATGCAACACGACAGATTATCGATGAGTTGCCGGGAGTCCGCATTCTGGTGTTGACAATGCATGTAAATCCAAGTATGGCAAATAAAATGCTCAAGGCAGGAGCATCTGGATATATGACCAAGAGTTCAGCGGCGGACCAACTTGTCCCTGCAATCCGTTCGGTTAATGATGGTAAAGTCTTCATCAGTTCAGAGATTGAGAGGGTATTATCGGCTGAACGAATGGCACTACGATCACCAGATCTGCTTACCAGTAGAGAACGTGAAGTTCTGCAACTACTCGCCGAAGGGAGAACATCCTACGAGATAGCTCAGAAACTCTCTCTCAGCGTTAAAACCGTTTCGACCTATCGTATGCGGATTTCCGACAAGCTAGGACTGAGTAGCATGGCAGAACTCACGAGATACGCCATACGTGAGGGATTAACTTCCTTGTGAATTTAGGGAGCAATATCGGCGACAGCCGTGGTGAGATAAGTGCCAAACAAGCATCTGCGCCGACCGCGAGTTAGCGGTTTGGAATTCCACAAAATAACTCTTCTGTGGAATTTGCAAGAAGGATAAAGTAGAAACTATTGTGCTGAGTTGCTTATGAAACCGTAAAACGCCTAGCAGTTTTATAAGATTAACTGCTAGGCGAGTTAACGGAAGGGATGGTCAATAGCGGCGCATTCTCACTGTAATGTGGAATTGCAGAATGTCACCTACTATCTCAACCAAATAGCATTACTTCCAGCTTCTCAGATGCGGCTTGCTGCATGGATGGTAGAACGTGCGAGTAGGTGTCAAGAGTTAAGGTAATGCTGGCGTGGCCTAGTCGCTCACTAACGACTTTCGGATGCTAGTTAGCTGCCAGTAAAAGAGTCGCACAGGAATGGCGTAGGTCGTAAAGCCGGATATTTTGAGAAATTTTTGCGCGCTTCAAAATTGGCTTGAAGTGCCGACGCAAAAGATTACGCATCATAATTGGTGTTCCTTCGCGTGAAGCAAAAACTAGATCGTGATTTTGGTATGCCGCTCCAACTTTTAATCTCTCTTCCGATTGCTGCCGTTTATGAGAGGCAAGTGTGCTAACAACCGACACTGGCAGAGGTATGTTTCGACGGCTTCGCGTAGTCTTCGGCGGTGTAAACGTCCACCCGGCACCATTGCGACTCCAAACAAGCGCACGTTGTACAGTAGCAATTCCCTTCACTAGATCAATGTCTTTCCATTGTAGTCCAAGATATTCTTCCGGCCTCATCCCTGTTGCCAGAGCCAAAGCGAACAATGCACTCCATCGGTCTTTTTGGGCTTCTGTAAGAAAACGCTTTGCCTCTTCCGGCGATAGTGCTTGCATCTCTTTTCGAGACGATTTCGGTAAATCTACAAGCGATGCCGGATTCTGCGCGAGCATAAGCCATTTCACGGCTTGCTTTAACGATGAAGATAAAACGGCGTGAGTGTAGCGCACAGTGCGAGCAGATAGACCGCGCTCAAGCATTTCGGTGTAAAGGCTTTGAATGTGAAGCGGGCGCAAGTCTGACAGCCTCTTTTCTCCGAAGGCCGGGCGCACATATCGCTCTAGCAATTCTGAGTAGCCAGTAAAGGTGCTTTCACGCACACGTCGCTGCGCTGCTGTTTGCAGCCACCTGTCAAGATAAGCACCTACAGTTAATGCAGATGGCTCTACAAACGTCCCTGCGCTGATGGAGGTTTGCGTCTTACTCAAGTAAGTTTCAGCATCTTTTTTCTTACCTTTAATAGTCTTGTTCAAGTAACGCCGTTTGCCCTGTTTGTCACGTCCGGTGAAGATGCGAACGAGCCCAGTGTCATCGCCACGATTGATGATTTGACCGGCCATGCTAGTTGAACCTCCTAGCTGGCTGTGCGTATCGCCTTCTTTTCTGTGCTAATCTTTTCATTGCTCTAACCTTTCTTGGTTGGAAGGGGTTGAGTGAAGGGATAGGGAGCGTTGGCGCGCTCACCTATCCCGTTTCGTTTTATTGACTGGCAAGCGATGTCTGAGCCATAAACGAATGAAGCGGGATTGCAGCGACACCATGCTTGCAAGCCACACCGTCTTTCGTCTTACAGGAGCAATCAACAAACTTGCCCGTTTGTTCCTTCCAGCATCGGACAAGGTAAGTATTGCCTTTGCTGCCAGTGACTTCATACAAACCGAACATGACACACTTAACCTTAGGATGGAGTTGCCGCGACCGCTCGATTGCGCTTTTGAGATTTACCGTTCCGAGTTGAACATGACATCTATTCCTTTCAAGATTGATTATTAACTTGAGTTAACTATACACGCGCGTGTATAGTTTGTCAAGAATTCGGTTGAAGAAACAGCATCTCGTGTGTATAGTTTTCTCGCATGGCAAGTTCAAAATTTTTAACAACTTCAGAAGTAGCGGCCAAGCTAGGCGTAACGCGCTGGCGCGTGAATGCTTTAATTAGAGATGGTCGGCTCAAAGCTTCTAAAGTTGGACAGATATTTTTGATCGAAGAAAAAGACCTGATTCCCGTAATGAATCGCAAACCAGGCAGACCTTCCAAAGAAGAGCAAGCCTCAAAAGCATCAAAGAGCCGCAAGAAGAAGTGAACCGGGCCGGATAGTTTCAAAACCTTGCAAATCCTTTCATCCAACAGACTAATTTCAAATTCAAAGGTGACTAGAATCCGATTTGTTCTGTACGCTTTTCTGTAGATACATTTCATTTTCTTAGTAATTCTGAAAATCCCATGCTCAACGGATTCTTTTATTATGTGATGTGCTTCTCTCTTCCCCCTGTTTTAACCCCTTTTTAGGGTTGTGCTACAGCTTCCGCCCAACGAGCATCTCAGTGGAAAGTACCTAGAAAGGAACAGGCACATACCAATCGCGTGCTACCTGTTCAGCTTCTTCACGAGCGATGCCACCCTCAAATTCCATGATTGCCGCACGCTCTAGGATTTCATCGGCGTGCTTGCGCACCCACTCTTGCTCTTCGCTCACGCTGGCGACAAAAGCGACATTAGAGGCTAAAGGCTCTTCACTATCGCTCTGTGTTGTACTTTTGTCGCTTTTGTCGCCCCGTGTGCTAGCGTACCAGCGAGTGACAGGACGCCCACCTGTCTGCTCCGTCTCGAAGCGCGCTCGGCCTGTTTCTGAGAGCACCGCCAGCGCAGCATCAATAGCCCCTGCATTTTTTCGATTGAATAGGTCGCGTATCTGAGTCCTCGTCAAGCCATCGCCTTCTGCTCTTTCAATGCAAGCAGTAACTCGTCGGCAATACGGTCGCCCGTCGCATTGCCGAAGATGTACCGGGCTGATTCTTCGCAGTAATGCCACAACGCAACAGCAGATTCCAGATGGACGCGCTCAACCACATCTTTGCAATCGAGTAAGCCGTAGAGGCACGCCAGACGCATTACTTGGGCTTCGGCGCGTGATGTAACTGCTCCGAACAAGCCAGCGTGTCCCCCTGACAGTTCTGCATAGACTTTATGCCAGAGGGTGCGCGCTTCAGCATCACGGCGCATCTCTGTTACGCCTTTGGCGAACTGAACCGCCGACCATAAACGGTTGACGAGCGGGTTTAGCTCAAGATCCGAAAGTGCGCCGCCTTCCGGCAGGATTCGATTGCGACGAACACAGACCCACAGGAAACGATTAGCGAAGCCGTTGGCCGTCTCTGTTTCGTCAAGATTAGCTGAGTTCGTCCTTCGTAATATGGCCGATGATGGAGATGTGTGCGCCTGTAGCTCGATTCGGGTTATTGCGTGTCTTAACCTGAAGATTCCCTGTATCCCATGCCTGACGGATGATCGCCGAGAGCGTGTTGCCCTCCCGTGCCATCACGCGCAACCGCTGGCGAACTCTGCCTCTAGGACAAAGGCGCGTTTATCTTCCACACCTTCATCTGCAATGACCGTCTGGTAATCTACGATTCGGCCCTTCTCTTTGACCGGCTCTTTCTTCTCTACCGCATCGCGCACGCTCCAAATCAGCCCTTCGCCTGAAGAGAGGCCGCCTCCAACGCATCTCGTTAGCCACTGCTCGTCAATTCCCTCAAAGGCGCGCCGCACTTGTCCCCAGCTTGTGCCTTTGCGTCCTTTGCTTGTCGCCCAACGACAGCGAAGATCTTTAGATAGTGACGGTCTGCTTCGGCTACGAAATATGCCATCGTCCTAAGCAGTTGCCGAAAGCGGCGAATATCTGGACAAGCACAGCAGCGCGATCAGCCTCAGTGTGCGGGTCTATCGCGCGGACGAAATCGCCCGCAAGGCCATAGAGTGCCTTTTCTGGTAACTCCGGCCACGCGACTAGCGACGGGCTTTCCACCTCGCTTGATGGCGAATCAGCCTTAACGCTCAACCACTCGCACACACGGTGAATGATGCGCTTCTCGATGATTTTGGCGAGCGTCGGCCATCCGGTGAGGCGTGCGCCTTGTTTTAGCTTTGCAGCCGAATCAATAACTGTTCTCGCGCGTGCGCGTCTCTTCATCCTGTGCCGTGCAGCAAATGGCTTCGATGAAGTGTGCAGCTTTATCCTCTAACCATCCCGCCGCAACGATTCCCAGCCAGCCCAAGCGCGGCCTCCTGACGGCTGCCCTCTTGCGGCCAGTGAAGCGCAAACAGGGTCGCCGCCGCTAGACAATTAGCCGCATGAACTAAAGCGGTTGCGGAAAAAGGCGACGGTTCTTGCTCTTCATACCACTGCACCAGTTCGCCAGTATCTTTGTGTGTGCTGCCCGGAAAGATTGATTGCTGGCCGTTGGTCAATATCTCGACAAGACGTTTTCCTGTTACCGGGTCTGTGAAAGTGACTTTGCTAGCGATTTTCGCAACGTAAAGCCAATGTGATCTTGGGCGTGAATTGCGCCGAATACCGCGCCATTTGTTGGAAGAAACTGAGGAGCCAACGCGACGGCATCAGCGCAATCAAGATCAACATCAACTAAATCCCCTGATACTGCACCCAAGAGCACACCGACATTTTGCTGTCTCTCGTTGAAGTACCGCGAGAGATCGCATTCAGTTACCCTGAACTTTTGCCAGCCATTGAAGCCCGGATTCTTTGAGCGGAACGGCACGGGTAGCGGCATCCACCCACGCTTTACGTATGAGCGCGCGGCTTCAAGCGGTGTCGGATGGCTAGACATCATCTTCACTCCCGCTGCTCAATGAATCTCTGCTTGCCAATGTCGCCGAGCTTCCGCCCTGTTCTATCCACTGCCTGATCGCTACCGCGTTAAAGCGATATTGACGCTCGCCAAGGCGAATAACGGGAATTGCATTTCGCCGTACAAGCTCATAAATCCGCTGACGGTCAACTCTCAGCATCTCTGCCACTTCGGCAGCAATTAGAATTTTTTGTTCCATTTCTTTTACTCCTGAAAATCAAAAGACTCGATAGAAAACCTATCGAGTCTTAAATTGACAGACGCAAAAACTGAGCGTCAAAATTTTCTTTGAAAATCAGATACTTTCATTCTTAATTTCTGATTTTCAAAGTCAAGTTTGATTGTCAGAAAGTTTTTTGCCATCATAGTAATATGTCTTAAGAGTTGAGTAAGTGAACTCATCTGGATAGCCAAGCAAATGTAGAGTATAGCGATACTCAAAAGCATGTGGGGTTTCTTTAGTTTTCATCTCGCGCCAATTCTCCCTCTCTAGATACTTACGCCATGACTTTACTGCTTTATCAAATAGTTCTTCTGGAATGTCTTTCAGCACTGAACAGCTTTTGACCAAGCAATCGTGTCTGCATCAAACTCTTGCTCGATGAGAATATCCAATGCGTATTGCCAAATGGACTTGTTATTTATCTTGTGTTGAGATTCCACTTTTCGGTAAAAGGCAATCTTCTTATCATCAGTCCAGACAAAACCTTTTCTTTTACGCGCGCCGCCCTGCTTAATGCCAGCTAAATCACGGATGCGTGCCCAATGTTGTTTTAAGATTACATCTTTGAATTGGCCGATTGAAATTGCTGCCCCGGCCTGTTTGTTCAGCTCGACTGTGCCATCTATCGCATATGCTTTAACGGCGTCCTCAATTACTGCCACCAGCAAACCGTGTAGATTTTCTGACATGCGAGCGGCTAGATGTGCAGCTTTTGTTTGATGAATTACCTTTACAACCTCTTTACTTGCCTCCTGAATAGCTGCCTCAATCTCTTCTTCGCTCCTCTTAATGTTTTGCTGATCTAGCATTGAGCGTACACTTTCTTTTATAGCCTCTCCCGGTTGGGGGATTGGCACAGATTTATAAAAGTTTTCGGTGAAGTTTTGGGGATTGAAGGTTAAACGGAAAATTTCATTTCCATCAATATGAGCGATGGTTTCATTTTCGCCGATAGTTATATCGAAAAGGTATCCACCTTGGCGTTTGCTTTGTTCTTTCATGTTAGCTTAACCTCTGCAATCTCATATATATTAAACCAAACTTGCAACATTTTGCTATACTTGAAACAAAGGCAGGGAGATTGAGACTTTTGTCAACCTTCACCTACAATAAGTGCGCGCGCTGGAGCTAACGGCTGTGAAGCTGTAATGTCTCAATTCAAACTTCAAAACATAAAAAATGGCGATCAAGAAATCCGAACTCTACTCCTCGCTCTGGGCTTCCTGCGACGAACTGCGCGGCGGCATGGATGCCAGCCAGTACAAGGACTACGTCCTGTTCATGCTGTTCATCAAATACGTCTCCGACAAGTACGCCGACTACGACGACTTCGCCCCGCCGGTCGTCATCCCGCAAGGGCGCCAGCTTCAAGGACATGGTCGCGCTCAAGGGCAAGAGCGACATCGGCGACAAGATCAACAAGCAGATCATCCAGCCGCTCATCGATGCCAACGCCGCCTCGCCCGCAGCGACTTCCCCGACTTCAACGACCCGAACAAGCTCGGCGAAGGGGCACGCGATGGTGGAGCGTCTCACCAACCTCATCGCCATCTTCCAGAATCCCGCCCTCGACTTCTCGAAGAACCGCGCCGAGCACGACGACATCCTCGGCGACGCCTACGAATACCTGATGCGGCACTTCGCCACCGAGAGCGGCAAGAGCAAGGGGCAGTTCTACACCCCGTCCGAAGTCAGCCGCGTCATCGCCAAGGTCATCGGCATCTCGCCAGCGAACACCATGGCCGCGACCACTGCCTACGATCCGACCTGCGGCTCCGGCTCGCTGCTGCTGAAGGTCGCCGCCGAGGCGGGCAAGCACATCACGCTCGAAGGGCAGGAGAAGGACGTGACCACCGCCGGCCTCGCCCGCATGAACATGATCCTGCACGACTTCCCGACGGCCAACATCCTCACGGGCAACACGCTCGCCGCGCCCAAGTTCAAGGACGGCGAGCAGCTGCGCACCTACGACTACGTCGTCGCCAATCCGCCGTTCTCCGACAAGACCTGGTGCACCGGCCTCATCGCCTGGACGAAGACGACCGCTTTCCAGCGCTTCGCGTGGGGCGTGCCGCCCGCGCAAGCAGGGCGACTACGCCTACCTGCTGCACATCATCCGCTCGATGAAGAGCACCGGCAAAGGCGGCCTGCATCCTGCCGCACGGCGTCCTGTTCCGCGGCAACGCCGAGGCCGTCATCCGCGAGAAGCTTGTCCGCTCCGGCTACCTCAAAGGCATCATCGGCCTGCCCGCCAATCTGTTCTACGGCACCGGCATCCCCGCCTGCATCCTCGTGCTCGACAAGGAAAACGCCACCGCCCGCAAAGGCATCTTCATGATCGACGCCTCGCAAGGGCTTCATCAAGGACGGCAACAAGAACCGCCTGCGCGAGCAGGACATCCACCGGATCGTGGATACCTTCACGCAGCAGGCCGACAGCGCCCGCGCTACGCGCGCCTGGTGCCGGTCGACGAGATCGCCGACCGAAGAACGACTTACAACCTCAACCTGCCGCGCTACATCGACAGCACCGAGCCGGAGGACATGCAGGACATCGACGGCCACCTGCGCGGCGGCATCCCCGACGCGCGACCTCGACGCGCTCGAGCGCTTACTGGCAGGTTATCCCCGGCCGTGCGCGCGGCGCTGTTCAAGCAGTTGACCGCCCCGGCTACTCTCGAGCTGCAGCTGCCGATCGCGCGAGGTGAAGCCCGCCATCTTCGGTCATGCCGAGTTCACCGCTTTCAATGCGAAGGCGACGCGAAGCTCTTCGCCAATGGAGCGAGGCCAACACGCCGCGATTGCTCAAAGGCTTCGACAAGGACGGCCATCCCAAGGCGCTCATCGAAACCATCGCCGAGGACCTGCTCGCCACCTTCAAGGCCGCGCCGCTGCTCGATGCCTACGACGTCTATCAGCACCTGATGGACTACTGGGCCGAGACGATGCAGGACGATTGCTACCTGATCGCCGCCGACGGCTGGAAGGAGGGCGCGCAGCCGCGCGAGATCGTCAGGTCAAGGACAAGGACAAGCAAGCTCGTCTGGCCGGAGCCGCACGACTACCTGAAGGGCAAGCGACGCTTCAAGTCCGACCTCGTTCCCGCGCCGTCCTTATCGCCCGCTACTTCGCCGCCGAGCGGGACGCCATCGAAGCCATCGAAGCCGAGCTCGCCGCGCATCGAGCAGCAACTCGACGAGATGCGCGAGGAGCAAAGCGGCGAGGAAGGGCTGCTCGCGGAAGTCATCGAAGGCGAGGGCGAGAAGCAGAAGATCACCGCCAAGGCCGTGAAGGCTCGGCTCAAGGAGATCGGGCACGACCCGGACTACGCCGACGAACGCAAGGCGCTCGAGGAATATGCTGCCCTGCTCGACCAGCAGACCGACGACCAAGAGCACGGCTCAAAGCCGCGCAGGAAGACCTGGACGCCAAGCTCGACGCCAAATACCCCAAGCTCACCGAGGACGAGATCAAGACGCTGGTGGTGGATGACAAATGGCTGGCCACGCTCGCCGCCGCCGTGCAGGGCGAACTGGACCGCGTCTCGCAAACGCTCACCGGCCGCATCCGCCAACTGGCCGAACGCTACGCCACGCCGCTGCCGCAGCTCACCGAGGAAGTGGAGACGCTCGCCGCCCGCGTGGACGAACACCTCAAGAAGATGGGGGCGGTATGGAAGTGAAACCCGGCTACAAGCAGACCGAGGTGGGCGTCATCCCAGAGGAGTGGGAGGTCTGCACGGCTCGGTCAAGATCGTGTCGATATCAACGCGATTGGCAACGATGCCCGACGTCGGACGAAGGACGTTGCGCGTTCATCGAAGCTCGACATCGACAACGGCAGTGCAATGCGGTCGAATCGAGATCAACGACTGCTCACGAAGCGTTCCGATGACACGTGCGGATATCGAAGATGTCGCCTAGCAAGGGCGACTTGCTGTTCGCGAAGGTGAGCGAGATAGGTCTCGGCCGCAGTGCGGAACTGCGTCGATGAAGCATGCTGTGCTATCAGATAGCACTTCACCGGCTGCGCCCAACTCGATCGAGTTTCGATTCACGGCTTACTGGTCTCACTTCTTCAGCTGTGAGCTGATCGCGGATCGTTCGCGAACTATGGCACCAGACGCAGCATCGGCATCTACATCGTGAGCAGTCTCGATCGAAGTGCCGATTGCCTGTTCCGCCCCTGCCCGAACAACGCGCCATCGCGGAGGCGTTGAGCGATGTGGATGGGCTGCTGGGCGGGCTGGACCGGCTCATCGCCAAGAAGCGCGACCTCAAACAGGCCGCCATGCAGCAACTCCTCACCGGCCAAACCCGCCTTCCCGGCTTCCACGGCGAGTGGGAGGTGAAGCGGTTGGGGGACGTGGCACACATTCAGAACGGGCAGTCGGAATCAACGCAAGACAGCGATCTGAGAGACGGCACGATATCCTTGCATTCGTGGACGCGCGAGATTGTCGAGACGCATCAGCAGCTATTCGACACGATCTGCGAAGCGACATCCTCGATCGCCGAGTGACGGTCGAATCTGCGAACGACATGCTGTTCACTGACGTTGACGGAAGATTCGATGTGCATCAGACATGCGTTGATGCCGTGACACAAGTTCAGAGGCATGACATCTCGGCGGCAGATTATCTTGCATCTGTACATGACGAACGAGTTCTCGAGTTGCTTGAGCGCAATGCAGATCACGTGATCAAGGCTACTGTGCACTCGACAGCGCGCTTCCGACGTTCGCAGACACTTGCAGAGTTGAAGATGCCTGCCGACGGTCGCCGAACAAACCGCCATCGCCGAGGTGCTGACGGACATGGACGCGGAACTGGCCGCGCTGGAGCAGCGGCGGGAGAAGACCCGCGCCCTCAAGCAGGCCATGATGCAGGAACTACTCACCGGCAAGACGCGGCTCGTCGCACCGGAGGAGGCCCATGCCTGAACAACCCCGCTCCGAACGCAAGACGCAGAACCGCGTCTCGCCCTGTTCACCGACAAGGCACGGCCGATTGCCTCGGCTACCGCTACCTCGGCGAATGGAACAAGCGGGAGAACAACCGCTGCATCGAGGCGGACCTGCTCCGCGCCAACCTGAAGGCGCGCGGCTATTCCGAGGCGCACATTTCCGCCGCCCTGCAAAAGCTGGTGGCCGCCGCTGACGCCACCGGCATCACGCTCTATCAGGCCAACCTGCGCACCTACCAACTGCTGCGCTACGGCGTGCCGGTGCAGATCGCCGCCGGGCAGGCCGCACGAAACGGTGCATCTGGTGGATTGGGAGCACCCGGAGAAGAACGACTTCGCCCTCGCCGAGGAAGTGACCTTGCGCGGCGGCTACGAGCGCCGGCCCGACCTCGTGCTCTACCTGAACGGCATCGCCGTCGGCGTCATCGAGCTGAAGCGCAGTTCGGTCGAGATCGCCGACGGCGTGCGCCAGCTCATCACCAACCAGGAAGAGATTTTCAACAAGGGCTTCTTCCCCACGGTGCAGCTGGTGTTCGCGGGCAGCGATTCGCAAGGTCTGCGCTACGGCACGGTCGACACGCGGGAGGAGTTCTTCGTGGAATGGAAGGACGGCAACGCCGCGCGCCGCTCGACGCGCCGGCGCGCTGCTGGACCGGCCGCTGGCCGAGATGTGCGAGAAGTCCCGCCTGCTCGACCTGATCCGCAACTTCATCATCTTCGACGACGGCATCAAGAAGGTGCCGCGCCCGCATCAGTTCGCGGGCGTGAAGGCAGCGCAGGAGCGCATCCGCAAACGCGAGGGCGGCGTCATCTGGCACACGCAGGGCAGCGGCAAGAGCATCCTCATGGTGCTGCTCGCCAAGTGGCTGCTGGAACACGATCCCGAGGCCCGCATCCTGATCGTCACCGACCGCGACGAACTGGACAAGCAGATCGAAGGCGTGATGAAGAACGCCGGGGTCATCGGCGAGGACTCGCCTTCGCCCCGCATCACCTACGCGGGCGGAGTTTGTCGCGAAGCTCGGCGCCACCGACGCCGCGGCTGCTGTGCGCGCTGATCCACAAGTTCGATCCCGCCGACCTCAAGGGCGCCGCCGCCGCACGTTCATGGCCGGTTCTACGTCTTCGTGGACGAGTGCCACCGCACCCAGGGCGGCGACATGAACAGGCAGATGAAGCGCTGGCTGGAGAACGCGATCTTCATCGGCTTCACCGGCACGCCGCTGCTGAGAAGGACAAGCAGACTGACGCGCGACGTCTTCGGCACCTACATCCACACCTACAAGTTCCACGAGGCGTGGCGGACAAGGTGGTCCTCGATCTGAAATACGAGGCCCGCGACGTGCCGCAACGCCTCACCTCGCCGAAGGCCATCGAGGCGTATTTCGAGCAGAAGACCAAGACGCTGAACAACTTTCAGAAGGCCGTCCTCCGCAAGCGCTGGGCGACGATGGAGGAGCTGATGAGCGCCGGCGAGCGCAAGCAGCGCATCATCGCCAGCATCATCGAGGACTTCGACCTCAAGCCGCGCCTGAACAACGACCGGGGCACGGCGATCCTGGTGGCGCGCCAGCATCTACGACGCCTGCCACTACTACCGCCTGTTCCAGAACACAGCCTTCGGCCAATACTGCGGCATCATCACGTCCTTCGAGCCGAACCACAACGCGATCTCCCGCGAGCCGGCCAACAGCGACGAACGCTACAAGTTCGACACCTACACGAAGCACGTCCTGAAGAACGGCCAGACCACGAAAGCCTACGAGGACGAGGCCAAGCGGCGCTTCATCGAGGAGCCTGCCAACTGAAGCTGCTGATCGTGGTGAGCAAGCTCCTGACCGGCTTCGACGCGCCGAGCTGCACCTACATCTATCTCGATAACGAGCTGCACGACCACAATCTCTTCCAAGCCATCTGCCGCACCAACCGGCTCGACGGCGACGACAAGGACTACGGCTACATCGTGGACTTCAAGGAGCTGTTCGAGGACGTGCAGGAGGCCATCGCGGTCTATAGCTCCGACGAGCTGGACATCGATGCAGGCAGCGGCGGCACGAACAACGTCGAGCTGAAGGACTGGCTGAAGGAAGGAAGAAACAACTCGATGCCGCCCGCGAGGCGCTGCGCTACCTGTGCGAGCCGGTGCCGCCGCCGCGTGAGATGGAGCAGTTCCTGCACTACTTCTGCGGCGACGCGGCCAACCCGCAAGCGCTGACCGACACGGAGCCGCTGCGCATTTCCTTCTACAAGGCCGTCGCCACTTTCGTGCGCGCCTACGCCGACATCGCGCAGAATCTCGACCGAGGCCGGTTACTCCGACGCCGAGGCCGCCGCGTTGCAGAAGGAAGTCGAGTTCTACAGCGACACCCGCGCCGCCATCAAAAAGCACTCGGGCGAGGAGCTGGACATCAAGCCCTACGAGGCCGACATGCGGCACCTGCTCAACACCTACGTCCAGGCCGACCCGGCCGCGGACCTGGGCAACCTGAATTCGCTGTCGCTCACGGAACTGATCATCGAGACCGGCATCCACGACGCCATCGCCCGCAAACTGAACGAGAAGGGCAAGCTCTCGAAGAACGCCATCGCCGAAGGGCATCATCAACAACGTCCGCAAGACCATCATCCGCGACCAGCTCACCGACCCGAGGTTCTACGCGGAGATGTCGAAGCTGCTGGATGATCTGATCAAGCAGAGCCGTGCCGATGCTGCCGCCTACGAGGAATTCCTGAAGAAGGCCGAAGAACTGGTGAAGCGGCTGGCGCGAGAAGAAGCCGACCGGCGGACGTTCCTGCGGTGCTTCACGGCAAACCGGAGGCCATCGTGCTCTTCAACAACCTCGCCAGCATTCCCGGCGACGACGTTTCAGTGCCCGGCGGACGATGACGGAGAAGGCGAAGCTCGCGCTCGAAATCGACCAGCCATGCGCGAGAAGGCCCCGGCGGGCTGGAAGGGCGACGACACGCGCGAGAAGCAGGTGCTGAACGCGCTGTTTCCGATCATGTCGCGGGACCGTGAGGCGACGCAGGCCATTTTCGAGATCATCAAGAACCAACCGGGCTACTGATGACCGAGACGATCCAACTCGGCGAGATTTCGATCGAGGTGACCCGGAAGGCCATCAAGCATGTCCATCTCTCCGTTCATCCGCCGGATGGCCGCGTGACGCTTGTCTGCCCCAAGCGCGACGCGCCTCGACGTCGCCCGCGCCTACGCGATCTCCAAGCTCGGCTGGATTCGCGAGCAGCAGGCAGAAGCTCAAGCAGCCAAGCGCGCGAAACGCCCCGCCAGTTCGTCGAACGCGAAAGCCACTACCTTTGGGGGCGGCGCTATCTGCTGTCGGTCGTCCACGACGAAGCCAAGCCCTCCGTTCGCCTCGACCACAGGCGCATCACCCTTACCGTGCGCCCCGGCAGCAGTGCCCAAAAGCGCGCCGAGGTGATCCACGAGTGGCACAAATCGCTGCTGCACGAGGTGGTGCCTGCGCTGATCAAGAAGTGGGAGGCGAAACTGGCGTCAAGGTGAAGCTGTATTTCCTTCAACGGATGAAAACCAAGTGGGGCGGCTGCAACCACCGGGCCGGTCACATCCGGCTCAACACCGAACTCGTGAAGAAGCCGAAGGACCTTCTGGAATACGTCATCGTCCATGAAATGGCCCATCTGTTGGAGCCCACGCACAGCGATCGCTTCATGGCCCTACTTGACGCCACTATCCGACTTGGCGCGAAGCCCGCGCCGAACTCAACGAACTGCCTCTGTCGGCGGAGTCTTGGAAGGAGGCTGTCTAGCAAGCGCGTCTGACTGAGTTAACGCAACAGCATCAACAAGCTGGAGCCTCGTCGCCAGAAGATGCTGGAGAGTTAGAAGAATTGGTTACAGGGAATTATCAAGATGAGACATCTAGAAGCTATCTTAAAAATAAGCTCTGAGCAAAACCAGCATGCAGCCGAGATGCACAAAGCCTAAGTAGTTCTCATCATGGTACTCGTAACGCACCAGAATCCGACGGAAGTTTTGCAGCCACGCGAACAACCGCTCAACCTTCCATCGTCGCTTGTAACGACGAAGCTTTCGCCCGTCTTCGTCTGCGCTTTAACGCGGTTCGATTTATGCGGCGCAATCAACTCTACGCCCTGCTCTCGCAGTTCTTTATCAAGCGGGTCAGAGTCATACGCTTTGTCGCCAATCAACCGCTCTGGGGCATCGTCGGTAAAACGTTCGACGAGAGTTTGCCGGACAAGTCGGACTTCATGCGGCGAAGCATTCTGCGTGTAAATGGCGAGAGGAAGACCAGAGCGGTCTGCCACTGCCATGAGCTTCGTACCCTTGCCCCGCTTGGTCTTTCCGACTTTGCCGCCCCTTTTTTCGCGGTGATGAACGTCCCGTCAATAAAGCATTCGGATAAGTCCAACTCGCCGCGTGTTTGCAGGTCTTCAGCTAATGTTTCCAGCACCCGTTTGAGCGTCCCCTGCTTGACCCACTGCTGGAATCGGCGGTGGCAGGTCTGGTATGGCGGAAACCGAGAAGGCAAGTCGCACCATCTCGCGCCACTGCGCAATATCCACAAGACGCCGTTCATTACTTCGCGTTCAGCGCGGCGCGGTCTCCCGCGGGTCTGGACGGCTGGCGGCTTATCAAAAAGCAGTTCAATCAAAGACCATTGTTCGTCGGTTAGTTCTTCGCGTCGTGCCATGCTGAAATCGTAGCACGACTATTTTTGAGATAGCTTCTAGTATCACCAGCGGATTGCAGTTCTTAACCGCTATTACCTAAATGGCAGTGACCTAAATCTGGCAGACATGAAAGAGGCACATAAAGACATCTTTCATGTAATATATAAGTATAAGAACATGAAGACGTTGTGGGCGCGCCGGGCAGGAAAAGCGAGTAATTATACAGCAATTATACAGCTAATCAGAGAATGATATCCCCGTAGATTTATACGATTACGGGTGCACACTTTTTCCAGACTGCTGAAATGTCTATTATACAGTTATTAGCATGCTAATAGAGATTGTCAGCGCAGAGCTTTTATCATTATAGTGATAATAACACTATAACAGCCTCACCATATTTATAACTGTATAAGACTGTTTAGTTTACAAGAACTGCTGGAATCAACGTTTGTCCCATTTAGATATAGAGTGTATATGCAAATAAGCCTCAGAAGCAGCAAGAAACCGTAAAAAAGCATGAGAAAACTGACGGATTTCTGTAAAGCTGAAAGTGGCTGATCGTAGAAGAATCGTGGTGTTTTGAAATTTTTTTTTCCAGAAATGATTCCGCAAAGGTCTTTTCTGAAAATGTGCGGTCAGTGCCCCTTCGGGCCCGTTCTCCGGCAGCAGCCAGAGAGTCCCGTCCTTTTCAATCCGTAGTTTGTTGACCATAAACAGGTTGCCGATGCGTGTGACCACAATGTCATCGACTTTGGTTTCGGCCATCCAATCAAGGACGATGAGCGCACCCGATTGAATCACAGGCTCCATCGAATCGCCTTCCACTCGAATGTAGCTAGTAGCGTGCGGATGCTTGATAAGATCACGGTTAAGGTAATGGGGCCTTGCTTCACACGGACGAGCAGTCGGGCAGTGATTTCAGCGAGAGCAGTTATATCCTCTGGCTTCCTCAAGTGGGTATGTCGATGAAAAAATCCATAGCGTTGATGCAAAAGTCCTGTTTAACTCAAAGCTCACATCGTGCGGCATCGACCATAAAAACCTGTTGCAATAAATCTTGCAAGGCATTACTCTTTGCGCCGTGAGTGTCTACCTCATCAGACCTTTCAGCACGCCAGACGCTCTCATTAAACACACAACCACTAAGCCGCCATGAGCAGGCTTGAGGCAGCTTAGATAATCAACATATTTGGCGTGGCTGTTAGAATACCAACAGCAAGCTTTGGAGCAGTTTCAGGACAATCTTTGTAGTTGCTTTATCAGCCATGTTCGGGGTTGGAATTTCGTCTTCTTTTATCTGCTGTGTAGCAGTGTTTGATGAGCGAGTAACAGGAGTAGGAATCTCACCCGCTTTGGGATTATGAATCTCTCCCGCTAATGTGGGGCAAGCTAGAGCCAGCATTAATAGACATGCTCTAAAAGTTTTTCTCATCGTTCTTTTCCTCATAGCTTATGAAGCTACTGACTGAACTGGCCGCCGCATTCCGCTAAGGAAGCGGCGGCTTTTTAATGCTTGCTAAAAAATTGCAAGCATATAGAAAGGCTTTCCTCATATGAATTTAGCAGATGAACGGCTGAAGGAACTAGATAATCCCTCACTTACCACGAATCAACATATTCTGCTTCGTTGTCGCATCGCTGGTGAGCTAATCCATACCGGACAATATGAGGGCGCACGCGAAGCATTAGGGGATTTATGGAGTGGTATTGGCAATCGTCCGAATATCAACGGGCTGGAAGACACGATAACAGCCGAAGTGCTGTTGCAATGCGGTACGCTTTCCGGCTGGCTAGGTGCGAGCCGACAGATTACAGGTGCACAGGAAGCCGCTAAAGACCTTATCAGCGAGAGCGCAACACTCTTTGAGAGACTTGGTGAGGTAAACAGAGTCGCCGCCGCCCGTAGTGATCTGGCAATCTGCTATTGGCGAGAGGGAGCTTATGACACATCACGCCTGATTTTAGAGGAAGCCGTTTCGCTCGTCAGCGATGATGAGTTAAAAGCGAAGATCGTCTTGCGCCAAGCCGTGGTCGAGAGTTGCGCTGGCAGAAACACCGACACGTTACAACTGCTAAGAGAATCAGCCTCGCTCTTTGAAAAGAGCGAAAACCATGCCCTGAAAGGTAGATTCCATTGTGAGCTTGCCATTGTCTTGAGAAAACTAGGCACGGCTGAAAATCGTGGGGATTACTTTGACAGAGCTATTCTTGAATACACCGCAGCCATTTACCACTACCAACAGGCAAAGCATGAACGCTATGAGGCGACTAACGAAAATAACCTCGCGTTCTTGCTCTGCAAGCTAGGCCGCTACCAGCAGGCGCATGAACACCTAGACCGCGCCCGTCGGGTGCTGGCGAGGCTCAAAGATGCTGGCCTCTTGGCACAGGTGGATGAAACCAGAGCGCGAGTTTTTATCGCAGAGCAGAAGTATCGAGAAGCCAACGGTGTTATTGCGAGCGCGATTCAAACACTAGAGAAAGGTGGAGAGTCGGCTCTGCTCGCAGATGCTCTCACCGCGCAAGGCATCGTCTGGGCGCGTCTTGGAGTAAATGATAAGTCAACCAGCATCTTGCGCCGCGCAATGGATGTTGCTGAAGAGGTTGGCTCTCTTTCCAACGCTGGGTTAGCAGCCCTCACACTGATCGAAGAGCAGGGAGCGAGGAGATTACTTCCAACAGAACTTTATAACGTGTATCGCCGCGCCGATAGACTGCTTAAGAAAACACAAGATGCCGAAGAGATAGCTCGCTTGAGAGCCTGCGCCAGAATTGTCATGCGAAGGCTTTCAGGTGTGCGGATACGTGACAAAAACTTTTCCCTTTACGGTGCATTACAGGAGCTTGAGGCGAAGTTTATTGAGCAGGCATTGGAAGAGGCGGGAGGAAGCGTGACTCATGCGGCTAGGCTACTCGGCATCACGCATCAATCACTGACCAACCTGCTTAATGGAAGACACAGAAGCCTTCTGAACAAGAGAACGCCAGCGAAGAGACGATTACGGAGCATTATCAAGAAGCCAAAGAAAAAAGGACTTAATGACAAAAGCGCATGACTATAAGTTTGTGTGCCAATTGTGTGCCAACTCATCAAAACCAGTCAAAACTGTACCCCACGGAGCATTATTAGTTTGGCGATAATTCTAATAGAAACATACGCGGGCAAACTGAGGCATACTTAGCAACAGTACCGTTTTAGACTCTTAATCTGCGGGTCGCTGGTTCGAGCCCAGCTCGGCTCACTTTTAATTTCAAACAGAAAGGGCATCCTTCATCGGATGCCCTTTCTGATTCATGTGCTTGTCTTGACCCGGCAATAATGGCTTTTCAATCATGCGGGAATAGTATAACAATTGACGAGTAAGCAGAGGCGAGGATGGCAGCTTATATGGTTTCGAGGTTATATGCACGGCGGTTAAGTCGAGGGTTGGACGCTTTTGGTAGATGAGTAGCTCTAAGATAGTGAAGGCAGTACTACGAAAAAAACAGGAGCAAGATGAAAGAAACAAAATATTTCGCACTCAACTTTATTCTCTTCTTGAGCCTCGTGGGCCTCTCTGGCCTCGCTCATGGTCAGACGCAGGCCGGAGAGCAGACCTCAAGATTGGTCGTCTCGTTCTATAGCATCTGTTGCGGCATTGATCATGAGGCTAAGGAGAAATTGGATGGCTTTATCAAACAGTATGAAAAATCGAAGGGCAAGCAACTAACAAAAACTGCAACCAGTTGGGGCAGAGAGGGAGAGATAGATTATTGCTTGCCACTTTCAGAGCTTTCGTCGAGAGAGCAGAAGAGATTCATTTCTAAAGTAAGAGTGCTGCTCAAGAAATCAAAGCTCGTGCATATCAATGAGAAGGCGACTTGTCAGAGCGGGCGATGAAACGAGCGCCCACTGGTTAAAGACCGCGCCTGACCACTCATTGAACCGGAGCGCGGGTTGAATGGATTTCATCATCCTTTGTTGAAGTTGGAAACCTTCCTATCGCGCGCGGTTAATTCCGGCGTTAGACCGCTCAGCAAGTTCCGGCTCCGACAAGTCATAGGCATAGGTCGCTCACTCTTTCAGGGCTGCATACTTGAACAAACGGAATCTGTAACGCTGCTGGTCGCGTATGCTTTTGGCGATTGCTCCATGCAGATTGTCGTCCCAGTTTGTGTACTGCTCTATGAAACGGTCTGAGGCCGCGCGGTCGCCCTGATGCTGCACTTCCAGAACTTTCGCCAGCAGTTTGCCGACCACGTCGTGATATTTATCGTAGTGGATATTGAGCTTCTTCGATTGCGCGTCAAAGCTCAGGACGCCGTTCTCTAAAAAGAAGTTCCATTGCATGAGCTGCATGGTGTTGTAGGGCTGGTCGCGGCGCGGCTTGTTGTTTTGCAAGACGCGGTTGATGCCGCCCGCATAGATCGAGCGGAGTTGCGCGCTCGTATAGTAAGCCTGTTTGTGCAGGGCTTCGGCGACAAAGAGCGAGACGAGGTCTGCTTTCATCTCTTCCAACAGGCTAGAGTTCTCTTGCAGGGCCGTGTCCAAATCCTGCCCGTCTCTGGTTCTGTCCACGCCCAGATAATGCCCGACCTCGTGCCAGAGCGTGCGATAAAAGGTGGCATCCGAAGTCAATTCATCTTTATGCGCAGGGCCGACCGCAGCATCCCACGCGCGCGACGTGCCCTCGAACAAGTCAGGATTACGCATGATGTTGGCGCGCAGCAAGATTGTGCGACCGTAGCGGCGCGCGAGGTAGCTTTCGTTCGGCAGGATTGTGGCGGTGTTGCCGCCGCGCGCCTGCGCGAAATCCGCTATCACATCATAAACGCCGACCGGGATGTCTTCTCTGATCTTCTTGTGCGGTTCGTAAGGTAAGGAGTTTTCCAGTTCCTGCAATCCCTTCATGGCCTTGCGCAGGGCGTCCGTCTCTTGCCGCCGCGTGCTTAACAGGCTAAAGGCGAAGAAGGATTTGACGCCAAACAACTCGTCGTCATAAACCTCGTAGGAACCTATCTGCGCGTTCAGGTTTTTGAACTTCCCTGTCACCCATGCCGCATCGCCGGATTCGTAATCATCCGACAACAGGTCGCGGCTGCGGTTGCGCAGGTAACGCGCAAACTCTTCGTCATCTTTGTGAACGGCGTCTGCGGCTTCGTTGAGCAGCGCGTGCGCGCGCGTCAGCTCATCCGCATAGGCTATGGAATAAGGAACGGCGTAAAACCCTTTCGCATCGCGGCGCGTGCGCAGGAGTTCCAATTCCCCTCTCAAACCCGGATGCAGAGCATCGAGCACTGGATACTGTTTGAGCTTGCCGAGGTCTCTTTGCAAGCTCTCTACAGTAGACCTGCGAACGACCGTGCGCAGGTCTAGAATTGATTCGCGCTTTTCCGGATGCGCCGTGAGAAAAGCTTCTATCTCTTCTTTCGTCGCGCCCGCCGGATAGACATTTTTTCCGGGCTGCGTCGGCGCAACAGGCAGGAACGGCTCGCGCTTGTTCTCAAGCGTGGTGGCAATCGGCCCCTGAAACAAACGATAGAGCGTCAATAGGTTTTGCGTCGCGGCTGTAGAGTTGCGTTTATCGAGCCGTTGAAGCTCTTGCGCTGAAGTGATGGCCTGCGGATGGCGTTGCAGTTCGTAAAGCTCCTGAAAAATTTTGCCCGCCTCAAGCAGTTTGGCAACAGCCTGCCGTTCGCCTTCGCTCAGATGCGATAAATCGGGCGACAGGCGCACGGCCCCCATCTTGTCTATCAGCGGCTGGCTTTTTTCTACCGGCCAGTAACTGTCCGGCTGTTGAGTTTTCGGATTCATGCGTGATGCTGTGTTCTGTGCAAATGAAGATGAGAAGACTGCTAAGGTTACGATTAAAGTCAGGAAGCTTTTCATAGTTTGCTCTGTCACTTATAAGAACGTTTCAAAACTTGCCACAGAGACACGGAGGAAAGATGAAGAGGTTTTACAAAAGGGCAAAAGGAAAAAGGGTCAAAGGCATGATTGAGCGCCGCCGTTTTTTTTTCCCATTTCCCCTTTTCCCCTTTTCCCCTTTTATTCCTCTGTCGTCTCTGTGGCTAATTCTTGATCTGTCCATTTTACTTCGGTGGCCGCCCCGGCCCTGTCGTCGTTGTGCCGGGGCCGATGACGATTGATTTGGATTTTTTGCCGTCCTCCAAGCGTTGGTCTGCCAGCTTCTGCGCGGCCATGTCATTGATGGTGACGTTGGGCGAGACGCCGAACGAGTATGCGAGCGTCACTGCGAAACTTTTGCATTCGATTCTGTATTTCTCGTTGCCGCGACTGCCGGAAGAGTTTGCGGCAGTCGGTTTGGGAAGCCCCATGCTCGCAGACTCTTTCGTCAGAAAATCCTGAGCGCCTTCCCATGTCATCGCGGCGTTGTAAGTGACCTTGATTACTGCCAGCTTGCTGTCAATAAAAGAGAGGTTAATCTCGTCAATCCCTTCCGCCAGAGCTTCTTTCAATTCCGCAGCCGGGATGCGAATGCCAAACGCCTGTGCCTTGCTGTCGGATATTTTTATGTCGAACTGCGTCGTGTCTTCCAGATTAGCTCTCACGTCAAAGACATTCATGCCCAGCCGGAAGCCCCTCAGTTCCGGCGACTGCTTGAGCGCGCACGGCGATCCTTGAGCAAAGCCCGCGACCGCAGTGCAGAGCATGAAGACTGAAAGCCCTATGAAGCGTAACGATTTCATTTTATCTCCCCCTCAAAAGAGTTCTAAAGCCTGTGATGCGATTTCTCACGCTGCTGTTGCGGGCCTGTTATCCAGTCCTCTTCAGCTTCCCTGTATGCTTGGCCCACGTCTCGGCGCGGCCAAAGACCCACAGGCCGAACGGTATCAAGATTACACCCATCAGGGTAAGCATCGCCAATTCCGGCAAGACCGCAGAAATTGATGCGCCCATAAGGCGTTCGGGCGTTGACCCGCTATGCCCTATGCCAATCAGCTTGCGACAGGCAGAGAGCGTATAGGTCGCAGGCGACAGCGCGGAAAGCGGTTGCAGCCAACGCGGCAGAATTTCTACAGGATAGTAGATGCCTGAGACCAACAGCAGCAAGCCCTGAAAAATGTTGGTCGCTTCTGCTCCGCGCTCAGGACTCATCAAAGGCAGGATGGCTGCTATCAGTCCGAGGCCGACGAACGCCAGCGTGCTTACCAGCAAGACCAGCATCACTCCCGGCAGATTCGCTCCCGCAAGGCTGATGTCTGTAAAGAGCAGCAACCCGCCCAGCACGATTGTGGTTTGCAGGATGCTGTAAATCAAGGCCGAGAGGCTGACGCCCAAGAGATGTATGAGGCGCGAGACCGGAGCCATGAAAGTATATTCCAGCGTTCCCTCCCAACGCTCATACGCAATCGAGATGGCGATTTCCTGATAGAGCTTTGAGAGAAAGTTCCAGAGCAGCGCGCCCACCACGAGCGTGAGCGTCAGTTGATAATCCTGCGCGGCCACGCCGATGAGCGCAATCGTCGCCGAAGTGACCACAGCATAAAAGACAAAGACGATCTCCCACGACAAATACCTGCGCGAGAGATGAAAGCCGCGAAACACAAATGCCCATGTCTGGCGTAAAGCTCTTTCCATTATCCTACTACCTCCAAAGCTTCCTCTTTTTCTTCTTCCTCCAAAAGCTCTTCGCCCGTTAGCTTGATAAAAGCGTCGTCCAGAGTGCTTACACACGCTTTTCTTTTCAGCTCCCCGGCAGTGCCTTCAGCGACGAGCCGGCCCTTTGCCAGGAAACCTATGCGCGCACAGAGGCGTTCGGCTTCGGCCATGTCGTGCGTCGTCAGAAGGATGGTCGTGCCCTCTTCGCGCCGCAGTTTTTCGAGAAACGTCTGCACGTCCCTGCGGCTTTTCGGGTCGAGTCCGGTGGTCGGCTCGTCCAGCAACAGGAGCGGCGGATTTATCATCAAGGCCCGCGCGATAGAGATTTTTTGCTGCATCCCACGGCTCATCTCTTCGAGCGGCACTGTGAATTTTCTGGTTTCAAGTCCGAGCTGTTCCAGCACATCCATCACGCGCCGCTCGGCTTCTGCGGGATTCAAGCCATACAGCAATGCCGTATAAAGCAGGTTCTCGCGCGCGGAGAGTTTTTTATAAAATGCTGCATCCACGCTCACGCGCCCGACGAGCAGGCGCACGGCCTTGTGCTCTTCCGGCAGTTTGTGACCCAGAATGCGCGCCTCGCCGCCGTCCGCGATGAGCAGCGTCGAGAGAATCCGTATCAGAGTGGATTTGCCGGAGCCGTTCGGCCCCAAGAGGCCATAGGTCTCGCCTCTTGCGACCACGAACGAGACATCATCGAGCGCCCATTCATGCTTGATGGCTGGGCGAAAAAATCCGCTGCGCTTCTTAAAACTCTTTCGCAGATTACGAACAAGGATTGCCGGATACGACATGTTTACCCTCCAAATGGGTCTTCCGAACGACAAGCATGCTGTCGAACGTGAATAAGTTGGATTGAAGATGTAAATGTGGTGGAATCTAAGCGCGCGGACGAGAGTCTTGCCGCCTTTGGGTTGCGACATTCACGCAGCACGCGGCGCGTGTATGTGGCACGCGCGTGTGCTTCGACTCTTCTCGATGGCTTAGATACTTAACGAAAATTGGTCATGTGCTTATCACCTATCTTGAGGCGTAGCCTACATGGAGTTTGAGATTTTTTCAAGAGTCAGACATAAAGAAAACAGGCGAAACCTTCCCCTCATCCCTGTGCGTAATAGCAACGACTCCCGGTCTTACCGATTTTCACGTCAACGGAGAAATCATCTTGAAGCTCACGCGCACAGCTTTTTTCTTTTCGCTTCTTTTTCTGGTCATCATACCGGAAAGTTTTATTCAGCCCGGCTTCTCAACGTCATGCGCCGTCTTCCAATCGCAGGAGAAGCACAGTTTGAACGGCAGGTGGCAGGGAGTCCTGAGCGTCGGCGGGGCAAAGCTGCGGCTGGTGTTGAAAGTGACTGCGGGCGAGGATGGCGGTTATGCGGGCGCGCTCGACAGCCCGGATCAGGGCGCGTCGGATTTGAAGATTGACAGCGTCTCTTACACAGGCAACTCGCTGCGGTTTGAGATGCATGCGATAGGGGCTTCGTATGAAGGGACAGTGAGCAGCGACGGGACGGAGATTGCCGGACGTTGGAAGCAGGGCACGCTCGACGCTGCTTTGATTTTCCGTCGTGAAGACAAAGCCGCTTCGTCGGGCAAGTCAATCATGCGCGGGCGCGTGAAGCTTGAGCCGTGCAATCTTTCGCAGTTGCCGCAGGAGGCGCTCTGCGGCATATACGAAGTTTATGAAGACCGCGCGGCGGCGCGTGGGCGCAAGATTGCTCTTAATATTTTAGTGATGCCCGCGACGGGCGAGAAACCCGCGCCTGACCCTGTATTTTTTCTGGCAGGCGGCCCCGGACAGGGAGCGGCGGCGATTGCAGCAGAGGCCGGAGACTTTCTGCCTGAGATTCGGCGCGAGCGCGAGATTGTTTTTGTGGACCAGCGCGGCACAGGCCGGTCGAATCCCCTGCACTGCAATTTTTATGGCGACAGGGATGACATGCGCGGCTATTTCGCAGACCCTTACACGCCGGACAAGGTGCGCTCCTGCCGCGCGGAGCTTGAGAAGAAGGCTAACCTTACTCTCTATACGACGCCTCTGGCGATGGATGATCTGGAAGAGGTGCGCGCGGCGTTTGGCTACGAGCGCATCAACCTGTACGGCGGCTCGTATGGAACAAACGCCGCGCTCGTCTACCTGCGCCAGCATCCTGCGCGTGTGCGCTCAGTGGCGCTCAAAGGCGTTGCGCCAACGGATTACAAGATGCCGCTCGCGTTCAGCAAAGGCGTGCAGCATGCTCTGGAGCGTTTGACGGATGAATGCGCCGCGAATGCTGACTGCCGTAAATCTTTTCCGAAGCTCAGGGAAGAAATGACCGCGCTGGTCAGTCGTCTGGATAAAAAGCCAGCCACTTTTGCGGTGATAAATCCCATCACGGGCAAAGAGCAACTGCTTACAATGTCGCGCGCGGCTTTTATGGATAACCTGCGCGTGATGCTTTACGTGCCGGATTTGAAGAGCATGCTGCCGTTGATTATTCATAGCGCACACGCGGGCGACTATGTGCCGTTTGCCACTTATGCGTTCAGCATCGTCCGGCAGATTGACGCGCAGCTTGCCAGAGGCATGCAGCTCTCTGTGATTTGCTCCGAACATGTCCCGTACATCACAGATGCAGACATCACGCGCGAGACAGCGGGGACTTTCTATGGCGATGCTCGCATCAAAGCATACAGGAATGCCTGCGCAGAGTGGCCCGCAGTGAAAGCTCCGGCGAGTTTTCTTGAGGCTGTCAAATCCGACGCGCCCGTCTTGATGGTCAGCGGAGATGTTGACCCTGTGACGCCGCCCGCTTACGCCGTTGCCGCCGCGCGGTCTCTGCCCAACAGCCGCCAGCTAGTCATACGCGACGGCACGCATCTCACTCAGTCCGATTGCATTGACCGGCTGGTTGCGGAATTTCTCTCCAAAGGCTCTGCGCAGGGGCTTGATACAACATGCGTCAACGACATCAAGGGTACGCCGTTCACACTTCAATATCCCGCGACGTTTGCCAGACCTGCGGGCAAGTAAGCGAGGGGAATTTCCCGCAAAGGCGCAAAGAAAAAGTAAAAAGGTAAAAGGTAAAAGGCAAAAGTGAAGACGGGTTGAACGCCTTTCTGACTTTTGCCTTTTACCTTTTTACTTTTGCCTTCCTTTTGCGTCTTCACGTGAAAGGTTTGTCTCAGCTCTCTCCTTAATCCTGTCTATCCTGTCTATCCCTGTTTGAATCTTCCTCCTGAAATCCATTCAGCTTCAAACTCGCGTAATATGACATCAGGAGCTTAAAGAGGGAGATGACTCAAAGGCGAATCTTTATTACCGGCGGGACGGGTTATCTGGGACGCGAAGTGATTCCCGAACTGTTGCGGCGTGGGCATGAGGTGCGCGCTCTGGTGCGTGCGGGTTCGGAAGCTAAACTGCCGGGTGGTTGCGAAGCAATCACTGGCAACGCTCTGGACAAAGATTCATTCGCCGGAAAGATTGCGCCTTCGGAAATTTTCGTCCAACTCGTAGGCGTGCCGCGTCCCTCGCCAGCAAAGGCTAAACAATTTCGTGAGATTGATCTGGTCTCGATTCGCGCCTCAGTTCCGGCGGCGGTCGAATCCGGCATCAAGCACTTTGTCTATCTCAGCGTCGCACAGCCCGCGCCCATTATGAAGGCTTATCAAGAGGTGAGAGCGGAAGGCGAGCGTCTGATTCATGAGAGCGGTTTGAGAAACACGATCCTGCGCCCGTGGTATGTGCTGGGGCCGGGACATCGCTGGCCGTATCTCTTGCTGCCTGTCTACAAGGCTCTGGAAATCATTCCGTCCACGCGCGAGAGCGCAAAGCGGCTCGGCCTCGTGACCCTCGCGCAGATGAAAGGCGCACTCGTCAACGCCATCGAGACCGTCAGCGGCGGCACGCGCATCATAGATGTTCCACAGATTCGCCAATCCAATACTGTTGCGCCAACTTAAAATTTACCGCAGAGACGCAGTGGAATTATTAAAGCCGAGTTGGTGGATGCGTGGGACGGCGCGCTGCTCTGGGGCGAGCAGTATAACCGCAGGCTGACAGACCTCTTCGAGGTGCAGGAGGATATTTCAAGGGAGATAGTCGAGAGCCTGCACCTGCGTCTGACGGGCGCGGATAAAAAGCGGCTCGCCAAACGTCACACGCAAAACTCCGAAGCCTATCAGGCTTATCTCAGAGGCCGTTACTGTCTCAATAAATTTACCGCCGAAGGCTTGAAAAGGGGCATAGATTTTTTCCAGCAGGCCAGTGACATCGACCCGAATTACGCGCTGGCATATGCGGGGCTGGCGGATTGTTATTACAGGTTGTCGAACATGTCTCTGCCGCCCAGAGAAGCTATGCCGAAGGTCAAGGCTGCTGCGTTGAAGGCTCTGGAGCTTGACGAGACTGTGGCCGAGGCGCATGTCTCGCTGGCCCTTGTGGCTTGCTGGTACGAATGGGATTGGGCCAGCGCGGAAAAGTCTTACCGGCAGGCCATCAAATTCAAACCCGGCTCTGCAACAGCGCACCAGCGATACGGCGTCTATCTGGCGATGATGGGCCGCCTCGACGATTCCATCACAGAGCTTGATCCTCTGGCGCTCAAGATCAACGTCAATCTCGGAGCCTCTTATTTTTTCGCGCGACAATACGAGCGCGCAATTGACGAATGCCGCAAGACGCTGTTGATTGACCCGAACTTTGTCGGCGCGCTCTGCCTGATGGGCTGGGCCGAAGAGCAGTCGGGCCAGTATGCAGAGGCCATCAGGCAGCTAAAGAAAGCTTGCGCCATCAATGATGCGCCGGAAGTGCTGGCGATGCTCGGCTATGCTTATGCGATTGCGGGACAGCGCGTCGAAGCGGAAAAAGTATTAGCTCAATTACATGAACAATCCCGCACGCGATTTGTCACGCCGTATTACAGGGCCGTCATCTATGTCGGACTCGAAAAGATAGACGAAGCATTCGAGCTGCTTGCGCGTGCCTTTGAGGAGCGAGACGAGTGGCTGCTCCATCTCAAGGTTGACCCCAAGCTCGACCCTTTACGCAGAGACCCCCGATTCGCTAATCTGCTGGCGCGAATCAATCTGGCGGAAGAGGAAATCTCTCAAGAGCTGCTATGAAAAAAATCATCGCTTTAGTTTTGTTGCTCTGCGCCGCGACGACGCTGTGCCCTGCCGTGAGCGCGGTTGAAGAGCTGGACATTTATCTCACCTTAACAAAGGGCGAGCGCAGCAAGGACAGCCACTCTACAAAGAAGACCATCAGTCTCAAGGGCCGCGAGATTAACTACGATGTGACCTATCACGGGCGTTCCGGCGGGAAGCGAGAGCCTGTTCATAAAGTCTTTCAAATTACGGACGGCGAGCTTGGAAAACTCCGCGAGCTAATCCGGCAAAAAGACTTGCTCAATTCCGGCAAGAAAGATTTTCCGGCGACAGGCGGCTACACTTATTTCGATATTGCGCTACGCATCAAGATGGATGACAAAGAGTCTTCAATCAATCTCACCGGCAACCCGCGAAACACGGAAATCAAGACAGACACCCAACATCAAAACGTCGAAGCTCTGCTCAAAGAAATCTACGGCATCATCCGGCGACAGGACACAAGCATCAAGTATCAAGGAATGATCGAATAGCACAGACCATCTTTCCTCCGACCTTCTGAGAGCGATTCAAAGCTCAACCCACCGAATATTTCAACTCTTTGCGGCTTAGGTTTTAACTTTGCGCCTTTGCGCGAAACAGCGACGTTTCGCGCAAAGGCGCAAACACAGAAAGACTCAAGGCGCAAAGGGTTGAGTGGTTTTGAAAGCCTCTCTAAATATCCACTCAAATTGGTTTGATTTTAAGAAGCATTGCTCAAATCCGGCAAGCTTGCTTGATATTATGTAAAAGATACTTGACATATTGGAAAGGAAGGCGTACTCTCTTCGCGGTTCGATGTTCTAAGCGGAGGATTGAATATGAAAAAGACCGAAACCAGCGACCGGCGTGAAAACATGATTGCCATAGGCGCGGCCAGCATGTGGGTTCTCAGCTATTTTGGCGCGCGTGGGCTGCTGAAAAGTTTCGAGATGGGAACACTGCTGCGCGTGGTGGTGGCGCTCTTCCCCGTTATTCCTTTCGTCATCCTGCTATGGATGATTATTCGCGGCATAAGTCAGATGGATGAGCTTGAGCGACGCATTCAATTGGAAGCATTGGCCGTTGCCTTTCCCTTAACCTTCCTGATGCTGATGACGCTCGGCCTGCTCGAACTCGCAATCAGGCTCAAGCCTGAGGATTGGAGCTACAGGCATCTCTGGCCCTTCATGTTCATTTTCTACCTGTTCGGATTGATCCGGGCGAGGAGGCGTTACCAGTGAAAAACCGGCTCAAGGTACTGCGCGCCGAAAACAACTGGACGCAAGAAGACTTGGCGAGTCGGCTTGGAGTCTCGCGGCAGACTATCAACTCGATAGAGACTGGCAAGTATGACCCGAGCTTGCCGCTTGCATTCAAGATTGCAAAGCTATGCGGCAAGACTATCGAAGAGATATTCGAGCCTGACACGTCGGAAGGATAAAGAAAGTAAAAAGGCAAAAGGCAAAAGGTAAAAGTGAGAAAAGCATTCAAGCCTTCTTCCCTTTTGCCTTTTACCTTTTTACTTTTGCCTTCTTTGTCCCTTAATTCAAATCATCTATCTGCAAGCCTATTGGATTCGCGCCCGCGCCCTTGATGCCGTCTATCACTTTGGCGACCTCGCCGTAGCGAATCGCGCGCGGGGCTTTGATGAACACAGTCTTCTGTATACGTTCCTCTTCAGGCAAATCAGTCCGGCTCTCCATGCCTGTCGCATAGGCGCGATTCACTCTTCGCCCTTCAAAGAGTTTGACAAGCTCTGCGCTCAGCTTCCCGGTGTCGTTGACCGAACCCAGAGCATCCTTCAGACGATTGAGCTTGAGGCTGCCGTCGTGCTCTATCGTCACGACGAGTGTGAGCGGGTGCGGCTCGACTGGCTGTTGCTCATCGCGCGGCTCGTCGGGAATCTGCGCTTTAAAACGGCTCGGCTTGAGCGGCGAAGCAACCATAAAGATAATCAGCAAGACCAGCAACACATCTATCAACGGCGTGACGTTGATATAGGGCTGCACATGATTCTCGGCTCCTGAATCTTTCATCTCGTTTCCCCTCCCGCGTTTTTCATGCCATACACTTTGACACCGCACGCGCGCGGAAAGTTCCCTCCAAAATCTTCGCGTCTTATCTTTGCGTCTTTGCGCCTTTGCATGATATTCACTACCTGCTACATCACACCGGCAGCGAGTCAAACAATGAAACTCATAAACACACGCCTGTGCCTCGTCGTCTTTCTGATATGTACATTGGTCATCTCTCCGGCGACGACTGCGCGGGTCGTCATGGCCCAAACGCGCGAGCCTGTGCGTGCGCCTCGCGGCATGGTCGCTTCGACCAAGCAACTCGCCTCCGAAATCGGCGTCAACGTCATGAAGCGCGGAGGCAATGCTGTTGATGCAGCGATTGCAGTGGCCTTTGCGCTCGCCGTCCTGTATCCGGTGGCGGGCAATCTCGGCGGCGGCGGTTTTATGTTGATACGCTTCAGCGACGGGCGCACGACAGCCATTGATTACCGCGAGACCGCGCCCGCAACCGCGACGCGCGAGATGTATCTCGATTCAACCGGGGCATTGATTAAAGGCGAAGGCTCTTCGACGCTCGGCTATCGCGCGAGCGGAGTGCCGGGAACTATTGCGGGCATGGAGCTGGCCCTCACGAAATACGGCTCAGGCAAACTGACATGGGCGCAATTGATAGAGCCTGCGCGCCGTCTGGCCCTGAATGGCTTTACCGTCAACCGCGCGCTCGCTTACGCCCTGCGCACTTCCGACAAGCTCGGCCTTTACCCGGACAGCCGCCGGATATTTCTTGACGGGGGAAAGTTTTTCGACGAAGGCGATGTGCTGCGCCAGCCTGAACTGGCCGCCACGCTGGCGCGACTACAGAGAGGCGGCCCGCGCGAATTTTACGAAGGCCGCACGGCGCAACTCATCGCTGCGGATATGAAAGAGCACAACGGCCTCGTCACGCTCGCAGACCTGCGCGACTACAAAGCGAAAGAGCGCGTCCCCTTGAGCGGCACATATCGCGGCCATCAAATCATCTCTATGCCGCCGCCTTCATCCGGCGGCGCGGTCTTGATCGAGATGCTTAATATTCTGGAAGGTTATGACCTTAAAAAAACGGGCTGGAATTCTTCCGAGTGCCTGCACCTACTGACGGAAACGATGCGCCGCGCCTTTGCAGACCGCGCGGAATATTTTGGCGACACAGATTTCGTGCGCGTGCCCGTCGCAGGCTTGATAGACAAAGCTTATGCAGCCCGACTGCGCTCGACTATTAACCTCGAACGAGCGTCAAAAAGTACGGACGTGCGCGCAGGCCGTCCCGCCGGGGCTGAAGCTTCCGAGACGACGCACTTTACAGTTGTAGACCGGGACGGAAACGCAGTCGCCAACACTTACACGCTCAACGGCGATCACGGCTCAGGCGTCGTTGCGCGCGGCACGGGCTTCCTCTTGAATAACGAAATGGATGATTTCACTTCTAAGCCGGGCACGCCCAACCTCTACGGCTTGATACAGAGCGAGCTGAATGCGATTGCTCCGCGCAAGCGACCGCTGTCTGCGATGACGCCGACCATCGTGCTCAAAAAGGACGGCACGCTCTGGTTCGCGGCAGGCTCGCCCGGCGGCCCGCGCATCATCAACGCAGTGCTGCAAACCATCGTCAACATCATAGATTTCGAGATGAACCTGCAACAGGCGATAGACGCTCCGCGCGTACATCATCAATGGCTGCCAGACGAGTTGATTTACGAGCCGTTCGGTCTATCGTCCGATACCATACGCGCGCTCGAAAGTCGCGGCCACACACTCAAGCTGCGGCGCGAGTATCAGGGCTACACGCTCAATGGTTTTATGGGCGATGTCGAAGGCGTGATGATTGAAGAGAAGACAGGGATACGACTCGGCGCAACGGACTCGCGCAGAAGCGACGGCGCGGCTGCCGGTTATTGAAACCTAAAAACTCTTCTTTGCGAGCTTGAGTCTTTCTTTATTTGCGCCTTTGCGCGAAACAGCAACGTTTCGCGCTGGTAGCGCAAAGTTAAAACCTAAGGCGCAAAGGGTCGAGTCGAATCTTTAACGCCAAGCGCGCGTAGCAGGGCGCGTGCTTTTGTTAAAGACTCTTCGTATTCGAGGGCCGGATCGCTGTCGGCGACGATGCCGCCGCCCACGTTGAAGCGCGCAAGGCCGTCGCGCACGGTCATCGTGCGGATGGCGACGCTCAGGTCTATCGAGCCATCGGGCGCGAAATAGCCCAGCGCGCCCATCGAGAGGCCGCGCGAAGCCGTTTCCACTTCATCAATAATCTCCATCGCGCGAATCTTCGGCGCGCCCGTGATCGAGCCGCAAGGGAAACACGCGCGCAGGAGTTCGCCCGCACTCACTTCGTCGCGCAACGTGCCTGTGACTTTCGAGACCAGATGAAAGAGCGTCGGGTGTTCTTCAATCTCGCACAGCCCTGCTACTTTGACAGAGCCGTAGCGGCAGACGCGTCCCAGATCATTTCTGAGCAGGTCAACGATCATCACGTTCTCCGCCCTATCCTTCTCGCTCCGTTGCAGCTCATGACGCAGCCGCGCGTCCTCTTCAACCGTTGCGCCGCGCGGGCGCGTTCCCTTAATCGGCCACGCTTCGACATGACGCTCAAACGCTCCGGCCTCGACCCGCAAAAATCTTTCGGGAGAGATGCTGACCACTGTGTCTTCGCCGCGGCGTATAAAGGCCGCGAAGGAAGAAGGATGATGGCGACGCAAGCTGAGAAAAATTTGTTCCGGGCCAAAACCGTCAGGCAGTTTGCAGGCAAATTGCTGTGTGAGATTTGCCTGATAGATGTCGCCCGCCGAGATGTGCTCTTTGATGCGCTGCACCGCCGACAGATATTCGTCGCGCCGCATGTTTGAAACGGCAACCGGAGTGCCGGTGAGTTCTCCCCTCACGGGCAAAGCTCGCGCGTGAAGCAAAGTCTCTGCGGCTTCATCTATGCGATGGCGGTCGCGGCCCACAATCACTGTCCGGCAAAGCGCGTAGTCATGTATGACGAGCGTGTCATAAAAAGCGTAGACCGCATTGGGTTCCGTGTTGGAGCGAGGTTTTTGTGAGGTCGTGTGCAGACGCTCAAGCCTGTAGGCCAGATCGTAAGAGAGCGTGGCGAGGCACAAGCCTTCAGGCAGCATGCTGCCTGAAGGCTTGACAGCATATCTCTCTAATCTTTCATCGAGCAGGCTGAAAGCTTCGGCTTCGATGATGCGGGCATGGCTCTTGTCGTTGCGGGTTGAAACGCGCGCCTGCCCGTCTTTGACTTCGATGACTTCAAAAGGATCAAAGCCCGCGATGAGCAGTTGCGCGCCCGCGCCACGCGCGCCGCAACTGTCGAGCAGGCCCAGTCTTCTGTGCGGAGCAAGCGCGAGCAGACGATGAACCAGCTCGTCCGCCGGGAGATGAAGCTCTCGCATGCGAGAGTTTTGCGCGCCAGTCTGTGTGCTGCCTGCGACCTGCATGGTGTTCTTCCGGGGCGGATGGTAACACAATAATGACGCGCTGACGGCTGGCTATTCCATGTTAAGATGCGCCCCATTATCTTTTCGGTTAAGGGGAGTCTCTGATGAAATATCAACTGCTGGGCCGCACGGGCCTGAAGGTTTCCGAGTTGTGTCTGGGCACGATGACGTTCGGCACGAGCTTTTATAATATTGCGAAAGTGGATCAGACCGGAGCCAGCCAGATGGTCGCACGCGCCTGGGAAGCGGGCATTAATTTCTTTGACACGGCTGATGTTTATTCTTACGGCGAATCGGAAGATATGCTTGGCCGCGCGATTAAAGAGAGCGGCATCCAGCGCGAGTCGGCCATCATCGCCACCAAAGTTCGCTCTGCGATGAGCGAGGCGGCGAGCGCGGGCACGGGCGATGTCAACAACGTCGGTCTCACGCGTCAACACATCATGGCTGCCTGCGAGCAGAGCCTCAGGCGGCTCGGCACGGATTACATAGACCTCTATCAGGTTCACGGCTGGGACATCTTGACGCCCGTGGAAGAGACCCTGCGCGCCCTCGACGATCTGGTCAGGCAGGGCAAGGTGCGCTACATCGGATGCTCTAACTGGTCTGTGCGCCACCTGATGAAATCGCTTGGGGTTTCCCAAAAACATGATTGGGAACGCTTTGTTTCATTGCAGGCATACTACTCGCTCGTCGGGCGCGACCTTGAACACGAACTGTTGCCGCTGTGTCGTGAAGAAGGCTTGGGCGTGCTCGTCTGGTCGCCGCTCTCGGGCGGATTTCTGACCGGGAAATATCGCCGCGATGCTTCGGCTCCTGAGGATGCGCGGCGCAGCGGATTCGACTTTCCGCCGATTGACCGTGAGCGCGGCTTTGATGCCGTTGACGCGCTGGACGAGATTGCCAGAGAGCGCGGCGTCTCAATCGCGCAGGTCGCTCTCGCATGGCTCATCGCGCAAACAGGCATCACCTCCATCATCATCGGCGCGAACAAGATGTCGCAGCTCGAAGATAATCTCAAAGCAGTCGAGATAGAATTGTCTGCCGAAGAGATTGCGAGCCTGAATGCGTCCACTGCGCCGCCCGCGATTTACCCACAATGGATGATAGAGCTTCAGAATCAGGGAAGATAAGTTTGGATTCAACTTCAAAAATAACCTTATAGTTTTTCTTTGCGCCTTTGCGGGAAATTATCGTCTCCCGCAAAGGCGCAAAGCCGCAAAGAAGATGGGTGTTTTCATTTATGAGCAAACTCGCGCCTTCCAATATCACACTGATTCGCGGACTCGGACTCATCGCGGCCATCTCCATCGTCATCGGCAATGTCATCGGCACGGGCGTCTTTTTGAAAGCCCGCATCATGACCTGCAATGTCGGCTCGCCGGGCAAAGTGATTCTGGTCTGGATTGCTGCGGGCGTGCTCTCTTTAGCAGGCGCTCTGACGTATGCGGAGTTGGCGGCGATGATGCCGAGGGCTGGCGGCGAGTATGTGTTTATCAGGGAAGCTTACGGGCCGCGCTGGGGATTCCTGTACGGGTGGATGCAGGTCTTTATCGCCAAGACAGGCTCGCAGGCTTCCGTCGCTGTGGCTTTGGCGATTTTTTTGAACGACCTGACGGGCGGCGCGCTCAGTCACAACTTTTTCACAGCTCCTGTCTTCGGCTATCAGATTCCCTTCGGCTATTTGCAGTTGGTCGCGCTCTCTGCGATTGTGATTGTGACCTTGATTAACTGCGCGACAGTCTCCTTTAGCGGCAATGTCGCGGCGTTTCTGACGGTCATCAAGATCGCGCTGGTGCTCGGCATAGGCTTTGGCGCATTCTTCTTTGCGCGCGGCGGAGACTGGGCGCACTTTGCTATGACCAATGCGGGCGGCGCGTGTTTCGGCGTGGGAGAGGCTGCGCGCTTTGGCATCGCGGGGTTCGGCGCGGCGATGCTCGGCGCGCTGTGGGGCTATGATGGATGGAACAACCTGACGCTGGTCGCGGGCGAGGTCAAGAATCCGCAACGCAATATTCCGCTCGCTTTGATAGGCGGGATGCTGGTCATCATCACTCTTTATGTCTTCGTCAACATCGCATACTTTTATGCGCTCGACCCGACGCGCATCGCCAGCGTGCCTGAGACTTCATCCGTCGCCAGAGAAGTTGCGCTCACCTTTCTCGGCCCGGTTGCCATCAGTTTGATCTCAGCCGCGCTGCTGGCCTCTTCGGTCGGAACGTTGCACACCTCTGTGCTGACAGGGGCGCGCGTGCCGTATGTCATGGCGCGCGACCGTCTCTTTTTCCAAAACCTCGCGGGCCTCTCAAAGCGCACGCACGTGCCCATCGGCGCGCTCATCGTGCAAGGCATCTGGGCCAGTATCCTTGCCCTCTCCGGCTCGTTCGATACGCTGACCAATTATGTTATCTTCGGCTCGTGGATTTTCTACGGGTTGACGACGGCCTCTGTTTTTATCTTTCGCCGCCGGATGCCGGACGCAGAGCGGCCTTATCGCGCATGGGGCTATCCGGTCGTGCCAGTGCTTTTTCTGCTGGTCACGACGGGGCTTTTGATTAACACGCTCTGGAACACCACGCGCGAGGCTTTGATCGGTCTCGGCCTGATCGCGCTCGGTCTGCCGGTTTACTGGTACTGGTCGCGCCATAACCGCCTGACTCAACCGCAGGAAACGTCTGAAGACGAGCATTAACAAACCCGACGCTTTTGCACTCACATCAAGAGTCGAAGGAGATGTTTGATGAACAGAGAACGTAGAGCTGCCGAGCGCATCAGGGTAAACATGGATGTGTCATGGCAAGCCGGCGATGGACAGCACAGCGGCACGATCAGCGACATCAGCACGAACGGCTGCTTTGTGCTCTGCTCAGGCGAGGTGGAGGACGGAAAGGCCGTCGCGGTCGAATTCAAATTGGCGCGGAGAGCCAAAGCCATAGGCTTGCGCGGCGAGGTGGTCAATCATCTTGCAGAGATCGGCTTTGCCATGAAGTTTACCGGAGTCGGAAAGACCGAGGCGAATTTTCTGAAGAAACTGATTAGCCGCGCGGGCAGCCAGCCTGACAATTCTTAACAGGCAGAATAATTCCTAAAATGAGACGCAAAGAAGAACCTAAATGTTTTCTTTGCGTCTTTAGCGTAAGACTGGTTTTCCGATTTCAAACTGCTTCGGGCGCTTCGCTGCTCTGTTCGGAAGCGGCATGCCAGAACGATAAGAAAGCGGCTGTGAAAATAACCAGCGTTGCCAGCAGACGCAGCAGACCCCCAATGGCTGGCGTCTCTGTCAAGAGGCCCAATCGTTCAAGCATGTAATGCCAATCGTGTATCGAATCCTGTCCACCGAGCAGCGGAAGCTGTAGCGCGACCGAATCTCCCGCGTAAACGGAAACATTCAGCAAGCTCTCTCCCGCCCAAAACAAAACCAGCGCGGCTGAGTACGGCTTCTCACTTCTGTAAAAGTAGACGACAAAAGCCGCAGGCATGATGACTTGAAACAGCGACCCGCCCGCAATCATCACGAACTCTCCGAACGGCATAAAGATGAGATGCCCCGCTTCGTGTATCAAGAGATTGACTCCATCTATCAGATGCCACTGATACGGGTCCCACGCGCACCACAGAAAATATGCTGCCGCGAGCACGGCGAAGACAGTCTTGACTTGATCTCTTTTCATAAAAATGTGCAGGCCGAAGTTTTATAAAACTTGCATGAGCTTGATTAGTGCTGAGGCTGGATGATTGCGTCCGGCTTTTCGATAACGCCGAACAGGGCAAGAACATTAAAGGAGTTTCGTAAGCATGTTGTCAAGAACTATCTTCGGGAGTTAGCTCAATTTCAGTTTACCAGCAGAGAAAGAACGGGTTGTTCCCGCAAAGGCGCTGGTGGCGCAAAGAAAATCACGCAAAGGTGTTGAAGCTCTATTTATCTTGAAAGCTTGCTTCGCGTCTTCCTTTGCGCCTTTGCGCCTTTGCGGGAAACTCTTGCTCTCTTCCTCACTCAACCCACGAACAACGCCTCACTTCTCTTTCATGAAATCGAGCACCACTCGATTAAACTCTTTCGGCTTTTCCATATTGAGATGATGGCTGACGCCTGTGATGACGACTTTTGTCGCGCCTGTGATTTTCGACTGCAAGACATCCGCGATGGCTACGATGTTCGAGACATCCCTGTCGCCTATGATAATGAGCGTCGGCTTTTTAATCTCCGACAATCTCTCGATGGAAGGCGTCTGCGGCCAGTTCCAGACAATCGGCGCGGGCGTCGGCCCCCATGTTCTGAAATTGTCCGCCAGCATGGCTCTCATACGCCGTTGATAATCAGGATTCGATTTGCCGGTCGCAAAGAGCTGATGTTCCATCCACATTTCGATGGCCTTTTCCATTCCCTGTTCTTCCGCCGCGCGATAGATGGCAACGGTCTTTTCGTTTCGCGGCGACTGGTAACCTCTCAAAGACGCAGCCGGAAGAATCAGCCGCTCGACCATTTCAGGATGTTCCAGAGTGAAATCGGTTGCCACCATGCTTCCGAGCGAAAGCCCCATCAAGGAAGCCTTTTCCACCTTCAGGAATTTCAAGAGCGCGTACAAATCTTCGACATGCGAGAGCGGCCCCATAGAGAATTCGGATTTGCCGAAGCCGCGCATGTCATAACGCAGGACGCGATATGTTTTAGCGAACTCGTCAAACTGTTCATCCCACATACGGCTGTCCACAAGCCCGCCGTGAATCAGCACTAAGTTTCGCCCCTTGCCCGTCATCTCGTAATAGAGCTTTGTCCCGTTGACCTCTGCGATGCCGGACACTTTTTTCTGCTCCGCGCTTATGGCCTGACTGCTCAGGGAAAGGATAAGCAGCATCCCTATGAGAATGATTGTATTTTTAATCATCATGGCTCCTTACGGATGATGGCGAAGAAAGCTTTACGTCTTACTTCTTTTCCAATGCCTCGCGCGCGACTTCTCTATCGTCGAAGTGAATCACACGGCTTCCGATGATTTGATAATCCTCGTGGCCCTTGCCCGCAATCAGCACGACATCGCCCGTGCGCGCTTCGTTGATGGCGCGATGAATGGCTTCGCGGCGGTCTACGATTTTTTCATAAGGCTTGCCGACCGGGAGCAAGCCGACCTCTGCATCTGCGAGAATCGCCAGAGGGTCTTCCGTGCGCGGGTTGTCGGAAGTGAGGATGATGAAATCGCTCAAGGTGGCTGCGGCCTCGCCCATCGGGGCGCGCTTGGTGCGGTCGCGGTCGCCGCCGCAACCGAAAACCGTGATGATGCGCCCGCGCGCCACATCGCGCGCCGTCCGCAAGACGTTCAAGAGCGCGTCATCCGTGTGCGCGTAATCCACTATGACTGCGAAATCCCCTTCATGCTCGACGCGCTCAAAGCGACCGGGCGCGCCCCCGCCGGTCTCTATCCCGCGCGCGATTTTCTCCGTCTCATAGCCAAGCTCCAAACCGCACGCGACCGCCGCGAGAATGTTATAGATGTGCGGGCGGCCCACCAGCGGAGAATAAAAAGAGCTTGTCCACTGCTCCGTCTCGATCTTGAAACGCATGCCCTCAAGCGTGATCTCAATGTCGCTGGCTCTCACATCCGCAGCCGCCTCAAGCGCGTAACGCACGACGCGCCGTCCTCTGGCTTCCAACTCTTCCGCCAGTTTTACGCCGTAAGCATCGTCCACGTTAATGATGGAAACGCGCGGCTCAACGCCGAGGCTGCCGTCAAACAGACAGAGCTTGGCCGCAAAGTAGTTCTCCATCGTGTGATGGTAATCGAGATGATCGCGCGTCAGGTTGGTAAAGACTGCCAGACTGACCTGCAAGCCGTCGCAGCGTCTGAGGTCCAGAGCCTGCGAAGAGCATTCCATCACGGCCATCCTGCATCCGGCAGCGACGGCGCGGCGCAGGAAGCGTTGCGTGTCGCTCGCCTCTGGCGTCGTTCGCTCGGCCTTCTCACGCTGATGTCCGATCTGGCTTTCAACGGTCGTCAGCATCGCTCCCGTCTCGCCCGCCGCTTCTGCGATGGCGGAGATGAGATAAGCAGTCGTCGTCTTGCCGTTCGTGCCTGTGATGCCGACGAGTTGCAGCTCGCGCGAAGGATGTCGATGAACTTCTGCCGAGGCCAGCGCGAGCGCGCATCTGGCGTCTTCGACTTTGATCCACGCCGCGCGAAAATCCGCTGGCCTCTCCTGTTCCGAGATGACGCCGACGGCCCCGCGCTCCAAAGCCTGTCCGACAAACTGCGTGCCCTCGATCTTCAAGCCGCGCACGGCGACAAAGAGACTGCCCTCGCGCACCTGTCTCGAATCATGCGTCACATCCGGGACAGCAACACTCTCATCGCCCGTGAGCGCTCCATTTATCGCCCGCGCCACTTCGCCGAGCGTGACTGTTTTTTCGTCAGACACTTTTGAAACCATCCGATTTATCAATCATTGTCGAAGCGGAAAAGATTATCATTTAGGTAGAAGTTCACGCCACTTACAAAACAGGAAGTTTCCCGCAAAGGCGCTGGTGGCGCAAAGGAAAGACGCCAAGGAAGCTTTCAAGATAAATCAGAATTCAACTACTTTGCGACTTCTCTTCTTTGCGCCTTTGCGCCTTTGCGCGAAATCGTTCTTTTACTTTGGAGTGCACGCTAGACTTTCCCGCCTCATTATCTTAATCTCAGTGCTTTGCATGATTGCGGAAGTTTTGCCGAGCGATTGAAATTCTTGCCGGGGTGGTGTAATTGGCAGCCACGCAGGTCTTAGAAGCCTGTGCCGCAAGGCGTGCGGGTTCGAGTCCCGCCCCCGGCACCATATCTTTTACGACACATCAAAAATTTAACCGAATGAGACTTTACTAAAGGAAGGGATGCCCGTGGCAAGCGCAGGTGATTCGAGGTGACGCGCGGCGGCGGGCTTTATGTTTAATGAAGACAGAGCTGACTGACGTTTCTCCGACGCAGAAGGAGATCAAAATCGAGATTGAAGGAGACGCCGTGCGCGCCTCTTATGACCACATCACAGACCGTTATGCGAAGCTCGCAAATGTGCCGGGGTTTCGTCGCGGACACACGCCGACTTCCGTCATTCGCACGCGCTTTCGTGATGAGATTCGCGGCGAGGTCTTGCGCGAGCTTGTGCCGCAGGCCATACAGGATGCGATTCAGGAGAACGCGCTCAACGTGATCGGCGAGCCGGATATTCATCTGGAAAATTCCGAGGGCTTGAAGCTCGACGGCTCGGAGCCTGTCAGACTGCACGCGCATGTCGAAGTGCTGCCGGAAGTAGAGCTTGGCGAGTACAAAAATCTGGAAGCCGCGCGGCGCACACGACCCGTCACAGGTGAAGACGTGGAGCGCGTGATAGAGGGTTTGCGCGAAGCTTCAGCCGCGCTTCAGCCGGTCGAAGATCGCCCGTCGCAAGCGGGCGACACAGTGACGGTTGATGTCCACGGCGTCTTTGTTGACGAGCCTGAGGCAGAGCCGATCAATGTCACAGAAGTTGATGTCGTGCTCGACGGCGAAGGCGTGCAGGAGGAGTTTACGGACAACCTGACGGGTGTCTCTGTTGACGAGGTGAAAACTTTTACCGTGAATTACCCGGAGGATTTTACGTCGAAGGGACTGGCGGGAAAGTCCGTCGAGTATAGCGCGAAGATAACGGCGGTGCGCGTCAAGGAGTTGCCGGAGCTTGATGACGAGTGGGCCAGAAGTTTGGGCGAGGAATATGAGTCGCTCGAAATTTTGCGCGGCAAGGTCGAAGAGGATTTGCATAATCGCTCGCGCCATGAAGCGGAACAAAGAATGCGCGGCGAGGTGATGAGCAAGCTGGTGGAGGCGCATCCTTTTGAAGTGCCGCCCTCTCTGGTCGAATATCAGGCAGACCAGCTCCTTGAATCCGTGGCGCGCGATATGATGATGCGCGGCATTGACCCGCGCGGGCAGGAGGCCAGCTTCTGGCAGTCTGCGCGCGAACAATTAAAGCCTCAGGCCGTGCGCGACCTGCGCGGCTCGATGCTGCTTGAGTCAATCGCCGACAAGGAAAATATCGCCGTCAGCGATGAAGAGATTGAAGCCGAGATTAAGGCTCTTGCGGAAGCTTCGCGGCGCACGACGGAGCAAGTGCGCGATGCCTTGACAAAGCAGGGAGGCGAACGTAGCATCGCCGATAGGTTGCGCAATCGCAAAGCGCTTGACCTTGTAGTTGAAAATGCGCGAGTGACGGATGAAGAGTGGCGCGAAGAGTTGCCTGAAGAAGAAGAGCAGGCGATGAATCAGGAAGCCGCCGACGCCGAAGCGCAAACGACTCAGCAAGCGGCTGAAGAAGAGGGTCAGACAAAAGCTGAAGCTTCTTCGACAGAGGCTTGAGGGCCTAACGAGATTTGATTTTAGATAGCAAGTCTCTCATCTGAAATCCGAAATCGAAATAGATTCAGGAAGGGGTTTAGAGTTGTTATGGCTTTAGTTCCGATGGTCGTCGAGCAAACGTCGCGTGGCGAGCGCGCCTTTGACATTTTCTCGCGCCTCTTAAAAGACAATATCATTTTTTTGGGCACACCGATTGACGATCAGATTGCCAACCTGATCGTCGCACAACTTCTCTTTCTCGAAGCCGAAGACCCTGAGAAAGACATCAGCATCTACATCAACTCGCCGGGCGGCTCGATCACAGCCGGAATGGCTGTCTACGATACGATGCAGTTCATTCGCCCGGATGTGACGACGATCTGTGTGGGCCAGTGCGCTTCGATGGCGGCGCTGCTGTTGACGGCAGGCACTAAGGGCAAAAGGTTTGCGCTCCCCAATTCGCGCATCCTGATTCACCAGCCTTCGGGCGGCTCGCAGGGACAGGCGACGGACATCCGCATTCAGGCGGAAGAAATCATACGCATGCGCGAGCTGACCTCACAAATTATCGCCAAACATACCGGACAGGAATATGACACGGTTGAGCGCGATGTCGAACGTGATAAGATCATGTCAGCCACGCAGGCCAAAGAGTATGGCTTGATTGATGAAGTGATCGCACACAGAGAATAGTTGTGAGTTTGGAGAGCGTAGAGAGTGTGGAGCGTTAAAGCAAAACCGCTTATCACTCGCCTAACCCTCTGCTCTCTCAGAACTCTCTGGACTCTATAAACCCCTAAACTCTCTGAACTAAATTATGGTACGACGAACCGATGACACGTTGCGCTGTTCGTTCTGCGGCAAATCGCAGAACGAGGTGAAGAAGCTCATTGCCGGCCCCACCGTCTATATTTGCAACGAGTGCATAGACATCTGCAATGAGATCATCACGGATGACCAGCAGGCCGAGAGCGTGGCGACACGCCCGCCGCTTCCAAAGCCAAATGAGATTAAAAACTTTCTGGACGAGTATGTCATCGGTCAGGAAGAGACCAAGAAGCGTCTGGCAGTGGCCGTCTACCAGCACTACAAGCGCATAGAGATCGCGCGCCGCCGCTCGGATGTAGAGATTCAAAAATCGAACATCCTCCTGATTGGCCCAACCGGCACGGGCAAAACTCTTCTGGCCCAGACGCTGGCGCGCATGCTCTCCGTTCCCTTCACCATCGTTGACGCCACCACGCTCACCGAAGCGGGCTATGTCGGCGAAGATGTCGAGAACATCATTCTCAAGCTCTTGCAGGCGGCCAACGGCGATGTCGAGCGCGCACAGCAAGGCATCATCTACATAGACGAGGTGGACAAAATCTGCCGCAAGGATGAGAACCCTTCGATCACGCGCGACGTGTCGGGCGAAGGCGTGCAGCAGGCTCTCTTGAAAATCCTTGAAGGCACTGTCGCCAACGTCCCGCCGCAGGGAGGGCGCAAGCACCCGCATCAGGAATTCTTCCCCGTTGACACGACCAACATTCTCTTTATCTGCGGCGGCGCGTTCGTCGGTCTCGAAAAAGTCATCGAGCGGCGCGTGCGCTCTAAATCTTTGGGCTTCCATGCCGAGATCAAATCCACTTCGAGCCGTTACGCAGAAGCCTTTGCACAGGCGCAGCCCGAAGATTTGGTGAGGTATGGGTTGATACCTGAATTTGTCGGACGCCTGCCCGTCTGCGGCGTGCTGCACGAACTGGATGAAGCCGCGCTGATACGCATCCTGACAGAGCCGAAGAACGCGCTCGTCAAGCAGTATCAGAAGAAATTCGATTTCGATAACGTCAAGCTGAAGTTCACGGATGACGCTCTGAAATCCGTCGCGCGTCAGGCGGTGGAAAGAAAGGTCGGAGCGCGCGGCTTGATGATGATTCTGGAAGAACTGCTGCTCGATGCGATGTACACGCTGCCATCGCAGAAGCGCGTCAAAGAATTTATCATCACAAGCGAGATGGTCGAGCGCAGGCGTGCCATTCCCGGCGAAGGGCTGTCGGGCGTTGATGGAGCCGCCGCTTAAAATGGATTAGCAGCACACATTTAGTAATCGGAAAACAGAAAAGCCGAAGGGTCAATTTAAGACCCCTTCGGCTTTTCCTTTAAGGAGAGTTTTCAACTATAGCTATTAGCGATTGAGTGTGACCTGATGCGCCCTCCCTGACGGTCGGGCTACTGCCCCTTTACTGTAACCTGATGCGCCCTGCCTGAGGGTCGGGCTACTGCCCCTTTACTGTAACCTCCGGGGCTGTAGCCCGACCGTCAGGGAGGGCGCATGCAAGGGAGGGCGCATGCATTTGCAATCCGCTATTTGACAGCTCTGAGAAAGCCCCGAAGGGGCGAGATGTAATAGCCTGTGGCAACGCCACAGGTATCAAGTCATCATTATTATCCCAAGCCCTGAAAGGGCGTAATAATCTATGCCGCCCTTTCAGGGCTTATTATCTAAAGGGGCGTGTTGACCTGTGGCGTTGCCACAGGCGATTGCATCGCGCCCTTTCAGGGCTTTTCAATCAGCTTCTAAGGCACAAAAGCCGAAGGCGTCGGCACATCGCCTGTAACGCCGAACTGCGACCCCGTAAACCCTTGCGTCGAGCGCAGCAGGTACCACTGCCCGCTGCCGCGATAAACTGCTACATCAAACTTGCCATCGCCGTCATAATCGCCCGCGACAGGCACGTCTCCCGCCTGACCGAACGCGATGCCTGTGAAGCCCAGTTGCGAGCGCAGCAAATACCACGAGCCGTTGCGAAAGACAGCGCAGTCCGCCTTGCCGTCTCCATCATAATCACCCGGCACGGGTCTATCACCCGTCTGACCGAAAGCGATGCCGGTAAAGCCGAGCGTGCTGCGCTGCAAGTACCACTGGCCGTTGCGGAAGACTGCCAAATCCGTCTTGCCGTCCCCGTCATAGTCCTGCGGCACAGCTTTATCCGTACTGATGCCAAACTGCTGTGCGCGCAAAGTTCCATTCGTGCTTTGCAGTATGTACCAGATGCCAGCGCGAAAGACTGCGACATCCGTTTTGCCGTCGCCGTCGTAATCGCCGGGGACAGGCACGTCTCCGGCCTGACCGAAAGCGACGCCGGTAAAGCCGAGTGTGCTGCGCTGTAAATACCATAGGCCGTTGCGAAAGACTGCGATGTCCGTCTTGCCGTCGCCGTCGTAATCGCCGGGGACTATCTTGTCCGTGCTGAGGCCGAACTGCTGGCCCGTGAAAGCGTTGTTCGAGCTGTTCAAGCGATACCAGTTGCCGCCCGTCGGACGAAAGACGGAAATGTCCGTCTTGCCGTCGCCGTCATAGTCAAATGGCGTCTTTTTCCCAAGCGACTGAAGGGCTTGATAAGCCATCACGATGCCCGCTCCTGAATCACGATCCACGCCGGGAGCTTCTATATCGAGCGCGGTGTTAATCAAGACTGCGCGAATCTGCGCGGCTGTGAGCGTCGGCTTGTAAGATTTGATAAGACCGGCGATTGCGCCCGCGTGCGGCGCAGCCGCAGAAGTTCCGAAGAACGGATTTAAGCCTCCATTGAGCGGGAGCGAAGTCACGACTCCGTCCGCCGCAGCGATGTCCGGCTTTTGCCTGACAGTGCCTCCGGTCGAAGAGAAATTGCCGGGAGTGTATGGCGTCCCGTTGGCGTTATAAAACATGCGACGCAAGCCGTCCGAGCTGAAATCCTCGACCGGGTTTGTCGCGCCGCCTGCAAAGGCATTGGGGAAAGACGTGGCGACATCCACTGCGGCGACGGAGAACGCATTGACAGCAGCAGAGTGGCCTCTGGTCTGCCCCGAAGTCGCAATCGCCAATCTGCCGCGCGAAGTATCAAGATGAAGAAAGCGCGCCGCGCCGCTGAACTTGATGATGACGATGCGGTTGCCCGGACTAAGCGTAGCGATGGATTCAAAAGGATTCTGAGTCCCGTTCTGCGGATTAGTAGACGCGCTGACGATGGCTGAGCCTGCGTTGTTAAAAACAACAACGTCATAGTCGTTAGCCGAAGCGCCCAAAGCGTCCGACCAGAAAAGATTGACTCGATAGGTGCTTCCGCCCTGCGCGGCTAAATTGTTGTTAATCCCGCCGGGAAAAAGATGTATGTTTCCCAGTGGATTGCCCTGCGGAAAAGAGAACGGGCCGCCATCCACAAAGTCGCCTTCCCAGACGCCGGATTCACCATCGTTGAGGTTGCCCGAATTAGAGGCCGAGGAGAAAAACAACGCGCCGCCAGCCGTTACAGTATTGACGGCCTGAGCGATAACCCCGTCCTGAAACGGCGACTCGTCGCCATAGCTGACATCGTCAATAATGATGTCACAACCCGCCGCGCGCAGGTTGATAATATTTTGAGCGAAGCTGGCTGCGCCGCCGAATCCGGTCGCGTAATAGAGCTGTGCGCCGGGCGCGAGGTCGTGCACAATCTCAAGCATCGCCGTGCCTTCACCGGAAGCGGGGACTCCGCTCTGCCCGGCCAGCACAGTGACAGTGCCGAGATTGCCTGTCGCCTGTGCGTTAGCGAGACCGTCAACGCTATCAGACAGGACTCCGATTTTGACGCCCGCGCCCGTTACGCCAAAGGCCGTGCGCGCAGCCGCCGCGCGGTGCGTGACATCTCCCTGCGAAGTAACGTTGCCGGTGTCCGTGCGGGACTCCTGCGCCTGAGAGACACTTGCGGGAGCGAGATTGGTCAGGGCTTCCGGAAGCTGTGTGCGGACGTTTGCGGCACGCGATGAAAAATCGTCCGCGCGACGATTGCTCGGTCTCGCTGCTCTCTGTGCGTTTCTGCGCGGCGAGGCGTTGTTCGTCATCGCTTCGACAGCCCGATTGATAAACTTTATCTCCGGCAGGGCAGCCAAAGATTCCAAGGCTGTCAGCGGAAGACGCGCGCGGATGGCGCGAAATTGCGGAAAGCTGTTGACTATCTCTCCGCCGGACTGCTCTATGCGCTTCAGCAGTTCGGGCGTCACGGTCGCGTCAATGTCAACCAGCGTTTTTCCGTTAAGATCAAGCTCGATGCCCGTCTTAATGGTCTGAACGCCTCTGGCAACAGCTTCGCCGCGATTCATTCTCAGTTCTGCCAGAAGCTGCGAATCAATCTTTTGCTGCACAGGAGTGCGTAAAGCTTTCTCTTCATAAAGGGCTGCAATCTGGCCGAGCGCGTTGTCGTCGAGTTGTCTTGCGGCATCCGGCTGGATGGACTGTTGCGCCGTCGCACGCTCAAGCAGCGCGGGAGTCGCAAAGATGCCCACGGTCAGAGCTATAAAGAGCATAACGATGAGGGACAGGCGGGAGAACGGTAGTCCAGCACTCTGCCGCAGGCGTTTTTGTGAGCGATGCATATAAGAAGCCTCCTTTGGGGACAAGAATCGTCTGGCCGGATGAGAGCACAAAAGCCTGTCTGCGCCATCCGGCTTTTAATAAGTTGATAATCAAACATCTATCCGCGCCCTTTTTACCGGGCAGCGTCATCATCCTATACGTGTGTGAGGGAAGTCCTTTGCGGAATATGAAATATTTCTGACAGGATTCTGATAGCCGGGAAAAGGCTTGCGGCAGGCTATGGAGTCAAGAAATAAGGGAAAAGAGCGGTGCATCAGTTTCAAACAGGGAAAGAAAAGACGGTTTCCCGCAAAGGCGCTGGTGACGCAAAGGAGTTGGGAAATGCTTTATCTTGGCGGCTTTCTTTGCGCCTTTGCGCCTTTGCGGGAGATTCTTTCGTCCTACCACAAGCTCAAACTGACCCACTACCTCAAATACTTTATTTTGTTATCCAGTGGCGGATGTGCGCGAAATGTTCTACAATTCAATTGGTTCGCAGGCGAGGGCGAGACCGTCATCAAGCGGCTCGCCCTTCTTCGCAAGGTTTTGTTGCTTCGGACGAAAGAGTTAAATTGAGTTATGGAAGAATATTCAGACCACACTCCCTCTGACATCGTGCGTTACCCGATGGTTCCAATACGCGATGTCGTCATTTTCCCCTTTACCAAAGTCGCTTTCAAGATCGGACGCCCCGGCTCCGTGCGCGCCCTCGAAGAAGCGATGGCAACGGATCGCACCATCTTTCTCGCCACGCAGCATGACGCGAGCGTGGACGAGCCGACCCCGGAACAGATTTACGAAGTCGGCACGCTGGGACGCATCCTGCAATCGCAAAAACAGGACAACGGCCAGATCAAGGTCGTCGTCGAAGGCAGAGAGCGCGCCACCACCGTCCGCGTCGAAAATAACAACGGAGCTTTCACGGCCCTCGTGCGCCGCGCTCCCGTCGTTAATGAAGCCGGTGCGCGCGTGGACGCACAGCTCCAAAGAATCAACACTCTCGTTGAGCAGCACATGCGTCTTGCGCCGGACGCGCAGACGGACGCGCTGCAAACCGCGCTTCGCAATCAAGACCCCTCGCATCTAGCCGATGCGCTCGCCTCGCAGCTTCGCATCTCCGTCGAAGACAAACAGGGCTTGCTGGAAATCTTCTCCACGCAGGCGCGGCTCGCACGGCTGATCGAACTCCTCGAAGGCGAGCTGGAAAAACGCCAGCTCGACCGCACGATTCAGACGCGCGTCAAGCGACAGATGGAGAAGGCGCAGAAGGAGTATTACCTCAACGAGCAGATCAAGGCGATTCACAAAGAGCTTGGCCGCAAGGACGAGAAGGCGGAGCTTGAAGAGCTGAAGAAAAAAATCGAAGAGGCAGGGATGTCCGACGAGGCCAAAGAGAAAGCCATGCAGGAACTGCATCGCCTTGAAGCCATGCCGCCGATGTCCGCCGAAGGCACAGTCTCGCGCACATACATTGACTGGCTGGTCAATGTGCCCTGGAAACAAAAATCGAAAGAGATTAAAGATTTAATCAAGGCCGAAGAGGTGTTAAATGAAGACCATTACGGCCTCGAAAAAATCAAGGAGCGCATTCTTGAGTATTTAGCTGTGCGCCAGCTCGTCAAAAATCCGAAAGGCTCTATTCTCTGCTTCGTCGGCCCGCCGGGAGTCGGCAAGACTTCTCTGGGCAAATCCATCGCCCGCGCGACCGGCAGAAAATTTGTGCGCCTCTCTCTGGGCGGCGTGCGTGATGAAGCCGAGATACGCGGCCATCGCAGAACCTACATCGGCGCGCTGCCAGGCCAGATCATCCAGATGATGAAGAAGGCTGGGACGGTCAATCCGCTTATCCTGCTCGATGAAGTTGATAAGCTCGGCGCAGATTTTCGCGGCGACCCGTCATCGGCTCTGCTCGAAGTCCTAGACCCCGAACAGAACAACACGTTTCAGGATCACTATCTGGATGTCGAGTACGATCTCTCGAAAGTCTTCTTCATTGCGACGGCAAACGTGCTCCATACGATTCCGCCGCCCCTGCAAGACCGCCTAGAGATATTGCGCCTCTCCGGTTACACGGAGCGCGAGAAGGTGGAAATCGCCAAGCAGCATCTGGTTCCGAAACAGGCGGAAGCCAACGGCCTCAAACCTGAGCAGGTCGAGTTTACAGACGAGGGCTTGCTGGAAATCATACGTCACTACACGCGCGAGGCTGGCGTGCGCAATGTCGAGCGCGAGATTGGCTCGTGCATGCGCAAGGTAGCGCGCAGGCTCGTCTCGGAAAACGCAGGCGAGGACTTTAAAGATGTCCTCACAGCAGAGCGCGTGCGCGCCATGCTTGGCCCGATAAAATTCCGTCAACAGGGCATTGCAGCCGAGAGCGAAATCGGCCTTGCGACGGGCCTCGCATGGACGGAAGTCGGCGGCGAAGTCTTGCAGATCGAAGCCACACTGACGCACGGGCGCGGCGGCGTAATGCTGACAGGCAAGCTTGGCGAAGTGATGCAGGAATCGGCGCAGGCCGCACTGACCTGCATCAAGGCCCGCAGCGAAAGACTGGGCATGAGCTTAGACTTTATACGCAAGCGCGACCTGCACATACACATTCCCGAAGGCGCGATTCCAAAAGACGGCCCTTCGGCTGGCATTACTCTCGCAACCGCGATGGCGTCCGCACTGATGCGCGTGCCGATTCGCAAAGAGATTGCGATGACCGGCGAGATAACTTTGCGCGGGCGCGTGCTGCCCATCGGCGGCGTCAAGGAAAAACTGCTGGCCGCGCATCGCTTCGGCATCACGACCATCATCCTGCCAAAGGATAACGAGAAGGACTTGACCGAAGTCCCTGAAGAAGTTCGCAACGCGATGCAGGTTCATCTCGTCGAGACGATTGACGAAGTTCTCCTGCTTGCGCTCGAAGATGCATGCCCGACGGAGTCCGCAACGGATGACGACAAGACGCCGCCCATCTGGACGACAGAGCCGCCCGCGCATGGCTTGCAGACTTCTGCGGAATAAGCTTCAAACAGGGATGGACAGGATACACTGGATGGAGAATGAGGTTTTAGGATAATAGATGAAAGGGAAGCTATTAATAGCTTCCCTTTCATCTATTATCCCTTCAACTTTTGTCCTTCTCCTTTATCCCGTCTATCCTGTCCATCCCTGTTAAATTCCCTCGCTTTATCATAGGTTTTCAAGTGGGCGTGGTTTGGGCTGCGGCTGCGCGTGTGTGCAGCGCGGCTTCAGTAGACGTTTATCCTTAAAACATTCGGAGAGGCGAAAATATGAGCGGAACACATGAAGATGCGAAATTGATTTTGAAGTTATATGACCTGCGCCGCGAAGAGGTCATGCGCAAAGCCCGCGCATGGTTTGTCGGCGAGTTTCATCCGGCGAGCGTGGAGGAGGTGAGCGCTGCCGTGATGGGCGAGATGAGTCCATACTATCGTATGGTCACGACCTATTGGGAAATGGCTTGCTCGTTTGTCACTAACGGCGTGCTAGATGAACAGATGTTCAACGACTCCGGCGGCGAGCACTTCGCCGTCTACGCCAAGCTCGAACCCTTTATCACGCAACTCCGCGAGATATCCAAGATGCCGACCTACTTGCAGCATCTCGAAAAGGTCGTCATGAAAGCGCCGGATGCGGCAGAGCGCCTGACCAGAGTCCGCGAGATGCTCAAACCGGTGGCCGCGAAGCGCGCCGAAGCAAACACGGCTCAATCAGATTAGCGACAAGTGACAAGTGACGGGTGACGAGATAAACGCTCTTTGTCTTTACACTTGTCACCCGTCACTTGTCACTCGTCACTCGCTTTATGAAAATCACGAGCACTGAATTTATCAAGAGCGCGTTTACGGAAGAGCACTGGCCGCATGACGCGAGGCCGGAGATATCTTTCTTAGGCCGCTCGAATGTGGGCAAATCGAGTCTCATCAATTCCCTGCTGGGCGTGAAGGGCCTGGCCCGCACGTCGCGCACGCCCGGAAGGACGCAGTCGCTCAATTACTTTCTGATAAATAATCGTTTCTATTTCGTTGACCTGCCGGGCTATGGTTTTGCGCGCGTTCCGAAATCAATCAAGGCGACGTGGGGTGAAATGGCCTCAAGCTACCTTGCCAAGCGCATAGAGCTTGTGCTATCAATTCAAATCGTAGATTCGCGTCACGAACCCACAAACTTGGATGAGCAGCTCAACGAATGGCTACAGCATCATGCCAGGCCGCGACTTGTGGTTGCCACGAAATCCGACAAGCTCTCAAACAATGAGTTGCGAAAAAATGTCGAGCGTGTCCGGCGCACGCTCAAGGCGGACAAGGTCGTAGCTTATTCTGCTGTGACCGGGCTGGGACGCGACGAAGTTTGGCGCATCATTGAAGAAGCGATAAAGGTCGGTTTTTAGATTTTCCATTTTGCATTCGTGAGCAAGTCGGGTAAAATAAAGCTTCTCATAAACCGGAAATCCAAAACCGCAAATCTTGAATCTGAAAAATCCCCTTTGCCCCATTGGATTTCTCATAAATTGGTCATTAAAGCCACGCGCGGGCATTGCCCGGCATCTTACAGAGTCGGCAAAATCCCAGCGTATAGGTTAAGATTATTGTACACATCAATTGTCCACCGGGGCGATTGCAGCCTCGCGCATCACGGGTAAAGGATTGCGACTCACACGCGCCCCTGCTCCGACCGAGTTTGCGCGCCTGAAGGTTCATTCCCAATTCGAATAATCAACGAGAAGCTTTCATTATCCTAAAAACAGAGCGCGGCTTTTGGCCGCAGACGAGAGAATGGAAAGAAGCGGCCCGGACAAAAAGCGCCGCCACTGAGAAGAACTGAAATGTCACAACGTACACCACGCACACGCACAAGTAGCCGCAGCTCAGAAGCTGCCAACGGCGGAGACAACACAGCCGTTGCGACCGCAGAGGCTCCGCCGGAGAAGGTTGAAAAAGCAACTGGCACCGAAGAGAAAGTCTCTGACAATAAAGCTGACGGCAAATCCGATGGTAAGTCAGATGGCAAGTCTGACGGTAAATCCGACGGCAGGCCCGAAGAGCTTCTGAATCTGGCTGAACTGAAGGAGATGTCCATCTCCAAGCTGACAGGGATTGCCAAAGGCATGGATGTCCCCGGCGCGACGGGCATGCGCAAGCAGGAACTGATCTTTAAAGTTCTTGCCGCGCAGACGGAGAAGAGCGGTCTGATCTTCTCCGAAGGCGTGCTGGAAACTTTGCCCGACGGCTTTGGCTTCCTGCGCGCTCCCGAATACAACTATCTGCCCGGCCCCGACGACATCTACGTCTCGCCTTCGCAAATACGCAAGTTTGACCTGCGCACGGGCGACACTGTCTCCGGCCAGATTCGTCCGCCCAAAGAGGGCGAGCGATATTTCGCGCTCATCAAGGTCGAGGCCATCAACTTTGAAGCTCCGGGCGAATCGCGCGACAAGGTTTTCTTTGACAACCTGACGCCGCTCTATCCGACCGAGCAGCTTTTGATGGAAGTTGACAAGGACAATCTCTCGGCCCGCGTCATTGATTTAGTCACGCCCATCGGCAAGGGGCAGCGCGCACTGATCGTCGCTCCGCCGCGCACGGGCAAGACGATGCTCTTACAGACCATCGCCAACTCCATCACGCAGAATCATCCTGAAGTGACGCTCATCGTCCTCTTGATTGACGAGCGACCGGAAGAAGTGACGGACATGCAACGCTCCGTCAACGGCGAAGTCATCTCTTCGACCTTTGACGAGCCGCCGACACGCCACGTGCAGGTCGCGGACATGGTCATCGAAAAAGCCAAGCGTCTGGTCGAGCACAAGCGCGATGTCGTCATCCTGCTGGATTCGATCACGCGTCTCGCACGCGCGCACAACGCCGTCGTCCCGCCTTCGGGCAAGATTCTTTCCGGCGGTATTGACTCGAATGCCCTCCAACGCCCGAAGAGATTTTTCGGCGCGGCGCGCAATATCGAAGAGGGCGGAAGCTTGACCATCATCGCCACCGCCCTGATCGATACAGGCTCGCGCATGGACGATGTCATCTTCGAGGAGTTCAAGGGCACTGGTAACTCCGAAATTCATCTCGACCGTCGCTTGAGCGACAAACGCCTGTTCCCGGCCATAGACCTGCAACGCTCAGGCACGCGCAAAGAGGAGTTGCTCATCAGCAAGGAAGACCTCAATCGCATCTGGGTCATGCGCCGCGTCCTGAACCCCCTCTCGCCCGTCGAGCAGATGGAAGTCGTGCTGGAACGTCTGGAAAAGACCAAAGCCAACGCAGAATTCCTCGCTTCGATGCAAAGCTAAAAGAGTTCCGAGTCCCAAGTCCCAAGTCTCAAGTCCAAGACAAGTTTATATCTTGGGACTTGAGACTTGGGACTTGGGACTTGGGAGTTGACAAATCATGCACGGCTTCGCATAGTAGGGTTTCCAAGCTCTAATAATTTATCTCTGGACGAAACGTCCTCCACACGTAGCGGGGGGCGCAGGGTGAGAAAAGTTTGCGCGTCGCCGTACTTTCATCTGAAGCCGTGCCTTTCGCCAAGACCGGCGGGCTGGCGGATGTGGCTGGCGCGCTGCCGAAAGCCCTGCTTGAACACGGCGCGGACGCGAGCCTCGTGCTTCCGCTCTATGAGCAGATTGACCGCAAGCAATTGCGCGGGCAGATCATTGATAATTTAGAGGTCGAGTGGCAGGGCACGACGCGCGCACGCGTCTGGCACAGCGAGGCCGCAGGCGCGCCGGCCTTTCTGATAGAAGCCCCGAAGTATTTTCAGAGAAATTCGATTTACGGTTTCCGCGATGACCATGCGCGTTTCGCCTTTTTCTGTCGCGCTGCCCTCGCGCTGTTCAAACGTCTGGGCGCGCCGCCGGATATTGTTCACCTGAACGACTGGCACAGCGGATTCGCTGCCGTCGAACTGCGCGCGCGCCGCTACGTTGATCCGTACTACGCGCGCACGCGCACGCTCTTTTCGATTCACAATCTGGCTTATCAGGGGGCGTTCGACCCGAAGGAACTGGATTGGATGGGCTTTGGCTCGCCTGACCGCCGCGAGCCTTTTATGACGGATGGCGCGGCATCTGCGTTGAAGGCAGGCTTGCTGATGAGCGATGCTCTTTCGACGGTCAGCCGCCGCTATGCGCTTGAGATTCAGACGCCGGAGCACGGCCACGGCCTCGAATGGATTTTGCGCGCACGCAGCGACCGCCTCGTCGGCATCACGAACGGCGTGGATTACGATGTCTGGAATCCTGCGACCGACAAACATCTCGCGGCGCATTACAACGCGGAGAATCTTTCGGGCAAGCGGATGTGCAAACTGGATTTGCTGCGCCGTTTCGGCTTGCCGGAAAATTTAGACCGGCCTATCATCGCCAGCGTTTCGCGCCTGACTTCGCAGAAGGGTTTCGACCTCATTAAAGAGGCTGCGGGTGCGATACTTGAAACCGGCGCGACCTTTATCGCGCTCGGCTCAGGCGCAAAAGAGTATGAAGATTTCTTGCAGGCGTTGCGCGTGGCTGCGCCCGGACAGGTCGGAGTCTTCGTCGGCTTTAACGACCCGCTCGCGCATCAGATAGAAGCGGGCGCGGACATCTTCCTGATGCCGTCGCTCTATGAGCCTTGCGGTTTGAATCAGATGTACAGCACGCGCTACGGGACGGTTCCGGTGGTGCGCGCCACAGGCGGGCTTGACGACACAGTGCAGGATTTTGACCGCTTGAGCGGCAACGGCAACGGCTTCAAGTTTCAGCGATATGCAGCCGGGCCAATGCTGGAAAAGATTTTAGAAGCTCTCTATTATTATGCAGAGCCGGAAACGTGGCGCAAGATTCAACTCAATGGCATGCGCGTGGATAATTCATGGCGCGCGGCTGCCGCGAAATACATGAGCCTCTATCGCGCCGTGATGAATATGTAAGGAGAGATGTCAGATGTTAGACGCCGATAAAGAACTGACATCCAGCATCTGGCATCTATTTTGGCTTTCGTTCGTAAAGAAACAAGGAGATAAAAAGTAAATGAGTGAGAACGTCAAAGAAGTCAGCGATAGCAGCTTTGAGCAGGATGTGTTGCAATCGGATCAGCCGGTGCTGGTGGATTTCTGGGCCGCATGGTGCGCGCCCTGCCGCATGCTCGCGCCGACCGTGGATGCTGTCGCTGAAAAATATGCGGGCAGTGCGAGAGTCGTCAAGCTCAACGTGGATGACAATCCGGGCATCTCGCAAAGATACGGCATCAAGGGCATTCCGACACTGATACTTTTTAAGGGCGGCAAGGAAGAAGAGCGCGTGGTGGGAGCGACGAGCAAAGACGCTATCTCGCGCATGATTGATAAGCACGTCGGCGCAGCGAGCGCTTAAGCTTGAGGTCAGGCGAGCACAGGTGAAGCCGCTCCGGTGTTTCAACAGCTTCACCTTCATGCTCTAACGGGACTACAGAGGCAGGCAGTTCTTTAAATCAACAGGCCGCGAGCTTGAGAAGTTTTCCAAGACTTCGCTTCCGGCTGTTAAGTCTCCCGAACGATGAAACCAACGCGAAACCGGCGCGTCCAACAACAACGCTCGCTTGAAGAAAGACTCGTGGCGGCGAAGCGTTCGCGCGCCGTGCAGGACGCCACCTTTCGCGCGCGTCAGGTGCACGGCAAGCTGCGCCGTTTCGTCAGCGCAAACTTCCGCAAGCAGGAAGTCATAGACTCTTTGAGTCTCAGGCGCGGCGACTGCAATCGTTGCGGAGCCTGTTGCGAGATTCTGTTCAAATGCCCGTTCCTCAAAAAGCACGACGACGGAACGACCACTTGCGGCATTTACGAAGACCGTCCCAATCAATGCCGCCTCTTTCCCATTGAAAAGCGCGATCTGGAAGAAGTGCGCGGTAGCTGTAGCTTCTACTTCATAGAGAAGCCTATCAAATTAGAGAAAGCAAGCTGAAAGGCTGTTCTTGGTTCTTTGTACTTTGTTCTTGGCATGTGAGGTTTAAGCTTCAGACCATAAGCTGTAACTTCAATATCCTGCAAAGCACAAAGAACTAAGCACAAAGCACAAATGATTATCGTCGTCATCGGTGCCCAGTGGGGCGATGAAGGTAAGGGCAAGATTGTAGACCTCTTGGCCGACCGCTTTGATATTGTGGCGCGCTATCAGGGCGGGCACAATGCAGGGCATTCCGTTTATGTCGGAGACAAAGCCTTCGTGCTTCGCCTCTTGCCATCGGGAGTGATTCATCCGGACAAGGTCTGCGTGCTCGGCAATGGAATGGTGATTGACCCGAAAGCCTTCTTTGAAGAGGCAGACCAGTTGGCCGAAAAAGGCATTGCCATTACGCCTGAACGCATCCGCGTCAGCTCGCGCGCGCACTTGATTCTTCCATACCATCGCGCTCTGGATCACACGAGCGAGGAACGCCTCGGCAATGAACGCGTCGGCACAACCCTGCGCGGCATCGGCCCGGCCTATGAAGACAAAGCAGGGCGGCGCGGCATACGCGTGGCGGACGCGCTTGTCCCGGAAGTCCTGCGCTCGCGCATCGAGCGCAATCTGGAAGACGCCAATCGCATCATCGAAGCCTACGGCGGCCAGCGACTCGACGCCGACGAGATTTTTGATGAAATCTCGCGCCTCGCCGAACGCCTCGCGCCGTTCATTACGGACACAACTCATTTTCTCAACAAGTCTGCGCGTGACGGGCGCACGATTTTGATAGAAGGCGCGCAAGCAACTTTGCTTGATGTAGACCACGGCACATATCCTTTCGTTACTTCATCAAGCACGACTGCCGGAGGCGCGGCCATCGGCACAGGTCTCGCGCCGCATCGCATCACGGGCGTGCTCGGCATCGTCCGCACATACACGACGCGTGTTGGCGAAGGCCCATTCCCGACAGAGATGCTTGAAGGCGAAGCAGAGATCAGCCAGTTGATACGCGAGCGCGGGCGCGAGTATGGCGCGGTCACCGGACGGCCCAGACGCTGCGGCTGGTTCGACGCTTTCGCCACGCGTTATGCGGCGGACATCAATGGCTTCTCTTCCGTCGCTTTGACCAAGCTGGACGTGCTGGATGCTTTGGATGAAATCAAAGTCTGCACTGGCTATCGCCTTGACGGGCGCGACATCGAGTCCTTCCCTGCCGTCTCGCAGGACTTACGCCGCATTGAACCCGTCTATGCCAAGCTTCCCGGTTGGAAGACATCTACGGAAGGCATCACGGAGATGGACAGGCTGCCGGAGGCCGCGCGCAACTACATCGAATTCCTTTCGCGCGAGATAGGCGTCGAAATCGGCATGGTTTCCACCGGCCCCGAACGTGACCAGACGATCATCTGCCGCGATTCTGCATTGGGCCACTGGCTCGGCGACTAGCGCAAACCGGTTAAAAGCCAGTTGCTCATCCAAAGCAAAGAGGGCGCGCTTGCGACTCCTGCTGCTCGCATGTAAAATGCCATCAATCAAGTCCAAGTGGGCCGATAGCTCAGTCGGTAGAGCAACTGGCTTTTAACCAGTGGGTCGCAGGTTCGAGTCCTGCTCGGCTCACCAAAATCTTAAATGGTGAGAACAAGTTACGGGCGGCTATCTTGATAGGATAACTGCCCGTATCAATTTTGTGTGCCTATAGTGTGCCAACTCCAAGATAGTGTCTTTTAGGTTGAGGAGAGAAAGTTCCTCTTACGAATTCAATAGAAGAGATACTTCGTAGGATTGGGAATGTCTTTTAATGACGATATCAGATAGAAATGACTTCGGGCATTTTTCATAACTAATAAATCTCTTAAGAGTTACAACGCACAACCCGCGCCGAGGCTTTGCAAAAGTCTGTTGAAATAAAACCGACCTTCACATTCGCGCTCCATAAGCCAGGTTCGATTTATGCCAGTCAGGGGAGATTTCAGGAGGCCATTGAGAGCTACAGAAAAGCCCTGCAAACAGAGCCGACGGATGTTTATGCCAATCATGCTCTGGGCATGGCCTATGTCGTCACCGGAAACAAGACCGGCGCGATGCAGCAATATCATATGCTCAAAGACCTCAACCCGGACTTAGCCGCCAACCTGATGCGCGCGAGTCCGAAATATTACGGTTTTCGATTGAATGCGACTAACACTCAGGAGTAAGCTCTCGACATGAAAGCTTATTCCTTAGATTTGCGACAGCGAGTCGTCGCGGCCTACAAAAAAGGCAAAGGCTCTCTGGCTGAGATTGCTGAACAGTTCAACGTCGGCCAGACCTTCGTCAAAAAGATGCTCCGTCAGCATCGAGAGACTGGCTCAGTCGCCCCGCTCATACATGGCGGAGGCCGTCAACCTTCTCTTTCGGACACGGAACATCGGTGGCTGCGCCAGAAAGTGAAAGAACAACCCGATATTTCTTTGGCCGAGTTGCAGGAGCATCTAGCAGCCAAAGCCGGATTGACGGTTTCAATCACGACGATTCATCGCAGTTTGCGTTCCTCCAGTCTCTCGCACAAAAAAAAGGACTGACCGCCAGTGAGCGCAATAACCACAAGCGCGCCTGGTACTGGCGCAAAGTCAAAGCTCTGTGTCACAAAAGGCTGCGCTTTATTGATGAAACCGGCATCAATGTGAGCTTGACTCGCCGCTACGGTCGCGCTCCTCGCGGCCAACGCATCTCGGAGGCCGTGCCGAAGAACTACCGGCAGCAACGATCAATTATCAGTTCAATGGGCGTTGCTGGTGTCGCTGCTATGTTCATCATCGAAGGGGCTGTGGACACCTCAGCCTTTGATGTCTATGTCGAGCGGGTCTTGCGCCCGACGATGAAAGCCGGTGACATCTTCGTGCTCGACAACTTGACGGCTCACCATGCCAGCCGGATCGAAGCGGTCGCAGCAGAATGCGAGGCGCAGGTATTATGGCTGGCTCCATACTCGCCTGACTTTTCGCCCATTGAACTGTTGTGGTCAAAGATCAAAACTGGCTTACGAAAAGCCAAGGCGCGAACTATCGAAGAACTCGGACACGCGCTCAATCAAGGGCTTGAGCTAATCACGCTTGATAACTGCTGTGCTTGGTTTGAGCATTGCGGCTACTCAGTCGCATCCGATTGAAAACCGTAATAAGAAGCGCAATCTTTCTTTCCCGAAATCGGATAATTGTGAATAAAGCTCTGATGCTGACTAAACGATCTCTGGCGCGCGGGCTTGAGGAACTTACACGCGGAGACAAAGACCTCGCGCGGATTTTGGAGCAGTACGGCACGCCGCCGCTCTGGACACGCGAGCAGGGTTTTCCGACGTTGATTCTGACAATCCTTGAGCAACAGGTCTCGCTGGCTTCAGCCGGAGCAGCATTTAAAAAGTTGCTGGCTCTGGCTTCGCCTCTGACGCCCGAAAAGTTTCTGGAGTTTGACGATGTCACGCTCAAGGCCGCAGGCTTTAGTCGCCAGAAAATTATCTATGGCAGAAATCTGGCGGAGGCTATCTGCAATGGCTCGCTTGAGCTGGATGCAGTAGGCCGTATGGAAGATCAGGCTGCGCGTTCAGAGCTATTAAAGCTCAAGGGCATAGGCCCGTGGACGGCGGAGATTTACCTGCTGAGAGCCTTGCTCAGACAGGACGCATGGCCCGGCGGCGATCTGGCTCTGGCCGTAGCGGTGCAGGAGATTAAGCGTTTGCCTGACAGGCCCACGCCCGTTGAGCTTGAAGCTATCAGCCTGAGGTGGCGACCGTGGCGAGCCGTCGCCGCAAGACTCCTGTGGAACTATTACCTGCACAGGCCCGCGCGTCCGAAATCTCTGGACCAGACCGCCCGATATTAAGATTCCCTTTCAAAACCCTTCAAGCCTTTGCGCCTTGAGTTTTTCTTTCTTCGCGCCTTTGCGAGAAACGCTGCTGTTTCTCGCAAAGGCGCAAAGTTAAAACTGAAGGCACAGAGGAATTGAGGCATTAAGTGTCTTGAGTTTTGAAATTATCTCCAACGCCCTCACACAGCTTTTCAAAGTCACACGGAAAGTTTCTTTCCACTTAATCGCTTCCTCTAAAACTCTTGCACGTATCTTGCATTCTAACTGGTCTGAGGCCGTTTTCAGCCTATTTGATGAAACGAAGTGTAACACTTCGCTTTTTTTGGAAACGTAATGAAACACCTGTGCCCAGAGCACGTTAAAGCCGCCCATCGAACAGAGGGTTTAGAAGAGATAAGAATTATGAGTTCCCCAAAATATTTCCGAAAAGTTATCAGTGCTTTACGCACACGCGCCAAGACATCTTCGCTCTTTTCGCTGCTTCTGGCAGCAGCGATTTTATATCCTTTTCTGAGGCCCGCTACGCCTTCGACAGGCGATGAGCCGGGCCGTCAACGAGCAGCGCAAGTTTCGGCTGCATCTGCAAAATTAAGTGAAGCGCGGGCGACGGAAGCCTTTGGACAGTTGCCGCTCAGCTTTGAGGCCAATCTGGGCCAGACTGACGAGCGCGTGAAGTTTCTTTCACGCGGGCAGGGCTATGGCCTCTTCCTGACGGCTGATGAAGCTGTGCTGACCTTGCGGAAGAACGCGGGCCAAAGCCTGCATGATGCAAAGACAGCGTTGCCTTCATCAAGTGTTAACGTCCTGAAGATGAAGCTGGCCGGAGCTAATACACAGGCACAGGCGTCCGGCAGCGGAGAGTTGCCGGGCAGGAACAACTATTTTATCGGCAATGATCCTCAAAAATGGCGAACGGACGTTCCGACCTACACAAAGATTAAATACGAAGCCGTTTATACTGGAATAGACCTCGTGTACTACGGCAACCAGCGTCAGCTTGAGTATGACTTTATCGTCTCGCCCGGCGCAAAGACAGAGCAGATCAGGCTCGCCTTTGATGGCGCGAGCGATGTTCGCATAGAGGCGAACGGCGAGTTGACCTTAAAACTTTCCGGCGGCGAGCAGGTGCGCCAGCACAAACCTTTCATCTATCAGGAAGTGAACGGCGCGCGGCGCGAGATTGCGGGCCGCTATGTGCAATTGGACGGGCGTGAGATCGGGTTTGAAGTTGACCGTTACGATGTCACCAAGCCGCTCGTGATAGACCCTGTGCTTGTCTATTCCACTTATCTGGGCGGCAGCGATTACGATGCAAGTTACGGCGTCGCTGTGGATGCACAGGGCAACGCTTATATCACCGGCATGACCTCTTCGCTCAACTTCCCGACGACGGCTGGCTCTGTCCAGCCAGTCATGCAGCCGCTTGAGGGAACGAGCACTTACTATGGCGATGCCTTCGTGACGAAGCTCAACGCTGCCGGTTCGGCTGCTCTTTATTCGACTTTTCTGGGCGGCACTGTGGCGGGCGAAATCGCCAGAGGCATTGCGGTTGATAATGCAGGCAATGCTTACATCACAGGCGTGACGGGCGGCGGCGGAGTCAGCTCAGCGCAGAATGATTTCCCGACCGTCAATGCTTTTCAAAGCGCCTTCGGCGGCACAGATGACGCCTTCGTGACCAAGCTCAATGCGAACGGCTCCGCGCTGATCTTCTCGACTTATCTGGGGAGCGTAGGCTCGGAACTCGGATTTCGCATCGTGGTCAATCCGGCGACGGGCGAGTCTTACACGGCTGGCGTGGCCGGGGCCGGTTTCCCTACCACGCCCGGCGCATTCAAAACTGATATTTGCCCGGAACCCAACTGCACGAATTGGCTGCCTGACGGCTTTGTCACCAAGTTCGGCCCGGCGGGCGGCGCGCCCCTGTGGTCTACATTGTTCGGCGGCTCAGGCGGCGAATATGCTTATGACATCGCGCTTGATGCAGGCGGCAACACATACATCACCGGCACGACCTCTTCCATCAACTTTCCAGTCACCGGCGGCGCGTTCCAGACTGGCAACAGCGGCGCGACTCCACAGCCGCTCAGTCCGGGAACGGACGCCTTTGTGACCAAGCTGAATCCGACCGGAAGCGGCCTCGTCTATTCGACCTATCTGGGCGGTGGGCCGCAATCGGATCGCGGGTTCGGTATCGAGGTGGATCAGAACGGCAATGCCTATGTGACCGGACAGACGCAGTCGGCAGGCTTTCCGACGACGCAGGGCGCATTCGATGTCGGTTACAACGGCGGCGAAGACGCTTTCATTACGAAGTTTAATCCGGAAGGCTCGGCCCTCGTTTACTCAACTTTTCTCGGCGGCACATGGGAGGATGTAGGAAGCAGCATCGCTGTCAATCCTGCGGGCGAGGCTTTTATTGCGGGCCGGACTAAAGCTCCAGACTTTCCGACGCGCAACAGCTTGCAGCCGAAGACAGCCGCGCAAAATTTCTCGGATGTCTTTCTGACTAGATTGAATACGACGGGGAGTTCTCTTGTCTTCTCGACTTTCCTCGGCGCAGGCGAAGGGCGCGACGTGGTTCTGGACCAGAGCGGCAACGCTTATCTAACCGGAGAGGCGGTCATGATTCCGACCACTGCGGGTTCATTCCAACCTGTTAAAGGCAGCCCGACCACCGATGACGGATTTGTCATGAAGATCGGGCCAACGGACGAGACCGCGCAGACCTTCAGCATCGGCGGCACGGTCACAGACCTTAACCCGCGCGACCCTGCCGACAATACTCCCATCACTATGACGTTGAGCGGGACTGTCAATCGCGTCGTGACGATTGGACCAAACAGCAACACATATACATTCGGCCAGCTTCCGGCGGGCGGGACATACACTGTCACTCCCTCGAAGCCCGGCTTTATCTTCGCCCCGCAAAGCGAGACCTTTACCAATCTCGGCGCGAATCTGACGGCGGAATTTACAGTGCTGGTCAATGAGCCGCCGACGGCGACGGTGACGAGTCCGGTGCATGGCGACACCTTTAACTCGCCCGGCCCGATTCCGATTACGGCGACTGCTTCCGATGCGGACGGCACAGTCACCAGAGTCGAGTTCTCTGCCTATTCGAGCGAGACCGGAAACATCGTCATCAGCACTGATACGACTGCCCCGTATGAAGCATCGTGGATCAACGTCGCGCCCGGTGATTACAACATCTACGCCACCCCTTACGACAATCTGGGCAGGCGTGGCGAGTCAAACTTTGCTTACATACATGTGCTGAGCACGACAATTCCTGTGGTCACACTGACCAGCCCGACGGAGGGCGCAAGCTATCAGGCAGGCTCTAATATTCCCGTCAACGCGACCGTGACATCGCAAGGCCAGATTAGTGTCGTTGAGTTTTATGCCGGAACTGACCTGATTGCCAGAGACGTGAATGCTCCATACGGTTTTAGTTGGACGCCCGCGACGCCCGGCGCATTTGCGCTCACGGCCAAAGCTTTTGATAACGGCGGCGCGACGGGCGTGTCCAGTCCCGTTAACGTCAACATCACTCCGGCTGCGCCGGATATTTACGGCATGGTGTCATGGCGCGGAGAAGCTCTCGGCGGTGTGACTATGACGCTGAGCGGCTCGCAGAACAGGACTGTGACGACTGATGCCAGCGGTCGTTACAGGTTTGAAGACGTGACGCCGGGCGAAAGCTACACTGTGACGCCAACGCATCCCGGCTACACTTTTTATCCGGTCAACAGAGTGTACGATCCTATGTTTAACTATGACGCTTACGGGAATTTTGAGGCTACGCAGGTCTCGCCTGTGTCAGCGCAGATTCTCAGCCCGTCATACTTCCAGCAGTTCAATGCCCCGGCGAACATCACAATCACCGCTCAGGCGGAAAGCTCTGCCGGGCCAATCAGCAAGGTGGAGTTTTACGCGAGCGCCAACGCGGGCACGACGCTTATCGGCGATGCCTTGACTGCTCCATACAGCATCACCTGGAATAATGTGTCCGGCGGCATCTATCAACTCTATGTGATTGCGACGGACACCACGGGCGCGTCCGTTTATTCGCAGACGACTCCGATCATCGTCAATTCGCCCTCGAATCTGGTGAGGATTCATGGACAGGTGATAGATGGCGCGGGCTTTGGCATGCCGGGCATCAGAATCACACTGAGCGGCTCGCGTTCAGAAACGGCTGTCACGAATCTGAACGGCTACTACATGTTCGGCAACCTGCCGCTCAATGGCAACTATACGGTGACGGCTCCGACAGACTATGCCTTCGAGCCTGCGAGCTACACTTTCAACAATCTGACGGAGGATGTGCTTGACAGAAATTTTGTCACCACGTCATTCAATCAATCTCCGACCGTTTCATTGACCAGCCCGGCAAACGGCGCGGTCTTTGGGATGCCGATCAACATCCCCGTCAACGCGACGGCATCCGACAGCGACGGCACAATCACCAAAGTTATCTTCTATCGCGGCAACTCTACTTTCAATAGCATCGCGGCTGAAGACACAACTGCGCCATACGGTTATCTCTGGCAGCCGAATGCGCCGGGCACTTACAATCTGACCGCTGTCGCGGTTGATAACGCCGGTCGCAGGACTACTTCAAGCACTGTGACGGTGACGGTCAATGCTCCGTCGCCGGTCTCGCTCAGTGGCCGTGTGGTTGACCGCAACAGCGTCGGCATCGAAGAAGTCTTGATGACGCTTTACAGCGCAGACCCCGAAGCAGAGCCTCTGGCGACGACGCTGACGGATGCGAACGGCGGCTACTCGTTCCCGAATCTGACGACGTTTACCACTTACAGGATCAGCGCGTCGAAACTCAGTTATACCTTTGCTCCGGCAGAGCGCATCTTCTTCAATTTGAACACGGCACAGACGGCTGACATCACAGCCACGCTTGCTTTGCAACGTTCCGACTTTGACGGCGACGGGCAAACGGATGCGGCTGTGTGGCGTCCTGAAAGCGGTGTCTGGTACATACGCCGCACGACGGACGGCGCATATACAGCGCAGCAGTTCGGCGGGCAAAGCTTCGGTGACATCCCTGTGCCGGGAAATTACGACGGCGATAAGAAAACCGACATCGCTGTCTTCCGCCCGTCGAACAGCACATGGTATGTCATGCGTAGCTCTAACAACGCAGTCACTTACTATCAATGGGGCATCAGCACGGACAAACCTGTGGCGGGAGATTATGACGGCGACGGCAAGACTGACATGGCTGTCTTTCGTCCTTCGACAAGCGCGTGGTATATCCTGCGCAGCACGGATAACGGCGTGCAGGCATTGCAGTTCGGCGCGAGCGGAGACATGCCAGTGGCGGGAGACTATGACGGCGACGGCAAGACTGATGTTGCCGTCTGGCGTCCCTCGAACGGCTACTGGTATGTACAGCAAAGCTCTGACGGCTCGGTTAAATCATTCCCGTGGGGGATGAGTGGCGACATGGCCGCCGGCGGAGACTATGACGGCGATAAGAAGATGGACTTCGCCGTCTATCGCCCGTCAAATGGCTACTGGTACATCACGCTCAGTTCCGACGGCTCGACACGCTATCAACACTGGGGCATGACGGGCGACAAACCGATTCCGGGCGATTACGATCTGGATGGCAAAACGGACATCGCTGTTTGGCGTCCATCGAACGGCTACTGGTACGCGCTGCAAAGCAAGGATAATTCCCTGCTCGCGCAGCCGTGGGGAACCAGCGGCGACCTGCCAGTGCCTTCCGCTTATATCCCGTAAAGAAACAAAAAAGTTTCCCGCAAGGGCGCAAAGAAAACGATTGAGTCTTTCTTTGCGCCTTTGCGGGAGATGTTCGCGCTCTTTACTTTCTCTCAAGCAACTCATTGATGAGTAATCGTCATCAATCTTTCAACAGTCAACTTTTCAAGTTGAAAAAATTTGACTGGACCAGAAAAAATTTCGCGTTTGAAAAAAAATTCTTGACAGTCAAGCTGGTGATGCCTTATACATGCGCGTTCACTTTCGCCGGATGCGAGAGTGCGAAGAGGAAAAACTTTCAATGTTAACGAATCGGACAAACAGAAAACAGACCGCCATCTGGCAGCCGTGTGCGGGTACGCCCGCCGTCGCGGCGATGTCTGTCTATGGTCTGAGTTCGTCATGCCTGTTTACAAATATTGGCGGACAATCCTTGCATAGGCAGATTACCGAAAGCCTCGGACTTTCGGATCGTCGCCAAATCTTGATCTAACGCAGCGGGAGCGGTTCCCGCTCCTAAATCTCATAGCAAAATTTAAGGGATTATAAGTGGAGCGGGCCGGTTTCTCTGAGAAATCCGGTGACCCGCTCTTTTTTTATGTTATTTGAAAATCGAAGTACCTTTTTGTTTGAGAGATGAAGGCAGAGAGAGCCTTCTGTTGGATGTGTGTCCTGAGTGCTTTGCGAGAGTCCCGCAGGTCGCACGTCCCGGTCGAAGTGTGTCTTCGTGTGCGCGCTCTTCTGCCTTCATCTATTTTTTAACACAAGAATTTTATTTACGCATGCGTGGGGTCTTCCAAACCGGAGGCAGCGGGTGCAACTCCCGTCACTCGCTCCAACAGTTTTCCACGCGCAGGCATCGCCAAGATGGCCTAAGGCACTGGATTGCAAATCCAGCATCGCCGGTTCAAATCCGGCTGCCTGCTCCAGTTTTAGAGATTGGAGAGCGAGAGGGTTTGGAGAGTTTAGAGAGTTAAAAAACAGGTTTCGCGCTATAAACTCTCCGAACTCTCCAAACTCTATCAACCCTCTAAACTCTATGAACTAATAGTCGTCACACAAATTTAATCTCCACATATCATAGTGGGATGTGGTATTTATTTAAGAAAGGAGGCCCCCAGGTATGGCATTGAATGGCCGTGTGCTTTTATTAAACTTCTCTTACGAGCCTTTGGGCACAGTTGGAGTGGCGCGTGCGATGTGCCTCTCCCTGAAAGGCACTGTGTTCGTCGAAGAAAATGACGGCGAGCGCGTGCTTCATTCGCCGAACGCGACGTTTCGCGTGCCGAGCGTAATTCGGCTGCGCTCGTACATCAACATCCGCAGGCGTCGGGAGGCTTCCGGCATGAAGCGGCTCAGGATTTACATGCGCGACAAGTTCCGTTGCCAGTATTGCGGCGACAAGAAGAATGCGACTGAACTCACACTCGATCACATTCTGCCGCGCTCGCGTGGCGGAGACAATTCGCCCGTCAACATTGCGACCGCCTGCATCACCTGCAACAACCGCAAGGGCAGCCGCACGCCTGACGAAGCGCGCATGCCGCTTCTGACCTCACAGACGGCCTTGCGTATGAAGCTCGAAAGAGTCGTGCTCTGCCACTACGCAGAGGCCAGACCAGAGTGGCGCAAGTATCTGTTTCTGGCCCACCCGGACGACGAAGTGCAAACAGCATAACTCTCAAATGGAGCGGAGAAGTTTTCCGCTCCGCAATCTCAAATCATCTTCAAATTTTTCTTTCAGTCTCAGGTCGGATAGCTGAGACGGATTAGCGTCTGCCTGAAGAGCAGAAGAGGTTGGCTCGATTCCAACTCCGACCGCCGATTATTCAATCGCATAAATTTCATTAGCCGGTTAGCTCAATTGGCTAGAGCGCCTGTCTTACAAACAGGAGGTCGAAGGTTCAAATCCTTTACTGGCTACCAAAAAATTTTCGCGGGGCGTGGCTCGTCCGGCGCAGCACGAGACTGCGCTCTGGATCGTGGGTTCGGAGAGTTTATGGGGTTTGGAGAGTACGGCTGCAAAATCTACTATCCAAGCTCCCTGAACTCTATAAACTCTCTACACTCTCCAAACTCTAAACTTGAAAAAGCGACGAATGCAGGTGGAACTACATCCCTTGTAAGGAGGCGGTTCCGGGTTCAAGTCCCGGTGGCTCTAAAGTTTGCGGGGCCATAGCTCAATGGCAGAGCGCGTACAGTTGTTTCATCGTCCCTTGTCGTCGCTCATTATTTTTTCGGGAGCAATTATCATGTCTATGTGTGAAGTTGAGATGACGCATTATCGCTCTGCGGCAGAAGTGTTGACGCTGGCGCGCGGCTTTGAGTTCGGCACACTGCCGCGCGCAGAGTGGACGCATCGCGCGCATCTGACCGTCGCGCTCTGGTACTCCTTGCATCACCCTTTCGCGGAAGCCGTGCGGCTGGTTCGTGAAGGCATCAAAAAATACAACCACGCGCACGGCATCATTACCACACGCGAAAGCGGTTATCACGAGACGATGACGCTCTTCTGGATGCACGTCGTGCGGCGTTACCTGAAGGAAGTTTCCCCGGTCGAATATTCGCTCACGGCCCTCGCCAACGAATTGTTCGCGCGCTACGGCGATAAGCGTTTGCCTTTCACTTACTACACGCGCGAGCGTTTGATGTCAGCGGAAGCACGCGCCGGTTGGGTCGAGCCGGATTTGAAGAAGATTGATTAACCTGTCAAGAGATCAAGGCTTTGCGGTTGCTTGACGAAACGCAGCGGTGATGGCCGGAGCAAAGACATAGAAATCGAAGACAAAACTTCTGTGTTTAGAATCTCCGGCAATCGCCTTGCGAAATTCATCCAGGTTCACGCTTTTGCGCGTCTGTTCCAGAGTTGCGCCCCTTGAGACCGATGCTTCCACCTGTTGCTTGATTGAAGAGAGCAGCCTCACAAGAAGCTTGACATATGAATCGTCGCGCATGACCGGCCCGTGTCCGGGAATCATGATGGCCGGTTTCAAGGCCAGAAGTTTTTCCAGAGTCTGAGCGTAATCCAAAGGATAAGAGGTTGAGCCGACCAGAGGGACAGGCCAGACCACCAGATCGCCCGTCAGCACAATTCCCTCTTTCGGCAGATGAACCACGATGTCTGCGCGCGTGTGCGCTCGGCCCAGATACAGAATTTCTATCGTGCGTTTGCCGTGTCTGAGCGTCAGCTTGTCTTTGACAGGAAGCGTCGGCAGGATTATCTGAAAACCCGAAGCCTCTGCAAAGTAACGCTCGGCCATCCGTATGTCGCTGGTGTAGCTCGCACGCTCTTCATCAGTCAAATCCCAACCGCCGAGGCTCTTGTTCTTTCCCATCAAGCTGCGGATTTCTGCGACAAACTCAGGCCCGCCTTCAAGCAGTTGCTTGCGATTGTTTGCGCCGATGGTTGGCAGGTCTTCGAGCGTCGTCGCTTGAGCGATAAACTCGACGCCGGGAAAAGCTTCGCGGTAAACCTGATTGCCGATGATGTGATCTTCGTGCCAGTGTGTGTTGATGACATACCTGACAGGCTTGTCAGTCAGTTTGCGCAGCGCGGCAAGCACTTCTTTCGCAGAGACAATGCTGATGTTTGTGTCAACGACAATCACATCTTTGTCATTGATAATGAAGACGACATTGGCATCGAACATCAAGCCGGGCGGCTCTTTGCGAATCGCCGCGTAAACGCCATCAGCGATTTTTTGGACTTCAAAGTTTGCAGAGGAAGTTTGAGGCTTTTTGTCCTGCGCGTGGGCCGGGGCAAAGCAGGTCAAAGCAATGAGCATCGCTGTAACAGTTAAGCGAAAACAAGTAGGCAACACGACAGAAAATCTCCCGCAAAGGCGCAAAGGCGCAAAGAGAAGAAGACGCCAAGAAATCAAGGGTGCTAGATAAAAGTTAAATGTCTTCGCGCCTTCTTTGCGCCTTTGCGCCTTTGCGGGAAACTTCCTGTTATTCATCTGAGTCACCCCACATCTTGCTATCGAGCTTTCTTTGCCGAATACAATCCATCGAAAAGATACTCAATCTCGCCGCGCGCGTTTGGCACAAACATCAAATCATTTTCCAGCGACGGGCCGAACGAGAGGCGATGAGGGCCGGTCTTTGAGAGTTCCAGATTGTTCTCTTCCTGTTTGTAATAGAGCTTGCCGTCTTTGCTGAACAGCTCCCATGTTTGCGGCCCGTTGATGTATTTGCCGCTAAAATTAGAGACATCTGCCGCGCTCATGGCCTGCGCCGCTTTGGGTTTCTCTGCTGGTTCGGCTTTCATCGGCAGAAACATTTCCATCACTTTTTCTCTGGTGCGCGGCAGGGTTTCGCCGCTCTTGTTGGTCACGACGATGATGGCAAAGCGTTGCTCGGGCATCATCTGAACCATAGACCCGTAGCCGCGACTAAAGCCTCCATGCATCACCACGCGCACGCCCCGCTGCTCAAAGTTGAGCAGGCCATAGCCGTAATGCACGCCTGTATCTCCGGGCATCGTCGTGTACTTGCCCTGAAGTTTTGAAAAAACTTCCGGCGACAGCATTTGTTTGCCGTCAACACGCCCGCCGTTGAGCATCGCTATCGCAAAGCGCGAAAGCTCGTTGACGTTTGAATAGATCGAGCCTGCGGGCCACTGGGCCACATTATTGTAAGCCGGACGAATAATCTCCGCAGGCTCTTTGCCGCGCACGCTGTGGCCCATGGCGAGCGGGTAAGTCAGAGCCATCAACGGCCTCAAGGTCGTGCGATTCATGCCGAGCGGCTGAAAGACGAGTTCGCTCATCGCGTCTGCGTATTGTTTCCCGGTTACTTCTTCGATGACGTATCCGGCCAGCCAGAAACCCGCGCTCGAATAAGAATAAACCTGGCCGGGTTCCGTAAAGCGCACTTCATCTTTCCAACCGCGCACCATGCGCGCGAGCGCCTCGTCATCCTGCGAGACGGGAGCTTGAATATCCGCCATCCCGCCCGTGTTGCTGATGAGTTGGTGCGCCGTGATGCGCGCGATGTTCGGATGCAAGCCCTTCGCGTAATTCCCTATCGGCTCGTCGAGCTTGATCTTGCCCTGCGCGGCCAGCGCGACCAGCGCCGCGCCTGTGAACATCTTTGTCGTAGAGCCAAGCCGGAAGAGCATCTCCGGCGTGACTTGCGAGCCAGTCTCGACATTGGAGACACCGAAGCCTTTGGCGTAGATAATGCGCTCGCCGCTCACAAGCGCGATGGCCGCGCCCGGAGTATTGCGGCTCTTCAACTCTTCATTGACGACCTTCTCAAGCGCGCTCATATCACGCGCTTCGGTCTGGGCCAGCGCCGGAGGCGCGAGCGACAGGCACATGACAGACAGCATTGCTTTTATGAAAAGCTGCCTGAGGTAACGGGATGAATGTTTTGTCATTTGATGTTTGTTCATGTCAGGAAAATGCGGCACGCATGTTTATCATGACGTGCCGCATTCGTGCGTTTGTTGCCTTGCCCCCGCTTTACGCTCCGCCGATGGCCGCTTCGGAGATGAGCAGCGACGGAGAAGCCGAGCCGCCGAACTTAAAGCTCAAATCGTTGCCGACCATCCTGACGTTCTTCAAGAGCTGTACGAGATTTCCCGCAACCGTGATTTCCTGCACCGGATAAGTTATCTCGCCGTTCTCAATCCAGAAGCCGTTTGCTCCCTGCGAGACATCGCCGTTCACGCCGTTAAAGCCAAAGCCGAAGAGAGATGTCACCAGAAGCCCGCTCTTGATGCCCCGAATCATCTCTTTCGTGTCGGTCGTCCCGTTCTTGATATACAGATTTGTCGAGCCGACTCCGGGATTTGACTGGTAGCTGCGCGTGGCATTGCCCGAAGGCTTGAGGCCGAGCCGCCGCGCGGAATATGAATCGCAGACGTAATTCTTCAAGACGCCGTTTTCCACGACAGACACCTGCGAAGACCTGACGCCTTCGGCATCGAACGGTCTCGAAGCAGGGCCGTCCGTCATCGTCGCATCATCCATGATGGAAATCAACGGCGAAGCAATCTCTGTGTTGATCTTGTCTACGAGGAAAGAAGATTTGCGATAGATGCTGCGACCGGATGCCGCGCCGAAGACCCAGCCGACGAGTTGACCTGCGACTTGACGGTCTATCACGACGGGCGCGGTCTGCGATTTGACCTTCCGGCCTCCGAGCTTGGCAAGTGTGCGGCGCGCGGCCTCTTCGCCGACAGACTTTGGTGAATCAAGCTTATTGGCGAAGCGGTTGAAAGTGAACCAGCCATCCGTCTGCTTGATGCCGTTCTCTTCCGCCACCAGTGTGACGTTGAGGCTCGAAGTCGTGGATTTATACTGGCCCACAAAGCCGTCCGAGTTGGCGAGCGTCAACTGGAAAGTTCCGTCATTCCAGCTTGTGCCGCGCGTGTTGGTGATGCGCTTGTCGAAACTTCTTCCGGCAGCTTCGGCTTCTTTCGCCGTCTCGATTTTCTTTTCGGGCGAAAGGCCCGCAAGCGATTCGTCGAAGAGCATCAAGCGACCATTGTAAGCTCCCAAATACTCTTTCGGCGCGAGGCCGTTGTACTTGTCCGCGCCTGAAACCTTGACGATGTCCAGAGTCTCTTTGACGAGGTTCTTAACAGACTTGTCCGTAAAATCCGTCGTGTAGGTCAGGGCCGTCGCATCGTTTTTGAAGATACGCATGCCGAGGCCCTTGCTGATTGATTGCTGAAGCTTTTCAATCTGTCCGAGACGGATGGTGGTATTGAATTGCGAGCCATTGACGATATACACATCGCAGGCGTCAACTCCCTGCCGTTTGAATTCGGCGACGATTTCGGTGGCTAAGTTTTTGTAGTCTTGCATCGGTAGCTCCTTAAGGGGTTTAGGCTTTTTTGGTTTTGGTGCCGCCGACTGTAATCTCAGACACCTTGACGGTCGGGATGCCCATGCCTACGGGCACGCTCTGACCGCTCTTGCCGCATGTCCAGCCGCCGTCCGTAAACTTCAGGTCGTTGCCGACCATCGTTACTTTCGTCATCACGTCCGGCCCGTTGCCGATCAGAGTGACGCCCTTCAGGGGAGCTGTGATTTTGCCGTTCTCGATCAGGTAACTCTCGGTCACTGCAAAGTTGAAGTCGCCTTTGGTGATGTCCACAGAGCCGCCCGCGAAACGCTTGGCATAGACGCCGCGCTCGACCGACTTGATAATCTCTTCTGGGTCAGACTTGCCAGCCAGCATATAGGTATTTGTCATGCGCGGCATCGGGGCGTAGTTGTAAGACTCGCGCCGACCGTTGCCAGTGTTCGGGACGCCCATCTGTTTCGCGCTGATGCGGTCGTTCATGTAACCGCGCAGGATGCCGTTCTCGATCAGTGTCGTCGCGGCGGGCGGGTTGCCTTCGTCGTCAACATTGATCGTCCCGCGCATGTTTTCAAACGTGCCTTCGTCAACGACAGTGCAAAGCTCTGAAGCCACTTTCTGGCCCACGCGACCGGAATAGTTACCGAGCTTCTTATAGTTGAAGTCGGCTTCGAGTCCGTGGCCGACAGCTTCATGCAGGAGGATGCCGCTGTCCGCGTTGCCGAGGACGACTGTTTGCGGCCCGGCTTCCGCGTCCTGCGCGCTCAAGTTCAGCACTGCGAGACGCGCGGCCTCTTTGGCAATCGCCGAGGCGTTGCGTTTCTTGGCAAAGTATTCGAGACCGATGCGCCCGCCGCCAGCCTCGTAACCGTTCTGCCGCTGCGTGCCTTCTTCAGCAATGCAGGTGGTCGAGAAGAGGAAGAGCGGCTGCATGTCCTGCCAGCTCACGCCGTCAGAGTTTGCATAAGCGAGATACTTTACTTCGTCGTTAAAAGTCAGTTGCACGCGGACGATTTTGGGGCTGAAAGCTTTGGCCGCGCTGTTGGCTTCCTGTATGAAGGAGAGTTTTTTGTTGAGGTCGGAGGTCGTGGCAAGCTCCCCGATGGGGTACAGGTTTCTGGGGCGAATCTCGCCGATGGCTTTGGCCTTGATGCGCGCGTTCTTGTCGTTGGCGATGGCGGCGGCGGCGTGCGCGGCCTGCATCATGCTCTCCATCGTCAAATCTTCGGAGAAGGCAAAGCCGACCTGATCGCCCTTGATGGCGCGGATGCCTACGCCCTGCACGACGCCGCGCCGTGCCGACTTGACCATGTCCTCTTCAAACGAGAGGATAGAAGTGATCGTATATTCAAAAAACAGGTCTGCGAAATCGGCTCCGCGCGACAGGCAGGTTGCGAGCAGCTTGTCCATGTCCTGCTTGGCGACCTGAAAATAGGTATCCAGAATGGGAAGTTTCTTGTCGGGAGTTTCTCCCGCGATAATCTTGCTGAGCCAGAGGTCGCTGGCCGCGATGGCTGCCATAGCGAGCGAGCCTTTCAGCATAAATTCACGTCTTTGCATGCGCTTCTCTCCTCTTTACGGGAACAGGCTTTCTGCTCCGCGCGGTGTGGGTTAATCAACGGGCCTGCTGTTAAGCGAAATGATGGCGATGAAATGTTTTGGACCAGACTTTTTGAACTTCGCCCGGATGACTTGCGTGATGTCTGAAGCCGGAAATGCAGGCTCTACATGTCACGCCATTCTATTCCGAGGCGGTCTAATATAGTTGCTTTTTATTGAGGAAAGCAAAGATTATGTGATTAAGAGGGCGCAGCGTGGGACAGAACATACCGTTGCTGTGACGAGCCGTTGGCAGGTATTTTAAGGCTCAGGGAATAATTAAGCCACAGAGGCCGGAGAGACACGGAGTCAGAAAAGCAGATGAAGAAAATGCTATCTGAAATGTCTATCGTTATCTGCGTGGCTCTCCGGCCTCTGTAGCTAAACTTTAGTGCTTTTTAATAATTCTTCGGCTATTCAGATGTTGATTATTGACGGCTCATACGGAGAAGGCGGCGGGCAGATCATACGCACGTCGCTCGCGCTCGCGCTGGTCACGGGAAAATCTTTTCGCGTCGAGCGCGTGAGGGCCAACCGCGCGAAGCCCGGATTGCAACGCCAGCACCTGACGGCTGTGCTCTCGGCAGCGAAGATTGGAAATGCGTCGGTTGAAGGCGCGCATGTCGGGACGCAGGAGTTCTCGTTTGTGCCCGGCGAGGTTGTGCCCGGCGAATACGCTTTTAGCATCGGGACTGCCGGGAGCACGACTTTAGTGATGCAGGCAGTGCTGCCGCCGCTTCTAATCGCCTCCGGCCCAAGCGTGTTGACCATTGAAGGCGGCACGCATAACACGCATGCGCCGCCGTTCGAGTTTTTGCAGAGAACATTTCTGCCGCTCGTCAACCGGACAGGGCCAAGTGTTTCTCTGGAGCTTGAACGCTACGGCTTTTATCCGCCGGGCGGAGGCAGGCTCAAGATGTTGATTGAGCCTGCGGGCGCGCGGCAGCGGCTGGACATACCCGAACGCGGCGAGACGCTCTCTCAAAAAGCTCGTGCGCTGGTCGTCAAGCTTCCCTCCCATATAGCAGAACGCGAGTTGGCAGTGGTTGAGCAGGAACTCGGCTGGAGCGCGGAGCAGCTTGAGATTGAAACTTCCGGCAATGCCATCAGTCCGGGCAATATCCTGACTATAGAGATTACAAGCGAGCACGTGACAGAGATTTTTACAGGCATCGGCCAGCGCGGCGTGCGCGCGGAAGAAGTGGCCCTCAGTGCAATTAATGAAGCGCGGCAATATCTCTCGCTTGACGCGCCGGTCGGAGAACACCTTGCAGACCAACTGCTGATTCCTCTCGCGCTCGCGGGCGGCGGCTCGTACGTCACAGGCCCGCTCTCGCTGCATACAAAGACGAACATCGAAATTATCAAACAATTTCTCGATGTGAAGATTGCCTGTTTGCAGTTAGCCGAAAGGCTGTGGAAGATTGAAATTGAGGCGTAAAGATGGAAGAAAACAATTCTCCCGCACAGGCGCTGGTGGCGCAAAGCAAGACGCAAAGGTGTTGAGCTTTAATTAATCTTGAATATTTTTTGCGCCTTGTCTTCTTTGCGTCACCAGCGTCTTTGCGGGAAACTTTCTTCGCTCTTTGTGCAAGTGTTTCTCTCCCATCCCTGTGGTAAATTAAGCTTGTCTTTACACTTAACTGGCACATGCAGCGCAAGTCTAATAAGAGTTTCGCGTTCTATCGAATAACTCTCCCGGATTATTCTGAAAAATTGTTGGTAACAAAGTTATGATTCGTCTCAAAACCTTTACCTGTTTATTGCTCATCGCAGCCATTTATCTGGGAGCCATCGTGCATCCCACAACTTTCCTGCTGGCAGAGGCGAGCATGCGCCAAACGGATGATGATTCCATGAAGGATGAAAAAAGAGGATTGCAGTTTCGCTTGAGCGAAGGCGCGGAACAATCAGAGCGTCCGCCCGCGAGCAACGTCGCACAGGCCACAGCCTTGTCTGAAGGCGAAGCACAGAATATTTTGCGGCGTCTGCCGCCGGTTAAGAGCGAGGAAACAGACGAGCAGGACTTTGCCCTGCGCGAACGCTCGCTGCCGCCGCCGCGCACTGGCGAAACCATCAAGGTTTCATTTCCCCCGCCCGTCCCGACTTCACTGCCCGATCAGGCCGCGTCCGGGCCGCTCGAAGTATTGCGCTTTTCTCCCGAAGGAGAAATCCCGCTGGCCCCGCAATTGAGCGTCACCTTTTCGCAGCCGATGGTCGCGCTCACTTCGCAGGCAGAGTTGGCAGCGCAGGACGCGCCTGTCCGTCTCACGCCGCAACCGCAGGGGAGATGGCGCTGGGTCGGAACAAAGACGCTGCTCTTCGAAGCGGCGGATAATCGCTTGCCGATGGCGACGGAATATTCCGTCACCGTGCCAGCCGGAACGAAATCCGCAAACGGCGGCACGCTCGCCGCTCAGCGCGCCTGGAAATTCGCCACGCCCGCGCCTCAGGTCAAGAACATGTACCCGCAGAGCGGGCCGCAACGACGCAACACTCTGATGTTCGTAGAATTCGACCAGCGAGTTGATCCTGCCAGCGTGCTGCGCACGATCAAGGTTCAAGCCGGAAAAGCAGCGGTCAGCACGCGGCTGGCGACGGCTGAAGAGATTGCCGCAGATGCGACTGTGCGCGAGTTGAGCAAGCGCGCCGAGCAGGGACGCTCTGTCGTCTTTCGCGCAGTTGAAGCGAACGGTGGAACGGAGAACGCTCTGCCAGCAGAGGCAAGCGTGACGGTCACGGTCGGGCCGGGAACGCCTTCTGCCGAAGGCCCGCGCACAACCGCGAAAGCTCAATCCTTCGCTTTTCAAACCTACGGGCCGCTGCGCATCACAGATCATCGTTGCGGCTATCAGGAAACCTGCTCGCCTTTTGACACATGGACTATCTCCTTCAGCAATCCGCTTGAGGCAAAGGCTTTTGAGAAGTCTCAAATCCGCGTCGAGCCGGAAGTGCCGGGATTGAGAACGCAGATTTACGGCAACGTCTTGCAGCTTGAAGGCAGCAAGCAGGGACGCACGACTTACAAAGTCACTGTCGCAGCATCCTTGCGCGACCAGTTCGGGCAGACGCTCGGCACCGACCAGAGCGTGACCTTCAAAGTCGGCAGCGCGCCTTCGATTCTGACTTCATCCGGCGGCGATTTCGTCGTCCTAGACCCTGAAGCCGCCACGCGCTTTTCCGTTTACAGCATCAACTATAACAGCCTGAAAGTGAGGCTTTATTCAGTCACGCCGAACGATTTGGAAGCTTTTGCCAATTACAAGCGAACATCGAACGGCTATGGCGGCGACGCACAAAAGCAGCCCAACCCGCCGGGACGACTTGTCTTTAACAAAACCATCGCCGTCGCGGCCAAGCCGGACGAGATGATCGAGACGCGCATTGACCTCAGTCCAGCGCTGGATAAAGGGCTGGGCCAGGTGGTCATCATTGTCGAGCCGACAACCCGCGCCAGTCGCAACAGGTATGCCCGCGAGACTGTCGAATCGTGGGTGCAGGCGACGAACATCGGCCTTGACGCTTTTGTGGACCAGAACGATTTAATCGGCTGGGCCAGTTCGCTCAAGGATGGCAAGCCGCTCGGCGGTGTCGAGTTGACGATTCAACCGGCGGGCGTGAAGGGGCAGACTGGCGGCGACGGCCTTGCGCGTCTGACTCTGCCCGCACACACGGGTAAAAGCATGAGCGTGCTGGTCGCGCGTGCCGGACGCGATGTGGCAATCCTTCCAGAGAATACAAGCTGGTGGTATCAGCAGGAAGGGTGGTACAGGAAAGAGACTGGCGATCAGCTTCGCTGGTATGTGTTTGATGACCGCAAGATGTACAGACCGGGCGAAGAGGTGCACATCAAAGGTTGGATTCGTCGCCTCGGCGGCGGAACGACAGGCGATGTCTCGATGCTCGACGGCGCGGTCTCAAACATCAGTTACATTCTCAACGATTCGCGCGGCAACGAGATTACAAAAGGCACTCTGTCCATCAATGCGCTCGGAGGCTTTGATACTTCCTTTAAGCTGCCGGGGACGATGAATCTGGGTTACGCGCAGCTTGTGTTGAAAGCTCACGGGAGCATCACAAACGGAAGTGATTACCAGCATCCCTTACAGGTGCAGGAATTTCGTCGCCCGGAGTTTGAAGTCAAAGCGCAGGCGAGCGAAGGGCCGCATTTTGTCGGAGGCTTTGCCACGGCGACCACCAGCGCGAGCTACTACGCGGGCGGAGCTTTGCCTAACGCGGAAGTCCAATGGAGCGTCACCTCCACGCCCGGACAGTTTACGCCGCCCAATCGTTCCGACTTCACTTTCGGGAAATGGATTCCGTGGTGGTTCGCCTCTCAAGAACGCGGCGGCGAAAGCCTCACGCAGAATTTCACCGCGCGCACGGACGCGTCAGGAAAGCATCACCTGCGGATTGATTTCGATTCAGTCAATCCCCCGCGCACTTCAAACGTCACAGCGCAGGCGAGCATCACGGATGTCAATCGCCAGACATGGACTGCTTCTGCAAGCATGCTGGTTCATCCAGCCGAGTTGTACGTAGGGCTTCGCAGCCCGCGCACCTTCGTGCAGAAGGGCGAGCCGCTCGTCGTCGAATCAATCGTCGTAGACCTTGACGGCAAAGCGATTGTGAATCGTGACATACGCATGCGCGCGGTCTTGCTCGATTGGGTTTACAAGGATGGCGAGTGGAAACAGGAAGAACTCAACCCGCAGGAGTGCAATGTGAAATCCGCTGCGGATACCGTGAAGTGTACTTTTACGACGACGGAAGGCGGGCAGTATCGCGTCACCGCTTCGATTATGGATGACCGCGAGCGGCGCAACGAGAGCGAGTTGACATTGTGGGTCGCTGGCGGCAAGCAGCCGCCGAAGCGCGATGTCGAGCAGGAAAGGGTCGAGATGATTCCCGACCGCAAAGAATACCAGCCGGGCGAGGTGGCGGAGATTCTCTTGCAAGCTCCTTTTTATCCGGCGGAAGGCGTGCTCACGCTTCGTCGCAGCGGACTTGTCAAGACCGAGCGGTTCAGGATGGACGGCCCGTCGCACACTTTGAAAATCCCGATTGAGGAAAGCTACCTGCCGAATATTTATGTGCAGGTTGACCTCAACGGCGCAGCCCCGCGCGCGAATGATGCGGGGCAGGTGGATGAAAAACTGCCGAAGCGCCCGGCCTTTGCGAGCGGAAATCTGAATCTCTCGATTCCGCCCGCGACGCGCAAACTCAATGTGATGGCCGCGCCGCGCGACAAAGCTCTTGAGCCGGGCGGCGAGACCATCGTCAATGTCGAAGTCAAAGATGCCGCGAGCCGTCCCGTGAGTGGGAGCGAAGTGGCGATCGTCGTCGTAGATGAATCCGTGCTGGCTTTGACGGGATACAAGCTTGACGATCCGCTCGCAATCTTCTACTCGCATCGCGGGACGGAGACGAGCGATTATCACCTGCGCTCGAATGTCATGCTCGCCAATGCAGGGGATTTAAAAATCGTAACCGCTAACGGAACGGGAGGCGCGCTGGTGGAGATGGTACAAAGCCAGATGTCAGCGGAGTATGGACGCAACGGCGCTCCCCCGCCACCACCGAGGCCAGTGGCTAAAAGGGGCATGCTTGGCGGGGCAGACCAAGCGGCTGCCGAGCCGGAAGGTATTCGCCTGCGCGAAAACTTTAACGCGCTTGCGCTCTTTGCAGCATCCGTTCCGACAGATGCAAACGGACGCGCGCAGGTCAAAGTTAAGTTGCCTGACAACCTGACGCGCTATCGCGTGATGGCCGTCTCGGTCGCGGACGGAAAACAGTTCGGCGCAGGCGAGTCTGCCATCACTGCCAGAATGCCCCTCATGGCGAGACCATCCGCGCCTCGCTTCTTAAACTTCGGCGATAAATTTGAATTGCCCGTCGTCCTGCAAAATCAGACGGACGAGCCGATGACTGTTGACGTGGCCGTGCGCGCGACGAATGCCGAGCTGACGGCAGGCACTGGCCGCCGCGTGACCGTCCCCGCCAACGACCGCGTAGAGGTGCGCTTTCCCACAAACGCGAGCAAGGCCGGAACGGCGCGTTTTCAGATTGCTGCGGCTTCGGGCAAGTGGGCTGACGCGGCGGAGATTTCGCTGCCCGTCTGGACGCCCGCGACGACGGAAGCTTTTGCAACCTACGGCGAGATTGATAAGGGAGCTATCGCGCAACCTGTCAAAGCTCCGCCGGATGTCTTCACACAATTTGGCGGGCTTGAGATTTCCACTTCGTCCACGCAGTTGCAGGAACTGACGGACGCTGTGCTTTATCTAACGGCTTATCCATACGAGTGCTCGGAACAACTCTCGTCGCGCATTCTCGCCATCGCCGCTTTGCGTGATGTGCTGGCCGCGTTCAAGGCCAAAGGCTTGCCGCCGCCGGATGAATTGAAGGCGGCTGTGGCGCGCGACATCAAGCGGCTACAGGGGATGCAGAACGATGACGGCGGCTTTGGCTTCTGGCGGCGCGGCGAAGAGTCCTGGCCCTACGTCAGCATCCACGCGGCGCACGCGCTTGCCAGAGCGAAAGAGAAAGGCTTTGACGTGCCGGACGCGATGCTTGAGAAATCGCGCAAGTACCTGCGGAATATCGAAGAGCACATCCCGCATTACTACAGCATCGAATCACGCAGAGCCATCATCGCTTACGCGCTCAACGTGCGTTATCGCATGAATGATAAGGATGCCTCGCGTGCGCGCAAGCTCATCGCAGAGGCGACGCTGGATAAGCTTTCGCTCGAAGCCGTCGGCTGGCTCTTGCCAGTGCTTTCGGGCGATGCCAATTCCACAGCCGTAGTCGAAGCCATTCGTCGTCATCTCAATAACCGTGCGACTGAAGAAGCAGGGACAGCACACTTCGTAACTTCGTACAGCGATGGCGAGCAGGTCTTGCTCCATTCTGCGCGACGCGTGGACGGCATCATCCTCGAAGCCCTGATTGGCGACCAGCCCCGGAGCGATTTGATTCCCAAAATTGTGCGCGGGCTTCTGGCCCACAGAACCAGAGGGCGTTGGGAAAATACGCAGGAGAACGTCTTTATCCTGCTCGCGCTCGACAGGTATTTCAATACTTACGAAAAGACCACGCCGGACTTTATCGCGCGTGCATGGCTCGGCGAGCGCTTTGCCGGAGAGCACGCGTTCAAGGGCCGCACGACAGAGCGCGTCAATATCAATGTGCCGATGCGTTATCTGGCGGAAACGCAGGGCACGCAGAATGTCGTCTTAAGCAAGGAAGGCGCGGGAAGGCTCTATTATCGTCTCGGCATCCAGTATGCGCCGACGAGTCTCAAGCTGGCCGCAGCCGATTACGGCTTTACGGTCGAGCGTGTCTACGAGGCTGTGGATCATGCGGAAGATGTGCGGCGCGAGGCGGACGGCACATGGCGCATCAAGGCAGGGGCAAAGGTGCGCGTGCGCCTGACGATGGTTGCGCCCTCGCGTCGTTATCATGTCGCGCTGGTTGACCCGCTGCCCGCTGGACTTGAGGCTATGAATCCTGCGCTCGCAGTCACGGGCAACATCCCGCGCGACGAAAATGACCAGACGGCAAAACGCTGGTGGTGGTGGTGGCAGTGGTTCGAGCATCAGAATATGCGCGACGAGCGTGTAGAAGCTTTCACTTCACTGCTCCGGGAAGGCGTCTATAACTATTCCTACGTGGCACGCGCGACGACGCCCGGCTCGTTTGTCGTCCCGCCCGCAAAGGCAGAAGAGATGTATCACCCGGAAACCTTCGGGCGTACCTCGACTGATAAGGTAGTTATCGAATAAGAAAATCTCTACGCAAAATCGCAAAGGCGCAAAGAAAAGACTTAAACTTTTCTTTGCGCCTTTGCGTGAGACGTTCTACGCTCCCCTCACAGGTCGCGTTCGATTGAACCCTTGATAATTATCTCACAAAAGTAAACGGTATAGGCGTGTCTTCGCTGATTCCCCACAACTGACTGATAACCGAGAAATCCGAACTCTTCAGCACATACCATGCGCCTTCCGATGGACGGAACACGGCGACATCCAACTTGCCGTCACCGTCGTAATCTCCTGCCACAGCCTTGTCCGTGGCGAGTCCCCAGGCGATGCCGACAAAACCATTGTCGGAGCTTCGCAGGATATACCAACTGCCGTCGCGGTAAACCGCGATGTCTGCTTTCAAATCCCCGTCATAATCGCCCGGCACTAGTTGGTCTGTGCCGATTCCGAAGTTGACGGAAGTGATGCCGCCATCTGACGAACGCAGGATGTACCAGTCGCCGGTTGATGGACGGAAGACTGCGAAGTCTGCGCGCCCGTCGCCGTCATAGTCTGCGGGAACGGGCCTGTCAGTAGAGATGCCAAAAGGAAATGAAACTTCGTAAAGTGCTTCGTAAGAGCGTGACGAATACCGAATTTGCCATGTTCCGGTCGATGGGCGATAGACAGCAATGTCCGTGTAACCATCGCCGTCAAAGTCTTCCTGACATTTGATGTCGCCGCTTTGTCCGAAAGCGCCGCCACCAGCGCCGCCGCCGGATGGGAAGCTGGGCGAAACGTACCAGACATTCGCACCCGGGCGATAAACAGAGAGGTCTGTTTTTCCGTCATAATTGTAATCGCCCGGTGTAGGCAAGTCCCCGTCCACTCCGTAGCGCTCGGAATAAAGCGAACTGTCACCGCTCCTGAACAAATACCAGTAGCGGCTCGATGGGCGGAAGACTGCGAAGTCGGTTTTAAGGTCGCCGTCAAAATCGCCGCGCACGCTCGGAGGTGTAACCGCCGCAGTTGTTCGTATCGCAAGCAAATGCATTCGCGCGAAAGTGCCGACGGGAAGGTAGGCCGTCGCGCTCAGAACGAGTTTGCCGTCTGTTTGCAGCGCCGCGTCGGTTACTGTGTAAAGAATGGTATTAGCAGTAGGAGGGGAATTTGTGTGTCTGAATTGGCTCGAACCGCGAAAGCCGTAGCTCCAATCAAGCGTACCGTTGTTCAAGTACCGTGAAACCGCTATATATTTCATAGCAGTGGAGGTTCGCTCATTATAACCGACAAGATAAAACCTGCCGTCCGGCAGCGTCACAACTTTTGAAGCCTTCTGCGTACAGCTTTTGCATCCACCACCAACTATCTCGCCGTGATTCGGAACAAAGCTTCCATCGACGCCGCCATTCGCGTTAAAGCGTCTGAGCGGAGGTGTCCGCAGGTCGCTATCATTATAAGCGCCGCTCACCAGTATTTTGCCGTCCGCTTGCACCGCGACGGTCGGGACGAACCCGCTTTGAAAAACTGATGTCACCACTCCGCCACCGCCGAATCCACTGTCGAGTGTTCCATCGGCGTTATAGCGGATAAGCTTCAATGTGCCGAAAGGCTGACTGGCTCCGCCGACAACTATTTTGCCGTCCGGTTGACGGGCCAGCCGCGCTATAAAAATACTGTAAGAGTTTGTGGCGATCCTGCCATTCGTGCCGAAGCCCGTGTCCAGCCCGCCGTTCGTATTGAACCGGGCGACGAACAGCATAGAATTATTGTCGGTTCCGGCGACAACTATTTTGCCGTCCGGCTCTATCAACATCGCCTGCGGAGTGCCGCCCACGTCGTCGAACGATTCATAAACTCTGCCGCCGTTGCCGAAATCGGTATCGAGCGTGCCGTTCGGCAGATAACGCATGAGTTTGAAACCCAACACGTGAGTTTGCGCCGATCCGCCCATCGCGCCTCCGGCAGCCACGATTTTGCCGTCCGCTTGAACGGCCACGGCAAACGCAGCTTCGTCCTGACCGAGGAAGTCGATCACCGCAGCTCCGTTTGTGCCGAACGTGTCATCAAGCGTGCCGTTAGTATTGAACCGAACGATCAAGAAATTGTAACTGCATGTAGGCCCGGCGCAGGTTTGTATATGCCCTGCCAATACCACTTTGCCGTCGGGCTGAATCGTGATGGCGTGAGCTTGCTGGAAAGTATTTTCCAGGTTGAAAGCCGCGGTGCCCCGCAATCCGAATGACAAATCCTGCGCGCCCGGAGCGGCGGCCCTTGCGTCGCCCGCGAAAAGCAGAGCGATTGTCAGAAGAGCCAATCCGGCGAGCCTCGGATGGATAGTTAAATGGAGTAAGCGAAACAGGTTGTTGAACGTTGCTGACTTCATTGTCTATTGCTCCTCATGTGGATGGCAGCGATGCGTAGGTTCGATTCGGACGAGATTGGTAACAGGCTCACAAAGTACCTGTTCACGAACTCAAGCAGCGTATTACTTTAAGAATATTTTCGACCCGCTGTACAGTTCCGGCATTTATGAGACTGCCAGCAGTATTGTGCGTCAGGTTTCAGGCTGGAATTTGCGCAACGCTTTCCGTAAAGCTAAAAGCTCCGAAAAGCTCGTCAAGATCGAAGAATAAAGTTAAAATGTCCCCGACGTTCGTTTCATGGATGTCCTTCCGGTGTTGTCGAGCGCCTTGTCAAAATACCAATCTAAGTAGAAAAACTTAAGCCAGCAAGAGTTGATCGAATGCAGCGATTGAAACATTTCGCATTATTAGTCTTTATCTTGATTGCGCTCACCCTTGCCGGTCAGCGATGGTTTACAACCACATCGGCTGGCAGAGTTCTTGCCGGTGGCGGAATGCTTTCCGCCCCGACAGGGGTTTCGGCTTCGGATCGAGATTATGCGGATAAAGTCGGCGTCATGTGGAACACCGTGCGGGGCGCAACCCTGTACCGAATTTTCCGCGCGACCGGCAGCAATCCGTCCCTCGCAACTGATGTCGGAACGACCCCGGCAAATTATTTTTTCGATGCCACTGCTGTTGCGAATCAAAACTATTTTTACTGGGTGCGCGCGGAAAACACCGGCTCGAACAGCAGTCTGAGCAACGGCGATCAAGGAATCCGGGCGGTTGGCTCATCACAATACGAAATATTTTTTCCATTAAATCCACCACCTGCGCCTGCCGGAAATCCCGTCACGGCTGCCAAAGCATCTCTCGGCAAGACTCTTTTCTGGGACGAACAACTTTCGTCAACTTTGACGGTTTCGTGCGGGACGTGTCATAGACCAAGTCATGGCGGTTCCGACCCGCGAACTCTGGTCAATAACACGCGCTCACGAAATCCGGGCTTTGACGGCGTCTTTAATACTCCCGACGATGTCTTTGGCTCGCCCGGTGTTCCGCTCAACAATCTGGACGGAACATACACACCTTCAAGTCAATTCGGATTTAGCGAGCAGGTCACGTCAAGAAAAGCTCCGTCATACCTGAATGCCGGCGCTCCTTTTGACGGATTATTTCAAGGCATATTCTGGGATGGACGTGCATCAGGTACTTTTCGTGACCCGTTGACAAATGCGGTACTGCTGCCAGAGGGGGCAACATACGAGAGCCAGATTTTGTTTCCTCCCGTTAGTTCCGGCGAAATGGGGCACGGCAATCGAAACTGGACTCAGGTGGCAAACCAAATCGCCTCCGTCAAACCACTCGCAGTAGCGAGTAACGTTCCCCGCTCGCTCGCCGACTGGATTAATGGCCGGACTTATCCAGAGCTGTTTGAGGAGGCTTTCGGTTCGCCGGAAGTCACTCCGGCGCGGATTGCGATGGCGATTGCGACTCACGAACGTTCTGTGTTCTCCGACCGCGCGCCACTCGACAGATTTGCTGCGGCTATTGAACCGCTCACGGCTCAGGAAGACAGGGGGCGAGAGGTTTACCTCGGCACGCAATGTCACTTCTGTCATGCAGGCCCGGCCCTTACAACTCAAAAGTTTATGTTCATCGGTGTCCGACCGCCAGCGGAAGATACCGGGCGACAGGCGGTGACAGGAAATATTGACGACCGTGGGGCTTTTAAGTCTACATCGCTCAGAAACGTCGAGTTGCGCACGCCCTATATGCACAACGGGCAGTTTGCCACGCTCGAAGAAGTGGTCGAATTTTATGATCGCGGCGGGGATTTTGCCGCGCCGAACTTACCGAATCTTATTCGTCCGCTTTTTCTAACCAGCCAGCAAAAAGCCGATCTCGTCGCCTTTTTAAAGCGCCCGTTTACCGACCCGCGTGTCAGAGATGAGCTGCCGCCCTTTGACCGACCGCAGCTTTATACAGAATCAAATCGCGTTCCCGTCATCACCGGAACAGGGCGCGCCGGTTCGGGCAACATTCTTCCGCAAGCAATCGCCATTGAGCCACCGCTCGCCGGAAATCCGAGCTTTACCGTTGCCGTGTTGAGTGCAGTGGGCGGCGCGCAAGCCGTCTTGGTGATTGATGCAAACGATCCGGGAGTTGGCCCGTCAATTCCTGCGAGCGGGTCGTTGGCGCACGTTTCAGTTAATCTTTCTGGCAGCGGCAGCGGAAACGGTTTCGGCTCGTTCAGCGTGCCGATTCCGAACAATCCGGCTTTGATCGGGCAAACTTTTTACGGGCGGTGGTACATCACCGATGCTGGCGCGGCAAACGGATTCTCGGTCACACAGGCATTTCGTTTTACGGTTTTCGGCGGTTTTCCGACCGTTACAAATACAACGCCTGCCGATTTTGACGGCGATGGCAGAACAGATGTCTCGGTCTTTCGAGCTTCGTCTGGCTACTGGTATATCTCAAACAGCTCCAATAACGCTTTTCGCGCCGACGCTTTTGGCACAACCGGCGACCGGATCATACCCGGAGATTTTGACGGTGACGGCAAAACCGATACGGCAGTCTTTCGCCCCTCCTCCGCTTCATGGTATTTCATAGATAGCTCGACCGGAGCCTTTCGGGCAGCACAGTTCGGGCAAAACGGAGACATTCCGTCTCCCGGAGATTATGATGGTGACGGCAAAGCAGATATCGCCTTGTTCCGCCCCTCCTCAGGATTCTTCTATCTGCTCTACAGCTCTGATGGTTCATTCCATTATCAACAGTGGGGCATCAATGGAGATGTGCCTTTGATGGGAGACTATGATGGAGATGGCAGGACTGATTTCGCCATCTTCCGGCCATCGGCCAGCGCCTTCTACATCTTGAGAAGCTCTGACGGAGCGATCACCGGACAAGCATGGGGAGAGGGTGGAGACAAACCCATCACCGGAGACTTTGACGGAGATGGGAAGACAGACATCTGCGTGTACAGGCCCTCTGCGGGAGCATGGTATTACCTGCAAAGCTCGGATAATGGCTTCAGAGGGATAGCGTGGGGCATCAATGGAGATATTCCTGTGGCGGGAGAGTATGACGGAGACGGCAAGAGTGACATCGCCATCTTCCGTCCCTCTTCAGGAGTCTTCTACATTCTGCAAAGCTCAAACAGCAGTTTGAGCGCAGAGCAGTTCGGGACTAATGGCGATGTCCCAGTCCCCTCTGCCTATGTGCCATAACGTGTAAAAAGTTGGTAGCGAGCCAGTTTCAAAAGTAGCGAAGAAAAAACAGTTTCCCGCAAAGGCGCAAGGTAATGCAAAATTAAAAATGTAAAATGCAAAAATAAGAATCTTCTTAAATTTTACATTTTGCATTTTTAATTTCTCTTGTGCCTTTGCGCGAGATTCTTTCATCATGGATGGACACCAGAATTTCAAACTGCCCTCCTACCAATCCTGAAATTCTCAACCAAATTTGCGGCTCTCTGTTAATAAATCTCCCGGCCATTCGTTTAAGGATGGGATTGCCAAGAAAACCTTACTTGAATATCCCTCTGCATCATTCCTAATTTCATCGGAGAAAAATACAGTGAAAACCGCAAGACTGTTTACCTTATTTATCGTTGCGTTCATCGCCGCAACGAATGCATTCGCACAGCAAAATGTGCAGAAAATTGATGAATTGTTGAAGCAATATTACGACTACGGGCAATTTAACGGCTCGGTTCTAGTCGCTGAAAAGGGCAAGATAATTTACGAGAAGGGTTTTGGAATGGCGAACATGGAATGGGCTATTCCTAATCAGCCGGACACAAAATTCCGCATCGGTTCCGTCACCAAGCAATTTACAGCCGCTCTCGTCTTGCAACTTGTCGAGGAAGGCAAAATCAAGCTCGACGGAAAGCTTAGCGATTATCTGACCGATTATCGAAAAGATACGGGCGAAAAAGTTACCATCCATCAGCTTCTTAATCATACTTCCGGGATTCCAAGCTATACGAGCCGCCCCAATTTTATGGCCGAGATCAGCCGCAATCCATATAGTGTTGCGGATTTCGTCAAAAAATTTGCGAGCGGCGATCTCGAATTCGAGCCGGGATCGAAATTCAGCTACAACAATTCGGGATATTCTCTTCTGGGTGCAATTATCGAAAAAGTCACCGGAAAGTCTTACGAGACGGTTTTGACCGAACGCATTCTCAAACCGCTCGGAATGACAAATTCAGGCTACGATAATCACTCGCCGCTCCTGCAAAAGCGTGCCAGCGGTTATCAAAAAACGCCTGACGGCTTCGTCAATGCGGCCTATCTCGACATGTCGATTCCATACGCGGCAGGTTCGATCTATTCGACCGTTGAAGACCTTTTTAAATGGGAGCAGTCGCTGCAAGAAGACAAAATCCTTTCAGCGGACAGCAGGAAACGGATGTTCACGCCCGGACTTGGAAATTATGGTTACGGAATCCGTATTAGCGACCAGCCGGTAGGAAAAACAGACCAAAAAATTAAAACCATCGGACACGGCGGAGCAATCAACGGTTTTAACTCTTTGATGTTGAGAGCGGTTGAGAAACAACAAACCGTGATTATTCTCGATAATGTTAATCTCGGACAACATCATGGAAAAATCACGATTTCAATCCTCGGCATCCTGAACGGACAGCCTTTCGACGCGCCGAAAAAATCAATCGCCGAAACGCTTTACAAAATAGCGATTGAAAAAAATGTCGCATCCGCCATCGCCGGATATCGGAAGCTGAAAGCAGAAAATTCTCCGGCGTTTGATTTCTCGGAAGGAGAACTCAACACACTCGGTTATCAGCTCGCGGCCAAGAAACGCACGAAAGACGCGATTGAGATTTTCAAGCTTAACGTTGAAATGTTTCCCAAATCGGCAAATCCTTATGACTCTCTCGGCGAAACGTATCTGGCAGACGATCAAAAAGACCTCGCCCTCGCAAGCTACAAAAAAGCGTTCGAGCTTGACCCGGCGAATGCGAACGCTTTGCTGATCGTAAAACGGCTTGAAGGCAAAGAAACAAAGGTCGAGGCTTCCGTCTTCGATGCGTATGTCGGCGAATATCAAGTCACTCCGGCTCTTGTTCTGACAATTTCCAAAGACGGCGATAAATTGTTCGGGCAACTAACGGGACAAGGTAAACTTGCAGTCGAGCCTGTGTCAGATACACAGTTCACGATGCCCGATGTCAAAGCGAGTATTTCATTCGAGAAAGACGCTGCCGGAACGGTCGTCGGGTTGTTGTTATCGCAAGGCACGCGAACTGCTAAAGCTCAGAAGATAAAATAACAATTTCCGTTTTCTCGATTCCCCGGATCGCCTGTCTGTGTGTTGAGCGCTACAGACAGGCGATTTTTCAACAATCGGTCGGAAACATTTTACGAACCCCTTGCGCGTTGTATACTTGCGGTAGGCCAGCCTTGTCGATGCAAGTTCGTCTCTGAGAGAAGCGGCTTGAGCCGACAAAAGGCAACATACAAATTCGGGCTTTATACGTCATGCACACAACGTAGGAGGAAATTATGGAACTGGGAGCTTTCTCTGTTAGCTTGGCTGTCAAAGATATAGAGGCGTCGAAACTCTTTTACGAAAAGCTTGGTTTTACGGTTTTCATGGGTGATCAATCGCAGAATTGGCTGATTATGAAGAACGGCGGCCACGCTATCGGATTGTTTCAAGACATGTTCGAAAAGAACATTCTCACCTTCAACCCCGGCTGGAATAGCGAGGCAGGGCAACTCGGAGAATTCACGGACATTCGAGAGTTGCAGCGACAGCTTAAAGCGAGTGGCGTCAACATGATGACAGAAGCAGATGAAAGCACTACTGGCCCGGCCAGCTTTATGATAGTTGACCCGGATGGAAACACGATTCTGGTAGATCAACACGTATAGGCGAGGTGGAAGTTGGAGTTTCTGTTTGCGAGCGGCGATGCCGAACAACTCGTTGGCCCAGACGCCTCGATAGCATCCTTTTCATGCTTGTCTCTGCAAATCGCGCAGAGACAAGCATGCGTGGCGCGGGTTAATTGCGGCGTGAGACTGCCGCCCTCTGCAAAATATCTCTAAAAACTATTGACGCTTCTAAATCTGCGTTTGCGCGTCAGGCCGCTGCGGCGTTCCCCACTTTCAATTACATCATAAAGCCCAGATCAGAACCGTTGAAGTTGTTGATATTGGGAAAGACAAGCGGGAGGTCGGTAGCCGAAAGGCCGTACCAGCGCGCCAGTGTGGCCGCGTACTGGTCTACCGAAACTGAAGGAATAAAGCGTCCACGGATGTCCGTGTCGTCGCCTGTTCCGGTCACAAGCGTCGGCACGAAAGTGCCGTTCGAGGTCGGCTTGCCGTAGAAATCGCCGCCCCGAACCGAGCCGCCGATGACGAAATAAGGGCCGCCCCAACCGTGGTCTGAACCGACATTGCCGCCGGAACCTGCCGGGCCGAACGTGCGATTGAAATCAGACATCGTACAGGTCGTCACCTGCCCTGCCACGCCCTGCTCCACCGTTTCGTCATAGAAAGCTTTTAAAGCATTACTCACCTGCGTGAGCAAACTGTTATGCGGTATCAACTGGCCGCTGTGATGGTCAAAGCCGCCGAGCTGCACAAAGAAAATCTGCCTGCTCATACTCAACTGCGTTCTGACCTTGATGAGCTTTGCGACCTGTCTAAGCTGATTGCCCAAGCTCGTGTTGGGGAAGGTCACTGTAAGGGTCGGGTCAACCGTCAGTTGCTGGCTGACGTTGAAAGCCTGTTGAGTGATGAGACTCGCATTTTGCACCAGCGTGTAATTCAAATCATGCTGCCGTGCGTTAATCATCGCCGTCCGGCGCTGGACTTCGTCCGTGGCTGCGCCAAAGCCGTTCAAGGTCAGGACTTGATTAAGCGCTGCGGTCGAAGCAAGAATCAGCGGCTTGGTGTTAAAGCCGTTAGTAAAAATCGAGCCGCCAGCGATTGAAGTAATCATCGGAATCGCCGGATTGGTATTGAGCGCAGCCGTGCGGTCTGCGAGTCGCCCGCCCCAGCCGGTGGTTGATTTGAAACTGGAAATCGAAGTGCGGAACTGGTCTGCCTGATCCGGATGCGAGAAAAGCTGGTAGGGCCTCGGCGCGCCCGCCTGATATGTCGTACGTGTCAAAGGTTGAACCAGACACCCGACATTGCAGACGACAGCCATCTTGCCTGCGTTCCAGAGAGTGTGCAAAGGAGCCATCGCCGGATGAAAGCCGTAATCCTGCCCGCCCATGTTTGGCGGCGTAATCGGCAGCAAGCTGGGACGCGCGATTGCCAACCCTTGTGCCGAGCGAGCCGTAGAGTACTGGGCGTAGCCTTCGTTATAATTCGGCACGACAGAGTTGTTGCCGTCATTGCCGCCGTCCAGAAACACGCAGACCAGAGCTTTATAGTCGCCCCCGCTATCCGTGCCGGACTCCTTAGCCGCGTCTATCTTTTCCTGCGCCAGCAGATTTATCATACCGAAGTGACGCATCTGCGTGGCGATTGCCGTCATACTCAAGGCGCGGCAAGATTTCTTCAAAAATTCTCTTCTGTTCTCTCTCATGATTCTTACCTTTGCACTTGATATTGCAGCGAAGTGGCGACTAAATAAAACGCCGTCCGAACGCGTTTCACATGATTGGTAGACGTGACGCCCTGTATGGCTGTCAGAAATTCGTTGCGTACGGGCGTGCTCATCGTGCCATGCATCATTTCCCGGTTGAGCGTGTCGAGCAGGAGACCTCCTGTCGAGTCCGCAGCCGAGAGCGCTTCAAATCTGGTTAAGTCAATACGCGTTCCGCAGGGAATACTGGTCGGCACAGAAGCCGTTCCGGTGACTGCCTGAATTCCTGCCGCGCCTGTCGTGCCGGGCGGAGCCATCTGGTTGACGAAATTCGGACGTTTCAAGGCCGTGCCCGTAGAGAAAATTCCAAACTCCGGCCCGGCCAGAGGCGTGCTCGGAATAATATAATCCATCGAATAGTAGTTGAAGACCGTCGGCGGATTGAAAACATCCTGATCGAGCGGTTGTGAGATACCGTTGATGACGCCGTCGCTCAGCCCGTTGCAAAACGCGGGGACGGTGATGTTGTTGTTCGCCGTCGGATTGAAGGGGCGCAAGAGGTTCGTGATATACAGCACAGGCTCGCGCAGTTTGCCGTAATTCGGGTCTGTCTTGTTGTTGCCGCGCGCTTCCGGGTCGAGCAGGATGGCTTTGATGACGGCTTTCAAATCGCCACGCTCGCCGTGCCCGTTATCACTGAACACAGCCGACACGCGACCGACATAAGCAGGGGTCGGGTTGCTGGTGACGAGTTGCTGTATCAGCAGCTTGCTGATAAACGGCGGGACGTTCGGATGAAAGTAAATGTTGTTTAGCGCGTCTCGCAAATCCTGATCGGGAGTTTGCCCTGCGGGAACTATCGGAGTGGCTCCCGGATAATTCAGCAGCGTCTTGGCCGTCGTGTCATGATTCGCAGGGTTGACCACCATCGGGTCGCGGTAATTAACGATGCCGGGCACAGTGCTCGCGCATTGCGAGCCACAAAATGTCCAGCCCGTAAAAATTTTCGTGAAGTTGTTGATCGTCTCCTGATTGTAGCTTGGGATGCGATTGCCCTGATTGTCGAGCACGGGCGTGCCGTCAGGATTCAGTAGATCGACTCCGATGGTGAAAAGCTGCAAAATCTCGCGCGCGTAGTTCTCGTTCGGATTCTGTCTCGTGCTAATCGCCATATCAAGATACGTGCCCATCGCGGGATTGAGCGTCAGTTCATTCAGCAACCTGCGGAAATTGCCGAAGGCATTACTATCGAGCGTTTGAATATAGGGCATCATCCGGCTCGGCTGATTATTAGTGCGCCCGGACACGACCAGAATCTGGCTCAAAGCCCAGGAGACGCGCCGTCTGAGCTGCTGGTTTTCGTTGTACAGAGCTTCTTTATAAAACCAATTCTGAAGCTGGTACATCGTGTAATTGTCGCGGAAGCAGGTTAATGGAACATCCGTAGGAAAATCATCGCCGTCACAGAATGGCAGGGGAGGCGATGGCTGAAGCGTAAATTCAGGATAAACAAAGGCGCTGTATCTGGACTCGTCCATCTGCTCTTCCAGCCATGTCATGTAGCTGATGCGCCGCAAGCGTTGTTCGAGAGCCGCGTTAGGGCCAAAAGTCGCTTGCTCCATAAAACGCACGCGGTCGCCAGTCCACGGGAAGCCGACGCGATTTCCAGAAGCTGGTCGGACGATTGTTTGTGTTCCGGGCAGCGGCGTCGGAACAGCGTCCGGGTCGTCCGCGATTTGCCCGCCCTCGTAACCGATTGAGAGACGCACGCGGTTGCTGGACATGCCGCGCCACGTCACGCGCAGCAGCACATCTCCGAGGTTGCCGATCTCTGCGCCGAGGCGCACGCTCAAAGCATAAACGGATTTATATTCAGCCGTCTTTTCAAAGCGGACGATTTGCAGAGGATGACGAAAATGCTGCGCGTCTTCGAGTTCGGCGCGAAAGGCGTTTGCGCCTTCGCCCGCGAGCAAATCCAGATTGGTGAGATAGAAGGTGACGATATTATTTCTGCCCGGCTGGATAACTCTGTTTGATAAATCAGCGCTGCGCCCGCCTTTGGGAAGGGCGATTAAGGCTCTGGTCGAATTCGCTTCGCTAATCAGCACGGGCGCGTCCTCAGGCAACGTGTTGGCCCGAAGAACGGTCGCGCCGCCAAAGACCAAAAGACACCCCAGAACTCCGCAAAGCATTGAAAGTCGCAACCTGCGACAGGCATCAGATACTATCAACATTAACTTTTCTCCCGAGCTTTTTACTCGAAACGAGTAACCCAATCCGGTTTGGCAGGATTCCCTGAGCGACAAAAACAGCCTTGATGTATAACCTTTTTACAAGGAAAAGGCAAAAAAAATTTGTAAAAACCCGTCCACAGCGAAAATTTTTTAGCCGCTAAAATCTCCTTGCCAATTCCCTCAAAAAAGTTAATACTTCGTCGCCAAAACTTTCAATCCCTTTGTTATTTTTGGCCGTCCCCGGATTAAGTTCATAGACCTTTGAGTTCATGCTTGAGCCTTTTTCAGATGGGCGAACCCGACTAAAGTTTGACCTGCGGAACGCTTGGCAGTTACTCAATAACTTAAACAACACAGCACAGGCTTTGAAGCGATGGATTGCTTCAAACCCGTTTTCTGTATTCAAGGCAATATCGAGTGGGAAAAGTTTGATGAATAAACAAAAATCTGCCGTCTCTTATTCTTATCCGAGATTATTAGTCATAATTTTTATCGGGTTGCTGGCCGTTGGTTTTGCTATCACGGGGCCTCGCCCCGCGCCTGTCAGAGCGCAGGAAGATAATGCTTTGAGTCCTTCGGTCATCGTCTTTAACGAAGACTTTGACGGCGTGACCGCGCCCGCGCTTCCGGCAGGCTGGTCTACGACTGCTTCCGGCGTGATGAACGAGATGTTCAAAACAGTCTCGACCTTTCCGGACTCTGCTCCGAACGCTGTGTACACGAACGACCCGAATACGCAGGGGACAGCCAATCTCGTCTCGCCGTCCATCGCTCTCAGCAACATTCAGCATAAATTAACGTTCCGTCATTTTTATCAAACGGATTTTGAGTTCGATGGCTGTGTGCTGGAAATCAGCATCAACGGCGGCGCGTTCACAGACATCGTGACGGCTGGCGGAACATTTCTGACCGGCGGTTATGATACGCAGCTCGTCAGCGGCACGCTCAGCGGCAGACGCGCATGGACGGGACAGATGGCCGGCTATATCACGACGGAAGTAATTCTTCCGGTCAGCAGCATGAACCAGAGCGTGCAATTTCGCTGGCGTCTGGGAACGGATGATATGGAAGCCGGAGACGCCTGGCGAATTGATAATGTTCAGGTCACGAATGCTATCTCCGGCACAAACGCAGCCGCGATTTCGATTCCCGCCACTGGGGCAGCTTCGTCTTATCCAACCGAAATAAATTTGACGAATCACGACGGGTTGGTGACGGGCGTGCAGGTGAGTCTGGTTGGCTTTAGCCATACTTCGCCCGACGACGTTGATTTGATACTCGTGGCTCCGAACGGAAGCAAAGTGGTTCTAATGTCGGATGTCGGCGGCAGCAATCCGGTTACTAATCTGGATCTGTTTTTTACAGATGCCGCGACGGCTTCGCTTCCAGATAACACGACTATCACCAGCGGCAATTACAAGCCGACGGACTTTGAACCGGATGCTGCGTTCCCTGCCCCCGCGCCCGGCGGCGCGCCGACCGGAGCAAGGCTTTCAGCGCTTAACGGTTTGGTAGCCAATGGCACGTGGCAGCTATTTCTGGTTGATGATAATGGCGGCAATGCTGGGAACATCAACGGTGGCTGGAAGATTTTTGTGCAAAGCTCTGTGGACGCGATTGGTATTCCGGGCACAGGAGCGGCGCAGCCTTATGCATCGCAGAAAACGATTTTCGGCGTTCAGGGGACGATTACAAAAGCCACCGTCACGCTCACGAATTTCAGTCATACTTCGCCCGACGATGTTGATGTGATGCTGGTCGCGCCAAACGGGCGACGCATTGTTTTAATGTCGGACGTAGGCGGCGGGACGGAAGTCGGCGGGATTAATTTAACTTTTGACGATGCCGCCTTAGCAAGCTTGCCGGATAACGCGCCGCTGGCGACAGGCACATATAAGCCGACCGATATTTTACCGGGGGATGCGTTTCCGCTGCCTGCACCGCAAGGCGCAACGACAGGCACGACGCTGGATGCTTTTTACGGCAGCGCGCCGACGGGCGTTTGGAAGTTATTCGTCGTGGATGACGACAATGTGGTGAACGCCGGAAGCATCGCGGGCAGTTGGAGTCTTAATCTGCAAACTTCTCTCACGGCCTGTTCTTTCTCGCTCTCTCCCTCTGTACAAACTTTTCCGGTCACAGGCGGCAACGGCAGTTTCGGGATTAACATGCCGTCAAATTGTTCCTGGACGGCTTCGACAAGCTCCGGTTTTATCACGATCAACTCGGGCACAAGCGGCAACGGCAACGCGGCTATTAGTTTTTCCGTCGCGCCGAATTTGACCGGCGGGCGCGCAGGCACGATTGATATTTCAAATGGCGTCGTGACGCGAACTTTTCAAGTTCAGCAACCGTCAGGCTGCCCGTTTGCGGTCAATCAAAGCTCGCTGAATTTCGGCTCGGCGGGCGGCGCTGGAAATGTAGGGGTCACTGCGGGAAGCGTTTGCGGCTGGCAGGCGACCACTACTGCTAACTGGATACAAATCACCTCCGCGCAGCAAACCGGGGATGGCTCAGTCACCTTTACGGTTCAGCCAAATCCGGGCGCTTTCGCCAGAAACGCGACCGTGACTGTTGGCGCACGCTCATTCTCTGTTAACCAGATTGGCGCGACGGGCAGAAAATTTGATTTCGACGGCGACGGCAAAGCAGATGTGTCCGTCTTCCGGCCAGCGGAAGGAACCTGGTACATCTCGCAATCTACGGCGGGCTTTCGCGCCGCGCAGTTTGGTCTGGGCAGTGACCGGATCGCGCCAGCAGATTATGACGGAGATGGTAAAGCAGATGTCGCAGTCTTTCGTCCCGCGAACGGCTACTGGTACATCTTGAACAGCTCTGACAATTCAATTCGTTCGGCACAGTTCGGACAATCGGGAGACATCCCGGCGACCGGAGACTTTGATGCAGACGGCAAGGCAGACCTCTCTGTCTATCGCCCGTCAACAAGCACGTTCTATCTCCTGCACAGCACAGACAATTCGTTCCACTACCAGCAATGGGGAACGAGTGGAGACGCGCCCGTGATGGGAGATTATGACGGAGACTCGAAGACAGACTTTGCCATCTTCCGCCCCTCTGACAATACCTTCTATGTCCTGAGAAGCTCTAACAGCAGCGTCACCGGCCAGCAATGGGGAGCGAGCGGAGACAAGCCGATTGCCGCAGACTTTGACGGAGACGGCAAGACGGATATAGCTGTCTACAGGCCATCAGCGGGGGCATGGTATTACCTGCAAAGCTCCGACAACAGTTTCAGAGGAATAGCATGGGGCATCAGCGGAGATGTGCCTGTCGCGGGAGATTATGACGGCGACGGCAAATGGGACATCGCTGTCTTCCGACCGTCCTCAGGCGTGTTCCACATCTTGCAGAGCACGAACGGCTCAACGCGCTCAGAGCAGTTCGGGCTTAACAGCGACGTGCCAGTCCCTGCGGCTTATATTCCGTAAGCTGGCTGTAGTTGCGTGAGTAAGAAATGGCCGGGGGTTTACATTGAACTCCCGGCCATTTGTCTTCGCTCAAGGCAACCGTCAGATAGCTCTCTTCATCTCCAATCCTGTAAGAACTCGTTCCTGTCTACCAGTCTATAGGTGAATCAAGAGTAGAAGTCTCCTTGCGCTTCTTTGCGAAAAGCCTTTGCGCTCTGTGCGGTTAAGCTCAACTTTAAACGCACAGAACGCTGAAGAGTAAGACGCTAAGAAGCGCAAAGAGAAAGCACACATAGCCAAACTCTTTCTACACTTGTTTCACGTTAAAATTTTTCCCGGGATTCAGCTGACGCGGCTCGTTACAAGCGTTGTCTTTCCGGTTTCCGGTATCGTTTTAGACGAAAGAGAAAAATCGTGAGTGATAATCTTGCAGCATATTCCGGCGTAGAGGCAGGCGTCGCCCAACGCCCGCGCGCCCTCGACACAATCCTTTATGGCGGGTCGGTCGTAGGTGTATTGGATGCTCTGGATGCCATCGTTTTCTTCGGCCTGAGGGGAGCGAGTCCGAAAGGGATTTTTCAGTATATTGCCAGCGGGCTGCTCGGTCGCTCTTCTTTCAGCGGCGGCGTTAAGACCATTCTGCTAGGCGTGCTGCTACACTTTCTAATCGCGTTTATCCTCGCGGCCATCTATTACTTTGCAAGTCTACGCCTTCCAGCATTGATTCGTTGGGCGGCAGTGTGCGGGCCGATTTATGGGGTGGCCGCTCATCTCGTGATGAACTTTGTGGTGACGCCATTGTCGGCAGCGACGACGACGGGTCGCTACCCGATTCCGGTAATGTTGAACGGCATCATCGGACACGCGTTGCTCGTCGGGCTGCCGATTGCGCTGCTGGCGCGGCGTTCTGCCAGAGCGCGTTTGAGATTATCGAAATCTTGATGCCGAAGTAGTGGGTCAAGTTGAAGTTGATGAGTGGTCAATCGTGAATTGAGTTGGGAAGAAAGCAAGAGTTTCCCGCAAAGGCGCAAAGGCGCAGAGGAAGACCGCAAAGGTGTTGAATGCTACTCGCTCTTTGCGTGCTTTTCTTTAAGCCTTTGCGCCTTTGCGGGAACATTTCGTGTTCTTCGCTCTCTTTGAAATTGGCCCACTACCATCTTCTGTTCCTCACGACTTGAATGTTTTAATGCCCCGCGTGAGTAAATGCTGAACACGGGTTGGAACAATTCCGGCCTACGGGTGTCTAAGATTATTCATGCGATGAACGTGTGGCTTGTCGTGTAGCCGGTTGATGCCGGTTCTTCTCATTCTTGCAACAACAATTCGAGATAACAGATGCTTGGAATAAAAGGTTTGAGTAAGACTTATCCGGGCGGCGTGCAGGCGCTTAGAGGCGTGACGCTCGAAGTCCCTTCGGGAATGTTCGGGCTGCTTGGTCCAAACGGCTCAGGCAAAACGACCTTGATGAAAATCGCCTCCATGCTGCTTGAACCTGATGACGGCAGCATTGAGCTTGATGGCGTTGACCTGCTAGCCGACAAAAAAGCTGCGCGCAGAATGCTCGGCTACTTGCCACAGGAGTTCGGGCTGTACCCGTCTCTAACGGCAGAGCAGACGCTCAACTATTTAGCACGGCTCAAGGGCGTTGCGGATGACAGGGAACGAAAGCGTTTGATTGACGCGCTGCTCGACAGGGTTAATCTAACGCAGGCGCGCAAGCAGAAGGTCGGGGGATTTTCGGGCGGGATGCGGCAACGCCTCGGTATCGCTCAGGCATTGATAGGTCAGCCAAAGCTCATCATCGTTGACGAGCCGACGGCGGGCCTTGACCCTGAAGAGCGCGTCCGTTTTCATAACCTGCTGTCCGAGATGGCGGGCGAGAAGACAGTCGTTATTCTTTCAACTCATATCGTCTCGGATGTCTCGAACCTCTGCACGCGGATGGCGATCATACGGCAGGGCGAGATTATATCCTCGTCAACTCCGCATGATGCGCTCAAGCAAATGACCGGCGCAATCTGGGAAGCGGCCCTCGCGCGCGAACAGGTCGCGGCCTTGAAGTCGCAGTTTAAAATCATCTCGCGGCAGGTCTTCGATGGATTGGTTCGCGTCAGAGTTTATTCAAAGGATTTGCGCCCGGGCGAAGATTTTAATCCGGCATCTCCGACGCTGGAAGACTACTACTTCAACCTCGCCAGCCAACCGGAGAGCTTGAATTGAAGAATCTCGCACACACCTCTTTCGGCGCGGTCTTTCAGACCGAAGTCCTGCTCAACTCAAAACGCGTAGCTCCTTACGCGATGGCAATTCTCTTCAGCGCAAACGCACTGCTGTGGTGGGGTTGGGGGCCAGCCTCTTATTACGGATGGGCCACCAACAGTGAGTTTTATATTGTCAGAAACTTTCCCGTCTTCTCTTTTATGACGCTGCCGCTCTTCACGGCCCTCATCATGGGCGACCCTGTGATTAGGGATTATCGCACGGGCATCTCTCCGCTCATTTTTTCCAAGCCCGTAGGCCGCGCCACCTATCTCTTAGGAAAATTCTGCGGCAACTTTTTCGTGCTCGTCTGCTGTCAGGCCGCTTTCGCTTTGACGCAGATTGTGCTTCAGGCTTTCCGCCTGCCGCAAACGATTACCTTGCCCGTCCGCGTGTTTCCCTATTTCAAACACTTCTTGATTCTCGTCGTCGTCTCACATCTGGCGCTGGCCGCCATTTACTTTACGGTCGGCACGCTGACGCGCAATGCCAAGATTGTTTACGCGCTGGCAGTCTCTTTCTATCCGCTCTACATAGCCTATCAGGCGGTCTTGTTGAAGAGTTTGCCGCAACGCTGGAGTGTTGCGCTTGATCCTTTGCTGATGAACTGGCCCGGCTTGAAGCCGTGGGGGCAGAGCGCGGAATGGCTCAATCAACTGGCGTTCAGTTACGGCTCAGACGTGCTGGCGAATCGCGCTGGCATGATTCTCATCGCGGTCGGTTGCCTGACCATCCTTTACGCGCGCTTCTCGATGGTCGAGCGGCCCAGGCAAGCTAAGCATGAGAGCGGTCTGACGACCATCACTCTCACGACCCGAAGCGAAAGGCTTGACGCAAGGAGCGAGGCCGGTTTTCAAACCGCTCAGATTGAAGAAAGCCCGCAGAAAGATAGAGTGGCGATTCCCTTAGTCACGACGATAACCGAAGGCATGAAGGCCAATCTCAAGCAGTTGGCGGCGGCTTTGAAGATAGAGCTGCAACTGCTTTTTGCAGAGCGCAGCCTGATCATGCTCATGCCGCTGGCGACTCTTTTATGCGTGGCCGGATTTATCTATTACGACATCGCGCCCGACGGGACATACTCCGCCGCTTACGCAGCGCACGCTGCCGAAGCCTTGCTCTTATTCCTGTGTGCCATCGCAATCTTCTACACAGGCGAGGCCATGCACCGCGACCGCGAAATGAGATTTGAAGCCGTGTTGTGGAGCACGCCCGCGCCCAATTTTGTCCTGCTGCTCTCAAAGTTTGCAGCCATGTTGCTGCTGTCGCTTTCGCTGACCATGACGGTCTACCTGTGCGCCATCGCCATACAAATTTATAAAGGCCACATGCCTGTTGAAATCTCTGCGTATCTGGCAATCCACACGGTCATCTTATTGCCGAACATAGTTTTCCTGATTGCCGCAGCTATATTTTTGAATGTCCTGCTGCGTGATAAATATCTGGCTTATGCTGTCATCATTGCCGTGGGCGGGGCGATGTTTTATCTCTTCAATCAAAGCTATAACCACTGGCTCTTTAACCCTGTGCTTTATAATCTCTGGACGCCTTCCGATGTCACCGGCGCGGCGAGTAATCTACGGCAGATCGTTATCCACCGAATTTACTGTCTGGCGATTGCAGTCATCTTTCTCTCGCTCGCGCATCTCTTCTACGAGCGCAAGTCAACACAAAGATTAAAGGCGGGCGGGCGTCTGAGCAGCCGTGTCTGGTCAATCCTGCTAACGGTTGTTTCAGCAGCCGTAGCCGTCTTCACGGGTTTGATGATGAGCGCCGGGTCAAAGTAGAAGGCAACAGGTCTGTGCGCCAGTGTGTGCAGTGCAGGATGCTGCCTGACCATTCGAGGTCGCATTCCTCCATTTTGGAAAATCCGGTTTTGCGGCAGATAGCATTGGAAGCAACATTGGCGGTTGCAGGAAAGGCGTGGATGACGTTCCAACGCTGCTCTGTGCGGGCCTTGTCGAGAATGGCGAGCACAGCCTGTGTTGCCAGTCCCCGTCTTTGAAACTGCGGGAGAACCATCCAGCCTATCTCGTTAATGCTTTCATCATTCCACGTGTGTTCCCAGATGCAAACTGTTCCCGCAGCCGCGCCCGAATCCTCGTCCGGAATAATCTTGAAAATCCAGGCCCGCCCGCTCTCGACGGTCTCGACATCGCGCTGGAGTTTTTGCGGCATACGCTCTTTGTGCCACGGATTGCCCAGATGCTTCATCATGTCAGGATTGCAGTAGAAGCTTTCATAAAGCAGCAGGTCATTGGTTGAGATACTTTGCAGTTTCATATGAGTGGCCCACAACGCTCAGTTCCGGTCAAACTATATCTAACATAGCGTCAAGTAAAAGAAATGCAAAATTAAAAATGTGAAATGCAGGACGGTTCTTATTTTTGCATTTTACATTTTTAATTTTGCATTCCTCTTCCAAGTCCTTTTGGCCGAAAATGTTGACTTTTCCGGTCAATCGGTATAGTGTGCGCCCATTCTTGAATGATTAAGAGCCTTTCTGCTTTCAAACACAGACGCAATTTTACATCTGCCTTAAGCTAACGATTGAAACGAGATGCCGATTTCGCTCCGCCACGCAGAGCAACTGTAAATAAACCTCGCTGTGTCAGGAAATTTCTTAATCGCTTTACAAACATAGGTGGACATCCGGCCTGATTGAATCGGCAGCAGGGCAATCAAACATCACAGGTTATCTTTCCCTTTCAAGGTTTGGGTCGCTGATTCTGACGCGGTCATGAATCACATCACAAAGGTACAAACACTTTCGTTGTTGACGAATCAGATGAACCACGATTCGCCTCAGCATCCGAAGGAAGTCGAGCAACCAAACTTTCCTTTGGACCAATATCTGTAAACCGCTACACGCGTTTGTTAAGACAATGAAGGAGACAATATGCGAGCATTACCAACAATTACCCCTCGCCGAATCACCAGACTCCTGCTCGGTGTTTCGCTCGTCCTGGTAGCTTTATCCCTCTTGAGTGCCAGCCGCATCCATTCCACATCGGCTGCTTCAGCAGGCCAGCAGGATGCACCGCAATCCACCCTCGCTAACTTTCCCGCCGATGCCCCCAGCCTCGGCGCGATTCCAGACTCTCCCGCTGGCGGAACCATCTGTGGCGATTATGCCAGCACTCCCAAAGATGTGTCTTTCACCGTCAGTGGATTGGCTAACGCTGCTCCGACCAATGTGGCCGTCAGTTTCAGCGTGACTCACAGTTGGGTCGGTGACCTGATCGTCACCTTGCGCGCTCCCGGAGGCACTCCCTCCAAAATCATCTTCGCGCAGACGACGGCGGCGGCAGCCACAGATTGCGGCGATGATTCTGACTTAATCGGGCCGTACAATTTCCTTGACACCGCTCCGGCGACACCGACGTTCTGGAACGCGGCGGTGACGGCCAATGCGACGACGGCAGTGGCTGCTGGCAGTTACAGGGCGACGACGCCGGGAGGCGGAGCGGGAGGCGGAGTGGTGACGACCATCACGAGCGCGTTCACGGGAGTCACTAATCCGAACGGAACATGGACGTTGAGATTCCATGATGGAGGAGCAGGCGACACCGGCAGCGTGACGGCTGCGACCTTAACCGTTGACGGGGCATCGCCGGGAGCTGGCAAGACGGTAGACTTCGATGGCGACGGCAAAACTGATCCATCTGTGACCCGCGACATAGGTGGCGGACAAAAAGCATGGTTCATCCTGAACTCGCAGGATGGTTCGCAGAGATCGCAACAATGGGGACTCAATTCAGACATCGCAACGCCGGAAGATTTCGATGGAGACGGGAAGACGGACATCGCAATCTGGCGGGCAGGCCCACCGTTTGGCGCTTACTTCTACATTTTCCAGAGTCAGACGAACACTTTAAGGTCAGATCAATTCGGACAGACCGGAGACGACCCAACAATAGTGGGAGACTATGACGGCGATGCGAAGGCTGACCCCGCAACTTATCGTGCGGGCGCGAATGCCGGAGATCATAGCTTTTTCTTCTACCGCTCAAGCGTCAACGGGTTGATTATCTACAACGAGTGGGGACAGAACGGTGACGTTCCGGTTCCCGGCGACTTTGATGGCGATGGCAAGAACGACTTCGTGGTCAAACGCGCCTCGGCAGGAAGCGGCACATTCTATTTGAGGAATACCACTTCCGGTCAAACAAGCTTTTTCTTCGGGACGGCAACAGATTTAGTCGCGCCCGGTGATTATGACGGCGATGGCAAGACGGACATCGCGGTCGTTCGCGCCTCAGGCGGAGCCTATAACTGGTACGTCCTCAGAAGCAGTGACGGCGCGACTAATTCCTTTACCTGGGGAATCTCTCCGGGAGACGTTATTACACCGGGCGACTATGACGGCGACGGCAAGACAGATGTTGCCGTGTGGCGTCCGAACGTAGACCCATCGCAAAACTATTTCCTGTGGCGTCGCTCGATTGACGGCATTCTGGGAAATCAGGAATGGGGTATCGCTCCGACAGACTTCCCTGTGCCGAGATATAACGTCCACTAAGGATAAAGATAAACAATCATGCCCAAGTCGTGGTTCTTTAACAAGTATGACGACTCGCGCACATAAGCAAGGCGGCTGGCGATGTAATTCCACATCGCCAGCCGCCTTGCTTATGTAAGTGAACGGGAACGCAAAGCCCTCTATGGCAGTTAGTCACGCCCGATTGCAAACTGCTATAGACAAAGCCACTTTCAGACTTTAACTCTTCCTATGCGATGCTGCCGGAACAGTGTGGGCCAGTCCTCACCGGATGAAAGCGTTGACATTTCTTGTTTAATCAGTATATTGTCTGCCCATCCAATGTAAGTGCGGGGATCGATCTTGCCCGGAGTAAATGCAGATTCAAAATTTTTAATTGTGCACTCAAGCTTTGCTATCGCTTGAAACGAGGCACTATGTCTGCAACGGTAGGCACTGCGATAAGTAAAGAAGCGTCTGAATAGGAGAAGACCTGAACAGTGTGCTTGCCCGTGGGTTACGAGTCCGACGAAAATTCTTCAGCAGTTGGGCATCAAACACCACAATTTTTCTTTCAAGGTTTGGGTCGCTGATTCTGACCCGGTCACGAATCACATCGCAATAGAACAACCATGTTAACTGTTGCGAATCAGATTAATTTTGATTCGCCCTTATGGCTAACGAAGGAAGCAGGCCAGTCATGCTTTCTATCAGGCTAATACCGTTCGAGCCGCTCACGCGGTTTCAGATACACGAAGGAGACAATATGCGAGCTTTATCAATCGTCAGAATTCGCCGCACGGCCAGACTGTTGCCCGGCTCTCTGGCGATCATTTTGGTGCTGGCGTTGTTGAGCTTGAGCTTTGGCCCGATACTTCAAAGCTCTAAAGCCCAGGACGTGCCTCAAGTTCCCCAGACGGTCTTTACCAACGCGGCGGATATTTTTCCTGCTGACCGTCCCAGCAACACAGCCGGGACTGATCCGGGACTTGCCCCGCTCTATCCCTCAACCATCATCGTCGGTGGTCTGGGCAATGCGCTCAGCAAGGTGACCGTGACTATTACGACGACGACGACGTGGCTTGATGACTATGACATCTTGCTGGTGGGGCCAACCGGAGCCAAATCGCTCCTTATTTCTGATGCCGGTGCGGGTAATGACACGACTAATGTGACATACACCTTTGACCAGACGGCGGCCACAGCTTTCCCGGACGAACCGGGAGCGGCACCTGCGACTGGCTCTTATCGCCCGGCGAATTATACGGGTTTGGCAGCCCCGGAGCCGGGAGGACAGGATAACTTTCCGATGGCTGGCGGGCTGGCGGCCTATACGGCTGACCTCAACGTCTTTAACGGAACCAATCCGAACGGCACGTGGAGCCTCTACGTGGTTGACGATCAGGCATTGGACAGAGTGCGCCTGCCTAGTGGCTGGAGCATAGATATTACAGCCGTTGCGCCGGGTAATGGCAAAACGGTGGACTTTGACGGCGATGGCAAGACTGATCCGGCTGTAATCCGCAACATCGGCGGCGGCCCGTCCGGACAGCTAGGCTGGTTCATCTTGAACTCTCAAACAGGAACTCAGACTTCCACGCCGTGGGGTATTAATGGTGACGCCTTCGCGCCTGAAGACTATGACGGAGACGGCAAGACGGACATTGCGGTCTGGAGATCAGGCCCGCCGTTTGGCGCTTACTTCTACATCCTTCAGAGCCAGACCAACACTTTGAGGAGTGACCAGTTTGGACAGACTGGAGATGACCCGTCAGTGGTGGGCGATTATGACGGCGACGGCAAGGCTGACGTGGCAACTTATCGTGCCGGTCTAGCGGCTGGCGATCACAGTTTCTGGTTCTATCGCTCAAGCGTCAACGGCTTGATCATCTACAACGAGTGGGGCCAAAACGGTGACTTCCCCGCCCCCGGCGATTATGACGGAGACGGCAGGAACGATTTCGTGGTTCAGCGTAATGCGGGCGGCGGTCAGGCAGGCTTCCACTTTAAGTTCGCGTCAGGCACTACGTCTGGCTTTGTCTTCGGAACGCCGACTGATGTGATAGTGCCGGGCGACTATGACGGCGATGGCAAGACGGACGTAGCGGTCGTTCGCGGCTCAGCCGGAGCATACAACTGGTATGTCCGCAGGAGCAGCGACGGCGCGACTGAATCTTATATCTTCGGTCTCTCTGCAACAGACTTTTTCACGCAGGGCGACTGGGACGGAGACAGCAAGACAGACATTTCCGTCTGGCGTCCGAATGCAGACCCGACACAGAACTTCTTCTATTGGCGTCGTTCAATTGACGGAACAGTGACCGGCGTTGAATGGGGATCGAATGGAGACTATCCGGTGGCGAACTACAATCGTCACTGAGATACGGCAAACAATCCTGCGCGGCTTATGTTCCTGATTTTATAAGAACAGCGAGCGCAGATCACAGGCGGCAGGCGGTGTTGGATTACACCGCCTGCCGCTTTTTCTATCTCTGAAACAAAGAAAAATCGAGTCTGCTGATAAAGCAATTTTTTTCTTTGCTTTACACAGGTTTGTGTGTAATATCCCACTGCACCCAGTCTCCCCGTCGAGAGCAATAACTGAGACCCAGATCACACAAAAATTGTTGACATCAGATTGCAATCAGATTAATGTGTGGTCACTTCCGTTGCTCTTAAGTTGGTGTTAACGCAAGTTCTGCGTTTTGCGATACCGAATCAAGGCAGCCCCTTTATCAATTTTTAGGACTTTAGCCATAAACCGCATCACAACGGTTTATTGATGAACGAGAGGAGATAGTATGCGAGTGTTTCGAGTTTTCAGGTCGCGTTACCTGGCGATGTTTCTCGTCCTGGCGACGTTTAGCTTCACCATGGGTTCTTTCTCAACTACCCAAGCGACGCGTCGCACGGTATATGATTTTACCGGCGGCATCCATACAGATTTCGTGACTTTGTCCGCCGCGAGCGCCACCGCGCCGCTCAGGTGGAAAGTTCTGCGTAACCCAGCCCCAGCCGGAGCAGGCAATGCCTTTATCCGCGTGTTTGATTATGGTCTGGGCGGCGATTCGATTGTGCCCGGAGACCGCGCGGGAGACTCCAAATTTGAACCTTGCGTCTGGCGCACGGGTAATTACTTCTGCGCCAATTTCCCGGAAAGCGGAGGTGCGATCGTCTCTTTGCCGGTGGTTAATTGGGGAACGACCGGCGACGCCGTTGCACGCGATGGCGACTATGACGGCAATGGTAAAGATGACTACAACGTCATCCGCACCATCAGCGGCGTGTTCAACAATTTCTATAAATCGGCTGAGAATTCGCCTGCCGGTGACAGAAATGTCCCGTTCGGCAACACTACGACTCCCGGTCAGAGCCTGTTCCGTTTTCAGGGCGCTGACTTCACAGGCGATGCTCGTGAGGAAATCATCATCGCTCGTGTCAACACCACAACCTTTGATGTGACGTGGCAGATTGGCGACAGCATCACCGGTCAAGTGCTCAACACGGTTCAGTGGGGCAACTTCAACACGGACTTCATCGTTCAGCCTGACGACTATACCGGCGACGGAATTGCCGACTTAGTGGTCTTCCGTGCTGGCGCAGACGGCTCCTGGTGGATTCGCAATACCGCCACCGGCGCGACCGTGCCGCCCAAAGTCTTCGGTATTTTCGACCCCGATTTCCTGGTCAATGACCTTCCCGCGCGCGGTGACTACGATGGCGACAATATCGCTGACATCGCAGTCTTCCGTGCTGACACCAGAGAGTTTTTCTGGATTCCCAGCTCGCTTCCGACCGCCACAGGCGGCCAGCAGTGGGGCGAGGTCGGTGACACGGCAATCGCCACGTTCTTTACTTTCTAGCTATTCGGGCAGCAACCCCTGTCCTTTCAGATAAAGACCGGCGACGGGAGAGATTCCGTCGCCGGTTCTTTTTAAATATCAAAAATCTTCTGTTGACATCGCACGGCAATCCCACTATGTTGATATGTGTTGAGAGTTTTGGCATCAGCCACTCTCAAAACAAAACCTTCGTACTGCACCCGGCCTAATCGAATTCTCACTTCTAACAAAAGCAAGTCCCGGTGACAGGTCGCATAATCAAACATCAGCAGGAGACTCCATGAAAGTTTTTTCCATCTCCGGCCACAGGGCTGTAACCATCCTTCACAAACTTTTCGTCCTTCTTCTTTCTCTAGCCTTAACCGGCAGCGCGTTTCATCCGGCGCAGGCGACCGCGAGAGACGACGTGCGAGTGCAATCCGTTCAGACGGTGATCTCCAATAACTCGCAGATTAACGTCGCAGATGCTGCGGCCAACAATACGCCGGGCCTCGGCTCGCTCTATCCTTCACAGATTATTGTTGCCAGTCTAGGCCCGGTTATCACCAACCTGACCGTAACCCTGAACAATGTCAACCACCCTTTTCCGGGAGACTTTGATGTCCTGCTGGTTGGGCCGGGCGGGCAGTCTTTGATACTGCAATCGGATGCGGGCGGCATCACGTCGGCGGTCAATCGCACATATACTTTTGACGACGCCGCTCCGACCCAGTTGGCAGCCACTGGCGGTCTCCCCAACGGCATCAGCGTACGGCCTGCGAATCATCAGGGCAACGATGCAGCCAATGATATTTTCCCGGCTCCGGCTCCGGCTGGGCCATACAACAATCCCGGCCCGCAAAGCGCAGGCGCAACGACGCTCAACGGAGTATTTGGCGGGACAGACCCGAACGGGGTCTGGAAATTGTATGTCACGGATGACGAGTTTCTGGATAACGGGCGCATCGGCGGCGGTTGGAGCCTCAACATTACGGCTGCGGTTCCGGTTAACGCTCCGCTCTCGCGCGTCTCCGATTACGACGGCGATAATAAAACAGACCTCGCAGTCGTGAGGCCCGCGAGCGATATGACGGCTAACTGGTATATCAACGGCACGACCTCAGGCTTTCTGGCATACGGTTGGGGCATCTTCGGCATGGACACTTTTGTGCCGCATGATTACGACGGCGACGGCAAGACAGACGTGGCCGTCTGGCGCGGCGCAGAGGGCAACTGGTATATCCTGCAAAGCCAGACCAGCACACTGCGCGCCCTCAACTTCGGCATCGCCGGAGATAATCCGACCGTAGCAGACGACTATGACGGAGACGGCAAAGCAGACCCGGCTGTGGTGCGCGATTCCGGCGGCTCAAAGATTTGGTACTATCTGGGCAGCTCAACCGGCTTTGGTTACAAACAATGGGGACTGAGCACGGACACGCTCGCGCCCGGCGATTATGACGGAGACGGCAAAGCCGACTTTGCCGTCAGACGCGGCGATGATCCTTCCGCCGGACAGGCGAGCTTTTACATTGCCCAGAGCACAAACGGCTTCCAAGCCTTCTCCTGGGGCAACAAATCCGACATCATCGCGCCCGGCGATTACGATGGCGACAACAAGACGGATGTGGCCGTCGGCCACTTAACAGGCGATGACATCTACTGGTATGTGCGCTTGAGCGGCGGCGGGTTTATACAGAACGTGCGCTGGGGTGTGGCAGGCGACATCGCCGCGCAGGGCGACTACAACGGAGACAATAAAACTGACATTGTTGTCTGGCGCGCGAGCACGGCCTCGTTCTATGTGCTCTACACGGATGTCGGCGGAAACCTCTTCGCGCAATGGGGCGTGACCGGAGATTATCCACCGGCCAATTCCAACGCACACTAAGAAGGCAGGGAGAAGGGTGAAGGGTATCGGGTGTAGTGAAGACAAATTGCTTTTCCTACACCCGATACCCTATTCCCTACTCCCTTGCTCTTCGCGCCTTTGCGTGAAATTCTTTTTCTGAAAACGGCTCTTACCGCTTCACCTTTTCCGCGCTTCACGATAACTTTGTTCCTCGTGCAGCCAGCAACCCGGACAAACACATTTAGAGACGAGAGTGATGCGTCTACGCAGAGCGCGGCGCGATTCGTAGAGGTCGCAGTTCCCTTGCGCGTGATGCAGACCTTCACTTACCGCCTGCCGCTCGCGCTCCAAAGAGATGCGCGACTCGGCTCGCGCCTGCTTGTTCCTTTCGGACGCAAACGCATCACGGGCTACATCGTGGCTCTGCATCAATCGCTTGACCCGGCTGCGGATTTGGACGAGGCCAGCATCAAGGACGCCGAAGAACTGCTCGATGCCGAGCCACTGCTCACGCCTGAGATTCTTGAGATTACGCGCTGGGTGGCGGACTACTACGCCGCGCCGTGGGGCGAAGTCTTAAAAGCCGCGCTGCCAGCCGGACTCAATGCGACTGTCGAGCAGATTCTGCATATCACTCCCGAAGGCCGCGACGAGCTTGCGCGCCTGCCCATCAATCGCACGCAGACAGCAAAGGCACGCGCCCTGCGGCTCATCGCCGAAGAAGGCGAACTGCCCTTGCGTCTCATCGCCAGCCACATCGGCGAAGCTCAAGCTTCAAGAGTCGCGCGCGAGCTTGAGCGCGCTGGCTGGATTCGGCTGGCCCACAGGCAGCGTTCCGTCTCCGCACGCGCCAAAAGACGCAAGGCCGTCCGCCTGCTGCCTCCTGAGAAGCATGCTGTCTCCGATTCTGCGCGCGCGTTGACAGAAGCGCAGCAACGCATCATCGAAACTCTTATTCAAGAAGGCGGCGAGATGGCCTTTGCAGATTTGCTCGAAGCAGCGGAGACGAGCGCGTCTTCAGTCCAGACTTTAGAAAAGCGAAATCTGCTCGAAGTCTTTGTCCGCGAAGTTCGCCGCGACCCGCTCGTCGGCGCAAAGCTTCCCGCGAAAGACGAGTTCACACTCACCTCCGCACAGGCTGGCGCGCTCGCTGAGATTGAAACGACGATTGCGGCTGAGCGGTATGCAGCCTTTCTACTGCACGGCGTCACGGGCAGCGGCAAAACTGAAATCTACATTCGCGCGATGCGTGCGGCTTTAGAGCGCGGCAAGTCTGCGATGATGCTCGTGCCTGAGATTGCTTTGACGCCGGTCTTCTCTCGCCGCCTGCGCGCAGTCTTCGGTGACGAGGTCGCAATCTTCCATTCATCTCTGACGACGGGCGAGCGTTTTGACGAATGGAGTCGTTTGAAAAAAGGTCTGGCGCGCATCGTGATCGGCACGCGCTCGGCTGTCTTTGCCCCGGTCTCAGACCTCGGCCTCATAGTGATTGACGAAGAGCATGAGAACTCTTATCGCCAGCACGAATCGCCTTATTATCACGGGCGCGACACGGCCATCGTGCGTGCGCGCAAGGAATCTGCGACGGTCGTCTTAGGCTCTGCCACGCCCTCGCTCGAATCTTTTCATAACGCGCAGAACGGAAAATACCATTATCTTCATCTGCCGCAGAGAATCGCTAACCGCGCGATGGCGCGAGCCGAAATCATAGACATGCGCTCTGTCTTCGCAGAGCACGGTCGCGCGGAAATTTTCTCGCAGGACTTGCTTCAGGCCATCGAAGAGACGCACGCGCGCGGCGAGCAATCAATCATCCTTTTGAATCGTCGCGGCTATTCGAGCTTTGTCCTCTGCCGCTCGTGCGGCGAATCAATTCATTGTCCCAACTGCGATGTCACGCTCACCTATCATCGCGGCGAACAGAGCCTCGTCTGCCATTATTGCAACCATCGTCGTCAGGCTCCGAAGCAATGCCCTACATGTGCCGGAAAATATATTTACTATGTCGGTGAAGGCACGGAGCAGCTCGAAGAGATGTTGCGGAAAAAGTTTCCTGAGCTTCGCATCGCACGCCTCGACCGCGACACGACTTCCAGAAGAAAACTCTTTGAGAAAGCTATTTTGGAGTTCGGCGCGGGCGAGTTGGATATGCTGGTCGGCACGCAGATGCTGGCTAAGGGACACGACTTTCCGAACGTCACGCTCGTCGGCGTCGTCTCAGTTGACGCGGGGCTGGCCCTGCCAGACTTTCGTTCCGCCGAGAGAACTTTCCAACTTATCACGCAGGTCGCAGGCCGCGCAGGTCGCGGGCGACGCGCGGGCCGCGTGTTGATTCAAACGTATCATCCGAACCACTATGCGTTGCGTCACGCCTGCGCGCAGGACTACGCAGGGTTTTATGAAGAAGAGATACGCTATCGCAAGAGCCTCAGCTATCCGCCCTTTGTCGCGCTCGCGTCCCTGCTCACGCACGGCGAAGATTTTACGCACGTCATGAACACCGCCTCCGAAATACGCAAGGCTCTGGATGAAGCGAATGCTGACCGCGCCTGTAGAGTTCTCGGCCCGGCCCCGGCCCCGCTCGCGCGCCTCAAAGGCGAGCATCGTGTCCAACTGCTCATCAAATCACGCAGCCGCCCGCGCCTGCGCGAAGTCATTGACATGGCTTTTGCACACGCTGCCGAACAGGGCGCAGACCTGCGCGCGGTCAATCTGGAAATTGATCCTGTTAATCTAATGTGAGTTCAAAAGGACGCGAAGAAAGTCTCACGCAAAGGCGCGGGTGGCGCAAAGAAAGCTGTTGAGTCTTTCTTTGCGTCTCTGCGCCTTTGCGTGAGATAAAATAGGGCTTATGAAAATCATTGAACTCGCAGAGCAGACGGGCGCGGAGCTTGAGGGGAACGCCGAGCTTGAGATTACAGGCGCAGCGGGACTCGATATAGCCGCGCCGGGTCAGGTCACTTTTCTTGCCAATCCGCGTTATACCTCGCAGGTCGAAACCACAAAGGCTTCTGCTATTTTTGCCGGCGAAGGCGTTGAGGTCAGAACAGACCTCGCAGTCCTTCGCGCACGCGATCCATATCTCGCATACACGCGCGCACTCAGGCTCTTTTATCCTGAGCCTGAGTTTGAACCTTTCATTCATCCGACCGCCGTCGTAGATGAAGCAGCTCATGTGGCCGATAACGTTTGGATCGGCGCGCACGTCTACATCGGACGCGAGGCTCACATTGGGCCAAAGGTTCGTCTCTATCCGAATGTGACGATTTATGAAGGCGCGCATGTCGGCGCAGGCTCTATCATTCACAGCGGGGTTTCGATACGCGAAGGCTCACAGCTTGGTGCGCGCGTAGTGGTCTATAACAACGCGGTTATTGGTTGCGACGGCTTTGGTTATGCAAAGGATGAAGAGGGCCACTGGCTCAAAATTCCGCAGGCTGGCCGCGTCGTGCTCGAAGATGATGTAGAGGTCGGCGCAGGCACGACGATTGACCGCGCCTCCGTCGGAGAGACGCGCATCGCGCGCGGCGTCAAGATAGACAATCTGGTGCAGATCGGTCACTCCTGCACAGTTGGCGAAGATACGCTGCTCTGCGGGCAGGTCGGACTTGCCGGAAGCACGCATGTCGGTCGCCGCGTCATTCTGGCTGGGCAGGTCGGCGTCGGGGGTCATGTCAAGATTGGCGACGATGCAGTGCTGATGGCAAAGGCCGGTGTCTTCTATGATGTGCCGGAGGGCAAAGTCCTCTCAGGCGGTATCCCTGCCTTTGAACACCGCGAATCCCTGCGCGCGATGGCCGCCATCAGAAAGCTGCCGGAGATGGCGCGCACCCTTCGCACGCTCGAATCCCGCCTCAAAGCCCTGGAAAATCCCGGCGATGAAAATTCTGCTTGACAGAAAACGTGCAGACAGGCATAATCCAAATTGAAATTGGTTTTCAATTTCGTCCTTTCATAGGGCGAAGTTGAGCAGCAAACCCGGAAGACTTTTATTAGGAGCTAAACCCGCAGTGCCCAGCAATCAAGCAGCCACAGTTCAAATCTTACAGTCCCCACGCGAAGACCAGCGCGTCGAAGTTATCATGGAACAGCACGAAGGCGTTTCGCGCGTCGCCTTGCGATGTTCTACATGGACGGATGGACTCGGCTGGTGCAGCCAGAAAACGATTCATCTGGACAGCGAGCAGTTAGACGATCTGCATCACGCGCTCGCAGTCGCGCGCCAGCGCATCAATCGCCAGCGCGCAGACGCCGGAGGCCAATTCACAGGCATGGGTCAGGTCATACAGCTTCCGACACTCGCTTGATAAAATAAGAATTCAAAAGATTAAGAGGGGAAAGGATAAAAGGGAAAGCAGCCAGCCTGTTATCGGCCAACTGCTTTCCCTTTTATCCTTTTCCACTCTTAACCCTGTTGTCTTTAACTGACCTGCCGGAGAGTAATTTTCTCTTTAACCGAACCGGCCTTGCGCTCTGAAGTCAGCTTTTCCAGTTCGTCTATGTGAAGTTGTTCCTGATAGAGACGCTCTTCAAGCTGGAAGCGCGTCGGCAACTCTTCATCGCCGCACGACTCCCATGCAGCCATGTAGGCTTGTAAAGCTTCGCGCTCAAGCTCCAAATCCTGCTTCAGCATGTCGGTCAAACCTGTTGACTGGCGAATCATAGAAGGCTCTACCGTCGGCACGCCTCCGAGCGCGACTATTTTGTCGCCCAAAGTAATCGCGTGCTCCTGCGATTCCTCACCCTGCTTGCGAAAATATTTGCGATAGACCTCGCGCTCCACACCCGTCACCAGAAAACTATGCTGCGCATATTGAATCACCGCCGCCAGTTCCAGACTCAGAGCGCGATTCAGGTTATCAATCAAATCAGTTCTAGCCATCACTTGCCTCCCCGTTTTAATAACGCCACCTCGAAAGTTGATGTGCGCATCATACGCCGCGAGACCCGGCATGTCAACATAAGTCTTTGGGATACAACAACTTAACAATGAAATTCGATTTCAGTTTCGAGTGAGACGAAGACAATTTCCCGCAAAGACGCAAAGACGCAAAGAAGAACTTACATGTTTTCTTTGCGTCACCAGCGCCTTTGCGGGAAACTTCTTTAATTTGTTTTTTAGGTGACCGCGCCGCCGTCTACGATGACCACTTCGCCGTTCATAAAACTGTTGCGGTCGCTGACCATAAAGGCGGCATACTCGGCCAGTTCTTCGGGGCGTCCGAGCCGCCCTCGCGCGACCCAGAACTCGTGCATTTGTAACAGGCGATCCGGCAGCGTGTGCGCCAAATCCGTATCAAAGATTCCGGCGGCGATGGCATTGACCGTGACGCCGAAGGTCGCGGCCTCGCGCGAGAGGCATTTGGTAAAGCCTATGACTGCGGCTTTAGAGGTCGCATAATGCACAGAGGTCGGCAGTGCGCGAATCGCGCCGATGGAAGTGATGTTGAGGATAGCTCCCTTTCGCTGGCGAATCATCTGCTTGTAGATAGGCTTGGTGACGGCGAACAAACCGTTGACGTTGGTATTGATGACTTCATCCCACGCGCGGTCTGTCGTCGTTGCGAAATTGTCGCCCCGATTGATTGCGGCATTGTTGACCAGAATATCTATTCCGCCCCACAGCTCCACCAGCTCGCGCGTCATCTTCTTCAGATGAACGCGGTCTGTGATGGAAATCTTAAAAGAATGCGCGCGGCGATTGTGAGCGGTGATTTTCTCAATCGTCTGCTCGGCCAGATCGTCACGCGTGTTGTAATTGAAAGCCACGTCCGCGCCTTCGCGCGCAAAGACTTCGCACAATGCCGCGCCGATGCCGCGCGTGCCGCCGGTAATGAAGGCGCGTTTTCCTTCAAGCAAAAGACTCAACCTTTTTTCTCCGAAAAAAACCGCTTCGACGAAACGAAGCGGTCAGGATGCTAAAACTTTGTTCGTTGTCGTTAGTTTCAGATTAAATCCGAAACAAGTGCACACGTCAACCGTGAAAATCTTCTTTAAGCCGTGCGCGACTCGACAAGCACAGGCTCTTCGCGCGCCATGACCGGCGCGGGAATCAACGCGGCAATCTCTTCGACTATGTGCCGCGTCGCATTCGGAATCGCTAAACCAACCGTCGCTGCGCGCATCGCAGCATAATGCCGCGTGTCTTCCATCATCCGCCTGATAGTCGGCACGATGTCCGTCGCATGTTCGAGCAAGACTCCCGCGCCGCGCTTGGCGATCATGCTGGCCGCGCCTGCTTCCTGCGGCATCGGCGGCGTTGTAGCGTCGGCGATAATCGGCACGCGACACGCGAACGCCTCGTAGGTCGTCAGGCCGCCGAGCTTTGAGATCATCACATTGGCAGCAGCCATCAACTGCTCGACATGTTCCGAGTAGCCTATGACCTTGATGGGAAACTTGGCCTGCGCCGCCAGCGATTCGGCCTCGATTCTCAACTCTTCGTTTTTGCCTGCGAGGAAAATGGCCTGCATATCCAGTTCGCCCCTGACCAGCTCGCGGAAAATCTGCGGGATATTGCCGCCGCCGATCCAGCCCGCGTTGACAAAGACAGTGAATTTTTCAGGGTCAAGCCCGAGCGCGCGGCGCGCTGCCTGCGCGGTTTGCTCGCCCGGAAAAGCGAACTTCGGATGCACGGGCATTCCTGAAACTTTTATCCGTTCCGGTGCGACTCCGTAATCAATCAACTGCTGGCGGGCTTCAGGGCTTGCGACCAGATACAGCCGCACATCATCACACGCCCAGCCCTTCCAGAATCCATAGCAGGGGTCTGTGACCACCGTGACGAGCGGGATTTTGTCGGCTAACTTCAATTCCTTGAGCACGCGCGCAAAGACATGCTGCGTCAACGGATGCACGCTGACCACCACATGCGGACACCAACGCTCAAACAACTCCTGCACATAAAGAACGCTTCGCGCATAAAAGAACTCGCGCGTTTCCGGACGAAAGCGATTGACGGCCCAGTAGAAATATTTCATCCAGTGCTGTTTATTGCACAGCACCCAGTTGTAAAGCTTGACCAGTTTCGCAGTGATCGAATGCGATTCTTCAATCGCGCGCACGACCCGCACGGCATACGACTGCCCGTGAAAAAACTTCTGCACGCCCGCCACAATCGCAGCCGCCGCAGACCTGTGGCCGCCGCCCGTGTCGGACGAGATAATCAGAATTTTTGGGACGCGTGCTCTAAACATATGATTGATAACTTTCAGGGCGTTTCTAAGCGAAATGAAGTTCTAATCTCAAACTCGACTTCCGCATTTTTATCACGCACCGTGGCCTTGACTATATATCTTCCTGCCGGGTCGCGGACTCCCATTCGCAGGAAGAGACTGGCGACGCTCATTTGGATATGCTGCGACGGCGGGGCGGGCTGCTTCCAGAGTTCCAGCCCCTCTCGCTTGGCATACAAAGTTCCATCCGGCCTGTAGACATTAAAGTCCACCTCGCAATCACAGGAGCCGGATTTGCCGGGACGGCATCCAGTGAAGAGCACAAATGCCCCGAAGGGCTGTTTGGTCTTAATGGCGGCAATAGTTTCGATGCGCGGCGTCTCAGGTTTCTCCCATAAGTCCACAAACTCTTTTGGCCTCTCGACGAGTATCAGGCGTGCGCCAAAGCCCTGCGCGAAATTGCGAGCTTCTTTGTCATCCTCGCGCACATCGTTAATTCCCGCCTGACCGAAAGATGGCTGAGCGACGGCTATGAGAAATAACAGGAGGGCAAAAACTTTTATGGAGTGTTTGACCATTAAGCCTTGACCGTCAAGCCGTCTGCCTGTGCCTCTTGTCCATCAAGCTCGCGCCGTGATTTCTTCATCTCGCGTTCGAGCTTCTTGATTTGAATCAAGTGCTTAGGGTTAAAAGCGAGCGAGGGGTAATAGCTATTGGATTCATGCGTGCAGAAGCAGCCGTCTGCGGCCTTCTTGCGCCGCTCCTTCATCGCTGGCGAGAGCCATAGCTTTTGAAAGTTCCAATCGTAGTCGCGCAGGTTGCCGATGGCTTCCAGATTCTCGCAAGATGAAACAGTGCCTTCATCATAGATGACGCCGCCCGCAGTGCCCGCGTAGCACTTCATCTGCGCCTGTTGCGTCTCCTGCGTCCTGGCGATCAGGCCGTGCATGTAAATATCTATCGCGGCCTTGAAAAATCCGGCATCGCCGCCATAGTTGTTCTTAATCGCGGCATGGCGCGAATCGTCGTCAATCTTCCGGGCCAGACGCGCATAACGCGTGTGGTCTATGTCCAGCTCAACCGGATCTGCTGAAGGCGGGCGGATGTAATTGAAGTTGACTTTGTCGGGCTTCAAATCATACTTCAAAAAGTCGTACCACTCGAAGATCGTGTCTTGATTCGAGTGCATAAAGCAGGTGCAGGTCTGTATGTCTAAGCGCGGATATTCTTTCTTAATCTGCTGCAACTGGCGCGCGGTATCAATCGCTATGTCCCACGAGCCGGGTTTCTGACGAATCTTTTCATGCTGAGATTTGAGTCCGTCAATGCCGAGCGCGACCGTGACATTGAGGTCGGGGCATTCCTGCAACATGCGCGTGACATCCGGGACGATGCGCTTTTGAATCTGCCCGTTGGACATCAGGTAGATGGATTCGAGTTTGTTGTTTTGATAAAAAGCGCGTGCGATCTCCGGCAAATCTTTACGCGTGAAAGGCTCGCCGCCCGCGAGGATAAGCACGCCCAGATTGCCGCCTAAGGTCTCTGAGATTTTCTCAATCTCATGCGTCTTCATCTGCAATTTTTTGCGCGGGCGGTCATCCAGCTCGTCCGTAAAAAAGCAGTGCGTGCAGCGCATATCGCACACCGAGGTGACGAGAATATTCAAGAGCACGGGCGCAAAAGGCTGGCCCAGCGCGAGCCGCGCATAACGTTTTAATAATTCTTTAGTAGTAAAATCCATGTCTCTTCCTTCAAATCTACTGCGCTTTAATGACAGCTTAGAATTACTCGACTACGCTTTAACAGCATAACAGCAAACTATTATGAGATAAGCGATTCCAGCTTACATTGTCAACGCGCATGGGAGCAAGGCGCAGGCCGCCCATCCTCTTTGCAGCGGGAGCTTTGATGCAACTCATAGAGCTAACGCTCGCTGCGTCCCTGAATGCCCAGATTTTTCATGCGGCGATAGAGATGGCTGCGATCAACGCCCATCAGTTCCGCCGCGCGTGAGACGTTGCCTTCGGCTTCGGCAAGCTTTCTCTGGATAAACTCGCGGTGATAGGCATCGGTCGCTTCCTTGAATGAAGGAAAGCGAAAGGAGGCGGCGGGCGGCTCTTCGCCTCCGAGAATGGGGAGTTCTGCGGCGTTGACTTTGGTCTTGCCGTGCATGATGACGACGCGCTCGACAGTGTTCCGCAATTCGCGCACGTTGCCGGGCCACGAATAATTTTGCAGGGCTTCAATCGCTTCCGGCTCAAAGCGTTTCGGTTTCTTGCCGTAGGCGTTGGAAAATTTCTGATTGAAATGCTCGATCAGCGCGGGCACATCTTCAAGTCGCTCGCGCAACGGCGGAATCTCAAACGGAATGACATTCAGGCGATAGAAGAGGTCTGCACGGAAATTCCCCTGCTCGATTTCCGTCTCCAACCTCTTATTGGTGGCGGCGATGACGCGCACGTCCACGCGCAGTGATGTATTGCTGCCGACCGGCTCAAAGCGTTGCTCTTCCAGCACGCGCAAGACTTTCGCCTGCACGCGCGCGCTCATGTCTCCGATCTCATCAAGGAAGAGCGTCGCGCCGTCCGCCAGTTCAAACTTTCCCTTCTTGGCAGACATCGCCCCCGTGAAAGCTCCCTTGACATGGCCGAACAGCTCCGACTCTATCAACTCTTCGGGAATCGCTGCGGAGTTGACTTCGACGAAGGGCGCGGCGGCGCGTCTCGATTGCAGGTGAAGAGTGCGCGCGACAAGCTCTTTGCCCGTCCCCGATTCTCCGTAGATGAGCACGCGCCCATCCGTCGGCGCGACGACCGCAATCTGTTTACGCAGAGCGCGCATCGCCACAGACTCGCCGATCATCGCGTATTCATCATTGAGTTCTGCGGCCAACTCCGCATTGACGCGCTCAAGCTCTCGCTGTCTCAAGGCATTGCGCACCGTCAGCACAGTCTTTTCGATAGAGAGCGGCTTTTCGATAAAATCGAACGCGCCGAGCTTGGTTGCGCGCACGGCAGTCTCTATATTCGCGTGGCCGGAGATCATGACGACCGCCGCTTCGACACCAGCCGCGCGCAACTTCTGCAAAGTCTCAAGACCATCAATACCCGGCAGCCACACGTCCAGCAGAAAGCAGCCGTAGGCTTTGCGCTCGACCGCCTTCAGGCATTCTTCGCCGGACGCGACCGTCTCCACGACGAAGTTCTCGTCCTCCAAAACTGCGCGCAGGGTTTCGCGTATCCCGCGCTCGTCATCTACGATTAAAATGGATTCAGACATTTGTTGCAGGAAGCTCGATGGTGAATTTTGCGCCGCGTGGCCGGTTCATCTCGGCGCGTATGCGCCCGCCATGTTCTATCACTATGCGCTGGACGATGGCGAGGCCGAGGCCCGTGCCGCGCCCGCGCGTGGAAAAATATGGCTGGAAGAGACGCGGGAAATCCGTGCGCGCGATGCCCTGCCCTGTGTCCGCAATCTCTGTCAACAACAATCCGCGCGAAGGATCGAACCCGGTGGCAACTGTGATGCGCCGCTCGCCCTCAATCTCTGCCAGAGATTCCAACGCATTGTCTATCAGGTTAACAAGCACGCGGCGCATTTGTTCCGCGTCAAGCATGCACGCGGGCATTTTGGACAGATGAACATCAAGACGCGCTCCATCCAGACGGTCTTCATAAAGGGTGACTGCCTGCGTGACCACTTCGTTCAAATCTTCAGCCTCAAGCCGCGCGTGCGGCAGGCGCGCGAAACGAGAGAACTCGTCCACCATCGCTTTTAATCCGGCGACCTCGCGCGTAATCGTCGCCGTACATTCATCTACGACGCGCGCCACACGCTCGTCATCCACCGGGGCCAACTCTTTGTGCGAGCCGTTGCCGTCTGTGCCGTTGCCGTTGCTCGCGCGGCGTTTGAAGTTTTTCGCAATCCGTTCGGCTGAGAGTTGAATCGGCGTCAGCGGGTTTTTGATTTCGTGCGCCATGCGCCGGGCCACCTCGCTCCAGGCGGCAGCTCTTTGTGCAGACAAAAGCTCGGACAAATCTTCTATCACCAGCACAGCCCCGCGAGTTTCGCCCGACGGAGCGCGCAGGGCCGTCGCCGTCAGCGCAACAGGAATCGAATCGTTTTCCGGCGAACTGCCGCGACCCAGTTCCATCTGTTCCGAAGCGCGTCCCATGCGGCGTGCGCGGCGCAAGAGTCTTTCCAGTACCGACTGATCTTCTGCGGTCGTCAACTCGGACAAAAGATAGTCGCCTTTCGGCAACTCTGCCAACAGCAACATAGCAGTCGCAGCCGCATTGATAGTCGTGACACGACCGCTCTCATCCAAAGAGATGACGCCCGTGGAGAGGGATTCGAGCACGGTCTCGATATAATTGCGCCGCTCTTCGAGGGCCAGATTTTTCTCGCGCAGTTCCTTTGCGCCAGCTTCGATGCGGCGGCGATTTTCATCAAGCTGCGCCGTCATCCGATTGAATGAATCCGCGAGCAGGGCCAATTCATCATCCGCAATCGTCGTCACGCGATGTTCCAGATTGCCGCGCGCGACCTCTTCGGAAGCTTCGGCCAGAGCCTGAATCGGCAGCGCAATCCCGCGTGCGAGATGAATGGCCGTCCACGTCGAAGCGAACAGGAGCAGCAAGGTCAGCAAGCCTAAAGTAGAGATGCCAAGCCAGCGCACCTTCCGCTGTTTTGCCACTAGCTTGACGTATTCGCCCTGCGACCCGCTGATGATTTCGTCAAGATTTGAATCAATGTGGCGGGCGCGGGCCATGATTAAATTTCGCTCGCCGCTCAAGGGAACCGAAACCGCCTCGTAATACTTACGCTCGACAGCCTTTTCATCTTTCTTATCCGAAGCGGCATGTGTACGCGCGAGGATGATGGCCTGCGCTAACTGGCCGCGCCCGACTTCGGGCAAGGCAATCTCGCTTTTAGCGATCACTTCGCCATTTTGGCCCAGTATCTCCAGCGCGGCCAGATTTCCGTTCCGGACTAATTGTTCGAGCGTCGTCTGGCTACTAAACTCCGGCTGTCTCTCGATCAGGAGCGCGAGCATCGAAGCCGTCTCGCGCAGGCTGCGAATCTGATTGGCATCCGCTTCGCGCTGCAATTGCTGCGCTTCGCTGACCACACCCTCAGGCAAACGGCTGAACCATTTTTCAATCGAGCGATTAAGAAAGAGGTATGAGAAAACCGCCATCGCAGTAATTGGCAGCAGGCCCAGCGCTATGAAATAAACCACGAGCCGCGTCTTGATCTTTGAGCCGAGCAGTCGCTCACGCCGCTCGCGCCGCAGCTTTAACAGGCTGCGGACGAGTATGAAAGCGAAGACGATGAAGGCCGCAAAGTTGAGTGACGAAAGCGCGTAGAGCAGCAAGGTATCGGAAGCAGTATCTGTCGGCAGGACAGACCACAGCCCCGCGACTTGCAGCGCAATCATCACGGAAAGCAGAAACAGCACCAGTCCGCCGAGCAGCCACGGCGCAGTCCGCCTGCGCGGCGGCACGTCTCCGCTGCGCTTCTCGTTAAGCTTTGTCTGATCGTGATTCATCTCATCAACGGATTGAAAGTTTACCACAGCGCGCACACATTCTTTGATGCGTCTGCCGTGTTCAACCGTCAAGCCATCGGGTAGAATGTTCCGGTTATTCAACTCAAACTTTTAAGAGCTTACAGATGAATCCTTCCGACATCTTTTTCAATCCCGTAGGCCGCCTGCGTAGCGGCTGGCGGCTGACCCTCTTCACTCTCTTTTTTCTGATCTCCATCAAATTGCTAAAGGATATGTCCTACGGGGTTGCGAGGCTCATCCTCGGCGATTCGGCGCAGGATTTTCTTGTGGGCGGTTGGGGCTTTATCGTGCAGGCCGCGATGCTTTTTGTGGTCGCTCTGGCTATCGGCTGGGCCTGCTGCAAACTGCTGGAAAGCCTGCCTCTCAAATCGCTCGGGTGGACTTTGCATCAGGGCTGGCTGCGCGATTTTTTATGGGGTTCGCTGATCGGCGCATTATCACTTGCGCTGGCGACAATCATCCCCTTTGCCGTCGGAGGCTTTAGCTTTTCTTTTAACGCACGCGGGATGGTTGCAGCGGCTTTGAAAACGCTGGTTGTCTCCGGCCTTATCTTTATTCCCGCCGCTGCCGCCGAAGAGATTGTGTTTCGCGGCTATCCCTTACAGACTTTAACGCGGGCGCGCCTCACATGGTTCGGCATAGTGTTGACTTCGATCGCCTTCGCATTGGTTCACACAGGCAATCCCAATTTTGATGCGCCGAATGTTTACCCGCAGTTGGCTTTCGCCAACACGGCGATTGCGGGCATGTGGCTCGCAGTTGCGTACCTGCGCACACGCAGCCTGTGGCTTCCGCTTGGCCTGCACTGGTCTTGGAACTGGACGATGGGTTCTGTGCTCGGACTGCCCGTGAGCGGGATTACGACGCTTGCTCCGACGCCATTGCTAAAGGCCACGGACAACGGCCCCGCTTGGCTGACGGGCGGAGCTTACGGCATTGAAGGCGGCATCGCCTGCACCATCGCAATCCTGCTGGCGACTGCATTCATCTGGCGCACGAAATTGTTTTCCGCAACCGAAGAGCTGAAGTCGCTGACGAGCCATGAGATTCCGAGGCAAGTGGAGAAGGTCGGAACATTCGACGGTAATTAAAAGAAAGTTTGCCGCAAAGGCGCTGGTGGCGCAAAGAAAACAATTAAGTTCTTCTTTGCGCTACCAGCGCCTTTGCGGCAAACTTTTTTTTCGCTTCTGTTGAGAACTATCTCTCTGCTATTGGAACATATTTCAAGCCTCTCGGCCCGATATATTCTGCGCGCGGGCGAATCAGCTTGTTATTCTCGTACTGTTCGAGGATATGTCCCGTCCAACCGCTGATGCGACTGATGGCGAAAATCGGCGTATAGAGATCGAGCGGGATGCCCATCATGTAATAGGTCGAAGCGGAATAAAAATCCACGTTCGGATTCATGCCCTTCTCTCGCATCATAATCTCTTCGATCTTGCGCGACATCTCGTACCACTTCGTCTCGCCGCCGCGCTCGCCCGTCTCTTTCGAGAATTTTCTCAAGTGCGTCGCGCGCGGGTCTTCGGTTTTATAAACGGCATGGCCGATGCCCATGATCTTCTTCTTCGCCGTCAGGGCATCTTTGATGTACGGCTCGACCTTTTCCATGTCACCGATTTCCAGCAGCATCTTCATGACATTGGTGTTCGCGCCGCCGTGCAGTGGGCCGGAAAGCGCGGCGATGGCTGCCGTCACCGCGCCGTAAATATCCGCCAGCGTTCCGGCGACGACGCGCGCCGTAAAGGTCGAAGCATTGAGTTCATGGTCGGCATGCAGAATCAGGCAGATGTCGAAGATTCGCGCGTCCTCTTCGGAAGGCATCTCGCCCCTGAGCATGTAGAGAAAGTTGGTGGCGATATTTAATTCGGGATTCGGCTTGACCGGCTCCTGCCCGTTGCGCAGGCGTTCAGAGGCGGCGACGATGGCCGGAATCTGTGCGACCAGTCGCGTAGCGGTTCTGACGCTGACTTCGCGCGAAGTGTCATGCGCGCCCTTGTCGTAAAAGTCCAGAGCCGAGACAGCAGTCCTCAGCACATCCATCGGCTCCGCGTCGCGCGGAAACGTCCGCATCAAATCGAGAATGGCCGCTGGCATCTCGTAACAGTTGCCGAGCGACTGGCGAAGCTCATCCAGTTCCTCACGCTTCGGCAATCTCCCGTGCCAGAGCAGGTAAACGACTTCCTCGAAAGTCGAATGCTCCGCCAGGTCATGTATGTCATAGCCTTCGTAGATGAGCACGCCGTTCTCGCCGTCAACATCTCCGATGGATGAAGAAGCGGCGACAACTCCGCGCAATCCGGCGGCGGCGCTTGCGCTGGCCGTTGCAGCGTCCTTGCCTTTGTCCATGATTATCGTCCCTTACAAGTGTTTAATGAGTCGAAGATAGCAAAGTTGTGTGACGGGTGACAAGCCAAGAGGAACAAAAGGGTTCCCGCTCTCGGCAATTTTTATTTTACCCCTGTCACAAGCACGCGCTGACCGCGCTCGACATCCAGCAGATGCGCGGCGGAAGCGCGAAAGGCAGCTATCTCAAGCAGCCCCGCGCTGCCCCAGATGGCAAACAATTCTTCATGAGCATCATTTCCATCAGCAAAAAATTGCCGGAAGCTTTTTATCTCGTGGCCGTTGATGCATACGCGCGCTCCGCACGCAATCATCTCGTCCGTCAAATCCTCGCGCGTCAAGTTGGTAATACAGTTGCCGTAGCGATCTATTTGAAGAATGCGCGCGGCAATCTCTCCATCATCCGAAACTGCCGGCGACAAGGATGCCAGCCGATTGTAATCCGTGATTAACTGTCCGAGTTGAGAAGGCTCGACGCCCTTTGATAAAGCCCCGGCCACGGGCGCGAACACATCGCGTCCATGAAAAGTCGCGCTCACAGGTTTGCGAAAATAGTTTTCATTTGTCAGATGAAAGACGCTGCAATTCTGCTCGCGCTCAAGGATATAACTGAACAGCCCGTTATCCGGCCCGACGAAAAGATGGCTCTCGCTACTGACTAAAATCGGACGCCGCTTTGAGCCGACGCCCGGATCAACCACCGCCACATGAATCGTTTTCGGGGGAAAGCTGCTGTAAGCCTGAAGCAGCGTGAATGCGCCCGCTTCTATATCCTGCGGCGGAATCTCGTGCGTGAGGTCAACGATTCCTGCCGCCGCGTTAACAGACAGAATCGCGCCCTTCATCGCCCCGACGAAATAATCAACTGTCCCGAAATCTGTGAGCAGGGTGATAAGCATAGAGAAAGTCACGACTCAGAAAAGGTGGCAATCTATCATCCCGGCGCGTCCGCCTAAGCTCTCGGCACGCCGTCCGAGAGTCTCGGCAAGCTCGCCGAGACTCTCGGCGGGACTGCCGAAGCTTTCGGCAGTTCGTCCTAGCTTCTCGGCACGCTCGCCTAAGCTCTCGGCACGCTCGCCTAAGCTCTCGGCAAGCTTGCCGGGAAGCTCGGCGCGACCGCCGGGAAGCTCGGATGGCTGGCCGGGAAGCTCGGCGCAACCACCGTTAGAAGAGCACTTATGAACTACAGGATTATTTCCCCTAAAAAGCTGTTTGAAAGGTCTGAGAAAGCCCCGAAGGGGCGCAATGTAATAGCCTGTGGCAACGCCACAGGTATCAAGTCATCATTATGATTCCAAGCCCTGAAAGGGCGGCATAAATTATTGCGCCCTTTCAGGGCTTATTATCTAGAGGGGGCGTGTTGACCTGTGGCGTTGCCACAGGCTATTGCATCGCGCCCTTTCAGGGCTTTTCAATCAACTTCTAAGTTCCGAGGCTCGCGGCGGAGGTCAAGCGCGCTCACTCTTCGGCGCTTTCAGGGCTTTTCAATCAACTTCTAGGTTCCGAGTCCCGACCCTGAGTCCCGCTTTTACTGTATTCTCGTTTCCATATCCGTGCGGATGCATAGCTGCAACGCGCTCGCCGTTCCAGGTTTTGTCGCCTTAGTCGATTCTCGTTTCCATATCCGTGCGGATGCGCAACTGCTGGCCGCGCGGGAGTCGTATCTCTTTGCCGCGTGTGGCGAGGACGCCGCCGGTTCCGACTGCGCCGCCGATGGCCGCGCCGATGGCCGCGCCCTTGCCGCCGCCTGCAATCGCGCCGATGATTGCGCCGATGCCTGTTGCCGCGCCGATCTTGGTCACATCGCCTTTGGTTGAATCCTTGCCCTTGACGCCGCCCTCATTGTCTACGCCGCCAACCGATTCGTCGCCCATCGGAATGACTTCGATGACCTGCGCCCTCATATTGGCTCCGCGATTATCGGTCAGGCGAATCTGGTCAAAGGAAAGCTGCAATTCGGCTGTGCCTTTGACCTTGCCGGGCCGCTTAACTTTCGTCACGCGCCCGTCGATCATCGCGCCCTCATACTCTGCCGGGCCAAGCACGCGCGCCTGAAAACTGTCGCCCTGCTGGCTCGCCTCCGTCGAGAGATCGTTCAATATCTCGACAATCAACACCGTATTAGACGGGATGAAGATTTCGTCGCGCACGGAGACGCGGCCCGTGCCGCTTGTCGCCCCGCCCGTCGAAGCGTTGACATCATAATCTTCATCCACCGGGACGCCCCCGCGACGCGCCATGTTTGCAGGCACGCTGGAATCAAAACCGCGCCGCTCGTAGCCCGCGCCATAGCCGATTTCAAATCCCTGCTGATAACCGTCACGGTAATCTTCAAGCGTCCCGTAGACAGAGACATACGCGCGGTCTGCCTTGCGATAATCCTCTTCGTCGCGGTATTCGCGTGACGCGCGATCCACATTGTCCCTGTGCCCGGCTGTGTAGCCGTCCGAGTAACCCGTCCGGTAGCCGCGTTCGAGCGCGCCCATAGACTGCTGTGCATGTATGTCAGAGGTCATGAAAGAGGTCATGACCAAAAGCAGGGAGAGACTAAGCGAAATGGCTGAGAAGCGTCGAAGATGTCTCATCATTCTTCCCTTTCGTGAAATCAATTTAAGCGATACTGATTTTGCGATGTGCATGTAATAAATGACTGACGAGCCAGATGCTATCACGTACGCTGTCTTGAGCGACAAACTTTTCCTCACCGACCGGCTTGACGCTCAAACAGCATGCGCCATAGACTCTTTAAAAGTAGAATGCTTCAGACAGCAATTTCATGAGCAGTTAAATTGCTCAGGAGCCGGGCAGCCGCGCCAGCAAGCGTTCTTAACGCCTCAGATGCTCTGGAACAGCGAAGAGGTTGGCAGAAGGAGGATTTGCGATTGCGGATTGTGGATTAAAAGACAAAGAGCTATATCGTGTGTGTTAATCCGCAATCCGCAATCCGCAATCGCATCATGCGTAGAGTTTATTTAGACCACAGCGCGACCACCCCGGCAGACCGGCGCGTCGTCGAAGCGATGTTGCCTTACCTGATGGAAAAGTACGGCAATGCTTCGAGCGTCCATCATTTCGGGCAGGAGGCGCGTGCGGCTGTGGATCGCGCGCGGCGCGAAGTGGCCGCGCTCATCTCCGCGCGGCCCAACGAGATAGTCCTGCTCTCAGGAGGGACAGAGGCCAACAATCTTGCGTTGCGCGGCATCTGCGAAGCCAATGAACAGCATGGCCGCCATATCATCACCTCCGGGATAGAGCATTCAGCCGTGCGCGGCGTTTGCGATGCGCTGGAAAAACGCGGGTGGAGAGTGACGCGCCTGCCCGTCTACGAAGACGGCATCGTGCGTATCGAAGATGTGCTCGAAGCTCTCAGCCCTGAGACAGTTCTCATCACCATCATGCTCGCCAACAACGAGATCGGGACGATTCAGCCGGTGGCGGACATCGGCGCGCTCGTGCGCGAGCGGCGCGCGGCGGGCCAACGCCATCTATGGTTTCACACCGATGCGGTGCAGGCAGCGGGGCGCATTCCTGTTGACGTAGAAGCAATCGGTTGCGACCTGCTCTCGCTCTCGGCGCACAAGATTCATGCTCCGAAGGGAGTCGGCGCGCTTTACATGCGGCGGGGCGTGCGGCTCGTGACGCAGAATGTCGGAGGCCATCAGGAACGCGAGCGGCGCGCGGGCACTGAATCCGTTGCCAGCATCGTTGCCTTCGGCACGGCAGCGGAACTCGCGCGCAGGGAGATGTTTGAGCGTGCAGAGCATGTCCGCCGCCTGCGCGATAGATTCGAGGCCGGAGTCGAAGAGCGGATTGACGACATCGTTTTTAACGGCCATCGCACACAGCGTCTTCCGCATTTGTCGAACATCTCTTTTCGCTTTATCGAAGGCGAAGGATTGCTCATCAATCTGGACTTGCAGGGCATAGCCGTCTCGACCGGCTCGGCCTGCTCTTCCGGCTCGCTTGAGCCTTCGCCCGTCATTCGCGCCATTGGCCGCAACGACGAACTGGCGCGCGGCTCGATTCGCTTCAGCTTCGGCAAAGACAATACTGACGAGGACGTGGATTACGTGCTCGAAGTCCTGCCGCGCGCCGTCGAAAATCTGCGCCGCCTCTCGCCGCTCTATCAAAAAGCTCTCGTTGAACAGGCTTGCGAAGTATAGTCACCGGCGCAACTAACCAAGATTGAATTTCTTTACGCTTTGATTCATTCAAAGCCTATGTCATACGGCTCATCTTGTCTTACTCTGAAGTCTTCAAAAATCATATCAGTCATCCGCACGGCGTCGGTGAGTTGACGGACGCCGATGCGATAGCGGAAGAGACCAATCCTGTCTGCGGAGATCGCCTGCGTCTTTCTCTAAGGTTGCGTGAGGGCAAAATCGAAGAGGCGCGGTTTCTCGCTTACGGCTGCGCGCCGACCTTAGCCTGCGGCTCTCTTCTTGTAAAACTGGTTGAAGGAATGACGAAAGATGAAGCCAGCAAGCTGACGAGACAGGACATCATACGCGCGCTCGGCGGGTTGCCAGCGCGCAAGAGACATGCTGCGGCCTTAGCGATTGAGACACTGCGCTCTGCGCTCGAAGGTAGTGTCAACTGAAGTTGATGAGTCGTCAATCGTGAATTGAGTGAGCAAGAGAGCGGGATTTTCCCGCAAAGGCGCAAAGGCGCAAAGGATTGAATGCCACTTGCTCTTTGCGAGCTTTGCTTTGCGCCTTTGCGCCTTTGCGCGAACATTTCGTTTTCTTTGTTATCTTTGACATTGCCCCGCTACCCGCTCGAAACATAGATTAGAAAGTTGGGGGCGAATGAGTTATGATGCCCCGCTCTCCCCTACTGTCTTATCCGAAATATTGGAAAGGAATCCATCATGCCCTTACATCACAGACGTAGAAATATCATCGCTGCTCTGTCCCTGCTGGCGATGCTTGTGGCCCAGACATTTCCCGCTCCGGCCCAAAGCCCGAACAAGCTCAGGCAGCCTGTCGCGCAAGGCTCTATGCAGAAGATGGTCTACCCGCAGGCGCGCAAGAGCGAGCAGGTAGACGATTATCACGGCACAAAGATCGCCGACCCTTATCGCTGGCTCGAAGACCCTGATGCAACCGAGTCAAAGGCATGGATCGAAGCTCAAAATAAAATCACTTTCAGTTATCTCAACGAGATTCCCGAACGCGCGCAGATAAAGGAGCGCATCACAAAGCTCTGGAACTATGAGAAGTACGGAACCCCCTGGGAAAAGGCCGGAAAATATTTCTACTCCAAGAATGACGGGCTGCAAAATCAGAGCGTCCTCTACACGCAGAACTCGCTCGACGGAGAGCCTAGAGTTTTGATTGACCCCAACAAGCTTTCAACGGATGGCACAGTGGCTTTATCGGGCCTCTCCATCAGCGACAACGCAAAGCTGCTGGCTTACGGCACATCGGCTTCCGGCTCAGACTGGCAGGAATGGCGCGTCAGAGATGTAGAGACAGGGCAAGACCTGCCAGACACTATCAAGTTCGTCAAATTCTCCGGCGCATCATGGTCGCATGACAGCAAAGGCTTCTTCTATAGCCGCTATGACGCGCCGAACGAAGCCACCAAATTGCAGGACGCAAACTATTTCCAAAAACTTTACTATCACCTCATCGGCACACAGCAAGCCGAAGACGTACTCATCTACGAGCGCAAGGATGAAAAGGAATGGGGCTTTGGCGGAAGCGTGACCGAAGACGGACGCTATCTCGTCGTTACTGTCTGGAAGGGGTCGAACCCGCAGGTGCGCGTCTACTACAAAGACTTGCAGAACAAGGATGCTGAAGTCGTCAAGCTGATTGATAGTAACTTTGAAGCCGCGTACAACTTTATCGGCAACGACAACGGCGTCTTCTTTTTCCAGACGGACGTAGACGCTCCGCGCAGCCGTGTGATTGCGATTGACACGGCAAAGCCCGCCAAAGAGAGCTGGCGCGAGGTCATCCCGCAGGCGGCGGAAACGCTCGAAGGCGTCAGCTTTGTCAACGACATGCTGATAGCTGCGTACCTGAAGGACGCGCGCTCGGTCGTCAAGATTTACCGCCCGGATGGAAAGTTTGTGCGCGACGTGGAATTGCCGGGCATCGGCAGCGTGGGCGGCTTTGGCGGCGAGCGTAAAGACAAGGAGACTTTTTATTCCTTCACAGGCTTTACCACGCCGACGACCGTTTATCGCTACGACCTCAACACGGGCAAGAGCACGCTCTTTCGCCAGCCGAAAGTGGATTTCAATCCCAACCAGTTCGAGACCAAACAGGTCTTCTACAAGAGCAAGGACGGGACGCGCGTGCCGATGTTCATCACGTACAAAAAGGGCATGAAGCTTGACGGGCAGAACCCGACTTTCCTGTACGGCTATGGCGGATTCAATTCCTCCATGACGCCCTACTTCTCTATCAGCAATCTGGTGTGGATGGAGATGGGCGGAGTGTTTGCGATGCCGAACCTGCGCGGCGGCAACGAGTACGGCGAAGACTGGCATCAGGCGGGGATGAAGGCGAAAAAGCAAAATGTCTTTGACGACTTTATCGCGGCGGGCGAATGGCTGATTGCGAATAAATATACTTCGACGCCGAAGCTCGCTATCGGCGGCGGCAGCAACGGCGGACTGCTCGTCGGCGCAGTCCTCAATCAAAGGCCAGACCTTTTTGGCGCAGCCCTTCCGGCGGTCGGCGTGATGGACATGCTGCGCTTTCACAAGTTCACCATCGGCTGGGCGTGGGTCGGCGAGTACGGCTCATCCGACAGCGCAGAGGATTTCAAAACTCTCTATGCCTACTCGCCCCTGCACAACATCAAGCCGGGTGCAAACTATCCGGCGACGATGGTAACGACGGCAGACCACGATGATCGCGTCGTTCCCGCGCATAGCTTTAAATACGCTGCGACACTGCAAGCAGCGCAGGCAGGCACGGCCCCGATCCTGATACGCATCGAGACCAAAGCGGGTCACGGCGCGGGCAAGCCCACGACGAAGATTATCGAAGAGTTGGCGGATAAGTGGGGATTCCTAGTGCGCGTCTTTAATATGAAATTGGACGCTCCTAAATCTTAACAAAAGCGGTGAACGAAAGTTTGCCGCAAAGGCGCAGGTGGCGCAAAGAAGAACTTAAATGTTTTCTTTGCGCCACCCGCGCCTTTGCGGCAAACTTTTTTCTTGTGACCTACGGTGACGAAGAACGCTGGCGCGGCGGCGGCAGCGGCAGCGAGCCGTCGTGATATTGCGGCCCGCAGTCCTGACGCGGCTCCTGCCCGATGATGAAGGTCTTGGAGCGGATGATGCGACAGGTCGGCGCGGCGATCAGCCCTGTGGTCGGGTCTATGTCGAGCGTAATCGTGCCTTCGAGCCTGCTTGTGCCGTCGCCCTGCGGGACGCCGCGACCTTCCAGTTTGGGCGCTTGTCGTGAAGGCGTCGTGTCCGGCGAGGCATACGGCAAAGGCGGCAGCGTCAAATCCTCTCCCTCAAATCCTTCGCCTCCATCGGGCAGCGGCTCTTCTTCCGTCGTCTCGGTGTTGTTTGTGGGCGCAGTTCCTGAAATGAAAAGCTCTTTGCGCCTGCTGGTCGTCTCTTCGGTCGCAAGCTTTCCGGTCGTCGTGTCAATCTCTTCGACGCGCACGCCTTCCGGCATCTGCCAGTCGCCGTTCCATTCGGGATGAGCTTCGAGCGCGGCTGACATAAAATCCGCCCAGATGGGCAGCGCGGCATCTGCTCCGGTGATGCCGAGTTGCGAGCCGTCATCAAAACCGACCCACACCACGCACACGATGTTGGGAGTGTAGCCCGCGAACCAGCCGTCGCGCGACGTGCCGGTCTTGCCCGCGAATCCCGTCTTGCCCGAAACATTTTTAAAGCCGCGTGCGCCGAGCCGCGAGGCAGTCCCGCGATTGACCACGTCCTTCAGCATGTCCGTCAGGACGTATGCGACTTCGGGCCGCACGACTTCATTCTTTTGTCCGGTTGGAGCAGCGACGGTTGTGCCGCTGCCTGTCGTCACGCGATTGATGCCGATCGGAGTTGTGCGCGTGCCGTTGGCGGCAAACGCCGTGTAAGCGGATGCGACTTGCAGCGGCGTCGCTTCGCTCGCTCCCAAAGCCATCGCAGGATATGCGCGCTGCACTTTCGGCAAACCCGCTTTGGCCGCCAGATTCATCACACGCCCGATGGTCACATCCATCGCCACATCCACCGTCACGACGTTCAGACTTTTGACCAGAGCATCGCGCAGGGTGACTGGCTGGTTTGAATACTGGTCGCCGAAATTGCCGGGAGAGTATTCCTGATTGTCGAAAGTGAAAGTCTTCGGCTCGTCTTTGTAAATCGAGGCGGGCGTGATGATGCGCGCGGTCGAATCGTAAGCAGTGTTGAGCGCGGTCGCGTAAACGAAAGGCTTGAAGACCGAACCGGGCTGGCGCATAGCATCGGTCGCGCGGTTAAGCTGGCTCTTGGAATAATCGCGCCCGCCGACCATCGAGATGACTTCGCCCGTCTTCGTGTTCATGGCGACGAGCGCGGACTGCAATGTTCCCGGCCCCGCGCGCCTGGCGACCTGCTTATCGAGCGCGGCAAGTTGCTTCGTCACCGCAGCGTAAGCCGCGCGCTGCAACTCCATGTCAATCGTCGTATAGATGCGCAGGTGCTGCGTCGTTCCCTGATCGGCGATGATTTCGCTGAGCTGGTTCTGCACGTAATCCGCAAAGTACGGGGCGTCCGATGTGTCTATACGGTTTTTGACGGAAGCGACTTTGAGCGGCGTCGCCTGCGCCTGCGTGGATTCAAGCGCCGTAATCGCGCCCGTCTCTTCCATCGAAAGCAGCACCTGATTGCGCCGCGCCGTCGCCGTCTCTATGTCGCGGTAAGGATTGTAGCGATTCGGGCTGCGTATGATGCCCGCCAGAAAAGCCGATTCCGAGAGGTTGAGCGCGGTTACGTCTTTGTTGAAATAAGCGTTCGCGGCTTCGCCGAAGCCGTTGATGGAAAAGCCCGTTTGCTGGCCGAGATAAACCTGATTCGAGTACAACTCAAAAATCTTTTCTTTCGAGAGCCGCGTCTCTAAGATGATAGACATGTATGCTTCGGCCAGCTTGCGTCTCAAGCTCTTTTCCGGCGAGAGCAGTAGATTTTTGACGAGCTGCTGCGTAATGCTTGAGCCGCCCTGACGCGCTATCGGTGAGTTGGGGTCTGAATCATAACGGCGAATCAGTGCGCGCAGGATGCCGCGAAAGTTGACGCCGTAATGGTCAAAGAAGGCGCGGTCTTCCGTCACCGTAATTGCTTTGACGAGATGCGGCGGAAGGTCGTTAAAGCCCACGACTTTTCGCTTGGCGCGCTCTGTTCCGGTGACAGAGCTGATGAGCTGCGGCTCAAGCTGTGCAGACCCGTAGGCTGTGCCTTTAACTAAATCCGAAATCGCCGCGACCTTCTTACCGTCGCGCGAAAACTGCACGCGCAGGGGCGCAAAAGCGCGTCTGCCGTCAACCGCTCCGTCGCTGCTCGGCTCAATCGTGAGCGTTGCGCCTTCAATCGTGTAACGCCCGCGCGCCGTCTCTGCCTGCTGCGTTTTCTCGACATACCCGGCGCGCTTGAGATACGCAACTAAATCATCAACCGAAAGATTTTCACCGGCGCGCAAATCCTTCGGCGCGGCATAGATTCCGGCAGAGCGCGTGAAGACTTCGCCGTTTAAGAGGCGATCAATGCGTCCCGAGAAGACTACCCAGTAGTAACCTAAAACGCCGATGGTGACCGTGGTCAGAAAGACGAGGGCGATGACGACCGGCGGGCGAAAGATGCGCTTTGTCCAGCGGCGAAAGAATCCGGGCGCAGGCTCTTCGTATTTAACAATATGCTTGGAGCGAGCACGCTTTCTGCCGCTCGCAACCGGAGGGACGTTATCTTTTGGTGGATGTCGGACGGCCATAACAGAACAAAAGTGATAAGTGACGCTTGATGCATGATGAGCAAAACAATTTCTTATCACTCATCGCTTATCGCTTATCACCCATAAAGAGTAATCTTTCCGGATAAAGCTGTCTACCTTCAATTGACACTGTGCTTCCCTTTTCGTTACCGTGACCCCTCGGTTCGCTCTTACATGCTGTTTGATGCTGTTTGTGCCAGATGAGTTTTACACCGCCCGGCCTGCGCCGCAGAAGTAAGCCGCGCAGTCGCTTTATCAATCTCCTGTTAGCGATTGCCGTCGTTATCCTGTGCGGCACGCTCGGGTTTCATCTGATAGAGGGCTGGACGCTTGCCAACAGCCTGTATGTCGCAGTGCAAACCGTGACGACCGTTGGCTATGGCGATGTTTCGCCCGCGAGCAGTGGCGGGCGCATCTTTGCCACACTGTTTATGCTGGCAGGAGTCGGCACAGTGCTTTACGCTTTGACGAGCACAGTACAATCTGTCGTCGAATCCCAGATTCTCGCTACCTTTGGCATGCGCCGCCGCTATCGTGAGATGAAGCAACTGAAAAATCACTTTATCATCTGCGGCGCGGGCCGCATCGGCTCGCGTATCCTGCGCGAGATGCAGCGCGGCGGAATCAGCTTTGTCGTCATCGAGAAAGACCAGCAGAAGGTCGCGCATCTGATAGAAGCAGGCGCGCATGTGCTCGTCAGAGATGCGACGCTCGAAGAAACTCTCCTGGAAGCCGGAGTCGAGCAGGCGCGCGGACTAGCAGCCTGTTTGCCGGATGACGCGGACAATCTGTATGTCGTGCTCACTGCGCGCGACCTCAACCGTAACCTGCACATCGTCGCGCGTGCCGTCGAAGAACAGGCCATGCCGAAATTAATCCGCGCGGGCGCGAATCGCGTCGTCGCCCCGACCATCATCGGCAGCCATCGCATGGCGCAGGCGTTGATGAAGCCTGCGGTCGCGGATTTCATGGATTCGATTGCCGCAGAGAATCTGGACTTAGGATTTGAGCAGGTGGATATTTCCCCCAACTCCGTTTATGCGGGCAAAGCGCTCAAGGAAACAAACATTCGCACAGAGCTTGACACAGTAGTCGTTGCCATTCGCAAGCAGGACGGAGAAGTGATGTATCATCCGACCGGAACTACAGTGATTGAAGCAAACGATGTGTTAATCGTCATTGGCCGCGCAGAATCGCTGGCGACAATGACCAGACAGGCGCTTGGAGATTAGGAACCTTGAACAGACAGACAGCATCTAAGATGAAAATTCTGGTGACAGGCGGCAGCGGTTATCTGGGCATGCACGTGCGTCAATTCTTCGAGGCGGATAATTTTTCGCGCCGCGCGCATCTGGATGTTTTGAATCCGTATGATGCCAAGATGGTCGCGGATTACGACGTGCTCATACATCTGGCCGCGCATCTCGACAAAGACCCTGAGGCTGGTGAAAGTTGTTTCCGCATAAATGCGGAAGGCACTGCCAACCTGCTCAGGCACGTGAAGCCCGGAGCGGTCTTCATCTACGCTTCGACTAAAGATGTCTACGGCGCGCACGCGGACAAATACACAGAAGTGCCTGAGACTTGCGCGACGGATTACAGCGGGCAGTCTGCGCTCGAATGGTCCAAGCTGATTGGCGAGCGTTATGTCGAATATTATTCACAGCTCAGGGGATTGCGCTCCTGCATTTTCAGGATGTCGAATGTTTACGCGCGCCCGTCTGAGGACAACGAGCCGGGCTTTGTCACTCATTATGTCGAATCAATCAAGTACGGCGAGCCGATTCAGTTGCCTCTCGAAGGCAAGCCCGTGCGCGACATCCTGCACGTGGATGATTTCTCGCGCGCCTGTCTCGCCTTTATTGATTCAGGCGTCGAGCACGGGCTGTATAATCTCGGCGGCGGGATAAAAAATTCTTCGACCCTGCGCGAACTCATCAACACCATCGCGGGCATCATCGAGTGCGAGGCTGTGATAGATGAACAGACGCGGCTGACTGCTCCCATGCCCGTCAACTATATCTCTGACCTCACGCGCGTGCGCGCAGAGCTTGGCTGGCATCCGCAGATTGAGATGGAAGAGGGCTTGAAAAGCGTCCTCTGATTTCGGATTTGAAATTTCAAATATCAGATTCGAGATTTCAAATTTCAAGTTTTTAGATTCTGGATTACGGATTGTCAGGAAAACGCAAACTCGAAGCAGAAGAGATCAAGCGCGTCGTCGTGCGCGGCACGAACTGGGTCGGCGATGCCGTGATGACGATTCCTGCCCTGCGCGAGTTGCGGCGCATACTGCCGCACGCGCACATCACGCTCGTGACTCGCCCGTGGGCCGTAGGTCTTTTTGATGAAGCAGATTACGTAGACAAGCTCCTGCTTTATGAACGCGGGAAGCATGGCATGCGCGCTGTATGGCGGCAGATCAGAGAATGGCGCGGGCAGGGGTTTAATCTCGCAGTTCTTTTCCAGAATGCTTTTGAAGCCGCGCTGATTGCCGCTGGCGCGCGTGTTCCGGCAAGGGTCGGCTATGCGACGGACGGGCGGCGCGCACTCCTGACGCACCCGCTCTCGCTGCCCGCCTGGCGCAGCGAGAGGCACGAAGTTTTTTATTACCTCAACATCGTGGCAGAGCTTGAGCGACTTCTTTACGGCACGACCGGTGTCATCGAGCGTGAGCCTGTGTTTGATTTAAAAGTCTCTCCGGCCCGTCAGGAAGCGGCGCGGAAATTATTGATGGCCGAAGGCTGGCGGATGGAAAGACTGCTCTATGCGCTCTGTCCCGGCTCGACCAACAGCCGTGCCAAGCGTTGGCCCGCAGAGCGTTATGCAGAGCTGGCAGATAAGATTGTTAATGAGTTGAAAGGGGAGGTCGCGCTCGTCGGTTCACATGACGAAGCCGGTGTCTCGCGCGAAGTGGCCGGTCACATGAAGCAGAAGCCTTTGCTGCTCACAGGACGCACTAATCTTTCGGAGGCCGTCGCGGTTTTGAGTCTGGCAGAGATGCTGATTACGAATGACACAGGCCCGGCGCATATTTCTGCCGCGCTCAATCGCCCGACGCTCGTCATCTTTGGTCCAACAGACCCGACGACGACGCGCCCGTTTTCCGAATCGGCAGAGATTATTCGCCGCCCTCCCGAATGCGCGCCGTGCATGCTGCGCGATTGCCCTATAGACCATCGCTGCATGACCGCGATAACTCCCGATGAAGTTTATGAGCGCGCCTGTGCGATGATAAAAACACGGCAAGCTGGAGTTGAAGGATGAAGCGACGCGCTGTCTTTATGGATCGTGACGGGACTATCTCCGAAGAGATTGGCTACGTCAATCACCCTGCGCGTTACAGGGTCTTTCCTTATGCGGCTGAAGCAGTTCGTTTATTGAATGACAATCAATGGCTGGCCGTGCTGGTGACGAATCAGGCTGGCGTCGCGCGCGGCTATTTTACGGAAGACATCATCGGAGCGGTGCACGGCGTTCTGACAAATGAACTCGCGCGCCACAAAGCGCAGCTTGATGCCATTTATTATTGCGCGCATCATCCGTCTGTGGGCGAGCCGCCTTATCGTCTTGATTGCGACTGTCGCAAGCCGAAGCCCGGTTTGATCGAGCGCGCAGCGACGGATTTAAACATCGAGCTGGCGGAGAGCTGGATGATCGGCGACCGTTACAGCGATATAGAACTGGCGCGCAACGCCGGCGTTCATTCGGCTTTTGTCCTGAGCGGCTACGGGCGCGGCGAGTGGGAATACCAGCGCGCGGCGTGGCAGCACGAGCCGGATTTGGTTGCGGAAGATTTGCTGGAAGCAGTGCGGAAAATTATTGCAGCACAAAAAAGCGAGGAATGATGAGTGGCACTTGAAAGAACAGACGAGCAGGAGCGGCTGACGGCGATTGTGCGCCGCTTTCCTCAGCGCAAGGTGGTCGTCGTCGGCGATCTTGTGGCAGACCAGTTTTTGTACGGCGAGATTAGCCGCGTGTCGCGCGAAGCTCCCGTCCTTATCCTGCGTCATGAGCGGACTGAGACAACGCCGGGAGGTGCGGCCAATTGCGCTCTCAATCTCGCCGCGCTCGACGCACGCGCCGCGCTCATCGGCGTGACGGGCGAAGACAAAGCAGGGGATGCGCTGTTGGGGAAACTGCGCGCCGCGCGCGTTGAATGCGGCGGCGTGATACGCTCCGCCGAAACGCAGACGACGACAAAGGTTCGCATCCTCGCGGGGCAGACACACTCTACGCGCCAGCAGGTTTTAAGGGTTGATTATGAGGGAGCGCCGCTCGAAGATGCAGAGGTGCATGAACAGCTCCGCGCGCGTTTGCGCGAGGCTGCGGAAGATGCAGATGCCATCATCGTCTCGGATTACAATTACGGCGTGGCGGACGAGAGCATGGCGACAATTGTCAGGGAGGTTGCAAAGCGGCGCGGCATCCCGCTGCTCGTTGACTCGCGCTTTCGTCTCTCGCGTTTTCCGGGCTTTACTTCCGCCACGCCGAATGAAGATGAAGTGGAACAGCTTCTCGAAAGACAGATGGAGACGGCTGGGGAGCTGGAAGCGGCTTGCGTAGAGCTGCGCGCACGGCTCGACTTTGAAGCCCTGCTTGTGACGCGTGGCAGCAACGGCATGATGCTCTTTGAAGCGGGCCAGCCGCCCCTGCACATCGAAGCGGTCGGCGCGCGTGAGCCGATTGACGTGACGGGCGCGGGCGACACGGTCATCGCGGCCTATTCGCTGGCTCTCGCCTCAGGCGCGTCCTTCTCAGACGCGGCGCAGTTGGCTAACCACGCGGGCGGCCTCGTCGTCATGAAACGCGGCACGGCTTCGATTAACCGTCAGGAACTTCTCTCATCCGTTTTGCGTTGGGGCGAGGCCATATGAACTCTGAGGCGGGCGCGGCCACGCGCATACTCGACCGCAACCGCCTGATTGCGCGCGTGGCGATTGCGCGGAAAAATGGAGCGCGGGTGGTGCTCGCCAATGGCTGTTTCGATATTTTGCATGTCGGGCATGTGCGTTATCTTGTGGGCGCGCGTGCGCTCGGCGACATTCTGATTGTCGGCATCAACTCGGACGAGCAGGTACGCGCGCTCAAAGGCGCGGGCCGCCCGCTGATTCCTGAAAGAGAGCGCGCGGAGCTTATCGCTTCCCTGCGCGCCGTTGATATGGTGACGATTTTTCCCGAGCCGAATGTCGAATCACTTATCCGCGCCATCCGCCCGGATGTCCATGCCAAAGGCACTGACTACACGGAAGAGACCGTCCCTGAACGCTCTGTGGTACTCTCCTACGGCGGGCGCGTCGCCATCGTCGGCGACCCGAAAGACCATTCGACGACGGAAATGGTTAGGAAAGTGACAACTGACGAGTGACAAGTGACAGGCAAGAGTAAAGATTTTCGTTGTTACTCGTCACTTGTCACCTGTCACTGCTCTTATGAAGATTTTATTCGTCAAACTTGGGAGCATCGGTGACATCGTGCACACTTTGCCGTCGCTGGCGGCGGTGCGGCGCGCTCTGCCGGGTGCGGAAATCTCCTGGGTGGTCGAGCGGCGCGCGGCTGAGATTGTGAGAGACAACCCGCTTGTGAATCGTCTCATCGAAGTGGACACGAAGGCATTGAGGCGCGTGCCGGTGTCTGGGGAGACGCTGCTGGCACCGCGCCAGCAGTTACGTCGGTTACGCGCCTCATCCTTCGATACCGCACTGGATTTTCAGGGACTTCTTAAATCAGCAGCCATCGCGCGCCTGTCCGGAGCCAAGCTCCGCTACGGTTTCGCGCGCGAGGCTTTGCGCGAGCCTGCCAGTCGCTTTCTCCTGACCAAAACCATCGCCGTTCCCGTTCAAGAGCATGTCATCGTCAAGAATCTGACGCTGGCGGCAGGCGCGCTTGGCATTGCTGTGCCGGAAAACCCTGAAGAATTCGAGTTTCCCATCGGCATCTCAGACGCGCATGAGAATGAAGCTGAGGAAGCGATACGTGATTTCGAAACCGGCTTTGCGATTTTGAATCCGGGCGGCGGGTGGCCTACGAAGCTTTGGAGCGCGGAGCGTTTCGGCGCGCTGGCTGACGAATTGTGGATGCATCATGGCCTCCATTCCATCGTCACACACGGGCCGGGCGAGCTTGAGCTGGCCCAAAAGGTAACGGGCGCAAGCCGCACTCGCCGCGCACTTGCGCGCAGTCTTTCTTTAAAAGGCTTTTATGCTCTGGCAAAGCGCGCACGCGTTTATGTCGGCGGCGATACGGGGCCGACTCATCTGGCCGTCGCGGCTCAGGCTCCTGTCGTAGGGCTTTTTGGCCCGACTGAATGGTGGCGCAACGGCAGCCCGCGCGCGGCGGACATCTGCGTCGAGCGAAATGACATCGGATGCCGCACGGATTGTCATCGCCGCGCGTGCTCAAACTGGATTTGCATGGAGATAGAGGTCGGGCGTGTGCTTGAGGCCGTGAGCGAAAGATTAAAGCGCGCACGCGCGGCTCAGGCAGTGGAGACGAGGACGATTGCGTAGAGGCGGAACATGGATGCAGCGTTGGCGCGTGCCGCTCGGATTTTTATGCGGCGCGCTTTTTCTTGCGCTGGCGCGGCCTAAATTTACGACGCTCGCCATCGGCGGCGGGATTGCTCTCGTCGGACTCATCCTGCGCGCGTGGTCGGCAGGCCACATCAGAAAAAACTCCGCTCTCGCCGTTTCCGGCCCGTATGCTTTTACGCGTAACCCGCTTTACCTGGGCAGCTTTATACTCGGACTCGGCTTCACCGTTGCTTCCGGCGTCTGGTGGCTGGGGCTGCTGTTCGCAGCGCTTTTTCTGGGCATCTATTTGCCGGTCATGCGCGTCGAAGCGAAGACGCTGGCAGAGCTTTTCGGCGAAGATTACAAACGCTGGGCCAGCGCAGTCCCCTTGTTCTTCCCGCGTCTCACGCCGTACAGAGACGAGAGTTCGCGGGAGATAAAATTTGACGCCAGCCTGTACATGCGATACCGCGAATATCAGGCAGCCATCGGCCTCGTCGTCGCGTTGGGTTTGCTGGCTCTCAAAGCTGTTTTGATAAAGTAGTTTTATGATGAGATACCGAAGCTGTTTGATTGCAATCCTGCTCGCGCTGTTGCTGCCGCCTGTCTTTGTCGCCTCTTCGCCCGCGCATGATCCCGGCAAAGCAAAAGCGGATCAATCAACGATTCTACCGTTCGAGCCTGCCGAAACGCTTGTCTATGAAGGCGAGTTTACGCGTTCTTTATTGCGCGGCGTGGATGTCGCAGACCTGCGTTTTTCATTCAGCCGCGTGGCGGTCGCGCAAGCGAACAAGGATAATCAAACGGCCCTGCGCTTTACGGCTGAAGCAATTTCAAAAGGAGTCGTCAGCAAGCTTTTCGGCCTCACCTTTCGCCAGCGCATCGAGTCAACAGTAGAGCCTGCGACCTTCAATGTCTTGCAGACCAGCAAGCTCGACGAGCAGGGCAAACGCAAGCGCACCAGCGAGGCCGTCTTTGATAGAAGCTCGGGCAAGGTCGTCTTTACAGAGCTAGACCCGAACGACCCCAACCGCCCGCCGCGCGTCGTCACCAATCAAATCAACGGCACTGTGCAGGACATAGCTTCTGCCTTTTATTATCTACGCACACAAAAACTTGAGCCGGGAAAAACCGTCGAGCTGCTCATCAGCGATACGGGACAGCTCTATCGCATCCCCGTCAGAATCATTAAGCGCGAGCAGTTGAAAACCGTGCTCGGAAAAGTTTCCACCGTGCGCGTAGAGCCTGAGCTGTTTGGTGAAGGCCGCCTGATTCGCGGCAAAGGCGCAATTACTATCTGGTTTACGGACGACGCGCGCCACATCCCCGTCCGTGCCAAAATCAACAACAACCTCGGTCGCCTCGACATCAAGCTCAAAAGCATCTCCAATGGCGCTGAGCTGGCGCAGCATATAGGTCAGAACCGCCAGCGAGAGCAAGGCAGAAGGCGGAAGGCGGAAGGATGAAAAGGGCGCTATTTGACATTGAAGGCTTCATGTTTGAATAGCATGCCTTTCATCCTTCATCCTTCCGCCTTCTGCCTTGCTCTTTCATCCTTCCTACTTGCTTTTCGCCCTCCAATCCCGTACAACTTGCTGTGCACTATCTTAACAATAAAGCTATTTTGGCGGCGTTGCTGTGTGCTGCGCCGCGACGGGGTTATGTCTGATGCCGCTTTTTTTTCCGGGAAGTTCCGAACAAACAATCAAGCCGCCGATTCCTTCAGCAGTCGTAGATAAGCTGGCGGAGCTTTCGACGGACGAGCCTTTGCCGGATGTTTATCCCGGCGACAGGATTCGCCTGCTCGCGCAGTCTCCGCGAAAACTTTATCTCTACTGGGGATTGGCCCAGAATCCTTACGAGACTCTGGAACGCGCCTTTGGTACACAGGCCGCGCGCTACTCGCTCGTCCTGCGCGTCGTCAACACTGAGAGCGATGAAGAGACGCTGCATCTGGCCTCTCCGACTAAATCGCAGTGGCTGGATGTGCAGGCAGACGCCTCTTATCGAGTTGATCTTGGATTGTATGCGCCGGGACGCGCTTTTATCCGCCTGCTCTCTTCAAATGTCGCACAGACGCCGCGCACAGGCGTGGCGCGCTCTGCCGACGATGCGCCGCAGTGGAACATCTCTGCGGAGAATTTCGCGCGGGTGCTTGACGAAGCGGGCTATGTCAGCGACGCGCTCGAAGTCACGCTTGAAGCCGTTGACGAAGTGACACATGACGCGGCGACGCGCGCTGTGGCCGAAGCCTTCGGCGGCGCGGAAGTCCCTGCGATGACGGCAGAAGAACTGACGGAGATGCGCGGGCTGCTCGCGGCCTTAGCCTTCGGCGTGTCATATGAGAGCGTGCGCGAAGTTCTCTCGCCTTCTCTTGCGGATTGGCTGACGCAGACTAAAGACATTCGCCGCGAAAGAGTTGACGGCTCGCAACTGGTCGAAATTCTGCACACGATGCTCGGCATAGAAATGAGCCGGTTGCCTGTGGATGCTGCGGCAGAAGCAGCCATGCGCCGCGTCGCACGCGTCATCGTCGGCGCGAGCGAAGTCAATCTTCCGGCCAGACCTTTTCATCTCTGGATGCCGAGCATGAATGTCGGCCATCTGAAAATGATTGGCTCATTATCTCATTGATTCATTGTCTCATTGAGCAAATGAGTAAATGGTTAAATGAGCAAATGAATCAATGACTCCATTAGGCTACTTCAGTCTGATACTCCACGCGCACTTGCCCTTCGTGCGCCATCCCGAGCACCCTGAATTCCTCGAAGAAGACTGGCTCTACGAAGCCATCACAGAGGTCTATCTCCCGCTCATCTTCATTTTTCAAAGCCTCCATGAAACGGGAGCCGCGCCGCGCTTGGCGATGAACGTCTCGCCTCCTTTGTGCGAGATGCTTGCGGATTCGCTGCTCGAAACACGCTACACAAGACATTTGGAAAACCTGCTCGCGCTGGCGCGCAAAGAGGTCGAGCGCACTCGCCGCGAGTTGCCGCAATTTCATGCGGCGGCGCAGATGTATGCAGACACGCTCGGCGCGGCATGGCGGCTCTGGAACGAGCGTTACGAGCGCAATCTCGTGCGCGCCTTTCGTGAATTACAGGAAGAGGGCGTGGTCGAGATTATCACGTGCGGCGCGACGCACGGCTTTCTCCCGCTCATCTCGACGCCGGAAGCCAGACGCGCGCAAGTCGAAGTCGCCGTCACAAATTATCGCAAACACTTTGGCCGCAGCCCGCGCGGCATCTGGCTGCCCGAATGCGCGTATGAGCCGGGAGTGGAAAAACTGCTCGCGGATGCGGGCATCGAATATTTCATCTCGGACACGCACGCGATTCTCTATGGCGACCCGCGACCGCGCTACGGCGTGTATGCGCCCGTGCGTTGCCCGAACGGCGTTGCTGTCTTTGCGCGCGATCTGGAAACGAGCCAGCAGGTTTGGAGTTCGGTCGTAGGCTATCCCGGCCATGCGGATTATCGTGAGTTCTATCGTGACCTCGGATGGGATGCGCCGCTCGATTATCTCTTGCCGCATCTGCATGCGGACGGCAATCGTCGTCATCTGGGCTTAAAATATCATCGCATCAGCGGGCGCGATGTAGGGCAGCAGGACAAGCTGCCTTACGAGCCGGAAGCCGCGCGCCGCCGCGCAGCCCTCGATGCCAGCCACTTTATCAACGAGCGCATCAAGCAGATGGCACGCCTGCGCGAGACTTTTGACGGACGCCCGCCGCTCATCGTCTCGCCATACGATGCGGAGCTTTACGGGCACTGGTGGTTCGAGGGGCCGCAGTTTCTGGATTTTGTTTTTCGCAAGCTGTACTGGGACAGGGATGCGATACGCGCCGTCTCGCCCGGCGATTTGCTGGACGCGGGCATCCCTATTCAAACACAGCAGCCCTCCGCTTCATCATGGGGCGAAGAGGGCTACTACAAGGTCTGGCTTAACGAAGCGAATGCGTGGATGTATCCGCATCAGCACGCAGCCGAAGCGCGCATGACCGCGCTCGCCAACCGGCACGCGCGCCCCGAAATGATTATGCATCGCGCGCTCAATCAGGCCGCGCGCGAATTGCTGCTGGCGGAATCCAGCGATTGGGCTTTTCAGATTTATCAGGGCACGACCGTCGAATACGCTTCGCGCCGCTTTCGCTCGCACATCCGCCGCTTCAACGCCCTTGCAGATGACATAGAGCGCGGCACGATTGATGCCGAACGCCTGCAAGAGATCGAAAGCCGCGACAACATCTTCGCGGAACTTGATTACAGAGTTTATAGAAGCGATTGGAGGACAGGGGCCGCAGGGCAATAGAAAAGCGTTTAGAGTTTCTATTCTGTCCCCGGCCCTGTCCCCTGACTCCTGCCACTTATGCTTATCATCGGGCACAGGGGAGCATCGGCTGTCGCGCCGGAGAACACGCTCGTTTCATTTGAACGGGCCATCGCGGAAGGCGCGGACGGGATTGAGTTTGATGTGCGGCTGGCGAGCGACGGCGTGCCGGTCGTCATTCACGATGCCGCACTGAAACGCACCGCACGACGCGCAGGTTTGATAGCATCCCTTTCATCAAGCGAACTGGAAAAGATAGATGTCGGCACATGGTTCAACCTGCGTTATCCGGCAAAGGCCCATCCGGAATTTGAAAAAGCGACTGTGCCGACGCTGCTCAAGGTGCTGGAATTTTTTAAGGGCCGGCAAGCTCTGTTTTATATCGAAATGAAATGCGCTGCCCGCGAGAGTCGCGCCCTCGCAGGTAAAGTTGCGGAATTGATTCGGGAGCACAAGCTCTATCAGCACGCCGTCGTCGAAAGTTTTGCGCTCGACGCGATTCTTGAGATTAAGCGCATAGATCAAACGATTCGCACGGCTGCGCTTTTCGAGCCAAAGCTGTTGCGCCCGCTTCCAGCAAAGCGCGCACTCGTTGAAGAGGCTGTGCGGTCACGTGCTGACGAAATCGCGCTGCACCGGTCGCTGGCAACTAAGCGCGCTATTGCAGAAGCAACGCGGCGCGGCTTAAAGACGGTCGTCTGGACAGCCGATCATCCTGCGTGGGTCAGGCGCGCCGGGCGAGACGGCATCCATGCCATCATTACCAACACGCCTGCGCGCCTGTGCGCCGAGCGCGCCGGGCTGTCAGCGGATTAGTTAAGCTTAAATCCCGAAGCGCCTCTAATATAAAATTTTCTTCATGCGCCGAGCCGAAAATCAACTGGATAAGATTTTCATACGCGCGCCCTACGTTATTCATTACCGCCGCCTGCGTAGCGTGCGTTGGTCTATCGAGGCGCGCTCTGATTATTCCCTGCTCTTCATGCTCGGCGGAAACCTGCGTTACCAATCAGGCGAGGCAAGCGGCTCATTAGATAGCCGCAGCGCATTGCTGCTCAATCCCGGAGAGACCGCAAGCGCGAGCGGGACACACACGGCATTTCTGACCGTCACACTCTCATCATCTTTCGTTCTCGACTGCGCCGTCCGCACGCAGATCATCAAATCCGGCGCATACATCAACTTTCGCGCGAGCGTCATCGAGCAGAACGAGCGACTGTCGCGGCTCGCACATGAGCTGGCTGAAGAATTGTGCCAGCAGGAAGCCGGGCAGGAGATGGTCGTCGCCGCGCTGGTCGAGCAGCTTATAGTGCAGTTGCTGCGCCAGCATGCTCATGTCCGTCGCGCAGACGAATTGGAACTCTCGCGGGCCGGTCTGGTTGACCGCCGCATACGCCGCGCCGTCGAGCTGATGCATGCTCATCTTGACCGCGACCTGCCGCTCGAAGAGATAGCAGCGGCAGCATATCTCTCGCCCTTTCATTTCTCGCGCCTCTTCAAAAAACTGACGGGAGCAACCCCGCACGCCTATCTGGCGACACTGCGCGCCGCACGCGCCCAAACGCTGCTCGCTGACACAGACCTCTCCATCACACAGGTGAGTGCGCGCGTCGGCTATGCGAGTCCGAGCCATTTCACCAAAGCCTTTCGTCAGGCCACAGGACTCACGCCACGCGCCTTCCGCGCCGCTATCGTGAGAGGATGAGAAAGGATACTTTCCCACAAAGGCGCTGGTGGCGCAAAGAAAAGCTCGCAAAGAGCGAGCAGCATTCAACCCTTTGCGGTCTTACTTTGCGCCACCAGCGCCTTTGCGGGAAACTTTTAAAAGTCACCCCACAACTCGCTATCATCTCAAAACGCTCTTTCCTTACGATGATGAGCAATCCGTCGCCATTTATCCGCAAGAAATGATGAGACGCCGCGCGTGTTCGCCTGTATGCTCGTCTACACTTTATTTTTGTGGAGGCTGGAACATGGTTAAAAAAGGGGCTGAGATTGCTCCCGCTAAAGGTAAGCTCGGAGTCTTGCTCGTCGGACTGGGCGCAGTCAGCACGACTTTCATCGCAGGCGTCGAAGCCATCAAACAGGGCATCGCGCAGCCAATCGGCAGCCTGACGCAGATGGGCGCGATTCGTCTGGGCAGGCGCACGGACAATCGCGTGCCGCTGATCAAAGAATTCGTCCCGCTCGCGGACTTGAACGACCTCGTCTTCGGCGCGTGGGACATCTTCAACGATTCAGCCTACGAAGCGGCGCTGAATGCAGGCGTGCTTGAGAAAGAACTGCTCGCGCAGGTTAAAAAGCCGCTGCAAAAGATTAAGCCGATGCGCGCCGTCTTTGACCAGTCTTACGTCAAGCGGCTGAATGGGCCAAACGTCAAAGAGGGCGTGAACAAGTTTGAGCTGGCCGAACAACTGATTGAAGAAATCGCCGCGTGGAAGAAAAAGAACAAGTGCTCCCGGCTGGTGATGATCTGGGCAGCATCTACGGAAATTTTTCTCAAGCCACATGCCGTTCATAAGACCTTGAAATCTTTTGAGCAGGCCATGCGCGATAATCACAAGTCAATCGCGCCCTCCATGATTTACGCTTATGCGGCTCTCAAATCCGGCATCCCCTTCGCTAACGGCGCGCCTAACTTGAGCGTTGATGTGCCTGCGCTCGCACAGCTTGCCGAACAAAATAATGCGCCTATCTGCGGCAAAGATTTTAAGACCGGCCAGACGTTGATGAAAACCATTCTCGCGCCCGGCTTGAAATCGCGCATGCTCGGATTGCACGGCTGGTATTCGACCAATATTTTGGGCAACCGCGACGGCGAAGTCTTGGATGACCCTGAGTCTTTTAAGACGAAGGAAGAATCCAAGCTCTCCGTGCTCGAATATATTCTCCAGCCGGAAGTTTATCCTGAGCTGTACAAGGATTTCTCGCATGTCGTCCGCATCAATTATTATCCGCCGCGCGGCGACAACAAAGAGGGTTGGGACAACATAGACATTTTCGGCTGGCTCGGCTATCCGATGCAGATCAAGATTGATTTCCTCTGCCGCGATTCTATCCTCGCCGCGCCACTCGTGCTTGACCTTGCGCTCTTTCTCGATCTGGCCCAGCGCACGGGAATGAAGGGCGTGCAGGAATGGCTCTCCTTCTATTTCAAATCGCCGCAGACCGCGCCGGGACTCTATCCGGAGCATGACGTTTTCATCCAACTGATGAAGCTCAAAAACACTCTTCGCCACCTGCGCGGCGAGGACTTGATTACGCATCTCGGTCTTGAGTATTACGATTAAAGCCGGATTGCAAACAAGAGCTTTACTTTCGATGAGGGGCGCGATTCATTCGCGTCCCTTCATTCTTTTAAAATCAATGCTTCACAGAACTCGAATCTTTCCCGCGTTACCCAGACGTTTTGGTGACTGGCGGGCACGTTTAAGTATGTCGCGCGGCGAGATGCCCGCTCCGAAAATTGAACGGGGACGAGAATTGTCATCCCCGCGCTGACGTTAAATGTCAGCGCGGTTTTTTTAAGAATTTTTCTCTCCGGCCACAGAAATTAACTTTTTCACACATTTTGTGGTGACATTCAGCGCGCAGTCGTATATATAGTGTCGGCGTTTACTTTCAAGTCCAGTCTGAGCAAAGCTTGGGCTGCAAACTTACGCTATACCCTATGCATCAAAGCTGTCAGTGGTTCGTTCTTTGCATGTGGAAGGGCGGATGCGGCCACCGGGGCCGGAACCGAACCAACGCGGTCGGTCATCCGTATTATCTCTCGGAAGAGGCCGAGCATCATTTGCTTGACCGCCTGCACATGAAGGAGGACGGCCATGATTACAGAAATGGAAATAATAGACGACACAATGGAAAACCTGGTCTTCCTCGATCCCGATCAAAAGAGTCCGCGCGCTCAGGAGTTTGAAGAAAAGCTCGGAGGCCGCATTGTCGGCCAGGAGCGCGCCGTGCGCCGCATGAGCGGCCTTTACCAAATCTTTCTGGCGGGCATGAATCCGCCAAACCGCCCCGTCGGGACGATGCTCTTTCTAGGGCCTACCGGCTCGGGTAAAACTCGCGTCATCGAAGCGGCTGCCGAAGTTCTCTTTGGCGACTCGAACGCGGTCGTCAAGATTGACTGCGCAGAGTTTCAGCATTCGCATGAGATAGCCAAGCTCATCGGCTCGCCTCCGGGATATTTGGGCCACCGCGAGACCAGCCCCATGCTGACGCAGGAAAATCTAGACCGTTACCAGACGGAAGAGACCAAGCTCTCGCTCATTCTTTTTGATGAGATAGAGAAAGCCTCTGACAGCCTCTGGCAGTTGCTGCTCGGCATTCTGGACAAAGCGACGCTGACCCTGGGCGATAATCGCCGCGTGGATTTCTCGCGCTCGATGGTAATTATGACCTCGAACCTGGGGGCGCGTGAGATGTCCGAGTTGATTTCCGGCGGCATCGGTTTTGCGCCCGGCAAGGGAGCCAAGAATCCGAGCGATTCGGATGTGGATCAGAAGATTTATCGCACGGCGGTCGAAGCTGCGCGGCGTAAGTTTTCGCCTGAGTTTATGAATCGCATAGATAAGGTCGTGGTCTTCCGTTCTCTCAAGGAGCATCATCTCAGGCAGATACTCGATCTTGAGCTGCAATCCGTGCAGGACAGAATCATGATGTCTGCCGGAACGAAGTTTATCTTCCAGTGTTCGGATGCCGCCAAAGATTTATTGCTCCGCGAGGGGATAGATTTCAAATACGGCGCGCGACACTTGAAGCGGGCGATTGAGCGTTTTCTGGTTTACCCGCTTTCGAACCTGGTGGCGACGGCGCAGGTGGGCTTGGGCGATCTGGTCAATGTTGATTTTGACGAGATAGCAGGCAAGCTGATTTTCTCCAAACGTTCCGGTGGAGCTTTGATTCAGGATGCGCCGGAAGGCTCGGAGCAACCGGAAGAGTTGCAATCCAAATCGGATGGCGCGGCGCTGCCGTTACCGCAAAGCAAGGCTGCGCGCAAAGGACAGGGACGCGGAGATAAGACCGAAAACTAACTCTTAGCCCGCAAAGAATAGAAAAAGTTAAAGAGCCGGATTCGATTAAACGAGTCCGGCTCTTTAACTTTTATGATTGCGTTTTGAAATTCAATGCGGCCTGATGCGCTATTCCTGAAGCTCACTTTTTATGTGTCTCATGATGGTCTTCCGCCCGCGTCTGCCGGGGAAATTTTAAGCAGGGCTTCGTAGGCGATGCGTGAGAGATATGGGTCGCCGTCTGCGAGCACGGCGCGCAACGCGGGCACGGCTGAGGAATCGCCGATTAAACCCAGAGCGCGGGCTGCTTCGCGTCTCAGATCATCGTCCGCGCGCTCGTTTGCCATCACCGAAACTAAAGCCGGAACAGCGACGCGGCTGCGTATCTGTCCAAGCGCGCGTGCGGCGGCGCGCAGGACAAACTCGTTGTCCTCTTTTTTGCTCCGCCTTTTCTGAGCGCTTGATTCCAAAGCGGTGTAAGAAGGGTCGAGGGTGCGTGCCAGCGAACCCGCGGCGGATTCATCAGCGATCAGGCCCAACGCAACGGCTGCCGCGCCGCGCACGCCCGGTAGTTTGTCTCTCTCAAGCAACGTGACCAACCCGGCGACTCCCATGCGGCTTCGCGTCTGGCCCAGCGCATAGGCCGCTTCTTGTCTTACAAACTCTTTCTTGTCCTGAAGAAGCGGCAGCAGCACAGCGGCGGCTTCATCCGGCGGAAGCGAAAGCACCGCGCCTGTAGCCGTGGCGCGCACTATCTCTGAAGCGTCGTTGAGCGCAAGAGCGGCGACGCGCGAGGCTTCCGGTCGCTTCATCCAGCCGAGGCGCATCAAGGCGTCCCTGCGTTCTTCAGTTTCGGATGATGAGAGGCGCAGCCTTTGCCGTTCAATCTCTCGCTGCATGGGCGTGAGATCGGAACCAGATGTTTGCCGGGCAAAGATTGTTAAGGACGCGCCCGCAAGGAAGGTCAAGAAAAGAAGCAGGCACACCGGCACACGGCCTGTGCGGGCTGCGCTCATACATGTGTAGTTTAGGATTGACGCTGTCATTGAATTCAGGTACGCGTCGGAAGAGTTGCGGCGCGACGTTCGGCGCGGCGTCTGGCGGCTTCCCATTCAAAAGCCTGTTGCGCACGCTTGTTCTCTTGCGCATCAGCCAGAACGGCTATCAACTCGTCTTCCCAGAGGCCGGACGTGGCCGCCGCGCGTCGCATAGTCTCCATGATAGAGATGTAATCTAAAACTTCGCAAACTTCAGTATCGTTGAGAGAGTCGAGTTTGAAAGCGAGGCGTTGGCGCTCGGTTATTCGCTTAGCCATCTCTTAGCTCCTTTGCCAGCAAAGGGCGACGGCCAGCGAGCATGGTTCACCTTCTACGGAAGATGAAGCAGGCGACGTTCAGGAGGCCGTCGGCGGATTTCGTTTGATGCAAGGGGGCACGCTTTTTCGTATGTCAAGAGCGTGGGTTTAGTTCTCCTTCAGCTTTGAATCCTGCAATGCGGCCAGCCTCTTCAGCGGGCAGCGGCCTGATTGTGTAATAGGGGTCGCACGAAAATATACACGAGAACCCACGGAAGGCGCAAGATTGTTTCGCTCCGAACAACGTCTGTAATCTATCTGATTAAAAGATGAAGGAAGGCTCTACCAGGCATCTATCTTGGAGGCGACGGAGTGCATCGTATCCACTATGAGCACGGCAATCGGAGGATAGAAGAGCAGGTCAGGGCGAACTTGCTGGTCAAAGAAGAAGGCCAGATCGCTGACGATGTAATGCGTGTGCAGTCCGACGAAGAGGCCCGCGCCGATGCTTGCGACATAGCCGATGATGAGAAAAGTATAGGCGCTGAATCGTGTAAACGGCTTTTCAGTTTTCTCTTCCTCGCCCATCAGAGAAACGTGAATTGACTTTGGATTGTAAGTGTAATGCTCGAAATATTCGCGCAGGCGCGAGGCTAAGTGCCAGATGCCGATGACGAAGAGCGTGAGCAGCATGGCGCGTCCGAAATAGCCGTCAAAGCTCTGCCAGAAGCGCGGCTTGAGGACGGCGACGATAAAGGTTGAGAGAAAGAGAGAGACAGTAGTGAAGACTGCACGCATGCGTTCCGAAGTGTCACGGCGTTCACGTTCAAGCCATGAATCAACGGCTCGATCCCAACGCGCCTGAGCCATCACGACGCGGCGCATGCGGCGCGCATGCGGATTGTCTGAATGAAGTACCGAGTGGCCGCTTTCCCCTTTGGCGCATTTGGCATCGTAGAAGGCGCGCTCCTGCGGGTCGCTTAAAGTGCGATAGGCGAGGGCGAGCAGCGCAAACTCGCGCGCGGCTTCTTCAGAGCCGCCGTTTAAGTCCGGATGCCTCTTGCGCGCCAGTTTGCGATAGGCAGATTTGATTTCGGCTGCCGTCGCAGTGCGCTTGATGCCCAGAATCTTGTAATAATCAACCACCGCGCTTTCTCTCACCTTCCGACAAAAGCTGGCGATGGGCGCGCCTGAAATTCTCTGCTGAGTGGGCAGGAGAGGGTCGCCCTTGATGTCGCCCCACTATAACATGCAAAGGTCAATTTCGTCTCTTCTGAAAAGCCGGATAATGGCGGATTTGGCAGGCTCTGATCCTGTGAAGATTTAAAAAGCCAGAGCGTTTAGAGGATAAACGCTCTGGCTCTTATTATACAGACCAGCCGTTAAAGATAATCTGCACGGTCGTGAGTTATTGCTTTATTGTTGTGGGGTGAGTTGAGCCAAAGGATGTGATGCTTGTGGCCCCGGCCATTCAACCGGGGGGGGCAAGGACAATCTATTTAGTGGCGATCACCGCCGATGGCTCCATCGAAGAACAGTGCAATGACTGTGCCAAGCGCCCGGCTTTAATAAACATTAACGAATAAGAGATTCCAATTTCATTGAAGAAACGATTGTGTTCACTTTTGGAGACAGGGCTGTCTACGATTCAAGACAGAAGCGAATTTGAGAAGGTGGAAAAAGGTGAAGGCGACAGGCTCAAAACCGAGCCGCCGCCTTCTGTGAAATTAACCTTCAAGCTCTTTCTCGCCTAGCCCTGATCTCCATTTGATTGTGTCGCGGCTGCGCGCTCGACCATATTGATGAGCGTACGGACAGCGATGCCGGTTGGCCCTTTGGCGCGATAAGGCTTGACCTCGTCGCCCCATGCCGTGCCCGCTATATCAAGGTGCGCCCACGCCACGCCGTCCGCAAACTCTTTGAGAAAAGCGGCGGCGGTGATGGTTCCGGCTTTGCGCCCGCCGATGTTTTTGATGTCCGCGATCTCGGATTTAATCTGCTTTGAATATTCCTTATCGAGCGGCAGTTGCCAGTATTTATCGCCGACCTCACGACCCGCTTCGATCACTTCATCAATCAAAGCTTGATCCGTGCCGAGAATTGCCGCGTTGACATCCCCGAGAGCAATTGACACAGCTCCCGTCAGCGTCGCCATATCAACGATGCGCTTGGCCCCCAGCTTTTTCGCGTAGCAGATGGCATCCGAGAGAACCAAACGGCCTTCAGCATCCGTGTTGATAATCTCTATGGTCTTGCCGGACATGGCCGTGACCACATCTCCGGGTTTGGTGGCTTTGCCCGATGGCAGATTTTCCGAAGCGGGCACAACGCCCAGGACAGGAATCGAGGGCTTGAGCTGCGCGATGGCACGCATTGCGCCGAGCACAGTCGCCCCGCCCGACATATCGTATTTCATCAACTCCATGTTCTCGCCGGGCTTGATCGAGATGCCGCCGGAATCGAAAGTGATTCCCTTGCCGACAAAGGCGAGCAGGTTGTCTGTGGACTGGTTGGCTGCCTCACGCGGTAAGTATTTTAAGATGATTAACTTCGCAGGCTCTTCCGAGCCGCGCGAGACGCTCAAGAGCGCGCCCATGCCCTCTTGCTCCATCCGCGCCTCATCGAGCACTTCGAGACTCAACCCGAACTTTTCGGCAATCTCACGCGCGCGGTCGGCCATATCTGTGGGAGTCAGGTATCCGCCCGGCTCGTTCGCCAGTTCGCGTGTGAAGTTGACAGACTCGCCGATGATGCGTCCGCGCTCGCTGCCGCGCTTCAAGGCATCTTCGTCCGCGCCTTCCGTCATGACGACGAATCGCTCTATCTGTCTTTCTTCCTTGTCCGAGGTGCGATATTTATCAAGCTCGAAGAGACCCGTGATCGCGCCTTCCGCCGCCGCCGCAGTGACTCTTTCGGCATCGCCTTCCGCGCGCGGGACGACGGCCAGCGTCTTGATATTTTTCCCGCGCAGGAAACGCACCGCAGTGCCTGCCATTTGCGAGACCTGCGGCAGCGTGTAAGCATCGCGCTCGCCGACGCCGATTAATAAAAGCCGCCGCGCTTTTGCCTGATTGCCCTCTCCCGTCAAGTGCACATAAACCGTTTCGCCTTCTTTACCCTTTAACTCTTCGGATTCAATGACGGATTTGATGATCCCACCGGAGATTGCATCAAGCTCCTGCAAAAGTCCCTCGCCGGCCTTTTCATCTTTAAAGACCGCGACGGCCAGAGCCTGTACATCCTCATCCTGATAGCGTCCAGCGCTTCCCTGCACTTCCATTGGATTGTCCTCTCTTATCGTCTGATACAAAACTATTATTTGTTGCGCTCTTTCAACTGAGCGCGCGTCTCACGCTCAACCGTGCGCCGCATTTCCGTCTCGCGCTTATCGTAAAGCTTTTTGCCTTTCGCCACGCCCACTTCAAACTTGATGCGCCCGTTCTTCAAATAGACGCGCGTCACCACGAGCGTCATGCCCTGTACGGTGGCAAGCTGTTCGAGCTTATCAATCTCACGCCGGTGCAAGAGCAGCTTGCGCGTTCTCAGTGGGTCGTGATTCGCCCGGTTGCCATGAGAATACGGCGAAACATGTGCATTAAACAACCACGCCTCGCCATCTCTGACCGCCACGTATGAATCTTTCAACTGCACGCGCCCGGCCATCACGCTCTTGACCTCGGTTCCAGTGAGCGCGACGCCCGCCTCATATTTGTCCGAGATATGATACTCATGAAAGGCTGCGCGATTAGCGGCGAGCATTTTTTCTTCAGTTGCGACTGCCATAATTACTCAATTTGTTCTTCGTTCTTTGTCTTTTGTTCTTTGCACGCGACTCAGGCTTGACTCTTAGGATTCAAGTTTGAGCAAGACTAACAAAGCACAAAAAACAAAGCACAAAGGCCGTTTTATTTCTCAAACTCCCCGCGCAAAGGTCTTGTCATCAACTCGCCCGCAGCATCCGCCGCAGCTTTGCCTTCATAAAGCACTGCATAGACCTCATCGGTAATCGGCATCTCGACAGAGAGTTTTTCCGAGAGACGCTTAACCGCCAGCGTCGTCTTGACGCCTTCTGCGACTTCGCGCATGCCTTCGACTATCTCATCGAGGCGACGACCTTTGCCAAGCTCCTGCCCCACAAAACGATTCCTTGACAGGCCGCCCGTGCAGGTCAAGACCAGATCGCCCATGCCTGCGAGGCCCATCAGCGTTTCAAGCTGCGCTCCCTGCGCGAATGCGAGCCGCGCTATTTCTGCTAAGCCACGCGTGATGAGCGCGGCGACGCTGTTGGTTCCGAGTCCGAGTCCGGCGACCATTCCTGCCGCGACCGCCATCACGTTTTTGACTGCCCCGCCAAGCTCAGTCCCGACGACATCCGTGTTGGTGTAGATACGCAGATTCTCGAAACTGAGTTTTGTCTGGACCAGGTGGCTATCATCTTTGCCACGGCTGGCGGCGACCACGGCGGTCGGCTGGCCCGCAGCCACTTCATGCGCAAAGGACGGCCCCGAAAGACAGACGAAACGCGGCTCGAAACGCTCTCCCACCACTTCGCTTAAAACTTCCGAGATGCGCTTTCCAGTTTCTATCTCAATGCCTTTGGTCGCACTGATAAAGAGCATCTGCCGTTCAAGCGACGGGAGCATGCGAACAACCAACTCTCGCGTCACGTGTGAGGGAGCAGCCAGCAGCACGAACTCCGCGCCGCGCACAGCTTCATCCAATTCAACCGTCGCGCGCACTCTCCCGGAAATCACATGAGATTTCAGATACGCGCTGTTGACGTGGCGTTGATTAACCTCTTCGACCACCCCGGCATTGCGCGACCAGAGACGCACCTCGTGACCCGCACGCCCGGCGATGATGCTGAGCGCCGTCCCCCAACTCCCCGCGCCGATAACCGCAATCCGAGTCATGAAAATTGTTTCATTTTCCCATTTGCTCATTGAATCATTTTTTCAATGATTCAATGAGCAAGTGAGCCAATCAGAAAATTATCTAAACTTGCTTTCCGTGCCATGCAGCAGTCTGCCTATGTTGGCGCGGTGCATAAAAATAATCAGCGCGCCGCCGATGATTGAAGCCGTTAGAATTTCTCTCAGACCCGGCACGGGATGAAAGAATTTTGACAACAGCCAGACGCAGGCGGGAAAGGCTGCGGTCGCCGCAATCGAGCCGAGCGAGACATAGCGCGTGATTGCTACAATCAAGATAAAAATCAATACCGCGCCGATGACCGCCAGCGGCGAGAGCGCGAGAAAGACTCCGACGCCTGTCGCCACTCCTTTACCGCCGCGAAAGCCAAGCCAGACCGGAAAGATATGCCCCGCAACAACCGTCACCGCCGCTGCCGCCACCCACCAGTTAATCCCGAAATCCGGCGTCAAAAACTTGCGTGCCAGATAAATCGCCAGCACGCCTTTAGCTGCGTCGAGCAGGAGCGTAAAGATGCCTGCAAACTTCCCCGCGCGCCGCGTGACATTGGTCGCGCCCGTGCCGCCAGACCCCGTCTCGCGCACGTCCGCGCCCACTTTCGCACGCACGATCAGATAGCCAAAGGGAATCGAACCCAGCAAGTACGCGGCAATCAATATCAGCACGGGTCGCATTGTGAGCACTCCGCGCCCAGCGAGTGAAAAGCAGGAAAGGGCGAAGTAAGACTATATCAAGCAAACTAAAGGAGCGACAAGCAGAAGCATGAAAAAACATTTCCCGCAAAGGCGCTGGTGACGCAAAGAAAGCAGTTAAGCTTCTTCTTTGCGTCACCAGCGCCTTTGCGGGAGACTTCTCTTTGCTTTTATTTGTTGGCAACCGCGGCGAGCGGCCCGTCCGGCTTAATCATCTCTTTCAAGACGGAGTAAGGCACGATGACATTCTTCGGGCCTTCCGCATACGAGGCAACCTGATAGGGGTCGAAGTTGACGGCTAATCCCTTCTTCGAGATATTCCAGCTCTGATAATTATCAGGATTCGGGCTTGCTCCTTCATCAATCGTCTCGGTCGGGGCATCAATTGCCGCCGCCTGCTTCTTTAACACGTCCATGCAGAAGCGCGAGATGGCTTCCAGATAGTCCGAGCCGGGTTTGAACAGGTCAGCCAGTTTGAGTGATGCGCCGGACTTTAAATCATAATTGACGACTGAGGTGGAATAATTCGGATGCGCCGCGCCGCGCGAATAGGTCGAGACGCCAAACATGACGCTGATGAGATTGTCCGTCGCCAGCACGACATCATACGAGATGTCTATAAAGCTGTTTGAGGTTTCGGCTGGCAAATCATCCGCGCCGATCTCAGATTCGTTCTGCTTGAACTCCTGAGTCTCTTTGGTGATGAGCCGCTTCACTTCAGCATTAAATTTATCCGCGCCCTGATTGGCCGCCCCGGTCAGTTCAGGATACTCCGCCTCGACCCAGTATTTTTTCTTCTTGTCCTCTTCCTTGATTTCCCTCTGCAAGACGCGCAGGCCGTTTGTAAATTCAATCGCCTGCTCCGTCATATAGAAAGAGAGCGTCTGGTCGCTGCCCGGTTTGGCCCACGTTCCTTCCAGCGTCGCGGTCGGAAGATTGGCAGGCTCGTCCCACTTGCCCTTAAACTCGCCGGTCTGCTTGCCGCTGTTATCGAACTCCTGAAGCGTAAACTTTCCCTGCTTATCAAGAGAGCCTTTGAGCGCGATGTCGCTGCCGATTCTCCTGTAAAGATATGTGCCGGAAAGCTGGTCGCCTTCGCGCCTGAGCGTCATCTCTATCTTTTTATCACCGATACTTCCGCGAAAAACTTTGCCGCCCGCAGATTTTGCGCCAGACATGCCGCCCTGCTTCGAGTCAACCTGCACGTTGGCGCTATCGCCGTTGACTTGAAGATCGGACGACACGCCTGTCTGTTTCTTTGTACAGGCCAGAAAGCCGAAAGCCATCAACGACACTAAACCAATCAGATAAAACAGCTTTATCTTCATCCCTTGTTTTCCTTCACCCAAGAATTATTTATTCCGGTTAGAGAGCGGCCTTATGCGAATCAAGAGTAGAAAGTGCTTGCAGGGAGCAGCCAGTCCTTTGCGTTTCTTTGCGAGTCTTGCTTTGCGTTAACAAATCACTTAACCGCAAAGAGCGTAAAGAGTAAGACGCAAAGAGGCGCAAAGAGTTTCCAGTCTTGTTTCACGTGTTTTATATCAAACGCTTACGCAAGAGGTCGAGCGCGGCCTGTGAAGAACGCCAGCGAATCAGGTGGCGGTCGCCGGGCACATTTAATTTACGATGCTCCGTATGCGCGTCGTCCGAGAGCGCGATGTAAACGAGTCCGACGGGCTTTTCATCCGTGCCGCCGCCCGGCCCTGCGATGCCCGTGATGGAGAGTCCGAAATCCGTATCGGCGCGGCGGCGCACGCCTTCGGCCATCGCTTCGGCCACCTCCGCACTCACGGCCCCGTGGCTGGCAATCAATTCCTCATCCACATCGAGCGTCCTGATTTTCGCCTCGTTGGAATAAGCGACGATGCCTTCCATGAAATAGACGGACGAGCCGGGAACTTCCGTCAGTCTCTGAGCTATCAGGCCGCCCGTGCAGCTTTCTGCGACGGCCAGCGTAAAGCCGTTGACTGCCAATCGAAGCCCGACGACTTCCTCCATCTTCTCTCCGCGAAAAGCAAAGATGGCGTGGCCCAGTCTCTCTTCTATCTGCCCTGCAAGGCCGTCGAGCAAAAGCTCCGCGTCCTGTTCTGTCTTGGCCTGCGCGGTGAGATGTATTTCGATCTCGCTCCGGTTAAAGAGAATCGTCGTCTGCGGATTTTTGTACTGCGAATAGACGGGCGCGATGCGTTCATCCACGGCAGACTCGCCCATTCCGGCCACGCGCAGGATTCTGCGTACGACGCGCACATCTCCGGCTTTGGCCGTGAGCTTTGGCTGAATGAAATTTTCGTACATCGGGCGCATCTCGCGCGGCGGGCCGGGCAGCAAGACCACATCGCGCCCTTCGTAATCGAGATACATGCCGGGAGCCGTGCCGTTCGGATTTGCCAACACCTGCGCGCCCTCTATGACCATCGCCTGCCGCGAATTTATCTGCGGCATCGTGCGCCCGAAACTAAGAAATCGCGCGCTAATCTCTTCCAAGACTTTTTCATTGAGCATTAATCTACGACCCAGAGCACGCGCCGCAACCTTTCGCGTGATGTCATCTTCGGTTGGCCCAAGCCCGCCGGTCATGATGACGACGCTCGAACGCTTGAGCGCATCCTTGATGGTCTCTTCGAGCCGCGCGTCATCGTCGCCGACAATCGTCTTGAGCTTGACTTCGATGCCGATGCCGTTAAGTTGTTCGGTCAGCCACAGACTGTTGGTGTCCGACCTGTCCGGCGTCAAAAGCTCCGAACCGATAGCGATGATTTCAGCAGATAACATAATATGCACGTATTGGTTTGAGATTCGATTCGATGACGAAACCATTCAAGCCTTTGCGCCTTAATGTTTTAACTTTGCGCCCCCGGCGAGAGACAGCAACGTTTCACGCCGGGGGCGCAAAGAATGAAAGACTCAAGGCGCAAAGGCTTGAAGGTTATCAACACTTGAGCTTTAAATCATTCCTTAGTTTTTAATGCCGAACACTTTGATTTCTCTGACCCACATCACAAAAGGTCTGTTGGTCGGCCCCTGTTGCGCGGGTTGAAAGATGCGCAGCTTCTGTGTCGTGAGCGGCGCGAACGCGAAGGCCGCGCGGTCGTGGTCATTGCCGGATTGCAGCGATGACACTGTGCGCCACGCGCCGCTCTCGTCCGGCGCATGCAATTCTATGAGCTTTGACGGCACGAAACGGTTGCGGTCAAAGCCCCAGTAAACATAGACGGCTGCAAGGCGCGTCGGCTGGGCCAGCACAATCTCTATCCAGTGCGGCTCCGGCGTCTCGGCAGAGGCCCAGTTGCCCGCGTTATATTTCATGCGGCTGATGCGTCGCACGTCCAGTTCGCCGTCGGTCAGAGGCGTTGCGCTATAGCCGTCATAGCTCGAATCAACATTCACCGCCGCCGGTTTTAATTCGACAAGTGAATCCGGCGGCGCGGGCGTTGGCGCGGGAGTAGCGGAAACGGTCGGGGCTGGCTCGACAGCAGCAGGACGGCTATCAGGAAGAGCCTTATAAATAACCCAACTGACGAGAACCACCGCGCCTAGAGCAGCGATTGTCCACAGTCCCCATTTTCTGTTTCTCCCGGCGGCGATGGATTCAACGTGCGTCAGCTTTGCGGTCGCGGGCGAAAAGCCGAGTTCCGTGCCGCACTGGCGGCAATGCTTGTCGTCATCATCTTCCAACTCCGCGCCGCAGTGCGCGCAGGCGACGGAGGTAATCGGCTGCGTAATATAATTTTCGCGGTCTGTATGGCGAGTCCCTTTGCCCGTGTCCTTCTCGCGCGCTGGCCTCTGTGGCACGTGCTTGCTCTGACCCTGCGTATCCGGGTCTTCGACGGGCAGCCCGCGCGCCTCGCGCACAGCGCGCAGAAAATCACCCGCCGAGTTGAATCTCGCTTTGGGTTTCTTTTCCAGCGCACGCAGGATAACGGCTTCGATTTCGGGAGTGATGGCCGGGTTGATCCCGGATGGAGGGCGCGGCTGTTTCTCTATGTGCGCTCTTAAAGTCTCTGTGCGTGAAAGCGGCTCGTCCTCCGTGTCGAAGGGCGTTGCGCCTGTCAGCATCTCGTAAAGAATGATGCCAAGCGAATAGATGTCCGAGCACTCGTCAACGGGCAAGCCTTCGGCCTGTTCGGGCGAGACGTATTGCGGCGAGCCATAGAAAGTGCCGAAGGTGTCCGAGTTATCCGTGCCGACGAGTTTGACGATGCCGAAATCCGTAATCTTCACACGGTCTTCGGGCGTGACGAGGATGTTGCCCGGTTTGAGGTCGCGGTGAATCAAGCCTTTGTGTCGTTGCCCGTTCTGGTCCAGATAAGTGAAGCTTTGCGCGTAAGCGATGGCGACGAGTATCTGCTCGAACAGATGAAAGGCATGCTCAATGGAGAGCGGGCGTTCTTCGTGCGCGAGAAGCTGTGCCAGAGAACGTCCCTGTACCAGTTCCATCACGATGTAATACGTCTGCTCGGAAACAATGTAGTCGTAGATTTTGACGATGCCGGGATGATCGAGCTGCGATTGAACGTAAGCCTCTTTTTCAAAACGCGCGCGCAGGCGGCGCAGGTCGCTGCTTTCGCGCGCATTGATGGATTTGACGGCCACTTCGCGCGGCAGTTGCAGGTGCGTCGCGCGATACACGAGGCCCATCCCGCCGCGCCCGATGCATTCCCCGATGCGATAATTCCCGATGATTTTTTCCGCAGTCATGTTCAGCTAAAACAGGGAAAGCAAAAGGGGAAAGGGCGGCTTGAGCCTTATTCCCTTTCCCCTAAAGCGCTTCATCTACACATGTCAGGCAGTCTTCTTTTCTTCCTCGTAGACATCGCGCAACACGTCCGCGATGGGCGGAGGAGGCGCGACAGCGGCGTTTTGCCGCCTGCCGTTTGAAGATTTGTGTTCGACACCCGCAGCGTCTCTCTCTCCATGAGCAAAAGATGCATGTCTCGCAGCCGAACCGAGAGCCGGAATGATGTTCAGGCGTTCGCGGCTCGCGCTCAAAAGGCTTGCGCCCTGATTGCGGCGCGTGCGCTCTAGGCTGCGAATCGCGGCCATCGTTTGCGGAGCTTCGGCAGGCTCGCGTTCCAGCTTGCGCAGGATATGCACATAGCGTCGCAGCTCAGGCGAGGGAGCGTTGAGATGCCGCTCGTCCGAGAGGTCGTTTTCGATGATGTAAGAGAGATGTTCGACCGCCGCTTCATGATCGCCCGCGTGGTGATAGAGCGCGCCGAGGGCAAAATAAACCAGGGGCGGCGCGTCTGTTTGAGCATGCAGGAGACGCTCGCCGCGCTCTATCACTTCTGCAATCTCAAAGCCGAACCAGCGCCGCTCTTCATCGCGCAGGATGTCATTGGCGGCAATAAAAAACTCGAAGATGCGCCCGGTCTCCTGATGCTCCGAACGCTGCACTGCGCGCCAGATAAAATAGGTGACGATAGCGAAAAAGACTATCACCGAGACGGGAATCCCCATCACTGCCAGCATCGCTATGATCACGATGATGGCGAGCAATCTTTGCGCTGAATCTCTTCCCTTGCCGCTCATACGGTTATTGCATTTGAGATTTGAAGTTTAAGATTTGCGATGAAAAGCAAGCTAAAAAAAAATCCTGTATTTCGTAAGTCTCAAATCTTGAATTTCAAATCTTCCCTTTAAGCTTCCTTAAGTCTCTGCCGGATGGCTGCACCGGCTTCTGCCGTCGAAAGCGTGCCGCCGAGGTCGCGCGTGGTCTGCTTGTCCTCTATGCTTTTGCGGACGGCCTTTTCCACGGCACGGCTCGCCGCGTCGTAGCCAAGATATTCTAGCATCATCGCCGCAGTCAGAATAGAGCCAACCGGATTGGCGACTCCTTTGCCGGCCAGAGGCGGCGCGCTGCCGTGCACAGGCTCAAAGAGAGAGACGTGGCCCGGATGAATATTGCCGGACGCGGCGAGGCCGAGGCCACCCTGTAGCGCCGCGCCGAGGTCTGTCATGATGTCTCCGAACAAATTATTGGTGACGATCACTTCATATTGCTCCGGTTGCAGCACCATGTACATCGTCATCGCATCCGCGTATTGATGGTTGGCTTCGATCTCCGGGTAGCGCGCCGCGACCTCTTTGAACGTGCGCTGCCAGAGGTCTCCGCCGAAACGCTGGACGTTGGATTTGTCAGCCATCGTCACTTTGCCTCTCTCGTGCGCGCGTGCGTACTCAAAAGCCGCGACGATGATTCGTTCGACGCCGCGCCGCGTATTCAGTTCTTCCTGCGTGGCGATTTCATCCGGCGTTCCTTTTTTGAGAAAGCCGCCCGCGCCGCAGTAAGCTCCCTCTGTGTTCTCGCGGAAGACTACGAAATCAATCTCTTCCATCGTGCGGTCACGCAAAGGCGTGAGATGAGCCGCGTGCAGCCGCACCGGCCTGAGATTGATATACAGGTCTAAGCCGCGCCGCATGCCCATTAAAATATCTTCAGCATGCTTATTTGTTTCCACTCGCGGGTCGCCAAAAGCTCCTGAGAGAATGGCATCGAAATCTCGCGCCAGCATTTCGAGCGCGCCTTCGGGCAAGCTGATGCCTTCACTCAAATATTTATCCGCGCCCCAATCGAAATGCTTGAACTCAAGCTCGACGCCATGCGTTTCGCGCAGGCTTTCAAGCAAGGCGACTGCTTCCGCGATTACTTCAGGCCCGATGCCGTCGCCGGGAATGACGGCGATTCTTTTCTTCTCTTCAGTCATCTATAAAAAAATCCTACACTCAAAAGGGTATGCAAAGCACTGGCACGCGCGAGCCGCGCAGGACTTTCTCCGCCGTCGAGCCGAACAACAATTCTTCGGGCGGGGTTGAGCGTCCGCGCACGCCCATCACAATCATTGGCAGATCGAGGTCACGGGCGATTTTCAAAATCTCGACGAAAGGAGCGCCGACGACGATCATGCGCTCGATGTTCACGCCTTCAATCTCGATGCCTTCCAGCATCGAGGCGAAATCAAGCTCCGCGCGCTCGCGCAATCTCTGCGTAATCTCATCCGTGTTTCCCAGAGAAGCTGCGACCGCATCGTTGATGAAATCCTCGTTGATGACGTGCAGCAGGGTCAGGTCGCCATCCGGCGCGGCGATAATCGCGGCGGCGCGCACGGCATTCAAAGAGGTCGGAGAAAAATCCACCGGCACAAGTATGTCCGAAGCCTTGAGCATCATTTGCCTCCTAATGAAAAGCAAGGATGAAGGATGAAGGCGGAATGATGAAAGGCATGCTGTCCTGACATGAAGCATTCATCTTCAATAGCATGCTCTTCATCCTTCATCCTTACGCCTTCTGACTTGCTCTGTTAGCCGCCGCTCTTGCTCGCCAGACGCTGCTCTATGCGCGGGAGACTGGCAAGAACCACGTCGCCGACGATTTTCAAAGTCTGCGGAGATATTTTATCGAGCGTGTCAGTCGGCTCGTGCCAGCAGCAATAGGTCGAAAGCTGTATGATGTCCACAGCATCAATGCCTGCGCGCAGGAACGGCTCGTGATCGTCGCCGCCGACGCCTTCTTCTCTCTCAACGAAATACTTGCTGTAACCAAGCTCGCGGGCCGTGTTCCAGATCGCGTCCACCAGCCACTTCGTGCTCAATTCGCCGTCGCGCCCGAACTCAAGCAAAGTGTAGCCGACCATGTCCAGCAGCACCATCGTACGCACGCGCTGCACCTCGCCTTTGCTCTTGAGCTGCTCTACAAAACGGCGGCTGCCGTAAGTGTTATCCGGCGAGCCGTTGTTTTTACACTCGTCCCACTCTTTACAAAAAGCTTCTTCGCCGTCAAAGAAAACGAACCAGTATGTATAGCGCGGCTTCTGCTTGCGTTCTGCGAGCACGCGCGCAAGCTCCATCAGCGCGCCTGTCGAAGAGCCGCCGTCGTTGGCTCCGACGAAACGAAATTCTTTAATCAGCTTCGTATCGTAGTGGCTTGAGATGATGATTACTTCGCTTGATTCTCCCGGCAATTCGGCTGTCACGTTGACCATTTTGCGCGGGCCGACAGGAGTCTGCGGCGTCCATTCATCCGTCGTCACATTCAACCCGTATGAGCCTAATTCCTTGACCATGTACTCGCGCGTCTTTGCCAGCTCGGCAGAGCCTGCCGGACGCGGGCCAAACTCGACCTGTTTGCGCACATGCTCAAAGGCGCGCTGGCCGTCAAAGGCCACAGTGGGAGTCGTTGAAGCGGAAGGCTGCGGCACTGTGTTCTGATTCGGCGCGGGCTGGTCGCGGCAACTGCTAGACGCAAAGAGGAAGAGGCAGGCCAGCGGCAGCAAAAATGTGGCGCGCACGTTCTTTATTTGTGAAGCCGGAAATGCTTTTAGAGATGATTGAGTTTGCATCAGCTTGTAATTAAGAATCATTTCCCGCCAGCGGGAAGAATTGCCACAGCACGATCCCGGCGTTTCAGATAAAACCGATGCGCGAGAGGCTTTGCTGGGTGCCAAGAGTATTGTTACGCAGTTCCGCTTCGCGGCGCGTAGTGGCCTCGCGCTCCAACTCTTCTTCCGTCACGTGCTCGCACTTGATATATGAAACGTCGTTGAGATTGAGCAAGACTATCTCTGTGCACTGTTCCGGCGATTCGCAAAGATAAGAGGTAATGACGACAAAGCGCACGGTGGCCGAAAGGTCTTCGGCATGCACAGGTTCGATGACCGTGTAAATCAGAGTCTCGCCGTTGGTGAATCGAATCGTCAGCCGGTGGCGATAGAAGCCGCCGCCCGGCGACGCCTCGCTCCCGCTGTGCATGGAGCTGTCGCCGATGAGCGCATTCTCGCCGCTCATTCCTGTGGAGACTCCGCCACAGGCTTCTCATCCGGCGCAGTTTCCGAGCGATGCTCAGCGGGCCTGCGCTCTTCGCGTTCGCGCTTGCTCAGGTTGCGGCCAAAGCCCGCCATCAAATCCATCACTTTCTCGCCGATGGTGAAAGGCAGGCTGGCAATCGTTCCCAGAGTTTCAAAAGCCGTGACAGCTTCCAGCTCGACCAGCGTCGAAAGCTTGCGCTGCAAAGGCATCTCACGAAAATCCTTGCGAAAATCTTTGACGGTTTCTTCGGTCGTCTCCTTGCGTTCCGTGACAGGCACCGGAACCAACACCAGTTCGCCGCCATGCTCGACCTTCGCCTGACAGGCAAGCCGCTCGCCGGAGGCGAGTCGTTCGGGGCTGAGACGCACGCGTTCGGCCTCCGTCAGAGACGAGAGCAGAGTCGCGCCCTCTTTGACAATCACCGCGCAGGTATCGCATTCACCGCGTCCTTCACACTCGGCTGGCAAACGCACGCCGAGACGCTTGGCGGCCTCCCACAGATATGTCCCTTCGGCGACGATGCCTTGATTTCCCTCCGGCTCAAATTTGATGTCCACACTCATTTTCGGTTCTCACCTTTACGGCACGCACGTGCAACGCATGTTCGAGATAGATTTTATTGACGGGGATGACTGTTCAGGAAATTACACCTAAAAAAGAGAAAGGGCAAAAGGAAAGAGGTCAAAGTTTCCGCCGAAAACTTCCGCGCCGCAGGCTTACCCTTTGCTTGCGGCCACTTTATTTATCAAGCGCGCTGGCAAGCCTCACGCGCGGCTGCGCGGCCCCTTCGGTTCTTTTATTGGCGGCGTCGCGGCTGCAATTCACACACAGGCCGAAGATACGCAGGGAGTGCTGCGTCGGCTCAAACTTGAACTTCGCAGCCATCGCATCCTGTATCGCCTCAAGCTCAGCGGAATAGAACTCTATAATCTGGCCGCACTCCGTGCAGATCATGTGGTCGTGATGCTGGTGTTTATAGTTGTGCTCGTAATGCGTGCGCCCGTCGCCAAAGCGCACCTCGCGCGCCAGTCCCGCTTCCGTCAGGAGTTTGAGCGTCCGGTACACTGTCGTCTGGCCGATGTTCGGGTCTTCCTGCTGCACTAGCCTGTACAGGTCTTCGCTGGAGAGATGTTTCTCTGTGCGCAGAAAGACCTCCAAGATGAGATCGCGCTGCGCCGTGCGTTTGAGACCGGCTTTCTGTATATGCTTCAGAAAAACTTCCTGCTCTTCAGTCATAACCCTCGCTTGTATGTCCGTCTAAGTTTGCACGTTATTGTAGCAAGCTCATTTTAACATTGCATCCTTAAAAAGAGCGCGAAGATTTGTGGCAAGAAAAGAACACGAAGATTTGTTGCGAGCGCGCTGGCCGTGTTATCTTCTCGCCCGTGCCGGGGTGGCGGAATGGTATACGCGACGGACTTAAAATCCGTTGGTCGCAAGGCCGTGCGGGTTCGAGTCCCGCCCCCGGTACCAGTGTTATTCAAGAAGCGAGAGGTCAGCAATGGCCTCTCGCTTTTTATCTCTCACACCATATCGTGCAAAGCACATTCGCACTCGCGCACATGGTTGATTGCCGATGCTCTTGCAAACAGGCGGCAACATTCCACAGTTCCCTCTAAATTCCCAAATAACTGGCTTTATGAAGTAAGGCCCGGATTCGTCCGCAAAGTGGCACGGACATTGCCATAGCTTTATCCGACTGACGATATACGCGATGGCGTGTCAGTCAACGGAACACGGAGGATTCATTATCATGACCAGAAATAATCATAAGTTGGCACAAAAGATTTTTAGCAGCGTGGCGCTCGCGGCTCTGTTGGCGGTCAGCGTTATTCCGGCGGCAGCGCAGAAGCGTCGCCCGCGCACAGGGCGTTACACGCGTCCGGCTGCTGTGCAGTCTGCGCCGAGGTATTACACGGTCGAAGCGGGCCAGACGATACGCGTGCGGATGAATGAAAAAATCAGTTCTGCGAATGCGCGCGTCGGCGATACCTTTACGACTACGACGGTTGACCCTGTTTACGCGAGCGGACTCGAAGTGATTCCGGCGGGCAGCATCATCGTCGGGCGCGTGACGGAAGTTAAAAAGGCCGCGCGCAAGAGCAAGGCAGGCATGCTCGGCGTCAGTTTCACTGCGCTCAGACTTCCCAACGGCTCGTCGCGTGCGCTCAACGGTTCTTTGACAGAAGGTTCAGGCGAGTCTGTGACTTATGACGATGAGGGTCAGGTCACCGGCAGTTCATCCACCAAGCGCAATGTGGTCTTTATAGGCGGCGGCGCTGCGGCGGGCGCGCTCATCGGAGCGATCGCAGGCGGCGGCAAAGGCGCGGGCATAGGGGCTGGCATCGGCGCAGGTCTCGGCGTGGCAGGCGCGTACTTTTCAAAAGGCAAAGAAGCGGTGGTCGAACCCGGCACGGAGTTTGGAGTGATTCTCAACCAGAGACTCTCTCTGCCGGTGGCTAACGTCCGCTAAAGTTTTAACAAGATCGGCATCCCTATCGGGGTTGCCGATTGGAGGAAGCCCGCAAGCGAAGGGGAGAGCGCGGGCGGGCTTCCCCCAATAATCTAATGAGACCGGTCGCCCCTGTCATTACGTAAGCGAGCGACCGTATAGAAAGGCCCGTTGCGAAGGGGAGAGCGCAACGGGCTTTTCTTCTATTAATAGACAGGTTCAGAACCGATTGGTAGTGAGTCAATGTGAAAATCCGACATCTCTCCAGCACAGCGCGAAAGAAGCTCCCGCAAAGGCGCAAAGGCGCAAAGGTGTTGAGCTATTATCTATCTTGAATGATTGCTTGGCGGATTCCTTTGCGCCTTTGCGCCTTTGCGGGAAACTGTCTTTCCTTTTGCCATCTTTCTATAGTGGATTGCAATTGCATGCGCCCTCGCTGACGGTCGGGCTACTGCCCCGCTACTGTAACCTCCGGGGCAGTAGCCCGACCGTCAGCGAGGGCGCATCATGTCATACTCATTCGCTAATAGCTATATTGATAATCCTTCAGAGCTTTGATTGAGTCCTCGAAGAATTTTTGTTCTGACATCAACCCTTGCGCCTGACAAAATTCCGCCAGCTTCTCAAAGCGTGCGCGCGGGTCTGTCTGAGTCGCCCAGCAGACCTTAGCCATGCATTCCGGGCAGACATCGAGGGGGCGGCGGTCTGTCTCTCCCAGATGATTAGTCCCGCTGATGTTGCACTCGTATTTGGTGCAATGCTGCATCGAGAACATGTGTCCGGTCTCATGCGTCGCCAACTTCATAGTCCGCAGCAGGCAGAGCAGGTAATCCTCCCCGCTCGCATCCGGGTTGCCTAAACGATGTATGGACCAGACGCCTACCCTGTCGCGCAAAGAGGCTTGGCCGAACAGATAATTCCAGTCGTCTCCCGGCCACAAATCGGAGGCTGTAAAAGCAATCAGAGCCGTCGCATCTTCGGGCAGTTTGGGACGCAAAACTTCGTTGAGGATATACCCCGTCAAAATCTGTTCCGCGCGTCTTTTGCGCCCGCCGTAATTCACCCGGTAATAAAAAGGCGTCGCGCGTCGCTTTTCTGCGGGAATAACGCTGAGCGGCACGTCCTCTAAAATTTTCACGGGCAGATTAAAGAAGCGGCCCATGTAGTCTGCTGTGAGGTTGACTATCTTCCGCTCTGTCGGTGTGAATTGGCCCAAAGGCTGGATGTAGAGGATGCGCCTATCGTCGCGCGGCGTCACCGGGTCGCTCTTGAGATATTCGACAAAGGTTTGGCCCGCTTCGGGCTGCGTTTCGAGCCAGTCACCCGGCAGCGGCTCGCCCATCAGCTTGTGCATAGGCTTAATCGCTTCCATAGCATCGAGCAGCGGAGCTATCTCAGGTTTCCCCAACGCGTCTGCCTGCTGTTGCGCTTTCGTTTTCTGACCGGCAGGATTAGTTGATTGCTTATTACTTCTGCCGCACCCGGCATGAAAGAAAAGAGAGAGGAAGAGAGCCAGAGAGAAAGGATAAGCTGCCTGAAAAAACTTCAGCTTCATGATTCGACTGCCGTTTGGCTTGCGCGCTCGATGGCATGTGCGGTGAATTCAGGATGGCGATAAACGACGCGGCCCGCGACGATGGTGGCGACCACTCCGCCGCGCATGGTTAACCCGTCAAAGGGAGTATTGCGGCTCTTTGACACCGAGCGCGCAGCATCAAACGTCCACTTCATTTCAGGGTCAAGAATGGTCACATCTCCCCACGCGCCTTTGACAAGCGTGCCGCGTCCCTCAAGATTAAAAATCCGCGCAGGATTAACCGAACACAGCTCTACCAGACGCTCAAGGCCGATGACGCCTTCATGCACGAGGCGGTCAAGAGCAAGGCCGACGCCTGTTTCAAGGCCCGTGATGCCAAACGGCGCGCGGTCGTATTCCAGAGCCTTCTCATCGGCATGATGCGGCGCGTGGTCAGTAGCGATAGCGTCTATCGTGCCGTCTTTCAAGGCTTCCATAATCGCTTCGACATGCTCGCGGCTACGCAGGGGCGGACTCATCTTGGTATTCGTATCATAGCCTTCGACGGCTTCGTCCGTCATGGCCCAGTGATGCGGCGCAACTTCGCAGGTCACAGAGAGTCCGCGCTGCTTTGCCCGCCTGACTGCTTCAATCGCGCCGCGCGTGGAGACATGCGCCAGATGCACGCGCGCTCCCGTCAACTCTGCGAGCGCGCAATCGCGCACGGCATCCATCTCTTCAGCCGCCGCAGGCATTCCCTTGAGTCCCAGGATCAAAGACCAGCGGCCTTCGTGCATCACGCCGCCCGCCACCAGCGAGCGGTCTTCGCAGTGATCCACAACCGTCAGGCCAAAGCCACGCGCATATTCCATCGCGCGACGCATCATTCCGGCAGAAGGCACAGGCCGCCCATCATCCGAAACGGCGACGATACCAGCCGCTTTCATCTCGCCCATCTCCGCCAGTTGCGTTCCGCCAGAGCCTTTGGTGATAGCGCCTATGGGAAAGACGTTTGCCATCGCGGCGCGCTCCGCCTGCTCGATAATAAAGCGCGTCACGGCTGGGCTATCGTTGATGGGGTCTGTGTTCGGCATCGCGCAGACGCTCGTCCAGCCGCCCGCTGCTGCCGCCGCTGCGCCGGAAGCAATCGTCTCTTTATATTCCTGTCCCGGTTCGCGCAGGTGCACATGCATGTCTATAAAACCGGGCGCGACGACGAGACCCGTGGCGTCAAAGACCTGCGCGCCTTCGGGCGCGGCTTCACCGCGCGCCACCAATCCGGCGACCCGGCCATCTTCAAGCAACAGATTCTTTCCGCCGTTTTGTCCCTGCGACGGGTCAACCAGATGACCGTTTGCAATCAGCAATCTCATAAAGCTATTGCGCCCTCACGTCTCCTGTTTTCTTGATCCTTAAACTAGACCGCTTCGGCGGCGGTATGCGCCCCGCCCGCCAGCAAATATAGAATCGCCATCCTCACCGCCAGGCCGTTCGTCACCTGATCCAGAATCAAAGACCGCGCGCCGTCGGCCACATCCGAAGCGATTTCGATGCCGCGATTCATCGGCCCCGGATGCATCACTATCGAATCAGGCGCGGCTCTTTTGAGTCGTTCGAGATTGAGTCCGTAATGAACTGCATACTCGCGCATCGAAGGGAAAAAGGCTGTGTCCTGTCTCTCCTGCTGGATGCGCAAAATCATCACCACGTCCGCTCCTTCGAGCGCGTCTTCCATGCGCTGCTCTACGAGCACGCCTTCTTCAACCAATTCGCCAAACTCCTGCGGGACTAAAGTGCCGGGGCCTGAAACGCTGACGGTCGCGCCGAGCTTGGTCAGGAGGTAAATGTTCGAGCGCGCGACGCGCGAGTGAAGAATGTCTCCGATGATGGCTACTTTTAAGCCGGTGATGCGCGCTTTGTGGTCGCGTATAGTCAGAGCATCCAGTAGCGCCTGCGTCGGATGTTCATGCGAGCCATCACCTGCGTTGACGATGGCTGCGCGACACACGCGTGCCAGTTGATGCGGCGCGCCCGCAGACGAATGGCGCACGACGATGCAATCGGGCGACATCGCTTCCAGATTGCGCGCCGTGTCGAGCAGCGTTTCGCCTTTGGTGACGCTCGAAGTAGAGGCACTGATGTTGATGGCGTCCGCAGAGAGACGTTTGGCCGCAATCTCAAAAGAGGTGCGCGTGCGCGTCGAAGGCTCGAAGAAAAGATTGATGACTGTGCGCCCGCGAAGGGTGGGGACTTTCTTTATCTCGCGGCGCGAGATGTCGCGGAAGGATTCAGCCGTGTCTAAGATGTGCGTAATCTCTGCGGCTGACAGCTCGCGTATGCCGAGCAGGTCTTTGTGTTTGAACGCGCTCATTGTGCTTTGTGCTTTGTGCTTTGTATTTTGTTCGCTGCTCAATCTGAATGTTTAGTCTCAGGATTGAAGGTCAAAGCAAAGAACAAAGAACGAAGCACAAAAACCAAGTCATAAAAAAAGCGGCCCATGCAGGCCGCTCTTAAACACCTTCGGAGACAGGTCGTTCAAAGATTGCGACGCCCTCTTCTTCATCAAAATCCGTGAGCATCACTTTGATAATCTCACTCTTTTTCGTCGGCACGACCTTGCCTATGTAATCCGCCTGAATCGGCAGCTCACGATGCTCCTTGCCGCGATCAATCAGGACGGCAAGCTGCACGCGCTTCGGGCGGCCAAAGTCTATCAACTGATCCAGCGCAGCGCGAATCGTGCGGCCCGTGTAGAGCACATCATCTATGAGCACGATATTGCGGTTCTCTATGTCGCCGGGCAACTCCGTGCGATTGACGACCGGATTGGCCCCGACTGTCGAGAGGTCGTCGCGGTAGAGCGTAATGTCAAGAATGCCCACAGGCGGGCGACTCCCCTCAAGGTCTGCAATCTTTTCCGCCATCCTCTCGGCCAGCGGCACGCCCCTGCGACGGATGCCGACCAGATAAAGGTCGCCCGCGCCGTGATTCTCTTCGACAATCTCAGAGGCCAGCCGCGACAATGCTCGATTGATTCGCGCGCCGTCCATGATTCGGGCTTTTTCTGTCAGATTCATTGGCGCGGATACTAACAAGAACGGCGGCGGGTGACAAGTGACAAGTGACGTATGACAAGTTAGAATCCATTTCGCTCGTCACTCGTCACTTATCACTTGTCACTGCTTTCCGATGCTCTATCGCTCAATCCTGCGCCCGCTGCTCTTTCGCCTGCCACCCGAGACGGCGCATGAAGTCGCATTGCACACACTCTCAACCGCGCTCGGCCCGCGCTGGACGCGCAAGCTGGCCGCCGGGCGTTTCAACGCTAAATCTTTTGGCGAGCTAGAACGCTTTGGCCTCAGGTTCAAAAATCCTGTCGGCCTCGCAGCGGGATTCGATAAGAATGGAATCGCCGCCGAAGGACTCTCCACGCTCGGTTTCGGATTTATAGAAGTCGGCACGGTCACGCATCTGGCCCAACCCGGCAACACGCAGCCGCGCCTGTTTCGCCTTCCACTGGATCAGGCTCTGATTAACCGTCAGGGTTTCAATAATCATGGAGCGGCGGCCCTGTCAGCCAGACTTGCAAAGCATCGCCCTGATTGCATTCTCGGCATCAACATCGGCAAGAGCCGCGCGGTTGAGATTGAGCACGCGACCGAAGATTACCTTTCAAGTTTTGAACAGGTCTATACGCATGCGGATTACATAGCCGTCAATGTCAGCTCGCCCAACACGCCGAACCTGCGCGAATTGCAGCGCGCGGACGCTTTAGACTCTCTCTTAAAAGCCTTGCAGCAACGGAATCGTGAGTTAGCAGCGGGAAGCGAGCCGCGCCCTTTGCTGGTCAAGATTGCTCCTGACCTTGAGATGAAAGATTTGGAGGCAATCGTTGACGTGGCAGAGCGCACGGGTTTGGCCGGCATCATTGCGACCAACACGACCATCAGCCGCGAACACTTGCAGACCAACAGTCAGGTCGTCAAAAATTGCGGCGCAGGGGGTCTCAGCGGTGCGCCCTTGCGCGCACGCTCGACGGAAATCATTTCTGCGCTCTATCGCCTCACCAAAGGGCGTTTGCCGGTTATCGGGGTCGGCGGAATTTTTACGGCTGAAGACGCCTTCGAGAAAATCTGCGCCGGTGCGAGTCTGGTTCAGCTCTACACCGGATTTATTTATCAGGGATGGGGAATCGCGCGCGATATTAACAACGGTCTGACAAAGCTATTGGACAAGCATGGCCTGCGCACGCTTGATGAAGCGATAGGCTGTCAGGCGAAATAAATCTGCGGAGGAAAAATATTTGATGAATGGTGAAGCTGACAATAAATTGATGCTGGCTCTGGATGTCGAAACGCCTGACAGGGCGCGAGAGCTTTTCGCACGGCTGCGCGAGGTCACGAACGCTTTCAAAATCGGCTCGCAGCTTTTCACAGCCGCAGGCCCGGAGTTTGTGCGAGAGCTGGTCAAGGCAGGGGCGCGCATTTTTCTCGACCTTAAATTTCACGACATTCCGAACACGGTGGCGGCTGCGGGAGTGGAAGCTGCGCGGCTCGGCGTCTTTATGTTTAATGTCCATGCAGCGGGCGGAAGCGAGATGATGCGCCGCACTGCGGAGGCAGTCAGCGAGGCGTCTACGCGCGAGGGTTTCGCGCGGCCTAAAATTATAGGCGTCACTGTGCTCACCAGTTCTGACGCCGGAACGCTTTTAGAAAACGGCGTCGAGGCGCAGCCTGAAGCGCAGGTCACAAGACTCGCACGGCTGGCGGAAGGAGCCGGACTCGATGGAGTAGTCGCATCTCCGCTTGAAATCCCTGCGGTGCGCGATGCCGTCAAGCGGAAAGATTTTCTCATCGTGACTCCGGGCGTGCGTCCCGCAGGAACTGCGGCGGATGACCAGCGGCGCGTGATGACGCCCGCCGAAGCCGTTGCCGCAGGAGCCGATTATCTGGTTGTCGGACGCGCTGTGCTCAATGCGCCTGATCCAGTCAACGCGGCCCGCTCTATCCTTGAAGAGATGAAAAGCAGTTAACAAAAAACAGCGCGCACAAAAGACAACAGGCACAGCACAAGACTTTTATTGCCCGCCATTCTTTCCTTTTGCCTGCTGCTTGGATAAAATCAACCGGCACACGTTTTCCCCGAAGGCAGTACGGATTGGGATTATTTCCGCGCACGTGAGATTATCTATGTCTTGTCTGCGGAACATTTAAGGGCGTGGCGCGTGTAGCCATGGTGTCAGGCTTTTTGTGTGCGCGTGGCCGTTGATATTGTGTGATTAGAAAACAAAGGGGATTCGACGTTTGAAACATTTACTGACGATTATCATAACTCTTTTGCTGATAATTGTTCCTGCTGAGACTGCCGCCGGACAGAGCGAGAGCAATGGAACGACGGTTCCTTTGTCAAAAGCTCCGTATCGCGTCGGCGAACGCCTGACTTACAATGTCTCGTTTGCCAACTTTCCGACGGCTGCGCATATAGAACTATGGATTGCCGGTCACGGCGTTTATTTTAATCGCACCGGCATACACCTGCGCGCACACGTAGAGACTGTTGGCGTTGTGAATGCCGCTCTCTTTTCCGTCAATAACGATTACCTCGCTTATATTGATCCTGAAACGGGCCAGCCCTACCGGACACAGCAGTTCAGACGCGAAGCCGGGGTCACATCCAATATGGAGCGCGAGTCCAACCGGCCTGCGGGGACAGAGGCCATTCCGGGAAAGCTGCGAACGGGTCTGGCTGGCACATATGACATCGCCTCCGCGCTCTATGGCCTGCGCGCGTTGCCGCTCACGGAAGGAGCGCGTTATGGCTTCCTGCTGAACCTGAACGATGTGATCTATGAAGCGGAACTGAAGGTTGATGGCCGCCTCTTTGTCAAAACCAACGTCGGCTCGTTTAGCACCATCGCCACGCAGGTACGTTTTCCACGCAACTCTTCCATCAACAATTACGACATACAGATTTATTTCAGCGATGATGAGCGGCATGTGCCCGTGCTCTTTACCGCACATCATTCTTCCGGCGAAATACGGGCAGAGCTGGCTGGCTCTGAGCTTCCGGGCGGCTCGACTCCGGCTGCGGCTGACGGCTCGACGATGGACATCGCCGCCGCTCCGATGCTGGTGCAGCCAGCGCCTAATCCGAACGTCAACCCGACGACGACGAATCCGGGCGACAATACGGGAATACCGGGCATCCCGGCTAATCCGAGACCGACGAATCCCGGCACAACGAATCCAGTCCCCGGCGGTATCCCCGGCATCCCTGCAACGCCTAATTCGACAGCGCCGTCCGGCATCCCGAACATGACGCCCAACACGACGCCGAACACGACGCCCAGCAAAATGCCGGGGGCAACCACAGCCACGCCCACAACGCTGCCCGCAGGATTGCCCTTTGCGGCTGGCGAGCAGCTTAACTTCAACATCTATCTGGAAAATGTAGCGCAGCCCGTCGGCGAGGCTTCTTTTCAAGTGCGTGCGCGCTCGAAATATTTCGGGCGCGACGGATTGCTGTTGACCGGCACTGCCAAGACAACCGGGGCAGCGCAGAATATTTTTTCCGCCAACGACCTGATGAACTCTTATGTTGACCCGGCAACGCTGCTGCCCTTTCGTTCCGAGATGGTCTTGCAGGAATCGCGCCGCCGCTTGAACCAGACCATCACGCTGGATCAGGACAGAGGCAACGCCACGACAGAGACGGGCACGCGGATGGAGGTTCCGGTAGGCACTTATGACCTGCTCTCTGTTTTCTATGCCCTGCGCTCTTTTAATCTCAAATCGCCAAAGCCAAATGCAGTATCCCTGCTGGTCAACAATCGCCCGCGCACGCTGCTCATCACTTTCCTCAAACGAGAGACCATTGAGCTTGGCGGTCAACAAATCCCCGCGCTCCAACTTTCCCTGACGACTGACGACCCGCAGGGCGATAGAAATTCGCTGCGGCTCTGGGTCAGCGAAGACCAGCGCCGCCTGCCGCTGCGTATCACAGCCGCCACCACAGCCGGACGCGTGCGCGCAGACCTCGCCATCATTCCGATTGTCAGACAGTAATCCTGCATGAAGCTTCGCTCCGCCTTTTCACCTGCCCACAATGAAATTGAAATTAAATTTCAATTCGGATATAGTGGTTAATGATGGGAGAGAGTTTCCATCAGCTTTAACTTTATCTCGAAAACTCTATCTTGAAGTTTGTTGAATACAGAGTTCCGATTTTTTCGCTGTCTTCCGGTAATTGTTTTCAAGCCATGCACAGAACCATCTCAAACAGCTTGCCTGTCGCAGATTTGTCCCTCGCACATCTCCCCGTCGGAGCGCGTGCGCGCGTGCTGGCCGTGACAGGCAGCGGCGCAGTTGCGCGGCGGTTGATGGAGATGGGCGTCGTGCCCGGAGCGCCCGTGCGGATGATTAAAGCCGCGCCGCTCGGCGACCCTTTGGAGGTTCGCGTGCGCGGCTATCATCTGGCCCTCAGGCGCGAGGAAGCGCAAACGATTAAAATAGTGACGAGTGACGAGTGACGAGTGGCAAGCAAGAAACTGCTTTCACCCGTCATTCGTCACTCGTCACTCGTCACTGTTATGAGCACTACCGTCGAATCCCCTGCCCTCTCTGAAAAGCTCTCCGGCGATGCAATGCCTGATGTGCGTGCGTTGACGATTGCGCTCGCGGGCAATCCGAACGCAGGCAAGACTACGCTCTTCAATTCACTGACGGGTCTCAGACAAAAGGTCGCAAATTATCCGGGCGTGACGGTCGAGCGTAAAGAGGGCATGTGGTCGCTCGGCCACGACGCTCCGCCCGCACGCCTGATTGACCTGCCCGGTCTTTATAGCCTCGACGCCTCATCCATTGACGAACAGATCGCGCGCGATGTCATCACAGGTCGTATCGCAGGACTGCACGCGCCTGATGTCATCCTCGCAGTCGTTGACGCCACCAATCTCGAACGCAATCTTTACCTGGTCGCGCAGCTTCTGGAATACGGTCGTCCGATGGTCGTCGCGCTGACGATGGTTGATCTGGCACACAAGCGAAAACTTGAAATTGATGTAGACCAGTTATCTGCCGCGCTCGGCGTGCAGGTGGTCGCCGTGACCGCTTCGCAGAAACTTGGCACGGACGCACTGGCGTCTGCTGTGTTAAAGGCTGCAACCGAAGCAGGGCCGGGCGCGGGCTGGCGTCTGGCCGAACAGGCTGAGCTTGAATTAGCCGCGCTCGTGGGCAGGGGCGATCACAAAATCGAACGCCATACAGCGATGTATGATCTCTTCGGCGAAGAGTTGCCGCAGGATGAAAAGCGGCGCGGGGCGGTAGAGCAGGCGCGCATGCGTCTCTCGCAAGCCGATGCGGACTGGTGGCAGCAACCGTTACTTGCGCGTTATGACTGGATTGAAGAGGTAGCGGCCCGCGCCGTGGTCGCGCGTGATGCGAATCAACTGGGCCTGACGGCGACGGAACGTATTGACAAAATTTTCACGCATAAATTTTTTGGGCCGATGATTCTGCTGGCAGTGATGTTTCTGGTCTTTCAAACGATTTTTTCGTGGGCCACGCTGCCAATGGATTTGATTGATAAAGGCTTTGGCACGCTCGGCGAGATGGTGCGCGCCGCGCTTGCGCCGGGACTCCTGACAGACCTTCTGGTTGACGGCATCATCGCGGGCGTCGGGGGCGTGCTCGTCTTTCTGCCGCAGATTTTATTGCTCTTCTTCTTTATAGCAATTCTGGAAGACACGGGGTACATGGCCCGCGCGGCTTTTTTGATGGACAGGCTGATGCGCGGCGTGGGTCTGCATGGCAAAGCCTTCATGCCGCTCTTAAGCTCTTTCGCCTGCGCGATTCCCGGCATCATGGCGGCGCGCACGATAGAGAATCCGAAAGACCGTCTGGCGACGATTATGATCGCGCCCTTTATGAGTTGTTCGGCGCGGCTGCCCGTTTACACTTTGATGATCGCGGCGTTCTTCTCAGGGCAAAAGCTTTTCGGGCTGCTGCCGGTTGCGCCGCTGCTGATTATGGGCATGTACCTGCTGGGCATCACGGTCGCTATCATTGTGGCCTGGATTCTGAAGCGGACGATTTTGAAAGCTCCGACGCCGCCGCTGATTATGGAGATGCCGCCATACCGCGTGCCGAATCTTCTGACCATCATGCAGATGATGCTGTCTCGCGCGGGGCTGTTTCTCAAGCGCGCAGGGACTGTGATTCTGGCTATCTCAATTCTGCTCTGGGCGCTCGTGGCGTTTCCGCGCGCACAGCAATCCACGCAGACCGGGAGCGAAGCGACTTCGGCTGTCACGCAGGCGACGCGCGAGACGGGCACGGAAGCCAAAGGGCCGACCGCTCCGGGAACCGCAGACAAACCGGAGGCGACTGAAGCGACGGACGAGCAGGGCGAGCAGTTGCGTCAAAGCTACGCCGGACGCGCAGGGCATTTTATAGAGCCAGTGATTTCGCCGCTCGGCTTTGACTGGAAGATGGGCGTGGCTTTGATTGCCTCGTTTGCCGCAAGAGAAGTTTTAGTTTCGACCTTGAGCATCATCTACAACACCGGCGCAGACGCGGATGAAAAATCCGGCTCGCTCATCAAGGCCGTGCGCGAAGCCAAACGTCCGAACGGCAGCCCTGCATGGACGCCGCTCGTCGCGCTTTCGATGATGGTCTTCTTTGTGCTCGCGTGCCAGTGCATGTCCACAGTCGCCATCGTGCGGCGCGAGACAAACTCATGGCGTTGGCCGCTCTTCATGGTGGCCTACATGACCGTGCTCGCTTACATCGCTTCCTTTATCACGTATCAGGGCGGCAGGCTTTTAGGATTCAGCTAAGGGGATTGATTCATTTACTCATTCGCTCATTCATTCAATGAGCAAATGAGTAAATGAGTAAATGAGTAAATGAGATTTGACTGGCAAACCATTCTCGTTGCTTTGATGATTCTAGGCGCGCTCGTTTACGTCGGGCGGCGCTCTCTCACGCGCCTGCGTTCATTTGTCTCGACCAAAGCCGGTGCATCCTCTTGCGAGACAGGATGCGGGAAATGCGAGACAAGTCAAACTTCATCTGCCGCCCCACTAAAACCTTTCGTGCAGATAGAGCGGTCTTCCACACGCCGCGTCGCCAGATAAAACAAAATATATGCGAATCAAAGGTAGAAAAGAGTGTGGTTGTATGAGCCTTCTCTTTGCGTTTCTTAGCGTCTGACACTTTTCGTGCGTTGCGTTTAATCTCAGTTCTAACCGCAAAGCGCGCAAAGGTTTTTCGCAAAGAAGCGCAAAGTGAGTTCTACTCTTGATTCACAAAATATTTCAAATTTGAGATTTGAAATCTCAACTCTTAAATTCCTTAAACTGCTTTGCCAGCTCGCGCTTGAGCAGTTTGCCTGTCGGCCCTTTCGGAATGTCTTCGACAAAATGGATTGACTTAGGGCATTTGAAATCCGCCAGACGCGCGCGGCAGTGTTCCATTAGCTCTTCTTCCGTCGCGGTCTCGCCATTTTTCAAGACCACCACCGCCATCACTTCTTCGCCATAGAGTTTATCCGCCACGCCTATCGTCGCCGCCGCCGCGACAGACGGATGTTTATAAAGCGTCTCGTCAATCTCGCGCGGATAAATGTTTTCGCCGCCGCGTATAATCATGTCCGACTTGCGATCCGCGATGTAATAAAAACCGTCCGCGTCCCTGTAGCCGATGTCGCCGGTGTGAAACCAGCCGCCGCGAAATGCGCGCTCGTTGGCTTCCTCGTTCTTGTAATATCCCTTCAAAATATTTTCGCCGCGCAGGACGATTTCGCCCAGACTTCCAAACGCCACTTCCCTGCCCTCTTCGTCAACTATCTTCATCTCATTGCCAATCGGCATCCCGCACGAACCGGGCCTGCGCCTCTCATCGGGCGGATTGAAGGTCGAGCGGCAGGTGGATTCCGAAAGACCGTAGCCCTCTATGACAAGGCAGTGAAAAGTCTCTTCAAATCTCCGTAAAGTTTCGGCGGGCACGGGCGCAGAGCCGCACATGGCAAAGCGCAACTGCTCCGTCTTCAAACCTTCGGGCACGCCCGCCGGATATTTTTCCAGCAGCATCGAGAGCATCGTTGCCACAGAGCCGAACGAAGTCACTTCGTAATCCGAAATGATTTGCCAGAAGCGCGTGGCGGAAAACTTCGGACTCACGACCGTCGAAGCCCTTGCATAGAGCGGCGTCAACGTCGTCACGGACACGGCGTTCATGTGAAAGAGCGGCATCACGGTCAAGAGCCTGTCATCTGCCGTAAAACCGAGCCACACGGCAATCTGCCGCGCGTTCGCAATCAGGTTGCCGTGCGTCAGGAGACATCCTTTAGGCTTTCCGGTCGTGCCCGAAGTATAGATGATAATCGCCTCGTCATCTTTCAAGATTTCCGCGACGGGTAGATGCTCCGGCTCACCGGAAAATCCTTTTGTAGCTTCTCTCTCATCATCAAACTCTATCACCGCATCAAGCGAGGGTAATTGGTCCAGAATGCTTTCCAACCGGGGCAGGAACTCTCGATGAACGAGCAAAGCTTTGGCCTCCGAGTTGGAGATGATGTAAGCCATCTCAGGGGCTTTCAAGAGCGAGTTGATGGGGCCAGCCAGCGCGCCGAGCTTGAAGCAGGCAAAGTAAGCGACGATGTATTCCGCGCTGTTCGGCATCAAGAGACTGACCACATCTCCCTTGCCGACGCCATGCGCCGCCAGCAGCCGCACTGTGCGGTTGACGGCCCGGTCAAACTCCGCGTAGCTGTAGCTTCTGCCGTCAGCTTCTGAAAAAAGAAAGTGTTTCTCAGCCAAAGCCTGTGCGCGCCATTCGAGCAGCTCGCGCAGATTTGCAGGCTCATTCGTCTGAACCCCGGTTGACATGTTTTTACTTTCGCTCATAAAACCTTATGATATATTAGCGATGCTTTAGTCACCACATCAGCCATAACGTTTTGATGAAGCAAGAGCATCTCTCCTTCATCATTCCCGAAATCTATTTGATCATATCTTATGTCTACATACAGCAATTTCATCAACGGGCAATGGGTCGAATCAACTTCATCAAAAACGGTTGAGAACATCAATCCGGCCAACACGGATGATGTCATCGGCATCATCAAACAGGCAACGCGCGAAGAGGCGCGGAGCGCGGTCGAAGCCGCGAGCGAAGCCTTCAGAGATTGGCGCATGACGCCCGCGCCAACCAGAGGCCGCATCGTCGCACGCGCCGCGCGTCTGTTTGAAGATGAAAAAGAATCTCTGGCCCAACTGCTGACGCGAGAAGAAGGCAAGACCATCTCCGAATCGCGCGGCGAATTGCAACGCTCCATCAACGTTGCGGAGTTCTGCGCGGGCGAGGCCCGTCGCCTGAACGGCGAAACGATTCAGTCGGAGCTGCCTTCAAACTTCGCTTATACCATCAAGCAACCGCTCGGCGTCGTCGCCTGCGTAACGCCGTGGAACTTTCCCGTCGCCATCCCCGTCTGGAAAATCGCGCCCGCGCTCGTCGCAGGCAACACGGTCGTGTTCAAGCCAGCCAGCCTGACGCCCGCGACTGCCGTTCGCATCGTAGAGCTTTTTGAAGAAGCCGGAATCCCGAAGGGCGTGCTCAATCTCATCTTAGGGTCAGGCTCCGAGGCTGGCGACGAGATTATCAGTCACAAAGCCGTGCGCGCAGTCTCTTTTACAGGCTCGAATGATGTCGGCATACGGCTCTATGAACAGGTCTCGCGGCGGGGCGCAAAAATCCAATGCGAGATGGGCGGCAAGAACCCTGTGGTCGTGCTCGAAGACGCAGACCTTGATTTAGCAGTCGAATCAACAGCGCAGGGCGCGTTCGGCTCAAGCGGCCAGCGATGCACGGCCACGAGCCGCGCCGTCGTCGTCAACGACATCGCGGATGAATTTGTCGCGCGTATGATTAAGCGAGCCGAATCAATGCGTATCGGTGACGGCAGCGATGCAAATACAGAGATGGGGCCAAGCGTTGACGAGGGCCAGTTTAAGACCGTGCTCGGCTACATAGACATCGGGCGCGAAGATGGAGCGGACTTGAAGTGCGGCGGCGCGCGCGCGACGGGCGAGGGCTTGGATAAAGGCTACTTCGTCCGCCCGACAGTCTTTGATCGCGTCACGCCCGACATGCGTATCGCGCGCGAAGAGATTTTCGGGCCGGTGCTTTCAATCCTGCGCGTCGGGGATTTCGATGAAGCGATGCAAGTGGCAAATGACAGCGACTATGGCCTCTCGTCTTCCATCTTTACGAACGACGCCGCGCGCATCTTTCGTTTCGTTGACGAGATTGAAACGGGCATGACGCATATCAACTCTCCGACCACAGGCGGCGAGGCGCACATTCCCTTCGGCGGCATCAAGGCGACAGGCATCGGCGACCGCGAACAGGGTTCGACCGCGCTCGATTTTTATACGGACTTGAAAGTAGTTTACGTGGACTACACAGGGCGCAAGCGTGAGGGTAATCTGTACTGAAAAGCAGTTTCACGCAAAGCCGCAAAGAAGACGCAAAGCACGCAAAGGAATGAATGGCTCTGCCACCTTTGTGCCTTCCGCTTTCGGCTTTGCGCCTTTGCGTGAAACATCAACTCTAAAATCCATACAAGGAACGATTCACACATGAGCACCGCCGAACAACAAACAGCGCAATCAGACATCGTCCGCAAGCAAAAAGAATTTCTCTTCCCGGCGGTCGCCACCTACTATCAGGAACCGCTCGCGCTCGTGCGCGGCGAGGGCATGTATGTCTGGGACGACGAGGGCAATCGTTACTTAGACTGTTTCGGCGGCGTGCTCACGGTCAGCGTCGGCCACGCGAATCCGAAAGTCAACGAGGCCATCATCGAGCAGGTCAAGACGATCTCTCATACATCTACGCTCTATGCCAACAAGCCGCAGGCGGATTTGGCGGAAAAGCTACATCAAATCACTCCCGGTCGTCTCAAAAAATCTTTCTTCACCAACAGCGGCACGGAGGCGGACGACACAGCGATTCATACGGCCAAGACCTACACGGGGCGACATGAAATCGTCGTCTTGAGACACAGCTATAGCGGACGCTCTGCGACAGCGCTCTCGGCTGTGGGCCATTCGACATGGCGCTCGCTGCCCGCACAGGTCGCCGGAATAGTTCATGCACGCGCGCCATATTGTTATCGCTGCCCTCTTAAACTCACTTACCCGGAATGCGGCCTCGCCTGCGCCGAAGACGTTGAAGAAGTGATTATGACGACCACCACGGGCGAGATTGCAGCCTTTATGGCCGAGCCGATTCTTGGCGTCGGCGGCTTTATCGTCCCGCCGCCCGGATATTTTGAACGCGTGTTTGAGATTACAAAGAACCACGGCGGACTCTTCATCGCGGACGAAGTGCAGACGGGATGGGGCCGCACCGGCGACAAGTGGTTTGGCATCGAGCACTGGAACGTAGAGCCTGACATCATCACTTCCGCCAAAGGCATGGGCAACGGCGTGCCCATCGGCATGACCACCGCAACGCCTGAAGTCGCGGACAGCTATCCGGGCCTGACCTTCTCTACCTTCGGAGGCAACCCCGTCTCGATGGCAGCCGCGCTCGCCGTCATCAAAGTGATTGAAGACGAAGATTTGAAGACCAATGCCGCAGTCGTCGGCGCATATTTCCGCGAAAAGCTGGAAGGCTTGAAAGAAAAATATCCTGTCATCGGCGACGTGCGCGGTCTCGGATTAATGCAGGCCCTCGAATTGGTGAAAGACCGCGAAACCAAAGAGCCAGACCCGCAATCCGTCCTCAAAGTTTTCGAGGAGACCAGACGGCGCGGCGTTCTCATAGGCAAAGGCGGCCTCTACGGCAACGTCATTCGCACTGGCCTGATGCTCAACTCGACGAAGGATACCGTCAATGAATTGATCGAAGCTCTGGATGCATCTTTTGCTGTCTGCGACTGAGAATCCAGTCAACAGTTTTGCGTAAGAAAGAGGTTTACCACATGGGAGTTCTAACAATCGAAGGCATCGTAGATAAGGGTCAAATCAAACTGGCTTCGGATGTTCGCTTACCGGAACATACAAAAGTTTATGTTGTTGTGCCGGACATGAAAATAGAGCAAACGTCTCATCTATTCAGCCCGCGCCTGAAGAATCCAAACGAGGTAAACGACTTCGAGATGGAAGTAATCAAGGAAATTTCTGATGCCAGCTTATGACTCTGCTCTCTTTGTCCCGGCGGCTCCATTAGCACGCGTAACTTTACGTAATCCGGAAAGCGAGGCTCTGCAAGAGGATGTTCCGATGCTGCTTGATACAGGAGCAGATGTCACGCTACTTCCACATGCTGCGATTAAGGGATTAGGGGTTACGACCCTCAATGATAAGCATTACGAGTTAGTTGACTTTGAGGGACACGTTAGCTTGTCTTCGATTGTGCGCGTGGAGATGATTTTTTTAGGCCATACTTTTCGCGGTCAGTTTCTGCTACTTGAACTAAGAGTGGGGCATCATCGGGCGCAACGTCTTAAACTCTATGGCTCTGATATTCGATGGCCCGCGATTGCTATGGGAGAGGCATAATGTATCCTGATTCGGCAAAGGCGGCCTCTACGGCAACGTCATTCGCACTGGCCCGATGCTCAACTCGACGAAGGATACCGTCAATGAATTGATCGAAGCTCTGGATGCGTCATTCAGTACGGTCTGAAGTAATGTCGAATATCTTAACGAAGATTTGGGAGTTTGTATCTCAGCCTCTTTTACCGGAGGAGGCGCGGTTCTGGTTTTCCGTCGCCGTCTTCGGAGCGTTCGTGCTCTTCCCTATCTGGGTGTTGATATATGGCAAATACACCAACCGAAAAAGCCGTAAGACGGAGATAAATCGTTAGAGGCGCAAGTCAAAAATGAAAACTTTAATTCGTAACGGGCGCATCATCACAGCGGTTGATGATTACAAGGCAGACATCCTGATTGAAGACGAAGTCATCTCCGTCATCGGCGCAAAGCTTGAGATGGAAGCGGACGTGTTGATTGAGGCTGCGGGAAAGCTTGTCATCCCCGGCGGCATTGACCCGCACACGCATATGGAACTTCCATTTGGCGGGACGCAGGCGTCGGATGATTTTCGCACCGGGACGATTGCTGCGGCCCATGGCGGGACGACTACGATTATTGATTTCGCTGTCCAGTATAAGGGCCAGTCGCTCATTGAGGCGGTTGATAACTGGCATCAGAAGGCAGAAGGCAAGACGGCGATTGATTACGGCTTTCATCTCATCACGACCGAACTGGAAGACAATCAGATAGAAGAGATGTACACGGTGATGGACGAGGGCATCACGAGCTTTAAGCTTTTCATGGCTTATCCGGGTGTCTTTCTGGTTGATGATGCGACTATCTTTCGCGCGATGAGCGCGGCGGGCGAACGCGGCGGCCTCATCTGCATGCACGCAGAGAACGGCGTCGTCATCAACGAGATTATCAAGCGCGCTTTGGCGCAAGGCAGGACTGCGCCGAAGTATCACGCGCTGACACGCCCGACGCGCGCCGAAGCAGAGGGCGTGCATCGCGCGATTGCGATTGCAGAGATGGCCGAATCGCCAGTCTATATCGTTCACCTCAGTTGCGCGGACGCGCTCGAACAGGTGCGCGAGGCGCGTGATAGAGGCTTGCCCGCTTTCGCTGAAACCTGCCCGCAGTACCTGTTTCTCTCGATAGACAATTACGACGAGCCGGAAGTCAATTCATGGGAAGGCGCAAAATATGTGATGACGCCGCCCTTGAGAGAGAAATGGAATCAGGCGGAATTGTGGAAGGGATTGAAGACCGATGACCTGCAAGTCATCTCGACGGATCATTGCCCGTTCTGTATGAAGGAGCAGAAGGAGCTGGGCCGTGATGATTTCTCAAAAATTCCGAACGGCGCGCCGGGCGTCGAGCATCGCGTGCCGCTTATCTACAACGGCGGCGTGGTGGAGAATCGCATCAGTCTCAACCGCTTTGTCGAACTGACTTCGACCGCCGCCGCCAAGATGTTCGGCCTCTTCCCGAAGAAAGGCACGATTGCCGTCGGCTCAGACGCGGACATAGTCATCTTCGACCCTGAGAAGCAGCAGACCATCAGCGCGGAAACGCATCACATGAACGTGGACAATTCCGCGTATGAAGGCAAAACCATCACGGGTGTGGTCGAGACTGTGCTGTCGCGCGGGCGCGTCGTGATAGAAAATGGCGAGTACAAAGGTAAGGCTGGCGATGGGCAGTTTCTGAAGCGCGGGACGTGCGTACAAATTTAATTTCTGGAAAAGATACCCGGCCACCAGTAGCGCAGCGCATTTTTCAAGTTGACATACTATTCAATCACTTTGCTTCTTAAGTTTTATCTTTGCGCCTTTGTGTGAAAGACAAACGTTTCTCGCAAAGGCGCAAACGAAGAAACACTTAAGCGCGCAAAGAAGAAAGGGGTTGATTTTTAATTAAAGCCTGAAGCTCTATTTTCTCCTATCTTAATGAAAGCTAAGCTAAATTTCAGTTGGTTACTCACTTTCCTGTGCGCGCTGTTGTTCGTGTCGGCGATGCCTGCCGGGTGGATTGCGGTGCAGGGTGGCAAAGACGCGCGCCGCGCCGCAGGGCAGAGGGTCACGCGGATTCCGTTTGAGTTGAACGGCAATCATATTTACATCAAGGGACGCTTGAACAATTCTCAGCCGCTCTGGTTTGTGCTCGATACCGGCGCGAACTCTTCCGTGATCAATACCGCACGCGCACGCGAGTTGGGGTTCAAGATTGAGGAAGGCTTTAATGCCACCGGAGCCGGAGGGACTGTCGAGAGCGGGCGCGTCAGCGGAATCAATATCAATCTCGGCGAGGTCTCGCTCAACAATCTGACGGTCGCAGTTCTGCCGCTCGACTCGCTCGAAGATTCTGCGGGTCGCAGGATGGATGCCATTCTGGGCTACGAGTTGTTCAAAAATTTCATCGTCGAGATTGACTATGAGAGCAATCAGATAAAGCTCTCTGAGCCGAAAGGTTTTGTGTATCGAGGCGCGGGCGAGAGTCTTCCTCTCACGTTCACACACAATCATCCATACGTGCGCGCCAGCATACGGCTTGCGGGACGCGAGCCAATCGAAGGCGAGTTTGTGATTGACCTCGGCTCGAATTTCGCAGTCACGCTATTGCCCTCTTTTATCGAGCAGCAGGGGATTTTAAAGTCTATTCCAAAGACGATTCAGACGCGCGGGCGCGGCGTCGGCGGCGAAGTAGAGATGCCCGTCGGGCGGATAGAGAGTTTGCAGATGGGCCGTTTCAAGATTGACCGCCCTGTGACGGTGCTTCCTCCGAGCGGCACGTTTGGCAGCGAGGGCAAGGCAGGCAACATCGGCAGCGCAATTATGCGGCGATTCAAAATCATCTTCGATTATTCCCGGCGGCGCGTGATTCTTGAGCCGAACAAAGATTTCTCAAACCCGTTCGAGTTTGATATGAGCGGGCTGGCCCTGATGACAAATAGCCCGCTCTTTCAGAGCGTCAGAGTCCTGCGCGTCATCAAGGATTCGCCAGCCGCCGAAGCAGGCATCCAGCCGCATGATGAAATTACGGCTATCAACAATCGTCCCGCAGCAGAGTTTCAGTTGATGCAACTGCGCGAGATGTTCAAGCGCGCCGGGCAAACTTATCTGCTTGAGATTAAGCGCGGTGACGAAAAGCTGAAGTTGACGTTGAAGACTCGCAAACTGATCTGAAACCTCTGAGAATCGAGACGCATGGCAAAGACATCTACAACGCAGGACATCGCCGTCACGCAGCGCGACTTTGAAGAGTTGCGCGATGAGACGGCGAAGAGAACGCGCGACAGCCTTGACGACTTTCGTGAGCAATGTAAACGGAATCTGGCAAGGAGCGTTGCAGAACGAATGCGCTATGGCTTCTGCTATGTTTATAAGCCGGTTCTAGACGACGCGGCATGGCGTTCATTCGATTCCACAGACGAATACCGGCGATGGTGTCGGGAAAATCTTCCGGTTTATCTCGGTTACGGTGAGCCGGACGCTCTGCAAGCGCAGGTACTGGATGAGAAAAGATAGTTTTCATCCCCGACAGGCGCAAGAGCTTGCCGCCGCTTTTGCCGTCCATCAAGTTGAATATATGTTTATCGGCAAGAGCGGGGCGATCTTGCTCGGTTATCCAAGCACGACGCAGGACGTTGATGTTTATCCGCGCAAAGATGTGGAGAACGGGCAGCGAATTGTTTCGGCATTACTTGAACTCGGCTTTGAACTTGACGCGAGCCTGCAACAGGAAATCATACGCGGCAAAGATTTCGTGCAGATTAAATCAGGCCCTTTTGATGTTGATCTGGTATTTGCGCCGGACGGCATTGAGAGCTATGAAGAGGCTAAAGCCCGCGTAGACATTTCGACCGGATTCCCTGTGATGAACATACGCGACATTATCGCAAGCAAGCGCGCCGCCAGACGCGCAAAAGATGCTATCGAGTTGCCTTTGCTCGAAGCCTTCCGTGAAGTATATGAAGAGCGACAAAAATGAATAAAACTTCCCGTGCGTCTGCATCAGATATAGCTGTCACGCAGCGCGACTTTGAAGAGTTGCGCGAGGATGTTTCCGACAGCCCGCTCTGGAACAAAGACCTTGCGCCGACGACATTGCGCGAGCGCACGTGGTCCACCTGGAACATCGCCGCCCTCTGGATCGGGATGAGCGTGGTGATTACGACTTACACGCTCGCCGGAGGCTTTATCGAAGCGGGGATGAACTGGTGGCAGGCGATGGTTACCATCCTGCTCGGCAACACGATTGTGCTCATCCCTATGATGCTCAACGCGCACGCAGGCACAAAGTACGGCGTCTCGTTCCCTGTCTTGTGCCGCGCCAGTTTCGGCACGCGCGGTGCAAACGTGCCCGCGATTTTAAGAGCGATTGTGGCGTGCGGCTGGTTCGGGATTCAGACGTGGATTGGCGGGACGGCGCTCGATGGCCTGTTCGGCGCGTTGACGGGCGGGTGGAACAACCTCTTCGGCGGAGCAGCTTTCATGGGCGTCGCCGGGCATACATGGATCGCCTTTTTTCTCTTCTGGGTGATAGAGGTCTTTATCATCGTCGAGGGCATAGAGGGCATCAAGCATCTGGAATCATGGTCGGCTCCGCTGCTGCTGCTCGGCGGGGCCGCGCTGCTTGGCTGGGCCACATGGAAAGCCGGTGGGATGGGCAAAGTGCTCGCCGCTTCAAGCGCGCTGCAAAAGCAGCAGAACAATTTCTGGACCATTTTCCCGGCCTCGCTGACGGCTGCGGTCGGCTACTGGGCCACGCTTAGCTTGAATATTCCGGACTTTACGCGCTACGCGAAATCGCAAAAGTCGCAGATGCTGGGGCAAGCCCTCGGCCTGCCGCTGACGATGACGGCGTTCGCTTTTATCGGCGTCGCCGTGACGAGCGCGACTCTCTTGATTTACGGCGAAGCGATACCCGACCCCGTCAAACTGATGTCACGCTTTAACAGCATCGCTGTCATCATCTTTGCCACCATCGTTATCTTTGCCGCGCAGTTGACGACCAACATGGCTGCTAACGTCGTTTCGCCTTCAAACGATTTCTCGAATCTCAATCCCAAGCGCATTACATACGTCACGGGCGGATTGATTACCGCGCTGATCGGGGTGGTGATGATGCCCTGGAAGTTGATGGGGACGATGGGGGCGTATATCTTTACGTGGCTGATTGGCTATTCGGGTTTGATGGGAGCCATCGCAGGCATTTTGATTTGCGACTACTGGGTTTTGCGCCGGCAGCGACTGAGCCTGCGCGCGCTGTTCGACCCGAAGGGCCGTTACGCTTACTGGAACGGTTTTAACTGGCTCGCCATCCTCGCGCTCATTATCGCCATCGAGCCGGTCGTGCCCGGCTTTCTGCGAGCCGCGACCACTCCGGGCGGACAAGTCGCTGCGCCGCATTTTCTCGACAAGCTTTACAACTATGCATGGTTCGTCACCTTCGCGCTGGGCTTTGTCGTTTACTATTTTCTGATGAACAACCACGAAAGCGTGAGAGAAGAAACACAGCCGGAAGCCAAGAGTCTAAAGTCAGGAGTCAAAAGTCAAAAGCAAAAGAAGTGAAGTATCTTGACTCCTGACTTTAGACTTCAAACTTTAAAAACGAGGAGTATTGAAAATGCCACGAACAGTTAAATGCGGACTCATACAAGCATCGCACGCAGGGCCGACAGACGCTCCGATTGAAGAGATCAAGCGCGCCAACATCGAAAAGCATCTCGGCCTGATCGAAGACGCCGCGCGGCAGGGCGTGCAGATGCTCTGCATGCAGGAAGTTTTTACCACTCCATATTTCTGCGCGGAGCAGCAGACGCGCTGGTATGAAGCGGTGGAAAAAGTTCCAGACGGCCCGACCGTCAGGCTGATGCAGGAGATAGCCAGGAAGCACAACATGGTCATCATCGTGCCGATTTATGAAGAAGAGATTACGGGCATCTATTACAACACAGCCGCCGTCATTGACGCGGACGGAAAATACCTTGGCAAGTATCGCAAGAATCACATCCCGCACGTCGCGCCCGGCTTCTGGGAAAAGTTCTATTTCAAACCGGGCAATCTGGGTTATCCTACTTTTGAGACAGCCTATGCGCGCATCGGCGTCTATATCTGCTATGACCGGCACTTTCCCGAAGGCGCGCGTATTCTCGGCCTCAACGGCGCGGAGATAGTTTTCAATCCATCCGCGACGGTTGCGGGTCTCTCCGAATACCTGTGGCGGCTTGAGCAGCCAGCGCACGCAGTCGCCAACGGTTATTTCATCGGCGCGATTAATCGTGTGGGCCACGAGCAGCCGTGGGACATCGGCGAGTTTTACGGGCAAAGCTATTTCTGCGACCCGCGCGGGCAGTTCATCGCCGAAGCCCCGCGCGACAAGGATGCGCTGGTCGTCGCAGACCTCAATCTGGACATGATTCGAGAAGTCCGCAACACATGGCAATTCTTCCGCGACCGCAGACCGGATTCCTATGACTCGATTGTGGCAGATTAACGTCCGTATAAGTTTTCGTGGCGCTAAAATTTCGCGGCCCACTCTTCTGCACGAATTGAGAGCAGGGCCGCACAAGTTTTTTGCACTCCCGTTATATCTTGGTGCAACCGCGCACTAATTTGGAGCGGGTTAACACTAATTTGTAGAAGGGCTTCTACAATTTGGAGTAATTCTTCTCCAATTCAGAGAAGGGCTTCTACAATTTGGAGTAGCTCTTCTATAAATTATAGAGGCCCATCTACAATTTGTAGAAACCCATCTACAATTTGGAGCAGGACTTCTATAATTTATAGATGGCCTGCACAAACTTTGAGCAGGCCATCTATAAATTAGTGCACAGCCACACAAAGTTTGTGCAGGCCGTCTCCAATTTCAAGAAGCAGTGATAAGCTGTCAAACATAAAGCCCGGACTTTAATAATTATGGTGCAAACGAAAGAGCAAATCTTCTCTTTGTTACAGCAACACAGAACGCAACTGAAAAGTTTCGGCGTCAGACGTTGCGGCCTGTTTGGCTCGTTCCTACGCGGGCAGGCGAATGACAATAGCGATGTTGATTTGCTCATCGAGTTCGAGCCGCAGCAGAAGACTTTTGAGAACTTCATGCATCTGGCATTCTTCCTTGAAGACGCTTTTGGGAGAAAGGTCGAGTTGCTAACGCCGGAATCTTTAAATAAACATAGCGGCCCGAAAATCCTGCGCGAGGTTGAATATGCGGCCTTCAGTTCGTGAGTATTTAGAACATATTTTAGATGAGGCGCGCTATCTCAACTCCGTCGTTGTGAAGACAAAGCAGGAGAAGTTCCTGCAAGACGAAACGCTCAAACGCGCTTTCGTTCGCAGCATTGAAATCATCGGCGAAGCGGTAAAGCAGATTCCAATAAATCTACGCAAGCAACATCCGCAGATCGAATGGCGTGCGATAGCCGGAATGCGCGACCGTTTAACTCACAGCTATTACGGCGTTGATTATGAAATCGTCTGGGATGCCGTCGCCAATGAAATTCCAATACTTGCTCTGGCAATTCAAGCAATGCTTGTAGACGAAGCTTCTGAAGAATGAGACATCCCGTATATTCTTAATTGAGTAGAACTCACCCTCTGATGCTAGTGATGGCAGGATACATAAGAAAGCAAAGATAATGTCAACGACTCTCAATCCTTCAATTACGAATGAAGAAATCGAAAGCAATTTCCGCGAGATCGCGCCGCCTTTGACCAAAGCGGAAGCGCTCTTTGAAGCCAATCGTTGTCTCTATTGCTTTGACGCGCCGTGCGCGCACGCCTGCCCGACGCATATAGACGTGCCTGCTTTTATCAAAAAGATTGCGAGCGGCAATCTCACGGGGTCTGCGCGCGTCATCTTCGATGCCAACCCGATTGGCGCGTCGTGCGCTCGCGTGTGCCCTGTGGAGGTGCTTTGCGAAGGAGCATGCGTCGAAAAGACTTTGATGGATAAGCCGATTGAGATCGGACGCCTGCAACGTTATGCGACGGATGCCTTGATGAGCGCGGGACGCGACATCTTTGTGGCGGGCGAGTCGAACGGAAAATCCGTCGGCATCATTGGCTCCGGCCCGGCTGGTCTCTCATGTGCCACCTATCTCGCGCGGCTCGGCTACAGCGTGACCGTTTATGACGGCAAGCCTCTGCCCGGCGGGCTAGACACCTACGGGATGGCTGAATACAAGATGCCGCAGGTCGTCTCGGTTGATGAAGCGAAGATGGTCGAGCGGCTCGGCGTCCGGTTTATGATGAACACGGAGATTGGCCGCGATCTTTCAATCGAAGAATTAGAGGCCAAACATGATGCGATTTTTCTCGGCACCGGACTCGGCGCGACTTCGCGCTTGAATATTCCGGGTGAGGATTTAGAGGGAGTTTACGACGCGCTCGATTTTATCGAACGCATCAAGACGCGCGACTGGAAGAGCGTCCCCATCGGCCACACAGTCGCAGTCATCGGCGCGGGCAACACCGCAATAGATGCCGTTACGCAGGCCAAGCGGCTCGGCGCAGAGCGCGTGCTGATGATCTATCGCCGCTCGCAGAAAGAGATGCCTGCTTATGAATACGAATACGAGCTGGCGAAACAGGATGCGATAGAGTTCTGGTGGCAGACCGCGCCGGTTGGGATTCTGGCTGATGAGAGCAATGCTCATGTGGCTTCATTGCGCTGCGTGCGTATGGAGTTGGGCGCGGCGGATGCATCGGGCCGCCGCACTGCTCAAGCGGTTCCCGGCTCCGAGTTCGACATTCCCGTCAACATGGTCATCAAGGCTCTGGGCCAGCAGAAGCGTCGTTCCTTCTTTGAACAAATCCCCGGCGTCGAGCTTGATTCATCAGGCCGCGTCGTCGTCAACAAAGAGACTATGCAAACCGGCCATGAGAAATATTTCGCGGGCGGCGATTGCGTCAACGGCGGGCGCGAGGCCGTCGATGCCTCGCAGATGGGCAAGTTGGCCGCGCAGGGCATACATCAATCGCTGGCCGGAGAAAAAGTTGAATTTGCAGGAGCGCGCATTCACCTGCCCGAAAATACGCATGAGATAAAAACACATTGATCTTGAATGTGCCGGGTAAACAAGCTGCGAGGCCATTTCAAAACTAAAGAGAATTAAGAGTCAAGCCTTCGCGTCTTCTGATTTATCTTTGCGCCTTTGCGAGAAACAGCGACGTTTCTCGCAAAGGCGCAAGAAAAGAAAAACTCAAGACGCAAAGGAGTTGAAGCATCGGACAGCTTGAGCGTTGAAATCGCTTCTAAGTAATATTCTCATCGTGTCTATCCTGTTCATCCCTACTAGAGTTGGTTTTAAGGAGAGAAGATTATGGCAGACCTGAGCGTTGATTTCGCAGGCATCAAATCCCCGAATCCTTTCTGGCTCGCATCCGCGCCGCCGACCAATATGGGTTCGATGGTCGAGCGCGCGTTTGATGCCGGATGGGGCGGGGCCGTGTGGAAGACTCTGGGCGAGCCGATTCGTAATGTCTGCTCGCGGCTCGGGGCGATAGACAACGGAACCAACCGCATGATCGGACTCAATAACATAGAGTTGATTACAGACCGCCCGCTCGAAATCAATCTCAAAGAGATACGCGAGTGCAAGAAGAAATATCCGAAGCACGCTTTGATAATTTCCCTGATGGTCGAATCAAGGCGCGAGGCGTGGCACGAGATTGCGAAACAGGTGGAAGACACAGGGGCGGATGGCGTCGAATTAAACTTCGGCTGCCCGCACGGGATGTCGGAACGCGGCATGGGGGCGGCTATGGGGCAGGTTCCCGAATACACCTGCATGGTCACAGAGTGGGTCAAGGAAGCGACATCGCTTCCTGTCATCGTCAAGCTGACGCCGAATGTGACGGACATCAAACCGCCCGGACGCGCTGCCGTGAAGGGCGGCGCGGATGCTCTCTCGCTCATCAACACCATCAACTCAGTGATTGGCGTTGATCTGGATACGATGATTCCGCATCCGAACGTCAACGGGATGGCGGCGCACGGCGGCTACTGCGGCCCTGCCGTCAAGCCTATTGCGCTGAACATGGTTTCCGAACTGGCGCGCGATGCGGAAGTGTCTGTTCCCATCAGCGGCATCGGCGGCATCAGCAACTGGCGCGATGCAGCGGAATTCCTGCTCTTAGGCTCGACCACAGTGCAGGTCTGCACTGCCGTCATGCATTACGGCTATCGCATCGTCGAAGACATGATTGACGGCCTCTCGAATTATTTGGACGAGAAAGGATTCAAGAGCGTCAACGACATCATCGGCCTCAGCGTTCCGCGCGTTACGGACTGGGGCAATCTTGATTTGAACTACAAAACTGTTGCGCGAATCAATCACGACCTCTGCATCCGCTGCAACCTCTGCCACATCGCCTGTGAAGACGGCGCGCATCAATGCATCCCCTTCACAGAGATTAACGGCACGCGTTTTCCCATCGTAGACGAAACGGAATGCGTCGGCTGCAATCTCTGCTATCTGGTCTGCCCCTCGCCCGGCTGCATAGACATGGTGCGCCTAGATGATGGCAGCGCGCCGCTCACGTGGCGCGAGCTAACGAGCCGCCAACCGGAGACGATGACCGGCGACTGATTCACTTATTCGCCCAAAATTCCTTCACGATAAGGCGAAGAAAATATGACTGACAAACAACGAATCCCACTGGCGTTCATGAGCTATGTACGCTCCGACGATAAGCATGAAAATGGTCGCCTGACTGAATTCCGTAACCGCTTGAGCGGCGAGGTAAGCATGCAGACCGGAGAAGGCTTTCCGATTTTCCAAGACCGCAACGACATCGAATGGGGACAGAATTGGAAGGAACGCATCGTGAATTCAATAGACGGGGTCACGTTCCTGATACCAATCATCACGCCAACTTTCTTCAAGAGCGAAGCTTGTCGTGACGAACTGAAACTATTCCTTGAACGCGAGAAGAAATTAAAACGCAATGACCTCATTCTTCCTGTCTATTATGTCAGCAGTCCGGTTTTGGACGAAGACGCAAAGCGCGAGAACGATGAGCTTGCACAGGAGATAGCCAAACGCCAGTATGCCGATTGGCGAGAGTTGCGGTTTGAACCCTTTACTTCGCCCGATGTCGGTAAAACACTCGCCAGATTCGCCAAGCAAATCCGCGACGCGCTGGAACGCGAGCAATTACCCCAAAAGACAGCAGCTAAACGCAAGTCTAGTAAAAAACGAGTTCAGTCCTCAAAAACTAAAGCATCCACTGTTCGTCAATCTGCCAGCGACCAAGCTAGTTCTTCAGCACAAGCTACCGAACCAGGAGAGAGCGGGGTTAAGACACAGGGTTCATCATCAAGAAACGAGCCTCCAACCATTATTGTTGACCCGATGCACCGGGAAGGTTTCCCGACGATTAAGGAAGCCATCGCAGCAGCTAAGGCAGGAAGCAGGATTCTTGTCCGACCCGGTCTATATCAGGAAGGCTTTGTGATTGACAAACCGTTAGAGATTATCGGCGACGGCGAACCCGGCGAGATAGTGATTCAGGCTACAGGGGAAAGTGCAGTGCTATTTAAAACAACGATGGGGCGTATCTCTAATCTTACATTGCGTCAGATGGAAGGTGGTGAATGGGTTTGTGTAAATATCGCTCAGGGTCGTCTGGAACTGGAAGGATGTGATATTACCAGCAAGAGCTTGTCTTGTGTCGTTATTCATGACGGAGCTGATCCGCGATTACGCCGCAATCGCATCCATGACGGAAAGGAATCCGGTGTTTTCGTTTACGAGAATGGACAAGGAACATTAGAAGACAATGACATTTTCGGCAATGCTCTTGCGGGAATCCAGATTAAGACGGGCAGCAATCCAACAGTGCGCCGCAACCACATTCATGACGGGAAGTCCGCCGGCGTATACATTTACGAGAATGGACTAGGTGTTTTGGAAGACAATGACATCTTCGGTAATGCCAATTCTGGGATTGCTATCCAAGAAGATGGAAGTCCTACGTTGCGGCATAATCGCATCAATAAGAATGCCCGTTACGCTGTTAGCGTTCTCAAAGCGGGCGCTGGCACAATTGAGGACAATGACTTGCGCGATAATGGCAATGGCGCGTTCTATATCTCTGATGACAGTAAATCGAAGGTCAAGCACGCCCGCAATCAAGAGTAATCACGCAATCTCTCCGGCAAAGGATTGTGGCGCGAGCTAACGAGACGCCAGCCGGAGACGATGCGGGTGATTGAGGCTCGACGGGCGGCTGTCCTCCAAAATTACTCCAACAGAAAAGATCACCCCGCTGGTGCTTTGTCTAACTCAGACATCAAAACCGGAATCTCATCTAACAACTCGCGCGCTAGAAAACCAAGCCGTCCCATGCGCCGTGCCAGACGGTCGCCCGCAGATGCGTGCAGGTAAACGCCCCACGCTGCGGCGCGCAAGGGGTCTGCTCCGCGTGCCGCAAGTCCTGCGATGATGCCTGAGAGAGTATCGCCGGAGCCGGAAGTGGCAAGCCCCACATTGCCCGCGCGATTGACAAAGGATGTGCCGTCGGGCGCGGCGATAAATGTCTCTGCGCCTTTCAAAGCGATGATTGTGCGAAACTCTCTGGCAGCATTTCTGGCAATTGCCAGCGGGTCGCGTTTGATGACTGCGACATCTATATTGAGCATCTGCGCCATCTCTCCGGCATGTGGCGTGAGAATGATTTTGACTTCCGATTCATGCAGCCGGTTCGGAGCATCTGCGAAACATGACAGGCATGCTGCGTCAAGCACAACGGTCACGTCCTTGAGTTGCGGCAGCAGCGATTTCATCAAGCCAGCAACCGCGCTCTCATCAATCATCCCCGGCCCGATGAGCACTGCCTGAACTTCGCACGCATGCTTTGCGAGCAGCGTCGCGGCTGAAGCAGCGATAGCTCCCTTCTTATTTTCCGGCAAAGCAAAGACGCGCGCCTCCGGAATCGCCACGCCAACGGACTGCGCTACGCTGCGACAGGTGGCGATGCGTAGCTTCCCTGCGCCCGCACGCAAAGCCGCTGTCGCTGCTAACATCACAGCCCCCGGCATCTCCACCGAACCGCCGATCACCAACACGCGCCCGCGCTCCTCTTTATCACCATCCTCATCCGGCTGCGGCAAAGGCCAGCGAAGCAGGAAATCATGGGACAGGGTGTCAGGTGCCGGGTGTAGCGAAAAGGTTTTAGAATTTTTCTTTTTAGCCTTAGCCATCAGGACACGAGATGCTTATAGGAATTACAGACAACGTAGAATAATTTTCTTAAGCTACACCCGACACCTTTCTACTTAACCCTTCGTGGCGACTGGAGCGTCAGGTTTACTTGTGACCTGTGCGCCTGCAACTTCGAGTGGCGCGGTGAAGTTAAAGAGACGCAACGCGAGTTTGCCCTTTCTTCCGCGCGCGGGGTCGAATTCATATGAGGTAACAGAGCAGTTGGCAATGCTCTTCTCTTTATCAATCGCCAAAATCTGTTCTTCCGTCAGACGCTCAAGCAGGTAGCGGAAACAGCTGACGACCACCTGATGGCTGACGACGAGCACGCGCTCGCGGCGATAATCGCGCGTGAGGGTGTCTATCACACTGCGCAGCCGCAGGATGACATCGCACCAGCTCTCGCCGCCAGGCGGCCTGTGATAAAACTTGCCGAGGATGCTGCGTATCTCCGCCTGCTCAGGGTATTTCTGGCGGATGCCGTGCTTGGTCAAGCGATCCAGCACGCCAAACTCTTTCTCGCGCAACCGCTCATCCGTGACGAAAGACACATCATTGCTCACGTCCATCCCCGCCGCGTCCAGCGTCAGACGCGCTGTCTCCTGCGCGCGCAGGTATGGCGAAGAGAGCACGATGGTTGGCCTTTGTTCCTCAGGCATTTCTCTGAACCAGCGACCCAATGCGCCGGACTGCTGCTGCCCTAATTCAGAGAGCGGAACCTCCACATCGCGCATCGGAAGATCAATCATCGGATGCCCGGCAGCTTCCGCTGCATCGCGCGCGACGTTGCCAGCGCTCTCTCCGTGCCGCACAATCCACATCACATCAGGCCACTTTTGTTCTTCGCTCAAACTTCGTATCCTTTCTCTTCACCGGAACTGAATTCATTATTCTTGCGCGCGGCTGCTTCGCTCAACGCAGTCAACAGCGAAGGCGCGATAGCCGATTCGCTGTCTTTACCTTTGGCGCGATTCCTGCCGATGCCGCCGGGGCCGGGCAGCAGGCGATTGACCACTCCGAGCATGTCAGCAGTCAGCCCCGGAAAAAGTCCGTGAAACTTGACGGCCATCTGCGCCTGAATCGTCAACACGACTTCAGCCTCACCGCGCCTGCAAGCGGCGACAATCTGACTCGCCGCGCGCTCTGCGCTGATAGAAGCGACGGGCAGCGAATCGCTGATGCTGAACCAGGCATACTCCGCGCGATGCTGCCCCTTGAAAATCGCGTTGCGCGGGCTGCCCGTACGCATCAGGCCGGGGCAAACTGTTGTCACCAGCACGCCGTCTTTCTGCAACTCTGCGCGCAGGCCCTCGGATAATCCGACCAGCGCAAACTTGCTTGCGCTGTAAGGGACTAGATGCGGGACGCTGATCTTGCCGCCGATAGAACTGATGTTGACGATGCGGCCTGCGCGCCGCTTACGCATCTCAGGCAGGACGGCCAGCGTCGTGTAGAGCGGCCCCCAGAAATGAACGCGCATCGCTTCTTCGTAATCTTCGACCGTCATCACTTCCATTGGCCCGACCTGTATCACCCCGGCATTGTTGACCAACACATCAATCCGGCCAAATCGCTCGCGCACGCTCTCAACCATCTCAGAGACCTGCGCCCGCTCCGTCACATCACACGGCACTGCGAGCACGCTCGCGCCGCGCTGTTTCAAATCCTGACGCGCGCGATCCAGTTCTTCCGCATCGCGCGCACAGATAGCCACACGCGCGCCCTCGCGCGCCAGCTCGCGCGCCAACACCAGACCAAGCCCGCGCGACCCGCCGGTTATCAATGCAGTCTTATCTCTGAAATCATACTCGCGCCACTTTCGCACCACAGCACGCGCAGCCAGCAAAGCTCCAAGCCCCGCCGCCGCCAAAGCCAGTGTATCCCTGTTACGCTCGTTCACTATCGTTCCCCCTCCTCAAAATTGCGGAATGCGGAATGCGGATTGGTGTGATGATTACTATTAAGGCTGAACGCATAACATTCACCCGCTGCAATTCGATTAACCCGCATTCCGCATTCCGCAATCACTTAAACTCTGCCACGACCGGCGTATGATCCGAAGGCCGTTCCCAGCCGCGCGGCTCTTTGTCAATCCACGTCGCCGCAGAGAGCGCAGCCAGCGGCTCTGAGACCCAGATGTGATCTATCCGCAGGCCGTTGTTACGCCGGAAACCTCCCTGACGATAATCCCACCACGAAAAATGTCCGCCCGCTTCCGTGTGCAGGCGAAAAGCATCGGTGAAACCCCACTTCTTAATCTCTTCCAGCGCGGCACGCTCGCGCTGGCTGAAAAGGATGCGTCCCTGCCACAGATGCGGGTCATGGACATCTCTTTCTTCTGGCGCGACATTGAAATCGCCGCACAGCAAAACTTTCTCGCTGATGCTGTAATGCAGGTTAAAGAACTTACGCAGCCTGAGCATCCACTTGAGCTTGAAAATATATTTATCCGTCCCGACCGCCTGCCCGTTTGGAATATAAACATTGACCACGCGCACGCCTTTGACGGTCGCGGCAATCAGACGCGCCTGCGCTCCCTCTTCGTCATCATGCAGCCCGCGCTGTACGTCCGTGCATTCTGCGCGCGAAAGAATCGCCACGCCGTTATACGTCGGCTGGCCGTAGGTTTGAGCCAGATAACCAAGCTCTGCGAAAGCCGCTGCGGGAAACTTTTCATCAACGCATTTTGTTTCCTGCAAACAGAGCACGTCAGGCTTTGCTGCATCAAGCCACTGCGTGACGACCGGCAGCCGCGCCAGAACCGAATTTACATTCCACGTTGCTATCTTCATCTTGTTCAAATTCAGAGAGAAGCGATGAGACACGCGATGAGCGCGCCGCGACGGGCGATATTATCAACGATGATGTGCTCATGCTCTGCGTGCGCGCCGTCGCCGTCAACGCCTAGCCCGTCAAGCACCGGCACGCCGAGCGCGGCGATAAAATTTCCATCGGAAGCCCCGCCGACCTGTGTTTCTCCCAACTCGAAATCAAGCTTTGCGGCCACCTTTCTCGCGTGCTCGTAAAGCGATACGACCTCTTCACTTCGCTCAAGCGGCGGGCGATTAATGCCGCCGCTCACATTGAGGCGCACGCGTTTATCAAAGGGCTGCGAGTTCAGTATCGCATCTTCAATCCGTTTTCCCTCGCCAGCCGTGCTGAAGCGCAAATCTATCTCCGCACGCGCCGTGGCGGCCACGACATTCGAGCGCGTGCCGCCCTCTATCACGCCGACGTTGACGCTCACGCCGCTCGCCGGATTGTTCAGCGCGTGAAGTCTCTCTATCTGCCGCGCCAGCTCAAGAATCGCGCTCGCGCCTTTCTCCGGCTCAAGCCCCGCATGCGCGGCGCGGCCCATCACTTCCAGCCGGAAAAGTCCTGTGCCTTTGCGCCCTGTCTTGACACGGCCCCTGCTCGCCGGTGGCTCAAGCACCAGAGCGCAACGCGCACGATGCGCTTCGGCTTCAACCAGCTCTCGTCCCCGCGCGCTTCCGGTCTCTTCATCGCAGGTCAGCAGCAACACGATCTCGCCACGCGGCTGAAGATTCAAAGACGAACACGCGCGCAGGGCTTCGAGAGCGAGCACGCAATTTGCTTTCATATCAAAAATGCCGGGAGCATAAAGCCGGTTGCCCTCCGCGCGCCACGGGCGTTCAAGCAGCGAACCAAGCGAGTGCACAGTGTCCGTATGACCTACGAGCAGGATTGTGTCAGAAGCCTGACGGCCTGCACCGAACGCGCGCACGCGAAGATGTTCGCCATAATCCAGGCTCTCTATTTTTTCCACCGAACCCACGCCATCAATTTCTCTTGCAGCTTTAGCCAGCACATCAACCACCGCGCGGCTTCCAGCCTGATAGCCGGACGGAGATTCTATCTCGACGACCTCACGCACGAGAGCCAGCATCGCATCCATGCGCGCACGGAAAAATTCCAGCAGGCGTGTTGCCGTCTCGACAGAGATGTCTGCTCGCTTTTCCATCATCTATCGCCTTCGCAGTCCATCAATCTCAAACAGGCGTGTCTGCTTCGATGACTTCTCTTCTGACAGCGACCTCGTTAATCCGCGCGCGGTTGATATGATAGCCGAGACCCGGTTCATCCGGCGCGATGATTGTGCCGCGCGGCGTGACGTTGACGGGCGGCTCGATAATATCTTCTTCCCAGTAACGGCGACTGGCGGAGACATCGCCCGGCAGCGTAAAGCCTGCGCGCGTCGCCATCGCTATGTTGTGCGCGCGACCGATGCCGGATTCCAGCATCCCGCCGCACCAGACTGGAACGCTTCTTTCACGGCACAACTCTTCTACGCGCCCTGCTTCGCCGTGTCCACCGACACGTCCGAGCTTGAGATTGATGATGCGGCAAGCTTGAGCCTCAATCGCATGGCGCGCATCATCCGCCGAGTGGATTGATTCATCAAGACAAACAGGCGTCTTGAGCTGTCGCTGCAACTGCGCGTGGTACATGATGTCGTCATGCGCCAGCGGCTGTTCAATCATCATCAACTCGAATTCATCCAAAGATTTTAAGTGCGCTGCATCCTGTAGACTGTAAGCGGAGTTCGCATCGGCCATCAATCGGATGTCGGGAAAGCGTGCGCGAACCTGTTCGACGACGCGTATATCCCAGCCGGGCTTGATCTTGATTTTGATGCGCTGGTATCCGTCATTTAGCTCGCGCTCAATCTTTTCAAAGAGCGCTTCGAGGCTCTCCTGTATGCCTATTGAAACGCCGCATGGAATCTCCCGGTGAATGCCTCCTAGATGCTTCCACAAGGGTGCGCCTGCGCGCTTTGCTTCCAAATCCCAGCAGGCGGTTTCAAGCGCGGCCTTTGCCATGCGATGCCCGCGCACAGCCTTCATCATTTCCCAAACATCTGCGGCACGCTCAATCTCGCGCCCCGCCAGCATGGGAGCGAGAAAAGTTTTCAGAGTGGCCCAGGCCGTCTCAGTCCACTCTTCCGAATAGAAAGGCTTTTCGCCCGCAGTGCATTCGCCCCAGCCCTCTGCGCCATCCGTATCGGCGACGCGCACCAGCGCGATCCGTCTTTCGGTCGTGCGCCCGAAGCTCGTCTCAAAAAAATGTACGAGCGGCAGGCGAATCTCTATTAACTCGACTGAAGCGATTTTCACTACTACTGTCTCCGAAATTTCTATGCGCTAATTATGCCCGCGTTATCAACTTTTTGTCAGTAGCTAAAAAGAAAACGGCCAGCAGGGCCGTTTTCTTTGAGAGATTAGTTGAAAGCCTTCACATTCCCGCAAGGGACTTGCGGGTTATTTCTTCTGTTTGTCGCGCGCCTTTAAGAGCTTAAAGAAATCATCGCGCAGCCTGTCGCCAGCCGCTTTAGAGTCCTTCCGGCTTTTAGAATCTATCGTTCCCTCGTTAACGGCTTTCGTCACCACCCTCTCCACGCGCGCACGATCTTGCATACTTTCTTTGAAGCTGCTGCGAAGATAGGAATTGATGTTTACGCTATCAATTGAGCGGCGCAGAGCTTTCGGCCCCCCGCCCTCTTTGATGATAATGTAGCTGAAGACATCCACTATATATTTGACGTTGAGAGGCATGTTGGGCGTGTTGACAGGTCTACGCGTGGTCGGGTCAATCTCTGTCGCGGCCTGCTCTGTGACGATGGTGTCGGCTATTTTTACTGTCGGTTCTGTGAAACGCACTAAAGCTATGTCAGCGGACGCGAAATCAGCGACCACTTCGATCAGGCCATATTTCTGCCCCTCGCCCTCGTTCCACGCTCTAAACCATTCCAGAAAATTGTTCCTGACCTGAGTCTCGGTATTGGTCGTCAGGTAGACCTTGAGCGGGTTACTGGTCGGTAAGGAGCCGGAGGCTTTCAAGTCAATCCGGGTATCCTGCGAAAGGCCCAGCATGCCTCGCAGCAGAAATAACTCTTGCTCTTTCTCTTGCCCGAAGGATTGATTGAAGGTTATGAGGAGGAAAATAAGCAGCAGGATTAAACGAGGCATTCCAATGCTCCTTAATGTGCCGGGGCGTGGCTACTCGGTCGAAACAGATTCTTCACCGTGCAAGGCGGCGTGCATGGTGTGCCATGAGAGACTGGCGCATTTGACCCGCGCCGGGAAATCGCGCACGCCGGAGAAGATTGTCAGGCGACCCAGATTGTTTGGCGTCGCTTCTTCGTCCAACTCGCCCGTCACCATCCTGTGAAACTCGTCAAACAGAGTTTCCGCTTCCTGTTTCGATTTGCCCTTGAGGCTCTGCGTCATCATGCTGGCCGCAGCCTTTGAGATGGCGCAGCCGGAGCCTTCAAAGCTGATGTCGCGTACGACTTCATCTTCCAGTTGTAAATAGACCGTGAGTTGGTCGCCGCACAGCGGATTGTAACCCTCTGCGGAACGGTTGGCCGCTTCCAGTTTATGGAAGTTGCGCGGCTTCTTGTTGTGGTCCAGAATGACTTGCTGGTAAAGCTCGCTCAGTTCAGACATCTTTTAGCTAAACACCTCTATCACTTTTTCAATCGTCCTTGCCAGCACATCCACTTCCTGTTTCGTGTTATAGAAGGCGAAGGAAGCGCGCGCGGTCGCGGGAATTTTGAAGTGTTGCATGACCGGCTGCGCGCAGTGATGACCGGCGCGCACCGCTATGCCTTCTTGATCCAGAATCGTCCCGATGTCATGCGGGTGCACGCCTTCGATGACGAACGACAGCACGCTCGCTTTTTCGCGCGCTGTGCCGATGACGCGCACGCCCTCGATGGCCGAAATCTTTTCCGTGGCATAAGAGAGAAGCTTTTGCTCGTAAGCCACCAACTGCTCGCGCCCGATGCTGTCGAGGTAATCAATCGCCGCGCCCAGGCCGATTTGCGAAGCGATGGCCGGAGTTCCGGCCTCGAACTTGCTCGGCAATCCCGCGTAAGTGGTCTTCTCAAAAGTCACGGAGCGAATCATATCGCCGCCGCCCTGAAACGGATTCATCTTTTCCAGCCACTTCGTCTTGCCGTAGACGATGCCGCTCCCGGTGGGCGCAAACATCTTGTGGCCCGAAAAGACAAAGAAGTCGCAGTCCAAGTCCTGCACGTCAACGACCATGTGCTGCACGCTCTGCGCGCCGTCAACGAGCACCGGCACGCCATGCTTGTGCGCCGTCGCAATCATCTCTTTGACCGGGTTGATCGTGCCGAGCGCGTTTGAGATATGCCCGACGGCCACAATCTTTGTGCGCTCATTCAGGAGAGCATCATATTCATCAAGCAGCAGCTCGCCCGCATCGTTCATCGGAATGACACGCAGCCGCGCTCCCTTCTCTTCACACAACATCTGCCACGGAACGATGTTCGCGTGATGCTCCATAGCAGAGATGATGACCTCATCTCCCTCGCCGACAAACTTGCGGCCATAGCCATGCATGACCAGATTGATGCCTTCGGTCGCGCCGCGCACGAAGATGCATTCCTTCGTCTCGCGCGCATTGATGAACCGCTTGACCTTCTCACGCGCTCCTTCGTAGGCGGTGGTCGCGCGCATGCTCAGGTAATGCACGCCGCGATGAATGTTGGAATGCTCTTCCTGCAAATATTTTGCGCCGCGATCAATGACGACCTGCGGAACCTGCGAAGACGCGGCATTATCCAGATAGACGAGCGGCTTGCCGTTGACGGTCTGCCTCAGAACAGGAAAATCTTCCCTGATGCGTTCGACATCCCACGCCTCATCAACCTGTGCTGGTAAATCCAATAAAATGTTTTCTGTAGAAATCATAACTTTGCAAGAACTCAGGACTCAGAAGAAAGACAAGTCGTTTTTATTCTGAATCATATATCCCAAGCTCCGGTTTTCACACTTCCAATTTAGCATGCAGGCGATTCAAGACTGCTTCATCAAGCTGCGCTTTGATGGACTCGATCTTGATTTTCTCAATCACCTCTTCGGCAAATCCGTAAGTCAAAAGATTCTGCGCCAGCTCGGGATGCAGGCCGCGACTGATGAGATAGAACAACTCTTCTTCCTCAAGCTGTCCGACGGTTGCACCGTGCGCGCATTTAACATCGTCCGCGAAAATCTCTAATTGCGGCTTGGTATCCACGCGCGCGTCTTTCGAGAGCAAAAGATTTCTGTTCGTTTGCTGCGCGTCCGTTTGCTGCGCGCCTTCGCGCACGAAGACTTTGCCGTTGAAAACGGCGCGCGATTTGCCGTCGAGGATGCCTTTGTAAAGCTGTCGGCTCGTGCAATGCGGTTGAAGATGGTCAATCAGCGAATGCGTGTCCGTGTGTTGCCCCGGCCCGACGATATACAGTCCGTCAACACGGCACGCCGCTCCCTCGTCAGCTAAACGGACGCTGATAGTGTGCCGCGACAATGCTGCGCCGAGCGTGATCGCGGTCGTCTCAAAATTACTGTTACGTCCCAGATCAGCCGCCGTCGTCGCAATGTGAAAAGCCCCCGCGCTTTCCTGCTGCACCCTGTAATGCTCTAGGCGCGCTCCTTCCGCGAGGACGACCTCGACCACAGCGTTCGTGAGGTAATCTCCCTCTGCGACGCTCACGTAATTCTCGATCACAGTGGCCGCACTTTCGCTTTCAGCCACAATGAGCACGCGCGGGAAAGAAGCGGCAGCCTGCGAAGCGCGCGGGTCTGAGAGAAACAGAAGCTGGACGGGCTTTTCAATCTGCGCGCCACGCGGAATCAAGAGGAACGCGCCGCTTGAGAGAAATGCTGTATTGAGCGCGGTGAAGCCGTTCGTGTTGTAATCAACCCCGCGACCCAGATGCTCGCGCACGAGTTCCGCATACCGCTCGTCCTGAAGCGCATCCGCGAGATCGAGCGCGACAAGCTCATCCCCGGTGGCGGAAGTGTCCGAGAGTTTTTCCTGATAAACTCCATTGACGAAAACCAGCCTGCTGCCACGCGCTTCTGCATACAGGAAGGCTTCAACCTGAGTTTCAGCAGAGATGGTTTCGACCGGCTCGCTCTCAAACACAGGCTCGAAATTCATCTTATCGAGCGGCGACACATTCGTGTATTTCCATTCCTCATCTCGAACGGTCGGAAAGCCAAGCTGCTCGAAGCGATCAAACGCGCTCTCACGCAGACGCCCGACCCAAGAGGTGTTGCCGTTGCTGCCTGACTTCTCTTGCAATGAGCGAAAGGCTGTGCGAGACGCGCCCTGCTCTTTAATTGTTTCAGTAGCCATCTTTTCTTAACTCAACTGCGGCGCGCTCGTAGCGCCCTTGCCCGCCCCGACCCCTTTGATCCAGTCGTAGCCTTTTTCCTCAAGCTCCAACGCCAACTCTTTGCCGCCCTCTTTGACGATGCGGCCACCGGCCAGCACATGCACATAATCCGGCACGATGTAGTTCAAGAGACGCTGGTAATGCGTCACGAGAATGATCGCGTTCTCGGAATTGCGAAGCTGGTTAACGCCGCCCGCGACGACGCGCAGGGCGTCTATGTCGAGGCCGGAATCCGTCTCATCAAGCACGGCAAGCTTCGGTTCAAGCACGGCCATCTGCAAAATCTCGTTGCGCTTTTTCTCGCCGCCGGAAAAACCTTCGTTGACCGAACGCGACATGAAGCTCGCTTCCATCTCGACAATCTGCGCGCGTTCTTTTAACAGGTCTTTGAACTCCAAAGGGTCTAATTCCTCTTCGCCCAGATGCTTGCGCTTCTCGTTATAAGCGAGCCGCAGGAACTGTGCGTTCGAAACGCCCGGCACTTCTATCGGATACTGAAAAGCCAGAAAGATGCCTTCGCGCGCGCGCTCGTCCGGCGCAAGCTCAAGCAGATTTCGTCCCTCGTACAGAATCTCGCCCTTCGTCACAACATACGAAGGATGCCCTGCCAGCACTTTCGCCAGCGTAGATTTCCCTGAGCCGTTCGGCCCCATGATGGCATGCACCTCGCCCTTATTGATCGCCAGGCTGATGCCCTTCAGAATCTCTTTATCATCAATATTGACATGTAAATCCCGTATTTCAAGCAATGCTTTGTTCGCTCCTTAAAAATTGCTCGCCACTCATGAGCAGCAGGCTTCTACCAATTCAGCCTTATTTATGCTCGATATTTTTCAGCATTTCTGTAACTTCGGCCTTCAGTGTCGGGAGATCATCCTGCGCTGTTAGCCAAACCTTTTCCAGATCAACTCCGAAATAACCGTGGATGAGCTTGTCACGCATCCCGGCAATATCCTGCCACGGCACACGCGGATGTTTAGCTCTTAATTCTTCCGCAAGCCTCTTGACCGCTTCCCCGATAATCTCCAGTTGGCGGATTACGCCATCCTGAATCAAGTTGTGTTGCAAAAAAGCTTCTTTATCAATTCCCTGCAAATAGCTTTCAATGCGAACAATGGCATCCAGAACATGCCGCAGATAAACAGACTCATCACGCTGCATAAATCACCTGCAACTCGCCCATGATTCGCTCGCGTAAATACGGACTGATAGCTGCTTCTGTCAAAAGATCGACTTTGCGGCCCAAGACATTTGCAAGCTGTCTCTCCAGCGCAACCAATGCCAGCAAGCTCTTGCTCTTGGAAAACTCCACCAGCAAATCAATATCGCTTGCGTTCGTAGCTTCACCACGAGCTAACGAACCGAAGACGCCCAGCATTGTTACATCGTTCTGCTGGCAAATCTCCGAGACTTTATCTGTATCAATCAGCAGGGCGTTCATCACATACTCCGAGCGATCAACTTTCTATCCAACGCTTCCCTCAAGCTTTAAGCCAAGCAGGCGCGTTGCTTCGACCGCAAACTCCATCGGCAGTTGCAGGAACACGTCCTTGCAAAAGCCGTTGATGATTAAGCTCACGGCGTCTTCCTGCGAGATGCCGCGCTGCTGTAGATAAAAAAGCTGTTCCTCACTAATCTTTGACGTGGACGCTTCATGTTCCACACGCGAAGTGTTGTTCATCACTTCGATATAGGGAAACGTGTTCGCGCCGCACTTTGAGCCGATGAGCATCGAATCGCATTGCGTATAGTTGCGCGCGCCTTCGGCCTTCGGCATCACTTTGACCAGCCCGCGATAGCTGTTGTTAGACTTGCCCGCAGAGATGCCCTTCGAGATGATTGTCGAGCGCGTGTTCTTGCCCAGGTGAATCATCTTCGTGCCCGTGTCCGCCTGCTGCGCGTGATTGGTCAGGGCGACGGAATAGAACTCGCCTATGGAATTGTCTCCCTGCAAGATGCACGAGGGATATTTCCATGTGATGGCCGAGCCGGTCTCAACCTGCGTCCATGAAATCTTGGAATTCTTTCCGGCGCACTTGCCGCGCTTGGTGACGAAGTTATAAATGCCGCCCTTGCCTTCTTCGTCTCCGGCGTACCAGTTCTGCACCGTCGAATATTTGATCTCCGCATCATCCAGCGCAATCAGCTCGACCACCGCCGCATGAAGCTGGTTCTTGTCGAACTTGGGCGCGGTGCAGCCTTCAAGGTACGAGACATGCGAGTTCTCTTCGGCGATGATTAAAGTGCGCTCGAACTGCCCCGACTCGGAGTTGTTGATGCGGAAGTAGGTCGAGAGATCCATCGGGCAGCGCACGCCTTTAGGGATAAAGACGAAAGAGCCATCCGTAAAGACCGCGCTGTTCAAAGCCGCGAAGTAGTTGTCATTGGTCGGAACAACCGAGCCTAGATATTTTTTGATTAGCTCGGGATGTTCCAGCACAGCCTCTGAGAATGAACAGAAGATGACGCCGTGCTTCCTCAGCTTCTCTTTGTAGGTCGTCGCCACAGAGACGGAATCGAAGACGGCATCTACAGCGACATTCGCCAACTGCTTCTGTTCCTGAAGCGGGATGCCAAGCTTTTCAAACGTGCGCAAGAGTTCCGGGTCAACCTCGTCGAGGCTCTTCTTCTTCTCTTTCTGTTTCGGCGCGCTGTAATAGATGACATCCTGATAATCAATCTCAGGATACTTGAGATTGGGCCAATTTGTAGGCTCTTCCATCGTCAACCAGTGACGATAAGCCTTGAGGCGAAACTCAAGCATCCATTCCGGCTCGTTCTTCTTTTCCGAGATCAGACGAATCGTATCCTCCGTCAGTCCCTTCGGAATCACGTCGGATTCGATGTCTGTCACGAAACCGTATTTGTATTCTTTGTTAGCCAGTACTTCGATTGTACTCATCTTATTTTCCTGCCGCGCAAACTTGCCGTAGCCGTTCCGCTAAAAGTAAAAATAGCCCTCATTCAAAATTCAGACCCGCTCAGGCGCGCCCGCCAAAGTGTTGTTGCAAACCCTGTATCTGATGCAGCGTCGCATCAACGTTGGCCTCCGTGCCGACGAGTTTCGCCAGCGTGATTTCCGACAACGCCTTCTGCACAATCTCGTGTAGACCGAGGATGACGGGCCTGATGCCGCAATCGCCCGTGTGCACGCAAACATCCATCACGCCCGTATAGCTCTTGCAATGCTCCTGCATGGCATCTTCGTCGAGCACCTTGATAATCTCGCTCAGGCGTATCTCAGAGGCCGGACGCGCGAGATGATAGCCGCCCTTAGTTCCCCTCAGCGACTGGACCAGACCCGCTTTGTTCAAAATCCAGAGCAGCTTTCCAGCGTTTGCCGTCGAGATGCCTTCACGCTCCGCAATCTGACCGAGCGTCAGCGACTCGCCCTCCGGCAAGTGCGCTAGCTGCACCAGACAGCGCAATCCATATTCTTCCTGTGAAGAGACTTTCATAGCCGTAACCTCTGCCAGCCTGAGACCGCTTATTCTAAAGTGTCAGGCGATTTTATCCCCGCTACGGATACCATCATAAAGATACATTACTTTTTTGTCAAGATTGGGTAAGCGACTTTCCATCAACGAGATACGCTCTTTTGATGAACGGGTCTGTAATGGCTTAAAGCGTGAAGTTGAAGTTGAGAAATCCGGTGACGCGGACGGGCTGGCCGTCTTTGACAGTCGGGCGGAATTTCCAGCGGCGGGCAGCATCAATCGCCGCCTGACGCAAGACTTCCGGGCCGCTTGAGCTGTTGGCGGTGGCGACCGCGCCCTTCTCGTCTATCACCAGATCAACGCGCACGATGCCTGTCACACGCGCATTCTTGGCAAACGTTGGATAGGTGGGCGCGACCCTTTGCATGGCCTTCTCTACCAGCGGGCCGATGTTGAGAGGTTGCCCGTTGACCGGCTTTGCAGCCGCGTCGCCTGGGCCGGAAATGGAAGTCTCCGGTTTCTGCGGGCCGCCCGAGGGCTTGGATATTGAAGCATTTTCCGATGCAGGGATGGTACTCTTTGAAGCGACCAGTACGGGAGCAGGACTGGCGGAGGCGAGACTGCCGCTCATAGATGTCATGCGCGACTCGGAAGCGGCGAGCCGTTGTCGCGCTTCTGCGACTTCGCTTTGCCATTGAGCGCGCTCTTCAAGATTTCTTGAAAGACCTGCGCGCACATTCGCTACATCTTCAAGCAGCGCGAAAGCGTCCGTATTTCTATCATCTCCGGCTCCGATTTCTTTGGCCTGCTGAATCACGCGCTCTAAAAGGCCGCGCACTTTGTCCAGATCGCTGATGGCCTCCGAAGGCAGCTCTCTATCCACGATGTTGAGACCGAACGCGCGATAGCGTTCAAGATGTGCGCGCACGCCTTTGATGGTCTGTCCCGCCACCGCGAAATACGAACGCGACGAGCCTTCATTTTGCGGCGCGTGCGCTTTAAAAGTTTCTTCCAATAAATTCTGCGCTCGCCCGTAGTCGCACTGTTCCAGATAGATGCCCATCAACATGATGCGCGCGACATCCCTTACGACTCCATCCGTGGTCGAAGTGCGAATCGCATCAAGCTCGAATGCCGCAGCCGTCAGATTGTGTGCAGCCGCCAGCGCACGCGCACGCGCGAGACGTTGCTGCATCGCCTCCGCATCCGTCGGGGCGGGCTGCTGTGCATATCCCGTCAAGAGGCTGACAGATAAAATCAGATTTAAAAATAGAATTGCTTTGTACGAGGAATGATGTATGCGATGACGATTCTGTGTTTCTTTCACTACTCAAAACTCCATAAAGACAAAAGCGAGCTTGAAGGCTCGCTTAGTGGCACATCAACAAAAATTTGATGCGCTTATTATCGCCTTCTGTTGCAGCTTAAGCAAGCCGCGAAGCTTAAATTTTTCCCTGCTTTACGTGCCGGATGGGGCAAGACTCTTGATAATACGCTCGCGAAAAGCGCGTGCGCGCGTCTTTATATCGCTTTCGTCCAAAGTTAGCAACCTCCGGTCGCGCATTACGACGCGCCCTTCGATGATGACAGTACGCACATCGTCCGCCTTCGTCGCGTAAACCAGATTGGAATAGACGTTATAAAACGGAGTTTGATTAAGGTCGTCAACGTCCACGATCAACAGGTCTGCGCGCTTGCCTTCTTCAATCGAGCCGATTTCGCGCTCCATGTGAAGGGCGCGTGCGCCGCGTATCGTCGCCATCTCCAGAGCCTGTTCAGCCGTCACGACTTTCGGGTCATTGCTCGAAAGCTTGTGCAACTTGGCCGCAGTATCCATCTCCTCCCACATGCTGAGGTCGTTATTCGAGGCTGCGCCGTCAGTTCCCAATCCCAGATTCAAATTAGCCATCAGCATCTGCGGCACAGGCATCACGCCCGAAGCGAGTTTCATATTCGACTGCGGGTTGTGCACCACGCCCGTGCCCGTGCGCTTCAGGACAGCAATCTCTTCGTCATTAGCATGCACGACATGCGCCGCAATCACACGCTCGTTCAAAAATCCGATGCGCGCCAGATAATTCACAGGACGCGCCCCGTGATCTCTCTGAATATCTTCAACTTCCTTTCGCGTCTCAGCGACGTGAATCACGATCGGAGCTTTGGTGCGGTCGGAGAAAGCGCGTATCGCTTTGAGGTGGGCTTCGGAAACAGTGTAGGGCGCGTGCGGCGCGATGGCCGGAGTGATGAGCGGATGGCGTTGCCACTTTTTGACGTACTTTTCAGTGTAGGCCATAGCCTCTTCATGCGTCTTATTGTCCGCGACCGGAAAATCTATCACCGTCTCGCCGAGCACGCCGCGCACGCCCGCCTTTGCAGTCTCATCCGCAATCGCATCCTCGAAGTAATACATGTCGCAGTAGGTCGTAGTCCCCCCGCGAATCATCTCTGCTAAACCCAAACGCGTGCCGACGCGCACGAATTCTTCCGTCACATTTTTCGCTTCCGCCGGAAAAATATATTTCGTCAGCCATTCATTTAAATCGAGATCGTCCGCCAGACCGCGAAACAGCGTCATGGGGATATGCGTGTGCCCGTTGATGAGACCGGGCATAATGACCTTGCCGCTCGCATCAATCTTCTCGCGCGCAGTGTACTGGGCCTCTATCTTCGCGCTCCTGCCGATGGCAATGATGCGCCCCTTCGAGACAGCTATCGCGCCGTCTTCAATCACGCGCCGCGCAGAGTCCATCGTGACAATCGTCGCGCCGCGCAGGATTAGATCGACCGCCTGCCCCTGCGTGCGCGTGCGATTTCTTTGCTGAGCGTTGGCCGCAAAGGGTGTTGAGATAGAAGACATGACAAGCAAGCTGATGACGATGCGGAAAAGTTTTCTCATTTTTTATCAGGTCAGAACCGCCTGTGGTAGCGGGCGGGTCTTTCGGTCTAATCAAACGGGCCTCAGTCTTATCTTAAAAACCCGCCCGCTACCGCAGGCGGTTCTGACTCTACTTTGCGACGCCGCTTTCTTTCAGATACTTGGCATCGAAGGCGCGCGGCAGCAGTTCGTGTATGTCAATCGTCTCGGTTTCGCCGCGCAGGTTGGCGAGGACGATGGTCGTGTTGCGGCAATGCTCCCAGATAATTTGCCTGCAAGTTCCGCAGGGCGGCGTGAGCCTCTCTGTGTCCGCGACGATGACGAGACGGCCAAAGCAACGCGCGCCTTCGGAGACGGCTTTCCAGATGGCGACGCGCTCGGCGCAGACGGTCAAGCCGTAACTCGCGCTCTCGACATTGCAGCCGGTGTAGATTTCGCCGTCTTCCGTTTCGACTGCTGCGCCGACGCGAAAGTCTGAGAAAGGAGCAAAGGCACGTTCGCGCGCCTTGACCGCTATTTCGATAAGCGCTTCGAGTTCGAGTTTCTCGCTCATGCCTGTCCTCCGTTCGCTGTCAGAGTCTTTGACAGGCGCTCGCGTATCTTGCCGCTGATGAGATCAACGCTGACCAGATTGTGCCCGCCTTCGGGGATGATGACATCCGCGTATCGCTTTGAAGGCTCGACAAACTGCATGTGCATCGGTCTGACGGTGGCTAAGTATTGCTCGATGACGGATTCGACTGTGCGCCCGCGCTCTGCCACGTCGCGCCGCAGGCGGCGGATAAAGCGTATGTCGTCGGGCGTGTCTACAAAAACCTTGATGTCCATTTGTTCTAATAACCTTGATTCGGAAAAGATCAAAATCCCCTCGATAATCACAATCGGCTTCGGCTCGATGAGCACGATCTCGCTCTGGCGCGAGTGCGTCTTGAAATCATAGATCGGAAGCTCGACCGCATAGCCCGCTTTCAATCTCCTGACATGATGCACGAGCAGGTCGTTATCGAGCGCGTCAGGATGGTCGAAGTTGGCGGCCTGTTTATAATCAAGCGGCAAATCCTTGAGATTCCTGTAATAGGAGTCCTGTTGGATAAAAACCACATCGCTCGCGTTGACCGATTCGAGAATGCTTTTCGCCACGGTCGTTTTGCCGGAGCCTGTGCCGCCGCTGATGCCTATAATCATGTTTTTTGTGCTTCGTACTTTGTTCTTTATACTTTGTTCTTTGCACGCGATTCAGCCTTAAAGATTATCACTCAAGATTGAGCGCCACATGCAAAGAACAAAGCACAAAGTACAAAGCATAGCTTTTAAGTCAATCTAGGAATAACACGTCGCAATAGCTCTTTAAAAGTTTCATGCACGCGTGCGCCTGTTTCCATCACTTCCTCGTGATTGATGGGTTCTCCGATAACGCCTGCCGCCATGTTGGTGATGCAGGAGATGCCGAGCACTTTGATGCCCATCTGCCGCGCGACAATCGCTTCCGGCACGGTGCTCATCCCGACGGCATCTGCGCCGAAGGTGCGGAGCATACGCACTTCTGCGGGCGTCTCATAGTTCGGCCCGCTCAGAGCAGCATAGATGCCGCGCCTGAGTTCGAGATTCATGCTGCGCGCTTCTTCGACAGCAATCTCCTGATAGTCGCGCGCATAGACTTCAGACATATCCGGAAAGCGCGGGCCGAATCGCGCATCGTTTGGCCCCAGCAGCGGACTCGCTCCCATCAGATTCAGATGGTCGTTGATGACCATCAATGCGCCCTGATCCAGACCGATGTTGATGCCGCCCGCCGCATTGGTTAAGACCAGCGATTTGATGCCGAGCAGGCCGAACGTGCGAATCGGGAAAACGACATCTTCTAAAGCATAGCCTTCATAATAATGAAAACGGCCCTGCATCGCCACGACCGGAACGCTTTCGATAGTGCCGAGCACCAGACGCCCCGCATGGCCTTCGACGGTTGAGCGCGCAAAGCCCGGCACTTCTTCATAAGGCACGACAACGCTGTCCTTCAAATCGTCTGCGAACGCGCCGAGGCCGCTGCCGAGCACGAGCGCGACGCGCGCGTCCTCAGTCCAACGCGCACGTATGGTGCGCGCAGCATGTTCGACGCGCTCATATATAGTATCGGTTTTGCCCGTTTCGCTCATCATCGCTTAGTCCGACTTCTTCTCTTTTTTCTCGTCGTTGAAAAGAATGGTATAGGCTAACAGAATTGCGCCGAACGCCGCCACCAGAAAGAAGATGATGGCGAGTCCGGGATAGCCCCAAAGTTTGAAAGACGTTTCGACGCGCATCATCAGCGCAGCCCCGACAATCAACGCCGCGAGCACGAGGCCGAGCGTGATGCGGTTGGCGATCTTCTGAAAGCCTTCCATCAGCGTCTTCTCGTCAATCGCATCCACTTTCAGTTCCAATTCGTTGTTGGCAACTGTGTCGAGGAATTTATTAACCCTTGACGGCAATTTTTCGGCAAACTCTTTGACTTCGAGAGCAGAGGTAAAGATGTTGCCGGGCGACAGGCTTTTCATCATACGCTGGCGGACGATTTCCGTCGCGTGCCTGCGAATCGAAGAGTTCGGGTTAAAGGTGGGGTCAAGCGTGTGCACGACCTGATCCAAATTGAGCATCGTCTTGGCAATCATCGTAAATTCCGGCGGCAGGCGAAAACCGCGCTCGCCGGAGATGCGCGTGATTTCCAAAACCACGCGGCCAGTATTTATCCCTTTCAGGTTCGCGCCCTTGTGCTGCGTGACCAGATCGCCGATCTCGCGCGAGAACATCGTCGCATCGAAATCCGGCTTCGGCTCTCCCATTCTGATAGTTATTTCGGATGCCTCGTCGCCGTGCCCTTCGCTGATTGCCATTAGAAGTTGGAGCAACTGCTCCTGAAAGCCGTGCGTGATGCGTGCCACCATGCCGAGGTCAATGAGCGCGATTGAGCCGAAGTCCGTCAGAAACACATTTCCCGGATGCGGGTCTGCATGAAAAAATCCGTCAACCAGAATCTGTTGGAGATAGGCATGAAAAAGATGTTCGGCCAGCGCGTAGCCGTTGATGTCTATGCGCGCGAGCGGGCTAAGCGCGGTGATTTTCTTGCCGTGGATATACTCCATCGTGAGGACGCGCGAGGTCGTGAAATCCTCTACGGGGCGCGGCACATCTATGTGCTCAAACTCTTTGAGATTCCCGGCGAAGGTGATGAGGTTGCGCGCCTCCTGACGATAATCGAGTTCGCGCAAGAGTGTCTTACGCAGCTCGACGAGCATCGGCTGAAACTCGTAACGGCGTCCGGCCTCCGTGTGGCTATCCAGAAATTCCGCGACGGCTTCGAGCGTTTCCAAATCTTCGACGATGGTTTCCCTGACGTTCGGACGTTGTACCTTGACGACCACGGGCCGCCCGTCGCGCATCCGCGCAAAGTGCACCTGCCCCAGAGAGGCTGCGGCCATCGGGGTCGCTGAAAACTCTGCGAATCCTTTTGAGAGACGCACGCCAAGCTCAGACTCTACGATGCGTTCGACATCGCCGAATGAGAAAGGCTCGACCTGATCCTGTAGACGGGAGAGAGCTTCCAGATACGGCAGCGGCAAGAGGTCTGCGCGGGTGGAAAGCAACTGGGCCAATTTCACAAAAGTCGGCCCGAGCTTTTCCAAATCTTCGGCCAGCTCGTTCGCTTCCTTGATGTCTACCTGCTCGACGCTTTCATCCAGCACTTCCTCCAACCCGGCTTTCTTCACCAGATCGGAACGCCCGTACTTCATCAGCAGCCAGGCGATGTCTCGATAGCGTTTCAGATTTTCTGTCGTGAGCGAGATGCCCATAATTTAGGTTTTGGTGTTTGGTACTTGGTTCTTAGTGCTTTGTTCTTTGTTTGTGTGAACCACGTCAAGGTTTCTCTCTCAAGATTGTGTCGCGTGCAAAGAACAAGATACAAAGCACCGAGAACAAAGCACCAAACGTCTTACTTCTCCTTCTGATATGGCAAACCGAGCGCGCGGGGCGCTCTGGAAAAACCGATAAAGCCTGCGAGCACGATCATCGTCAGCACGTAGGGGAACATCTGTATGAAGTGAACGGGAATTTTCCTGACCGCGCCGAAGATTGGAATGCCGACGCCCTGCAACTGTATGGCGAGGGCTTCTGCGAAACCGAACAGCAGGCAGGCGAGCAATGTCTGCACGGGTCGCCACTTGCCGAAAATCAAAGCCGCCAGCGCAATAAAGCCGCGCCCCGATGTCATGTTGCGCGTGAAGAGCGACGATTGACCGATGGAGAGATACGCGCCGCCGATACCGGCTAAAGCTCCGGACAGCAAGACTCCTATGTAGCGTATCCGCGTCACGCTGATGCCCGCAGTGTCCGCCGCTTCGGGATTTTCTCCGACCGCCCGCAGGCGCAGCCCGAACGGCGTGCGATTAAGGACATACCACGTCACAGCGACCATCACGGCGGCGATGACAATCGGCGCATAGGGCAGCAGATTTTCTCGCGGGAGTTGCGGCGTCGCGCCTGTTGATTGAAAGAACGCTCCGCTCAGGAGCGCGGGAACGCCGAGCATCAGGATATTGATGGCCGTTCCGCTGACGACCTGATCCGCTTTGTACTTGATACAGGCGACGGCATGGATGCCCGCCACCATCACGCCCGCTGCAATCGCTGCCGTCAACCCGATCCACGGATTGCCCGTGCGATGCGTGACCGCCGCAGCGGTGAATGCGCCCGCCAGCATCAAGCCTTCGAGCGCGATGTTGATGACGCCCGCGCGCTCTGAATAAAGACCGCCGATGGCGGCAAGCACGAGCGGCGTCGCCAGACGAATCGTAGATAAGAGCAACGCAAGGCCGAAGATTTCACTCATCGTTTATACCTTTGAGCGTTTCAGCAAACCGAAGCGGCTGAACGGCCCGCGAAAGAGCTGTTCCGCCGCGACGAAAAGAATGACTACGGCTTGAATCACGAGCACCAAATCCTTTGAGACGTGATCCGTAAAAATATCCACGAAGAGACCGCCCCGGATGAGCGCGCCGAACAGCAGCGAGGCCAGGAGGACTCCGATAGGATGATTGCGACCCAAGAGCGCGACCGCAATCCCTGTGAAACCATAGCCGACGGAGAATCCGTCATAGTACCGATAGCGATAGCCGAGCACCTCGCCGATGGCGACCATGCCTGCCAATCCGCCAGACACGGCCATCGCCAGCACAATCTGTTTACGCACGGAGATGCCGCCATACTCAGCCGCAGAAGGATTCGCGCCCGTCGCGCGTATCTCATAACCCCACTTCGTGCGCCACAGGAAAATGTAGACGAGCGCGCAGGCCACAAGCGCGAGAATAAAAGCAATGCTCAAAGGAATGCGTTCGGGGAAAGCAGGAATGAATTTGCCGAGGCGTGCGATGTGCGCGCCCGGCCCGATGGGCACGGTCTGCATAATCGGGTCGCCCTGCGCGCGGAAAAAGCGTTCTGTGAAGTAACCCGCGAGCGCGACCGCGATAAAGTTCATCATGATGGTGTTGATGACTTCGTGCGAACCGAAACGGGCTTTGAGGACGCCCGGAATCGCGCCCCACGTCGCGCCGCTCAATACGGCAGCAAGACAAGCCAGCGGAACCAGTATCCATGCCGAAAGATTTGCGAACGTGATGCCGACCCATGCCGTCACAAACGCAGCGATGTAAAGCTGTCCTTCCGCGCCGATGTTGAGCAGCCCGCAGCGAAAAGCTACGGCCACAGCCAGCCCCGTAAAAATCAGCGGCGTCGCGTAAAAAAGCGTGTAGCCGATACCGTCAGGCCAAGAGAGCGCGCTGCCGATTAAAAGCTTATAAGTCTCAATCGGATCATCACCGATGAGCAGGACGACGATGCCGCCAACAACGAAGGCTGCAATCACGGCGATGAGCGGGAACAGAAGCACGCGGAGATGTTTCATATGATTTTAGATTGCGGATTGCGGATTTGCGATTGAAAGCACCCACGACTCTCATTTCAATCGCAAATCCGCAATCCGCAATCGCTATTTGCCTCCTGTCATCAACAATCCGATCTCTTCTGTCGTCGCAGTCTTCGGGCCAACTTCTCCGACGATTTTGCCCTCGCGCATGACGAGCAGGCGGTCTGCGAGCGCGGTCACTTCTTCCAGTTCAGCGGAGACGAGCAGCACGGCGCAGCCTTCGTCGCGCATCGCTACGATTTTGCGATGAATAAATTCTATGGCTCCGATGTCCACGCCGCGCGTCGGCTGCGCGACCAGCAAAAGTTTCGGTTGCAGGTCAAACTCGCGCCCGATGATTAACTTCTGTTGATTGCCGCCGGACAAAGCACGCGCCGGAAGTGCGGCGTTGGCCGGTCTGACATCAAAGTCTTTGATGATCTGCTCCGCGCGCCTGCGAATCGCACCATCGTCAAGCAGAATGCCTGCGCCTGAGACGGCTGGCTTTCGATAATGCACGCCGAGAATGGAATTCTCCGCGAGGTCGAAATCGAGCAGCAGCCCGCGCCGCAATCTATCTTCGGGGATATGTGCGATGCCCAAATCTTTATGCTTGCGCGCGCTGAGGCGCGTCACGTCTTGCCCTTTAAAGGTAATGCTGCCCCTGAGGTGTTCGTGATGAACGAGTCCCGCCAGAGCTTCGATCAATTCGGTCTGGCCGTTGCCTTCGACCCCTGCGATGCCGACTATCTCGCCCGCGCGGACTTCAAACGACACGCCGTCAAGACGCCGCGTGCTGTCGCCTGCCTTCGTCAGCGACAACTCGCGGACGCTGAGGACAGTTTCAGACGGCTTGGCATCCGGTTTCTCGACGCGCAAGAGCACATCGCGCCCGACCATCAGGCGCGCCAGTTCCGTTGCGCTCGTCTCCTGTGTCTTGACGTGGCCCACGACCTTACCGTCGCGCATGACAGTCACGTCATCCGAGATGGCTAAAACTTCAGACAGCTTGTGCGTGATGATGACGACCGTCTTGCCCTGCTCGCGCATGCGCCTGAGAATGACGAAAAACTCTTCAACCTCCTGCGGCGTGAGCACAGCCGTCGGCTCGTCCAGGATAAGCAGACGCGCATCGCGGTACAGGGCTTTTAATAACTCGACGCGCTGCTCCTGCCCCACAGACAGGCTTTCGATTGTCGCGTTCGGATTAATCGCCAGCCCGAACTCTTCCGAGAGCGCGCGAATCCTTTTTTCTGCGCCGCGCAGGTCAAGCGCAGCAGCAGAGCCGGGTTCCGCGCCGAGCACTATATTCTCCGCGACCGTCATCGGCTCGACGAGCATAAAATGCTGGTGAACCATCCCGATGCCGAGCGCGATGGCGTCATGCGGCGTACTTATCTGCCGTACCGCGCCGTCAATCAAAATCTCGCCCTCGTCCGCAGTATAAAATCCGTAAGCGATACGCATGGCCGTAGATTTGCCCGCGCCGTTCTCGCCCACGATGGCATGTATCGTCCCCGGCTCGACCTTGATATTAATTTTGTCGTTTGCCAGCACGTTGCCGAAACGTTTTGTAATATTTTTCAGTTCAAGCATAAAACACTATTTCAACATGGCGTCCGTAACTTTGATTTCGCCGTTGATGATTTTCTGTTTGGCTGCTTCGACTTCGGTGATGACTTCCTGCGGGACGAGCTTTTCGTTGTACTGGTCCATAGCATAGCCGACGCCGTTGTTATTCAAACCGTTGATGACAAGGCCGCCCTGAAACTTGCCGTTGAGCTTTTCCTGTATGACCTGATAGACGGCGTTGTCCACACGCTTGACCATGCTGGTGAGGACGTAGCCGGGTTTGACCCAGTTCTGGTTGGCATCAACGCCGATGACAAACTTATTATTCTGCTCTGCGGCATCGAACGCGCCGAGGCCGGAATTACCCGCCGCTGTGAAAATCACGTCCGCGCCTTTGCCAATCTGTGCGGCGGCAAGCTCTTTGCCCTTGCCCGGATTGTTCCATGCGGCATCCGTCACGCCGACGTAATTGACGATCACGCGAATGTTCGGATTGACTGACCGCGCGCCCTCTTCGTAGCCCGTGGCAAAGCGATGAATCAATCCTATATCCATGCCGCCGATAAAACCCAAAGTTCCGGTCTGCGATTTTCGGGCGGCGATCATCCCGACCAGATACGAGCCTTCATGCTCTTTGAAGACGAGCGAGGCGACGTTTTGCAAAAACTGTCCTTCGATGGGCTTGCCCTGCGCGTCGCGTTTTTGAATCACGCCGTCAATGATGGCAAAGTTGATGTTCGGATAATCCTCTGCGACCTGCTGCATGATCGGAGCCTGCGCGAAACCGACGCCGATAATCAGATCGTAGCCGCGTTCCGCAAAGGCGCGCATGGCGGGTTCGATGCTGGTCGGGTCGCCCGGCTCGACATCTCTGAGGACAATCGGGAATTCCTGCTTCGCGCGCTTTGCGCCTTCCCATGCAGCGGCGTTGAATGAGCGGTCGTCTTTGCCGCCGATGTCAAAGACGATGCCGACACGAAGTTTCGACCCGTCATCAGAGGCGCGGCTCCGTGTCCCGCAGGATGAAGCGGTGAAAGCCAGAAGGGCGAGCGCGCAGAAGATTGACAGAGTAGTCCAGATTCTCAACTTCATGTGATGACTTCCTTGATTAATTGATAAGACAGGTTTGAAGGCTCGTCGCCGAGAGTGTATGCGGCGCGAATGCGTGCGCTGGCTACGCTGGCCTGCGCATCATCGCGGCAATAGAGCAGGCCGAGCGCGTCGCCTGCGGCCACTTTATCGCCGAGCCTTGCTTCGCAGAGAAAGCCGACCGCCGGATCAATTTTATCTTCGATGCGCGTGCGCCCGCCGCCAATCGCCGCCACAGCATTTCCGATTTCCGTAGCCTCAACTTCGACCACGTATCCGGCGCGTGGGGATTCTACTCTAACCTCGCGGAGCGTCAAAGCAAGCAGGCTTGAAGGGTCGTCACAAACTCCCGGGTCGCCGCCCTGCGCTTCTACGTTCTGCCGGAAACATTCCAGAGCCGCGCCGGAATCGAGCGCGCGTTTGACGCGCGTGCGCGCTTCGTCAAGATTCGATTCGAGGCCGGAGGCTTTGACCATGCGCGCAGTCAGTTCCAGCGAGAGGTCAAGCACAGGACGCGCCTGTTCATGCATCTCGCCTCGCATGATAGCGATGCATTCATGGACTTCAAGCGCATTGCCCACCGCATAACCGAGCGGCTGATTCATGTCCGTTATCAAAGCTTCCGTTCGCACACCGCAAGAGTTGCCGGTCGCAACGAGCGCGAGCGCAAGCTCTTTAGCACGCGCCTCTTCCCTCATAAAAGCTCCGCTTCCGGTCTTGACATCAAGCACCAGAGCATCCAGCCCGGCAGCCATTTTTTTCGACATGATGGACGCCACGATCAATGGAATCGCTTCCACGGTCGCGGTCGCATCGCGCAAGGCATAAAGCTTTTTATCTGCTGGCGCGATGTCTGCGGTCTGGCCCATCATGGCAAAGCCGACGCGCTCTAATGTCTGACGAAATTCCGCGAGCGAGAGTTGGACGCGATAGCCCGGAATGGCTTCGAGCTTATCCAGCGTGCCGCCCGTGTGGCCCAAACCGCGCCCCGAAATCATCGGCACGGCCAGACCACAGGCGGCTGCGAGCGGCGCGATCACGAGAGAAGTTTTGTCGCCAACGCCGCCCGTCGAATGCTTATCCGCTTTCGGCTTTGAGATGTCTGAAAAATCCAGTATCTCGCCGGAGTGCAACATCTCCTGCGTCAGCGATTGCTGCTCCGCGTCGTTCATCCCCTTGAGAAAGATTGCCATCAACAACGCGGATGCCTGATAGTCTGCCAGCGTGCCATCGGTCACGCCGCGCACAAAGCGCGCGATCTCTTCACGCGAGAGCGCGCCGCCGTCCCGCTTTTTCTGTATCAAATCCTGCGGTCTCATTCGGATACCTGAATATTCCTTTGCGCCTTTGCGTGAGATTTATTTTCTCGCAAAGGCGCAAAGGCGTAAGAAAACCTGCTTCGTCGAATTATGTTCAGACGCTTTCTAACAACACGATGGCCTGAGCCGAGACAGCCAAACCTTCGCCCACCGCATCAAGCCCCTCGCCCGTCTTGGCTTTGACGCTCACGCATTTAACATCCGAGCCTAAAGTCTGGGCCAGATTGTCTCGCATCAAAGCGATGTACGGGCGCAGCTTCGGCTGTTCGAGCATCACTGTCGCGTCCACATTCACAATCGTGTAGCCGCGCTCGCCCGCCAGCCACACGACGCGCGCCAGCAGTTGCAAACTGTTCACATCTTTCCAGCGCGGGTCGCGGTCTGGGAAATGCACCCCCAGATCATCCTCGCAGAGCGCGCCCAGAATGGCATCCGTTATCGCGTGGGCCAGCGCGTCCGCATCCGAATGACCTTCCGCGCCCAACTCGGATTCGACATGCACGCCGCCGAGGATGAGCTGTCGCCCCCTCGTCAAACGATGCGTATCACTCCCGATGCCGATTCTATACATAAGTCTGGAATCCGGAGTCTGAAGTCTGGAGTCAAAAAAATTTGCTTCGGACTCTAGGCCGCAGGCTCCAGACTTTTCAAAATTATTTCCCCGAATGCTATGTCCTGCGGGCGCGTAATCTTGATATTGCGCGGGTCGCCTTCGACGATTGCCACGGTCTGGCCCAGAGCTTCGACGAGCGCGCTGCAATCCGTCGCTTCAAATCCCTGCGGCGGAGCTTGTTCATAAGCGCGATGCAGCACCTCGTAACGAAAGCACTGCGGTGTCAAAGCGTGCCGCAGGCGCGTGCGCGCGTGTGTGCGTACTACATGTCCATCCTGAATCTCTTTAATCGTATCTGTCGCGGGCGCAGTGAGAATGGCTGCTCCATGCTCTTGAGCGGCATGCACCGTCCGGCTAATCTCTTCCTGCGTTACAAACGGGCGCACGCCGTCATGCACGCAGATGATTTCGGCAGTTGCGGCACGCACAGACTGCAAGCCGCGCCAGACAGATTCCGCGCGAGTCTCTCCGCCGGGGACGACGCGCGCGAGCTTTCTCAATCCGTACTTGCCTGCGAGGGAGAGAAAGCTGCCGGTGTCCGTCGCGGGCAGGACAACGATGGTCTCCTGTATGTCTGCGCAGTGCTCGAAACGTTTGAGCGTATGAATGATGATCGGAGTTCCGGCCAGCTCAAGAAACTGTTTGGCCCGGCGATGCCCCATCCGCGTGCCCTGCCCGGCAGCGGCAATGATCGCAATATTCATAAGGATGAAGGATGAAGGGTGAAGGATGAAATAAGAGTTGTATTCATTTCTTCACCCGTCATCCGTCATCCTTCATCCTTTCGTTATTCTGTAACCGGCTCGCTCTGGTCTGCGCGAGTTGGCGCGATGCTGGTCGTGCGCAGATCACGAACGGGGCGGCGCGTCGTGCCATTGGTGCGCGCGTCCGTATACCCGCCGTTGCTCTCGTTAGACTCTTCCCACAGGCGGCCAAAGATCATTTTCCCGGCAGTCGTCTGCAAGACGCTCGTGACGGCGATGTCCGCGTTCTTGCCAATCAGGCGACGCGCGTTATCAACCACGACCATCGTGCCGTCGTCCAGATACGCCACTCCCTGATTGTATTCCTTGCCTTCTTTGAGAATGAAGACGCGCATCGCTTCGCCCGGCAGCACGACAGGTTTTAAAGCGTTTGCCAGCTCGTTGATATTGAGCACGCTGACGCCGCGCAGTTGCGAGACTTTGTTGAGGTTGAAATCGTTGGTCACGATCACTGCGTCAAGCTGCTTGCCCAGCTCTATCAACTTCAAATCAACTTCGCGCACCGCCGGAAAATCCGTCTCGATAATCTGTATGTCGAGCGTGCTATTGTTCTGAAGGCGATTGAGCATGTCGAGGCCGCGCCGCCCGCGTTGTCTTTTTGAAGAATCGGGAGAGTCTGCGACCTGCTGCAATTCGCGCAGGATAAATTGAGGGATAATCAGCGAGCCTGTCAGAAATCCTGTCTCCGCGACATCCGCGATGCGCCCGTCAATGATGACCGAAGTGTCTAAGATTTTAAGATCGCGCCGCGCAGTCTTGTCGCTAAAGATGCCGCCGAGCGCGGCCAAATCGAGATACTCGCCCTTGGCCGCTCCGACCATCAGGCCGACATACGCCATAAAGAACGTGAGCGCGAGAATAAGAAAAGCTCTCGTCCCCGGCGCGACGGCCCCTGATTCCTGATAACTGATAAGCAAGCCGATGAGAAATGCGCCGATGATGCCCATGATCGAGCCGACCGCCGCGCCGATCAGAGTCTTCAGACTCGCGCGCCGGATACGCATCTCGAAAAGGATAATGGCGATGGCAATCACCGCGCCCATGCCCGCAGAAATCCACGGGTCGCCCGGCACTGGATGTAAAACGTATCCGGCTGCCACCAGAATCGCTGTGAAGACTAATCTTATGAGAATGACATCCATGCGCATGATGCGAAGCATCTTAACACGCCTGTAACCCTTGCGTCACGAAAAGCTTTCACCCTCTCTTGACCACTTAGGCAGCCCGTATCGCCAAAGCTGCATCTGAGCTTTTTCGATTTTGCTGCCCGCCTAAAGCAGCTTTTGACAACAGGCGTCCTATGGCCTATAGTTCGCCGCTTGCTAACGTCGCCTCCGACCTTCGTTAGCCTTTACTTAACACATTAACGCAAGCTGACCCGGAAAGAGATTTATGTAATGACCCTTGCGTTTTGCCTCGCCTATGCCTGAGAGCGTCCTAAGCTTTTCTTGCCTGAAGCGTGCCGTAAGCAGTTAAAGAATTTCAATATCGTCGCATCCTTAAATTTACAGAGCCGCTAGTCCCACGGAAAGCATCGGCTTTCCCTCTGGCGAAGAATGCCCGGAACCGAACAGCGCAGCCTTTTAGTTGCGCTAGCATCCAGAGGAGTATTTTATGCAATTCATCAGCAACCCCCATCGCAAGCCTAATCTGGCAATGATTTTAGTCTTCGCGCTTATCACAAACGCACTGATTCCCCTATCTTTTGCTGCCGGACGCGCATCCGGCCCTTCGTCCGCGCCTGAGTCGCCGCAGGCCGACTACATCACGCAGTTGACGCTGCCGACCAAAGACCTTGTGTATGATTCGGTTTCGCAAAAGCTTTATGCCAGCGTGCCGGGCAGCGCGGGAACGGAAGGCAACAGCATCAGGGCGATTGATCCTGCGGCTCGCACTATCGGGGCTTCGTTTCAGGTGGGAAGCGAACCCGGCGACATAGCCGTCTCAAACAACGGCCAGTATCTCTACGTCGCAATTGATGGCGCGGCCAGCGTTCGCCGCTTCAACTTACAAACGCAGACCGCCGATTTACAATTCAGGCTCGGAAACGAACCCTACAGCGGCCCGTATGTAGCCGGAGACATAGAGGTCATGCCCGGTCAGCCGGAGACGGTGGCAATCGCACGCAAATCATTCGGCGGCTACAACGCGAGAGGCGTGGTGATTTATGATAACGGCGTGCAGCGTCCGACGACTGTCCCAGAATATTCAGGCATCAGCTATATAGACTTTTCAAACTCATCTTCGACTCTCTACGGAGCCAGTTATTCCAGCTTTCACAAAATGGTGATTGATGCCAACGGCATCACCAACCCGACCCCCAATTCTTCACAGATTGGCAGCACTGTTGACTTAGAGTTTGACAACGGCAACATTTATACGACCAATGGCCGGGTTCTTAACGCCGAGAGCGGCGCGCTGGTCGGAACATTTTCCAATCTCGGCTACGGAGCCGTGGTAACGACCGAAGCTTCCGCCGGGCGCGTTTATTATTTGACCAATCTTAATTCCTCATGGCAGTTGCGCGCCTTCGACATCAATACCTATCTGGAAGTCGGCTCGCTCAACATTGCCGGTGTGACGGGCGTACCCGGCAGTCTGGTCAGATACGGAGCGCACGGTCTGGCTTTTCGCACCAGCACGAACCAGCTCTTTTTGATTGAGACCGCGCTCGTTCCCTCTTCGGAGCCTGTGCCGACGCCCAGCCCGACGCCGACGCCCAGCCCGACGCCGACGCCGACGCCAATCGAGTTAAGCGTCAAGCAGATTCCGTTAATGACGAAAGACCTGATTTACGATACGAACTCACAGAAGATTTACGCCAGCGTGCCGAGCCTTGCCGAAAGCAACGGCAACAGCGTGGCGGCGATTAATCCGGCGAACGGCACAATTGAGAATTCCGTATTCGTCGGCAGCGAACCGAACAAGCTCGCCCTCTCGGATAACAATCAATATCTTTACGTCTCTATGTCCGGCTCTTCGCATGTGCGCCGCGTGGACATGGCGACGCAGACCGCAGGCTTGCAGTTCTCTTTGGGCAGCGAGAGTTACAACGGCGCGTTCTATGCGAATGATATGGCGGTCATCCCCGGCAGCCCCGAATCAGTCGTCGTCTCAAGAGGCAATGGCGGCATAGCTGTCTATGATAACGGCGTCCGCCGCCCGGTGGTGAGCAGTTACGCAAACCTGCCTATCGAATTCTCCACCAGCCCGGCGAGGGTTTATGGACTCGGCAGCGGCAACGGTTTCCAGAAGCTGGACATCACTGCCAACGGCATCAGCTTTACGCAATCCACGCTGGCATTTCCCTCCGGCACTGATTTCAAATACGCCTACGGAGTGGGTTATCTGAATACAGGGCGCGTCGTCGAAGCGGAATCAGGTCTGTTGATGGGAACATTCTCAGTCCCTGATCTTTCATATGGCTCTCCGATGGCTGTGGATTTGGTAAATGATCGCGTCTATTTTCTGACCGGAACCGGCTCGACCCTGACGCTCAGAGTGTTTCAGAAAGGAAGCTATATACAGCTCGGCGCAATAACTCTTCCGGGCAACTATGACACGCCTAACAGTCTGGTTCGGTGGGGAGCTAACGGGCTGGCGTTCCGCACCAACAATCAAGTAGTGGTGCTCCAAACCTCTCTGATTCCTTCCGGCGAGCCAGTGCCGACGCCCACGCCCACGCCTTCACCGACGGCGACGCCTAGTCCGACGCCGACGCCCACGCCGCAGAGCGTGCAACGCTTGACGCTGACGACCAATGAGATCGTTTACGATAAAAAGTCGCAGATGATCTATGCCAGCGTGCCGAGCAGCGCGGGCGCGAACGGCAATAGCATCACAAAGGTTAATCCTTCGACGGGCGTGATTGGAGCATCCGTCTTCATCGGCAGCGAGCCAAACAAGCTCGCGCTCGCAACCAACGGGCAGTATCTTTTCGCCTCGCTGGACGGAGCCGCGTCAGTGCGTCGCTTCGACCTTGAGACACAGACTGCCGGATACCAGTTCTCGCTTGGCAGTTCTTCATGGGGGCCAATGCTGGCTCAAGACCTCGAAGCTGTCCCCGGCAGCCCGGATTCCGTGGCCGTCTCTCTATCGAGACCCGGCATCAGTCCTTCTCATGGAGGAGTGGCGATTTTCGATGGCGGCGTCAAGCGTCCGACGAACACGCCGGATCACATCGGCAGTAATCACATCGAATTCGGAGCCTCTGCATCAGTCCTTTACGGGCAAGACCTTGAGAGTTCTGATAGTCGCTTCTACAGGATAAACGTCAGCGCCAACGGAGCCTCGATAATTAATTACACGAGCGGTCTATATGCTGGCCCTGATTTCAAATTTGACGGCGGCTTGGTCTATACAGGCTCAGGACGCATCATTAACCCGGAGACCGGCGAGGGGGCTGGAATATTCAGCTTAGCGGAACTCCCGTGGAATGCTCTGGCAGAGCCTGATTCAAAGACCGGTCGCGTTTATCTTCTGACCGGCAGCGGCTCGGTCTACACGCTGCGCGCCTTTGACAGGCAAACCTACTTACCTGCCGGCGCACAAACCATTACCGGCGTGAACGGGACGCCGTCTCATCTGATTCGCTGGGGCGCAAATGGTCTGGCGTTTCGCACCTCGACACAGCTTTTCCTGATTCGCAGCTCGCTGGTTCCGTCGGTTGACGCGGTCAGTGATTTTGACGGCGACGGCAAGACGGACATGTCAGTCTTTCGTCCGTCCGATGCCAACTGGTATGTCAACAATAGTTCTGATGGAGCTTTCCGCGCGCAGCAATTCGGGCTGAGCACGGATCGCATTGTGCCCGGAGATTATGACGGAGACGGCAAGACTGACGTGGCCGTCTTCCGCCCTGATAACGGCACCTGGTATATCCTGAAGAGTTCCAATCAAAGCTTTACTTATCAGGAGTTCGGGACGAGCACGGACATTCCGGTCGCTGCTGATTATGACGGTGATGGTAAAACAGACTTTGCCTTCTTCCGCCCCGGAGACGGCGTCTGGTACATACGCCAGAGCAGCAACAACAACCTGCGGGCGCAGCAGTTCGGACTCGGCACGGATATTCCGATGCCGCAAGACTTTGACGGCGACGGCAAAGTAGACCTGACTGTCTTTCGTCCGGGTGACGGAGCATGGCACATCTTAAACAGTTCCAACAACACTCTGCGGAGCCAGTTGTTCGGGTTGGCGACGGATGTGCCTGTGGCCGGTGACTTTGAAGGCGATGGCAAAGCAGACATCGCTGTCTATCGTCCGAGCAACGGAGGCTGGTATATCCTGCTTAGCTCGAACACAACTTTGAAATCCGAGTTGTTCGGTGTCAGCACAGACATTCCAGCGTCTGGCGACTATGACGGCGACGGTATCACTGATGTCGCAGTCTTCAGACCTTCCGAGGGCAACTGGTATAGCTTGCAAAGCACTGGCGGATTCAAAGCTGCGCATTTCGGCGCGGATGGAGACAAGCCCGTGCCGTCCGGCAGATTTCAATAGCAAGCGACTAACTCGCGCAAAGCCGCAAAGAAAAGCAGCTTGTTTTTCTTTGCGCCTTTGCGCCTTTGCGCGAGACGTTCTACGCTTTCATCACGAGTAGCATTTAAAACAATTCATCCAGAGCTTCTTCGACAGAACGCACGCCGACGACGCGCAGCCCTAGCAGGCGTTCAAGTCCGGCAGTGTTCGACGCAGGCAAGATGAGCTTTTTAAAACCCAAAGCCTGTGCCTCGCGTGCGCGCACCTGTGCCTGCATCGCGCCGCGCACTTCGCCTGTCAAACCGACCTCGCCGAAGACAGCCGTGTGCTCGTTAACCGGCGCGTTCTTGAAACTCGAAGCGATGGAAGCGACCACGCCGAGGTCTGCGGCAGGCTCGTCAATCTCAAGGCCGCCAGCGATATTGACAAAGACATCGTCGCCAAGCAGTTGAAGCCCGACACGCTTTTCCAGCATCGCAATCAGGAGCGCGACGCGGTTCTGGTCCAGGCCCTGCGTCATCCTCCGGCCCGTGCCGTACTTCGAGCCTGAGACGAGCGCCTGTATCTCTACAAGCACGGGCCGCGTGCCCTCCATGCAGGCCGTGACGACAGAGCCTGAGACGCCGCGCGGTCTTTCCTGCAAAAAAATCTCTGACGGGTTGGCGACGGCGACCAGTCCCGCGCCCGTCATCTCGAAGATGCCGACTTCGTTAGCCGCGCCGAAACGATTTTTCGCGGCGCGCACGATGCGATGATTGTGATGCCGCTCGCCTTCAAAATAGAGCACAGTGTCAACGATGTGCTCCAAAGCTTTTGGCCCGGCGATAGAGCCGTCTTTGGTCACGTGGCCGATGAGGAATGTCGGAATCGTGCGATTCTTTGCGAGCAGGAGAAACTGGCCCGCCACTTCCCTGACCTGCGAGACAGAGCCGGGAGCGGATTCGATGCCCGAAGAGAAAACCGTCTGAATCGAATCCACGATAATCGCTGCGGGCTGCATGCGCTCTATCTCGCCAAAAATATTTTCCAGATTGGTTTCCGGCAACAGGTAAAGATTTTCAGCCATGATGCCCAGACGCTCGCCGCGAAGCTTGATCTGCCGCTCGGATTCTTCGCCAGACACATAGAGAACTGTCTGCGCCGCCGCGCTCAGTTTGTCCGCCACCTGCAAGAGCAGCGTTGACTTCCCGATGCCGGGATCGCCGCCGATGAGAATCAGCGAGCCGGGGACGATGCCGCCGCCGAGCACGCGGTCAAACTCTGTGATGCCGGAAGAGATGCGCGAATCATCCTGCGATTCTATCTCGCCGTAAGCAACGGGCTTGACTTCTCGCAGTCGCAAGCCGCCGCGCGCCGCCGCGCTCTCTTTCTTGACGGCAGCACGCGCACGCTCTTCGACAAACGAATTCCACTCGCCGCAGTCAGGACATTTCCCAAGCCACTTGCGCGATTGATGCCCGCAATTCTGACAGACGTATACTGTTGATTGTGCTTTCGCCATAAGAACAGTGACAAGTGATAAGTGACGAGTGACAAGTTAAAGACAATAGTATTTTATCTTTTCACTCGTCACTTATCACTGCTTTTATATTTTCTACGGGACGACCGAGAACGGCGCGCGGGCCGCGTTCGACGATGGGCCGTTGGATAAGGTCAGGATGTTTGACCATTAAAGCGATTATCTCATCATCGGAATGCTCGCTCTGACCGAGGCCCAGCTCACGATAAACAGCTTCGCTCTTACGCAGCAGCTCGCGCGGCTTGAGCTTCATCTTCTTTAAAAGCCCGCGCAGCTTTTTCTCGTCGAGCGGCTCGATGTAATAGTTAACTTTCTCAAACGGGAGGCCGCTCTCACGGAGCAGCCGGTCAACTTCACGACACTTCGTTCAAGTCGGTTTTTCGTAAACGGTGATTTTGTCTGTCATCTCTTTTTGCTCTTTGTTCCTGGTAATTTGTTCCTGGTGCTTTGTTTTTTGTGCTTTGTATGAGTTTTACTGAAACATTGCCTGCTCCGCTAAATATCAAAGCACCAAGTACAAAAAACAAAGCACGGTTTTCTCACGGAAATATCCCGCGCATGCGCGTTGCTTCCGCGACTCTTTCGACGGCGAGGATGTATGCGCCCGTACGCATGTCCGTGTCGTGCAGTCCGGCCTTCTCATGTACGGAGCGAAAAGCCGTGCGCATGGTTTTCTCTAAAGATTCGTTGACCTGATTTTCAGTCCAGAAGAAAGAGTTTTGATCCTGCACCCATTCGTAATAGCTGACGGTGACGCCGCCCGCGTTGGCTAAGATGTCCGGCAGGAGAAAGACGCCCGCATCGGCCAGCACGCGGTCTGCGCCGGGAGTGGTCGGCCCGTTCGCCAGCTCGACGATGATCTTTGTCTTGACGCGCTCGACATTGCTGAGAGTGATGCTGTTTTCCAGCGCGGAGGGTACGAGGATGTCACACTCCATCTCTAAAATATCGTCGCAGGGAACTTCTTTCACGTTGGCGAGTCCCTGCAAAGAGCCTGTCTCGTCCTTATGCCTCAGGGCGGCTTCGACGTTGAGGCCGTTCTCCGCATAGACGCCGCACTTTGAATCGCAGATGGCGATGACGCGCGCCCCGTCTCCCGCAGCCAGCCGCGCAAAGTTTGCTCCGGCATTTCCAAAACCGTGTATCACGACACGCGCGCCCTTCAAATCAACTCCCCTGACGCGGCAGGCTTCGCGCGTCACATAGAGACCGCCGCGCGCGGTCGCTTCGGCGCGTCCGGCTGAGCCTCCGAGCGACACAGGCTTGCCCGTCACCACGGCCAACTCCGTATGCCCGCGCACCATCGAGATGGTGTCCATAATCCACGCCATCGTCTGCTCGTCCGTGTACACGTCCGGCGCGGGGATGTCTCTGTCCGGGCCGATGATAGGAGCAATCTCGAAAGCGTAACGCCGCGTCAATCTCTCAAGCTCGCCTTTGGACATTCCTTTCGGGTCGCAGATGACGCCGCCCTTGCCGCCGCCGTAAGGGATGCCGACGGTCGCGCACTTCCATGTCATCCATGAAGCCAGAGCTTTGACTTCATCAAGCGTGACTTGCGGGTGATAACGGATGCCGCCTTTCGCCGGGCCGCGCGCGATGTTGTGCTGCACGCGATAGCCCTCAAAGACTTCGACGCGACCGCTATCCATCTTGACGGGGATGGAAACAATCAGTTGCCTTTTGGCATGACGCAGCACATCGCGCATAGAGTCTTCCAAATCCAGATATTCCGCTGCGCGGTCAAACTGCTGTTTGGCGATTTCAAACGGGTTCAGCTCTTCGGCTCTGGCCTGAGCAGTTTCTGCCTGTGGAGGCATAGGTTTCTCCTCTTTTGGAATTTAGAATTCTGAACGGGAACAGATGTATGAAGGCATCAGACCCATGCGAAATAAAGTTATCCAATGCTATTAAAGGAAACCGCCCGTGCTCGAATATCAGGAAATAAATATCAATCTCCCTCTGCCTGCTTCTCGACCTCTACGATGTCGCCTTCCGAGAAAAGATAAGTACGCATGTGTTTATCGAAGACCGGATTGATGCGGCGCAGGTATTCGAGCGTCATCATCGCGTGCTCAATCTCTTCATCACGATTGTGTTCGAGAATGCGGCGCAGGGCTTCATCCTTCGTCGCCTGTGCGCGCTGGTTGTACCAGTCAACCGCTTCGAGTTCTTCCTGCACACTCTTGACCGCGCGCGAAAAGTTGCGCGCGAGTTCGCTCATCTCCGCGTAATCCTCATGCCATTCTGCGCTTGTCGCCATGTGTGGTTTTCTCCCTGAAAGATTGATGTTAACGGTGCGGCTTCCATCCTAAAAGAATTGCCGGACGGTGTACAGAAAATTTGGTAGTGGGCCAATTAGAAGTTGATGAGTGGTTAATCGTGAGTTGAGTGAGCCAGAGAGGGAGATTTTCCCGCAAAGGCGCAAAGGCGCAGAGGAAGGCCGCAAAGGATTGAATGCCATTTACCCTTTGCGTGCTTTTCTTTGCGCCTTTGCGCCTTTGCGCGAACAGTTCGTGTTCTTCGCTGTCTTTAAAATTGTCCCGCGCTTGTAACGGATTCATGGAACAAGCAGGTATCGGGCGGGGTCTAACGTTGATGAGTACGCTTCCCTGCTGACCCGCATGGCACCGGCTTTTAAGGGAGGAAGAGGAGAATGTTTACGAATCTAGTCGAATCGGCTTCACATCAGAGAGAGATGGCGCGCAAGGGGCGTTTCTTTCTCGCTACGCTCGCCGGTTATGCGTTGGTCTTTATGTTCGCGGGCGTGGCGAGCATCTATGCCTATGACGCGCATCTGGAAAATCAGGATTTGGAGATGCTGGTGCTCATCGCGCCGGTTGATGCGCCCGTCGAGCCGACGGTTGCAAGAACAACCCCCGTCAGAACCAGCGCCCCAACCCCCGGCAACGTGAATACTTTGCCCGAAAGATCGGACGCGATTGCGCGGATAGACGACCCGACCAAACCGCCTGACACAATTTCCGCTACTGGGTCGAAAGTGCCGGAGATACCGCGCGGGCCGTATGTCATTGGCAATAAAAATACTGAAGGCTCCGGAGTTTACAATCCGAATCTGCCCGTTGGCCCTGCGACGGGCGACAACACAGGCAAGCCGTTAGTTAATGTTGAAGACATGACCCCACCGCCGCCGGTCAAACCCGACTCACCGCGCGTGCCGCCGGTTGTCTCGAAAGGCGTCATCAACGGGCAGGCCATCTCTAAGCCGAGTCCGGCTTATCCGCCGCTAGCTATTAAGGCGCACGTGCAGGGTCTTGTGAGCGTGCAGATACTGGTGGATGAATACGGGAAAGTTATCTCGGCACGCGCGATGGATGGGCATGTGCTGCTCCGGCAGGCAGCCGAACAGGCAGCGATGCGAGCCAGATTTTCTCCCACGAAGCTTTCAAATGTTCCGGTTAAAGTTTCAGGGACGATCACCTTTAACTTCACCCTTAACTGAGAAAAAGAAGTTTCTCGCAAAGGAGCTTCAACAGGGGAGTAGGGTGCCGGGTGTAGGAAAACAGAATTGTCTTCACGACACCCGGCACCCTGCTCCCTGTTTTCTTTGCGTCTTTATGCGGGAAACCGATTTCGTGTCTTCTATGGAGTATAGACGCGCGGCACGCGCTCGCTGATGCCGCAGGTGATTTCATAAGAAAGTGTTCCGGCGGTCTTCGCCATCTCTTCCGCCGGGACAGACAATTCGCCGTCTTCGCCGAGCAGCGTAACTTTGTCATTGAGCGAGACGCCCTCGACATCCGTCACATCAATCAGCGTCAAATCCATAGAGATGCGCCCCACTACCGGCGCGTAAGTGTCGCGCACGATGACGCGCCCGCGATTCGAGAGCGAGCGCATGTAACCGTCGTTGTAGCCAATCGGCAAGGTCGCCACGAGCGTCTCGCGCGAGGCCTCGAACGTGCAGCCATAGCCGAGCGGGTCTCCCTTCGGTACGCGTTTCAAAAGCATGATGCGCGAATGCACTGACATCACAGGGCGGAGCCGTGGCGGCTCCGGCGCAGGCTTTAGAATGTCGCGCCACAATCCATACAACACTCCCCCCGGCCTGACCATATTGCCCCATTCAGTATCTTGCGAACACGTCCCGGCAGAGTTTGAGAGGTCTTCATAAGTCGGGTTGAAACCGCGTGCGCGAAAGGCTCCGACCGAATCCTTAAAGCGCGTTGCCTGATCCGCAGTAAAGCAGTCGCGGTCAGGATCATCAGCCGCCGCAAAGTGTGTCATCAGTCCGTCAACGCGAATATTTTTAAGCTCTGCGAGCGCGTCTGCAAATCCGGCAGCCGCCTCATAACGCGCGCCGAGCCTGCCCATGCCGGTATCAATCTTGACATGCACGTCCGCCACGACGCCCGCAGCACGCGCCGCGCGGTCAAGCGTCGACGCCATATCAACTCTGTAAATGACAGGAACCAGATTGAATTGCAGGCACAGCTCGGCCTGTCCATCCCAAAAGCCGCCGAGGCACAGGATTGGCCGCTCGACTCCGCCTTCGCGCAACTCGATTCCCTCTTCCGGCGTTGCCACGCCAAACCAGTCCGCGCCCTCCGCTTCCAGACGCCGCGCGCAACGTATAGCGCCATGCCCGTAGGCGTCTGCCTTGACGACGGCCATCACCTTCACATCCTGCCGGACATGGCGGCGCACAGCTTGAAAGTTAGCCGCCAGCGCATCAAGATTGACGAGCGCCCATGTCGGGCGATGTCCCCTTAACTCATCCTCGCCCACCGGTGTTTCGCTTTTTTCAACTTTAAGATTTGTCATTTCTCGTGCGGGGATTTTTTGTTTAAAGATGCTGCAAAAACCCTGTGTCCTGACACTGAAAAATTATTGAACTGTTAGTTTGATTGAAGCATAAACGGCAGGATTATTGAAGCACAAAAAGATTGCGGAATACGGATTAAAAATTGCGGAATGCGGATTGCGGATCAAAAGACAGAGTCACTGTTCTTAAATCCGCAATCCGAAATCCGCATTCCGCAATCGTCTGTTCCGCAATTATCCAGGAGGAGTTTATGCCCGCGCTTCCCTTTCGAGAAGAGCGCGCTTGCGTTCAACGCCCCAGCGATAACCCGACAGCGCGCCATCGTTGCGCACCACTCGATGACATGGAATCGCCACCGCCAGAGCGTTTGCGCCGCAAGCCTGAGCGACCGCACGCACAGATTTCGGCGAGCCGATTCGATTGGCGATGTCTGCATAGCTCGCCGTCGAGCCGACCGGAACCTTTTGCAAAGCCTGCCAGACGCGCTGCTGAAACGCCGTCCCGCGAACGTCCAGCGGCAGGTCTAAACCTAACGCAGGGGCTTCGACAAAGCCCACCACTTTCGAGACCAGTTGCTCAAACTCTTCGTCGCCGCCGATGAGATTGGCGCGTGGAAACCTGTTCTGCAAATCGCGCGTCAGCGCATCCGCGTCGTCGCCGAGGAGGATGGCGCACACGCCCCGCTCACTGCTGGCGACGAGGATTGCGCCGAGAGAGCACTCGCCCACGGCAAAACGTATCTCCGTACTTGCGCCACCGGCGCGATAGTTTGAAGGAGTCATCCCCAGTACCTCGTTTGATGTTTCGTAAAATCGCGCGCTTGAGTTGTACCCGGCGTCGTAAATAGCTTCCGTCACTGTGCGGCTCCGGTCGAGCGTCTCCCGCACACGCTTCGCGCGATGCGCCGCAGCATATTTCTTAGGCGTCAGACCTGTGATTGATTTGAAAACGCGGTGGAAATGATAAAGGCTCAATCCCGCATGATTAGCCAGTTGTTCAAGGTTGGGCGACTCTTCCGATTCCTCTATGAACCGGCAGGCTTCCGCGATGATGGCGGCGTGCGGGTCAGCCTGTAATTCCTGTTCCGGCTTGCAACGCTTGCAAGGGCGAAACCCTGCATCTTCCGCTTCTTTGCTCGTCTCAAAAAAACGGACATTCTCAGGCTTCGCCAGACGCGCCGCGCATGTGGGCCGACAGTACACGCCCGTGGTCTTGACAGAGTAATAGAACTTGCCCTCCGCTTGAGGGTCGCGGGCGACAACCGCCGCCCAGCGAGCATCCGAGAAGGTCGCGGCTGCAAGGCGCGCATTTTTTGCTGCTATGTTCATATAACTTCCTCCCGAAAAGTATTGCTACGAGCGAGAAATATAGCAGCCGCCAACATTCGCGGCACTCCGGTTCTTGCTTTCAAATTCGAGTAGGGGTTCCGTTTCAAAGATGGAGAAGGAAAAAACAGTTTCCCGCAAAGGCGCAAAAAAAGGAAAAAGGCAAAAGGTAAAAGTCAGAAAGACATCCAAGCCCGAGAGCGTAGGGAGATGGTTACTGAAATCTCTGAATTTATTTTCGTCAAAAGTGCGCAGTTCTATTCGATCATGTATCTCCGCAATGGATACAGGCTTCTCAAGAAGAAGGACCTCTTTGATCTCTTCTTTAACTAACCTGTTGACCTCATCGGCTTTCGATTTTTCATCCTCTGTGAATTTCTCTCCCTTTTGTTTTCTAACACCTAAAAACTTAGGCTTCCTGTTACCACTATTCTTATAACTTGGAACGACTGATCGAGGATCCTTTCCAGATATAATCCATGGACGACGCCATTCGTAAATCACAGTTGTCCAGTAAGGTCTTTTCTTTCGGTCTTGTATTTCCCGGTACACCTTTTCGATCAGAGGAGTGACAACCTCTTTACTAAAACTTGATAATCCTGCCTCTTCGATGGCTTCCAGATATGCGAGCCTTCGAAGCGCCTCAACTTTACGAGGCTCATTGTCCCTGAGTCTATTAAAGTCATCGACAAAAGACTTAACTAACTTTCGCTGTACATGAGTTATATTACTATCGCCAAGAAACTCCAGTTCCCCTGCGAAAAGGGCTTCGACTAGTTCAAACTCTCGGACAGCTTGTGATTCATCAAAAGCAATGTCTCGAATACGCAAGTCGCCGTTAGGCAAACGCTCCTCGACACGATACTCACGATCTCGAAGCTCAATATGCATCCCTATTCGGAATTGCCATATAGACATATTTATACCGATCTCACTTCGATATTCTCTTGTTAGGTAAATAAATTATCGAGTTAGGACAAAGCGGCTCATCAAGATTCACACCAAGGATTCCCCATCTCAAGAGTGCATAGACCACTTGCTTCTCCACGCAATTACTTTCAAAGAAGTCCATAACCTCTCCCAAAGTTGCTTTATCTCTGTCATTAAAGAATTCTTGGGAAAGAATTTGATGTTGTGGATAAGCAGGTATTCTTTGGTAGTAGATAAGAAGCTTTACGTTATCTAGAAGCGGCTGCTTGCGAATTTCAACCTCAGTCATAACTAGAAATTTGTAGCTATGACGAGCGCAAGCTTCATCCGCAACTTGAAATCGTAATTGATATTTCTCTTCTTCCGCCTGCTTCTTTAACTTTACCTCTATGACGTATGTAATGTTCTTCCGTACAATCACAAAATCTGCGGTATATCTATGGCGCTTACCTTCAGTATTGTAGAAAAATCTACAAGCCTGTTCTCTAACATCAAGAAGATCATAAAAGTCGAACTCCACAAGATACAGATAATCTTTTTCAAGTGAGCTTTCGTACCAGATGGTCTTACTCAAAATAAAGCTTGGGAATTTCCCAATGCGCTTCTTAACACCACCTTTGTTTGTGATTTTCCTGAAACCCATAAACTCTCAAACTCTGGATATGTAATGACTATGCATTAGAAACAGAAAGTTTTAGGAATCAAAACCTTAATTATTGTCGCCGTCCTATAATTCAGGATTTGTGCTCTTTATAATTGTTCTGAGTAGATCTTGATGAGAATGGTATTCCAAGTTTAGGTATGCTTAAGCAAACAATCTCTGCACGACGATTAGCCTCTTCTAATGCGAAGTTGCTTGCTCTAAGTAAGATTTCATCAGCCTGTGGATGCAATAGAGATACATTAGAGCAAATACCAAATCTTAGGGGCCAAGCGGCTTCGCTACCTACAGCGACATTCATACGGATGCGACCTCGTAACCACAATGCTTGAACCAGCCGCGAATGTCCGCCTTTGAAATCAGCGTTATCGCCTGTGCCAACGCTATGTCGAGTTCCTCGCGCGTGCGCGCCTTCGCCGCGCGTAACGCAGTCTTGATCTTTGACCAGCACTGCTCAATCGGTGAGTAGTCGGGCGAGTAGGGCGGCAGCCATAAGACCTGCGCTCCGCGCTCGCCTGCAACCTGCTCGACCTGACTGGCCTTGTGGACGTTGAGGTTGTCGAGCACCAGCACGTCCCCCTTGCGTAAGCATGGCCTGAGCACTTGTGCCAGATAGGCATCGAAGGCCAACGTATCGACCGCCCCGGTGAGCGTCATCACCGCGATCAACCCCCGCCCGAAGCTGAGCGCACCAATGAGAGACGTTTGCTCGCCATAGTTGCGCGGCGCATAGTCCACGACCCGCTCGCCACGCGGTGCGCGCCCGTAGCGCGGAGTCATCGCCGTGTTAACCGCTGACTCATCGAGGAAGATAAGTCGCCGGTGATTGAGTTTGCGGGCGCGGCGGCGGAACCACCCGCGCTTGTAGTTGTTACGCTCAGAGGCCGCCATGCTTTTTTTTACGCGAGAGGTCGAGCCTTGAAAGGGCGCGGCTAACAGTTGGCGCGCTGACACTCACCTGAGCGCGCTCTGCCAAGTGCTCGCGCAACGCCTCGACCGTCTTGTCGGGATAGCGTGCCACCTCGGCGCGGAGCATCTTGATGTGTTTGGCCGACAGCAGCGGCGTGTGCCCGCCGCCGTGTGGGCGGGGGCTGAGGTCTCCGGTCTCGCGGTGTTGGCGCATCATCTTCTTAACGAAGGTCTGGCCGACACCGAAGGAGGCCGCAACCTCTTCAATGGTGGAGTCACCGCGTTCAACAGCGGCGACGACTTTCTGCCGGAGGTCTAAAGAGTAGGCGCGCATAGGCTGTAAGCTTACTCCTGAGCCTCGGTCGCATTCAAGTGAATGGCACTATAGCTTGGCGGATCGTACAGAATTCTGTGTCTCCCTCAAATCTCTCATGCAGGGGATATATCACATGGTAAGGGATTATTTCGGTCAAAAAGTCAAAAAGCAGGCTAGAAAATGTGTCGGGATTTCTGACACCTAATACCAAGTTACTGCGAAAAATGAAGTTAATAAATCTATAAGCAGTTGATCTACGATAAGTAAGGTAGGGTTCTTATCTCTATTTGAAAATTCCGCTTCGTTAGCAGCTATGAAGGATTCTTTCTAGACCATTTTAAATGATAGTCTCTCAATCGCCTGTAAAGTGTACTGACAGATATTCCCAATTCATGAGCTACAAAATCTTGGTCTAAATTACCATTGCGTTTCGCTATTGAACGCGCCTCCTTGTACTTGAGGATAAATGCATCCCGAACATTGAGTTTTTTAGTTCCCGGTGGTCTTCCTATCCTACTAATACCGTCCAAAATAAGAGCATCTCTTTTGAACAAGTCTATTTTTGAATTATTACTGTCTCTAATTGCAGACCAATGTAGGCTCCTAAATGTGCCTCGGCTGGGATGCCAGCGTTCCTCAAAGTACATCATTAATTGTCTACGTGAGGTCAAAGGATCTGAAAGTCTCCTCCCAATATGGGCTATCGGAGAAGGGAAAATTCTGGTTCGCCAAACCTGAACGAGATAGTCAGGACGCTCATACCAGTATGACGGTTGATTAAGATATGACTTAGAATCTTTGATAGTTCGTAGTCTGCCCTTACTGCCGACTGCCGGATATGGTCCGATAGTTAAGCCAAACCTTTCGATGGTGTAATTTAGGAATCTCTTAGAAGGTAACTTTCCAGCTTTGAAAAATTCTTTCGCGCTGCTGAAGCGCACGCAATAAATTTTGTTAACATGCTTTGGAGCGTCAAGTTCTTCGACCAGTGGCCTTATCTTATCGAATCCACCCCATATTTGATAAGCAGGAGGTACGTCTCGGTATTGAAATACTTTTATGTTGGAAGGACTGGGATAACACCTCTGCTGGTGCCACTTTGTATCAAAGTTTCTAACAGGTGAATATATTGAGCAGGGACAGTTTCATAAACGCTGGAATAAAAATTTGTCTCAAGTTCTTCTAGTTGGGGAACCAAAGGAACTTTTTCCAATTCTATTTCATTAGATTTAGTCATTGAAGCTTTAACTTCAGCTAATTCAGTTTCAAGAGACTCCCTAAATCTATCAATCTCTTCATTATTTCTCTCAAAGTCTGACTGAAGATTGGCTAATCGCAACTGTAGTTGCGGTGATTCTTCATCTACCTCTTCTTGAGTTTGCACAATCTCTTTTTTGCGTTCCAACCAGTCTTCAATGTTATCTTTAATAACCCTACGTTCCTCAGAAGTGTGCTTTCCTAACGATTCGTACTCAGTCACTTCTTTCCTTAGTCTCTCGTATTTTTTATCAAATTCCTTTTCGGTGAAAAGTATTCTTATAAGACGATTTTGGATTTCACTATTCTTTTCCCAAGCAATAGTTCTCCTATCTTCATCAAACAAAAGCAAGTGGGCAACAACGAAATGTTCGAACTGCTCAACATCCGACAATCCCTTTACTAATTCACGGTAAGTCTTTTCTAATTTTTCGGAGGTTCCCGTGTGGATAGTAGGCGTACCTCTGTTCTTACCTTTCACTTTTATCTGTAAGATACTCGGTCGAAATAATGTTCTTGTGATTTCGATTTCCTGTACACCAATATCAAACCATAAAGACACTTCTGCCTGCTTTTGATCTTCAGGCTGGATTCGACCTCTAAAGTAATCTGTATTTACTAAGGGTACTTTATCAATCCTCCCAGTATTTTCATTCAACCGATCGTAAGAAGCATTCCCAACTAAAGCATATAAAACGGTATTGACGAAAGTTGTTTTCCCAATACCGTTACCTCCTATGATCACATTTAAACCAGGATATATCCTCCGGACAATGTTATCCGTGTAAAGGGAAAGATGTTTTATTACTATCTTCTTTAGATTAGGAAGTTTCACAAGAAGCCTTCAAATGATAACGGTTCTGACTAAAGCCTTTCGTAATTTTTGCTTCATAATATTCGCACTTTGTGATGCAAGCTTCGTGATTTATGCTTCAAAGTACGCTTTGACGATTTATTCGCGCCACATGTTTTCAAACCGCGTAAACTCTTTTAAGAACGCCAGCTTGATCGTCCCCGTCGGCCCGTTGCGCTGCTTGGAGACGATGATCTCCGCAATGCCCGCGTTCTCTTCCGTGCGATTGTATTGCTCTTCGCGGTAGATAAAAGCCACCACGTCCGCGTCCTGTTCGATAGCCCCGGATTCACGTAGATCGGCGAGTTGCGGGCGATGGTCTGTGCGCGCTTCAGGTGCGCGAGAGAGTTGCGAGAGCGCGATGAGCGGGACATTCAGTTCTTTGGCGAGACCTTTCAGTTCGCGCGAGATTTGCGAGACCTCCTGCTGGCGCGACTCTGTGCGGCGCGATGAGCCTGACATCAGTTGCAGGTAGTCTACAATAATTAGGTCGAGCCTTTTCTGCTCCGTCGCCAGTCGTCTGGCTTTGGCGCGCATCTCCAGCACGGAGATGCCCGGCGTATCGTCTATAAATATTTGCGCGTCCGCCAGCGAGCCGAGCGCGCCAGCGAGCCGTGTCCACTCGTCCCGCGAGAGAAAGCCGCTGCGAAAACGATGCGCGTCCACATGCCCCTCCGAGCAGAGCATACGCATCACCAGCGATTCCTTCGACATCTCCAGAGAGAAGATTGCGACCACCGCCTGCCCGTGTATCGCCGCGTTCTGGGCCAGAGTCAAACACAAACTGGTTTTGCCCATTGACGGTCTAGCAGCGACGACGATCAAGTCAGAGGGCTGCAAGCCGGAGGTCATGGCGTCGAGATCGTTGAAGCCGGTCGTGAGGCCCGTGAGCATGGCGGAGCGTCCGGCCATCTCCTGAACTTTTTCGAGCAGTTGATCCGCGACGGGCTTGACGTGTGCAAAGCCCTGCCGCGTGCGCTCGTCCGCCAGCGCGAAGATAGCAGCCTCTGCATGGTCCAGAATAATTTCCGCCTCGTCCTCCTGCTCCAAAGCTTCGCTGGTTATCTTATTGCAGGCTTTGACGAGCTGGCGCAGCATGGAATGGTCGCGGACGATCTTGGCGTAGGCAGCGATGTTGGCAAAGTGCGGCAGCCCGTAGGTGAGGTTGGTGATAAACGTGACGCCGCCCACCTGTTCGAGCGCGCCGTCACGCTTGAGTTCTTCGCCAATCAGGATGGGATTAATCTGCGAGCCGCGCTCGAAGAGCGAGATCATCGCCGAGAAGATGCGGCGATTGGCAGAGACGTAAAAGTCTTCAGGCTTTAAAAGCTCAATCGCCTGACTGACTAGCGCGTTGTCGAGAATGATTGCGCCGAGAATCGCGCGCTCGCTGTCGGGGCTGCTCGGCAGAGGCCGTTCAATGAGTTGGTCGCGCTGCGCATCAGCCGGAAATGCCATCGGAAGACTTTCGTAAAATGAGTTCGCTACAGAAGATTGATAACCTGTGGATAAAGAAAAAGCTGCAAGAGACGCGCGCCTGAATCACTTGCGCCTTGCAGTCGCGCACTATACTACACGACGGCGCACGCCGACAATGCTGCCGGTAAAATCATGCTTAAAACTTAGAAAGGTATTCGACTTGAGTGTCAGGAGAGACTTCATTTTTGGCCCGGAGGCCACAGAGGACTCAGAGGATAAATATTTATCCTCTGAGTCCTCTGTGCTTCTGTGGTTAATTTATTCGACTGTCGAAGCGGATTCTGCGCCCGGCTCAGGCGAGCCTTCGGCGGTGTCCTCACGCGTCGCCGCATCAGCGCCGACAGGCGCGGCCTCTTCACTTTCGCTGGCCGGAGCAGGAGGCGCAGCATTAGCAGTCTTTGCGCCGCCTTCGCCTGTGACGATGACCGGAATCTCTATGCTGACATCGCGGTGAAGGCGCAGGTTGACTGTGAAATCGCCCGTCTCTTTAATCGCTTCGGGCAAGGAGAGACGGCGACGGTCAATCTCGTAGCCGCGCTCTTTCAAAGCCTCTGCGATGTCCATCGAGGTGACAGAGCCGTAGAGCATCCCGTGATCGCCGACTTTGCGCTCGAAAGTCAAACTGAGTTTACGCATCTGCTCGGCCTGAGATTCGGCAGTCCCGCGCTCTTTCGCTTCTTTCTTCAAGAGAGCCGAGCGCTCGTTCTCGATCTGCTTGACGTTGCTGGCAGTCGCTTCGACCGCCAGCTTGCGCGGCAGCAAATAATTGCGCGCGTAGCCCGCTTTGACGCGCACGATTTCGCCGCGCGCCCCCAAATCATCTATGTCTTCCCTCAGGAGGACGTTTGTGGTAGCCATCTTTTCGGTTCCTCCTTCGATTAATCTGTGGCGTAAGGCAAAAGCGCGATGTTGCGCGCGCGCTTGATGGCTTCGGCCAGCATGCGTTGATGCGTGGCGCACGAGCCGGAGATACGACGCGGCAGGATTTTGCCGCGCTCAGGGATGAAGCCTTGCAGCATCTTCACATCCTTGAAATCAATGAGGTCGATTTTGTCACGGCAGAAGCCGCAAACCTTGCGCCTGTGCATGCGCCGACCACCGCCGCGACCGCCGCGACCGCCGCGATCTCCTCTATCGTTATCATCGTCGCGTTCAAACCCGCGATCACGATCATCATAATTTCCAGACATAATTTTTTAATCCTCTCGTCAATGCGCTCGTACAACCGGCGGCAGCTCAAGAGCCTCAGCTCTGTCAGCCAGCGCGCCGAACTGGAGCGCGGGTCTCAGGCGTCTCCATCCTCATCGGCGGCGGCGGGCGGCGGTGCGACATTGCCTCTCATCCCGGCTGAACCGGCGGACGGACGCTTGCTCGCTTTGCGTGCGCGCTTGGCCTTAAACTTCTCCGCACGGCGTCTGTCCTCATCCACGCGCACAGTGATGTAGCGCAGGACTTGATCGTTAACGCGCATGCGGCGCTCAAGCTCTGCGATCTCGCGCCCTGAGCCTTCGACCTCGAAAAGCATGTAATGGCCTTCGTTCTTGCGGCCAATCTGATAGGCGAGCGTGCGCCGTCCCATGTCCTCGTTCTTGGTGACGGTGCCGCCCAAATCCTTGATGGTTTGCTGTAGGTTCTCGCTGAGGCGTGTGACATCATCTGCGCCCGTCTCAGGGTCTACGATGAACATCACCTCATAAATTCTCTGTTCTGCCAAAATTTCATCCTCCTTATGGATGTCTAGCTTCAACCTCGAAGATGGAAGCAAGAAGGGTTAAGAGCAGTGACAGGTGACGGGCGACAAGTGACGAGTTAAAACAATCTCTTGCTTGTCACTTGTCGCCCGTCACTTGTCACTGTTGTAAACTGCCATTGCTTTATCAATACCGTCTCTCAAGACGGAGCGGAGCGCGTCTGCGCTGCGCTCTAAAATTTTTTCAACTTCTGCGCGTGCCGCTTTCGGAAACTCTTCGAGCACGAAACGCTTTGTGTCTGCGACCGGGTGCGCGGGCTGAATCCCTATCCGCAGGCGTATGAAATCTTCCGTCCTGAGCGCGGCGATGATGGACTTCAAGCCGTTGTGCCCGCCTGCCGAGCCGCGCGGCCTGAGACGTATCGTCCCAAAGGGGAGAGCCAGATCATCGCTGATGACAAACAGCTTTTTAATCGCAGCCGCTTTGTCTTCCTGCTTGGCGATGAGACCACTCACGCTCTCGCCGCTCAGGTTCATGTAGGTCTGCGGCTTGACCAGCTCGACCGTTTGGCCTTCAAGCTCTGCGCGCCCGACGAGCGCGCGACACTCTTTGCGCTTGACCTGCGCGCCAGCCTCATGCGCGATTCTGTCAACGAGCATGAAGCCTAAATTGTGGCGCGTCCATTCATATTGCGCGCCCGGATTGCCCAAGCCGACGATCAAATGCATGGGAGAAATGGGGAAAGGGAAAGAGGGGAAAAGAGGAAGACAGAAGTTATTGCGTTCTGCCCTTTACCCTTTTGCCCGTTTCTCTTATTACCCTTCTTCTTCATCTTTCTTGCCCTTGCCGATGACTTCAGGCTCGGCAGGCTCTTCGCCCTCTGCCGGTGTGGCCGCTTCGACAGGCTCTTCGCGCAAGATGGTGACGATGGCGATGACGGATTCCGCTTCTGCAAGAATCTCTATGTTCTCGTCCACAGGAATGTCCGAGACATGCAGCACATCATGCGCATGCAGGCCCGACACATCCAGATCAAACGAATCGGGAATATTGCGCGGGTCGCAGCGAATCTCGATCTCGCGCAGGATTTGTTCGAGATGGCCGTCCTCTTCACTCACGCCGATGGGTTCGCCTGTCAGGTGAATCGGCACAGTGACCTCGATCTTCTGCCCGCTCACCAACCGGCGCAGGTCTGCGTGGACCAGACGACTGGTCACGGGGTCAAGCTGGCGGTCATGGAACATGACTTCGCTCGGCCCGACGCCTGAGACATCCAGCGTGAAGATAGTGTTATGCCCTGAATCAGAGCGCAGGATCGCGGCCAATTCCCTGAGCGGCGCGACGGCTGAGACAGCCCCGCCCTCGCCGCCGTAAACTGTGACCGGAACCATTCCGTTATGACGCGCGCGGCGCGAATCATTTTTGCCGCGATCAGTGCGCAACTCTGCGCGCACGGTAATTGTTTCTTTCTCTGCCATGATTTTTCTTCGCTCTCTCTAAAAAGTTTCAAGTTCCGGACTTCAGGCTTCGAGTTTAACGAAAACCTAAACTCGAAGAACCTACAGCCCGGCACTTGTCACCAGGTTGTCTTTGCCCTTCGTCAGACGAAGAGCGAGGAAACGCTTGTCTCCTCGTGGATCGACTTGATCGCTTTCGCCAGTAGCGGAGCGATGCTTAAAGTTTTGATGTTCTTCAACTCACATGCCGCGCCGTTGAGCGGAATCGTGTTTGTGATAACCATCTGCTCGATGTCAGATTTCGCCAACTGCTCGCAGGCGTGGCCCGACAGGACGGCATGCGTAAAGCACGCATGAATCGTTTCGGCCCCGGCCTCTTTCAGCGCACGCGCGACTTTGGTCAAAGAGCCGCCAGTATCGCACATGTCATCAACAATCAAACAACTGCGCCCGCGCACATCGCCGACGACATTCATCACTTCCGCCACATTGGCCTTCTCGCGCCGCTTGTCGCACAGGGCAAGCTCTGCGCCGAGGCGTTTGGCATATGCGCGCGCGCGTTCCGCTCCGCCCGTGTCCGGTGCAACCACCGTTAAATTCGGCAGCAGGTTTCCCTGATAATGACCAATCATCACCGGCGCGGCGTAGAGGTGATCCACAGGAATATCAAAGAAGCCCTGAATCTGCGACGCGTGCAAATCTATCGTGAGCACGCGATTGGCTCCGGCCACAGTAATCAGGTTGGCGACGAGCTTGGCCGAAATTGGCACGCGCGGGCGATCTTTTTTGTCCGAGCGCGCATACCCGTAATAAGGAATGACAGCCGTCACACGCTCTGCCGACGACCTGCGAAAGGCATCGAGCATGATGAGCAGTTCCATCAGGTTCGCATCGGTCGGCGGGCAGGTCGGCTGGATGATAAAGACATCGCCGCCGCGTACGTTTTCGTCAATCTGAAAATTGAACTCGCCGTCCGAAAAACGCTCCGTGATGGCGCGTCCCGGATCGCAGCTCAGGTAATGGCAAATCTCTTCCGCCAATCTGATATTAGCGTTCCCGGAAAAGACTTTGATACCGCCGGTTGTTCCCATAAAGTAGATGTCAGATGTTAGATGTCAGATGTTAGTTAAAGAAGATAAACCAGCATCTGACATCTAACATCCAGCTTCTGATTTTGGCTGGGGCGGGAGGATTCGAACCTACGAATGCCGGATCCAAAGACCGGTGCCTTACCACTTGGCTACGCCCCAATATCAAATTCTTCGAGAGCCGCGATGCAGCGGCGCGGCGCACATCCCCAACTGCTGCACATAGCTGGCGCGCGAAAGCGTCGCACACGCGAAAACACGCCAGTCTCTTTCAGAACTCAAAACCTGTGCGGCGTGCTCCTGCGCTTGCACATTTTCAAAGAGACCGAAAACGCTCGCCCCGCTTCCCGCCAGCAAAGCCACGCGCGCACCCGCGCTCAAAAGCGCATCTCTGGCGCGCAGAATCTCAGGCTGCAACCTGTAAATAACAGGCTCGAAATCGTTTAACAGACTCTCCGGTAGCGAATCCGTGAATTGCGCCTGCGGACGCGAACTAGAAAGAATAATGTCGGCTCCAACCTTTGTCAAGGCGGGCGCGCTCAAGGCTTTATATGCCTCTGCGGTTGAGACTTGGGCCTGCGGCTTAACGATGACGAGGCGCGCGTCCGGCGCATCTGGGAGCGCGGACACTTCTGTTCCGAGGCCCGTCCCGCGCGCCGTTCCGCCCGTCAAAAAGAACGGCACATCGGCTCCGAGCCGCGCGCCTATCTCTTCAAGCTCGCGCTTATCCGTTTCGACCTGCCACAAATGTGCAAGACCAAGCAGCGTGACGGCAGCGTCGCTCGAACCGCCGCCGAGACCGCCCGCCGCAGGGATACGCTTTTCCAGATGAACAGCCGCGCCCTGCCTGATGTCATAACGCTTCCGCAGTTCTTCCGCCGCGCGGACAATCAGATTGCTCGCATCAACAGGAATATCCGTCGCATCAGAGGTCAGAGTTATGCGCTCATCCGAACGCGACTTGAAAGTGATGCTGTCATGCAGCGTGACTGTTTGGAAGATTGTGTCCAGCTCGTGATAGCCGTCAGTGCGACGACCGAGCACGCGCAAAGTCCAGTTGAGCTTGGCATAGGCTGGAAGAGTAAAAGTATCTGAAAACAAAACGGGCGGCGAGCCTCTTAAATTTTTAAGCGCCCGCCGCCGTTTTCCATCTCTTCTTTGAAGGCGTCAGGGCGCAATGAAGACTTGTGTAAAGAACACGCGGCCATCGTCTGCCACTGCAACGCCGATGGCAGAGCGCGTCCAGCGCGCATTCAAAAGGTTATCACGATGCTTTGACGAAACCATCCAGCGTTCGATGACGAATCCGGCGGGGTCGTCATAGCCCTGATTATACGCGATGTTCTCCCCGAGCGCGCTCCACCCGCGTATGCCTTGCGAGCGTGCGCGATCCACCATCGTCATGCCGCGCGGGTTGCTGTGGCTGAAAAAATCTGAGCGGGCCATGTTCTCGGAATGCTGGCGCGCGAGCCGCGACAGCTCCGCATCCCAAGCGAGCGGCTGCTGGCCGCGCGTGCGTCGCTGTTCGTTAGCCAGCTCGAAAGCTTTGCACTCAAGATTCGATGCGCTCTTTGGGACGGCGGGCGAAGGATTGGCCGGAGCGTAAGCGACGCGCGAAGAGTTGGAAGCGACAACGCGCTGCCTGACCTGCGCTGGCGGAATCGGGCCGCTCGTCACCAGTCTGGCAATCGGGCGCGAAGATTTCTGTGCGACGGCCAGCGAAGCAGTCACAGTCAGACTTCCGACAAGGATGAGCGCAATGCGCAGAACAGTTTTTATCAAGTGACGGGGGAGCCGTGAAGCGACGGCAACGCGCGATAAAGTCATGACAAAACCTCACTTCGGTAGCCGGACGATCTCAAGCTTTAAAAACAGGGCTTGAGATTCCTGACTTTGCGAACCCACATCGCTGCGGGAGTGCCTTTAATCGGTGATGGCCGCGACCTCTTTAACCAAGTGATTGAAAAACTGCACGAATGCGTGTGTGCCAGCCGGATTGGAAGACGGGGCATGTCTTACCGGGAATCAGGCTCAGAAGAGAAAGACACACAAACACGTCTCTAGCTGCGATTGAAGTCGCAGAGCGGGACTGGCGCAAAGTAGAAGTATGGTTTAAGCGGAAGGCTACGAGGATGTTTGAGAGAAGCGCTATTAAAGAACTTGTCTCAAGAGACCGCTTTTCGGCAACCAGACATTCTCAGAATCGGGGGGCAGCGCGGAAAAAACTTAAAACTTCCCACTGCACTGAGATTCACGGCTTTGCGTCCCTGCCTCGCGGCAGGTTTGCCCTTATCGTGTGCAATCACTAACTTACGAAAGATCAGGGCCGCTCTGTCATTCACAAAACTGGAAATGACAGTCAACATTTTGATTAAACAATAATGTTTGGAGGCTGTCAACAAACATTTTCGGGAAGGAGAAAACATCTCCCGCAAAGGCGCGAAAGGCAACCGTATAAGTTCTTCTTTGCGCCACCAGCGTCTTTGCGGGAAACTTTCCGTTTGATTACCTTGAATTTCCGCCGAGCTTTGTTCTGATGCGCGCAGCCTGCTCGCCCTCGGATAACAGCTTGAGGGCTTTCTCCCAGGCGGCGCGGGCTTCTTTGGTTTTGCCCTGCTGTTGATAGACATCGCCGAGGTGTTCCTGAATCGTGGCAGAGCTGCCGTCGCGGCGTGCGGCGTCCAGGAGGTGTCGCTCGGCCTCTTCCAGTTGGCCGAGCTTGAAGTAGGCCCAGCCGAGGCTGTCCAGAAAAGATGAGTTTGCGGGTTCGGCTTTGACCGCGCGCTGAATCATCTGCAAGGCTTCCTGAAGCCGCTCGTTACGTTCCAGCAGAAAGTATCCGAGATTATTGAGCGCGGTCGCGTTGTCCGGCTCTTTGTCGAGCACGCGGCGCAGCGAGTCTTCAGAGCCTTTCGTATCGCCCGCGCGATCCTGCGCGGACGAGAGCGTGATGAGGGCTGCGGCAACCATATCCTGCCGGTCTGCGGGCGCGCGTTCGAGCGCCTGACGCGCGGCCTCGACTGCTTCCTTGCCGCGACGCGCCTGCGTGTAAAGACCTGAGATACGCAGGTACAGCTCGAAATCCGCGAGCGAAGATGATGAAGGCGATGCTGTTTGACCTGCTCCCTGCGAGAGACGCGAGCGCAGCAGCGTGACGGCCTCTTCGACCTGCCCCTGCTCTGTCAGGATGTTGGCTTCGAGATAGAGAAATTCCTGCTGCTGCGGAAAGCGTTGGCGCGCGGCACGCACGGACTGCAAAGCCTCGCGCCGCTTGCCCTGTTCGCGCAGCAGTTCTATCAGCTCTATCTCAATCGTCGGATCGTCGCTGCCCAGCAGGCGACGCATGCGTTCGATAGTTTGCAAAGCGTCGTTTGGCTTGCCCGCGCTCTTTTGCAGCGTCAAGATGCGACGCAACAATTCACCGGCCAGGGGACGCTTATTTTCATCCGCCAGTGGCGCATTGCCTGTAATGCCCTGCTCTTTCAAAAGCTCTTCAAAAACATTGACCGCCTCCTGATAGCGCAGCGCGTCGGCAAAGGTTTGGGCCAGAGCCAGACGGAGCGAGAGGATTCCTTCTTTGTCTGACGCGGGGCGTCGGCTGAGGCTTGAGCGCAGGGTTTGTATGGCTTCATCCGTGCGGCCCGCGCGTGTCTGTGCGCGTGCCAGCAGGATTGCGACGGCGAGGCTCTGCGGCTCTGCGGCAGCGATGCTGCGCAGTTCCGTGATGATAGCGGCATTGTCCGCGCCGCCGGATTCTACGGCCCTGCCCAACAATTCCTGATAGTCTGTGCTCTGCGGATTAAGCGAGAGCGCGCGACGAATAGCTGCGATGGCTTCGCGCGAGCGGCCAGCGCGAATCAGGGCTTCGCCCAGACGCGAGGCGGCGGCATCCGGCGACAACTCGCCTGCGCCGGTGATGGTCTTAAAAAATCGCGCATCCATGACAGACGCCGGAGCGGGCGCGGCTGACCAGCGCGTGAAAGCATTGACGGCTTCCTCCGTGCGGCCCAGCGCCAGATACAGTTCGCCCATCAAAGCCCACGCCTCTGCATTGTTCGGAGAGAGGCGCGTGACCTCGCGCAGTTCCGTGATGGCTCGCTCAGCATAGTTCTTATCAAGCTGCTCACTGCTCAGGCCGCTTCTCAATCCGTAGATGCGCGAGAGAAGCTGGTGCGCGCCGAAGTTATTGTTGTCGATTTTTGTCGCAGTCGTCGCCTGACGCACGGCCTCTTCGATATTGCGCGGCGGATAAAAGAAAGAGATTTCGGCCAGAGCCGTGTGCGCTTCGGCTAGGGTCGGGTCAAGCTGCGCGGCTTCGAGAAAAGCCTGCTGGGCCAAACGCACATTGGCGGCGGCAGCAGGGCCTTCATCCTCGCCATACCTGACGTTGAACAACAGGCGATGCCCCGCGAGAAATTTCGCATACGCCAGTGCGCGAACCTGTCTGGTGCGCGCAGCATCTTCCGGCGAATCAGAAGCAGCGGCGGCATCTCTTGCGGGAGCAGCGGCGGCGGAACTGTCCTGTGTCGGAGTCGTGTTGGATTGATTTTGCGCGCGAGCGGTGAGCAATAAGACCGGACTGATTGCAAAGACGCAAGCTAAAAGAAGATGGCGCGAGAGCCTGTAAAAAAACTTCAAGAGATATTTCCCTTCGCAGAAGAAGCATCAGGAGCAATGCCCTTCCGCTCGATTCCCTGAACCAGACGCTGCCATGAACCCTTCGCGGGATAGCAATACAGCAGCACGATGATGGCGACGCCTCCGGCTCGCAGCATATCATACTTGTTGCCCGTCCGAATCGTGATGATAAAACCCATCAGGGCAATGGCTGCGCCCAGAAAAGCTAGCTGGATAGTCGTCCCTTGAAGAGTTTTGAGCAGGCCGTGAATGCCGCGCAGAGCTGCGATGTCATGCAGGCGCATCGCCGCAAACCGCGCGCGGCGAAGCACAAACGCTCCGAGACCGAAAACCAGAATCGTAATCCACAAGGCCATCGGAAGCGTCGGGTCGCCCGGCCTGTGCAGCGCGTCAGCCGAGACAAACGCGATTCCGATGAGCGCGAGAGTAAGTCCGAGCAATGCTCCGACAACCATCGCAGACGTGCGATGCCGCCGCGCCAAGTCTCCCTGTATGCTTTCCTGCGCTGAGGCCATAATTTTTTAAGCGAGTCCGATCTGATATTGATAACAAACTGCGCGAAGGAAATTCTAGCATCCGCCTTTCAAGCCTAGCAAACACGTTTGTCTTTTGAGAACCCGCAAACTCATTTACAAAAAAAATCACAGCCAGCGGAAAACTCGATGCCGCTGGCTGTGTGTAATGATTTGATCGTGCGCTGACGCCTTACGGGGTATTGCCCGGAGTCGGAGCCGGCGGCGCGTTATTGCCACTGTTATTATTTTGCGGCGCGGGACGATTGGTTCGCGTGCGCGGAGCCTGCGGCGTGGTTGAATCCGGAAGTTGTCCGCCTCTGGCGATGGCAATATCAATCAGGTCGCCGCCCTCTTTATTATCCTTGCTGATAAGCACGCCGTTTTTGCTGACGGTGACGGGCTGGATGCCAAAGATTTCATTCTTCAGATTTTCCATCATGCCCGGACGCTCAGGCGGCAGTTTCTGTTTCGCAACGGGGTCGGCTTCAGGCACTTGCGCGCCGATGATGTTCAACTGCTCGGTGGCTTTCTCCACAAACTCGCTATTGGGAAACTCGCGCACCAATCTCTGATAATACTTCGCGGCTTCATCCGGCTCTTCCTCCTGCTGGTAGGTATAGCCGAGGTTAAAGAGCACCTGATCCAGATAAGAGAAGTTGGGCCACTTCTGGATGATTTCACTGAAACGCGACTGCGCGCCCTTCAACCCGCCTTTTTCGTTCTTGTACTTGGCATTCAAATAAAAGTTGCCAATCTTGAAATTGTGCATGGCGAGATTTTCCTGCACTTCAATCAGCCGCAGCTCTGCATCCGCCCTCAAAGGCGTATCCGGATATTGCTGCAAGAGAACTTTGAGACGCTGCTCGGCCTTGCGTGCGCGACTCACGTCGCGGTCAGCGAGTCCCATCTGACGCATCTCCGATTCCGCCACCTTGAGCATCACGTCATCCGCGAGCGGGTCTGAAGGAAAGAACGTCAGCCAGTCCTGATACCCTGCTGCCGCCTGTATGAGCGCGCTCGAAGTGCCTTCGAGATAGAAGGAATCCGCGATGGCGAGTTTGGCGAGCGGGAGATACTGCGAATCAGGGTAGGTCGTAATAATCGTATTGAAGAGCAGGCGGCCCGTCTCGTAGCTGCCCTTGCGGACTTCTTTGGCCGCCAGCTCAAAAAGCTCGCGGTCACGACCCGGCGCAACCGAGCCTGTCAACTCCTCATACTTATCGTCATCACCGCCGCCGCCCAGAAGACCGAAGAAACGTCCCTTCTTTTTCTTCTTTTTCTGGGGCGCGCTCGCCACATCGCCGCCCTTGAGCAAAGAGGCAGTGGCAACCAATCCGGCCTCCACGCGCGTAGTCAGGTCGGCGACACCGACTTCAAGCTTCTCCAAATCCCTCGACTCGTAACGCTGCGCCGTATCAACTTTATGACGCAATGAGGAGACATCAGAGAGAGCGGAGCTGACTTCGCGTTCCAGCCCGCGAAGGCGTGTGAGGGCTTCTGCCTGAGGAGAGTTTTTATCGCCTCCCTTATCGCCCTCCTGTGCATTGATATTTGCGATAGAGTTATTGAGCGAGCGGCGCATGCCGTCCAGCTTTGAGCGCATTACTTCAAGCCGTTGCGCGGGCGAGCCTTGCCCCTGCTCCTGCCCTGTAGCAACCGGCGCTAACCCTGTCAGAAGAACCGCGCATAATGCGACCGCTGCCAGATACCGAGAATACATATAAAACCTCCAGGAATTTCGGATTGCGGAATGCGGATTGCGGATTAAGGGAGCGACGAAGTTCAAGCTTTTCAAAACCAGATTCATGATTACGAATCACTCCAATCTAAAATCCGCATCCCGCATCCCGCATTCGTTAGACCCATTGCACGGCTGCATCGCGCAGGTCGCGCACAGCCTGTGCAGGGTCGTTTGTATTGAAGACGGCTGAACCGGAGACGATAATTTCTGCGCCTGCGCCAGCTATCTCTGCAATATTGGTGCGGTCAATCCCGCCGTCAATTTCGATCCGCGTCGAGAGCCTGCGCTCCTCTATCATGCGCCGCAGGCGACGCAGCTTATCAAGCGAGCTGGTAATAAACTTTTGTCCGCCAAAGCCCGGATTGACGGACATTAAAAGAACAAAGTCTGCGAACTGCAACGATTCATCGAGCGCACTCAAAGGCGTCGCAGGATTGATAGCGATTCCCGCGTGCGCGCCCTTGTCTTTGATAGACATTAAAGTGCGATGCAAGTGCGGGTCGATCTCCACATGCACGGAAACCATCTGCGCTCCGGCCTCTACAAACTCTGCCGCGTAACGTCCCGGCTCGGAAATCATGAGATGCGTGTCAATCACTAAACGCGTCGCGCGCCGGACGGCTTTGACGACAGGCAAGCCCACCGTGATGTTCGGCACAAAATGCCCGTCCATCACATCTACATGCACCACGCTCGCCCCGCCGCGCTCGACGGCCTCTATCTCCGCGCCGAGCCGCGTGAAATCCGCAGACAGAATTGAAGGAGCGATTTCAATCATTAAGAAGATTGTTTCATTTGTTCATTTACTCATTCTCTCAATGAATCAATGAACAAATGAGTAAATGAAAAAAGTTGTTAAGGCGTGCGCCGGTTGCTGTTCGGGATGAAGGGAGGCGTGGTCATCACTGGCGCGCGTCTGTTCGAGTTACTGTTGCCGCGATTGCTGTTCGCGTTGGTATTGCGTGTGCTGTTCGCATTCGGACTGCGATTCGTGTTCGGCGTATTCGCGTTACGATTGTTCACATTGCGGTCGTTCGTATTGCGCTCATTCGCATTACGATTGTTGGCGTTGCGATTACTGGCGTTCCGGTTGGCATTACTGTTATTAGCATTCCGGTTAGCATTGCTGTTATTCGCGTTGTTGCTGTTATTTGTATTCCGGCTTCGCGTATTCTTATTAGACTTCTCTATATTCTCGTTCTTCGAGGAAGAAGAAGCTTCGTTTGTGTTCTTGTTCTCCTCAGAAAACTTCTCTTCGGCGGAAGAAGCGGAGACGGGACTCTCGCCCTCTTTGGCAGTCGCGCGGCTGATGACGACGGCGACGGTCTGACCAACTTTGATGACGGCTCCGGCCTGCGGTTCCTGGCCCAGAATCGTATTCGGCTTGGCATCCGGGCTGTAGCGCGAAGCCCTGCGCCGCATGTTGAGACCCTCGTGGTCGAGCGCCGCTTCGCCCTCCATCACATCCTTGCCGATGATGTCCGGCACTTTCACTTCAGGGCTGCGCAGGCTCAGGTAAACCGTGCCCATCAGTCCGATGAAAAAAGCGGCTGCGATGGCGATGATAATGCCAAGCTTGCCAATGGTCGAAAACGCACGCTTTGCCAAACTCAACGCTCTTAACACCTCTCCCGGACAGCCGGTCGCAAAATCAAGTTGCGCAGTCTAACACTCGCCTTCAACGAAGAGCAAGGAGATGAAGAATGCAAAATTAAAAATGTAAAATGCAAAAATAAGAGCTGTCTTCCATTTTGCACTTTACATTTTTAATTTTGCATTCTTTCATTCTTGCCTTTCAAACGCTGCGATGAAAAAACCGTCCGCGCCCTCTCTGTGCGGCCAGAGGCGAAGCGGGCCGTCCGCGCGAATCACTGTGCCTGAGACATTAATCGGAACTTGATGAAAATTCGCATGGGCTTGGAGAAAACCGGCGACGACCTCTTCATTCTCTTCCGGCTCGACAGAGCAGGTGGAGTAAACAAGGCGTCCCACGCGCCTGACAACCTGTGCGGCGTTGGCTAGAATCCGCCGCTGCCGCTCGCGCAAATCCAAAATATCCGCGTGTGAGATGCGCCAGCGGATTTCCGGGTTGCGCCTGAGCGTACCCGTACCCGTGCAGGGCGCATCCACCAGCACGCGGTTAAATGACTCATACGCAAAGGGTAAAGGCTTTGCAGCATCATAAGCCAGCAGATTAATCCCCTCTATGCCCGCTCTCTTTTCAGTCTCAAGCACGGTCAGCAGGCGATGCTCGTGTATGTCGCCCGCAACGATCAAGCGCGCATCCGGCGTGCTTGCGGCAATGTGCGTCGTCTTGCTTCCGGGCGCGGCGCAGACATCCAGAACGCGCTCGCCCGCCCCGGCATCAAGCACATGAGAGACAAGCTGCGAGGCTTCGTCCTGCAAGTAGATGAAGCCCTCGCGCACGAGCTTGCGAACAGTTGCGCCGCCTCCGGACACTCGCCATGCACCGGGCGCGATCTGCGAAGGAATGATTTCCGCTCCCGCCTCAATCAATTCATCCAGCACGCCCTGCACATCTACGCCGCTCTTCGCCGGACGAAAAGCGACTGGCGGAGCATGGTTATTCGCGCGGGCAAACTTTTCAGCTTCCTCAAATCCGAAAGCTTTGGCCCAGCGTTCGATCAACCAGACTGGATGCGAAGTCTCCACGGACAGACGCTTGAGCGGGTCTTCGATTTTCTCAGCTGGGTCGAAATCCGCCTCGCGCGTCGCGCGTCGCAGGACGGCATTGATAAATCCGGCGGCAGAGCGCAGGCGCGATTGATATGCCAGATTGACGGATTCGTTGACGATGGCCGAAGCGGGAATGCGCGTCAGAAAGCGCAACTGGTAAAGCCCCAGACGCAGTGCGCGCCTGACGGGTTTATCAAGACTCTCTGCCGCGCGCCCGGCATAATGCTCTATCACAGCGTCGAGCCAGAGTTGCCAGCGCAGTGTGCCTAACACCAGCTCGTAACAGAGCGCGCGATCTTCCGCACGCAGCTCTTCATCACTGGCCGCTAACAAAACGGAGGCGAACGCGCCTTCGTCTTCCACGCGTCGCAGGATTTCAAAAGCCGCGCGCCGCGCAGGCGAGACAGTATGCGTGGCGTCTGATTTACCACTGCGGCGCGCAGCTCTGGCCCGCGCGCTCATCCGAAGGTCTCTCCGGGAATCAGATGCGCGCCGTTCAGATAATCACGCGCCTTCACACGCCGCTTGCCTTCAGGCTGGACTTCGTGCAACTGCAAGACGGTCTCATCGCCGCAGACGATGGATAAATTATCGCCATGTGCGTGGACGATTTGACCGGGCGCGAGAGCATGCTGCTCAAGCCGCTCTGCGCGTGCGCGCCAGATGACCAGACGGCTCTCACGATGTTTCGTAAATGCATTGGGCCACGGCTGAAACCCGCGCACGCGCCGCTCGATTTGAAACGCATCGAGCGACCAATCAATCAACCCGTCTTCGCGTTGCAGCATCGGCGCAAACGTAGCTTTCTCTTCGTCCTGCTCGCGCGGCTCAAGCTCGTCCAATCGCATGAGCGTTTCTCCCAACAGTTCCGCGCCCGTTTGCGAGAGCCTTGTCATCAACTCCGCAGCCGTCTCTTCCTCTCCGATCTCAGTCGCGCTCTGCAAGAGCATCGGGCCGGTGTCCAAGCCTTCGTTCATACGCATGGTGGTCACGCCCGTCTCTTTTTCACCGCGCGCGATGGCCCAGTTAACGGGCGCGGCTCCCCTGTAAAGCGGCAGCAAAGAGAAATGCACATTGATGCACCCGCGCCGCGTGGCTTGCAGAAAGGGAGCGGGCAGGATTCGCCCGTAAGCGACGACGACAGCGACATCCGCATCATCCGAAGCGAATAGTTGCAGAGCTTCTTCGTTTCTAATCTTCGCGGGCTGATGGATTTTTAAGTTATGCGCTTGAGCAAACTCTTTGACGGGCGGCGCGTTGAGCTTCTTGCCGCGTCCGGCGGGGCGGTCTGGCTGTGTCCAGACGGAGATGACTTCGTGCCCGTCTTCGAGGCATCGCCGCAAGGTCGGGACAGCCGCTTCGGGCGTGCCCATAAAAGTGATTCTCATAAAAGAAAAGTTTCCCGCAAAGGCGCAAAGAAATGCAAAATTAAAAATGTAAAATGCAAAAATAAGAATCGTCTTCTATTTTGCATTTTGCATTTTTAATTTTGCATTTTAATTTCCCTGCGCCTTTGCGGGAAAATTGAATTAAATTGCCGCGCGCTTCTCGGCCTTCGTCCCGGTGATGGCTCCGACCTTCTCGGACATCAGCTTGGCCTGCATGAAGAGACCCAGATAATCGCGCCCGCCCGCTTTGGAATCCGTGCCGGACATATTAAAGCCGCCGAACGGATGCACGCCGACCAGCGCGCCCGTGCACTTGCGGTTAAAGTAGAGATTGCCTGCGTGAAACTCCCTGCGCGCACGCTCTATCTTCTGCGGGTCGCCCGTATAAAGCGCGCCCGTCAAACCATATTGAGTATCGTTTGCGATTCTGAGCGCGTCATCAAAATCCTGTGCGCGAATCACTGCCAGCACCGGCCCGAAGATTTCTTCCTGCTCGATGGTGTCGCCCGGCTTCACATCTGCGATGACCGTCGGCTCTATGAAAAATCCCTGCTCGCCGTCAGAGCCTCCACCGGCAATCAGCCGCCCGCCTTCGGCCTGTCCCTTTTCGATGTACTCGTTAATCGTCTTAAAAGCTTTCTGGTTAATCACTGCGGACATGTTGGTCGCGGGGTCTGTGGGGTCGCCTACTTTTATTTTCTCCGTGCGCTCTGCGATCATGCCAAGCATCTCGTCATACACGTCCGCATGAATAATCGCGCGCGAACAGGCAGAGCATTTCTGGCCCTGAAAACCGAAAGCGGCCTGCACGACTCCCGTCGCGGCATCTTCCAGATTGGCATCTGCCTCGACGATAATCGCATCCTTGCCGCCCATCTCCGCCACGACGCGCTTGAGCCAGATTTGGCCCTCCTGCACCTTCGCCGCGCGCTCGTTGATACGCAGGCCGATCTCCATAGAGCCTGTGAAAGCTATGTAACGAGTCTTCGGGTGATCCACAATCACGTCGCCGACTTCCGCGCCGGAGCCTGTCATAAAGTTGACGACGCCAGCGGGCAGTCCTGCTTCTTCCAGCAATTCAAAGAATTTGTAAGCGATGGCCGGCGCATCCGAAGAGGGTTTGAGGACGACCGTGTTTCCGGTCACGGCAGAAGCGACAGTCATGCCAGCCATAATCGCCAGCGGAAAATTCCACGGCGGAATCACGACGCCGACGCCGAGCGGGATATATTCGAGCTGGTTGTCTTCGCCTTCGAGTTTCGTCAAAGGCTGGTCTCCGGCATAGCGCAGCATCTCGTGCGCGTAAAACTCGCAGAAATCAATCGCCTCCGCAGTGTCGCCGTCGGCTTCGGCCCAACTCTTTCCGACCTCGTAGATCATCCACGCAGACATCTCATGCTTGCGCTCGCGCAAAGTCGCGGCCACGCGAAAGAGCAGGTCTGCACGCTCTTTGGCCGGGGTGTTGCGCCACGTCTGAAAAGTCTCGTGCGCGGTTTCGACGGAGCGACGCGCTAATTCTTCAGTCGCTTTTTGAAAGCGCCCGACCACTTCTGTCTTGTTTGCAGGATTAAAGCTCTCAAACTTTTTCTCTGTCTTAATGCGCTCGCCGCCGATGACCAGCGGATACTCTTGCCCTAATTCGCTCTTCACCTTTTCAATCGCCTCGCGCATCAATTGCGCGTTCTCTTCCTTGCTGAAATCTGTAAACGGCTCATTGCGGAATTCGCTCTGCATAATCTGCTCCTTCACAATAGAATTTGTGATTTGAGATTTTAAATCTCAAATGATTACCGGCTAAAGAATGATTTCTGTGAATTGAATATTATCATATAAGCCAAAACGCGGTCATGCGCCTCCGTGGCACTGACCGCGTTTCGTGTGTTTGGAATTTGAGAGTAATGCTTTCTTAAACCCACTCTCCGGCTTTCTGCAATCTTTTGATCTTGCGCTTAACCATCTCGCGCTTGAGCGTGGTGGTTTTATCTATGAAGACGATGCCGTCGCAGTGATCCGTCTCGTGCAGCATGCAGCGCGCAGTCAAATCCAGCCCGTCAATTTCAAACAACTCGCCATTGACATCATGCGCCCGCACGATGGCGCGCAGGTCTCTGCGGACATTGAAATAGATGCCGGGGAAAGAAAGACAACCCTCTTCGCCCACCTGCTCGCCTTCGACGTTTATCACTTCGGGATTAATCAAGGCGACGCGTTGCGCCGGGTCGTGCCCGCCTGAGCAGTCCATGACAAACAGACGCTTTGAAACGCCGACCTGCGGCGCGGCCAGACCCACTCCGCGCGCGTCGTACATGGTCTCGAACATGTCATTGACAAGTCGTTTCAACTCGTCGTCAAACTTTGTCACAGGGTCGCCCGGCGTCAAGAGCACAGGCTCAGGATAATGTACAATTTTCAGCAGCGACATTCTTAACTTTCCTTCGGAAGCGAGCATCAAGCGCGGACTCTTCATCCGCAGCTTTTATTTTACGATAAACAGCGCAACTGCACCAGCAAGCGCACTTAGAAGCTTCCATGTCATCCCAAGTTGCCTCTCATCAAAACAACAGAAGAAGCACTCAACCCTTTGCGCCTTGAGTCTTTTACTCTTTGCGCCTTTGCGTGAAACGTAACTATTTCTCGCAAAGGCGCAAAGTTAAAACCGAAGGCGCAAAGATGGCTTGATGAGTTTTGAATGAGCTTTTAATATCCGCGCAACTGTTCGCAATAGCCTTCAAAGTTACGCTGCATCTCTGCCAGACTATCGCCGCCGAACTTCTCGCGCATGGCCTGTGCCAGCACGAGCGCGACCATCGCTTCACCGATGACGCCCGCCGCCGGGACGACCGTCACATCCGAACGCTCAAAGGCCGCAGCCTCTTCACTTTTCGTGTCTATGTCAACCGAGCGGAGCGCGCGGCGCAAGGTCGAGATGGGTTTGAGAAACCCGCGCACGCGCACCTCTTCGCCGTTGGTGATGCCGCCTTCAAGGCCGCCCGCGCGATTGGTCGGGCGCGTAAATTTCTGCGCTCCATCGTCATAAGCAATCTCGTCATGCACACGCGAGCCGGGCAGCCCGCTCGCTTCAACACCCGCGCCGATTGAGACGGCCTTGACAGCCGGAACAGACATCATGGCCTGCGCCAGTCGCCCGTCCAGCTTTTCATCCCAGGAGGTGTGCGAGCCGAGGCCCGCCACGACGCCGCGCGCCACCACTTCAAAAATTCCGCCGAGCGTGTCGCCGGCATGCTTCGCTTCGTCTATCAACTCGATCATGCGCGTTTGCGCCGCCGCGTCAGCGCATCTGAGCGGAGCATCTGTGGGAATCGCAGCGATAGCATCCCACTCAAGTTCGAGCGGCGCGGCGGGCAAGCCGCCGAGCTGCACGACATGGCTCAGGATTTCAACCTCGAAAACGGCGAGCAATTGTTTAGCCAGCGCGCCACAGGCCACGCGCGCAGCGGTCTCGCGCGCCGAAGCTCTCTCCAAAATATCGCGCAGGTCGCGTGCGCCGAATTTCAAACCGCCCGCAAGGTCTGCATGGCCGGGGCGCGGTCTTTTCACGCGGCGGGATTTTTCAGGCGGGATGTCGCGCGCCTCCGCCGACATCACTTCAGTCCAGTTGGCCCAGTCCTTATTTTCAATCATCAGCGCGATGGGCGAGCCGAGCGTCTGCCCGTGCCGCACGCCGCTCAGGATTTCCACGCGGTCATGCTCGATCTTCATCCGCCCGCCGCGCCCGTATCCCCACTGCCGCCGCTCCAACTCGCGGTTAATCCCCTCGACCTCGACGGGCAAGCCTGCGGGCAATCCTTCGACAATCGCCACCAGAGCGCGACCATGCGATTCTCCGGCTGTGGTGAATTTAAGCATTTCAGATTTCAGATTTGAATTTGAGATCCAAATCTCAAAGATATTCTTCGCTAAAAATGTTTCCCCGTCCTAAGATACAGGCCGGATCGAAAGCGCGTTTGAGCGCGGCCATCTCGCGCAAGTGCTTTTCACCATAAAGCACGCGCAGGTAATCTCGCTTTAACTTTCCGATGCCGTGCTCGGCAGAGATTGTGCCGCCCGCTTTGACTGCGCGGCTGATGAATTGACCGTAAAGCTTGCGGGCCGTCGCGGCCTCATCATCATCGCGCGGCAGGATATTAACGTGGACGTGATTATCTCCGATGTGGCCGAAGATGACATATCCGAGGCCGCTTGTCCTGAGAGTCTCTTGATAAAACCTGAGCATCGCCGCAAATTCTTCATCCGGCACGGCCATGTCGGTTGAGACTTTGCGCTGATTGTGATGCGCGAGCCATTCATTGACGAGCACCGGCAGCGCATGCCTGAACTCGCGTATCCGGCGGCGGTCATGCTCGTTTGTGGCAAACCATGAATCATCCACAAGCGCATGATGGCGTTCAAGCAACTGAAGCCATGCGCTCATCAAAACTTCTTCCGTCGCGGCAGTCGTCTCCTGCTCAAAGAACACAGCCCCCGCAGCCCATTGTGGCACAAGCGCGTAGTCGCGCCGCAGGAATTTAAGCGACTCGTCGTCAAAATATTCGAGAGCGCGTGCGTCAATCGAACCCGGCAGTCCTGTCTCCCGCGTTTGTAATGATAAGCGGCGGGCTTCGCGCACAAATGCCAGCAGTCTTTCTTCCGACTTGAAAAAGACCACGCCGCCGAGGACATTCTCAGGCTCTGGCAGGAGCGCGACTTCAACTTCCGTGATGACGCCGAGCGTCCCCTCGCTGCCGATAAAGAGATCGAGCGCGTCCATCTGTGGAGCAACGAAATAACCCGAAGCATGCTTGCGCGTCTGCGGCATCAGGTAAGAAGGAAGCTGTGCCAGGATGTTCCGGCCCTGCGACAAAGGAAGTCGAATCATGCCGCTTGTATCTGCACGAATCTCGCCGCGCCTGAGGTCGAGCGCATCGCCCGTCGCCAGCGCAATCTTTAATCGTCGAACGTAGTTGCGCGTCGGCCCGTACTTGAAAGTCCGCGCGCCCGAAGCATTGGTCGCCACAGTGCCGCCCAAAAAGCAGCTCCACTCCGTAGGGTCAGGCGGATAGAGCAACCCGCGCGCGGCCACGGCTCTTTGAAAGTCAGCCAGCATGACTCCGGCTTCCGCAGAGGCTTGGCCGCCGCTCTCGCCGGTCACAATCTCTTTAATTTTATTGAGCCTGCCGGTCGCCAGCACCGTGCCGCCAAAGGGCACGCGCCCGCCGACGATTCCTGTCCCCGCGCCCGCAATCGTGACAGGCGTTTGCTCTCGCGCAGCAACGGCAAGCATCGCGGCTGCTTCTTCCGCGCTTTCGGGAAAGACGACGCGCGCAGCATGTCCGCCCTGCATGTTGCTGGCATCCGAGAGGAAGGATTGAATCTCGTCCGGCTGTGATTTGGTCAGCATGGGAATTTGCCACAGAGGATGCAGAACACTCTTAAAGCTAATTTCAAATTCGTTATCTGAAATTTCAAATGCCTAAATTTTGTCTCTGTGTCCTCTGTGGCTTTATCAGCTTATCTGCAATTCGCGGTCGCGCAAATATTTGACGCGGTCGCGGAGTTCAGCCGCGCGCTCAAACTCCATACGCCTAGCGGCCTCGCGCATCTCCGCTTCGAGGCGCGCGATGGTTTCGTCAATCTTGTCTTTGGTGTACTCGTCAAACTCTTCGAGGTTGAGCGGGATTTTGAAATAGTCTGCCTCATATGCCGTGACGAGCGTGGCTTCGATAGGCTTAATGATGGTCTGCGGCGTGATGCCGTGCTCAAGATTGTAAGCCTCTTGAATCGCGCGGCGTCGCTGCGTCTCGTCAATCGCGCGACGCATAGAATCCGTTATCCTGTCTGCATACAGAATCGCCTTGCCCTCTGCATTGCGCGCCGCGCGCCCCATAGTCTGAATCAGCGAGCGGTCTGAACGCAGAAAACCTTCCTTGTCCGCATCCAGAATCGCCACCAGCGAGACTTCGGGCAAATCCAATCCCTCGCGCAAGAGGTTGATGCCGACGAGCACGTCAAACTCGCCGCGCCTGAGGTCGCGCAGGATTTTGATTCTCTCTAAAGTCTCTATGTCTGAATGCAGGTAGCGCACTTTCACGCCGACCTCTGCAAAGTATTCCGTCAAATCCTCAGACATCTTTTTCGTCAGCGTCGTCACCAGCACGCGCTCGTTGCGCTCTGCGCGCAGGCGGCATTCTTCGAGGAGGTCGTCTATCTGGCCCTTGACGGGGCGCACTTCGACCAACGGGTCTATCAATCCGGTCGGGCGTATGATTTGTTCCACGACTTCGCCGCCCGTCTTCGTCAATTCATACGGGCCGGGCGTGGCAGAGACATAGATAGTTTGTCCTGCGCGCTGTTCAAACTCTCCAAAGTTCAACGGGCGATTGTCCATCGCGGACGGCAGGCGAAAGCCGTACTCGACCAGCGTGCCCTTGCGCGACTGGTCGCCCTTGAACATTGCGCCGAGCTGCGGGATGGTCTGATGCGATTCGTCTATCACCATGATGGTGTCGCGCGGCAGGTAATCGAGCAGGGTCGGCGGCGGCTGGCCCTGCTCTTTGCCCGTCAAATGGCGCGAGTAGTTTTCGATGCCGCGACAAAAGCCCATCTCTTTAATCATCTCAAGATCGTACATCGTGCGTTGATGCAATCTTTGAGCTTCGACCAGACGACCTTCGCCGATTAATTTCGGCTCCCACCAATCAAGCTCCTCACGAATCGTCTTAATGGCGCGCTTGACGGTCGGCTTTGACATCACGTAATGCGACTTCGGATAGATGGGCAGGCGCGAGGTATGCTTGTGCAGGACTTCGCCCAAAAGCGGGTCTATGGTCGAGACAGAATCAATCTCATCGCCAAACAACTCTATGCGATAAGCCTGTTCCTGATAACTCGGATAAACTTCCACGACATCCCCGCGCACGCGGAAAGAGCCACGGTCGAACTCTATGTCCGAACGCTCGTATTGCAGCTCGACCAGCTTTTGCAGCAGCGCATCTCTGGACATACGCGCGCCCGGCTCGACAAAGAGCAGCATGCCGTAATAGGCGTCCGGGTCACCGAGGCCGTAGATGCACGAGACGGAGGCGACGACAATCACATCACGCCGCTCAAACAAGGCGCGCGTCGCGGACATACGCAGCCGGTCAATCTCGTCGTTAATCGTCGCCTCTTTTTCGATGTACATGTCCGAGGCCGGAACGTATGCCTCCGGCTGGTAGTAATCGTAATACGAGACGAAATACTCGACGGAATTTTCGGGAAAGAGCGTTTTGAATTCCTGATAAAGCTGTGCGGCCAGCGTCTTGTTATGGGCCAGCACGAGGGCGGGCCGTTGCGTTTTCTGAATGACAGTGGCGATAGTAAAAGTCTTGCCGCTGCCGGTGATGCCGAGCAGGACTTGATCCTTGACGCCGTCGTTGAGATTACGCACCAGGGCTTCTATAGCCTGCGGCTGGTCGCCCTGCGGCTCATATTCCGAGCGAAGATTAAAAGGCATGCTGGTAAAAACTCTTTCTTCGGGAGCAAGGAAAACCTGTCACTTACGGGTTAATGATAAAACTTCAGGCTTGATTATAAAGAGCAACGCGTGATACCCGCAAATGAGCATCGCGCACTGTTCACTTTCATTGACACGCATGTCAACAACTGTGCACACTGGCAAGCAGACTTTCCGCTTGTTCTGCCGCAAATCTCAAAAAATAATCAAGGGTTCATCCGGCACGCTTCTTGCTCCGCTCTGATTTACTTTGCAAGGAACCAAACATGCCTACCCTCTACCTATCTGGCCTCCGCCAACACCAGATAATCCCTGCCCTCAAACTTCAGCGACAAATCGGCCAGCAGCCTCGCGGCTAGAGGTCTCCGAAGTTTAAGGTCACCTCAAGATGTGGACTAACGCCGTATCCCACCGCGTTAGATTCACAAGGAGAATCCATCCCATGCCCAATGACTTCATCTTGGAAGACTTGCGCGCTGTCGAACTCTACTGGCGAGACATCTTCCCAATTTTCAAGCGATGCACACAGCGCATCCTGCTTGTCACAGATGGCGGGTTGAACTATAACCCCGCCAGCGGATTCGGCCTCAGCCGCTTCGTCGCCGAACTGGCGAAGATTTCACCGACGCCCGTTATCACGAAGGCGCATCGCCGGACAGATGCGACGGCGGATAGACAAAACTTCATCTTCAACAACACTATCACGACGGCCAATTTCGATCAGATATGGCTCTTCGGGATTGAAACCGCGCCGCTGATAACCAATGCGGAGTTCGCTGTCTTAGCCAATTTCATGAACGCCGGAGGCGGGGTCTTTGCGACCGGAGACCATCAGACCCTCGGCTTTGCGATGGGAGGCGAACTCCCGCGCGTCCGCAAGATGCGCGACTGGAGCAGCATCCCTATGTTTACGGATCGCATTGACACCGTCACCAATCCGGGGCCGGATCACATAACACAGTTTGACGACCAGTCGGACGAGTTTCCACAAAGAATCTTTCCGCACTTCTATGGGAGCGGTTCGAGTTGGTCGCCTCATCCACTGCTGCGCAGTCCTTTAGGCCCGATAGACGTGATGCCGGATCACCCGCATGAGAGCGTCTGCATTGTCGGCCCGGCCCTCAATGCTCCTTACAATCTGCATGGACTCAACTTTGTGGAGTTTCCAGCCTCTGGCGGCGCTCCGCTCGCGCCTGAAATCGTGGCGACCTCTGTGTCTGCTGGCCGCTACCTCAACCCTCCCGGCTCAATCTCCGGCAAGCCGCCGACCACGCCGCGCTGCTTTGGCTCGATTTCCGTCTGGGACGGCCATAAAGTCGCGCGTGGCCGTATCGTCTGCGACTCCACGTGGCATCACTTCGTTAACATCAACCTTGACGGCACTGGCGCAGTTGCCGCGCCCGGAAATAATCGCCGTGGACTGCGCGACGCGGCGTTGAACTTTACGCAGGACTTCCACCAGATAGCGGAGTATTACCGCAACATCGCAGACTGGATTATTCCATCTAACCGCCGCTGGTGCATCTACTGGATTTACCTGCTCATCGAGCGTTACCGTTTCCCGCTGATAGAGGAATGGGAGCCACTGCCGCCACATCCATGCCCGTGGGATCCGCGTGTGCGGCTGGGCACGCTGGTTGAGGATGCGCTCAGGATAAATCGCGGAATTGGCTTTGCCGAAGAGATTGTGACGGCTGCGCTGGAAGCTGGCAAGATAGAAGATTTTGCCGGACTCGTTCGCCCTGCGCGGGCCGAGACAATGGCTCGCAACAATCTGCGACAAAATCTAGTCAATGCGGACGACCTGCGGCGCGGCGTGCTGGGAAGCGTCTTCGATGCTCTGGTGCGAGACCTGCCACCTAGCCCGTTCGAGTTAGCCAGAGCGGTTGAACAGACCGGTCACGACGACGCGAAGCTGCTTCAAATCATAGGCGATGCGGCCCGTCTGGCAGTCAACGCCGCGAAGGATTATTACGCCGAGAGTATGAGGCGCACAAACGCTTTCATCAGTGGGCCTGCCCTTGTCGTGTCGGGTGATGCTCCTGAGGCGAAGCCCTCGAAGAAAGCCAGACCCAAAGCTAAAGCCGCGAAGCGTCCCGCTTCTAAGAAACGCTCGAAGTAAAGCGTTTCTCAAACTCAAGAAACGGCCTTTCTCAAGGTCGTGAATAGCAAACGCTGTGGCCGCCCGCTCAATCTTTAATAACTTGAGCGGGCGGCCACAGCGTTTGTCGAAATCTATAGCGGATGGCAATAGCATGCGCCCTCCCTGAGGGTCTGGCTACTGCCCCACTACTGTGACCTCCGGGGCTGTAGCCCGACCGTCAGGCAGGGCGCATCCGGTCACACTCTATCGCAAACAGCTATAATTAACGTGAGTTCGGCATAAGATTACGGTTTTCTCAGCCCCGCGAGGGGCGGCAGGCAATAGCCCACGAAGTGAGTCGTGGGTTAAGCACAGCTCAATCGCAAGCCCCGTGAGGGGCGACACCTTTGTGCCGCCTCTCACGGGGCTTTCATGCTGCATCAACTGATGTCTTATGTCGAACTGACGTTAGTTACTATCGCATGTTTCAACTGCGCGAAGCCGTGTCCGGCGATTGGCTGCTGATTTGATAGATCGCTTCCATGACCGCCGAGCGCACCTCTGTCGGCAGAGAGCCGCGCACGGCGAGGCGGCGGAAGGCCGGAAGGATTTCCTGCTGGCCGCTTAAGGCAAGCAGCTTGACCACGGCGAGGCGCACTTCGTTATTGGGATGATCTTCGACGGCGCGCATCAGTGGTTGAACCTCTCCGGCTTTCGACATCAGGAAGAGCAGAGAGAAGGCATCGTAAGTCTTCTCGCGGCTTTCGCCCATCAGGTGGCCGATGGCTTCTGTCGCAAGTCCCGAAGAGGCCAGGGCAGCGCCGATGTGACGGCGACGCTCCGGCGGAGCTTCGCGCAACGCGCGTGTGAATGATGCCGCGCGGTCAGGGTTAAGATTGAAGAGCGCGCGGGCGGCAGCGTTGCGGACTTCGGTCGAGGGGTCGTCAAAGGATGCGCTGATCTCGCGGAAGGAATCATCGCCGCCGATGCGCCCGAGGTCTGCGACGGCTAAGGCGCGCTCCGATGCATCCTCGCTGGCGAGACGCCGCAAGACCACGCTCGGCACGCTCGAAGAATCTTCTTCGACGGCTTCAATCTCTTTGCCGAACTCTGGAACATCTATGCCTCGCTCCACACGCTCAGGCGCGACTTCTATGCCACGCTCAGCGGGCGTAGATTCAGCCGCCGTTTCAGAAATCACAGGCGCGATGACAGGCATGACGGGCGGCGCGGAGACGACAGGCGCGACTTCTGTCAGAGAGGCAGCTTCGACAGGAGCGTCCGGCGTGACCGTGACAGGCGGCGGCGCGGTCTGGCTCGCAGGCTCCGGCGCACTCATATCAACATCCACCCACTCGCTCGCAGTTCCGTCGTTGTATTCAATGACAGGCTCTGCCGTAGCCACAGGGGCAGGCACTTCTTCCGGCACGGGCGCGATGGCTTCGGCCTGCGGCGGCTCTACGGCTGCTGCTTCTGCTTCAGCAACTGCCGCAGCTTCTTCTTCGACTACTTCTGTCTCCGCAAGCTGAACCGGCTCTGCTTCCTCAACTGCGGCGGGTTCTTCGATAGCCGCCGGCAGTTCTTGCGTTTCGACTCTCGTCGTGACTTCTTCCTCAATCGTCGGAGGCGCGGCGACAGCTTCCATTTCAAGCGTGTCCGCCTCATGCGGCGAGACAAACTCCTGCGGCGAGATAAACGCCACAGGCTCTGCGACCTCCTGGCTGTCCGTCACAGCTTCGTCGGAAAAAGGCAGAGGCGGGGCAGTCTCTTCCACAGCAATTTCTTCTACCGCAATCTCTTCGGCGGCCACAGGGACTTCTTCAGTAATTTGCGGCGCGACCGATTCAGGCGCAGCCGCTTCGACAACCGGCTCTGGCAGGGATTCAGCCGCAGGCAATTCGGCTTCGACTGCTTGAACGGCTTCCTCTTCCGCGACAGGCTCTTCAATGGTTTCAGGAGTCAGCGGCGTAGTCGGATGGGCGACGGATTCCGTCAGCGGCGTGGTGGCATAAGGGGTTGCGACCGGCGCGGTCGGCTCGGCTTTGGCGCGTCCGACGACGCTGGCTTCAATCGCATGCTGAATCAGCGCGTTGGGAACTCTTCTGTCTTTCTCACGGTCACGCAGGGCTTCGAGCGGAGCGACGGCGGAAGAATCGCGCACCTCTGCCAGAGATTCGACAGCCGCGCGGCGCACTTCGGGCGAAGAGTCTTCGAGCGCGGCGACCAGATGCGGCGTCGCCGAATGGTCTCGCACGAGTCCGAGCGAGCGCGCAGCCGACGCGCGTTCAGCCGGAGATTCAGCCGTCCGCAAAGTCTGCGTCGCGTCATCAAAATAACCGTGGTTGATAAAAGCTTCGCGTGCGCGCTCATGTCGCACGGCGTTGCGGCCCGCAAGCGCGGCCAAAAGCTCTGCGGTCATCATCTGCCGCGCGCCCGCATCATTCGTGCCCAGCACTGCTTCGTCGTAATGATGCCCCGCGAGCAGATTCCGCACTTCGTCAGAAGCGTGTTCGACCGCGACGGGCCTCAGCGGCTCAATATCTTTTGTGACGACTTCTTCTTCGACGGGCGCGACGACAGGAACTGCCGCGACAACAGGCTCAACTGAAACATCTTCGACCGGCGCTGCGACGACGGGCGCGGGCGCGCTCTGCTCGTCAACCACAGGCTCTGCTTCAGCCTTCGCAGGCGGCGTCACAACCGGAGCGACAACGACAGCCTTCGGAGTAGCTACAGCCTTCGGTGTGACTACAGCTTTCGCAGGTTTGGCAGCCGCAATCACTTCGGACTTCGATTCGCGGATAGTCTCCACGCGGCGTTCGACAGGACTGCGATCCGCTCTGGAACGCGCGATGAGCACCCATGCGATAAGCCCTACGATTGCCAGACCGAACACGACGAACAGCCAATTCTGTTTGAGTTGTGCGCCTAAAGATGTGCCCGGAGCGGGGGCGGAAGTGTTGACCGTGACGGGCGGGCCGGTGGTCGAAGGAATGCCGGGAGTCGGCTGCATCTGCGCTATCTGGTCTGAGGGCGGAGTGATTGACGGCAAGGCCGCCGGACTCGTCCCGGCCAGCGGAGGAAAACCTTCTGTGCCTGTCGGCGCAGCTGTTCCGTCAGGGCCGACAGGAATCCCCGGCGGCGGATTTGTAAAGGACGGATTTGTAGTCGCCATCTCAGGATTCCGCCGCGTGCCTGTGCCCTGCGGCGTTAGCTGAGATGTATTGTCTCCTGTTGGATTCAGAGGATTGGCAGAACTATTTGTGTTGTTGCCAGCGCCCGCCGGCGTGCGCGAGTTGGCGTTGACGGTGCTGGCATTATTTACCGGCGACGGCTGCGGTCTCGCGTTCGAGTTGTTAGTGGCAGCGTTGTTGGCGGCCACGAGCGCGGGCACTGTGATTAAGATTTCCAGCCGGTTAAATTTCTGGCTGACCCGCGCGGATGCTCCCTGAAGCAGGCGAAACGAAATCATGACATCGTTGCCGCGCTTCTGCACGCGCATATCTTCAAAGCCCCTGCCGCGCAGGCTGCTCAAGAGACGCGGCGCATCCGCTTCTGGAATCACCACATAGAACCGTTCGCCGCTTCGATATGCGGAATACTCGTTGAGCGCGCCGTCCGAAGTAATCATGAGACGCGAGCCTTCTGGCGTCTCGCTGGCCCGCAAAGGCGTGATGCTTTTCCTTTGCGGCGTCCCTTGCGGCGCGGGCGTGCTCGTCGCCGCGGGCGTGTTCCCTTTGGGCGCGGGCCTGCGTCTTTGCGCATCCGCGCGCAGGGCTACAAATAAGAGGGGAGCCATGAAAATCAGCGCGATTAAAAGAGTGCGCCAACGGGTAATCAATGAGTGTGAGCGGGGCATTTTGCGAATCATCCGGGCATTTCAGGAATAGGGCTTGGACCGCCCTGCATTATGCATCTTTCAACGTCAATCGTAAATGGAATTTGCTGAAAGGCAACAGGAAAAAGTAAAAAGGTAAAAAGGGTAAAAGGGAAACAGGAAGAAGTCGTACAAGCTTTTCCGACTCTCCCTTTAACCTTTTACCCGTTTCCCGTTGCGCTTTATTGTCTATACGAATCAAGAGCAGAAACCATTCATCGGGAGCAGTTTGTCCTTTGCGTTTCCTGGCGTCTTGCTCTTTGCAGTTAAGTGATTCTTTAACGCAAAGACCGCAAAGTTTTTCTCGCAAAGAGACGCCGGAAGCTTCTACTTTTGTTTCTTACATTGTCTTTAGAAAGTTAGACGGGCTGCATCTGATCCAGCTTATAAACCACTTCCAGAATCGCCGTCCGCACTTGCTCCGGCATCCCTTCGCGCACCGCCAGCAGGCGGAACTGGGACGCGATTTCCGGCTGGGCCGAAACGCCAAGCACCTGCACGGCAAGCAGCCGCACATTTGTATCAGCATGCTTCTCAATCGCTTCGAAGATAGGCTGCGCCTCGTTTGCTTTCGCCAGCAGCGAGAGCAGCGAGTAAGCCTCGTATGCCTGTCGCCTGTCATCGCTCGCCAGACGATCCAGAGCCTGCGCAGCCATGCCCGTCTTGATACAGGCCCGCGCCACATCAGCCAACTCTTCCGCGACGGAAGTTTCTATCACGCGCACATACGCTTCCGCGCGGTCAAAGCTCAGACGCGACAGCGCACGCGCCGCAGCCGCACGCACATCACGCGCTTCGTCCGCGAGCGCGACCAGCACAGCCGAAAAGACTGACTCGTGGTCAATCGCGCCGAGGCTCGCCACCGCAGCCGCGCGCACGCCCGGCTCAGGGTCGCTGGCCGCCAGAACTTTCAAAGCCGCCACCGAACGCTGCACGCGATAGATAGCAAGGGCCTGCGCTGCGCTCGCACGCGCTTCCGCATCGTCGCTCTGCAAGTGTGCCAGAGTATCCACCAGCGATTCATCAGCAGACGTTTCCGGCAAGTCATAGACCATCGCAGTCGGTTCGAGCTGCGTAATCTCTTTCGAGTAGGACTCGTCCGCACCGTGCAACAGCAGCGCGGGCTGCGCGGGCGCTGCATCGAAGAAGTCCAGAGTATCAATCGAGCAGGCATTGAGCGCGCTCGTCAGGATAGAGCTTGGCATATCAGGATACCTGCGCGCCATATCAAGGAGCGCGCCGATGGCCGAGGGCAGTTTCAATGCGCCGATGCTTTCCACGGCCTGCGTCCGCACAATCACTTCCTGATCGTAAAGAGCTTCTAACAGGAATTGGAGCGAAGTGGACGAGCCGACTTCGCCGAGCATACGCGCCGCAGCCGCGCGGTCGCACGCATCCTGTGCCAGCAGCAGTGCCGCGCTCTGACGCGCGACGAACCCGTATTCTTCCAGAGCCTGACGCGCTCTGCGGCGACCGTCTTCGTCCGTCTCGGATGACCTCATAGATTTCAACAGCGAGGCTTCCATCGCACGGCGGTCATCGCCCGCACGCGAGGCGAGCACATCTATGCGGTGCGCCTGTCCGAGTACGAGTTTACAGACTTCCTGATCCACCCTGTATGCGCCGAAGAGCGCGGCGGGCGCGGGAGCAGCGGCAGGAGCGCGCGGCTCAAGCGTCTGCTCGTGCGGCTCTATGATTTCAGAAGAGACTTTGGCAAGACTATCGGTGCTGCGTCGTCCGCCGCCACGGCCTTCGCGCCTGCGCTCTCCGCCACGGCGACGCTCGCCGACAATGGAATTGACTAGCGCCGCGTTGACAGGCGGAACGGACGCGCCTTTTTTCTCGTCGCCTTCAATATCTTCCCAACCCGTTTTCTCCTTGCGACGCCAGACCACCAGACCGACCAGCCCCGCCACCAGCAACATAGTTATCCACCAACCCGAATAGAAGAAATACGAAGAAAGCTCGCGCCCTTCTGTCTCTGTTTGAGGGATAGCGGTCGGCGGAGTGGCAATGGCTGTCGTCGTCGCTGCTGTAGCAGGCTGAGCAGCAGTCGTCGTGTCGCTCTGAGACTGAACGGGCGGCTCGCTGCCTATCGCATTTGCGAGGGACACATTGCCGGTCTTCTGCGGCGGCGCGGAAGGCGCGAGAGCATTCGAGCCGGGATTGTCGAGAGACGTGATGGCTTTCGCGTTGCGCGGTTCGCGTTGGATACGTGATGAAGGGAAAGCTGTACCGGCCTCTGCCGCTTCATGTCTTGCGGAACGCGTCTCTGTCGCCACGCGGTCTCCATCGGCAGCGCTCGCGCGTTCCTCCGTCCCGCCCTGCACGACCAGATCGAGGCGATTAAAGCGCGGCTGGACTGTGACGTTTGCGCCGCGCTTGGCCTGCACTTCGACTTCGAGCGAGTTGCCGACGCGCCTGACCTTCACCCCGCCCGGCATCCCTTTGACGGGGCTGTCGCCTGCGTTTGGCACTACCAGATGAAAAGTGCCGTTCGCGTCCTGCCATGTCTGTATCCCGTTGAGAGCGGAATCGGCAGCCAGCGAAATCACTTCTCCCCCGGCGGTCTTGCGCGAGGAAACGCCTGTCACTTTCGGCGCGGACTGCTTTGTACGCCGCTGTGCCAGCGAGGTCACGAAAGGCAGAATCGCGCAGGCCGCCAAGAGAGCGACGACCGCTGCGACGCGCGTCAGTTTGATGTAATTGCTTTTCTGGTTTGGCATGGCTTTATACTCAAAGTTAGTGGAGTGAAGAACAGGGGCCTGTCCAACGGCTGTGGAAGAGATGCGCCGCCCACGGCGACAACGCTTAAAAAGCCTTTAAGGCATCTCGTCGCATGCTCAATCGGATGATTCAGCATGAGCGTTTATTTTTTTGTGTATGGAAAGAAACGAGCTTTTGAATATTACTCGTCGCTGAACTTGTAGCCGATGCCCCAGACGGTTAAGACCATCTGCGGGTTTTCGGGATTGTCTTCGATTTTGGCGCGCAGGCGATTGATGTGTGAATCAATCGTGCGGTCGTATCCTTCATAGGAATAGTCCCAGATTTTCTCCAGGAGATACTTGCGGGGAAAAACACGTCCCGGGTTCGAGGCAAAAAGCCTGAGTAGATCAAATTCTTTCGGCGTCAATTCGACCTGACGGTCGCCAACCATCACTTCGCGCTTCGATGGGTCTATGCGTAAATTACCGCGCACAATCGGCGCTTCTTCGCTGGTTCCTTCCGTGCCGCCGCCGGTACGGATGCGCCTGAGCACAGACTTGATACGCGCTTCGAGTTCGCGCAAAGAGAAAGGCTTAGTGATGTAATCATCCGCGCCCATCTCCAATCCCAAGACCTTGTCAACCACATCATCCTTCGCCGTCAACATCAGAATCGGGATGTAAGGAGCTTTTTCACGCAACTCGCGGCAGACATTGAGACCGTCCATCTTGGGCAGCATCAGGTCGAGCACCACTGCATCAGGATGATCCTGTAGGGCAGCCTGCACGCCCGCCACGCCGTCTTCGGCAGTCTTGACGTTGTAACCGGCACGCGAAAAATGCTCGTAAATCATCGTCGAGATGTTCTCGTCATCCTCTACGACGAGCAGGCTAGTTTTCCGCTCGCCCGCCGTGACGGGAGCATCTATCTCGCTCTTATCTCTGGCTTTAGCTCTGTCAGTCGCAGTTGGCATTAACCCGGTTCTTGGTATGTGTAGCTGGCGAATGGTCTATTCGCGGGGCACGCGCCTGTGGCGTCTGGCGCGATTCAGACACAAAGACTATAGCAGGTAAACACTATTAAACTCAAGCTTTAAAATCAGGGGCCGGGGGGTTGGGGCCAGAGGCCGGAAAAAGCAACGCAGCATTACGTTCAGCTTTTTCTTTACAGATTCCTGCTCTCCGCCCTGGCACTCGACCTCTATTCCCCGTCCCCTGTCCCCTATCCCCCGGCCCCTTCTTACTTCCGGCTGCTTTTCTGTCGCAATTCATCCTCGAACTGCTTGATGATGAAATGGAATTCCTGACGTGTAGTATTTTTGCGCGCGTCCTCGAAGACCTGTAAGGCGCGCTCGTCGCCCAGCTCGATTAAAGCTCTGGCCGTGGCCGTGCTCAGAGAAGTGCTGCCGGATGAGACTGCGCGCGTGAAGGCTTCGGAGATGATTGGAAACGCACGCGCATCCGTTTTGCCCACCGCGCCGAGCAAGGCATAAGCCGCCAGGCGCACATCCCTCGGATTGAGGCTTTCCGCATAGCGCAGGCCCACATCGAGCGAGCGAGCATCTCCGAGAGCCGCCAGACCATTCAGGGCAGAGGCGCGTATGTTATCGCGCCATGAAGGAACGTTGACCATTTTGACAAGCGCGTCATACGCGCCATCCGTTTTGGTCGCGCCGAGTGCGAGCGCGGCAGCACGTATGACAGCATAGCTCTTATCATCCAGCATCTCTCTATAAACATTCGCCAGCGACGGGTCGTTGCTTGATGCGAGCGATGCTATGGCAGATGCACGCACGCGCGCATCCTTATCTTTGACGGCAGTCAAAAGAGTTGTGCGCGCCTCATCGCCCGCGACACGTTTTAAGGCGTCAGCCGCTTCCCTTCTCACGCCCCAGAACTTATCGCCCTTCGCCGCCGCGCCGATGGCCTGCATAATCGCTTGCTTGTCCGCGGCGGAAGTAGCGGGAACACGATGGAGGCTCAAGAACTGATCCAATGCCCGGAGGCGTCCCATCACGTCTTCATCGTTCTTCAACTGGTACAACAAATCTTTGACGGGCTTTGGGAATTTCAGTTCTTTAATCAGCGTGTTGCCGTAATCAAAGTTGACGAGCAGAGGTTCCGAATCAAGCGAGAAGGTAAACGACTGCTCCTGCTTCGGCTCTATCAGCACGCGCTCGATGCGCGTCTTCGCAGCCGTGCCGATCTCTATCTCAACAGGCGTTTGAAAGAACCTCGTTTGCGGATAAGCATTCTCAGCATCAATCTTCTGCTCCTGCTTGACCTGAAGCGTTAAAGTTTTCGTCGCGGGATTGTAATCCTGCGTCACCATAAAGACTGGATGGCCCATCTGGTAAACCCATTGATCGAAAAACCATTCGAGCGGCTGGCCCGTCGTCTCTTCGATGGCGATGCGAAACTGCTCTGTCTCGACAGGCTGGTGCGGATGCTTTCGCAAGTAGTGATTGAGAGCGCGCCACCAATTATCATCCCCCAGAACCACGCGCAGCATGTGCAGCACGGCCCCTGCGCGCGGATACGTGTAGGCATCAAAGACCGCGTCCGGCTCCCTGTAATTTTTGGTCACGATGGGACGGCGCACGCCCTGTCGCCAGGCGTTGAAATATCCTTCCTGATTGCCGCGCACTTCCTGATACAGAAAATTGTCACGGCCCATATCATGCTCTGTCCAGATGGCCGCGAAATAGGTGGCAAAGCCTTCGTTGAGCCAGAGGTCAGACCACGTGCGGGCCGTCACATAATTGCCGAACCACGAGTGGGCCAGCTCGTGCGCGAGAAGTCCGTCTTCTGTGCGGTCAAGCTCGCTGCGCGCATCATGAATCGTCTGGTCTGACATGGTTGTCGCGGTGATGTTCTCCATCCCGCCGCCAAAGCCTGAGACGAACGCTTGCCCGTACTTCGCGTTCGGATACTTCATCCCCGTGCGCTCCTCAAACAGCTTCAGCATCAAAGGCACGCGCGCGACAGTCGCCTTTGCTTCTTCGAGTTGATGCGGATAAACGTAGCTGATAATCGGAGTCGCGCCCGCTTGTTGCTCGACTGTGGCGAACTCTCCGACGACGATTGAGGTCAGATAGCTGGCGTGCGGCTGCTCCATCTTCCAGTGGAAAGTTTGCGTGCCGTCATCGTTCGACTTCTTTTCCAGCAGCCTGCCGTTGGAGATAACTGTCAGGGGCTTCTCGACCGTGGCGGTCATCTCTGTGGTGACGAAATCGTTCGGATGGTCAAAGCAGGGAAACCAGTGATGATTCCATTCAGACTGTCCCTGCGACCAGATTTGGCGAGGGCTGTTCGGCTCATTCTTCGCCGGCTTGATAAACGTCAGACCGCCGCCGCCCGCTCTGGATTTCTCCGTCGAGCCGTTAGTGTGATACGCAATCACAACCGTCACGACATCAGCCGGTTGATACACGCGGTCGAGCGTGATGCGAAGTTTTTCCCGCGCGGCATCCGTCTCAAATGGCAGCGATGCTCCGCTCTCAAGCTTCACGGAATTGAAAGTCATGTTGGCCGCATCAAACTCCACACGCTGCAAATCTTTAGTCAGCGGAGAAAAACTGATCGTCGCCGTTCCCAGAGCCTGCTCGCGCTCCCAGTCGAAACTGAGATTGAGCGCGATATGCCGCGTGTCATAATCACGCGCAGGGGCATACTGCGTCGGAGGCAGCGGCCTCGCTCTCAAGGTTTGCGCGGGCTGTGCTGTCTGCTGTGCCGTCGCCGCCAGCGGGGCACAGACCAGCAGCAACGCCAGTATCAAGCGCAAAGCTTTCGCAGATGAAAAGAAAGGTCTTGACGATGACATACAATTCTCCCGAACCAGATAATTAACCGAGGATAGACAGGATAAACAGGATAGGGGCAAAAGGGGAAATGGTAAAAAGGGGAAATGAGGCAAAGGGAAAGAATAGAAATAGCACTCAACACCTTTGCGGTCTTACTTTGCGCCACCAGCGCCTTTGCGGGAAACTGTTTTTCTTCGCTATTTTTGAAACTGATACACTATCTTTTCTTCCATTGCCTTGACAAACGTCACTGCGAGCGAGCAAAATCCCGCTCTCTTTACAACGCTAGATTATTCCGCTATTGAATCGAGCCTAATGAAATGACTGCTAAACCCGTCATGGAAACATCGCTTTCAGAGTTGACGCTCGCGCGCCGGGGCAAGGTGCGCGATGTCTATGCTGTTGACGACCAGCATTTTTTAATCGTCTCAACGGATCGCATCTCAGCTTTCGATTGCATCCTGCCGACGCCGATTGCACGCAAAGGTGAAGTCCTGACGCAGCTCTCGCGTTTCTGGTTTGAGAGATTGCAGCACATCACGCCGAATCACTTGCTGACCACAGAGGTCGAAGAGATGCCGGAAGTGGTGCAGGCAGAGGCAGAGGTGTTGCGCGGGCGTTCGATGTATGTCACGCGCACGGATGTCTTTCCGGTAGAGTGTGTGGTGCGCGGCTATTTGGTCGGCTCCGGCTGGAAGGATTACAAACGCACAGGCGAAGTCTGCGGTCATCGCCTGCCGGAAAACCTGCGCGAGTCTGACCAACTGCCCGAACCGATTTTCACGCCCGCGACCAAAGCCGAAGAAGGTCATGACGAGAATATCAGCGAAGCCCAGATGCGCGACATAGTCGGCGCGGAGGTCACGGAGATTTTGCGCGAGACATCTCTGCGGCTTTACAAAGAAGCGAGCGAGTATGCGCGCAGCCGTGGCATCATTATCGCAGATACCAAATTCGAGTTTGGCAGAGACGCGGATGCGCGCATCATATTGATTGACGAAGCTCTGACGCCGGACTCTTCGCGGTTCTGGCCCGCAGACGAATACGAGCCGGGAAAATCTCAACCGTCTTTTGATAAGCAGTTCGTCCGCGATTATCTGGAGACGCTTTCGTGGGACAAGACGCCGCCCGCGCCGCCGCTCCCCGCAGAGGTCGCGGAAGCAACCACCGCGCGTTACACGGAAGCTTACAGATTGCTTACCGGGAAAGAGCTTTGAGAATTGCGGGATGCGGATTTCGGATTTCGGATTGAAAGAACAGCTCTATGATGAGACGAATCCGTTTTTACTAATCAGCATTCCGAAATCCGCATTCCGCAACCGGTAATGACTTTCTTTGACTTCATAGTTTTTGCGCTGGTTGTGTCGTCAATCATCGCCGGAGCATTGCGCGGATTTTTGCGTGCTCTGTTGACACTCGTCGCACTCGTCCTGGGACTTCTGCTCGCGGCGCGCGGCTATGAAGCGGCTGGCGCAATGCTTCGCGGACTGAAGTTCGTCGAATCGGATGGAGCGGCGCATGCTGCCGGATTCTTATTGATTGCGGGCGGGCTGCTCCTTGCGGGATTTTTGAGCGGTAGATTATTGACCAGAGGCATGAAACGAGCGCGCCTTGAATGGCTTGATCGTGTTCTCGGCGCAGCCTTCGGAGCTTTGCGCGGATTTGCTCTCTGCTCTGTGCTTTATCTTGCGCTGATAGCTTTTCCAGTGCGTATCAATTCTGTGACGGAGGCACGCTCGGCCCCCGTGCTGGCGACGGGCGCGCGACTGCTGGCGGCTCTCACTTCAGAGGAGATGCACAAACGTTTTCAGGAAGGATACAGAGGCTTAGTTGATGACAGATAGAAGCCTGCTTTCAAGGCTTATCTGCCGCCGGAGACATTCATGCAAATACGCACACGCCTGGAAGCCCTGATTGATGAAATGCTTGACGGCCAGATTATGCTCGACGAAGCGCGCGAAGAGTTTGAAAAGCTCTATATCCAGAAAGCCCTCTCGCGCCACAAGAATCATCTCTCGCGCACAGCCACCATCCTAGGCATACACCGCAACACGCTCTCCAAACGCGTCGCCGCCTACAACGCACAGGAACGCGCCGCCAGCCGCGCCTCCAAACGTCGCACACGTTAGCTCATAAAGAATCTATCTTGAACTCTGCTCAAACACCCTGACAGTTGCTTCAGACACCTTCCAACTCCGCTCAGACAGCGCGAAAGACGACCCAGACAAAGTGAAAAATAGCTTAGACAGGCGCAAAATCACTTCAGACGGGGTAAAAATCGCTTCAGACAACGTGAAAGTCTGTCCATACAAGGTGAAATTTGCTTGAGACAGCGTGAAAGTCTGTTCAGACAGTGTAAAAGTCTCTTCATACAAGCTCAAAGTTGGTTCAAACAGCCGGAAATCCTTTATGCGGGCTAGTTTCTTTCGCAGACACCATTGACAATTGAATATGCTATGCGTTATTTTTAGCACTCGTTTCCAGAGAGTGCTAAAAACCATGCCTCGTTGGCTGACGAATGCAATTAAACCCTGAGAAATCTTCTATTTAGCGGAACACCCGAAAGGAGAGCAACAAGATTATGGCAACGAATATTAAACCCCTGCATGACCGCGTCATTGTGCGCAGGATTGAAGAGGGAGAGCAGGTTCGCGGAGGGATTATTATCCCCGACACCGCCAAAGAGAAACCGCAGGAGGGCGAAGTGGTCGCCGTCGGCGAAGGCAAGTACAAAGAAGATGGCACGCGTCAGGCATTGGATGTGAAGGCTGGCGACCGCGTCTTGTTCGGCAAATATAGCGGCTCGGAAATCAAGCTTGACGGCGAAGAGCTTCTGATTATGCGCGAGGACGAGATTCTCGGCATCATCGAACGCGCCGGAGCGGCTTCGGGCAGCAAGAAAGGCGGCAAGTAATCTTCCATCAATAGAAGATTCAAGCCGCCTGTTTTTTGTGCACAATAATTTCCATGCAGATTGAGTAGGAGAAGAAAAGAATATGGCAAAGCAAGTGATTCATGGTGAAGAGTCGCGCGCGGCGATTTTGCGCGGCGTCAACCAGCTCGCCGATGCAGTCAAGATTACGCTCGGCCCTAAGGGGCGCAATGTCGTCATTGACAAAAAATTCGGCTCCCCGACGATTACCAAAGACGGCGTGACGGTCGCCAAAGAGATCGAGTTGAAAGACTCTCTCGAAAACATGGGCGCGCAGATGGTGCGCGAAGTCGCTTCGAAGACCTCGGATGTCGCGGGCGACGGCACGACCACCGCGACCGTGCTCGCGCAGGCGATCTTCCGCGAAGGCGTCAAGACGGTTGCGGCTGGCGCGAACCCTATGGCCCTCAAGCGCGGAATCGACAAAGCTGTCGAGCGCGCCATCGAAGAGATCAAGCGTCTCTCGAAGCCCGTTAAGGGTGATGCTATCGCGCAGGTCGGAACTGTTTCGGCCAACGGCGATGCCAACATCGGCGGCATCATCGCAGAGGCCATGAACAAGGTCGGCAAAGACGGCGTCATCACGGTCGAAGAATCGAAGACGATGGAGACCTCGCTGGAAGTCGTCGAGGGCATGCAGTTTGATCGCGGCTATCTCTCGCCTTACTTCGTGACAGACCCTGAGCGCATGGAAGCTGTGCTCGACAACGCTCTGATTCTCATCAACGAGAAGAAGATTTCTTCGATGAAAGATTTGCTGCCCTTGCTTGAGCAGGTTGCCAAGATGGGCAAGCCGATGCTCATCATTGCGGAAGATGTCGAAGGCGAAGCTCTGGCGACGCTGGTCGTCAACAAACTGCGCGGCACTTTGAATGTCTGCGCAGTCAAGGCTCCCGGCTTCGGTGATCGTCGCAAAGCGATGCTCGAAGACATAGCCATCCTGACCGGCGGTCAAGTCATCTCCGAAGACCTCGGCATCAAGCTCGAAAACGTCAAGCTCGAAGATTTGGGCCGTGCTAAAAAAGTGACGGTTGATAAAGACAACACGACCATCGTCGAAGGCGCTGGCAAAACCGGCGACATCGAAGGTCGTGTCAAAACCCTGCGCGCTCAGATCGAAGAGACCTCTTCGGATTATGACCGCGAGAAATTGCAGGAGCGTCTGGCGAAACTGGTCGGCGGCGTCGCCGTCATCAAAGTCGGCGCGGCGACAGAGACCGAGATGAAAGAGAAGAAGGCTCGTGTCGAGGATGCCATGCACGCCACGCGTGCGGCTGTCGAAGAGGGCATCGTCCCCGGCGGCGGCGTGACGCTGGTTCGCGCGGCCAAAGCTCTTGAAAAGTTCCTTGCGAACAAAGAAGGCGAAGGCGATGCGGACGAGCAGATTGGCGTCTCAATCGTCAAGCGCGCACTGGAAGAGCCTCTGCGCCAGATAGTGCAGAACGCTGGCAAGGAAGGCGCGGTGGTGGTCGAGCGCGTGCGCTCCGAGAAGAACGAATCGGTCGGCTTCAATGCTGCGACCGAAGAGTTTGAAGACCTCGTCAAAGCCGGTGTGATTGATCCCGCGAAGGTGACGCGCACGGCGTTGCAGAACGCTGCGTCCATCGCCGGACTGATGTTGACGACTGAAGCGATGGTGGCTGACATTCCAGAAGAGGACAAGGGCGGCGGCAACCACGGCATGCCGGGCGGCATGGGCGGCGGCATGGGCATGTAAGCTGTCCAAGTTCAGACCCGGATAAGAACGAAAGTTTCCCGCAAAGGCGCTGGTGACGCAAAGAAGAACTTAATTGTTTTCCTTTGCGTCACCAGCGCCCTTGCGGGAAACTTTTTTATTGCTCTAAAGCGCTCGTCAACTCCCGCGTTCTCTTCAGCGTGCGCCAGTACACATCTTCCATGAAGATATGGGCAAACTCGCCGTTGCGGCCCACGCTGTACAAGCCCTCGACTCCCGTGGAAAGCTCAAAGCGGCGGCGGTCTTCTTCATAATCCTTAAGAAAAACCGGATAAGCTATCGGCGTGCGAAGCACACGACAGCCGAGATATTTTTCCCGCGCGTTTTTGATAATTGGCTCAAGATGGGCCAGACAATATTCACCGAGCTTTTCATCGTCCATCGTCCAGATGTCGTCTCCGACTTCGCAACCGATGTCAACGGTGACGAGCGTCTTGCCTTCCGGCGCGAGCCACGGCATCGAAAGCGGAGTCTCCGTCAGCCGGAAAAACGGAAACTTGTCCTCAGGCGTCCAGAGCACCACATCCGGCAACAATCCTCTTCCCTGAAAGCGCATGTTGACGAAGACCATCGGGCGATAGCGAAAACGCGCTAAGGGTTCGAGCGCGCCTGTGCCTTTGACCAGCTTGGCGAGGATGTGGCGCGGCGCAGTGCTCATAACGGCGGAGACTTCCTGCTCTTGTCCTCCTTTGGTGCGGACTGCGACCACGCGCCCGTCATTGACCAGAATTGTTTCGACCGGAGATTCAAGCCTGATTGAATCCTCAAGTCCGGAAGCCAGCCGCTGGCACAGGAGACCCACGCCTCCTTCAGGATAAACGTGCCACACGTTTGGAGTTTCCGGCATCTCGCGGCTGTAACCGCATGCGACTGCGCGGCGCGTCAGGCGGCTCGCCATCTTGAGCATGATCGTGTGACCGATGCTGCCGGGGATGCTGTCGCCGACCGAAGAGGCCAACTCGCTCGCAGCGACGCCCGACCATGCTTCCGTCAAAGGAATCGCAATCTCGTCCGCCATCGCCTTGCCGTATTTCGAGCGAAACCATTCGGCGGCAGATTCCGGCACATGACGCCCGTTGGTGAGGCTAGAGGCTCTGGCGGCCATGCCGCTCATAGCAAAGCGCGGCACGCGCATCAAGCCGAAGGGATAGCTGTATGTACGATCATTGATAAAGACTGTCTCGCCGTAATAGCGAACGACGCGACATTCCGCGCCGACGCCTATGGCTGCGGCGAGGCGATTGGTGATAAAGTGCGCGCCGAAATCGTAACTGAAGCCGTCCGTATCATTAAAGGTCGTGGCAAGCCCGGCGATTTTTGGGCCAGCCTCATAAAGAATAAACGGCACGCCCTGTCTACGCAGTTGCGCGGCGGCGGTCAACCCCGCCAGCCCTGCTCCGATGATTGCGACAGGCTTTCTCTCTCGATGCAACATCATACTTCTCTTTCCATTACAGTTTTTCCTGCAAATTCAGGATGGCCTTTTCAGGATAGCGCGTAGAAGCGCGCCTCTACCGGCGAGTTGGTGCAAGGTGTCGAATGCCGTCAAGGCCGTGAGCGAGACGGGCGATTCAAGGCTAAAGCGATTCGACAGCCACGCGGGCGCGCCCATATCGACGAGCGTATTGCGAATCGAGTAAACCCAGTTCACAGGGCTGACGACGGTCGTCAAAGATTCAACTTCAAGCTCCACTTTTTGGGCCAGAGCTTTGATGGTCTTCGGACTAAACAGATTCCAGTGTCTCGGAAAATGATAACCGCCCCAGTGCCGTCCTTTGAAAAATTTGAAATCGAGTGAATCCGTGTTGTCCGTGACGATGACCACAGCGCCGCCCGGCTTTAATAAACGGCGCACGGCCTTGAGAACGGATGGAGGATCGCCGACATGCTCTATCGTCTGGACCAGAATGGCGAGGTCATACGCGGCTTCCGGCAAATCTAAATCTTCCACGCTTCCCTGATGAACGAGGAGTCCCGCTCGCGCAGCCACTTCGACAGCACGGTGGCTATTATCCACCCCTTCAAGCTTCCAGCCGGGGCGACCGAATTCGCGCAGCAGCCCCAGATGAAAGCCGTCTCCGCAACCCACATCAATGATCCGCGCTTCATCGCCGAGCCTGCGACACCATGAAAGCGCGCGGCGGGCTTCGAGCCTGCGACGCACCTTATAGACCAACCCGAAATTCTCTTCCGAGAATTGAAACGCGTGATAGTTGTCAGGATAAATTCGCTCAAGCTCAGCGAGCGTGGGGCGCGGGTTCAGAAAAACAAGCCCGCACACACGGCAGCGCATCGCCAGAAAAGTGTCCGGGCTGGTGTGATACTCAAAATCTTCACCTGTGGCTAAAGGCTCTGCATCATCCGTCTCGCAGACGCAGCACCGGACAGCCTCAAGGCTCAGCGAAGCTTTCGCTTCCTGAGCGCGCGTCGGCTCGGACGGCACACAAATGGTCTGCTCTTTCACAGTTCGTCTCAATGCCCAAAGTTTTCTGTGGCTGAAAGGGGCCGGACTTGCTCCCCTCTTTAGAACTATAAGCTGTTACGGAGTGAGTTTGGAAGTAAAATCTTTTGCCCCGCGCGATTGATGAGGATTGAGCGGCGCAGAGTTTTCATCAAAATCTGGCTTCGATGACTTCTCCATTCTTTGTTCCGTGCTGCGCGGTGAGGTGCGGATAAGTAGCCATCTCGGCCTCGACTTCTTCCACTTCCAGCAATTTTTCCGCCTCCGTGATGGATTGTTCTTCCCCTTCGATCTCCATATAGAAACCGAATGGCAACTCGTCTATCACGACCTCCGCGCCTGCCACGCGCCACGTCGCGCGCCGCTTTTCATAGACGAGCGCGGGCTTGTATCCGAGCACATCAAGAATCGCCGCCATCCCTTCCGCATTCTCGATGCGTGTTTCCTCTTCGCGCTGGTGTTTGATGGCGGAGGAAGACGGAAAGCGTTCCTTGTATGTGAGCAGAGCTTTGCCTTCGACGCGGCGCAGGCGCAGCACGCAGTTTGTGATATTGATATTGCTGCCCGCATAGAGCGTGTTCTCTTCAAACTCTTCGCCGCAAAACTCTGCGCTAACTTCCTGCAAGCGTTCAAGCACGCGCTCGCGCTCTGCCGCTTTCAGGCGATACTTCTTTTCAATCTCGATGCTCATAAAAATAGATGCCAGATGTTAGATGTCAGATGTTGGTGAAGGCAGCTACTAACATCTAGCATCCGGCATCTGCCTTTACGCTTGTCTGACCCAGCGCATGATCTCAGGAATCGAGACGCGCTTGCCGTACATTAACATGCCCATGCGATAAACGCGCGCGGCAATCCAGACTAACACGACGATGGTCAGGATGCCGATAAATAATGAAAGCGCGATCTGCCAGAAGGGCGGCGTCTGCGTGATGATCCGCACCGGCATCGTGATGGGCGAGAAGAACGGAAACATAGACGCCCAGAACGAGAAAGAAGAATTCGGGCTGCGTATCACAGGCACGACGATTGAGAAAGAGATAATCAGCGGAGCGGTCGCGGGCAGCGCAAATGATTGCGCTTCCTCCTGCGAGGTGGAAGCCGCGCCGATGAGCGCGTAGAGGGTGGCATAGACGTAATAGCCTATGAGGAAGAACAGGATAAAGTAGATGACGAAGGAAGCAGGCACGCGCGGCAGATTAAATTCCGGCCCAAGCCCTGAGAGCAAGCCTCCGCCGAAGAGAACCGGCACGGCCACCAGCAATGTCCAGATAGTATACTGCGTAAACGCCACCAGCGAGACGCCGACCAATTTTCCGAACATCAAATACATCTTCCCGCTCTGGTCTACCACTGCGAGGCGCGTCGTCTCTCTCAAATCGAGCGTGGAGAGCAGAATCGGAACCAGCGGCAGAGCGATCATCAGCACAGGGCCAAGCACAGTCGAGATGACAAACGCCCAGCTACCCACGCGCTTCACGTATTCATGCTTGATGACCGTTAAAAGCTTTGACACAAGGCTTAGAAAAGGATGAAGAGAATGCTATCGGAAGATGAGTGACTCATGTTTAATAGCTTCCTTTTCATCCTTCATCCTTCCGCCTTCATCCTTGCTCTTCATGCTCGTCGCACCCAGCGCATCACTTCCGGGATGGTAGCGCGCTTGCCGTACATCAACATGCCGACGCGATAGATGCGCGCGGTCATCCAGATCAATCCCACCACAGTGCCAAAGCCTATGACGAGCGATAAGGCAATCTGCCAGAAGGGCGGCGTCTGCGTGACGATACGCACAAGCATGACAATCGGTGAAAAGAAAGGAATCATAGAGGCCCAGAAGGCCAGAGACGAGTTCGGGCTGCGAATCACCGGAAAGGCCAGATAGAATCCCATAATCAAAAGAAAGAGCACAGGCATCGCCACCTGCCCGCCCTCCTGCGCGGTGGAAACCATCGAGCCGACCAGCGCATAGATAGTCGCGTAGATAAAATAGCCGAGCAGGAAAAAAAGCAGGAAGTAAACAAAGATAGACCAATGCAAGTCCGGGAGATTGAAATTCATGCCGCCTGATTTCATCATCCCGACGCCGTACAGCACAAAGGCGGCAAAGGCTATGCCCCAGATAGCGAACTGCGTGAGCGCGACCAGCGAGACGCCGATGAGTTTGCCCATCATCAGTGTAAATGAGCGCACGGAAGAGAACAGGACTTCTGCGATGCGCGTCTCCTTTTCTTCGATGACCGCCGCCAGAATCAATTGCCCGTACATGATGATTGCCATGTAGATCAAAAAGCCCAGAACAAAGACCAGAATAAATCCGCCGCCAGAATCCTCTGCCCCGACTTCGCCCTTCGCATTGATCGGCTTCGTGCTCATCTCGACGGGCCTCGACAGCTCGCGCACGCGGCTCTCGTTGATGTTTTCGTCTGCCAGCCGCTGCTCTCTGACGGCCTGACTCAAGCGGCGTTCGAGTTGGCCGCTCGTAATCACGTCGCCCGTGTTGCGCCCGTAGAACTCCGCCTTGCCCTCCTGCAAAATATCTTTCGGGAGGATGATATAACCATCCAGCTCTTCCCTGCTGATTCGCATGTTCAAATCTTTCTGAACGTCTGCGAGGGCGCGCCCGTCGAGTCGCACCTCTTCAATCGAGTAATCCTGTTTGACATTTTTGCCAGCCTGTTGCGAGCGGTCTCGCATGTTCGAATTCATCGTCTCGACGGCAGAGGCTGGCTGATTCGGGCCGGCATTCTCTTCATCTTTATTCTTCAAGATGGCATCGCGCACGCGGCCAGACAATTTATCCGTCTGGTCAATGATGGCGAGGCGCGTCGGCCCGCCCGTCTTGATGCTGAAGAGCAGCCCCGGCACGACTGTGAAGAGGGCCAGCATGAACGGCCCCAGAACAGTCATGATGATGAACATCTTGGTACGCACGCGCTCGACATACTCGCGCTTAATTACTGCCAGCAGCTTTGTCATCTTCGCCACCTACCTTTTCGATAAAAATGTCGTGCAGGGTTGCTTCCACCAGTTCAAACTTCGAGATACGCGCTCCGGCGGCTATGAGTCGCGTCAGCAACTGCTGTGCATCCGCTCCATCTGCCAGCACGGCTTCGACCTCGTCGCTGTGTCGCTCAACCTTCGACACGAGGCTGGGGTCAGCCAGCACGCCTTCTCCGCCTTCTGCGCGCAGGGCGACAGTGTGCCGTCCATAGCTCTGCTTGACCTCGCGCAAACTTCCGTCAAGCACTTTGCGCGAGCGATTTATCAGGCAGATGTCATCGCAAAGCCTTTCGGCTGTCTCCATCAGGTGCGTCGAAAAGATGATGGTCTTTCCGGCGGCCTTCAGTTCGAGCACGACCTCTTTCAACAATTCGACATTGATCGGGTCGAGTCCCGAAAAAGGCTCATCCAAGATAATCAGGTCGGGGTCATGCATGACGGAAGCGATGAATTGAATCTTCTGTTGCATGCCTTTGGATAGCTCTGAAGCTTTCTTGGTCTTCCATTCCGTGAGCTTCATCTTTTCCAGCCAGCGATCTATACGCTCGTTGAGATTGCTGCCCGACAGGCTTTTCAGCTCGCCGAAAAAACGCAACTGGTCTACGACCTTCATCTTCTTATACAGGCCGCGCTCTTCCGGCAGATAGCCGATGCGGTCTTGCAGGGCGGGCGTAATCTGCTGGCCGAACAGTTCTATGCGGCCCGAATCCGGCGCAGTGATATTGACGATCATGCGAATGGTGGTCGTTTTCCCTGCGCCGTTCGGGCCGAGCAGACCGTAGATTCTGCCGGGGCGCACGGCCAGAGAGAGGTCGTTGACGGCAATGAATTCGTCAAAGCTCTTGGTCACATTCTGGACGGTCAGGGTATAAGGTTGGTCGCTCTTCAAAGAGAACTCCTCCTCAGGCGCGCAGGGATTATCCAATCAGGCGCGCGAAGCTTTTGGCAAGTCATGTGGGTTATACGGAAAATCGGAAAGGAATGTTTTCCCTGAAGACGGGATAGTGATTGAGTTTGAACTTCTGCCATCTATTCAAGATGACGAAAGAATCTCCCGCAAAGACGCAAAGGCGCAAAGGAATCCGCAAAGATAAAGCATCGCTCAACACCTTTGCGTCACCAGCGCCTTTGCGGGAACATGTCTTTTTCTTCCCTGCATCCTCAACACATGATATGATTCGCACGGTCTCCCCACCTTTAACGTTTTTAGCCGCACTGGTTAAAGCAATGCTCTTGAAAGCTCTCTCCCTAAAGCGATATGCGTGTGCCCTGTGTCTCTGTCTGGGCGCATTTGTCTGTGTTGCGCGCGGCCAGCAGGAGCCGCCGCCGGGGCAGACGGATGAAGTGGTGCGCGTCAGTTCCGAGCTGGTTCAGACGGACGTGATGGTCTTTGATAAGCAGGGCAAGTTTGTAGAGAACCTGCAACGCGAGCAGTTCGAGTTGAAGATTGACGGCAAGTCGCAGCCGATCTCTTTTTTCGAGCGTATCAAGGCAGGCAGCGTTAACGAGGATGCTCAACTGGCTGCGGCGCGCGGCGATGTGCGCGCCAATGCTGCCGGGGAGGAGCCGGGAAAAGTAGTCCCGCTTGATCGCGGTCGGGTCGTTCTTTTTTACGTGGATGACCTGCATCTCTCGGCAGAGGGCGCGCAGCGGGTGCGTCTCATGTTGTTGAGCTTTATTGAAACCGAGCTGGGCCAGAACGACGAAGCGGCAATTACCTCTGCGAGCGGCCAGATAGGTTTTCTGCAACAACTGACGGGCGATAAAACAGTTTTGCGCGCGGCCATCAACCGCTTGCAATCGCGCTCTATGGGGATGCGCGATTTTGAACGCCCGCTGATGAGTCCGACGCACGCGCTCGCCATCGCCAGATTCGATCAGGAAATCACAAACTTTTTTGTTGAACGCCTGCTGGCAGACAATCCGGGGCTGCCGCGTCAAAGCGCGGAAGAGCAGGTACGCAGACGCGCGTCAGCGCTCCTGCAACAAACATCCTACGTCACGACTGCTACTCTTGAGACGCTGAACAACACCATACGCTTTGCCGGAGAGATGCCCGGTCGCAAGCTGCTCTTTTTTATCTCCGAAGGCTTTCTGATTGACGACCAGACCTCGAACGTCACCAACACCCTGCGCCAGATAGCGGATTCGGCTGCGCGCACGGGAGTTGTCATCTACTCTATGGACGCGCGCGGCCTCATCAGCAGCATTACCGATTCGACAGTTGAAGGCGTGGTTGACCCGTCCGGCAGATTGGAACACCTCGGCGGCTCGGAGATTACAGCCACACAGGCTCCCTTGAGAGCGCTCGCGGCGGACACAGGCGGGCGCGCATTGCTCAACACCAACTCGCTCAAGACAGTCACCACCACGGCCCTGCAAGAGACTGCCACTTATTACTTGCTGGCATGGCGTCCGAATGAAGAGCAGCAGGACAACAAGTTTCGCAAGATAGAAGTGAGCGTTGTCGGCAAGCCGGGGCTGGTCGTGCGCGTGCGTAAAGGATTTATCGAACAGGCAGAGAAAGGCGGGACGCGTCGGGACGCAAGTGCTGCCAAACGCACTGACCCGAAAGCTTCCAGTGCAGATGCGCTGCTCAATGCCATCTTTTCCCGCACGCAGTTGAGGACGCTGCCGACCACGCTCTTCGTCAGCTTTGCAGACGCCCCGAACACAGGCTCATATATCATTGCTTCGATGGAGATGGACGGCACGCTCTTAGACTTTACCTCGCCTGATAATAAGCAAGCGATGGTTGATGTCGGAGGCATCATTTATAACGATCAGGGCAAACCCGTATCTAGCTTTCAGAATCAACTGACGGTCAAACCTCCTGCGAATGGCTCAACAGAGGCGCGCGGCGTGGCCTATAATTACCAGACCAATCTCAAACCCGGACTGTATCAGGTGCGCGTGGCCGCGCGCGACAGCAAGAGCGGGCGCTCCGGCAGCGCAGTCCAGTGGATAGAGATTCCAGACCTCGCCACGCGCCGTCTCTCTCTGAGCAGCTTGGTCTTGGGCGAGCGCACGCCGGCCATCACGGAGGCAAAGCAGGAAGGAGACGCCGCCGCGCGCCTCTTCTTAAGCATCTCGCGCCGCTTCTCACGCAACTCGCGCCTCAGGTTTTTGACTCAAATCTACAACGCCGCATTAGCGACCGGCACAGACGCCGCGCCCGATGTCGCGCTCCAAGTTCAAATCTTCCGCGACAACCAGCCGATTCTGACCACAGCCCTGAGCAAGGTCGAAACCAAAGGCGTGCCGGATTTGACCAGACTACCCTACGCCGCCGAAATCCCCCTCAACACGATCCCGGCAGGACGCTACCGCCTGCAAGTCACAGTCATAGACCGCATCGCCAAGACCAGCGCATCACAACACGTGAACTTCGAGGTTGGTTGAGGAATTAACAGAACGGCTTTGACTGCTTGAGGAGAAGACGAAAGCAGCGATGTCTGGCAGTCGGTTACGTAGGGTTCTTATACGGCGCGAATTTCGACATATTCAATACTCGAAGAAGGTTCAGGAATAGGCTGACCATCCGGGCAGGTCAGGCACATCCGCGCCAAAACTATTCTCACCTTCTTCGACAATTACGGCGCACTTCATATTTTCACCTTAAAAAGCAAGCTTGATGAAAATGAGGTAGTGGTTCAGTTTGAGCTTCGTAAGGCGTGTCGTGATTCGTGAGTTGTTTTATGAAGAAAGAAATATAGCGGATGGCAAATGCATGCGCCCTGCCTGACGGTCTAGCTACAGCCCCTGTACTGTCGCTCACGGGGCTGTAGCCCGACCGTCAGGGAGGGCGCATCTGGTCACACTCTATCGCTAATAAGTATAACGTCAGTTCGACATCAAACAACTGTGTTCTCAGCCCCGTGAGGGGCGGCATATCTTAGCCCACGACTTGAGTCGTGGGACAATCGACAGACACCAACAACAAGCCCCGTCAGGGGCGGCATCATATGTCGCCCCTGACGGGGCTAAATTCAATGGAAGTGTTCCCACGACTGGCGTCGTGGGCTAAGATATGCCGCTCCTACGGAGCTAATCAGATAGCGACCTCTTATATCGAACTCACGTTAGGTCAAATCGGCTAGGACTAAAAGATTTGTGCAAATAAAAAGACCGCCCTTTGACAGGCGGCCTTTTCGATTTGAACCGGCGGGGGCGTTTAATCAATACCGAAAGTGCTATCGACGCTGCCTAAGCCGTTCGAGATAGTGCGTATCTGATTGTCAGAGCTGTTCAGGATAAACCAGATGAGGTCTGTCTGGTTGTTTCTGATGGCTCCGACATCCGCTTTGCCGTCGCCGTCAAAATCGCTGATGATTGATTTATCCGTCGCCAGTCCCCAGTTGACTGCATGCAGATTGTTATCCGAGCTGCGCAGGGCATAAAAGGTGCGCGTGCCGTTTTCCTTACGCACGACAGCAATGTCCGCTGCGCCGTCACCGTCAAAATCCGCTTGATAGAAAGCGCCGTTGAGCGGCGTATCTGTCGCCACGCCCCAGTAGAGCGCGCGGAAAGAGTTGGTTTTGCTCAACAGGATATACCATGCCAGATTGCCGTCAACCTGCCGCGTCACAGCGACATCGGCTTTGCCGTCTTTGTCGTAATCCGAAGCCACAGGAGTATCCGTCGATGCGCCGAATTGCACTGCGCTCAGGGTGCTGGTTCCGCTTTGCAGGATGTACCAGACGCCATCCGTGCGGCGATAGATGGCGATGTCGGCCTTTGCGTCGCCATCGAAATCGCCCGCCACGGGAACGTCATTTAGTGTCGTCGTTCCCCAATCCGTAGTCCCAATCGTGTCCTGACTGATTAAGGGATGGCTGTTGGTCAAACGCCAGAGGTTATGACGCAGGCCGCCCGTCTCTGTATTCACGATATTGATGTCGCCTCTGCCGTCCCCGTCATAATCTCCGAGCAGAAAAATGCTGCCCGCACGAGGGATATGCGACGCGCTTGAGCCGAGGGTCGTGTAGACGCTGGTGCTGTTCGCGCCGGGCCTGAAGCGTATGAGGTCGGCCACTGCATCGCCGTCCGTATCCGCGTAGGTGTTGGCGACCTTCAGTTGCCCGCGAATCTCGCCGCCGCTAAAATTCCCGCTATGCACATTGACGTACCAGAGGTTGGCGCGCATGTCTGCAACCTGCTGCGGCGTGACATCGAACGGCGCAGGGGTGATTGAACCGCTGAGGCCGCTGACGGAGCCGAAGTTAAATAAGATTCCGGCGTTCACGCCGCGCCGGGCGTTGCCGTGTATGTGCGCTGCAATGGCGTTGCTCGACAGGTTAGAGAATGTGCAGTTAGCCGTGATTTGTGTTTCCGCCGCATTGAGCGTCACGACGCAGGTTCCCTTGCCGATGGTTGCCACGTTGGGAACTTCCTGCCTGCCTTCAAGATAAGCGACAAACTTCTGGTCGGCTAGAGCCTGCCCGGATAAAAGCAGCGTCAACACAAAACCAAAGACGAGCCGGAGAGTTTTAACTTTCATTTCCATCTGGACTCCTTCAACCGAGAAAAATGTTTCTTTGAGGGGCCATCATGCTTATCGCCCAAACGACGAAAGCATAAAACAGCCCCTCTTTTGATGACATGTCAACTCACTGTCAAGCAAAAAGCACTTCAAGTTTTGATTGCTGGCGTTACAAAAATCGAAGCGGTCTCAATAATACCCGATGACGATTTCAAACAGCGTAGCATTTTAAGAAAATTCCACTTGATGCATCGGGTAAGGCGCAAGAGAAATTAAAAATGCAAAATGTAAAATGCAAGAAGATTTTTATTTTGGTAGTGGGTCAGTTTGAAATTCTGGTGTCCATCCATAACGAAAGAATCTCCCGCAAAGGCGCAAAGGCGCAAAGAAAAGCACGCCAAGAGCGAGTGGCATTCAAACCTTTGCGGTCTTCCTCTGCGCCTTTGCGCCTTTGCGGGAAACTGGTTTTTTTCGCTATTTTTGAAACTGAACCACTACCCTTATTTTTGCATTTTACATTTTTAATTTTGCATTACCTTGCGCCTTTGCGGGAGATTCTTTCGTCGTGGATGGACACCAGAATTTCAAACTGACACGCTGCCATGCATCGTTAGAGGATGAAGCATGACTCTTATTTTGCCGCCCTATTGAGCAGTTATCGCCACTCGCCCTGAAGCGTGAACGCGGCCCAGTAGAAGGGCGATTTCCACTTCTTCTCTTTCATCAGGGAGACCTGCGCCGCGCGCAAGGCTGCCGCCGGACGCAAGCCGTCTTTCAGCATTCCGCGATAAAATCTGCTCATCAACTCTGCCGTCGCAGCATCCGAGACGTTCCACAGGCTGACCAGCACGCGCGGGCTTCCGGCATACATAAAGCCGCGCGTTAACCCGATCAAGCCTTCTCCCTTCACTTCCTTGCCGAGGCCCGTCTGGCATGCGCTGAGGACTACCAGTTCAGCGGGCAGCTTGAGATTAAAGACTTCGTGCGCTCTCAGGAATCCGTCCTGCGCCGCGCCGCTCTTGTCCACCATTGAGAGGACGAGGCCGGAGAGTTCAGGGTGCGTGCTATTGAGAAAGCCGTGTGTGGCAAAGTGCAGATAGCGATACTGTGACAGTTCAGGGCTGATGGCCGTTTGCCGGTTAGCGTTGAAATCAAAGGCCGCCATGCGCTGCGCCTGCGGGACGAGCGAGAGAATTGCTACGGCCTCTGTGCGCGTTCCGGGCAAGCGCGGAATCTTCGAGTCCTCAGCCCTCCGCCCGGACTCTGTTGCGGAGCGCGCCAGCAGCGCGGGCAAGAGTTCGCGTCCCTTCGCCTGTGCCTGAGTGTCTATAGATGTGCTGCCGCCCGCCCGTGCTTTGCTTGCCTGTGTGACACGCACGTCATCGCTTTCAAAGACAGGGTCTGCAATCACTGCGATGGTCTTGGCGGCTGGCACGCGGTTTTTGACCTGCTGCCTGAGCACTGCGAGAGCAGAAGCTGACGGCAGATTAACGATCTCATGCCTGAGGATAAGCGGCTGGTAGCTTGCTGAAGTTCTGCGCCGCTTGCTCTCAGGCAAAGCGCTGCCGGTTGGCGTGGGCAATGCGCCGAATGGAATGTACTGGAGTGCGCCGTCTGCGACAATCAATAGACGCTTTTTGCCGGGTTGGCCCAGAACGGGAGCGAGCAGCATGCGGCTCAGACGTTGTGCGCCGTTAAGAGCAGCGGCTGATCTTTCCTTCTCTTCCATCGTCAATATTCTCTGGCCTGCCGCTGCACTCTTCTGCCACTGTTTCGCATCGGTCAGGAGAGCGTAAACCGCGCGGGCCAGCGTTTCTATCTCTGCGCGCCTGGGAAGCTCGAAGGTCTTAATCGAATCCGGCGTGACCGCCCACAGGTAGCTGCGCTCATCGCCGAGCGAGTATTCGAGTAATAACGTGTCCGGGTCTAGCTGTGCCTGAATCTCGCGCAGGTTAAGCGGCTCAGGTTGCGTCAAGGCCGCATAGCGTGGCGAGGTTTGCCTGATCCGCGCTTGATTTTGCTGCAATTCGGTCGTTAATGTCTCAACCTCTTTCGCTATAGCTTCGGCCTGCGCGTCCGTGTGCTTTCCGCCAAGGAGTTTCGTTTGTGCCTGCGCCTTCGCATTGAGCTGCTGTTGCAGCGAGCGTTCGCGTTCGACGAGAGTGGGGTCAACGCCTTGACGTATATCCGCGCCCGCTTCGGCGAGGGTTTCGAGCAGGCTGCGCGCACGCCCGCGTTCGCTCGCCTGAAGCGCCGCGCCATCGAATCCGGCAGATGGATGCTGCTTGTGCAGGCGCACGAGGATGGCTATGTATAGCTCGTAGTAATACTGGACTGTGGCGAAATAGGACGAGCGCAACTCTTTACTGGCAACCTTCGCGCGTAGAGAATCTACTATTGCGAGGGCAGACTCGATTCGCGTGCGCGCCTCCCCAAGATTGTTGCGGTCATACTCAAGCCTTGCAATACCGTAGAGCGTGCTTGCCTCGCCGCTCCAATCACCTACGCTTCGCCTGAGTGAAAGCGCCTGCGCGAAATAGTCTAAGGCTTGTTGCCAGTCGCCCGAATCTCTATAGAGCGTGCCGATGCTGCTGAGCGTGACAGCTTCGCCGGAACGATCCCCTGCGGCGCGTCTTAACGGAAGCGATTGCTTGTAATAATCTACGGCCTTCTGGCTTTCACCCATGTCACGATAGACCGTGCCGATGCCGTTGAGCGTGACGGCTTCCCCTGCACGGTCGCCTACGGCGCGCCTCAGCAACAACGCTTGATTAAGGTATTCGAGCGCTTTGTGGCTGTCGCCTGTATCACGATAGATCGCGCCCATATTGCTGAGAATCGTAGCTTCATTGCGCTTATCCCCTGCCGCGCGTGCGAGGAGCAAGGCTTGATTGTAACTATTGAGCGCCTTCTGCGGCTCGCCCATATCACGATACAACGCTCCAATGTTGTTAAGCGTGACGGCTTCCCCGATACCGTCATGGAGTGCGCGGCTTAGCTGTAAGACCTGAGCATAATAATCAAGCGCTTTTTGTCGCTCGCCTACAGCGGCGTAAGACTGACCAATATTGCTGAGCGTCAGAGCTTCGCCGCTCCGGTCGCCTACCGCGCGTCTGAGAGGCAAGGATTGAGCATAGTAGTCCAGCGCCTTCTGCCGCTCGCCCAGAACGTCATACACAGCTCCGATATTATTGAGCACGGAAGCTTCGCCGTTACGATCACTTGCACGGCGAAAGAGCGATAGGGCCTCGTCATAATTGACAAGCGCCTTCTGCCGCTCGCCCATGTCATCGTAGACTCTGCCGAGGTTATTGAGGGTGATGGCTTCATTGCCACGACTGCCCGCCGCACGATCAAGCAGCAGCGCCTGATTGTAGTAATCCAGCGCCTTCGCCGGTTCACCCAGCGCGCGGTATGTGAAACCAATGCTATTTAAGGCGTCGGATTCTTTAACCGGATCGTTTGCGGCGCGCCAGAACGGAAGCGATTCCTGATGTTTATTAATCGCCTGACGAAGCGATTCAACGCTTCCCTGACCGAGCAGTTGTTCCGCTTCCGCATACATTTGCTGCGCGACGATGCGACTTTTATCTTGCGCCGTCGCCGCGCGCAATTCCTCGATCTTCACCTGATAGCGTCCGGCTTCAGCCTTCGCTTCGAGCGAGCGCACTTCCAGCCGGTAACTCCCAGCCGTTTCCGCCACCATTGAAATCGGTTCCGGTCCTTCAGAGCCGTTCGGGCTGTCAACTTCGACAAGTTGCTTGCCGTCAGGCGCAAACAGCGTCACCACCACGTCAATGCCTTTTTGCTCGACCACGACATGTAGAAACTGATTGGAATCAAGCTTGATTCGATAGGAGTGTGCCGCGTCGCCGGCCAATTCACGTTCAAGAGGCTTGCCGGATTCCAGCAGAGGCGCGTCAAAGGGAGTTTGCGCCGCTAAGGGGCCGGATAACAAAGAAAAGCTCAGAAGCAATAAGCTGAGGCGAAACAGGATTTGGTGGGAAGGCTGCGATGAGTTTGCGAAGCGATAGAAGCTTTGAGGCATAGAGGTTCTCCCGGCCAGATGATAACTCGGAGCTTAGAGTGAACAGCTTTCGCCCGAACAAAAATGATGGACGAGTAGGAGCCTTTGCGTGGCCTCTCATCGTCCATCAAGAGTTAGTCATTGGTCAAGTTTTTAAGGAATGTGGTAGGGGCCGGTTTGAACTCCCGGTCAATCATATACTCTAAGAGTTCATTTCAAAACCACTCAATCCTTTGCGTCTTGAGTCTTTCTTTTCTTAGCGCCTTTGCGTGAAATATTGAGGTTTCACGCAAAGGCGCTAAGGTAAAACCGTAAGGCGCGAAGGATTGAGTTTATTAATAACTGAGTGTTGAAATCGCCTCTAACTATCTAAAGCTCAATCTGTCTGGCCGAGATGACGTGCTCGAAGGATTGCAGTTCTTTCAGAGCTTGCTCGGTGAGCGGCGCGTCTATTTCTATGACGGCCATAGCTTCGCCGCCGCGCTCGCGGCGTCCGAGGTGGAAGCGGCTGATGTTGACGCCGTTCGCGCCGAGGATTGTGCCGACGTGGCCTATGACGCCCGGCACATCCTTGTTGCGCATGACGAGCATGTGGCCGTGCGGAATGGCTTCGATGTGAAAATTGTTAATCTCTATGATGCGCCCGTCCGCGCTGCCTCCTGTGTGTGCGAACAGTGTCCCCGCGACCGCCTGTTCGCCTGCGCCCGTCAGGACGCGCGTGCGTACAGCAGGGGCAAAATCGCTGCCCGTGCGCTGGTACGCGGAGGTGACTTTCAGCCCGCGCTCTTCCGCTATGAGAAAGGCGTTGACGACATTGACACGCGCGCTCACATCTCGCAGGAGGCCCGCAAGGAAAGCTCTCGTCACGGGCGCGGCATCCATCTGTGCGACCTCGCCTGCATATTCAAGACTCACTTCGAGCACGGCTGTTTCATCCATCAACTGCGCCTGAAACCGGCCAAGCTTTTCCGCCAGCAGTATGTAAGGCTGCATGGCATTCAATTCCTGCGCGCCGAGCGCGGGAACATTGACCGCGCCGCGCAACGCGCCCGTCTGTAGATAATCGCGCATCTGCTCTGCCACGGTCAGCGCGACGCCCTCCTGCGCTTCTTTCGTAGAAGCTCCGAGGTGCGGCGTGGCGATGACTTCTTCAAGGCTGAGCAGCGGATGATCTGCGGGCGGCGGCTCTTCTTCAAAAACATCCAGAGCTGCGCCTGCGACTTTGCCCTCTTTAATCGCGTTGTAGAGAGCGCGCTCGTCCACCAGCCCGCCACGCGCGCAGTTGATAACACGCACGCCCTGCTTCATACGCGCGAAGGCATCGGCTCCGATAATCCCGCGCGTCTCCGCAGTTAAGGGCGTGTGCACTGTCAGGAAATCCGCACGCGCGCAGACTTCGTCCAGAGAGACTACTTCCAGCTCAAGATCGCGCGCCTGTTCAGCCGCGAGGAAAGGGTCATAGGCGACTATGTTCATCCCGAAACCGCGTGCGCGACTGGCGACGACGCGCCCGATGCGGCCCAATCCCACGATGCCCAGCGTCTTCCCCTGAAGCTCGACGCCGATAAACTTCTTGCGTTCCCAGCGACCGCTGTGCAGGCTGGCATTGGCCGCAGGCACGCGTCTCGCCAGTGAAATCAAAAGCGCCAGCGTGTGTTCGGCAGTCGTAATCGTATTGCCGTCCGGCGCGTTCATGACGACGACGCCGCGCGCCGTCGCCGCCGCGACATCTATGTTATCCACGCCCACGCCCGCGCGCCCCACCACGCGCAGGCGCATCGCCGCGTCAAGGGCTTCGGCAGTCACCTTTGTCTCGCTACGCACGACCAGCCCGTCACACTCGCGCACGGCCTCGCGCAGTTCGTCCGGCGAAAGGCCGGTTCTCTTCTCGACCGTAAAACCCGCCGCGCGCAAAGGCTCAAGCCCGCTCTCGTTGACATCATCTGCTACAAATATTTTTATCTCGCTCATTAGTCCCTAATAAATCCCAATATCAGAATCAAAAATCATCGAAACGCAAAGCCACAAAACTCTTTCCCGCTCTTCTTTGCGCCTTGTGGTTTTATCCTCGCGTCTTTGCGTGAAACGTTCGTGTTTCGCGCTGGGGGCGCAGGGAAAGAAAGACTCAAGGCGCAAAGATTTGAAGCAAGCTTAAGTTGAGTCTGGCAATCATTTCTTGATTAGAACTTAACAGGTCAGGTCTCTTTATCCAAGCACGGAAGAGGTCTCATTGATGGAGCACAAAACGGCACATGTCATCCCTTTTATGATAAACTCACGCCCCGCAAAAGTTTTCGTGCTCGTGCAATATTTCCAAATCATCAAGCGCAGGAGAGATTTCGAGAGATGGATATTTTTGTGTATCGCGCCGGAGCGAATATGGTCGAAGAAGGCTTTACCGTCGAGCAACTGCCGGAGCTGCTAAATGACCAGAGCCTGGTCATCTGGGTGGATATGGATAAGCCTACGGATGCAGACGATCAGGTGCTGCTCGATGTCTTTAAGTTTCACCCCTTGTCTGTCGAAGACTGTCGCGCAGACCGTCATCATCCGAAGGTCGAAGAGTTTCCCGAATACATCTACTTTATCCTGCACGGCGTGACGGCCAACACGGACTCGGTGCATTTCAACACCATAGAGCTTGACGGATTTCTGGGCAGCAACTTTGTCGTCACCTACCATCATGACATGTTTCGCAGCATCAACCATGTCAAGCAGTCCGTGCGCTCAAGCCCCGTCTCATGCCAGCGTGGCCCGGCCTATCTGCTCTACCAGATTCTGGATAGGCTGGTGGAGTACTACACGCCCGTGCTGGACGATTTTGACGAACGGCTAGTCCGGCTCGAAGATGAAATCTTCTCTCTGGCGAAACCCGACAACACGATTCTCGAAAGCATACAGCAACTCAAGCGCAGCATCCTGCGCCTGCGCCGCAACTCAGGCAAGCAACTCAACATTCTCTATCGCATCAGTCACGGCGAATTTAAATTAATCGCGCCGGAGATGCTTCCCTTCTTCCGCGACATACACGACCATCTGGTACGCATCACAGACCTTGCGGAAAGCTACAGGGATTTAATCGGCGGCGCGCTGGATTCTTATCTCTCGGTCGTCTCCAACCGGACGAACGACATCATGAAGGTGCTGACCATCTTCTCTGCCATCATGCTGCCGCTGACTTTCATCGCGGGGCTTTACGGCATGAACTTTGACAACATTCCTGAGTTGCACACGACTTACGGATACTTCGTAGTGCTGGCAGTGATGGTGATTGTGGGCGTCGGAATGCTGGTCTTTTTCTGGCGCAGAGGATGGATTGGCGGGCATGCAAGTAAAGCTATGAAGGATGAACTGCAAGGCGAAAGAGCGAAGGATGAAGGATGAAAGAGATGCTATTCAAACATGAAGCCTTTATCTTTAAATAGCACTCTTTTCATCCTTCCGCCTTCATCCTTGCACTTACATCGGCCCCGGATCGTCTTTCGGGCCGTGGCCCTGATCCGAATCAAAAGCCCCGTCGGGCGAAGGCATAGCAGAGCTGCCCGTCTCGCTCTTTTCAGTCGAGACTTTTTCAGTCTCTTCGACATCGCTCAAGGTTTCGCTGCTCGTCGCTTCTGCCGGAGCATCCTGCCCCGCGCTTGAGTTCTCAGATGAGTTCTGTTCTTTCTCTTCCTGCATGATAAGCCCTCCTCAGATGAACAAATAGACTAACGCCAGCAGCGATAATAAAATCGCTGCATAAAATCCTGCCAGCACATCGTCGGCCATAATTCCCAGACCGGATTCGAGAGATTCGAGGCGACGAATCGGATACGGCTTCCAGATGTCAAAAGTGCGAAACAATAAGAACCCGGCGATAACAAGCGGCCACTCAACTTCCAGAGTGAGAGGAAGAAATGAGAGGGCGATAAGCTGTCCGGCGACCTCATCTATCACGACGATTCCGGGGTCTTTACGCCCCAGCACCTTTTCAACCCTCGTCGCAGCCCACACACCCGCCAACGTCAACCCGCTGACCGAGATCAGCATCAGCATCAACTTGAAAGTGTCGAAAAACAGTTCAAGCTCATGCGCTACGAAATACGAGACAAGCCCTCTAGCAATAAACCTCTGCCACAGAAGGTAAACACAGACGCCGACGATTGACCCCCATGTTCCCGGCGCGAGCGGCAAATAACCGACGCCGCATGTCGCAATCGCCAGCGCGAGATAATCACTCAAAGACCGGCGGCCAACAGGAACAGCAATGGATACACCTGTCGTCACCACAGGAGCATTCAACTCATCGCTCGATTCCTTAATTTGCATAGTGACAGGTGACAGGTGACGTATGATAAGTGACAAGATAACACTTGTGCTTGCTCGTCACACGTCACACGTCACATATCGCTGCTTTAAATGATTTGCCCGACGAGATCGTATTCGTGCGCTTCGGTGATAAGCACGTTGACGAACGCGCCCGGCACAGGCTCGAAATCTTCCGGCGCATCGTTAATCAGGACACAGCCGTCAATCTCCGCCGCCTGCGTTTCCATGCGTCCCTGCCAGAGCAGTTCCGTCTCTTTGGATGCGCCCTCAAAAAGGACGCGCACGGTCTGGCCGATGCGCGCTTTGTTTCGCCTGCGAGAGATGCGCGCCTGCGCTTTCATCAAACGCGCGCGGCGACTCTTGGCAATTTTAGCATCGACTTTATCAGGCAGGTCAAAAGCGGGCGTGCCTTCTTCATCCGAATAAGTGAAGACGCCCACACGGTCAAACTCTGCGTTGCGTATGAAGGTCAACAGCTCTGCGAAATCCTCTTCGGTCTCGCCGGGAAAACCTGTGATAAAGGTCGTGCGGATGGTTATGCCGGGCACGCGCGAACGCACGCGCTCTATCAAACGCTCAAGACTCTGGCGCGTCCCGCCGCGCCGCATTAGTTTGAGCACATTTTGCGAAGCATGCTGTAAAGGCATGTCCAGATACTTGACTGCCTTTGGCTCCTCTGCCAGCACATCCAGAAATCCATCAGAGATGTGCGTCGGGTAAGTGTACATCACGCGCACCCACTCGATGCCGTCCAGGTGAGAGAGTTCGCGCAGCAGGTGTGCGAGCGCGTCCTGTTCTCCGAGGTCTTCGCCGTAGCGCGAGGAATCCTGCGCCACCAGAACAAGCTCTTTGACGCCCTGCTTTGCCAGTTGCGTGGCCTCTTGCATGACAGAGCCGAAGCGCCGCGAGCGAAAGTGGCCGCGCATCTGCGGGATAAAGCAGAAGGCGCAGGGACGGTCGCAGCCCTCTGCGATCTTGACGAATGCTGTATAGCCGGGCGTCGCCAGCACGCGCGGCGTGGATTCGTCGTAGAGATAAGTGGCGGACTGATTGCCGAGGGGCAGCACCGGGAGCGAGCGCGTGTTTATCTTCTCGTCGCAGACCTGTGTGATGTCGTTTATCTGATTAGTCCCGATGAAAGCGTCAACTTCGGGCATCTCTTTTTTCAGCTCATCACGATAACGCTCAACGAGACATCCGGCGACGACAAGCCTTGTGGCTTTGCCTTCGGACTTCAGGCGCGCGGCTTCGAGAATGGCGTCAATGGATTCCTGTTTGGCCGAATCAATAAAGCCACAGGTATTCACGACCAGCGTGTCTGCCTCGGTCGCATCGGTCGTAATCTCATAACCGGACTGCTTGAGCTGGCCCATCATGACTTCGCTGTCAACCAGATTCTTAGGACAGCCCAAACTGATAAAACCTATTTTTTTCATAATAATAAGTGACGGGTGACGGGGGACGAGTTAAAGACAAGAACAAGTTATGACTTGTCACTCGTCCCTCGTCACTGTTTTCCTTCCATCCGGCTCAGCCAGTTTTCAATCTCTGCGATTTCGTTTGGCGAGAGCGAGTGTTCGCCGTAGCGCACACGATTATATGCATTTGTAATCTGCAAAGCTTCAGCCACTCCGACGGTGGCTGCGAATTCGAGCGGCGTTTCGCTTTCGGCACGCCTCAGACCGCGCGCGGCCAGAGCTTTGGTCATGCGCTCGTAAAATTCCACAGCGGAGGCTGTCCGGCCCTCGCGCTGCCAGAACCTCAAACCGCGCCAGAAACCAAGCCTATAAATTCTACGCGCGCCGAGCGCAAACAGAACCAGCGCCAGAACGCCTGCTAAAAGTAATGCTATCGCACGCCAGCGCGTGAATGAGCCTTGAGCATCGCCGTACAGCAGAGAGTTGAGCCAATCACCGGCAGCGGATTTTATCCAGCTCAACTCTTCACCGATGGCCTGACGATAATCGCTGAGCTTGTTACGCACAGAGGTCACAAGCGAGCGTTGCTCCTGCTTGTCATACGAGACGACGTATTGAATCCAGAGCATCTCCAGAGCTTCCGCATACTTGCCGAGGCTTGCGCCAAGACCGCCGCCCGCTTCGACAGGCCCGCGCCCTGCGGCAGGCGTCGGGTCAAAAGTCACCCACGCGCCGGTCTCCGGAAAATAGACTTCGACCCACGAATGCGCCTCTCGCTGCGTCACGGTGTAAGTGTCAGAGGCGTCGTTATACGCGCCCGTTTGAAATCCGTTGACGACGCGCGTGGCGATGCCCTGTGTCCGCAGCATGACGGCCAACGCCGTCGCAAAATATTCGCAGTGTCCCTCGCGCACACGGAAGAGGAAATCCGCCAGCGGCTCCTGCCTGCCGATTTTCAAATCGAGCGTGTAGCCGTATTCAGTTTGCAGGTGAGCTTCGATAGCACGCGCTTTATCATAGCGTGTGCGTGCGCCTGAACGCTCGATAACCTCCCCCGCGAGTTTTTCAACTCGCGGGTCGAGCCTTTCGGGAAGCTGTAGATAACGCGCAGCCGGGGATAAGTACGGCTCGTTATCCGCGCGCAGCAACTCTTCATCAGGCTCTGTAGTGTCCGAATAAACTCTGTAAGAGATGCGTCCCTGCTCATGCCTGACGCCTGAGAGCGAGCCTTCCGTATCGCGCTGGATGTTAGAGAATCCGGCTTGGAGGGCAACCACACGCGGCGCGGCAAACAGCACGGGGGTATCCACAGGCTCTACGAAAAATGTCTGCGTCGTCAGACGCTGCAAGTCTTCCGTCGTGCCTAACTGGAAGAGGCCGCGTTCGTTGCTCGGATAAATGAGCGCGCCTCCTCCTCTTGACCTGCGCCAGTGACGACCGTCGAAATAGTCCAGCGCCACGCCGCGCCAACGCAGATTGCGATGTCTCTCCGACTGCGCGTCTTCGACACGCACGCGCATCACGATCTCGTTGCTCTGTTGCAGTCTACCAATCGAGCCGAGTTCGACATTTTCCGAGAACCCGACAAAGCCTGTCATGCCGCCGCTGCTGCGCGCAAAAGCGCTGTTGCCATAACGCGGCACGATAAAAAAGAGCGGGAGCGCGAGAGCAAAGATGAGCAGCAACAAGCCCACTGCCACCAGAGGCAGACGCCGCGCCACCCCGTATGGCCTCTGCGCGCGACGCTTAATCATGCGCCGCACGAGGGTCGAATCGGGCGCGACGAGCAGGCGCGTCTCCGTCGCGTTCACACTGCGTCCGGCTTTTCTAATCTCGAAAGAGACAATCGTGCAGAGAGCAGACAAAGTGTAAAGCCCGATCATCACCAGATAAAACGGACTGAGGCTCAGCCCTGCCGCGAGCAGGACTTCAAAAAATGAGATGAGATAAAGAAAAACCCAGTCGCGGTCTGCTTTGACCTGTAGCAGTTTAACGGCGGATAAAAATAGGATCAGATGCGCGAGCGCGCTGACGCCGATTCGCTCGCGCGCCTCGCCGATGCTCATCTGATATTTCCAGTCGAGATAAAAAAGCGGCAGCGAGAGCAGGACGACGACGAGACCTATCCGCTCCGTCAATTGCCAGCGCGAGCCTTCAAGATTCCACGCCAGGCACAGGAGCGCGACGAAGGCCAGCGTCAATTCCAGACTCATCCCGCCGGAGACAGCCAAAGTCAGCGCGCCGCACGCGACCATCGCATATGATGAAGCGCGAAAGTAAGTATTGAAGGTCATGCAACAACTCGGAGCGACTGATTCTCCGTACCGTAAAACAAGTTTCTGTTTTTCTGCTTATGGCCCCGGCACTAATACCGATTTTGTTTCAATCTCGTATAGTTGCGAGACCGGCACGCCGTCTTTTACGGCTGGCTTAAATTTGATTTTGCGCAGGGCCGCGAGAGCTTTCTCCGGCGCTTTGCATCCGGCTGTGTTCTCGACTTTTACGTCCGTAACCTTTCCAGACTTGCGGAGCACGAAACTGATAATGGTCGTTCCCCCGCTATCACATTTGAAACTGGACTCGAATTTATCCAGAACGGCGGCAAGGTTTTTGATGTCAGCCTTTTTATCCACGGCGTCCTCTGCCGCATAAATTTTATCCTCTGCCTGCTGCCGGGCGGGAGGCTGCGGGACGAGCATGTGCGCCTGGCTCGAAGGGAGCGAAGAGATGGTCAACAACAGGGTGAAGACGATTGACAACAAATATCTCATCTGAGTTTCTCCATTCTTTCGGCCCGGCCAGTTGCAACTCCGTTGTGAGATTAGACTCAGGATTGCAAGTTGAAGATGGCAGGCCAGAAAAATAATAAAGCCAGCGAGAGCATATCACCCTCGCTGGCTTTTGTGAAAAATCCCGGCAGCTTCCTACTCTCCCGCGCAGTACCATCGGCTCCAATATGAACATTTATTTTCCTCGATGATAGTTTTAGCGCGAGATTTACGCCTTAGTGATTGTAAGAACACTGGCGGCTTCGGATTGAATTCCCAATCGCGAGGACCACAGTTGAGAATAAACAATGCTACAAATTACTCACCCCCAAAGGAGACCTAAACGGATGAAAACCAAACTCACAGCAATGCTTCTCACACTCACAGGGCTAATGATACTTGCAGGCCAGGTTCGCGGAGGAAGCTCGGCAGCCCCCGGAGACAGGTATGTTAATCACGATTACAAAGGTGGCTCGACCTTCAATCTGGTAAGCGCCGGACCAAATGTCGCCCGGTGCGGGGCATTTCCGCAAAACATCGAGCTGAGTTTCGAGGGTTCGGGAATTGACACGGAAGGCGGCTATAATACCGCCGTTTTCTCTGCATGCACCAACACCACAACCAATCTCGTCTTCGACCTGAAAGCGACCGATACGTATGTCCAATCCGGCGATCAGGTCTTTATCGAAGGGGATTCCTTCGTGCTGGCACCTAACCCTGACATCTGCGCCGCAGCGAACGCTCATGGCGTGCCTTTCCGCGTCGCTGGTGGCACCGGAGGACGCGCTGGGGCGAAGGGCCACGGACGTTTCCACATCACCAGTAACCTGACCCCGTGTAACGGGCTAACGATACCAGCGCAGGTTTGGTTTGATGGAGTGTTCAAGCTGCCGAATTAAGCGCCCCTGTTTATGATCCGGCTTAACCTGTAGTAAATCTCTAAAGCAAAAGCCCGCGAGAGCATATCACTCTCGCGGGCTTTTAAGATAATCCCGGCGGCTTCCTACTCTCCCACGCAGCTTCCCGCGCAGTACCATCGGCTCCAAGAGGCTTAACTTCCGTGTTCGGGATGGGAACGGGTGTGACCCTCTCGACAAAACCACCGGAAAACTTGTCAACTCTCTCTAAACGAGAGCTTAGAAAATCGAATAGTGATTGAAGTCTTTAGGCAGCGTGCAATATGCTTGCGCTGCAAATTTGCGTTGTTGCTTGAGAGTAAATTTTACGGTCAAGCCTAGGGGCCGATTAGTACTGGTCAACTGAGCGTCTTTCAACGCTTGCATACCCAGCCTATCAACGTGGTGGTCTACCACGAGCCTCACTGGCAGAACTAATCTCTGGTCTGGCTTCACGCTTAGATGCATTCAGCGTTTATCCATGCTCGACATAGCTACCGAGCGCTACCGCTGGCGCGATAACTCGTACACTAGAGGTCAATCCAACCCGGTCCTCTCGTACTAAGGTCAGATTCCATCAATTCTGCTGCGCCCACACCAGATAGGGACCGAACTGTCTCGCGACGTTCTAAACCCAGCTCACGTACCGCTTTAATTGGCGAACAGCCAAACCCTTGGGACCTTCTTCAGCCCCAGGATGCGATGAGCCGACATCGAGGTGCCAAACCCTGCCGTCGATGTGAACTCTTGGGCAGGATCAGCCTGTTATCCCCGGCGTACCTTTTATCCGTTGAGCGACGGCCCTTCCATACAGAACCGCCGGATCACTAACTCCTACTTTCGTACCTGTTCGACTTGTCTGTCTCACAGTCAAGCTGGCTTTTGCGTTTACACTCTACGGCTGATTTCCAAACAGCCTGAGCCAACCTTCGAGCGCCTCCGTTACTCTTTAGGAGGCGACCGCCCCAGTCAAACTACCCGCCTGATAATGTCCCTCCGCCGGGTAACGGCGGTAGGTTAGAACGCAGACAAACGAAGGGTGGTATCTCACCGTTGACTCCACGGAGGCCAAAACCCCCGCTTCAAAGTCTCCCACCTATCCTGCGCATCGTTTGCCCGCATCCACTATCAAGTTGTAGTAAAGGTGCACGGGGTCTTTCCGTCTAGATGCGGGAAACCGGCATCTTCACCGGTACTACAAATTCGCTGTGTCACTCGTTAAGACAGCTCCCAGATCGTTACGCCATTCGTGCAGGTCGGAACTTACCCGACAAGGAATTTCGCTACCTTAGGACCGTTATAGTTACGGCCGCCATTCACTGGGGCTTCGATTCGCAGCTTCGGATTGCTCCTAACCGCTCCTCTTAACCTTCCAGCATTGGGCAGGCGTCAGCCCCCATACGTCGTCTTCACGACTTTGCGGAGACCTGTGTTTTTAGTAAACAGTCGCCTGGGACATTTCTCTGCGACCTCTCTATTGCTAGAGGAGGCTACCCTTCTCCCGAAGTTACGGGTACATTTTGCCGAGTTCCTGAACGAGTGTTCTCACAAGCGCCTTAGGATTCTCACCCCACCTACCTGTGTCGGTTTGCGGTACGGTCAGATCGCGTGTATAGCTGAACGAGAATTTTCTTGGCAGCTGGGGTCAGCGACTTTTTTCCGGTTTAACCCGTACTTTCGTCCACTTCTTTACCTTGATGTGGCCCGGATTTGCCTAAGCCACAGGCTATATGAAGTCTCAACCGGACAACCATCGCCGGTCTCGCCTACCCTACTGCGTCCTCCCACAGCACACGTTACTGGTTCCGGAATTTTAACCGGATTTCCATCGACTACGCCTTTCGGCCTCGCCTTAGGTGCCGACTTACCCTGAGCAGATTAACTTTACTCAGGAAACCTTAGGTT
>CAWFML010000005.1:0-607500 GCA_963817025.1 Pyrinomonadaceae bacterium | reverse complement strand
CGAAGCTGGCCCGTCCCCTGCGGGGGAATGTCCTTATCTTCTTCAGCGAGGCGGCGGGCTTGGTCCAGAACTTCCTGCGACATCACGTTGCGCGCTTCAATCCATCCTTCTGTTCCCGCTTCATCGTGCGCGCGGACGTGATACCATGTCTCGCCGTTCTCAGCCGCAGTAGAATCCAGTATATCAATCACGTCGCCGCGATTAACTTCGAGCAAGTCAGCAGCCACCACGGCCACAGAGCTGCGCACCTGCGCGCGACGAGCAATCACCACGCCGCTGTTATCTTTTTTGGCTAACGTGCTGCATCCTGAAAGCAATGCGAGCAAGAGCACAGCCGGAACAATTTTCAATCTTCCGATTTTCTGCCGGTTATTCACTTGATTTTAAGTTCACTCCAGAAAAATTTAAGTTACGAAGCTTTCCTAGCATTTCGTCGGGCCTGATCATTATACCCAAATGCGCTTAACAAATCGCGTTGCTGGCGACTGAGTGGCGGGGCAACGGAAATCTGCGTTCGCATTTGCCCGCGCTCGATCTTCAAACCGAATGGGGCGATAGCCGAAGCCAGCTCGATTTCATCCGCGCTTTCGATATAACGCCGGACGAAATCATCCATCTTGTCCTGACCTTTTAAGAGTTCGAGCACGACCTCGTTGCCATCTCTTTTCGTCTCTCCATGATTGCTCAAACGAAAGAGCGCACGGTAGACATCATCGAGAGTGCGTTGGCCCTTGCTCGATTGTCTCAAAGAGAGATCATAAAGAAAGGCGACCAACATTCCTTTTCGATAAACAAGCCCGGTGCCCCCTGTCCACCTGCGCTGCGAAGCTTCGAGCAGCGAGAGCTTTTGACGATCACTTGCCGCGAGATAAAAATCATTGGCGCGTCCCAAAGCATTCAAGTAATCCTGAAATGTCATCAGCCCCAGCCGCACGGCTGTAGACAAAGCCTGATACATCGTAAAGCCTTCATAAAACCAATCGTAATTCCCGGAGAGCGAGAGGCCGTTGGGAACCCATAGATGAAAAAGCTCATGCGTCAGCGGCGTGCCGAGTTGCGCCAGCGCCGCGAGCTTTGAGGGTGATTGACCTGAAAGTAAAAGAACGTTTCCGCCGCGCGTCTCCGCGCTCCAACGCTCTGCGCTCACAGAAGTCGGAAAAGGTGTGAGCATGAGCATGGCTCTTGCGCGCGGAGTGCTTCCAACCCTTGTCGTATAGTCTTTCAGGATGCTGACGGCCATCTTCATCAAGTCCTCATCCGGGAAGGCCCATGCACCGGAAGTCGCCAGAGAAATTTCCAGCGGGCCAACGCGCTCGCGCTTTTCGCGCAGGTCTGAGCCGATGAAGAAAACTGCGTCCTCCGTATACGCTACTTCAAACTGCCCGTCACCGCTTTTTGTTTCATTCGAGACGGCTTTCCAATTTGCAGGCAAGCTGAAACGGATTTGCGCTTTATTAATTGAAGCATTTTTTTCATCCACCTTGAGTGGCAAAAGGTCGCCGAGCATCAGAAAGCCGCGCTCGCCCGCGATCCAGGAGACGTAAGCCGCATCCGTCACAGGCATTGGCGGCTCAAGCTTCATTTCATAAATCCAATTCGTCGCGTTGCTCGAAGATTCGTACTCGCCTGAGGCAAGCTTACGCACAGGCACGCTCGCGCCGTTTGCGTCCGTCAACGTCAGGTTTTCGATTCTTTCGCCGAGTCCGATGAGGCTGGCATAAACATTTCGGAAAGACCAAACCTTTGTGGCAACAGAGCGTCGTCCCTCAACCTTCACGCGCGCCGGAGAAGTCGAAACGACAGTGATTCGCGCTTCCATCGTCTCTGCACGCGCCACGCTCAGGTTAAAGACTATGCAGAGCAGCGCGCTTAGCATAAAGAAGAGCGTGCGTGTCATGGCTCTCTGGATTTTTTGAGATTTATTCCAGTCCATTTGAAGAGCGCGAGCGGCCCTGTTGTGGAAAAACATGCATCTTATTCTTGTGGGGAGGACGGCAACACTTTGCGGCGAGTGTTTCACCACTGTTTTGACCGTGCCGCATGCCGTGCTAAAATCGAACCAAGCATCCGAACTGTAGCATAACGCTTAACAACGTGACCAGCATCAACATATCAGCATCATACGGACGACGCGCGCTCTTCGCGCGCCTGACGGCTATGATGTTGCTGGTGCTCGTCGTCTACGGGGCGATTGGCAACGCCGCGCACAATCATAGCAGCGGCAGCATGGCGAGTCTTGCCACCACGGATGCGCAGACCTTTAGAGACTCCGAAGACACAAGCTCTCCATCCAAGACCTCGCCCGGCAGCGGCGAGTGCCTGGTGTGCCAGCTTCATCAGCATCTTTTTACAGGACTGCTGACAAACCTGCCGCATATCGCGCCGCCTCTGGCCCGGTGTGCGAATGCGTCTGCGACAGAAGTTTTCAGCCTCACGCAAACCAGCGCGCCAACGCGCGGGCGCGCTCCACCTCTCTCTTTCTCGTAAATCAACTTTTTTACCGCAATATTTTCGACGAGCAATCTCCGCGAAAAATGTTTGCGGCGTTCCCCTATTCCGCCTTGTCATCAGCGACAGGAGAAGAGTCGGGAGCGTTCTATTTTACGAGTTACGTTTTTATTGAGAGGCAACAGACATGAATCTTCAGAGCATTTACCGGGCCGCATTGATTATCGCGGCCACGCTCCTTCTAAATTTTACGGTCACTGCGCAATCGCGCATCGGCACAATTCAGGGAACTGTCAAAGACACTAACGGGGCTGTCGTCGCAGGCGCAACGGTAAGTTTGACGCAGCCGGTGACGGGCTATCGCCAGTCTGTGCAAACCAATACAGAGGGAGCTTTCAAGCTCGTCAATATTCCTTTCAACACCTACACGGTGCGTGCGGAAGGCGCGGGGTTTCAGCCTTCAGAGCATGCTCTCGATCTTGAAAGCGCGCTGCCCTTTAATCTTGAGATGACGCTTCAGCCGGGCGAGATTTCAGACACAGTCAACGTCACAGGCAACACAACGCTGGTCGAGCCGGACAAGACTTCATCGGATACGGACATTGACCAGACCCTGATTGAAAGACAGGCCGGGGCGACGCCATCGCGCGGTATCGAAGCCATCGTCGCGTCCGCGCCGGGCTTTGCGCCGGATGATAACGGGCGCTTGCATCCGCGCGGCTCTGAATCGCAGGTGCAGTATGTGATTGACGGAGTGCCTGTCACGGACAACCTGTCGGCCATTTTTTCCACGAGCCTTGATGCGCGGACGCTGCGCACGGTAGAAGTTTTGACGGGCGGCATTCCGGCAGAGTTTGGCGATAAGCTGGCGGGAATCGTCAACGTCAATACGCGCTCAGGTCTGGAGATGCCCACGCAGGGCGGCATCACTTTTTCCGGCGGCAGCTTTTCCACTGGCGAGGTCGGCGTAGACTTTGCCACGCACACCAAAAAGTTCGGTTTCCTGACTAATCTTTCCGCGACCACTTCGCAGAGATTTCTGGATCCGCCGACGCTTGATAACTTTCACAACTTCGGGCGCACAGGCAAGGGATTTATCCGCGCAGACTATCACTTCGACGATAAGAATCTGGTGCGCGGCACGTTTCTGTTTGGCGGCTCGAATTTTCAGATTCCGAATCGAGTCGAGCAGGAACTTAACGGACAGGAGCAGCGTCAACGCTTGCGCGACAGCTCGCAATTTATCACTTACGAGCACATCTTTTCGCCAACGGCTCTGGGCCAATTCTCTTTCTTTAATCGTTACGGGACGGCACGTTTATCCAGCAATCCGCTGTCCACGCCGGTCGCAGCTTTTCAGGATCGGACGCTGCAAAATTATGGCGGCGTCGTTGCCATCTCTTTGACAAAGGGCATCCACAACATCAAGTTCGGCGGGCAATTCACACGGACGCCTGTGCGCGAAGAGTTCAGTTTCTACCCGACAATTCCCTTCCCGGATTTGGTAGACCCGGACGGCAATGTTGTGGCGAATCCGGTTAATGCTTTCAATGCCGCCAGTCCATTTCTCTTCCGTGGCAACAGGACAGGACGCTCGTTCAGCTTTTATGTGCAGGATCGTTTCTCGCCGTTTCATAATTTTACGATTGACGCGGGGCTGCGCTATGACAACTACAAGCTCGTCATCAGTGACGATGCCTTTAGCCCGCGCATAGGCATTGCCTATTACATTCCGCGCACGCAGACGACCCTGCGCGCCTCTTACAATCGCCTGTTCCAGTATCCTCCGGCAGAGAATCTCCTGCTCGCAAGCTCTGAGCAAGCAGCCGCGCTCTCGCCGCTCGCAGTCCTGCAAGGGCAATCCGGCGTGCGGCCCATTCTGCCCGACAAGCAGAACGTTTACGAGGTCGGCATGCAGCAACAACTTTCGCGCTACCTTCGTCTCAACCTGAGCGTCTATCAGAAACGCATCACCAACTTCGGCGACAAAGACCAGTTCTTCGACACGGGAGTGATTTTTCCGATTACCATTTCATCCGGTCGCGTGACGGGTGAAGAGTTGCGACTTGAGACGGCAGAGATTCATGGCTTTCGCGGCTTTGTCTCTTACGCCAACGCACGCGCCTATGGCGTGACGCCGATTAACGGCGGGCTGTTTCTCGGCGAAGCTGTAGAGAGCCTGGATGAAGCAGGATTGAAGTTTGCCAATGACCATGACCAGCGCAACTCTGCACAGTTCCAGCTTAGCTATACGCATCAGCGTTCGGGCATCTATGCGATTTTCGGCGGGCGTTACGATTCCGGCTATCCGACGGATGTCGAGCCGGGCACGACGCTCGCGGATTTTGTCGCAGGGGGCTTTGACCCGCGTCTCTTTAACGAAATAGATTTCGAGCGGGGCCGGACAAAGCCGCGCACCATTCTGGATTTTTCAATCGGCGCAGACCTCTTGCGTAAGGAAAGAACGTCGCTCAATGTGCAGTTTGACGTGCGTAACCTGACGAACGAGCTTTTCCTCTATAACTTCGAGTCGGTCTTTAGCGGCACGCACATCGGCTATCCGCGTCTCTTCAGCGGGCGCGTCGCCGTGCGCTTTAAATGAACAAGGGTGAAAAGGGGAAAGGGAGGAACTATAGGCTTATAGCGGTTTTCAATTGAAAACGACTATCTCCCGCAAAGGCGCTGGTGGCGCAAAGAAGACAAGTCGCAAAGGTATTGGCAGTTATTTACCTTGAAAGCTTTCTTGGCGTCTTTCTTTGCGCCTTTGCGCCTTTGCGGGAGACGTTCTTCGCCCAAATACAGGTCGTATTCGATTGAAACTCATAATTCCTTTGTCCTTTTACCCTCTTCCCCGTTTACCCCTTCTTCACACTCCTTTATGAGCGATAACTTTTTTTGAACATGTCTCGCACGCCCCGCGTAATAATTTCATCAAGCAAAAGGCGCGGCGGCAGGACGGTGAGCGTTGACAGCCCGCGCCCGTGACAATAGAATTGGTTTTGCTGTTCGCCTTCCGTTTCTGGGATTTTCCCGTCGTTGATAAGGAAGTTGATTGTGAGTCTGGTCAAAATCATTATTATTACGCTTGCGCTAATCCTGAGCCTATTGCTGTTCGGGCGCTTCTTTTTCTAGCTGGCACCCGTTCGCATGACTCTTTCCCACGAAGCTCAAACGGGCACGTCTTCACGCGCCGCCCGCGCCTATCCGCTTTTATCAAATCTTTTTCTAGTCTCTTTACTTCTGATTTTTCCCGCAGTTCTCTGTGCGCAGGACGATTCGGATGTCGAGGTCGTGCGCGTTCGCACAGACCTTGTGACTGTGCCCGCGTTCATCACGGACGCCAAAGGCCAGCGCGTCATCAATCTGACGGCGACGGATTTCGAGTTGCTGGATGACGGGCGCGTCGCAAAAATAGAATATTTCGCCAGCGGCACAGAGCATGTCGCGTTGCTCTTTGCCCTTGATGCCTCCGGCAGCACGCGAGAAATTATCAGCCAGCAAAGAGAGACTGCCCTCGCTCTCTTCTCGCGCTTCGGTCGCGCATCCGAGGTCGCCGTCCTGCGCTTCACAGAGCGGGCGGAGTTGGCCGCTCAATTTTCCAATGCACAGGACACAGCTTTGTCGGCCTTTGAGCTGCCCGCGCTCCGCAATCGCCGGACGGCGATTTTTGATGCGGCCTTAAGCGGCGTTCGCGCTTTCGATGCGCGCCGCTCCGATGCGACAGAACGGCGAATCATCATTCTCATCAGCGATGGACTCGATACCACCAGCGTTGCAAAGGCGCGGACAGTGATTGATGAAGCGAGGATGCGCGGCGTCTCGATTTACGCGATACAGCTTCCGCTTTATGAGCCGCGTGACGGGCGACTGCGCCCGCGTCCCGCGACCAAAGGATTTCGTGAGCTGGCGGAACAAACCGGCGGAAGATATTTTATGGCGGGCGATGTTAAAGCTGCGCTCGACCCGAATGCTAAAGTTGACCTCTCGCAGATTCTTCGCGCCATCGAAGAAGATTTAGCGGGTCAGTATGTGCTCGGTTATTATCCCGTCGAGACAACTCAGGACGGACGTTTTCATCGCATTGAGCTAAAATTAAAAGTAAAGGATACACGCAAGCTTCGCGTCCGGCTGTTGCGCGAAGGCTACACGTTAAAGCAGTGATGAGTGACAAGTGGCAAGCAACAAGTTGAAACGCTTGTCTTGCTCGTCACATGCCACTTGTCACTCGTCACTAATCTTATGACTGAACACAAAACGGAAGGACTGCGCAAGATTCGTCGCGCGCTGGTCAGCGTTTCGGATAAGACCGGAATTGTGGAATTCGCGCGCGAGCTGAAGCGTTTCGAGGTGGAGATAATCAGCACCGGCGGCACTGCCAAAGCTTTGCGCGAGGCTGGAATTGAGGTGCGCGATATTTCGGACGTGACGGGCTTTCCTGAGATGATGGATGGCCGCGTCAAGACCCTGCACCCGCGCATACACGGCGGGCTGCTGGCCCTGCGCGACAACGAAGCGCACACCGCAGCGATGCGCGAGCACGGCATCGAAGCGATTGATTTGGTCGTCGTCAATCTCTATCCGTTCGAGCAGACGATTGCGCGCGAAGGCGTGACGCTCGCAGAAGCCATTGAGCAGATAGACATCGGCGGCCCCTCCATGATTCGTTCGGCGGCAAAGAATTTTAAGGATGTCGCAGTTGTGGTTAATCCTGAAGTTTATGAGCTGGTCATTCAAGAGCTTAAACAAAATGACGGCGCGCTCTCATACGAGCTTCGCCGTGAGCTGGCTTTGCTCGCTTTCGCAGAAACATCCGGTTATGACGAAGCCATCTTTGAATATCTGGACGGCCTTGAAGCCGAAGAACCTGAGGCTGAACTTCAGCCCGAGGCTCTACACGATACAGACGCTCTGATTCTCACCAAGTCTTCTGATTTGCGTTATGGAGAAAATCCGCATCAACAAGCCGCGCTCTATCAGCTCGAAGCTCCTTACTTGCCTCACGAGACCGGCGGCGTCGCGCTCGCAGAGCTTCTTGGCGGCAAAGAAATGTCTTACAACAACTATGTTGACGCGGATGCCGCGTGGCAGTTGGTTTGCGATTTCGACGGGGCGGCGTGTGCGATTATCAAGCACACAAACCCGGCTGGCGTCGGCTTGGGGACATCTCTCGAAGAAGCTTATCGTCGCGCGCTGGCGACCGATCCCGTCTCGGCTTTCGGCGGCATCGTCGCTTTCAATCGCACTATTGACGAAGCTGCGGCGCGCGTCTTGACGGAGATTTTCACGGAGGTCGTCATCGCGCCGGATTATGAAGAGGATGCTATCAGAGCTTTGCGCGCGAAGAAGAATTTGCGCGTGCTGCGTGCGGGCGCGGCGGCGCGGGGCGCAGTTGGGCTTGAGTACAAACAGATTTCGGGCGGGATGCTGGTTCAGACACGCGACTCGCATCGCTTGACGCGAGACGAGTTAAAAGCCGTCACCATGCGCGAGCCGACGGATGAAGAGATACGCGCTCTGCTCTTTGCTTGGACGGTCTGCAAGCATACGAAGTCTAATGCCATCGTTTATGCGCGCGAGGGTCAGACGGTCGGAGTCGGCGCGGGTCAGATGTCGCGCGTGGATTCGGTCAAGCTCGGAGCGATGCGCGCACAGCTTCCCGTCAGTGGCTCTGTGCTCGCGTCCGACGCCTTTTTCCCTTTCCGCGACGGCGTGGACGAGGCAGCAAAGCATGGCATCACGGCTCTCATCCAACCCGGCGGCTCAGTCAAAGATGAGGAAGTGATCGCGGCAGCCAATGAACATGGACTGGCAATGGTCTTTACAGGAATCAGACATTTCAAGCATTAAGAAAGCCATGTCAGAATCAGAGCCGATTTCACACTCAAGCTTTAACTGATTCAACCCTTTGCGCCTTTCGGTTTTATCTTTGCGCCCCCAGCGCGAAACTTCAACGTTTCATGCTGGGGGCGCAAACAAAGAAAAGCTCAAGGCGCAAAGAAGGCTTGAGTGGTTTTGAAATGGAATCTTAATCTGTCTCTATGATTGCTGATATGCAAAGCCTTACTTATAATCTTCTTGCCGGAAATATTTTTTAGAACAGGAAATCAAAGATGTCAGAAAACGAGTCCGTATTGAATCAGGGCAACCATGAATCCATACGCTGCCGCTATTGCGGGCAACGTAACAGCACGCGCGTAGACAGCAGCGGCGGGGCAGCTCGCTGCGGGCGATGCCGCTTGCCTTTGTCGGATGCGCCGCATAAAAAGTTTGCAGACCTGGACAAGCATGAATACGTGCATCCGGCTGACAGTCGCGCGCTCGCTGCCCTGCGCACGATTCCGGGAATTGATTCCGCGCTCAAAAAGCTACTCGCAGTGACGGGCGAATCGGCCATCCGCGTTATCTTCACCGCGAGCGCGGTCAAGGTCACGACCGAACAGTGCCCAGACCTGTATGCCAAATTGCAGATTGCCTGCACGACGCTCGGCGTTGACATGCCTGAGCTTTTTGTACAGCAGAATCCAATCGTCAATGCCTTTACGGGCGGCGTCGAGCGGCCCGTGATAGTGCTCCATTCATCTCTGATAGAGCGTCTGACGGATGAAGAAGTCCTCGCCGTCGTCGCGCATGAAGTGGGCCACATACACGCAGAGCACGTGCTGTATCTGACGGCTGCGCGGCTCTTGGAAGCTCTCGCAAATGTCGCGCTGGCTGCGACTCCGATAGCCAATATCGTCACGCAGATTCTGTCTGGCACGATGCGCGCGGCCCTGCTCGCGTGGGCCAGACGCGCAGAGCTTTCGTGCGACCGCGCGGCCCTGCTGGTGACGCAAGACCCGCATGTCATCGGACGCACGATGATGAAACTGGCCGGAGGCACTTTTGCATCGAAAGTTGATTACGAACAATTTCTCGTGCAGGCGCGCGACTTTCAGAAGAATTACGACGAGAAGGCGCTCGACCGTTTCTGGGCCGATGTCATCACGTCCAGCATGTCGCATCCCTTCCCTGTCTGGCGCGTCTCGGAGATTCTCAAGTGGGTCGAGAGCGGGGAGTACAAAGCACTGATGAACGATGAGCCGCAGAGCGCGGCGGCATAAAGCTTAAGTGCCAAGTCTCAAGTCCCAAATCGGATGCGGGCTTTTGACTTGGGACATGGGACTTGAGACTTGAGACTTGAGACTTGAGACTTATGTTAGAAAACAAAACCGGCATCATCTTCGGCGTCGCTAACAAGCGTTCCATCGCGTGGGCGACGGCGCAGGCTTTGAGCGAAGCGGGCGCGCGGCTCGCCTTTACTTATCAGGGCGAGCGTCTCAAAGAGAACGTGGAATCTCTGACCGGCGGTATGAAAGGCACGCTGATTTTGCCCTGCGATGTGACAAAGCAGGAAGAGGTTGACGAAACCTTCAAGCGTGTCGGTGAAGAATTCGGGCGGCTGGATATTCTGGTTCACAGCATCGCCTACGCGCCGAAGGAAGAGTTGGAGGGCGCGTTTGTAGATACCACGCGCGGCGGATTTCTGACCGCGCTGGAAGTCAGCGCATATTCTTTGTGCCAGCTTGCACGCGCCGCTGTTCCTTTGATGACGGACGGCGGCAGCATCGTCTCGATGAGTTATTACGGCGCGGAAAAGGTCGTGCAGAATTACAACGTGATGGGCGTGGCAAAGTCCGCGCTCGAATCGAGCACGCGCTATCTGGCCGCAGATTTAGGCAAGCGCAACATACGCGTCAATGCCATCAGCGCGGGGCCGCTCAACACGCTCTCCGCGCGCGGCGTCTCCAACATGGGCTTGATGCTCAAACATCATGCTGAACGTGCGCCGCTGGGCCGCAATGTCGAAGCGCGCGAAGTCGGCAACGCGGCGCTCTTTCTGTGCAGCCCTCTCGCGTCGGGAATCACAGGCGAAGTCTTGCACGTAGACTGCGGCTACAACATCATGGCGTTCTAAAAATAAGGATGAAAAGGAAGCTATTAAAAATGTAGTTCTCGGAAAGGAACGCTTCATGTTTGAACAGCATGCCTTTCATCCTTCATCCTTCCGCCTTCATCTTTGCTTTTCATATGGCCGAAACAGACAGCAAAAATCTTCCTGCCGCGCAGGTCACGCAGGATGAGCAGCTTCTTCAAACTCCGAGGGCGGACGAATTCACGCACACGGATACGTGGCGCGTCTTTCGCATCATGGGCGAGTTCGTGCAGGGGTTTGACGATCTGGCGACTATCACGCGCGGGGTTTCAATCTTCGGCTCGGCACGCATCAAGGAAGACCACCCGCAATACAAAGCCGCGCGGGAGACAGCCGCGCTGCTGGCTCGGGCAGGATTTACGGTCATCACTGGCGGCGGGCCGGGCTTGATGGAAGCAGCCAATCGCGGGGCGTTTGAAGCGGGCGGCATCTCCATCGGCTGCAATATCGAGTTGCCTTTCGAGCAGGCTCCCAATCCATACCAGACGCGCTCGCTCTCCTTCAAATACTTCTTCGTGCGTAAGACCATGTTCGTCAAATACAGCTCGGCCTTTATCATCTTTCCCGGCGGCTTTGGCACGCTCGACGAATTTTTTGAATCGCTGACCCTGATTCAGACGCGGAAAATAAAAAACTTTCCGGTCGTCCTGTTCGGGACGGAATATTGGGGCGGCTTGATTAAGTGGATTGAAAGCGTTGCGCTGACCGAAAAGATGATTTCCGAAGCAGACTTTCGCTTACTGCATATGACGGATTCGCCTGCGGAGGTCGTGGAGATTATCTCTCGCAGTCAAAGCTCGCTCAAACAGATAGCTCCCGACATCTCCGATGACATTTGAAGCGTCACACGCCGAGGACGCCTGTCAGCCATTCAAGATACGGGGCGGAGATAGCCGACACGGGCAGGGCCACAATTTCCGGCGTCTCGTACGAGTGCAAGGAACGGACGGCCTGTTCAAGTTCTACAAATTTCTCTTCAGTCGTCTTGGCTAGCAGCAGGATTTCGGGGCTGCGCTCGATCTTCCCTTCCCACCAGTAAACAGATTCCATCTCCGGCATGATTTGCACACAGGCCGCAAGCCTTGCTCCGACAAGCATCTCCGCCAGCCGCGCGGCCTCTTCACCGCTTCCGGCAGTCAACAGCACCACAATCGCATTCACTGACTGATCGGCCATATCAAAAGCAAGGATGAAGGCGGAAGGATGAAGGATGAAAGAAATGCTGTTCAAGCATGAGCGGTCATCTGCGATAGCTCTCTCTTCATTTGCAAGAGCACTCTCTTCATCAGTTATCCTTCGCGTTTAAGAGCCGCGCTTTCATCCTTCCGCCTTCATCCTTCATCCTTGCTTTCCGCTGCTGCTTCTTCCGCAATCTCTTCGTCCTCTTCGAGCGTCGTGCCGGTCAGAGGCGTCGTGTCGCTGCCGAAGAAGGAGGAGTAAATCTCCTGCGCGCGGTCAAAGTCTCGCTCGTCAACCAGTATCACCGAGCCGAGCGTAGACGAGAATGCGTCTGCCCCGCCAAACTGCACGGCGGCGCGGATGCCGTTCTGCGTCAGGATGTCGTGAACCATCTCTGCGGCCTGCGGAGAGCCGACGTTATGAAGAGGCACAAATCGCGCTTCGCTGTTGTCATGCAGGGTGTTCTCTGCCGTCAGCCGCTCGACCAACTCTGTGCCGTCATCCGGGCATTGTGTGATGCCCGCTTCGTATTCCGATTCGCAAACAGGACAGAACATAGTCGCTCCCTTGAATTAAACGGATGTGATTAGCTAATGGCAGATAGTTTATGGTTAAAAGGGAAAAAGGGGAAGAGGGTAAAAGGAAAAGAGATGAAATGGCTGGCAGAAAATCCATTTCCCCGCTTTCCCTTTTACCCTCTTCCCCCGCGTCTTATCTTGTCGCCGTCACTGCGCGCTCAAACGGAATCTCTTCAAAGTGCGTCATCTGCTTGAACGTGCGGAAACGCTCGTTGATCTCTTCATGCGTGAGACGCCGCACGCGCTCTGTGCCAAACTCTTCGACATTGAATGAAGCCATCACCGAGCCGAAGATCATCGCGCGCCGCATCGCCGCTTCGTCAATCACATCCTGACTCGCAAGGTATCCCATGAAGCCGCCAGCGAAAGTGTCGCCCGCGCCCGTCGGGTCAAAGACGGATTCGAGCGGGTACGCGGGAATCGCAAAATAAGTCTCGGACGTAAAGAGAGCCGCGCCGTATTCCCCGCGCTTGACGACCAGAGCCTTCGGCCCCCATGACAGAATCTTTCGCGCGGCCTTCATCAGGTTCGGCTCCTCCGCCAACTGGCGCGCTTCGGCGTCGTTGATAATCACCACGTTGACGCCCTCTATGGTTTTGAGCAGCGACTCGCGCGTCTGCTCAATCCACATGTTCATCGTGTCGAGCGCGACCAGCTCGGCATCCTTCAACTGCTCGCGCACCTCGCGCTGCAAATCCGGCTGAATATTGCCCAAGAAAACCAGACGCGATTTACGCGAAGCGTCCGACAGCTTTGGCTGAAACTCTGCGAAGACATTGAGCTGCGTGTCGAGCGTGTGCGCCGTGTTGAGGTCATAATCATAACGCCCGCGCCAGAAAAAAGTTTTGCCTTCTGGGATGCGTTCGAGGTCTGTGGTATCAATAGCATGCTTCTCAAACACTTCATCTTCGGCGCGGCTGAAATCTCCGCCGACCACACCGACGATGCGAACGTTCGTATAAAAGCTGGCGGCGATGGAAAAGTGCGTCGCCGAACCGCCCAGCATCTTTTCGCGTTTGCCGAACGGCGTCTCCACCGCATCAAACGCCACTGAGCCGACTACAAGTAGGGACATTATTTGAGTTCTCTCCTGTTTTAAGAATTTAAGAGTTCGGAGTTTGGAGGGTTCGGAATTAAAAGACAAATACCATTTCGTGCTTTCAACTCCGAACCCTCCAAGCTCCGAACTCGCAACTTATTTGATAGTTACTGCTTTTTGTCTTCCGTTTTGGTTTTTGTTTCTCCGCCCAGAGCGCGCAATCCTTTTTCCGCATCGCCGCGAAACTCGCTGTCCGGGAATTCGGCAACCAGTTGCGTGAGATAACCGCGCGCCTTCTCTCGCAGGTCTTCCGTAGGCTCGTTAGCCGTTTGCTTGCCGCGATTTTCCGAGAGGCGCAGGCTGCTCATCCCGGCGATAAAGAGCACTTCGTCTATGCGAGAAAATGTCGGGTTGCCTGCGTAAATCTCTTCACAACGCGCCAGCGCGGCGCGATAAGCTTTTCGCAATCTGTAATAATGGCGCGCGACCTCCAGATTATGTTTCGAGTCGCGCTCCAACTCCGCATCGCGCACGGTCGAAGCATCCGGCCCGCGCGACCCGCCCTGCGCCTGCGCGCTCGCGGAGAAGCCAGTCAAGGCCAACAAAATAAATCCGGACATCAATAGAGCTTTCTTCATAACCCCTCCAGAGAGCAGCGACAGGTGACGAGTCATGAGAGCAATGCTATTTTGACTCGTGACTCGTGACTCATCGCTCATGACTCGTTACTGTATTTACCAATGATTGCTGCCAGCTTCTTCTTCGTCTCAACGGGCCAGAGTTCCTGCGCGGTGAAGATGGCGTTCTTCAGGGCCGAGCCGCATTGACAGCCGCGCGATTTGTCCGCCAGTTGCCGGACGGCTTCGCGCATGATGAGCTGAGCATTGCGCACGTTCTTGTTCAGATATTCGATGACGGCTTCGACCGAGACGGCATCATGCTCTTCGTGCCAGCAATCGTAATCCGTGACGAGCGCGAGCGTCGCGTAACAAATCTCAGCCTCGCGCGCCAGCTTTGCTTCCTGCAAGTTTGTCATCCCTATGACATCCATGCCGGACAGCCGATAGAGCTTTGATTCAGCTTTGGTGGAAAAGGCTGGCCCTTCCATACACACATAAGTCCCGCCGCGATGCGCCGTCACCTCAACCGCGCCGCACGCAGTCTGGACGACATCTCCCAACTCTTCGCAGACCGGATTCGCAAACGTAATGTGCGCGACGATGCCGCTGCCAAAAAAGGTTGATTCATGCACGCGCGCACGCGTCCGGTCGAAAAACTGATCGGGTATCACCATGTCCAGCGGCGCGTATTTTTCCTGCAAAGAGCCGACAGCCGAAGCGGACAGGATGCGCTCGACGCCCAAAAGCTTCATCGCGTAGATGTTTGCGCGAAACGGCAGTTCGGTCGGCAAAAGCTTATGCCCGCGCCCGTGTCGCGGCAGGAAAGCCACGCGCACGCCTTCCAGTGTGCCGATGATAAAAGCATCCGAAGGATCGCCAAACGGCGTCTCGACCTTTACTTCTTCGATGTCCGTCAACTCCGGCATCTGGTAGAGGCCGCTGCCGCCGATGATGCCGATCTGTGCTGTCGCCATAGCTTCTTGTCAATTCCTATCTGTTGATTTGTAATCGAGCGCACGCAATTTCCCATCTTCTTCAATCAAACGACAGAGCGGAGCATCCGGGTCATGATAAAAGAGACAGAGCCAGTTTTCGCTCGCGGCCTGTGGGAGCAGACGCTTTTTCGCTTCGAGCGTTTCCACAGGGAAAAGATCGTAACCCATAATCCACGGCAAGCGAACGTGTGCGCGCATCGGAACGAGGTCTGCAAAACCGAAAAGCGTTTGCCCTCCGCTTTCAAGTCGCGGGCACTGCATCGTGCGCGAATGGCCCGCGATAGTTTCCATCGTCAAACCGTGTACGACCTCGTAAGTCTCGTCTTTTAACTCAAGCTGCCCTGACTCCTGCAACGGTCGCCAATTCTCAGGCAGGTAGCTGGCCGTGTCGCGCTCGTGCGGCGACTCTGCATGTTCATGCTCGGCGCGCGAGACGAAATAACGCGCGTTGGGAAAAGCAGGGACGGCAACCCCGTTTTTATCAAGCAACGTGTTGCCGCCCGCGTGGTCAAAGTGTAAATGCGTATTGACGACGATTGAAATCTCTTCCGCACCGATGCCTGTAACGGCGCGCAACGAATCGCTCAGGGAACGCTCGCGTGTGATGCCGTACATCAACTCCTGCTTTGGAGTCCACTTCTCGCCGATGCCTGTTTCAATCAGGATGCGCTCGCTCTCTGTTTCTATGAACAGGCAGTTCATATTCAGGCGTATGCGATTGCGCTCATCCGGAGGGCAGACTCTGGACCACAGCTCGCGCGGGACGACGCCGAACATCGCCCCGCCATCGAGCCGGAATTCCGTGTCGGGCACGATCTCTACACGGTAATCGCCCAGTTGCATGCGTCTCTATTTCGGCAATGGCTGCTTGGTACGATTTCTGCCGCCCTTATTCGGATTGGCAGGTAGCTTCTCTTGCTCGCTCTGGCTATTTCCCGGAGGAACAGGTTGCGGCTCTCCCGCGCCCGGAGGCATTCCCGGAGGCATGCCGGGCATTTGCTGCGGCTGCTCAGTAGGCTTTTCGACCTCGAAGTTTTCCGCCACCGTGATGTTGCCTTTGTTAGTAATCTCTTCCAACAGTTTATCGCGCTTCTCTTTTTCAACAGCCGCGCGTGCTGTGTCGCGGCCCGATTGCGGAGGCCCGAAGGGATTGTCGGATTTTGCGCCGGAAGAAATCAGGATGTGGCGCGCGTGCACCTGTTCTTCGTCTTTGCCTTCGGCATTTTTCTTCATGCCGCGCTCGTCCACCTTGATGATGTGAAAGCCGAAGGGCGTCGTTACGACATCGCTGATCTGTCCGGGCTGAAGCCCAAAGGCTGCATCTTCAAATTCTTTGACCATCTGCCCGCGCCCGAACCAGTTGAGGTCGCCGCCGTTATCCTTGTTGCTCGGATCGGTAGAAAATTCCTTTGCCAGCTTGGCAAAGTCTTCTCCGGCGCGTGCGCGTTTCAAGATGTCTTCGGCCTGAGCTTTGGCCTTGCTGTCGTCCAGCTCAGGATGCTGCGCGACGTAGGCATTAATCTCTTCATCGGTCGCTTTCATCTTGTCTTTCAGATTTTTCTCGGCGTACTGCTGGGCCAGAAGACGCGCTTGCTGAAAGGCGACGTGGAGTTCGACATTCCGTTGCTTATCAAAGCCAGCCTTGACGGCTTTACGCTCTGTAATCATCACCTTGGCCCATTCGTCTTTGATCTGCTTGCGCTGCTCTTCGCTTAATTCCGTAGCACCGAGCAGGTTCATGGCCTGCGCGGCTTTCAGAAAGCTCGCATACTTCTGCTCCTGTCCCGGCTCTGCCTGAAAGGCTTTAATCTCTTCTTCCTTGATGTCGGCAAAGGCTGGCGAGGGGCCGCGCGTTTCCATCTGTTTCTTCTCGTACATCTCTGCCGTAATCAAGGCGCGCATGATGTCGAGCTGTTCTTTGGTTTCAGGATTCTCTGCGAGACCCTCGGCTCTGGCGGCAGCGGCGAGCGAGAGCACCTGTTTGATCTGCTTGGCAAACTCTTTGCGCTCTTTCTCATCCGAAGCAAGCTGTGTACGCATCTGCGGCGGCATATCCGCCACGAGAATCTTCATATCTTCAGAGGTCAGATTTTTCAGATTCGCGCTATTGTGCTTGGCCTTCATCTGCCAGACAATCAGCCCCGCAGCCATAGCGACCGCAATAACAATAGCAATCCATGCTTTGGTCACAGAGGTCATCCCTTTGGCGGGCGTGCTCGCAGGCTTTGCACCGGGCTGAGGAGGCGGCGGCGCAGTCCATTTCTCACGCTGGTCTTCACTCTTCGCCGCTTCGCTTGACTCTGTTTCAGCCGCTGTATCGACCTGCCCGGTCTGCGCGGCATCAGTATGTTCCGCGCCGCAGGTCGGGCAGACTGTCTGGCCTTCTTCTAAAATAGCTCCACATTGATGGCAATTGTTCATTATCGTCTCCTTAAAAACTTTTAATCATTCTTCGATGTGTGATTGAGTATGCTCGACCAACTCAAGCAGCACGCCGTTGGCAGATGATGGGTGGATAAATGCGACCAGACAACCACCCGCTCCGATGCGCGGAGTTTCGTCTATCAACCGCGCGCCATTCTCTTTGAGGCGTGCAAGGGTCGCGCGAATATCGTCAACGCGCATGGCGATGTGATGGATTCCGGGGCCGCGTTTCGCCAGAAATTTGGCGATGGGCGAATCCTCGCTTGTCGGCTCAAGCAATTCGATGCGCGGCTCTCCGACGGGCAACATCGCCACGCGTACCTTTTGCTCTGCGACCTCTTCGGTCTCGACAACCTCAAGTCCGAGAGCATCGCGCCAGAAAGCGACGGCCTCGTCAATCCCGCGCGTCGCAATGCCTATATGTTCAAGTTTCATAAGTCAGGATACAGGATTCAGAGTTCACGACTCAGAATAAAGACTTTGCAGGCTTTTATTCTGACTGCCCGCTGCTGATTCCCGAATTCATCAACTCTTCTACAGCCGAATAGGGGTCACGGCTTTTATTTGCCACTTCTGCGGCCAGAGTTTCGAGTCTCTCTGATGCCGAATCGCGGTTGAGGGTTTGCGCTAAAAGTTGCTCGCGCAATAGTTCCAGAATGCGCCAGCGCGCAATCGCATGCCGCCGCGTGGCAGAGGCTTCGGTCTTTTGCTGGTACTCGTGATAACTGTCGATGGCTGCGGCCAAATCTTCGATGCCTTTATTTTCCGTCGCCACTGTCTTGACCACCGGCGACTGCCAGAAATCAGGGCGCATGGCTAAGGAGAGCAAAGCTTCCAACTCTTTTTCCGTCCGCAAGACGCCTTCGCGGTCGGCCTTGTTAATCACGAAGACATCGCCAATCTCCATGATGCCTGCCTTGATGGCCTGTATGTCGTCGCCCATTCCCGGAACCAGCACCACGACAGACACATCAGCGGTCTTCACTATCTCGACTTCGTCCTGGCCCACGCCGACGGTCTCAACAATTATCTTGCCGTAGCCCGCCGCGTCCAGTATAGCCACTGCATCCACAGTCGCACGCGCCAAGCCGCCGAGGTTTCCGCGTGTCGCCATCGAACGGATAAACACGCCCCTGTCAAGACCGAGCGCCTGCATGCGTATCCGGTCGCCGAGGATTGCGCCGCCGGAAAAAGGACTCGAAGGATCAACACAGACGATGCCGACGCGCTCGCCGCGTTGGCGATAAAGCAAGGCCAGCTTATCAACCAGCGAAGATTTCCCGGCTCCCGGCGCACCCGTAATGCCGACCACCAGAGCGCGTCCGGTGTGCGCGAAAATCTCTTTCATCAAAGCTGTTGCATCGCCCACGCCGTCCTCGACCTTCGAGATAGCACGGGCCACTGCGCGCGTCTCGCCCGCCAGAATTTTTTCAATCAAAGAGGTGGTCACGCTTTAGCTTTAATCTTCGGCTTTTGGTAGCAGAATGAATTTTGACGGCATGCCCGCTACGATAAGCCTTAAAATACTTTCCTCTCACACCGCCCTTCATACTCTTGAAATCATACTCCGGCAGCATGTCTTCCGTTTCTGCTTTGTTCGCAGAGCTTCTTTTATCACTCGATTTCTTCACACATTACGCATCACTGTCTTAACAACTGGCGTGCGATGACGATGCGTTGAATCTCTGAAGTTCCTTCGCCGATGGTGCAGAGCTTGGAATCGCGCCAGTATTTCTCAGGGGGATAATCTTTCGTGTAACCATAGCCGCCGTGAATCTGGATGGCCTCTTCGCAGACGCGGACGCTCATCTCCGAGGCATAGAGTTTTGCCATCGCTGATTCTTTCGTCACACGCTTGTTATTGTCTTTGAGATAGGCCGCGCGATACATCAAGAGGCGCGCGGCTTCCAGCTCGGTCGCCATGTTGGCGAGCTTGAATTGAATGGCCTGAAATTCTGCGATGGGCTTGCCGAACTGCTGACGCTCTTTGGCGTAACGGACAGCCGATTCATACGCGCCCTGAGCGATGCCGACCGCCAGCGCGGCAATCGAGATGCGCCCGCCGTCCAAGACCTGCATGGCCTGCAAAAATCCTTCGCCTTCGTTGCCGAGGCGATTCTCATCGGGCACATAACAATCTTCAAAGACGACGCTCGCGGTCTCTGAAGCGCGCAGGCCGAGCTTGTTCTCCTTCTTGGCCGGAGCAAAACCCTTCATGCCCTTCTCAAAGATAAAAGCAGTGATGCCTTTGTTTCCCTGCGAGCGGTCTGTGACGGCGACGGCCACGCAGGTGTCTCCGTGAATCGCGTGCGTGATGAAATTCTTCGAGCCGTTGACGAGCCAGCCGCCGTTTTGCCTGACGGCTGTGGTGCGCGTCCCCGAAGCATCCGAGCCTGCGTTGGCTTCCGTCAATCCCCATGCTCCGAGATGCTTGCCTTGCGCGAGCGGGATGAGAAACTTCTGCTTCTGCGCTTCAGTCCCGAAAGTATAAATGTGATTCGAGCAGAGCGAATTGTGCGCCGCGATAGAGATGCCGATTGAGCCGTCAACACGCGACAATTCTTCGATGATCGTGGCGTACTCCACATAACCCATGCCTGCGCCGCCATACTCTTCAGGGAAGATGACGCCCATCAAGCCCTGCTCGGCCAGCTTTGGCACTAACTCTACAGGGAAATGCTGCGCTTCATCCCACTCCATGACATGCGGCGCGATCTCGCCTTCGGCAAACTCGCGCACGCTCATCTTGATCTGTTGCTGTTCCTCGTTCAGCTCGAATTCCATTGCGAAACCCCTTATAAACAGTGATGAGTGACGGGTGACGAGAGATGCGTGACGAGATTAAAAGCATTCCTCTCATCACTCGTCACCCGTCACTCATCACTGACTTTTATTGTACCCTAACCGCGCCCACTGTCGTGAGTGGCGCGGCGTGCTTTCGCGGCTCGCGGCGGTCTCTTAGCGCCCGGTTTTTTCATCAAGCGAGAGACCTCTGCGGGCGTCAGCATGCGCCATTGCTTGGGCGCGAGCGGCCCGATTGTCAGTCCGCCGATTTTGACGCGACGCAGTTTCAGAACCGAGTGGCTGATGGCATCGAACATGCGACGGATTTGCTGGTTGCGTCCCTCGTGGAGCACGACTTCAAACCATGCATTATTTTCGCTCTCGTCAACTCTCTCGATTTCCGCAGGGGCAGAGCGCACGCCATCGTCCAGCCTGATGCCTCTGCGAAGTCGCTCGATGGCCTCATCCGGCGGCACGCCCTTGACCTTGACCTCGTAAACTTTCGGCACGCGATTACGCGCCGCCGTAATAAAGTTTGTGAAGTCGCCGTCGTTGGTCAGGAGCAACAAGCCTTCCGTATTGAAGTCGAGACGGCCCACAGGATGCAGGCGGCCCAGTGCGTGCGGCACAAGCTCCGTCACGAGCGGCCTCTCCTCAGGGTCTGAAACGCTGGACAGATAACCGCGCGGCTTGTTGAGCAGGATGTAAACCTTCTCGCGCGCTTCGAGCAGCGGGTTAATCAACCGCCCGCGCACCTTGATATGGTCATGCGCGGGGTCTGCCTTTGTCCCAAGCTCTGTGACAAGCTGCCCGTTGACCGTCACCTCGCCCGCCGTAATCATCTGTTCGGCATGACGACGCGAAGCGATGCCCGCCGCCGCGATAAGTTTTTGTAAACGCTCAAGCATATTTTAAATTGCGGAGTGCGGATTGCGGATTTAAAGAGTGCCGTAACCTGAATTGTTCAGAATGCGACTTCCAGATTAAGAAACAGGTCAATCCGAAATCCGCAATGCCTACACTCCTCCCGCTAAATCTTCAAAGTCTTCGACGTTTGGCAACTCCGTCAAATCTTTTAAACCGAATTGCAGCAGAAACTCTTTCGATGTGCCGTACAGCATAGGTCTGCCGACAGTTTCTTTGCGGCCTTTGGCAATGATGAGCCGTTTGTCGAGCAGGGTCTTGATGGCTGAAGAAGACTGCACGCCGCGTATCTCTAAAATCTCAGGGACGGTGATGGGCTGTTTGTAGGCGATGACAGCCAAAGTTTCGAGCGCGGCCAGAGAGAGCTTGGCAGAGGGGCGTGATTTCAGATAAGCCCTGACATGCTCGTGATGCTCCGGGCGCGTGGCAAACTGCCAGCCGCCTGCGACCTCGCGCAGATAAAGCCCCCCGTTGCGCGCATTAAACTCTTCCGCCAATCCTTCGACCGCGACTTCGATCCAGCCGCGATCTTCCTTGAGAACGTCCGCGAGGGCTTTGACGCTCAAAGGTTCTTCCGAGACGAAAATCAGGGCCTCTATGATCGCCACCATCTCGTCCATGCCGCGCACGCCATGCGGCGTATCGCCCACAGGCTCTGCCGGATTGCCGTCATCTGCGGGGCGCAACCGTGCCGCTTCCAGAGCATCCTCCGCGTCGGCATCGTGTATCACGACACGCTCGTCAGCCGCGTCCTCATCAAAGGACATCTCAGTCGTCAAGGTCTCTTCTCTCTTCTCTTCGGACATAAGCAAATCTTAAAGTGACTAACAAAACCACAGATTAGCCATAGAGATAACGATAGGCATTTGATTTAGCATTGCTTTCATCTTATTTTCTCTGTGTCTCTGTGGCTGAGTTTTGTTTGGCGTTCTCAACCGCTGACGCGAGCGGTAATCTCTCCAAAAGTCTCGCGTTGAATCAATGAAATCTCTGTCGCACGCACCAGCTCAAGCACAGACAGAAACGCCAGCACCAATTCGCGCCGCGACTGTGCGCGCTCGAAAAAGATGCGCAGGTTCAGCTCGCCCGCAGACATCACCATGTTACGCAAGCGTTCGAGCATCTCCGTCATGGTCATTTCGTCGCGCTCGATCTCCAACATCACTTCTTCTTTATGACGCGCGAGAATTTCCTGAAAGACTTTGAGGAGATCGAACACTCCGGCGGAGATTTCCGGATTCTGCTTGTCCGTCTCAAGCTGCGCGCGTGTGAAGACGGCCTGCTCGACAGTCGCACGCGACCAGAGCATCTGAGCTGCGGCTTTATATTTCTGGTGTTCCAGCAGGCGGTCAATCAATTCGCGGCGCGGGTCGAGGCCATCTTCATCCGCCGCCGCAGCCAGCGGGTCAGGCGGCAGCAGCATGCGCGATTTGATTTCAATCAAGGAAGCGGCCATCACCAGAAAATCACCCGCGACCGAAATATCCATCTCATGCATCAAGCGCAAATAGCGCAAGTATTCATCCGTGATGCGCGCCACAGGGATGTCATAAATGCTGACCTGCTCTTGCCGGATTAGATAGAGCAAGAGGTCTAGCGGCCCTGCGAATTCGCCTAAGATGAGCTTGACATCTTCGCCGCTGCGATCTGTGACGATCTCAGGCTCTGCGCCCGCAACGCTAATCGCTCCGGTCGTGGTCGCGCTAAAGTTCTCGGCAGATGATTCCATTGTCTCGTTCATCCGTGTCCTCTCCTTAGCGGCTGGCAGTTTGCGCCCCCTGCAATCCCATGCGCGCTTTGGCCCTGTCCAGTGTGACGCGCGCAATCTCTCTAGCCTTCTCTGCGCCCCGCGAAAGAATGCCGTTCAACTCATCATCGCTGATGTGCTGCATGCGCTGCTGAAACGGCGTCAGGAAATCTATCGTGACCTCCGCCAGCTCGCCTTTCAGTTGGCCGTAGCCTTTGCCTGCAAAGCGCGTTTCAATCTCTTCGGGACTCCGGCCCGTCAAAAGCTGGTAGATGGTCAGGAGATTCGTTATCGCTGGTCTGTTTTCGTCAAAGCGAATCTCGGTTCCCGAATCCGTCACGGCGCGTTTGAACTTACGCACCACAGCATCCCTGTCATCAAGCAGCAGGATAGAGCTGTTGGGATTCTCGTCCGACTTGGACATCTTCTTCGCAGGGTCGTCGAGCGACATGATACGCGCGCCGACTTTGGGGATATACGGGTCTGGCACTTTAAAAGTCTCGCCGTAATCTCTGTTGAACCGAATGGCGATGTCGCGCGTCAGCTCAAGATGCTGCTTCTGATCTTCACCGACGGGCACGAGGTCTGTTTGATAAAGCAGGATGTCTGCGGCCATCAAGACCGGATAATCGAAGAGGCCGACGCTGGTATTCTCGCGCTGCTTGCGTCCCTTCTCTTTGAACTGCGTCATGCGGTCAAGCTCTGACACGCGCGTCACGCTGTTTAAGAGCCATGCCAGCTCCGAGTGCTCCGAAACATCCGATTGCACGAAGATGGTCGAGACTTGCGGGTCAATCCCGGCTGCTAGATAGATGCGCGCCAGTTCCCTTGTCTTGTCGGCCAGCATCGACGGGTCTTGCTGAATGGTAATGGCGTGCAGGTTGACGACGCAGAAGAAACTTTCGTATTCGTGGTGCAACTCGACCCAGTTGCGCAACGCGCCGAGATAATTGCCCAGATGCAGTTGGTTGGTTGGTTGCGCGCCGCTGAAAATTCTTTTCATCCGATTTCACTTAAGCGCCGAGATAGAGAATTCTCTCGGCAATCGGCATCACGAAGCGAAAGATGCTGCCGAACACGCCGGTAAAGACGGCGACGATTAAGAGTATGAACCCGAACTGCTCGAAAGATTCCATAGCGGATTCAAATCTTTCGGGCAGCAGGCTCCCTAAGATTTTACTACCATCGAGTGGCGGAATCGGAATCAGATTAAAGATCGCAAGCCCGATGTTCAGCATAAAAAAAGCGTTGAGCAATTTTACGCCAGCCATCACAATATCCGATTCAGAATTGACGATCAGTGTCTGCCCGCTGTTGATTAAGAGACCGCTCACGAGCAGGATGCGTATGATGATGCCGACGACGATGGCGATGATTGTGTTGCCGATGACGCCAGCCGCCGAAACCCAGATGTTAGCGACGCGTTTATTGCGCCACGCGAGCGGATTGACGGGCGTCGGACGCGCCCAGCCGAGTAGCGGAGCGCCCGTAAAAAAAGCGATTGCCGGAAAAAGCAGAGTTCCGACAGGATCAACATGCGAAACCGGATTGAGCGTGATGCGCCCCTGAGAACGCGCCAGATCATCGCCAAACCTGCTGGACATCCAGGCATGCGCCGCCTCGTGCACGGAGAGCGAGAAAATCAGCGCCACCATGTACAGCACAAATTGTCCGATATCGTATGATCCCATTGCTATCTCAAACAGAAAACAGGCCGCCAACCGCGTAAAGCATCACACTAGCATGCAGTTATAGAGGTGTCAAAAAAGCATGACTCAGAACACAGGGTTCAGGACTCAGAAGAAAGAAGAAGAGTTTTTCTTCCGGTTCCGAGTCCTGCGTTCCGCTTTTTACGGCACTAATGTTCCGTGAATGCCCAGAGGCAAGCTGTAAACAGCTTCGCTCGTAGCCACCACCATGTCACCCGCCGCACTGAAAGCCAGACCGATGACGTTCATGCCTGCGACAAAAAGTTCTGCCTCGCTGCCATTTGGCCCGATGCGTACGATGCCGCGCCGACCGCTCAAGGAGGCGGCGACATACAGGTTGCCCTCACGGTCAAAGGCCATGCCCTGCGGTCGCCCCAGCCCGCGATAGAACACGCCTGGCGTGCCGCGCTCGTCAAGACGCATGATGGAGTCATAGCTGGTGACGGTCGGCCCTGTGACGTAGAGCGCCTCGTCCGGGCCAAAGGCCAGATGATAGGCAGACACAGACGGCTCTAGCTGCGCCCAGATTTGTTCTTCACCGATGCCGTTGATGCGATAGATTGTGCCTGTCCGGTCACCCACATACATGCGCCCCTGTTTATCGAAAGCGAGGCCGGTGGCGACTCCTAAGTTCTGTGCAAAGGTGACGGCGTCTTTGAACGGCGTGACGCGATAAACTGTGCCGTCCATGCGGCTCGTGACGTACATCTGCCCCGAAGGGTCAAAAGCGATGCCCGTCGGATTGGTGATGTCGCCCGAAAACTCCTGTAACTCTCCGTCCGTGTCTATGCGAAAGAGCGTGACCGGCAGTTGCTGGCCGCGCGAGCCTGAACGCGTGACGTAGAGCGCGCCGTCATCCGGGTCAAAAGCCGGGTTGGCGACAGGATGCAGGTCTTCTGCGAGTTTCGTCCCGACGATCAGACTTGAAGGCTCGCTCCGCACGCCCTCGCTTTCCAGCGTCACCTCGACTTTTCCGCCAAAGTTATTTTCTGGAATCAGGGCCAGCACGCGGCGCGTCGAGGCTCCGATCAGATGCCCGCGTTCCCCGTCGAACAGGCAAGCGCAAGCCGCCAGATTGCTGGTGTCAAAGCCTTCGCATTCGACCAACACCTCGCCGCCCGGTATCCCCGCCGCAGGATTAACGCGCCTGATCTGTCCCGCTCCGCTCATCTCGCCCCCAGATAGAATTTTTGATTTTTGATTTTTTGAATTGCGATTGAAAAAGACAAGACTAAAACTCAATCAAAAATCGCTAATCGCAAATCAATAATTGTCCTGGCTCATCATACGATGCAGGCGCGAGCGGTGTCTAATTAACAAGGCTGCGCCCCGCAAATCCCTACCGGAAGATTTGTAAAATTCAGGCGACGATAAATTTTCCCTGCTCCCGGTCTCTACAGGCTATGTTATAATCCCTGCCAGTCAAGCCATACTGTCACGCCCTTGAAAGAGGGCGTCTTTATGCTTTGAAGGAGCATCTAAAGGCTTGGCTAAAGATTTCGCCATGCTCAAGCGACCGAGCGAAGTAATTTCGCAGAGCAATTCCAAAGGTTTTCTCACAGCGTCCGACTCCTACCGCTCGCTTCAATCTTTTTGTATCAAGAGAGTAAAGAGTTTAGAGAGTGCAGGAAAGTTTGCCTTCTACTGCTCTCTAAACTCTATGAACTCTCCGAACTCTCTAAACTTTTCTTCTTCATCGGAGGACAAGACTCATCAGTAACGTACAGGGGAACACACAGGGCTTGAAACCCAATCAGTTGCGTCGCATCGAAAAGCTTTACTCGCGGCGTGTCGCGCCGCACCAGATCGTGACGCCGGAGTTTGCCAGACAATTAACAGAGCTGTCGCATGAGACGCGCAGGCAAATCGGCGCGCTGATTGATCGCAAGGGATATGTGGAATATGTCATCGTCGGAGATGCGCGGCGCATCGAGTGGCCCGACCTGAAGCGCACGCGCGTCGCGGCTGACCGCTTTCGCGGGTTGCGCGCAGTGCACACGCACCTGCGCGGCGAAGAATTGACGCAGGACGACCTGACCGACCTTGCGCTCCTGCGTCTGGATTTGATGGTCGCGCTCGATGTGGACGAGCGCACGGGGCTGCCCGGCATGATTCGCGCCGCACACCTGCTGCCGACCACTGCGTCGGCGCTTGATGCCGATCACGCGATACTGCCTTACGCTTTTCTTGAGCCGCAGATTCCTTCACAGATGGACGTAGACTTTCTCGCGCTCATCAATTCGCTGGAAGAAGAGATGGCGCGCAACCGCAAAGCCACGCGGCGTGCGGACGTGCGCGACCGCACGATTCTGGTCGGCGTCACCAGCGGCTCGCTCGCGGAAGCCGAAGAGTCTATGGCCGAGTTGCGCGAGCTGGCGACTTCTGCCGGCGTGGTCGTGCTCGATGAGATTATTCAACGCCGGACGGCGATTGACCCGCGCACTCTTCTGGGAAAGGGCAAGCTCGAAGAATTGCTCGTGCGCGCTTTGCAGCTCGGCGCAGACCTGATTGTTTTTGACCGCGAATTGAGTCCGGCGCAAGTGCGCTCGCTCTCCGATGCCACAGACCTGAAAGTGATTGACCGCGCACAGCTCATTCTGGACATCTTCGCGCAGCGCGCTCAATCGCGCGAGGGCAAGATACAGGTCGAGCTGGCCCAGTTGAAATATTTATTGCCGCGTCTGGTGGCCGGACATGATTCCGCATTCTCGCGGCTAGCGGGCGGCATCGGCGGACGCGGCCCCGGCGAAACCAAGCTTGAAACCGACAGACGCCGCGTGCGCGACCGCATCACACGACTCGAAAAAGAGATTGAGGCGCAAAGACAAAGGCGACAGGAGCGGCGCAAGGAACGCATGCGGCGCGAGTTTCCCATCATCTCTATCGCCGGTTACACCAACGCTGGCAAGTCAACTTTGCTCAACGCGCTGACGCAGAGTCATGTGCATGCGGAGCAACGCATGTTTGCGACGCTCGACCCGACCTCGCGCCGCTTGCGCCTGCCGCGCGAGCAGGAAGTCATCATCAACGACACGGTTGGTTTCATACGCGACCTGCCGCCGGATTTGATAGCCGCCTTTCGCGCCACGCTCGAAGAAATCAGCGACAGCAACCTGCTCATACATCTGGTTGATGCCAGCAATCCGCGCTGGACGCAACAGGTCGAATCGGTCGAGAGGATTTTAAGCGACCTCGAACTTGGACAAATCCCCAGATTAATCGTTTTCAATAAGGCCGACCTCGTTGAGAAAGATGATCTGGCGGCCATGATGCGCGCGGCGTCGCAGGGCGGGACGCGCGAAAGTATCGCCGTCTCCGCGCTTGAGCCGCAGTCGCTGAGGCCGATGCTGGAAAGGGCCGGTGAGATTCTGGCGCGCGATCTGGTCCAATATCCAGGCGCGCCGGAGGATTCGGAAATCGCAGTCGAGAAAGAGTTCGCGCAAACCGTTAAATGAGCAGCAACCGCCGTCCACGTCTGGTCTCGCCGATTGCGAGAGCGCGCAACACTGCGCTCTCCTTCCTGACCCGTCCATTTAAATGGTTCTCGCCGCCAAAGCGATTCCTGATTACCTTTTTCTTTTTCGTCGTCGTCACCACGCTGCTGCTGGCAAATCCTTTCTCGCGCGCCGGAACTGAAAACTATAAAGAAGGCGACGTGGTGCGCCGAACTATTTATTCGCCGACGGACATCGCCGGTGTGGACACGACGGAAACTGAAAGACGCCAGCGCGAGGCTATGGAAGCAGCGCGGCCTGTTTTCACTTACGATTCAGCGCGTGCAGACCGCACTGTGCAAAGCTTTCGTTCAGGATGGGAGGATTTGAAAAAGCAGTTGGCGGAATCTCGCGGCGCGAATCAGAGAGCGCAGGAGGTGTGGCCGGGCGCGGGCGGCGCGGAGGCTGCGCGCGTCTTTGCAGCGCGGCGTTTTAATGACGGCGATCTGGAGACGCTGACGCGGCTGCTGCGCGATGCGGCCAGCGGAATGATTTATGAAGACAGGGACGAGCCGCTCTTAAAGAAAGAGATCGTGCTCGTTGACCTGCAAAACCCCAAGGCGCAGCCGGTTGTCGCTTTGCCGCAAAATCGCATGACGCCTCTCTCCGTCGCGCAGCAGAACCTGCGTTCACGAATTGAGAATCTAAGAGGATGGACTGAAGACCAAAAGGCTTCTCTGACACCTGCGCTGCTCTCGCTTGTCAGGACTAATGTGATGTATGACGAGGCCGCGACAAGTGTTGCCCGCGAGGAGGCGGCGGCGCGGACTGTGCCCGCCGTTATCTCGCTCAAACGCAGTCAGGTCATCGCGCGCGAAGGCGATACAGTCAAGCCGCAAATGCTCGCACAGCTCGCGGCTGTCCGCGCTTACGAGCGCACGGAGCGACCCTGGCGGCGGCTCTTTGGCCTCTTCTTTCTCATCACGGCTCTTTACTGGGTGGCATGGGAATTTGTGGATCACAGGAGCACAGCCGTCAGTCTGGGGCTTTCCAAGCGAAGGGCCTTTGCGCTGGTCGGGTCTGCCGTTATCGTTCAAACAGTGCTGATGCGCGTCGGCTTTACGCTCGCAGATTTTACAGCGACGCAAACCATCCATACTCCTTTGAACGAGCCGATGCTGTGGAGCTTTGCCATTCCTTTCGCGGCGGCAGCCTTGCTGGTAGCGATGCTTTCAGACACGCAGTTGGCTTTAATCACAGGACTCATTACAGCCCTCTTCGCCGGGTTGATGTCCTCAAACGGAATGTTGATAGCCTTCTATGCAGTTATCTCGTCGGCGGCGGCGATTTACGGCATAGGTCGCTATCGAGAAAGGCAGTCGGTGACGCTGGCCGGAGCGTTTGTCGGCGCAGTCAACGCCTTGATGGCCGTCGCGTTGATGGCTTACGCGCAGCAGGCTCTGCCCTTGAATGCACTGCTGCTGGCGATGGCCTGCGGCGTCGGCAGCGGACTTTTAACTTCGGTCTTTACTGCCGGTGGCTTGCCGGTCAATGAATCGCTGTTCGGCATTCTGACGGATGTGAAATTGCTTGAGCTGTCGAACGCGGATTTGCCTGTCTTGGGTCAGCTGGCCCTGCGCGCGCCCGGCACAAACCAGCACTCGCATGCGGTGGGCCAACTGGCGGAAGAAGCTTCGCGCGCGGTCGGGGCAAATCCTTTGCTCGCGCGTATCGGCGCGCTCTATCACGACATCGGGAAAACCGCCGCGCCCGAATATTTTGTCGAGAATCAGTTGGGCGAAAATCCGCATGATCGATTGAAACCTTCGCGGAGCGCGAAGATCATCACGAGCCATGTCACCTACGGCATCAAGCTGGCGAAAGAGATCGGATTGCCCAAACGCATCGCAGACTTTATCCCGCAGCATCACGGCACGCGCACACTGCACTTCTTCTTGCGCAAAGCGCAGGCGCAGGCAGCCGAAGGCGAAGAAGTGGACGAGACGGATTTTCGTTATCCCGGCCCGAAGCCGCAGTTCAAAGAAGCAGCCATCATGATGCTCGCGGATTCCTGCGAAGCTGCGGCGCGCTCGCTCTCGCGGCCTGACCCGGAGAACATCCGCGCCATCGTCACCAAGATTGTTGACGCCATCGTCAGCGACGGCCAACTGGACGAATGCGACCTCACCCTGCGCGAGTTGACCACGATTAAAGAAGCCATGATTACCTCGCTCACGGCCATCTACCACGCGCGGATAGACTATCCCGGCTTTAATCCTCCTTCATCAAGCACGCTGTCTGCATTACCGCAGGCAGACCTCGACACGGAAGAGCGCGGCGTCAGCTACAGCAAGCCCTCAGAGATTCCCATCAGCAAAGGCGGCGAGGTCGAGGACGAAGCGATTCCGCACAAGACAGTGAAGCGTTAATCTTCAAAATTGTCCGAACAATTTTTTATAAGTTGTCTGCAAATCTTCCGGGATGACGCGTGTTTCGCCGATGGTTGACATGAAGTTGGCGTCGCCCGTCCAGCGGGGCATGAGGTGGAGGTGTATGTGAGTGGCGACTCCGGCTCCGGCGGCGCGTCCGAGGTTCATGCCGAGGTTGAAGCCGTGCGGGTGATAGGTCTCTTGCAGGATGGCTTGAGCGCGTTTGGTTAAATCCATCAATTCGTCTGTCGCTTCTTTTGGCGCGGCGTAGAGTTCTGCGACGTGCAGGTAGGGAACGATGAGCAGGTGGCCGCTGATGTATGGATAGATATTGAGGACTACGAAATTGTGCGCGGCGCGATGCAGGATGAACTTGCTCTGGTCGTCGCCCGTCTCTTCTTGCAGCGAGCAGAAGATGCATGAAGGAGTTTGGCCCTCTTGTTCACCTGAGCCTGACTTGATGTAATCGTATCGCCAGGGAGTCCAGAGTCTGTCCACGCCGTGCTCACCTCTCTTGCGTCTTGACGGGAAAATTCAGAAGCCGGAAGGGGTGCGATTGTCTTCGTTGCTGCCGCTGCTGAGGTCAGGAGTTTCGGACGGCGAGGACGATTCCTGAGCAGGCGGCTCTTCATTTATCAGCTCTTTGAGTTCTTTGCCGGGCTTGAAATACGGGACGCGTTTAGCAGGAATATTGACAGGATCGCCGGTCTTCGGATTGCGACCACGACGCGCGCCGCGCTCGCGCACGCGGAAACTGCCAAAGCCGCGCAACTCTATCTTCTCGCCCTGATTTAAAGTCTCAATGATGCTCTCGAAGACGATTTCGACCAGCCGTTCGGCGTCCTTCTTCGTTAGCTCAGCCGCGCGGGCGACATCTTCGACCAGTTCCGCTTTCGTCATGCCATTACCTCGCTCTCGATGGTCTCGAACTTTGTAAGGGACTGCTTATCAGAAGCTTACAGTAGCAGAAAATGTTGACTGACGGCAAGACGGAACTGGCGTGCATGCAACATTTTACATGGATTTATGAAACGAGAAGAGCCTAACCGCAAAGACACGAAGTCACAAAGAGAAAGAATATTCTTCTTTGTGACTTCGTGTCTTTGCGGTTAATTATTTCGCTCTTACGATTCGCGGTCTTCGCCGGAGCTTCCTTTGGTTCCGAAATCCGCCAGCTCTGCCAGAGAGGCCATGCCGCCTTTGGCTTCGGAGGAATAGCTCTTGGAATCAAGGATTGGCTCGTCGCTCGAAGCGGCGCGGGCAGAGAGGCCGATCTTCTTCGACTCAGGATCAATCCTCAAGACTCTGAAGTCCATCTCCTGTCCAAGCTGCACGACATCTTCAGGCTTTTCCACGCGCTCTTCCGACAACTCTGAGATGTGACACAAGCCTTCGAGGTTATCGCCCAGTTCGACGAATGCGCCGAAGTTGGCAAAGCGCGCAATCTTGCCCTTCACGACATCGCCGGGTTTGTGCTCTGTGATAAAGCGTTCCCACGCGTTCGGCTCAAGGTCTTTGATGGAGAGCGAAAGACGACGGCTCTCGGCATCAATACTGGTGATGACGGCCTCTATCTCCTGACCTTTCTTTAACAGCTCGCCGGGATGCTTGATGCGTTTGGACCACGAGATGTCCGAGACATGGACGAGTCCATCAACGCCGTCCTCGACCTCTATGAACGCGCCGAAGTCTGTCAGGTTGCGCACGCGCCCGCGCACGCGCGAGCCGACCTCATAGCGGTCTTTCAAAGTCTGCCACGGATTGGCCTGCACCTGTTTCATGCCCAGAGAGATGCGGCGGGCTTTCGGGTCAACGCTCAAGACTTCGACATCTACCGTGTCTTCAGGATTGACGAGCTTTGAAGGATGCTTGACGCGCTTTGACCAGCTCATCTCGGAGACATGCACCAGACCTTCGACGCCCGGCTCAAGCTCTATGAACGCGCCGTAGTCTGCGACCGATGCGACCTTGCCCTGCAAGCGTCTGCCGATGGGAAAACGCTCTTCGATGCTCGCCCACGGGTCTGGGATAAGTTGCTTGTAGCCGAGAGAGACGCGCTCGCGGTCTTTGTCAAACTTCAAGACTTTGACCTGCACATTGTCGCCAACCTTGAACAGCTCGGCAGGATTTTGCAAGCGTCCCCAAGACATATCCGTGACATGCAGGAGGCCGTCTATGCCGCCGAGGTCAACGAACGCGCCGTAGTCCGTCAGGTTCTTGATCTGACCCTCGACGATGATGTCCTCTTCAATCTGTCCGAGCGTCTCGTCCTTCTTGCCCGCGTTGTGCTCTTCGATGAGAGCCTTGCGCGAGAGGACGACGTTCGAGCGTTTGCGATTGAGCTTGATGACTTTGGCTTCGATTTCCTGATTCCTGAGCGAGTCGAGATTGCGCACGGGCCGCGTGTCAACCTGCGACCCCGGAAGGAAAGCAGCGATGCCGTCAATGTCTACGCGCAAGCCGCCTTTGATGCGCTCTGTGATGCGGCCCTTGATGGGCGTGCCTTCGCTGTAGGCTTTCTCAAGCTCGTCCCAAGCCTTCATACGCACGGCGTCAGCGCGCGAGAGCACAGGGAAACCTTCGCTCGTTTCCATGCTCTTGACGAGCACTTCGACTTCGTCGCCGCGTTTGACGGTCAGTTCGCCGTCTTCCATGAACTCGGCCTGATTGACGATGCCCTCGGATTTGTAGCCGAAGTCTATGACGACGCCGCGCTCAGTGATGCCGACGACTGTGCCGCGCACGACTTCGCCTTCCTGAAATGCTGCCTGCTCCTGCTCGAATTGATCGAGCATCGCGCCAAAGTCAAAATCGCTGCTGGCGCGTGCCGCCTCTTCATCTTCTTCAGGCACCGATTGCTCGGCAGCGTTTGAAGCGGATGGGGTTGCAGCTTGGGCGGTCGCGGTGGAGGCCGAAGCATTCTGTTCACCCGTCGCAGGAGTAGAATTCTGCTCGGGCTGCTCATTGGGTGAAGATTGATTGTTTGTTTCCTCGCCGTTAATCGGCTTGGGTTGTTCGGTGGACATGAAAACTCCTGTTTAGGCTCCTGCTGGAATTACGGTGCGTTAGAGAGCTGATCGCACCATACCCGGCCCGTGCGTTCTGCGCTCTTCATACGCTTGAGAGCGGCTATGCTGCTCAAGAGATGAATAGCCATGCTTAATCAGTTTCTGTCGGCGATTGATCGGGGGGGAACTCTGCGAGAGTTTCGAGCAGTTGAGAGTTTGGGAAAAGTTAGCCAAAAAGTTTTTCGATTTCCGCGTCCTCTTTAAAGTCGCCCGCTTGGTCCGACCATCGCCGGTCGCCTGACCGGGTAGGTGGGCAATGTACACGCCAAAATGCAAGCATGTCAAGGCGATAAGAGCAGTGGGCAGCGAGCGGGAGTCAGGGGTCAGGGGTCAGAAAGTGCGAAGTGAAAAACATAAAGCGCAAATCTTTGATTCAAGTAAATGCTAATCACTGACCCCTGACCCCCGGCTACAGGCTCCTGACTTTCTACCTCTCAGCGCTCTGCGCCGTTCTGCCATTTCGCTCTGCCACATAAACTCCGGCAGAGTGTGAACCGACGAAGATGCGGTTTCTATCCTGCGAAGAGAATGCGAGCGCCCAGATACGCTGGCTCGGCAGGTTTGCATCGCGCGGGTCTATCCTGAGCCACGTGTCGCCCGCGTTGACAGAGCGATAAACGCCTCCGCCATTCTCCCATGCGTTGCCGACAAAGATTTCATCGCCGTTGTCGGGATTGATGAGGATGCTGGCATAGTCTCCATAAGGCAGGTTGCCGCCGCGCCGCACCCACTTCTCTCCGCCATCGTGCGACATATAAAGAGTCTGTTTCGTGCCTGCATAAATATATGCGGAGCGTTGCGGGTCTTGTGCAATAGTGCTGATCGGAGCGGTCGTCGGAACGCCCCTGACCTGTTGCCACGTCTCGCCCCCGTCTCTTGAGACGAGCACGCCCGAAGTCGCCGTGCCGACCCAGATGGTTTGCGGATTCTGCTGGCTGATTGAAATGCATGTCGTGCGCGAATCCATGCCCGCTCCGTAAGAGAGTCTTTCCCAACCCTGCGAAGGATCATACGTGCGATACAAGCCTGCGTTGGTGGCGGCAAACATGCCCGCCCGTCCATCGCGCTCATTATTCGTATGGGCCAGAGCATTGACCGCATCCGTTAAAGCTACGACCGGAATGGGCAGCTTGCCCCTGTCGTTGGTCGTCTGCACTCCGCCCGCCAGACCCAGCGCAGTGAGCGTCGCATTATCCAGCTTGCCAGACACGGGGATACTTTTATCCGCCTGAAATTTTCTGACCTGTGTGATGGTGGCCGTGCCCGCTTTGCCGTCCGGGACTCCGACGTTGTAACCGGCAGCGTTCAAGGCTTCCTGCGCGCGTTTGACCATGTCGTTTGAGCGCAGGGCCGCACCTGAAGCGGCACTCGCGGTTGATTGCCCGCGCCCCTTCTTCTTGCCCTTAGGGGCAGTCTCGATCTTTGGCGCGCCGATAGGCGACCACGACGAGCCGCGATCAAGCGATTTGTAGATGCCTAAATTCGTGCCCAGATAAAGCGTGTTGCCGTCGCGCTCGTCCTGCAAAACAGAGTAGCCGATCAAGCGGTTCGGCATGTTTCGCATCGAAGGCTGCCACGAAGAGCCTCCGTCATTGCTGACGAAGAAAAAGCCGCCGCCCGTCGTGGTGTTAATCGTCGTCGCATAAATACGACCTGCTTTTTCTTTATCTGCCGTCACCGAATTGACAAAGCGACCGCTGTAACCGCCGTTGCTCGGCGCGAAGCTTTTTCCGCCGTCATGCGAAACCATCACCCCGTAATTATTTGTCCCGACGTAAATCGTATTTGGATTTCGCGGATGCACGGAAATGGAGTTGACCTCAAGCTGCTTGGATGTCGTCAGCATCCACGAAGTGCCGCCGTTGGCGGAACGCCAGAAGCCTTCTGTGGTTCCGGCAAAGACCATTCCCGGAATTGAAGGGTGCTGCAAGATGGCGCGCGTGCGACGCGACTGCGAAGGAATGCCCTGCACTTTTCTCCAACTTTCGCCCGCATTCTTTGATTCGTAAATGCCGCTACAAGCGGACGAGATGATGTGGTTCGGGTCGCGCGGGTCTATGTCAATCGCAAACACATCCGAATCGTCAATCATGCCCTCTTTCATCAGCCGCCATGTTTGCCCTGAATCCGTAGACTTGAAGAGACGATGCCATGTCCCAGCGTAAATCACATTCGTGCTGCGCGGGTCCATGGCGAGCGATTCGACGTTGAGGTTAATCAGACCTGTCGTCGGCAGTTGCGTCCAGCTATCGCCCGCATTTGTCGAGCGAAAAACGCCGTGACTCGTGCCTGCCAGTATCGTGTCCTGATCCGCCTCTGCTTGATAAAGAGAGTGTACGGCTTCGCCACGCAGCTCGGTTGATTCGCGCCAAGTCCTTCCGCCGTCTGTCGTTTTGAAAAAGCCGCCCGGCTCTGTATGGCGATGCGCCGCGACATAGATGGCGCGCGAGTTGCGCGGGTCAACAATAATGTTGTCTATGAAAAGTTTGGGACGATTGAAATTGACGAACAAGCTCCAAGTCTGCCCGCCGTCTGTGGAAGTATAAATCTGGCCGTCAAGCGTCCCGAAATAGAAACGCTGCGGGTCGTTGGCATCAACCACGATAGCGCGCACGTCTCCGCCGGTCGGGCCGCTGACGCGCCAGTCCATAGGATACTGCGCAGCTTCGGCAGACCCATCCGCCACGCCATCGGCGGCCTGCGCGGTCTGGCGATAGGTCATAGAGGCTGACATTAGCCCCAGCAGAGCAAGGAGCAAGAGGGGGAAACTTCTTGTGATTCGCATAAGCATATCTCTTTAGTTCCGTATCTCAGTAATTCGGCAGATAGTTAAAGGTTTCAACGCCCGCGCCGTTTGAGACGACAACTGCAAACCGGCAACGAAGCGTTCTTTAGGATGCGACGGGCGGCGAAGGCGGTTGTACAAAATCTTCCGCCGGGGGACACAGCGGGGGCAGCCCGCGCCACAATCAAAGAGAAGCGGGCGATGCTTCTACAGGAGAAACATCGCCCGCCTCTTGTTAAGGGTCGCGGCTCATAAGTTCAGGAGAGACGCGAGCGTTTCATCAAGCCTAGCGACGGCGACCACGACGCGAGCGTCTTGCAGGCGCTCTGATGATCTGCACCTCGCTGGCATCCACAGTCGGCGAAGCGGTCGGCGGAGCCGCGCCACTCGGCACGATCCAGAGTTCGACCGTCAGGTCTTCTCTGGCACCGCCATCCACCGTGACGATACGTCCAGAATCAATCTGGCGCATATTGACAAGGTAGTCCTTCGCACGATCCGCACGCGATTGGGCTTCATTGGCTCTGGCTCTGCGGCCACTGTAAGCGATGATGTAACCCTGTGCGCCTGGATCGTTCTGAAGCTCGATGGCGAAGTTGTCGAGACGTGCTTTCTCGTCGTTGAAGGCGATGTTGCCGTACTCGTCAAACTTGCGTGCCACGCGGGTTTCGCGAATCGTAAACGTACAAGAGGCTGTCCTGTTGCATTCAGGTGCGACGCCGCCGATTTCGACGGTAGCCGTTACTGAACCGCCACCAGTCAGACCGGTCGTATCAACTGTGATCGAGGGTGTTCCCTGACCGCCGCTGATCGAACCGCCTGAAACCGTCCAGTTGTACGTGATGCTGGCATTCGGGTCGCCGCCGCTGACATTGGCGGTAACCGTGGCTGGCCCACCGACTTCAATCAGGTCAGTCGGGCAAGAGACGCTGAGGTCGGGACAAGGCGGCACGCAGCAGCCTGCGGGCGGCTCAGAGACCGTCACAGTCGTCGAAGAGAAGGATACGCAGCCGCATCCGTCGTCAACTTCCACTGTCGCCGTGTAGGTGCCCGGCTGTGCTCCGCTCAAGTCCCAGCTTACGTTTGCGCCTTCGCCAGTAATGCGTCCGCCAGTGGTCGTGTACGTGTAAAGCAACGTATCGCCATCCGGGTCAGAAGCATTGGTCGTCAGATTGACAACAAAATCCGGACTCGGAGCAGTACAAGTCGTCGGTCTCGTGCCCGCAGGGCAGGCCAGAGTGATCGAAGACTCGGCAGCCGCTATCGAAACCGTCGGAGCCTGATTCGGTAAGAACTCAGGCGCGCGTTCGTTTCTGCGACCGATGAAGAACTGGAACAGGAATCCATGTGCGTCTTCCGAAGGATTGAAGCCGCGCGGGAACGAACCAACCGTCACCGGAATGGCTTGAGTTGCGCCACCACCGAGATTGACCACGGTCGTGACATCTCTGCCTTCGAACTGCTGCCTATCCTGCTGATTGATGTGATAGCGATAAGCAAGGCTGAATCCCATCCAACGCTTCGGATAGATTCTGATACCGCCCAGCGCTTCGACCGGGCTGTTCTCAAATGCATTCGGAGTGCGACCGCCCACATATTGAGTAGACCGCAACTCGAAGATCGGCTGGAAGTGCTTGTTGATCGGGAAGTCGAACCCGACGCCCGCGATAAACTCATCCGGGCGATCCAGCAACGTGAACTCACCGCCGGGGAATGTCCCGCGCGGGTTGCTGTTCAGGATATAGCCGAGGTTGGCCGACACATTAACCGAACGGCTCAAACGGCCATCGGCAAACATCACCAGTCCAAAGTCTCCAATCGAGCCGCCGGGGCTGGCCCCGCGCTGCAACTGATTGAAGCCCGAAGAATCATCACCCTGATCGCCATAGAAGCGATAGAACGGAATGAAACCGAAGCCGAACGGATTGTTCGGGCCGGTCCAACGCCATTTCGCGCCGACGGTAAAGGTGCTGAAAGCCGACTGACCATAGAGCCGATTAATGAACGGCGCATCCGGCAGATAGGCCGGCGCAACCGTAAAGGTCGCCGGAACCTCGACCACCGTGCCGCCGAACAAGGTCACGAAGTTAGAGGCCAGCACCACGCCCGGCAGGATACTGCCGACCGGCGAACCGATGCCCGGAAAGGCATCCGCGCTCCCGAAGTTGCTGCCGCCACCCGGTGTATTAACCGCGCCAAAGCTAATGGTGCGTCCCGGAATAATCGTGCTCGACGTAAAGGTGAATGGATACTGCACGAACGGCTGAATGCCGGTTGGCCGGAAGACAGCAGTTGTCAAGAACCCGGTCAGACCATTGGGAGCCAGAATAATTGCTGGCCCGGTCGTCAGGGTTCCCGGCCCGGTATAGAGCCTTGAGTTCGGCAGGTAAAAACTTGATAAGTTTTTCGGATTGTTGACCTTGATGCCGCGATAGGCGTCGGTATTGAAGAAGAGTTCGAGGTGGTCACCAACTCCGATCTGGAAGCTGATGGGCACCTCTGTCAAATCCACATTACCGGGATCGCGGTCAAAGTTGCTGTAAGCAATACTGAAAGTGAACTCTCCGCGACGCAAGGTCTGCCCGTCATAGATGGTAAAGAGTCCGGTTGGCCCTCCCATGGGGCCGCCTGTGCCTACGGTCGGAGCAATGTTCCGTGGATCATTCTCGTTCCTTAAAGTTTGGGCTGATGCTGCGGCACACAGAATCAACATGGCGAGCGCTATAACGTGCGCTCTTCTCGCGAGTCTCATCGCATTCCTCCTGCGAAATGAGTATAAAAAATTTGCGGAATGTGCGGCCTGCCGCACAAGACCACCGGTTGGGCGGATGTCTTTTAGCATCTGGCTGTTCATCACAGACATCGCGCGCGACCCGAAAGCAGCCTTGCGGGGCGCGGACGCTCCAACTACAAGCGTGCAACGACAAAGTTAAAGTGAAACTGCTACCGCCCTTCGACCGAAACCGCTTGTTGAATGGAGCGGAGCAGCGAGAGGAGACAAGCACCTAAAAAGTGCTCGCTCGCGGGCGCTTTGAGTAAAACCATGCGCCTCCCGACTGTTCTGTTCTTCTTACTAGAGAGAGTTAACAGGCTACTGTTTATATGAAAACAGCGCGCCGATGTCAACTGACCTTACGCGGGCATTCGGCTTATCTGCAATACATTTACAAGCTTTGCCCAACGTAAGAATTCTGCCTGACCATACTCCACTTAAGCGCGGAAATCAAGACATTTTCACAACTTAGCGTCTAAATTCACTATGTTTTTTCCGTCACGCATATATACCGCGCATGCGTGTATCATAGGCCACACGGTCTATGGCAAGCATATACGCAGCCGTTCTGGTGTCAACTGAATGAGAGTCCGCATAGCGGCACAGGTCGTTGAAACTGGCAACCATCGTCTCCTGAAGCCGCTGGTTGACGACATCCTCCCGCCAGAAATATCCCATCCGATCCTGCACCCATTCGAAGTAAGAAACGGTCACGCCGCCGGCGTTTGCCAGAATATCCGGTATCACAAAGACGCCCGCTTCGTGCAGAATGGCATCGGCGGCGGCGGTGGTCGGCCCATTTGCGCCCTCGGCCAGCACCTTGCACTTAATCTTGTCGGCATTGGTCGAACGAATCTGATTTTCGGTGGCCGCCGGAACCAGCACATCACATTCCAGCTCAAGCAATTCCTCATTGCTCACACGCTCGACGCCCGCGAAATCTTCAAACGAGCGGGTCGTTTGCAGGTGCATCAAGGCTTCGGGGATGTCTATCCCGTTCGGATTGTAAATGCCGCCGTGAACATCCGAGATAGCAACCACTTTATATCCTGATTCATGGAGCAGGCGAGCGGCAATCCCCCCGACGTTGCCTGAGCCTTGAACTACGACTCTGGTCTGCGGAGGCGTCATATCGAATCTCTTGATGGCTTCGTTGATGACGAAAAGCAGTCCGCGCCCGGTGGCCTCGCGCCGTCCGGCGCTGCCGCCGAGGTCAACGGGCTTGCCTGTCACCACGGCGGTTACAGTATGGCGCGCGTGCATGGAATATGTATCCATAATCCATGCCATTGTCTGCTCATTGGTATTCATGTCGGGCGCAGGCACGTCTTTTTCCGGCCCTATGAAGTCGATCAGTTCCGCTGCATAGCGGCGCGTCAATCGCTCCAACTCGCCGAGAGACATTTGCAAGGGATCGCAGATGACGCCGCCCTTGCCGCCGCCGAACGGCACATTGACCACAGCGCACTTCCAGGTCATCCATGCCGCCAGAGCGCGCACTTCATCTATATTCACATCCGGCGCATAGCGAATTCCGCCCTTGGCAGGCCCGCGCGCAAAGTTGTGCTGCACGCGAAATCCCTCAAAGACTTCGATGCGCCCTGAATCCATACGCACGGGGATATAAACTTTTATCTCGCGGTTTGGGACGCGCATCACCGCATACAAATCCGGGTCTAGATCGAGAAGCTGCGCCGCCCTGTCAAAGCGCGACATCATAGCCTCAAACGGGTTGTCTTCTCTAATCCGCCGTGTGTCGTCAACCATTGCATTAGCCATAACAGCCTCCAAGTGACGAGTGACGTGTGACAAGTGCCGAGTGACAAGCAAAGAGCAAAACGCTCTTGCCTTTACTCGTCACGCGTCACCCGTCGATTGTCACTGTTTTTAAGATTTCGTTCATCGCTCCCGTGCGGTAGCCGTGCAAGTCGAGCGTTACATAGCGAAAGCCGAGGGCGCGAAATTTTTCCGCCAGCAGGTCTGCCATCCTGCGCTCAAGAGCGCGCTCAAGCTCTGCGGGAGCAATTTCCAGCCGCACGAGCTGGTCGTGATGCCGGACGCGAAACTCTCTAAAGCCCAGTTCGCGCATAATTTCTTCGCCGCGATCAACCGTCGCCAGCCGCTCGATGGTCACGGGCGTGCCGTAAGCGATACGCGAAGAGAGACACGGACTCGCGGGCTGATCCCATGTGGGCAAGCCCGCGCGCCGGCTTAGCTCACGCACCACTGCTTTGCTCATTCCGGCTTCGACCAGCGGACTGCGTATGCTATGTTCCGCTGCGGCGGCACGCCCCGGCCTGTAATCTCCCAGATCATCTATCGTCGAGCCGTCCAACACAAACGCATAGCCTCTTGCAGCAGCCAGAGGCGCAAGCTTGTCATAAAGCTCTGTCTTACAAAAGTAGCAGCGATTCGGGGCGTTGGCCTGATAACGCACATCTTCCAGCTCTTCCGTCCGAATCGTTTCCAGATGAAATCCGAAATCTTCTGCGAGGCGCGCGACCTGTGCGCGCTGATGCTGTGCGAGGCTTGCGGAATCCCCTGTCACGCAGAGTGCGCGTTCGCCTAATTCTTGAGTCGCAATCAGGGCCACGTAGGTGCTATCAACTCCGCCGGAGAAAGCGACGACGACCGAATCCATCCCGCGCACGAGAGCGCGCAAGCTTTTCTCTTTCAGCCCGGCCTCCTGCGAGACGATTGCTTCGACCTGTTCCTGCTGACCCGACGGATAAGTACTCACAGTCTGCGCCTTCTCTCATTCGTCAGGACGGAGCAAATAGTCGTTCCTCCTGCGCTCTATTTCATAGCCATTTAAATTGAATTTATTGCGTCGCGCATGTTATCCCAAGCAAACGCTTTCACGCAACCGCCACTCATCAAGGAAGAAAGGAAAAAGTAAAAAGGTAAAAGGTAAAAGTAAGAAAGCCTTCAATCCTGTTTCGCTTTTGCCTTTTACCTTTTTACTTTTTCCTTTTTCGCCAGCCTGCGTGCTAAGATGTGTTCCTCCCCGGACTTGTCTTCCAAACAATTTGTCCGATGAACCGTTTTCCGAATCAGCAGTCTTTCCGTATGTTTTCGAGCCTTCGTCTGCGCGCGTTTTTTTTCTGCGCTCTCGCAGTTTCCATCATTCTTCTTTTGGGATGCGGCGCAGCCGTCCGCGCCCAGTCAGAGGATGAGATAGGCGGCGGCGAGGCAGACCCCATCAAGCTCTTCGAGCGCGGGCAGGACGCGCACGGGCGCGGCAAGTTAGACGAGGCTTTGGAATTTTATGAAGAGGCCATCAAGCTGCGCCCGGAATTTCCAGAGGCGGAATACCAGCGCGGGACGGCTCTGATTTCGCTGAACCGTTTGCCCGAAGCCGAGAAGGCTCTGCGCCGCGCCACAGACTTACGCAAAGAATGGTCGCTGCCCTTCATCGCGCTCGGCGAGTTGTTGCTACGCCAGAAAAAATACGCGGAAGCCGAACAGGCTCTCTCGCAATCGCTCAAGCTTGAGCCGCAGAATGCGACCGCCCTCATAGCCCTCACAGACTTGCGGCTTCAGACCAGAGCCGCGCGCGAAATTTTATCCGCCTTGCTCGCCAGCTTGCGCACGGCCACAGCGGCAGCAGATTCGTCTTCCAATCTCTGGACGGCGCGCGGCACAGTCGAACGCGCACTCGGCGACACACAGGCAGCCATCCAGAGTTTTGCACGCGCGCTGGCGATTGATCCCAAAAACATTCCGGCCCACGTCGAGCGCGCAGAAGCTTTTGCAGGCGCGGGCGAACTTGCCAGCGCTATCGAGAGCGCGCAAGCGGCGCAGCGCAGCGCGCCTTCATCCGTTTACGTCTCGACCGCGCTCGCGCGCTTTTATCTACAGGCGGGCAACTGTGCAGAAGCCACGCGCACTCTCGACGAGCTTGACGCAGCCACAAAGCGTCCTGCGGAAACAGTATCGCTACGCGGCGTCATCAATATCGAATGCGCGACCGGCGACAAAGAGCGCGAGGCTTTAGCGGAGGCTTTGAAGAAAGAGCCGCGCAATGCCTCGATTCTCTCGCGCCTGTGCGTGCTCTATCGCAAAGATGACCCGCAGCGTTCTCTGGATTACTGTCGCCGCGCGCTTGAGCTTGAGCCGGGCAATGCTGATTACGCGACCGGCTACGGCGCGGCGCTGGTTCAGGCACGCCGTTTTGCAGAGGCCGGAACGCTCTTGCAAAAAGTCGTCGCCAGCGTTCCCGACAACTATGCGGCGCATGCTAATCTGGCTGTCGCCCTTTACGAGTTGAAACGTTTTCCCGAATCGCTGGTCGAATACAGGTGGCTCATCGCGGCCAAACCGGAAACGACGGCTGCCTATTTTTTCATCGCCACGGCGCATGATAATCTGACCGAGTACACGGATGCGCTCGCCGCCTATGAAGCTTTTCTCGCGCGTGCAGACCCGCAGAAATTTCAGTTGGAGATAGAGAAGGTCAACCTGCGCCTTCCGATGCTGCGCGACCAGATCAAGCTCCGTCAGGGGGCAAAGAAGAAAAAGTAAATGGTGAATGGCAATCATTAACAATGCGAATCAAGGGTAGAAACAAATCAACTGCTTTTTCTTTGCGGTCTTTGTGGGGTTTCACTTTGCGCTCTTTGCGGTTAAATGCTTTTTTAACGCACAGGCCGCAAAGAGTTTCTACTCTTGATTGACGTTAACAGATAAAACATATTTACCATTCACTGTTTACCATTTACTATTCACTAAACTATGGATTCCCTCTTCACAAACAGAATCCGGTTGACGGCCAGCATCTTCGCGCTGCTGGCATTCACCGCGTGCGCCGGTCTGAGCGCACGCGCGCAGGACAATCTATATGTCCCGTCGCCCTCGGCTCCGCCTCCGTTAATCTTCATCTCCGGCAACGAGCGCATGCAGCTTTCGGCAGCGCGTGACGCCAAAGCCCGTTTGAAAGCGAGCATAGAGATGGCTGAAATCAGATTGATGCGCGCGGAGCAGTTCACGGCTGACGAACGCTTTGTCGCTTGCATCGCGGAGCTTGGCGTCTATCAGGCTCTGATTGAAGACACGTTGCGTTTTCTGGGCGGGCAAAAGTCCGGCAGTAATAAGACGCGCGATTTCTACAAGCGTTTGGAGATAGAGCTGCGCGAGCACGGCACGCGGCTCGAAGCCATCCGTCGCGCGACGCCGACGGAATATTCATTCCACGTCAAGGCCATCACAGATTTCGCAGACGATGCGCGCACCAATGCCATCAACTCTTTTTTCAGCGACACGGTCTTGCAGCAGAACTCTGATGAGATTAACTCCTCAGCCCAGAAAAACTCTCCGCCCGCTCAACCTAAACAGCAGCCATGAAATTTAAAGCTTTATACACGGCAGGACTCCTGTGCCTGCTTTCCCTGACTCTCTTTTCTCAACCGACGCACGCCGCCACCAACCCCAAGCGCGACCACTTGACGCCGCAGGAAGCAGACCTCGTGCGCGAAGCGCAGGAACTGGACAAGCGCACCGCCGTTTTTATCAAAGCGGCGGAGCGGCGCGTGCTGGCCGTCACAGACCCTGCGGCTTCGGCGCAGCAGGCCGCAAAGGATTTAGAGAAATGGGGCGAGCTAAAAGGCACGCGCGCGGATTACCTGTATGACCTCTCTAAAATTCTTGATGAAGCGATAACCAACATAGATGATGTCAGTTCGCGCGACGAAAGAAATCCACTCGTGCCGAAGGCCGTACGCAAACTTGCCGAAGCTTCGACACGCTTTCTTTCCCAGCTTGCGCCTTTGCGCGACAAGGTAGAAAAGGGCGCGGAGCGCGCTTCGCTCGAACTCGCGGTCGAGAACGCCGAAAGCGTCATAGAGGCCGCGGGCAAGCTTCCGGCGGTACAGGAGAAGAACGGCAAGAAGAAGAAAGAGAGCGACAAACAATAGCCTCAATGAAAACGCGAACCGCGCCGCCGCATTGTTCGTTAAGAGCCTGTGAGGAAAACGATTGAGCACCAATCATATTTATGACGCAATTTTATATTTATGACGCGATTTCAAAACTCAAAAATTGATTGACTCAACCTTTGCGCCTTCGGTTTTTATCTTTGCGCCTTTGCGAGAAACAAAATCATTTCACGCTGGGGGCGCAAACAAAGAAAGACTCAAGGCGCAAAGGCTTGAGCGGTTTTGAAGTTGAGTGATTTTGCATTGGACTCAGTTTTATCGAGGGAGATTAAATGGACAACAGATATTATCCGGGCGTCGAGGCGGATACGGCGCAATTGATAGCAGTGCTACGCAATCTTTTTGATTCCAAATATCAGGTGCAAACCGTGCAGATCGCTTCGGCCTCCGTGCTGCAAGCGCGCAAGTCCGGCACACTGCGCGACCTGACGGGCCTCTCTTCCGCTCTAACCATCAAGATTACGCCGGAGCATGGCGGGACGCGCGCAGAGATAGGCATGCAGAAGTGGCTTGATAAAGCAGCGGTCGCCACCGTCGGGTTGGTCGTCTTTCCGCCTTTGTTCGCTCTTGCCGCGCTCGGAGCCTACAGTCAATACAAAGTCACGGAGAACGCGTGGAGCATTATCGAAGACCATATCGCGCACAAGGCTGGCGGGTATGTGCCACCGCTTCCCGGTCGCTGCGGCACTTGCGGCTCGGCAAACAGCGCAGGACTTGCTTTCTGTTCCACCTGCGGCGCGAACATGCGCGTCGGTCTCACCTGCCCCTCCTGCGGCGCAGAGCAAAGAGACCCTGCGGCACGCTTCTGCAATCGCTGCGGCAAACCGATTATCGATGGAAAATGAAGAAGAACATTTCACGCAAAGACGCAAAGGAAAACAGTTAAATCTTTCTTTGCGTCTTTGCGCTTTTGCGTGAGACTTTTTGCTTTTCATCGCCTTTGATGATTTCCAGTTGCTTCCTGTTTCTGTGAGTAGTATATTTCGCCCCTCAGTAGTTTTTGATGCACACCTGCGTTGGCAAACCGGTTGACGCTGAGCCTGAGCCAAATAGAATAATACCGGCAGTCTTACTAAATGCCCGAACCTGTCTATCGGGTCGAAATATTCTTAAAGTGATACACTGCTTGAGCGCATTAGCTGGTATTTATGAGAGCGCTAGTGACTATCCCTGCATCCAGCGGTGGCTTCGCGTTCACAGCTATTTCAATAAGGAGAACTAATATGCCTCGTTTATTCAATTCAAAAATTCTTGTGGGCGCGCTTGTGTTAGCAGCCATGCTGACATGGAATATTTCGGCCACTTATGCTGTGGGTTGCGCGACGCCAACTTTCGGCCCTGCGACGACTTTCAATATTCCATCAAATGTTTACGGCATCGCGGTGGCCGACTACAACCGTGACGGCAAACTCGATGTGGCGACGGCCAATCGAAACATCGGCACTGTCTCTATCATTCTGGGCAACGGGACGGGCGGCTTCGGCTCTCCGGCAAGCTTGAGCGTCGGCAATGGGCCAACCGGAATCGCCACCGGAGATTTTAACCGCGACGGCAAGGCAGACCTTGTGACTGCCAACAATGCCGCGAGCAGCATTTCCATCCTGCTCGGCGATGGCGCGGGCGGCTTTGGCGCGGCGTTGAATCTTCCCGTCGGCATTGAAGCATGGTCAGTCGTGGTCGCAGATTTTAATAACGACGATGTTCCAGACCTTGAAGTCAACACCTATGGCATCGGCGGAAAAATCCTGTTAGGTGACGGCACAGGCGGGTTTAGTCCCGCGTCCAGTTTCTCGCAGGGAGGTGTCAATCTGGTCGCCGCAGACTTTAATGATGACGGCAAACTTGACCTGCCTCTGGCCGTCGGAAATTCTGTCAGGCTTTTGTATGGCGCGGGCAATGGCAGCTTTACCCCGGGGCCTTCATTTGATGTCAATCTTCCGGCCAGCAACTTCGTCAAAGGCGATTTTAACGCCGATGGCAGATTAGATTTGGCTGTCTCGAACATCACCGTTAATACGACGCGCGTGGCAGTGCTCTTGAACACGGGGCAAGGCGGATTCCAGATGGCGATTCTATACGGGTTGAACACAGGCTCCGGCAGCACTTCTCTGACCGCCGCCGACCTCAACCTGGACGGCAAGACAGACTTGGCTTCTTCCATCTATCTTCCCGGCTTCAACAACGGAACGGTGGCAATCCTTCAAGCGCAGGGAGTCGGAGCTTACGGTTCGGCACAGCACACGGATGTTGCACGCGCCCCGCAGCAGGTCGCGGCAGCAGACCTGAATCAGGATGGAAGACTCGATTTGCTGACGGGCGATCTGGGGTCGGGAGTTGGCGGCGGCACTGTGACGGTGCAGCTCAACACCTGCACGGCGTCTCCAATCGAGCGCAATCGCATCGGAGACTTTGACGGCGACGGCAAAACGGACTTCACGATTTATCGCGCTTTCGGCGAGTGGTACCAGTCGCGCACCTTAAACAATCAGTTCTTTGCCCGTCCGGGTTTTGGCGATCCGGGCGACAAGCTCGTGCCCGCCGATTTCGACGGCGACCACAAGAGCGACATGGCGGTCTGGCGTCCGCTGACCGGCGAATGGTTCAGCGTCGATAGCTCGAACGGCCTCTACAGAATTCGCCTGTGGGGCGCTCTCGGAGACATTCCGGTGATGGGCGACTATGACGGCGACGGCAAGACAGACCTCACTGTCTACAGGCCGAGCGAAGGAGCATGGTATATCAAGCATAGCTCCGACCACTCGATGCGTGTTCAGCAGTGGGGGCTTACGGGTGATGTCCCTGTCTCTGGGGATTTCGACGGCGACGGCAAATCCGACATCTGCGTCTTTCGCCCCGCGGACGGCTCATGGTACATCCTCAACAGCTCAAACGGAGTCTTTCGCGGTCAGTTGTGGGGCACGCTCGGCGACCGCATCGTGCCGGGCGATTATGATGGAGACGGCAAAACAGATATTGCAGTCTACAGACCGAGCGAAGGAGCATGGTATGTGCTTCGCAGCTCGGACAATCTCTTTAGCGGGCAGTTCTGGGGCAATGGCACGGACGTGCCCGTGCCGGGCGATTATGATGCAGATGGGATGACGGATGTGGCCGTCTATCGTGCGGGCACCTGGTATATTCTCAACAGCTCGAACTTCTCGGTGCAGTACAAAATTTTCGGAAACGCCACAGACCTCCCGGTTCCGTCCGTCTATAACGGAAACTAGAAATTGCGAAATGCGGATTGCGGAATGTGAAAACGACTTAAACGCTTTTCATTCCGCAATCCGAAATCCGCATTCCGCAATTGTTTAATCGTGTCTTAAAGCCCGCACGGGATCAATCCGCGCGGCGCGTGCCGCAGGATAGAGCGCGGCGATGATGGAAATCAGCACTGCGAAGACGATTGCGCCGAGCCAGAGATACGGCGGCAACGCGAAAAAATCCACATAGGATGCGCCCTGCGGTTTGAGTATAAAGCGATACGCCAGCCGGTTTGCCACAGCATCAATCCCCCACGCGACCAGACAGCCGACCACCCCGCCCGTAAATCCTATGACAGAGGCTTCGATAAAGAAGATTAATTTGATCTCGCGGTCTTCCGCGCCGATGGCCTTCATGATGCCTATCTCGCGCGTGCGTTCGAGGATAGACATAATCATCGTATTGGCGATGCCGAACGAGGCGACCAGCAGAGAGATGCCGCCCAACAGGCCGAGCGCGGAATTGATGATGAGAAAGACCAGACGCAACTGCTCCAACTGGTCCATGATGGAAAAGCTGCCAAAGCCTAGCTCTGTGATGCGCCTGCGAACTTCTGGCAAGACGACGGGGTCTGTGACGCGCACGACAGCCGAGCCGTAGCCTATGGTTTCGTTTTCGCCGAGCGCGCCGCTCCCGCGCGCAAGCTCCAAGGCCACCTCGCTCAGGTTGTCCCGGTATTCTTCCCGCCAGCTTCGCGCTTCCGGCAGAGAGATGTATATCCCCGCCGACGGCATCAGACCGCGAAAACGTCTTTCGCCGCTTTCGTCTTCTGTCTGAAGAACGCCAACGATGCGATAAGAGCGCGCCACCAGCGCATCGGATGACGAAGCCTTTTCCGCTCCTTCATCATCGAGCGGGATGCCGAAAAAGTTAGGCGTCTCTTCTTCTTCCTCTTCTTTCTTTTCCTTCGACGGCGGCGCAAGCAGGTCAATCGACTTGCCTATCGCGTCCGCAGGCTTTTCATAACCGAAGTTGCGCGCGAACTCTTCATCCACCACAGCTTCCCTCGCATCCGGCGCGCTAATCATCCCCCCTGCGGCAAACTCCTTAAAGCGCGTCGCGGGATTCGGCACGAGCGCGGCGACGATGCTCTGAAGCTCTGCGCGCCCGTTCGAGCGCACATAAACGCTCAGAAACACGCTCGGCTCGACCGAAGCGACGCCGGGGATTTTGGCAATCTCGTTCAGAGCCTCATCATTCAAAACTTTCTCAGGCGGTTTGTCAGGGCGTCCACGCGCCTCGCGCGAACGCTCTCCCTGATTGCCGTTGGGATTGTTCTGGCCCGCAGTCGCCAGACTCGACAGGCTGCGCCCGAAGACCGTGATTTCGTTAAAGAGGTCAAGCTCCTTGAAACGCTGTATCGTGTTGCGCTGCAAGCCAAGCCCGAAAGACATCATCGTGACAATCATCGCCACGCCGACAATGACGCCCATGGTCGTCAAAAACGCGCGCAGCTTGGCCTCGCGCAAATTCCGCACAGAGAGTTGGAGCAGGTCGAAGAAAGACATTTTTTAAGTGACGAGTGACAAGTGACGAGCAGGAACAAGCTTTATCCTGTCACCCGTCCAGTTGTCGCTATTTCAGTTAAGCATGGCCTGTCGCTTTTGAAGCACGTAGAGATGTTCGCGCATCTGTTCGGCGTCGGTCGGCGTGGGCCGCGTGCGAAGATAAGCGCGCGTCTCCGCGATGGCTTCATCAAAGCGGTTGAGTTGTGCCAGCAGCACAGCCCGGTCACGATGCTCTGCGTGCGCGTCCGGCGCGACGAGCAGAATCCTCTCGACCGCCGCGAGCGCGTTCCGGTGCAGACTGGCACGCGCGTACACAGTCTTCAGATTCGTCAAGAGTCGCACGAGAATCTCTCTCTTCGTCGCCGGTATCAGATGCGCCTCGGACAAAGCCACTTTTCCGCTATAGACAGTGTCGAGCAAATCCTGACAATCATTCCTGTCGAGCGTCCGGCCATGAAACGAATCCACAAAGATCGCTTCATCATTTATGTCTTGCTTAACGCGCACGATAAAATGGCCGGGCAGACCGATGCCTTCGACTAAGAGACCTGCGCGTCGTCCAAGCTCCATGTAAACAATCGAGAGCGTCAGCGGAATCCCCGTGCGCCTGTCCAGCACGTAATTCAAAAAGCTGTTGTGCGGGTCGTAGTAGTCGATTTGATTACCCGCGAATCCCAACTCTTCAAACACGAATTCATTAAAGGCTTCGATAGTTTTATGGCCTGCCCCGGCGATGCGCTCGCGCGCCAGCTCTCCGTATTCATCCAGCAAAGAAAGATAACGAGCCACGTCACAACGCGTCTCTTCCGCCGCAATGAGCAACGCGGCATGCGCCAGCCCGGCAGTCTCGACCGCGCCGCCTTCAACCATCGCAGCTAAAAGATTGCGCGCCTCTCGTCCGCGTTGTTTTCCGGCAGGAGTCATTGGAGAGCAAGGATGAAGGATGAAGGCGGAAGGATGAAAGGAGCGCTATTGAAAATGAGCGATTCAAGTTTGAAGAGCATGATCTTCATCCTTTCAAGCTTGAAGAGCATTCTCTTCATCCTTCATCCTTCCGCCTTCATCCTTGCTATTCGTATACGTGATGGACGGCGTCCACAGTCCAGTCTGCGAGGCTGTGTGTGACGACATCCGCTCCGGCTGCGCGCAAGGCTTCGGCTTTCACTGTGTTGGTCACGCCGAGCGTACGCATGCCCGCCTCGCGTGCCGACTGGATGCCGGGCGGCGCGTCTTCAATCACCAGGCATTCATGCGGCGAGATATTGAGCCTCCCGGCCTTGCGCCGCTCTTCGTCCACCAGCAGAAAGCCGCGATTGTAGCAGGCCGGGTCAGGCTTGCAGGACGCGACATCTTCCGCGCTGACGACGACCTCGAAGACCTCCGTCAGGCCCGCGCGCTTGAGCACGTCTTCGATCTCCACGCGCCGCGCCATGCTGACGACGCCGAGCGTGAACTGGCGCGCAGCAGCTTTGATAAAAGTCACGATGCCGGGAAAGAGCGGCAACTCCTGCTCTATCATCTTGCGATGAGCGGCAGTCTTGCTCTCTATCAATTCGTTCATCAACTCTTCCGGCAATTCCTGTGCGGCGCGCTCGAACGCTGCGCGCAGAAAAGTTTTATCGTCCATGCCGAGCGAGCCGTAATACTCTTCTTCCGTCAGCGTCACGCCCACGCCCTTTAAAACTTCCTGATAGGCGCGCATCTGAATCGGCTCGTCATCAATAATGACGCCGTTGAAATCAAACAGTATGGCTTTAATCATGAAGCCCCGATGTCATCAATTCTATTTTGGAAATAAGTAGAACAAGTAAGACGATTGTAAGCCTCGCCATAGCTGGCGAGCAAATCAGAGCAGCGCGAATTTCTCAAAGAGGTATTTCGGAGACAGCATTAACGGATTCGCAGAAGCTTTCGGAGGCCAATCCGATGCTACCGGCAAGCTCGCCGGGAAACTATACCTATTAGCGATTGAGTGTAACCCGATGCGCCCTCGCTGACGGTCGAGCTACTGCCCCGGAGGTCACAGTACAGGGGCAGTAGCACGACCGTCAGCGAGGGCGCATTGCTATCCGCTATAAGCGAACCTGCTTAGCTTCTCAGCGCGCACGCTTAGCTTCTGAGCACACCCGCCTAGCTTCTGAGCTACACTCCCCTAGCTTCTTGGGAAAAGTCTGTGAAAGCCCCGAAGGGGCGCAATGTAATAGCCTGTGGCAACGCCACAGGTATCGAGTCATCATTATGATTCTAAGCCCTGAAAGCGCAATAATTTATGCCGCCCTTTCAGGGCTTATTATCTAAAGGGGCGTGTTGACCTGTGGCGTTGCCACAGGCTATTACATTGCGCCCTTTCAGGGCTTTTCAATCAGCCTCTGAGCACGCCTGTGTAGCTTCTGAGCAGACGTGTTAGCCTTTTAGCACGTCTGCTCAGAAGCTACACGGGTCTGCTGATTTGCTCATCTTATACGGCGATTCACTCATTTATTGAGGTTTTGTCTCGCAGAAGCGCATTTTGCTCTTCAAAAAGCTTTGGCAGGCGTTCGCTTTCAAGCACATCCAGGCGGCGCAGGACTTCCGCGAGCGATAATTCATTCTTGAGGTTGATTTGAAAGTCTATGTCTGCGCGCAGGCGATCCTGTTCCGACTGGCGATTCTGCGACATGAGGATAATCGGAGCCTGCAAGCCGGCGATGATGCCGAGCACCAGGTCAAGCAAATTGTAGGGATATTCGTCAAAGCGGCCCGTCGCCTTGAGCCACGAATTGAAGACGACCCAGACGAGGACGAGCACCAGCAGAGAGCCTATAAACTTCCAACTGCCGCCAAACTCCGCAATCTTATTCGCCATGCGGTCTGCAAAGGTTCTGCGCGCGGCCATCACTTCATTAGCGTTGCGCGAGACTCTCTGCCGCAGCAGATCATCCGTATGTCGCAGGCGATTCGTAATCGCCGTCAACATCTTCAAAGCGACATCAGGATTGCGGCGAACGAAGCCTATGAAGTCGTCGCGTTCGAGAATAGCGAGCCGCGCATCTTCCAGAACGGTTGCGTCAGCCGAGCGCGGCTTGCCGTCGAGAATCGCCATCTCGCCGAAAAAATCCCCGCTCGCAAATTCCACCAGAGTCACATCCTGCCCGGTCGAATCCTCCACATGAATTCGCACGCGCCCGCTCTCGATGAGGTACATCGCATCGCCACGGTCGCCATGATGAAAGAGTTCCGTTTTGGCGGCCACATCGCTGATCTTCATCAACTCGCGCAACTCTTGCGCCGCTTCGTTTTCCAGCGAAGCAAAGAGCGGCACAGAGCGCAGCTCTTCCAACGTCACAATCTGCGGAGCGGAAACAGACATTTAGAACCCTCACGAAAGGCAAGGATGAAGGATGAAGGATGAAGGATGAAAGGCATGCTATTCAAGCGTGAACAGTTCATCTCTGAATAGCACTCATTTCATCCTTCCGCCTTCCGCCTTCATCCTTGCTCTACAATCTTTCCATCTTTCATCATCACGATGCGGTCTGCGAAGCGCGCGGCCAGCTCGCGGTCATGCGTGACCATCAGAATCGTGAGCCTGTCGCTTTCTACCATCTGACGAAGCAGGGTCAGCAGTTCTTCTGCGCGCGTCGAATCGAGATTGCCCGTCGGTTCATCCGCGAGCAGGACGCGCGGGCTATTGGCGAGCGCACGCGCGATGGCGACTCGCTGCTGTTCGCCGCCGGATAATTCCGACGGCCTGTGCGTCAGGCGTTCTTTAAGACCGACGCGTTCGAGCAACTCCGTGGCGCGCTCATCTCGCTTCGGCCCGCGCAGTCCGCCAAAGGCGAGCGCGAGCCGCACATTCTCCGCCGCAGACATCGTCGTAATCAAATTGAAGTTCTGAAAGATCATCCCGACGGAATGCCTGCGGTAACGCGCCATCTCTTTTTTCGAGAGCGGCGTCAGAGGATTGTTATCGAAGAGGACTTCCCCGCTCGTCGGGTGATCCAGACCGCCGAGCATGTTCAGCAAAGTCGATTTCCCGGAACCCGAAGTGCCCTGAATCGCCACAAACTCTCCGGCCCCGACAGCCAGCGACACTTTATCCAGCGCAGCCACCTGCGTGCTGCCCATCTGATAAATTTTTGAAACTTCCTGCGTTTCCAGCAAAGTCATAACTATCTATGCGAATCAAGGGTAGAAAACATCTTTGGGAACTTTGCGAAGCACTTTGCGCTCTTTGCGTTTAAAAAAGAAGTTTAACCGCAAAGAGCGCAAAGAAAAACAAGCAAAGAACCCAAAGAGATGGTTCTCTTTCTTGCTGCCGGTTTCTACTCTTGATTCATATTATCTTTTAATTTTTATACGCCACAACTCGAACAGCTCTTCGTCGAATCCCTTAATCATCATCTCAAACGGCTCTGCGGAGAGTTGGCTGTCAGACTCTTCAAGCAGTTCTGCGACTTCCGGGTCTGCGTAGACGGTCGGCGAGACGATGACATCGCCGCCCGTCGAGAGTCCTTCGAGGCGTGCCGCGAGGTTGACCGTGCCGCCGAAATAATCTAGCCGGTCATTGAGCGTGACGGCGATGCATGGCCCCGCGTGGATGCCGACTTTGAGCATCAAGGGTCTTGAGCCGTCCGGCGGCGCGGCTAAAACTTTCTGCGCTTTGAGAATCGCGCGCAGGGCCGCAGCCGGTCTGCGAAAGACCGCCATCACAGCATCGCCGATGGTTTTCACCAGCGCGCCGTCCTCTTCTTTGATGGCTTCGCGCAACAGGTCAAAGTGGCTCATCACGCAACCAAACGCTGGCGCATCGCCTATCTCTCGATAAAGCTGCGTCGAGCCGCGCAAGTCCGTAAAGAGCATCGTCAAACTGCCTACGGAAATCTGCTCGCCCGGCCTCAAGGCTTCATTCGAGAAGAGATCGCGGAAGACTTGCAGGGCTGTGACTTCTGCCGCGGTCGCGGCCTGATCGCTCCAAGCCATCCGTTCCAGTATCAAAAGCTGCTCTTCATCGGTGGCGTTTTCAAGCGTCAGCGTCGGCGTCGGCGAAAGCTTTAATTCCTCATTGGCCCAGCCGCCTGCGTCTGCGCGCAGCGTCATCAACGCAGCCCCGTCCGGGGTCACAGAGAGAAACTGCCCGCCCGGCAAGACGGACGCGCGCAGGCGATAGCGTCCCGCTTCGAGCGCAGGCTTTAACACGCGCGTCGCGCCCGGCGCGAGGACTTGTTGAGCAATAATGTGCGGCGTGACCTGCGGGCCGCCGACGCAGAACTGCTGCGCCTCTATGTGCCGCACGGCGGGATTCGGGCGAAAGGTCAGTTCGACGGACTGGTCAAAGTTGACGGAAAAATCTATGTGGCAGGAATCGCAGTAAGCGTCAGAGCGTATGCCGCTCAAAGAGCGACTGGTTCGCGCTGCGCCGCGACAGTGCGGGCAGATCATGTCCCATTGCAAATCCAGCAAGCCGACGCGTGTGGCCCACAAACATGCTTCCAAAACTTCGCGGCGCGGCAGCTTCCAGTAATCCGCCAGCGTGTGCGGGCGGATGCGCGCCAGTGTTAAATCGTCCGCCTGCGCGATCAATTCTTCTATCCGCTCGACGACAGCTTGAGCCGCGCCCTGCGAGACTAGCTTTTCACAAAGGGCTTCGAGGCGCGCACGCCCGCCCGGAGAAAATTCTGCGCGTACTTGCTGGTACAGCGGCGTTTTTCCTTTGGCTGCAAATTTATCGTAGCGACGAAAGGCAGCGGCAAAGCTTCTGGCCGCGAGCACGCCGATCTGCAAAGGAATCGCGGTGCGGCCCAGAGCGTTTCTCGGCGTGGCCCAGACATCGTAAGTCAGCCTTGTCCCGCCTTCGGGTCGTGGCTGCAAATCCGCCAGCACGCGCATCTCCGCGACAGGCCCTTTCAAATAACGACGCTCGACGCCGAAACGATACGGGCGCACCCATTCAAACGGCTGCTCTTCCCACTCGACAGGAATGCCAAACTTAAAGAACCGCAAACGCCTGCGCGCAGCGCCCAAACTCTTCTCGCCCTCGCTCTGCTGCAACGCAACCGTCGGCAGACCCGTATCACGGTTGAAGCGATTCGTGTCCGCCACCAGCGGCCACAACTCTTCAGGGCTGGATTGAAGCAAGTATTCCCAGTGGTAATGGAATTCCTGATAAGACATAAGAAGGGCAAGGATGAAGGATGAAGGCGGAAGGATGAAAGCGCGGCTCTTAAACGAGAAGGATAAATGATGAAGAGAGTGCTCTTGCAAATGATGAAGAGCGTGCTACAGCAGATGACTGCTCATGCTTGAATAGCACACTCTTCATCCTTTCGCATGCTCTTCATCCTTCATCCTTCCGCCTTCATCCTTGCTCTTCAGACTTCTTTGTATTCAGAATTAACATCTTCATCCGACGAGGCGACGCGATAGTTTTTCGACTGCTTTTGTTTGGTGATGAGCAGATCGTTCTTGGTCTTTAAGAGGTCTGCGCGATTGTAGACCGACAGCTCGAAGTTGTAGCCGTGCGTGATGGCATCCTTCGGGCAGGCTTCGACGCAGAAGCCGCAGAAAATACAGCGACCGTAATCTATGTTGTAGACCTCTGCATAACGCTCGTCCACGCCGGTTCGCTCAAGCGCGGCGCGCGGGTCGTCCGCCGCGACGATGTAAATGCAATCCGAAGGACACGCGGCGGCGCAGAGGAAACAGGCGACACACTTCTCGCGCCCGTATTCATCCACATGAAGCAGATGCTGTCCGCGATAGCGCGGCTGCACCGTCACAGGCTCGTCAGGGTATTCCACCGTCCACTTCTCTTTCGGGATATAAGAGAGGGTCACGCTCATGCCTTTGATGATGGCTTTAGTTGATTCGACGATGTCGCTGATGATTGACATAAAAAAACTTCTCCCTGCCGCTTGATTATAGTCGGACAATTAACCGTTTAGCGAAGAGGGGCCGGATACTCGACTTCTCTCTTGCAGGTTTAATTCACGATGATGCTCATAATCACAAAGAGCATCATCAACAAAAGCGAGCCTGCGCCGGTGACGATTCCAGCTATCGCCATTGGCTTGCCGCTCATCAAAGGGTTGTTCTTGCTCTGTATCAGGGCGACGACGCCGAGGACGATGGCAATCGGCGCGGTCATAAATCCGAAACATAAAAATCCGAGCGTGATGCTGAAAATGCCCAGCGCCATCGAGGCGATAGCCAGCGGGTTTGTTTGCTGGCTTTTGGGCATGCCGAGCGGGCGCGGCGGAGGCGGCGGATTCCACGAAGGCGCGGGCGGAGTCCAGGACTGCGCGGGCGGCTGCGGTGCGCTCCAGGACTGCTGCTGCGCGGGCGGCGGCTCAAGCGGCGCGGACGGCTCTTTCCACCCGTACGGCTGCGGAGGCCAGTTGCCGCGCATCTCGTCCGCGCGATACGCCTGCGTCGCCGGAGGCGGAGGCTCTGCATAATTCGTCGCGGGAGGCGTGGAGAGCACCGTCGCCTTCGGGTCGAAAGCGCTTGAGCCGTCGGACGGCTCTTCGACGAGCGGCGTCCCGTCATTAGTGCAATAACTGAGGTGCTCTTCCGTAAAGGTACGATGGCAGGTCGGGCAAGTCTTCATTCGCCTCTCCGTTTTCGTCTGTGTTTTCCACTCCGGCGCGAGACTTCTTCAGACCAGTTCGAGTTGACTGAAGAAGTAAGAGATTTCAATCGCGGCATTCTCTTCCGAGTCGGAGCCGTGAACTGCGTTCTCGCCCATCGAGCCGCCGAAATCTTTGCGCAGCGTTCCCTCGTCAGCCTTCGCGGGGTCTGTCGCGCCCATCAAATCGCGCCACGCTTTGACCGCGCCCTCTTTCTCCAGAGCCATCACAACGCACGACCCGCCGGACATAAACTCCGTCAACTCGCCGAAGAAAGGCCGCTCACGATGCACAGCATAAAAGCCTTCGGCCTCGCTGAGCGTCATGTGCATGAGCTTCATCGCGCGCAGTTTGAAACCGTTATCCAGAATGCGCTGAATGATGTTGCCGGTCTTCCCGCCGCGCACGGCATCGGGCTTGATAATTCCAAAAGTAAGATTGCCTGTCTGTTCTGCCATATGCTCCTCTGAATGAAAATGTAATTTTAATGTTGCTCAGCCCTGTTCCGGCTGTTCCGTTTTCCTGTAAATCCTGTTGAATCTCCACCTGCCGCATTGCTCGCAACGACGCAGCGTTTTTGTGTTTCCGGACTTTGACCCGTACCTGATGCCGCCGATTTCCCAGAGAGATGTTTCTGCGCCGCATGGACACTGAACCATCCACATGCGCGACTCGGCCTCCATGTCGCCTATCTTCCCCGGAAGGAGAAACCCGAATAGCTTATGCCAGATGCTCATTGAAACAATTTCAATTACATTCTCACGGGAAATTCAAACTCACTCTTCCGTCTTCCCGCTACGCTCATCTCTAACAATATCAATCAACGCATCAAGGCGTTGATCCGTATGCGCCTGCGCTTCAGCCAGTGCCGCCATCTTGTCCGTCAAACGAGCCATCGCAGCTTCCGTCTTGATTTGCGCATCGGCGAGGGCTGCAATCTTGACTTCAGAATTTGCCTGAACCTCTGACAGAGAATTAATGTTCTCTGTCAGAGTATCCATCCTCGCCGCCAGCGAAATCATAGTTCCTCCCAGCAAATTCATTTTCATTTCAGTGCTGAGGGCAACATTTACCAGCTCTTCCATGATACTCTCGACGCGCGTTAATCTATCTCCGGCGCTCATCTGCCAGCCTCCGGTTATCAACTTATAGACGGCGAGGCTTCCCCTTAGATTTGTATAAAGTTAAGCAGCGGCGCGTGAACCGAGCGCGTCCTTGACCGCCGCGCCGATGTCTGCGGGCGATTTGACGACGCGGATGCCAGCCTCTTCCAGAGCCTTCATCTTTTCGGCAGCAGTGCCTTTGCCGCCAGCGATGATTGCGCCCGCGTGGCCCATACGGCGACCCGGCGGCGCGGTCTGCCCTGCGATAAACGCCACGATAGGTTTCGTCACATGCTCTTTAGCAAAAGCCGCAGCCTCTTCTTCCGCAGTCCCGCCGATCTCGCCAATCATGACGATCGCTTCCGTCTCATCATCCGCCTGAAAGAGCGCGAGCGCGTCCGTATGCGTCGTGCCGATAATCGGGTCGCCGCCGATGCCGATGGCTGTGGACTGGCCCAGACCGAGCGCAGTCAACTGGCCCACAGCTTCATACGTCAAAGTGCCTGAGCGCGAGACGACGCCGACGCGGCCTTCCATGTGTATGTGGCCGGGCATGATGCCGATCTTGCATTTGTCCGGCGAGATAACGCCCGGACAATTTGGCCCGATGAGCCGCGTCGCGGTGTCCGCGAGATACTCTTTGACCTTGACCATATCGAGCGCAGGGATGCCCTCTGTGATACACACGACGAGCGGCAGGCCAGCGTCCGCAGCCTCCATAATCGCATCCGCAGCAAACGCTGGCGGCACGTAAATCACTGAAGCATTCGCGCCAGCCTCTTTGACAGCATCCTGAACAGTGTTGAAGACAGGCACGTCTTCGTGCGTCGTCCCGCCCTTGCCGGGAGTGACGCCGCCGACCACGTGCGTGCCGTATTCAATCATCTGCCGCGTATGAAAAGTTCCCTCTTTGCCCGTGATGCCCTGCACGACGAGGCGCGTATTTTTATCAACGAGTACGCTCAACGATTTGCTCCTTAAAGACAGTGATGAGTGACAAGTGACGGGCAAGCACAAGCTTTTTGAAACTTGTCGCTGGTCACTCGTCGCTTGTCACTGCGGTTAAAAGACGGCGCAGTATAGCATAGTGTATGCGGCGCGCTGCAAAGCCTCGCTTTAGGCCAGCTCGACCGTCTGGCCGTACCCGGGCGCGTCCACAGTCCAGCCGAAACTCTCTCTGATATGGCCTGCCATCGCGGCTGCGGCCTCCGGCTCTCCGTGCGTCGTGAAGGAACGGCGCGGCGCGGCGGGCATTCCTTTGAGCCAGCGCAAGACCTCCTGCCAGTCTGCATGCGCCGAGAAGCCGCCGATGCGTTCTATCTTGCAGCGCACGGGAAAAAACTGGCCCATCAGCTTCACTTCGCGCTCGCCGTTGAGGATTCTCCTGCCTGTAGTTCCAGCCGCCTGATAACCGACAAAGAGAATCGTCGCGCGCTCGTCCGGCAAAATCCTGCGCGCGTGATGCATGACACGCCCGCCCGTCATCATTCCGGACGCGCTGATGATGATGCGTGCGCCCGTCTCTTCATTCAAACGCTTCGACTCTTCGCGCGAAGAAGCCGTGACCATCGAGCGCGTCCTCAAGGGGTGGCGTTTGCCAGCCAGCACGCTGGCATAATCTTCATCCTGCTCTTCCGTGCGATGGCTGTAAACCTGCGTCGCCGCCGCAGCCATCGGCGAATCCACGCGCACTGGAAGAATCGGAATCCGCTTCGCCTCTTCCAGCTCTCGAATCAGATAGATGAGTTCCTGCGTGCGACCGATGGCGAAGGCCGGAACGAGCAGCGGCCCGCGCCGCTCCACCGTCTCGTTGATGATTCTGGCGAGCGCGTCGTCAGGTCTTTCCGGGTCGTGCAGGCGGTCGCCGTAGGTTGATTCGACCAGCATATAATCGCAGGCGGGCGGCGGGTCAGGGTCTTTGATAATCGGCTGGTCGTAGTGGCCCAGATCGCCTGAGAAAAGGACTTTTCGCCCCGCGCCATCGCTCCCTGCGCCGTCTATCTCGACCAGCACGAGGCTGGAGCCTAAGATGTGGCCCGCGACACGAAAGCCCGCACGAATGCCCTCTGCGACCTCGACCGCCTCGCCCGTGTTCGCCACCGGATGCAGCAGGTTGATAGCATTCCTCGCATCATCTTCCGTGTAGAGCGGAAGCGCGGGCTTGTGCTTCGTCAAGCCATGCCGGTTGCGATAGTCTGCTTCTTCTTCCTGAAGACGCGCGGCGTCCGGCAGCAGTATCTTGAGCAAATCCGCAGTCCCGCGCGAGCAGTAGACAGGCTTGTCATACCCTTGCGCGACGAGGCGCGGCAAATAGCCCGTGTGGTCTATGTGCGCGTGCGTGATAAGCACGGCATCGAGCGAGCGCGGGTCAAACGGCGGGTCTTGCCAGTTGCGCTCGCGCAGTTCTTTCAAGCCCTGAAACAGCCCGCAATCCACCAACACGCGCCGCCCCTCTGCTTCTATCAAATACTTGGAGCCGGTGACAGTTCCCACCCCGCCCCAGAATGTCAGCGTTGCCATGCGCTCTCCTCTTTGATTTTTGATCGGCTAGATGAAGCGATTCTACACGTTCTGTATGAGATAAACGAGTCTTACTGTAAGCGGGTTGGAAAAAGCGTTTCGCGCACAGGCGCAAAGCATAATACAGAAGGCGCAAAGAGGCATTATATCTGCTTTGCGGCTTCTGTATTTCCCTTCTTTGCGCCTGTGCGCGAAACTTGCTGCTCAGAAACCACTCGCTGCAAAAGCGTCAGAGGCCAGCGTCTTTCTTTGCGGGGCGAATCAATTATTCCAACGCGCGCGTCTTTACAGTATGATGTGGCGCAACGAAGATGAAAGGGCATGAGAGGCCCTTCCAGCCCCGGTGGAACAAAGCTAACAGAGGAGTCCGAACAAACAGATGAAACTTTTATCCCCTATACGCACTAAATTATTTGTCATCACGATGGCCCTGCTGCTTGCGCCCGCACTCGCCTCCGCACAACGGAAGGACAACGCGGAACTGCCTGCGGTCGGCTCGCCCCTCAACGCGGTCATTGATTTAGGCTCGTCCGTGCTCAACACCGCCACAGGCTATGTTGATGTTGACCCGTACTCGCAGTTTCGTGATGCGCGTTACTCGAACGAAGGACTCTTGAGCGAGCGTGATGAGGTCAAGCTCGGCAACGAATTGCACTCGGAGGTCGGCAAGAAATTCAAGCTCACGACGGAGGGACAGGCGCGCGTCAATCGCATCGGCCAGAGAGTCGCGCGCTCAAGCCAGCGTTCCAATCTCACCTACCAGTTTCATATCGTACGCGAAAAAGAGCTGAACGCCTTTGCCACGCCCGGCGGCCACATCTACATCACGACAGCTCTTGTGAACATGGCTAATGATGACGAGTTGGCATCCGTGCTGGCACACGAAGTCGGCCATGTCGTCGCGCGCCACAGCCTGAAGACGCTGCAACAGTCACAGATGCTCGGCGGGATTGCCGATTTGATCGGCTCTGTGACGGGCATTGCTGGCGACACCGCCGGAGAGCTTGGCACGATGGCCGCGCGCATCGTCGCCAGCGGGCTGCTCTCAGTGCATAACCGCGAAGAGGAGCGCGAGGCGGATTTTCTGGGCGTGCGTACGATGTCAAAAGCGAGCTTTAGCACAGAAGGCATGGTGACGATGTTTCAAAAAATCCAGCGCATCAATCCTTCAAATCGAGACATCATCGGCTCGATCTTCTCAGACCACCCGGATGTGCAGGAACGCATAGACAACACGCGCTACGAGATTAACCGCATGCGCGGCAGAAGATAAAGACAAGGTAAAAGTAAAAAGGTAAAAGGCAAAAGTAAGAAAAGCATCCAAGCTTTCTTCACTTTTGCCTTTTACCTTTTTACTTTTACCTTCTTACTTATCCTGCTGCTGCGACCACTTTTTCGGCGGCGTCCTTCATGCCGCTCGCCACCGTGAAGTTCAGCCCCGAATCACGTATCACGCGCTGGCCTTCTTCGACGTTCGTGCCTTCTAGGCGGACGACGACCGGGACACTGATGCCAAGATTCTGCGCCGCGCCGACCACGCCGCGCGCCACCATATCGCAGCGGACAATGCCGCCGAAGATATTTATCAAGACGGCGCGCACGTTCTCGTCCGCCAGCAGAATTTTAAATGCTGCTTCGACACGCTCCTGCGACGCTCCGCCGCCGACATCAAGGAAGTTTGCAGGCTCGCCGCCAGCGAGCTTGATGATGTCCATCGTCGCCATCGCAAGGCCCGCGCCGTTGACCATACAAGCGATGTTGCCGTCGAGCTTGATATAGTTCAAATCAAACTTTGAGGCTTCGATCTCAAGCGGCTCTTCTTCGTTGAAGTCGCGCAAGTCCATAAACTCTTTATGACGAAACATCGCGTTATCGTCAAAATTGACTTTCGCGTCGAGCGCGATCAGGCGATTATCTTTGGTCAGCAGAAACGGATTGATTTCCAGCAAGGAAGCGTCCAACTGCTCGTAGGCCGTATAGAGCGATTGCATGAATTTGGCGGCCTGATTAATCAGCTCCGGCGGAAGCCCCAGAAAGAAGGCGAGCTTTCGCGCCTGAAAGGGACGAAACCCGACTGCCGGGTTAACCTGCTCCTTCATAATCAGTTCGGGTGTCTTGGCAGCCACCTCTTCGATGTCCATGCCGCCCGCAGCCGAAGCCATAAAGACTGGCCGCCCGCTCGCCCTGTCGAGCACGATGCCCAGGTAAAATTCCTTATCAATCGGCAGGCCCTCTTCGATTAAGAGCACGCGCACTTCTCTGCCTTCAGGCCCGGTCTGGTGCGTGATGAGATTCATGCCGAGTATCTGGCTGGCAACCTCTCTGGCTTCATCAGGCGACTTCGCCAGCTTGACGCCGCCGCCCTTGCCGCGCCCGCCCGCGTGTATCTGCGCTTTGACGACGACCACATCCGTGCCTAATTCCTTCGCCGCGTTATATGCCTCTTCCGGCGAGCGCGCGACGATTCCGCGCGGCACTGGAACCCCGAACTTCTTTAACAACTCTTTGCCTTGATATTCGTGAATCTTCACTTTAAAAGCTCCTCGCTCGATGATTGGTTGAAGCGCGTTCTACAAAAAATGTCTGGTTGATTGACGTTGGAGTGTAGCCGCAAGAAATGCAAAATGTAAAATTAAAAATGAAAAGGCAGTCTTGATTTTTGCATTTTATATTTTTAATTTTGCGTTCACCTGCGCTATCGTGGCGATGCTTCAGTCCCTCGCAAGATGTTGCGGCACAGGCTCTCTAAAAATTCCTTCGCAGAAAGGTCGGCTCCAGGATGAGCGAAGTTATCGTTACCTCTTTAAAGAACCTACAGAACGAAGTCCGCTACGGCGAGCATCAGACCCTGATAATTGACGAGCCTGCGAGCCTCGGCGGCGACGGCGGCGGGCCAGACCCGTACACGCTCCTGCTGGCCGCGCTCGGCGGCTGCATCTCCATGACAGTGACGCTGTATGCGCGTCGTAAAGAGTGGCCCTTAGAGCGCGTCACAGTGCGCCTGCGGATGCAGAGGATTCATGCCAAAGATTGCGCCGAGTGTACCGAGAGCGCGGAAGGCTTTGTCCATCGCATCGAGCGCGCCGTGACGTTTGAAGGCGATTTGACGGACGAGCAACGCACGCGCCTGCAAGAGATTTCGCACAAATGCCCCGTGCACAAAACCCTGACCTCGGAGATCGTGGTTGCAGAGTTGAAGGATTAAAAGAGGTTTGAGTTTCAAGCTGCCGGCAATGATAAAGAGCCTTCAACTCGGTTGAGTTGAAGGCTCTTTTTAAGTACATCGGGACGGCGAGATTCGAACTCACGGCCTCTTCCACCCCAAGGAAGCGCGCTACCAGGCTGCGCCACGTCCCGTCACAGCCACACTAGTATCTCTGGAAAATTATTTTTGTCAAATGCGGCAAGTAGACGTTTGCGGGAAGATGAAAGACAGGCTATTTGCCATGCTGCCGCAGGTCTGTCTCGCCCGCGTCGAGTATCGAGAGCAGTTCGCGCAACTGTCCCGCAAGATGATGCAGAGAGTTGCGCTGGTCTGAGGTCATCAGGCGACTGGTCTCAAGCGTCTGCGCGTCATTGACTAAAGCATGCGCTTCTGCGAGAGGCATGGCAGACGGTTGATAGACGGGAGGCGCTGGAGGAGGAGAGGGCGCGGACTGCTGTGCGGTCATCTCCGGAGTCACTACTTTGAGCTTGCTTGCGCCGCGAAGCTCGGCGGCCAGTTTTTTCTTTGCTCCCGCAATCGTGTACTGGTCATCGTAAAGCAGTTCTTTGATACGCAGGGCTATCTCAACGTCGCGCTTGCGATAGGTGCGTTGTCCGGCGCGGTTCTTTTGCGGCGAGAGCATCGGGAATTCAGACTCCCAGTAGCGCAGAACATGCGCCTGCACGCCGGACAAATCGCAGACTTCTCCGATTTTGAAGAAAAGCTTTTCGGGGATAGCGACAGCGGCATGGTTCATAATTCCGAGAGACCTCCCCGTCAAAAGCAACTCGCTTGCTCTTCGGCTGACGGCTCGAACTTGACCTACCAAAGGAAAGGCGCGAACGGGACGAACGCGCACATACCGGCTCGACCTGAGGCACATGTTACTCGCGGCCTCTAATCCTGTCAATGCTTATGTTTCCAGACATTTATCTGTCACTTAACATGAAGTGACATCTCTTAACATCTCTTACAGGTTGCCGCCGTCAGGAAACAATTTCAAATATCATTCTCTGACATCTCATACCATCCCTTAGCACCAATTACAGTGACAGGAGTGCGACAGGCCAAAACCCAAGATTGTCTGAAATTCATTTATAAGGAGTGGCAAGGCAGGCTATGATTCTTTTGGTTAGCGATTTAGCAGCAGTTTTGTGCTTGAGTTTAACGGATTGCATAGCCGTGTACGCTGGATACTTTGATGAAAGTGGAACACCGGACGAAGGCGAAGCCGTTGTTGTTGGCGGCTACATCGCCAGCGTAGGGCAATGGATTGCCTTTGAATCCGAGTGGAAAGACGCGCTAACTGAGTTTGGCGTTTCATTGTTTCATATGCGCGACTTCGCACATTCTTTACGGGAGTTTGAGGGCTGGAAAAGAGACGAAGCCCGACGCAGAGCATTCATCGCGCGCCTTGTATCAATTCTCCGAAAAAATGTTCGTAGAGGCATTACGACATCTGTGATTTTGAAAGACTATCGCCGAATCAATGAAAAATATATGTTTCGTGAGTTCATCGGCAACCCTTATCCTCTTGCGGCAATGTCGTGCGTCGGCACTGTGCAGAAGTGGTACAAAGAGCGCGGTTATACAGGTCAGATGGCTTTAGTTTTCGAGCGCGGCGCAAAGCATAGCGGAGAGTTTTTAGACCGCGTTACGCCTCTAACGCCACACTCTATTAGCTTTGCCGACAAGACAGGATTCACAGCCTTTCAAGCCGCCGATCTTACAGCTTGGGAAGCAAATAAGTTTTGCACAAATATAGAGCGTAGGACAGCAAAAAGATTTCGCAATTCGTTCGCTGCTTTGTACTCAATCCCAAACGATATGGATATAATTGAATATACTTCTTTAGAAAAGATTTCCATCGCCCACAATTTACCGCTTCGTTAGGCTCGTATGAGGTCTGTCAAAAGTGTTAGATATATAATTACCACTAGAGGCTACATATTAAAGGACACTTGTAAACAAGGATTTCTAAGACTACTCTAGAGGTCTAGTCGCGTGGGCTTCCGGTTCCCCCCCAGTGGTGTTTGGCGGGCAGTTTGGCTCTTTCTCTGGTGATTTAAGATATATATGTGACCATACCATTGAAATAATAATCATCAAAAAGAATCCCAATATCCATGCTAATTGACTCTTAAATGTATCTCTGGAAATACTACCGCTAGAATTACTAAGAATTACGAAAGCAAGTCCAGTCGCCCAAGCAAACATTACTAGTGTGAAAAAATCCAACAATTCATCTATCCAGTTCTGATACGAATACCAACAGGAATAACGATAAATTCTTGTAGAGCCGTGTCGTGATTTTTTCAACATTTCCTCCTGCAAGCTTTTATTGTTTTCTATTTCGTTTGGGTTCTCATTGCTCTGTTCAGCAAAGTACATGTGCCACATAGCATGTTTGTTTACGAGGGCGCTTATGATTTGTATTCCTCCGCCAAAAAGAAAAAGTAATCCCAGATCAAAGGCACATCCAGATGCCACTATAGTCGGCCATATTTTTTCGTTAGATAGCAAAACTACAGGCGCTCCAATTCCGAAAGCTACAAACCAAGTTCTTAGAGTTTTGGAGAACTCCGCATATGAAGGATAGAAAGCTGATTTTGATTCTGAGGTAGCTAAGTTGTCGGCCAAGAATCAACTCCTTTTCGCACGTGAGGTAGAACTAGCAAGACGCTTTTATGCTAAAAATGCAAGCGAGTCAAGATTATTAGATTGGTAAGGGGCGGCCATGACAGCCGCCCCTATCTTTTCATCCAACGAACAGATCAATAAGTCTATTGCCACTCGGCAGCACAGCATCAAGCCTCACATCAGCATAGCTTGAGACGCGGGCATTACTCATATAGCGACGTACGGTTTTGGCTCCCAACCAACTTTGCTTAATCTTCCCAGAGAGCAAATCACATAAGAGCGCGGCTCTAAGTTCCTGTCGAGTCTCAACGTCGAGATGATTCGGCAGAACATCATCTACAAGCCGCATAATACGCGCTGCTCGCCATGATGGGCGCGGTTTGTATCTCACTGGATTTTCGAGCGTATACGCTTTGCAGTTGCCACACCTAAATCCGCCCGTATCACTGCCGCCCGGTAACGCTGTGCCGCGTGTTCTATACATCATTCTTCGGCAATGAATGCAGAAAGGTAAAGTGCTCAGACGCCCGTGATAGGTAGAACGCGCAGTTACTGTGCGCCTACATTTTGTGCATTGAAAGACAAGCTTATCTGGTGACGGGCGGGCGTAGCACATCTGTTGGCGACAGTGTAAGCAGTAAGGATTTGATGAGTTGACCCTACTTATAGAGTGGGCCTTACAGCCCCAGCGCGGGCAGCTACGACAACGAAAGGTATCCCTATTTCGTGACATTTGCTTGCGGCATTTAATGCAACATGGGCGCACTTCAAGCGGCTTATCTTTTGATGGACCAGATTTCATATTGAATTAACCTTTTCTGAGAGGTTTGAAAGAGCAGCGCAGTAAATATGAAGTGGAGTGAAAAGAAAAGGGGCAGCTATGATAGCTGCCCCTTCACGCGCGCCACAGTAACCGCGTTTGGTCGAGTTACGCCTTAATGGTCGCGTGCATGGACAACCCAAAGTCCTGCACTTAAAACCACGCGTTGAAACTGTCGAGTTCTCAGCACGGCCAACGTCAATACCTGCGCCTGTGGTAAGTGAACCGCGCACGCGCAAGAAACTGCGCCCGCGCATCATCGTGCAGGAGTCGGGCGGCGTCTCTTCAATCGAGCGCGAGCTATTGAATCAACAGTTACAACGCGAGCGGGAATTTAACGAGCAGTTGCGTGAGAAAGAGCTTGCGCTTGAGCGGGCCAAATCGGACGCGCAGCTTCAAGCTGTGCAGTCGCAGATTGACCAGCTCAAGGAAAAGGTCGCGCAGAACAATTCCGCTCAAACTGAAACACAAGAGAAGCCGGGTTTTAATTTGATGGACAAAGTTGGTGAACTTCTCTTTGAAAAAACAAAAGCAGGCGATGAGCTGTCAGCAGATCGTCTCGTCAGACTTGCCACAGGTGAAAGTCTCGAAGAGAAAGACACAAGCATTGTCGGCATGTTCGGCGGTCTGGTCAGCAAAGCCATTGAGAATCCGCAAGGCTTCGCGCAGATCGCAGGCATCGCTGTACAAGCCATTAACAGCATGCGTGCGCCGCCTCCACAGCCCACAGCACAGCCGCCGCAACGCCCCGCAACTACTCCGCAGTCACAAGCAGCGGGCGCATCTACGCCGCAGCCTTCCGCGCCGCCTGCCCCGACATTTGAAACTGAGATGAATCAGATGTCAGGGGACATGATCGCTGCGATGGGGAGGAACGCGCCCGTCCGGTCAATCGCGCAGCGATACATGGAAGTTGTGAATAAGTTCCCGGCAGAGAGCGCGGGCGCAGAAATGATAATGGCGCAATCAGCCGAAACCGTGCTGGCATTTTTGAAAGCGCAGTTGCCACAGCCGGAAGTTCAAGAGGTTCTGAATAAAGAATCGTCTCTTGAATGGCTGCGCGCTCTACTGGCTGAAATCAATCGGCGCCGCGAGCCGGAAGTGCAGACCGTCACTCCGAGCGCGAACGGGAACGGTCAACATGTCGCGGCAGTCGCCGCACAGTGAAGGGATAAATCATGCTCGTATTTTATCAAGATGAATCATTGCCGTCTTACGTGGCTCTTATCATGCGCGTGATTGTTGACGGCATCATTAATAACACGCGCGTCGGCGCAGCGGCAGACTTGATAGAGGACTGCATAAGGAAATTTCCAGATGCGCCGGACGGCGGCTTTGCCGTGATGTTTGCCAAAGAGACGCCGGAGATTTTGCTGGCTGTGCAGCAATGTACGCCGTGGGTAAATCTCTATGCGGAGGCAAACGCACACGCTTGGATAAACAAGCTCAAGGCTGAATTGCAAGTCAACGGAGACACGGTTTTAGAGAGTTCGGAAATTGAGGTCTAATCATGAATATGTTTATGCAGCGACGGGGCGCAGTAGGGATGGGCGTTGCGCCGTCTCAAAATTCGCCGTGGTGGGTAGGTGGGCAGACACAGCAGACGTATGAGCAAGGGCCGTGGTGGGGCGGTCTGATTGCTTTGGGTGCGAACGTCACGCAAAGCATTTGGAACACACACACGGTTAGCAATTCACCCTACGGCATCAACGCGTCTTATCTGCAAAACGGTTGGCCGGGGCAGCAGACTCAACAGCAGGGCTTAACGCAAGCGCAGATAGAAGCGTTGCTGCGCGAGCGCGGCGGCGGTGACGAGCTAGGCTCTGGAAGTATTTCGAGTCGCGGTATCCGGCTTGGCGACACTTGGATTTCCTGGGGAACCATCATCATCGGCGGTGTGGTTTTCATGCTCATTCAATCAAAACCTTTTGGCAGAAAGTAAGACTATGAACTTCTTTCTCATACACGAACGTCAACGCACGGGGATGGGTGCGCCGAACCCTGTCATCCCTAACCCGTTTGGCTCTGGTCAACTCTCCACATGGGAGCAGCAGGCGTTGCAAGCTAACGCTGATTACTATTCACAGCTTGAATATCTTCCCGGTGGAACGGGCAATCTTCTGACCATCACTGAGGCTCCGAAGTATCCGACAAAATCAGACGACTTCATAAAAAAATACTGGCCTCTCTTGGCTGGCGGCGTTGGTCTTGTTTTGTTCGCAATGATGTCGGGCGGTAGAAAATAGATGGCTCTTGAGCGATACATAGCAGCATCGAACTTGCCACAGGTGCAAGCTTTCCGCGCTGTGCTGGATGATTCAGAAGGCACGCACGGCAGCTATACCATCATCTGTGGCGGCGGTCGCTTCTCTGACTTCTCAAGACATCCCCGTATCTATGGCTGCCCGAACTCGACAGCCGCAGGCCGCTATCAATTTACATGGTCAACGTGGCGCGATGAAATTATCCCTGTCATCGGTTCGAGCCGCTTTGACCCTGCATTGCAAGACTTGGGCTTTGTGATTCTCTTAGACAAGATCGGCGCACTCTCGCGGCTGCGCGCGAATGACTTCAGAGGCGCGGTTCAAGCTGCGCGCGGTCGCTGGCCTTCTCTGCCGGGCGGCATTCAGCAGCAACGAAACTGGACGCAATCAGAGCGCACCTATTACAACGCGCTCGGTGTTGCGCCTCCGGCGTCGCCGTCGCAGTCTCCGATAATTCAGACTTCATACAATGCGCCGACAATCAACACGCCTGTACTTGGTATCGCGCCGGATAACACTTCGACCGGAGAAGAGAGCGACACGACCGGACTCGTCATCGCCGGAGCTTTTTTATTCATCGCTTTTATATTCGCAACAAGGTGAGAACATGGCTTACTTCTATAAAACCGACAAGCTCTACTACCACGTTGCGCCGCTGTACGTGAGTGCGGATTCATACCATGTGCCGGGATATGCGTCCGCGTTAGAAGCGCGTCTGCGCGGCACAGGCTCTTTCTCAAGCGTCGCGGTGCAGGCCGTTCCGAGAGGCGTGTTTTCCGGTGGCGGTTCTTTATCGGTTCAGGTAGTCGGCGCGCATGACTTCGGAGATGCGGCAGATGTGGCGGGCTTGATTACGGGCGCAGCGCATTACGTGGGCTTCGGGTTTGATAACTCGCGGATAGAACGCAGGCACACGCGGTTCGATAATGGCCCTGCATCTTCAACCAGCAGCGGCGGCGGCAGTTCTCTCTGGCAGAATCTTCAAAACCTTGTTCAGCTTGGATTGCAAGCACCTTCGCCGTCGCAGACCTATACGCCTCCGGTCTACAACTCCCCGTCACCGTCGCCGTCGCCGTCCTACAATGCCCCTGCGACTTCATACAACGCGGGCAACGTGCTGCGAGTGGTCGGCGCATATCCTGATAAGAGTCCGACAGACCTTCTAAAATCTTATGGCCCCTATCTGGCTATAGGAATCGCTGCGTTCTTTCTTCTTACTTCGATGTCAGGGGGGCGCAGATGAGCTACGTTCGCAGAGGTGATCGCGTCGGGTGGGCTGTGTCTCCGATAAGCTTGCCGTCTCTGTGGCCCACGGCCTTATCTCTCTCTACCTACCAGCGCACAGAGCAGGGGCGCGCGAACCTGAAAGCGCGGCTTGATAGCAGCTTCGATTCCGTCTACGTCGCGGCGGGTAGTCCTCAGATCGGGCAGACCGGACATCTGGCGGCGCAGGTGACAGCGCGCGGCGACTTCGGAGACTCAAGCCACGTTGCGAGCGTCATCACATCGAATGCGCGCAATGTCGGTTTTATCTTCTCTGATAGCAATATCGAAGTTGAACATTTTCAATCAGCTTACCCGGCGCAAAGCGGCAGAACGAACGGCGGCAGAGATGAAAGCTTTCTTGATTACTTTGCAAAGGATTTGAAGATACAGGGCTGGAATCTTTTTGATGATGTCGGCTTATACATTATCGCAGGGGCGGTTGTGCTGGCTGTCATTTTATGGAGGCGTTAGTCGTGAATTTTTTTGATCGAATGAAACCGGAGACGCGGGCAAGGCTTGTTGCTCTGTTCGAGCAGGGCAGTAAGCCTATGTGCGAGTTCTATCAAATCTTGGAATGTGAGATGCGAGAGAGCTTGTCCGATACTCCGCAGAATCAACAACTACTCGCAACCATCCAAGTTATTCAAAATTCCTTTGCGGGCGGTTTTGAAGCTTTGCTTGCTCCGTTCGTTGGTGATGAGTTGCTAGGGCAGGTCGCAGAGCTAACCGCAGAGTACAGACCCGCGCCTGAGTTTCCAGACACGATAGAGGGCTGATGATGAACAATCAAAATCTTTTGCTGTGGGTGCTGATAGCAGCCGGGGCTTACTTTCTCTTTAATTCAGACGAGCCTATGCGCGAGGGCGAAAGGCTCTATGAGGTCAACTACACAAGCCCCGATGAAGAGTTCATCTACACGGAGCAGGTCGCAGCTAAAAATGAGAAGGCTGCAATCGCTCAAATGAAGTCGGATTACAAAGCAAAGGGCGAAGTCCTACGGGGCGGAACGTGGGATGCGGAAAGGGCGTGAAGCTTGAAATCCGATACAGTTAAATTGCAAAGAACTCAAATTGTTTGCGCAAACAACTTAAATCCGCCTGAGTTATTAGCCTCATAACTCAGAAAATAAGTAGACGGCTTTTTAATGATGTTCTGTAATACGGAAGCGCAAAGGTTTTAAGGTTTGAAAGTTTAACAGGGCAGTCACCGGATGTTTTCATCTTGGCCGATGTTCCGATGGCTGCCCACCGTTACCACTGATGCGAGTCAGGCATCAGAGGTGATTAACGCCTGTTGTAGCAGGCGCGCGGTGAGCTTTATTGTAGCCGTGCTTCACTTCATATAGCAATGCCTTTCGCATCGGTGAATCTTGAAAGAGGTTTGCTGATGATTCCCGCACCTAAAATTTTACCGAAAAACGGCGCACATCTCGCTTTGGTTCGCAATGCCAAAGCAGGGCATCCCCTTGTCTTTCCCGAACCGTGTATGAGTTGCGGCAGCAGGCAAGGAAAGACCGGAGCAACTATCAAAGTGCATTGCGTCGAGGGCCGCACGGAGACGGCGCGCGTATGCGTATCTTGCGCGAAAGAAAGGGGGCTTTGATGACCTATCAAAATTCTCAGGATGAGCAGCGCGCACGCTGGCGACGGCGCGACCATGCCAACATCGAAGCGATGCAGAACCGCATCATTCAGCAAGTCACCGAAGAGACAGGCGTTATGATGCCGCCGAAGGTGCGTGCCTTCATCTCTGCCCTACAGAGCGCGCACGGCGGCGGCGAAGTCATACATGAACCTTTCCGGCGTTCTCATCTGACCATTGCTCAGTATCTTCATTTCACAGGCGCAGAGGCCGCGAAAGCTGCGCGCGTGCGCCGGTTGATACAGAGCCTTGAAGATTATCAGCAGCAGGCGGGCGTGATGTTCTTCAACGTCAAGCGCGGCGGCGAGCTTGTTGTGCTGGAAGACGGAACGCAGACACACACCACAACAGAATACATAGATTTGCTCAAACCGATTGCAGACGCCGCCGTAATGAAAGCGCGCGAGTCTGAATTGTGGAAAAAGAATCCGGGCAAAGCTTTGGATGCTCAAGTCGAATGGGCCGCGCCAAAGCTGGTGAGATTTGAAACGGAGAGCAAAGAGATGATGGATGATGATTTTGTAGTGCCTTTTGATGTTCGGTTGGCGCGTAACCGCAAACATGCTGTTAGCCGCGCGTGTGCGAATTTCGCACTGCTTAAAGAGAGTCACGGCGACATCATTGCAGAGGCTGAGCGTATCGCTAATGAGATACGCGAGCGGGCCATTTTGATTTCACAGGCGGAAGAAGGGGGGAGGGTAACAAATTTGTTACCCTCCCCTGCCGAAAATCTCGAAAACACTGAGGAAAATATCAGCAATTTAGACGCGGCTCTGATATATGCGGGGCGCGGGTGGCATGTTTTCCCCTGCGAAGCCAGAGGCAAAAAGCCGCTTATCAAGGAATGGCAGAAGCGCGCAACGACGAATGCGGAGCAAATCATTCAATGGTGGCAGAAGTGGCCGAATGCCAATGTAGCCATAGCGACGGGCGAAGCCTCCGGCCTGATAGCTATTGATGTTGACCCAAGACACGGAGGCGATGAAAGCCTGAGAGATTTGATCGAAGCTTACGAACCTTTGCCGGAAACCATCATTGTTGCGACGGGCGGCGGCGGGTTTCATCCTATCTTTGCTTTTCCCAAAGGTTCAAACATCCGAAATTCAGCCGGGAAGCTTGGGCCGGGGATAGATGTGCGCGGCGAAGGCGGCTATATCATCGCGCCGCCGAGCATGCACGAAAGCGGCAAGGTCTATGAATGGTTGAAAGTTTCCACACTCGCACCCTTGCCGGAATGGCTCTTTAAACTGCTCACAGAAGAAAAGCCTATATCTAACGTCCAACAGGCCGCGAAAACACGTCCACAGGCTCACAGCAGCGCAGAAATCATCATTGAGGGTGCGCGCAATGACACGCTCTTTCGGCGCGTGGCCGCTCCGCTTGCTGGCCGGGGCGCGAGCTATGAAGAAATCGAAGCGGCTGTGCTAGAAGCTAACGAGCGGCAATGCTCGCCGCCTTTGGAGACAGACGAGTGCCAGAAGATCGCCCGTAGTGCCTACCAGATAGAGACGCGCAAGCGCGTGGCAATAGGAGCGTGAGCCATGCCGGAAGAAGGACTATTAACAGTCAGGCAGGCTGCCGCGCTTCTAGCCGTCAAGCCGCGAACTATCTACGCATGGGTAGCAGGGCGTCGCATTCCCTTTCATAAGGCGGGTAGACTCTTGCGCTTTGACCGTGCAGAACTGCTAGCGTGGACGGCTCCGGCTGAAGATCAACAGAGCGGCCTTCGCATGGTAAGCTGATGCCGTTTCCATGACGGCGGCAACCGGAAAGGAAACATTATGACTGTCAGAAAACGGGGCAAGAATTGGTATGTGGACATCAGCGAGCAAGGCAAGCCACGTTATGTGCGTGTCATCAAAGGCGCGCGGACAAAGCATGATGCTGAGAAGGCCGAAGCTGTCATCCGTACTCGCCTGTTCAAGAAACAGTTCGTATTAGAGGAAAAACCGACTGTTCTGTTTGAGAAGTTTGTCAATGAAACGTTCCTGCCCTATTCCAAGCTAAACAAAAAGAGCTACTGGCATGACATCGGCACATGCAGGACGCTCTGCGGGTTCTTCGAGGGAAAGACATTGCAGGAAATCACGCCCGCGCTAATTGAGAAATTCAAAGAGCAGCGCATCCGGGTTAATAAGCCTGTAACGGTCAACCGTGCGGTTGCGATTCTCTCTAAAATCCTTTCCCTCGCCGTTGACTCCGAACTGCTTGACGCAAATCCATGCCGGAAGGTCAAAAAGTTCAAAGTCAGCAATGAACGCGTGCGCTACTTATCGGATGATGAAGAATCGCGGCTCTTAGCTGAACTTGATGATTGTCTGTGGGTAAAGAATATTGTGATCTTCGCTTTGCACACAGGCATGAGACGCGGAGAGATTTTTAATCTTCAATGGTTCGATGTGGATTTGGAAAGAAACGTGCTTCGCATCCCACAATCAAAAAGCGGCAAGCCGCGCTTTGTTCCTGTCAATCCGGTTGTGCGCGAGCTTTTAGAAGGGTTGCCGAAGTCGAGCGGCTATGTGTTCCCAAGTCCGCGAACGGGTGGGCGCATCTCAGATGTTAAAGGACAGTTTTGTCCTGCCGTTGATCGAGCGAAGATTATAGATTTTCGTTTCCACGATCTGCGACACACGGCAGCAACAAGGATGATCGAGGCCGGGGCGGACATCGTAACGGTCAAAGAGATTCTAGGCCATGCAGACATTCGCATGACCGCGCGCTACGCTCACGCAACCACTGAGGCGAGGCAGCGCGCGGTAGCAAAATTGGCCGAAAATCACAAAGCGGGTGACGATAATGCGACAAACGCAAAAACGAAGAAAAAGCTTGCGGCTGTAAATGGTTGATGCCATTGATGCAACTGCATGGCGTCTGGAAACCGCGCCTGTCAATGCTTATGTTTAGACGGACAAAGCGGAAGTAAGAGGTGAAGAAGGAGATTAGCCACAGAGCTATGGAGACACAGAGCAAATGGAAAAAGGTTCCTGTTCTTCTGTCCGTCTCTCTGAGTCTATGTGTCTCTGTCGCCTTTTAAATTAACGTGAGTTCGGCATAAGAAAGATTTCGATTTTCTCAGCCCCGCGAGGGGCTTTTATGCTGCATCAACTGATGCTGAGGTCGAACTGACGTTAAATTATTTGGCGAAGGCTTTTGCTTCATCCTGAAGGGCAAGCTATAATCCAGCTTCTTTTCTTGCACCCGTTTCCGGTTTTGGAGGTTCACCTGTCTATCGTGTCTTCTACGTCTTCTTCTGCGTTTCGTCTCGCCTCGCGTCTTGACGAGGTCGGGTTTTCCGACATCGTCAAAATCCGCAACAAGATTATGGAGCTGCGCGCTGGCGGCGCGTCCGTCTTTCAATTCGAGGGCGGCGAGCCTTTCAGCAACACGCCCGCGTACATCAAGGAAGCGATGACGCGCGCCCTCTCGGACAATAAGACGCGCTATTCTCCTTCGTCCGGCATCGCGGAATTGCGCGCGGCCATCGCGGACAAACTGCTTGAGCGCAATCGCATCAAGGCTACGCCGGACGACGTGATTGTTTTGAACGGCGGCATGCAGGGACTCTTCGGCGCGTTTCAATCGGTCGTCAATCCGTCGGATGAAGTGCTCGTCTTCTCGCCCTACTGGACGCCGATCAAGGATTTGATCTCTCACGGTGGCGGCAAGACGGTGCTGGTCTCAACGGAAGACGCGCGCCGCGAGGGATTCGCAGAGACGCTCTCGCGCCATGCGACGGAGAAGACGCGCGCCATCTATTACAATACGCCGCAGAATCCGACGGGCGTCGTCTTCACGCGCGAAGAAGCGGAAGCGGTGGCGAGCTTTGCCAGGGAGCGCGATTTGATAGTCATCGCAGATGAAGCCTATGAAGACCTCGTCTATGACGGCGAGCATGTTTCCATAGCCTCGCTTGACGGCATGTTGGAGCGCACGATTACCTGTTACACGCTCTCAAAATCTTATGCGATGACCGGCTGGCGATTGGGCTATGCAGTGGCGACCGAGCCGTGGATGACCGGCATGCGAAAGACGCTTTTGTATTCGACCAACGGAGTTTCGACGCCGACGCAGTGGGCCGCGCTGGCAGCTTTTACCCAACAATCGGATTTTCTCGAAACCTCGCGCGCGGCTTATCGTGAGCGGCGCGACATGCTTCTGGCCGGATTGAACGAGCTTGGATTGACATGCGAGAGTCCAGCCGGGGCTTTCTATGCCTTTCCCGATGTCACGCGCATTAGCCCCGACAGCCGCGAGGCCGCAGACATCCTGCTCGAACGCGCGCAGGTCGCCACAGTCCCCGGCATAGTCTTCGGCGCGCACGGCGAAAGCCATCTACGTTTCTCCTTCTCGACCTCGCTTGAGACCATCGAAGGCGGCCTCGATTCTATGCGGCGCAAGCTTTAAGAGCTGTGATAAGTGATGAGTGACGAGATAAGAGACGACGGCTCGAACTCTCTTAAACATCGCTCATCCCGCCAACAGTCTTCGCGCAGCGAGTTCGAGTTCATCAACCTCATCAAACAACGCGCCCTCAGCCGTAGCTCACTCGCTACGGATTTACACTCGTCACCCGTCACACGTCACACGTCACTTTTAAAAGGCATTGGCGATGATGCCGCCGTCATTCGTCAAAATGCAGGGCGCGATATGGTCTTGACGGCTGACCTGCTCGTAGAGGATGTGGACTTTCGCCGCGCGTGGATGGAGCCGCGAAGCTTGGGCCACAAAGCTCTCGCAGTCTCTCTCTCAGACATCGCAGCGATGGGCGCAAGGCCGCGCTGGGCAATACTCTCAATTGGCATCCCGCAAAAAATCTGGGACACGGATTTCGTCGAAGAATTCTATGAAGGATTTTTTGCGCTGGCAGGAGAGCATCAAGTCACGCTGATCGGCGGCGACGTGTCACGCGCGCCGCAGAGCATCGTGATTGATTCAATCGTCGCGGGAGAGACAAAACGCAATCGCGCAATTCTTCGCTCAGGCGCGCGTGCGGGCGACCATATTTTTGTCACGGGAAGCTTAGGCGGCGCGGCAGCCGGTTTGAAGTTGTTAGAGCGTGGCGCGCGTCCGACAGAGCGGAAATCGCGCTCGCACAAAGCGAGCGCGGTCGCAGCGCTCCTGCAACGCCACCTGCGGCCAGAGCCGCGCATGGCTTGGGGCGCGCTGCTTGGCGAAGAGCGACTGGCCTCTGCGATGATAGACCTCAGCGACGGCCTCTCTTCAGACCTCGCTCATCTGTGCGAAGCGAGCCGCGTCGGCGCGCAGATTGACGCGGCTCGCATTCCCGTTGATCGCTGCTTGATGCAGTTACCCGGAAACGATTTAGACCCGCTCTCGCTCGCCCTAAGCGGCGGCGAAGATTTCGAGCTGCTCTTTACAGTCAGACCGCGCAACTTAAAAAGGCTGCCCACAATGCTTGAAGGCGTTCCCATAACTTACATCGGAGATGTGACGAATGAGAGAGACATCAAGCTCATCAAAGACTCACAAATATCTTCTCTTACGCCTTCAGGCTTTAAGCATTTCTAAAACTCTCTGCCGACAATCAAGGCTTGAACGCTTATAACTTTGTGCTCGATTGAGCCGTAGATTTCGCGTAACTATTTGACTATCACCCGCCCGACACAGCATCATCTATCGCATCATATAGATTGGCGATAAAGAGATGCTAAGATTCCGCAACACACTTTCCGGCCAGCTTGAAGAATTTCGACCGATGCGCGAGGGCGAGGTCAGCCTCTATTACTGCGGCCCGACCGTCTGGGACTTCGCGCAGATAGGCAACTTTCGCTCGGCCATCAGCACAGACATCCTGTGCCGCTATCTGCGTTACAAGGGCTATCGCGTGACACACGTCATGAACATCACTGACGTGGAAGACCGCATCATCGCGCTCTCGCAAAAAGCGGGCGTCACGATTGACGAATATACAGCCAAATACATAGAAGCTCTCTGGCAGGACGCGGACGCGCTCGGCTGTAACCGGCCAGACATCGTCCCGCGCGCCACGCGTCACATCCCTGAGATGGTAGAGATGATCTTGAAGCTGCAAGAGCGCGGCCATGCTTACGAGTCCGAAGGCTCCGTCTACTATCGCATCAGTTCTTTTCCCGAATACGGCAAGCTCTCGAAGATAAATTTCGCGGGCAACATCGCGGGCGCGAGCGAGCGCGTGGACACGGACAAGTATGAGAAAGAGGACGCGCGCGATTTCGCGCTCTGGAAAGCGGCGGAGACTGAGGACGAGCCTGCATGGGAGACGAGCCTCGGACGCGGTCGCCCCGGCTGGCATATAGAGTGCTCCGCGATGTCCATGAAATATCTGGGCCAATCGTTTGATATTCACGCGGGCGGCATAGACTTAATCTTTCCGCATCACGAAAACGAGATCGCGCAGAGCGAAGGCGCGACCGGCGTCGTCCCTTTCTCAAGATACTGGATTCACTACGAGCACCTGAAAGTCGAAGGCGAATCCATGTCCAAATCGAAAGGCAACTATTACACCTTCCGCGACCTGCTGGAAATGGGATTCGCGCCTGTGGCCGTGCGTTATTTTCTTTTGAGCGTGCCTTACAGCAAACAGCTCAACTTCACTTTCGAGGCTCTGCGCGGAGCGGAAAAGACGGTCATGGGGCTGCGTGATTTCCACGCGCGTCTGAAAGAAGCGCGCACAGAAGCAGGCACGAATCCAGACCTGCACGAGACAGCCGGAAAGGCGCTCAGAGATTTTGAAGCGGGGCTTGACGACGACCTCAACACTTCGGTTGCGCTCGCGGCGCTGCATAATCTCGCGCGCGAAGTGAACACGGCGATCGCCTGCCATGCCCTGCGCGAAGACAACAAGCGCGAGTTGCTTGAATTGCTTGCGCGCTTCGATTCGGTGCTTAATATTTTCGGCGGGACTGAGGAAGCGGAAATGCTCGACGCAGAGATACAGGCGTTGATAGACGAGCGACAGGAAGCGCGCCGCCGCCGCGACTTCGCACGCGCAGACGAAATACGCCAGCAGCTTGCCGCTGGCGGCATCACGCTCGAAGACACCAAAGACGGCGTGCGCTGGAAGAGACGTTGACAACTTCAGAGGTCAAATGCTAGATGTTAGGAGTCAGTTATCTATTTCTAACATCTAGCCCGAACATTCGTTTTATGTTTCGCCACCTTAATCCGCCTTGCCGCCCGCTCGAAACCCGCGCGAACCTCTTCGCGGACTAGCACTTCTCTTTAAAAACTCAAGCGTTCACAAGTAACTCGTTTTATCATTCAATTCCCTTGCTCTAAACTTTTAAGGAGAAGTGTTATGTCCACAATTGCACCACCGAAGAGACCTGAAATCAAGACCGCGCTGCCCGGCCCGAAGGGCATGGAAATCATCAACGCAGACCATCAGTACGTCAATCCGTCCTACCCGCGCCCGAACTGGCAGCTCGTGGTCGAGCGCGCCGCAGGCGTCTGGGTCGAAGACGTTGACGGCAATATCTTTTTAGACTGCAACGCGGGCGTCGCAGTCTGCTCGACGGGCCACTGTCACCCGGAAATCGTCAGCGCCATACAGGAGCAGGCGGCAAGCTTGATTCACATGTGCGGCACTGATTACTACTATCGCCACATGCCCGATCTGGCGCGCAAGCTGGACGAGATAACGCCCGTCCCAAGCCCCACGCGCACGCATTTTGCCAACAGCGGCACGGAAGCCGTCGAGACAGCCCTCAAGCTTGCGATGCATGCCACAGGGCGCGAGAAGTTCATAGCCTTCTTTAACAGTTTTCATGGCCGCACGCTCGGCTCGCTCTCTCTGACTTCATCAAAGGCAGCGCAGCGCAAAGGCTTTAAGCGTTCGGCTCTGGATGTGACGCATGTGCCTTACCCGAACGCCTTCCGCCACCCGTTCACGGGCGAGCAGACGGACGGCGAGACGGCCAGCCGCGCATCTCTCGACTGGATTGAGAATCGTCTTTTCAAAACCACCACGCCGCCCGAAGAGGTCGCGGCCATCGTCGTCGAGGCAGTGCAGGGCGAAGGCGGTTATGTTCCCGCGCCGAAAGAATTTTTGCAGGGCTTGCGCCGCATCTGCGACGAGCATGGCATCCTGCTGGTTGTGGACGAAGTGCAGTCGGGCATGGGACGCACCGGAAAAATGTTTGCGTGCGACCATTACGACATCAAGCCGGACGTTATCTGCCTGGCGAAAGGCATCGGTTCGGGGCTGCCCATCGGCGTCACGGTCGCGCGTGCGGATTTGATGGACTGGAAGCCGGGCGCGCATGCTTCGACCTTCGGCGGCAATCCGGTCTGCATCGCCGCCGCGCTCAAGACCATCGAGCTGCTTGAAAGAGAGTTGGTCGCCAACAGCGCGTCGGTCGGAGAATATTTGCAGCAAGGCTTGCGCAAGCTGATGCAGAAGCATGATTGCATCGGCGACGTGCGTGGGTTCGGACTGATGGTCGGCGTCGAGTTCGTCGAAGACCGCGCCTCGAACAAGGCTGCGCCTGAACTGCGCGACCGCATCGAGCTAGGCTGCTATGAGCGCGGGCTGATTATCCTCGGCGCAGGCGCGAACACCATTCGCTGGTCGCCGCCGCTCATCCTGACCAAAGAGAACGTGGATGTCGCGCTGGAGATTTTCGACGAGGCGATTACGGCTGCGCGTTCTAAGGAATGATGATGTACAAAGGCGAAGTCATTTCCATCAACATCGCTTCATCAAACAGCGAGCCGGTGCAATCCGTCATGGAAGCGCACGCCGTGCCGGGCAGAGGTTTGGAGGGCGACCGCTATTTTAACCGGACTGGCACGTTCTGGAAGGACGAGCCGGATTTCGAGGTCACGTTAATCGAAGCCGAAGCCTTTGAAGGGATGCGGCGCGAGAGCGGTTTGGATTTACAGCCGTCCGAGGGAAGACGAAACATCATCACGCGCGGTGTGCCTTTGAATCATCTGGTCGGGCAGGAGTTTCGCGTCGGCTCTGTGATTTTGCGCGGGGTTCGCCTCTGCGAGCCTTGCGCGCATCTGGCGAAAATCTCCGGGAGTCCGGGCATCATCGGCGGCCTTGTGCATCGCGGCGGACTGCGCGCACAGGTTCTCTCGGATGGTTTGATAAAGGTCGGCGATGTGGTCGAAGCAGCATAAGCAGTTGTCTCCCGCAAAAGCGCAAAGGCGCAAAGAAAAGATTCAAGCTCTTCTTTGCGCCGCGCCGCGCACGCAGCGCACGGTGTCGCGTGCGATTAAGAGTTCTTCATCCGTCGGGATGACGTAAGCTGCCAGGCGCGAGTCGTCACGGCTGATTAAACCTTCGCGCCCGCCAATGTGCTCGTCATTTCGTCCTGCGTCAAGCTCAAGCCCACACCATTCAAGGCCTGTGCAGATGCGCGCCCTGACCTCAGGAGCGTTCTCGCCGATGCCGCCCGCGAAAATGATCGCATCCGCGCCGCCCGCCGCAGCCAGATATGCGCCAACATATTTTCTGATGCGATAACAGAAAATCTCTATCGCCAGCCGGGCGCGCCTGTCATCATTCTCGCGCGCTTCGTCCAACAACTCGCGCATGTCGTTCGTCAGTCCTGAGATGCCTATGAGGCCGGATTGTTTATTGAGCAGCGTTTCGACTTCCTGCGCCGTCAATCCCTCTTTGGCCGCGATGAAATCCACAATCGCAGGGTCAAGGTCGCCCGAACGTGTTCCCATCATCAAGCCTTCGAGCGGCGTCAGCCCCATCGAAGTGTCCACCGAATCGCCGCCGCGAATCAGCGCCGCAGAACATCCGTTGCCTAAATGAAGCGTGATGACGTTGGTTTCTTCGCGCGCAATCCCGCGAAGCTGCCGGTAGCGATACGCGATATAACGATGCGACGTGCCGTGAAAACCATAGCGGCGGATGCGGTGGCGACGATAGAACTGATACGGCAATGCGTAGAGATATGCATGCTCCGGCAGGGTCTGGTGAAATGCTGTGTCGAAGACTGCGACCTCTGGAATGCCTGGCCCGAAGACTTCGCGCGCGGCCACGATGCCTTTGATGTTCGCAGGATTGTGAAGCGGCGCGAGGTCTATGCAATCCTCTATGCCGCGCACAACTTCGTCTGTAATCACGACGGACTGCGTGAAACGCTCGCCGCCATGCACGACCCTGTGGCCCACCGCATGCACGTCTGCGACACTGCGGACTTCAGGGATGCCAGCGTTTTCCGAACATGCCCAGCGAATTATCAGGTCAACCGCCGCACGCGCATCACGAACCGGAGCGGTTGACCTCTGCGCCTCACGGCCTTCCGCATGAAGTGTGATGATGGCCTCGCCGCCGATGCGCTCAACAAGACCGCGCGCCAGTCGCCGGTCTGCGTTCTCAGCGATGGCTTCAAGCTCAGTCGCTATCAACTGAAATTTGACAGTCGAGCTGCCGCAATTTAAGACCATTACATTCATGATAAATCAGTGACGAGTTCAACATCCGTTTATAAAGCCCCGAAGGGGCGCAATGTAATAGCCTGTGGCAACGCCACAGGAATGCGATGCAATAGGTTTAGCAAGCCCTGAAAGGGCGTGATAATTTATGCCGCCCTTTCAGGGCTTGAGATGATAACGAATTTGATTCCTGTGGCGTTGCCACAGGCTATCGCATCTCGCCCTTTCAGGGCTTAAATCGGTTTTACTCATTACCCGTAACTGCCTTTGAAATTTCCTTCATACGCTCACGCAATCGTTCTTCATCAACATTAGTCACGCGGCCATCTATAAAAATCTCCTGGCCCGCGACCATCGTCATTCGCACATCGCGCCCGGATGAGGCGAAGATGATGGCTGCGGCAGGGTCGTAGACGGGCTGCTGGTGCGCGCCGTCGAGTGCGATGACACACATGTCCGCCTGCATGCCTTCGCGGAGCGCGCCCGCGTGCTCTTCCAGGCCGAGCGCGTGTGCGCCGCCGTGCGTGGCTGCGCGCAGCGCGACTTCCGCGCCCGGCAGACGCTGGTGCTCAATCGTATCCCCGCCCGCCCGCGAGAGCAGAGCGGCGAAACGCGCTTCTTCGATCAAATCGCAGGTGTTATTGCTTGCCACAGAATCGCTGCCGAGGCCGACCTTCAAGCCATGCCTGATAAAAGCGGCGAACGGCGCGCGGCCATGCCCTAGCTTGGCATTCGACTTCGGGCAATGCGCGATGCGCGCGTCCGCTTCCTTTATGGTTTCAATATCGGCTTCATCCGCCCTGATGCAATGCGCGAGCAGTGGCCGCGTGGCTAGGATGCCGTGCGCGGACAGATATTGAATCGGAGAGACGCCGGGCGCGTGCCACTCTATGCCGCGCCGCGCGAGTCCCTCTGCAAACGGGCCGCGTCCTTCAAGCAGAAACAGCATCTCTGCCTCAGACTCTGCCGCGTGCATCATCAAAGGCAGATTTTCCGCCAGAGCATATCCGGCAATCAACTCCAACTGCGGCGCGCTGACTGTATAAGGCGCGTGCGGAGAGACGCCCGGACGCACGAGGCGTGTTTCAAACTCGCGCAGGTAGTCCACTTTTTCGCGCAGCTTCTCGAAATGCTCGCGCGCAAGCTTCGAGTCAGGGCCGAAAGATTCCTGATATACGATGCCTCTCAAACCCACCTCCGACAATGCACGCATGCTCGCACTCGCAGCATCCGAAGCATCGCCGACACAGGTGATGCCCGCACGCGCCGCTTCGATTGCGCCCCACGCAGCAGACACGTACAGGTCATCCGGCGTCATACGCTCAAGCCGCGCAAGGGTCAGCTTTTTGAGCCACGCGAAAAAATCTCCCTCTTCGGGTTCAAGATAACCGCGCATCGCCGTCAGCTCAAGATGCGTGTGGCAGTTGACCAGACCGGGCAAGAGAGCCGCTTCGCCGAAATCTTTGAGAGCCGCTTCGGGGAATCTGGCCCGGAGCGCATCTCGCTGCCCGACGGCAACGATGCGCTCGCCTTCAATCGCCACCGCGCCGTCCTCAACCGGCGGCGAGATAACAGGCATCACCCATCTGGCACAATAAAGTTTGGTCATAGAAAGTGACGTTCAGGAAAATCCTCTCAACCCCTTTGCGCCTTGAGTGTTTCCCTTTTTGCGCCTTTGCGTGAAACGTCGCTGTTTCGCGCAAAGGCGCAAAGATAAAACTCAAGGCGCAAAGGGTTGAAGGTCATACTATCTTGAGTGGAAAGGTTCTCTCGTTTTACTCCAACAACTCTGCTGTTTGCTTCTTGTCGTTACGTCCTCTGTGCAGAACAAACCATAGCAGACCTGAGAGCGCGATGACGATGCCGCCGGATGCCGCAACGGGCTTGATGCCATACTTGTCTGCCGCCGCGCCCGCCGCGAGCATCGAGCCGACCATCATCAGCGTCGTCAAAGTTTCATACGAAGCGAAAACGCGCCCCGCATAGCGGTTATCCGTCCGGCTCATGATAAGCGTCTGCTGCGCCGTCCACCAGATAGCAAAATTCATCTCACGCGCAATGAGCACCAGTGCCGCGCTCCACAAGCCCGGCATCAGACTAAAGAGCGCAAGGCCACAGCCGTCAAAGAACATCGAGCGGCCCATGCGCGAGCCGAGCGCCTCACTCGACCCCGCATTGAAGCGACGCGCGAGAGGCGCACCCAGCACCCCGCCCAAACCCATTGCGACAAACAGCACGGAGATTCCGAAATCCGTCGGGCGCGCGAACAATCCTGCCGCCGCCTCTTCGCCAAGCCGCGCCCCGAAGATACTGTACAGCGCACGCGCCACGCCATTGCCCAAACCCCATCCTGCGGCGACGATAAAAATCGCAGACAGCACATGACTGTGCCGTACGTAGCTCAAGCCTTCACGAAAATCCACCACCGCGCGATGAAGCACAAACCCGATATGAAGACGCGTGTGAGAATTGCTATCCGGGCGCGTCTCTTCTTCAACGCGCGGCTTCGTCTTGCGGCGTATGCGTCGAATCATTTCGGCTGAGACGAGAAAGGTGGCAGCGTTGATAACAAAGACCGTGTTCCGCCCGACGAAGGTCGCAATCACGCCGCCGAGCGCGGAGCCGACGGCGATGGTCGCGGCTGTGGTCGAAGCCGACAGCGAGTTTGCGCTCAACAGTTCCTCCGCGCCATGCATGAGGTTCGGAATTGTCGCGCGCTTTGCGGCATTGAAGAAAGAAGAGACGGCAAACATTCCAGCCCCGACCGCGTAAATAAACGGCAGCGCGCCCCACATGTTAGCCAGCAGGAATCCGAGCGCGAGCAAGGCGCGCAACACATCCGCAGCGATCATCACGCGCCGCCTGTCTGCGCGATCCACGACGACGCCTGCCAGTGGCCCAAACAAAAAGAGCGGCAGATGGCGCGAGATGGCATAGAGGGCGATGGCGAGTCCTTCGCGGCCCGCACCGGCAAGCTGTATCGTGAGCGCGAGCACGGCGATGTTGTTCAGCCAGTCGCCGATTTCAGACACGACCTGCCCCATCCACAGGCGACGAAAATCAGTATTGCCTGAAAGTAGCTGCCGGTATGTCAATTGAACGGCCCTGTGATACCTGGCAATAAAGAGAGGGTTCCGTGTGGGTAAGCGGTTAAGGCTTTCTTTGCGGCTTTGCGTCTTTGCGGGAAATTATCGTCTCCCGCAAAGGCGCAAAGCCGCAAAGAAGAAGTCTGTAGTTGAGTTAGCAGATTGACTTCCTCTTTATGAAATCGCTGCCGACTGCCGACCGGCTGCGTGCGACTGCTCCTCAAACGGTGATAGCGTTCGAGGATTGAAGTGACATAAGCGCGTGTCGAAGGAATATCAATGCGCTCCACAAACTGGTTTTCGGTGAGAGCGGGCGCGCTGCCCTGCGTCTTGTTCCATTCGGCGACGCGGCTCGGCCCTGCGTTGTAGCCTGCGACCATGCGCGCCTCTGCGCCCGGCACGTCGCGGTACTGCTCATAAAGTTTTTCCAGATACCAGCAGCCGATCTGTATATTTCGCTCCGCATCGCGCAGCACGTTTGCCGGGTCGCGCTCCATATCTTTTTCCAGTTCGCGCATGCCCGTGGCCGCAGCCCACTCGCGGCCCACGGTCGGCGTGACCTGCATCAAACCTATCTCGCCCGCGCCGCCCGTCTTCCACGGGCTAAAATATGTCTCTTCATAAATTATGGACCAGACCAGATCAGGGTCCAAGCGATAGATGCTCGCCTGTCTGGCAATCAAAGCATCGTAACGATGTATCCAGTAGCGATTGAAAAAATAGACCCCGATACCGGCGAGCAAGAGCAGGATGAGGATGATTGGAATCAGACGTTTCATCACAACAGGGGACAGGGAACAGGGGTCTGGGGTCAGCTTGAAACTACTGCCCCCTGATACCTGTCCCCTGTCCACCGATTCAGTTTCTTCTTTTCAGGCTGGCCCAGAAATCAACGGGCGAGTAGGCCAGGTCAACGCCTTCGTAACGCGCGCGCAGGGCCATCTCGTCGAGCACGTGGCCCTGTAGCCAGACCTCTGCGGACAGAGTCGCTCCGACCTTGAGGCGTCCACGCAAGGCGCGATGATTGACCAGCACTTCGAGCTTTAGTTTTCCGAGGTCGAGATAAACCCAGTACAATTCGCTGCCCGACAAAGGATTGCGGAGCGGCTTAAAAGCTATTACGCGACCGCAGAGGCTCCAATCATTTTCATGTGCGGCGCGCGAGGGCGCGGATTTTTCGAGCGGCTCCCAGCGCGGCTGAGTTGCTTTGTCACAGATACGCGCGCGATAGGCCAGCCCGCAGAGACTGACATGCAGCGCATGCGCGCGAAAACCTGCGGGGCCGACTTCCGTCAGGTTCTGCAACTCGAAAAGAACTTCCGTGTCCGTGCCGTCGCAGTAGCCATGAATCACGGCTTCGCCTTCTTCATCATATTCCGTCAAAGCCCACGGGCTGATGCGCTGGGCATAACGCGCGCGAAAGCCGGGGCGACAGTCCGCATAAAAAATCTCGCCCGTGCCCGATTCATAAAGCACTGTCCAGACCTCCAGCCCCTCGCCCAGTTTCCAGCAGCGGCCATGCAAGACCGCGCCGCGCCGGTTAAGCTGCGTCGGCTCGCCGTTGCAGCCAGCGCTCTCTGCCAGATGATTGAAATCCTTCTCGTTCGGGACTTCAATGCCGATTGTTTCAAACGTAACGTCCATAAAAAAAACAGTGACGAGTGATGAGTGACGAGTGACGAGTTAAAGACAAGAGCGGATTCTCTCGTCACCTGTCACTCGCCACTTGTCACTGTCCTCTCATCTAGCGGCCCGCTTTCTCTCTTTACGCGGCGGCGCGGTGGTCTCGCTCTCATCCTCGTTGCGCGGCGCGCGGCTTTTGTAGCCACGTATGTTGCGTTCTGCGCCGGAGGCCGGATGCAATCCTGAGCGCACCATCTCCGCGAATAAATCCACATCGTAATCCGCCTCGCGTGACATCTCCTCGCGGATGGCGTGCAATGCTTCCAGAAATCTTGGCTTGCGATACATATAACACAGTCATGAGTCGTGAGTCATGAGTGAAGCGTAAATGTGAGAGAGCTTTTCTCTCATCACTCAACACTTATCACCCTTCACTTTTCTCATTCCTTTCTGTCGCTTCGGAAACTAGAAATTCGGGCGTCACGATCATCGGCACAAAAAATCCGGCGGCAGTGTTAAAGAGACGGATGCGCGCCTGCCTGCGCACGTTCGCCAGATGACCGAAGTTCCATGTGACCAAATAATCTATTTTGTGAAAGGATGCAAGAGCGACGTGGAGCGCGTCTGCAATATATTTGCGATGAAAGATGCCGCGCGTGATGTAGCCTTCGGCGAGAATGGAAGCTTCTTCCGTGAGTTCGACCTGTTCGAGCGGGCGCACGAGATTCAGATAGCCCGTGCGATGCGGCTCAGGCACGCGCTCTAATTCGCGCTGGACGAGCATGGAAACGACCGCGCGATATTCCGGCAGTTCATGCTCCCACCAGCGAATCGTCAGGTCGCGGCGAAACGGCTCGCCGTTGTCGAGATACGCGCCGACGACAGATGTTTCCAGATAGAGACTCTGCTTCATGGCTGTTCGGGAACCGTGGATTCGCGCGGCGGAGTCTCTTTTTTCGGCGCATCGTTTCGGACGGGCTCGAGCCGCACGATAGAGCGCTGAAAATCGAAGGTGACGCGATAGTGCCGCAGAAAGTTGGCCCCGATGATGCCCATCTGGTCAAACCCGGCAGTCTCGTTAATCGGCTCAAGATCGAGCACCGCCGCGCGTATCCCCTCGCGGACATGCGCGCCAAAAGAGACGCGCGGCAAGAGCAGCGTCGTGACATTGTCCGCGACTCCGGCAGAGCCGTAGACGCGTATCCGCTCGATCTGCGGAAAGAGGCTCGCGTCTTCCCTCTTAAAAAGAGACTCGGCGATGACGGAGATGTCCGCGCCCGTATCAATGATAAAGTTGAGCGGCTGCTCAATGCCATCGAGCCGGACTTCGCCGCTCAAAAAACCGCTCGAAGTAATCCGCATCGGAATCTCAAGGCTGGGAGCGATTGTGGTCTGGTCTCTTTCCCGGTCATCTTTAATATTGATGCGCTTGCCGCCTGTCACTTCATCGTCATCTCCGCGATTGCGCGAGAGGCTGAAGAGGTGCGTGCCGTAATCAACCGTCGCAACGTATCTGGAAATGACGGAAAGACCGATGTAGCCATCCACCGGAGGGCCTGCGCCATAGAAGCGCCGGATGTAGACCGGCACATTCGTGACCCGCACGTCGCCTATCTCCATAGACTGTAGAAAGCCGTAAACAATCTCAAAGCGTCCGGCCCCGCCGACGCCGCGCGCCGTCCCGCCGCGCGCGACAGACTTGATGCCCATACGCTTGGCAGCATCTTCGGACATGACGGACATCCCGGAGCCTGTGTCGAGCACAAAACGCAGCGGCTCTTTATTCCCGTTGAGGCGAACCTCCATGACGGGGCGCGGGTTGCCCGCTTCAAAAGCGATAGCCGTCTTGCTTGAGCCGCCCGGCGAATAGAGCGCGCCCTGGTCTCCCAGATAGCGCAGGAAATCTATCAGCCCGCGTATGCGTGCGCGGCGATCCGTGTCCGTCTTGGGAGCGATGGCGAGGAATCGCTCGTAAGCGTCTGCGGCCTCCTTATAACGCTCGATGCGTGCGGCCACCTGGCCCAGATCGAAAAAGAAATCAGGCTCGTTCGGGTCGATGAAAGAAGCTTTCCGCAAACCCTGAAAACTTTTGTCGAGCCGGTTCTCGTAAAAATCAACCATCGCCAGTCCGGCCACGGCACGCGCGTCGTTATCTTTGAGACTCAGGGCCGTGCGAAACTCTTCAACCGAACGCCGGAAATCGCCGCTCGCCAGAATGACCGCGCCGATCAGGGAATGCGCGCGTGCAGACAAAGGCTCTTCGGCGATGACGCGCGCCGCATGGTCAAAAGCATCGCGCAGATTTCTTTTTTTAAAGAGCGCGAAACTGAGGCCGAGGCGCGCTTCTATATGGCGCGCATCCTTTTGCAGCAGCTCGCGGTAAAGCTTCTCCGCCAGATCGAAATCGCCCTCGCGCAGCGCACGCTCAGCACGATTGCGTAGCTTGTTGTCAGCAGCCTTTGCCTGAGGCGTCGGCACGATGAGCACAGCCACGAAAAGCGACGCGCAAATCACCAGCCCCGCGAGAGAGCGAAGGGTAAAAGGTAAAGAGGCGAAACGGGTAATAGGATACGAATGAGCCTTTGAGCTATTCCGATGTTGTGCGTCTCGAATCATTTGCTGCACCTGCCTTTTATCAAAATCCTTTTTACCCTCTTCACCTTTTCCCGGCATCATTTTAACACCTCGCCCGTCTTCATAGACCAGAGCACCAGATCAAGCTCTTCAAAATCAATTCGCAGGTCGCGCGCGAATTTTTTCATGCGCTGCTCTGTGTCCAGATAACGCGCGCGGGTGGTGGGCGGTTGCGGCGATTCTATGATGCCGAGTTCCGAGAGACTACGCAAGATATGTTTATCAAGAATCGCGTACCCCTTAAGTCCCACGTTGCGCAGAAAGTGGCTCGCCTCTTTATATCCGAGTCCTTTGATGCGCCGCTCGCGCGCCAGCCAGTCGCGTCTCTCCAGAGAATCGCTGAAACTTTCAAGCCGCTCGCGCAGGCGCATCCCGCAATCTTCGGTCAAATAGTCGCGCGTGACGACGATGTAACCGGGCCGCGCCGCCGGATAGCGATGCACGCCGACAAGCGCGCGTGTCAACTCTTCCTGCGTGCCTTCAGAGAGCAGGAGCCGGACGGCTTCGACCGAGCGCAGGCCCATACGTGCCGATGCGCCCGCTGTGAAAATGCAATAGACCAGCTCTTCAAAGAGCCGCGCGTCCGATGCCGTCTGCCAGATGTCACGAAATTCCGCGAGCCGCGTTTGAATCAACACACGTCTCGCACGGTGTGCTGCAAGTATGTTTTCAATTGTGACGATTTGGTTGTCTGGTCTCACGAGGTTTTTTTAAGAAAAGTTTTTCAGAAAAGATTGTATGAGGCCGCTTTGAAGCTTGTCAACGAGACGACAAGCAAGGCGGAAGAGCAAGGATGAAGGCGGAAGGATGAAGGATGAAGAGAATGCTATTCAAACTTGAATCGCTCATCTTCAATAGCACTCTTTTCATCCTTCCGCCTTCATCCTTCCGCCTTGCTCTTCATCGAACATCCACGGGCCTGCTTTGCGGCATCAAAAGCCTGCGTTTCTTTTCCGGCTTGAAAAAAATGCTTGCATCAATCGAGCCAGTTGAGACATGCTAAGGCAGGTGCTTGCTGCCCCTTAAAGATTCTGATCGTCCGGAGAGAAGCATGAGCCATCATACTTTTAAGCGTTATCTATTTTTGTCGCTGACGCTCATCACTTCGTTTGCGCTCGCGCATTCGGGCGCAACCGCGCAAACGAGGTCGCAGCCCGCCGGACAACCGACGCCATCTCTGACACAGCCGATTGTTATCACCAGACCCGTGCAGCCGACCGTGGCCGCGCCGGATGCGGCGACGCCTTCTTACGAACCCATCGTCACGGGCGTGCGCGGCGTGCTGGTCGAATCACTGGACGGCAAAGTCTTGATGGAGCAGACGGCGGACACGGCCTTTAATCCTGCTTCGGGCGTCAAGCTGTTGACGGCCCTGACGGCCCTGCGCGCCTTTGGCCCGGATCATCGCTTTGCGACAGCCGTCTGGACGAACGGCACATTCGACAAGACCACCGGCACGCTTACAGGCGACCTGATTATTTCGGGGCGCGACCCTTCGTTTAATTACGAGCACGCAGTCATGGTGGCGCAGGAATTGAATCGCGCAGGCGTCCGCACGGTGACGGGCGATTTAATCGTCGCGCCGCGCTTTACGATGAACTTCGACTGGTCTTCGCAGCGTTCGGGCGACCAACTCTACGACACGCTGGATGCTAGCCGCCGCCCGGCAGCCGCGACACGCGCATGGCTGGATCAGAGAGCTGCGCTCGGTGATGCGTCGAGTTTGCAAACAGTGCCGAGCGTTTCGGTATTGGGCGCAGTCTATGTTGACAGTGTGCCAGCGCGTGCGCGCCTGCTTGCGACGCATAAATCGAGCAAGCTGACGGATGTCTTGAAAGCCCTGCTCTGCTTCTCGAACAATTTCATGGCCGAGCGTATCGGCGACACCCTTGGCGGCGCGGCAGGCGTGCAACAGGCGATGATTAAGGAGTTCGGCATCAATCCGGCGGAGATTCGTCTGGCTTCGACGAGCGGCCTCGGCGTTAATCGCGTGACGCCCCGCGCGATGATGAAAATCTTCCGCTCGCTGCGCACGGAGCTGGCGAAATACAAGCTGTCTGTCGCGGACATCATGCCCGTGGCGGGAATTGATCCGGGCACGCTTCAGAAAAGGTATACCATCACGCCCTCGCGCGGCAGCGTGATTGCCAAGACCGGCACGCTGATTAGAACTGACGGCGGCGCGAGCGCGCTCGTCGGGCAGATGCGTACCGCTTCAGGCGAAACGCTCCTGTTCGTCATCTGCAACATGTACGGCAGCGTGCTGCGCTTTCGTGAATATCAGGACGCGCTCGTGACGCAGATTCAAACCATGCACGGCGGCCCCGCCGCCTTCAACTACAGCGCGCCGCCTCTCTCCATACGGCTCGCCAACACTCAGCTCAACCCGGCCACCGGAAGCTCTGACGAATACGAACCGGCCCCGAATTAAAATCAAGCGCAAGTTGAGATAAAGCGAAAGCGGCGTGTTGTGAAGACACGCCGCTTTCGTTTTCGCAATCCGAAGTGTTCGGCCAATTATCATGGGCCGGAAACGCTAAATACTTTTGCCTTTGGCCTTGATATTTCCTGCGCCCCGACGGCCTGAGAGTCGCCGGGGCGCTTTGCGTCCCACACGCACGCAGCGTGCGGCACCACGCGCGCGGGGACGATTCCGCGATGGCAGTTGTTAAGAGGAATGCTGTTTCAATCTGAACGTGCGCCGAAGGATTCACCGCACTTCTTTTCCAACGGGGAGTTTGCGCGTCCGTTTGATTGAGTGAACAACCCCTGAACGACCGGCCAAGAGAAGACGCACGGGTGCGCCTCGCCCGCGCATGTAGTGCAAATTCCGCGCCGTTATGCGCGAGAGCTTGCCGCTTCAGGCATAAAGCCCTGCATGGCTTGCTTCAGAGCCGCGTGAGCGCGTCTGTATGGCAAAGGTTAAGATCGGGAAAGCTTCTCGAAATTGTTTCCGTCGGTGACAGCAATGGGAAGCTGATTACATAGACGGCGAAAGAGCAATCCGTCTGAGCAAGCAATGGTTCAGTGTGAAATGATTGAGTTGAGTCGTGATTCGTAACTTGCATGATGACGGGAGAAAAAGTTTCGCGCAAAGGCGCTGGTGGCGCAAGGAAAGCTCGCAAAGACTAAGTGGCATTCAAACCTTTGCGGTCTGCCTTTCTGTCTTTGCGCCTTTGCGCGAAATTCCTGCTTGTCTATGAGCTTGTTATCTGAAATTAAAGCGCACTTCCAAACAGACATGCTTGACACTTAACTACGCGCATCGCTACCATCCTTCGCTAGTTGCGCCGCCAACTTCCAAATCATGCATGTCATCCATCTTGAGCCAGTCAATCAAACACACATGCTCGCGCCGCACAGGTTTCTATGATGACGCAGAGTTCTGAGCAAACGGGTGGGCCGGAGCGCCCCGACATTCTGCTTGTCGAAGACAAAGACAGTTTGCGTCAGGTCTTGCGTTTGACCTTAGAAGCGGCTGGCTACACCGTGACCGAGAGTGCGGATGCGCGCTCTGCCGCGACAGAGATCGCGCGCATCCCGCACCGGCTGGTGCTGACAGACCTGCGGATGCCGCACGGCAGCGGCCTCGATGTGTTGCGCGCTGCGAAAGCGGCAGACCCGGACATGCCTGTGATCGTGATGACGGCCTTCGGCTCGATTGACGAGGCAGTGCGCGCGATGAAGGACGGCGCGCATGATTTTCTGCAAAAGCCTGTGGACTCGAATCATCTCTTGCTGCTGGTCGAGCGCGCTCTAGAGCAGGCGCGGCTGCGCACGGAAAACATTCTACTGCGCGAAGAGTGGTCGCGCCGCTACGGCTTCCCGCGCATCATCGGCGAATCCGAAGCCATCAAGCGCGCCGTCGCAGAGACGCAGCGCGTGGCCGGGACGGAAGCGACAGTGCTCCTGCTCGGCGAATCCGGCACGGGCAAAGAGCTGTTCGCACGCGCCGTCCATCATCTTTCCCAAAGACGCGACCAACCCTTTGTCGCCATCAACTGTGCTGCGATTCCAGAAACCCTGATCGAGAACGAGTTGTTCGGCCACGAGCGCGGCGCGTTCACGGGCGCGTCGGATCGTCGTCTGGGGAAATTCGAGCTGGCCTCAAGCGGCACAGTCTTTCTTGACGAGATAGGCGAATTGCCGCTCGCTGTGCAGGGCAAATTATTGCGCGTCATCGAAGAGAAAACTGTTGACCGCATCGGCGGGCGCGCACCCGTTCCGGTTGACGTGCGTGTCGTCGCCGCCACAAACCGCGACCTGCGCGCGGCAGCCGAGAGCGGAGAGTTTCGACGCGACCTCTTCTTTCGCCTCGCGGTCTTTCCGGTCGAGATTCCGGCATTGCGCGAACGGGGCGACGACATCTCCTTGCTGGCGCGACATTTCGCAGCACAACTCGGGCGCGAGCTGCGCAAGCGTGAGGCGACGTTAAGCGAAGCGAGTCTCGCGGCCCTGCGCGCACATGATTGGCCCGGCAATGTGCGCGAGCTTGAGAACGCGATTGAGCGCGCCTGCATTCTCGCAGACTCGTCCACGCTTGAGCCGCGCGATTTGGGACTCATGGCCTTCGGCAAGAGCGACCCGGAAGCTTTCGATGCGCTCGACCTTTCCGGCACGCTCGCAGACACAGCGGAGCGCGCCGTGCGCTTTGTCGAGCGACGCAAGATAGCCGCCGCGCTGGAAGCGCACGACGGCAACAAGACACGCGCGGCTGAAACTCTCGGAGTCAGCTACAAAACTCTTTTGACCAAGATTAGAGATTATGATTTATGAAAGCAGGCAGAGAATAAAAGTTCCTTTGCGCTCTTTGCGTCTTACTTCTTTGCGGTTAAATGCTTTTTTAACGCAAAGGTCGCAAAGTGTTTTCGCAAAGAGCGCAAAGGGAAAAGGACTCATCTCCTTCTTGCTCTGTAACCACCAATGAACTCTGACAAAGACGATAAAGCGATCTCCGAATCTCTAATCGAAGAAGCTGAGACCAACAAAGACCCCGGCGTCGCCGCCGCAGAAGCGGAAACGCCCGCCAGCCCTGCGGACGCAATACCAGACGCTTCAACTGTTCCCGCCGCCAGAGAGAAAACGCACAGCGTCGCGCGCTCTGCGGGCATCGTTTCCATCGCCGTCATGGGTTCGCGCCTTCTGGGATTGGTGCGCGAGATGGTCTTTGCGCGCTACTTCGGCGCGGGATTTTTGAACGACGCTTTTCAGGTCGGCTTTCGCATCCCGAACACGATGCGCGACCTCTTTGCGGAAGGCGCGCTCTCGGTCGCTTTCGTCAAAACTTTTACGGACTACTCCATCAAGCGTAGCGAGGATGAAGCATGGCGACTGGCAAGCATGGTCTTTAACGCGCTCGCCATCGTGCTCTGCCTGCTGGTCATCCTCGGCATCATCTTCTCGCCGCAGATCGTCTCAATCATTGCGGCTGATTTTTCTCCCGAAAAAGCGCAACTGGCGACGACCCTGACGCGCATCATGTTTCCCTTTTTGTTAATGGTCGCGCTCGCAGCCGTAGCGATGGGCGTGCTCAATACGAAAGGCAGATTCGGCGTCCCTGCTTCGGCCTCTACGCTCTTTAACGTCGGCTCGATTATCGGCGGACTCGCCTGCGCTTACTGGCTGAGCGGCGGTGGCTGGACCAAAGCCGGGGGCGTCAATGCTATGCCGGATGCATCGGCGCAATGGGCCATTATCGGGATGGCTATCGGAACCTTGATCGGCGGTGCGCTTCAGTTTCTGATTCAAGTCCCGTCACTGCTGCGCGTAGGCTTTCGCTTTCGCCCGCTCGTGAGCTTTACAGACCCCGGCGTCAAACAGGTCATGCGATTGATGGGGCCAGCGATTATCGGCACGGCGGCGGTGCAGATAAATGTTCTCGTCAATACTTTTTATGCTTCGGGCATCAACGGCGGCCCGTCCTGGCTCGGCTATTCTTTTCGCTTGATGCAGTTTCCGATTGGCGTTTTTGGCGTCGCCATCGGAACGGCCACCTTGCCCGCCATCTCAAGGTTTGCCACGAAGAATGATATAACGAGTTTTCGTTCCACTCTCTCTTCTTCTATCGGCCTCGTCTTTCTGCTGACCATTCCGTCCGCCTGCGGATTGATTATTTTAGGGAGACCGATTATCTCTCTGATTTACCAGCGCGGTGTTTTCACTCCGACCGATACGGAGATGGTCGCGTGGGCGTTGGCAGGATATTCCGTCGGCCTCGTAGGTTATGCCGCCATCAAGATTCTCTCGCCAGCTTTTTATGCTCTGGATGATGCGCGCACGCCGATGCTCATCAGCCTCGGTTCGATTGTCGTCAACGCCGTCGCCAGCTATCTCTTCCGCGACCTGTTTTCCGGCTACTACGTGACGCCCGCGACGCCTGACGGGTTGGGCCATGTGGGTTTAGCTCTTTCGACTTCATGCGTCGCGCTGGTCAACTTTTTCGCGCTCGCCTATTTGCTCAAACGCAAGATCAAACGGCTCGAAGGCCGCCGCATCTTCTCGTCTTTCCTGCGCATCTCGCTGGCCTCCGCCGCGCTCTCCGCCGCCTCTTATTTCACAGACTTGTGGCTGGTCGGGCGACTCGGCACGCAGAGTTTTTATGTTCGCCTGATAGAGACTTTTGTGCCGATTGCAGTCGGCGGGCTGGTCTTCTTCGTGGCCGCCAGAATCTTAGGCGTGAAGGAACTGGATCAGGCCGTGCAATCCATCACGGGAAGATTCAGACGCAGGAAAAGTTAGCATATGCTTTATGAGCCACAGAGCACACAGAGGAAATGAATAAGGGGTTAAAAGGGAAACAGGGGAAGAGGGTCAAAGGAAGATAACAAACCCTCGGTGCTGCCCTTTCCCCTGTTCCCCTTTCTTCTTCCCTCTGTGTCCTTTGTGGCTAAAATTTATGACGATTAAAGAACCAGTTCCAAATACAACACGCCTTCAACCGGGTTATCGTAATATGCTTCAATCTCTCGAAAGCCGAGCGAGCGATACGCTTTCCCGGCCTGCTCCATACGGCGCGGCAGAGTGTCTAGCCGCATCCGCGCATAGCCGGTGCCGCGCGCCTCTTCGATGATAGCCGCCGCCAGTTCCCTGCCAAGCCCGCGCCCGCGCGCATTTGGACGCAGGTACAGACGCTTCATCTCGCACGTTTCCGGCCCAATCCGGCGCAGGGCCACGCAGCCAATCAGTTGCCCTTCATCCGTCGCCAACAAAAGCCTGCCATCCGGTGGAGCATAAGCGCCCGGCAACTCTGCGATCTCGCTCTCGAAATTCCGAAAGCAAAAATCAACTCCCAGCCACGCAGAGTATTCCTCAAACAACTCGCGCGCCTGGACTATCTCCGCTTCCGACTCTGCCTGTTTTAGCTTCATCTTTATCAACCATAAAACCGCGCTTATGCTCGCGCGCCTAGCGGTTAACAGCTTCCTTGATTTTTATTGAGATTTCAGCGAGGACTCGATTTAGATTCGCATCGCTGAGGCTATCTAATGGCTGCGACGGATTATTCGCGGACTGGTAAGCAGCGATTTCTGTTTCCCCATACAGACAATGACTAACAGCCACCCAGAGAATAATCAAACCCTCTTTTTCCGCAGCTTCTAGTAAGGGCGGCAACTCGTGCTCGGCAATAAAGTCGGAACCAAGAAAGTCTGGACTGACCAGCAGTACCGCCACCTTCGCAGAGGCTAAAGCCTGCACTATTTCCGCCTTCCATTTTGCGCCAACTTGAATATCCGTGTCCGCCCAAACCGAAACCGCACTCTTCCGCTTCAGAGGCGCAAGCATAGTCTGAAGCTTTTCAAGCCAAACGCCATTTTTGCGGCTGTAACTGATGAAAACCTGATTGCGGACAGGTTTTGCTGTGAGCTTATTCTTATCCAACAATTCCCGCCTATCAATCACTTCTTCAATCAGCCCTCTGACATCCACCATCTGATAGCTTTTCTGGCATTGAATATCCTGCCTGTCGTCCACAAATTTCTGCAAGACTTCAAACGGATAGAAATGCGGCTCCTGACTGTTCTTACACTTCGCGCAGTTACAAGGAATCATCTTGCTGTACTTCAAACGCTTGTAAGACGCATGAATCTCGTCAAGCTCGTAAGCGACAATCGTCATCAAATCTTTTTTGTGTTTGCCGCTGACACGGATTTTGATTTCCCGCTTGCCGTAATATTCTATGACCTCCGCTTTGGTCGCGCCCTTTTCCAGAATCACGCCGCTTCGCCAAACGTACTTCTGCTCTGAAATCAGCTTGTGTGTAGCGACGATGAACTGCGTCAGAATGCCCTTCGGCATAAAAGATTCGTAGGTGTAACGCAAGATGAGATTGTCCGTCTCATCCCATTCATAATCCGGCTGATTTTCTGTGAGCAGTTGCGGCGCGATGTAAAATTCGCTATTGGGAATCTGGTAAACCAGTTTGAAATTAATCATTAGCCGCAGAAGCTCATCCTGCATCTCTGCATACTCTTCTTCTTGCCAGATGTCTGCCAGATCATCACGATTGAATTTTCCCAGATTGTCTATGACCGTCTGATTATCCAAAACTTTGTAGACAGCATCGGTGCCCCACTTGGGTTTGAGAATGACCTTATTCTTCAACACCGGGTCATCCTGAAAATGAAGGCATACGCCGAGGTCATGCAGATAGCCGCTCAGTTGCAATTTGTCTTTACGCTCGCCAAAGCCATTTTGCCCGCAGATGTCCAGATACTCTTCAAGGCTGATGTGATTGCGCGACTCTTTTTCCAGAGCCTCTCTCACCTTCACCCATGTCCTGGGAAGCGGCGCGCCGACCTGCGGCAAACGGCTGATGTAATGCTTAATCTCTTTTAAGATTTCATCCAAGCCTCTATTCGTCGCCAGATTCGTCGCCAACGTCTCTTTCAGATTAGAGAACTGCCCGCGCAACTGGCTGACATTGATTTCGCGCTGCTTGTCCTGCTTCTCATTCTTAACAATCAGCAAAGGGCTGCTCTCGCTCAATAACTCAACTGCGTTAAGCCAGTAATAAAAATCCGTATCCTCCTTCCGACTATCAGCCACAAGCAAATATAGTGACCGCTTCGTCAGAAAGAACTGGTGCGTCGCGTGATAAATCTCCTGCCCGCCAAAATCCCAGATGTTAACTCGAAACTGTTGACCGTTATCCATCTGGAAATCCCATCGAATGACCTCAATGCCTTTAGTTGTATCTTCTTCTCGAAGCTCATATTCGGGATTCTCAATCTTCTTCGCCAGTGATGTTTTCCCCGCTCCGCCTTCACCAACAATCAGTAATTTGGCTTCGTATAAATGGTCTATGCCTTTTGCTTCAATTTGCCGAAAGTAATTTTTGATTGCCTCAATCCCTTCGACCACTACTTCAGGGGGCGGAGTTTCTATAAACATAAGCTCCAAACCTATTGACTTCAAGTTTTCCAGTTGAAGTACCTTTGGAGATATTTCCTTGATCTGATTTTGATTTTTAAAAGGTACATGAAACGGTAAATTCATTAGATTAAATACTTCTAATGAAGACAACTCATAAACGGAATCAGGAATGCTTTTAAGCTTATTATTCCCAATCTCAAGAAAAGATAACCTTTGCAATTTAGAGATAGCATCTGGAATGACGGATATCGCATTATTAAATAAACTGAGAGATATTAAATCTCGTAGCTGAAAAAACCATTCGGGGAGTGAATATATATGGTTTGCCGCTAAATTAAGATGGGTCAGTTTTTTTAATTGCCTAATGATATTTGGAACAGCAGTGAATTTATTTCTATATAGCAAGAGATGGGTTAAGTTTTGCAGTCGAGCAATTGATTTTGGGAGAGCCGTTAATTCATTGTCGCTTAAGTCAAGTGAAGTCAAATTTTGCAGTCGAGCAATTGATTCGGGAACCGATGTAAGTAAATTCGAACCTAGACTTAATACTTCCAAATTTTCTAATTCAAACACCTCTTCGGGAATTTGGTATAGCCTCTTACTTTTATATTCTCCGTCATAACTTAAATTTAATTTTCTAAGCCCTTGCTCCTTGGCTTCCATGATTTTGTTAAGGATATGTTCGGGCGTCTTTGCCATGTCTGTGCTCCTCGTGAAGAAAGGCTTTGGTCAACAGTCGGCTTGCGGGAGATTTGAGAACGAGCAAAGTGTCTGTCAATTCAGGTTTTTACTTATAGCCTAAGTCGGCCAGCTTTTCCATTGTGAGGGTTGAGGGTTCTGCTTTAGAAGCTGAGTTGACTGTCAGGATGCGTTCGACGTATTTGGCGATGATGTCGGCTTCGAGGTTGACGGCGTCGCCTGTGTGGAGGTGTGAGAGGTTTGTCACCTGCCATGTTTTTGGGATGATGGCGATCTCGAAATACTCTTCGGCAAGGGCGGCGATGGTGAGGCTGATGCCTTCGACTGTGACAGAGCCTTTGAAGACCAGATAACGCGCCACCTCAGGCGGGTAAGCGATTCGCAATGTCCATGAGCCGCCGTGCTCTGTGGCTGACATGAAACGCCCGCGCGCGTCCACATGGCCCTGCACGATGTGGCCGCCGAGACGCGTCTGCGGCGTGACAGCGCGTTCGAGGTTGACCACGGAGCCTGTGCGTAGATTGCCTAAGGTCGAACGCTGCAAAGTCTCGCGCGACCCGTCTGCGGAAAAAGAATTATCGCGCACGTCAATCGCGGTCAGGCACACGCCGTTGACAGAGATGGAATCGCCTTCCCCGGTTCCTTCCGTCACAATGCGCGCCTCTATGCGTATCCGCACGCCCTCGCCGCGCTGCTCAATGCTCTGCACATGTCCAAGCTCTTCTATGATTCCGGTAAACATTTGAGTTTGAGATTTGAGATTGAAGAAGAAAATAATTTGAATCGCACTTATCAATCGCAAATCAAGAGCGCTCTTCCTCTCTTTCTTTGATTTCCTTCATCATCCGTTCATAAACTTCTTCAATCGAATGCTCTGTCGAGTCAATGACGATGGCATCTTCGGCGATGACGAGCGGCGAGTCTTCGCGTGTCGAGTCTCTGTGGTCGCGCTTGTTGATGTCAGCGAGCGTATCTTCAAATGTCAGGTCGCGCTCGCGCAGGCGGTCTTCTTCATAACGACGATGAGCGCGCTCTTCCGGCATCGCTGTGAGGAAGAATTTTATGTCTGCATTCGGGAACACGATTGTCCCGATGTCGCGCCCGTCAAGCACTGCGCCGCGCCCGCGCCCTCCCAGCACGCGCTGGCGACTGACGAGCGCGCGTCTCACTTCAGAGATAGTGGAGATGACGGAAGCCGTATGACTCACCTCTTCCGTGCGTATCTCTTCCGAGACATCATGCCCGTCGAGCATGACGCGCAGAGAGTCCGGGTCGCCTTCGAGTGTAATGCGTGCGCCTTCTACAATCTTTGCGACGGCTGCTCCATCCTGCGTGCTGACGCCTGAGCGCGTGACGGCCAGTGCGGCGGCACGATACATCGCGCCCGTATCTATGTAGAGCAGTCCAAGCTCGCGCGCTATCATCCGACCGAGCGTTGATTTGCCCGCACCCGACGGGCCGTCTATGGCGATAATCATTTGCTTTGTGCTTTGTGCTTTGTGCTTTGTGCTTTGTGCTTTGTGCTTTGCGTGTGGCTTCAATCTTGAACCACATGTTCTATAGTCGAATAAAGTGCAAAGCACAAAGAACAAAATACTAAGAACAAAAGCCCAATACCTAAGACTTGATTATTTTCTTGATTTCAATCAGCGCCGTCTCAATATCTTCCTGAGAGACATCGTAATGCGTGACCATCCGTATGGATGAGCCGAAGCCGGAGGCAAGCACGCCCCGCTCTTTTAGTCGAACGCAAATCTCATCCGCCGCCATGCCCGTGTCAGAGACATCGAAGATGACTATGTTGGTGGCGACTCTTTCCGCATCAATCCGCACGGACGACAGTTCCGCTAACCCTTGCGCGAGACGCCGCGCGTTAGCATGGTCTTCATGCAAATGCTTTGGCGTCTCTTCCAGAGCGACGAGCGCGGCGGCGGCCAGAACTCCGACCTGTCTCATCCCTCCGCCGAGAAGCTTGCGCCAGCTTCTGGCCTCTTCGATGAACGCGCGCGTGCCCAGAAGCATGGAACCGACCGGCGCGCCCAAGCCTTTTGAGAAACAGAACATCACGGAATCCACAGGCCGCGCCAGAGCGGCGACGGATTCATTGAGCGCAGTCGCGGCATTAAAGATTCGCGCGCCGTCGAGATGCACCGGAAGCTTAAGAGCATGTGCGCGCTCGCAAATCTCTTGCGTGCGCGAGCGTGAAAGCAGGCTGCCGCCCGCGAGGTTGTGCGAATTCTCAAGCGCGATCAGCCCGGTCGGCGCGACGTAATAAGCGCTGCTCACATGAATCGCGCTCTCAATCTCTTCCCAAGTCAGAATGCCGCTGCCGTCCGCGCTTCTGACGGGGCGCGCAATCGTGCCGGAGACTGCGGACATCGCCGCCATCTCGAAATTGTAGATATGCCCGCGCTCTTCGATAACGACTTCCATGCCGGGCCGCGTGTGCAGCTTGACGGAAATCTGGTTGCCCATCGAGCCGGTCGGGACAAAGAGCGCGGCCTCCTTCTCAAACATCTCCGCCGCGCGCTCCTGCAAGCGGTTGACCGTGGGGTCTTCCATGTAGACATCATCGCCCACCTCTGCTTCGGCCATCGCGCGGCGCATCGCGGGCGTGGGTTTGGTGACTGTATCGCTTCGTAAGTCAATCATCGTTATCTTCCGGGTCTATAGCTCTCGTTCCACTTTCAAACTCCCTTTTGACAGGGGAAGTTTAATCCCGCGCCACGGACAAAATCCGATAATGATGGAGGAAGAGCCGCCATCATGAATAATCAACCCATATTCATCGAATCGCCCTGAATAGCTGATAAGACTATCAGCACAATCAAACGGGTCAGGATGCTTCGGACAATAGTAATCGACTATCTCGGCCATCTTGTCGCAGCAATGCTTTTCATAAACAGTTCAGATAAATGCAGCAAACACTTCATTCGAGAATAAAACTCCGTTGCGCGTCAGCTTCATCAACTCATCATCAAATTCAATCAAGCCCGCATCGAGGAAACGTTCGAGGTCTGCTGCATAATCTTCCCGCAGGTCTGTGCCAAAGCGCGCGTGATGCTCTCTGAGGTCAAGGCCGCGCATCAGTCTGAGGCCGAGAAAGATTGATTCGGCGCGCACGTCTCGCTCATTCAGTTCTATTGTTTCAAACACAGCCGCGCCGTGCGCTTCTATCAAACCGGCGTAGCGCGCGGCATCGCGCTCGTTAGACCAGCGCGTGCTTTGCCCGTCATAGGAATGCGCGGAACAGCCAAAGCCGTAGACGGGCGCGCCCGTCCAGTATTTAGAGTTGTGGCGTGATTCGTATCCGGGCTGGCAGAGATTGGAAATCTCATAGTGCTCGTAGCCAGCCGCCGCAGCCCTGTCGAGCATCAGGCGATACATTTCCGCGGCCAGCTCTTCATCAGGCGCAGGCTGTTGGCCGCGCCGTATCTGCGCCGCGAGCGGCGTCCCTTCGTGGACTTCTAGCAGGTAAAACGAGAGATGACGCGGACTCAAGGCAAGGGCTTCATCCAGATTGCGCGACCAAGCCGAGAGTGCCTGCGCCGGAAGCCCCGCGATGAGATCGAAGCTCGTGTTATCGAACCCGGCCTCGCGCAAATAGCGAATCGTGCGCCGGACATCTTCAGCAGTATGCGTGCGTCCGAGCCTTTTCAGTTCCGTATCGTCAAAGGTCTGCGCGCCAAAGCTCGCGCGGTTGATGCCCAACTGTCGAAACTCGCGCAAAGTTTCAGGCGTCAGAGTGCCGGGGTTCATCTCCATCGTCACTTCGGCGTCATCTGCAATAGCAAAGCGCGCATGCGCGGCTTCCAGAATCTGCGAGACCTGCGCGGGCGTCAGCAATGAGGGAGTGCCGCCGCCGAAATAAATCGTGTCGGCAACAAGCGACAGATTTTCCTCCCGGCGAAAGTTTTTTATCTCCTCGCAGACTGCGCGTACGTAACGCTCTGCCAGCGCGCCCTCATACGCGCCCGTCGCAAAATCACAATACGAGCAACGCGCGCGGCAGAAAGGGATGTGTATGTAGATACCCGTTCGCTCCATATTTGGAAAAAGAGATTATAGCATGTGCTGCGGGTTAAGCAGTTCCCCGTGCCGCGCATGTATCCGGGGAAATAGTGAGGTGTATTATTTTTGGCAAGAGTGTATTGATTCTGAATAATGCCCAACACTGTTCCGTTAGAGTTTTGCCGCGATTTACGTGAAAATTGTGCGCTTCTATTCTCGCTCGGGTCTGGCACGCTGATTGAGATACTCTTCGGTCATAAGAAGAAGGGGTGTACGGATGAGCTACTCCTCAAAAGCAGTTTCGAGATGTGGCTCATCAGGGTTTCAATCAAGGGGTTAAGCAACACATCCATCACAGGGGAGGATTTTCTTCAATGGCAGATCAACAGAATCCGAATCAGGAAAAGGCCAGCAGCGCAACCGCTGGCGCACAGAGCGGCCAACAGGAACAGGGCCGCGAGGATAACCAGAACACCGGACAGGGCGGGCAGACTGGACAGACTGGACAGAGCAGCCAGCCGACAGGAGAGACCGGACAGGGCGGTCAAGGCTCGTCACAGGGCAACAATCCGCAGGGCGGCAAATCATCCGGCGAAGGCGACACGGGCGGCGGACAGGGCGGACAGGGTAGCTAGTCGCTGAAGCTTCGCGTCTCAACTACATTTCAAAAGCGCAGGGCATCGAAAATAATTCGATGCCCTGCGCTTTGCTCTTTTTATCCACAACTTTCTCTTTTATCTCTAATCGGATGTTGCCTGCTCTTTCTCCGCCAGTTGCCTGATATGGTTCAGCACGCGCAGGTGTATGCGATGGATAATATAGTCCGACCATTGCCGCCAGTAGAGGCCGGGCCAGAAATCATTCTCGTACCATGTCGTGCCTTCCAAACGCGTGCGCCCGTCCGGCAACTGTGTGAGCAGGAATTGACCTTTACGCGAGTGCAGATAGTTTTGCAGATGCGGCGGCCTGAGTTCCGTATAGAGAGACACTTCATTCATCACAGGCGGTTGCGAGGTCACGCCAAACTTTAAGAGACGCGGCTCGTCCCAGACTTCAATCGGCTCGACAAAAGCCCCCGTTGAAAAGACGCAGTAGCGCACGGCCCCCACGCCGCGCCCTTTAATTTCCGCGCGAATCGGATAGGCGATGCCCGTCTGAAAAAGCTTGTCTTCGGGCGGCGGCAGTTCTGCAAACGCGATGAGATGTTGCCAGACCACTTCCGGCGGCGCGCTAATCACAACCTCTGTGCTCACGCGTATCAGCGGCGGCTCCTGCTTTGCCGTGTGCTCAAGCCCCATGAAGAGCGGCATCACGATAAGCAGTAAGGAAAAGACGTGGAACGATTCTGCGTTGTAAGCTGGCCGACGCTGTATGACGTAGCCGATAAAGCCGCCGAACAGCGAGAGAATAAGACCGAGCGGCGCGGCCATAATCAAACAGATAATTCCTTCGACCGCGAAAGCGAAGAGGGCCGCGCAAACAAAAACCACTGCCATGACAGAGACCAGCAGGCACATCCCCAGAGGGCGCGGCGCGTGAAAGCCATAGAGCAGCACCGAAATCAGCCCTAAGAAAAACGGCAACCCGACAAATAAGCCCCAGCCATAATCTCCCATCGAATAGACGCTTACATACACAGCCGCGATGGCGAGCGGCACAGTCACCAGCACGCCGAAGGCCGCGCTGCCCCACGGGCTTTCCGGTATCACACGGCCCGCAGCATGCATCAGGCGCGCAGCGAAAGAGTCTCCAGCCTTTACCTCGTCGTCGCGCGAAGGCAGAACGCTCAGCAGTAGAAAGAAAAAGAGATTGAGAAACGGGATAAAGAAAAAGGCCACGAGCCAGAGCGGAAGCTTTACGGCGCGCAGGCGTTTGAGCGTCAGCACGACTCCGACATAAATAAACGGAATCGCCAGCGCGACCATCGTCGCATAAAACTTCAAACGCCCCGCGGGGATATTATCCAGATGCCTGTGCTCGTCGAAAATCCAGTAGTTAAAGAGAGACCACGGATGATTGAAGTAGACAGAGGCCACAAACCTGTCCAGATTATGCTTGATGGCAAAGAGCACGACTCCGACGATGACATACGGCCCGCGTCCAATCGTGCCGCGCCATGACAGGAGATTCGAGATGGGGGAACTCATGCTGAGATGTCCTCCGCAATTTATGTCAGAGCAGGAAACGCAAGGCTCGAATATCAACCAGATATAGAAGCCATGCTATTGAGGCGTCAGCCGCGCAAATCGCACTCGCGTATCTGTCACCACGATGAATTGATCTACCAACCTGTCTATATATTGCTCAAGCAACTGGCGAAGAACCTCAATCTTGTTGGCGGCACGTTCATCCTCAAGCCGCATAAAAATGACGCCTCGATGTGGGCGTCGCTCTCGATATACTTTTTCACCGAAATCTTTGTCATTCGTAATTAGAATCCAATTCTCAGCAAATGTTTTCTGAATGATCTGTTCGTCATCCATTCCCCGCGCTTCGTCATAAATCGAAAATATTTCATGCCCTTGTTCGCGCAACCATTGAGCCAGCCGAGGCCCGGTGCATTCATCTACAAGGAAACGCATCTAAAGAGTCTCCATCGTCAACGGCATGAAATCCGTCTCTCCCAGTGACTTTGTAGCAAACAAGAAACAGGCTTGAATATCTTCACCAGTTAACCCTTGATACTCGGCCAGAACTTCTTCCGTCGTAGCCCCATGCGCCAGCAGGTTGAGGATATATTCGACTGTCAGACGAGTGCCTTTGATGACAGGCTTTCCGGTCATAACTTTAGGATTGAGTGTGATTCGTGCGAGCAATTCCTGATCTTTCATTTCTATCTCCCGTCCGATTCTCGCATAGTACCATCCCTGCACAAAGTTATTTGCAGAAGCGAAGAGAAGGAAAATAGGGCGATATGCTTCTCTCCCTCTCTTCGCAACTACTTATTATCCGGGGTCGCGGTAGTCGGCTGCGGTTTGCCGGTCGCAGATGCAATAGGAAACGATGTAGGAACGATGTAGGTCTGCCTCTATTCGTTGGTGTAGATGTCGAGGAGGAGATTGTCGCGTCAAGCCTTTCTGTGGTACACAACAGCCAAAGTTTAATGAGCAGAGGGGAGATAAGCACAGGTTATGTCTGCCGACTCGCCAAACATTGAATCGGTGATGCATGAGGAACGCGTGTTTCCGCCGCCGGAGGATTTTAAACAGCACGCGCGCATCAACTCGTTGGAAGATTATGAGCGGCTGCGCGCGGAGGCGAGCGAGAATCCAGAACAGTTCTGGGCCAGAATGGCAGAGCAAGAACTGCACTGGTTCAAGAAGTGGGAGACCGTTTTGGAATGGACGCCGCCGCATGCGAAGTGGTTCACGGGCGGCAAGCTGAACATTTCCTATAACTGTCTTGACCGCCATCTCAAGGGCGCGCGTCGCAACAAGGCAGCGATTATCTGGGAGGGCGAACCGGGCGAGCAGCGCACGCTCTCTTATGCTCAACTGCACAGGGAGGTCTGCCGCTTTGCCAATGTGCTCAAGCGCGCGGGCGCAGAGACGGGGGATCGCGTCGCGCTCTACATGCCATTGATACCTGAGCTGGCGATTGCCATGCTGGCTTGCGCTCGCATCGGCGCGACTCACTCAATCGTCTTCGGCGGCTTCTCCGCAGACTCTTTGAAAGACCGCATCAACGATGCCGGATGCAAGCTGGTGGTAACGGCTGACGGCGGGTACAGGCGCGGCTCCGAGATAGCTTTAAAGCCTACCGTTGACGAAGCTCTCAAGCACACGCCTTCGATTACAGGCTGCATCGTCGTCAAGCGCACTGGGACGCGCATACACATGGAAGCGGGGCGCGATTACTGGTGGCATGAATTGATTGAGACCGTGGATGCCAAATGCCCTGCCGAAGAGTTGGACAGCGAGCATCCTCTCTACATTCTCTACACCTCCGGCACGACCGGAAAGCCGAAAGGCATCCTGCACACGACCGCTGGCTATCTCCTGCAAGCTCATCTGACGACGAAATGGATTTTCGACATCCGTGATGAAGATGTGTACTGGTGCACAGCAGACATCGGCTGGGTGACGGGCCATTCATATGTCGTCTACGGGCCGCTCTCAAACGGCGCGACCGTGTTGATGTACGAAGGCGCGCCCAATCATCCAGAGCCTGACCGCTTCTGGCAGATTATAGAGCGTCACGGCGTCAATATTTTTTACACCGCGCCGACGGCGATTCGCGCTTTTATCAAATGGGGCGAGCAGTGGCCGCTCAAACATGACTTGTCGAGCTTGCGTCTCTTGGGCACTGTCGGCGAGCCGATCAACCCTGAGGCGTGGATGTGGTACAGGGAGATTATAGGCAAGGGTCGCTGCCCGATTGTGGACACCTGGTGGCAGACAGAGACGGGCGCGATTATGATTAGCCCGCTGCCCGGAGTGACTGCGACCAGGCCGGGTTCTGCCACCAAACCTCTGCCCGGAATCGAAGTTGACGTGATGACCAAACAGGGCGCACCCGTCGGCCCGAACGAAGGCGGCTATCTGGTCATCAAACGCCCGTGGCCTTCCATGCTCAGAACCATCTGGAATGATGACGAGCGTTACAGGCAGCAGTATTGGTCTGAGATTGATGGCGTCTATTTCGCGGGCGACGGCGCGCGGCGTGACCGCGACGGCTACTTCTGGATTATGGGGCGCGTGGATGATGTGATTAACGTCAGCGGCCATCGTCTGGGGACAGCCGAAATCGAGAGCGCGCTCGTCTCGCATAAAGCTGTGGCCGAAGCGGCTGTGGTCGCGCGGCCCGACGACCTCAAAGGCTCTGCCATTATCGCTTTCGTCACGCTCGAAGGCGAGCACAAAACATCAGATGCGCTTAAAGAAGAGCTGCGCCAGCATGTCGCGCATGAGATCGGCGCGCTCGCGCGGCCCGACGAGATACGCTTTTCGGATGCGCTGCCGAAAACACGTTCGGGCAAGATTATGCGCCGCCTCCTGCGCGAACTCGCGGCGAGCGGCGTGGTGCACGGCGATACCACCACGCTCGAAGATTTTTCCGTGCTCGAAAAACTGCGCGCCGATAAAGAATGAAAAGCAGCGAGGCGTGATAAGTGACAAGCGGCGGGCAACAAGCTAGAATTTCGGCTCCATTCATCGTTTATCATTTTTCTAGCGGATAATTTTTTAAGAGAACGATTAAAATGGAAGAACAAAGACTTATCAGAAAGCTCAATTCCGTCGGAAAAGAAAAATTTGTCCTTTACTACTATTTGTTCAAGGATTATGCAAATAATAAGATTACTAAAGATTCAGCTATCCAAACACTTGTTGATGAAAAGGTAGGCAATGAAGCAGGTGCATCAATAAGACTAGGGAATGCAAAAATTATATTTAATGAGATGGGTAGTTGCGAGGCTTTAATGATAGTTCAAAAATCGAAAGCGCTATCTGACGAAATAATAAAATTATCTATAAGAATTATCAAAGAAGAATGTGAGTGAGGTTTAGAAGCTGTTTGAAAAGCCCTGAAAGGGCGAAATGTAATAGCCCGGCGCAGCGCGCCGGGTTACAAGTCTGCCCTTGATGACAAGCCCTGAAAGGGCGAAATAATTTATGCCGCCCTTTCAGGGCTTAGATGGATAAGACTTGATACCTGGGGCGATGCCCCAGGCTATTACATTGCGCCCCTGTGGGGCTTTTCAAATAGCTTCGTAGAGAACAATTTACAATTTGTTTTATGCTCATGCTTTTGCTTATCAGTTATCACTTAAGGAGGCCGTTAGGATATGCCCCGATATACTTCTTCGACGGAACAACGAACAGGGCAGCGTTATCTGGCATCGCTGCTGGTGCGCGCCGAATGGGACGAACCCGACGGCGGGCACGTCATCGCAGAAGGCACGACGGAGAATGTCGGCCCCGAAGGCGCGCTCGTGCATTTGCAGGACAGGCTGCCGGATGTCGGCAGCCGCGTGCAGCTCGCAGTGCTTGATGAAGAAGGCGAGAAGATGCAACTGCGCGTCATCACGGAAGTCTTGAGGCTCGAACGCAATCCGGGCCACCCGCTTGCCGCGCTGATGCTGCTTGACGCGCAGGATGAATGGCGCGGGCTGGTCTGGGAGCCTGCCGCCCCTATCATCAGCACGCCTCCGGCGTCGGATGAAGACGATGAAGAAGACACGGATGAGATAGAAGACACAACCCATTGACCGCACGTGTGCGTGCCGAGCCTGTAAACTTTTTTCCGCGTCCTGCTTGAAAAGCTTTGAGAGAAATTAGCGCCGCATGAATAGCCAGTCTGAGCGAGAGACAGTCAAGGAAGCAGCCGAAGGCGCAGCCGTCGCAGCCGTGCAGGCTTCGTGGCCGCAAACGCGCGCCGTCGTGCGCGTGGTCTTTATCATTCTGCTGATTGCGCTCGGAATCATCGCCGCGATTTTTATCCTGCGCGCTCTGACGGGCGTGATTCTCCTCGTCGTGCTGGCAATATTTTTCGCGTATCTGATTTCTCCGCTCGTAGAGTTTGTGCGCCGCCCCTTCAATATGTTCGGGCATCAGAGGGCGATGCCGCGCGCGATTGCCATCGGCATTGTCTACGTTGCCCTCTTCGGCACGCTGGGCCTGACGACATACTTCCTGATTCCGCGTCTCAATGACCAGATAGCAGAGTTTGCCAGCAAAGCCCCTTCCTATCTGACCTCTGCGCGGGCGCGTGCGGAGAAGCTGAACGAAATTTATCAGGCATACAATCTGCCCAAAGCCGTGCGCGACTCTGTGACTAAGAATGTCACGAGCGGCATCGAGTTGGGCGGGAAATATGCTACGGAAGGATTGGGAACTTTTCTTTTGGGGCTGCTGGGTTTCCTGCCGTGGCTGATACTGATTCCGATTCTCGCCTTCTTTCTCTTAAAGGACGCGGACAGCTTTCGTCGCTCCGCTTTGCAGATGTTGCCGAGCGGGCGTTGGCGCTGGCGCGGCGACGAGTTTTTTCAGGATGTCAATCGCACGCTCGCCGCCTACATACGCGCGCAGCTCATCGCCTGTTTGCTCATCGGCATTCTCTGCACGGGGGGATTTCTGGCGTTGCGTATGCCTTACGCGCTGCTGCTTGGTTTGATAGCAGGGCTTTTGGAATTCATCCCGCTCGTCGGCCCGCTTGTCGTCGCCGTCATCGCAGGACTGATTGCCAGCTTCTATGATGTCAAGCTGGCAGTTGGCGTGCTCATCTTCCTCGGCGTGCTGCGCATCGTTCACGACTATGTGATCTATCCGAAAATCATCGGGCAGGGCATCCACCTGCACCCTCTGGCCGTCATCCTTGCGATTTTGAGCGGCGCGGAACTGGCGGGCATCACGGGAATTTTTCTGGCGATTCCGGTGGTAGCGATTACGACTGTGACCTATCGCCACTGGCTTGAGCACAGGGGCAGCGAGGGTCTCGTGGCCGACCTGCTCAAGCCTGAGAGCAAGCTGCTGGCCGAGGCCGCGCCGGTCAGGGAAGTAGAGGAAGTTATAGCGCCGCAGCCCGCGCTTCCGGCCACAGAGAGGCGCACCCATCCGACCCTCAACACGACGCCGGAAGAGATGGCGCGCGTGCGACCCGACTTAACTTCCGGTGAATTGAAGCTGCCCAAGCTGGATTGAATCTGACGGCCCGCGCTTATCTCACCAAGAGGCTCGGCGCGTGTTGTTTTTTTGGGAAAGCTAACACGTCCGTCGCTTTGTCGCTTTAATGATTGACGTGTCATTTTTTCTGGACGTATGATAGCGACCACATGACGCTATCGCCGCGCGGCTGATGACCACCCGGACATCTCTCCCCAAGAGATCGGTCGCAGGCTTAAAAGATAGAGTTCGTAGCCCAGAGAGATTTACAGAGCAAACCGGTAATAATCTTCCGACAACAGAGGTATTGCCTGAGACTGGCATTCTGATTGGCCGTTCCGAGACGGTTAGTCCGGTTCTATCATCGCACTCGTCCGCTTGCAGGTCGAGCCTAACGCCGGGGACATATCATGAAAAACAGTTATCGCCTTCGTTCACATAAGCTCTTGAGCCTGTCATTCGTGCTCCTTTCGCTGACCATGATTCTGGCAATCAGCATGCGGCCTTTGCCCGCAGCGGCCTCTCCGCAGGTCGTCTTTTCCAATCCCGCTCCGATTAATATCCTGACTAATGAGCCTCTGACGGCCACGCCCTATCCCTCGAACATAGAGGTCACAGGGCTGACCGGCGCGACGACAAAGGTCACGCTCCTGTTGGGGAGTTTGAGTCACGGGCGACCGAGCGATTTGGATCTTCTGCTGGTCGGCCCGAACGGCGCGAAGTTTATCGTGATGTCGGATATCATCGGTTTTCCGGTCACTAATATCTCGATTCTACTCGACAGCTCCGCGATCAGCACGCTCCCCCCCGCTCAACAGAATTTCCCGGGCGGAACATGGAGGCCCACCAATTACCAGGTAGATTCCGATGTCTTCCCGGCCCCGGCTCCGGCTGCGCCATACAGCAGCCCGTTTCTGACCGGCAGTGCGACGTTTAATTCCGTCTATAACGGCTCAAACCCGAACGGCACATGGAGTCTCTATGTGGTTGACGATACGCCGGGGCAGAGCGGCCAGATCGCCTCCGGTTGGAGTCTGACGGTGACGACCTCAGGTTCTCCGGCCACGACCTTTACCAATTCGACGCTCATAGACATCACTGACCCGCGGCCACTCGCCGCCCCTTCCGCGCCTTATCCTTCGACCATCAATGTCTCAGGCATGACGGGCGTGGTTTCCAACGTCAAGGTGACTTTGAACGACATCACTCACTCTCGTTCGAGTGATATGGATGTCTTGCTGGTCACGCCGAACGGCACGGGCCTGATTCTGATGTCTGACAGCGGTTCGGCGGCTTCTAATGTGACGCTGACCTTTGATGATTCTTCGCCGAATACTTTGCCGGGCTTCAACAGCGGCCCCTTGTTTAGCGGCATCTATAAGCCGACAAATAATGTTGACGGTGATATAGGAATAGAGGTCTTCCCCGAACCCGCGCCGCCCGACCCGTATCATAGCGGGCAGTTGTTCCGGCTAAACGGCTACAGTCCGAACGGGATATGGAAGCTTTATGTGGTGGATGATGCCAGCCAGCTTACCGGCAGCATCGCGGGCGGCTGGAGTCTGGACATCACGACGACGCCGTATGTCGCGCCGCCGCTGAGTTGTCTCTCACCGATCTTTGCACCGGCCACTAATCTGAGCACCGGCCCGGCGTCAAATCCGACGGGTTTGGCTACAGGAGATTTCAACAACGACACCAAACAGGATTTGGTCATCACGAATCAGACCTCGAACACCGTCTCGGTCGCGCTCGGTGACGGCGCGGGCAATTTTGGAACGCCAGCAAACTTTGTCGCAGCGACGAATCCGTATGCGGTCGCCGTCGGCCAGTTCAACGCCGACAGCAATCTGGACATTGTCGTCGCCAATTCCGGCTCAAACTCCCTGTCGCTCCTGTTGGGCAACGGCGCTGGAAGCTTTGCCGCGCCCGTTAACTTTGCGACCAGCTCGAATCCGCTTTCGATTGCCGTCGGCGATTTCAATAACGACACGAAACCGGATGTCGCGGTTGCAAACTTCGGCGGCTTCTTTGCCGGAACTGTCTCCGTGCTTTTGGGGAACGGCACAGGCGGCTTCTCTCCGGCGGTCAACTTCGCCGTCAGGACACAGCCCTCTTTCGTCGCCGTCGGAAACTTTAACGCCGACGCGAATCTAGACCATGCAGTCGCAAACTTCGGCTCGGACAATCTTTCTATCCTGCTCGGCAACGGCGCGGGTTCGTTCACCTCTGCGCCGGATGTGACGACCGGCTCAGGCCCTGTATCTATCGCTGTGGGGGATTTGAACGCAGACGGCAAGGCAGACCTCGCGGTGGCGAATTACAATTCCAATAATGTGCAGGTCTTTCAGGGGACGGGCACAGGGACTTTCGGCACGCCTACTGTGGCCTCCACCGGCTCGATCCCGATTTCCATAGCAATCACAGATGTTAATAATGATAGCCAACTCGATCTGGCGATTGCTTATCGCGGCTTGAACGAGGTTCGCGTGGTCTTCAACAACGGGGCGGGCGTCTTCGGACAAGGCTCCGGCTTCGGCAGTTTCCCAGTCGGCTCGGCTCCCAATGCAGTCGTCACAGCAGACTTCAACAACGACGGCGAAGGCGACTTTGCGACGGCCAATACGGCTTCGGACAATATCTCCGTGCTGGTCAACTCCTGCGCGGTAGCCAATGGCAACCGCGAAGATTTTGACGGCGACCGCCGGACGGATTTCAATGTCTATCGTCCGAACGACGGTGTCTGGTACATTAAATTCATCGGGAACAGTAGCACTTTAGGGCGACTGCTGGGCAACAGCACTGACAAGATTGTCCCGGCGGATTATAGCGGCGACGGCATAACAGACATCGGCGTTTACCGTCCGGGCACAGGGACGTGGATTGTGCCGGAGTATTCGACAGGCTTTTTCCGTGCGTACTTTTATTACGTTCAGTTCGGAATTGCCACGGACATTCCCATCCCTGCGGATTATGATGGCGACGGTCGAGCAGATTTGGCTGTCTATCGTCCATCGGACGGGGTCTGGTATTTCAGGCGCAGCCTTGATAATTCCGAATTGGCAGTTCCCTTCGGGACGAGCGAGGACAAGCCCGTGCCTGCCGATTATGACGGCGACGGCAAAGCGGATGTCGCAGTCTTCCGACCGTCAACGGGCGTCTGGTACATCCTGCAAAGCTCTGACAATCAGATACGCGGAGAGCAGTTTGGCAGCAACATGGATCGTCCGGTGCCTGCCGATTATGACGGCGACGGCAAGGCCGATCTGGCAGTCTTTCGACCGGGCGAAGGAGCCTGGTATATCTCGCAAAGCTCCAATGGCGCGTTTCGCGCGCAGTTCTGGGGCGTCGGCACGGACGTGCCTGTGCCGGGCGACTATGACGGCGACGGCAAGTTCGATATTGCCGTCTGGCGTCCGTCAAACGGCTTCTGGTACATACTTCGCAGTCTCGCCGGAGACGTGCAACAAGTAAACTGGGGCACAAACGGCGACATCCCCGCGCCATCCGCCTACGTGTTTTAAGCAAGTCAGAAGGTAAAAGGCAAAAGTGAAGAAGGCATGCAAAACCTTTTACTTTTGCCTTTTACCTTTCTTGCTTTTCCATCATTTCTATAAAGCGATGAAAGTGATGCTCTGCATCATGTGGGCCGGGGGCGGCTTCGGGATGATACTGTACGGAGAAGACCGGAAGAGTCTTGTGACGCATGCCCTCTACGCAGTTGTCGTTAAGGTTGATGTGCGTGACTTCGACTTCATGCGGCAAGCTTTCGGCCCGCACGGCAAAGCCGTGATTGTGGGCTGTGATTTCGACTGAGCCGTTCAGTAAATCTTTGACAGGCTGGTTGCCGCCGCGATGACCGAAGGGCAGTTTGTAGGTCGTGCCGCCAAACGCGCGGCCCAACAATTGATGTCCGAAGCAGATGCCGAAGGTGGGCACGCCCGATTGCGCGACGCGCTTGATTTCCTCAAGCACGGTCGTCATCGAAGCGGGGTCGCCCGGCCCGTTCGAGAGAAAGATGCCGTCCGGCTTGAGCTGTAAAACTTCCGGCGCAGGCGTCGAGGCAGGCACGACCGTGACGCGGCATCCGGCCTGCGCCAGCTCTCTCAAAGAATTCGTCTTCACGCCAAAATCGTAACAGACCACATGGAACCGCTCCGCGCCGACGGCAGAGACTTCGTAAGGCTCGCGGCATGTGACCACGCTCGCCAGTTCCCTGTTCTCCATCGCGGGCGCGGCTTTGGCTTTCTCAAGCAGGCTCGCCTCATCCAGATCAACCGATGAGAGACAGGCGCGCATCGCTCCCTTATCGCGTATGTGCCTGACCAGAGCGCGCGTGTCAAGTTGTTCGATGGCCGGGATGTTCCAGCGTTTGAGGTAAGCATCGAGCGTCTCTTCCGCACGCCAGTTTGAAGCCACGCGGCTCGCTTCGCGCACGACAAAGCCTTCGACCCACGGCCTGGACGATTCCGCATCTTCCCGCGTCACGCCGTAGTTGCCAATCAACGGATACGTCATGCACACGATCTGCCCCGCATAAGACGGATCGGTCAAGACTTCCTGATACCCGGACATCGAAGTATTAAAAACCATCTCGCCGCAAACTTCGCCCGCAGCGCCCCACGCGCGCCCGCGAAAGCTGCGCCCGTCTTCCAGGACAAGCAAGGCAGAATTTGAATCATTCATAAGTTTTAAAGCAGTGACAAGTGACGTGTGACAAGTGACAAGCAAGAACCAACAGGTGACGCGCAACAAACGAAGAGCTTTTCTGTCTTTAACTCGTCACTCGTCACTGTCTTAAAAATTCCTGAGCTTCATTAAGCCAGCGTTTCTCTGTCCGGTACTTGTAGGCGGGCGCGGTCTTGACGGCTTCGATGCAGGCTTGCATGGAGGCGGCGGCCTCGCGCTTGTGGCCCAGAGCGTCGTGCGTGCGGCCCATCAGGTACAAGCCTTCCGGGTCTGACTGGCGATGTTCGAGAAAGCGTTCAAGCGCAGTGCGCGCGTCCTCGAACTGTCCTGCCGCAAAGTAGGTCGCGCCGATCTCGCGCCACACTTCATGCTGCGCGTGCGTCTGGTCGTGAGCGACGACCGGCTCGAAATGTTTGATGGCATCGGCGTAGCGATTCTCTGTGCGCGCGATGCGGCCTAACTGGTAATGCGCGTCCACTTCCTCTTCATCAATCTCTATGGCGCGCTCGAAACTTTGCCGCGCCTCGGCCAGCTCGTTGCGCTGCTGGTGTATGAGACCCAGATTGTAGTGTGCCGAAGCATCCGCCGGGTTGAGCGTCGCGGCCTCCAGATTCTGTTTGAAGGCGAGCCGCGAGCGATGCCCGCGCGTCAGTTCGCCCACATAGCCGCGCAGGAAAAAGAAGAGGATCAAGAGCAGGAACGGCGAAGCCAGCACCCAGCCGAAGAGCGGAGCCAGCACAATCGCCGCCAGATAAACCACGATGGTGCTCAAGACCATCACGGCCAGCACGCGCAGCCACGAAAAACGAAAGACTCCGCGCACAGCCCCCACCGTCCACAGCCAGAAGAGCGGCAACACTAACAGCCAGAAAAAATTCCGCGCGTGGAGTCGCGGGTCGCCCAGTTCCGCCAACTGCTCCGGCGATAGCTCAAGCCACGTCTGAAGCTGCTTGGCAGTTTCCAGCGAACTGGCGATGTAGGCCGCCAGCACCCCGCCCACGCTGGCGAGGAAAGCCAGAGGCAACGCCAGCAGGTGCGCCGCCGCCCATGCGTAAAAAACGGTCGAAGCAAAGGCCGCATATTCCTGTTGAAGGACGAGGCCAAAACTGCCGCGCCGCTCGAACAGGTTAGCGATTAAAAGTGTGACGGGAACAAAGACGAGCGCGACAAAGAGGACTGAGCCAAACGACAAAAAGCCGACGCTCAAAAATACCAGCACGCTGCGCAGGCCCAAAGCTCCCTGCCTGTAAATCCACTCCGTAAAAAACAGGTAGACAGCCTGCGCCAGAAAAGCCAGCAGCATCGCAGGCAACAGCGGAGCATTATCACGCGCCTCGCTGACAGCGCGCGCGGGCGAATAGAACATCAGCCACAGAGGGCGCAACCAATCAAGCATAATCTGAGAAGGTAAGAGGCAAAGTTAATAATGCAAAGTGAAAGAAGATTCTTGATTTTGCATTTTACATTTTTAATTTTGCATTCCTCTTACGGCTCCGCTTCCGTAGGCGCGGGCGGCACTGGCGGCGGCGCGCTCATCGCCGGGTCTGGCGACGTAAATGTGTAATCCGTCTCGTGCGAAATCATGCTCGCATCCGACAGCGGCCAGTAGCGAAACAGCGCCTTGCCGTAAATGTACTTCTCCGGCACGAGACCCCAGTGGCGCGAGTCGCTCGAATTATCCCGGTTGTCGCCCATCACAAAATAGTAGTGATTGGCGACCTGCACGGGCGGCAAACTCTGCTGCGAAGCATTGAGATGCGGGTCTAAGTACGGCTCGCTCAGTTCCTGTCCGTTGACGAGGATGCGGCCATTGCGCAGCTCTACGGTTTCGCCGGGCAGACCGATGATGCGTTTGACGTAACTTTTGTCAGGGTCTTTGGGCGGCCAGAAGACGATCACATCGCCGCGCTCCAGAGCGGGCCAGCCGTATCGCTGCAAATCCGGCAGCTTGTAATAAATGAGCTTGTTGACAAAGATTCTTTCGCCGTCATGCAGGCGCGGCAGCATCGAAGTGCCTTCGACCTTGACCGGCTGCACGACGAAGACGACGACCAGCGTGGCAAACATGAGCGCGAAAACCAGATCGCGCAGTAGCAGGCGCACCTCAGCCCACAGGCCGCTACGCATCTCGGCCTCAGGCTTCTGCACTTCTATATCCAGATCGTCGTCGGCGGCAATCCCGCCAAACAACGGCACACGTTTTTTCTTTCGTCCAAACATATTTTTTCAAGTGACGAGTGACAAGTGGCGAGTGACAGGTTAAAACAAGTTCTTGCCTGTCACCTGTCATTCATTACTCATCACTGCTTTCTTGAGGTTAGCTGTCGCTTATCGCCTTTGTCAACGAAGGAGCAAATCTCGCTAGTTCCTTGACATCGTTTACCGCCCGTCTCTATCATCGCTGGCAAGGGTAGAGTTTCTGTCATCAATGCTACTTTTAAATCAAGAGTTACGGACGGAGGCCAGAGCATCGTGATTAAACTGGACATCGTGAACCGCGTCGCCGAACGCACGGGCGTACCTAAGATGAAAGCCGAGCAGGCTGTGGATGCCCTCTTTCATTCGATGAAGGAAGCCCTGGAGCGCGGCGAGCGGATAGAGCTGCGCGGCTTCGGCGTCTTTGTCGTCAAACCCAGAAAGCGCGGCGTCGGGCGTAACCCGCGCACAGGCGAAGAGGTCGCCATCCCTTCGGGTAAAACCATCCGCTTCAAGCCCGGCAAAGAATTGCAGGCCCACGGCTTTGACACAGAAGACGCCGACGGCGGCGGCGATTCCCAAACAGACGAGACACACACGTCTTACTAAACCACAGTGACAAGTGACGTGTGACAAGCCGGAACTCGTTTTAACCCTTCACCTGTCACTCGTCACTACTTGTCACTGCTCTTATGTCTGAATCCATCCGGGCCATTCCTACATTTGTCGAAGCGAAGCTGCCCGTTGTGCGGCGTCGTGCAGCGCGCCCGACCGCGCGCGAGTGGGCGCGCTACGCAGCCCTGTTTCTGTTGACAATCCTGACGACGACCCTCACGGGACTGATGCTCGTCAGCCCGGAGTTGCCTGAGCCACACTTGCGTGCGCCCTCCGGCCTGCTCGATTATCTGCTCTACATCCCGGAACTCTATCTGAAGGTCATAGGCGGGTATCTTCATCTGGCCGCGACACAGCCTGCGCTGCTCAGGCAGGGCGCATCGTTTGCCCTCTCGCTGATGGCAATCCTGACGGCGCACGAGTTTGGACACTATATCGCGTGCAGGCGTTACGGCGTTGATGCGACGTTGCCGTTTTTTATTCCCTCGCCGCCGATGATCGGGCCGGGCACGTTTGGCGCATTCATCAAAATCAAGTCTCCGATTCCATCGCGCCGCGCGCTCTTTGACATCGGCGTCGCAGGGCCGCTCGCAGGCTTTGTCGTCATAATTCCTGTCGCCATCATCGGCCTGCTGACAGCGCCGCCCGCGCCGCTCGTGCCGCCTGCGGCGGGCGTGGTTTATTTCAACGACCCGCTGCTGATGCGCGCTCTGGGGAAACTGCTCGGCGTCGAAAACAACCACATCGCTGCGAGTCCCTTATACATCTCCGCATGGATAGGGTTGCTGGTGACGAGTCTGAACCTGCTGCCTGTGGGCCAGCTTGACGGAGGGCATGCTGTTTACGCTGTCTTTGGCAAGCGCACGCATGGCTGGATGGGCCGCACGGCGTTTGCAGTGATGGCCTCGCTCGCAGTCTTAGGCTGGTTCTGGCATGGCAGTCCGAGCGGATTTCTGTACGTCATCCTGCTGGCAATCATGCTGAGAGTGCGTCACCCGCAGCCGCACGAGTCTGAACCGCTCGGACGCGCGCGTCTCATCGTCGCCGCTCTCACGCTGCTGGTCTTCGCGCTTTCGTTCTGGCCGTTTCCGATTACGTTCAGTTAAAAAAGCTTCGCGCAAAGGCGCAGGTGACGCAAAGAAGAACTTAACTGTTTTCCTTTGCGTCACCAGCGCCTTTGCGCGAAGCTTTCTGCTGAGCTTTTTACCTGAGAGAGAAATTATAGGTAATGGTTCCACTCACTTTGACGGGCTTGCCATCCAGAAGAATCGGGTCGAAACGGGCTTCGCGTGCGGCTGTGACTGATGCCGCTCGCAGTAAAGGATGGCCGCTTTCCGCTTGAGCCGCGATAACATTGCCTTCTTCTCCAACCAGAATCCTGACCACAACCGTGCCGGTAACGCGTGCAGATTTGGCAAGCTTCGGATACGCCGGAGCGGGCTTGACGGTAGCCCTGGCATTCAGAATGCCGCCCGAAACAACCACTCCTTTCCTGAAACTGGACTTACCCTCGGAGTCTTCCGCCGCCGCGCCGATCACAGTATGATCGCGCTCTTCGCGCAACATCCTGTCAACCTCGCCTTCTTCAGCGGGAGTTTCGCTTCCGCCGGAGCCTAAGATGAAAGCGCCGCTGCCGGGAAGAAGCTTGAAGGAGTCGAAGAAACGGGTCGCAATTAACTTGTACAAATCTGTTCGTTCGTCAGGGTCTGCGCTCGGCACGCCCTTCTTGAACACGGTGTTGTAGGCTGCTCCGAACACTATCTGATACGCACGTTTATTAGCAAAGACTGCCCTCATAATCATAATGCTATTATCATCATCCACTAACATCTCGCGCCCGTCACGCCCGTCAATCTTTATCTCTCGCTCGCTCAGCAACTTCATGCGTTGATTGTTGGCGAGCATATTATCGCGCCCCGCATCAATCGCAGACTTGATTGCCTGCGGGTCGTCCGAGTATGCGGGCACCTCAAAGTAGCTAATCAGATAGAACCCGGTGCCTGTGTTCAGTTGATAAAGATATTGTGTGATTTCCCCGCTATTGGTTTTGATGGGTTGATTTGAAGAGATAGGGACTCCGGGCATCTGGACTGTAAAGCCGCCCTCTGCCGAAGAGAGCGGTTTCCATGTTTGCGGGGAATATTCACCTGCCGGAGCAGGCGGGCCTTGAGACGATTTATTTTGCTGCGCTAAACAAAGAGATAATGAGCCGGTCAGAATAACTAAGAGCAAAACGCCGCGCGTCATAAGTTTCAAGATAAACTTCCTTTCTAAATGGTAAATGGGGAACAGGAGGCAATAATCGGGAGAGAGATAATACAACACCGGCGCTCATGCGGCTATCATTGAAGGCATTCTCACGGCCCTGTGGCCCGGTGAAACAGCGCAGGCTTTTCCATTCATCGAATTGGATTTTTTGAAACGGCCCGCACTGGCTCTTGAAACTCTCAAGCGGCTTCACCGGCTGGCAACAAGCCTTTGATTTCCCTGACCACTCTGGCTACGTCCTGCTGGTCTGCCAGAGCCATCATAAAGAACTTGTAGCCCTGATGAAAACAGAGCACGCCGTTGGCGAAGAGCCACACGCCGTCCAGAAATGGATTGCCGCCCAGGAGCCATTCGATGGGCGCGCCTGTGATGCGCCCCGGCGAGGCTATCTGCGCCCACATCGCCACGCCCGCGGCGCAACTGAATGCGCCGAGAAGAGGCGCGCCGACATACTTGACTATCTGGCGCTCAAACTCGGCGCGCTCTGCCTCGGCCTTCGTCAACTCGCCGCCGGCAACCAGACGCTCCTGCTTCTTCAAATAACCGTCAAACTTTTCGCTGACCTTTCTTAAGCCGTAAACGGGCAGCGCGGAATGCGTTAGCCAGTGCGGATGCGCGCCCAGAAGCACGACATCGAGGCCGGGAAACGAGGCTCCGAGCCGCACGCCCGCGACGAGCGAGAAAGTGACGAGCGCGGCTTTGCCCGGATTTTGTTTGATCCATGCGCCGCCTTTCAGCAGAGCCGAAGTCGCGTAAGCGGAGGCGCGCGTGAAGTGTGCGCCCGTTTCATAAAATTCAGAGGCGCGCTCGTAATAATGCTTTGCGCCGTCGAAGACTTCACCGGCCTTTTCACTTGCAGATTCCGTAGCCTTGCGCGCAGCCTCTCCGGCCTCGCGCGCACGACGCGCGGCCTCTTCCGCGACTTTGCGCGTACGCTCGCGGACTTCGTATTCATCATCGAGCCGCTCTGCTTCCGTGCGAACGCGCTCGGCTCCAACGGCCAAAGTTTCCGCGCCCTTGCGCGCCGCATCCTGCGCCACACGCGCGCCATCTTCGACACGATCCTTGATGCCGTACTTCTCATCCAACTCGCGCGCCTTGCGCCGCGCCGCGCGCTGCCACTCGTCAAGCTTGTCTTTGTAATCCGACATTGATTAGTACCTTTCTAAAAATAGAACTCAGAACCCGGAAGGAAAAGCAGGATTCTATTCCGGGCCTTGAGTTCCGAGTCCTGCTTTACGATACGCCCATTGGTTGAGAAGAGTTCGATTCTGTGCGACAGGGCGCGGCGCGCTCGACGCGATTGCGTCCCTGACGCTTGGCTTCATACATGGCTGCGTCCGCCGTGGCGACCAGCTCGCGCCCGGTCGTCGCGCACAGGGGAAACTCTGCGACGCCGAAGCTGGCGGTGATGCTTCCGGCGGTTGGAATCTTTGCCTCCCTGATGGCCCTGCACAAACGCTCTGCGACCTCAAGACCGCTTGCAAATTCCGTCTCAGGCAAAATCACTGCGAACTCTTCGCCGCCGATGCGCGCAGCGAGGTCTATGCCGCGCGTCTCGGCTTGCAGGGTTTTGGTCAAATACTGAATCGCTTCATCGCCAGCCTCGTGGCCGTAGGTGTCGTTGACGTTTTTGAAGTGATCTATGTCAAGCAGCAGCAAACAGAAAGGTCTGCCGTAGCGAAGCGTGCGCGTCACCTCGCGTTCCAGCTGCCGCTCGAAGCGGCGGCGATTCGCAAGGCCCGTCAGGTGGTCTGTAAACGCGGCCTCTTCGCAGGTGTCCAGATAGCCTTTGAAGTCCAGAAGGGTTCGCGCGCGGGCAAGCAGCAAGTCAAGGTCGGTCGGGTCTGTGATATAGCCGAGCGCGCCGACCTCTGCGCCGCGCCGCAGGTCTTGTGCGTCGCTGCGCGCGGCTGACTGGATGATAATCGGGATGAACTTGGTTAGCGGGTTGGCGCGCACACGTCTCGCCAGTTCGTAGCCGTCCATCTTCGGCATCATCACATCCGTAATAATCAGGTCGGGCTGGTAAGATTCCACCGCCGCCAGTCCTTCTTCGCCGTCATCCGCTGTCTGCACTTCGTAGCCTGCGGATTGGAGCGCGATCTTCAGCAGTAACTGTTTGTCGGGATCATCATCCACGACGAGTACATTAAAATTTCCAATCATATTTTCAGTATCCAAGAGCGACAAGATAGTTGTTGCGCCAACTCCGGCTTCATGCTAGATTGACGTTCTTCAGTTGTTGTTCGCACTTCGTTTCGAAACACACCTCGAAAATTAACGAATCCGTAACAAGACTTGAAGATAACACCTCGTGCTACAGGGTGGTTCCTTACCATTTCCGTTTGTTTTGTCCAGCTTTCATTATGATGTCAGTGCCCCGTGCCGGGTTTGGTCGAAGGCCACGGCAAGCCGGTGCAGACTTAAAGCTTTAGTCAATCTACTTCACATAGAAGGATTATCATGCCACACACACGCGCCTGCGACCTTTCTGCTGCCGACCGCGCCACACTGATTCGCCAACTAGACTTCGGCTCGCTGCTCAACGATGACCTGATCGCGCGATTTGCCGCAAGCTCGACTGCCGTTGACTTTCGCCGCCGCCGTTTTATCTACCGCGAAGGCGATCCGGGTGACGCGCTATATCTGATCGTGCGCGGTCGCGTCAAACTCTGCCGCGTCGAGCGGGAAACCGCACGCGAAGCCGTGATAGACATTTTAGCCTCCGGCTCGCTCTTCGGGGAATCGGCGTTGTACGTCGCAGGCTCGCGCCAGTATTGCGCGATAGCCTACGAAAATTCGCGCCTGTTGCGAATTCCGGCTCAGGAATTTCAAGAGGGGATGGCCGAACACCGTGAGCTTTATGATTACACCTTCCGGCTTATCGGTCAACGGCTTTCAAGTGCCGAGCGGCGGGTTGCAGACTTTGCGCTCGACGCGATTCCGGCGCGATTGGAGAAATTGCTGCTGGAATTTTCCAGACGCTACGGCGTGTCGAAAACAGGCGGCGTGCTGATTGACCTGCCCCTGCCGCACCGCGAAATCGCCTCCATCGTCGGCTCTACGAGAGAGAGCGTGACGGTGCGCTTGAATGTCATGCGCCGCGAGGGTACGATAGATTTCATTGATCGAAAAATTCTGATAAAACGCCCCGAAATGCTTTTGATGGCGTAAAAAAATTTTAAGGGGAAAAGGGGAAGAGGGGAAAAGGGAAAGAGGTTAAGAAACAAGAAGATTAAGTTCTTCCTCTCCCTCTTCCCTTTTTCCATTTTCCCCCTTTGATTTCTATGAAGTGTCCGAACTGCGGAAACCCTGTCGAGTGGCAAGACAATCCGAATCGTCCTTTCTGTTCCGAACGCTGCAAGCTGATAGATTTCGGCAAGTGGGCGGATGAAGAATATCGCGTGCCTGCCGGGAGAGATAACTCTTTCGACCACAATGCGGAGGCTGAGAGCCAGCCTTCGCCGGAAGAGAGAGACGGCGCAGATTAAAGCCCTGTATCGCAAGCACATCTTTCCTGTTTCTCGCTTTGGTAACGGTTCAAGTTCATTTCACAAGCTTATAAACAACAGGAGATTTCCCGCAAAGGCGCTGGTGGCGAAAAGAAAAGCACGCAAAGTGGCATTCAATACCTTTGCGGTCTTCCTTTGCTTCCTTTGCGCCTTTGCGCGAAACTATTTCTCTCTTCACAAGGCAAGTCAGGAATGACGACTCACCTCTTGAAGTTCAAACTGAACCACTACTCTCGCCTTTTGACTTTTACATTATTTCGCGCGCCTCGTGTAGAATATCCGTGCAGTCATTCAATAGTCACCGGAGCTATCCATGAGGCATTGCATTCTTAAATCAATTGCGGCGCGATACCGGCTCTCGATCCTGATGACATGCGCGCTGCTTCTGCTCGTCTCAAACGGGTGCAACGATGCGCCGCCGCCGACCGTCATCCAGTCGCAAACGCCGGGCGGGACAAGTGCGCCGCGCACGAATCTGCCGATGCCGCCGGCCAACGCGACAGACCGCTCAAACGTTCGCGGGCAATATGGCTGGACGCAACTAGACAATCGCCGCATGCAGCTCCCGGATTATCTGGGCCAGGTGGTGGTGCTGGATTTCTGGGCCACTTACTGCCCGCCGTGTCTTGAGGAAGTTCCGCATCTGGTCGAGCTGCAAAAGCGTTTCGGCCCGCAAGGATTGCACATCATCGGCCTCAACGTCGGCGGGCAGGATGACCGTCCCAAAGTGCCTGACTTCGTAGAGCAGTTTAAGGTTCAATACGCGCTCGGCTATCCAGACCCCGGCATGACGGAACTCTATCTGGGAGAGAATACAAGCATTCCGCAGACTCTCGTCTTCGACCGCAAAGGCAAGCTCGTCAAACATCTCGTCGGCTTTGACCCGCAAGTCGCGGCGGAACTTGACCGCGCGATTCAAACCGCGCTCAATGCTCCAACAGACTGAAAAGCAAGGATGAAGGCGGAAGGCGGAAGGATGAAAGCGTGATTCTTAAACTTGAACATTTCACATGAAAGCAATGCTATTGAAAATGAGTGCGGCATGTTTGCACAGCATGCCTTTCATCCTTCCGCCTTCCGCCTTCATCCTTAAACTTTATGCCCCGTGATATTCCCGTCGGTAATGGCTCGCTGCTTGTCACGTTTGACGAGTGGTACAGGATACGTGACATCTATTTTCCGCATGTCGGCAAAGAGAATCATTCCGAAGGGCATCCGTTTCGTTTCGGCGTCTGGGTGGACGGCGCGTTCTCGTGGGTCAGCGATGCCGGTTGGAAACGCCAGCTTCGCTATGTGACGGAGACGCTTGTCACGGACGTGCTCCTGACAAATGAACTACTGGAGCTTGAAATCATCTCGAATGACGCGGTTGACGTTCATACCAATATCTTTCTGCGCCGCCTGAGCGTGCGGAACTTATCCGCTGCGCCGCGCGAGGTTCGCCTTTTCTTTCATCACGATTTCTACATCTCTGAAACAGAGGTCGGCGACACGGCCTACTTCGACCCGGACACCTTTGCTCTGGTGCACTACAAGGGCGCGCGATATTTCCTCATCAGCACGGACACTGGCGTTGAGACGTTTGCCATCGGGCGCAAAGCGTTTCATGGCGTTGAAGGAACATGGCGAGACGCTGAAGACGGGCGGCTGGCAGAGAACGCGATTACGGAAGGCTCTGTGGATTCGACCATCGGGCGCACGCTCGCTATCGAAGCGGGCGAGTCTGCGGAGATGTTCTACTGGATAGCCGCAGGGACTTCTTACAGCGACGTGGCGCGGTTGGACCAGACTGTGCGCCGCTCCCATCCGCGCGAGCTTATCCGCCGGACGAGCGACTACTGGCGCGCGTGGGTCAACAAGAACGAGATTGATTTCGGCAATCTGGGTTCTGATGTCATCTCTCTGTTCAAGCGTTCCCTGCTGGTGACGCGCACGCAGATAGATTCGGGCGGCGCGATTATTGCCGCCAATGATTCGGATGTGACCCTGCGCGCGACAGACCACTACAGCTATCTCTGGCCGCGCGACGGCGCGCTCGTCGCCTACGCGCTAGACCTTGCGGGCTATTCAAACATCACACGCTCTTTCTTCGAGCTGTGCGGGCGCATCATCACGGATGAAGGATATTTTTTGCAGAAATATAATCCGGACGGCACGCTCGCTTCGGGCTGGCATGCGTCGTGGGACCCGTTTACAAAGCAGAAGCTAATCCCGATTCAGGAGGACGAAACCGCGCTTGTTCTCTGGTCTTTGTGGAATCACTATGACGAGTTTCGAGACATAGAGTTTGCGCGCCAGCTTTATCATTCGCTGGTCACGCGCGCCGCAGATTTTTTGGTGAGCTTTCGTGACGGGCGCACGGGGCTGCCGAATCCCTCATGGAATCTGTGGGAAGACAGGCGCGGGATACACACTTTCACCTGCGCGACCGTCTACGGCGGATTGCGCGCCGCCGCAGGTTTTGCAACTCTCTTCGGGGACGCAGCGCACGCGTCGAAATACAAACAGGCTGCGGCAGAGGTGCGCGAAGGGATGCGCGCCTATCTCTACAGGGAAGAGTTGGGTCGCTTTGCGAGAGCCATCTCGCCGCGTGCGGACGGCGAGTTTGACGTTGATGCAACTGTTGATGCATCGCTCTTCGGTCTCTTTTACTTCGGAGCGTTTGCGCCTGATGACGAGCTGGTGCGTGAGACGATGCGCGCGTTGGAGCAGAAGCTGTGGGCCAAAACAGGGATTGGCGGGTTGGCGCGTTATGAGGGCGACGGCTACATGCGCGTGACGGATGATATAGAAAAAGTGCCGGGCAACCCGTGGTTTATCTGCACGCTGTGGCTGGCCGATTATCGCATCGCAGCCGCCAAGACGCTCGAAGAGCTGGAGAGCGCAGTCGAGCTTCTCGAATGGGTGGTGGCTCGCGCTCTGCCCTCCGGGGTTCTGGCAGAGCAGGTTGACCCTTTAACGGGCGCGCCGCTTTCCGTCTCGCCTTTGACATGGTCGCATTCAACCGTGGTAGCCACCGTGATGGCTTACTTGCGAAAGCTCGAAGCCCTGATTGCCTGTCAGGCATGCGGTCGCCCGCTCTTTCGCTATGACCGCCGCGCGCGTAGAGTTTATGAGTGAATCAAGGTTAGAATCATTAAGATAATGATTAATAAAAACTCTGCCACAGAAACACACAGATGAAGAAAGCGAAAGGTAGAAGTAAAGCAGGGCAAACGCTCCGGTTTTCACTTTTGCCTTTTACCTTTTTACTGTTGCCTTCTTCCGCGCCTCTGTGGCGAAAGTTTTATTCTATAGCGAGCCGAAATATCAAAGAGGGTGATTGTCATGAGGAGAGCTAAAATTCTTGCCACGCTGGGGCCTGCGACGCGCGAAGGGGCGATCATAGAAGCGTTGCTGGCGGCGGGCGTCAACGGCGTGCGTATCAACATGTCTCACGGCACGCAGGATGAGCACGCCGAGACTATCCGGCGCGCACGCGCGGCGGCAGAGACGATGAAACGTCCGCTCGCGGTGCTGGTAGACCTTTCCGGCCCGAAGATTAGAACCGGCGTCTTGAAGGGCGGGCAGCCCGTACAGCTTGAGCAGGGCGCGCTCTTTACTATCACGACGCGCTCTGTCGCGGGCGATGCGCGCGAAGTTTCCACTAACTATACGGGGATGGCGCGCGACGTACAGCCGGGATCGCGGCTTCTTCTGGATGACGGGGCGATTGAGCTTCACGCGGAGCGCACGACCGAAACGGATGTCATCTGCCGCGTCATCAACGGCGGAATTCTGAACGAACGCAAAGGCATCAACCTGCCGGGCATCAAGCTGCCCATTCCTTCGCTGACAGATAAAGACCGGCGCGATTTGCAGTGGGCCGTGCGCCAGCAGGTGGATTACATCGCGCTCTCTTTCGTCAGGCAGGCAGAGGATTGCGTGGAAGCCAAGTCGCTGATTCAAAGCGCAGGCGGGCAGCAACCGCTCGTCGCCAAAATCGAAAAGGCAGAAGCGATAGACAAACTGGATGAGATCATCGCTGCCACGGACGGCGTGATGGTCGCGCGCGGAGACCTCGGCGTCGAGACGAGCGTCGAGTTAGTCCCCGTCTATCAAAAGCGCATCATCGAGAAGGCAAATCTCGCGGGCAAGTTTGTCATCACGGCTACGCAGATGTTGCAGTCCATGATTGACAATCCGCGCCCGACACGCGCGGAGGCTTCGGATGTGGCGAATGCTGTCTGGGATGGCTCGGATGCTGTGATGCTGTCAGGAGAGACTGCGACGGGCAAATATCCTGTTCCGACTGTGGCGACGATGGCGCGCATCATCGAATCGGCGGAGAGCGGCATTCCGCAGAGCCATTCAAACGACCTCAGCAAATGGGTCGGCAAACAATCCGGCAGGGTCAGCATCGCTCTCTGCGAGGCCGCAGCCTTCGCCGCTCAAGAGATGAGCGCGAAGACCATTGCCGTCTTTACAGAATCCGGCCTGATGGCGCGCAGGCTTGCGGCTCTGCGGCCAGCGCAACGCATCATCGCTCTCACGCACACCAGAGACGTGATAAATGAACTGTCTTTGATCTGGGGCGTGCACCCGCTACTTCATCCGAAAAGCGATTCGACCGAGGACATGCTGCGCACGGGCGAGCGCACGCTGGTCGAAGCGGGAACCGTGCAGCAGGGCGAAACGCTGGTGATGATGGCTGGCAGGTTGTCCGGCCTCGGATTATCAAGCTCGGTCACGCTCTATACCATCGGTCAGGAATTGGACGCGCAGGTCAAGTGATTTTGATAAGTACAGAAAGAAAGTTTCCCGCAAAGACGCAAAGGCGCAAAGAAAGACATAATGTTTTCTTTGCGCCTTTGCGTCTTTGCGGGAAACTTTTTTAGTTGATTACTCTGCGCGGAGCATTTCTCTGACCGGCTCTTTGCCGCCGTTTGCGTTGTGGATGTTGGTTGCGGGTTGCTGCGGGTCGCGCCAGTTGTCAAGGATGCCAACCTGATGCACGCACTGCAAGGTGCAGGTCGGAGCACACCATTTCTCTGTGTTGTACTCGCGCTCGAAATCCTTCATCGTATATTCTTCGATGGGGATGCCGGGATAGCCGCGCTGCTGCGAGCACCAGTGGACCAGACCCTCTTCGCAGATGTATAGATAGCGCGCCCCTGCGCGGCAACGCCAGTTGTAAGGCTTGCCTTCGGCGATGTTGTCCTGAAACCAGTTGAGCCGCGCGTGGTCGCGGTTGCCCATCTTCTTGACCTGCTGAAAAATCTCTTTTTCTTTCTCGTTCAGAGGCTTCAAAAGACCGCTGTTGTCGTGAATCACGCCGACGGTCGAAGAGAAACCAAGCTCTACGGCGCGACGCGCGACCACCAGCGCGTCCTCCGGATTCTTGATGCCGCCGCCGATGACGGAGTTGATGTTGACATGAAACTCCGCATACGCCGCAAGGTTCTGTAATTTCTTATCGAGATTCTTGAGACTCTTTTTCGAGACCTCGTCAGGCTCTACGTTGTCTATGCTGATCTGCAAAAATTCGAGGCCCGCGTCATTGAGCCGCTCGATGCGTTCGCGCGTAAAGTAGTAGCCGTTTGAAATCAGACCGGCAATCATCTTGTACGAGCGTATGTGGGTGATGATTTCGTCAAGCTGCGGGTGCATCAGAGGCTCGCCGCCGGAGATGGTGATGACGGATGTGCCGAGCGCGCCGAGCTTGTCGAGCCGCCGCTTCATCGCATCGAGCGGCACAGGATCGGATACTTTGTCGTATTCGTTGCAATAACCGCAGGCGAGATTGCAGCGGCGCATCGGGATGATGTGCGCCAGTACAGGATGTTTCGTCGAGAGCAGGCCGCGTGTGATAAAGCTGATCTCACGCACCTTACGACTGAGAAAATTGCTTCGCTTCATTTTCAGATTTTGGATTCCGGGTTTTGGATTGATGAAATGCGGATTCAACTTCACGAATCCAAAATCCAAAGTCTTAAAATTAGACAGGGCTTCGGCCTTTGACCTCCGAAGCCCTGCTCTCGTAAATTTATCAAGCCTTAGCTCTTAACTATCTTGATGCCGTCCAGCTTGACCTTGAACTGGTCTGTCGAGATGCCTGCATTTCTTTCGACATTCGTCAGACGCACGGTCGTCGCATCATCATTCTTCTCGACCACCTTGGTCTGTATGGGCATGCCGTTGCCGTCCACCCAGACTTCAGCGTACTTGTAGCTGGCTCCGCCCTTCGGCACGAGCTTGAAGTGTGTGGCGCGCTCGCCGCCCCACAGGGTCTCTTCATACAAATCCTGCAAAGGCTCAAAGCGGGCTTTGACCTGCTGGCTCGACATATTGAGAAAATCCAACATGCCGCCGGCCCTGGCATTCTTTGAACTGGCCGCGCCGACATAGGCCATTTTCAGACGATAGCGCAGGAGCGTGTATCGCCCATCGGCCACCGCCAGCGTCTCTTGTGGCGAGTGCCAGTCAATACGCGCGTAAGCATTGCGTCCATCCGCAGGCATGTAAAGCACTGTTCCCTGACGTTTATCTTCCTCACGAAGCTTCGCATCCCACTTGGACATGCTGATACCGGCGCGGAGTGATTTAAGGTCACGACGATTGCGCTCCATGCGGTTCAGGATCGAACTCACGAGACCTGCATTTTGCGCTTCGACAGTTTTGGGGGTGCTTACAGCTACGATGGCCGCTAATGTAATAAGTGCAAGGCCGAGGGTAGCGAATCTCTTCATACAAACTCCTTTAAGTAGTTAGACTCCTGCCCGGAGTCAAACAAAAATCCGTGCGATTATATGGAATGATTATCGTATGTCAACCTCGAAAGCGACGATTTGACCCACCGCGTCCCGCTTCGGGCGAACATCAAACACTTGTATATCAGCCCTTTGCGTCAACTGACGGATGCGATTTTCAATCTCGTCGCGGCTCATTTCCAGCTTAATAATATCCGAACTGACCAGCAACACGGACGAAGCGGACATGTTCTGATGCGGTAGGCTGCGGCGAAGTTCGCTATTTTCAAACCAGCTTTTCGGCGTCAAAAAGATAAAGGCCAGAATTGCTACGCACAACACATCATACTGCCACGTGTTGCGCGCATAACCCCAGAAGAGAATGGCTTTTAGAATGCGAAACATTTTTCTTTAGTGCTTTGTGCTTTGTATTTTGTTCTTTGTATTGCTCAGGTTGAGTTTTGAAACTCAGGATTGAGTCGCGCGCAAAGAACAAATCACAAAAAACAAAGCACGGACTCAGACCTGCACACTTGCCGTCGGCTCGACGATGCGCCCATCGCGCATCTGCACGATATGGCGGCACATCGCTGCGGCTTCCGGGTTGTGCGTAATCATGATGATCGTCTGATTGAAACGATAATTCAGCTCCTGAAACATATTGAGCACGATGGCTGAATTTTCCGAATCGAGATTGCCCGTCGGCTCGTCTGCCAGAATGATTGCGGGGCGCGTCACGATGGCGCGGGCCAGCGCGACTCGCTGTTGCTCGCCGCCGGATAATTCCAGAGGCTTGTGATGCATCTTGTCTTCGAGTTTCAAGAGCCGCAAGACCTCGCGCCTGCGCTCGGGGTCGTCCGCGCCGTTGGCCTGATGTATGCGCTCAGCGAGACGCAAGTTCCCTTCAGCCGTCAGGGTCGGAAACAGATTGAAGCGTTGAAAGACAAAACCGATCTTGCGGCGGCGGATGTCCGTGCGTCGCGCGTCAGAGGCCGCCGTCAGGTCTTCGTCGTCAATGATGATGCGCCCGCGCGTCGGCGTCAGCAGGCCGCCCAACAGATGCAGCATAGTTGATTTGCCGCACCCCGAAGGCCCCATAATCGCCAGAAACTCGCCTTCCTGCACCTCCAGCGACACGCCTTTCAAGGCTGGCACATCCACGCGCCCCACGCGATAAACCTTCTCCAAATTTTCGGCTTTTAAGATAGTTCTCATTATAAAAATAGTGACAAGCGACGACTGACCTGTGACGCGTCAAAACAGGAGTTTAACTTGTCACCCGTCACCTGTCACTTGTCACTCGTATGATAGCGCGCTGACGGCATCCAGATTCGCTGCGCGGATGGCCGGATAGAGCGCGCCGAGCGCGCCGCCCAAGAGACCGATGGCGGCGGCTGTGATGGCCCACGACCATCCGTACTCAAAGACGAGTCCATAAGCGCGCTGAATCAAAAATCCGGAGATGAGCGCGACCACGAATCCGGCCACCAGGCCAATCGCGCTGATGAGTAGAGCCTCCTTCTCGATCACTCCGATGATATAACCCTTTGAAGCCCCCATCGCCTTGAGGATGCCTATCTCGCGCGTCCGCTCTGTAATAGTCGTGTACATGGCGAGCATCACGACGAGCGCGCTTACGACAGCAGCCAGCCCGACCAGCACTTTGAGAAACAGGCCGAGGAAAGGAATGCTCTTCTCGATACTCGTAAAGACATCGCGCGTAAACTGAATCTTGTTATCTTTGAGCATCGGGTTCTGGTCAATGCGCTCTGCGACCACTTCGGGCGGCACACCGTCTTTAACTTTGACCAGCACGTAAGTGCATTTGCCCGGAGCTTCGAGCGCGTCCTGCATCGCGGCCAGAGACATCTTGACGCGCGCGCCGGATTCAGGAGCATAAATGCCTGCGACCTTGTATTGCTTGCCGCCGAAAAGCTCCAGCGTGCTTCCGACGCGCAACTCATTGTTCCGCGCCTTCGCTTCATCAATCACAACTTCGTCCACGGCTTCGGGCGCGCGGCCCTCGACCAGCCGCATCTGATTCATCGCGGCAAACGAGTTCCAGTCAACGCCCTCGATCTGTTCAAATCCGAAGCCGCGATTCCCTTGCGAGACATAACGGATCACAGGCACAGCCGCTTCGACTCCCTCGACGGCTCGCAGCAGCTCCGCATACTTCGTGCTCACATTCGCCGTCGAGCTGGTCAGATTGTCCATCGTTCCCTTGCGCGTAAAAATAATTTCCGCGCGCACGTTTGACGACCGGCGCTGCAAATCATTCGACATCCCGCGCGAGAGACCCGTAAACAACATCACGAGCGCCACGCCCAACGCCACGCCCGCGATGCTGACGAGCGAGCGTACAGGACGCTGGCGTATGTTTGCTGTGACGAGATTGTCCATAAAAGCCTGATGTCAGATGCTGGATGCCAGATGTTAGCGCAAGCAATAACTGACATCCAGCATCTGACATCTAATATCTGCCTTACTACTTGCTGACGGTGTTCCCGCTCTCGCGTTTGTCCAGATCAACTTCGGGCAGTTGCCATTTATTTTCGAGCAGGAAAATGTCTGCATCATACTGGCGGTCAATGACGACGGCGTCGGGAGCCTGATAGCTGAGGCGCAGCTTGTAATGATCCTGCGGGCGCGTCAACTCGACGCGCGAAGGCAATTGGATACGCCCGCCTTCGCCAAAGTTTTTCTGCTCGCCATAGAGGACATCAGTCAACAGTATGCCTCTGGCGTCAAAAGTTTGCAGCCGCGCCAGACGGATTCCGCCCACGCGATCAAACCAGAAGCGACGCATCAGACGCGCGCCGCTCTCGCCGCCCGGCGCAAGCTCATCCAACACGTAATAGCCGCGCACCACACGGCCACCCTTTTTGGCGCGCGGTCGCGTGTCATCTTCTTCCAGATAAAACTCGCTCTGCGCGTAGACAAAGCCTGTCTCGTCTCTCGCCTGCACGGGTCGTATCAGGAGCGCGTCCGTGAAATGCTGCGGGCGCAGGCTGGAGAGCACGCTGACGGCGCGCTTTTCGTTGAGCGCGTTATTCTTTTTGTCCTTATTGTTTGCCGCCTGCCCGTTTTCAACAGGCAGTTTCTGATAGCTGGCGCTGTTTGTGCCGCGCACAAAGCGACGAAACTTTTCATCGCCCTGCAAGACCGCGACGCGAAACTGCGAGCCGTCGGAAGTCATCTCGGCGATGTTCGTGCCGACAAAGGGAGCCTGTATACGCAGGTTGATCTGGCCCGGTCGTTGGAGGATGACAGTCCCGTCCGCCGTCCGGTATTTTTCCGCCAGACCGTTTTCGGCAAACGAAGTGTCCTGAAATTCTATGTCCACCTTGCCGCGAATCGAGCGCACCGCCGCCATCCGGTTAACCTCTGCAAGGAGTTGCGGCATTCCGGCTTCGCTCAGCGGGCCGAGCAGGGGCGGAACAGAGACGGTCTGCTTGACGCCAAACAAACTTGCGCACCCGCTCAACGTCAGCAAGCTCATGGCAAGCAGAACGGCGATGACAGCGCGCGTGAGCTTCTTTTTTATACGCAGGGGAATTAAATAAGCCATCAACTAAAATGAAGCCGCGCGAAACTGCCAGCGCGACAAATCCTTATCTCAGACGGAACAAGGCAAGCTAACAAACAGGTACGCGCTTGTCAACGCAAGCCGCCGGAGAAGGCAAAAGGCAAAAGGTAAAAGGCAAAAGTCAGGAGGCATTCAATCGCTTTTCACTTTGGCCTCTGGCTTTTCTCAACGGGTAAATTCAATCCAGCACTAAAGGCGGCTTATCGAACTTTGCGCGCAGGCGATTGATAGAGTGGAGCACAGCCGGTCTTCTGACCAATCTGGATTCCAGAGGACGCTTTCCCGGAATGTCCAGCATCACGAGTCCGAGCAGGATTGTCAGAAAGCCCGGCCCCGGAATTCCCGGCAGAGACATCAAAATGCCCACGAGGATTAAAACCACCCCGATAAAATTTTTCAAGATGACGCCGCTCCAGCGCACGGCCCAACTTCGGTTCTCCCAGAAGGCGCGGGCATGCGAGGAGTGAAAATAGTTGGCGGGCAGTTTCACCAATGCGAATGAGACCAGCGCGGTGCTCAAGATAAATGAGAACGTAAACATCGCCACCCCGAAAAAGATGGTCGGCCACGTCAATGAAGCCCACAACTGCGCCAGCCAATCTATCATCTCAAGCTCAACTCCGTTGCTCTCAAAACTAAACTCATGAAAGTATCGCTCTTATCTTATCTCGCGCCGCGCCGCCACGAGTTGCTCCAAGATTTCGGCCACCACTTCCTGCGCCGCGCCCTCGAATTGCAGATGCCGCTCGCCGATGCCCTCCCAGAATTCATTCAGCCCCTTCGCGCCCGCGCGCTCAAAGGCCAGCGTCTGAAGCAGCAGGTCAATCACATCAGCGGCTTTGACCAGACGCGCCTCAAAGCTTGCGCGCTGTTCGTAATCCTCATGCAGCTCGCTATAGATTTTTTCCAGCCGCGCGCCGCACGCGCGCACGATGTCGTCAAACGCCGCGCGCTCCGCACGCCGTCTGGCTTCTGCGCCGAAATACATGGAAGCCGTGCGCGGCATATCGCCCACACGCGCCTCCGCCCAATCATGCAGGAGCGCGAGGCGCAGCAACCTCTCGACATCCACCTCCACCCCGCGCGCTCTGATCTCATCGGCCAGCAGCATAGAAACCACCGCCACGCCATACGAATGTGCCGCCACAGACTCTGCACACGGCCACAGCCCGCGCAACATCCAACCCGTGCGCTCAAGGCTTTTCAATCGCTGAAGCTCTATCAGAGTTGAGATCATACGTGGTCTTTGTTTTTTGTTCTTTGTGCTTTGCACGCGACTCAGTCTTGAATTTCAAAACTCAACTTAAGTAAGACGGACAAAGAACAAAGCACAAAAAACAAAGGAAAATCAAACAAACATCTTCCCCGGATTCAGAATGCCGTTCGGGTCCAGGGCGCGTTTGATGCGCTTCATCGTTTCCATCGTGGTGTCGCCCACGGCCATGTCCAGATACGGAGCTTTGACATAGCCTATGCCATGCTCGCCGCTGATTGTGCCGCCAAGCTCGACCGCGACGGCGAAGGTATCGCGCACGGCAGCACGCGCGCGACGCACGGCTTCCGCATCCTCTCGCGCGCACATAAAATTGACGTGGATGTTGCCGTCGCCCGCGTGTCCGAAGTTGACTACGAAAGTGTCATGACGCCGCCCGATCTCTTCCACCTGCTCGACGAGTTCCGGCACGCGCGAACGCGGGACGACGACATCCTCATTGAGCTTGAGCGTCCCGAACTTTTTCATCGCAGGCGAAAGCGCGCGGCGCACGTCCCACAGGCTATCCTCCTGCTCTTTCGTCACCGCGCGCAGGACATCAAAGCCGCCGCCCTCGCGCAAGACCTGTTCGACGGCCAGCGAAGCACGCTCGACCTCCGGCACAGCGCCGTCAACCGAAACGATGAGCAGCGCGCCCGCGTTCTGGTCCAGACCGAAAGCGAACTCGGATTCGACGGCCTTGATGGCGTTTCTATCCAGCACCTCGATTGCGACCGGCGTAATGCGCGCACGCGTAAAGCGTGTCACGCAGGCGCAGGCGTCCTTCATCGTGCGAAAGGTAGCGCGCACTGTGCGCGTCGCTTCCGGCAGCGGCAGCAGTCTCAAGATCGCTTCGGTGATGATGCCGAGCATGCCTTCGGAGCCGCACATCAAACCAGTCAAATCGAATCCGACGACGTTCTTGCTGGTGCGTCCGCCCGTACGGATAATCTCTCCGGTCGGCGTCACCACTTCGAGACCCATCACATAATGCTTCGTCACGCCGTACTTGGCGGAGCGCATCCCACCGGCGTTCTCCGCGATGTTGCCGCCCAGAAAAGAGTTTTTGTAAGACGCAGGGTCAGGCGGGTAGAAGAGCTTTACGGCCTCGACGGCCTGTTGCAAAGCATAAGTGGTCACGCCCGGCTCTGCGACCACATAGAGGTCGTCTGCGTTAATCTCTCGAATCTCGTTCATGCGGTCAGTGCCGATAACGATGCCGCCTTCGATTGGAACCGCGCCGCCGGAGTAGCCGACTCCGCCGCCGCGCGCCGTGACCGGAAAACGCGCCTCATTCGCCAGCCGTAAGATAGCCGCAATCTCATCAGCCGTGCGCGGCAAGACGACAGCCTCCGGCGGAAACTTTTCCTTCACGGCATCCTGCGCGTAAGGCTCCATGCGCTCGGCATCAATCATCACGAACTCTGCGCCGACAATCTCGCGCAAGCGTGCCAGCACACTTTCTTCTGACGCCGCCGTGCGTGCGCGTGCCTTGCCTGTCATGTGATTCATTGTCTGGCTCATGATTCGTGCTCATCTTACTTTAACGCGCACGGCATCAAGTCATCAAACCTCCGCGCCTTGAAATAGCGGTTCAGTTTGAGCTTCGAGAGGTGAGCGGTCATTCAGCGGCTTGTGTCATGAAAGGGAGAAAACAGTTTCCCGCAAAGGCGCAAGGGCGCAAAGAAAAGCACGCAAAGAGCGAGTGGCATTCAAACCTTTGCGGTCTTCCTTTGCGCCCTTGCGCCTTTGCGTGAGACTTCTTAAGGTCTGGCCGCGCTTTTATCAATCAGGCTTGAGAGTGGCGGTGTTTGTAAGTCAAAGGACTGCGGGTTTTCGCCGACGATGGCGGCGGCGAAAAATGCCGGGACATAATTTGCGCTTTCATCGCGGAATGTTTCGTCGAGCTTGTCCCTGTGTGCAAACAGCGTCCAGAAATTTCTTTCGTAGCCTTCAGTCTCTCTTAACTGTCGCAGGGCGTTGCGCACGCCTTCCGGGCCGCGATTGTAGCTCAGGAGCACGAGCGTCATGCTTTCCGCATCGTCTCCGAGTTCGGCCATGCGGTCAGCTATGTAATGCGCGGCGGCGGGAGTCATCTTTTCCACGTCGCACATGTCTTCTTGCGCGACGCCGTATAGTCTGGCGGTGCGCGGCAGAAACTGAAAGAGTCCTTTCGCGCCCGTGCTGTTCTCTGCACAGGCTCTATACTCGGATTCTATCATCGGCAGGTACAGGCCGATGATGACGGGAACTTTGCGCGCGGCAAACGAGCGCGCGATCAAAGGCACATAGGACGGCGCGCGTGCATAGATGACTCGGATAGCTTCTTTGCCAATCTCATTGGACGCGCTGCCCGTGCGGGCCACATAGCGATCCACGTGCCCCTTGATGGCGCGCAAGGCTTCTTCGTTCAGCATGGCTGGCCGCTCGCCCATCATCGCGGAGACATGCTGTTCCTGCTCGTCAATAAAAGCGAGTTGCTCGCGCTCGTTCATCTGCGCGTAAAGCTTCTGCGTCGCCGCAGTTGAGGGAATCGCGCCCGTTTGAGTCGCTCCCGGCTGAGTCGCGCCCGGCTGAATCGCACTGCGCCGCGCGCTCATGCGTCCATAGAAAAACGTTCCGGCCACAGCAGCCGCCAGCAATATTATTGCGCCCACCCGGAGGTATAGAGCCTTGCGCCGACGCTCGTATGTCTGTGATTGAGCGAGAGAAACAACGTCCAGCGAAGCAAGAATAGTTGAAGCCGTTGGATCAGCCGTGAAAGCGGCAGAACCGCCATCTCTGTCCGGCACATTGCGCGCGTCACGCAAGGCATCCATGACAGCGTTTCCTTCATACGCAGGGGCGCGGGCAAGCTCCTGTCTAAGGCTTTTCAAATCTCCGAGCATCTCCGCGACAGTTTGATACCGGTCGCTTCTCTCCTTCTGCAAAGCTCTGACGATGATGCGTTGTAAGCTGTGCAAGGCGTGAGGCGCATTCTCCATAGATGGCAAGAGCGAAGCAGGTTCGCGCTCAAGAATTCCGACCAGAGTGTCCATGCGCGTCGCGCCCGCAAACGGCACACGCCCCGTCAGCATTTCATAAAGCACGACTCCCAGGCTCCAGATGTCCGTGCGCTCGTCAACGGGAATGGCGCGGGCCTGCTCCGGCGACATGTAGTTGACAGTGCCCATGATGATGCCCGCTTCGGTCTGCGCTCCGGTCTTGAACTCTACAGCCTCTTGCTCAAGCAGTTTGGCGATGCCGAAGTCGAGAATCTTGACGATGCCATCCCCGCGCCGCATGATGTTTTCCGGCTTGATGTCTCGATGAACGATGCCTGCTGCGTGCGCCGCAGTGAGCGCGAAAGCGATCTGTTCGACGATGTCCAGAATCTGTGCGAGCGACAAATCCTGTTCGGCAATCAGCCCGCGTATCGTCTGCCCGTCAATAAATTCCGTGGCGATAAAGTGAGCTTCCGAAGATTCGCCAACCTCGTAAATCGTCAAAATGTTCGGATGATTCAAAGCCGAAGCGGCACGCGCCTCTCTTTGAAAACGGCGCAGCCGCATGTCATCCGAAACAAAGTAGGCCGGTAGAATTTTCAAGGCGACGGGCCGGTTGAGCCGCCCGTCCTCCGCCAGATAAACCTCGCCCATCCCGCCCGCGCCGAGCCTCTCGACAATCGTGTATGGCCCAATGGCGCGCCCGATGTTGTTATCAACTGACGCGCCGATTATCACGCGCGCATCCTCTGCCAGAGCTGGCCGCTCCATAAAATCGCCCGCGTCCGTGTACGCGTCAACCAGTTCCGCAGCCTCGCCCTTCAACACGTCATCACCTGCGCACGCTTCATCAAGAAAGGCTGCACGCTCCTGCGGCGGGCGATCAATCGCCGCCTGAAATATCTCTTCGACCTCTTGCCATCTTTCAGGTGTCATAGAATCTAAGAATGAAGGCGGAAGGCGGAAGGATGAAAGGCATGCTGTGCAAACATGTAGCCTTCATCTTTAGATAGCATTCTCTTCATCCTTCATCCTTCCGCCTTCATCCTTCGATACAGCCATGCTTTGGCCGCGCGCCAATCGCGGCGCACGGTCATGATTGAAACATCCAAAGTTTCTGCCGTCTCTTCGAGGCTCAGGCCGCCGAAGTAGCGCAGCTCTACGACGCGGCTTTTGCGCGGGTCTAATCGCGCGAGTTCATCCAGAGCTTCATCAAGGGCTACGAGTTCGGCGGCGCGCTCATCGGACATCAGTCCCGCTTCCGCGAGTGAGACCTGTTGTAAGCCGCCGCCGCGTTTGACGTAATGACGCCGCCGCGCGTGGTCAATCAAGACATGGCGCATGACCTGAGCCGTGACGGCATAGAAATGTGCGCGGCTCTGCCATTCGAGCCGCTGCTGGCCCACCAGCCGCACATAAGCCTCGTTGACGAGCGCAGTGGTTTGCAGCGTATGACCCGCGCGTTCCTGCTGCATATAGCGATGCGCCATCCGGCGCAACTCATCGTAAATGAGCGGCGTCAGCTTATCGAGGGCGGCCCTGTCTCCCTGCTGCCATTCAAGCAGCCAGCCCGTCACATTCTGCTCGGAAAGCGTCGTCATCAATCTATTACTCATGCGCTCGCATCAACATCAACGCGCCAACCGGCGCAACAGCCGCAGATTCTATCATCATCTTTGCGGGTTATTGCCATGTTCACGTTTTTTAAATTTTTTCCTCGAATGAACACTTTCGATAAAATTTCTCGCCTATCAGAGTGGGAGACTTTTTAAGGCGCTCCACATGTTTCAAATCAAGATACTCAGGAGAAACACAGATGAGATTTCAAAGATTTTTTCTTTTGCTGCTCGCGGCAACGCTCTTTTTCACGACCCTCGCGCTGGAGACAAACGCGCAGACCAAAAAGCTTTACCAGCAGATGTCGCAATCCGAGCGAACTCAATTCATAGCGGAACAGGCCCGTAACATCGCACGCCGCATGTCCGGCACGGAATATCAATTCACGCCCCAGTTTGAGCTGGAGATTCAGAAAAATGTCGAGGCTTACGCCAAGCGCATCGGCAACGGCAGCGGCGACCAGTTATGGAAAGGCGACGCGCGCTTCATCTTCGAGCGCGGGCGGGATAACGCTCCGACGTTAATCAACGCCTTCAAAAAGCAAAACGTCTCGCCGCTCATGGGACTCTATATTCCCTTGATCGAATCCGAATACGTCAATATTGAGAAACCGAATTCCGTCAATGCAGTCGGCATGTTTCAATTTCTGCCAAAGACCGGGCAGCGTTACGGCCTGACGCTCGACGAACTTTTGGACGTGGAAAAATCCGCAGACGCAGCCGCGCGTTATATCATGGATGGCCTCAATCAATTTAAGCATGACGCGATGAAGGAAGCCCTCTCGCTGCTCTCTTACAATCGCGGCATCAACGGCGTGGCGCGCGACCTGCAAACTGTCATGGACGAGCCAAACAAGCGATGCAGCATTTGCGCTCTGACCGCCGCACGCAGCCGTCTGGACCAGACTTTTCAAGACGAGAACGTGCATTATGTCCCGCGCTTTTTCGCCGCCGCCATCATCGGCGAAAACCCGCAGGCATTCGGACTGGCAATCCAACCGCTCTCGTCATATGAAGCGAAAAACTGAAACGCTCCATCAAACCCTCCAACCCATCTTTGCGCCTTGAGTCTTTCTTTATTTGCGCCTTTGCGAGAAACATTGCGATTTCACGCAAAGGCGCAAAGTTATAAAGAGAGGGCGCAAAGAGTCGGTTTAATCGCTTCTTGATTTTTTGAAATCAACGCTGATACTTGCTTGCGCTTCTTAATTAGCAGGCGTGCGGCGCATGACGCGGACGCCCGCGCGCCAGTCTTCGTTGAGGTCAAAGCGAAAGAGCTTGATGTCGGGAGCGATGCTGTGGGCCAATAGCTGAAAAGCTTTGTGGAAGCGCAGCGTTGGCGCAGCCAGATAGACGAGCGGCGGTTCATCTGCGATTTGTGCATCGCCGAAAAGATTTTCGCGTGCGATGTTGCCGCATCTCCTGTGCGCTTCCACGCGCCGCCAGTAGCCGGCTCCCTGCAACACAAGTTCGCGGTCTTCTGTTACTTTCAACTCGATGACCACGAGACGACCGTCACGACGGAGCGCAAGCAGATCCACCGGACGCGCAACGCCCGAGGCCGATTGCGAAGTGCGTAGCTGCGCGTGCAGCGGCGCGAGACGCAAGCCCGGATCGAGCCGCGTGATGTCGCGCCGGAGCAGTGATTCGAGCCAGGCTTCGGGCGCGGCGCGATAGAGAGCATGGCGGCGTTCAGACGCTCCGGCACGGCGATGCTCTTGCAAGTCGTTCAACAATCTTTCCCAGTCCTGCAAGCTGCTCTCTTCCAGCAGGCGACGATGCGCGCCCTCTATCCCGAACCAGACGCGCTCGCGTTTCATCACTCGCCGCACGCGCGCGAATGACAGGCCATGAAAACGCAGCGTCAGGCCATGACGCGCGCCGACCATATCAATCGCGTGCGGAGCAAAAGAAATGATGCGCTCGACAAACTCGCTGCGCTCCGTTCTATGGAGACGCGGCAGGCGTGCTGGCCGCTCGCTCCATAGCTCCGCTCTTTCAACCTGCGGCACGGGCGTCAGGCTCTGCCACCCGTCGTCAAGCTCAAAAACAGTGATGGCCTGTCGCGTTTCTTGACGCAGCAGCGCGAGGCTCTGGGCCAGAGCGCGTGTGTTCTCTCGTCCGGCGACGAGCCACAACTTTCCGACCCGAGGACTGCGCGCTCTTTCACACAGGCGCGTAAACCAGATGAGCGCGGACGACAGAAAGGCATCCGCGCCGCTTCTCTCTTCTTCTGCGACCGTGCCCGTGACGGCGATGGTCTGATGCTTCGATTCCAACAGGATGCGCGCATCACGTCCGGGCTGCCCGCGACGTATGCCCGCGCTCAAACGTGCGCGTGAGATGCTTGAGCCATGACATAGTTCGCGCGCCAGCCGCGCCAGAGCCTGACAACGCGCGTGTCTGGTTTCGCTGACCAGAGCGTTGAGAGAACTGACGGAAGCGCGCGGGATAAGCTCAAGCCTTGCGCGCTCTCGTCCCATGCGGCGCGAGGCTTCGAGCAGCAGTTTTCTGTCAATCCATTCCCAGCCGTTGACGCGCCAGATGGTTGTGCCTTCATCGCTCAAACAGGAAAGCATCAGGCATCCATGCGCGATGCGAAAATCAATCTCGCTCCGGCGCAGCGATGAAGAGGAGCCGCCCTCTGCGCTCGTGTAAAGCCATTCCTCGCGCGCATCAATCAGCTCGCGCAATCGCTCAAGGTCGTGTTTGATGGAATTCATGCTGTCCGGACGTTCCGTTATGGCGTGAGGCGTTTGATGATTAACGGGCGAGGCTGCCGTGACATTATAATCACCCGGAAATTTAATGAAAGAGAAAAAGGGAGATGAGATGTTGATTGTCGTCGCCGGGCCTTATACGGCTCCAACCGCAGAGCAACGCCGGAAGAATCTGGATGCGATGAACCGGGCCGCCGCTCTTGTGCTTAAGAAAGGCCACATTCCAGTCATCGGCATGAACGCCGCGCTGCCTGTCATAGAGCAGGCGCAGCCCGATAATCCTTATCAAGCGGTGATGGACATCTCGCTCGCGCTGGCCGGGAGGTGCGACGCGATTCTGATGATTGGCGAATCTCCGGGCGCAAACATGGAGCGCGAAGTTTTCCGGCGCAAAGGTCTGCCGGTCTATGAAAGCCTGAATGAGATTCCAGATGCTTCGGAGGGCGGTAGTGGTTTGGTTTGAAATTCTGCTGTCTATTCTATTACGAAAGAATTTCCCGCAAAGGCGCAAAGAAAGACGCCAGGAAAGCATTCGAGGTAAATATGAGTTCAACACCTTTGCGAGCTTTTCTTTGCGCCACCATCGCCTTTACGAGAACATCTCTTTCTCTTCTCCCTGTTCGCAACTGACCTGCCACTTCAGAGGGCAACAGGTTTTGATGGCTTCAGGGCGTGTGCTAACATTTCGTTTACACACATGGGCTGTCACAATCAGTTTTTACGCTTTTATATTTCGAGGTTTCAAGAGTAATGAAGAATGTTTATTTAGCCGGCTCTGCGCGCACGCCTATCGGAAGATTTGGCGGGACGCTTGCCGAATGGACTGCGGCGGAGATGGGCGCGGCTGTCGCGCGTGAGAGCTTAAAGCGTGCGCGCCTTTCGCCGGAGCAGATACAGGATTCCATCTGGGGTTCTGCCAGACAGGCTGGCGGTGGGCCAAACGTCGCGCGGCAGATTACATATCGCGCGGGCGTGCCGGAAACAGTGCCCGCGTATACGATCAATCAGGCGTGCGGCTCCGGCTTGAGGGCGATTATCAACGCGGCTGAAGAGATCATGCTGGGCCGCGCGCGTGCCGTGCTGGCGGGCGGCACAGAAAGCATGTCGCGCGTTCCTTTTTATGCGGAAGGCGCGCGGTGGGGGATGCGTCTCGGCAACACGCAGTTGGTTGACGGCATGTACAGGGACGGCTTCAGCGACCCGCTCTCAGGGCAGTTGATGGGAGAGACGGCAGAGACGCTGGCGCGTCAATATGAAATCTCGCGCGAAGAGCAGGACGGTTACGCCCTGCGCTCGCAGCAACGCGCCGAGGCTGCCATCAATGCCGGAAGATTTGACACAGAAATAGTGCCGCTTGAGGTTAAGGGCCGCAAAGGCGAGACGCAAACATTCGCGCGCGACGAGCATTTTCGCGCGGGCACGACGATGGAAGCTTTAGGCAAGCTCGCGCCTGTCTTTAGCAAAGACGGCACTGTGACCGCCGGAAATTCTTCGGGCATCACAGACGGCGCGGCAGCTCTGGTCGTGATGAGCGAGGAGATGTTGAAAGAATCGGGCGCGCAGGCCGAAGCGCGAATTGTCGATTACGAGATTGCGGGCGTCGCGCCGGAGATCATGGGCATCGGCCCTGTTCCGGCTGTGCGCGCACTCTTAGCGCGGCAGAGTCTCAAGCTCGACGAGATAGATTTGATCGAACTCAACGAAGCCTTTGCCGCGCAGGTCATCGCCTGCGACCGCGAGTTGGGATTCGATGCGGAGCGTTTGAACGTCAACGGCGGCGCGATTGCTCTGGGCCACCCGATTGGCTGCACGGGCGTGCGGATTACGACGACCCTGCTGCATGAGATGAAGAAGCGCAAGGCGCGTCGCGGTCTCGCCATGCTCTGCGTGAGCGGCGGAATGGGTCTCGCGCTGCTGGTCGAGAGCGTGTAACTCAAGGCTGCTTAGCTCTTCTTTGCGCCTTGAGTCTTTCTTTGTTTGCGCCTTTGCGTGACACGTTCGTGTTTCTCGCAAAGGCACAAAGATAAAACGAGAGGCGCAAAGGCTTGAGCGAAATTGTGATTGTGTTTTGAGATTGAATCTTATCTCTCTGGAGAATTCTTAATGCATCTTCCATCCAACAAGTTGCGGCGCACGCGCGCATTGCTCGTCACGACCTTAACCATTTTATTTTTGCTTTCGGTCACGGCATGCAAGAAGACTGCTGAGAGCAATGCTAACGGGAATGCAACCAATGCTAATTCTTCCGCGAGCGCGGATGAGACGCAAACGACGCCGCCTTTTCCGACTAAAGAGCCTGAGCGTTATCAGGCGACGATGATTACTTCGGGCAGTCTCGGCGGGGCGGCGGCAGCGATTCCAGGCGTCGAGTCCCTGACAAACCAGCAGATGTTTGTGGCGCGCGATGGAGAGCGGCGGCGCGTTGATTCGGAGATGCTGCCGGGCGTCAAGATCACATACCTGCAAATCGCTGGCGGTCGTTATCTGCTCTATCCCGCGAAAAAACTTTACGCGGAGATTAAGCTGGACGCAGGCGACGGCGCGTCGAATCCGGCGCAGGGACTGCCTTCGGATTTTGCGCCGGACAAGCTGGTCAAAGGAACGCCCGCCGGAGCCAAATATGAGAAGCTCGGCACTGAAGAAATCAACGGGCGCATGACGACCAAGTATCGCGTCACGGGCGGCAGCGCGGAAGGCTCGCAGGCTGCGGCGGCGGAAACAACCATCTGGGCAGACGAAGCTCTGGGCATGCCCGTCAAGGTTGAAAGCAAATCGCAGGACGGCTCGAAATATTCTATGGAACTCCGCGACATCAAGCAGGAGGTAGACCAGACTTTGTTCGAGCTGCCGAAGGATTATCAGAAGGTCGAGCACCGCGAGATTCTCTCGAAGATGCTGCCCTCGCTGCCGGATTTTCTGGGCAGCGGCAATGAAAATAAGAAGGGCAAGTAACCTCTCTCAAGCCAACCCCGCGCCGAGCGCGCCGCATCCGAACCGGAGCAGAAGAGCAAGGATGAAGGCGGAAGGATGAAAAGAATGCTGTTCAGACCTGAGTCTTTCTCTCTCTGAATAGCATCGCTTTTATCTTTCATGGTTCATTCTTCAATTTGAAAGGCGGCTTTAATATCGTGAAGAAGAGTTTTCAGGTCTCGTTGATTGCGCTCGCAGTGTTGCTGGCAGGCATGCTGCCTGTGACGGCTCTGGCCCAGAACAAAAAGGCTGCGACGGCCAAAGCTACTGCGGTGGCGAATGATCCGCTGCTGTCGCTGCCTGAATCGGACGGAGTCGTCTCGGTTGACATGCAGCGGCTGCTGAACGATTTTCTCCCGCGCGTGCTGGCAAGCGATCAGGCACGGCTCGCGCAGGTCAATGCCGGTATCGAGCGGGCCAAAACGCGCACGGGTCTCGACGTTCGCGCCTTTGACCGCGTCGCCCTCGGCATGCGCTTCGTCAATGTCACGCCGGACAAGATGGTCGTGGAACAGGTGGCCCTCGCGCGCGGACGCTTTAAGGCACAGGAGATGCTGAACGCGGGTCTGCTGATAGCCAAAGGCAAGTACAAACACGAAGAGCAGAAGCATGGCGGGAAAACCATTTACGTTTTCAACGGCGATGAGCTGTACGGGCAAGAGGTGCAGACCACTGTGGACGAGCAGACCAAGAAGTCCGGCAAGGCTGGAAAGATGGTCGATGACCTCTTGCAGAAGCTGTTGAACTTTAAGGGCAGCCAGATCGGCATCGTTGCGCTCGACGAAAACACGCTCGCCGTCGGCCAGCTTTCGATGGTGCGCGCGGCGATTGATGCGGGCGCGAAGAAGAGCGCGCAGGGCAACGCCGCCTTGAACCAGATGGCGACGCGCAATCAGAATGCTGTGCTCGGCTTCGCGGTGAACCTGCCGCAGAGTTTTTCAAAATATCTGGAGCTTGATAACGATCAGCTCGCCAAAAATCTGGATTCGATTCGCCAGTTTTACGGCTCAATCGGCGAGACGGCGGGCGGCTTTGGCTTGCAGACATACGCGCGCACAGAGACCGCCGCGCAGGCACAGGAAGTGTATAACACGCTCGTCGGCGTCAAAGACCTCGGCGGCTTCTTCGCCGCAAACCTGACGGGCGAGAAGGGCAAGCTGGCCCAGACCGCGCTGGATAATCTGAAAATCTCCAAAGAAGGCAACGACGTTCAGCTCAAGCTTGAGTTGGCCCAGTCGGATGTCGCTATGCTGATGCGTATCATCTGATAGAAGACAAAGCAAGTTTCGCGCAAAGGCGCAAAGAAAGACGCGCAAAGAATCAGTGGCATTCAAACCTTTGCGGTCTTTCTTTGCGCCTTTGCGCGAACATTTTTTTGCCCTGTTTGAATCCGACCTACTACTGAAACATTTTTTCTCTTCAAACGTTTACCGAAGTGATGTACAGTACTGGCAGTAAATTACGCAATGATTCTCCCCGCGCTTCGTCCCAGGAGAGTGCGGCCCAAATACATCCAGCCGCAGACCTTTAGGCAAACAACGAAAGGCTGAAATCATGTCCCGAAAAATTCATGCATCGCTTCTCATACTGGTATTGGCGTTGACGACCATCGCGCTCAACGGCAGAGTGGTCGAGCCGACTGCGAACGCCGCTCCCGCAGCCAGTTATGAGCTGCTGAGCCAGCTTCCGGATTCGGACTTTATTCTTTACGCAGATGCGCAACGCGTCCTGACAGACATCGTTCCCAATCTACTGATGACGCGCCCCGAAGATCGCGCGAGGTTTGAGGCCGACCTCGACAGGTTTCAGAAAGATGCCGGCTTTGACCCGCGCACTATTGATGCCGTGGCCGTCGGCGTCAACCTGAACTCTTCACAGAGAGCATCCGATCACGACTTTGCAATTATCGCGCGCGGACGCTTTGACGCCAACGCGACGATTGACGCAGGGTTCAATGCGGCCATCAAGCGCAGACCGGGCAGCATAGAGAGGCAGTCGCAGCAGTATGAAGGCCGGACGATTTACCTGCTCGCTCCCGTCGCGCAAAGGCAGGCGATGAGCGTGCCGCAAACGGATGAAACAGGCGCTCCCATCCTGCCGCCCAAATCTGTGTCCGGCGAGGAACAAAATCGCGCGGCGACACAGGATCGCTCGATGGCCTTTGTCGCGCTCGACCCGAACACGATTGCTTTCGGCTACCTGAAGAGCGTGCGCGCCACGATTGATGCGAACATGGGTAAAGGTCGCGTCACGGACGAACTGGTTCAACTGGCGACGCGCACGCCGAACGCCGCCGTCAGCTTTAGCGGCAGTCTGACGCCGGAGATGGTTAAGAACTTTCGCATCGGCCACAGCAAGGCTGAAGAGAGCGTCGCTTCCATCCGTCAGGTTTACGGCGCGTTTAATGTCAACGGCAACAACGCCGAAGCCTTCATCAACCTGCGCACGGAGGCGGCTGAGCAGGCGCAGCAAATCGGCACGATGCTCAAGTTTCTGAAGTTCGCGTCCAGCTTTAGCCGCGAGCGGGGCGCAGGCAGCAAGGGCCGTTCGCTCGAAGCTCTCACCAAAGACCTGAACATCGAAACGGTCGGCAATGAAGTGCAGATCAATTTGAAACTCGCACAGGCAGACCTCGCTCCATTTGTGCGTCGCTTCTAAGCACGCCCTACAGCCACACCGGGCGCAAGAGTTTGATTCTCAAAAAATCCCTCTTGCGCCCTCATCCAATCTTCCTCGGAAGGATGCAGCATCAGTAAAGACACTCACTCTTTATGGAACAGGATTCGAGGATATTCATCAGCTATCGTCGTGAAGATTCTTCCGGCTATGCCGGTCGCTTGCATGATGCTCTGAGCAATTATTTCGGCTCTGGCAAGGTCTTCATGGATGTTGAAGGCATCGGCTATGGAGCGGACTTTGTCGAAGTGCTGGAGAACGAGCTGAGTTCCTGCGCTATCCTGATCGCGGTGATTGGAAAACGCTGGGTAGAGATCACGAACAGCAAAGGTCAACGCCGTCTCGAAGACCCACAGGACTTCGTGCATCTCGAAATCGTCACCGCACTCAAGCGCGGCATCCGCGTGATTCCGACGCTGGTGCAGGACGCAATGATGCCGGGCGAAGATGTTTTGCCGCCACCACTGGCAAAGCTCTCGCGGCGCAATGCTATAGAGTTGAGCGATACGCGCTGGAAATTTGATGTCGAAAGACTCATCGTTACGCTTGAACGGGAACTCGACAAAATATCTCCAAAGCCTCCCGGCCCGCCGAAAAAAGAAGCCCTCTCAAGCGACCCTAAACCCGATGGCCCGGTCACCCCGCCGCCGGATGACGAGAAAGGTATACTTCCTTCTCCCGCTCCCGGCCACAGATGGCTCAAGCCAGCAGCCTTAGCAGTTTTAGTCCTGCTTGCGCTGGGAGGCATCACATGGCTCGTGCTGCCCGGACTCTTGCGCGGCACGCCGCCTCAAGCCAATCCTAATCCTCCATCGAATAATAATAATAATAATGACAACAGACCGGCAGACCCCGATAACAGAAAATTATACGGAGGCACGATTAACAACCGCGAGCAGCTTTCTCTCTCACTCGGGCGGCGCGACCAGTTTTTGTTCGGCACTATCTCCAACCACTCGACACGCAGATTCAATATCAAGGTTCAAGGCACGATTGATAATCAACAAAATATAGTTCTTCAGGAACTGGACGCCAACGGCGTGCAAACCGGGACATACAAAGGGACGCTCAAGGCAGACGGCATTGATGGATATTGGACAGGCTCAAATGGCGGCCAGCGGGTTCCCTTTCACTTAAAGGAAGCCCGCTAGAGATAACTGGAGAATCCTCTTTGAAGTGGGCGGGCCGCGCGTTTGTTTTTAACTCTTCGCACGACTCGCTTCTTTTTTTTGACCGGCAAAAACTTTTCCGATGAACACAGCACAGATACTCGCGCTCTATGATGAAGAGCAGCGACGCACGGTTGAGTATACGAGCCTGCGTCGAGAAGAGACGCCGCATATCGTCAGACATGTTGACCTCATAGGCACGGATGGCGTCATTGTTTTTTCGCGTCTCGATGAAAGCAATGCGGACGACGCAATCCGCGAGCAGATAGATTACTTTGAAAAGCTGGGCCAGAGTTTTGAGTGGAAACATTACGACCATGATACGCCGCATGATTTGAAATCGCGGCTCGCGGCTCGCGGCTTTGAACTTGAAGAGATAGAGGCCATCGTCGCGCTCGACCTCGAAAATATCCCGCCGGAGCTGGCGCGGACGCAGGCACATGATGTGCGGCGCATCACGGACTCGCAGCAACTCGACGAGGTCATAAAAGTACAGGAAGAGGTCTGGCAAACGGATAGTAAAGGTCAGGCTATACAGCTAGAGTATGAGATGCGAAATGCTCCTGAAACAATCAGCGTGTATGTGGCTTATGATGAGGCGGGCCAACCCATCAGCTCTGCGTGGATCAGATTTCATTTAGAGACGAGCAGTTTCGCAAGCCTCTGGGCAGGCTCGACCCTGCCAGCTTACAGGCGGCGCGGCGTCTACACTGCAATGCTCGCCGCACGCGCGCAGGAAGCCATAGAGCGCGGCGCGCGTTTCCTGACCGTTGATGCAGGCCCGATGAGCCGCCCTATCCTGGAAAAGCTCGGCTTTCAACTGCTCACGATGTCCACTCCATGCAAGTGGCAAGTTAAATAAAAAGCGAAGACAGCTTCCCGCAAAGGCGCTGGTGGCGCAAAGGAAGACGCCAAGAAAGCTATCAAGATAGAGAGCGACTCAACATCTTTGCGACTTGTCTTCTTTGCGTCTTTGCGCCACCAGCGCCTTTGCGGGAACTATTCGTGTTCATATATTCGCCTCTGCCTGAAAATCAATGTAGTATTCCGCACGTCCTTCAAGCTCTACAGATTTCAACAGCACAACACGCATCATGGATGATGAAGCTAGACCCTTAGCCGACTCTCCGGCTGCCGGAACCGGAGAAGCGCGAGGCAGCTCTTTTCGCAGCAAGCTCCTCAAGTGGGCCGTCGTCGTGGCGTCCGCTTTAATCATCGCGCTCATTCCGGTTCCGCAGGGCATCACGCCGCAGGCGTGGCGGCTGCTGGCGATTTTTGCTGCCACCATCGTCGGCTCGATTGTGCGGCCCGTGCCGGGCGGAGCGATAGTCCTGCTTGGCGTGTCGGCTCTGGCGATCTCCGGCGCGCTGCCCGTCGAGAGCGCGCTCAAGGGCTATGCAGACCCGATTGTGTGGCTCGTGCTGGCGGCGTTTATGATTTCGCGCGGGATGATCAAGACGGGATTGGGCCGTCGCATCGCCATGCTGTTTGTGCGCGCGATAGGCCACCGCACGCTCGGACTCGGCTATGCGCTTGTCTCTACGGATATGTTGCTGGCCTCCGTCATTCCGTCAAACGGCGCACGCGCGGGCGGCATTATCTTTCCCGTCGCCAAGAGCATCGCAGAAGCTTATGACTCGCGCCCCGGCCCGACAGCCCGCAGGCTGGGCGCGTTTCTGATGCCGCTGATTTATCAATGCGATGTTATCGTCTGCGCGATGTTTCTGACGGGGCAAGCGTCGAACGCGCTGATCGCAAAGTTTGCGGCGCAGACGACCGGCATCGAGCTGACTTACCCGCGCTGGATTATCGCCTCCATTGTTCCTGGCCTCATCTCTCTGCTCGTCGTGCCGCTGCTGCTCTATCGCATCTACCCGCCTGAGATTAAGCACACGCCCGAAGCCGCCGCACATGCCGCGAGCGAGCTTAAATTGATGGGCAGGATGTCGCTCAATGAAAAGCTGATGCTGCTTGTCTTTGCGCTGGTGGCCGCGCTGTGGATGACGACTTCGTGGCACGGCATCAACTATGCTGTGGTCGCGCTTCTGGGCATCTGCGTGCTGCTCCTGAGCGGCGTGCTCGAATGGAGCGATGTCATTCGAGAGCACGCGGCGTGGGACGTGTTTATCTGGTACGGCGGTCTCGTGCGAATGGCAGAAGCTCTGGGCGAGACAGGCATCACGAAAAGGTTTGCCGAAGCGGCTGCGAGTTTTACTGCGGGCTGGAAGTGGTGGGCCGCGCTCGCCACGTTGCTGCTCATCTATTTCTACGCGCACTATGCTTTTGCCAGCATCACTGCGCACGCGACGGCGATGTACATTCCCTTTCTCGTCGTCATCGTCGCCAGCGGCGCGCCGCCCGCGCTCGCAGTCCTCTCGCTCGCTTACTTCTCAAATCTCAACGCCTCTGTCACGCACTACGGCACAACGCCCGCGCCTATTTACTTCGGCTCAGGCTATGTGCGACAACGGACTTGGTGGTGGCTGGGATTGATCGTCTCCGTGCCGAATATTTTAATCTGGACGGGAGCCGGTTTCCTGTGGTGGAAACTACTGGTTTGGTGGTAAAAGATTTGAGGTGTGAAACAAGTGTAGAAACTCTGTGCGTCCCTTTGCGAGCCTTCCTTTGCAGTCTGTGCGTTAAAAAGTCACTTAACCGCAAAGAGCGCGAAAGAGAAAGACGCAAAGATACGCAAAGGATTAGCTGCTCCTTGTGAACACTTTCTGCTCTTGATTCGCAATTGATTTGAAAAGCCGGAAAGGATGAAAAGCAACGTGAGCCGAGACCGCTTTGAAGACTATGTGCCTGTGGCCGAGAGGATAGAGCAGTTTTATGCTGCTTACCCGCAGGGCCGCCTGCTGACTTCGATTATCGAGCATGACCGCGAAGCAGGCTTTGTGCTCATCCGCGCAGAAGCCTATCGCAACCCGGAAGACACCATGCCCGCCTCGACAGGCCATGCCTTTGAAGTGCGCGGCGAAAGTTATGTCAATAAGACTTCGTATTTAGAGAACTGCGAGACGAGTTCGGTGGGACGCGCTCTGGCCCTCTTGGGCTTTGAAGTGAAACGCGGGATTGCCAGCCGCGAGGAGATGGAGAAGACCGCGCGCGGCTCCGGGCCAAAACAGAAAGCCGCTCCTGATGCGCCTGCCGCTCCCACGCAGCCAGCAACCGCCGACCAAACGCAAGCCTCTCTGGACTCGCAGATCAAACAGGCCTGGAAGGATGCAGGGTATGAGCCTGAAAAGCTGACGCCGACACTGAATAAGCGTTTCAAAGTCGAAGGCGGACTCAGCAGCCTGAGCACGGAGATGAAAGAGCAGGTCTTGTCCGGCCTCACAAAAGGCGCGGCTTAAAAAAGGTAGAAGTAAAAAGATAAAAGGCAAAAGTAAGGTAGAAGTAAAAAGGTAAAAGGCAAAAGTAAGGAAAGCATCCAAGCTTTCTTCCCTTTTGCCTTTTACCTTTTTACTTTTTACTTTCCTACTGCGGCGGCGGGAAGCCCTGCGGCAATCCTCCGGGGAAGCCCTGTGGCATGGCTGCCGGTTCTTCTGCGGCGATGCGGGCCAGCACGTCCGTGTTGACCTTGATCTTGCCCTCGCGCCACAGGCGTGCCTGCACGCTGGCGATGTAGTCTTCAAAGACCTGACCGCGACGCGAATCGAGCATCGTCTGCGTCAGAGAGTCGCGCTGTTTGGCAAACTCTGCGAGGTCTGCTTCCGTGCGCTTCGTGACGGCCAAGACCATCCATGTCTCGCCGACCTTGACCGGCGTCTTCGACACTTCGCCTTCTTTCAAAGCGTAGAAGGCTTCGTCCGTCGCGGCATTGTTGCCGGTGGTGGGATTATTGACGTTCTGTTCGCCGAGCGGCGAGCCGAGCTTGTAGTTATCCGAAGTCTCGGCTTTGAGACCGTACTTTTCGGCGGCGGCCTTGAGGTCGGCTGCGCTATTCGTGCCGTTGGCTATGTCGCGCGCGGTCTGTTCGAGCCGTGTTTTGGCCTGTTCGTATCTGGCCGCCTGTGTCACCTGTTCTTTGACTTCTTCAAAGGTTGCGTCGTGCGGGTCTTTCTTATCCACGAGCATCGGAATGGCGAAGCCGCCTTTGATGGGCGTGCGCTCGCCTATGTCGTTCACGTTGTTGAGCGACACGATGCTGCGCTCGAAATCCTGTGAGATGCCGATGTCCTTTACGTCGTCGCCGGGTTTGATAAAGCCCGTTTCTTTGACCATCTCGGCGGGACTCATGTTGGCTTCTCCGGCCAACTCCTGAGCCGTCTTCTGAAAGTCTTTCGACTTCTTGAGACTTTCGGCGGCACGCGCCGAGAGAGTCGCCGCCACGCCATAGGCTTGCGTGTTGCGTGCGGAGACGAGCAATTCTCTTTTAGCTTCTTCAAAGGTCTTCTCGACGGGCTTGCCGCGACGGAAGATAAAATAAGCGTTGCCAAACTTGATCGGCTCGGACACGGCTCCCTCTTGCATGTCTAAAGTTTTCTGCAAAGGGTCATCCGGCTTGCCTGGATTCCTTTTGATGACATTGGGAATCGCGCCGCCGTTCTTGGCCGTCGCGGGGTCTTCGGAATTGCCCTTCGCCAGTTCTGCAAACTTCTCTTCCGGGATATTCCCCGAATCGCCGCGCGCCTGCGCCACCAGCTTATCTGCTTTCTCTTTGACCTGTGCATCGAGGTCGGGCCGCGCCACCTTCAAGACAATTTGCTGCACGCGGACTCCGGCCTGTTTGTTCTCAGCCCCCAGCGCGTCATAAGCCTTGCGCAGCTCTTCGTCCGAGATGTTGAGTTTCTCTCCGGCCTTCGCCTGATCTATGTAGAGATAGCGAATCTTTTTCTGCGTCTCGTTGAAACGAAACTCCGCCTTGTGCTGGTCAAAGTAGGCGCGCAATTCCTGTTCGGAGGGCTGCATCTTATCGTCAAGCTTGTCGGCGGAGATGGGCACAAAGACGACATTGAAGGTCGTGTTCTTGCGCTTGTAATCGTCCTGCACTTCTTCGGGCGAGACGCGCACGCCCGCCGTGATGAAGGCGCGCAGTTTTCGTTCCGTGATGTTATCGCGCAACTCACGCTCGAAGGCTTCGAGGTCGCCGTAGTTGGCCTGAACAATCTCTTTGTAACGGTCAAAGCCGACGAACTGCCCGCCGGGGTCTTTGAACTGCTTGCGAATATCTTCCGCGACCTCTGCATCGGAAGCGATGAGGCCGAACCGCTCGGCTTCCTGCGAGACGATACGACTCTGTATCAGTCCGTCCAGAAAGCGACGATCCGAGCCGAACTGCGAAAGATTAAACTGGCCGCCCAATCTCTTTTGTAAATTCTCTTTGTACCTGTTGAGGTCTGCGACCGTGACTTCATCGCGGCCTACTTCGGCGAGCACTTCCGTGCTCTGAATCGGCGGCACTGCCGCGCTGTTGCGGCCCGGTGCCCAGAAGATAACAAGGCTGACGGCCATCAGAATCACAAAGGCGATGATGATGATACTGCGCGTCCGTTCAAGACGACTAAACTGTTTGAGCATAATTAATTCCTGAAAATTTGAAGATGAGAGGCCAGAGAGTTATGAACGGGAAATCACGCGCGCGCGTTTCCTGTCATCAATCTACTGCCTGCGACAGACCGCTGATTGTAACGGACAGCTTGCAAGGCCGCAACCGGCGGAGAGCAAATGGAAGGGCCAAAGGCATAGGGCGCAAGCTCGAATGCTCCTTAGACGGCGCGAGTTATCAAAATCAAATCCCGGCTTTGGCTGCGCGCTGATTTTCGCCTTTCTCCTTTCGCCCTTCTACTTTCAATATGTTATTTTATTTAGCAACAATGAATATGACGGAACACTCGGTCTGGTTATGGGTTGTGTTCGGGGCGGTCATCCTTTTTATGATGAGCCTGGATTTAGGCTTGTTCAACCGCAAGGCGCATACGCCCTCGTACAAAGAAGCTGCTGGATGGAGCGTGGTCTGGGTGACGCTGGCGCTGATCTTTTCCGGCGTCATCTTCTGGCATCTGGGCACGATCAAGGGCCTTGAGTTTCTGACCGGCTATGTCATAGAGCTATCGCTCTCGGTTGATAATCTCTTCGTCTTCCTGCTCATCTTTTCGTATTTCAAAGTCCCTGCGAAATACCAGCATCGCGTCCTGTTCTGGGGCGTGCTCGGCGCGCTCTTCATGCGCGTCGCCATTATCCTGCTCGGCACTGTGCTGATTACGCGCTTTCACTGGATCATCTATATCTTCGGCGCGTTTCTCATCTACACGGGCATCAAGATGATGGTGCAGGAAGAGACGGAGCTTGAGCCGGAGCAGAATCCCGTGGTGAGGCTGGTGACGCGCTTTGTGCCGATTACGCGCCATTACGAGGGAGAAAAGTTTTTCACCATCTCCAACGGAAGACGCGTCGGCACATTGCTCCTGCTCGTGCTGGTGATTGTAGAAGTCACAGACCTGGTCTTTGCAGTGGATTCGATTCCGGCCATCTTCGGCATTACGCAAGACCCTTTTATCGTCTACACCTCGAATGTCTTTGCTATTCTGGGGCTGCGCTCGCTCTTCTTCCTGCTGGCCGGAGTCGTCGAAAAGTTTCACTATCTGAAGGTCGGACTCGCAATCGTCCTGACCTTGATCGGCGTCAAGATGCTGACGGAGAGTTTTCTGCTCAAGGTGATGGACAAATACACCTTGATTATCGGCTCGCTGGTAGCTGTGGCATTGATTCTCGCAGGCTCTGTCGTCGCCTCGCTCATCTGGCCTGAGAAGGCTGAAAGAGACATAGACGTAGACCTGCCGCCAGACTTTGACCCGCCCTTCGAGAATGTCGAAAACGAAGACTCAGAGCAGGAATCCGAGACCGTCGAGCGACGTTAAAAACAGAAGGGGAAAGGGCGTAAAAGGGGACAAGGGAAAATGGTTAATAAGAGAAGGGGCAAAATCTTCTTTATCCTTTTACCCGCTTCTCCTTTCCCCCTTTCCCCTTTGTTTTTAACCCTTTCCCCTTCGTTAGAAGAAGTTGCTTGAACCCGCCCGCGTGCCTGTGCTAACTTGTGTGATGGTAGCGGTTTGCCCTGCTGCCGTGGTGGAGTCGGGCTTCACTTCCCGTCGGGCGCGTTTCGCGTGGAAACGCCTTCGCCCATTGGAACAATTTTGCAAGTCGCTTTAGCCCCGCGCTTGTTCCGATTTCAATCCCATAAGATGACAACTAAACCTACACGCTTTTATGTGGACTGGTGGGTAGTCCAAAAGCGATTCATCTATATCATCGTGACTTTGCTCGTGCTCTGCATCGTGGCGGCGGGCGCGGGTCTCTATGTCTGGAAATACGGCAATCCGTTTAAGAACGTAGGCGTCAACACGGAGGCTTCAGCCGGAGCGCGCTTCATCTCTTTTGAGGGAGATGTGCGCGTGATGCGCGCCGCGACGCGCGAGAACGTTGCCGCCACCAGCGAAACGCGACTCTTTCCGGGCGACACTGTGCAGACGCAGGCGGACGGGCGCGCACGCATCACTATGGCTGACGGCTCGACGCTGGTCGTGCGGCCCAATAGCACCGTCATCATACGCGACAACACCAAGTCGGAAGGCGAAGACGGGCAGCGCACCAACGTTCGCGTCGCAGTGGATAGCGGGCAGGTCAACGTCCGCACGGAAGAACAGACGGCGACGAACATCAACGTCGTCGAAACCAAACAGACGCAGAACCGTCTCGCATCACAGACAGACGCCAGCTTTGGCGTCAACAGCACGGATCAGACGGAAGAGATACGCATCGGCTCCGGAAGTATTGAGACAGTCACGCGCAACGGCGAGAAGACGACTGTGCGCGGCGGCGAATATGTCGCGGTCAACCCGGCGGGCACGGTCGCCAAGCGCGAGAAGCTTCTTGATGTGCCGCTGCCGGTCGCGCCGCGCGACCTCTCCAAAGTCTCTGCGGGAGATGGCGGCGCAACCAATGTTTATTTGAAGTGGCAGCGTCCTCCCGTCGGCTCGCCGTCTCATTATCGCGTAGAGGTGGCGAGTTCTCCCTTCTTCGTCGCGGCGGGCCGCGTCATCGAGCGAGACCAGTTGGCGACGACGGAATTCAACGTCACAGACCTCAGGCCGGGAGTCTATTTCTGGCGCGTGCGCGCCACAGCCGTTTCCGGCCAGACCAGCGAATGGAGCGAGCCGCTCAAGTTTATCGTCGCCCTTCCAGACAAAGGCGGCGGCAGCATAGAGGTCAAGGATTGGGCCGTCGAATACATTGGCGGCAACATCTATCTAGTGCGCGGGCGCACGCAGCCGGGAACGAGCCTCCGCATCGCCGGACGGGAAACGGTCGCGGCCAGCGACGGCATGTTCCAGCTCCAGATCACTGTGGGCGACGGCGTGCGCGAGGTCGAGGTCGAAGCGCGCGACCCGGATGGCAATAAGAGCCGCTATAGTCTCTCACTGACACAGGGCACGGCGCGGGCGAAAAAATGAATCACGTAATTCTCCTGACAGACGCGCACGAATCTCCGGCCACGGCGCTGCTTGATTTTATGCAGGCGGCGGGGATTAACACGTTGATCGAAGTCCTGCGCGAAGTCGAGTTTCCGCTCGTGCGTGAGGAGTCTCAGGAGGAGAGCTTGAGCGCGGAGGCGACGCTTCCGCTCGCAGTGCTTTATGAAGTGGCTGCCGGTGCGAGCGTCGAAGAACTCCATGCGGCTGTGCGTCATGTGGACAGCGTCTGGCCCAGCGTCCCGCTCGTCGCCTGTCGCCGCCCGATGACGGATTCAGAATCGCGGCATCACATGCGCGTGATTGAAAGCCCGGCCCTCAAACGTCTGGGCTTTCGCGCCGTCGCGGACGACCCCGCGCAACTGCCCGCGCTGCTCAGAAAACTGGAAGAGCGCGGCGTCACCAGCGAACTCTCGTCGCCAGCCGACAAGCTCAAAAACGAGTATGAGCTAGCGGACACGCTGCTTCCGGCTCAGGTCTCGACTGAAACACTGCGCGCGGCCTTTGAGATGGTCGCTTCCCTGCACTTTGCCACAGATCAAAAGACCGCCGCGCACACAGCGCTGGCTGGCTTTGCCTCGCTTATGCCAGCTGACCGCTGGACTATTTATCTGACTTCGGAAGCGAGCGGCGGCGAGGCACAGAGCCTTGAGCCTCTGGCTGTGCGCGGCTTGACCGAGAGCGAGCGCGCGATTCCTGACCTTGACTGGCGGCGCACGCTTCTCGGCGAGGCTCTGGCGATGTCCGGCGCGGAATCGCAAGCCGCGCGCGAAGCCGTCACCGGCGTCGAATCCATCAGACGCGATGAGAACGGGCGGCTCATCCTCGCCGTGCCGCTGGTCAACGGCGAGCGCGTGCTCGGCATCCTTGAGGCTGTGCGCGAAGGCGGGAGAGAGCGTGCATTCAAAGAATCCGAATTAGAGCTGGCAAATGCGCTCTGCGTTCCGGTAGCCTCTGCGCTCGCCAATTCCGTACGCATCGCAGAGGCCGAAAGGCTTTCACAAACGGACGACCTGACAAAGCTGCACAACGCGCGTTACCTGCGCCAGTATCTCTTGAATGAAGTCAAGCGCGCACGCCGGTACAATTCAAGCGTCACTGCTCTCTTCCTTGACCTTGACGATTTCAAACGCATCAACGACGCGCACGGCCATCTCGTCGGCTCGCATGTGTTGATGGAGATGGCGATGATTATCCTCTCTTCGGTGCGCGACACGGATGTCGTGGCGCGTTACGGCGGAGACGAGTTCGTCATCGTGCTGCCTGAAACCGATCTGGAATTTGCCGCGCGCGTGGCAGAGCGCGTCCGCGAGAAAATCTCCGGCCATGCTTTCACCGGCGGTCGCCGCCTGCGGCTCTCGCTGACGGCCAGCTTCGGCGTGGCAAACTTTCCGGATCACGCACAATCTCCCCAACAACTGGTGGCCTATGCGGATGCAGCGATGTATGAAGCGAAAGCTGCGCGCAAGAACTGTGTGCGCTTTGCTCATCCGCCGCAGGCCGATAAATCAGGAGCCGGGGGTCAGGAGTCAGGAGTCAAAGAACAATTTTTACGGGCTACGGACTCCGGGCTTCAGACTCCTGACTAAAAAAATCGCCTTTCCGGCATAGCGCGGAAGGCCGACTTGGGTGTATCTTATTGAGTTCGTTCTTGTTCGGTGAAGCTGCGGCCACTCTGTCCGTAAGCTGATATGAGTCATCGGCGAAAGCAGCAGCGCGCTTTAAACCGCTTATCTCTCCGGGCGTATCTAAAATAACAGACCGGTACAGGCAGAAAACTTAATGGCATTTAAATCGCTTTTTAGCCTCTTTTCCAGTGATTTGGCGATTGATTTAGGCACGGCTAACACACTTGTTTATGCGAAGGGACGCGGCATCGTCGTCTCTGAGCCATCCATTGTCGCCATCAACAAAATTACCAACGCGGTCGAAGCCGTCGGGCGCGACGCTAAAGAGATGCTGGGCCGCACGCCCGGCAACATCGTCGCCATTCGCCCGATGAAAGACGGCGTCATCGCTAACTTTGAAGTGACGGAAAAGATGCTCCAGCACTTTATACGCAAAGCTCATAACGGCAAGACGTGGGTCAGCCCTCGCGTCGTTATCGGCATCCCTTCAGAAATCACACAGGTCGAGCGACGCGCCGTTGAAGACTCGGCTTATCGCGCCAAAGCTTCCGAGGTTTATCTGGTCGAAGAAGCAATGGCGGCGGCCATCGGCGCGGGCCTGCCGATTACAGAACCGCACGGCAACATGGTGGTGGACGTGGGCGGCGGCACAACGGACATCGCAGTTATTTCTTTAAGCGGTATTGTCTACTCGCGCGCCGTGCGCGTGGCGGGCAATGAGATGGACGAAGCGATTACGCAGTACATCAAGCGCAAGTATAATCTCTTGATTGGCGAGCGCACCGCCGAGGCCATCAAGATCGAGCTTGGCTCGGCCTTCCCCTTGGATGAGCCGCTTTCGATGGAAGTGCGCGGGCGCAACCTGATAGAGGGCATTCCAAAGACGATTTCGATTTCCGACGAAGAGGTGCGCGAGGCTCTGGCCGATTCTGTCGCCACGATTGTCAACGCCGTGCGCGTCGCGCTGGAAAGAACGCCGCCAGAGCTTTCGGCAGACATCGTCGAGCGCGGGATAGTAATCACGGGCGGCGGCGCGCTCTTGAAAAACCTGGACAAGCGGCTTTCGATTGAAACGGGCCTTCCCGTCTCGCTGGCAGATGACCCGCTCTCCTCGGTCGTCCTCGGCACGGGCAAGATGCTCTCGGATTTCAATTTGCTCAAGCGCGTCAAGTGGGATAACACTCTGACGAGCGGAATGTAAAAGCAGATGTCAGATGCTAGATGTCGAGATGTTAGTAAAAGAAAAACCGGCATCTAACATCTAGCATCCAGCCTCTCGAACTTATGGCTCTGGCACGCACACAAAGAGAGATACGCCAGCGAGCGCCCGTGTTGTTGATCGGGCTGCTGCTGGCGAACTTTGGCCTGATGGCGTTTGATGCGCGTGAGAATGGCGATGCGACGAAGCAGCGCATGCTACGCACATGGGCGCAGGCCATCGCCGCTCCGTTTCAGCGCATCACTTCGAGCGTGGGCGGGGCCGGAGTCGGATTTTTCCAGCGCATAGGAGATTTGCGCCGCGCTGCCGCCGAAAACGAATCGCTCAGACAGCGACTTGAGCAGATGGAAATCGAGTTGGGCCAGACGCGCCGCGCGGTTGATGAGAACGAGCGTCTGAAAGCTCTGCTTGAGCTTAAACAGAACAGCGCCTATAACACCGTCATGGCCCGCGTCATTGCGCGCGACCCGTCTATCTGGTTCGACACGGTAACGATTAACCGTGGCCGCCTGTCCGGTATCGAGTTGAACATGCCAGTCGTCACGCCGGGCGGCATTGTCGGGCGCGTAGTTTCCACCAGCCCGTGGACTGCCGGAGTGATGCTGATTACGGATGAGCAGGCGGCTGCCGGTGCGATTGTGGGCCAGCTTGGAACATCGAATGCGCTTGGCTCTGTGCGTGGCCTGGGCGACAGCGGATTCGTGGAGATGCGTTATGTCTCCGGCATGGAAAAAGTGTCGGTCGGTGATTACGTGACGACGACAGGACAGGACACAATCTATCCGCCGGGTCTGAACGTCGGGACGGTGGTCGAAGTCAAACACATTTCAGACACCGCGCCGCAGGTCATACGCATCAGGCCCGGCGCGCGGCTCGATTCGCTCGAAGAGGTCGCCGTCCTCCAATACAAACCGCCCCAACGCATGCCCCAGGATCAGACTTTACCGAATGTGGAGAAGAAATAAAGGTGCGTGGATAGGGCGTCGGTTGAAGTAAAAACTGAAAACATTTATTTCACCCTTCATTCTTCATCCTTCATCCTTCACGATGATGCGTCAACTGAAAATCGCGGCTGTACTGGCACTGGCTGTCATCCTGCAATCGTCCCTCAAAGCCAACTGGCAGTCGGTAAGCTATGTTGACCTGCCTTTGATCGTCGTCGTCTATTTCGCTTTGCAGAGAGACGCTTTGCAGGCTTTGATTATCGGCGCAGCGGCGGGGCTGGCGACGGATGCCCTGGGCGCGGGCGGGCTTTTGGGCGCGGGCGGTTTCTCCAAGACGCTGGTGGCTTTCATTATCTCAAGCCTTGCGACGCGCGTGATGCTTGACAACCCGCTGGTCAGAATCCCCGTCTTAGCAGGCGCGGCGCTGCTGGATGCAACGGTCTATGTGCTGCTTCACAGGATACTCGGACAACCGCCCCTTGCGCCGTTTGCCGAGATGACATCCTTTAAAGTGATCGGGACGACCATTGTCGGGACTATTATTATTTACCTGCTCGATTTCCTGTTCAGCGAGCGAGCGCGCACGCGCCGGCAGTTCGCTTTCCGCCGCAAGGCCGCGCGCCGCAGCGTGCTCAAGATTGGCAGACGCAGACATTAAGAGCAGTGTTGAGTGACAAGTGACAGGTGACAAGTTAAAATACCCCTGTTACAAGACAAGAGGAAATGCTCTTGTCTTCAAGTCGTCACTCGTCATCTGTCGTTGCTGTTATGAAATTTGAAGACGATACACAAAACCTGCGCGTGCGGCTGCGCGTGATTCAGGTTCTGATAGTTCTGATGCTGGCCGTGCTCGGCGCGCGACTGTACATGCTGCAAGTCGTCAAGGGCGGCTACTATGCGGAGCGCGCGGAGAATCAACGCATTCGCCTGTTGCCGATTACGGCGCAGCGCGGGGCCATCTTCGACCGCACAGGCAAAAAGATACTGGTTGATTCGCAGCCGATTTACAGCGTCATCCTCTCGCGCGAGGACATGAAGGGTAAGTCTTTCGACGCGCTGATAGAAATGCTTTCCGCCGGTCTCGAAGTTGACCCCGAATACCTGCGCACGCGTTTCAAAGAGATAGCCTCGCAGCCCGCCTTCGAGTCCATACGCATCAAGGATAATGCGACGACCGCCGACATCGCATGGGTCGAAGCGCACGCGCTGGAATATCCTGAGCTGCGCGTCGAACAACTGCCGCAACGCAGCTACAAATTCGGAGCCACGCTGGCGCACGTGCTCGGCTACGTCGGCGAAATCAGCCCGAAGCAGTTGGAGCAGCCGAAGTATAAAGACTACAAGCCGGGCGACCTCATCGGACAGGAAGGCATTGAGTCTGTCTACGATGCTTACCTGCGCGGGCGCGACGGCTATCGCAAGGTGGTCGTTGACAGTCGCGGGCATATCCAGCACGAGGTCGAAAGGGTCGAGCCACAGGCGGGCCAAGACCTTGTGACGACGATTGATCTGGATTTGCAACTGACAGCCGAAGAGCAGCTCCGCAACTCGCCTTCAAAACGCGGCGTGATTATCGCCATGGATCCGAACAACGGCGAGATTCTGGCTCTCGCCTCGGCTCCGACCTTCGACCCGAACCTCTTCTCGCAACGCATCTCGACCAAAGCGGGCCGCGCAGAATACGCAGCCCTTTTGAGAGACCCGGAAACGCCGCTCTACAATCGCGCGATACAGGGACGCTATCCTCCCGGCTCGACGTGGAAAATCCCGATGTCCGTCTCCGGCTTGAAGCAGGGCGCGATTACCATGGAGAACTCCCACCTGACCTGCGGCGGCGGCATCACCGTCGGCAACAAGTTCACGCGCTGCATGGGCAACCACGGCTCGCCCGCGCTGGATTATGCGATTACGAAATCCTGCGACGGCTACTATTACCGGCTGGCTTTGAAGATGGGCGTGGACGGTTTGATAGAGATGGTCAAAGACTTTGAGCTGGACAAGCCGACCGGCGTTGATCTGCCGCACGAATTGTTTAGCTGGACGCCCGCCTACTGGAAGCCCAAGCTGGAACAACGCGGCGAGCAGTGGAAAGACATACGCACGGTTTACGCTTCGATTGGTCAGGACACAGTCGCCATCACGCCGCTCGCTTCTTTGCGCGCCATCTCATCCATTGCTGTTGACGGCAAGCTCTATGTGCCGCATCTGGCGAAAGAGTTCAAAGCCGTCTCGGCCATCGGAGACCCGAACTCTCCCGGCTATCACGCGCCGCGCGAAGCGCATGGCTTTGATCGCCCGGAACCCAGAATAATTCCGATTCCCGAAGACCAACATCAACTCGTCATCAAGGGCATGTGGGGCGTGGTCAATAATGGCGGCACGGCTGCGCGCATCAAGATGGCGAACTTTGACATCGCGGGCAAGACGGGCACGGCGCAGGTCGTCGGCCTCGGCAAAGACACCGGCGAGAATAAAGACCACGCATGGTTCGTCTCCTTTGCGCCTGCCTACAAGCCCGAGATTTCGGTGATCGCGCTGATTGAAAACGTCGGCTTTGGCGGCACGCATGCCGCCCCGGCTGTGCGCGCCATCTATGATGTCTACTATCGCAACACACGCCACGAAGAACCGCCCGGAGCACTTGTCGCTAAAAAGCAGTGACCAGTGTTGAGTGACGGGTGACAAGAAGAATGATAAATGCTCTTTGTCTTTAACTCGTCATTCGTCACCCGTCACTCAACACTGTTTTATCATGGTAGCAATCCTCGAAAAACGTAGCATACGCGATTTTGACTGGCTGCTGGCAGTGCTGGCGATAGCGATTGTCGGCTTCGGCACGTGGCAGATTCACAACGCGCAGCCGACTGAAACCTACTGGCAGAAGCAGCTTATCGGCCTCGGCATCGCGCTCGTCGCCATGCTGGCGATTGCTTTTACGGACTATCGCAAGCTGGTTCACTTCGCACCGGCCTTTTATCTCTTCGGACTGATGCTGCTCGTCATAGTGCTTGTGCCCGGCATCGGTCTCAAAATTAACGGGCAGCGCGCGTGGATCAAGATGCCTGTTATAGGACAGTTTCAGCCTTCGGAGTTCGTCAAGATTCCGACGGTGCTGATGCTGGCGCGCTATTTCGGCAGGCCGCGAGTTTCGTCTCTGACAATTAAAGAGATAGCGATGGGCATAGGCATTATGGCCCTGCCCGTCGGACTTATCCTGCTTGAGCCGGATGCGGGTCAGGCGATTACATATTTCCCGCTGCTCGCCGTCGTGATCTTTCTCTCTGCGGTCAAGATGCGGCTGGTCGTCGCCGCCGTCATCCTGAGCATCATCGCTGTGCCCGCCGCATATACCATCGGCATCAAGACGGGCAAGATTAAGGGTTACCAGCAAGAGCGCATCAACGTCATTCTCGACCCTGACAAAGCAGACCCGCGCGGCTACGGCTATCACACTGTGCAATCAATAGTGACGGTGGGCAAAGGCGGTTTGACAGGCTCGCGCTCCGGCGGCGAATTCTCGCAGAGCCGTTTGAAATTTCTGCCGGAGCCGCACACGGATTTTATCTTTGCCGTGACGGCGGAGAACACAGGCTTTTTGGGCTGCGTGCTGCTCTTGCTCTCTTACGCGCTGCTGCTTTCAAGATTGATTACAGGAGCGCGACGCGCGCCCGACCGCACGGGGATGCTCGTCATCATGGCGATTGTCGGCGGCTTCGGCTTTCAACTCTTCATCAACATCGGCATGGCGCTTGGCATGTTGCCCGTCATCGGCGTGCCGCTGCCACTGATGAGCGCGGGCTTATCGTCCGTGCTCGCCACCTTCATCGCCATCGGTTTCGCCATCAGCGTCCAGTTGCGGCGTTTTGTAAACTAAAAGCTGCAAAGAAAATTTCCCGCAAAGACGCAAAGCAAGGCAAAAGTAAAAAGGTCAAAGGCAAAAGTGAAGATGCGAGACATGCTGCCTTCACTTTTGCCTTTGACCTTTTTACTTTTGCCTTTTATTCGTTGGCTTTGACTATCAGAAGTGTTTGGTCGTCGCCTCTCTCGCGCTCGCCTGACCATTCGTCAATCTCGTCAAAGAGTGCGTGGCGCAGGTCGTGCGCTGAGAGAGACCTATGCTCGATGGTAAATGCCTTGATTCTCTTGTCGCCATACTCTTCGCCGCGCTCGTTCTCGGCTTCGCTGAATCCGTCGGAAAAAATCAGCAGCAGGTCGCCCGGCTCAAGCGTCGCGCTCGCCTCTTCGTACTCCGCCCAGTCAAAAGCTCCGACCATCATACCGCCTTTCGTCAGAGGCTCGGCGCTGCCATCGCGCCGCACAAGCAGCGCGGCGTTGTGCCCGGCGTTGGCGTAACGAAGCGTGCGCGTGCGGTCTTCGTAAAGAGCCAGAAAGAGCGTCGCAAAGCGATTGGCCTCCGTGCTCTGGCACAGTTGCCTGTTGATATTCGTCATCTGGCGCGCGACCGCGCCTTCTATGTCCGCATCCGCCATCACGCGCGCGAGCACCTTGCTGCCATCGCCAGCCGAGACGGCCACCGCGCGCTCGGCTATGCTCAGACGCTCTGCGATGATTGCCGCCTGCGCACGCAAAGAGGCTTGCAGGTTTGACATCACGAGCGAAGCCGACACGCCTTTGCCCGAAACATCGCCGAGCGCGAGCGCGACGAGGCCGGGCGCGACCTCCACGTAATCGTAATAATCCCCTGCGACTCCGCGCGCGGCGCGACATTCTGCGGCGACCTCCACATTCAACAAATCCGGCACGCGCCCCGGAAACAGACGCGCCTGCACTTCCGCAGCAATCTCAACTTCACGCTCCAAACGCTCGTGCTCGACCCGCTCCTTGAGCAGCGTCTCGATATTCGCGGACATCTCGTTAAATGCGCCCGCGAGTTCGCCGAGCTGGTCATGCGAGCGAACGTGCACGCGATGCGAGAAGTCGCCGCGCTTCACAAATTCGACGGCGCGATAGAGCCTGTGCACAGTCCCCGTCACGGCGCGTGTGATCCACGCTGCGGCCAGCAGCGCGAGCAGCTCGAAAACCAGAAACGCGATGCCGACGACTGTCAGGGCACGTTTCCAGATTTTCCCCAATTCGCCGCTTCCAATGAACTGCTTGCTCGCCACGGCCCACGACCAATCGAAGAGAAAGAGCAGGTGCGACTTGCTTTCCCCGCTGGCCCAGTTGGTCGCAGGGGCGACAACGATGTAAGCAGTCCCGCTCGTCGGTTCGCCAAACTGGTCGCGGCTGAACGGGATGTCATTGCCGCGCCCTTGATTCGCCTCGCCCTGACGACTGGTGCGAATGCGCGGTTGATTGCTTTCCCGTTCGTCTATCTCGACGCGCGGGGCGTCGTTTCTGATGGCGTTGGCTTGAAAGTATGGCCGCACGTAGATGCCCGTCCGCTCTCGATATTCATGAACCAGAGCGCGGCTCACCGGAACCACTAACATGAGCGTGACCATGCGGCCTTCGACATTGGCACGGGCCACTGCGCGGACTGCCGGAGCGCCGAAAATTTCGTTCTCGTCAGCGGGCGCAAGATAGCTCAATCCGCTCCACTCGCTGCGACCGCGCAGCCATTCCGGCAATGGCGCGTCCAGCGACAAAGTATCTTTCCCGACTCCGCGATGCTGCTCGTCATTAAGGTCGCTGACAAACTGCGCGCGAGTTTGCAACCCAGCGTTCGCGTCTTCTCCGGCGCGGCCCTGCCACACGGCCACACGCGCCCCCGGCAACGACGCGCGCAATAGTGCCGCACGCTCTTCGAGCCACACTTGCGTGGCGCGTTCATCCATGTTCGGCGGCAGGCGCGCGAAAGCGTCTGCCAGCGCGCGCGCGTTTGTCTGCGCCTGTCTTTCAGTCACATTGAGCTGCGAGATGATGATGCGCGACATCGCTTGCGTTGACCCGCCGAAGGCCGAAAGCATGCCCAGCGAAACAAGCAGCACAATCGGCGTCAGCCCGACAAACAAATATGTCACCACCAGTCGCCTGCGCACGCGCCAGAGCAAACGCCGCTTTAACCAGCGCAGAGCCTTAAAGCCGTAATAGACAACCGTGACGCAGATGAGGCAAAAAGTGAGAAACCCTAGCAGGCTGCCGGCGGATGGTGAGTTGAAAAGCCATGTTCTGCCAAACAACAGGCGCAAGACGAGAAGGGCTGCCGCGACAATCACCACCCGCGGCATCCAGCGACGCAGCCAATGCCGAACACGCGAAGTTAATTGATTGAATCTACTGTTGGCCGGGCCGAGTTGCTTAGGCACAAGAATCCTCTGGGTAACTTTCAATTGAAACGCGCGGGTAGTATATGCGAGGTCTCCCGCGCGTTCCAATTAGGTTAATAGCTGACACGGCATCTCAATGTCAGCCGGTTGAGCAAAGAGCTGCTTCATCCGTCTTCTCTTCTGCCGTCTCTGCTCCCTGCTCGCTTAAGACAGCCTCAGGCATCTGCAACTTACCGCGCGCGAACATCAGCAGCCACATGATTCCGGGGCTGGCGGACAGCAAGCCGGAGATGACCGTCAGCGTGCGCGGCGAGATGGCATGCAAAGACCAGCCCGCGACGACGGTCGAGATGCTGGTGAAAAATATTTCCACAGCCCTGTCGGTCGTCGAGATGCGCCCGCGCAAACTGTCTGGCACAAGCCGCATCAGCAGCGTCTCCTGCACAGCGAACTCTACGCCGAGCAGCACGCGAGAGAGAAGGAGCAGCGCGCACGCCATCCACAGCTTTGGCATCAAGCCCATCAAGGCGAAGATGAGGCCGTGCGCCAGGAGTGTCCAGCCGATAAATCCTGCCGTCACCCTGTGCAGTTCGACGTGCGCGCCGACGCGCCGCGCGATCATCATCCCGATAAAGAGACCGATGCCCGCCGCAGTATAAAACGCTGCGACACCCGCATCGCCCTGCAAGCCTTCCTGCGCGGCAAAGATGACGCCGCCCAGACGGTCTGCAATCAGGTTATATGAACCGCCGCCTGTGGCCCACAGGATGTTGACCCAGATAATCGCAAACACCAGCGGATGCTTTGCGATGTACTTCCAGCCTTCGTGTATGTCAGTCCAGAAGCGCGTACGGCTTTTGCCTTGTCCATCTTCTCCAACACGCTCTCTGCGCTTCGTCTCATGCTCCGGTATCAACCAGATGGAATAAGCAGAGACGATAAACGAGACCGAGTTGATGATGAACGCAGCCTTGTAACCGAAGCGCGCAGCAGTCCAACCGCCGAGCGCAGCGCCGATAGACATCAACAAAAATCTGGACGAGAAGAGCAAAGCATTGCCCGCGAGCAAGCCACGGTCTCCGGCGATGTTCGGCATCGCAGCATTCTTCGCAGCCTCAAAGAAGGCTGCCAGCACAGTGCCTGTAATCGCGCAGGTGTAAGCCAGCCAGAGGTCTTCCGGCCCGTTCACAAAGAGAAAGCCGAGCGCGACGATAGCGCGGGCCACATCGGTTCCGATCATCAACGTGCGACGCGACCAGCGATCCGCGAACGCTCCGGCAATCGGAGCGAACAGCGCGAACGGCGCGAGCCGCGCGACCAGCATGATTGCCGTCACCTCCGGCGCAGCCCCTGAGACGGCGCGCACCAATCCGAGGCCCGCGATGAAATTGAACCAGTTGCCCAGTTCCGAAATCACCTGCCCCGACAACAATCGCCTGAACGAACGATTGCCTTTGAGCAATTGCATATATGTCAGTGAAGCCATAACTCACCTCAAGAAGGGGCGGGTGTCAGGGGCCGGGGAACGGGGGAAACGAAAGCGTTGTGTATAATCTGCTTGCCGTCTCCCGGCCCCTGATACCCGTCCCCCAATAAGAAAAGCCGCCGGATTTTTATCCGAGCGGCTCGCAGCCTTAAAAAGCTTTTCCGGTGAAACTTTTATCCACCTGTAAACTTCGGTGGTCGTTTCTCCATAAAGGCTGCGACGCCTTCTTTGAAATCAACTGATTGTCCCGATTTAATCTGCGCCCTGTGCTCGACCTCTAGCTGCGCGTCATAAGTATTAGCCCCGCTCGCATCAAGCATCTCCTTGATACGGCCTATCGCGGCGGTCGGCGCGGCGGCTAATCTAGAGGCAAGAGCGAGGGCTTCATTCATCAACTCCTCATCGGCGACGACCCTGTTAATCATCCCGATTTCCGCAGCCTGACGGGCCTCTATGACATCGCCCGTCATCAGCATCTCAGCCGCGCGCTTCCAGCCGACGAGTCGCGGCAGGATAAATGTCCCGCCGCAGTCAGGCGTCAGACCGATCTTGATAAACGCCTCGTTGAACCGCGCGCTTTCGGCTGCGATAACCAGATCGCAAGCGAGTGCGAGATTACAGCCCGCGCCCGAAGCATGCCCGTTGACTGCGGCAATCACCGGCAGCGGGGTTTTCCTGATAGCGCGTATACAATCATGCAGGAGATTGAGCGGGTCTTCGAAAAAGGCTTCGACGCGGCCCACGCTTTGCGCTATCTGCTGCATCTCTCTGAGGTCGCCGCCCGCACAGAAAGCTCTGCCCGCGCCCGTCAACAAGATGGCACGCGCGCCGCGTTCTCTGGCCTCGCCCATCGCGCTCAGGAATTCATTCCCCAGCGTCACGGACAGCGCATTGAGGGCGGCTGGACGGTTGAGCGTGACGACGGCAACGCCGTCCTCGCGCATCTCTAATTGGATCGTTTCGTAACTCATCACAAAGATTAATTCATTGATTCAAATGTTCACTGGCTCGTTAGAATCAACGAGCCAGTGAACATTTGAGAAAACAGGCAAATTTCGTCTACGGATTTCAAAGTGCGAATGTTCCGCAGAATTTTAGAGAACAAATAATTGTCAGGCTCGACTCGCGCTGAAACACTCGCTGCACAGCACAGGCCGTCCGCTCGAAGGTTTGAAGGGCACGGAATCCGCTTTCCCGCATTGATCGCAAACAATATCAAAGCGCTGGCGCTCGCCGCCACCGCCTCTTGAGCCGCCGCCGAAATTAGCGCGCCGCGAATCTCTGCATGATTTGCAACGCTTTGGCTGGCTCAGATTGCGTTCGGTGTAATACTCTTGCTCGCGTTCCGTAAATGGAAAACTTTCGCCGCATTCGGCGCAGGTAATCTCAACGTCTGGCATGGTTCCTTTTCTCCTTGAGAAAGCGAAAACTGTGGCCCGCATCGCTTTCATCATGTGCTGCGCGCTGGCAAAACCGCTCCAGCCCCCTTGTTCCGGCGCGAGAGAACCGGAAGCGCAGTTTGTGGCGTCTCAAAAATCTCTCAACGCAAAGGCTATCTCATAGCCCTCGATTCGGAAACCTCTTGAGCGAGCGGAAGTTTACCGCAAAGTTCAAACGACTGTACAGGATTTTGTTGAAGGATGAAGGCGGAAGGATGAAGGCGGAAGGAAGCGCTATTGAAAATGAAGGCTTTATGTTTGAATGGCATGCCTTTCATCCTTCCGCCTTCCGCCTTCCGCCTTGCTCTAATTCCCTGACGTGCGCGCGCACGGTTTGACCGAGCGTGTCCAGATTATAGCCGCCTTCGAGACACGAGATGAGACGACCTTTGCACACGCTTGCGGCCCAGTCTTTGACCGAGCGCGTCATCTGCACAAAGTCTTCGTCTTGCAGCCGGAGCTGGCCCAGAGGATCAAGCGCGTGCGCGTCGAATCCGGCAGAGATAATAATCAAGTCGGGTTTGAATTTCGCTCCTATCTCTTCGAGCGCGGCGTCGAACATGCGCCTTTGCTCCACGGCCTGCGTCGCCGCGCGCACGGGCACATTGAGCGTGTAGCCGCGCCCGCGTCCCAATCCATTCTCGCCGCGCGCTCCCGTTCCCGGATACCACGGATATTGATGCGTCGAAAAAAAGAAGACTGACGGGTCGTCATAAAAAATCCCCTGCGTGCCGTTGCCGTGATGCACATCCCAATCAACAACTGCGACGCGCTCAACTTCCGCGTATTGCGACTGAGCATAACGCGCTGCGATGGCGACGTTGTTAAAGAGACAAAAACCCATCGAGCGTTCCGCCGTCGCATGATGTCCCGGCGGGCGCACAGGAAGAAAAGCGTTGTCTGCTTCGCCTTGCATCACTGCATCCACCGCGCGACACGCGCCGCCCGCCCCGTGCAAAGCCGCGTCCAGCGAGCGCAGGGAGACGATTGTATCCGCATCCAGATAACCAAGCCCTTCGCTGACAGCGCGCTCCACAGCCTTGAAGTGCTGTGAGGTATGACACGCCTGCACCAGCCCGCGCGGCGCAGCAGTCGCCTCGATCTCCAATAGATTGGCCCAGAGCGGTGCATCACCGCGCAAAGCTTCCATCACGACCGTGTACCGCTCAGGTCTTTCTGGATGATGCTCGCCCGTGTCGTGTTCTCTAAAAACAGGATGATGAATGATAGCTGTCGTCATACACGGAATTATAAAGCACAGATTCAAACAGGGATAGACGAGATAAGAAAGAAGAGGCAAAGGGGAAATGGGAAAGAGGGAAAAAGGAGAGCAAAGCATTTGCCTTTCTTTTCCCCATCTCCCCTTTTACCCTCTTCCCCATTCTCTTCATAAGCATTAAATCAGTACGCTCAGCATTGAAGACGGTGCGCGTTCGATTCAGACACGACTGACTCAAGCTTCTCAGAAATCGCGGGAAACACTGGGGCTTCGGCAAGTTTTCAGGGTCTGGCGGCTCGCGGAATAGAGTTTGCTGAACAAGATGCCGTTGATAAGTGATTCTCTCCCTTAGAAAAGAATTTCAGCGTGGCTCTAAGGAACCGAGCAATTGTGAGTTGGCTCATCCCTTTCAGCAATTTTTGCATGAACCTTAAACCTCGCTTGATGTGAATCGGCTTACATTGAAAAAACTGGAGAAGAAAAAATTATGTCATACGATGAAGAGCAACAAAGAAGAAGCCGTGTGGTAGTCGAGACACCAACAGCGCGGCGCGAGGTGGTGAGCACGCAGACTACGCATGTTCCTGAGCGTCAGGGATTCTCTACCGGGGCAGTGGCCGCGCTGGTGGTCGGCGCAGTGGCTCTGGTCACAATCCTCTTTCTCTTTCTGATGAGGAATCAGCAGGACGATTCCAATGCAAACGTGCGTGTCAACACGCAGCCGGCGACGGCTACACAGCCGCAACAACAGCCCGTCATCGTTCAGCAGCCTGCGCCCGTGCAGCAGCCGCCCATAGTGGTACAGCAGCCTGCGGCAGCACAGCCCGCGCCCGTCATCGTTCAGCAGCCCGCCGCCGATTCAGGCTCGACGCAAAGCGGGTCTAATGATTCGGCTATTCAGTCAAGCGTTGACAGGAAGATTTCAGAAGACTCGACGCTCTCGTCTTTGGGCGTCACAGTGATTGTGATCGACGGCAAAGCGACTGTCACCGGAATGGTCAACTCGGAAGCTCTCAAAACGAGAGTTGAGCGGGTTGTTAAAAGCGTCAGCGGCGTGCGTAGTGTGGAAAACAAAATCATCGTAGAGCCTTCGACGCCTCCCGAATAAGTTGGAAAAGGTAAAAGTAAAAAGGTAAAAGGCAAAAGTGAAGAAAGCATTTGAGCTTTCTTCACTTTTGCCTTTTACCTTTTTGCTTTTGCCTTCTTAGATGTGAAGACGGAATCCTGACCTGCACGAAACTGCCACGAAGATTAGAGAATCAAGTCGTTTCGCGTGAGGTTTTTTTGACAATCACCGGGTGCGTGAGAATTAACGTCTTCTGGCAGCTTTTGCTATGGCCTTCGCGCCTTTCGCTCGCTTGGCCGCTGCTCTGCCGCGCGACAATTTGACGCTGACATGGCCCGCGCCGTCCGAGCGAAAGACCATATAGTCGCCCGCGTTCGCGCCCATGTCTCTGACGAGCGTCGAAGGGATACGACCGCGCACCACCCCGCCTTCGTCGGAAACCATCGCGCGGTATTCTCTGGGTTCACCTTTTGCCATGATAACCCTCCTAACATTGGGCTATAGAGGAATGCAAAATGTAAACTTAAAAATGCAAAATGAAAGAGGATTCTTATTTTTGCATTTCACATTTTAACTTTGGCATTCCTCCGTCGCTATTTATCACAAGCGAGGTTAGTAACCTTCTGTGTGACGACGCAGCCAATCATCAACCTCTTCTTCTGTCGGCTCGCGCTGTAGCTCTCCGCGCAGGCGTGCGCGCACGTATTCGCGCTCATCACGCACTGCGTCCTCCAGCGGCGTGCCGTCCGCTTCGTCGGGCGTCGAAGCGTCGTCTGAAAACCAGAGCCTGTTATTTAAGGCCGGATAGAAAATGCCCGCTAGCGGAGACGGAAAACCGGCAGCGCTTGCCTGACATGGATGACTCGAAATGTAATCGCGTTGATTCATAATTTAAGTAAGCTGTCCTGAGGTCGAAGCGGCGTTGTGCCTTACGGCTTCAGGAGTGGTGTTGATGGTTGGTTGACGAAGCGATGAGTTGCAAATCCTAAATCAAGTGGAACTGAATCTCTCCGCTCGCCAGCGAGGTTTCAATTGCGAGGTTTGCCTCTTCGCACGTCAGGAGCAGGCGACGCTCCTGTGCGTGCGCGTAAAAGTTGACTTCCATGATTAAAGAAACGTCGGGCGCTCTTATCATTCGCTTGAGAGAGGACTGCGCGCCCGCAGCGGTATGCAATATCTGCGCGTCATCGCGCAATTGCGCTTTCGTCTCGTCGTCAATCTCAAGCTCTGCAATCGCCATCGCTTGCGGCACGAGTCCCATCTCGCCGTCCAGGTAAATAGTCCAGATAAAACCTATGTCGAGCAAGAGGCACGCGGTCTCGTCCGCCGTGAAATATCCGAGCACAGTCGCGCCGATGACATGTGCAATGACGTGATCCTGATGCGTGTTCGTCTCTTGTATTTCCCAATCCACTTGCATCAACTCGCATATTCAATCAGAAGACGAAGCAGAGATCGTATTTCTCGCCGGGCAAATCTATATAGAGCTTGTGCTCGTCCGCATCAATCTTAATGATGTCCTGACAGATACGCACAAAAATTCGCTTGCAGCCGCGCAGCGCCGTGCCTTCGCCAAACTTCAGCGTCAGAGAAGTCGCTGTTGTGCTGTAGTCGCCCGCCAAGGTCTCCGGGACGACCAGCGTGAGACCTCCATCCGTTTCAATCTCCTGCTCGTTGCCGCGATTTAAGAAATGGCCGCGCGGCTCTTGACGGGGCGTGAACCTGACCTCGCCGCGTGCGCGCAGCTTGCGCAGCTCCGATTCTGCGAGCGGCAACCCGAAGGCTTCAAACAGCGTGACCAGCGGTATCGCAAATTCGCCCGCCGCATGTTCGCGCGAGACACGCGAGATTAATGACAACACCGGCGCTTTTAATTCCGGACGCGCAACACACTCGACAAGCATCTATGAACCCCTTGAAGTTTTGATTTGATTTCGCTTATTCGCACACAGGCGGGTGCATACTATAATGTCGTAGCAGAGGGTGCAAGAGTTTTATTTTTAACATGTGAATTGGTCCATTGCGATTGTAGTCCGGATAAGAATATTCAATACTTGTTCCGCGAGGTCTGGCCGATGCTTGTTTACAGGATTGATGAAGACTTGATAAGGCGCAACGGGTTGAAGCATTCTCTATCTTAAGTTCTTAACTCACTTTTGTATGACAGGAGAACTCATTCGATGCTGGATTCCTATCAGACTTTTCCCTGTCCGAATTGCAACGAGATTATCAACGACAGCACGGCGCAGTGTCGCTACTGTTCCGCGCCGATTGATAAACGCGCCGCCGCATATGCGGCTGAGGTGCAGGGCCGCGTCAATCAGGCGTGCAGCGATGCCAGCTATTTGAGGATTGCCGCCGTCGGGATGTGGACTTTTCTGGGACTGAGCTTTATCCCCTTCGTGCCGATTGTGGGATGGGGATTTCTCATCACCTTTTTTGTAGTGCTGATCCTGCTCATTCGCTGGCAGATAAAGTTTAGCGGGATACAAACGAGAGATGCGGATTACGGGCAGGCCAAACGCTCAAGGAACGTGGCCTTAATCCTGTGGCTGGCAGCCATCCCCGTCGGGTTCATCTTCGGGCCTGTCCTACAGATGTTTATTTATCGCTAATAATAGAGCTTGAGAAACATGCCCGATAACATGCAGTCATTCACTTCTTTTGAAACCGGGAGACTCGTCCTCAGACAATTTAAGGATGAAGACCTGACAGCCTATCTCGCCTATCTGAATGATCCTCTGGTCGCCAAATATCAGACATGGGAGACATACACGGAGGAGCAGGCCAGAGCGGTCATCGAAGAACAAAAGGCGCTTGAGCCGGGACTGCCGGGCCGCGCGTTTCTTTTCGCGCTGGAGATGAAAGAGACCGGCGCGCTGGTCGGGCATGTCGTTATCACTGTGCAGGAGAAAGATCATCTACAGGCCGAGATAGGCTTTACACTCGCGCGCGAGTATCATCGTCAGGGCTTTGGCAGAGAGGCAGCGGCGCGCGTGCTCGATTACGCTTTCACCGAGCTTGGGCTGCACAGAGTTATTGCTATCACCGATTGCGAGAACACAGGCTCGGCGCGGCTACTAGACGGTCTGGGCATGCGGCGTGAGGGCCACTTTATTCAGAACATCTGGTTCAAGGGAAAATGGGGCGACGAATATTTGTATGCCATCCTGAGAGAGGAATGGCTCCCGAGATTGCTTTCATCATAAAAGGAGAAACACATGAGATTGAGCGACACGATACTGCCGGAGTTTGACCACGAGATGGCGAACACACGTAAGACTTTGGAGAGAATTCCCGAAGACAAATTCGATTGGAAGCCGCACGAAAAATCCACGACGATGGGCGGGCTGGGGTCGCATCTGGCAAATCTTCCGAGTTGGGCTGGCCTCTCGCTCAACGAAGATTCCTTTGATATGAACCCGCCCGACGCTCCGCCGCCGCGCACGCCGCAGGCGACCACACTAGCAGAGCTGCTTGAGACGTTCGACAAAAATCTGGCCGCCGCGCGGGCTGCAATCGAAAGCGCGAGCGACGAGCAATTCCTCAAGTCATGGTCGCTGCTTTCAGGCGGCAAAGAGATTTTCAAGCTGCCGCGCATGGCCGTCCTCAGAAGCTTTGTCATGAATCACAACATACATCACCGCGCACAGCTCGGCGTCTACCTGCGGCTCAACGACGTGCCTGTGCCTTCGATCTACGGCCCTTCGGCTGATGAAAGCGGGATGTCATAGTCGATGCGAATCTGGACTGTGCATCCGCGCTATCTTGATACAAAGGGGCTGTTGGCCGTCTGGCGAGAATCCCTGCTGGCCCAGAAAGTCTTGCACGGAGGAACGAAGGGATACAGGAATCACCCGCAGTTGAAGCGATTCAAAGCTCTTGAGAATCCTGTCGGCGCAATCGCAAAGTACCTGCACTTCGTTTCAGAAGAAGCAACCGCGCGCGGGTATAAATTCAACGCGGACAAGATAGCTGCGCCAGACCACAGCGCGGAAATCCTCTGCACGCGCGGGCAGCTCGTGTATGAATGGCATCACTTGAAAGAGAAGCTCAAAACAAGAGACGCGGGAAAGTATCAAAGGCTTCAAACAATCGCAGAGCCTGAGCCGCATCCGATGTTCAGGATTATCGAAGGAGAGATTGAAGACTGGGAAATCGTCAATCACCAATCATGACTGGCCCACTCAACATCTCTATACGCAAAGCCACGCGCACGTGGATGAAATTAGTCCTAAAACCACATTAGGAGGAAACCGTGAGAAAATTTATCTATGCGCTTCTGGTTTGCAGCATGGCATTATCGCTGGCCGCAGCTTTGCAGACATTTAAAGCTTCTGCCGCTCAAACCGTCGTCACGGCGGCGCAGGTCAACGGCACATGGGATTCAAAGTATGGCAGATTCAAAGTCTGGGCGTTGGGCAATCAGAAGTTGAAGGTCGAGTTTGACGGCGCGTATGAATACACCTCTGCCGCAGGGCCGACGGCAAACACGGGCGAGGGCCACGGCATCGCTTTCATAGATGGCGACACGGCCACTTTCAAACCCGAAGGCGCGGAAGACGAGTGCCGGATTACCATGAAGTTTACGCGCGGCAAGATGATTGTCACACAGGAGAGCAACTGCGGCTTCGGCCACAACGTGACAGCCGACGGCACATACAGAAAGACCAGCAGCCGCAAACCGAAGTTTGACGAAGATTGATAAAGCATCTGAGAAACGAAAAGCGGAACCAGATGCGCCACGGGCAGACGCAGGAAGACGCGGATTCAAAATACAATCAATTCTGAATCCGCGTCTTCCTGCGTCTGCCCGTGGCCCGATTTTCTCACTTGCTTATTTGCACTTTGAATAACCGCAGTCTCTACACACATCGCAGCCGCTCGCGTGCTCCAGTTGGCCGTGGCATTCGGGGCATGAGCTAATCATGCTCGACATGACGCTGCCGGTGGATGATTGTGTCTCTGTCGAGTATGACTTGCCGCCTGCGGCGCGTGCCGAATCCGGCTGGCCTTGCAGCCTGCGATTGGTCAGCAGGATGCATTCGGCAACAGCCTGTTCGGGCGAAGACAGCATGCGCTGGTTGAACCAGACGGAGTGCGTGCCCGTCACCTTGTTGAGACTGTGCGAGACCTCTTTGGCGTCAAAGCCGCCGCGCAGCATCTTTGAAGCAAGCAGGCCCACGCCGCCGGAGATTGGCCCGGTGGCAAACACTTCCTGAATCATGTGGCCGTCGTGGTTGACCGTCACGTACAGGTTCTGCCCGTCAAAGGGAATCTGCCAGGTGGCTCCGCGCAACTCGCGCGGGCGTTCGATGCGCGCAGACGCAGCCTCTCTGGCATGCACTACAGCAGCCACTTCAGCAGGACTCGCAGGTGGCTCGTCCACCAGCACGACATCAGCCGTCTCAGGGTTACAGGCCGCTTCGCCTTTCTCCTCCTGCTTCATCGAAGTCAGGACTTGTCCTTCGCGCGAGCCGTCGCGGTAATAGCTGACAGCCTTGCAGCCTAGTTGACGGCCCAGACGATAAAGCGCGTCCACGGATTCCACAGTGTCGTCAACCGCACCGTTGCAGGTCTTTGAGACGGAGTTGTCAACATTGCGCTGCGCTGCGGCCAGCACATGCACGTGCTGCTCTGCGCTGATGTTCATCGCCGAGATGAAATAATGCGGCAGCTCGTCTTCATGCTCGACCACGTAGGCTGCGGCGCGATTGATAGAGTCCTGATCCGTCTGGTCCACTTCCATGCCAAGCGCGCGTGCGGCCAGCGTGTGCACGTAGGTGCGCGTTCCCAGAGTGTCCGTCCTGACATAGGCCCAAGAGAAATTCGGTTCAACGCCGGAAGCAGTTTCCGCCACGAGGCTGATCGTGCCGGTCGGAGCAATCGTCGTCACTTCGTAGTTGCGCGGCGTCAGCTCCACATCGCGCGAGATGCCGATCTCGTTATAGAGAAAGCTTGCATAGGCTTCCCTGTTGGCTTCAAGCTCCGGGAAGACGCCCTTCTCTGCTCCGAGCCTGAGGCTCTCGACCCACGCCTCGCGCCGGACAAAGCCCATCACCTTGTCCATCAAATCAATTGACTCGCCGGAGCCGTATGTCACCTTGAGATTCAGGCAAAGGTCTGCGAAACCCATGATGCCGAGGCCCACAGGGCGCGTGCGCTTGACCACTTCCTCGATTTCCGGCAGCGGCCACGTGCAGGTGTCCACCACATTATCCAGAAAGCGTGTGCACAGGTGCGTCACTTCGCGCAGGCGATCCCACTCGATGCATTTGTTCGGGTCTGTGCCGTCGCCAGACTTGACGTAAAACTTCGCCAGATCAATCGAGCCGAGGTTGCAGGAGTTTGAGAAATGCAGGAACTGTTCGCCGCAAGGGTTACAAGAATAGATCGGCCCCATCGAAGCCATCATGTGATTGTGACGATTGACTTCATCTATAAAAGCTATGCCCGGTTCTGCATACTTGTGCGCGCTGGCGATGATGCGATTCCAGATGTCCCGCGCATAGACCATGCCAGACTGCGGCGGCTCTTCACGCGTGCAGTCCGACAGGTCTGTGGCAGGGAAAGTGGCTCTATCTCTAAAGGTCACAGTGCTGCCGTCAGGCCGACGGTAAATAGCATAGTCTCCATCAGTCACCGGATCATAAATCGGACTCGTCCACGGCTTGCCGTCGAATTCAAGCTGAAACCATTCTTCGTTATCCACTGCTTCGAGAAAGCTGTCGGTGACGTTGACGGAGATATTAAAGTTGGTCAAAGAGTGCTGGTCGTTCTTGGCATGTATGAAGCGCAGCACATCCGGATGCGTGACGCGCATCATTCCCATATTCGCGCCGCGCCGGACGCCGCCCTGCTTGACCACATCCGTCACCTGATTGACGATATTCATAAAAGAGACAGGCCCGGAAGCCACGCCTCTGGTCGAGTTGACCATCGCTCCGGCAGGCCGCAGAAACTCGTAGGTCATGCCCGTCCCGCCGCCCGTCTGATGAATCGTCGCGGCGGCTTTGGCGTGCTCCATGATTCCGGAGATCGAATCAGGCACATTTAAAACAAAACAGGCCGCGAGCTGACCATTGGATTTTCCGGCGTTAACAAGACACGGCGTGTTCGGAATGAACTCACGCGCGAGCATCACTTCGGACATCGCTTCATAGAACTCATCGCGCTTCTGCGAATCCGTCTCGGCTACAGAGACGTGACCGACCACCCTGCGCACAATATCTTCCCACTGCTCAATCGGTTCTCCCTGCGCGTCCTTCATACTGTATCGCTTGCTGATAACGCGCTGCGCGTTGAGGCCGGGCGGCAGCAGTTGGCGGCGCGCATTGTCTTCGGGAGTCGTCGTGATGACATGTTGATTGGCGGCTTTGGGGTTGATTGCTGTGCTCATCTATTCTGCCTTTCCTTGCGCGCTGGGGCGCGAGGCTTCCTATCAATTTGAAAAATATCCTGACGCACGCGGGAGTCGCGCGCCGCCTGCCGAAAATTGTGTTACAGATACTGCGGTTGGCTTATTTCAAAGCGAGAAAATCCTGCACGGCAAGCTGCCCGTAGCCCGTTAGCGCCTGCCGCCCATCCTCTTCCTTCACAAGCGGAGCGCAGTATACATAGGCCATGCGGGGCTGTCAATACCCTGACCCAATATATTGTGTCTTTCTTTTTTTTCATAGCAATGGAGTGGGTAACTTAAGATACTACCTTAACACTCTCACGGCCCAAAATAAAGCCGGAAAAGGTGTTTTTTCGGCCTCTCGAAAGCCTCTTTTCCGGCATTTGAAGGCCGGATTCCCGGCGACTTGTCGGCAGGGCAACCTGAGAGGCAAAATAGGTGTCTGAACGCACTCGGAAAACAATAATTTTGTCCTCTTGTGACAAGAGAAGGTGGAGCTATCAAGTGGAAAATCAGGAGAGAGAAGACGCTGATACGCTGGTGCACGGCACTGCTGCGGATGGGACTGTGCGCTGCATGGCGGCGGTGACGACAAAGCTTGTGGCTGAAGCCGCGCGCAGGCACGAGACTTCGCCGACCGTTGCCGCAGCGCTTGGGCGCACGCTGACCGGAACGCTGCTGCTTGGCTCAAGCCTCAAAGAGCTTGATCGTCTGACAGTGCAGATTATCGGTGACGGCCCAATCGGCGGCATCACGGCTGAAGCCAACGCGCGCGGCGAAGTGCGAGGCTATGTGCGACACCCGGAGGCGGATGTCCCGCTCAATGAAACAGGCAAGCTCGATGTGAGGTCTGTCGTGGGACAGGGAATGTTTTATGTGACGCGCGAATCGGGTTATGACATAGGTCTCTATCGCGAGCCTTATAGAGGCTCTGTGCCGCTCGTCTCCGGCGAAATCGCGGAAGACTTCGCTTACTATTTGACGAAGTCCGAGCAGATTCCTTCCGCCGTGATGCTCGGCGTCCTTGTCAGGGCGCATGATGAGAAACCATTCGTTGCGGCGGCGGGCGGTTCGATGATACAGATCATGCCCGGCGCGGATGAAAGAACCATTGCGGCGATTGAAACTGCTATCGGGCATGCGCCGCAGACCACGGCGATGATTCGAGAGGGCGCACGGCCTGTAGATTTATTACGCACCGCGCTCGGTGAAGTTGAGTTTCAAATACTTGAAGAGAAGCCCATCGCGTTTGCATGTTCCTGCTCGCACGAGCGCGCCATCTCCTTGATCTCTTCGATTGATAGAGCCGAATTGGAATCAATGCTGCGCGAAGACAAGGGCGCGCAGATGAATTGTCATTTCTGCAATGAGACTTACAGGCTGGATGAAGCCGACCTCGAAAGCATTCTCAAACAAGCTTCAAGCACCTGAAGCATTGACGAGTCTCTTTTCAAGCCGTCGGGAAAAGAACGGCGCGCCATGAAAGTATTTTAACTTTCATGGCGCGCTTTTTTATAATTGCCGGTGAGATGAAACAGTTATGTTCTGACGAATGAGTTTATTTCGAAAACTGCTTCCGCTTGATTTCTTCCAGTTTGCGCGCCATCTCTTTTAATTCCCTGTTTGCCCGTTTGGCTTCCAGTTGCGGGTCATCATTCGGTTTCTTCAGTAGTTTATAGGCGAGCATGCCGCCGAGAATCAAGACCCCGATAATGAAGAGATACTGAATCGCCGCGACGACAAGGCCGAACACCATGAATGCGCCGATGGCTGCGAGAAAAATCATGACGGCGTAAAAGATGGTTTTGAGATTGCTCATTGGCGTAGACGCGAATCGGATTTAACTTCTATTGGAACTGAAGCATAAGGTTGTGGGCCAGAGATAATCAAATGACTATCTCTGGCCCACATTTTATTTGGTTGATGAAGTGTTAGCGAGCAGGTCGTAGTTGCCTATCTCTCTGTTGTGGCTGTCGAGCGTGCCCATCATGTCAGAGGTCTCTTCGAGCATCTGCTTGGTCATGGCGATGGAATCGCTCAGTTGCTCAAAGTCGAGGGCGGAGACTCGTTCGGGCGTCGGCAGGGTCACGACCTGATCGTTGACGAGACCGAAGAAGTTTTCGATGGATTGCAACTGTCCTTCGACGAGCTTAACGGAACGCTCAAGGTCGTTAAAGGCCGCGACGCGGCGTTTGAGGATTTCGACGTTGGCCTGCTGCACGCGGCGCGCTCGCTCGTCAGCCGCGGTCTCGACTGCCCGTTCGGCCTGCGTCAGTTGATTCTGCACGGCCTGACGGTTAATCGAGCGCAGGTGATTCTTGCGGCGGCGATAGACATCAAGGAGGTCTACGAAATCCTCCCAACGCTGGTCCAGGCTCTGTATGTTCGCGGGAATCTCTTTCGACCCGGTGAATTTTTTGTAGTTCGAGTAAATCTGATTCCTCATCCAGCGCAGATACTCGACGGCCTCGCGCTCGCGCGGGTCAAAGGCTTTGATCAGCTCTTCTCGCTGGCGCTCTCTGAGGGCGCGCAGACGGGCCTTCTGGCGATTATCAACCAGTCGCCTGTAGAGCGTGCTAGCAGGGACGGCGGCCAGATAGAGACCTTCTGCGGCGAGGGCTGCGCCGAGCGGGATGATTGATTGCGTGTAAGCGGCTGCGACTGCGAAACCCGCCATGCCCCAGAAGTTGACGGGTTCTTTGAGCGCCTCTTTCAGATAATGAAAATTGATCTTGGAATAATCCGCCATGGCCGTGTATGAAAGTTAATAAAAAGATTTACATCGAGAAGAAGAACGTGCGGCCAGTTCTACTTTTGCCTATGCGACCCGAAGAGCCTCATTCAGTTCCAGCCTTGTACTGGTCAAGCATGGCGCGCGTCTGCTCATTGACTCCCGTCTCGCCCTGCGCCGGAAGCGCTTCGGGAGTTTTCGCGCCCGTCGAGCTTGGCAAGAGGCCCATGTCTCTTTTGTATTCCAGCAGCTTGTCCTGTAACTGCATGTCCATCGCCTCGCGCTCGATCTCCTGCATCTGGTTATCCACAGAAGCAGAGCCGAGCTGCATCTTGGCTTCGGCGGCGGCGGCGCGGCGGTCTATCTTGTCGCGCATCTCGTTAAAGGTCGAAGCATCGTCGCCGAGATTGAACGTCTCCATCGTCTGCGCGAGCTGCTCTTGCAGCTTGGCCTGCTTCGACTGGTTGATGAGCTGCATGGCTTCAGCCGTGCGCTTCTGCATTTGCAGCACATAATTGTCGCGCGCCTTGAGCGCTTGCTTGGATGCAAGGTTCGCGTGCTCCAGTTGCTGCGAAGTTTTTTGCAGGTCAATCTGCGCCTGTTGCAGTTGCCCGATGTAGGCTGTGGCGATGTCGTCGCGGCCCATCTTGACCGAAGCCTTGATTTTCGAGTCGAGATCAACGACCTGCGATTCCAGACGCTCTTTGCTTTTGGCGAGCAGCTTTTCGGTTGCCATGACCTGCGAGACGGAGTTATTCAACTCCGGCACGCGGTCGCGCATGTCGCGTATGGTCTGCTGAAGTATGAGTTCAGGGTCTTCCGTCTTTTCCACAATGCCGCCAAACAGGGCGCGCATCGAACGCTTGATTCTGCTCCACAATCCCATCTCTTCTCATCCCTCCAGCCATCAAAATAAGCGGCGCGTCGTACGGCTTAAATGCTGCACCGGAACGCCTGCTCTCGCACGCACGGCCTCAATCGCCTTTGATTGTACGTCGCACAGGCCCGCGCGGTTGCACTTTCAAATCAACTCACAGATTCGAGTATAGCAGGAACAAGGATGAACGCGGAAGGAGAAGAGCAAGGATGAAGGATGAAGGCGGAAGGATGAAAGGCATGCTGTTCAAGCTTAAAGCCTTCATCTTCAAATAGCACTCATTTCATCCTTCATCCTTCCGCCTTCATCCTTGCTCTTCATCCTTGCTTTTCCGATGTCGCGTCTGAAATGCATGCCGTCCCAGTGTATCTCTTTGACGGCAGCGTAACAGCGTCGCAGGGCATGGTCGAGGGTCTCGCCGGTTGAGGTAATGCCGAGCACGCGGCCACCCGCAGTGAGCCACTGGCCGCCTGCGGCGCGCTTTGTTCCGGCATGAAAGACATGGACTTTTTCATGCCCTGCCGCCTGTTCCAAACCCTGTATGCGCGCTCCCGTTTCAGGCCGCGCAGGATAGCCGCGCGCCGCGAGCACGACGCAGGCGGAGGCTTCATCGCCCCAACTGACGGAAAGCTGTGAGAGAGTGCGGCGGGCCGTCGCTTCAAAAATATCAACGAGGTCTGATTGTAAACGCACGAGAATGGCCTGGGCTTCAGGGTCGCCAAAGCGCACATTGTATTCGAGCACGCGCGGGCCATCCTGTGTCAGCATCAGGCCGATAAAGAGCACTCCGCGAAACTCGAAGCCATCCTGACGCGCGCCTTCGAGCGTCGGCTCGACGATGTCGCGGACGACCTCTTGCAGCATTTCTTTATCGAGCACATCTGAATCCGTGACGACGCCCATGCCGCCAGTGTTTGGCCCTGTGTCATGCTCGCCGGCGCGCTTGTGATCGCGCGCCGCAGGCATCAGCGCGTAATCCTTTCCATCCGCAAAGAGCAGCAAAGAGCATTCTCTGCCGGACAGAGTTTCTTCAAGCACGACCTTTTGAGCGGCTTCGGCTCCGACCATTTCCTGAACCATCAAATCGGTAATCGCAGCTTCGGCTTCAGCGCGCGAGGCGGCGACGATAACTCCCTTGCCCGCCGCGAGGCCATCCGCTTTGACAACCACGGAAGAGTCTTCAACGCCAAACTCGCCGCTACGCAAAATCGCCAGAGCTTCATCGGGTGAAGAGACGACGCGATAGCGCGCGGTCGGAATCCCGTGACGCGACATAAAATCTTTGGCGAAAGCCTTGCTCGATTCAAGCCTTGCGGCGGCGAGGCTCGCTCCCGCAATCAACAACCCGCGCGACTCGAACAGGTCAACGATGCCTGCGGCCAGCGGCGATTCTCCGCCAACCACAGTCAGGTCAATACTCTGCTCAGCCGCGAATCGGGCCAGCCCTTGAATGTCTGTCGCTTCGATGGAGACTGTTTCGGCAAGCTGCGCGATGCCGTCATTGCCGGGGGCGCAATAGAGCTTAACGTCCGGGCGCGCGGTCTTTGACAAGGCCCACGTCATAGCATGTTCGCGCCCGCCTGAGCCGACTACTAGAATCTTCATGCAACTGATTTCTCTTCAATCAATTTTAATCAACAGGTCGAGCGATGCTGGCACGGGGGATGGCCGCTGTCAAGAGTTACAAACCGCTGGTAGCGGGTCAATGTGAAGCTGATGAGTCATCAATCGTGAATTGAGTGAAGAAGCGAGGAAGAGGTTCGCGCAAAGGCGCAAAGACGCAAAGGAAGACCGCAAAGGCTTGAATGCTATTCGCTCCTTGCGTGCTTTTCTTTAAGCCTTTGCGCCTTTGCGCGAACATTTCGTTTTCTTTGTTATCTTTGACATTGCCCCGCTACCAACCCGCTGGCACGGATAAGAGATTAACTGTCAAAACATATCTCAGATTACTTGATTCAACCGGCATCAAGGGCCGTCAAACTTTGGCGGGATAAGCAAGATTTCTTGCTTATCCCGCTACTACTATGCAGACTCAATTTATTTTCCCCGACAATTTTTCGTCCCTAAAAGCTTGACACATTTTTGTGATAGATATAAGTTGCTTAACGCTAGGTCAATTGCTTGGATTTAGCCGGAGCCAGCCCGACCCGAATCGTTCACTCTTGTTAGAGTGGATATTGTCAGCCTCGCACTTTGAACAAATGGATGCGCAATCGAGCGGCCTTCCTCTCTGACTACGCACGAAAAGCGCAAGCGGACACACCAATGGGGGGAAAATAATCATGTCACAAACAGAGGCCACAAGCCCTTCGAATGGAAAGTGGAGCCATTCCGAGATGGAATTCCAGGATAGCAATATCAAGTGCGTTGATTGTGGAGAGGATTTTATTTGGACTGCTGGCGAACAGGTCTTTTTTCACGACAAGGGTCTTAAGAACGAACCCAAGAGATGTAAGCCCTGCAAGCAAGCCAAGAACGAACGCCTCGCGGCCATCGCCGCCGCACAAGCATCCGGCGTGCGCCAGCGCATCGAAGTCTCCGTCCAATGCGCGCAGTGCGGACAACAAACCACAGTGCCCTTTTACCCCTCGCAGGGTCGCCCAGTCTATTGCCGTTCCTGTTTTCTCGCCGGTCGCATCCCAGACAGCGTTTAAAGCAGTGACGAGTGACGAGTGACGAGTCTGAAAAGCTTGTTCTTGCTCGTCACTCGTCACTCAGCGATTATCCCTTCTTCTCATCCGCCGACATGTACAGCCGGACGCCGCTCAGGGTCTTCTTCCGCCTGACGCAAAACCTCATGCGTGACGGGCGCTGTATCGCCCTCGCCAAAGGCTATGTATCTGAGCATGTACATGAGCGGGTTGCCCTCGCTCCAGCCGAAATAGACATGCGGTATCTTGCCCGTTTGGTCGCGCAGGTAGAGCATGAAAGCGGCGATGGCATTCGGCACGGCAGGGCTTTCCGTCCGCAGCACGCGAAAGCCTCCGACATCTACGCCCTTGATTTTCAAGACGCCCGAAAATTCCGAAGCGTCGCCCGGGCTGACTTCAAAAAAGAGCACAGGGTCTGAGGTCGGAATATGATTGTCCGCGCGCTTTTCCCTTTCCTTGACCAGATATTCTTCAGCGTCGCCCTGATCGCAGCGATTGGCAACGATCCGAATCGTGCGCCGCCCGACATCTTTGACGAACTGCTGTGCAAGCTCGTCCAGCTCTACCTTTGAGACGCGCAATTCCGTCGTTCTCAAGACGCGCGAAATCAAAGAGCTGAGGATAATTGCGCCGATAAAGAAGGAGGCAATCTTGATGCCCTCTGGCCGCTCATGAATATTCTGAATGGTCGTGTAAGCGAAGACCAGTGCGATGAGCAGAAATGCCCAGCGCAATTTCTCCGCCTTGCGCCAGGCGGAGATGGTGACGGCCACAGCCGCCGAACTCATCAAGACTAGAACGCCCGTCGCATAAGCTCCGCCCTGCGCGTCAACATCCGCTTTGAAAATAATCGTGACCGCAAAAGCGATGGCCGTGAAGACGAGCGTCAAAGGCCGTGTCGCCCCTGCCCACCCCGGAGCCATGCCGTAACGCGGCAGATAGCGCGGCACGATATTCAAAAGTCCTGCCAGCGCGGACGCGCCCGCAAACCACAGAATCAGAATCGTGCTCAAGTCATAAGCCGTGCCGAAATAGTCGCCCATGTACTCGTGCGCGAGAAAAGCCAGCGCGCGGCCATTGGCTCTGCCGCCCTCTGCAAACTCGGCAGCCGGAATCAAAGTCGTGGTCACAAAACTGCTCGCAATCAACAGCACGCTCATAATCAGCGCGGCGGTCGTCAACAGCATCCTCGTATTGTGTATCCGATGCGGCCCGCGCACGAGCGGCATCACGGCCACTCCCGTCTCAAATCCTGAGAGTCCGAGCGCAAGTTTGGGAAAGAGCAGCAGCGAGATGCCGATGATGAGAAACAGATTGCCGTTTACTCTGGGATGCGCGTAGAGAGCTTTGGTCCACTCAGGAAAATGCTCCGTGTGTGTCGCAAGCTCGTATATGCCGACGCTAACGACGATGAGATTGAGCAGCAGGTAAACTCCGACCAGCACGACTGCGATGCCTATCGCTTCCTTAAAACCTTTGAGGAAGATTGCGCCCAGTGCGCCGACCAACGCGAGCGTGACGCCCACAGGATGATCCAGAAAGTGCAGGTGCTGGATAACGAAAGGATTTTCGATTATGTGCGCGGTCGCGTCGGCGGCAGAAAGCGTAATCGTGATGATGAAATCGGTCGCCACAAAACCGAGCAGCACCAGCACAAAGAGCTTGCCTTTCCAGCGCGGCAGCAGGCTTTCCAGCATCGAGATGGAACCCTGCCCGTGCGGACTCTCTGCGGCCACGCGGCTATAAATCGGCAGCGCGCCAAACAACGTGAGCAGCACTAAGACAAGCGTGGCGATGGGTGAAAGAGCCTGCGCGGCGAGAAACGCGATGCCGGGTTGATAGCCGAGCGTCGAGAAATAATCCACGCCGGTCAGGCACATTACCTTCCACCAGGGGTGCTGGTGATGCTGGCCTTCGCGCTCGTGCGGGCCTTCGGCCTCCTTGACATCCCTGAGCAGCCAGCCGCTTAACCGTCCTCTTGCTTGTGGCTGTACGTTCTCCATTTTGTGAACAATCGCAGTCGGCAATTAAAGCTGCGCTCCAAACGCAAAAGGCGGGGAGCAATATTGCTCCCCGCCCATGTGGAAAATAGTATTGGCGGCGATGATTGCTCTTCCCTTTGAGCCTACGAGGTTAGCTGACGGGCTAGAACTGAGAAGTGTTCTACATGAAGCGCAAGCCTTCCGGCCTAACCTTCATGATGCGCCCCGCCGCTCTCTTATGAAGAGCGAAAGTTGGTTCCCCCGCGCTGCTCCTCTCGCGCCTCATTTTCGAGAACGCCGTGAGCAACTTCGGCAAACAGATTGTCAATGCGTGGCATACTACGCTTGCAGGAAAGCTAAATCAACCTCCGACATGCACGTTCGGACGACGTTCCGGGTCTTCTTCCGCCTGACGCAAAACCTCATGCGTGACGGGCGCTGTGTCGCCTTCGCCAAAGGCCACATACTTGAGCAGGTAAGAGAGCGGATTGCCCTCGCTCCAACCGAAATAGACGTGCGGGATTTTATCCGTCTTGTCGCGCAGGTAGAGCAGAAAGGCTGCAATCGCATTCGGCACGGCAGGGCTTTCCGTCCGCAGCACGCGAAAGCCTTCGACATCTTCGCCTCTAATCATGAGCGTTCCGGCAAACTCCGAAGCGTCGCTCGGCGTGACTTCAAAAAAGATGACCGGCTCTTGCGGCGGGATGTGGTTATCAAGGCGTTTTTCCTGTTCCTTAAAACGATACTCTTCCGCGTCGCCGCGATCACAACGATTGGTGATGATGCGTATCGTGCCCGCGCTCGCTTCATCAATAAATCTCCTGGCGGTTTCATCCAGCCGGACTTTACCCACGCGCAATTCTGTCGTGCGATAGACTCTTGAAATAAGAGAGGTCAAGACAATCGCTCCGATAAAAATCGAGGCGATCTTGATGCCCTCCGGCTGCTCTATGATGTTGGCGACCGTGGTATAGATGAAGACCAGCGCGATCAACAGAAATGCCCAGCGAATCTTTTCTCCCTTGCGCCACGCCGACAGCGTGACGGCAATCGCCGCCGAACTCATCAGGGCCAGCACGCCCGTCGCATAAGCTCCGCCCTGCGCTTCGACATCTGCTTTGAAAAGAATGGTGACGGCAAAACAGACAAAGGTTAAGACCAGCGTCAAGGGCCGCGTGGCCCGCGCCCAATCAGGAGCCATGCCGTAACGCGGCAAATAGCGCGGGATGATATTCAGGAGACCGGCCAGCGCGGACGAGCCTGCGAACCAGAGAATCGAAATCGTGCTCAGGTCATAGATCGTGCCGAAGATGTCGCCCAGATAAGTGTGGGCCAGATAGGCCAGAGCGCGCCCGCTCGCCTTCCCTGCTTCATGGCCTTCTCTCTCCGGCAGAAACTCTTCGGCAGGAATCAGCAGCGTCGTGATGATGCTGCTCGAAATCAAGAGCACGCACATAATCAGAGCCGCCGTCAGCAGCATCTTTCGCGCGTTGCGAATGCGACCCAGCAAAAGAGTTTGCGCGCTCGGCTCAGGCTGCGTGCGCCCCGTGCGCGTCGTGTGGATGGAGTCCCAGTCCTCTTCCGTCAAAGCCTTGTCCCCGCGCACGAGCGGCATCACGACCACACCCGTCTCAAATCCTGACAGACCGAGCGCGAGTTTCGGAAAGACTATCAGGGACGCGCCAATCATCGCCAGCGGATTACTGTAATTCTGGAAAAGGACGTTCTTCCAGTTTGCCAGCACTGACGGGTGCGTCGCAATCTGGTAGAAACCGACCCCAATAACGATCAAATTGAGAAGGATATAGACCGCCACCAGCAGCACTGCGATGCCGATGGCTTCTTTGAAACCCTTGAGAAAGACCGCGCCCAGCAGCCCGATTAAGACCAGAGTCAAAGCGATGCGATGGTTTAGAAACTGAGGCGCGTATGGATTGTCTATGATGTGTACGGAGGCATCAGCAGCCGAGAGCGTGATGGTAATGATAAAGCTGGTGGCGGCGAACCCTAGCAGGCACAGCACAAAGAGCTTGCCTTTCCAGCGCGAGAGCAAGTTCTCAAGCATCGAGATAGAGCCGTCGCCGTGCGGGCTTTCCGCCGCGACGCGATTGTACATCGGGAGCGCGCCGAACAACGTGAGCAGCACTAAGATAAGCGTGGCAATCGGAGACAGCGCTCCGGCAGCAAGAAACGCGATGCCGGGTTGATAGCCGAGCGTCGAGAAATAATCCACGCCGGTCAGGCACATCACCTTCCACCAGGGATGCTGGTGATGCTGGCCTTCGCGCTCGTGCGGGCCTTCTACTTCCTTGACACCTTTGTCAAAAAACCAGAGCTTGAAGCGTCTCTTTGAAGTTCTATCCAGTAGCGACATTGTGACAATCTGCGATTCACAGAGTTAGGACACATCAGTACTGCCAATGCTGTAGGGGGCTAATAGAGCTTTTGCTGGAAACAATGAAATAGGATTTTACGCACATCTGTGCCGCCGTCAAGTATTTCGCTATCTAATAGCCGGTCAAGCTCAAACAGGTGGAAGAAAAAAACAGTTTCCCGCAAAGGCGCAAAGAAAACATTTAAGCTCTTCTTTGCGCCTTTGCGGGAAACTTTCTTTGCTGATGTCGAAGAATAATCGAGTTTAAAAGTTAAGCGGGCGGGGGTCTCCCACAACCCCCACCCTAAGGCCACGTGTCCTCACCCCACGCGACCACTTCGCCCAACGGGGAGTCGGGCGCAGACAGATTATGCACAAGTTGCCTTAAACTTTCAACTGTTCAGTTTAAGACAAATGAAAATTTAACATGCGTTAAAGAAAATCGCTCCCGGCCTGTGGCCGAAAGCCTGTCTTGATGCGGATTTGAAGTCTCTATTGCGAAGTCGTTGCGCTGCCCGCAGCTTCCACTGTCAGGCCGCCGACGATGTACGCGACCTCGCCTGTGCCGGAGAGCAGACGCACACTGTAATCTCCCGCCGGGGTGTTCTCGTTGACCATGACATCGAAACTGATGACGGAGAGATTCGAGCCGAACTGTTGCTGCGTGATGCTCGACGGGTTGACGCTCAAATAAGGCGAGGTGATGGAGATGCCGTCTGCTGCGAGTTGTTTCAGATTAAGGCCGCCGCCGCCCACATAGATCGTGTAGACGCGACCCTGCGCCAGCGGGACGGCGAGAGTTGAAAGCTGGCCGTTGAAACCGATGAGAGCGGGATTAAGCTCCGAAGGCTTTTCCGAAAGCTGCGCGTTGAGCCTGAGGGCGCGTTCAGCTTTGATATTGATGATTCCCAGTTCTTCCGTGCGGAAAGAGGTTTGCGAAAGCGAACTTAGGCCCGCGTAAGCTCCGCGCTGCGAAGCTATTTCGGCAGCCAGCACAGGGCCGTCCAGAGCCTCTACACGGAGTTGATAACGGCCCGGCAAAAGATTCTCAAGCCTGTAGAGTCCATTCGCCAGAGTGATACTGCTGGCAACGATTCGCCCAGTCGCTTCCTCTTCCGCCCACACGTTTGCGCCGAAGGCCGGAGCGCCGTTGTGATAACTGACTGTGCCCGTCACAGAGCCGCGCGCCCTTGCCACTTCGGGACGCACCCCGTAGATGGCACGCGCGCCCGCGCGGTCATCCTCTGCGAGTGTGCGCGGGGTAAAGGCTGGCAAACTGTAAATCCCGTTCTTTCCCTGTCGCGGCTGCATCGTCGCGCCCACCGCGCTCGAATGCTCAAGCCCCAGCAGGTGTCCGATCTCGTGCACAAAGGTGGCTTCCAGATCGTAAGTGCCGGGCGTGCCGTCCGTGGAGAATTGCTGGTAAGGATTAATGACGATGTCCGCTTCGATGATGCCGCCTGAGCGCGTAAAGAAGACGCGCGTCCGGCCAGACATCTCGCTGCCCGCTCCGATAAAGGGCGCGGTGTTTTCCTGAGTGCTGGCGATGCTAATCAAAGAGACGCCATCGCCGCCGCCGCCAGCCGCGCTGATGGATTGCTCTTTGGACCATGATTCTATGAATTCTATATCGGCGGCTTCCGCCCAGCTCGCCAGCGCGCGACGCAACGCGCCCGTAACATCACTGCCCGCTTTGACATTGACCGGAGGAGCGTTGAGCGAGGTCGAGAAAGCGATGTTGACCGTATTGGTCGGCCATTTGATCTGAGCCTTGCTGGAAGAGTCCGTGAACTGTAGCGTGTACGGGCGCACAGGGGCCGCCGATGAAATCATCGCAACAACAAGCATGAGCACGATACACAGGCGACGCATCTAGGGGTTCTCAAATCCGGCTAACGATGTCTTGGATGCAACTCGGAGACGAACGGTTCGAGCCGCATGCTTTAAGGGCAGGTGCGGCTACAGCCTATCTTAGCATAAAAGCGTGGCAAGAGAACCCGGATGTTTTGCAGTTGGGGCTTTAAGATTTGCGGCGTTTGCTGGTTTGCGCTCCCCAGGTCTGCGCCGGATTAGAGCCAGAAGTTGTAATGCCGCTGCCGAGCGCGGCTGAATCATCAATCTCCGAGAGAGACGCCGCGCTCTTCTGCGCATGGCTCAAATCGGAAAAGGCGACCACCATCAACAACCCGGAGACGCCGAGCGTCGCCAGCACATAGAGCAGCGCGCTTTGTTCTAAATAGAGCAGTACGATGATAGTAACAGCGACGCCGACAATCCAGAGCCACGTGATATTGCGGCGGCTCAAACGCCCCCCGGTTTTTCGATCCATCTTATTATCTCCTGAAAAATTAGTGCGGTCACGAAGCCATTAATTTATCACAGCACAGTGCAGGAGGGCGAACGCGCAAAGAAGGCCAAAGTAAAAAGGTAAAAGGCAAAAGTGAAGACAGCATCCCCTTCATCTTCACTTTTGCCTTTTACCTTTTGCCTTTTTACTTATTTGCGCGAGAATTTCTTAAAAGTTTTAATTGATGACGCGCAGGGGCAGGGCGGCGGACTTTTTTTCGTCCATGACTACATCCTGCGCCGCCGATTGCCAGTTGCGGCGCGCGGCAGAGAGGGAAGATTGCGGGACTTCTATGATGTCATAAGCTTTGAGCGGAATGTCTGTTTGCGGCTGCTTCCTGATGGCGTTGAGGTCTGCTTTGATGACTTCGGTTTCTCCGGGCGTCTGCATGCGCCTGTAGATGCGTATGTCGCTGCCTCGCGCGCTGCCCGCGAGACCGCCGACCATCGCAATCGCACGCGCGAGCGTCAACTGCTCTCGATAGTTAATGCTCTGCGGGGAGACGACGCCGCCCGTCAGATAGACGGGTTCCGCCACCATCACTGTGATGATGTCGCCGGAACGGATGAGCGGGTTGGTGTCTGCTTTACCGGCCATGAGGTCGAGAATCTTAATCACTTTGAGCGGGCTTTTCTGAGTCTCGCTCTCCTTCAACGCTTCGCGCTCCTGACAGATAAAAGGCTCCGTGCTGAAGATTTGAATATCGCCGCTGGCGCGGTCTGTCACGCCGCCTGAGATGAAGAGCAATTCGTTGAGCCGCACATCACGTTGCAATTGGAAACGCTGTGACGTGCGTATCGCTCCGAGGAGGATAACGGGCCGCGTCGAGCGTTCTATGACGCGCACTGTGACAACAGGATTTTTGACGAGCTTTGAATAAGCCTCCTTGATGTCCTGCGCCACTTCCTGCTCTGTGCGGCAGAGCGCGCGAACAGGCTTGTCCAGATAAGGGAGCGCGGGAATCTCGCCGTCACCTGTGACCTGCCCGCGCCAACCCAGCTCAGGCCGCCGCGAGACCGTGACATCCACAGTGTCACCCGTGCCGATCATATAATCGCTGCCGTTTGGCTCGACCTTAACCTCCGGCGCAGGCGTGGCTTCCGGTGTGGCTTCCGGCGTAGCTTCGGTTGCGGGAGCTTTGGCTTCCTGCGCCTGCACGCGCAAGCTCTGGCCCGAGCAGAAAGCAGCGAGCAGGCAAAAGAGCAGCGTTATTTTCAGTTTGCGGGCTTTGATAATTGGAAAGAAAGTTGCGCGCAAAGGCGCAAAGGCGCAAAGGAAGGCGCGAAGCGAGCAAGCCGGATAAAAGCTCTTCAACTCTCTTTGCGACTTGTCTTCTTTGCGCCTTTGCGCTTTTGCGCGCGACGTAATTATCTTCACACCGGAAGCCACTTTCATTGAAAAACTGCTGCTAATCGCAAAGGGAGACAAAGGACATCAAGGATGAGAGCAAAGCTATTCAAGATGCAACGTTGATTTCATCTGGTTGCTTTGTTGGCCGGGTCCGGGTTGCGTTTGTGCGTTCCACTCTTTCTGTGAGTCGTGACTGTGCCGGGGACTGCAAAGCCTCTGAACAGTAGATTGCAGTTATCGCATAGCAGCTCGTAGAGGCCGAACAGGCGCAAGAGCAGCGGCGTTTTGTTATAGCCGCGCCGGACACGTTTGCTTTTGCATTTGGGGCAACGTTGGCTGATCACTGTGTATTCTCCGCCGGTTCCGAATTCTCCGAATCATTCCCTCGCCGCTTGTTCGTCTTGAGCCGCGCACGCAAGATGTCTATCTCGCGCGTAATGCGCTCTGCCGATTCATGGCGTGCAGATTCATCCATACTTTCGCGCGAGAGATAAAAGAGCGCATCACGATAACGGTCTATGGCGCGGCGATATTGTCCCTTGAAGGCCGCGCGCTCGGCCAGCTCGACCCAGTGCGCGACTTTGACAGAAGCTATGTACTCGCGTATCGCAGAAGCGGATTGATGCAGCTCTGCTTCGTCAGGATAAATATTGAGCGCGGAATCTATCACGTCAAGGGCGCGCAAAGCCATTTCGATTTTATCCGCGATGGTGACGCGCCGCTGCGCTTCAAAGGTCAGAGCGCGCGAAGACCCTGAAGCCCACGTTAACAGATGATGCTTCTGTAGAGCGCGGACGCGATCCTGTCCTGCGCGCAAGGCCGCCAGACTCTGCTCGTTGACGCCCCTGCGCCGCACAGCATCCTCCATGTTTGCCAGATACTCTTTGCATGAATGATATGTTTCGAGGTGCAGATTGGGAATCGCGCCCGCCGCATCAGCTTCGGCGGATTGTTTCTGAAGCTGCCTGAGCGCGGCTGCCTGCGCGCTCGTCGAGCGACTACTGCCGCCGCTGCTCCCGTTCGGACGCCGCCGCGCGTGGTCGTCGCTGGCGGCAAAGCCGCGCCTGTCCTGTTCGAGTATGTATCTGGTCCACGCGCGGCGCATGATGACCTCGCGCGCCGCCAGAGCAACCAGCATGACCACGCTGGCGGCCAGCCCTGCTGGAACCCACGGAGCTTCGTCGCCGCTCGTGTGCAGCATCCACCAGAGCGCAAAGAAGAGCGCGGCGGCGGTCGCGCCAGCCGTCGCCATATAGCCGTAGGAGGACGGAATCTTCTGTCGCGGAGGGCGCGCGTCGTGGCCGGAAGCCGCGCGCAAACGCGTGCGCGATGTTCCGGCAAAAGCCTGCTTGGTTGGATCTGTGCGCAACAAACAATCCCTCCGTGGCGGGAGCATGACCGGTTCCTGTCAGCCTGCGCGCTGCCCCTCACTCGCACCCGACCAGTTAGCCGGCAGCGCATCAAGCGGTCAAGCGTTTGCGCTAATAGTCAACATTTCGGCTTTATCTGTCAATCACGCAGAAAGACAAGTGGCGGGTCAGTTTCAAACATGGGAAGAAAAAAGACAGTTCCCGCAAAGGCGCTGGTGACGCAAAGGTGTTGAGTGATGCTTTATCTTTGAACCTTTCTTTGCACCACCAGCGCCTTTGCGGGAAACCGTTTTTCTCCTCGCCGTCTTTGAACTTGACTCATTACTCATCAATCGCTTCGAGAAATAATGCGATCAAGCAAGAGCAGCGCGGCCCCGAAGAACGCGCAGCCCAGTGTGTCGAAAACAGTCCACCACATGGGCAGTCCAGCCGTGTAATCAATGCTAAAGAAGACCGGCGCGGCCAGCAGAAATGAGATGCCGTTGAGAATGATGAGCGGGCGAAATCTGTCTACGTCAGAGGCCAGCACCCACAAAGAGATGCCGTGCATCCCGTAAGTGTAAGATGACTGACGAATCATAAACATGATGATCGGCCCGCCCGGCATCTCGCCCAAACCGAGCCACGCATGCGATGTCTCCATCCACGAACGCGGCATCACCACTGAAATGAAGGCCAGTATTTCCACCGCACCCGCCAGCCGCAGCAGCCATGCTTGTACGAGTTTGTGCTCCATACCAAAACATTCTATGCCCCCGTCATGGCTTTAACCAACAATTTTTTAAGTGGCATTAACTTCATATCTATCTTATTTTCTATGCGAATCAAGACCAGACCTCTCTTTGCGCGCTTTGCGAGAAAAACTTTGCGGTCTTTGCGTTAAAAAAGCTCTTAACCGCAAAGAGCGCAAAGAGAAAAGACGCAAAGCTGTGCAAAGAGAAAAGCGGCGAACTTATTTCTACCCTTAATTGAACTTGAAACTATTATCAATCCAACGGAGAAATGATGAAGATAGAAATGAATGGAAAAGTCGCGCTCATCACCGGAGCAACCTCCGGCATCGGGCGGGCTGCGGCACAAATGTTTGCCGCAGCGGGCGCGCGTGTTGCCGCCGTCGGACGCAAAGAGGACGCGCTCAAGCAGTTGGCTGCTGAGATCGAGGCCGGCGGCGGCGAGGCGTTGACGATTAACGCCGATGTGACGGCGGAAGCAGACGTGAACAGGATTGTACGGGAGACGATTGAAAGGTTTGGCGCGCTCGATGCGCTGGTCAACGCGGCGGGCTTTCTCGCAAACGGGACGATTGAAGACACCGCGCTCGATGCGTGGGATGCAATGATGGATGTCAATCTGCGCTCGGTCTTTAATCTGATGCAGCGAAGCGTGCCGCATCTGGAAAAGACGATGGGCAACATCGTCAACGTCTCAAGCGTCACGGGCCTGCGCGCCTTTCCGGGCGTGCTCGCCTATTGCGTCTCGAAAGCGGGCTTGGACCAACTGACCAGATGCGCCGCGCTTGAGCTTGCCCCGAAGGGCGTGCGCGTCAACGCCGTCAATCCCGGCGTCGTCGTGACAGAGATACACAAACGCGGCGGCATGAGCGATGAAAGTTATGCTGCGTTTTTAGAGAGATCGAAGAGCACGCATCCTCTGGGCCGCGTCGGCGAAGCGCGCGAAGTGGCCGAACTGATTCTCTTTCTCGCTTCGGAGAACGCGGCATGGATTACCGGCGCAACCTATTCGATAGACGGCGGACGCGCCAACACCTGCGCTCGCTAAGAATGCAAAATTAAAAATGCAAAATGCAAAATTAATCTTCTTCCTTATTTTTAATTTTGCATTCTTTTTGCTAGAAGTCCTGATGCAAATATGGCTATACTTGCGGCTTGTTAATGTCTGGTAAGTTGTAGGGCGCGCATCGTTGGGCAATCGCGCAAGCTTTGGTTATCTCGCCACCGCCCGATTCATTTCTAGCAGTCATAGCCACAGGCTCTCGCACGTGTGAGGGAGTTTTACCAAAAGAGCGTGCAGCAAGAGGAGATTGATTTCGCATGGATTCCAGATGTAGCCGGTGCGGCACGATGGTCATAGAGGGGCAGCACCAATGTCCAACCTGCGGTCTGCCGCTGGCGAATTTCGCCGGTGCAGGACAACAGCCGCCGCCACAAGTTGCGCCGACGATGATGTTTTCTCAGGCCGCGCCGACAGTGCTCATCAGGCAGTCGAAAAGTAAAGTCAGCGCGATGAAAGTAATGCTCGGCATCTTTGCGGGCCTCGTGGCGCTTTTTCTCGGACTGATCGTGCTGTATCTGATTGGCAACCAGACAGGGCCTGTCGCGCTCCTTGCCGGTCTGATCTTCGCCACCCTGCCCGTGCCCATCTACATCTCGCTGATTCTCTGGCTCGACCGTTTCGAGGCGGAACCCCTGTGGCTGCTCTCAATGGTCTTCATCTGGGGCGCAACCGTCGCCGTCTTCGTGGCTTATATCGCCAACACCACAGGAGCCATAGTTGTCTACAACGCGACCGGCGATGTGCAGATGGCGGAGCTGTACGGCGCGGTCATCTCTGCGCCGCTGTTTGAAGAGGGAGCTAAGGGGCTTGTGCTCTTTATCATCTTCTTCTGGAAGAAGGACGAGTTTGACGGCATCCTCGACGGCATCGTCTATGCGGCGATGGTCGGCCTCGGCTTTGCCATGACCGAGAACATACAGTATTACGGCAACGCAGCATTGGAGGGCGGGCTTCAGGGCAGCAGCCGTCTCTTTATCCTGCGCGGCGCGATAGCCCCTTTCTCGCACCCGCTCTTTACGAGCATGACCGGCATCGGACTCGGCTGGGCCAGACAATCGCACAACAAAGCCATCAAAGTCCTGATGCCGCTTATCGGTCTGGGCCTCGCAATGTTTCTGCATTCGATGTGGAACCTGACGGCTTCGATCAGCGGCGCGCTCTGGATTCTGACCTATGTCTTCATTATGATTCCGGTGTTTATCACCGCGCTGATCGTCATCATCTTTGCCCTCCGGCGCGAGGGGCGTATCGTCCGCGAGCACTTGTTGGGCGACTTCCATCGCGGTTTTTTGACGCAGGATGAATATAACCGGCTGGGCAGCGTGGGCGGGCGCATGGGGTCATCGTACCGCGCCCTGCGTCATGGAGGCTTTGGCATCTGGCGCGCACGGATGCAGTTCAACCAGATGGCGAGCGAGCTGGCTTTTCATCGCAGCCGCGTTGCGCGCGGGCTGCACACAGACGAGCAGGAGGCGCGCGAGCGCGAGGCAGCTTTCATGCAAGAGTTGCAGGAACTGCGTAGCCGTCTCGGCTCTCACTGAAAGATTAAGTTCTATTCATTCTCAAATGTGTAGAATGAACAGCTTTGCCGGAAGATACGGAAGCTTGCGTGATTACACCGCAAATAGCTTATACTGAGTGCCGTCCTCGCGGGGCAGGGCCGGAAGCGACCGAATCGATACGTGAAAATCCAACTTTTACCGAGCACGTTTGACGGCACAGGCCGGGCCACACCCGAGCAACGGCTGACGTGTTTTCTGATAGACGACCGCGTCACCGTTGACGCCGGAAGCATCGCTCTGGCCCTGACGGACGAGCAGCGCGACACTGTGCGCGATGTCATCGTCACGCACCCGCACATGGATCACATTGCGAGCCTGCCGATTTTCATAGACGATCTGTTCGGAGTTTTGACAGAACCCGTTCGCGTGCACGCTACACAGGAGGTCATCGACCTGCTTGAGCGCGATGTCTTCAACTGGACTGTCTACCCACGCTTTTCAGAGTTGAAGAATGAGAACGGCCCGGTCATGCAGTATATGCCCTTCTGTCACGGCGAGGAGTTTGAGGTCGCGCATCTGAAAGTCATAGCCGTTCCGGTCAATCATATCGTCCCGACCGTCGGCCTCGTCATCTCAGACGGCAAGAAGACGGCGGCCTTCAGTTCAGACACCTATGAGACGGAAGAGTTCTGGCATCTGGTTAACCGGATGCCGCAGGTGGACGCGCTGTTGATCGAAGCTTCCTTTCCAAACTCTATGTCCCAACTCGCAGAAATCTCGCGCCACTTCACGCCCGCGACGATGGCTAAGGAGCTGGGCAAGCTCAATCACAACGGCTTGGATATTCTGACTGTTCATCTCAAACCGGCCTATCGTGAGGCTCTGGTCAAAGAGCTTACCGATTTGAACATCCCCAGACTCAGCATCATGGAGCCGGGCCACATCTACGAGTGGTAAAAGAAAAGATTTCAGCCACAGAGCGAAAAAGGCAAAAGTAAAAAGGTAAAAGGCAAAAGTCAGAAGAGCATTTCTCTCATCTTCACTTTTGCCTTTACCTTTTTACTTTTGCCTTCTTCTCAGGCTTCGCAGAATCCGCTTTCCGAATTATCTTCCGCGCCTGCGAGCAATCCTTCCATGTGCTGTCTGGCTTTCCATGCGCCCGCACTGTTTGCGACCTCTATGCCTTCAGTCCACGCGCGGCGGGCTTCGTCCTTCCGGCCCAGACTCATGAGCGCGGAGCCGAGCATTTGATAGGCTGCCGTGTAATCCTGTTTGAGAGAGATGACGCGGCGCAGTGCGTCCACGCTCGTTCTGAAGACATCAACTCTTGACTGGCCCATATCTCTCAAATGCAAAATTAAAAATGTAAAATGCAAAAATAAGAATCGTCTTCCATTTTGCATTTTACATTTTTAATTTTGCATTCCTCCGTGGTCTATCTGACCTCTTCAAACTCTTTCTCTGCGTGCTCGCCGGAAAAGTCATGCAGGAGGACGCGCCCGCTCGGCAGCATTTCCTTGACGCGATAAATTCTTTCGGAAGGATCGCGTCCCGGCATCAGTTCGGCGCGAAAGACGACTTCCATTCCGGGACGCGCCCACACATTGACCGGCTCACGGCTGTTTCTGTCGCCGAATCTACCTCTGAAATTTTTCATTTTTATCAAAACCGCTCCGGCAGCGCCGAGCGCGCCCACAGCCACAGCCATTGTCCCCAGAAGGCGGATTGTACCTTTCCTCATGCCTGTCCTTTCTGCGGCACGTGGCAAATAAAGACCACTCAAGACCGCCGCCTGCGCCATGCCAGCGCAAAAGCATGAAGAAGGCGCGCGAGTTCGTGAACTGCCATTAAAACTCGCGCGCCGCGTGCGCTTTCAAGCCAACTTTCAAGAATCTCTTTTGAAGCTCTAAAGTCTAACAGAGAGGATCGAGTTTGTCGCTGATGGTCGGCAAACCGCTCATCGCCCTATCGGCGTTTATCTGCGTGAAGCTCGCCCACTCTTCCGGCACTTTATCTTCCGGGAAAATTGCTTCGACAGGACACTCAGGCACGCACGCATCGCAATCAATGCACGTTTCCGGATGAATCACCAGCATATCATCGTCCAGATGAAAAGCTTCCACCGGACACACCAGCGCACAATCCGTATAACGACAATTCACGCATGGTTCCGCAACCACATATACCATCTCTCACTATCCTCCTACGGCAGTCTTTGGCAGTCACCGGGGCGACATCATTTGCCCCCCCGACAACCACAAGCAATTTTTTGAGTACGCGTCTATATTAAACATGATTCAGCAAGATTTGGAAGCCAAAACTGAAAAGCAAGGATGAAGGCGGAAGGTGGAGGGATGAAGAGCGCGCTAAAGGATGAAGGATGAAATGAGTGCTATTTGAAGATGAAGGCTTTAAGTTTGAACAGCATGCCTTTCATCCTTCCGCCTTCCGCCTTCATCCTTGCTCTTCGTGCCATGCCGGAAGAGGCGCGCCGGTCGAGAAGTCATAAAAGCGCAGGTCGCTTTCGGTCAGCATCTTTGCGATGAGAATAATCTGACCCGTGTGCATCGAGAAATGTTCGACGACATGGAAGATTGCATCCAGCATTGAGACTTCATGCCCCTGTATCTGCCGCCGCTCAAGCAGAGACGCCGGAGCAAGTTTGTCCAGCACAGCATCAACTTCATCAAGCGTCTGTCTCAATCCGCCGAGCAGAGCCGCCCGCGCCGCGCCCACGCGCGCATCAAATTCCGCCTGCCGCACGCGCTCGTCCGGCAGACCGCCGAGGCCGCTCACAATCCATTGCCGCGCATTGCCGGACAGGTGCAACAGCAGGTTGCCGACGCTGTTCGATTCGGCAGCAGCGCGCCACCACACCTGCTCGTCGCTCAAGCGTTCCAGACAGCGTTCTATCTTTGGCAGGTAATCTGTTTTCAGCAGCCTGCGCGCCTGCGCTATAAATGCCTCTCCGATGTCTGTCATGACGGGGCTTCTCTCCAGTGCGTGAACTTGTTCGTTTCGCTTGCGGATAATGTAGATGACAGGTGTTCTATTATTCCGACTCCGGCTCACGCCTTTTGTGCTTGGCCTTGCGTTGAGACGGATGCGCCTTCTCTTCCGGCTTGGCCTGTCCGAGCGGGTGGCCCGGCGGCGCGACAGGCTTGCGTATCGTCTCGAAGATTTGCAACTCCTTTTTAACGCGTTTGTCGTTCTTCTTCATTCCTCTTACAACCTTTGGTTTTTACGTTTTCGCGTGAGGATGCTATTCCCGCCACCGGCGGCTGTCAACAATCTACGGTAGCCGGTTAAAGCAAAAGGACTATCCATTTAGATAGTCCGCCTATCTGAATGAATAGCCCTGTTGATGATTTCAGCCCGTGCGCCATATCGTCGCCACGAAGGCCGAAAAGGTGCGTGCGAGCGAGTTCGCTCCTGAAGGCCTTATACCTGACTCGGCTGCGGCGGCTCAGGAAAGAGGTTCTTGAACGCTTGCTTGGTTTCCGTGCGACGCTTTTGCTGGAACTCGTTGACCCAGTTGGAGACTGTCGAAACCATCTCGCGCGCTGTTTCCTGCGGCGTTTTCTTAACGTCGGCGCTCTCGACAGCATTTTCCAGACGATTTCGCTCTTCGCGTTTGATGACCTTGATCGGGGTTTTCTTTGTCATGATGACCTACTCTTCTTTATGAACTGTATAATGTTTCTGACGGTATGTCTCTTAAACGCTTTTGCTCCGCCAGAGTTCGAATTTTTTGTTTGCATCTCAGCCTGTCCGGCTTTGACGTTAATTCTACTTGCAAACTCAGTGCCACCGATTTGACGCGGGGGCCGGGAGGATTTGCAGAGGGCTGTCAAAACGGTTTCGAGCCGGCAGCCCTAACGCTTTCCCTTCCGCAAATTTTTCTTCGGAATCAAAGCAAACCTATTATTCACGCGCGGTTTTGAGTCTCAGGCTAGCCCACAGTCCGGCATCCGGTTGCCAGCTCATGTCATAAACTATCCGCTCGTGAAAGCAGGCCGTTGTCCGCTGCAACTCTACCCCGCGTGGCATTTTTGCGTACAAAGCCGAACAGGTGTGTATCATTTCAGATGAGACAATAATTCACGGATGCATCCGAACACTTTTTATCCGGGCAGCCTCTTAACAGGTGGACGGCGTAGATGACGATGGATGCGAAGCAGGATACATGGTGGGTGCTGCGAGCGCAAGCTGGCGACCGCGAGGCGTTGGACAAGCTGCTCGAAGCCGTTCAGCAACCGCTCTATCACTACATCTCAAAGCTGGTGGGCGAGCGTGAGCTGGCAGAAGATATTCTGCAAGAGGTTTTCATGACCATCTATCGCAAGCTGCGCTGGCTGAGAGAGCCTGAGCTATTCCGTCACTGGGCCTATCGCATCGCTTCCAGAGAAGCCTTCAAGCGTCTGAAGCGAGAACGGCGTTGGTCTGAACAGGTGAGAGACGAGGCCGTGCTGGAAGCGATTCCGAATCCGCCACCGGCAGAGGAATTCGCGCCGGAGTTGAGACGGCATCTCCCGCAACTCGTCGCGCGAGTCTCGCCCGCGAGCCGCGCGGTGCTGATTCTGCACTACTTTGATGAGATGTCTCTGACAGAGATTGCGGACGTGCTCGGCATAGCACAGGGGACAGTCAAATCCCGGCTCGCTTACGGCTTGGAGAGCCTGCGCCGCGCCATAGGCGAGCAGGCAAGCTCTGGCTTTGGAGAAGTCCAAAGCAAATCTAAGCCTTAATTTTTCCAGAGGAGGATGTCATGTCTGAAAAGAAGATAAATCAAATCAACGAAACCAACGTGGATAAAGGTCAAAAAACTCTCAAAAGAGCAATCATCATCTTTGCCATCATAGAGGCGCTCGTCATCTTGCCTGTGCTTTTCTGCCTGCTGACGCGCTGAGGCTTTGCAAGTTAAAGACGAGTAATGGTCAGAACCGCCTGCGCTAACGGGCGGGAAGAGCAAGGATGAAGGATGAAGGATGAAAGGCATGCTGTTTAAGCTTGAGGCGCTCATCTTCAAAGAGCGCTCTTTTCATCCTTCATCCTTCCGCCTTCATCCTTGCTCTCGCCCCGCCACCGCAGGCGGTTCTGACTTGCCGTTATCAAAGGAGGTCTTGATGTCCGAAGTAAATAACATAGATGGAATTCGCGGGGCCGCGCTCGACCGCATAGACAAAAGCGGGCAGCATTACCGGATGGCTTTTTTCGGAGCAGCCGTCATCGAAGCTCTATTCATGGCGGGCTTTCTCCTGCTAGCAGATTTTTCCAACCGGACGCATGTGCTGATGCTGATTGCGACAGTCGCCGTCTACACCATCATCGCGCTTGGTCTGGCTGCGCTTGGCGCACATGTCAGTCGTAATACACTGCGCGTGCTGAAAGCCGTAGAGCTACTGGGGAATCAAATCAAGGAGGGGAAGCTTTAGAGTTTCAGCAAGAAATCTTTGAGCAGGTTTGCCGCGACCCGCAGGCGATAGCTGGCTGTTGAGCGTATGTCGTCTATCGGCACGATCTCTTTCATTAGCTCTGACTGCGCCGCCTTGACGAGCGCATCGTCAAGTTCCCGGCCTTTCAAAATCTCTTCCGTCCGGCGACAGCGTAGAGGCACGGGCGCGACGCTGCCGAGCGCGAGCCTTATTTCGACGATAAGTTTTCCGTCCATCTGCGCCACGCCCGCGAAACAGACCTTCGAGATGGCCTGAGCCTTGCGCGTCCCGACCTTGCGATAATATTGCTGCCAGCCGTTTGTCCCGCGCGGTAAACGTATGCGGCTGATGATCTCGTCCTGCTTTAGAATCGTCTGCTTGTAGCCGGTGTGAAAATCCGCATAAGAAACCCTGCGCGTGCCTGCCGTCGAGATGAGTTCCAGTTGAGCATCGTAAACCAGCAGGGCCGGAGGCGAATCGCCAGCCGGAGAAGCGTTGGCGATATTGCCTGCGAGCGTGCCGCGATTTTGAATGGCGATGCCGCCCGTCTCCGCCGCCGCACGGCAGAGCAGCGGAAATTCTTTCTGCAAAACAGAGCTGCGTTGCACCTCTGTGTAAGTGGTTAAGCCGCCGAGCGTGACATGCTCCGCAGTCTCTTCAATTCCCTTCAGCTCCGGCAAATTCCAGAGATTGATAAACTTTTTATGAGCGAGCAGGCCCGCCTCGAACAGCACCATTAAATCCGTCCCGCCTGCAAATGGCCGCCACACCCCCGGCTCGCTGCTGAGCAAGGCGAGCGCATCCGCCAAATCCTGCGGAGCTTTCATCTCGTATTCCGGCAGATAAGCCCTCACGATTTTGCTCCTGTATCCTGACAGGCTTTGACCACAGCATCGAAGATTTTCATATAGCCCGTGCAGCGGCAGAGATTGCCCGCCAGACCATTGCGAATCTGCGCCTCGTCCGGCTCAGGATTCTGGTCCAGAAGATTGAGCGCGGCCAGCACCATGCCCGGTGTGCAGATGCCGCACTGCGCGCCGCCGCATTCTATAAAAGCTTGCTGGACGGTATGCAAGTGTTCATCGCTGGCAACGCCTTCGATAGTTTTGATTGATGCGCCTTCGACCTGTAAGACCGGAACGAGACAACTGTTGACCAGCACGCCGTCAATCATCACAGAGCATGCGCCGCACTCGCCTTCGCCGCAGCCCTCCTTTGTGCCCGTCAGTCGCAACTCTTCGCGTAGCGCGTCGAGCAAGCGCGCCATCGAATATACCTCAAGCGTCTCGGCTTTGCCGTTGACAGTACATTGGACAGAAATTTTGCCGCCGCGCGCTTCAGGCATATTCCTCCTCCATCGCCTCCATCAGCGATTCGGGCATCAGCGGAATGTGATTAAAGCTCACTCCGGTAGCATTTTCGATGGCGTTCAGGATGGCCGGAGCAGGGCCATCCATTGGAAGCTCGCCGATGCCCTTTGCGCCCGAAGGCCCGAGCGCGTATGGCGTCTCTTCAAAGTGGACGCGAATCGGCGGGAGGTCTGCCGCCGTCGGCATGATGTAATTGGTCATCTGATTGTTTGCCATCCGCCCGTCGCGCCACACCACATTTTCATAGAGCGTATAGCCGATGCCCTGTGCCACGCCGCCCTCTATCTGGCCCGCTGCCAGCACCGGATGAATCACACGCCCCACTTCCTGCACGGCTACGAAATCATCCACATGCGCTTCATAAGTCAGCGGGTCAAACGTCACTTCTGCGACATAAATGGCCCATGCATATGCGCCGTAGGCGTCGCCCTGATATTTTCCGTCGTCCCAGCGAATATCGTCCGGCTGTTGATACTGGCTGAAGGATTTGAGCGCGCCGTGTTGCTCGATATATTCGGCGCAGGCTTTTTGAAATTCAGCGGCGGAATAATCTTCTTTGAGAGAGCCGCTTTGAACGAGCGTCTGTTTCAGTCCGAGGGCAGCGGATTCGACAAGCTTTCCGACGATCATCACTGTGCGCGAAGCGACGGTCGGGCCGCTGTTCGGCACATTGCCCGTGTCGGGTCTCGCCACTTCTACTAAATCGTAATCGAGCTTTAAGGTTTGCGCGGCAATCTGCGCGAAGATGGTATTCGTGCCTTGCCCTATCTCTGTGCTGGCGGCGAGGACGCGCACGCGGCCTTCGGGCGTGGCCTCGACGCCGACGACCGATTGCAGGAACTGTTCGCCCGAACCCGTAAAGCCCGCGCCGTGCATAAAGGAAGCAAAGCCGATGCCCTTTTTCTTCCCGGAAGTTTTATTGTCTCCGGCAAATTTTTCCAGCTTGCGGCGGTAATCCGTCAACTCGAACGCGCGCTCCATCAAACCGTTGAGGTCTACAGGCTCGCGTATCACCTGCCCTGTCGCAGTCGTTTCTCCTTCGCGTATAAAGTTGCGCCGGCGAAACTCTTCGGGCGAGAGGCCGATGGTGTGGGCCACTTTGTTGAGATGTCTTTCGAGAGCGAAGATGCTCTGCGGCGCGCCGAAGCCGCGAAAGGCTCCGTGCGGCGGCGCGTTGGTCGCAATGGCGCGGCTTTGTATACGCACGTTCGGGCAACTGTACGGGCCTGCCGCGTGAATCGTGCCGCGCGAAAGGACTACGGATGAGAGCGTCGCATAAGCTCCGCCGTCAACAGTGAAATCAATCTCCATCCCTAACAGCTTGCCGTCGCGCGAGACAGCCGTGCGATGCAAAGTCCGCGACGGATGCCGTTTGGTCGTCGCGGCCATGTCTTCCGCGCGGTCATAGATAATCTTGACCGGCCTGCCGGATTTCCATGCGAGCAGGGCCGCGTGTCCGGCAATCATAGACGGATATTCTTCCTTGCCGCCAAAGCCGCCGCCCGTCTCGACCTGTATCACGCGAATCTTTTCTTCCGGCAGCGTGAACAGTTTGAGCAAAGCTTTATGAACATAGTAAGGACACTGCATAGAACCCCAGACCGTCACGCCGTCTTCCGCATTGGCAATCGCAATCACGCCGTTGTTCTCGATATAAAGCTGCTCTTGCGCGCCCGTCCTGTATTCGCCCTCGACGACGTAGTCCGCGCTCTGCCAGACATCGTCAACATTGCCCTTCTCGACATGAAACGTTTTAAAGATCTTGTCCTCGCCCCAGATAATCTCTTTCTTGTTCAGGGAATCTTCGATGGAAAAGATGGCGGGTTGCTGTTCTATCTCGATGCGAACCGAGCGGCGCGCTTCTTCCAGCAAATATTTATCTTCATGCGCGAGCAGGACGACGGCTTCTTCGCGGTGGTTGACGAACTCGTCTGCAAGATACGGCTGATCCAGAAGGATAAGCGCGACTGCGTTTTCGCCGGGAATATCTTTGGCCGTGACGATTGTGAACTCGTCCCACGGCAGAGCATCATTCTCGAATGTTATCCCGCTGATGCGACCGCGCGGGGCGTTGCTTCTGACAGTCACGCCATAGAGCATCTCCGGAAAACTTAAATCGTCTATGTAGCGCGCCTGTCCGGTGACTTTATCGCGTCCCTCTTTGCGCGGCACGGGCTTGCCCACGAATTGCTTTTCCATATGAGCATAATGCTATACCACATTGACGAGTAGGTTTCGAGGTTGAAAGCGGAAGTCAGGGCCGGAAGGTATGGATGAAAACTCAAGCTGAGATTGCATTCAAGCCTTTGCGCCTTGAGTCTTTCTTTGTTTGCGCCTTTGCGTGAACCGCTGCTGTTTCGCGCCGGGGGCGCAAAGTTAAGAGATAAGGCGCACAGGCTTGAATGCTGTTCTGACTTTTACCTTTTGCCTTTTTACTTTGACCTTAGTTTGATACATTGCTGGCAGCACAATCCACAAAACTTGTTATCGGCGAGAAAGGCGGTCAGAAATGAAAGCTGTCGGCAGTCAGGCCACACCCGAAGTCATCGAGACATGGGTCGAGGTATACAAGCTCTTTCAGGAATGCAGGGGCGAGCGCCGCGAGCGTCTACAGCAGGTCGCAGACCGTCTGGGCATCAGCTTCAAGGTGGCAAAGCGACGACTGCGAAATTATGAAGGAATGCAGAAAGCCAATAAGCAATGAGCGAGCCGGCGAGAAAAAGTCTAATCCGGTTCAGAGTGGTTGGTCAGTCGTCGCGTCGTTTCCTCAGCGACGCTTGACGGTTTCACTATCTCCGCAGTCTTGATACTGCCTCTGCCTGTGGCCGCGACATACGCGGTTTGTGAAGGAGGCAATTCCCTGCCGCGCTTGTCCGGCTGCATCAGTTCGGGCGTCTCCAAAGGTTTCTTGTCTTTGACATAATTGGCGGGCCTGTCTACGACCCAGTTGCCCATGAACCAGAGGCCGAAGATGAAACCCTCGCGCGAAGGCGCAAAGAAAAGTGCGCCAAGAGCGAACAGCATTCAAACCTTTGCGGTCTTCCTTTGCGCCTTTGCGCGAACTTCTGGTTTTTCTGCGCTATGCTTGAACTTGAAATACTACTAGTTAACGTGAGTTCGACATAAGCAAACTAGAACACAAGCTGCAACTGCTCTTTGACACGAATATTCAGCGACGGCTTCTTCTCTCTGAACGTGTAGGCGATCAGCCCCGCCACCAGATTGACGAAAAAGTTAGCCACACTGCGATGGCGGCTGTGTTCGATCTGCGAGATGTTCTTGAGTTGATCCGTCACACTTTCAATAATCGCGCGCTTTCGCAGCATGATCTTGTCGAACATGGAGATGAGTCGGCTCTTCATCTTCGTCCGTAGTCTAGTCACAAGTTGCACCTGCTGCTCAAACAAAGTCTCGAACAATGGTTGCGAGATATAGCCCTTGTCGCCGAAGAGCTTGCCGAACAAGCCTTTGACCAACTCCGGCACGGGTCGCCGATCATCCGTGTTGCCGGGCGTGAGCCGCAAAGCAAGCAACTCGCCGCAGTCGTTGATGACCAGATGCAGTTTGAAGCCGAAGAACCAGTCCACACTGGTCTTGCCGCGACGAGCGCATCCGGCAAAGACTTTATGCGAATGAATACGCCGATTATGGCAGACTTTCAAGGAAGTCGAGTCAATGAAGGAGATGCCGGAGCATTCTGCTTTTCGGCTCTGTAAATAGCCGCACAAGGGAACCAGCGCCAAGGGCATCAACTCCACAAAACGGTTATAGCTGGGCAAGCGCGGGAATGCCCAATAGAGCTGCTTCATCACATACTGGGTGTAGTAGCTCTTGAAGTTGCGATAACTCGAAGTATGGAAGAGCACAATGATGGTCATGGTCTCTGAGAGGCACAAGGTCGAGGCGCGCTGGCGCTGACGCGGTTGATATGTCAGCAGCCGTTGTCTCCACAATGGTTCAAAGAACAGGCAAAAGTCGTCTATGTCGCAGAAAACAGGTAAAATGTTCATTGAGAGAGTCTTCTTTCGTCGTGATGGTTGTTTTGGCGAACTCCATCTTACGAAATTTAGGTTCTCTCTTCACTTTCTTACGTCGAACTCACGTTAGTTAATAAGGACGCTTTATCTTCACATCCTGAGCTTCATAGCGATGCTTCTTAAACCATTGCTGCCCGGTTGCAAAATACGTCCACCAGATAACGAGCAGTTGGAACGGCACTCTGAATAATAAATAGATCGGGCCGTAGCCGTGGCCGCCGAAATCAAGACGCTTCATGGCCGCATAGATGTTGGTGGGAAAGACGCCTACCAGCAACACTATTAGACAGACGCCCGCCAGCTTCATCAGGCCGGGAATCCAGACGCCGATAGCTCCGAGTATTTCAAGTATCCCTGTCAGGTAAATGATTTCCACGCGGTATGGAATCGAAGGCGGCAACATCTGTGACATCTCATCGGTAAAGATGAAATGCCCGATGCCTGTGAAAAGAAAGAACAGCGTCAGACCGACTCTGGCACGCGCGGCACGAGTCATCCTGAGAACTGTTATCCAACGCCCTGCGAGCGTGAGTATCAGATAGGGAACAACCAGCAGCAGTAGTATCAAGAAAAGTTGCACGATAAATGTTCCTGCGGAAAGTCTGACTACGCCCCGCCCGCTCAGGCTTAATCAATTAATTGAGGCCATAAAATTTATCTATCCTTATGCGAATCAAGAGTAGAAAGTGCTTTGCAGGGAACAATATTTCCTTTGCGTCTCTTTGCGTCTTCACCCTTTGCGCTCTTTGCGGTTAAGTAATGTTTTAACGCAAAGACCGCAAAGGTTTTTCGCAAAGAAGCGCAAAGGGTGTCCTGCTCTTAATTCGCATATTTTTAACGGATAACAGCTTGCGATTATAAGCATCAACCGTTAAGGGCTGAATAAAATTCTTTCTTCGCCGACTTGATGTATGATTGACTCGCTATGCAGCACCTTCTTTAAAGAGGAACACACCGATGGCTGAATCGCAAGCGCGGCCTTTGAATGTCATCTGTCTCGCCAGCTATTTCAAGGGCGCAGAGTTTATGCGCGAGTGCAAGCGGCAGGGCTGCCGCGTCCTTCTGGTGACGAAGGAAAAGTTTCTCTACGAAGACTGGCCGCGCGAGAGCCTTGACGACATCATCCCGCTGCCGAACGAAGCTGGCCCAGACCTTTTTATACACACAGTCATGCAGCTAGGGCGACAGCTCAAGGTTGACCGCCTCGTCGCGCTCGAAGAATTCGATGTCATCACAGCCGGACTGGTGCGCGAACACCTGCGCCTGCCCGGCATGACCAGCACAGAGGCGCGTATCTTCCGCGACAAGCTGGCGATGCGCGATGTGGCCCACAGGGCCGGATTGCCCGTGCCGGATTTTGTGCATGTGCTCAATTATGAAGAGCTGCGCGATTACATGACGCGCGTTCCGCCGCCGTGGGTCATGAAGCCGCGCGCGGATGTTTCCGCCGTCGGCATCAAGAAGATGCAGGACACGGAACAGGTCTGGCGTGCGATTGACGAGCTTGACCGGCGCGAATCGCTGCGCGAGAAGTCTCCGTACTATCTGCTCGAACGCTATGTCGCCGGAGATGTTTTTCATGTGGATTCGCTGGTCGAAAACGGCGAGGTGATGTTCGCCGGAGCCAACGGTTACGGGCGGCCCCCGATGGATGTGGCCCACGGCGGCGGCGTGTTTCTCTCACACACGCTCGAACATGATTCTGAAGACGCGCTGGCTCTGCTCGATTTGAATCGCAAGCTGGTTGAGGCTCTGGGATTGCGGAGCGGGGCGGCTCACGCAGAGTTTATCAAGGGACGCGAGGACGGGCGTTTCTACTTTCTCGAAATCGCCGCGCGCGTCGGCGGAGCGTATATCGCCGAAACTCTCGAAGCCGCGAGCGGCATCAACATCTGGCGCGAGTGGGCCAGAATCGAGATGGCCGGAGATCGGGGCGGATACGAGCTGCCGCCCGCGCGGCAGGAGTATGGCGGCATCGCTCTCTCGCTGGCAAAACAGGAATATCCCGACACTTCGACCTATTCAGACCCGGAGATCGTCTATCGCATCAAGAAACGACATCACGTCGGGCTTGTCGTGCGCTCGCCTGAGCTGGCGCGCGTTAAAGAGTTACTGGGAAATTACGCGCGCCGCTTTGCAGACGAATTCGTCGCCGTCGCGCCACCGCTTGAGAAAGCTGAGTGACAACTAAAAGAAAAACATCTCCCGAAAAGGCGCAAAGACGCAAAGGAAAGACGCAAAGAAGCCAATCAAGATAAAGCATAACTCAACATCTTTGCGGCTTGTCTTCTTTGCGCCACCAGCGCCTTTGCGGGAAACTTTGCTTTCGCTCTTATACTTCCAGAGTTGAAAGCGCGAGGCTGTGCCTGTAAGATTCACAGCGTTTTGATGAACGCGACGATTGAATTACCCGAACGGGAAACTGCGACCCCACTGGATCACCACCTCCAGCCATATTTTTCCGAAATAGCACAGTTCTCATCCATTAAAAGATGGGAAGCCTCTGCGCTCTCTCAAAAACTGCGGCCTGAAATCGAGCGAGTGTTCAACGGCTTAGTCGTCGAAAATTTTGCCCTGTCACAGAACCCCGCACAAGTCTCCGATTCAATCAAGACGACCGCGTGGAACATAGAGCGCGGCAAACGTCTCGACAGCATTCTTCGCGTGCTCAAAGAACACCCGCGATTGTGCGAGAGCGAGCTGCTGCTGCTGACCGAACTCGATTACGGGATGGCGCGCACCGAAAACCGTTTTGTCGCGCGCGAGATTGCAGAAGCTCTGGGGATGAACTACGCCTTCGCGCCCTGCTACCTGTCTCTGGTCAAAGGCAGCGGCGCGGAAGCGCGTGTCGCGGGCGAGAACACGCAGGCGCTTCACGGCAATGCTCTGTTCGCGCGTTATCCTTTGCACCGCGCGCACTCGCTCGCGCTGCCGAACGGCAAAGACAAGATGCGCGGCAAAGAGAAGCGGCTCGGCTGCCAGCGTTTGGTGATAGCAGATGTCGAACATCCGCTCGGCATGATTCGCGCGGTCAGTTTGCATCTGGACGCGCACTCGACGCAGAAGCACAGGCACAGGCAGATGCAGCTTGTGTTGAATCATCTGGACACTCTGCGCCCGCGACTTCCGGTTTTAATCGGCGGCGACTGGAACACTTCCGGCTATAATTCAAAGCGCGCAGTCTATACCATCGCAGGCTTCTGGCGACGCGTCATGATGGGCGTCGGCCATGTCCTCAGGAATCACTATCTGAAGCCCGAACGATGGTTCGAGAAAAACCTCTTCCGTGAATTGGAACGGCGCGGTTTCAATTACAGAGATTTGAATGAGATGGGCGTGGGCACGCTGCATTACGATGTGAAGAACATAGAGGTGCACGAAAATCTGGCCGACTGGGTTCCCGCGTGGTGCTTCCGCTTTCTGCACTGGTCGCTCAGGGAACACGGAGGCCGCGCCTCGCTCAAGCTCGACTGGTTTGCAGGGAAAGATATTTCGCCGGTCAAAGACGACGCGCATGGAGTCGTCGGCAATCTGGATGACGCGGAAGGCCCGCTGTCGGATCACGACCCGATTGTTTTGAGCTTTGTGCCAGAGAGAAAAGCTAACACTTAGAGTGCTATTTCAAAACTCAAGAAACCAGCTTCTTCAACGCTTTGCGCCTTCTCTCTTACTCTTTGCGCCTTTGCGAGAAACACGAACGTTTCACGCAAAGGCGCAAAAAGAGAAAAACTCAAGGCGCAAAGAGTTGAGTGGATTTGAAACGGTCTTATATGTTTAAGGAGATAGTTAATGCCTGATTCACAAAATTTTGGAAGCAATTCGCAGACGATTGTTTATGACGTGGATGATTTTAGTTTTGAGACGGTCGAGCAACAGAACGGACAGGCCACAGTCATCCGCTTTGAACTGGCAGACCCGCGCTATCATGCCGGTGATATGCTGGTTATCCTGTCTGGAACGGACATACACTTTCACGGCATGATCGGACAACTGGCGGACGGGTGGGCCACAGCCTCCGACCACAGAGGCTCGCTGCTGCCCGCAACGGTTCAATAGTTTCCTTTAACATGTCGTTATATGAGGCTCAAAAGATGAAGGCTCAAATAAACACCTCGCGCCGCAAAATCTTTCTCCTGACTTCGCTGCTGCTCGTCATCACGGCAGCGGCTTGCCAGAACTATTCGGAAAAGATTACCAACAGCAAATCTGCCGCCAATGAAACAGTAGTCATCGGCGCGCTGCGCAGCATCGCTTCGGCGCAGACCATCTATTCAGTTTCGCATAACGGAGAGTATGGAACGTTTGAGCAGCTCGTCAGCGGAGGCAATCTTGATGCGCGATTCCGTGGCGAGCAGCCGGTTATCGGCGGTTATGTGTTGACCATGAAAGTGTCCCCGCAAAGCTATGCCGTCAATGCGAACCCGCAGCAGGCTGTCGCAGCAGGCTCAACCGGCAGCCGCCATTTCTATCTGGAATCAAACGACAGCGGCGTTCACGTCAACCAGACTCAATCTGCGTCAGCCAGCGATCCGACGCTTTAAAGCAAGTTTCCCGCAAAGGCGCAAAGACGCAAAGATAAGCATAATGTCTTCCTTTGCGTCTTTGCGCCTTTGCGGGAAACTTGCTTTCTCTACTTCGTCACAGTGACGATGCCAGACATATCCGCGCCGCCCGCGCCGCCGTGAAACGAGCAGTAATAGCGATACGTGCCCGCCTTAGTAAACTTGTGTGTGAAGGATTTTCCGGCAGAGAGATTCGGCGATTGAAAAGAGCCGTCGTCAGCCGTGACCGTATGCATGCCTTCTTTGTTGGCCCATGTGACGGTCGAGCCTGCCTTGATGGTCACGCTTTTGGGAGCGAATTGAAAGTTGCTGATGCTCACGGTCTTGCCGGCAGCGAGACTCGCTTTATTGGTCGCAGCCGTGTTCGACGCGCTGCCCGACACTGCCAGGACTGCGAAACTGCACATTAAAATTATGGTAACTAAGATTGCTTTGGTTCTCATCTTCTCTCCTTTATCAAATGATTGGGGGTTTAGGGCTGGCGGCGCGGCGTGACGATAATCGTGCCCGCCATATCTTTGCCGCCCATTGCTCCGTGCAAGCTGCAATAATATTGATAACGGCCTTCGCGCTCGAAGGTGCGGCGAAACTCTTCGCCCGCAGCCATCACCGGCGACTCGAAACCGTCGTCATCCGCCAGAACCGTGTGGCGTCCGGTGTTGTTTTTCCAGACCACTGTCGTCCCGGCTTCGACCGTCAGTTCTTTCGGCGTAAAAGCAAAGTTACTCATCTCAACAGTCACAGCCTGCGGCCTGGGCATACTTTCAGCAGGTGAATTGACCGGCGTTGAAGAGACTTGCGGCGCATTTATCGCGCCCGCGCTCTTTTTCGCAGCTCCTCCATACCAGACAAAATAAGTGCCGAGACCGAGCAGGATTGTCAGCCACCAGAGGGCCAGCTCAAGCCGCATCCAGCGTTTGTATTTCTTAAAGCGCAGGGCCGCTGGCAGCAGCTTTGTGCCTGCGACCAGAATGACATAGAGGCCAAAGACCTCTGCGATGGTTCCGAGCGCGGCGTGCGCCGTCGCCACCGAATAAAAAGGGTCGCTGAGGCGTTGCGGCAATCCGGGCTGCACGCCCGCGTGAAAGATGGGAGCCATAAAATAAAAGATCGGTATCAGGTTGAGCACGACGACTGTGGTCTGGCAAAAAGCATGAGCGCGAAACATTTTGCGCCGCGCCAGCATCATGCCCGCGAGCAAGGCCGCTCCCATCAAAAGCTGTGCTATCAGATTTATGTTGGTCGTCATCAGCTTTTTTAACTCACCGGAGAAAGGCAAAAGGAAAAGGGTAAAAGGCAAAAGTGAAGATGAAAGGAATGCTGTTCTGACTTTTACCTTTTTACTTTTGCCTTTTACCTTTCTTCGCGTCTCTGCGGTGAAATATCAAGTTACATTTTTCCGGACTTCATCTTGTCTGCCTTGAGCGGCGGCGCGGGCTTGAACTGCGCCGGCAATTCCGTTCCCGTCGCATCGCCTTTGACTTCGACGATCTGCGCCTTGAGCGGCCCAAGAATGCCGAGCAGCTCGCCCTTCTCTTTCTCCGGCACGCTGAACTTATCGAGCGCGCCCACAAGGTCTTCGACCAGCGCGTTAAACTCGCCCTCGGTCACTTTCATGTCCTTATGCGCTGCCTTCATGCTGCGCCCGGTGTATTTGCAAGGGCCGCCCGTGGCCGCGCACAGTTGCTCGACGAGATGAAATTTAAGACGCGGAATATCCGTCTTCCCGAACTTCTTGTTGATGCGCGTGTCTGCGGCGGCGCGTGCGACGAACTCGTCCACGACGGCTGTCAGCGCGGGCTTGCCGCCGAGACGCTCGAAGAGCGATTTCTCCATCGCCTGATCTTTCATCATTCCGTCCTGCGCCGCAGCCGTGACGGCCATCGCCGCGACAAGCAGACACACTCCGGCTATAATCCTGCTGATTCTCTGCATGATTGAATCTCCTTAGTCTTCTGGTTGAAAGTTGCTCCGCGCGTCCTTTTCACGCGAAGAGTAAAACCGGGAAATAACGATGACATGCGAGGCGAACCGAAGGGAGCCTCAGCCCGGATGCGCGAGATTTTCTTTGATTGCGCCCTCAGTTCGATTTATAGTACGTTTGGTTTGTAAATATCGGATTCGTCAGGCAGTTTTTGCGCTCTCCATGAAATCCAGCGCTCTCAGGCCCGGAATTGCTTTCGTGTAATCCAAAAGAGCATGTCATCTCGTAATCTTAATGAGAGGGGTTCTGTGCAATTGTCACAGAGCAGCATGACTGAAACAGGCGCGCGTAATGTGTGCCTGACAAATCTGATACACAAACTGGCCGAAGGGGATCAGCAAGCGATGAGCGCGTTGTATGACGCGACGAATCGTCTGGTGTATGGTCTGACTTTGCGTATTCTCTGTGACGCAAGTCTGGCGGAAGAGGTCATGCTGGATGTCTACATGCAGGTCTGGCGGCAGGCTTCCGCTTACGACGAGAAACGCGGCGGGCCGCTCGCATGGCTGACGACGATGGCGCGCAGCCGCGCGATTGACCGCCTGCGCTCAGGCAAACAAAGACAGCAGCGCGAAGAACCGCTCGAAGAGGCAGGCAACCCTTCAACGCCCGCAGGCATTGAAGAAGAGGTCGCTGCTTCAGAGATGCGCCAGAGAGTGCAGGCCGCGCTTGACCTGCTCTCGCCCGAACAGCGCGAAGTGATCGAGCTTGCATATTACGCGGGCATGAGCCACAGCGAGATTGCAGCAAAACTGGGCCAGCCGCTCGGCACAGTCAAGACGCGAACCCGACTTGGAATGATAAAGCTCCGCGAGGCGCTGAAAGGTTTGGAGGACTTGGTGGGATTATGAAACACGGTCTGGCAGAAGAAGAATCGGAAGAGAGCGCGGCGCTATATGCGCTCGGCGCGCTCAGCCAGCACGAGGCGCGAGCCTTTGAAGAGCATCTCGCCGAAGGATGCGAAGCGTGTGAGACGGAGCTAAGAGAGTTTGAAAAAACCGTCACGCAACTGGCCTTCGATGCGCCCGAAGCGATGCCGCCGCAGGGCGCTAGAGAGAAGCTTCTTGCCCGCCTCGCGGCAGAGACAGAGCCGACGCCGTCCGCCCCGACTTCCGGCAATGATGTGGCTCAGCCTGTCACAGTCCGCGCGGACGAGGGCGACTGGTACAAGTTATGTGCGGGGGTGCTCTTCAAACAACTCTTTGTTGACCCGACGCGCAACACAGTGACCACGCTGTTAAAGCTTGAGCCGGGCGCGCGGATGCCCATGCATCGCCATCGCGGCATAGAAGAATGCTACGTCGTAGCGGGCGATGTTTTCACCAACAACCAGAATCTCAAAGCGGGCGACTACACCTGCGCGATGGAAGGCAGCATTCATCATCCGATTAGCACCACAGGCGGAGCGCTGCTCCTCATCGTCGCGCCCGAAAGCTATGAAGTTTTAGAAGGGTAATTTCTAAAGGCAAAAGTAAAAGGTAAAAGGCAAAAGTGAAGATGCGAGACAGGCTGTCTTCACTTTTGCCTTTTACCTTTTTACTTTTGCCTTCTTCAGTATCTGACCCGCACGCGATAAGACAGTCTGGCTTCGCCGTCTTTCCCCACGGGGACTTTAAACTGCGCGGCAAAGGCAGCGGTCTTTTCGTGCTTGAAGGTAGACCAGAGCATCTGCCAGTCGCCGCCTATCGGCTCGTTGACAATCACAGTGACCGGCACGTCCTTGTGATTGCGTATCTTGATTTCGTAGGCATATTCGTAAACCGTGGACGAGATGACTTTGTAATCCGTCTGCTTTCTTTCGGCCACGACATCAAAAGCGTCCCCGACCTTGACGCGCACGTCTTCATCTTTGGGCGTGTGATCCAAGCGGTCTTCGCCGATAAACTGCTGGCCGCCGTCCGTATCTTTTTTGTAGAGGCGAACCGTGCCCGCAGGGATTGGCATGCCGAGCTTGTTCTGCTGGCTGTTGCGAAACTGCATGTACACGCCGACCTTTTCCTTGATGGCCGCGCCCGGATTGTTGTAGTTGTAATAGTAAGCGGCATTCCCGTTGACGACGAACTCTTTAGTGACATTGAAATTGGAGGCTTCGAGCAGAGAGACCTGCTTGGTTTCCTGCTCTCGAATCGTGGCGGGGCGTGCAAGCGTGTAGAGATGATACTCAAAGAAAGCTTTCTCATTAAACTGTGAAACGCTGCTTCTTTCCCGCGCGCCCGCCGCCATGTCATCGCGCGGGCTATAATCCATCTCATTCTGAACGCGATTGACATCGCCCGCCACGAGTTGGAGACGCGCGTTTTCAAAACCGACGCCGCTTGAATTGGTCAGCGTCACCCAGCCCTGCACATCGCCTTTCGTGTCGTCGTCATTGATGACCAACACGTAATCCGCGCGCCAGTTCATCCCGGCTGTCAGGTAATTGGCCTCGACCGTCTGTGCGCCGCTCTTATCATTCTCCAAATCCCAGACGAGCGTCGGCGAGGCCACCAAGTTCTGCGGCACATCGGGAAAGCGCGTCTCCGCGATGTTGCTGGGATTGATGACAATCTGCCCGTTGATGCGCCACACCTGCCCGCTATTGTTTGACAAGAGCGTGGCCTGCACGGGCGTCAGTATCTCCGTGCTGTTCTCGTAGCGACGCAAGACCAGCGTCACCTCGCGCCCGACATACTTATCCATCAGCTTGCCCGGATTCAAAAGATCGTATTGATAATTCTGTTCGAGGATATGCAACGCGTCCGCAGAAGTGAGCGAAGCCAGATGCACAGTTTCGGGGCGAATCTGCGCGGCCACATCTGCAAAGTGGAGCGCGATGCGACCCGTTGGCAGGGAGAGCAAGCGCGTCTCGCGCACCAGACCGATGTTAGAGTTATAAACAGTGATATTGACAGAGCGGCGATCACGCGCCGTCGTCGTCACGGATGCGGTCTGCGCGACAACATTTGTGAAGAGCAGAAAACAACAGGCGAGAGACAGGGCGAAACGAGTTAAGTGTGACATGTCGAGAGTGAACCTCCGAAGTGATTTCCGATTGAGCCAGTAGTTGTGGCGCAGTTGTAGAACGTCACCTCGACAGCTTGCTTGCGTCAAAGAAGTTTCCCGCAAAGGCGCTGGTGGCGCAAAGAAGACAAGTTGCTCTTCTTTGCGCCACCAGCGCCTTTGCGGGAGATTGGTTTTTTAGTTGCTCGCCACCTGCGGCGAGATGTAACGCACCGCTTTGACTTCGAGCAGGGCCGAGAGTTTTTCTACGGAGATGCGACCGATGACCATCTTCGCAGACTGCGGATCGAGCACGACTTCAAACCCCAGCTTCTTGAGTTCCGCGATGACCTGCGGCGATTTATCCGTCAGCCAGATTTGAATCTCAGCCTTGCCGTCGCGGACAAACTTTGCCTCCTCCGCTCCCGGCTGCGCGTTCTTCTGCTTGAGCCGCTCAAGCAACGCAGCGATGGTCGGATGCTGCTTTGATTGAAGCTCCCGCTCTTTCTGCTCTTTCGCAGAGAGCGGCCTGTCAGCATCAGGGCCAACCGTCGCATCGCCCATTTCTGTTCGCAGAGGCGCATTAACCGGCGCGGGATTCTTCACATTTCGATTAGCTCCCGATTTGTCTTTGGAAGCGATGGCCCGGCGGCGAACCGCTCTCCGGTCAGAGCTAACACTGCTGCCACTACCGTAACCAACGCCGCTTCCTCCAATAACCGTCGGCGCGTTGACCGCGCTCTTGCTTAAGACTCCGCTGGCAACTTTGCTTTCGTCATCTTCGCCAAAGACGCCTTCGCGGCTCACGCCTTCGGGCAACTCGACGGGGACTTCGATACGGCGCGGCTGCCCGCCATCGGTGACGATCATCTCTTCGACGGCGACGAAGGAGGTGAACTGCGTCATCAACCTGTACTCAAGCCCTAGCTGTGTGATGGTCTCTTTGACTTCAGGCTTGGCCGTTCCCTGCTGGATGCCGCTCCAGTCCTGACTCATCAAATCAGCTATCCGCGTTCTGGCCCACAAGGTCGCCAGCACATCATGCCTGCTTTCCGTCTCAGGCAAGTCAACGGCAATCTCGCGCACATACTCGCGCCCGCTCATCATGCCTTTGAGCTTGATCGTGCCCTTCCCGCTGCCAGTGTAGCGACCTGTCAGAATCACCGGCTTGGCGCTGAACAAATCAGGAATCCGTTTCGGGAACACGTCTGCGACAGGCAAGCCCGACCAGTCAATCGAAATATCCGTCAGCAAAGGATTACGCACGCGCTCGTGAAAGCGACGCGCGGCGGCAGAGCCGTCATCGGTCAACGAAACATACTCGACTTCGCCGCGTCCTTCCTCTGCCATCTTGTCCAGCAGGAAGCGATTGACAGAGCTTCCGATGCCGAACGAGAAGACGCGCGCGTTCGGATGCTTCTGCACTTCACCGATGATTTCCATATCGTTGCCGACGTAACCGTCCGTAATAAAGCTGACGATACGCACATGCGCTTGCGCGTCCGACGGGTCGAGCGCGGCCTTGATGGCTTTCATCATCTCTGTGCCGCCGCCGCCCTCTCTCGTCTCCAAAAACTTTTGCGCCTTGTCCAGATTCTCTTTCGTCGCCAGCACCGGCTTCGGGAAAAGTATGTGCGTGTCGCCGGAGAAAGTAATGAGATTGAAAGTGTCCTGCGGATAGAGATTATCCAACGCCAGCTTCATCATCTCTTTCGCTTTGTCGAGCGGAAAGCCCTGCATCGAGCCGGAAGTGTCAATCACAAAGACCAGTTCCTTCGGCATCACATCTGCGGCGGTCACGCGGTCTGGCGGTTGCAGGATGAAAGTAAAAAAGCCTCCCTTGCCTGCGCGATGCGTGAGCAGAGCGTCTTCAACTTTTTTTCCAGCCACTTCATACCTGAGCACGAAATCCTTATTCGGAATCGTGTCGCGTCTTTTCAGAGAGATGCGCGCACGCCTGTCCGCCTGCTTCTCTATCTCCACCTCATGCGACGTAGCTTTGATTTCATCAAGCGGCACGCCCGCATCCAGCGAGACTTCGATAGAGATGTCATGCCCTGCGCGCGTTCCAGCCGGAGCAACCTGCGGAGTGATGCGCGAAGCGTCCGGCACTTGCGTTGTATCAGGCGAGAAGCCGCCGCCCTGCTTGCCCACCGGCGCGCCGGGGTTATATCGCGGGCCGACTACAGTCGGGAACACAAACTCGTATGCGCCATCTTCATACTTCAGGGTTTCGACATAGCTAATCTCGATGGTCACTTTTTCGCCCGGCAGGATGTTGGCGACGGACTGCGTGAAGATGTTCGGCCTTTCCTGATCGAGAAGGCTTGCGACCTGACCGTTGTTGCGCGCGGCATCATAGACTGCCTGCGCCTCTTCTTTGCGGAGGATGCGCCCGCGCACTGTTCTATCGCCGACGCGCATCGTCATATCATCCACGGCTGCGGCTTGCGGCAAAGGAAAAGTATAGACAGCTTCGATCTTATCTTTAAAAGGATTCTCAAATTCCTGCTTCACAACTACGCGGGAGAGAAAACCGCTGATCTCCGCTTTGACTTCCGTGTGCTTCAAAGGGCATAGGCCCACAACATTGCCGTTCGAGTCTACTATCTCCAAGGCTCCCGGCGTCGCAGTGTTTGCAACTGCCTGCGGCGGCTTGATCTCTGACTCTGCGCTGCGTGCGAGTGTCAGGAGGCTGACCATGCAGGTCGCCAGCAGGAGTGCGGTCAACAGGAAAAATTTTCGGCGCATAACAATCTCCTCATCAGACATTCTGAATTACCTGGACATCCACATCCGGCCTTTGTTCCAGATTTACTACGAGGATTGAACGGGCGAGAGCTAAGAGCTTGCAGGCCGGACAAAGAAAGTTTCGCGCAAAAGCGCAAAGAAGACAGGGAGTAGGGGAAGGGTGCCGGGTGTAGAAAAAGAATTATCTTTCACTACACCCGGCACCCTTCCCCTGCTCCCTGTTTTTTAGTAGATATTAAAGTTGTACTCGACCCTGATGTACTGCGACACCGCTCTACCTTCCTTAGTCGCTGGCGTGAACTGGATTCGACGAGCCGCAGAGATCGCCTTCTCCGTCAACCCGAACGGCAATCCACTGACCGTGCGAATGTTCGTCACGCTTCCGGATGATGAGAGCACCATCTGCAACACCACTGTCCCCGTCACCTGATTCTTTCTCGCCTCTTCCGTGTACTCAGGCGTCGGCTTCGAGGTGATGCGGGCTTTGCTCGTCACTTCACCGGGCTTGTAGATACGATTCGGGTCAAGTCCAGTGCCACCGCCGCCGGGGCCGCCGCCGCCGACCTTGCCCGGCCCGCCTCCCGTGTTGAAACCCTCTCCCGGCCCATAACCTGTGCCGCTGCCTGAGCCGACTCCGCCGCCTGTGCCTGAGCCGATGCCATTACCTGTGCCTGTCCCGCTGGACAGTTCTGCGGACTGCGATTTCGGGTCGCCGTAGGGAATGGGCCGCGTGTCCGGCGGAAACAGGAGCGGGTCTGCCTGAATCGAGGTGGCTGTCGGCAGCGAAGGGTTTTTGATAACCGGTGGCTTAGGGTCTGGCGCGAGCACTTGCGGCAGCAGGGTGGCCTGCGGCAGCTTGCCCTTTGAGGCTTCCATCTGTTCATTACGACCGCCGCCGCCACCGCCGCCGGGTTTCTCCTGCTTCGCCTTTGAGCCTCCGCCATTGCCCTTATTCATTCCGGCAGCCCCCTCTTCAGGCTTTTCGGAAGCATCAGGAATATCTTCAACCATTCCTTGAAACTCAATATCCTCTCGCTGTTTGTCGGCCAACGCCAGAGATTGCGTGCGCTGGCGGTCAATCCAGACGAGACCGATGACCGCCGTCATCATAAATAGAATCGCTGCGAGGGTAGCGATAGCGATGTTCGGGCCGGAGAAGAAACGCCATGCCATCGTGCCATAGGCCGTGAAAGAGCGGCGCGTAAAACCGACCGGGTCGCGTTTGAATTCGGGCAAGGTCAGTTGAGATTGCCGCGCGGCTGCGCCGAGTTCGTTAAAGAGCCTGCGCGACAGTCCCGCGTCTTCTATGATCGTCAGGTGATATGCATTATTAGAGACTGACGAAAGCGCAGCTTCGCTCTCGTCCGCGAGCACGAATGACGGCTCGACCTCTGTTGCCGCCGCAGCCTGCGCTGACTGGTAAAGCGGCGTGCCGTCCACAGGGCAAAAGCTGAATTTTTCCGCAAACTCTTCCCGGCATGTCTGGCATTGTTTCATGGTCTGTTCCTCTTGGCTCGATAACTGTGAAGGCTCTGGGAGACCTGTGTTGTATGAACTGTCTTCGGAGAAAACTTCTTTCGATTGACTGCGGAAAGCTTGCAACACTTTCTGATCCAGTGACGCTGGAACGTCCGGCGCAATCCAGAGCGCGAGCAGCCTCTTTAGCTCCTGCTCTTCCATCAAAAACTCTTCAACTTCTGCTGCCGCATCATTCATCTCTTCATCATCACGACTGCGAGGTGAGAGCGGCTGGCTTGGATTCCGTTCCTTCATTTGCATGCCCCTTCCAGAGCAAGTGTCTCCGCGCGCTCGCGGAAATAAGGCGAGAGCGTTCGCTTCAAACCCTGCCGCGCGCGATACAGCCGCGCCTTGACCGTTCCCACATCAGCACAGACGATTCCGGCAATCTCCGAGAGCGGCAATTCTTCATACTCGAATAAGACCAGAGCCTCGCGCTGCAAAGGCGGCAACAGATTCACGGCTCTCTGCACCAGTTGCGCGACCTCTTCATCGAGCAATTGATGCAGGGGTTGTGCTTCAAACATCGCAGGCTCTTCGACGAGTTCATCGACAGAGACATCCTGCCCCACGCGGCGCAGATGTTTCATCGCCAGATTGCGCGCCGCCGCGAAGAGGTATGTGCGCAGGAGCGTCCCGCGCGCGGCGTCGAATCTTTGCGGGTGTTTAATCAAACTCAAAAAGCAATCATGCGCTATATCCTCTGACACCTCTACGGAGCCGAGCAGGCGATAGGCGAAACGATACACAGCCGCCCTGTGACGCTCGTACAATTCCAGAAACGCCGCTTCATCGCCGCGACTCGCCTGATTCAGCAATTCCTCGTCGGTCATTCGTGTTGGGCCAGCCTTTTGAACGCGAGAGCCGCGCTCTAAGTACGCAAGCTCCTGTTAGTTATTACCGGCAAGGCCGCAAAAGATATGCCTCGCCGGATAATTTTTATTTGGCAGAGATTTTCCTGTGCAAAGATTTATCTTACAGGCAGGACGCCGGTAAATATTTTCCTGTGAACTTTCAGTCTCGTCGGTGGGATGCGGCTTTGCAGAATCGGGTGGCTTTGCCTGTAGGAATTTTGACTGATGAAGTAAAAGACGTAGATTAGCCACAGAGCACACAGAGCACACAGAGACAGGAAATGATTTCAAATTTGAGATACTGAACTTGAAATCTTTCTTTTTACCTCTGTGTGCTCTGTGTTCTCTGTGGCTAACTCTGATTTAGAAATGGCTTGGCACGGATGCTTATTTATTGATCGAGTTATAGAGATTCGCCGCGTATTTCGATTTGAGATTCTGTAAAATCTTGTGCTCTGCCAACGCGCCGTTACGGTCATCGAGCGCGAGATAGGTCAGGCCGAGATAGTAGTGCGCGAGTTCAAAATCGGGCGCGAGACGGATGGCTTGCTTGTAGGCAGCGATGGCCTCCTGAAACCTGCTCAGGTGCTGGAAAGTATAGCCAAGCTCGCTGTGTGCTTTGGCAAGTTCAGGCTTGAGCCGCACGGCCTGTTCGAGCGGCGCGACGGCTTCTTCGTAGCGTTTGAGGTCGTTGTAGATGAAGCCCATGTTATAGAGGAGCTTCACATCGTTCGGATTGAGCCTCAGCGCCTGCCTGTATGGCTCTATGGCCTGCGCGTATTGCTCCGCCGCGTAATAAATATCGCCGAGACCTGCATAGCCTCGCCCGTTGCTCGAATTGAGACGGATGCCTTGCTTGTATGTTTCGATGGCCTCCTGCGTCCGCCCCAGTTTGTGATAAGCATAGCCAAGCTCGTTGTAAGCAGCGACATAATCAGCCTTGAGACGCACGGCCTGTGTGAGCGAGGTCAGGGCCTCCGCATACTTGCCAAGCTCGTTCAAAGACCAGCCGACATTATAAAGCGCGGTCGCGTTGTTCTGGTCCAGCACCAGTCCCTGCCTGTAGGCTTCGACCGCCAGCTCATACTGCCGCGTGCCGGAATAATAGATGTCGCCGAGCGCGAAGAATGCGGGGGCGTTATCAGGCTTGAGCCGCACGGCCTCTCTATAAGCCGCAATCGCTTCGGAATTGCGACCGAGCTTCTGATGAGCATAGCCCAGCTCGTTATAGGATTCCGCATCATCCGCTTTGAGCCGCACAGACTGTTTGAGCGCGCCAATCGCCTTCGTAAACTGCCCCAGCTCGTTATGAACCCAGCCGAGCAGATAGTAGGCATCTGTGTAAGAAGGATTGAGGCGCACGGCCTGCCCGAATGCCATGACAGCTTCTGCATATTGTTTGAGCGAGCGATGAGCATTGCCCAGCCCGAAATACGCGTCAGCATAATTCTGGTCGAGCCGGATGGCCTGTTGATAAGCCGCCAGAGCCTCTGTGTATTTGCCCGCCTGCGCCAGTTCATCTCCCTGTTCGACATAATCTTCCGCGCTCAAGCGCGACCGGCGCGTGTTTCTGTTGGCCTGAGCAGGCGTTCCGGCGGCGCGTCTTGCCACAGGCCGCTTGATGCCCGCGCGCCGTGCGGCTGCTCCCTGCGCGCCGCCACCCAAATCCTGCGCGCCTGTGCTCTCATGCGTTCCCCCGCCCTGCGCGCCGCCCCAGTCCTGCGCCCGCGCCGAACCCCCACACGTCGCAGGCAGAAATGAAATCATCAACGCGATGGCAGCGCATAATATCGAACAGGATTTCTTCATCATCTTTTCTCTACGCAGCACGGGCATCAGCCTCAAGGTCTTTGGTTAACACTAACTGATTCTAACCTTTGATAAGAAGAAGATAAAAAGTTTTTTTGCCCCGGCGAAAGCTTATGACGGACTCTGTGCCGCGAACTTCGACACGCGGAAAGCCATCAGGACAGGACGCACCTGCATGCCAAAGCTTGAGCGGTTGACAGCCTTTATGATGTAGGATAACTTGTCAATAAGTCATCCAGAGAGCCGCTCTAGAGCAAAACTTCCGGCCACACCTGAAGTAGAACTCATGCTGTGTCTCTAAGGCTTGAAACTCTTTTGCGTCCCGTTCGTCTAGCGGCCTAGGACACCGCCCTTTCACGGCGGCGACACGGGTTCGATTCCCGTACGGGACGCCACTTATAATTTCAACAAAGAACAGTCACCCGCGAGAGGTGGCTGTTTTTGTTTTGGACGCTATCCAAAGAATACACTAACGCTGTCAAAGCATCTTCATTGTGTCGGGTTAGAGTTTCGAGCCGCCTTCGACAAGAAAATTCGTTTTCAAATATGCGCGGGCGTCATTTCTTTGGCGCATGAATCCTGTAAAGCCAGATGTCTGCGTGTAAGAATCCTGAGTCTGCATGCAGGACTGGTTGGAACAGCTCGCTTCCCGCGCCGTGCTTGAGTTCGGGAAAGAGCTTTGCGGGCGTCGAGCCGGTGCGGTCAACAAAGACCAGATATTCCACATTCTTTTCCTTCAGATAATTCAGGAATCCCTCGCGCTCTGCCGGCGCGTCTGCCGAAGAGAGAAATTTTTCCGGCGGAATGCCGGAGACGGCCAGCACTGTGCCCTCATCGCTAAAGATGCGTGCGCCGGAGTTCGGGTCAAATTGTGCACGAAGATAAGCGGCGACCGTGGCGTATGTGTATTCCCTGTTGATGTAACCGGCAGAGTAGATGAGTTGTATGCTCGCATTCAAAAGACAGACGGAGATGACTGCATGCAGGAGACTGCGCCTCCAATGCGGTCTGCTCTCCGTTAGCTTCAGAAACGTCCACGGAAGCAGCGGAAGCCCCAGCGCGAAATTAATCAGACCATAACGCGGGAAGATAATAGGCTGTTTGTGCGTCAGATACGCAAGGACGATAAAGCTCAGGAAGATGAAAAAAAAGAGATTGACAATCAAAGCGGGGCGTGCGTTTGCCGGTTCGCGCACGGCTGCGGAAAGCGTCGTGCGCCTGAGGGCCAGCCATGCTCCAACGAAGCAGGCTGCCAGGACTGCCGCATCTGCCGAGAGCAGCATCGCGCCCGCGTCGCGCGCGATGCCTTTGAGCGAGAAGCTGGCGAGGCCCGGATTGACCGCGAGCAGCCAGTCCATATATTGCTTGCGCGCACGGAAACAGGCTAGCCAATCGCCTGTCGCTTTCCATGAAACGTAAAACCAGAAGAGCGGCGGGAACAAAAGAATAATACAGGCGACGGGTGAGACGCGCCGTTCTTCAATCAACTGAAGCGCCGGAATCAAAGCGATCAGGGGCCAACTGTCCACGCGCGTCAGCCCCGCCAGCGCGATCATGACGGCAGACAGGAGCCAGCGTTTCTGCAAGACAAAATAGACGCCTGCCATGACGAAAAAAGCGTGCGGGATGTCCGTCATCGCCGAGGCCGAGTTGAAAATGTGCAGCGGACTCAGGGCAATCAGCGCAAAGGTCAGCAGAGCCGCCTTGCGATTCGCAGTCAGACGCAGGCTGAGGTCATAGACCAGCAAGCAGATGCCCACGCCAAAGAGCGCAGACACCAGTTTCGCCACATAATATGGATGGCCTGCGAAGACGCTCAAGACCGCGCAGATGAGTTGATAAAGCGGAAGCCAGAAGCCGTACAGGTCTGTCAGTGTGAAAGTCCCTGCGGAGAGCTTTTCGCCGAGCGCGCCTACATCCCTGATATAAACGTAAGCATCTCCAAAAGCGTTCGGGAGCAGAAAAGCCGCGAGGATTCTGGGGACTCCTGAGACGAGAATCAACGCGAGCCAGAATTTAAGGTTTTTTGCCGGGCCAGCTATCATCTGCTAATCAAGAATAGAGAATTTCTTTGCGCTCTTGGCGAAACACTTTGCGTCCTTTGCGTTAAAAAAGCCTTTAACCGCAAAGACCAAAGAAGAGCACGCAAAGAGCGCAAAGGAGATGCCTTTCATTCCTGCCCTACTCCCGATTAGCATATTTTATCTATCCCTTACTGTTCCTCGTGCAGGTATCTGGCGCGCTCGTCGGGCGTAAGCGGTCTCACGTTGCGCTTGCCCGCCAGCTTGATTAGCTCGTCATGCGAGACGCACATCTCACAGGAATACGTCAGCACCGTTCCGTCATTGGAGCAGGCCATGACGGACTTTCCATCGGGGCTAAACGTCCCGGCCAGCATCGGAGTATTCAGTCCCTTGAATTCGTAGAAAGTGCTTCCGCTGCTCATGTCCCAGACGCGAACTATGTTCGCCCCGTATGGCACGAAGCTGACGCCGCCAGCCGCGCCGCCCAGATTCCTGTAGAACGCGCCAGTCGTCACGAGATACTTGCTGTCAGGGCTGAACGACGCGCTTGAGACCTGATCGGTATGGCCGCGTAATTCAAAGAGGACGCGCCCTGTGGCGGCATCTCTCACTTCGGGCGGCGCGCTCTTTGTTTCGTTATCATCCCCGTCGCCAAACTTTTCGCCTACCTTCCAATTAAAAATCAGCTTGCCGTCAGGACTGAAAAAAGCTTTCTTTATCTCTTCGCTTCCACTCGTCTCAAACAGCATGCTTTTCTTGACGGTATCCCAGACCTGCGCCTTGCCCTCGACGACCATCAAAAGTAATTTACCGTCAGGACTAAAGGCCACGCTGCGCAACGCGTCCCGTTTCTGGCTGTTGGCCTGCACCTGTTCGAGAAGCTTTCCGCTCTGCGCGTCCCAGATCAACGCCTCGTTATGGCTCGCGGTGACGACGCGTTTATTGTCAGGGCTAAAGGCCGCAGCCAACACCGCCGTGCCAAGCCCCGCGCCTTTCACAAAATCCAGTGTCTTTAGTTCAGAGAGGCTGCGCCCGCTGCTGACCTCCCACACTCGCACAGTAGTATCGGAATAAGGAATTGTCAGAAGCAGCTTGCTGTCCGGGCTGAACACAGCAGACTCTATAGAGCCTTTCACGGAGAGGGTGTTGACGACGCGACCGCTCGCCACATCCAGCACACGCGCCGCGTCGCGGAACTGTTCGTCAGAGGAATTGGGGTCGGTCATGACCACAAATTTTCCGTCCGGGCTGAAGACCGCCGTCTTGCCTTGAGCAATCACGTTATCCATCTCGCCGAGCGCAAGTTTCGTCTCGGACGGATTACGCCAGACGTTCATGTCCCAAATGAAGACCGTGCCGTCTGCGTTTGCCGTCAAGAGGTATTTTCCATCCGGGCTAAAGTTGGCATCATTGATTGGCAGGCCGCTCCCGCCGCTTAACTCTGCCACGAGACGCTTTTCAAAAGACCTCGCATCGTAGAGCCATGCGGAATCTTGCACAGTTAAGATAAACCTGCTGTCAGGACTAAACTCTAGGCCGGATAAGCGGCTTGAGGCATCATTGAGATGCTCCCTGCGCCAACCGGCTACATTCCAAACCTGCAAGTCTCCGTTCCAGTCGGCAGCAACCAGCTTTCCATCAGGACTGAACATGGCGAGCCGCAGAACAATCTCTTTGGCATCCTTTTGCACTTGCAGGGCGCGCTTGCCGTTCAACTTGTAGAGAAGAATGCCGCCTTCGCCGCTGCCTGCGACCACATACTCGCCATCAAAACTGAGGTCGCCAAATGGTACGTCATCTTCCTCGCCCGTCGTTTTTATTTCGGTTACAGGCTGCCAGCTTTGCGTGTCGTAGACGATCAATATCCCGGACACCAGCTTCGGCTCTACTACCGGCGGCTCCTCTTTAGTCAGCAAGAGCTTTCCGTCGCGGCTGAATTTCGGACTGAAGCCCCTCAGCTCAGTGACGCGGCGACCGCTGCCGACCTCATGCACTCGCAGCGTCCCGTCATAGACCAGAAAAAATTTACTGTCGGGGCTAAAGGTTAAGTAGCTCGCAGACTCCTCAGAGTCCTCGTTTCCTTCATTTAATTTCCATTGAGAGATGCTATTGCCTGTGCCTGCATCCGAGATCATGATGATGCCTTTGACGACGGTGGCGATGAGCTTGCCGTCAGGGCTGTATACGGGTTCCGCAAAACGCCCGTCGTGTTGCAGCTCAAAGAGGCTGCGCCCGCTCTCCCAATCCCAGACCTGAATTTTATCGTCCCTGAACGTCATAATTCGTTTGCTATCAGGACTGAAAACAGCCGTCATAGTGGCAGCCGACTTGCCCACGTTGAGCACGCGCACGGGCGATTTGACGAGCGCCTGCCGGAGCGCGTTCTCGGTCTCTGTGGTCTGCTTCGTCTTCGCCGCCTCGACCGCGAGGAGCAGGCCGAGTTCGGGATTGACGGGAAGTTGCTCCCTCGCGTTTGCCGCCAACTCGCGTGCGCGGGATTCCGTGCCGCTCAGTATCGCAATGCGGCTCTGTATAAAAGCGTAGATGGAAGCGAGGCTAATCAACAAAAGCGCGATGACGAGTCCGCTGACGATGAAGCGCGTGCGCCTCTGTGCAGCCACGCGGTCTCTGGTCTGCAAAGCTACTCCCGTATCGAGAAATTCTCTTTCCAGCTCGTTGAGCGCGCCCTGATTGCGCTCGCGCCACTCTGCCGTCTGGGCCAGACGCGAGCCGCGAAAGAGCAGGCTCTCATCACGATTCAGTCGCTGCCATTCCTGCGCGGCTTCGGTCAGGCGGCGATGCACGCGCAGGCCGTGCCTGTCTTCCTCTATCCATTTACGCAGGCGCGGCCAGCCGCGAATCAAGGCTTCGTGCGAGACATCAACGACCTGCGCTGCCGCGTTCTCGCTGCTGTCCGTCATCAGCAAGCGCGCGTCCGTCATCTCCTTGACGACCGATTGCACCTTCTCCGTCTCTTCGGGCCGCGTGATGAGTTCGCTCATCGTCGCGCGCCGCCGCGTGTCTTCCGTGCCTTCGCCGGGCTGTGTCAGACGCAGCATGACGCGCCGCACAATCCCTTGTTGCTCTGCATCAAATGTTTCGTAGATAGCATCTGCCCGCCGTGCAATCGCGCCCTCGACCCCGCCGCTTTCCCTGTATGCCTCAAGCGTGAGCATGCGCCCGCGCCGACGCTCCCACAACTCAAGCAGGGCATGTTCCAATAAAGGCAAAGCTCCGGGCTGGCTCTCGACATCATCGAGGATGGTTTCAATCAGCCCCGGCTCAAACTCTAAAGCGACGCGCCACGCAGGCTCTTGAATCGCCTGTCGCAAGCCGTCCGTGCTCATCGGGCTGACCAGAGATTGTTGCGCGGAGATTTGCGTCGAGAGTTCAGGATACGCAGCACACTTCTGGTAAAAGTCCGCTCGCATCGTGAGCAGCACCATGCTGCGGCCACCGGGAATCAGGGCCGCATAGAGCAGGTTCGAGATAAACTGCGCGCGTTCGGTTTCGTCATGACACAGCGTAAAGACTTCTTCAAACTGGTCTACGACCCAGACGACCTGCTCCGAGGGCGGGCGGTCTGCGAGGGCCACGGAGGTCGTGAGGTGCAGCGTGCGCTCGTCCGCGCTCAACTCGTCCAGAGTTTTGCCGACAGCTAATTGCGGATAAAGCCGCGTCAGATTTGCGGCCAGCGAGGTCAGAGGACGCGCGCCGGGCGTGAAAGTGCGAACAGCCCAGGTGTCGCTGGCAGGTAAAGCTCCCTTGCGAATGGCAGGAATCAAACCGGCGCGCACAATCGAAGACTTGCCGCTGCCGGAAGGGCCGAGGACTGCTAGAAAACGCGCGGTCTTCAACTTCTCGACCAGCCGCTGTATATCGCCGTCGCGCCCGAAGAAGAATTCAGCATGCTCTTCATCAAAAGCTTGCAGCCCGCGATAAGGGCAGATGTCGTTGCGCGGCTCGATCTGTATTTGCGGGCCGGGCGCGATTCCCTTGACGGCATTAATCAAGAGCTGAAATCCGCGCGGGTCTGAGATGCCTTTCCGCAAATCCACCCACGTGCGCGTGCTCAGAAACGGCGGCAGGCCGCTGGTATCAAAAGGCTCTGGCAACTCCGGGAGCAGTACCAGAAAGACGCGAAAGTTTCTATCCTTCGCCATACGGTCTGTCGCCAGCTTGAATTCCATTCGCTCCCAGTCGCCAATCCCGTGCGGGCCGACGAAGACGGCGCACGCAGAAGAAGCTTTGAGACCATCTGCGAGTTCATCCTGCCAGTCGCCGCCGGGCCTGAGACACCATTTATCGAGCCACGGCTCAATGGCCTCGCGCTTCAACTTTTCGGCGAGACGCTCGACAGCCGGTTTCTCTTTGCTGTTGTGTGAAAGAAAGACATCGAACACTGTTCGAGATGTTCCGTCCGACGCAGACTTAGCCGATTCCGTCATCGCACCTCCATGAGAAGAAGAACTACTTAAGAGGCCAGCAGAAAACTTAAAGAGAGAGCATCACTCAACCCCTTTGCGCCTTCTGCTTTGATCTTTGCGTCTTTGCGAGAAACAGCAACGTTTCTCGCAAAGGCGCAAACAAAGAAAGTCTCAAGGCGCAAAGGAGTTGAGCGATTTTAAAAAGAACTCGAAGCGTATCCAACCGTGTAAGCCTGTTGAGTAAAGCTGCGTAACAATAGCAGAAGATGGCCCAAAGATTAATGCTCTCCGGCGGCTCTGTGATCCGGGCAGGGCCACGCTTTAGACAAATGGAACATTACGGTACAATAAGCAACGACGCATGGCTCAGAGGCATCAATGGTACTTTGATTAATCACAGGTCAGTTTAGGCCGTCCCCCACGCTCTTGCTTTTCAGCGCTGCGCCGACGGCCATTTGCTTTTTATAAGGTTAGGACAGGTTTCATGTTAAGAAAAAGACGACGTTTGATTCCATATGCAATGACACTCGCGTTCGCGCTCGCGGCGCTGGTCTTGTGTTCTCCGGCGCGCGTCGCCGCGCAGACTGCTGCGGCGGGTGATGTCGTGATGGTGCTGCCTTTTGAGAACACCTCGAACAGGCCGGAGTATAACTGGGCGGGCGAGAGTTTTGCGGACGCGCTCGCGGACTTGCTGAACGTGCCCGGCCTCCGCGTCATCTCGACCGACGAACGCGAGCTGGCTTACCAGCGTCTACGCCTGCCTTTGACGACGCTGCCATCGCGCGCCACCGCCATCAAGCTCGCGCGCGAAGCCAGAGCGACGATGATCGTCATCGGAAAATACAGCGTCGTCCCCGCACAGGGCGAGACTCCCGCCTCTTTGCAGGGCAGCGCCACAGTCATCCGCGTCAACGAAGGAAGATTGATGGGCGAGTTGATGCCGGATGGTCAATGGGCCACGCCTATCTATGATTTCGGCGGCGCGCTGACCACACTGCAAACCATGCAGGGACGGCTCGCTTACTACATTCTTTACCAGCGCGACAAGGCGCTTCCCTTCTCGCAGAATGAGATCGTCCAGCGCGCGACAAAAGTTCCGCCGCTCGCCTTTGAAGCTCTCATCAAAGGCATGCAGACGAGCGAGGTTGACCCGACGCGCGAGATTTATTTTAAGAACGCGCTGCGCTTTTTCGCGGACGCCAACGCGGGCGCGACCTACCCGCAGGCGGCCTTTGAGCTGGGCCATTTTTATCTCAAGCGGCAGGATTGGAAGAACGCTGCCGAACATTTTTCGAGACTGCAAAAGAAAGACCTGCATTACGCCGAAGCGGCTTTTTATGCCGGACTCGCCTACTGGCGACAGGGAGATTTCAGCCGCGCGCTGGCCGCGCTCGTTCCGCTCACCGCCGACATGCCTTTAACCGGAATTTATAACAACGCCGGGGCCATCTCAGTGCAGGCCGCACGCGCCGAGAAGAAAGCGGAAGAGCGCACGCGGCTCTTGAATCAGGCCGCCACGCTGTTGTCGCGTGCAGCAGATTCGTCGCCGGATGACCCGACCGTGCGCTTTAATTATGGCTACGCTCTTTTTCTATCGGGCAAGTATGCGGAGGCCGCAGACCAGCTCAGGCCAGTCATCGGAGCCGGGCCGCGAGACGGCGAGGCATATTTTCTCTTCGCTAAATCTTTAGAGCGCGCGGGCCGCACGGATGATGCCGCCTCCGCAGACGATCAGGCGCGCCGCTACCTGCAAGTCTATGCCAAGTGGCAGACCGAATGGCAGAAAGCGCAAACGACCACCAGCGTTCCATTGCGCCTGCGCCTTGATTTCAATCGCAGCAACTACTATGACGCGCTACGTGACCGGACACAGGAAGCGATTGATGCTACAAATGCCGGAGGCACGCAGGATTTACTGGTCAAAGCGCGCGAGCTGTATCAGGCCGGACGCGATGAAGAGGCTCTGCCGGAGTTGCGCAGAGTGCTGACGATTGAGCCTATGAGCGCGGAGGCTTATCTCCTCATCGGTCGCATCAACCAGCGGCGCGGCGACCTCGAAGCTTCCGTCAGCGCATTGCGCACGGCAATTTTCTGGGACGCCAAGCTGATTGACGCGCACATCCTGTTGGGCCGCATCTTCATAGAGCGCGGCGACCGCGCGCAGGCCATGTCGCATGCGAAGAGCGCTATCGGGATTGACCCGAACAACGCAGAGGCCATAGCTCTTCAGCGGCTGGTCGAGACGGGCGGGAAATAAGAAGGCAAAAGGTAAAAGTAAAAAGGCAAAAGCGAGGAAGGCTTGAATAATTTCCTTACTTTTGCCTTTAACCTTTTTACTTTTACCTTTTACTATTCTGGCTTAGAATGTCTGTCTTTCGTGGCGGGATGTGGTCGGGCATGTTTAGTTCGCCTGTAGTCATCGCAGTTCTCTCTTTAGGCGCGTGTCTCTTCGCCCTTATCATCTATATAGCTTTGCTCTCGCGCCATCGCAAAGCCGGTGCGGATGAGATCAGCCTTGTGGGAACGATTGCTCTTGCGGAGACGGCGCTTGAGCCGGAGGGGGCTGTCATTGTGCGCGGAGAGTTGTGGCGCGCGCGTCTCAAGTGGGCGGAATCATCCGTCAGGCGCGGCGAGAGGGTACGCATCACCGGCGCAAGCGGGCATCTGCTCGAAGTCGAGCCGGTTGATTAGCATTTGAGTTCAACAGATCAGGGAACGGCCTACAGAGTGGCCCGGACTCTTGCGCTGCTATGTCAACAGACACGCAAAAGTATTCTGAGGATTTGGAAAAAGAGCCGCGCCATTCGGCTTTCCAGGAGTTTAGCCGCGACGAGCGGCGTCCGGCGGTGCTGATGCTCGGCGCGCTCGTCATCGCCGCGATCTTCTTCGCGCTCGGCATCATGGTCGGTCGGTGGATGACACAGACTAATTCGCGTCCGGCTCCGTTAACAACTCCAGAGCGACAGGCCACGCCGGTCAACATGGCAACTCCCGTTTCAACTCCAACCCTCAGCCCCACGCCCGTCCCGTCGCCCTCAAGACAGTCTTTGCAAAGCCCGCGCAATCGTTAACAGGGCGCACAGGGCAAGCGATTTCTTCTCTTCCGTTTCGCAGGCTTGCGCTCTCAGCCACCTCTCTTTACGTCTAATCAGAATCCATTTCCAGAAAAATAATTTTTGTGGCACGCGACGTGCTCTACTTCTAGTCGGCCAGCACGCAACGTAACGTGCCCCCGCCGCCACCACATCTCTGAGCGCCGCCTGCCGCTGCGCCAGCCACCTTCCGAGCGATCCTTCAGAAAACTTTCCTAAACGCGAACCCGGTCACAAGCCGGGTTCTCCCACTTTTAAATCAATTTGAGAAAAATACCCGCTCTCGTGTTTCATTCCTGAACAACTAACGACTATCGAGTTGTTGACGGAAATTGAGCTTTGACCTGCCATACGACGAAATTTGTCACTGATTGGGTGACGTTTTCTGTCCATTCACGTTATCCGGCAAACCATTTGGTTCAAAAGCGACTGCCCGAAACGGGAAAAATCGAAAGCCGTAAAATTTCTTCATTTTTCTCTTCGACCGTTTCAAGCTCTCCTTTCGACGGCCAGTGAGTTCTTTGTTAAACTCTGCGACATGCGTGATGCGGTTTCTCTCGCGCCTCCGAAACGAGGACGAAGGCTGCCAAACCTTTTCTCAAGACTGTGGGCCAGCGTGCGCTCGCAGGCTCCTGCGCGGGCTGAGTGTGCGATGGCCGTTTTGTCTGCCGCGCTGCTGATTCTCGCTTTCCCGAATTTCAATCTCTGGGTGCTCGCATGGATCGGGGTTGTCCCGCTCATGCTGGCCGTCTTGCGCTCGCCGCAGATGCAGGTGCGCGCTTTTCTTCTGGGATGGATTGCGGGCACGCTCTTTTTCTACGGCACGTGCTACTGGCTCACGTATTCGATGATTCGCTACGGCCACATCCCTGCCGTCATCGCTTATCTGCTGCTGTTGCCCGCCTCGATGGTGGTGGGACTCTTCCCGGCTGCGTTCAGCTTGCTGCTGGCGCGCATGGTCTGGCGCTGGGGCTTACGCGCGCTCTTTGCCGCACCGCTGTTGTGGGCCGCGCTCGAATGGACGCGGCTCGGCTTGACGGGCCAACTGTGGAACGCCATCGGATATTCGCAAACTTATACGCCCGCGCTGATTCAGGCCGCGCGCTGGGGCGGAGTTTATGCTGTCGGATTTTTGATTTTGACTGTCAATGCTGCGCTCGCGTTTCTGCTGTTGCGAAGAACGAAGAGCGCGTTTGTCATCTCAGGCGTCATCATTGCGAGCATCGCTTTCATCCTCGCATTTCTTGGCATAGTTGCGCCCGAATCGCATGTCAATGAAGATGCGGCAGTCGTCATCGCCGTGCAGCCCAACGTGCCGATGGAGCAGCTAGAGTCTGTCGCCGAGACCGAAGCTCTAATTGAGCGTCATCTCTCTTTGAGCGAGAGCGCGCTCGCCGCCTTCAAAGACAGTCCTGCGCCGCGCGTCGTTATCTGGCCCGAATCGCCCATGAATTTTATGTATGCGCGCGACTCGCAGTTCAGAGAGATGCTGGCGGAGTTTACGAAGAAGAATCGCACCTCCGTCATCTTCAACTCGCTTGAGCCTGCTCCGGCCAGCGGCTCATACAACTCTGCTGTGATGGTTAATGAAGAAGGCCGTCTCGTCGCGCAGTATGATAAGATTCGCCTGCTGCCGTTTGGCGAAACAGTGCCGCTGCCGCGCTGGCTGCCGGGAGTCAACCTGATTCCGGTGATGGTCGGAGATTTCACGCCCGGCGCGCAGTATCCGCTCTTGCCTCTGGGCGAGACGCGCGCGGGCATCTTTATCTGTTTCGAGTCTGCGTTTCCATCTATCGCGCGCAGGTTTGCGTATGATGGAGCGGATGTGTTGATAAATATTTCTAACGACGGCTACCTGGGGCCGACGCCCGTGATGAAGCAGCATCTGGCGAACACCGTCTTTCGCGCCGTCGAGAACAATCGCCCCGTGCTGCGCGTAACCAACACGGGCATTACTGCTTACATCACCGCGCGCGGCGAGGTGTTGGAGGCAACGGGCGGCTTTGAAACTGCGACGCGTGCGTGGACTGTCAAGCGTTCGACGGGCAGCAAAACTTTTTACACACGTTACGGCGACCTGCTTGTCGGCATCTGTGCCGCCATCAGCTTGCTTTTGATAATCGGAAGTCTCAGGTCACGGGCTATTGACTTGAGACTTCAAGACCCGGGACATAAAAGATGACTGAGACACTTTCCATACAGGACTTACGAAACACTTACGACGATTTGAGCACGCGCGTTTTACAGCTCGGGAGGTTTCTTTGATGTAGCTGCCAAGCGCGCAGAACTCCAGCGCATAGAGGAGCAGGCATCAGCAGAAGGTTTCTGGAACGATCAGGAGGCCGCGCAAACTCTCTTGCAGCAACGCAGCCGCTTGGAACGCATCATTACGCGGCAGGAGCAGTTTGAATCTTCGATTGCGGACGCCTCTGTGCTCTTTGAATTTGCAGAAGAGGACGAAGCCTCGCTCAAAGAGCTGCGCGAACTCTTAACGCGGCTTGACCACGACATCGGTCAGGCCGAAACGGAGATGCTGCTGTCGGGCGAGAATGATGCGCGCAATGCTATCTGCACGATTCATCCGGGCGCGGGCGGCACGGAATCGCAGGATTGGGCGGAGATGCTCCTGCGCATGTATTTGAAGTGGGCAGAGCAGCGCGGCTTTAAGTCCGAAATCCTTGAGTACCAGCCGGGCGAAGAGGCTGGCCTCAAGAGCGTGACCTTCCGCGTCGAAGGCGAATATGCATACGGCTTGCTGGCTGCCGAGGCGGGCGTGCACAGGCTGGTTCGCATCTCGCCCTTCGATCAGGCGGCGCGTCGTCACACTTCATTTGCTTCTCTCTTCGTTTATCCTGAGATTGACGAGACCATCGAGGTCGAAATTAATGACAAGGATTTGCGTGTGGACACGTATCGCTCGACCGGCGCGGGCGGGCAGCATATCAACACGACCGACTCGGCTGTGCGAATCACGCACCTGCCGACGAACATCGTCGTCGCCTGCCAGAATCAACGCTCGCAGCACCAGAACCGCGCCGTCGCCATGCAGGTCTTGCGCTCAAGGCTTTATGAACTGGAACTGGAGAAGCGTCGTGCGGAGACTGCTGAACTGGAAGCCAACAAGCAGGACATCTCCTTCGGCTCGCAGATACGCAACTACGTGCTCGCGCCGTATCGTCTCGTCAAAGACGCGCGCACAAAACTTGAGCGCGGAGATGTTGACGCGGTGCTCGCCGGGGACATAGACGATTTTATCAAGCAGTATCTACTCTCGCGTCGTGCAGCTTGAAAAAACAGATGTCAGATGCTGGATGTCAGATGTCAGTAAAGCAAAGCCAGCATCTGACATCCAGCATCTGACATCTGCAATGGAGGCTTATGGCAACAACACAAACAGAAGCGCGAGCGAAGACGGCTGCGCCGAAGAACACGCGGCGCAATGAGATTATTGCTATTGCTCTGTTTGCCGTGAGCGTGCTGCTGGCATTGTGTCTGGTTTCCTATAACCCGAACGACTCGTCCTGGAATGCTGCGGGGCAGGAAGGGACGCGCAATCTGGTCGGAGCTATCGGTTCCAACATCTCTGTCACGCTGTTTCAATTCGTCGGTCTCGCAGCATACCTCTTGCCGCTCCTTTTGCTGGCCGCCGCGTGGAGACGTTTTCGCACGCGCCACATCCGCGCCCCGCTCTCACGCATCATAGGTCTGCTGACGCTGACTCTTTCCGCCTCCGCTTTGCTTGCCCTGTCAGGCGTGCGCCCGCTCTTTGATGCGAGCTTTCAGCCGGGCGGCGTGGTCGGAACATTAATCGCGCGTGTCCTTGAAAGCGGATTGAACACAGTCGGCGCGAGCGTCCTGCTCGTGGCTCTGGCCGCCACAGGACTCTTGCTTGCCACCAACTTCTCTTTCGTGCGCGCTTATGAATGGCTGGTGGGCGAGTTCGGCAATCGCTTTACCTTCACGCGCACGATGCCCGAAAGATTCAGGCTCTGGCGCGAAGAGCGCAGAGAGCGTGCGCGCCTGCGTATGGAGGCGCGGCAGATGGCCCGCGCGGAGCGTGCGGCTGCGCGTGAAGCCGAAATGAGTTTGCGCGAGCAGACCGGAGCAGACCGCGTCGCGGAGTTTATGCGCGACGAGCTTCCCGAAGCACAAAGCGAAAGCTTTGCCGCCTCTGCCATCAAACGTGCGGCCAGAGCTTCTCAAACAATCGAAGCCCCTGCGACTGAGACGAATTTTGAAGTCGCTACTGTCGCGGCTTCCGGCGCTGAAGTTTCCCTGATAGAGCCGCGCACAGTGGCTGCCGAAATTTCGACGACTGCCGCCACAGCAGCACGGCGCGCGGGCGTCTCTACACGCAAGGAAGACAAAGCGATTGAAGAGGCTGATGAGATCGAAGAGATGGTCAGGTCTGCCTCTGTCGTGCGTACGGATGTCTCTGCCGAAGAGAGCAAGGCCGCGCCGCCGCTGGAGAAAGCGAAGCGCAGCATCATTGCTCCTTCCATCACGGAATACAAACTGCCCTCGATGGAGTTTCTCAACTCCGCGCCGCCGCACAGCGAGCAGGAGGATGAAGAACTCTTGCAGCTCGCCACGCGTCTGGCGGAGAAATGCAAAGAGTTCAATGTCACAGGACAGATCAAACACATCTGCCCCGGCCCCGTCGTCACGACTTATGAATTCAAACCCGATCCGGGCGTCAAATATTCGCGCGTGACAGGTCTCGTGGATGACCTCTGCCTCGCGCTCAAGGCCGAGTCGATACGCATAGACCGCATGCCCGGCAAGCCGCACGTCGGCATCGAAGTGCCTAACCCGCACCGCGAAACAATCTTTCTGCGCGAAGTCGTCGAGTCAAGACAGTTTCGTGAGTCGGCATCGAAACTGACCATCGCTTTAGGCAAAACGATTGACGGTTTGAACTACGTCGCAGACCTCGCCAAGATGCCGCACCTCTTGATAGCCGGCGCAACCGGCGCGGGCAAGTCTGTTGGCGTCAACTCGCTCATCGTCTCCGTGCTCTATAAAGCGCGACCCGATGAAGTCAAATTCATCATGGTAGACCCGAAGCGTCTTGAGCTTGGTCTCTATGCTGATATTCCTCACTTAGCGACGCCAATCATCACAGACCCCAAGCGCGCGGCTATCTCTTTGAAATGGGCCGTCTCTGAAATGGAGCGTCGTTACAAGGAGTTGGCCGGGTGGGGCGTGCGAAATATTGACGGCTATAACACGGAAGTCGTGCGGCGCAATCTCGTAAAAGAGTTTGACGAGACGGGCGAGCCGTGGAAGACGCTGCCCTACATCGTTATCATCATAGACGAGCTGGCGGATTTGATGATGGTCTCAGGCCACGATGTCGAAGAAGCCATCACGCGTCTGGCCCAGATGGCCCGCGCGGTCGGCATACATTTGGTGCTGGCGACGCAGCGTCCATCCGTGGATGTCATCACAGGTTTGATTAAAGCCAACTTTCCCTCGCGCATCTCTTACAGAGTCTCAAGCAAGGTAGACTCGCGCACCATCATTGACGCCAACGGCGCGGAACAATTACTTGGTCGCGGCGATATGCTCTTTCTCCCGCCGGGCACATCGCGCCTCGTGCGCGTGCATGGCGCGTATGTTGACGAGACCGAGATCGGCAAGATCGTGGCCCACGTCAAACAGCAGGGCGACCCGCTGTATGACGAAACCATCACGCAATCCGAAGAGGAAGCGATGGGACTCGATGAAGCCGGAGGCGAGCGTGATGAGCTTTTTGAAGACGCCTTAAGGATCTGTGTCGAGATGAAACGCGCTTCGACTTCCGTGCTTCAGAGACGGCTTCGCATCGGCTATGGCCGCGCCGCAGCTATCCTGGACATGATGGAGCGCGAGGGTTTTATAGGGCAGGCCGACGGCGCGCGACCGCGCCCGATTCTTGAGCGCGCGTATGAAACCTTAAATGACTGGGATGCTATGAATTCTCAGGGGTAAAATGGCCCGCAAAACTTTTCCACAGGCTCTGTGGAAAAGCCTGTGGAAAAGCGCGATTTTAAAGTTACAAGTTCCTGAATTTTTTAGACTTCTAGCATTTTGCACACTTTCGCGGCAAACCCCTCAAAGTCTTTGCCGGGGGACGTTTTGATTGATGCAACAGAGTCTCTTGCAAGCCCGTCTGCGCCGCGTCCTGTGCATTTTTGGCGCGTCTCTCATGGCCGCCTCTTTCACAGCCTGCGTCAAACAGACACGCCGCTCCGGCGCAGCCGGTCATCAAATCGCAACACTTCAAACAGCATCCCTCTCATCCGCCGTCAACCTCAACACTGCCACACGCGAAGAGCTTGAGAAGCTGCCGCACATCGGCCCGGCTCTGGCTTCACGCATCATCGAACACCGTGAACGATATGGACGCTTTCGCCGCCCTGAGCATCTTCTAATGGTGCAGGGTCTGAGCGACCGCCGCTTCCGCGAGCTGCGTTCACTGATTGTGGCGGAGTGAAGAAAGCCTTGACACAAACGCTTGACCTCGGACGCGCGGCGCGGGAGATTTTCGACGTGGCTTTGCGAAGCGTGGATTCAGAGCAAGCTGTGCTGCATGCTATGGAGCTGGAAGGCACGCGCCTCAGGATTTTTGAGACGACGTTTGAGCTTGGAGCGCATCCGGCTAAGATTTACTCGCTGGCGATTGGCAAGGCAGCATTTCCGATGGCGCGTGCGCTCGACAAAATTCTCGGCGGAAAGATTTGTGGCGGATTAATCGTCGGCTCTTTGACAGGCCAAAATATTAACGACCTCAATCCCGTCTGGCGCATCATCGAAGGCAGTCATCCATTGCCCGGTGAATCGAGCCTGCGGGCTGCGCGCACAGCTTTTGATTTACTTCAACGCGCGAATGACGAGCGCGCTCTTGTCATCTTTCTTATCTCCGGCGGCGGCTCTGCGATGATTGAGTGGCCGCGCGACGAGCGAATCACGCTTGAAGATTTGCGCGAAGCCAATCGCGTGCTCGTCTCTTGCGGTGCAGGCATCGCAGAGATTAATGCTGTCCGTCATTCATTCTCAGCCCTCAAGGGCGGCGGACTCGCCTCACGCGCGCCCTATGCAGAACAGTTAAGCCTGATTGTCTCAGACACGGGCAAAGGACTGGAAACAATCGTCGCTTCCGGCCCGACTCTCGCTCCACCACACGATGCTCACGAAGCGGCATCTATCATCGCACGCTACAATCTAGCGGAGCGGCTGCCAGCGTCTATCCTGCGCGCCGCATCTCTGATAAAAGTCACACGGCAGAATGTTTCCACATCGAGCTTGAGAAAGCATTATGTCCTGCTAGACAACGAGACTGCGATTGAAGCGGCGGCGGAAGAGGCGCGGCGGCGCGGCTTCGCATTAGAAATTGCGACGGACATCTCAGAGCAGCCGGTTGCAGAGGGGTGCGCTTTGATGATGTCGCGGCTTTCCGCTTTAAGACAACGCGCGGCTCAAGAAAACAGTGTCGCCTGCGTCATCTCCGGCGGCGAGTTTGCTTGTCCTGTGCGCGGGGACGGCACAGGCGGGCGCAATGCTGAGACAGTCCTGCGCTGTGCGATTGAGGCAGGCGAAGTTATCGGACAACACACAAGCGCGAGCGGGTTGAAGCGGTTCGCAATGCTGAGCGCAGGCACGGATGGAATTGACGGCAACAGCCCTGCGGCTGGCGCGCTCGCAAACGAAACGACTATCGAGCGAGCGCGGCGGATGAATCTTGACGCGCGCAGTTTTCTCGACCGGAGCGATGCTTATAGCTTCTTCAATTCACTGGGCGACGCGATTGTCACCGGGCCGACGGGAACGAACGTGCGAGATTTGCGCATTATGCTCGCTGAGGATTAAAGCGGTAAATATTAGAGGCGATCTCAAACCTCAACTAAAGATAAAATCGAAGGCGCAAAGGGTTGAGTGGTTTAAAATGAGATATTACCCTTGCCAGGAGTCTATTTCATTTACCGGCGATTGACCCACGCTCTTTATTATTTGTAGTATAAAAGCGGCTCAAGCCAGAGATACGCATGAGGGACAAGGCTTCAGAGTCATATCAGCCCGCAGTCAGGAGTTTCCGCAAATAATGTCAACAGGTATGCCGCAGACGACTCATTTCCCGTCCATCGAAAACAGAGCACAGGCGCACAGTTTCTCTTTTGACGATTTTTTAGAGCAGCTCAATGCGCTCGACCGCGCGCCGACATTTGAAGAGATTAATCAATGGATGAGTCTGGTTGAGATGACCGCCGCAGACTTGCAGCCGCACAGGGGTTTCAAGGCGGGGACTTATGCGCGGCATCGCGTCTTTCGCAACGATTACGCAGAAGTGCTGGTGCTCTGCTGGCGACCGGGCCAGCGCACGCCGATACATGACCACAACGGCTCGTTTGGCGCGGTCAAGGTCTGCGAAGGCGTGATGTGGGAAACAATCTTCTCGCTGGATGAAGCGCACAAGCTGCGCTATCAAACGGCGCGCGAGTGGCGGTCAGAGGATGTGACAGGAGCGGACGTGCCGGACATACATCAGATCGGCAACCCGGACATAAGCGGCACAGACCTCGTGACACTTCACCTTTACGCGCCGCCGCTCGGAGTCCTTAACACTTATCGCGTCGGCAGTTCGGAGATAGGCCACTACACTGTTGACGAGTTCATGGACGGCGCGGGAATTTAAAGCTTTGTTCACTGGTTCATTTGCCCATTGATTAAATGAGCAAATGAACCAGTGAATCATTTCTCTTTACGGGATAAAAGCTGACGGCACTGGAATGTCGCCGTTCGCGCCAAACTGAACGCCCGTAAATCCGGCGTTGCTGCGCAGCAAGTACCAGCCGCCTCCTGCCGGTCTAAAGACTGCCTGATCCCATTTGACATCGCCGTCATAATCGCCGGGCGCAGGCACATCGCCCGCCGCGCCAAACACCACACCGCTAAAGCCCGCCGTGCTTCTCAAGGCATACCAGACGTTTGTGCCGGGACGAAAGACAGCGACATCGGCTCTGGCGTCCCCGTCGTAATCGCCTGCCACAGGCTTGTCGCCCGCCGCCCCGAACGCAATGCCCGCAAACCCCGCAGTGGTGCGCTGCAAATACCACGCGCCTGTCGAGCCACGATAGACGGCGATATCGGCTCTGCCATCCCCGTCATAATCCGCCGGAACGGGAATGTCGCCATTGGCCCCGAACTGCATCGCCATAGACCCGGACGTGGTGGTCTGTATGTACCATGCGCCAGTCGAGGGACGAAAGACTGCGATGTCCGCTCTGCGGTCGCCATCATAGTCAGCCGGAACAGGAATGTCTCCGTTAGAGCCAAAGGCTATGCCCGCAAAGCCCTCACTGCTCTTCTGCAAGTACCACGCGCCGGTCGAGGGACGAAAGACTGCGATGTCCGTCTTACCGTCGCCGTCGAAATCCGCAGGCGTAATCTTATCCGTGCTGAGGCCGAAAGCGCGCGAGCCGAAAGTATTGTTTGAGCTAAGAATGTAGTACCAGCCGCCATTGGAAGGTCTGAAGACTCCGACATCCGTCTTGCCGTCGCCGTCAAAATCAAAGGGCGCAGGCGCAAGGGTCGTGCGTACATAGAAGGTATGCTGTTGAGCAGTCTGCCCGTTGTACGTGACCCTGAATGTCCACGCGCCGAGTTGCGCGGTCGGGGGCAGCGTCCAATTCCAGTACCAGTAAGAGGCTGTATAGTTATTGGCAGAGTTGAAGTTCCAACTCTGCCATGTCGCGCCGTTAGGTTGAATCAAAGAGAGTTGCGCCTGTTGCCCTACAAGTTGATCGCGCAGGTAGATGGCTGTCAGGAGAGTACTGCCCGGAAGGAAAGTATTTTTGATATTAGGCTGTTCCTGCGTCGGGCAGGCTGGAAACTGCGGCGGCGCAGAGTGTGTCATCAGCGCGTTGACCTTCGTGTCATTGTAAGGTCGCTGGCTGGCCCACCACGTAAAGTTGTTCAAAGAATTGCATGTGCCCTGATACGGGTCTTGCAATGCGCCCGCCGCGTTATATAGCTCGAAGTGGAGGTGCGGCCCTGATGAATTGCCTGAGCTGCCGATGATACCGAGATATTCGCCCGCGACCACCGTGTCACCGATAGCTTTCGCCGTCAACGAATTCTTTTTCATGTGGCCGTACCATGCTACAGAATTGTCCGCGTGCCTGACATAAACGGCGTTCCAGTTGCCGCCCGCAGTGGCACAACTGCGGTCGAAGTTACCGTCAAATTTGTTGATGATAATGCCGGGAGCGGCGGCCACTATTTCCGCCTGATTGTTGTCCATCTTGTACCAGCCAAACGGCCATGTGAAGATGTCTATCCCTGCGTGATTGTAGCCAGCGGCGGTATCATAAGTGCGAGCGCCGCAATTCCAATCGAGCAGTTGATTCGGGAAACTCGGATTCTGGTCCACAAAGTTTGAGATGCCGTAAATATCGAAGTCAGTGGTCGTCGCAGCGGGGCGGGTGGGCCAGTTGAGGGCCACGACGGCTGTCCGATTCGCTTCGGGAAGTTTGCCCTGAGCGCGCAGCATCTCCATATTTTTCTGATTCTCGCGCTGGATTTCCGAGCGCTGGTCATCGGTCAGGCATTCCGTGTTTTGAAACTTATATTCCCCGCCGCCATCCGGCTGAACGGCTGCGGGCTGGTTTTCCGCGCTGCTGCTAAACCATGTGAAAAGAGAGAGAGAGCAGAGAGCCATCAAGATTAATATGACATTGATGCGCTTTTTCATTTTGCGAGCATCTCCTTTTGTTCGTGTGTAATTCGGTGAGCCGGTTAATCCGGTATAGAGTATTATCGGGCAACTCTTATCGTGAGAGAAATTCTATAGTTCGTGGCTCGTGCCTGCCTGTTCGGCTGGACACGAGAGTTGTAGCAGTAAAAGTTTAACTGCTCAAGTTGCGACGGGTTGTATTATATGAAACTAATTTCAAAGCGCAAGCCTTTCAAAGCCTTCAGGGAAAAGTCGAAACCGGCATTCCTTCTCATCTCGATCTTGCTCTGCGCTTTTATCTGTGGCTCTTGCCGCGCAGACAAAGAGGCGAAGCCGCCGGACGAAATCAACATCGCTGCCGCAGCCAATCTGACTGACGCTTTTGCGGAGCTGGGCAAAGAGTTTACGGCGCGCACGGGCATTCGCGTCGTCTATAGCTACGGGGCGACCGCAGACCTCGCGCGCCAGATCGAGCAGGACGCGCCCTTTGATGTGTTCGCCTCTGCGGATGTCGAAAACGTGTTGAGGCTTGAGCGCAAAGGGCTGCTCGCAGAGGACGAGCACAGGCTCTACGCGCGCGGGCGGCTGGCGCTCTGGACGCCTCCCGCCTCGCGTATCAGGCTCACGCGCATAGAAGATTTAACGAGCACGGAAATCGAGCGGATAGGGATTGCCAAGCCGGATGTTGCGCCTTACGGGCGTGCTTCGGTCGAGGCCCTGCGCACGCTCAACCTCTGGCAGCAGCTTGAACGAAAAGTGGTCTACGGGCAGAACGTCTCACAGGTCAGGCAATATGCTGCGACGGGAAATGTTGACGCGGCCTTTATCCCGCTGGCCCTCGTGCGTGCAGGAGAAGGACAGGCCATCGAAGTTGACGAGCGACTTCATCAACCCATCAATCAGGCCATAGCCGTTATCAAGAAATCACAAAAGCAGGAGGCCGCGCGCCGCTTCGTCGAATTTGTTTTAAGTCAGGAAGGACAAGCCCTGCTCGAACGCTACGGTTATCGCAAGCCATTGTGACAGCGATACAGTAAAAACTTTTCCCGCAAAGGCGCTGGTGACGCAAAGAAGAGATCGAATGCTTTCTTTGCGTCACCAGCGCCTTTGCGGGAAACTTCTTTTTTGTCTTTCCCTATCGCTGGCTTTGAAAAGCTCTCTTAATCTTTCTTGCCGAGCATTCCGCCGAGGCCGCCCAGAATGTCACCGGCCTTGTCTGCGATCATGCCGCCGCTGCTATTGAGCACGCTGTCAATCTGCCCTCCAATCGGCCCCGGCAGTTTTTCTTTCAAAAATCCAACCACCGTCTCGACAGCGGTTTTAGCTTTATCTTCGCCAAGCCCTGTGCGCTCTGAAACCTTCTTGATGAGTTCGTCCATCGTCTTTTTCTCCTTAATAGTTTTTGACACCAAAGAACACAGAGACAAGAAATAATTTCAAATCTGAGATTTTGAATTTGTAATTACCCTGCGTTCTCTGTGCCCTTCGGTGGCTAACTCTCTTTAAATGAAGACTACTGACTGCGAATTGGGAATCTCGAAGCGTCTGCGACAACGCATGTTTTTGCACGCGAGCATGTCGTCTATCCGCACCATGTAGTCGCGCGATTTGGCAAAGCGCGCCCGATCCTGCTCGTTAGCCCCGCGCGGAAGCTGACTCTTTTTCCGGCGCGTCAGCCAGCGCACATCATACTCTGCGCGCTCGCGGCAAAACGGGCAACTGAAGCTCGCACGTTTCATCTCCTGCTTCTCATCGAAGATGTCTTTTTCTTGTAGCATGGTAAAACATGACTCAGGAGACAGGGTTCACGGCTCGGAATAAAAGCTGCTTGAGCTTTTTAATTCCGAGTCCGGAGTTTTGTCTTCCGAGTTCTCATCCTTAATCCTTTCGTGTGTTTCCGGCAAACAGGCGCGCGTGATGCGCTGCTGGTTGCGCACGCTCTCTGCCGCATTGCCGCCGTCGGGTGGAATCACGTCTCCGGCGACGTGCGCCAACTCATGCAGGATAACCTGTAGCTGGCTTTCGCGCACGGTCATCCCGGCCAGAGATGTTCCGGTCAGAAACTCGCGCGGCCCGAAACGGATGTGCGTCTCATAGCCCTGACCGCGCTGCGAGCCGCCGCGCCCGCTCTCGTCTATGTCCATCTGCGCGGAAGGCTGCCCGATGCTCTCTCTGAGCGTCGCCAGCAAAGCGAGGGGATTATAGCCGCCGCCAGAGAGCAGTTCGTGGCAGGGCTGGCAGTTGCTCAAAATCTCAAGCGCCTCGCCCGCGCGAACGCGCAGGACTTCTCGCGCAACCTCTCTTAATTCTTCCGGCGCGAGCGAGGCCAGAGACTCTTTAATCTCCGCCTCATCTTTATTGAGCGCGGCGCTTGTAAGCTCTGCCAGCGCGGCTTCGCTCAGCCGCGAAGCTTCCTTCACAGGAGCAGCGAATCCGGAAAGCCGCCGCGCGATGACGTTCCATAAGCTCATAAGAAATCGAGATGTTAGATATTAGATGTTAGATTTCAGTTTCTCTTTTACCAGCATCTAACATCTAATATCTAACATCTTCTTCATGCACGTTCGGCCTGTGGCGAGTTGCCCGTCGCCCGCCTGCGATGATAGAGCACGATGCCCAGACCGAGCAGGCCGTTGATGAGCATGAGCGCATTGGTGACGACGAAGACCCAGTTCCGCACCAGCCAGCTATAAATCGTAAAGCCGAGCGAAGCGGAAATCTGCCCGACAAAAAGCCATTTCGAGACGCCCTCGCTCGACCCCTCGTGCCACTGCTTGTAAACCTGTTTGGCAATGGTCAGCACCAGTATCAAAGAACTGGCCCAGCCGATTACTTCCGTCATCCGCTTCCCCCATGCTCTAAAAACAAAACGCACATCCGATATAAGAACTCACTTCAAAACCCTTCAACTCTTTGCGCCTTGAGCCTTTCTTTGTTTGCGCCCCCAGCGTGAAATCTCAATATTTCGCGCTGGGGGCGCAAAGATAAAACCTGAGACGCAAAGGTTGAGTTATTCGTTAGTTGAATTTGAAAAGCCTGCCCGGATTCATGTGCCTCCCAACAATCTGGCGACCGTCGCCAGAAAACTCTGCGGGTCGAGCGGCTTCGGCTCGTAAGCGGTCGCTCCCTGCGCCAGCGAAAAGCTCGCGTTGCCCGTGCCAAACCCGGTCGTCACAAGTATCGGCACATCTTCCATGCCCGCAGTGTCGCGCACGCGGCGCACCAGATGCACGCCGTCCGCGCCGGGCATGTTGATGTCCGTGATGATTAGAGCCGGACGCACGCTGATGGCTGCTTCATAACCGCGCACGCCATCCTCCGCAGTCGTGACACTATACCCGCGCCTCTCAAGCGCGCGGCGCATCAACTCGCGCGCAACCTCGTCGTCTTCGACCACCAGAATCTTCTTGACCTCATTCATCAAAACGTAAAAGTGAGAGCTGCCTGCTACTGACCCTTGACCGCTTCTGCCTGCTCGCACAGTTCGCGCAGGTAGCGAAAGCTGTAGATGCCTGTCTCGTGACCGTCGCTCCAGATAAAATTCAGAGCATAGCGACCGACAATCGCCAGGTCACTGATTATCGTTTCATCCGAAACGGCTTCGGGCTTGAGCATGCGCTGCCCCGTCCATTCGTTGACGCATTGCGCGCATGGACAGGCTCTCCTGAGCGCGGGCGCGTCGAAGCGGCACACATGCCCGTCCGCCCATGTGATGCGCAGGCCAGCATCGCCCTCCTGCATTATCTCTCGCGGCTCAATCGCAGGCCCGCGTCTTTCCGTGACATTACTCATCAAAAAACTCTCGAAAGAGAAGACATTAAAAATCTTTCGCTATGCATGCTCGCGCATGGCCTGTTCGACCGCGTCTGAAGTGATGCGCCAGTGCGAAGCATTCCAGACGGCATGGCCGCCGCGCAGGATAATGGCTTGCGGCGATTCATGCCTGATGCCTGTGCGCGTCTCCACCTCGCGCGAAACGTCGCGCACGCGCTGCACGACGACGAGCGCGACCTCGTTCGTCAGGCGCGACATCTCAGCATAAGCCGCGCTGCTGATGGGACACGTCAGGCTGTGTTTGAAAAGGATAACGGGATGGTCATGCGAAAGCCGGAACAAATCTTCCAGCGCCTGTGTGTTTTCAAGGGCGACGAATGGCCCTGTCTGTCCCGCACGTTCTGACATCATCGAATCTGAAACCTCCACTCGAAAAGCGTCTCCAGGGTAAAGGCTAACGGCTTTTCGGGAAAGCGCATCCCGCGCGAAATTATGCCGTCACCCGCCATTTACAGTAGCCCATCAACGCGACGAGCGGCAAGCGCGTGGGGAAATGCAAAATTAAAAATGTAAAATGCAAAATAAAAGACGGTTCTTATTTTTGCATTTTACATTTTTAATTTTGCATTCTTTCGTATGGCCTACCTAACATTTAATTTGAGAGTTTTCAGCACCACAGGCTCTGCATCCGAACCCGGCCTGTATGAAAGCTCTATCAGATATGGGCCGGTGGCCCACCCGGCCCTCGGGTCAAAGTCGAACCTTTCGACAAATTCTGATTCGGGAGGATTCATGTAAGAGAGCGAGCGCACCAGAGTCTTATCCGCGCTGTCCATGTACATGTTGCAATAGATGTGCGCGCCGCGCGATACATTCTTCATCGTGTACATGACGTAAATCGAATCCAGCGGGCCAAAGGTCTCCTGCGACCGCTCAGGCTCGCTGCTGTCGTCCGTAGTGATTTTGATGTCCGTCAGACGGGGCGCAGGGATTGAAGATGACGAAGCAGAATTGGTATTCGCAGCAGGGGTTTCTTTGCTCTCTTCGACCGGGGCGGCGCTCCCCGGCTTTTCAACGCTAAAGCTCGAACTCTTTTGATCTATCTCTTTGCCGCTTTCATTCTTCAACACGACTTCGACTTTATATTTGCCCGCCTCCCACCCTGTGCCCGGCGGCGTGAGGGTAAAGGTGGCAGCCGTCGCGCCCGGCACTTCAACGCTCGTCTCCGCGCCCGGCACAGGCTTGCCGGAGTCATGCCCCTGCACATCATCATAGAGAACGCGGCTCGTGACTTTGTGTTTGTCGCTGGTGTTGGAAATCTGCGCGACGATGTAAACGGTTGCGCCGGATTCAAAGTTAGAGGTTTCCGTGGCGGCATTTTTCTCGCGGCTTATTTTCAGGCCGCTGATGTTGGCCGTCGTAAAGCTGTAGTTGCAGGCCAGCGCAGCCGTCAGAAGGCTGGCGAGCGCGAGCAAGAGGTTAAGCTTGTAACGCATATGATGTTTACCCTTCCGTTAGAATTTCGCAGATCATCAACTGTAATATCCGGTACGGGTCGTTGGAAAGTCCTGTAAGAGTTCTGATAAATTTCTGACATGGGCCAACGGGTACAAAGAGAAGTTCCCGCAAAGGCGCAAAGGCGCAAAGAAAGACAAGTTGCTTTCTTTGCGCCTTTGCGCCTTTGCGGGAAACGTCTTTGAGCTTCCTTCGCTTTAACGCCATTCGCCGACGAGCACGAAGGGTGCCCAGTAGAACGGCGCGGCATACTTCTTACCGGCGATCATGTTCTGCTGCGCGGCGCGCATGGCTGCGCCCGGAGCCATCCCCTGACCTGTGAACATGCGCTTGTAAAAGTCCGTCATCAATTGCGCCGTCGAGTTATCCGAGACAGACCACAGGCTGACGCCGACGGTCGGCGCGCCCGCGTACATAAACGCACGCGTCAGACCGATGACGCCTTCGCCGCGTTTCTCTTTACCGAGTCCGGTCTCGCAGGCCGAGAGCATGACGAGTGGCGCGCCAAGCTTGAGATTGAAAATCTCGTCCGTTCTGAGGAAGCCGTCGCCCTGCTTATTGCCGACGAGCGAAAGCACGAGGCCCGTGAACTGCGGTCGCTCTGCATTCAAGAGGCCGTGCGTGGCGACGTGCACGACGCGGTAGTTCCGCAGGTCTTTCGACTGTATGTTGGCCTCGTTTGCATTTAAGTCGAGCCATGTATCCGCCGTCCCGCCGCTCTGTTTGGTGAGCAGGGCAATCTGCTCGGCTTCGGCGCGCGTGCCGTTGAGTCGCGCCAGCATCAAGCCTTGCGCGGGCGCGCCAGTGTTCTGAGCGGAAGGCGTGCCCGCCACATCCGTCAATGCGCTGGAAAGGCCGAGGCCGCGAGTGTCCGCGCCGCCGGTGGTTGTTCCGGCTGCGCCTTTGGCGCGCGGGTCGTTCGAGTTAAAGACAGGGTCTGCGACGAGCAGCACGTTCTTGCCAGTAGGCTTGGCGGCAGACTGCTTTCTGATAACCGCAACGACCGAAGCCGAAGGCGCGTAGATGATCTCATTCGTCGTCACCAGATAAGGCAGCGCAGAGTAGTCCGTGCCGGGGGTTTTCACCAGAGCTTCAAACGGAATGTAATTGAGCGCGCCGTCCGCGACGACGAGCACGCGCTTGTCGCCAATCATGCTCGCGGCTGGCTCGATAATAGTCTTGTAGAGATTGTTTGAAGAAGTAGCAAAGGCTCCGGCGTTGCCTGCTGCCTGACCGGAGGCGAGGCCGAGGCCGCGCGTCGGAGCAGTGTTGATTCCGGCAATCGGCGTGCGCAGTTTTTCGGGAATCATCTGCGTGCGAAGTTCCAGAGCCTGCTGGTCTACGCTTGAGCGCGCGGGCAGCTTGTAAAGCGCGACGCCGCCCTGTGTCACGGCCCACATGTAAGAATCTTTCGCGCCGAGGTTGTATTCCAGAAGCGCGGTCTTATCATCGAGCACCTGCTGCTGGACTTCCGCGAGCGTCAGTGGCTGCGGCAAAGTGAGCGAAGCATACTTCGGACTGGCCCCGCGAATCTGATTCTCGATGCTGTCGTAATCCGTTTGAAGCTGCGTCAGCTCGGTTTCCAGATCGGAGTTGGATTTCTTCTTTCCTTCTTCGCTGCCGCCGAGACCGGCCAATTCCTGCGCGATCTCCTGCTGGCGTGTGAGGTTATCCTGCTTGCGCTTCAAGAGGTCTGCCGGAACGCCTTCCGTGATGTTGACGTTTGATTCGCCAAGCATGTCCAGCAGCGAGCGAGCGCGGCTCTGCTCGACAATCTTGAAAGCCTCTGCGGCATCCGTCAGGGCTGCGCCCGCGAGCGGAGCGCCCGGCGTCGCCGTCATCAAAGCTCTTTCTGCCAGAGCGCCTGCCGCTTCATCAAACACGTCTTTGGTCGTCGCTAAGAAGGTCGAGCGAGATTCATCTGCGCTGAGGCTTCCTTCGCGTATGCCTTCGATGGTCACGAGCGCGTCGCGGTAAGCAACAATCGCTTCTTCTCTTCCCTTCGCGGCCTTCTTCTGGTCTTTCTCTGCGTTGGCCTGCATCCACTTGCCCTTGCCGATGCCGCGCTGCGCGGGCCAGCGCAGGTCTGCGCGATTATCTTTACGCGCGCCTTCGGTGGCGGCAGTGTAAAGCTTGACGGCATCAGGGAAGCGTCCCTGAATCAAAGCTATATCTCCGAGCGAGGTGCGCGAAGCGATGCGCCAGCGACGCGCCTGACCGAACTTTCCGTAGAGCGGATTGTCTGCGGCGGCGAGCGCGTTGCTGAAATGCGTCTTCGCGCTGTCGTGCTGGTTGTTGGCGTAATCGAGGCGGCCCATGCCAAGCTCGTAGATGGAGTAGATGATGAATTGACGATACTTATTACGTTCCTCATCAATAGTATTCTTGACATCCGCGCCGATGGAGGCCGCATCACTCGCAGTCGAAAGGCTTGGCCCGCCGGAGGCGATGCTGCGCGCTTTTCCAAACAGGCTCGTGCCTTTGCTGGCTTTGTTCTGCACGTCTTTGGCAGTGCCCGCCGCGCTCGTGTCCAGCTTGGTGACGCTCATCTTTGAATAAGCGTCGCGCGACTCGTTGACCATGCCTGCGCGGAAGAACATGTCGCCCGTCTTGGCGAGCATCAGGTTAGCGTTGTAGGTGTCGTTGGCGGCGGTGAAAGATTCGTTGGCTTTTTGATAATGCGCGAGCGCGACATTGTACTGGCCCTGACGGCTGTACAAATCGCCGAGCGCGTCGCGCGAAGTAGCGATGCCCTTGGCATCATTGGCAGAAGTGTAGAGCTTGAGCGCCTGTTCGAGTGAGATCAGAGCCTGTTCTGCGTTGCCGCGCTTCAGGAGCATGCGGCCCTGAGCGAGAGCGGCTTTGCCGTCAGCCTGCGGCACTACAGCATTGATTGAAGCCGGATTGTTAATGGTCTGCGCTTGAAGCCGCGTCGCGGGGGACTGGAGTCCGGCGGCGACGGTCGCGCACGAGAGAAAATAAACGAGGGGTTTTGCTAAAGATTTCATCATGTTCCTCCGGTATTAACCGTATGATTCTCAAGAAGCGAGGTGCTTCGGGGCGTTTAGACTTGCATCAACCTGTCGGGCCTAACTGACATCGGCGCGGAGTCTATCACAGCCATGAACAGACACTGAACGGTCGATGTGATGTTTCTTGTAACTAAAAAAATCAGTTTATATAGTTCAGAGAGTGTAGAGCGTGCAGGAGCAAAGCCATTTCCCAACGCTCTGAACTCTATAAACTCTCCGAACTCGATTAACGATGGACGAGATCAATCGCCGTCACGAGAAAGCCGTCGGTTGAAGAGACGTTCATCCTGACGACAGAAGGCTCCGGCGCGCTCTGGTCCAGACCGAGGCCGCGCGTCGTGGCTTCGCGTTCGCCTGCGGTCTGCGTCTGTCCGTAGGTCTTGCTCTTGCTGACCTTGACGCGCGCATTGAGCTGGCCCTTGATCTTGGCCCAGCTTGCGGGATTCATCCGCAGCGGGCAGCTTCCCTGGTTGTTGCGGCAGAAATTGACCAGATCATCACCGATGGGAGTGCCGGGTATCGGCTCGCGCGTAATCACGATGTAGAGCCGCTCGACGGCGGGCTTGTCATCGAACACGAACCAGCGCAGATTCTCGCTCGCTTCATACGGCGAAGGCACTTCGTAGGGCACATGAGCTTCGATGGAATTGTCGCCTTCGTTCAGCCGTGCATCCGGGAAGATAAGCGTCGGCGGGCCGTCGTTCTCCGTGTGAAAAACATATAGATAGCCGTCCGTGTTCGGCTCCATCGAAAGGCGTATGCGGTCGCCTGCGTAAAACACGCGCTCAGGGTCTATACGCATGGCATCGCCGACGGCGTTGCGCATGTACATCGTATAGCCGAGTCCGATTGGAGCATGCGAGTAGCTTTTAACTCCCGTGCCTGAAGTCGTGCCGACGCCGACGCCGGTCGTCTTGCCCGTAGTCTTTCCGGTGGTTTTGCCTGTGTTCCGGCCTGTGTTCTTGCCTGTAGACCTGCCTGTGCTCTTGCCTGTATTTCTCGCACTGCTGCTGCTGCTGCCGCCGCTATTGCCCGTCGGTTTATTGCCGCTCGAAGCGCCTGCGCCGACCGAGCCGAGTCCGCCGCCGGAAGCGGGCGGGCGACTGGTCAGGAATGAGCCGCGCGTCTGTTCTTCATTGGGGTCGTCCTGCGCACGCGCTCCGGTCAGGGCAGTGCCTGCCACAAGCGCAACCGACAGCAGGGGAACCAATATTTTAGCTCGCATCAATTTTACTCCTCTAAGTTTTTTACATTCTCGAACGAGGGCCGCCGGTCGGGAGAAAACTTTTTGCGGCTCATTCATCTCTACACTTATTTATGCTCGATTCGCACGTCGAAGACGAGCGGTTTATCATCCGTAGCGGCCTGTCGCGGCTTCACTGACACGTATGGCTCATTGCTATTCTCGTCCATGACGTTGGTGGCGGGCGCGTTTGCCTTGTGCTGCGACAGGAAATCGTTCCACTCGTTCTGCTCTTCCTCGGTCAAAGCATGATTGGCTTCTTCATTTAGGAAAGAGAGAGAGGTCAGCGGCGTCTTGGAAAAGACAATGGTGTAGAACTCTGTGCCCGGTTTTTCGTCGAGCGTAATCCAGTTTTGCGGGCCACGCGGAAAACTGTAGTTCTCGCCAGCAACTACGCTGTTGTTCTTGACGCCTGAGCCTTCAAAAGGAATAGCCGTCAGAAAGGTCGTCGGCACATTATCCACGCCGGGGGCGACCATGTACAGATAGCCGTTTTCCTCCGGCGTGAAATGAAACTTGAACGCCTGTCCGGAAGCGAGCGGGACAACTGCCGCGACACGCGCGGGCTGCACTTTGCCTTCAAGCTCCAGCCAGTAGCGCATGGCCTCTGTGGGCGCGGTCGCGTCGCCGCCGCCGTTCGAGTTGTTGGTGTTGTCGTTCGTGTTGTTGCTATTGTTGGTATTACCCTTCTCCGTCGAACCAGAGCGGCTCCAGATAAAGATGCCGCCCCCGACGCCTGCGACGAGAACGAGCAACACGAGCACGATGATAATCGGCACTACCGGCGAGCGGCCCTTCGGCGCAGCCGCCACTGCCGGACTGGGCATATACGAAGGAGCTGGCGTCGGCGCATACGATGGCGGTGGTGGTGCGGACGAAGGAGCGTTGGAAGCAAAGCCTCCGGTCGCGCCTGCATTCGGGCTGGTCGCAATCGTCGCCATCGGCGGCGGCCCGGACATGCTGCTTCCCTGCGGCGGCGGCGGGGATGCCGGAGGCTGTTCCATTGGCGGCATCTGCGCGAGCGAGGTGGCTGCCGGAGGCGGCGCGCTCGGCTGTTGCGGGCGCGGCGGCGAATCAAGCGTCATCACCGTCGGCGCACTGATGTCGGAACTCGTCTGTCTCTTATCTTCGACGCCCGTCGGGAAAGACGCATCGCCTTCGATACTGGTTACGGCGTTAGGCGTGGCCGGAAGGTTTGGCGTAGAGGCGTTGAGCGAGGTTGCGTTCAGGCTCACAGGAGACATGCCCAGAGCCGTGCGCAGGTCGTTTGCCAGTTCTCCGGCAGTCGCCTGACGGTCTGCACGATCCTTTGACATCGCGCGTGCCACAGCGCGGCTGAAATCCTCCGTCACATCCGGCGCGACTTCATGCAAAGGCTTTGGCGTGACGGTGACGTGCTCGCGCCTGAGTTCCTGCAAGGTCAGACCGCAGAATGGCCTGCGACCCGCAACTAGCTCATAAAAGACCGTGCCGAGCGAGTAGATGTCCGCACGCCCGTCTATCTCCGGGCTGCCGTCGCGCGAAGCATCGCCCCACTGTTCAGGCGACATGTAATAAGGCGTGCCGAGGATTTGTCCGGCCACTGTCAGGGCCGTAGAGCCGCCGGAATCCGCGCCCGCCAGCTCGCTGATCTTGGCAATCCCCAGATCAAGCAGCTTGACAGCAGGCTCGCCGCCCGTAGAGGGTTTTCCGATCATGATATTTTCCGGTTTGAGGTCGCGGTGCACGACCCCCTGCGCGTGCGCGGCGTTGAGCACGCTCATGACAGGCTCAAGCACTGAAACAGCTTCTTCCGGCGTGAAGCGTCCGCGCGTTTTCAAATCCGCGTCGAGCGTAAAGCCTTCTACATATTCCATCACCATGTAGATAAGGCCCTCGCTCGTCGTGCGCAGGTCGTAAACCGTCACGGCGTTCGGGTGACGAAAGCGGCGCGCGGCCTGTCCCTCGCGGCGAAAGCGGCGCAGCCATTCGGCGTTATTGCGCATCTGCGGCGGCAGCACCTTAATCGCCACGCGGTCGCCCAAAAGGATATGACGCGCGCGATAGACCGCGCCCATCCCGCCTTTGCCGAGCATGGATTCGATATGATACTGCCCGTCGAGCGTCGTGTTGACGATGGTCGTCGGGTCGTCTTCCAACACTTCGCCATCGAGCGCGCAGAAGCTGATGCTGTCTTCGTATTTGGTATTACAGACCGGGCAATATTTCATAAGAGGGAGTCCAGAGTCTGAAGTTTTAAAGTCTTGAGTCTAAAATCAAACCGCATGAGATTGGAATGGACGGAACGTTCACCGAAAGGCGCAAAGATAAAACACAAAGCGCAAAGGAGTTGAAGCTCTCTTTGGGTCTGCTGTTTTCTCTTTAGCGCCTTTGCGCGAAATCACAGGTTCCATTATTTTCACGCTCGGTTGAGCAAATGGCCTTATCGTTTGAGTTGTAACTTAATATCGAATACGACTGGCTGATTGCCACGCTCGCCGTCGAGCGCGACGCTGGCGAATCCTGTCTTCGGCTCGCCCGCGAAACTGACGCGCGCGGGGGCGCTCTGCTGTCTCAATTCCTTGACCTTACGTTGCTCTTCAGCCGTTAGTTTACGAAATGAACCGTCAAGGGGCAATGCTTCACCGGCAAACGGCAGGTCGAGCGCGTCTTCGCTAAAGATAACAGTAAAAATTTCCGCGCCCGGCTCGCTGTTTAATTTAACGTGGGCCAGCACGGGCAATTCTATTTCCTGTCCGGCTTTGACCGCCGACGGCGCGACGAATGTGCCAAGCGGCATGACGACTTCTTTGCCCTGCCCGTCATGTCCGAGCATGTATATAAAACCGTCCTCGCTCGCAGTAAAGGAAAACTGCAAGCTCTGCCCTACCGGAACCGGCTCGTTACCTAAAGCGTGCGTCTGCTCGTCAAGCGGAGAGTCACTGAGCAGCAGATAATAACGCATAAAAGCTTTTTGCGTCGCGCTCGTATTGCTGTTGGCATTCGTCCCCACTATCGGCGTCGCATCCGACCCTGTGTTCGTGTTCGCCTTCGTGTTCGCGTTCTGCGCTGTAGTCGGCGCGTTCGTGCTTCTCGTATCCGAACTGCTGCCAAGTTTTTGCATCAAAGCGTAGCCGCCCACCATCACAGCCAGCATGACCATCGCCGCCACGGTCACGGAAACCTGACAGCCGCGCGAACTCATCAAGCCGAGCGTCCAGGAACGCTTTGAAACGGAAGCCAACGGAAGCGGCTGCGCCGTAGCCACAGAAGCGGAAACATCCGGCAAAGCCTGATGAGCATTGACGGACGCGGCGCTGTCATTGACGGTCAAGGCGGCGAGATTCTGCGGCGTCGCGCCGCGCCCCGAAATGTTTGTCTCATTGAGCGTGCCAGCAAGCGTCGGCGCGTCCGCCCGCGAAACTTTTGGCGACTCGCTTGCGCCGCTCAAAGACGCTCGTAACTCGCGCGCAAACTCTCCGGTCGTCCGCTGCCGCTCGCTCCTGTCCTTCGCCATCGCACGCAGAACCGCGCGCGACCATTCAGGCGGGATGCTCGCGTCAAACTCTTCGAGCGGGCGCGCCTGTTCGCGGCAGTGCGCGCGCCTGAGTTCAATCGCAGTGTCGGCCTTAAAGGGCAGCGCGCCCGTCGTGATTTGATAAGCGACGATGCCGAGCGAATAGAGGTCTGCGCGCCCGTCTATCTCGATGCCGCTGTCCTTTGGAATCTCGCCCCACTGTTCGGGCGACATGTAGTAAGGCGTGCCGAGCAGTTGCCCTGCGGTCGTGAGGGCGGTTTCACCTGCCAGCGTGCCGCTGATTTTTGCGATGCCCAGATCAAGCAGCTTGACTGTGCCGCCATCGCCCGCGAGCATGATGTTTGAAGGCTTGAGGTCACGATGCACGACTCCTTGCGCGTGCGCCGCATCAAGCACGCTTGCCACGGCCTCTATGATTTTCAAGCTCTCTGCGGGAGCGAGCCGCCCGCCGCGCTCTGTCATCTCGTGATCCAGCGTGCGCCCTTCGACATATTCCATGACGAGGTAGTTCCAACCCTCGCTCGATGTTCTGAGGTCGTGGACGATGACCGCGTTCGGATGACGAAAGCGGCGCGCGGCCTGTCCTTCTCTTTGAAAACGCTTGAGCCATTCACTGTTGCGGCGCATCTCCGGCGGCAGGATTTTGATGGCGACCTTATCCCCCAGAAGCGTGTGCCGCGCGCGATAGACCGCGCCCATCCCGCCCTCTGCGATAAAGGCTTCGATCTCGTATTGATTGTCTAGAACATGCCCGATCAGCTCCGCATGATCGTCCTTGAGGACTTCGCCGTCGCGCGAGCAAAAGCTCACAGCATCGGCATAAGTCGTCCCGCATTTCTGACAGCTCTTCATAAGAAACAAGTGGGAAAGGTTAAGAGTGGAAAAGGGCAAGAGGAAAAGTCGGGGAACTGTTTTTCCTTTTCCCCTCTTCCACCTTTACCCATTTCTCATTTGCTTTTCCCCTGGATTTTTTTTACAGCCAGCGTCGCCACGTACTCTTCCTTTTTAACGGAGACATCCTTTTTCGGATACGGGTCGAGCTTGACCAGCTTGATTTCGTAGCCTTGATACGTGACGCTCTTCGGCTCCGTCATCGTGCTCAACTCAAATGAAGCGGCCCTGTGCCTGCCCTTCTTCACGGTGACGGCGATTTTTCCGTTACCGGCCCAGATGCAATCCACGCCTTCAGGGCAGCGCGAATCTTCGACGACGGAAGCGAACTTGATTTTCAGTCCGGCCTCTTTCACAAACACTTCCCTGCCGGATTTCAGACTGACCTCGCGCTCCGGTTTTGCTTTCAACGCCGGAACAGGCTGGCCGGCAAATCCCGTCACGACACAGGCGAGCAGAGACATCAACAAGAGCTTTATCTTCATCATCATCTTTCCCGCAAAAGCTTCTACAAATAGATTTTGCGCGCGTATTCTTCCACCATCCGGTCGCTGTTAAAGACCGGCAGCAGGGTTTCGATGGAACGCTTCATCATCGCCACCCAGCGGCGCGGAAGTCCAGTCTCATCGCGCTCGTAAAACTGCCGGACGACCTCTTCTTCCAGCACGCGATAGAGCGAGACGGCATCTTCTGCATCCATCAACTCTTCATCTTCGCTGACGCTCGCATCGCCGATGGCCCAGCCGTTCGTCCTGTCATAGCCCTCGACCCACCAGCCGTCCAGAATCGAAAGATTCAAGCCGCCGTTCATCGCCACCTTTTGCCCGCTCGTGCCAGAGGCTTCAAGCGGGCGGCGCGGGACGTTTAACCAAACGTCCACTGATTGAACGAGATGACGGGCGATTTCTTGATCGTAATCTTGCAGAAAGACTGCGCGGCGCATGACGCGCGGGTCATATTTCCAGATGGCAAGCTGCTGCAAAGTCAATTTGGCTTCCTGATCCTGCGGGTGAGCCTTTCCGGCAAAGACGAATTGCACGGGCCGCTCTTTGTTATCAATCAGGCGCATCAGCCTCTCCGGGTCATCCAGCAGCAGTCGCCAGCGTTTGTATCCGGCCACGCGGCGCGCAAAACCGATGGTCAAAGCTTCCGGGTCGAACATCGTGCTCGCGGCTTCGATATAAGCCGCGCTCTCTTTGCGATGGAGCCGCGCATGAAACGAGCGATGGCGAATGAAGGCTATCAGTCGCTGTTTGAGCAAACAATGCGAATCCCACAATTCGCTGTCCGGAATGCCTTCGACGCCGCGCGTCCACTCTTCTATGTCATGCGCGCAATTGGCCCAGTCCGGGCCGATATATTTGGTGAACAACTCGCGCAGAAGTGGCGCAACCCATGTCTGCGCGTGCACGCCGTTGGTCACGTAAGTGATAGGGATGTCTTGCAGCTTTGTCCCTTCGGGCCACAGACGCTCCCACAGCTCGCGCGAGACTTCGCCATGCCTGCGACTCACGCCGTTGGTCGAGCGGCACATCTTGATCGCCAGCGGCGAGAGGCCATACCACTCCAGATCATCATTCGTATCCACGCGGCCCAGATCGAGAAACTCGTCGTGCGCGAGACCGAGCGATTGTTCGTAATACGAGCCGAAACATTTTTCGATGAGCGAGGCCGGGAAAGCATCGTTGCCAGCAGCAATCGGCGTGTGCGTCGTAAACACGCAACGCTCTCGCACGATGTTTGCCGCTTCCTTGAAACTCAAACGCTCAGGCCCTTGCGTCAACTCGCGCGCCAGTTCCAGCGTCAGAAACGCAGAGTGGCCTTCGTTCAAATGAAAGACGTGCGGCTCGACCTTTAATTTCCTCAAGAGCCGCACGCCGCCGATGCCGAGCAGCATCTCCTGCACGACGCGCGTTTCGCGGTCGCCGCCATAGAGATGACCTGTCACAAAGCGATCCGTCTCCGCGTTCTCTTCGATGTTCGTGTCCAACAGGTAAAGCTTGACGCGCCCGACCTCTACGCGCCAGATGTGTGCGCGCACAATCCTGCCGCGCATCAGGACTTCGACGAACAGCGGAGCGCCCTCGTCGTCAAACATCTGCGTGATCGGCATCTCCGCCGGATGCGATTCGCCGTAGTGCTCCTCCTGCCAACCCTCGCGCGTCAGACGCTGGCGAAAGTAGCCGTAGCGATAGAGCAAACCGACGGCGATGAGCGGCAAGCCGATGTCGCTCGCTGACTTCAGGTGATCGCCCGCGAGAATGCCGAGGCCGCCCGAATAGAGCGGCAGAGAGTTATGCACGCCATACTCTGCGCAGAAATATGCGACAGGATGTTGAGCGGTGATTTCCCTACCCGGCTGCGCCTCAAAACTTTCGTGCGGCGCGGCCAGATACTTGTCAAACCCATCGGCCAACGCCCGGACGCGCGCCAGATAAGCAGGGTCTGTCGCCTTCTGCATCAGATGAAACTCGGAAATCTCGGACAGCAGCCGGCGCGGGTTGTGCTCGCACGCTTCCCACACCACCGGGTCGAGGTCGCGGAACAGGCTCGCGCCGTCAGCAGCCCAGCTCCACCAGTAGTTCCATGCCAGCCGCTCAAGAGCACGCAAAGTCTGAGGCAAAACACGCTCTCTTGTTTGGGCCATCACGTTTATATCGTCAGTCGTTTCCATCATCAGTAAACTTATCCTGCAATAGTCAGATTATAAAAGTTTAGAGTCGAGCACCGGAATTGAAGGCGATGGAACAAGATTCGTATTGAAGTCGCAAAGCCGAAAACCGAATCAAACTCCGAACCCTGCTAGCTTAAACGAACCTGTGATTTTTGAGAAACGCTGCGGCGTCGCGTGGTTGAAAGAAGACCAGACGGATTTCCGTTAGCTGACCGTCGCTTGCGAGAAATTTTCTGATCGCCTGTGAGGAAACAACCGCCGCTTCATCTCGCGGGTAGCCGTATGCGCCTGTGGAGATTGAAGGAAATGCGATTGACGAGAGGCCGCGCGCGACCGCGAGCGCGAGCGAGTTGCGATAACAGGCCGCGAGCAGTTCGGCCTCGCGCCCGCCCGCGTGCCCGTAGATTGGTCCAACAGTATGTATCACATGACGCGCGTGCAGATTGCCTCCCGTCGTGATGACGGCCTCGCCCGTCGGCAAGCCTTCCGTGTACTGCGCGCGGCGAATCTCCCTGCACTCTTCCAGAATCTGCGCCCCGCCCGCACGATGAATCGCGCCGTCCACCCCGCCTCCGCCCGACAAGGTCGAGTTGGCGGCGTTGACAATAGCATCAACCTCCTGCCGCGTGATGTCATCCGCAAGCACGACCACGCGACCATCCAGAAAATTCTGCGAAGCGAAATCAGAAGCCATAAAGCCTTAGCCACAGAAGACGTAATGTTTTGAAATCAATCCTATTCAGCCCGCCAAAGCTGCCAGAGGCTGAACAGGCTAATCAAAGCCCATGCTCCTTCAAGAATAATAAAACCTATCTGCCCGGTGCTGATGGCGGCCCAGCAGAGCAGCGCGCCGCCGATAAAATTAAAGGTGAGATACAGTGCGCTTTCACCGGAGATGCGTTTGAAGCGTTGCAGGGCATACGCCAGCAGGACGAGGCATGCGCCGACGATGGCCGCAGCCTGCTCAAGCAAACCCGCCGACAATCCCGCCAGCCAGAGGGTCGTCATTCTGCTTCGTCCCATTCCTCGCGCGGCTCGACCTTGATTTCGTCGAACATGGCCTGACGGCGGAGGGCTTCTGCGATGCCCTTCGCTTTGTGTTCCGTGAGCGGGTGCTCAGGGTCTACGCTGGCGATTTCAAACAGGCGGTCGTCAAGCAGCAGAACGCCGAGCATGCCGAGCGCAACGCCGGGCGTGACCTCTATGTCGCCCATGTTGTGTATGCGAAAGTGGCCGGTCTGCTCGACCCAATCTTCGATGAACGGGTCGCGCAAGGCGTGTTCGGCTTCGGATTCAGAGAGGTATGCGCCCTCGACGATGAGACAATATTCGCGTCCGGTATTGGGCTTCATATGCGTGCAAGCTTTTTAACGCCTGCGGCGAATTTTCAGGTTGAAAGGTGGCCTCTTCCCTGTCGGCTGTCTGAAACAGTTGCTAACTTTACCATTGCACGGCAACCGGCGGCAAAATTTTTTTGTGGTCCAAAAGAAAACTCCGTCGAAGGGCATTTTGCCCCTCGACGGAGTGTAACTTTATCCGAGAGCGTGTGTTTTTGTCACGCCTTATTTCCAGTGCTTGCGCGCCCCGCTGCACTTCAAGCCGGAAGCGATTTAGTAGGCTTTGGCATACTGCTCGTTAAGCGTCTCGCGCAGCCGTTTAAAGTAGCCATCGAAAGTCACAAAGCCTGTCGTTCCCTGAAAGAAAGCCTTGCCGCCCGTCTCATCCGAGAGACGATTCAGAGAGCTTTGGCCGTAGCTGGCAGCCGTGCGATTCCAGCTCGTCAAACCGACTGACGGCGCATAGAAAGAATAGACGGCAACATTGCGCTTATTGGCTTCGCGGATAGCTCTTCCGAGGTCGAGCGTCTGTCCCGCAGCAGTCGAATCAAAGCCGCGCGAGACATCCAAACCATCCGAGATCAAAAGTATCGCATTGCGATTTTGATTGTCCGAATCAAAGCGGCGCAGGGCCTCTATGACTTCGACATACGGATTATAAGGAGATGCCGAATCGGTCGCCAGCGGCAGACGCAAAGAGCGCGCGGCCTTGTCCAGATCATCCGTAAATTTCTGCCGCACCTGAAGCGATCCGCTCGTGATATAGCCGACCATGACGCGCGAGCCTGCCGGTAATGAGCGGATAAATTCGCCCGTCACTTTCAACTCGTTGCCGACCTGTGAAGTCAGATCGTCCTGAATCAGCACGGCCAGATTAAGAGCTTCCTGAATCTCCGGCTTCCCGGCTTTTCCCTTGTTGTCGGTTGCAGCTCCCGCCTTCGACGGAATGACCAGCACGGCGGCCACTGCGAGGATAAGAGCCATGAGGACGGTCACAAAATTTCTTGTCTTCAACATATCTTCCTTCTTCCCTGTCTCAGAGAAATTCCGAGACGAACCATGATGATAAAATGAGTCCACTGCAAAAATCTGCGCTGTTTTCAGACCCGCTTGCCACAGAATTTAGCGCATCTCTAAGATGCTCGAAAAGGCGCGAAGGTGGCTTGAAAAGGCAAAAGGTAAAAGGCAAAAGGTAAAAGTAAGATTAGCATTCAAGCCATCTTCACTTTTACCTTTTGCCTTTTACCTTTTGCCTTATTTTGGCGCGTGGAGCGAGCAGACGCCGTCCGCATCGCAGGGCGGCGGGACGCCGAAAAGTTTGTAGCGACGACGCGCGAGCCAGCCGTAAAAGACAGGGCCGAGACTTGTCAAAGGCCAGAGGCCCAGAACCGGCGCAACCCAGCGCCACCCGCGCAGGACTCTCAAAACTTCTATCCATCCGCCGTACCCGCTCGACCATTGGCCCGCAGCATTACGGACATGCATTTCTTCGTTCAGCTCTGCGAAAGTATGCGGCGCGGCGCGCTTGAGAATTAGCGGGTCGCGGTAGTTGAGCCATTCGATGCGCCCGTCCCTATCAAACGGCTCGACCTTCGCGCGCATCCACTTGCACAAAGGGCATTCGCCGTCCGTGTAAACTTCTATCCGTTCAGCTTTTCTACTCGATGCCATCAGTTCCAATTATAGCAGCATTCGATTTAAGCCGACCGTCTCTTCTTGAATATATCTGGAAGGCTGCTATATGCTCAGAAGACAATTTCAGATGACAGCTCAGTTTAAGAGACGTGCAGGGGATTTTTATTTATGGCGACACCTGAGACAGAAGCTCCCGAAATTATCTCTACCGAAGAGATTTATCACGGGCGCGTCTTCGACGTTTCCGTGGCGACGATTCGTGAAGGCGGGCAAGTTTACAAGCGCGAGATAGTTCATCATCCGGGCAGCGCGGTCATCATTCCTGTCTTCGATGACGGGACAGTGGCCCTTGTACGGCAGTACAGGCATCCGGCTGTGCGTTACCTGCTGGAAGCTCCTGCCGGAACTCTCACGCCGCCGGAGAGGCCGGAGGTTGGAGCGGCGCGCGAGCTTGAAGAAGAGATCGGCGCACGCGCGGGCCGTCTTGAGAAGCTGACGGAGTTTTACGTCTCGCCCGGTTTTCTGGAAGAGAAGATGTGGGTTTATCTGGCTACGGAATTGACCGAGACGGAGCAGAATCTTGACGACGATGAATACCTGAACGTCGTGCGTCTCTCTTTCTCGCGGGCGATGGAGATGATTTCGGACGGCGAGATTGAAGACGCCAAAACCATCATCGGACTGATGCTGGCCGCGCAACGTCTCGGCCTCGGCGGGCTGGAGGTAATGCAAAATTAAAAATGTAAAATGCAAAATTTAAGAGTCTTCATGCATTTTGCATTTTACATTTTTAATTTTGCATTATCTAAGGGAGCAATCAATGATTGAAGTTATCAAGAACGAGCAGCGTTACCATTTCGAGAGCGATTGGCTCTCGACCTACTGGCATTTCAGTTTTGACCATTACTATGACCCGCGCAATATGAGCTTCGGGCCGTTGCGCGTTTTCAATGACGATGTGGTGCAGCCCTCTTCCGGCTTTCCCACGCACGCGCACAGCGAGATGGAAATCATCACGTATATCCTCGAAGGAGAGCTTGAGCACAAGGACAGCACGGGCGGCTCAGACCGCATCAGGCCCGGCGAAGTCCAGCGCATGAGCGCGGGCACGGGCATACGACATTCGGAATACAATCCGTCCTCAGAGCAGCCCGTTCATCTGCTGCAAATGTGGATTACTCCGGCTGTCAAAGGTCTTCCGCCATCTTACGAACAACTGCGCTTTACGAAAGAGCAGCGCATGGGCCGCCTGCTCGCAGTCGCTTCAGGACAGGACATGCAAGGGACTGTCAAAGTCCATCAGGACACGACCTTTTACGTCTCTTCCATGAATCCCGGCGATGAATTGACGCATGACCTCGACCAGCAGAGGCGCGCATACCTGTTCGTCATTAGCGGCCAGATAGAGATCAACGGCAACGCTCTCGCAAAGGGCGATCAGGCCAGAGTCTCAGAAGAGCAGGCTTTGAAGCTCAAGGCTCTTGAGGCGTCGGAGATCATCCTGATTGACCTGCCATAAGGGGAACCGAGATGGAGACAAGCTGCATACATCTGGAACAGATACGCCCTGTCGAGCCGCGCGCAAAGGGCTGCGAAGATTGCCTGCGGATTGGCGACACATGGGTTCACCTGCGCCTCTGCGAATCCTGCGGCCACGTCGGCTGCTGCGATTCTTCAAAGAACAAGCACGCCACCAAACACTTTCACGCGACGCAGCATCCGATTGTGAAATCGCTTGAGCCGGGTGAAGAGTGGGGCTGGTGTTACGTGGACGAGATATTTTTCGAGACGCTTTAAGAATCCGTGAACGGGAAAAGCACAGTCGCGCCGGAATCTTCCACGAAGAAAGATGCGAGCGAAGTTCTTCTCGATGCTCCGCGCACGCTGCTTGATGCTCCGCGCACGCTGCCGCCGCGTCGCCCGCGCCTGCTCAATTATCTACACTCAGCCGTCGCCATCCCGCTCATCTATCTCTACACGTTTGTCATGGGCAGCCTCTCGCTGACGCTTTCTCTCTATGACCCTGCGGGCAGAAAGCAGCACTGGTGCGCGCGAGTTTGGTGTCGGATGATTGCGCGCACAGCCGGAGCGCGCGTGCGCGTGCATGGCGCGCAGCATATCGAGCCGGGCACGTCTTATGTTTTCCTCTCGTCGCACCAGAGCTATATGGACATTCCTGCGATGCTCGGCTACTTGCCCGCACAGCTTCGCATCGCCGCCAAAAAAATTCTCTTTCGCATCCCCTTTATGGGCTGGCACCTGACGCGCGCGGGCCACATTCCGATTGACCGCAGCTCGACGCACAATGCAGTCGCCAGCATGCAGAGGGCCGCGAGCTACCTTCACACAGGCATCTGCGCTTTTGTCTTTCCAGAAGGCACGCGCTCGCGCGACGGCTATCTGCATCCATTCAAAAAAGGCGGCTTCAAGCTGGCGATGCAGGCCGGAGTTCCAATCATCCCCGTGACCATCATCGGCACGCGCCGCGTTCTTCCGCCGGACTCGATTATCTTTCGGCCCGGACTGATAGACATGTATGTGGATGCCCCGATTCCCACCGCTGACCTTTCAGAGGAAGAGCTGGAAGCCCTCATGCAGCAAGTCTGGAACACGATGGCGCAGAGATTTAAGGATGAAGGCGGAAGGCGGAAGGATGAAGAGAATGCTGTTCAAGCATGAGCGGTCATCTGCTATAGCTCTCTCTTCATCTTTCATCGGTCATGTTTAAGAGCCACGCTTTCATCCTTCCGCCTTCTGCCTTTATCCTTGCTCGCGGTTGACCGCCTCTGCCGGAGTCTCTTACACTTCCGAGTTATCGTGAGCACATCGAATGAACAGTTACCCGTCGCAACGCCTGAGCCTGCGCATGATCGTCCATTGAGTTTGTCAGAGATGGCGGACGCGCTGCCGAGGCCGACTGCGGCCACTCCGCCGCAGGCGACGCCGTGGATGGAGGCTCTTACGTCTCTCGGTCTCTGGGTGCTGAGCCTCGTCGTATTGATCCTGCTGCCGAACATGATCGCCCTGCCTTACGTGATTTATCGCTACAGGGGCATGGAGAATGTGGGGCAGTTGGCAATGTCAGACCCGATAGTTATTTTCCTCACTGTGCTGGGCATGATTCCTGCGCACCTTGTCACCTTCGTCGCTGCGTGGGCCATCGTCACGCGCGCGGGCAAGCGGCCATTCTGGCGCACGCTCGGTTGGAGTTGGGGGAGAGGTTTTGGCGTCTGGTCGTGCGCGGGGCTGGCCCTGTCGCTCTATGTCATGGGCTATATCGTGGCAAAGCTCATCGGAAATGACGCGCCGACAGACATCGAAGCGCTTATCCATAGCTCGACTGCGACACGTATTACGCTGGCGGTGCTGGCAGCAGCGACAGCGCCGCTCGTCGAAGAGATACTTTATCGCGGCGTCATCTATTCCGCGTTTGAGAAGACCATCGGCACTGTCTGGACTGTTATTCTCGTCTCGTTTCTCTTTTCATTCGTACACTTTTATCAATACAGAAATAATATCGGCGTCATCACAGTGATAGTCATTCTCAGCCTCACACTGACGATGGTGCGCGCTCTGTCCGGGCAACTGCTGCCGTGCTTTATCATCCACCTTGTCTACAACGGAGTGCAGTCGCTGCTTCTTGTCTTCTATCCCTACCTCGAACAAATAGAGAAGGGTGCGGAACAAAAGACGGGCCTTGTGCTCTTGAGCTTGGGGCGTCTGCTCCCATTCCTACAGCATGGCTTATGAAGTAGTCGTCGTCGGCGGAGGCTTTGGCGGGCTGACTGCGGCTGCGCTCTTGGCCGCGCGCGGCGTCAATGTTTGCCTGCTGGAAAGGCAGGAGCGCGCGGGCGGTTGCGCCGCAGGCTTTGAAAAGCTCGGCTACAAGTTTGAAAGCGGCGCAGCTCTTTACGCTTCATGGGGCGCGGGAGAGCTTCACGAGCGCATCTTTCATGAGCTTCCCGTCGCTCCGCCGCAAATTTATATGCACTCGCCTGCTTACGTTGTGCGCCTGCCGGACTCTGCGGAAATCGCCATCACACAAAACCTGGAAGAGTTTGAACAAAGCCTGCGCGCAGTCTTTCCGGAATGCAGCGCAGCCGCAGTCAATTTTTATCGTGACCTTGCTCCGCTCTGTGAAGCCTTGCAGCGCGCGGTCGAGCGCGTGCCTGACCTTCCGACCGCATCGAAACTTCGCCGCCTGCGCGCCGTTGCCCCGGAAGCGCGCATCGCCCCCAAAATTTATGCGGCGATGACAGAGACGGCGGCTCGGCATCTAGGACAAACTTCCGCGCGCTTTCGCCGCTTCATAGACGCGCAGCTCCAAATCTTCGCGCAGCGAGACAGTGAAGCCTGCGCTTATCTCTACGCGGCCATCGCGCTGACTTTGCCGCGTCTAGGCATGTACGGGATACACGGCGGGGCTGCCGCGCTGGCAAACGCTCTGGTCGAGTCAATCAAAGAGAGCGGCGGGACTGTGCGCTTTAATACGACCGCACTGCGCCTCGCGTTTGACGCGAGCGGGCAGGCGCGCGGCGTGGACTTGCTGACGGGCGAACGCATTGAAGCGACACGCGCGATTGTGAGCAACATGACGATCTGGGACACTTACGGAAAACTAGTCGGCCTCAATCGCACGCCCGCAGAGATACGCCAGCGGCTCAAAATCCTGAGCGGCTGGGGCGCGTACATGCTTTATCTGGGGATGGACGAAGAGACCGCGCGCAGGCTTCCGGCGAATCACATACTCGCTCTCAACGGGCGGCAGGAGGGCGAGGTTTATGATCCTGAAAGCGCGCAGCTCCTGTTTGCCGCCGCGCCTGCCAGCGACCCGCGCGCTCCGGCGGGCAAACGCGCCGTCACCGTCTCTGCTTTCACAGAGGCCACGCAATGGTTCAGCTTTCACGAAGACGAATCCGAGCACGAAGCGCAGGATCAAGCCATGCTCGAAGCCTGCTGGCAGCGCATGCATGCCATCATGCCCGAACTCGCAGACGGCATCGAAGTCATCGAGACAGCCACGCCGCGCACTTTTTATGAAGACACGCGGCGCAAGCTAGGCATGGTCGGCGGCGTCGGCCAATCGCTTGAGGTCTTCGGGCCGGATTCTCTTTCGCATCGCACTTTCCTACCAAATCTTTTCCTCGCCGGCGATACGACTTTTCCCGGCAACGGCGTCGCCGCCGTCACACACTCCGGTCTCATCGTCGCCAACGAAATTACAGGGAAATAAAAAGCACGAAAGTTTCGCGCAAAAGCGCAAAGGCGCAAAGAAAGCATTCGAGATAGATAACTTGTCAATCTCTTTGCGACTTGTCTTCTTTGCGCCTTTGCGCCTTTGCGCGAGATTCTCTTTCCACCTTAAATTTCTCTTGACACAAATAGATTGTATGGTGTATAGAAACACCATACAATCTACCTGGTTGAAAAAAGGGTTGCATGTTTATTGTCGTGGATGAAAATGATCGTCGCCCGATCTACCAGCAAGTGGTGGATGAGATCAAGTCTCTGATTGCGCGCGGGGATTTGCGCGAGGGCGCGGCGTTGCCGCCTGTCAGGCAGGTGGCGGCTGATCTGGGCGTCAACCTGAACACGATTGCGACCGCTTATAGAGAGTTGCAGAGCGAGGGCTTGATTAACATACGGCACGGCTCCGGCGCGGTCGTTGCTTCGCGCACTTCGAGCGAGAAGACGGATGACGAGTTGCGTAAGCCCTTGCGCGCGGCCCTGACACAGATGGCTCTGGCAGGATTGCCGCGCGCGGAGATTATGAGCATCGTGGCGGACGAGTTGCGCGGATTGCTGAAGGGAGCGAAATGAAAAACGAAACGCTTTCAGTCTTGATTCCTTTGCTTATCGGAGACCTGCTTGTCTTGGGAGTGCTGATGTGGATGCCCGTCATGCGCGGCGAAAAAGCTTTCTTCGGCGTGTGTGTCAGCCGCGAGATTTACGCGGGAGAGGGTCGCCGTATCCTGCGGCGTTACTGGCTCTGCCTGCTGGCTGCATTTACCGCGCTCGAAGCAGCGGGAATCCTGACGGCTTACTACCGCAATAATTTTCTCTATGCAGCGGCGGCTTACGTCGTCTCAGTGCCTGTGGCCTTTATTCTTTATATCAATTTCGCGCGCGAGGTGCGGCCCTTCCGCGTTCCGGGCGAGGCGACAAGGTTTGCGACCTCGCTTCATACGCGGCGCATGGCCGAGTACACACACTTTGCGCTTGAAGCATTGATTGTCCTGCTGACGTTTGCGCCAGTGGCCGTGCTCGCATATTACTACCCTGCTCTGCCTGAGCGCGTGCCGATTCACTGGAACGTCAAAGGACAGCCGGACGGGTGGGCGCGCAAGACATTTTCGACAGTCTTTTTTCTGCCGGTGCTGGTGGGCTACCTGCAAAGCTGGTTTCTCCTGCTCAAGTACGATCTGGTGCATGCGAAGATGACGGTTCCGGCAGAGCAGGCGGAAATTTACCAGCAGTCTAAGGAACGCCTGCTGGTCGCCAGCATGCATATGATGGATTGGGTGCGCGGACTGATTGCAATCCTGATGGCGACGCTCTCGATGTTCATCATCCTGACGACTGTGGAGTCGCTGCGCCGCTGGCAGACCGTGGCGAACGTTGCTGTCTGGGCCAGCCTGATTCTTTTGCTGACAGGCGTCTTTTATTACCTATATCGCTTTATGAAGATTAATAGCGAGCTGGAAGAAGCGACGGGCAATGCCAATGTGCGCCGCGAGTCGGAAGAGGAAAAGTGGAGCGGCGGCGGGCTGTTCTACTACAACCCCGACGACCCGGCCCTGATGGTCGAGAAGACGGATGGACTTGGCTATACATACAACTTCGCGGGCAAAGGCATACGCCTGCGCATGGCCTTTCTGGCGGGCGTGCCGCTGCTGGTCTTGTGGGCTTTGCTTGATTTGTAATTTTTATGAATACGGAAAGTCTCTCGCAAAGGCGCAAATAAGACGCCAAGAAATCATTCAAGAAAGGTAACTGCTTAGCCAGCTTCGCGCCTTGTTTTCTTTGCGCCACCAGCGCCTTTGCGGGAAACTTTCGTGCTTTTCTTGCTTCAATGCCAGGAGAACTCAATGCGATTATTTCTCTTCTCTTTTCTCATACTTTTGTTGATGCCCGCTGCTCTGGTCGCGCAGGATAAAGCCAGGCTCCCGGCTGCGCCGCCGCTGCTCTCTCCGGCGTTGTGCGGCAAAGGCGTTTTTCTCATCAACATGTCAGGGACGAATATCGGGCGCGAAGACTTTGAGGTGAAGTGCGCAGGGGGTGGAGGCTTCAACGCCAGCTCGCGCGTGGACATCAAGCTTCCCGGCACGACCGTTGACGTGCAGACGACGATTGAGCTGGATAAGACCGCTGCCCCGCTCAGGTTTACCTCAAAGGGCATCATGGCCGTCACAACAGTGGATCAGACAATCGTCTTTAAAGACAGCACAGCCACAGTCACGACCAAAGACGGCTCGCAGGATGTCCCGTATCAAAAGGGAGCCTCGATGATAATGTCGAATGTGTCTTACCTGTTCACTTTCGTCGCGGCCCGCTATGACACTGCGCGCGGCGGAGAGCAGAGCCTCAATATCTTTCCCGACATGACCGCGAAGATGGAGCGCATAGCGCGTGATGAAGTGAAGCCTGCGGGCGCGGTTGACACCCCTCGGCCCACGCTCTTTGATCGCTACACGCTCAAGTTTCCACAGTTCACGCTCATCCTCTGGGCGGATATGCAGGGGCGCATCAGCGTCGTCTCGCTGCCTGAGCAGCAATACATCTCTGCGCGCGAAGAGTATGCAAAATTTGTGGGGCCGCTGCATGCCGCGATTGCTGCGACGATGAAGTCTGTGAAGCCGGATTACAGCGCGCCGCCGGATGCGCCGTTCACGGCAGAGGAAGTGAAAATCAAAGTCAAGGATTACATCCTTGCAGGAACTTTGCTGCTCCCGAAATCAGGCGCGCGACCGTTCCCTGTGGTTGTCACCAGCACAGGCTCAGGCCAGCAGACGCGCGATGCGCCGCTGCCGTATCCGAACCTGAAGGACTACAAAATCTTTCGCCAGATAGCCGAACACCTTGCGAGTCGCGGGCTGGCAGTGCTGCGCGTGGATGATCGCGGCGTGGGCGATTCGACGGGGATGGAGACGCTCGACAAAGTTACGACCTTCGATTTTGCGGACGACGTGCGCGCACAGGTCGCATACCTGCGAACGCGCCCTGAGATAACCCCCCAACGCATCGCCATCGTGGGCCACAGCGAGGGCGGCGTTATCGCGCCGTTGGTCGCGGCGAGCGACCCGCAGATTGCCGCTATCGTGCTCATGGCCGGAACCGCAGAGCGCGGCGATAAAGTCTTGCTCTACCAGATGAACCGCCCGGTTGAGCTGGATAAGACATTGACGGAGGAAGTGAAAGCCAAAAAGCGCGCGGAGCATCAGCAGATACTGCGCACGATGATGGAGGGCGGCGACACTTCAAAGCTGCCGCCGCTCTTTCGCTTTCAATGGACCAAAGCCTTTGCCGCTTACGAGCCGCTGACGACGATAAAAAAGGTGCGCCAGCCAATCTTTATCGTGCAGGGCGCGCTGGATCAACAAGTCACTGCTAATCAGGCAGAGCTTCTGGCACAGGCCGCGCGCGAAGGCGGCAACAGGGATGTCATGGTGCGCGTCTTTCCCAATCTCAACCACATGTTCCTGCCCGCGAAAACAGGAGACGAGAGCGAATATTCTTCGCTTGAGACGAGCACGGTTGGCGATGAGGTGATTAAAGCTATCGGCGATTGGCTGCAATTCAAATTGCAGAAGAGCGGGCCTAGACCTGAACGTTAAAAAGGTAAAAGTAAAAAAACGTGAGTTCGATGTAAGCAGAAGAGGATCGCAGCATGACAGCCCCGGAGGGGCGACATAGATTAGCCCACGGCGTCAGCCGTGGGGACAAGACTCGCTAACATGTCGAAGCCCCGGAGGGGCGGCATAGATTATGTCGCCCCTCCGGGGCTTCGACCTTTGATGTGGGTGCTGTGCCCACGGCTGACGCCGTGGGCTAATCTATGTCGCCCCTCCGGGGCTAACTAACTCATCGTCGTTCTTACGTCGAACTCACGTTAAAAAGGTAAAAGGCAAAAGTGAAGATGCGAGACAGGCTGTCTTCACTTTTGCCTTTTACCTTTTACCTTTTTACTTTTACTCACGCGCCGATTCAAACGCAGCATTGACATCCGCTTCCGCGCCGCGCAGGACAATCACTTGCTCGCCCGCTAGATAAACGAGCGTCGTGATTCCGCCCTCGCGCCAGCTCACTTGCACGGAGTTTTGGCTCTTCACTTCGCCGCCGGTCTGCGAGCCTTTGCGTCGCTGTTGGAGAGAGTTATAAGCCTTGAAGAACTCTTCCGCATCCGTGTTTTTGTCCCACGCGGATTTCCAGATAAAGAGCGAAGGGCCGCCTGTTGTGCGCTCGAAGAGAAAGGCGCGGTCGCCGCCCCAACCCGAAGCCGCGCGCACGGCTTCGCGCTCCTGTACGCCCGCCAGCAAGACGCCGCGCACGCCTATCTCGCCCATCGAAGTCGAAGCCGTGATGCGCCAGTTATTTTGCGTCAGGGCCGCTTCGTTCAGTTGCACCTCGCGCGCTGTTTCGCCCTGAAAATATTTGTCGGGATGCAGCAGTTGTTCGCTGGTCTGAGGCGTGCGGCGAAACAATTCGTCAACGCCGCGCTGGCCGCTTTTGCGCCTGACGGTTTCGACAAAGCGCGCACCGTCGCGGTAGCGGAAGATAAAAGTCTCCGTCAGCAGCGGCGGAAAGAGCGCGCCAAGCTCCCTGCGATATTCCGCGAAACGTTCGTTCTCCTGCCGCGTAATCTCTTCGAGCGGGCGGCGCGCATACGCCTCGCCCTCTTCCGCGCGTCGCTGCACATTCATCGCGTCGCCTTCAATCAAAGCGAAGACCGCTTCCGTCCGGTCATAATTGTATGGACGCACGACCAGCAGCTTGAGCAGGTCGAAATGCTGATCCTGAAGCGCGTGCACAAACTCATGCGTCAGGAGCGAGCTGCCGCTCTGGCTATCTACCAGCAGAATCTGTTTATCAAGCGGAGAATAGGTCGCGCCCGCCGAGACAGCCGTAAAGCTGGCGGCCAGCGAAGCGAGGTCTGTTCCTTCCGGCAGGACGCCGCCCGCGATTGCGAGGCGAGACAGAGCGCGCAACTCTTCGCCGCCGAGAGACTGCGCCATCTCGCTCGTCCGCAAGCCGTACTCCCAGCCGGACAACTCCGCCATCCCGACCTCTGCCTTCCACTCCAACTCGCGCAACTGCGAAGCCTGTCGCATGGCCCCCGCGCGCATGGCCTTCAGTTTTTGCGAAAGCGGGCGTAAGGGGAGCGGCGGCAGCGTGCGCTCGATCTTCGTCTCGGCGGAATTCTCCGCGCTCGTCGTGCGCGCAGCACGCTTTTCGCTACATGAGGTTGCCAGCAAAGAGGTAACAAAGATGATGACAATCGCGGTTAATATAATTGTGTCCTTGCTCTTAAAACGCATAACGACCAGTTAGACGCAGGAATCTCAAATTGCGATGCCGGAGGAAAAGCAAGGATGAAGGCGGAAGGATGAAGGATGAAGGCGGAAGGATGAAGAGTGTGCTATTGAAAATGAGCGCTTCGTCTTCAAAGCTACTTCAAGAGCTACATTTTTAATAACCTTTGGTGCTAGTTCTACAGACTGAACTCAGCGATTGAAAGATGCACCACACCGTGCTCGTCAGGCTCAAGCCCATGCCAGTGCACCAACATATTGAACGCAGCCATCGTGTAGGCCAACCGCATTTGGAAGTACGCCCATTCACGATGCATCACACGCTTGAAATGATTACAGAGCGTCAACATCGAGAGCACAGTTTCGACCATCATCCGTTGATTCCATTGCCCTCGCGGACACACCTTGAGATTTTGTGGGTCACCTGCTTGAGCATGAAAGCCGGTGTCACTACATACGATCATCTCATCTTCGTATTTCCTGATGAGCGGCTGAAAGACCGTGTCGGAGACGTTAGCTGTGTCGCACTCCCACGCCACGACGAGGCCGAGTTTGTTCAAGAGCAGGCAGAGTTTACCGCCCACAATCCAACGATGATTCGACACCCCTTTCCGTCCATACTGGCGGGGAGAGCGCCCTTCGCGAATCGGATGAATCAACTCAATCCCATAGCTGTCGATGACGCCCAGCACCGTTGGCTCAGCCATGAACTGCTGCGTCCACGCACGATGCGTCTTGAACAGGCGGAAGAGGCGCGTTCGCTCCGGCAAAGCGGGAAACAGAGCTTGGAAATCACGCTTGAGCCAGCGATAAAAGGGACGGTTGCCGACGCCTTTGATGGCAAAGATGAAAGCCAGCGTGACGATCTCGCTCGGATGCAGCGCGGCTTGACTATGTTTCGGCATCTGACGCATCTGGTCATCTACACGGCAAAAGAGTTCAGTGATAAAGTCTTGAGTGGTCACGATTCTTGCCTCCGCTTGCGTTTGGTTTGGTCGCCAACGCATTAAGAGCGGAAAATCGTGACTTTTTCAACTAGCACCAAAGGTTAATAGTATTTCTTTCATCCTTCCGCCTTCATCCTTCATCCTTGCTTTTTCATCCTTGCAAGTAGCCATTCTGTAGACAACAGCAGCGGGATGATAAACGCGAGCGGCCACCAGTCGCGCAATTCCCACGTGCGGCGCACGCGTTCGCGGCTCTGTGGCAGGGCAGAGAGCTTTTCCGTCATAAGGTCGAGCGCGGAAGCCGAGAACAATTCTCCTCCGGTCGCACGCGCAAGGCGTTGGAGCGTGTCGCGGCTCGCGCCTCTTGCGGTCGGGGTCTGCGCGACGACTGCGAAATATTTCTGAGCTGCTCCGCTCTTGCCATTCGCAGTGTATTCCATGTTCAGACTGAATCTGGCGGGCGTGTCAGGCGCGAAGCGAGCGCGCCAGATGCTCGCGTCACTCTTGTCCGGGGCAAAAATTATCTCCTGCGACGTGTCATCAACGGACGCGGATTGGTTTGAATCTTCAGCTAAAGATTGAAGCCGCGCACTGAGCTTTTCGATTTTGAGCGGAGCATATATCTCGTCGCGCACGCGCAGTTCTGCCGTCACAAATGTCCCGGCGGCGGGTGATTCGTCGCTTAAAACAATCTCGACGGGCGGGCGGGCAGTGGCTGTGGCCCACAGCGCGATGCCCTGCCAGAGGGATGCGAACGGCCCGCCCTTCTCTGCCTGCTCGCCGCTCGCGCCGGTGCGTATGCGCCACGAATCCGCCGGAGCGAAAATGATTGTGCGTCCGGTTCCATAACGCCGCGCCGCCAGCAGAGGCGCGCCCGCTTCGCCCGTGCCGTCTTCGCCCGCCTGACCTGAGACGGCCAACACGCTTGCGCCTGCGCGCAAAGCTCCCAAACGTAAACCCTGTCCGGTCAGGACACTGTTTTTCTGCTGTGCGCCCTCGCTCGCGCTCAGGAATCCGCGCAGCGGCCCGCTCGCTCCAAACTGTGTCGGCGTCAAAGGCACGCCGCCGCGCAGGCTCTCCGCCTCGACTGGCGCATTGCGGGATTGAGCCTGCGCGTCTGAACGAAAGCTGCTTGGATCGACCAACGCTGGCAGCAGCGCGTAGAGCTTTGCGTTTGGCGCGGCCACAGAACCCGCAAAGCCGTTGCCGCCGAGCACGACGAGACCTCCGCCACGCCTTTCAACCCAATCACGCAGGCGCGCAGCCTCTGCGCCGGACAACAACGCATCCGGCGTCGCGCCGATGATAATGCAATCGTAAGTGTTGAGCCGCGCCGCGCTCGACAACGCAGCACGCAGCTTTGCATCCGGGCCAGAGCCTGCATCCTGTGCCTTGCCGGATGATTGAGCCTGATTAGCGTTTCCGGTCTGCTCCTGATTATTTTCCGCCGCCTGCTCTTTGACGCCGACGACTGCGGCGCGGCTGACCTGTGCAAAGTAATCAACTTCAAATAGCTCTGCTTCTTCCAGCGCGCGACGAATGAATTTTGCTTCCCACGTCGGCTCGCCCTCAAAAAAGAGCACGCGCTGCCGCCGCTCTTCCGCGTACAACGTCAACCGGCGCGAAAGCGTCGCAGCATCTTCCATGCCCGCCGCTTCAACTTTCGCCACATAATTGATCCAGCCCGCAGACTTCGGCACGACTTCGAGCGTCAAGACCTGCCGCTCGTCATCGCTGGCCCAGCGCGCCTCTGCGGACGAGCGCACCTGCGCGTCGTCTGAAATCGTGACGAGACTTGCGCGCCCGCTCATCCCGCGCGCATGCACAAGACAGCGCACTGTGAGAGGCACGCCGCGCACCGGGCGACTCATGACAGTGATGCTGTCTAAAGCTACGCCTGGGCCTGCTGCTGCCTGCAAGTCTGTGACGACAAAGAGCGGCGCGCCCCCCGTAGCCGCGCTTGCGCGTTCAATCCACAGCCTCGCATCTGCGGCCCGCATCGCGCCATCCGTCACCACAACGCCTGCAAGGAAAGGCGCAGGCTGAGTTGTCGCAGACTCGCTCTCTTCCGTCTGATTCAGGACGCCCGTGAAATTTTTCAAGCGCAACGCGTCCAACACACGCCCTGCGGCTTCATCTACGGCGCTTTCTCTCTCATCAACCTTTGCGAACGCCTGCGAGCTTGTTCCATAGACCAGCACGCGCGGCTGCATAACGGCTTCGTACTCGATATAAACCCCTGCCAGCGCGCAGGCCAGCAGCAACAAAGAAGCCGCGCGCAAGGCCACCAGCAGGTAACGCGTCCGTGGCAAATGATGCGAAAGATTTTGCCAGTAGCGCACGAGTGCGAACGCGATGACGGCAAGAGAGGCTACGAACACTGCGCGCCAGAACGCGCTGCCGCCGATGCCGAAATTCACGATTGAGATAATCATCGCGCTCATCTGCCCAACCGCCTGAAATATTCCGCAGCACGCGCATCATCCGCCGGAAGAAGCGTGTTCGCCTCACCCGTGACCGCGCGCGTGCTGGCCTCTGCGATGGCGAAGAGATTGGCTGCGGCCTGCGCCAGCAGCGACAGAGGCTTGGATAATCGCGCGGCATACACATCGGATGCGCCGCCCTGCTCAAGCCTCGCCAACTCTGTTTCGACGATACGCAATTGCCCCGTCGCCTCTGCCACAGTCGCAGCATGATTGCCGCCGACTGCCCCTAAACTATCAGCAGCATTGCGCGCTTTCTCTCGCGCACGCGCAACGGCGCTGGCACGCGCAGTGACAGGGACATCGAGCGTGCCCTGCAAATCCGAGAGCGCGGCATACGCATCCCCTAGCGCGGCGCGCAAGGCCGCGGCATCTTTTGTGTTAGCGCGACGGGACAGCTTTTCCAGCCGCGTCTTGATCTCATTTAACTCGCCCGCGTACCTGCGCTTGAGGTCAATCGGTTTTGAGCGCGCGAAGACCGGCGGCACATAACGCACAGCGCCCTGCGCGCGCTTCAAGCGCGCAAGGGCTTCGCGCTCATGCGTCAATGCTTTTGCCGTGTCCGTTAATGACAAAGCCTCTTCTGCGTCCCACATAGCGCGAATCGCATATACCATGTCGCGCACGTTGGATGGCGCGCCCGTCGGCGGCTCCGGGATACCGTGCATGTGCGTGCCTGTGCGTTCGTCTTCCGCTTCGCGCACGCGCGCTTCAATCTCGGAGGCTTCCTTTTTCTCGTCGCTGGCGGCTGCGTCGTCCTGCTCATGCGGCTCGCCGGTTTCCCCGCCCGCGCCTTCTGTCGTGATGTAATCGTTGAATGAATTTTTGAAATCGCGCTGGTCTGCGGCTATCTCCTGCGCGCGTCGGCTCAACTCTGCGCGCGGCAGCCGTGCGCGCTCGCGGTGTAGCTTTTCCGTGTTGATGATAATCATGCGCTGGCTCATGAGAAAACGCCCGATCTCGTTTGGCCCCAGGTCGCCGAGGTTGAGCTTGACAGGCTCTGGCGCGGTGATGGCTATAGCCAGAGACTGTGAGCGACCTGTATTGTTGGCCGAAGGATTGCGGTCGCGCGCCTCTATCCAGTAGACGAGCGTATCGCCCGCCTGCATTCCCAATCGCGCGAGGTCGAGCACAGCGCCGCCCTGCCATTCCCGCGCCGTCCCGCGCTCGACATTGCCCAGAGGAATGCTGCCGCTCACAAACTGCGCGGCATCGCCTTCGCCTCTGCTCCGTATATATTTCAGAGCGACCTCCGCCAACCCCAAGTCATCGCGCGCGTTCCAGCGCACGGCGACAGGTGCGGCAGGCACTGCGCGCAACAACTGGTCGCTCGCAGGCTCTGAGATGCGCGCCTCCGGCGGAGCATCCGCGTAAACTTCTACTGCGCGCACGATAGCAGCAGGCGCAAGACCTTCATCTGCGAGGATGCGAGCCTCAAACGCGCCGCTCGTCTGCGCCGCGAAAGAGCCTGTGTAAGTTCCTTCGCCGAGCGCGCTCATCCTGTTTGCAGAGCCTGCGAAACTGAGCATCGCTCCTTCAAACGCTCCATGTGTTTTCAATTCAACTTCGATTCTCGAACCGGCCAAAGCACGCACAGGCCCGTCTCCCGCAGCCTCTTCCGCACCCAGGCCCGAATAGGCGGGAGGCACAACGCGCACACGAAACTCTTCAATCGAGATAGCATTGTTTTCATGATTTTCCGCCGCCGCGCCGGAGCCGTTTTTTTGTGTGAAGGCATCATCACGCGCCAGCCACAGGATGCGCCGGGCCTCGCGCGCCAGAGCCGTCGGGGCAAGGACGCGCAGGACAAGCAGGAGCAAGAGGACGCACGACAGCGCGCTTGTGGCCCGCACGGCATGACGACGCGGCGCGACCACGCGGACATCTATTTCCTGTAAAACCCTTCGCGCCTGTCCTTCGAGCCGCGCGAGCATGTAGGGCCGCCGCGCGACCGGCTCATCGCTGCCTTCAAGGCTTTCAGCAAACGTCACCAGCGCGTTTTCTGCCGCCCCCGCCGCGCGCTCGATCTCGCGCGCCATCTCGCTCAGCCTGCGCCGCCGTATGAACAACCACACGCCGCGACCGATGCCGAACGCCGTTCCCATCAACACCGGCACGACCACAGCTATCCGCAAAGCGCGCGACATAGGCCACACATAATCCACGCCCCCCAAAGCGCACAAACACAAAAGCGCACACGCCAGACTCAGCGCCAGACGCGCACACGCGCGCCACAGTTGGCGAGACAAAAAGAGCCGGCGCAGACACGCGCGCACATCCAACGCGCGGCCCGCGCCGCTCGCTTCAAACTCTATAGCTGGTGATGTCGTGCTCATTCAAAAGCAAGGATGAAGGCGGAAGGATGAAGGATGAAGAGCGTGCTATTCAAGCATGAGCAGTCATCTGCAATAGCACTCTCTTCATCATTTGCAAGAACACTCTCTTCATCAGTTATCCTTCACGTTTAAGAGCCACGCTTTCATCCTTCCGCCTTCATCCTTCCGCCTTGCTCTTCCGCTGCATTGAGACAAAAAGTTCTGCGATGAGTAGCAGAAAAACAGTCAAGAGAAAATACCGCCAGATGTTTCCCTGCCGTTCAAATGATTCGTGCCATGCGCTTGCCTGCGGTTCGCTTGCGGCTGGCTTTTGTTGTGCGAAGAGTCGCGTGAGTTCCTCTGCCCCTGCCAACTCTGTTTCCGATTCTGCGGCGGGCGAGTTAAAAGCTAAAAAGCGTGTTTGCACGTTAGATTCCACGCGGTAGATGCCAGCCTCTCTGAAATATGATGCGGGGCGCGTCATCAGGTCACGCGCCTGCGCGGTGTTTGTCTTCCCCGCCGCATCCACTATTTTGACAGGCGTTTCAGGCGACAGCCACAGGTTGACAGGCTCGCCTATGGCTCTCGCCAGCGGCTCGCGCGGCGCGATGCTTGAACGCGCGATTGAGGAGACGAGCGCGGGGAAGGCTGCATTGATGCCAAGCTCGCCCGTTGCGCGTGCAGGCGAAGTCGCCAGTAAAACTATCCTGCCGCTTCCCGTTTCCGATTGGATCAGAGCCGCATCGCCATCGTTCCAACGCATGATCGTCGCCGCCCCATCACGCGGCGCGAGCGCATAACCCTCGCGCAGTCGAACGGACTGCAAAGACTCTAAGACCTGCTGCTCAACTAGACTCAAAGACGATGCATCGGCATCCATCGCGCCAAAGCTCAAAGCCTGCTGACCCGCGCTCTTTCGCGCAAGGCTCATGAACGGCCAACTGCTTCCGCCCGCGCTCCCGGCAAATTCATTCCACGAGGCCGTGTCCAAATCGCGCCCCAGACACAGCCAGACAGTTCCGCCGCCACGCGCATATTCAGCCAGAGCGCGCATCTCTTCCGCGTCCGGCTGCCTGCCGGGTGTCAGCACGATAAGTGAAAAAGCATCGAGTCCGTTTTGCGTCTGCGGAAGCTCTGATTTTTGTTCGAGCGTAAAACGATTCCGGCCCGACTCGCTCGCAGTGGCTTCGAGCGCGGCGCGCAGATAAACGATAGCATCATCTCCATCATGCACGATGAGGAGCGCGCCCTGCTTTCGCGGCGTTTCGAGCACGACGAATTTTTCATCGTCCGCGTCAAACTCGTCCGGAGACAGCGCACGCATGCGCGCCGAAATCTGCCCGTTGTTTTCCGTTCGCCACTCGATGCCTGCGCCTACGCCTTCGCTTGAATCTATCCGCCACATGCGGCGCGCTCCTTCCCGCACGCCCTCGCCGGCAGTCATCTCTGTCGCCTGCACCTCGATTCCCGGCTCGCCCGCGCCAGCAGTTTCATCCGTCAGAAACGCATTGCGCCCGACACGCGCGCCCACAGGATGCGCCAACACCTGCGCGCCGGGAACTGCTCCCGTAGCGGGTTGCGGAAGCTGTTGGCGACTGAGGCCGCTCTGCTGAAAATCAGAGATAAGGTCTATCAAGGCTTCGCCGTGCGGCTCGCGTTCGAGCAGAGCATTTGCCGCCTGCAAAGCTAGCGCGTAGCTGGCCCCGCCTCCCGTCGGCTGGTACAGCTCTAAAGCTGTCGCCAGTTCCCTGCGGTCTGCTGTCATCCTGGATAAAACATCTCCTTCGGTTGAGAACGCGACAATCGCCGCGCGCTCGCCAGCCGCGAGATTGTCGATGATACTTTGCGCGCTTTCTTTCGCGGCCTGCGCGCGGCCCTGCGCTTTCATGCTCAGCGAAGCGTCAAGCAGGATGACGCGCACGCGCCTCGCACGCGAGTTAAACGAGATGAGCGGGCGCGCCAGACCGGTGACGAGAAGCAGGATGGCTGCGACGCGCAGGGCAAGCAGGAGCGGTTGTTGTATGCGACGCGGGCGCAGGCGAAAACTCGGAGTCTCGCGCAGGAATTTGAGCGAAGGAAAATCCAGTCTTCCCGCACGCCTGCGCACCAGCAAGTGAATCACGACAGGCAACGTGACCAGAGCCAGCCCCAGGAGTGCGAGCGGAGACAGAAAGCGCATAAAGACTTTGGGGCAAACGGGTAATGGATGATGTGTTAACGCAAGACACTCTCAAGGAGAATCAAAGATACGCAAAGGAAAAAGCTGTTTCCTGTAATACGGTTTCTACTCTTGACTCACATTCTCAATTAACGGTTTTGGTCTTTAATCCTTTAACCCTTTCCCCTCTTACCCTTTCTTTGACGTAAATAAATGGCGAGAGCTTTGTCTAACGGCTCTGCTGTATCAAGCTCCACATACTCCGCGCCCGTGCGTTCAAACTCGCGTTGGAAATAGGCTGTCTGCTCCGCGATGCGTTTGACGTAAGCTTTGCGTATGCGAGTTGTGTCGGCAATCAGCGTCTCGCCGGTTTCGAGGTCGCGGAACTCGTACATGCCGCGCTGGTCCAGAAGTTTTTCCGCGCGGTCAAGCAGGTGAAAGACTATGACATCATGACCGACGCGGCGTATGCGCGCGATGGCCTCGACAATCTCTTCCCGCTCGTCGTAAAGGTCTGAAACGAGAATCATCAGGCCGCGCCGCTTCCACTGCGCGGCTTCGCGCAGGAGGATTGGCCCAACGCGCGTCCGCCCGCCTGCCTGTACGCGTCCGAGCGCGGCCAGGATGGCATGCAGGTGACGCTGGCTGCCGCGCGTCGCCAGCCGCTTGCGCACTTCCGCATCAAAGCAGACCAGCCCCGTGCGGTCGTTCTGCCTCGTCGCCAGATAAGCGAGCGCGGCCAAAAGATACCGCGCATACTCAAGCTTGCTCACCTCGCGCGGCGCATAGGCGAGCGAGCCGCTCGAATCGAACAGCAGGCGCACAGAAACATTCGTCTCTTCCTCAAACTCTTTGACGTAAAGGCGATCCGTGCGCCCGTAGATGCGCCAGTCAACGCGCCGCATCTCGTCGCCAGCGATGTACGGGCGATGCTCTGCAAACTCCTGCGACAGCCCGTGAAAAGGACTGCGATGAAGGCCAATCAGAAAGCCTTCGACCACCGTACGCGCAATCAAATCAAGCCGCCCGATAGCAGCCAGCACCGTTGGATTTAATAAACGCTCACTCATAAAAAAATGCAAAATTAAAAATGTAAAATGCAAAATGGAAGATGGTTCTTATTTTTGCATTTTACATTTTTAATTTTGCATTTCACTTCGCAAAGTATCCGCGTTTGCTGCGCGCGGCGAGGTCGGGTCGGCCTGCGATTTCTATCTTGATGTCGCGCCATGCGCCGTCGCGCGATTTGTCGGCGGGGCGATAGCCTATGCTGTAGACGGTGCTCAGGTCGCGTATCACTTGCTGGTAAACGTCCTTCAAATCTTCGACCTTGCGCGCATAGTAGGCATTGCTGCCGCTCTCTATCGCCAGCAGTGCGAGTTGTCGTCGCGCCATTTGAAAAGCGATTTGAGAATAGTTGAAGCGGTTTTCAACCATCTCGCGCTCGGTATCCAGATAAATCGGAACCACGATTGAATCCGAGCGAGAGACAAGCGCGAGCAGTTCTTCAAATTCAATGACGGAACCCGGCCCATTCACGTCCGGCAGCGCGTTATCAACTCCATCGGTCATCACGACGACCGCGCTCCGCCGCACATTTCGCTCAGGGTTGAGCATCGTCGCTAAAACATACTTGAGAGCATCCCAGAAATTTGTTCCGCCCTTTGGCTTCTTCATCTTCCTGATGCGCGCCTTTAAATCTTCGCGGTCAAAGGTCAAAGGCGAGACGATTTCCATCGTGTCTGTAAAAGTAACGATGGCGATGCGGTCTGTCGTGCGCGCGGCTTCGACAAAGCTCGTCGCGGATTTGCGTATCAGTTTGAGCTTGTCTACGGTCGAGCCTGAGAGGTCTATCAGCAGCACTAAATCAAAAGGCGTCTCGGCGGAAGAGAAAAAAGAGATTTCCTGATTGACGCCGTCTTCGAGGATATTAAAATTTTTCTGCTCAAGCGGCCCGACCGCGCGCTGCTTGTCGCGGCTGAAGACAGTCACATTCAGGTCAACCAGCTCGGCTTCGACGCGAATCGTGTCACCCGCATCCACCGTCTGGATGTTGTCCTGCGGAGTCGGAGAGGGAGCAACATCCTGCGCGCGTGTGCCTGTCGCAAACAATAATGAAAAACAGATCGCGCAGAGGCGCAAAGACGTAAAGAAAACCATTGAATCTTTTCTTTGCGCCTTTACGCCTCTGCGCGAGACCTTCTTCGTTCTCATCTCTCTTTTAACTTCCGGCTTCCCGCTTTTCATTTCGCATAATAGCCGCGCTTGCTGCGCGCAACGGCATCTGGCCGCGCGACCTTGACGCGAATCGCTCGCCACTTGCCGTCACGCACACTGTTAGCCGGGTGATAGGAAAGGCTGTAGACAGTGCCGATGTCCGCAACAACGCGCTCGTATGCGCCCGAAAGGTCTTCCAGCTTATCAACCTCATAAAACAGCCCGCCGCCCGCGTCGGCCAACTCTTCCATGCGGTCATGCCCGGCGTCGAAATCTTCCGGCTGCGTGTCCTTATCGCTCAAGGATACGTATTCGGTATTGACCCACAGCGCATAGAGCACGCCGTCGAACTCGCGTATCTGGCCCAAGATTTCATTGTAGCTCAGGGCAGAGCCGTCGCCATGAACGCTCGGCAGCGTGCCGTCTAGGCCGTCGCTCATCACGACGATGGCCGTGCGGCGCGAGGCTGTGGCATCCTTCAAGGCTTCAGTCATCGCAAAGTTGAGCGAGTCGTAAAGCTTCGTGTCGCCCGCAGCGGTTTCGATAGAGCCGATGCGCCGGCGCAGGGCCGCACGGTCATTGGTCAGGCGAGAGACGAGCGTGGGCGCGCTCGCAAAAGTGATGATGGCGATGCTGTCTTCAGGTCGCGCGGCGTCTACAAAACGTTGCGCGGCTGAGCGTATCAGCTTCACTTTGTCGCGCGTAGAGCCTGAGAGGTCTATCAAGAGCACCAGATTGAAAGGCGCAGCCGAAGACTCAAAATGCCCTATGCGCTGCTCCGCGCCGTCCTCGAAGATTTTAAAGTCGCCCTGCGTCAAACCAGTGAGACCGCGATTCGTGCCGCGCTCGATGACGCTGATGTTGAGCGTCACGACCTCCGTATCAACGCGCACGACATCGCCCTCGTCAACCTCCACAGGCCCATCGGTCGGAGACGCGGCGGGCGTGCCGACCGGCGAATTGGGAGTCGAGTCTCCGATGAGCGTCGGCGGCTTTCGCTCTTCCTGCGGCGGGCGGGATTCCGTTGGCTGCCGCGTTTCTTCTTGAGGGATGACGGCTGTGCTTGCCGTCTCGACAGCCGAACGTGTTGTGCCGAGAATGGCAAGCGCGATTTGCCCGCTCAGCGAGCGCAGGCGCACAGGCGTTGTGGCTTTTCCGAGCCGGGAACGAAAAACTTTCCCGCTTTTTGCAGCGGCAGTTGCTTGCTTGAACTCTGAAGTAACTTTGCCGCTCGCGGCTTCGGCAGTAATATCCGCATCGCTCCTGGCTGGAAGGGCCGCGCGAATATTGCCGGAGCCTGTCTGCACGGAGAGCGAAGAGGGCAGGCCGCTGACTGAAACTTCCCCGCTGTTGGTCATGATTTCCATGCGCGCACGCGCAGGAATACGCAAAAAGAGATTGACGCGGATGGATGAGGCTGTGCTCGTCGCGCCGCTGGCGACTAGTACATTTAAGAGTTGCTCTGTGCGACGGATGATGACGGGAGAGCTTTTCGGCGTCTCTCCTTCAAAAGTCACGGTCACGGAGACATGCTGCTCGTTCCAGATTTCTACGCTCACACTGCCGCGACGATTTTCGATGCGTAAGAAATTGTTGGCGGGCAGGTCTGCGCGCACGTCCTGAGCAAGGCAAAGGGAAAAAGGAAAAAGGAAAAAGGAAAAGAACAGAATCCATGCGGGCCGCAAGCTTCGACTCACCGGCTTGTTGCTGATACCTGTTGTCGAACTTCTTCTCACTTTTGCCTTTTTACTTTTACCTTTTTACTTCTTCAGTCGTTGCTTTGAGCAATTCCGCGATAATTATTTCTGACGTGATGCCTTCGGCTTCGGCGCGAAAGTTGGGGAGAATACGGTGACGTAAGACAGGGTACGCCATTGCGCGCACATCATCAAACCCGACTGCAAAGCGTCCGTCGAGCAGCGCGCGAGCCTTCGCGCCTAAGATCAAAGCCTGCCCCGCACGCGGCCCCGCGCCCCAGCGCACGTGCTCGTTGACAAACGGAATGGCTTCGGCGCGCTCGGGCCGCGTGGCGCGCACCAGTCGCACCGCGAAATCAATGATGTTCGACGCGGCAGGCACGTCTCGCACGATCTCCTGTATCCGCAGCATAGCCTCGCCGTCGAGCACCGTTCGTACCTCTGCAATTTTGTTGCTCGTCGTCTCGGCAATGATGCGCCGCTCGTCGTCCGCGTCCGGGTAGTCCATGATTATCTCGAAGAGAAAGCGGTCAAGCTGTGCTTCGGGCAGGTGATAAGTGCCTTCCTGCTCAATCGGATTTTCCGTGGCGAGCACGAAGAATGGAGCTTCGAGCGCATAACGCACGCCGCCGACAGTGACCTGCCGTTCCTGCATGGCTTCAAGGAGCGCGGCCTGCGTCTTCGGGGGAGCGCGGTTGATTTCATCCGCGAGCACGATATTGGCGAAGACAGGGCCGGGAATAAAACGCGCTTCACGATGCCCGGTGGCGCGGTCTTCTTCGATGATGTCCGTGCCCGTGATGTCCGAGGGCATCAGGTCGGGCGTAAACTGTATGCGGTTAAAGCGCAGGTGCAGCGATTGGGCCAGAGTTTTGACTAAGAGGGTTTTGGCAAGACCGGGCACGCCGCGCAGGATGCAGTGGCCGCCGCAGGCGACAGCGATCATGCTCTGCCGCACGACCTCGCGCTGTCCGATGATGACTTTGGCAATCTCCGTCTCAAGCTGCGTCATCGCCAACGGCAAAGAGTCCAGCGTCGCAGCCTTTTTGTTTTCATCCATCAACTGCATGACAATTAAAAGAAGCTACACGAGAAGCTTTTGCAAGCCCCGAAGGGGCGAAATGTAATAGCTTGGGGCATTGCCCCAAGTTATAAGCCATCATTATTAGCCCTGAAAGGGCGAAATAATTTATGCCGCCCTTTCAGGGCTTCTCATCAAAGAATGCCTGTTGACACGGCGCGATGCGCCGGGCTATTACATTTCGCCCCATCGGCGCTTTTCAATCAGCTACTTAAAGCTCATTCTTATCTCTCGATCATATCGAGTATCGAATCGCCGTCGCTTTTGGGCGGCTCAGGCGTTTGCGCGCGTGGTGCGCTGCCGCCGCCGAAGTCCGCCAGCCTCAAAAGCAGGTTATTCTGGTTCGAGGCATAGGGCAGCGCGTCTTCCTGCGCGACCACTCCGCTGCGAATCATGTTTTCGATGACACCGTCGAACGTTTGCATCCCTTCCAGCTCGCCCTGCTCCATAGCGTCTATCAGAGACTTGCCGTCCGACTCACCTCTTTCGATGTACTCTTTGGTGCGAGAGGTTGACTTGAGAATTTCAATCGCGGCGACGCGGCCCTGTTTATCCGCGCGCGGTATCAACCGTTGCGAGATGATATAGCGGAACGACTGCGCGATACGCAGGCGCACAACGTGCTCTTCGTTTTTCGGGAAGACGCCGATGATGCGGTCAACTGTCTTGGAAGCATCAATCGTATGCAAAGTTGAAAGCACCAGATGGCCCGTCTCTGCCGCTTCCATCGCCACCTCTATCGTTTCGCGGTCGCGCATCTCTCCGACGAGAATCACTTTCGGAGCCTGACGCAGGGCTGCGCGCAGGGCCAGCGCAAAGTTCGGCGTGTCTGAATGCAGCTCTCGCTGGTGAATCGTAGAGCTTTTGTGCGGGTGCAGAAATTCTATAGGGTCTTCGATGGTCACGATGTGGTAATACTTCGTGTCGTTAATCAGGTCTATGACGGCTGCGAGCGTGGTGCTCTTGCCGGAGCCGGTCGGCCCGGTCACGAGGACGATGCCGTTTTTAATCTCGGCGATTTTCTTCAGCTCCGGCGGCAGGTCAAAGTCCGTCCAGTTTGGCGGATTGGAAGGGATGACGCGCATTACTATGGCGTGCGTGCCGCGCTGCATAAAGATATTGACGCGAAAGCGCGCAAGGCCGGGCGCGCTGAAGGAAAGGTCTGCCGACCCGTTTTTCTCCAAAGCCTCTGCGGCTTGCTGGTGATTGCCGATAATCAGCTTGGCGATTCCGGCTGTGTGCGCGGGCGTCAGCTTCTCAAGTCCGGGAACCGGCACTCCCTGCAATTTCCCCACCAACTCGATCTGCGGCGGCCTGCCCGGTGAAAAAAGCAGGTCGCTGACCTTGCTGTTGACGCCCAGCATACGCTGAAGCACAGTCATGAAATTCGGAGGCGATGCGCTTGAGGCTGGCGCATTCGTCGGCGCGCCGTTTTGTATTATGCTCATAAGAACAGTGTTAAATCATGAGTCATGAGCCATGACTCATGAGAAAAAAGCTGTCTTTGCTTTAACTCGTGACTCCTGACTCTTGACTCAAGACTGCTTTTTAATGTGTTAGTGCGTAAACGATGATGTTAACGCCAAAGCGTGTGTTGTCTTTGGCGGCGAAACGCTTGTTTGTCCAGTCGTAGTTCCACTCGCAGCCGTAATCTTTGTTGGAATAGAGGACGGCGATGCGCCCGTCAATCTCTATGGCTTGCAAGTAATCATGCACGATGTCGTCGCCCCAGCCGTTCAATTCGTGCGAGGTGGCGGGAGGGCCGTCCTTGAACTCGAAAAACGAGCGATAAAGCGAGTGCTCTTTCGGCACTTTGCGCAAAACCTCCGTGGGACGATCCAGAATAGTTTTGATCTCGCCCTCAAAAGTCCTGGCAAACGTGCCGTCTATGTCGTGGTTGCAATCGTCCACGAACATAAAGCCGCCGTTTCGCAAATACTGGCGTAAATTGACACGCTCATTTTCCGTGAAACGGAGCATCTTATTGCCCGTCAGGTAAACGAACGGATAATTTGCGAGCGCGTCTGAGCCTGCGTCCACAATCCGCTCGTTCGGGTCTACACGAATCGAGGTGTATTCGACGAGCGAGTTCAGTAGATTCGAGGGCATACGCGGGTCTGCGTCCCAATTGCCGGAGGCATAGCGCAGGCGCGCGAAAGTAAACCCTGAGACCGCGCTCAAAGGGCGACGGGCCGCACCTGTAGAGGCCAGAACATCGAGATTTGTGCTCTGTCCGGCGAGCGCGGCGGTGGTAGTGGCAGCAACGAGCGAGTGTTGTATGAATTTTCTTCGATCCATTTGGTTGACCTCAGACGTATTTAGTTCGTAACTGGCTCAGGTAAAGTTTCAGCAACTGTTTGTGACCGAAAATAAACGGACGTGCGCGAACAACTGCGATACAATGCGCGTACATCCAAACGGATGTTAGACCTGAGATGCAAACTTTATAGCATCTCGCAACTACAGAAGAAAGAGAGGCGCTTGCACCATCATGGCAACTTACAGAGACCCTGTACGCTGCTTCGCACCGTTAGAAGTAATCGAGCGCCTGCTGGAAATTCGCGCTGAAGCAGGCTATGCGGAAGCAGTTTTCCTTATTACTCCCAATGATGTGGCATCCTACATGGATGCCTACGGGTTCGACGTTTACGCTTTCTCCGCCACAGATAGCGAGTTTCACTTTGGAGATTACCGTGCGCCGCTTGCGCCGGGTGGCGATCACGCACATAACTCTCTGACGGCACACTAAAGCAAGGCGAAAGTAAAAAGGTAAAAGGCAAAAGTGAAGAGCAGTTAATTGCTTCATTCCTTTTGCCTTTTTACTTTTGCCTTTTTACTTTTTCCATTTCCGTCCCGCTCTTTTCAATCGCCTTGATGATAAAAAACGTGATGTCATCATCCGGCCTCTGCCCGCCAGTAAATTCGAGCACTTCGCTGTGTATAAAATCAATCAGCTCGCGCGCTCCCAGATGGCGGCCCTCGCGCACGCGGCTTTCCAATCGCGCAGTCCCGTACTCCTCGCCGCTCCGATTGGCCGCTTCCGTCACTCCGTCCGTATACAGCACCAGAATCTGTCCCGGCTCAAGCGCCAGATAATATTCATAGTAGCGCGTATCACGAAACATCCCAAGCGGCAGCCCCCCGCGCTCTATAAAATGCGCGCTCCCGTCCGCGGTCATCAGGAGCGGCGGATTGTGTCCGGCATTGGAATAGGCCAGCGTCCGGTTTGACGCATCCAGCACGCCGTAAAAGGTCGTCACGAATTGGTTTCGCTCGATGGATTCCCACAAAAGATAGTTGACCTTTGCCATAGAGATGTGCGGCGAGTATCCGATATGAATCGCCGCACGCAGGCAGGCCCGCAGGAAAGCCATCAACAAAGCCGCCGGAACGCCTTTGCCGGAAACGTCTGCGACCACCAGACCGATCTGGTCATAGTAGATACGCACCCAGTCGTAATAATCGCCGGAAACCTCTTCGGTCGGAAAGTTATACGCGCTGATGTCAAAGCCGTCTATCTGCGGGTCAGACGCCGGAAGCAGTTCCAGTTGAACCTGCCGCGCAACCTGAAGCTGCCCTTCAAGTCTATTCTTTACGACAAGCTGCTCATGCAGCATGACCTTCTCGATAATGATTGCGACCTGCGAGGCGAGCAGAAGCAGCACCTGTAAATCGTCCTGCGTGTAAGCATTCAACTGATCGCTTTCGAGATCGAAGACGCCTATCACTTCATCATTAGCGATGATCGGCGCGACCATCTCGCTTTGCGTCTCAGGCCGAGCATTGACGTAACGCGAATCGCGTCTCACGTCCGGCGAGATGGTCGGCTCGCCCTTCTGCGCCACATAGCCGATAATCCCCTCGCCCATCTTGAGCCGCAGGTCAAGAAGCTCTTCCACGTCATAGCCGCGCACGATCTCCGTGCGGAAGACATGCGCCGCCTCCGGCACGTCGTCGCCCGCGCGCTCGATGACATAGATGCCCGCAGCGTCGTATGGAATCAGAGAGTCGAGCGTATCCATCACCATCCGCAGGACTTCTTCCAGATCGAGCGAGCGGCTGATCTTCTTCGTAATGTCCAGCAGCAGGCGCAGCTTGTCCGTTGTGGTCAAACCCGTCCGCTGTGCAGATGCTTCTTTGATATGCTCGCTCATAGATTGAATTTGATTATAGATGATGAAGGCAATTTAATCATCGGTTCATTTACTCATTTGCTCATTAAATGATTTTCTCAAGGGCTGAATGAGCAGATGAATCAATGATTAAATCTTTCCAAAGCCGCTTCGGTCAGCAGGGAAAACTCAAGCGCGGCTGACGGATGATGACGAAAGAAATCGTTGACATCCGTGGAAAGCCTGAGTTGCGCGAACGGCATCCCGCGCGCCGCGAAGAGTTCCTGATAACGCATCGTCGCACGCTCTCCGGCGCGGTCTCCGTCAAGCGCGACGACGACGCGAAACCGCGCGAGCGGCGCGAGCCATTCCTCTTTCAGACCGCCCGCGCCGACCAGGCCCACAGCCGTAAAGCCATGCGTCAAGAGCGTCAACGTGTCCGTAAATCCCTCGACCAGATAAACCGTCTCGCCGCTCAAAAGATTCGAGAGCGCGTCAGAGTTATAGAGCGCTGGAACATTGCCGCGCATGTTGTGCCAGCGCGGCTCGACCCCTGAAGCGGTCGTGCGCGCTTGCAGATAAACGGCGCGGCCTTCTATGTAAAACGGAAACAGCAGCCTGTGTTTATAAAAAGTCAGGTGCGCCTGCGCGTTGAAAAGACCGCTCTGTTGCAGTTCTTCCAGCTTGAAGTCATCCAGCATCGAACGCATCACGCGATGATACGCGCGGCGCGGAAAATAGCTGATGCCCGCGCGCTTGATGGTCTCTGCCGCAATGCCGCGCCGCGAAAGATAGTTGAGTCCCTCTATCTGTTCTTCTTCGCGGCAGGATTTGAGAAAGCTCTCGCAGATGGCTGACAAGCGTTGCGGCGCGAGCGGTTCTTCCTCCGCCTGCTCTGCGTAATTTTCTTTATCCGGCGCGGCGCGAAAAGCTATGGCAGGTTGCCCCCTGTCGCCCGCGCTGATGCCAAGCTCGCGCGCCAGCTCGCGCACGGCGCGTGCGAATGGAACATCGCGCATCAACTCGTAGAAGCGTATGGCATCGCCGCCCTCTTCGCGGGAAAAACAATGAAAGAGGCCGCGCGTCAAATCAATCGAGAGGCTATTGCTTCCCTGCCCGCTGTGTTGGTGTGAGGGGATCGGGCAGCGCGCGTGCGCCCTTGCGCCGGAGACGCGCGATTCCGCGCCGCAGTAATGAAGAAAGAACGCGCGGTAATCTATCCGCCGCTTAATCTCCTCACACAACTCGCGCAGGCTGCCCGTGTAATGTTCCATAAGGCAAAAGTAAAAAGGTAAAAGGCAAAAGTGAAGACAAAAAGCATTTTATAAAATATGTGGATCGAGAGTAGAACACTCTTTGCGCTTCTTTGCGTCCTGTTCTTTGCGCTCTTTGCGTTAAAACCTTACTTAACCGCAAAGACCGCAAAGAGAAAGACGCAAAGAGACGCGAAGGAAATACTGTTCCCTGCAAAACGCTTTCTACTCTTAATTCGCATAAATTTGTATTGCGGCCTACTTTTGCCCTTTTACTTTTACCTTCTTACTTCTCTATATCGTCTTTCCATCTCATCGGGATGACGCGCTTTGTATTCGGCCCACAGGCGCGAGACCTTCATGCGGTATTCGACCAGCACGCGGCTGACGTTGAAGTGCTGCGAAATCTCTCTTGAGGTCTTGCCCTGCCGGACAAAGCGTTGAAGCGCGGCGAAAGGGACGAGCGCGGCTGCGCCGACTGCATAAGCAGCCTCTTCATCATCCTCATTGTAATCGCGCGCGGCGGTTTTGCCCTGCTTGTTCTCCGCAACGATAGCCAGCCGGTTTGCCTTGTGGCCTAAGAAAACATGGCACACCTCTTCCATCAAGGTCGCGTTGTTGCGCTGTGCTCCATGTTTGGGATTGAGTATCACGAGCCGCCAGCCGTTCGGCAGCGGGCGCGAGCAAGTTCCGCCAGACCAAGCGTCCGCGCCGAGACCCAACAGATGATCGCGCGTCTCTTGCGAAAGACCCTGAATCTTCTCGAAATCTATGACCATCAAACGCGCGAAATCCGCGAGCGAGAATGGATCGAGCGGCTCTTCGGGCGAGCGCAATCCGGCGAAGTCCCTTAAACCCATCGCACGCAGCTCATATTGTCGGCCTTTGTAAGACGGCGGCAGTTCGGTTTCGTCCACGCCCTGATTATAACCCGACGCGCTCGCCCTTTCACTGTTCTTCAGCATCAGCGTCATCATTTCACCAAAATGGCCGCGTTGCACTATGACAACGCGGCCATTCTCTGAAGACCGTTCGGAATTGCTGTTCTGGTTTCGCGCGGCCCGAATTTAACGGCGACGCTTACGCGCGTCTTCGCCCGGATGGCTGAACTGCTGGTAAGCGACGCGGAACATTTCGGACAAAGCTTTCGCGGTCTCAGGCGTCAGGTTGCGGTCTGCTCTGAGGTGCGCTTCGATGATTTCCGGCATGGACTCGTGCGGGTAAAAGACCACTGGCTGCACGTCTTCGCCGTCTAGCTGGCGCGTGCCGCCCATGATGCGCTCCATCGGAACGTCTAGCCAGCCGGTCAGCCGCGCGATGTTATCCGCGTCCGGTTTTCCCGTCCCGTTTTCGATGCGCGAGAGCGTTGACGCCGAAACGCCCGTCTTGTCCGCGACATCTCTGAGGCTCAGGCCCTCTCCCTCACGCTTGCGGCGAATCGCCCGCCCAAGCTCGATTGTGTTCACTAAACCTTTGTCTGCCATAATTTACGGCCTCCTTCTGAAACTCGCGCGAGGAACCAAACGCCCGCGCCGAGCCTCTACGCTGCCCAAAACATAGCACAGTAAAATTTTAGATGCAAGAATTTGTTTTATACTTGCAACAGCCCGCATCCCGTGGTACACTGTTTCACAGATGAAACAAGCCGAATCGGCGGCTGTGGTGAACCAGCAAAGGAAATCGAAGGTGAGTCAAGAATTTATCTGGGAAACATTCGATAGCTTATTCAAGACCGTGGGCCGTCAGGGCCGTCGCGTCGAAGAGCTTGAAGCGCGCCTACAGGATTTGGAGCGACGCTTGAGCGATGTGACAAACGCGACCCCGCGACCACAAACCAAGCAGCAGCCCTTAGGCTCTGTTAACGAGATGCCCGCAGAGCGCGCGGCCTGAGATTTTTTTTCGGAGGACGGGAGCAATGGCAAACGCATTAGTAGCAGCAACAACGACCGACAGAAAAGCTAACTTGCGCGACAAACGCGCGCAGGGGATTGCGGCGATGGGCCTTGTGACGCGCGAGGGCGACCGCTTTCGCATTGCGACGCCGACCTTGCGCGGGCGCAAAGCGAGCTATGAAGTCTGGCGCGACGACGCGAACCGCGTGCGCTGCTCTTGTCTCGAATTCGAGGAGCAGGCGACAGACGACGCAGCATTTCGCTGCGAGCACATCTTGGCGGTCAAGCATTCGCTTCTGGCTAAAAACACGGAAGCGGTGACTAAGCAACAAACGGCAAACGGCACGCCCGCTGGCGTAGTTGAGGCGACCGCTGCCATATCCGACACAAACACAAACGCATCCGAGGAACGCGAGACAGCGGCAGAGCCTGCCGAAACCATCACGCGCTCCGAACGGGAGCAGGACGAACCGGAAGAGACAAACGCTCTTGAAGCGGAAACTGTCTCTCAGAAAGTTCGCCTGCTCGCGCAACACACAAACGAAAAGGAGTTAGACATGAGTAAGAAACAGAACGCCACTGCATACGCAGATGAAGCAGAGATGATGGCCGAAGCAGGATTGTCAAGCGAACAGACGGGAGCGCCAATCGTCCCGCTCGCATTCACCAACACATTGCGCGCCTTGAAGAATCAGGTTGACCCGAACCTCGTCAAATCGCGCGAAGGCTGGCGCGACCGTCAGGGCAATACGCACATGGTCGAATATATTGAATGGCACACGGTCGCGGACATACTCGACCGCGTGACCCCTACATGGTCGCACGCCGTCCGCTCGATCACGCAGATTGGCGACATGGTTGCAGTGACCGCAGCGATTACTGTTGACGGCGTGACACGCGAAGGCGTCGGAACCGGCACGGCTGATAGCGAGATGGGAATCAAGAAGGCAGAGCACGACGCCTTGAAGCGCGCGGCAGTCAAATTCGGCATCGCACGCGAGCTTTACCAGCGCGAGTCGGATGTCATAGAGAAGGAAGGCACGCCGCCTGAGCCGAGCGCATTCCCGCGCGACCCGCTCGCCAAGTCTATGGCAGACCTTGTGACGCCGAAACAGCTCGGCATGATTCGTGCGCTGGCACGCGAGGCTGGTGTTGATGTCGAGGAAGAGTGCCAGACGGTGCTGCGCTGCAAGACCGAAGAGTTGTCGAAGCGCGCCGCCTCAAGCTTCATAGACCACCTCAAAGGTCTCGGTCAGGAAGCGGCAGTCGGCCCGATGCGCCGTGCGAGCTAAAGAACAGTTGGCAGCAGGCAGTCTTCAGATTTCAGTTGCTAGCTTTCAGCCGGAGCTGATGGCTGGCAACTGAAAACTGAAGTCTCAAAACTGAAAACTGTTTTTAAGGGAGGTAAAGGCAATGATGACAGAAGAATTGATTCGAGACGAGAGCAAGCCGCTTGCGCTGGAACTGGAATACGCAGACGAGGCGCAGTTGAGCCTTGTCGAGCAGGAAGATGAAACTGCTGCCGGTGAAGCCGGGGCGCGCTCTAAAAAAGAACAGATACTTGCGCTCTATGAGAGCGGCGTGACCGACATCGCGCAGATCGTGCGCCGGATTGCCGTGCGCCCTTCTTATGTCGCGCAGGTTTTGCAGAGAGAAGGCTTGATTACAGGCTACTTCGATCTCTACACCACGACGGCACGCGAGCAGAACATTTACTCGCGCTTTTTCCGCAACGTGCTGGCCTTCAAAAATCCCGAAGCCGCACGCGAGAGCGTGAAAAAGATTGACCGTCTCTTCAACTATTTCGAGCGGCTTGGCGACCGCGCGGGCCAGCATCAGGCGATGGTCTTGGCCCTCACAGGCAAGAATCGCGCACGCTGGAGCGGCAAGCAGGAAGAGTCGGAAGTTTTCAGTGAATGGCTCGCCGCGCATTAAAAGCCAGGCAGCTATCGAAGTAAACACATAAAGTCCTGTCCTCACCCGGCAGCCTCACGCACAAAGAACGAACAAGGGGCAGGTTTGACAAGGTGAGTTTCATTGAAGAAGTGGAACTCACCTTTTCTTTTATTCGCGCTCTCGCTTCTTTTTTTGCATCGAGAGCACAGCAGTTTTCCCAACCTGTTAAATCGTAAAAGCTAAGGAGAAAAACTAATGTCAGAACAAACCGCCACCGCGACGGAAGAAGGCATCACCCAACCCCAGCCCGCGCAGAATGGAACTTTCTGCTGGAACGAGCTTGCCAGTAAGGATGTCGAGACGGCCAAGAAATTTTATGCGGAGCTTCTGGGATGGACGCTCAAAGATAGCAACGGAGAAAGCGGCATGACCTACACGGAAATCCGCGCCGGAGAGAAATCCATCGGCGGCATGTATCAGCCCGGCCCGGAATGCGGCGACGGCGCAGAGATGCCTTCGCACTGGATGTCTTATGTGGCCGTTGACGATGTAGACAAACTGGCCGAGCGCGTCACCGAACTCGGAGGCAGCGTCTGCGTCCCGCCGACAGATATTCCGAACGTGGGCCGCTTCTCCGTCATCAATGACCCGACGGGCGCGGTCATCTCGCTCATCACCTTGCGCGACGGCAGCCTCTAAGGCCATGCGGCTCGAAAAGCCGCCGCACAGCATTTCCTTCATGATGCAATCATAGGCTTGCATTCGAACCCTCGCAAAGAATTCTCGCCAGCGGCTTGTCGTCTCCCGGCCTCAAGCTTTTAGCGATTGGCTTTTCTAAAAAAACCTCGCGCGATTTTTGTCAGGCAGGCTTGCCGTCCATTAGCGGGCGGCAAGCGTGCTCATACCTAAGAGAGGGTAACACTTATGAAAAAGCAGCTCAGCTTTGTCATCGTCGTCATCGCCATGACGCTCATCAGCATCGGCATGTTTGCCACGCGCAATGCGTTCGCAGACCCCGCGCAGACAGCCATCGCCGGTCAGATTATCGCCCGCGAAAAAGCCTCCATCGAGGCATGGCAGCGTAAGGACAAAGCTTTCTTCGCAGACCTTATGACCGACGACTCGACTTACTATGGCCCTAACAGCCCGTATCTGGAAACGGAGCCGAAGACCAATTTTCTGCCCAAGTTTGAGCAATACGCGGAGATGATCAAGTACACGGATTTTCAGATGTACAACCCGCGCGTGCAGATTTACGGAGACACAGCGATTCTCACTTACAACAGCAATGTGATGGCTAGCTTCGCAGGTCAACCCGTCAACTATACGGGCAAGATGACCAGCGTCTACGTCAAACAGGGCAACACATGGCGCGTCGTACACGGCCACGAATCCATGAACCCTGCAAGCAAATGAGAAGTCGCAGGTAAACGCGGACAAGAAAAACCGGATTTCGCCACAAAGACGCAAAGAGAAAAGCAGAAAGTTCTTCTTGCTATTGTGTCTTTGTGGCGAATTTTGTTTAAGTTATAGTGGCGCGATAAATTCATCGAGCTATGGGAGATTAAAGATGGGCGATCCTGCGAGGAACGAAGACCTGCATGGCAATGTGCCGGACAAGTCAGACGTAGCGTTGCTCTTGATAGATGTCATCAACGATCTGGAGTTTGAGAGCGGCGAGAAACTCTTACAGCATGCCCTGCCGATGGCGAAGAAGATTGCCGCGCTCAAGGAGCGTGCGCGCCGCGCCGGTATTCCGACCATCTACGTCAACGACAATTTCGGGAAATGGCAATCGGATTTCAGCAAGATTCTCAACCACTGTCTGAAAGATGAGGTGCGCGGCAAACCCATCGTAGAGATTTTAAAGCCGGACGAAGACGACTACTTTGTTTTAAAACCGAAGCACTCAGGCTTTTTCTCCACCACGCTCGACACGCTGCTCGATTACCTGCAAGCCAAGACACTGATTCTGACGGGCGTCGCAGGCAACATCTGCGTCCTCTTCACAGCCAACGATGCCTACATGCGGGACTTTCATCTCGTCATCCCGGAAGACTGCCTCGCCTCGAACACGCCTGAAGACAACGAGCACGCGCTGGAAATCATGCGAACAGTGCTCAAGGCCGATACGCGACCTTCCGCAGAGATTGCCTTTGAAGAGTTGAAGCAGCTTCCAGCCGTCGAGCCGGAAGCGGAAGGCGAAACGCCTCAGACGCCGCACTTCGCCGGAAAAGATTAACCGTCCTCTTAAGACGAAGGAGACATACATGCGCCGCTTTTTCCGTAACAATGGTCTGTCCATAGTGCTCTTCGGATTCTTCCTCATCTTGATTGCGGGCCAGAGCTTTGTGGGCCACCGCGAGCACAACAACGACCAGCAGGAGCACGGGCAGCCAACCATCGGTTATGTCGAATATCTAGGTACGACGCATTTTCTCGAAGCCACGATGGAGAACTGGGAGTCGGAATTTTTACAGATGTTCATCTTCATTATCCTGACGGCATTTCTTTATCAGAAAGGCTCTGCGGAATCGAAAGACCCCGATGGAGATGAAGAGGTTGACCGCGACCCTGCAAAGTCGCGTCATAAAAAAGATGCTCCGTGGCCCGTGCGTAAGGGCGGATTCATTTTGAAGCTTTATGAGAACTCTTTATCGCTGGCCTTCATGATTATCTTTCTGCTCTCGTTCTTTCTGCACGCGGTCGGAGGCAAAGGCGAATACAATCAGGAGCAACTTCTGCATGGCGGCCAGCCCGTGACGCTGGTGGGCTATATGGAAACCTCGCGCTTCTGGTTTGAATCCCTGCAAAACTGGCAGAGCGAATTTCTCGCCATCGGGCTAATGGTCGTCTTAACCATCTGGCTCAGACAAAAAGGCTCGCCCGAATCCAAACCTGTTGACGCGCCGCACAGCCAGACCGGAGCCGAGTAAAAAGGCAAAAGTAAAAAGGTAAAAGGCAAAAGTAAGGATGAGAGGAATGCTATCTTCACTTTTGCCTTTGACCTTTTTAACGCCTGTTCGACGTAAGAGCGGCGAGGTGTTAGTTAGCCCCGGAGGGGCTGTCATGCTGCATCCTCTGCTGCTTATATCGAACTCACGTTTTTTACTTTTGCCTTTCTTTCTACCGCTTTGCTCGCATTGAGGAGAGGGCGAGTTGGCGCGCTTGCGGGAGCGATTCGATGGCTTTTGCCACCTGCGGGTCGTCCTGTATGAGCACCTGATCGGCTGTCACGCGGCCATAGGCGGCGGTGATGATGTAGTAGCGTATTTGCAGCTCGATAAAAGCGCGGCTGCGTTCGAGTTGCGCCGCAGTCAGTTTCGCAGGCGCATCTTTGAGCGCGAAGCTTTTGAACGCCTGATAGATAGCGTCCGTCATGGGAAAGTCTGCGGGCTGAAGCCTGTGATTGAAATCAACCGTGCGCGAGACTTTGTAAGCGTCAAAGCCTGTGAGGCGACCATTGACCAGCTCGCGCGTGAAAGCAAAGATGGGGCTGAGCAGACGCGCCTGCGCGTTGTTAATGGTGCGGGGCTTGACGGCGACATCCGGCGTGATGCCATCGCCGCCGTAGACGGGTCTGCCCAAATCCGTGTGGCTCTCCGGCCCGGACGGTTTGCGCTGCTCGCCTTCGCGGGCCGCGCCGCGCAGGTAATCATAGTTGCTGCCGTTTGAATAATCGCGCTGAATGAGCCTGCCCGAAGGCGTGTAATACTTGGCGGTGGTCAGGGTGAGGCCCGCGCCGTATTCCAGATTATTGATGCTCTGGACCAATCCCTTGCCGAAACTGTTTTCGCCCACCAGCAGCGCACGGTCATGATCCTGCATCGCTCCCGCGACGATCTCAGAAGCAGACGCGCTGTTGCTATTAATCAGAAGCACGAGCGGCATCTGCGTCGGCGAGCTGTTTTCCGCGCGATAAATCCTGTCACCCAGACCGTTGCGTCCCCTTTGCGTGAGAATCACCTGCCCGCCCGGCAGAAATTTCTCCGAGACGCGAATCGCCTGCTCAAGTAGTCCGCCCGGATTGTTTCGCAAATCCAGCACTAAGGATGTCATGCCGCGCCCTTGCAGATATTCAAGCGCATATTGAAGCTCGTCTGCGGTCGTATAATTGAAGCCGTGCGTCATGTCTATGTAGCCGACGCCGGAACTGAGCATGTAAGCATCCGGCACGGATGGCTGGGCCACTGCGTCGCGCCTGATCTCGACCACCTCTACTTGCCCCGTAGCTGCGCGCTCGATGGTCAGCCTGACCGCCGAGCCGCGCGGGCCGCGTATCTTGTCGCGCACTTCCAGAGAAGTCTTGTCCAACGTTTCTACGCCGTCCACCTTGACGATGCGGTCACCGAAACGCAATCCGGCACGCGCCGCAGGCGAGTTTTCAAAGGTGGCTATGATATAGGTGTCTGTCTTCTCTTTGAGCCGCTGATTTCCGATGGTCGCGCCGATGCCGTAATACTCCGAACGCTGGTCTGTCTTTAACTCTTCAAACTCCGCGCGGTCGTAAAAATTCGAGTGCGGGTCAAGTGAGCGCAGCATGCCGATGATGGAAGACTTGTAGACGGCATTGTAATCGAGCTTGTTGCCGTCAATGTAATTTTCCTGAATAACCGAGATGGCTTCCCTGAAATCTTCCGAGACGGCTTGAGCAGCTTCACTCAGGCCGCGCGAACGGCTGCCCGTGCGGCGCGTGCCTGACGAGGGAGGCGAGGTGCGCGCAGGAGGAGTGCCGGACGCGCCGCTGCCATTGCTGCTGCCGCTGCGTCCCTGATTCTGGGCCAGAACGAAAGATGGAGTTGAAAGAGAGAACAGGAGAAGCGCAACCAGCGCGAAGGAGAATCTTTTCTTCACTTGCGACAAGCCTCTTGGAAAACAGTTCTGAAAGGTTGAGCGCGCCAAAGCTGGCGACCCGACAGGTGCTGACGACTCATGCATGTCGTCTGTCAAGCATACTACACGGAGGCGTGCGGCGTGAGCAAGTAAGGTAAAAGTAAAAAGGCAAAAGGTAAAAACAAGAGATTTAGCTTGCGCTCCACTTTTACCTTTTTACTTTTACCTTTTGCCTTTACAATGGCGCGTCGCCGCGACCGAATAATCGGATTAGTTATCCATCCTGACAGTGGTTTGCAAAACCTTCGGCCCGGCTCATGGCTTTGAACATAACGTGACTGAAGATGCTCGAATGATGTTAGCCTTCTCGAATACACACGGAATCTCCTATGGCTAAAAAAACTAAGACGCAGCCGGCCACCGGCTCGAAGAAGAAACAACCGAAGAAGAATGCTGGCGATAACACTCTGGCAGCGCAACTGCAAGCAGTCGTCGGCACAGTGGATGTCGCGGATGCTCTGTCTGCGCCGCTCAAACGTTCGATTGAGAATCTGCTCAAGCTCGCAGCCGCTTCAGTTGGCTCCGATGAAGCCTCCGTGCTCGTGCGCGACGGCAACAAGGGCGGCTTGAAGTTTCTCGTCGCCATCGGTCAGGTCGCGGACAAGATCATGAAGGTGCGTATCCCGCCCGGCAAAGGCATTGCGGGATTTGTCTTCTCTTCCGGCCAGCCGATGGCGGTCACGGATGTCGCGCAGGAAGAGACTTTTTATGCCGAAGTAGATCGCGCGACGGGCTATTCGACGCAGACGATTCTCGCCACGCCTTTGCGTACGAGCGGCGAGATGGTCGGCGTCCTCGAATTCGTCAACCGTCTGGGCGACCCGCCCTACGAACCATTTTCGCCGGACGAGATGGACAAGGCCGCGCACTATGCCGATGCGATTGCGACTCTCGTCGATGCATATGAAGCTGCGGGGTTGGTCGAGATTTTGTTCGAGCGAATGCTTGGCGGCGGCAGCAAGGGCGCGAAGCAGGGACAGGCGGCGAACAGCGCAGACCTTCGCAAGTGGCTCAAGCAGGTGCGCTCCGCGCCGGAACACAAAGACCTGATGCTGATGGCAGTCTCTTTGCGCGACATCGCCAGTCGCGGCGACGCAGAGCGCGAGTTATGCAGAGACATGCTCGATGCTCTCGCGCGCTATACAGAGAAGAGTTCCGGCTCCGGCTTGAGCTATTTGAGTTTCTAATAATTGATTTTGTTATCAGGAGAGTTTCACTATGGCGCAGTCCCAAACGACGCGCAAGAAATCAAATACGCCCCCGGATTTATGGGCACCCATCACGCCGGACACGACGTGGCAGGGCCGCACGGGAAAAGGCGTGCGCGTCGCTGTCGTTGACAGCGGGATAGACCACAAACATCCTGCGCTCAAAGTCAAAGAATCGGTCGAAGCCGTAGTCGAAGGCGGTCGCGTCTCTTTTCAGCCGTCCACTTCTGGCGATGCTGCGGGACACGGTACGGCCTGCGCGGGAATCATCACGACGGTCGCGCCCGAAGTCGATCTTTATAGCATCAAGGTTCTGGGCGCGAACGCTTCCGGCTCAGGCGATATGTTTCTCGCCGGACTCGATTGGGCCATCAAGAACAAGATGCAGGTCATCAACCTCTCTCTGGGGACGACCAAGCCGCAATACTTTGGCCCGCTGCACGAACTCTTAGACCGTGCATATCACGCTGGCTGCATCGTCGTCGCCGCCGCCAACAACCTGCCGCAGCCGAGCTATCCTTCGATCTTCTCTTCCTCGCTCGTCTCCGTCATCAAGCGCGAAGGCGGCGACCCCTTCAATTTCGGCTATCGTTACGGCGAGGTGATAGAACTGATCGCGCCCGGCGTCAACGTCCGCACCACCTGGCCCGGCGGCGGCTATCGCCAACTGACCGGCAACAGCTTTGCCTGCCCGCACGTCACAGGCATCATCGCCCTCCTGATGGAATCTTATCCAAACTTGACACCGTTTCAGGTCAAGACGATTCTGTTTGCGATTGCAGTGCGTAATCAGGAAGAGCAAAAGTGAGTTGGTGTATTATACTGCCGTCGGACTGAGATAACTTTTGAGCTTTATGTCTACGCAACCCAAAACACGCTACACGCCTGAAGAATATCTGGCCCTTGAACGCGCCGCTGCGTATAAGAGCGAGTATTATGACGGCGAGATATTTGCAATGTCGGGCGCAAGTCGGCGTCACGTTCTGATTGTGACTAATCTTGTAGGAGAACTTCACGGGCAAATGAAGAAGCGCGACTGCGAAGTTTATTCAGCAGACATGCGCCTGAAGGTCAGTGCGACCGGGGCTTATACTTATCCTGATGTCATCGTCGTCTGCGGCAAGCCTCAATTCAGCGATGAGCAGAAAGACACTTTGCTAAATCCGAACGTCATCGTCGAAGTGCTTTCGGAATCAACGCAGGGGTATGATCGTGGCGGAAAGTTTGAGCAGTACCGCACGCTCGAATCTTTCAAAGAATATCTGCTGGTCGCGCAGGACAAGCCGCACGTGGAGCATTTCGTGCGCCAAGACGACAATCGCTGGTTACTCACAGAGACAAACAAAATGGAAGACAGCATCGAGCTATCTTCCATCGGCTGCACTCTCCCGCTCGCAGAAATTTACGACAAAGTCGAATTGCCTGCCAACGAATAAACACGCAGCTTACGCCTCTTTCCCGCTTCCCCTTTTAGCCGTTTCCCGTGTCTCTTATCTCGGCATCGCCATTCCCGGCGGGGGCATCCCGCGCATCTTTGCGCCCGCAGGCGGGCCGCCACCCGCGCCGCCGTTGCCTGTGCGCGTGCGCAGCAGCGCCGGGTCTACGTTCTTCAATTCGTAGAGAGTCTTGTAGAGACCTTCCTTCTTGACCAATTCGTCATGCGTGCCTTCGTCCGCGACGCGGCCCTGATTGAGAACGATGATGCGGTCTGAGACGGCTGCGACGAAATTCAAATCATGACTGATGACGATGCAGGTGCGGCGGTTGTCGCCCTGCGCATACTCGCGTATCACCTGAATCAGGCGGTTGCGCTGATCCGCGTCGAGGTTTTCCGTCGGCTCGTCAAGCAATAAAACTTCCGGCTTTCTTAACAGGCATCGCGCGAGAGCAATCAGACGCTTCTGCCCGCCCGAAGGAACCTGTGTGTCAACCACCGTGTCGTAGCCTTTCGGCATTCGCTTCGGGTCAACGATGATGTCGTGTATGTGTGCGAGATTGCAGGCTTCTTCAATCTCCGCGTCGGTGGCGTCAGACTTTCCTAATCGAATATTTTCACGAATGCTGGTTTTCAAAAAGAACGGAAACTGCGAGAGCTTTGAGACCTGCGTGCGCAGGGAATTGAGCGTGGCATCCGAGATGTCCTGCCCTTCGAGCGTGATGCGCCCCGCTTCTGGGTCGAGGAAGCGCAGCAGCAGATTCATGATCGTAGATTTGCCGCAGCCGATTGGGCCAACGAATGAAACCGTCTCGCCTTCCCGGATGTTAAAGCTCATGTCATTCAAAACTTTCTGCGCTGGCGAATAGCCGAAGACCACATTTTCAAATCCGATGTCGCCGTGAACTTCGCCTATGTCTTTCGCGTCCGGTTTCTCTTTGACCGTCGGTTTCGTGTCAATCAGCTCATAGGTCGAGACGACGTTCGGCACGAGCGAGTTGTACATCGTGTAGGTGGCGATAAATCTCTGCACGACGCCGAACATCTGCGGCGTCATCTGCACGAAGGCGATGACGGCTGCGAGCGTGAGGCCGAACTGCGGGTGATAGATGATGCCGGCGACGAGGACGAGAGCCGTGCTGAGGGCGATGAAGATTTGCGCGCCGCTATTGCTAAAGCCCATCCAAGCCATCATGCCGACGCTGTGCTTGGCCGCCGTCTTCGAGGCTTCGCGGAAACGCTCGCTGCGTTTCTGTTGAGCATTGAAAATCTGGATGTCTGCCATGCCGCTGATAGTCTCTTCGAGTTCCGCGCCAAGCTCGCGCCCGCTCATCGCCATCCCCTTCGCAGCCTGCTGCATCTTGCCGCTCGTATACTTGAACATCAGGATGACTGCCGGAGCGAGCACGAACGAGACGAGCGTCATCTGCCAGCTTAAAGCGAAGAGATAAACGAGCACGATGACAAGGACTATAAAATCCACCGCCGGATAAATCAGGGCCTGCGTCAAAAGCCTCTGCACGCCAGCCGCTTCGGATAGCACTCGCTGCATGAGCGCGCCCGTCTGCCCGCCCGTGAAAAAATCCAGAGAGAGCGATTGCAAGTGGTCGTAAATCTCCTGCCTGAGTCCGGTCAGAAGTCTTTCTTCGAGATGCGCGACGACATACGAGCGCACAAAGCCCAAGACCTGCGAGAAGACCAGCGCGGTGGCCCAGACGATCAGCACAGTCCTCAAGGTGAGCGGCGTGGCAATCCACGCGATGCCGTAATCGCTGAGCCAGCTTGTGTCCGTCTTGCCAAACAGCGGCGCGGACAAGTCCCAGATGCTGCCCGTGCCTGCTGGCGCGCTGGTTCCACTCATGCCCGGAGGCTTTGGCCCGGCCTGTGGGCCAAGAATTTGAAAGATGCCTGAGAAGGCGACGCTGACGACGAAGGGAAAGAGCGTGACCAGCAGCGACAAAAACATGACGAGCGCGGTCAGCGACTTGTGCTTGCCGAGCAGTCTTAGCGCGCGACCGATATAGGGCTTCGCGCTCATCTTCTTCATGCCGGGTTTGCCCATCGGCATTCCCATCGGCGGCGGGCCGCCTGCGGCTGGACTTTTGCCCTGCGCGAGAGGCGGGCCGAGAGGCATCCCGGCAGTCATGCCCGGAGGGGGCGTCGGCGGAGGACTAGACATCTTTAGTTGTCCTTTTGTGGTCTGGGAAGGAAAGTCAAAACAGATGTCAGATGCTGGATGTCAGATGTCAGTTAAAAAAACTAACATCCAGCATCTGACATCTGACATCTGCTGTTAAAAAGCGAAAGGTGGGAAAGAAGCTTTCGCATCGCTTTCCCACCCGTTCAACCCTTGCGTGATTAGCAGTACCACCAAACGTACACGCAGTTTCCGTAGCCATCGCATTCCCAGGCGTAACAAATGTCCTGGTTGCTGTAAGCCTGCACGTCGCCGCCGGTCGAACCGGCTTTCGCCACTGCCGCCGCATCGTCGCGCGTTCTGTCATCTTTCTTCGGGAACATCTGACCGGCCTGCTCTGGCGAAAGTTTATACTGTTCGAGTTGATCGTCGGGAATATCGTACAAGGTTACATTCTGTCCATCGGGTTTGCTAACAATAGCCATGGCTTTCTTCTTTCTCCTTCTTAGGGGTTTTAAAGAGGATTTCTCGTTCCTCTTGTTTTAAGTTTGCCGGGCAGCTTTGGTGATAAATAATTCTTGCTTCCGCAGTCGCCCCAATTAACTCTGCTGTGTTACCCAAAAAACTAAACCAGCAGCCTTGTTGAATTAAAAGAGTGCGGAAGAAGTTCGTCCGTCTCTTCTTTTTTTGCTCTCTTTCTGTCCAACATACGAGAGCTTGACGGGCGCGTCAAAAGTTTTTGCGAGCGTCAAGCAGCACGTTTTTCAAAGAGCCTCGATTCTATTCCGGAAACGTTAACAAAACGTTTCCGGTTAAAAAAACGTCAGCGGACAGCTCGCCTTATTGCTCATGAAAGAGCAGGGCACGCTCGCCGCTGAGGATGATGAAACAGCCGTTTCTTGGGTAAAGCGGGCGACATCCTAACAGCCTTCCGGCAAACGCGCAATAGATTTGGACCAATTTTTTTGCCCGGAAGGATTTGCAAGTATCAACAAGCTGAACTCTTCAACCTTTTGCGCCTTGAGTGTTTCTTTGTTTGCGCCTTTGCATGAAACGTTGCTGGTTCTCGCAAAGGCGCAAAGTTAAAACAGAAGGCGCAAAGGGTTAGATGTTTTTTCTTTTAAGAATCAGCCTAGCTCGCTCAAACATTGCTGCAAGATTTCGCTGAAAGCCTTATCCTCGCCGCCGCCGAAATGCGCGTAGCGAACAATGCCCGCGCGGTCAATCAGGGCGACGGTCGGCATGCCGGTCGCCCCGTAGAGTTCCTGCGTCCGCTCGTCCGTAGCGACGCCAGCGCGAAAATCAAGCTCGTGCTTGAGGAGGATGCTACGCATCAGTTCCAGTTCCTCGGCTTCGGATGAAGCCGTGTCGCGGCGCGCGAAATAATGGCGCGTGAGGGCTATGACATCCAGACCCTCGTCACGATATTGCTCATCCAGCTCTTTGAGCTTGGGAAACATCTCCTGACACGGCTTGCACCACGTGGCCCAGAATTCCAGCAGCACGACGCGCCCGCGCAAACTTTCGAGCGTGGCCGCTTCGCCGCTCAACCAATCTTTGATGGCGATTTCGGGCGCGGGCTGGCCGATGAGCGCGAGTTGTCGGGCGCGGTCTCTGACCTGCACGCGGCCACCTGCTGCGGCGCGCTTCTGCGCCGGAGTCCCTGTCGCCTGCATAATTTGAAAAATCTTTTCGGCAAACTCGGCCTCTTCTTTGAGCGCGCGGCGAGCTTTTTCCATCTCGCCCGTCTGCACATAAAGCTCGCCCAGCGCCAGAGCCAGCTCGACGCGCGTTTGAAATTCGATCTGGTAAGGCGTCGCACGCGCCGCCGTCAAGGCTGTTTCCAATTCCGAAACTGCTGCGCGCAAATCGCCCGCGCGCTGCAATTCGCGCCCGCGCAGGAGGTGCGCCGCCACGTGCTCCTGCGGCGAAGTTTCCGCTGCTTCCATATTTGTCTGCTACTCCAAAAATAAATTGATTACTAAATTTACCGCAGAGACGCGTAGATGAAAAAGGCAAAAGTAAAAAAGCAAAAGGTAAAAGTCAGAAAAGCATTCACCCGCTCTTAACTTTTACCTTTTTACTTTTACCTTTTGCCTTTTTCATCCTGCCGTTTGTGGCTTCGCGGCTTCTTCGTCCGTGTCGAAAACCTCAAAGGCTTTGAGGACGTTGGTTAATTTCATGACGCCGCGAATCTGCTGCGGCAGGTTTGTCAGGCGCAGTGTCGCATCATGCCGCGTGGCCGTCACCAGACACGTGACCAATTCGCCCATGCCGCTACTGTCCACGCGGCGGCACTGGCCCATATTAATCAGGAGCATGGTGCGCCCCTCCGAAATGCGCTTGCGCACAAGCTCAAGCAGCTTCTCTGTGCCGCTCCCGACCGTCAACTCGCCGGTCACGTCAATGACGAGTGCTCCCGGCATCTCACGCTCGACCAGTTCAAGTTTATTGATAGTCATCAGTTTGCTCCCGGAAGATTTTTTAATGAGAATGTTCTGTGTACGCTTTCAGCCCCGCCGAAAGTTTCGGAAAATCATGCCCGCCGGAGATTTCCTGCTCGAAAGGCGATGGGCCAATATACAGGAAGTTGTCCGGCAGCAAGAAGCCGTGGCGCGTGGCCCGGCCCGGCAGGGAATACTGGCTCAGACGTTATCCTTTGCTTGCTTTCGGAGTTTATCTCTAACCCCGGTCGCTTGACGACTCTTTCAGCGCGTCCGTAGAATGCTCTAAAGTTCACCGGTGCAAAATGTATTCGTCAGATGACGGCGCAGATGCGCCGCACTGGAAATGGCTCGGCTTCAAGCATGTGCTCTTATCAAAAGGAGTTAAAAGAATGAGCAGCCCATATGACAACCCCCAACGCGAATCCGATAAATCCGAAGTGATTGAAGACCTCATGATACGCGAAGACGATGCGGATCATGATGAAGAGAAAACACGCGTCTCGTCCTCCGTCCGCGAGATGGCTTCGCGGATTCCTGAATCTTTGAGCGCCATCGGTCGTGACATCAGCCGCACTATCGAACGCGCCATATCTGCAAAGGATGATTACGTGGTCGCAGTCAAAGTCTCGCACGACGCTCAGGAGAAGCTCGAACAGTTGGTTCAGGCCGGAGTCTTTCGCAGCCGCGCCGAAGCCGCAGCTTTTCTGATTGACGAAGGCATCAAGACGCAGGCCGCGCTCTTCGAGCGTGTCCAGCAGAAGCTCTCGGAGATCGAGCGCCTGCGTGCAGAACTGCGCGGCATGGTCGGCGCGGTGGATAAACCGGACGTTTAAAGTAATAAGAGTCTGGAGTCAAAGCGAAGACTATCCGGTTATGGAATCCTTTGGTCTGAAGACTTTAAATGATTCCAGACTTTCTTTCTTATTTGAGGATTACTTAATGAGATTCTTTTCCTGCCCTGCGGTCAAGGCCGCCTTTCTGATTGCCGCGCTTGCCGTGTCCGTCATGGCGCAGGGGCGCGGCAAATCTGCGCCTCGAAAAAATACTGCGGATAAAAATCAAGCGAGGTCAAAAGTGTCAGAAACATTTCAGCTTCCGCGCGTGCCCATCGAAGACTTTAAGCTCGCCAATGGCCTGCGCGTCATCCTCAGCCGCGACGCTGCCGTGCCGGTCGTCTCCGTGGCTGTCTATTACAACGTCGGCTCGCGCAACGAGCGCAAGGGCCGCACGGGTTTCGCGCATCTCTTCGAGCATATGATGTATCAAGGCTCGGAGAATGTCGGCAAAGGCGATTACATGAAGGCCGTCCAAAACGCTGGCGGCACACTGAACGGGACGACCTCGACCGAGCGCACAAACTATTTCGTCACGCTGCCGTCGAATCAATTGCCGCTCGCGCTCTGGCTTGAAAGCGACCGGATGCGTTCTTTGAAAGTGACGCAGGAGAATCTGGATAACCAGCGCGAAGTCGTCAAGGAAGAGAAACGCTTTCGCATAGACAACCAGCCTTACATTCCGGCTTACCTGCGCTTTACCGAACTCGTCTTTCAGAACTTTGCCAACTCGCATTCGTCCATCGGCTCGATGGAAGACCTCGACGCGGCCAATCTCGAAGATGTCAAAGAATTTTTCCGCATCTACTATGCGCCGAACAATGCCGTGCTCACTATCGCCGGCGATTTTGATGTCAAGGAAGCGCGCGGACTGGTCGAAAAATATTTCAAGACGATTCCGAGCCAGCCCGCGCCGCCGCCGATTGATGTCGCAGAGCCGGAGGCCGTCACCGTGCGCGAGGAAATCTTTGAAGACAAGTTCGCGCCCGTCCCAGCGTTTTTGCTGGCATGGAAAATCCCCGCGCGGCGCACGCCGGATTATTACGCTCTCTCGCTCGGAGGCTCACTGCTCTATGACGGCGATAGCTCAAGGCTCTATCAAAAGCTCGTCAAGGGCGAAGAGTCAGTCGTGCAGATTCAGGGCGGCACGGACGAGCGGCGCGGCCCGTCTGCTTTTTATATCCTTGCCATTCCCAAACCCGGTAATGACCCTAAGAAGATACGCGAAACCGTGATGGGCGAGATTAAGCGGCTCGCTACAGAAGGGCCGACCGCCGAAGAGATTGAAAAGCTGCACAACAGCATACGCAACGATGCCGTGCGCAGTCGCCAGTCCTCGCTCTTCCGCGCGCAAAGTCTGGCGGAGTATGCGCTCTATGATGGCGACCCGAATCTCTTTAACACGGAGCTTGAACGCTATCTGGCTATCACGCCCGCGCAGATTAAGGATGCCATCCAGCGTCTTTTGTTGACGGACAATCGCGTGCTGATGGAGATCATTCCGGCCAAGAAAGCCCCGCCAGCCACGCCTTCCGCCACGGGCGAGCCGAAGCAGCCGGGCGCGCCGCCGCCGCAAGTCGAGCCAAAGCCAGCGCCGCAAACGGCTGACCCGGCAAAGCCGCAGACGCCGCCGCAAACGCCGGAGCAAAATCCAGCGCAGCCGCAGCAGCCGACAGACACCCCCAAACAGGCTGAACCGGGCGCGAAGCCCAAACGTCCGTAAAGGTAGAGCACGAGGAGAGAAACGCTCAAATGTTTAAAGTCAGATTTTTACTGCTCGGCGTCGCCCTCTTGATGAGCGGCGCATGGACGCTTGAAGCATTCGCACAACAGCCAGCCAACGCACAACAAAAGATGAGCACCACACAAACTGAAGATTTTCGCAAACAAGCGCCCGCGCCGCTCACTTCCAAGTCGCTTAACATTCCAAAGCCATTCGAGACGATGCTGCCCAACGGCCTGCGCGTCGTCATTCTGGAAGAGAAGCGCCTGCCGCTCGTCAGTTATCGTCTGGCTTTTCGCACTGGCAGCGCGCACAACCCGCCGGACATGCCCGGCCTGATGAGCATGATGACCGGCCTCTTGAACGAAGGCACGGAGACGCGCACGAGCAAGCAGATCGCAGACGAGATTGCGCGCATGGGCGCGACCCTCTCAGCCGGTTCGAGTTCCGATTACACGACCGTCGCGGCCTCTGCGCTCGCCCTCTACGGCGACCGGATTTTAGACCTCATGGCGGACGTGGCGCTTCATCCTTCGTTCCCGCAAAACGAGATTGACATCGCCAAACAAAACACCAAACAGGGATTGATACAGCAGCGCGCGCAGCCTTCTTTCCTCGCGGGCGAGAGGCTTGCGCGCACGCTCTTCGGCGCGCATCCGTACTCTGTGGTCTCGACCACTCCGGAAGCCGTTGATGCGGTGACACGCGAAAAGCTTCAGAGCTTTCATCGCCAGATGCTTATTCCCAACAACGCCGTGCTCTTTATCGTCGGCGATGTCGAGAGAGAGGCGACGCTCAAGCGCGTGACGGAGCTTTTCGGCAAATGGGAGAAGGGACAGCCCGCGACCGAGAACTTCCCTGCGCCGCCCACGCGCACAGAGCGCGCGGTGTATCTGGTAGACCGTCCCGGCTCTGCACAATCAACCATCGTGATTGCGAATCTGGCTATCAATCGCTCAAGCCCGGATTACTATCCGATGCTGCTCTTGCACACGATGCTCGGCGGCAGTTTCAGCCCTCGTCTGGACCAGAACCTGCGCGAGAATAAGGGCTACACTTATGGCGCATCATCTGTGCTGGACACGCGGCGCGGGAGCGGCACGTTTCGCGCGACCGCAGAAGTTCGCACGGCTGTGACCGGCGCATCCTTAAAAGAATTTTTCTATGAGATGGATCGCATCCGTACCGAACCAATTCCCGAACAGGAGCTGAAAGACAACAAAGCTTTTCTGTCGGGCCTGTTGCCGATTCAGATAGAAACGCAGGAAGGATTGACCAATCAGCTCGTGCAGATCAAGATGCTCAACCTGCCTGATGATTACCTGCAAACCTACAGAGACCGCATCAACGCGGTCACGGCTGCGGACGTGCAGCGCGTCGCGCAGAAGTATGTCACGACAGACAAGGTCGCCATCATCATCGTCGGCGACGGCGCAGCGATCATTGATCAGATCAAGCCTTATGCTCAGACCGTAGAGATTTATGACGCGATGGGCAAGCGCAAAGAGTTAACCGCGACGACGACGAATAGCAATAACACCGGAGCGGCAGCGAATGCGGACGGGACATGGGCGCTGGAAATCACAGGGCCGGGCGGCAACACTCTTCCGGCCACGCTCAATATCAAGCAGGACGGCAACAAGATTAGCGGCACAGTGAAATCGCAGCTCGGCGAATCCGAATTAAAGCCGACGACCCTCAATGGCAACAGCTTCGATGCCATCCTCATCCTGAATATGGGCGGGCAAACCGCTGAGGCTCAAGTCACAGGCACGGTTGACAGCGACAGCATTAAGGGCACGATCACTCTTCCGGGTTATCCGGCGCTTCCCTTCACAGGCAAGAGAAATAAATAAAAAGGTAAAAGGTCAAAGGCAAAAGTAAAGACAGCATCCCTCGCATCTTCACTTTTGCCTTTGACCTTTTTACTTTTGCCCTAACAAAAATCCGCCCGGCGTGTCCCCACATGCCGGGCGGTTAGTTTAGGAGGAAACGAATGTTCCCGAACCGCGTTCCCAGCGCGGCTCTTAAAAGGAGATACTCTAGTCAATTCCTCGGATGTCTGACCGCGCGCCCAAGTTGCCTGCTCTTCAACAAGCTCCACAGGAATTTAGAACTCAGCCATTCAACCCTTTGCGCCTTCAGTTTTATCTTTGCGCCTTTGCGTGAAAGAGCAACGTTTCTCGCAAAGGCGCAAACAAAGAAAGATTCAAGGCGCAAAGGGTTGAGCGGTTTTGAAGTTGAGTGATTTCTAAATGAACTCTTGGCTGGCAAGCGACATTAACGTTCATACTGCAAGACCATGCCGTCGCCGCCCACGGCCCAGCCGTTCTTCTTCTCTATAAATAAGGCGTAGAGATTTTGTTTGGTCTTGCTCTTCTGCTGTATCCATGTCTGCCCGCCGTCGTCCGAGCGCATGACGAGGCCGCCGCGCCCGACAATCCAGCCTCTCTCGTCATCTACGAACTGCACGCTCAGCAAAGTATTGCGTACCGGAACATTAACTTTCGACCATGTGCCGCCGCCATCCGTCGTGCGCAGGACAAGCCCGCGCTCGCCGACTGCCCAGCCCGTGTGGCTATTGCGAAAGTCCACATGATAGAGAGTCGCACTCACGCCCGAACGCTGTATAGACCAAGTCTCCCCTGCATCATCCGTGTAGAGAATCGTGCCCGAAGCTCCGACAATCCACCCGCGCTCGTCGTCAACAAAATCCAGATGAATCAACTCTTCACGCGTCGGCACGGTCTTGCGCAGCCATGAAGCGCCGCCATCATTCGTGTAGATCAAGAGGCTATCAACGACCTGATCGCGGCGGCTGACAGAGCCTATGACCCAGCCTTTTTTCTTGCTCGAAAAACGCACGCTGTAAAACTCCGGCATCGCGCCGTCAAAATCTTTCGGCAGAAAACGCCTCGCCTCGCGCCATGTGCGCCCGCTGTCATCCGTCTTGAAGATGCGATTGCCCGCCAGCAGGTAGCCGTCTTCCTTGTTGCGAAAATAGATGTCGTTGACAGCATCCGTGGTATCGAGCGCCTGCTGCACCCACGCGTGCCCGCCGTCACTCGTATAGCTCACAAACCCGTCGTCTCCGGCAATCCACCCGCGCTTCGAGTCTGCGAAAAAGACCGTGTTCAAATCTTTCCCGGAAGGGCCGCGCCGCGTAGCCACCCAGCCCTCCTGCGCCGCAGCCGCGCCCGCCAACGCCCCCGCCAAAAGCCATACATAGACCCACTGCCGGAATCTTTTTTGGTTTGTGCTTCTCATAATGTTTGGTTTCGGCTTGTCCCCTTTGTACACGAACTCTGCCATCAAGTTCAAGAAAAAGCCACGCGCCCCGGAATGGCAAAGCGCGTGGCAAAAAAACGATGGCAGAACATTTGATTGCGGAATGCGGATTTCGGATTGCGGATTTAAGAATCTGACTCAATCGCTTTTAATCCGCATTCCGCATTCCGCATTCCGCAATCTGTTACGGCACAGCGGCCTTGACACGATAGACACGGCCATCAAGGACGACTACGACCTGCTCGCCGAGTGCGAAGTATTCGGCCAGACGCCGTTCCTGCTTGAGCAGCGTGAAGTATTCTTCGCTGCCGAAGGTAAGAGTCGTTTCAGCCATCTGTCCTGAGCCTTTGAACTCAGCATCCGTCCACACGCCGCCGCGCATGTAGAATGTCTTGCCGCCGACGCGTCGCACAGCGGACGAAGCTGTCTCTTCATCCTTGAGGCTCGCGCTCTCCTGCTGCGCGCGTGCGCGTTTGCTCTGTTGGACGGCCAACGCGCCGGTCGTGGCTTTCGCAGCCTCTCGCGGAGCGGACGCACCCGCCACAGAATTATTATCCTGTCCGTCCATCTGCATATTGTTAGCGCGTCCGCCCGGAGCCTGATTGGCAACCGGCCTGACTGACGAATCCTGCGAGCTGACTGCTACGTCCCGTGAGTTAGCTTCAAGCGCGAGATATGAAGTGTACGGCGTGACGATGCCATAGCGCGTGCCGAGGTCAACTATCTCATCGCGCAACTCTTTCTGCTCGCCGTTCGAGCGAATCTGCTCCATCAGCCAGCCGACGCGGCGCGTGGCCCACAGGCGCGGCAGAAAATCATTGTCTTCTTCGCGCAAGGGGAATCTGAGCTGCTCGTAGTTGAAAGTGCGCAGCTCTTTGCCGGTCTTGCCCGTCAGGCGGAGGCGAACATTTTCCAGATCGCGCTCGTTGTCATAGCGGCCTATCAAAATCACCTGCGCGCCTTTGAACAAATCCGGCATGTCGCGCGGGTACATGAGGTCTGTCTTGACGCCGCCCATATCGAGCTTGAGGTCTGTCAGGACAGGATAATTTACTTTTGTGAAAAAGCTGGAAACCTTGATTTCGATGTCTTCCTTCGGCTCGACGTAATCGGCGCGGCCACTGTTCTCGGCTGCGATTCTATCAAGGAGCGCGGTGTTGACATCGTAGCCGACGCCGAAGGTAAAGATGCGTACGCCCGTGGGCCTCTCCTTGCGCACGTTTTCGACGATGCGGTCAACATTTGTCTCGCTCACTGTCGGCAGCCCGTCCGTCATAAAGACAATCATCTGCGGACGCCCGCTCGGCTGAAGCTGTCTGAGCGCGGCGCGCAGCGAGTCGTTGATGTTTGTCCCGCCAGTGGCGCGCAAGCTCTTTGCAAAAGCCTCGCCGCGTGCACGGCCCTTATCATCCGCGGCAATCAAGCTGCTCTCCATCAAGCGTTCTTCGCCAGCAAACGAGATAACATTAAAATGGTCTTCAGGCCGCAGGCTTCTGATGCCGAACAGGAGCGCGGCACGCGCCTTCTCCATCTTGCCCGCCTCGGACATCGAACCCGAAGTGTCAAAGACGAACACGATGTCTTTGGATACATATTCCTGCTCGGTCAATTCATCCTTCGGCGAAAGCATCAAGAGGAAGTAGCCATCCTTGCCCGGCTCTCTGTGCGTCAGGAGCGAGAGACCGAAATCATCACGCGAGAGCGCATAGAAAAGTTGGAAATCCTGCGGTTCGCGCCCGCCTTTAACTTCAAAAGAGAGACGCGCATTGCGCGAGCCGTGATGCGCGAGCGCGATGTCATGACTCGGGGAATAGATATTGCGAATCGGTTCTTTGCTATCAATCTCGACCGAGCCGGAAACGTTCCCGATAGAGACCATCTGGCGGCCCGTGCCGAGCGGGTAACGATACGAGACCGTGCCCGACTCGGCTTTGAGCACCTGCGTGTAGGTCAGCTCAAGCTTTTTGTCAGAGTGCGGAGGGATGGGAAAGATGCTGGCTTGAAATAAATCTTTTCCGGCGTATTCAAGCAGTCCGGGGTCGCGCTGCCGCCTGACTATCTCATCGTAAATCCGCCGCGCTTCTTCCCTTGAACGCACTTCGCCGACGAGACGGTTGTTGCCGTCCCAGATGGCAAACTCGACTATCGAAGCGGATTCGGGAATCGGGAACAGGTACGTTCCTTCGAGGGTCGCTCCGGTGTCGTTGCGAAAGATTTGCTCAAGATATGTGGTCGCCACCTGACCGTTGATTTTAGTTTTGATATTGATGGATTTGACGGGCAGCGAGCGCGGGAGGGTGACGGGGCGTGGCGGTTGCGGGCAGCGTTCGCACCTGCCGGGCACAATCACGCCCTGCGCACGCGCGGCGGAGGCTCCCGCCAGCAATAATAGTAACGTTATCAACAAAAAACCGGCATTTTTCAATCGCATCTCTCTCTCCTTCAAAAAGGTCTGTGGCCGCTTGCACACACGCACGCGGGGTTCGGTGTTTAGAACGCTCCTGCCTTTCATTCTTGCATAATTCACGAAATCGGAAACGCCAGTAAAGATAAACCGGATAAGGCTGGCTATGTGATTGACGAGGGTAGAATTCAGTTCGCACGAAAGCTTTAAGAAGATTTCCCGCAAAGGCGCAAAGAAAAGCTCGCAAAGGTGTTGAGCTATAACCTGCCTCGAATGCTTTCTTCGCGTCTTTCTTTGCGCCTTTGCGGGAAACTTTCCTTTATCAGCGCAGTTCCCGCAAACGCTCGTTTCGGACGGTCACGATGCTGACAAAGATAGCGATAATAACGCCGCCTGTGGCGAGCGTGTGCGGCGCGCCGTAGCGTGTCGAAGCCGCCCCGGCGATGAGGTTGCCGATAGGCATCGCGCCGATAAAAGAGAGTATGAACATGCTCATCACGCGCCCGCGCATCTCGTCCGTCACCAACTTTTGCAACAAAGTATTGGTCACGGCCACTGCGAATACGATGGCAAAGCCCATTCCGAAAATGAAGACGAGAGAAAAAGAGACGCGTGTCGAGAGCGAAAATCCTATGAGGCAGAGCGAAAAAGCAAATGAGCCACAGAGCACAGACCAGCCCTTGCGTTTGAAGTCGCCCAGATAAGCGAGCACCACCGCGCCGATAAATGCTCCGCCGCCGGACACGCCCATCATCAGGGCCAGTCCTTTCTCGCCCATGTGCAGGATGTCGCGCGCGAAGTATGGCATCAGCGAAAGATACGGCGCGCCGAAAAGGTTTGTGACAAAACAGATGAGCAGCAACATAGAGACGCGCGGGCGTCCTAAGACATAACGAAAGCCATCAACCAGATCACGCCACAACGCTCTTCTATCCGTCACGGCATGCGTCGTGGCGTGGCTCGCTCCTTCGAGGCGCACCATCAAAAGCGAAGCGATGACGGCAAAGTAAGAGATGCCGTTGAGAAAAAAACATCCCGCGAGACCGACCGCGGCTAAAGCCAACCCGGCAGACACAGGGCCGACCAGCCGCGAAAGCTGAAACTGCGCCGAGTTGAGCGAGATGGCATTCGCAAGGTCTGCGCGCCCTGCCAGATCAATCGTAATCGCCTGATACGAAGGCCCCGCCAGCGCAAAGCAGCAACCCGTGCCAAACGACAGCAACAACACCATCCAGACCTGTACGATATTGAGCACTATTAGAATTGCTAAGACGAACGCGCACATCATCGCGCCGATCTGCGTAAAGAGCAGCAGGCGTCGCCTGTCAACGAGGTCTGCGAAAACTCCCCCGGCCAAAGTCAACAACAGCCCCGGAGCAGTCGCCATAAATCCATCCACGCCGAGCCAGAAGGGAGAGTTAGTCAACTGTAAGACGAGCCAGCCCTGCGCGACCGCCTGCATCCATGTCCCGATGTTCGAGAGAAACGCGCCGCCCCAGAACAGGCGAAAGTTTCGATGCGACAGCGCGCGAAACATCCCTCCGCGCCCAAGAGATGAAGCCTGAGGGCGGAGCGATGAATGAATCTCATCGCTCTCTATTCCGCTGCCACCGATGCTGCTGCTCTTGACCTCGTCCCTCATGTCTGCCCTCTTGTCCGTTCGCTACGCCGCCATGCCGAAAGCGGCGCGCACGCGCCCCCGCGCCTCTCTGCGATAATCTCTGCGAGAATAGCCAGCGCGACTTCCTCAGGCGAGACCGCGCCGATGTCCAACCCGATTGGCGCTCTGACTTCTTTCAACAAGCTCTCATCCGCACCCGTTTCGCGCAACCGCTCAAGGACGATGTTCGTCCGGCGGCGACTGCCAATCAAGCCTATATAATCTGGCCGCTGCCGGACGACCGCGCGCATGCATTCTTCATCCTCATTATGCCCGCGCGTGACGACCGCGACGGACACGCCGCGCCCCGCGCCGATGGCCGCGCTGACCGCGCCGCTCCAATTATCTGTCACCACTAAATCAATCCCTTCATCCGGGAAACGCTGGCGCGTGACGAAATCCGCGCGGTCGTCTATCAGAGTCGTGTGATAGCCGACGAGCCGCGCGAGCCGCGCGAGCGATGCGCCGACATGCCCTGCGCCGCAGATGACGAGTCGCGGCTCAGGCTCTACCCGCTCGAACAGCAAGCGCGCGTCTTGCCATTCATCAAGCTCAGGGGCGAACTCTTTAATGGTATAGGTTACGGCTTCGGCGCGCGAGGCGAGAAAGACCTGCGCGTGTCGCGCGGCAGCGTCATCAAGCCGCGCGTCATTAAGGCTTCCGACACGCTCGCCGTGTTCTTCGACAAGGATTTTCGCGCCGACGCCCTGCGGAGCTTCGATGAGCGTTGCCAGAGCGGCGATTGAGCTTTGCTGTAGGACTCGCCTGATTGCTTCGGTGAGAGCGATGGCTAAAGATGGCTCGCTGGCTTCAGGCATGTTTGGGAAAAGACTTTAACGATTCACGCCGGTCTGTTTCGGCGCGTGCGGCTTGCCGAAACCAATGAGACTCGCGGCGCGGCGCAGCAGCCACAACGGGCCAACAAGCAGATACACGGGATTGCGGAAAAAAGCCGGTTGATTGCCTTCTATGGCATGCCCGGCGAATTGCAAAATCCAGCCGACGATAAAGAGCGCGAGCGCCCACCGCCAGTAGAAGAAAAAGAGCGGCAGCGAGATCACGATCATCGGGATACCGATAGAGTGGGTCAGGCGATTCAAGGGATGCTGGTGCTTGGCTTTGTAATTTTCGACAAAATTTTCCGGCATGACTCACCTCCAAGAGTAAGGATGAAGGCGGAAGGATGAAGGATGAAAAGAATGCTATTCAGAGATAGTAACTCAAGCTTTGAAGAGCATGCCTTTCATCCTTCCGCCTTCATCCTTCCGCCTTGCTTTCCCACACGTCTATGAAAATCTCCATTGCGCCGCCGCAGACCATGCCCTCTTCGCTGGCTTCGTCCGCCGTCAGCGTGAAGCGATGAAGCTGTGAGACGCCGCTGCGCAAAGCCTCGCGCGCTTCGGCCCAGACTTCGGCCTCTATGCAGCCGCCGCCGACTGTGCCGGACACTTCGCCGCTTTCAAAAAAGAGCATCTTCGCGCCGCGCCTTTGCGGGGTGGAGCCGCGCGTGTGCGCGACCGTAGCCACGGCCACGCGCTCGCCGCGCCCGTTGGCTTCGCTGATTGAATGGTAGAGCGCGGACTGCGTAATTGTGCCCATCGTCCCTTAAAAGTTAAATGTTTACTCAGGCTCGCCGCCATCGCCCGTGTCTGCCGGCGCGGTAATCACAGCAGGCGCGGCGACATCCGTGCCGGTCGCATCGGTCGCCTGCGCGGGCGGCGCAGTCACAGCATCCACGCGCGCTCTGATGCGGTCGGCTTCGGCATCCGCATTGGCGATGGCCGTCTCAAGTCTGCCGCGGCTCGTGCCAAGCTGGTTGAGCTGTGTCTGCACGCGGCCCTTCTCGCTCTCAAGCTGGCGACGACGCAGCTCGCGCAAGTCTTCCGGGCGCGTAGAGCCTGTGACGGCCAGCGTGCGTTCGATCACGCTCGGCTGTAATTCGTAATCGAGCTGCTCGACGCGCGCCTGCAAGTCAGACTCTTTGGCTTGCACGTCGCGCAACTGCGCGCGCAGTGTTTCGGCGCGCGTCTCTGCACGCGTCAGCCGCTCAAGGTCTACGAGCGTGCGCTGCTGCTGCTCCATCTGCGATATTTTGTCCGTCAGCGCGCCCATCTGCGCGGAGAGTTTGTCCACCTGACTGCGCGTCGAGTCCACTTCCGCTTCCGGCGCGGAAGCGCGACGCGAATTTGTCCTGCGCCCGCTCGTCGCCACGCCGGTATCGTTCTGAGTCTCGTCAGCAGTGCTGATGATGCTCGGCTCGTTGGTCGAAGCGGGCGATGCAGGGGTCGTGATGGCAGTGGTCTTCACCGGATTGGTGACGCGGCGCGACTTCTTGGTGCGTCGTTTCTGCGCGCTGGCATCTGCAAAGCAGAAGATGACGAGCAATAGAACAGCGACGACACATGCAGCCTGACGGCCCAACTTGGAATGCATGGTAAACCTCCGATTTCCTGTATACATAAACTTTATCATGAGAGAGACCCCGCGCGCACCCCTGCCGGATGCCCAAATCTCTTTCACGCGCCGCAAAGGCTTTTGTTCCATGCAACAGAAAAGCGTCACGCAAAGGCGCAAAGCTCAGACATAAAGCGCAAAGAAACAATGCCGTTCAACCCTTTGCGGTCTTTGCGTAAACTTTGCGCCTTTGCGTGAAATATCACCTTGAGAACTAAGCTATTTCCAATCCCCTTGAAAACTATCCGGCCTGAATCTTAAAACTAATATCCATCGCCCGCGCAGAATGCGTCAGCGCGCCGATGCTGATGAGGTCAACTCCTGCCTCCGCATAAGCCCTGACATTTTCGAGCGTGATGCCGCCGGATGATTCGAGCGTCACCTGCGGAGCTAGCTCGCGCGCAAGCTGAACCATGCGCGTCGTCTCTTCCGGCGACAAGTTATCCAGCAGCACTATGTCCGCGCCCTTTGCGATGGCCTCGCGCAAATCTCTTTCGACTGAAACTTCGACTTCGATTTTATGCAGATGCCCGACCTGCTCGCGCGCCTGCTCGACCGCCGCGCCGACGCCGCCCGCGAGCGCTATGTGATTGTCTTTAATCAACACTCCATCATCCAACCCGAAACGATGATTCCGCGCGCCGCCCGACAGCACGGCGTATTTTTCCAGCATCCTCAGGCCCGGCGTGGTCTTGCGCGTATCAACTATCTGCGCCTTTGTGCCTTCGATGGCGCGCACATAACGGCGCGTCTCGGTCGCAATCCCGGAGAGACGCTGCAACAGGTTGAGCGCGACGCGCTCTCCGGCCAGCAGGACATCTGCAAAGCCGCTGGTGCGCGCAATCACTTTCCCGGCCTCTACCTCTTCGCCGTCCGAGACGAAGGCTTCGAGCTGTTGCTGCGTGTCGAGCGTCGAGAAGACAGCTTCCGCCGCTTCTAAACCGGCGATGACCATCGGCTCTTTGGCAAGAAAGCGCCCGCGTGCGCGCATGTTGCGTGCGACCGTGGCCTGCGTAGTAATATCGCCGCGCCCCAAATCTTCACTGAGAAACGCGCCGATCTGCGAAAAGAGCGCGCCGTCGTCAAGCCAGTTCATTCCGCAAAGACCTCCATGTTCTGCTCCAATGCGGTCATCCGTTGCGCGATGTCCGCCACGCGTTGACGCAAGCCTTCAACTTTTTCGGCAGGCGCACGCTCGACAAACTGCCGGTTGCCGAGTTGCTGCTCAAGCTTCTCGGACTCCGCCTTTAACTTCCCTTGTTCTTTGAGCAGACGCTCGCGCTCCTGTGCGAAATCAATCAAGCCTTCGAGCGGGACTGCGACCTCTGCGCCGCCAGCCAGCACTGCACGCGCAGACGCACGCGGCGCATCCGGCTTTTCTCCGATGCTGATCTCCGAAGCACGCGCCAGCCGCGCAATCTGATCCGTGCTCGCGGCGAAAACTTCGCGCAAAGCTTTATCGGGCGCGTTAATCAACAACGGCACGCGCTCGCCCGGCTTGATATTCATCTCAGAGCGTATGTTGCGCACGCGCGAGATAAGGTCAATGACCGCCTGCATCTCTGTTTCCGCGCGCTCGTCTATCAAAGAGGCATCGGCCTGCGGGTAACTCGTCAGCATGATGGTCGCCAGCGCGCCCGTGTAAGCCTCATGCAGAAGTTTTTCGTCAACTCCGGGAAGACGCTGCCACAACTCTTCTGTGATGTACGGCATGAACGGGTGAAGCAGACGCAGCGCCTGTTCCAGCACTGTCAGGATGCGGCTGCGCGCGGCATCGCGTTCGGGGCTGGCCTCTTCCGCAGAAATAGCCGCCTTCGTCAGCTCTATGTACCAATCACAAAAATCGTCCCAGAAGAAGTGATAAAGCGCCTGCACCGCTTCATGAAAAGCATACTTTTCCAAAAAAGCGTCCACGTCGCGCGCCGTCCGGTTCAACCGCGAGAGAATCCAGCGATCATGAAGAGCAAGCTTTGAAACGTCTCCGCTGAATGCCCCGGCATCGACGCTGCCGCCTTCGGAGTTCATCAGGCAAAAGCGCGTCGCGTTCCAGATTTTGTTCGCAAAGTTTCGATAGGATTCGACCTGCGTGTCGTTCCAGCGCGTGTCGGTCGAGCCGATGGAAGCGAGCACAAGCCGCGTCGCATCCACGCCGTACTTGTCGAATACATCGAGCGGGTCAACGCCGTTGCCCTTCGTCTTGGACATGCGCTGGCCGTGCTTATCGAAAATTGTGCCCGTGATGTACGCGTCAGCGAAAGCTTTTTCCCCTGTAAATTTCAGTCCCGTCATCATCATCCGCGAGACCCAGAGAAAGATGATGTCGCGCCCTGTCACGAGCACTGAGGTCGGATAGAAAGTTTTGAGGTCTTCGGTTTCATCCGGCCATCCTAAGGTCGAGATAGGCCAGAGCGCGGACGAGAACCACGTGTCGAGCACATCGGGGTCTTGACTCAGCTTGTCCGTGCCGGCTTTGGCACGCGCCTCTTCCTCCGTGCGCGCGACAAACACGTTGCCCTCTTCGTCATACCAGGCGGGGATGCGATGTCCCCACCATAGTTGGCGCGAGAGCGTCCAGTCATGCAGGTTTTCGAGCCAGTCCGTATAAACTTTTTCATACGGCACGCGCGGCACGAAACGCGGCTCGTGCTTCTCTCTGACAAGTTCGAGCGGCGCGCGTCCGAGTTCGGCCTGCTTTAAAAACCACTGCGTCGAAATCAGCGGCTCAATCACAGTGCGGCAACGACCGCATTTAGTGATAGAGAACTCGTAATCCACAACTTTTTCGAGCAGCCCCAGGTCTGCAAATTTCTCGACAACTTTCTCGCGCGCTTCATAGCGGTCTAAGCCCTCAAACTCTGCGCCCGCTTCACTAGTCATGCGCGCGTGCTGGTCTATGACGCGCACCTGCGGCAGATTGTGCCGCTGGCCCATAGCATAATCGTTCTGATCGTGTGCGGGCGTGACCTTGACCGCGCCCGTCCCGAATTCGGGGTCAACAAACTCGTCCGCGATGATGGGAATCTCTCGCCCTGTCAGCGGCAATTCAAGAGTCGCGCCAAGCAGGTCGCTATATCGCTCGTCGTCCGGATTCACAGCGACCGCCGTGTCACCGAGCATCGTTTCGGGCCTTGTCGTCGCCACCGTCATGCGGCGGTCGCTCCCTTTCACAGGATATTGCAGGTAATAAAGTTTTCCGGCCTGCGTCTCTTTATCAACTTCCAAATCCGAAAGAGCCGTCTGATCTTTCGGGCACCAGTTAATCAACCCCTCGCCGTGATAGATCAAGCCCTCTTCATAACAGGTGACGAAAAACTCGCGCACGGCGCGCGACAGGTGTTCGTCCATCGTAAAGCGTTCGCGCGACCAATCGACGGACGCTCCTTCGCGTCGCATCTGATTTAAAATCTGGCCGCCGTGTTGTTCTTTCCATTGCCAGACGCGCTCTTCAAATTTCTCGCGCCCTAGATCATGCCGCGTCAAGCCTTCTTTCTTGAGTTGCCGTTCGACCATCAGTTGCGTGGAGATGCCCGCGTGATCCATCCCCGGCAGCCAGAGCGTGCGATAGCCGCTCATGCGCTTATGGCGGACGAGCACATCCATGATCGTGTGCTGCAAGGCATGGCCCATGTGCAGCGAGCCTGTGACGTTTGGCGGCGGAATGACAATCGAATAGACCGGAGCCTGCGGGTCACGATTGATCTCCGGCGCGAAGCAGCCTGCCTGCTCCCAGCGCGCGTAATGCCTTCCTTCTGCCTCTTTCGGTTCGTATGTTTTCGGAATGTCCATGAAATAGTTTTCAGTTTTTGGTTTTCAATTTTCAGTAATGCGGGTCATTGTAAAGCAATGGCCGCCAGTTTCATAACAAGAGAACACTGGCGGCCATTTTCCGATAACTGAAAACTGAAAACTAAAAACAGAAGACCGGTTACTGCTTTTTCTCCTCTTCCAGCCTCTGTTTGATAAGCAGCTCTGCGAGTTGCGGGACGACTTCCCACGCAATCTCCTGAACGACTCTTTCGGATAACTGTTCGACGGCGCGGCGTGCGATTGCCTCAATCACTTCGGGCGACAATTGGGCCAGAGTGATTTGTCCTGCCGGCGTGGGCGGCGGACTGCCAGCTTCGATCACGGGTTCGGTAATGATGGCTGCGGCCTGCGGCTCTACCATCAAGGGCGCGGCAGCTTCAGCCTCTGCTTCCGGTTCTTCAAGCGGCGCGGCTTCGACAAACGGCTCGGCCTCTATCATTTCCGCTTCGACAAAATCGGCTGCGTGCGGGGCAGTCTGTCCGGCTTCCGCTTCCGGCACATCGAGCGGAGCTTCAATGGTTTCAACCGTAGGCGCGGGCGCAGCAGACGCTTGCGCTGGAGATTCATCCCAGATGTCCAGAATAAACTCATCCGCTTCGGCAGCCGCGCGCGGCGGCTCTATCTCGCCGAGGTCGAGCAGCGCGTCATCGGCTGCGGCAGCTTCGTCGAGACGCGTGGACGCAGAAGGGGGAGAAGGAGCAGCGGCGGCGGGCGCGGCTTCTGCGTCCGGCATGTCATCCACAGCACGTTGCGCTCTCTCTTCTTCTATTTCCGGCATGCGCAGAGTTTCCTGCATATTGATGGGCGATGTCTGATTAAGATTCAGTTGGGGAGCTGTCTGGTTGAGATTGATGCCCGCTTCTTCCAGCTCGGAGGCAGTGAGCGGCATGGTCGGACGTTGCTGGCTGCTGGCGGTGCGATGAAGATTGTAATCAGCGACAGGCGTGGCCTCTATCAGCGCATCGTCAAGACTCTGGTCTGTGAAAGCATCACTGCGCCCGGCCTCGCTCTTGTCCACCATTGCGCCCCACGTTTGTTGAAAGAGCGGATCCGCCGGAGCGTGCGGCAGGGCTTCGCTTTGAGCTTCGCCGTGCGCCTCCGCAGGCTTATCTAAATCTTTGGTCGGCGTCTCGTCTTCGGCGGCGGATTTTCCGCCGAGGAGCGCGCCGACTTTACTCACCAGTTGTCTTATGGATTGAAAGGGTTTGGTCAAATGATCATCCGCGCCAACTCTGCGCGCCTCCGCTTCATTAAACGGCTCGAACGAGCCGACAAGGAGCATCACAGGAATGTGGCGGAACCGCGCGTTCCGCTTTACAAACTCACAGACTTCATAGCCGTTGAGGCCCGGCATGTGTATGTCCGCGAGCACTATATCGGGCGCAAGGTCTTCGATTTTTTCAATCGCCAGATCGCCGTTGCCGACAGTTATCACCTCCATGCCTTCATCTGCAAAGGTGAGATTCACTACTTTCTGGATAGTAATCGAATCGTCCGCGAGCAACAGTCTGCGTCCCGTTCCCAAAACCTGACTCCTTCATATCTTCAGAGGTGAGCGCCACCAGCAGCACTGCCAAAGCGCGTTTGAACTGGATGGGCGCGGGGCATGCAGCAATCCGCTCGACTAGTGCGAACAGACCGCTATCGAAAACCTAACACCCGATGAGAGAGCGCGTCAAGAAGATTTTAAGTGGCGGGTCAAATTGAAGCTGGCGAGTCGTTAATCGTGAATTGAATGAGTAAAAGAGCAGGATTCTCCCGCAAAGGCGCTGGTGGCGCAAAGCAAGACGCGAAGAAAGCATTCCAGATAAGTCATAGCTCAAGACCTTTGCGAGCTTTTCTTTGCGCCACCAGCGCCTTTGCGGGAAACTTTCTTTTGTTTTCCGCGCTTGTCATCTGAAACTGACCCGCTACCAGATTTTACGTCTGGCATCCTGAATCTCCGCTTTCAGATTCCAAAGCTCAAATTTATTAGTTCTTGCTTGTAATTATCACGTCATCCGGCGTGTTCTCTTTGCCGTCCACTCCGGCTGAGCGCAGGGCAAAGCGGTCTCGCGCGCCTTCATAAAGATAGGGCTTGTGCCACGGGTCTGTGCGAATCACGCGGGAGAGATAACGCGGGTTGAGATGGTCTATCAGGGCAGACCCGGTTTCGACTGCGACGTAAAAGCCGCGCTCGCGGCGAAAGGCTTCGAGCGCGGTCGCAATCGTCTCAAGCTCCGCGCGTGCGCGCTCGGTCTTCTCCGCATTGACGGCGCGCATAATCATCTCTATGTCTTCCCACTTGTTATCGCCGGTTCTGATTTCCGCGACGCGCCATTTATCATCATCGCCTTTGACGAAACGAAAAGCCGTCTCGATCTGCGCCACGACGACCGCCGAAGAACCGAGCGCCGAAACCTCTTTGACGCGCACGGCATCCGAAGGCAGCTCAATGCCTGCGACACGCGCGATCAGCCTGCGCGCTTCCTTTGTGCTCAGGTCAGCCGCAGCCTCCGAGCGGAGCAAGAGGCCCGCGCAGAGGACGAGGATGATAAAGATGATGCTCAAGCGGATGTAGTGTTTCATAGCGTCCGATTCTTTCTAATCTACTTTATAAATCTTAGAAGCGGCCTTGCCGTCAAACCACGCGCGGATGCGAATGGCTTCGGGCGTCATCGTCGTCACGTCAAAATGCCTGCCGTTGTCGTCGGCAAACTTTTCAAACGGCAGGTGAATGGTTTGTCCGGCGGCCACGTCTCCGACCTCTGCCGAGTAATGTCCTTTGACAAAGACAGTCACGCGCGGATACGTGAAAGCGTCCCTGTTGGTGATGTCCACGCCCGCGCGCGAGGCTTTGACCTCCGGCTTGATTTCCAGATGGCGAGGCGCATGACAGCTCGACAGAGTCAGACTCAACAGCAAAAATATTTTAAGCGAGTGGCGGGAGTTGATGAAAGCGGAACAGCACATCTTTCGGGCCGGTGTCGCAAGAGTTTCGGTTTTATGAAGCGGCCTTGGCGATCAGCATCCGCAGCATGATTTGCAGCTGCGCGGTCGTAAAAGGTTTCGGCAGAAAGACGACGGCTCCGGCGGCAAAGCTGTCCGAAGAGAGCTTTGGATTCTGCTCGGCGGTCATCATCATGACGGGGATTTTCATCAGGCGCTTTTCCGTACGCATGTAGCGCACAAGCTCCGGCCCCTGTATGTGCGGCATCACGACATCGAAGATGCCTGCGATAAAGCCTGCATCCGATTGCAGAATCTTATACGCCTCGCGCCCGTCGCGCGCAGGCACAACCGTGTAGCCCTCTTTTTCGACAATGGCCGTCACCAGCCGCAGGATCGCCGGGTCGTCATCCGCGACGAGAATTCTTTGCGAGGCTTGAGGATTTTGCGCTGACACTTTCTGTTTTATCTCCCTACTGAATTAAACTTCCACGGCCCTGCCCGATTCATCCGGACGCAGAGAGAGTTGCGCTGCCAGAGTAATCGCCGCCACCATGCTCGAATGTTCCGCGAGTCCCTTGCCGGCAATGTCGAAGGCCGTTCCGTGGTCAACGGAAGTGCGTATGAACGGCAACCCAAGCGTGACATTGACGGCTTCGCCAAATGATAGGCACTTGACGGGAATCATCGCCTGATCATGGTAACACGAAACCACCGCATCAAACTCGCCGCGCGAAGCACGCAGGAAAATCGTGTCGGCTGAAAAAGGCCCCTGCACGTTCATATCGTCTTTGCCGCGACACGCCTCGACGGCGGGCATAATCTCCGAAGCCTCTTCGACGCCGAACAAACCGCCCTCCGCGCCGTGCGGGTTGAGCGCGGCCACGGCGATGCGCGGCCTTTCGATGCCCCAACGCTTCAGTTCCCGGTGCGTCAGGTTAATAATATGTATGAGGCGGTCGCGCTCGACGAGCCGGATGGCCTCGGAGAGCGGGACATGCGTGGACAACAGCACTATCCGCAGGTTGGCCGCGACAAAGGCCATCGCATACTCTTCCGTGCCCGTCAGGTGTGCGAGGAATTCCGTGTGCCCCGGAAAGCTATAACCTCCCAGAAAGAGAGCGCGCTTGTTAATCGGCGCGGTCGCAATCGCGTCCACGCTGCCGCTGGCGCAAAGCTCGACGGCGGATTCGATATAGCCGGCTGCGGCTTTGCCAGCCGCGCCGGATTCGATGCCCGGCTCTATGCGCCCGGAGACGTTGTCGAGGTGATAGATGATAGGGTCTGTGAAATTTTCCGGCAGCGGTTCGCCCTTACGCACGATGTCGTAGCCACACTGGAGGTCAAGCGTACGGGCTGTGTGGGCCAGAAGCTGCGCGTCGCCGATGATGACGGGCGCGCAGACGCGGAGGACTTCTTCTTCGGCGACGGCTTTGAGGACGACTTCGGGGCCGATGCCTGCCGGATCGCCCATCGTGATGGCAATGCGCGGCAAGCGACGCCTCTGACGCGAAGCCGTAGGGGACGAGTTATGCTGCGACCCAGTCATGATTTCAACATGGCGCGAGACGGGAGACGCTTCTACTGGCGGATAAGCCGGAGAAGAGCCGCCGTGCGCCCGGCAGAGGCCAGAGGTTATTCCCCTTCGCGCTCATCAGCTTTGTACATGTACTTGATATTGTGCTTAAGCAAGAGAAGGTTCGGAGCAGACTTGCGATTGACCTTGATCGCGCCGCGATCATACCACTCGATTGTGCCCTCTATCTCTTCGCCGTCCTGCAAGACGATGATCATGGTCGTATGCGCGTCAATCTGCTTTTTGTAATAGAAGATTTCCGCGCTCGTCTCGGTCGGGGGCGGCGTGCGCTTGCGCACCTGCACGGCAGACGCAGACGACTCTCTACTGGCCGAGCTGCTTCTGGATTCAGACCTCTCGCCTCCGCCTCCGCCTCCGCTACTAGAGCGTGCGGGGCTGCCATTGGCCCTCTCTTTTGGACGTGAATCTTCGCGTCCCTTATTCTTGATTTCAGCTAATGTGGTTCTGATTAATTTACGATTCACTGTGACCTTCTTACCTCCACTAATTGAAGCGGGGAATATGACGCGCGGATAGCGCGCTCGCGCGTTCTCTGCGGCGTTGACGCACGCATCACGCGAAATTTGTTTACTACTCTCGCAAAGGCTGCGGCCTATTCAAAGGAGAGAAGCGGTATTGACCCGAATTTGGAAAAATCCTGTTAAGGAATGCGCGACATACTACACCAAAGAAGTAAAAAGGAAAAGGTAAAAGGCAAAAGCGAAGAAAAAGCAAACGCCGCTTTTTGCTCTCACTTTTGCCTTTTACCTTTTTACTTTAACTTTACTTCAGTCTGCTTTCTTGCGAATGAAGGTCGGGACATCCAAATCGTCCGGTCTCGACTGGTTGATGTTGGGGCGCGCCATGTCGTCGCTGGGTCGCTGTGTATATCGCGCAGGAGTCGGCGGCAGCGCAGCATTCGAAGTCGCAGAACCCGAATCAGCGGATTCTTTATCAAAGCCAGTAGCAATCACAGTGATCTTCATCTCATCGCGCATCGTCTCGTCAATCACCGCGCCGAAAATGATATTGGCATCCTCGTGTGCAGCCTCACGAATAATCGAAGAAGCTTCGTTGACTTCATACAGCGTCAGGTCAGGCCCGCCGGTAATATTGATAAGCACGCCCTTCGCGCCTTCAATCGTCGCTTCCTCAAGCAGCGGCGAAGAGATGGCTTGCTGCGTCGCCTCGACGGCCCGATTCTCGCCGCTCGCGCGGCCCGCGCCCATCAAGGCCAACCCCATGCCAGCCATAATCGCCTTCACATCCGCAAAGTCCAGATTGATGAGGCCCGGAACAGTAATCAAATCCGAGATGCCCTGCACGGCCTGCCTCAACACGTCGTCTGCGACCTTGAACGAATCTGCCAGCGAGACGTTGCGCTCAACCGTATGCAAAAGTCTCTCGTTCGGAATCGTAATCACCGTGTCAACGCATTCGCGCAGCTCACGCAATCCCTGTTCGGACTGCTGCATCCGGCGGCGACCTTCAAAGTGAAAAGGCTTGGTTACGACTGCGACGGTCAGAGCGTTGAGTTCCGTTGCGAGACTCGCAATAATCGGAGCCGCGCCCGTGCCTGTCCCGCCGCCGAGTCCGGTCGTGACAAAGACCATATCCGCGCCTTCCAAGACTTCGATAATCTTCTCGGTATCTTCGAGGGCAGCGTCACGTCCGATTTCCGGATTAGCTCCCGCGCCGAGACCTTTGGTCAGTTTGCCGCCGAGCTGAATCTTAATCGGCGCGCGCGAGCGTTTAAGCGCCTGTAGGTCTGTGTTGGCGACTAAGAATTCGATGCCCTCAATGCCGGCCTCGATCATGCGATTGACGGCGTTGCCGCCGCCGCCACCGACGCCTATAACTTTAATGCGTGCGCCTGTGATGGGCGGTTCATCGTCAATAAAAATATTGATGCCGCTGCCCGGTTGACGGCCGTCCGGTGTCATAATGTCTGTCCTCTCTCTCACAGCTTCTCGGAACTCCAAAGCTTAATGTGCGGTTATGTTGGGCTGTATGCGCCGGAGGCACCCATATCTTGCGGACTACATCTTGTGCCGACTGGCGCGGCAGCATACAACAACTTGTCAGAAAATGCCACTAAAACGATGACGAAATTTTGAAACAAAATGCGTTAAGCGGCCTGCGCCCGCTCTTTTACTTCCAAGAGAGCGCATTTCCGCGCTCTGCGTGCGTTGCGCGACCAGAGAAAGCCCTGCGGCGGCGGCCCACGCGGGACTTTGAATATCTTCTATGAGACCTCCGAAACGGTCTCTTTCGGGATAACCGAGCCGCACCGGAGCATCAAAAACCTGCTCGGCGATCTCGGCCATGCCGTCAAGCAATGCGCCCCCGCCCGTGAGGACGATGCCGCTCGATAATTGCCGCTCCCACCCCGAATCCTTGATTTCATCCGCGACATGCATCAAGACTTCCTCTGCGCGCGGCTGTAGGATGTCGCACAAAATCTGGCGCGAGAGCTGGCGCGGCGCGCGTCCTCCGACCGAAGGAACTTCTATCAACTCGCCGCGCTCCATTTCGTTCAAGCTCGTGCTCGAAGCGCAGCCGACTGTGCGCTTAATCTTCTCGGCTTCGGGAATCGGCGTGCGCAGGCCGAACGCGATGTCGTTGGTAAAATGCGAGCCGCCGAGCGCGAAGACGGCTGTATGCTGCACAGCCCCGCGCTGGAAGATAACAAGTCCGGTCGTCTCTGCGCCGATGTCCACGAGGGCCGCGCCGAATTCTTTATCGTCATCCGTCAAAGTAGCTTCGGCGGCGGCCAACTGTTCGAGCACCATGTCTGCCACCACCAGCCCCGCGCGATTAACGGCATTGATGGCATTCTGCCGCGCCGTCACGGGACTGGTGACGATATGAACTTTGACGGCGAGCCGCGCTCCGATCATCCCGACGGGATCGTTGATGCCGTCCTGATCGTCTACGATAAATTCCTGCGGGAGGCGGTCAACGATTTCGCGGCCTGCCGGAAGCTGAATGGCGCAGGCCGAATCAATCGCGCGTCGCACGTCGTCCGGCGTAATCTCGCGGTCGCGTCCCGAAACAGCGACAATCGCCTGCCCGTTAAATCCCATGATGTGCGAGCCTGCAAGATTGATGGTCACTTCTTCCGCTTCGAGGCCGCTCATACGCTCTGCATCTTCGACTGCGCGTTTGATGGCTTCGACGGCTGCGTCAGGATTGACGACGACGCCCTTGCGCAGGCCGCGCGCGTCCGCCTCGCCGATGCCGACGACTTCGAGCAAGCCTGCATCGCCCAGCTCGCCGACGATGCACGTCACCTTGCTGGTTCCGATGTCCAGGCCGACCGTATGCGTCCCACGCTTAGCCATTCACAGTTTGCTCCTTAACAGCAGTCATACAAACCTTGCTTTACCCGACACGACGTGGCCGTGTCCCGTTCTTCGCCTCGCTGGCAGCTTTTTCTTTCTTGTCCCGCTCCTTCTTTTTCTGAGCTTCGATCTGTTTCTGGCGTGCGCTGTCACGCTCCGTCTCTCGACCGCGTTTGACAGGCGGCGCGGCGCGTCCCTCTGTCTTGACGACTGCGACACTGTTTTCGTCCGCGCTCTCGTCAACGCCTGTATCCTTCGTCAGAGCAGGGGCGTTTGCGCTGTGGCCGACGGTGATTTTTCCATCCTGATTGGCGACGAGATAAGTGATGAACGGGCCGAGCGCGCCCGCGCGTTGCTCATCCAGCACTCGCAAAGCTTTTTGCAGGCGGCTGCCGAAATTTTTCTCGCCGAGGCGGACTTCGATGTGCGCGTCATCGCCAGCCAGCAGGGCGCGTATGTCATGCGCGTCGCCGAGATTGATTTCGCTCACGCGCTCGCTCAATCCGAGCGTGCCCCACTCGCGCGACATCTCCAAATACTTCTGTATCCGCTCACGATTCTCCGCGCGTGCGTCCTTCGTTTCAGATTCGTCCCAACCGCGTATGAAGAAAGGCGGCATAGGATCCGCCGGCAACATCTGGCTGACGCTGACGGCCTCCTCATCTACCCACACGAATCTTCCGGCGTTGGTGCGGACGACTGCGCGCGGCACACGCTCTATCACGCGCACGCGCAAGCCGTCAGGCAACACGCGCGAGACGATAGCCCTGCGAACCCACGGCAACTTTTCGACTTCCGTGCTGATGGCCTCAAGGTCTGCGCGCCAGACGCCGGTCTGAGACGCAGAGCGACGCACGATGGCTTTAATCTCGTCGGCGGAAACATGCGCCGCGCCGTTGATGTCCACGCTGCGCGCCTCAAAGAAAGAGGCGGAAGCAGCCGCACGATAGCCAGCGAAGATGAGCACGCCGGTGATGATTGCCAGCAAAACTTTGCCGACAAGCGGCATGTAAGCAAGCACGGTTCGCAGCGTGCCGCCGCCTGCTGCGCGCGTGCTCTGGCTGCGCCGCGCGGGCTTTTGCGTGATGCCGCTCGAACGCCCGCGCGAAGAAGCGGCATTAGCACGCGCGTTAGCTCTTGGTGTGATGACTTGCTCTCTCAACTTTTTCCGCTCCCTTCTTCCGCCTCTTTTTCCTGCGGAGGCTCCGCGCGCCAGAGTTCAACTTCATATTCCAACTCGATGCCGCGCTCTCTGCGAACACGCGCTCTAATCTCTTCCGCAAGGGCAAGCGCATCTTCGGCGCGTGCGTTCTCGCCCTCTGTGACGATAAAGTTGGCGTGGATGGGCGAGACGACCGCGCCGCCGCGCCGTGTGCCTTTCATGCCCATATCGTCAATCATCTTGCCCGTGCCGATCTGGCTTCCCGGCGGATTTTTAAAAAAGCATCCGGCACTGCGCGAGCCGTGCGGCTGCGTTGCCAGACGCCGCGCTTTCGCTTCGTCCATGCGCTCTTTAATCTTTGCCGGGTCGTCTGAACTGAGCAGCAAAGTTGCGCCGAGCAGCAGTTCGCCTTCACGAAAAGAGGTGTGACGATAATTCCACTCGACCTCTGCGCCCGGAACATCCACCACCTGCCCGCCGCGAGCCACGCGCACAGTCTCCGTCACAGTCCCTATCTCATGCTCGTATGCGCCCGCATTCATCCACAACGCTCCGCCGACAGTGCCGGGAATGCCGCCCAAACCTTCAATGCCGGACAAGCCCTGTCGCCAGACATCTATGCACAGGCGCGGCAGCGAATAGCCCGCGCTGACGCTGACACGCTCGCCGTCGAAACGCACTTCGCTTTTCAAATCCTTCGTGCTCACGACCACATAATGATGCTCTGCGTCATCGGCCAGCACGTTGCTGCCTGAGCCAAGAGCGCGCCAAGCGATGCCAGCCCTCTCAAATTCATGTACGACCGCCGCAGCCTGTTCTTCCGTCCATGGCTGAATCACCCAATCAATCGCGCCGCCCACGCGCAGGCTGGTCAACTCCGCGAAACGCTTGCCGCGTTCGGCGCGCACTCCGAGCCGCGAAGCGATCTCTTCGATCAAAGCATCGCGCCGCGCGAAGTCAACTTTGTTCTCTACTTCTACTGCCATATCAAGCTTGCTCAAGAACTCCAGATACTCGGAGGCTCAACCTCTGTGACGGCATACGACTTCAAAAATCCGCATTGCACGCAGCGCCATGTCGTCACCGTCCGGCACTCCTTGCCCTTCGTCACAGTGCCCTGCCAGAAGGAAGGTTCCGGCTGGCCCTTGAGCCAACGGATAACGAGCCTCGCGCCGTATGTGTTATCGAGAATGAAGCCTTCCTCCATCTCGCCACTGCATTCCGAACATTTTTTATCTGCCATCTGACAACCCCTTTTCAGCCCGCCGCGCTTCCGGCGCGCAACAGTTCCAAGATCTGCTCGCCCGCGCGATACACAGGCCCCGCGCCAAGCGTAATCACTAAATCTCCCTCACGCACCTGCTCGCGCAAAGCTTCCGCCGCTTTATCGAGAGAGCCGATGTGATGAGCATTTTTATGACCGTAACGCTTGATGGCTTCGGTCAGAGCTTCGCTTGTCACGCCTTCAATCGGGTCTTCGCTGGCAGCGTAAATATCTGCGACGAGCAGCGCATCCGCGTTATTGAAAGACTGCGCGAAGCCCTCCATCTGATCTTTCGTGCGCGAATAGCGATGCGGCTGAAACAGGACAACTATCCGGCGACCGGCGGAGCCGATTTTGGCTGCGGCGAGCGTCGCCTTGATCTCCGTCGGGTGATGCCCGTAATCATCCACGACGAGCACGCCGCTCTCTTCGCCCTTAAATTGAAAGCGGCGGTCTGCGTTGGTAAACACTTTCAGGGCTTCTGCAATCCGCGCGAAAGGCACATCCAGTTCAAAGCTGACGGCGATGGCCGCGAGCGCGTTGTAAACATTATGCAGACCGGGCACGCGCAAGGTGACTTCGCCCAGAGCCTCGCTGCCCTGCCACACTGTAAAGCTTGAGCCGAACACCTCGTCGAAACGAATGCCGTGCGCGGAAACGTCTGCCTGCGCGCTCAAACCGTACGTCACGCGCCTGCGCTTGACGTGCGGAATCACTGCCTGCACCTGCGGATCATCGAGACACAAAATCGCCGCGCCGTAAAACGGAACTTTGTTAACGAAACTGGTAAAGCAGGAGCGCACGTCGTCCATGTCCTCGTAATAATCCATGTGCTCGCGGTCGATGTTAGTCACGACCGCAATCGTCGGCGTCAGCATCAGAAACGAGCGGTCACTTTCGTCGGCTTCGGCCACCATCAAATCGCTTTTGCCGAGCCGTGCATTCGAGCCGAAGACTCCGACCACGCCGCCGACCACGACTGTCGGGTCAAGCCCCGCGTGGCCCAGAATGGTTGCGATCATAGAAGTAGTCGTCGTCTTGCCATGCGAGCCTGCGACGGCGACCGTGTGCGGTTTGAGCCGCATCAATTCCGCCAGCATCTCCGCGCGCGGAATGACGGGAATCGAACGCTGCCGCGCTTCTATGATTTCCGGATTGTCGTCACGCACGGCGGTCGAGCGTACGACCACATGCGCGTCGCCTACGTTCTCTGCTTGATGCCCCTCGGTCACTTCCACTCCGAGCTTTTCCAAACGCTCGGTCACACTGGACTTCTTCGCATCCGAGCCGGAGACGCGGAAGCCGAGATTGGATAGAACCTCTGCAATCCCGGACATGCCGATGCCGCCGATGCCGACGAAGTGTATGTGTTGAATGCTGCGAAACATTTCTTTTGTGCTTTGTACTTAGTTCTTAGTTCTTTGTGCTTTGTGCTTTGTGCTTTGTGCTTTGTGCTTTGTGCTTTGTACTTAGTTCTTTGTGCTTTGCATGTTTCACACACCTTGAATTTTGTGATTCAAGATTGAGTGGCGCGCAAAGTACAAAGCACAAAGTACAAAGAACTAAGTTCGTTTTATCTTTTCAATCAAATCCACAGTCGCCACCGCCGCATCTCCGCGTGCGAGTTTGCGGCTGGCCTCTTCCATGCGCGTCACGCGTTCAGGCTCTTTGAGAAGCGCGGCAATCTCCCCTGCCAGCAGTTCTCCGGTCAAATCTTTCTGCAAGATCATCCGCGCCGCGCCAGCCCTTTCGAGGGCTTCCGCATTCTTGCGTTGATGATCGTCTGCGGCTGTCGGCAGCGGAACCATCAGGGCCGCTTTGCCAGCCGCCGCCAGTTCCGCGCAGGTCGTCGCTCCGGCGCGGCTGATGATTAAATCCGCACGCGCAAACTCGCTCATCATGTCGCTGATATAGCGGCGCACATCCGCATCCACCCACCCTGCCTGCTCATATCCTGCGCGCACTGTCTCGTAATCAAGCTCGCCCGTCTGATGCGTGATGCTCAGGCCGCTGCGATGATTCTCAAGCTGTTTGAGCGCGGCGACCATCGCCAGATTGATGCCACGCGCGCCCTGCGAGCCGCCGAAGACGAGCACGGAAAAACGCGTAGCATCGCGCGGCTTAGCAGGAATGTCAAAGAACTCGCGGCGCACAGGATTGCCTGTCACAATTCCCTTGCCGCGAAAATATGGCAAGGCTTCTTCAAACGTCACGGCTGCGCTATCAACGAAACGCGCGAGCACGCGATTGGTAAAACCGGGCAGCGCGTTTGAATCCATCACGAGCGTCGGAACGCGCATCCGGGAGGCCATCAACAGCACCGGCCCGGAAACATAGCCGCCCGCGCCGACCACTACATCTGGACGAAATTCCTTTATCAAACGCCGCGCCGCCAGAAAACTTTTCGGCAGCAGCCACATGCCCCGCAGCTTTCCCGCCAGCCCCACATTTTTCAATCCCGCGCTTTCAATGAGCGAAAGTTCAAACCCCGCATCCGGCACAAGCTTCTTCTCTAGGCCCCGCGCCGTCCCGACAAACCTGACCTCCGACTTTGCGTCGCGGCGCATAATCTCTTTCGCCACCGCGACGCCCGGATAAATGTGCCCGCCCGTTCCTCCGGCGGCAATCAGCACGCGCATGCTCATCTACGATAAGTAAAAAGGTAAAAGTAAAAAGGTAAAAGTAAAGAGGTCGTTCTTACTTTTGCCTTTTACCTTTTTACTTTTACCTTTCTCTGCGTCTCTGCATCTCTGCGGTTTCATAACCCGTCCCCCTCCCCATAGCATGCTGCGAGATGTTCAGCAGGATGCCCACTGACACGAGCGTCGGCAACAGGCTTGAGCCGCCATAGGAGATGAACGGCAGCGGAATCCCTTTCGTGGGAACCATCGAGAGCACGACGCTGATGTTAAAGAGCGCCTGCACCACAATCGCCGACACGATGCCGAGGCCGAGCAGCATTCCGAACCTATCCGGTGCAAGCAGAGCCGCGCGCACGCCGCGCCACAGAAAAAGTCCGAAGACCAGAACCACCACGAGCGCGCCAATCAACCCCAACTCTTCGCTCACCACGGCAAAGATAAAATCGGAATGCGCGAACGGCAGATAGAACATCTTCTGCTTGCCCTGCGCGAAACCCATTCCATTAAGACCGCCTGAGCCGACCGCGATCAAAGACTGCACGACCTGAAAGCCTCTGTCCTGCGGGTCTGCCCACGGGTCTAAAAAAGTAATCATGCGCTGCAAACGCCACGGCACGAAGATCAACAACACGGAGATGCCAAAGAACGCAGGGGCCGCAGCCATGCCTAGATGGAGCAATCTTGCTCCAGCCGTAAAGCACATCACGACGCAGATGACTGCGAGCATCAGAGCCGTGCCTAAGTCAGGCTCTGCCACGACGAGCAACGCGAGCAGTCCGGTCACGGCCATGCACGGCACAAAGGTTTTCCAGAAAGCTCCTTCTTCGCCCGCGTGTTTTTCCAGAAAGTAGGCCAGAAAGATTGCCAGCGCGAGCTTGGCCGCTTCGGACGGCTGCATGGAAAACCCTGCAAACTTGATCCAGCGATGCGCGCCGTTGATGCGCGGAAAAGCAAAGACCGCCAGCAGCATGACGACCGTCAGCCCTAACAAGCCGTACACTATTTTACGGTTGCGCAAGAGCTGGTAATCGAACTGCATCGTGACGAGCATCGCCGCGAATCCGAGAGCCATCCACATTCCCTGCTTGACGACGTAATGATACGGACTGCCGTTCTCCTGCATGGCCGTCACGGCTGACGCGCTGAAGACCATCACGACGCCGAACAGGGCCAGCCCCGCCGTCGCCGCAAACAACCATTTATCAGCCTGTAGCTTTCTAGCCATATTAAATTTGAGGAACGGGGGATAGAGGTCGGGGGACGGCCTTTTCTCCTGTTCCCTGTCCTCTGCCCCCTGTTCCCTCTAATCTCTTCACAGCATCTTTAAAGACTTCGCCGCGATGCTCGAAGCTCTGGAACATATCGAAGCTCGCGCAGGCCGGAGCAAGCAGGACTGCATCGCCCGCTTCCGCCGCATGAAAAGCTTTCTCGACAGCATCGCTCATATCAACCGCACGCTCGCATGGCGCGCTCTCTTTCAATTCTTCCTCGATCTTATCCGCATCTTCACCGATTAAAATCAGCCTGCGCGCTTTCGCTTGCACGAGCGGCGCGAGCGGGGAATACGGCGCAAGCTTGCCGCGCCCGCCGAGAATTAAAATCACTTTTCCTTCATCACCGGCTAACGCTTCAAGAGCCTTGAGGGTCGCATCCACGCTGGTCGCCTTTGAATCGTTATAGAAGGTCACGCCGTCAATCTCTGCGACGCGCTCCATGCGATGCTCTACGGGCTGGAATCGCTTAATGGTCGCGCGCATCGAATCCGGCGACGCGCCGCAGGCCAACCCTGCGCCGAGCGCGGCCAGCACATTCTCCACATTATGCAGCCCGCGAAGCTGCATCTCTTCGCGCGTCATCAGAACACGCTCGCCATGCTCCGTGCGCGAAACAAGCTCGCGCCCGCCTCTCAAAAACAGACCTTCTTCCAACTCGCGCCGCACGCTGAACATCACGACATGCGCCCTTAAACCTCTGGCCCATGATGAAACTATCTCGTCGTCCGCATTGAGAATCGCCACGTCCTCAGGCGTCTGGTTGCGAAAGATGCGATGCTTCGCCGCAGCATAGTCGTTGACGTGCTCGTAACGATCCATGTGATTCGGCGTCACGTTAAGGACGAGCGCGACAGACGGATGAAAATCCACAATCGTCTCAAGCTGAAAGCTTGAGAGTTCCGCGACCGTCCATCCGTCATCACGCGAAGTCTCGACCAGAGAGATGAGCGGCGTCCCGATGTTGCCGCCGACCTGAACGGGCAGCCCTGCATCTTTCAGCAGCTCGCCGATCAAACTCGTCGTCGTCGTCTTGCCGTTCGTCCCTGTGATGGCGACGATTCTTCCGCGCATAAATCTTGAAGCCAATTCGATTTCTCCTATGACTTCTGCTCCCGCCCGGTCTGCATAACGCGCCGGAATAATTTTTGTCGGCACGCCCGGACTCATCACGACCAGCTCTATCTGGTCCAAAAGCCACATCGGCACCTCGCCAGCCATCAGGCCCACGCCCGACTCTTTCAGGGCACGCGCCTCTTCCGGCCATTCCTCAATCGCTTTGCGGTCATTCAAAGCCACGACCGCTCCACGCGCGGCCAGAAAATGCGCGCATGCGATTCCGCTCCGCGCCGCTCCCATCACTAAGACTTTCTTGCCGCTTAGTTCCAACTTCTTTTCTCTACAATCAATGCGTCAACGTAATTTCAAAGTTGACAAACTCAGCAACGCAAACAAAATCGCCAGAATCAAAAAGCGAAACACGACTTTCGATTCGCGCCAGCCCTGCAACTCGAAGTGATGATGCAGGGGCGACATCTTGAAGACGCGGCGGCCAGTCATCTTAAAGGACGTGACCTGAATCATGACTGACAGAGCCTCTATCACGAAGACGCCGCCGACCATCAAGAGCATAAATTCCAGCTTGGTCAAAACGCCGATAGTCCCTATGGCTCCGCCGATGGCGAGGCTGCCGACATCGCCCATAAAAACTTCTGCGGGCGGCGCGTTGTACCACAGAAAGCCGAGGCTCGCGCCAGCCATCGCGCCGCAGAAGACAGTCAGTTCCGCCGCCTCCGGCCTGTGCGTCAAATCAAGGTATCCGGCCCACCGCGCATCGCTAATCAGATAGGTGAAGGCCGTCAATGCTGCCATCGCTATGAACGTCACGCTGATGGCGAGGCCGTCCAGCCCGTCCGTCAGGTTGACGGCGTTCGATGAGCCGAGCAGCACGATGATGATGACCGGCAGATAAAGCCACGGCCCCAGATGGCTGACGCCATTGGGAACCGCAGTCGCTTTGAAAAATGGAATGTTTAAGTTCCAGGAATATTTCGTATTGAGATAGCTGGTCGAAATATAGAGCACGGCCCAGACGCCGACGGCTATCAATAGTTGAAAGATCAGTTTTTGCCTGCCCGTCAAACCGAGGCTGCGCTGCTTTGCCATCTTCGCGTAGTCGTCGAAAAAGCCGATGGCTCCGAAAAGAATCGTTGTGATTATGACTATCCAGACATAGACGCTCGACAGTTTGGCCCACAGGAGAGTCGAGATGACGACCGAAGCGATGACCAGCACGCCGCCCATCGTCGGCGTCCCGCGCTTAGCCATGTGCGCCTGCGGGCCTTCCTCGCGTATCTGCTGCCCTACGTTCCAGTTCTTCAAAGCCTGTATCACTTTGCCGCCGAAGACCAGAGAGATCAGCAGCGCAGTGACCGACGCATACGCCGTGCGGAACGTGACATACTGAAAGACGTTGAGCGCCTTGACGAGATACGACTCCCCACCCGCCAGACGGTTGTAGAGCAATTCGTAAAAGATGTAATAGATCATCGTGTCAAAGGATGAAGGCGGAAGGATGAAGAATGAAAGGCATGCTCTTTAAACTTGAATCGCTCATCAAACTTGAATCGCTCATCTTTAATAGCACTCTTCTCATCCTTCCGCCTTCATCCTTCATCCTTGCTTTCGTCTGCGCCAACTAACGGGAAACGCTCGCGCAATAGTTTAATCACCTTGTCCGTGCGTACTCCGCGCGAGCCTTTGACCAGAACCAGATCGCCCGCGCGTAATTCGTCAAGCAGTGCGGCTGCGGCCTCGTCTGAAGTTTCAAAAAAGCGCGTGGCCTCTTCGCTCATCCCGCCCATCCTTGCGCCTGCAATTAAATCCTGAGCCAGCCCGCGCACTCCCCATAAAAGTTCTATCCCGAAACCGGCAATCTCGCTTCCGACTTCATTGTGCAGTCGCGCCGCATCCGGCCCCAGTTCAAGCATCTCGCCCGCCACCACGATGCGCCGCAAGGCATGTGCGCCGCCTTCTTTCAACGTCTGCGCCATGCTCACGAGCGAGCGCGGGTTAGAGTTATAGGAATCGTCTATCACCTCGAACCCGGCTGCGAAATCCAGCACCTCGCCGCGCATCTCCGGCGCAGCGACCGTTTGCAAAGCGCGTGCAATCCGCTCCGTATCAATCTCAAAACAGTTTGCGACGGCTGCCGCCGCCAGCGCGTTCATCAGGTTATGCCGACCGGGCAAGGGCAACTCGGCCAACGCCTGCCCGAGCGGCGTGTGCAGGCGAAAGCGGCTGCGACCGAAGCGGCCCGTCTCGATGTCCGTCGCACGCACGTCAGCTTCGTTTTCAATCCCGAAAGTCAGAATCGCGCCTTTGTGCTTGGAGCGCATCGCCAACACATGCGCGTCATCCGCATTGAGCACAGCCGTGCCGCCCGCTTTGAGTCCTTCGACCAGCTCTGCTTTAGCCGCCGCGATGTTTTCAATCGTGCCCAGATGTTCGAGATGCACCGGCGCGACCAGAAGCTCAACGCCGATGTCCGGCGGCGTGATGCGGCACAAGCGCGCAATCTCGTTCATCGGTGATGACATGCCCATCTCAAGGACTGCGACATCAAACTCTTCGGGCGTGCGCCCCTCGCTGACCATCTGCAAAACAGAGAGCGGGTGGCCCAGGCCGTTGTTGTAGTTGCGCTCGCTCTTGAGCACGCGCTTGCCGTTTGCGCTCAAGAGATGCGCCGTCAACTCTTTCGCAGTAGTCTTGCCCGCGCTTCCCGTAATCGCCACGACTGGCCGCGCCCATGCTTCATAAACTTTGTGGGCCAGAAGCTGTAGAGCAGCGATGCCGTCTTCGACCAGCAACAAGCGGTCACGCAACGCTGCTATAGCATCATCTTTATCAACCCGCCCGGCATGTGCGACGGCTGCCATCGCTCCGTTCTCAAGCGCCTGCGGGATAAAATCGTGCCCGTCTGCAAACGTCCCGTTGAAACCGGCGCGGGCGTAATCTTCCGGCGACATAGCAAAGAAGAGTTCGCCGCTTTGAACCGCGCGCGAGTCAATCGCAAATCCGACAATCTCTTTATCAAGAAGCTCCGCGCCGGGGCCGGAAGCCTCTGCCTGCATCAAACTCGCCGCCGTTCTTAAATTCACGCTGCGTCTGCCTCTTCCTGTGCAGGGAATCTTGCGCGACGCGTCGCGGGGCGGTCAATCTCTGCGCCGAGCAGGCGCGATTCTCTGTTCGCCGTTTGTGCTCTCGCCTCCGGGTCGCGGTCGAAGATGTGTCTCGTCGCGCGACTGCGGCGCAAACGCTTGCGGCAAGCAGTGATGCCGTGCCGCGTTTCCTGAGTTTGGGGACAAGTGTGTTTCATCATTCTATTGCGGAATGCGGATTTCGGATTGCGGATTAAACAACCAATTACGACTGAACGATTCTTAAAAACAGCTTCGAGCTTAAACAGCCGGCTAATCCGAAATCCGCATTCCTCCTTATTCGCTTCTTCCGAAATCAACGCGCACAGTTTGCCCTGCGTCCAGTTCCGCGCCTGCCGCCGGATTCTGTTTGACGGCGCGTCCTTCGCCGCGCGCTTCGAGTTGCAAGCCGAGTTGTGCACAGATGCGCGCAGCATCACGCACACTGCGCCCGCGCAGGTCAGGCATCAGCACGGCGCGATTGCTCGCCAGCGCATACAAGACCTCGCCCGAATTCGACTTTGGCGCATCCACGCGCGCGACCTGCGGCAGCGTGGCTTCGCATTCCTCGTTGATTCGCGCCATCTCTTCGCGCGCACGCACTGCGTCTTCAGGCGAAGCCAGCTTCTGCGCGATCAAGTCCTGTGCACCGCCGTCTTTCATCTCCGCGTCGGGCGCGATATTCATACCCGGCAAAATCTGTTCTGCGATTTCGCGGAACACTGGCGCGGCCACGTCGCCGCCATGATACGCGCCCGCCGGTTCGTCTATCACGACGACGATGACGACCGCAGGATTTTCCACCGGAGCAAAGCCGACAAAAGAAGCTATATGTTTGGTCGTGGAATAAGCCTTTGTTTTCGGGTCAATCTTCTGCGCCGTGCCGGTCTTGCCCGCCGCCGTGTAGCCGTTAAGCTGCGCCTGCTTGGCAGTCCCGTTCAAAGTCACGTTCTCAAGCATCCCGCGCAAAGCTCTGGCAGTCTCTGCGCTGACGACGCGTCTTTGCTCAGGCGCGGCGCGATAAACGACCGAGCCATCATCCCCGCGCATCTCGCGCACTAGATGCGGGCTGATACGCATGCCGTTATTAGCCAGCGCGCCGAAGGCCGAGGCCATCTGCAAGGGAGTGACGCCGATCTCCTGTCCCATCGCCAGCGACCCCATTGAAGAGGGCTGCCAGCGCGCCACAGGGCGCAGCAGACCAACCGTTTCTCCCGGCAGTTCCACGCCCGTGCGCGTGCCGAACCCGTAACGCTTCATGTAGTCGTACATGCGCTCGTTGCCAACGCGCAGGCCGAGCTTGATGGCCGCCACGTTGCTCGACTTGGCGAGCGCGTCCGCAATCGTCAGCGAACCGAAAGCGTGGTGGTCATGCACGACGCGTCCGGCAACTGTGACCGCGCCCATCTGGCAATCTATGTGGTCATCCGGCTTGACTAAACCTTCTTCGATGGCTGCCGAGAAGGCTACGATCTTGAATGTCGAACCCGGCTCGTAGATGTTTTGCAGAGCTTCGTTAATGCGCGATTGCGGAGTTGCTGCGCCGGCATTGTTCGGGTCAAAGGTCGGCGCATTTGCGAGCGCGAGTATCTCGCCCGTGCGCGGGTCGAGCACGATGGCCGTGCCTGATTTAGCGTGGTTGCGCTCGACCGCAGAGGCCAATGCCTGCTCGGCGCGAAACTGAACCATCTGGTCTATCGTCAGCACGACGGATTGGCCTGCGCGGGCTTCTGTTTCAAAACTCTCATAAGCCCTGCGATGCGCGTCCGTCTCGACGAAGACTTTGCCGACTTCGCCGCGTATCCGCTCGTTATGAAACTGCTCTATGCCTGCGAGGCCCACTTCGTCAATCCCGACGAAGCCGAGCACGTGCGCCGCCAGCGGGCCGTTCGGATAAAAACGCTTTGGCTCTTTGAGCACGTGCACGCCGTCGAGCTTGAGTTCCACGATTTTTTTCGACTGCCCGTCATCGAGCCTGCGCGCCAGCCACATAAACTTTCGCCGGGCTTGCTGCGCCTCTTTGAAACGCGCGGCCAAGTCCTTCGTCTCAGCCCCGACCAGCGGAGCGAGCAGGGTGGCGGTCGCTTCTATATCTTTGACTTCAGAAGGAACGGCGAAGAAAGAATCCGTCTCGATGCTGCGCGCCAGTTCGCGCCCTTCGCGGTCAAGCACAAGGCCGCGTACCGGATTAATCTCAATGGCATCCGTGTGTTGCGCGCGTGCGCGTTCCTTTAGCCAGTCGTGCGCAACTGTTTGCAGATAGACGAGCCGCCCGGCGATACAGAGCATCCAGAACGCCAGCACGCAGACGATAAACACGGCGCGGCGATGTGAGGTATCAGGACGCTGTTTGGATGAAGGAGTTTGGCGTGCGCGCATGAATCGTTGGCTCGTTCCTCTCCGGAATCATACGCGTGATTTGTCGGGCCGCCCGGCCCTTCGCGCATGAAAGAGAATGGTCAAAAAGAATGTCTGTCTGCCGCCAGCGGCACAGGGAGAAGCGGCAAAAACCAGAGCGCAAAATCATCGACTCGCTAACGAGTCAATGAAGCGGAGGGGGCAGCGAGCGCGGGGGCAGTCGGCGGCAGGCTCTCTGCCGCGCGGCCCTCTGTCGGGCCAATCTGCGTCGGCGCGACCGGCTGCAAACCAAGCTTGCGCGCTTCGCTCTCTAAACGCACGGGCGCAGAGGCTTCCTCTCGCGCCAGCAACAGGTGACGCTGCTCATCTATCAGGCGCTCGCGCTCGTGGCGCAATTTCTCGTTCTCATACCCGTAGCGGACGGCAGCAAAATGCTGTCCCGCAGCAAAGATAAAACCGCCCGCCAGCAGCAACCCGGAAAAGAGCAGCAAGGCGAGCCGCGACAGCGCACGAGCATCGCGCTCTCTGTGGATGGTGAAGTTCGGTTGGGTTAGCGGTACTCTTTTCATATCGTCTGGCATCCCGGAATCGAAGACGCTCTCAAGAATCTTAAACTTCGGATTCGGAAGTTTTAAGCTTGCGACCAGCACGCAGCTTGGCGCTGCGTGCACGCGGGTTCTCATTCGTCTCAGCTTCGGCAGGCGCAATCGGACGGCGCGTCAGAATCTCGATTGCGGGCCGCGCCCCGCAGGAACAGACGGGCTGGCGCGGCGGGCATTCGCAACGGCCCGAAAGACGACGCAACGTCTGCTTGACGATGCGGTCTTCGAGCGAATGAAAACTGATGATGGCGAGGATTGCATCCTCCTGTAAAAGATCAATGGCCGTTTCGATAAAGCGGCCCAACTCTTCCAATTCTTGATTAACGGCGATGCGCAGAGCCTGAAAGGTTCGCGTCGCCGGATGAATCCGATCCGTTCTCCTTGCTCCGGCTGCGCGTGCAACCAGCTCAGCCAGCTCGCGTGTCGTGGTGATCGGCTCGCCGCGCTCGCGTCTCTCGACAATCCAGCGTGCGATGCGACGCGAACGCCGCTCCTCGCCATATTCAAAGATGATGCGCGCAATCTCTTCCTCGGGAAGGTGCGCCAGCAGGTCTGCCGCAGTCTCTTCATCGCCGGAAGCGTCCATACGCATGTCCAGCGGCGCATCATGCCGGAAGCTAAAGCCCCTCTCTGCCGCATCAAGCTGAAGCGAAGAGACGCCGAGGTCTGCCAGCACGCCGCTCACAACGCTCTCGCCCGCTTCCGCAACGACACGCGCAATGTCTTTGTAGTTGGCATGCACTGCGCGAAAGCGTGGGCCAAAACGGGCCAGACGCTCTGTGGCCCAATCAAGGGCCGCGCGGTCGCGGTCAATGCCGATGACGCGCGCCTCCGTTGACGCTTCGAGAATGGCCTCGCTGTGTCCGCCAAGCCCCAGCGTGCAGTCAACGAACAGTCCGCCCCGCTCCGGTTGGAGCAGTTCAAGCGACTCTCGTAACAGCACGGGGCGATGGGGCGCGCCCAAGCCCCCCTTGAGCGCAGCCATCACCACCGCCCCGTGATCTCAAAGAACTGTGCCAGGTGACGAGTGACAGGTGACAAGCAAGAAGCGCGATGAAAAGTTTTTTCTTTTAACTCGTCGCTTGTCACTTGTCGCTCATCACTGTCGTTAAATTCCGAGCCGGGCCATCGCCGCCTCGTCCTCTTCCGTGTACGGGTCGGAGAGGAGGCGTTGCTGGAATCGCTCCAGTTCCCAAACTTCCAGATAAGTCAAATAGCCTAGCACCGCCACATCGCCGATGACCTCTGCGCTTTTGCGCAACAGCGGGTGAATCAGCACGCGGCCCTGTGCGTCTATCGTCGCCTGCTGCCCGTAATAGTTTGTGCGGTCAAGAAACTTGCGCCGCGCAGGGTCCATTGTCGGCAACAGGGCCAAGCGCTGTTCAATCGCTTCCCATTCTGTCAAAGGGTAAATCCGTACGCTCTCGCCCGTCAGGCTCGTGACATAAACTTCCTGCCCGTGCTGCTCTTCCACAATCCGCCGGAAAGGGGTCGGGACTTTCAGACGCCCTTTGGAATCTATGCGGGCCGTGTAATTCCCTCTTAACATAGAGTTGCGAATGTCATGTCATCTTGCGTGGTGCTTAAAAGCTCTAGTAAAACTTTAATGATTGGGCACAAGATACTCAGAAAAGCCCACTTCTGACCACTTTTCTCCACCCGTGGCGCATAGTACGCCCCTCTCTTTGGGCTGTCAAGAGATAAAAACGGTTTCAAACCAAGATTTCTTAAGCACGATATGGTGTACTTTCCGGGCAAATTTGCTCTCACAGGAATCAAGCGCTTATTTATAAATGAGTGTGCTTAAGCAGGGGGTGGCGTCTGACCGGCGGCCAAACCGGGATAGCCAAGCTTGACCGCATAATGTATATTGCAGCCGTGCCGCACTTAAATCTGGTTCTCTTAAGGCAAGAAAACTGACCGGCATGGGTCTGGGTGGACTTCTCATCTTCGGCGCACTGGCGGCTCTGGCAAATCTGCTGGGCGGACTGCTGCTCGTCTCTTCCGGCGCGCACAGGTGGGACGAGCGTCTCCTGAAATACCTGGTCGCGCTCGGCGCAGGATTTATGCTGGCGGCCATTTTTATCGAGATTGTGCCGGAAAGCATAGGCATCTGGATTGAGGCGAGTCCTCATAAGAGCGCGGCTGAGGCTGTGCTGCTGCCGATGACGCTGCTGTTGGGCGGCTATCTGCTGATACAGCTTTTCGAGCATACCTTTGCCCCTCATTTTCATTTCGGGCCGGAAACGCACCCGGAATCCGTAATTCGCCCTTCGGCTGCCTACACGGCCATCGGCGGCTTAACGATTCACACTTTTTTCGACGGCGTCTCCATTGCCGCAGCCTTTCTGGTCAACTTCAAGGTCGGACTGCTGGTCTTCGTCGCCATTCTCCTGCACAAAATGCCGGAAGGGTTTACGGTGGCTTCGATCATGCTGGCTTCCGGGCGTTCCGGGCGTAAAGCGATGGTGGCGTCCCTGCTGGTCGGGGCGGCGACCTTTGCCGGAGTCATCTGCGTCGCGCTCTTGAAGGCCAGAGTCGAGATGATTGTGGCCTACGCGCTCCCCTTCTCCGCAGGCGTCACGCTTTACGTCGCGGCCAGCGATTTAATCCCCGAAGTCAATCATAAAGAGGAGCGTAACCCGATTGTCTCCATCGTGGTCTTTGGCGGCGTCGCGCTCTTTTATCTGCTGCATCGCTTGATTGAAGGGTGAAAATTTTGTTCGTGATTGAACCTATAAACAGCCAGCCGAACCACTAATTGACACGAAACAGCTTTGCAAATCCCTTCAGAACTTTTTAATCCCGCCACTCTTCCGCTTCCTCATCCGTCGTTCAGCAGGATAAAAAGCGTCCCGGCAATTTTGAAGCGCATCTAAGCATGGTATGATTGCGCCATTGAGACACCACAACCGGACAGCTATTCTTTTTTTCCTGATGGTGGCGTTCGCCTGCCTGCTGGCGGCTAACGCGCGGGCTGCGTACGCGCAGGATACGCCGATGCAGTCGCCGGTTCCGCAGCCCAATCCGCCGCGCCCCGTAGTTGATACCGCGAACGTCATAGACGACTCGACAGAGCAGCGTTTGAATGACCTGCTCATCCAGTTGGATAAGCAGGCCAAGATAGAGTTCGGCGTTGTGACTGTGAAGACGACCGGCGAGAGGGCTATTTTCGACTACTCGCTGGCGGTGATGCGCGGCTGGGGCATCGGTACAAGCGAAAAGCCGGGACTCCTGCTTCTCGTCGCAGTGGATGACCGAAAATATTTCACGCAGGTGAGCAGGCATCTCGAAGGCGATTTGCCGGACGGATTAGTGGGCCAGATTCAGCGCGACAAGCTCGTGCCGCAATTCAAGCAGGGCAATTATAGTCAGGGCATAGCCGATACGGTTGAAGCTTTTGTGGCGACGATGGCCGAAAAGCGCGGCTTCACGCTTCAGAATGTTGACCGGAAGAAGGCTTACCAGCCCCGTCAACGTGAAAGAGTCCCCGAGTTCAATCTCTCTTCAAAGTGTTGCGTGGGCCTGCTCATCCTCGGCGTCATTATCTTTTTCCTGATCAGTAGCGGCAGAGGTGGAAGAGGTGGCGGCAGTGGATGCTTGAATATGCTGTTTTTAGGCTCGCTGCTCAATAGCCTGTCGAGCGGTTCCAGTTCGAGCGGCTGGGGTGGCGGAGCATTCGGCGGCGGCGGCGGCTCAAGCGACTGGGGCGGCGGTGGCGGCAGCGATTGGGGCGGCTTTAGCGGCGGCGGCGGCGATGCAGGCGGCGGCGGCGCGGGAGGCGGTTGGTAAAGTAGATGGCTAACAAAGTAGTTCAGGATGCGTTCAATCATCTGATCGCGGATTTGCGTGCGACGCATGGAGAGAATCTGGAGTCGGTCGTGCTTTACGGCTCGGCTGCGGCGGGCGATCATGTCGAGGCGCGCTCGGATTACAATCTGCTGATTGCGCTTAATCGTATCACGCCGGAAGACCTGCGGCTGGCGCAGGCTCCGATGCGCGAGTGGCGTAGATTGGGCCACCCGCTGCCGGTCTATTTTACGCTGCGCGAGTTGCAAGAAGCGGCGGATGTGTTCCCGATAGAGTTTCACCAGATGGAGAAGGCGCGCGTAGTGCTCTTTGGCAGCGACCCGCTGGCGGGCATAGAGATTTCGGACGCGCACCTGCGTCATCAAACGGAGTATGAGTTGAGAAGCAAGCTGATTCAGTTGCGGCGGCTATACATCCCTGCGTCCGTCTCTGTCGAGAAGCTGGCGGATTTGATGAGCAGCAGCCTGTCGAGCTTTGCCGCGCTTTTTCGCGCCGTGCTGCTCTTGAACAACGTAGAGCCGCCCGTCTCTAAAATTGATGCTGTGCGCGCGACCGTCCAGCGGCTCGGCCTTGACGGTCAATCTTTTGAGCGTATCTTCGCGCTGCGCTCTTCAGGAGACATGGAGCTTCCAAACGAAGCGGAGGCCAATGAACTTTTTGCAGCCTACATGCAGCAGATAGAGCGCGTTATTGAAACGGTTGACAGGATGACGGGCCGCGAGACATGAGGCTCCGGGTTTTTGAAATGTTGGCAGGAATCGTTGCCGTGAGGACGATTCGTGTCAGAGACTCTCTCTAGTAAAGAGCGTTGATTGATCTAATGGAGAATTAAAAATGAACAAGAGAAAAATGATATTGCTGGTGTTTGCTCTGTTGCTCTCCGTGACGGCTGGCGGATGCGGATATAACACGCTTCAGAGCAAGCAACAGAATGTGAAAGGAAAGTGGGCCGGCGTCGAGAATCAACTGCAACGCCGCGCAGATTTAATTCCGAATGCTTTTGAAGCGGCAAAGGCGGCAGGCGTGCAGGAGCAGGAAGTCTTCGGCCAGATTGCCGAAGCCCGTTCAAAACTCCTGAATGCGACGAGCGCCGCGCCGCAGGGCGAGAACGGAGATAAGACGCCGGAACAAAAGCAGGCTGTCATAGATGCCAACAACAGTTTCGGCGGAACTATCGGGCGGCTGCTCTCTTTGACAGAAGCCTATCCCGATTTGAAGTCCAACACTAATTTTCTGAAATTTCAGGATGAGCTGTCCGGCACGGAAAACAGAATCGCAACCGCGCGCGGCGACTACAATACTGCCGTGCAGGATTACAACACGACGCGCGGAAGTTTTCCGACGGTGATTGGAGCCAAGCTCTACGGCTTTAAGGAAGAGCCATACTTCAAGGCCGAGGAAAGTGCGCGACAGGCTCCGCAAATCAACTCGGAATCGCTGCGGAAGAAATAGAAATAACGCGAGTTCGAGATAAACAGTAGCGAATGCAGCATAACAGCCCCGCGAGGGGCGGCAGACAATAGCCCACGACGTGACGTCGTGGGTTAAGCAGTAACGAGATATAGCAAGCCCCGTGAAGGGCGACAGAAATTGTGTCGCCCCTCACGGGGCTTGGCTCGTGTGCGGCGCATGTGTCGAGAGCGCTGACGCGCCGGGCTATTACATGCCGCCCCTGCCGGGGCTGAGAGAAAACTCTTTCTTATCTCGAACTCACGTTAGAAATAGTGACGAGTGATAAGCAAGAAGCCTGTTCTGCTTGTCACTCGCCACTTGTTACTCATCAATGCCTTAAAATCCTCTTGAGCTGCACATGGAGCAGTGATCGCAGGGCTTGCCGCCCGGCTCCAGCTCGCATTTCTTCTCGCCTTCAACAAAAAAATCAACCAGCTCTGCCACCGTAGCCTCTTCGACACCGAATTTATCCTGGCTCGGATGCGACCCGGTCGCGGGCATGTACATGCCGCTCAGGCGAAGCGGGTGATTGAGGGATGAAGATGAAGCTGTCTCAGATGTGCGTCCCGAAAATTCCTGCTGCGCTGCGCGCGAATGTCGAACAGCATGGCCTTCATCACCAGTCAATCTGGATTCGATCTGGACCAGTCTCTGTCTGAGGTCGTCCAGCCCTGCGCGAACTGCCGACAATTCCGCTCCGAGTTTATTGCTGCCGCCGCCGTCTCTCTCTACGGCTGAAGCGGCATTGGTTCGGCTTTCAGACACGCGGCGCGCGATGCGCTCTGCAATTATGCGCGCCTGCTCCTGCTCGCTGGTCATCGCCTCTCCTCTTCCAACATATCTATATAATCCACGACGCCGACAATCGCCGAATCAATCGCCGCGCCCGCTTCGCCCGTCGCAGCCGTTGATGCGCCCCAGCCTTCCTGCACAATCAACACGACATCACCTTCGCCCGCGTCAACGGAATCGAGCGCGAGGATGGTGTTCGCCATCTCAACTCCTTCGGGCGTAATCTGCTGGCAGAGCATCACGCGCGCATTCTCGTAGCGGAAATTCTTCTGCGTCGCCACCACATTTCCAAGCACGCGCGCCAGAATCATTTAAAGCCTCGTCCTGTTGGTGACATGATTTTCGGAATCTACGATAGCGATGATAGTGCAATCGGTCGGCGTGTCTTCGCGCTTGAAAGGAAAGCTCGCCTCTTTGCCGCGACACCAGAAAACCAGCTCGCCCACTCCAGCACCAATCGCATCGAGCGCGACTAAGGGCTGCCCCTGAGGCTCAAGCTCCGCATCGAGCGATTGAATGACCAGTAGCTTGCGCCCTTCGAGCGAATCGTTCTTGACGGTAGCCACCACCGTGCCGATGACGCGTGCGAGTTGCATTAAAAAAGCCTGGTCTTTGGTTCGGGCCTTTGGTCTTTGTGTATCTATCTTACGTCGAGCTTTGATACTCAAGCTTGAGTCGAGGGCAAAGGCCAAAGCTCAAAGACCGTTTTTATCCAGTAATATCCACAGTATCTATGACGCCGACGATGGCTGCATCGACGGGAGCGTCTTTCATGCCTTGCGCGAGGCGTGCGCTTGAGCCTGCGACGACCAGCACGCGCTCGTGAAAGCCCGCGCCGACCGTGTCCACGGCGACGACATAACCGCTCGTCTCCGTTCCGTCCAAATTGAGCGGGCGAACGACGAGCAGCTTCTTGCCCATGAGCCGCTCGTCCTTCTGCGACGAGACGACCGTGCCGACGATGCGCGCAATAATCATAAAGACAGTGACGAGTGATGAGTGACAAGTGACGAGCAGGAACAAGTTTTTATCTTGTCACTCGTCACCTGTCACCTGTCACTGCTTTTAGTTATTGCCGATGGGCAGGGCTTCATCAACGCTGCCGTGCGGGCGCGGGATGACATGAACGCTGACCAGTTCGCCGACCCTGCGCGCCGCAGCCGCCCCTGCATCCGTCGCAGCCTTGACCGCCGCGACATCGCCGCGCACGATTGCCGTCACGAAACCCGCGCCGATTTTTTCGTAGCCGACGAGCGTCACGTTAGCCGCCTTGACCATCGCGTCCGCCGCTTCGATCATGGCGACCAAGCCTTTTGTCTCAACCATTCCTAGCGCTTCCTGTGCCATTCAAACTCTCCTTAACGGAATTAAAATTCAAATCCATAGTTTCTATCTCAACTGCGCGGCTTGCGAAAGCAACTCCACCAACTCTTCGCGCGTGAGTGCGATCTTGCCTGCGCCGTTCGTCGCGGCCTTCCGGTCAACATGCATCGCCGGACGCTCGCCCGTCGGACACGTCAACTGCGTTTCGTGCAGGTAGCCGCAAGCCTGACAGCGCGCGTTCTGGTCCAGATAGCCTGCCGCCTCGCGGACGTTAATCAACTTCTCTATCGCATTGACCGGAAGATTCTTTGAGCCGCCCAAGAGGCGCGAGAGAATAGCAATCCTGGCCGTGTGCTCAAGTGTTTCCAGTCTATCAAAAGCCTGCCACAAATCCGCGCCGTAAGCGACCGCGCCGTGATTCGCCATCAGCAGCGCGTTGTGATGCTTGACGAGCGGGCGCATCGCTTCGGTCAATTCGCTTGTCGAAGGCGTGCCGTAATCCGCGAGCGGGACGCAGCCCAGAGTTAAAATCACTTCCGAGAGAATCGGCTGGTCTATGGCAAGCCCTGCGACGGCGAAGGCCGTGCCGTGCGGCGGGTGCGCGTGACAGACTGCGCGGACATCCTTGCGCTCTTTGTAAATCAGCAGATGCATCGCCAGCTCTGACGAAGCTTTTTTGTCAGAGAGCGGCTTGCCTTCGATGTCCGTGACGGCGAGCGAGTCTTCCGTCATGCGTCCCTTCGAGGTCATCGTCGGCGTCGCCACGATGCGCCCGTCGTCCAGACGCACACTCACGTTGCCGTCCGAAGAGACAACGTAAGAGCGCTCATACATCAACTGGCCGACGCGCACGATCTCGCGCCGCGCTGTTTGTTCATCCATCCGGAATCTATCAGCGATCCATTTCCATCGTGACGCGGTCGCTGAGACTAAAGATATAGTTCATCTCTTTGGTCACGGCGACCGGCTGGCCGTTTACCGTTTCGGGGTCGAATTGCGTCCGCTCGGCCACGCGCACGGCCTCTTGCGTCAGCCCGTCGGGCAAAGTGGAAAGCTGCTCGACCACCGTCGCCGTCCGGTCTTCGTTGAAACGCACCAGCAATTTCACGACGCCGGTCGTCTTATTTTTGAGAGCTTCGGGAGTGTAGCTCGTATTGGGCTGGAAACGTATGTTGAGCGGCGTCGAATCCCTGAAATGTCTTCGTCGTTCGGATGAGCGGCAGCTAGAGCGTCGCTCCACAATGATGTCGGCGTTAGTCCAACTTTTCCTCGTCTGCTCCGGCTTACTACCGAAACCGAAGATGCTCCCCAAACCTGTGCCGACAATTAAAGTCATGGCAAACGGTAAAGCTCTTTTCACCAAACAGATCATCATAGCGATACTCCTTCCGCATCCATATAAGTTTACAACTCCTGCTCGTCCTGACGACTCCTTCGTTCGTAAGGAACATTACTGCGAGGCTTGGTTATGTTTGTCGCCTGCGGCTGTGCAAGGAAATAAGACAGGCTCTCAAGGCTGATTGTCAAGTCAACGGTTTTGACCTTGACGCCGCGACGCACTGTGAGACGCGCCGGGGCAAAGTTCAGGACGGCCTTGATGCCCGCAGACATCACTTGGTTCAAGACCTGCTGGGCAGAACGCGCGGGCACTGCAATTACGGCCACGTCAATCGCTTCCTCGCGCACGACGCGCTCGATCTTCCTGACATCGTGGACCAGAATCTCCGCCTCGCCGATGCGCCGCCCGATTTTTTGCCTGTCGTTATCGAAGAGAGCTTTGACGGTAAAGTTAGACTGCGTGAAGCCGTTGTAATTGGCAAGGGCAGTCCCCAGATTCCCCGCGCCGATGATGCCCACGCGGTGGGCCATGTCGAGGCCCAGAATCTTTGTGATTTGCCGTCGCAAATCCTCTACGAAATAGCCTACGCCGCGCACGCCGAATTCTCCGAAATACGCCAAATCTTTTCTGATCTGCGCCGAGTTGAGATGAAACTGCTCGGCCAGAGCCTGAGATGAAACCGTCTTGATACCGGCAGCCGCCAGCAGGTTCAGGCAGCGCAGGTAAACGCTGAGGCGATTGGTCGTCAGCTCCGAAATTTTCTCTGTCTTCATTACTAATGGCCTTCTGCTTTACAGTATAGCTCTAACAGGGCGCAGAGGTGAAGAAGCGACCCGTTGTGTCACAAACATTTTACATCCAAAACAAGAATCCTGACCGCAGCCACATGTGACTTGCTCTTCATATAAGAAGCTCAAGAGAGGCTCGCGCGTTGCCGATGAGCGATAGTTCAACTACAATTCTCCATGCATAACGAAGTCGCTCCCGAAATCTCTGCTTCGCTGGTAGCATCTACAAAACACGCATGATTGCACACTTAAATGGAACTCTTCTCGCCAAACAGGCGACGACAGTGATTTTGGAGGTCGGCGGCGTCGGTTACGAAGTGACCATCCCGCTCTCCACTTTTTACGATCTGGAAGACGCAGGGGCAAACGTCCAGCTCAGAATCTATACGCATGTGCGTGAAGACGCGCTGCAACTTTACGGTTTCAAAACGGCCAGAGAGCGCGAGCTTTTCCAGCGGCTGATTTCCGTCAGCGGCATCGGGCCAAAGCTCGGCATCACAATGCTGTCGGGGATGAGCGCGGACGAGATCATCGCCTCGATTCGGACAAACAATCTGGCGCGACTGACTTCGATTCCGGGCGTCGGCAAAAAGACGGCAGAACGTCTGGTCATCGAATTGAGAGACAAAATCACAGCGCTCTCTTCGCCCGCGCTCGAAGAAGAATTTGCGGCGCGGGATGGAGCAGGCTCAACCGTCTCCGAGGACGCGATGCGCGACGATGCGCTGTCGGCCCTGCTCAATTTCGGCTATCAAAAATCAGCGGCGGAGAAAGCCATCACCGCAGCGATGCAGGAAGGCGGAGACATCTCCGTCGAAGCCATCCTGCGCCGCAGCCTGCGCCAACTCGCTAAAGGATAAAAGAGCAAGGATGAAGGATGAAGGCGGAAGGATGAAAGAAGTGCTATTCAGAGGTGAGCATTCAAGCTTAAACAGCATGCCCTTCATGCTTCATCCTTCCGCCTTCATCCTTGCTTTTCATATGCTTGACGAACCAGCCAACACGCGCGACGCGACACTGGTGGATGAAGAGCAGCAGTTTGAGCTGTCTTTGCGTCCCACACGGCTCGCGGAATATATCGGGCAGAAGCGCGCGACCGACCAACTGAGAATCTACATCAAGGCTGCGCGCGGTCGTCGTGAAGCTCTGGATCACGTGCTGCTCACAGGGCCGCCGGGACTGGGCAAGACCACGCTCGCCAATATCGTAGCGAATGAGATGCAGGCTGAGTTGCGCTCGACCGCCGGGCCGGTCATCGAAAAGTCCGGCGATCTGGCCGCGCTCCTGACCAATTTGCAGGAAGGCGACGTGCTCTTCATAGACGAGATACATCGTCTCAATCCGGCCATCGAAGAAGTCCTCTATCCGGCGATGGAGGATTATCATCTGGACATCATGATCGGGCAGGGGACGGCGGCGCGCTCTATCAAATTGGAGCTGCCGAAATTCACGCTTGTCGGAGCGACGACGCGTGCGGGCTTGATTACGGCTCCTTTGCGCGGGCGATTCGGCATCGTCTTTCACTTAGACTTTTACCCGCATGAAGAGTTGGAAATCATCGTCCGCCGCTCCGCGGAAATCCTCGGCGTCGAGATAGACGAGGGCGGGGCAAGAGAGATTGCCAAACGCGCGCGAGGCACACCGCGCATCGCCAATCGCCTCTTGCGCCGTGTACGTGATTATGCCGAAGTGGATTACGACGGGCGCATCACGCATCCGGTCGCAGAGGACGCGCTCAACCGCATGGAGGTTGACACCTACGGGCTGGATGAGATTGACCGCAAGCTGTTGCTGACTATCATCGAAAAATTCGGCGGCGGGCCGGTGGGTTTGGGAACTATCTCGGCTTCGATACACGAAGAGAAGGATTCCATCGAAGAGATCATCGAGCCGTATCTGATTCAGATAGGCTTTCTCAATCGCACGCCGCGCGGGCGCATGGTGACGCGCCTCGCTTATCAACATTTCGGCATCCAGCCAAAGCAGAGCGGGCAGAGTTTGTTCGATCAAAATTGAGTTGCACGATCATGGGCATAAGAGTTTTCCGCAAAGGCGCAAAGGCGCAAAGAAGACGCAAGGAAAGCAAAGAGGATTTCTTCTTTTCAAGCTCTTCTTTGCGTCCTTCCTTTGCGCTTTTGCGCCTTTGCGCGATATTTCTTCTCTTCATAGTCATTCAAGTTCCGGCCCAACAACGCACGCAAGTTAAAGACGCCGAGCGCGCACGCCGCGCGAAAGCCATAGAGATAATCAACGAGACGGCGGACGCCGCGCGCACCTTCAAAGACCTTTTCTATCGCGCGCGTATCCAGACCCGTGCCGCAGATATGCTCTGGCCGCATGACGAAGCTCACGCCACAGTAATCTTTCGCCGCGCGTGGGAGGCCGCGACGGCTTACGACAGGGCGGAGGATGAGGCGGAAGAGCGCGAATCCGGCGTGCCTTCGACGCTGCAAATTACGGAAGCGCGCGATGAAGTGCTGGCAAAAGTCGCCGCGCGCGATTCAAAGCTGGCCGGAGCTTTTCTCAATGAGCTTTTAAACAGAAGGATGATGAGAAGCGCGCTGACGAGACGCAGACGGCGACGCAGCCGCGCCGCACGCCGTGGCGCGAAGTGAGCGAGGCTGGCTTAAGACGGCTCGCGCTGGCTTATGACCTGCTCAATCGAAACGAACCCGTGCGCGCCGCAGAGATTATCTCGCCGGTCATTAACGAAGGCGCGAGCGCGGACTTGATGACCTTTATCCTGCGACTGCGCGAACAGAGCAGCGCAGGGGCAGATGCGCTCTATGCCGGATTGATCGAGCGCATGAGGGCGGACAATTTTGCGGAGGCTAATGATGTGCTGCTGCTTTCCGCTCCGATTGTCTCGCCGCAATTGCTGGTCGTAGTTGACGCACAGGGCGCGTTGCAGTTTCGCCCGCTCCCGCGCACAAGCCCGAACGCGCATCTGCTGCCTCCTGTGGCTCAACCCGCGCGGAATCTTTTCTACGCCCTCGCGGTCAAAATTCTACAGCGTCCAATCGTTCCGCGCGCGGGTCAGAGCGCTGCGCCGGAAGCCATCGCGCTCTACTTTGCTATCGGTCGCCTGCTTCCCTTCTTTGAGCGCGAAGCTCCGCAAGCCGTCGCAGCTTTGCGCCTACGCAGCACGACGCTCATCAATGAGATTGAAGTCGGACGACGCGAAAATCTGACTTCTCAATTTGAATTGAGCAGCCTGACGCCGGAGCGTGCGGGCGATCCTTTGCGCTCGCAACTGGATCAACTCGGACGAGCGCGAGATGCTGCTGACCGCGACCGCATCACGCTCGGCGTGGTCAAGAAGGCTGCCTCGCTCAGGCTCTGGGATCGCGCGCGGCGCGCGGCTGCGGAGATACAGGACGCGGCCCTGCGCCGCAATGCTCTCTCCTTTATCGCTTTCAATCAGATAGCAGACTTGCTGCGCGCTTACGCCGACGACAAAGAGACGAATTTCGAGAGCCTGTCAAAGTTTGTGAGAGGCGCGGACGCGCCGCCTGTAGCCATCGCATGGGGTCTGGCCCAGACGGCTATCATCGCAGAGCGACAGGGCGATAAGAAGCGCGCGACAGCATTGCTTGATGAAGCGGAAGCTTTTGCCGCGCGTACTCCGGCAGGCACGCGCCAGCGCATCGCAGCCTACATTGTAGTCGCACGGCTCGCCGCGCGCATTGATGTCAAACGCGCATGGGAGTTGTTGCCGGAAATCGTGCGCGCGGTCAATGCCGTTGAAGATTACGCAGGCGATGAGAGTTCGGTTGGCATCGCAGCGGATGAAAATCAGGCTCAGGAAATTTCAGAGCCGCTTGAAGTCGAGGCAGAGGTATTTCGTCTCGACGGGATTTTTGCGACAATGGCGCAACTCGATTATGAAAAAGCTCTGACGGCGGCGCGCTCGCTCGGCAAAGAATTGCCGCAGGCTTTCGCTACGCTTTCGATAGCTCGTGTGATGCTCAATAACAGGTGACAGAAAATAGGGGGCAGGAGTCAGGGGTCAGGGGACAGAATTAAAACCAGTTGTGTCCTTTCACGCTGTCCCCTGACCCCTAACCCCCGCCCCGTTCTATCTTATGCGTCGTCTCTCATCATTCTCGCGTCATTCTTTCGGCGTACGCAACCGCGCGCCGTGGAAGAATATTCTGGGCCACTCTTTCCATCAGTTTCACGAAAACGATCTCTTCACATCGGCTGCCGCGATGAGCTACTTCGGTTTGCTGACGCTCTTTCCGGCGTTGCTGCTGCTGCTGACCCTGAGCAACAGCATTCCTGCCGGAGCGCAGATGCTGACACAGCTCGTTAAGATTTTTCCCGGCTCCGTGGATTTCCTGCGCGCGACGATTCGCTCGCTGGAGGATGTGAGCACGGGGATTATCATCAGTTGTGTGGGAGTGGTGCTGTGGGCAGGCTCATGGGTTTTTTCTGTTATCGAACGCGCGCTCAATCGCATCTGGGGCACTACTTCGCGCGCCTTTTTTCATGGACGCGCCCTGACCTTAGGCATGATAGGCATCGTCGGTCTGGTGCTCTTAGGCTCTGTGCTGTTCACGTCTCTGCTCGTCACGCTGCAAAACCTTGCATCGCGTCTGCCATTACGCATTCTCGAACGATGGGCGGTCTTCTCGATGCTCGGCAGCGCGTTCTGGCAACTGCTCTTCGTGCTCGGCAGTATTTTGCTGACAGTCTCAATCTTCATCCTCGTCTATCGCTTTATGCCCAACGCGCAGGTCACATTCCGCGATACCATTCCGGGCGCGGTTGTCAGCGGGGTGTTGTGGGAAATTGCCAAATATATCTTCGCGTGGAGCCTGCATTATTTTCATTACGATCAGATTTACGGCTCTGTCGGCGCGGTCGTCGCCGTGCTGACATGGAGCTACTTCTCAAGCCTGATCCTGCTCTTCGGAGCACAACTGACAGCCGTCTTTCACCGCGAGCATCCGGCGGAACAAGCTCAAGCAACGGCTGCCGACACAGCCACAGCGCCGGTGGCGTAAAGGGGGTCGGGGGTCAGGGGTCAGGGGCCGGTAAAATAATTTTGTGTTTTGCCCCCCGCCCCCTGTCCCCCGACCCCTATTTTTAACTCATGTTGATCTCGGATTTTGATTACGAGCTGCCGGATGAACTCATCGCGCAGCATCCGTTGGAAAAGCGTGATGCATCGCGGATGATGATTCTTGACCGCGCGGCGCGGAGCTTTAAAGATAGTCAGTTTGCGGAATTTCCGGTGCAGGTGCGCGCGGGCGATGTAGTGGTCGTCAACAACACGCGCGTTTTTCCGGCGCGGCTGTATGGCAGGCGCGTGCCTTCGGGCGGGCGCGTCGAGTTGTTTCTGATTCGTGAAAGAGAAAAGGATGTGTGGGAGGCTCTGGCCCGCCCCGCGCGCAGGTTAAGTGTCACCTCTCGTGTTGATTTCGGCGACGGGAAATTGAGCGCTGAAGTGATAGAGGTGCTGGCGGACGGTCGCAGGCTTCTTCGTTTCGAGGCGAAACATGCTGCGGAAGAATCTTTCGAGCGTGCGCTGGAAGAACTGGGCCAGATGCCGCTTCCGCCTTATATCAAGCGCGCGGCGGAAGCTTCATCTGCGGAAGACCGCGAGCGTTATCAAACCGTCTACGCGCAACGCAGTGGAGCCATCGCTGCTCCGACTGCGGGGCTGCACTTTACGCCGCGCGTGCTCGGCGAGTTGAAAGCGCGCGGAGCTTCAATAGTTGAAATCACACTGCATGTCGGCTATGGCACGTTTGAGCCTGTGCGTGTCAGCGATTTAAGCCAGCACAAAGTCGCGCCGGAGCATTTTGAGATTAACGAAGAGTCTGCACGGATGCTTAATCAAGCGCGTCATGCGGGCGGGCGTATCATCGCTATCGGCACGACGACGACGCGCGCTTTAGAATCCGCCGCAGACGATGCGGGACACATCACAGCGGGAGCGCGTCTGGCCGAGTTGACCATCACGCCCGGCTACAGGTTTCGCGCAGTGGATATGCTGCTGACAAACTTTCATTTGCCGCGCTCCTCGCTACTCACGCTGGTCTCGGCTTTCGCCGGACGTGATTTCACCCTCGCGGCCTACCGCCATGCCGTAGAAGCGCACTATCGCTTTTACAGTTACGGCGATTGCATGTTAATAATTTAGTGACAAGTGACGAGTGACAAGGGACAAGTTAAAACTTATTCTTGCTCGTCACTCGTCACTCATCACTCGTCACTATTTTTGTTATGGCAGTCCTGAAAAAAATCCGTTCGAGGTTCTGGTCGCAGCCAGCAGATGATGGGGCGGCTGGCAGCGGGACGTATGACGACCCCATGCCGCCCGCGCTCTTTGAGGCGCATTATGATGTGCGTCCTTTGACCGTCGCGCAGTTGGACGAGTGCTGGCGTCTGGACCAGAGATGTTTTGTGGACGGCGAAGCCTATAGCCGCGACACTTTTGAATACCTCTTGACTGCGACCGAATCCGTCTCGTATCGCGCCGTCACGCAGGGCGGGACGATGGTCGGCTTTATCGTCGGCCTTGTCGAACCGGATCACACGGGACACGTCACCACGCTCGGCGTCGCGCCCGAACATCGGCGGCGACGAATCGCGCACAGGATGATGGAGAGGGTCGAAGAAGGATTTCGCCGCCGCAGCGTGCGTATCGTCCGCCTCGAAGTCCGCTCCATCAACACCAGCGCGCAACAGCTCTACAGCAATCTGGGCTACACAGTAACCCAGCGTCTTCCGCGCTACTATTCAAACGGCGGCGACGGACTGCTGATGATTAAAGCTCTCGAATAAAAAAGTGATGAGAGAAACAGCATTTCTCTCATCACTCATCACTCCTTAACTTGTTGCCTCTTTTTAGCTCTTCCGCAGTTCAGTCAACACCTGTTTAGCAACCGCTTTGAGCGTGTCGAAGACGCCGACGCCGGTGGCGGCGACTGCTTCGAGGACAGGCTCGCCCTTGCGTTGCAGCTCCGCCGTGAGGTCTTCGACCGAGAGGACATTGGGCAGGTCGCGCTTGTTAAGCTGTAAGACATAGGGGATGGCGTTCAGGTCGTACCCCTGCGCCTGTAGATTTTCTTCCAGGTTATACATGGATTCGATGTTGGCATCCATGCGCTCTTCCTGCGAATCCGCGACAAAGACCACGCCGTCCACGCCCTTCAGAATCAGCTTGCGCGAGGCATCATAGAAAACCTGCCCCGGCACTGTGTAGAGATGAAAACGCGTCTTGAAGCCGCGCACAGTGCCAAGCTCAAGCGGCATAAAGTCGAAGAAGAGCGTGCGGTCTGTCTCCGTCGCAAGGCTGATGAGCTTGCCTTTCGCCGTCGGAGAGGTGGAATCGAAGATGTATTGCAAGTTGGTCGTCTTGCCGCATAAGCCGGGGCCGTAGTAAACGATCTTGCAGTTAATTTCTCTTGAAGCGTAGTTGATAAAAGTCATGGCTCTCAGGCTTTACTTAAGTGACAAGCGATAGATGGTAAGTGAAATAAGTTCTTGCGTATCACTTATCACTAATTAAAAAGACTGTCTATGTCCTCGTCTGTGATTTCGGCAAAGAAGGCTTCGTCCGTCCTCTTCTCGCTGGCCTCACGTTTCAGTTCTTCAAAGATGGCGGCCATCTCGCTCGAAACCTGTTTGACGCGCAGCTTGACCAGTCCGAGGCTTGAGCGCTCGTCGAAGACCACGACCAGCAACACGCGCCCGATGACGCAGATGTGTATGCTTTCGCGCTCGCCCTCGTGCGAGAGGGTCGGAAATTCCTTCTCGCCTATTAACTGCGCCATTCCGCCCGTGGCCGCGACATTGCCCGCCGCCAACGAGGCCAGGCTCGTTGTGTCAATATCGCCCACATCGCCATGACTGGCAATCTGCTGCCCATCTTTATCGACGAGGAAAACTACACGAGCTGTGGCATCCAGACACAATCTGGCTAACACGGCTTTGATCTGTTGATACTGCTGCTCGTGCAAAATGATAGAAGTGTCTGCCATTAGAACACGCTTTCTTTACGAAGGTAGGGGCGGGGCGGGACGGCTGTCTTTAGCAGCCGGAAACATTCACAGAGAACCTAAATTGAAGAGTAATAAGGTCTTCGCCCTTCCGCACAATAGCGCGATGCCTCTATCACGGTCTCTACGGGAGGCATAATGACCGCGACTCCACAACAAGCACTCTAGCATAGCGTCTCCGGTGACTTCAAGTGTTTTTCCATGTTTGCCATTGTCGTTAACCTGCCGGAAAAGGCTTCTGAGTACCCGCAAACCCTACTCTAACGTTGATTTAGGCGAAGAGCTGTGTTAAGCTGCGCGCAGATTCTGTGAGCGGCTCGGGCTTTTCGAGCAGCTTTTTTTGAAAGCTGGGAGCTTCGCATGAGCGATCCTAACTTAAAGGGTATTAAAAGGTCTCCCTCCAACCCTGCCACGCGTCGGGCTTCCACAACGTCTTCGGCTAAAAGCCGAGCGTTGTCGGAAAAGTCTGCGCGCCCCAAACCGATGCTCAAACGTTCGCCAGCCGAAAAAGCCCCTGCGCGCAAAGCCACTAAATCAAATGCTGCTCCGGCCAGCAAACCGAAAAAGTCTGCGAAACCCGCGAAGCCAGCCGCAAAGGCTGCCGCCCCTGCAAAGAAATCCGCTGGCAAGGTTGTAGCTTCCGGCAAGAAAGCGGCTGTCAAGCAAAAGAGTTTAGCCAAACCGAAAGCGCCTGCGCGCAAACCCGCTCCATCGAAGAAGCCTGCAAGCAAAGCCGTCTCGAAATCCAAAGTAGCGACCCAACCGAAAAGTAAACAACCTGTCGCTTCCCCTGCGCCGAGAGTGGCTGCCAAACCAACGGCTCCGCAGCATGTTCCCCGTCAACCGACGCGCGACGAAGCGGCTGCGCTTAAAGTCTTTGAGAAGGCTCACAGGGAATTCGCGCGTGGTCGTTTCGCAGAAGCAGGCTCTATGTTCCGCTCGCTGCTGGAAAAACATCCGGGCGCATCAGAGGTGGCCGCACGGGCGCGCACCTATTTAACCATCACCGAATCGCGCCTGCGCAGAGAGATTTCTCTGCCGCGCGATGCTGATTCGCTTTATGATCGCGGCGTCATCGAACTCAATCGCGGCGAGTATGTCGCGGCACAGGAGATGTTCGAGCGCGCTCTCAAGCGCGAGCCGGAAGCCGCGCACATTCATTACGGACTGGCAGCCACGCGTGCGCGTTTAGGCTCGATTGACTCTGCGCTGCAATCGCTGCAAAAGGCGCTCGACCTGCAACCCAGCCTGCGTGTACGCGCACAGCACGACCACGATCTAGCTACACTGCGCAACGATCCTGTCTTCGAGCAGCTTATCTTTGCCCCGCGCCTCTAAAAAACAGCTCCTCACTATGTCCGGCGGCTCAAGCTGTTTCACACGCCCGCGCCTGCCAAGTTTGAGAGCCTACAGCTTTGGGCTATCATTCTATCTGTGTTGCCGCGCGCATGCGGCATTGCCGTTTCAAATCGGGAGAGCGTAATTTTGCTGGTTAGCGAGACAGGTTGCGGGCTAAAGATGGTCGCCATCGGCGGAGGCACCGGACTCTCTACGCTGCTGGCCGGATTAAAGCGTCTGGTCGGAGCATCGGATGCGGGCAACATCTGGCTGGAATCGCTGTCTGCGATTGTGGCCGTCTCGGATGACGGCGGAAGCTCGGGCCGCCTGAGAGATGAATTGCAGATTCTCCCGCCGGGTGATATACGCAACTGCATGGTTGCGCTCTCGGAAGACTCCACGCTGCTCTCGCGCCTCTTCCGCTATCGCTTTCGCGGCAACGGCGAACTCGGCGGCCACAGCTTTGGCAATCTCTTTCTCGCGGCTCTGACGGAAGTGACTGGCGACTTTGTCGAAGCCGTGCGGCTCTCTTCGGAAGTTTTGGCGAGCAAGGGACGCATCTATCCCGCGACGATTAATGATGTGCGGCTCGTGGCGGAATTGGAAGATGGCACGGAAGTGCGCGGCGAGACTCAGATTACGGCCTCGCGCGCCCCGATTCGTCGCCTACGGCTTGAGCCTGAGCAGTGCCTGCCCCTGCCAGAAGCTCTCGCGGCCATCCGCGCGGCGGATGTCATCACGATTGGGCCGGGTTCTCTGTACACGAGCATTTTGCCGCCGCTTCTGGTGGCGCGCGTTGCCGACGCCATCGGCCATACTCGCGCGACCAAGATTTATATCAGCAATCTGATGACGCAGCCGGGCGAGACGGACGGCTACACTGCCCGCCAACATCTGGAAACCGTCAAGCGTTATGCGCCTGAAATGGTCTTCGATTATGTCATTGTCAACAATCATTCGATCAGCGAAGAGCAAGCCGCGCGTTATCGTGCGGACGGCGCGCACCAGATAGGCATGACGGATCACCTGTTGGAAGACACTTTTGGCGCGGAGACGGAAATTATTCGCGCAGACCTGCTGGACGAAGGCGAGAAGGTGCGCCATCATCCAGAGAAGCTGGCGCGCGTGGTCGTCGCCTGCTGTGAACAGGCACGCGCTTGCTGACTTTTGGCATCAGGGCAAGCCCCGGAAATTTATGGACAAACAATCCCCGACCAACGCGCAACCGGAGACGCACGCTCCTTTAGATGTGCTGATTCTCGCAGCCGGTCTCGGCACGCGGATGCGCTCGCAGAAAGCCAAAGTCCTGCACCAGCTCGGCGGGCGTCCGCTCATCGCGCATGTCTACAGGACTGCGACCGCGCTCGACCCGCGCCGCATCTACGTCGTCGTCGGTCATCAAGCCGAAGCCGTCGCCGATGCCGTGCGCGAAGAATTTGGCGCGGACGGCGCGACCTTTATCAAGCAGACGGAGCAGCGCGGAACGGGTGACGCAGTGATGGCTGCGCGCGAGGCTTTAGCGGAAGCAGACTCGACCCTGCTGGTTCTTTCGGGCGACGTGCCGCTGGTGCGCGCGGAAACTCTGGCGGCTCTGGTTCACCAGCATCGCACGCACAGAGGACGCGGCGCGGGCTGCACGATGCTCGCGGTCAAGCTCGAAGACCCGGCGGGCTATGGCCGCATCATACGCGACGCCGAAGGCCGCTTTGAAAAGATTGTCGAGCAGCGCGATGCCACGCCCGAAGAAAAGCAAGTCAACGAAATCAATGCTGGCATCTATTGCTTTGACACGCGCTCGCTCTTTCCGGCTCTCGCGCGCGTGCAGCCATCAAACGCGCAGGGGGAATATTATTTAACCGACGTGCCGCGTCTTTTAAGGACAGAAGGCGCGGACGTAGCCGTCTATCTGCACACGGATGCGCGCGAAGTTTCGGGCATCAACACGCGCGTTGAGCTGGCGGAATTTGAAAGACTCCTGCGCGAGCGAAAACTACGCCGCTTGATGCTCGACAGCGGCGTCACCTTCATTGACCCGCGTCACACTTATGTCAGCCCCGACGCGCAGCTCGGGCGCGATTGCATCATCCATCCGGACGTGCACATAGAGGGCGAGACCGTTGTCGGCGACGGCTGCGAGATACGCTCCGGCACGCGTATCACAAACTCGCGCATCGGCAACGGCGTGACCATCAAAGACCACTGCGTCATTGTGGACAGCGAGATTGCAGACGACTGCACGCTTGGGCCATTCGCGCACCTGCGTATGAACTCGAAGCTCGAACAACGCGCGGCTGTCGGCAACTTCGTCGAGATGAAAAAGTCACGGCTCGGCAGCGGTTCAAAGTCCATGCATCTGACATATCTGGGGGATGCGACCATCGGAGAAGGGACGAACATCGGGGCTGGCACGATCACCTGCAACTATGACGGCAAGAACAAGCACCAGACAATCATCGAAGACGGCGTCAAGATAGGCTCTGACACGATGCTTGTCGCGCCCGTCCGCGTCGGTCACGGCGCGGTCACAGCCGCCGGAGCGGTCGTCACGAAAGACGTTCCGCCCGACACGCTCGTCGCGGGCGTCCCTGCAAAAGTGAAGAAGCAACTTAAAACCGATGCCGGGAACGATGCGTCATAAAAGGTGTTTTCCAAACTCAAGCGGCTAAGAAAATACCAAGCCTTCGCGCCTTAGGTTTTAACTTAGCGCCCCCAGCGCGAAACAGTTACGTTTCGCGCTGGGGGCGCAAGCAAAGAAAAACTCAAGGCGCAAAGAGTTGAAGGATTTTGAAACACGCTCTGGCTCGATCAAAGCTCTACCAACTTATTGAAAGCGAGAACAGGAGCCATGTCACAGATGCCGCCGCCCGACACGCAATGGGTTCCGCCGCCGCCGCCAACTATAGACTCGCCGTTTGACCCGCGTGTGCTGGCGGACAAAACAGAGTTTGTGAATAAGAATTCCATCTATGCTCTGATTTTTGCGATTTCAGGATTTTTCTGTTGTGGTCTCTTGAACATCTACGCCTTTAGTCTAGCCAATTCTGTGATCGAGACGATTGATTATTACAGCATCTGTCAGGACAAAAGAGCGCTTGCCATGACAGCCAAAGTAATTGCTATCATTGGCATCGTACTCTGGATTCTGGGACTCGTTCTCAGGGTCGTGTTTCGCTAATTTTATGTTACCGGTCAACGAGGAGTGAATTTATGTGTGGCATTGTAGGTTATGTGGGCAACAAGCAAGTCGTGCCCGTGATTATAGATGGACTGCGCAAGCTGGAATATCGCGGTTACGATTCGGCTGGCATCGCCGTCGTTGACGAACATCACGATCTGGAAGTCCGTCGCGCCGAAGGCAAGTTGAGAAATCTGGAAGAAGCGATTCGTTTGAAACCGCTCGACGGGACATACGGCATCGGCCACACGCGCTGGGCCACTCATGGCCGCCCGACGGAAGAGAACGCGCACCCGCACAGAGACTGCACGGGCCGCATCGTCGTCGTCCATAACGGGATTATAGAAAACTACATCCAGCTCAAAGACCGCCTGCGCCAGCGCGACCACCGCTTTGTCACTGAGACGGACACGGAAGTCATCGCGCATCTCATCGAGGAATATTTGGAAGAGGGCGACACTTTTGAAAAGTCCGTGCGCCGCACGGTCGCAGACCTGCGCGGCATCTTCGCGCTCTCGATTATCAACGCTGACGAACCCGACATGATTATCTCTGTGCGTCAAGGCCCGCCCGTCGTCATCGGCCTCGGCGACGGCGAGTTCTTCGTCGCCTCGGACATTCCGCCTATCCTGCAACACACGCGCGATGTCTTTTTCCTGGGCGATGGAGAGATTGCTATCCTGACCAGAGACAGTGTGCGCGTCATGGATTTTGACGGCAACGCGGTCGAGCCGCAGCAGCAGCGCATCACCTGGGACCCGATCATGGCTGAGAAGGGCGGCTTCAAGCATTTCATGCTCAAAGAGATTTACGAGCAGCCGCGCGCCCTGCGCGACACAGTGCAGGGACGCATCTCGCTCGACACGGGCCGCGTCTACCTAGACCCGATGAACATCACGGAAGAAGATTTCAAACGCATCAACTTTATCAAGATTGCCGCCTGCGGCACGAGCTGGCACGCGGGACTCGCAGGCAAGTACATGATAGAGCAGTTTGCGCGCATCCCCGTCGAGGTTGACTACGCATCGGAGTTTCGCTACCGCGACCCTGTGCTTGACGAAAACACTTTGCTCATCGTCATCTCGCAATCGGGTGAGACGGCGGACACCATCGCCGCGCTGCGCGAAGCCAAAACTCACGGCTCGAAGGTGATGGCGATCTGTAATGTCTTCGGCTCTATGATTACGCGCGAGGCGGACGGCACGATTCTGACGCACGCCGGGCCGGAAATCGGAGTCGCTTCGACCAAAGCTTTTACCTCGCAGATGATTGCGCTCTATCTCTTCGGCCTTTACCTCGGCCAACTGCGCGGCGCGCTCACACAGGATGAAGCGAAAGACCACGCACAGGAGTTGGCAGAGCTGCCCGTCAAGATCGAGCATCTACTGAACGACGCGGACGGTATCGAAGAACTCTCGAAAGAGTTTTTCCGCTCGACTGACTTTCTTTACCTGGGACGCGGCCTGAATTTTCCGGTCGCGCTCGAAGGCGCGCTCAAGCTCAAAGAGATTTCCTACATTCACGCCGAAGGCTATCCGGCTGGCGAGATGAAGCACGGGCCAAACGCCCTGATAGACGAACGCCTGCCGGTCGTCGTCGTCAACCCGCGCGAAGAGGGCAACCGCGCTTCGGAGCTGCGTTATGAGAAGACGCATTCCAACATCGTCGAAGTCAAATCCAGAGAAGGCGTCGTCGTCTCCGTCCTGACCGAAGGCGATGAGATGTCCGCGTCCGTCTCGAATCACGTCATAGAAATCCCCAAATCAAGCGACCTGCTTTCGCCCATTCTGGCCGTCATCCCTTTGCAGCTACTCGCCTATCACATAGCCGTCCGCAGGGGCTGCGATGTGGATCAGCCGAGAAATTTAGCGAAGTCAGTGACGGTCGAATAGTAGCGGTGTCTTAAAACATTCAGCCACAGAGCGCACAGAGATTCAAAAAGATTTTAAATCTCAAATTTCAGATTTCAAATTCTTCTTTCTCTCTGTGCGCTCTGTGTTCTCTGTGGCTAAAAAACCTGGTTGCAATATGAAAACACTTTACGCTTCACTTCTCAGCTTATTGCTCTTCACCTCGGCCAGCGCGCAGATGAAAGCGCCGCAGGAGAGCGTGCTCTCGCGTTTTCTTCGTTACGTCAAGATTGACACGCAATCGAAAGAAGACCAGACGACCGTGCCGAGCACGAAGAAGCAGCTTGACCTCGCAAATCTGCTGGCGGGCGAGTTAAAAACTCTCGGAGCGCAGGATGTACGCGTCAGCGAGTTCGGCATTGTCTATGCGCTCGTCGAGGGAAATCTGGCGGACAACTCGAAAGCTCCGGTCATAGGCTTTATCGCTCACATGGACACCTCGCCGTCAGTCTCAGGCGAAAACGTCAACGCCATCATTCACAAAAATTATCAGGGCGGCGACATTGTCCTGCCGAAAGATAAAACGCAGGTCATCACGGTCGAAAAGAATCCTGTGCTCAAAGAGATGATCGGCGACGACATCATCACTGCGGACGGCACGACGCTCTTAGGCTCTGACGACAAGGCCGGTATTGCAGAGTTGATGACGATGATTGACACGCTCAGGCAGAATCCGCAAATCAAGCACGGCACAATCGCCATCGCCTTCACGCCGGACGAAGAGGTCGGCGGCGGGATAGACAAGTTCGATGTCAAAGCCTTCGGCGCAAAGTTCGCTTACACGGTTGACGGCGAGACTCTCGGCGAGATTAATGAAGAGACATGGAGCGCGGCGACAGCGACTGTGACTTTTAAAGGCAAGAGCACGCATCCCGGCACGGCCAAAGGCGTGATGGTCAATGCGGCATACGCTTTAGCAGATTATCTCTCGCGCTTTCCCAAAGACATACTGCCCGAAACCACGGAAGGCCGCACAGGCTTTGTCCATCCGTACGTGGGCGCAGTTGATGTCGAGGAATCGAGTTTAAAAATTCTGCTGCGCGATTTCGACATCAGCGGCCTCGCGGCAAAGGAAGCTTTACTGCGCGAGATGGTCAAGCAGACGGCGCAGAAATTCCCCGAAGTGAAGATCGAAATCAAGGTCGAAGAGAATTACAAAAACATGAAAGAGGTTTTAAAAGACTTCCCGCAACTCACCGAAAACGCGATGGAAGCCACACGCCGCGCCGGACTCAAACCCGTCATCCGCCCCATACGCGGCGGCACAGACGGAGCTAACCTGACCTTTCGCGGCCTGCCCACGCCCAACCTCTTCACAGGCGGCCAGAACTTTCACGGCAAACTCGAATTCAATTCCCTGCGCGGTCTTGAGAAATCAACCGAAACGCTTCTGCATCTGGTACGGATTTTCGCAAGTCAGAACCACCTGCGGTAGCGGGCGGGTTTTAGATGGCTGAAAGACATGCTTTAGAACATTGAAGACTCGCCCGCTACCGCAGGCGGTTCCGACCTATCGCCAATTTCGATTTCGCCTCGCCGGAGCTATCTGCTACATTCATCTATAGGAGAAGCTTATGACCAGCGAAGAAATGGAGCGAGCCATCGAGTTCTTACTCAAAAGTCAGGCGGGCTTTGAAGCACGACAAGCCGGTTTTGAGGCGCAACTGGCGCAGACTAACCAGCAAGTGACACAGACGAGCCAGCAGGTCGAAGCGCTTGCGCAATTCGTGCAGAGCTTTATGGAAGCGCAAAGCGAAATGAATCAATCCCTGCGCGAAACTGTGCGCGCCTTAACTATCGCACAGGCACGCACGGATGAGCGTTTGAGCAACCTTGAGAGCGGCGCTTCTTAACCCTCAAATGATTCAGGCGGAACATGGTTTATGAGGGGCAGGGCTGAAAAGCTTTGCCTCTTTTTTATTCTTTGATAGATTCAGAAAGACCGAAAAGCAACAAGTCTCACTTCACCGGAGCAAATCGCAATGGCTAATCCAGAACATCTTGAGATTATTAAGCAAGGGGCGGAGGTGTGGAATAAATGGAGAAATGAGCATCCTACGGTCAAGCCTGTCCTCAACCATGCAGACCTTCACGAGGCAGAACTCAGTCATGCAGACCTTAGGCATGCAGACCTTAGCCATGCAAACCTCTTCAATGCAAACCTCAGCCATGCAGACCTCAGCCATGCAAAACTCTTCCGTGCAGACCTCAGAGTTGCAAACCTCAGTAATGCAGACCTCCTTAATGTAGACCTCCAACTTGCAACCCTAAGCCATACTACTCTGAGCGGCGCAAATTTAACGGGTTGTGAGTTAGGCTTTACTATTTGGGGTAATATTGATCTCAGCACAACCGATGGACTCGAAACCGTTAATCATTTATATCCATCATCCATAGGCATTGACACCATTTACGCATCACGTGGCGAAATTCCGGAAATATTCCTGCGCTGGTGCGGCGTGCCGGATGAGTTTATTATTTACATGCGCTCGCTGGTCGTGCAGCCGATTCAGTTCTATTCCTGCTTCATCAGTTACAGCAACAAAGATGAAGAGTTTGCGAGACGTTTATATTCGCGTATGCGGGATGAGCATTTGCGCGTGTGGTTTGCTCCCGAAGACATCAAGGGCGGGCAGAAATTATATGAGCAGATAGAGCGCGCGATACAGGTTCATGACAGGCTGCTGCTGATTTTGTCGGAGGATAGCATGCAGAGCGAATGGGTCATGACAGAGGTTCTCAGGGCGCGGAAGACAGAGATGGAAGAGAAACGCCGTAAGTTGTTTCCGATTACGATTGTAGATTTCGAGAAGATTAAAGCTTGGGAACGTTTCGATGCTGACAGTGGAAAGGACTTGGCTAAGGAAGTGCGCGCGTACTTCATCCCTGACTTCTCGAACTGGAAAGACCACGATGCTTTTGAGAAGGCTTTTGATAAATTGCTCCGCGACCTGAAGGCGGAGGAACGCTGACAACGTACAGCCACAGAGACACAAAGCCAGAAAATCAAATAAAGGAAATGCTAAATAACGTGAGTTCGATATAAGCAGAAGAAGATGCAGCCTGACAGCCCCGGAGGGGCGGCAGATATTAGCCCGGCACGTCAGTGTCTGGACAAGACGCGCTACCATGCCGAAGCCCCGGAGGGGCGACATAGATTATGTCGCCCCTCCGGGGCTTCGACTTTTGATGTGGGTGCTGTCCCCACGGCTTCAGCCGTGGGCTAATCTATGTCGCCCCTTCGGGGCTAACTAACATATTGCTATTCTTACGTCGTACTCACGTTAAATAGCATGTCTGCTTTTATCTCTGTGTCTCTGTGCCTCTGTGGCTAATCTTTAGTCCTTCTTTGCTTACTGCTCCCGAAGCTTTTTCAAAGCCTCCGCGCCGGTCGTGTTTTTGGGGTTCAGTTCAACCGACTTCTCATAATTTTTGATCGCCGGTTCCGTGTCGCCGTTTGCCATGTAGGCTTCGCCGAGGCTGTCGTAGGCGTTGGCGGATTGCGGGTGGTCTGCGACGTTGAGTTTGAAAACCTCTATCGCATCCTTGAGCTTCTTCATTCTCAAGAGGTCATAGCCGAGCTGGTTCATCTGCGCTTCGGTGATAGCTTCATCACTCGCGTGGGCTTTTCTGCGCTCGCTGTACGAGGTGAGGGCTTCTCTTGCGCCCTTTGCGAGAATGTCTTTGAAGAGAAGGCGCGCGGGCGCTTTGTAGGAATCGTATTTGAGCCATGCGAGCGCGGGCCGCTCTCCGCCGACGGCTGCGTCAACAATCTCTTTGATGATCGAGAGGCCGTTGGCAGAGTTGGTGAAGACGACCATGCCCGTCTTCCCTTTCTCGAAGGCGACGACGAAAGCTTTGGTGTTGCCGTTGTCGCCCCAGTGCCAGAAGGAAAGGCCGTCCTTTGTGCTCTGCAAACCCCAGCCGAGTCCCCAGGAGATTTGCTGCGAAAGTTTTTCAGGCGGGGCGTCCAGATTTCTAGTCCCGGACTCGCTGACTTTGATTTGCGGCGTCAGCATCAATCGCGCGGTCTCTTTCTTCAAGCCCGTTCCGTTCAGGATGGCCGCAACGAAACGCCCGTAATCCTGCGCGGTCGTGTGCAGGCTTCCGGCAGCGTTGGCGTTGGGAACTTTATTCTGCCCCGTCGGCTCGCCTGTCGAGCTGTGCGTGAAAATCTTGAGCCGCTCATAGCTGTCCAGCCAGACAAAGCTGCTGCTCGTCATGCCGAGCGGGTCAAGCACCAGCCGCTTCATCAGGGCTTCGAGCTTTTCGCCTGTCAGGTGCTCGACAGTCTTTGCCAGATAGACGAAGCCTTCGCCCGAATAGCTGAAGCGTTCGCCGGGCGTGAAGTACATCTTGAGAGTCGCGCTATCGCGCGGTTGTCGCCAGTTCGGAAAACCCGTCGTGTGCGAGAGGACTCTGCGCGCGGTAATCTGATTCAAGCGCGCGTCATCCACGACATCGTAATTTCCCGGCAGGTATTTATTCAAAGGCGTGTCCAGATCGAGCTTGCCCATCTCCACGAGCTTGAGTACGGCATAGGCGAACACGGGCTTGGTGAGCGAAGCCGCTTCAAAGATGGTTGCATCGTCCACAGGCTCTTTCGTCTGCGCGTTTTTGACTCCGAAACCTTTGTGCCAGACGACCTCGCCATCGCGCACGAGAGCTAACGCGAGTCCGGGCACGTCGCCTTCCCTCATCAATTGCGGCAGCTCGCGCTCAAGCCGCGCAATCACTTCTTCCTTCTTCACTTTTGTTTGCAGCGGGACAAAGCCCTGTGTCGCTGTCGCAGTTTTTTCCTGCGCGCGGCTCGGAGGAGTTTGCGGAGGCGGCACGATGAGCACGCCGCCGACGAGGGCTATCAAGAGAAGAGATTTTAAGATGGACTTCATTGGCATCTCCTTGTGAAATAATGAGGGCTGGGATTTAAAAACTCAATAGGGGCAAAAAGACGCAAGGCATCTCTCTCAAGCTTTTTGAGAAAGATGACCGGCGAAATTTGCCGCACATTAAGAGAACACCGCGCGCAGCCCGTTCATGGCAGGAATTTACCCTTCTGAAGAAGTTCAGAGAGTTCATGGAGTTTGGAGAGCGTAGAGAGTGCGGAAAGATATGCGCTTGTCTTTGAACTCTCTAAACTCTATAAACTCTCTGAACTTTGCTTTTGCCGAGATCGTAAGCCGTCCTGAAAGAGTTGAGCGAGGGTCTTGTATGTTCTGTCCAAAATGCGGTCAACAACAGGTTTCCGAAGAGATGCGCTTTTGCCCGCGCTGTGGCTTACAGCTAGAAGCGGTGACGGCGTTGCTGGCCGGAGGCGGGCTGCCCGCGCCCGTCTCAAACGCGACGGGCGAGAAACCATCTGCCAAAAAACGCGGCGTGCGGCAGGGAGCCAAACTGATGTTTACGGGCGGCGTGTTGCTGCCTGTCGCCTTCGGATTCTCACTGGTCGTTGACTCGCCGATTCCCTTGATTATCCCGCTGACGATCTTTCTAGCAGGTCTCGCGTGGATGCTCTACTTTCGTCTCTTTAGCGAAGAGCCGGAGCAGGGATTCGCACAATCCTCTCAACTCGGCAGAGCGCATCAGGCTTTTCTGCCCACGCACCAGAGCATCCCCGCGCAGGGCCTCAACAAAACGCCCGCCAGCACAGCCGAAATGACACGACCTCCGAGCGTCACAGAGCACACGACGAAATTGCTCAATGTTGATGAAGGTAAGGGGTAAGAGTTGTCTTTTGTTCTTTGTTCTTTGTTCTTTGTTCTTTGGTTGTCTTGCTCATGTTGAATTTTCAGACTCAAGGCTGAGTCTCGTGCAAAGTACAAAAGACAAAGAACAAAAAACAAAGCACAAAGACCTAATCCAGCACCCGCGCAATCAAACATTTCAAATAATAAGTCTCAGGCACGCCGAGCAGGACTGGATGATCGCGCGACTGCATGCGCTTTTCGACCAGTTGTACGCGTCGCTTTGCATCATGCGCGGCCTCCATCAGGAGTTCGAGAAACATCTCTTCCGGCATGTGATATGAACAGGTGCAGGTGACGAGCGTGCCGCCCGTGCGGAGCAGTTTGAGGGCGCGCAGGTTTATTTCCTTATAGCCGCGCGCCGCAGCGCGAACGCTCGCGCGGTTCTTCGCAAACGCGGGCGGGTCGAGCACAATGGTATCAAACTCTTCTCCGCCCGTTTCCATCTCGCGCAGGGCATCGAAGACATTGGCCTCACGAAATTCCACATTGCCAGCACCGTTCAAAGAGGCATTGCGCCGCGCCGCCGCCACGGCTTCGGCGGAGATGTCTAGGCCCGTCACGCTCTCGCAGACGCTCGCCAGATGGAGCGCAAAGGCTCCGTTGAAGGTAAAGCAATCGAGCGCGCGGCCCTTTGCGATGGCGCGTGCGGCAAGACGATTTTCCCGCTGGTCCAGAAACGAGCCGGTCTTCTGCCCCGCGAGCGGCGCGACCAGAAAGCGAACTCCGTCCTGCGTAATCTCAAGCTCGCCGGGCGCATCGCCGTATAAAAGCCCTGAGCGAAGTTCCAATCCTTCCAGCTCGCGCACGCGCACGTCGTTGCGCTCGATGATGGCGCGCGGCGTAAACTCTTCCGCGAGCAGTTCCAACAGCAAAGCCTTCTGCGCATCCATTCCCTGCGAGAGGGTTTGCAAGACCAGCACATCGTCGTAAACATCAACTATCAAAGAAGAGAGCAGGTCGCCTTCGGAATAGATCATTCGGTAAGCATTGGCCTGCTCCTTTATCTCATCCCTGCGAGAGGCCGCCGCCAGCAGACGCACGCGCCACCACTCGCGGTCAATCGCTTCATCGCGCAGCGTCAAAAGTCGCAGAGAGATTTCCGAGCGGTCACTGTACAGGGCGCGGCCTATGAATCGCTCGCGCTCGTCGCGCACTGTGACCACAGAGCCGCCCTTGACGCCCGCAGCGTCCGCCACATCGCTGCGGTAAATCCACAAATGCCCTTTGCGCGCACGCTCGGCCCCGCGCTTGTTGATAGTGATGATGTCTTTCATGTGATTAGGAATTTATCACAAAGGAAAGAATTTACTCATTGATTCATTTCTACAATGAGCAAATGAATCAATGAGTAAATGTAAATGTGTAAATGTAAATGTGTAAATTCTCTTCTGTCTTTGTTCCTTTGCGGTCAAACGCTTGAAATCAAACTCTGCAAAGATGTACCCTTGCCTCAGTTTCATGAAACAACAATCAAATAGCATTCATCATTTATCGCTTAAAAAATATGTATAAAACTATCGGCATTGTGACGGGGGGCGGCGATGCGCCCGGATTGAACGCGGTCATACGCGCGGCGGTCAAGACTGCGGTCGGCGAGTATGGCATGAAGGTCATCGGCATTGAGGACAGTTTCGAGGGATTGCTCGGAGAGACGCGCACGCGCGAGTTGAAGCCGGAGCATGTCCGTGGTCTCTTGCCGCGCGGCGGGACGATTCTAGGCACGCGCAATCGCGGGAAATTCGTCGAGCGCAACGCCGAAGGCAACTCGGTCAAGCCGGAGGATGTATACAGGGAGGCCATCGGAAATCTCCGCAAACTCGGCATAGAAGGACTCGTCGTCCTCGGCGGAGAAGGCACGCTCGCCATCGCGGCAGAGTTTGACCGGCTGGGTTTCCCGGTGGTCGGTGTACCCAAGACGATTGATAATGATCTGGCCTGCACTGAATTGACGTTCGGTTTCGTGACCGCGCTCGACATTGCGACAGAGGCTCTTGACAGACTGCACACGACCGCCGAATCGCACGACCGCGTGATGATACTCGAAGTGATGGGCAGGCATACCGGCTGGATTGCTTTGCACTCCGGCATCGCTGGCGGCGCGGATGTCATACTCATGCCCGAAATCCCTTTCAGCATGGAAGCCGTCGCGGAGAAGGTCAAAGAGCGAGACCGTTGCGGCTCGCAATTTACGATTATCGTCGCCGCAGAGGGCGCGAGCGAATGTGACGGCGAATTGATTTATCAGGACGCGGGCGACGCGCAGCACGCGCCGAGGCTTGGCGGCGTCGGCAACTATTGTCGCACGGAGCTTGAACAGTTGACTGGCAAAGAGACGCGCTGCGTCGTGCTCGGACATCTTCAGCGCGGAGGCCGTCCAAACGCTTTTGACCGCATGCTGGCGACAAGCTTTGGCGCGTGCGCCGTGCGCGCTTTTGCAGAAGGCCAGCGCAGCGTGATGGTCGCGCTACAGGCCGCAGACATCGTGACCGTTCCCATCTCTCAGGCCATCGCCAACATCAAAACAGTTCCGGCGGACGGCCAGCTTGTACGCACAGCCCGCTCGACGGGCATCTCTTTCGGCGCGCCGGACGAAGCTTCATATCATATGAGCAAACGAATAGAGCCTTGCGTCTGAGACAGCAAGGCTCTGTGAGTTTTAGAGAAAGACGGGAGCCAGTTGTAGCGGCTCGGTCAATGATGTGCTCATCAAGAGCAGCAACGCGGCGACGGGCGGCTGTTTTGTTGTCTCTGTGGCCGGGATAAAACGTATCCGGCGGATACGGCGTCGCTCAAGACGCTCGACCTTGAAGGTCATCCCTTCATATTCGACCGCCTCACCTTCGGCCAGCAAACGCCCGGACTGCGACAGCAGGAATCCGGCGAGCGTGGTGTAGCCAGCGTCTTCGGGCAGTTGCATATTAAAGCGACGGTTGGTGTCACGCACCGTCAGCATCCCGCTCAAAAGATAAGTACCGTCTGCTTCCTTTATTATCTGCGAGCGCACCTCTTCATCATACTCGTCGTTAATCTCGCCGACTATCTCTTCCAGCAAATCTTCGAGCGTCACGATGCCTTCCATCCCGCCGTGTTCATCTATCACCATCGCCAGATGCGTGCGCGTGGATTGCATCTGCCTGAGCGCAGGGCCGAGCCGCGCCGTCGCCGGAATAAACTGCGGCGGGTGAAGCAGTTTTTCCAAATCGAAGCCGTCCGCCCGTGGCGGCTGTTCAAGATATGGTTCGAGGTCTCTGCGGAAGACGACGCCGATAATATCGTCGAGACGTTTGCGGTAGACGGGCAGGCGTGAATAGCCCAGAGTGCGAAAAGCTGTCTTGGTTTCTTCGAGCGTCGCCGTCACGGGCAGCGCGTCCACAGCCGTGCGCGGAATCATAGCCTCGCGGATTTCGGCGGACGAGAAATCGAAAACTCTATTGATGAGCTTTTGCTCGTCTTCTTCCAGATGCCCGCTCTGGCGCGAGATGTCTACCAGTTGGCGCAGCTCATCTTCCGTATAAATGGATGCATGATCGCTCGAAGGATGAAGCCCGAAGAGGCGTACGACGCGTGTTCCGGCCCAGTCGAGCAAGCGTATGGGCCAGCGAAAGACCTTATAAAAAATCTGCATCGGCAGGGCAATCGCCAGCGCAGTCTTTTCCGCGCGTTCGAGCGCAATGGTCTTGGGCGCGAGTTCGCCCAGCACGATATGCAGAAAAGTAATGATGCTGAAGGCAATGGTGAACGCGATGGTGTGGAGCACTGTCTCCGACACTCGACCCTTGAGGGGAATTTCGAGCAGGTGCGCGATGGCCGGTTCGCCAATCCAACCGAGCGCAAGCGAAGCCAGAGTAATGCCAAGCTGCGTCGCGGAAATATATGCGTTGAGATGGTCAACCAGCCCTAACAGCCTCTGCGCCCGTTTGTCTCCAGCATTGGCGAGCGACGCAATCCGCGAGCGGCGCACGCCGACCAGCGCAAATTCCGAAGCGACAAAGAACCCGTTAGCCAACACCAACAGGACAACCAGCAAAATATTCAGGATTTCAAACATACTTGATTATAACAAAGAGCAAGGGAGTAGGGGATAGGGTGTAGGGTGTAGGAAAAGCAGTTATGCTCTCGCTACACCCGACACCCTGTTCCCTACTCCCTGTTTTTCTAAGCTACGTAGTGCAGCTCTTCTATAAAGCTGAAATTGAGCGAGCGTGTGCGCTCTGAATCGTTGGCCTCAAGACATTCGATAAACTTTTCGACGAGGTGTTCGTCGAACTGTGTGCCTGCGGCGTCGCGCAGTCTCTGAAAAGCGACGGCTTGCGGTAGATGCTGGCGATAAGGACGATCAGAAGTCATCGCATCGTAAGCGTCAACGACTGCGACGATACGCGCGCCGAGCGGAATCGCCTTATCCTTCAAGCCTTGCGGATACCCCTTGCCGTTCCACCATTCGTGATGATGTTTGATAATCGCGTGCACGTCCTCCATGTGCGGCACGCCGCACAGAGCTTGCTCGCCATGATCGACATGCAGGCGCATGACATCTATCTCATCCGGCGTCAGGCATCCGGCCTTACGCAGGACGCTTTCCGGCACGCCTATCTTGCCGACATCATGCAAGAGCGCGCCGAGTTTGATGTTTGTGATTTCGACTTCCGAGAGATTGAGATGCCGCGCGAGCATCTCGGCCAGCTCTGCAACCATTCCCGAATGCTCGCCCGTGTAATCGTCTTTGACCGCGAGCAGAGAGATCAGGGCTTTGACCGTTCCGACCCATGATTGCCGCACTTCTCTTTCGAGCGCGCGGTTGCGCTCCTTGATGCGGCTCATCACCAGCACGTTATCTATCACGTTCAAAAGCTCGTGATGACCGAAGGGCTTGCACAGGTAGGCGGACAATCCCATCTCCAGCAGGGCGCGCTGCTCCATGTCGTTGTCCGTCCGCGCCGTGAGCATAATGACGGGCGTGTGCCTGAGACGCTCTTCGCAGGAATTGATGATTTCCAGAAAGACTTCTTTGCCGCTCAGCCCCGGCATCATATAATCCAACAGGATCAGATCAGGCTTCATGGACTGAGCACAGCTCAAACCTTCGCGGCCATCGCTCGCGCCGATAAAATCATAGCCCGCGCGTTCCAATCTGATCTGTTCCAGCTTGAGCAGCGATTCGTCATCGTCCACAAAAAGGATACGTTTTCTATGATCGAAGAAATTGTCGGGCATCTCATCCATCCAGTGCGCCGTTGGGGTTAGCGAGAGCGGCGCTCTCTCTTTTGCAAGAGTGTCAACCAAGATGATAGTGTAAGGGTGTACTTTAGCCTTCACGCGCCGGACTAGTTTTGCGGGGCAGCAAACTTTTTCCGGCGAGTGGGTAGCATCTTCCTCAGGCTAAAAGCTCGGGAGAGAAGCCTGCATCCGGTCGGGTCAGATACAGCAAAGATGTTTAAAGATGCTGGGCCAGAGTATAACTCATGGGCGTTGGACCAAAAATTGTGATTGCACTGCAATCAAGTTACGGAACCGTTGAGATTCTGGCACGGTAATTTTGCAAAGCGGAGCGTGAATTCAATTGACACAAGAAATTAAGCATCGACTACAGACGGAACTTGACGAACTGGAAACGGAACTGCGCGTGCACTTGCCAAAAGAGATCAAGCGCGCGCTGGAGTTCGGTGATTTGCGCGAGAACGCAGAATTTCGCGCCGCGCTCGACCGCCAGGAGATAGTCAAGGCGCGCATCGGCCAGCTTCGCCAGCGGATGAAAGAAGTCGCTTCGATTGATATTTCGCAAATCCCGCGCGACCGCGCCGCCTATGGCTCGACCCTTGTGCTCTTTGACTCCGAACGCGACGAAGAAGTCACTTATCGTCTGGTCACAGCGGAAGAGAGCGACCCGCAGAGCGGACTGATCTCCACCACCTCGCCCGTCGGCAAGAGTTTGATGGGCAAAGAAGAGGGAGATGAAGTGACTGTCCGCACGCCCGCCGGGGCGCGCAATTTTGAGATTCGCAGACTGACGACATTGCATGATCAACCTGCCAAGGAAGAGTCATAAGCGATAATCAAGCGGAGGCAAAGAGCAGGCTTCGCTTTATCGCTCATGGCTGGCACTAAACGCGCCTCTTCACGCGACACTGCGCTATTATTCTTGACAACCAATCAGGGCGTTTCTATGATGCGCTGTCGGCAAAGCACTGGTCTGTGGGCGCGTGGCAGCGCGGCTGGCCGTGGGCGCGGTAATTAGGAGAAAGACCAAAAGGTGTTCGGGGAAAGTATCGGGCGCGGCGCGAGCCGTATCATTAGTGCGATGGTGCGCTGGCTGGCCCACGGTCGCATCAATCCTAATTTGCTGACGGTCATCGGAGTTTCGCTCAACGTCGGGTGCGGACTGCTCTTCGGTTTCGGCCATTTCTTGTGGGCCGGAATCATCCTGATTGTCGCCAATCTCTTTGATATGCTGGACGGGCAGGTGGCACGCCTGTCGGGGCGCGTGACGCGCTTCGGCGGCTTTCTAGATTCATCGCTTGACCGCCTCTCCGATATGGTCGTCTTTGTCGGCCTGATTATCTTTTACGCGCGCGATACGGAGTTTCATTCGACGCTCAATGTTTTTCTGGTGTGCGCGGCGATGATGGGTTCTGTGCTGGTCAGCTATACGAGCGCGCGTGCAGAGAGCCTGATTCCCAAATGCGATGTCGGTTTTTTGCGTCGCCCGGAACGGGTCGTGCTCTTGATCATCGGCGCACTGACGACGCATCCGAGTTCGCAAAACCCCTTTTTGAACCGGATGCCCGCCGTGCTCTGGATTCTCGCGGTGGGTTCTTACTGGACTTTCGCGCATCGCATGTACCACACTTGGCGCGAGGTCAACAAAGCCGACGCGGCACAGGCGGCATCGGAAAACTCGCGTGCGGCATCTAATGCCGGAACTGAGCGGCGCACAGAGCCGGAGCTTGTACGCTAAAGTATGGCAATGATTTGGTTAAAGACCCTTTTATGCAATCAGAAATAAGTTCTCCCATCCAAAGTTCGAGGTATACGAAATTGACAATCTGTCCCTGTTGCGGCTTCAAGTTTGAAGGCGACCTGCGTCTGGGATGCAAGGGCTGCGGCGCACAAGCCGTCGGCGAACCGCTGGCCCGCCCGGAACATGAGCTTCCCTCTTATGGCCGCGCTCTGCTGATTGGCGTCATGGGCACGCTGGCGCTTCTAATCTTTTTCGCCGCGACCCTTATGGCCTTCCTCGAACGCACTCCGCTGGCTTTCGATTTCTGGTCCATAGTCGCTTCAGCCGAAGCCGCCGCGTGGCGACTCAAATGGCTTGCCCTGCCAGTGGCGATTTTTTCCGTCTGGCTCGGCTGGCGCGTTTGCGCGAGCCTGCGCAAAGAGCCTGCGCGTTTTATCGGCAGCCGCGTCGCGCACGGAGGCTTGGCGGCCTCTGTCGCCTTCGCTTTGCTGGTCGCAACTTTTATCGGTATCACCGTGCCGGAGCGTCTGCGTCACCAGCAACGCCGTGACGAAGCAGCCTTCCGCGCACAGCTCTATACGCACAACCGCGCGTTTATGGAATATCGCGCGAGCTTCGGAACTTTTCCCGCAGAGCTTACCGACCTCAGAAAATTGCCCGACCCGGATGGCTCGATTGCGGCCTTGATTACGCAGGCAGAGCAGAGCAGCTATAAGCCCTGGACGGAATTGGCGGCGACACAATCCGTCAACGTGCCCGTTCCGGCAAAGCCGAGGCAGTTGCGCGGAGGCGCGTTACGGCCCGCCGCGCTCAACTCGGATGCGGATGCAGCGCCCGGCGAGGGCGTGCCTTTTACCAATTACGAGTTGCGACTGCCCGGCGAAGATAAGATTCTCGGCACGGAAGATGACTGGCTGATGCGCGATGGAATGGTTCGTCCCGTCAATATCCCGGCAGAAGGCTCATCCACTTATCTTTCAAGCGAAGCGAGCGCGCCTTAAGAGAGCTTTGGCGTCATGTCTTTTCTGGACCTCTTTCGACGGAAAAAAGTAGAGGATGAAGCGACGCGCCGTTCGCGGCTGCTCCTCACAGGGCGCATTACAGACGGCACCATTCTGGACATCACCTCGGACGATTCCGGCGAGGTAAGCGAAATCTTTTTCACCTACAATATCAGCGGCGTAGACTATGAAGCCTCAGAGAGGCTGAGCCACGAGCAGCGTCATCACCAGCAGGACTATGCGCCCGGCGCGAGCGTCACCGTCCGCTACGACCCGCGCCGACCGGGCAATTCAGTGGTAGTATGAAGACAGTGACAGGTGATGAGTGACAAGTGACGAGCTAAAGACAAAAGCCTTTTATCTTGTCACTTGTCACTCATCACTTGTCACTGCATTTTTATGTTCAAAAAAATCCTGATTGCCAATCGAGGTGAGATTGCCGTGCGTATCATGCGCGCGTGCCGCGATCTATCAATCGCAACGGTTGCGGTCTACTCCGAAGCAGACCTTGAGGCGCTGCATGTGCGCCATGCTGATGAAGCCTACTTGATTGGCCCGGCCCCTTCTGTCGAGAGCTACCTGCGAATCGAACGGATTATTGATGCGGCTCTCAGAAGCGGCGCAGAGGCCATCCATCCGGGCTACGGTTTTTTGGCGGAGAACGCCGGTTTCGCCCGCGCAGTTGCCGCTGCCGGACTGGTCTTTATCGGGCCAACCGCCGAAGCGATGGAGTTGATGGGGTCGAAGACGAGTGCGCGCCGCGTCGCCACACAAGCGGGAGTGCCCGTCGTGCCGGGGACGACCGAGCCGCTCTCTTCGCTGGCGGACGCCCGGAAGATTGCCGGAGAGTTCGGCTATCCAGTGATGCTCAAAGCTTCTGCCGGAGGCGGCGGCAAAGGGATGCGCCTTGTCGTTTCCGAAGCAGAGCTTGAATCCGCTTTCGAGACGGCGCAGTCGGAAGCGGCTGCGGCTTTTGGCAACGCCGAAGTCTATCTCGAAAAAGCCATCGAGCGGCCACGCCACATCGAAATCCAAATCTTCGCAGACCAGCACGGCAACTTCGTACACCTCGGCGAGCGTGAATGCTCTATCCAGCGTCGTCATCAAAAGGTCATAGAGGAATGTCCTTCACCGATTAACGATTCATCCCTGCGCGAGCGTATGGGCGAGGCCGCAATTAGCGCCGCGCGTGCGGTTGATTACGTCGGCGCAGGCACGGTCGAGTTTCTGCTGGCGGATGCGACGCGCGATTTTTATTTTCTTGAGATGAACACGCGCTTGCAGGTCGAGCATCCTGTGACGGAGCTTGTCACAGGCATAGACCTCGTGCGCGAGCAGATTATGGTGGCAAACGGGGCTGCGCTTTCGTTCACGCAGGAAGATGTCAGGTGGATGGGCCACGCCATAGAGTGCCGCGTTTATGCGGAAGACCCTGACAACAATTTTCTCCCGTCGCCGGGCCGCATCACGCACCTGCGCGTCCCGGCAGGGCCGGGCATACGCGACGACGGCGGCGTCAGCGGTTATACAGAAGTCTCCATCTACTATGACCCGATGATTTCAAAGCTCGCGGCGTGGGGACGCACGCGCATGGAGGCGATTGATCGTCTCAGGCGTGCGCTGGATGAATACGCGGTCGGCGGCATCAAGACGACGCTTCCCTTCTTCCGCGAAATCGTCCGCGACGCAGAGTTTATCGAAGGCCGTCTCGACACAGGCTTTATCTCCCGTTTCAACGAACGCCGCGCAGCCGCTTCAACGCCGGAGGATTCGGAAGTAGAGACGTTGCGCCGCGACATGGCCCTCATCGCCGCCGCGCTCGATTACGCAAAGAAGGAGAAAACGCCAGCCTCGCAGCAGCCTCTTGAGCAACAGAGCAAGTGGCGTCTCTCAGGCCGCGCCGCGCTGCATAATAGAAGCTAGGCGACATAGTTCGATATGGAGCAACGGAGCATGAGAAGGAGTTATCGAAAGGGCGCGATTGGCGCGTTGATGGACGAGTACGAGCGCGCGGCTGCGGAACTCAAAACTTTAATCGAGCGTATCCCGGATGAAGATTTCGAGCGTGTGGTTGATTCCGGGACGAAGGATGAAGACTGTCGTTCAGCACAGACCATCATGTCGCATGTGGTCAATGCGGAATATGGTTATGCGGATGCTATCAGAGAGCAGTTCAACATTCCTTCAACGCGCCCGCCGCGCAAAATTCTTTCGCGTCAGGAATCGCTGGCACAACTCGACGCCGCGCTTCGATATACGGCTCAAACGTTGGAAGGCAAATGGGAGATGACCGGCGAAGAGATTACCGGCACGATCATCAAAGCTCGATGGGGCGTGACCTATGATGTGGAAGGCTTTTTAGAGCATGCCATCGTGCACATCCTCAGGCACAGGCGGCAGATAGAGAAATTCATCCACCACGGCGCGATTAGCATGCAGCCGGACGCCTGAGGCTGTGCGGGTAATTTCATAAACTTATCAATCCGATTCAGGAGACAGGTGATGAGACGAACCCTGACGCCTATTTTGATTTTGCTGCTGGCAACGACCGCGCTCGGTTTGATGAGTGAGCCGTCGGCGCAAGCGGACATGACAGCCTTCTGGGAAAAATTCAGCATGGCCGTCATCAAGGGCAACAAAACGGCTGTCGCAGACATGACAAGGTTCCCGCTTGAGTTGTCATACGGCATGGCAAAGGTTAAGACCAAAGCCGAGTTGAGTCGCCGTTATCGTCAAGTCTTTAACGAGCAGACCGATGCCGCGAAATGTTTTGAAAAAGCCAAGCCTGAGATTGATGCCGCCAACTCCAAACAATTCAGCGTGGCCTGCCCCGATGCAGCCGGTAACGAAGTGGTGGTTTACAATTTCGCGCTCACGAAAACCGGATGGAAGTTTGTCTCGCTCGATAACATCAACGAGTGATAACCGTAAGCAACTTAAAAAGTCCGGCTCCCGATTTTCCCAACATTCCCGAAAACAGTCGGACGACAGATAGCATCCTTCTTATGAAATTGACGGCAGAGCTAAAGGGCCAGCAGCATCAGCTAAACTTCCGGCGCGAGGGCGTGCGCGTCTTTGCGGAGATTGATGAACGCCGCTATGAAGTCGCCGCCAGCGAGCTTGAAAGCGGCGTCTACCTGCTCGTCAACGACGACGGGCGGGTGTTTGAATGTCGTGTGGATAAAAAACAGGCGCAAGGCGATGAGATGGAAGTGCATGTCGGCACGCATGCTTACTCGCTGGCCCTGTTTGACCCGAAGCGATTGCGCGGCGGGCACGGCACGGGCGCGCAGGCTCTGGACGGCGCGGCACAAATCGTCGCGCCGATGCCGGGCAAAATCGTGCGCGTGCTGGTCGAAGCGGGCGCAGAGGTCGAAGCCGGGATGGGCGTCATCGTCGTCGAAGCGATGAAGATGCAGAACGAAATGAAAGCGCCGCGCGCCGGTGTTGTGACAGAGATTCGCGCCGCCGCCGGAGCAACCGTCAACGCGGGCGACGTGCTGGCAGTCATCGAATAAAATGATTTACTCATTTGTTCATTTACTCATTTACTGATTTATCCATTTGCTCATCGAAGAGACAAATAAGATTGAGTAAATGAACAAATGAACCAATGAACCAATGAGTAAATGAGTAAATGAACCAATCATCCGAAGACTTGCGCATACTGCTGTGGGACATTGACGGGACGCTGATGCGTTCCGAGCGCACGGGGGCTTTTAAGGATTACACGATTCCGATGCTCGAAGGCGTGTTCGGGACGGCTGGCAGACTCGCAGAGATGCAGGTTTCCGGCATGACGGACTTGCAGATTGTGGCGGAGGCTTTGCGCGACGAAGGCTACACGCACGAACACATACGCGAGCGCGTGCATGATTTGCGAGTGCGCTACATGCAGGAGATGGAACGCGTCACCTGTGGCAGCGAACAATTCTTTCACCTGCTGCCCGGCGTGCGCGAAGTCCTGGAAGCGACCGCGCGGCATCCGCGTTATCGCAATGCGCTGCTCACAGGCAACATAGAGCCAGCCGCTCGGCTAAAGATGCGGCTCGTCGGTCTCTCTGATTTTTTTCAACTGCCGGGCGCGTTCGGTGATGACTCGCACGACCGCCGCGACCTGCCCGCGCTCGCGCATGAACGCATCAATCGTTATTTACAGCTAGAGCTTCAACCAGCGCAATTCATAGTCCTCGGTGACACGCCTAACGACATCGCCTGCGCCAAACACTACGGCACGCGCGCCGTGGCAATCGCCACAGGCCGCATGTACAGCCCAGAAGACCTCCTCGCGCATGAACCTGACGCGCTTCTGCCAGACCTCTCGGACACAGAGTTAGTAATGCGAGCTTTAGATAAGCTCTAGCCGCAAACAGATTCGCTACGTCCTAATCTGCACGGGCGGCAACTGGTTCATGCTCAGAGTCTATGGTGGTTAACTCCGCCATCACCATCCGCTCGCCTGTTTCCGAGCCGCAAGTATCTTCAGTCGGCGGTTCTGTTCCAGAGTCATCGCGGCGCGGCAGGTAAAAGGCGACGAGCAGGGCCAGTCCCGCCAGCACCGTCCCGACCCAGAAGACATTATGAATCGCTGCGGCCATCGCTCCCTGTAGCGCATCGAGCGCGCCCGGCGGCAGGGCTGCGCGGGCCTGCGGGTCTATCAGAGCGTTGGGGTTGGCTGCCAACTCAGCCGCGCGCTCCGGCGTCAAAGCTCCGCCGCTATGTGCGATGTTGCTTAACTGCGTAGCAAGCCCGGCAGAGAGCACAGCGCCCATGACTGCAACACCGACTGCGCCCCCGATAGAACGCGAGAACTGGTTAAGCGAAGTGGCAATCCCCAGTTGCGTCCTCGGCACAGACTGCTGCACGGCAATCAGCAGTGTCAGCATCGTCAGTCCTAATCCCGCTCCGATAAGAATCAAATCGACGTAGAGCCACAGCCGCGCTGTCTCGCGCTGGTAAGTAGAAAGAAAAATAAATCCCAACGTCAGTAAAGCGAAGCCCACAATGCTCGTCGGGCGATAGCCTACTTTCAGGAGCAGACGCCCGCCGACGACAGACATCCCGACCCAGCTCAGCATCAGCGGCGTCAGCAGCGAACCGGCCTCTGTTGCCGTCGCTCCCAATGCGCCCTGCGCAAAGAGCGGCACAAACGAGATCGCGCCAAACATCGCAACGCCCGCCAGAAATCCGGCGGTCACAGAAACCGCGACGACGCGATTGCGGAACATCTGGAACGGTACGATAGGGTCTGCCGCGCGCCGCTCGACCCACACAAAGAGAGCGGCAAGGGCCGCAGTCCCCGCGAGCAGCGCGAGATTGCGCGGCGACAGAAGCGTACGCAGGCTGGCCCCGCCCTCGACGAGCGCCAGCATCAGCATCGTGATAGCGGCTATCAAAAGCGCCGCGCCCGCATAATCAATCACGGCGCGCTCTGTGCGCTTCGGCTCTTTTAATGCGAGGCCGAGAATCAGAGCCGCCGCCAGCCCGACAGGCAAGTTGATGTAAAAGACCCAACGCCATGACAACTGGTCTGTGATAAAGCCGCCGACCACAGGCCCTATGACGCTCGACAATCCCCACACGCCGCTAAATAGAGCTTGCATCCGCGCACGCTCCGTCACCGTGTAGATGTCTCCGATAATCGTCATGCCTAAGGGAACGAGCGCGCCCGCTCCCAGTCCCTGTATCGCACGAAAGACGATCAGTTGCGTCATCGAAGCAGACATCCCCGAAAGCACAGAGCCTGCGAGAAAGATTGCGATGCCGATCTGATAAAACAACCTGCGCCCGTAAAGGTCTGAGAGCTTGCCCCAGACAGGCACTGTCACGGTGGAGGTAATCAGGTAAGCCGAGAAGACCCAACTGTAATGGTTCAGCCCGCCGAGCGAGGCGATGACGGTCGGCATCGCAGTGCCGACCACAGTCGCTTCCAGCGCAGCCAAAAACATTCCCGTCATGACGCCCGCCGTCACGGCCCACCTGCGGCCCGCAGACATGCTCAACGTCGGCGCGTCTGAAATAACGCTTACACCAGCTTGTTCACTCATTCTTTTTATAATTCCTTATGACAACTCGAATATTCCCCTTGCATCTCAAGTGAATTACAACTCAAAGATGACACAGAGTTATGCGCTGCAAGACAAAGTTTTTTCTCTGTCTCACTGGCCGGAAAAACATTTTCCCGCAAAGGCGCAAAGACGCAAAGCACGCAAAGAGCGAGCAGTATTCAATCCTTTGCGGTCTTCCTTTGTGCCGCCAGCGTCTTTGCGCGAAACTTGTTTTTCTCTTTTAGAGAGTCTACCGCTATGCTGTCTCTCCGCGTCTTCTGCGCGGATGTCTCAAACGCTTGAGGCGCAAGGTTTCATCGGTCGTCAGCAAACGCATGGCATCCATGACAGGCACGACGCGCTGACCCCAGCGCAGCGCGCGGCTGACATACTGCGGGTCAATCTTATCTGCTATCGAGGCAAAGCCGCCGACCGCATCATCGCTCGCAGAGTACACTTCGCAGACCTCATCCACCGCCGCGCCGATGAAGCGGTCTCCGAGGCGTATGGCTAGAATGTGTTGCGGAGCGGTTTCGGTCTTCAGCTCTGCGCGCAGGCGTAAATCCACCACGGGCAACATCACGCCGCGCACATCTATCAGGCCAATCAGAAACTTAGGCGCGCGTGGCATCCTCACAGGCACAACGTAAGGAAATACTTCCGCTACGTCCGCGACTTCAAAAGCGAAGTATTCATCTTCCAGACGCACGACGACAAAATCCTGTTTCTCAGCCAGCGACCCCGTCAAAGGCTGTTCAGGCTCTCGTCTCATGTGCGATGAAAACCTTTTTTGATGTCGCGCATCGTCAGGCGAAGGATGACGGGAAGTCCCTGCGGGCTGGTCGTCGGCGCAGAAGTCAGCAGCAGGCTATCAATCAGCCAGCGCATCTTTTCCATTCCGAGCGGCGTGTTGGCTTTGATGGCAGCGCGGCGTGCGAGCGAAGCGGCAATCTCGTCTCGCAGTTTATCCTGACCCGCAACGCGCTTTTCCGCGCTCATCGTGCTCAGGATTTCCGCGAGCACGTTTCGCGCTTCGCCGATTGGCAGGTCTGCGGGCAAGGCTTTGATGGCGACCGTGCGACCCGACAGGCGCATCAAGCCGAAACCGTAAGCCTCCAAATCTTCAGCCGCGCGTTCAAAGGCGATAGCCTGCGCGGGCGTGAGGTCGAAGGTTTCCGGCATCAACAGATTCTGCGACTCTGCGCGGCGTGTGGCTTCGACCCGCTGGTACTTGTCAAACAGGATGCGCTCGTGCGCGACGTGCTGGTCGATCAGGAGCAGCCCGTCGTCATCCGTCGCAATGATGTAGCTCTCTTCCAGTTGGCCCAGTGGCCGGATGTTGTTTGAGAGCGATTCGACCGGAACGTCGCGCACGAGATTGGCGGCTGAGACGAGCGGCGGCAGCGCGGCTTTGGATTGAGCAACCGGAAGAGTTTCGGTCTGCTCGCTCAGAGCTTCGTCTTTATCCGGCAAGTTTTCTTTGACTTCCGCAGAGGTCGAGACGGTGACGTTACTATTGAAAGATTCAGACTGGTGCGCTTCGATGTAAGCGCGGCGCATAATCGCGTTCAAATCTCTGGCAGTATTTCCCTTGACGTATGTTTGTGGCGGAGCAGCAGGAGCGGGCTTGGCCGGTTCATCCGGCACGACTGTAAAGCCGAACTCGATCTTCTCCTGTCTGGCCGGAGGCACAAGCTCGCTCGTCACGCCGCGCGCGTGAATCTCCTCAGCGGGAACTGATGAATCAACCGGCGGAGGAATGGTTGAGATACCAATTCCTTCATGCGGAGCAATGTGAATATCCGAAGCTTCTTTATCTCCATGTTCAACGAGAGGCTCGCTCAACTGCCTGACGCTCTCGCCCGTTGAATCGCTCGCGCGCACGTATCCGGCGTTGGCGAGCGCGGCGCGCACGGTTTCGCGCACAGAGTCTGCGACGGCGGCGGCGCGGCGAAACCGCACCTCTGTTTTAGCAGGGTGCACATTGACATCCACTTCTTCGAGCGGGACTTCCAGAAAAAGCAGGGCCGCCGGATAAACTCCCTGCGGCAGAATGGCCCTGTAGGCTTCCGACAGCGCGCGGCTGATGAGGCGGTCGTGCACGTAACGACCGTTGATGAAAAGATACTGCGCTTCACGCGAGGTGCGGCGCTCGCGCGGCGCGGAGACAAAGCCTGTGAGGCGCGCCACCTGCGGATTGCCGCCGCTGACCTCCAAAAGATTTTCGATAAACTCCGGGCCAAAGACCTGATAGGCACGCTCGCGCAAATCCCGCGCGGGCGCAACTCTTAAAGTTTCGCGCCCGTTGTTTATCAGCGTGAAAGCGATTTCAGGATGCGCGAGCGCGTAATGCGTGACGAGATTTGAGAGATGAAAACTTTCGGTCGCTTCCGAGCGTAGGAATTTGCGCCGCGCCGGAATATTGAAGAACAGGTCACGCACAGTGATGGTTGTGCCCTGCGGGTGCGCAGCCTCTTTGACTTCGCGCCAGCGACCGCCCTCGACGAGAATGCGCGTGGCAGTCGTGTTCTCAAGATTCTTCGAGACCAACTCGACCCGCGCGACCGAAGCAATCGAAGCCAGAGCTTCACCGCGAAATCCGAGCGTCGAGATGGCATTGAGGTCTTCGGCAGAAGTTATTTTTGAAGTCGCATGACGCTCGAACGCGAGCACGGCATCATCGCGCATCATCCCTTCGCCGTCATCCGTCACGCGCAGGAGCCTGCGCCCGCCGCCCTCGACATCTATCTCGATTCGCCGCGCGCCCGCATCAATGGAATTTTCGACCAGCTCTTTAGCAACCGAAGCGGGCCGCTCGACGACTTCGCCTGCGGCTATCTGGTTGGCTAGATGATCGGAAAGGACGCGAATCTTAGACATAAAAAGCAGGACACAGGAGCTGAGAATTTAAGGACTCAGAATGAAAGATCGAAATCGCTTGTGTCTTCTATTCCGAGTCCTGAGTTCTGTATCCTGAGTTCTCCGTCTTTCATAAGTAAACTATCTGATGATCCTGCGAGCCGAGATTGATGGCATCGTAAATCCAGTCCACGACATACGGGCCATGACGCGCGACGAGTGAGGTAATGTTGATGCGCCGCTCCTGCAAAGTCTTTTCGGGATAGAGACAGGAAAAGGCGCGCTCGATCTGGCGATGCACGGCGCGGTCGCGGTTGAGTTGCGCGCGATGAAAGCGCGTGCGCAGGCCGTTTAGTTGATAATTGATTTTGCGTCGCCCCGTCTCAAGCGCCTCCGCGAGCGTAGGGTCAACGCCCCGCAGCGATTCGCGCAAGCGGTCGAGTTCCTGATTGACAGTCTCTTCCGTGTGCGCAAAAGCCTGTCCCGTCTCCGCTCCCAAATGTTCCTCTACGACGCGCGCGAGCACGTTTTCCAAGCCTTCAAAAAAATCGCTCAGCTCAAGCTCATAACGTTCGAGCGTGCGCCCGGTGCGGCTCTCGACAATCGTCATGCTCGCGCGATGCAGGATAGGCGTCACGGGCCTGTCGAGCTTGCGATAGACTTCTCCTGTTTGCGCGAAGTAGGCAATCTCCGCCGCCCCTCCGAAATAGGCGATGGTCGGCAAGAGATAATCCTGCACCACTGCGCGCAAAGTTACGTTCGGACTGAAACGTTGCGGCTCGCGCTCTGCCAGTTCGGCCAACTCGGATGCTTCGTATTCTTCGCTTCCTTCTTTAGTCCTGTATGTCCCTTTGTCCGTGCGCGTGACGGCGTAGCGTCTGCCATCTTCCGTGTGCAGAAAGAGCGGGAAAGAATCGCTCGAAGCCAGGACTTGTGCGTGATAGCCTTTCTCTTCCAGCTCGCGGCTGCGCTCGACCAGCGCGTCCGCAATCGAGGGCGCGCGGCGCGCGGCTTCCGCATAGAGCGGCGCGGCCAGATTTTTCAAACGCTCATCCTGTGGGTCAAGCAAGATCAAGCCATGCTTGCCTGTCAGGGCCGTCATCATTCGCGCGAAGGCTTCGCCGTAACGGCGTCCCGGCTTCCATGCATCGCGGACAAGCTTTTCGAGGTCTGCCGTAAATTCACTGGCGGGCAAAACTTCCAGCAGGCGCGTAATCGTTTCGTTGATGGATTCGTCAAGCACGACTTGGCCCACAGGCGTGCCTTCTGCGTGCATCTGTTTCGAGACGCTGACCTGTGCCAGCCGACAATCGCAGCCGATAAATTCCGCGCTTGCGACCTCTGCGAAATCGTGGTCTTCCGTGGCAATCCAGAAGACGGGGACGGCGGGCGTGCCGCGCTGCGTCAAACAGCCTGCGAGCTTGACGGCTGAGAGGGCTTTGTAAATCGTGTAGAGCGGCCCTGTGAAAAGTCCTGCCTGCTGGCCTGAGACGACGGCGACGCAATCGCTTTCACGCAGGCGCGCGATATTGGCGAGCGTTTCCGCTCCCGCGCCCCACGCGCGGTTCATCTCTTCCAGCGCATCACACAAGAGCGCGCGGTCGGTTTTGTGCGCGGCCAAAACTTCGGGCGCGCGTCCTGCCAGTTCGTGATGAAACTTGACGGCTGAAGGATAGAAGCGGCGCAGCGCGAGCGGGTCATGCAGGTAATCCAGAAAGAGGCGTGTTTGATTCGGGATGCGCGCGAACGGTAAAGACTTGACGCGCAATCCTGCTTCTTCAGGCGTGCTGTAACATGCTGTTTCGGTAGTGCTCACTTGATAGACGCTCCGGCGTATATACGCTCATCCCTGTTCGTTGGTTCATCTTCCGCCAGCGCAGCTTGCTTGAGCAGGCGCGCGATGTCCTCACGCGCTTCAACGCTGGCGGGCTGAAGCGGCGCGCGGACAGCCCCGCCCGCGAATCCGTTTATCTCAAGCGCGGCTTTTAATCCGCCGATGCCGTAGCGCACAGTCACTGCGCGTGCGAGCGGGGTCAACTGACGCTGCAAGGCTGAGGCTCGCTCATGCGCGCCCTTTTGAAGCGCATCGTAAATCTCAAGACACTGCTCAAAGGCGACGCAGCCGACGGCGAGAATCGCGCCGCGTGTGCCCGCACAGAGAGCCGCGTACAGCAGCGCGCCGTTTCCCGTCATGACTGCAAAATCTTCAGGCACCAGGCGAATGGTTTCCGCCAGATTGATGGCATCGCTGGAGCTGTCTTTGATGCCGATGATATTTTCATGTTCGGAGAGGCGCACGACCGTCTCAGGCGCGAGCGCGATGCCCGTCAACTCCGGCATGCTGTAGAGCACGACCGGCACGCTCGAAACGTCTGCGACCGTCAGGTAATGTTTGACGAGCGCATCCTGCGTCATCGCCGCGCGATAAAAATTGGGAGTGATGACGAGCAAAGCGTCCGCACCGGCCTCTGCAAAGCGGCGCGCTTCGTTGATGGTCGCATGCGTGCTTTGCTGTCCCGCGCCGACGATGAAAGCCATGCTATCCGGGATAACCTTGCGCGCAGCCTCTATCACTTCCAGACACTCGCGCTCTTCCAGATGCACGCGCTCGCCCGTCGAGCCGAGCGCGACATAGCCTGTGATGCCGCACGCGTTCCACTTTTCGAGATTAGAGCGCAGGCCGGAAATATTTATCCGGCCCTCTTCATCAAAGGGCGTAGGGAACGGCAGCATAATGCCGCGCAGCTCACGGGACGAAAAACCGCCCCCTGCGAAATCTTGCGTTGATGTCTGATCGTGTTGCTTCAAGATTGAGTCATTATAGCTAGCGATTCGGAGCAGGCGCAATGACAACCATCTGGCCGCGACAATCATTGTGCGGTCAAAGGCGAGGTGGAACTCGCTTTCAGGAATCGCGCGGATTACTGAGGGGGAATCTCTTCTTTCCTTTTCGGCGGAGCTTCGGGCGATTTAGCCATTTCATCCGGCGACTTGCCGACGGCCCGAATGTTGATTAATTTGTTGAGCATGTCGAACCAGAACGGCGCGCCCAGAGAAGCTGCGCCGACCGTGAGAAGGAGTCCGAGAATTTTATTCAGCCACCAGTTAAAGCCCTCCGGCGTCTCTCCTTTATAACCTAACGGAACTCCCAACTGCTGAAGCTCTGCGACGTTCTGCTTGATTCTGTCCTGCGGAGATTTTGCGCTGTCGGCAGCTCCCGGCGACGGGTTGCTCTTCACGTACTCCTGCGCCTGCGCGACGATGGCTTCGCGCATGGCATCGTCATTAGCGAGGGCTTTGCCGATCCGAATCGTGTCGGCATTCGTCCCCAGCACAACCAGCAGTGCGATGATGAAGATGATGGTCTGCGTTCTGGACTTGTACCAGGCAGACACTCTGTCCATAGCATTGTTGAACCAGATTTCTATATTGCTATGGAGCTTTTTGAGATCGCCGCCCGCTTCGTCAATCAGGACGAGTAAAGACCTTCTGAGGTCTGAGCTGACAGGCAGCTTTTCAACTGCCTCTCGAATATCCGTGATGGTTCTCGGTTGCCCGCCGGGATTCGCGGGCGAGAGCAGGTCAAGGAGCGTCAGCGCGAAGGTGCGCGAAGGAATATACGAAGCCTTGATTCCATTTTCCTCCAGCGACTTGATTAAAGGATGCGCCCAAAAGGAATCTAAGACCCCGACTTGAGAACTGCTTCCCGGAGCTGTGACTGTCACTTTCGCATCGTTGAGAAGATTGCTCACGCCCGTATAAAGATTTTTTGTGCGCCGGTCAAACCAGCCCGCGAGGAGTTCGTTAACGGCAGTACACACCAGAGCAAGGATGAGATAGATAAAGATCAAGCCGATAGCAACATCCAGCACTTGCAAACCAAACATATCGAGACTCCTTTCCGGCTCTCATACGGATTTCCGGAGCGGTGAAATTAACGATTGATTTAATGCTGCTGCTCACAAAGATTGGAAATTTGAGTTCTCCATTCTTGATTGCAGCCTGCCCTGGAAATTGATGTGAAGGTGAGACCGGCGAAAGTAAAGATTATCGCCAGCAGGTAAATGCTCGCGTAGAGCGGGTGAACGATAAGCCGCGTGCTTGATGATTGTCAACAATAATTTTTTTGGATAAGAACGTCTCACGCAAAGGCGCGGAGGAATGCAAAATTAAAAATGTAAAATGCAAAAATAGAAGACGGTTCTGATTTTTGCATTTTACGTTTTTAATTTTGCATTCCTCTGCCGGATTTGACGCTACAGTTCTTAACCGCGATGATATGTCTCAATCTTTAATGTCGAGGTGATAAAGACTTGCGTCAATACAGGTTTCTGCAACTTGATGTCTTTACGGAGCAGGCTTTCAAAGGCAATCCGCTGGCGGTCTTTCCCGAAGCCGAAGGTTTGAGCGACGAGTTGATGCAGCAGATCGCGCGCGAGATGAATCTCTCCGAAACCGTCTTTGTGTGGCCGAGCGAGAAAGGCGCACTCAAGAGATTGCGTATCTTCACGCCGGGAAGCGAGCTGCCGATGGCAGGACATCCGGTCGTCGGCGCTTGGAACGCGCTGGCGCGCGAAGGCGTTGTGCCCTTGCCCGGCGGCGGAACCGGACTCACGCACATCAAGCAGGAACTGGGCATCGGCGTTTTGCCCGTCGAGATCGAGTTTAAAGAGGGCCAGCCCGTGCGCGTCGTCATGACGCAGGGGCCATTCGAGATTCGCAGCGAAGTTAAAGATGCAGGCCAGCTTGCGGAGATTGAACGCGCGCTCGGACTCGCGCCGGATGAGCTGGATCAGAGTTTGCCGGTACAGGTCGCCTCGACGGGCGTGCCGATTCTCTTCGTGCCTGTGCGAACGACTGAAGCTTTGGGACGTTGCAAAGTTAATGCTGCGGTCTTGAGCGAAGCAGGCAGGCGCGTCGGCATCACTGAATGGTATGTCTTCACGCGCGAGACATTGGAGGGCGGCGACCACCGCGCGCATGCCAGATTGTTTGCGCCAGACATAGGCATCGCAGAAGACCCTGCGACCGGCGCAGCAGCCGGGCCGCTCGGCGCGTATCTGGTTCATCACGGCGCGCTTGACATGAAACCTGTCAACGGCGCATTTCAATTTGTGATCGAACAGGGAGATTTTATACATCGCCAGAGCCGCATCAGTGTTGAAATCACAGGCGGGCGCGGGGCTATTGAAACGGTGCGTATCGGCGGCCCTTCCATAATCGTAGCGCAGGGAGAATTGATATTCTAAAGAAGCATTTGAAATCTCAAGCAAGTGAATGATTCAACCCTTTGCGCCTTGAGTCTTTCATTCTTTGCGCCTTTGCGTGAAACGGTTTTATTTCTCGCTGGGGGCGCAAAGTTAAAGCAGAAGACGCAAAGGGGTTCGAGATATTCTCTCTTGAGTTTTGAAACCGCTTCTACGTTTGAATCATGAGCAAGGAACCACTTGACCTCTTAATCATCGGAGCTGGCCCGGCAGGATTGTCTGCGGCGGATATGGCTGCGCGCGAGGGACTGAATTATTTGGTCATCGAAAAAGGGTTGATTGCCGATACGATTTTTCATTATCCGGTCGGGCGCACGGTATTTTCCACGCCGAACGAGTTGGAGATGCGCGAGGGCGCGCTCGATTCCTGCCGCGAAAAGCCCACGCGTGAAGAACTCCTGTCGCATTACGTTCGCTTTGCGCTCGAACAGAAGCTGCGTATCCATACTGAAGAAGAAGCCTTGAACATCGAGCGCACAGAGCCGTACGGCTTTCGAGTCCACACGACGCGCTCTCGATACAGGGCGGCGCGTATTCTCTTTGCCATCGGAGCGATGGCGCGGCCCAGACGATTGAATGTGCCGGGCGAAGGTTTACCCAAAGTCATGCACAGTTTCAGAGAGCCTTATCCATACGTTCAGAAGGACGCGCTCGTGGTAGGCGGTGGCAACAGCGCAGCGGAGGCCGCGCTCTTTCTCGCGGAAGAGGGAGCGCGCACGACCTTTGCCATCTGGCGCGCAGACTGGGAGAACCGCGACCCCAAGATGAATGCGATAAAACACTGGGTTCGCAAGCCGCTCGAATCCTTTATCGAGAAGGGAAACTTGAGCCTCTTACATTTCAAAGAGATAGCAGAGATAACCGAACGCGAAGTGAGAATTCAGCGGGATGACGGTCAAACTTTAACCTTACCGAACGACGCGGTCTTCGTCCTCATCGGCGCGGACGCGGATTTAACCCTGCTCCGTCAGGCCGGAGTCAAAACAGAGCCATCGGGCATGACAGAGATTCCCGTCTACCATCCCGACACCTTCGAGACCAACATCCCCGGCCTCTACGTCGCAGGCCATTTCACACACGCACGCCACATCAAAGAAGCCATCGCCGTCCCGCGCCGCATCGTGCCGCGCATCGCACGACAACTCAAGGCAGCCTATGGAAAGATGTAGCCTAAGGCTTTAACCATATCTCGACGCGGCGGTTTTTCTCTCTGCCTTCTTCCGTCTCGTTCGAAGCGACGGGAAGTTTTGAGCCAAAGGCGGTGACGACCGCAGGGGTGATGCCGCGTTGTTTGAATTCCTGTTCGACGGCCAGCGCGCGTTCCTTTGAGAGACGCAAGTTTACATCATCATTCCCCTTGCCGTCGGCAAAGCCTAGCAGCAACACCTTCTGATTGGCATTCTTGCTTTTGCCCAAAATTTCCACGACTAGATCAATATCGCCCAGAGCTTTATTGTCTAGTTGGGTTTTTCCGGCGCGGAAGCGAAAGTTGAGCGACAAACGCTCTGCGCCGCTGGTCACTTGCTGGTATTCATCCGGCGCATCGGCGACGACGGCGGGCTTTGCCGTTTCCACATTGCGCGAGACGAATTTCTCTTTCTCGACAATCCCCTGTCCCTGTTCGCTGAGCGCAAACTCTATGAACTTTCGCGTGTAAGTATTTTTCGGACTCGACGGCGTGTAGAGATAAAGGCGGCGCGTGAGCAGGTAATCTTCGGTGGCTATGGTAAAGCGACTCGGCAGCAAAGGGGTCGCGCTGCCTTCCGCCACCGCCACCGCTTTCGAGTTTTTGATATACGGATAACCGATGAAGCCTATCCCGCTGGCGTCTGTAGCGACCTGCTCAGAGAGTTCGTTGCTGTCTTCAAAGCGCGTCGCGCCACTCACGAGCGCAGTCTTACCCAGTACCAGAGATTTGAAAGTGTCATAAGTGCCGGATTTGTCGTCGCGCGCATAGATGTTAATCTTCCCGCGTCCATCCCCTACCTCTGACCAGTTGGTGATTTCACCTGCGAAAATCTTCTTGATCTGATCTTTGGTCAATTTCGTGACGGGATTTTCTTTATTAACGATGACAGCGATGCCGTCGAGCGCGAGCACATGTTCGCTGGCAAGCGAGGTCATGTCTCCGAGCGCGGACAGCCTATCAATCTCTTCCGCTTTAATCTTGCGCGAGGCGAGGCCGATGTCACACTCTTCGCTGGCTAAACCCTTAAAAGCGGTGTCCGAGCCGTAAGCCTTGATCTCGATTATCTTGGGCGAGGTGTCCCCCGGCAACACGCCCTGAATCGTCATCTCTTCATGATTCTTGCCGGGAATCTTTTGCACGTCTTTCGCTCCCTGCTCACGCAGAAAAGCTTCCGCCAATGCGGGAATCATTTTGGCTCCCATCGTGTTCGAGCCGTTCAAACGAAGGATGACATCCGAACTAGCGCCTGCGGGCGTGCGCCAGAACATGAACCAGATGACGAGCGGGACTGAAATCAACAGCAGCAATCCCAAACTGAGCAGCCCGCCCAGAAACAGCTTGGCGGAACGGTTCGTTTTGCTCTGGGCCGCAAGGGGCGTAGACGGCGAAACCGAAAGAGGCGGTGACGGCGCGACTAAAGGCGGCGGAGAAGTCTGAGAAGTCGGAACCGCCGGGCTGGTGGGGCTTGTAGGATTGTTGGCAGGCAAAAGAAACGTCTGCTCGTCGGGTCTGGTCACACGGACTACCGGAGCAGAGCGCTGACCGCACTCTCTACAAAAAAGCTCGTTGCCTTGTATCTGTGCGCCGCAGTTGGAGCAGTACATAATTTAACCTGTCGGCAAATGTCTGAAGACGATTAGAAGTGAAGCAAAAGATTATTGTTCACAGCCTTTTTATGAATGCATGCGGACGAATGAGAGAATGACTTCGGCTGCCGCTCAAGCGTTATGCAACGAGGTGTTGGCGGCGAGATTATAGGTGACATTTTTTTCTATCGTCAATAAAAATACACGGTCACCTGATGGCGAGATGCGTTTGTTAACATAAAATTCATATCAAGACCCATTTCGCTGCTTCCAAGACGGCTACGCGCGATTCCACGCCGCAGGCCGCCCCCCTCAATATTATTCAACATCGTAAAGAAGCATCGTCGTCCCGTGCCGCAGCTCTCCCTTAATCGCTAGAGCTTGATGAGTGTTAGGGAAATCGCAAACATAGTCTCAGGAGACGCCTCCGGCATGACAATCTTCCAGCCCTTCACGGGCAGCCTGATGAAAGGTTTTGCCTCAAAGTTACATAAATATCTGGAAGAAGTATTCAGAACGAATAGAGCGCTCTTTTGCCTCGTGGCACAGTTTGCCTGTGACTTCTCTGTGCTCTGCTAATTGTTTCCCTTAGCGGCTCCAATTCAACACACACTCTCCGGAGGTTAAAATCATGAAGCGTCGCTTTCTAATAAAATCTACGGTCGCGTTTCTCGTCTTCGCCTTAACGATTGGCAATGTCGGCTGTACCAAAGAGAAGGCCGAGGCTATTAAGAACGCGGCCACACAATTCCGTTTGGAGTCCAAGACCTCGATTGAGGTCATTCGGAATCTCTTTCGCCAGAGTGTCCCGCTCGCACTGCCCATGGCGGACACGGAAGTAAAAGACATAGTCAATGAATTCAGGAGCGTGCCTTCGACGACATCGGACATCGGAGATTTCGTGTCTCGAAGACTGGACGGAGACAGGGGGATGGCAGCAGCATTCAGACCGATTGAGGCCGAATTGAGCAAAATCGAAGGAGCTTATGAGCTGCTCGGCTCGATGTATGATTCTTTGCCGCGCGGCCACTTCTTTGCCTCGAAAGACGTTGAAAAATCGAAGAGAGTTGTCGCCAAGCTCACGCTGCTGATGCTACAGTTCGCCAAGTCTATAGATAATGATCCCTTTCCTTTTGACGCACGCCGCCAGACGCTGAGGCAGAAATTCCGTCTGGCAAAATCGCAGGAGACATCCGCCCCGGACGCAGCAAAAGAGACCTCGCTTCTGGCCGCGCAGGAATTAATCCAGCTCAAAGCGGATGAAGCCAAAGCCAATCTGGATGCCAAAGCTCAGTGCCTGAAAGCGGTTCAGGCAGGAAAGCTGCTCTCAGAATTGGTGGATAACTACAAGTCTTTTTCTGTGAGCGATATTTTCGACCTCACCAAAAACGCCCTGACCTTAATCAGAGACATCTCCGGCGGCAACGCTAATGTGACTGCGGCGATGGGTCGTCTGGATGCCTTCAGGGCCAATAAAATCATGACCGACCCGATATGGACAGATGTCTGGAACACGGAAGTCAACAACCCCGCGCTCTTTCAAGCGCCTTGAATCTTAAGAGCGAGTATCGCGCTCGCTCATCAAGACATAAAACTAACCTTTCGCTATGAGAACGATTCAGACTGATGCCAGGAGGCAGAGATGAACAACGACACTATCGCTTTACAGCAAATGCGGCGCGCTCTGGAAGATTTGGAAGACAAATTCATGGATGGAGATTTTGCGACGCGTTCGGCAATCGAACCCGAACTGGTTGACTTGAGCGGCAAATACGCTTCCTTCCGTCTAAAGCTTCTCCAGAACGGAATCACAATCACGGACGAGGACTTACAGGAGATGAAAGATATACGGGATGCGATTCGCAGCGCGGCGGACAAACAATCTTTGATTTCAGCGATTGCGAGAACAGCATTCTTCATCGCCGGGAGAATCTGAATCGCTTGCCTCTCGCGGCAATCCTGCTCAACGCTAAAAAGCCCCGGCTTAGCTTCACATCATCGAGTCGGTTGTCGCGCGGTCTCTGCGTGCGACGCCCGTGCGGTAGGCCGCTTCTTCCACGTCGCGCGCGACGGCTTCGGCCACCCGTTTGTCGAAGACGGAAGGGACTATGTAGTCTGGGCGGCGTTCGTTGTCCGTGATGATGCCCGCGATGGCGTGCGCGGCGGCGAGCTTCATCTCTTCGTTGATGCGCGAGGCGCGACAGGCGAGCGCGCCGCGAAAGATGCCGGGGAAGCAGAGGACGTTATTTATCTGGTTCGGATAATCCGAGCGGCCCGTCGCCATCACAGCCACATACGGGTCTGCTTCTTCGGGCATAATCTCAGGCACGGGGTTCGCCATCGCAAAGACGACAGGCTTGTCCGCCATCTTCTGCAAATCCTCGACCGTGATGACGCCCGGAACTGAAAGGCCGAAGAACACGTCCGCGCCTTTGATGACATCATGGATCGTGCCGCGCTCTTCGTTCGGGTTGGTGTTCTGCGCATACCAGTCTTTGACCCAGTTCATGTGCTCGCGCCGACCGCGATAGATTGCGCCAAGCTGATCGCAGCCGATGATATTCTTCACGCCCGCCGCCATGATTATCTTTGTGCACGCCACTCCTGCCGCGCCCACGCCGTTGACCACGACCTTGATCTCGCTCATCTCCTTCTTCACAATCTTCAAAGCATTGATGAGCGCGGCCATAACGACGACGGCAGTCCCGTGCTGGTCGTCATGAAAGACCGGAATATCCAGCTCTTCTTTTAATCTGTCTTCTATCTCAAAGCAGCGCGGCGCGGAAATGTCTTCGAGATTGATACCGCCGAAGGCAGTCGAGATGGCCTTGATGATACGCACGATCTCGTCAGGGTCTTTGGTCGAGAGAGCGATGGGAAAAGCATCCACTCCGGCAAACTCTTTGAAGAGCTGCGCCTTGCCTTCCATCACGGGCATCGCCGCCGCAGGGCCGATGTCGCCCAAACCCAGGACAGCCGTCCCATCCGTCACCACCGCGACCATGTTCTTTTTGATGGTTAAGGTAAAAGCTTTTTCCGGGTCTTGACGAATCGCTTCGCAGACGCGCGCCACTCCGGGCGTGTAAGCCATCGAGAGGTCTGCGCGTGTTTTGAGCGGGACTTTCGAGACGACCTCGATCTTGCCGCCGAGGTGCATGAGAAAAGTTCTGTCGGAGACGTTGATAAATTCTACGCCGTCTATGTCGCGTATGGCTTCGATGATCTCTGCGCCGTGTGTGTCCGAGGCGGCGTTGACGGTGATGTCGCGGATAACGAAGTCAGAGCCGACGCTGACGATGTCTATCGCGCCGATGTCGCCGCCCGCGCGCCCGATAGCGGTCGTCAGTTCTCCGAGTGTTCCGGTGCGGCTCACCAGTTTGACGCGCAGGGTCAGGCTGTAACTTGCGCTCGGTGTGTTTGCCATGCACGAATTATAGCAAGTTTTTAATTGAAAGCGAGTTGAGGCACAAAAGCACGAACGTCTCCCGCAAAGGCGCAAAGGCGCAAAGAAGATAATTAAGTTCTTCTATGCGCCTTTGCGGGAAATGCTCTTCTCTTTTCTTACTGCGGGACGTAAGCCGTCGTCGCGGGCTTGTCTCCATTCTGTCCCCAGCTCGCGCCGAGCAATGTGCCGTTCGAGCTGCGACGGATAAACCACTGGCCCGTGCTCGGACGAAAGACGCCGACATCATATTTACCATCGGCTTCATAATCGCCCTGCGCTGGCACGTCGCCCGTCGTCCCCCACAGGATGGAATCGGAGGTCGTGAAATTGGTCGTGCTCTTGAGTATGTACCAGACGCCGTTAGAAGGCCGCCAGACGGCTATGTCGAGCTTGCTGTCCGCGTCGTAGTACCCTTGCACGAGTTTGTCTCCGCTGAGTCCCCACTGAACGCTGAGCAGGCTGCCGTTAGAGCTTCTGAGTGCATACCAAACGTTGTTGCTTGGACGGAAAACTGCGAGGTCTGTCTTGCCGTCGCCGTCATAATCACCGGGGACGACCTTATCGCCGCTCAGGCCGAACTGCTCCGCGTGAAACCCGTTGTTGGAACTCTTCAGGATATACCAGGTGCCGCTCGCGGGCCGCCAGACGGCGATGTCCGTCTTGCCGTCTCCATCGTAATCCGCAGGGACGGGCACGTCTCCGCTCGTTCCCCACTCAATACGCATAAAGCTCTGTGCAGAGCCTTGCGAGATATACCAAGCGCCTTCGGAAGAGCGAAAGACGGCTATCTCCGAAACGCCGTCGCCGTTGTAATCTCCCGGCACAGTGATGTCCGTCGAAAGGCCGAAGAGTTGCTGCACATTATTCGTGCCCGCGCTGCTGAGAACATACCAGCGGCCCTGCCCCGCGCCGTTATCATCCGGGCGATAGATTGCGAAATCCGACCTGCCGTCGCCGTCCATGTCAAAGGGTCTGACGGCATATCTCAACGCCTGATCCACAGCCGAGCGTATGTCCAGACGGCCATAGCCGAAAACATTGTTCGGGAAGACGCTGGCGACGCTGCTACAAGTGCTTGCGCTGACATGCACCGTCGAATTATTGAGAAGGACTTCGGTCTGACCGATCTTATTGGTCAGGCCCGGCTGCGCAGACCAGAGCAGGGCGACTGCGCCCGCGACGTGCGGCGTCGCCATCGAAGTCCCGCTCAGACTGGTATAAGAGGTCGTAGTCGTTCTTGAGGCAGACCGCGTGCTTGTCCCCGGCGCGGCGATGTCCGGCTTGGGACGGTTGCTGCCGTCGAGGGTGACCGGGCCGCGACTGCTGAAGGAGGCGACGGTATCCGTGCCTGTGTTCAGCGCGCCGACAGTGTAGGCCGCATCGTAAATCGCCGGAGGGTCTACGACGGTCGAACAGCTTGAGCCGGAGTTGCCCGCCGCGACGACCATCATAATACCCGCCGCGCGCTGGGCCTCCACGCCCGCCTGCAAAGTTCCGGCAGAACAGCCCTCGGAGGGCGGGCAGCCCCACGAGTTGGTCGTCAAATCAGGAGCGAGCGCGGGGTTGCCCTGCGCTGGCGTTCCGCCGACCGGATACGGAGCTAGAAAGAACTCGAAGCATTCCATATAGGACGCAGGAGTGCCTGCGCCCTGATTCATGTTGCGGCAACCGATCCACTTGGCTCCGGGAGCCACGCCGACCTGATTCGCTGCGCCGTCGTCACCGATAGCAGTGCCAGCAGTATGCGTTCCATGCCCGTTATCATCGCAGGGCACAACCGAGTTTGGCCCACAGGTGCCGCCACCCGTATGCACGCTGTCGTGCCAGTTAAAGTCATGATTGGCCGTCGCGCCGTTCCAGCCGCGATACTTGCCTTTCAGGGCCGCGTGATCCCAGCGATAGCCTGTGTCCGCCGCGCCGACGACGATGTTCTGTCCAGTAAAGCCCTGCGACCAGACCTCCGGCGCACGCGTGTGATTAACACCCGGCTCGACGGCAGTCGGGCTATCAGGACGCTCAGAATTTTCGACGGTGGGTTGCGGGAGCCTGTTTTGAATAGTCGGATTGCCTTCGATGCGCTCGACATCGGGCCGTGCGGCAAGCTCTGTCGCCACCGCTTGATCCGCCTTGACCCAGATCATGTTGACTATATAGAAAGAGCGGTGCTCAATCTTGCGTTCCTGCAACCACTGTAAGACGGGGCCTTGCGTCGCCTGCGCTTTGTTCCACAGAGCGTCGCGCACGAAACGTCCCTTCTCCTGCTTCGTCCTTAGATTAGCCGCGCTGCCCAGGTCAGCCTGATCGCTCATCACGACGAGGAACTCTGCCTGCGCGCCGTTCGCAGTGCGCTCAAGCACCCACGGAGCAATCTTATTCATCGCCGCCGCGCTCTCATCATCGCGCAGCATGTATCCTTTAGTGCTTGATAACAACAGCATCGTCATGGCTAAGACCATCACCACGCAAGCCGAACGAAAAGCAGTTTTCATATTCAGAAGTTCCTTTAAAGTAGTTAGTCGCTGGCAGTGGCCGGCACGCACGCGCCTGTTTCAGTGCCGGGTTGAGTTGAAAGTCAAAAGTCGGGTTCTGGAGATCGAGTCGGGCCAAATCTCAAGCAGTGGGAAACAATAATCTTCTTTTGACGGAGAGTCAAACTAAGCGCACATACCGCTTTTCCACGTGTAGGAAGTGCAGCAAATGAGCGCGGGCGTGCCTCCCACTCATCTCATTTAACCAGAGTTTTTCTCAGTGGTAGGTCAGTTTCAAACATGGCAAGAAAAAGACAGTTCGCGCAAAGGCGCTGGTGGCGCAAAGACGCAAAGATAAAGCATAGCTCAACACCTTTGCGGTCTTGCTTTGCGCCACCAGCGCCTTTGCGCGAGATTCTTTCGTCTTATAACAAGTTCAAACTAAACCACTGCCATTTTCGCCCGTCACTTCCGATTCTCCGTGGCTTCATTGAGCGTGCGCTCGATCTTCCGCAAAGCCGAAACATCCGCGCCGTTTTCTTTCGCCAGCTTAATCGAGCGTCGGCCCAAGAGTAGATAAGCCGCCAGCGCATCATGCGATTTCAAGTCGCGCAGCGCGGCGAGATGCTGATGCACTGTTGCGAGGTCTGCGCGTGCGAAGGTTCCCGTCAAGGCACGCGCAGAAGACCGCTGGCCGGATAAGTTTTCGAGCGTGCTCTCGACCAGCGGCAGCAATGCGTTGCGCGCTTCGCTCTTAGTCAGGCCGCAACGCTTGAGCATCTCCGTGGCGATGTCGAAGAGCGCGACGACGTGGCCCGAAGACATCACAGCCGCCGCGTGATAGAGAGCCTTGTCCTCAGTGCGTATGGAAAAGCTTTTGCCGCCAAGCTCGCGTATCAGCTTGCGCGCGAGGCGCACGGCACGCGGCTGGCCCTCTACGCAGTAATGCGCTTTCGTCAAACTCTCTGCGCCCTTGAGAGGTTCGCTGACAGAGATGAGCGGGTGCATAGAGCCTGTATCAAAGCCCGCCGCCTGCAAAGCGTGTAAAGATTCTGAAGAGAGCGCGCCGCTCGCATGAAGCGCGACGCGCCCGCACCCGCTTCCCGCCATCGAAGAAGCCAGCCCGGTAGCGACCCGCTCAATCGCATCGTCAGGCGTCGTGATAAAAATGATGCTTGAAGGCGTCAGCCGTTCGAGCTGCGCGCGTGAGAGGGCGCGTGTGTCCGGGCCAATCAGGCGGGCCGCGCGCCGCGCATTGCTCAAGCGGCGCGCAACCATATTCTCAATCTCGTACCCGCGCGCCGCGAGCGCGAGGCCGAGCGCAGTGCCGAGCCTGCCCGCCCCGACAATAGAAACACCCGGAAGCAGTGTAAAAGGGGAAAGGGGAAAGGGGAAAGAGGCTGCTGCTTTATCCCCTCTTCCCCTCTTCCCCTCTTCCCCTTTTGCCCTCTCACTTTTACGCGCCATTGCCATCGCTTTCGCTGACGACTTCTACGAGCACGGGCTGATCCGGCAAATCGTCAAGCCATTGATTGAGACGTGCGCGCAACTCATCGCGCGTCAGCAGGCCGTACTCGTCTGCGGGAACGCGCACGCGCACGGGCGGCGGCGTCGCCATTCTTTGCAGAGCCTGCTCAATCAACTGTACGTCCGCATGCGTGAAGGACGCGTCCCCGGCCCCGCGCGCGAACGCGCCGGAAAGATGACGCGCGCGTGCAGCCGCTTCTGCATCCTCTTCCTTGCGCGCAATCGCGTCGAGCGCAATCGCCAGCGGAGTGCCCAGCATAGAGAGCGTGCGTTTGTAAGCATGCCTCCCATGCTCAAGTGTTTCTTCCAGTTCCTGAGGCAGGCGCGTGAGGGCAGAGGCGCGTGCCAGCCTGAAGGAGCAGACGCAGGCGGGCCGCTCATTTAAAAGCTGCCGCACATTCAATTCGCAGTAAGAATCGCACGCATGACGCAGGAGTTCTTCGGCCTGTTCCCAGTGCTGCTGGTTGACGATGGAAAGTTTCGCCAGAGCTTCAAACTCGCGCCACTCCGCGCCGCGCGTCAAGCTCTCGATCGCTTTGCGATTCGCGTCGGCCCCGACCGTCTCCGCATGTCTCGCAGCATAATGCTCTGCGTAGCGCGCGTGAAACTCGCGCCATAAAATATCAAAACGCCGGTTGGATTCGCGGTCAAAGAGAGTCTGCATGTCTTCGATCATCGCCAGCAGCTCGCGCCGCGCGCTCTCTATCTCGTCCACCATCGTCGGCTCGGCCAGAGCCAGATAAGCACGCGCGCGTTCGCGCAAAGAAAGCCCTGCGATGAAGTTGCTGAGCTGTGCAAGCTGCTGAGTGTTGCGCGTAAACTGGTCTGAAGAATCGCCAAAGGCGTCCGCCACGCGCTGCAAACCTTCTTCGAGCGAGATGATGTCCGCCAGCGCTGTCTCGACTGCATCAGCCGCCGCGCCAAAACTCTTGCGTACGCTCGCGGACAACTTCCATGTCCGCGTCGTCAAGCCGCTATCGGGCAGCGCGTCGAAATTTTCCAAGAGATGCGTGCTGCGCCATGCTTCGAGCCATTCGGAGAGAGCGGCGCGCACGGCTTCGCGCGCAGTCGGGTGAGAAATAGAATTGAGGCTCGTCTGGTGTGTGAGAAGTCTGGCCCACTCCGTCAACTCTTCCGCGCCGTGCAGCAATGTTGCCGCACGCGCGATGCCTGCTATCTCGTCCCAGCGCAGTTTGAGATCGAGCGTGCGCCGACCGATGCGGTCTCCGCTCGTCGTCACCAGTTCGATGCGACGCTGTGCGACCAGCGCGGCCAGAATCAGATGCTGCGATTCGTCAAGCAACCCGTATGGCACGTCTGACAGTTTTTTATAGACCGCTTCAAGCGGCACGACTCCGCCGTCCGCTTCATCCGTCATCGCCAGCACATCGCGCACCCACGGCTGGCGGAGCACCTGATCGCCCGCTTCGAGCGCGAAGACCTCTCCGCGCTGCGCGACCAGACCGAGCGGCGCAGCAAACAGACGCGCCAGTTCCTGCACGCTCGCAGACCCCTGATTCGCGCCGCCGAACAGCCCGCTCACCAGACGCGCCACTTCCGTTTCGCCAAGCGGCTCGCTAAAGACCGGATGCAAGGGATAGCGCATGCCGAACATCTCTGCCAGCATCCTTCCCAACATCTCTGCGAGAGACTGCGTGCCGCGCGCCTCATCCGTAAAGTCTTGATGGAAGCTCCCGTTCAAGAGCATCCCGTCATCCATGTACAGCCGCGCCCAGATGCGCTCGACCAGCGCAGCATGCGTGCGCTCGGCTGCGCGCACAGTCTCGCCAAACTCCGTCATCAAAGCGGCGTCTGTACGCAAAGCCACGAGACGACGCAAAGATTCCGTCTCTTCAACCGTCAGGGCCGCTGGACGCCAGACGACAAACGGCGACCATCCATCACTCTCATCATCAATAGCATGGCTCGCATCCGCGCTCGAATTAAAAGCGGCAAGGCGCGGCGCAAGCATGACTATCTCCCAATCACCGGGGCTGTTTTTTTCTCCCGCTGCATTTGTAGAGCGCGGCGCGTAGCCTTCCTCCATCGCCTGCCAGACGAGACGACCGCGCCGCCCCATCCCGCGCCACATCAACAGCAGGTCTGCGGCTTCGACAGCGCGTGCGCCCGTTTCCATTTCCCTGAACGGCCAGTCTTCAAAACGCGAGCGCGCAGCCACGCGTAACAGGTCTTGCGCCGTCTCATCGTCAACCTCTTGCGCGGCAGCGGCGAGCGCAGCGTCAAATCCTGCCGACGCGCTGATGTTAAAACGATAACGCGTCTCGATGCCGTCCTCGCTCTGGCCCAGAGCGCCATCCGGCGCAGACTCGCTGAAGCGCGCCAGCATCTCGCGCACGCGCTCAATCCCGGCCTCCGGCGATTTCTCGTCATAGAGCAGCATCGCCGCGCCCAACTCTCGCCCGGTCGCCCCGCGCCCGTCCAGCGAGAGAATAAAAAGACCCTTGAGCACCAGCTTGGCCTGCAATCGCTGCATGATCGGAATCTGCGCGAGCGCGCCCGTCGCCAGCGAATCGTAAACGGCAAATGCTTCCTTCAAATCCTCCGCCTTGCGTAGCTCATACTCCGCGCGGTCAAAAACCTCGTCCAAGCCGACCAGTGAAAGCGCGGGACGATTCGCGGCGCGCCCGGCAGCGGCGGCGGCGAAAGGCAGGAAAGCAAAAGTCTGCGCGTAGAGCCGCACAGCCGGGGCCGCGTCCGCGACCAGAGGATGCACCGGATAGATGGAGGCAAAGCGCGGCTCGCTCCAATTAAAGCCCGGCACTGCATGACGCAGAAAAGTATAGATGTCATGGAGCGCGGCGCGGCCATGCGCGTCCTTTTGAAAGAGGTGCAGGTCTGCGACGCGGTAGAGATGCTCAGGGTCTAGATAATCTATCTGGAAGGATTTGGCGAGCGCGACGTTTGCGCCGTCCGCGCCCGCTATGTCGTCGTCGAGCGCGAGCGCGATAAAGGCATTGACCTGTTCCGTGGCGGCGGCCAACTCGCTCAAGACCGGCCCGTCGTCGCGCTGCACGCGCGTCTGGCGACCGAAGGCCGTGTCCACGATCAGCGCCAGCGGCGTGTCGGAGGCGCGCGAGGCCGCGATGGCAAGCATCGCAGACGGCTCATGCATCCACTCCGATTCATGCCCGCCAAAGACTTTGACAAAGGCCGCGCGCAACTCTTCGACCAGCGTCGGGTGCGTGCCGCGCTCTATCCGCGCGACGATGTAGCGGCGATTCAAGAGGCGGCGTGCGCTCGTCGCCACATGCGCGTCCGTCACGGTATGGCGCAGTTCCGGCATCGCTACCAGCGCGCCGAAAGCCGCCAGCGCGTGGCTCTTGCCGACGCCGCGCAGGCCCGCCAGAGCGCGTGCGCCCCCGCGCTGGCGCGGCAAGTCTGCGAGCGTGTCCAGCAGGCGCGCGATCAACTCCGAAGTCGCATCCGTAAAACGATATGCGGCCAGCGCGCGCGCCGGGTCGGCCCCGTAGTTCTGGACTTCTTCAAAAGCCTGCGGCTCGATAAAGTCTTTGATCTTATCCTGAGCGCGTTTCATCTATATTCTGGACTGTGGGAGGGGCGAATGGGCTTCTGGCCCAGACACTTTCGACTGTAGCATGCGCCGACAGCGGCACGCAATCTTTATCATTTTCATGCGCCTCCTGCTATAATCCGTGGCAACGAGAAATCCTTGAGGAACAGATTGATAATGGACTTGGAAATGGCTTGGGGAGCGGGGCCGTGGTGGCGCAACCTGCAAGCATAAGGCTGCATCAAACTCAGGCCAGCCAAAATAGCAGCGAGAAATCCTGTGGTTGATTTCCCGATAAAGCTTTACGGCCCGGTTTCCTTCATTTGAATAAAAGTTACAGGCCGCGTTATTCATCGGATGGGCGCGGCTCTTCATGAGAAAAGCCTTCTGCAGATGGGAAGCTTTTCTTCACAGGCTCTGAACGTTGACAAGTTTTTTGGAGGCTTTCGTCATGAGAAGTCGTTTCTCCCGCCAGCTTTCGGCCCTCGCGCTCGCCCTTTCTCTTTGGCTGAGCGCCATCGCCGCCGTCGCTGCGCCGCTGCAACAAACCGCGCCGCCGCAGGAAGATAAAAAGTCCGGGCAACAGCAGGAAGCTGAGGACAAGAAGCAGCCTGAGCCAAAGGCTCAACCGGCGCAGTCACGCCGCCCGCTCAAAACGGACGAAGACCCTGCGATGATAGGCAAGCGCAAGCTCAACAGCGGCTTGATTGCCAGCATGTCAGGCTCGACCGAGAAAGAGATTAAAATCGGTCGCCAGCTTGCCGCCGAGATTGAAAAAGGCGTCAAGTTTGTAGACGACCCGATCATTACAGAATACGTCAACCGCGTCGGCCAGAACGTAGTGCTTCACTCCGATGCCAAGATTCCCTTTACCATCAAGGTCATTGACTCGGACGAGGTCAACGCTTTCGCTCTGCCGGGTGGTTTCTTTTATGTCAATCGCGGATTGATTCTCGCGGCTGACAACGAAGCAGAATTGGCCGGTGTGATGGCGCATGAAATCGCGCACGTCGCCGCGCGGCACGCGATGGAGAATCAGGCAAAGGGAACGCTGGCGGAGATTGGCATGATCGCAGGCTCGATCTTTCTGGGCGGCTGGCCGGGAGTCATCTTCCAGAACACAGCCGGACTCGGACTCCTTGCAGCCTTCATGAAATTCTCGCGCGGCGCGGAAGAGGAAGCGGACAAGCTCGGCGTGCAATATCTCTACGCAGCCGGTTACGACCCGAACGCGATGGCGACGATGTTCGAGAAACTCTCGTCCAAGAGCAAGAAGAAACCGGGCTTTATCTCCAGAGCTTTTGCCACGCACCCGCAGCCGCCGGATCGCCGCGCAGCTTCGCTGAACCTCGTGTCGCGTTTCCCTGAGCGTGAGGAATACGTCATCAGCACTTCGGAATTTCAGCGCGTCAAAGCCAGATTGATGAGAACATCGAACTCGCGCATCACGACCGCCGGAGACATCTCAGGTAGCGATGACGGAACACCGGGCCGCCCGACGCTCAAACGTCGCCAGCCCACGCCGGATGAATCGGGCACAGACCCGAATGCTCCTCCGGCGGATACGAAGCCAGCCGATCCGCCCAAGCTCAAACGCAACGACGGCTCGCAGCCACCGGCACAGACGCAGCAAGGCTCTACGCCCTAAGTTAAGTCTGCAAGAGAGATCTATTCGCGGGAGGTTCTCCACAAATGGAAAAGGAGAGCCTCCCTTTTTTGAGTCTTTAATTAATGAAAACGACAGAGCAGCGGCAGATAGTCCACCTTAACTTGACAATTTTCTGAGCATTTCGGTATTCTAGCCGTTCGCGTTTTAGACGCTTTAAGCAGAGAGAGTTATCTATGTCAACATACTTTCCTAGCGGGACAGGTCTCGCTGAAAATCGCAAATGGTTCGTCGTTGATGCGGCGGGGCAGACAGTCGGGCGGCTCGCAACTGAAGTGGCGCGCATCCTGTCGGGCAAGAACAATCCGAAGTGGACGCCCTTCATGGATATGGGCGATCACGTGATTGTGATTAATGCCCGCAAGGCTGTCTTTAAGGGGTCGAAGGCCGAGCAGAAGGTCTATCGCCATCACACGCTCTATCCGGGCGGACTGCGCGAGATTTCCGTGCAGAACCAATTCGCCAAACATCCGGAGCGCGTCATCGAGCTGGCGGTCAGGGGCATGCTCCCCAAATCCAAGCTCGGCAAGGCGATGGGTAAGAAGCTGAAAGTTTACGCCGACGCAGACCATCCCCACACGGCGCAGAAGCCTCAATCGCTCGACATCACCCCTCAACAAACATAAACAATTAACCGGCAGAGATTTTGAAGGATAGATAAAGCTGTGGCTGAAATTCAATATTACGGAACGGGACGGCGCAAGACTTCGACGGCGCGCGTCTATTTGCGACCCGGCAGCGGCGATGTGAAGGTCAACAAAAAAGCGTTCGAGCAGTATTTCCCGAACGAGACCCTGCGCATGATTATTCGCCAGCCCTTGCAGTTGACCGAGACGACCAACAAATTCGACATTCTGGTCAACGTGGACGGCGGCGGGCCTGCCGGACAGGCCGGAGCGATTCGTCACGGCATCACGCGCGCGTTGATGGAATTTAACGCAGACCTGCGCCGTGCGCTCAAGCAGGCGGGTCTCGTGACACGCGACCCGCGCATCAAAGAGCGCAAAAAGTACGGACAGAAGGGCGCACGCAAGCGCTTCCAGTTCTCGAAGAGATAGTTCGATTGCGGATTTTGGATTGCGGGTTGAAAGACATTCGCTTGCCTCTTAATCCGCAATCCGAAATCGTTAACTCCATTGTCGCCGTCCCGATTTGGTTGCTTCTTAAGTAGAAGAAGCCTGTGGGCGGCGGCGAGTACATAAACCAACACTTGTAAAGGAGAGTTTCATTTGGCTTCGGTTACGATGAAAGAATTGCTGGAGGCCGGCGTGCACTTCGGCCATCAGGTACGGCGCTGGAATCCGAAGATGAAGGAATACATTTTCGGCGAGCGCAACGGCATTTACATTATCGACTTGCAGAAGACGCAGCGCATGTTCCGCGACGCCATCCAGTTTATGACCAATCTGGTGGCCGAAGATCGCGGCAAGACAGTGCTCTTTGTCGGCACCAAACGTCAGGCACAGGATGCCATCCGCGAAGAGGCAGAGCGCGCAGGCCAGTATTACATCAATCAACGCTGGCTCGGCGGCCTCTTGACCAATTTCCAGACCGTCCAGAAATCCATCAAGCGTCTCAAAGACCTTGAAGCGATGCAGACAGACGGTCGCTATGAGAAGCTGACTAAGAAGGAACGCATCAAGCTCGACCGCGAGCGCGAGAGTCTCAACAAAAATCTTTCCGGTATCAAGATGATGACGCGTCTGCCAGATGCGGTCTTTATCATTGATGTCCGCAAGGAAGAGATTGCCGTCGCCGAAGCCAATCGCCTCGGCATTCCTGTCGTCGCAGTGGTTGACACCAACTGCTCGCCTGATGGCATTGACTACATCATCCCCGGCAACGACGATGCCCTGCGCGCCGTGCGTCTCTTCGCCTCGCGCATGGCCGACGCCGTGCTCGAAGGCCAGCAGATGGTCACAGAGGGCGCGGACGAGATGGAAGGCATGTCGGATGTGGCGGGGGCTGCGGCAGAAGGTGGCGACGGCGCAAGACAGCGTCGCCGTGACAAGAGCAGCGGCGATACCACTGGCAGCGTGACGCCGGGCCGCGATCCGGGTCTTGAAGCAGAGAACGTGAAGGACACAGCGGCGGCTGCGCCTGCGGCAGAAACGCAGGTTTCCGTTCCCGGCAATCAGGGATTCGGCAAAACCGGACAGCAGCCAGATAGCATTGGCAATCATGAGCAGGCCGGAACAGGCGCTCCAGTACGCGGCGCAGATGGCGGCGGCAATGAAGCAGATGCCCCGCACGAGTCTTCCGCCGAGCAGGAAAAGGGTGCGGAATCCGTCGGCATTGCCAGCTAAGACAATTTAGCTATCACAAGGTTTCAATTTTTTCGGCGAGCGCAGCCTCCACAAGCGGACACCCCGCCGGGCTGCGCTTTTTTATAATAAATCGTTCTTTGTGCTTTGTATTTTGTTCTTTGTTTCGCTCGCTCGGGTCGAGTAGTTTCTCAGAAAGCTTCAAGCTGCAATACACAGACAAAGCACAAAGTACAAAGCACAAAGTACAAAGGAGAGCTTTTATTATGGCAGACATTACGGCGAGCGCAGTCAAGTCGCTCCGCGAGAAAACCGGCGCAGGCATGATGGAATGCAAGAACGCGCTCACCGAAGTAGGCGGCAACGAGGAACAGGCGATTGAGCTATTGCGCAAGCGCGGTCTGGCATCCGCCAAGAAAAAGGAAGGCCGCATCGCAGCCGAAGGCGCGGTCGGCTCGTACATACACATGGGCGGCAAGGTCGGCGTCCTTGTCGAAGTCAACTGCGAGACAGACTTCGTCGCGCGCGGCGAAGAGTTTCAGCAGCTTGTCAAAGACGTGGCGATGCACATCGCTGCGGCTGAGCCGCGCTATGTGACGCGCGAGGAAGTTCCGGCAGGCGATCTGGATAAAGAACGCGAGATTGCACGCGCGCAGGCCAAGAATGATCCGAAGAACGCCAGCAAGCCCGATCAGGTGATTGACAAAATCGTCGAAGGCCGCTTGAACAAATATTATGAAGAGGCAGTGCTTCTGGATCAGCCGTTCGTCAAAGACCCGGCCAAGACTGTCGGCGATCTAATCACGGAAAAGACAGCCAAGACGGGCGAAAGGATTTCCGTTCGCCGCTTCAGCCGCTACAAGATGGGCGAAGGTCTGGCAAAACGCGATGACGATTTCGGCAGCGAAGTGGCCGCGCTCGCAGGACAATGAAGCTCCAAGCTCCAAGTCTCAAGTCCCGCATCGTTTTTGATCCGGGACTTGGGGCTTGGGACTTGAGACTTGAGACTTAAAACCTATGTCTTCAGTTGCAACCAATGTCGCCAAACCGGCTTTCCGGCGCATTCTCTTAAAAATCTCCGGCGAAGCCCTGATGGGCGAACAGAACTACGGCATTGACGTGAATGTCGCGCGCTCTGTCGCCGAAGAGATTAAGGATGTCAGCAAGTTGGGCGTAGAGGTCGCGGTGGTGGTGGGCGGCGGCAATATCTTTCGCGGCGTCTCCAAAAGCGCAGGCAATATGGATCGCTCAAGCGCGGATTATATAGGCATGCTGGCGACGGTGATGAATGCAGTCGTGTTGCAGGACGCGCTGGAAAAGCTGGATGTTTACACGCGCGTCATGTCTGCGATAGATATTCCGCAACTGGCAGAGCCGTTCATCCGTCGCCGCGCGATACGTCATCTCGAAAAGGGACGGGTCGTCATCTTTGCAGCCGGAACGGGCAATCCGTATTTCACGACAGACTCTGCGGCAGCCCTGCGCGCGGCGGAACTCAAGGCAGACGTAATCCTGAAAGCGACAAAGGTCGAGGGCATCTACAACGCAGACCCGATGCTGGACGCGACCGCCACGCGCTATGATTGCATCACGTATCAGGAAGTTTTAGAGCAGCAGTTAAAAGTGATGGATGCTTCAGCCATCTCTCTCTGCATGGATAACAAGCTGCCCATCGTCGTTTTCAACATGCGTACCAATGGCAATATCATGCGCGTCGTGCTGGGCGAAGCAGGCATCGGGACACGCGTCTGTGTCGAAAGACCTGAACAGCAGTGACAAGTGACAAGTGACGTGTGACAAGCTAAAATCTTGTTCCTGCCCGTCGCTTGTCACGTGTCACTTGTTCACTGGAGTTTATATGAGCGAAAAGGATGTTATTAAAGAAACCCGCCCGCGTATGGATGGGGTGATTGAAGATGTGCGGCGAAGATTGGCGACCGTCAGGACGGGCCGCGCCGCCGTGAGCCTGCTCGATAATGTGATGGTCGAGTATTACGGGACGCCGACGCCGCTCAGCCAGATGGCCTCCGTGCATGTGCCTGAGCCGCAGATGCTGACCGTCCAGCCGTGGGATCAGACGCAGCTCGGCGCGATTGAGAAAGCGATACGCGCCGCAGACCTCGGCCTCAACCCCTCGAACGACGGCAAGCTCGTGCGGATTCCGATTCCGCCCTTGACCGAAGAACGTCGCAAGCAGCTTGCCAAGCAGGTGCATGAGTACGCAGAAGAGCATCGCACGGCTGTACGCAATATTCGCCGCGACGCCAACGAACGTCTCAAGAAGATGCTCAAGGATAAGACCATCTCAGAGGACAACGAGCGCGACGGTCTCGAAGAGGTACAGAAGCTGACCAACACCTACATCAGCAAGATTGACGAGCTGGCAAAAACCAAAGAGCAAGAAATACTGAGCATCTAAAGAAGGCAAAAGTAAAAAGGTAAAAGGCAAAAGTGAGGATAAGAGACAAGTTGTCTTTCGTCCTCACTTTTCTTTGCTTGACAGAATTCTGTTTCGAGTCTATAAGTCGCTCACACTGATTTAACTCATCTGATTTGCCCCTCGCATCTGATTTAAGGAGGACACGAAGATGAAAACCAGCCTCTTCTCTAAAACATTCAAAACATTATTAATGGTTGTCTTCATTTTAGGCTTGCTCACAGTCGGTCTGGCCTATACCATCCGCTATGCTCGAAAGCCCTCCGCTCCCGTGGGGTTCAAAATGACTTCGACGCAAACCTATACGCCGACAGGGGGCAAAGCAAGGGTCACGGCTACCGTTGAAAGATTCCAAAAAGCTGACGGCACATTTAAGTCGGTTTACACCTACTACAATCCTGACGGGTCTGTTCAGAGGACGAATAGTAGCTTTGGACAAGCAGGGCGCGGAGTTTTTCGCGTTGATGAAAAGAGCAAGACTTCAACTTTCCTCTCGCCTATGCCTGCTAAGAAGCCAATTTTCACGGAAGATATCTTACGAAGCGATCCTAACTTTGTCAGAGAGGAAATCGTCCTCGGTTATAAAACTTTCGTGTCACGGCTCCCGGACGATGATAGCTCAGATTACACGGAGCTTTATCGAGCAATCGACTTTCAGGGACTAGCAATCAAAATGGTGGACGTTTCATCCGGCGGAACAAATGTGCTTGAGCCGACAAAGATTGAGATAGGAGAACCCGACGCGAAAATCTTTGAAGCCCCCGACTATCCGATCAACTATGAAGAGTACAAGCAGAAAACGCAGCCAAAGTAAATCGACAAGGTACTTCCGCCATAAAAGGCAAAAGTGAAGAAAGCATTCAAGCCCTCTTCACTTTTGCCTTTTACCTTTTTACTTTTGCCTTCTTACTGTGCCGGAATGTCGAACACGTCGGCGGCGATTTCCTGATCCAGCTTTACGTCCTTGACCTTGTAGTCAGCGAAGAATGCGCCCTGCGGCGTCTCCAATCTTTGCGTGAAGTTGTAGGGCACGAGCACGCCGTTGATTTCCTTCTGGCTCTTATTTTCCACGCCGAAGGTGTAGCCCTGATAAGGAACCAGATAGGTCATCACACGCCCCGTCTCAGTCTCAACATAATAATCCGTGGCATGGCCTTCGGCATCTGTGATGCGAAAGGCGCGCTGCTTTTTGTTGTCGGGCAGGGCTGTCACGGTAAAGCCGGGCTGGTCGTATTTCATCAAGGCAGGCAGCCCGTACTTGCTTGGCGGCGGCAATTCCATTCCGCGCACTGAGGCGTAGGTCTGCTGGCCGTCGGAGATTTGCCTGTAGTTGAAGGCGGGCGATTGTATCTCTATGCGCGAACGCTCGCCCGCCGTCACGATGACGAACTTGCCCGGCAGAGCCTGCACGGAGTTTGGCCCGTACAGGTCTACTGTGCCGGTCAACACCATGCTTTTCAAATCACGAAACTTGTTGCCGCCCTGCGCGATGTATGCTGCGCGTGCCAACTCCACCGGCGAAGTCTGGGCCGTGATGACGATTTTGCCTGAAGCGGCAACAGTTGTCTTAGCAGTCGTAGTTGTTGTCACCTTCCCTGCTCCCGCGCTGCCCGGCTTGCCTGCTGCTTCAGGGGTGGCTTGCGGCGTGGCGGGCTTTTTCTCCTGTCCCTGCGCGCTGGCAAGGATTAAAAGGAAAGAGGAAAGGAGTGCGAGCTGGAAGCTGTGCTTCTTTTTCATCATGAACGTCCCTTTCGAGTTAAAAAGATGAGAGGCTAACCGTGCAGTAAATCAGTTATACGGCGCGGGCTGGAAAAATGATTCATGAAAATTGACCTCGATATAAAGTCAAAAACCTTTTCCCGCAAAGGCGCAAAGAGGAAGGGAGCAGGGTGCCGGGTGTCGGGTATAGGAAAAGCAAATCCTTATCACTATACCCGACACCCGGCTCCCGACTCCCTTGTTGAAGCGCCTTTGCGGGAAACTTCTTCTGCGTTATCAGAAGCTAAATCGAATCTGAGCTTCAATGCGCCGGTTGCCCGCAGCCGAACCGCCGCCGCCAAACCCACCGGCTGAAGCATTCGCTTCGCCGAAGAATGGCGAGCTAAGATTGCCGCTCGGCGTAAAAGCGTTGGTACGATTAAAGATGTTCTGCGCCTGCACGGAGAAGGTCAGATAATAACGTTTCTCCGCAGGAGCGTTGCCGCCGCCGCCAAACAGAGCGCCCGCGCCGAGCGCGCCGCCCGCGCCGCCGCCGCGACCGCCAGCCCCGCCGCCACCAGCGCCGCCACGACCTCCGCCACCGCCGCCGCCGCCGCCGCGTCCACCACGACCGCCGCCGCCCGGCTGCTGACCACTTTGTTCTCCGGCGGCAGCGTTGGCGCGCTTTATCTCACCGAAGCCGATGGTCTTGCTGGCTCGCATGTTGACGGCAAAGAAGCCCGGCCCTTGCCCGTAGTTGCGCGGGATAATCTGGTCTCCCGGCGCTGGGTTGGTGATGAAGTTGCCGAAGCGCGTGCAGCGTATGTTCGGAGCATTGCAGTCCGCGCCCGCCGGAGCAAAGGCTGGCCGCTCCGTGAAGAGCGTGTCGCCGTTGAGGTCGCGCCCGATCACGATGTTAAAGGGACGCCCCGAAAACGCCGTCACGAACGGATTGAGACGAATGCCCCACGGCACTCCGAACGAGCCGCCGAAAAAGAGACGATGGCGAAAGTCGAAGGACGACCGCCCGTACTCCGTGCTCAGGTCATAGCTGTTCGAGGGAAACGTAAATGCGCCGTCGCTATCGCCGCTGCTCTTGCTCAGGATGTAAGTCCCGAAGATCGTAAAGTTCGGACTCAGGCGGTTGTTGACATTGACTATCAACTGATTCTGATTGAGCCTGCCGCTCGATTCATACTCGTAGTAGTTGTTGTTATTCCCGAACGGGCGCACGCCGCTGCCGGGAATCAAGGGGCTGAAAGTTCCCGGCAACGGCGCGTTGATGTTGCGCGAGCGCAGGACATGCAAGGTGCGCGAGCTGATAAAGGTCGTTGCCAGCGTGATTCTGTATGGCAACTGCCGCTCGACGCTGACGGCAACCTGCATCGTGTACGGAGCTTGCAAGTCTCCGGCGACCAGCCTGATAGTTCGCGGCAGACCAAATGCGCCGAGCACGGCAGGGCTGGGAGTGTTCGGGAATTGGTCCAGAATCGCTGTGCCGCCGGTCACGAACGGAGAAATAATAAATTGCGTTTGCGAATCCGGCCCGCCGTCAAAGCGATTGGCTTGCAAGGTAAAGCTCTCGTTGAAGCGGTCATAGAAAACGCCGACGCCGCCGCGTATGACAGTCTTGGGCTGGCGTGCGCCTCCCGCTCCGGGCGACCACGCAAACGCGACGCGCGGCGCAAAGTTGAGATTGCTGCTGATGTTGCTCTGCGTCTCGTAGCGCAGTCCCAGGCTCAGGGTCAGGTTCGGGCGCACGCGCCAGTCGTCCTGTAAGTAGCCGCCGAAATCCACTTGACTGACGCCCGCCTCCGGGTCGCCGCTGATGATGGAGAATTGTGTTGCGCCGCCTCCGAGCGCGCGAACCTGCGCGGCACCCAACTGCTGAAACAGGAGAGTCCGGCGATAACGCTCAAGGCTCGTAATCTGCTCAACCGCAGGCAAGCCCGTGTTTGGATCAATGACGGGCTGATTGTTGGCGTCTAGTTGCACCGCCGGGCCGCCTGCAAAAGTATAAGTTCCGCCGAAGTTGGTCTCTGAAAAATCCGTAACCCGCACGCCGCGCACTTTCCCCCCGGCCTTGAACGAGTGGCGACCCATGATCCATGAAGTATTGTTCTGCAACTCCCAGCGATTTTCGTTGTTAAATGAAAGCCCGACCTGCGACCCGCCTCCGCTAAAAGACTCGCTGACGACGATGCCCGGAATGGAATTGTCGCCCTCCTGACTGCGACGCGCGTATATGTACTGGAAACGCGTTTCGTTAATCACCGTCGGAGAGAGAACGGCTGTCTCCGTCAGTTGCAAAGTGTGTTCTGTGTTAAAGGTATCAAAGGCGCGAGTCGGAAGCGTGAAGCCGCCGATGCCTGAATCCTCAAGCCTGTTGCGCGTATAGCTGTAGCGCGCCACCAGCGTGTTCGACGAGTTCAACTGGTAATCGAAGCGCGGGCTAAAGGTCAGCCGCCGCGCAGGCGTCTCGACCGCGCGACTGACAGGAATTTCCGGAAGCGAAGGATCGGTGAGATCAAGGATGCGCGCATTGATAACGGCGTTGTCGTCCGTCTCGCGTCTTTCAAAGTCAAAGAAGAAAGAGGCTTTCTTCTTGATGAGCGGCCCGCTCAGGCTGCCGCCGTACTGCCGCGCCTGATATGGAGCGCGATTCGAGGCAAACGGATTGCGCGAGTTAAAGCTCTCGTCATTGAAATTCATGAAGACCTGCCCGCGCAGCTTGTCCGTGCCCGGCTTGGTCAGGATTTCGACGCGGCCAAAACCGAGGCGGTCAAACTCCGCCGAGAACGGATTCTGGTTGATGCGTATCTCGCGTATGGACTCTTTGGGCGGCAGGCGTCCGCCTGTAAAACCGTCTATGAAAAATTGCCCGCCGTTCGGCCCTGCGGATGGCCCGGCCAATGCCTGCAAGGCTGCCGCCAGTTCATCAGGGTCATCCGGCAAGGCGTCCAGGTCTGTGCCGCGAAGCACAAGCGCACCGGCATTATTTTCAGGGTCTGTGCTGACCGGAGCTTCGCTTGCGACGGCCACTTCCGTATTTTCCAGCGAGACCGACATAGTGATTTTGAGCGGCTCGCGCTGTCCGGCAGTGATTTCGACTTCCGTGTTTTCAAAGAGCGCAAAGCCGGGCGCGATTGCGCGGACGATATATTTTCCGGGCGCAAGTCCGCGCACCACGTAGTTGCCTTCCGCATCCGTGACAGCAGTCTTCTCTGCGCCGCTCGCATCCGTCACAGTGACGGTCGCGCCGACAATCAAGCCGCCGAACTCGTCCGCCACCTGCCCCGACAAAGTGCCCGGAGACTGCTGCGCCAGAGCCGAAGACACGCACAGCATGAGAGCGATGGTAACTAAAATAGTTTTCATTATTGATTTATGGAATAAGTGCATTTGATTTCCTCGTAGGAATAACAGGACACAGAACTCAGGACTATGAATGTAAGGCTGAAACCAAATTATTTATTCTTTATCTCTTCTGTGTCCTGTGTCCTCTTTGTTCTATGTTCTACTTTTTCAAGGCCCACCGATGCTATCAAGACCGGGCAAGTTAAGAGACGGGCTTTGCCCGCCTGAGCCGCCTGCCTGACCCTGCTGACGAGTCATCAAGGGTTCGATGCCCGCGACGAGTTTGATGGCAGTCACGCGCGCAGGGTCTATGCCCGTCGTGCTTGAGACGGCAATCACATCGCCCTTCTTCAAATCGGCGATTGTGACCTGCGGCAGACGCTCGATCATCTCATCGAAATCTCCGCCGCGACCGCCGCGCGGTTGTCCCTCGGCTGTGCCCGGCCCGCCACCGCTCGGAGCAGTCGGGCCAGGGGGCGCGGCAGTTCCGGCAGCCTGTTGCTGCTGTGCTCTTCGCTGCGCCATCATCGCGGCCATCTCAGGCGGAATGCGGCGCATGACTGAATCTTTATTGACGACGATAGTGACGGGCTGTCCCGTCTGTAAATTTGTAATGACGATTTCACCGGTCGCAGGATTGGTGGTAGTGATGCTGCCGCCGACCATGCGGAACGAGCCGGAGACGATCTCTTCGGGCGTGAAGCGTGCGCCGTCCGTGCTTCTCTCGCCGCGTGCGCGTATCTGGTCGCCGACCTTGAGTTCTGCAAACGAGCTTGTCTTGGCATCGCTGAACTTGACGGAATCGGGAGCATAGCGGCGATAGATAACTTTATCGGAGGCGGCAACCGTGATAGGCCGCTCGCCTGCGGGCGCACGCATCAGCAGGCTAATCTCTTTGGTCTCGGCGTTGATGGCAGAGATGCGTCCGACGATGCCGCGTCTTTGCCATTCGACGCGCTCCTGCTCACGCTTCTCCGCAATCGCTGCTTTAGTCATCAAGACCACGCGCCTTGCAGGCACAGACTTGCGGTCTTCCGCGACGCGTCCCATAGCGATGACGCGGTCGCCAACGCCAATCTCGGAGAGCGTCGCAGGCTCTGCGTTCTTGAGCGAGACCTCGCCCGGCTTGACCTTTTTGTACTCGGTCGCGTCGTTAAGGATGACTACAATATCGCCGTCTTTCGTCTTCACCGTGAGACTACGATTGGCAGTATCAATCAGCGTTACATCGCCGAGGGCCAGATTGGCCGTGATGCCTATGTCCAGAGCGGCGGCGGTTGCGGGCGGCGTTGGCGCGGGCGTCTGCCCTGAAACCGTTGCGGCAGCGCAGACAAACAGGGCAAGCGTAATATTTAAAAGGATTGTTTTCATACTGTTACGTTATTTCCGTCTCGGGGCGAACGCGAATGGCTCGGAATTTTTATACGCTCGCGCAAGACGTAAGGTTGCCTTAGATGCAGGAGAAAGCTAATCCGGCTGTCCTTAAAGTTAAAACACCGCACAGGGGGATTTTGCAGCATAAAATATGCCAGCATTTATTAGACGTGCGACCATCCCGTTTAGTTACATGGTTTTCCGGCGGGAACTAAGAAAATTTCCCGCAAAGGCGATGGTGACGCGAAGAGCAAGGGAGTAGGGGATAGGGTGTAGGGTGTAGTGAAGACAATCTTGTTTTTCCGACACCCGACACCCGACACCCTTCCCCCTGTTTCTTCGCGTCACCATCGCCTTTGCGGGAAACTGTCGCTTTCTGCCTCACTCAATTCATGATTGACGACTCATCAAGTTCACATTGACACACTCCCGGGTCGCCATGTCAATTGACTCATCGCGCCATTCAAGATACTGTAATAATTGTTTCAGCAAAGGTGTTAGTGATAAATCTCCTCTTATCCCGGAACAGCAACTCGTCCGTTACGCCTTCTGTTAACAGCTCTTCATAAGGACTGTAAATACTGAGGACGCCTGACGCTTTCTGTCATTAAATAACCTGATTACCTATCAGCATTCATCTTATGAAACTGCTCCGTGTGGAGCGGGAAGATTTACCGCGTCGCTAGAGACCTGCCTCTCCCCGGCAGGCTCACCCGATGAACGAAGGACACAAGAGGAAAAAGGAATTAAGAGGAAACATGAGAAATAAAGTCGCACTGCTGGCAACGCTCCTTCTGGCATTTAGCTCGATTGGGTTTGCCCAATCAAAGACAAAGACAATCGCTCCCAATGTGATTATCAAGAATTTGTATGCCGCTCAAAAAGCCGGTTCGGGGCCGTTTTTCCAGACGAAAAGCCGCGCCCTCGTTGATAAGTATTTCAGGAAGGATTTGGCGGACTTGATCTGGAAAGATGCGGTTGCCGCTAATGGCGAAGTCGGGGCGATTGATTTCGACCCGCTTTACGGCTCGCAAGACCCGCAAATCTCGAATTTTATTATTATGGAGACAGGTTGGGGCGGTGACAGCAAATTCGGCCCCGACAATGAAGCGGTGGTGCAAGTCACTTTCAAAGATTCCGGCAAAGAACGCATGATTTCTTTCCAGTTCAATCAGGGCAAGGACAAAAGCTGGAAAATTTATGATGTTCATTATCGAAGCGACGACGGTCAAGTCAAATTAGCGGAGGTTTTGACCAACGCGAGCGCCGCTGCTCAGACTCCGGCGGGCGAATCCGAAGCGCAACAAATTCAGGGTGAGCTGCAAGTAGGAAAAACCGGGTCGGTAATTTTGTATGTGGGCATGGAAACCGGTGATTACGCGGCTTACTGTTTTAATAACAATTCGGAAGCCGGTCGCGCCATTCTAGCCGCGTGCAAAAATGGCGCGCGATGCGAAGTTCAGGGCACAGTTGGCGAGTATGCGTGTAAAGTTCCGGGACTCGAAGCGAATCTTTCCTTTAGCGGCAAGATTGTGAAAGTCCGGTCGGTTAAATCGCTCGGTCGCAAAAAGTAATCAAGCGCCGTTTCAAAAGGAAAAAGATGAAACTCAAAATCGTTCTGCTGACCGCCCTCTGTTTGGCATTCACTTCGATTGGGCCAGCCCGGTCAAAAACCACTTCGGGCGCGAGGGGCGGCGAGTCTACGCGCGCCCGCTCGTCAGCTCAAGCGCGAACCATTGAGCAACTCGCCAGGGATGTAGCCACGGCCTGGGGCGAAGGAAAGTTAGGCAGCCTTGATGCAAAGCGGCCCTATGTAGGGTCTGTGAGGGTCGTCGTAGAGGCCACGGTCGGCGAACCGCCCTTAGTCGAGCGCAAGACCTTTAAGACGCTCGCGCAGGTCGATCGGTGGTTCAAGAGTCGTGAGCGGGAAGACGGCCCAGCGAGGAATATCGGGACGCTTGTGCAGTGCAACAAGGGCGTCTGCACCTTCGAGCAAGAGGGCATGCTGCACAATAACCTGTACCTGAAAAAAATCACCTACGGCATGCGGAAAGGGCAGCCCTACATCAAGGCGATCTACATAGAAGACGGCGCTTGAGTCTGCGGGACATGCGCCCGACAACTGCGTGAAATTGTTTTTTAGCTGCGCGCGGCTGGCTGTTTCCACGCAAGGCGATACCGCGCAGTCAGGGTCAGGCCGAGGCTCGTGACCATCAAGCCGGTGACGACGAGCGGCCAGATATACGGCAGAGACAAGACGAGCGTCCAGAATCCTGCGCCCATCAAGAGGGCGACAGATTCCGAACGCTTCCCTTCCGGCAGAAACTTTCGTTGCAGCCATCTCCCCGTCGCAGCATGAATCGCCACGCGCCCGAAAAGATAAGCCATCAAGACCAGCAGCAAAGCCATGATGCCGATAATGACGCCGACCGGCGCAGGCAGTAGGTGCAGGCCAGCCATGACGCCGAACGTGCTCACGACCGTTCCCAGAAAGCCTATGATGGCGACGCGCAAATTCGTCAGTTGCAATCTGGCGGCGGCGCGACCAACCGCGCCCGGCGTAACAGCGGCCAATGAGAGCGACACCACAAACCAGAACAGCATCGCCAGCAGTCTCTGGCCCACGTAAGAGACAGACCATTCCGGCGTCAGGACGGACAGAGGATTGCGCATCATCGCGCGCAGTTCCTGTTCATAGCCTGCATACATGACAGTCATGCTGTCGGGACTTCTGTCCGGCGCGGTTGTGCCGTGATGATATGCGCCGCCGAAGACCAGCACATCGCCCCCTATGTAAGAGCCTTCGCGCTGGATGACAGAGCCGCCGATTGACGCGACATCGCCCTCGACGCGACCGATGACAATCACATCGCCGCCAAAAGCGATGACGCCTTTCTTGATTGTACCCAGAACTTCGACAGAGCGTCCCATGCCGAACACGTCGCCCTCGCTTGTGCCGTCAACCACGAGCGGCGCTTTATCATCTCCGGCACGCAAGTCCGTGCCGACCTGAGCGTGCGCGACGATGCCCGTAATCAGAAACGCGAAAAATGCCGCCGCCAGTTTCCATAAGACTGGCGGGACAAAAATTTCACCGGGCCTGTAAAGCGAAAGCTGGTTCACAATCTTTGACAACCCTTGTTAGAGCCAAAGGGCCTGCATCCTTTATTCCGTAATCTGTCGCCGATGATAATTGACTATCAGGCGCGGGAGCAGGGCAAGCGCAATCACAAACAGGAGGAGGGCCAGAAGGCTGAGAGGATGTGGCTCGAAGATAAAACGCCGGCCCACGGCGCGCAGGATAACCGCCACTCCTGTACCCGCATCATAAAGCGCGCTCCAGAGTAAGCCGAAGATACTGAGCGCATATCTCGCAAAGGCTTTAACGGGAACGAGCACGGAAGCGTTGAGGCTTGCGCCGCCGAGCAGTAGAAAGCTGATTAAGGCCAACGCCGCGCATAAGCCAATCGCAAGCCTGCGTTCACCGCGCAGCCGCACTCCGCTCATGTCGCTCTCGGCGTGCCTCGCCACGATCTGCGCGAAGTTCTGCGGCAGGTCGAGGCAGGGATCGTCCGCGCCCAGAGCGAAGTCGAGCGCGCAGAGCAATCTCTGCTGCTCGCGCAATTCTGCAAGGCAGGCGGGGCATTCTTTGAGATGCGCTTCAAAAAAGGCGCACGCCTCGCGGTCAAGCTCGCCGTCAAGATAGGCGGCGATGTCTTCGCGCGGGCAGGCAGCTCTGTTTTCTGAAGTCGCGTCTCTCATATCAACAACATATTCAAACAGGGATGGACAGGATACAGAAGGGGGCAGATGGCAAAGGGGGAAAGGTTAAAAGGAAGAGACAGTTTTGCCCTTTATCCTTTTCCCTTTTGACTGTTTCCCCTTTGACTCTTTTCTGTATCCTGTCCACCCTGTCCATCCCTGTTAATTTACTCAGATACCCGTGATGCCTTTTTGCACAAACAGGTCGCGCATCATCTCCCGCGCGCGGAAGAGACGATTTTTGACCGTGCCTAAAGGAAGCCCTGTCACTTCCGCAATCTCGTCGTAACTTAAATCGTGAGAGTGGCGCAGCACGATCAGTTCTTTGTAAGCGGCTGGAAGCTGGCTGACGACCGATTCGATTTCCGCGCGCCGTTCTTTGCCCGCGTACTCCTGTTCGGGCGTCGGCTTGCCGCTGCGGACAGGCAGCTCATATTGCTCGCCGTCCACCTCGCTGACCAACGCCTGATCGCGCGAAGTGGTGCGGCGCAGGTGGTCAATCGAGGCGTTGTGCGCGATCTTGTAAATCCACGTCGAGAATTTGAATTCGGAGCGATAGCGCGCGAGCGAGCCGTAGACTTTGATGAAGACTTCCTGCGTGAGGTCGAGCGCCGCGTCGTAATCTCCGACCATCCTGTAGACATAAGCCGCGATGGGTCTTTGATAACGGCGGACAAGCTCTTCAAAGCTCTCCTCGCGCCCGTTGATGGCCCGCGCCACCAGCTCGCTATCGGCCACTTTATGAAAGCTATTGAGGGAAATTGCGTTTGCGCTCATGATGCTCAGGTTTTACGAGGCTGAAATAGGAAAAGTTTCAAAAGGCAGGGTGCAGGGAAAGGGGCCAGAGGTCAGTAAGAAATAGATCTTCCCCGGCCCCCGGCCCCCGTCTCGTGATACCTGTCCCCTGCCTTTCACGTCCACGCGAGGGTGGCGAGACCGGCGGGCGCGGCGATGGCGTCAAAGCTGAGTTCGCCGTTTGGCAGGCGCAGGCCGACATCCGGCGCGGCGAGCGCGCGTGCCTCTGTGCCGAGCGTTTCGGTGATGACTTCGCCGACGCTATCAAGGGTGAAGCCTGTGCCTGTGACCAGATACCGCTCGATGCTGCGGGGCACGGGCAGGGCTGCGTCCGAGGCTTGCACGCGGTCGCGGTAAAAGAGCAGCAGACGATACAACTCGTCTGCGCGGTCTTCGTCATCGCACAAGACAGAGCGCAGGATGAGCGGTTGGCCTGCGCGCATCATGACGGCTGTAAAGCCCTCTGAATGTGAGCTGATGAGAAGCGCATCGGCATCCGCGCGGCTGCCGTCACTCGTGCGCGCCAGCCAACGCTCTTCGCCCGCATGTCGCGGCAGAATCAAGCCGGAACGCCAGCCCAGAGACTCGAACACGCTCTCGTATTCTGCCAGCACGTCTACGCGCATGCCGATGGCAAGATAGCGCGCACGCCCGCTCGCATCCGGCGTGAGTCTTTCGCGTGCGACGCGCAGTTCATCAAACGATGCGCCAAAGCCGCGCTCGGTCTTCCAGCGCAAGACCTCTTCCAGTTCGCCGCGCGAAGCAGGCGCGCTCTCAAGCGTCAGGATGACTGAGCGCGCGGCAGCCTCCGGCAGAGCGACCGACCAGCGACGCTGCCGCTGCATTCCCGCGCTCGTCACAAGCTCTGCCAGCGCGTCCGCCAACTCGCCAGCCTCTGCTATGTTGCGCTCGTCAAAGCTCGGATGGAGCAGCGAGTCCGGCAAAGTGATGGTGGCGGCGCGGCGCAAAGAGAACTGCTGGCGTTGACGCTGAAGCAGGACAGCCGATGCGCTGCCGCGTTCCAATCCGATAGCGGCCATCGGAAAGCGCGGGTCGATGAGTTTGGAGAAAGGATTCATGTTGATTTCGGAATGCGGAATGCGGAATGCGGATTGGCTGGCTGCTTCGACCTGAACATCAATTTAAGAAGCTCAGGTTTCAATGCTTGCTTAATCCGCAATCCGCATTCTGAAATCCGCAATTGAGTTACCATTCGCTGTAAGGATTGCCTTCGCTCGAAGTGTCTGTCGAAAGGCTTTTGACATCTATCAAACCCTGCTCGCCCTCTGTCGAGTTCGGGTCTTCGCCGGTGATTGCATTCCAGCTTGCTTCGTCTGTAATCGGGTCAATCGGAATCTGGCGCATGTAGCCGCCCGACACCAGATCGTCCAGAGATTGCGGCAGCTTGCCTTTATCCGCAGCATACTGGTCAATCATCGTCCGCATCTTGTAAAGATCGTCCTTCAGGACAGTCTCGCGCGTATGCAGTACATGTCGCTGGTATTGCGGCAGAGCGACGGCTGCGAGAATGACGATGATAAACATCACGATCATCAATTCAAGCAGCGTAAAGCCAGCGCTTGGTCTTTGTGCTTTGTGCTTTGTGATTCGCACTCGTGCCGGAGCCAGAGCGGACACGCGAGGGCCAAACCTCTCGCGCAAGCGAGCACAGGACAAGGGACAAATCACAACGGACAAAGCTTTACCAGTCACTGTACTTCTCTCCATTGAGCGCCGTGCCGGACGCTTTCGAGCGCACATCGAAAACATTTTCCTTGCCCCAGGAGGCCGCATCAGGCAGGTCATAACAGGAGCGCAAATCCCATTCAGCCTCGCCCGTAATCGGGTCAACCGGAATCTGGCGCAGGTAGACCTTCTTCTTCGTGCTTAGCTCTGATTCAACCTCTGTCGCAGTCTTTGTTGACCCGCTCAGCCCCGCGCCGCCCAGATTGCCCGGCCCTCCGCGCGGCACGACGTTGATGCCGTTGACCAGCGTGTCCAAATCCGGCGGATAGCGATCAGGATTGTCCACAGTAAAAACCTTGCAGTCGCTAATCACGACACGGCTGCGCGGGTCTGCTCCCGCCGATTGACCGCCCTGCTGATTAGGCCCGCCAAGCTGCGGCGGCCCGCCGGCCCGCGGATCGGAAAGTCCGCCTGTCGCCCCCGGCTGGCACTGCATCCCGTAGGTGTCTCTGTGAAATTCTCTGATGGCTGCGCGCATCTCTTGCAGGACTTCGCGCAGCCGCTGCTCGCGTTGACGCCGGACGGACATCTTAACCAGCGGCACGACGCCGAGCGTCAGAATCGAGAGCACCGTCAGCGTGATGACCAATTCAAGCAACGAGAAGCCATTAAAGCGACGTGATGACGCAAAGAGACTGCGCCGCGCGAAGCCCTCCGGCGCGGGCGCATCTACACGTCTTGACAGCTCAGGGTTTCTCATCGCTCGCCTCATTACTGCTTAACGGACACCTCGCTCTGAACCAGTTGCAAAGAGAGGGTGCGCCCGTCCGCAGCAATCAGGTGCATGTTGTCCTTATCAAAGCTGATGACGCTATCGCCCGTCGCCAGCGCCTCGATGTCTATAAAGATCAGCACGCCCGCGCCGGTCATCGGCGCGCCCGTCGGCGGCGCGATAGAGACGAGCAGCATCCCATTCGGATTGATGGATTGAGTGATGTTCGGCTGCGCTGTCTGCTGGCCCGCAAACAGGTTGCCGGTAGCGACATTGCGGACGGCAACCGTGCGCGGGTCAAAGCGGAGCGTGACGACGGCTAAACCGAGCGGCGCATCCGTCTTGAGCACCAGCGCCAGCCTGCGCTTCTCGCCCACGCGCATCTCGTTACGCTCTGGAATCAGCCGCAGTTCAGCCGCGCTCGCCAGAACGGCGGGCCTCGCTATCAACTCTTTCGTCGCGCTTACGATAGACGGATATTGCGGCGCGTCTTCGACCGGCACGACGAACGGCTGCGCGCTTGTGGCAGCGCCTGAGGTGAACTGCATCGCGGGTTGCCCCACAGCCTTTTTCAACATCTTCGCCACGGCATCCGAAGCGCGCGGCAAGTTTGGCGAGAGCGACTGCTTCGCCTCCGATTTCTTGGTGGAGATGTTGGAAGTGGGCAGGGGCACTGCCACATTATTTGTCGCGGGCGATTCATTTGTAGAGTTTGGCGGACTCGCGCTCGCGTCATTCGGCATCAAGCTTTTCGGCGCGGGCACATAAGACGGAGGCTCTGCCTCGGCTTCTCTGGTGCTCACATCTTTAGCGCTCACGCCTTTAGCGGGAGCTACTTCTTTAGCCGTAGTCTCTTTATTAACCGCCGCATCTTTCGCTGTCGTTTCAGGCAGGGTCTCAGTCTTCTGCGCGGGCGTCGGCACTTGTGCGACAGCGTTTGTCGCCGGGCGTCTGGCCGCAGCCAGTTGTTCCTCACGCTCCGCATCTATAATCATCGCTTCCAGCGAGCCTTGCGTCGGCGTCTGCAATGTGCCGCTCGGACGCTCTTTCAAATCGTCGGGTGTGACGGCGGGCGCACGCAGGACGCGCGGCGTGACGGCAATCACGATGTCCGTCTCCCGGTTATCGCGGGTCGGGGTCGAGAACAAGCGTCCCAGGATTGGAATCAGGCCGATAAGCGGCAAGCCCTTGCGCCCGTTCGATGCTTTGTCCTGCGCGAGGCTGACGAGCATCATCGTGCGATTATTCTGAATACGCGCCGTGCCGGTGATGGTGCGCTCGATAAAGGTTGGCGTCAGGCTCGGATTGAAAACATCTTTCGATTCGATGGACATCTTGACCTGCACATCCAGATTCGGAAAGACCTGCGGCGTAAACTTCAAGGTCAAACCCGTCGGCTCGTAGTTGATGACCGGAAAGCCGCCGGAGCCAAACGCTCCGCCTGTTCCGGGGGTTCCAGTAGTGGTGTTGGTAAAAGGATAGGTCTGCGCCGTTTGCACAGGCACGCGCTCGCCTATGCGCGCAGAGGATTCTTCACCTGTGAAGGCGTGAATCTGTGTCGAGGCCAGGAGCTTGGTATTGGATTTCTGCTGGAACGCGCTGATGTTTGAAGCAGGAATCAGCAACGCGCCGCCCAGAGCAACAGGCGGAGCCGAAGCCAGACCGCCTGTGATTGCCGTGCGACTACCGAAGAGAGTGAAAATACCGCTGCTGGTTCCGCCGAGGTTCAAGAGCGAACCATCGTTGCCGATCTGGTTTCCGACCTGCAAGAGGTCGTTGCGCGAGACTTCGTAAATGCTGACATCCATTACGACTTCGGCGCGGTCTTTATCTATGCTGCCGATGAGTTCGCCAATCAGTTGCACGTTCTCCGCTGTGTCGCGCACGGTCAAGCTGTTGGTCGCTTTATCCGGAATGGCGATGGTCGGCGGGCGTCCGGCCTGCGCCGGAATCGCCTGCTGTATCAATCGCAAGGCATCCTGCGGGTCTGCATTGGCGAGATAGAAAGTGCGCAGGACAAGTTGCTGATATTGCGGGCGGCGCGTCTGGTCTGCGACGAGAATCGTGCGCCGATCCATTTTCTGGAAGAACAGGCTTTCCTGTTGAAACAGCAGGTCGAGGGCTTTCGCGGTCGTGACGTTGCGCAAGTTGATGTCCACAGTGCGCGGCTGACGAAACGACTGGCTGTCGAACACGACATTGAGATTGAGCTGTTCGGCCAGACTGCGGATGAAAGCTTTTAAGTCGCCGCTGTAGTTGATAACGCGCAACTGCTCTGTGCCGGTCGGCGCGGCGCTCTGGTCTTGCGGAGTGGAATTGGTATTGCGACGGCCTGAAGGGAGTTGTGACGCTCCATCCTGCTGATAAGAGGTCGGAGCCACGGTCGCGCCTGAGCCGTTGCTGCGCTCGCTGCCTCCCGCTGAGCCGTTGCTGCGCGGCGGCGCGCCTTCCTTCTCCTCCTGCAAACGCAGCATGCGATCCATCTCGGAGACGGCCAACTGGTTGACAGGATCATAACCGTAAGCCTGCCTGAAAGCGTTGTAGCCTCCGATATAATCCTTCTGCTCGGCGAGCGAGCGTCCCTGAATCATAAACATCTGCGAGGCATTGAAGAGCGCGCGGCGGTAATGCAGTTGATACTGGGCGTCAGTGGGGTCTGCCGCAACAGCCAGCGCAAATTCCTGCGCGGCCTTGTCCCATTGCTCTGCGGCCTCGTATTGCCTGCCGCGATTGAAGTTCTTTTCGCCCTTCTTGGCAAAGACGGCCACCGGCGTCAGCAGCAAACAAAGCGTCACAAATAGCGCCGCGACGGAACGCGCGTGAACGGATGAATTCATTTCAAATCTCTTTCAATGTATCTGTAAGTTAGACAGTTATCCGAATTTACAGGCCGGGGCCTGCTTGCATATACACGTTTTGTAGACGGTACAGTTCCGAAAAGGCAGTTTTTAGTGTTTAGTTTTCAGTTAAAATACTTTTCTCTGGCGTTTTAGCTGTTACTCAAAACTGAAAACTAAAAACTGAACGCTATCCCTTAATCTCTTCGACAAAAGTCACGCGGTTGATTTCGTGCAGGGTCGAGGTTCCGGCGAAAACTTTTTGCAGCGCGGAGTCCCTCAAGCCCTTCAAACCTTCCGATTCAGCCGCGCGCCTGACCTCCGAGCCGGGACGACGCTCGACGATCATCTCGCGTATGTTGTCCGTTAAATCGAGCAATTCGTGAATCGCCGTGCGCCCGCGATAACCCGTATGGTTGCAGGCATCGCAACCGACGCTCATATAAAAGAGGCGGCCCTTCTGCTCTTCCGGCCTGAGACCCGATTCAAACAGTTCTTCATCCGCAGGGCGATATGCACGCTTGCATACGGCGCACAGCATGCGTACCAGTCGCTGTGCCAGCACGCAGTTCAAGCTGGAAACGAAATTGTAAGGCTCGACGCCCATGTTCAGAAAACGCCCGATGACATCAATCACGTTGTTCGCGTGCACGGTTGTGAACACGAGGTGGCCCGTCAGGGCGGACTGAATTGCGATCTGCGCCGTCTCCGTGTCGCGGATTTCGCCGACCATGATTTTGTCAGGGTCGTGGCGCAGGATTGAGCGCAGGCCGCGCGCGAAGGTAAGTCCCTTTTTCTCGTTGACGGGAATCTGCGTGATGCCGTGCAACTGGTATTCGACGGGGTCTTCAATCGTGATGATCTTGTCTTCTTCGTTTCTGATTTCGTTGAGCGCGGCGTAGAGCGTCGTCGTCTTACCCGAACCCGTCGGCCCTGTCACGAGCACCATCCCGTAAGGCTCTGCGATATAGCGACGAAACTTTCGCACATCGTCTTCGGCAAAGCCTACGACATCAAGGCGCAGGTCGCGGAACTCTTCGTTAATCTGCTCCTTGTCGAGAATACGTATGACAGCATCCTCTCCATGCACGGTCGGCATGATGGAGACGCGAAAGTCCACCGTGCGTCCTTTGTAGCGCACGCGAAAACGTCCGTCCTGCGGCACGCGCCGCTCTGCGATGTCGAGTTCCGACATGACCTTGATACGCGAGATGAGCGTCTGGTGATAGGCCAGATCAATCGGGTCAACTTTGGCGTAGAGCGCGCCGTCAATTCTATACTTGACCTGCACCTCTGTGTCGCGCGTCTCGATGTGAATGTCGGAAGCGCGCGATTCCATCGCCTGATAAATGATCGTGTCCACGAGCTTGATAATCGGCGACATGTCGGAATCCGTCGCCAGACGATCAAGGTCTAAAACCTCTTCGCCCTGCTCCGTCTCTTTGACGAGCGAGATGCGAAAGTTCGAGGTCGCTTCCTGAAGGACGCGCTGCGTGGCATCGCCTTTCCTGAGCACGACATCAATCGCCCCGGCGGTCGCCACATGCGGCACGATGCGCGCGTGCAGCGCGCTCGCCAGCTCATCCAGTCTTTCGAGGTCGGACGGGTCGGCCATCGCCACATGCAGACGCTTGCCTTCGCGCCTGAGCGGGACGAACTGGTTGCGTACCATCAAGTCAACCGGAATCTCCGCGAGGATGGCGTAATCAATCGGCGATTCACCTGCGGGCGGCAAGAGGTCTACGTAAGGCAGACGATACCGGCGCGCGAGCTGGCGCGCCGTACGCACCTCCGGCGGCTCGTGGTCGGCGGGCAATGGCAGCAAGTCATCTTCCATCGAGATGGGCTGAGTGGTCTCGCCATCCACCGAAAATGTTTCCGTTAATTCTTCCGTCGCTTCTTTCATACTTATAGTTCTAAATGGCTGCTAGTGGGGGAATAGTTTTTTCACCGCAGAAGATGCGTAGACGCCGAGAGGGGAAATAAAGAAATCAAAGAAAAATTTTAGATGCTCCTTATCTTCTTCATGGTTTTCCTCGCGTCTCCGCCTCTTCTGCGGTCAAGCTAACATTTGAGCCTCATTTTCCGGTCATCGGGCCGGACGAGATGGACTGGATAATCGGGAGATAGATTGCCAGCAGGATCATGATGACGACGCCGCCCATCACCACCAGAATTGCAGGCTCCAGCGTCGTCGTCAACTGCTCAAGCCGCACTTCGCTTTCCGCATCATAGAACGCGGAGACTTCGTCAAGCATCTCTCTGAGACTGCCCGAACGCTCGCCGATGCCGATCATATCAAGCGCTAAAGCCGGAATCCAACCGGCGGATTCGAGGCTCTCCGTAAACGAGCGGCCCTCGCGCACCATCGGCAGGATGGCAGAGCTTCTACGGCGCAGCTCACGATTCGTGATGGATTCGGCGGCAATCTCCCAGGACTCCACGAGCGTGATGCCGCCCGCCAGCAAGGTTGCGAGCGAGCGCGTCGCCTGTGCGATGGAAAGCTGTACCAGAAGCTTGCCGATGAGCGGCAATTTTAAAAGCGTTCTATCAATCGCCAGCCGTCCGTTAGGGGTGCGCGACCAGAACCAGAAAGCGACCGCGCCGATGATTACCAGCGGCGCAACCCAGAAAATATTATTCGACAGCAGCGACGAGAATCCGACGACGATAACTGTCACCGTCGGCAACCCGCTGTTTGCGCTGAGACCCTGAAACAACTCTGACATGCGCGGCACGACATAGACGCTCAGAAACGCGACCATGCCGAAAGACGCCAGCAGCAGGAACGACGGGTAAGCCAGCGCGCCGCGAATCTTCCGGCGCAGTTGGACGTTGCGCCGCATGTATGCGTTGTAACGGCTCAGGACATCATCGAGCGCGCCGCTGCGCTCTCCGGCCAGAATCGAGGCCGTATAGATGCGCGGAAAGACTGCGCCCTGCGCGGCAAAAGCCTCCGAGAGGGCCGCGCCGCCGCGAATCGCATCCTCCACCTCGCCGAGCACTGCGCGAAGTTTCGCAGAGGCCGCGCGCTTTCTGAGCATCGTGATGGCTTGCAGGATCGGGATGCCCGCGCGGATGAGGGCCGCAAGCTGCTGGTTAAAGAGCAGGAAATCGTTGGCCTTGACGCGAGCGCGCCCGCCCGCGCCGCCCCCTCTGGTCATGGCCGCCGCGCCCGAAGCCTTCGGCGGCGTCACCGCAAAGACCTTGAACCCTTCGCGCTCAAGACTGTTGCGGGCTTCGTTAACGCCGCTGGCCTCTATGGTGCGCGTGACTATCTCGCCCGCAGGCGTGCCCAACCGACAAATAAACTCTGCCATGAATCTTGTTGTCTGCTCGCTCGTCCGACTCATTGGCCCATTGAGGCTAAATGAATCATTGATTAGGTTAAAAAGTATACCATGCGCCTGTGCGCCCGTGCGACCACGGGCAAAACGCAAAATTAAGAATCCGATTTCAACTTGCTTTTCTCCCTTGCTGTACACGCCGCCTTGCGCCGAAAGTTGCAGGCAGAACAAACCAAAGCCCCGAATCCGACATCAGACAAGACGATTCTACTTTTTACATCGGCCTTCTTGCGCGGGCGGCGGACGTGTCTTACAATGCGGACAAGCACGCTATCCGGTGACCAAACAAACTAAAGTAGCGAGCGGTGGTCTCCCCGAAAGCCGATTTATATCGCCACAAAACTTGCGCGTGTTCACCAGCCAGCGTTCATCTTCCGAACCCGTTGGCGAACGCCGCAGCATATATCCTTTCGAGAGCTTTACCGGGTTTAAGGCTCTTGCAAGCCAGAAAGTCACTTGGGGGTCACATGAACGTAGTGCGCTGCAACAGATTCACGGTTGCGCTTGTCTGCTGTCTTATCTTCACCTGCGCGGCGCTGCTGCTGCCCGCGTCTGCTCCGACTCACGCTCAACAGAAACAGGACGCGCCCGCCGTGGCTCAGCCGACGCCCGACGCATCACAACGTCAGGGGGACGACGGCCCCGTCATCATCAACACGGACTTGATTACCCTGACCGTGACCGTGACTGACCAGTATGGCCGCTATGTCTCAGGGCTGAGCAAGAAACATTTCACAGTCTTCGAGGGCAAGGAAGAGCAGACGATAGAGTTTTTCAGCGACGACGACGCGCCCGTGACCGTGGGCGTCATCTTCGACGTGTCCGGCTCGATGAGCGGCGATAAGCTGAGCAAGGCGCGCGTCGCGCTCTCGCGCTTTATCGAGACGAGTCATAATCTGGACGAATATTTTCTGGTCGGCTTTAACTCGCGCGCACAGCTTCTGATAGATAAGACGCGCGACGGCAACGCGGTGCTCGACAAGCTGACTTTCGTAGACACGAAGGGGCAAACGGCTCTTTACGATGCCTGTTATCTGGGCGTGGAAAAGGTGACGCGCGGCGCGCATCAAAAGCGCGCGGTGCTGCTCATCAGCGACGGGCAGGACAATAATTCCCGCTACACTTTTAACGAGCTGCGCCGCCTCTTAAAAGAATCCGACGTGGTGGTTTACTCCATCGGCATCCTCGGCGGCTCAGACCCCGGCAGCTCGCTCGGCATGTACGGCCAGGCCACTCTGGATGAACTATCAGGAGTCTCCGGCGGCAAAGCTTTTTTTCCCAATACCGCCGCCGAGATGGATGAAATCTTCGAGCGCATCGCGCTGGAACTGAGGCATCAATACTCTATCGGCTATCGCCCCTCGAATTTCGTCAACGACGGCAAATGGCATAAACTGAAGGTCAAGGTCGCGCCGCCGCGCGGGTTGCCGCGTCTCTTTGTGCGCAGCCGCGAAGGTTACTACGCGATCACCAACCCGCGTAAATAGATTTAGCGTAGAGAGCTGCGCGGCAACGTCTACGCCCCCACGGGGCATCTTTACAAACGTGCCCGCGCAAACGAATGTGTGTTGCGCAATGCTCTTTCTGGCCCCAGCAGCGCACGGATGAGATGTCAGGTGTTAGGTGCTGGATGTCGGTTTTGATTTGAACTAACATCTGACATCCAGCATCTGACATCTTTTTTTGAGAGCTATGAAGATGAAACATCGCCGCTTATCAATGTCCGGAAATGCGCGCCGCGCTTTTGCGCTCGCGGTATCCTGCTCGCTGGCCCTGCTGTTTCTAATCCTTTCGCATGCTGGACACGCGCAGCAGCAGGATGCGCGGCCACGCCGCGTTGACCCGAACGCCGCGCCGACGCCGCCGAAGATACAGAACCTGCCTCCGCCAGCCTCTTCTCCCGGCGCGACTCCGACGCCAAGCCCGGATGACCCTTCGGGCGTGGAGCTTGACGAGGGCGACACGGTCAAGGTTGACACCAATCTGGTCAATCTCAACGTGCGCGTGATAGACCGCAATAACCGCACAGTTAACGATGTCAGGCAGGAAGAGTTTCGCGTTTACGAAGACGGCGTGTTGCAGAAAATCGAGTTCGCCAATACAACGGAAGTGCCTATCAGCTACGGGCTGGCGATTGACACTTCCGGCTCGCTGCGCTCGCAGATCGTCAAGGTGATTGACGCTGGCAAAACCATCATTAACAGCAACAAGCCCGGCGATGAAACTTTCCTGATGCGCTTTATCAGCAGCGACAAGATTGAAGTGGCGAGGGATTTCACCGCCGATAAAGCAGAGTTGATTGATGTGCTCGAAAGCTTTTTTCCAGAGGGCGGGCAGACGGCTGTGATTGACGCAGTCTATCTCGCGGCAGAGCACGTCGCCGCTTACAAGAAAGGCAACGACATCGAAGACCGCCGCCGCCGCGCGCTGATCGTGGTCACAGACGGCGAAGACCGCGACAGCTATTACAAGGACAGAGACCTCTTCGCACGCCTGCGCGAAGAGGATGTGCAGATTTACGTCATCGGTTTTGTGAATGAGTTGGATGACGAAAAGAAGGGCTTCTTTATACGCAAGAGCGCCAAGAGCAAGTCGGTTGATTTAATCAACCGGATGGCTGAAGAAACGGGCGGGCGTGCCTTCTTCCCAACCTCTCTGAACGACCTGCCGGGTATTGCCGAAGAGATTACGCGCGACATGCGGACGCAGTATATCGTCAGCTACTATCCGACCAATGATAGGCGCGACGGCTCCTATCGCGCCATCCGCGTCTCAATCAATGACGCCACCAAACGCGATAAGCGCATCGCCGTCACGCGCTCCGGTCGCACAGCCCCGCGCGATGGAGCAGGCACGCCCGCCCCCAGGCAGCCAGCGCCGGGCGCGAACAAACCCGCGACATCCGGTCGCAAACCTTAGACGATTGCGGAATGCGGAATGCGGATTGCGGATTGAAAAACTAAACTTCTACAATCCGCAATCCGAAATCCGCATTCCGCAATTTCCCGGTTCAGTTAGTCGGCGCGGGCATCCGGTAAATCTGATAAGCGATAAAAGCGATAAAGACGAGCGCGAGGACAAGTATGGCGAGCACCACCGGCTCAAGCCCCAGAATGCCGTTTTTCTCCCGCTCTTCCTCCAATAAATTTTCCGGTAGTTGAAGGCTTCCGGTATCAATCACGATTGTGTCATCTGCCTTCTTCCACGGCGACGGCTGTACGGCCTGCGGGTCAATCTCTTCGAGCGGGGCTAGTTTTTGCGACAGCTCGGAGATGTCACCTTTTTTATTCACGCGCAGATAATGCACGTGCCTGTGCCGATGCTGCTTTTTCTTCTTCATAGCCATTCCACCTTTCTCAGATAAAGATAGAGTCCGAAGCCGACCGCCACTATCGAAGAGAGCGCGAAGACATAGCCGTACTTCCATTTCAGCTCCGGCATGAAGTTGAAGTTCATCCCGTAGATTCCTGCAATCAGGGTGACGGACATCAGAATCGTGGCAACCGATGTCAGACGCTTCATCACCATGTTCATGCGATTGCCCGCGACTGAGAGATATGCGTCCATCGTCGTGCCGAGCATATCGCGCAGGGTGTCAATCGTGTCTGCGACGCGGATGATGTGGTCGAACACGTCTTGAAAATAAACGTGCGTCTCGCGCGCGAAGATCGGCTGCTCGCGTCTGAGCATCGTGTTGAAAACATCCCGCAGCGGCGTGATAGAGCGGCGCAGGTAAAGCAGTTGTTTTTTGATGCGAAAGATTTCCTGAATCGCCTCGGATTGAAAGTCAACGAAGATTTGATCTTCGAGTCCGTCCATCCGCTCGCTCAAAATATCCAGCAGCGGCATGTAGTCGTCCACAATCGCGTCAATCAAGAGATAGGCCAACAGCCCTGCGCCGTGCTCTGCGCGGTCAGTCCATTCTTTCCAGAGCCGCGAGGCCGTCTTGACGGCGCGAATCGGGCGGCTGTGCACCGTCACCAGAAAGTTTGAGCCGAGAAAGATGTTCAGCTCGCGCAGCTCAAGATTGTCGTGCTCTCCGACCAGTTCCGCCTCGTAAAGCACTATGAAATAGTAGCCCGGGTATTCTTCGACCTTCGGACGCTGGTGCGCGTTATGGCAGTCTTCAATCGAGAGCGGGTGAAAATTAAACTCTGCGGCCAGTTCCAGAAAATCCTCGCTCGTCGGGTCTGAGACATCTGCCCACACGACGTGCTTGTCGTCCCTGCAATATTCGCTGATGTTAGCCGCCGGAAGATTTTCCTGAAACTTTTTCTCCGCGCTGTTCAGGCAGACGGTGGTAATCATTTCTGTGCGTGCTCCGTTCTGGCTCGAATTTGGCTGTTCGCAATATTGAAGACATCTGGCTGCAATCAAATTATCGAAGTTTTGTCGCAGAAGCAAAGAAGTCTTCTTTGACATCTCTTTTACTGCGGGGCCGCGCTCATCTTTGCGGCTCTGGGGCCAGCCGCTTACATAACTATTACATTGGCTTTAGCTTTAACTTGTTAAGATGCCTGCCTTCCCTCATCAAAGATTAGACGAAATTGAAAGTTGAAAGCACGGGAGACATCTATGCAGAGCGAAATGACAGAAGGCCGGAAAAAATTGGAGTACAGGTGGAACACCATCATCTTCATGATTATCTTTCATGCAGCCGCGATTGGCGCGCTCTTCATGTTTACGTGGCCTGCATTGATTGCCACAGTTTTTCTGTGGTGGATTTCCGGCAATCCGGGCATCGGCATGGGCTTTCATCGTCTGCTGACGCATAGAGGATTCAAGACGCCGAAGTGGGTTGAATATATTCTGACCGTCTGCGGCCTGCTGACGCTCGAAGGCGGGCAGATCAACTGGGTCGTGACGCATCGCATACATCACGCGCACACGGAAGTTTCCGGCAAAGACCCGCATACGCCGCGCGACGGCGCATGGTGGGCGCACATCGGCTGGATTTTCAGAGGCACTGCGCAACAGCATACGGACGAAGTCCTGATGCGTTACGCTCCCGATTTGATGAAAGATAAGTTTCACTTCTGGACCAATCGTTTCTATTACGTGCCGCTCATCCTGTCCGGAGCGATCCTGTATGCCATCGGCGGCTGGTCAATGTTGATGATGGGCACTTTCTTTCGCGTCACTGTCGGCTTGCACGCGACATGGCTGGTCAACTCTGCGACGCACATGTGGGGCAAACGCAGATTTGAGACGACGGATGATTCGACCAATCTCTGGTGGGTCGCGCTGCTCACTTTCGGCGAAGGCTGGCACAACAATCATCACGCGCACCCGACAGCCGCGCGTCACGGACTGCGCTGGTACGAGATTGATATGAACTGGTACGGCATCCGCGCGCTGCAATTTTTAGGGCTGGCGACGAACATCAAGCTCATCAACAAAGCTCTCTACATGCCATCTGCCGCCGCCGCTGCGAGCGACGCGCCCGTCGAGGCATTGAAAGAAGCGGCCTGAAGTCAGGGAACAAACGAATTCGCTCATTGAATCATTTGCTCATCGAACAAATGATTCAATGAGCGAATTCGTTTACAATGCCGGTATGCGTGTCAAGAGTCGGCGTAAATCCATCGCGTTCTTCATTACGCTCGGCGCGTGTCTGGTCGTGCTGGCGGCGGCCCTCAATGTCGGCTGGATTCTGCTCAACTGGCGCGAAGTCGCGTTCCTCGTTCTCGGCATAGTCTTTTTCGGACTGCTCATCACCGGCCTCGTGCTCAACACCACCTTTCTCGTGCGCGAGATTCGGCGTAATGAACAACACGACAGCTTTATCAACGCCGTCACGCATGAACTCAAGACTCCCATCACCTCGATTCGTCTCTATCTCGAAACCCTGCAAAAGCATGAAGTGGATGAAGCGCGCCGCCGAGAGTTTTATAACATCATGCTCGCGGACAGCGACCGCCTGCTGCACACCGTCGAACAGGTCTTGCGGGCGGGGCAGACAGGTCATCGCCGCCCACTCGCGCCAGCCTCTCTGATTGACATGACCGAGATAGCGCGCGAGTGTCTTGAGCTGGTGCGCACGCGTTACAATCTACAGACTGAGGCTGTGCGCTTTTCCGCCCCTCTCAATAATGGAAACGGGCGCGCCAACGTCACTGGCGATGCGGAAGAGTTGCGCGCCGCCATCTCAAACCTGATTGATAACGCCGTCAAATATTCCACGCAGGAAGTCAGCGTCTCCGTCGAGGTCGAAGCGGTTGACGCGCGGCGCGTGATGGTGCGCGTGACGGACAGGGGCGTGGGGATTCCGAAGGGCCATCTCAAGCGAATCTTCAAACGCTTCTATCGCGTGCCGGGTCGAGTCATGCGCCGCGTCAAAGGAACAGGACTCGGCCTGTTTATCGTGCGCTCCATCGTCGAAAAGCATGGCGGGCGCGTCTTTGCCGAAAGCGAGGGCGAGGGCGCAGGGAGCACGTTTACGATTCTTCTTCCGAGGGCGCACGAGAGATGAGCGCGCGAGTTCTTATTGTCGAGGATGAAAAACATCTGGCAGATGGCTTGCGCTTTAATCTCGAAGCCGAAGGCTATGAGGTCGAAGTGGCCGGCGACGGCGAATCTGCTCTGCAAGTGCTGCTGGCAGAGCGTGACCGTTTCGCTGCGGTCGTGCTCGATGTGATGCTGCCCGGCATAGACGGCTTTATGGTCACGGCTGAGTTGAGAGAGGCAGGACAGTTTGTGCCGGTGCTGATGCTGACGGCGCGCGGTCGCCCTGAAGATGTGCTGAGCGGTTTTGAATCCGGCGCAGATGATTATCTTCCGAAACCCTTCGAGCTGACTATCCTGCTGGCGCGGCTTCGGGGCTTGCTCAGACGCCGCGAGTGGCTGCGCGAGTCTGCCAAAACGTCTCAAGCGGAAGAGATTCCAGCGCGCGAAATCCCCGAAGAGGTCTTTGTCTTTGACGGCAAGAAGATAGATTTCGGCGCGCTCGAACTGCGTGTCGGAGAGCGCAGCGTTCACCTGACCTTGATGGAAGCAGACCTCCTGCGTTATCTCATCAAACACGAGGGCCGTATCGTCGCGCGCAAACAGATACTCGAAGAGGTCTGGAATTTAAGAGAGGATACGGACACGCGCGCGATAGACAACTTTATCGTGCGCCTCAGGAAACATCTCGAAGATGTGCCGTCAAGCCCCAGACACCTGCTCACTGTCCGGGGCGTCGGCTATCGTTTTATCGCTCAGCCGAAAGACGAGAATGACGAATGACACCTTGACATCTCTGTTGAGAGCGGCGTAATTTCGCTCGAACTGATGCCTCGCTTATCAGCAAATTTTCACCGAGAGGTAAAAAAATGCTTTCCTCCAAAGCTCACACCAACGGCAACGGACATCACTCTGCAAACTCTTCCGAACTGAAAGCCGAGGGCTTGCCGGACGGCGGCAAATTGATCGTCCTGACCGCTCCCCTGACGGAGTCCATAGATCACGCGGGCTATTTCATACAGATGGCGATGGCCTCTCTGCCCGTCTGGATGGAAGGCGTCATCAATCGCAAATATCCGAAATGGCGCGAGGTCGAGCGCAACCGGGACGGCTCTGCGCGTTACATGCCTGCGGGCGTCAGGCTGGTGGAGAAATCTCTCCTGCGCGAGTATGCGCGCGAGGACATAGTTGCCTGCTTTCCCGGTGACCTTGATAAATTCATCGGGCCGCGCACGCGCATCGTCGCCGTCTCGACGCATAACCCGCTCGGCGTCACCTTTGCGGCGGGCGTCTATACTTCCATCTTCGGCTCTTCAAAGATGCCTATGAACTCTCACTATTCAAGAGAGATGTTCGCGCAGATCAAGTCGAGTCCGTATCGCAAAAATTTTCAGGTCATCGTCGGCGGCTCCGGCGGCTGGCAGATTATTCAGACGAACACCTATGAAGAGCTTGGCGTGGACTGCGTGGTCGAAGGACGCAGCGAATCCGTTGAGACGCTCGAACTGTTTCGCAAGGCGATAAGCGGCGAAGAATTGCCGCGCCAGCTTGAAGTCAAGCATCCGACAGACCCTGCGGGCATTCTCTTTCCGGATGCGCGCACGACGTTTGGCGTGGTCGAGATGACGACGGGTTGCGGGCGACGCTGCAAATTCTGCGTGCCGGATTTGAATCCGCAGATTGATTTACCGAAAGAGAAGATCATGGAGGCCGTCAGGGCCAATGTGCGCGAAGGCAATAAGCAAATCTCGCTTGCCACGGAAGACATGTTTATCTGGGGACAGGTGCATACACAGACGCCATTTTATTTTCCCAACCGCGAGGCATTGATAGACCTCTATTCGGACATCGTCAACACTCCCGGCGTAGAGCAGCATGTCCTCAGCCACTGCACCATCGCGCCCGCTGTCGTTGACCCGATTTTGATTAAGCAGCTTTCCGAGCTGCTCTTGCCGAAAAGCCCGATTCACTTTCCATACCTGAGCAGCCATCCTGAAAAGAAAGCTCTGGCTCCGTTAATCGGACTCGAAACAGGCTCTGTGCCGATGGCGAAGCGGATTATGTCTAGCAAGGGCGTGCCGTTTCATGTGGAGGATTGGCCCAGCGTCGTCCTCGAAGGCTTGCGCGTCTTGAACGAGAACAACTGGTTTCCGGCGATGACCTTGATCGTCGGCAATCCCGGCGAGACGGACGAAGATGTCAAAGCAACGATTGATCTGGTTTACGAGATGGAGCGGCGCAAGCTCTTCGCCTTTCTCATCCCGTCCATCTTCACGCCGCTGCATGACACGCGGATGGAGCATGCGAAGGGCGTGACGGAGACGCGCCAGCTAACGCCTTTGCAGTGGCAGTTGATGATGAAGTGCTGGAAGATGAACCTGCGGCCCGGACAGTATAGCTGGTGGGGGCCGACCGCGTGGCGCGTCGGCTCAATCGCCATGTGGTTTTACAAGCTCAGGCGGCTCAACGGCCCGAACTTCACTTATCCCTTATGGATGTTCTCAGGCGCGCTCTCGGAAAAAACGCTCGCGCGGATGGGCAAAATTTATGCGGGGAAACCTTTGCAGACCAAGTCGCGCAAAGAACTGATTGCCACACTGAGGCCCAAAGACCGCCAACACCTGCGCGCGGATAACGGCGATTTGCCGGACGACTACACGCCGCCGCATCTTCAGGCTCAGGCGGCAGGGACGCTGCCGGTGTTTGCCGGTTGAATCTAGCGGCGCGCTCTGCGCCGTTTGGGAAAGGCGTTCGGAGTCGAAACCGGAGGATGCTCGCCGCGCGGGACAATCCACAATTCAAGGTAACGCAGCTTGCGATACCCGCCATTGATGACCTTGATCCTGTTGGCAGCGATGCTATGTTTATTCACTAACTCGGCTTTCACGTCTCGTAATATCTTCGCCGTCGTGCCGGGTTGGTCAAGGTACACGCGTCGGCCCGCCTTGCTCTTATTAGTTAATGTGTCCACCTGATACCAACGCTCCACGTAATACTGCGAGTAGGCGATGATATAGGCTTGAGCACGCGGCTCTTTTCTCAAAGCCGCGGCAAACGATTCCATTGATTCCCCGAATTCGGTCGGCTCATATAACTCCTGATTATAGCCGTCCGCCAAGCCGTAGTAATATTCATCAAATTTACGGGCGGATTCGGTATCCACAAACGCTCTCGGATAGGCATCCGCCCTCGGGTTGGGCGCGGTGTTGGGCGGCGCGATCCAGAGTTCCTGCGCCAAGCAAGAAGCCTCGCCTCCGTCAACCGTGATTACCTGTTCTGCCGGAATCGCTCGCGTATTAGCCAGATAATCTTTCATCAGGCCGAGCAGCCTACCGTTCAATCCGGGCAAATCGCGGCGCGAGCGATAGACCATGATAAAGCCGCGCACTGTCGGGTTGTTCTGAAGCTCAATGGCGAAATTGTCCAGCCGGGCTTTGAGGTCTGAGAGCTGTATGTCGCCGAATTCATCGAACTTGCGCGCGAGCGTCTCGCCGGACTGCGCGCGTGCGGGGAGAGCGCAAAGCAGCAGTAAGCCTAAAAAGTGCGGGATGAAGATGAGCTTTAAAGATTTATAGGCCAGCATGCATTTTACGCTTTAGCTGTGGGACGCCAAACTCGCGCTATTTCTTCCCGTGTACCGAGCCGCTGATTTTTTTCCGCGTCGTCTCGCCCGTCTGCAAGACCGGAATCCCTTCGTCCACTTCCGCATGCGGGCGCGGGATGATGTGCGTGGCGACCACTGTGCCGACGCGTGACGCGGCTGCGGCTCCGGCCTCGACAGCGGCTTTGACCGCTCCCACTTCGCCGCGCACAATCGCCGTCACCAGTCCCGCATCAATCTTCTCGTAACCGACGAGCCGCACGTCTGCGGACTTCACCATCGCATCAGCCGCTTCGATCATCGCGACCAGTCCCATGCATTCCACCATGCCCAGCGCTTCCATAAGATAACCCCTCCGCAATTGAATGGATTCGAGAAAAAAAATCAGAAATCGTCGTGACCCGTGCGAGCTACTGAGTTGACGCCTTAGTCTCCAGACGATACTTGTGCTTGACCTCGTTTGTCATAGACGAAACCATAACACCCTGTCTTGGTGTGGATGTTTCAGGCGGGGGTGTGGTGCGGGTCGTGACCGTCAATGTCTGACCATCTTTGGAGAGTTTCCACTCTTTGACGATGTCCATGGATACCCTGTGTCCTGAGACTATTCGTTGAAGAAAGGCGCGCGAGACAAGCTTTTCACCATCCCATTTTGTCTTTGACTTGAGCAGTTCTTTGAGCTGCGCGGGGTCGCGGCTGGGGCCGGAACCGTTGATGCTGGTGCTCCAGCCGGATGGATTTTCCTCCCCGCGCCCGTCCGTATAATAGCTCAGTTCCCTTTCCGACTCGCTTCCAACATCTTCACGAAATTTGATGACCGGTTCCTGATATTGTATCACCATGACAGTCTCTTTAGCCGGCTGGCGCGTCTTTCCCCCCACGTTCTCGATGACCTCTAGTCGCCATCTCCCGCTCAAATCCGGCCTCTGTTTCTGTGCAGATTTCTTCTTGTCATCCTGCCCCGCAAGAGATGGCGTAAGCAGTAGACCTAGCCATAAGAGTAGCAGCGCACAGTCTAATTTCCTCATCGCGTCTTTCACCTTGATGCCTCCCGCTTAATTTCTCAAAGAATGTATCGGAGCCGGGATGCGCCCGCCGCGCCGTATAAAATCGGTGCTGGCAAATTTGTTGACAGCCATGATGGGCGCGCTCCCCAGAAGGCCGCCATACTCGACCATCTCTCCGACCACTTTGCCGGGAACGGGGATGATGCGCACGGCTGTCGTCTTGTTATTCATGACGCCGATTGCCATCTCGTCCGCGATGATGGCCGAGATGGTTTCCGCAGAGGTCGAGCCGGGAACGGCGACCATATCTATCCCGACAGAGCAGACGCTGGTCCACGCCTCCAGCTTATCAAGCGACAGCGCGCCGACGCGCGCGGCCTCTATCATGCTCGCGTCTTCAGAGACGGGGATAAACGCGCCGCTCATCCCGCCAACGGAACCGCTCGCCATCGCGCCTCCCTTTTTGACGGCATCGGTCAAGAGCGCGAGGGCGGCGGTCGTGCCATGCGTGCCCGCGCGCTCAAAGCCCATTGCTTCGAGGATGTCTGCGACGGAATCGCCGGGCGCAGGGGTGGGCGCAAGCGAGAGATCAATAATGCCGAAGGGAAGTCCGAGACGCCGCGCGGCTTCGCGCCCGACCAGTTCGCCTGCACGCGAGAGCTTGAAGGAAAGTTTTTTTATCAGCTCGGCCAGTTTGTGCAAAGGCATATCGCGGGGCGCATGCTGCAAAGCATGATTGACGACGCCGGGGCCGGAGACGCCGACGTTGATGACCGCTTCCGGCTCGCCGATGCCGTGGAATGCGCCCGCCATAAAAGGATTGTCCTCGACCGCGTTGGCAAAGCAGACGAATTTCGCGCAGGCCAAGCCCCCTGTCTCGCGCGTCCGCTCGGCTGCATCCTTGATGATTAATCCGACGCGGCGCACGGCATCCATGTTGATGCCCGCGCGCGTCGTCGCCACATTAACGGAAGCGCACAATCGTTCGGTTGCAGCGAGAGCCGCCGGAATGGAATCCAGAAACTCGCTCTCGACGCGCGTCCATCCTTTGTGGATCAGAGCGGAGTAGCCGCCTATGAAATCCACGCCGACGTTGCGCGCCGCTTCATCAATCGCATGCGCCAGCAAGGTAAAGTCGCCGCCGCCCGCGGCCTCTGCGATCATGGAGACGGGCGTGATGGAAATTCTTTTGTTGGCGATGCGGATGCCGATCTCGTCGCCGATCTCGTCAACTGTCGAGACGAGATGCGCGGCCATCTGCTCTATCTTCTCTTTCGCGCGCTCAGCCGTTCGCTCCATAGACTCCGAGGCGCAGTCGCGCAGGGACAGACCGAGCGTCACAGTGCGTATGTCCAGATGCTCCATCTCCGTCATGCGCAGGGTTTCGAGAATTTCGGCCTGTGTGTAATCCATTAAAGAGTCTCAAGTCCCAGGTCTCAAGTCCCAAGCACAACGAATTGAGACTTGAGACTTATTTGACAAAGCTAAGCAAGAGCAGTGTGATGAAAATAATGAAGATGAGAACGGCAATCAGGATAAAGCGCAGGCTCGGATCAATCGCGGCCTCTTCGATGACAACGTTTGACGCCTTGCGCAGTTTTTCGACGCGGGGCCGCACATTTTCCTGAACCATCTCGCGCGCGGCCTGCTTGACGCGCTGCCCCTTAGCGGGCTTTTCTTCCTGATATGAGACGGCCTGCCGCACATGATTGCCTTCCGGCAGTTCGTCTGCCGCCCGCAATGGCCCACTGGGCGCTTTGTCAGGCTCAGGGTCTAACACAGCCTGCGGCGGCACGAGCGGCGTGGTCTTGAGTTCTCTATCCGTTCTCGCGCCGGTCTGCATCTCCGAATTCCCGCCAGCCGGGAGCGCATCCGAACCACCTTTCCTGAGTTGTTTGCCGCATTGCGGGCAGAACTGTGAGCGGGTGCGAATCGCAGCCCCGCAGGCCGTGCAACGATGGGAGATTTCCGGTTCCATAAGTGCAGTGACAAGTGACGCGCGACGAGTTGGAAAAGCTTTCTTGCCTCTCATTCGTCGCTTGTCACTGTTCTTCAGATTCTATGCATCGCGTTGAAAAGGTCTTCGCGTTGGGCGTAGATTCGCACGCCGAGCTGGTCTCCGGCTTTGCCAAAGCGTTCTTTGAGCGCAGAGGCGGACTCACGCGCACGCGACATGTCTGCGATGATAACCATCGCAAATTTGCCGCGCACCACTGTTTGATTGATGTCAATAATACTGCACGCGGCTTCGGCCAAAACCTGCGAGACGCCGGAGACGATGCCCGGATGATCGACTCCAAAGACAGAGACGATGAGGCGGCTTTGCGAGTCGTAGGCGCTCCCCTGCTTCTCTTCGCCGCCCGCTGGCTCTGCTTTCGGCAACCCGGCTGGACTTCCGTTTGTCTCGACCACAGGCTCAATCGCGCGGTAAATGTCCGTCACGAGTTGCTCGACCGTCTGTTCATCCGCGCCTGCGCCGAGCCGCCCGTAAACGGCCCGCGTGATGCGATAAATCAACTCTTCGTTAGCCATCTCTAAAGAAGTAAAAAGGTAAAAGTAAAAAGGCAAAAGTTTACGATAAGAGAAATGCTGTCTTCACCTTTGCCTTTGACCTTTTTACTTTTGCCTTCCATTGTCCGTGTCCCTGAGTTCGCGCGCTGCCTCGCGCGCTTCCTCTGAGACTGAATCCTGCAAGTCCATCCGATCGACGATGGCGACGACAGCGGCTTCGATTGCCATCTCCTGATTGCCGATAGCCGTGCGCGCGGCCTTGCCGTAAGCGCACATCACTATCTCTCCGATGCCCGCGCCAAGACGGTCTGCGACGACGACGATGTTTTTGGTCGGCTCTTTGTCCAGATCATAAGGGTGGACAATCAAAAAACGGACGCCCTCCAAATCAGGCGTCTTCTTTGTGGACCAGACTGTGCCAACGACTTTTCCTAAGAACATGTTCTTTGTTCTTTGTTCTTTGTTCTTTGTTCTTTGTTCTTTGTTCTTTGTATGCGGCATTCAATCTTAAAAATTCCAACTCAAGATTAAACGCCTCATGCAAAGCACAAAAGACAAAGAACAGTTCTTTTAAGCTTTAGCGAACACCTCCGCAGGCTCTCCTATATCGCGTGCGGAGGGAGTGATGATGGTGCGCGCGTTGACGTAAATCTTCTCGCCTTTCTGAATCGCGCGGCGCACGTCGTCTTCGCTGACGAAATCAACTGCTTTGCGGCTGTTGCCATTGGTCGCGGCTGGCGCGGACGGCTGCGCGCTCTGCGCTGAAACAGCGCCACTTCCATTGCTCACGCCATTCTTGCTCTCTGCGGTCGGCGCGGCGGCGGCTTGGGGCGCGGCCTGCGAGGCGTCGTACATGCTGCCCGCCTCGATGTCAATCACAGGCTGGCGCGGCGCGGGCGCGTTCGATGCAGTAAGCGGCGCATGAGAGGGCTGCTCATCTTTGCGATTGGCTAGAAAGCGGTCAACGATGGCTGCAATCTCTTCGCGCCTGATGCGCGGCTCGTTTGTGGAGGCGGCTGGCTGCGCCGTCTGTGCCGGTTGCTGCACAGAGACTGCCGGACGCGCGCTCTTGACCGGCCTTGTTTCAAAAGCCACGCGCTTGATGTCCATTAAATGGAGCGGCGAGACGTTGTCGGAAGTGACATTGCCGCCCCATGAGCCGCAGCCCAGAGTCATTGATGGAGGCAATGCTGTTGAGAATCCGATTGCGCCGTGCGTCGTCGGCGTGTTGACGCAGATGCGCGAGGCAGGCATCTCTTTGCCATAGGCGACGGCTGCCTCGCGCGAGCGCGTGTGAATCCCCGCCGTGTGGCCCATGCCGCCGTAGCTCAAAACTTCAAAGCAACGCGCCGCGCCGCGCTCCACTCCGTCCTCTACATAAAAAGCCAAAACCGGCGACAGCTTTTCCATAGAGAGCGGGAAGTCTCGCCCGACGCCGCCGACATCCGCCAGCAGGCAGCGCGTGCCGTTTGGAATACTGATGCCTGCCATTTTCGCAATCACTTCTGCGGATTTGCCGACGATGGCAGGGTTCAAAGAACGCTGCGGCGTGGCGACGACTTTTGCCAGTTGCTCTGCTTCCGCTGCGTTTAAGAAGTGCCCGCCCTGCGCTCTGAACTGCTCGCGCACTTCCTTTTCAAGCGGCGCATCGACAACGACTGCCTGCTCCGAAGCGCAGATCGTGCCGTTGTCAAAGCAGGTGCTGGTCAGGATGTCCTGCACGGCTTTGGCCGCGTCCGCAGACCTTTCGATGAAGACGGGGACATTGCCCGGCCCGACGCCGAAAGCAGGCTTGCCGGACGAATAAGCTGCGCGCACCAGACCGATGCCGCCCGTCGCTAAAATCACTGCGGTCTGCTTGTGCTTCATCAGGGCTTCCGTGCCTTCGATGGTCGCCATCGCCATGCAGCCGATAGCATCTGCGGGCAAGCCCTCTTTGACGGCGGCATCGCGCACGACCTTGACCGTTTCGTTGATACAGCGCGCGGCTGAAGGATGCGGCGAAAGGACTATGGCATTGCGCGACTTGATGGCAATCAGGCATTTGAAGATGGCTGTCGAGGTCGGGTTGGTGGAAGGAATGATGCCTGCGACGACGCCGCGCGGGCTGGCTATCTCGACAATCTCTTTGGTTTCGTTGATGACGCCGACGGTGCGTAGATTCTTAAAATAGTTCCAGACATCTTCGGAGGCGAAACGGTTCTTTTCCTGCTTGTCAGCGGGCACGCCAAAGCCTGTCTCTTCGACGGCCATCGCGCCGAGGCGTGCGGCTTCGCGCAAAGCGGCCTTTGCCATCGCTTCGCAAATCCGGTCAATCTTGCCCTGATCGAAACGCGCTAATTCGACCTGTGCACGATGCGCCGCCTCTACCAGATCGCGCGCCTGCTGTACAGACACGAGGTCTTTATCAACCGACATCACAACCTCCATCAATTTCGGATCACGGAATGCGGATTAAAAAAGCAAAGAGTTCTTTCTTAAATCCGCAATCAGAAATCCGCATTCCGCAATTACTTCGCCCTTTCCTTATTGTTCTCGCGTGCTCCGGCGGGCAGCGAGCGGCCCTGGTCGCCTTCGCTTAGCTGGCCGCGCTCGCCCGCGCCGATGGCACGCTCGTCCGGGCTATAACCCGTGCGCCCGTTGGTGGGCAGCACGCGCTCGACTTCGCCATGCGGGCGCGGGATGACATGCACGCTGATGAGTTCGCCGACCCTGCGCGCCGCAGCCGCTCCGGCATCGGTCGCAGCCTTGACCGCGCCGACATCGCCGCGCACAAAGATCGTGACGTAGCCCGCGCCGATATATTCTTTTCCTAAAAGTTGGACGTTGGCGGCCTTGACCATCGCGTCTGCGGCTTCGACCGCTCCGACGAATCCTTTGGTCTCGACCATTCCGAGTGCTTCGAGAGGCATATGCCCTCCTCCTCAATTTCCTGTTGTAGATATTAAAAGCGATTTTCGGCTCTGCGAATGCTCCAACCGTAGCACCGTGCGCCGGAAGAATCAAGAGACGCGTAAACTTTTGTCAAGGCAAATGTTTGACAACTTTTGCCCGTGACGGTTATAGTGCGAACCCAACTGCGGAATTTCAGATTTTGGATTTTAGATTTTAGATTGGCGCGCTACTCTATCCTGAAGGTTCAAGGCCGAAAGGCCGGGTCTTCTTTAATCAAAAATCTGAAATAGTTTCCCTCCCAACATATTCTCCCGAAGGGCGGAAGCGGATTGGCGATGGCAGCATCCTTTGGCGAACAACTGCGGCTCGCACGCGAGGCCCGTGGTATCTCCCTGCGCGAGATTTCCGAACAGACGCGGATTTCGACGCGCTATCTGGAAGCCATTGAGACCGGAGACCTGAAACGCCTGCCCGGCGGTATCTTCAACCGCAGTTTTATCAAAGCTTACGCCAAATATATCGGCTATGACGAGCAGGAAGCTTTGGATGCGTATGCGCGCACGGCCCGCGAGTTAGGAGCCGCGCCGGATGAAGTGGTGACGACGCCCTATAGATCACATGTCTACACGGACGGCAACGGCGTGCGCTCGCCCCTCGTCACAGTGCTGTTGACAATCCTGATTCTGGCGATCCTTTCATTGGCCGTCTACGCCGCACTGCACTGGTATCAAAGGCGCGAGGCCGCGCGCTCCAATAATCCGTCAACCACGGCGACCGCGCCTGTCACGCAATCCGCGACCGGCAATGCAACGAGCGCGAACAATTCTGCCACTGCACCTGCGACCGCAGGCTTTGTTATCCAGCTCAAAGCTCTTGACGAGGCATGGGTCAAAACTCGTGTGGACGATGAAGATTCAAAAGAAGGAAATCTGAAGGCGGGTGAGGCCAAAGAATTCAAACCGGCGGAGCGGTTGAGCATCCGATATTCCAAGAGCAAGGCGAAAGTCCTTGAGTTGACCATTAACGGACGCCCTGCGAAAGTAGTCACAGACTCGACCACACAGCCTGTCGAGATGGTCATCATGAAGGACGATTACACGAAGTTTTTACAATAGATATGAAGTCAGAAGGTTTCAAGCTTAAATCCCAGGTCGAGTTTTGACTTGGGATTTTGTGTTTTTGTTCTTTGTCTTTTGTTCTTTGTGCTTTGCATTTGGCTCAACTTTGAGTTCCAAATCTCAGGGCGGGTGAGAACTACAAAGAACAAAAGACTAAAGAACAAAGCACAATTATTCAAGGAGTAATAAATGATTACAGATAATGTGACAGAAGGCTTAACATTCGACGATGTGCTTTTAGTCCCGTCGCGCTCGGACGTGTTGCCGAACCAGACGGATACTTCAACGCAATTCACGCGTGGGATAAGATTGCAGATTCCGCTCTGCTCTGCGGCGATGGACACTGTGACGGAGGCTGCGCTCGCCATCGCCATCGCACAGCAGGGCGGCATCGGCGTCGTCCACAAAAATCTTCCCATCGAGAGACAGGCGGAAGAAGTTGATAAAGTGAAACGCTCCGAATCGGGAATGATCGTTGACCCTGTGACGATTCGCCCAGACCGCCCTGTGAGCGAAGCTCTGCATGTGATGCAACGCTACAAGATTAGCGGCGTGCCCGTCGTGGATGAAGACGGCCATCTAGTGGGCATCATCACCAACCGCGATTTGAGATTCGAGACGCGCTTTGATATTCCGGTCTCAGAAGTGATGACCCCGCAACCGCTCGTCACAGTCCCTGTCGGCACGACTCTCGAAGAAGCCAAAGTCGTCCTCCAAAAACATCGCATCGAAAAGCTGCTGGTCATAGACGGCGACAAACACCTCAAGGGCTTGATTACCGTTAAAGATATTCAGAAGGCTATTAAATATCCGACGGCTGCGAAAGACGACTTGGGCCGCCTGCGCGTCGCAGCGGGCATCGGCGCGACCGGAGATTTTAAAGAGCGCGCGGACGCGCTGGTCAAGGCTCGCGTGGACTGTCTGGTGATTGATACGGCGCATGGTCATTCCACGCGCGTCATCGAAGCCGTGCGCGAGATCAAGCGTCGCTATCCCGACACGCAACTCGTCGCGGGCAATGTCGGCACAAGTGAAGCGACACGTGAATTAATTGACGCGGGAGTGGATGCCATTAAAGTCGGAATTGGGCCGGGGAGCATCTGCACCACGCGCGTCGTGACGGGCGCGGGCGTGCCGCAGATCACGGCGATTACCGATTGCGTCAAGGCCGCGCGCGGGAGCAATGTTCCAGTCATCGCGGACGGCGGCGTCAAGTTTTCCGGCGACGTGGCGAAGGCGATTGCAGCGGGCGCGGATGTAGTCATGATCGGCTCGCTCTTTGCCGGAACGGAAGAAGCGCCGGGCGAGTTGATACTCTTTCAGGGTCGTTCTTTTAAAACCTATCGCGGGATGGGTTCCATCGGCGCGATGCGCGAAGGCTCGCGCGACCGTTACGCGCAGGAGTCAATAGAGGCCGAATCCAAGCTCGTCCCGGAAGGCATCGAAGGCCGCGTGCCATACAAAGGCACACTGGCCGACATGGTCACACAGCTCATCGGCGGCTTGCGCGCGGGCATGGGTTACACGGGCTGCCGCACGATCAAAGAATTTCAGGAGAACACGCGCTTCATACGCATCACCTCCGCCGGACTCAGAGAGTCGCACGTACACGATGTCATCATCACGAAGGAGGCGCCGAACTATCGTTTGGAGTAAGCGACGAAGGATTGACAAGTTACCGGCAGAAGAAATTGTGCACGGCGGAAACCTTTCGCGGAGCATGGAAGTTTATTCCGTGCTCCGCTTTTCCGTCAGGCGTGCAAATATCTCTTGCAGGAGTTCCGGGCCGGGGCGCGGGGCGGCTTCGTCTTGGTTGGCGGCAAGCCATTTGGGAAGAAGAATCAACGGAACCCACGGGATAAATCTCTTCGATGAATCCTGCGCGAGACGACAAACGGCGATGGAAACTTTGCCGGGCAGCTCGACTGTACGCACGGTCTCTGCCGACGGCTTTGCGCAGTGCTCTGCGGGAGATGTCACCAGATACTCGCGGCACGCGAGCGGGCGGTCTGCATAAATCGAGCACGACCCCTCTTCCAGAAAGGGACAGGCGATGCCCTGCCAGAAATATTCCAAGCCAAACTCCTGCATCTCGCCCAAAGAAAAACGCTCCTGATGCTCAAGCTTTTCCAGCAAACCGGCTACGCGCAGACGCTCGTAAGCGGCTTCAAAACGCGCTAGAACTTCCGTGCGGCGCGGCTCCGGAATTTTTTCCAGCACCTCGCGCAAGTGATGTGCCTCTATCTCCGCGAGCGGGACTAGCTGGTTACAGCAGGCTCCGCATCCCTTCTGGCAGGAGATAGTGCGGCCTTCCGCTTCGGCATTGCTAACGCCGACGCCGACGAGGGCTTCCGTCAAAGATTGAAAGACGGGCAGCATTCTTCGCGGGCGCGTTGAGCCAACCGGAACAGTAATCTCCATTTCCAGCCGCGCGCCTGAAACATTCAGGACGGCTGTGCCTGTCACCCATTCTTCAGTTGTCGAGCTTTTATCGGTCATGGCGATTTATTCCGTTTTCCCGAAACAACTCAAAAAGTCAACGGCTCGGCTTCTATGCCATAGCGGCGCGGGTTTTGTGCAATCGCGCCGATGGCTAGAAAGCGCATGGCAAGATCGTAAGCCTGCGGGGTGATTTTTTGATTCTCGTGCAGAAACCAGATATTGCGAATCATCGCCGGACTCGCATCTGGCCGCCGCTTCGTCAAGTCTGAGATAGAATCTCTGAGCGCAATCGCGCCGCCCGTCGAAGGGTCTGTCGCAATCAGCGTCAGCAAAATGTCATGCGCCAATTCGCCGCCCTGCACGACGCGCGTCTTCGTCAGAGCCGGGAGCATCCCCTGCGCGACAGATAGCGGGTCGCCCCTTGAGCCTTCTTTGTCCATCTTCGCCAGCGCGGCAAAAGCCAGAAAGGCAGGTCTGAAAGACGCGCCTTTGGCCGTCGCGCTCAGTTGCTCTGCGCGGGCCTTCAAGGCGCGCAGGTTATCCCTGAGCGCGGTTGAGCCGTTATATCTTTTGATGCGCCCGTCAATCTCTTTGACGTTCTGCTCTGTCAGGACGGGGCTGTCGTCATTCTTGCTGATGGTACGCATCACTGCCAGCGCGTCTCTCTCGACCTCATCCAGTTTATCCGACGACGCCTGATCCTGTGGAGCGTCAACAGTCGTGCTCGCATCAGGGGACGGCAGCAGTGGCGGCAGGCTTCCATTGTCGTTATTACGCTCTGCACCTCTCTCTCGATTTGTATTAACGTGACGCTCCGTTTTTTTCGCGCCGCTGCCTTTGAAAGCGATTGCCGCCAGCACGACCAGCGCCAGAATCACCACCGCTACGACGGGCGCGATGATATAGATATTAAGCCCTTCAGATGTGATCTGCGATTCAAAGGGAACTTTCTGCCCGGCGTGGTCTGGCCCGGAGGAAGAAGGAGCGGAAGTTTTATGCGCGATGGTTTTGCCTTGAGCAGAGAGTCCCGCCTCGACGCGGCGCAACAGCTCTTCATGACTGAGCGGCGGCGAAGCGGCGGCAGCGTATGAGGCGTCGCCTGCTGATGCTTCGCGCGCGTTTCCGAACTCGACCGTCAAATCGCACGCGTCCGCCAGATTAATCACGTCTCCGTCATGCAAATCAACCGGCAGCGTCACGGGAGAGCCGTTCAAAAACGTCCCGTTGCTCGACCCGCAATCGGAAATTTGCACCACAGCATCATCAAAGCTTTCAATCAACGCGTGACGACGCGAGAGACTCGAATTCTCTATCATCAGGTCATTGTCAGGAATGCGCCCGATAGTAAAACGCTTCGACTCGACCCGCACGCGCCTGAGCCGCCCCGCCTCGTCATAGTATGCCAGTGTGATTTCCGTTTGCATGAGCGATGAAAAGTAAAAAGGTAAAAGGTAAAAGGCAAAAGTGAGGATAAAGCATTTTATAAAATTCGGGTTGCCGCCTTCTTTTTACCTTTTTACTTTTACCTTTTGCCTTCTCATTGAGTATAGCTTGAGAGCGGTTGCAGTTGCACGCCGAAGACTTGCGGGTTCTCGCCGACGATGGCGGCGGCGAAAAATTTGGGAACGTACTTGATATTCTCTTTCTGAAACTGCTCGGAGAGTCGGCCCTGATTGGCAACCAGCGTCCAGAAGCTGCGCTCTTCCTGCATCGCGCTCGCCAGAGCCGTAGAGAGGTTTGTCGAAAGGCCGCCTTCGCCGCTGTTGTAGCTGGCAATCGCCAGCGGCACGCTCAAAGGGCCTGTGCCGTATCTGCCCTGCAAAAATTTCATGTATCCGGCGGCGGCGCGTGCGGCAGGATCAGGCTTGCAGCGTTCGTCCGGATTCGAGGGCGATGCGCCCCGCACGATGTCCAAGCCGTAAGTCCTGCCCGTCGCCTGTGTGAATTGAAACATACCTAAAGGGCCGGTAGGGCTTTGCAGGCAGACGCAATATTCCGATTCGATCATCGCCAGATAGAGTCCGATCTGCGGGGCGATTCCCTTCTCGTTGAAAGCGTGGATGATAAAGGGCGCGTTGCGGCTGCCACGCTCAAGGAGCGTCGTCAAATCGTCGCGCGGGAAATTGCACGCGCCGCCGAGACGCGGACTCTTGACGCGCCGCGCGAAAGTGTCAACAAAGCTTTTGATTTTCAAAACGGCTTCGGGCGTCACGGCTTCGCCGCCACGGTTGCCGATCATGCGCGCGACGTGCTCTGCGCGCTGCTCTATGAACTTCTTTTTTTCCTCCTCGGTCATCGCCAGGTAAGTCTTACCCGCCGGAGGAATGTTTTTAGAGAGTTCGTCGCCCGTCGAATTATTGTTATCCGGCGGCAAGGTTGAATCTACAGGCGAGACGGATTGTTTTGGCCCTTTATTCGTGCCGGAATCAGACGAAGACGGCTCTGAAGTCTCGCGGCCACTGCGCCCGCGTGTGCTAGCAACATCTTCATCATCCGTCTCGCCCGCGCCGCCGGAGACGCGCGAGCCGATGGCAAGCGCGCCGATGATAATCACGAAGACGGCTGCGAGCGCGGCGGCAATGGGCCAGAGCTTGAACGAGCCGCCGGCGGTGGCAGCCGCTTTGGTTTTGGTGACGGGCGCGACTGCTTTTCTGATACTGACGGCGATGGTCGTGTCGTTGCCGATGCTGACCTCGTCGCCATCTGCGAGCGGCGTGCCGCTGGGCGCGACGGGCGCGCCATTGACAAAAGTCCCGTTGGTTGAGACTTCGTCCAGAATCCAGACGCGCTCATCCTCGCGGTGAATCGTCGCATGCAACCGGGAGAGTCCGTCGTCTTCCAGTTTGAGGGTCACGCCGTCGCCGCGTCCGAGGGAGAGTTGTCCGCCCGTCATCGGAAATTCGCGCGACCCCGCAGGAGAGTAGATCGTGAGCGTGACTTCGACCATCTTGGCTATTTCTTCGGATAGAGACTCTGTAACGGTCTGTCTTTCGTGAGACCGAATTTTTGCGGATTCTGGCCGACGATTCCGGCGGCGAAAAACCTGACGACGCGCTCGCGTTGCTCCGGCGATTTTATCACTTTCCAAAAATCGCTGCGATCAGGCGGCAACCCTGCGCGCCATTCCCCGGCCTCTTTCGGAGCCATGCCAAAGCACGCGACCGAGTACAGAAAGTCTCCATCAAAGAGCGAGATGACGATGGCTTTTGAATAAGCTGCGGCGACGAGCGCGGCGCAACGCTGGTTCGGTTCAGCGAGCGTCTCTGTCCCGCAACGCCCGCTATAGCCGTTGCTCTGCGCAAAGGCTTGCGTCATCTGCCATAAGCCTTCGGGAGCGGCATCGCCGACGGCTTGCGCGCCGCGCGGCTTGGAGAGGACAAAGCGGCTGCGGCTCATCGCCAGCACATAGCCGAGCGGCTGGTCCAATCCCTGCTCGTCTATAAAAGAAGCGTTGATGACATCACGAAAGGGACGCGCGCGTTCATGAAAGCCCTCTATCGCATAATCGCCCGTGCGCGCCTGCACCTGACGCAGGAAATCAGAGTCGTACTTGTATTCGGTCTTGCTGGACGAAAACTCTTTTGCCAGACGGATGCAGAAATCCCTGACTTCGAGCACTGAGACAGAGGCGGCTGCCGCGTTATTCGCTTGACCATTGCCAGCCGTCTGCCCGTTATCAAGCGGCGGCGGCGTGTCGCTCGTCTCCGGCCCGGAACTGCCGCCCATGTCAAAGGCCAGAATGATGGAATCCGCCTGCAAGCTTTTGTTGCCCTCATCGTCTTCGACGACGACTGTAAATTCGTGACGGCCTGCGCGCAGGTCTGTTGGCAGTTCCGCCGAATCGAGCACGACATCAAAGGGCTGTGTCTCCGCGCTTGCGACTTCCTTGCCGTCCAGTTGATAGATGACGCGCTCGATACATTTCGCGCCTTCGACCTCTACGTGAACCGTGACGGACTCGCGCACGGTCGTGCCGCTCTGCGGGCTGACGATGCGTACCGTTGCGCCGCATGCGCCGCCTCCGCGCGTGAGCAGGAGGACGGCGGCGATGACTGCGACCAGCGCGAGTCCGCCCGCCACCGCAGCGATAATCAGAACGGGCGAAGGGCCTGACGCAGACGGAGCGACGGCTGAGACTCCTGCCCCGCCTGCCGAAGCGACCTGCGACGCATCGAGCGAGACATCCGGCATATCCATGCCTGCCCCCGCAGGCTCAGCCGTATAACTCTGCGTTTGTGTTTGGTGAAATTCGATTCCGGTGCTGCCGCCGACGCTGATGAGGTCGCCGTCTTTAAGCTCTGCTTCAAACTCAAGCGGCGCGTCGTTGAGGGTCGTGCCGTTGCTGCTGCCGAGGTCAACGACCCAGAAGCTTGTGCCGCGCAATTCTATCTCCGCATGATAGCGCGAGACGTTTGAATCGCCTTCAAGACTGACGGTATTGTCCGGCGCACGACCGATGGAAACAATGCTCTCTGAAATTTCCAGAGAGGTCGTGGCCTTTCCCGGCTGGTTGATGATTAAAGTCGCGTTCGGCATATGAAAAGCAAGGATGAAGGATGAAGGCGGAAGGATGAAAGCAGAAGGATGAAAGTGATGCTATTGCAACCTGAAGCATTCCCTGAAGCATTCAACGTCAAATAGCATTCCCTTCATCCTTCATCCTTCCGCCTTCATCCTTGCTTTTCAGCCTCCCTTGTTGAGGACGAGCGTCTTGATTATCTCTTCGTTGTCCTGACGATTGGTGTTGACCAGCTTGATTGCATATTTGGTCTCGCCCGGTTTCAGCTCCAACAGTTGGCCCGACTCGTTAAAGAGCTGCTCGATAATCTGCGGGCGGACGACGCCGCCTGCTTCGGCTGCCTGATTCGGCAGATCGAGCAGCATGTCGCGGCTGAAGATGAGCGTGAAATATTCCTGCCCGGCTGGCGGCAGGACAGGCAGCGCGCAGTCTGCGGGTCTAACTCCTGAGCCGCAATTCGAGGGCAGAATCAATTCCTGATTCTTCGTCACGTAGTTCTGACCGCCGTTGACGCGCGACTGCGGAAAGATAATCTGCCCGTCCATGTCCTTGCCGCGCTGGTGTATGACGTAGAGATAACCGTCCTGATTGGCTTTCACGGCGAGGCGCAGGCGGTCGCCCGCAAAGAAAGTGTTCAAGGCCGCGTTGGTCTCTTCCATCACGCCGTCGTTCGAGACTTTCAGGACGCGGTACTGGACTACTAAGAGCGGCACTTGCTCGACGACCTTCGGCTGTTTGGGGGTCGGTTTGCGTCGCGGCTTGCGTGCGCGGCGGCGCGGCTTCTCTTTGCGCTCGACCGCGACGGGCCGGTCGTAAGTGACCGAATCGACCTGCGCCCACGCGACGTTTCCGGCGGGCGGCATGAATGGAAGGAGGAGACTTCCGATCATTAGCATCATGATTGAAAACTTAAAAAGTTTAGATCGCATCTGACAAATATCCTCCATTAACTTACTTCTGACCTTGCAGAGAGCGTATGCGCTCCTGCAATTTCGGGTCGTTGGCCGAGACCACGCAGCGAAAGCCTATTAGCCAGCTTCGCTCGCGCTTTTCAGCGGCGGTAAAAACGGGCGGCGCATACGTCCGGTTGGTCGTTCGCGCCAGATCGGACTCTGAGCCGAAGTGTCCCCCGCGCACGACGCGGTTCTTCGTCCCATAGTTCGGATTCGATTCCGTGTTGCCCTGATATGGTTGGTAGAAAGCATCTATCCATTCAAAAACATTTCCGGCCATGTCCTGCACGCCGTAGGCGCTCGCGCCCGTCGAATTCTGGCCCACGGTTGAAGGCGGCGGCTGCCCGCCAAGCGTCGCGCGCCCGCCCTCGAAACTGTCGCCCCACGGGTACTGTCTCTTCTTAGCGTCTCCAGGCCCCCACGAAGCGGCCTTCTCCCATTCTTCTTCGGTCGCAAGACGCTTGCCAGCCCACTTGGCGAAAGCGGCGGCATCAGCCCACTCGACGCCGATGACGGGCGACTGCGGCTTGTTGACGAAATAGCCCTTTTCCCACCACGGGTCTGTCGGAAATTTACGCTTCGTCTCGTCGCAGAACTTTTTGTACCACTCGTTCGTCACTTCAAACTTGTCTATGTAATAGTCCGGCAGCGGCACTTTATGAGCGGGCTTTTCGTCCGCCTCGTGATTGTCGTCGCCCATGATGAACTCGCTCGCAGGGATGAGAATCATCGGGCCGTTATAATCAATCTCGCTAAGGACGGAAGGTTCGGAGGCGGGCTGCGCTCCGGTCGAGGTGAGCTGTGCGATGACGATTTTCTCTTCGCCATCTTTGCCCGTCACGGAAGTATTAAAGTCAGCGAAACCTTCATGCGAGACGCGCACGAGCCGCTTGCCCGCCTTGAGATTCGGAACCTGAATCGAGCCGTCGCCAGCCGTCACGCCATATCGCTTGTTATCCACAAAGACCGCGCTGCCGGGTTCTGCGCCTTTGACGACCAGCGTGAAGCCGGGGCTGCCGGGCCACAAAAAATAGATGAGCGCCGCGAGCGCAAGCAGCAGCACGCCCCCGCCGATGAGAAAAATCAAGACCGGAAAACGGCTCTTGGCGGGCGGGACTTGCTGCGGTGGCGGAGAAGAAAATGGCGGCGGTGGCGGCGGCTGTTCGCTCGCCGGACTAACGTGCGAATCCTCCCTCGGAATCCGTATGTTCGGCGTCGTCGAGCCGAAGTCATCCTGTCTGAGCGGGCCAAAATCTATGTATGTTTCTTTCACGTTCTCTTTATGGTCAACAGCCGGAAAGCTTGCGCGTGCCGCGTTCGGAATATCGGATGAACGCACCAAACGCTTAATTTTGCCAAGAGCAAGCAGCCTGCAAAAGCTAAATCACAGTATAGCCTTTGTCAAGAAAAGCATAACTACAGAACACGGAAAGCAGGATACAGAACGCGAGATTTAAAAATCCTCGTAGCGCAAACCATACAATCAGCTATTCTCCGCGCCCGCGCACGGGGCTATCATCTGCTGCCTGCTCCGCAGGCTCGTTTCTGTCCGATTGCCTTCTTTGAGTTCTGTATGAGAGCATCACACGCGGGTTCGACGCAAATTTAGAAGCGATTTCAAACTCAAGTTACCAGATGCTTCAACTCCTTTGCGCCTTCTGCTTTATCTTTGCGCCTTTGCGTGAAAGAGCAACGTTTCACGCAAAGGCGCAAACAAAGAAAGACTCAAGGCGCAAAGGCTTGACTCTTAAATGTCTTGAGTTTTGAAATGGTCTCTTAAGTTCCTGTAAATTTTTGAAAGCATTATTGTCATGACCACTCCAACGCCTACCAGACCACGCCACGTCTCGCACAAGGCGAGCCTCTTTACGGAATCCGTCATCCGCGAGATGACGCGCGAAGCCTTAAAGCACGGGGCCGTCAATCTCTCTCAAGGGTTTCCTGATTTCGCCGCGCCCGAAGACATCAAGCGCGCTGCCATCGAAGCCATCGCAAGTGATGTGAATCAATATGCGATCACGTGGGGGGCGCGTGATTTCCGCGAAGCGATTGCCGGTAAAACTAAATCTTACCTGGGGCTTGAGATTGACCCCGAAACGGAGATCACTGTCACCTGCGGCTCGACCGAAGGCATGATCGCGGCGATGATGGCGACGGTTGATGCTGGCGAAGAAGTGATCGTCTTCGAGCCTTTTTATGAGAACTATGCGCCGGATGCGATTCTCTCCGACGCACGCGCGCGTCACGTTCCCTTGCGCCCGCCCGATTGGAGCTTTGACCGCGAAGAATTGCGCGCGGCCTTTAACGAGAAGACCAAAGCCATCATCATCTGCAATCCGAACAACCCGACCGGCAAAGTCTTTACGCGCGAAGAGCTGGAATTCATCGCCGCACTCTGCCGCGAGCACGACGCGCTCTGCTTTACGGATGAAATCTACGAACACATTCTCTACCCGCGCGCAGATAAAGAGATCAGGCACATCTCTATGGCCCAGTTCGAAGGGATGCGCGAACGCACGGTCATCGTCAACTCTATGTCGAAGACCTATTCGGTGACGGGCTGGCGCGTCGGCTACTGCATCGCGCCGCCACAAATCACAGGCGCGATTCGCAAAGTCCATGACTTTCTCACAGTCGGCGCAGCCGCGCCTTTGCAAGCGGCTGGCGCATACGCCCTCAGACTTCCGCAATCGTATTATGACAAGCTTCAGGCGGAATACACTGCGCGGCGCGACCTGTTACTTCCCGTGCTCGAACGCGCAGGCTTTCGCGCCTTCCGCCCTGACGGAGCTTATTACATCATGACGGACATCTCCGCTTTCGGCTTTGCCTCGGATGTGGATTTCACGCGCCACCTGATACGCGAGATCGGAGTCGCCTGCGTCCCCGGCTCAAGCTTTTACAGCGACCCGCAACGCGGCGCGCAACAGGTACGCTTCTGTTTCTGCAAGAAGGACGAGACGCTTCTGGCGGCAGCCGAACGGCTCGAAAAACTGCGCGGGCGTATCTGAGCGCGAAGCTGTGGCGCAGTCACTTTTTCATAATGAATTGAATCCGATGTGGGACACGAAACGACAATCCATCTGGCTCGCCACCGCGCTCGTGCTGGTCACGCTGGTCGTCATCCCGCAAGGATATGATGATGACGGACGATTCGATGTCGGTTATTTTCTGCTGCTGGAATTTATCTTTCTCGCCGTCGTCGTCGTGATGTTCCTCATCTACTCACGGCAGAAATAAAAAGGTGCAGCAAAAGCAACTTGCTTTTACTACACCCTTATGACACTTCCACCTATTTCCTACTTAACCACTGGCGGCTGAAAAGTTTTGAAGCGAACGTTGATGCCCGGCTCTGCGACGACCAGCAGGCGGCGCGCGTCAAGGTAAGAAGCCGAGTTTGGATAATAAGAGAGAATGTAACGATTCTTACGCAGCTCATCGCAGATGCTTTGCGCGGCTGCGCGCGGCTCGTTGACCGGAAAGACGCGCCCGCCAGTGCCTTCCACCAATTTTTCAATGACCTGCACGGGCTTCGGTTGGTCGCGGCGGAGCGCGCCGCCTGTCCTGTCAGGAGCCTGCAAAGCGTAGACAGTGATGTCCTGCGATTGCAGGTTGCCGAGCGTGTCTGCAAACTTTGATTTGCTGCCGCGATCAAGGCCGTCGCTGATGACGACGATGACGCGCTTCTGATTTGAAGCGGCGAGCGGCAGCAGAGCTTCGTTGACCACTGCATTCAAAGCATCGAAGAGGCGCGGCTCGCCTTGCTTGCGAAAACCTTTGAGCGAGGCTTCGACCTTCTTTGAATCATCCGTCCAGTCTGCGACTATCTCGGCTTGATCGTCATAGCCCACGATGAGCAGCTTGTCGCCTTCAAATATCTCGTACACAAATTCGCGCGCGGCTGCTTCCATCCTGTCTATGTCCGCGCGCAAGGTGAGCGAATTATCCACCAGCAGAATAATGCGCGCGGGCGAAGGGTCGGGCACAAAGCTCTTGATGGTCTGCTCGATGCCGTTTTCGTAGAGCGCGACGTTGCTCAGGCTGACCGGGTCGGTTGAATCATTTTCGCGCGTCGCAAACACATTGAGCATGGACGCGCCTTCGCCGACAGGGCGAGCGCGTCTCCCGGCCTGCCCTTGCGGGAAGGAAAAAGGAAAAAGGAAAAAGGAAAAAAGAAGCAGCAGCCTCGTTCCGATCATTACTGTGACCTTTTTACTTTGTTCCTTTTTCATATTATTCACCGCCGGATTTTGAGGAAGTGGTTTTGGGTTTGCTCTTGGTCTCTTTAGCAGCCGGTTTGTCTTTGCCGGAAGTGGCAGAGTCGGATGCAGCAGGCTTGGTTTCTGCGGACTTGGTTTCCGTGGCGGCTGATTTCTCTTCTCTGGCTTCAGATTTTTTTGCCGCGTAATCGGTGACATACCAGCCTGAGCCTTTTAATTGAAAACTGGTCGGAGACCACTGCTTCTCCAGACGACCGCCGCACTTGCTGCATTTGGTGAGCGGCTTATCCGCCATCTTCTGCATCACCTCTGTACGTGCGCGGCACTTCTGACATTCATACTCGTAAATCGGCATCAGAGAAAACTCTCCTGTGGAAAAACTTTTACTCTTAAAAATTTTTATGGCAATAAATTATACGAACCGTTCGATAAGCTTGCAACTTGGCTGAAGTTTGAGATGCCGAAAATGCTACACAGTTTGCGCGTCAATCGTTCATCTTGCGAATTATTTAGCGGAGCGAAAAAAGTTCGTAGCCATTCCATACGAAGAGCGGAAGCAGAGCTTTCAAAAAATAGCTCATATTGATTGATTCAAGCCTCAAACCCCGTCATTATACGACTTACGCTCGGACGGATTAAATACATGCATTGAAACGACTTATCCGCATAAAATTAATCCGTTTAGAGCAACCGATTCGGTGCTTCATCCATCTTATCCCCGGTCTCGATGAACTGCTCTTTGCACGTCGTTTCCACCATGCGCAGCCCCCAAAAATCTTCGGTCAATTAATGAACCGGACAGTGTCGGTCAATTACTTGGCCCCAGACTTTGAGATGACCGTGAGGCCATCGCTCACATGGAGAACGAACTGAATGAATGTTTCCCGATTGCCCCGTTTTCACACTTTTAAGTTTACGCCGTTTGCACTCGTTTCACTCTTCCTATTTTATAATCTGACAGGCTTCTTTTTCAGCAGCGCTTTTGCGCCAGCAGTTCGCGCCGTGCCTGCGCCGCCAGCCAGCGCAGTTTATATCCCCGCTGATATTCCTACGTCCGGCGACTTCAATCTTGATCTGGTGATCCTGCGCGCAGGCGAGCGTCATGGCGTTGACCCGCGACTTTTGCACGCGGTCATCTGGCAGGAATCTAAATATAAGTTGAAAGCCAGATCGAACGCCGGAGCGCAAGGCTATATGCAGTTGATTCCGGCGACGGCAGCGCGTTTCGATTGCACGGATGCTTATGATCCTATTCAGAACATAGAAGCCGGGACGAAGTATCTGCGCTGGCTGCTTGATAGATTCGACGGCAATGTCGTCCTCGCGCTCGCCGGATACAATGCGGGCGAAGGCGCGGTTGATAAATACGACGGCGTGCCTCCCTATAGCGAGACGCAGAACTACGTGCGCATTATCACTTCGCGCTACGGCAAGACTTTTCATCCATTGCTCGACCCACAGCAGGCGCGCGTAGAGTTTAACCTCGTGCAGGAAGTCGCACAGCTTTCAAGGTAAAAGTAAAAAGGTAAAAGGCAAAAGTTAATATTAAAAGCGGACGTGAAGATTCAGCAGAGGCTGTTTTCTTCACGTCCGCTTTCTCTTAATCTTTTAGCTCGTCACTTCAGATGGCAAGCTTAGAAAGAAAAAGAAGTTTCGCGCAAAGGCGCAAAGCGGAAGACCGCAAAGGTATTGAATGCCGCTCGCTCTTTGCGGTCTTCTTCTGCGTCTTTGCGCCTTTGCGCGAAACTCTTGCGCTCTTCCTCGCTCAAGTCACACATCACCACTCAACCCGCGCCGAACTTTTTACTTTTGCCTTTGACTCTCTCTTTCGCTATCATCCGCGCTTTGGAAAATTTCTGCATCTAAATGCTCAACATGTCCACCACCACACAATCCCTTTCGCTCGAACGCAAGATCAAGATGCATGAAGCGCGCGAGGCGATCATTGACCGTCTCGCGCTCGAACTGCCCGCGACGATTGACCTAGACAGATTCCTGCGCGCAGTCGTCTCAGAGCTTGGGCGCATGATGCAGGCGGATCGCTGCGATGTCATTCAACTGGCGTCGGATTCCGAGCTGCGCATCAGCCACGAATGGCGTGCCTCGGATGATGTGCCGTCGAGCGAAGGCACGGCCATCCCGCTTGACCTCAAACAGCTTGCGGAACACGTAGACCTGACAAAACCCATACGCTTTAACGACACCTCCGCGCCCGGCCTTGACGAGAAAGTTCGTTTTCTCGCCGCGAGTCTCAACACGCGTTCACTGCTGGTCGTGCCGGTCGTGCTGGGCGGCGATGTGCTCGGTCTCGTCGGCTTGCACGACACGCGCGAGCCGCGTGTCTGGCTCGACGAGGAAGTCACGTTCCTGCAATCCATCGCGCGGCAGATCGCGGTCGGCTATCAATACACGCGGCTGTATACTTCGCAGGAGCTGGAAGCAGAGCGGACACGCGCGCTGCTTGAGATTGCCAACGCGCTCAACGCGCACTCGGATTTCAAGGAAGTCACCTCGCTGGTTTTGAACCGCGCCATAGAGCTTGTTGGCGCGGACTATTGCGCGCTCGGCGTGCTCGATTCTGCTGGCAGCCGTATCACGCTCGCGGCCTTCAAAGCCGCGCCGCACGCCGTTACAGACCCCGTGCAGGGGTTAATAGAAGCTCACGGCAAATCACTGGACATCACGGAATTCCCGGAGGTCGTAGAGTTGCTGGCTCAGGGCAAGACCCTGCGCCTGCTGGATACGCAGCTTCCGCTGGCTTTGCGCTTGATCTTCAACGCGACGCTCGGAGGTCGCGCGGCTCTCATCGCTCCCGTGCGCGTCGGCGGGCAGACGTTCGGGCTGCTGGGGCTGGTGTGGAGCGCGGCGCGCGAGGGATTTCTGGATCACGAAGTCGCGCTTGTCGAAGGCATCGCGGATCAGATTGGAACGGCGCTCGAACGCGACCAGCTCTCCGCGGAAGTGATGCGCCTGCGGACTGCCCTGCACGAGCGGCGCGAAGACAAAATCATCGGACAGGCTCCGGCCATACGCCGCGCCAAAGAGATGGCGATTAATGTCGCGGACACGCAAACCTCCGTGCTCATACAGGGCGAGTCAGGCACTGGCAAAGAACTGCTCGCCAATCTGATTCACTACAATTCGGGCCGCGAAGACCAGCCGTTTATCAAACTGAACTGCGGCGCGATTCCCGAAACCCTGCTCGAATCGGAACTCTTCGGGCATGAGAAGGGCGCATTCACGGATGCACGCGCCCTGCGCCGCGGACGTTTTGAGGAAGCCAACGGCGGCACGCTCTTTCTGGATGAGATCGGCGAGATGAGTTTGTCCGCACAGGTCAGACTCCTGCGCGTCTTGCAGGACGGCGAGTTTACGCGCGTCGGCGGCAACGAAGTTTTAAAGACGGATGTGCGCGTCCTCGCGGCCTCGAACGTAGACCTTGAGCGCTCCGCCGAAGAGGGGAAATTCCGGCGCGATCTCTTTTATCGTTTATCTGTCTTTCCGATTCGCCTGCCTCCTTTGCGCGAACGGCCCGAAGATGTTCACCCGCTCGTCATACATTTTCTTGAGCACTATAAACAAAAGACCGGACGCTTTATCTCAGGCATCTCCAAACCCGCGCTCGAAGCTCTGGTCAGCTACGACTGGCCGGGCAATGTGCGCGAGTTAGAGAACGCGATTGAGCGCGCCATCATCATCGCCTCGGGCCGCCAGATTGAGCTTAACGACCTGCCCGATGCTGTCAGCCGTCGTGTGCTCGACGCGCGCACGCAATTGCGGCACGAGCGTATCGAAGCCGCCAGCGAAGGCCGCGCTATCGCGCTCGAAATAGATGTGCCTTCGGCGATGGATGACATCGAGCGGCAAGCCATCGAAGCCACGCTCGATTACACCAACGGCGATAAATCCCGCGCCGCGCGCATCCTCGGCATCGGACGCAAAACTCTCTATCGCAAACTGCAACAATACTCAGAGAACAGTGACGAGTGACGGGTGACGAGTGACGAGATGAAAGCTTTTTGTCTTTAACTCGCCACTCGCCACTCGTCACTCGTCACTGTTCTTATTGCATCGCTTCACGCGCTTTTGTTATAGTCTGCGCGTATTTATGTATTGAATCCCCTGCCGGAGCATTTGAGCTTCGGATTGTGAAAGGTGCTTCTCATGCAAAATGAACATGATTACCGCCGTCGTGAAGGAAATGAAGTTTCGACGCGGCTCACTTACTTGCTGATCGGCGGCGGCATCGGCGCGATTCTGGCCCTCTTGTTCGCTCCCAAATCAGGTCACGAGTTGCGCGGCGACATTGCAGACGTAACGCGCAAAGGCATTGACCGCACGCGCGAGACGGCAACACAGCTCGGCTCGCGCGCAGGCGAATATTACGAAGTGACGCGCGACCGCGCGGCAGAGCTGTACAGCGCGGCCACGGATAAGGCCGGCGAGTTGACCGAAGCTGCGCGCGAGGCTGCACGCAGCAAGACAGGCCAGCTCACTGCCGCCATCGAAGCGGGCAAGCAAGCCTACACCGAAGAGAAACGAAAGACAGAATCGTCCGCCATCGCCGGCACCGGGCCAAACTATCCAAGCGAGCCGCAAGGCTAATTCGATTGCGGAATTCGGATTGCGAACTAAAGTTGAGTAATGAGAATGTCTCTCAAACAAAGCGTTCAACGCTTATCTAAAAACGAGCAATCCGAATTCCGCAATCCGAATTCTGCAATCCGCAATCTAAAATGAACTATCTAGCCCTCCAGATGAGCATTAACGACCCGATGTTCTGGGTAATGGTGATTGTCGCCGTCGCGTTCGTCGTCATCGCCATTGCGATGATCGTCATCGCGCGCGTGGTGAGTCGCATGGTGGCAACCGTGACCAGACTTGAAGAGCGCGTCGAGCCTTTGATGCAAAAGGTCACTGCGCTGAGCGAGCAAGGCAAGGCCATCGCCGCGCAGGGCAAAGAGATTGCCGAGCAGTTTAATGTCATGTCAGGCCATCTCACGACCGCGACGATGCATTTCTCGGAATCTGCGGCGTTGATTAAAGACGAAGTGCGCGAGCTGAAAGTGCTGGTCGGCGAAACGGCTGTGACGGCGCGCGACAAGGTTGCGCTCGTCAGCCGCACGATAGACCAAACGCAGCAACAGGTCATTACCACGACGGAATTTATTCAAGCCAAAGTTATTCAACCGGCGCGCGAACTGGCAGCCATCATGGCCGGTTTCAAGCGCGGCCTGGAAGTTTTGCTCGCGCCGCCGCCCAAACCCATCAATCAGACTTACGGCGATGACGAGATGTTTATTGGCTAAAGCGGAGATTGCTTTCCATTAGCCGTTTATTGAACCTGCCCACAGAGGTACTCTTGCTTGCGCGACCGCCGGAATCGGATGCGCGCCACTCTCAAAGGAGAATATAATGCGACGACATGCCCCGTTGTTGGCTTTGCTTCTGGTTTTATTTATCAGTCCCGTTGTCGCTGCTCAGTCAGCTATTGACCGGGGCAAAGTCACATTCACAGGCTCTGTGGTTCCAAGCGGCCAGTTCACATTTGAAGGGCCGCAGTTGTTGACGCTGACCGGGGGGCTGAGAGATGGTTTCACCAGCCCGAATTGCTCTCCGTGTATAGGCGGTCAGGAAATTCGCGTCCTTAATCTGTTTAGCGGCGACCAATCCATGCGCGCTGGCACTTTAACGACAGGCAGCGAGAGCCGCCCCGTCTACTTTGCCGGAACGCTGGCGTTCAACAGCCCGCCGGTTACGCTCCCGATACGCCACAGCAGAGTGCCTTTCAAAATTATCGTCCCGATTGTCTTGAATGGTGATTTACAGATTCACAGCAGCAACCCGTTCATCAATGGAGAGGGACTGCTTTTCGTGTTCCCGATACACCTGCAAGGAACCGCGACCTTAACTTTCAAAACGACCGTCCTGCATCAAGATGGAAGACCCTTCTATAAATTTATGGGAGCGACTTATGAATTTCCGGCTCCCCCACCGCCAGAGGCCAAATAGCATCCCTTCCATCTGAAATTTCTTTAACTTCTTTCGCCTGACAAACCCGAATCCGGCTTTCACTTGCAAAGCGGATTCGGGTTTGTTCTGCTCAAAGCATCCTCGCTGCTTTGGCGCGCAGACGCGTCTGCTGATACTATTGCTCTCTTCTGAAAGAGGCCATAGCTCTCGCCATAGAGGCGCGGGGCTGTGTGAACATCCGAAAGTGAAGCCAAAGTTTATGTCCACGGAAACACCGCTTGAGTTGAAGAAGACAGTCAATCTGCCGAAGACCAACTTCGGACAGAAGGCCAATCTGGGCCAGATGGAGCCTGCGCGCCTGAAGAAATGGGCGGAGCTGGATTTGTATTCGATGATTCGCCGCGCACGCGCGGGGGCGGAAAAATTCATCCTCCACGACGGGCCGCCCTATGCCAACTCGGACATACACATCGGGACGGCGCTGAATAAGATTTTAAAAGACTTTATCGTCAAATCGCGCACGATGATGGGCTTTGATGCGCCGTATGTGCCGGGCTACGATTGCCACGGGCTGCCGATTGAAATGTACGTGGACAAAAAGCTCGGCGCGAAGAAGGCGAACATGCCCGCCGTGAGTATTCGCCGCGCCTGCCGCGAGCATGCCGCCGAAGCTTTGAAACGGCAGACTAGAGACTTTCAAAGACTCGGCGTGTTGGGCGAGTGGGACAATCCGTATCTCACGATGTCGAATCACTATGAAGCGGAGACGGCGCGGCTCTTCGGTCGCTTCATAGAGCGCGGCTATGTCTACAAGGGCGCGCGTCCAGTCTACTGGTGCATACACGACCAGACCGCGCTCGCAGAGGCAGAGGTCGAGTATCAACAGCACACAAGCGATTCCGTTTACGTCAAGTTTCCGCTCGAAAGCGATGCGGCGTTGATTGATGAAAGCTTGGCTGGCAAAAATGTCTTCTTCCTTATCTGGACCACAACGCCGTGGACGCTGCCAGCGAACTTGGGCATCGCGGTGCATCCTGATTTCGAGTATGCGGCAATTGAACATGAAGACGAAGTCTATATCGTCGCCAGCGAACTCGCCGGCGCGGTGGCTGCGAAGTGCGGCATCGGGCCGGAAGATGGCGAAGGCAGACGCGCGCCCGTCGTGCTCGCGCGTTTTACAGGCTCAAAGCTGGACAGGCTCGAATGTCGTCATGCGTGGCTTGAGAGAGCTTCGCTGGTGATGGTTGGCGAGCACGTCACGCTCGGCGGCGAGGCTGACGCGGAAGTCGAGTTGGATGTCAAAGACGCCAGAGACAGGTCTGCGACGGGCAAGGCCGGAACGGGCTGCGTGCATACTGCGCCCGGACACGGCCACGACGATTTCGTGCTCGGCAAACGCTACGGGCTTGAGATTTATTGCCCTGTGGATAACGCCGGACGATTTACAGCAGAGGTCGAACACTTTGCGGGCCAGAGCGTCTTTGAAGCTAATCCGAAGATTACGGAATTTCTGCGAGAGAGGGGCGCGCTGCTCTTCAGCGAAAAGTACGAGCATCGCTATCCGCACTGCTGGCGGTGCAAGAATCCGGTCATCTTTCGCGCGACGCCGCAATGGTTTATCTCTATGGATGCGGAGAGCGGCAAGGGCGAGCCGGAGCGAGACGAAGACGGTCGTGTGCTCTCTAATTTCACAGAGAACGAGATTGACGAACAGGTGCTGTCATTGCGCGCGGGCGCGCTCAGAGAGATAGAGCTTGTGCAATGGCATCCTTCGTGGGGCATCGAGCGGATGAGAAACATGCTCAAGGGCAGGCCCGATTGGTGCGTCTCGCGCCAGCGTGTGTGGGGCGTGCCGATTCCGGTCTTCTACTGCTCCGCTTGCGATGAGGCGATTGCCGACGCGGCAATTGTGGGTCACGTCGCGGATATTTTCGAGAGCGAATCGGCGGACGCATGGTATGCGCGCGAGGCCGCGTTGTTGTTGCCCGAAAATTTCAAATGCCCGAAGTGCGGCGGCGCGGAGTGGACCAAAGAGACGGACATTCTGGATGTCTGGTTCGATAGCGGCTCGTCTTCCATCGCCGTGCTTGAGAGGCGCGAGGGCTTGCGCTGGCCCGCAGATGTCTACATCGAAGGCGGCGATCAATATCGCGGCTGGTTCAACTCTTCTTTGATGGTCGGACTCGCAGCGCATGACGCAGCGCCTTTTGGCGCAGTGCTGACGCACGGGTGGGTCGTGGACGGGCAGGGCAAGGCGATGCACAAATCCGCCGGAAATGCTGTCTCGCCCAATGATGTCATCAAGGAATCGGGCGCGGAGATTTTGCGGCTCTGGTCTGCTGCGAGCGAGTACACGGAGGACGTGCGCTGTTCGCCGGAAATTTTACAACGCGTTTCGGACGGCTATCGAAAATTACGCAACACAGCGCGGTTCGCGCTCGGCAACCTGCACGGGTTCGAGGTCGAGCGGGACAGCGTCTCTGCCGAAGAGATGCTTGAGATAGACCGCTATGCTCTGGCAGAGCTTGAGGCGGTGATTGAGAAAGTGCGCGCCGCTTATGAAGCTTACGAGTTTCATACCGTCTATCACGCGCTCTACAACTTTGCGACCGTCACTTTGTCCGCACGTTATTTAGACATCATCAAGGACAGGCTCTACACGGCTGCGCCCAAATCGCACGCGCGCCGCTCTGCACAGACTGCGCTTTACAGGATTGCGTCTGCTTTAGCCAGATTGCTTGCGCCGATTCTGGTTTTCACGGCGGATGAAATTTGGGAGAACCTGCCGCAGGCGAATGATGAGAGTGATGCTGTCGCGGCTTCGGTTCATCTGATGCTGTTCCCTGCCGCGAGCGGCGAGCGCGATGAGGAGATGTCAACGCGCTGGACTGAGCTATTTAACGTTCGTGATCTCGTGCTGGCAGTGCTTGAGCGCGAGCGCGCGGCAAAAGTTATCGGCAGCTCGCTTGAAGCGCGCGTCAGCGTTTCTGCGAGCGGGAAAACTTATGAGTTGCTCGAACGCTACAAGGATGACTTGCGTTATCTCTTTATCGTCTCGCAGGTCGAGGTGTCTGAAGGAAAAGCGGAAGCCGGTGTAGAGGTCATGGTCGAGCGCGCAGAGGGCGAAAAATGTGAGCGATGCTGGAACTACTCTGTGCGCGTCGGAGAGTCCGAGCGTTATCCGACAGCGTGTGAGCGTTGCGTCGCGGCCCTGACGGAAATCGAGCGGGAGGCGTTAGCGTGAAGATGCGTGAATTGGGTTGGCGGATAGGCTATCTGGTCGCGGCCTTTGGCATTTACATGACGGATCAGGCGAGCAAGGCGTGGGCCTTGCGCACTCTGCGTTTTAATGACGCGTGGCCGTTGATTAACGGCTTTCTCAATTTCGCGTATGCGGAGAATCGCGGCATCGCCTTCGGCCAGTTGCAGGAGGGCGGCTCGTTCGGTCGCTGGTTCTTCGCAGTGCTGGCCGCCGTCGCAGCCGTCGCCGTCCTCTTCTATTTCTTTCGCACGCCGCGCAACGACGACCGAGTGCTCGGCGCATGCGCGCTGCTGCTGGCTGGCATCTGCGGCAACCTGACAGACCGCGCGCGGCTCGGCTACGTGATAGACTTTATAGACGTGCATGTGGGCGCGTATCACTGGCCGACCTTTAACGTCGCGGACGCGAGCATCTGCGCGGGCGCGCTCCTACTGGTTTATGATCTCTTCTTCGAGCGCAAGAGCCAGACGACCAAGGTGAGAAGCCATGAGCCGGAAGCTAACGGTTAGATGAAAAGTGTGAGCTAAAGTAAGCAATGACTTTAACACTCTGTTTTATTTGGGAGACTACAAATGTTTACAATTCCTCGTCGCCTGCCTCTGCTGTTTTTGCTGTTGCCTCTGATGATGTTGTTGCCGGTCACGGCGTCCGTCTACGCGCAGCAAACAGTGCAGCGCCCTGAATACACCCCTCCGCCCAAGGTTGACCCCGGACGCACGCCCGGCACGACAGGGATGAACACAGAGATGCGGACGCGCTCGCAACGAAAAGAGCACTGGCTGAGTCTGGGCGATGCCGCCATCAGGGCGACTCCACCAAGATTTGAAGAAGCCGAAGCCTATTACAACTCTGCGCTGAACATTGATGGAAAAGAGTCGCGCGCTTATCTGGGGCTGGGAAACGTTTTCGCCGGCACAAAGCGTCACGATGATGCTGCCGGGGCATTTCAAGAGGTTATCAAGCTCAAACCGAAATCCCTTGAAGCGCGTGTCGGCCTGGGAAACGCCTACTCTGCACGCAGAGAATTTGATAAGGCCGTCGAACAGTATCAAAAGGCCATCGAGCTTAAACCGAAACTGGTCGAGGCTCATTACAATCTGGGCACGGTCTATTATATGCAGGGCAACAAAGAGGGCGTGTTGCAGGAGGCGGAGATTCTCATGAAACTAGATGAGAGGCTCGCGCAGAAGCTCAGAAATCTGGTCGTCGAGGAAACAAAAAAGTAAGACCGCTGCTCAGGTCTCTACATGCTCGTGCGAAACCCTCGCGCCCTGATTCTCACAACCCTATTTCATCAACTCGCCTTTGATTACAGTGCGTCTGTCACAAAACTCTTTTCAGAAGGACGAGCAGTTTTTATAGTTAAATCGAAAAGGACTGCCCTGATACGAGCCGAGTCCTCTATTTCGTAGCTCTTATTTACTCATAACAATTTTGTCGGAGGTGACATGCGTAGATTCAATTCGTTTTTAGTCCTCTTTCTTCTGCTCGCGCTCGGGCTTCAGGCCGCGCCATACAGTCTCAAGGCCCAGACCGGCGGCGCGCATGCTGCCGCTTCCCCTTCCACTTCGGCGGCGCGCAAAGCCGCCGAGCAGATCACGGCGCAGCAGTTAAAAGACTATCTTTACTTTATCGCCTCTGACGAGATGGAAGGGCGCGACACGCCTTCGCGCGGTCTTGATTTGACGGCCAAGTTTATCGCCATGAACCTCTCGCGCTGGGGCATCAAGCCCGCAGGGGATAACGGCACGTATTTCCAGAAAATCGCTTTGCAGCGCGTCAAGGTTGCCGCCGCCGAATCGCGCATTGAATTTGGCGGGCAAACCTTTAAATACGGCGAGGGCTTTCTCGCCACGCCCTATGCCGCAGAGGTTAGCGGACAACTCGTCTATGCGGGGCATGGCTGGGTCGTGAACGGCAAAAAGATAAATCCGTATGAGGGCGTGGATGTCAAAGACAAAATCCTGATTGTCACGGGCTACGCTCCCGTTGGCATCAACTCTGCGGCAGACCTCGGCGCGAAACAGGGCGTTGACTGGCTCACGCCCTCGGATTATGCGAAGCAGCATGGAGCGAAGGCTGTCATCTCGCTTCCCTTGCCGGAGATGATGATTAACTGGGAGTTGGTGCGGAGCAGCCAGATAGAGAAAGGCATTCTCGGCGTCGAGCGATTTGATAAAGCGGACGGAGGTGAAACGCCTCTCGTCACAGCCGCGCGCCCCTTGATAGAAGCCCTGTTTCAGGGAGAAAAAATCGGCGGCAGCGAATTCAATATCACCAAGCTCCCGGAGTTTCAGGACAAAGCTCTCCCGCTCGCCGCAAACAAGAGAGTCTCGTTGAAGATTAGCACCAGCATCGAAAAAGCCATGACGCAGAATGTCGTCGGCGTGCTCGAAGGCAAAGACCCTGTGCTCAGGAATGAATACGTCGCCATCGGCGCGCACTATGACCACGTAGGGACTGGCAAGCCTTCAAACAGCGAAGGCAAATTCGCTCCCGGCAAAGGCAAAGATGAGAATGATGGTATCTGGAATGGTGCGGACGATGACGGCTCAGGCACTGTGGCCGTGCTGGCGATGGCCGAAGCCTTTGCCGCCGCGCCGCGCCCGAAACGTTCCATACTCTTTGTCTGGCACGCGGGCGAAGAGAAAGGCTTGTGGGGCGCGCGTTATTTCACGGAGACGCCTTCCGGCTCGATTAGTATCAAACAGGTCATCGCGCAACTCAACATAGACATGATCGGGCGCAGCAAGCAGGACGGCGACACAAATCCAGCCAACAAAGAACTCGCGGCGCGTGATGAAATCTACGTCATCGGCTCGAAGATGATGAGCACGGAGCTAGGCGATTTGAGCGAGCGAGTCAATCGCGGCTATCTCAACTTAAAATACAATTACAAGTATGACGACCCGAATGACCCGAACCAGTTTTTCTTCCGCTCCGACCATTTTCATTACGCGCAGCGCGGCGTCCCCGTCATCTTCTACACGGACGGCGAGCACGAGGATTATCACCGCCCGTCGGATTCCCCAGACCGGATTGACTATGACCAGATGCTCCGCGTGACGCGCACGATTTTCATGACTGCCAACGAGATTGCAGACATGAAGACCCGCCCGCAAGTGGACAAAAAGCTGCCGTTTGATTTGAGCGCGAATTAAAAGGCTGTGCTTTACAAGGGCTTTGACGTTTACCTGTGTCCATCAATGACGAAAGAAATTTCCCGCAAAGGCGCAAAGGCGCAAAGAAAGCACGCAAAGAGCAAGTGCCATTCAAAGACGCAAAGAAAGCACGCAAAGAGTAAATAACCCAAGTTGCCAGTTATTGAATGAACGCCTTATCAAGTTGATAAGCAAACAAGAACAGACTGATTTTCAAGATAAAGCCTGAAAGCGTCGTCGCGTGAATCTTCTTTGGAAACAACTTCGTGATTTCACCAAAGACCGTCTCAATGCGACGGCGCAACCACTGCTTGTAATCATGCATGACAGGTACATCGCGCCGCTTCGAGTTGCGTCTGCGTCCAACAAGCAACCGCAGGCCATCGCGCTCTGCAAGCGTATCTTCCCATTCGTAATAAGTGTAGGCCGCATCAGCCGCCACATCTGCCCCAACCGGCAAACAGAGCGGCAAGGTCGCCAACCCTTCAATATCAGAGAGGCTGCCGGGAAGGATCGCATACTCCACCGGGACGCCTTCGACTGTGACGACCATTTGTACTCGCACCCCATAGAAGTAACGCCTTTTGCTCGCCAAGTAACCGCGAAACTCCGTGCCTTGCGCCAATCGAGAGCGCGAGATGCGAATGTTGTCACACAGCGCCACGGGAAACGAGTCCAGACTATAACGACTCTCCCTGTTCAACTCTTTAAGTGTGTGCCCCAGTTGATGAAAGATCAAATCAATCAAGTCACTGAGCCGCGAGAGTCGGCGCGAGAGCCGCGAACGACTAAGCATCCGAGGCATCATGCCCGAAGCATGCAGAAAGCTGCGTGCGCGCTCAAAGTTGCCACCGAAGAAAAGCATAGCCACAATAGCCGTGCTTACTACTTCTGCGTCGGAAAACTCGGTGCGGGAGTCTTCGCGGTGCTGCATGGCCTTGAGCAAATCGTCAACCAAACAGTATATTGCAAGGGTACGGTCGTACATCGAAGTCCTCTCTTTAAGTCTTTTGTGTCGCAACAAAATCTTAAGAGAGGACTTTCTATTGTTCAAAGAGCTATCGAGCCATAACTAGCAACTTGGGTTAAATAGCATTCAATCCTTTGCGGTCTTCCTTTGCGTCTTTGCGCCTTTGCGGGAAACTGTTTTTCCTCGCTGGAAAAAGCTAATGCACACGTGGAAATGTGAATTTTAGCTCTGGAAATTAAGACTTCGACGCTGGAAATGTTAAATTTCACGCTGGAAATCTAATTTCTCGCGGTGGAAATTCAAACTTTCACTGTGGAAATTGAGAGTTTGCGGCTGTATAAAGCAACTTTTACTTTGCCTAAGCAATGTTTCGCGCTGCCTGAGCATACTTTCGCCGTGTATAAGCAAGATTTCATCTTGTCTGAACATATTTTCGCACTGACCGAACCTACTTTCACGCTGTCTGAGGAAACTTTCGCGATGTCTGAGCGAGCTTATGTCTGCCCGACGTTACGTAACGTGAGTTCGATATAAGCAGAAGAGGACGCTGCATGACAGCCCCGGAGGGGCTAACTAACACATCACTATTCTTACGTCGAACTCACGTTACTTAGCTTTTGAAACAGCTAAGCAGACAGCTAATCTTCCTCAGACTGCTGAAAATCTTGCGTTTCTTCTGCGTCATCTTCGCCGATTTCCTCTCTGCCTTCCAGCATTTCTCTCATATTCTGCAATGCTGTTTCCCGGTCTAATCTGTTTCCATTAAATCGAGGACGGTTTGAAGCAACGGTTGACGCCCGCCGTGTTCTTCGTTGAAGGGATTGATTCTGTTCTCATTGGCGCGTTGAGGCAGGTTAATCTCTTCCCACTTCAACTGGCCGCAGTCAGTTTCCATGTAAACGTGCTTGAGTGCGAAAGGCGAGACGCGCAACACCGGCGCTCGCTCAAACAGCCAGCGTTGATAGTTAGCATGTTGCGCGAGCATCTTTCTCGCGCGCTTTTCATCTGCTCCGCCCAGCTTGAGATATTCAGTAAAAGGCTCGAACTTTTCCTTTGTCGCGCCGTCTGACAAAAGCTTTGTTAAAGAATGCCTGAAGCTGTCCTGTACCAGCAATGTCACATCATCAACCTGACTTTGCGTATAGCCAACCTTGATGGCGGCGACCTGAAGGCACAATGTCGCCTGTGTATAAAACTCGTGTTGCTGCGGGGTTTCGAGGGAAGATGAAAAGTACGCTCTAATTCAACCTAACCCTGACAACAAAACTGGAAGCACAAGTTTGTCGCCGTCGCAAACTTATGCTTCCAGTTACAAGCGCAGAAGAAACAAAGAAAACAGGATTTCTACTCTGTGCCCTCTGTCATTAATTTTCCTCTTACCAGATTTCGCAGCGCTCGCTGTCTGCGCGCATCATCTGGTCGCCCTGTTTGCAGCCGAAGGCTTGCGCGAACTCAGGCAGGTTCGAGAGCGGCCCGTTGACGCGGAAGCGCGAGAGCGGGTGCGAGTCGGTCAAGACCTGCTGGCGCGCTGCTTCCGGCCTGTAGTTCGAGGCCCAGACCTGCGCCCAGCCGAGGAAGAAACGCTGCTCCGCCGTAAAGCCGTCAATCTCTTTCGGACGCGGTTTGCCTTCCAGAGATTTTTGCATCGCGCGATAAGCAATCTTTAATCCGCCGAGGTCTGCGATGGATTCGCCCAAGACCAGTTTGCCGTTTTGAAAAAGCCCTTCCTCGACCTTAAAAGCCGAGAACTGTTTCTCGACGCACGCGGCGCGATCCTTATAGTTCTTCAAATCCTCCGGCGACCACCAGACACGCAAGTTGCCCTGCGCGTCAAACTGGCTTCCCCGGTCATCGAATCCGTGAGTCATCTCGTGGCCGATGACCGCGCCGATGGCCCCGTAGTTGAGCGCATCATCCGCGCTGAAATCGAAGAACGGCGGTTGCAGGATGCCAGCCGGAAACACGATTTCGTTCCGCAGCGGGTGATAGTAGGCGTTGACCGTCGGCGGCGTCATGACCCATTGCCCGCGATCCACATCTTTGCCTATCTCGTTGAGACCGCGATTAAACTCAAACTGCGCGGCACGCATCGCATTCATCGCGTAAGACTCGCGGTCAACTTTGAGCGCGGTGTAGTCGCGCCATTTGTCCGGATAACCAATCTTTTGTGTAAAGGCATCGAGCTTGGCAATCGCCTGCTTGCGCGTCTCGTCGCCCATCCATTCCATCTTTCCCAAATCTTCGCGCAGCACTGCGATCAGGTTTTTCACCATCGTCTGCATGCGCTGCTTGGCTTCGGGCGTGAAAGTCTTTTTCACATAGACTTCGCCCAGAGCTTCGCCGATGCTGCCGTCCGTCGCCACGACGCAACGACGCCAGCGCGGCAACTGCTCCTTCGTGCCGCTCAGGTAGCGGCTAAAGAAGTTGAAGTTCTCATTCTCGAATTTGGAAGAGAGCACCGGAGACATCGTCGTCAGTAGCTGCCAGCGCAGGTAGGTTTTCCAGTCTTCTATCGGCGTCGCCGTCAAGTCTTTATCGAGCGCGCGGAAAAAGTCCGGCTGCATGACATTCAATTCCGCCGTGCGCGGCTGGTTGATGTCCTTGAAATAATTTTCCCAGTTGAAATTTGAATTAAGCTCTTTCAACTGGGCCAGCGTCATCTTGTTATAAGTCTTGACAGGGTCGCGCTGCTCGACGTTGGTCATCGAAGCCTGCGCCAGCCGCGTCTCAATCGCCATCACCGTCCTGGCGTTCGCTTCTGCACGCGCTGCGTCATCGCCCATCAACTCGAACATCTTCGTCATGTGCTTGACATACTCTGTGCGCGTGTCCTTCATCTTCGCGTCATCGCTGGTGTAAAAGTCGCGGTCTGGAAGCCCAAGCCCGCCCTGCACTGCGACGGCGATGACGACCTTGCTGTTCTTCGAGTCCTGCAAAGAACCGAAGCCGAACATCGCGCCTACTCCATAAGAGTGCAGCTTTGCCACTTCGGCTTGCAGGCCGCGCAGGTCTTTGATCTTGTCAATCGCTTCGAGTTCAGCGGCAATCGGCTTGATGCCCGCCGCTTCAATCTGCTCTTCGTTCATGCAGCTTGCGTAGTAAGCTCCGATCTTCTGTTCATTGCTTCCGGCTGCGGCTTTAGTATTCTTTGAAGAGGCTTCGAGAATGTCGTGCAGCGCATCTCTATTTCTTTCCGCCAGAATGTTAAAGCTGCCCCAGCGCGCGTAAGCCGCAGGGACAGGATTTTTTTGTTGCCATCCGCCGGTCGCAAACTGGTAAAAGTCTTTGCACGGCTCGCAGGTCTTGTCCAGACTGGCGACAGTGAAACCGCTGTTGCCGGTTTGACCGATGACCAGCGCGCACATCAGCAGAGCCACGAGAAATGCCCCGGCCAATTTTCGATTTAATAAACGCATAGAATCTCCTTAGATTTTGATTCGTGATTTTTCAACTTTTCTTCATTGCAGCCCAGCCCAAGCCGTCTGGCCCTTTGCCCGGCTCGACCTGTCCGGTGATCGTCAGGTCTTCGAGATTGATGGAGACAACGCGGCCCGCCTGCATCGTGGCGACAAAGGCGCGCTTGTTGTCGGGCGTGACGAGAATGCCGACCGGGACTTCGCCGACCTGTAGACGCTTCACTTCTTTACGGGTCGCGGCATCAAAGACGGCCAGCTCATGACGCTCCGGGTCTGAGATTAAAACACGCTTGCCGTCGGGCGTAAATTTCAGGCGAATCGGAACCTTGCCGACCTTGATGGTTTCCTTCACGGCGTTGGTCGCAGTGTCAATAATCGAGACCCCGCCGTCGCCATTGTGGCCCACCCACAATTCCTTTCCATCGGGCGAGAGGTCTAAGCCTTCCGGCTGTTTGCCGACGTTGATGTGCGTGATTTTTGAAGGGGCCGGAGGCGCGGCATTAAACTCCATGACAGTGACTGTATCCGAGCCTATGTTGGCAGTATAGATTTTGCGCTCGTCCGGCGTGACGCAGAGCAGGTGCGTGCCGTTCTGCCCTGTGCCCATCATCCAATCAACCATGCCCGTCTGTGGATTATAACGCGCGACGGCGCGATTGACTTCGGCTGTGAAATAAATCTTGCCGCCCGCTTCGACCATCCCGTGCGGGCGCATCAGCGGCCCAAGCTCGACGCGCTTCACTTCTTTGCGCGACTCAAGGTCAATCACTGAAAGAGAGTTGCCGGGTTTCTGCGCGCCGTAGTTGGCGACAAAAGCCGTGCGCCCGTCACGCGAGGTGATGACCTCATGCGGCCCTTCGCCGGTCGCCACGCGCGCCATGACGGTCATCGTCGCGGGGTCTATGATTGCCAGCGCGTTATCAATTTTATTGAGCACCAGCAGCAGCGGAGCGGCAGCGGCTTTGTCCTGCGTTCCGCGCACGGGCTTGACGCGGGGAATTATCAGGACGCTCAAGAGAGCTAGAGCCAGAATCAAGGCGACACGCCATGTGCGGCGTGCGGGACGTAAAATCATAATAAGTTCTCCTACTGAAGGGGGGAAAGCTCGCCTGTCTTAAGACGATTTATCGAAAAGCTCTAACAACTTGTCTCGATAGCTGCGCGAGAGTGTGAGTTGCTTGCCATCACGGAGGATGACTGTGTAATCGCCGCTAAACAATGGATGCAGTTCCTTGATGCGGTCTATGTTGACGAGCGTAGAGCGATGTATGCGCAGGAATTTATCCGGGTTGAGCTTCGCTTCCAGCCGGTTCATAGTCTCGCGCAGCAGGTGGCCCTCGCGCCCGACGTGCAGCCGCACATAATTGCCTGCCGCTTCGATCCAGTCAATCTCTTCCGTCTTCAGAAAAAAGACCCTGCCCACAGAGCGCACGACCAGCCGATCCAGATGTTTCTGCTCGGCCTTGAGGTCTTCGAGCAGAGACAACAATCTCTGGTCCAATTGTCCCATCCGGTCATGCTCAAGCTGTTCTCTGGCTCTCACAAGCGAGCGGCGAAACCTTTCACGGTTAAAAGGCTTCAAGAGATAATCCAGCGCGTGCACTTCAAAAGCCTTTAAGGCGTACTTGTCATAAGCCGTGACAAAGATGATGACGGGAACTTTTTGCAGGCCGATGGTTTCGAGCACGCCAAAGCCGTCAAGCTCCGGCATTTGGATGTCCAGAAACAAGAGTTCCGGCGAGAGACTTTCGATGGCTTCGACAGCCTCTTTGCCATTGGCGCATTCGCCGACAATCTCTATGTCAGGCTCTGTGCCGAGATAGCGCTTGATTCTCTCGCGCGCCAGCGGCTCGTCGTCTACGACTAATGTCCGAATCTTGGTCATGAATTACACTTCAGAGGTGTTTGCCACAAAGAGGCACAAAACTCACAAAAGAGATGATTAAGCTCTAGCTGAAATAATTTTTATTTCCTTGCTTTATGTCCCCTGTGCTGCCTGCGCTTTTTTGCGGCTATCTTTTATCCTTCTTCAACTTCGCTCACTTTGAAAGGAATCGCCAGGTCAACCAGCAGGCCGCCGCCCGGAGAATTTTTCAGATCAAAGCGATGCGTCGCGCCATACAACTGATCGAGCCGCGCACGCGTGTTGGCGAGGCCGACGCCTTCCTTCAAAGCCTGCTGTTCGCCATTGACCAGCCCGCGCCCGTTGTCGCGCACGAAAAGATGTAGCATGCCGTCAACGCGGTCTGCGCCGATCTCTATCCGGCCACCGCTTGAGAGCGCGCCGATGCCGTGACGAATCGCATTCTCGACCAATGGCTGCAAAATCATATTCGGCACGCAGGCATCCAGCGTGTCCGGCTCGATCTCCATACTCAGGCGCAGGCGGTCGTGAAAACGCATCTGCTCGATCTCGACATACTTGTCAAGAAAATCCAGCTCCTGTTTGAGCGGCACTTCCTGCACGCCTACATTTTCGAGCGAGAGGCGCAAGAGGTCGCTCAGGTTAGTAATCATCTGCTCAGCCGATTCAGGGTCTTTGTAAACCAACTCGGAAATCGCATTGAGCGTGTTAAAGAGAAAGTGCGGGTGCAGTTGCATCTTCAAGACCTGAAGCCGCGCCTGCGCCAGCCGCGCTTCGAGCTGCGAGGCGCGCAACTCGCGCTCGCGGTATTTTTGATAGTAGTCAATGGCGTAGCTCACGCCCAGAATGGCCCAGTAGAAAAAGAGCGCCAGATGAAAGTTGATAAGGAGAAAAGTTTTGTAGGCGTGAAAGTATGACGTGAACTCGATGCCCGGATAATAGCCGAGCCACGGCAGGACGAGCGCATCCACGGATTGCTGCACGCAGGCGATGACGATGCTGAACAGGATGTGCGCGGGCAGGCTGCGCGCCCACTTGCCGCGCTCAAGACGGAAGCGGCGGTCAAACCAGAGGATGACAGGCGTCAGCGCAAACCAGACATAGCAGGACGAGAACTGCCAGCTCATCGCGCTCCAGAAGGAGATGGGTTGCTGGTAGATGCGGCTCTGCACGACTGTCTGGCTCGTAAAAAAGAGCGCGACCAGAGACCAGCAGCCAAAAATCAGCAACCATTTGGTACGGCTTCGATGAGGGCCGCTTTCGACTTCCATAAAATTCCCTGTCATATACATTTTTCTTCTGTGCTGTTTCTATGAGAGACACAACCGGTCTCAAGATTCCCGGGCAGACCGTCTAATATACTCGTGATTTACCGCCGAGGCGAAATCATTGTGACGAGCGGCGGGATTTCGGTGGCGACAGGCGATTAGAATGTGATAGCAGACAGATAAAATATATAGGCCACAGATAAACGCGGATGGACGCGGCTATAGAACTCAAATCATTTCTTCACCCGCGTCCATCCGCGTTTATCTGTGGCTTGATGTAGTCCTGTTATTTACAGCTTTTCGATTTTACTAACTGTGATGTAGCAGACCGTGAGAGAGGAATTGATGGCATCTGTGGCGGTCTTTGCCGTGCCGATGACGCGCACGCGATCCTGCGGCCCGACCGCGCTGCCGTCCTCTGTGTGCACCTTGAGGCTCTCCTTTGTGTAGCTCTTGGGCAAAGGCTCCATCTGGCTTTTGCCTGTTCCCTCTTCGACATCCACGCTGATCTTGGCCTGACCGTCAGGCTTGTCCGTTAGCTCAAGCCCGCAGGTGCGCGTGCCGTTACGCGAGGAACAGAGCACGCTGACGCCCGTGCGTAAATAGCCTTCGACCGAAATATATTTGTCGTCGTTCTCCTTCTGACAAACTTGTGAGAATTCGACGGCGACAGGTTTGGCGCAACCGTTGAAGCCGAGAACGGCTAACAGCAGCAATAGCGAAGCATAGCTCTTCGCCTTATGATTTTTCAGGCTCATCAAACGGATTCCTTGTGCAGGATTGTAGAGAGTTTTCAGGTCGAACTAATTATTTAGAGAGACAAGAGATTTTTTGAAGCGCGAAGAGCTGGCCGTCACTCATCCTGATCCATGCCCTCCTGAAGTATAATCCGCGTCAACCCGTCCTCGCCTTTGATGGTGACAACGATGTCATCGCCGCGCAGGATTGCTACAGGGCCTTTGGCTATAGTGTCTTCGATTAACTTGATCCTCTCTTTGTACCACGCGACGACCTTGTCGAATGAATCCGCAGTCGTCATTACACGCATGCTGCCTTCACCGCCGCGCGTCATCTCCATATTAACGTCCGCGCCCGGATAGATGAGCGCGCTCGCGTTGCCCTTCCCGATGGCGGGCGGCTGCGGCGGTTGCGGCGGTTGCGGCGGTTGCGGAGCTTGCGGCGCAGCGGGAGGTTGCGGCACGCCGGGTCTAGTGATGCCTGTGGAACTGCCGCTCCACTTTATCGCCGCAAAGATGGTCAAAGAGATAAGCATGAGGATAACGAACGCGCCGACGAGGATAATGGCTCCGCGCTTCTGCTGCTTCGGCGCGAGGCTGGTAGTGGCAGCAGAAGCCTGCTGCGGCGGCGACATCTCAACCGGAGACATGTAGCTTGGGCCGGTGTGTCTTTGCTCGTAATACTGCGTCTCTGCGCCGCGCTCGGCTGTGGCTTCAAAGACCCTCGTTTCCGCTTCTGTGACGCTGCTCCCGGCAAACCCGCCTGAAGCCAGCCCGCACCGGCGACAAAATTTCGCCCCGGCAACCAGTTCCGCTCCACATCTGGCACAAAAATCACTGGACATAGTGCAACTAACGATACGATGCCGAGCCTTGTTCCCGCAAGCATGACTTGATGCAGGAAAAAAATTTATACAGGAGTGCGGCCAAAGACTGGCCGCGATGCGATATTTTATATTGACTTCTAGCTTGGCTTAGCATACATAATGCGTGTCAGCGATACACGTCTTTCAGTTTCACTTCTTGCAGAAAGAAACACACTCATGAGCGGGAATGCAGTTGCATCATCAAGGTTGCTACCATCTGCGCGTTTCTTCTGCGCTTGACGACCACCGGCACGGACAAAACGTTGCTCAGCCCGGCACATCGCAGTCAAACTTGCTGCGAAGACTTTATACAGCAGAACAGAATGTGAGCGAGTCAAGGGCACTTACAAAGTCACTCTTAACGCCAGTTTAAACCCGTCGTGGATTCACGAACAACAGAGGAGGGTAAGATGAGAAAGGCTTTTAGAATACAAAGCTTGTGCATGGCTCTTGGCATCATGGCGACAATGCTTTTCGCGGCAATTCAAACAGTCAACGCGCAATATGTTTGCCAGCTTGCGCCGGGCGCGCCGACAGTCGTCACTGGCTCGATTACGGCGGCTGACCCGCAGCAAACGAGCCGCGTTTTCCGCGACGGCGTTCCGAGAGGTTGCGCCGGCGGTCTGCCGACGCAAGCCCCGATTGCCGGAGCGTATCGTCACGACGTGCACAATTTTACGAATACAACCGGGCAAACGGCCTGCGTCGTGGTGGAATATAACTTCACAGGCTGCGGCGCGAACACAACTCAGATCAATGGTTACTCTCCAACTTTTAACCCGGCCAATGTGCTACAGAATCTTGTTGGCTCTCCCGCCTTTAGCAGCACCGGCGGTGGCAATGTGCTGCTCTTTTCCGTTCCGGCGGGCGCATCCTTTGCCCTCGTCGTTCACGAAGTGACGGCAGGCGCGGGCTGCGCGAATTACACCTTTACGATGTCGTTACGCACGGGATGCCGTCAGGCCGGATTTGACCGCTCGAACGACGGCCTCTCAGATGTAACGGTTTATCGTCCCGGAGCAACAGCGGCTGACCGTTCAGCTTGGCACACAATAAATAGCGCGGGCGGCACGCTGGCTAGAAACTTCGGCGCGGGCGGCGACATTCCGACGGCGGCAGATTATACGGGCGACGGGCAAACAGACCTGAGCGTGTATCGTCCCTCGAACAATACTTGGTACTGGGCCACAGACCAGACTCAAACGGAGACCAGCTTCGTCGGACAACAGTGGGGAACAACAGGCGACGTTCCGGTGCCGGGCGATTACGACAAAGACGGCAAAAGCGACGTAGCCATCTGGCGACCATCCGACGGCACATGGTACATCCTGCGTAGCTCAAACAATTCGCTGTTTGCCTTCACCTGGGGAGCGAACGGAGACACGCCCGTTGTGGGGGATTACGACGGCGATCTGTCAAATGACTTCGGCGTCGTGCGAACAGTCGGCACAGACCTTGTCTGGTTCGTGCGGCTCAGCAACTTTGGCTACGGTTTCAATCTGGGCTGTGCGAGCACCGTGCCGCTTTGCAATAACGGTGTGACATGGGGCACGACTGGCGACAAGCTTGTGCCGGGAGATTTCAACGGCGATTCGAAATCCGATCTGGCAGTGTGGAGACCTTCGACGGGCAACTGGCATATACGCTTTACGACAGGCACTAACGTGGTTGCTCCGACGACTGGCATCAACTGGGGCACGAACGGCGACATTCCACAGCCAGCCGATTACGATGGCGATAAGATTCACGACGTAGCCGTCTTCCGCCCGAATGCAGACCCGGCGCAGAATTTCTGGTTCATCAGAAACAGCGCGACAGTCACGCTCTCGCAACCCGAATGGGGACAGCCGGGAGATCAACCGGCCTCTTCGCCGTATCGCATTACGCCATAAGCAAACGTGAGTTCGGCATAAGATTTCGGTTTCTCAGCCCCGCGAGGGGCGGCAGGCAATAGCCCATGACGTGAGTCGTGGGTTAAACGCACACATCAATCTCAAGCCCCGTGAAGGGCGGCACAAAGGTGTCGCCTCTCACGGGGCTTTCATGCCGCCTCAACTGATGCTGATGTCGAACTGACGTTAAGCAAGCAGTCAAAGCATTTCCCGCAAAGGCGCAAAGGCGCAAAGAAAACAAGTTGCTTTTCTTTGCGCCTTTGCGCCTTTGCGGGAAACTTGACTCGTCTACTTAAATTTCAAAAGCGAACTGTCACATTATGATTAATCGGGCCGTGCCCGTGGCCCAGATGCGGGGCTTGGCGAATCGCATCCGCGACAAATCTTTTGGCAATGGCGACTGCCTCTTCCAGCTTGATGCCCCATCCGAGACAGGCGGCGATTGCCGCCGCCAGCGTGCAGCCAGTCCCATGCGTCGAAGTCGTCTCAATCCACTCGCCGCGAAAAACCGTCACGCGCCCTTCGTCATCCAGCAGGTCAATCGCGCTCAAAGCATTTTCTTCCACTGAGTCCTGTGTCCTGTGTCCTGTGTCCGTGTGTTTCAGATGCCCGCCTTTGACGAGGACTGCACGCGCGCCCATCTCGCGCATCGCTTGCGCGGCGCGGCGCATTCCCTCCTCATCCTGGATACGCAGGCCCGTGATGCGCTCTGCTTCCGGGATGTTCGGCGTCACGATGCGGGCGAGCGGCAGGAGTTCTTTGACTAATGAAGCGAGCGCAGCATCGTCTATCAAATCATAGCTGGACGTGGAGCGCACAACAGGGTCAACAACGGGCGCGGGCAAGGCTGTTTCATGAAAGAGCCGCGCGACCTCTTCAATGACTTCGCGTGTCGGCAGCATCCCTGTCTTCGCGCAGGCCACTCGAAAATCTTCCACGACAGGCATGACCTGTGCGCGCACAGCTTCCGCAGTCTGATGCGCCGCGCCGTAAACTCCTGAAGTATTCTGAAACGTCAGCGAAGTGACGGCGGCGGTCGCAAAGCAACTGAAAGCCGTAAAGGTCTTGAGGTCTGCGACGATGCCCGCGCCGCCGGAAGGATCGAACCCTGCGATGGTCAAGGCAACGGGCGGCTGTTTTGTATTCCGGTCAATCAACATTTTAATCAAGGATTTTCCCGCAAAGGCGCTGGTGACGCAAAGAAGAGACGCGAAGAAAGTTTTCGAGATAATGAGAGATTCAAACTCTTAGTGACTTGTCTTCTTTGCGCCTTTGCGGGAGATATTCTTCTCTCTTCTTCATCGCTGCATCTTACAGCACCATTCACTCGCCGCGCATCGCGCACACCGTTTCTTCAAGCCGATCAGAATCACCGAGCGCGCGAATCGCCGCCACCCCGCACGCGCCTGCCTTGAGAGCCAGCGCGGCGTTCTCACGCGTGACGCCTCCGAGCGCGAGCAGCGGAAAAGGTTTTAGCTCGTACGCGGCGGCGCGCAAAGTTTCAAGGCCGAGCGGTGCGCCATAGATATTTTTTGATGGAGTCGGAAAGACCGGGCCAAAGACTGCGAAGTCTGCGCCGCCCACGCGCGCCGCACGCGCTTCCGCCAGCGTGTGTGTCGAGACGCCAATCAGAAAATCCTCGCCGCACGCGCGGCGAACAACGCTGGCATCGAGCGAGCGCGCAGTGAGATGCACGCCGTCTGCTCCGGCAGAGCGCGCGATGTCCGCGCGGTCATTGACCAGCAGTCGCGTAGAACTAAGCGCAGTCAATGCTGCGGCCTGCCGTGTCAGTTCATAAAGCGCAAGCGCCGAAAGATTTTTTTCGCGGAGTTGGATAAGAGAGACGCGTGCGCGGACTGCGGCGGAGATGAGCGCGAGGATGCGCTCTCGCTCAACGGCCAGAGTTTGATTTGTCGCCTGACCGCTGGTGATCTGATAGATAATCGGCGTTTGCAGTTCGAGCGGCATCTTTGCTGGCTTCGGCAGACGCGCCATCGTTTTGCAGCGCACGCACGGTCTGACGGAAATGTGTGATTTCCCAGAAAGCTATCAGTAGATTAAGCACTCCGAGACCCGTGACCGCGCCGCGCACCCAGCCAGAAGAGATGGCATGCTGTAATCCACGCAGCCCGATCTTATTGGCGGCATAGAGCAGAAAGAAATTATCCGCCCAATCGCTCAGCCCGAACGGGTGAAACCACGGCAGGAACGTGAGCACGATGCCCACCTCCAAACACAGGATGATATAGAACAGTACTGTTAGCTTCGAGGACATAAATAACGCAGTGACAAATAACAAATGACAAGTGACGACTAAGAATAAGCTTTTAGCCCGTCACTTGTCACTTGTCACCAGCCACTTATCTTGTCGCTTTTTGCGATTGCAGGTCGCGCAGCTTGTCCGCCACGCCGCGATATGAGACATCAACACCGTAAACTTCCGAGAAAGTATCTATCGCTTTATCCAGCTCGCCCATCTGCTCATAGGCCGCGCCGAGTTCGTAGCGCAACGCCTGATATTCGTTTTCCGTGTGGCCCGGCGCATCAAGCCCGCGCTTGTACCACATCACAGCCGGACGCGCCATTTTCTTCTGCATAAAACAATGGCCCAGAAGATTGCAGCACTGCAAGTAGCGCGGCGTGCCGTCGCGCGGCGCGGAGAGCGAAGCGGCGATCTGAAATTCTTCGACGGCCTCGTCCAGCAAGTCCATCTCTTTGTAGGCGAGGCCGAGATTGTAATGCGTCTCGTAATCGCCATCCGCCTCAGATACTTCTTCCTCTTCAACCGCGCTGCGAAACTCGTCAAAGATGGCCGCAAGGCCGGGGTCGATCCGTGGCTTCGCCGGAGCAGATGGAGCAGTTATGTATGGAGGCGGTGGCGGCGCAGCAGGCTCGCTTGTCAACGCTTCCGGTGCAGGCTCTTGAGTCTCAACGCTACCGGCTGCATCCGCAAACGTCATCTCTTCCGCAGGAGCGGCGGGAGATGCGGCGGCGGCTGACTCCGTTAGCTGCGCGCGACGCGCTTCGATTTCCGTATGCGCGCCAAACTGCCGCTCAAGCATGTCGAGCGTGTCGCGCGCGATGTCCGCGTAGCCCTGCGCCAGATAAAAATCAACGCCCTCAAGCTCCTGCCGCAGCATCGCCTCACGCCGCTCTGGTGAGGAAGCTGCGACATCAGGCTCAGCTTTGGTTTCCCGAATCTCAGCGGGCGGGCCGCCTGCCTGATTAAACTCAAACTCATGAAAACCCGTCGAGGACTCAGGCGAAACATCCGTGCCCGGTTGCGCTTCGGCCCAGTCGTCATTGAGGTCTGCAAAAGAGGCTGAAGGGTCTGTTGAAGCAGGGAGCGGAGTCGCCACTGTGTTCCACTCAAACTGCGCGGCTTCTTCAGCAGGAGGCTCAGCCGCCGCTTCGTCATTCATAGAGATAAAGCTCTCGAAGGTCGGGACATCTTCCGTGGCCTCTGTGGCAGAAAAAGCATCGCTGCCATCCACCTCGCCAGCCTCTCCGCCCAGCTCCCGCAATCTTTCAAGATGACGCGGCTGCTCCGGCGCGAGCCGCACGAGCTGCGCGAGCGCATGGCGTTCCTCGTCCGCCAGCCCTGCGGCCTCGGCAGCTTCCGCAAAGCGTTCGAGCGCGCCGCGCAATTTCTCATCGTCGTGCTGCCACGTGTGCAGGCGCACCAAGAGACGCAGAGCGTTCATCTGATCTGGGTCATGCGCCAGTATTTCATCCAGCAATTCGGCGAGCGTCTTTTCCTCATGCCCCGAAAGCATCTGCTCCGTCACGCTCGTCAGCAGCCGGATGGCCGCATCCACATCGCCCGCTTTTAAGTAAAGGCGGATAACTTTGTCAAAGCGTTTAAAGCTGGAATGCTCTCTCTGGACCAGAGCAGTGGTCACGCGCTCTGCTGAAGCGGCATCTTCGGATTCGACGTAGGCGTGTGCCAGCAGCGAGAGCAGTTCTATATCATCCGGCTGGTCTGCCAGAGCGCTTTCCAGCATTTCAGTCGCTTCGTCCGATGAGCCGCGCGCGATATGCGTGGAGGTTAAACCGCTCAGCGCGGTGCGATCCTGCGGGACATTGATGAGCGCGTTGGTGTAAGCATCGAGCGCGAGGTCATACGCGCCGCGCGCGTAAAACTGCGCGCCCGCGTGCGAGAAAGCTTCAGCCGCATTAGTCTTGAAATTCTCGCGCTGGTAGCCTTGCGCCAGCTTGAGACGAATCTCCGTGTTATTCGGATCGAGGTCTGCGACCTTGCGCAGGACTTCAAGAGCCTTGGCCGCATGACCGCCGCGCGAATAGGCATCAGCCACAAGGAGATACTGCGTGCGCGCATCGACAATCAAGCCCTGCACTTCATAGAGCGGAGCCAGCTTGGCCGCAATCTCTATGCTGCCGGGATTGAGGCGGTCTATCTTTTTGAACATCGCGATGGCTTTTAAAGCAAAGCCTTCTTCGCGATAGTGTTCGGCCACACGCGTGAAGCACTTGACGGCTTCGTCCGGCTGGTTGGTACGAATCAGCAAGTCGCCGAGCATGTTCAGCGCACTGAAATCGTCTGGCTCGTGCTTGACGATTTGCTGGTATTCCTTGATGGCTGCGGGAATCTTGCCCTGAGCAAGGTTCTTCTCAGCCGCACGCATGACCTTTGATTTATCGAAACCCATTAGAAACCGTTTACTATTTATTAAAGTCGGGTTGGCGGCGTTAACCGTGGCAGCGGGGGGCGGCGCGTCACCTTTATTTTTTTGCGCCCGATGAGGAACGCGCACCGTCAACGTTTTATCGCACGCTCCCAGACCAACAGGGAGTCGGACAAGTACGCTAACACGCGCTAATGTCGAGTGTCAACGCTCTTGATTTGGGCGGGTTTGAGAGATGCAAATGAAGCTAAAAAGCCGCAGTTGCTCCGGCGCGTTAAAGCGCCCGGAGCAACTGCGGCAATTAAGCACCGGCAGGAGTTCTCCCGCCGGCTACCGGATATTGATTCGCGGAGCCGTATCTTCAAGCCGGCTGGTAAAGACCTGCCCGCCAATCGTGACCTGAACGACGACAGGCACGTCGCCGGCCCCCATCAGCGTTGATGGTATCAACACGTCTATCTGATAAAAGCCCGGCATCTCCGTCAGCACCGCAGCGGAGCGAATGGATGTGCCCGTGAGCGTTGCAGACCCGATGCGAATGGCCGTAATTTGACTGGCCGTGACGCCCTGCACGCCCGTCAGAATGATGCGCAAGACCGTCGGCTCTCTGGGGCTTTGCGGTCTCACGGTAAAGACCGTGAAAGGCTCCGGCGTGCCGTTAAAAGCATTGAAGACCTGCGCGCGGCCTCCCGGCCCGTCCGTCGAAGTAAAGATGTCCGGTTGCGCGGGATCAGTTGCACCTCTCCGCGATAGACGCGCCCCCTGACATTCAGCACCATCGGGTAGGTCGTACCCGTTGCGGCGGGAATCAATCCCGGCGGAACAACGAACACGACATACCGCGAGCTAACTGTATAAAGACCTACCGCCGCGCTATTGAGCGACATGGTGACGCCGCCAAGCTCGACCGGCAATGAGGGGCTGCGTCTGGTCGAAGTCCCGGTCGCGTTGACGGTCGAGAATATCTGGCGGCCCGGATAACGAACGATAGCCAGCATCCCCGGCGAGAGTCCCGTCACAGTCTGCGGCGTGACGGGGGTCGGAGTCGGGCTAGGCGTCGGGGTCGGGCTGGCTACCGGCTGCGGGCCAACCGGACGATTGCTCGCCCCTGTCAAATAGGATTCCGCGACGAGGTTATCGGAAAGAGCGCCCGGACGATTCAGAAGATAAAAGGCTTCCGCAGAGCCGTCCTGATTGCCGCCGCCGAGTTCAGTCTGCGAGAGCGTAAAGGACAGCCGCGTGCGCGTGTTGCTGGCGAAAGGCTGCAACGTAGCGATAAAGAATCCCGTCGAGGGAATTCTCGTCAGTCGCGTCAAAACAGGCGTCGTGCCGACGGGCAGCGGCGCAGAATAAATCTGCACCGGACGCACAGTATCAGGATTGAGACCTTCGCTGGCGGTCGTCGGAATCGTGCCGTCGGCGCGGAAGTTTAGTCTCGAAGCGAAGACCAGCGAGTTGGGCGTGCGGTTCGTCCCCACGTAATCCGTGAAAGTCGGAAAGCGCAGCACGTCCTGAATGGCGGTGGTATCTTCCGCGCCGCGCGCTCCCACTTTGGTAAAAGTGTTCGCCGTGATGTTGTAGATAAAGACCGTGCTGGTTGATTGATTCGCCCCCGCAGGTGTGTTGCTCAGGTCAGCTGCCGATTCAAAGACGATCAGGTTGCCGTCGCGGCTGATGCGCCGTCCCGCACTATGTATGTTAATGATGTCGCCCACATTTATTCTGGTCGTGCGCGTCACCTGCTTGTTATTGGAGACGATGCCCGTCCCGACAGTGATGTCTGCATAATAAACTTCTGTGCTGGCGTCGGCGTTATTGCCTGCCCCTGCGCCAGTGTCCGGGATATTGGCGTTTGAAGCATAAGACACGCGCGTGCCTGAGCCTGAGAGAGAGGGGCTGGCGTTAAAGATCGAATTGACAATCGTGCCGGGCGGCGTGGTCGTCACCTGCCCCAGCGTAAAGCTGGTGGCAGGAGCAACGGTCGTGACGCGCGCCCAGAAGACTTCCGGATTGCCGTCAGCATTCGCAGCCACTCCCATAGTCGGAGTCAGATTTCTGGTTGAGATGAAAGCGATAATCAAACCGTTTCCGGTCAGGGTGTCGTTATCGTTGACGGAGATGTCTCGGTTATCGTCTGCCACAATTGGCGTCACGGTTGACGTGCCGCCCTGCGGCGTGCGGCTGGCAGGAGTGTTGGTGATGCGTCCGAACGAGCCTGTCGAGAGATTCGCAAACGGAGCTTCAACTCCGCTCGAAAGGTCTGCGACAGCCGTAAACGGCGGAACCTCGTAAACCCAGATTTCCGTATTGGCGTCGGCCAGCAGGGCCGTGCGATCTACGCCCGGATTGGGCAGCGTGTTCGGGTTAAAATTCCCCGGCGTCGAAGTGTTTGACCCGGCGGGCGTCAGGCTATTCGCGTTTGAGCTGATGATAATGAAACGTCCGTCGTTGCTGATGACTGGCCTGTTGTTGCTGATCTCGACCAGAATGTTGCTCTGGAGCGTCGTAGACAAGGTCGTATCGCGCAGCAGGCTTCTGGTGTTGGTCAACTGAAAGATGCGGCGCTGTGCGTAATCAATGAGAAAGATTTCGCGGTTGCCATCGGAATTATCCGGGTTCAACCCGAGCGCAGGCTCCTTTGTGCCGATGTCGCCGTTGGACTCGACCACGACAAAGCGGCCATCGCCGCTCATGTCATTGACGAAAACCGTCCGGGCGGTAGAAGTCAGTTGCGCGACGAATGAATCTGTCTGCGCGCTGGCCGGAATCAAAGAGCCACACGCCAGAATGAGCGCAGCCACAGAAATTGATAAGCGAAATAAGAGCTTCACTGGAGACCCTCCAAGAGACGATAACGGGTTACAATTCGAGAGAGGTTAAAAGATTCAATTAAAATCAACCGGCGCAACATCAGGCTCGAAGAGCTTCGAGTTGCGCCCCACTCATTCAAAACGCGGCATTTTAAGCGCAAGCAACCTGCCCGCGCAAGCTGACCTGTACATGCGCAATCTTCCTAAACCATGTCGCAAGCAAAATCTATCAAGCCTGACCGAGAGCTGTTAACAGAATTTATGTGCGGGGGCGGAACAGGAAAAGTCCCGTCCGAATCATACAATAGAAGCATCATTTCAGATGCCTGATGGCTGGTAATAGTTGGCAGCAGACAGTTGAAAGTAAGCTGTTTCAATCAGAAACGCTGGCCGATCTGCTCTGTCCCGAACGCTCCGATGCCGTTGAGGCGGAAGCTGAAGACAAAGCGATTCTCGTTGCGCAGGCCCACGTTAAAAGTATAGTTCTGGACAGTGATGGCGCAGCAGTCGAAGGCATAACCGAGCGTCGCCGTCGAGCTGATAAGGGACGAACCGCCCTGCTGTGGCCGGTTCTGAAAATCGAAGAAGAGAGAGACGCCGCCGAACAGCCCGCGCTCTGTGTTGCCGATAAAGATGGAGGGACTCCACTGCGAGCCTTGCAGGGTTCCCGGCTCTTTTTTATTCGCGTCCCTGAACTGCTCTAAAGTCGGCGAGAGGCTGATGGCGCGCGTGTAGTAGAAAGTTTGAAAAGCTTTGATGAGCGGAAGATTGAGGCCGAAAGAGACCGCCAGATTTCGCAACCCTCCGCCCTGCACATCCAAATCCGAGCGCACTGCTGCAAACAGGTTGCGCTGCGGGCGGTAACGCGCCTCGATATTGATGGGCGAAAAGCGACGCGGCACGCCGCCGTAGGTAAAAGCGGAAAAAGTATTGATCGGGTAAAACTGATTGCGTCGTCCCGGCTCTAAGGCTCCGCCAAAATACGGGTCGAGGAAATATTTGCCGCGCACAGTGACGGCCAAAGCCTCGTAAGGCTGGCTCGACAAAGGATTCTTTGCAGCGTCTTTAGCCGACACACGCCCCGCCGCGCCCCCCACGCTTTCCGTCGAGCGGCGCGTGAAAAAGCGATTGGTGATGCCGAACTCTATCTCGTTGGTGTCTGCGACCGCATCCACGTAATCAAAGCGTATGATGCGCTCGAAATTCGAGATGCCCTCGATCTTGCGATAGACGACGTAAGGCTCTATCACATGCCGGAAGAAGAAAGAGCCGTCCTTGCGATGAAAGTTGCGCGCAAAGGCCGGAGGTCTGACATCCAGCTCAAACTCGCCGTAGCCGCGCACGAGATCGCGGCTCGAAATCAAGCGCGTCACAGGATCAATCGAGTTTGAATAATAGGTGGCCCGCGCGCCGCCCATAGCCGTCACAGACCAGCCGCCGAAATGAAACGGCACGGAGAAGCGCGGGTGCAAATCCAGACGCTGCACGATGGATGGCGTCAGAATCGGCTCGCCCCTGACAGCCAACCTGAAGAGGTCTATGTCTTCGACCGTCTCTTTGCGGCTCACGCCTTCGACGCCGCCTTCAAACGAAAAGTAAACGGGCAGGCGTTCAAAAAAGCGCAGCGGCGAAGAGCGTTTATCGAGCGTCACGCTCGGCAGTTGGCGCGTGCGTATGCGCGCGTTCGGAATCGAAGTGACCTGCGAGCGCGCGAGGAAATAGAAAGTGTAATCGCCGGAATTCTTATTGAGGAAAAACTGCGAACGCTCTTCAGGCGAAATCGTCTGTTGAATCGAATCCGAGAAGACCTGCCGGAAAGCCAGATTGGAAGTGACGTTGACATCTGCGGCGGCGAGGAATCCGTTCGGGAAATAATGCACGCCGTCTATGTAAAAGCTCGAACCGCCCTGATCCGGATTTTCCGGACTCTCGTCGTCTCCGAACATGCGGTCGCGCACGGAGTAGAAACCGAAATTCAGAAACGAGCGCGAGTTGGCGCGCGTCCGCACGTCTGCGCCAAAGCCGACGCCGCGCGAAGTATAAATGTCATTGCGAATCGTGATGTCGGCTGAGCGGCCCAGGGTCTGGTAGTAAGCGTTAGAGAGACGAAAGCCCTTGTTGCCGGACGCGCTGAAGGTCGGCGTCAAAAAGCCTGAAGCGCGGTCGCGCCGTTTGAGCGAGATGGAAGCGAAGGGCAGCCACGCGAGCGGAATATTTTTGACGCGAAACGAAGGGCTTTTGAAACGCGCGCGGTCTCCGATCTTGATCTCCGCGCGCTTGGTCTTAAAGCTCCATTTCGGCACGCTGTCTTCGCAGGCCGTCAGCTCTGCATTGATGACGACGATGGTATCCGTGCTGACCTTCTCCACGCTGTCGGCTGTGAAGTAGATAACCGTGCCGTCCTGCGTTTGATTGGTAAAGCCCGTCGAGTTGACGAAGTAGCCGAGCTTGGTTCCGTAGTTCCATTCGGCGCGCGTGCCTGTGATGCGCTGCTCGCCCTGATCGAATACGACATTGCCTTCGGCCATCACGCGGTTGCTGGCCTCGTAGACAGTGATTTTATCCGCCTGAATGCGATAGACGCCGATGCGCGCGTCCACATTGCCTTCGGCGACGAGGATGCGCGCGTCTTCCGGCCCGCTCGCAGTCTGTTTGTCCGCGCGCACATCCAGTTCTTCGGTTGACTGCGGCGCGGCATCGGAGGCGCGCACAGGCAGGCGCGGGCGCAGGAGTTGATCCTGCGTCAGAGGGTTGACGTTCGGCGTATCTGTAATCGGATTTGTGACCTGCCGGTCAACCGGATTCGGTTCCTGAGCGCGCAGAGTAGCAGAGGCTGCCAGACAGACGAGGACAGCGCACGCAATGACACCCCAGCCACGAGATTTGTTCAGGCACAGACCGATGAGCAAGTGGAAACCGAAGACCTCCAGAGGCCGAGACACGAAAGGCTCGCTTGCCGTGCGACAGGCGTGCACGCGCCATGCTTATCTCAAAATCGCGCCGATGCTAACACAGTAGGTGAAAAAGGGGAAAAGGGAGAAAGAGAAAAGGTTAACAGGAAGATAAAATTTGGCGGCGTGTCAGTTTGAAATGCGGGTGAATATCTCTCAGAACGAAAGAATCTCCCGCAAAGGCGCAAAGGAAGACTGCAAAGGATTGAATGCCACCTGCTCTTTGCGAGCTTTGCTTTGCGCCACCAGCGCCTTTGCGGGAACAGCTTTTTTCTTTGCCCTGTTTGAAACTGACCCACTACTTAAAATTTGGCCCTCACACAGCTTTACTGTTATCTTTGGAAACCGCACGCGAGGCCCGGTTGCTATTGCTCAGGCGTTCTCTCACAAAGCTCATCCGTTCAGACGAGGAACTTATTGATGACCACTCCGCCGCCCGAAGTTTTCATCTCATATTCGAGCAGGGATAAGAGATATAAAACCGAACTCCTCAAACAACTCACAGTCTTGGAGCAACAGGGCATCATCTCCAACTGGCATGACGGGCTGCTTGTGCCCGGACAGCAATGGAACCAGGAGATTGTCGAGCATCTAAACTCATCGCGCGTCATTCTGTTGCTCATCAGTCCTGACTTTCTTGTTTCCGGCTACGTTAATAACGTCGAGCTAAAGTTGGCTGCTGAAAGACACACCACCGGAGAAGTCTGTGTGATTCCTGTGCTGGTGAGTAATGTCAATGGATGGAAGGGCCACGCATTCGGCAGCCTCAAGCTCGGCGACCTGCAAGCCGTGCCTGCCAACGAGAAATTTATTATCGAATGGAGTAATCGCCCCAAAGCTTTCGCGGAAGTCGCGCAAGGCATTCAGTGCGCTGTCGAACAATTGAAAGCTATTGCCGCAGACTCTCTCTTGCCCGCAATGCTCCCGCCGCCGCCCGAAGTTGATTTCGTCGCGCGCGCAGGCAGAGACGGGCGCGACCTCATAGAGCGATTAAAAGAAGACCTCGACCCAAACAACCAGCGTCTCTTCGCGCTGGTCGGAGACGGCGGAGTCGGCAAGACGACGCTCGCAGCCGAAGCCGTGCGCTCTCTGGCACACATCTACGCGGGCCGCATCATCTGGGCCAGCGCGGAGAAGCGCGCGGACTTTACCTTCTCCACACTGCTCGACGAGATTGCCGCGCAGTTGGGCGATAGAGAGCTTTCCAGACTTGCCCTTGAGAAGAAAGAGCAAGCCGTGCGCGTGCTGATTGCCGCCGACTCAACTCTCATCGTCCTCGACAACTTTGAAACCGTCTCGGAGAACGAGCAAACGCCCTGCGCAAACTTCCTCGCCTCCGCACAATGCCCCGCCTTGATTACCACGCGACAATTCGTTAAAGGCGCACGCCCCATCTACGTTGACGCGATGAAGCCCGAAGAGGCACGCGAGTTTTTGGAGAAACTGACGGCGCAGATGCAAGACCCGTCAGTCTTCTCCGACGAGGTTCGCCAGCGCATCATCAAGACGGCAGACGCGCGCCCTTACGTCATGCAATGGATCGCAGCGCAAATTGACCAGGAAGCACAGCCGCCGGATGTCATTCTGGAAGAACTCTCACACGGCAAAGGCGACGCCGCCGAGCGCGTCTTCGACCGCTCCTACAATCTACCCCAACTGGGCGACGATGGACGCGCAGCCCTGCTCGCTCTCTCGCTCTTTGTCCCAAGCGCGACACGCGAAGCTCTAGCAATGGTCGCCGGGTTCGAGAATGATTTAGAGCGAGTCAACGAAGCAATCACAAACCTGCGCAGTCTCTTGCTGATTAAAGGAACGGACGGCAACCGACGTTTAGCTATTGAAGGCTTAACTCGCAGCCTAGCCAAAGCATGTTTAGACAAAGACGACCGCGCCGACGAGTTCAGTCAGCGGTTCGTCGCGCACTTTCTCGTTTACGCCGAGGCGCACAAACAAACTACAGGTGACGATTTCGCTGCGCTGGAAGCGGAGAAAGATAATCTGCTGGCTGCGCTGGACGGAGCCTTCAGAAGGCAAGTCTGGGAAAGTGTAATGGTGATGTCTGCTGCGTTAGAAAGGTTTTTACGCTTGCGCGGTTACTGGGACGAAGCAATCAAGTATGGCGAACAAGCATTGCAGGCAGCACGTCACGAGGTCTATGAGCATTGGATAGCCAATTTTACACATAACTTAGCTATCATCTACCAGCACCGGGGGAGCTTAGCTGAAGCGCGACGGTTCTATGATGAGAGCTTGGAGATTGAAAAGAAGCTGGGCAATCAAAGCGGCATCGCCATCACGCTGCATGAGCTAGGGAGACTTGCACAAGCTCAAGGCGAGATAGACGAAGCGCGACGACTCTATGATGAAAGCTTGGTGATTAATAAAAAGCTGGGCAATCAGAGTGGCATCGCCAGCGCGCTGCATCAGTTGGCAATAATTGCGCAAGATCAAGGTGAGTTAGACGAAGCGCGACGACTCTATGATGAGAGCCTGGTGATTGAAAAGAAGCTTGGCGACCAGAGCGGCATAGCTCTCTCGCTGCATGAGCTAGGGAGACTTGCGCAAAATCAAGGTGAGTTAGACGAAGCGCGACGACTCTATGATGAGAGCTTGGAGATTAATAAGAAGCTTGGCAATCAGATCGGCATTGCTCAAACGCTGCATCAGTTGGCGATACTTGCGCAAAGTCAAGGAGAGATAGACGAAGCGCGACGGCTCTATGATGAGAGCTTGGAAATTAAAAAGAAACTTGGCAATCAGATTGGCATTGCCCTGACCCTAGGTCAATTAGGTTTGCTGGCGGAGGCGGAAGGCAATAAATCGGAAGCTGTGCGGCTGCTTCGTGAGGCGTTGAGCATCTTTGAGAGGCTTGGCTCGCCGTTTGCGGAGCTTGCGCGCCGGGATTTGGCGAGGGTGGAGGGGGAATCCACCTGAGATGTGTGGTTTTGCTCAGATATTTTGAGGATTCCGGCGGGCGGGTTGAGGGGCGTGGGGGTGATGATTGCTTTGCTGGCGGGGTGTTTGAGAGGGAATCGGCGGGTGTGTTGAGAAGCTGAGCGGGCTTGCTAAGAGACTTAGCGGGCCTGCTCAGAAGCTTAGCAAGCGTGTTAAGAAGCTTAGCGAGCCTGTTCAGGCTCTAAGCACGCGTGCTTAGAGCCTGAACAGGCTCGCTAAGAGCCTGAGACAGTGTGCCGAGAAGCTCGGATGATGCGCCGATAAGCTCGGCGGGCGTGCCGAGAGCTTCGGACGGTGTGCCGAGTCTATCGGCAGTTGCGCCGAGCTTATCGGCGGACGTGCCGATAACGTCGGATGTCGCGCCGTGAGCTTAGGCAGGCGTGCCGTGAAGGTCGGATGAGGTGTCTATCCTCCCGGCGGGCGTGCCGGGAGGATAGACGGGTGCTCTGCAATCTAATAACCTTTGGTGCTAGTTCTACAGACTGAACTCAGCGATTGAAAGATGCACCACACCGTGCTCGTCAGGCTCAAGCCCATGCCAGTGCACCAACATATTGAACGCAGCCATCGTGTAGGCCAACCGCATTTGGAAGTACGCCCATTCACGATGCATCACACGCTTGAAATGATTACAGAGCGTCAACATCGAGAGCACAGTTTCGACCATCATCCGTTGATTCCATTGCCCTCGCGGACACACCTTGAGATTTTGTGGGTCACCTGCTTGAGCATGAAAGCCGGTGTCACTACATACGATCATCTCATCTTCGTATTTCCTGATGAGCGGCTGAAAGACCGTGTCGGAGACGTTAGCTGTGTCGCACTCCCACGCCACGACGAGGCCGAGTTTGTTCAAGAGCAGGCAGAGTTTACCGCCCACAATCCAACGATGATTCGACACCCCTTTCCGTCCATACTGGCGGGGAGAGCGCCCTTCGCGAATCGGATGAATCAACTCAATCCCATAGCTGTCGATGACGCCCAGCACCGTTGGCTCAGCCATGAACTGCTGCGTCCACGCACGATGCGTCTTGAACAGGCGGAAGAGGCGCGTTCGCTCCGGCAAAGCGGGAAACAGAGCTTGGAAATCACGCTTGAGCCAGCGATAAAAGGGACGGTTGCCGACGCCTTTGATGGCAAAGATGAAAGCCAGCGTGACGATCTCGCTCGGATGCAGCGCGGCTTGACTATGTTTCGGCATCTGACGCATCTGGTCATCTACACGGCAAAAGAGTTCAGTGATAAAGTCTTGAGTGGTCACGATTCTTGCCTCCGCTTGCGTTTGGTTTGGTCGCCAACGCATTAAGAGCGGAAAATCGTGACTTTTTCAACTAGCACCAAAGGTTAATAGCTTTATCTGCAATCTAATAGCCTTCCCTCTGTGACCTGATGAATTTCCAGTTTGGCGGTTTCTGCTTTTCCCTCTTAATCTTTCCTCTTTTTCCCTTTTTCCCGCTCGCCATTTATGATGTCTGCCTGTGATTGAACGGTTGAAGGTGATGATTGTGGCGGGCGAGGCTTCGGGGGACGCGCATGCTGCGTCGCTGGTGGGGGCTTTGCGCGAGCGTGCGCAGGAGGTTGAGTTTGAGTTTTTCGGCTCGACGGGACAGCAGATGCGCTCGGTTGGAGTGGAGACGGTCGTGCGCGCGGACGAGTTGGCGATTATGGGTATCGTGGAGGTGGGGCGTGTGCTGCCGAAGTTCTGGCGCGCGTTTCGCCAGTTGAAGCAGGCAGCGATGGAGCGCAGGCCGGATGCTGTCATCTTAGTTGACTGGCCTGAATTTAACCTGCGGCTCGCGCGTGCGCTTCATAGAAAGGGGTTGAGGGTTATCTATTACATCAGCCCGCAACTGTGGGCGTGGCGGTCTTATCGTTTGCGCAGCATACGGCGCGATATTGACCTGATGCTCTGCATACTGCCTTTCGAGCCAGAGTGGTACGCAGAGCGCGGCTTTGAGCATGTAGAGTTTGTGGGCCACCCGCTCGCGGGCGAAGTCCAAGCGCGTTACGGGCGCGAAGAGTTTTGCGCGCGGCATAAGCTCGATGCGTCGCGTACAGTCATTGCGCTCCTGCCCGGCAGCCGTCACAAAGAGCTTGAGCGCATCCTGCCGCCGATGCTCGATGCAGCGGAAGTTATCTCGCGCTCGCAGCCGGAGATGCAGTTTGTGCTCGCGCTCGCTTCCAACAGGCCAATAGAAGAAGCCGGAGAAATCATCTCGCGCAAACTCGCTTTAGGGAAACTGCCTGACGCTCTGCGCCTCGTACAGCATGAGACGCGCGAAGCTCTGGCAGCGGCGGATGTCGCGGCGGTTGCCAGCGGCACGGCCACGCTCGAAGCCGCCATCATAGGCACGCCTCTGGTCATCGTCTATAAAGAATCCTTCATCAACTGGCACACGCTCGGTCGTCTCATCAACGCGGAACACTTCGGCCTCGTCAACCTCATCGCGGGCGAGCGTCTGGTCACGGAGTTGATGCAGCAGGAGTTGACCGGAGAGAAGCTGGCGCAGGAATTAATGAGTCTTCTGGATCAGAAGCGAAATCAAGAGATGCGCGGGCAACTGCGAGACGTGGCGGCGAGGCTCGGCGCGGGCGGGGCATCGGAGCGCGCGGCAGAGACCATCCTAGATTTCTTTCGACAAAACGAGCAAACATCTCCCGCAAAAGCGCAAAGAAAGGAAAAAGTAAAAAGGTAAAAGGCAAAAGGGAAGACGAGAAGAGTGCTATCTTCACTTTTGCCTTTTACCTTTTTACTTTTTCCTTCTTTTGCGCCTTTGCGGGAAACTTCCTGATCGAGTGCTGCCATCAATCACTATTCTTCAGAACTCATCTTCTCTTGCAATTCTTTCAACTGTCTTCTTAACTCCTTCACTTCTTCACGAAGTTGCGGCAGGCGATTCATGTGCGCGTTGAGCCGCTTGTAATCCGCGAGCGGTTGCACAGGGATGCCCCACCAGACGCCCGCGCGCACGATCTTGCCCGGCAGGATGCCTGCCTTTGAGCCGATGATGGCTCCGCTCAAGACATGCGCGTGGTCGCCCATTCCTACCTGACCGCCGATGACGGCATCGTCTTCAATCACGGTGCTGCCGGAGATGCCCGTCTGCGCGGCGATGACGACGCGCTCGCCTATCTGCACGTTGTGGGCTATCTGTACCAGATTGTCTATCTTCGTCGCGCGACCGATGCGCGTCCGGCCCAGCGCGCCGCGATCGATGCACGTCGCCGCTCCAATCTCTACGTCATCTTCAATGAGCACTGCGCCGATCTGCGGAAACTTGTGCCGGAAATTATTTTCATCTGTCACATAACCGAACCCGTCCGCGCCGATGATTGCGCCCGCATGAAGAATCACGCGGTCGCCTAAGCTGGTGCCGTCATAGAGCGCCACGTTCGGATGAATGATGCAATCGCGCCCGATTGTGACATCATCGCCGATGCTCGCTCCATGATGAATCTGTGTGCCATCGCCGATGCGTGCACGCGCTCCGATTGTGACATGCGCGCCGATGTATAAGTTTTGCCCCGGCACTGCGCTCTCATCTATGACGGCTGTCGGATGAATCGCAGCGGGTCGCGGCTTGAGCGGATGCAGGACTTCGGCGATCAAAGCGAAAGCCAGCTTCGGGCGTGCCGCAAGGATCAGGCACTTCCCTTCTAACTCCGGCGCGATCTCCTTCACTATCAGGCACGAGGCGCGACTGAGCGACGCTGCTTCCAGCATCTTTTCATCTTCGACGAACGCAATCTGATGTTCCTCCGCGCTCTCAAGATTCGCCACGCTTTCAATCAGGACATGCCCCTCGCCGCTCACGCGCCCGCCGACATGCAACGCCAACTCCGCCACAGTTTTTCCTTCTTGTGCGCTCATAAAATATTTGCTGTTCGATAACCCTCAAGCAACGATTCCATTTAAAGAGGAATTTTCAAAACTCAAGAGCTTAAGGTTTCAACCCTTCGCGCCTTTCGGTTTTAACTTTGCGCCTTTGCGAGAACCGGCAACGTTTCTCGCTGGGGGCGCAAAGAAATAAAAACTCAAGGCGCAAAGGGTTGAGAGGTGATAATGCGCTCTTAGTCCGTCAAAGCTAATTCAGCATCTCTGCCGGATTCTCTTCTCGCACGTGTAAACCCGCGCGCGGAGCCTTTGATAAAATTGATGAGATGCTGTACATGTTCATCCTCCAAACGCTCCATCTGTCTCAGAGCTTCTTCCAATGGCAGGGCCGCGCGAAACAGAAGCTGGTAAGCCTGCTTCAAGCTTCTGCGCGCTTCCGTGGAAAAGCCTGCGCGTTTGAGTCCGACCGAATTCAAGCCGCGCACGCGCGCGGGATTGCCGTCCGTGATAAAGAACGGCAACACGTCCTGTACGATCTTCGATTTGCCGCCGACCATTGCATACCGCCCCATGCGTACAAACTGGTGCGCGCCCGCATCGTTTGAGAGAAAGACATGGTCTTCGACCGTGATGTGCCCTGCGAGCGCAGCTCCGTTGGCAAAGATATTATCGTCCCCGACCGAGCAGTTGTGCGCGATGTGGATGCCGATCATCAAAAAATTGCGCGACCCGACGCGCGTCACTTCCCCTTCGCCGCTGGCGCGATGAATCGTCACGCTCTCACGTATGAGGTTGTCATCACCGATGATGAGACCGCTTCGCTCGCCCTTGAACTTTACGTCCTGCGGCTCGCCGCCGAGCGTCGCGTGCTCAAAGACTCGATTGCGCTCACCGAGCGTCGTAAATCTTTTGATGACGGCGTGCGCGCCGATCTCGCATCCCGCGCCGACCACGCTATCAGCCTCTATTACCGCAAAGGGGCCAATGCGCGCATCCTGCGCAACCTGCGCAGAGGGGCTGATGACGGCTGTCTGGTGAATAGTCATAAACGAGAAGCTTGGATAGTACAATAAAAGCGGTAATATGTGACAAGGGACGAGGCCCGTGTAACGAGATAAATGCTTTTAATCTTTGAACTTGTCGCACATCGCCAGACACCTGTCCGGGTTTCCCGGCTTGCCTTTAACCCCCGATGCTTCTATCATATCGCGCTGCCGGAGTTTGTGCATACAAGTGTGTGCAAAACGGCAATTTAATTGGTTTTTATTTATCCGTTGCGCGTTGTTTTCAGTTCCAGCGCCGCGCGTCTTTGAAGGAGAAGATTATTGTTTAGCGATCAATTTCGCCGAGGCGAATCAAGCAAAGGCAGATTCAGCGGGGTCAAAAGCTCCAAGCTGATCTCGAATCTTTCGGATGTGGCATGGAAGGCGTTTCAATCCATCAACCAGCGTCTGCCCGAAGGAGAAGCGATTCGACCGAAGTGGGCCGCAGAGCCGCTTTTGAAATCTTATGAGCGCACTGCTCCGCAGCTAGGCTTCCCGCGCGAGACGGACTCTTTGTGCCCGCGTTGCGTCAAGGAAGTGCGTGATGCTGTCATCACAGGCGAAACCGCTCTCGAAACATTGATGCACCAGCATCCGGGCGAAATCAAGGCGCAGATTCTGGAAGAGAACGGGAAGGTCATCATGCGCAAGACCTGTCCCAAGCACGGCGAGTTTACGGATGTGATGGCGACCGACCCTGCGTTTCTGGCGCGCATCGAATCGCTCTTTTTCGGACGCGACTTTCGCTCTGCCGAAGACTCGCATGTGCATAAGCACGGCACGTCCAATATCAAGTTCGGGCGCGGCGCGGTCTTGACGGTTGACCTGACGAATCGCTGCAACATGATGTGCAATCCCTGCTTCATGGATGCGAATCAGGTTGGCTATGTGCACGAGCCTACGTTTGAAGACACTAAAGCGATTCTTGACCGCGCTGTCTCTTTCAAACCAAAGCGACAGATCATCATTCTCTTTTCCGGCGGCGAGCCGACGCTCTCGCCCTACTTTCTTGAAGCCGTCGCTTACGCCAAGAAGATAGGTTTCTACAGAATCCTTGCGGCGACCAACGGCATACGCTATGCCGAAGACATAGAGTTCTGCAAAGCCGCAAAAGTTGCCGGTCAGCATGGCGTTTATCTGCAATTCGACGGCGTCTCGGAAGAGAAGAACAAGCACCGGGGCGTCGGCAACCTGTTCGATGTCAAGCTGCGCGCGATTGAAAATCTGGCAAGCGTCGGCATCAAGGTCACGCTAGTCACAACCATCGTCAACACCGTCAACAATGACGGCATCGGCCAGATCGTAGAGTTTGCAGCGCAGAACATAGACAAGGTTCAGACCATAGCCTTTCAGCCCGTCTCCTTCACAGGACGCGACGAGGATGTGCCGGACGACATCCGCGCCGCACAGCGTTACACGCTCGCAGGGATGACGCACGATTTGAAAGACCAACTCGGCGGCAACCTGCAACCACTGCGTGACTGGTATCCGCTCTCTTCGTATTCGGCTTTTACATCCGTGATGGATATGCTGCAAGGCGCGGACGCGCCGTGGGGCTGGTCAAGTTGTAACTGCCATCCGAACTGCGGCATCTTTACGCTGATGGTCGTTAATCGCCAGACGAATGAGTTCAGATCGCTCTTTGAGTTCTTCAACTACGAACAGTTTATGAAGGACGTGGCGGTCATCACGGACACTGCGCGCGGGAAGAAGATGTCTTACGCGCAGCTAGGGATGGCGATTATGCGTAACTTCGACGCGACTCGCGCGCCCGAAGGCTTTCCCATTTCGCAGATTCTCAATCTCTTCAAGCCGTCTTCGACCAACTCGAACTCTGACCGCAATGACCGCATGAAGGCGCAAGGTCAGACCGAAGCCCCGGATGACCTCTGGCGCGTGCTCTGCGTCGAGGGCATGTGGTTTCAGGATTTGTTCAACTACGATTTTCGCCGCACCGAGATGTGCGTCATCCCGTATGGCACGCAGGAAGGCGAAATCTCCTTCTGCGCCTATAACACGGGCGTCGGCTGGCGACAGATTATCGAGAACATGCACAAGACCGCGAGCCTCGGCGAATGGTATGAAGAGCATGGAAGGCATGCTGTCTACGCCAAAGGCAAGGCCGTGCCCGGCATCTCCAAGAAACACACCCTGAGCCTGCCGATAATCAATCAGATTCTGGCAGAAGATAGCGGCGAGCCAGTCCAAACCGTCACGCCTTATCTCGTCGAAGAGGACGAGAAAGTCACTGTGTAATAATCCGGCGTGGATACTGAAGCTCGTAAAAGTATCCACGCCAAAATATCCGCGCTAAAGATTTAATCACGCAGTGCAGTTCCCTCGCTGGCCCTGAACTGCACGTCTTACAGCCTGACCAAACCCGGCACGCATTAAAGCTGCCCACGCTATTCTGGAGTATGGCGCAGAACATCAACCTCATAGAAAGAGTGCACGGAAGCGTCACGGCCCTAAACACCTTATACCAAGCGGCAATCAAAGGAGAGGAACAAAGAGGCCACTCGGTATTAGAAACGCCTAACTATCAGGAGCATGGGAATCCTCTTCATCACAAATCTGATTCCCGTGCCTCTCAATCCACACCAATTCTCTTGATAAGAAAGGATAAGAAAGATGAGTCTCAATCTATCTAATCATGGCGTTAGCGAGAGTGCTACGCAATCAGGCTCCACGACACAGGGAGCAGCCGCGCCTGAAGACCGCTTCATCGTGATAGAAAAAGCGCAGTTGCAAGAGCGCGTCCAATCCGGCGCGAGATGGTTTTACTGGATTGCCGCGCTCTCGGTCATCAATTCCATCATCGTCGTCAGCAATGGAAACTGGAGCTTTCTGGCGGGGCTGGGAATCACACAGATCATTGATGCGCTGGCTTATGACATTTCAGGCACCGTCGGCAACACCGCGATTGTCATTGCCATGACGCTGAACGCGACAGTGGCGGGCGCGTTCGTCGTCTTCGGCTTGCAGGCCGGAAAGCGACAGCACTGGGCCTTTATCACGGGCATGGTGATTTACGCGCTCGACGGTCTGATTTTTCTCTGGGCCGAATCATGGTTCAGTGTGGGCTTTCACGTCTTCGCGCTCTATTGCATCTTTCAAGGCTTTCGCGCCAGCCGCAAGATAAGCGAGTTGGAGCAGATGTCTCCGCCCGCGCCGGTCGGCTAAAAACCGGGATGGCAGATACCTGCGCACGCTTGAATCTCGCACGGGCATCGTCAATAATGCGCGAGATTCGAGCGCGCGGCAGAAGTGCCATCAAATGTTCTCTCTTTATTTAGTCATGGATTTTTGTTCCTAATGAACCTTTCAAATAAAATTCGTCGTTTTGCCACGACCGCGAGGCTTTTCGTTTCCGGTCTGCCGAAAAATTCCATCGGCTCGATTGATATTACGAACCGCTGTAACCTGCGTTGCGAGCACTGCTATTTTTTCGCGGAAGACCACAAGGGCGAGAAAGAGCTTTCCAACGAGCAGTGGATTGAAAAACTGGAAGCGATGAAGGCCGCAGGGCATCCGATGCTGCTCTGCACATGGGTCGGCGGCGAGCCGATGGTGCGTAAGCCCCTGATCGAAATCGGGCGCAAATATTTCAAGCACAACACCATCGTCACTAACGGCACGATGGAACTGCCCGACTGGGAAGATTGCACATACGTCATCTCGATTGACGGCACGGAAGAAGCTTTCTCGCGGATGCGCGCTCCCGGCATTTATCAGAAGATAAAACAGAACGTCATCAATCACCCGGAGTTGCGGATTCAAATCTCCTGCGTGCTGACCAGCATTACCAAAGACTGTGTGGAAGACCTCGTCAAAGAGTGGGGGCCGATTGCCCGCGCCGGGGTCATCTTTGATTTCTTTACGCCGGTCAAGAATCTGGACGAAGCATTGTGGCTCGACTGGGAGACGCGCGATAAGTTGATAGACCAGATTCTCGCGCTCAAGAAAAAATATCCGGGCGTCATCAACATGCTGGATTCAACCCTCGAACTGATGAGGGCCAAGAACGCAAAGCGCGTGACGGACAACTGCGAGTTTGCCAAAAAGGCTTTCGCCCTGAGTCCGACCGGAACGACTAAGGGCAAGTGCATGATGGGCGACAATGCAGACTGCGACCGCTGCGGTTGCGTCGTTCCCTTTCACATGGCGACCCTGAGCAGCCGCAAGCTGATGCTCAAAGAAACCATCAAAGCGAAGTTTGCGCCGAAGCGTCCAGCCGCGCTGACTCCGCAAAAACCCGTCCAGATTACTCCGCGAAATTCATGGCAAAGCTCCGCCAGACCGGACGACGCGTTTTAGAAATGCAAAATTAAAAATGTAAAATGCAAAATTAAGAAGCTTTGACTGCTCTCTTATATTTTGCATTTTACATTTTTAATTTTGCATTCTTTAGTGTCTTGGCGTCGCGTTCGATTCGGGAGGGTTGTTGTCGTCGTCGTAATCTAAAGGTTGGTGCGGGCGTTGCACATCGCGCAGGCGTGCGACGGTGTCTCGGATGCGTGAGGCGAGTTGCTCTATGGTCTCTACGCGGCGGCGCGCTGTGTCGTCAAGGTCGGAGCGCAGGAGCAGTTGGGCCTGACCGATGACGCCCGTCAGCGGGTTGTTGATTTCGTGGCGCACATGCGCGACGAGGTCTGCAATCTCCGTCAACTTCGTTTCGCGCTCGGCGACCAACCGGCGCAACTCTTCTTCCGTCGTCTGATTTTTCTCTGCGGGCGCGTCGTTTGTGCTCATTGGACCGGGCTTCCTTTATAGAAAAATAAAGATGTTAGGGTTGCGGCGCGAAGGGGCGACAGCGATTGCCTGAAGCTGTGCGCGCGGGCGATGCGACTTCTGCATTGTGCTTCGAATGCGCTGTCTTGGGCAAGCTTAATTTTGTTAAGCCCGCCGGAAAAACGCCTTGAGGCTCAACAAGCGACGTGCTGCGGTTGACAAGCGGCGTAGGGCCACGTAAATTTTCAAGACCTTGTTCGGGGATCGTCTAATGGTAGGACATCTGACTCTGGATCAGAGAATTGGGGTTCGAATCCCTGTCCCCGAGCGCACTAATGCTACAGGATAAATCAAAGACCAGAGGGCCGCATGTCCAGTGCGGCCTTTTTTCTGCCGCCTGTGGATTGGGCGTCGGGTCAGCTTGAAGCTCACGGAACCAATCTTTTTCAGCTTGCCACAGCACGTCTCATGAAATGTTTTGTCTCAAAACTGCACAATTATGTAGGTAATAATTATTGGGGCGCTGGCCCATAGACAGGCCATTACAGAGGAGGCCCGGTCAGAATGGAGATTAACCCGTTGCCAAATCTTAAATTTAGTTGACATGTACGTTTGCCTGAAGTTATAAGCAACGGCGACTTCCCATCGTTGCCAGAGGCTCATCAGGCAAGCCGGACATCCCGTTTGAAACCTGCACGAATCCTTCAAGCCCTCGACCGTCATCGTTTCTACGGTTGAGCGAGCGATAGACTTCCTGCACGGAGCGCGAATATTTCTCAACATGCATTTCATCCTTTACCTTTTTAACGGCGGACAGAGATGAAATCCATAGAGCGGCTCAAGCTGCCGCATGGCTCGAAACGTATCTCACACCAGAAGGAGCAATCAAGATATGGCTAACTTGGCTAATGTGCCGGGCATTGAAAAGGTCAGCGAAGAATTTAAAGAGAAAGTGATTCAGATTGCCGCCGACCTTGAAACCGACCCCAACTTCTTAATGGCAATCATGAGCTTTGAGAGCGCTCGCTCGTTCAGTCCCAAGATACAGAATCCGGACAGCAAAGCAACCGGGCTGATACAGTTCATGCCCAAGACGGCGATTGGTTTAGGAACTACCATCGCCGCTCTTGCGAAGATGACCGCCGTCGAGCAGCTCGATGTCGTCGCACAGTATTTCAAGCCCTTTCGTGGACGCCTGAAAACTCTCGAAGACGCTTACATGGCAGTGCTTTTCCCCAAGGCCGTCGGCAAAGGCAGCGGCTTTGTGCTCTTCAAGAAAGGCACTATCCAGTACAAACAAAATAGTGGGCTGGATGGCAACGGAGACGGCCTCATCACTGTTGGCGAAGCCGCCAAGCGCGTGCGCGACGGCCTCGGCACAGGCTCAGCCGCCATCGAAGACGCGGCGGTGCTGCGCAGAGGCATGAAGAGTCCTGAAGTGGAGAGCTTGCAGGACGAATTGATCGATCTGGGCTACATGACGCTGGAACAGAAGAAGACCGGCGCGGGAACTTTTGGTCCAAAGACCGAAGACGCGGTCAAGGAATTTCAGCGTGATAATGTCCTGACAGACAACGGAGTCTATGACCTGCCGACGCAGGCTGCCGTGCGCCAGTTAAACGAAGGCGTCCAGTTCGGCAGTAGGGGCGGCGTCGTGCGAGGCTTGCAGGAGAGACTCGTCGCGCTGGGCCTGATGACAGCGGCGCAGGTGGCGACAGGGGCCGGAGTATTCGGCAAGATGACGCGCGATGCGCTCATCAAGTTTCAAATCGACAACGGCCTTACGCCGAACGGCATCCTGACGGACTCCACCTATAATCTGCTGCACAAAGTCGCGCCGAAGCCGAAACCCGTGAAGGCCGGGCCGACAGGTGAAATCAACACGATTCTGCCGGAGCGCGGCGATGGCTTTAGAACTTTCCTGCGCGAACCCGGCGGAGCCACGCAGTTTGGAACCGAACAGACCATCAACGCTTTGACGGATTTGGCGAGAGAATGGTTTCTGATACATCCGGAAGTGCCTTTGCAGTACGGCCATATCAGCCGCAAGGGCGGAGGGCCATTTATCAGCACCGTCAATCCCGGCAAGCTCGCTCACAAAACGCATAAGAACGGGCGCAACATCGACATCAGGCCCATACGGAAAGATGACCTGATGGCCGCCACGGCCATCAACGAATCCAACTATGACCCGGCGCGCACCAAGGAGCTGGTGCTGCTCATCAAGCGGAAACATCCCGGCGCAAGCATTTTCTTCAACGATCCGATACTGACAAAGCTCGGGCTGACAAAGGCCGTTTCAGGCCATCACAACCACCTGCACCTGATCTTGCCTTAAACGGCAACGCAGTAAATCTCACGCACAGGCGCAAAGAAAGATTCACTTCTTCTTTGCGCCTGTGCGTCTTTGCGTGAGACCTCTTTAATGCGGTTTTTTACTCGAATGCAGGTATGCGCCGAGTTGCCGGTCGTGCCATTTCATGAACAATGCCAGCGCGAGGATTGCGCCGACGAGCGCGAGGAACATATCCCAGTGCGAGTCCCAGATGTCGCCCTGCGTGCCCAGGAAAGCATCTCCCAGATCGGGCCACACCAGCTTTGCCACCCACCATTCGATAAATTCGTAGAACGCGCCGATGGCGAGCACGATTGAAGCAGTAATAAAAGCCATCCACTTGCGCGAGGCTATGACGAACTGCAACAGAATCTCTCTGATCGGAATCGCCAGCAGAAAACCGAGCATGAAATGGGCCACTCGATCATAATGGTTACGCGCGAGGCCAAACTCGTCGCGCAACCAGTTAAAGGGCGGCGTCAAAGCATATGTGTAGTGGCCGCCGTAACTCTGCACGAAGAGATAAAAGAAGATCAGATAGCAAGAGAGGCGCGTGAATTTGTAATAACGGTACGCGATGATAACGGCTGCCAGTTGGGCCAGCGGAAAGAAATTCTCAAGCGCCCAGTCCCAACGATCATGCGGGCGAATCGCCAGCACGGCAAAGCCTATGGCGTAAATGATAAGCAGGATGAGAAGCTCGCGCTTCGACGGAGTTTGCGGCTCGTGTCCGGTCATAGTAAGTTCAAAAGTTTTTCCGACATGCGTCGGATGAATGTAACCGACCATCTAGGGATTCGTCTATGTCCGGCAGTGAAAAGATAAAAATTCAGGCGAATCAAGAGGAGAGTTCCCTTTGCGTTTCTTTGCGAATACCCTTTGCGCTCTTTGCGTTTAGAATTGAGATTAACCGCAAAGAACGCGAAGAATAAGACGCCAAGAAACGCAAAGGGAAAGCCACGTAGCAATCTCTTTTTATCTTTGTTTCATATAATTTATTCGCGCCCGCGTCGTGCGGCATGCGCTTTGATAAATTCACCGGAACAGCTTATGAACAAGAAGAGCACAGCAGTCTTAATCTCAAATCCTCGCGCGGGGCGCGGCGGCGCGCAACGCGTGCTCGAAGTCGAGCGTTTTTGTGAAGCCCTCAAAGCACACGGCGTCGAAATCGAAGTCATCAATACAATGGCTCCGGGCGACGCAACGCGGCTCGCTGCCGCTGCGGCTGCGAAAAGCGCCGGGGCGACCATTATCGTTTCGGGCGGCGACGGCACGATTAACGAAGCCCTGCAAGGTCTCATCGGAACGGATGCGAGGCTCGGCATCTGGCCGCGTGGGACTGCGAATGTGCTGGCGCGCGAAATCGGCATGCCGACCCGCATCGAAAAAGTCGCGGAGACGATTGCGCGCGGCAAAATCAAGCGCATCTATCCCGGCTGCGTGCTCCATGAAGAGACTGGCGAGCGGCGTTATTTTTTTCTGATGGCCGGAATCGGCCTCGATGCTTCCGTAGTGCAGCGGGTCAATCCGCGCCTCAAGCGACGCATAGGCAAAGCAGCCTTCTGGTATTCGGGCTTGGCACATCTGGCGAACTGGAAACCCATCTCCTTTGAGCTTGAAGTCGAAGGAAAAGTTTTCACAGCGACCTTCGCAGCCATCGGCAAAGGCTCGCTCTACGGCGGCGATTTGCATATCACACCGCGCGCACGTCTGGACAAGCCGGAGTTTGAAATCTGCCTGATAAATTCAGAGAGCAGGCTGCGCTATCTGCGCCTGCTCTCTCAGGCTATGCGCAGCGGGGGAGCAAAGGAGACACGGGAAGTGAGATTCTTACGCGCCGTGCGCGCACGCGTTGTTGGCCCCGTCGGCGTGCAGGTTGACGGCGAATTGATTGACGGGCCGCCGATGACGTTTGAAGTGGTGCAGGAGCCGGTAGAGCTTATCGTACCGGAAGAGCAGGAATAACGGATAAGAGGGCCAGCACTCACGCGCCTGCGTGCTTTGCAATCTTAAGAGAACATCAGTTCGTCGTAAGAACGGTGAGGTGTCAGTTAGCCCCGGAGGGGCGACATAATCTATGCCGCCCCTCCGGGGCTTCGACATGTCTGACGGGCAACTTTTCTTCCTGTTTTCCGCTTATCCCTTCATCCACGCGGCGCGAAGCGAGCGCATCTCAGGCGCGGCATCTTTTCTCTCTTCGATGCGGTAAAGATAGTGGTCAGGCTCTGCAAGTGTGAGATTGAGCTGGACTATCTTGAGGTCGCGGCGCACGGTGAGGGGCACGCGCTCGCCCGGCTTGAACTTGTTGAGCGCGGAGAGCCATGTCTGCTGCGTGACGGCTTTGTCGCCGATGGAGACGATCTCATCGTCCTTCGTTAATCCTGCAAGCTCTGCTGCCGAGCCGTTGTTAATATTTTCTATCTTCACTATCTGCGGCGCGGCTCCGAGCACGATGCCTGCCGTGTCAGGCTCGCGCGGCGGCTCGCGCACGAGACGCAATCCGACATAGCCGAAGGCTTCCTCATACGGCGGCGTATCCACGCCGCGCACGTAGCGGCGGAAAAAATCGCTCATGTCCGCGCCCACGACTTCCGATGTGACGCGCTGAAAATCCTCGCTCGTATAACCGCGACCGCGCAGGTAATATGTCGCCTTCGGACTCTTCAGATAAAATTCGTCATACATGCGCCGCATCACTTCATCAAGCGAAGCGCGGCCCTTTGTCCTGCCGCGAATCAAGAGATCAAGCGCGAGGCCCACCACTTCGCCCTTGTTGTAATAGCTGACGGAAGTATTGGCGAGGTTGGTGTTCTGCGCGTGTGTGCTGCCGTCGAGAAAAGCCGCAGAGAGAGACGCGTCTTCCGCGCTCATCAGGCGACTGCCGGGCGCATTCTCTATGCTGCCGATGTAAGCCGCGAGGATGGCCCAAAGCTCTGCATCGCTCCGGACTCCCGCGCGCCTTTGCATCAGATGCCCGTAATAGTTTGTGATGCCCTCTGCAATCCACAGCGCGCGTGTGTTCAAGGGACGCGTGAAATCCCACGGGCCAAGCTCTGCGGGCCTGAGACGTTTGACGTTCCAGATGTGAAAGAATTCGTGCGCCACAGTGTCGAGCGCGGAAGCATATGAATCAGGATTTGCGAGCGTGCCGGATTCTATAATCTGCGTGGAGGTCAGATGCTCCATGCCGTCGCTGGAATGGCCGTCGTTGGCAAAGTGTATGAGGAAAGTGTAGGAATCCAAATCCGGCGCGCCCCACATGGCAAGCTCTGCGCGCACGATCTTTTCCACCTCACGCACGAACGCTGCGCGCTTGCCTCCCTCCTCGCCAAACGAATGCACCATGACGCGGTAGGTCTTGCCGTCTATCTTGAATTCATCCACAGTCCAATCGGGGCCAATCTCCGTCGGCGTGTCCATCAGCAAGTCGTAATTCGGAAACTGCCAGAGGCGTTGCTCCGCGCTCTCCATCCGCCCGTTGATGATGCGCCAGCCCGCAGGAGGCTCTATCTCAAGCGACACAGGATTCTCTTTATGCCCCGCGATGTACATAAAGACAGAGCCGCCGTTGTAGTTAGCATGGCGCGCATCAAGCTGCGAGAAAGTGCCGGACAGGTCGTTGCCGAAAACTTTGTATGAGGCGGTTACGCTCCGCGCTCCGCTCGTCTCTACGCGCCATGTCTGGTTGTCCGTTCTGGTGATGGACGGAGCAACGTCAGCGCACTCTTTATCAGGCAGGCAGGCGAGCGAGGCGCGAAACTCCTGCACGTTCTTGGCAAAGTCAAAGACCGCATAGCGACCCGGCGACCAGCGCGGCATCTGAAAATCGAGATGCCCTGCGGGAAAACCGTCCTCTGTTTCCACCTCTATGCTGACCTCGAAGAGATGCGAAGCGGGCCGCGTCATCGACAGCCTGTAGGTAATGCGTTCGAGTTGTTTATCCTGTGCTGCGGCGGGCTGTGCGGCGCAGAGGGCGCATAGAAAAGCGAAGAGAAAAGTAAGGCGAAACATCGTGCTGCGGCGGCGACGATTATTCATAGACGAATGCTCCAAACTGATAAATAGTTATGAGGCTGCTCCGGGGTCTTCAGCGGCGCGATTATCTGTCCTTCCATCGTGAGTGTCAAAAGTTTTGTCGTCAGCTATCGCAGGTTTTATTTGAAAGCGACTTTTAGCGTAAGGACAACGAGCATCTCCCGCAAGGGCACTGGTGGCGCAAAGAAGAAGACGCTAAGCTATTAAGCAGTTACCTATCTTGAATATTTTCTTTGCGATCTTTCTTTGCGCCTTTGCGGGAAACGTTCTTTCGCTTTTCCTTCTTGACGCACCTTGCGCGTGTCGGCTAGTTTTGTGAACCGGCGCTTATGACCGAACGACTTTATTATACGGATTCGCACCTGCGTGAGTTTGAGGCGCGCATCGTGGCCGTGACGCCGCACGCTGGCGGCATGGCCGCTGTCGAGCTTGACCGCACGGCTTTTTATCCGACTGGCGGCGGGCAGCCGTGTGACACTGGCACGCTTGATGGAGCGCGCGTCGTCGAGTGTATAGATGAAGAAGATGCCGGCGTGCTGCATGTCATACAAGGCGCAGTGCCTGAAGTCGGCGCAAAGGTCTTGGGCCGGATAGACTGGGAACGGCGTCTGGATCACATGCAGCAGCACACGGGACAGCACATTCTCTCGCAATCCCTGATCGAGCTTTTCAAAGCCGAAACGCGCGGCTTTCGCATGATGGAGCAGTCTTCCGAGATTGATGTTGCGCTCGACAACCCGACAGACGAGCGTATCGAGCGCGCCATAGAGCTTGCCAATCAAATCATCTGGGAAGACCGCTCCATAAGCGTGCGGCAGGTGACGGCTGAAGATGCAGCACAGCTTCCCCTGCGTAAAGAATCCACACGCGCGGGCGAGCTGCGTTTGATTGAGATAGAGGGCTTTGACCTGACGCCCTGCGGCGGCACACACGCCGCGCGCACGGGCGAAGTCGGCCTCATCGCAACGCGCTCTTGGGAACGCGCCAAAGGCATGACGCGCATCGAATTCGTCGCGGGCCGCAGGGCGCTTGCAGATTACCGCCGCGTCAATCACACAGCGCGCGAGGTGGCCGCGCACTTCAGCGTCGGGCGCGATGAAGCCGTCGCCAGCGTCGCCAGACTCTTTGAAGAGAACAAACAACTCTCGCGGCGCGTTCGTGCGCTCGAAGAGATTGCGGCGCGTGTCGAGGCGGAAGATTTAATCAAAGAGACTCAGCCGCGCGCGGATGGAATCAGGCTCGTCACGCGCATCTTTGACGGACGCGACGCGGAAAGCTTGAAGCGTCTGGGCCAAACCCTTATCGCGCACAGGCAGACGATTGCGCTGCTCGGCTCGCGCGACGCAGAAGGCGCGCGGCTGGTCTTTGCCCGCGCAAGTGATGCGGAGGGAGACATGAGCCTGCTCATGCGCGAAGCCTGCGCGCTGCTCGAAGGGCGCGGCGGCGGGCGGCCTGAGATGGCGCAGGGCGGTGGCCGCTCCGTCGAAAAGCTCGATGCTGTCATCGAAGAAGCCGCGCGCAAGCTCTTTCCTCTTTAAAACTCTGGACAGGAGAAACACCATGCCGAAATATATTATCGAAAGAGAGATTCCCGGAGCTGGCAATCTGACCGCGCAGGAGTTGCAGGCCATCTCGCAAAAATCCTGCGGCGTGCTCAGCGGGATGGGGCCGCAGATTCAATGGTTGCAAAGCTATGTGACTGGAGACAAGGTTTACTGCGTCTATATAGCGCCTGATGAAGAGATGGTGCGCGAACATGCGCGGCAGGGCGGCTTTCCCGCAAACAGCGTCGCCGAAGTCAAAACAGTGATTGACCCGACGACCGCCGAGGGATAAGCGTCAGCCACTTTATCACTACTAATCTCAAGCATTTAGCTACAGAAAGCGGAGAATGAACGTCAAGGAAAGCCGGCTATAGATTTGAGCGTTTTTCCAGTTGCCCGCCGTGGTCAGTCTCCCCCTGTGAGAATGAACAATGCCTGTCAATGAGAAACGCTGTTGACAACTCGGTTAAAACAGTCTATACAAAATAAGAGTGCTATTTGCTCTTTCAAAGGCTTTACTTGATGTAAACAGGCTCCAGCACAGAGTTTATCTGCTATTTGCTCTCACTTAACCGAAGGATGAGCACATCAACACACACGGCTCTAAAACGCCGCAAACAGTTCTTACGACTTCAGGCAGAAGAGTCTTTACGTGCGCCCCTGCTCTCGCTCTCCACTCTAAAAATTAAATTTTTCAATGCCATAAAACCCGACAGGATTATCCCGTTTGCCCGGACAGGAGATACTGAATAATGGCCTCAGGCTTAAATTATTTACAGAAAATCGAATCTCAAAATTATCAACTTTTAAGACCAGCTAAAAATCATCAACTCGGGACTGCGCTCTCCGTGGCCGCTGCGCCCGCTTTGACACGCGACAGCAATCTCTGGCGGCACGCATTACGCGTTTTGTTGTTTGCAGTGATCTGTGCGGCATGTGCTGCGCCGTCTAATGTTCTGGCCCAGTGCGGCACGCCCGGCCAGCAAGGCAACGGCGGCACGCTGACCGGAGTCGTCAACACATACTATCCGGGCACTGCGACGGCCAACGCCGCCGCGACCTCGATCACGCTCGGCGCGGGTCGCGGCTCGACTGCGCCCATCGCCGCCGGAAATCTGTTGCTCGTCATACAGATGCAGGATGCTACGATTGACTCGGACAACGACAACAGCTATGGCGACGGCACTGCCGGAGGCACTGCGAGCGGATACACAGCCGCGAATAACGTGGGCCGCTATGAATTTGTGCGTGCGACGAATGCCGTGGCCCTCACAGGCGGCACAGTCAATATCGTCGGCACAGGCACAGGCACAGGACTCCTTAACACTTACACGAACGCAGCCGCGACAGCGACACAGGGGCAGCGGCGTTTTCAGGTCGTGCGCGTGCCGCAATACACCGTCGCCATACTCAGTTCCACGCTGACCGCGTCGGCATGGAACGGCACGACGGGAGGCATCCTCGCGCTCGATGCCAGCCAGCAAATCACGCTCGGCGGCACGGTCAGCCTCGACGGCCTCGGCTTCCGGCCCGGTTTATCGCCGCAACTGACAGGCGGCGCGGGCGGCGCGGATACGGACTTTCGCAACCTCGCCACGCTGCCGTTTCACGGCGCGAAGGGTGAAGGCATCGCAGGCACGCCGCGTTTGATGTACGACGTTACGTCCAACACAGCGATTAACACAGGCATCGAAGGCTATCCGAACGGCAGCATGGGACGCGGCGCGCCCGGCAATGCAGGCGGCGGCGGAACCGACGGCAATCCTGCTGTCAATGATGAGAACTCCGGCGGCGGCGGCGGCGGCAACGGCGGCGTGGGCGGCAACGGTGGCAACAGTTGGACCAGTAATCTGGTCGTCGGCGGCTCAGGCGGCGCAGCCTTCGCACAGGTGGCGAACAATCGTCTGGTGATGGGCGGCGGCGGCGGCGGCGCAACGCGCAACAATACTGACGGCGTAGTGGCAGCAGGCAGCGGCTCAGCAGGCGGCGGCATCGTCATCATGCGAGCGCGCAGGATCGCAGGCACAGGCACGATCACTGCCAACGGAGCTAATGCTTTCAACGATACCTTGAATGACGGCGGCGGCGGCGGCGGCGCGGGGGGCAGTATTCTCATCTCCGCTTTGACCGGCACGATGACCGGGCTGACCGTCAGAGCGAACGGCGGGCGCGGCGGCGACGCCTGGCGCACAGAGGCTCCGAACGGGACTCCGGGCGAAAGACACGGGCCGGGCGGCGGCGGCGGCGGCGGCATCATAAGGCTATCGAGCGCGGCTGGCACGCTCAGCGTCACAGGCGGCGCAGACGGCATCACGACGACTGTCAACGATGCATTCGTCTCGACTCCCGGAGCCATCGGCGCGAGCGTCACCAACGTCACGGCGGCCTCGATTCCCGGCATCCAATCCGGCGCGCAATGCTCGCCGACAGCCGTGCGCCTGCGCTCGTTTGAAGCGACGATCTATGGCGAGGCAGTCGCGCTCGAATGGCAAACAGGATACGAGATAGACAATCTGGGTTATCAAATCTACCGCGAGCAGAACGGCCAGCGCGTGCGTATCACGCCTTCCGTCATCGCAGGCTCCGCGCTTCTCGCGCGCTCCGGGACAGAACTGACCGCCGGATACTCGTATGCATGGCAGGATCGGCTCGGCCAGAAAGAGTTGGAGCAGGGCCTGCAATACTGGCTCGAAGACGTAGACCTCAACGGGACGAGCACTCTGTACGGCCCCTTCACGCCGCAAAGGTCTGCCGGGTCGATGCCCGACGCGCGGCGCGCAATGCTGCTCGGCGATTTAGGCTCCGCCGGTTCAGGCACAAACGGACTGAGCGAGTGGCCCACGGCTTTAACAGGATTCAGCGAACAGGGGAACGCGTCTGCCGCCAGGTCATCAACGGCTTCCGGCAAACGCGAGCAGCAACGCCTGCTGGAACAGCAATGGACGCTGGCAGGCGGGCGCGCAGTCAAGATGATGGTCAACCGCGACGGCTGGCACAGGGTCAGCCGTGCGGAGCTTCTCGCAGCCGGACTCGATGCGGGAGCTGATTTGAGTCGCCTGCAACTCTATGCGGACGGCAGCGAACAGGCCATCTCAATCACTGCGGACGGCTCGCTTGAGTTTTACGGGCAGGCGCTGAACACGCCCTCGACCAACACGCGCGTCTACTGGCTGGTGGCCGGAACAACCGCTGGCAAACGCGTGCCACAGCTAAATGCCGGCCCGTTTGATCTGGGCATCGAGCCGTCGAATTTCAGGAGCGCTGTGGAGCGTCGTGACCGCGTGCTGCGCTTTGCCGCGCTCTTGAACGGCGAGGATGAAAACTTCTTCGGGCCGTCGATTTCCAGCGCGCCCGTAGAGCAACGCCTGATCGTCAAGGGTCTGGATCAGGAGAGCGGCGCGGGCGGCGTTCTCGAAGTCGCCTTGCAGGGATTGACCTCTGAGCCGCATGAAGTGCGCGTGTTCCTCAATGGCGCAGAAGTCGGAACGGTCAACTTCTCTAACCGCGAGCATCCGCAGGTCACGTTCAATGTTCCTTCATCACTGCTGCTGGAAAATGAGAACGTCGTCACACTGGCGCGCGGCGGCGTGGGCGTATTCGATGTCTCGCTCGTAGACTTTGTGCGTCTCAGCTATCCGCGCAAATATGTGGCGGAGAACAATCGCCTGCTCTTCAGCGTCGAGGGCGGGCAGGCCGTCAAGGTCGCAGGCTTCACAAACTCGCGCATACGCGTGCTTGATGTAACGAACGCGGCGGAGGTCAAAGAACTTCTCGTCGCGCCGCGCTCGCTCGATGAAGGTTATGCCTTCAGCTTACCCGCCAGCAGCGGCACGCGTGTTCTGCTGGCCCTCGCAGACGAAGCGAATCATCCATCGGGCATCACGCGCAACGAGCCGTCCAGCTTGAACGCGGCCACACAGTCTGCGGATTTTGTCATCATCACGCATCGCAATTTCCGTCAGGCGGTCGAGCCTCTGCGTCTCAGGCGGCAGAGAGAGCGACTGAAAACCATCGTCGTTGATGTCGAAGATGTCTTTGACGAATTCAGCTACGGCGCATACAGCCCGCAAGCCCTGCGCGCATTTCTCGCAAGGGCTGCCGCTGGCTGGCAGCGCGCTCCGCGTTACGTGATGCTGGTCGGAGATGCAACCTTTGACCCGCGTCGTTATTTTGGCGGAGCGGGCGAAGGCGAGCTGGTTCCCGGCCTTCTTCTCGACACGGCCTTTATGGAAACGACCTCCGATGATGCGCTCGCAGACTTTGATAATGACGGGCTGGCGGAGATGGCCGTCGGAAGATTGCCCGCACGCACAGAGCAAGAGGCTGGCGCGATGGTCAACCGGATTCTCGCTTTCGAGACGGCAGATTTCGGTGAACTCATAGAGCGCGGCGCGCTGATCGTCAGCGACCGTCCCGACAGCTTCGACTTTCAGGAAGCGGCGGGTGAGATACGCACGCAGCTTCCCGCGCAGATGCCTGTCGAGATGATTAATCGCAATGATGGAGATACGGCGACGGTGCGTAATCGGATTATCACGGGCATCAATCGCGGGCCGATGCTGGTGACATACTTGGGCCACGGCTCGGTCGGAGTCTGGACGGGCGACGGTCTGCTGAACGTGGCGGACGCAGGCTCGCTCTCAAACGGCGACCGGTTGCCCTTCTTTGTCATGACGACGTGCCTCAACGGCTCGTTCATGGAAGTGGGCGGGGAAAGTCTCGGCGAAGCTCTCATCAAAGCTCCGCAGGGCGGAGCCATCGCCGCATGGGCTTCTTCAGGATTGACAGAGCCGGGCGGGCAGGTGCTCGTCACCCAAACGCTCTATCAAACTCTCTTCAGTCAGGATTCCATCCGACTCGGAGATGCCATCAGAAGAGCCAAAGAATCTACCCCGGACCCGGACATTCGCCGGACGTGGATACTCCTCGGCGACCCCACGCTCAAGCTCAAATGAACGACTGGGTTGACTAACTCTGCAATGACATCCGGCAGCAAATTCTTCCTTGCGCCGGATGTCATCGTCAGAGAGTGTATGTCATCGTCAGAGAGTAACGACCTCAAACGCGAGTCATTCCCCGCCCGTTTTTTCTTAAGAGCACGCGCGCTTGACACCATCACGCACGCTCCTTATCATCATTCTCGCCACAAACCCGCGTGGGGCAGTAGCTCAGTTGGCAGAGCGCCGCGTTCGCAATGCGACACTAGAGCAATTCACTTAACGCCGCTCAACCTAATCTTATCAAGCGTTTAAGGCTACCTGTTGGTAGCCTTTCACATTTACGGACACACTCAACGGACACACCATGCTTTTCAGTTTTCAAGTATCTCTCATTGTGTCGGGTTGAAGATTAGAGCCGCCGCATCGAGCATAAGCGGTTCACCGTTTTTCAGTGTTCAGATAATAGCAGGTTCGTTGTCGAACTGCGGTCTGCTTCAGTGATAATCCATGGCTTAACGCTTTGCTTTATGAGGCGGACGGAGAGTTGTTCAAGTATGAAGCATCAACGTGTATGTTTCTCTCACGTAGCTTTTTTTATTAACTGTTCTCTCTCGTCAGCATAAACTGCCACCTCTGTTTTTAACGCTTTTGCCAACATTTCCTTAATTCTTTCAAGTTCATCTACATCTTTGATTTCCAAACCGAATGTATAGTTCTTGAGACCAACATTTTCATCCAACCTTTGAGAGAACATATATAGATTCATATGGAAGATTGAGGGTAATCGTTTTCGTGTAAGTTCCAATATATTTCTATGTGTCTTTTCAGTCTCTCTAAAGAATATGTCGAAAGTTATTAATGTATTGACTAACTTCGCTTGGCTCAAATTTTGTTTGTAAAATTTAGCGAATGTAAGCCTAGCGCCGGACAATATAGTCCCTCTAAAATCTGTTTCTGTGAGTATAGCTCCTGACAAGTCTGCACCTTTGAGATTTGCGTTGGATAAATCCATGCCATTCAATGCATCTTTCGCAAATACACATAATAATGTGGCGGCATTTCCCCCTAGGTATTTAGTATTACTAGTGCTCTGTAATGTTAGTTCTTAGACTTCACGTTCTCGTAGTGGCGACTCAGCTTTTCTCTCGCTTGAGAGATTGAGAACTGCCACTCAACTTTGATCTGCAACTCGTTTCGATCTTTGACAAGCGCCTGCACTTCGCGGTCGAGGGCCTCGATTGACGAGATGCGCCGTGATAAGCAGATGCGCGACAGTGCCGACAACTCCAACTCCGCCATGTTCAACCATGAACCTTTCTTCGGTGTGTAGTGCATCTCGAAGCGCTGCGCCAACTCGAAGGCGTCTGCTGGCGGCAGGTGCTCATAAAAGGAACTGGTGTTGTGCGTATTCAAGTTATCTTGCACGAGCACGACTCTGTCTGCCTGCGGGAACATCCCGGCCACTCTCTGCATGAAGCGGCAATAGTCGGCTTTCGTCCTCTGGCGGCTCGTCTCAACGAGGCGCTTTCCTGTCAGCGGCTCAAAGGCGACAAGCAGCACGGCTGTGCCCTCGCGCTCATATTCGTAATCGAAGCGAGTGCTTTGCCCTTCTTTCATCGGCAGGGGCGCAACCACTTCACCCAAGAGTTGCACGGGCATCTCATCGAAGCAGATCAGAGGACGCTTTTCATCGAAGGGAAGATTGTACAAATAGAGCACATCCTCCATCCGTGCTAGATATTGACCGTCGATTGAGCCTATGCACCATTGCCTCTTCAAGTGCGGCTTGAGTCTGTTTTTTTCAGAATCTCTTTGACTGCATTGTGCGAGATACTTTCACAGAAGCCGAGTTGGACAGCTCTGTCAGCCAAGAGGCGCAATGTCCAGCGGGCATGTCCTTCTGGCGCTTGCGAGCAAGCTAAGGCTGTGATCTTGGCTTTCGCCTGACCATCGATGCGCGGAGGTCTGCCGCTACGCTCCTTGTCCGAGAGTGCCGATTCCAAGCCTTCGCCCTCGTAGCGGCGCTTGATGTTATAGACAGTCGCAATGCCACACGAGAGAGTCTGTGCAATCTCAGGAGGCGGCACTTCTTGGTCAAGCAAATGGAGAATCCGAGCACGTGTTTGCAGCCGGTTAGCGCCCTTGCCGGAGCGGAAGAGAGATTTCAAAGAGCGACGTTCTGCGTCCGAGAGTTGAATGAATTGTGTGTGTCGAGCCATTGTTGAAAGATAGCAGTGGCTCAGGGTATTTACAATAACTTCAATTACAGAGCACTAGCTTCCTTATTTTTTGTATCATTTATCCAATTGATTAACGTGGTAGTGTCTGGCTCTAATTCCTTTAAAAAATCAACAATTACAGATTGCAGCGGCAAATTTCCGAAGATAATAGGACTATTACTTTTAATTTCCTCGCTCAATTTTGTAGCGACAAGATATTCTAAGATTGATTTGTGTGAAAAATTATATGCATTGCCCTTACGAATCAAAAATGAGTTAGTAAGAAACTCACGCGTGTACGCTTCTACTTCCTGTTTTGGAGGTTTAATAGTTTGCTCAATTCGATTGATTGCATCCACAAACGTTATGGATGATATGACAGTTGAATAAATGTCTACAGCTAGTCCCTGAAGAAGGGTAAATCTGGCTTCTTCAGTAAGCAAGAATGTTCTTTTCTTTAATATTTTTTGCCTTTTAATTTCTTCTGAAAGATAAGTTTTATATAGATTAGGTAGATTTATGACAGTATTACCCTCAATTAATTTAGGTAACGTTTTTACAATCATGTCCAATAGAACGGGGCGTTGTGATAAATCAGAAAGGCTATCTATACTTCGAATACGGTCTCTGTAAGTAGTCCAAGGCTGATTTGCACCTTTTATCAAAGGGACTCGTTTTTGTAAAAAACCATCTACCTGCTGTTCATCCCAAGGGACTATTTTTACTGGCTCATATTCACAATCTCTTGTCCTAAAAAGGTTCAACTCTGGATTTAAAGCTTGTTTCTCCTCTTCTGTTGTTATGAAGTACTCAGGTCTACTGGTAAGCAGCACCTTACCATTGGGGGCGGCTGCAAGCTTTTCTATCTCCATTAAGTTCATTTCTAGTGTATCTGCATCTACTTTGACAGCCATTTCGTCAAAGCCATCAAAAACAAGTAGAAATATGCCTGCGTCATTCATGGCTTTAAAAATTGAGAATTTGGGATTTTGTACTCTACATTCTTGGTCTAGGAATGACGTTATGTAGGCTTCCATTTTAATTGTTCCTATAAATTCTCGAAGGTTAAGCAGAATTGGAATCCTATTAGAGTTCGGGTCACTGAGATATAGGTTAGCTAAGTCTCTCACTAGTTTATGGCACAGCGAAGATTTGCCAGCACCATATTCACCGAAAATTGCGAGATGTTTATCTGAATTGGCTGATTGCAACCATTGATGAATATAAGTGTCAATGACAGTTATTCGCTCTGGCTTGCCATTAATGTTAACCTCGGCACTTAAATCCACATAATATTCCCCCAAGGCCGGTTCCTTAGGTCTAGCTGGGTCTCCCTTTTCAAATCTCGTAACTAAATCTTTCAGGTAACTTCTGAAATCTATTAACTGTGATAGCTTCTCCGTATATGTTAATAGGCTTATACCAGAGCTAAGAGCAAACCCCTTGGCGGCATCACCCCACGGAACCCGCGTAATAATTTCTGCCGAATCTGCGTCTCCAGTTTTCCTTGCTATATTAAGTAGTCCCTGAAACTGCATAACTCGCTGATTGGCATCAACCGCCTTTTTTTCATCCTTACACTCAATAATCACACGATGTTTTAGTTGGCTGCCTTGTATTGGGAATATTGCCAGAATATCAACTTTCTTTTGATTTATCTCTATGCCCTGAATCACCTCGGCACCTAAGAGCCGATACAAATCAGCAACGTCATCTTCGAACTTGCGTCCCTTAGCTACGGCAGCCTTACCATTAGCACTTTTCTTAGAACTTGCCTTTTTAGAACTCACCTTTGAAGTGCTTCTTTTCTTGGCAGACTTTTTTGTGGTGTTTTTGTTTAGTTTAGAAACCATTGCTTCCTCATAGGTGGCGAGCTGGAAATAGCTTAACAACTGAACGCTTACACTAGGGGTCAGGATAGTAATAGTGCCCCCTAGTCGAAGTGAAGCAAAACCTTAATTATCGCGCTAAATAATATAGGGCATATTCTCTTTAAGTCTAGTTCTTAGCCGGATTTTAATACCCGCTCATAATCCCCATTCATTTAGCCTGTTATCCCCATCACACATGCTGCCGCTTTTCAGCTTCGCTCGGATAGCGCATCGCACTCGTCGCAATATCTTTGAGTTCCGTGTGGGATAGCTTTGGCTCACAGTACGTTTTGTTGAGCGTTGATACAACGTCAAGAATATAGTCATACTTCGCACCTTTACCACGCTCGCGGCAAGCAAAACCGGATAGAGTCCGGTTCGTCCGCCCTCTGGCATGACAAAGTTAGAATCAAGCTTCGCCGGCAACAAAACTTCTGGCTGTACGCCTGCTCGCCTCTGCTTGACACTTCGAGCTGGAGCTTTGCTCTCACCTTGAAAGAAGGTCAACCAGTTTTCAGGAAATGGCGCAGGCTCGCCAACGGTTTCCCACTGGTACTCGTTCTTTGAGCGGTGAACCGAGTAAGGCGCAACCACAACGCCACCGCTCGCACGCACATCCAGGCCTGATAACCCCATCACTTCGACATCAGAAAATGCTTCATTAACTCTTTCGGGCGCGCAACATCACGCAAGCCTGAAATCTTTTGCCCGTTGACGTATTCCGCAGCCTTCAAATAGTGCCGTTCGTAATAATCTGCAAGATGATTGAAAGTTAAGAGGTTGAAGTCTACAACCTTACTTCCCTCATCATCTATTTGCCTCAGTAGAGCCTTTAACTTGGTTTCAGCTTCCGGCTTGGTGGTAGCCCGTTTTTTTACGTTCCGCCGCTTCCCGTCCGTATCAGAGATAGTGACTCGCGCATACCAGCAATTCTCGCGTTTTTCGTAGTAAACATAGCCTGTCTGCTTCATTGTGTCTGCTCCGTTTTAACGGACACATGAGCGGACACGTGAGCCGCTGAAAAAGCATTTTATGTCATGGTTTGAAGGTGTGCGGAACTTGACGTTTCGCTATTTGCCCCTATAATTGAACCCTTCAAGTGGGGCAGTAGCTCAGTTGGCAGAGCGCCGCGTTCGCAATGCGGAGGCCAGGAGTTCGACCCTCCTCTGCTCCACCAAAAATACTAAGAATTAAGGCAGGTTTGCACGCCTGCCTTTTTCTCTACCCGCTTTTTTGACTGCCTTTTGACCCGTTGCGCCGGATTCGGTCAATTTTTCCACTGCTCTGCGCTTGGCTTCATCCGTCGCGTGCGTATAGCGCGCAGTCATCCGTATGTCACTGTGGCCCAAGATGGAGACCAGCGTGAAAACGTCCACAGGTGGAAGCCCTCAGGCATAAACACCTTCCAGACACATAAGCGCAACCCAGCCGCAACCCGCTGTGTGCCCGGATGCACTATCATGTAAAAATGGTAACAGACATAAAGTTTAAGACACGGGCGATGCTAAGAATGGAAGCCATCCGCGCGGCAGTGCGCAGAGATTTGGTCTTGCTCGTGAAAGAGTATGCGCGTATTGGTTATAAGCAAGCTCAAGGCGACGCGAATGAAGTTTTTGAGAATCTTTGGAATGAAGCTTTTCCTGTCCCTCAAAGCACGAAGGATGTGGCGAAGGTGACTAACTCTCCTCAATACTTTTGGGGTAACTATAACCCTTATCAACCAATCAGGAGTTTTTAGGCAAAGACATCTAATATCCTTGACGCCGTTTTGACTTGAGCCAATGCAAACAGGCGCATATGCATACAAAACGAATGCCCCGCTTTCGGACGGGGCAAGGCTCAATGACGGCTGCTTGATTGAATATATGCAAATCCATGCAAACGCACACAACTGTGTAGAGTCAGCTTAGAGGCGTTCGCAATGCGGAGGCCAGAAGTTCGACTCTCCTCTGCTCCACCAAAAGATTCAAGCACAAACGGCAGGCCGCATGGTCTGCCGTTTGTCGTTTGGGATAAAGTTGAGACGATCTATCTCCTGATAGCTCGTCAAACACTCTATGAAGGTAGTGCTGAGGGTATTTCTACGCCCATTTCAGGATATTATTACGAGCAGATAGATAAAGCTGGCGCGGCTGAGGGTTAAGTTCGGCTGTGAATTTATTGACACTCTATCGCCCTGAGTAATATCTTCGCGGTCGTTCCGGCTCTCACCTGTTGACGGAGAATTGAGATGCGCCCTTCCGGAATCGCACTGCTTGCTCTTCTGGCCTGATGGATATTAAGTCCTTCCAGCTTAGCTCAAAAGCGCAGACAGACTTCCAGGGCGCGCATTTGTGGTCGGAGTTCATGCGAAAGGGATGGTTCAGATGAAAAGGATGGATGGCATAAAGCTCTGGCTCGCCCTGGCGCTGGCAATAGGAGTGGTGGCCGCCAGTGCATCGAATTTAGTAGTCGCCAGCCAGCAGACCGATGTGCAGCTCCCATCTACGCCCTTGAAGTTTGGTGTCTTTAGCGCGCGGTTCGATTCCGGCGGCACATTCACGCTGGAGGGCGACCGCTGGCCCTCTATGAATGGCAACTGGAAAATCAAGGGTGATGAAATTGAGCTGTCAATGCCGGGTGCTCCCGCCGGTTGTGAAGGAGCGGGGCGATACAGGCTGCGGCTTGACGGCAGCCGCGTCAGCTTCGACCTTATCTCGGATGATTGCGTGCCGCGGCGTATGATTCTCGACCGCAGCATTTGGTCGCCCACCGCCGAGACAAAAATCAAGGTCGCGCGCAGCATCGTGAGAACTGCCGGTGCGCGTGCGCCTGCGCGTCCTCGCCCGAACACGCAGGATGGAAGCTGGCCTTCCTTTCGCGGGCCGCAGGCTTCAGGCGTAGCCGAGCGGCAGAATCTCCCGGATGAGTGGAACACCAAGACAGGCAAGAACATTCTCTGGCGCACGCCGATTCCCGGACTCGCACATTCCAGCCCCATCGTCTGGGGAAACAGAATCTTTGTCACCAGCGCTTCCAGCACAGACCCGAACGCGACCTTCCGCCCCGGCCTGTATGGCGACGGCGATGCCTCCAAAGATCGCTCGCGCCACCGGTGGATAATTTACGCGCTCGACAAACGAACCGGCAAAATTCTCTGGGAGCGCATCGCTCACGAGGGCATACCGGCGGACAAGCGCCATATCAAAGCGACTTACGCCAACTCGACTCCAGCCACAGATGGCCGCATCGTCGTGGCGTGGTTCGGCTCGCAAGGTATCCATGCCTATGATGTCAACGGTCGCTTTCTCTGGAAAGTTGATTTGGGTCGCCTGGACTTCGGCGCGTATGACATTCCGACCTACGAATGGGGTTCAGCCAGTTCGCCAGTTATCTGGAACGGTCTCGTCATTATCCAGTGCGACACTCAGGACGATTCTTTTATTTTGGCTCTGGATGCGGACACGGGCAAGACTGTGTGGAAGACTGAGCGCGAAGAGATTCCATCATGGGGCACACCGACCGTGGCCGCCACCTCGGCTGGCCCGGTTCTTGTGGCGAATGCTTCAAACTACATACGCGGTTATGACCCACGGACAGGAAAAGAGCTGTGGCGGCTCGGTCGCAGCTCAAAGATTACAGCGCCGACGCCCGTCTTTGCAGATGATATGTTCGTGGTCGTCAGTGGCCGTCCGCCTGAGCGACCGATTTATGTAGTGCGGGCTAATGCTCGCGGAGACCTGACCTTGCCGGAGGGACAGGCGAAGAGTGAGGCGATTGCATGGAGCCGCACGGGTCGCGGCCCGTACATGCCGACGCCGCTCGTCTATCAGGGCATTCTCTACGTGCTCGCCAACAATGGCCTGCTCGACGCCTACAACCTGCGAACCGGCGAGGAACTTTATCGCCAGCGGCTGCCGCTCACCGGCAGCGGATTCAGCGCCTCTCCGGTCGCCGCCGACGGCAAGCTCTACCTCTCGAACGAAGACGGCGAAATGCTTGTCATCGCAGCCGGACAGAATTTCAAGCACATCGCAACCAACTCGATGGGAGAACTGCTGATGGCTACCCCCGCTTTATCTAACGGAGTGATGTACGTGCGCTCGTCAAAGAGCCTGTTTGCAATCGGACGCAAGCAGTGAGCGGAAATCAGGGTACATAAGCCGTAGCGACAGGCATATCACCATTAACGCCAAACTGCTCCGCACGCAAACTATTGCTTGTGCTCTGTAAGATATAGAAGACGCCTGTTGAAGGTCGGAAGACAGCGATGTCCCATTTGCCGTCGCCGTCATAATCTCCCGCGACAGGAATGTCTCCACTCGTGCCCCAGCTCACAGCTCTAAAGCCATTGTCGGAGCTTTGCAGGTAATACCAGGCCCCCATTGATGGTCTGTAGACAGCTATATCCGTCTTGTCGTCTCCATCAAAGTCTGCGGCAATCGGCTTGTCTCCGCTCGTTCCCCACTGCTGTGCGTTGATGCTGCCGTTAGAACTGCGTAGGACATAGAAGCTGCTACTCGATGGACGATAGATGGCGAAGTCAGTCTTTGAATCTCCATCATAATCTCCGGGAACAGGCACATCTCCGTTAGCGCCCCATTGCTGGTACTGGAATGAACCGTCAGAGCTATGGAGCGAATAGAAGAAGCCGCTCGCGGGACGAAAGACAGAGATGTCCGCTTTGCCGTCTCCGTCATAATCTCCCGGCGTAGGAGTATCGCCCGCTTGTCCGAACTGTGCGGCACGAAAAACCCCCGTCGAACTGTCTATGAAATACCATGCAGCAGTCGAGGGACGGAAAACTGCGACATCAGTTTTGCCATCGCCGTCGTAATCTGCCGGTACGATTCGGTCGCCTGTCGTGCCGAACGCCTCTGTGCGGAAAGAGTTGTTGGAGCTATTTGAGATATACCAAAAACTATTTGAAGGACGAAACACAGAAACGTCCGTCTTGCCGTCGCCGTCGAAATCAAACCATGTGCTTGTCGCCGGAACCATCGCGTAGGCGTGCACCTGTCCGTTGTAAACGCCGGTTCCGACAATGACGTTGTTGTCACTAATTCCAAGAGCCGCTGAGGAGGTGTTCATGGACAAATCCCAACCCGTTCCGGCGGGAATCAGATCAGCTAAGCGATAGGTGGCTGCGCCGTCGTAAAGGAACGGGATGGCGAATGCAGAGGAGGCAGTGCCGACAACCCAACCGGCTGAATTGACCGCTCGCGCGGAGCCTTGTGTTGTGCCGGAAGGGAGCGGGAGCGCGACCATGCCTGTAGCCTGCGACCAGATGAACGGCAGGCCAGAGCCTTGATTAAGCATGCTTGAGCCGACGACATAACCTGTGTTGCTGACGGCAAAAGCCAGTGCGCCGTTAAATCCTGACAGCGCGCCGACCTCGAAGGCGGAGCTGCTGCCAATGTCATAAACGATACCGACATTACGCGCGGCGTTGTTCGGATCAATTCCCACGCCGACGACGCGACCGGAATCGTTGACGCCAAAGGCCGTCACAAAAAAGCTTCCGTTGGAAGTTGTCTGCGTGATGATCGTTGCAGTGCCGCCGCTGTAAATGACGCCCCGCTGTAGGCTTCCGCCGTTAACCGAGCCGACCGCGACCCCGGAAGCGTTCACGTCGCTGGCATCACCGAGCGTTTCGCCGTTAGGAAGCGGAAGCTGCGACACAATGCCGTTTTGCCAGACCACTGGCAAACGACTTGAGCCGAACAGCGTGGTCGCACATGTCCCCGCGACGAGGCCGCTGTTATTCGCACTGTTAGAGACACAAAAGGGGCGCATGGAGAGGTTTGGCAAGCCGACGATGCCGCCGCCCTGCGTCCACGAAAAGGCTTGCGACCCGCCCGTGCGAACGGAGCGGCCAACCGCGACATCGCCCGTCGAAACACCGAATCCCTGTGAAGCGGTGTCGCCCGCCTGCACAATGCCAATGTCATAAATTTGATACCGTGGTGGCGTCAGCATCGCCACGGATGACCTTGTTTCGGAAATACCTTTCACCGGACGCACGAGAGACGCGCTCTTAAACGTTTCTCTCATGGACTGAGATGAGGCAGTCTTGGTAGACACCAAACTGGCGGTGATGACGATGACGATCAATAGGATGTGAAGCGTAATGCGGGGACTGACAAATGTTGCTGGTTTCATATTTGGGGGTTGAACTCCTCTTTCTCAAATGTCTGCGCGAGCATAATGTAAAACGACTTCGAAGTACATAATTCTAAAGTGAGTTCGACATACGAGTTGAAAAGAGAATCTAGTGCGGGCGTGTAGCTTTTGCTTTCTTCAAAGCCTTGATGAAATTGCGTACCAGATTGACTTCATTTTTGCGGCTCACGCCCTCGTCATCTTGTTTTTTCGACCACGCAACGATGGGCTGCCCGTTTTGCATGGTGTACGCGATCATTTGCGAAGTGGTCGTCGGCGTCAAAGGCTCATCATCGCTTTCGATTTCCAGCACTTTGTATTCAAGGAAGAATTGAGCTTCACCGGGTGAACCCACGATCTGTAGTTGGGGAGCTTGTTTCTTCAGTTCTTTGACCAATCGCGCGCGTGCGACAGCGCTGTCAGCGATGAGATAACAGTGTTGCATGCCTGCCATGTCTGCGACGTTGCCGGAGGTTGATAAGTCTTGAGAAACCGCAAGACCCGCACAGGTCAAGAGGGCAACAAGTAACAGTAAGATTCTTTTCATAGTGTTCCTACATGATAATGATACGTGCCGGAATTTCAAACTGAACCGCTACCCGAAATTTTCTTGACTCAAGAATTCAATGCGAGTAGATTTCCATTTGAACTCCGAACATTTGATTTATAAGCATGACAGGCGTTTTCTCTAACGTCCATATCGTTGCTTTCACTGATAGAGCCTGAGTTGCTTTCACTGACAGAGCCTGACCGGCTCATTAACGACGCATTGATTTTTCTGTTAACAAAAGCCTCGCTCCTTCGATGAGCCTCTCTTCTGTTAACTTTACCTCAACCTTAACCAGCAGCCCGTGACAGTAGATAGACCTGACTGTCACGTTCACTCTTCTTTCACAATTCACTCGTTCCTCTGCTGTTGAATCCAACTGTCCAACAGCAGTGAGTTTCCGGCGTCCGTATGGACATTAGCGCGCCGGAGGTCTTTCGTGAAAGCCGGTTGGTTTGCAGCAGGCCGGGAGATGTTTCCGGCTCACAGGCGCTTGCGCCCTCGCATGACAACTCTGATGACCATCCGGCACGCTCATCCACCCGCTCCACTTCTCTCCGAAGTGAGTGCGAGCTTTAAGGAGTAAATATGAAAATTCTCAAGCTGTTTGTCCTTACGTTCTTTGTTTTGGCGTTAGTCGCATCGCTCTCGATAACGCCAGCCGTTAAAAGCCAGTCAGGCCCGACTGAAGCCCCCGCAGGCTTTGATAACCAGACCAACGGGTTCACAACACAGTCCGAATTCAACGCCGACAAAACTACATTTGAAGGTCAAGATCAGGTCGCCGATGGACTCGGGCCGGTCTACAACGCGCAATCATGTGCAGAGTGCCACCAGAATCCTGTCTCCGGCGGCATCAGTCAAATCTTCGAGTTGCGAGCCGGACACAGCGCGCCCGACGGGACGTTTGTAGATGCTCCCGGCGGCTCGCTGATTCAAGCGCGCGCGACCAACGCGGAGATTCAGGAGCGCATCCCCGATGGCTCCAGAATCATCTGCTCTAAGAACGCCGACCAGATGTTCGTGATGGGTTTCGACGGCGGGCAATACGGCGAGGTCAACAACGACCCGCAGACCGTGAACTTCGCTTCATTCTCGCCCGACGCACGGCAGATCGTGTTCGCCAGAATAGTGAGCGGCATCAGGCAGGTCTTCAAGATGGATGTGGACGGCTCGAACCAGACACAGCTAACCACTGACCTGAACTCATCCTCGATACATCCAGTCTGGTCGCCCGACGGGGCGACCATCGCGTTTGCCACCAACCGTACGGGGACGGGCGGTTTTCAAATCTGGACGATGAACCCGGACGGCACCAATCAAGTGAACCGTACTAACGACGGCGTCGGCGGCAACGATTATCCGGCATGGTCGCCCGACAGCAGTAAGATTGCGTTTCAGAGATTGAACGTTTCAAAAACGGATGTCTGGGTGATGGCCGCAGACGGCAGCGGCCAGACGAACCTGACCAACACCACAGGCTTCTTTTTCAACGGCAATCCTTCATGGTCGCCCGACGGAACGATGATTACCTTCGGAAGCACGCGTGACGGCAATTCAGAGGTATACAAGATGACCTCGACGGGCGCTTCACAGACCCGTCTGACGAACAACGCTGCCAACGACGGCGCGCCTGCATGGTCGCCAGACGGGGAACTCATCGCGTTTCAGAGCACGCGTCAGGGAGGCTCTTTCAAGATTTTCACTATGGAAACGGACGGCAGCAACCAGACCCAACTCCTCAGGCAGGGGTTCTCCTCTTATACTAATCCACAATGGTCGCCGGACATGGGCGAGGATGTACGCACCTTCCGCGCCTCGCTCAATCTTCTCGGCGATGGCTTTGTCGAGGCGACTGATGATGCCACGCTCCTCTCGATTCGTGACAATCAGCCGCTGGGCATGCGCGGCACGGCCATCTCCGTGCCACTGCTGGAAGCTCCGGGCCAGACGCGCATCGGTCGTTTCGGCTGGAAAAATTCTATCGCCAGCTTGCTCACCTTCTCGGCTGCGGCCTATCAGGCGGAGATAGGGATTACCAGCCCGCTGCGCCCTATGGAATCAAGCTCGCTCGGGCGTTGGGTTATCTCTTTTGATCCCTTGCCTGACCCGGAGGACACAGGCGGCGCACAGGGTTTTGGCGAAGATGTCGAAGCCTTCACGCGCTTCATGCGCTCGCTCAAAGCTCCGCCGCGTGATCGCAACCTCGTCCCGGTTGATGCCACAGACCCCGGCTCGATCCTCTTTGACCAGTTGAGCTGTTCGGTCTGCCACGTACGCACGATTACCACTACGCCCGTCGCAGGCACAGTGCTCAACGGCGGGACATTCACAGTGCCAGCCGCGCTTGCCAACAAGACGTTTCACCCCTTCAGCGATTTTCTACTGCATGACATAGGGACTGGAGACGGCATTGTCGAAACCAACGGCGAGATAACCAGAAACATGGTACGCACGCCGCCGCTGTGGGGTTTGAGAACGCGTGACAGGCTGATGCATGACGGGGGTTCGAGCAGCCCGCCGACAAATAGCGGGGCACAGTCGTTTACCATGAATGAAGCAATCATGCGTCATGGCGGACAGGCAGCCTCAAGCAGAACTGCCTTTCAAGCATTGACGACGCAGCAGAAAGCGCAGTTGTTTAAGTTCCTCAAATCACTGTGAAGAAAAGGAGACACCGGCATGCGAAAAACGCTACTCACCATCATCCTTTGCCTGCTCTCGTTCGCGGCTGGCACTTTCCTGACGGGAACATCAGCCGCCCCCATCATGACAGACCCTGTTTTTGAAGGGGTAGTGACGGCGGGCTATACAGTCATTCAAGGCGGAGTCACGTACCAGACGCTGGACAACAGCGATGATACGATGGCCTCCGTAGCCATCACATTGTCGTTGAGCGGGACAAGCTTCGGAGGGGTTGAAGGCGGGAGAACATACAAGCTCCTGCTCATTCCAGACGATGAGCGATAGCCGTCTGTGACGCGCAGGCTATGAGAGCTGCTTGCAACTGGCAACGACTATCTCGCGCAAAGAGCAAGGGGGAAGGGTGTCGGGTATCGGGTATAGGAAAAGCAACTTGTTTTCACTACACCCTACGCCCGACACCCTTCCCCTTGCTCTTTGCGCCTTTGCGCGAGAGGTTCTTTGCTTTCCAGCAGTTTCTTCAGGCGACCTGAACCGATTTTAGAGCGCGTTCAAGAAGGCTACCAGATCGGCTCTCTCCGCGTCCGTGAAAACGAAGTCGAAATGTTTCTCGTAGTGGCGCACAGCGTCTTCCAGCGTCGCGGCGATTCCGTTGTGAAAGTACGGCGCACGCGCGGCCAGCCCGCGCAGTGTCGGCGTCTTGAAGTCACCGAGGTCAATCCAGCGGCCTGTGATGTTGCCCAATCCCGCGTCGGTCAAACGGCGTATCTCGCCCGTCGCTTTGTTGCGGAAGGTATAGAGCGGCAAGTCCGGTGTGCGCGCCTCAGCCGATGCGGTGTTGATGTCGAACAGGTCATTTTCCATGTTAGTGCCGTTGTTTGCAGAGTTGTGGCAGGCAAGGCAACTCTTATGGCTGACGTTGGTGCTGTTGAAGACCTCCTGACCACGTGCAATCTGCGCGCGTTTCGGGTTCGCGTCACCGGCCCATGCGTCGAAGAGATCGAACCGCCCTTCAACCTTCTTCATGGCCGACAACGCCTCAGGGCCACCGCGCGCACCATCTGAGTCGAGACGCCCCACGCCCGTCATTGTGAGTTGCGCGGTCACGAGCGAGCTTTCAAAATCAACGATCTCGGCGATGACTTCGGGAGGAGCAGGCGGGCCTTGCATCGCGCCCGTCACGAGGCGTGTGGCCTGATTGACCAGCGCGGCGCGCTGGCCTTTGCCGACATTCGAGCCAGCGTCCCAGTTGACCGTCGCGCTCCCCGTGGTGAAGTTGATCGTCGGCATCGCGCGCCGCCAGTGCACTAGCTGGTTGACGTTTGCGAAACCGTGCGGGTCTTCCACGGTGATCAACTCCCACTCGGAGTTAGGCCGTGGAGCGCCGCCCCTGCGGAAGACGCCGCGTCTCAAGAGCATGCTGTAGGCGGCGCGGCGAGCCTCCTTTGTGGAGACATCCATGTTCGGGTTGTTGGCGTCGAGCGGGTTGAAGACAGGGTGCATGCCGTCCGTTTCATCGAACAACTGTTGCAGCGTGCCGGGGCTAATGCTCCAGGCTTCCTCCGGGATATGGCAGGTCGCGCAGCTCTGACCGTTCGTCCCCTGAGGCTGGAAATACTCGCCTGTGAGATTGACTGAGCCATTGGCGCTGAATGTCGCCGCCTCTCCGCCCGGATTCCGCAGAGGGTGATTATTGGGGATGCTGCCCTGAAGCTTTGAGCTGGTCGGCGCGACCGGCTTAGAGCGCAGATTGCACGCAACTCCCCACGCCGAACCGAGTAGCGCAACCGCTGTGACCATCGCTCGTATCCGAAAGCCGGGATTCCACAGACTAAATCTCTTCATCAAAATGTCCTCATTTTCCACTGTGGCAGGGTCGTGTCTCAAAAGCGATGTTGACTAATTATTGAGCGGATACACGGCAACATCACTTTTGAGACACGACCCTTTTTTTACACCATACATAAAATTCCTGTATCCCTCAACCGACTTTCTCTTGTAGGATGTGCACCACCTTCGCAAAGACTTGCGCTCGCCGTTATGATTTGAGCGTTGACCGGATTTGAACTCAGTCTTTCCTCTTTTTACAGGGCATCAAGCTTGTGCGTGCCTGTGGACTTGAATCGCCTGTGCATGTTCGCGTCTACAAAGAGCGACTCTCAAGATTCGTTTGCCGAATCAACGTCGTCCTGTGTCTCTTGTCCCTGCTGCTGTGCACGATGCCTGTTGCGGCTCAGGAGCGCGGGCGTTTGGCAGGGGTCGCGGTTGATAGCGCGGACAAGCCAGTGCCGAACGTCTCCGTGCGCGTGGTCAATCAGGTGACGAGCCGTTCGCGGATAATTAAGAGCGGCAGCGACGGAAGCTTCTTCGCGCAACTGGAGACGGGAGCGTATCGCATCACTGTCGAGTTCCCTTTCACGGCCAAGTCCGCACGCGATAAAGACAACAGCGCGTTTGTCAGGTTTGCCTCCGGCGCGCTTGAGAATGTGATTATCTATGCGGGACGCGAAACGAAAGTCGAGATTCAAGTCGAGCAGCTAAAGCAAGCCGGAGCCGTCGAGCAGAGCGGCGCGCAAGCGGAGGGAGAGGCGAGCGTTAATACCAAACGGCAAGCCGAACCCGACAGGCGCGAGGTCAGAGACCGCTGGCGTATAGGTTTCCCTGAATATGATCGCTACGGTGATAAGGGAGCGCGCGGGCGCGACATTCCTTTCAAACGCGGGCGCTGGTACGACCCTTATAATCAGAGCCGTTTGAAGGGCGATTATCCGATTTTCGGCAAGGACAAGTTTCTGATTCTTTCAGCCGTCAGCACCTCCTCTTTTGATTTTGGCCGCACGCCGAAGCCTACGAATGTCAGCAGCCAGAATCCCGGCAGCTCGGAGTTTTTCGGTCGGCCCGAAACCTTGGCTTTAAGCGAGACGCTGCAATTCACTTTTGAGTTCTTCAAGGGCCAGACGACATTTAAGCCGCGCGACTGGGCCATCAAGTTTTCTCCGACCATCAGCATTCCCAACTATCTCAACGCGCGCGAAAACGGCATCGTCAACATAGATGTTCGTCGCGGGCGCACGCGCACCGATTCGCACTTTTCACTGGAAGAAGCCTTTGTCGAAAAGAAGCTGTTCGACATCAATGCCAACTATGATTTCGTTTCCGCGCGCGTCGGCATACAGCCTTTCGTCTCGGACTTTCGCGGCTTCGTTTTTTCGGATAACAATCTGGGAGCGCGGCTGTTCGGCGCGTTCGCCAACAATCGTTACCAGTTCAACGTGGCTTATTTCAAGCAACTGGAAAAGGACACCAACAGCGGCCTCAATCGCTTTAGCAGCCGTCATCAAAACATTTATCTTGCAAACATCTACCGGCAAGACTTTATCTGGAAAGGCTACACCGTGCAGGCCACGGCCCTCTACAATGACGACCGTGGCAGCCGCCATTTCGACCGCAACGGTTTTCTAGTGAGGCCAGCCGTCATCGGCGATGTGCGGCCACATCAACTGAGGGTCGGCTATGTCGGCATCAACGGCGACGGCCACATCGGGCGCATCAACCTGACGCATTCTTACTATTTCGCCTTCGGCCACGACGAGCGGAATCAGATAGCCGGAAAGCGCGTCAGCATACGTTCTCAGATGGCCGCCGTAGAGGCTTCGATAGACAAAGATTTCGTACGCTTTCGCGGCTCGTTCTTCTGGGCTTCGGGCGACAAGAATCCGACGGATGACAGGGCCACAGGCTTTGACGCGATTCTGGATGACCCGAACTTTATCGGCGGGCAATTTTCTTTCTGGAACCGGCAGAACATCCCGCTGACGCGTGCCGGTGTCGGGCTGGTTCAGCCTAATAGCATCCTGCCGACTTTGCGTAGCAGCAAGCTCGAAGGTCAGGCGAACTTCGTCAATCCCGGCATCTTTATCTACAACGCAGGGGTTGATGTCGAGGTGACGCAGCGGCTCAAGGCCATTTTCAATGTCAGCTACCTGCGCTTTCACCGGACAGAGCCTTTGGAGTACCTGCTCTTTCAGAATCGCATACGCCACGACATAGGTTTTGATTACAGCGTGGGCGTGGCCTATCGCCCGTTCCTGATTAATAATGTGACGCTGACCTTCGGCGCGGCCACGCTGCAACCGGGACGCGGGTTTCGAGACATCTACACGGATGCCTCGCGCAACTGCCCGTTCCCAAAATTTTGCGAGCCGACCATCATCAGCCCGGACAGGCCGCTCTACGCAGTGTTCGCGCAACTGAAGCTGGTTTTTTAAGGAGTCGTAAATGAAAAGCAAAACGTCTCCCGCAAAGGCGCACAGGAAGACGTGAAGAAAGCTTTCAAGATAAATGACGACTTAAGCTCTCTGCGACTTGTCTTCTTTGCGCCACCAGCGCCTTTGCGGGAAACTGTTTTTTGTCATCTGTTGAGTAACATATGAAAAAGCTCAACCACACTGAACGCCTCAAGCTGACGCTCTGCATCTTCATATCCGCCGTCGTCGCGGTGATGCTGTGGAGCAGCAAAGCATCGCTCTCAAACGACAGCAGAAATCCGACCGCGCGCGAGGCGAGCGCAAGCACACGGACGCCCGCTCAATCAACACAGCAAGCCACGCAGGCCAATCCGCCGGTCGAAGAATGTCTCGACTGCCACACCAACATCGAGCCGATGCATAAATACAAGCCTTCTGGCGAGGCGCTCGAAAAACTGGAAGACGGCAAAGACGCGCTTGGATTAAGCTGCACGGCCTGTCATGGCGGCAACCCTGTGGCCCAGAGCAAAGAAGAGGCTCACGTCAAACCGAAGTTTCCGGATGAATGGAAGAAGGATGGAAAGTATTCGAGCGCGAACCCGGAGCGCACCAACACGCTGCTGGCGAAAGAGTCCTGGGAGTTTGTGCGCTTTATCAATCCGGGCGATTTGCGCGTCGCGGCCAAGACCTGCGGCGAGTGTCATATCACCGAACCGAAAGATGTCAGCCGCAGCATGATGACGCACGGCGCGATGCTGTGGGGCGCGGCCCTTTATAACAACGGCGGCTTTCCGCTCAAAGACACGCGCTTTGGCGAGAGCTACAGCGAACAGGGATTGCCGCAGACGCTGCTCCAAATCCCCCAGCCGACGCGCGAGCAGGCGCAGCTCAAGGGCTGGCTCTCTTTCCTAGACCCCTTGCCGCCGTGGAACATCTCGCAGCCGGGCAATGTCCTGAGAGTCTTCGAGCGCGGCGGGAGACGCAGACTGGAAGTCGGGTTGCCCGACAGAGAAGAAGAGCCGGGCAAACCTGATAAGGGTTTAAGCCCGCGCGGATTCGGCACAAACAATCGCACAGACCCTGTCTTTCTCGGCATCCAAAAAACCAGACTGCTCGACCCGACCTTAAACTTCTTAGGCACGAACGATTACCCCGGAGACTATCGCTCGTCCGGCTGTACGGCCTGTCACGTCATCTACGCCAACGACCGCGATCCAGTCCATGCGGCGCAGTACGCCTCCGCCGGAAACCTCGGACAATCAGAGTCTGGCGATACAAAAATTCCGCGCAACGAATCGGGCCATCCGATCAAGCATCAGTTCACCTCTGCGATTCCGACCTCGCAGTGCATGGTCTGCCACATGCATCCGGGCACGAACATGGTCGCAAGCTATCTGGGCGTGACATGGTGGGACAACGAAACCGACGGCGACAGGATGTATCCCGAAAAACAGGTCGCGCCGTCGCAGGACGACGAGCAGCGAAAACTTGATCGCAACCCTGAAGCGGCGAGCCTGAGAGGCAAGTGGTCGGAGCGTGAGTTTCTCGATCAAACAGGCACGCCCGAATTTAATAAGAATCTCAAGCGGACTCAGTTCGCAGACTTTCACGGGCACGGATGGATTTTTCGCAAAGTCTTCAAACGCAACCGCAAGGGAGACATGCTGGACGAAAGCAATAACATCGTCTCGCCCGACGACCCGGACAAATTCAGAAAGGCCGTCCATCTCAATGACATACATCTCGAAAAAGGGATGCACTGCGCCGACTGTCATTTCGGTCAGGACTCGCACGGCGACGGCAATCTCTACAACGAGCCGCGCGCGGCCATTGCGATTGACTGCAAAGACTGTCACGGCTCGCTCCAACAGGAAGCGTCGCTCAGAATGTCCGGCCCTGCCGCCAGCGCCGGAGGGCGCGGCGACCTGACGCGCATTCGCTCGCGCGCCCCTAACGGCTCAAGGTTCAATCTCTTCAAGCGCGTCGAGAAAAGAGACCTCAGAGCAAAAGATAAAGACGGCAATCCCGTGATGCTGAAGAAGGATGAGAACGACAAAGAGGTTCAGCTCAGGGAAGGCGACATTATTCAAACTTCGATTGTCGTGCCCAAACGCTGGTGGCGCGTCAAACAGACAAAGGACACTGTTGACCCGACCTCGCCCGACTATAACGAGCAGTCGCGCTATGCCAAGACGATTCGCACGGACAACCAGACGTGGGGCGATGTGCCGCAGGATGACAAGATGCTGGCCCACCGCGACAACCAGATGAGCTGCTACGCTTGCCACACCTCATGGATGACAGGCTGCTTCGGTTGCCATCTCTCTATGACTGCGAATAAGAAGATGCCGAATCGCCATTTCGAGGGCGGCGACTCGCGCAACTTTACGACTTACAATTTTCAAGTCTTGCGCGACGACATTTTTATGCTCGGCAAAGACGGCACTGTGACGGGCCGCCGCGTCGCGCCCGTGCGCTCATCCTCCGCCGTGCTGGTCAGCTCGCAGAATCAAAACCGCGAATGGATTTACAGCCAGCAGCAGACCACTTCGGCAGAAGGCTACGCGGGGCAGGCTTTCAACACGCACGTCCCGCACACTGTTCGCGGGAAGGAGACCAAAGGCTGTTCCGATTGCCACGTCTCAAACAATAACGACAACAACGCGTGGCTGGCCCAACTGCTGTTGCAGGGCACAAACTTTGTCAACTTCATGGGCCGCTATGTTTACGTCGCCACAGACGACGCGCTCGAAGCGGTCGTCGTCACCGAACAGTCAGAGCCGCAGGCGGTCATCGGCAGCACGCTGCATCGTCTGGCCTATCCTGACAACTATCGCAAGTTTGAGCAGGACGGCAGAAAGCTCAAGACCTTTTACGAGCACGCTGGCAATCCGCGCGTGCTGCAAGTTCAGACGCGCGGCGAATATGCTTATGTCGCTGCGGGCGAGGGCGGCCTGCGTGTTTACGACATCGCGCAGATAGACCACAAAGGATTTTCGGAGCGCATCACAACCGCGCCCGTCTCGCCCTACGGCCAGAAGTTTTATGTGGATACGAAATACGCGACCGCCGTGGCCGCGCCCACAACGCTCGCTGTTGACCCCGCGCGCTGGAAGATGATTGTGGATCAGCAGGGCAACTACAAAACAGTCTCGCCGGATGAAGCAAAAATCCTGTATGAGAAATATCTGCAATCGCCCGCGCAGCCGACCATGCTTGTCAATGAAGAGCAGCCGATTCATCCGCTCTACGCTTATCTCTACGTCGTGGACAAATACGAAGGCTTGATTCTGGTCAACGCGGCGACGCTTCTGGACGGCGATCCTTTGAATAACTTTCTGAGCCGCGCCTTAACTTTCAATCCCGAAGGCGTCTTGAACGAAGCCAACAATATCGTCATCGCAGGCACGCACGCGCTCGTCACAACCGGCAAAGAGCTTGTTATCCTGAGCATCAACGACCCGCTGCATCCGTTTGTCGAGAAGCGTATCGCGCTCAAGCACCCGCGCAGTGTGGCGGTGCAATTTCGTTACGCCTTTGTCGTGGATGAAGAAGGCTTGAAAGTCGTTGACCTCACGCGCCTGAACGACAAGCCGGATGAAGTGCATCTTGTCGAAAATGCTTTTGTCCCCTTGCCGGAAGCGAAAGATGTTTACGTCGCGCGCACCTACGCATACGTGGCTGCGGGCACAGAGGGGATGGCGATTATTGATGTCGAGCGACCGGACAAGCCGCGTCTGGACCAGATGTTCGATGCCGGTGGTGGATTGAGCGACGCGCATCAAATCAAAGTGGCGATGACGAATGCGTCTCTCTATGCGTATGTCGCGGACGGGCCGGGCGGCTTAAAGATTCTGCAACTGACAGACCCCGAAACGATGCCGAACTATGCGGGCTTTAGCCCGCGCCCGCAGCCACGCCTGATTGCATCCTTCAAAACCAAAGGCGAGGCTCTGGCAATCTCGAAACCGCTTGACCGCGACCGCGCGGCAGACGAGAGCGGCAATCAAGTTTCCGTCTTCGGGCGGCGCGGCGCGCGTCCGTTCAACTTGATGGAAACCATGCAAATGCTCCGCACGGAAGGCGGCACGGGCGCGTTCTTTACAGTGACGGACAAGCCTTCGACAAAGCCTGTGGACTTTAAGAGCGGGGCAGCCGCGAAGGAAAAAACCGACGAGGCAAAGCCCTCTACGGGCGCATCGCAGACGGGCGCAGGCAAAAATTTGTTTGCACAATTGAGTGCGCTTGGTTTATTTATGGCTCTGGCAATCGGCTTGAAAATAAGACAGCAGCGGCTCTGGCGTTCATAGCCGCGAGTTCTGGATAAGCAATGAAAGAGATTTACTTTTCACGCGCATCACACTAATGAAGACTAAACCTTTCGGGTTGTTGCGATGTGTGATTTCGTGCTGTTTCGTGGATCACTCTCCTCATTCTTTCTCAGAAAGTTTGTTTAAGCACCAACAGGAGACCCCCGATGAAACGAATTATCTCCGGCATCGTGACTTTAATCTTTCTGGTTGCGGCCTGTTATTTTATAGCTCAACCGCTTGGCGTCCGGGCCGGAAACTTTTTTGCGCGTCAAGACGCCGCGCTGAAAAAAGAGTTGCCGAAGGCCGTCACGCTCGGCAAAGACAGCAAGGACGACAAACACGGCGAGGTCGCTTTCAACCACGAAACGCACAGCGCCAAGAATTACAGCGTTGACGGCAAAGCGTTGATTGGCTGTGTGGATTGTCATCACACGGATCAGCCCGCCGCCGCGCTCAAGCCGCCTCTGAAGACCTCCGAACGAAAAGTCGCGTTAAGCATCGAAGCCCTCAAGGCGGCGGACGCCGCCGGCGTCAAAAATTGTCGCGCCTGTCACCTGCAAGCCGACGACGACAGCAAACCGATGCCGAGCATGACTGAAACAGGCAAGTCTAAGCCGACGCTGTTGAACAACGAAATCGCGTACCACCTGAATTGCAACGTCTGCCACGACGCGGCGATTAAAGCTCGCCCCGAACTCAAAGGCAAAATACCCGGCACGACCGATTGCCTGAAGTGTCATAAGCCGGTTGAATAAAACATTCGATTGCGGGTTGAGGAATGAGGATTGCGAATTTGTTGAAGACACTCGCGCATTTCTTATATCCGCAATCCGCATTCCTCAACCCGCAATCAATTAGAGGCAGGACATGCTTTTCCCTTCAGCCCGTCTGTTCTCGTTTTTACTCAAGCTGAGTTTTGTCATCGCGCTCTGCTCGTCGCAGGTCGCGGCGCAGGCTTTGACGACGGCTGATGTGCAGACGCTCATCGCTCAATCCGTTTCCGCCGCAGTGCAGTTGAATCAAAGAGTGACCGTCGCCGTGACAGACCGCGAAGGCAACGTGCTCGGAGTCTTTGTGATGACGGGCGCGAGCGCGACGACGCAGATTCGCAGCATCGGCGCGAACGGGCGCGGGCTTGAGGGCTTGAATGTTCCGGCCTTCGCCGCAGCCATCTCAAAAGCCGGGACGGGCGCGCTCTTCAGCACCACCGGCAACGCTTTCACGACGCGCACGGCGGGCTTTATTATTCAGGAACACTTTCCGCCCGGCATAGACTTTCGTGATGGCGGGCCGCTCTACGGCGTACAGTTCTCTTCCCTTCCCTGCTCGGACATCAAGAAGCCCGGTCTGCCTCTCGGATTGTCAGGCGACGCTGGAGGCTTGCCTGTTTACAAGAACGGCGTCGCGGTCGGCGGCATCGGCATAGAGGGAGACGGCCTCTACACGGTGGATCGCAACCCTGCGGATTTCGACCAGCCGTTTGAAGAGATCATCGCCGTCTCAGGCGTGCGCGGCTACGAAGCGCCCGCGCTGATTCGCGGCGACAACATACTTGTCAACGGCATACGTCTTCTCTACAGCAACACCGCAAGCGCGCTCTCGCCGCCACAGATTTCCTTCGGCAGCTTGCCCGGCGCAATCTCAGCAAGCTTTCCCGTGCGCGGCGCGCTGCCGTCCGCCTTTATTCCCGCGACAGTCGGCGGCATCAATGGCGAAGCCAGCACGCGATTCTTTCCTTTCAGCGGCAGCCCCTTCCCGTCGCCTTCGATTGCATTGACGGCCAGCGATGTGAATCTGATTATTTCGCATGCGGCACAAACAGCGAACATCACGCGCGCAGCCATCCGCCAACCGCTCGGCAGCAACGCGCGCGTCTCTATCGCCGTCGTGGACACGGAAGGCAATGTGCTGGGAATTTTTCGCACGGCTGATGCTCCCGTGTTCGGCTTTGATGTCTCCGTGCAGAAAGCACGCTCGGCGGTCTTCTTTTCGAGAAGCGATGCGGCGACCTTGCTCAATGGCGCAGGGATGAGCCAGTACACGAGCCGCGCCGCAGCGGACGGCGTGCCGCTCAATGGCGCAATCGCCTACAGCGACAGAGGCATAGGCTTTCTGCATCGCCCGCTGTTTCCAGACGGCATCAATAACACGCAGGCTGGCCCATTCAGCACTTCTCCGGGCGAGTGGAGTCCGTTCAATGTCGGGCTGCAACTTGACCTGGTTTTGCCCGGACTGCTGGCGCGGCCAGCCCTCTGTTCTTTGCGGCAGTTGATGGACAAGCCCGCGTGCGACTGTTCATCAATTCGGGTCATACGCAACGGCCTGCAAATTTTTGCCGGAAGCATCCCGCTCTACAAAAACGGCGCGCTCGTCGGGGCGATAGGCATCAGCGGCGACGGGATAGATCAGGATGATTTCATAGCGGCGGGCGGAGCGACGGGCTATGCGCCTCCGGCTGCAATACGCTCTGACCAACTCATCATACGCGGCGTGCGCTTGCCGTTCGTCAAATTTCCAGCCAGCCCGACGCTTTAGATGGAAAATGTAAAAGTAAAAAGGCAAAAGGCAAAAGTGATGAAGCGATTCAAGCCCGCTTCACTTTTACCTTTTGCCTTTTTACTTTTGCCTTTTTACTTATTCTGTTTGTTTGCGCCTGCGCTCGACGGCACAGGCGACGGGCGGGTTTCGCCTTCGCGTCAGGCCAAAGGTCAACGGCAAAGAGAAGGGGCTGCCGCGCAAACGTTTCTATCTCATCAAAGGCAGCCGCGAAGAGAACAAAGCCCTGCTTGAGAAAATCGATCAGACCTCAACCCGCACGCGCGACTGTTATTACCGGCTGGCGAAAGCGAGCGAGGCTTTTATCAACTGGCTTAAAGAGGGCGATTGCGAATCCGTTTACTGTCGCCCGATTGAAGAAAAATTCGTGGCGGGCGCAACCGCCGTCCCGGAATTTCAAGCGGCTTTCGCGCGCAGCGCGAAAGAATATAAAAAGCCCGAACTGGCGCGGCTCTGGCTGACGACGAATCTGCCGGAAGAGATTCGAGACGGCTTCTATCGCCAAAAGCAGACCGCCCTCAAAGCTTTGACCGGCGAAGCGGAAACCGTGACGAAATCTCCAGTGCTCTCCGTCATGACGGACAGCCGTGGCACAGCTTATTTCACAGACCTGCTGCCCGGAACTTATGTCGTCACTAACCTGTTGCCGACCGAAGTTGGCGACAAACAGATTCTCTGGACATGCGACATCACGATTAAAGCTGACGACTCGAAAACCCTGACCATCTCGAACACCAAAGATGCCAAGTGCACTGTCGTCGAAAAGCCTCTGCCCGCCTGCGACGCGAACAAAGAGACGGCCATGAAGAGATGAGAACTCGCCTTGTTATCATCCTCGTCTTTGCAGCTCTCATGGCGGCGGGCTATCTCTTTCCGCGCACAGCTTTGAATGCGAATCCTCAAACCTCTCGACCAGACCGGCGAAAAAAACAGCCGGCACGGAAAGCCAGTCAATCTCAAAAAAGAGGCAAGGCGACGAGAGATTATTCCGCCTTCTCGCATCGCTCGGCCAAACACAAAAGCCTTGACTGTGCGGCCTGCCACAAGGCTCCGACAGCCAATTGGCCCGCAGCATCCGGATTTCCTGACGTGGCGGATTATCCCGCGCATGCCTCTTGCACGAGCTGTCATCGGGCGGAATTTTTCAAAGGAGCGCGGCCAGCCATCTGCTCCGTCTGCCATACCAAAGTCTCGCCGCGCGACGAAGCGCGCTTTGTTTTCGACAAGCCCAATCAGCCGGGGCAGTTCAACACAATCTTTCCGCACGACAAACATCAGGACGTAATCGCGCGGATAAAAAGTTTCGACCAACGCTTTGAGTCGGCTCATGCCGCACGCGGCTCTCAAGACAAGAGCGTTCAGAAGTACAACAACTGCGCCATCTGCCACGAGACGGAAGCGGCAACGCCGCAACCTCGAAGCGGTTTCCCGGACGACTTTCACCCACCGGCAGGGACATTTAAAACTGCCCCTCTCAGTCATGCCTCCTGCTTTAACTGTCACTGGAAAAGTCAGGAGCCGACGCACAACGAATGCGCCGGATGCCATCAGTTATCGCAGACGGATGTGGCTATGCTGGCGGCTCCGGCGCGCATCTCGCTCAAATTCTCGCACGCGACCGAACAGCACATAGACGAGTGCACGAAGTGTCATATCAATATCACAAAAGCCAGCACGCTGAGCGGGCTTAAAGCGGATGTGCCGCTCAGCGTGTGCGCGGAATGTCATAATAAGCAGGGACTGAGGGCAGACCTTGATAATGAATTAGGGCAGTTGGATAAGAATCGCGGATTCAACTGCGTATACTGTCATACCTCCGATAAGGGATTGCTGGACGCGCCCGCGAGCCATTATCGAATTGCCGGACGCGAGCCTCTTCAACGCAGGGACATCAAGTGACCGATAAGCCCGCTTCAACCGGAACGGAAACCGCAGAGGCGTTTGCGCGCCCCTTTGCCGGTCGTCAAGCGTTGAGGCTTATCATCCTGCTCGCAGCCCTGACAGGATTCCTGGTCATGCTCATCGTCAACGCGCGTGTCTCGGCAGTGACCTCTGCGCCTGCGAGAGCGCAGGATGCCGGACAGGATTATTCAAAGTTTTCGCACACGAGCCAGCGTCACGCATCGCTTGATTGCGCGTCGTGCCACCAGCGTCAAAGCAATTCTTCGACGCCAGGTTTTCCCGGTCACAAATCCTGCATGGATTGTCATCAGGCTCAGTTCTTCACGCCCAAAACCCCGCTGTGCAATATCTGTCATTCGGGTTTGTCCGGCAGCAATCCGCCCCTGCACAACTTCCCTGCGAGATTCAAAGAAAGCTTTAACGTAAAATTCGACCACGCGCAGCACAACACTGGCGACGCCAGACCGGCAGAGAGTTGCGCGGCCTGTCACACAGCCTCTCTGCGGCGCGGCGTCGCCATGACCATCCCCGCCAGCATCACCGCTCATAACAAATGTTATCAATGCCACACGCCCGGCAGAACCTCCGGCGGGCGCGACATCAGTTCTTGCGCCACCTGTCACACGCTGGCGTCTTATCGTCGCACGCAGACCAACGCCGTAGCCTTCAATGCCAACTTCAGCCACGCCAAACATAGCTTCAGACAGCGACTCGATTGTGCAGACTGCCACACGCTGCGCGCAGGGTTGCCGCAGACAAAGCAAGTCAGCTCGCCGCGCACGGCCCAACACTTTCCCCCTTCGCGCACCGTTAGCTGCGCCACCTGTCATAACAACAAGAGAGCTTTCGGCGAAGCAGACTACGACGATTGCAAACGCTGCCACACGGGAGCGACGTTCAAGTTCAAGGGCCTCTGATTAGAAGGCAAAAGTAAAAAGGTAAAAGGAAAAAGTCAGGAAGGCACTCAACCCTTCTTCACTTTTTCCTTTTACCTTTTTACTTTTGCCTTGAGACTCGCGGCAGGTTTCTGTAGTGTAAGCATGATGTCTGAACGCGAGCAGCTTGAACAAGCAATTATCATTCAGGAATCTTTGCGGGCTACGCTGGGCGACGCGCTGGTGGATGCGACCATCGCCGCCTTGCGTCAAAAGCTATCCGCTCTCGAAGCCGCGCCTCCCACAGAACAACGCAAACAGGCGACAGTCCTCTTTGGCGACATCTCCGGCTACACGGCTATCTCCGAAACGCTGGACGCCGAAGAGGTCAAAGAGATGATGAACTCTTTGTGGGCGCGGCTCGACAAAGCCATCACGGATCATGGCGGCACAGTTGTGGCCCACATGGGCGACGGCGTGATGGCCGTCTGGGGTGCGCCCGTGGCGCATGAGGACGATCCTGAACGCGCCATTCGCGCCGCGCTCGTGATGCAGTCGGAGGTGGGCCAGTTTTCCGCCACGACCCTGCGCGCACAATTCAGGATGAGACAGGCGGCGGAGGATGCGCCAGTCCTGCGTATGAGAATCGGTATCAACACAGGGCCTGTCATTCTCGGCACAGTCGCCACGACCAAAGAGTTCACCGCGCTCGGTGATACGACCAACCTTGCGGCGCGCCTTGAACACGCAGCGCCCATCGGCGGCATCCTCATCGCGCACGATACCTATCGTCAGGTGCGCGGGGCTTTCGTCGTCCAGCCGCTCAAGCCTATCAGCGTCAAGGGCAAAGCCGAGCCGGTACAGGTCTATGTCGTCGAACGCGCCAAGCCGCGCGCCTTTCGCGCAGGGACGCGCGGCGTCGAAGGCGTAGAGGCGCGCATGGTCGGTCGCCACACAGAGCTTGAGCGGCTGCTTGATGCTCTGCAATCCGTGATCGAAGACGATGAATTGCAGATGGTGACGGTGCTGGGCGAAGCGGGCCTCGGCAAATCTCGCCTGCTTTACGAGTTTGACAGCAAGGTCGAGCTGATGCCTGAGGACGTGCAAATCTTTAATGCGCGGGCCACTGAATCCATGCGCGGGCTGCCCTATTCGCTGGTGCGCGATCTCTTCTCCTTTCGCTTTGAGATTCTGGATAGCGACCCGACCGTGGTGGCGCGCGAGAAATTGGAGCAGGGGATGATTGCCTGTTTCGGCGCGGGCACAGAGACAGAAATGCGCACGCATTTCATAGGCCATCTCATCGGACTCGATTTCTCCGGGAGTCCGTTTCTCTCCGGCATTCTCAACGACGCAAAGCAGATACGCGACCGCGCCTTTCACTACGCGGCGCAGTTCTTTGCGGCTGTGGGACGCGACCGCGCAGTGGTGTTCTATCTGGACGATTTGCATTGGGCGGACGACGGGTCGCTGGATTTTGTAGAGCATGTGGCGCGCACCTGCGCGGGCGTGCCGCTGCTGATGCTGTGCCTGTCTCGTCCGACGCTTTTGGAGCAGCGGCCCGCGTGGGGCGAAGACGGAGCGGGGAGCACGCGCCTGCGTCTGCAACCGCTGTCAAAGCGCGAGAGCCGTCAACTGGTCGAAGAGATTCTCAGGCAGGCGGAGGACGTGCCGCAGGAGTTGCGCGATCTGCTGGTCAGCGGAGCCGAAGGAAATCCGTTTTATCTCGAAGAGCTAATCAAGATGTTGATTGACCAGAAGGTCATCGAGCCGGGCGAGGAACAGTGGCATGTGGATACCACAAGGCTGGCGGCGGTCAAAGTGCCGCCGACCCTGACCGGAGTCTTGCAGGCTCGCCTCGACGGTCTGACGTTGCCTGAGAAGACAGAGTTGCAGCGCGCCTCTGTCGTCGGGCGAAAGTTCTGGGACAGCGCGGTCGAACATTTGAAAGCCGAGGCGACGGCTGCCCCCAGAAGCGAGACGGATGACGCGCCCACGACTTTGGATTCGTTGCGACACAAAGAGTTGATTTACGCGCGGTCAGCGTCCACCTTTGCCGACACCAACGAATATATCTTCAAGCATGCGCTCTTGCGCGACGTGACGTATGAGAGCGTCCTGATACGCGAGCGTCGCAGCTATCACAGAATGATTGCCGAATGGCTGGTCGAGCGCAGCGGAGAGCGCGTCAACCAGTATGCCGCGACGATTGCAGAGCATTACGAGCGCGCCAATGAGTTGGAGAGCGCGGTCGAATGGTGTGGCCGCGCCGGGGAGCAGGCGCGCGAAGCCTACACGCTGGCGACAGCCATCGGCTTTTATCGTAAGGCGCTGGATTATTCTTCCGCTCTTGAGCAGGACACGACCCACCGGTGGGGCAAGCAAAGACTAAAGTGGTATGAGGGCCTGGCAGAGGCTTTATGGTGGCAGGCCAAGTTTGCGGAATCCGTCGAAGCTTACACGGCTATGCTCAATGCGGCGGAGGCTGAAGGAGACTTGCTGGCACAGGCGCATGCGTGCAACGGCCTCGCGCTGGTACAGGAAAAAGAGGGACACAATCGCGCATCGCTGGAGAGCGCGAAGTGCGCCGAACGGCTGGCGGGAGGTTCAAACCCGACTTCGGAGACGATGGCTGAGCTGGCCGCCGCGCTCAATCGTCAGGGCAGCGTCCTGTATCGTCTCGGAGACGTGTCGGCGGCGATGGCAATCGGAGAACGCGCTCTTGAACTCTCAACCGCGCTCGGCCAGAGCGGGCGACGCGAGCGCGCAGGCGGCTTGCGCGTGCTCGGTCTCGCACATTTGATGCTGGGCCAATTCGAGCAGGCGTATTCCTACTTCGATCAGGCGCGAGAGTTATGTCTAGACCTCGGCGACCGTCGCGGCGTCAGCAACATGCTCATCTCGATGGGCGAGACCGCGAGGCAGCGCGGCGAGTACGCAGCCGCCGTCACTCTCTACCAGCAAGCGCTCGCCATCGCGCGTGAGATTGGCGAGCGCACGGTGCAGATTATCTGTCTCAACAATCTGGCGGGCGTGCGCGTCGGCCTCGGCAACTACGACGAGGCCGAAGTGGATTTGCGTCAGGTCATCTCGATGACAGGCCCGTCCGGTTATCAAGTGCTGACGGAGACCTATAGCTTTCTGGCAGCGGCGTGTCTGGGACAGGGCAAGGTCGAGGAGGCGCTTGAAGCGGCACAGCGCGCTCTGGCTCTGGGCCGGAAAACAGAGAATCACGAACTCATGGCAGAGGCGTGGCGCACGCTCGGAGCAGTTGCCGCGCGGCTTCCCCAACCAATCATGATCGAGAATCAAAGCTTTGACGCGGCAGCCTGCTTTCAAGAGAGCTTGCGCTTATTTACAGAGCGCGGGATGGAAGCCGAGCGTGCGCGCACGCTGCGTAACTGGGCGCGCTATGAACAGGAGCGCGGAATGCAGGAGCGCGCACAGGCCATGATGGAAGAAGCGCGCGAGATTTTCACGCGCCTCGGCATGGAAGAGCAAGGATGAAGGATGAAGGATGAAGGATGAAGAGCATGCTGTTCAAGCATGAGCAGTCATCTGCAATAGCACTCTCTTCATCATCTGCGATAGCTCTCTCTTCATCATTTGCAAGAGCACTCTCTTCATCATTTATCCTTCACGTTTAAAAGTCACACTTTCATCCTTCCGCCTTCCGCCTTCATCCTTGCTTTTCAATGCGATAGGCTTTGAAGTTGCCTTCGTGCTTGGTTTCGATAGTTGTTTGCTCTGCCGTGACCAGATTCCAGACCCATTGATGCACTTCCGGGCTGATGAGGATTTCGCCCTCGTTCGCGCCCGCGCAATAGCGTGAAGCGCGATTAGCCACATCCCCTATGACAGCATACTCCATCCGCTCTGCGTTGCCGATAAAGCCGTGCAGAGCTTCGCCGCAGTCTATGCCGATTCCGAGAGCGCAGGTATCAACCTCGCGTGCCGCGCGCAGGTCGCTCAGCGACTTGATGACCTCTTGCATTTCCAGCGCGGCGCGGACAGCATGTTCGTGCTGGTTATCATCCGGCTCGGGGCTGCCGAAGACTGCGAAGATCGCGTCGCCGACAAATCTTTCGACAGTTCCGCCGTGGGCGAAGATGGCTTCGATGAGCGGCGGAAAACATTCGTTGAGCAGATCGCTCATGCGCTCTGCGCCGAGGCGCGAAGTCAGATGCGTGAAGCCGCGTATGTCTGAGATGAGGATTGTCACCTGCGAGCGGCGCGTGCCGATGGGCAAGGTTCCGGTGCTCGCCTCCGTCATCAGTTTCTTGCGGACAGAGGGCGGGAAGCGGCTGCTGAAAAAGCGATTGGTAAACTCTGCGTGCCGCCGCAGGTCTTCGCGCGTGTAGTGATGCGCGACCGCCATCGCCGCATGATTCGCGGCGGCCTGCAAGAGCCTGAGGTCGTCGCTTTCAAAGGGCGGGCAGGCTTCAGAGTTGTCCACGCACAGGACGCCCATCACTTCATGCTGCCAGAGCAGGGGCGCGTACATCGCCGACTCGATTTGATACCGCGACATCGAGTCAAAAGACTTGTCCTGATCCGTCGCCGTCAGCGGCGGCCAGATAAAAGCTTTCTTCCGCTCCATCGCCTGCTTAGCCATCGTCTGGCTGACGGCGGGGTTGCCGGGCGGCAGATGCGCCTTGAGCGTCAGCCGTCCGGTCGCGCGATCCTTGACCAGCAACGCGCCGCGCCGCGCAGATGAGATGACATCCACGACCCGCTCGACGACGAGTTGGAGCAATGATTCGAGCTGCGTCTCCGCGCCCAACTGAAACGGCAGCTCATAGAAGAGCGCGAGTCGCTGTTCAAGGTCTCCGGTCACATACTTCGATGACGCGAGGCTGAACTCCGAAGAGTCAAGTATCTCCTCGCTGGATTCGAGACTCGGAGCGATGTCTGTGAATGATAAGAGCTGCGTGGCGGGTTCACTCTCTCCGGGGACATCGACTCTGAGCGTGGTTTCGCCCATCCGTATCAGGTCGTCCGGGTACAGCAGACGCTTGCCCAGTCCTTTGATATCTTCGCCGTTGACTTTCGTGCCGCGCGTGCTCTTCAGGTCTTCGATCCAGAACTCGCCGTCTTCCTCCCAGATGCGCGCGTGCGTGCGCGAGACGTACATATCCGGGGCAAGGTCGAGCGTCAGGCCGCCCTTATGGCGTCCGATGAAAACCTCCGAGGTCTCGTCTTCAAAGACCTGTTCACTGCCCTTATAAGAATAGGTAATACGCATTAACACTGTCGCCCTGTCTGTTGGAGCGCGCACGATTCGCATGCGCGCTCGTCAAAGCTGTTCTTTCAGATGCCTGTTCTCGCCCTCGCGTCTCGAACGGACAGGAGGCTTTTCGGCGTTCTCTAATAATGTACACATTAAAGAATCTCCCGCAAAGGCGCAAAAGGAAGTAAAAAGGTAAAAGGCAAAAGATAAAAGTCAGGAAGGCATTCAAGCCCTCTTCACTTTTTACTTTTACCTTTTTACTTCCTTTTGCGCCTTTGCGGGAACGGGTCTTTATGCTTAACCATCTTTCAAACCGACCCGCTGCCGGAAAACGAAAGTTCTATCAGTTTTCGCCTGATAAATGATATAAGAATGCTGCGCGCCACGTTGCCAGTCAGGTTATCCGCATTGTTTACAGGACGCCCCCGGCGACCAGCTCTCTCTGTTCGTCATCCGTAAAGGCAATATGCCTCACGAAATCACCAACCACAGCCAAGTGCTCGACGCCATCCGGCGCACGGATATTATCTCTGAGCTGGCCGAAGAGAAGGACGGCAAATTTAAGTACGAGTCAGACCTTGAAGTCATCGCCTACGGGCGCAACTATACGGGCAAGAAGGTCGGCCCGTATGCTCAGCTTCTTGTTTATGAAGCGGGCGAAGAGATTATTCGTCAGGGCGATTGGGGCGGCAACACTTTTTTCTTCGGCGTCGAGGGCGATCTGGATGTCTATGTCAAAGACCAGACGGGCAAGCAGAAATGGGTGGACTCGCAGAAGCCCGGCAAGAGTTTCGGAGAGATGTCCGTGCTGGCCGGTGTGCCGCGCACTGCGACCATCGTCGTGCCTGTTGGAGGACGCGCGACAGTCCTCAAGGTCGAGCGGCCCGCGCTCAGGCTGTTACGCAAGCTGCCGAAGTTCGGGCAGGCGCTCGACAAAGTTTATCGCAACAACGGTCTGAGGCGCACGGTTGACGATGTGCTCGACGAGGTCAGCGGGCCGCTCAATACAGAGCTGGTGAAACGGCTCAGCGCATCCGCCCAGTTCAAAATCTACAGCAAGCATCAAGTCCTGTTTCGCGCGGGCGAAGCAATCAGCCATCTAGTCTTTATCAGAAGCGGCTGGCTCAAGCGCGAGCATGCGGCGAACGGCGACGGGCAGTCTTCTAAAATCTTTGCGGATGAAGAGAATGCTGGCGTGGATTTTTTAGGCGCGGGCAATTGCCTGGGGATTGAGGCTCTGGAAGCGAATGACAGTTGGAAATACACCGCTACGCTTCTGGCCCACACTGAGGTTATGGAAGTCCCTCTCGCTTCCCTGCGCGACGACCGCGATTTGTGCGCTGCGCTGAGGAAAATTTTCCTGCCGTCAGATAGAGAGGCGCGTGCGCTGCCGTTGCTCGACATGGGCAGCGTGGCGGCTGCGGAAAAAGAGATTGCGACGGGCATCGTGGACGGCTCGAACCTGCTCGTGATGGATATGGATTTGTGCGTGCGTTGCGGCAACTGCTCGCTTGCCTGTCACAAGGTGCATGGTCAATCACGTCTCTTGCGGCGCGGTATACACATCAAGCGTCCCGTCAAACCCGGCAGCCCTTTCACGCAGCATGTCCTCTCGCCGTCAGTGTGCCTGCACTGTCAAGACCCTGAGTGTTTGACCGGATGCCCGACGGGAGCCATTGCGCGCTTTCCCGGAGGACAGATAGACATCGAGACAAAGACCTGTATCGGCTGCGGCGACTGCGCGACGCAATGTCCTTACAACGCTATCTCGATGGTTCCGCTCAAGCCGCCCGCGCCTGAGCCGCTGACACTCAAAAGCAAGCTCAAAGGATGGTTGAGCCTCGCGCCGCCAGTACTGCCGCCGCCTGTCTCGGAGACCAAAGACCTGCTTGCGGTCAAATGTAATCTCTGCGACAACACGCCGCTCAATCCCGCAGGGGCGCGCAAACCCGCCTACTCGTGCGAGGAGAACTGCCCGACGGGCGCGCTCGTGCGCGTCAACCCGCGCGAGTATTTCAGCGAGGCGCGCAACTCAATCGGCATCGTCTATCAAGACCAGACGCACGCCATCGGACGCAATATACACAAGCGCGACCCCATCGCACGGCTCTGGCACGCGTGCGGCATTTTGGCGACGATTGCTTTGATGGTCGCCGCCGTCTGGGCTGCGCGTCGTTATGGATTGGACGGGCGGCTCGGCGAGACATGGCTCACTGTGCGCTGGATGACAGGCTTCGTTGGTCTGGCAGGCATCGCAGGCGTGATGGCATATCCCGCGCGCAAGCAGATTTACAAGAGGCGCGCGGGGCCGCTGCGCTACTGGATGCTGGCTCACGTTTATCTGGGAGTGATTGCGGGATTGGTGCTTCTGCTGCACGGCGGTTGGAAGACGGGCGGGCTGCTGACCTCGCTGCTGATGGTCTCGTTCGATTTAGTAATCTTATCGGGACTCTTCGGCATCGCCTGCTACATCATCGTCCCGCGCATCATGACGAGCATAGAGGGCGACCCGCTGCTCATCGAAGACCTTGAGACACGGCGCGACGAGTTGCGCGCGACCTTAGCGGAGACTGGCGCAGACAACGCGCCGCTGAGACAGATCATCGAGCAGAAGGTGTACGGGCATTTTCTCTCTCTCAAATACCTGCTGCGACAATATTTCAAGCGGGAAGAGTTGACAGATATGCTGGCGGAAGCCCGCGCCCGGTTTAAGACTGAAGCAAAGCAACTGGGCGACCCGCAGGCGCACACGCTCCTGATTGAAGCGATTGAAACGGCTGCGACCCTGCGCCGCGTGGACTCGCTAATCTATCTCCACCGGCTGCTTAAAATCTGGCTCGCGCCGCATGTCGTCTCAACCTCGCTGATGCTGATGCTGATGATTGTGCATATCATTCAGGTGGTTTTCTTTGCCGTGCGTTAATGTCAGAACCGCCTGCGGTAGCGGGCGGGTTGCAATATTCCAAAGCATAAGAACCCGCCCGCTACCGCAGGCGGTTCTGACAAGAAGATGTTATGTGGAACGACACAGACATCCCGCTAGCTTATCTCATTACGTTTCGCTCTTACGGAACTTGGCTTCACGGTGACGAGCGCGGTTCAGTTGATCGTTTCAATAATCGTTATGATTCGCCTTATCTTTCGCCTAATAAAATTTGGCACAAACATAATATGCATGCCCTAAAAACTTCGCCCGTTTTGATGGATATAAAAGAGCGTGAATCTGTCGAGTTTGCCATCCGCGAAACCTGCGAAAGACGAAATTGGTTTTTGAGAGCACTCAACGTGCGGACGAATCACGTCCACATAGTTGTTTCAATCGGCTCGCTAAAACCCGAAAAAGCACTTAACGCTTTTAAAGCTAATGCAACGAGACAAATGAGAGAGAGCGGGTGTTGGAAACACGACTATAGCCCTTGGGTAAATAAGGGTAGTAAAAGGTATTTGTGGAGCGAACGGAGTATTGAGCTTGCGATTGATTATGTAATCAATGGGCAAGGTGATGAATTGCCGAAGTTTGATTGAGTCAGAACCGCCTGCGGTAGCGGGCGGTTCTTCGATATTATAAAGCGTGTGTCTTTGTTATCTAAAACCCGCCCGCTACCGCAGGCGGTTCTGACAAAAAGTTTTGGAACATTTGTCCCCCACATTTATCATCACGCGCGAGGATCAGGTGGTTGATCCGGTGACGTTTGCGATGCAGGCGTTGCGGGTTGGCCGCCAGATAGATTGCGAAATCCTGCTCAATCACCCGACCGTGTCGCGCCTCCACGCGGGCATCAATGTGATAGACGGTCGGTTCTATCTCATCAATCTCAGCCAGTCTCATCCCGTCACCTTAAACGGCAGGCTCGTAGAATTTAACGAGCCTGAAGCGTTGGCCGACGGGGATGTCGCACAGCTCGGCTCTTTCTATCTACAGATGAGCCGCGCGGGCGAGTCTTTGAACATCCACGTCACCTTTCAGGTGGCGGTCAACATCGCAGAGGCCACAGAACAGGCTGCGGCGCAGGAGCAACCGCTCGCGCCCGAATCCGTCTCAACCTCGCCGAAGGTGGCCGATGCGCTCAAAGAGTTTTGGGACAAGCGCACGCGCGACAAGGCTGCGCGACCGTCGCCGCTTCACCCGCGACAGCCTGCGCGCCCCGGCAAGGCGCAGTTCAACTGGAAGCCAACCAGAGACCTCCTGCGCCCGTGGCCCATTTCCGTCTTCATCTGGGCGGTCGCCATCATCGCTGTCATCTCTGTCGCAGCCGCGTTCTGGTACACAAAAGCTTTTTCGCCCGCTCCTGTTTCGCAGCCGCACGCGCAAGCCACACTTGTTAATCAGACTCCTGCGACAGCGATTGCAAACAAGACGAACGCCAACTCCTGCACGACCTGCCACACGGTCAAGGGCAGTATGGAAACAAGCTGCGCGGCGTGCCATCAGACAGCAGCCTTTGATGCTGTCCTGACGGGGATTCCCGCGCATGCGGAAGCGGGAATCAGTTGTAACTCGTGTCACGCGGAACATCAGGGCGCGGATTTTCGCCCGGCTGAAGCCGCGCTCAAGATGTGCGCCACGTGCCACACGAATGACAACCGGAATCTCTATCGCGGAAGGCGCGTCTTCACTCCGCACGGGGGCACGGTCGGTTATCCGGTCGTCAACGGCAAGTGGGAATGGCAGGGCCTCACAGAGGTTGCATGGAAACAGAGGCCGGATGCAGAGACGGAATCTCTCAAGCGTGCGCGCGAGCGTCTGCCGGGTGAGACGGATGAGGCGTGGCGCAGCCGGCAGTTTCACGCGCTGCACTTGCATCGCGTGCTCTCATACGAGGCGGGACTGGAAGGCGGCAACTCGGAGGGCGAGTTATCCTGTTCGGCCTGCCATAAATCCTTTGAGCCGATTGACCGCAAGACTCCCGCAACCACGTGTGCGAGTTGTCATAACGGCAACATGGGTCAGGTCGAGAGCGCAGGCCAGCGGCCATTGCTGGCTGCCGCTGCGCCCAACTGCTCATCGTGTCATGTCCAGCACATCAAAGAACCCGGCCACTGGAATCCGCGTCTGATTGCTCCTGCAACAGAGCGCGCGGCAGAGAGGACGCGCTTGACTGCAACCGCCATCTCGCATCAATAATCTATGCTAATCAAGAGTAGAAAAGAGATTAGCTGCGTGAGCTTTCTCTTTGCGTTCCTTTGCGTCTTTCTCTTCGCGCGCTTTGCGTTTAAGCTCAATTTTAACCGCAAAGCGCGCAAAGGTTTTTCGCAAAGCTCGCCAAGAGTGTTCTACTCTTGATTCACATAATCTGTTGATGCGTATTACTCTTAAAAGATGATTCATCGTTAGAGCATGAAAAAGTCTTACCTGCTCATCACTATCGCTCTGCTGCTTCTGCTGCTGGCGATTAATTTATTGTCCGGCGGCGGCGTCTCTGCGCGCACGACTGCGGGCGGTCTGCCGTGGTACGGGTGGGCAGGCATCTGTCTGTTCGTCCTTTTCGCCGGAGCTTTATTCGCCCGGCTCGATGCGCGACGCGCGCGGCGCTTGCTTGAAGCTTCAGCAGGCAGGAAAGTTAAAGCGGAAGAATTGAACACACAGATCACCAGAGCAGACCTGGAGCTTATACGGCAGATGGAGCCGAACGGGCCAGCCTATCCGCATCCGGTGATTTTTCCTGATCGCTGCATCGGCTGTCATGCGTGCGTCGAAGCCTGCCCGCATGATGTGCTGGCGATTGTGGGCGGCATTGCGACTGTGGTCGCGCGCGACCAGTGCATGGAAGACACTTCATGTCAGGTCGAGTGTCCCGTCAATCCCAAAGCCTGCGTAGTCGTCAACACGACGAAGCGCATCAAGTCGCGTCCGGCTCCGACACGCGACGCGGCCTTTATGACCAACGTACAGGGCTGCTACATCATCGGTGATGTTTCGGGAACTCCGCTGATTAAAAACGCCGCCAACGAAGGCGCGGATGTTATCAAGCACATTGCAGAGGAGTTAAGAAACGGCGTTGCGCCTGAGCCGAAAGCAGAGCTTGACGTAGCCATCATCGGCATCGGCCCGGCTGGATTGTCTGCGGCGATTGCGGCTCAGCGTGAGAGCTTGCGCTACGTCGGCATCGAGCAGGACAGAGTGCTCTCGACCATCGAAGCCTATCCGAAAGGCAAGTACATCTTTTTCAAACCGGACACGATGCCTTCGCGCGGCAGCATCAGCGTCGAGGGTTTGGGCGAACAGCGCGAGCGGATTCTGGATCAGTGGCTCGGCGCGATGAACAGTGACGGCGTAGTCATCAACGAAGGCGAGAGCTGCAAGAGCATCAAGCGCGCAGACGACGGCGATTATTTCACTGTGCAGACAGAGAAGGGGCTTGAGAAAGAGAAAGTCACTTACCGCACGCGTCGCGTCGTCCTCGCGCTCGGCACGCGCGGCACGCCTATGAAGCTGAGGCTGCCCGGCGAAGAGATGAAGGTCACGCGCGACGGGCGCACCGAAGATAAAGTGAAATACAAGCTGGCCGACCCTGCGAGCTACAAGCGCAAGAAGATTATCATCGTCGGCGCGGGCAACTCTGCGATTGAAGCTGCCGTAGACCTCGTCGCCCGGCGCGATGGCGACCGCATCAGCTTTCGCCCGCCGGACGAGATCAACGAAGTCGCGCTCGTCATTCGCAGCGACCTCAAGACCGATCTCAAATTCGGCAACAAACTACAGGTCTACCACTGCATAGACGAAGGCAAGATTAAAGTTTACTTCGGCACTTCCATCAAAGAGATAAGCGATGGCGAGGTGGTCTTGATGAATGCGCGCACCAGCGAAGTGAAAGAGACTGTGCCCAACGATTATATCTTTGCGATGATCGGAGGCGACCGGCCTACAAAATTTCTGGAAGCTATCGGAATCAAGATCGCTTAACAAGCGGAAGAAGCTGAACAAAAGTTAAAGCTAACCTGTACTTAATTTTATTGACATTCCCGTATCAGTCACTATAGTGACACCGTCAATTTGTCAGATGGGGATACTGTCTCTTACCCTTCCAAAGATTTATTCCCATTATCGCGCTCGATTTCCCTCAAAAAAAGGAGTTCACATGCGAATTTTAACCGCTGTCAACCCTCGCAGGATGACCAGACTTCTATTAGGCGTTTCCCTCATCTTAACTGTTTTGACTCTCTTGAGTGCCAGCCGGATTCGGACAACGACGGCTGCTTCAGCAGGCCAGCAGGACGCACCGCAATCCACTCTCGCTAACTTTCCCGCCGATGCCCCCAGCCTCGGCGCGATTCCAGACTCTCCCGCTGGCGGAACCATCTGTGGCGATTATGCCAGCGCTCCCAAAGATGTATCTTTCACCGTCAGTGGATTGGCTAACGCTGCTCCGACCAACGTGGCCGTCAGCTTCAGCGTGACCCACAGTTGGGTCGGTGACTTAATCGTCACCTTGCGCGCTCCCGGAGGCACTCCCTCCAAAATCATCTTCGCGCAGACGACGGCGGCGGCAGCCACAGATTGCGGCGATGATTCTGACTTAATCGGGCCGTACAATTTCCTTGACACCGCTCCGGCGACACCGACGTTCTGGAACGCGGCGGTGACGGCCAATGCGACGACGGCAGTGGCTGCTGGCAGTTACAGGGCGACGACGCCGGGAGGCGGAGCGGGAGGCGGAGTGGTGACGACCATCACGAGCGCGTTCACGGGAGTCACTAATCCGAACGGAACATGGACGTTGAGATTCCATGATGGAGGAGCAGGCGACACCGGCAGCGTGACGGCTGCGACATTGACGATAGACTCTTCACCTCCTCCTGCGGGCAAGCATCTGGACTTTGACGGCGACGGCAAAGCAGATTTCGCAGTCTTTCGTCCGAGCAATAACGGGTGGTTCATCCTGCAAAGCGCAACCAGCACTTTTCGCTCAGTCACTTGGGGCACGGCTGGCGATGTGCTCGTGCAGGGCCACTATGACGCAGACAATAAGCTCGACATCGCCGTCTTCCGGCCATCGAGTGGAAGCTGGTATATCCAGCGCAGCACGGACGGAACGTTGTGGGGCGTGCAGTTCGGCATCAACGGAGACATTCCCGTGCCTGCGGATTACGACAATGACCAAAAAGCGGATGTGGCAGTCTACCGGCCATCTAATTCTACATGGTATATCCTCAAGAGTTCGGACGGCTCGGTCATCACGCAGCAGTTCGGCATCAACGGAGACCTGCCAGTGCCTGCGGATTACAACGGCGACGGCAGCGCGAATATCGCAGTCTTTCGTCCGAGCACGGGCTTCTGGTACACCTCTGTTGATCCGGGAATCAACTATGGCGCGTTCCAGTGGGGGCAGAACGGAGACCGGCCTGTGCCCGGCGACTATGACGGCGATGGCAAGACGGACATCGCAGTCTTCAGACCGCAGAACGGTGTGTGGTACATCGTGCAAAGCTCAAACGGCGTAGTCCGCGCACAGCCGTGGGGAGTTGCTACGGATAAGGTGGTGCAGGCGGACTATGACGGCGATGGTAAAACAGACATCGCCATCTGGCGTCCCTCGACGGCGGTCTATTGGACGCTGGAGAGTTTGGGCGGGCGACCTTCAAACGGCAAACCTGCCCCCGACGGCAACCCTGACCTCTTCAACCGATCCGTCCAGTGGGGAACCTCCGGAGACACGGCGGTAGCTTATGTCCCCGAGCATTTTCTATAAGAGCTAGCTGCCACCAACAGAGCTACCGGGCCAGTAAGGATTGAAGGCTGAGTTTCGGCCCGGCCTTCAATCCTTCATTCTTTTACCGGCAGGTCAGAACCGCCTGTGAGAGCGAGGATGAAGGATGAAATGAGTGCTATCTGAGATGAACGACTCAAGCTTGAACAGCATGCCTTTCATCCTTCCACTTTCCGCCTTCCGCCTTGCTCTCATATCTCTCAAGTTTTCCTCAAGTCCCGCAAAACCCGCATAAAAGTTGACCCAAAACCCGCTTCCGGGCTTCCGCCCGCTCGCGCTTAAGACTCTCAAGTAAATCTCAAGCCGAATCCTTATCCTCTTACCATCGAGAGCTTTTCATCAATCGCAGGAGGAAAGAGAAAATGAGGTCGTCCAGAGCAAGTGAAACAGTCAAAAGGTTTTTCGGAGTGGTTTTTATGCTCGTGCTGGTGTGTGTCTCGTACGGGCAGGCATCCGGCGCGGCGACGCTCAGCCCGAAACTGCAAAACCAGCTTAACAATCTCGCCAACAGCGTATCGGTCGGTGTCGTCATTATCAGCTTTAACACTTCAAACGGCCTCAACCAAAGCCACTTGAATATTTTGCACGCCCTCGGCATCAATAACGGCGTGACCTTTCCGACGCTCGGCATGGTCGGGGCCGCGCTCAATGCCGGACAGGTACGCGCCCTCGCAGGCAATCCGGCTGTGCGCTCTATCTGGTCCAACGACCGCCAGCGTTATCACATGAATCAAGCGCGCATGATGACGGGCGTTGACAAAATCCGTACGGACGCCGCTTTCACTTTGCGTAACGGCGGGATGCCTGTTTCGGGCAGGGGCGATTTTTCAGTTTTTGTGATCGACTCCGGCATTGATGCGACGCATGCAGACTTGCCCTTCGGGACAAAAGTTATTCAGAACACGCAGCGCATCGTTTCGACAGATACAGGCAACACAGGCATCACGATTGGCGGAGTTCCGGTTAACGGGCTGACGCCCTCGCTCTCGATAGAGAACGTTCCGAACACGGATACCGTCGGACATGGAACGCACTGCGCGGGCATCGTCGGCGGGCTTGGCAGCCGTTCAGGCAGCACCTACGCGGGCGTCGCGCCGGGCGTGAAAATCGTCGGCTCCGGCGGCGGCGCAGTCATCCTCGTGCTTGATGCTCTGGCCGGATGGGAATACGGCCTCTCGCATCAAGAGACGTACAACATACGCGTCATCACCAATTCTTACGGCCCGCTCGGCGGCGCAGCTTACGATCCTAATCATCCGTTCATCCTCGCCAGCAAGCTGGCTTACGAGCGCAACATCACTGTCGTCTTCGCAGCCGGAAATGACGGCGCGGCGAAAAATACGCTTAGCCCGTACGGTCAGTCTCCGTGGGCGATGGGCATTGCAGCCGGAACAAAGGACGGCATGCTCGCAGACTTCTCTTCTCGCGGAGTGCCGCGCGAAGAACGCTTAAGCGACGACGACCCGCTCAACGATAACGCGCAGCCGACCTTAGCCGCGCCGGGAACCGGACGCTATTTTGAAAGCAGCCTTGCCCGCTATGGATTTACGACCGACATCGTTTCAGTACGCGCTCTGACCAACTTAACTTCAAACGGCTTGACGGCTGATGCGGAATTGCCGCCCGGCATGCTTCCCTTCTACACGCAGATTTCCGGCACTTCGATGGCGACGCCGTTTGTCGCTGGCATCGTCGCCCTGATGCTCGATGTTGACCCGACCTTAACGCCGGAAGAGATCAGACAGATTCTGATTGAGACGACGACCAGAATGCCCGGCTATCAGGATTACGAAGTCGGCGCGGGCTATGTCAACGCTTACGCGGCGGTTGATAAAGTGATGAACCGCTCGAAGGGTTACAGCAATTTCTCCGCAGCGGCTTTTAACACTCAGTTCGGTGAAGAACGCCCCGCAGCCAAATCGTTTCATATAGATTTCAGCCCTGAAGTTTCCGGCCCGACTTCAGCCAACGCGACTACCTTTACGGTTGAGCCGAACATGAACGTGCTCGATGTCACCGCCACGGCTGACAACATTGCCGGAGAAGGCACCGGAAATTTTGTCGGCATCAGAATCACTTCGCCTAGCGGAGTCAACTACTCGACAGCCATCGAGACTCCCGTGCTCGGCAGCACGGCCCGTGAAGTTGTGGTCCAGAACCCTGAGGCCGGAACGTGGACGCTTGAAGTTCGCGGCGCACGCAGTTTGGCTGCCGCACCTCAAGCCTCTTCTCCGACGCAGCTCGCTTCGCCCGGCCCTGTTGACGGCAACGTCGTGCAGGTCAAATACATTCTGCCCGGCATTCCTGACATCGCAGGCCACACGCAACAGACCGAAATCGAAGCCGCGCTCAAGAATCGCGTGATTGATACCTACGCGGACGGCACTTTCCGTCCGGAGCAAACAGTGACGCGCGAAGATTTGGCGCGCTCGCTGGCTTTGAATACTCCGCTTCGTCAATCAATCGGCGGCGTGCCGAAATTCACGGACGTGTCTGGCGACCTCTTGCGAATCGCAGAGGCTGTGACGGCCAAAGGCTCCACACTGCGCGGCTATGATTTCGCGCCGAGCGGGATGATGAGTTTTTCCGGCACGAGCTTTAATCCGGCTGGTTCGGTCAATCGTCTCGATTTAGCGGTCGCACTCGTGCGCGCACTCGGACGCGATGCGGAAGCGCGCGGGATGGCTAACTCGACCGTAACGTATAACGGCGCTGCGCTTTCCGATAACGCGCAGATTGCGCCTGCCCTGCGCGGCTATGTGCAGATAGCCTTGAACCTCGGACTGTTTGAAGCGTTTGCGGCTGAAGTTATTCAAATCGCGCCCGGTCAGTTTCAGGTCTTGCCCGGCCCGCGTTTCGAGCCGAACACAGCGGTCAAGCGTTCGACGCTCGCGGCCAAACTCAACCAGTATCGTCAGCTATTTGCTACCGGAAGCTGATGCGACGAGCAGAGCGCGGAGACTCAAGTTTCTAATCAGCGAGGCTTGAGTCTCCGGCATCACCAACCGACTTATCTCTTACCTACGGAGGCATCATGAAAAGCAGAACAGATTTTTCAGCGAGATACATCAAGACCCTGTCGGTCGTCGCATTAGTTTGCGCAATGGTTTTGACGGCTGCGTATTTTCCTTTGAAGGGGACGGACGCCGCAGCGAACAATCAGAATCCGGCTGCCGGAGCGGGAAACATTTACAAGCGTCTCGTGCCGGATTTCGATTTGAACGCGAGCCGCGCCGTCGCCAATCTGCGCGGAGCCACGGGCGCACAGCTTGCTGCTTTGAATGAGTTGAAAGCTTCCTCCAACTCGCCGCAGATGACCGCGCGCTGGAACGAATTCGGCGGCTCGCCCGATGTGCTTTACGATTTTGCGAGCCAGACTTTTCCGGGAACGCCGGAAGCAGCAGGGCGCGCTTTTCTTGAGCAGAACGCCGCCCTCTTTGGCATCACGAACGTCGCAGACCTGCGGCTCGCCAGTCACAAACAAGCCCTCGGCGGGCATCTGCTCCGTTTTCAGCAGACCTTTGGCGGCCTCGATGTCAAACACGGCGGCATCGGTCTCGTGATGAAAGATAACCGCGTCGTGATGGCCTCCGGGCCACATTTCAATAACGTCAACGTCAATACGCAGCCGACCGTTTCCGCAGCTCAGGCGCGCCAGACAGTTGATAACGATCTCACGCGATTCAAAATCAATCTTCCGTCCAACATCCAGAACATCTTGCAGCCCGGTTTGAATATCCTCTCGCAACAGGTTTCAGCCGTCAGCAATCTCGAACCGCGCCTCGGCATTTACCCGACCGCAGACGGTTACAAACTGGTCTGGAAGGTAGCCAAATTTTCAACCAATCCTTTCGGTCTCTTTCTGACAGAGGTTGACGCGCACACCGGAGAGATTGTCTCGCGCAAAGATTTCATAGATTTCCAGAACCCTGTTCATCCAATGACGGCGGACATCTATCCGAAATACCCGTCGCTGACGCAGCAGCTCAAAGACCAGTCGATTATCTCCGATTGCAATGGAACGCCGTGCGGGCAGGAGCGCGTCACGCTGCGCGCGTTTGACCCGCAGAACGTCGTCACCGGATTGAACGGCACGCTGACGGGCACGCACGCGCTCGTTAACAACGCGCTCGCCACCAAGCAGCCTTTCGCGCAGGCTGCGCTTGGCACATGGCACTTTCGTCAAGACAATCCTGCTGGCTTTGAGGCTCGCACCAACGAGCAAGACCAGTTCGCAGAGCCTGCCGAACATCAGGACGAGATCAACGCTTTCTTTTTTGTCACATACCTGCTCGAATACGTTGACTACCTGCATGTCGCAGGCGACCGTCAGACGGCTGGCGGCAGCGAGGGCGATTTTCCAAACGATTACCCGAACAAAACCGTCCCGCTTCCGGCGACAGTCCATTTCCCGAACGTCTATCTGGCTTTGAACGTCGTGCTGCGCAACGCCGTTCCAGACCCCGCCGATCCTAATCTGGCTTTCAAAGCTCTCGGCATGGACAACGCTTTCGCGGCCAACGTGACGGGCATTTATCAAAGTCTGACCGGCTCGCCCGCGCCCGAAGGCGTGGTTAATACGACGAGCTACGGTCACGGCTTTTTGATGAACGACCTCGCGCTCGAAGGCACTGTGCCTTATCACGAAGGCATGCATGCCATCACCAGCCCGATTGCCGGACTCGAAGGCGGGGCCGAAGCCGGCGGGATGAACGAGGGTCAGGCGGACATGTGGGCCTTCACGATCACCAATAATCCTGCTGTGGGCGAATACGTTATCCAGTCGAAAGGCTTCCGCGACCGCGCACGCAGCCGTGGGCAAAACCCGGACACGATTGCTTATATCCGCACGGCGCATTCGACCTTGAAATATTCAGACATCGGCACACTGTTTTTCGCTGCGGAACCGGAGTTGATCCCGTTCGTGCTCCCGGCCAAACCGGCTCGCTACGAATTTGAAGAGCATTACGACGGCGAAATCTACATGTCCACGATGTGGGACATACGCCAGATGCTTGGCCGCGTCTATCCGAACGATTCCATTTACAAACGCCCGCAGCCGAAAGACGGACTCGCTGCCAAAAAGATTACGAAGGGGACGGAAATCTTCGAGCGCGATTTCTTAGGCTCGATGTACATTCTCGGCACGACCGCGCCGGACACTTTCGTCAAATCTCGTGACGCGATGATAGTCGCAGACCAACTGCTTTATCCGTCGGATTCGACAGACCTGTCCGCGCCGGGCAAACACCGTGCGCTGATTGAACAGGTGTTCGCCGCGCACGAAATCGGCATCAACGCCGCAGAGGTTGACGCCGCAGGCAAAGCTACGATTTCAACGCAGGTCACGCCCTTTGCGGGCGAGCAGGCGGCTCCTGAAGTTCCTTCAAACGTGAGTGTGGATTCGGCCAGCCCGCGCTCTTTGCGCGTCAGTTGGGCGGCTTCGCCGGGCGCAGTCGGCTATGAAGTCTTGAAACGGAAAATCGGTTTCGAGAATCGTCGCCAACCGAACGGCGCGCGTGACTTCAACGACGGAGATGCTTCGACCACAGGTTTTCGTCATGTGGCTTATGTTGACGGCAACCAGCTTTCGTATGTTGACGAAGGCCCGATTCATGAAATCTTCGCGGCCTCCGGCTTAAACGATCTCTTCGAGAGCAAGTACATAGTGCGCGCCATCGGCGTCAATGCGACGGGTCAACTCGGGGTCTCAAACTTCAGCGGCTCAAGCCGCGCCGTCAGGGCCGAACAGGATTTGACCGCGCAGATTGATTCGGTCATCTCGAACATCAGTTTCTCGAACGGCGTGATGGCGTTTGACAATACGCTGACCAACGCGCGTGGCGCATTCAGTTTCGATAAGACAGCCTACGGCGCAGTCAGGTTTCAGATTACGAACATCTCGAATCCGACCGTCACGGTCAGGAACGCAGATCAGAATAGCAACACCTTCATCTACAATCAGACGCTGCCTTTGGGCGCGACTTCAAATGCCAGGCGGTTTGAGTTTAACGACCCCGGCGCGCAGCTCTTCACCTTTGACGCGAAGATTACCGCCGGAGCTTTCTTCAGCTCGACAGTGGGCAACGGCAGCCAACTGCCGGACGGCACATCGAACCCGCCGCCGCCTGTGGTCTACTCCGTTTTCAGCGAACAGAAATCCGGCCAACTGCTCGCGGGCGAGCCTTCAAACGCTGTGACGGGCGAGCCGTCGCCGACCTATGGCGACCCGCAATTCAGAGGCATCACATGGGAAGACATCGAAGTCGTCACCAAATCCGATGCACAGTTTCTTGAAGCCACCTTGTCTGCGCCGCTGGCACGCGACCTGGATTTAGAGCTGCGTACAGAGAGCGGGCAGGTGATTGCGGAATCCGCCGGAGAGACTGCGGACGAGCATTTCGTGGTCGCGGTCGAGCCGAACACGCGCTATTTCTTCCGCGTCAGGGGTTGGGCCAACGGCCCTGTGCAGTTCAACATCGTCAGCGACCAGTTGCTGCCGCAAGGCTCGCAGAATGCAAACGCAGGCACGCGGACAATCGGCGGCAACGGCACATCCGGCAGCAACGGCGGCGGCTCAGGCTCGCTGTTGAGCAGGCTCGTCAGGTTTACGGTCAACCCGCTGACGCGCAGGGTCACTGCTCAAATTTTGAGATAGCTGGCCTCGAATTATAGCGGATTGCAAATGCATGCGCCCTGCCTGAGGGTCGGGCTACTGCCCCGGAGGTCACGCTACAGGGGCAGTAGCCCGACCCTCAGGCAGGGCGCATCAGGTCTCACTCAATCGCTAATAGCTATAAGCTTTTTATCCCCTTCTGTTTCCTGTCCATCCCTGTTTTGAATTTTATCTTTATGGCTTGGGGCTGGAGATGTAATCTTCAACCAGCTTTTGCGCCCGCGCACCCGGGCTAATGACGCCGACTTTTTGCGAGCTGTCATAGCCTGTGAAGACTCCGACCAGCTCTGCTCTGTAGTTGTAAACAGGACTGCCCGAATAACCGTCGCGGGTATCAATTTTCGCAGACCAATACTGTAGGCCGCGAGACATGTATGGACCATGAAAGGTTCCGCGCCGCACCAGCTTGCCGCCATGCGGGCGGGCGATGAGAAGCAGCTTTTCGTCTTTGTCGAGGCTCGGTTGAATCGTGAGAGCCGCAGCCTGCTTTTGTGATTCACAGATACTGAGGAGCGCGAGGTCTGCGGCTTCGTCAATCTTGACCACAGTCGCATGACAGCCGTTGACATAGACTTTGACTTCAAGCTCGTCCTTTGAGCCAAACCCTAACATTGCTTTCTTGGAAGCGCTCACGTTCCCGGAAACAACATGATAGGCAGTCATGACCAGGCCGTCCGCGATATGAAAGCCCGTCGCGTAACCGTTCGGGCCATAGTCTAGAAAAGAAGCGAAGCGTTGCAGTGTGGTCGCCTGCTTCTTGGTAAATTTCAATTCCAGAGAAACTGTGTAGCCTTCTTGTTTGATTAGATTGGCGGCGGGGTCGTCTGCCCGTGACGCGGGCGCAAACAGAGCTGTTAAGACGACTGCGATAGCAAAGCTGCAAATTTTCCTCTTCATCTCCGGGTCTCCTTTGGACAAATGACGGGTCAAGGTTGGAAGTGTGCGCGCCTGTTTGGAGAAGCCGGATGCCGGAATCAGGCTGGCGGCTGAGCAAAGGGTGTCTGAGTCAACTCCGCTTCGCGCCTCTCAATTTCCAGCGAGGGCGGCCATCAAGACTTTCGTTTGTCATTGCTGGGGCGTCGGCTACCTACGGCGAGCGCCACAGATATTACCACTGTCAGCGCGGGGAGGGAATAAAAAAGGCAAAAGGTAAAAGGTAAAAGGCAAAATGAAAGACGGATCTTATTTTTACCTTTTACCTTTTACCTTTTGCCTTTTTCCTTTTGCCTTGACTTGGGGTTCACTTGATTTTTATATCGTACTTGATTTCGATCTCATATCTTTGAATCATGCGCTCGATGGTTTTGGGGTCAACATTGAGGAGGCGTGCGGCGGCCTGCTTGTTGCCCTTCGTGTGATCCAGAGCGCGTTTGACATAACCGGCTTCCATCTCCGCGAGGGTCAACCACTTCTCATCTTTCATTTCCGCTTGAGATTCCGTTCCCTTTTGATTCGCGGCTGCCGCTGAAGCGATTTGATAGTTGCGTATGTGATCCGGCAAATCTTCGGGACGCACGACGCCGCCGCAGAGCGCGACCGCGCGCACCACTGCGTTCTCCAACTCGCGTATGTTGCCCGGCCAGTGATAGTGCTCAAGCAGGTAGAGAGCTTCGGGCGAGAAGTTGGCCGCAATGTTTAATGACTGCACGCGCTCGGCAAAGCTGCTCGCTAAGGGGAAGATGTCTTCCCTGCGCTCTCTCAAGGGCGGCAGGTGAATGCTCACGGCATTCAACCTGTAGAAGAGGTCTTGACGAAATCGTCCGGCCTCGATCTCTTTCTCCACCTCGCGGTTGCTGGAAGCGATGACGCGCACATCTACCTTCTGTGAATGATTCGAGCCGACGCGGCGAATCTCTCCCTCCTGTAAAGCGCGCAGCAGTTTGACCTGAAATGTCAGAGAGGTCTCTGTTATCTCATCCAGAAAAACTGTGCCGCCGTGTGCCTCTTCCCACAGCCCCGCGCGGTCTATGTGCGCGCCCGTAAAAGAGCCTTTCACGTGGCCGAAGAGTTCGGATTCGATCAAGTCCGCCGGAATCGCGCCGCAGTTAACCGCGACGAATGGGCCGGAGGCGCGGCGGCTGCGGCGGTGCAGGGCCGAAGCGATGACCTCTTTGCCCGTACCCGATTCGCCCGTCACGAGGACAGGCAAATCCGTGCCGGCCACACGGCCCACCATCTTCATGACTTCGATAAAAGCCCCGCTGCGGCCCACCATCTCAATATCGGAGGTATAAGCGCGCAAAGATTTATGACCTATCACGCGGCGCGGGCGTTTTCGATTGTCTAACTGTTCGCGGAGGGCGACCGAGAGCGAGAGCAGCTCGTCAACTCCGAAGGGTTTTAAGAAATAGTCATAAGCCCCGAAAGAGGTCGCGTCGAGCGCGCCAGCGGCAGAGCCATGCCCGGTCATCAGGACAACCGGCGTTTCAGGCGATTCCTCTTTGAAGCGGCGCAAGACCTGATAGCCATTCTCGCCGCCGAGCATGACATCACAAACAACCAGCGACCAATCATGCAGCTTTAACATCTCAAAGGCTTGCTCGGCAGAGGCGGCCTCGCTCGTCTTCCACCCGTCTTCGCTGAGCACCTCACTGACGAAACTGCGAACCTGTGCCTCGTCATCAATAATTAAGGCTCTTAATTCTTCACTCATTAAAATTTTACTCTGTCTGATTTGTGAGAAAAGCTGCATCTGTGCGGGAGGGCAGAAAGAGCTTTCTTAAAAAATATCTACACCGCTTTAAGAGGATCGTTATCATTTTGCTCTTCGACCGGCCAAGCGTCAAGAACCCCACGCCCTCCGCGTGCGTCTGTCTGTCCGGTATCACGCGACGCCGGGGTTTCAGCGGCGCGCAAATCTATCTTTTCCTCACGTCGTTCTGTTAGTCTCTCCGGCAATTCAAGAATTAGCCTCGCTGTAGTATATCTATCGAGATTGAAGGAGCTTTTGTATGAAGAGAATTTTGATTCTTTTTCTGACCATGATGGTCTGCGCGGGCGCGTCTTTCGCGCAGGCGAGCGGCAACATAGGTTATTCGCAATCGGGCGGCAATGCGCGAGCCGACCAGAACGAGAAAAACAAACGTCAACTGGGGCAGCTTGAAACGCCTCCCAGCGCGACGACCATGTTCGCAGAGGCCAGCATCCTGATGAACGTCAAGGCAGACGAGTTCGTTGCCGTCTTCGGCATCTCGCAGGAATGCGCGACCGTCGCAGAGTGCAATCAGAAGATGGATGAGACCGTCAATTCGTTTTCCGCAGAACTCAAACAGATGGGCATCGGCAGCAATGATGTGTATGTTGATTTCGCCGCGCAGAACAAGATTTACAGCTTTCAGGTAACGGGCAATGTCGCTAAAGAAAATCTGGTCGGGTTTGAGCTGAAGAAAAATGTCTCGGTGCATTACAGCGACAAGATGATGCTCGACAAGCTGATTATCGCCGCCTCTCGTTCAAAAATCTTCGACCTCATCAAGGTGGACTATATTGTCAAAGACATCGTCACGATTCAGGACAGGCTGATGGACGAGGCCGCGAAAGTCATCGAACGAAAATTAAGACACGCAAAACTTCTGGGCGTCGAGATCGTGCCGCCCGCTCAAATCTATGCGGAGAAGCCTAGCATCTACTTTCCGACGGAGATGTACGATTCATACGTCGCCGCTGAAGCGCAGGAGATCGAAAGGAGTTATGATAACGATAGATACATTGTCCAGCGTGCGCGCAAGAGCAGGACTTTTTTCTTCAATCCTTTGAACGCCGACGGTTTCGATCAAGTGATAAATCCTGTCGTCATTGAGCCGCTGGTGCAATTTACGCTCTATCTCAAAGTCAAGTATGAGATAAAGCAGCCTAACAAATAGAGGGACAAAGCGAGGGCCATGCAGTGAGGAAAATCGTCCAGATAGTTTTCTTAATCGGATACTCGATCATCATTCTCCTGTTCATCTGCTGCGCGCTGGCCCTGATAATCTTTGCGGCCATAGAGATGTGGCACGGCATCAATCCGGGGGCGCAGATGCAGTTGCGCGATAGGTTCAACGCGATTCTTGAGGGCGTAGGATTGTTGACCATCGCTGTCGCCGCGCTCGAACTGGGCCAGACGATTCTCGAAGAGGAAGTCTTGAGAGAAGCGCAGATGAGCGCGCCGACACGCGTCCGCCGGTTCCTTTCGCGTTTTATGGTCGTCGTCATCGTCTCGCTCTCGATTGAATCCCTCATCGGGGTCTTTGAACTCCTGCACGATGACCCTTCAAAGCTGCCGCAGGCTTCGACCATCGCCCTTGCCGCCGCCGCGCTTCTGGCTGCGTGGGGCGTCTTTATCAAACTGAACCGGAGCGCGGAAGAACTTGAACCCGAAGCGATGGCAGATGCCAAGAGCGAGGATCGAAAAGTAGATGGCAGCGACAACTAAGATACCCGTCGGAGCTTCGGCCACGACGACCATCGAAGTGACCAGAGAGATGACCGTGGCGCACTTTCACGCAGACATGCCGGAGGTCTACGGCACGCCGATGATGATTTACCAGATGGAGCTGGCAGCGGCCCGCGCCATCCAGCCATACCTGCCAGAAGGCTGGGTTTCTGTCGGCGCGCTCGTCAACATCAAACATCTCGCCGCGACTCCCGTCGGCTTTACAGTCACGGCACGCGCCGAAGTCGTTTCCGTGACAGACAATCTGGTGACGTTCACGGTCGAGGCGCACGACGCAACGGAGAAGATAGGCGAAGGCACACACGTTCGCGCGCCCGTAGAGATGCAGAGATTTAACCAGCGGGTGAAAGTTAAGACAGAGCGGAAGCCATGATTACTGTGCGGACTGAAACTGAAAGCGACCGTGCGGCTGTTCATCAAATCAACGAAGCAACCTTTGGCCGTCCGGCTGAAGCAGACCTTGTGGACGCGCTGCGCGCTGCGGCGAGTCCATACATCTCTCTGGTCGCAGAGCATGACGGGCAACTTGTCGGGCACATTTTCTTTAGCCCCGTCTCCATCGAATCTGAAAAAGAGACCTTTGCTGCTATGGGGCTTGCGCCGATGGCTGTGCTGCCCGCATATCAGAATCAGGGCGTCGGCTCTCAGTTAGTCCGTCAGGGACTGGAAGCCTGCCTGCAACTCGGCCAGACGGTCGTCGTCGTCCTCGGTCATCCGAAATTTTACCCGCGCTTCGGCTTTGTCCCGGCCAGCCGTAAAAATATACGCTCTGAATATCAGGTCTCCGACGACGCCTTCATGGTCGCGGAGTTAGAGCCGGGCGCGCTGGATGGCAAGCAGGGATTGGCGAAGTATCATGAGGCGTTCGGCAGTGTATAATTCCTTTAGAGATAAAAACACGGAGTTTCCCGCAAGGGCACAAAGAAAGCATTCAAGATAGGTACTTGCTCAACATCTTTGCGGCCTTCCTTTGCGCCTTTGCGGGAGATTTTTTCGTTGCTGTATTCAAAATATCTAACTTCAAACTGAGAGGAAATCGTATGCGTCAATTGAGATGCGTTGTGGCGTTGCTGCTCTTGCTCTCCGTCTGTTTCACTTCGATCCGCGCGCAGGAGGAGAGCGCAGACCAGCTCAGCCAGGTCAGAGCGCAGCCGAGAAAGGGCAAGGGCGTCGTCGCCATCAAAGCCGCGCGGCTGATTGACGGGACGGGCAGGCCCGCTATCACAAACGGCGTGGTCGTCGTCACGGATGACAGGATAACCGCTGTCGGCCCGGCAGCCGGCATCACGATTCCCGCCGGGGCGAGGGTCATAGACCTCGGAGACGCGACGCTCCTGCCCGGCTTTATAGACGCGCATACGCACATCATAGGGCGCGTGCTGGGCGACCCCGACAATGAGTTCTCCGGCGTCAAGGACTATCAATCATTTGAGGCTATTCTAGGAGTCGGCAATGCGCAGAAGACTTTGATGGCTGGCTTTACGGGAATACGCAATGTGGGCGCGGGCCACTTTGACGACTTCGCGCTGCGCAAAGCCATCAGCGAAGGCTGGGTGATGGGGCCGCGCATGCAGGCTTCGGGACATTCTCTCGGGATCACCGGCGGGCATTGCGATGAGAACGGTTATAAGCCCGGATTGTTTGACGGCTCGATCAAAGACGGAATCGCGGACGGGCCTGACGAGGTGCGCAGAGCGGTGCGTTATCAGATTAAGTACGGCGCGGATTTAATCAAGACCTGCGCGACGGGCGGCGTGCTCTCGGAAGGCGATGCCGTCGGCGCGACCCAGTACACGTATGAAGAGCTGAAGGCGCTGGTGGACGAAGCTTCAAAGCTTGACAGAAAAGTGGCCGCGCACGCGCACGGAACCGAAGGCATCAAGATAGCCGTTCGCGCAGGGGTTTCATCCATCGAGCACGGCTCTTTTCTGGATGCGGAAGGCGCGCGCATGATGGCCCAGCGCGGCACGTATCTTGTGCCGACACTGATGGCCGGTGAAACCGTCGAGCGACTTTCCAAGAGCGGCGTGCTCAAGGGTTTGCGCGGCGAGAAGGCGCTGGCCGCAGCCGCCGCCATGCGGCGCGGGATCAAGCTTGCGATTGCTCAGAAAGTCCCTATCGCTCTCGGCACGGATGCCGGAGTCATTCCGCATGGCACGAACGCGCACGAGTTTACGCTGCTCGTCGAATGGGGAGGCATGGCTCCGATGGATGCCATCGTGTGCGGGACTATGAACAGCGCGAAGCTTCTCGGCTGGGACAAAGACGCAGGCTCGCTCACAGTAGGCAAATGGGCGGACATCGTCGCCGTGCCGGGCGACCCGCTCAAGAATATACGCCAGATGGAAAAGACCGTGTTCGTGATGAAGGACGGAGTGATTTACAAAGGAGAAGGATGAAGGATGAAGGATGAAGGATGAAGAGAATGCTATTCAGAGATGAACGCTTCATGTTCGAATAGCATGCCTTTCATCCTTCATCCTTCATCCTTCATCCTTGCTCTTCTAGCAACTTATTCTCACTTCAATGCATCCATCGGCAGTCACACGCCTCTCTCCGGCTTGCCAAGCGTGCGCGTCTCTGTTAAACGTCGAAGAGCACATATTGATTCGAGTTCTGTTGCCAAAAAGCATTCACTCCCGGAGGAGATTATGAAGAAGAGATTTATGAGTCCCCTGTTTGCCGTCGCGCTCATCCTGTCGCTCAGCTTCGCGGCCCTTGCGGACACGATTCGCCTCAAGGACGGCAGCGTCATACGCGGCGAGGTAGTTGGTTTTCGTGACCAGCAATTCACGGTGCTGGTCGGTTCGGGCGCGCGCGGCCGTCGCAGCACGGTCACGCTCTACATGGAGGACGTGGAATCCATAGAGTTTGATTCGCTGGCGGGCGGCGCGAACGCCTCAACGCCGTCGAACACGAATACTGGTGACGACAATACGATGACGGGCGTCACGACTCCGCAGTCCACGCAGTTGCCCAGACCAACGCCATCGCGCCCCTCTTCGACGCAGCCTTCATCCGGCACGCAGCAACCGCCCACCATGCGGCCCGGCGCTACGACCGGCAACACGACCAACAGACCCGCGACTTCGCAACCGACCTCGATTCAGATCAACGCGCGTGTGCGCGCAGACGATCAGTCCAACGGCTGGACCAATAGCGGCTATGTCGTCAGGCGCGGCCAGCGTCTACGCATCACGGCGATGGGACAGATTTCGCTCGGCAATGGGAAATTCTCCACCCCTGCGGGCGTCAGCACGCTCCCCGGCGGAGACAAGCTGATGAGGGATGAAGCGACCGGCGCGCTGATCGCGGTCATCGGCGACGACAACAACGATTTTATCTTTATCGGGCGCACGCGCGAGTTTGTAGCCCAGCGCGATGGCGTCCTCTTTCTCGGCATCAACGATGGAAATCTGTCCGACAACACGGGCGCGTATGACGCCGTGATCGAAGCCGAAGCCAGATAAAAAGCAAGTCAGAAGGCGGAAGGATGAAGGATGAAAGGCATGCTCTTCAGAGATGAACGCTTCATGTTTGAAGAGCATGCCTTTCATCCTTCATCCTCGCCTTTGCATCTTATCTACGGCATTCGACATCTAATGGCTTCTATTGCTTGACCACACGCGGCGCAGCCGCATATAGTTTTAACTCAAAAGAATTAAGTGCAGAGCGTCCCCCGCCATTTTGGATCAAAAGGAATTTGTCATGAGCCGTCAACTCTTCCGCCTTCGTAGATTTTCTGCCATCGCGCTTATGTTGGTCATGCTGTTGGGCGCATTCGGCCATCTCGCCGTCGCGCAGTCGCGCCGCACGCCGCCGACCTCAAATCAGAAGAAGAATAAACGACCCGACGGCTCACAAAAGCCGCAGGAAGAAACGCCCACGGATGTCATCGGCAAGCCGCAGGAAGCAGAGACCGTCACGGTCGCCACCTCCATCGTCAACGTCGAAGCTGTGGTCTATAACAAAAAAACGGGCGTCGCCCAGATGGGTTTGAAGAAAGAGAACTTCGCTCTTTTTGAAGACGGCGTGCAGAAAGAGATTACAAACTTTTCCACTCCCGAAGCTCCGATTACGGTGGCGATGCTCATCGAGTACAGCAAGCTGACAGAAGCTTACGGCGGCGACGGCTCTGAGCCGGGCCGTTACGAGGTGCTGCGCCCGATGGCAATCTTTCTCTCGCAGTTTATCAAGCCGCCGGATGATTACGTCTCCGTCATCGCGTTTGATATTCGCCCGACGCCGATCACGGACTTTACCAACGACCCGCAAAGGATTCAGCGTGTCATCAGCCTGCTGCTGAAAAACTATCCGGCTTTTCGTGAAACCAATCTTTTCGATGCGCTCAAGTTTACGCTCGTCGGCGGCAAAGGCGATTCGGTCGTGCTGGAAGACTCTAAATCGAGCACCTCGGAATACGGCGGGATGGCCGACGTGCAGAACCGGCGCAAGGCCGTCATCCTGATTGCCTCCGGCATTGATACTTTTAGCAAGATTAATTTCGACAAGGCGCGCAAGATCGTGCAGAACGCGGGCGTGCCCATCTACATCATCGGCACGATGAACTTTTTCTTCAAAAAGTATGGCGACCGCATCAGCGACACGGACGGCGCGCTCGGCGATCCGGGCCGCATGACCTTTCTACAGGCGCAGAACGCGCTCAAGACTTTCGCCAAAGAGACGGGCGGGATGTATTACCCCATCACCTTTGAAGGAGAAATCCCCTCCGTCCTGCAAGGCATCAACGCGCTGCTCAGAAGCCAGTACAGTCTGGCCTTCGACCCCGGCGAGCAGAAGCGCGACGGCAAGCAACGCAAGCTCGTCGTCAAAGTTGACGTGGACGGCGACGGTCAGTATGACGATAAAGAATTCGTCGTCCAGCACAGGCCGTTCTACAACGCACCCAAAGACCCGAATACGAAGTAAGACGCGGTAAGAGACGAAAACAAGCCACGGATGAACGCGAAAAGACGCGGATAAAGATATGATTTTATCCGCGTCTTTCCGCGTTCATCCGTGGCTCATTCAGTCTTCGCCGGTGACTGCTTTTCAGACTCCGTGCAGTCGCAGGCGAAATTCATCGTTGAAGGCATGTAGGTCTGCGCGCTTGCCTGAGAAGAGACGCGTGCGGCGCAAGAGCATCGGCAGGCCGCCCGGCTGAAGCCGTAGCCCGTAGGCTGGATTTAAGAAGAGCGCGGCCAGTTGCGGATTGAGCCGCATCGGCACGCCATAGCGAATCGCTCTTTGCGCCGGAGGGGCAAAGCCCGCCGTGCGTCGCGGGTTAATAATCTCCATCGTGTGGTCGAAGATATAAATGCGCGTCGTCACATCTCTGAGCGCAAGGTCACGATGCACTAAGGCATTCGCCAGCCCTTCGCAAACTGCGTCGCGTTGATAATTGGCGCGGGCCTTGACCGGAGCAGCGCCACTGCTTTCATCTTCCTCGCCGGGAAACCTGCGCGGGCGCGTCTCCCACAAATCGCAATAGCGTTTGACGAACCGCAGCGCGGCTTCATAAAGCGTATTCAGATTTCCCTCTAACTGTATGGTCTCGACGAGCGGGGCTTGCGTCGTGTCGCCGGCATATCTGGCGGCGATGATCTTCGAGCGCGGCAAGAGTGATGCCACACGCTCGTCGCGTCCGAAGAGCAATAGCCCGGCCACGGTCGGAAAAATATCTCCCGCGTTGCCAGCCGCCAGGAGCAGGTCGCGCTTTAAGACATCTCCGGTCGGATAGCCTGCGAGCGATGATTCCTCAAAAGCATCGCCTTCAAACTCTCTTACAAAACTCCACAGGTGCGCGTCGTCTATATCTTCGACGCTCGCGCCGATGACCGGCACGTTCTCATAACCTAGAGGTCGTGCCTCGTCCATCAGCGCGGAGAGTTCTTCACGCGACGCCTCTCGTTTCTCCGAACCCAGACGCAGGTAGAAACGACCGTCGCGCGTTCTGTATGGCCTGCGCTTGCCCTCCACGTCGAGCGCGACGATGCGACGGCCATTGTCGAATGCGATGCGGTCAATAAGCGGAACAAGCGGCGGCTCTACCTCTTCACGGCAGATACGCACCAGTTCTTCCTGCACCATTTCGGGGTCGTCAACGCCTTCGACGCGCAACTGGTCGTTGACGCCAAAGACGATGACGCCTCCGCCCGTGTTGGCGAGCGCGACAATCTCCTGCGCTATTTTTTCCGTGTTGGAGAGCTTGACCTTTAATTCAAGAAAAGTGTCTTCGCCGCCGCGCACGAGGCGCATCAATTCTGTGCGCGAAGTTTGCGGCAGAGGAGTGGAAGAGAAAAACTCTTGGAAGGCGCGTTCCGAAGCGGGTTCGTGTCGCTGGTTGTTGCGAAATTTTCTGCGAGCCATTTGTGTCTGGACGGGGCTGCGTTTTCCCGCCCGGATGCATCGCCATTAGAGAGCAACGAATGCATCGCTGGAATAAGAAATTAGATGTCAGATGCCGGATGTTAGAAAAGCCAAACACTAGCATCTGGCATCTAACATCATCTTCATTTGACTGCTTCAAGTATCTGTTGTTCGCGCTTTGCCAACTCACGCCCCTGCCTGCCGATAATCAGTCTGTAGAGCGCGCACGCGAGCAGGGCGAACAGCAGGAGTGTAACATACTTCACCGCCAAACTCTGCGCGAGATAACCTGCGGCGGCAGCCAGAAAAGGCGGCAAAGCCATTAACGCCGCCAGCGGCAGGATGAGCAGGCTCGTCATGCCTGAGACGTTCATACGCTTGCCGAATTTCATGCTTTTGGGAAAGCGCAGGCTCAGCCAGTTACCGATCAGCATCAACGTCACGGCAAAAATCGGCAGGCACAAAAGCACAAACACCACCGCGCGAAACGTCAGATCGCGGAAGACAAGCTGGTTGATAAAGAGCAGCAACAATCCAAAGACCGTTGCCAGAAAAGCCAACACGCTGTTCTTTCCGACGAGAATCTGTCGCCGCTCGACCGGCGACAGAACAAAAGCCCGCATGCCGCCGCCGTCGAATGCAAAAATATTGCACGCCACCGCAGAGAGCAGCACAAAGGCATAAAGCACGCCTCCTGCGGCCAGCAGTCCCTCGCCGTAAAAAGCAAATTCGCCCAGCGAGGCATCCAGACCGGGCGGCAACCCGTCGGTTCTATTCCGCCCGCCCGTCATCAGCAGTCGAAGCGCGATCAGCACCAGAGGCATTAAAGCCATCATCCGTAGCTGCGCGTTTCTGAGAGCATAGCGCAGTTCTTTCTCTATAACGGCGCTCAACTGCGCGCTCATCAAAGGCAAGTGCCAGCCAGCATCATTCTCATCAAACTTTTTCCGGCGCGTTTTGACCGTCACGCGCCGCGCGCCCCCGCTTCCCAGAGCAGAGCGGCGCGCGATGCTGTAAGCCCCGAAGATGAAGAGGCAGGTGTAGGCCGCCAGCGTGGCGAGCGAGAGCGCATAATCCAGCGCGCCGCCTTCCGTCAATCCCTGCATCAGCGCGACGGCAGCCGCACCCGGCGGCGTCCAGCGCAAGCCTGCGAAATCCAAATCCGAATGCTGCATCAGGTATGGCATCAACTGGCCCAGAAAAGCTCCGCCCAGTCCGATGGTGACTCCGACCAGCGCGATCAAGGTTTCGCCGCGCGTCCGCCTACGCTTGAGCAAAGCTCCGAGAGAAGTCATCACAAACTTTGACAGCGCGAGACCGAAAGCGATGGAGAACAGGGCCACCGGCAGAGACAAGAGGACATGGCCGCTTCCCAATCCCGCGCCGAGCGAGAGCGCAAACGCGACCGGAATCCCGAAGATGGAAGCCAGCGAAGTGAGGTCGCTCAAAAAGTCTATGGCGAAGAGTTTGCCGATAGAGACCGGATACAGGAGCATTCTTTCGGCGTCAAACTCTCTGCCGCTGCCCATGCTCACGGGCAGCACGGCCCAGAGCATGTAGATAAAAGTGAGAACCAAAAATGCTGTTGAGACTTTTTGCGGCGTGGAAAAAACATCCGACCCGGCGCTGGCCCAACCCACCAGCCCCGCGATGAGCGCCAGCATCAACGCAAGGGCCAACGCCGCCAGCGTGACCAGCAGCGAGGCTATCTGGCTGACCGCCGCCTGCCGCGACCGCATCGCATTGCGAAACAGCTTCCACTTTAACCAGATAAGCGCGCGTAGTTGATTCACGAATTAAGAGTCTGAAGTCAAGAGTCAAAGGTAGTGTGTCAGTTTCAAAAACAGCGAAGAAAAAACAGTTTCCCGCAAAGACGCTGGTGGCGCAAAGCAAGACCGCAAAGGATTGAATGCTACTTGCTCTTCGCGTGCTGTTCTTTGCGCCTTTGCGCGAGAGTCTTTCGTGATGATAGATATTCACTACGAGTTCAAACTGAATCACGACCAAGCATTATATGTATGACAGGCTTGTGATTGTACAATAGCGGCGAAGCTTCGACATCTTACTGATAGCGAGACAGAGGATTTGCGGTGAGCGCACGATGACTCCAAACTCTTTAAAAGCTTACGTCAGTCTCGGCTCAAACTTGGGGAAGCGCGCGGGCAACCTCTTGCTCGGCGTGCGCGGGATGATGGATGCAGGGCTGCCGGTCACGCGTCTCTCATCCATCTACGAAACGGAGCCGTTGGATGTGCGCGAGCAACCGATGTTTCTCAACATGGTGGCGGAATTGAAGATCACAAGCTTCTCTGCGGAACAGACGCTGGCGCGACTCCTGCGCGTCGAATATGCAATGGGCCGCCGCCGCGATGTCCCGCGCGGCCCGCGCAACATTGACCTAGACCTTTTGCTTTACGGCATGGAGCAACGCGAGACGGAATTTCTCATGCTCCCGCACCCGCGCCTACACTTGCGCCGCTTCGTGCTCTTCCCCCTCGCAGAGCTTGCGCCGCAACTGCTTCATCCCACGCTCTGCAAATCCGTCAGCCAGTTGCTAGAAGAAGTTCCAGACAACTCCGCCATCCGACAATGGAAAGCTTAAAAGTAGGGAGTAGGGGAAGGGTGTCGGGTGAAGCAAAGACACTTGCTTTATCTACACCCGACACCCTTTCCCCGACACCCTGCTCTTGAGGTTGTGACGACGCTCGCCTATAATTGTGGCCTTGCGCTACGCAGATACCAACACCTGATAAAGTTTAGCGGCGACCGGCGAAATATTCGGTCGCTTTGGTTTCCTCTGTGGAGAAAGAGATTACAAGATGGCTTATCTCAAACCGCAGCGTCCGGAGAAAGTGACTGCGCCCAGTTTGCGCGCGAGCAAAGAACGCGGCGAGCGGCTGGTCTGTCTGACGGCTTATGATTACCCGACGGCGCGCATCGTTGACGAAGCGGGGATAGACATCATCCTCGTCGGCGACAGCCTCGGCAATGTCGTCCTCGGCTACGGCAACACGATTCCAGTGACGGTTGATGAAATCGTCGCGCACACGCGCGCAGTGCGTCGCGGAGTGCAGCGCGCGTTGCTGGTCGCGGACATGCCTTACGGCTCTTATCACACGAACGCGGATGATGCAGTGCGCGTGGCTCTGCGGCTGGTCAAAGAGGCCGGGGCCGAAGCGGTCAAGCTCGAAGGCGGTCTCAAACGCGCGTCGCTCGTCAAGCGACTTGTCGAAGAAGAGATCGCAGTCATGGGCCACATCGGCCTGACGCCGCAATCCGTCAACAAGCTCGGCGGCTATCGCGTGCAGGGAAAGACTGCCGAAACGGCCCGCGCTTTGATTGAAGACGCACGCGCGCTGGAAGAAGCCGGAGCTTTCGCCATCGTGCTCGAAGTCATGCCGCGTGAGATTTCCAAAATCATCACCGAGAGCATCAGCATTCCGACCATCGGCATCGGCGCGGGCGTGCATTGCGACATACAGGTGCTCGTCCTGCATGACATGATGGGGATGACCTTTGATAAGACCGCGCGCTTCGTGCGCCAGTATGTGAACCTGCGCGAGACGATGACGGATGCCATCAGCCGCTTCGCAGAAGACGTGCGGACAGGAGCATATCCGTCAGAGGCGGAATCCTACGGCCTCCCCGCAGAAGCCGCAGCCGAGTTGCACATTGAGACAACAGGCAAAGATGCCAAGCTCAAAGAATCTTGAGAAAGATGCTGTGCCTGAATGCTGGATGCCGGATGCTGGATGTCAGTTAGAACGCTATAAGGACTGACACCTGACATCTAGCATCCGGCATCTGACATCTGCTCCCCTATGGAAATCATCAATCGCCGCCAGCGCATGAGTTCCGTCGCGCGCAAAGTCAGGCGCGAGCAGGATCGCACCATCGGACTCGTGCCCACGATGGGCGCGCTCCATGACGGACACCTGAGCCTTGTGCGCGAGGCGCGAAGGATGTGCGATGTGGTGGTCGTTTCGGTCTTTGTCAATCCGGCGCAGTTTGGGCCGGGCGAAGATTTTGAACGCTACCCGCGCGACCTGACCAAAGACACTGCGCTCCTGACTGACTACAATGTGGACTACATCTTTGCCCCCTCGCCCGAAGAGATGTACCCGAAAGGCTTTGCCACTTACGTGACGGTCGAGGGATTGTCCGAGCAGATGGAAGGCGTGGCGCGTCCCGGCCACTTTCGCGGCGTCGCCACGGTGGTGACGATTCTCTTAAACATCATTCACCCGGACTTTGCCTTCTTCGGACAAAAGGACGCGCAGCAAACACGCGTCATCAAACGACTGGTGCGCGACCTCTCGCTGGAGACGGAAGTAGTCATCCTCCCCACCGTGCGCGAGCCTTCGGGCCTCGCGCTCTCATCGCGCAATGCTTATTTGAATGACGAAGAGAGACAGTCGGCAGCCATTATCTATCGCGCCCTGACACGCGCCGAATCCGCTTACGCCGAAGGCGAGCGCAACGGCACAAAGATTGCGGGCATCGTTCGCTCGACGATTGAGATGGAGCCGCGCGCACACATAGATTACGTGAGCCTGACGGATGCAGACACTCTGGAAAAACTCGACAAGCTGAACGACCGCACAGTGCTCATCGCCGTCGCCGTCCGTTTCGGCAAGACGAGGCTGATAGACAACATCATCCTCAACCGGAAAGACGGCGCGAAGATAAAGGCTTAAACTGAATTTCAAAGCTTAAGGAACAGAAACAGTCAGCTCTTTTGCGCCTTGCGTTTTTCCTTCTTTGCGCCTTTGCGTGAAACGTTGGTGTTTCGCGCAAAGGCGCAAAGGGAAAACAGAAGGCGCAAAGGAGTTGAAGCGCGCAGCCTCTTGAGCTTTGAAATTTGCTTATAAGATATTCTGTCGAAAGAATGCCGCTTTCGAGTTTCCCGCTTTGCAGGCTGACTATCAGGAAGTTAAAATAAAGCTATGCAGTATCTATTGATTGCCTCTCTCGTCTGCGCTCTGTTTCCCTTTACAGGCTCCAACGCAAATCTTCAGCAGCAGCAACAGAGCATCTCTGTCAGCACAAACGAAGGGCGAGCCATGAAAGTGCTGAGACACCTCTTCAACGCCCAAGCCACATACCAGAGCACTGCTGGCAACGGCGAATACGGCGATCTCTTGCAACTGCACGCCACCAGCCTGATAGACAAAGATTTGGAAGACGGCGTCAAAGATGGTTATCGCTTTATCATCACGATTAAGAAAAGCTCCCTGTCATCGTCTCCATCATTTGATCTGGTGGCGCGGCCAATCGAGTATGGCAAGAGCGGGCGTCGCTCTTTTTATCTCACAGGCTCTGGCGTGCTGCTGACTTCTGAAGCCAAAGACGCGCCGCTCTCGGAGATGCGCCCCTTTGCCAGCGGCACAGGAGAGACAAAGCCCAACGCCGTTGCATCAAATGATTCTTCAGGCGTTGAGCCGCCGGAGGAAGAAGCTTCGGCCAGCGACATCGCAGCCAACGAGTCTGCTGCGATAGCCACTTTGCGCGCCATCCATTCCGCCGAAAAAACTCTCAAAGAAAGAGCCGGAGCCTACGGCACGCTCTCGCAACTCGAAACGCAGCAGCTTCTGGACGGCACGCGCGCGGCTGCCGGACACAACGGCTATCTCTTTGAAGTCAAGATTAGTGCGAGCGCATCCGGCGCGGCGGCGACGTTCAACGTGACCGCCACCCCGCAAACTTACGGCGTCTCAGGGCGCAGGTCTTTCTACACAGACCACACAGGCGTCCTGCGCGCCGCAGACAAAGAAGGCGGCCCGGCGGATGGAACCGACCCGGCGATTGAAAAATAGAAAACTGCAAAGAGCGAGTGGCATTCAAAACTTTGCGGTCTTGCTTTGCGCCTTTGCGGGAAAATCTTCCTCTCTTGCTCACTCAATTCACGAATAACAAATCATCAACTTCACATTGACACACTACCCAAAGTTTTGCGTCCTTAGCCTCTCCTGAGCAAAACTGTTATCATGTCTCTTCTGTAGCGGACGACCTGCTAAAGCCGTCCGGCGTTCTATGCTCTAAAATCAATTTGGTAAAAGAGACTTTTATGTTCCGGCAGGCGTTGGTTGCGCCGCCTTTTGTAAACTGGCGGTCAGGCCGGGAATTTTAATTTTGAGATGAAGCAGAAAGCACATATCCAGCTCACACTCAACGGCGAATCTGTGGAAGTTGCCTTTGCGCCGCATAAAACGCTGCTCGAAGTTTTGCGTGAAGACCTTAACCTGATGGGCACGAAGCATGGCTGCGAGCTTGGCGAGTGCGGGACATGCGCCGTGCTGGTTGACGGTCGCTCCGTGCTCTCATGTCTGGCGCTCGGCCTCGACATGGAAGGCCGCCACGTGCGTACCGTCGAAGGCATGGCCGAAGGCGGGCAGTTGCATCCTTTGCAGGAGACCTTTGCGGATACGGGCGCGGCGCAATGCGGATACTGCACGCCCGGATTTCTGCTCGTCGCCGAAGAACTGTTGGTCAAGAACCCGCAGCCGACGCGCGATGAGATCAAAGAAGCTTTGTCTGGCAATCTCTGCCGCTGCACCGGCTATATCAAAATCTACGAAGCCGTCGAGTTGGCCGCCGCACGCATGCGCGGCGAAGAAGCAGAGATGCCGAGGGAATCTGTTTACGGATACGAATGAAGTTATTTACCGATTTGCTCATTGATCCATTTACTCATTTAACAAATGAATCAATGAGCAAATCAGTAAATGGATCAATGAGCAAATGAGCAAAAACGGAAAAGATAAGAACGGCGCTCCATTGAAGGTCGTCGGCAAGCCCTTTCGCAAAGTTGACGCACGCGCCAAATGCACAGGGCAGACGAAGTTTGCAGACGACATCGTGCTGCCGCGCATGCTCTTCTGCAAAATCCTGCGCTCGCATGAGCCGCACGCGATTATCAAAAACATAGATGTCTCGAAAGCTTTAGAACTGCCGGGCGTTTATGCCGTTATCACCGGCAAAGATTTGCCCATCTCGTATGGCATCCTTCCCGTCTCGCAGGACGAGCACGCGCTCTGCATAGACAAGGTGCGTTTTATCGGAGACCCCGTCGCAGCCGTCGCGGCCATTGACGAAGACACAGCGTTTGACGCGATGAATCTGATAGAGGTCGAGTACGAGAAGCTGCAAACCATCACCAGCATCGAAGAGGCAGTGATGGTTGAAGAGCCGCGCATACACGAATACGGCGACGGCGGCAATGTGCATAAAAAAGTTCATCTCGAATTCGGAGACCTCGACGAAGGCTTTGCCGAAGCAGACCTCGTGCGTGAGGATGTTTTCTTTTACGAAGGCAACACGCATCTTCCGATGGAGCAGCACGCGGCGGTCGCTCACTTCGATGCCGACGACAAAATGACTCTGTGGAGTTCGACGCAGACGCCGCACTACGTACACCGCGCGCTCGCCAGAACTTTAGAGCTTCCGGCCAGCCACATACGCGTCATCGCCACGCCGAACGGCGGCGGCTTCGGCGGCAAATCAGACCCCTTCAATCATGAAATCGCTGTCTGCAAGCTAGCCATGCTGACGGGCCGTCCTGTGAAAGTGACACTCACGCGCGAGGAAGTTTTTTATTGCCATCGCGGACGCCACCCGGTCTTGATGAAGGTCAAAACCGGCGTCAGAAAAGACGGCTCGATCACGGCGATGGATTTTCAAACTTTCCTTGACGGCGGCGCATACGGCTCTTACGGTGTGGCTTCGACCTTTTACACGGGCGCGCTGCAAACAGTCACGTATGAAGTCCCGCGTTACAGGTTTCGCGGCGTGCGCTGCTTTACCAACAAGCCGCCGTGTGGGCCAAAGCGCGGGCATGGGACGCCGCAGCCGCGTTTCGGTCTGGAGATTCAATTAGACAAGATCGCTGACGAACTCGGCCTCGACCCGGCAGAGATACGCAAGCAACATCTCGTCGCGCCCGATTCAATCACCGCCAACTACCTGCGCGTCGGCTCGATGGGTTTGGGGAAATGCATAGACAAGGTGGTCGCAGGCTCTGACTGGAAGAACAAGTATAAGAAGCTGCCCTACGGCAAAGGCATCGGCATCGCCTGTAGCTCTTACATCTGCGGCGCGGGGCTACCGATTTACTGGAACAACATGCCGCACTCAGGCGTGCAGCTTCGCCTGGATCGGCAGGGCGGCGTCTGCGTCCAGTGTGGCTCGACGGACATCGGTCAAGGCTCTGATTCCATACTCGCCTACATCGTCGCGGAAGTCCTGGGCATAGACCCGTTCGACATCCGCGTCGTGACCGCAGACACGGACTTGACGCCGGTTGACCTCGGCAGCTATTCGAGCCGAGTTACCTTGATGACGGGCAACGCCGCGCTTCAGGCGGCAGAGCGCGCACGCGAGCTGTTGACGATGGCTGTCGCGGAAAAGCTTTCGCTCCCGATTGAAAATCTTTCGTTCGCAGACCACAGAGTCTTCGATGTCGAGAATCCTGAGACGGGCGTCACGTTTGCCGAAGCAGTCGTGCTGGCAGAAACGAAGTTCGGCACTATCGGCACGGTCGGCTCGTACACGCCGCCGCGCTCGCCCGGTAAATTCAAAGGCGCAGGCGTCGGCCCGTCGCCCGCTTACAGCTATTCTGCCGCCGTTGTAGAGGTTGACGTTGACCCGGAAACAGGCTTTGTCACCGTCCCGACAATCTGGATCGGCCATGACATCGGGCAGAGCATCAATCCGATGCTCGTCCTGGGGCAGGTCGAGGGCGGCGTCTACATGGGACTCGGTGAAGCACTGATGGAAGAGATGACCTATCGCGCCAACCGCAACGCCGTGCACAAGTTTCCTTCGCTCCTTGAGTACAAGAGTCCGACGACGCTTGAGATGTGCGATGTCATCACTTACCTGGTCGAAGACGCAGACCCGAACGGCCCGTTCGGCGCGAAAGAGGTCGGGCAGGGGCCGCTCCTGCCGGTCATGCCTGCGGTTGCCAACGCCGTCTATGACGCGGTCGGCGTACGCATAGACGAAGTGCCGATTACGCCTGAGAAAGTCCTGACCGCGCTGCGCGACAAAGCCAAAGGCAAAGAAGGCCGCTTTGGGCCAAAGGCTGTCCCAAATATCGAGTGGCCCGAAGCCCTGAAGGTACAGACGCCAGCCGAGGGCGGCGACGGGCGCGAGATGCCGCGCGTGGCAATACATTCGTAAACGGCTAATTAGAAAACAAGCTCCATAAACTTAGAACACAGGGGAAAACCTACAGATGAAAAAATTGATTCTTTTGCTACTTATATCTTTCGCACTGGGTCATGCAGGCGCGACCGGCACACGTCACGTGTTGGCACAAAAAGGCCAGCCAAAGGATAAGATCAAAGAGACCAAGACCATCACAGGCACTTTGAAGGGGTTCCAATCGGGCGACTACATGCACGCGGTCATCACCAAAGATGACGGCGAGGAGACCTCATTCTTCCTGCCCACGACCGAGAGCGTCCAGTATTTTCTGGTCGCGCACAAAGGCCAGCCTTTGACGCTGACCTATCAAGTCGTAGATTCATATATCGAGGAAGCAGGCGGCGTCCAAACCATCGAGCGATTGATGGCCGTCAAATCCGGTAACCTCACCGACGCGGCATGGTGGAAGAAACAACGCGCAAGCTATTCCCTGACCGGCCTCAGAAAAAAATACGAGGCGATGGTTTATGAATCTATGCTGAACGATTAAGTGGTAACCCGTTATGATGAGACTTCCTAAATTTCTTTACTACGTGCCGAGAGAAATCTCGGACGCGGTGAAGATGATGGGTGATGCAGGGCCTGAGGGGCAGTTTGTCGCGGGCGGCACAGACCTCTATCCGAATATGAAGCGGCGACAGCAGACGCCGAAGACTGTCATCTCCGTGACGCGGCTCAACCCGTTGAATCAGATTACAGGCGACGGCAAGAGCGGTCTGGTTATCGGCGCGTCTGTTTCTTTGACGGATATTTGCGAGCATCCGGTTATCAATCGTGATTACCCGATGCTGGCGCGTGCGGCTGCTCTTATCTCCACGCCGCCCCTCAGGAACATGGGGACGATTGGCGGCAATCTCTTGCTAGATACGCGGTGCAACTATTACGACCAGAATTACGAGTGGCGCAAGGGCATCAATTTTTGCCTGAAGAAGGACGGCGAGATTTGCTGGGTCGCGCCGGGCAGCTCGAAATGCTGGGCCGTGCAATCAAGTGACCTTGTGCCGTTGATGGTCGCCATCGGCGCGCGCTTCCGGCTCGTCTCGACCTTAGGCGAGCGTTTGATAGAGGCCACCGGTTTTTATAACAACGATGGCATCAATTACCTGCACAAGAGACCGGACGAGTTGCTGGCGGACATACATCTGCCGCCTTTGAACGGCTGGCGCGCAACCTATAAGAAGCTCAGGCGGCGCGGCGCGTTCGACTTTCCAGTGCTTGGGGTGGCGGCGCGGCTAGACATGAGCGAAGACGGGACGGTCAAGGATGCCAGGCTCATTTTAGGCGGCATCGCTCCGGCTCCGATTGAAGTGGTGGAAGCGCAGGCGGCTCTGATCGGCGGGCCGCTCAATGAAGAACGGATGCGGGCGGCGGCAGAAGCCTGTTATACGAAGGCACGCCCGCTCGACAACACGGATTTCGTGATGAACTGGCGCAAGCAGATGGCGCGTCCCTTCGTCTTGCGTGCGCTCGAAGAGTTAAGGAACCCTGCATAAGAACGAATGCATTTCCCGCAAAGGCGCTGGTGACGCAAAGGAAGGATTCAAGCTCTTCTTTGCGTCACCAGCGCCTTTGCGGGAAACTGGTTTTATTGATTTGAATATGATTGCCGCCACTCTCTTAGCCGCCGGACGCTCTCGCCGGATGGGCGCGTTCAAGCCACTGCTGCCTTTTGGCGAGCGAACGGTGATCGAAGCATGCGTTCAGCATCTGTTAGAGGGAGGCGCGGGGGCGGTCGTCGTGGTTGTGGGCCATCGCGCGGAAGAATTGCGCGCAAGGCTTGCTCATCTTCCGGTCAGCTTTGCCGAAAATACCGAGGCCCACAGCGAGATGAGCGTCTCCATTGCGCGCGGCATCGAGCAAGTCCCGCCCGGAGCAGCAGCCGTCCTGCTGGCCTTAGTAGATCAACCCGCCATTCCGCCCGAAGCCATTCGCCATCTGATTGATGAAAGAAACGAGAAGCAAGCGCGGCTCGTCGTACCGGAGCACGATGGACGCGGCGGGCATCCGGTGCTCGTTGATCTCAAGTACCGTGACGAATTATTAAACCTTGATTCACAACATGGCCTGCGCGGGTTCTTTGCCGCGCACAGCGAGGAAGTCTTGCGCGTTCCGCTTGCTTCGCCCTATATTGCGCGCGACATGGATACGTGGGATGATTATCGCGCGCTGTATCGAGAGATTTTTGCAGCCGAGCCGCCGCTCGAAAAACCTTTTGCCTGACGCTCCGCGCGAATTATCCAACTGAATTCTCTCAAGTCACATCTAATCTTTCGCTTGAGACGATTTTTGCAAAAGCTCAAGCGTGTGAGTCCTCAAGGTAATTGAGCCGGTGGAACACAAAGGCGGAGCAGGTTCGAAGGAGAAACCAATGCTTTTGAAAAGTCGCAGATCGGTGACGGCTGTGACGTTATCACTTCTGTTTGCGTTCTCAACCGTCGCGCTGACGACGGGCGGGGCCAAAGCCGTTGCCGCGCAGGATTTTTCGTTGCGCTCGATTGAGGGCCGCACGATTACTTCTGAAGATTTGCGCGGGCAGGTCGTCGTGTTGTTCTTCGGCGCATCTTGGCTGCCGCTCTCGCGCGATCAGGCAGAGGGCTTGCGCAAGCTCGCCAACGAGTATGCCAAGCAGGGCGTCGTGGTCTACTTCGTTTCCACCGATTCCGATTCGCCCAAGTCGAAGAATTACGCGACCGACGAGCAGCTACGCCTGTTCGCCAAGCGTCATGAGTTTAACCTGACCGTCCTGCGCGATGTGGACGGACAGGTCTCGAAACAATTCGGCGTGGATCAGATTCCGGCTTTTGTAGTGCTAGACAAACAGAGCCAGATGGTTGACGCGCCCATCGGCGGGCTGGATTCGAAGGGCAATTTAATCGGTCAACTCGCGCCGACTCTGGATAAAGTTTTGTAAGCACATCAGAAAGTTTCCCGCAAAGACGCTGGTGACGCAAAGGAAGGATTCAAGCTCTTCTTTGCGTCACCAGCGCCTTTGCGGGAAACTTTCTTTTGCTCTTCTCAAACCTCGCGCATCAATCTGTAAACAAGCTGCACGGGCAAGCCTACGACGTTCCAGTAATCGCCCTCTATCCTTTCGATAAAGAGCGCTGCGCGGCCCTGCACGGCATAGCCTCCGGCCTTATCCAGAGGCTCAAGCGTCGCCACGTACCAGTTGATTTCGTCATCAGATATTTCGGCAAAGCGCACGCGCGTGGTTTCATGCGCGACCAGACTGAGCGCCTTTTCGCCCGCGCGAACGAGTGCGACGCCCGTTAGGACTTCGTGCCACCTGCCGCTCAAACGACGCAACATCCCGCGAGCATCTGCTTCATCAAGCGGCTTTCCAAGCTTCATGCCATCCACGACGACAGTCGTATCCGCGCCGAGCACAATGCTTTCAGGCGCATGCGCGGCAGCCGCTTCCGCCTTCTCGCGCGCCAGTCGCTCGACATACGCAACCGCCTCTTCTCCGGGAGCAGGCGTCTCGTCTATCTCGACCGCCAGTTGGTGAAAAGGCCAGCCGACCGAGCGCAGAATCTCCGCCCTGCGCGGGCTGGACGAAGCCAGCAGCAGAGGTTTCATCTGCAATTCCGTCAACTTCAACTCAGCCCGGCGCGCTTGTGACTCTTGCTTGCTTTCCATTACACTCACCGCGATTTCAGAATTTAGCCTGACGATTTTAGATTGAACCGCGTCAATCTCCAATCCAAAATCTTTATGGACGAGTTGATTCGCAGTTTGCCGACATTATTACGCGCCGCAGGCGAGGCCGAAGAGGTCTGCGAGGTCGCAGCGATGGTCGCCTGGCGCAGGGTCGCGGGCGAAGCTTTGCGCGGGCAGGCCGTGCCGTTCAGGCTGTATCGTAAAACGCTCGTCGTCGCCGTCTCCGACACGACATGGCAAAAGCAGCTTGAGAACATGAGCGGCCAACTGCTCTTTCGTCTCAATTCCCTGCTCGGACAGGCGGTCGTCACCTTTATAGAATTTCGCGTTGACCCCAAAACCGTTCGCGCAGCCCGCGCAGCGCAGACGAAACAGGAGACAGACCACGAACAACTGGAACAACGCGCGCTGCAAAAAGCTTCAGGCCAACTGAGTCAGGCCGCAGACGCGATTCATGACGAAAGCTTGCGCCACCGTTTCCTCGTCGCCGCAGGCAGTTGTATCGAACGCAGAGAAAAGGAGAAGTGAAATTGCGGATCGCAGATTGCGGACTGCGGATTGGCGTGCCACATCGCCCTTGAAGCCGATTGTGGCATCTTCAAATCTGCGTCTCATATACTCCGCAATCCGAAATTGAATCATGCCTATCACAGAATCCGATATAGAGAAGATCGCGCAGCTCGCGCATCTGGAAATCACGGCGGAAGAAAAGCGCGCCTTTACGCCGCAGATTGCGGACATCGTCGCGTATGTCGAACAGCTTAACGAGCTTGATACCAGCGATGTCGAGCCTGCCACGGGCGGATTGACCGCCGAAGGCGAAGCCACGGATTCCGCACGCGATGATGTCGCGCGCCCCTCGCTCGGACAAAAGCTGGCTCTCGATCAGGCTCCAGACGCCGCCTCCGGCCACTTCCGCGTTCCAAAGGTACTTTGAAAAGACGTATTTGGTATTTTGTGCTTTGCACTTTGCCTTTAATGGCGGCTCTGCACAAGATGCTTAAGGTTGAACTGCGTGCAAAGCACAAAAAATACCAGGCACCAAAAACACTGAATTTAATATATGAACTTTTTCGATACCGACATAGCATCATTGCGCTCTCAACTTTCAGAGGGTAAAACGACGGCGCGTGCCGTCACGGAATCCGCGCTCGATGTGGCCGAGAGCTTGAACGAGACGCTCAACGCTTTTCTTGAGATTGATCGCGCGGGCGCGCTCCGTCGCGCAGACGAGCTTGGCGCAGCAAACTCTGCCAGCGAATCGGATTCTTCTTTGCGCGGCGTGCCCATTGCCATCAAAGACAATATCTGCGTGCGCGGGCTGCAAGCGTCCTGCGGCTCGCGCATCCTCGGCCCATATCATCCGCCTTACAACGCGACGGCGATTGAGCGTCTCAACGCGGCGGGCGCGGTCATCATCGGCAAGACCAACTGCGACGAGTTCGCTATGGGTTCATCGAATGAGAATTCAGCCTTCGGCCCCGTGCGGAATCCGTGGGACACGACGCGCGTGCCGGGAGGCTCAAGCGGCGGCTCTGCGGCGGCGGTCGCGGCTGGCATCGTGCCCGTCGCTCTCGGCTCGGAAACAGGCGGGAGCGTGCGCCAGCCAGCAGCCCTCTGCGGCATCGTCGGATTGAAGCCGACTTACGGTCGCATCTCGCGTTACGGCCTCGTCGCCTTTGCTTCATCTCTGGATCAGATCGGCGTCTTCGGACGGCGTGCAAGCGATATAGCCACAGTCCTCGGAGTTGTCGCCGGACGCGATGAGAATGATGCAACGACCGCTGATGTTGCTGTGCCGGATTATCTTGGAGAGATTGCAAAGGACACCAGGGGAGCGCGTATCGGCGTGCCGCGCGAACTGTTCGGTGCGGGCCTCGATGAAGAAGTGCGCGCTTCTGTCGAGCGTGCGATTGAAGCCTACAGAGAGCTTGGCGCGGAAATCATTGACATCGAATTGCCGCACGCGAAATATTGCATCGCCGTTTACTACATCCTTGCCACGGCAGAAGCCTCTTCAAACCTTGCGCGCTATGACGGCGTGCGCTACGGCTTTCGCGCGGAAGACTCTCCCGCTTTGCGCGAGATGTATCGCAAGACGCGCGATGAAGGATTTGGTGCAGAGGTCAAGCGCCGCATCATGCTCGGCACTTATGTTTTATCTTCCGGCTACTACGAAGCCTACTACCGGAAGGCGCAACAGGTACGCACGCTTATCAAGCAGGATTTTCAGAAAGCTTTTGAGCAGTGCGATGCGATTGCGACGCCGACCACGCCGACGACGGCATTTCTCTTAGGCGAAAAAACGGACGACCCGCTCGCCATGTATCTCAACGACATCTACACCTGCACGGCGAATCTGGCTGGCATCCCCGGCATCTCTCTGCCCTGCGGATTGTCTGAAGAAGGTTTGCCCATCGGCCTGCAATTCGTCGGCCCGCATTGGTCTGAAAGCGCGCTGCTCAATCTCGCACACGCATACGAGCAGGCGCACCCGTTTACGTCTCAGCCGAAGGTGAGAGCGATGAAAAACAAGGATGAAGGATGAAGGCGGAAGGATGAAAGGCATGCTGTTCAACCTTCAAGCCTTAAAGCCTTCATCTCTGAATAGCATTTCTTTCATCCTTCCGCCTTCATCCTTCATCCTTGCTTTTCCCTCTCTGTTAATTCTTCTTATTTCGTAATTCCGAACTGGCCCAGAATAAAGGCGTAGGTGAAGGCCGTTTCTTTGAGGAAATCATAGCGGCCAGAGGCTCCGCCGTGGCCTGCGCCCATGTTGGTTTTTAGGAGCAGCACGTTGTCATCCGTCTTCAAAGTGCGAAGCTTGGCGACATATTTGGCAGGCTCCCAGTACATCACCTGACTATCGTTGAGCGAGGTCTGGACCAGTATCGCCGGATAATCTTTGGCCGCGAGATTGTCATACGGCGAGTAAGACTTCATGTATTCATATGCGGCCTTTTCATTCGGATTGCCCCATTCCTGATACTCGCCCACCGTCAGCGGCAAACTGGCGTCAAGCATCGTGTTGATGACATCCACGAACGGGACTTGCGAGACGACGCCTTTGAAGAGGTCAGGGCGCATGTTCGTGACTGCGCCCATCAGCAGTCCGCCCGCGCTGCCGCCCATGATAACGAGCCGGTCTTTGTTCGTATACTTCTCGTCAATCAAATATTCTGCGGCGTTGATGAAGTCTGTAAAAGTATTTTTCTTAGACATCATCTTGCCCTGATCGTGCCACTCTTTGCCCATCTCGCCGCCGCCGCGTATGTGCGCGATGGCGATGATGACGCCCCTGTCAAGCAGGCTCAGCCGCGACGAGCTGAAGCTGATCGGATACGGGTAGCCATAAGAGCCGTAGCCTTGCAGGAGCATCGGGCGCGTGCCGTCGCGCTTCAAATCTTTTTTGTAAACGAGCGAGACAGGAATCTTTGTCCCGTCCGCAGCCGTGGCATAGATTCGCTCGGATTGATATTTCGCCGCATCGTAGCCGCCAAGCACCGGAAGCTGTTTCAGCAGCTCTCGCTTGCGCGTCTTCATGTCGTAATCGAAAACGGAAGCGGGCGTGACCAGCGATTGATAGCTGAAGCGCAGTTTGCTCGTCTCAAACTCTTTGTTCTGGTTGACCTGCGCGGCATAGACTGGCTCTGGAAATTCCAGATAGTGAGATTTGCCGCCCTGCATCTCTGTGATACGGAGCTGCGGCAAACCGTTCTCGCGCTCCGAGGTGACATAAAAGCTGGCGAAGAAATCCACGTCTTCCAGCATCACGCCTTTGCGCAGCGGGATAACCTCTCTCCAAAACTTCTTATTCAGGTCAGCGACGGGCGTGGCAACCAAGCGGAAAGTTTTCCCGACATCGTTGGTGCGTATGTAAAAGAGATTGCCGTGATGGTCTGGGTAATACTCTTGATTGGCCGCGCGCGGCAGCATCAGTTTCGCGGCCTCCATCGGTTTATCGGCGGGGATGTAACTGAACTCCGTGGCAGTAAAGCTCTCCGAGCCGAGCAGGATATAAGCCTTGCTCCGCGTGCGCCGCGCAGAGACATTAAACAGCTCGTCCTTCTCTTCATAGACGAGCGCGTCCTTCTCTTTGTCATCGCCGAGCGTGTGACGGTAAACGCGATAGGCGCGCTTGGCCGCGTCTTCCGTGACATAAAAGAGCGTCTTATTGTCATTGGCCCAGAACGCCGTCTGCACTTTGCCTATGTTATCGGGCAAGAGTTGTCCCGTGCGCAGGTCTTTGATGAAGAGGATGTATTCGCGGAATCCTGTCGAGTCTATCGAGTAGGCCAGCAGGTTGCCGTCGTCCGTGACGGAATAAGCGTTGAGGGACGTGAACTTCTGTCCCTTTCCGATTTCGTTGAGGTCAATCGTAATCTCTTCTTTGGCATCGAGGCCGCCGCGTTTTCGCGCATAGATGGGATACTGCTTTCCCTGCTCGGTGCGCGAGTAGTAAAAAAAATCGCCTTCACGATACGGCACGTTGGCATCCGTCTCTTTGATGCGCGCCAGCATCTCTTTATAAAGCGAAGCCTGAAAGCCCTCGGTCGGTTTCATCACGGCGTTGGTGTAAGCGTTCTCTGCTTGGAGATAAGAGATGACTTCCTGATTGCTCTTCTCGCGCAGCCAGAAATAATCATCCGCAAGTTGCTCGCCATGAATGGCAGTCGTCTTGACGGTCTTTTTGGCTGTGGGCGGTTTCTGATTCTCTGTCTGTGCGATGATGCTGATACCTCCGAAAATAAAAACTGCTAAAAGAGCTAATGCCGGGGAAAGCTTTTTCATTTCGTGCCTCACTTATTTTAAAGCACGGGCCGTAGAGACTCGTGC
>CAWFML010000004.1:0-1732860 GCA_963817025.1 Pyrinomonadaceae bacterium | reverse complement strand
TAATGAAACACGCTTCCATCTCATACACCTTTAAGAGACTCACCCCACAACTCTTCCTTTGCGCCTTTGCGCCTTTGCGTGAACTTTTATTCTCCCGCAAAGGCGCAAAGGCGCAAAGAAGAAGAGGCGCGGCAATGCTTCTCGCGCTTGTAATGTTTGCACAAGCATTACTGCCACTGCCCGCAATGGCTCAAGAGAAACAGACGCCGCCAGCGGAGACGACGGGCAAGTATGCGGACAGGCTGCGCGTCTTTGAAGAGTTTGTGAAGAAGCAGATGGAAACGGACAAAGTGCCGGGCCTGACTATCGGTTTCAGCAAAGATGATTTCACGTGGGCCAAAGGTTTCGGTCAGGCAGACCTTGAGAACAAAAGCCCCGCGACGGCTGAGACTGTGTATCGTCTCGCCTCCGTGACCAAGCCCATGACGGCTTTGGCCGTGCTTCAGCTTGTCGAAAAGGGAAAGATAAATCTCGATGCCGAAGTGCAAACTTACGTTCCTTATTACCCGAAACAAAAATGGCCCGTCACCATCAGACAGCTTTTAGGCCACCTGGGCGGAGGACAGAACGGCTCCGGCCTCGGCGCAGAGCGCAAGACCGTGCGCCAGGTCGTCGAATCCATCTCCAAAGGAGAGCTGGAAGCAGAACCCGGAACAAAATTTCTTTACACGACGAGCGGCTATAACCTGCTCGGCGCAGCCATCGAGGGAGCTTCGGGAAAAACTTTTGAAGAATACATGCGCGACCACATCTGGCAGCCGCTCGGCATGACGAGGACGAGCATGGACAACCCGCGCGAAGTTGTACAGAACCGCGCACGCGGATATGAGCGTGTGGACGGGAAGATTAAGAACGCGCAGTTTGTGGATGTCAGCACGCGCTTTGGCGGCGGCGGCGCGAGCGGCACTGTGACAGACCTCTTGCGCTTTACGCGCGGCATCGGCAGCGGCAAAGTGTTGTCCGCAGAGATGGTTGATCTGATGTACACGCCGATGGCGAATCGTGAAGGCCGCCTGACGGCTTATCGGGGCGGCGACTGGGATTACGGCATGGGCTGGTTCGTCTTTCCGCTTAACGGGCGTTTTGCAGCGCATCATGACGGCGGGCAGAAAGGGACGCAGACGGAACTGTTGCGCGTCCCGTCAGAGAATCTTGCGATTGCTTTTGCCTGCAATCTGGAAGGCGTTGATTATCAACCTTACGTCGCGCGCCTCTATGAATTAATCATGGACGAGCACTGGGACAGACGCGTCTACACGAAAGAGAAGACGGATGCGGCGATGTACAAAGCGATGGAGAACGTCTTTGATTTCGGCATGATGCAATACGACAGGACGCAGAAGCCGCTCTCTACTGATGCCCAAGAGCTGGCCCAATCCTTCGCTTACTTTAACCGGCTCGTCAATCGTGAAGCGATAAGCGCGCCGGAGACGGAAAAGAAGATCAGCGACGGACGCCATCCTGTTGCGGGTCAGGCTTTTGTCAAAATCGGCTCGTTGATGGCCGCGCGTCTCGGCGAGCGATACGGCGCAGAGCGGCTCAAGTCGTATCACAAAACTGGCGCGATCTCTTTCTTTGGCGACTACATAGAACTCGCGCGCGCGACGCCGAATTTTCCGAAAGAGCTGCGCTTTGATGACGTGTTCGAGAAGACTGCGGCGAGATGGAATCAGGACTGGCAAAGGACTTGGAGCGCGGAGATACGCAATTTGAAAATCGCTCCCGGCGAGGGACTGGACGCGATGGTCGAAAAGCTCCGCAGCAGTTTTTCCGGCGCGGAAGTTTATCCGAGCTTCGTGCTTGATCTGGTAAAGATTCAGGCCGGCGGGCTGGAAGTCGTCAAGGTCGCAAAGCTCGCGGCTGAGCTGTATCCAAACTCTGACCGCGCCGTAGGCAACTACGCCATTATCCTTCTCGCAGTCGGGGAGAAGCGGGCCGGAGAATTGAAAAACATCATCGCGGCGACGGACGACGCGCGCGCGCTGATGAAAAAATCTCTCGAACTCAACGCGGAAGGCATCGCAAGCGCAAAGATTCTCGACATGATTGCCAACAACTGGGCCAACGAGGGCATCGCGCATAAGGTTGAGAAAGCGATCACTGTGCTCAGGCTCGCGCAGGAGCTGCATCCGAAAGAGGCTGTGCTGTATGACAGTCTGGGAAATATTTACTGGCGCAAGGGAGAGCGGCAGCAGGCCGCAGAGCAATTCAAAAAGGCCGTCGAAGCCGATGCGAAATTCGAGCACGCGCAGAAGATGCTTAAGAGAATTGCTGACGAGAACGCAGGCGTGCGGCCCGCTGGCCCGACCGATGCGAAAGAGCTGGAAGCTTTCCTCGACAAATTATTTTCCGAGCAGATGGACAGGCTGCATGTGCCGGGAGCGATCATCACTGTCGTCAAGGACGGGAAATTATTCTTCACCAAAGGCTACGGCTACGCAGACCTTGAGAAGCAGATTCCGGTTGACCCTGACCGGACGCTCTTTCGCGCCTACTCCGTGTCAAAATCTTTTTCGGCGACGGGGTTGATGCAGATGGTCGAGCGCGGCAAGCTCAGGCTGGACGAAGATGTCAATAAATATCTGAAGCGATTCAAGCTCAAAGAGAATTTCCCTGAACCCGTCACGCTCGCCAACCTGCTGACGCATACAGCCGGATTCGTGGACACAGACGCAGGCCCGGATTCGATGCTCACGAAAGGGAAATACAGGGGCGTTCCATTCAGCGACACTCTGGCCCAACTGATGCCGCCGCGCGCGAAGGCTGCCGGCGCGTTCAGATATTCAAACTACGGAGCTTCGCTCGCGGGCCACGTGCTCGAAGAAGTCTCCGGCGAGCCTTTTGAAAAATACATGGAGAAACATATCCTGCAACCCCTCGGCATGCGTCACAGCACTTTCCTGCTTCCCTATCAATTACCCGCCAACGTCGCGGCAGATGTGGCCGTCGGTTATCGCTATGTTGACGGCAGCTACCAGCGCATGACTGCGGACGAAGGCGACTTCTGGACTGCGCCCGCAGCCAATCTGCTGACGACCGGGACGGACATCTCGCGCTTTATGATCGCGCACCTGAACGGCGGTCGGTACGGCAACACGCGCGTCCTCAAGGAAGCGACCATCAGAGAGATGCACATGCAGCGATACATCGGCGAGTCTCCGTTTATCTCTTACGGGTTCTTCCGTCACTTTGAGAACAACCAGCAGGCGATATTTCACAACGGAGGATATGACGGCGCGATTAGCCAGATGATGCTTCTGCCGGAACACAATCTCGGATGGTTTATCTCTTACACTTACGGCGGCGATGAACGCAGGCAACTGCGCTGGAGCGTGACGAGCGCGCTGCTCGATCATTACTTTCCTGAATAGCAGTTTTCAGTTGAGAGCGGGTTAGGAGATGACGAACGGGAGTTTTCCCGCAAAGGCGCAAAGAAGACGCGAAGAAAGCATTCAAGATAAAGAATGGCTCAACACCTTTGCGTGCTTTCCTTTGCGCCATTTGCGCGAGACGTTCTCCCCTGTGTTACTCTGTGCCCTCTGTGGCTAATCAAGCGTTGCCCTGCACATGACTATGCCGAACATTCTCATCGCAGACGATCAACCCGATGTGCTGGAAGCTCTGCGCCTGCTGCTCAAAGGCGAGGGCTTCAGGACGCAGACCGCCGCATCTCCCGCAGCCGTCTTAAAAGCTTTGGAGACAGGCGACTTTGATGTCGTGCTGATAGACCTCAACTATGCGCGCGACACCACCTCGGGGCAGGAGGGACTTGACCTGCTGGCAAACATTCGCGCGCTCGACGCGGAGTTGCCGGTCGTCGTCATGACTGCGTGGGGCAGCGTCGAGCTGGCGGTCGAAGCGATGCGCGGAGGGGCGCGCGATTTTGTCCAAAAACCGTGGGCCAACGAGCGGCTGCTCTCTATCCTGCGCACGCAGATAGAGTTGAGACAGGCTCTCTGTAAAGGGCAACGGCTCGAAGCTGAAAACCGTTTGCTGCGCGCTCCCTCTCGTCCCGTCCTGATAGCAGAGTCCGAAGCGATGCAGCCCGTGCTGGAAATGATCGCGCGGATTGGCCCATCGGATGCCAACGTTTTGATTACCGGCGAGAACGGGACGGGCAAAGATGTCGTGGCCCATCATCTTCATGCAGCATCCGAACGCGCGCAGCAGCCGCTCCTGACCGTCAACGCGGGCGGACTCTCCGAAGGCATCTTTGAGAGCGAGTTGTTCGGCCATGTCAAAGGAGCTTTCACGGATGCGAAGGTTGACCGCGCGGGAAGATTCGAGCTGGCCGACGGCGGGACGCTGTTCCTCGATGAGATAACGAATGTTCCGCCCGGCTTGCAGCCGAAACTGCTGCGCGTGCTTCAGACAGGAGAGTTTGAGCGCGTCGGTTCGTCAAAGACACGGCGCGTCAATGTGCGCGTCCTCTCGGCGACCAATGCCGATGTCAACGAAGAAGTCGCGGCGGGTCGCTTTCGACAGGATTTACTTTTTCGGCTCAACACAATCGTCATTCGCCTGCCGCCTTTGCGCGAACGAAAAGAAGATGTGCCGCTACTGGCGCGGCATTTTCTGCATCGACACTCGCAACGATACCGGAAAATTTTGGAGGGCTTTGAAGCGGCTGCGTTAGAAATGCTGGAAGAACACGCATGGCCCGGCAATGTGCGCGAACTGGATCATGCGATTGAGCGTGCAGTGCTGATGGCGCGCGGGTCTCAGGTGCGCGCGGGCGATTTGGGCTTACGCTCTTCCGTTCCTGACGGCGCGGGCCGGCTTGAAGAGATGAGTCTGGAAGATGTCGAGAGCTTTCTCATAAGAAAAACTCTGGCGCGCTTTGACGGCAATGTAAACAGGGCCGCGCAATCGCTCGGCCTGAGCCGCAGCGCGCTCTATCGTCGCTTGCAAAAGTATGGACTGTAAGAAGTGCCGAAGGAAGAAGCGAAATATAAAGAAGCTGCTGTGCAAACTCTTCCGCTCCAGCGATTGAAGGTCAGGCGGCGCGCGGCTGTGAGTCATGAAGCGCGCGTGCTGTGGACTGCGCTGTTGATTGGATTGCCCGGAGCAATCGTGGCGCTGGCCCTGCTGTGGAGCGGTGATTACAGCATCAAGTTGCAGGTGACGCTGACCTTGCTGGTACTGGCCTCATGGCCGGGCCTTGCCTTTGTGCTAAGGGGTCGCGTGTCGAGACCTTTGCAGACGATTGCTAACCTGCTGGCCGCTTTGCGCGAAGGCGACTATTCCATCCGCGCGCGTGGAGCGCAGCGCGATGATGCGCTCGGAGAGGTGTTGATGGAAATCAACGCGCTCGGCGAGACTTTGCGCGAGCAGCGTCTCGGCGCGCTTGAAGCGACGACCCTCTTGCGGACAGTGATGGCGGAAATCAATGTCGCGGTTTTCGCTTTCGATAGCAACCAACTCCTACGTCTCGTCAATCGCGCGGGAGAGCGGCTTCTGGCCCAACCGGCAGAGCGCATCACGGGCCTCAGCGCGGCTGAACTGAATCTGGCAGAGTGCTTGAGAGATGAAGCGACGCACACGACGCAGATGACTTTTCCGGGCGGCGCGGGCCGCTGGGGAATTCGGCGCAGCACATTTCGTGAACGCGGGTTGCCGCACCAGTTACTGGTTCTCACAGACCTCAGTCAACCACTGCGCGAAGAAGAGCGGCTGGCGTGGCAGCGACTTGTGAGAGTTTTGGGCCATGAACTCAATAACTCTCTGGCCCCGATTCAATCGCTGGCCGGAAGTTTGCGCGGGCTTCTTTTAAAAGAGCCTCAACCTGCGGACTGGCGCGAAGATATGGAGCGCGGACTCTCTGTCATCTCTGCGCGTGCGGAATCGCTCGGTCGCTTTATGGAAGCCTACGCGCGCCTCGCAAGGCTTCCCGCGCCGCGCATGCAGCCGGTCGAGTTGGGTAAGCTGATCGAGCGCATCGCGGTGCTTGAAAAGCGACTTCCCGTCAGGCTCATACACGGGCCTGAGCTGACGATTCAGGCGGATGCGGATCAGTTGGAACAGCTTCTTATTAACCTCTTGCGCAACGCCGTGGATGCCGCGCTCGAAACAGGCGGCGGCGTCAGTGTCGGGTGGATCAAAAACTCTACGCATGTAGATGTGCGTGTCGAGGACGAAGGGCCGGGGCTTTCCAACACCGGCAATCTGTTCGTCCCCTTCTTTACCACCAAACAGGGCGGCACGGGCATCGGGCTGGTGCTCAGTAGACAAATCGCCGAAGCGCACGGCGGCACACTCGCTTTGCGAAACTGCGACGCGCACACAGGCTGCGAGGCGCGACTTCGCCTGCCGCTCTGAGAAACATTTTCCCGCAAAGGCGCAAAGACGCAAAGAAAAGCAACAGAGTCTTTCTTTGCGTCTTTGCGGGAAAATGTCTTTGCTCTTCTTCACAATTAACCTCAATATCATAAACGCTTCACCCGGAATTAACCTGTCCTGCCTATAAATTAGCTTGACGGCTTGTGTTGACAAACACTCCGCCCGCAAAGCGCATCATATGGATGTGGACGTTTTTTGAGTTTGAGGTGAACGATCATGGCAGAACAGATTGTCTTACCGTTCAGGCTGGTGAGGAGCACAAGAAGGGTTGTTAAGTCTCAAGCGGGAAATCAGGATTTGATCGGCATAGATTATTTTGACGGCGCATCGGATGTCGTCATCACAGGCATCTCTCCATCCAATCCGCAGCATGTCGTGGTCGAGCGCGCTGCCGACGGCAAGAGCTGGACTGTCCCAGCCGGTTTGATTCGCCTGATTGTGGGCCACAAAAAGCGCCGCCGCCGCACTGCCTGAAAAATTTTATCAATCACATCAGAAGAGGAGCAGCAGGGGATGCTGCTCCTCTTCTTTTTCGTCCGCAAGTATCAGGCAAGATAATTCGAGAGGGGATTGAAGCTTAGCTTTAGGCCGCTAACGGAAAGTTACACGCGACTTAAATGTCGGTTAAGTTTATCGAGCGAACGTGCGGAAATCTCAAATTTGAGATTCAGGATTTGAAATCTTTCCAAGCCTCATTTGAAATCTTCCTAAGCCTTTGTGGTTAATCTTCCTGCTGTCCGTTATAATCTCTCTCAATCATCATCAGCTCGATTTAATTTCGGAGAACACATGAAAAGCTCATCTCGTTTGCACAAACTCCGGCGCGCATGCTCCGCCATGCTGCTCGCACATGTCCTGCTCGTCACGACGGCTTTCGGCCAGCAAGGCGCGGCAACTGCTCCGCTGCAAACAACTTCTGTGCTGTCGGCAGCAGAGCGCGAGGCCGCTGCGCGTTTGAAAGTCGAAACCGTGCGCGAGATGACGACCGCGCTTGCTGATAAAGCGATGGAGGGGCGCGGCACGGGTCAGGCAGGCGGCGAGAGGGCTGCGAAATATATCGCAGACAAATTTGCCAAGCTCGGATTAAAACCGCTCGGCGATGCAGGCGGTTATCTGCAAGCAATCAATTTCAGAAGCACACAGCTCTCCACTGAATCCGCCGCGAGGATTGGCGAGACGCCGCTCAAGTTCGGTGAAGACTTTGTGCCGACGCCTCCGTTCACTTCAGACAAATCAAGCGCGAGCGGCCCGCTGGTCTTTGTCGGCTACGGCGTCGCTTCCGCAAATCTCAAGCGCGACGATCTGGCCGGAATTGATGTCAAAGGCAAGATAGTCGTCCTGCTTGGTGGCCGTCCGAAGAACGTAGAACAGGAGACATGGCGACAGGAAGCGAGCCAGCAGTCTATCGGTTTGAATCTGATTCAGCGCGGCGCGGCGGGCATGATCTTCGCCAACGGCGCAACCGTCGCCCGCCCCTTTAGCATGATTGCCAGATATGCAGCCTTTCGCCGCGTGGCGATGACGGACGCGCCTGAGCCGCCTTTCAAACTGCCGCCCATCGTTCTGGTCAGCGATGCCGCCGCCGAAAAAATCTTTGCAGGCTCAGGCATAACCTATGCTGAAGCGCTGGCGAAAGCAGAGGCGGGCGAGATGGTCTCAAGAGACTTGAACAAGCCCGCGACGCTTGATGTCCTGATCAAGCGCGAGCAGGTGGTGGGCCACAATGTCGCAGGCTTTATCGAAGGCTCTGACGCGCGTCTCAAAAGCGAAGCCGTCATCTACACGGCGCATTATGATGCTTTCGGGATAGACTCTGCGGGGCGCATCTATCCGGGCGCAGCCGACAACGCGCTCGGCGTCGCGGAGATGACAGCCATCGCCGAAGTCTTCGCCAAATCAAAGCCGAAGCCGCGCCGCTCGATTATTTTCCTCGCCGTGACGGGAGAAGAATATGGACTTTTGGGCGCGGAATACTGGGCCAGAAATCCCACGTGGCCGGTAGAAAAGCTGGCCGCCAACTTAAACTTTGACGGCATCGGCACGGAAGTCTACGCGCCCGTCAAGCGCATCGTCGGTTTCGGTGCGGAGCATTCGGAGCTTGGCAAAGTGTTGGAAGAAGTGCTGGCGGCGACCGGGATGATTCTGACCGCAGACCCGCTTCCGCAGGAAGGGGTTTTCTATCGCTCGGATCATTACGCTTTCGTCAAGAAAGGCGTGCCCGCGCTGATGTTTCTCGGTGGGCCGGAGGGCGACACAGCCGTCTGGATAGCACGCGCTATGAAATGGATGGCGACCGATTATCATCAACCGGGAGACATTGTGCGCCCGGATTGGAACTGGGACGGCGCACGCTCCGTTGCCCTCGTCGGCCTCATCACGGGCATGCGCGTCGCCAGCGCAGAGGCCGCGCCACGTTGGCTGCCCACGTCTCCATTCAACCGCGCACGCGGCACAGGCGAGCCGCCGCCGTCAGAGAAGAATTAACAGGATAGACAGGATGAGCAGGATACAAAGCAATGATGAAAGAAATGCTTATGAAGATGAGCAACACAAGGCACAATAGAATGCCTTTCAACCTTCTTCTTCATCCTGTCTATCCTGTCTATCCCTGTTTGAATTGGTTTTAATCGCCCGCCGCCGCTTTTAACTGGATGCGCGCGTCTGCTGTGGGCAGTGTGATGCGGAAGGTTGTGCCGCGTCCCGGCGTGCTCTCGACTGTGATGTGGCCGGAGTGTTCCTGCACGATGCCATAGGTGATGGCGAGGCCGAGGCCGGTGCCGCGCCCGACGCCTTTGGTCGTAAAGAAGGGGTCGTAAATCTTGGCGACGTTTTCGGGAGCGATGCCGATGCCTGTGTCCGTCACCTCAATCGTAATCGCTTCATCTTCTTCGCTCGAAGAAGTGGCGAGGCTGATGCGCCCGCCATCCACGATGGCATCGCGCGCATTGAGCAGCAAGTTGGTAAAGACCTGTTGCAGTTTCCCGGCATTGCCGGAAGCCTTTGGCAATTCCTCTTCATAGGAGCGCACGATCTCTATCTGGTTGCGGCGAAACTGCGGCTCAAGGAGTTGCAGCGTGTCATCCAGGACGCGATGGACGTTGACCTCTGTAAACTCTGTGGCTCCGCCCGTGCGCGAAAAGTTCAAAAGGTTATTGACGATGTTCGACGCGCGATCCGCCTGCCGCCTGACCTTTTGCAAGAGCGCATGCTTCGGGTCTGTCTCAGGCAGCATCCCCAACAGCATCTGCGTGTAAGATGAGACGCCCGTCAGCGGCGTGTTGACTTCGTGCGCGACGCCTGCCGCAAGGAGGCCGATGCTCGAAAGCTTCTCGCGCTGCTGAAGCTGTTCTTCGAGCCGGACGCGCGAGGTCACGTCTTCAATCACGACGAGCGCACCCGTGCGGCCAGATGCTTCCGATTGCAAGGGGGCGACGGCGATGTTCACAATCAGCGGGCGTCCGTCATGCGTCGCCGTGTGCATCTTGTAGATATGGCGCAGCTCTTTTAGTCGCCAACGCTCGCCGCCCAGAACCTGTTGCAAAGTCTCTGCGAAATCTTCTGCGAAGAGTTCTTCGACGTGTTTGCCGATGGCCTCTTCGCGCTGGATGCCGAGCATCTCTTCCAGAGAAGAATTGCAGCGCGTGACGCGGCCTTCGAGGTCAACCGCGAGCAGCCCGATATTGACGGATTCGACGATAGATTCGTTAAACTCTTTGAGCAACTCCAATTCCGCCGCGCGCTCCTGCTGCTCCTGATAGAGCACGCTGTTCTCAATCGCCACCGCGACATAGCCGGAAACAGTGCGCAGGATTTCCACGTCCTCGGAAGAGAGCAGCGCGCCGTCAGCCGAGCGGCCCAGACCAATCACCGCCACCATCCGCCCGCGCACGACGCACGGCACATAGTAGTGCAAAGCTCTGCGCACGAACTCGGTCGTCTCAGGCGAGAGGTCCAGGTCATCCGCGCGCACGACTCCTGTCTCAGCCGAGCGGCGACGAATCATTTCGCGGAAATCCGGCGGCACGATCATCTCGAAGGAAAGCCCTGCGGCACGCGCCACGCGATAGCCTGAGGGAGTGCGCTTGTCTTCGATAAAGATGGCGATGCGCTCGACGCTCAAGACCTGTTGCAAGCGGCTGACGAGCGCGTTCAAGAGCGGCTCAAGCGCAGTCGTCGCGGAGAGCGTGCGCCCGAAGTCCATCAGGCCGTGGCGCATGTCATAAATCTCGCCGTAGAAAAATCTGTCCGCCTGCTCTTGCAGAAAATTCTTGATCGGTGCGGCAATCATCACAATCACAGCCATCGCCACGACCGCGATGATGACTGGCAAGGTCACTTCGCCCACCACCACATTGCCGCTAAAGACCCAGGCCCCGACGGCTAAGACCACGCCGCCGATAAGCAGCGCAATCGCCAGTGTCGTCAGCGCATAGACCACTGCGCGGCGCACGACGATGTCCACATCCATCAGGCGATAGCGCACGACGGAGTGGCCGAAGGCCAGCGGGATCAAGATGAGCGGCACGATAGCCACGCCCGTCACCCAACGCTCGCTCTCAAGCCCCAGCAAATGATTGATGCCATAGAGCAAGGTGAGCGGCGTGACGGCGATGATCGCGCCAGACATGACCCACTTTAATTGTTGCCGGACGACAGTCGAATGGCTCTTGATAAATCGCCAGACCAGAATCCCCGCGCCAATCGCCAACGCCGCGCAGAAGTGTATGAAACTCGCTTTGTCAAAGAGGCCGAGCAGGTCGAAAGTTTCAGCAACTCCGAAACGGGCCAGACGCGACGGCGCAACAAAGTATGCGACGGCAGCCAGCGCGAGCAGGGCAATTGCTGGCACATAAAGCAGCACTGCCAGCCAGCGTCTCTTGCTGTTCAGGTGATAGCGCGTCGGGTAAACGGCGCAGAAATGCAGAAAGAGAGGCGCGAACAGGACAAACGCCGCGTCATCCAGAAATGCTATCGCAAGGTCTAAATCTTCAAATGTGCCGATGGGCTTGTAGAAATGAAAGACGAACGCGGTCAGGCAAACGCTGGCGAAGTGCAGGACAAACGGAGCGCGCCCGCCCTGCTTGAAGAGCACGAACAGCCCGACCAGCAAGTAGATGAGGCCGACGAAGTTGAGATAAAGATCGGACTCCGCCCATCTGGCTCTGGCGTCCAGACTGTAGAGCGAAGCGTAGTAAAGTCTGGTCTCAGGCGGATTGGATGGTCGCTCGTAGTAATAGGTCAGATGCCCGCCGACGCCCGCTTCTTCCAGAAAGATTTGCACATCCGAGGCGTTTGCGATCTCTTCAAAATTGGTCTCGTCACGGCTGATGCCGATCAAGCGGTCGCCCGTGATGATGCCCGCACGCGCGCCCGACTGGCCCGGCTCGGCCCGCTGCGCGATGATGCCTTGAGGCGTTTGAATCCAGATGATGCCGTCCGTCGCGGGGAATTTGTGCGTCGCGCGCTGTGTGAAATTGAGGACTCCGGCAGCAACGAACAGGGCTGCCACAATCAGCAGCGCCCATGTACGCGTTGTCAGCACAGAACCTTTCAAGGTGCGTTTGTCCCCTCTATGTCGGTGAACATACCTTTACATCAAGCAAAATCAGGCAAGCAATGTTCCAGCCGGTTTCATTTGACCATTCACCCGCCGCCTTTTGCTTGAGAGCCTTAAGGCGAGCCGAGCAAATGTTCTCTGCACACCGCTTCTTCCCTTTGTAAAACTCTCTTAAAGTTGGATTACAGCGGACGCGGTGGCGTGGGATTTATCCGAGTTTTTGGAGTTTTCCGAGATTTTGGAAAGAAAAGGGAAGAGGAAGAAAGCCTGCCCGTTTCATCCTCTTCCCTTTTCTTTTTTACTTTCACTGCTAAAACCTGACTGAGATTCCCCCACGCAACGAGCGCCGCATGGCGTTCACGAGCATCTGCATCTCACCATCGTCCATTCCCATCTGTGTATCCAAAAGATTACGAGCGTCAATCACCGCTTCGGCGCGCACAGGCAAACCGAAGGTCGGCAACTCCTGCGTTATAAGGATGCTCAAAGACGGGTCGAAGACTGCGAGCCGTCCGGCGAACGGGTCAATGGCAAAGACGGTCGCGCGCGGAGAGAAGCGAAAGACCGTGCGAATACGTGTGCCGCGCCCGAGGTCTGCGTTGACCTGCGCCGCGAGGGTCTGGAAAAAGCCGCTCTCGAAAAGCTCTGCCGGGTCTGTCAAGCCGTCCTCGGAAAGAGACTGGCCGCGCCCGAAAGAATAGGCTGCCGAGGCGCTCAGCACGCCGTTGATGCGTCGCGTGTAGACAATACGCACGCCGCGTGCGTTTCCTTCCTGATTGGCTATATTCATCAGGGCTTCGCCGCCTTCGCCGTTGAAGGCAGACAGCGGCGTGCTCAAGAGTCCGACGCCGCGCCCGCTGGTCATATCAAAGAAGGCCGTGGCTTCAATGCTCGATTCGTTATCAAGAACTCTTTCGATGCCGAACTCGAAACGGCGGCTCTTTTCCAACACGGCCTGACCATCCACGAGCGCGACAGGCTCCGCCGCAGCCTGCTTGAAGACAACATTATTATCTTCAAACGCAACCACGCTCTGCGCGTCGGCTTCGTCGCCGCCGGGCGCGTAGGCCGCATGCAGGCGCGTGCGCGCATTAGCGTCAAACTGCACGCCGAGGCGCGGGGTGATTGAAGAAGCGTTGCCTGAGCCGACAAAACGCGAGTAATCGAGACCGACGACGACCACGATTCCATCGCGCAAGACCCATTCATCAACGGCGCGCATGGAAAGCTGGCCCAGATTGCTCTCACGCCTGCTGCTCTCTGCCGGAGCAATCGCGCCCAGTTTCATTGCGCCAACGCTCAAGTTCAAACGATGGCGATCATTGACGCGCCAGCGTGCGCTTGTTTCAAAGCGTTGCGGCGCGCCGGGGCCGCCCGATCCAAATTGTCCCGCGAAGATCAGCTCAAGGCTTTTGCCTGCGGGCTGCGCGACGGCGAAATTCACTCCCACATGACCGGGCGCAAGACTGTTTGAAGAAGTGAGCGCGTAAGTCTCTATGACGCCCTGCATGCGCGCCTGCTTCTTCCAGCTTGAACGCGACGCCACGGCTCCGTCATCGGCAGCATCTTCTACCGCCTCGCTGCCCTCTAAAGCTGCCGTGATAGCCTGGTCTTCGCCTTCCTGTGCATGGAAGATAGAGCGACGCCCCTGCGCCGCACGCAGACGCCATTTGGCGCTGTCACGATCCATGCGTCTTTCAGGAGAAGTCCGGCCAGAGCCTGCGGGAATCAGATTGAAGCTGTAGATGAGTTCGTCTGCACGACGAATCTGGACGGCTGGAAAAGAGGCCGAAGTGTAGCCGGACGCTTCCGCGCGCAGGCTGTAACGCCCCGGCGTGATTCTGGCTGTAAAGCTGCCGTCGGCCCCGCTGCGCGTCTGCTTGATAATCTCGCCCGCGCCCTCGCGCAAGAGAGCGATGATTGCGCCCGCCAGCGGATTGCCTTTATTGTCTCTGACAGTGCCTGTGATTGTGCCGAGCGTCGAGCCGCTGTTTCCATAAACACGGGGCACGCCTGCCGCGCAAAGCGAGGCAACTGCCATGAGCAGCAGCAATTTTATGCGCCAGAATTTTCTGAGCTGAACTCCCTTTGGCATCATAGGAATCTCACCTCCGCTTAAAACAAGAGGTCACGAGTCGGAGTGCTCTAGCGAGACCGAACGCCCTTCGGCAGGTTGGAGACTTTGGTTTACCACTTCAACGTCGGGCATTTTCCGCCAGTTTCGCAAATTGTGTCAAGTATTCATCCGGATTTTAGATGCTGTTGCTCTGATGTCGGATTTCGGTTTCAGGATGCCGGAGACCGGAAAGCAAGGCGGAAGGATGAAGGCGGTAAGGATGAAAAGCATGCTATTCAACCTTGAGTTGCTCATCTTTAATAGCACTCTTTTCATCCTTCCGCCTTCATCCTTGCTCTCGTTTGCCCGCTCTTTCAACGCATGTTACGATGCAAGGCTTAATTGAATGACATGTTTCAAGAGCTTTTATTAGAAGTAGGTTTTCCAGCTTAATATGATAGATCAGGTTCAATCCACAAGGCTTCCGAACGGCCTCACCATTTTGACAGAACACATGCCGGGCCTTCGTTCCGTGACCGTCGGCATCTGGGTCAGGCGCGGCTCGCGCCACGAATCACAGGCTCTGAACGGCATCTGCCATTTTATCGAACACACGGTTTTTAAGGGCACACGCACGCGCTCTGCGCTCGACATAGCCATCGAATCAGACCGTTTGGGCGGACACCTTGACGCTTTCACGACTCATGAAGTGACAGGATTTACGATGAAGGTCAGGGACACTGCGCTCGCAGGAGCCTTTGACCTGCTGGCGGATATGATTGCGCGCCCGCGCTTTGACGAGGAAGATTTGCAGCGCGAGCAGAAGGTCATCATCGAAGAGATGAAGATGGTCGAAGACACGCCCGACGAATTTTTGGGCGAGCTTTTCAATGCCGCTTACTTTCTGAATCATCCTCTGGGCCGCCCCATAGAGGGCACTGCCGAAACCGTCTCCTCTTTCAATAAAAGCCTGACGGCAGAATTTCATGCGCGCGAATACGCGCCGCGCAATCTGGTCATCGTCGCCGCCGGAAATGTGCAACACGAAAAACTGGTAGAGCTTGCCACACTCGCCTTCGCAGAAAACGGCGCGCCGGATGATTCGGTTGAGATTTCTAACGCGCCCGCGCCAGCCGCGCCGATTCTGATCGAGAAGAAGAAAGAGCTTGAGCAGGCGCACCTGATTATCGCCGCGCCGTGGCCCGACGCGCGGAGCGCTGAGAGATACGCTGCGAGCCTGCTGGCTTCGATCATCGGCGGCGGGACATCCAGCCGCCTCTGGCAATCCATACGCGAGGAACGCGGCCTGGCTTATTCTGTCGGCGCGGGCGGCAGCGCGTATTCGGACGCAGGGGTTTTCACAATCTATGCCGGAACATCGCCCGAATATCTTGACGAAGTGATTGACCTCTCGCTCATTGAGTTGCGGCGCGCGGTGAGCGAAAGCGTCTCGGATGAGGAACTACGACTCGTTAAAGACCAGGCCGTCTCGTCTATCCTGCTGAGCCTCGAATCATCCAGCATGCGCGCCGGCGCGCTGGCGCGGCAGGAGATCATACATGGTCGGCGCATCTCGCCCGATGAGATTATCGAGCGACTGGAAGCCGTCACGCCTGAAGATGTGCAGCGCGTGGCGAGCGCATCATTCACTTCGGACACGCTCGCGCTCGCGGTTCTCGGCGACCTTAACGGCTTTCGCATAGACCGCTCGCGTCTGGAAATTTAAGAGTAGTAACGGGTGACAAGCGACGAGTTAAAAACTCTTCTTGTCTTTTACTTGTCACCCGTCACTTGTCGCTCGTCACTGTTTCTATGAAATTCACTGTCTTAGGAAGTGGTTCGACCGGAAACGCCGTGCTCATCGTCGCGGGCGAGACGCGCGTGCTGGTGGATGCGGGGATGAGCGCGAAGGAGACAGTCAGGCGGCTGGCCCTGATGGGCGAGGATGCAACGAGGCTCGACGGCGTCATCATCACGCACGAGCACGGAGACCACGCGGGCGGACTGCGCGTTCTCTTAAAGAGCTTGCAGTGTCCGGTTTACGTCTCAGGGCCAACGCGCGAGGCTTACATAGGCGAGCGGCGCGGCGTCGCCAATGACGAGCCGCGCAAGCGCAACGAAGTCTTGCGCGACCGCGTCGAAGAGATCGAATCGAGCAAGGACTTTCGCATCGGCGCGATAGATTTTCATCCGTTTACGGTTCCGCATGACGCTGTGGACAATTTCGGTTTTACGGCCAGCCACGACGGAACTAAGATTGCGACGCTGATGGATTTCGGCTGCATCACGACACTGATTACCGAACGCTTGCGCGGCTGCGCGGCCATCGTCATCGAATCGAATCACAGCCGCGATATGCTCAAGGCTTGCGATGTTTACCCGTGGGAACTTAAGCAGCGTATCCTGTCGCGCACGGGCCATCTGTCGAATGAGGATGTCGCCGTCTGGCTGCGCGAAGGCTTCGACGGGGCGGCGCGTCACATAGTGCTCGCGCATCTCTCGCAGCGCGCCAACAATCCCTATTTAGCCAAGCTCACAGCCGAGAGCGCATTACAGGAACGCGCGCCGCTCTTTCGCTCCGAGACGGAAATCACGCTCTCGCATCCCAAAGAGCCGACGCCGTGGTTTGAGTTTTGAAGACAGAGCTATTGATGACCGGACAAAAAGTTTCCCGCAAAGGCGCAAAGGCGCAAAGAGAAGACGCAAAGGGAAGAATCAACAGGACTCCTTCCTTTAGATTCTGCTTTATCTTTTCTTCGCGCCCTCTTTGCGCCTTTGTGCCTTTGCGGGAACTATCTTCGTTTAAGTATCTCGGCGGCTTGCTCTTTCTTATCTCGCTCGCCTCATGCGCGGTGGATCAGAAGCTGCCCGGCATCCCGCCCGCAGCGCAGACGACGATTGATACCGTGACCGAAGACATCGCCGCCGCACGCGATGAGAAGATTTATCAAGAGGCTGCGGAAGAATGGCGTCAGGCATCCACGCTCGACGCGACCGGAGAATTTTTCAAGTCGCTCCGCACCCGGCTCGGCAGCGTCAAAAACCGCTCCTTTCACACGGCGCGCGGCGAGCAGATGACGGGCGGCGCGCGGCCCGTTCAGTCATTTATCGTTCAGTATCAAACGACCTTCGAGCGCGGCGAAGGCATGGAGACCTTCACGCTCGTCGAACGCGATGGCCGCTGGCAACTCGCCAGATATTTTGTCAACTCGGATGCATTGAAATGAAGTCCCAAGCCCCGGGTCTCAAGTCCCATGTTTGGGAAGCTTGATTTGAGACCCGGGGCTTGGGACTTGAGACTTGGGATTATGATTGGACGTTACACCTTGCCCGAAATGGGCGCGCTCTGGTCTGAGCAGAATAAGTTTCAGAAGTGGCTAGAAGTGGAACTCGCCGTCTGCGAAGTGCATGCGGAGATGGGCGTCATTCCGCAAGAGGCCGTGGAGGAAATCAAAAGCCGCGCCGCCTTCACAGTCGAGCGCATCAACGAAATCGAAAAGACGACAGACCATGATGTCATAGCCTTTACCACGAACCTTGCGGAATCAATCGGCGCAGCCTCGCGCTTTGTGCATTACGGACTGACCTCTTCGGATGTGGTGGACACTGCGAATGCTCTGCTGCTCCGCGACGCCTGCGATATTCTGCTCGGCAAGATTGATTCTCTGCTTGAAGTTTTACGGCGTCGCGCGTTCGAGTTTAAGCACACGCCGCAGATCGGACGCACGCATGGCATACATGCCGAGCCGACTTCTTTCGGGCTGGTCTTCGCTCTCTGGTATGACGAGATGCGCCGGAATCGAAAGCGATTGCAGAGAGCGCGCAAAGCCGTTGCGGTGGGCAAGATTAGCGGAGCGGTCGGCGCGTTCGCGCACCTCGACCCGGTTGTGGAAGAGCGTGTCTGCGAGCGTCTGGGCATCCGCGCCGCGCCCGTCTCGACTCAGATCATACAGCGCGACTGTTATGCGGAATATCTGTGCACCTTAGCGATTATCGCTTCGTCGCTCGACAAGTTTGCTTTGCAGGTTCGCCACTGGCAGCGCACTGAAGTGCGCGAGGCGCAGGAGAAATTCAAGCGCGGTCAAAAGGGTTCAAGCGCGATGCCGCACAAGCGTAATCCGATTTTATCGGAACGCATCTGCGGGATGGCGCGAACGGTGCGAGCCAACTCAATCGTAGGGCTTGAGAACGTCGCGCTCTGGCACGAACGCGACATCTCGCATTCTTCAGCCGAGCGCATAGTCTTGCCGGATTCTTCAGCCGCGCTCGATTACATGCTGGCAAAAACCGCTTCGCTCCTTGATGGTCTCGTCGTGTATCCCGAAAGGATGCTTGAGAATTTGAACGCGACGCGCGGCCTCGTCTTTAGCGGCCAACTGCTGCTCGCGCTGACGCAGAAAGGCATCTCGCGCGAAGAGGCTTACGAGTGGGCGCAGCGCAACGCGATGAAGGTCTGGGACGAGGGCAGAGATTTTCAGACGCTGCTCAACGAAGACCCGGACATCCGCGCGCATCTCTCAACCGAAGAGTTGTCGCACATCTTCTCGCTCGACACGTATCTCAGAAATGTTGACGCGATTTTCGACCGGGTGTTCGCAGAGAGCGATAAGTGACGTGTTAAATTCAAGGAAGAGAAAGCTTCAACCATTTGCGCCTTAAGTTTTATCTTCGCGCCACCAGCGAGAAACAGCTACGTTTCACGCTGGTGGCGCAAACAAAGAAAGTCTCAAGCCGCTAAAGAGCGACAGATGCTTTGAAAGACGCTCTTATTATAATGTCTGTCACTCGTCGCTTAACGAGTAAACTTTTCAGCCAGATTGCCGACGATGGGCAGTTTGAACAGTTGGCCCTGATATGCTTTGACAGCGCCGAAGATAAGACCGCCGAGGATCATCATCGGCAGCAGCACGACCGCGACTATCCAGAAGAGCATCATCAGCAGCCCGCCGATGGTGGCGATAATGCCCCCGGCATTGCCTCCGGCGGCGGCTCCGACCATCACTAGAATCATACTGATGATCCAGAGGACTATGAAGAGCACGACCATGACCACGCTCATCCCGACGCCGTAGAGCAGCGATTGCATGGCGTGAAAGCGCACGAAGCGGTTCTCTTTTTCGATGATGACGAGAATCAATCCGACGACGCCGATGTAAGCGAGCGCGCCCGCCGCGTTAGCATCCATGTTGCCGAGCGCGGATTTGCCCAGATGAGCGTGCGGCGACGGCGTCGGAGCATAAGGTTGATTGGGCGGCGGCGCGCCATAATTGGGCGGGGGATTTTGCATGATAAGTTCTCCTTCTGAGCTGAAAATTCCGTGATGCGGTTTTGCTGTGTGATAGAAACATTTTGAATCTTATGGCAACGACTACGCATCCTGCAACATTTTGCTTTATCATCTGAGGCCGGAGGAGCGAAATCTTTTAGATGAAAGCCAAAGTTTACGTCACACTCAAACAGGGCATCCTTGACCCGCAGGGCAAAGCCATACAACATTCCGTCGAGCTGCTGGGCTATCAAGGCATCGCGGATATTCGTCAGGGGAAATATTTCGAGATTGCGCTCGACTCTGCGCTCGCCGCCACAGAAGCGCACGAAGCGGCGACGCGCATGGCGCGAGAAGTTTTATCGAATCCCGTTATCGAAGACTATCGTGTGGAGATTGAATAAGTGAAATTCGGCGTCATAGTTTTTCCCGGCTCAAACTGCGATCATGATGCGTATCATGTCATCTCAAAGCATGTGGGCCAGCCCGTTGATTTTATCTGGCATCGTGAGACGAACCTCAACGGCTACGATGCTGTGATTATTCCGGGCGGTTTTTCTTACGGCGATTACTTACGCGCGGGCGCGCTCGCAAGATTTTCGCCGATCATGAATGCCGTCACAGAGTTTGCGGCGCGCGGCGGTCTCGTCCTCGGCATCTGCAACGGCTTTCAAATCCTCTGCGAATCCGGCCTGCTGCCGGGCGCGCTGATACGCAACCGCGACCTGCACTTTATCTGCGAGCATGTGCAGGTGAAGGTCGAAACCACTGAGACGCCTTTTACCAACCAACTGACGGGCGGGAGCGTCCTGCGCCTCCCCGTGGCACACGCGGAAGGCAACTATGTCTGCGACGACGCGACGCTTGCAGAATTGGAGAGCGAAGACCGCATCGTTTTTCGCTATTGCGACGCGAGCGGGCAGGCGACGCCCGAAGCCAATCCGAACGGCGCGCGTGACAACATCGCAGGCATCTGCAACCGCGAGCGCAATGTGCTGGGGCTGATGCCGCATCCTGAGCGCGCGTGCGAAGACCTCTTAGGCTCGTCGGACGGGCGCGACATCTTTCGCTCGCTGGCGGCCACGCTGGCGGCGATGGCCTGACGGCTTGCTCTTCTTGAGAAAGCGATTTAAGCATCGCTGTTGACATCTTTTGCCAAGAGGTCTAGTGTTTTTATATCTTGGTTTTTCCGCCGAGAGGTTGAATCCCCAGCGCAAATTATTTCCCAAACATTGGCAGAGCCTTGCCACCATACCTTAAGCAAAGGCGCGAGGCGGGCTGTCATCATTAAACGTTAGCCAGCGGCCCCGTTAGGAGAAATTTCCATGAAGCAAGTGAAAGTCTTGTTCCCCTTCTGCCTTATTCTCATTGCCTGCGGATTACTAGTGACATCGCTGACGACGAAAACCTCCGAGGCTCGCAGCGCAGAGCAGACAGCGCAGCGCGAGCAAGACCTCGGCAAGGTTTTTCGCAAACATGATTTGATAAAGCTCGACACGCGTGCGGTCGCAGAGCGCGTGCGCCGGACGGGACGGGTCTCGCTCGCCGCTTCCGGCAGAAACTATGAACTCGTCCTGATGCCGAATGATTTGCGCGCCAGAGACTATCACGCCGAAGGGACGATTGCGGGCGTGCGGCGCAGCGTCGAGAGCGGCCCTGTGCATACGTACAAAGGATTCGTGCGCGGGATGGAAAACTCACATGCGCGCTTCACGATTGACGACAAAAGCTTTGAAGGCATGATTCTCACGCCGGACGGGAATCGCTTCATAGAGTCGGCGCGCAATTTTTCTGCTGCCGCTGAAGCGGGCGACTTCGTGATGTACGACGAGACAGACGTTATCGAGCGCGGGAATCTTTCCTGCGAGGCGACGTTGGACGAGAAGGTTGACGGGATGGTCTCGCAGGTTGCTCCGCGTGTGGCGGGCGGCGCGTTGCAGCGCGTCATAGAACTGGCGACGGAGGCCGATGCTCCGTTTGTGGCGACTTTCAACAACAACCTCGCGGCGACCTTTGGAGACATTCTGGCGACGATGAATCAGGTGGAGGGCATATACCAGCTTCAACTCGGCATGACGTTCTCTATTACATACCAGCACGGCTGGGTCGGGACAGACCCTTACGGAACGCCAGCCAGCGCTGCCCTCCTGCTCACCTCGACAGCTCCCGGAGCTGTAACATTCCGCAGCTACTGGAACGCAAACTTTCCGCCGACCAACCCGCTGTTCCGGCGCGATCTGGCGCATCTGTGGACGGGCCGCTTTCCGACGGCGGGCATCTCCGTCATCGGAGTTGTGTGCAACAATCCGGGCGCGGCATACGGGTTATCCGGTAAAGTTGCTCCGCCATTCACAAACCTACAGAGGTATATCCTGACCGCGCATGAGATCGGTCATAACTTTAGCGCGACTCACGCGGAGACTGTGGCCGGATGCGCCAACACAATTATGATTGCCAGCGCATCGGAGCAGACCGCGCTGCTATTCTGCGACTTTTCCATCGGTCAAATTCTGGCGCACGCTGCTGCCAACCCGACCTGTCTCAGTCTTCGCACCTCGCAGACGCGCTTTGATTTCGATGGCGACGCGAAAGCCGACCTGTCTGTCTTTCGTCCCGGAGGCGGTTTCTGGTACATCACCAGCAGCGAGAACGGCGGATTCTCAGGGCAGGCTTTCGGCGCGCAGGGCGACGTGGCCGCGCCTGAAGATTACGACGGAGATGGCCGCACGGACATCGGCGTTTATCGTCCCTCGACCGGGAGTTGGTATCTGCTGCAAAGCCGCGCGGGTTTTGCCGGTGTGCAGTTCGGCACGCAGGGCGACGTGCCTGTCTCTCAGGATTACGATGGAGATGACAAAGCAGATATAGCCGTCTATCGTCCTTCGACCGGAGCGTGGTACATCCTCAACAGCAACGGCAACACTGTCAGCTCATACTTCTTCGGCACGCAGGGCGACCGGCCCGCGCCTGCGGATTTCGACGGCGATGGTCGTGCAGACATCGCTGTCTTTCGTCCTTCAGCCGGAGCATGGTACATACAGCAGAGCCTTCTTGGATTCCGCGCCGAAGCCTTTGGCGCGAACGGCGACAGGCCAGTGCCTGCGGATTTCGACGGCGACGACAAAGCAGACCTGGCGCTCTTTCGTCCGGCGGAGGGCGGCTGGTACATACAGCAGAGCGGGGCTGGCTTTAGGGGACAGCTTTTCGGCAACGGTCTGGACATTCCCGTCGTCGCAGACTATGACGGAGACCGCAGGGCCGATGTCGCCGTCTGGCGCACGACGGAGGGCAACTGGTACATCCTCAACAGCAGCAACGGCTCGTTTAGAGGACAGAATTTTGGCACAGCCGGTGACATCCCCGTCCCTGCTGCTTATGTTCCCTAGAAGAGCAAGGATGAAGGCGGAAGGATGAAGGATGAAAGTATGACCGACGAAGGTAATGCTTTTAGCTCATCCTTCCGCCTTTCGCCTTCATCCTTGCTCTCGTGGGCCGAAGTCAATCGCACGCATCGCATACGCAACGGCGTCTATCAACGCAAGGGTCGCCTGATCTCTTTGCTCACGGATTTCGGGCGGATAAATCCCTGCTATCCAGACCGCCGGAGCGAGTCTGACAATCGCATCTACTACACCGGCGCGGGCCGTCGCGGCGACCAACACTTGTGTCCGGCCAATCGCGCATTGTTTGCCGCCATCGAGAGCGGTCACAGCGTCCCGCTCTTTAACAAGCTTGAGGTCGGACGCTGGCAACACATGGGCTTCTGGCGTGTCATCGAAGGCCGTCATGTCTTCGACGAGAAAGAGAATCGCATGCTCTGGCTCTTTACCCTCGAAAGAGCGGAGGAATGAAAAATTAATAGAAGCGGTCTCATAAATACCTGTGCCATGCTACGATTTTACGCATGGCACGACGAGAAGAACTAACCAATGAACAATGGGCGATCATCGAACCACTGATTCCAAAGCTGCCGCGCCGCGAAGATGAGCGTGGCAGGCCGTGGCGAGATAATCGCCAAGTGCTGGACGGCATTCTCTGGATTCTGCGCAGTGGCGCACGGTGGAAGGATTTACCCGATAGATTTCCACCGTACCAGACCTGCCATCGTAGATTCCAGCAGTGGGTCAAGGATGGGACGCTCCGGCTGGTGCTTGAGGCATTAGCCGCAGACCTCCAAGAGCGGGGTGAGCTTGATCTTTCTGAATGCTTTATTGACGGCACGTTCGTGGCTGCAAAAAAAGGGGTCTCGACGTGGGAAAGACCAAGCGGGGCAAGGGTACGAAGCTCATGGCGGTGGCAGATGGCTCTGGTCTTCCTCTCGCCGTCTACACAACGAGTGCTTCGCCGCATGAAGTCACCCTTGTCGCAAACACTCTGGCTGAGAACTTTACCAGCGAGCAGCCACGAAGATTGATCGGTGACAAAGCTTATGATTCTGACCCGCTTGATGAGACGTTGGCCGAAGTGGGTATTGAAATGATCGCGCCGCACAAGCGAAACAGGAAGAAAGCCGTCACGCAAGATGGTCGCCCACTCAGGCGCTACCGGCGACGGTGGAAGATTGAGCGGTTGTTTGCGTGGTTGCAGAACTTCCGTCGCTTGGTTGTGCGTTACGAGTATCACAGCGAAAACTTTCTGGGCTTTGTGCACTTGGGCTGCATTGTGATTCTGCTCAGGTGCTATTTATGAGACCGCTTCTAGTACGAATCAAGAGTAGAAAGCGCTGGCCGGAGCAGCCAGTCCTTTGCGTCTCTTTGCTTCTTGCTCTTTCGCGCTCTTTGCATTTAAGAGCCTTTTAACGCAAAGGGCGCAAGGGTTTTTCGCAAAGAGGCGCAAAGAGTTTCGACTCTTGATTCATAGTATTAATGAAAGGCAACTCTTGTTTTGCATTTTACATTTTTAATTTTTCATTCCTCTATGCTCGTCCCTGCCGGCTTGTCACGCGCAAGCGATGGCTGCTAAGCTTGCCTTTCCGCTATCTATCTTTTTAGAAGGAGTTTCAAAATCATGAAGAAGTATCAGGCATACGCGCTCGCGCTCACATTGCTCATCGGCGCGGTTCTGCTGGTTCCGACCGGAGTCAAAGGCTCTGGCGAAGAGAGCAAGGCTGGCCCTGCCATTGGCTCAAACATCGCAAACTTTAAGCTCTGGGACACAAAGGGCAAGGAGCAGACACTCAACTCTCTCAAGGGCAAGAACGGCACTGTGCTGATTTTCATCTCCGCCAAGTGTCCGGTCGTCAAAGCCTATAACGAGCGCATGGAAATGCTGGCGCAGGATTACATGGCGCGCGGCATCAACGTCGTCGGCATCAACTCCAACTCGACCGAAACGGTTGACGACATGAAGGCCCATGCAGCGGACAACAAGTTCTCGTTCACGATGTTGCAGGATAAGGGCAACAAGATAGCTGACGCGCTCGGCGCAACCGTGACGCCGGAAGTTTTCCTGCTCGACGCCGGTAACAAGCTCGTCTATCACGGGCGCATTGACAACTCGCGCGATGTAACGAAGGTCGAGCACAACGACCTGCGTGATGCGATGGATGCGATGCTCGCGGGCAAGCCTGTCGTAAAGACTCAGGCAGACGCCTTTGGCTGTTCGATCAAGAGAGCTTCCTAAAATCCGCATGAAGCGTGTTCTATTGCTCGCGCTCTCGTGCGCGTTTATCTTAACTTCTGCCGGCATGGAGCGGCGTGCGCCATTCGCGCACGTCGCTTTTGCCCAGCAAACGGGTAAACCGGACAAGCCTGCGGCAGAAGCTTTGACAGTCCGCGAGCTTGACCTCGAAGGACTCAAAAAACTCTTGCAGCCCGGCGAGGGTAAAGAAGCGCGCCCGGTGCTCATCAATTTCTGGGCCACATGGTGCGAGCCGTGCAAGGAAGAGTTTCCAGACCTCATACGCATCGAAGCCGATTATCAAAAGCGCGGGCTGAAGACAATCTTTATCTCGCTTGATGATGTCTCCGACATTAAAACCACCGTCCCGCAATTCCTGCGCGAGATGCGCGCCGAAAAGATTCCCTCATATCTCCTGAACGTGCCAGACCCTGAGCCTGCCATCAAAGCCGTTGACATGGAATGGCGCGGCGCACTGCCCGCGACCTTTCTCTTTGACGCGGGCGGCAAGCTGGTCTTCAAACACACAGGCCGCATCAAGCCCGTCGAACTCCGCGCCGCACTCGATAAATTGATTACCAGTCCACAAAAGTAGTTAGTCACACAGAGAGCATTTCAAAACTCAAAATTTAAATGCTTCAACTCTTTGCGCCTTCGGTTTTAATTTTGCGCCTTTGCGCGAACCGGCAACGTTTCACGCAAAGGCACAAAGAAAATAAGACCTCAAGGCGCAAAGGGTGCGTGGGAGGTAAGAAGCTCTCTCTGTGTCTTCGTGTCTTTGTGGTTAACTCTGCCCCTCCATGTGACAAGCGGCGGGTGACAGGCTAGAATCCTCTGTTCTGAATTATCACTTATCGCTCATCATTTATCACTGCCCATATGATTACTCCCGAAATTATTCAATCCCATAATCTGATTCAAGAAGAGTATGACCGGATTTGTGAACTCCTCGGCCACGAGCCGACCTTTGCGGAGCTTGGCATTTTTTCCGTCATGTGGTCTGAGCACTGCTCCTATAAATCCTCGCGCATACATTTAAAGAGATTGCCCACGACGGGCGAGCGCGTCATCGTGCCGCCCGGAGAGAATGCCGGAGTGGTTGATGTCGGTGATGGTTGGTGCGCGGCCTTCAAGGTCGAATCGCACAATCATCCGTCATTCATAGAACCTTTTCAGGGCGCAGCCACAGGCGTCGGCGGCATCCTGCGCGACATCTTCACGATGGGCGCGCGGCCCGTCGCGGCGATGAACTCGCTACGCTTCGGCTCGCTCGAACACGCGCAGCACGGGCGGCGCAATCGCGCTCTGCTCGCGGGCGTCGTCGGCGGCATAGCTCATTACGGCAACGCTTTCGGCGTCCCGACCATCGGCGGCGAAGTCTCGTTCGATGATGCTTATGCCCTAAATCCTTTAGTCAACGCCTTTGCGCTAGGTCTGGTGCGGCATGACCAAATCTTTTTCGGCAAGGCGAGCGGCATCGGCAATCCTGTGCTCTATGTCGGCGCAAAGACCGGGCGCGACGGGATACACGGCGCGACGATGGCCTCTGCGGAGTTTGACGAGGAAGCTCTGGAAAAGCGTCCGACAGTGCAGGTGGGCGACCCCTTTCTGGAAAAGCTGCTATTGGAAGCCTGCCTCGAAGCGATGCGGAGCGGCGCGGTCGCAGGCATACAGGACATGGGCGCGGCGGGCCTGACTTCTTCCTCCTGCGAGATGGCCGCACGCGCAGGCACAGGCATCGAGCTAGACCTCTCGCTCGTCCCGCAGCGTGAGGAAGGCATGACGGCTTATGAGATGCTGCTCTCCGAATCGCAGGAACGCATGCTCATCGTCGCGCACAGCGGAAGAGAAAGAGAAGTCGTGGACATCTTTCGCAAGTGGGATTTGGATGCGGTTGTCATCGGTCGCGTGCGCGAAGGCTCGCACATGGTCGTCATCCATGAAGGAGAGAAAGTCGCGGACATTCCAGTCGCCGCTCTGACTGACGAAGCTCCGCGTTACGAGCGTCCGATGAAAAGCAAGGCGGAAAGCGGAGGGACGAGCGATGAAGATGTAGCTGTTGGCGGCGGCATTGACATCATCTCGCCTGCGCCGCCGACTGCTCCGGTCTTTGCATCAGATGGCAAGACTTCTGCACCAATTGATTTTAACACTCTGCTGTTACGTCTCATCTCCGCGCCGAACATGGCGTCGAAGGAATGGGTCTATCGCCAGTACGACCACATGGTCAGGACTAACACGGCTGTGCTGCCGGGAGCGGATGCGGCGGTCGTGCGTATCAAGGAAACGCGCAAGGCTCTGGCGATGACACTCGACGGCAATGGCTTGTACTGCGCGGTCAACCCGCGCGAAGGCGCAAAACTGGTCGTGGCGGAAGCCGCGCGCAATGTCGTCTGCGTCGGCGCGCGGCCCATCGCGATTACGAATTGCCTGAACTTCGCTTCGCCGGAAAAGCCGGAAGTGATGTGGTCTTTCTCCGAAGTGATAGACGGCATGGCCGAAGCCTGCCGCGCATTTAAGACGCCCGTCGTCTCAGGCAACGTCTCTTTCTACAACGAGACGGAAGGGCGCGGCGTGTTGCCGACGCCGGTTATCGGGATGGTCGGACTCATCGAAGATGTGCGGCGCATCGTCCAGCCGGGCTTTAAAAATTCCGGCGACCTCATCGCGCTTCTTGGAGTGACGAAAGACGACCTGAGTGTCAGCCAGTATGCCGCCGTCATCGAAGGGCGGACGACGGATGAGATGATTGCTACAGGTGCTGTGCCCGCGCTCGATCTGGAAACGGAACGCGCGGCGCAGGAGACTTGCCTGCGCGCGGCTGAAGAAGGATTGCTCGCCTCCGCACACGATTGTTCCGACGGCGGACTCGCAGTCGCCATCGCCGAAAGCTGCTTCTCATCCGTCAATCGCGTCGCCATCGGCGCGGAAATCGATTTGACCGGAACACTTTCCCTCACCGCGCGTCTCTTCAGCGAGACGCCTTCGCGCATCATCATCAGCTTCAACGAATCCGCGCTCGCCGCCGTGCAGGAGATAGCCGCAAGCAACAATTGCACACTCGCTCTCGTCGGACGCACAGAGGGCCAGAGCTTAATCATCAAGTCGGACGGCGTTGAAGTCGTTAATCTCAATATCAACGAAGTCGAAGACGCATGGCGCGGCTCGCTCGCAGACAAACTGCAAGCAGAAGTTTTGGCTGTCGGAACGGAATGAAGAAGAAGAAGATTCTGGAAAGAGCCTTATCTGGCTCGAAGAACATACGATTTGGTGATATGGTTTCGCTTGTCGAGGCATTTGGTTTTCGCCTCTCGCGTGTCAACGGCAGTCATCATATTTTCATTCACCCTCATGTGACAGAATTAGTAAATCTGCAAAATGTCGAAGGCAAAGCGAAGCCGTACCAGATTCGCCAGTTCCTGCGACTCGTCGAGCGGTATAATCTTGAGTTGGGAGATGAGGCATGAAGGATTATCACATCAACATTTTCTATAGCGCAGAAGATGACGGGTACATCGCTGATATTCCTGATTTAGAAGCCTGCTCGGCTTTTGGAAATACGCCCGCTGAAGCTCTTGCTCAAGTTGAAATCGCGAAGGCGGCTTGGCTTGAAGCTGCACGCGCAGAGGGGAAGCTTGTTCCTCAGCCCAGATACAGGCCAGCTATCTATCAGATTGCATCATAAAATAAATCTAACTCTGTCCCTCATAGCGCAAAAGATTTCTGGCCCACACGATTGAGAAGCCGACGGCGATGAGGCAGCCGATGCCGCCCGTGGCGACGGCGAGCGGCGCGCCGATGAGCGCGGCCACCACGCCTGCCTCCAGTTCGCCCAGTTGCGGCCCGCCCATAAAGAAAATCATGTTGACTGAAGTCATGCGCCCGCGTAAGTAATTCGGCGTCACAAGCTGTCTGATAGTTTGCCTGAGGACAGTGCTCACGGTGTCCGCCGCCCCAATTATCGCCAGCATCAGCATTGAGAGCCAGAAGACGCGCGACAGCCCGAAGGCAATTGTCGCCGCGCCGTAAACGGCGATGGAAGCGATGATGACGGCTCCCTGCCTCCGCACATTTCCGAGGCGCGCCATCACTAATCCGGCGATGACCGCGCCTGCCGCAGGGGCTGCGCCGAGCAGGCCGTAACCACGCGCGCCGACACGCAAAATGTCTGTCGCAAAGACCGGCAGGAGTGCGGTCGCGGAAGCAAAGAAGGTCGCCACGAAATCGAGCGTCATCGTCTGCACGATGATCGGCGTGCGCCAGACAAAGATCAAACCTTCTCTGAGCGCGGCGAAACTGACGCGCGGCGCTTCGCTCTCGACGGAGCGTTCCGCGCGCCCGCTCGCGCGTATCAACAGCAGCGCAACGATGTACGCCAGAAAAGATGCAGCATTGAGAGCGTAAACCAGCGCGGGGCTGTGCGCGCCGAGGATGAGACCGGCGAGCGCGGGGCCGCCGATCATACTAAATTGAAAAAAGACAAGACCGAGACTGACAGCGTTGGTAAAGTCGCGCGCAGGAACCAGCATCGGCAAGAGAGCTTGGCGCGCGGGATTTTCAAAGGCCACGGCGGCTGAAGAGACGGCTGTCAAAAGATAAATGGGCCAGAGGCTTTCGAGGCCGGAGGCTGTCCACGCGGCGAGCGCGCACGCGCTTGTAAACATCACTGTTTGCGTCGCCAGCAGCAAACGCTTGCGGTCAAAAACATCCGCCATCACGCCGCCGATTAGCGAGCACAAAATAATCGGCACGACGCGCACAAGGCCCACCGCGCCCAGAGCCAGCTTTGAGTTTGTGAGAATATAAATGTGCCAGTTAATCGCCGCCAGCTGCATCTGCGAGCCTGTCAGCGAGACCAGTTGGCCCAGCCAGAGCAGGCGAAAATCTCTATGGCGCAGTGCACTAAAAGATGAGCGTGGAGCTTGAGCTTCTGTTGAATCCGGCATCGGCTTTTGAGCTTACAGGCAAATTTATTTGAATGCATTGAGAGAAGCTTTCTATTTGATGTTGAGAAGCCGATTAAAAGCCCTGAAGGGGCGCAATGTAATAGCCCGGCGCAACGCGCCGGTCGCCGTCTGGCTTTGATGACCAGCCCTGAAAGGGCGGCATAAATTTATTACGCCCTTTCAGGGCTGGCTTGATAATCACCGCTCCGTACTGCCCCGGGCTATTGAATTTCGCCCCTTCGGGGCTTTCAAAAAGCTTCTCACTTTTATTTCCCTGTGCTTATAACTCTTGAAATCTGTTCGAGCATGGCGTTTTCATGTATTCTCTTGCGCGTTCTAAACATTTCGCAGGGCTATCAGTCTCACGCCCGAAGCGCATTTAAAACGAAAGTGCACTCGCGCATCATTCTCAACAATCGTCTGGTCGAAGCCGCGCGTGCGCGCATAGAGGCCGTCACGTCCGCGACGCTCTACGGGCGCGGCGTGTTTACGACTCTAGCCGTGCACGGCGGTCGTCCCTTTCTGTGGCCTGAGCACTGGGAGCGGCTCGTCTCTCAGGCAGAACGTCTGGGCATTGACCGCACCTCGCTTGACGAAGCGACTGTCGAAGCATCGCTCCTGCGTCTCATCGAAGCCAACGAAGTGTCGGAAGGGCGCGCACGCATCACGCTGCTCGCAAACGCGGAAAGCGGCATCTGGAAAGCTGCGGGCGCAACGGGAGATAACAAGACGGCTCTTTTAATCATCACGGGCGAGCCGCGCTCAGGGCACACGGATGACGGCCTTGCGCTCACGGTCTCGCCGTATCGCGTCAACACACACTCGCCGCTCACAGGCATCAAGAGCGTCAACTATCTCGAACACATGCTCGTCCGGGAAGAAGCGCGGGCGCGCGACTTTGACGAAGCCGTGAGGCTTAACGAACGCGGCGAGATAGTCTCTGCGACGATGGCGAATCTCTTCTGGGTGACGGACGGCGCGATTCACACGCCCGCGCTCTCGACAGGCGCGCTCGCAGGGACGACGCGAGCGCGCATCATCACGCTCGCTGCTGAATTGTCCATGCCGCTCGTCGAAGGCGTCTATGAACTGGCCCAACTGTCGGACGCAGATGAAATCTTTCTCACCTCCGCAGGTCTAGGCGTCGGGATTGTGACGACCTTTGACTTTCACCGCTACACAGTCGCCATCGGCAGCCTCGCGCTGCGCCTGCATGAAGCTTTCCGACAGCTTACTCTTCAGCTAAGTTAAGCGGCCAGAGAAAACAGTTTGGAGGTTGAGAGATGAAGGATGAGCTTGAAGATTTCCGGCACACGATAGAAGAAACTTCCGAACGGCTGCTCTCAATGACGGAAGCGGAGAGCGAGATGCGGCGGGCAGATGGCAAATGGTCTGCGAAAGAAATCATGGGCCACTTGATTGACTCGGCGGCGAATAATCACAGCCGTTTTGTGACGGGACAGCTCAAGGATAATCTGATCTTCTCAGGCTACAAACAGGAAGAGTGGGTCGCCGTCCAGCAATACCAGCAGGCGTCATGGGCCACGCTCGTCAATCTCTGGAAGTTTTATAATTTGCACCTGCTGCATGTCGCCGCCTGCATCCCGGAAGAGAAATTAAAGCAGCCCTGTCAGGTGCACAGTCTAAACAAGATTGCATGGAAGCTTGTGGACGAAGGCGAAGTAGCCACGCTGGAATATTTGATTCTGGATTACATAGCCCACCTGAAGAATCATTTACGGCAAATCTTCGATCCGGAAAATCTCCGGTAGCAAAGAAAATCTCCCGCAAAGGCGCAAAGAAAGACTGGAACGGTCTTCTTTGCGCCTTTGCGGGAGTCAGTCGCTTGCGATTGAAAACTACTGTATTTACTTTCTCGACAGCACGACGGGCGATTGCTCTGCGGAGCGGATGCCCGCGAAAAAGCTACGCACTTTGGCATAATCTTCCACGGGAACGGTCATCGCGCGCTGCACGAGCTTGCGCGTGAAGAGCAAGTGACCATCCTTGACTTCGTATGTGGCCGAGAACGTGCCGAAGCTGGTATCGAGTTTCATAGCGTCGGGCATCTCATCCACCTCGAAGCCTTCTGGAAGCTTGATACGCACGGTTTCATTGTATGCCTGAGATTCAAGGACGACCGGGTGCTTGCGTTTGCTTTCGATCAGGGAGATGGATTCCTGCCGCTCGACAATCGCCGGGCGGAAGACGATGAGCCTGTTCTGCATGACCTGCCCGTAGCTTCCGGCGGTGAATTCCAGATCGAGCGCAAAGCGGCCCTCCGCGTTGCTGTCCGTCGGATTGATGTTGCTGACCTTTGCGCCGTTGGCTCCGCGCGCCACCCATCTTTCGATGACCCCATTGTATTCTGGGCGCGAGAGTCCACGAAAATAGCGTCTGTAGTCGGCAGCCGTCTGGCCCATAGCATTCTCGCGCACCGTCGCCGTGATGCGGCCTTCGGCATCGAGCGTGGCCTCGCTCGAACGCTCAAGACGATTTGCCTCCGGCGGGGTCGTCGGCATACGCATCAGTGCGCCGCCGTCTCCGGCAATAATCAGAGCGAGGCTGCCCTGCTCGTGATCCGGCAAGTCACCGACAGGCGTTACTTCATCCGTCGCATCAAAGATGAGCAGGCGACCCAGAGTCGGATGCGTGATGACTGTCGGAGACTGCGTCTCGTCGCTGACCTTGATGGCGATAATGACATGATTAAACTGGTTCGGCGAAGCCCATTCTTCGCGCACATACGTTCGATCACCTGAGAAAATAGCGACCGGATAAGCAGTGATGTTAATTGTCTTGAGCATCGTCCGCATCAGATTCGCTTTATCTTTACAGTCTCCGTAAAGCTTGGCTAAGACCTGTGCGGCGGCATGCGGGCGATAGCCGTTGCCGCGCCCGACGCCGATGTCAATCGAGATATATTGTAAATCCTGTACGAAACGGGCAATCGCGCCAATCCGCTCCAACTCCGTTTTCGCGTTTGCCGTCAGTTGGCGCGCTTTGGCTGTAATGGCTTCATCCGGCACGGCCTGAGGGTCATGCAGTTCCGTGGCCCAACGAGAAACCTCTACCCAGTTATCGAACCCTCTGGAACGCGCCGTAAGCTGTACGCCTTCCGCCGGGTAATATTTGACGGCGAGACGCGGAGCCAGATTTGTCACGCCCGGACTGGCCGGCTCCATCTCAATCGGAGCGAGATTACGCAGTTCCCATGCGTAGGTCGAACCATTTATTGTCGGCTCGATTTTAGGATGGTTAAACGTCACGCTCTCTGCACGCCAGCCTGAAGGGAGTGAGAGCGTGTAACGCGAGACCAGAGACGGGAGAGTGTTTTGAAAGTACCATCTATCCTGACTGAAGAGAGGTTGCTCTTCGGCAGTTGACTGGTAAGCGAAGACCATGCCCGCATCTGCATCATCCGTCGCGTCAATTATCTTGAGACGATATTCGTCATAAATATCTGCCGGATTGGAAATCCGGTCGATAACGCTGTCCTTGCCATACTTTTTGACCTCTCCGTTAGGACGAATCAGCCAGCCTTTTATCTCGCGCACTTTCCCGGCATTGGTCAGATAAAGCTCCGCTGCTTCCGCATAGGCGCGTCCCGCACGCGTTAAGATACGCACGGCGGAAGTGGTCACGGTGGTCACGCGGCCATCGCTGTCAACGCTGACAGCTTGTTCATGATGCAGCCTGACCGCAGGCACGTCTTTATCATAAGCGGGGACTTTGACGGCGGCGGCCTGTTGCAGCCAGACAGGAACATCATCGCCTACGGCCAGCGCGGGCGCGGACAGGGCAACGAGGGCAAAACATAAGAGGAGAACCCGGTAAATCATCTTTCACATTCCTTTTTCGAGTGCGCTGCTATTCAGTCGAGCGCGTTAAAACTTGGGACGGTCGCAAGGGGGCGACCGTTTGAGTCTATTGGCCTGTGGCCTGCGCCGTCGCGGTTGCCTGTTTGAGCGTGATGGCGTGATTGTCCGCTTTGTACACTCTGTCGAAATACTGCCTGAGCAGTTCATAGCTCGTAGCAGGAAACATGATGGCTTCGTTGCCGCCGAAGAAGAACGAGCGTTTGTAAATGAGCGTCCGCTGGTCTTTCGTGATCCCGATATTGACCTTGTAATCGCTAATCCTCTCGGCCTGAAACGGCGGCGGAGCATCCGGGCTTTCAATCACGAACCCTTTGGGCAGTTCAATCGTCACCTCGTCCTCTTCCGACCACGGATAGTGAAAATAGACATCATGCCGGCGGGTGCTGGTCGTAAACACGGAGGACAGACCGCGCTGGAAGAAAGCAGGCTGTAGAAAAACTCTTTTGCCTGTGCGTTGAGCATAAGCGGGGATGCGTATGTGATATTGATAGACGAAAGGCTTGCTGGGGTCTTGCACATTCTCAAGTTGAATGTTGGAAACCTCGGCGGTGTCCATGCGTCTCTTGACCATCTCGCGCAGGGTCTCTTCGCGCTCCGCCGGAGAGTCTTCGTCGTTATACTCTTTCTTCTCGATGGCGAACTGGCCCGTATACTCTATCCGCACGTCGCCTTCAAGCGTGCCATCCTCGCTCAGGGTAAGCTTGGCGGTGCGCTTCTCCAAAGATTTCTGCGGCGCAGAGAGAGGCGTCTTGACCCACACCGGCTCTTTGGAATCCGTAATCAGAGCCTGCTGGCCTTCTACCTGCCAGCGCAGCATCCCGGCGGAGACATAGGCATAGCCGGGGTTGAAAAACTTCCACTGGTCACCGACGCGCACGGCAATGCTCGTCGGCTGTAGGAAAATAGAGTTGGCAAAGCTGGGGTCAAAGAAGATTTCGCTGCGGTCGCCCGTCATCGCAAGGCGCGCGTCAAATCCGGCAGCCGTCGCCAGCGAGGCAAAGAGCAGGTCAATGTCACGGCCCGTCCCCATGCCGCGTTTGAGGGTATCGGAAGGCGACTTGTTCTCTTTTACTTTTTCCTTTTGTTCAGGCGTCAGGCCGGAAGCATCGTCTACAATATTCTTGACCTTGATGCGGCAATATTCAAAGAGCCGCTCTATCTTTTGTTCGGGCGTTGAGGCATCGCCGGCAATCTCAGCCGCAGCTTTGCGCACTTCGTCATTGGCTTTGGTCAGAGACTTGAAAGCCTCTTGATACGCTCTCCCCAAATCTTTCCAGTAGGCTTCGGGCGTCGAGTTCCTGTCCTCCGTGTAATAGATCAGAATCCATGAACGAACCTGATCCTCCGGCGGCATGCGCGGCTCTTCACGAAAAGCCGGGACATTCGACATCGAAACTTTGTGAAACCCGTTCTTGTCTTTGGCAAACCTCACCGAATCGGGAACGTGAAAAGGCATGTAGCGCATCCCGTAATCTGAGCCTGACCACGGCTTGACATAATAGGTGACGGATTGCACAGGGATGTCGCGCTGAAGGTGCAGGCGCACGCGGTTGGCCCACATGCCGCTCGACGACTCGCGCCAGCGATATTCGATAATCGAACCGGCTTCAATGCTCGGCACGGCAAAAGATTTGGCTTTTAATTTCAGGCCGCTGACCTTGACGATAGTGCGCTCGAAGACATCTTCCTTCTTCAGTTCGACGATAGAGCCGTCGGGTTTAATAGTTCGCGCCGCGATGTCCTTGACTTTGGTGAAATTCAGATAGGGAATATCTATTTTGCTTTGCGAGTCTTTGCCGCGCTCGGTGAAAATCTTGATGCGGATATAGTGGTTCTTCACCAACTCGCCCCCCGCAGCGTCATCTATCCGCACCTCCCAGAAGAGGACTTCCGCATCGGCGTCCTTCTCCACAATCGGGATTTTGAGGGCCAGTTCCTCAGGGGTAATAGGCTTCCACTCGTCTCCTGCTGCCAACGCAGCCGGGACGGCCAAAAACATCACACAAAATAAAGGGGCAAGATAACGCGGGAGGGAACGAAACAGCTTCATTACTATATAGAACCTTTCAAAAAGTCTGGAGCCTGTAGAGCAGAACTGACTTTGGACAGAAAACGGGGTTTTTGGAACAGGCGGCGCTTCCTGACGAGCCACGCCGCAGGGTGTGAGCGACGGGGAATATTACGATACCCGAACAATTAGCGCAAGTGAATTAAAAGGCCGCTCGCGGGCCTTTATCGTCAAGGGCCTGTTAGAAGCAGAAGCTCAGGAAATGGATGCTCAAGGCCGCATTTTTGGTAGCTTAAATCGTGAATTGAGTTAGGAAGAGAGCTAGATGTTCGCGCAAAGGCGCAAAGCAAGACCGCAAAGCATTGAATACCACTCTCTCTTTGCGAGCTTTTCTTTGCGCCACCAGCGCCTTTGCGCGAACATGTCTTTATTCTTCGCGCTATTGAAATTGACCCGCTATCTTGCAACCCCTCTGCTCAGCTAATCGCTGCTTCCTGTGTTATAATCCGCGCCTCAGCTAATACCATCTAGTAAAAAGCTATCAGAATCTCAGGCTATCTCGGAGCAGGAGGACGAGACAGGAAATGGCTACCGAACTTAAACGCGACGCAGCTTCTCTGGGCCGTATCGAAGAACTTCTGGGAGAGGACGCGCGGCGTCTTCTGGATCACTCGACGACGACTATCTCAAAAGACCAGATTCAGATGCCCGGCCCGGATTTTGTTGATAGGGTCTGGGCACAGTCTGACCGCAATCCTTCTGTCCTGCGCTCAATGCAGACGCTCTACGATAACGGGCGGCTTGCCGGAACCGGCTATCTCTCGATTCTGCCCGTGGATCAGGGCATAGAGCATTCAGCCGGAGCCAGCTTTGCTCCTAACCCGCAGTATTTCGACCCTGAAAACATCGTCCGCCTAGCCATCGAGGGCGGATGCAACGCCGTCGCTTCGACCTTCGGCGTGCTCGGCTCCGTGGCGCGCAAGTTCGCCCATAAAATTCCCTTTATCGTCAAGGTCAATCATAACGAACTGCTGACCTATCCGAACAAGTTCGATCAAGTCCTGTTCGGCACGGTGGATCAGGCGCGCGATATGGGCGCGGTCGCCGTTGGCGCAACTATCTATTTCGGCTCGGACGAATCCACGCGACAGATCACGGAGATCAGCCAGTCGTTCGCCTACGCGCATGAGCTTGGGATGACGACGATTCTCTGGTGCTACCTGCGTAACTCGAAGTTCAAGAACGCAGACGGCGACATGCATGCTGCTGCCGATTTGACCGGACAGGCTAATCACTTGGGCGTCACGATTCAGGCGGACATCATCAAACAAAAACTGCCTGAGCGGAACGGCGGTTACACGTCGCTCAACAAAGAAGGCTCGTATGGCAAATCGCATAAGAGAATGTATGAAGAACTGACGAGCGACAATCCGATTGACCTTGTGCGTTATCAGGTGGCGAACTGCTACATGGGCCGTTGCGGTCTGATTAACTCCGGCGGCGAATCAAAGGGCGCATCCGATATGGCCGAAGCAGTGCGGACTGCCGTCATCAACAAACGCGGCGGCGGCATGGGCCTCATCTCCGGGCGCAAAGCTTTTCAGCGTCCGATGAACGAGGGCATCGCACTTCTGAATGCGATTCAGGATGTTTATCTTGCAGAAGAAATCACCATCGCTTGAAATAGTTGAGCGTTGATAGAGCATGGAGAGTTCAGAGAGTAAAGAACCTGCTTTTACCTCTCTGAACTCTCCAAACGCTATCAACGCTATGAACGCTATAAACTTTTCCCTTGCATCCCGAACAGGCACAAACGACCGACACAGAACTCCTTGCGGCGATGGCGCGCGGGGATGAACAGGCATTGGCCTCTTTGTATGATCGCTACAGGTTAATCCTTTTCGGTCTCATCCAACGTATATTACACAGCCGCCCCGAAGCGGAAGATGTGCTGCAAGAAGTTTTCCTGCAAGCATGGCAGAAAGCTGCGGATTTTGATGAGTCGCGCGGACGCCCCTTTACGTGGCTTGTGACTTTAGCGCGCAGCCGCGCGATTGACCGCCTGCGTTCGCTCGGCGCACGCGACCGCTTAGCGACTGCTTCCGCGCGCGAAGCGCCGGGAGAACTGGCGGACGCAGTGGACGACGCGATTCTGTCGGAACAGAGCGAGATAGTGCGCGGCGCGCTTGCAGAGTTGCCTGAAGAACAGCGACAGGTCTTGCTGCTCGCTTATTTTGAAGGCTTCACGCAGTCGGAGATCGCGGGCCGCCTGCGCTCGCCGCTCGGCACGGTCAAGACGCGCATGCGTTCCGGGATGATTAAGCTCAGAGAGCTTTTGGGAGACAAAGTGCGGTTGATTCGTTAACGCGGTTTGAGCATCAAAGAGAGTGGTTAGATCAAGTGTAAGAATGAATAGTTTTTCTATCGAAAGCTAAAAGTTTTGCCCAGTCACGAAGATTACAAAGAGATGCTTGTCGCTCATGCGCTGGACGCGCTTGAGACGGCGGAAGCGCGTGCGCTGGAAGAGCATCTGCGCGATTGTGCAGAGTGCCGCGAAGAGCTTGACGGGTGGCGACAGACTACGGCCACGCTCGCCTTCGCAGCAGAGACGGCAGAGCCGAGCGCGGGGCTTCGCGCACGTATCCTCGAACAGGCTCATACGCTGGGCCAGCAGCACGCAAGCGCACAAAAAGATGGCGGGCGCGAAGCAGTCGAAACTGTCACAAACGCTGTTCCGCAAACAAGCTCAAATGTGATTCCGATGCCAGCCGCAACAACGCGCCGCGCATGGAGTTCAGCGCAGGTCTTCGGCGCGATTGCAGCTTCTCTCGCCATCGCCGTGCTGGCCGCGATGTCCATAGTTTTATGGCAGCGCACCAAAGCGTTAGAGGCGGAGACGGCGCGTCTCGCGCGCGAGTTCAACGAATCCCAGCGCGAACTGGCGCAGGCGCGCGAAGATATGAACATGTTGACCGCGCCCGGCGCGAGCATGACGACTTTAGGCGGCACGGAGATGGCTGCCAACGCACGCGCGAAGATTGCCTATGACCGCCAGACGGGACGCGCCATGCTCGTCGCAGACGGACTGCCGCCCGCGCCCGCAGGCAAAGCCTATCAGCTCTGGTTTATCGTCGAAGGCAAACCGCCGATGCCCGGCAAAGTTTTCACGACGGATGCACAGGGCCGCGCAAAACTGCACGATCAGATGCCAACCGAAGGACGCAATGCTGGAATCTTTGCCGTCACACTCGAACGCGCGGGCGGCGTCAACGCGCCCGAAGGCAAAGCATACTTGCAAGGTAAAGCTTCTTCCTAGCTAAGAAGCTGTTTTAAAAGCTCCGAAAGGGCGTCATGCAATGCCCCGGGCTATTGCATGACGCCCTTTCGGGGCTTTCACAGACTTTTCAAACAGCTTTCAAGAGTTCGGAGAGTTTGGAGAGTGCGGAAAGAATGGCGCTTGTCTTTTAACTCTCTGAACTCTACAAGCTCTATCAACTCTCCGAACTTCTCTTTGCCTTTGCGTGAAACTTTTTTCTTCTCTCTTAAATCCATCCGGATACCTCGCCCGTAAATAGAATAGAGCAATCCCAAAAGAGATCGGCTGGAGTGGCAACCGCTGGCCGGACGCTTGTTAGAGAGCGGCTTTCAAGGTTTACGGGTTCCGCTGAAACCAAGCGTGTTTCGCCACGACACGTCAGACTGTGCAGAAAGGTCTGCACAGATGGAGTGGTTGTGTGTCTTTTCCTAGAGGCATACAGCGGTGCGAAAACTTTAACTATCATTGGGCCAGAAATTTTATAGAAAAGCTTGGCTCGAACACAGGGAGAAAAAGAAGACCATGACGAACTTGAAGAGAAAAATTTTCGGTATGTTGCCCGTCGCGGCGTTGATGTTGATGGCAATGACGACATCCGCCTTCGCGCAAGATGGCAACATGAACAAGGGTATGGCGATGGAAAACAATACCATCGTTGATGTGGCGATGAGCGATCCCAGATTCTCTATGCTCGTAGAGTTGTTGAAAGAGGCGAATCTGGTGGACACCTTGAAGGGCGCGGGGCCGTTCACGGTTTTTGCTCCGACCAATGATGCGTTTGCCAAAGTGCCGCAGGCGACGCTCGCAAAATTGAAGAGCGATCCTGAAATGCTCAAGAGCGTGCTGATGTATCACGTGCTCGGCATGAAGGTGGCTGCGGGCGATGCCAAGACCATGAAAGCGATGACCGCGCAAGGCTCTGAGCTTCAGGTCAAAGTCAAAAAAGGCAACGGCAGTATGATGACCGTGATGGTTGACAAAGCGACTGTCGTGCAAGCCGATGTAATGGCTTCAAACGGCGTCATACACGCGATTGACATGGTGCTGATGCCGAAGATGAACGGCAAGATGATGAGCAAGAAGTCAATGAAGTAGATTTCAAAGTTGATCCACAACAATGCCGGTTGTCCGAGAGCGATTCGGAAAGGGCGCGTCGAGAACTTGACGCGCCCTTTTTTTCTTTGCTACCGGAAAAGATTTGGTACTGGGTCAATTTCAAAGATGGAGAAGAAAACGAAATTTTCCCGCAAAGGCGCTGGTGGCGCAAAGAGAAGACCGCAAAGAGCAAATGGCATTCAATCCTTTGCAGTCTTCCTCTGCGCCTTTGCGTCTTTGCGGGAAGCTATTTCTTTCTTCATAAAACAACTCACGAACTACGACACACCTTACGAAGTTCAAACTGAACCACTACCAAAGATTATAGCTATTAGCGATAGAGTGTGACCTGATGCGCCCTCCCTGACGGTCGGGCTACAGCCCCGTGAGCAACACTAGAGGGGCAGTAGCCCGACCGTCAGGGAGGGCGCATGCAATTGCTATCCGCTATAAAAACATTCTCGCCGCGCGGCGATTCAAGCTAAACTAACGGGCAGGCAACAGACCGGCTCTCTCTCAAGCCAGACGCTTGAATCCAACGATTTCCCTCGCTCCGTAATATGAGGCAGACACGTGTCGTGCGCGCAGCTTAATGCGATTGCGATAGTTGAGTATTCGCCAACCCCTATGCTTGAAAAGGAGCACAAACTATGCTGAAGCAAAGACTGTTGTTGAAGATGAGCCTCCCGCTGTTCGCCTTTTTCATCATCGCCCAGTGGAGCGCGCCGCCTGCGATGGCCCGGCAAAAGTCACTGTATGAAAGGCTCGGCGGCTATGATGCCCTCACGAAAGTCGTGGACGAATTCATCATGCAGTTGGGCAAAGACAAACAGCTCTCGCGCTTTCTCGTGGGCCTCAGCGACGATTCAAAAAAGAAGCTGCGCCAGCATGTCGTGGATCAGTTCTGTCAGGCGACGGGCGGCCCCTGCGTCTATACCGGGCGCGAGATGAAAACATCGCACACCGGACTCAAGATTACAGAATCCGATTGGGACATTGCAGCCAAAGCTCTGGTCGCCGCGCTCGATAAATACAAAGTCCCGCAGAAGGAGAAAGACGAGGTCGTAGCGTTTGTGCTGACTCTTAAAAAAGACATCGTCGGACTTTGAAGAGATGCAGGGAAAGAGGGTAAAGGGAGAGACAGCGTGAGGCTGTGCTTTCTTTCCTCTTTCCCTTTTACCCTTTGACCATTCCCTCTTGCTGCGTCTTTTCTCTCCCGCCCGAAAAATTTGCTACACTGCATCCGGTAAGGCCGGTGCGCGGCAAAATTTATCCAAGATTGCGGGGACTTAATTGTGGCAGAGAAAAAACCGATTGTGCCGAATGAGATTTCGGATGAGACGGGACAGTATGACGCGCGTTTTCTACTCTGGCGTCAGTTCTGCGCTCAACACGGCGTTCCGGTAGAGACTCTGCCGGGCGACCTCAAAGGTGAAATCAAAGACGAGTGGGAAAAACTCAAAGAGAAACGCCTCCACAGAAAAACAGTGATAAGTGACAAGTGACGAGTTAAAGCCAACAGACTTCGAGCTTGTCATTCATCACTCATTAGCTCTTGCCTGTCACTCATCACTCGTCACTCATCACTGCTCTAAAAGTATCTGCCTGTCAGAAATGGATTGGTCAAGCGTTCCTGACCTACGGTCGTGACGGGGCCGTGACCTGAGTGCACCTCCACCTCGTCTCCGAGCGGCACAATCTTATTCATGAGCGAATCCATCAACTGTTCGCTCGACCCGCCCGGCAGATCCGTCCTGCCGATAGAGCCTGCGAACAGGCAATCCCCCACAAAGACTTTTTTCTCATCCGGCTCAAACAGCACGACATGGCCCGGCGTGTGGCCGGGGCAATGCAGAATCTTGAACGACAGCTCGCCGACCTCGTAAATCTCTCCATCCTTCCAGTGACGTTCGACTTTCGGCGGCTCTTCAAACTCAAGCCCGAGCGCAGCCCACTGCCCGCGCGGGATGCCTATCCACGCGGGCTGCTCCGGCAAGCCGTAATACATAAACTCGTCAGCCTCGTGCAGGATGACCAACGCCGCAGGGCGCAACTTTTTCAAAGCCGCGACGCCGCCCACATGATCCAGATGCGCGTGCGTCAAGGCGATAGCCTGCAATTCCAGTTTGTGTTTGTCCAGCGCGGCGGCGATTCGCTCCGCCTCGTCACCGGGGTCAATGCAGATGGCGCGCCCTGTTTTTTCGCACCCGATAATGCGTGTGTGCTGCTGAAAAGCTGTGACCGTAATCTCTTCAATAATCATGTGTGCCTCTATTGAATAGCCGTGCTGATAACTAACGGCTAAAGGAGTATAATTGCGTCCGGCTAATTTACGCTATTTAACGAGGGGGTGCTAAGGACGATGCCGATGTCTGCGAAATCTGCTTCGCTCGCAGAAGTGCTGGACGACCTGACGGGCGAGGGCGCGTCCGAGCTGACAGAGCATTTAGAGCATAACTCTCTGCGTTGCTATGCCTGCGGGCATCGCTGTTTGATTCACGAAGGCAAACGCGGCATCTGCAAAGTCCGCTACAACGAACGGGGCCGCCTGCTGGTTCCGATGAACTACGTCGCCGCACTCGCCTGCGACCCGACCGAAAAGAAACCTTTCTTTCACGCCCTGCCCGGCTCTGACACGCTGACCTTCGGCATGCTCGGATGCGACCTTCACTGCGGCTACTGTCAAAACTTTTTAACCTCACAAGCTCTGCGCGATGATGCGGCGGGCGTGCTGCCCAACAGGGTCACTTCAGACCGTCTCATTGCGATGGCTAAGGCTTACGGCGCGCAACTGGTGGGAACGAGTTATAACGAGCCTCTGATAACCGCCGAGTGGGCGATAGAGGTTTTCAAGAAAGCCAAGCCCGCAGGATTCAAAACAGCATTCATCTCAAACGGCAACGCGACTCCGCAGGCGCTGGACTACATCAGGCCGTGGACGGATTGCTACAAGATTGATTTAAAGTCCATGTCGGATCGCAACTATCGCCAGCTCGGTGGCGTCGTGGACAATATCTTAGAGACGATCAGGATGGTTCACGAGCGCGGGTTCTGGGAAGAGATTGTAACGCTGGTCATCCCCGGCTTTAACGATTCGGAGGACGAGCTAAAGCGCGCGGCGGATTTCATCGCGTCCGTGTCGCCTGACATCCCGTGGCACGTGACGGCTTTTCATCAGGACTATCGCATGACGGAGAACGCGAACACGACTGCCGGACAGTTGATACGCGCCTGTGAGATAGGGCGCGCGGCTGGCCTGCGCTACATCTACGCGGGAAATCTGCCGGGCCGTGTTGGTCGCTGGGAAAACACTTACTGTCCGGCGTGCGATGAACTCTTGATCGAACGCTACGGTTACATCATCCGGCAGATGAAAGTAACGCGCGAGGGATTGTGTCCGAAATGCTCAAACACGATTCCGGGCATCTGGTCTTAAGGCATCTCTAAAGCATTTCTGAGGGAGTTATCGTCTGAGCTATAATGCATCTGGAAGTCTATTTAATAGAGAGGAGGTGAAAGTTATGGCTAGTGAAGAAATGAAAAGAAATATGGAGTTCATCGTTGAACATCAAGCCCGGCTGACAGTGCGTCAGGAGCAAGCTGAGGAAAGAATCGTTCAAATGGAAAAGGCTCGAATCGAGATGCAAATGAGCATGAGGGAAATGGCCCAAGCTATGACCCAATCCGAAGCGCGGATGGGGCAATCGCAAGAGCGATTGTCAAAAGCGCAGGAACATCTGAATGAAGTTGTTGCTGACATGCACGAGAGGCAGAATCGTACCGATGACCGCCTTGATACATTTATCGCTGTGCTTGAGCGTTATATCAGCGAAAGACGTAACGGAAAATCAGAATAGCTAAAAAAGCCTGTCTATCATTCCTGAGTGACGCTTCACAAATCATTCAGGCCACCACCCAATGATAACGAAGCCTAAAAGTTTGACGAGCGTCGCTCGCTGCCTTCAGATGTGCCATAAGCCGGAGCATATTCCTCATCGTTCTCGGCAGCTTTGAGGGCGAGCTTGAGTTGGGCGATGTCGCGCGAGGCCGATTCAAACTCAACGCTGTCAAAAGTCTCGCATTCGTCTGCCAGATTGAGCACGCCGTCAATTCTTTGACCGGCGAGATCAAGAGCTTCGATTGATAGCTCGTTCTCTTCGACGGCTTTGACAATCGCGTCACGCGCGGCGACGAAGTTGGCTTCCCGCTCGCAAATCAGAATCATATCAGAGCCTGCCTGTATGGCGCGCAAAGAGGCTTCGGCGACAGAGAGCGATTGGACTACTGCGCCCATCTCCATATCATCCGTGATGACAAGGCCGTCGAACTTCAGTGCCTGACGCAGCAGACGCATCACCACGTTGCCGCTGATGGTCGCAGGAAGCTGGTGCACGCTTCCCAGGGGGGGCAACTGTCCCGTGCGACGAAACCATGCTTGCAGGAATTCCGAGACTTCAGGGAAAGCCGCATGGCTGACCATCAAAGAGCGCAGCCGCTCGCCGGGGCGATGAAACAGCAAATCCATGAATGGAACCAGATCGCGCTCAAAGATTTCTTCCCACGTATGCTTGACGACCGGCAGGCGGCGATGCGAGTCAACGCTTGAACTGCCAAGCCCCGGAAAATGTTTGCCGCAGCCGACGATGCCGCCGCGCTGTAGGCCGTCAAGGTATGCGCCCGCCAGCCTTGAGACATGCGCGGGATGCGCGCCGAAGGTTCTGCCCTTGAGGCCGTTCTCGTGATTGTCGCCGTACAAATCGAGCACGGGCGCAAAGTTGATATTGAAACCAAGCAAGCGCATGACTCTGGCCGTCAGCGCACCGAATTTTTCCGAGAGCGCGGAATGCCCCGCACCGCGCACGGCTTTGGCCGAAGGCATCGGCTCGCAGATGGAGCGGAAGCGATCAACGAGGCCGCCCTCCTGATCCACGCCGATGAGCAGGGGCTGATCCACGGCGTCGCGCAGTTGCGCCGTCAGCAGCGCGACCTGTGACGGCGATTCTATGTTGCGTCCGAAAAGCACTACGCCGCCCGGCTGAACCTCCTTGAGCAAAGCGCGCGTGTGACGATCCAGACGCGTCCCCGGCAGGCCGATAAAAAGCAGGCGTCCCGCCTTGCGCTCGATGGAACGCGCTTCGCTTTGCTGATCCCCGGTTATGCTCACAGACATTTAAAGCTTCCCTCTTATCCGTTTGATGCGCGCACAGCCGCTGCCGTCTCTCTTTCGCCAAAGGACACACTAAAGCCCTTCGGCTCTGGCCGGGAGCAACCGCACATAAGTCATAAATTAAGGGAGAGTCAGCGAACGCCGCACCGGACTCTTAAAAGCTTAGCTGTCAAAAATCGGTTTGGCAAGAAGGGGAAGAGAATGCAAAATTAAAAATGTAAAATGCAAAAATAAGAATCGTCTTAAATTTTGCATTTTACATTTTTAATTTTGCATTCTCTTCCCTTGACTGCGATGCTGGCTGTGACGGATGGTTTAGTTGATGTGTGAAGCTTTAAGTGAATTGAATCCGGCTCTGGTGTCGCAGAAGATTAAAGAGCGTGCGCGTGCGGAAGGTTTTCACAAAGTGGGGATTGTGCGCGCGGAGGCTCTCGCAGAAGAGAGAGCGGGGCTGGAAGAATGGTTGCGGCGGGGCTATCACGGCGAGATGCGCTGGATGGCGCGCGACCCCGCCGAGCGCACGAACCCGCGCGGGATTTTTCCGGCGGCGAGGTCTGTCGTCGTCGTGGCCCTCAACTATTTCACGCCGCATGAACATCAGGACGACGCTCGGACAGGCAAGATTTCGCGCTATGCATGGGGCGACGATTATCATGATGTCGTGGGCCACAAATTAAAAGCGTTGCTGGCGTGGATTAAAGAAGAGTGGCCCGGAGCCGAAGGCAAAGCGTGCGTGGACATTCAACCGATGATGGACAAGGCTTGGGCCGTGCGCGCGGGCCTCGGCTGGATAGGCAAGCATTCGAACCTCATCACACGCGAATACGGCTCGTGGGTCTTTCTGGGCGAGCTATTGCTCAATCTGGAACTGGAATATGACAGCGAGCGTGTCGAAGACCACTGCGGAAGTTGCACGCTCTGTCTGGATGAATGTCCGACCGGCGCGATTACAGAGCCTTACGTGGTTGACTCGAACAAGTGTATCTCTTACGCCACGATTGAGCTGCGCGAGCCGCAGTTGCCTGAAGAGGTGGCAGGGAATCTTAAAGGCTGGCTCTACGGCTGCGACATCTGTCAGGACGTATGCCCGTGGAATCGCTTTGAGCAACCGACGGAGGAGGCTCGCTTCGAGCCGCGAGAGGGCAATGTTTCCCCGAAGATTTCAGAGATTCTGGAACTAGGGCCAGACGCCTACGCCGCGCGCTTTCGCCGCAGCGCCATCAAACGCGCCAAGCTCACAGGTCTGCAAAGAAATGCCCGCGCGCTGCTGCGAATTGATAAATTGGAAGAATGAATTTTCGGTGAACAATGATGGAGAGCCTCACGAGGAGAATCTCCCGCAAAGGCGCAAAGGCGCAAAGGAGATAAGACGCTAAGGTGTTGAGTCGTTATTTGTCTTGAAAGCTTTCTTCGCGTCTTGCTTTGCGCCTTTGCGGGAAACGTTTTGACCTGTATTCTGAGAGTCGCTTCGTTTAATACCGCACCTGATTTCTCCCGCCCTGCTTTGCTTCATATAGCTTGGCATCCGCCGCTGCGAGCAGACTTGTATAGTTTCCTAAAATAATATCTCCCGCCAAGCCCATGCTGATAGTCACTTTTAACTGCGCGTCAATCGTCTCCCATGCGTAATTCTCAACCGCTGCGCGCAGTTTTTCGCAGAGCAGCGCGCCCTTCTCGACAGGGGTTTCAACGAGGACGAGCGCAAACTCTTCGCCGCCGTAGCGCGCGACCAAATCAATCGCGCGACAGTTGCCTTTCAGGAGCCGCGCGACCGTGCGCAACACCTCGTCGCCGGTCTGATGCGAGAACCTATCGTTAATCTGTTTAAAATGATCGAGATCGGCCATCACCACCGTCAAGTCGCGTTTGAAGCGACGCGCACGCTCATATTCATGCGCGAGTTGCGGGTCTAGATGACGGCGGTTGTAGAGTCCTGTGAGACTGTCTTCCTTGCTCTGCCGGTCAAGCTCTTCCGCCTGCCTGCGTAGCTGCTCGACGAGATTCGATTTCTGCTCTCCGGCTTGTTGCAGGCTCTGGTTGGCCTGTGCCAGCTCCACATTTTTGAGACGATAGATTTCCGCTTCTCTCTCTGCCCGCTCGACCTCAAAGCGTGTGACCAGTCCTGTGATTTTTTTGTCCGCTTCGGTGTTAAAGACTTCTTCCTTGAGCTGGTGAAACGCCCTGTGATGTGAAAGCGCGCCCGCGTAATCTGCCATCAGAGCGTAAGTTTCCGAGAGAGCCTGATGAGCCTGATAGCTCAAGGCTCTGGAATTTATCTTTGTGGCAATAGAGAGGGCTTTGTGTAGATGCTCAAGGCTGGCCGCGCTCTCTTTCAGCTTGAGCTGGCAGGTTCCGAGATTAATCAACGTCGCCCCGCAGCCTTCGCGGTCTCCGACCGTTTCTCTAATGCTCAAGCTCTGATGATAATAACGAAGCGCGTTCTCGTAATCCCGCAGTTTCTCATAAGCGTTGCCGACTCCCTGCAAGGTCGCTGCGTGACCGAATTTGTCTCCGGCCTCTTCCAGTATTCTCGCGCTCCCCAGTTGATACTCAAGCGCCTTGTGCAATTCGCCGAGCGTCTCGTGAATGATGGCGATGTTGCTCAGGGTATAAGCCTGACCTTTTTTGTCCCCGATCTCTTCTTTGATCTTGAGGCTCCGGTTGTAATAATCGAGCGCGCTTTTGAGGTCGCCGAGGTGCTCGTAGACGCCGCCGATATTATTCAGAGCTTTGCTCTCGTTCTGGCGGTCTCCGACCTCCTGCTTCAGTTTCAGACTCTTGAAATAATTGTCGAGCGCGCCCGGATAATCGCCTAGACGGTAGTAGACGTTGCCGATATTGTTGAGGACTGTTCCCTCGCCGTCCGTGTCTGTGATGGATTGAAAGAGGCGATGGGCTTCGAGAAAGTTGGAGAGGGCCGCCGGATAATCGGCGCGCAGCCAATCGCAGACGCCGCTATTGCGCAGGCTGTAGGCCAGCCCTTTTCGATAGCCGTGGGCTTCCGACAGACTTCGGGCCTGACGGCTCAATTCGGTCGCGCGCTCCACATCAACGCGGCTCAGTTCCCATGACAACTCGTTGAGAATCTCCACCTGCGTGAAGATGTCTGCCGCATCGTCGAGAGGGAACGCGGCCAGCTTGGCTTCCAGTTCTTTAATTTTATCGGTCATTACTCTGAATTCTTTGAGGTATGGACTATCAGAGCACTATGAAGCACTGGCTTTATAACATTTGTCGGCCAAAACGTGAACCTGCTTTTCCACTCCTGCATGGCTACGGGTTTCCGTAGTCTGTTAGCGGAAACCGTCAGAGCCGTTCAAAGACCTACGCCATTTTCGAGCAAAAGCTTTGAAACTTAACTACCTGAATAGGTGGTGACGCCCCGGCCCGCCTGCTCTATTCTGACAAAGTTGATAACGCATACGCGCATTGGTCGGCTCGCTGTGAAATTATTTTAACAGCCTTGGGCAAAAAAAAATTCTCGCCGCGTCCGACTCGATTGAAGCACACAGGTTCGACAGTCTATGCCCAAAAAGGTTGACATTTCATCCCAAACAGGCGTAAAAGCCTCTTTGCCACTTATTGATGCGTTCCGAGTTGAGACATCGTATCCCGCTCGTTCGCCGCTGGTAACCACCCAAATGGTTTTGACGAGATCGAATAATCACTTCAAAACACAACTACCTAAGTCTTAGAAGGAGACCCACACGATGAATAAGTTTCGCTTTACCCTTAACACCCTCGCTGTCGCCCTTTTCACACTCGCGTTTGCTTCGCTGGCCCAGGCGCAAGCCACACGCACCTGGGTGTCCGGTGTCGGAGACGATGTGAATCCGTGCAGCCGCACCGCCCCCTGTAAAACTTTTGCAGGCGCTATTTCAAAGACAGCCACCGGCGGCGAAATCAACGCCATCGACCCCGCAGGCTTCGGCACGATCAATATCACGAAATCAATTACGATTGACGGCGGCGGGACACAGTCATCTATTCTGGCTGCCGGAACCACTGGCGTCATCGTCAACGCTACCGCGACTTCCCATGTCGTGATTAGAAATCTCTCGATCAACGGAGCAGGCACAGGCACTTTCGGTGTCCGCATGCTTGCGGGTGGCTCTTTGTCGATGGAAAGCATCGTCATCTCCGGTTTCACCAATCACGGCGTCCAGATCAACATGGCGAACGGAACCACCAGCAGCGTCTTCATCAAGGATTGCATCATCAGAACGGGTAACACCTCGACGAGTCGCGGCATCAACATCCAGCCCGTCTCCGGCACTGCCAACGTGACGGCGACGATTGACCACACTCGTCTGGAAAGAATGTTCGTCGGCTTGTATGCAGGCGAAGGCGCCCGCGTCACGATTCGCAACTCAACGGCGTATGGCAACTCTTATGCAGGCGTCGTGACGGAAGCAGTGTCCGGCAACGCGCAGACGAATATCGTCAGTTGCGACTTGTCGCATAACGGCATCGGCATGCAGGCGGGAGCAGGGCCGACGATTACGCGTCTCAGCAACACGACGATCAGCAATAACACGACTCAGGGAATCGCCGGAGTCGGTAACGTCGTCTCGTTTGGCAACAACAACGTCTTCGGCAACGCCGTGGACGGCGGCGTCACCTCGACAGTCCCGCAGATCTAACTTCGTCAGTTAGACAACACGGTGAAAAAGTTCCCGCTCATCCACAATGGATGAGCGGGAACTTTTTTTTGTCGCTTTACTAAAGCAAAAGAAAAGCATTTTCACGCAAAGGCGCTGGTGGCTTAAAGAAAAGCACGCCAAGAGCGAGTGGCACTCAACACCCTTGCGGTCTTCCTTTGCGCCTTTGCGTGAAAATGTTGCTCTCTTCCTCACTCAATTCACGAGTGAACTTCTAATTGACACGCGACCAAACAGCTTTGCCATTTGGACAGAGCCTGCCAGCCGCGTTATCATGCGGGGCTGGATAAGACGGGATTTAAAAGCCAGATATTTTATAAGTGACCGCTTTACTCAAAGATTCATATGGCCGCGTGATACGCGATTTGCGCGTGTCGCTGACAGACCGTTGCAACTTTCGCTGCTTCTATTGCCTGCCGCACGGCGAGCCGCCGATTGCCCCGAAAGAGCAGATGCTCTCTTACGAAGAGATCGAATACGCGGCGGAGATTTTCGTCTCGCTCGGCATGGAAAAGATTCGCTTGACGGGCGGCGAGCCGATGATGCGACGCGATATTGAAACCATCATCCGAAAATTATCCGCGCTCAAGCCTCGCCTGCAAGATTTGGCCCTCACGACTAACGGCTATTTTTTGCCGGGGCGTGCAGCAGAGTTGAAAGCGGCTGGCCTTGATCGCATCACCATCAGTCTCGATAGCCTGAAGCGCGAGGTTTTTAAGAGCATGACCGGCGTAGATGTGCTCGACCGTGTGCTCGAAGGAATCGAAGCGGCGCGTGCAGCGGGTCTCGCGCCCGTCAAAATCAATGCCGTCATCGTGCGCGGGCATAATGACGACGAGATAGCAGACTTTGCAGACTTTGCGCGCCAGCATGATGTGTGGATGCGTTTCATCGAGTTTATGCCGCTTGATTCCGGTCACGAGTGGGCGCGTGAGATGGTCGTCTCCGGGCGCGAGATTTATGACCGCATCAACGAGCGTTTCCCGCTCGTCCCGCTCGCCGTCAGGCGCGGCGCGGAAACTTCCCGGCGGTATCGCTTTGCGGACAGCGCGCACGGCGAAATCGGCATCATAGCCCCCGTCACAGAAGCCTTTTGCGGCGCGTGCTCGCGCATCCGCCTCACTGCCGACGGACAAATTAGAACCTGCCTTTTCTCCACGGTCGAACATTCGCTGCGTGATGTCTTGCGTAGCAACGCTTCGCGCGCGGAAATTATCGAATTTATCCAAAACGTTGTCATGAAGAAAGAACCCCGTCATTACATCAACGATCCGGACTTTATGCAGCCCGCGCGCACGATGAGTTTTATCGGCGGTTAAAGTTTCCGCAGAAATCCCCCGCCCGCCCGTCGCGCATTTCTCCGACAGTTAAACCCGAACTACCCGACTCCACTTATTGAATCTGTTTTTAGATAAGGAACTAAAATAATGAAGACCCTGCCTCGCTTTTTCTTAGTCTTACTTTTGCTGTGCTCCACCTTTCCCGTCTACGCGCAGCAGCCTTGCGCGCCCCCGTCAATTCCCCAGACCAAAGAGCCGAACATCTTCAACGCGCAACAGGAGATGGATTTGGGCGATGCGATTGCCGAACAATTTCAAAAAGATTGAGGACAACAACGAGCAGAATGAGAAGGATGACGACTCCGTCGAAATTGAATTTTCGGCGATCTTTAGTGGCCCAAGCTCCGGCCAAAAGAATGTGAACATGGAAGTGCGCGACGCGCAGCAGGGCCGCACCCTCTGGACGCGCAGCTTTTCGGAGGGAACGCCCGAATACTGGGGCAGCCCGCAACATAACACTTTGACGCTCGCATGGAATTTATCCTCGAAAGCCGCGCGCAGCATCGTCAAAGCAGACACGGCCCTCAGCCAGCGATTGTCTGCGCTGGGCGACAAAGAAGGCGATTACCTTTTACAGATACTGGATTTCAAAACAGGCAAACTGCTCGGCCAGCTTTTGATTGAAACAGGCAAGGGCGCGTTTCGGGTTAACAGGATCATCACTGCCGGAGACTGGGTGGTGGTGACGGACACGGAAAATCGCGTGCTGGTTTATTCTCTGGCGAGCGGGCAATTGAAACAACGCTTCTTCGGAGACCGCGTCGCCGTCAGCCCCGCAGACAATCTGCTGTGCGTCGAAAACGAGCGCGGACAGCTTTTCGTGTATGACCTCAACACGGGTCAAAAGCGCGACGAGTTCTCTTTCTCCAGCGCGATCTCGCTCATTCAATTTGCCGACGGCAAACGCCTGTTCGTCTTGACCGCCAATCAAACCGCTTACCTCTTAGACCTTTCGGGGAGGAAAGCAACGTAGTAAACTATCTACGACATTCAGCATAAGTTTTCGGGGGAGCCGTGCAGGTGGTGGGCGGCTGAGAGTCACAAAACGCATGTGAGACCCCTTGAACCTGATACGGTTAATACCGTCGAAGGGAGAAACAACGGAGAGACCGTTCCCTTGTCTTATCAGGTGGAACGGTTTTTCTTTTTCGGGCCGACCCAAGGTGAGGTCAGAAAGTTCTGTGAAGGTATGAGCAACGAACCAGTAGAGAAGCGCAGCGACGAGGTGCGGCTGCCGAACTCGCGCAAAGTTTTCATCGAAGGCGGGCAGGCGGGCGTCCGTGTTCCCTTTCGTGAAATCGCGCTTCACCCGACGAAGAATTTTAACGGCGAGGTGGAAGCCAATGAACCCTTGCGCGTCTATGACACGAGCGGGCCGTGGGACGACCCCTCTCTGCGCTGCGATGTGCGCGAAGGGCTGGCCGCTTTGAGGCGCGACTGGATACTCGCGCGCGGCGAGGTGGAGGAATACACGGGGCGCGAGATAAAGCCTGAAGACAACGGCTATCTGACTGCGGGCGCGGAAGAATATGCGCGCGGCAAAGAGCGTGGTCGTCTTGAAGAATTTCCCGGCCTGCGCCGCGCGCCGCTTCGTGCGCGGCAAGGTCAGCGCGTGACGCAGATGCATTATGCACGCCGCGGGATAATCACGCCTGAGATGGAGTTTATCGCCATCCGCGAAAACCTCGGACGCGACGCGGCTTTCGAGCTGATGAATCATCAAGACCGTAGCTCGCTCGGGCATCAACACGCCGGACAAAGCTTTGGCGCGCAGATTCCTACCTTTGTGACGCCGGAATTTGTGCGCGACGAAGTGGCAAAGGGGCGCGCGATTATCCCCGCCAATATCAATCATCCCGAATCCGAGCCGATGATTATCGGGCGCAACTTTCTCGTCAAAATCAACGCGAATATAGGCAACTCCGCCGTCGCTTCTTCGATTGAAGAGGAAGTCGAGAAAATGCGCTGGGCCACAAAATGGGGCGCGGACACGGTGATGGATTTGTCCACCGGAAAAAACATACACGCGACGCGCGAATGGATTTTGAGGAACTCGCCCGTGCCGATTGGGACAGTGCCGATTTATCAAGCCCTCGAAAAAGTCGGAGGCAAGGCAGAAGAGTTGACGTGGGAGATTTATCGAGACACTTTGGTCGAGCAGGCAGAGCAGGGCGTTGACTATTTTACGATCCACGCGGGCGTGCGCCTGCCCTACATTCCTTTGACCGCGCGGCGCACGACAGGCATCGTTTCGCGCGGCGGCTCGATCATGGCAAAGTGGTGTCTGGCCCACCACGAAGAGAGCTTTCTCTATACGCGCTTCCGCGAAATTTGCGAAATCATGGCGGCCTATGATGTCTCGTTCAGCCTGGGCGACGGCCTGCGTCCCGGCTCGATTGCGGATGCGAATGACGAAGCGCAGTTTGCAGAGCTTGAAACGCTTGGCGAGCTAACAAAAATCGCGTGGGAGTATGACTGTCAGGTGATGATCGAAGGGCCGGGACATGTGCCGATGCATCTCATCAAAGAGAATATGGACAAGCAGCTTGAGATTTGCAGCGACGCTCCCTTCTACACGCTTGGGCCGCTGACGACGGACATCGCTCCCGGCTATGACCACATCACTTCGGCCATCGGGGCGGCGATGATCGGCTGGTTCGGCACGGCCATGCTCTGCTACGTCACGCCGAAAGAGCATCTCGGACTGCCGAACAAAAAGGATGTCAAGGATGGCGTCATCACTTATAAGCTGGCGGCGCACGCAGCCGATTTAGCCAAAGGCCATCCGGGCGCGCAACTGCGTGACAACGCGCTCTCGAAAGCGCGCTTCGAGTTTCGCTGGGAAGACCAGTTCAATCTCGCGCTCGACCCGGAAGTGGCGCGCGAGTTTCACGACGAGACGCTGCCACAGGAGGGAGCCAAGCTCGCGCACTTCTGCTCGATGTGCGGCCCGCACTTCTGCTCTATGAAAATCACGCAGGATGTCAGAGAGTATGCCGCGCAGAAAGAGTTGGACGACGAGACCGCGCTGCAAGAAGGAATGAAAGAGAAGGCCGCAGAATTTGTCGCCGCAGGCGCGGAGATTTATCAGGGCGAACGTCCGGCTGGCTTCGGCAGCGAACACTGAGGCATGAAGAACAGGGTAAAAGGTTAAAAGGGGAAGAGGGTAAAAGGTAAAGTCGTTTCTGCTACTTTACCTTTTACCCTCTTCCCCTTTTAACCTTTTATCCTTCTTTTACTGAAGCTCGAAATTGTAAGTAATGACGCCTGAGACCTTGACCGCCTGACCGTCAATGATTGTGGGTTTGAATTTCGCTTCGCGGGCGGCGGCGACGGCTGCGTCGTGCAGGAGCGCATTGCCTGAGACGGCCTTGGCGGAAATGACATTGCCCTGCTCGTCCACAGTGACCTGCACAGTGACCGAGCCGGAGGCGTTTGATTCGCGCGCTTCGCGCGGGTAAACGGGCGTCGGCAGCGAGACTGCGCGTCCGTTAAGGACACCTGCGGCCACGGGCTGGCGCGCAGTATCATCCACACGAATGATTGCGCCATCTATCATCACGGCAGAAGAAGTGGTGGCCCGCCTCGGTCTGATACGCACGTAGCCGTCGCCGCGCTGCGTCAGTCCAGCTTTACCGGCCAGCGTGCTGACGACGGACGCGAGCGTCTCTTTGTTCTGAAGCTTGAAGCTGGTGATGCCTGAGAGCCGCGTGTCCGGGTCTTCATATTGCAGGTTCATGTAGCGATATTTTTTCTTGATGAGCAGGGCCGGAAGGCCAAGCCCGTAAGGCACTGCGCTGCCGATGACTGACGCCGCCGCAGGTCTGCGCGACTGCGTGTCGGCGGCAGCGGAAAGGATCGCATCGTATGGAATGGCGAGATATTCCTTTTGCATTTTGTTGCGAAACACCAGCCGCTGGTTAGTATCATCGAAGTGGAGCGTCCCGTCCTGCTTCTGATTGTAGCCGATGATGCCGCCCTCGTATTTGGCCTTGACGCTTACAGGAGTTACGTCGGCAGCAGCAGTTGTTGTTGTCGTTTGACCTGAGTTTGAATTTTCTGCGACACGTGGCCTTTGGCCCAACGCCGCGCCCGTCGTCAGGGCCGCGAGCAGACCTGCACATATCAGTTTAGATAAGCTTTTCATTTAGTTTCCCCTCTCAAAAATACGGAAGCCGGAGTCAGTTAGTAGGGTCTGACCTTAATCTGTACTCTTACAGACGCATTCCGCCCACCGTGCGTTGCCAGACCAATGCCTGTTTGAGGACACAAAGTCTTTGCCGCTCGCCCGGCTCGCACGCCGGTTCGAGCTGTTCCAGAATGGCTTCGATCAGCGGCACGCTGAACATTCCCGCATGCGTGATGACCTGCGAATAGTAATGTAGCTGCACGCTTCCAGCTTCGTCCTGATGGAATGCGAACATGTCCTCGTCGTCAAGGCGATGTATGTCCTGATTGACGGGAATCACGCGGCGCGGCACTCCATGATGATTCAAGCCCGTTTGCGTCTCGCGCCAGCCGAGCAGAAGGATGCCAATCAACACGCCCTGCTCGTTCAGATAATCCGGGCTGAGCACAGAAAGATCGGGCGCGGGCGAGAGCCTCGGCCCATAGTTTCCATAATCTGGATTCGCCAGCATAGAATTGTAGATGACGCCGACGACTTCCATCTCATCGGACAAAGGCATCTTGACGAACTGCGCGAACCCGTAATCGGCGGCAGCGGGCGGCGCATCCGCATCCAGCGCATCTATCACGCGCCCGACATAATCTATATGCGAATTCGATTTAACTATCTTGGCGAGACGAATCATGTTTTTAATTGCGGATTGCAGATTGCGGATTGGCGTGCTTCTTAATCTCAAAGCCGGATTTTGAATCTGCAATCTTCGCTCTTCAAATAATCCGCAGCCCGCAATCTAAAAGGCATTTCCCTGCGCCCACTGCGGCACTTTGTAGAGAATCCACCACAGGAAAATCTGGACGCCGAAGATCATAATGCCGAAGGCGAGGCCCGCGTAAGAGGCGCGTCGCCCGCCCAGATCAGGCATCCGCCACGAGCGCAGGAGGCCGACGCTGCCCATCAGGACTGCGCCCGGACAGAACAGGATTCCTATATACGGCACGAGCGCATAAGTCACAAAAGCGAGCGCGATAGTCGAAGCGTTGTTGCGATTCTGAGTTGGAAACTTTGCCGGGAAGGAGCGGATTCTGTTCTTGATATTCATACGATCTTGAAGAGCCGCGCGGGCGTCTTGCATATGATATGAAGAGCGCAGGGCATCCGCCGGAAGATACGCTTCCTCGACGAGCGACCGACCGCAGGTCGCACAAAATTGCGCTTGCCCGCGCCGCGCCGCCGCGCCGCATGCAGGACAGGCGCGCTCCTGTGTTGCTTCGACAAAGCCGCTGGCCTGCTGCTTCAACCCGTCCTGCGCTTCTGGCTTAAAACTTTCCATAACCCTCGCTCTCACGGATAATCGCTTCGCCCGTTGCCCGCGCTTCTGCAAAACACTCTACCTTTCCCGCGCAGGCAAAGGCAATGTGCAAAGACCCGTCAAACTCTCAAATCGCCTCTCCCGCTTGCATTTTAAGATGCAGAAAATCCATCTAACGGCGACGCGCTTTGCTGGCAGTTTTTGACGAGACGCGGAAACTAAAATTTCCTTCCCGTGCAAAATCCTGAACCGCGTGCAGAAATTGCTCGCGGTCGCGCGCAGTGATAACGGCTGCCGCATCCGCCGTTTCAATCGCATATGGATAACCGAGTCCGCCCACACATTCGGCGCGCACAGCATCAATCACTTCATCAAGGAGGCCCGCTTCATAAACCCACGCGGGAATGTCCAGCCGTGCGGGCGCACCGTCGGCTGTCGTCTGCAAATAGGTTAAGCCGACCAGCGGCTGCCCCTGCTCGTCGCTAAAATATTCCGTCAGGCCATGCCGCAAGCAATAACAGAAAGCTGTCCTGTCGCCCCAATGTTTGAGCAGCCGTCCTCCGTCTTCGACGCCTGCGCTCAAGAGTTGCGAGTCATACAGCGTATGACTTTGATGGTGCTCGCCGCTGCGGGCCAGTGCGTCAACCAGCGAGACGAGGTCACGCGCATAACTCTGGTCCACAAAACCGACAATCGGCACCTCGGTTTCGCGCGAGAGCTTGACCAGACTGACCATCGCGTCCACATACGCGCCCTGTATTTTTGTTTTCGGGAGCGCGATAGAGATGAGCAAAGTTCCGTCGAAAAAGGCCACTGGCGGACGCTCTTTTCTTTCGCGCCAGCCCGCCTTGCGTTCCAGAAACCGGCGCAACTCTTCCGTCTCAAGCTGAAAGCGGCGCAGGGCCACGACTGTCTCCGCGCTGACTCTTCCTTCATTGTCTTCCAGTAAATCTCCGGGCGGGATAATCGCCAGCCGTGCTTGTTTGATGTATTCGCCGGAACGCGCGTGCGGGTTTTCAAACCATGCGACCTGCACGGCGGCGACGGGCAGCGAGATTTCCCTGCCGGGAAGGAGTTGGCTGCCGTCTGCGGCAAACGTCACGCGGTCGAGCAAAACATCTATGGCCCAACGCCGCGCCTCTTCATGCGTGCGCCACGCGACGCCGAAAGGGACGATGAGCGAGCCAGCGCCATCAAGCTCAGGAGAAGGCAGCGCGCCCGGCTCACGCGTTGCGCCGACACACGCGCGCACCTCTTCAGACTTCTGCCCGTCGAGCGCGCGAAGGCGGCGCGCGTAATCCTCTACATCATCACGCCACTCGCGCTCAAAACGCACGAACTCCGCCTGCTGCTCGCGCAACGCATTTGTCAGGAGACTGTGATACAGCATGAAAACAGGGACGAGTGACGAATAACGAGAGATGAGTGATAAGTGATAAGAGATAAGAGAAATGCTTTTCGGCTTATCACATCGCTTATCACTCGTTACTCATCACTGCTCTTTATCTTTGTGCGCGCGACCACTGATCGTTGGAAGGCGTGAAGTAGGTTGTCTTGAGCCTGCCGCCCATGAAGGTGTAGACGATGCCCTCCTTCAGGTTGGTGAACTTCGTCACGCCCTGCCCCTCGTCGCGCTTGAAGTCGGATTTTTCCGCGAGGCCCATAGATTCCGGCGTGTCCGAAGAATTTTCGTGTTGAAGAACGACCTGTCGAACAGTGCCTTCAAGGTCTGGCGAAAGCCTCTTGGCGGTAACGAACTTGGCGTCAACGAAAGCGATGGTCACGTTGCCGCCCGCCACTTTGAAATGCAGCGTGCCGTTTGTGCCCGGCTGGTCTTTCAACGGCTGGCCCAGCACGCGCTCGACATCGGCGCGTCTGGATTTCAGCGGCTCGATGCCGTTCCAGTTGGCGGCTGACACGAGTTGCCCGCACAGAACAAAGGCGGCGAAAGCTGCGACAGAAGCGGCAAACACGCGCCGCGCATGATTGCCTGAAAAGCTTTTGTTTCTCATATCACAGGATGCTACAGCGTGGCTGTCAAGTATTCAAGTTAAAAAAAATTGCTTTGTACTTTGTGTTTTGTACTTTGCGTTTTGTGCTTTGTGCTTTGATCTTTGTGTTTTGTGCTTTGTGCTTTGTTCGTCTCACATACCTTGAAATGTGGAACTCAAGGTCGAGTCGCGTGCAAAGAACAAAGCACAAAACACAAAGGCCAAAGACCAGCTTTACAGTAACTTCGCTTTCAAGATCAGCGGCTTATGCAATTTGTCTGCGGGCGCAAGCTGGCCCTGCCCGTTGACGCTTCCCCACTGGCTGTTGGCGATGAAATAGAAGCTGTCTTTGACGAGGACGCCGAGCGTTGGCTCGTCAAAGAGTGGATGGTTGGCTTCTATCACTTCCAGCCGCTCGACGCGCGTCATCAATGGATTGAGATGGGCGCGCACGACCCTGTGCGGAGCAAGGCCGTTCTGGATGGCAATCAAGCTGCCCCTGTAAAAATAGAGGCCGTCAATGCCGAGCAGCGAAATGTTTTCCGGCTGCTCTAGTTTCGCAAACTTCCTGCTCTTCACATCGAATACGAAAAGGCCGCGCGCGTAATCCGCGACAAAGAGTTGTTTGCCATCCGTAGAGAAATCAAGTCCCTGCGGCGAGGCCAGAGCCTCCGGCGCGGCAAAGGGTTCGAGCGCGTCTTTCTGCGCGCCTATGACATAGATGGCCGCCGTCAGGCTGTCCGTCACATACACATCGCCGGAAGGATGCACGGCGAGATCGCCGAAGGTATGCGGCTTTGTCGTATCGGGCAGCGGATATTTTTTGAGGAGCTTTCCGGTCTTCAAATCATATTTGAAAATGCCCGTGCGATTTTTATCGCCTTCCGTAAAATTCATCATCTGCGGAATCGCCGCGCTCGCCACCCACAGGAGGCGTCGCCGCGCGTCCACCTTCATGCCGAAGACGCTCCACAATCCATCCTGCGCGGTTGAGAACTCGCGCGCCTCGCCGCGCTTATTGACGCTCAGAATCTTTCGCTTGTGTATGCTACTGACATAAAAAGTTTCAGACGCCGACTCGTAAGCCACGCTTTCCGTGACCAGTCCCGTCTCTTCGAGCGTGAAAGCCTGCGTGCTGTGATTGACGGGAGCTTTGTTGTCCGCAAATTTTTTGAGCAGGGCCTTGAACTCTTCCGCGTCTTTGAGGGAAACGAAATCTTCGTCTTCAGCCGCCGGATAGAACAGGCCCATCGCGGCGACTTTGCCGAGCAGGTTAAAAGCATCACTCTTATTCGCATTGAGCGCGTAAGCCCCGGCGAGGTTGTACATGATCGTCGGGTGATTGGGCCGCAAGGCATTCGCCTGCTTCATATTTTCCAGATACCCCGCAAAGTCTTTCGCGCGGTAAGCCTTCAGGGCCTGCTGCGTGTAGTACCTTACGTCCCTGACTTCATCATTTTGTGCAACTACTACAACTACGCCGGTCAGCAATAACGAGCCAAGCAAGAGACCTGCGGCCACCAGGCGTCTACACGCATTCATCGGATTTTCTCGTTTCTTTAGAGGCTGGGTGAACAGTGGATTAGTAGCCCGGAGAGCGGGTTGGGATGCCTCGCGTTCCGGGCCACAATCGTGAAAGCGAAAAAAATTCCGCAGAAGTTTTAAAGAAAACGAATCTGCGGAATTTTTTCCGTTTTCACGGATATGAACGGACGAATTTTACTGTTTGGCAAACGGGCGCACGCGCTCTGCCGATGATTTGAAATCAGTATCGCCGGGCGCAAGCTGCGCGCCCTTCTCGTAAGCGGCGAGGGCTTTGGCATACTGTTTCGAGACTTCGTAAACATAACCGAGTTCGCGGTAGATATTGACATCGTCAGGCGAAACGGTCGCGGCGCGTTCGAGCGCGCTGATGGCTTTCGGGAAATTGTTCGCGCGGGAATGAGAAACGCCGAGCAGGTAGAGCGTCACGCCTTTGGTGTCCGGGCCGGTCGTCACTTTTTCCAGCGCGGCGGCGGCACGCGCAAACTGCTTCGCTCCGATCAAAGCCTGCGCGAAGAGCGTCACTGCTTCGGCATCCGTCCTGAGACGCGTCAGGCTTTCTCCGGCGCGGACGGCGCTCAGGTAATCCGCGTCAGAGGTCGCGCCTGTCGTCTGCACTGCGCGGCGCAGATAAGCTGTCGTCAGCAACGCCCACGCCGGAGCATTACGCAGGTCGGCAGTCGTCGCGCGATTGAGCGCGGTGATGGCCCCGACGAGATCGTTTCGCTCTATGAAGATGCGTCCCAGATAAAAGAGCGAGGCTCCGTCTTTCGGATTGGCTTTGACCGCCGCGTTGAAAGAGCGCAGAGCATCCTCCGCTTTTCCGGTTCTATATTCCGCCAGCCCGCGATAGTAGAGCAGTTCTCCATCAGGGCGATCACCGGCCCGCGTCGTCGCCGCAGAGAGCAGGGGCAAGGCTCGCTCAAAATCTTCGGCGCGTGCGTAAGCCTTTGCCAGCGCGTCAACGGTTTCCTTATCTTCCTGATTGGCCCTGCGCTGCAAATCGAGCGCACGCTGTAAATCACTTGCGGCCTCAGGATATTGCTTGAGGTTGAATTCGGCGAAGCCAGCTATCTTCCAGGCCTCGGAGTTGTTCGGATCGCTGGCGGCAATCCCTTTAGCCTCGCGCGCAGCTTCTTCATACTTTTTCTGTTGAAGCAAAGTGTAAGCGCGTGCCGTGCCGCTCAAAGGAGCAGGAGATGAAGAAGTCGAGGTTGCCGGAGCAGTAGTTGCGCCGGTCTTCGACGCTGGAATCGGGTCGAGCAACGGCTCGTTGCTGCTTTGCGAGTTGGTCGGCGTGGCGCGCGGCGTCGGCTGCTGCTGCGGCACGCGACGCGGGCGGGTCGAGCCTGACTGTGCCTGTCCGAGCGCGGTCAAGATAAAAACGATGCCGGTTAAAATCAAAGTGCGTTGAAGATATTTGCTCGTCATATTGATAGATTCTTTCACGTTCTCGCCGGTTTTCCAAATTCGCGCAAGAGACCTGCGCGGCGCAAGTCTTGCGATGCCGCGAGCAGCAGCAAAGGTTCGCTTTGTCACCATTAGCTAAATGCACTTGAGCATAACCACAGGTCAGAAACGCCAGCAAGAGCAAGGATGAAGGATGAAGGCGGAAGGATGAAAGGCATGCTGTTTAAGCTTGAGGCGCTCATCTTCAAATAGCACTCTTTTCATCCTTCATCCTTCCGCCTTCTGCCTTGCTCTCTCTGGCGTTTCTGACTTAATGCCCTCGAATCATTCATCATCGAGACGCAGCTCTTCTTCCGTTTCAAAAAAGTCTACGGCCCCGCTGCTCAATTCATAATAAGCTCCGATGACTGCAATCCGTTTTCGCTTGACTGCCGTTTTGATGACCGCATTCTGCTGTAGGTGATGCACCTGCCAGCGCACGTTGGCGATGACGGCTTCGCGCATACGCGATTTGTGATCGCGTATGCGCGGCAGATTATTGACCGAAGGAGCAATCAGCTCAAGTAGATGCTGTATATTCTCAGGCTCTGAGCGGCGCACGTTCTCATCCAACATCGCAGCCTGCACCGCGCCGCAGCCTTCATGGCCCATCACGACCACGACATGCGATTTCAAATGCTTGACGGCATATTCGATGCTGCCGAGCGTGCTGCTTTCAATCACGTTACCGGCCACGCGAATGGTAAAGATGTCGCCCGACCCTTGATCGAAAACGCTTTCGGTAGGCACGCGGCTATCGGAACAACCGAGCACGACGGCGAAAGGAGTCTGGACGACGATTTGCGCGCGGCGTTCGACAGGCGAGAGCGAACGGCCCTCGCTCTGCCCGTTATAAAAACGCGCGTTACCCATCTTCAATGCGCGGATGGCTTCGGCAGGCGTCTTCGCGCTCGGCTCTTTGAGCAGCGCAATCTCTTCCATCGTCGCCCCGCGTTTGATGACCTCATCAATCTTGAGTTTCTGTGCGGTTGACGGAGTTCCTTTTGACTTTCCTTCACGCTGAGATTTCATCACCATTTAAATTCCTCTCACCTAAATAATTTTGCATCAAGATAGAGCCGCATCATGATAACGGAAGACTCGCCGGGAGTCTCCGCCTGCGGCGTTTGTTCAGATGAACTTCAAGGCCGCTCTCTTGAGTCTCAATTCCGGCGTGCCCTGAATGCGGGATTAAGCTGGGCGGCTCGTTGAAAGTGTTTTTCGGCAAGCGCGTTCATCCCCACGTTTTGCAATCTTAAGGCCACCATCCAATGAAATAACGGATCCACGGGAGTCATCCGGTCGGCTTGTTTTTCATAAGCGACTGCGGCTTCGGATTGGCCCACAGACGCGGCAGCGCCAGCGAGTAGATTATTTGCTAACACAAGACCCGGATTGCGCTCGACGGCATCGCTCCAGGCTGAAACGGCTTCTCGCTTGCGTCCGAGTTGCCAGAGCGATTCACCTCTTTCTTCACGGGCGAGAATTAAGTCGGACGCTTCGGCCAAAGCCTGATCGAGACTCGTTAGCGCCTCGTCGTAACGCCCCAAACGGTTCAGGATCGCGCCGCGATAATAGAAGCTCAAGGCTTTGGGCTGCCCGTGTTGGCGTTCTGCGGCTGCGCCGAGCAACTGAACGGCTTGCCCAGTGTTGCCGGACAGATATTCCATCCACGCGAGTTTCGACAGCGCCTCTTTGTTTACAAACAAACCGGCATCGAAAGCGGCGTGAAGATGTTTTTTTCCTTCGGCGATGTTCTGGTTGTCGCCCGGACTGAGCCATTGAGCGGGATTTGTCCGCGCCAGCGCAAGCTCGTCTGGAATCTGTATGTTTTGAAACGCGAGCGCGCCCGCGCGTTCGTGATAGCGCACCCAGCCGCTGTGCGCGTTCAAGCCAATCCACAGCAGCGCGAAACTCAAAAATGCCCATCCGGCTTTTCCAATTCTGCCGGATGACTTCAATTTAAAACGGTAGAAAGACAAGTCGTTGGCACGGAAGAATCTCCACGTTCTCAGCGCGAGAAACGTCGTGACCGTAGCAATTCCAAGCGCCATCAACATGGGAACGAGCTGGTAAACATCCCAGACGGCGAAAAAGCTCGCCAGAAACACGAACGCCGCCGCGATTTCTTCAGGCCACGTCAGCGAATAGTTTTTCTTAATCGTTTTCGGAACGATGAGCGATGGCTTCCCAAAACCGAAATATAAAGCGTCGTTGGGACAGACGCTGATGCAATCCATGCACTTCATACAGCCCGGATCGACAACCATCCCGTACTGTTTCACCTCCGCGTGGACCAGAACGTTTGAAGTGCAGGTCGCAGTGCAATGCCCGCACTGATTGCAGGCATCAGTGACGCGTATTTTTCCGGGCGCGACCTTGTCGGCGAGACTGAAGAAGCCGCCGTAAGGACAGGCGTAAGTGCAGAAACCCTTTTGTCCCAGAAAGTAGACGGTCATGAATCCGCAGATGAAGAGAAAGGGAATGGCGACCAAAACCGGGGGGAAAGTTTCCCAAAAATTACTGACGACCAGATGGTTTGTAAACTGTGGAATCAGCGGCTTGTCCTGCGGCGCGGCGAAGTATCTATATGCGGTGGGCCACACGAACATATACAGCGCCACGATGAGCGGCACGAAGACCAGCAGCCGCGAGCGAAACGGCTTCGGGGTGAGGCCAAGTTTCTTTAGCAGCCACGCGCAGAAATCCTGTAGGGCAAGAATGTGGCAACCCCAGCCGCAGACAAAACGCCCGAAGACGAGCGTTGCTAAAATCGCCAAGATAAAGAAAATGAATCCCGCGTTGATCGCGCCGCTTTGGAGCGTATACATGGCCTCGGAAGGCTCAATCGGCGAAATCGTCCGACCCATGAGACGCCACTGAATGAAGTGCGCGATCATGAGCAGGGTCAGAGTGATGAGAGCCACGGCCCGCCAGCGGCTGGCCCTTGAGTGGCGGATACCGTCTTGCTCTTTTCGAGGCGCTGAATTTTTTAAAACAGGAAGCTCTATCGACCGCTGTTTCTTCACTTTTTCGCTTGTACAACCACTCTTCATAAATCAATCCCAGTTCTGGACCAGAAAATCGGCAGCAGGACATACTATACCTGACTTGATTAAAGCACCTAAATACGTGTATAAGAAAAGGCCAAGATTTACCCTCCGCTACGCAATAATAAGCGCAGCAAGCTGCGGGGAACTACCCCCCTGAAAGAAATTAGAGTTTACCACTTTGCAAGGCCCAGGTGGCTGGAAGGCGAAATTATGTTAAAGACAATGCTCAGTGCTTTGCTCCCGTTGTTTATGTTCTTTAGCAACGGTTCGGGTCAATTATTAACCGGTCTCAACAGCAACAGTTCGGATCGTTCATTAATCAGGCTCAACCAAAACGGCCCGGCGGATGGCAAGACCGGGACTCTTGAAAAAATGATCGTGGCGAATGGCAGCGTTGCGATGGATTTGAATTTGAACCGGCTCAACGCGACCGACTCCGGCGCGAAAGAATCAAGGCTGAGCGCGTTGCGTTTTGACGTGGAGCGTAATGCCTTTTTTACAGTCCTTGTTTTTAACAATGAGCTGCGCGGGCCTTTGCCCAGCTCAATGGGACTCATTCCCCAAAGTCCTGTCGCTCTTCCCGCAAAGTTGAATGCGTCCTATCAACAGCTCGTCATCGAGAGCCTGCCATGGGGCGGACAATTTGATCTCGTCGTTCGGGATGCGAAAACCGGGTTCACCTTTTTCAACATTGAAGGATATCAATTCGACTACGATTCCAGCCAGCATTTGCTCAGCGCCCAGATGGGAAGGCTGCTGATGTCAAAAGAGTTTGCCACAGAGCTTGGGCGTCCGTCTGAGGCCGGGGCCATCGTCGGACAAATCTCTTTTACAGCAACCTTGCGCCCGATTGAAATCACGAAGGTGGTTGAAGGCCAAGTCGTATCGGATGGCATGCCGGCCCTCCGCAGTCCGGATACCGGCAGTGTTCCGGGGCCGGATGTCGTGGTCGGAGACCTGAACGGGTTGGCGCAGTTCGGCGGCAGCAGCGGCACGCAGGTCGGCCTTGCAGTGGGAACAGACTCCTGCAACTTTGGCACTGTGGACTTGAACTGGTTTGCCAATCCGATCAATGACCACCCGGTGATTCCGCAAAACCTTTATCGAATGAGCGGCGGCTCTATGAACGAAGACCGCTTTGAACAAATTGGTCAATCGCAGGTCAAACATGCGTTCACCGCTTTGACCAATAACATCTGCGGTCTTGGTTGCAACGGAGTTGGCGGCACCAGACTTGGTTCAGGATGTTCAGACCCTTATTCGGCCATGCTCAATTCCGGGCCTAATCTCGGTTCGCGCGCATGGATAAATCCCTTTACCGGCGCTTACCCGCGAAATGATTCCAATACTCCGAATAACAATCATAGCGGCCATGCACACGCAGGCCCATCGCACAGGATTCTGACGGAGATCAATGACCTGAGCACAACGCAGAATCCCGGCGCGACCTATTACGCAGAGGGACAGTACGTCACGCCGCATGAGTATGTCTGGTGTCAGGCGAATCCCGGACAGTGCAACATGAACAACAACGTCTCGTACCGGAGATACAATGTCTCCGGCACTGGCAGTCCTTTCAGCTTTGCGGCTGTCGGCGCGACGGTGAGGGCCAAGTCAGCCATCAATGCATGGACGGGAGCGACGCAGGTCGAGATGCAACCTGATCCCGCAAACGATGGTATTGGAGTTGTGGCTTACAAAGTGACGAATCCGTCGCCCGGAGTCTGGCATTACGAGTACGCTATCTATAACCAGAACCTCGACCGCGCCATTCAATCTTTCAGCGTACCGGCGGGAGCGGGAGTTACATTGAGCAACATCGGATTCCACGCGCCGCCACAGCATCCGGGATGGTCTGCTGATGGAACGGTAGGAAATGCCGGTTACAGCAGCGCGCCCTGGACTCAGATGCAGGCCAGCGGCGCTATGACGTGGAGTTCGGAAACCATCGCGCAGAATCCAAACGCGAACGCTATCCGTTGGGGAACCCTGTATAACTTCCGTTTTGATTCTAATCGTCCGCCACAGACCACGAGTGCGACCATCGGCTTCTTTAAGACGGGTGCTCCAATCACCGTTCAAATACAGGCTCCAAGTGGCCCTGCCGCAGCCGTCACACTGTCGGGTCGCTTAACGACATCGTTGGGCCGCGGGGTGTTTCCTGCCAGAGTAACGGTCACAGACTCGGGCGGTAACACGCGCATCGCAATCACAAACCCGTTCGGCTATTACCGCTTTACAAATCTTTCGGCAGGCGGGATGTATACGATTACAGCTTCGTCAAAAATCTATACCTTTACACCCCGTTCGATGCTGGTCAATGACAACATCACGGACGTGGATTTTGTGGCTGCGCCGTAACACCCAAAACCTATGGGCATCAAAAAAGGCGGTCTTCGGGCCGCCTTTTTTGATGCCCGAAAATCGCGGAAATGACGCTTGCGATTTTCGAGGGGCACGTAATAATAATGAGCAGTACAGTCTCGACAGGGCACAGAATTTAGCAATCGTAAGAAACTATTTGTCACCTCCCGCAGAGGGCGTGCGGTCGCTCTTTAAGCGTTCTATCTATGGCTCTTACCATCCGGTTTCCACTATAGCTATTTGCAATTGAGTGAGACCTGATGCGCCCTTCCTGACGGTCGGGCTACTGCCCTGTGAGCGACAGGACAGGGGCATTAGCCCGACCCTCAGGGAGGGCGCATGCATTTGCCATCCGCTATAAGCATCTTGACCGCTACCTTGATGAGTTTGAATTTCGTTTCAATAATCGGAATAACTCTTATTGGTTCTGCGATACTTTACTTCGGCTTATCGCTTCATCGAATCTTGAGTACAAAGAGTGGCTCAAAAAATAAAACCCAGACCCTAAATATCGCAGAGGCTATACCACTCATTATAGCCCTCAATATTTGAAGAACTCTGCCGCGTACTTTCCGATAAACATGCGCGTGAGTCTATCCACTCAACTTCTACTGATTCAAGTAGATAACCACCTAAAAAAAGCGCTTTGATATTCTTTGTGCGGATTGAAAATCTTGACGAAGTTTGTACTGCTCCTGCACAAGAAAACCGGAGGAATTATTTGCTGACGAGCAATAATCCCATCCGGTTCTGTGTGGATTGAATTGTCTATTTTGAGAGTTTCAACCGATAAGTGGCGGAATCCGCCACTTATCGGTTGAAATCCTATTTAGAAGTAAATCTTGACGCCGAACTGGAACTGGCGCGGGTCGAAGGCGGCAGTCGGGCGGCTGTAATAAAGCCCTTCATTGCGTGCGCCGAAGGCGTTGACCTGATCGAAGAACGGGTTGGCAGCGGCTTCGTTGAAACGATTGAAGAGGTTAAAGCCTTCCGCAATCAGATCAACTCGCAGGCGTTCGCCAAACCTGATGGCGCGCGTCAGGCGCATGTCTACCGAAGCGTATGAGTGTGTGATGCCCGCGTTGCGCCTGAGATTGCCGCTCGTCAGAAACGGCGGGAGCACGAGCGTGCCGTCTGCCGCGACGTTCGGACGATCATTCGAGCTTTGCAGGTCTGCGTTGGTGTCCGTACCCGTGATGATATTGAAGGGACGGCCCGAAGAAATTTCGATAATCGGCGCGACCGTAAAGTCTGCCAGCACGCGACGCCACATGCTGTCCGAGCCGCGCCAGTCAACCGGCGAGGAGACCACGCCGCTGAACACAAAGCGATGGCGTTGATCGAAGAGCGAATCCGAACGCTCTGCGCGGAAGTTGCGATTGTCCTGCGGCTTCAAGAGCGTCTGCAAGTCGGAGGAATCGTCAATCGAGTGCGACCACGTGTATGAAGCGAGGAACTGGAAGTTGCTTGAGAAACGCTTTCTCACTTCCAAGTTCAGCGCGTTGTAGTTTGAGTTGCCGTCAGAGAGTTGCGCGCTGACATCGCCAAACGGAGAGATCGGGCCGGGGGCGCGCAGGCTGCCAGCTATCGCAGCATTGAAGGCCGCCTGCGAGACAAGGCCGCCTGTGGCAGAGCGCACGAAGAAATAGTTGGGCGCGCTCGGGCGGAAGAAGTTCGCCGCCAGAGGGCTGACGATGACCTGTCCGGATATATTGTTGACGGCGACGAGTCCGGGAATGCGTACCGTGAACAGCGCGTTGCTCGTGGTCGGAATCGGGAACAGCACTGCTTCGCCAAAACTGGCCGGAGCACGCCCGTTAGCCAGACAGGCCGCGTTGGTTCCGCAAATCCCCGGATTGCCCACGGCGAAGCGGCGGAAGTTTTCAACGATCGAATCCACGCGCGGCGCGTTTACGTCCTGCGGGTGCGGCAGATGATGCGCGCCGACGAACAGGTAACTGGCCGAAATGGACATGTCCTTCGTCAACTGTCGCTCGATAGTGAAATTCGCTTGATTGGCATAAGCGTATTCAAAATCTTTGCCGACCGCCAGTGTGAACGGGAGCACTGGGCCAAAACCCACAAAAGTCTGGTCGTTGAATCTGATCTGCCCGTTCAGATATTGAGCGCTGGCCGCCACGCCCGGCGTCACGCCCGGCACGACTGTGCCCTGAAAAATCTGCAACAGGTTCAAGGTAGCGGTGGGCAGCGGGCTGCCCGGAAGCACTGTCGTAAACTGCTGTTGCTGTGCTGCGTCCGCGATGTCCGAGTTAAAGGCGACGGCCAACAGCGGGTGATCGTAAAAGATGCCGTAGGCTGCGCGAATCACAGTCTTGCCGTCATTGTTGATGTCCCACGCGAGTCCGACGCGCGGCGCAAAGTTATTCTTGTCGCGCGGGAAGCCCTGCTGCACGTTCATGACATCCTGCGCCGTCTGTAAATCCTGCGCCGAGAGGACTATGCCCGTGAGCGGGTCTGTGAAGCCAATAGTAGGAATCGTATCCGTCAACTCAACGTCATAACGCACGCCGTAGTTGAGCGTCAGGTTCTGGCGAATCTTCCAAGAATCCTGCACGTATGCAGCGAGCGGGCGATTCTTCAGCTTACTGTTCGGATTGCCAAAGCCTTCGATAAAGACGCCGGGGATGCCCATGCCGTATGACTGCACGGGGCTAAGCGGCGGCGCATTGGCGGGCAAGCCTGTGATGAAGGGTTGCAGGGCCGTGTTGCCGAAATTGAAGAGACCCGGAAAGTTCAAATCAAAGCGCGCATCGACGTTAATCAAATTAGCGTCGCCGCCGAACTTGACACTGTGATTGCCGAGAATCCAGTTGAAGTTATCCGTAAACTGAAAACGCCTCTCCTTGCGCCTCACAGGCGAGAAGGGGTTCGAGCCGATAAAGGCCGTTCCGGCAATCTGAATCGCCGTGCCGGGAATTTGTGAATCAAAGGTCGCGTTGCGATGTCCGAAGTTAAAGCGCGCCTCGTTGACCATCGTGTTCGACACGGTGGTCGTCAGAGAAGCGACCAGAGAATGATCGCGCAAATCCTGTATGCCAGTTCTTGAAAAATCGTTCTGTCCGAAGGTCTGATTCTGCGACTCGTCCTGAATGCCTGTGATCTCGCTGGGGTTGTAGCCAAACCGGATGCTGAACTGATTGTTGGCATTAAACTGGTGGTCGCCGCGAATCGAGAAGTAGGTCGTCGCTTCCGAAATCGGGAAGATGCGCGCGAGTTGGTTCAAGGGGCGAAACGCAATCGGCTGACCGGCGGAGTTGACCGTCGTGAACCCCGGCGTGATGTTGTTATTGACGAGCGACGGAATCGGAGTTCCGGCCAGCAGGAAACGCCTGCCGATAACACCCGGCGCAATCGGGCTAAAGGCCGGACACAAGCTGCCGTCGTTCGGACTGCTCAAAGGGTTAAATCCGTTCAGAGCGATGTTGCCTCCGCTGGAAGCAAAGAAGGCGTAGGTTCTGGCCTGACAAACAGCGGTCGGCGTGCCCACGGCCAGCAGGCTGCCAATGAAAGCTGCCTGCGCCGAGGTGATGTTGTTGAACGTTCGCGCCACCGGATTTAGACCGGCGATGACTGGAATCGTAAAGGCCGAGCCTAATCCTTCGGACACATTTGAAGTAAAGAAGCCAGACTCCTGACGACGACGCTGCTCAAAAGAGAGGAAGAAAAACGTCCTGTCTTTTTTAATCGGGCCGCCGAAAGTAAAGCCGTACTGTGCGCGCGTGAACGGCGGGTCTTCGTCCGGGTCGTTATTAATAATCGGGGCAAAGGCATTGCGCGCCTGAAAGCTCTTGTGGCGCAGAAAGCCGAAGATGTTTCCGCGAAACTCGTTAGTCCCGCCTTTGGTAACGACGTTGACGATGCCGCCCGTCGCGCGCCCGAACTCCGGCGCGTAAGAGTTGGTCGCCACCTGATATTCCTGCACGGCCTCTTGCGAGACGGTCGAGCGCGCTGCGTTGACTGAGTTGTCCGTATAGTCTGCGCCGTCCACCTGAACCAGAGTCGAGCGTCCGCGCTGGCCGCCGATGTTGAGGCCGGAACTGGGAGCCGGGCCAATCGGTCGCCCGTTATCGCGCCCGACCGTCGAGATGGTCAGGGCAAACCCGGTCGCGCTGCGCTCGTTAATCGGCAAGTTTTCGATTCTCACCTGCTCAATTGTATTGGCAACCGCCGTGCGCGAAGTCTCCACGACATCTCCGGTCGTGCCTGAAACCGTGACCGTCTCTCCGATCTGGCCCACTTCGAGCGGGATGTCTATATCCGCCCTTTGCCCGACCGTGAGTTTGACATCGGGCAGCACGGCTTTTTTGAAGTTAGCGGCTTCGACAGACACTTCATAACTGCCCGGCGGCAAGTTGACGATCTGATAAAAGCCTTCCTCATTGCTCGTCGCATTCCGGGTAAAGTTCGTGCCCGTATTACGCGCCGTGATAGTTGCGCCGGACACGACTGCGCCCGAAGGATCGCGGACAAAGCCAGCAAGGTCAGCCGCAGTCGATTGCGCCTGCGCCATCACTGTGCCAGCGCAGGTAAACAGGGCTGCACATAAAACTATCAAGCAGAGAGAGGCCGAAAAAAATCGCGGAGGGAACGCACGCATGAGTATGTCTCCTTAAATGGAACTCGATGTAAAAATCAAGGCGACTCCGCCGCGACAAAAGGCAGGCGAAGATGCACAATCAGCGGATGTGTGACGCAAGGAATTGCGTCTGACCCCTGAATAAAATCTTTGTAAATTTAGAACTAGACTCCTGAAGCGCATGCGGGAGTGAAACAGTCGCGCACCAAAACGGCAGCGCTGCCAACAAAGCGCCGGAGTAATCAACGAACGCGACTTGTTTTGTACCGCAAAACACACGCCTCTGGCAAGAAGATTGTTTGAAAAGTAGTGGGTCAATGTGAAGTTGACGAGTCATCAATCGTGAATTGAGTGAGCAAGAGCGTAGGATTTTCCCGCAAAGGCGCTGGTGGCGCAAAGAAAGCTCGCAAAGAGCGAGCAGCATTCAATCCTTTCCGGTCTTCCGCTTTGCGCCACCAGCGCCTTTGCGGGAAACTTCTGTCTTTCATCATCACAACCGTCACGAATCACGACTCACCTCTGAAAGTTCAAACTCAAAAGTTCAAACTCAAACGCTGCTAAAAATGAAGAGGGCTTGAATGCTCTTCTGACTTTTGCCTTTTACCTTTTTACTTTTGCCTTCTTGTGGCGCGTGCCAGCCGTCGCCGCACGCCCTCGCTTGCGCCGAGCAGGAAAATCATGGCTTCGGCCAGACGCGGGACAAAGGCCGCGCGGCGCAAACCCGCTGAGACGCGCAGGCGCGAGCTAAACCTTTCCCGGTAACACGCGCGAAAATCTGTCGCAAGAGCTTGAAGCGGTTGCCCCTCTCTGAGGCGCGGCAGGTGTCGCATGAGCGCCTCTGCCGCCAGCTCGCCGCTCTCCAAAGCCATCAGCATCCCGCTGCCCGTGAAGGGGTCTATAAAAGAGGCCGCATCGCCCACCGCGAGCAGCCCGTCTGCGGGCACGAGTTTGCGCCTGCCAAAGCCTTCGAGCGAAACGGCCAGCCACGGCGTGACACTGTGTGCTTCAGAGAGCGTTTGCGCGGCTCTTTTGTTGCCGCAGACGATTTCGCGCATCACTCTTTCGGCATCGCCGCCGCACGCGCGCACGTCCTTGCCCGCAGCGATAAAGCAGAGATTGCTGAGGCCATTTTCCACAGCGCTCAAGCCACCGTAGCCGCCTCGATAGCAATAGATTTCGCAATGTCCGGGCGAGGCGTGCGCGCCTGCGAGATGCGCTTTGAAAGCGACGAGACGCGCGTGCGGCTTCTTCTGCAAGCGGGACTCTTCCGTGCTCCTCTCAATTCGTCTCGCCAGAGAACGCGTCCTTCCCGTCGCATCAATCGTGACGAGAGCGCGAACTGCGCAGAGAGCATCGCTCCCGTTTTTCAACTGCACGCCGCCGACGCGCCCGTTTTCTATCAGGAGACCCGCCGCCTGCGTTTCTTCCAAGACCAACACGCCTGCGGTTCGCGCACGCTCAAGCAGACGCGCATCCATCTCTGCGCGACTCAGGCCGAGAGCGTATGCGCCGCCACTGCCGAACCACTCGCTCGGCACTGACACACGGCTTCCGCCGCGCGCGTAAAAAACCGTCTCGGTCAGCCATGCGCCGTTGGCCTGTGTCATCTGCTCACGAACGCCGAGTCGCGCAAAGTGATCCAGACATTCCGGCGAGATAAATTCCCCGCATAACTTTTCGCGCGGAAACTTTTTCTGCTCACAGAGCAGCACACGCGCGCCGCCGCCAGCCAGATGAATTGCCGCACACGCACCCGCAGGGCCGCCGCCGACAATCACTACGTCATAGTTTTCCGGTTGCGCAGTCATACGAAGATTTCCCGCAAAGGCGCAAAGGCGCAAAGGAAAGCACGCAAAGAATAAAAGGAGATGGAAAGAAGGCTTGATTGCTTTCTTTGCGTCTTGCCTTCTTTGCGCCTTTGCGCCTTTGCGGGGGTCTTTTTGTTCTTCATGCTTAAATCTCAAACATTCTCTAACTACCACTCAGCACCAGACGAAATGGAAAGCGTCGCTCGACCTGAATGTTCGTCAACTGTGCCTGCGCTGCCAGTTGCCGCAATTCGTCCGGGCGAAAACTGCGCAGGATGGAGAGCGCGCCGTCTTCGCGTATCAGGCGATTGTGCAGCAAGAGATGGCCCAATGTCGTGTAAATAAAATAAGCGAGCGGGTGGCGGTGCAGGTCTATGACGAAGAGACGCCGGCGCGCGACGCGGCTCAACTCTTTGAGCACAGCGACGACCTGCTCGTTCTTGAAGTGATGCGTAAAGAGCGAGCAGATAACGTAATCAAAAGTATCATCCGCGAAGGGCAGGTGAAGCGCATCTGCGCGCACGGAGACAATTTCCAGAAACGCTGCGGACTCTTCCATGATTGATTCGGCGGAGCGCGCATTTAGCTCAAGCCCGACAAGCCGCGCGCTTCTCTTCTCTTCACGCAACCGGCGAGCAATGACGCGCAACAACTCGCCAGAGCCTGCGCCGACATCCAACACGGAGAAGCTTTTTAAATTCGCTTGCTCGATCTCCAACAGCAGCGACCCGCGCAAAGCCCACGTGTCGCCCAAAAAGCGATTGATGCGTCGCAGCTCGACAAGGCATCCCTCATATTCTTCAGGCGTGTAATCGCCTTTGTCCAGATGCTCAAGCTTCTCGCTCCGCTGTTGAAAGGCAAGGCGGAAGGCGGAAGGGCGGAGGATGAAGGAGAAGCTATTAAGACTTTGCTTTTCATCCTTCATCCCTCGGCCTTTATCCTTTCGATGATGAGCACGCTGTTCTTCGAGCCGAAGCCGATGCAGTTGCAGAGCGCAATCTTAACGCTGGCCTCGCGCGCATGGTTTGGCACGTAGTCCAGATCGCAATCAGGGTCTGCCTCGTCCAGATTGATAGTCGGGGGAATGATGTTCGTGTGCATCGCGCAGAGAGCCGCGCCGAGTCCGGCTGCGCCGCTCGCTCCCTGCGGGTGGCCGAGCTGCGATTTGGTCGCGGACATCGGAATCTTGGCGGCATGTTCGCCAAACGCCAGCTTCAACGCCTGCGTTTCGATGCGGTCGTTGAGCAAAGTTGAGGTGCCGTGCAGGTTGACGTAATCAATCTCGGCGGGGGCGCGTCCGGCATCGTCGAGCGCGAGCGACATCGCACGCGCAGGCTCTTCGCCTGTCTCTGCCAGCCGCACGCGATGATAGGCATCGCACGTCGCGCCGTAACCTGTTATCTCCGCATAAATTTTCGCGCCGCGCGCCTGCGCACGCGACATCTCTTCGAGGACATAAATCCACGCGCCTTCGCCGAGCACGATGCCCGAACGATTGCGCGAAAATGGACGCGACGCGCGCTCAGGCTCATCGTTCCATTCGTTCGTCAAAACCGTCATCAGGTTAAAGCCCGCGAGGATGCCCGGCGCGATGGGAGCATCCACGCCGCCCGTGAGCATCACTTCCTGACGCGAGAGCGCGATGTGTTCTGCTGCGTAAGCAATCGCGTCCGTCGAGCTGGTGCAGCCCGTCGAGATGACGTGCGAGAGACCGCGCAGGCCGAAGGCCATCGAAAGCTCTGAAGAGAGGCCGCCGTGCGTGGATGAAGGAATGGTATAGACGCTCGCTTTATGAACCGGGCCGACGAACCAGTATTCATACTGTTGCTCTGTAAAGGCCAGACCTCCGCCGCCAGTGCCTAAGACCACTCCAATCTCGCGCCTCTCGGCCAGAGTGAAATCTCCTGTTTGCAGCCGCGCATCATCGAGAGCCTCGCGCGCAGCCGCGAGCGCGAGCGGGACTGTGCGCGCGACATGCTTGCGGTCTTTCGGATTAAGCTGCGATTCCCAATCAAAGCCGCGTACTTCGGCGGCGATCTTGACGGGCGAAGCGGAGACATCAAAGCTCTCTATGCGACGCACGCCGCTTTCGCCTCTATGCAGCGCGTTCCAGAAAGCCTCGCGCCCGATGCCAACCGGCGTTACACAGCCCATGCCTGTGATGACCACGCGGCGCGGCTGCTTCAAACGTCTGAGCATGATTAATCAATTCCTGTGCTGGCAAGCAGGCTCTGGCCGATGGCGGCGAATAAATTCTCGCGCAAAGGCGCAAAGGCGCAAAGAAAAGCTCAACAGCTTTCTTTGCGCCTTTGCGCCTTTGCGCGAGACGTATTGTTCATCATGCCTTGAAGTCGCTTTAAATGAATATTTCTACGATTGTTCGTCCAAACGGAAAAACCGGACACAGCATGACCTGTCTCCGGTTTTTCTGTCAATCGGGTTTTAGCGAAAACCTATCCGGCGCTTTCCATCTTCGTCCCGCACTCGTTACAGAACTTTGTGCCCGGCGCGACTTCCGCCTGACAGTTGGGACACTTGGGCTTCTCCTGCTTTGAGCCGCACTCGCCGCAGAACTTCGCGCCCTCTTTCAACTCTGCGCCGCACTTGATGCACGGCACGGTCGCGGCAGCGACTTCCATCTTCGCGCCGCACTCGTTACAGAACTTTGGCGAGCCTGCGTTGGCCGCGCCGCACTTCGGACACTTGCTTGTCGCAGAGCCTGTCTGGCCTCCGCCCTGCTGCTGCTGTTGCGGGTTCATGGCATTGCCCATCGCGTTTGCCATCGCGCCGCCGACGGCAAAGCCCGCGCCGAGTCCCGCGCCAAGCCCCGCGCCGCCCGAAGGATTCTGCGCCGCATCGCGCATCGCGTCGGCTGCCTGAAACTGCGCGTAACGCTGCGCGTCGCCGAGCACGCCCATAGAGGTGCGCTTGTCCATCGCCGCTTCGACCTCAGGCGGCAGAGAGATGTTCTCGACAAAAAACTTGGTCAGTTCGATGCCGAAGCTGGCAAACTCTTCGCGCAGCTTGTCGCGCGCGATCTTGCCCAATTCGTCATAACTTGCGGCCAGATCGAGCGCGGCGATTTTCGCTTCACCGAGCGCGTCCGTAAAGCCGCTGACGAGCGAGCGTTTCAACTGCCCTTCGATGTCTTCGGTCTCGAAATGAGCATTCGTGCCCGCGACTTCTTTGATAAAGGTGCGCGGGTCTGCGACGCGCATCGTGTAGATGCCGAAAGCCCTGAGACGCACCATCCCGAAATCGGCATCGCGCATCATGACCGGATTCATCGTGCCCCACTTGAGGTCTGTGAACTGCTTGGTGTTGACGAAATAGACTTCGGATTTGAAGGGCGAGTTAAAGCCGTATTTCCATGCGCCGATTTTAGAAAGAATCGGCGTGTTGCCGCCGTCAATCGTATACATGCCCGGCCCGAAAACATCCGCCACCTGTCCCTGAAAGACAAAGACTGCGGCCTGCGATTCTCTGACGGTCAGCTTTGCGCCGTTCTTGATCTCCTGATCCTTGACTGGAAAACGATAGAGCATCGTGTTGCTCGAATCGTCGAGCCACTCGATGACCTCGATAAACTGGTTGAAAGGGTTGACGCGATCAAGTATTCCCATCTCTGTTTTAATCTCCTCCTGCCTAAGGCGGCACGGCACTATGCCATGCAATCCTCCCACATTATACGATTGAACCCGACGCGATGTTCGCGCCAGTCAAATTCTCTGACGGCAATTCTTCATAAACAAACTATGACACAAAACTCTGTTAAGTGTGAAGAGCGGAACAGATCAGAACCGACTGCGAGAGCAAGTCAGAAGGCGGAAGAATGAAGGATGAAGAGTGTGCTATTCAAGCATGAGCAGTCATCTGCTGTAGCACTCTCTTCATCATTTGCAAGAGCACTCTCTTCATCAGTTATCCTTCTCGTTTAAGAGCCACTCTTTCATCCTTCCGCCTTCATCCTTCCGCCTTGCTCTCGCTCGCGGTTCTGACTTCTTTTGCGCCAGAGACTGTAGAGAATAAGCGCGGTCAACCCGCCGGAGATGTCTATCAGGCTATCGTAGATCGAGCCTGTGCGCGTGTTGGTCAGGCTTTGATGAAACTCGTCGAGGAAAGCAAAGAGGGCGACCAGCAGCAGCGTGATGTAAAAGAATCCGCGTCGCAAAGTTTCTCTGGATGAAGTGGCAAAGGCCCGCGCGGCCAAAAGAGCGAAGACAGCATACTCTGTAAAGTGCGCGGTCTTGCGGACATAGAAGTGCGTGAGCCTGATACTGGCTTCGCTGATGTCTGGAAACAGCCAGAGCAGCAACGGGCGAATAATGCGCGAGGTATTGGTCGCCGACAGCTCTCCCGTAGAGGCCAGAAAAATCAGCGCCATCCACGCGACGAGCGGCCCGTATCGCCGGAAGCGATTGGGCCGCTGCTCAGGTATCTCCGAACTTGAATTTTCGCTGCTCGCAATCATTCGATTGCGGATGGCGGACTGCGAATTGCGGATTAGAAAAGCAGTTCCTTTTCATTCCGCCATCCGCAATCTGCAATCCGCATTTCCTCTGTGTTTTCTGTGACTCAAAACCTCTGTTATGAATTCTACCGAATATAGGCCGAAGGCACTGCACGGTCGCCGATTGCGCCCCATTGCTGTGCGCGGAATCCGGCTGTGCTCTGCTGTATGTACCACGCGCCTTCGCTGGCGCGGAAGACTGCCACGTCCGTCTTGCCGTCGCCGTCATAATCGCACGGCGCGGGTATATCAGTCACTAGGCCAAAGGTCTGACCTCTGAAATTGTTGCCGGAGCTTTCAAGGATATACCAGTTGCCCTCGCTCGCACGGAACACTGCCAGGTCGGCTTTGCCGTCTCCGTCATAATCCGAAGCCACGGGCACGTCTGTGCCAGTGCCAAACTGCTGCGCGACGAATGCGCCGTTCGAGCTATGCAGGATATACCACGCGCCTTCCGAAGGCCGAAAGACTGCGATGTCCGTTTTGCCGTCGCCATCATAATCGGCAGGCACAGGCATGTCCGTCGAGAGGCCAAAGGCTTGCCCGCGAATCAGGTTGTCAACGCTTTGCTGTATGTACCAGACGCCCTCACGAAAGACTGCTATGTCAGCTCTGCCGTCGCCGTCATAGTCTGACGGCACGGGCGCGTCTGTTGCAAGGCCAAAGGTCAGCCCGCGTAGCGTGTTCGTCTGGCTCTGTAGAATGTACCAGCCGTTTTCGCTTGAGCGAAAGACTGCGAAATCCGTCTTGCCGTCGCCGTCATAATCTGCGGGCACGATTTTGTCCGAACTCAAACCGAATTGAGCAGCCTTAAAGCCCCCGGAGCTTTGGCTCAGATACCATGTTGCGCTTGTCGGGCGAAACACGGCGATGTCTGATCTACCGTCCCCGTCGAAATCACTGGCAGGCGAAGGCAAGGCAAAGCGATAGGCGAAAACATCAAACGTGTCGTTGCTGTCGTTATTCACAAGGTCACTTGCTAAACTGTCAAACTCTATGACCCGCCCGTTTGCACTGATGGCCGGATAATTACTGCTCATCATATTTCCCGCAGCCGTTCCAGCGCTGTTGATGCTTGCCAGCTTGGTGGCTCCCGTCATCAGGCTTCTGACAAAGACATCTTCCCCTTCGTTGTTGTCAGCGACATTGACCAAATCCGTCGCCAGACTTTTAAAAGTCACGATGCGTCCCGACGCGTCAACATTAGGGAGAAACGAGGAGTGATTCCCGCTAGCGGTTCCCGTGAGATTGCGGCTCACCAGCGTAGTAGTTCCGGCTTGCAGGTCGCGCGCGAAAACATCCAAACGATTGTTTGTATCATTGAAAGCAAGATTGCTTGCGCCGCTTTCAAAAACAACGACGCGCCCGTTGCCGCTAATCACAGGCGATCTGGAACTAAAGTTTCCGCCGCCCGCGCCTGTAGTATTAATGCTTGCCATGACGGTCGTGCCGGTCTGCAAATCGCGTACGAAGACATCCTCCGTGTTGCCCGAATCGTTAGCCACCAGATTGTTGGCAGCGCTCACGAAGGCAATGAATCTGCCATCTGCGCTGAGCGACGGCGTAAACGAAATCGCGTTGCCGCTGCCCGTTCCTTGCCGGTTGAGGCTCGCCAGAGTGATTGTCCCGGTCGTCAGATTCCGCACGAAAATGTCGTGAGAAGTGTTTGTATCATCCGGCGTGAGATTGGCGTTGCTCTGAAAAGCTATCGTCTTTCCGTCTACGCTCAAGACAGGCTGGACTGAATGTGTATCGGCGCTCAGGCCCGTGCTGCTTTTGCTGGCCTGAGTGGTCACACCGCTTATCATATCACGCACAAAGACATCGTTACTGCCGGGGTTGTCAGGCGTCTCGGACAAGTCTGTGGCGAAACTCTCAAAAGCGATAAAGCGTCCATCGGCGTTGATATACGGGTAGAGCGAAGCGCCGTTGGCCGGGCCTGTGTGGTCAACATTGAGACTGACGAGCCGCGTCGTGCCAGCGACCATATCACGGACGAACACATCGTAATCCTCGTTCGTATCCGCAACTGAAACAAGATTGCTCGCCTGACTGAAAAAGGCCACAAAGCGCCCGTCGGAACTGATGGTCGGGCCGCCGGAGCTACTATTTCCGCCATTGTTGCCCGCGCTGTTGACGCTCACCAGCGTGGTCGTTCCCGTCGAAAGGTCGCGCAGGAAAATATCTGCGACGCTGTTAGTATCGCTGGTGGCAGATAAGCCGCCGGAGGTACTGGTGAAGACAAGATAACGCCCGTCATCGCTCACGCTACGGCTTTTGAAAGCATTGGCGAACTCGGAAACGACGGATGCGCCGTTGCCGCTCAAGCCAGCGTTGTTGACACTGACCAAAGTCGGCTTCTGTCCCATCGCTGCCGACACAGCGATTGTAAATAAGGACAGCAGAAGCATTAGATTGATGATTACTTTTTTCATTATTTCCCCTTGTCAATTCCTTGCAGACTTCCCCGCGGACTTGAAATGAATTAAAGGCTCACTTGTGTTTCAGCGGGAATCAATTAATTGGTCGAGTGTTTCAGACTAGAAGCACCTGAATCTTCACTTAACGGCGATTTGCTCTGCATCTGTAATTATTTACAGCAGACACGGCTATCAGCGAAGCATTATTCATGCCATGCGGTGCGGAGGGTTCTTTGAGTTCAAGAGGAATCGAATTGCCGACCGAAAAGCGCGCGAAACGCTGTTGCGAAGAGAGATAAAGCGGGCAGGCGTCTGGCGATTTTAAATTGAGCTTGAAAGCGAAACTCGATTTACCATAGAGAAGGCCGAAGAGAGTTCACATTTCAGAATGTGAACTCTCTTCGGCCTTCTCTGTGACGAATCTTCTTTTCGACAGGCTTTACAGTGTGGACGAGCCTGAGACGACTTCTATGATTTCGTTGGTGATGGCCGCCTGCCGTATGCGGTTCATGTTGAGCGTCAAACTGTCTATCAGCTCGGTTGCATTCTTTGATGCGGCATCCATCGCAGTCATCCGCGCGCCCTGCTCTGAGGCAACGGATTCCAATAGCGCGCGAAAGATTTGCGTTTCAATCAGGCGCGGCAGGAGCTTGCTGAAAATCTCTTCGGGCGGCTGCTCGTAAATGTAGTCTGTTAGATTGACGGCGCGCGTCGGGTCAACTACTTCGCCCGTGGTTTCAGTGGCGCGCGAGACGGGCAGCAGTTGTTCGATGACCACGCGCTGCGAAAGGACGGATTTGAATTCGTTGTAGATGATAAAGACTTTGTCGAGTTCTAAATCTTCCACGTAAAGCTTGATGACTTCGCGCGCGATCTCCGCCGCCTCTGAATACTCGACGCGGCCCTTGCCCGTGAGGCCGATGTACTCTTTGATGAATGACACAGCGCGCCTGCGGAAGAAGTCGCGCCCCTTGCGGCCAATCGGCATCATCTCTATCTGCTTGCCCTGATGCTCTGTGATAAAAGCCTGCGCCGCCTTGTTCAAGTTGGTATTGAACGCGCCGCACAAACCTCTGTCTGCGGTCACGAGCAGAATCAGGTAACGCTCGTCGCCGCGCTGGTCCAGAAGCGGATGATGAAAGTTCTCATCCGTGCGCGAAGCGAGTTCGCCGAGGACTTCGAGCATCTTGCCTGCAAACGGACGCGCCGCGACGACATGATCCTGTGCGCGCTTTAGTCGCGCGGCAGACATCATCTTCATGGCCTTTGTAATCTGCTGCGTGTTCTTGACAGACTTGATGCGGCGTCGAATGTCTAAAAGATTTGCCATTTTAGCTCAGTGATGAGTGACGGGTGACGAGTTAAGACAACAGCAGTTTCTTGCCTGTCACTCGTCACTTGTCACTGCTTTTCTAGGCTCCCGCAGTAGCAGCGACCGGAGTCTGCGCGGCGATGAGCGTCTCTTCGTTCCAGCGGTCTTTGAAGTCTGTAAGCACCTGCGTGAGATCGGCTTTGATCTCATCCGTCAAAGATTTTTTCTCGCGTATGCTTTGCAAAACTCCCGGATGCGCGTTCTCTACAAAGCGCAGCAACTCGCCTTCAAACTTTCGCACCTGCTCGACCGGCACATCGTCTACGTGGCCGTTGGTCGCGGCCCAGATGACCAGCACCTGCTGTTCGACTTCCATCGGGCGATACTGCGGCTGCTTCAGGATTTCCATCAGGCGTTGACCGCGCGCGAGCTGCGCCTGCGTCGCTTTATCAAGGTCAGAGCCGAACTGTGCAAAGGCTGCCAGCTCGCGGAACTGCGCGAGGTCAATTCGCAGGGTTCCGGCAATCTGCTTCATGGCTTTGATCTGCGCCGCGCCGCCGACGCGCGAGACACTGTTGCCGACGTTGATGGCCGGACGAATGCCCGAGTTGAAAAGGTCTGCTTCGAGAAAAATCTGCCCGTCCGTAATCGAAATCACGTTGGTCGGAATGTATGCAGAGATGTCGCCCGCTTGAGTTTCAATAATTGGCAGGCTCGTCAAAGAACCGCCGCCCTTCAAATCCGACATCTTCGCCGCGCGCTCAAGCAAACGCGAGTGGAGGTAAAACACGTCGCCCGGATAGGCTTCGCGGCCCGGCGGACGACGCAGCAGCAGGGAGATTTCACGATAGGCCGCCGCCTGCTTTGAAAGATCGTCGTAAATCGTCAGCGCATGACGACCGTTGTCGCGGAAATATTCGCCGATGGCGACGCCGGAATAGGGAGCCAGAAACTGCATCGCAGCAGGATCGGACGCAGTGGCTTTGACAACGATGGTGTAGTCCATCGCGCCGTTGTCCTGCAAAGTCTTAACGACCTGCGCGACCGTCGAGGCCTTCTGCCCGATGGCGACGTAGATGCAGATAACATCTTTGCCCTTCTGGTTGATGATGGTGTCAACCGCGACGGCTGTCTTACCCGTCTGGCGGTCACCGATGATTAGCTCGCGCTGGCCGCGACCGATGGGAACCATTGCGTCAATCGCTTTGAGTCCCGTTTGCAAAGGCTCTTTCACCGGCTGGCGATCAATGATGCCGGGCGCGATACGCTCAATAGTATTGTACTCATCCGTCAGGATTGGCCCACGGTCGTCAATCGGATTGCCGAGCGCATCCACGACGCGACCGATCATCGCATCGCCGACAGGCACGCGCATGATGCTTCCCGTGCGCTTGACCAGATCGCCCTCTTTAACTTTTTGAAAATCTCCGAAGAGCACCGCGCCGACTTTGTCTTCTTCCAGGTTCAAAGCAAGCCCGCGCACTTCATGCGGAAAATCAAGAAGCTCTCCGGCCATCACTTTTTCCAGACCGTGAATCTCTGCGATGCCGTCTCCGACTTTAATCACCGTGCCGACTTCGGTCACGGTCACGCCGGTATCGAAATTCTCGATCTGCTGGCGAATAATGTCATTAATCTCGTTGGCTCTGATCGGTTCCATATGATTCCTTTTAGCAAACTTTTATCGTCAATAGCTTTTCATCCATCGACGATTGACCATTTAAGATTTACCAGTAAGTTTCGCTTTCGCCTGTTCCAACTGATTGCGCACCGAGCCGTCATAGATGGTCGAGCCGATGCGCGCCACCATGCCGCCAATCAATTCTTCATCCGTCTGAAAACTCAGGCGCACATTCTTGCCAGTCATCGCAGCCAGCTTGGCCCGCAAGGCTTCCTGCGTCTGTGCGGGCACGGGCCGCGCCGTCGTCACATCCGCCGAGACGACTCCCGAACGCTCGTCAAGCACCAGCGCGAATCGCTTGTTGACTTCGCTTAATTCCGCCAGCCGCTGGTTCTGCAACAAGACCTGCAAAAAGTTCGCGGTTGTCGGGCGCACACGCGTGCGCGCGATAAGCTGGCTCAAAACTTTTTGCTTCTGTTCGTAGGGGATTGTCGGATTGCTGAAGACTTCCAGAAGCTGTCTGTTGGATTGCATCATCTGCTCCCAAGCATTCAACTCCTCTTGCACTTCCCTCGCCTCGCCGCGTGCTACGACCACATCGGCCAATGCTGTCGCATAACGGCGCGCTACCGTCTGTACGCTCAATGCCTGCTTCCCCCCAATTCTTCGATACTCTGATTAACGAGGCGCGCGTCATCCTCCGGACGGATGTCGCGGCGGATCATCTCTTCTGCGAGACGCACGCTTTGCTGCGCCGCATAACTGCGCAATTCCTGCCGCGCGGCTTTGCCCGCACTCTCGATCTCACGCACGGCCTGCTCGCGCAACTTTCGCGCATCCTCTTCCGTCGAGCGCGCAATTCTCTCTTGCTCCGCCTGCGCATCCCGCTGCGACTGCTCGCGCACGCTTGCGACCTCTTCATCAAGCTTTGCCAGACGCGCTTCGACTTCTTCCAGCTTGGCGAGCGCGGCATTGCGTTCTTCCTGCGCACGCATCAAGTCCCTGCGAATCGCCTCGCGGCGGGCGCGCATCGCTTCGCTGATCGGACGACGCAAGATATAAACGAGCGCACCGACGAAGAGAAAAAGATTCAAAAACTTCCAGGCTTCAAAACCCGGAATGTTCCACAAGGGCGCGCCGTCTCCGGCCAAAGCCAAAAAAGTCTGTGATGAAGTAAAAGCTATCAACATGATTTCCGAGACTCACTAAACGATACTTGAAACTGTCGTTTCGCTGACCGGGCGATGAAGAATATGCGCTCCGATTTCCGCAGCCAGACGACGCGCGTCTCCCTCCAGAGTCGTACGCGCTTCGTCAACCTGACCCCGGACAGCCTCTTTCTGTTCGGAGAGAGAAATATTTATCTCCTCACGAACGGCATTCAATTTAGTTTGCCGCTCAGTCATGGCCTTTGCGCGCTCCTGCTCCATTAAGCGATAGCCTTCTGCACGCGCTTCGCGCAGAGAGCGTTCGTAACGCGAGAGTCCTTCTTCGACGCGCCGCATGATTTCATGCGCCTCGCCGGAACGCCCCTTCGTGCGTCGCTCACGTTCTTCGAGAATCCGATTGATGGGCTTGAACAGCGTCGCGTTCAGCACATAGATCATCAATAGAATAATCGCAATATGGAGAAAGAGTGTGCCATCTGGCACAAGCTGGATGGAATTTTCCGCGAAGCCTAAAAAAATCATATCACTCGAAGGCTCACCCGACAGAGTTATACGAACTAAGGATTGTGTGTGATGAAAATGCCTGTCTATCAAAAGCTTGCGAGTCTAGCATGCACTTTTACGACCCGTCAAGGCGAAGACAGATGAAGAATTTTGGGGTTGAAGAAATCTTATGCAACTTCAATTAGAAATTCTGTGCGCGGATGAACACTGCCGATGATGGCCGCTCCATCTATGCTCCCGACAAGCTCTGCGGCTTTTGACGAAGCGATACTGATCAGGAGGCCACCAGCCGTCTGCGGGTCAAAGAGCGCGCTCTGCATTTCGCGCGAGACATGCTCGGCTATATTTACAGTATCGCCCACATAAGCCCTGTTGTTTTTGTCGCCGCGCGTCAACATTCCCTGCCCGATTAATTCCAGCACCTCCGGCAACAGGGGCACTTGTGCTGCCTCTATCCTCAAACAAACATTACTGGCGCGGGCCATTTCATAAGCATGTCCGAGAAGGCCAAACCCTGTCACGTCCGTACAAGCGTTGGCTCCGGCCTGCTGCATCGCAAGCGCAGGGGCAGCCGCAGAGGTCGTCATGGCCTTCATCGCAGCTTCGACTGCTTCTTTACTTGCCACCCCACGCTTGATGCCCGTGCTGATGGCCCCGGTTCCTATTGGCTTTGTTAAAATGAGGACATCTCCCGGCTGTGCATTGGCGTTCGTAATGACTTGAGACGGGTTGATAATGCCCGTCACGGCATATCCAAATTTGATTTCTGCATCATCTATGGAATGCCCGCCGAGGATAAAGACCCCTGCCTCGTTCATAGCCAACTGACCGCCACGCAAGATTTGCCCCAAAACTTCCATGTCTTCTTTCTGTGGATAACAAACAATAGCCAGCGCGGTGAGAGGCTTGCCGCCCATTGCATAAATATCATTGAGCGCGTTATTGGCGGCAACACGCCCGTAAATCTCCGGGTCATCCGCCACAGGTGTAAAGAAATCAACGGTTTGCACTAAAGCAACGTCATCCCGTAGACGAAACACGCCGGCGTCATCGGCCATGTCGTACCCGACGAGCACGTCATCACACATAGGTTGCGGTGGTAAAGCGCCCAAAACTTGGGCCAGATCGCGCGGAGCGAGCTTAGCCACTCAACCGGCGCAAGATACCATTTCTGTTAGTCTTTTTTTCATTTTACTTTGTAAGCTGGAAAAGTACGAGCACCTTATTCAAAATAAGATTATAGCGGTTGATGAGTAATTTTGCAGGGAAAACGTAGATTTATATAGACTCTAAAAAGAATTTCATGAAGTAGAAGTGGCTAAACGGCTTTAGGAGTTTCTTGCGCGCCCGCTAATAATTGATACAAACGATCCAGATCGCCGTCGTTATAATATTCGATCTCGATTTTTCCGCCTTCGCCTTTCTGGCTTGGCATAATTCTGACCTGTGTCCCAAAGCGACGGCGAAGCTTATTTTCCGCCGAGCGCACGTTCGCGTCATCCTGACTGGTAGTTGCGCGCATAGTTGCTGCCGCAGGACTATCGCCGGCAATAATTCGTTTGATGGTTCGCTCCGTCTCACGAACAGATAAAGATTGCTCTACAATATTGAGCGCGACACGCCGCTGAATGTCCGCATCATCCACCCCAAGCAGCGCGCGTGCATGCCCCATAGAAATCTTTTCTTCTTCGACGAGAGATTGAATATCTTGAGGTAAACGTAATAAACGCAAATAGTTAGTAACGAAAGACCGGTCTCTGCCGACGCGCTGGGCGACCATTTCCTGCGTCAGACCGAGGGTTTCAATAAGTCTTTTATAGGCAAGCGCTTCTTCAATGGCATTAAGTTCCTGACGTTGTATGTTTTCAATAAGAGCTAGCTCAAGAAGCTTGTCATCCGGAATGTCACGGACTATGGCCGGGACGCGTGCAAGCTCTGCGCGTTGTGCCGCGCGCCATCTTCTCTCGCCCGCCACAAGCTGATAACGCATTCCTCTGCGGCGCACAAGCAGGGGCTGAACAATCCCGTTTGAGCGAATGGATTGCGCCAGTTCTTGTAACCGGCCTTCGTCGAAATGTGTGCGTGGCTGTGCAGGGCTGGGGTCAATGAGGTCTATGTCAATCTCTATAAAATCCTCATTGCTGGAGGTCGCCGCCGTATCCGACAGCAGTGCGTTCAATCCCCGGCCTAGTGCTCTTCTTGTCATGGGTCATAATCTCCTTTGCCAACTGAAGATAGCTTTCCGCGCCACGGGAGCGTATATCATAGAGAATAATGGGTTTACCGTGACTCGGAGCCTCTGCCAGTCGCACATTTCGCGGAATAAAAGTCGTCAAAACCTGCTGCCCGTAAAAATCCCTCAAATCGGCTGCGACAGCCGCAGAGAGATTTGTGCGCTCGTCATACATGGTCAATAGCAGCCCTTCTATCGTCAGCCCAGGGTTCAGCACGCGCCTGATTCGCGCCAGAGTATCGAAAAGCTCTGTCACGCCCTCCAACGCAAAATACTCGCACTGAATCGGAACGAGCAGAGAATCAGCGACAGTCAAAGCATTCAAGGTGAGCAGTCCGAGGGAGGGAGGGCAATCAATAATAATAAAATCGTAATTGCTCGCAATGCTCCTAAGCAGCTCTTGAAGCTTATATTCACGTTTCTCTGTGTCAACGAGTTCCACCTCGGCTCCCGTCAAATTCTTATCCGATGGAAGCACGTGAAGCAACGGAATCTCTGTCGTCAGAATTATGTTCTGAATGGGTTCGTTTAAGATCAGAGCGTTATACAGGCTGCGACGAAAGCTTCCACGCTGTATGCCGACGCCGGAGGTAGCATTTGCCTGTGGATCCGCATCCACGAGGAGAACTCTCACGTCCGCCACAGCTAATGCAGCCGCCAAGTTGACAGCCGTGGTTGTCTTTCCAACTCCGCCCTTTTGGTTTGCTACAGCTATGATTTTGGTCATTTTAACGGTCTTCGAGCTGTAAAAATGGCAAGACTAACTAAAAACTTGCGCGTAAACTATCATAACCTAAGGCACTGCGCTACATTTTTGTGGCAAAGAGGCAAAATTTAAGATGTTTCACGTATCCCATTCCGGCTGGAAGCGTGGCTCGCCAGCGGGACACGTGAAACATTATGAGATTTTAAGCGGCTTGCTGTATGTTCAGGCTGACAAGCAGTGTAGAGAGAGCAGCTGGTGTGAGACCGGGAATCTGGCGTGCCTGACCGAAATTCTGCGGGCGCGCGCGCTCTAATCTATCCATCATTTCGTGCGAGAGTCCACTAATAGAGCGAAAATCAAAGTCTTTGGGAATACGCAGCCCGTCGTTTTGATATAGACGCTTGAATGTAGCCTGCTGAGCCTCCAAATATCCGCTATACAGAGAATCTGCTAGCGCGGATTCGAGGTCAGACAGGCTACCGGCGTTTCGGAGTTCGGATGGAAGCAGCGATTGTATGAGTTGCGCCGTCACATTTGGTCTATGCGCGAGTTGTGCCAAAGTAATAGAATCTCCAAGATCAACGCCTAGAGACATGGAAAGCGCGGCATATTCGGCCTGAGAGCGTTTGAGCCGTGTCAGTTCGAGCGCAGCACGGAGATTAGCCAGATGATCCTGACGGCAGTTAAAACGTTCCCAGCAGGAATCGCCTACCAGACCAAGCTCACGTCCATACGGGGAGAGCCGGGCATCTGCGTTATCATAGCGTAGAGCCAGCCTGTATTCGGCGCGCGAGGTGAAAATGCGATAAGGCTCGTCTACACCTTGAGTAATCAGATCGTCGATCAGGACTCCGATATAAGATTCATGCCGCTGTAGGCGCAAGCCCTCGCGCCCCTGCACAGCAAGGGCAGCATTGATGCCCGCCATCAACCCCTGGCAAGCAGCTTCTTCATATCCGGTAGTGCCGTTTATCTGTCCCGCGTGAAACAGTCCTTTGACGCGCACGGTCTCAAGAAAATGCGTCAATTCTCGCGGGTCAACATAATCGTACTCAATAGCATAGCCCGGACGGATAATTCTGGCGTGGCTGAGGCCGGGAATCATGTGAACCAGCTCTTGTTGGAGGTCTGCCGGCAGAGAAGTAGAAAAACCGTTCAAATAAACTTCGTTTGTATCATGCCCTTCAGGCTCCAAAAATAACTGGTGGCGGTTTTTATCGGCAAATTTTACTACTTTATCCTCTATAGAAGGGCAATAACGCGGGCCGACTCCCTTAATTTTCCCTGAATAGAGCGGAGATTCCTGAAGATTTTCCCGTATGGCATCATGAACAGCATCTGTCGTATAGCCTATATGGCAGGTAATCTGCGGCTGCTCTATGCTATCTGTCGAGAAGGAGAAGGGAACGGGCCGCTCATCCGCTGGCTGTGGTTCAAAAGCATCCCAGTCAATCGTCCGTCCATCAAGTCGTGGAGGCGTCCCTGTCTTAAGTCTTCCGACAGGAAATCCTAAGCTTTTCAAACTCTCTGCCAACTCTATGGAGGCAGGCTCCCCGGCACGCCCTGCCGTATAAGTTCGCCGTCCCGTGTGGATTAATCCATTAAGAAAAGTTCCAGTAGCAACCACTACAGCAGAGGCGCGAAAACGGCGCGAATCTTGCAACTCGACGCCATAAACGCTTGCATTTTCAACAATTAGCTCTGTAACCAAGCCTTGCCGCAGATGTAGATTCGGCGTTGCTTCAAGAGTTCGCCGCATCTCTTTGCGGTAAAGTGCGCGGTCAGCCTGTGCACGTGGAGACTGCACGGCTGGGCCACGTGAACGATTTAGTAGGCGAAATTGTATCCCTGTGCGATCAATAACACGGCCCATAATGCCGCCCAGAGCATCTATCTCACGCACCAGATGACCTTTAGCGATCCCACCGATGGCCGGATTGCAAGACATCTGCCCGATGAGGTCTAAATTGAGCGTCACCAACGCGGTCTGCGCGCCCAGTCGAGCCGCCGCCGATGCAGCCTCGCATCCGGCATGGCCTGCTCCGATCACTATCACATCAAAAACTTCGTCAAAACCGTTCATCACTACTTACCTATGCAAAATGTGCTGAAAATCCTTGACAGAATGTCATCCGGCGTCGTTTCCCCGGTAATCTCGCCCAAAAAACGCAGAGCATCATGCAGACCGACCAACACAAGCTCTTCGCTGGCACGCGTTTTAAGCAGATGGCTGGAAGACTCCAGAGCGATTTGCGCGCGTTGGAGCAAATCGAAGTGGCGCGCATCCGTAATCAGCAGCCCTGTATCATGCGAATCGCGTGCGGCGAATGGAGCTATTATAGCATCTCGAAGGGAATCCAGCCCCCGGCCCGTCTTGGCAGACACTTCGACGACCGATTCATGCGCGTTAAACTGTTCCCGCAACTCATTCTTAAATGAGTTCAAGTCCTTCTTGTTAAGAGCGATAAGATGAAGCCTGTCTTCAACTTCGGCCAGAATCTCCGTATCTTCTCCAGTCAAAACCTGTGTTCCGTCAAGCACTACGACAATGAGGTCTGCATCCGCCATAGCCCTGCGTGTGCGTTCAACGCCCATGTTTTCAATTTTGTCCACAGTCGCGCGCATTCCCGCTGTATCAGTCAGTAGAACAGGAATGCCATGCAGGCTTACCAATTCACTTAAACTGTCTCGCGTAGTCCCCGGAATATCTGTCACGATGGCTCTATCGGCGGACAGTAAACTATTGAAAACACTGGACTTACCCACATTAGGCCGACCTGCAAGGGTCACTTTAAGACCATCGCGCAAGAGTCTTCCGCTCCGAAAGGTGGCAGACAATTCGGCCAGACTGCGGATAAGATTTGAGAGATTTGCCTCAAGCTGTTCTAAAGCAACCTCAGGCAAGTCGTCCTCTACGAATTCAATGGAGGATTCCAGCAGGATAATGATGTCCAGCAGAGCATCCTTGACGGGTTGCAGACGCGTAGACAGCTCGCCCTTCATCTGTCGTGCTGCCTGTCGCGCGGCAGCATCCGTCTGCGCGTTGATAAGGTCGCGCACGGCTTCTGCCTGAGAGAGATTCAACCTTCCATTGGCGACAGCGCGCAGGGTAAATTCGCCCGGCCCGGCAGCACGCGCATCGAGACTTAAAATCAAATCCACAAGCCGACGCAGCAGCACAGGTGAGCCATGACAACTCAGCTCGACGATGTCTTCACCCGTGAACGAATGCGGCGATTTGAAGAAGGTTATCAGAGCCTGATCCAGAACTTCTCCGGTCTCTGGAACGCAAACGGTTTTTAAAGACGCATGATTAGCTTGCGGTGAGAATTGAGCATCACGAATCAGAAGGCGCGTGATGTCGAGCGATTGTGGGCCACTCAAACGAATGATGCCGATGCCGCTGCGACCGGGCGGAGTGGCTAAAGCGACGATGGTGTCAGTGGCTGGCATTTCCTGCAAGATAAAACATCCGGCAGCAAACTCATAGCTGCGGAGCAGGCGAAAGAAAATTAATGTGTGGAGGAATCTTTCAGCGTGACTCTGAGACGGCGCGCCACGCCTTCGCCGATAGACTCTGTGTGAAGGTCTTCTTCTGCGGCAAGGGTCAGGTGTATGACGCGGCGCTCGTTGGCAATCATTGGGCCAAAGGTAAATGCGCCTCCGGCTTTACGCACGCGCTCTGCCGCATGCCGTGCCATCGCGCGCAGCTCGGCTTCGCGTGTCGCGCGAAAATTCTCTACATCGCAAACAATGCGCTCGCCCTGCGGAAGCGCGCGTCCGAAGACTTGATTGGCGAGATGCTGTAAAGCTTCCAACAGCTCGCCCCCTTCGTTGAGCAGAAGCGAGGCATCGTGACCATCAATGTTCAGCAGACAGCCGCTCTCGGATTCAACTGCGCTCGCCTGCAAATCGAAACCGGCGGCACTGAAGATCGCGTTGAGAAACTCTTGAGATTGATTACATGCTTCGTTCATCTTCTTACAAATTCTCTGGACCAAGGATTGGACCAATCAAGGGCGCGGCTTCGCTCTTAAAATTTAGGCTTCGGAAACACGCGCAGTTTTTAATTTCTTCGGAGGTCTGATTTGAGCTTTCTTCTCCGCAGGCGGCGGCTCCTCATCATCCTCAGACTTCGTCAGGCGATTGATTAAAACCTGCTGGCCGAAGCCGACGATGTTGCCGACCAACCAGTAGAGCAGCAACCCGGAGGGCGCGCTCCAGAGAATATACAGCATGAAGAGCGGCATCCCTATCGCCATCATCTTGCGCTGCAAAGGGTCGGCTGAAGGAGCAGGCGTAATCAGTTGCAGAACGATCATCGAACCGGCCATCAAGAGCGGCAGGATATGAATCATGTACGGCTCTGCGGCGGACAAATCGGGAATCCAGAGAAACGAGGCCTGACGAAAATCTATCGAGATCGTAATGGCGCGATAGAGCGCAAAGAGGAAAGGCATCTGAATCAAAAGCGGAAGACAGCCGCCGAGCGGATTGCCCTCCTTCATCAGCCGCAGTTGCTCCATCTGAAGCTCTTTCAAACGCGGGTCATTCGGCTTCGTCCCCTTGATCTTCTCCTGCAACTCTTTCATGCGCGGCGCAAGCTTCTGCGCCTTTTTCATGGACTTTGACGAACGCCACTTGAGCGGGAAAAAGAGAGAATAGATAACTATCGTAAACAGAATGATGGCGATGCCATAGCTTCCCGTAACCCTATAAAGCCATTTAATGGACCACAGAATCGGAACCGCCAGCGGACGCGAAACAGTGCTGAAAAGACCGTAATCAATGGCTTCTTCCAGGTCAATCGGGCGGCCCATCGCTTGACCGATAGTGGCGCTGGCATTGGTCAGCAGGTCGTGATCTTTTGGTCCAACATAAAGCTGCGTCCGGCTGCCATCAACAGGAATCGGCACAAAGGCGTTGAGTAAATATCTATCTTCTTTGACTCCATTCGCTTCATGTTGATATTTGGTCGTGCGAAATTCCAGCCCCTTCGAGCGTCTCGAAGGAACGGCGACCATGGCAAAATAAGTATCGCCGACTCCGGCCCAATCCGTCTCCCCGTTCAGAGCGTAATAGTGTGGCCCACCGGGACGTTTTGATTTGAAGAGCCAGCCCTCTTCATCGTTCTCAATGGTCGGCGCAAGAAGACGATGCGCCTTGCCATCAACAACGGAAATGCCTTCAGGCGCGACGGAGTAGAAGCTGTAATGAGCAACGCCCTGATCGCCGATGCTTGGCCCAACGACGAGCTGTGCCTGCGGAACAGGCTGACCTCCGCGCGTGAGTTTGACATCAACGCCCACATCATAACGCTCGGCATTAAAAGTGAAAGCCTTGACGACATCCAGCCCCGTGCTGTCATCATGCAAGACAAACTCGACACGTTTTTCACCGGACGAAAAATCGAGGACAGCTTCGCTGCCATCTCCTTCAACGCCCGTGACGGTATAGTTTTTAGAAACGAGCAGACCGTCAATGCTGCCGTCGCCTGTTGCGAGACGGAGCGGAGCTTCGCGCGGCTCTCTCTTTATTCCATCTTGCGAAATCAGTTGCAACGGCTGCGGATTATTCTTAGTGCCCGCGATGGAATACAGACCACGACCCGTCTCTTTATTCTTCTTAATAATCCAACTCGTGGCGACCGCGCCGCGCGTATCAAACGTCGCGTCATAGAGCGGCGTCTTGATTATGATTGTCCGCTGCGGAGTCGAATCTGAAGCCGTGGATGGCGTCTGTTGTGGCGAGGCTTGCGGCTGTCCGGCTGTCGCTTGAGGCGAAGGGGAAGCGGACGGCTGCGTCTGCTCTGCGGAGGCGTTGGTATTATCTTGTTTTTGTGTTTGCGGCGGAAAGAAATAGTTCCACCCGAAAAGAATCGCCGTAGAGATTAAAAGTGCGAAAACGAAACGCTTCTGTTGCATTTGAATTTTATTAAACTATCAATACGTTCTAAAAAGAATTTGAACCTGATAAAAATAACTTTGCTTAATTGACTGGATCGTAGCCGCCCGGATGAAAAGGATGACAGCGCAGCAGCCTGCGCGTTCCCTTCCAGCTCCCGCGCAAAGCGCCGTAACGCTCTATAGCCTCACGCGCATACTCCGAACAGCTCGGAACAAAGCGACATGAAGGCGGCAGCAAAGGCGAGACGGCGGCTTTATAAAACTTCAATAATGAAACAAGAATAAATCTCACAGCCTTTACTTCCCGCCAGCGAAAAGACCATTGCGCTCATCACGCGCGACGGAAGCGACGAGCCTTTGAAATTCCTTCAAAGGCTCCGCCACCTTCACGCTTAACAGGGCGCGTCTGGCATTGAACACCCAGTCATACTGCAAGCTGAGCGAATCCAGTTCGACGCCGCTCTGTCGAAACATCTCGCGCAGCAGGCGCTTCGCACGATTGCGCTCGACAGCATGGCCCGTAGCTTTGCGCGAAGCCGTAATGCCAAACCTGTGGCGCGCTAAATCGTTCGGACAGACAAAGGCGGACATCAAGTGCCCGTCATATTTCTTGCCGTGCGTGTAAACACGGCGGAACTCGCTGGAATTGCGTAGATGCGTGTTTTTAGACAAAGATCTGCGACGTGCTTAGTAATGCGAAGGAGTCAGGCGTTTGCGCCCCTTTGCACGGCGTCTCTTAATGACTAAGCGCCCGTTCTTTGTCGCCATCCGCGCGCGGAATCCATGTGTCTTGGCCCGGCGGCGATTGTTAGGTTGAAAAGTGCGTTTCGACATAGTTAGTTATTCTCCACTCAAAAGAAAAGAGTAAGACTAACTGCGCGAGCGGTTTCTGTCAAGAAAGCGGAGCATAATTCAGCTCTTTCAACGAATTTTTGAGTGACAGAAAATCTACCTTCTCATGATGGTTCAACTATTCCATCAAGGCAGCGCCGGGAAAACCAGACCGGCGCACGACTCTTTGTGACGCAATCTGTTTCTGCTGTACAGGTGAACAAAATACACAACACCGGATCAAATATCAGGTGGATGTGACGCGTTTACCGTAAAAAGATTTGGTTAAAATAAGTGTTCTAAAACCGTTCTATACATCTATTCCGGCCAAAATCAGGCTAAAACAAAAATTCTGCGGGAAGGCAATTTTCGCAAGACAAAAATAATTTTTAAAGCCTGTGGATTTCTCTTGCTAATGAATCCCTATTATGTTACTCTCCGCCCCGTTTCAGACCCGAAATATTCTTGTAAGTAATTGATAAATAAATACTTAAAGCAATACTTTAAGTCTCAGGAAGTTTTCCACAACCCTGTGGAAAAGCCTGTGGAAAACTCTTAATTGAAGCTTTGAATTCAGACCAAGTTCGTGCGTTTTCAATAGCTTCCGCTGGATTAGTCAAAGAAGAGCTTGAGTAGTAAAACGTTAGATTTCGTATCAATTCGTGACATTCTTTCGTCCACGGTGAAAATCACGATTTTCCGGGATAAGATAGGACGGACAACACTATGAGCACCGTAATACAGAGCAGCCTCTGGAACAATATACTTGGCGCGGTCGAAAAACGGCTGAACCGCCAGAGCTTTGAAACGTGGTTTCGTCCGATACAGTTTGAGGGCTGTGATGATTCGGAGCAGATACTGCATCTGCGTGTTCCCAATCAAGTGGTAAAGGATTGGGTTAGCACAAACTATTCAGAGGTGCTCGGTGCATCTTTGCAGGAACTCAATCTGGCTGAGTATCATGTTGATTGGACTGTAGAGGATGTCGAGATAGAGTCTTTACAAAAGCTTGCCGACGAGGATGATGACGAGGCGGATTCGTATCTCGCCCCGGCTGGCGTTTCGGGCAATGGAAAAAGTAAAAAATCCAGTCTTTTTACGCTTTTGGAAGCTGCCGAATCCGATGGACTGACTCCGGGTGCGACCACTTTTGTTGATATAGAGCCGATTGAACTTTCGCTCAATCCTAAATATACGTTCCAGACCTTTGTGGTCGGCTCCTGTAACCAGTTTGCCCATGCAGCCTCGCAGGCGGTCGCGGAGGCTCCCGGCAAAACCTACAATCCACTATATATTTACGGGGGTGTGGGACTTGGCAAAACGCACTTGATGCATGCTGCCGGTCATGACATCAAGGAGCGCAATCGCCATTTGCGGCTCTCTTATATCTCAGCCGAGAAGTTTATGAATGAGCTGATTAATGCCATTCGTTATGACAAAACGCAGACTTTCAGGGAGAAATATCGCTCGATAGATGTGCTGCTGATGGACGATATACAGTTCATGGCTGGCAAGGAACGCACGCAGGAAGAGTTTTTCCATACTTTTAATGCTCTTTATGACGGGCAGAAGCAGATCGTGATTTCATCCGACTGCCCGCCGCGCGAGATTCCAACGCTCGAAGAGAGACTTCACTCGCGTTTCGAGTGGGGACTGATAGCGGATATGGAGCCGCCCGATCTGGAAACGAAGGTGGCGATTCTCAAACGCAAAGCCGATCTGGATGGCGTGATATTGCCGGATGACGTGGCCTTCTTCATCGCCAGCAAAGTCAAAAGTAATATACGCGAGCTTGAAGGCTCGCTGGTGCGGCTGGTGGCGATTTCGTCTCTGCGCGGCCTGCCGATTTCGAAGATGCTGGCGCAGGATGCTATACGCAACATAGCTGAAGATGACCAGCCCGCCGGAATCACCATCGAGCAGATTCAGCAGACGGTCGCGGCGCATTACAGGCTGCGCGTTGACGAGCTGAAATCAAAGAATAATGCGCGGCAGATTGCAGTCCCGCGACAGGTCGCAATGTACCTGTGCAAGCGTCTGACGAAGAATAGCTTTCCGGAGATCGGACGCGAGTTTGGCGGCAAGCATCACACGACTGTTATCCACTCTGTAGAGAAGATTGAAGGGCTGGTTTTGAACGACCAAAATTTCCACAGGGTCGTCAGTGACCTTATGGATAATCTTTGCAAGTAGTTACAGAGATTTTGCCTTAAAAGTTTTCCACAGTACTGTTTTCGGTTAAGTCTTTTGCTTATAATAATTTGACTCTGAGTTTTCCACATTTCCACAGGGTAGGTGAAAAAGGGGCCTGTGGAAATGTGGAAAACTTTGTCAAACAGAGGGTTTTCCACAGAAGGCAAAAGATTTCCACAGTGTTTTCCACAGGGGCTGTGGAAAACAATTCCTTTGGTGTCAACAATAAAGTGACTTTTCCACATTTCCACAGGCCCTACTACTACTACTAGATATATATATAAGTTATTTAAATAGTAATAATAGGAAAAGGCGACAGGATAGAAAACGGTATTTCAGAAGCAAAAAGCGAAGGCTATTATCAATCCTTAAGGAGTTCATAAATGGAATTCAGCATTGGCAAGAATGCTCTACAGAAAGAGCTTGGATTCGTACAGGGCATCGTCGAAAAGAAGAATACGATTCCGGTGCTTTCAAATATCCTCATCGAGTCGGTTGGCGAGAACACGATACGCATCATCGGCACAGACCTTGACGTGACCATTCGCTGCGAGACGGAGGCAGAGGAGATAAAAGTCCCCGGCTCGATCTGCGTTCAGGCGCGTAAGCTTTTCGACATCGCACGGCTGCTGCCGGACGCCGCGACTGTAAATTTCAAGAAGGAAGAGAATGACTGGGTTTCCGTCAAGTGTCAAAATTTCCGCTCGCGCGTGCCGGGCGTTCCGCGCGAGCAGTTTCCTGAGGTTCCGAGTTTCAAATCCGCGCCGACGAAACTTCCTGCGGACATCTTCAAATCTCTCATAGACCGCACGATTTTTGCCATCACACAGGAGGAATCCCGCTACCAGCTTTCGGGCGCGAAATTCATGCTCGACAAATCGGGCGCAAAGATGGTTACAACCGACGGACACCGCTTAGCCTATATCGAGCGTCGGGATTTGGGAAAAAACGCGTCTGGCGAAGCGCTGGACGCCCTTATACCCCGTAAGACGCTGGCAGAGCTGACCAAATTAACGGCTGGATTCGAGGGAGAGATAAGTTTGGGCGCAGACGACAACCACATCTACTTTGAAGTCGGCCCCAGACTTTTGATTTCCAGAAGGCTTTCGGGGCAGTTCCCAAACTACGAAATGGTGATACCGAAGGGCAACGACAAATCCGTCGTCTTCGATACGGTCTCGCTCAATCAGGCAGTCCGCCGCGTGGCTCTGATGGCAGATGACCGCTCGCACGCTATTCGCTTCCATCTGACTCCGAACCAACTCCAAATCACCTCGCAGAATGCGGAAGAGGGTGAAGCCGGCGAGACGATGGCAGCCGAGTATAGCGGCGATGACACAGAGATAGGATTCAATGCACAGTATCTACAGGATTTCCTGAACGTCCTCGGCGAAGGGCAGGTCGCTTTCGAGTTCAAAGACGGGAACTCGCAGGCCCAACTGCGCCCGGCTGTCGAGAGCGAATATGACTACAAGTACATCGTGATGCCGATGCGCATTTGATTCAAGCAACCAAGCGAGCTTAACTCTTAAATTCCACACTATCTGTCGGCAGTCAATAGTTGGCGTTCATAACGATGTCAGCATGGCAGAAGTGTGTTAAAATCGCTTCATGCTGCTCGAATCCATTGAAGCTCACAATTTCAGGAATCTGAGCGGCAAAGTCTCTTGGGGCAATGGTCTCAATATCATCTACGGCGACAACGCTCAGGGAAAAACCAATTGGCTCGAAGCAATCTATCTTCTCGCAACAACAAAATCTTTTCGCGCTCAAAGGCTTCAGGAAACGATCCGGTTTGATGAAGATTTAGCCGTCGTGCGCGGGCGTGTCGCTCAAAGCGAAGAGATCAGGCGCGACCTGCAAATCACGCTTCAGGGAAATACAAAATCCATCCTCGTCAATGGCAAGCGAGAGACTATCGCGCGCTATCTGGGCCAACTTCACACAGTAGCTTTCACAGCGGATGAACTCGAAGTCGTGCGCGGTATGCCGGAAGCGCGCCGCAAGTTTATAGACAAAGGCGTGGTCTCGCTGCATCCGGCTTATGTGCAAACTCTGGCCGATTACAATCGCGTCATCAAGCAGAAAAATCGTCTCCTGCAAGATGCCTCGGAATCGGAGATGAGCATCGAGCGGATAGGCGAAATTATTGCTCCGTGGAACGAGCAACTCACGCATTTGAGCGCCGCCATTCATCGCGCTCGTGTTGATTACGTCGAGAGACTAAACAGCAATCTTGTGCATCGCCTGTTCGAGCGTGAAGACATCACTATCCGCTATGTCTCGTCGCTTGAAGGCAAGGGCGATTTGAGTGACTACGAAAATCTCATTGCCTCGCGTTTACAGTTCAGATTACAGGCCGAAATCGCCGCCGGATATTCCCTCATTGGCCCACACAGAGATGACCTGGAAATACTCTTTGACGGGCGCGACATGCGCGCCTTCGGCAGTTCCGGCCAGCAGCGTAGCGCGTTGATAACACTTGACTTAGCGGCAATTTCCGTGTATTATTCGTGGCACAATGAGTATCCACTTTTCCTCATTGACGACGTGGATGCAGAGCTTGATCGCAAGCGCATCAGCTACTTGCTGGAATACCTTGAGGGGCGCACTCAAACTTTCATTACGACCTCAAAAGAGAGTCTGGTTGAGCAGTTTGTGGCAAGGGCAAATGTGTACCGCATCAGGGACGGCACGGTGATAAATAATGGAGCGGAAAATGGTCTTCAATCAGTCGCCAGCGTCGCGGAAAGCATCTAAGTTTTTACCATTGCGTTGAGGCGCATCCATTTCGTTTTGAGTTAAGAAAAATATTTACAATGGATAGCAAAGAGGAGAATGATTTGGCTACACCAACGTCAACCTTATCAAAGAAAAAGAATGCCGCTTATGATTCGAGTTCAATCACAGTCCTTGAAGGACGCGAAGCAGTGCGCAAGCGTCCGGCCATGTACATCGGCTCGACCGGCGATATGGGTTTGCACCATCTTGTTTACGAAGTCGTGGACAATTCGATAGACGAAGCCCTCGCCGGTTACTGCGACACGGTCGAAGTCGCCATTCATTTAGACAACTCGATCACGGTCATAGACAACGGGCGCGGCATCCCTGTGGATTATCATAAGCAGGAAAAGAAATCCGCCGCCGAGGTCGTCATGACCAAGCTTCATGCCGGGGGCAAGTTTGATTCAAACGCATATAAAGTCTCAGGCGGTTTGCACGGCGTGGGGGTCTCTTGCGTCAACTTTCTTTCCGAGCTGCTTCGTTTGGAAATCTGGAGAGACGGGAAGACTTATGAGCAGGAATATGTGCGCGGGATTGCTGTTAGCAAGCTTGAGCAAACCGGGAAAACTCGCAAGCGCGGCACCAAAGTCACCTTTAAACCTGACGCCGAAATCTTTGATGTCTCCGAGTTCAGCTTCGATAAGCTGTCCGAGCGTTTGCGGGAAAAAGCTTTTCTCAACAAAGGCATTCGCATCACCATCAAGGACGAGAGAGAAGAGACCGAGCGTTCGCACGAATTTTACTACAAAGGCGGGATTGCAGAGTTCGTCAAGCATCTCAATAAGAACAAAGGCACTCTGCACGACAAACCTCTCTATTTCGAGCGCGTCGCGGATGCCCTCTCTATCGAGGTTGCCATTCAATACAATGACGGCTATGACGAAAAGGTCTACTCCTTCGCCAACAACATCAATACTGTGGATGGCGGCACGCACCTTTCCGGCTTTCGCTCGGCCTTCACGCGCACGATCAATTCCTACGCGCAGTCTTCCGGCTTAGCCAAAAATTTCAAAGGCTCGCTCAGCGGCGACGATGTGCGCGAAGGCTTGGTGGCAGTGATTTCCGTCAAACTGCCGCAGCCGCAATTTGAGGGACAGACGAAGGGCAAGCTAAATTCGGATGTCAAAGGGGCAGTCGAATCCTTCCTGAACGAACGCCTGACGGAATTTTTCGAGCAGAACCCGACGGTCGCCAAGAAAATCGTCGGCAAGGCAGTGGATGCCGCTCGCGCCAGAGAGGCCGCACGTAAGGCTCGTGAGATAGTTCGTAAAGGAGCTATCGGCTCAACCATGCTGCCCGGCAAACTCGCAGACTGTCAGGAACGTGACCCGCAACTCTGTGAGATTTACATTGTAGAAGGGGATTCTGCTGGAGGTTCGGCCAAACAGGGCCGTGACCGCCGGAATCAGGCGATACTCCCGTTAAAAGGTAAAATCTTGAACGTGGAGAAAGCCCGTGTGGACAAAATGCTCGGTCACGGAGAGATTAAGGCTCTAATTACGGCTCTCGGCACAGGTATCGGAGAAGATATGGATGTTAATAAACTCCGCTATCACAAAATTATTTTGATGACCGACGCCGATGTTGACGGTTCGCATATCCGCACACTCCTCTTGACCTTCTTTTACAGGCAGCTCCCGCAGTTGGTTGAAAACGGATATGTCTATATCGCTCAGCCGCCACTGTTCAAAGTAAAACGCGGGCGCAAAGAAGAGTACATTAAGGATGAAAGGTCTATGGTGCGCTACATGATGCGGCAGGCCACGAGCGACCTGAAAGTTAAGTCCGTCAATTCGCAATCCGTGATAGAAGGGCGCGATCTGGCGCGTACGCTTGAGCAGATGGTTGAGTTCAAGCGGTATTGCGAGAAGGCCGCGCGTCGCTTGGGCGGTGACAGCGCTCTTCTCAACATCCTACTAGAGGCTTTGGGCGGAACGAACGGCGTGCTGCGCAAAGAGGGTGCGACGCTTCGCAGTATCTTTGAGAGCCAGGAAGACATCGCATATATCGAAGGCTTTTTGGATAAAAAAGGCTATAAAACAGACCTTTCGGTGGATGAAGAGCATGGTTTATGGGAGATTGAGACCGTTGGGGAGTCAGGCGTCAGCATCTGCATTGATTGGAATCTAGCCAGCTATGTAGAGTTTCAGAAAGCCGTAGAATTTTACATGAAGCTGGAAAATTCTTTGCCCGCACCATTTGTCGTCGGGGAAAACGGCTCAAGCGAGCAGATTCCGACGCGCGAAGCCCTGCTCGAACGCGTGCTGGCGGCTGCGAAGAAGGATTTGACCGTCCAGCGTTATAAAGGCTTGGGCGAAATGAATCCAGAGCAGCTCTGGGAAACGACTATGAACCCGGAGAAACGCACTCTGTTGCAGGTAAAGGTGGATGATGCTGTCGAGACGGATCAAATTTTCACAGTTCTGATGGGCGATGCTGTAGAACCGCGTCGTCGTTTTATAGAAGACAACGCGCTGGATGTGAAGAATCTGGATGTTTAGCCTGTAAACAAGAGTAGGCTCAAGTGTGCCATTCTGGAAGAGTTGATTTGACACACCGAGCGTAGTTGCTTAAAATGCAGGTTCTTTCCTCCTGTTGGATCTTACCGCTGCATACTCTCGCGTATGCAGCGGCTTTTTATTTATTACACTTGATTCTTATTTGTCCTTTTCCGACTCGCCTGTCTTTGTATATTCATCAAGGTCTATGCGGTCTGGGGCAAGCACGTTCTGTTGGTTGTAATAACCGCCGGGCGCGTGTTGCCCGGATTCGCCGATGTCGAGCGAGCGGTCATCGTTGGCAACTTCATCCACTGCATTCGGGGCAGTCGCCGGTTCTAAGCCTTCATCTGCCGAACTATCATCCAGAGAAGATTTCAATTGATCGTCATTTGCCATTTGTCTGCTCCTTAAAAGTTTTGATTGGTTTTTATCTTGCGCCGATTCGCAAAAGCGTTCGACACGAAAACGAGAGAGCTTGAGCGGCATGCCATGCACGATGCCTGCCTTGCGGGCTGCGATTTCAATTTGCTGGCCCACAGTCTCTACGCCTTCAATATCAGGCAAGAGCAATCCTCTGCGTGTGCCGCTCTCATCTTCAACAATCACTCCATAGTTCTTCGCATCAAGCCCTTCATAGCTCGCAGGCTCAGGTGGTGATAAAACATCTACGGAATAATGCAGGGCAGGTAGTTCAGAGGAAGTGACCGGAGGGAAACGCGGATCGCGTGTGGCGGCGTTGATGGCATTGGCAATCACCTCTTCCGCCAGCGAATCCTTGACGGGTTCAATCGTGCCGATGCAGCCACGTAAATCTCCCGTCGCTGTCTTGATGGAAACGAAACAGGCCGCGCGTTGAACTGAAATCGAAGCGAGAGGTTTGATTAACGTGCCTTCAAGCGTAAATGTTTCCACCGCGAGACGCGCCAGCGCAGGAAGGTCTGCGCCATACCTGGACTCACGAGCTTCCTCTGTTTCCGCAACTGTTTTTTGAGCGCTTGCGCTTTCCGACTCGGAGTTGTGCGTGAGTTGGGCCACCATATAGCCAACGCCGAACGGCGCTTCATAACTCAAAACTTCGCAACTACGGGCCATGCCCTCTGTTACGCCCAGCGCCACAAGCATCGAGCGATAACCACATTCGCCTGCCGACCTTCTCAGTTCCTGATCGATATTAATGATTCGTTCAGGCGCACCTGCTTTAATCGCGCCGACTATTTCATCGTCAAAGAGGTATGCTTCTCTGTTGTAACCGGCGGGCGCGCCGGGCTTGAGCCTGTGGCTCAAATCGCCGCTTGCGACAACCGCGATGGATTTGCCGCTTTCTTCCGCCGCGTCCCTGACGCAGGAGCCAAAGTTGAGATGGTCTTCATTTGAAAGGAAAGTGTAGCCGAGCGCGACCACCTGTCCATGCCAGCCATTTCGTAGCAGAAAATAGAGCGGCACGGCTGTGCCATGATCCAATTCGTAATCTTTGACGCCGACGACTTCGTAGCCGCGACCAGCCGCCGCACGAACTATAGACGACAACATCTCTTTATCGAGAGAGGCTTCGACGACTGTCTCCGGCGCATGAAAGTTTGCAAAGCTGCCGTAAAGTTTCTCCTCCTGATAAGCGACAAAAGCGCCCGCTTCAAGCGGAGCATGCGGCGAAATGAGGACGACTGTTTCGGCGCGGCTGGCGATGATGCGCTCTGTAAATTCGCGCATCGCTTCAATCGAAGCGCGCACCTGCTCTGCTGCGCCGCCGCCGACCTCCGGAACCATAATCGGCGGATGCGGCGCAATACCTGCGAAGACTATAGAGCTTCCATTCATGCGTCTTCCAGCAAAAGCAATCGTCTGCTGAAACTGCTTACCATCCAAAGCAGCCACAGAAGAAGAGATAAACACTCCGCACAGAATTTGTGCGACAGTCCGTTAGAAATTTAGAAGGGGTACGAGAAGCATTCTATCATACGACGCGCGCCAACTCGCAAGCGCGTAATTGCATCGCGCGCCAAAAGCCATTTATGATACCTGCGCTTTTGAGGAACAGCATGTCGCGCAGGGCAGGCAAATTATCGAAGAGAACAAGCTAGAGAAACCCGAAATGAGATTCGATGTCTTAATCGTAGGGGCCGGGCCAGCCGGATCGTTCGCGGCTGAGAAGCTGGCTCGCGCCGGGGCGCGTGTGGCTCTTTTCGACGGGCGTCCGGCGGGCGAGGCAAAGGCGTGCGGCGGCGGCGTGACTTCAAAAGCTCTCAAGGCTTGGCCTCACTTGCTCGAAGCCGTCGGGCGCACTGTTGACGATCTGGAACTGTACTCGCCCGGCGGGAAAAAACTTTATCTCGAATTAGAAGAGCCGTTCGCCATCTACTCGCGCATTGCATTCGATTCTTACCTGCGCGACCGTGCCGGAGAATCCGGCGCGCATATCTTTGCCGGGCGTGCTTCATTCCAGAAACGCGCAAGCGAAAAAGAAGATTGGATTGTGCTTGGACGAGGCGGCGAAGAGTGGCGCGCTCCGATGCTGGTGGCGGCGGACGGGGCCAACAGTAGGATTGCGAAAACTCTGGCCGGTTCGATTCCGAAAGCTGAAATGGAAGTCGCCTTCGGTTATCGCGCGCCGTTGCCGAAAGAAGAAGGAGATGCGCCGACGGTCGTCGCTTTTCTGCCGGGCTGGGCGGGCTACGCATGGTCTTTCCCGCGACCCGACCACATCTCTTTCGGCATCGCTACTTCGCAGGACGCCTTCGACCATCAAGCCCTCGATGCTCTCTTGTGGAAGTTCATGCTTGGCTACTATCGCATGCGCGTTGATAAGACTGCGCGGCTCTGGACTGCGCGTAGGAAAGATGCTGCGCTTGACGAGAAGATAAGAGAAGAGTTGCAAACAAAAGCCGAGCATTACGCGGCGCGGATACCGGGACTCAACGCGGAGACGTGGGACACGCGGCGCGCTTGCGGCGAAGGATGGGCGCTGCTTGGAGATGCAGCGGGGTTTGCAGACCCTGTGACGGGCGAAGGCATTTATTATGCGCTGCGTTCGGCAGAGCTTTTCGCAGAGGCTTATCTGGAAGGCAAGCCTGCCGAGTATGAAGCGCGCTGGCGCGAAGATTTCGGAGGCGAGTTGCGGCGCGCGGCACAGATGCGGCGTCGCTTTTACGGCAACTTCTGGGGCGCGCCTTTTACGGAGAGGATGATAGAGTTTGCGCGCGCGCATCGCGGCATACGCAAAGTTTTGGGCGAACTGGTCGCGGGCGATCAGGGCTATGTAGACCTCAAGCGCACGCTGGCGCGGCGCGCTGTGTGGCCGCTCTGAAACTGTAGAGAGTTGATGGGAGTAATGCTAAACGTCAGTTCGAGATAAGCAGAGCCGCACTATAGCTAATTGCAATCCACTATAATTTTGTGCAGTCATAAAACAAAGTTCGTGCAGTCGTACACAAAATTGAAGGGCGAGCTTTTATCTTTCCTCTGCGGCAGCTTCAGCGCCGAGCATGAGCGCGCGTGCTTTGTCGAAAGCTTGTGCGTTGTCTAAAACCTGCCGCAGGGTGTAGAGAATTTCCTCATGCTTATGAGGGCTGGCATCGGCCAGCAGAGAGGTTAGCCTGGACACATCGCGCATTCCCTTCATGACATAGAGCGCGATTTTTTCGGCTTCAATCAGCTCGTGTCCATGAGCCATCAGGACATCGGCCATTACTCTGCGGATGTCTTCAAACCTGTCAAATTCCAGACTCGGACTCGGATCGTCAATCATGATTTCTTTTTGGGAACGCTCGTGTGTTTCTTGCGGATGGTAAATTGCCCGCCGTTGTTCTCAGGCGTGTTGTCGTTGATTCTAAACTCAAGCATGCCGCGCTCGTCCGGCAGATTTTCCCAGGAGCCGTTGGCACGGCCAGCCGCAACGGCCACAGTATTTGAGAAGCGGCCATCGGCATAGCGCGTCCGCATCAACAGCGCGCCGGTGGGCCACTCTGGGAAAAGCCTGCGCGATTTATACGCCGCGTCTTTGGTTCCGCCCGCGCGGATTCCGGCCTTTGCTCCCGCCAGATCAACGATGCCTTCAACCGTTGTCGTGTACTTCTCTTCAGGCACGACGGCGATTTGAGACAACTGCCAGTCGCCATTGGCATAGACCGTAAAAGTTCCATCCTTCGTAGGCTCTGTCGGAGGCGCGAAAGAGAGCGCGGGCGTCGGAGATGTTTTCGGCGTCGGAGACGGCTTTGCGTTGGCGTTCGCTGTCTTGTCCTTATCGCCTCCGGTCGAAGGGTCGTAAACGCCCTGCTTGCTGTTCCCGTTCGCGGGTTCCTCTTGCGAACCGGAATAATAGTAGTAGCCGATGCCGCCTCCGATGGCGACGATGCCTAGCAAGCCGATGGCGGCGATGATGCCGATGATTAATCCGGTCTTGCTTTTCTTCGCTTCGGTGACGGGCGGGGTTTGCGATTTGTATGCTTCGGCGAAATTGGGCCAGTTGGTCGGAGCCGTCTGCGGATTGGGATTTAAGCTCAGCGTCTCGAACGAAGAAGAGCCGGGCGCGCTGCCCGCAGCTTCAGCTATCGTCGCCCCGCAGTTGGTGCAGAAGCGCATCCCCTCAGGATTTTCTCTGCCACATTTCCAGCACCTGGTCATGCACGACTCCTTCGCCGGAACTCATAAAATAGTAAACGGTTTTTGCTGAACCAAAATCACTTGATGTGCGCGCATTCTAACACAAGGCGAGGCCGATAAGAGCAGAGCGGAAATTTTTACTACAGAGGACATTCGATTGCGGAATGCGGAATGCGGAATGCGGATTTTAAGAGAATTGCTTTTCTAATCCGCAATCCGAAATCCGCATTCCGCAATCGAATATTCCGCAATTTATTTGATCGTCAACTCAAACGGCATCAACGCCATCATCTCGCCGCGCTTCATGCGATCCATGATGGCAGCATAGCGCAGTGCGCGACGCGCGTCTTCCGGCAATGCTTTGTAGGCTGCGCGCTGTTGTCGCATCTGGATGCCCGCTTCTTCGTCTCCCTGACCGAACAGGTCTTCAAGGAACGTGCGCGGGTACGGCATGATGACGCGCTGGATGCCTTTCTCTGCGGGAATGTTGGCGAGACCTTTGGCGACTTCGATGGCTTTATCAAGGCCGCCGAATTCGTCAACCAAACCTTTTTCCTTCGCCTGATCTCCCATCCACACGCGCCCTTGAGCGACGGAGTCTATGTACTCAGGATTTTTCCCGCGACCTTTGGCGACCTTCGGCACAAAGTCGTCGTAGTAAGTGCTCTTAATCATCTCTTCAAACTTGGCGCGCTCTTCCTTGGTAAACTTTTCCGTCTCGCGGAACATGCCTGCATTCTTGCCACGCATGACATACTCGTTTGAGATGCCGAGCCAGTCATAGAAGCCTTTCATCACGGGCTTGCCTGCAAAGATGCCGATAGAGCCTGTGATGGTCGAAGGCTCTGCGACGATTTTGTTCGCGTTGCAAGCGATGTAATAACCGCCGGAGGCCGCCACATCGCCCATCGAAATCACGACGGGCTTTTTCTGTTTCGCGTTTTCCGTCGCGTGCCAGATGATGTCAGAGGCGTAAGCGGAACCGCCGGGGCTGTCCACGCGAATGATGATGGCTTTGATACTTTTATCGTCGGCGGCATCGTTGATGGCTTTGGCTACAGTGTCAGAGCCTGTGGATTGATCTCCGAATGCGCCATTGCTCGAACTGCCGGAGCCGATAGTTCCCGGAGCATAGATGATTGCGATGCGCTCGCCCGTATTGAGGCCGAGAGATTCCGGTTTGATCTCTCGATAAGTTCCGCCAGCGATTTTCGGGAGCGGGTCGGAATCTTTGTGGCCCAGACGCTTCTTCAATTCGTTCTCGACTTCATCACGATAAAAAGCTCCGTCAATCAAGCCCTGCTCTTTGGCCTGCTGTGCGCCAATCGGCGCGTTGTCAATAATCGCTTTCACTTCATCGGGCGTTTTCTTGCGCGTCGTCGCAATCGTGTTGACGATTCGTCCGTACAGATTATCAAGCATCGAATTGACAACTTCACGATGCGCCTCGGACATGTCCTTGCGCGTAAACTGGTCGGGCGCGTTCTTGTATTTGCCAATCTGGAACATGTCCGGCTCTATGCCGAGCTTGTCCAGCGAGCCGCGAAAGAACATCACTTCGGCGGCCAGCCCGTTGATGAAAAGATCGCCCGGCGGGGCTACGAAAATCTTGTCGCAGGCCGTGGCGATGTAATACTCCTTGTTCGAGCCGTATTCCATATAGGCATAAGCGGGTTTGCCAGAAGTGCGAAAGTCCGCAATCGCGTCGCGTATCTCATCAGCCTTGCCCCAGCCAGCGCCTGAGAACTCTATCTCCAACAGGATAGCGCCGATGCGCTTATCCACTTTCGCTTTTTTAATCTGCGTCAACAGGTTGGTCAGCGATGAATCGTCTTCGCCAAAGTAACGGCGCATCGGGTCTTCCGGCACAAAATCCGGCATCGCGCCTTCGACCTTTAAGACGAGCACGCTGTTATTTGCGACCAGTGGCTCGCTCCCGCGAAAAGCGGAGATGATTAAGGCTATGAAGATAAAGGCGACGACCGCGAGCGCGATCACGATGCCTGTGATGATGAGAACGATTTTACGTGTGCGTGACATTGCCATAAGTGTTTCCTATATCGAACAAAATCAGAGATGCCGCTCCGCAAACAGCGAGAAGCAGCCGGGTTATCATTACGTAAACGGGAGGTAAAAAGTTTAAGAGCAAGGATGAAGGCGGAAGGATGAAGGATGAAAAGGATGCTATTAAAGATGCGCGGGTCAAGCTTGGAATAGCATGCCTCTCATCCCTCCGTCATCATCCCTTGCTCTTCACAATCCAGCCGCCGCCGACTACTTCATCGCCACGATAGAAGACTGTAGCCTGTCCGGGGGCGATGGCGCGCTGCGGCTCGTCAAACTTGATATGCGCGCGTCTTTGCGGAAGCGGTGTGATGGTCGCGTGGGCAGGCATGTGGCGGTAACGCACGCGCACTTCCGCGCGCACTTCCGTGTGCGGTTCTGCGAATGAAATCCAGTTGACGCCCGCCGCCGTAAACTCGTCGCTCAACAGTTCGTCCTGCTCTCCGACGACGACGCGATTGCGAATCGAATCAATCGAGACGACATACAGCGGACGCTCGTTTGAGATGCCGAGGCCGCGTCGCTGCCCGACTGTGTAATGATGTATGCCCTGATGCTCGCCCACGCGCTCGCCGCTCCGGTTGACGATCTCGCCTGTGCCCGGCAGCCTTTCGCTCTTTCCTTCAACTTCGAGATAGCGGTCTATGAAGCCAGCGTAATCGCCGTCGGGGACAAAACAGATTTCCTGCGACTCTGCCTTTTCGGCGACGGCAAGTTGCGACGCACGCGCCACCTCGCGCACCTCAGGCTTGGACATCTCGCCTAACGGAAAGAGCGAGCGCGCGAGCTGCTCCTGCGTCAGCTCCCAGAGAAAGTATGATTGATCCTTCTGCAAATTTCTGCCGCGAAAGAGCCTGTGCCGCCCTGCTTCATGGTCATACTCGACGCGCGCATAGTGTCCCGTCGCCACCTTGTCGCAACCGAGGCTCGCCGCCAGACGGTCAAGCGAAGCGAACTTCAAACGGCTGTTGCACGCGACGCACGGAATCGGCGTCTCGCCTTCGAGGTAGCTCGTGATGAAAGGCTCTACGACATCGCGCTCGAAATCGCGTTCAAGATTGAGGACGTAAAAAGGAAAGCCAAGCTCTTCGGCCACGCGCCGTGCGTCATACACGTCATCAAGCGAACAGCAGCGCGAAGGCAAAGGTTCTCCATGCTCGTCCACACTGATGCCGCGCCGTTGATTCCACAACTGCATGGAAAAGCCCACGAGGTCGTGGCCCTGCTCTTTTAAAATCGCTGCCGCCGCGCTCGAATCAACGCCGCCGCTCATGGCTACTGCTATCTTCATAATCTTAAAATAGTGACGAGTGACGGGTGACAAGCAGGAACAAGCTTTTATCTTGTCACCCGTCACCCGTCACTCGCCACTTTCCCATCCGTTTGCCGCCCGTTTACGACGGGTGTTAAGATGCTCGCTCTGTTGACATCAACAGGTTAGCATCGAACATATAAGGATACCTCAAACGGGACTGAACGTCAGCCCACCGGATTAGCCTCATGTCGCAAGTCTCAAATCCCAAATTGTTATTCAGAGGATTTCAGGCTTGGGTCTTGATACTTGAGATTTGGGATTATGGAAAGAGCTATCGAAGAATATCGCGTCACGGATGAGCCGTATTATCTGGCCGTGGCGCGCGAGGTCGAGCTATTTGAGGCGGCGCATGCCACACACTTGCCCGTCATGCTCAAAGGGCCGACGGGCTGCGGCAAGACGCGCTTTGTCGAGCACATGGCGTGGCGTCTGAAGCGGCCATTGATTACGGTCGCCTGTCATGAAGATTTATCCGCGACAGACCTTGTCGGGCGTTTCCTGCTCGAAGGCGAAGAGACCATCTGGCATGACGGGCCTTTGACGGCTGCCGTGCGACACGGCGCGATCTGTTATCTGGATGAAGTCGTCGAAGCGCGCAAGGATACTGTCGTGATCATCCATCCTTTAACGGATGACCGCAGGCGGCTGCCGATTGAAAAGCGCGGCACGATCCTTGATGCGCCGCCGGAATTCATGCTCGTCGTTTCATACAATCCGGGCTATCAATCTATCCTCAAAGACCTCAAACAATCCACGCGCCAGCGTTTTGTCGCGCTTGAGTTCGATTACCCGCCGCCGGAACTGGAAACAGAAATCGTCGCGCGCGAGGGCGGCGTGGACGAAGGCACTGCGCGTGATTTAGTCCTCATCGGCCAGAAGGTCAGAAACCTGCGCGGGCACGGTCTCGAAGAAGGCGTCTCGACGCGACTTTTAATCTACGCCGCGCAGATGATCGCGCGCGGCATCCAGCCCATAGACGCAGCAGATGTCGCGCTCTGCTCTCCCATCACCGACGACCGCGAGTTGCAGCGCAGCATCCGCGAGATTATTACGACAGTGATCTAAGTCGCTGAAACTTAAAGAGTGCTTACAAAACTCAGGCACGGATTAACTCAACTCTGTGCGCCTTCAGTTCTCTCTTAGCGCTCCCGGCGTGAAAAGCAAGTTTCGCGCCGGGGGCGCAAACAAAGAAAGACTCAAGAGCGCAAAGAGGGTTTGAGAGGTTTGAGTTGAGAGCCTTGTGATTGTGATGAACGAAGGCGAAGAAACATTTAACGCGGAGACTCAGCCGGAGACGGACGCGTTTGCCGAGCCGGTGGAGCAGGCGTTTGAGGAGCGTTTGAGTTCCGTCAAAGGGGCTGCGGAGCGGCGGACGCTGGCGGCGTTGGCGCGCGAGTTGAGACGGCTGCCGGTGGATGTTTCGCGCGCTGCGCTTGAGACGAGCGCGCTGATTGCGGGCGTGAGTTTAAGGGCCAGCATAGAATTTTTGCGTGCCGCGCCGGAGGCTGCGCGCGTCCTTCAGGTGGAAGAGTTGCGCGCGTGGGGCGAGATGGGCAGACGCCTTGCGATGGGCGATGCGGAGACGGCTGGGGCATTTTTCAATCAGGGAGTGGCGGAGCTAATGTCTGTGCCTGCGCCCGCGCGCCCGCTTATCTTTCAGGTTTGCGCGCGTCAGATGACGCTCTCAAGCTCTGTCGCTTTGGAGACCTTTCGCCGCGCGCCGCATCTTGCGCGCAGCATCAGCGATGCGGAATTGCTGCGCTCTGTCTTTGAGACTGCGGCAGAGATTTCGCGTCGCTCTGCCAAACACAGCGCGGACTTTCTGGACACCACGCCGCGCGTCGCCGCACGCTTCAGAGAGTACGGCGAAGATGAAGCAGTCGTCTCACGCGCCGCAATCAATCTGGCCGCAGCCTTCGCAGCACGCGCGGGCGGCATCGCTGCCGACGCATGGTCGGCCATGCCTGAAGCTACAGCCGGACTCGACGCACAGCGCACACTCGCACTACTTTTGCGCGCGGGCGAATTTTTAGAGCGTGGCGGCGGCGCAGCCCTGCATGTGCTGAATGCCGGCGGCGAAGTTTTGCGCGCCGTGCCGCAAGCTTTTGCCGACTGGATAGAATTGCTCTGGACGGTGGCGGCGCATGGCAATGCCGCGCTCATCGCCTTCGTGCGCGTGAGTCCGGCATTTTTTCAGACGTTGGCGGGAGATGCTCACCGGCGCGCAGTCGAGCTGGCACAGCGCGCAATCAGGGTCACGCGCGAGGTTGCGCTCGTTGACGGCGAGTCCGCGCTCGCCTGTTTTCGTTCGAGCTTGAGAGCTTTACGCAGCGTCTCTATCGAACAGTTTGAAGAATGGGCGCGTGATGGATTGCTGTCAGAGCGAGGCGCGGATGCGCGCGCGCGCAGGAGTTACTACGCGCTCGAAACGCGCCGGAGCAGTGATGCGCTGCATAGCGGAGGAAAGGGTCTTGCGCTCGAAGAAGTGCAGCATACTTTAAAGCTCTACGTCGAAGCCTTGACGGGGCGCGCGGTCGAAATCGCGCCGCTCGCGGCAGTGCCGGACGAGGCGCGCATCGGTGACGGGCGGATGATTCATCTCCCTTCCGTCGTCGCAGAGTTTAATGACGAAGAGCTTGATTTTCGTCTCTACAAAGTTTTGGCCGCACATGCCGCGGGTCAGATAGAATTTGGCACGCACGAACGCGAGAGTTCGGATTTGCGCGCGGCCTATGCTTCCATCGCCGAAGTTTACGATGCAGAGAATGTGGATGCGCTCGATGCCTTTGCGCTCAATGGTTATATCAACGAGATGGAGAAGGGCGAGCGCGCCCTCGCGCCCGAAGAAGAAGCGCGGCTTGCGGCTGAAGCCCGGCGCAAGCTTCCTGAGGGCGCGGATTATCGCGCAGTGCTCGCGCTCTTTCCGCAGGCGGGACTGGCGCGCAGAATTTTCGGGACGCTGGAAAACGGGCGCATAGACCGCCGCCTGCGTCACATCTATCGCGGCCTCGCGCGCGATCTGGACTTGACGCGCGAGCATTTGCGAATCAATCGCCCGCGCATCATCGAATTGCCGGTCACGCTCATTCCCTTTGAATTGCTTTTTCAGATTACTTTGTGCGGCGGCGCGCTCGATGATGCGCGGCAGTATTACACTCAAATCGTTTCCGAGCTTGAAGGCATCATCGCGGATTATTTGTCCGGGCCGGACGCTGCCGTCGCAGACACGCTGATGGCTACGAGCCGCGTCTACACGCTCTTTCAATCCATCTCTCCGGAACAGGTGGAGCAGCAGGTCGAGCCGCAGGAGGAAGACACGGATGAGGGCGACGACGAGAGCGGCGCACAGAGCAAAACGCAGGAAGCAGAGAGCGGCGCAGACGATACCCGTGGGCGACAGGCTGACGCGCGCGAGCTGTTCAACGCGTGGGCCAATTCAGAGGCGCAGGGCGAGCCGGACGAGCTTGACGGCGCAGAGGTCTGGATGCGTGCGGAAACTCCAGAACAGGATTTGGAGGCGGGCGAGGTCGCTTACAACTATGATGAATGGGACAGAGACTTAACAGACCACCGTCTGGGCTGGTGTCGCGTCATCGAAAAGCGCGTCAAGCGCGGCGACCGCTCGTTTGTCGAAACCACGCGCGAGCGCCATAAGGGCGTCATCTCTTCCATCCGCCGCCAGTTTCAATTGATGAAGCCGGAATATTTGAAGCGCGTGGCAAATGAGCTGGACGGTGACGATTATGATCTGAGCGCGGTCATAGATTACGTGATAGACCGCCGCGCGGACGGCCAGCAATCCGAAAGACTGTACACCAAACGCCTGCGCCGCCAGCGAGATGTCGCCGTCTCTTTTCTTCTGGACCAATCCTCTTCCACTGCGCGCACCATCGGTCGTCACCCTTTGCAGCCCTACACGCATCCGGGCCGCCGCATCATCGAAGTGGAAAAAGAAGGACTTGTCTTGATGAGCGAGGCGCTCGAAGCCGTCGGCGACGTGTATTCCATCAACGGCTTTACTTCGGAAGGCCGCCGCAACGTCAAGTTTTATGTCGTCAAGGATTTCAACGAAAAATATTCCGAAGAGGTCGAGCGGCGCATCGGCGGCATCACCTACCAGAACAACACGCGGCTCGGCGCGGCCATTCGTCATGCCGCCGCGCGCCTCGCACGGCAGGACGCACGCACGCGCCTCCTGATAGTCCTCTCGGACGGACGCCCCTACGACCACGACTACGGCGATGCGCGCTACGCACGCGAAGACACGCGCGAAGCCCTGCGTCAGGCCAAGCAACAGGGCATCACGCCCTTCTGCATCACCATCGACCGCGAATCGGAAGCAGAGCTGCGCGACCTCTACGGCGACATCGGCTACACGATTATTGACGACGTGCTCTCCCTGCCCGAACGCATGCCGGGCATTTATCGCCGGCTCACAACATGAAGAGAAGAGTTTTCAAGGGGTTAATAAATGAGCAATCAACTATACGATTGTATAGTCGTCGGCGCGGGGCCAGCCGGTTTGTCCGGCGCGCTTTTTCTGGCGCGTTATCGCAGGCGCGTCGTGACGTTTCATCATAATAATCCGCGCAATCTTTATTCGCATGGCGTGCATGGATTTCTGGGCCATCACGGCATCATGCCCACGGAACTTCTGGCGCGCGGGCGTGATGAGGTGACGCAGCATGGCGGGTTGATCGTCGAAGCCTGTGTGACGCGCGTCGAGAAGATTAGCGATGAACATTTTCGCGTCACAGCGGGCGATGAACGGAGCAGTGAACAAACGTTTGAAGCACGACGACTGTTGCTCGCCACAGGCTTGCGCGACCTGACGCCGGATTGTCCGGGCTTTCGAGATTTTTACGGGGCGACAGTTTTTCATTGCCCGGATTGCGACGGCTTTGAAGTGACGGGCAAGCGTGTGGCTGTGTTCGGACGCGGGAAGCAGGCGGCAGGTTTTACGCTCTCGCTGCTGACATGGACGGATAAGCTGACGCTCATCACGGGCGGCGATGCGGGCGACATGACGGACGAGCATCGTGCCCGGCTCGCGCGCTTTAATATTCCGATCACGGAGCAGAGCATCGCCAGTCTGGAAGGAGATACGGAGGCATGCCAGCTCAGGCGCGTTTGCTTTGAGGATGGCGAGACGCTCGAATGTGACGCGCTCTTTTTTAATCTCGGCGTCGAGCCTGCTTCTGATCTACATCAAATGCTCGGATGCAAGCTGGATAAAGAATGCGGTCTGGTCGAGGTTGACGACGAACGTCAAACCAGCGTGCGCGGAGTTTATGCCGCAGGCGATCTGACGCCGCGCTCGCAACTCGCAGTCGTCGCCGCCGCAGAGGGCGCGATGGCCGCGATTCACATACACAAATCTCTGATACCGGAAGAGCGTAAGGTCTAAGGGAATTTGTTGATTGATTCATTTGCTCACTTGCTCATTGAAAAAATGAGTCAATGAGTAAAATTTCATAAGGGGATAGCCGGAACACATGGAAGAATTTACCATCGGGGTCGAAGAAGAGTATCAAATCATCAACGCAGAGACGCGCGAGTTGTGTTCGCGCGCAGGAAGCATCCTGACGGATGCCAGGCATGCTCTGGGCGAGAATGTGCAGCCGGAGCTTTATCTTTCTCAAATCGAAATCGGCACGCCCATCTGCCGCACGCTCGCAGAGGTTCGCGCGGAGTTGATGCGCCTGCGCGGTGAAGTAATTGCGGCAGCGGAAAGAGACGGCAAGCGCATCGCCGCCGCAGGAACGCATCCGTTCTCGCACTGGGAAGACCAGCAACTGACCCCGAAGGCTCGCTATGTCGGCATCGAGCAGGATTACCAGCAGCTTGCGCGCGAGCAATTGATCTTCGGTTGCCACGTGCACGTCGGCATACGCGACCGCGAAGCAGCCATCCACGTCATGAATCGCACGCGCCCGTGGCTCGCAGTGATGCTGGCTCTCGCGGCCAACTCTCCTTTCTGGCTCGGCGCAGACACGGGCTACAGCAGCTTTCGCACGGAAATCTGGCGACGCTGGCCCATGGCAGGCACGCCGCATGTGTTTGCCTCGCGCGCAGAATACGATGCGCTCGTCGCCTCTCTGGTCTCGACGGAAAGCATCGAAGACGGCACAAAGATTTATTGGGACGTGCGCCCCTCCGCGCGTTTCGAGACGCTTGAGTTTCGTGTCACGGATGTCTGCCTGACCGTTGATGAAGCCGTCATGATCGCCGGACTCGCACGCGCGCTGGCCCACAGGTGTTACGTAGATTCGATGACCGACGTGGTCTACGAACACGCGCGCCCCGAACTCCTGCGCGCAGCCAAATGGCGCGCCGCCCGCTACGGTCTCGACGCAGACCTGATAGATGTGCAGGCAGAGAGCGCAGTTCCCGCACAAGAATTGGTTCAGAAATTTCTAGCCTACCTGCGCCCCTCGCTCGAAGCGCACGACGCATGGGAAGAGGTCTCAACCCTCGTCCACCAAACCCTCTCGCGCGGCACGGGAGCGAAACGCCAGCGCGAAGCCTACATGCTCAATGAAAGTTTCGAGGACGTGGTTGATCTGATGATAGCTGACACCGCAAAGGGATTAATTTGATTATTCACCTGTGGGATTCGATGTTAATGCCTCCAACAGCAACAGCAACTCCACTGCATCATCGTATTCTAAAGCTGGATCATCAGCGAGCGCAGGATTCCGGTCGCCCCGCACGATAGCTTGCAGTTTTGGAATCCTAGCTCCTGCCCAAGGCGGAGCATCTGCCCCTGAGAGACGGACAAGGACTTCTTCTAGTTCTGTCGTCTCTCCCTCTCCCGATAGCCTGCGTCGCCATAGCGCAAAGCTGCGCGCCTGGATTCATATTCTGACCGCCAGCGCGACGATAAGCCAGATAGGTTTCAACAGCCTGTTGCCGCGCCTTAGCAGCGGCCTGCGGATTGCCAGTGGCTAGCTCTAAATTACGGAGAATGCTCCATGATTTCCATAGTTGAGCCGTATGGCTATAGAGCTTAGTGCTCTCAATTCCAAGGTATAACTCGCGGCGTGCTTCGTCATAACGTTGTAGCTTGCTGAGAACGATGGCAAGATTATTGCGGACAAACCCCTCATACCTTTGATCTTGCAACTTGGCATAAATATCCGCTGCCTGTTGGTAGAATTTTACTGCCTCTTCCAGCCGACCTGTATCATCATAAAGATTACCCAGTTCGTTAAGGCTGCTAGCCTCACCCGTGAGGTCTTTCTGCTGCACCTTGATAGCTAACGATTGCCGATAAGCATGCTCCGCCTGTTCAAATTCCCCTGACTCGTTATGCACTCTCCCGATTTGGTGCCAAGCAACAGAAACCGTTTTCGGCTCGCCCAGACTTTCAAAAATATTTCGTGCTTCATGATGGCTGTTCAGTGCCTCAACATAACGCTGTTGGTGCAAATGGACTGTCCCAAGTTGACCTTTGCTGACAGCTACCCATCTTCTATCATCGATCTTCTGAAAACGCTTGATGGCCTCTTGATAAGCTGCCGCCGCCTCATCCAGCCGCCCTAAATCTAGCAGGCAATTGCCGCTTTCATTGATCGCTGCCGAGGCCATACGTTTGGCATCCATATTACTACCCGCATCTGCCAGTACCTGAAATCGTTGCTGAGCTTCAGCTATCAGTGGCAATGCCGCTTCGGCTGCTCCGCCCATCTTTAGCGCGCTCCCAAGCTTGAAATGTGCCATAGCAATGTCATAAGCCGCAATCGGATAGGCCTGTTCTCCTGCTGCCAGACATCGTTGCAAGAGTTGTTGAGCAGCGACATAGACCGATTGCGGGTCGCCGTATTCCATCAGTCGGTCGATGTTTGCACTTTCTGTTAGGTATCGGGCACGACTCCACTCAGCTAATTCTTCTGCTGCCTGCTCTCGTACTATCGTCGCCTGTTTAAGGGCTTGGGGGCGTCCCAATCTGGAGAGTAGTGATTCTAAACGTAGTGCTAACTGAATAATTTCTTCTGGCGGTGCTTTGATCCTGTATCCACAGGAGCATAATCATCAAGTTAGGGAGTTCCAGCAGAGTGAGATGCGCAGCTAATTCTGCGTCCTTAAACTGTTGCTGATATAGAAAAGCCATTAACTGCTTCATTCCTTCGGCCCAGCGTGACCGTAGTTCCTCATGCTCCGCCTCGCTCAGAGTTCTCAGCAAATAAGGTGGCAAAGCCGGGTCAAGGCGGAGGTGTCCATATCCCATGTTTTCAGCCAGCCCAACCTCGATCAGTTGGTTGACTAACTTTGTTACTGTCTCTGAATCATCTGCGTCTGTTCCCAGCACATAGTCAAATACGTGAAGATGCGCGCCGCCGTGAAAGACGGCTAGGGCTTTGATCTGTTCTCGCGCTTCGGGCGAGAGGCGGCGCAGGGATAGTTCGACGCTGGCATAGAGAGAGTTTTCGCGGTCATCGGGGTATTTCTTGTCTAGTTCGGTCATCAGTTGATGCAGGTTTTCTGTGGTCGAGCGCACGCCTTGACGTGCGACTTCGCGTGCGAGGAGGACGAGGGCGCGGGCGTGGCGATTGACGGCTTCGACGAGGTCTGTGATTTCCTGCGGGTCGCTGCCGGGGTCAGACGCTTTGGGAGTCAAGCCTTCTTGCTTCATCACTTCGCCGACGAGTTTGATGGCGTCTTCGCGGCTGAGCGCTCCGAGACGAATTTCATTTCGTTTGTTATCAAACGGCGCGGGGAGCGATTCGCGGCTGGTGAAGAGGATTCGCGTGGCCGGGTCTGCTTCAAGGAGTTTGCGGCAGAGGTCGGACAGGTCTTCAAACGGCGCGGCGGCGGGCGGCAGTTGGCCTGTGTGGTCTGGAAGGACGCTTTCCAGATTGTCTAGGACGATGATTGTCGGGCGATCTCGAAGCGCACGCTCGACGGGTTGCAGCGCTTGCTTCAAATCTGTGAACTGCGCGACAGACCAGTTATCTCCTTCGGGCAAGAGTTGGCGGCCAAGACTATCAAGCACTGTGCGCGCGTCTGTGTATTGCTCAAGACTGACGAAGGCTGCGCGGCGGAAGCGGTTGACGCGGACGAGCCAGCGCGCCAGTTCGACGGCCAGCGTAGTCTTGCCCGCTCCGCCCTGTCCTCTGAGCACTGCGTAAGGCTCTTCATGCAGCAGACGTTCTAAGGCCAGTAGCTCGCGGCTGCGTCCCTGAAATTCATGTGGCGGCGGATCAGGCAGATTGCCGAGGCTCAGGCGGCGTTGTTTAGTCTGAAGCTGTTGCACCTCTTTGGGCTGCAACCTGTTTATCAGCTGCGGGTCTTGCTCTTCCTGATAGAGCACAGGCACGAACCAGTCTTGCAGATTGAGTTCGCCCGCGCCCATCATCTTGCCGCGATGCGTGTCTCGATGCAGTTCACGCTGCCCTGCGAGCATGGCCGCGCCGACGCGCTTGCCTTCGACCATCTCTTGATAGAAAGCTTTGACGAAGCGATGCGCCGTCTCTACTAAAATGCTGTGGCTCATCGCCACAACCGAGGTCACGCCTTCTTCCAAAAGTTTTGCGGCGACTGAGGCTGTAGGGTCTTCTTCGGTCTTCGCTGTCTGGCAGGCTTCTAGAAAGATGAGCGGGATGCGATGGTCGCGTATGACTTCGGCAAGCTTTCCGGCATGAATCAACTGCATCGCGCGGTGCGCTAATTTCTGCGCGTCGTTCGGGTCTTCAAAGCAGAGTCCGCCGAGTCCGACCTTGTGGTCATAAACGCCGTGCCCATCAAAATGTACGACATCAAATGGCACGCCTTCGTTCGCAGCTTTCTGTAAAGCTTCTTCCAGCGCGGGGAAGGTGGGCGGCGTGAGGACGGACAGCTTTGCCAGTTCGCCGAGGCTCTCCACCGCTTCGACCAGCGGCTTGGAACTGATGCGATGGTCTATGTAGCCTGCGCTTGCATCTTCGGGGCGCGGGCTGACCAGCAGGATGCGAATCGGCAATGATGTGGGCCTGACTCGTTGCGAATAGCGATTAGGAAGGCGGCGACGCACGCGCACGGGATTTTTTCCGTGAAAGAGAAAACCGCGCCCGTCATGCAAGAGTTCCCACGGCAGCGAGAGCAGTTCGGTGGCTGCTTCTCTGGCGACAGACTGTTCCGCTTCGCCTGCGCCATCCGGCAACTCGCTATCGACGGAAACGGAGAAACGCCGCTCTCCGTTAAGCCCGGCCTGTTGCCATGCGTTAACTGCTTCGTGACAAACTTGCGGCGCAAAAGCGGCCCTGTATAAATCCTGTCCCCACTGTGGCAACTGCGCTTCGATGCGTCCGGCTCGTTCTTTGAAGACGCCTATCGGCCACACGAAATACTCTTCCAGGTACCAGCGCAAATCTTCCGTTTCAATCACTCCGAGCGGCGCGGTAAAGCTGAATCGTTTGCTTTCAACCTGACGGGCAGATTTGTCGGCTGGCTCATAAATCAATTCGGCAACGGCTTGTGCACGGCGTTTGCCGTCCCGTAGCTCAATCGTCAGGTCATTCAATTTTAAGATTAACTCTTCGATGGGTTGAGATGTGACTTCTGCGGCGGGTTGAAGGTCTGTCGAGAGTCTTTCTCCGAGAGCCGCGAGAATCTGAGGCAGCGCCTCACTTAAACCGCCCGCTTTAATTCCCACGCGCACGCCGGCAGGTTCTTCATCAAACCAGAGCGGCAGAGCTGTAGGCTCAATTCCGGGCAAGAGAAGCGGGATGACTCGATAGCTTTCACCTTTGCGGTTTTGTTTAACCTGCAAAGCCCTTTGAATCTCTTTGCGTACCCACGGCGAGTTAATGGTGTTCGGGCTGAGAACGGCGATGAAGTGTTTGGCCTCGTCAATCGCCTTTTCGATTTCAGGCTCAAGCTCGTCTCCGCCAGCCAGCCGGCGGGAATCAACCCACAACTCTAATCCCTGACTCTCAAGAGCCTCGCGTAACTCTTTGACAAAATCATTGTCTTTGCTAGTGTGAGAGATGAAGATGTGATTCATTGCCATTCCTTTGAGAAGAATATCGCAACGCTCATACGGTAAAGGCTCGTATTAAGCAGTGTAGCACAAGACTCAACTTCGGAATCCATGCTCTATAAGGAATCTCAGCGCCTTTTATCGAGAAGATGTTAAAGTTATGGCGGCTGTAAATAGTTAAGAAAAAGCAACTTTATGAACGGACATATCTTTCAGTTAAATTGCTCTAATGGCGGCGTGCCGAAGGTGGCCGTGCGCGAGGCCGTCTTGACAGAAACAGGATTGGTTGGAGACCGTCAGGCCAAGACGCAGATTCATGGCGGGCCGTTGCGTGCGCTGTGTCTATATCCGCTCGAAAATATTCTGGCGTTGCAATCGGAAGGACATCCGATTTATCCGGGTTCTGTGGGCGAGAATGTGACCATCGCGGGGCTTGATTGGGCCAAACTCGAACCCGGCGTGAGGCTCGCGCTCGGGACTGAGGTGTTGATTGAAATCACTTCGTATGCGGGGCCGTGTCCGAGCATACAGGCTTCGTTTACAGAGCATGAGTTCAAACGCATCTCGCAGAAAATTCATCCCGGCCAGTCGCGGCTATATGCGCGCGTGCTGCAAACGGGTCGGCTGGAAGTGGGCCAACAGGTCAGAGTGCTGGACGGCAACGGAGAGAAGTAAAACATGGCCTCGCGCGTGGAAAGCAATCTTTAGTTGATTGCATCGACGGTTGAGCGCAGGCGCGGGCGTGCTGTATATTGATTGTTAGTAATTCGGAGGGTTGGCAGAACGGCTATTGCACCAGTCTTGAAAACTGGCGTCCGAAAGGACTTGGGGGTTCGAGTCCCTCACCCTCCGCCGGAAATTTTTTAACGTTTATAAGACGAGCCGTCCAGCGCCCCCAACTGCGCGGGACGGCTTGTGGTTTGTAAGGAGTCTGGAAAAATTGTTTGCAGGAAGCTTGAATTTAATCAACTCGCCGCATGCGCTATTGGTCAATCTCTGGCTGTGGCAGCAGGCGGCTGAACCCGCTGTGTCGCCTACGCCGACGCAATCGCCCGCGCCTTCCACGCCCTTGTCGCAGCCCTGCGGCGGCAATGCTCTTGATCGTATCCTGTGCTACATCAACAAGCCTTTGATGATTGGCGACACGCTCAAGATTTCGCTGGCGAGTCTGGCCGTCGGCCTCGGCATCCTGCTGGTCGCGGTCGTCATCTCGCGCTGGCTGCGCGCTTTTATGGAGCGCAGGCTGTCAGGTCACAAGAACCTGGACGCGGGCATACAGTACACAATCCTGCGCCTCATTCATTACGCGATTATCACAGTCGGCGTCCTCTTTGCATTTAAAAATGCTTTCAATGCAGACCTCACGACATTGGCCGTGCTCTTTACGGCTCTGTCTGTCGGCATCGGTTTCGGTCTCCAATTCATCGCCGGTGACATCGCCTCCGGCTTCATCCTGCTCTTTGAACGTCCCGTGCGCGTAGGGGATTTTGTGACCATCACCGGGCCGGACTCAAAGCTGACGGAAGGCCGCGTGCAGAGCATTAACTTGCGTACTACTTTCGTCGTCACTAACGATCACATCACGGCGATTGTGCCTAACTCAAAGCTCGTCAATCAAACCTTAATCAACTGGTCGTACGGCGAGAAGCGTTCGCGGGTTTCGATTCCGGTTGGCGTCGCCTACGGTTCCGATGTAGAGCTTGTCACACAGACGCTGCTCCGCGCCGCAGAGGGCGTGAAGTATGTTTTGACTGAACCAAAACCGGGCGTACAGTTTCTGGGCTTTGGCGAATCATCACTGGATTTCCGCTTGCTGGCCTGGACTGACCGCCCGCGCCGCTATCCGCAGATCAAAAGCGACATCAATTACAGCATCGAAAAGCTCTTTCGTGAAGCAGGCATCGAGATTCCTTTCCCGCAACGCGAGTTTCGCGTGCGCCCTGCGGAAAAAGCCCCGGATGAAAAATGAAGAGCAAGGATGAAGAGCAAGGCGGAAGGATGAAGGCGGAAGGATGAAAGCGTGGCTCTTAAACGAGAAGGATGAAGGATGAAGAGAGTGCTCTTGCAAATGATGAAGAGCGTGCTATTGCAGATGATGAAGAGCGTGCTATTGCAGATGACTGCTCATGCTTGAACAGCATTCTCTTCATCCTTCATCCTTCATCCTTCATCCTTGCTCTTCAGGTTGGACAAAAACCACAGTTTAAGGTTAGGCTAGAGCCTCATTCTGAATGGCTATTCATTCAGCAGTCTCCTCGTAAAAGTTAATTTTAGATTTGCGATTGCTGCGCTCGTGGGCCGGAAAGCAATCAGGCGCGTCCCGCTTGAGTGAAGACTTTGGTTCACAGCGCTTCAATCCAAAATCCAAAATCTAAAATCCATCAAGAGCACTGATGCGTTCAGCCCGTTCTCTTTCATCCGTCCGCCCGGCGGTCGCAGACAAACGCGAAGCAATCCTGCGCGCAGCCACCAGCATCTTTGCGAGCAACGGATATTTCAACTCGAAGGTCGCGGACATCGCCAGCGCGGCAGGCGTCGCAGACGGCACTGTCTATCTCTATTTCAAAAGCAAGGAAGAGATACTCCATTCCATCTTTGACCGCACGGTTGACGAAGCGATTGCGAAGGCGCGGCAGGAGCTGGCGGAGATAGAAGACCCGCGCGAGAAATTGCGCCGCATCGCCTACCTGCATCTCGAAGGTCTCGGCGCAGACCGCGATCTTGCGGTCGTCTTTCAGGTAGAGCTGCGCGGCTCGACAAAGTTTATGGAAGAGTTTTCCGCAGCGGGCTTTGCCAATTATCTCGGCCTCATTCGCGCAACGCTCGAAGAGGGCCAGCAGGCGGGCTTCTTTCGCAAGGAGCTGAATGCCAAGGTGGTTTCTAAAATTTTGTTCGGAGCATTGGACGAGATGGCTACGAATTGGATTCTGTCGAAGCGACGTTACAAACTCGCGCCGATGGCCGATCAGGTGCTGGACATTTTCTTGAACGGAGTGAGCGCCTGATGCACCAGCTTCAAACAGCCGCCGCCGGAGTTGAAACCGCGCGCCCCGCTCGCATCCCCCTCGACGAGGGCGAGCCGACCACGCTGGCGGAGATGTTCGAGCACACTGTGCGCGAGCACAACAAGCCGGACATGCTCAACTATAAAAGGGACGGCGTGTGGCAACATATCTCTTCGGATGAGATGCTCTTGCGCTCGCGCCACATCGCGCTCGGTCTCTACTCGCTCGGCATCAAGCATGGCGACCGCGTTGCGTTGCTATCGGCCAACTGTCCCGAATGGAGCTTGACGGATGCCGGTTGCCAGTTCGCGGGCGCGATAGATGTTCCGATCTACACGACGCAATCGCCGTCGCAGGTCTGCTACATCCTCAACGATTGCGGGGCGCGCGTGCTCGTCATCCAGAATCGTGAAGCTCTGGAACGCATCCGCGAAGAGATTAAAGATTGCAGGGGCGTCGAGCGTTTTATCTTCTTCGATAAGGAAGGCGTTGAAGAGGAAAACGCGCTCTCGCTCGCAGAGGTCGAAGAGCTGGGACGCAAGCTCTCTGAAGAGAGGCCGCAGCTTTCTGAAGAGCTGGCACGCGCGGCCAAGCCTGATGATCTGGCGACGATTATCTACACTTCCGGGACGACGGGCGAGCCGAAGGGAGTGATGCTGCGGCATTCAAATCTCGTCTCGAATCTGATTGATTCTTCGGGCCATCTCTCTTTCGGCGTGCAGGATGTCGCGCTCTCCGTGCTGCCGCTCTCGCATGTCCTCGAACGCCTAGCGATGTACATGTACATGCATCACGGGATGAGCATTTACTACGCGGAGTCGCTGGAAAAGGTTGGAGAGAATTTCCGCGAAGTGCGCCCGACGATTTTTGTCGGCGTGCCGCGACTGTTCGAGAAAATTTACGCGCGCATCAAAGAGCGGGCGGCGGCGGAAGGCAAAGCCAAAGCCTCTATTCTCGCGTGGGCTGTCACGGTCGGCAAAGCTTACGCTCAGCATGCTCTGAATCATAAAAAAGTTCCAATGCTGCTCGCGCTTAAATATAAGCTTGCCACGCGGCTCGTCTTCGCCAAATGGCATGCGGCGCTTGGCGGGCGTGCGCGGCTCTTTATTTCGGGCGGCGCGGCCCTGTCGGACGAGATTGGATATATTTTTGCGGGCGCGGGGCTGCCGATTGTGCAGGGCTACGGTTTGACGGAAACCTCGCCGGTCATCACTGCCGGGCGGCTGGAAGATAATCGCATCGGCACGGTTGGAAAGCCCATCAGAAATGTCGAAGTCAGAATCGCAGCAGACGGCGAGATAGAAACGCGCGGGCCAAATATCATGGTCGGCTATTACAACAAGCCGGAAGCGACGAGCGCGGTGTTGTCTGAGGACGGCTGGTTCAAGACCGGCGACATAGGCGTTCTGGACCAAGACGGATTCTTGCGCATCACAGACCGCAAGAAGGAATTATTTAAAACTTCGGGCGGCAAGTATATCGCCCCGCAACCCATCGAGCAGCTCATCAAAGGCTCGCGCTTCGTCAATCAGGTCGTGCTCATCGGCAACGAGCGCAAGTTTCCAGCGGCCCTGATTGTCCCTGACTGGGAACAGCTTCACTCCTATGCGGAATTGAAAGGTATCACAGAGCGAGAGCCTGCGGAGCTTATCAATCACCCGCGTATCCTAGACCTCTTCCAGCGACAGGTAGACTCGCTGACGCAAGATTTAGCTCAATACGAACGCGTCAAACGCATCGCGCTCTTAAAAGACGAGCTGACGATTGACGGCGGCGAGCTGACGCCCACACTTAAAGTCAAACGCCGCATCGTGGATGAGAAATATAGAGATGTGATTAACCGGCTTTATGAGGAAGCGGAAGCTAATAGAGGTTAAGCAAAGAGGCTGAATCAGGAAAACTTTCCGTACCAGATCAAAATCATTACTACGATTATAATCGCCCCGACCAGAACAAATATACAGCCGAAAATGCGAAGCAACTCGGAGAGGATTTGCACGTCAGGCGCTCTTTCGATTTTGAGCTGGCTCTTTATCACATTGATCGTCCATCTCACTTGCTCCGATAATTTAGCGCCGCGAATGAACGTCCACGCGAACGCCAGACTCATCAGAATCGGAATCAGTAATGAGACAACAATGAGCTTGACGCTTGCGGCGGGTATCCCTCTCGTGAGCACAAAAGAAAAGATAGCTCCCAGAATCGCATAGAAAAAGCCATTAGCCTTTAATGCCATTTCAAGATAAAACTTATAAAGGTCTATGTGATAATCGTACTCTTTCCATAAATCTTCGTGGTCTGGTGCTGGCTTAAACCTGATGTCCCCCTCAAAGCTATTTTCTTTCGCTTGCCATGTCGCAACACACTCGAAACGTTGCGACCCGATTTCTGTTTTAATCACTCCGGTCACGTAAATCTTGCTGTGATGGGCATACCCTACTTCAAGCGAGATTGAGAAAAAACCATTTGGGAAAAGTTTGGACAGTTTTTCCACAAAGAATTCCGTGACCTTCTCTGTCTCAGGCAGTTGAGGCTTTCGGAGGTATCTTTTGGGCTTACGGTAAAACCTGTTGTAGGTCTCCCAATTCATTCCCGCGTCGATTTGTGAGGTCAAATCTTTCATAATATTGCGTGCCTCTCGGCAGCATAACTTTTATTTCACAGTCACGGTCACATCCTTCGCGCCGCAGGGCGATTTGAAGGTGATGGTAAAGAGACCTGTCTTTTTGCTGATGGGGGCGACGGAGAAGGTGACTGTGTTGCTGGACGCCGCGCCGCTTCTGGGTTCGGGGAAGACTGCGAGGGCAGACCAGTCGCTGGTGGTGGCTGTCACCTGATCTGTCGAATCGAGTCCGTCGAGTGTGACGGTGATGAGAGCAGAGCCGCCGGCGTTCTGTATCGTCAGGGTTTGCTCGCTGACGTTGATGTTGCATTTGCTGTCGCTCGTCACGCGCCGCTTGCGCCCTTGCCTGTTCGCGGCTGATTCGGGCGCAGCCTCTGCCGGTTGCGGAGTCCGGGTCGGAGTGGCGGGCGGTTCGTCATTGCCAGCAGGCTCCGGCGGGCCGGGCTGGACTTCGACAGGCGTTGGCGCGGGCGTCGGCTCAGGCGTCGCCTTCGGAGTCGGCTCAGGCATCGCTGTTGGGGTCGGTTCGGGTGTCGGGGATGGCGTCGGCTCTGGTGCCGGAGTGGGGGCTGGTAGAGTCTGCGTTGTCTCAGGCGTTGGCATTGCGTCAGTCGTCGGCTCTGGTCGCCGGGCTTCGACTGTTTTCGCCTCATCAGTTCCGTTCGCTTCCGTCGCGCTCTGTGATGGCGTAGAGGTGGCCGGCGGGTTGATGTTTGAAGCGATGACGGGCGCAGCGCCTATCTTGGCGTCTAGACCGTCGAGCGAGCCGTTGACTCTGCGATACAACGCTTCTATGACAGCGCGCCGCGTGGGGTCTGGGCCAGTGCCTCTATAACTCTTGTAGTAAGCTTCGAGCGCGTCCTGCTGTTTGCCGCTCGCGTCGAGCGATGCGCCTAAGTGCCACATGGCTGTGCGCCACCAGATGCTGTTCTCCGGCAAAACGCTCGTCGCACGCCTGAGCCGCACGACGGCTTCGGCAGCCTTGTCCTGATTGAAGAGCGTCCACCCTGCGAGGTCTTCTATGCGACCGCGCATAATGTTCGACAGAGTATTGCGCGGGATGGTCGGAACATTCAGCGTAGAGCCTTGCGTGTTGGCGCTCGCCCGCGCGTTGCGCAGCTCTTCAGCCATCACCGCGACCGAAGCGTTAGGTGTGCCGAGCGCGCTTTCGACTTCACCCGTGATGGCTTCGAGCATCTCGAAAGCCTTCGGCAGAGCGACATTGTATTCAATCAAGCGGCTGGCGACATAGAGCCTGCGAAAGGCTCGCATCTCGTCTTCTCCGGCGATAAACTCGCGCGCCGCGAGCAACACGTCCGCTTCTTTGATTGCCGTGCGTCCTGCCGCAGGATTCAGTGCAGAGGTCAGCGCGAGCAGTGATTTGAGCCTGCGTGCGCCGCTCTCGGTATCGGCAGCAGTAAACTGAAAAATGCTGGCGCGGCGTTCGGGCGCTAAGAGTTCCGTAAAGCTGCTGGCGCGTGCGAGCAGGCGTCCTGCCAGATAGGTTTCAAGCTGCTCGTCTTTGACTGTGAAGGATGAAGAGAGAGCGGTCGCGGCTTCGCCATAGAGACCTGCCTCCGCGAGCACTGCCGCCATCTCATAATCGAGTGTGGGAAATCTTCCGTAATATCGCGCCATCAAAAGCGTGCGCTCTGCCTCCATCGTGCGCTTTTGCGCGACGAGCGCGCGGGCCAGCGCGATATGTCCCCACGTATAACGCGGCTCGATCTCGACGGCTTTGCGCGCCAGTTCCACAGCCCGCGCGCTCTCGTTATGCGCGGCAAACCAGTAGGCCGCGCCCGTCAGCAGCGCGAGGCTGTTGGGCAGCTCCTTGAGGGCCGTTTCCAACTCGCGCTCTGCCTCTTCCTTTTTCCCAAGCTCGAATAATGAAACGACCAGACCCGCACGCGCGAACTCGTCCGTCGCATCCACCTGCAAACGCGCGCGGTAAAGCAGGAGAGCCTCTTCGTTTTTGCCCATCGCGCGGCGCAGGTCTGCAAGGCTGCGGCGCGCTCCATCGGATTTCGGGTCAAGCTCGACCGCGCGTGCGTAATCCGCAGCAGATTCTTCGAGCCTGAGCGCGATGCGATGCGCTGCGGCACGCGCCTGATAAGCCGCAGACATCTCCGGCGCAAGCTTGATGGCCGCATCGGCCACGCGCAGCGCGTCGTCTGCCGCTTCGACGCCCAGATAAAAAGCCGCTATCAGAAGGAGCCGCTTCGGGTCTTCCTTGATGCGCTCTTCTATCAGTCTTGCTATTTCTATCGAGGCCACGCGCTCGCCGCGCAGGAAAAGATTGGGAGGCATTTGTCCAACGACTTTTGTAAAAAGCTCATCCGACATCCCTTGCGGAATCTCTGTCAGAGCGAGCTTGAACTGCTCTATGCCGCCCGCAGCATCGCCCGCCTGCAATCGCTCATCAGCGAGCGCAGCACGCGCGCTGACGATCAATTCCAGAGCGCGCGACTTCAGAGCCGAGCGCGGATGAGCCGCGACGAAAGCTTTTAATTTCGCAATCCGCTCGGCAGGCGCAAGCGCAATCGCTGCGTCCAGTTCTTCCTTCTCATTCTTGACCAGAGAGCTGGTCGCGCCATCAGGCTTATTGCCGCCGCGACGCGGCTGCGCGACGGTCGAGTCCGTCAAACTATTAATGAGAATAAAGAGCAGGCAAAAGATAGATAATTTATTTTTCATCACAATATTTTAGAAGATTAGACACAGAGCGCACAGAGATTTAAATAATTTCAAATCTCAAATCTCAAATTTGAAATGGTTGGTTTTGCCGCTGTGCACTCTGCGGCTAATCTTATTTTCTTTCATCGTTTGATTCCCTCGATGAGCACGCGCCCGGTCGCGTTGCTTGGCTTCTGAATGCCCAGCATCTCCGCCAGCGTCGGGGCGATGTCGGCAGGCGTCGCGGCTTCCAAATAGCGTCCGCCCTTGAAACCGCTGCCCATGATAATCAACGGCACATGCGTGTCATAAGAATAAGGCGAGCCGTGCGTCGCAGCCGCTGGCGTGTCCGCAGGGTCATCAGGCTCGCTGAACTCGATGCCATACGGTTGATAAATAATCACCACATCGCCGCTCCGCGCAGGATGAAAGCCGTGCAGCACACGGCGCATGACGACATCCGAATCCGAAACAGCGCCGCCTTCAAGCTGACCGCGCGTAAAATAACGCGCGGTGCCGGGCACTCTCAACGCCGCTTCTCCTACATGACGCGCAAACTCTTCAGCGTTAATTCCATCACGTTTTAAGGCAGCCCTGTTGAAATAAAAGTTGCCGTTGATAAAGCCGCCACGGTCTTCGTTATTGTACTTAAAGTTCTGTATATAGTCGTCCGTATTCTTTCTTCCGTAATGCTCTTTGACGGCGGCTGTCACGGCTTTGACCACCTCGGCTGCCGGGATGCGCCTGCCGGGAAGATTGATGGCCTCTGCGTGTTCGGGAATCGGCGCGACGCCATGATCGGCTGTGAAGACGACGAGCGTGTTCTCCAGGCCGACGCGCGCATCCACTTCATCAAGCAGGGCTGCGATACTGCGATCCACGCGCAGGGTGACATCCATCGCTTCATGGCTGTATGGACCAAAACGATGCCCCACATAATCATTGGCCGAGAAACTGACGGACAGAAAGTCCGTGTCCATATCCGCGCCGAGAGACTCATTTGTAATAGCTTGCTTTGCAAACGCGACAAGCAGGTCGTTGGTGAACGGCGTATATTCTAGAGCTTGATAGAAGGTCTTCGAGTTGGCGGAAGTGGCCCCGCCCTTGACGATGTGCGGAAAGGTGTTTGTATCTTTCGCCGTGCCTATGTTTTCCCACGCCGGAGCATCCGCGCCCGCGTGCTTCCGGTATAAATCTTCAGACAGCAATCTGTCCCAGCGCATCCCGTAAAACTTTTCTGCCATCCGTCCGGCATTAAAGCGTTCGACCCAGGCGGGCAGGCTTTTGAAATAGTAAGTGCTGGAAACCATGTTTCCGGTGTTCGTGCTGAACCAGTAGGCTGCGTTGGCGTGGCGACCTGCGGGAAGAATGGCCGAGCGATTTTTCATCGAGATGCCAATCGCCTTCGAGCGGTCGTTGGTGGCAAGCCGCATCTCATCTGTGAGGGTCGAAGCGAGCAGTCGGCGCGGGCTTGAGCCTTTCTCGCCTTCTCTGCCGCCCAGAAGCAGCGTCGCATCATCCGTCACGCTTGACACACGCTTGCCCGTCTCACGCTCGAACCAGTTGTTGGCGATGATGCCATGCTCGCTGCCCCATGTGCCGGTCATCAAAGAGGCGTGACCGGGCGCTGTGTAGGTCGGCGCGTGGTCATAATTTGCTTCAGACCACGACGCGCCGTCGCGCAGCAGACGCTTGATGCCCTGAGCCACAAAAAGATCGTCGAAGCGTTCGAGAAAATCATAACGAAACTGATCCACGACGATGAGCAGCACCAGGCGCGGGCGCGGGCGCGCGGAAGTCTGGCTGGTCGAAATAGAGTTGGCGCGTTGCCGTTTCTGCTGCGCGATAATCCCCGTCAGCAGAGCGCTGACGACCAGCAGCGAGAGAGCCAGAATCAAAATGCGGCGCGCTTTAAAATGTCTCATGCTTGCTCAGGTAAATATTAAGAGACCATCTTAAAATACAAGACAGTGAATGCTTCAACTCCTTTGCGCCTTGAGTTTTTCTTTGTTTGCGCCACCAGCGTGAAATGATTGTGTTTCTCGCAAAGGCGCAAAGACCAGAGAGAAGGCGCAAAGAAAAGCGTGCTAAAAATCCTTCAGAGTATTTCTTCTTTTGGCGGCTTTATCCGCATCCGAAAGATTCTGGTATTCGTAGACCGCGCCTTCCCATTCGCCGTACATGGCATTCGGAAGGACTATGAATCGCTTGCCAAACTCGTTTCGCATCTGGTCAACGGCAGCGAATCTTTCCGCGATGGATTTCTTCTCAAAGACCTGCGCCAGGTCATTCAGGTTGTCGCCGATCAGGAGCACGATTCTGTGCTTTTGCATGACCATCTGGCGGCGCGCTTCTTTGCTCGACGTATCGGTTCTAAAGAGCAGCGTCTCGTCACTCACATCAGGGAATCCGAGCTTGTTCAAATTCTCAGTCGTGCATGCCTTGTCCGCCTGGCCGCGATTCGAGACGTAAAAAATCCGCGCGCCCTTCGAATGCACATACTTGAGAAAGGCGAGCGCGCCCGGCGTTTCCGGCGCTTCCGCCACCTTGCACCACTCCGTAAAAGCAGACGCGCCGTAATTCCTGCGACGCAGGATAAGCGCGGACTGGTAACGGCTATTGTCCAGCACAGTGTCATCCACATCCACCACCACCGCGCGCTTCATCTTATTGCGACGCATGGTCTTCAAATCCTGATCGAAGAGCAGCCGCGCATAATTGAAGGACTGATAAGTGAGCGCGCGAAACTCTGCGGCGGTCTGATGCCAGAGCGTTGCGCCTACCATGTATTCATTGTCGGGCGCGGTTGCCGTTTGCTGCGCCGTCGAATTGTGGCCCAGAAAGGTTGCGCCGGAATATGCAGAGATCACCAGCGCGAGAATAAACCCTGCCCCGCGCAGACCATGAATCTTCTTAAATTTCATACAGTGCCTCAAAGCGTGGATTTTGATAGGGAGAAATCGAGCGGCATCATAACACCTGTGGAAAGGTAAAAGGAAAAAGGTAAAAGGCAAAAAAGAATTAGACATCTTTTCAATGCGCTCCGGCTTTCACTTTTTCTCTTTCGCCTTTATGCTTGAAACGTGAGCGAATTGGATGAAGCATGGGCGCGGGCACTGGCCGAGGCAGAGCGGCGCGCCCTTGATAGCGGGCGCGGCGACATAGCCGAGTACATAGCCTTGCGCGCCTCAAACGACCTGATGCGCCGGACGGGCATAGAGTGGCTGCTGTCAACTCTGACGATACTTGCGGGCGAAGCCAATCGCGCGGGAAACAGCATTCGCATCGAGAAGGAAGAGGGCCACCGTTTCCGCGTCGGCAGCGCGACGATGGTCGGAACGCGCCTGACTTTTCGCTCAGGCGTGCGCGCTCTGATAGTCGAAGCGGGCTGGCCGCGTGCGCCCGCAGACGGTTTTGTGCGCGGCGGCGGACTCGCCTGCGGGCGCATCGGCCACTTCGGCAAACGCGCGTTGGATGAAGAACTGTTGCTGGTGCGCTCCAACAACGGCGTGCCCGAATGGTGCGTCATCAAAGAAGAAGCCGCGCGGCTTCCACTGCCCGAAGCGCGTCTGCGAAAACATTTCTCACACTTCACCGCTGCCTAAGATTAGCCACAGAGATGAGAAAGGCAAAAGTAAAAAGGTAAAAGGTAAAAGGGAAGAGGGTTTGAATACCTTCCTTACTTTTTACCTTTTACCTTTTTACTTTTGCCTTTCTCTGTTTCAAGTTTTGTCCAGTCTCAAACTCATGTTTTACGATATGCGATACATGCTGCACGATATGGGACGGGATTGAACTAGTCCAATTTCCTCACGGGCAAATCCCGATAAACTGCTAAAGCCTCGTTTCTCTTCAATCACTTACATCGGTTTTCCTCTTAACTTAACTCTCTCCTGAAACGCTCGCGGCACAGGGCTTGCCATCGCAGGCGTGTGTCTAACGCCGCATCTTGCCAGCGTCGCCCCCGTGATGAGGCGTTTGAGGAAAAAGGCAGAACCCGTTACCGGCATCTACTCTCCAGAGAGTTCGAGCACAGGTCGCCTTCATCAAAAATTCCGAGGAGATAATTCGATGACAAACCGACGCACATTTCTTTCAACCATTTTCGCAGTCGCTCTTGCGGCTCTTGCTCTGCCCGTCATAGCCAACGCGCAGGGCGGCTATGACCCTTATGGCAGAAATCGTGACAACAACAGGCGCAATGACTATAACCAGCGATACCTGCGCGACAGCGTCAAGCGCGTGCAAGACCGCAGCGACAATTTCCAGGATCATGTGGATAGCGCGCTCGACCGCAGCCGCTATGACGACACACGGCGCGAAGACCGCATCAACGATGTTGTCAAAGAATTTGAGAAGGCCGCAGACAATCTCGAAGACCGTTTTGATAACGGCAGAAACCTGAGCCGCAGCTCTGGCGAAGCCCGCAGGTTATTACAGCTCGGCTCGCAGATTGACCGCTTTATGACGCGCAACCGTCTCGGCGGACGCGCCGAATCCGAATGGGCGCGTATACGTCAGGATTTGCAGGTCATTGCCAACGCTTACGGCTTTAACTGGTCAGACTTCAACGACACTTATTATCGCCGTGATGACAATCGCCGCAGCAATAACCGGCGCAACGACAATTACCCCTGGTAATCGCTGGCAGCTTTTAACTAACGAAGCTAAATAGTTCGGGCTTCGTTAACCGAAAGCCTTTGTTCGCTCTCTTTGGAGAATGAACAAAGGCTTTTGCTCTGAACATCGCTGAAAAATCAGCACAGAGGACACAGAGAACACAGAGAGAGAGAAATCTCAAATTCAGAGCTTCAATCTCAAATCTCAAATCTTTAAATCCTCTGTGTTCTCTGTGTCCTCTGTGGCTTAATAACCGGCATAGCTTACAATAAACTTTATGTCAGGCACGCTCTATCTGGTGGCGACGCCCATCGGCAATCTTGAGGACATCACGCAACGCGCCCTCGGCACGCTCGCCTCCGTCGAGCTTATCGCCTGCGAAGATACGCGGCACACAGGCGCGCTGCTCAATCACTACGGCATCAAGACAAAATTGATTAGCTATCACGAGCACAATGAGCGCGAGCGCGCAGAGGAATTGGGCCGGACTTTAGAAAGAGGAGCGAGCATCGCGCTGGTCTCGGACGCGGGCACTCCCGGCATCAGCGATCCGGGCTTCCGGCTGGTCAACGTGGCGCGAGCGTGCGGGGCGCGCGTCGTTCCGGTTCCCGGCGCAACCGCTTTTGTCTCCGCGCTGACGGCTTCGGGCCTTCCGACAGATCAGTTTTTCTTTGGCGGCTTTTTGCCCGCGCGCTCTGCCCAGCGTCGTGCGCGGCTACTGGAAACGCGCGAGATTCCGGCGACGCTTGTTTTCTATGAGACTCCGCATCGCATCATAGATGCGCTCAAAGATGCGCGCGAGATTTTAGGAGAAAGAGAGGCCGCGGTCGCCAGAGAGTTGACCAAGCTTCATGAAGAGATTGTGCGCGGGCGACTGAGCGAGCTGATCCAGAGATTCGATTCCGCGCAGACCGCAGCGCGTGGCGAAATGGTGCTTGTCATAGACCGCACAGTCATCGAGGGGCAGGCCGGTCGGGATTCTGAGACGGACATCGCCGCGCGCATCGGTGCGCTCGAAAGCGAGGGACTCGATACGCGTGCCGCGCTGAAAAAGGCCGCGCGCGAGATGGGCCTGACGCGCGCAGAAGCCTATCGCCGTCTCACAGCCGCACGCGCGCGTGAGCGATCGTGAGTTGCTAAAAATCACAAAATAGCTAAACTTGCATGGCTGTGAGCGCGTGCGAAACCCTGCCACTCGTTCGCGTTCTCAAGAGCTTTCAAAACCATTATCCGAGGAAAGGTTTTTTTGATGAACAAACGATTCAAACTTTTATTCGCCTGCACGCTGTCCGCAATCCTGCTGCTGTCCGTGATGGCTCTGGGCATGGAAGACGAGCATTTCAGCGTCAAAGAATATAACGAGTTTCACCACATCCTCCATCCGTTGCAGCATGAGGCTTTGCCGAACAAGGATTTCAAAACGATTCGCGCTCAGGCCGTGGAGTTGACGACGCGCGGCGACGCCATCGTCAAGCTGGGCGTGCCTGCGAAGGTCAAAGATGCCGCCGTCTTTGAGAAAGAGTTAAAGAAGTTCAGCGACGCGCTCGCTAAATTTAAGAGCGATGCTGCGGGCGCAGCCGACGCGCAGTTGGAAGAATCTTATCTCGCCGTCCACGACACCTTCGAGATGCTGGCACACATGCTGCCGAGGAAAAGCAAGTCAGAAGGATGAAGGCGGAAGGATGAAAGCGCGGCTCTCAAACGAGAAGGATAACTGATGAAGAGAGTGCTCTTGCAAATGATGAAGAGAGTGCTACAGCAGATGACTGCTCACGCTTGAACAGCATTCTCTTCATCCTTCATCCTTCCGCCTTCATCCTTGCTCTTAGCGAATGGTTATTTCCAGTGTATAAGTTGCATTGCCCCTCGTCGGGCCGACTTCGATTTCCCAGTCGCCTGAGAATGGCAGGCTGCCTTCCCAATCCGTGACATCCGTTGCGCTCGCCAGCACATCACCTCTGCCCGGAACATAAATGGTAAAGCTCGCGTTCTTTTCACGCGAAGTGAGATGCACATACATCATCTGGCCGGAGCTTGCGCCCAAGATGTAATTGTCGCGCGTGCCGCGCACGACAGAGCCTTTTAAGGTGGCCGAAGTCCGTCCCTTTGCGAAACGAACGCGGCGTGTTTTACCTGCCTGAGCCGGAACAGCCGCAGCCGTCCACAGCATCATTGCCATTGCGACGAGCGCGCAAAATGTTTTGATCCTCTTTGATTGCATAACTGTAAATGAAGCCTCCTCTGTTGATGAATCCTCTGAAATTCTGTAACTGCTTTCCGTCGTGTTTACTGACGCACAAGACCGACGGATTTTGCATCTTCCACGTTCAGGAATCAACTGCTCACCGCCCGCCTAATTCCGTCGGCAGCTTTTTATCCACGACGGGACGCGACTTCAGCTCAGCCGTTTCCCACATCGTCACAAAAATCGTGCGCGCGATTTTTTGCATCTTCTCGAAATCAATCTTCTGCACCTCGTCCGTCGGGCGATGATAGTCTTCATGCACGCCGTCGAAATAGAAGATGATAGGGATGCCTTTCTGCGCGTAGTTGTAATGATCCGAGCGGAAGAAAAACCTGTTCGTGTCTGCCGGGTCGTCATACTTGTAGTTGAAACTTAAGTTGAGATAAGACTCGTTGACTTTTTCGCTCAACTGGCCCAGTTCCGTGCTCATCATCTTCGAGCCGATGACATAGATTTCATTCGGCCCTGTCAGCGCGCGATTCGCAGGCGTCGTATCTCCAACTTGTTTGCTCCGGCCAATCATGTCTATGTTGAACTGCGCGACGACGCGGTCAAGAGGGATGGTCGGATACTGCACGAAATATTCAGACCCCCACAACCCCTTTTCCTCGCCGCAGTGCCAGACGAAAAGAAACGAGCGTTTCGGACGACGCGGCGCGCGTGCCATCGCTTCGGCCACCGCCAGCACAGAGACCGTGCCAGAGCCATCGTCGTCCGCGCCGTTATAGATAATATCGCTTTTATCCCCGCCCGGCGGCACAGGGCTTCTGCCGTTGCTGTTGGCTGGCCCGCTGCCGACATGATCGTAGTGCGCGCCGATGGCGACGTATTCATTCCTGAGTACGGGGTCAGAGCCTTCTATGACGCCGACGACATTCTGCGTGGAGAGCGTCGCGGCCTGACCTGAAACGGTAAAGCTTATCTTTTTGTTTGGCCCAAAATCGAAAGCCGCGACCGGTTCGCTGCCGTTCATGCTCTGAAAGATTTGCGTGGCGGTCTGCTTCTCTCCCTGAAACAGCGCGCTAGCCATCTTTGGCGAGAGCGTGATAGAAGGCAGCGTTGTGCCTTCCTGCTGTTGAAATTTTGAGACGACGATGGAGCCGCCAGCCTGTTGATTGCGCTTCAGACGTTCCCAGTTGGCGAGCGTTTGAAAATCCGCCAGCTCTATCATGCCGACCGCGCCCATCTGCTGGGCATAGGCATCAGGCTCTATCCAATCCACGCCGCGCTTGCCGCCAGCGAGATCGGCCAACGTCACGCCCCGTGGCAAACCGCCTGAGACGACTACGATCTTATTCTTCACCTCCAGCCCGCGATAAGCATCAACCTCTTTCGTCTTGACGAGCCAGCCGTGGCCCACATAGATGAGCGAGCCGCTGACTGTTCCCGAATGCGGATACGCGAGAAAGTCTTCGCCGTAAGCGTAGCTCTGGCCGTTAATCTCGGCGCGGGTCGAGGCGGCTTCGACGCGTGCGCGTTGCATGGCAATCTTCTGAAAATAAGTGCCGTTGTCTCCGGCGGGTTTGACGCCCCAGCGCGCGAGCAGGGTGGCGATAAATTTCGCAGTAATATCAAGGCCGCGCGAAGGCGTGTCGCGTCCTTCCATCTCGTCCGCCGCGACGAAAGTAAGATAATCTTTGAGCTGCGCCGCCGTGATGCCCTCTGCGGCCTTGCGCGAAGCAGAAGCCGCTGGCGCAGTAGTAGCAGCACTGCTGCTGCGCCTCTGCGCATAAGCAGCCGGAACAACCGGCGCGACCAGCGCCGCTATCAAAACAAATCCAAAGAAGAATCTACGCATGTCCCCTCCAAACAATTTTATCCGCAGAACTCTAGCCCGACCTGTGCGAGTAGGGAAGTCAGATGTTATCAGGTCTCACGTGCGTTTGCTCAGTGAGGAGCAAGAGACATACGAAATAAAAAATCTGTGTTAAGATTTGGTCTGTGAGGTTAGGCAATGAGCACGAAAACCAGCGCCACTATCGAAGACTTATACCGCGTACCTGACAACGGTAAGGCTGAAATCGTTGATGGAGAACTCGTCATCATGTCCCCTACCGGCTACCTCCCCGGCTATGCTGGCGGCGAGATTTTCGCCAGTCTTCGCGAATATGCTCGTCGCATGAAAACAGGTCTGGCAACAACGGACAATGTGGGTTATTCGGTAAACCTTCCGCATCGAGACTCCTTCAGCCCCGATGCGGCATTTTACACAGGCAAGCCGACGGGCATGAAATTTCTGCAAGGTGCGCCCGTCTTTGCTGCCGAAGTTAGAAGCGAGGGTGACTATGGCCCTAAGTCGGAGCAAGCCATTGCGAAAAAGCGCGCCGATTATTTTCAAGCGGGTACGCTTGTCGTCTGGGACGTGGATTTGCTGGGCGATGATGTAGTAAAAGTCTACCGTGCAAGCGCGCCGGACACGCCGATCATTTATCGTCGCGGCGAAACGAGTGAGGCAGAACCGGCAGTGCCGGGCTGGAGCATGCCTGTTGACGACTTATTTGCCTGATAACTCTGACAAAATTTCTTTTCACTCAGCTCGCCTCAGTCTGTGATTCTCTGAACAATTTATCCAGCCACAGATTCGCCATCTTCTCCTGCACTGTGTTAGCCCTCAATCGCGAGTTGAGATTGCGAAAATCCACTTCGTCCAACACCTGATCCTGATTAAAGCAGGAGAAGACAAAAGACTCTTTGCCCGTCGCAGGGTTCACGTGTCTTTGCAAACACTGGGCGCAGACCTCTTTCATCATGCATTGCATGGGGCTGTTGATAGAGCCGATGCCGATGTGCTGCGATTTCAGATAAGGCGCAAGCACTGCGTGCCGCGCGTCCTTGACCGCGCTCATCATGCGGTCTGAGCCGATGGCGATGATGCGGTCAACATCCGCCAGACGAAAAAGCGGCTGGCCCAATTTCCCTTCGGCATAAGCGACCATCGCCTGCACGATGTTGCCGCGAAAGTGTGTGTCCTGCGCTCTCTGCGGCTCGATCTCGACGCCCGTGTCCGTGGCCCAGATGACCTGATCGGTCGCCGCTTCTATCTCTTCGCGCTTGAACAGGTCTTCGCCCCTTTTGTATCCGGCGAAATAGACGACGCGGTTATCATGCTCGCGCAAAGCTCTGGCGATAGAGAAGAGCACAGCATTGCCGAGTCCGCCTCCTGCAAGCAGGACGGTTTCGTTTTCGGGAATCTCCGTCGGCGTGCCTGTCGGCCCCATCACGACGATTGGCTGCCCCGGCTTCAACGTCGCGCAGAGACGAGACGAGACGCCCATCTCAAGGACTATCAAACTCAACAAGCCTTGCTCGACATCCACCCACGCGCCCGTCAGCGCGATGCCTTCCATCAAGAGCTTCGTCTGATTGATGACGCTCGCGTCCGTCTCGTAATTTTGCAGGCGATAAAACTGTCCCGGATGAAATTTGCGCGCCTGCATCGGAGCTTTGACGATGACATCCACGATGGTTTCCGTCAGGCGGTCAACACGCACGACGCGCGCGATAAGCTGCTCGTCAAGATATTCTATGAGACGCGCAAACTCCTGCTCTCTTTGAGCCGCATCATGAGAATCGAGCTTTGACAATTCTTCCGCAAAGAGCGCGGCGACATGCTCGTAACCGTCTTTCGCGGATGCCATAGCCTTGACGACATTGCCAGCATAAACCGGATGATTGTCGCCGTAATAAGAGATAAAGCGGCCATCTTTTTCATACGAAGTGAAGAACGCGCGCTCGCCTTTTCGGGCCGGAACAAGATGTGAGCTTCCATCGCCAGCGCGCTCGATTTTGTGCGGCGCGAAAAATTGATTCCATTCATCGAGCTTAAAAGTGCCGGGTTGTTCCTTCTCGTAAATAATGTTCGGGCTGGTTCCGGCGGCGACGCAGACCGTGCGCGCAGGCAAGCTCACGAACACGCCCGTGCTCGACCACTTACCTGTCTCCGCGTCCAGTCGCTGACGCTCGAAGACAAGCTCTCTGACCGCGCCGTGCTCGTCCGCGACGGCTTCGTGCGGACTCATGTTCTCGATATAACCGATGCCTTCTTCGAGCGATTTGACAACCTCTTCATGATTCAAACGATACGCGGGAGAATCCTGCAAGCGTTTGCGATAGACGATTGAGACGCCGCCCCACGCGCGCACGAGCGGGATAAAGTTCGGCTGTTCGTGAGCAGCAACCGCACGCTCTCTTTCAGCCCGGATGGCCTTGCCGTGGGCCAGAAATTCTTCATAAACAGCATGCTCTTCCGCGTCGAATCTTTTTCGGCTTTCCTCTTCGCCAAATTCCGCCGCCAGCTCTTCATGGCGCGCGAGCATCTTTTCCACCTGCACGGGATAGTAAGCGAAAAGCTCCGTCGCGGTGTCTATCGCTGTCAGTCCGCCGCCGATGACGATGGCCGGAAGACGCACCTGCAAGTTGGCGAGCGCGTCGCGCTTGAAAGCTCCCGTCAGTTGCAGGGCCATCAAAAAGTCCGAAGCCTTGCGGATGCCGCGAATCAAATTGTTCTTCATCGAAACGATGGTCGGCTTGCCCGCGCCGGTCGCAATCGCTATGTGGTCAAAGCCAAGCTGCCATGCATCATCAATCGTCAGCGTTCCGCCGAAACGTATGCCGCCGTAAAAACGAAAACGCTGGCGGCGCGCGAGCGTCAGGTGAATCAGCGTCAGAAAATTTTTGTCCCACCTGACAGTGATGCCGTATTCGGAGACGCCGCCAAAGCCTGCCAGCACGCGCTCGTCGAGCTTTGTCTCGATGGCTGCGACATCGCGCACAGGCACGGGCGTCTCGTCCAGCCCGCCCGTCAGAGCATGCGTCAAAGGCTCTATCTTCAAACCGTCGATGCCGACGACGCCAAAGCCTTCGTTCAAAAGATAGTGGGCCAGCGTGTAGCCCGCCGGGCCTAGACCCACGACCAGAATGTTCTTGCCGTTGTAGGGCAGAGCGTAGGGACGTTTCGCGTTCAGGGGATTCCAGCGCGCGAGCAGCGAGTAGATTTCAAAGCCGTAAGGCATCTCCAACACATCCGTCAACACTCCTGTTTCAGCCTGCGGAATATTGACCGGCTCCTGCTTCTGAAAGATGCAGGACTTCATACAATCGTTACAGATGCGATGCCCCGTCCCCGGACACATGGGATTGTCAATCATCACCAGCGCGAGCGCGGCAATCGAATCGCCCTGCTTCTTCAAGACATGCATCTCTGAAATTTTCTCGCCGAGCGGGCAGCCCTCAAGCTCTATGCCGAGCGGGTTGCGCTTGATCGAGCCGTCGCGTTCGTATAAGCCTTTCGAGCACGAATCCTTGCTGCGTTCATGGCAGTAGAGACAGTAATCAACTTCGTCAAGGACTTCGCGCTTGGTCGCGCGCGGGTCTGTCAGGCCGAAACCGTCGCGCCGCCTGAGGTTCTCCTCAAGCCCCTGCATCAACTCCGGCATATCCGCGCGCGGGCGTTCGATCTGGACCAGATGTTGATAATCGAGTTGATGCGGAAAATGAAAACTGACCCAATGACGCACGCGCTCGCGCGCATGGCTTTGTGTCGCATGCGCCGCCGCCCACGCCTCTATCAAACGTAAAGCAGCGCGGACTGTCAGCGACTCCGCCGCGCCCTCGCCTGCCACCTCCGACTCGAAACGCGCCAGCAGCTTTTCCGCTTCCGTTCCCGCAAGCTCTTCTGCTGAGCGAGCGGCGACGAGCGCACGCACAGTTTCATGTGCAATAGCATTGCCTTCATCCGCTGTCTTCTCAGGCTGCTTTTCACACTCAAGCAGCCGCGCCGTCATGCGCGCAATGCCAAGCTCCTCATCGTCAACGAGAGTTTCGGGGAATGCCGCGCGACGCAATCCTTGAAGCGCTTGATGCAACGCGTCAGCATCAAGCGCGGCTGCCTCTCCGGCGGGAAACTTTTTCAGCGCGCGGCGGGCGATAAAGAATTTAAAGCTCCAGATCGAGTCTTGCTCTCTGACGCTTTCAATCTGGCTCGCGCGCTCTCTTTCGACTCCGAACAACTGCGCCACAAAGCGCGAGAGATGCGGGGCGGCTGCGATCAGGATTTCCGATTCGGCCTTTTGCTCGAACCCTGCGCCGCGCGCCGCCACATATTCCATCAGCCTCTTGTGAACGTCAGGCTCGGCCCGCGAGAGTTCTGCATAAAAGAGGTTCGCCAGATCGCGCAGACGCTCCGGGCGATACAGGTCTGCATAGGTGAATCGGTCTCTCCCCGTTTTGAAATGTGTGATGGGTGTTTCTGCTGCCGCGTCTCGCTCGTCGCGTGGATAATCCATGATGAGTTCTGGCATATTTTCCGGCAGGTCTGATAGTGGCGTCTGAGAAATTAAACGGGGAGCAACGGTCACTGCGCTCGCTAAAAGAGAAGACTGATAATCCGGGAGCTTTGATGACCAGACAAAGTATAACACCAGCGCCGGATGTGTCTCAAAACAAGTTTACCGGCTGCTGCCTCCCGCGAGACGAAAGGGCGGCGCGCTTGCCAAGCGCAGATGCCTGATTCTATAATCCTGAACTCAGTTCGAGGCGCTATGGTGTAGTTGGTTAACACGCCGCCCTCTCAAGGCGGAGACCGCGGGTTCGAGCCCCGCTAGCGCTACCAATCCCTTATCACCTCTTTCATTCCTCGTCAAAAACGAAAGAAGAGCGAGCGTGGCACACAAAGGCAGCAATCTTCGCAAAAGTGCTTTCTTAGGGATGCCTCACGGGACAGCCTGTAGTCGTCTGCGAAAGATGATCATGTTTCACCTCCTGCAAAGGCAAGGCGAGAACATCTGTTTCAGTTGTCAGACAAAAATAGAAACGGCAGATGATTTAACCATTGAACATAAACAACCGTGGGAAGGAATCAGCGTAGAGCTTTTCTGGTCATTGGATAACATTGCCTTCTCGCACAGACGGTGCAACATTCCACATAACTATAGAGGAAATGCTATCACCCGGCGCAAGATTGGACCGGCGGGAACTGCCTGGTGTAGAAAGTGTCAGGAATTCCGACTCGTCGCCGACTTCAGCCGTAATCGAACACGCTGGAACGGACTACAGGCTTGGTGCAACAAGTGTTTGAGCAAATACTATCGCCGCTCTTGAAAGCGGGAATAAGTATTTCTAAAAGCCGTAGTTCGGGTGGAGCGCATATATCCTCGGAATGAAAAGAGAAGTTGTGCGTTCTTTATTCATTACACAGGCAGGCAGAAAAATTCAAAGGCCCGGCAATCAATTAAGGATTGCCGGGCCTTTGTGTGTTTGAGAGCGATGCTCTCAAAGCGTCTGACTGGTGACCGTTCTCAGAAGACGAACTTGATCTGATAACGGATCACGCGACCGCCGCCGTCTGCGAATTCGGGTCTGAGAAAGCGTCCCGTCGCCGTGCCGGGGCTGAAGGTTGTAACGCCAGCCGCACTAACAGAAGCGCTGCCGATGCTCGCGCCGATGCCCTGTTCGCCGGGCGAGAAGGGGCTGACGCTGGGGTTTGTGTACTGTGGATGATTGAACACATTATAGAACTCAGCGCGGAGTTCCAGATGCCTGCTCTCACCCATCTTGATGCGCTTCAAGAGGTTCATGTTCCAGTTTTCGATTCCCGGTGTCCGCAAGGTATTGCGGCCCGTGGTGCCGAAACGCTGCCGGCTATCGACCAGCGTGGTATTGAAGGTCGGCAGTCCGATGAACTGAGCCGTGTTCGGATCAATCGTCGGGTAAAGGGGCAGAGCCGCAGTCGATCCCGGAAGCAGGACATCGGGGTTGATGTAGCGGACAATCGCGCCAGTCGTGTTGACGACCGGAACTGCACGAACGCCCGGCGTTCCATTGGGATTGAAAAGCGGACGATCAAGGTTGCCGCCCACGCCATCTGCGTCTACGCCGTTAACGACTGTCAGAGGCGCACCGGTTTCAAAAGTCGTCACGCCTGAAAGCTGGAAACCGCCCAGCAAGTGGCCGATAAAACCGCGCTGCTCCTTGAAGAAGGGCAACTCGTACACGTAGGTGATCGAAGCTCTGTGCGTGCGGTCGAACAACGAGACAGCGCGCTCCTGACGCTGGCCGCCGAAGATCGAAGGATAGGCAGCCTGCTGCGGCGAGTTGTTTCCGGCGACGCCGAAAACTTCGCTGCCGTTATCAATGAACTTGGACCAAGTGTATGCGCCCGTCACTGTGAACCCGTTGGAAAAACGGCGCGTCAGGGTGAACTGCCCCGAGTGATAGTTTGAAGTCCCGCTATTGGTGCGGATCAAACGCGAGCCTTGTAAGTTGTCCAGGCGACCTGAAATCTGGCATGGCGGCGGCCCTAAAGCTCCCGGCGCGCAGGTCGTAGACCCTGTAAATCCGGCAGGAGTGATGCGCGTCGGCGTGACGAGCGGGATGACTCTCGTCGGATTCGGAGCCGGAACAGCCGGGTTCAGGTCTTCATTGATAAAAAGCTTGGTTCCCTTTGAACCGACATAAGAAGCATCCAGAACCAGATTGAAAGGCAGCGCGCGTTGGAAACCGGCTGACCAGCGCTGGTAATACGGGTTTACCAAATCGCTCGTCACCAGTGTCTGACCATCGAGCGGAGTGAGCGGACGCGCGACAACCGGCAAACTGCCTGTGACGTTCACTATACCGCGCGGATTCGCTGTCGTGGGTATCGAAGGAATGTTCGTCGCTACGACGTTGGGCGAAGAAGTCGCCGCGTTCGAAGCGATGTTGTTAAAGAACGAGTCGTAGCCGATCTGGTAACCGGCGCGGAAGACAGTCTTCTTGTCGCCAATCAGGCTGCCCAGAATGCCGCTCGTATACGAGGGCGACCATGCGATGCCGAAAGACGGGGCAAAGTTATTCTTGTCGTTCTTGACATCATTGGGCTGGCTGAACGGCCCCGTTAAAGTCACGGGATTGATATTGAACAGCCCCGTAAAGGCCGCTGTGCGAAGCGTATCTGTCGGGTTGCCGAAATTCTCGTAACGCAGTCCGAGCGTGAGCGTCAGCGAGTCCGACGCCTGCCAGCGATCCTGTCCGAAGTAGGCTTGACGGAAAAGGAACGGATAGTAGACCGGGCTGCCAAAGTCTATGCGCGCTGCGCTAGTGCTCGAACCGCCGAAGTTGTCCACGAAGTTGGCGAACCCTGTATAACCGCCGCCTGCGAGATAGGTGAGCAGACCGCGTTCGACGATTGGCGCAAACTGCTTGGAGCGCTGCTCCAGCAGGTCGAAACCGAAACGGAACGTGTGCTTGCCGCGCAGGTAGGTCATCGTATCCTGTATGCCGTAGTTATTGGCGATGCGACCCTGCGGGATGTTGGTCGCCACACCGAAAGAAGAAACTCCGGTGATGTCGAAACGAGGCAGCGTAAAGGCCAAGTCGTTAGGTCCCGTGATCGGGAAATCGAAAAAGATACGGTTGTAAGCGACGCGCAGTTCATTCGTCACGCTGGGCGAAAAGACATGCGTCTCGGTAATCAGAAAATTGTTGAACGTTCCCCTGAAGTCAGCAATGAAACCGGAGAAGGTGGAATCGCCGCCCGCTGGCTGACTTTGGTCAGACCAGGTGTAACGCACTGCCAGTTGATCGCTATCGCTGATCTTGTGGTCAACGCGGGCCAGAATCTGCTGGTCAAGGAATTTCGTGGCGATGGAGAAAGCCCCTGTGGCGAATGGAATCGAGGGCCGCGTCGGCGCTCCCGGGATGGCTACGCCTGCTGCGTTGGTGGGCACGCCGAGCGCGATGGTCGTCGGATTCGCCGTGCCGATGATGCCTGCCGTGATGTTCAGATAAAGATCAACTCTGGGGTTGGTCCCGGCAGGGAAGAGTGTCCGCAGGAGATCGCGGCCAGCCTGTGTCGGCACTACGCGGTTCAGAGTGGAATTCGCCCTCTGGCGCTGTTCCTGATACGAGAAGAAGAAGAAGGTGCGATTTTCACCGTTATAGTAAGCCTTCTTTCCGCCTTCGCCGAAGCGCGGAAGGACGACCGGGCCGCCGATGGTTCCGGAGTACCATTGCTCGATACCGAACGGCGGATAGCCGCGCGCCACCGTGCTCGCAATCAGGCCCTGCGTGTTGGTGATCGCGTCATCGCGTGTCGAATCGAGGATATAAGAAAGCGTGCCGTGAAACTCGTTTGTGCCGGACTTGGTAATGACGTTGACGACCGCGCCTCCGGCACGACCGAACTCTGAGTCATAGTTAGAAGTCTGCACCGAAACCTCTTGCACGGCGTCAGGGTTGGTAATCTGAAAACCCTGACCGGCAACAGAGATGTCGTTGTTCTCTGTGCCGTCAATCAGAAAGTTGTTCGAGCGACCGCGCCCACCGTTGACGGAAAACGTGCCGACACCAAAACCGAAGCGGTTGGTAGACACGCCCGGCAGCGTCAGTGCGAGCGAGACCGGATTGCGTCCGGCAAATGGAAGCTCTGTAATTTTACGTTCGTCAATATTGCCGCCGCGCACGGGGGTCTCTGTTTGCAGCAGCGCAGCAGCGTCCGTTGTGACATCGACGACGATGGTCTGGCCCGCTGGAGCCAGCGAGGTGCTGCCGTCGGCAATCTGGTTGGCTCGAACCTCAATACCTGTTTTGGTGGCGGCACCGAAACTGGTGGCAGAGACCTGAACGGAATAGTTCCCCAGATCAACCGCGTCAAATCGGTAAGCGCCCTCATCATTGGTCGTCGTGGTGCGTGTGACGGTCGTCTCCAGATTGGTCAGAATCACAGTCGCGCCGGGGATGACCGCGCCGTTCGGGTCAGTGATAATCCCGGAGACAGTGCCGCGACTGGTCTGGGCAACGGCGATCAGCGAGAGACTGAGCAACGCCGTGATGAGCAAGAAAAACCTTGTTTTCATAAACTCTCCTTCAATGGGGGCTAAGAGTAGTTCTCTTAAAAACAGTCTCAGCCAAAAGTATCTGCTAGTTATTGTGGAAGACCGCTCTCCTGCGTGTTTCTCAAACGAGAACGATTGTCCGATGTGTCCTAGAATTGGAAGAATGCAAACTTTAAAGAAGGAAAAATAATCTACTTGCAGCGCCGATTGATGCAATGATTATACCAGCGGGGCGGAAGGGGCTGCGGACGCGGGAATTGTTTGATTTATATGTGGTTAATAATCCGGCGGACTTTGAATTGTCACGTTTGTTTATCAAATTGTTTCCAAAATTTCGGATAATTGTCCAAATGCTCGTAAATGACCGGCAAAGTCTTGGAACTATAAAGCTCAGTACAATTTAAAAACAGGCAGCCGCCCTGATGCGGACGGCTGCCTGCTTTTCGATATTCAAGAGCCGGAGAGGCTAATTCGTGTCCGTGGCTTTCTTCAGATAACGATCCAGAAAATCGAGTACGGCTTTGTAGCCGCGTATCTCGTTGGCCTTCTTCGTAAAGCCGTGGCCTTCGTTATCGAAGACGACATATTCGACCACTCCGTTATTCTTTTTCACAGCTTCGACAATCTCATCGGATTCGGGCTTGATAACGCGCGGGTCGTTCTTGCCCTGAAGGACGATTAAGGGCTTGCGTATTTTGTCCGCGTGAAAGAGCGGCGAGATGGCGCGCAACGTTTCTTTGTCTGTTTCGGGATTGCCCATCTCTTTGTAGAGAGCCTTGCGAAACGATTCCCAGTAAGGCGGGATGGATTCAAGCGTCCGCACCCAGTTCGAGACGCCGAAGAGGTCAACTCCGACGGCAAACTCTTCCGGCTTGAAAGCCAGAGCGGCCAGCGTCATGTAGCCGCCGTATGACCCGCCGATGATGCCGATTTTGCTTTCGTCCACATAGCCCAGAGATGCCAGGTACTTCTTCGCCTCGATGCAATCCCAGAGCGGCTCGCGCCCGTGCTTCTGATCGTCCGCCGCAAAGAAGGTCTTGCCGTAGCCGGAGCTTCCGCGATTGTTGACGCCTAAGATGACATAGCCATGATTGACCAGATATTGCATAAACGCGCTGTAGCCGGTGCGCGTCTGCCCGCCCGGCCCGCCATGCACCCACACGAGCGCGGGAACTTTATTCTGCGCGCTCGCCTGATGCGGCTTGTAGAGAATCGAAGGAATGTCCATCCCGTCAAAAGATTTGTAGCGAATCACCTCTGCTTCGGCCAAGTCGCTTGGATTGATTTCAGGATTCAAGCTGCTGGTCAGCTTCGTCGCTTTCTTGCTGGCGAAATCGTAAACATAAAGATCGTTCGGAGAGCGCGAGCCGTTGAGATAGAAGGTCATCAACTTTTCGCTGTCGGAAATGTTGACGGCTGTGATGTCGCCTGCCGGAAGCTTGGGCAGCGAGACAGGCTTGCCTGTGGCCGCGTCGTAAATCTTGATCTTGGTGCGCGCATCCTCGTTGATGCCGACGACGCGATACTTTCCCTTCTCGGAAAAATAGGTATAGGAAACATCCCACGGAGCTTTCTCGACCAGCTCCTTCTTGCCGCTCGATAAGTCATAGCGCGCGATGTACTGAAACTCGCTGCCCTCGTCCGTCAGGTAATAGAGATAACGCGAGTTGAGATCAAACGTCTCAGGGCTGTGATTGATGTCTCCCTGATGCTGCGTGATGTTCTTCAGCTCTTTGCTCTCGACGTTGTAGAGATAGATGTCCGTATCAACGGTCGTCACGGGTCTGGCAAAGGCGAGATATTTTTTATCATTTGAGATTGCGCCGAACTGGTAGCCGGTCGTGTCCTGATAAAGCAGTGCGCGCTTGAAATCCGGCAGGCTCATCTCGTAGATGTCAAAGAAGCGCGGGTCACGTTCATTGGTCGAAAAGAAGAAAGATTTCCTGTCCTGACTCCAACCTAAGAACGAAGCTTTTGTTTTCTCGCCGGGCGTGAGGTCTGTCTCTTTGCCGTCGGTCTCCTTCACATACAGGTGGCTGTTTTCGTTGCCGCCCTGATCGGCTGTAAAGATAAAGCGCATGTCGCCGGGAAAGTATGAGACGGCATAGGTGCTCTCTTTCATCGAGCCTGTTAACTGGCGCGGCTCGCCGCCCATCACAGGCATAGCATAGACATTAAAGATGCCGCTCTTGTTGCTTGAGAAGAGAATGGTTTTCTCGTCCGGCGAAAAAGAGCTGCCCTGAATTCTGGTCGTGTCCATAAACTGCTCTATGGTGTATTGCTTGACTGTGCGGGCCGTCGCCGCCTCTTTGCGTTTCTGCGCGTGTGCCGCAGTCGTGGCGGTTAAGAGTAGAGCTAAAATCACAAAGACGGATTTGAAATTTTGTTTGAGGAAAATTCGCGGGCCATGTAACTCTGCTGATGAATTCATCGTCTCTCCTTACAGGTGAAAACTTTTTTTGAGTGCCTAAAGCTCAACGGTTGGTAGGCGTGGATATTAACACGGGGAGAGCAAAGGCTGCACGATATAGTGCTCCGGTCGCACCATCTCGCATAGGCGAAGATAGAGAACATGCTATTTTCGATGCAAAAGCGCGAGAGATAGAGAAAAGCCGGATAAGTTTTACGTGCGGGCACGCCTTTTGCTCTGGCTGCCGGATAAAAGCAACGCCCCTCGCAAGGTGCTTTTTTCAACTGCATGCGCCGGACAGTCTCGCCCCTTGAAACACACGCGCCTGTAGTGTCTTGGTTTCAATCTTGCCCTGCTGATTCAACAAGAAGGAGTACGCATCATGCGTTACATCAGACATCTGTCTCTAATCATTCCAGCCATGCTCATCTCGCTGCTGGCCGCAACCGCTGCGACGGCGAGCGCTGGAGATGACAGCAACGATTACAACCTGCGTCAACGCGTCGCGCGCGTTACGTTCTTGAGCGGCGATGTCCAACTGCGCCGCGCTGGCAGCCGCGAGTGGGAGAGCGCGGCGGTCAACCTGCCTTTGGTCGAAGGCGATCAACTGGCGACGGGCAAAAACTCGTCGCTTGAAATTCAGATAGACGCATATAACTTTGTGCGTCTGGATGAGGATTCTGTTTTATCCATCGTCACCCTGCGCGATGAAGGCGCTGCGCTCAGTCTCGCGGAAGGCACGCTGTCTCTGCGCCTCGCGCGCTTTGATCGTGACCGCGAATATTTTGAAGTGGATGCTCCGAAGACGACTATGGCTGCGGAAAAGCGCGGCCTCTATCGCGTGGACGCTGGACGCAAGAATGGCTACGAGACGAGCGATGTGCGTATCACCGTGCACGACGGCGGGCGTGCTCGCCTCTACTCGGAAACCTCTGGCTTCACCTTGCGCGACGGGCGCACCGCGAGGCTGTTCTTTGACGGCGGAGATGAGGGCGGTGATTGGGAACTCTCTTCTGCGCCGCAGCTTGACGCGTGGGATCGCTGGGTGGATGAGCGCGAAAACTATCTGGCCGAGCGTCTGAAATACGAGCGACGTGATCGTTATTACGATAACGGCGTGTGGGGCGCGGAAGAGTTGGATGCTTACGGCGACTGGGTCAACGCCGGGGATTACGGTTACATCTGGCGTCCGCATACGACGGTTACCAACAACTATAACAACTGGGCACCGTATCGTCATGGCTACTGGCGTTGGTGTCCGCCATACGGGTATACGTGGATTCCATTAGAGCCGTGGGGCTGGGCACCGTATCACTATGGCCGCTGGATTTATTACAACGGTTTCTGGTGCTGGTGGCCGCGCAACTATTACAATTACGGATACAGCCGTTGGCATCCGTCGCTCGTAGTGTTCACCAGCTACTCGAATTCTTACTGCTGGTATCCGTTGCCGCGCAATCATCCAGACCCTGTCTACACAGGGCCGAGCGGGCCAACAGCGCCGGTCAGGCCGATGAGACCTCCGAACAAAGACCAGACGGTGCTCGTGCCGGAGGGCAAACGCCCGCTCGGCGACGAGGCTTACCTGAACGCTGTGAGTTCCGTGCTTGCCAGCGATTTCGGCACGCCGAAGCCTATCGCTAAGCCTTTGACAGGCAAGCAGGCTCAGCTTGCTCTTGATAGCAAGCCTGTCTCCATCGCCAGCGTGCCCGTCAAAAAGCCTGTCACGGATTCCGTCCCGAGCGTTGTCAGAGGCAACGACCTTTCGCCGGGCCGCCCGCGCGGCAAAGGCGTAGAGGGAACATCTCTGACTGAGCGTCCGACCGGAGCCGCCACACGCAGCCCCGGCAAACCGCTCGACGAAGAGCTGCGCCGCACGCGTCTCTATAACGGGCGCGAGCCGGTCTCAAGACAGGACTCGGATAGCAGCACGATCAAGAGCGGCAGCAACACAGGAGCCGTCACGCGTCCCACGCGCACTGTAAGACCTGCGACTGATGATCGTCCGGTTATCAGAAACAGCGACGACGGCAATGGAACGGTCGTGCGCCCTGTGCGCCCGTCGCGGCCTGCTCCTACTACGACTGCTCCGCCTGTGCGAGATGATTCCAACTCTTCGCCGGACAATGACACGCAGACAGTGAGGCCGGTTCCCGTTCCGAGACCGCCCGCGCGCCCTGAAGTGTCAGAGCCGAGGCCGCAGAGACCTTCCCGACAAGAAAGGGACGATTCGCAGACAGTGAGGCCGGAGCCTCAACGCCCGTCGCGGCCAGAGCCTGAGCGCCCGTCGCGGTCAGAGCCTGAGCGCTCATCTCCGCCGCCACAGCCCGCTCCTGCTCCGCCGCCGCCGAGGCAGGAGGCTCCGCCTCAAGTGGCTCCGCCACCGTCGAAACCTGCTGATGAGGGCGGCGGCGGCAGGAAGAGAGACGGGAGATAGAAAAAGGTAAAAGGTAAAAGTAAAAAGGCAAAAGTGAAGACAGCATTCTTCTCATCTTCACTTTTGCCTTTTACCTTTGAATGCTGACGTTTGATGAGGGCGAAGAAAAGTTTCGCGCTGGTGGCGCAAAGCTCAAGAGAAGACCGCAAAGCTTTGAATGCTACACAATCCTTTGCGAGCTTTTCTTTGCGTCTTTGGGCCACCAGCGCGAACTGTCTTTATTCTTTCCATGTTTGAAACTGACTCGCCACTAAATTAGTATAAAAGGATAAGTGTCGCAGAAGAACTGCAATTGTTTTTGTCCGGCATTCAAAGCATCAAAGCTTATGCAACGCATTGTCTTTTTAGATCGTGACGCTCTGATAGCCAATCTCAGGCGTCCGGCTTTCGCGCACGAGTGGCGTGAGTATGACGAGAGCGCGCCGGAAGAGGTCGTGGCACGACTCTCCGGGGCGACGATTGCAATCGTCAATAAGGTTTCACTGCGCGAAGCCGAACTGGCCCTCTTGCCGCAGCTCAAGTTGATTGCGGTGGCTGCAACGGGCGTGGACATCGTAGACCTTGAGAGCTGCCGCCGTCGCAGAATCAGCGTCTCGAACGTGCGCGGCTATGCCAGCCATGCTGTGCCGGAGCATACGCTGATGCTGATGCTCGCCTTAAGCCGCAACCTGATTAATCATCGTGAGGACATAGAGCGCGGCGCGTGGCAAGAGGCAAAGCATTTCTGTTTATTCAATCACACGATACGCGACCTGCACGGCATGACGCTCGGCATCATCGGTTACGGCGCGCTCGGTCAGGCAGTGGAAAAGCTGGCCCGTGCGTTAGGGATGCGCGTGCTGATTTCTGAACATAAGAACGCGCAGGAAATCAGGGCGGGGCGCGTCAGTTTTGATGAAGCCCTCGTCGCGTCCGACATCATCACGCTTCACTCTCCGCTGACGCCCCGGACGCGCCACATGATAGGAGCGGCTGAGCTGGCGCGCATGAAATCGAGCGCGCTCTTAATCAACACAGCGCGTGGCGGCCTCGTGGATGAAGCCGCGCTCGCGGACGCCTTGCGTCGCGGGATAATCGGCGGAGCAGGCTTTGATGTCCTCAGCGATGAGCCGCCGCGCGCGGGAAATCCTCTGCTTGATGTGCGGCTCCCGAACTTTATCCTGACGCCGCATGTCGCGTGGGCCAGCACGGAAGCGATGCAGGCTCTGGCAGACCAGTTGATAGATAACATCGAAGCCTTTGTGCGCGGCGAGCCGCGTAATCTCGTCGTGGGAAATTGAATGAGACGCCCTTTAACTTTCAGAGCCGCCGCGTCGCTGTCGCTTGAAGAAGTGGCTGCCGCTTTTAACGCCGCGTTCGCTGGCTATTTTTATCCGCAGCAACTGACGGGCGCATCGCTCGCGCGCCGTGCGCGGCTTGAGCAGCTTGATTTACAGCATTCGCTTTTGGCTTACGACGAGGAGGATTTTGTCGGCCTCACGCTGTTGGGGATTCGCGGGGCGCGCGGCTGGTGCGGCGGTTTCGGCATCGTGCCTGAGCATCGAGGTCATGGACGCGCGCACGAATTGATGGCCGCCTTCGTCGCAGAGGCGTGCGGCTGCGGCTTGAAACAGTTGAGCCTTGAAGTGCTCGCGCGCAACACGCCCGCGATTCGTCTCTACGAGCGCGCCGGAATGCATATCACGCGCGACCTGTTGATTCTTGAGCGTGATGCCGGCAAAGCCTCTGGTCCAGAGACCGTAGAATTGCAGATGGCCGAACCAAGCGTCCTGCTGCCACACTTCGCCCGCCTGCACACGAAGCCGAACGCGTGGCAGCGAGAGTTGCCGACGCTTTTGATAACCGAAGGAACGCGGGGAGTTTATCTCGGAAAGATTGAAGAGCCGGATGCCTATGCGCTCTGCGCCACGTGGACGGAAGGCCGCACGGGCCTGATTGACTTAGCGGCTTCGGAGAGCAGGCATGTAGACGCGCTCTGCGCCAAACTGGCGGAGATGAGAGAGACGTTTCGCGTCGTCAACGAGCCGGAAGAGAGCCTGTTTGCTTCTGCGCTCATCGCGCGCGGGTTTAGAGAAATAGACCGCCAGCATGAAATGGTTTGCGAGCTGTAAAAGTTTTCAAGAAAGCGAAGCTCAAGATAGAAGAGGCTGCTCGAACGCGTTCGAGCAGCCTCTTCTATCTTGAGCTTGTCCGCCCCGCCTGAAATTTATGTGGCGGCAGCTTCGCCTGATTCCTCAGGTGGCGGCATCTCGTCGTGATGATCCGATGTGTACAGGCGCAGGATTTCCTGACCCTGACGCGAGCGCGGGTCAATCGTGCGCAAGTGCTTGCGGCCCTGCATCTCCCAGATAGCCGTCACCTGCCCGTCCTTTTCGACGGCGTGATATGTAATCTCTTCTGCGGGAACCTGCTCTGCTGGAGTTTGCTCTGCGTCCTCCGCAGGCGGCGCGGCGTTTTCCGCTGCCACGCTTTCCGCTGGCGTTTCTTCTACCGGTGCATTTTCTACCGGCGCGTTTTCGATTTCTGACATGTGAGTTTGAACGCTCTCCTCTTCTGTGATTTCTGCTCTTCGCTATCTAATGTTTTCAGCGATTGTGGCATACGCTTGCTAAGCGTGTCTAGTCAACTATCAGTTGACGAACGGCCAGCGCCAGCTCGACTGCGCGACGCGGCGCGACGACGCCCCAGCCCTGACGGTCAACTTCGATGTGCGGCAGACGCTCCGCCGTATCTATCAAGATTCGCTTGACCTGTGGCGGCGTCAGCTCAGGATTGGCTTCGAGCATGCAGGCGATGACGGATGAAACGATGGGCGCGGCAAACGAAGTGCCGTCAACATACTTGTAATGTTTGGTGATGACGTTTTCCTCGTGCAGCTTGATGGTAATTAACTGGCGCAGGAGATAAGCGGGCAAGCCCCCGGCTTCATCCAAATCTTTGTCCACTCCCTGATGCGCCGCGAGAAGCACATGTAATTGATCGTCTGGCGCGTTATCAAGCGTGGCTAAAAGCGAAGCCGCTTCGGCGGTCGGCGTGTGCGGCAGAATCGGCGCGGGAACCCAGATGCCGGGCGCAATCACTTCAGGCTTTTGCAAGCCGTCAATCGTCGGGCCATAAGACGAGCGATACATGCCGCGCCGCGCGCGATTCAGAGAGTTCTTGTCATCCAGACCTCCGACGGCAATGCATGAAGGCGCGCTCGCAGGCGGCAGCACTGGATGACCCGGCATGTATCCGGCGTTGCCGACGGCGCAGACGACGATCAAGCCCTCGCGGACTGCGCGCTCGACCGTTTTCGATAAAGAGTTGTGCAGGTAAGAAGCCTCGTCATCGCCGCCCGCAGAGATGTTGACGATGCGTATGCCGTACTCTTCGCGGTGGGCCATGACCCATTCGAGGCCGTGCTTGATATTCTTTTCGCTGATGCGCCCGGTGCGTGCAAGCTTGACGAGCACGACGTTTGATTCGGGCGCGATGCCGCGATAAAAACCGTTCGAGAGCGAGCCGTTGCCCGCCGCGACGACCGAAGTCATCATCCCGTGCCAACTCGAAACATCAGGCGTCGAGAGCGTGGTCTTGTCGCCTTCCGTCGCCGCAAGGCTGTGATAAGCGAGGATGCGATTGTGCGGCGTGGTCAGGTCAACATGCGCGTAAAAGCCTGAATCCAGAAAAGCGATGGTCACGCCGCGCCCCGTAAAACGGTCGTCCGCATCAAGCCTCAACGGAGTCGAGAGCACATGCCCGCCCTGCTCGAAAACCGCCGCATCGCTCTGAATCTGAATCTTGGCGCGCTCGAACAATTCCACACAGCGCGGGCAGACTTCTGCGACGAGCGCGTCCGCCGGAGCGTTCGCAGAGATGATGACCTGCAAGTCTTCCGCTAAAGCGGCGAGCTGCACGCGCCCGTCAGGAGCTTCGCGCCCGCACACAGGGCATACAGGATTGCCCGCCGCCATGTCTGAATGAATTGCTGATGGCTCAGTTGAAATAATCGAGTCTGACATTTTTGTTCTTGATAACCCCTTGTGATGTTAATTCTAAATTACAGGCAGCTATGATTAACGCAAGAAACGAATCAACGCAAGGCGAAACAAGTGGCGCGGGATAGAAGCCAACACATTCTCAGAGCACATTTCAAAACCGCTCAACCCACCGGTCAACCCTTTGCGCCGTTCGGTTTTATCTTAGCCCCCCAGCGAGAAACACGAGCGTTTCGCGCAAAGGCGCAAACAAAGAAAGTCTCAAGCCGCAAAGAGTTGTTGCCTTAAGTATCCTGAGTTTTGAAACCTGCGCCTGAGAGCCTCGCTCTCATTCTGTAGGTGAGGTTGAGATTCGCGCGCCGCGCGTGTAAGGTATTGCTAAACAACCGGCGACAAAATTATTTGAGGGGAGGTCTACAAGAGACTTCAAATGGCAGCACAGCAACCGACCGTCGCGGACATCTTTCGCCGCGCACAAGCGATGCGTAAAGAGAATCCGCAGACTTCTTATAAAGAGATCAAGGCGCTGCTCGCCAGAGAATTCGCGGGCAGGCCGTTTCCACGCGCCGACAGGCTGACGATTCCCGAACAGGATGCACGCGCGCCGGAAGAAGATTGGACGGCGGGTCTGCCCCTCGTCATGCGCGGGATACAGCAGGAGGACTGGGAAGAAATTGCCAACGGCATCGTCCTCAGTCTTGAGCAGACAGAGAATTATGAAAAGGAACGCGGGCGACCCGGAGCCATAGACAACTGGCATGACCGCACCGCAGGCATCGAAGAGCCTTTGCAGAAGGGCGTCGGCAAATGGATGCCGCCGGAATTGCTCGGATTGGTGGAGAAGAAGTCTTTGAAGTGATATTCGATTTTTTGTGCTTTGTACTTTGTGCTTTGTACTTTGCACGCGTTTCAACATTAAGTCTTTGACTCAGGCTTGAGTAGCCGGAAGCAAAGTACGAAAGACAAAGCACAAAATACAAAGCAATGAGTTTTCTAAACAGACTGTTCAAAGACCCTCTCTACCAACAGCATGAGCCGCGCAGGCCGGAAGAGATAGACGAGCCGGATGTCATCGTCAGCCCTGACACGCGGCGCGAGAATCGCATCCCGCCCGGACAGACGCGCACGCGCAAGTGGCCCGTGCTGGACGCGCACGGCACGCCTGATGTTGATCTGGCAACGTGGACTTTTGCCGTGGATGGACTCGTCGAACAGCCCGTGCAATGGTCGCTGGACGAGTTTATGCAGATGCCAGCCGTGAAGGTTTACGCGGACTTTCATTGCGTCACGCGCTGGTCGCGTCTCGATAATGTGTGGAGCGGAGTTTCGACACGCGAGCTGGCCCGCACCGTCGGCCTCAAGCCGGAAGCGAAATTCGCGCTCGCCTTCGGACACGATAGCGGCTGGACTACGAATATCCCGCTCGAATATTTTCTGGCAGAGGATTCTCTCTTCGCATGGTCGCATGACGGGCAGCCGATTCCGCCCGATCACGGCGGGCCTGTGCGCCTCATCGTGCCGCAGCTTTACGCCTGGAAATCTGCGAAGTGGGTTAAGGGCGTGCGCTTTCTCGAAACGGACGAGCCGGGTTTCTGGGAAGAGGGCGGCTATCACATGCGCGGCGTGCCGTGGAACGGCGGCGACGGCGAAAGATTTCGCTGGTAGGAATAGCGTTTAGAGAGTCAAAGAGTTTGGAGAGTTCAGAGAGTTTAGGGAGTTCGGAGCGTGTAGAGAGTAAGAAACCCGTGTTCACTCTCCAAACTCTACGAACTCCCTAAACTCTCCTAACTTTTATTTATGAGCAACACCGAAACGCAGACAAAAGCCGCTGCGACGCCGAAGGATGCGGCGGCGGTCATCCTCTTGCGGCACGGGACAAACCCTGCTGACCCTGAAGTTTTCTGGGTGCGGCGCAGCGAGAAGCTGGCCTTCCTCGGCGGCTTTCACGCTTTCCCCGGCGGCCAGCTTGATGCGAGCGATGCCGGGACGCGTGTCGAAAATTGCCCGGAGGCGGAGACCGCCGCGATGATTGCCTGCGCGGCGCGCGAGTTGTTTGAAGAACTCGGCGTGCTGGCGGCGCGCGGCGCGGAGAAGTTGACTGTCGGACAGCGCGCCTCGCTGCTTGATGACCTGGAATCGGGGCGCATGTCGTTTCCGAAACTTTTGAACCACTTCGGGCTTTATCTTGATGCAAACGATTTTACTTTCGCCGGACGCTGGGTGACGCCGCCCTTTAGCCCGCGACGTTTTGATACGTGGTTCTTTCTAGTCTCTTGCCCTGAGAAACAGAAGCCGGATGTGATACCGGGCGAGCTTGAGACAGGTGAATGGACGACTGCGCGAGATGCCTACGCGCGCTGGCAGCGTTCGGATGTCTTGTGTGTGCCGCCGGTGCTGCATGCTCTGACGACGCTGGCGGGCGGGCTGTCGGATGATCTGGTACAGAGATTTCTCGCCGTCCCGCAGGCTCATCAAGTCCCTGTCAGGCGGATAGAATTTCGCCCCGGCTTTATCTGCTTTCCCGTCCGCACGCCGACCAAACCGCCCGCGACGCACACAAACTGTTACCTCATCGGTGCGCGCGAGATTGTAATTCTAGACCCGGCCTCGCCGTATGAAGAAGAGCAGCGTGCGCTCGCCGCGTGCGTGGATGAATTGCTGGCCGAAGGCCGTGTGATACGCGAAATTATTCTGACGCACCTGCACCCGGATCATGTCGGAGGCGTTAACGCTTTGCTCGAACATCTGAAGGACAGGCCGCCGGTTGCGGCGCATCGCTTGACCGCAGAAGCCCTCGGCGGTTCGATTCGCGTTGACCGCCTGATCGAAGATGGAGAGATGATAGAGCTGGCGGGCGAGCCGCAGCTTCTTTTGCGCGCGATGCACACGCCGGGGCATGCGCGCGGGCATCTCTGTTTTTACGAAGAGAGCACGGGCGCGCTCGTGACCGGAGACAACATCGTCGGTCTCGGCTCTGTCCTGATTGACCCGCCAGAAGGCAACATGCGCGATTACCTGAACTCGCTTGAGCGGCTGCGCGAGCTTCCGAACTTGAGCGTGCTCTTTGGCGCGCACGGCTCGGCCATCGGCAACCCGCGCGCGAAGATAGCGGAGTACATACAGCATCGTCTCGAACGCGAGAAAAATATTCTGGCGGCGGTGCGCGCCGGAGCAAGCACGCCGCCGTTGATAGTCGCGCGCGCCTACACGGATGTGAATCCGAAGGCGCATGCGATGGCAGAGCGCGCCGTGCTGGCTCATCTGGAAAAACTGGAAGCCGATAATCTGCTGGCGCGGCGCGATGACGGAAGTTATTCAGAAGTAGCATAGCTGTCTGAGAACCGGCTGCGGCAGCGGACGGGTCTTTTAGACTAGCAAAGAATCCGCCCGCTGCCGCAGCCGGTTCTGACGCGGGGTAAGGCCGTTGAATCAAAGATGAAAGACGAAAAGCAACATCTGCTCGTCCAATATGCGGTGGCGCGTTCGCTGGCAGAGTCTGCTTCGCTTGAAGAGGCGACGCCGGAGATTCTGCGCGCCGTCTGCGAAGGGCTGGGCTGGCAGTTTGGCGCGCTCTGGATTGTTGACCGCGAGGCAGACGTGCTGCGCTCTTTTCATTCATGGCGCAACTCGTCGGTCGAACTCGCAGAGTTTGAAAAGCTCAGCCAGCAACCTGCCTTCACGCGAGGCGAAGGCTTGCCCGGGCGCGTCTGGGCCAACGGCGAGCCGGAGTGGGTGACGGACATCGCTACTAAGCGGACTTACCCGCGCAGCGCGATTGCCGTAGAGGCTGGCTTGCACGCAGCGTTCTGCTTTCCCATTTTGCTCGGCGGCCAGTCGCTCGGCGCGATGGAGTTTTTCAGCCGCGATGTGCGCCCGCCCGACGAAGCCCTCCTGCACATGATGCAGAGCCTCGGCAGCCAGATCGGGCAGTTCATAGAACGCAGGCGCGCAGAAGACTCTTTACGCGAAAGCGAGGATCGGTATCGCGTCGTTGCAGAGACGGCTTCGGATGCCATCATCACGATTGATACTAACAGCAGAATCGTCTTTATCAATCGCATCGCCGAACATATTTTCGGACACAAGCTCGAAGAGATGCTCAATCAGGATTTGACGATGCTGATGCCGGATTACCTGCGTCACCTGCATCACGCGGGCATCGAGCGTTATGTCGAGACGGGCCAGCGTCATATCTCCTGGGACGGAGTTGAGCTGCCCGGCCTGCACAAAGAGGGCCACGAGATTCCTTTAGAAGTTTCCTTTAGCGAGTTTACACGCCACGGCCAACGCTTTTTCACGGGCATCGCGCGCGACATCACAGAGCGCAAGCGCGCAGAGGCTGAAAGAGAACAGAGCGACCAGCGTTACAGTATCCTGATCGAAGCCATCCCGCAGCAGGTCTGGACGGCGCAACCGGACGGCGCGCTCGATTATGTCAACCAGCGCGTGCTCGACTACTTCGGACGCACTATGGAAGAGATGCTCGGTTGGGGTTGGCAGGATATGCTGCACCCGGACGACGTGAAAATTTGTCAGGAGCTTTGGAGCGCGTCGCTGCGAACCGGCGAACTCTACAAGATCGAGTTTCGTCTCAGGCGCGCATCGGATGCATCCTATCGCTGGCATCTGGGGCGTGCGCTGCCGCTGCGTGATGGCAGAGGGCAAATCGTCAAGTGGTTTGGCACGAACACGGACATACAGGAGCAGAAACAGTTGGAAGAGACTTTAGAGAGCATCAACCGCGAGCGCGAGCAGATGCTGGAAGAAATCTCTACGCCTTTGGTTCCTGTCTGGCGGGGCGTGCTGGCGTTGCCGCTGATCGGCTCGCTCGATACCGAACGGATGCAAAAGGCTACGGACGCCGCGCTCGCAGAAGTGATGCGTACGGGCGCGCGTGCCTGCATCATAGACATCACGGGCGCACGCCTTATTGACTCGCACGCCGTCGCAAATCTGAGTCATCTGGTTTCATCCCTTAAACTCATCGGCGCAGAAGCCATCGTCACGGGCGTCACGGCGCACGCAGCGCAAACGCTCGTCGGTCTCGGCATTGATTTAGCAGGGATGCGAACGTACCGCACATTGGCGGAAGCGCTGGCGCAAATCATCAAACTAAACGGCAACCGCAGAGACGGGGAAATTAAAGATTAAAAATGTAAAATGAAAGATGGTTCTTAATTTTGCATTTTACATTTTGCATTCATCAAACGGGGAATTGAATTCATGTCACAACCGAAAACTTTAGGCGAACTCAAAGCAAGCAATTACGGCATCCGTGCCGTCAAAGACGAGATGCGCGCCAATCTCATTGTGAAACTGCGCGCGGGCGAAAGGCTTTTTCCGGGCATCGTGGGCTATGACGAAACGGTCGTCCCGCAGATCGTCAATGCCATTCTGTCGCGGCATAATATTATCCTGCTCGGCCTGCGCGGTCAGGCCAAGAGCCGCATCATACGCCAACTGACAGACCTGCTCGACAGAGAGATTCCGGTCATCACAGGCTCTGAGGTCAACGACAATCCCTTGCATCCGATTAGCGCGTATGGCCGCCAGTTAATCGAAGCCGAAGGCGACAACACTCCCGTCACATGGATTGAAAAAGACGCGCGCTTTGTCGAAAAGCTCGCCACGCCCGATGTCACCATCGCCGACATCATAGGCGACGTTGACCCTATCAAAGCAGCTAAAGGCGGGCATCTCTTAAGCGACGAGTTGACGATTCATTACGGCCTCTTGCCGCGCGCCAATCGCGGCATCTTTGCCATCAACGAACTGCCCGACCTCGCGGGCAAAATTCAGGTCGGCCTCTTCAACATCATGCAGGAGGGCGACGTGCAGATTAAAGGCTACCCCGTGCGAATGCCGCTTGACGTGATGCTCGTCTTCTCGGCCAACCCGGAGGACTACACTGCGCGCGGCAAAATCATCACGCCCCTCAAAGACCGCATCGGCGCGGAGATTTCGACGCACTACCCTACGGACTTGCAGCTCGGCGTAGAGATTACAAAGCAGGAAGCGTGGACTGTGCGCCCGGAATTAGACGGACACCTGAACGTGCCGGATTTCATACGTGACCTCATCGAACAGATTGCTTTTGAAGCGCGCGACGACCAGCGGATAGACAAACGCTCAGGCGTCTCGCAGCGTCTGCCTATCACCGTCATGGAGTCCGTCATCTCCAACGCAGAACGCCGCGCCCTCTTGACGCAAGAAGAAGAGATCGTGCCGCGCATCTCGGACGTTTACGCCGCGCTTCCCTCTATGACAGGCAAGATGGAGCTTGAGTACGAAGGCGAACAGATCGGCGCAAACAAAATCGCCAAAGACTTAATCAAGCGCGCCGCTGGAGAAATCTTCGAGGGCTATTTTGTCGGCATAGATTTCACCGAAGCCACACGCTGGTTCGACGCAGGCCACAACCTGCGCCTCGCCGACACAGCCGACGCGACCGAATGCATGAACCTGCTCGACGCCGTGCCGGAGCTTGTAGACACCGCGCTCATCCCCTTTGACTTCAAACGCTCCGACGAAGCCGAAACCGTCTCGGCCTGCGAGTTTGTCCTGGAAGGTCTCTACGCGCAGAACAAAATCAGCCGCAACGAAGAGGGCGGCTACACCGCTGCCACGAAAGCGAAGAAGGATAGACGCGGGATGATATATGATGACCTGACGGAGACTGGGCGTTATAGTTAAAGTGATAAGCAGGGCGCTGGCGAAAAGTAGTATTGAAAGGTGGCTAGACATGAGCAACAAAAAAGCCAAAAATTATGAGGAAGATGCTGATGAGAACCATGAGCCTTTATTGAATCCCTCACACGCGCGCGCATGGGAACTTGCGAAGAGGCAAGGGGTCAAGCCAATACGCAGTATCAAAGATTTGCAGGGAGACTTCTGGCCGGAAGAAGAAAGTATTGATGACTTTCTATCATGGCTCCGCGCTACGCGCCGAGAAGATGACAAGCCCCGGAGCCTCCTTGAGTGAGTGCGGTAAATGATTAATCATCTTGTTGTCGTTGATACAGACGTAATCTCATTCATCTTCAAAGGTGATACACGGGCTATTCTCTATGCGTCACATCTTGACGGAAGATCACAGATAATTGCTGCACAGACGCTTGCAGAGCTTGAGCGTTGGTCTTTGACTCATAACTGGGGCGGGCGGCGGCGCAGTGCTCTCCATGTTTATCTGAATAATTTTATTTTTGCCGAAGCGGACAAAGCGATTTGCTTACACTGGGCAGAAGTAAAAGCTAATGCTCAAAAACAAGGTCACCCAATCTCCTGCGCCGACGCATGGATTGCCGCAACTGCTTTAGCTTATGACGTTCCATTGGTTACTCATAATCCCGATGATTTTAAGAATGTGCCGGGATTGATCGTTATTACAGAGTTATGAAATTCACACGTTATTCAAAATTCAAAGGCTTAGACATCTCTTCGCTCAACCTGGGCGATTTGATGGAGGCGTTGTCGGATTCGGTGCTGAATTCGGGATACGATGACGATTATTATTGGACCAGACAGCGGCGCGAGCCGGACACTTCGCTGGACGCTTTGCGGCGCGCTCTGCTTCAGGCGATGATGGAGCAGGGGTTGATTGACGAGCAGCAGATTCAGGAGATGCTCGCGGACAACGAGGGGAAGTTCAAAGGCTCTCTACTGGAAGAGATGCTCAATCAGCTTATCGAGCGACTTGTCGAAGAGGGTTATCTAAACTTAAAGGAAGAACAGCCGCCGCAGGCGCGTGACCGAAAGGGGCGCGGCGGGCAGGGAGAAGTGGGCGAGCCTCTGCCGCGCGATGTCCATTTTGAGGTGACGGAGAAGGGGCTGGATTTTCTAGGTTATAAAACGCTGCGGAGTCTGCTCGGAAGTCTGGGCAAGAGTTCTGTCGGGCGGCATGACACGCAGCATCTCTCGACCGGAGTTGAGGCGGCTGCCGCCAGCAAGCTTTACGAGTTTGGCGATACGATTAATCTGGATGTCAACACGACCCTGATGTCCGCCATCAAGCGCGAGGGGTTGGGCGTGCCGCTCAACCTGGAATACGGCGACCTGCATGTGCACCAGTGCGATTATCAATCTTCGTGCGCGACCGTCGTGATGCTCGATTGCTCTCACTCGATGATTCTGTATGGCGAAGACCGCTTTACGCCCGCGAAAAAAGTCGCGCTCGCGCTCGCCCACTTGATTCGGACGCAGTATCCGGGCGACTCGCTCAAGATCGTGCTCTTTCATGATTCGGCGGAAGAGTTGCCGATGGCAAAGCTGGCGACGACGCAGGTCGGGCCGTATCACACGAATACCGCCGAGGGCTTGCGTCTGGCGCGCAGACTCCTGCAAGCCCAGCGCAAAGAGATGAAGCAGATCGTGATGGTCACGGACGGAAAACCGACCGCCTGTTTTCTGGATCAGAGCAGCCCGGTTTCAGTTCCCTACAGGCGAACCTCTACGGGCGAGATGCCGGAGCGCAGGCTTTATAAAAACCCTATGGGCCTGGACCCGTTCGTGATGGACGAAACTTTCAAAGAGATTCAAGCGTGCCGCAAGGCCGGTGTCATGATCAATACTTTCATGCTGGCCTCGGATCATTACCTCGTCGAGTTCGTCAAGCAGATGACGGCCATGACCAACGGCAAAGCTTACTTTGCAAACCCCGATAACCTCTCGCAATTCGTGCTCATGGATTTTTTGAAGAGAAGAACGAGCCGAGTTAAGTAAAAAGATAAAAGTAAAAAGGCACAAGCGGAAACGATTGGTCTCCCTTTTCTTCTTTACTTTTACCTTTTACCTTTTTACTTTTACCTTTGTGATTAATTCTCCATCGAGAATCGAGCAGACATGGCGCGCGTGGACTCCTTACTTTGTCTTAACGACGACCGTGCTGCTGACGGTCGTCGCTATGTATTACGTGGCGACGGAGAGCGATGCGCGCGACCGCCTGAGGTTCGAGAATTCAGTCATCCGCACACAGGATAATATTCGTAATCGCCTTGAAACCTACATCACCATGCTCCGCGCAGGCTCCGCTCTGTTCGCCGCCAGCGAGAGCGTCACGCGCGACGAGTTTCGCCTCTATGTCGAGCGGCTCGGGTTGCAACAGCAGCAGTCCGGAATTCGCGGCATCGGTTACAGCGCGCGTGTCCTGCCGCAGGAAAAAGACGCGCTCATCTCCCTGATGCATAGTCAGGGAGTGATGGATTTTAAGATTTGGCCTGAGCAGCCTGAGCGTGCGGAATATCATACGATTCTATATCTGCACCCACTGGATCAGCGCAATCAGCGCGCTATTGGCTATAACATGTTTGCAGAGCCTGTGAGACGCGCAGCGATGGAGCAGGCGCGCGATTCAGGAGAGCCAGCCGCGACCGGGAGCGTGACGCTGATTCAGGAGATAGAGGAGCAAAAGCAGGCAGGCTTTCTCCTCTACGTTCCGATCTACAGGGGCGGAGTGATTCCCGCGAGCGTGGCCGAGCGTGGCGAAAAACTATCCGGCTTTATCTACGCGCCGTTTCGTGCGGGCGATTTATTGAACGGCATCTTCGGCTCTGAAAAAATCCATGAGGTCGGCTTTGAAGTCTATGACGGAACGACTCTTAATCCGAAGTCGCTCCTGTATCGCAGTGAGCCGCCTCTCACGAACAACTCTTACCGCCCGCGTTTCACGACTCGGATGCCGCTTGAGGTGGCGGGGCGCACTTGGACTTTGGCCTTTGCCACAGAGCAGCAGTTTGACGATCAGTCAGGAAGAAACCTGCTCCCGTATATCCTGCTGCTTGGCGGGCTGGTGAGCCTTGTGCTGTATGGAATTACGCGTTCAGAGGTCAAGGCGCGCATCAGCGCAGAGCGTGCTGCGCGCGAGGTGCGCGAGACAGAGCAGCGCGCCGTGCGCGAGTATGAGCGGCTGCTGGTGAGGATTACAGGATTGGCACAGGCGCTCGGCGCGGCGCGCGAACTTCAATCCATCTTCAGCGCGCTGCGCGAATTCTCTCTCGCTTCAGTGCCCTGCATAGGCATCTTTATCTCGCTCTATGACGCGGCGCGCGATGTCCGCACGGCAGCCTATGTCTGGGGCGAAGGGGAAGACGTGGATGTGTCCGAGCTTCCGGTCATGCCTATCTCGAAAGACGGCCCGAACAGTCGCGCAGTCAGAACCGGCGAGGTCGTCATCACGGATGATTACATGGCCTTGATGCGCGGGCATCCAGCGGTCAAAGTCGGAGTTGATAACGGGCTGATGCCGCAATCTTCGCTCGTCGTCCCGATGGCCGTCATGGGCCGCATCGTCGGCACGATAGAAGTGCAGAGCTATGAGCTGACGGCGTACAGGCAAGAGCACATCACGGCGATGCGTATGGCTGCCAATCTCGCGGCGGTGGCGATTGAGAACGTCCAACTCTTCGAGCGCGAAAGCCGCGCGCGTGCCGTCGCGGAAGATGCCAACCGGATGAAGGATGAATTTCTCGCCACGGTCTCGCATGAATTGCGCACGCCTCTGACCTCCATGCTCGGCTGGACTTATATGCTGCGCGAGAGCGATTTGGATGAAGCGACGAGGACGCGCGCCGTCGATACCATCGAACGCAACGCGCGCCTTCAGTCGCAGATCGTAGACGACATACTTGATGTCTCGCGCATTATCACAGGCAAGCTGGTCATGGACGCGCAGCCCGTAGACCTGACACACGTGATTGAGACGGCCATTCACGCCGTACAACCCGCTGCCGAAGCCAAAGAGATTCGCATCGAGAAGCAACTGGAGGGAGGCCCGCATCTGGTCTCAGGCGATGCCAATCGTTTGCAGCAAGTCTTGTGGAATCTCTTCTCGAACGCCGTCAAGTTTACGCCGCGCGGCGGGACGATCACGATTCAAATGCGGCTCATCAATTCTCACGTCGAAATCAAAGTGACGGACACGGGGCTTGGCATCAGCAAAGAATTTTTGCCATACGTCTTTGACCGCTTCAGGCAGGCCGATAGCTCTACGACCAGAAAATATGGCGGCCTCGGATTGGGCCTCGCAATTGTGCGTCATCTGGTAGAACTGCATGGCGGGATGGTTCGAGCAGACAGCCCCGGCGAAGAACTGGGCGCGACTTTTACCGTGACGCTCCCGCTTGTCGCCACGCGCCAGTTGATCGAGCAAGAGCCTGCCTATCAGAACATGGCCCTTGAGAAAAACCATGAGTTGCTTAAAGGCTTGCGCATTCTGGTGGTGGATGATGAAGAGGACGCGCGCGAGATGCTCAAGCTGATGCTTGAGCGAAGCGCGGCGACTGTGGAGACCTCTGCCTCTGCGCGCGAAGCGATGGCGGCCATCGAGCGAGAGAGACCCGATGTTTTGATTTCCGACATCGGCATGCCGGAAGAGGATGGCTATGACTTGATACGCAATGTGCGGCAGAGGGAAAGCACGCGCGCGAGCGGCTACTTGCCAGCCATCGCGGTCACGGCATACGCCAGACAGGAAGACCGCGAACGCTCTCTCGCGCAAGGCTTTCAGGCGTTTCTCACCAAACCCGTCGAGCCTGCCGAACTCATCAGCGTCATCTCTCGCGTCGCCAGTGGCGGGCAAACAAACGGCAAGCCTGAGAAAGCTTAACAAGAAGTTTAGCCACAGAGGGCACGGAGCACACAGAGAGAAATTTCAAATTATAGCGGAGGGCGCATCAGGTCTCACTCAATCGCTAATAGCTATAAGAATCTCAAATTTGAAATCACTTAAACCTCTGTGTGCTCTGTGTCCTCTGTGGCTAATTATACTTTCGCTTTAGAGCACACGCAGGAAAGCGACCAGATCGTTTTTCTCCTGCGCGCTCAGATTAAGCTCAAGCACCAGATTGAAAAACTCCACAGTATCTTCCAGCGTCAGCAGCCGACCGTCATGCAGGTACGGCGGCGACTCTTTGATGCCGCGCAACGGGAAAGTCTTGATTGGCCCTTGCTTGGTAATCATCATCCCGCCTTCCATGCGCGGTTTGTAGAAGCGTTCGACCATCAAGTCGTGCATCGTGTTGTCCGTGTAGAAGGGCGGCGTGTGGCACGCGGCGCAGTTCGCCTTGCCGAAGAATAAATCCTCGCCGCGCGCTTCCGCTTCGGTCGCTTTCTTTCTATCAAGACGCCCGTAGACATTCAGCTTCGGCGCGGGCGGGAAATCCAGCAGTTCCTGAAACTCCGCCATGTTGTGCACCTGATGGCCGCGATCCAGAATGTTGAGTCCCTTTTTGATGGCGAGCACGGGGTCGCCGTCAAAATAGGCCGCGCGTTGTTCAAACTCCGTGAAATCTTCGACCGTCTTGAGCGCGCGTTGCGAGCCGAAGAGCCGCTGTATATTGACGCCGCGCAGGGAGGGCGTCTCGATGCGGCGACGATTTTCCTGCGGGCGTATGTCGCCGACAAGGTGTGCCGCGCCGAGCGTGTGACCGTTGACGTGGCAATCAAAACAGGTCACGCCCTGCATCCCGTCCGCGCGCTCCGTCTTGCGGTCTGCGGTCGCATTAAACTGCTGTTGCGGAAATTGCGTCACCAGCAGGCGCAAGCCGTCCAGTTGTTTCGGGTTGAGAATGCCGTTAAAGAGGTCGTAAAAATTATTGACGGTGACGAGCTGGCCCTTTGAAACGTCGCCGAGGTCTAAGCGCGTCGTCAGAAAAATGGCCGGGGGAAATTCCGGCAGGAAGTGGTCGGGAATGTCAAAGTCCATGTCAAAGCGTTCGAGACGCGGTTGCGCTTTGACATGCACCTGCGGAAAGACCATCCCGCCGACCGGATGATTGACGTGCGGCAGAGGCAGGTACGGGAACAAGTCTTTCTCGCGTATCTCTTCGGGCGACATGCCGCCGAGCTGCTCCCACGTCGCGCCCTTCTGAAGTCTGGCGGTCGGCCCGACAGGAATCGGCTTGCCGCGCGTCATCTTGACGTTCTGGTCCACACGGCGCGCAAGATTGTAACGCTCTTCGAGTATCTTTCTGGCCGCTGCCATCACGCGCGCCTTCGCAGCCTTGTCACGCGCTAACACTACCTCAAAAGGTTCTTCGACTACGGGCGTGAAAGAAGATTGTTGCTGTTCCTTTGGTTTCTGCGCGTTCGCGTGCGGGCCGACGACGAGCGCGGCTGCGACCGTTGCGGCGAACACGAGTATGACGAGAAGCTTGATTCGTGCAGTAGTGGCGTTCATGTTGCTTCTTCCTCTCTGGTCTTGAAAGAGCCGGTTCAGTTAAAGCTTGCTTGTTCAGGGGTGGAATTGAATTCCATCATACTCATCCCAGCTGAAATTGCAATACCTTAATAATAATTATTACTGAATTTGTCTTTTCCCCGTATCTCTTTCGTCCGCCATGCGGCCAGCCGAAACCCTCTGGTACCGGCTTAATTTCGGCACAAGCCAATTCTCTTTGTCCTTGCGAGAGCGATTTTCATTTGAGAGGATAGCGCGAGCCACAGAGGAAGGAAACAATCATGAGTCGCACGCGGGTCAACGGAATCGAGATGGCATACGACGATGTCGGGACAGGCCAGCCCGTCGTGTTGCTGCATGGCTTTCCTTTTAATCGCTCGATGTGGCGCGAACAGGCAGCCGTCCTGAGCGACAGTCATCGCGTCATCACGCCGGATTTGCGCGGCCACGGCGAGACGGATGTAACAGAGAATGCGACGATGGACGAGATGGCCGTGGATGTGGCCGCTCTGCTGGATAAACTGGAAATCGAGCGCGCGAGTGTGGGCGGCCTTTCGATGGGCGGCTATGTGACGCTCTCGTTCTATCAACAATTTCCCGAACGCGTGCGCGCGCTCCTGCTGGCAGACACGCGCCCGCAAAGCGATACCGATGAAGCGCGCGAGAACCGCGAGCAGCAGGCTTTAAAAGCTTTGCGCGAAGGCATGTCTGACATCGCGGAGACACTCTTGCCCAAAGTCCTTGCGCCTCAAACATTCGTCGAGCAACCTGAAACGGTCGCGCGCGTGCGCGAGATGATGACCGGCACAAACGCGCGCGGGGTCGCCGCCGCACTGCGCGGAATGGCCGCACGCCAGGACTATACAGAGTTGCTGCGGCAGATTAACGTGCCCACGCTCATCGTCGTGGGCAGTCAGGATGCGATTACGCCGCCCGAAGTTTCAAAAGCGATGCAGCGCGAGATTGGCAACTCGCGGCTCGAAGTTTTGGAAGGCGCGGGTCACGTCTCTAACCTCGAACGCCCTGCGGAATTTAACTACGCGCTCAAAGAATTTTTTGACGGCTTGAATCGAGCCAATGAGCAGGTGAACCGATGAATCAATTTCAAAAATATTGTATCGAAGAGCGCGTGCGCTGGGGCGATGTGGATGCCGCGCGCATTATTTTTTACGGCGCATACATACGCTTTTTCGAGTTTGCCGAGACGGAATTATTCCGCGCCGTCGGCTTGCCATATAGTGTGATGTTTGAAGAACTGGATGTGTGGCTGCCACGCGCGCATCTCGAATGCGATTTCCGGCGCGCTGCCAAACTGGATGACATGCTGGAAGTCTGCGCCTATATCGGGCACATCGGGACAAAATCACTGCGGCTCAATTTCGAAGTGCGCCGCAAAGGCGAAGAAGAGCTTATCGCAGAGGCTCACTTTGTCCTCGTCGCCGTGCGCCGCGACACGTTTGAAACTGTCCCGCTGCCGGAAGAACTCAGGCAACGCCTCGCACCGTACACTGACAATAGTGACAAGTGACGAGTGACAAGTAACAAGTGACGAGCAAGAAGTTTTTATCCCGTCACTTGTTACTTGTCACTCGTCACTATCTTTATGGTTGGAGGCGTTTGAGTAGTTGTATTTGACCTGCATGATAGAGGTCGTGCGAGGCGATGCCGGCGATCAAATCGAAGTTGCTGACTTTGCTATCACCCGGAGTGTGATGAATCTCTTCAGGCGTGAATCGCTCGACCGCTTGGCGCAAAGTCTTATGCATCTGGACGAGCAGCGCGACATCGGCTTTCCATGCAGCCTCTGTAAAAGTTTCAGGCGCAGGACGCTTGAACCAGTTCGACCCTTTGAGCGGGAAAGTGCCTTTGGCTTCTGCGAGAAGTCGCCTGCGGACGATATATTTCCAGTAAGCCGCGTGGACTACAGTTTCCCAGATATTGTGCCGGTCGGGAGCAGGACGCCATGCGGCTTCTTCCGCTTTCATGCCTTTAAGAGAGCCTTTGAGGTTTGTCCCGTGCCACGATCTATGATCGAATGCCTGGTCAATCATCGCCAGCAGGATAGAGATTTCCGGGTTTGCCATCTTTATAACTTTAGCTAGCGGCCTCGATCTTTTCCATCCCGTTCATGTACGGCCTGAGGACTTCGGGGATGATGACAGAGCCGTCCGCCTGCTGGTAATTTTCCAGCACGGCAATCCATGTCCGCCCGATGGCAAGGCCGGAGCCGTTGAGCGTGTGCACGTATTCGGGCTTGCCTCCGCTCGCGCGGCGAAAACGTATCTGCGCCCGCCGCGCTTGAAAATCTTCGTAGTTCGAGCACGAAGATATTTCACGAAAATTATCTTGCGAAGGCAGCCACACTTCCAGGTCATAGGTCTTGGCCGCGCCGAAGCCGACATCGCCCGTCGCCAGCATCATGACGCGATAATGCAGTCCGAGCTTCTGTAAAATCGTTTCCGCATTGCGCGTCAGTGATTCCAGTTCGGCGTAAGAATTTTCCGGCAGCGCGAGCTTGACCAGCTCCACTTTTTCAAATTGATGCTGGCGAAACACGCCGCGCGTGTCGCGCCCGTAGCTTCCGGCCTCGGAGCGAAAACAGGGCGTGTATGCGGCCATGTGCATGGGCAGTTGCGTCTGGTCCAGAATCTCTTCGCGGTGATAGTTGGTCACAGGCACTTCAGCCGTCGGGATGAGATACAGGTTGCGCTCGTCCTGCAACTTGAAAAGGTCGCCCTCGAATTTTGGAAGCTGAGTCGTGCCGAAGAGAGCCGCCGCGTTGACGATAAAAGGCGGCAGCGTTTCCCTGTAGCCGTGCTCGCGCGTGTGCACGTCGAGCATGAAGTTGACGAGCGCGCGGCTCAGACGCGCGCCCGCGCCGTTCATGATGGCAAACCGCGCGCTCGCAATCTTCGCCGCGCGCTCAAGGTCTAGGATGCCGAGCGAGTTTCCGAGGTCAACGTGATCCTTCGGCTCGAAATCGAAAGCGGGCGGCTGTCCCCAACGTCGCTCTTCACGATTGTCGGCTTCATTTCCAATAGGCACACTTTCATGCGGCACGTTCGGAATGGTCGAAAGAATCTGATGCATGCGCGCCTCTGCGCCGTCGCGCTCTTTATCAAGCTCTGCGATGCGCTCCTTCAACTGGCCCACCTCGCTGCGCCGCGACTCCGCTTCATCTTTGCGGCCATCCTTCATCAACGCGCCGATCTCGCGGCTCGCAGCATTACGCTCGGCATTGAGTTTATCGGATTCGGCTATCACACGACGCCTCTCCGCGTCGGCCTGTGCAAAGTCGTCAAGCGCATCTGTCGGAAAACGTCTGGCTTCGAGCGCAGCGCGAACCCGCTCAAAATTTTCACGAACGAAGTTGAGGTCAAGCATTTGATGGAGTCCTTCAATCTATGGTATGAGTTACGCCTTTCAGCAAGACAAAGACGAAAAGCGTCAAGCTAACGGACGCCGTGCGCGCGTGTCAAGCAACTGAAGCAATCAGGCTTGATGACATGCTCGCATGCAAATCTTTATCGTTCAGGGGATGATTCAAGGTTATGCCGAAAAAAGTCCGCAAAGCGGTTTTCCCGGCAGCAGGTCTGGGGACAAGGTTTTTGCCCGCGACCAAAGCGTCGCCGAAAGAGATGTTGCCGCTCGTTGATAAGCCGCTCATTCAATATGTCGTCGAAGAAGCGGTCGCGTCCGGAATGGAATCCATCATCATCGTCACTGGCCGCGACAAGAGCGCCATCGAGGATCATTTTGATATTTCATTCGAGCTTGAACACTTGCTGCGCGAGCGCGGCAAAGAAGAGTTGCGCACAGAGTTGCGTGCTATCTCAGAGATGGCGCGCATCTGCTATGTGCGCCAGCGCGAGGCTCTGGGCCTCGGCCACGCAATCTTGCAGGCACGCGATTTCGTCGCCGATGAGCCGTTCGCCGTCATGCTCAGCGACGATATAGTGGATTCGGAAAAGCCTGCGCTTCAGCAGATGCTGGAAGTTTATGAGCGGTACGACGCGCCCGTCCTCGGCACGATGCAGGTCAAGGGCGAAGCCATCTCGCGCTTCGGCGTGATTGATGCGGAAGAAGTGAGCGCAGGCGTCTTTAAGATAACTGATATGGTCGAAAAGCCGCCCTTTGCTGAAGCTCCTTCCGATCTCGCAATCATCGGTCGTTACATCCTGACGCCTGACATCTTTGAAGAGATAGAGCGCACGCGGCCCGGCGCGGGCGGCGAGATTCAAATCACGGACGCCATGCGCTCCCTGCTCAAAAAGCGTCCCTTCTATGCCGTGCAACTTGAAGGAAGACGACACGATGCAGGCGACAAGCTGGGCTTTCTCATCGCCACAGTCGAGTTTGCGCTCAAGCGCCCTGACCTCGCACCGGAGTTTGTCGAGTACTTGAATTCATTAAAATTGTAGGGGTCAAGCGTGAACTGTGAGGCGGCTTTTTAAGTTGAGACACAACTGCTTTTTTGAACGGAGGATTGAATAATCTTGAGTGATGAACATAAACCTTTCGCAGGGCGAGCCGCCATCGTCACGGGCGCGACGCGCGGCATCGGTCGCGCCATCGCGCTCGAAGCCGCACGGAGCGGAGCGCACGTCGCCTTTAATTACGCGCAGAGCGTTGAGGCCGCAGATAGTCTGAAAGCCGGGATAGAAGCTCTCGGCGTCAGCGCGCTGGCAATGCAGTGCGATGTGGCCCGAACGGATGCTGCGGCGGAGATGGTCAAGCAAGTTAAAGACGCCTTCGGTCGCATAGATTTTCTGGTCAACAATGCGGGCATCGTGCGCGACACTCTGATTCTGCGTATGAAGGAAGATGATTGGGATGCTGTGATTGATACGAATCTCAAGGGCGCGTGGAACTTCTCAAAAGCTGCCTTGCGCCACATGCTCAGACAGGAAGCGGGCGGCTCGATTTTAAATATCACTTCGATCAGCGGCGTGGTCGGGATGGCCGGTCAATCAAACTACTCCGCCTCGAAGGCCGGAATGATTGGCCTCACCAAATCTCTCGCCAAAGAGGTCGCCAGCCGCAAAGTGACCGTTAACGCGCTCGCGCTCGGAATGGTCTCGACGGACATGGCAGGCACGCTGGATGAAAGTTATCAGGCCAAGATTCTTGAGCAGATACCGCTAGGGCGTTTCGCAGAAGCAGACGAAGTGGCGCGCATCGCCTGCTTTCTGCTCTCGGACGACGCGCGTTATATCACAGGGCAGGTGATACAGGCCGACGGCGGACTGGCGATGTAAAGCAAGGGTCGTTGGAAAGTGATTTAAAGGAAGAAGCCCCGCTAAACTTGGCAGTTTAGCGGGGCTTAAAACTTTTGGGGCAGGCGTCGGAATTCAGGGTGGCTGGTGCAATGAACTGAAGATCGTCGCTTATGTTCGATCCCGTTAATTAATAGGGGTGCGTTTGTACGGGCGAGATAATTCCGTTTGAGGTTATAGGCGAGTCTGCTGTGAAACCCCACGCACCGTTTAACTGGGCTTCTGCAAAATTTTCGCCAACCTTAATTTTCAATCATCGGAATAAACTTACCGAAGCCTTTCCCATGAACATCGAACTTCAGTATGTGTGAAATTATACGGAAGTTTTGTGAGATGTCAAGCTAAAAAATCACCGAATCTCAACAGATTTGTGACAGAAGACTGGGCGGTTAAGAAAAGTTCAATGTTTTCAACAGCTTAATAATGAAATAATATTTTACAAACAGACAAGATTTTGCGAAATTATGCCTTTCCGTGCCCGCCGCCACCGGGAGTCTCGATGCGAATGCGGTCTCCGGCTGCGAGTTGCCAGCTTCCTTTGGAAGCAATCGTGCGGCTTCGTCCCTGTTGCACGATTGCTTCCTTTCCGGCCTTTCCCGCTTTCCCGCCTTGTAAGCCATAAGGCGCGTGCAAACGCCTGTCGGCCAGAAGCGACACGCGCGCAGGAACCAATGTTTCGATTTCGCGTACGACGCCATCGCCGCCGGAATATTTTCCCTTGCCGCCAGACTCTGTGCGAATGCTGTAGGCGCGCACGCGTAGAGGGTAAGCGTATTCGAGCGCTTCGGCTGGCGTGTTCAGGCTGTTGGTCATGTGCGTGTGCACCGCGCTCAAGCCGTCAAGGCCGGGACGCGCGCCCATCCCGCCCGCAACTGTTTCGTAGTAAGCGAACTCTTTTCCGGTGCGCCCGTTGATGCCGCCGATGGTCAGGTTGTTCATAGTGCCCTGACTCGCAGCAGGAATTTTATCCGGCAATGCTTGAGCGAGCGCTTTGAAAAGAACGTCAACGATGCGTTGCGAGGTTTCCACATTCCCGCCCGCGACAGAAGCAGGATGCGTTGCATTGACGACAGAGCTTTGCGGCACGATGACTTCGATTGGCTCCATTAGCCCCGCGCTCGCCGGAACATCCGTTTCGATCAAGCAGCGGAAGACATATGCGACAGCGGAAACTGTAATAGCCTCTACAGCGTTGATCGCGCCTGTAACTTGCGGCGCGCTGCCATGAAAGTCAACGCGCGCTTCGTCGCCTTTGATGGTAATACAGACGCGCACGATTACTGCTTCAGCCGTCACGCCGTCATCGTCGAGCGCGTCCTCCGCTTCATATTTTCCATCAGGAATAGCCGCGATGGTGCGGCGCATCATGCGAGCTGAATATTCGATGAGATGCGCGGCATAGACAATCGCCTCGCGCGCTCCGCGCCGGTCTATGATTTCAATCAGGCGAGTGATGCCTGTTTGCAAAGAGCCGATCTGCGCCTCGAAATCCGCGCGCCGTTCTTCTGCTGCACGAACGTTTGCCAGCAGCAGCTTTAACAGGTCTTCACAGATAACGCCTCCGCGCACAAGATGCACTGGAGGGATGCGCAGCCCTTCGCCGTAAATATCAGTTGCCATGCCCATCGAACCGGGCGTGGCCCCGCCGATGTCTGCGTGATGCGCGCGATTGGCAACATAGAAGAGCGGGGAAGAGGGGAAAAGGGAAAAGGGGGAAGAAGAGGATTTACTATGTGCCGCGTTGCTTTTAGCCGTTCTCGCTCTGCTCCTGTGTGCTTCCTTTTCCCTGCTTTCCCTCTTTTCCTCTTCCCACGCTGCATACACAGGCGTGACGAGCGTGACATCCGGCAGGTGCGTGCCGCCCGCAAAGGGATCGTTAAGCGCGATGACATCTCCGGGCGCGATTGAAACTTCGCGGAGGGCAGCGGCGACGGCCATCGGCATCGAGCCTAGATGCACAGGCATGTGATCGCCCTGCGCGATGACGCGGCCCGCGCTGTCGAAGACCGCGCAGGAGTAGTCGCGCCTCTCCTTGATGTTTGGAGAAAATGCCGTGCGCCTGAGAGCGATGCCCATCTCTTCTGCCACCGAAGTGTAAAGCGCGCGATAAATCTCCAGCGTGGTCGGGTCGAAAGTGCGTTGATGTTTGCTTTGCTTTCGCTTCATAGCTCGATGATGATGTTGCCTTCAATATCAACTACGGCGCGTGCGTCGTGAGGAATCAAGGTCGTCGCGGAATATTCCGTGACGATGCAGGGCGTCCTAAGTTGCGCGCCCGCTTTAAGCTCATCGCGCGCATAGATTGCGGCCTGCGTTCGGCCCTCTGCGAAATAGACCGTCGCTAGACGCTGCGGTTGTGCGAGCTTGCGCGCACGCGCGGGAGGCTCTGGCTTTGTTGATTTCATTTGATCGACCAAGCCTGTGGAGCGTAGCCGCGCGCTGACGATCTCGACCGTGTTGGCCCTCTGTTCATAACCGTAGCGCGCCAGATGTGCGCCATGAAAATCTTCGAGCACACTCTTTTCGCGCGACCACGGAATTTCCAGCTCGAACGATTGGCCCTGATAGCGCGCGGCCAGCGTTCTCTCGTGTTGCTGCCGTGCGCGCGTGAATCCTTCGCGCTTGAGAGACAAGCCAGCCTCACGTTCCATCTCATGAAAAGCATGCTCGACCAGATGCAGGTTTTTGGCGGTCGCTTCCAGCATCACCGTGCGACTCCAATCCTTGACGACATCCGAGGCCAGCGCGCCCAGAGCGGAGAGCGCGCCCGCGTCTGTCGGCATAATCACGCGCGGGATGCGTAGGGCGCGTGCCAGCTCGACTGCATGAAGCCCGCCCGCGCCGCCGAAGGGAATCAATGTAAAGTCGCGCGGGTCATAGCCGCGCTCGACCGAGATGGCCCGCAACGCGCGTTCCATGTTGACGCTGACGACGCGCAAGACGCCTTGCGCGGCTGCTCTCATGCTCAGCTTGCGACGCGCGGCTTCGCTCATCTCGCGGGCCAGATGGCTTAAGGCTTCGCGCGCACGCGCTTCATCCAGCTTCCATTCTCCGCCAAGCAGGCCCGCGCCGCCGAAGTGACCCAAGACCAGATACGCGTCGGTGACCGTCGGCAAAAATGATTTTCCGTAGCAGGCCGGGCCGGGGTCTGCGCCAGCGGATTCCGGCCCGACGCGCAGAGAGCCGCCCGCGTCAACGCGCGCAATAGAGCCGCCGCCCGCGCCCACTGTCTGGATGTCCATCATCGAAACCGCGACGGGCATTCCCGTCACCACGGCCTCGCGCGTCATACGCATCCCCGCGCGGTCGCAGAGGGCCACGTCTGTCGAAGTGCCGCCCATATCGAATGTGATGATGTTTTTGACGGAGCACGTCTGCCCTGTACGCAGCGCGCCGGCGACGCCTCCCGCAGGGCCTGACAGAATCGTCCGCACTGGTTCATCCGCAGCAACCCCGGCAGAAATGCTGCCCCCTGAAGATTGCATCACGCGCAGAGCAGGCGCGCGACTCTGCAAGCGTTTGAGATAGCGTCCCATCAACGGTTGCAGGTAAGCATTGATCGTCACCGTAGAGGTGCGCTCGTACTCTCTGTACTCCGGCAGAATTTCGTGCGAGATAGAAAGCGGAACTCCGAGCGAGCGGAGGGCCGACGCCAGAAGCTTCTCATGCTCTGTGTGAACGAATGAGAAGAGCAGGCAGATGGCTATGGATTCGACGCGCGCTTTCCTGAGTTTGTGTACCAGAGAGGCGAGTGCGCGCTCGTCCGGCTTTTCCAAAACCTCGCCGGAGGCGGAGACGCGCTCGCGCAAGCCGAATCGCAGGCTTGCCGGAACGAGCGGGTCAGGACGTTGTGCATTGAGGTTGTAAAGCGCGGGCCGCGCCTGTCGCCCGATTGCCAGTACGTCCTCAAAGCCATGTGTGGTGACGAGTGCTGTACGCGCGCCGCGCCGTTCCAGCAGCGCATTCGTGCCGACGGTCGTGCCGTGTATGACCTCTATTTCATCGAGCCGCGCGCCCGTCTCAAGCGAGATGCGGCGCAAGCCTTCGAGGATTGCCAGCGATGGGTCTGCGGGAGTCGAAGCGAGTTTGAAGACGCGCAAAGCCCCTTGCGCTTCAAAGACGAAATCCGTGAATGTGCCGCCTGTGTCTACGCCGACGCGCGGCTTTAGATTGCGGATTGCGGATTTCAGGTTGCGGATTGCTGGCTTGGGCATGAGCTTGAAGAGAAAACGAATACTGAAAGACGGCGCGGAGAAAGGAGGTTTTAAATCTCATCTCTCTAGCCGCGAATCCGGCAATGGCTAATCCGCAATCTGAAATCCGCAATCACTACACCGCTTCCCAACAACCGCTTTCGTGAGAGCGGTGCGCGGCATCAAGCACAAGCTGTGTGCGATGTCCGTCATCAAAGGTTGCGGCTTCTTCGATGGTCTCTCTGCCTTCGCACAGTGCTCTGACAATCTCGCGGGAAAGAATGGTGAACCCGCGAGACCATTCGCTGTCGCGCATTCCTTCTGCCGCGATGACGCTCTCAACCTCGACGCGTTTCCACTCGCCGTCGCCCATGGACGCGCGCCATAATTCATCGCCCGCCAGCATCAGCGCGCCCTTTGAGCCGAAGATTTCCACGCGATGCTCTGCGCGTCCGGCTTCCACTACGGAGATTGAGGCGGTCGCAGTAGCAGAGCGCGTCAACTCGCTTTCTGCAAAACGTAAAGTCAGGTTTGCTTCATCATCCGAGGTGACGCGGCGCAACTGGCCGTTCGTGTCCGGCCTTTCAGCGACGCGCGTGGCAAGCGTCGCAGAGACTTGCGAGACCTCTGCGCCGAGCAGCCAGCTAAAGCCGTCAACTGCATGCGAGCCGATGGCTCCGAGCGCGCCGCCACCGGCATCTTTGTCAGACCACCAGTTCCATGCGCGCGTGGCATCGAGCCGCGAGTCTGCACGAAAGAGAAGCTTTGCGTGATGGACAACTCCTATCTCGCCGCCCCTGAGCAGCTCGCGCATTTTTCGCCGGCCCGGCAAAAATCTTAGCTCGTGATCGATCAGTGCCAGCAACCCTGTCTGGCTTGCACGCTCGCGCATCCTCCCGGTTTCAGACCCGTTCATCGCCATAGGCTTTTCACAGAGCACGGCCTTGCCTGCATCCAATGCCGCCAGCGTCATCTCCAGATGCGTGCGCGTCGGCGTCACGATGCTTATCAAATCAACATCCTCGCGCCGGATAATCTCGCGCCAATCATCTGTGAAATGTTCTATCCCAAACTCGCGCGCGGCGCGCTCGGCGTTCTCCGGATGCGCGCTCGCAATCGAAAGGATTCGCGCGCCCTCGCACGCGCGAAACGCCGGAATCTGCGTCGTCCGCGCAAAGCCCGTCCCGATGATGCCGATATTGACATTTTGTTTCTTGGTCATATAACAATTTTAGAGAACTGTCTTTTTATAGGTAAGCTTGCGCTGTCTGCTTGCCTGAGCGCTTATTCGATCTGAGCAAGTCATACAAATGTTATGAGTAACGCGGAAAGGCTTTGTCCCTCGCTTTACGCCGCAGTGTGCACAATCTCCTTGAGCTTTTATTTTTCGCCTCTTGACGTTATTGCACTCCTTGCAAATAAGGGAATAACCTGTGCATAGAATTGTTCAACCTCTAAGAACAGCTTGCACTTTGAGCACCAAAGTTTACCGTCTATGATCTCTCTCCGCACCATGCCTGTCGGTAAATTGCAATGAGAGTGTGAGAAAGCGATATTGCTAAGATCCCAAAAATAATCAGCCCCTTTACTTTGCCAAGCTTCCCTATGATCTATCGTTAAGTCGTCTACGTTAAGGATCGCCTCTTCACATCGGAAACATATATTTTCGCCACATCTTCGCGCTAAATCATAGAGCAAAATTTTACGCAGCCTTGAGCATGCCGTGCCAAAAGGCATCCCTAAAATTTCAGATTTCTTTTGATTGCCACTAGACATAAAACAATCAACGAAGGGAAGGAAATTTGCCCCCGCCAAGAGTCGAACTTGGAACCCACAGATTATGAGTCTGCTGCTCTAACCATTGAGCTACAGGGGCATAAGCTTTCATTGCGGAATGCTTGAGAGAGTTTAGTGAAAACTTTTGTGAGAGGCAAATGCCCGTGCGAGAATTTTAATCGAGCGGCGCGTATTCATAAAGAGAAGGGACTGAGAATCAGCTTTCGATTCTCAGTCCCTTGTTTAGTTTAGATGAAGCGGGTTGCGCTTTTTATCTTCACGGCCCTGAGGGCGGAGTGAAGGCAGATGGAACCGGCCTATCCGTAGCGAGGCCGAAGCTGCTGCCTTTCAAAACGCACGGGCAGCTTGAGAAGATGTACCACGCTCCTTCCGACGGGCGATAGACTGACAGGTCTGCTTTCCCGTCATTGTCATAGTCCGCCGCCACCGGCACATCGCCCGTCTCGCCCCACTTCTCTGCTCTCATCCCGCCGTTAGTTGATTGCAGCACATACCAGAATCCTGTCGAGGGACGGAACACAGCCATGTCTGCCTTGTTGTCTCCGTCATAATCTGCCGGAACGAGTATGTCTGTTGACACGCCCCAGTTCTCGACGATGGTGCCGCCCGTGCTCTTCTGGATGAACCAGCGACTGACGGATGGACGCCAGACAGCGACATCGGTCTTGCCGTCGCCGTCATAGTCTGCCGGGACTGGCTTGTCGCCATTGAGTCCCCAGCCTCTGACCTCTGTCCCGCCAGTTGACTTCACGATGTACCAGTTGCCGTCAGAGGGACGCCACACAGCGATGTCCGTCTTCGCGTCCGCATCATAGAAGCCCGGTACCGGGATGTCTCCCGCCACGCCCCACTGCACCGCTCCGTAGTTGGTCGCAGGGTCTTGCGAGGTGAACCACGTGTTGATCGACGGGCGGAAGACAGCCACATCCGTATCCCCGTCTCCATCATAATCGCCCGGCACGATCCGGTCTGCATCATGCCCGAACTGGATGGACTGCACGCTGTTGTCGCTGCTCCTCAGGATGAACCAGAAGCTGAAGTCATTGACCGTCGCTCCCGGCCTGTACACGGCCACATCCGCCTTCTTGTCTCCGTCAAAGTCATACTCGTTCGGAGAGGTCGGCGGAGCGACCACCTGCACTGTGAACATTCTCTGGAACGTCGCGCCGCAGTCGTCTGTCGCCGTCACCGTGATGGTATGCGTGTTGACCGGGCCGTTGTTGTTAATGGTCACGACGCCTGTCGCCGCATCCACACTGATCGTGCCGGTGAAGCCCGCAGAGCCTGTCGCCGTGACGTTCGTCACCGAACCGTTATCCGCCGGAGCCGCATCCGGCACCAGCACCAGTTTGCAGTCAAGCACGATGGTCGAATTGGCATAGTTGCCGAGCGATGGCTGTGCGTTAGCCAGCACGTTGACCACCAGATTGACGGTCGTCTCCAGCGCCTTGCCATCCGTCGCCTTGAGCACGATGGTGTTATTTCCCGTCGCTGCATTACAGCCCGCCGCGATGTCCGCCGTGATGTTCCCGGCGTTGTTGATGATGTTACCGATGGTGATGCCTGTCGGCACTGTCATCGCCGTCACGGTGATGCTGCCCGGCGAGGCCACGTCATCCGAAACCGTGGCGATCTGAGAGTTGGAACCTGCCGTTCCCTGCATACGTGCCAGGCCAACCGTCGGGAGCAGAGTGGGCGGCCCTGTGATGACCTGCGGGTTGCCGATCAACGAGCCGTTCGAGGTATTGAAGTTGCCATCGCCGGAGTATTGCGCCGTGATGGTGTGATTGCCGACCGTCAAAGCTGTGGTCTGGCAGGTTGCTTGACCGCCCGTCACAGTCTGGGCGGTGCAGCCAGCAATCGGATTGCCGCCGTCGAGGAAGCTTACCGTTCCAGAAGGCGTGCCTGCTCCCGGAGCTGTGACCGAGAGCGAAGCCGTCAAGGTGATGTTAGTGCCCAGCGGCGCAGGGTTCTGCGAGCTGGTTAAGCCAACTGTGGTGTTGGCCTTGTTGACCACTTGCGGGTTGCCCGTCAACGAGCCTGTGCTGGTGTTGAAGCTGCCATCGCCGCTGTACTGTGCCGTGATGGTGTGATTGCCAGCCGTCAGGGCCGTCGTCATGCAGACGGCCTGTCCGGCGGCGAGAGCCACGTTCTGGCAAGCCGCAATCGGGTTGCCGCCATCCAGGAAGTTGACCGTGCCCGATGCAGAGCCTGCTCCCGGCGCGGTAACGCTGACCGAAGCCGTCAAGGTCACAGACTGACCAAAGACTGACGGGTTCAGCGATGAGGTCAAGCCAACTGCCGTATTCGCCTTGTTGACGACCTGCGGGTTGCCCGTCAGGTTGCCACTCACGGTGTTGAAGTTGCCATCACCGCTGTAGGCCGCGCTGATGGTGTGATTGCCGACTGCCAGCGCGGAGGTGATGCACTGCGCCTGTCCGGCGGCGAGGGCCACGTTCTGGCAAGCCGCAATCGGGTTGCCGCTGTCAAGGAAATTGACCGTCCCTGTCGGAGAGCCTGCTCCCGGCGGAGCGGCGGCAATCGTCGCCGTGAAGGTCACAGACTGGCCGAACACCGACGGGTTCGTGGCAGAAGTCAGACCGACGGTGGCATCGGCCTTGTTGACCACTTGCGGGTTGCCGGTCAACGAGCCGTTCGAGGTATTGAAGTTGCCATCGCCGGAGTATTGAGCCGTGATGGTGTGATTGCCAACCGCGAGGGCGGATGACGAGCAGACGGCTTGACCTGCGGCCAGAGCGACGCTGGTGCAGCCCGTGATCGGGTTGCCGCCGTCGAGGAACTGGACTGTTCCTGTCGGAGAGCCAGCACCGGGCGCACTGACGCCGATGGTGGCAGTAAAGTTGACGGATTGACCGAAGACCGAAGGATTGGTTCCAGAGGTCAGGCCAACGCTGGTCGTGGCTTTGTTGACGACTTGCGGATTGCCCGTCAGGGAGCCTGTGTTCGTGTTGAAGTTTGCGTCGCCGCCATACTGCGCGGTGATGGTGTGATTGCCGACCACCAGAGCAGAGGTCATGCACACTGCCTGACCTGCTACGACGGCAACGTTCGTACAGCCTGCAATCGGATTGCCGCCATCGAGGAAGCTCACTGTTCCAGAAGGCGTCCCGCCTCCCGGAGGCGCAGCCGCCAATGTTGCTGTAAAGCTTACCGCTTGCCCGAAGACTGACGGGTTCGTCGCGGAGGTCAAACCGACATTCACAGCGGCTTTATTCACGACCTGCGGGTTGCCTGTCATGTTGCCGCTGCTCGTGTTGAAGTTAGTATCACCGTCATAAGAAACGCTGATAGTGTGATTGCCGACCACGAGCGTGGAGGTCTGGCAAGTAGCCTGACCCGCGGCCAGAGCGACGCCCGTGCAGCCCGTGATCGGGTTGCCGCCGTCGAGGAAGTTGACTGTGCCCGAAGGCGTGCCCGTGCCGGGCGCAGTCGGAGCGATGGTCGCGGTGAAGGTCACCTGTTGACCGAAGACTGACGGGTTCTGCGAAGAAGTAACTCCCGTCGTCGTGTTGGCCTTGCCCACTACCTGATTGGGAGCGAGCGTGCCGTTGTTGGCGTTGTAGCGGGTAGCGCCACTTCCGCCACCGCTATACTCCGCTGTAATGACGTGTGAGCCGACGGATAGGCTGGCAGTGCTGACCTGCGCGGTACTCACGTTATCGTTGAGCGTTCCGACAACAACCGCAACCGGGCTACCGATGTTATTGCCGTCAGCCTTGAACTGAACGGTTCCGGGCGGGTCGCTCGCTCTCGAAGGCACGCCCGTCATCGTTGCTGTAAAGGTCACGTTCTGACCGAAGACTGCCGGAGTAGCATTAGAGGCTACAGTGACGGTCGTGTGGTCGATGAGTGTGACGGTCGGTTGATTCGCGCCCGCGACATCCGGGTCATCCGTCAGCACGGTTGTAAAGCCAGTGCCCGCGACTGATCCCTGATTGGAGACCTGTGTAAAGGCTGGCAGCACCCCTGTGTTCACGGTGGCGCGGAACCTGACGGTGATGGTCTTACCGGCAGGCAGGGTAAAGCCTGTCGGCGCACCGACGGTGACGGTTTCGCCGCTATCCGTGCTGGCATCCTTATCCTGTTTGATCGTCAGAGATTCAGATTCATCACTGGCCGGTCTACGCTCTTGCGGGTTCTTGCCCTCTTGCTCGGCATGCGCCGGAACCTGCGAGTCGCTTTCAGAAGCTCTGCCCTTGCGCAAGCTCTCGTCCTGCGCGGCATGCTGTCTGTCAATCAAGAGATTGCCCTGACGCGTCACGATGGCCGTGATGTGGTTGGCAAAGCCGGCGTTTGTTTCAGCCGAACTATCGGTCGCGTTCGTGTGCGATGCCGTATCAATCGCCATCGGCTGCTCTGTCTGGTCCAGAACGGACGCAGTCATCGTCGCCCTGAGCGAAGGATCGTCAGCCAGGATTTCTTCGACAAACCGCGCGGGCTGCACGCAAGCCGCGCCGCCGTGAAGCGAGCCGGGAGCTTGTGTGGCTGCGGTTACGAGGCCACTGACGATGGTGTTTCTTCCTTGGATATAAGTGGCGACCTGCGTCGAGTCATTGGCTGGCCCGGGGTAGCCGGGGATGCGCATATCCGAGCCGAATCGCTGGCGAACTCTGATGGCATTACCACCGGCGTTCGGAGCAGTCACCGAATTACGCAAAGCTGCCGTTGACCCGCCGATGTCCACACAAACCTGCGGGGTGTCCGTGTCGAGCGCAGCCGACTGCATGAAGATGCCGTTATTCGGATTGGAAGCGGAGAGGACAACAGTGTTACCTGTGACCGTCGCATTAAGATCATTGCTGCCATCACGCGCGATCATGTCAATGCCTGCGCCCTGAGATGACCCGCCGTTGGTGATGCTGTTATTGGCGATTAAGATATGAAGATTGCCCGAACCGTTGGACGCGACACGGACGCCCGCTCCTCCTGCCGCCGCCGAGGTAGAGCCGGTAATCGTGTTGCCTGAGACTGTGCCCTGAAGCGTTCCGGTGGAGGGAAGACCGAGGTTGACGTTGATGCTGTTGCCGACATGTCCGGTGATAGTAGGATTGTTGGTGATCGTGAATCTACCGCTCGCGCCGCTGACGACGCTGACATCAACAGCGCCGTCGCCGTTATTCTGCAACGTGCAGCCGGAAACGGTCACATTAACCGTCGAAGTGTCCGTGCCGCTGGAGAAGAAACCGTCTGCGACATTGTTGCTTATCGTGCTGCTCTGCACGTTGATGTTCATGACGGCAGTTCCCGTTCCCTGAAACTGTAGACCGTCCGAGCCGTTTCCGACCACATTGTTTGAGAACGTGCTGCCTGTCACATTGAATGTCGTCAGCGTGCCTGTGGTGTTGAGGACGCGCATCTGACTTTCTTCGTTGCCGGTAATGGTCGTCGAAGTGATGACGGAAGGCTGCGCCGCAGTTCCGACCAGATTCTTAATTCTGATGCCGTCTTCTCTCGTCTGGTCGCCGAAATTAAGGACTGAGCTGTTGGTCAAACTAAAGCTGGTGACGTTGTTGCCGTTGATGCCCTGCTGCACGCCGCCGTTCAACACTACGCGGTCAAAGGTCGCGCCGATGACGTTGACGATATGGATGCCCGCGTTGCAGCCTAGATTTCCGCCCAGCCCGTTTTCCAAACCGCCGCAGGTGCTGCTGGCGACTGTCGGGTCTGCGCCGTTGGTCGTCCCGACGTTGGTCAGGTTCATGTTCTTGAGCGTGATGCCGTTGGCATCTATGAAGCTCGCGCCGCGATTGGTGATGTTCTGAATCGTGCCGCCGGAGCCAGCCGTCGTGCCTGTGCCGTTGACTGCGAAAGTGCCGCTCGTGCTGGTCAGGACGATGCCGTTCGGCGCGCCGTTCGCGGTCACGCTATCGAAGACCATTGTGACCGGCGTGCGATTGGCCGCGCTCACGCCGACGATTTCGATAGGAGTGCCGGTCGTCGAAGTGGTAATCACGCCGCTCGTCGTCGTCAGCGTGCCGGTGTTCGAGAGCGCGTGGAGTCCTCTTTGCGCCGCGTCGGGCGAGATGTCGAGGTCGCCGAAAGTAACGCTGCCCGAATTGCTTTGCAGGTTGACGCCAGTGCCGCCCGAACCCGTGACGTTGGTCGCGGCAAAGCTGATGCTGGTCGTGCTGTTCTGAATATCTATGCCGCGCCCGCCGGGATTGGTAATCGTGGTCGCGCCGGAGACCGTGACGGTGCCGCCGCCTGTCGAGTGCAGGAAGCCGATGCCTGTGCCGTTGGTCGTCGTGAGCGTGCCGAACGAGCGCGTGCCCGCAGAGTTGTTGGTCAAGGAAACACTGTCGGTCGCATCCGAGACGGTCGTGTTGCCGAAACTGATGTTGCCCGTAGATGTGCCGACCAGAATACCCTGCGTCAGAGGGTCTGTAATAGTAGTTGAAGTGCCGAAGTTAGCCGCGACAGAAGAACCCGAAATGGTGATGCCCTGCCCGCCTGCGGTTGTAATAGAGGTCGTGCCTGAAACGGTCAGCGTGCCGCCGACGCCTGTCAGGCTCACGCCCGCCCCGCCCGGTGCGGTTGTCGCTTGAAGACTATCAATGGTTGCCGCGAGCGTGCCGGTGGTCAGATTGAGCAATCGTCCAGTGCCGCTCAGCGTCATCTCCGAAATTGTCAGCGTGCCGAAGCTCGTACCCGTAATATCAACTGCGGTCGTGTCGCCGATGTTGAAGCCGCGAAGAGTATTGCCTGAGCCGACCGTGATCGCGCTCGTGGCGGCTGCGGTCGTGGTGATTGAAGGACGCGCTCCGCCAGTCGAAGGCAACGCATCGCTGCCTGTCGGCGGCGTGAGGCCCGTGATGGTTGAGAGAGATGCTCCTGCGCCCTGACCGATTAATCGCTGGTTGGCAAGCAGGGTGAACCCGCCCGTGTACGCGCCCGAATACAGAAAGATATTATCGCCGGGATCGTCGGCAGCAACCGCGTCGAAACAGCCTGCTCCGACCAGACAGTTGAAGGGATTAGTTAAACGCCCATTGCCGCCTGCCGCTGCGCCGGTCTGTATAAACCAGATCATGCCTGACACGTTGAAGGTCACTGTTCCAGTGCCCGTCGCGCCGCTCGCGTCCGTCACCGTGTAGGTGAAAGTGTCCGTGCCGGTAAAGCCTGCGGGCGGGTTGTAGCTAAAGCTGCCGTCAGCAGCCAGCGCCACGTTGCCGCCGTTGGCGCTGGTCGCGCCCGCGCTCACAGTCAGTCCTGCGTTAGTGCCCGTGTCCGGGTCTATATCATTGACGAGCACGCCGCTGGCCGCGCTGATCGAGATACGCACGTTGCCGGTCGCAGAATAGCCCGTATCATCGAAAGCAATCGGAGAGGTGTTGATAGAGCCGCCGACGAGAGTCGTGTTGGAATCTATCTGGTCTGTGACGATGACGTTCGTGGCGTCCGTGCCCGCGTTGTTAATCGTAAGCGTATATTGAATCGTATCGCCGGGGTCTACGCGCCCGTCGCCATCCACATCCGTAAAGAGCGAATCAACTTTCGTCGCCGTGATAGTCGGGACAAGCAGGTTAGCAGTCTCCTGCATCGGCGACTGCAATAAGGTCACGCCAGCGCCCGTGCTCTTATTAGCAGAGGGCTGCTTATTGGCTTCAATCAATTTGGTCAACAGGTCAGGTCGCCGCGCGCGCGCGGAAGCATTCTGTGCCGCTTTGATAAACCATGGGGTGCTGCCCGCTCTGTTTTGACCATAACTGGTCCACATCGAAGCAGCGGGCCAGACTAAAGCTGCTAATGAGATAAGACAGATGATTGAAGTTGCAACAAGACGGAATTTAGAGAAGGGGATAAAGCGCGGCATTACTCTCTCCTTAAAGATTTTTTGCGTTCGCCCAGATGGGTAACGCAATAGGTGGGCGAAAGATAGATGATATTGGAACTGGTCATTTGTGTCCTACTTCAGGGAATCAGGACGAGGCCGACAAGTGTTTAGAATGTCACCGTAAAGCGTGGTTATCTTCCTATATTCGTGTGCGAGGCCCGGTGACTTAACTTACAAAAATGTCGGCTGGCAAAGCCGGAGAATACGAGTCATTGGGCGCAGTTCTTCTGCTTCAGGCTGTTATTCATAAGCAAGTTCGCAGAAGACGCGAGCTTAGACAATTAGTAAAGTAACACAGCTTGTTGCGGCACAACAAGTTGTTTAAACTAAATTTTGCATTCCAGATAGAGCTTTTGCTGCGTGCCGTCGGACGCGACGCTTGCGCGTCGGGTTTTTTGCAGAAGGAAAAAAAGCAGAGGAAGGGGGCCGGTTGACGGGCGGATGACAACGGCCCCCTGCTACTAAAATCTTAGCTATCCGCGCGGGGGGAAGACTCCCTGCATGGCGATGATGAAGGTCACCGTTAGGTAGGGCTGCATGTTGTTGTGCGGCAGACTGCCGCCGCTGACGGGCAGAGTCTGAAAGGCCATCTGTACCAGATTGGCGCTGGAGTTGGTTTGATAACATGTCGGGCCGGCATTGGATTTCGCTATCGAGCGGTCGCCGTCCGTTCCCGGAGCTTGCAGGTCTGCCGGATCGCCCGCGTGCGCCCGCATGAAATGGGTGTGGATGGGCATTTCGGATGACAGCAAAGTGATGAAGGGAGAGCCAGACTGCTCGCCCAGACTGCGTGGCGAGAGTCCCGATCCATCTCCCCAGAACATGGGCGCGCTATCCTGCAAGTCGGGCAGGGCAAAGGTGGATTGACCATTGCCTCCGTAAAAAGTTCCGAGCAGCGAAAACAGGGCTGTGTTCTGCGAGATTGGCAGAAGTTGCCCGTCACACGTGGCCCAGCCGGTGGGGGCAAAGTTTCCCCCGAACATACGAATTTCAGCAACAAAAGGGTCGGACATAATGTTCTCCTTAAACTGATTACTGATGGGGGAAAATCCCGAAGAGGGAAATGATGAAAGTGACGCACAGGTACGGCATCATGTTGTCATGTGGCTGGCTGCCACCGACGGGTTGAATTGCAGAAGCCGCCAGATTATTGTCAGTCACATCCTGTGTGTAAAGGTCTACAGAAGTTGACTGGGCCACAATTCTTCCCTGCGGACTGGGGTTATCGCCGATGTCGTTGGTTCCCAGCATGTTGTGCGTGTGAATCGGTATTTGCTGAATAGTGAGCGTGACGGATTCGACGCCTGCCTTTTCCCCGAGCTGGTAATTCTGCGAAAGGCCCGGCCCCTGTCCGGCGTGAATGGGAAGGCGTCCCTGCAAATCGGGCAGCGCGAAGGTCTCCTGACCATCGCCGCCGTAGGTCGTGCCGAGCAGCACAAACATCGCATCGTTCTCCGAGATAGGCATGATCGCGCCATTGCACAGCGCCCAGCCCGCAGGAGCGAAACTCCCGCCAAACATCCTGATTTCTCCAATATATGGATTTGACATTAACTCCTCCTTCTAGTTGCGGGACGGGAAAATTCCGATTAGTGCGATGATGAAGTTCAGCACCAGGAAGGGTTGCCTGTTCTCGTGCGGCTGGCTGCCTCCGACATTGGTGACACTGGTCGGGTCCAGCGTCACCAGATTGGTCGGGTCATGATAAGGTTTGGCCGCCACGTTGGCGAGCAGGTTGCCAGTCGGAACGATTGTGTCGCCGGTGGTGTTGGATGCCTGCGCCACATGCGTATGAGAGGGCATCTCGCTGAGGGTCAGCGTGTGAACCTCTTGGCCGGCTTTTGTTCCGAGGGTGTTCTGCGCCCCTCTGTGAATGGGAGCGCGCCCGCGAAAGTCGGGCAGGGCAAAGGTGGTCTGCCCGTTGCCGCCGAAGGTTGTGCCGAGAATGGAAAAGAGCGCCTGATTCTGATTGATCGGCAGAAACTGACCGTTACAGAACGCCCATCCCTGAGGAGCGAAATTCCATGAGATGATCTTGATTTCTGCTAAGAATGGTGTGCCCATGTTTTTCTCCTTAACTATAGACGCCGGTCAAACGTTAGACGAGCTTTGAGATCAAGAATCCCCCTGACCGGCACGCTTCATGGTTGTACTTCTTGGTTGAACTGAAGAACTTCGCCCTCGACGCTTTACGAGACGGCAACGGAAACGAAGTTAGCTAGGCATCGCTGGTTCTACGAACGAGGCGCGCCGATTGTACTCGCAAGCCCGATTCAATTCAAGAAAAGTTTTCGCTGGTCCAGAGAAAATTTTTCTTGCAAGTTGCCGGTAATAAAAACTAGACTGTCCGGATTGGGCCACCTTACCGTCCCGCCTCAAAAATTAAAGGAGAAAACAAAATGACTGTTTCGCGTAGACAATTTATGAGAGCGGGGAGTGTGTTCGCTGTCGCAGCCGGTCTATCTTTGGGCTTTGCCGATCTGGCCGTGGGCCAGAAAAAGCGACGCCCCAATGCCCCAAGCACAGACACCATTATCCCCTATCAGGCGCAGCGCGACGCGCTGTTCCACATGACGAGAGAAACGTTCTCCCAGTATGTCAACACGACTTTTGTGATTGATCCGGGGTACACCTTTCCGATTGAGACAAGGTTGGTCGAGGTCAAAGACCTGCGCTCAATCGCAGACCAAAAGAGAAATACTCCGGGCAAAGAGTGTTTCTCCATCCTGTTTCAGCCAGTAGGCGAAGAAAGCTTAGTCAAACAAAGCACATACCGCATCAGGCATGACGCGCTCGGCACTTTCGATCTTTTCGTGGTGCCCATGCACGACAAGCAAGGCCGCCTGTTCTACGAGGCAATCATCAATCGCCTCGTCCCGTAGCTGCATTTTAAGTACCACCAAGAGTTGACGAGCTTTACTAACGCAGGAGCTTTTGGCCTGTGTTGGGATTCATGCGTCCGGACTCCGCTCTAACTTAATATTGATTCCGTCGCTTTCGATCTCGTGAAATCCCAAGCGCGCGAAGAGGGTTTGGGAAGGGTTAAAGCTTTCGACGTAAATCGTCAGCGATTTGCCCGCTGCCGAGGCTTCCTCCATCAGAGCTTTGATGAGCGAAGAGCCGATGCCGCGCCCGCGATACTCGGGCAGCAGAGCGATGTCCAGAACGTGAATCTCATGCTCTCTGCGATCCACGTAGAGACGACCTACGCTCTGCGAGTCAAAGAGAATGATGTCGTGACGCGCGTCCGGGCAGCGCGTCTCGTAGTGGTGTTTCTGCGCCTTGAATTGCATCTGTAGAAAAGCCGCTTGCTGGGCTTCGTTCCACGGCACATGCTTCATCTCTTCGGCGCGCGTGGTGGCATAGACGGCTTGCAGGAAGGCTTCATCATCTGCGCTGACGGGGCGCAGCGAAACCTGTGTGTTCTGATTGACGCTCTCCGGTTCCTGAGACATAAACTATTCCTTGTCCGGTTTGATGAAACGATTGAACACGGCCTCGTAAACCATGCAGTCCGGTTGCTTGCCGATGGGAACCAGAAACAGGTTGAGAGTTCCGAGCGTGTCATGCTCAAGACGCACTATCTGCTGGCGAAAAGCCATTTCGAGCGGCCCGCGAAAATGCAGCGCGAACTGTTCATGCTGATCAGAAGATATTCCTTCGATGATCTCAAACAATTCCAAACTCAACTCTTGAGGCGGCTCAACAGGGACGCGAAAACTGGTGTTCAAATTCTCATAGAAAGTTTCTTTGGGTATGCGTTCAGACATCTTCTCATCTCCAATCGGTTGATCTATAGCGGATAGCAATTGCATGCGCCCTCCCTGACGGTCGGGCTACTCCCCCGGAGGTCACAGTACAGGGGCAGTAGCCCGACCCTTCAGGCAGGGCGCATCAGGTCTCACTCAATCGCAAATAGCTATAATGCAAAATTAAAAATGTAAAATGCAAAAGTGAAATCTGATTCTTATTTTTGCATTTTACATTTTTAATTTTGCATTCCTCTCCATTCCATCTCCAGATACAGGGCGTCCTCTCCGGTCGCACTAAAACCGAGTCGCTCATAAAGTCTGGCCGCATCAGGGTTCGTCTTCAGGACTTGCAGGCGACAGGGTTTGCCGCTCTGCCTTGCCTCATCCAGCAAGTCTTTAATAAGCTTCGCCCCGATTCCCTGCCCGCGATATTCGGGCAGCAGTGAGATGTCCGTCAGATGAATCTCTTCCTCCGACCTGACGACATACAAACGGCCCGCCGGTTTCTGGTCCAGTAGAATAATCGAGTGATCCGCATGCGGATACTGCATCGCATAGGATTGCTTCTGGGCCAGAAACTGCATCTTTAGAAAAGCATCCTGCTGAACAGTTTCCCAGCCCCACGCAGCCATCTCTGCGCGGCGCGTGCCAGCATAAACTTCAAACAGGAATTGATCGTCGTCCGCGACGACAGGGCGCAAGGTGACAGGCATCTTCTTAGGCTGTTTGAACCGGCTCGGAAAGTATCGCGTCTATCTGGCGCAAGTGCCTCGATTTGTGTATGCCGAGCAGGATGAGCCACTCATAGAGATTGAGTGGCCCAAAGGCTGGATGCGGATAACTCACTTTTGAGAGGTTGGTTTTTTCAAAGCGCGGGCGCAGCTCTTCAAGCGTCTCGCGCACGGCGCGCATTCTTGACAGAGCATCAGCGATGGATAGCTCGCCGCCGGGGTGCGCGGTTTCGGGAGCCTGATATTTTTCGCGCAGGCTGCGCTCGACGAGCTTATCGACAGAGACAGGCTCGATGCGTCCATCTTCGCTGGCCGCTTCGCCAGCCGCTTCGGCTTTCATGAGCAGCATATTTATGAGCTTCAGAATGCTTTGTTCGACGATGCCTAGATGCTCGACGATTTCACCGACAGACCAGCTCCCGGCATTTGGCCGCGCGCTTAAATCCTCCGTGCCGAGCGATTCGATGCGTTCATAGAAACGCGCGTGCGTCTCGTCCATCTCATCGAAAATCTGCGAAAGGCTTTCATAAGCCATCAGGCATTCTCCTCTTTTAAGTTAAGCGATACCGGGTCAAAACTTGCCACAGAGACACGGATGAAGGCAGAAGGTAAAAAGGTAAAAGTTAAGAAGCGGCAATCGCTTGCTCTTCACCTTTGCCTTTTGCCTTTTTACTTTTACCTTTATCTAAATGCTGGCTGAGCAGAGCCGCTTGCGCGCTCAGGCGCAAGACGTGCCAGCGCATGAAATTTCTGACCTGCTCGTTTTCAAAGTTTCGCACAAAGCCTGTTTGTGCAAAGAGCGCTTCGGCTTGCGGCCATTCAAGAGCGACAACCGGATTGAATGAGACTGGCGGCTTATCCGTCGTTGGCACAGCCCCGTCTTTCCCTTCGCCGGAACCTGCGCCCGGCTTCTTGCCTTTCTGCGTTTCCTTCTCATCATACACGCGCGAGGCCGCGAGTAAAGGCTCGCGCAAAGAGATGTCGGCCTGCGTCGGCGTCGCGCCGAGCGCGTCATAGATTCTCACGTTCGTCTCAAAGGCCGTTGCCACTTTTGAAGCATCCGGCGACCAGACGGGCAGCACATCCGTCAACGCATCATCCAGCAGACGCTCGCTGCCATTGAGTCCGATGAGGCGCGGGCGGCCCGCAGGCAGATGCGGGCGGTCGCGCCATTCGTTTTCCCTGCACGCGAGCGCGGCAAGCTGTTGGCTGTCCGGCGACCATGCCAGATAAAAGTAGATCAAACCCTCGCGCGTCGTCAGCGCTCTGAGGTCAAAGCCGTCGCGGTTGCAGACGTAAAGCTGCTCAGTGCTAAAGAGCTGCACGACCTGACCGCCGGATGTAAGCGGCGGCGGCGACATCGCGGGCGGACTCGGAAACCCTTCCGGCAAACTCTCTTCCAGAGGCGTCGGGGTCGGCTGCGGCGTCTCGCTCTTGTAAGCTATAAAAGCGATATTAGTTCCATCCGGCGACCACGAGACGGCAGGAGCAAAGACGACTGCGAGTCCTGCGGGCGTGATGTGGCGCACAAAGCTTCCATCGGCTCCATACAAATCTATCCGAAACTCATTCGGCTGGTCATCGCCCGTCGCGTAGACGGCCAACGCACGCGCGCGATCCGGCGAGAGCTTTGTGCTTAGCAGGGCTTCTTCAGGTCTACGCGTGTTGAAATCATTCTGGATTGCAGGCAGAAGCTGGCTCGCTTCCTCTGCTCCGGCGGCGCGGGGCGGCGCATCCACATCCGGCGCGAAGCTGTAAGCGAGTCGCTGTGCGGGCACATCGCGGAGTGTGCGCGGGCGCACGCCCTGCTTCTGCCCGCTGCGATTGCGACAGCCTGCTCCGCCGAGCAGCAGCGCGCACAGCAGCAGCAGGATGAGCGCAGGAAGAGAGAACGGTTTGCGATTCATTTAAGCGGGTGATGATAGGAAGCCGTCACGGGCATTGTCAACGGAAAGGGCGGTTTGCCGTAGAGTTGTCCAAACTTCAACTGCTTCAGCAAATCATCATCTTTTTCTGGCCCGATAATCTGGCGGGCCAGCACGGAATCGAGCGCGAGCACTGCGCGCATAGTGCTGCGCGGCGAAAGATGCTCTTCGTCCGTGTCGTCATCGTCAACACAATTATGCTCAAGCGTGCGCGCCAGCCTTTGCCTTACAGGGTCGTTGTTGGACGTAATCGCTATCATCCTGCGCGCGGCGCGGACTCCGACCAGATCGCAGGTCAACTCTTCCGCCTTTTGCCCGTTAATCTTCAACCCGGTCAAAGTTGCCGCGCGCTTTCCGACGACCTGGAAAAGAGGCTGCAAAGAGTTCGGCCTGCCGTCAGCGATATGCGTCAGCTCGTGCGAGAGCACGCTAATCATGCCTTCGTCCGAAGGCAGCCCGACGAGAAAAATCGTGCCGAAGCGAATCGCGTGCGGGTCGCTCATCATGACGGCGGCGTTATCGCGCAAATCCGGGTCTGGAAGAACATCCGTCACGGCCTGCACGCGTTCTGCCGCCGCGCGTATGCGCCACGCCGGAATCTGGTGCTCGGTTGCCAACTGGCGCAACGCCTGTATGACCAGTTCTTTGGCGATGGGCAGCAATCGCTCGGCGCGTTGCGCTCCGATGACGGCCTCCGGGTGATTGAGTTCCAGAGAAGGCCGCGCTTGCATCTCGTCAATCGGCACGCTGCCCAGAGGGTCACGCGCTCGTTCGGCGCAGACGACTCCCATCGCCTGTTCGAGTTGTTGCCTGCTGAGCGCGGGCGGCTCTGCGCGCGGCTTGGGCTTGGTGACGGCTGCGGGCCGCTTCGCCCTGCGCTTCCCGCGTTGCGCGTGTGCGGGCGAGACTAAGTTCAAGGGAACGACGAGCGCGATGATGAGGACGAAGAGACAGGCTTTGAGCAGTAGAAAAGTTGAACGAAGGCCGCGCCGCGCGACACGCGTGCGCGGCTTTTGAGATTCAAGCGGAGGCAAACTTTTTTCGGCCCTCATCTATGTGCCCTTCACTTATTTCGCCAGACGGGTTTTCGCTTTTCCATAAACGCGCTCACGCCTTCCTGCGCGTCTTCGGTCTTCATCAACTCGTTCAAATATAAATCCTCGACTCTTTGCAAAGCCTCTTCAAAGGTCTTGCCGCGCGAAAGGTCGAGTGCGCGCCGCGTCGCTTCGAGCGCGGGCGCGGAGAGTTCACGAAACCTTGCGAGCACTTCATTTGTCTTGCCCTCAAGCTCCGCGCTCTCGACTACATAACTGACGAGTCCGAGACGCAAGGCTTCCTCGGCATTAATCAACTCGCCCGTCAAGACAAGCTCGCGCGCGCGCTTTTCACCGATGACGCGCGGCAGCAGGATTGCCGCGACCGGCGGAAACACTCCGAGCTTGATCTCCGGCTGGCCGAAACGCGCGCGGCGGCTCGAAATCACTATGTCGCAAGCGGCCACGAGTTCGCACCCGCCGCCGAGCGCCGCGCCGTCTACCACAGCAATGGTCGGCTTCGCTCCCTGATCCAACAGGCGAAAGATGTTATGAAACGATTCGAGCATTTGATAGATGGTCTCTGCGGCATGTTCTTCGACCGCGACGCCCGCGCTGAAGGCACGCGCCTGCCCCGTCGCCTCAAACACAATCGCCACCACTTCTCTGTTTCTCAGACACTCGTTAATCGCCTCGCCCATCTCGCGCATCATGGCGATATTAAAAATATTCAGCGGCGGGCGCGCAAAGCCTATGCGCCCGACGCGCTCTTCAATCCTGAGTTGGATGCTTTGAAAATTCATAGAGTCCCAAGCCTCAGGTCTCAAGTCTGTCGTTCTTCTTGAACTTGAGACTTGAGACTTACTAAAGGCTTTGCCCTCCGTCCACCTTAATCACTTCGCCTGTGATGTAGCGAGCGCGTTCCGAGCAGAGAAAGGCCACGAGGTCTGCAACGTCCTGCGCTTCGCCGACTCTGCCGAAGACGGATTCGCGCACGGCCTCTTCGCGCACGCTTTCGGGCAGTCGCGCGAGCATAGGGGTTTCGATAAAGCCGGGCGCGACGGCGTTGACATTCACCCCGGCGCGTCCGAGGTCTGCCGCGCCCGCTTTGGTCAGACCGATGACGCCTGCCTTCGAGGCCGCATAGTTGCTGATGCCAAAGCTCCCGCGCAGAGCCTGAATCGAAGTGATGTTGACGACTTTGCCCGACTGCTGTTTGCGAAAGTACTGGGAGACGGCATGCAGGTAATTAAACGTTCCCTTGAGATTGACGTTGAGCACGCGATCCCATTGCGACTCTGACATCTCCCAGATAGGCGCATCGCTGTAGACTCCGGCGGCGTTTATCAGGATGTCCACACGCCCCAGACGCGTGCGCGCCTCGGAGACTATGCGCGCAGCTTTGCCGTGATCCGTCACGTCCGCATTGAAGGTCGCCACGCGTGCTCCGGTCTCTTTCAAGAGATGCGAGGTCTGAATCATCACATCTTCGCTCGCCACATCAATCAGCGCGACGCTCGCGCCACGCCGCGCCAGTTCGAGCGCGCACGCGCGACCGATGCCAGATGCCGCGCCCGTTACCAATGCCACTTTATCCGCGAATTCCATTTCAGCTAAACCCGTTGCTCCCGAAAAGAGAAATTAAAAATGCAAAATATAAAATGCAAAATAAGAACTCGCTTACATTTTGCATTTTACATTTTTAATTTTGCATTCCTATGCATTCTACCTTTTAACTTTTCCTGACCAGAGGCGCATTGAGCCAGCCCTGATAAAGCTTCTGCTGGTCTTCGTTCGGCTGGGCCACAGGCACGATGCTGTAGGGCGCGACGACGCGACCGCCGAGCGTGACTTCAATCATGCGCAGCTCATCCCGGCGAAAAACCGTGACCATGATTTTATCTCCGGGCCGCCTCTCCCCGAGGCGCGCGTCCCATGTCTCCAAAGTCACGCGCATCCCGTCGAGGGCGATTATCTGGTCGTCGAACATGATTCCCTGATCGTAAGCGGGCGTGCCAGCGCGCACATTCCTGACCATCAAGCGGTCGCTCACCTGGGCCAGAGTCGCGCCAAAGTATGCGCGCTCAGCAGGCGGCGCGACGGAAGCCAAAGCAGTGCCCATCGTATCAAGCCGCAAGCCGACCGCCGCCATGATGCCATTGTAATCAAGCTCTTCGCGCCCGCGCACGTATTTATCAAAAAAGCTTTCAAGGCTCGTGCCCGCAGCGCGTTCCGCAGTCCGCTGGAAATCTTCGGGCGTGTAGTTGCGCCCCTTCTTTGCAAACTCCGCGTAGAGAGAACGCATCACGTCGTCAAGATTGCGCGCCCCGCCGGACGCCCTGCGAATTTCCACATCGAGCAGCATGCCGACGATGCCGCCCTTATCGTAATAAGAGATTTGATTGTTGACGGCGTTTTCATCCTGACGGTAATACTTGATCCATGCATCAAAGCTGGCTTCCTCTAAGCTCGTCTCGAATCGTCCGGGCCGGTTCTGTAAATCCTGTATCGCGGCGGCAAAGGTGTTGAGAAATTGCCTGTCCGAAGTCAGCCCCGCGCGGCGCAGGATGAGGTCTTCGTAGTAATCGGTCAAGCCTTCCGCGACCCACAGCAGCTTGGTGTAATTCTCCTGCGTGTAATCGAATGGCCCGAGCGCGTCGGGGCGAATCGTCTTTACGTTCCACGCGTGAAAGTGCTCGTGAGCGACGAGCGAGAGAAAGTCTATGTAGTTCGCGTCGGGACGAAAGCCGAAGGGTCGCCAGATGAGCGCGGTGGAGTTGATATGTTCAATGCCGCCGCCGCCGGGGGCACGCAGGTTCAAGATAAATGTGTAGTCGCGGTACGGGAATTCGTTGCCGAACATCTCGCCGACGACCTCGACGATTTTCTGCACGTCGCGCCGCATGCGCTCGCCGTCATAGTTGCCCTTGCCATTAATCACGATGCGATGCGGAATCCCTTTGACCTCAAATGAAAGGGTCTTGAAATTTCCGACCTCGAAGGGCGCATCATAAAGCGTGTCAAAATTTTCTGCACGAAAAGTGTTGGGCTGGCCTTCTACGTCCGGCAAGCCCGTCGCAATCTTCCATTCACCGAACGGCACGACGCGCAAAGTAGAAGGGGCTTTCAGTTGGCCCGCCGGATACATCAGAAGCGCGGCGTTGTTCCAGAACGCGTGCTCGTCGTTCAGCTCATTTGTCCGCACCGTCAACTCGTTGGCATAGACCCTGTAAGTTACGACCAGCTCAGTCGCTCCTCCGCCCATGACGCGCCATGTGTTCTTGTTGACCTTGCGCCACTCAATCGCGCGGCCCGATGAATCCTTCGCGGCGAAATCCTGCACATGCCGCTCGTACTCGCGCACCAGATAGGAGCCGGGCGTCCAGACGGGCATCTTGAGGTCTGTGGTTCGGGTCGAAAGCCTGTTCGGGCGCACGCGCATCTCGACTTCGAGCAGATGCGTGTAAGGCTTTGACATAGAGACCGTGTAACTGATGTGCGGTTCAGAGCCTGCGTCGCGCGTGTTCTGCGCTAAATTTTCGGTAGCGGTAAATAAAACAAGGATGACTGCCAGCACGGCGACAGCCTGTAAACGAACATCACGCATCATTGTCGAAAGCGCCCTTCCGGTTAATCTGGTTTGGCGGGGAGTAAATTTACGAAGCGGCATCTTACTACGAAACGCGTGTGCGCGACCATTGAGGAAACAAAATGGTCGCGGGTCAGTTTCAGATGACAAGCGCGGAAACCAAAAGACAGTTTCCCGCAAAGGCGCTGGTGGCGCAGAGAGAAGCACGCCAAGAGAGAATGGCATTCAATGCTTTGCGGTCTTCCTTTGCGCCTTTGCGCGAGATTCTTTTCGTCCTACCGGAATTTCAAACTGCCCTCCTACTCCTTCCCGGTGTCTCTTGACGCGCCGCGACATGTTAGAATAAAGGCCACAGGGTTTATTCAATCAAGTTTATCAGGAGTCAATTTATGAAGCTCATGTTTATCTGTGCCGCTATCGTGCTCTTGGCGTCGGCGTGCAACCCGGCGACGCCAACGCCGTCCACCAACGCGCCGGGAAGTTCTGCGAATGCCAGCCCGACGGCTACGCCAGCCAACGCGTCACAGCAACCGCAGCCGCAGTCCGCGTCAAACATTTCGGATGAACAGATGATAGCCAGAGAGAAAGAGCTTTGGGACGCTCTCAAGCGAAGAAACTACAAAGAATACGCGACATTTCTGGCAGACGACCTGATAGAAATTATACCCTCCGGCATGTATGACAAAGCAGGCTCTGTCCGGCAAGCTGAGGGGAATAATTTTTCAGGCGCGACGTTAAGCGATTTCAAGGTTGTGAAGCTTAATAACGATTCAGCTATTGTGGCCTATCTGGTCAACGGCCCGGTTCCTGTTTTTAGCATATCGGGCGAGAGACACAGCACTGTCTGGGCCAATCGAAACGGGAAATGGCTGGCAGTCTTTCACCAGTCAACGCTCGTCTCAGGCACGCCGCAGGTCACACCACAGTCGCCCGGCTCCGGGAAATCTGCGCCTCTAGGGAAACAACGCGTGCCGCTCGGCCCGTCGAATTAACGCGAGAGAGGGCAGGGACTTTTGATGCCCCTGCCCTCTCATGCTTTTCCGCCGTCTGACGATGATTAGTTGATGCCGTGATCGCGCAGCTTGACCAGCTCGTCAAGCGTCAGATTCTGTATCCCGCGCTCTTTCATCTTCCGTATAAATTCGGCAGTAACGCCGTGGTCGCGCAGCCGTATGAGCTGCTCCGGCTGTAGCTTGTCATAGCCGAGCTGTTTGAGTTGAGAGATATATTCCGCGCTCACGCCGTGGTCTCTGAGCTTGACCAGTTGCTCTACAGGCAAACGGCTGTAGCCGAGCGTCTCCAATCGCTTGATGTACTCGACGCTGACGCCGTGGTCTCTGAGGCGCACGAGTTGGTCGAGCGGCAGCCGCCCGTATCCATTGGCTTCGATTTCTCTGGCATATTCCGGCGTCACGCCGTGGTCTCTGGTGCGTATAAGCTGATCCAGCGGCATCCGCTCGTATCCAAGCTCGTCAAAGCCCTTGATGAATTTCAGACTTACGCCGTGATCTCTCATCTTGATGAGCAGGTCGAGCGTTTGCGCGTTATAGCCAGCGGCTTTTAAGCCTTTGAGATATTCCAGCCGGACGCCGTGCGTGCCTGCCTTGACGAGTAGCTCGGTGGTGCTGCGCTCGTAGCCCTGATTTTTTAGTTCCTCTACAAAAGCGAGGCTCACTTCATTCAGCGTCATCGAAAACTGCTGCTTCTCGTCGGGCGCGTCATATCCCAAACGCCTCAGCTCCGAGGCAAAAGAAGGATTGGGCGAATATGTCCAGTGACCCGAACCCTTGCCGTCTTTGAACCAGCCTTCGCAGTTGAGAGTTCCGGCGTCGCGCTGGATTTGAAAACGCACGTTTGAGCCGCCGGACATCACCTGCGACTGCTGTAATCCCTGAAGCCGCGTCGCCTCTATCTCGAAAGAAGTGTTGCTGTGCCACCGGTCGTCTTCCGAGCGATAGGTCAGAGTGAGGTGCGGGTTCGGCCTGCGGGATTCAAACTCGATCATCCACTGGCCCACGAAATTTGCCTGTGCCGTGGTCGTCGTCGCAGCGGCAAAGCCTGCGGGCAAGAGACGCGATGATTTTTGCGCGGCGATTGACGTAATAATCAGCAGGCTCAAGAGCAGCGCCGCCGCCAGCCCACGGCTGCGCGCTTTAGTCCAGACCAATGATTGCCGCCATCCGTTTGTCTGCGAGTGTGTAAGATTATTCATGACAGCTTTTCCTTCATAAAGTTTAAAGAGTCCGTCTCCAAAAACTCAACCCGCTTCTTTGCGCCTTGAGTCTTTCTTTGTTTGCGCCTTTGCGTGAAACATTGCCTGTTCGCGCAAAGGCGCAAAGCTAAAACAGAAGGCGCAAAGAAGAAGTTTGAATGAATCGTTCTTTGAGCTTTGGAATCAACTCTTAGTTATCAAGCCCGTGAATCCGCAGCTTGACCAAATCTTCTATGGATAAATCCTTGATGCCGCGCGCCTTCATCTTTTCGATAAAGGCGATGGTCACGCCATGTATCCGCATGGCGACGAGTTCTTCGACGGATGGATGATCGTAGCCAGTTGACTTCAACTCGCGTATAAAGCTTGTCGTCACGCCATGTATCCGCATCGCCACCAGTTCTTCTGCCGGAACTTTGTTATAACCGAGCGCGCCAAGCTCTTTGATGAAATCCGCCGTCACGCCGTGGATACGCATCGACACCAGTTCTTCCGTCGCGGGGTTTTCATATCCCAAAGCTCTCATCTCGCGTATCACATCGGTCGAGACGCCGTGAATCCGCATCGCCACCAGATCGTCTGCGGGGATGCGCTTGTAGCCGTGCGCGTTGAGGTCTTCGATAAATTCTATGCTCACGCCGTGAATCCGCATGGCGACCAGTTTCTCTGGCTCCATCTGGTCGTAGCCTCTGGCGCGCAGGTCAACGATATACTTGGTCGTCACGCCGTGAATCTTCATCGCCATCAAATCATCGAGCGAGAGCTTGTCATAACCGAGCGCCTTTAATTCTTCGATGTAGCCGAGACTGACATCATGCAGCGCGAGCGTGAAGAGGTCTTCATTCGTCAGCCTGTCATAGCCGAGCTTTGCCATCTCACCGACGAAGGGCTGGCTCGGCATGAATGTGAAATGGCCTGAGCCTTTGCCTGCTTTGAACCAGCCCTTGCAGTCGAGCGTCCCGGCGTCGCGCACGAGCTTGAAACTGACAGCCGCGCCGTCCTGCAACATCTGCTCTCTGGTCAGACCCTTCAGTTTGTCGAGCGGGAAATCCGAAGACGATTGCGAAAACCTGCCGTTCTCGCTCTGCACATAGAGCGAGAACCAGACCTTCTCCGCGCCAGCTTTGTTTTCGATAACCCACTGTCCCGCGAAGTCCTGCTGCGGAGCAGTTGGAGACGCAGCAGCAGGCGGAGGCGCGGCAGTTGTTCTGGCCCAGCCGTCATAGAAGGGCAGCACGAGCACGCCTGAGATGAAGAGGCCGAGACAGAGTTTGAAAGCTATGGATGAGAAACGCGTCACATGATTGCTGTTCATGATGAAATCTCCTTGATTCCTTTCAACTTCGCTTTAGAGAATGTCTGCGTCGCGCAGCTTGATTAATTGGTCGAGCGAGAGATTATTAAAGCCGCGCTCCTTTGCCTTTCGCAGAAAGGCCGCGCTCACGCCATGATCGCGCAGGCGTATAAACTGCTCCGCAGTCACGTTCGTATAACCCATCGCGCGAATCTCCTTAACGTACTCTGCCCCGACTCCGTGGTCGCGCATCCGTATCAACAGGTCGAGCGAGAGATTGCTAAAGCCGACTTCGGCCATCTGCCTGATATAGGTTGGATTGACGCCGTGATCCTGCGTGCGTATGAGCTGATCCATAGTGAGATTGCCATAGCCAGCCGCGCTGAGCGCTTGAATCATTTCCGGGCGCACGCCGTGATCCGCTGCCTTGATTAATTCTTCAAACGAAAGCTTTTTGTATCCCATCTCGGCAAGCTTTTTGATATAGCCCGCTCTGACGCCGTGATCCGTCAGGCGAATCGCCATCTCGATTGACGGAAGGCCATAGCCGAGAGCTTTCAACTCTTGTAGAAAACGTGGCGAGACGCCGTGGTCTCTGAGCGAAATCAACTGATCTACGCTCAGGTTGGTGTAGCCCGCCGCCGTCATTCCCTCTATAAAACTGCCGGAAGGTTTGTCTTCATCATCCTCGTCATCCTGAACGGCTGCGCCGGGTGTCGGCGGCGGCGTCGGCTGAGAGAAAACGAAAGAAGCTCTGGCCGGAGGCGTCGGCTGAGAGAAGGAGAAAGTTCTCGGAGTCGGGACGATGCCCGGCGTCGGAGTGATGCTCATATTCATCAACGGCACCATCACAGGCCGGACGACGATGGGCGGCGTTGGCGTCGAAGGCGGCGTCGGCGGCGTTTCATCATCTTGCAGCGTTTCATCATCCTGCGTCACAAAGCCTATGACCATCACGCTCTCATTGATTCCGCGCTGTAAGACCATTTGAGAATCGGCAGCCGTCTTATCGCCTGAAAGCTGGAAAGTGAAGAGCCTGTCCGCGTTTCCGTTGCGCGAAGCCGTCTGGAAAAACATCTCCGTCGAACTCAATACATCTTGATTAGTATCGCTCTCAAAAATCGCCGTCCGCGCGCCGACGCAGATACAGAAAATTGTAGCGATGGCAACGATGCTGGCGAGCCATGCGGACGATCTTTGATGCGGCGAGACGGGCGTTCCGATAAGCCTTTGAATGCGTTTGAGGAGCGAGCCGCGACCACCGCCGTCTGCGGCGACGGCCAGTTGCGGCAGGGCTGCTGACTTGCCGCGTAGCTCTTCCAGTTCGGCCAGCGCGCGCGCATAGGTCAGCACATTGCCGCAGGCCGCGACCGCCAAATCATCGCAGCAATGCTCGCGCTCTATGCGAATCTGCCGCGAAACCCACCACACAGCCGGATGATAAAAGAGCAGCGTCTCGATAGCCGTTTGCAGCAGGTTGATAAGATAGTCGTGCCTGCGTATGTGTGCCAGTTCATGTGCGAGCAGGGCTTCTATCTGTTGCGGGCTGAGACCGACAAACGCGCTCACGGGAACCAGTATCACAGGGCGCAGCCAGCCGATCACCGTCGGCACTTCCGCAACTATAGATTCGCAGAGCCGCACTGTGCGCGAGACCTTGAGCCGCTGCGACAGTTGCTCTACGGAGCGTTGCCACATTTCCGTCGCCGGAACGGTTTTCCAGTTCTTCAAACGCTGGGCCATTACCCACCCGCCGAGCACGCGCAGGGAAAGAAACAACACGCCCGCCAGCCAGATAGAGACCAGCCACGGCAAAGCCTTTGCCAGCCTTTGTCTCAACGCCAAGCCTTCGTCGGTCGCAGCCGCTTGCGCCGGAGCAGGCGTGGCGGCTGTCCACGTGACAGGCTCTACAGCCTGCGCGTTGATGGCTTGTCCGGCAAGCGCCTCATCCGTTTTCCATGAAGCGGGAACATCCTGCGACTGTGCGAGCGGCTGCGGCTGCGGAAAGCTGCGCTTGATAATCAAAGCGGTGGCGATGGGCGAGGCCAGCATCAGGACAAGCGCGCCGCAGGCTACTGCATAACGCACGTTCGCCGTCCGGCGTTGCAGGATGACGCGCAAAGACGCATAGAGCAGCGCGACGAGCGCGCCCTGCCAGAGGAAGTGAAGCAAAGCCCATCCGAGAACCTGAAAAATAGGCCGGGCCAGTAAAGTTTCGTTCATCATCATCGCGCACCTCGCTCAAATTCATCCAAGAGGTCTCGTATCTGTGAAAGTTCTGCTGCCGAAGCTCTTTTGGTCTGTAGCGCCTGCATCACGAGGCTCATGGCAGAGCCGTCGAAGGCGCGCTCCAAGAGGTCTCCGACCAGTTGTTGCTGCGTCTGCTCCTGCGCGAGTCGCGCCTCGTAGACATGCGCCCGCTGCCGCTCGTCGCGCCGCACGAGTCCCTTCTCGGCCATGATCTGCATCAGCTTCAAAACGGTCGTGTATCCCATCTCGCGGCTCGCGCTCAACTGTTCGTGTACTTCACGAACCGTGCACAAGCCCCTCTGCCAGAGCACAGTCAATATCTCCAGCTCTGCATCCGTCGGCATCGGTAAATTTGTCTTCGCCACTCGGTTGATTCCTTTCCGGCAAATATCGAATCGCACTTTACTACGAAACTTTTCGTATTGTCAACGAAAAATTTCGTATGTTGAAGAGCGAGGATGAAGGATGAAGAGAAATTGATTCATTAATTCATTTTCTCAATGAGTAAATGAGTCAATGAGCCAATGAGTAAATCACTTCATCCTTGCTTTTCGCGCGAGATAATTTAAGATGGCCGCACCCCTCGGAAAATTCAAAAACGCCGGATGAAAGGAACTTGAGATGTTTCGTAAATTGATCGCCACGATACCCACCTGGTTCGCCTTGCCCGTGAGGCTTGCGCTCGGAATAATTTTCATCGCGCACGGCATGCAGAAGGTATTCGGCTGGTGGGATGGGCCGGGGCTGTCTGCCTTTGTGCAGAATCCCGCGCCTTTCGGCTTGCAGCCCGCAAAGCTGTGGATGGGCGCAGCAGCCTTTTCCGAACTCATCGGGGGCTTGCTGGTTTTGCTCGGCTTCCTGACGCGGCTCGGCGCGCTCTCCATAGCCTTTGTCATGCTGGTCGCCATGATCGGCGTTCACTGGGGCGCATTCTTCGCGCCGAAGGGCATAGAGTATACTGTCGCGTTGCTCGGCATGGCTCTCGCCCTCGTCATCTCCGGCGGCGGGCAAGCCTCTATTGATATGAAGCTGATGCACATGAGAAGAAGATAAAACTACAGTGACGGGTGACGAGTGATGAGTGACAGGTTAAAAGCTTGTGCTTGCTCGTCACACATCACTCGTCACTCGTCACTGCTCTTATGAAACGCTCGCCTCTGCTGGTCATCTTCATCACGATTTTCATAGACCTCATCGGATTCGGCATAGTCATTCCGGTGCTGCCGTTTTATGTCGAGAGCAGCAAGTTTAATGCGACGCCGCGTTCGGTCGGGCTGCTCTTTGCTTCCTACTCCGTGATGCAGCTTATCTTCTCGCCGATTTTGGGGAGACTGTCGGACAGGTATGGACGGCGACCGGTGTTGCTCTTGAGCCTTATCGGGACGGGGCTGGGCTTTCTCGTCATGGGTTTTGCAACGACGCTGTGGATGCTCTTTGCCGGAAGAATTCTGGACGGCATCACGGGCGGCAACATCTCCACCGCGCAAGCCTACATCGCGGACATCACGACGCCGGAAGAGCGCGCGAAGGGCATGGGCATCGTCGGCGCGGCCTTCGGGTTGGGGTTTATTTTTGGCCCGCCGATTGGCGGCATCATGAGCCGTTGGGGCATCAGCGTCCCGTTCATCTTTGCCGCCGCGCTCGCATTTGCCAACGCCGTTCTGCTCTACTTCACGCTGCCTGAAACGGTCACGCCGGATCACCCGGCCCGCGCGCGTTCAAGCGAAAGCCGCTGGACGTTGATGCGGCGTTCGATGAAGCAGACGCGGCTTGCGTTCGTGCTCTTGATCTATTTTCTTTTCATCGTCGCGTTCTCGATTATGACCACGACGTTTGCGCTCTATACGATGTATCGCTTCGGCTATGACGCGCAGCATAACGGCTATCTCTTCCTCTTTATCGGGACGATTGCGGCGGTCGTGCAGGGGACGCTGATTGGCAAACTGGTCAAGCGTTTCGGAGAACTGCCGCTCGTCATCGCCGGAGCATTGATGTTTACAGTGAGCCTCTTCATCGTGCCGTTTGTCGGGCCGCAGGCCGGGGGACTGGCCGCGCTCCTGATGATTACGGGCGTGCTTGCCATCGGCAACTCGCTGGCGACTCCGGCCCTCACGAGTCTCTCTTCAAAGAGCGTCAGCCGCGCCGAGCAGGGCAGCGTGCTCGGCGTCACGCAATCCGCAGCCAGCCTCGCGCGCGTCGTCGGCCCGCTCTTGAGCGCGTTTCTCATCTACAGCGCGACCGCGCCGGCTCATATCTCCGACGCGTCGGTGCGCGCCACCTTCTGGGCCGCTTCCGCCATCATGTTCATAGCCTTTCTCGCTGCCGTCTATTTCGCGCGCAGCCACGCCAGCGAATACACGGAAACCAAAATCGCTCCGGTCAGCAGCTGAAAATTTATAGCCCGGTACAAGTGCTCAAGGCTTTTCATAGCCGAGGACGCGCGCCTTTAGTTGCGCTGTGCGCGGGTCTTGAGCGAATGTCACCCAGCCTTCGCGCGTCGCGTGGCGCGGCAGAAAGGGAAGGTCGAGTTCGCCGCGCTCTTTCTCTGCGCCGTCCTGTTCCATGACGACCTCGATGTGGATGCCTGCGGCTGTCTGGTCGCCGTGGTTGACGACCGTCACGGGCACGATAAAGTTGTGCTCGCGTTGTTCCGGCGCGCCGAGCCGCACCTCTATGCTTGGCGGGTCGCTGCCTATCATCAAGCCCGCGTAAGTCAGATACGAGATCGTGCCTAAGACCAGCGCAAGGCCGATGGCGAAGACCATCCACTCAAGCCGGTTTTTCTGTAATTTGCTCATTGCAAAAGGAGCCTTCCGGCGGATGCGCCGAGAGTCGCGGCCACTGCGAGCACCACGGTTTGGGCCAGCATGGTATAGATGGTGACCCCGTCGAAACGACCGAAGAACCAGAGTATCAATGCCGAAGAGATGAGCGCGATGGCATAGGTCAAGACGGCGCTAATCAGGACTGCGCTGAAACCATGATGGTGAACGAACTGCTTTGCGCCTGTGAACTCGCTGTAGTGCAGAATGAGCGTGCCCAGCAGCAGCGACAACGCGGCCAGCCCCAGCAGCTTGAGCCATGAAGTCTCTATGGCAATGATGACAATCTCTTCCGTCGGCGCAAGATTCGCGGCAAACAGCACCGCGCCGCAGGCTGCCAGCAATAACTGCCCGCCAAAGTGTATCTCCTTTTCCTCTGCTCCATCCTGCGCGCCTTTATCTTTCTTTTCCTTTGAATCGCCTTCCTGCGGCGGCTTGTCTCCGGCCATTCCCGCGTCCTCGCCGCCGCCGAGCTGCGCCGTGCCGACAGAGACGCCGATGGCAACCGTCATGGCTTCGATGACGATGCGCCCGGCAATCTCGTCCGCCTGCATCTCTGAGGTCAGACGCCCCAGCAGAAAAAGAATCAACGCCGAGAGCAGGATGCCGATGCCCATCTCTTCAACCGAATCGACCATCTCTTCAAGGAGATTCGCATCCTGACGCAAGCCTGCATAGCGGTTATAACCGAGCAGCAGGACAAACGTGGCCGCGACATAGCAGAGCAGCCGCCACGGGTGCGCCGTAAATCCGACCCACCACACCTCCATCGTGTAGAGCAACGGCAGACTGAACATCAACCCGCCCGCCACGCCGCGCCCGTACTCCTGCAAAGACTGCGCGACATTGCGCGACTGTGATTTTGTGTACCTGCGTCGAGGCATAGAATATACGTTGCAACGGAGACGAGAAAAAATTGGTCCAACCACACTTCTTTTATGAAAGGCGGATGATACTAGATAACTCTTGCAGGGAGGTAAGCTTTTTGCCAGAGGTTAGTGGGCGTTAGCTTCAAACAGGGCGAAGAAAAAACAGATTCCCGCAAAGGCGCTGGTGACGCAAAGGTGTTGAGTGATGCTTTATCTTGAATGCTTTCTTTGCGTCACCAGCGCCTTTGCGGGAGATTCTTTCGTCATACCACAAGTTCAAACTGACCCGCTACCTACCAGATAGAAGAGGTTGCGGCTTCGTCAAACTCTACGGCTCTGCCATCTGGGAGGATGTGCCGGATGCTCGCGCCGCGTTCGCGCAAGGGGACGGAGAGCAAGCCTACGCGATGACAGTGGGCGCGCGGCACAGCATGTGTCGTCAGGGGCTGCGATTCAGAGCACATGATGGCGACGCGCATCTCCGAGGCCAGCTCTATAATCCTATCAAGTCCGCGCGACAACTCATCCGGCGGCGCAATCACCTTGCCGCCGCACTCCGGCAAATGCTCATAGCCTATGCCCGCCTCTCGCAAATTCTCTTCCAGCACGCGCCCGTTATACTGCGGCCAGCGCGAGCGCGCCGCGCTTCTGACATCGCACACGAAAGCGATCTCATGCTGCCTTAGCAGCTCAAGGAAATAAGCGAACGGGTGGCGTCCGTGTCCGATGGTATGAATGATTGGCGGCATGGAAGACATGGAAACTATTGCGAGGCGTAATCTTTCTCTTCCGCCGCCGGGTTGAGCCGCGCGCGAATCTCTTCCGCCGTCTGATCCACAAGGCTCGCGCCCGTGAACATCAAGTCATTGGTGACATCCATAAAGGCGAAAGACGGCAGCGGGAAATTATCCATCTCTTCGTCCGTCTCAAAGCTCGTCTCGGCGAGAATCAAGCCCCAGAGCGCGCCCATAAAAATGTCTATCGAATATTTGCGTCCCTCGTGCTCGTAGCTGTAACGATTCTTGCGAATCTCGTTGCCTTCAAAGACGGAGAGGACTTCATACTCGACGGCAGAGAGATACGTGTTGGTAATCATCGTCCGCGAAAAATCTTCAGGCGCGGGCGCATATTTTTGCGTCAGCTTGGTAATCCACTGGCGCGTCTGCGGCAGGCGAATCTTTCTCAGCCGCAGGCGCGTGTTCGTGATGTAGTTGTCCCAGATTTGCACATGCTCGCTCGCGCGCGTCAATCCTTCCGGCAACTCGCGCAAGAGAAACCTGCGCTCGCGCTCGACCAAAGCATACTTGCTCTCCGTGACGATGAGAGTGTTTTCAGTTTTTGGAATCGCTGCGCCCATTTGCTCAACTGTGCTGCAAACCTTAAGCTCCGACCAGTTCTGCTTCCGGCTCTCTCAAAAATTCTTCCGGCGCGACGATGTGTCCGGCGATGGCTGAGGCCGCGACGACATATGGCGAGGCGAGATAGACTTTGCCGGGGCCGCTGCGTCCGGGAAAGTTTCGGTTCTGCGCGCTGATGGTCACGGTATCGGGCGACTTGGACGCGCCCGGCCCGGCGTTGATGCACGCGCCGCAACTGGGGTCGATCAGCTCCGCGCCCGCGCGCTCGAAGATTTCGATGTAGCCGCGCTCGCGTGCGTACTGCTTGATTTTCTGCGAGCCGAATTGCAGGTAGAGATGCACGCCGGGAGCGACGCGCTTGCCCTGCCCGACCGCGCGCCGGAGCACTTCCGCGTACATGTCCATGTCTGCCATTTTGCCGCCCGTGCACGAGCCGCCATAGGCCGCGTCAATCTTCACTTCTTCCGGCATCTCTTCAATGTTGATGCCGTTGCGCGGGTCGCCCGGCGTCGCTACCATCGGGCGCAGCTCGTCAAGATTGATTTCAAAGACGGCTGCATACTCTGCGTCCTCGTCGCTCTTGAGAAAACCTTTCAGCACTTCTTCCGCATCAAGGCCGCGCATGCGCGTCACGTATTCGAGCGTGACTTCATCCGGCTCTATGATGCCGGTCGTGCCTCCGGCTTCGACGGCCATGTTGGTCAGGGTCGCGCGCTCGTCCAGCGACATCTCCTTTAAACCTTCGCCCGCGAACTCAAGCACCTGACCGATGCCTTTGCCCTGCTTCATATAATCTGTGGCGAGGATATACAACATCACATCTTTGGCAGTCACATCCGCGCGCTTGCTGCCTTTCAAAACGAAGCGCACGGTTTCGGGAACGCGTATGCGTATGTCTTTCGTGTACCAGGCGTTCGCCATGTCGGTTGAGCCGACGCCGAAAGCAAAGCAGCCGAGCACGCCTGCCATGCAGGTATGCGAGTCCGTGCCGATGACGAGCTGGCCGGGCAAAGCTATGTCTTCGACGACAGCGTTATGACAGATCGCCTCCGAGCCGCCTTCAGGGTTTTCGCCATAGAGGCGTATGCCCTGCTCTTCCGTAAAGCTGGCCTGCGTGACGGCGAGTCCGTCCGCGCGTTCAAGGAGGCCCAGCTTGCGTTTGTCTTCTGACATCACCTGACCTAAGAAAGTCAGGTGGTCGCGGAAAGCATAAACCGATTCGGCTTCGGTGACGCGCGCCTCCGGCCCCAAAGATTGCGTAAACAGCGATGCAGCCATCGGCGTCACATACTCATGCGAAAAGCGCACATCCGCGACGGCAAAGAGCGCGTCGCCCGGCTTGACAGCTTCGACGCCGATCTCGCCCGCTCTGACAAACGCATGACGCGCGATGATTTTTTCGACGATGTTCATCGGACGCTTTTTAGTTTCGAGAGCGGGCGGCGCAATCTCTCCGGCGAGCCGCGCCTTGTTGTAATTAAAGAGGCCGCCATATTCGACTATGGATTTTGAAATAGGGTCGAGGCCGCGCGTGAATTCTTCGAGCGGAATCTCTTCGCCGTTGCGTATGCGCTCTATCAGGCCGAAATCGGTAGAGGTCAGAAGACCTATGTTCTGCGAGTTTTGCCCGTAAATCTTTTCGATGGTTTCCGCGATGACAAGCTCTATGCCCGCCCACTTTTCGGCATACGGCGCGGTCTCGCGCGACGAGCCGCAGCCCTTCGAGAGACCTGAGACGACTACCGAGAAGTCGCCGTTCTTGACTTCATCCTTCTTGACTGCGCCTTCGCGCATGCCGACATAAACATACTGGCCGAGTGTCTCGTCGTAATAAAAGCAGACCCAGCCGGGCGTGATCTCATCCGTCGAGATGTTATTCATCAAGGGCTTGGGATTAGATAAATCCTCTTTGCCCTCTAACTGGCGGCGTATGAGAGACGTGTCGTCAGTCAAAAAAAGTATGCGCCCGTTGAATCTAATCGTGTCGGGACGCTTCGCAATCTTCTCTACAGTCATGTTTATTCCTTTAGCATGTAAATTTGATGGCTCGTGGAAAAGAACAATTATAAACTGAAGCGGCGTAAATGTCCCAAGCAGAGAAGAATTAACAGGGATGAACGGGATGAACAGGCTCAGAAGGAATGAATCATTGACTCATTTAGTCATTGACTCATTGAGCAAATGAATCAATGCTCAAATCTTTCCATCCTGTCCATCCCTGTTCGAATTTTAGAGAGAGTCAAATCATGCAGCTATCGAAATGGCCCACACTTCTCTTGCTCGCGCTGGCCGAACTTCTGGGCATGGCTGTGTGGTTTTCGGCTTCGGCGGTTGTTCCGGCTTTGACCGGCGCATGGCATTTGAACGACTCTGGCCGCGCGTGGCTGACGATGTCCGTGCAGATAGGTTTTGTGGCCGGAGCTTTCGGGTCTGCGCTTTTGAATCTGGCTGACCGCGTCTCTTCAAGAATCCTGTTCACGGCTTCAGCTCTGTTAGCAGCCCTTGCGACAGCCTTGATTCCGCTCGCGGCTGATGGACTGTGGCTTGCGCTGCCGCTACGGTTTCTGACGGGCATGTTTCTCGCGGGCGTGTATCCGGTCGGGATGAAGATTATGGCGACGTGGACCAAAGAAGATAGAGGGCTTGGCATCGGTCTTCTGGTCGGCGCGGTGACGTTGGGTTCTGCGTCGCCGCACCTGCTCAATGTTTTCGGCGGCGTCGGAGATTGGAAGCCTGTCTTGTATCTGGCTGCCGCGCTCGCAGCCAGCGGCGGCTTGGTGGCCGCATTCTTTATCAACGAAGGGCCATACGCTTCTTCGTCTCCGCGCTTTAACTGGAAATATGTCGGAGAGATTGTCAGGAAGCGCGAGCTGGCGCTGGCGAATCTGGGTTATCTGGGCCACATGTGGGAGCTATATGCGATGTGGGCTTGGATTCCGCTTTTCCTGCTGGCGAGTTTTAAAATAACCGGCGTCGGAGAAGTGTGGGCCAGCGCGGCGGCCTTTGCCATCATCGCAAGTGGCGCGCTCGGAAGTCTGGTCGCAGGAAAACTGGCAGACCGTTTGGGCCGCACGACGCTGACGATTGCTTCGCTCTTGATGAGCGGGACATGCGCGCTCACAGTCGGGTTGCTCTATGGCGGCCATCCGGTTTTGCTGCTGGCGGTCTGTCTGATCTGGGGCTTTGCGATTGTGGCAGACTCCGCGCAGTTTTCTGCTGCCGTCAGCGAGCTGTGCCGCACGGAGTACATCGGAACTGCGCTGACTTTGCAGACGAGTCTGGGATTTCTGCTGACGCTGGTGACGATTCGCATGATTCCGCCGCTTGAAAAATGGGTTGGATGGCGTTGGGCCTTTGCGTTTCTGGCGATTGGGCCAGCGATAGGCGTGTGGGCCATGTACAGGCTCAGGCAATCGCCCGCTTCTGCGAGATTGGCTGGAGGCAAGGGGTAAATCAAATGCAAAATTAAAAATGTAAAATGCAAGACGGTTCTGATTTTTGCATTTTACATTTTTAATTTTGCATTTCTTTGCGCCTTTGCGCGAAACTATTTGTTTCTTATCATCTGAAGATATGGAATCAATACTGACCTCTCAACAACTGGCCGACTACGAACGCGACGGCTTTCTCGTGCTCAATAATTTCGTCAGCGCGGCGGATTGTGACGCACTGCGCGAGCGCGCCGAAGAACTGGTGCGAAGCTTTGACGCGCAGGGCGTCGTCTCAATCTTTTCGACGCACGAGCAGACGCGGACGAGCGATGATTATTTTCTGACCTCCGGCGACCGGATACGTTTCTTTTTTGAAGAGGATGCGTTTGATGAGCACGGCGACCTGCGACAGAGCAAAGAGCGTTCGATTAACAAGATCGGCCATGCGCTGCATGACCTCGACACGCTCTTTGACAGCTTCTCTCGCGGGCCGGAACTGGCCCAGTTGGTAGCAGACCTCTGCGTCAAAGAGCCGCTGCTTATCCAGTCAATGTATATCTTCAAACAGCCGGAAATCGGCGGCGAAGTGACCTGTCATCAGGACAGCACTTTTCTGTACACAGAGCCGCAGAGCGTCACCGGCCTCTGGTTCGCGCTCGAAGATGCGACGATGGAGAACGGCTGCCTGTGGGCCATTCGCGGAGGACATAAAGATGGTCTCAAATCGCGCTTTGTTCGCGCTGAGGGCGGCGGGACGCGCTTCGAGGTGCTGGATGAAACTCCGTGGTCGTTGGACAATCTAGTCCCGCTCGAAGTGGAAAAGGGAACATTGATAGTTCTCGACGGATGCCTGCCGCACCTGAGCCGCGCCAACCTCAGCCCACGCTCGCGTCATGCCTATACGCTGCATGTGATTGACGGCCAGTGTCTTTATCCTGCGGAAAACTGGCTGCAAAGAAGCTCTGATTTACCCGCGCGCGGGTTCTGAAATCAGTTGAGTGAAAAATGAAAATGATGAATCAGGAAATCAATATCCGGCGCGCGGGCGAGAGAGACTTGAGCGCGCTTGTCCAATTCAATCAGGCGATGGCGCGCGAGACTGAAGGGAAAGAGTTGGACGGGCATGTGCTCGCGTCAGGCGTCAGGAATCTGCTGGAGCAAGAGCGATACGGTTTTTATGTGGTCGCGGAATCTTCCGGCGCGAATCAAGAGCTTGAAGTGATAGGCTCTTTGATGGTGACATACGAGTGGAGCGATTGGCGCGATGGCCTCTTCTGGTGGATACAGAGCGTCTATATCGTGCCGCAGGCGCGCAGGCGCGGCATCTATCGCAGGCTCTACGAATTCGTCAAAGAGTTGGCGGCAAAGCAACAGGGCGTGCGCGGCTTTCGTCTCTACGTCGAGAAAGAGAACGGCATCGCGCAACGCACGTATCAACAGCTTGGCATGACGGAGACGCATTATTTGATGTATGAAGAGGTGATTTGAAATTTGTACTTTGTTCTTTGTAATTTGTTCTTTGCGCGCGATTCAACTTAGAGGTTACGACTCGATTTCGGATGCCACATGCAAAGCACAAAGCGCAAAATACAAAGCACAAATTACAAAAAATCGGATTACTTCCGACCTCTCGGATTAGATTCGGCAACTAAAAAAAATCATCCCATGTCAGACAACTCAGGCTCTCTCAAATCATACAAAGCGAATGTCTGACCGCGCTTTCAAAACGTAAAGATGGATACGATTTCCGAGCAGGAGTTCAAGCGGCTCTGTGATGATGTTTACAGAGACCGCGAAGAGATATACAGGCTGCTGCCAAACGTTTCTCATAGAGAAGCTCTGTTGTGGATGTTGCTTGGCAGTCTGGTGGCTTTGCTGAGCGTCTCTGTAGAAGAGCAACAAGGCGTTGACGACCATCTCAGCCCAGACCCGTACGGCGACGCGATTCTGGAAATCTTGCGAGAGCGCACCACGCACGTCTTTGACCCGAAAGTTTACCTCGCAGAGTTGTCTGAAAAACTGTCGGCGGAAATTTAGCCGACGCATACAAGCTCGCGCTTGATGGAGGCTCTTAATCATGAAGAATCCGCGTCCCGCTATTATCGTCATCAACATCCTCTTGAGCATCATTGTCATGCAACAGGCAGCCACGGCGCAGCAGCCACGGCAGCAGGGAGTTGCACAGCCCGCGCAGGCTCAAGCCGCCACGCCTGAGATGAAAACCGAAGCCAACGGTTTTTACCAGCGGCAGGAGTGGGCCAATGCTGTGAAAGCCTACGAAGCGATCACAAAACTGGAAGCCGCGAATGCAGGAGCGTGGGGCCGCCTCGGCGCGGCTCTGCTTTCGCTCGGCAAATATGAAAGGGCCGTCGAAGCTCTCAAACGCTCCAATGAGCTTGGCGCAAACGCGACGACGATGTTCAACCTCGCGTGCGGCTATGCGCGTTTGAATGATAAAGCGCAGGCGCTTGAGTGGCTCGAAAAGTCCGTGCAGGCGGGGTTCAATCAGCCGCAGGGGATGAGCACGGACGCAGACCTTGCGAGCCTGAGGGATGAAGCTCGCTTCAAAGAGTTAGTTGCCAGAGCACAGGCCAATGCCAAGCCGTGCAGTGTGCAGCCTTTGAACCGGCAGTTTGATTTTTGGGTCGGCGAATGGAACGTCGAGAACCCGCAGGGACAGCGTGCCGGGACGAGCAGCGTGCAATTAATCCTCGGCGATTGCGTGGTCTTTGAAAACTGGAGCGGCGCGGGCGGCAGCGATGGCAAGAGCTTCAATTTTTATAACGCGCAGAAAGGGAAATGGCAGCAGACATGGGTGGATGCCGTCGGCGGCACGCTGGAACTGCTGGGAGAATATAAAGACGGCAAGATGCTCTACACGGCAGAGAGTGTGGCGCAGAACACAAAGACCCTGCATCGCCTGACCTTCTTCAATCTCTCTCCCACACGCGTCCGCCAACTCTGGGAGCAATCAACAGACGGCGGCAAAGTCTGGACAATCGCTTTCGACGGAACATATATCAGGAAGCAATAGACAAAAAGGCAAAAGGTAAAAGTAAAAAGGGAAAGGTAAAAGGCAAAAGGGAAGAAGCATTCAAGCCTTCTTCCCTTTTGCCTTTTACCTTTTTACTTTTGCCTTCCTATTCCGAAGGGTTGCGTTTGCTCTGCGCCGTCTGGGCCAATTCGCGTGCGCGCGGCAAGAGGTCTATGGCTTTTACAATCTGCGGGTCATCCGCGTTGAAGACCTGAAACGCGGTCACAGAGCCGTAGGCCGCAGTCACTACTTCATAACGAAGTTGACGCTCGACGTATGAGCGTTCTTTGTCCAGTTGCGCGGGCGTGACTTTGTAGACGGGCTTTGAGGCCACGAAATCTTTGAAAGCTTTGAAGAGCGCATCCGACATCGGAAAATCTGTCGCTCCCAGATCGTGCTCAAACTTGATCGGACGCTGCACTTTGTAAGCATCGAAGCCCTGTATGCGGCCCGCTATGAGTTCGAGCGCGAAAGCGAAGACAGGGTCTGTCACCTTCTGTTGAAAAGGCGAGATGAGACGCGCGCCGACAGTCTCGTCCGGCGAGATGCCGCCGCCGCCGTAAACCGTGCGTCCTGTGTCCGTGCGGCTTTCGGGGCCGGTGGGCGCGGGCGGCGTGCGGTTGGCGTCGCGTGTGGTTCCGCCCTGCGTGTAATAGTCATAGAATCCGGCGTTCGAGTAGTCGCGCTGAATCAGGCGGCCAGATGGCGTGTAGTATTTGCCGATGGTCAACAAGAGAGCCGAGCCGTATTCGAGCGGGAACGGAATCTGGACCAGACCTTTGCCAAAGCTCGTCTCGCCGACAATCAGCGCGCGGTCATGGTCTTGCAAAGCGCCCGCGACGATCTCGGAAGCAGACGCGCTGAGACGATTGACGACCACGACGAGCGGCGTCATATCCGGTCGCTCGTTATCCGCGTAGTAAGGCTGCGTGCTGCCACGGACTCTGCCCTTCTGCGTCAGAATCAACTGCCCGCGTTGCAGGAAAGTATTGGCGACGCGCACTGCCTGACTGAGAAGCCCGCCGCCGTTGCCGCGCAGGTCAAGCACCAGGAGCTTCATGCCCTGTGCATGCAGGCTTTCGAGAGCGGCTGTAAACTCGTCTGCGGTCGTCAGGTTAAAGCCTCCGGTCATCGCCACATAACCGACGCCGGGGCGAATCATGTAGGCTTCGGGAATCGAAGGCTGCGGCACGGCGTCGCGCGTAATCTCGACCGTTTCCGTCTTGCGCGTGGCGGCGCGCTCGACAGTCACCTTGACGGTTGAGCCGCGCGGGCCGCGCAGGTTCGTGCGGACTTCAAAGAAAGGCTTGCCGCGCATGTCCTTGCCGTCCACTTCCACGATGCGGTCGCCATAGCGCAGCCCCGCGCGATGCGCCGGAGCATTATCAAAGGTCGCGCGAATGTATGTGTTGACCTTATCGCCCTCGCGCAAGTCGCCGATGGTCGCGCCGATGCCGTAATACTCCGAACGCTGGTCTGTGCGAAACTCGTCAAACTCCGCGCGGTCGAAATAGTTCGAGTGCGGGTCTAAGGAGCGCAGCATGCCAGTGATGGAAGATTTGAAAACGGCGTTATAGTCCAGCTTGTTGCCGTCAATATATTTGTCCTGAATAAGCGTCAGAGCCTCTGAGACGGCAGTCTCGATGTTCTCCGCATTGGCAGCCTTGCGCTCGCGCGCAGGTTTGCCGGACGCTGGCCCATTCGTGGCCGCGCTCTCAGACGAGGCGGTTTGACTGGAACTGTTTCGTTGTCCGTAAATAAAAGCGGGGAGCGTTAAGGCTGTGATGAGCAGCAAGCTGAGCGCAAATAAAACCTTGTTTCTCACGCGACGAATCTCCTATAAAACTGACCGTTGTTCTTATGTGGCCTATAATCGCTTTGAGGCCATTGTCAGGGCAGTATAACATGCTGTCATGAGCAGGCTCTAAGCCCGCGCTTGTCAAAAATGTAAAATTTAAGATGCAGAAGAACTGCGAAAAGTAGCATTAGAACTGCGAAAAGTAGCAGTTGTTAAAAGCTATTCTTTGTCTCTGCATCTCTGCGGTAAATCCGCTTTCATATTTAAATTGCTTTTCAAAATTGCTCAAGTCTTTGCGTCTTGAGGCTTTTTTTGTTTGCGCCACCAGCGTGAAACAGCAACGTTTCTCGCAAAGGCGCGAAGATAAAACTAAAGGCGCAAAGGGTTGAGTTTATTAATAGCTGAATTTTGAAATCGCCTCCCAGTCGCAAAAATAGGGACTTTCGGGTAACATATTGTCGTTATTCAAACTCCCCGATATTGTTGAGCGAATCAAATTATGCCTCTTGCTTCCATAGAAGAAGCCGCCCGCGATATTAGCGACGGTCGGATGATTATTATTGTTGATGACGAATCGCGCGAAAACGAGGGTGATCTGGTCTGTGCGGCTGAGAAGGTGACGCCGGAGATCATCAATTTTATGGCGACGCACGCGCGGGGCCTCGTCTGCATGCCGCTGACGGAAGAGCGTTGCGACGAGCTGCACCTGACCATGCAGGTTGCGGACAACACCTCTTTTCTCGGCACGGCTTTTACGGTTTCAATCGAAGCGCGCAAAGGCGTCACGACGGGCATCTCGGCCTCTGACCGCGCGACGACCATCCTGACCGCCGTAGACCCCAAGACGCGCCCGCAAGACCTCGCGCGCCCCGGCCACATCTTTCCTTTGCGAGCGAAAACCGGCGGCGTGCTGGTGCGTACAGGGCAGACAGAGGCCGCCGTTGACATGGCGCGCATCGCTGGGCTCTATCCGGCGGGCGTGGTCTGCGAAATCATGAACCCTGACGGCACGATGGCTCGCATGCCCGAACTGGAAGTCTTTGCCGGAGAGCACGGCCTGAAAATCATCTCGGTCGCAGACCTCGTGCGCTATCGCATACGCAAGGAGACGCTTATCCGGCGCGCCGTCGAAACAGAAGTGCCGACCGTGTACGGCAACTTCCGTGCGGTCGCGTTCGAGAACATCATCAACGGCGAAGTGCATCTGGCGATGGTCATGGGCGATGTGGCGACGGACAAGCCCACGCTGGTGCGCGTGCATACAGAGAACGTCACTTTTGCCATGTTCGGCGCGCTGGTCGGTGATACGGGTTTTCAGCTTCACACCGCGCTCGAAAAAATCGCCGCCGAAGGACGAGGCGTCGTCCTGTATCTCAGACAGAGAGAGCACAATCTGGATTTGATTCACCAGTTGAAGACTTACGCCCTGATGAATGAGGCGAACATGAGCGCGCAGGATGCAAGCATCGTGACGGGATATGGCGCGGGTCGTGATTACGGCGTCGGCGCACAGATTCTGCATGATCTGGGACTGCGCCGCATCCTGCTCATGAGCAATCATCCTCCGAGGGTGGCCGCGCTCGAAGGCTTCGGGCTGGAAGTTATCGGCAACGTGCCGCTCGGCTCTCCCGCCAGCGAAAAGGAAATGTCCGACACTCGTCGGATGAAGGCGGCGCTGCCGGAAGATGAGGGAACCAGCTAAAGCAAGCGCGGCCAGAATAAAACTGTGACGGCGCACAGCTTGCCTGTTGAATCAAAGGTGTTGAGAAAGCAAGGAGGGATTTTCACGCAAAGGCGCAAAGTAGCGCAAAGGATTGAATGGCTTTGCTTCTTTGCGCCTTCTGTTTTCGCCTTTGCGCCTTTGCGTGAAACTCGCTTTAGTTTTTCATTTCCGACCATTTCGGTTTAATATTTTTGCTCTCCCTCTGTAATCTGAAATTATGCCTGTGGACGACCGCGACGAACACCCCGACGCCCCTGTGCCGCCGGAGAGCAAAGAGCCTGAAGTTTCCGCTGCGCTGCAATCGGAAACAGACGCCCCGCTGCCTCCGCGCGCAGAAGCCATTGCCGAGCGCGATGCGAACCGGCCTGAGCCGGGCACGCCGCAGGGCCGTCGTCGCCGCTATCTGACACGCCGCAACGCAGTCATCGCCACGCTCTCCATCGCCGTCATCATCTTCGCGCTCGTCCTCTTTGCCATGCTCGCCTACAGGCTCGGCTACGTTGACCGCTACGTCGCGGGGCAGATCAAGAGCACGCTCGCGGAGTACGGCATTCGCGCCGAGATCAAACACTTCGAGACGAAATTCTCGCCGCGCACGGTCGAGATGAGCGAGATAGAGCTTTACGATATGCAGACGGGCGCGCCCCTTGGCAACATCAAACGGATACTCGCCACCGTTCGCATCGAAGACCTGTATGCCATCAACCTCAGGCGCAACGTCAATCTCGAAGCGCTCGACATAGAAGGTCTCGAACTGTGGGTCAAGTTTGACGAGGCGGGCCGTTCCAACTTCAGCAACCTGAAACTTCCCGCGCCCGACCCGAATCGCCGCATCCTCTTTTCTTACGCGACCGCTAACATCAAGATTGCCAATTCCTTCGTCCATTACGGCGACGAGCGTTATGACATCTCAGGCGAAGCGCGCAACATCCTTGCCACCATCGAGCCGGAAAATCCGAACGCGCCCGCCGAAAGCTGGTCCAATCGCGTCAATCTAGCGTTCAGCAATTCGACTTTCACTTACGAAGGCCGTCCCGTCAACGACATCAGCCTCAACGTGCGCGGGCGCGTCAATCAAACGCGCGCAGAGATTGACGAGCTGGTCTTAAAATCGCCGCTCGCGGAAGCGCGCCTGAGTGGAGTGATGGACGACTGGCGCGCTCTGCGTTATCGCATGCAGATAACTTCGTCTGTGGATTTGACGCAGGCTTCGGATGTCCTGCAAGCGGGCGCGACCCTGCGCGGCGACGGTAAGTTCACAGGCGCTGTGTCTGGCGAAGGCTCGCATTATCAGGTGGACGGCGAGATTAAATCCGACGCGCTCGCGGCGGACGGAGTGCGCCTCAAAGCTTTGACCGTCAACGCGCGCGGGAGCGGCGACGGCGCGACTTATGAAGCGAACGGAAAAGCTGTCGCAGAGCTTTTGACGGCAGGCGATTTCCAGTTGAACGCTCTTCAAATCGTCGGCAACGTGATGGGCACGGGCACGGACTTTAAATGGCTCGGCGAGTTATACGCGGCCTCTGCAAAAGTTCCGGGCGGGACGACCATCGCGGGCCTGATTCTCTCCGATGCTGTCGCGGAATCGCGCAACGATGTCATCACGGCCAACGCCTCGCGCGCCAACGCGCAGAGCATACGCCTGACGGATGCGACCGTTAACGGCGCGCAGGCAAATGATGTGCGCGTGCGTTCAGAGAGCAGCGTGACCACTGCTACTGCTTCAAGCGTGCGCGCGGGCACTCTTACGGCATCGAACGCGCGCGTCAACGGTTTGACGGCCAGCGATGTGACAGCCGTTGACCGCGACGGCACGACCAATGTGACCATCGGCAAATTGAATATCGGAGGCATCATCGCTTCCGGCGCGCAGGTCGGCAGCCTCAACATCGCAGGCGTGCGCTTAGCCATCCGCGAGGGCCGCGTGCAAGGGTCTTCGGGCGACATCAATGCCGGGACGGTCGCGCTCGCGCAAACGAAAGATTCTCCCGGCGGTCGGATCGAGAATGTGCGACTGGCGCGGCCTGTCTTTACGCTTGAGCCTGCGGGCCGTTACCGCGTGACGGCGGATTTGAGCCTCGGCGGAGGCGTGCTCGGACAGGTTAATCTCGGCGCGGCACGCGCCTCTGTGGTCGCCACGAACAATCAGATTCAGCTCAACAATTTTAACGCGGAGATTATGAACGGCAGCGCGAAGGGCAATGCTACGTTGAGCACTACGACGCGCGGCGCTTCGCGTGTCACGGCGGAGTTTAATAATCTCGACATCGGAAAGCTGCTCGCGCTCGTCTCGGGGCGCGTCGTGCCGCTCGCGGGCGCGACGAACGGCAATGTTGACCTCTCGTTTCCCGGAACGAATGTGACACTGGCGAGCGGCACGGCGCAAGCCTCTTTCACCGCCGAGACGGGGACGGAAGCGAGCGGGCGCACGCCCCTGAACGGAGAAATCTCGCTCAATGCGACGCGCGGCGTCTTTAATATCGAGCGGGCTAATCTGAAGACTACTGCGAGCGAGCTGACGGCGACGGGCCGCTTCTCTTTCGAGAGCGACGATTCGGATTTGCAGCTCGATCTGACTTCGGAGGATTCGACGGAGCTTCAGCGCGTCGTGATCGCATCGGGCTTTTTGCCGGAAGTCGAAGATAAGTTTGAGCTGTATGGAATCGAGATTGCGGGCAGCCTCGCTTTCAAAGGAACTTTGCGCGGCAAACTGAAAGACCCGAGCATTAACGGGGAGGCTTCTGTCGAGAGCTTCGGGATGGGCGGGCGTGAGCTGGGCGAGTTGAAAGCGCAGCTCAATATCACGCCCGAACTTATCAGCATTCCGGATGGTCGCCTGATAGAGCGCGACGGCGGCGGCATCCAGTTCGCCCTGAACGCGCCGCGCCCGAGCGCGGATAATATCTCGCTTGAGGCGACGCTGGATAAAGCCAATGCCGGAAACCTGATTGCCGCACTGCCTTTGATAAAGCCGGAGACGCGCGCACGCCTGAGCACGCTGCGCTCCGATCTTTCGGGCCGCATCAACGTCACAGGGTTGCCCGATGCGATGAACGGCAGCGCAAACCTCAACTTTGGCAAAGGCTCAATCGGCGGCGAGCCTTTTGAAAACATTCTCGCGCGTGCCACTTTTGACCGCTCGACGGTCAATCTCGAAACGGTTGACGCGCAATTTAACGCCGGACGTGTGACGGCCAACGGCACGCTCGATACAAAAACATTCGCCTTCAATCTTGACCTGCGCGGCGATAATATTCAGCTCGAACGCCTGCGCTCGCTGGCCGGAAACCGTGGCAATGTGCCGCGCTTCACAGGGACGGTTAATCTCAACGCCAAAGCCTCCGGCAACTACATTGATTTCTCTACCTATCAAATCACCTTTGACGGCAAGGGGACGGATGTGACCATCAACGGCAAGCCAGCCGGAGAACTCACGCTCGTCGGGCGGACGGAAAATCAGCAACTGAACGTCAACTTCACGACGGGCGTCCTGGGCCAGCCGCAGGTCGTTTCCGCGCGCGTCAACCTCGCGGATAAAAGTTTGCCGACGACGATTGAAACCAATTTGACGAACGCCGATTTGACCTCGCTCTTCGCAGTCTTTCTGCCGCCCGATAGCGTGCGGGTGACGGGTCGCGCGACGGGCACGCTCCGCGTGACGGGCAATCTGACGGATGAAGATGAGAACTTTTCCCTCGCGGGCTTGCAGGGCACAGCCGAATTCGCAGACCTCACAGTCTTTGTCGAAGACATACAGCTCTCCGCCGTCTCGCCGCTGAAAATTCAGTTCCGCTCGAACGAAATCTTTTTCGAGAAGACGCAGTTTACAGGGCCGGGGACAAACATAGTTTTTGGCGGCACGGCGGCCATCGGTGAAGGCGGGAGACAAAACCTGACTGTTGACGGCAAGCTCAACCTGCGCGCCCTGAACGGGATTTCGCCCAACGTCTTTCTGACGGGCGCGGCAGACATCGCTGTCCGCGTCGGCGGCACTTACGAACAGCCGCGATTTAACGGCACGGCGTCCGTCTCCGGCGCGTCCGTCTCGACGCTGGTGACGGATGAACGCCTGACTTTTCAGAACGTCAAGGGCCGTATCATCTTCAATGCCAATCAGGCGCAGATTGATTATTTGAATGGCACTATCGGAGGCGGGCGCGTCTCCGCGACGGGCGGCGCGCTGCTCGCCGGATTTACGCCTTCGCGCTTTCGCCTGAGCGTGCGCGGCGATGATGTGACCGTGCCGTTCCCTGAAGGCTTCAGGACGACTGCCGACGCCAATCTTGAAATCAGCGGGTCACTGACGGGCGCGCAGCCCGCGACGATTATCGGCGGCACAGTCAACCTGCGCCGCGCAGAGTACACAGAGGACATAGAGCTTGCGGATTTAATCACCCAGCGGACGGAAGGCTCTTTGACGGAAGGCAGCGGCGAATCGTCGCTTGCCGCCACAACTCAGCTTGACCTGCGTGTCGAGGGGCGCGATGCATTGGTCGTACGCAACAATCTGGCGGACGCTGTCGGCTCTGTCTCCCTGCGTATCGTTGGGCCACTGGAAGACCCCATCGTGTCTGGCCGCATCAGTGCGACGAGCGGCACGCTTACTTTTCGCAGGGATCGTTATGAGATCACGCGCGCCATGATCGACTTGCCCGCGCAGCGCGACGTAGACCCGATTCTCAATATTCAGGCAGAGACTGAAATCAGAGGCTACACGGTGGCCGTGAATATGACCGGGCCGCTCTCGCAACCGAACGTAACTTTGCGCTCAGACCCTGCGCTGCCGCAGGGGGACGTGGTCTCGCTGGTCTTGACGGGAAATCTTTCGTCGGGCGGCGAAGCGGGCGCATCCACGCTCGCGCAGACGGGACTCGGCACGGCTGCGAGCCTGTTGACGGACACCATCATCAACGCCCCCGCGCAGCGCGCGACAGACAAGCTGTTCGGGCTTAATCGCTTTGAGATTGACCCGTTGATTACGGGACGCGGCGGGGCCAGCCCGACCGCGCGCCTGACCGTCGGGCGGCAAATTAACAAGAATCTTTCAATCACTTATTCGACCAACGTGACAGCCGACCAGAATCAGGTGCTCGCGGTCGAGTACCGCGTCTCGAACCGGCTTTCGTTCGTCGCGCAATACGAGCAGGGGTCTGTCTCAGGCTTTAGCTCGCGCAATGATAACTTTAGTTTTGAGATCAGATTCAGGAAGAGATTTTGAAAAGCAGGGTGAGACTCCGTCCCTTTATCTTTGGCTCTCTAATCTTTATGGCATGTTTGCTCATGCCGCATGCGCCCGTGCGTGCGCAGGTGACAGGCGATTATGAGGGGCGGGGTGTGACGGCGGTCGAGATTGCTTTTGAAGGCAGCCCGCGAGACGAAGATGCGGAGGCGGAGTTTTTGACGCTCGTGCGCCTTGCCACGGGCGATGAATATTCCGCCGTGCGCGTGCGCGAATCTCTGGACGAGCTTTTCAAATCCGGTCGCGTCTCCAATGCGCGCGTCGAGGTCATAGAAGCTGGCTCACCGCCCGCGACGGATGCCCTGCAAACGAGAGGCCCTGTGCGCCTGCGCTTTATCATCCGCCGCCAGCCGCGCGTCGCAGATGTCGTGCTGGACTTGGGCAACACGGCGGGCACGCCTATTTCCGAAGACGAAGTGCGCGGGCGGCTCAACATGCTCGAACCCGGCGCAAAGCTGACCGAGCAGGCTCTCAAGACCAATGCCGATTTGATTCAAGCCTACCTGCGCGACAAGGGTTTTTTCAGAGCCGAAGTTGATTTCACACAGCAACTGGATCAGAGCGGCACGCGCGCCACCGTCACCTTTCGCGTGCGACCCGGAGAACAGGCGCGCATCGCCGCCTTCAACATCAAAATAGAAGGCTTCAATGACCAGAGCGTGCGCCCGACCCTGACGCTTCAACGCGGCGCGCCCTTCACGCGCGCCGCGCTCGGCGAAGACATCGCACGCATCCGCCGCGCGGTCATCGCTCTCGGCAATCTCGCGCCGCAGCTTGACGACGAGCAGGTCTCGCTCGATTCCGCGACCAATCAGGTGACGATCAACCTGACCGGCAACATTGGCCCAAAGGTCGAAGTCACGGCCACCAATTATGTCTTGAAAGAAAAAGAGGCGCGCGAGCTTTTGCCAATCAAGCGCGAAGGCAGCATAGACTGGTCTGTGATTGTCGAAGGCGAGCGGCGACTGCGTAACAAGTTGCAGCGCGACGGCTATTTCTTCGCGCAGGTCGAAGCCGTCTGCTCCGTCACGCCGCCGCCCGCCAATGGCGACGCGCCGAACGGCACGGTCGAATTGTGTCAGGCTCTGAATCCTTCTGACCTCGGCGGGCGCACGGTCACGGTCAATTATAACGTCGAGCGCGGTCGCCGTTTTAAGCTGACGGACATTCGCCTCGAAGGAACAGGCCAACTGACAATCGAAGAGGTCGAAGATGATTTGCGGACGCAGAAAGCCAACGCGCTCGGCATCATCCCTTTGCTCGGCTACGGGCGCGGGCTGACGAGCAGCGAGGCTTTGGAGGACGACCGGCGTTTGATAGAGGCGCGCGTGCGCGACCTCGGCTACAGAAGAGCGGCTGTCTCTGTGAGGCAGGGCGCGTCGCTCAACGGCGAAGATTTGATTGTCACTTTCGCCGTCAACGAAGGCCCGCTGACGCGCATCACCGGCATACAGGTGCGCGGCAATCAAATCTACACGGAGGCGCAGCTCCGCAGCGAATTGCGCACGGTGACGGGCGCGCCCTTCTCACGCTCGCAGGCGCGTGCGGACGCAGACCGGATGCTCAACCTCTACGCGAGCGACGGCTACATAGACGCGCAGCTAGACTTTTCCATCGTCGCGCTGCCGGACAAAATCCTGCCCGACGGCAAGCGCGAAGAACAGGTGCGCGTCGTCTACACCGTCAGAAACGAAGGCGACAAGGTGTTCGTCAATCGCGTGCTCGTCAACGGCAATGTGCTGACAAAGCGCGAAGCGATTACGGGCGCGATTCCGCTGACGGAAGGAGAAGTGCTCAGGGCAGACCAGATTGCGGAGAGCGAGCGCGTGCTCTATGGAACGGATGCTTTTCGACAGGTCATCATTCGCACAGAGCCTGCGGGCGAAACCGCCTCCGGCTTTAAGAAGCGCGACATCATCATTGACGTGGAGGAATTAAAGCCGCGCATCTTAAGTTACGGCGGAGGATTTTCGACGGACAACGGGCCGCTCGGTTTCGTGGATATCCGCAACGTCAACCTGTTCGGCAAGCTGCGTCAGGGAGCTTTGCGCGTGCGCGCCAGCGGTCGGCAACAGACGCTCAGATTGGAATATTTCGACCCGCGCTTTCGCCGCTACGGCGAGCAGGAGTTTGCGCCCTTAACCATCTCGGCGCAGTACACGCGCGACAGCACCATCACGCGCTTCTTCCGCTCGACGATTGACAAGGGCGCGGACGGCATCGTCCAGCGACTCGACGCCGAAGGCAATCCGATAGACGAGTTCGGCATGGCAGCGAAAGAGCCGACGATCAATCGCTTCACCTTTAACATAGAGACGCAGCGCGTCGTCAACCGCCAGACGCGCAGCATACTTTTCGTGCGCTACTCTTACGAGGACGTGCGGCTCTTTAATATCAACAGTCTTTTAATCCAGCCCATCTTGCAGCCGGACAGAGCTATTCGTCTCTCTCGTTTCGGCGCAGCCTTTGTGCGCGACACGCGCGAAAAATGCGGCGACAACTCGCGCCTCCTGCGTCGCGTGGGCGTGCAGGATACAGACCCCTGCGAATACAGCTCGACCGATGCGACCAACGGCGACTATCTTTCCTTGGATTATTCGCTCGCCTTGAGACAACTCGGCGGCAACATCTCTTTTAATAAGCTTCAGGCGACATATCGCCGCTACTATCGTGTGCAGAAAGCGCGCGGCACAGTGCTGGCGGGAAACATCACGCTCGGACTCGCCAATGTTTTCAACGCGCAGGATCGTGACGGCAATGGCGTGGTGGATGAACCGGATTTGGCTTTGCCGATTAGCGAAAGATTTTTCTCCGGCGGCTCGACCACCCTGCGCGGCTTCGGGTATGAAGAGGCCGGGCCGCGCATGGTGATTTGTCCCGGCTCGCTTTCGCCGAATTTGCTGGTGGTCAACCCTGTCACGGGGCAGTGTCCGGCGGGCGTCTTTTTCAACCAGCAGAACGAGCCTGTGTTGCTCAATCCTTACACAGTCCCACTGGGCGGCAACGCCTTAGCGATAGTCAATCTGGAAGCGCGCGTGCCTCTGACAAAAGCTTTTCAGGTCGTGCCGTTTTATGACGGCGGCAACGTGTTCCGGCGCATCGGAGACCTGTTTGGCACATCAGACCCGCAGCCGGGCGGCAATACGACCACCGCCAACCTGCGTGCGCGCTGGACGCACACGGCTGGACTCGGCCTCAGAATCAAAACTCCGATTGGCGGCGCGCTCTCCATAGACTACGGCCTGCTGCTCAACCCGCCGGAGTTTCTCATCCCGCAATCCGATGCCAGCATCGCCATCTTTCGCCCGAAGCGCGGCCAGTTGCACTTTCGCTTTACTCAATCCTTCTGATAAAGCTGTTAAAGATTAAATTTCAACTCACAAACTGAGAAAGCAGGAAATTTCCCGCAAAGGCGCTGGTGGCGCGAAGAAAACACGCAAAGCCTTGAATGTCACTCGCTCTTTGCGGTCTTCCTCTGCGCCTTTGCGCCTTTGCGGGAAACTATTTCTCTCTTTACCCTTCAACTAACGCATCACGATTCACTTCGCTTGTTCTCTTGCCTGACGCCGCTCAGCAGGTGCAAAAGTGCGCCCGCCAGAAGACCTATCAGTGAGGGCAGGGTGAATGTCCGCTGCAAGCCCGCGAGCGGCGGCTCATAGAAGAACGCGCTGACCGAAAAGACCGTCGCCATCAAAATCAGAGTCGAAGCGACTGCCTGCAAAACCTTGCGCCAGCGTTCCTGATGCCAGCTAAAATATGCGCCGATGCCGATGTTGATTAAACCCGCAAGCAGAATATAAATATGACGCGACCGCAGCATCATACGCATCCCCTCCGTGATGGCCCCCTTATCAGGATAATAAACATCCATATACTGCCCTGTCAGCAGAAAGATGACCACCACGAGGATGCCCGTTATTTGATGCAGGCGTCTCATCTCTTTTCCGCATCGTTCACAGCCAGCAATTTAATTCGACGTTATCTTATCTCTTCGCTCACCACCTGCCCGTTGATGATGACGCCTGTGACGTGCGAGGTATATTCGAAGGGGTCGCCGTCAAAGAGCGCGAGGTCTGCGTCTTTGCCTCTTTCGATTGAGCCGACGCGATTATTGATGCCGAGGATACGCGCGGCTTCGGTCGTGACAGTGGCTAAGGCTTCTTCAAACGAGAGGCCATTGGCCGCTGCCACAGCCGCTTCAAAAAGCACGACGCGTGTTTTCGGGACATAGGTTTCATAGCCGCCCTGAAGCGCGACCGGAATCCCTGCCTTGCGTAAAGCGGAAGCCGTCTCCATGCTCAGGTTTTCCATCTCGCCCGTCGCGCGCTGCATCGTCGGATGAATGATGACCGCGACTCCGGCAGCTTTTATTTCATCCATCAAGAGATAGCTCTCCGCCGCTCCGTCAAGCACGATACGCAGGTTGAATTCCTTTGCGAGCCTGAGCGCGTTCATGATGTCCTGCGCGCGTTGCGCGTTGACGAGCAACGGGATTTCGCGCTTGAGCACGCGCGCGAATGTCTCCAAACGCAGATCGCGCGCGGGCTTCTGGTCTTCTTTCGCCGCAGCCTGTTTCGCGTCGTACTCTTTCGCTTTCAAAAATTCTGCGCGCAGCATGGCAATCTGCTTGGCGCGCGTCCCCGGCGATTTTCCGCTCTGGCCCAGTCCGGCTGTGCCGAGCGTCACCGCGACCATCGCCGAAGGAACAATCATCGCTTCGTCCACTTCGTCGCCATAAGTTTTGACGATCATCGTCTGACCCGACACGAGCGCGCCGGGAGCATGGCCCGTGTGGATGGTCGTCACGCCAAAGCGGCGCAGCCATTCGACGAGCCGCTCGCGCGCATCATAGGCGTCAATGGCGCGCAGCTCCGGTTGAATGGAAGCGGATAATTCGAGCTGCATCTGGTCGTGCGGCTGGTTGAGATAACCCGCGAGTCCGACCACCGAGCGCGCGTCAATCAAACCGGGCGTCACGACCTTTGCGCGCAGGGTTTTGTAGCCGGATGGAATCTTGACTTCGCTTGCCGCGCCGACGCGCTCGATTTTGCCGCCGCTGATTAAGACCACGCCGTCGCGTACCGGCTGCCCTGCCATCGTGTAGACAGTCTCGCCGCGCACTGCGATTTGTTGAGCCGACACGCTTTCAATAGTGAGAAAGACAAATGCGCTTAGCAAGCAGCAGGTAAACATCTTCATTGAAAATTTGAAATTCATCATTTGCCTTCCCCCGTGCTGTGGTCGAAACAATCGAAGTCCATCACATCATCGCGTCCCGCGCCATAGCCGCCGACAGCATAGAGACGATCCTTCGGATTGCTGCGGTCAAAGACTTTGACGCCCTCGATGTATGTCTCAAGGACTTTGCTGTAGACGCTCAACGGGTCGCCAGAGAGGATGATAAAGTCCGCGTCCTTGCCCGCTTCGAGAGAGCCTGTGCGCTCCTGCAAGTCGAGCATCCGCGCGCCCGCCAGCGTCATCGCGTACAGAGCTTTCTCGCGCGACATGCCAGCGCGCACGGCCAGCGCGGCGGAGCGCAGGAAGAAGCGCGAGTCTGTGATGTAGTCGTCCGTGTGAAAGCCTACGAGCGCGCCTGCGCGCTCAAGAGCCGTGCCCGTTTGAAACGAGACATCGACGGTTTCCAGTTTGCCGCCGGGGCTATCAATGATGATGATTGATGCGGGGGCTTTCGCCTGCGCGATTTCCTCTGCGACCTTCCAGCCTTCCGAGACGTGATGCAGGACGATGCGAAAGCCGAACTCTTTGGCGAGCCTGAGCGCGGTCAGAATGTCATCGTGCCTGTGCGTGTGAAAGTGCACGACGCGCTTGCCTTCCATCGCTTCGACCAAAGTTTCGAGGGCGAGGTCGCGCGCGGGCAGCTTCGTTACATCACCTTTGGCGCGTCGAATCTTCTCCCTGTATTCCTGCGCGCGTACATATTGCTCGCGGACTAGCGAAACGGATTTTGCGCGCGTGCCGGGAAACGGGCCGGGCGCGTTGGGCCGCAAAGCGTTCGTGCCGTTTGCCATCTTCAAGCCACCGGCGATGTTGCCCTGCGCGTCTTTTATCAGAAGGTCGTCAACTATCTTGCCGTTTCTGAGTTTGAGATAGAGCGTTTGCCCGCTCGACAGGTGGCCTGAGCCGGGCATCACATTGGCGGTCGTGATGCCGCCTGCACGCGCGCGGTTCAGGCCCGTGTCCTGCACGTTGATGGAATCCAGAATGCGCGTCTCAGGCTGGATTGGCCCTGAACTGTCTCCGCCCGAACCGCCTCCGACGTGGCTGTGTGTGTCTATGAGTCCGGGCATAATCACTTTGCCGCTCACATCTATCACCTGCGCGCCAGCCGGAATCGTGACAGAGGCTTTAGCTCCGACCGCGACGATCTTGCCGCGAGCGACGACGAGCACGCCGTTTGAAATCGGCGGCCCGTTGACGGGAATAATCTCTGCTCCGACATAAGCCTGCGGCCTCTCTCCCTCTTGCGCCTGTAAAACGGGCGCGAGCGCGCATAGCAGCGCACAGCACACGGCAAGCATGGATTTCATTTGCTTCTCCTCAAGAAATTTACCGGCGGACTGTTATTGCTTGGAGTGTAACATCCACGAAGCGAGGGATTTCTGTCAAGAGTTCTGGCGCGCAGGTAGTAGGTCAGTTTAGATTTTATGAGTTGCGATTTGTGAGGTGAGTGAGGAAGAAAGAAAGAGTTTCCCGCAAAGGCGCAAAGAAAGGCATGCAAAGGATTGAATGCTGCTCGCTCTTTGCGGTCTTTCTTTGTGTCTTTGCGCCTTTGCGCGAAATTTCCTGTTTCCTGTGTCTTCTCTCATCTGAAACTGACCCACTACTGGCGTGCAGGTAAGCAACTGCTTTATATTATGTCTATGCGAAAAGTGGAATTTGGAACTCAAGGGTTAGACATAAGAAAAGTGAAAACCGCCGCCGCTTTGTTATTTGCAGGTTGTCTGCTGCTCATGGTCTTTGGTGCGGGCGCGCGGGCGCAGCAAAAGGTAGTTGACAGGATGGTGGCGACGGTTGACGGCGGCACGCGCGTTGACCTGATAACTTATTCAGACCTTTTGTGGCAGATAGCTTTAGAGCCGCAAACCCCGCTTGAGAATCCCAGTTCCGCAGAACTGACACGCGTCTTGAACCTGCTGGTTGACCAGAGCCTGATTTTGCAGGAAGCGGAGAAACTGCCCACGGTCGCGCCAACCACTCAAGAGGTCAAAGCGGAGATTGATAACCTGATGAGAAGATTTCCCTCGCCCGCAGAGTTTGAGCGCCGGTTGCGCCGCGTCGGTTTTGCCTCGAAAGACGACGAGCAGTTTCAGCGCATCATCGAACAGCGTGTGGCGATGATGAAGTATCTGGACTTTCGTTTCCGCTCGTTCGTCGTCGTCACGCCGCAGGAAGTCGAGGATTATTACCGCGATGTATATGTGCCGCGCTTTCGCCAGCAAGCTCCGGGGCGGATTGTGCCGACGCTTGAAGAAGCGCACACGTCTCTTAAAAAATCTCTGACCGAGAGCAAGATTGCCGCCGACACGGATGACTTTATCGAAAGCGCACGCGAACGCGCAGTGATTACGATTTTGAGTCCGGTGTGAGGCTTAGATGTTAGATGTCAGATGCCGGATGTCAGTTTTGATTTGAACTAACATCCGGCATCCAGCATCCAGCATCTTCGCCTCACATCTCTTTATGAAAAGCTCTGGCACAAATGACAGGCCGCTCGTCGGGCTGGCTCTTTCAGGGGGCGCGGCGCGCGGGCTGGCGCATGTCGGCGTGTTGCGCGTCCTGCTGGATCACAACATTCCGGTAGATTTCATCGCCGGAACATCTGCGGGCGCGCTGGTCGGCGGCGCGCTCGCAGCCGGTATGCCGCTCGCAGAGATTGAAGAGATTGCGCTCAAACTGCGCTGGCGCGATGTGGGGCGCGTGACGCTCTCGCGGCTCGGCGTGCAAACGAGCGCGCGTATGGAAGAGTTTATACGCGCACGCTTTCCCACCACGCGCTTTGAAGAACTGCGCATCCCGTTTGTCGCCGTCGCCACAGACCTTCAAACGGGCAAAGCCGTTGAGATGGGAGGCACAGGCGATGTCGCCTTTGCGATTCGCGCAAGCTCCTGCATACCGGGCTTATATGTCCCCGTCACGGACGAAGAGGGGCGGCAATTGGTTGACGGCGCGCTCGTCGCAAACATCCCGACCGGGGCTGCGCGGCGGATGGGAGCGGACATCGTCATCGCCGTTGATGTCAATGCAGAGGGCGCAAAATTTCTCGGCCCACCGCAGTCCGCCATCGGGATTATGATTCAATCCATGATGGTCATCCAGCGCACAGTCTCCGCGCATCAACTGCTTAACGCGGACGCCGTCATTCGTCCAAAGATCGGCCACATACGCTGGGACGAAGTCGGGCGCGGCGTGGAACTCATCGAAGCGGGCAAAGAAGCCGCACGCGAGATGCTGGAAAAAATCGAGCAACTGATACGGCCTCTGCCCGAGCCGTCCGCCAGATGGTTTCAATTCCTGCGCCGCCGCCGCGAGCCGCAGACCGCACACGCCTCTCGCCATTACCTTAAGAAAAGATAGCCGCGAAAAGCACAAAATATACACAAAGGAAAAGCTCAATTAATCTGCGCCTCTTCGCTGTTCCTGCTTGTGCCTTTGGTGCCTCTTTGTCGCTAGCCATTCTGGCGATTCAACAAAATCCGTAGCGTTATAAAACACACTATCAATCTCAAGCTCACAATCCCCTGTCTCACAAACAGACACAAAGGGCCGCTAACCTCTTCACAGCATTACTCTCATGCTTCTCCTGAAGATTACATAAGTTATTTACCTATAGGCTTTAACCCGTCTTACCAGTCATCGCCCGAGTCTTGCGGCATGCACATTGCACAACCGCCATCGCAGTTCACTCTCCCATAGAATAAGAATTAAAACAGAGGGGACAAAGGTAATGAAAGAACTCGCCAACGGCTTTGCCGAACTCGCGGCCATCATCATGATTTTGATTACGCTGGCTCTTTCGACTGCGGTCATTTCGCAGTGGGCTTCGAGCGGAGAAACCGCGCAGCAAGAGCCGGCTCCGGCAAATCAATCGTCAACGATGATGATTCCGGGCCGCTGAAGAAAAGAATTCCCGACCGATTGAGAGTTTATTGAAAAGCATAGGACAAGAGATTCTTTTTGAGAGGCACGCATCGGCCTGCTATAGATAGCCGTGCGTCCGGTGTTTTGAAACGTATGGCAATCGAAGTCACATCCGTACATGAGAAACGCCGCACGCGCATTATCAAAGCGGCGGGACAGGTCTTCAAACACGGCGCACGCGCCGCAGCCTTGCGCAAACGCCAGCTCATACTTCAATCCGCAATCGCCACGCTCGTCATCGCCACCGGCGGCATCATCACTTTCTTAATTTTCTCTTACATCTCGTATTCAAAAATTGTTGACGCGCGTCTCGCTAACGGTTATCTGACGAGCCGCGCGGGAATCTATGCCGCGCCGCGCACGCTGCGCGTGGGCCAATCGCTTTCGCGCGACACACTGGTAAAGCTCCTGCGTCGTGCGGGCTACGTCGAGACGGACGCGAGCGATGTGTGGAGCGGAAGCTTTACAGTGCAGGAAACCGCCATCGAGATTCGCCCGCGCCATCTTGCTTCAGGCGCTCCGAACATCGTCCGCGTCGGCTTTAATAAAAAGAACCAGCTCTCTGAATTGTCAGGCGACGGCGCATCGCTCGAAGCTTACACGCTTGAGCCTGAGGTTTTGACCAACGATACCTCTATGAAGACGGGCACGCGCGCCGCGCTCTCGTACAAAGAGATTCCCCAGACACTGGCGCAGGCGATTCTCTCTATTGAAGACCGCAGATTTTTCGAGCATCGCGGCCTTGACCTGCTCGGCATTGGCCGCGCCATCCTGCGCAACGCGGGCGACAACGAGATGGGGCAGGGCGGCTCGACCATCACGCAGCAACTCGTCAAGAACACATATCTCTCGCCCGAAAAAACTTTTAAGCGCAAGTATGCCGAAGCGATGCTCGCGTTCACGCTTGAGCGTCGCCTCTCGAAAGAAGACATCTTTGCGCTCTACTGCAACGAGATTTATCTGGGCCAGCGCGGCAGCATAGGCGTGCGCGGCGTGCAGCAGGCGGCGGAAATTTATTTTGGCAAAGAGTTGAAAGATTTGACGCTCGCAGAGAGCGCGATGATTGCGGGGATGATTCAAAGCCCCGGTCGCTATGCGCCGGATCGTCACGCTGATGCAGCGACAGAGCGGCGCAGTATGGTCATCGCGGCGATGCTGCGCGACGGCGTGATTTCAAAAGAGCAGGCGGATGCGGCAACAAGCGAACAACTCGCGGTCGCGCCTTTGAAGGATGAAGGTGATGCTACCGCGCCGTACTTTATTGATTACGTCAATCGCGTCGTCGAATCAAAACTCGCTTCATCAGATAACCCGGACGAGCGGAATTTGCGCGTCTACACGACGATTGACCTAGACCTCCAACAACTCGCGGAAGAATCCGTCGAGCGACAGCTTGAACGTCTTGATAAGGCTCAGAAAAACAGCGAAGCCAGACCGCAGGCCGCGCTCGTTGCCATTGACCCGCAGACGGGCAATGTGCTGGCGATGGTCGGCGGGCGCGGCTACGAGGAATCGCAACTGAATCGCGCGACGGATGCGCTACGCCAGCCCGGTTCCGTCTTCAAGCCTTTCGTTTACGCAGCCGCGCTTGAGAGCGGACTCTCGCCTGTTTCCATGTACGCTGACGCGCCGCAGGAATTTGTCTATGACCGCAAGGCCAAATATCGTCCGGCCAATTACGGCGGCGGCTATTCGATGCATGACGTGACGTTGCGCACCGCGCTCGTCAAATCGCTTAACGTCGTGACGGTGGATGTGGCGATGCGTGCGGGCCTCAAGCGCGTCGCGCGTTTCGCGGAAAACTTCGGCCTGCCGCGACCCGAAGCTTATCCGGCTCTGGCGCTCGGCACGACCGAAGCGACGCCGCTCGCGCTCGCAGCGGCTTACACGGCCTTTGCCAACGCGGGCGTGAGGGTCGAGCCGAATGTCATCGCGCGCGTCACGGATGCATCGGGCTTAACACTCGTCAACGAAGCGCCGCGCACGCGCAAAGTCGTTGACCCCTCGACCGCATACATGATTACGGACATGCTCTCGGATGTGATTGACCACGGCACTGCGCGTGCGGCGCGCGGCTCCGTCAAACGCACTGCGATTGCGGGCAAGACAGGCACGTCGCGCGACGGCTGGTTTGTAGGTTACACGCCGAATCTGGTCGTCGCCGTGTGGATAGGCTTTGATGATAACAAGCAGTTAGGCTTGACCGGAGCCGAAGCCGCGCTGCCCGCGTGGACGGAGTTTGTTAAGGGCGCGGTCGAGCTAAGGCCCGAACTCGGCGGCGCAAACTTTGCGCGCCCGGCAGACATCGTCAGCGTCGAGATTGACCCTGAGACGGGACGCCTCGCCTCGCCCACATGCGCGCACCGCGAACGCATCGCCATCACCAGCGCGCTCGCCCCCAACGTCGAATGCTACATGCACACAGAGCCTTACCCCTATGAAGCATCTCTCTATGAAACGGAATTTACGAACGAAACTTCTCTTCCATCAGACGCGCCCGCGCTACCGGACAACACAAGCGACTATCGCCCGATGACCAGAGAAGAGATTAAAGAATCGGCCTCATCACGCTCAACCCGCGTCGTCACAGACAGACAGGGCCGCTCCGTGCTCGTCAACGAGATGGGCATCAAGTCTCAGAGATGAAATACATCCCTCGACAGATTGGGCTTTTCGTCAAGCAGTGATAACCTAAGCTTCAAGAATTACCGGCAGGAGATTATTATGAAGGCGAAAGTTACACCGCAGGGAGTCCTCGTCCCCAAAAAATTTTTCAAAGGCATCGAAGAGGTCGAGATTCGAAAGGAAAACGGATTCGTCGTCGTCGTGCCGATTACTGATGACCCTATTCATCAACTCGGCGAACGACCTGTTGCAGATGAACTGGAAGATGCGTCCGAAAATCACGATCAATATATTTACAGTAAATGAAGACGGTCTTTCTTGATACCGGCTATGCCATAGCTCTTGAGTTATCGAGCGATCAAAACCATCGCGCAGCCTTGAAACACTGGCGAAGCGCGCTCAACTCTCCGCCCTTGCTTGTCACAACCTCTTATGTCTTTGATGAAATCGTGACCTTCTTTAACAGTCGCGGTCATCATGCCAAAGCCATCGAAGTCGGGAATAGATTGTTAAATAGCCCCTCTGTCCGGCTTGTCCATGTAGATGAAGGATTATTTCAAGCCGGATGGAACTATTTTCAGAAACACAAAGACAAAGAATACTCGCTGACAGATTGTATTTCGTTTATCGTGATGGAAGAGTTCGAAATAAGCGAGGCGTTTGCCTTTGACCGACACTTCGTTCAAGCGGGATTTAAGAAAACACCTCCAACAGCAATTTAATCAACGCTAAAACTGTTCGTGGACCAATTTATGATGCACGTTCGAGGACGACTTGAGCGATGGCGTGTTCGGTGGTGTGCGAGATGGAGAGGTGCGCGGCGGTCGCGCCGGATTGTTCGTAGATTTCACGGACTTTGCCGTGAAAGATGAGGATGGGCGCGCCGCCTTCAAGTGCGGAGACCTCTATGTCCTGCCACGCGATGCCGCCCGTCCAGCCTGTTTGGAGGGCTTTGAGGGTTGCTTCTTTAGCGGCGAAGCGCGCGGCGTAGTGTTGTGCGGCGACGGCTCCGCGCGAGTCGCAGTAAGCGCGCTCTCGTTCTGTGAAAACGCGCGTGGTGAAACGCGGCGTGCGCGCCAGCACTTCACGCACGCGGCGAACTTCTGTAATGTCTATGCCGATGGAAATTATCACTGAGCACACAACGGAACTGAAGACTACCGGCTTCGATTGGCGCGAGCGTGAAGGCGTGCGCGCTCTCGTCTGCCTGCCGCTCGAAGAGGACGGATTCGCCAACGCTTTCTCGACGCGGCTCGGAGGCGTCAGCCCGATGCCGCAGGACGCCTTGAACCTCGCTGGCTTTAACGAAGACGCCGCCGAAAATATTTACGAGAATCGCCGCCGCTTTCTCAAGCTCTTTGAAGGCGAATGGATGCTCACGGCCTGCTGGCAGGTACACAGCGCGAAAGTCCGCACGGTGCGCGATGCCGTTGATGCGCGGTGTGACACAGAGCATTGCGACGCTCTGGTGACGAATGCCGCGCATATCCTGCTCGGCGTCAAGACGGCTGATTGCGTGCCTGTAATTTTGGGCGACGCGCGCACGGGCGCATGTGCAGCCGTTCACGCCGGATGGCGCGGGACGCTCGCTTCAATCCTGCCGCGTGCGCTTGAGCGCTTGGAAAAAGAGTTCGGCACGCGCGCCGCAGATGTGCGCGCAGCGATTGGGCCAGCCGCAGGCGCGTGTTGTTACGAAGTCGGCGCGGAAGTCATCGAAGCCTTTCAGACAAGCTTTCCAACTGCGGGCCATCTCTTCACGCCGACGCGCGAAGGCCACGCGCGCATTGATCTTCAAAGAGCAAACCGCGAACAACTGCTCGCCGCAGGCGTCACAGCCGAACGCGTACACACAGCCCCGCTCTGCACTATCTGCCGCACGGATATTTTCTTTTCCTACCGGCGCGAAAAGAAACTCTACGGTCGCACGGGCCGACTGATGTCAGTCATTGGAAGGCAAGGATGAAGGCGGAAGGATGAAGGATGAAAGGAATGCTATTCAAACTTGAGTTGCTCATTTTCAATAGCACTCTTTTCATCCTTCCGCCTTCATCCTTCCGCCTTGCTCTTCATCCTTGCTTTCCAAAGATGTGAGCGTTGGCGCGTTTGACAGTGTCTTTGTCCCCGGCAATCTCGATCCAGAGGTCTGCATCGCGCGTGACGGGCGGATAGCATTCGTTGTTGCTACAGCTTTGATATTTAACGCGCGCTTTGACCTGCATCTTGCTGTGCGGAAAGCTCTGCGGAACCGAGAGATTAAAACGCAGCACGGCGCGGCCTTCATAAACTGAAAGCTTCTCTTCGGAAAAACTAAACGTGCGGATGAGTGCGCGCGGGTAACTGATGCCGCCGACCTTCACGCCGTCGCCCACTTCAACTTTTAAGGAAGTCGGGACGAGATATTTGCCCGTCGGACGATTCGAGTTGATGTGATAGCCGTTCGGAATCTCAAGCACGACCGCAGCCTGAACGGTGCGCCCGCGTTGCGCCTTCTCCATCGCTGAGTAGGCTTTGACGCCGATGTTCGGTTGCAGCGCGGCGGCTGCGACAGGCGAAATGGTAGTCGCCTTCGCTTTATAACCGGCAGGCGCGGCCAGCGCGATGAACGCGAGTGTCAATAACAGAATAGCTCGTAAGTTAAAATTCATTTCTCTTTCCTGATTTATTCCCGGTCGAAAATTTTTGTGATTGTAGCAGGCACGCGGCGAAAATCCGAAACAGCCGATGCCGTTAAAGCTTAGAGATGCTTCAAGCCAAAGTGAGGTTTGCCTTGCCACAAGCAAAGAATTAAGCCAGTTGATGAAGCGTCTGCTGCCCTACGTTGATGGTGCGGCGCGCTGCAAGCTGCCCGCAGGCGGCGTAGATGTCTCGCCCGCGCGGGCGGCGTACGAAGGCGTGTATGCCTTTGGTCGCCAGAATGTTCTGGAAACTTTCGACACGTTCGGGCGAAGATGGTTTGTAGGGCAGCGTGTCCGCAGGATTGTGCGGAATCAGATTTATCTTGACGCGCTCAAGGCCATGACGGTTGAGCAGGTTGCCGAGCTGCCGCGCGTGCTCATCCGAATCATTGACGCCGTCGAGCATCACATACTCAAACGTAAAACGCTCGCCCGGCTTTAAGGATTGCTCAAACTCTTTGCAGGCCGACAGCAATTCTTCGAGCGGCCACTTTTTGTTTACCGGCATCAATCGGTCGCGCAGCTCATCTGTCGGCGCGGCCAGCGAGATTGCCAGATGCGGGCGGTCTGCGATTGCAGCCAGCTCGCGTATGCGCGGCACGATGCCAGCCGTCGAGACTGTGACGCGGTTAGGCACGATGTATAGCCCCTTCGGGTCGGCCATCACGCGCAAGGCTTTCATCAGCGGCTCGAACGCGAGAAACGGCTCGCCCGCGCCCATCGCTACGAGATTAGTCCCGCGCGGCGTGCTCTCGCCAGTGCCGTAAGCATCGTTGAGCGCGATGACGATCTGCTCGACCATTTCGCCAGCGGTCAGTGTGCGCAGCAGGCCGAGCTTGGCCGTCAAACAGAAATCGCATTGCAGCGGGCAGCCCGATTGCGAAGAGAAACAGATGGTGTCGCGTCTCTCTTCGGGGATGAAAACAGTTTCGACGGGCAGGTTGTCATGCGTCTTCATCAGATAGCGGCGCGTGCCGTCTTCGGAGATGTAACGCGATTCAACGGTCAGGGTCGAGACGGTCGCGCGCTCTTTTAACTTTGCGCGAAACTCTTTCGGCAAGTCCGTTATCTCGTCGAACGAGCGCAGGCGACGATGTTGCAGAGCGGCGAATATCTGCCGCCCTCGATAAGCGTTTTCGCCCAAATCTTCGACCAGCGAAACCAATTCGTCCTGCGATAATCCTGTTAAATGCAAGGCATTGTTCATGACTCGCTTATTTTAACGTCAGTTAGAGATAAACAGCAAAAACGGAACGAGCCACGAAAACACACGAAGCAGAGATCATAAATTTAGAGGCGATTTCAACACTCAGTTATTAATAAACTCAATCCTTCGCGCCTTACGATTTTATCTTAGCGTCTTTGCGTGAAATATTGAGATTTCACGCAAAGACGCTAAGAAAAGAAAGACTCAAGACGCAAAGGATTGAGTGGTTTTGAAATGAAGTCTTAGCGTCAGTTCGTCTCGCTTGGCGTGCTTTCGTGTGTCGTTCCGGTTTTCTCTAACAAATAACGGCTGAGCTTACTCAATCGCGCCGTATGTTTTGAGGATTTTCACAGCCTCCGCGTTGTCATCTTCAAGCGCCAGAGCCAGAGCCGTCTTGCCATCCTTGTCGCGCAAATTAACCGTCGCGCCGGATTTGAGCAGAACGGAGACATGCTCGCCTGCATCTTTGCTGGCGGCGATCATCAGCGCCGTGTGTTCATCTTCGTCTCTGGCGTCAATCGCAGCCCCTGCGTCAATCAGAGCTTGCAGCGTCTCTGTATTTACATAACTCACGGCATGGTGCAGGGCCGTCCATCCCCCTTGGTCTCGCAGCTCGATCTTCGCTCCGGCGTTTATCAGGTCGCGTATGATCTCCGCAGAAGTCCTGTCCGCCGCATACATGAGCGCGGTTCGCCCGTGTTTGTTCTTTACGTTCACGTCGGCCCCTGCGTTGAGCAGGATAGTGACGATCTCGCGGTTGCCGCTTGCGACAGCCTGCGCGAGCGCAGTCGAGTCAAATTCCTCATCAACCGCATCAACTTCCGCGCCCGTGGCGAGCAGCTCTTTAACCTCCGCTTGCTCTTCCTTTAAGACTGCTGCCACTAAAGGATTGCTCGGAGAAATCATGACCACCGCGCCGCCTAAAATCATCGCCGGTTCGAGCGTGGTCTCCAGACGGCTCTCTTCATTGACGCGCACGCTGACATTGAAAAACTCTCTGGTGACAAAGCCAGCCGCTTGAATCTGAATCCTATAGCTGCCTTCCTCCACTGCTTGAAAAACGTATACGCCTTCATCATTGGAGACGGTCGCGCGCTCTGCGCCGCTGCGGTCATTGACGACGAGGGTGACGGTCGCTCCCGCGATGACAGCTCCGGAAGGGTCTGTAATCACCCCGCGCAGAGTTCCGCCTGCGGCGATGATTTTTGTTTTCGAGTTTGCTCTGCCGTAGAGCAATGCCTGTCTTTCATTATCGACAGCGGGCGAAGAATTGGGAGTTGGGTTGGCGGCTGCGATGCTGGAAGAGAGACTCAGGGCGGCTGTGAAAGCTCCTGCGGCGAGACGCGTGGCCTGTCTTTTAATCGAGTGGAGCTGCGTGTGCACGGGGTTGGTTGTGGCAACTCCGCCGTCAGGCCGGAGAACGTAGCGGGCGCACAGTTTTCCTTTAGAGTTAAGGATGAGGCGCGTGGCTTCGAGTCTCGTCATACGCGAGAGATCGTGCACGCTCAAGTTGCAATGCTGGCAGAAACGCACCACATCGTTGCCGACCATCGTGTCCCAATCGGCTGTGCAGGGCGTAGGAATATTGATTCGATCAAGAGTATCTTTATGTTTCGGCATGGCATTATCCTTTCAAGGAATAAATGGCGGGCCTGGGGAGAAGCTCCTGATGCTTTCTTGCTTTTGGATGCGAAGCAAACCGCAGACCTAAGGAAAAATCTGCGGTTCTTAACTAAAGAGATGCAGACTTGCGCGTGCCAGTTGTTGCAAAAATGGAAATATTTCCGAAAATTCGGATTTGCAGGTCGGAACCGCAGGCGGTTCTGACTTTAAATGTGAATCAAGAGAAGAACACTCTTTGCGTGTCTTTGCGACTTTCTCTTTGCGGTCTGTGCGTTAAAACATTACTTAACCGCAAAGAACGCGAAAGAGAAAGACGCAAAGACACGCAAAGGAAATACTGTTCCCTGCAAAACACTTTCCACTCTTGATTCGCATTTTAAATATCACTTGGAGGATTGACGGATGGCTAGAATCGAAGGCGTGAAGCCGGAAGAGGCGGACGGTTATGCGCGCAAAGTTTTTGACGCGCAGACAGAGAAATGGGGCACGCCGCTCTTGAATCACTTGCTCTATGCGCGCCGCCCGACAATCTTTCGCGGCGTGCGCGCGATGTGGACGGGCATAGATGGCTCGGGGCTGATAGACGCGCGGCTTCAAGCGTTGATTAATCGCCGCGTGGCCGCAATCAACGGCTGCGAGTTTTGACAGGACATCAACGCTGCCGTGAGCAGCGAGCTTGGCGTGACGGAAGAAAAAATTCTGGCTCTGCCGGAATATGCCGCGAGTCCGCTCTACAGCGAAACAGAGAAACTCGCGCTCGAATACGCGGACAGCATGACGATCACTGGACGCGAAGTGAGCGACGAGCTGTTCTCGCGCCTGCGCGCAAGTTTCGATGACGACGCGCTCGTAGAGCTGACGGAAATCATCGCGTGGGAAAATGCTTCGAGCAAGTTTAACCGCGCCCTGCGCGTGCCTTCGCAAGAATTGTGGAAGCGGCAGAGCGCACAGGGCTAATTGCCGGATTGCAGCGTCTTCATCAAGCGACCGGCATCGAATCCTTGCGCGGCGATGCGCTCCACAACTTGCCTGTAGAACTGTTCGTCCATCTGCGGCGTGCGGCTCAGTATCCAGAGATAATCATGTCCCGATGCGATGACGGCATATTCGTAATCGCGTCCGAGTTCGATAACCCAGTAGTCGCCGCCGAAGGGCCAGAAGAAAAACGACTTGACGAAAGTGACCTTGAGCTTCGCATTCGTTTTCCTGTCAACGACCTTCGCCTTGCCCGTCGCAGACTTCATCTTGCCCGAAGCTTCGCGGCACGCATTCAGGACAGCAACCTTTCCATCATCGCGTAGACTATATGTCGCAGACACATCTCCGGCGCAGGATTTCTGGAAACGATTGGGCAAGCGGGCAATCTCATACCATTTGCCAGCATATCTTCTGAGATCAACCGACGGCACGACCTGCAAAGGCTTTTTCTTGTCGCCGGATGCCTTCACCGCCACGGCTGCGAGCAGGCCGAAGAACAAAAGCAGAGAAAGATTTTTACGCATAGACTTCTCCCCGTAGATTTTGATTGTGGCGGGTTTTAATGTGGCGGGTATGTCTGCGGATGATTATAAAAGTTTCCCGCAAAGGCGCTTCAACCAGGGAGTAGGGAGTAAGGTGTAGGAAAAGTAAATTGTTTTTCCTACACCCTACTCCCTTCTTTACTTATTTTATGCCCTCACCTTCAACCGGACGGCCCTCTTCGCTCAGATAGTTGATCTTCGCGCCGATGCCGTCGAGCGAGCGCAAGGCAGGCTCTATCACTTTGCGGTCACCGACGACGAGAATCGCCATCCGCGACGGGTCAAGGTATTTGTTGGCGACCCTCTGCACGTCCTCTGCTGTGACTGCGCGGACGCTCGGAATGAAATCGTTAAAGTAGCTGTCCGGCAGTCCGTAGATGACGAGCGGGGTCAGGCGATTGGCAATCTGGTCGGGCGTCTCAAACGTGCGCGGGTAGCCGCGTATAATCGCCTGTTTGGAAAATTCCAGCTCGGCCTGTGTGACCGGCATCTCGCCGCGTATGCCGCGCAGCTCTTTCAAAAATTCGACGATTGATTCTTTGGTGACGGCTGTTTGCACGCCCGCGCTCGCCGTGAACGGGCCTGCGCTGCGCCGGTAATCAAAGCCCGTCCGCGCGCCGTAGGTGTAGCCTTTATTCTCGCGCAGGTTCAGGTTGACGCGCGAAGAGAACTGGCCGCCGAGCATCGTATTCATGACGAGCAGCGGGAAATAGTCGGGCGTCGTGCGCGGCACGCCGACTTGCCCGATACTGATGACGCTCTGCGCCGCGCCGGGTTTGTCCACCAGATAAAGCTCTGCGCGCTCGCGCTCTCTGGCCGCAGGGATACTGACCGCAGGCACTTCGGCTTTCTCCCACCTGGCGAAAGCGCGTTCAAGCTGCGGCACGATTGCATCCGGCTTGATGTCGCCGACGACGATGAGCGCGGCGTTGTTGGGCCTATAGTAAGTTTCATAGAAACGCTTGATGTCGTTAATCTCAAGAGCGCGCACGCTCTGTTCATCACCGACGAGTGAATGGCCGTAAGGATGCTGGCGGCCATAGAGCAGTTGAGCATACGCGACTCCGGCGATGGCGTCCGCGTTGTCGCGCCGTTGCAGCAGGGCCGCGAGCCGCTGGTTGCGCTGAAGCTGAAGTTCGCTCTCAGGGAAAGACGGATTGATAATCACGTCCGCGTAAATATCCAGCGCGCGTTCCATATGTTTTGTCAGCGTCAAGAGGTTGACGGCTGTCAAGTCCCAATCCGCGCCGGTGCTCACGGACGCGCCGATGGAAGCAAGCTGGTTCGAGATGTCCAGAGCCGTGCGCGTCTTTGTGCCTTCGTCAAGAAGCGCGGAGGTCATGCTCGCCAAGCCCCCTTTATCGAGCGGGTCAGCCGTCCCGCCCGTCTTTAACACCAGACTCATGTTGACGACAGGCAGTTCGTGATGCTCCACGATTAAAACTTCGAGACCGTTTGAGAGCGTGCGGCGTTGCAATTTGGGCAGAGCAAAGCGCGGGTCGGGCGCGGGCTTTGGCTGCGAGTAAAGCCCGCCCAGTTTAGTTTTGTCTACAGCTTTATCTTTATCCGTCGTCGGGGTTTCAGCCACAGGCGGAGCCGCGCCCGCTGGCCGCGTCGCGGAGGTTTCGGATTTGGTCTGAGTCTGCACGCCCGCCGCCTTGTCCGTCGCAGGCGCTGTGGTCGCCGCCTGCTGCTGTCCACTTACGGCTGTCGCCGTCTGCGCTCCCGTCGAAGCTCCGACCTGTGTGCCGGCGGTCTGCTGCGAGGGCGAAGCGATAGCATCCTTCGGATTGGCCGTCACAGGCTCGCCAGTCTTTTTGTCTTTGGCGCGCGGCATGACCGTGAGCACAAGACGCTTGTCCGTCAGATAAGTGTTCGCAGCGCGCTTGACATCATCGGGCGTGACGCGTGCATAGCGCGCGAGGTCTTCCTGAAAATAGCCCGGCTTGTTCAGGTAGGTGGCATAGAGATTAAGCTGGTCGCTCTTGCCGCCGAATCCCCCGACGGTTTGCATCCCGTAAATCAAAGAAGACTCGCGGGCGTTGTAGGCGCGCTCCAATTCTTCAGCCGTCGGCGGCTCTGACTTCATCTTTTCCAGTTCTTCGTTAATAGCTTTCTCAAGCTCTTCGACCGAGACGCCCGGCTTGGCCGTGGCGACGATGGAAAACTGCCCTGCCAGTTCGCGCGTGAAGTTAGAGGCATCCACGCTCTGCGCGATCTGCTTTTCGTAGACCAGAGATTTATAGAGCCTTGAACCCTTGCCGTTGCTCATAATCGTGGCGACGGTGTCGAGCGCGGCTTCATCCTTTGTGTACTGCGGCATGCTGTGCCATGTCATGTAAACGCGCGGCAGCGAGACGCGGTCGTCCATCTGGAGGCGCATCTCTTTTTCCATAGCGGGCTGGCGCGCTTCCATCTGTTTGACTTCAGGGCCGCGCTTGAGTGGGCCAAAATATTTCTCGACCAGCTTGCGCGCCTCCGTCGGGTTAAGGTCTCCGGCGATGACGAGGCTCGCGTTGTTCGGCGTATAGAAACGACGGAAAAAGTCTTTGACATCCTCCATCGAAGCGGCTGTCAGGTCATCTAAAGAGCCGATGGTCAGCCAGTGATACGGATGATCCGGCGGATAAAGGGTCTCTGCCAGCTTGGCGCTCACAAGGCCATACGGGCGATTGTCATAGTTCTGACGCTTCTCGTTTTTGACCACGTCGCGCTGGTTGGCAAGCTTCTCTTCCGTCATCGCTTCGAGCAGGTAGCCCATACGGTCTGATTCGAGCCAGAGGGCCAGCTCCAGAAAATTCGACGGCACGACTTCCCAGTAGTTCGTGCGATCCGTATTGGTCGAGCCGTTCAGGGTTCCGCCCGCTTCCTGCAACGGGCCAAAATAATCTTTGTCGTAATGCTTCGAGCCTTGAAACATCATGTGCTCGAAGAGGTGCGCGAAGCCCGTGCGGCCCGGCACTTCGTTCTTCGAGCCGACGTGATACCAGAGATTGACCGCGACAATCGGCGTCGAGTGGTCTTCATGCAGGATGACGCGCATGCCGTTGTCGAGCTTGAATTCCGTGATTTTGATAGGCGGCAGATTGGCCGCGCCCGTGTTCGCGCTTGATGACTTGTTTTGCATTTTATCTTTTTGCGCGAGCGTCAAACCCGGCGAAAAAATTGCGAGCGAGAGTAAGATAACTGCCAGACGTTTGATTCTCATTGCAAAGTCTCCTTTTCCGCTAGCCGCGCGGAACGAAATCATGCCGGTCAAAGAGAGAGCCAGATTCAACAGTGCGCCGTCTCAAAAATTCTTTTGCTCATAGTGGGGAACAAGGGGTACATTTATTCTAGCCCGTCATTGAGCAGACATGCAAATTCGTGTGTGCGGGCTGCTTCGCCAATCTGTAAGGATTGAATCCATGAAAGCGAGTGAGATATGGCAAACGAGCACATCGCAACTTATTTGAACGACCATCTGGCAGGCTCTGTGGCCGCGCTTGAGCTGCTGGCACATCTTGAGGCCGCGCATGAGGGAACGCCGCTGGAGGGCTTTCTGATTGCCCTGCAAGCGGACATCGCAGAGGATAAAGAGGAGCTTGAGTCGCTCATGAAACGTCTCAATGTCTCGGAGAGCCTGCCGCGCAAGGCTTCGGCTTGGATTGCAGGCAAGATGACAGAGCTTAAGCTGCGGCTGGACGATTCGGCGGGCGGCGACCTGCATCTGTTTGAATCCCTCGAAGCTCTCTCGCTCGGCATCGAAGGCAAACTATCTCTCTGGCGCTCTCTCATCTCAGCCTCGGAAATCTCGCCCGCGCTTCGCATCGCGGACTATGAGCGATTGGCCCGCCGCGCAGTCGAGCAGCGCAGCCGTGTCGAGGCCGTGCGTTTGGAAGCAGCCAAAAAAGCTTTGACGACGGAAGATTAGACAGCAGATTCAGGAGTTGAAAATTGAAAACCATTGCACAGGAAGATTACACCAGAAGTTTCTTTCAACTTTTGAAAGAAATCTTTGAAGGCCCTCCGCCAGACACAGGGAGCGCGTGTCTGGATAAAGGAGCGGGTCTCTTTCAGACGCTTGAATCGGTGACGGCGGAGATGGCTTCGACCACTCCGAGGCCCGGCGCTTCGACCATCGCGGCGCATTGCGAGCACGCTAGATTTTATGTCATCGCGCTCTATGAATACATGCGCGGGGCGCAGGGCAAGATCGACTGGCAACAGAGCTGGCTGATCCAGACTGTGACCCCTGAAGAGTGGGAAGAGCTTAAAGCAAATCTGCGCGGGGCATACACGACTCTGAACGAATATCTACAGTCGGTCGAAGAGTGGGGTGACGAAGAGGTCGGTGACGGGATGGCTATCCTCGTTCACACGGCGTATCACCTCGGCGCTATACGGCAGTTCGTCCACGCCCTCGCACAGTAAAATCAGGGACACGCGGATCATGTTCACTTATCAAATTGACGCGGAGACAGAGCTGCGCTTGCTCCAAGAGCAAGACGCGGAAGAACTCTATGCCCTGATTGATAAGAACCGCGAGCGGCTTTACTGGCTCAAGCCGGACTATGCTTTTGCGGATACGATGGATTTTATCAAGCGCGACCTGCACGCCTTTGCCGACAACAAAGGTTTTCGCGCAGGCATCTGGCACAAGGGGCGACTGGCAGGCTCTATACGGTACAACGACATTGACTGGATCAACCGGAAAACGGAGCTGGGCTACTGGATAGATGCCGGAGTGGAAGGCAAGGGGCTGGTGGGAAAATCCTGTCACGCCTTTATTGATTATGCGTTCAACCATCTCAAGCTCAATCGCGTGGAGATTCGCTGCGATGCGGATAATCAAAAGAGCCGCGCGGTTGCGGAAAGACTCGGCTTCACGCAGGAAGGCATCGCGCGCGAGTCTTACTGGCATCGAGACCATCTTGTTGACACAGTGGTTTACGCAATACTCGCCAGCGAATGGCCGTCTCGCAATAAATAAAGTAGTGGGTCAGTTTCAAAGTTAGGGAAGAATAAAGACATGTTCCCGCAAAGGCGCAAAGCAAGACGCGAAGAAGGCATTTAGGATAAATAACTGCCCAACACCTTTGCGGCTTCTTTTCTTTGCGCCACCAGCGCCTTTGTGGGAACTTTTCGTCTCTTCCAGTGTCTAAAAAGCTATATCTTCATGAAGATGATCGTGCTTTCAATCTGCGCCGCTTTGCTCATCGGCGGAGCTTTGCTCATGACCTTGCACAGCCAGACCGCTTCGACCTCGCCCGCACAGTCGCCACAACTCGTGCTGGTCAACCCGCGCATCCTTGTCATCAAGAGCAAGCGGCAAATGTTTCTCTATTCGGAGGACAAGGTGGTGCGAACCTATCGCATCGGGCTGGGGTTCAATCCGGTGGATGACAAAATCAAAGAGGGCGACGGCGCGACTCCCGAAGGCAAGTTCTATATCTTCACGCGCAATGAGCAGAGCCAGTATTATCTTTCACTCGGCATCAGCTATCCGAACATAGAAGACGCAGAGCGTGGCCTGCGCGAGCGTTTGATTACGCAGCAACAGTACGAGCAGATTGTAGAGGCCAACCGGAAGCGAATCATGCCGCCGCAGTACACGCCGCTCGGAGGATTGATTTACATCCACGGGCACGGGTCGCACAAAGATTGGACGCTCGGCTGTGTCGCGCTCGACGACGCGGATGTCAAGGAATTATTCGACGCCGTACCCGTCGGCACAGAGGTCATCATCGAGCATTAAAGAGCAGGGGGCTGGCAACGGGGGGCGGGGGTCTGGAAAACAAGAGTGCTTTTCCGACCCCTGACCCCTGACGCCAGCCCCTTGCTCTTTGCTATACTGCCCGCAACTTAAAGTTTAAGAATCAACGCATGGCACTTGAAACCGATTTCATCGTCGTCGGCAGCGGCATCGCGGGCTTGCGCGCAGCCATCGAGCTGGCACAGGCGGGCGCACGCGTCACCGTCCTGACCAAAGACCGCACGGACGAATCCAACACCGAATACGCGCAGGGCGGCATCGCCGTCGCGCTCTCTGAAGAAGACAAAGTCTCGCTCCATGAAGAAGACACGCTCGCAGCCGGAGCCGGGCTTTGCGACGAGCGCGCCGTGCGCGTGATGGTCGAAGACGGCCCGCGCTACATACAGGAACTGATTGAATGGGGAACCGAGTTTGACAGAGAGGGCGGTCGTCTCGTCTTCACGCGCGAGGCCGCGCACTCGCGCCGCAGAATCCTGCACGCGCATGGCGATTCGACGGGACGTGAGATCGTGCGCGCGCTCATCGCGCGTGCGCGTGCCGAGCGCGCGATAGCTTTCGTCTCTCATGCGGCGACGGAATCGCTCGTCGTCTCTGACGGGCGTTGCTGCGGCGTGCGCTATCTAGACCCCTTAGTGCGTGCCGCGAGAGAGTTGCGCGCACGCGCCGTCATCCTCGCATCGGGCGGCGCAGGGCAGGTCTTTCAGCACACGACCAATCCGCATGTGGCGACGGGCGACGGGATGGCTATGGCCTACGCTGCCGGAGCCGAGCTGGCCGATATGGAGTTTGTGCAGTTTCACCCGACCGCGCTCAACATAGAGGGCGCGCCGCGTTTTCTGCTGACGGAAGCGATGCGCGGCGAGGGCGGCATTTTGCGTAACGAGCTGGGGAAACGTTTTATGACTCGTTATCACGAGCGCGCGGAGCTTGCCCCGCGTGACATCGTGAGCCGCGCCATCGTGGCAGAGATGCAGCGCACGGCGACCCGCACAGTCTATCTGGACATGACCGCGTTCGATAAAAAATTTCTGGCCCACCGCTTTCCAACTATTTACGATACCTGCTTGCGCTACGGCCTGGACATCTCAAGAGACCTGCTGCCTGTCTCGCCAGCGGCGCACTACTGCATGGGCGGGGTGCGCGCAGACCTCTCCGGGCGCAGCTCTTTGCAGGGACTTTATGCTGCGGGCGAAGTCTCCTGCACAGGCGTGCACGGCGCAAACCGTCTGGCCTCAAACTCTCTGCTCGAAGGTCTGGTCTTTGGCGCGCGTGCCGGACGCGCCGCCGCAGAAGATTGCATGAGTCTGAACGCAAGCAATTTTGATAAGCAGGGCGCTGAAGAAGAGACTGCGGTGCGGCAGCTTGAGGAAGCGCACTATAAGCCGGGCGATGTGTCGTTTGCCGTGCGCAAGCGCGTCCGGCGTCTGATGTGGGAGCGCGTCGGCATCCTGCGCACGCGCGAAGGGATCGAGCGCGCCCTGCGCGAGTTTGAGCAAATAGCGCAATCTCCGCTGGGCCGCGCCTCGCGGAATTTTCTGAGCGTCGCCAACCTCATCGCGCTCTCGGCCCTCTGGCGCGTGGAATCGCGCGGCGCACACTATCGCATGGATTTTCCAAAGCCAGACGACGAACACTGGCGCGTGCATTCAATCATGCGCGACGGCGCAAAGATTTCGGGGAGTGCGGAAATAGACTTTAGTAAAGTGACGGGTGATGGGTGGCGAGTTAAAGACTAAAAGCCCTTGAGCTTGTCACTCATCACTTGCTATCTTTTGCTTGTCACAAGTCACTTGTCACTTATCACAGGTTTTCCTATGGCACGTTATCAAAAATTGCATGACTGGGAGATGACGCCGCGCGAGGCCGTGGAACTTCAGAAGTCTCTGCGCGGGCGTGTGCGGCTTGAGCCGCTTGAGCGTCCCGTGAAGACGATTGCGGGCGCGGACATCTCTTTCAATAAATTTTCGGAGACTATTTATGCGGGTATCGTCGTCTTAAGCTTGCCGGATTTGGAAGTTATAGAAGAGGCTGGAGTCGTCAGCCGGACGCGCTTTCCGTATGTGCCGGGGCTGCTCTCGTTTCGTGAATCGCCTGCGGTGCTTGAGGTCTGGGAGAAATTGCAGGCAGAGCCGGATGCGGTGATGTTTGACGGGCAAGGCATCGCACACCCGCGCCGCGCAGGCATCGCCTCGCATGTCGGATTATTGATCGAGAGGCCCACGCTCGGCTGCGCGAAATCTGTGCTGGTGGGCAAGTATGAAGAACCGCCGGTCGAGCGCGGCGCGTGGACGGAGTTGATTGATAAAGGAGAAGTCATCGGCGCGGCTGTGCGTACAAAGACAAAGGTGCAGCCAATCTTTGTCTCGCCCGGTCATCTGATCGACCTCGAAGGCGCGATTAACCTGACGCTGCAATGCGACGGCGGCTATCGCCAGCCAGAGCCAACCAGACGCGCGCATCTTCTCGTCAACGCCATGCGTCGCGGTGAAAGGAAAGTTTAAAAAGAAAAGGGATAAAAGGGAAAAGGGGAAACGGACAGCATTGAGCTTATCCGTTTCCCCGTTTCCCCTCTTACCCTTTTATCCCTTGTTGATTTTTTGGCCTACTGGACAATCGTGAAAGGCTCGTCTTCCTTGAGCGTCTGTCCGGTGACGCGGTCTTTGATGCGAATCTCTATCTTGTACTCGCCGGGGGCGAGTGCGCTGGTCGGCATCAGTCTGGCAAGCGTCAGGCGCTGGCCCGCATCGGACAGCCCGCGCCAGTCTTCCGCCTGCGCGGCGATTTGCTTGCCGTCTTTCATGAGCGCGTATTCGACATCCACTGAAGGTCGCAGGGTCGTCTGGTCAATGCCAGCGTTGTAGACCTGCATGTAGATGCCCACGTCATTGCCGCGATGATAGATGCCGGACACGTTCGGAATCACTTTGTTCTGGCCGATCATGAACATGCTGGAATCAGCCACGCGGTCTCCGGCGGCTTCGAGCTTGGCGGCCAGAATCATGGTCGAGGCCGAAAGCTTGGCCGGGTCATACTTGGGAACGGTAAAGCCCATGTTCTGGATGCCGGTCGCGCCGGATTTTGTGTCGCGCACGATGACTGCAACCTTGTAGGTTCCGGGCGCGAGCGCGATGGCTTTCTGATAAGCGGACTTGCGGTCTTTGGCCTGTGCCAGCTCCTCTATCGTCGCATCCGTGGTCACGGGGTCTTCAAAGATTCCGATTCGACGGCCTGAGACAGCCGTGATGCGCCCGAAGATATTGAGCGTCGCTCTCTGGATGCCGCCGCTGTCCTCAAACACAAGGTCTTTGTTCTCGGTCTGAATGGTAAAGGCCGTAATCACGCGTTCATCCGAGAGACGGAAGTAGTCCACGCGCATGCTGAAATCGAGCGGGTTGGTTTCGACCTTGCCGGAATCCGTCAGGTCTGTTTGCAGGTCGTTGAACTTGACCTGCGGCGCGCGGCTGAGGTCGTTCAGGATTTGCAAACGCGTAAAGGGCGAATCCTGCTCGCGCGAGTAGCCGCCGCCCGCTGCGTAGATGCCCTGTCCCAAAGCTCTGTCGGCCTTGTTCGCCAGCCCAAGCTCTTCCGCCAGCGTCATGCCTGCGCCCGGCACATTCAAGAGCGCGTCTTTCTCTTCCGGAGAGCGCGCGATGCGATACTCGCCCGTGCCCGTCGGGTCAACGAACTCGATCTCGATGCCTGAGCCGACGCCGGGAATGTGGCGATAGAACCAGACTTCAAACGGGTAGGTCGTGGTCGCGCCGCCGCCGTGATAAGAGGGGCGATGATAAGGGCCGCCGGTCGGATGCGATTCGACTTCATGCGGCTTGCCGAATTTGATATAGATGCGCCCGCGATCCGTCATCCATCCGGGCTTGCCAGAAGAGAAATGCTCGTTGGCATACGCGATGCGCTCGTAATATTCTTCCTTGTACTCGTTCTCGTCCGTGTCCGGGTCTGGATCACGACGACGCCAGAAACTCTCTATGAACTGCTCGCGTTCTTCATCGGTGGCAAGCTTCTTAAAAGCCTTGCGCTCTTCGTCCGAGATGATATAGGACACATCTTTCTCAAGCCAGTCTTTATAGGCTTTTTTGAGTTCGGGCTTGACGTTGCGCGGTCTGTCTTGCGGGTCTTGCGACGACTTCTTATCTTTCTGCCCGAAAACGCCGGGGGCGATAATGAGCGAGAGCAGGAAAGATAAAACCAGACCTCGTCCGATTTTTTGATGAGACATCATATGGAGAACTCCTGTCGAATTACAAAACGAAATTAAGCGGCTTCAGCGCAGAGCCTTTTCTGCGCTGAAGCCGGGTCAGCGAAGGGCAAGTCATTGTAAGCGAACACCGCAAAAAAGGCTAATCCGATACGAGTTGCAAGAGTTGAACGGGGCGCGCAAAAGGCCCGCCATCCATCCCGAATAAGGTGAATTTTAGAGCCGCGACCAGAACACAATCAAGATGCTCGGCAAGCCCCGGAAAGTTGCCTGAAAAGCAGTGACAGGTGACGAGTGACAAGTGACGAGCAAAAGCTTTTTGCCTTTAACTCGCCACTTGTCACTCGTCACTTGTCACTGTTTCCTGCCGCTTTTTGCCGAACATCCATGCGATGAAGATGGAGACGATATAGAGGACGATCATCGGGGCTGCGAAGAGCAGCATGTTCGGGATGTCATTGGTCGGCGAGAGCACCGCCGCCGCGACCAGAATCACAACCAGCGCGGTCTTCCACACGCGCAGGAGAAAACGCGCCGAGACGATGCCGATGCGCGCCAGCACATAAGTGATCGCGGGCATCTGAAAAACCACGCCCATCGCCAGCATGATGAGAATGATAAAGTCGAAATAATCGTCGGCCTTGAGCAGCAGCCGGAAATCCGAGCCGAGGCCGAGCAGGTATCTGGCCGCAGGCGGAAACAGGATGTAGTAAGCGAAGGCCGCGCCGAGGACGAATGAGATGGTCGAGAGACCTATGAAGGGCGTCACATAAGCGCGTTCGTGCGGGTAGAGACCGGGCGCGACGAAGGCCCAGATTTGCCAGAGCAGAAACGGCACGGCCAGCGCAATCGCCGTGTAGAGCGAGACCTTGATGTAGAGCGAAAAAGGCTCCATCGCCGTCGTCACAATCAGCTTGTCATTGATGCCCGGCATCGCGTCCGGCTTGGCGTTAAGATCAACCGGCAACCGCACGCCTTTCGGAATCACAGTCGCGCCAGCATAGATGGCTTCATCCGTAAACAGCCCTAGCTGCCCCTGCGCGTCTTTGAGCATCTTGGCCTGTACGCTGGCTCCCATCGGAATCACGCTCGCGCCGAGCTTCGTCTCTTCGGCAAAGATGTAGCGTCCGGCATCATTCTCTTTGAGGGAACTGAGCGGCAGAAAAGTTTCCTGACCCGTCACCCCGGCCAGATCGACCTGACGACGCTGGGCTTCTGCGAGTGCGCGCTGCACGGGAACGGCCAGAAAGTTGTAGATGTAATCGGAGACGAACCAGCAGCCCATGAAGATGACGAAGACGAAGAGGACTGAGCGAATGACGCGGCGGCGCAGTTCGTCCAGATGGTCCAGAAACGACATCTGGCCGCCGAGCTTGTCCTCGCCTTCTTCTATCTTTGCGTGTGAGCCTAAGAGAGTTGCCATCCGGTTTTAAGAGAATTCACAAGCGCGCGGCTTTTATAACCAGTCTCGCTTGCGCGTCGGGGGTGTGATCGTGGGCGTTGCCTCGTCGGAAGCTGTTGCCGGAACGGGCTGCATAGAGCCGGGATCAACCGGCGTCACGGACGGCGCGGGAACAGCTTCAGCATCACCGGCAGCAAACGATTCAACTTCGATCGGATTTTGTTCATGGATGGAGTTGGCGTAATTATTGGTCGTGTCGCGCCCGACGGTCGTGTCGAGAATCGAGTTGTCGGCGGAAGGCAGAGCGCGCTCGATGCGCGCAGCCTTGTCCGCGCTCTCCATCTCGACTTCTCTTTCCCATGTGCGTTTGAAGTCCTCAGACGTGCGCTTGAAGTCCGCGAGGCTCTTGCCGACCTTGCGGCTGATCTGCGGCAACTTGCGCGGGCCGAGCAGGATTAAAGCCACCACCAGAATAACTAGCAGCTCATTGGTTCCCAAGAATTCTAAAACGAAGAGATAGGACACGCCTTGCGGACTCCTGATGGACCATCTTCTTTCAAAGCCATGCTAACCCTTGACTACTGAAAAATGCAAAATAAAAAGCGCAAAATTACGAACTCTCATTCTTAATTCTGCACTTTTCATTTTTAATTTTTCATTCTTCTACTCGCTCAACTGATAAGTAAAAATATTCTTATCCACGCTCGCCGGATTGCCAAGGACGACAAAGCGTATATTGCGCATGTATTTCTGCGAGACGCGCTGGACATCTTCGGGGGTCACTGCGCGCAGGCGTTCGATGATGTTGATGGAGTTGCGCCACCCGCCGCCGATGAGTTCGTACTGGGCCAACTCTCCGGCCTGCGCCGCGTTCGTCTCCTGCCGTATGTAATAGTTGGTCAGATAGCCCGCCACCACGTTCTGTATGATCTGCGGCTGAAGCTGGTTGCGCTGAAGCAGCACAATCTGGTCGAGCATCACGCTGACGGCCTGATTGGCATTCACCGCCGTCACAGAGAGGCCGCCGATGTTCGCGCCCTGACTGTTCAAAAAAGCGTCCGGCGCATACGACAGGTTACGCTTCTCGCGCACTTCCTGATAGACCAGTTGGCCGAGGATGTTAGAGGCGATACGCATCGCGTGGATGTCGTCTGCGGTCAGAGACGGCGCGACGAAATAGCCCTGTATATAGTTGGTCGGCAAGCCGCGCTGCGTCACTTCCACGGTTGGCGAGTTAAAGCTCAGTTGCGGCACAACCTGCGGGCGATATTCGCCGCGCGGCAGTTTGCCGAAAGTCGCGGCCACGCGCTCTTTGACTTGCGCGGGGTCTAAATCGCCGACCACGACGAGCAGCAGCCTGCTCGTCTGCATCATCTGCGAGTGATGTTTGCGTACATCTTCGAGCGTCAGGCCGGAGACGGTTTCCGCTGTCCCGCGCGGGCTGTTGCTGTACGGATGGCCCGCGTAGGCGGCACGCTCCTGTAGCCTTTGCAGGTAGCTGTCCGGGCTGTCAACGGAGCCGCGCAGGGAGATGACCGTAGTGCTCTTGACGCGCTCGAAGTCTTCGCGCGCGAAGGACGGGTGCAGCGCGACATCCGTAAAAAGTTCCCACGAGCGATCAAAGTTGGCGCGCGTCGAGACCAGCGTGAGCGCGGAATAATCGTAGTTGACGCCGGAGACGATGGCCGTGCCCATGCGCGAGAGTTCCGAGCGCAGTCGCTCGCGCGGAAAAGCCGTGCCCGCCTCCGTCGCCACATCCAGCATCAAGGCTTCGACGCCCGCGTTCTTCTCCGTGATATTGCTCGAACCGCCGCGCAGGAAAAGTTCAGCCGCGACGGTCTGGCTGCCCGCGCGTCGCTTGACCAGAACCTTGAGGCCGTTGACTTCAAACTCCTGCACGAGCGCGGCCTGCGCGTCTGCGAACTGTGCAGGATTTGCGGCTGTCTTTGAAGCGCTTGATTTCTGCTCCGGCGCAGTCGTTTGTCTAACCGAAGACGTTTGCGCGGAAACCTGTGCGACGGGAACGAAGGATAGCATCGTTCCCATGAGCAGGACGACTAAAATTTTTGATGTAAACTTTCTCAGCATGACTTTAAGGTTTCTCTTTTCTTATTGGCCGATCAACTCTTCAGGCGTCAGGCGCGCGGTCTCCTGCGATTTTTCCGACAGCATCGCCAGCCCGACGTGCGGCTTGCCCTGTATATAATTGCTGACGTAGCGGCTGATGTCCGCGCGCGAGGTCTTGCGCAGGTTTTCATGATAGCCGCGAAAATAATCGAGGCCCGTCGAAGCCCACCAGAAAGAGATGGTGTGCGAATAATCGCTCAGCTTCTCGCGCGAGTAGAGGTCTTCGGCTTCGAGCAGGGCTTTCGCGCTCTCAAGCTGTTCGTCCGTGTAATAGTCTTTGTCGTTAAAGCGCGCAATCTCCGCATAGATGGCCTTGAGCGCGGCGCGCGCTTTCTCCGGCGTGGTCTGTGCGGAAACCTGTATCGGCCCGACATTGCGCTGCGTGTAATAGCCTATGTTGACGCCCGTCACGAGGCCCGTGTCAACCAGTGCGCGCTGGAAGCGAGAGTTAGGCTGGCGCAGGATAAAAGAGAACACATCGGCGGCATAAGTCGCAGGATTATCCTTGCCTATGGAAGGGCCGTGCCAGCCGATATTGATGAGGACATTCTGAACATCCTGCTTGACGATTGCGCCCTCGCTCTTTGGCAGCGGTGGGTGCTCGACCATCGGATACTTGATGAAAGGGTCATCGGCGCGCTGCCAGTCGCCGAAGAGTTCCTGCGTCTGCCGGAAAATTTCTTCGGGATTGACATCGCCCGTGATAATCAGCGCGGAGTTGTTCGGCACATAATATCGCTGCTGAATCATACGCATGACATCGGTCGTGGCCTTTGTGACTGTTTCGCGGTTGCCGCCCGGATTCTTGCGGCTCGGATATTTGTAGAAGAGACGCGTAATCATCCCGTCGTTGAGATAAAAGCCGGGATTGGATTCGTGGCGGTCAATCTCGCCGATGACGACCTCTTTCTCGCGCGCAAACTCTTTCTCGTCAAAGAGCGGATAGCGCACATTGTCGCGCATGAACCTGAGGGCCGTAGCGAAATTCGGGCTGGTCGTCGTAAAGAAATAATTGACGATCTCTTCCTGCGTCTGCCCGTTGTAGACCATCCCGATTTGATAAACCTTTTCGACGTAATCTTCCTGATCGGCCACGGCGCGGTTAGGCTTAAAGAACATGTGCTCGTAAAGATGCGACAGTCCGTTTAGCTCAGGCGGCTCTGTGTAAGAGCCGTTCTTGACCGCCAGTTCGACCGTCACGAGCGGCACGGAATGGTCTTCGAGAACGATGACTTCCAGGCCGTTGGTGAACACGCGATTAAGGAACTGCGCCTGCTGCGGTCGAGTCGCGGTGGCTGTGGCCGCCGAACTGGATGACGTGCGCGGCCTCTGCTGCGCGGAAACCTGCGTGCCGGATTGTAGTCCTCCTGCGAGCGGCGCGAGCAGGGACAGAATAATGGCGATGGCTAACAGATGACGTTTCACAAAAACTCCGTTCATGTATATAACAGGCGGTTTGATTACCCTTTGGATAATCGAAATTTGCTGAGCATGTTCGATGTCAGGGGCCGCGCAAGGGATGTTTATCCGGGACAGGAGTTTTACAACTTCCTACGCGCTTGAGCGAGCACGCTTTATCTTGACACGGCGCAGAGGCGCGCGACAAGCGGCACGGCTTAATGGCAAGTCAGAAGGCGGAAGGATGAAGGATGAAAAGAGTGCTATTTGAAATTGAAGGCTTCAAGTTTGAATAGCATGCCTTTCATCCTTCATCCTTCCGCCTTGCTTTCGCAGGCGGTTCTGACTCTATGCCGCCGACTGTCCACGAAAGTAGACACGGGATAAAAGGGAGTGTTCACAACATAAGACGAGTCGAGTGGCCCGATAGGGAGAGCCGCGCCGTCTTTGCTCAATGTCGCGGCGCGCCATTGGCTTTCCTCGCTGGCATGTCAGTTGCGATACCTCACTTTACGTCAAAGTTAGGATGATGCGTCATCCTGCTAAATCAAACGCTGGTCGCCTCGCTATCCCGCAAGACCGCGTGACATCTGACGGTGCGTTATTCGAATTGATAACGCCACGCCGCAACAACCGTTCGGATTAAGGCGCGATGTAATCGCCGCCCCGGATGGCAAGAGGAAAGACCTGAGTCCCTCTAAAATCAACCCGTAGCATATTTTGGAAGAGACGCCAGACGAACCGGCACGCTCTTCCACGATAGCCGCCTCGATCAAGAACTTCGGCGCGCACCGCTTTGACTCCGGCGGGCGACAGGCGAAGGCGGGCGGGTGTCGGATAAAATAGAAGTCAGGTGTCTGCTGCGGCAACCAACAGGGCTGGAATCGGTTCAGTTTATCTTTATGTCTTCGGGTTTCAAAACTAGAACGTGAGATTGGAGGAAGGGCAATGGACGAACAGGCAAAGGGCGGCTCGGGCGGGAAGCGAGAGCTGCTGGTCATCCTCAACGGCGACCGCGCGGAAGAGGCGGGCAAGCAGTTGAACGCCAATTACAAGGTGAGCCATGTGGCTTCACCGAGAGTCATGGTGGTCGAGGGCGAGCAAAGCGAGCTGGCGGGGTTAAGGGCAATGCCGGGTGTGACGGCTGCCACCGCCGGCGAGTTGCCGCCCGGAGCCATAGATGGTTTGGACGACAGCGAGTCGCTTTTCGCTTCGGCATGGCTAAGCCGGATCAAAGAAGGATCGTCAAAGCAACGTCCCGGCGAAGGGCTATCGTGGGATGCCCCCGGCTTCATCCCGCCAGACCCACCGGCAGGCGATTCTTAGCCCGCATGAAATTGACGGGCAGTTGAAAGGAGAAATTAAAATGGCAGGTGATCTAAACATTCACGAGCAGGCGATTGTCCTGACGGCGGACGCCTCTGCGGATGCAGGCGCGCTCTCCGCCGTTGAGCAGGTCACAGGGGGAGTCACACACCAGTACGGGCAGCATGTCTCTCTCAGGAGCGACGGCGTCCAACGGCGAGGATAACGGCGCTGGCAAGGGCTACAGTTCAGTCTCAGGCTCTGAAGGGGCGAACGGTAGCGAAACAGACGGTGCTGGCATGGGTTTCATGTCCGGCTTAGATTCAAAAGCCGGCGGGAGTGAACCCAGTGGCAGCGGCTTTGGCGGTTCAGTGCATTAAAGCCTGAGCCGCGAACGACTGACTCGCGCAAAGGCGCAAAGAAGAAGCTTGATCTTTTCTTTGCGCCTTTGCGCGAGTCGTTCTTCGATGTCATCACAACCCGCATTCGATTGAAACTACCGTGAGTGTGAGAAGAATAAGAGCGAGATAAAAGATGAATCGTCGCAGATGAAAATTCCTCTAATGAATCTCGCTCTCTCTTGTAAGATCAAAACGAGCCGGTGGCAATGGAGCGCGCCCTGTGCTGGAGCGCGCTTCTATAGAGCGCGGCCTGTGCGGTCATGGCATTGGGTGAAAGCGTGATGCGCGGGCGGGCGTTGCCACGCAAGGTAGGCTCATGCCGCAGGCTGTAGGTTTGCCTTGTGCGCGGCACATAGAGCACCAGCCGCGTTGCCGCGTAGGGCCGCTTTGCGCTCGTGCCCACGCAGAGCACCTCTTCGTAACCGTCGCCTTCTATGTCCAGACTCTCGAAAGTCCAGTTCGCGCCGCTAAAGTCAGACTTGTCGAGCGGCGTGCGGCTGGTCACGCGATAGCGCGTTCCCTGCTGCTGCATCAGAAACAGATGAGAGTTGTTCCTGCGCGGCTGCTCATGAATGACGGCGATTGCAGATTCGCGTCCCAGCCTGAGAACCAGCACATCCTCAATCATCTGTGACGAGCCGGAATTAACCAGATGCCGTGCTGTTTCAAGAGACAAAGGTTCGCTCTGGCCGACCACGCTTGACGGCTCGATGTCCGCGCTGGTCGGTTCAAAGGTAGAGACGGCAGCGGCAGGCGCGACACTCGATGCCGTGCGCGCCTGCTGCTGTTGCGGTTGAGGCAGCGCGGCCTGCGCCATTTCCTGCGGCGCGGTCTTCTTCGGCGCATTAAGGCTGTCGCGTCCCCAGACGAAAAGCAGCGTGCCGAGCACGGCTATCAGAAAGAGCGGCGTGGCCGCGCGAAAGACCATGCCCGGCCCGGAACTCAAAGCCGCCATTGTCGAAGCGAAAGGCTCTGCATCCGGCGCGTCAACGTCAGGTCTGGTCAAACTCTTTTCCAGCATCCTCCGCGTCGATTCTGCGCTGGTCGGGCGATCTTCAGCTCGCTTGGCAAGCAGCGTGTGGACGGCGAGCGCGAGCGGGCGCGGGATGTCCTGTCTGAGTTTCGGCAACGGCGGCGGCGACATGGTGGCCTGCTTGATAAGCACTGCCGAAGCCATCGGGTCTGTGAAAGGCGGTTGCCCCGCGAGCATCTCATAGAGCAGCACGCCGAGGCTGTAAAGGTCTGAACGCGCGCCGACCTTCTGGCCCAGGCATTGTTCGGGTGACATGTAGCGCGGCGTGCCGACGATAAAGCCTGAGCCGGTCGTCGCATGCGTCGCCGCCGCCTCAGCCGCCGCCGAAGTCGCTAAAACTTTTGCGACCCCGAAATCGAGCACGCACACGCCGCGCTCGTTGAGCATGATGTTCGATGGTTTGAGGTCGCGGTGAACGATGCCTAAGCGGTGGGCTTCCGACAGCACGTCGCAGATGTCCGAAGCTATCTGGACGGCGCGTTCGGCTGAAAAGCGACCTTCGCGCGCTAAAGCTTCTGAAAGCGTCTCGCCTTCGACAAACTCCATGACGATGAAGTGTCGCCCGTCCGGCAGATTGCCCGCGTCGAAAATCATCGCGGCATGCCGATGGCGCAGCTTTGCCATCGTCCGCGCCTCGCGCATAAAACGCTCGGCCACGGCCTGATCCGTGGCAAACTCCTGCTTGATGATTTTGACTGCGACGGGACGTTCGAGTCCGAGGTGAGTGGCACGATAGACAGTGCCCATGCCGCCTTTGCCGATTTCACACTCGATGCGAAATCGTCCGGCGACGATATGGGGGACATCCATGATTAAAAACCTCTTGAGTCGGGATCAAGGGTCGCTAAAGGCTGCCTGCCGCACGGCTCGCTTGAGGCTTCAAGACACGAGCCGTAGCGCGCAAGACCTTTGTCGGCGCTCGAAATTTTTTTGTTTCCGGTTGAAACGGGAGAGGGGATTCCCGGCCTGTTCTGCCCTTACCGGGCCAGGTAAGCGCGTAGTTTAGCACTTTTGCTTTAAGAGGCAAGCTTTTTGTTGCAATTCCATGACAGGCCCTTAATCGCCACTGGACGCTGATTCAACTCTGCTATCAAAACTCAAGAGATAGAATGCTTCAACCCTTTGCGCCTTGAGTTTTTCTTTCTTTGCGCCTGTGCGCGAAACGTAACTGTTTCACGCAAAGGCGCAAAGATAAAACGAGAGGCGCAAAGAACTGCTTTAGATTCTGGCTTGTCGTGTCCTAAGGCTCCCAGTCGAACGAGATTTCAGAGATGGCTGTGTCTTCGGAATCCACAGAGCCGGGATATATCTCTTCGATGACGAGGCGGACAAAGCGCGTGCGGATGCCTGCGGTGTCGAGCTTCTGTCGTTGCATGCTGTCGGGAAAAATGTAGCGGCGCGAAGTGCCATCGGAGAAATGAAAAGTCGCGGCGGCGAGACGGTTGTTCTGTTTCCAGATCGAGGCGTTCTTGAAATAGCCGGGAGTAAAACTTATCTGATTTAGTCTCACTTCGCGGTCGAAATCGCAGCGAATCCACTCGCCCACGCCGGGGCCGCCCGCGCCTTCAATCCAAGCAGTCTGCAAGTTTCCATCCAGCACATGTGCCGCTTCATATGTAAAAGCCTTCATCGGCACGCGCGTCGAAGATGAGGTCGCGGAAATTCGCAGCGGCGGCAGCGCGGGCGGTTGATTGTTGGTATTTGAAGGCGACGCTGTATTTCGATTGCTGGCGTTTGAAGGCGGCGTTGAATTGTCGTTGCGCGGATTGTTCGTGTTCGTGGTGCCGCCCTGTTCTTCAGCAGGACTGCGAAAGAGGAGCATTGTGCCGATGCCGACGAGCGCGAGCAGGAGAATGACGATGACCGTTACGCCTGCGATGAGCAAAGGGCTGGTGGTCTTCTGCGGCGGCGGAGCGGAAATGTATGCATCACGCGCAGTGTGGCGTGGAAGCTCATGCGCCGTCTCAGCCGTCGGCGGCAGGTGGAGCGTCCGCGCGTCTCTCGATGCTGAAGCTTGTGTCGGCGGCGGTGGCTGTGCGTGCTGTCTTGCAAACTCTTCCGGCAAGATCACTGTCGCATCCCCGCTGCGTGAGGGCGGCGTTGACGCGGATTCGCTGGCAGGCAAGAGCCGCGCGCCGTCTTGTAAACAGAAGATCAGCGAGTCGTCCGTATAAGTGCTCTGGCATGTGGGACAACGTTTCATCGCTTCGGCGGCCTGTTAGATGCGAGCAGAAAATTTCGATTGCGGAATGCGGATTTCGGATTGCGGATTGTAGAAGAGATTTACTCTTTCAATCCGCAATCCGAAATCCGCGTTCCGCAATTCTTCTGTGGTGAACATCTTCTGGCTATCTTTCTCTGTTCACATAATAGACCTTCAAATCCTTTTCGCCGGTGATGCGCCAGCGTCCGCCTATTTTCGTGAGCCACACTTTCTGATGCACAGAGCCGGAGGAATATTTTTCATCGCCCTCGAATGTCCATGTCTTATCAAAGGTGGCTGTGGCGCGCTCGCCCGATGGGTCGGGAGTGATTTTGATGTCGCTTAGTTCAACGTCCAAAGTGTTGTATTGCGTATAGGCGCGCGAGCGGTCTGAGCGGACGCGGCTCGCATCGACATTGGTCGCGCTGTAGTAGGTGTCCAGCGTGTCCGCGTAATAGCTCATGTGCTTATCCAGATCGCGCGCTCTGGAGGCGGAAGTCCAGCCGTTGAGCGCAGCCGTCACCTGTTCGCGCACGGCGGCCACATTAACCGGCGGGGGCGTCGGCGAAACCGCAGGCGTGGGCGAAGTGTTGGGCGTCGGGCTGCTCTTGAGATTGCCGTTCGCATTTGGCACATCGTTCCGGTTCTGATTCACAGGCGGCTGGTTTGGCCCGGTCGTTTTATCATCCCGCAAAAAGAGCCACGCGCCGACGCCTCCGAGCGCGAGCAGGATGAGCGTCGCAATCGCCGTCAAGCCAACGACGAGCGCGGTGTTCTGTGTTTTCGGAGGGCGAGAGTTTCGTTGGAGGTCGCTGGCCGTCGGTCGCTGCTCGTGTGAGAGCGTCGTGGCGGTCTGCGGCATCTCGTCTGTCGGGGCAGAGCGGTAGGCCAGGACTTCTGTCGGCGCGCCGCTTCGATGCGAGGGAGCGTCACGCAGGGCCGCCTCCATGCTCGCAGATGACGACGCCGCGCCCGGCTCACTAAGGAGCGTCGCGCCGTCTTGCAGACAGAAGCTCAGCGTGTCGTCAGCATACGTGCGCTGGCATGTCGGGCAACGTTTCATAAATCTCTGCCCATGCTCAATCAGAATCCGCCCGCCAGCCGCACAGCCCACCACACCATCGTCAACGCTAGAATCAACACGCTGACGGTTGCGCTCGGACGCAGGCGATTGACAACGGCGCGCACGCGATGAAGGTTAAGCACGGTGGCCGCCGCCCCTATCCAGACGACGATCAGGGAAAGATACAGGAGCGGGCTGAGCGCGTTGAAATGTATAGCGCGGCGCAGTTCGCCGTGTCCGAGGGCGCAGAAGGCGCGCGTCATCCCGCAACCCGGACATAACCATCCCGTCATGGCGCGAAACGGGCACAGGATTATCGTCGGCTCGTCCGCCGGACGCCATATCATGCTAATCAAAAACATCGCGGACAGGCCAATGAGAGCCACCCACGCCAGTGACTTTTCAGCAGTCGCAGGAGGCAGGAGAGCGTGTTCGTGCTTCACGCTCCTGCCTCCTGCTTCATGTATGGCCTGATTGATACTCATCTGCGCGCGGCTGCGTCCCAAATCTTATTCAGCTCGGTCTGAATCATAAAGAGACTGACGATGCCGAGTCCGCAGATAGCCAGAATAATCGAGATGGTCGTGATGTCATTGCGCGGCTGCGATGTCCTGTCCTGCATCTCCATCAAAAGCTGCGGATACCTGTAAGCCAGATAGATGACATAGAGGCCGCAGGTAAAGATGCTCAAGACGACATCCATCGTCGGGTTGATGTCCTCGCGCCCGCCGAGCGCGTTCTTCATTTCGAGGCTCGTCTGATAGACCCAGAAGTACATGTAGATGCCGCAGGTCAGGATGGCGAACACGATGACCATGATGGGGTCGCGTTTTTCTCCGACCGCAGACAGTCCCCCGCCGGGCCTTTGCTGCATCGGCGCGCCGTAAGACGGCGTCGGCGTGCCCCACGGCGTTTGCTGCTGCTGTTGCTGCTGCTGCGCTCCCGGGGGCGGCGCGGTAAAGGGGGTTGAGCTGCCTTGCCCTGTAAAAGCGTTGCCACAGCTAAAGCAAGTGCGTGCGTCATCGGCGTTTTGGTTGCCGCAGTTAGTGCAATAAATCATTGTTCAGGGGTTCTCCTTAGCTTTTGGGTCTTAGACATTCGGAATCCAGAAAAGTTGTTCGTCGCTCATCACGGAGCGGAGTCCGAGCGAGGGCAGAGACTGTTCGCTCTGGCCCAGAAAAGTGAAGTGCGGCAGGTCGCTCTTGACGGTTTGAAACCAGCCGTGCCGCGCGAGAATTTGCCGCACGCGCTCGTCCTGAAACTCCGTCACGTCGAGCGCGAGCATGGCTATGTGCTGTGATGTGCCGGGGGCGGCGATGGAATAAAGGATGGACTTTGACAAGTCCTGACTGAAGTAGATGCCTTCCTTTTCCAGCTCAAGCACTTCTTTGACCTGCTGATCCAATGGCAGAGCGCGCAGCCGCGCCGTCTGTTCTTCCGTCAGGCGTCCCTGCTCCTGCCAGTATTTGAGCGCGGGCAAAAACCTTGTGTCCCACAGGCGGCGCGTATCCGCAAAGTCGCGCCGCGCAGCCTCCGTGCCGCCGCGCGGCGTGAGGTCGAGTCCTTCGGCCAGAGCTTCTTCGCGGGCTTTCAATAACGCCTGCATCGCCGCCGGTTGCAACTCTATCAAAGTGCCTTCAATCGTGGCCGAGCTGACGCCCGCTTTACTTTGAAAGCTGGCAACCTCTTCATCGCTCTTGAAGATGCAGACGGGCGGAGGCAGCACGCTCTCGCTCGCCAGAAACATTGAGCCGTACTCTTCCAGAATGCGGCGCGCGACACGGTCGTTGACATCGCAGACGGCCTCTGTTTTTGTCCCGCGCCGCGCGAGGGCTTTTTCCAGAGCCGCGTAAAAAGGAGTTTTAGGTGCGCTCTTCTCTTGAGACATTCCGTTCTTCTCCGGGTTGGATTCCTCGCTCGCGGTGCGTCGCGTTTGTGCCTGCCCCTGCGTCGAAGGTTTGACTTTATGCGAGCAGCCCGCGAGAAAGAGCGTGCCGCCTGCCGCGAAAGCCAGCACACACAGCGGCATCATGCGTAGCGAGACGGGCCTATGCCCTACGGCGCGACGCAAGCGATGCCATACGAGGTGCGGGAATCTATGAAGCCACATGAAATATGAAACCGCATCATCAAGCGAGCGCAGGCGCGTCCTGCTTCTCCCTGACCGGAAAACGCATCATAAAGTGCTCAGTCCGTGCGGTCAACAAAACAGAGACTGGAAGCGCGCAGCCATTGGCGACCCGGCAGAGATTCGACTTCAGCTAACAGGTTCATAAACAACAGGAAATCTCCCGCAAAGGCGCAAAGGCGCAAAGCAGGAACGCAAAGGTATTGAATGCCACTTCTTCTTTGCGAGCTTTTCTTTGCGCCTTTGCGCCTTTGCGGGAAACGCTTTCTCTTTTAATAACATAAGTCATAAATAACCACATACCTCTGGCGGCTCAAACTGAACCTCTCATCATCCGCCCGCTCAATTGGAGTAGGCCGATATGATTGGTGTATACTGCGCCGCTTTCCTTTATGCGGAACGCTTCGGCTGCAAATCAGTTGAGAGATTCGAGCGTCTCTTCTGAGCCAATCACAAGCCATCAAATTTTTTAGGAGATGATAATGAAGATCAGACATATCAGGATGCTGGCAATCGGGCTGGCGGCATTGACCATGCTTGCCGGCGCGGCGTGCAATCCCGGCGGCGCGCAGGGCGGAAATCAATCCACGCCGACCCTTGCCTACAAAGCCCTCTATGAAGCCGTCAAGAAAAAAGACCCGGAAGCCATCAAGAAAACGCTCTCCAAAGGCACTTTGGAGATGATGGAAACTTATGCCGGGATGCAGAAGAAGACGCTCAACGAGGTCGTCGAAAACGGTCTCACAGAGACGACCTTCGCCGCGACGCTGCCGGAGACGCGCAACGAAAAGATCACGGGCGATTACGCTATTCTCGAAGTCAAGAACGAGAAGACGAAATCATGGGAGCCGCTCCCGTTTGCCAAAGAGGACGGCGTCTGGAAGCTTGCGATTGACACTTTCTTCAAAGGCACGATGTCTCCTAAAGGCCCGACCAACCCTGAGAATCCGGGCCAGCTTCCGCCGGGGACGCAAACCGGCCCGCCGCAGGGAACGACGCCGGGCCAGCAGCGTCCTCCTATGACCGAACAACCGCCGCCGGGTGCTGTTCCGCCCCAACCGGGCATGCAGCCGCAAGCGCCGCCCGCCCCGGCCCCCACGCAGGGCGCAAAACCCGCCGCGCCGCCTGCGAAGAAAGACATCAAACCGCCCACGCGGTAAATGAAAAGGGAGCAGGGGGAAGGGTGCCGGGTGTAGTGAAAAGCATTTCTTATTGCTACACCCGGCACCCTTCCCCCTGCTCCCTGACTTTTCTATGAGTCAGATTGAGCAGTTCAGGGAGATTATCGCCGCCTATAGCAAGCACGGGTGGCGATTGATGCGCGTGTTGATGCGCGAAGAGACTGCGCGTATCTATGAAGGATTTGAGAGTGATGCTATCGCAGGCGTCGTGCCTGAGGTCGCAGAAGTGAATGCGCTGTGGTTTGCACGGCCCTCGCACGAGGGGCGCGAAGCATGGGAGCTTCGGCTCGTCGGCGAAACTCCCTATGCGCTGTTTGAGACTTTTGAAGCGGACGAGACGGAAGAAGAGAGAGAAGAGGTGCGCCGCGAAATGTTTGCGCGCCTCAGAGATTATGTCGCGGGGAATTAATCGTCCACGCCGATCTTGATGTCGAGTTCGACGCGCTCGCCGTTGCGGATGACGATGGTCTTGACTGTGCTGTCCGGCTTGGCGCGTTCGATGCGCAGTTCAAACTCTCTGCGCGTGCGCATCGGGAGTCCGTCAAACTCGATCACAATATCTTCATTACGCAAGCCTGAGATATATCCGGGCCTGTTCTTTCTCACATCATGCAACTGCACGCCGTAGATGTTCATGCCCGGCACTTGAATACGCTCCAGATGAGTGCCTTCTGCGATGAAACCCTTACCGCCTTCCCTGTCCTCAAAAGCTTCCGTCAAACGGTCAAGCTCTTCGGCGGAAGTCGTAGTCATCTTAGTGGTCTTGGTTTCACCATCGCGGACGTAAACCACTTCGACGGTTTTTCCGATCGGCGTCGAGGCTAAGATTTTCTTGATCTCGCTCTCGCCCGCGACCGCCTGCCCGTCAAAGCTCTTGATAACGTCTCCGCCTAACAATCCGGCTTTATCTGCCGGGCCGTCCGGCGGTGTAATAGCATCGAGCATCGCGCCGCCGTCAACGCTCACAAATGAATTGACGCCGAACTTGGAGGCCGGAGCGGATGAAGCCGCGCCGCTCTTGCCGCCGATGTTGACATTAAAGGGGCGCAGGAAACTGCCTCCCGCAACGGATGCGACGATGACGCCGAGAATGACCCAGACGATCCAGTGCGGGCCTTTACCCTTACGCTTCTTCTTGCCGAGGGCTGTTTGCGGCGCACCGGCAGGCGACATCGTTCCCCACGGCTGTGCGCCATGCGGCTGTTGTGCTGCGGCCACCGTCTGCGGGCCAAAGCGCACGGTCTCCGTATATTCCTCTACGCCTTCACCGAGGCGAAAACCGCAGAGGCGGCAGAAGCGCATGCCCTTTGGCATCTGCGCACGACAGTTCGGACACGGCATGTTATCCTGAGAATTACTCGTGCCCGTCGGTTCGTCAATGCTTTGTGAATCTGATGACATTAGTTCTCGGTCGCTGTTTGATGTTTAAGAGCCTTGCGGCCCGGTAAGTCAACTGCTCAGTGTCTCTATACGCCGGGTGGAGCATTACGGTTGCATGTTCTTCACGCACGGTCAAGAATTTTTATCGTCTGCGAATAACCGTCGTACATGATGACTCGCAGGCGACAGGCATGTGCGGCGTGCCGCGTGCCGTTTGATTCCTGAACGCATCCACTGCTTTACCAGAGTGGACGCGAAAAGGCAACGATGTATCCACAGCAAACATCAGTCTGAGGACATATCAAAGCTTCTATGGTGCGATTGATGAGAGAGAGATACCCCCTACAGTTTTATTCTGAACGAAATAAAAGAAAGCACGGTAAAAATTGGAAGTCACCAAAGCCCTCGCAGCCCTACAGCCGCTGTATGGCAAAGATAACGTAGAGATCGTCACGCTCGACGGCAAACACGTGCGCGGCATCGTCCGCAGCATGAAAACCACACAGGCCCTGACCACGCCGTCACTCAAATTGGAACGAGCCGACGGCGAGATTATCAAGATTCCTTTCACGGAAATCAGCGAAGTCATAGATCACAATCCGGCGGCAGAAGCCGCAGAGAATGGCGAAAAAGGAAAGGCGCAGGGCGAAAGTTAGGACACAGCCTCAGAAAAGAATCTCCCGCAAAGGCGCTGGTGGCGCAAAGGAAGACGCGAAGAAAGCTTTCAAGCTGAATAACTGCTCAAGCCCTTAGCGGCTTGTCTTCTTTGCGCCACCAGCGCCTTTGCGGGAACATGTTTTCTCTTTGCCGGTTTGAAACTGACCCGCTACATACTCTTTTCTCCACTTTCTACTTGCTTTTGTTCGCGGTATAGTAGAGCTATCTTGAAGGAGAAGCCTGCACGGACGAAAGCAGGCTACTGGAGCGAATTTGTTTGAGAATGATGATTGAAGATTTCGGAGCGCGGATTGCGAGCGTCTGGGAAGGCTTGCGCTCGACGACGCGCAAGATGATTGTCGGCGCGTTGCAATCGCCGGGCGTGACTCCCGCGCCGGCGCAATCCCACAACACGGGCGCGCTGCCCTATGACGCGCGCTCTGACTGGGAAGTGAGCCGCCTCTTGTCCGCCTTAGACGAGCGCGTGGCCGAGAACAACCAGACCATCAGCCCCGAACAGGGCCGCGAACTGCGCCGCATGGCAGAGACCTGCGCCGTCCTCTTACAGCATCAAACGCAATCGGCAGAGGTTTTCGCGCAGCTTGTCATGCGCGCACATCGCGCACACGACTTTGCGCGGATAGACGCGCTGGCGGACGCCCTCGCCACACGCTTTGCGCCGAGCGAAGTTTGCGAGCTGGCGCGCCACGATTACCCGGTCGTCCGCGCGCTCGCGCAGGAAGCCCTCGCACAGATGCCCACCACGAGCCTCATCTCGCTGCTGGCGGATTCCGTTGACGCAGAAATCGCACGCGACGCACTCGAACGTCAGGCCGCAGAATACGGCAACGAAGAAGCGCGCCGCCTCGTCTACATGCTCGATCAGGCAGATTTGATGGACGGAGATGAGGACGATGCCTGAAATAAATCACGCCATCTGTCGTCAGGATTGAACAGGCGCGGGCTTACGAGCGGCCCGTCTGCGCTCGCTCTTGCGTACACCGCCAGCCTTCTCATAATCATCACTGTCCTTGCCGAATTTGGAAGCGACGCCAGCCAGCATCCTTTCGGACAAATCGCGTAGAGCTATTTCCGCAGCATCTATCTGATTCTGCTTCTCGTCCAACTGCGAAAGCATCTGGTTGTATTCATCAATAATCTTCCGCAGATTTGTAATCGCAGTTTCATAGTCACTGGCCTTCAACCCGTTGCCTAAATCCAGCGCCGGGTCAATCGCTTTTAGCCCGTTCAGACGTTCGTTTGCCTGTGTGAGAATTCTGGAATTGCGTTTTCTGCGTCCCATTGCGTTGCACCTCCTTTAAGGCGTGAAAGTGAGATAAAGGATGCGAGGCTACCGCGAAAGTATACGCCAGGAGGCTTTGCCTAACAATCAACTTTTGCCCGGCATTAACGGCGGGGTAGTGGGCTAGTTTCAAATTCTGGTGTCCATCCATGACGAAAGAATCTCCCGCAAAGGCGCAAAGGCGCAAAGAAAAGCACGCCAAGAGCGAATGGCATTCAAAGCTTTGCGGTCTTCCTCTGCGTCTTTGCGCCTTTGCGGGAAACTGTTTTTTCTTCGCTATTTTTGAAACTGGCCCACTATCAACGGCGGGCATGTTTTGACGTGGCGGGAAGCTTGGCGGGCAAGTTCATCTCATCATCAATCAAGACATCCGTTGAAATCTTTGCGATGCGAGCGTAAGCCAGAAGCACGGGCAAGGGTGGCTCACCTGTTCCTAGCTCATAGTTTGAGATTCTGTGATACTTGAGAACGTCCGCAAAGCCCAACCGTTTAAGCATCTCGGTTTGAGATAATCCAAGAGACAGCCGAATTTGTAGCAGCTTTCCCGCTAATCGTTCTGGCTTCAAACGCGCTGCCGCTCCCATCAGGAATTACCTCCCGATAGGCCGAACAGAACATTAGGTTTGCCATTATGCGGAATTCCGCATAATATGCGTCTGCTCAAGTTATCCGCCGTGAGAATCCTTTGCTTCTCAACGGCGATGCTCATTACTTCAAGTTGAGGTGTGAGCTACGCATAAGCCGTTGCTAGGTTTTCAAATAACGCTCGCAATATAGCAGAGACCATAGAACTCTTAAAAGCTTTAGACTGTCGGCGCGACACGAGGGGGTGAGACGCCGACAGCCGCTCGCCTCTCTTGGGCCGCAAAGCGCACGCGAGAAGGGGTTGACGCGGAAGAGGCCGTCGTCAGTTAGGTGGCTCGCGGCGGCCTCGCTTTCATTGTGTCAAAAGTTGCAAGACCTGTTAAGTCCTTTGTTTTCATCTTGCCCAACAATTCAGGTCTGAGGGGGGATGAGTAGGCAAAGCCACGCCGGGAGCAGAAAAGGGCAATCGCTTTTTACAGGCAAATGTTCAAAGCACTTTGAGTAAGTATTGAAGGGAAGTTTCCGAGCTTTGAGCCTTACCCTGTAACATTGAAGTTGCGTAGAGTTCTGTTGAAACGAAGCTTTGTGACGCTTGAATGTCATCGAATGACGTTCAAGCGTCACAAAGAAACACTTGAGCGTTATAAAGCAACGATTGAGCGTTAGAAAGAAACGCTTGAACGTCACTAAGCAACATTCAAGCGTTATCCTGTAAGCAAAGAGGGCAATTAAGCGCAACTCGAATGATTTATAGCTATTAGCGATGGAGTGTGAGGCGATGCGCCCTGCCTGACGGTCGGGCTACTGCCCCACTACTGTGACATTCGGGGCAGTAGCCCGACCGTCAGGCAGGGCGCATGCATTTGCCATCCGCTATAAACGCAACTCACGTGATTTAAATAACGTGAGTTCGATATAAGCAGAAGAGGATGCTGCATGACAGCCCCGGAGGGGCGACATAGATTAGCCCACGGCGTCAGCCGTGGGGACAGCAGCCACATCAAAGGACAAAGCCCCGGAGGGGCGACATAATCTATGTCGCCCCTCCGGGGCTTTGTCCTTGTAGGGCGTCTTGTCCCAGCACTGACGTGCTGGGCTAAGATATGTCGCCCCTCCGGGTCTAACTAACACTTCACTATTCTTACGTCGAACTCACGTTAAATATCAGGCGTGGAGTGTCGTGGCTCATATCCGGGCGCGGCTTCAAATGAACGTGAGGCGCGCTTATTTTTTGTATCGCTGGGCTTCTCTAATCACGTCTAATGCTGCTCTGGAGACAAACTCAGTCAAAGCTTCCGCTTCTTCCCAACTGATTGTTCGCCTGCCTGTAGGAGTGTCTATTTCTATCTTTTGCAGATCTTTTTCCACAATGCGACGAGAGCTTTGGAGAGCCATCCCGTCATAGGCATCGCTTTGCGCGGATGACTCATTCTCCAAGTGCTGGCTGTATCTGAAATTAAGGGCTGCTTTCCATACTGACAGCAATACCTGTTGAGCTTTGACTGGCAACTCTAATTTTACAGTTGGCGCGTCATTGCCTGAAGTTGCTTCGGGCGGCTGGTCTTTAACTGTCGAGGCGGGAAAAACGAGCCACGTTTCCGGCATCGGATGGCTCATCACAGCGGCTTGCAAATCATCGCCTTTGAAGGTGAAAGGCAGAACTTTTCCGGCAACTGTACCATGCCCCGGAGTAGGATTTCGCTCGATACGGCCTCCGCCGGGAGCACCGTCTTGACTCTGCTGCGCTCTAACATCAGGGCAGCTAAAACCCGTGAGGCTGAGAGCCACTATGGTGAGCGAAATTTGTAGGCTTGTTTTCAGTAAGAATGTTTTCATATTCACCCCTTTTACAAAAGCTAGCTGACCCGGACTTCATGCTGCGCCGATTTCGCGCAGTCTTTCAACCACCTGATTGATGAGCCAGTTGGGCGTGGATGCTCCGGCGGTGACGCCGACGCGCTTGAGGCCCGCGAGGTCTGACGGGTTGATCTCGTCCGCAGTCTCTATCAAATAGCTCTTCTCGCATTGCTCTTTGCAGACGGCGAGGAGCTTGACGCTGTTTGATGAATGACGGCCTCCGATAATGTAGAAGGCTTCGACCTCTCCGGCGAGGGCGCGTGCAGCGTCCTGACGGTCGCGTGTGGCAGAGCAGATGGTGTTGACGATCTGCGGTTCCGCGTCGGCCCTGTCGCGGACTGCATCGGCGGCATCGAGAAAGGTTTTGAGCTTGAGCGTGGTTTGCGAGACGACGAGCGGCTCATGCAGGAAGGGAAGCTTTTCGACTTCGCTCGCATCGCGCACGACGTATGTGTTTTCGGGAGCATAGCCGACGACGCCAATCATCTCCGGGTGATCCGGGTTGCCTACGAGGACGATGTCTCTGCCTTGCGCGGCGGCGCGCTCGGCCAGCTTCTGCACTTTGGTGACGAAGGGGCAGGTTGCGTCAACGACCTTTGCGGCGCGAGTTTCCAGCTCGCGCTGCACCTGCGGCGTGACGCCGTGCGCGCGAATCACAGCCGTCACGTTGGCGGCAGCCTCCGCGGGCGCGTCTATGGTCTGAACGCCCTGCCCTTCGAGCCGCTTCATCTCCTGCGAGTTGTGAATCAGTGGCCCGAGAGAACGCACCACGCCGCCCTCACGGACAGCCTCTTCGACCATCTCGACGGCGCGCTCGACGCCGAAACAGAAACCGAGTTCTTCAGCTAATAAGACTTCCATCTTTTGCTCTCAATCAAGAATTGACATCCGGCAAAATAAAGCGTCACAGCCTGCTTCACTTTTGCCTTTTACCTTTTTACTTTTACCTTCTTCAGATGCCGCCGCCAGCGTTCTGTGTTTGTCGCGCGCGGCGTGCGCTCTCGCGCCACTCTTCGCGCAGGCGGTCGCCACCTTCAACGCGCGCCGCGACCCACTCGATCTCTTTATCAATCAGCCAGCGCACGCCGCTCAACAAATTGGTCTTCAACTCGCCGAGCTGGTGCGCCATATCTTTCGGCAGCACGGCATAAGACGCATCGCCCAGATACTTGAGCGCATCGCACACGGCATTGCCCGCGCAGTAAGGAGATTCTTTTGTGTCTTCCATAATTCTTTCGACCTCCGGTTTATTCTAACACAATGAAAGTGACTTGCAGGAAGCAGACGGCAGAGCAAATCAAAAGTTAGTTTCCCGCAAAGGCGCTGGTGGCGCAAAGCAAGACGCGAAGAAAGCACTCAAGACAAATAACTGCTCAACTCCCTTAGCGACTTGTCTTCTTTGCGCCACCAGCGCCTTTGCGGGAAAATTCTTCGTTGAGTCTAACAACTATTTTTCTATCGCGCTCTTGACCACAGGCCACATCAGCTTGGCCCAGTATTCGTAACCCGTGTCGGACGGATGAAAACCGTCATCCGAGAAAAACTCCGGGTGCGCGGGGATGATCTCCCGCGTCGTCTCGTAAGCCTCAAAGAGATGCGCGCCGTGACGCCCGGCAATCTCTTTGATTCGCGCATTGAAGGCGACGACGCGCGCCTGAACTGTGGCGCGCAAACTCGCAGGCACGGCTGGCGCGAGCGAGATGTCAGGCAGGTTCGTGACGACGATGGTCGCGCCCGTCTCTTTCTTGACGCGCGTCAAAATCTCTTCAAAGTTGCGCGCGAAAGTTTCTTCCGGCACGCCTCTGCCGACATCGTTGATGCCAATGCCGATGGTCACAAAATTCGGACGCGCGTCAAGGCCCGCTCCGAGCTGTGCGCGCAGGACATCGCTCGTCGTCGCGCCGCTGACGCACAGGTTTGTGAGGCGCGAGTTTGGCCGCTCGCGCTCTATCCGCTGGAAGAGACGCGCGACATAGCCGCCGTTCTTTGCGCCCACGCCCGCGCCCGTCGAATCGCCCAACGCGACATAGTTGACAGGAGCTTTCTTCTCATCATTCATCATCCCCGGCTCACTCTCCGATAAAAGGTTATCGCTGGTTCCACATGCCGACAGCGCAAAGACGAAAATCAAAAGGGGGAAAAGGGCAAGAGGGAAAGAGGGGAAATGGAACAAACGTAAAGCTGCTATCACTTTTTTTCTTTTACACATTTCCCCTTTTACCCCTTTGCCCCTAAAAGTTTTTAACGGACAGGCTCGCGCAGGACTGCCCCGGCTGCGATCCATGCTGTGCGCGCGGCTGCCGGTTGAGCTTTCTGCAAGCCAGCGATTTGAAGCAGTGATTCGCCCGTCCGCGACAGCATACGCACCAGATCGCCCTCTTCGGCGCGCGTCTCGTGAACCAGCTCAGACCAGTCCATTCCCCCTGCCCAGTGCGCGGCGGTCGCTGCCGCCGAAAAGTTCATCTCCGGCGCAGGCTCCAAACCTTGCTTCCATTCCTCCGTCGCCACTCTGTACGCCACCTCGTCAAACTCCGTGAGCGCGGTGACGAGCGCATCATCCGGCACAAGCTCGCCGTAATCTCTGTCGGCATCGGAGGCCAGCGCGGCCATCAAGCCAGCCGCGCGCGGCACATCGAGCGCGGCAAACAAGCCCTGTCTCAAGGCTTCGCCGACCAGCAGAGGTCTATCCACATGGAGGTCTGCGAGCCAGCGTCCGCGCTCCGTGACGCGCTCCTGTTCGATGTCTAAATATCCGAAAGTGGACAGCACGCGTGCGCGCCGCTCAAACGGTTGCCACACCTCCGCGCGCAAAGCTTCGATGCGCTGCTCCGCTCTTTCGACTGCTTCCGCATCCTCTATGACAGACCACAAAGCTTCCGCGCACGCAGACTTTTCATCTTCGCTCAAACCAACGGGCGCGAGGTCTTCGATCATATCGTTGATGATATTGACGGCATCATCTTCAAGCCCCTGCGCCTCGCGCAGTTTCGGCTCAGGCAGAATCTCATCTTTCCCCGCGCGCACCTTTGCAAACGCAGCTTCAATCGCATCATCACGCAAAGGATATATGCCCGCATAAACTTTGCCGATGCGATCAAGCGGAAGCGTCGCGCTGCGCCCGTCTTCGCGCAGCCCGATAGCTCCGTCGCCGCGCCTGCGGGTCACCAGCACGAGCCTTTTCCCCGCGCGCCCGACGCCGATGATGCGACCGGGAACGACCTCTTCGTCGAGCCAGTTCATAATAACTTCAAAGCGCGTCTGCGGCAGTCTTTCCAGCAGCCGCGCACGCGCGCTCGCCAGCCGCTCAAGCCCGCGCGCAACTGTCGAAGGCAGATTACATCCGGCTTTGTCCAGCGTCTCTCTAATGCGCCGCTCGCTCTCTGCGCGCTCGCGCTCCAATCGCGCAATGCGCCGCGCAGTATCGCGGAAGGCAAAACTCTTCTCCGCAATCTCGCGCACATGCGCGAAGCTCTCATACGCATCGAGCAGATTAAGCAGCGTCGAGTAGGTCGCGCGAAACTGGCTCTGCAAAGGGTCTGGCGCGGATTCGAGCAGGACAGCGATGCGTTCGGGGTCTTGATGAAGTCCGGGCGCGGCGACGACAAAGCCGACGCGGTCTCTGCCGCGACGCCCCGCGCGCCCCGTCATCTGCTGCAACTCGGAAGCAGAGAGCGCACGCCAGCCGCTTCCAGTCCGCGCATCCACATTGGTAATGACGACAGTGCGCGCGGGAAAGTCCACGCCCGCAGCCACCGTGGCGGTCGCAAAAATCGCGTCCAAAAGTCCGGCCTGCATCAATCTTTCGATAAGAAGTTTCCAGGCGGGAATGTGTCCTGCGTGATGCGAGGCGATGCCCGCCTTGATGATTGTGTTCCAGTGACGATGGCCGCGCACCTCCGCGTGCTCTTCTGCAAACGCACGCGCGATGGAGCGACGCTGCTCCCTGCGCTCGTCATGGCTGTCGCGCCGCGTCAACGCGGATTCGGCGGCGGCCTCATCACAGCGGCGGCGAGTCGGCAGAAAGACTATGGCCGGAAGCAGGTTGTAAGACTGAAGCGCCGCCAGCAGTTGTCCGGGCGGCATCTCAGGCATCTTGAGTTTCAAAATGTTGCTCCATAAAAAGCATTTCGCGCAAAGGCGCAGAGAAATGCAAAATTAAAAATGTAAAATGCAAAAATAACAATCGTCTTAAACATTTTGCATTTTTAATTTCTTTGCGCTTTTGCGCGAAACTTCTTCTTGCTCACCTGTAACCGCCTCTTCTCGATCTCACAAACGGGCGCGGCTGTCGCTCGGTCAGCTTTTCAATTTCAGGATTCAATCCGCCTTCTTCATCAACGAGCGGCGCAAGCTGGCCGTCCGGGTAAAGAAACGCCGCGCGCAAAGGTACTGGCCGCGCGCCGGGCCGCGAGACGACGCCGCAACGCACGCCGCGCACCTCTTCCATCCACGCCGCAAACTCCTTTGCATTGCCGATAGTCGCAGACAACAACAGCAGGCGCACGCGCGGCGGCGAGAGGATAATCGCTTCTTCCCAGACATGCCCGCGCTCTTCGTCTGCCAGATAATGCGCCTCGTCGAGCACAACCAAATCAGCGCGAATCTGCGAGCCGCTGCGCAGCGCGTCAAAGATTTGGTTGCGATAAATCTCCGTCGTCCCGACAATCAAGGGGGCGTCCGCGTTCTCTTTCCTGTCGCCGGTCAGGATGCCTACGCGCTCCGCGCCAAACTCTTCCGTAAACTCGTGATATTTAGAGTTGGTCAGAGCCTTGAGGGGGGAGGTGTACCAGGCCCTGCGACCCTGTTCCAGCAGGCGGCGAATCTCTTCGCGCGCAATCCAAGTCTTGCCGCTGCCCGTGGGAGCAGTCACCAGCACGTCTTCATATTCAAGCGCGGCGAGCGCTTCGAGCTGGAACGGGTCGGGCTTGAACGGCGCGGGAGCAGGCGCGCCGATGCCTTCCAGAAGTTTGCGCAGGGCGCGCTGCTGCGCCGGTTGGCGAACGGTTCCCGCGCGAAGAGCCTCTGCGCGCGGCGTCGCGCTGGGCGTGCGCGACGCCGCGTCATTTTTCCGCCCGCCGCTCTTTCGCCTGCTGCTTTCGGATTCTTCGCGCGCCCCGTCGCGCCTGCGGCGACGATTACCCTTATCTCTTGATCGTGGCATGAGCTGATTCTAAAGGATGAAGGAAGAAAAGCAAGGATGAAGGCGTAAACATGAAGTATGAAGAGAGCGCTATTGAAGATGAAGGCTTTAAGTTTGAACAGCATCCCTTTCATCCTTTCGCCTTCCGCCTTCCGCCTTGCTTTTCTTTCTTCATCCTTTATACTTATCTCGCAACGCCGCGAGGTTTTTCGGCGTCTAAAAGGGGGAGCCGGACGGGGAATTTTACGAAACGCGCTTTTTGTTGAAGTATGAAGATGCCAGAGCTGTTCGAACATTTTGAAGTTGAGCGCGTGTCGCGCTGGCCTATGCTCTCGCGCCTTTTGGGAGTCTCAATCGTCGTGCATATCATTATGCTGGCGTGCGCTCTATATGTGCCTGCCGTGCGTAATGCGTTGAACATCGCCTCCATGTTTTCCGATTCGGACTACGTGGACAAGGCTTATAACAAGACGCAGATCGGAGAGCGCGCAGAGATTCTGAATCTGCCGAAGTTTCAATATCCCGAAGGCTATTTTGCCCCGGCGACGATGCCGGGCTTTGACCCGCTCGCGCCGCAAATCGTCGCCACGGCTCCGCCGATGGTGATGATGCCTCCTGTCATGACGCCCCCTGTCATGACGCCGCCCGTCATGACGCCCGGAACGCCGAACCGCATGCCAAAGGGCATACAACTGCCGACGCCTTCCCCGTCAGCCAGCCCGTCGCCTTCTGTTGACCCGAAAGACCCTGCCGCGCAGGTGGCATCGAAGACTGACGGAAAAAGTCTTGAGCAGCTCGAAGCGGAAATGGACAAGATCGCGGCTGACAAAAATATCGAGCGACCGAACGAGAATGAGATTAACAAGCGGCCACTGAAAGACTGGCTGGCGAATGCCAATATTTTGAGAAACGCCGGCAAGCTCGATCTCAACAAGACGGTCGAGGTCGTCATCGTGGCCGAGCTGGACGAGAGCGGCAAGCTGGTCAATCCGATGGTCGTCCAGAAATCCGGCGATGAGGTCTTGATACAGGTCGCTAAAGACATGGTTTCAGCCATCAACGACAGCAACGCGCTCTCGTTTCTCAAAAAGCTCAACCAGACCGGCCTCAGCGGCAAACAGGTGCGCTTTACCGTCAAGATGGATCAGAGCGAGGTGCTCGCCAAAGTGGAATCGGAGGTCGAATCCGAGCAACGCGCGCAGCAGATAGCTTTAGGCTTCAACGGGCTGCTGGAGGTAGGCAGGATTACCAAGAGCGGGCAGGATGAAGGAATAATTTATAAGAGCACGACGGTTTCTTCAAACGGCAATCAAGTCATCGTCAACTTCACGATGCCGCGCCAGACCGCAGGCGAAATGGTCAAGAAGCAACTTCCGCCCGCGACTTAACGTACCAGACAAGGCGGGACAACAGGCTTAACGTTTATTAGCTTTTCTGTTATCAACTTTGCAAACGACCCGGATTAACAACATCTCGCTCTTCGTCACGGTGTTCTCGGCGTGTCTTCTGGCCGTCGGCGCACCGGCGCATGCTTACACGTCGCACGCGCCGTCTGCGCGACTCTTTTCGGCTGCAACAGAGAGCAAAGACAGCGTTGATGAAATTCGGCAGGAGTCTAAACGCCTGCTGTATCGAAGCGCTTTCGTCCGGCCCGTCGCAGCATTCACTACTGACCTCAGAGCCTCCGCACCGGCTTTCACTGAAAATACCAAAGCTCTCAACGGAAATAAAAACATCCTCGTCATCACACGCCTGCCTCGCGCTGCTTTAGATGATCCGCCGGCAGCGGAGCAAGAAGCGGCAAACAGAGTAAAGGTCTGAAGACCCCGGAAACGCACACCTTCTAAACGGCACTCGCTTGCCTCTGCTATCATAGCTCCATTAAAATCATCTGTTACGCGCAGAAGTGCGTCTGCATACGCTTTTAACCTGTGCGCTAAGGCGCGTTTTCGATAGGAAAAGATTATGGGATTCGATAAGTTTTTGACCAAAGTTTTCGGCAGCAGCAATCAACGCTACCTGAAAAGCATTCAACCAATCATCGCTCGCATCAACGAGCTAGAGCCGTCCGTCAAAAAGCTCTCCGACGACGAATTAAGAGCGCGCACCGTAGAGTTTAAAGAAAAAGTCGCGCGAGCCGCCGCAGAGGCGCGCGACCCCGAAGACCTCAAACGGCGCGAGCGTGTGGCTCTGGATGAAATCCTGCCCGAAGCTTTTGCCACCGTCAGAGAAGCGTCTGTGCGCTCGACCGGCATGCGACACTTCGACGTGCAGATGATCGGCGGCCTCGTCCTGCACGAAGGCAAGATCGCAGAGATGCGAACGGGCGAAGGTAAAACGCTCGTCGCCACCTTGCCCTCTTATCTCAACGCCCTGACGGGGCGCGGCGGCGTTCACGTCATCACGGTCAACGATTATCTGGCCTCGCGCGATGCCGAGTGGATGGGCCAGATTCACCGCTTCCTCGGTCTCGAAGTCGGCTGCATACAGAACGACATGGACGACTTTGAGCGGCAGGCGGCCTATGCGGCGGACATCACCTACGGCACGAACAACGAGTTCGGCTTTGATTACCTGCGCGACAACATGAAGTTTGATCTTGCGACCTGCGTCCAGCGCGGCCACTACTTCGCCGTCGTGGACGAGGTGGATTCCATCCTGATTGACGAAGCCAGAACGCCGCTCATCATCTCCGGCGCGTCGGATGAAGCGACAGACAAGTATTACAAAGCCGATGCCATCATCCCGCAGCTACGCAAGGGCCAGAAGGATGAAACGACAGGCAAGACCACGGGCGATTATCTGGTTGACGAAAAGCAGCACACGGCAGTCCTCACGGAAGAGGGCGTGGACAGGGCCGAGAGACTTCTGGGCGTCGGCAATCTTTACGACCCGTTGAACATGGAGATGCTGCACTGCGTCGAGCAGGCTATGAAGGCGCACACGCTTTACAGGCTAGACCATCAATACGTCGTGCAGGACGGCGAGGTCATCATCGTTGACGACTTCACGGGCCGCTTGATGAAGGGGCGTCGCTGGTCAGATGGTCTCCATCAGGCCGTCGAAGCCAAAGAGGGCGTCAAGATCGAGAAAGAGAATCAGACCTTAGCGACCATCACGCTGCAAAACTATTTTCGTCTCTACGAAAAACTTTCCGGCATGACGGGCACTGCCGAGACGGAAGCCTCAGAGTTTCATTCGACATACAAACTCGATGTCGTAGTCATCCCGACCAACATGGACATGGTTCGCAAGGATCATTCGGACATGATCTATCGCACGCTGCCCGAAAAATGGGACGCGGTGGTCGAAGAGATTAAGGAATGTTACGAGAACGGCCAGCCGACGCTCGTCGGCACGGTCTCGGTCGAAAACTCCGAGCTGATTGCGCGTCGCCTGCTAAAGGACGGCATCCCGCATAATGTTCTGAATGCGAAGTATCACGAGCGCGAGGCTGAGATCGTCGCGCAGGCGGGCCGCAAAGGCGCAGTCACCATTGCGACTAACATGGCGGGGCGCGGAACTGACATTCTCTTAGGCGGCAATCCCGAATTCATGGCGCGCGAATTTTTGAAGCGCGAAGAGATAGACCCGGACGAGGCGAACGAAGAGCAATGGGAAGAGGCTCTCAAGCAAGCCAAACAGATTGTCGAAGACGAGCACAAAGAAGTCGTCAGCCTCGGCGGGCTGCACATCATCGGCACAGAGCGGCACGAGTCGCGCCGGATTGATAACCAGTTGCGCGGGCGCGCAGGCCGTCAGGGCGACCCCGGCTCTTCGCGCTTCTTTCTCTCTCTCGAAGATGATTTGATGCGTATCTTCGCGGGCGACAAAGTCAAAGCCCTGATGCAACGCTTAGGGATGGAGAAAGGCGTCGCCATCGAATCCAAGATGGTTTCCAAGCGCATAGAGGGCGCGCAAAAGTCTGTCGAAGGCCGCAACTTTGAATCACGCAAACACCTGCTTGAGTACGACGATGTGATGAACAAGCAGCGCGAAACCATCTACGGCCTGCGTCGCCAGTTGATGGAAGAACCGGATCAGAGAGAATACCTCTTGGGCGAGACGGGCGTGGCGCGCGACCTTCTGGCGGATTTGACCAAGCAGTACATCAACCCTGCGGCGGCGATTGACGACTGGGATGTCGAGAACTACAAGATACAACTCTATTCCGTCTACGATTTCGACGCCGACGCCGAAGGGCTTGATTTCCAGAACGCTATTTCGGAAGAACTCGAAGGGCAGATTTGGGAAAAGCTCAAGGCCAAGTATGCAGAGAAGGAAGCGCAGATCGGAGCCGAGGCGATGCGTACATACGAGCGCATCATCATGCTCAATATCATTGACGCGCAGTGGAAAGACCACCTGCTCTCGATTGACCACCTGAAGCAGGGCATCGGCCTTGTCGGCTACGGGCAGAAAGACCCTTTGGTCGAATACAAGAAACAGTCTTTCGATCTTTTTCAGGAGATGCTCGACCGCATTGACACGACGACCATTCGCTCGCTCTTCAATCTACAGGTCGTGACCGAAGAGCCGCCCGAAAGATTGCAGCAGCGACGACCGCTTCGCCGCCCGTCGCAACTTCAGTTCACAGGGCCGAATCAGGGAGCGGCAGCCGCAGGCGAAGAGGCAGGCAAGGTCAAAACCATCACGCGCGACCAGCCGAAGGTCGGGCGCAACGACCCATGCCCGTGCGGTTCCAGCAAGAAATATAAGAAATGCTGCGGCGCGCAATAACCGCCGCAGCATTTCTCAAGAGACTGATATGATAAGCCACAATTCCTCGAATGCCCGGCTCTTCCGGCGAGCGTCGCTGTGTGCTGTTTTCCTGCTCAGCTTTTGTGCGATTTAGTGATTCGTCTTCCCCTGTTGTTGCTGTCTCACGACGGCTTAATTTCATGAGCGCCAACGTCACATCCACGAATCCTCTGGTGCAAGCCATCGTCGCGGGCACGGCTCCGCAGGCGGCGCAGATGGCTGCGGCGCGCGGGCTGCTGCCGCTGCCGCAGGCGGATTTGCTGGAAGCCCTTGTCTCTTTGCGCGCCAGCACGCAGGCTGAAGTGGCCGAGGCGGCTGACTCGACACTGACCTCGCAGGAAGCGGATTCGCTGCTCGTCGTCGCGCGTGATGCAGAGACTGCGCCGACGGTGCTCGGCTATCTGGCCGCGCGCACGGATGCGGGGCGAGAGATTCACGAGGCCGTCACGCTCAACAAGAGCACGCCCGACGAAGCCATCGCGCAGCTTGCCGCTGCGACCGAAGACGGCGCGCTCCTCGAACTCATCACAGTCAACCAGCAGCGCCTGATTCGCGCTCCCGCCATCATCGAAGCGGTCATCAACAATCCTTCGCGCACGCCTGAAGCCGAACGCAGGGCGAGCGAGACGCGGCGCGAGTTTTTTGAGAAGGAACGCGGCGCACAGCAGATCGCCGGAGAATTACGCGCACAAGGGAAGACCGCCGCCGCCGAATTTATGGAGAGCGCGGAATCCCTCGGCGCGGCTGACGGCATCACCCTTGAGGATGCATGGCTCATCGCAGAGCACATCGAAGTCTCCGACGTGGACGTAGATGATTCATGGCTGCTGATGGAGCGCATCGAAGAGTTTTTCGACGAGAGTTATGAGCAGCGCATCGCCAATGCCGAGCGCATCATCGGCGAAGCCACCAGAGAAGGCGACACCACGCCCGAACGCATCTCGCTGATCCGCCGCATCATCATGATGACGGTCAAGGATCGCCTCAAGCTGGCGATGAAGGGCGACCGCGAAGCGCGCTCCATTCTCATACGCGACTCGAACAAGGTCGTGTCTGTGGCTGTGATACACAATCAGCGCGTCACGGATCAGGAAGTCGAAAACATCTCCGCGATGCGTACGGTCTCGGATGAAGTCCTGCGTCTCATCGCCATGAACCGCGCATGGGCGCGCTCGTATACGATTATCCACAATCTCGCGCGCAACCCGCGCACGCCGCTGCCGACGGCGATTAGCATCCTGCCGCGCATCCGCGCCAAAGACTTACAGAACATCTCGCAGAACCGCAACGTCTCTGAAGCCGTGCGCCGTCAGGCGTATCGTCTGGCACAGGCGCGCTCCGGCCATTGAAAACTCGTTGACACTCATCAATGCCACCCGTAGAATCCGAGCTGCCTAGAATCCCCTGTAAAATCGAGGTGTCAGGTCGGAACCGCCTGCGGTAGCGGGGCGAGAGCAAGTTAGAGAGGCGGAAGGATGAAAGGCATGCTGTTCAAGCTTGAAGCATTCATCTCTGAATAGCATTCTCTTCATCCTTCATCCTTCATCCTTCTGCCTTGCTCTTCCCGCCCGCTACCGCAGGCGGTTCCGACTCGTTTGAAAATCGCCAGTTACTAAAGAAGAGAGGTTGTTATGTACAACTTGATTGCGTGGATCGTCTTTGGCCTGATTGCGGGAGTGATTGCCAAGCTGCTGATGCCGGGCAAAGACCCCGGCGGATGCGTCGTCACGATGCTGATTGGCATTGCGGGAGCGGTCGTCGGCGGTTTTCTGGCGCAGGTGCTCGGCATCGCCGGAGAAACGGGGCGCTTTGGCGATAGAGGCTTTCTCATACGCATGGCCTTTGCCGTCGTCGGCGCAGTCATCCTACTTGCCGTTTACCGGATGATTGCCGGAAAGAGAGCGTAAGAGCAGTGACGAGTGACAAGTGACAAGCAAGAAATCGTTTCTAAGCTCGTCACTCGTCACTTATCACTCGTCACTGCTCTTAAAAAATCTCAGAGCTTTTACGCAGGACAGACCATGCGACATCCGTGAGGGTGTGACTGGCCGCGCCCCACCAGAGTCCGGCGAATGTAGCCCACGCTGCATGCTTGCCGACAATCTGGCTGATGCCTGTTTCAATCGCGCGCCATGCTTCGACGATCTCGCTCAAGTTAGGCGGCGCACCGCCCGCGAGCGTCGCGCGCAGGAAGACTGCCGCCGCGACAACGAGCGCTATCACCAGCGCGAAGTAGATAACGCGAATCAACGTGCCGAAGATGATGCCGTGCGACCATCTTGAGCGATGGCTAAAGAGCATCCGGTACGGCAGCCACAGGAAACGAAAGATGCCCCACCGCGTATACTGCCGCGACAGAATATCCAGATCAGGCCCGAACATCAGCCCGCCGAACAGCATCGCGCAGGTCGTGACCGTCGCCAGCGCGATGCTGCCGGACACACCCCACGCGGCCACGAAAGTCGGCGCGGCTAAAATAAAAGTGATTGCATCGTGCGTTTTTCCAGAAGGCATTACTCAACTCTTATCTATTTGTTCTAACCTGTGAATTTCAAAAAAACTTAACCCGCTTTTTCGCTGACTCCTTAATTCGGAGATCGCAGCCCCTATCGCAGGGACAATATCACGATCTTGTGCCTTTCATCCAAGCTTCAATCTCACTCCAGGCGACTGCCGCCAGTAGATAACCTCTTTTGTGTAAACTCAACTTCTATGGCAAAGTCGCCCGCACTTGAAGTTAATTTGACGGCTCTTTCCGGGCTGTGCTACAACCCGAAAGACAGGATTCGATGATGAGAGAAGCTTTGAGCCTTAATTCGATCAGGAGAAGACGCAATCGGCTGGTGCGTGTCGTTGCCGTGTTCTTTCTGATTTATACGGGCGCAGACATTATGCTTCCCCAGTATTTTTGCGGCGGCGAAGAGATAGGCAATCTATCTCTGCAAATGAGAATCAGCACCATTGATACCAGTGACGTTAATAAAAACGCAGGCGCGGTTATTAGCTCCTCTGAAAGTTCTCATCAAGACAGGCAATCTGAACGGGACGCGCCGCATGAAGAGGATTGCTTCTGCTGCTGCGCGCATGTTTTGCCGGGCCTGAGCTTTGCCAACATCGGTAATTCGGAAACGAAGTCGCCGCGTGCTCCTGCCGAGACAGACACCCTTCCGTCGCCAACACTCCAGAGCACTTATCACCCTCCACGCTTCGCCTAATTCTTTTCAACATCAAGTTAAGACTGCTCATTGCCGGATAGCGTGTGCGCGTATGCGCCTGCACGCTTAAGCGCAAAGACAGCGACAAACACCTGCGTTACCCGAAGTGTCCTGCAAAGGCATACGGGAGAGCGGGCTTTATTACATTTCCGAAAAGGATTGACGATGCAGTTTATTAAACGAGCGGCGACTGACCTCGCCTGCGCGCTCCTTCTTTCGATGCTCCTGATAGAAGCAGCATCCGTGGCGACTGTGGCCCAAAACCCTCCGCGCGAGAGCGCGCCGGTGCAGGTCGAGGTCGCAACGCGCCTTACCTTTTCCGAATCAACGCAGGGCACGCTTAACATACCGGAGAATCAAAAGGTCAGTCCTTCGAGAGCGATTTATTTCGACCCGGTGCAGGGTGTCTCTTCCGTTGACATCGTGCGCCGCGCGCTTGCCTCTAATGGTGAACTGGCTGCCGCGCGGCTTGAGATTGAGCGCGCCCGCGCGCGTACGAGGCAGGCGAAGCTCAGGCCGAATCCGACGATTGATTTTGAGCAGACAACAGGGCGTGTGACAGGCTCTGCGGGTGAGAGCGAGACGAGTGTGGGCGTCTCGCTGCCGCTTGAGTTGGGCGGTCAGAGACGGCGACGAATCGAACTCGCACAGGCGGAGCTGGAAGCTGTAGAGGCCGAAGTCGCAGAACGCGAGCGGCGGCTGGCGGGCGAAGTCTTGAGCCTATACGCTGAAGCATTAGCAGCATTGCGCGAACTGGAAATCACTGAGGGCTTAACCAATCTCGACCTGAAAACAGTGGTGGTCATTCAGGCGCGTGTCAATGAAGGCGAGACTGCTCCGATTGAACTCAATCTGCTGCGCGCGGAAGTCGAACGCCTGCGCTCGCGCCGTGCGCTCGTCGAAGGCCGCCTGCGCGTCTCGCTCTTGCGAATAAAAAGTCTGGCAGGTGTCCCAACGGATGAGCCTCTGCGCCTGCGCGAGGAGATTCAGACGCCCGGCCTGCCGCAACCGCCCGCTACGCTGGAAGCCGCAGTGGAGATTGCTTTACGCACACGCCCAGACCTGCGCCTTGCACGTTTGACGGAAGAAGTGGCGCAGGCTGGCTTTCGTCTTGCGCGAGCGCAAAGCGCGCCAGAGGTGACGGCCTTCACCCGGTATACGCTCAGCCGCTCTGCTTTCGATGATACGCCAGTCGGCGTGTTGCGCGACAAAGACAGGTTGCTCACATTCGGCGTTTCCGTTGGCCTTCCGATCTTTAATCGCAATCAGGGCGCGCAGGAAGAGGCTAAAGTCACAATCACGCAGGCGCGCACGCGCCGCGAGGTTGCAGAGCAAGTCGTGCGTAGCGAGGTGGCGAGCGCCTATGCCCGCTACGAAGCGGCGCAAGCGGCGCTCTTCACTTTTGAGCAAGGCGTGATTGCGCGCTCGAACGACAATATCCGCGTCATCCGCGCAGCTTACGAACTGGGCCAGTTCAGCATTACCGATCTTATCAACGAGCAACGCCGTTTGGTGGACTCGCAACGAGATTTCACGGAGACGTTGGCTGAACGCTATCGCGCGCTGGCAGAGATTCAATCAGCGATTGGCGCTCCCATCGTAGAAACCCCTGCTCTCACCAGATAAGGAACAATCAGATGCCGGAAAAAGAAACAGAGGAAGTGAAGCGAGCCGTCGAACGGGTAGACACGCAAGGCGTTGAGCAGTCTGTAATCGAAGTCGAGACGACTACTAAAAGTGAACACAGACCTTCAATCAATCGCAACACAGTGATTGTCGGCATCGTCGCTCTTCTGGCTCTCGTCATTGTCCTCGCGCTGTTCTTATGGATGCGTCGAGGCGGTCAAAACCCGGAGACGATTAAGGCAAATGTAGAAGCGGGCGAGCAAAAGGACGTGCATGGCGACTCTGAAGTGAAACTGTCGCCTGAAGCTTTAACAGCTGCTGGAATAGAGACAGAGGGTGTCACACAGCGTCCAGCCGTCGCGCTCCTGGAAGTCACAGGCACGGTTGAAGCCAATCAGCAGCAGACACAACAAGCCACGCCGCTCGTCGGTGGCCGCGTCGAGCGCGTCAACGTCGCGCCTGGCGACCGCGTGCGCGCAGGGAGTGTGCTGGCCGTCATCTCAAGCCCGCAGATCGCACAGATGCACGGCAAGCTGCACGAGGCTGAGACGCAGTTTCAGCTTTCAGAGCGTAACCTTCAGCGCGTCTTGCGTGCGGAAAACCGCGTCGCCGTGCTGCAAGCGAAAGCGCGTCTTGATGAAGCCGAAGCGACGCTCAAACGCACACGCCGCCTGATAGAGCTTGGTGCGGGCGCAGGCAAAGACCTCATCGCTGCTGAAACTTCTTACAAGACTGCAAAGGCTGATTATGACTTTCAGAGCAATATCTCGCTGAACCGCGAAGTGCAGGAAGCACGCGCCGCCGTCGAGACAGCGCGCGTTGATGTCGCGCACATACGCGACGAGATGAGCGCGTTGGGTGCGCCGGTTCCCGAAGACGAGCGCGACAATCATCGTAATGACACTTCGCTGGTCGCAGTTCGCGCCCCTGCGCCGGGCATTATCACAGAGCGCGTCGTCAACGCAGGCGCAGGCGTAGAAGCAGGCAAACCGCTCTTCACCATCTCCAATCTCGCAAACGTCTGGGTCGTGGCTAACGTGCCCGAATCTCAAATCGGACTCTTGCGTGTTGGCACGCCCGCCGAAGTGCGTTCTGCCGCGCTCGGCGGCGGCGCGATGGCCGGGAGCATTAGCTACATTGACCCGCAACTGAATGAAGAGACTCGCACGGCGCGAGTTCGCATAGAAGTCGTAAATCCCGGCGAGCGGCTCAAGGCCGGAATGTTTGTCGAGGTTGGCTTTCAAGCAGGGACAGGCGCGGGCACAGGCGAGGAGTTGATGGTTAAAGCGGAAGCCATTCAGCGCATAGGCGAGCGCACGATTGTGTTCATTCCTAAAGAAGACGAACCCGGAGCTTTTGAAGTGCGCGAGGTGGAAGCAGGCAGCGAGACAGACGGCTACAGGAAAGTTCTCGGCGGCCTGAGCTTGGGCGAGCGCGTTGTGACCAAAGGCAGCTTCACGCTCAAGACGCAGATGATGAAAGGCGAAATGGGGGAGCACGGACACTGATGATAAACGCATTGATTCGCTTCTCAATTAAGCAACGGCTGCTCGTGATGCTGCTTGTCGCTATCCTTACCGGCGCGGGCCTCTACAGCTTTCAGCGTCTTCCGATTGACGCCGTGCCTGATGTCACAAACGTACAGGTGCAGGTCTTGACCTCCGCGCCATCTCTCGCGCCGTTAGAGATTGAAAGACAGATTACGTTTCCGGTTGAAGTCGCAATGTCCGGGCTTCCTGATATTGAGGAAATTCGCTCCGTCTCGAAGTTTGGACTCTCTGCCGTGACCATAGTTTTTGACGACTCTGTTGACACTTACTTTGCGCGGCAACTCGTCCTCGAAAGACTCACGCAGGCGCGCGAGCAGATACCGGAAAACATAGGCTCGCCGGAGATGGGGCCAATCTCAACTGGACTCGGTGAAATCTACCAGTACGAGCTTCGCGCCGCGAACGGCAGCGGCTACGACCCGACTGCGCTTCGCACGATTCAGGATTGGAGCGTGCGCCGCCAGCTTCTGGGCGTGCCCGGCGTGACGGAGGTTAATAGCTTCGGAGGCTTTGAGAAGCAGTATCAAGTGCAGCTTGATCCGGCCAAGCTGCAATCTTACGGCCTCTCTTTGCGCGATGTGCTCGAAGCCGTCGGACGCAACAACCAGAACGTCGGCGGGGCTTACATAGAGCATGGCCCGGAGCAATATCTTCTTCGCGGCATTGGTCTGGCCGAATCGGCTGATGACATCGCAAACATCGTGGTTAAGACAGGCAAAGAGGGTGTGCCTCTCTATGTGCGCGATCTCGGCGAAGTCAAGGTTGGCGCAACTGTCCGGCAGGGCGCGGTGACGGCGGACGGCGAAGGCGAGATTGTCGCTGGCATCGCCATGATGCTCAAAGGCGAGAACTCGCGCACGGTTGTAGAGCGCGTCAAGGAGCGCGTCGAGCAAGTGAAAAAGACTCTGCCGAAAGGCGTCGAGCTTATCCCTTTCTACGACCGCGCGGAGCTTGTTGACCGCACTATCTGGACTGTGGCGAAGAATCTGATAGAGGGCGCGATCCTTGTTATCATTGTCTTAATTCTGCTGCTCGGCAACTGGCGCGGAAGCCTGCTGGTCGCAACCATCATTCCCCTCTCCATGCTTTTCGCAGCCATCCTGATGCGCGTCTTCAACGTGTCTGGAAACTTGATGAGTCTTGGCGCGCTCGACTTTGGCTTGATTGTGGATGGCGCGGTGGTGATGGTTGAAAACGCTGTCAGGCGACGGGCGGAAGCTCAACATGAAGAATCGAAGGGCGCGCCGGAGCAAACCATTCTCGAAGCCTGCATGGAGGTTGGCCGCCCCGTCGTCTTCGCCGTCGCCATCATCATGATTGTTTACCTGCCAATCCTCAGCCTCACGGGAATCGAAGGCAAGATGTTCAAGCCGATGGCGCTCACAGTTGTATTTGCGCTCCTTGGTTCTCTGATTCTTTCGCTGACCTACGTTCCGGCAGCTTTGAGCTTCATCCTGCGCGGGCATGTGTCCGAAAAAGAAAGTTTCGTCATCCGTTATGCAAAGCGTTGGTATCGCCCGGCGCTGGCTTTTATGATGCGTAGCCGCGCGCAGGCCATAGCTGTCGCAACCGCGCTTGTGCTTATCAGCTTTGCTCTCTTTCCGCTTCTCGGCTCAGAGTTTATCCCGCGACTTGACGAAGGCGCGCTGGCAGTACAAATCCAGCAACTGCCAAGCGTTTCACTGACACATTCCGTCCGCACGGTTACTGAGGCCGAGCGGGTGCTCAAGAGCTTTCCAGAAGTGACGAAGGTTGTCTCGAAGACCGGGCGCGCGGAGGTTGCTACTGACCCGATGGGCGTAGAGACAACAGATGTTTACATCGCGCTCAAGCCTCATTCCGAATGGACGAGCGCGCGAACCCGTGAGGAGTTGATTAAGAAGATGTCGGAGGCGCTCGAAACGAAAGTTCCGAACGGCATGTTCAGCTTCTCGCAGCCGATTGAGCTGCGCGTCGCGGAACTCATTGCGGGTGTCCGCTCGGACGTGGCGATTAAGCTCTTTGGCGATGATCTTGAAACCCTCAAAGAGACTGCCGGGAAGATTAGCCGCGTTGTAGGGCAAGTGCCCGGAGCAGAGGATGTGAAAGTAGAGCAGGTGTCTGGATTGCCACAGCTTCAGATTAAGCCAGATCGCGCGGCGATTGCGCGCTATGGAATCAACGTCGAGGATGTCAACGATCTGGTGGAATCGGTTGTGGCGGGTAAAGACGCCGGACAGATATATGAAGGCGAGCAGCGTTTCAATCTCGTCGTCCGTTTGCATGAAGACGCTGCTAAAGATGTAGAGACGATTAAAGGCTTGCTTGTCTCCGCGCCGAACGGGGCGCGCATTCCTCTTTCCGAACTCGCTGACATTGCGCTCGTCGAAGGGCCAGCACAAATCTCGCGCGAAGACACGCGCCGCCGTATCGGAATTGAACTCAACGTGCGCGGGCGAGACATCGGCAGTTTCGTTCGTGAAGCGCAAGATAAGATTGAGCAGCAAGTCCAGCTTCCTCCCGGTTATTACCTGACATGGGGCGGCACGTTTGAAAATCTACAGCGCGCCTCGTCGCGCCTGTTGATTGTCGTTCCGCTCGCGCTCTTTCTCATCTTCATTCTGCTGTTCTCGACATTCGGCTCTGTCAAACAGGCGCTTCTCATCTATACGGGCATCCCGTTCGCTATCGTCGGCGGAATCTTCGCGCTTTTCTTGAGAGGGATGCCATTCTCAATCTCCGCGGGCGTAGGCTTCATTGCGCTCTTCGGTGTTGCAGTCCTGAACGGCGTCGTCATGGTCAGCTACATCAACCGGCTGCGTAGTGAAGGCAAGTCAATCAAGGACGCTGTGACGGAAGGAGCTGAAACGCGCCTGCGGCCAGTCCTGATGACGGCTTTGGTCGCCAGTCTCGGTTTTATTCCGATGGCGCTGGCAACATCTGCCGGGGCGGAGGTGCAGCGTCCTCTGGCGACGGTTGTGATTGGCGGTCTCATCACCTCAACTCTGCTGACGTTGCTCATCCTTCCAACGCTCTACGAGTGGTTTGAACGCAAGAGTGGTGGGCCGACCCTGTTGCGGCGCTCGTGATGGGGTACACTGGCATCGAGACCGGAGAGCCAAAGCTTGCCGGGAGCGAAACAAAACTAATCGAGGTCGGCTTTAGGAAACCCTGAAAGGCGTATGAGGATGAGATCACTTAATCACGGCTTGATTGTAATCGCTTTGCTTATGACCTGCGGCGGCCTCAACGCGTCTGCTGTGGCCCAAACGGGGAAACATCCGCGACACGGACGCTTGGAGGATGGGTTGCTGGCGGAGATGCGCGACGCCGTGACGCTCATTGAAGCGCAGCCGGACGCGAAAGCCAAACGTTCTAACGTTGTGCGCAACCGGAAGGGGAATTACATCGCCTTTACGCTCGACATTCCGATTGAAGGCGCGGCAGACAATACGCGCGAAGTCATCTTTATCGAAAACAAGCGGCAGGGAAAAATCTACGAGGTGCGTGGTTTCGATTTCCCGCGTCCCTTCGCCAATTTAGCGTGGAGAGACAACAACACGCTCGTCTTCGATCAATGGATGCAGCCGCATCACTCTGTGCATTACGCGCTCGACATGCAGCAGCAAAGGCTCATCGCCGCCGCGCCTTTCCGCGATCAGAATTGAAAGGCTTCTTTGCTTCCAGTAAATGCGGGCGGAGCGCGTTCAATTCCGCGTCAACGCCTCCGGCGATGTCTTCAACACGCGGTTCGACAGGTATGTCCGGCTGGAGACCTGCATCCGGTCGCACTCCGGTTGGATAGAAACCTATGAGCGGAAGGTCAATCTCTATCTTCGTGTGCGGCAGGCGTAAGAAGAAGAAAGCCCCGCCGTTGATGCCGCGCTGGTTTCCTCCGGTCGGCTGCCCCACCAGCGTTGCCAGCCTGTTCTGCTGAACAGCCTGTGCAAACTCGAAGGTTGCAGAACTGTTTGACGAGTCAACGAGCACGAAGGTGCGACCCTCGAACGGGCGCGCAGAGGCTTTGATAATATCTCCCTTCGCGTCGTTATCTCTCTTCAAAGTATAAAATCCGTCCTTGAAGTCAGTGGCCGCTGCGCCCCAGTCTGCAAACGAGCGATCCCATGTGTCCAGATACGGAGCTAAATCTGCGGGCGCGCTCCGGTAACGAACCATGCGCTTGAACTGCTCAAGCCGGAGGTCTTGTTTAATCAACCGGCTGAGGATAACGTCGCCGACACCCGCGCCGCCTTCGTTGCCGCGCAAGTCAATCACCAGATTGGCGGTCTTTTTCCCGGCCAACCCGTCAAAGAATTTTTCCAGAAACGCCTTCCAGTCCCACTTGCTGTTAAAGACGGCCCACGTCGGCATACGCAGGTAAGCCGTGCGCTCATCCGGATATTTAAAATCCCAGAGCGGCGCATCACCGCCGCGTCGCGCTTCAATCTCAGTCTTGATAGGCGCAACGCGCTGTTCGTAAGTCAGGGCCGGAACACTCAACACCATTTTCTTAGAAGCCGGAGGCTGCCTGATTTCTAGCTCCATCGTGTTACCGGGCGACGGAAAGAACATCTGGAAATAGATGTCGAACGCTTCGTAGTTGCTCTCGCCTGAAACTTCCAGATAGCTGATTCGCTTGGCATCGTTCGAGCCGTCCGCTCGTGCAATGGTCATCAGCCGCGCGAGTATCTTCTTGACCGGCACGCCGTTGATGGCGACGACCTCAGTGCCGGGCAGCAGATTCTTATCGGTCGAAAAATTTCGCGTGACGATCATGCGGCGATTGAGCCAGCGAAAATAGAACGGCACGCGTCCCGGAGGTTTGAAGAGCGTTTCGGCAACTGCTTTGGGCTGGTTGTAAAAGTTTGGATAGCTGTGACCGCACTTTATCTTCGCCAGAAAAATTGAGAAGGCGAGATAGGCTTGCTGCAAAGTCAGGTCTTGATTGAGTTCTGCCGCGAGAGCCGCAAAGTTCGCTTCCATTTGAGCCTGACTGTTATAGCGATAGAGTCCCGGATGCATCTCTTCATAAGCCCGCTTCAGGATAGCGAAGTCCGCCTGTAGCTCGCTGGCAGGGATGCGCGCGGGCGACTCACTAACAGGCTGGCCCGATGCCGAAACGAAATTTATGAGCAGAGCCGCAACCAGCACAAATATCTTTCCTGCTAAATCATATGTCTTCATCAACGTCTCCTCTTTTCTAAAACATTCAAAGTAGCCGGACAAATTAAAGTTGAGCCAACGAAGATCGTCTGAACCGCCTGCGCGTTAAATCGGTGATTGAAAACTGAGCGACGCACAGCGCAAAGCCTATCAACGCGGCGATAAATAAATGGTTCGCAAGGGCAATCAGCGCGAAGAAAAGGACGATGGCGAAACCTATGACCAGAGCCATGAAGTTATGTTCCAGCCGCCTGCGGAACAGGCCGCAGGCGAGCAGGCAAACGACGAACCATCCGGCGAAGTTTGTCAAAGGGATGCCGTAATAGAGACCCGCGCCAGACCAACGCCAGTAGCCCAGTTGATTCGCGGCGAGAGGGTCTATGACCAGATCAATTACCGTAGTCCAGAGCGCAGCGGCGGCCACTTCGAGCCACGCGGGCAGGCGTGTGCGCGCAAACAATTCTCGCGCGTAAGCGATAAGCGACATCCACGCAAAGCCCATCACGAGCGGCACGCCGAACAGTTGCGGTTGCAGAGCGTCTGTGTACGCGTAAACTCCGAACGGGATTCCTGTGTATGACCCGGCGGCTTCGACCACAAAGCCTAAGAGCGCGACACACGCGAGCGCGGCTGCGCCCCGCCATGAACGCACGCCTACGAGGACAATCAGCCCCGCCAGAATCAGAAAGAGCGAGGCCAGCCAGCCTTGACCACGCCGCTCAACGTCGCCAAGCCAGTGACTTGCCACCCCACCTACCCACAGGAGTGCGAACGCAGGCACGAGCACTGCGAGCGCGGCCCACCGCCAGCGGTTCGCCGGTTTATCTTTGTGATGAATGCTGTGTCCCGTTCTCAATGCTCGTGCTTTCCGATCAGGTCGCAGGTGATTTCGGCGGAGAGCAGAACAGTGGGCGTTCCCCCGCCCGGATGGCTGCTCCCGCCGACGCTATAGAGTCCGCCGAGTCTCGCGTCTTTATTCGACGGTCGCAGGAAGGCTCGCCGCCACCCGTGTGAGTTCGAGCCGTAGATCGCGCCGCCGGGCGCGAGATAGTCACGCGCTATTCTCTCCGGCGTCCACACATCCGAGACAACGATGTCCGCTCCTATATCCGCAAACCCTCCCTTCGCCAGCCGCTCAAAAACACTCTCTCTGGCGCGCGTGATTTGCTCTTCGTTCCACTTCGTCTCGCCCGCAGGAGCATTAGCCATTATGAAAATTGTTTCGCCGCCGTCAGTCGCCAGCGACGGATCGGAGCGGCCCGGCGCGCAGACATAAACGGTCGGGTCTACAGGAAAGCGTCTTTCATCGAAGAGCTGTGCAAACTCGCGGCGGTAATCTGAAGAGAAGTAGATTGTGTGGTGCGCGAGTTGTGGAAGCTTGCGCCGGACGCCGAGAAGCAGCACGAACCCTGAGAGCGAGCGCGCGGAGACGGGCTGCGGTTTGTCGTCAACTCCGTTGAGCAACAGGCGAGTTGTAGAGGCATCGCCGTTCATCACTACTACGTCCGACGCGATGCGCGTCCCGTCCGCGAGCCGCACGCCGCGCGCACGCCGCCCATCGTGCTCTATCTGCGCCACGCGCGCGTTCGTGTGCAGGCTGACTCCCGACTCGCGCGCCAACGAAACGAGACTTTTGATGATGCTGTAAAGTCCGCCTTTCACGTGCCAGCCGCCGAAGGCATACTCTATATACGGGATGACGGCGAGCGTCGCGGGCGAGCGGTAGGGCGAAGAGCCGACATAGGTCGGGTAACGGTCAAAGAGTTGACGCAAGAGCGGACTGCGGAAGTGCGCGGCGACCATTTGATGATAGTTGCCCCACGCATGCCTGAGCGGAAGATGCCTGAGCGCCTTGAGCGAGCGCAGGTCAGGCGGCGCGGTCGGCGGTCTCCTGAGAAACGTCTCCTGTGAAAGCGCGTAGAGACGCGCGCCGAGTTGCATGAAGCGCAGAAAGCCGTCAACGTCGCGCGGCTCTATGGCGCGCAAGGTCGAAAGCCAGTCAGGGAGTTGTGTCGAGTAGGTGAAGCGCGTGCCGTCCGCGAAAACATAGTCGGCCAGAGGATTGACGGGCGCGAGCCTGACATGTGCGGCGAGCGAAGCGCCCGCCGCCGCGAAGAGATTTTCAAAAACCCACGGCATAGTGATGAGCGACGGCCCCGTATCGAAGCGAAACCCGTCACGCTCCCACGAGTTCATCTTGCCACCGAAGCTCGCGCCCTGCTCGCAGACCTCTACGCGCCAGCCGCGTGCCGAGAGCCTGAGCGCAGTCGCCAGCCCGCCGAGACCGCCGCCGATGATGACCGCTGTCTTCGCCTTCTTCATACTCTTGAGCCGCCTCTTATCTCCACGGCTTCATCGCCCGCATGGTATCGCCTGCCCTTCCATTCGACGCCGCGCCCCGTCCTGCATCTCAGCCACGAAGAGATGCCGAGCGCGATTAAGATTACTTCGCCAGGCGGGTGCAGCAGGACAGACCACAACGGATGTCCGAACCTGATGGCGAGCGCAACGCGCATGACGAGCACGCACGCGGCGGCCAGCGCGAAGCCCAACGCGCCGCGCGTCAGGAAAGCCAGCGGCGCGATGGCGAACGGGAGTAAAAAGACGAGCGTGTGGAGCGCAAGAAATGTCCAAAAGCTGCGCTCGCGGCGAAAGGCCGGGAAAAAGTTTTTCTGAAAGCCATTCCAGATTTCAGCCAGCGAGTGATACATACGCACGCTGACGATTCGTTGACCGTCAAGGCACAGGCTCTCTTGACCACGCTCGCGCCAGACTTGCGCGAGCCGCACGTCCTCAAAGAGTTGATCGCGCACAGCCGCGTGCCCGCCGACCTTCTTATAAACGCTGCTGCGCGCGAGCATGCAAGAGCCATGTGCCAGACCGAGCGACGCATCCAGCCGCCGCCTGAGCGCGAGCGGGGCTGGGTAGAGCGTAAAGACTACAAAGTTTAAGAGCGGCATCAGCACGCTTTCCCAGAAGCCGTAAGCTTCGAGCCGGGGCCAGCACGAGAGCAGCGTCACACGGCGTTCTTCGGCCTCGCTTATCATCCGTGCTGCCGCGTCTTTCGACAGCCGCGTGTCGGCGTCAATAAAGAGCAGCCATTCCCCGCGCGCCGCCTCTGCCAGCCGAGAGCACGCGAAGGGCTTGCCGCACCAGCCCGCAGGGAGCTTTGAGGATTCGATGAGACGCACGCGCGCATCGCTCTGCTCTGCATACTCGGAGACGATGCGCGCTGTCTGATCCAGCGAATGGTCGTTGTAAACAAGCACTTCACACACGACCTGCCCCTCCTGCGCGAGCGCGGCGTCGAGACACGCAGCGATGTTCTCTTCTTCATCGCGTGCAGGGATGAGGATAGAGAGCGCGTGTGTCGCAAGCGCCGTGCGGCTATTGTTACTGCCGCCGATGCGCGGCCATGCGAGCGCGTTCCACAACGTCACCGAGAGCAGCGCGAGCGCGAACAGCAGTGTCAGGAGTGATAAGAGAATCATGCAGTGTTTTTGGTGCGCGGGGTCGCTTCAAGCCACACGCCCGGCAACGGCGCACGTGAGGTCTGCGCGGCTGAGGACGAAATCGGCTGCTTCCGCGAGCATCTGCACTTCTTCACGCGCGCCGAATCTTTCGTTGAGACGCGAGACGCCGCGCTCGATCAACTCGGCTGCGAAACGGCTCGCGTCCGGTTGGCCCAATATCGAGACAGCCGTCGCACGCCCGTGTCGCTCGTCCTGGCGCGCTGGCTTACCCGTCACGTTTCCCGCGCCCGTTTCGTCTAACAGGTCATCGCAAATCTGGTAAGCGCGCCCGAAGCAGACGCCAAAGTCTGCAAGCGCGCGTGCGTCTTCGGAATGCGCGCCGCAGGCGAGCGCGCCCGCAGTCATCATCAAGCGCATGAGCGCAACCGTTTTCAGGTCGCGGCACTCAAGGGCATCCGCGCACGTAGCGCCTGACGGTATTTCCAGATCAACAACCTGCCCGCCGACCATTCCATCCTCGCCGACGCAGCGCGCCGCCTCTATGATGAGCGCGCCCGTAACATCATGCGGTCGTGCGGCCAACGCCAGCAGCGCGTAAGCCTTGTTGAGCAGAGCCACAGATGCGAGCACCGCTAGACCTTCACCGAACACCAGATGGAGCGCGCGGCGATTGCGTCGCACATCCGCGTCATCCATCGCGGGCAGGTCATCTAAGACAAGCGAACTGCTGTGCAGGAATTCGACGGCGCAAGCAATCTGTAAACCCTGTTCGCGCGTCGCGCCCGCAAGCGCAGAGGCGAGCAGCGTGAGAGAGGGACGCAGCCGCTTGCCGCCGGGAAAGACCGCGTATTCGAGCGCGTCATTGAGACGGCACGCGGCGGGCAGAGAACTCAGCGGAAGGTTATGACGCAATGCGTCTTCGATTTCCGCACGCTGCCCTGCGATAAAACCGGCTAAATTATTTGAAAACTTTTGACTCGCTCTACTCATTTCACTTTCTCTATGATTCATCGTTGCCGCCCGCGCGGATTAGTCTTCATCTTCATGACCGAAGAGGATGGCTGCGACTTGCCCCGTCGCCTCTTCCAGCGGCAGATGGCCCGCGCCTTTCAATTCGTGGACGCGAACGCGCGGCAGCACAGCTCTCCATCGCCCCAGTGATTTTTTGACTGCCCCGAACGTCTTCTCGCCATGCGCGATGTCTACAGGTGCGCGGAAGCCTTTGAACTGCTCCACGCTTCCGGCCTCTGCGAAGAGTGTGAGATAACGCCGTGCCACTTCATGGTCTATCCCGGCAAACGAAACTGTGAGATCGCTCTCGCCACCGCGACGAGTCCGCAAAGATTGGTTTGTGATCCAGCGTCCCACAGGATTGGCAAACGTCGCGTTGTAAGCGTGCCGGCCCATGCCTTCAAAAGTGAATAGCCGGAAATAACGCGGCAGATAGGCGAACGGGTCAATCATCACGACGCGCCCGATCATGCCTTCAGCCCTCTGCGCGGCCAGCAAAGCGAAGATTGCTCCGCCGCAGTTACCCACAATCGTCGCCCGTCGAACATTGAATGTATGAAGCGTCTCGACTATCTCTCCGACAACCGCGCCGACAGTCCATTCGGATGGCGCGTGCGAGTTGCCGCAGCCGGGCAAATCCGCGCTGTAAAGCGAAGCGCGTGCGGGAACGTAAGGGCCGAGCGGCGCAAATGTCTTGTGGTCGCCGCCCCACCCATGCAGCCCGAAATAAGTTTCCTCTCCGGCTCCGTAACGCTTAACAAACACGGCGTCATAATCCTTTCGGCAACAAGCCGCCCGCCCATGACGACCATCGGCATTCCCGTTCCGGGCGTCGTGCTCGCGCCGACGTAGTAAAGCCCTTCGATTTCGTCAGAAAAGTTTCTGCGGCGAAAAGGGCCGACCTGAAAAAGCGTATGCGCCGCGCCGAAAGCCGACCCGTCATAGAGGCCAAATCGCTTTTGCCAGTCTTGCGGCGTGTAAATCTCTTCGACCTTAATCCGCGCCGGGTCAAGACGGACGCCGCGCCCGGCCAGAGTTTCAAAAATCTGTGACTTGATCTTTGCAGACTCTGCTTTCCAGTCTGCCTGCTGCATGTCTCTCAAAGTTGGAGTCGGGGCGAGCACGAACATCGCCGTGTCGCCCGCAGGCGCAAGCCGCTTGTCTGTCGCCGAAGGAATGCTCACGTAGAAAGGCAAATCCGCAGGCATGCGGCGATGCTTGAAAAGGTCTCCGAAAGCTGCGCGTGAATCTTCGGGCAGGAAGATTGTGTGATGACCCAACCCCTCGACGCGCCCGCTGATGCCCCAGTAGAACGTGACGACGCCCGGCGTCATTTTCGTTTTAGCCGCAGCGCGCCGCGCGCGTTTCGTGAAGCCGTTTTCCGATTCGATTAATTCGGTCTCGGTCGTCGGCAGGTCAACATTGGAGACGATGAGCCTTGAATCGAAGAAGTCGCCGCCAGCGAGTTCGAGACCACGCACACGCCCGCCCTCAGTCTTTATCCGCTTGATGCGGCAACCCGTGCGTATCTTGACTCCGAGTTCAAGCGCAAGCCGCTCGATGCCTTCGACAAGGCCGTAGATGCCGCCCTCCGGGAGCCAGAGGCCGTGCGCCATCTCGCCGTAGGGGAGGATGGTGAAGATGCCGGGCAGGTCATAGGGCGAGCCTCCCAGATACATCGCGTACGAGCCGAGCGCCTCGCGCAAATGTCGGCTCTTGAAGAAACGCCGAAGCTCTCCGTCGAAGGAACGCCAGATAGCTGTGCGCCGTAGCTCCATTGGCCCAAGCGCGCCGAGCCATCGCACAGGATTATCAACATTGCTGCTCACCAGTTTGTCGAACGCGATGCGAAACTTCGCCTCTGCGTCGCGCAGGAAACCGAGCGCAGATGATGAAGAGCCTGCTTCCAATCGTTCGCACTCCGAAAGGAAGTGGCGCAGGTCGCTCGACAGGGTAAAGCGCGTGCCGTCGGCCCAACTGAAGTTGATAGAAGGGTCTACGGGGATGAGGCGTACATAGTCCCGAAAGTTTCGCCCGGCGGCAGCGAACAACTGCTCGAAGACCCACGGATAATTTAGTAGCGATGGGCCTGTGTCGAAGCGAAAGCCAGCGCGCTCGATCAAGTTGGCGCGCCCGCCGACGCGCTCGTTGGCCTCGAAGACGACGACCTCAAAGCCCGCTAGACGCAAGTGTATGGCTGCGCTCAGACCGCCGAGTCCGCCGCCCACAATCGCCACGCGCTTTTCATTTCCAACATTCATCACTTTTGAATCGCAGACCGTCGCGCTCGTTCAAGACGGCGACGAAAGCCATGCTCACTTCAATAAATAAGCCAGAGGGATGCGCCAGTATTTGCTCGTCGGCAGCACGCCGAACTTCTCTTGGAGCGGGACGCTCTCGCGGTGGCTGACTCCCCTGTGGCTCATCCTGATGCGCTCGTTCAAACGCCCGTAAACCTTGATGCAGGCATGAATCGCTAAACGGCAGTCGGGCGCGAAAGCGTCAAGGTCTGCGTGCGCGCTCCGGTAGTAGCTTTGTGCAATCAAGGCCAGTCGCTGAACGACGCGTGCGAGCGACCGTTGCTGCTGTTCGTCGCTCAGGTTGAGCTTATTAATTCCTTCGTCATGCAGTAAGTCTTGCGGCAGGTAGATGCGCCCGCGCCGCTCGTCCTCCGCCACATCTCGCAGAAAATTTGTCAGTTGCAGAGCGATGCCTAGATTGCGCGCGGACGCGAGCGCACGCGGAAAGTTTCTCTCACCGCTCGCCCCGTAGACGTGTGCGAGGAAGTAGCCGACGACCACCGCGCTGCCGTAGATATAGGAATTGATGAGGTCGTCAAGCGACTCGAACGGGCGAGGCGTCGCGTCGCGTCGCATGGCATCCAGAAACGCGCGGTAGTATTCCGCAGAGATGCCGCGCTCGCGCACGACGCGCGTGAAGCCTGCCAGATGACCCGGCACGCCGCGACGCAAAGCTTCGCCGAGCGACGCGCACGCAATCCCCTCTTCGTAATAATCGCCCCACTCATCCAGCAGCCGCAGCCGCGCGGCAGCGTCGAGCGGGAATGTATCAACGATCTCATCCGGATAGCGTACGGCGGCATAGATGGCCTCGACCTCGTTTCGTTTAGCCACAGGCAGGAAACGGCTGACGATAAAGAAACTCGTCGTAAAGGCGCGCATGACGCCGCGCGACTCACGCACGACGACGCGCCACCGTGCGCGTTCGGACGTAGCGCGCAAAGCGCGTTCACGCACCGCGCGTTCGCGCTCCTGCCACTCTGCAAGGCTCCAGACCTCGCTTGCCGTAGACTTTCGTTGTTGCTCAGACATCATTCTTTCCCGCGATATATGCCCGGATTCATTCTCTCCCTCTTCAAAAAATTATTCGCTTCGTTCATGTTCGCCTGCGAGCGCTATGGCAAACGATTCCAGTTGACCGAAGCTGTCTGCATGAAGCTCTGCAGGAAACCGGCGGCGTAAAATCTCTCCGGCAAAGCCTGCGCCGCCGAGCGCGACCACCGCTCCAACCTCTTTGGCCGCATCACGAAATCCTTTGTACTCACGCGCCGCGCGGTCGAGCGGGCCGAGGATGGTCGAAGCCACACAGACCATGTGCGGCGCGAATCGCGTGACGGCTTCCGCGAGCGCAGAGAAGGGAGTGCTCGTGCCGAGGATAAACGCCTCCCAGCCTTCGGCTTCGAGCAGTGAGGCCGAGACATGTACGGGCATCTCGTGGAAATCTTCTTCCACGCTGCAACAGATAGCCGCCAGCCCGTTTGCCTCTTTGATGTCCATCGCTTTGCGCAAAGTCGAGAGAGCCTTGAGCGCAGTCCGTGTGGCGATATGCTCCTCTGCGACCGTCAGTTTGCCGTCGTGCCAGAGGTCGCCGGCAAAGCGCATTGCAGGGCACAAAGCGGAGTCGGCGATTGAGGCCATAGTGTGGCCGTGCAGGTAAAGGTTGACGAGAATCGCTGAAGCCTCATCCGAATGCCCGCCTACGAGCGTATCGAATAGCTTCGCGGTCTGCTCTTCATCGGTGATTGCGCTTGCACGCTCGCGCCGCGCCTCCGCCTCCTGCTTGCGCCCCTGCGCCACCATGATTTTGCCGTCAAAGCCTGCGCGCACGCGCCGCGAATGCGTGCGGCGGAATGCGGCTACATCTTCAGGGCGGAAACGCCTGTGTCCGCCCACGGTCGTCTGCACCGGCAGCAGCCCGCCATCCGCCCAACGCTTGACCGACGCCTCGCTGACGCCCAGCAGGCGCGCGGTCTCTTTACTGGTTAGTATTTTTCGAACCACCGGGCTTTTCATTTTGCTTGCAGAAAAATCTATCAAACGCGCCCGCCATTGTAAAGGAAAAATCGTTCAATTCGTTCAGGTGAATTATGCCAATGAAAGATTTAGTGTTATATATTTGAAGTGCTAGCGAAGGCGCGCTTTTATAAATCGCTCAAATCGCTTGAGTAAAAATCCTGCCAATTCGGCGGTTTTAACTTTTTGTTGAAGAGGACGGACTAAAAAGGTGAAACAGGGGAAGACCTTCTTTGCGAGAAAAACTTTGCGGTCTTTAGCGGTTAAGTGACTTTTTAACGCAAAGAGCGCACAGAGCAAGACGCAAAGAGACGCAAAGGAAAAGCTGTTCCCTGTGAACACTTTCTACTCCTGATTCGCATTTAAAAGAGTGCTTATCGTGAAAGGTTTATGTCAGGATGTTCAAGCAGCTTGGCAATCGTCGCAGTGGCTTTGAGGGCGGAGGTTTGGGAATGGCTCAGGCAAATGAACAAGTGATTTTGGTTGACGAGTATGACCGCGAGATAGGCGCGAGCGGGAAGTTGCAGGCTCATCAGAACGGAGCGTTGCACAGAGCCTTCTCAATTTTCGTCTTCGACTCCGGCGGGCGACTCATGCTCCAGAAGAGGGCGCGTGGGAAATATCACTCCGGCGGTCTGTGGTCGAATACCTGCTGCGGTCATCCGCGTCCGGGCGAGACCACGCTCGACGCCGCGCGCCGCCGCCTGCATGAAGAGATGAGGTTTGAATGCGAGTTGCGCAAGGCTTTCGATTTTCTTTACCGGGTCGAACTCGACGGCGCGCTGATAGAGCACGAGTTCGATCACGTCATCGTCGGCGAGTTCGCGGGCACGCCCCTGCCCGATCCTGCGGAGGTTGAGGACTGGAAGTGGATAAGTCTGGATGACCTGCGCCGTGGGCTGCGTGACGAGTCTTCGCGCTACAGCTACTGGCTGAAGGTCGCCATAGAGGATGGAAACTGGCAACGCCTCAACTCGATTGATGCGCGCCCCTGAGTGAAACCCGAAAAAGCGATTTGCTTAAAGTTGCAGCATACAGATAACGAGTTCACCTTCGATGATTATTTAATATCAACCACGCGCATGATACCTATCGTACCCTTACCTTTCAGGTCATCCTCTTTCTTGCCAATGCTCGCAAGGATGTCCTTAATCAGTTTTGGCTCGAACCTGCCGAGCTTACTTTTATCTTTAAGTGGAGGGGTATGCGGATCAACTATGAATATGCACCCGCTGGTAGCCTCCCGCTTATGCATGTCTACAGTTTTCTTCCCGCGATAGCCATCCTCAACACCAAGCCCGACATAGTGTATATCGTAGCTTGTATTTTTATATATGATAACGTCTTTGTTCGCCCATGCTTCATAAATTTTATCTGCGGTTTCTTGTCTCCACTTCTCTTCAATGAACAAGGGCCTTTCCAGGAGCGCGGAGCTGATTAGCTTCCCCTTACTATCGAACACCGCCAGTAAATCATTATAGTCGAAGATCATTGTGCGTGTATCTTTGCCACTTGGAGATTTTGGTATTAGGACGTTGCTGGCATTCCTGCCTGACAGCCACCCGGGCAGGAACCCCTCTGCGCCACCTCTAATAATAAAAAACTGTAATCCCTTAGCCTCCATCTTACTAACTTGCTGCCGCCCGCCCGATGCGATCTCAATCAACCGTTTTAGATATTGCTCATTATTGATGCGAACCTCTCCCCCTCTGCTGTAATCGCCAAAGATGACCTGCAAGTCAATCGCGCGCTTGGTGGCGGCTTCCGGGGCAGTGGAGTACAGATGCTCCCTGTCGTACTTTTCTTTCTCCGCGTCTCCGCAGACAGCGTCCAGAATGCGACATGTCAGAAGTCCGACAGGACCCGGCGGGCTGGAACGTGATCGACACATCGTGCCGCTATCAATCCAAAACATCCCAAGCCGGAAAGTACACAATGGTCCGGGTATACGCTCTCCCATGCGGCTCCCTTTAGATTTCCTTTTCGGGTTCAAGAATTCTGAGCAAGGCTCAGGGGCGCGGGAACCCGTGAGCGTGAGTTTCTCGTAGCCATGAAGCAATAGCCGTTCCGCGTGGATGCCGATTGAGAAAGTTCGGGATTTAGATGGAGAACCCGGCGGTTTGGGGCAACGTCGGGAGAGCGGTGTTGAATGACGCATACGCATTGGCGCGTATATGTCAACAATTGTAGACAGGTTTATTTTATCTCCTCAGGAATAAAAAGTTCCGGTCACATTATTGACACTCCATCAGGCATAAAGTTATCTTCCCACACGATAGCTGCACACGCTGCTGACTTTCTTTGTTGGCCTCACGAAATTGATTGAGCGAATTGAATAGGGTTCAAAACGGGCGGCTCACACCGGCAACTCGATTCAGCCGACATGATGCCCTCTACAATGCCAAGCATGCGCGCAATCGTGTGATTCGCAGGGGAATGATAAAACACCTGCCAGACCCCGCAACCGTCGCGCAAAATCGGATTTAGAGTGGCTCTTGCTATACGACAAGCTTTGCCGGTTGCTATAATTCGCGCATGAAGAAAGATGCAGAGAGTAAAAAACGTCTGGAAGATGAAAAAGCCTCTTCGTCTGACGAGCCGGAAGCGGGTCAGAGCATAGAGGCTTCGGAGTCTGAGCCGGATGAAGATGCGGACACAACCGATGAGCCTAAGGTCGGTGAAGCTCCCGGCAATCTTCGCCAGCGCGAGCGTTGGTTTCAGCAACGCACGGGCGGCAGGCGCAGGTGACTTGCTTAAATCTCAAGGACTCATTTGAGGCGTATGCGCCAGATGCTGCGCCCGTAGGTGGCCGCGTTCAGCGTGCCGTCCTTGAGGTGATAAACCATATCTACCACCATCGCGTTCGGTAAATTCTTCGTCAGGTTAGTCCACGTTCCCGTCTGGCTCTCGAAAATAAAAACGCCCGCGTCATTTCCCACATACACCTTATTCAATTCATCCGGCCTGATGAGGACGACGTGATGCGGAACATCCGGCAACTGGCCTTTGTCTATATCCTGCCACGTCGTTCCGCCATCCTTCGAGCGAAAGACATGCGAGTGGTCAAAGTTTGCGATGGTCGCAAACAGCAATTGAGCGTCCTTTGGATGACTGGCAAGTCTGGTAATCGTGTGACCGGGCAGCGTGGCTCCTGAAAGATTCGGACTCCACGTCTCGCCGCCGTTGAGGCTGCGAAAGAACCCGCCGTTCTCTGTCCCGACATAGATGCGTTGCGGATTGGCCGGGGCAACATCTATGGTCGTGATCGAGCTTCCGTCCAGATGCGGCGAGACGGCTTTCCAGCTATCGCCGTCGTCTTTGGTTTTCCAGATGCGCGAAGTGCCTGTGTAGACAGTATTCGCGTTGGACGGGTCCATCGTGATAAACGCCATCCAGATATTATTCTTCTCGGATATGGAAGCGGGAGGCGAGACTTTCTGTCCCTTTTTTTTCCCTGCGCGAAAGCGAAAGATATTCAGGTTGTAGTAAGAAGCATATTTGTGGCTGGCGTCTTTCGGGTCAAAGACGATCCACCCGCCATCGCCTCCGAGCAGCTCGAAGAAGCCGCTGCTCTCTCCGTTGGTGGTAATCACAGTTCCGTTGTCCTGCGCGCCGCCGCCAAAGACCAGCCCGTCGCTCTGCGCGATGTCCATGTCATAAAACATCGTGACCACCAGACCCGTGCTGCGATTGGCCCAGGTGCTTCCGCCGTCATCGCTCATGTCCAACCCGCCGTCGTTGGCATCGTAGATACGTCCCGGCACGGCTCGCGGCATCACGAGCGCGTGATGGTCTGCGTGCGCGTATGTCGGCTCGCCCCGGTTGGCATCCCAGAAAGTGGCCTGTGTCCATGTCTGGCCGCCGTTTTTCGTCAGGTGCAGGTCAACGCCGCCGCAGATGACGAAGTTCGGTTTCTCAGGATGCACGGCAATCGTGTTGCCGTAAGAGATTTGTCCCTCTTCTTTGAAATGGTCGCCGCCGATGCTTTTCCAAGTGTTGCCGCCGTTCGAGGTGCGAAAGACGCCGAGCAGCAAGTCTTTGTTGCTCGATACCTCGTCTTTGACAAAGGCATAGAGCACTTCAGGATTCGAGCGACTGATGGCGAGCGTCGCCCGCCCGAAGCGCGCAGGCTCAGGCAAGCCTTTTGTCAGTTGCTCCCAATTTTTTCCGCCATTCTTGGTGCGCCAGATTCCATTGTTCGAGCCTTGCTCCGTAAAGGTCGCATAGATGACCTTCTTCTTTGTCGGGTGGAAGACAATCGAGTGACACCAGTAGTTTCCTGCGGCGATAAAGGTCTGTCGCGTCCACGTGACGCCGCTATCAAGCGATTCAAAGATGCCGCCGAAATCCTCGCCCGAGCTGCTCACTTCGGCATAGCCGATGCCGCCGAGCAGCACGTGCTTTGAATCGAAGGGGTCTATGGCAATCACGCCGATATGTTTGGGCAGCCCCGTCCTCTCAGTCGAGGCGATTAACTGCCAGCTCCGGCCCGCGTCCATGCTTTTATAGAGTCCGACGCCGGGATAAGAATCGAGCGAGAGATTGGCTTCGCCCGTGCCGCAATAAATGATGTCGGGGTTTTTCTCGTCAATCGCCAGCGAGCCGATATTCAGAATGTCCTGATCGTTCCAGACCGATTGCCATGTCTGTCCAGCGTCGCCGCTCTGCCACACTCCGCCGCCAGCCGCTCCGGCCCAGATGCGTTCAGGATGCTCTGGATGACAGGCCAGACACGTCATTCTGCCGCCGATGTTTGACGGCCCGACGCTCTCCCATTCGGCAGAGACGCTGGCGGGGCGGGCCAGAGCCTTCTTGACGCGCGTGCGCTCCTGTATCAACTTTCGCACGGGAGCCTCGCGCACAGGCCATGTCGCGCGAGCTTGAAACCACTTCGTGCGCGCCTTGTGATGCGAGAGTCTGGGCGGGGGCGTGCCTTTGACGCGCTTTTTACGCGGGCCGACAGTCGCCGAATCTTCCGGCGTCCGGGGCTTGACGGTTGACACTTCTTTGATGTTGACCTGTTCTTCCGTCAACCTTTTTTCCGGCAGGCGCGCGGTCGTAGCTTCGCTCTGCGGCTTTTTGCCATCAGCGGTTTTTTTCTTTTTCGCCATACGTCCTCCGCGTTATCTCGTCGCCGAAGCTTTCGGCAGCACCCCTAAAGCGCGCGTCAGAATCCAACTGAAGACATACCATGTGGCAAGAAAGGCGAGGCATTCAAAGGTGAAGGAGTGAAACTTGTAGAACAACTCCGCGACGACGAGCGCGGCTGTGGCCGGTGGAGCTTCTCTGGTCAGAGTCTGCAACAGTCCATGTGAATGGAGCATGTGATACATAGAAATCTCCTTTGTGAAAGGTGAAGAGCGCGAGAGACAGCTTTATGGAAAACGCAGGCCAGCTAATATAACGTTCCCGTTTCGGTGTCAAGCATTTCCTCAGTCCATCATCTTGTCACTTAGTAGTTGTTCAATTTCAACTTACACGCTTGTATACATATCAGGAAATTTCCCGCAAAGGCGCAAAGGCGCAAAGGAAGACCGCAAAGGTTTGAATGCTACTCGCTCTTGGCGTGCTTTGCTTTGCGCCTTTGCGCCTTTGCGGGAGACTTTCTTGTTCTCTATAAGCTTGTGATCTGAAATTGAAAATCTACCCTTCTGTTTGCCCGTTTGACAGCCGGCGCATTACACTAACGCGGCGTTAGAGATTCGCTAGCGATGGGTAAACACGGAAAAGCTCAAACGGCGCTCGAATATTTTGCGGCGCGCACGATTCTGACGGGCCTCGGCTGGTTGCCGCGCTCTGTCTCCGTGGCTGCGGGTCGCGGGATGGGCCGCGTCGCGCATGCCGTTGGCGGAAGGCTCAGGCGTGCCGGGACGCGCAATCTTGAAATGGCTTTTCCTGAGATGAGCGCAGATGAGCGCGAAAGAATCCTGCGCGGCTGCTTTGCCAACCTGGGCCGCCTGCTCGGCGAGTTCAGCCACTTCGCGCACGCGACGCCGGAAGAATTATCGCGCATCATAGAATGCGAGGGGCTTGAGAATCTGCAAGAAGCAGAAAGGAGCGGCAAGGGAGTCATCCTCTTTACGGGCCACATCGGCGCATGGGAATTGACGAGCTTTGCGCTCTCGGCCTTCGGTCACAGGGTAGACTTTCTGGCGCGGCGGATAGACAATCCGAAAGTCGAAGAGATTATCGAAGCGACGCGCACGCGCTTTGGCAATCGCTCGATAGACAAACGGGCAGCCGCGCGCCCGATGCTGCGCACGCTCAATGCTGGCGGCACGCTCGGCATTCTCATAGACCTCAATACGCATCCGCACGAAGGCGTCTTTGTAGATTTTTTCGGTATCCCGGCTTCGACCACTACGAGCCTCGCCACGCTCGCGCTCCGCACGGGCGCAACAGTGCTTCCGGTCTTTGCTCCGTGGGACGAAGCGCGCCAGCGTTTTATCCTGCGCGTCGAGCCGCCCGTCAGTATCAATCAGACCGGCGAGACGGAAGAGGACGTGCGCGCTTTGACAGCAGCGGTGACGGCTGTGATTGAAAAATATGTGAGGCTCTTTCCGGATCAATGGCTCTGGATACACAAACGCTGGAACACGCGGCCAGCAGGCGAAGCAGACCTCTACGCCACGCGCTCAACGGAACTGCGCGGCGGCACGACCGAAGTTTTAAGAGATGATTTAAAAACTCAAGGTCAACCTTAACTCAAACATCGTTAACTCAAACATCGTTAACTCAAACATCCTCTTTGCGCCTTGAGTCTTTTTTTGTTTGCGCCTTTGCGTGAAACGTTCGTATTTCGCGCAAAGGCGCAAAGATAAAATCAGAAGGCGCAAAGAAATCATGCCCGCCATCCGACATTGATGCCACAAATCTCACGCGCGTGGTGTTTATCAATCAAAGAGCACTCCGAAGTGTGTCAATGAGCAGGGCTTTGCGCTTTCTCATTGACCCGCACATCAACTGAATAATGAAAGAGAGTCCAACATGAAGAGACTGGCCTGCTTTTTAATCATCGCGCTTCTCTATTGCCAACTTCTCATCCAGCCTGCGCCCGCGCAATCCTCCGGCAAATATGCCGACAAAATCAAAAGCTTTGAAGACTTCGTCCGGCTACAGATGGCTCTTGAGCAGGTTCCGGGCCTCTCCATCGGCTTTATCAAAGATGATTTTATGTGGGCCAAAGGATACGGCTACGCGGATTTGGAGAACAAGACCCCGGCCAAGCCTGAGTCCGCGTATCGTCTCGCGTCAGTCACCAAACCGATGACGGCTCTGGCCGTGCTGCAACTGGCCGAAAAGGGAAAAATCAATCTTGATGCAGAAGTGCAGACTTACGTTCCTTACTTTCCCAAAAAACCGTGGCCCGTCACGGTGCGGCAAGTCCTCGGCCACGTGGGCGGCATCAGCCATTACAAAAACGCTGCACAGGAGCTTCATATCAAGGAGCGCAGGACGACCAGAGAATCCGTTGCCATCTTCGAGAACTTCGATCTGGTGGCCGAGCCGGGAACGCGTTACAGCTATTCGAGCTATGGCTATAACCTCTTAGGCGCGATTATCGAAAGCGCGTCCGGGAAATCGTATGGCGAATACATGCGCGAAAATATCTGGCAGCCGCTCGGCATGACCGACACGCGTATGGATGACCCTCTGGAAGTGATTCCGAATCGCGTGCGCGGCTATCAACTGATAAATGGCGAGGTTAAAAATTCCGAGTTCATAGACATCAGCAGCCGCTTTGCCGCTGGCGGCACGCGCTCGACGGTGGTTGACCTGCTCAAGTTTGCGCAGGGCATGAACAACGGAAAGCTGCTCTCGAAAGAGGGTTACGACATGATGTGGACTTCGCTGGCGACGAAAGAAGGAAGATACACGGACTACAGCTTAGGCTGGTTTACAGGGCCGATCAACGGTCGCTATGCAGTCTCGCATAGCGGCGGGCAGCAGGAGACGACCACCTTGCTTTTCATCTTTCCGGCGCAGAAGTTTGCTCTGGCGGCGGCCATCAATTTCGAGAATGCCGATCCGGGGACTTATTTGCAGCGGCTCTTTGAATTGATTACGGGTGAGACATGGGGCCTGATAGCCTACACCGCAGACAAGACCGATACTGCTTTGTATCGCGGGCTACACAATGCCTACAGCGTCGGTCATGCTTACTTTGAGAGGTATCAAAAGCCCGTCACGGAATCGCGCGAAGAGTTGACGGCAGCCTTCGCTTATTTCAATCAGGCGCTCAACCCTGAGACCGGACGCACCGACCTGCCAGCCGCGCAGGCGAAAATCAGGAACGGTCGTCATCCTGCATCCGAGCGGGCCTTTACCAAAGTCGGCGCTTTTGTCGCCATGAAATTAAAAGAGCGCGGCGGCGCAAGCTTTGTCGATACTTATCCGGACACGGGCGCGATTACATTTTTCAACGACTACATAGACCTCTGCAAAAAGGACGCGAGCATCCCGCAGGAATATCGCTTGAGCGAGCCGCTGGAAAAACTGATCGGCGTTTGGAATCAGTCTTGGGCCAAAACCAACACGCCTTACGTGCGCCGTCTATTTGTGAACGAAGCGAATCTGGACGAGGCGAGCAACAATCTGAAAAAGAGTTTTGCGGGCGCATTGATTTATCCGAACGTGTTGGACTCGCTGCTCGGACTCGCGCGCCAGTCCACCTTACGCGGTCGGCGCGAGACGGCCCTGAAGTCAGGAAAGCTGGCCCTGGAGCTTTACCCGCAGGATGATACGGCGATGGCGACGGTGGGCGTTATCCATCTAGCCTTTGGCGAGCGGGAGCGCGCACTGGAACTGCTCAAAAAATCTCTGGCCCGGAATCCTGAAGGGCAGGCAAACGCGGACGGCCTCAACAATCTCGCTTATGAAATGCACGGAGCAGGCAAATCCGAGCAGGCGTTTGAACTCTTAAAGCTCGCGGCGGAGCTACATCCGAAAGACGCGAATCTACACGACAGCCTCGCAGAATTTTACCTGAACAGGGGAGATAAGCAGAAGGCTCTGGAACTTTACCAGAAGGCTCTCGAACTCAATCCAAGCTACCCGAACGCCGAAAACGCCCGCGCGATTGTCAAGAAGCTGACGAGCTAGAGCAAGGATGAAGGCGGAAGGATGAAGGATGAAAGGCATGCTGTTCAAGCATGAGCGGTCATCTGCAATAGCACGCTCTTCATTATTTGCAAGAGCACTCTCTTCATCAGTTATCCTTCTCGTTTAAGAGCCACGCTTTCATCCTTCATCCTTCATCCTTCATCCTTGCTTTCGCTGGCATCCGGCTTGCAGTTTCTTGTAGGATGTAGCATCAAGACATCATAATTGATTGCAAACCATGCGACGCGGCTCGCCTTCGCGTATCAATGTGCGGCGCGCGTGTTCGCTTACTGAACATGGACGAGGAAAATATGGACTGGCAAGAGAATCTGATTACGGACGACGAAGGCATCAGGGAGTTACTGGCCGCGACGAGTCGCGTGGCCGTGCTCGGCATGCGGGGCGAAGATTATCCTTTCAAGGCAGCTTTCTATGTGCCGCAGTATCTGGTGTCGGCTGGGTTGGAAGTCATTCCGGTGCCGGTTCATCCTCCGATTGCCGAGAAAATTCTCGGACAAAAAACTTATCAAACACTCTCGGAAATTCCCGGCGAGGTTGACCTCGTGGATGTCTTTCGTCGCGCAGAGGACATCACGGCGCACCTGGATGACATGCTGGCAAAGCAGCCTAAGGCCGTCTGGTTTCAATCGGGCATCCGCAATGATGCGGCGGCGGAAAAGCTTGCACGCGCCGGAATCAAGGTCGTGCAGGATCGCTGCCTGATGGTAGACCATCGCCGCTCCGCTCCTTTCAAATGAGGTTCCATCTCGACTTTAACTGCTCATCCTCACGCCGCGCTGGCTATCTTTGAGGAATTTAATACAAGCGAACACAAGGGAGTTTTTGAAAATGAACATAGAACTCAAGAGTCTCGATGCGCAGGTGATTGTCCTGACCGGCGCGACGAGCGGCATCGGTCTGGTGACTGCGCGGATGGCTGCCGCAAGGGGCGCGCGTCTGGTCTTGGCCGCGCGCACAGAGGATGCTTTGCGGCAACTCGCAGGCGAGATTAAGGCGGGAGGCGGCGAGGCTATTTATGTCGTCGCGGATGTGGGCAAAGAAGAGGACGTGCGTCGAATCGGGCGTGCGGCGATGGAGCGTTTCGGCGGCTTTGACACGTGGGTCAACAATGCGGGCGTTTCGATCTACGGGCGTTTGATGGAGATTTCGTTCGAAGACCACAGGCAGCTTTTTGAGACCAACTACTGGGGCTTGGTCTACGGCTCGCAGGTCGCAGCCGAACACCTGCGGCGGCGCGGCGGCGCGCTCATCAATATCGGCAGCGTGCTCTCTGACAGGGCCATTCCGCTTCAGGGTTCTTACTGCGCTTCAAAGCATGCGGTCAAAGGCTATACGGACGCGCTCCGCATGGAATTGGAAGAAGAGGGCGCGCCCGTCTCTGTGACGCTGATTAAACCGAGCGCGATTGATACGCCTTATAAAGAGCATGCTAAAAATTATCTGCCCGTAGAGCCTGAAAATCCTCCGCCGGTCTATGCTCCCGAAATTGTCGCCGAAGCCATACTTCATTCAGCCACGCATCCTGAAAGAGATGTCTACGTCGGCGGCGGCGGCAAAGCCCTGTCATCTATGGGCGAGACCGCGCCGCGTATGACCGACAAAGTGATGGAAGCGACGATGTTCGATTTGCAGCAGTCGGACAAGCCTGTCAGGAAATCCAAACATAAAGGCTTGTATGCGCCATCAGGCGAACTCAAGGAACGCGGAGGCTACGAAGGCCACGTCGCTGAAACGAGTCTCTACACCAAAGCTTCGCTGCATCCATTTATCACCGGCGCGCTGCTGGTCGGCTCCGGCCTCGCCCTCGCGGCCCTCTTGCGCTCCGGCGGCAATGGTCAAAGTAATTAAAAGGGCAAGTAGGAATTTCCCGCAAAGGCGCAAAGGGAAGACCGCAAAGAGCGAGCAGCATTCAATGCTTTGCGGTCTTCCTCTGCGCCTTTGCGCCTTTGCGGGAAACTATTTCTTTCTTCACCACACAACTCACGCATCACGACTCACCTCTCCAAAATTCAAACTGAATCACTACTTTTCCTTCTTCCCCTTTTACCCTTTCCCCCTTTTGTTTATATAATCGCTCTGTGGCTTTGACTCCAGATAACACGCGCCTGATTGCCTCTCTCAAAAAAACTTTCGGCGAGCTGCGCCTGCCGCTTGAGATGAGCATTCGCAGTGTGTGGCGCGGCGCGGAGCGACCGCCGGATGCGCGGATGGTGCTCGATAATCAGTTGCTCTCGGTCATCAAGCGTTTTATAGATGTTCGTCAATCCACGGTTGCCGAAAAGCAACGCTACTTTGAACAGCTCTGCCGCCTGTTCGAGCTGAAGGCGGAAGAGAACACGTTCCCGCTTTCCACGGCTCAATCCTTCGACCAGCACATACAGCAAAGGCTGACGAACGCGCCCGTCGCCGTCTCTTATCTGGAAGAATACGACCGCCGCTATGGTTTCAACTACGCAGACCGCGCGCGGCACGCGCTCTTCGAGTTTGCCAATCTCGTCATCAAGTCAGACGGCACTGTGACAAAGGCCGAAGCCGCAGCCCTCAGCAAGTTCAAAGGGACGCTCTACCCGCAGGAGGGCAACGCTGCGCCTGAGGAAGAGCAGGGCAAAGATTCAGCCGCCGCCAGAGAAGAAGAGCCGGAGCCTGCCTTAGAGATTGAAGAAGAGCCGCCGCGCCCGCTCGAAGATTTGTTGAAGGAGATGGAGCAGCTCGTCGGGTTGGAGCGCGTCAAGCGCGATGTGCGTGAGTTGATAAATTTTCTCAAGGTTCAGCAGATGCGCGAAGAGAAGGGCATGCAGCCGCTTCCGCTTTCGCGTCATCTGGTTTTTTACGGCAATCCGGGCACGGGCAAAACGACCATCGCGCGCCTCCTTGCACAGGTCTACCGCACGCTCAAGATTTTAAGTCGCGGGCAACTGGTTGAGACGGATCGCGCGGGCCTCGTCGCAGGCTATGTCGGGCAGACCGCTTTGAAGGTCAAAGAAGTGGTCGGGCAATCTCTCGGCGGCGTGCTCTTTATAGATGAAGCTTACGCGCTCAATCCGGAGGGGCGCGGCAACGATTTCGGACAGGAGGCTGTCGAAACCCTGCTCAAGATGATGGAAGACCACAGGCATGATTTGATCGTCATCGTCGCCGGATACACGCAGAAGATGGACGAGTTCATCGCCTCGAATCCGGGCCTGCGCTCGCGTTTTAATAAATATCTGCACTTTGAGGATTACACGCCCGAACAGCTTGTAGAGATTTTCAAAGGCTTCGCCAGGAAAGCGGATTTCGTGTTGACTGCTGACGCCTCGCAGAAGCTTTTAGACATCTTCAAGTTGCTGGTGCTCGCGCGCGACGAATCTTTCGGCAACGCGCGCACGGCGCGCAACCTGTTCGAGATGACCATCAGCAAGCAGGCCAATCGCATCGTCTCGCTGCCCGAAGTCAATAAGGAAGTGCTCTCGACCATTGAGGCCGCAGATATTCCGACCGAAGAAGACCTGACGGCGACAGGCGCGCGTCTTCCAAAGCTGACGAGCTAAACGCGCACCGGCAGTAGAGACATAAAGAAAAAGAAGAAGTATATTGAGAGCCTGTTTCAATGCTGGAATGCAGTTTTCAATGTTAGAAAGCAGTTCTTCTTTGCGCCTTAGGTTTCAACTTTGCGCCACCAGCGCGAACCCGCAACGTTTCTCGTAAAGGCGCAAACAAAAAAAGACTCAAGGCGCAAAGGGTTGAATCGCTTAGCTTCTTGAAGATCGAAATAGTCAGTTTTCCGTCACATCCAGACTTAACATAACTTTGCCGCTCCTTTGTGAGCTAGAGGGAACTTTACCGATGAGAAAGAATGTCGCTCTGCTTTTGCTGGCAGCTCTCACGCTGTCCATGTTCGTGCTGCCGTCTCGCGCCGTGGGGCAGAATAAGAAGGAGAAACCTCCTGCGCCACCGACCTCTCCTGCGCCGCAGAGCAGTCAGACAGGAATTGAAGGACAGGAAGGCTTAGACCCCGACCTGCCAGACTTTGCAGGCGCAAACGTCAACAAGCGCGACTTTCTCTTAAAGCGCGACGAGCATGTCAATTTCCTGCGCGGCTTTCCTTACACGCGTGCGGATTCGCGCGTCCGCGCCATCTATGCCATGAAGCGACAGGAGATGGAGATGGTGGCGCAGAATCGCGTGCAGGCTGTCGCCGCGAGAAGCTGGAAAGCTATTGGCCCGGCCCCGATTCCGAACGGGCAAACGACAGGCATCACGGCCCCCGTCAGCGGGCGCACGACCGCCATCGCGGTTCATCCGACCAATCCTAATATCGCTTATGTAGGCACTGCGCAGGGCGGACTATATCGCACGCTCGACGGCGGCACGACATGGACGCCGTTGCTTGACGGCGCGCTCTCTTTAGCCATCGGCTCGGTCGCCATCGCTCCGTCTGACCCGACCATCGTCTTCGTCGGCACGGGCGAGCCGCAGTTCTCCGGCGACAGCTTTTTCGGCGTCGGCATCTATCGCATCACAAACGCAGACACGACTCCTGTCGTTGCCGGGCCAATCAACTCGGACGGCATCGGCGGCGACGTTTTCTTGGGGCGCGCGGTCAGCGAGATTCTGGTCCACCCGACAAATCCGAACATCCTGTTTGCTTCCTCGACTTCGGGCAATGGCGGGATAGGTGGATCCCAACTGCCCGCTCCGGCTCTTCGCGGCCTCTATCGCACGACCAACGCGCTCGCGGCCTCTCCGACTTTTACCAGGCTCACGGTGGACACTGTGGGCGACCGCTCGGTCGTGGACATGGTATGGGAGCCGGGCAATCCCAATCGCTTGATCTGCTCGGTGTACGGGCTGGCGGGCGTGGGAGACGGAGGCGTCTATCTGACGACCAATGCGCTCGATGCCGCTCCGACCTTTACGCAGACTCTCCCGCTCGGAACGGCGACGGGATTTATCCGCGCAGAGTTAGCCATCAACAAGGTCGGCTCAGTCGTGACCGTGCTGGCAGCGACGGGGACGAACAACGGCGAACTCAGAAAATCCGTTGACGGCGGCGAGACTTGGTCAACTGCGATAGCTGCGGCCAACGGCTTCTGTAACCCGCAGTGTTTTTATGACATCGCCGTCGCCATTGATCAGGCGGACGCCAATCTGATTTATCTGGGCGGCTCGCCCGCAGCGGTCTTTAGAAAATCTATCAACGGCGGAACTTCTTTTACGACGAGTGCGACGGGCCTGCACGTGGACACGCATGTCATCACCGTCGCGCCGTCGAATCCATCCGTCATCTATTTCGGCAGCGACGGCGGCATCTGGAAATCCATAGATCAGGGAGCGAGTTGGCTTAACCTGAACAACACGCAGTTCAGCGCGACGCAGTTTCAGAGCATCTCTCTGCATCCGTTGGACAAGTTTTTCTCGATTGGCGGGACGCAGGACAACGGCACAGAGTTTTTACGGCCCGATAACACATGGGTGCGCGCGGTGGGCGGCGACGGCGGGCAGAGCGTGATTGACCAGAACGCTGCCGACAACGTCAACGTCACGATGTATCACACGTTCTTTAACCAGACGAACACGCAGATCGGATTTAATCGCATCTCGACGGTCAATCCTGCGGGAACGCTGCAAGGCGGGACGTTCTTGGGCTGCGGCGGCACGGCTAACGGCATCGCCTGCACGGATGCCACGCTTTTCTACGCGCCGCTCACGCGCGGGCCGGGCAATCCGAACACGCTTTACATGGGCACGAATCGTCTCTATCGCTCAGACAACAGGGGCACGACGATGACTGTCGTGAGTCAGGCTCCTTTTTCTGCGCGCGTCAGCGCCATAGGCATCTCGCCGCAGAATGACAACGTGCGTATCATCGGGCTGACCGACGGCAGAGTGTTTGCCACCGCGACAGGCTCGACCACGTTGACGAATATCACAGGGCCAATTCCCCCCCGTTTTGTGGGGCGCACGGTGATTGACCCGAACAATTCTGAGACGGCATACGTCGCGCTCTCAGGCTTTGGCGTGCTTGACGGGCAGCACGTCTGGAAGACGACGAATCTTTCAAACGCTGCGCCGACGTGGACGCCTGCCGGAACGGGCATTCCTGATATTCCCGTCAGCGCGTTTGCGGTTGACCCGACCAATTCCAATCATCTTTACGCGGGCACGGACATCGGCGTCTATCGCTCGACGGACGGCGGCGCGACGTGGTTGCCTTTCAGCAACGGTCTGCCGCGCGTCGCGGTCTTTGACATGGCGATTCACAAATCGCATCGCCTGCTGCGTATCGCCACACACGGGCGCAGCATCTACGAGATGAATCTACAGCCCGGCTCTGTGGTCGCGGATTTTGACGGCGACGGCAAGACAGATGTCTCTGTCTTTCGCCCCACTGACGGCACCTGGTATATCACCCGCAGCTCTAACAATACTTTCACGGGCCAAAACTTCGGCCTCAACGGAGACAAGATCGCGCCGGGAGATTTCGACGGCGACGGCAAAACGGACTTAGCAGTCTTTCGTCCTTCAGACAATAACTGGTACATCATGAATAGCTCGAACGGGGCATTCGTCGCGCAGAATTTTGGCCTCGGCGCAGATGTCCCCGTGGCCGGAGATTATGACGGCGACGGCAAGACGGACATCGCGGTCTTTCGTCCGACGGATAACACTTGGTACTTGCAGCAAAGCGCGGCTGGCTTCAGGGCTGTCGCGTGGGGGGCTGCCGGAGACCTCGTCGCGCCCGGTGATTATGATGGAGATGGCCGCGCGGACTTTGCAGTCTTTCGTCCTGCGGAGGGCAACTGGTATATCCTGCAAAGCTCTAACGGCATGATGCGCTCGCAGAACTTCGGCCTGAACGGCGACAAGCCGGTCGCGGGCGATTATGACGGCGATGGCAAATACGATCTGGCTGTCTTCCGTCCCTCGGATAGGACTTGGTACTTGATGCAGAGCACTGCCGGATTTGGCGGGCAGGCGTTCGGCGTCGCAACGGATATTCCCGCGCCGGGAGATTACGACGGCGACGGCAAATTCGACCTCGCAGTGTTTCGCCCGTCCGAAGGCTCCTGGTACATACAGCAAAGCACCGCAGGCTTTAGGGGAGTGGTGTTCGGCATGAACGGCGACGTGCCGGTTCCTTCAGGCTACATTCCATAAACGACTAGACGAAGGTTTCCCGCAAAGGCGCAAAGAAGAACTTACATGTCTTCTTTGCGCCTTTGCGCCTTTGCGGGAAACCTCTTTTGGTTCTTTTACCTGCCACAAACTTTTTATCTTCTCTCCGAGATACCATTTCCAAAAATTCTGCGCGTTAGAGAGTGGAAGACATAATCCGGGCAATAATTTTTGGATTGCATGAATGAAGGAGAGAGCGTCATGTTTTCATATTCTAACTTAACAGAGCAACACGGGCGGAAACGAGTAGTTTCCAAACTTTTCTCACGCCTGATGACCGTTGCCGCGTTGCTTGGGGCAGCGGCTGCGTCCACCTTTGCGGTAGGCAATCTGGATAAAACATTCGGCACGAACGGAAAGGCTATCACTCCGATTGGGAATGCGAGCGATAAAGGCTTTGCCGTCGCCGTGCAGCCCGACGGAAAGATCGTGGTCGCGGGCGCGAGCTACAACAACGCGGACTTTGATACTGCGGTGGCGCGTTACAACGCGGACGGGACGCCGGATCAAACATTCGGCACGGGCGGCAAGAAGGTTGTCAATCTGAGTCCTTCGGGCGAGTCGATCAACGCGATAACGCTTCAAGCAGACGGCAAGATCGTCGTCGCCGGTGGTGTCATCGTCGGCAGCGAAGCCAACTTCAGCGTCGTACGCCTCAACACGGACGGCTCGCTTGACACTTCTTTTGATTCGGACGGCTCTGCCAACACGCCTGTCGGCGCAACCGGAGTGTTCGATGTGGCAAACGCCGTCACCATCCAAACCATCAACGGCGAGGAAAAAATTGTCGCCGCCGGGAGCAGCGGCCAAGATTTCGCCGTCGTGCGTTACAACGCGGACGGCTCGCTCGACACGACCTTTGACACGGACGGCATCGTCATCACCTCCATCCAGAGCAGCATTGACAATGCTTCAGGCGTGGCGATTCAGAGACTAGCGAATGGCGAAGATAAAATCGTCGTCGCAGGCTCGACCCGGTTTAACGCGGGCGGCGGCTCGTTCAATGACGACATCGCAGTTGCGCGCTACAACACCAACGGCACGCTCGACACTACTTTCGACACTGACGGAAAAGCTATCACTAATATCAGCGCGACAGATGCGGCCCGCGACGTAGTGATTCAGAAATTCGGCGACCTGACCAAGATCGTCGTCGGCGGCATCAGCATGCGCGCCAGCTTTCTTGATTTCACGTTGGTTCGTTACAACGAAAACGGCGCGGTGGACACGACCTTTGGCACGAACGGCAGGGCCGTCACAGCCATCGGCAATAATGAAGACCAAATCCATGCCCTCGCGCTTCAGCCTGACAACAAGATCGTTGCCGCCGGTTTCGCGCGCACGGGCACGAACGGCGTCAATGAAGATTTCGCGCTCGCGCGCTATAACGCGAACGGCACGCTCGACACCGCTTTCGGCAGTTGCGGCAAAATCATCACGGCGATTGCGAGCGGCAACGGCGTTGACCTTGCCTGGGGCGTAGCCCTCCAGCCGGACGGCAAAGTTGTGGCGGCGGGTTACACGCAGGTCAGCGTCTCGCCTGTGGTCAATGAAGATTTCGCTGTCCTGCGCTATACGCCGGATGGCCGCGCGGCTTCGCCCACCAGCATTGACTTCGACGCCGACGGCAAATCGGATGTCGCTGTCTATCGTCAGGGCGCGTGGTATCAGAACTGTTCGTGCGCGGCTCCGAAGGCAGTGCAGTTCGGCACGGCGGACGACAAGCTTGTGCCAGCGGATTATGACGGCGACGGCAAGACGGATGTGGCTGTGTTTCGCAGCGGCGACTGGTACATTCTCAACAGCTCGAATGACACACTCAGGGGCCAGCAGTGGGGACTCGCAGACGACCTTCCCGTGCGCGGCGATTTTGATAACGACGGGCGCGCAGACCTCGCAGTCTTTCGTCCCTCGAATGGCTACTGGTATGTCTACAACAGTTCGAACGGAGCAGTGCAGGCGGTCAATCTCGGCATCGAAGGTGACATCCCTGTGGCGGCTGATTATAACGGCGACGGCAGGACTGAGATGGCCGTGTTCAGACCCTCTACGGGCATCTGGTACACCTCGCCCGACCCGGAAATCAACTACGGCGCGGTCGAGTTCGGTCAAGCGGGCGATGTTCCGGTGCAGGGCGACTATGACGGCGACGGCAAGGCTGACATAGCAGTCTTTCGTCCTTCGGATGGAGCGTGGTATCTGAATCAAACGAGCGCAGGCTTCCGCGTTTTCCAGTTCGGACTCTCGACGGACGTTCCGGTCGCGGGCGACTACGACGGCGACAGTAAGAATGACTTTGCGGTCTTTCGCAACGGCGCGTGGTACATGCAGCAGACGACAGGCGGCATGCGTTCTGTCAACTGGGGCAAGGCTGGCGACATTCCGGTCGCGGCTCGCTAAATCCAGCGCGGACTTGAGTGGGCAAGGGGGGAAGGGAAGCGTCACGTTCGGGGCGAGCGTGACGCTTCCTTTTTTGCCTAAACCTTTGGAACAATTTTCGATTAGCTGGGTGGCCGCCTGCTAAATATCGTGCGGAGACTGCGCACCTATTTGCACAGACGTTTACGTCGTTTTGCTTTTGTGAAATGTTGCCATCCGCCCAATTGATCGTCCAGAACTGGATTTTGTAAGGACTGGGACAGCCGTGTGTCTGGATACTTGATGTCCATGAGGCGTTACAATTGCTGTAAGCCACAGTAGTATGGAGCATCCCAAGCGCGAGGAGCGCAAGCAGGTACGCGATCATTTTTTTCATGATTTTTGCCTTTGAGGTAGACTGTGAGAGAGGAAAGCTTTACTTACAGTTGAGCAAGATAGCCTTCAATTTGTGAGAGTATCTTTTTTATTCCCGCGCGATAGTCAGACTCCCGCCCGGAACGAAGCCGGTCTTCAAACTCCTTAATCTCAAAGGCGACCAGAGCTTTGCCGTCAACGACACCTGCCGGGAAGTCCGTTAGGAAAACGTTCCCTTCCGGTATTGATTCAATTTCGTTCTTCAATGACTGAAGCGCAGCGCCATCAGCCAACGTTTCGCCGGGGGCTACCGCTTGACGGAGCATCGTAACAATTTCTTGATATGCCGCTTTTACTCCGGCACGGTGGTTTCTCAAGCTAGCGAGTGCTTCGGCATCGCCATCGCCGGTTCCATCTTCCAATAAAACAGCCATGAGGATGAGAACGATTTCACCTTTCGCTGCGATGGAGAAACGTGTGTCATCGGTTCCGTTTGGGGCCAACTTCCAGCCGATAGTCGCCCCGTTTGTCGTAATGCCGTGAATATCCTCTTTCCGTTTCGAACTATCCATTTGTCGAAACGAATAAGCCACCACAGGTTTGCTATACCCATTTCTCACAGTGACCTTTAATCGCCTTGATTGAGTCTGCTCGATTCCGGGAATTCTTTCCGCCTCCGTTACCTCCTCGACTATCAGGGCGCGGGTCTTATTTTCGGTGCGAACTGCGTCGCCTGACTTGTCTTTTTTAGATGACCAGCCGACCACGCTCGCGGCGGCAGCCGCCAGAATGAGCAGCAATACTACTGCAAAGCGTAAACTGAACAAGCGTTTCATGTGAGAATCCTTTCCCCTTCAAAGAGGGTGTGAGAGTTGATTCGATGAGCTATTGCTTTCGGGTTGGTTTTCGGAATGTCTTGAAGCTGTCAACCCATGCTGCATTTGAGGTCTCCGTTTAAGACTATCAAGTTGTCTCAAACGCACACAAAAATTTTAGCTCAGACTCACGCGCCGAACTATATATTGTGCCGAATAAATCCTTCTCATGTGCGTCCTGCGCGGCCATGACTGCGAGTTGGGGGTAGAAACTTGCGAGAGGCGAGGGGCTGCTGTCGTGAGCGTTATTGAGAAAGCAAGCCCCTTTTACGCCTCTTCGTTGCAAAATGCAATGAAAAACTTAGTGGCGGGTCAGTTTCAAACATGGCAAAGGAAAACGAGCGGTTCGCGCAAAGACGCAAAGAAAATCACGCAAAGGTGTTGAGCCATTCTTTATCATGAATGATTTCTTTGTGGTCTTGCTTTGCGCCACCAGCGCCTTTGCGGGAAACTTTCTTTTGCAAATCCCTTCAAGTTTGTTCATACGGAGTTCACAACTTTGTCAAACGTTTCAACGTATAAACAGTTATGAAGAACAAAGGCGAATGGCCGGAAGTAGTGAATATCAATGAAGGAGGCTCTATGCCGAGAGGTAAATATTTTATCGCGGTGGTGATTCTGATTATCGCCACGCTTTTAATCGGGGTCACGGTCACTTACTCGAATATCAAATACGCGCAGGAAGGCACCGTGCAGGTCGTGACGAAGTGGGGCGCGATTGAGCGTATCTATGCGCCTTCGGACGGATGGTTTACGACCGTTGCGCCGGGGCGCAAGAGCTACGAGGTCAACATCAAATCGTTTACAGAGAGCGCGCCCGTGCGTGTCACCAGCAAGGACAACGCAGCCTTGCAGGTGGATATTTCTCTCACGGCTTACACAGACCCCGCGAAGGTGATGGAATACGTGCGCAAGTACGGATTCTCTGAAGAGGAAAGACACCGGCGGCGCAGCGAGATTTTGAAAGGCATCGTCCAGACGGAAGCGCGCAATGCTTTCGCGGATTACGGAGCTTACGAGATTTACGCCAATCAGGAGCAGATACAAAAGCGCATCGTCGAATCGCTGCGCCCGCAGCTTGGCGCTCAACTCCTGCTCATCACTGAATCCGTGCAGATCGGCAACCCGGACTTTCTTGACGACAGGGTAGAGGCGGCAGCCTCCGGCGTCGTCGCCAACGAGAAACAGAAACAGGCGGAAGAAGCGCGACTCGAAGCCGCAAAGGTCGCGGCCCAGACCAAGCAGATCGAAGCGCAGACTTTTGCTAACCCCGCTTTGCTTGAGATCAAAAAGCTCGAACTCCAACTCGAAATCGAGCGCGCACGCGCCGACGGCATCAAGAACCATCAAGGCCCGCTGACCATCATGTACGGCGAACAGGGCGTCCAGCTACAGGTTCCCGCCGGGAGGTAAAAGCTATGAGATTCTTATTCCTCGTCTGGCTGGTGATAGAGGTCTTACAACTCGTGCTGATAGGCATGCTCGTCGTCGGCTACCGCAACCTGCAACGCCGCATGGACGCAGGCTATCGCTTCTCGACTCATCCGCCGCCTTCCGTGACGGAAGATTAAAGGAAGGCAAAAGTAAAAAGGTAAAAGGCAAAAGTCAGGAGAGCTTGAATGCTTTGCCAAGAAGTTGTTAGAGCGTCATGTGAAAGCCCCGAAGGGGCGCAATGTAATAGCCCGGTGCATCGCCCCGGGAATCAGGTCAATTATGATTCCAAGCCCTGAAAGGGCGTAATAATCTATTACGCCCTTTCAGGGCTTGTTATGTAAAGGGACGTGTTGACCCGGGGCGATGCACCGGGCTATTGCATGCCGCCCTTTCAGGGCTTTTAAAGCAGTTTCTAACTTTTGCCTTTTTACTTTTACCTTTTACCTTTCTTCAAGGCGTTGGCGGAGCCGGTTTGGTAGAAGGCTTGGCGCGTTTCGGAGCGCGTTCGATACGGCTCGCGCTCAGCCATGCTGCGAGCGTCGCCACATCATCCGCAAACGTATTGCGGATGATGGCATCAAGCTCTCTCACAGTATTCAAACCGCGCTCTATCGCGTCATCAATCGCAGCCGTCGCCGTGACATGCTTTTCCGTCCCCTGAATCTTTTGATTGATGGAAATCTCGAAAGCATTAATGTCTTCTTCCAGCTCGTCGAGGAAGTTTGCCGGAAGGCCGCGCCGTACAAACTCCGACTTGAGCGGGTTCGCGTCAGCGAGGAAAGTTCTTGCAGTGGTTAGTAGTTCCTGATCTTTGGGTTTACGCGGCAGCCGAAACTTGTCTTCAAGTCCGGGCATAGTGAGAGCCATTGTGCGCGCCGTGCGACTGGTGCGCTCAAGCTGCTCGCGCACCTCTGAACGAGCAGACGCCTCAGGTTACACTCAATCGCTGATAGCTATAAGCTATCTTGCAAAGAAACCCTCAAAGCAAGACCGCCATGAGTGGGAGTTCACGGCGGCCTTTCCGCACAATCTACTTGCTTGCGGCATACAGCAGACGTGCGGCAGGGAGCGCCACCCCACACGCTCCCGCTCAAACTGTTCAATGAGTGGCAAAGCCTTGCGCGAGGTCATAGGAAAGAGATGCGCTCTCTGCTATCATGGCGCGCACGTTCTAGTCTTTGAAAACACGGCAACGGCACATGCGTAGCTCAAACCTCAACCTCAAATTGGAGTAATGAGCATCGCCGTTCGAGATGAAAGGTTCATTCTCACGGCGAAGCAAATGAGCAACCGCATCTTACCCGTAATTACGGGTAAAGGCAAGTCTCATATGTGTCTTAACCCGTCAGGAGGCAACTCCTGATGGGCAAACGTGCGCGTCCAAAGCCGGAGCGTCTGGCGGAAAAGCTCTTACAGATTAGAAATGTTTTGGGTCTCTCTCAGAGTGAGATGTTTAATCGTTTAGACGTGGAGAATCTTTCTGAGGTCAAGAGAATTTCAGATTATGAAATTGGTAAGAGCGAACCGCCATTGCCTGTGCTCCTCCAATATGCCCGCGTGGCGGGCGTCTGCATAGACGTGCTGGTTGACGATGAGCTTAACCTGCCCACGAAGCTGCCCGCCAAGCCAAAACACAACCGCCATTAAATAGAAAAGGGGCAAAGGATTTCCTCCTTGCCCCTTCTACATTTCTTTAACGGTATGCGAGAGATTAAGCTCGCCCATTATCCTCTTTAACATATCTGTCAACGGTATCCGCTAACTTATCAACGCGACTTGTCAAAGCAGCCAGAGTTTCCTCCGTCCGTATCTGAGCATCTGCCAAAGTGGCGACTTTAACTTCCAGATTAGCCTGCGCTGCGCCGAGCGTGTTAATCCATCCCGTATGAGTATCCATGCGCTCGTTTGCGCTGACAGCCAGTTCTGTCAGCATTCTAAAATGCTTTTCCATCTCGACCTGCCCCGCTTGCAACATGTCAATCTGTTTCGTATAAGCATCTATCCGCTCATCAGCCCTGACAGCTAATTCTGTGAGAATTCCAAAGTTATTTTCCAGATTGCCAGAGCGCACGTCGGCCTCATCCATCCTTTCATTAGCCCTCACAGCAAGCTCTGTGAGCGTCCTGAAATGCTCTTCCATCATGCCGGCGCGTGCATCTGATTTAACGGCTAATTCAGATAGAGTGAGAACAGCATTCTCAAGGCGCAACAATCTCTCTTCGGTAGACATCTCTTTGTATCCTCTCGGAACCAATTATAACTTAATCGGAAAGGGCGGAATATTTATTTTGGAAAAAACATGCGAGGAATAAAGGAGTAAGGGGAGGTTGGTAAATAAGGCGCATGTGAAGATGAAACTGCTAAGAACTATGCCTCAAATCTCATCAAAGTTTTCCACACTGTGGAAAACTTTTCCACAGCCATACAAGCGGCAAACGGTTTCGTGGCGCAGAGTCTTGACAGGTTTTGAGACGCGTGTATAATCCGCTTCCCTGTCGCGCTTCTCATGGGAACGCGACCGGCGAGGGGATCGGCGAGCGGTGCGGTGACGCGCCGTTTGAGAGCAACAGCAGGCGGATTTCGCAGTTGCTATTGACGCCCCACGCCGAAGCCGAAAGGCTTGCTAAGGAGGGTTTGAAAAAAACTTTCCCGAGCGCCCGGATAAAAACGGGTCGCGCTTCGAGGACTTGATCAGCCTCTGAAGTAGCGCAGTCGCCTCAACGCAAGTTGAGCCTCGTTCGCCGGGGTCGTAACCGGCGGTGGAGGAAAAGCCACCACAACAAAAACCAATAGGCGCATGTTCGCGAGAACATAAACGGTTTATGAAAATAGACCGGCGCTGACCGGGGATGAGCCGACCGCCGGCGCATGCTTCGGAATACAAAACAACGGCGATTGCATGGCGTGTACATGCAGCAGTTGCCGGTTCCCCTGAATCGCTTCGGCGCTTCATCGGAATTAGAGGATGCGCTGCGCTCACTAGTTGGGATGCAGCGCATTCTCGTTTTTAAATAACAAAAGCCTTTCGCGCAAAGGCGCAAAGAAGATAAAGCAGAAGGCGCAAAGAAAACACTCTATAGTTTTCTTTGCGCCTTTAGATTTTCTTTCCCTTGCGCCTTTGCGCGAAACTTGCTTTTAAGAACCAAGCCTCACGATTTCATCCTTCAGCTTCCGGTGCTGCTGAAGCAACTTCAAATATCTTGATTCCTCCGCGCCCGCTTTGGCGCGCACGATATTGACGACAGCATCCTTTTCATCCTTCGTCCAACGCGAAAGATTCGGAATCAGGGATAAAAGAAGCGCGAGATTTTCAAAAGCCTGCTGTTCGGCTTTCTTCCACGCAGCCGGCTTGACGCCGAGCGCACGCCCGGTCGCGGACACTGCGACGCGGCGCATCTTCGCTGCATCACCATCGAAGCGTTCGGCCAGACGCCGCCCGACAGCCAGCCCCAGATTGCGTATATGAAATCCGTCCCAAACCTTGCGCGCCGAAGGCTCAAGCTCAAAGAGCATGTGTCCCAACGCCATCCGCCGCAAAGTTTTCGCAGAAGTTCGGTAGGCAGTCCGCGTCGCAATCTTTCTCTCTTCTTCACCCGCGAGCTTTGCTATCTGCGGGCGCACGGGACGAAAGCCCATCTTGCGATAGAACCAGAACGCGCCGGACTCTATACCTTCCTCGTTCTCAAAACCTATCTGGTAAGGGTCTATGGAGAAGGTCGTGACGCCTAGAAGCTGTCGAAACATTCTCATGACGCGCGCGTAAAGCCACGCGGATTCGCCTTCGCGGAAGGTGTAATAAATGTTGATGCCGGTCTCTATGCGCTCGAACAGCGAGATGCCTTCGGTATAGCCGATAGGCACGCCGTTCTTGAGTATCAGCGCAGAATGATACGCGCGCAACGGCAGGCGATGCTCGGCTCCGATGCCGTTCACAAAAAATTCCACGCCGCGCCCCGCGTCCACCCGGACGACACGCGACGCATCGCCAAAGGTGAAGCCGTGCAGCTCTCTGTAGCGAATCGTAGACGTGTCACGAATCATGTCGAGCATGCGCGCGCCTTCCTGACGCGAGAGTTTTTTGACGGGCAGCGGCGGCGCATTTAGCTCTTCTGCGAGCGAGACATCGCGGCGAGTGAGAAGGGGCGCGGCGTGATAGAAAACTTCTCGCACCTTTCGCTTCATGCCTGTGCGCGTGAGACGAAAGTCGCGCGGCTGCCAGTGAAGATAAAGCTTGAGCGAATCGTAAAGCTCCGCCTTCTCCGTGTCAGAGAGCGGCAGGCTTTCAAAGCGGCGGATAAGCCATGACAACTCGCGCTTGTGTGGCCCAAGCGCGGCGCGCAGCCATGCGGTGTAAGGTATGTTTGCTTCGACCAGCGATTCTTCTTCGAGCAGTGGAACAAAGCGCGGCAGCGTCTGGCCCAGACGCGCTCCATCCTCATAGCCTTCCCAGTCAATCCTTACTTCTGACGAATGGCGATTAACGAGCCAGCGCGTGACGTGGTAGCTGAAGACGGCTATCAGAGCAGTTCCGGCGATGCCGGATGCCTCGGAGGCTGAGAAGGGTTCAAGATTGGCCTCGATGCTTTGCAGGAGTTGAACGCGCTGTTGGAAAGTTTGCAGCATCGCTTCAACCTTTTTCAGATGGCGCGGAGTCCGCGGGTAGGCGCGCATAAAGAGCAGCGTTTCGTGAAAGCCGATCAATTGGTCTGCATCCGTAAACCTGCGCTTATCCAACTGTTCCAGAACACTGATGAGACGCGCTTCACCTGCAAAGGCTGGACGCTTGAACTCTTCCAGAAGTTCAAGCAGGCGGGAGAGTGTTTGAGCTGGCACGGTTTCTTCATCAAAGGGGCAAGTTGATAGAGCGTTTAGCTTCTATGCTAAGTGAGATGCGAAGTCAACTATAGTTTTACATGTTAGAGAGATTGAAGAACGGCACAGAAAATTTCCCGCAAAGGCGCTGGGGGCGCAAAGAAGGCCCGAAGAAAGCACGCCAAGGTGTTGAGTGATTGTTCACCTTGAAAGGTTTCTTCGTGTCTTATCTTTGCGTCTTTGCGGGAGACGTTTTTGCTCTCAGTAAGGATAATAAAAAAGAAGGACTGAAACCCGGCTCGAAAGCAAGGCTTCAGTCCTTCTTTTTATTGCTTCACTCCTTAGAGCGAATTAGGGAATGTAAGCTCCCGGCACTGACACATCACCGTTCTGCCCGAACTGGCGAATGTCGAGCGCGTCGTTCAGGCTGAGCTTGATAGTCCAGCTACCGTCTCCCGCGCGGAAGACGGCCACGTCAGCCTTGCCATCGCCGTCGTAATCTCCGGGCGACGGTCTGTCTGACGCAAGACCCCAGACAAAGCCTGTGAAGCCAGCCGTGCTACGCTGCAAGTACCATGTAAGCGTTCCGCCGCTGCCGCTTGAGCGCACAACCGCGATGTCTGTCCTGCCGTCGCCGTCGTAATCCGCAGGCACTGGCGCGTCTCCGGCAGCGCCGAAGGTTTGCGCTGTGGCCCCGGCGGTGCTGCGCAGTAAGTACCAGGTGAAATTCGACGGACGGTAGACTGCTAAATCAGCCTTGGCGTCGCCGTCGAAATCTCCTGCGATGGGGATGTCGTTGTTGGTTCCCCAGCTTTGGGCCGTGACGACGCTGTCAGAACTGCGCAGGACATACCATGCGCCGGTTGATGGACGGAAGACCGCAAAGTCTGTCATTGCGTCTCCATCGAAATCGCCGGGGACGGGAATGTCGCCCGCCGTTCCCCAAGAGCGCGAGGTAAAGCCAGCCGTGCTGCGCTGGACATACCAGTTGCCATTGCGATAGACGGCGTAGTCGGTCTTGTTGTCGCCGTCATAGTCGCCGGGGACGAGTTTGTCTGTAGACAGCCCGAAGATATAGCTCGAAAATCCGGCGGTGCTGCGCTGGACAATCCAGCTACCGTTGCGAAAGACCGAAAGGTCTGTTTTGCCATCGCCGTCAAAGTCCGCTGTCTTGGCGAGCAGCGCGCCGACGACTGAGAAGTTGGTGTTCGAGATGTCAAAGAAGATATTGCCAACCGCTTCGATCTTGATGCGCGCAGTCGTAGTGCTGGGGATTGCGGGCATGTTAACGGATTCAGAGCCGTCGTTGGCCGTCGAGGCCGAGAGCACTGTCGGGAAGGTCTGGCCGCCGTCGGTCGAGAGTGAAATCTTGACATTGGCTGCACTAACCGGTGCGCCGGTCGTTCCAGCGACGTTCCATGTCACAGTGAACGGGCCGCCGGCAAAAACACTAATGGCCGTATTAGGCGATGTGACGACGAACGGGCCGGACGAATTGGTGACGGTCACGGTCGTATCCGTAAACTGGGTTTGACCGATGGTTGAACCTGCAACGTATGGACGATTATCCCTGACGGTTAACCTGAAGTTCAGCGTGCGTGAAACAGAACTTAATGCTTCGATGTTTGCGACCGCATCGCCGCCCGGCAACACAGGAGTTACCTGTAAACCGGCCAGAATCGTCGATAATCTGGGGAAAGTTCTGGTTCCGGAGGTTGTCGGATTAAATGTTAACCAGTTCGGGCCGGTCGCTTTGGTCGGAGACGCGACACTGGCTGCTCCGGTGGTCGTCGAGTTGTCGTTCTGCTCCCACTGATAGGTCAGCGCATCACCCTGCGGATCGGTCGCAGAACCTGTGAGCGCAAACGGAGTGCTGATGGGAATCGTATAATTGCTAACCGGCGCTACAACGGGAGGGCCGTTAGCCGTCATGACCGTGGTTATAGGACATGCCTTAGTGGCTAAGTTGACCTGAATTTGCTGAATCGAGGTTGCATGAAATGTATCAATCGAGTGTGGCGCTACGTCTTGAGACGTGATTCCCGCATAACCCATGACGGTGATTCCTGAACCAACTTCTTTATTTTGCCCGGAACCTTCGGAGGCATGTGAGAAAGTGTGATTCGCACCCAACTGATGACCGACTTCATGGGCCACATAATCAATGTCGAAATTATCGCCCATCGGGATTGAGTCAGCAGGCGAAGTAATGCCGCGTCCCTTTTGGCCGTCAACGCAAACGCAACCGATACATCCGGCATTTCCACCACCTCCGGAAGCTCCGAACATGTGGCCGATATCGTAATTTGCCTCTCCGATATTTGCCGTTAACGCAGTTTGCAACTGCCCATTCCACGATCCTAACGTGGTGTAAGGGTCTGTTGCCGGGTCGTAGTAAATAACGGCTGTGGTGTTAGCGATAAGGTTGAGGTGCAGAGCGAGGTCTCTTTCATAAACTCCATTGGTGCGCGTCAGCGTGGCGTTAATAGCAGCCAGCACCAGGTTTACTTGAGCCGCGCTGGTAGCGCCGAAGAAGTTGGAATACTCTGCGTTGACCGACTGAGCCAGACGCATAGTTCTCAACTCGCCGGTATTACTATCGGGCGCGCTTGTCCTCGGAAGTTGTGAATTTACATCAGACACCAGAGCTTTATCTTCCGTGGTACATTCCCAGGGCAAGCCCCCTCTTTGTCTGTGCCCCGTGAAGACGGCATAGATGGTGTGATCCTCAGAATAAGCTTCAATGAATTCATTCTCCATATCGGTTCTGAAAACCATGGATTGAATTCCCTGAGGAGAAATGCTTAGTTTTAAAGTTGCATACTTATCCGTGACGCCCTTACCGGAAAAAGCCCTGATCTGAGGAAATTGGGCCTGTAGCTCCGGTTCAAAATTGGAAGCTTCATAAACCTCAAACTGTTCGATGTTACCCGCCGCATTAGGCAAGGAGATCAGCGTTGATTGCTGACGGTTCTGGCTGTCTACGATGGAAAATAACTGTTGCCTTAAAGGTTCAATATTCAAGTTGAATAACTTGAACTCTTCAGGAAACGTCTGTCTTGCAACAGCTTTGTGTTTAGTAATATTAGCGCGGTTGTCATTAAATACAGACCAAACATCTTGTTGGGCTGTGGCCGTGAGGGTTGAGATTGCGATAGTCACTCCGACAATCGCTACAAGAAACAAACCTACTTTGCGGGTCCACGTCGTAAACATAAACAAATCTCCTTCTAAGGGTAAGCGGGTAGTGCCTTAACCTGAGACCAGCATCTCAGGCGGAATAGAGGCACCCTAAATCAATGGGCTGTGTGTTCGTTGACTAATTCAGGCGTCGAAGGCGGGTTCGCACCACGACTCAGGCAGCGATAACTTTAAAATCGCGCAGGGAATGTAATCTGGCAGACCATCTCATGTCAAGTAAAGCCGTGCCGGGCGACTTCAGGGCTGCCCCTGTAAAATTCTCTTGAGGGTCGAGAGCACGCCCAAATGATAAGCATTATGATCCGCGACCAGCAGGGCTTCGCGCAGGATGGTCTGCCCCTCGCCGTGCGCTATGGGAGCGAATAAATCTGTTGCAGAATCCGCTACCAGCCGCTGAATCTCTGCGAGGTCGGAGCGAAAATCTGCGACGCTTTTGGCCCACGCTGCTTCGTCCGCAGTCTCGTCCGCAGCGGGCCAGTAGCCTTCAGGCCACGGCGGCGAAACATGCGCGGGGTTGCGGCTGAATTCCAGTATATCCACTTGCGCGAGACGCATGTGCTCAAGCACCTGCCATGCGCTGTAAGGCACAGCCCCGACCTTTTGATTGACGAGCGCGAGCGGGAAATCTTTGATGACCGTCTCGAAATCTATGTGCGCCCCGCCGCCCTTGAGAAGATAAAGCAGGTGCTCGCGCAGTTGTTGCTCATGGCTCATAACTTTTTCCGTCCTCACGTTCTACGTCTCACTTGCCAGCGCGCGAATAGTTTCCGACTCAAGAATATTGACGCCCGCCGGCTGCTCTTTAGCGACTCTGACCATCGCCTCTGCCACATTGCGCGCGTGTATGGGGCGATATTTTTTCAACGGCCCGACGAAAATAAAAGAGAAGATTTTGGCGGCCTTCTCCGCAATCTGCTCGCCGCGCCTGAACTCTGCGCGCTGGCCCAAGAGAAGCGACGGTCGAAAAATCTGCACGCCGTGGAAAGGAAGGCGACTGACGGCTGCTTCGACTTCGCCTTTGACCCGATTATAAAAGATGCGCGACTTAGGGTCTGCGCCGAGCGCGGAGACGAGCAGGAATTGCTCTGCTCCATTTTGCTGCGCGAGCTTTGCCGTCTCGTGCGCGTAAGTGAAATCAATTTTATAAAATGCCTCCTGCGACCCGGCTTTCTTAATGGTCGTGCCGAGACAGCAAAAGACATCCTGCGCCTTGATTAAATCTACGGCTTCATTCAATCGCTCAAAGTCAATCACATGCTGTTCAAGCTTCGGATGCTCTAGCGGAATTTCGCGTCTTCCGAGCGTGATGACTTTGTCATACGCCTCGTCCTTCAACAACAGCTCAAGACAATGCCCGCCGACGAGGCCGGTGGCTCCCAGAATCAATGCTGCGCGCGAATCATTCATCACACACAGGATACTACGTCTTCATCGCTTTGAAACTGAAAGACTGCGTCCGAAGCTTGTTTTGTTTCCGGCTCGTAGGTGCGCTCGACGAAAGTGGTTTTCCCGTTCTGCTCAACCAGCAGCAGTGTGGATGAGCGCGTGCCGTAAATCCGCGTGGAGATGAAAAGCGGAGATAGCACGCGCTCTATCTCCAACCCGACGCCCGTCTGCGGAAGCAGCGCGTCCACGGCCTGCGCGCCGTCTGCGAGAATCGAAAAGACTGCTTCCGGCTCAACCGGCGAGGCTTGATAAATTAATTTTGAGAGAGCCGCTGTGCCTCTCTCGACTTTGGGCCACGGGGTGTCCAGCAGATGATTGCTTAGCCCGTAAACTCCGGGCGCAAGGACGCGAATCCCGTTAGCTCTGTTTGAATGATAGTAAAGCTGCCGGACATCTCCCGCGAACAGGTTAAAGCCGTTATATTCGTTTGAGGTTGCGGCAACTCTCGTCATGTAGTCGCTTGCCGTTGATTCCTCTGAGAGCAGAAAATCGCTGACGAGCTGCCCACGCGAGGGCGCGGCTTTCTTTGTCGCAGACGGCTCACGATAGTTTGTGACAGCGGCAACTTTTCCGCTCCTTGTGACGCCGAGCCATGTCCCGCCGCGCTCCATATCGCGGCCCGCAAGAACCTGCGGCGCGTCATCCCAAAATGCAGCACGCGCTGTGGGTCGCGCGTAAAACTCATCGCGGTTCGCCGCCAGAATCAGCCTGTAAACGGGGTGCGCCCTGTAGGCTAAAAGAATGATGCACATCGCTGCTCAGAACGGAAGAAGTTCGGAGAGTTTATAGAGTTCAGAGAGCGCGGAAAAGATTGAACTTGTCTTTTACTCTCCGCGCTCTCTGAACTCTATAAGAAGCATTCAAGCTTTGCGGATGAAAGACAAGCTCCATCCGCTCCGGTTGAATGAGTTGTCAGGCGTGGTGTCGCATTATTCGGCGGGTATGACAATCGCCTTCGATTGTGCCGTTCACTTCACGGTCAACACAGTCTTGGCTAAATACTCTGTCAGGTTGCCGTTCTTCATCATCAGCTCGCGCTTTCCCCATGTGATGATGTAAACGCTGTACGTTCCGGCGGGCAGCTTCAGCTCATCTCCGACCGTCGCATACTTGGTGTTCTTCTCGCCGATGTTCTGCTGATACTCGTTAATGAATTCCACGTCTTTGCCGTCAGCGCCTTGCTTGTAAAAGACGATGCCGATGAAGTCCACTCCGACCGGCGCGGGGTTTATGAACAGGACATTGAAGGGCGAGTTGGCAGCCCATTCATTCGACTGCCCGACGCATTTCCAGTCGTCGTCAATTTCTTTGCAGATGCTGACCTTGCCCTGACCTGCGGGAGTGTTGCCAGCAGCTTTGGTTTGAGCCTGAGCGGCAGAGACAAACAGCATCGAACAGCAAGCCGACAGCGCAAAAAGTATTAGAGATCGAGTTTGTTTAGGCGACATCATAATCGTTTAAGCTCCTTCCTGGTGTCGGCAAATATTAGCGACCGCGAGAGTTCCAAGTCAATGATACAGCGTTAATGTGGCGCGAAAACGCCCAACGCTCGAATCAAATGCCAGAGTCGCTCAGCCATTCATGATCTTACGATATGACCCGTACAAATCGGACAGCCGATCTGCGGAAGCAGGATCGCTCCGGGCGAGCAACGTGATAATCTCATCGCGTTGGGTGAACAGCGGTTTCATCCCCTCTCTTTGTGCTTGCGTGAGAACCGAATCGTCCCCTTTGTCGGTTTCATCTCGTAACGATGTAAAGAATTGGCTGGCAGTTTGGCGCGCTGGCTCATAATCGCCTCGCCTTGCATCAATGACCGCCGAGGCAAGATTATTCTGCATTCGGGCGAGGCCTAATTGTTGCTCTGACCGGGCAAGATTACCGGCGCTTTGACGAGCCTTGAGCCACATTGGAATAAAGCCGAGCAAAAAGACGACGAGCAGCACGGCGGCATAAATACCAATCCTCTGGATTAGAGGATTTGAGTTGATTGATTTAGGTTGCACCTCTTCGCTCATAATGACTCCTTTATGGATAGCCCTAACGCTTGGCAAAAACAGAACACACTGCCTCGTATCATATCAGATACCGCATTGGAGCGTATCGCGCCTACCTAATATGATAGCCGAATGATAATGGTTCTCTCTTTAAAACTTTGTGGAAGATTTACATTCTCGCTTCAAGTATAATGCGCTGCTATGCATCAAGCCATGAAAGAGATTGAGCCTCAATCACATGAAGAAATACTCGCGGCCTTCAGAAGGTTGCGCGAGGACGGACTGGATTTCTGGGCCGGGATGGAGCCGCAACAGTTTGCTGCTCAGTTCGGTGAATCGTGGTCGCCTGCCGACAACATCCGTCACCTGACAAAATCCACTAAGCCCGTGACGAAGGCTTTGAAACTTCCAAAGCTCGCGCTCCGGTCGCTGTTCGGCTTGGCACAAAATCCTTCGCTTTCGTACAGCGCGCTGCGCGAGAAGTATCAGGGACTGCTGGCGCAGGGCGCGACGGCTGGCCGGTTCGCTCCCAAAGACATCGCCGTGCCGGAGGACAGAACGGGCTGGCAGCGTGAACTCGTCGGCCTGTGCCGCGAGGCCGTCGCGGATTTAGAGAAAGAGGCAGCGCGCTTGAGCGAGAGCGATCTTGACCGCTATTGTTTGCCTCACCCGCTGCTCGGCAAGCTCACGCTTCGTGAAATGCTCTTCTTCACGCTCTACCACTACGCACATCACAAAGAGACCGTCGTACGCAAGATGGCTGCTGCCGCAGATGACCATTGAGGGGCGACACTGGCGCGTTGCTCATCCGGCAGATATGATATGTGCCGTAGCAGTCGCGCCGTTCGGCTTCGATGTTCAGGCGACTCTCAAACGACGCAAGCAATATAAAGGAGCAGGTCATGAGGCAATTTTTCGCAATCTTATTCTTATTAATCGGAGCATCAATCGTTTCGGGTCAGACCGGGGCGGCAGAGGCACAGAGGCAGGTCGTGTGCGCGATGCCTATCTCGCAAGCCCCGGAGCTAAATAGTCTCAGGCTGGGGATGACGCCGGAGCAGGTGCTGGCGGTTTTTCCCGGCAGCAGCGAGGACAGCGAAGTGCGCGCCAGCGTAGCCAAACCGGCCAGCCCGCATGGCGTTTCCAGCTTTATGATTAGCCCCGACAGGTATGCCTCAAAAGCTAAATTCGCAGGCATCCGGCTGCTCACTTTCACGCTGCTCGATGGCCGCGTGACGACCTTTTCCGCAGCCTACAACGGCCCTCTGTGGAAACACGTTGACGACTTTATCGCTAAATTTTCCGAGGGCAGAACGCTTCCGCCAGCAGCCGAGTGGGAAGCGCAAGCCGGGATGGACAACTTGAAAACTTTGCGGTGCAATGAGTTTGAGGTCGCAGTCTTTGCGGGCGGCGAGGGCGGCAACCTGAACTACGTGCGCGTGCACGACACTGCGTCAAAGCGAATCTTACAAGAGCGGAAAGCTAAAGCCAGAGCGCAGGAGGCTGCAAAGCCATCCAAGCCCTGACACAAATCGCTCTCGACGCACATAACGAATCAACTGTGAAAGGAGAGAGTTTCAACTGATGACGAAGATGACAACCAGCAGACCGGATGAGACGGAATACGTGCCTGACTACGAGGGATATGTTTCTCTTGTCCCGGAGGGCGACATCCTCTCTATGTTGGAGGAACAGCTTGACGAGACGCTCGCGCTCCTCAGTGATATTCCGGAAGCACAGGCAGGCTTTCGTTATGCGCCGGATAAGTGGAGCGTCAAAGAACTCTTAGGTCATATGATAGACTCTGAAAGAATCTTTGCTTATCGCGCACTGCGTTTCGCACGCCATGACGAGACGCCTGTCGAAGGCTACGAGCAGGACGATTACATACGCAACGCTTCGTTTGATGATTACCCGCTCACAGAGCTTGCAGAAGAATTTGCCAGCGTCAGGCGTTCGACTCTCTTTCTGTTCAAACATCTGTCGAGCGAGGCCTGGACGCTTAGAGGTCTCGCCAACCAGAGCGAGGTCAGCGTGCGCGCTCTGCTCTACATCATTGCCGGGCATGAGCGACATCACAGGCAGATACTGCGCGACAGGTATTTAAAGACTGCCTGAAGAATGCAAAGTTTTTTCAAGCGCTCTTGTTTCCAGCGCTCTGTCAGTAAAGCTAGATGAATTGCCACTAGCTTGAGCTAGTGGAGCAGATGCTCGACATAGCTGTCGGCTTGAGCCGAACTGTTCGGCGGCTCTCCCGTTGCCTGCTCCATTAAGTATTGACACTCGCCTCGCACGGGTATATCTTCCGGCGCGCACATGGCTTACTCCTTTGATAACTTGCTCCCATAAAGTCTAACCACGCACACCTTCGGCGTTGGAGAAAGAGGTCAGATTACGATGCATAAAAAATCTCCCCTGCAAATTGGTTTGATGACACTGGCAATCCTGTTGATGTTGACGGCTACGGCTCAGGCGCAACAGCCCCCGCGCAAGGATCAGCAACGCGGCATGAGCCTCGGCGCTGCCCCCACGGAAAAGCGCGTCGCGCTGGTCATTGGCAACAGCCGTTATGAATCCGCACCGCTGCGTAATCCCGTCAACGATGCCAACGTCATCGCCTCCACGCTCCGCGACATCGGCTTTGATGTCATCGCGCGCACTGATGTCAACCTGCGCGACATGCAGGTAGCGATACGCGAGTTCAGCCGCAAGATTCAGAACGGCTCAATCGGTCTCTTCTACTATGCAGGTCACGGCATGCAGTCGGGTGGCCGCAATTTCCTGATTCCCATCGGCGCGCAAATCGAAGCCGAGGGCGATCTGGTGCTCGAAGGGCTGGATTTAAACTCTGTGCTGGAACAGATGGGCATGGCCCAGAACCGGCTGAACATAGTTATCCTCGATGCCTGTCGCAACAATCCTTTCACGCGCAGCTTCCGCAGCGGCGTGCAGGGTCTTGCACAGGTCAACGCGCCCGCCGGAACTTTTATCGCTTACGCGACCGCGCCGGGCCAGACGGCCAGCGATGGCAAGGGCCAGAACGGGCTTTACACGCAAGAGCTGCTGGCGAACATGCGCGAACCCGGCTTGCCGATTGAGGAAGTTTTCAAACGCGTCCGCGTGCAGGTCAAACAAAAGAGCAACGGCTTGCAGATTCCGTGGGACGCCTCTTCGCTCGAAGGCGGCTTCTCTTTCGTTCCCGGCAATGGCACGGCAGCCCCTGCGCAGACGACCGCCGCCAACACACAGCCGCCCGTTTACACGCAACCCGCATATACGCAGCCAGCCGTCTCGACTCCGACGCGTTCCGCCGTCAGTCTCGATCTGATTGAGAGCAACTTTCAGAGCAACCTGCTGGACGAAGTGATTAAGGACGGCGATTCGTTTCTGTCGGGCCAGCCCGACAACGCTCGCGTCAACCTGCGCGTGGGCCAGAGCTACTTTCGCAAGAATCAATACGGCGAAGCGATGCCGTATCTGGAAAGAGCTTTTCTCGCGGGCGAATCCATGAGCTTTGCCGTCAAGCGCCATCGCAAGTCTCTGGGCATCTACGACGCGCTCGAAGACGGCGCTATCAACGTGACCCCGGCGGGCTTGCAATTGCAGTTTGGCAGCGACATCTACACCTTGCCATTCGCGCAGATAGAAAGACTCGAAGCGCAGCCCGACCCGATCAGAGGAATGTTGATCTACCTCAAAGGCGCGGTCATCACCAAGAAAGGCAAGACCGAAAATAAGGATTACAAACTCTTTGCTCCGCGCGCAGGAATCGTTCAGGGGCGCGACACCGCAGGCAATCAAATCCCCGTCGCCCTCTGTACCGGCTGCGAATCGTGGACGGCTGAAGTGGTCAAGTTCATCAATCGCAGCAAGACCTCTAGTCCGGCTAAAACAAACTGAGCTTTGCGGCAGTAATGCAAAGGGCAGTTTCGCGCAAAGGAAAAACTTTAAGGCGCAAAGAAAGCTTCAATATCTTTGCGCCTTATCTCTTATCTTTCACGCCTCTGCGCGAAACCAAACTTTCCCAATCCGGTAAACTTGAATTTAGAAGGAAGCAACAAGTGCCACAAAAGATTTTTCAGGTTGACGCTTTTACAGCCGAGCCGTCTACGGGCAATCCGGCGGGCGTGTGCCTGCTGGACGCGGCCAGAGATGAGAAGTGGATGCAAGCGGTCGCGCGCGAGATGAATGTCGCGGAAACGGTTTTTCTCTTGCCCGCAGGGGACGGCGCGGACAGTTTTCACCTGCGCTGGTTCACGCCGGCTGTGGAGGTTGATCTCTGCGGTCATGCGACGCTGGCAAGCGCGCACATGCTCTGGGAAGAAGGCGTCGCACAGAGCGATGCGCGCCTGAATTTTCAGACGCGGAGCGGCGTTTTGACTGCGCGACGCGCGGGCGAGTGGATCGAGCTGGATTTTCCGGCAGAGCCGCCCGACGAGCAGACCTCTTATCCGTTGGAGCTGCGCGACGCGCTCAATGTCGAGCCGCGCTATGTGGGCCGCAATCGTTTTGACTTTATCGTCGAGGTCGAGAACGAGAAGATATTGCGCCGCATGGAACCAGACCTGCGGCTGCTTCGCTCTCTTCGCGCACGCGGCGTGATTGTGACGAGCCGCGCCGACGATGAGAAGTATGATTTCATCTCGCGCTTTTTTGCGCCCGTCGCAGGCGTTGACGAAGACCACGTGACAGGCTCTGCGCATTGCTGTCTCGGCCCGTTCTGGCGCGAGCGTCTGGGGCTGGATGAGATGCTTGGGTTTCAGGCTTCGCCGCGCGGAGGCGTTGTGCGCGTGCGCGTCGCGGCAGAGCGCGTGCTGCTTGGCGGGCAGGCCGTGACGACACTGCGCGGCGAGCTGCTGTTTTAATCGAGCTTGAAACTATTGCGGGTTTCAATCGAACGCGAACTGTGATGGAAACAAGGAACGTCCCGCGCACATGCCACTTTGCATGTTGATACTGTACCATAGGTCTTTCACAAATCTGTCGATTGCGCCCTGTCTCAGGCCAACTGCCGGATATGAGAGCGCGGCTGAAACAGGGGCTGGCAAATATCGGTAACTATTTGCCCATCGCCAACGTCTCTGAGATAAAGAGATTTTCCGTAAGGAGTTGAGGAAATAGAAATGCCAACGAGCATCACACAGCTTGAGAGTGAAGACGGAACACGAACTATCTTACGTGTCGCAGGCTCGCTGACATTAGCGGACGCAGAGCTGCTGGAAAGAATTTGCGGCGACTTGCGCGAGCAGACAGACAAAGGCATCTCGATTGATCTGGCCGACCTCAACTTTCTGGACAGCGAGAGCGCATCCGTCCTCTATGCCCTGAAAAACGCGGGCGTAGAGCTTGAAGGGCTGCACTATTTCATACAGAAAGAGATCGAGCTGGCCGAGAGAAAAGGCGCGGGAACATAAATATTGCCGCGAGCGTAAGAACCTGCGCCGGAGGAATTGCATCTAAATCAATCCCCCCTTTGAGAAATGCATTCCGGCACATTTTGTATGAAAAAAGTTTCGCTAAATCTGCTCATTCTGTTGGCGCTCCTCTCGACGGCGGGCCTCGCCGGGGCGCAGAGCAAAAAGAAGTCTCAGCCGCGCCCTTCCACCGACAACACGCCGAAAGTCATCAGCGAGGTCAATGCCCCGATGCCTGCGTCCACAAGCACGGGCGAAGTCATGCAGGCCGCTAATATTTACAAGACAAGTTTGAAGCAACTGCTGGCCGCGCGCGAGTCTGAAGCCGTGCGCGCGGGCGAGCAACTGGAAAAGCTCAAAGGGCTTTACGCGGACGGCCTTATCTCAAAGCGCGAGCTGGAAGAGATGGAGCATGCGCTCGTCGAAGTCCGTCATAAAGTTGAAGAAACGCGCAAGCAGTTGGCCGCGACCGATGCTGTGGTCGTAGAGTCTCTGGCGGAAAACGAGGCCGCGTCGGTCGCGGAATTCGACACGGCTCCGCAGTCTGGCAAGATGCTCAAGAAGGTCGCCTACATACGCTTTAAAGGCTTTGCTAACTGGTCTGTGGCGGATGTCGGCAAGGTCGAAAAATTCTACGCCGGGAAATTCAATCGGCCTTTGCCCGTCGCCGCTCTGGGCCAATCGGATTTACACTCGCGTTGGGGCTATGACCATCGCAATGCCGTGGATGTCTCGGTTCATCCGGACAGCGCGGAAGGCATCGCGCTGATGAATTACCTGAGCGGGCAGGGCATCCCTTTCCTTGCCTTTCGCCGCGCCGTACCCGGTTCGGCCACAGGCCCGCACATACACATCGGCAAACCTTCGCAGAAAACTTCAAACAAATAGGAAGTAGAGAGTTCGGAGAGTTTAGAAGCTGTTTGAAAAGTCTGTGCAAGCCCCGAAGGGCGCCATGTATCGAAGCCCCTAAGGGCGCATGTCATAGCCTGTGGCAACGCCACAGGTATCGAGTCATGATTGTGATTCCAAGCCCTGAAAGGGCGAAATAATTTATGCCGCCCTTTCAGGGCTTGTTATTTAAAGGTGACGTGCTGACCTGTGGCGATGCCCCGGGCTATTACATTGCGCCCTTTCAGGGCTTTTCAATCAGCTTCTTTAGATTCTTCCTGCCTTGCTATTTCGGGCGGTACGCCGCTTTGTGTATCATCAGGTAAATAGATTGCCATCAATTGTGAGAAGGAGAACAGCCATGTCTTTTTTTGGACGATGTTTGAGCAGGAACGCGAGGGGTAAGAAGATGTCTTATCCGGCTCTGGCCTGCGCCTTGATGCTTATCGCTCTGGCCGGTCAGGACGCACAGGGGCAGACGGCCTCTCCGCCTTTTAACTTTCGCGCGGGGCAGGCGATGTACATCGTCGCTTTTCACATAATGCCGAGCACCGGGACTGTGAATCCTGTGGACATGAGCGTCACCGTTGGCCCGTCAGAGTATATTAATTAACCCAAGTTGCTAGTGCTCTGTAATGTTAGTTCTTAGACTTCACGTTCTCGTAGTGGCGACTCAGCTTTTCTCTCGCTTGAGAGATTGAGAACTGCCACTCAACTTTGATCTGCAACTCGTTTCGATCTTTGACAAGCGCCTGCACTTCGCGGTCGAGGGCCTCGATTGACGAGATGCGCCGTGATAAGCAGATGCGCGACAGTGCCGACAACTCCAACTCCGCCATGTTCAACCATGAACCTTTCTTCGGTGTGTAGTGCATCTCGAAGCGCTGCGCCAACTCGAAGGCGTCTGCTGGCGGCAGGTGCTCATAAAAGGAACTGGTGTTGTGCGTATTCAAGTTATCTTGCACGAGCACGACTCTGTCTGCCTGCGGGAACATCCCGGCCACTCTCTGCATGAAGCGGCAATAGTCGGCTTTCGTCCTCTGGCGGCTCGTCTCAACGAGGCGCTTTCCTGTCAGCGGCTCAAAGGCGACAAGCAGCACGGCTGTGCCCTCGCGCTCATATTCGTAATCGAAGCGAGTGCTTTGCCCTTCTTTCATCGGCAGGGGCGCAACCACTTCACCCAAGAGTTGCACGGGCATCTCATCGAAGCAGATCAGAGGACGCTTTTCATCGAAGGGAAGATTGTACAAATAGAGCACATCCTCCATCCGTGCTAGATATTGACCGTCGATTGAGCCTATGCACCATTGCCTCTTCAAGTGCGGCTTGAGTCTGTTTTTTTCAGAATCTCTTTGACTGCATTGTGCGAGATACTTTCACAGAAGCCGAGTTGGACAGCTCTGTCAGCCAAGAGGCGCAATGTCCAGCGGGCATGTCCTTCTGGCGCTTGCGAGCAAGCTAAGGCTGTGATCTTGGCTTTCGCCTGACCATCGATGCGCGGAGGTCTGCCGCTACGCTCCTTGTCCGAGAGTGCCGATTCCAAGCCTTCGCCCTCGTAGCGGCGCTTGATGTTATAGACAGTCGCAATGCCACACGAGAGAGTCTGTGCAATCTCAGGAGGCGGCACTTCTTGGTCAAGCAAATGGAGAATCCGAGCACGTGTTTGCAGCCGGTTAGCGCCCTTGCCGGAGCGGAAGAGAGATTTCAAAGAGCGACGTTCTGCGTCCGAGAGTTGAATGAATTGTGTGTGTCGAGCCATTGTTGAAAGATAGCAGTGGCTCAGGGTATTTACAATAACTTCAATTACAGAGCACTAGTTATGGCTCGATAGCTCTTTGAACAATAGAAAGTCCTCTCTTAAGATTTTGTTGCGACACAAAAGACTTAAAGAGAGGACTTCGATGTACGACCGTACCCTTGCAATATACTGTTTGGTTGACGATTTGCTCAAGGCCATGCAGCACCGCGAAGACTCCCGCACCGAGTTTTCCGACGCAGAAGTAGTAAGCACGGCTATTGTGGCTATGCTTTTCTTCGGTGGCAACTTTGAGCGCGCACGCAGCTTTCTGCATGCTTCGGGCATGATGCCTCGGATGCTTAGTCGTTCGCGGCTCTCGCGCCGACTCTCGCGGCTCAGTGACTTGATTGATTTGATCTTTCATCAACTGGGGCACACACTTAAAGAGTTGAACAGGGAGAGTCGTTATAGTCTGGACTCGTTTCCCGTGGCGCTGTGTGACAACATTCGCATCTCGCGCTCTCGATTGGCGCAAGGCACGGAGTTTCGCGGTTACTTGGCGAGCAAAAGGCGTTACTTCTATGGGGTGCGAGTACAAATGGTCGTCACAGTCGAAGGCGTCCCGGTGGAGTATGCGATCCTTCCCGGCAGCCTCTCTGATATTGAAGGGTTGGCGACCTTGTCGCTCTGTTTGCCGGTTGGGGCAGATGTGGCGGCTGATGCGGCCTACACTTATTACGAATGGGAAGATACGCTTGCAGAGCGCGATGGCCTGCGGTTGCTTGTTGGACGCAGACGCAACTCGAAGCGGCGCGATGTACCTGTCATGCATGATTACAAGCAGTGGTTGCGCCGTCGCATTGAGACGGTCTTTGGTGAAATCACGAAGTTGTTTCCAAAGAAGATTCACGCGACGACGCTTTCAGGCTTTATCTTGAAAATCAGTCTGTTCTTGTTTGCTTATCAACTTGATAAGGCGTTCATTCAATAACTGGCAACTTGGGTTAATTATGATCTTGATGCCGAACGGAAAGTCAGAAAAAGAATTGAGGAATGGCAGTTTTTCAGAGTGGCGGAGAAGCTGAGCGATGCCGATTTTATTTTTCTCGTTAACCTTGATGAGAGTTCGATAGAGGGCCTCGCCATTCCGGTTGAAGCCTATCGCCAGCACTTTAAGGAAAAGCTTGACCTCGACGCTCTGCGCGACGCGGCCTACGGGCGGTATCTGATTGGCCCTTTGAAGCTGGCGACTATCAGCCGTTTGAGTGACCGCCTCGTGAAACAAGTCCGCGAGAAGATAACAAGGGGAGCAAACTAAACAAATAGAGCACGTCAAGCAACATCAGACAATCCCGGAGCGTAAAAGAAAGAGAGCCAGCTTTTGTGCGCTTTAATCAAAGCGCACAAAAGCTGGCTCTCTTTCTTTTATGACTTTTGGACTTAAGAAGGTGTTTTATAGCTATTAGCGATTGAGTGTGCGCTGATGCGCCCTCCCTGACGGTCGGGCTACTGCCCCGCTACTGTAACCTCCGGGGCTGTAGCCCGACCGTCAGGGAGGGCGCATGCATTTGCAATCCGCTATAAAAGCCCTGATAAGGGCGCAATGTAATAGTCCGGGGCATCGCCCCGGGTATCAAGCAATCATTACGATTCTAAGCCCTGATAAGGGCGAAATAATCTATGCCGCCCTTTCAGGGCTTGTTATCTAAAGGGGAGGTGCTGACCCGGGACGATGCCCCGGGCTATTACATTGCGCCCCTTTGGGGCTTTCACCGATTCTTCGATAAGCTTCTGAGCTAAGTTTTAGTGAACAGTCGATAGTGGGTCAGTTTCAAAAATAGCGAAGAAAAACAGTTTCCCGCAAAGGCGCAAAGACGCAAAGAAAGAGCGCAAAGCGTTAAATGCCATTCGCTCTTTGCGTCTTTGCGCTTTTGCGGGAGATTCTTTCGTCGTGGATGGACACCAGAATTTCAAACTGACCCACTACCGAACAGTCATGTGAGGCATGCTATTCGTCAACTGCGGGCAGAATGTATTTCGGCACATAGCCTTCCTGAATTTGCTTGCCGGGCGAAGCGGCGTAGTTGCCAGCGTAGATTGCTACGACTAGATCAAGTTCGGGAATTCCCATCACTGTCTGCCCGCCGTTGCCGCTCGCAAAGAAGGCGCGCACGGTTCGCCCTTTGTAAGGATATTCAATCACCCACCACAGATAGCCGTACTTGAGGACTTTATATGGTTCGATTGGTTTAGCGCCTTGAACCTCGTATAAAGGCATAGTGGAGCGGCTCGCCCACTGCTGCGTCAGGATTCTGCGACCGTTCCACGTCCCGCCATTGACGTGAAGCTGGCCGAGCTTCATAAAATCGCGCGGCAGCATTCTGACGCTGCCGCCCATATAGCCGTCGCCCGTCGGTGTCAACTGCATGTAATAACGTTTGATCTGAAGCGGTTCAGCGATCAGAGTTTGCATCAGGACAGGCAAAGATTGTCTGGCCGAGCGCGCCAGCATGCCGCCTGCAAGATGCGGATTGATGCTGCAATAGACAGCCCGTTCACCCGGCTCGCGTATAACTTTTAAGTTCAGGATGTACTTGTAATAATCGAGAATGTCTTCCGAATCGAGCAGCGTCGGTTCAAAGCCGGGCGATCCGGGGTCGCTGTCGTCACAATCCAATCCCGAAGACATGGTCAATAAATGTTCAAGCGTGAGAGCTTTTTTTCGCGGCTCTATGCCGGGCGGAAACGCGCCGCCGTTCATCACTTGATAGACGGGACTGGATGTTTTGAGCGGAACGCCGGAATAGATTCCCGCGCCTATCAAAGTCGCTGTCAAGCTCTTGGCGGCAGAGCGCGTATCGTGCGGCTTCTCGCGGTTCTCGCCGTGAAAATATTCTTCCAAGACCAGCTTGCCGTGCCGCGCGATCAAGACGCCATGAATTTCATGCGCGCTGACGGAATCCATCGGCGTATCAATAATCGTCCGGATAAATTTCTCTATCCCCGCGCGCGACATTCCGACATCTTCGAGCGAGGCTGTGGGCCAGCCGTCGTCGAATGCGGGCGGCTGTGTGTAAGCGTAAGTTCCTGTCGGGCGACCGCGCGGGTAAAAGTCGCTCGTCTGATTAGCCGCCACGCGCCTGAAATCGAAAGTTCCGCCACGGTTCGGAAAATAGATCGACAGATTTTCAGTCGCAGCCTTGTAAGTGCCTTCTGCCAGTACGCGCCCTTTTTCGTCGCCCTTATTTTCTGCGAGCAGCCTGACGGATTCTCCCTCGCGCTCGATGTGATCCACGCGGTATTGTCGTGTCCAGCCGATATTGCGTTCGGGGTTACGCAGGAAAGCTCCGGCTGAGCCATCATCCCTGACTTTGACCATCAGGTAATACGTCATCGTGTCGTCATACGGCGAGACATTTCCGCGCCACACATCGCGCCCGTCTTTCGTGAGCGTGACGGGCGAAGCATAAGTCGCGCCGCTCTCGACCGTTCTCTGTTGAATCCAGTGGCCGGCGATCCTCGCGCGCCGCGCCTCAAACTTTCCTCGAAAAGCATTCTTTCCATCATCAAGCTCGAACTCGATGGTGTCGCCCGCCAGCTTCGCTTGAGCATAGTGCCCTGCGATCTCTGCACGCCACGCGCCGCCCGTCTGCTTGATAAGCAGAGAGCCGCGTATGTCAGGCCCGAAGCGGCTTTTGGCTTCCCATAGCCCCGCGAGTTCTGTGGCGGAATTTGCCTGAGCCGTTGCGATGCTGACAGGCGAAGTCGTCGAAGCCAACGCCAAGATAGCTGTGACCAGCAAGAGGAGAAATATTTTCATACTTGTCATTGAGTCTCTGACACAGGGAAAATTTACAGGCTCTTAAAAGAGAAGACCCCGCACAGAGCAGTTCTATAACAAATATCTTCGTTTGATTCACGGCCGGAATTTAAGATAGTGGTCGGTTTCAAAACTAAAGCGATGAAAAAGTAGTTTCCCGCTTAAGGCGCTTGGTGGCGCAAAGGAAGACCGCAAAGGTTGCATGCCACTTCACGCTGGCGTGCTTTTCTTTGCGCCACCAGCGCCTTTGCAGGGAGTTCTTTCGTCATGGATGGACAGCCTGAATTTTGAAATGACCCGCTGCCGAATTTAAGTATCAACACACATGAAGAGACGAAGGATGAGTTATCTCTATCCTTCGTCTCTTTTCTAAAGCGCCCGGTGAACGCCAGCCGTGTAAGAGCAAGGCCCGCGCGAGCCTTCTTATTGCAGGAGATAAGCAGCGGGGACAGGCACGCCCGGCTGGCCCAGATTTTCGTGTCGCACAGTGTTGGTCGCGCTCTGGTTGATGTACCAGCTCATCTGCGTGGGGCGATAGATGGCGATGTCTGCCTTTTTGTCTCCGTCGTAGTCAGCAGGCGCTGGCACATCCGTCGCAAGACCCCATTTATTTGTGACTATGCCGCCTGACCACAGGCGTATGTACCAGTTGCCCTCAGATGGACGGAAGATAGCCACATCAACGCGGCCATCGCCATCGTAATCAGCAGGCACAGGCTTGTCGCCGGGTTTGCCCCAGTAACTCAAGCGCACAAAACTGTCGCGGCTGGTGATGATGTACCAGTAGCCAGTGCTTGCGCGCCAGACTGCGATGTCCGTTGCGCCGTCGCCGTCATAATCAGCCGCGACCGGCTGGTCGCCATTCGCTCCCCAACTTCTCGCGGACAGGGAATTGTCGCTGCTCTGGAGGACATACCACGCGCCTGTCGAGGGACGGAACACTGCCGCATCAGTTTTGCCGTCTCCGTCGTAATCACCCTGCACGGGTTTATCTCCGGCAAGGCCCCATTGGATGACCTGCGTGCTGCCGCTGCCGCTGCGTAGGATATACCAGTGGCCCGTGCTCTCGCGCCAGACTGCGAGGTCGGTTTTGCCGTCGCCGTCATAGTCGCCGGGAACGGCCTTATCGCCGAGCGTGCTGTTGCCCCACTGGACGGGCGTGCGCGGCAAGTTGTTGCTGCTGTTGAGAACATACCAGAACCCGTTGGCCGGGTTCCAGATAGCGATGTCCGTCTTGCCATCGGCGTCGAAGTTGGCTGTGCGGTTTAATCTGGCATCGCCAATGTAGCGCACCAGCGCAAAGTTTCTGACCCCGTTGTTGGTGGCGAACCCGGCGGTCACGATGCGCCCGTCGGGCTGTATGGCCGCGCCGAAAATGCCGTCGAAGTCGTTGGTGAATTTCGTGGACAGTTTGCCGTCCGTATCGAACGAAGTGTCCAGAGAGCCATTGGCGTTATAGCGCGCCACTCCAAAGTCAAACTCTGTGCCTGTGCCCGCGCTGCCTGCGGCGACGATCTTGCCGTCAGGCTGCACGGCGACAGCAAAAGCTACGTCATTGTTGCCGAGGATAGCGGTGGATGTTTTGCCGTCCGTATCGAACGAGGTGTCGAGCGAGCCGTTCTTGTGATAACGCGCCAGCGCAAAACTTAAAACGCCATTCGTGAAAGTCTGTCCGGCGACGACGATCTTGCCGTCAGGCTGGATGGCGACCGCCTGAGCCTGATCCGAGCTATCAAAAATCCCTGTAGTTACTTTGCCATCCGTGTCGAACGAGGTATCGAGCGAGCCGTTCGTGTTATAGCGTGCGATAGCGAAATCAAGGCCCGATTGCAGGCTCGCGTAACCGACGGCGACGATCTTGCCGTCGCTTTGAATGGCGACTGCATAAGCTTCGTCAATACCTTCGGAAAAGGATGTGGTCACTTTGCCGTCCGTGTCGAACGAAGTATCGAGCGAGCCGTTTGGATTAAAGCGAACGATGACGAAGTCGCTGTCGCTACCCGTGGTCGCGCTGCCTGCGGCGACGATTTTGCCGTCTGGCTGAATCGCTACTGCAAATGCCAGGTCATATCCGCTGACGATGGATGTCGTGGCAATCCCGTCGCCGTCAAGCGAAGTATCGAGCGAGCCGTCAGGGTTGTAGCGCACGACCGCCAAGTCGCCGCCCATGCCGTTGACCGTTTGACCTGCCACGACAATTTTGCCGTCAGGCTGAAGCGCGACCGCATATGCTGTATCCTCGCCGCTCAGAATCGTCGTGCTCGCCATACCGTCGCCGCTAAATGACGTGTCCGGCGAGCCGTCCGTGTTGTAACGCATGACCACGAAGTCAGAACCGAAACCTGCGCTCTGATGGCCCACGGCCACTATCTTGCCATCGGGTTGAATGACGACGGCACGCGCTTCTTCAGAACTGCTCGCAGAGTTGGTCGTCACCTTGCCGCCCGTGCCAAAGGTCGTGTCGAGGTCTGCCGGTGCGGCCAGCGCGGAGGCTGTCATCCACATCGCCAGACCGGCGGCGACAACTACGCCGAAGGTGCGGTTTTGCCTGCGGCTCTGTTTCTCTATCACGCCTCTGAGTAAGAATCGAAAGATATGATTTGCTTTATATGGGATAAACATTTCGTGCTCTCCTCCAATGATCTCTCGCAAAATTGCGTCGAAGCGCCCTTCTTGATTGCTCATCTGGTAACGCGGAAAAAATCTTCCCGCCGTATCACCGGAGGCCATTTAAACTCTGCGGGGTAGCGGGTCAGCTTCAAAAATAGCGAAGAATAAAGACATGTTCGCGCAAAGGCGCAAAGGCGCAGAGGAAGACCGCAAAGGTTTGAATGCCATTCGCTCTTGGCGTGCTTCTCTTTGCGCCACCAGCGCCTTTGCGGGAGAATCTAGCTCTCTTCCGCGCTCAATTTACGATTGACGACTCATCAACTTCAAATTGACACACTACTCTCTGCGGCTTTAGCTTTTCGCAGGCTTGATTGTATAATCAAGCGCCGCTTTGGTAATTCGACCCGCGGACGCCTTCCGGTAATTTTTCAAGCTCGTTTTCAGAAACTCAATTCACAGGGAAATAGTTTGTCAGGAAACATTAATCGAATGCTGCGCTTAAAACGGTTCGTTCTATTATTCTTTATCTTGAGTGCCTTTGCCTTTTACGGGCAGCAGTGGTTTACGACATCTTCAGCCGGTAGAAATCTTGCCGGAGGCGCGATGCTTTCCGCCCCGACCGGGGTCTCGGCTTCGGACGGAGATTATGCAGATAAAGTCAGCGTCATGTGGAGCGCCGCGCGCGGAGCGACGCTGTACAGGATTTTCCGCAGCACCGGCAGCAACGCATCGTCCGCCACGGAAGTCGGAACGACCGCCGCCAACTATTTTTTCGACACGACGGCTCAAGCCAGTCAAAACTATTTTTACTGGGTGCGCGCTGAGAACAACGGCTCGAACAGCAGTTTGAGCAACTCCGATCAGGGCTTGCGCGCCGTCGGAAGCTTTAATAACGAAATTTTTTCGCCTTTATCTCCGCCGCCTGCGCCTGCCGGAAATCCTGTCACGGCAGCCAAAGCCGCTCTCGGCAAAGCTCTTTTCTGGGACGAACAGCTTTCTTCGACTCTGACGGTTTCCTGCGGAACCTGTCACCGACCGGGCGAGGGCGGTTCCGACCCGCGAACTATCGTCAATAACACGCGCTCAAGAAATCCGGGTTTTGATAACGCTTTTAACACGCCCGACGATGTTTTCGGCTCGCCCGGCGTGCCGCTCAACAATCTGGACGGGACTTACTCGCCGTCAAACAGTTTCGGATTTAATGAGCAGGTCACGCCGAGAAAATCCCCGTCATATTTAAATGCCGGTTTAGCTTTTAACGGCTTATTCTGGGATGGTCGCGCGTCAAACATTTTTCGAGACCCGCTAACCAACGCGGTTCTGCTGACGGAGTGGGCATCGCTCGAAAGCCAGATTTTAGGGCCGCCGGTTTCCTCTGCCGAAATGGGACACGGCAATCGAAACTGGACGCAGGTGGCAACTCAAATTTCCGTGGCGAAGCCGCTCGCGCTCGCCACAAACATTCCGCCGTCGCTCGCCGAATGGATTGACGGGCGGACTTACCCAGAGCTGTTTGAGGATGCTTTCGGTTCGCCTGAAGTGACCCCGGCGCGGATTGCGATGGCTATCGCCACGCACGAACGAACGTTGTTTTCCGACCGCGCTCCGCTAGACAGATATGCTTCAGCGATTGAACCGCTGACGGCGCAGGAAGACAGAGGGCGCGAAATTTACGTTCAGGCTAATTGCAGCTTCTGTCACGGCGGCCCGCTCCTTTCGGATCAAAACTTTCATAACATCGGCGTCCGACCGCAGGTAGAAGACATCGGGCGCGAAATTGTGACCGGAAGTGTTAACGACCGCGCGGAATTCAAAACTCCGGGTTTGCGTAACGCCGAGCTGCGCGGGCCGTACATGCACAACGGCAGGTTTGCGACGCTCGAAGAAGTAGTCGAGTTTTACAATCGCGGCGGCGATTTTAACGCGCCGAACAAAGACCCGCGCGTTCGCCCGCTTAATTTAACCAATGGGCAAAAAGCCGATCTCGTCGCCTTTTTAAAACGCCCGTTGACCGACCCGCGCGTCAGAGATGAGCTGCCGCCCTTTGACCGACCGCAGCTTTATACCGAATCAAATCGCGTTCCCGTCATCACCGGAACAGGGCGCGCCGGTTCGGGCAACATTCATTCCGCAAGCAATCGCCATTGAGCCACCGCTCGCCGGAAATCCGAGCTTTACCGTTGCCGTGTCGAGTGCTTTGGGCGGCGCGCAAGCCGTTCTGGTGATTGATGCAAACGATCCGGGAGTCTGGCCCGTCAATTCCTGCGAGCGGGTCGTTGGCGCACGTTTCAGTTAATCTTTCTGGCAGCGGCAGCGGAAACGGTTTCGGCTCGTTCAGCGTGCCGATTCCGAACAATCCGGCTTTGATCGGGCAAACTTTTTACGGGCGGTGGTACATCACCGATGCTGGCGCGGCAAACGGATTCTCGGTCACACAGGCATTTCGTTTTACGGTTTTCGGTGATTCATCACCTGTCCCGAATAAAGCGCCTGCCGATTTCGACGGCGATGGAAAAACGGATGTCTCGGTTTACAGACCTGCCAACGGAACTTGGTACACGCTCAACAGCTCGAATCAAAACGTTGTCGCAACTAATTTCGGACTTGCCGCGGACGCTTTAGCTCCGGCTGATTATGACGGAGACGGCAAAACCGATGTCGCAGTTTTCCGTGACGGATTCTGGTACTGGCTTAATAGTTCAAACGGCGGTTTTAATGCCAATCAATTCGGGCAAGCAGGCGATAAACCTGTTCCGGCGGATTACACTGGCGATGGAAGAGCCGAACTTGCTGTGTTCCGCAACGGTATCTGGCATACGCTTAATTTAGCCAGCAATCAATTTCAAGCCATGCAGTTTGGTGTTTCAACAGATAAGCCGGTTCCGGCAGATTATGACGGCGACGGTAAAACCGATTTTGCAGTTTATCGTGATGGCGTTTGGTATCTGCTTCGTTCAACGGCGGGTTTTACAGCCGCGCAGTTTGGTCTTGCTTCTGATAAGCCGACCGTCGGGGATTACGATGGCGACGGCAAAGCCGACCAAGCCGTGTATCGTTCCGGCGTGTGGTATGTTTTAGGAAGCACGCAAGGTTTTCATGCGGCCCAGTTTGGCCTCGCGTCGGACATTCCGGTTGCGGCGGATTATGACGGCGACGGAAAGACCGACATTGCAGTTTATCGAGACGGAGTTTGGTATCTGCTTCGTTCGCAGCAAGGATTCGCTGCCGTGCAGTTCGGAACGGCTAACGACCAGCCGGTTCCAGCGGCGTTCGTGCCTTAGAAGCTGTTTGAAAAGTCTGTGAAAGCCCTGAAAAAGTCTGTGAAAGCCCCGAAGGGGCGGCATGTAATAGCCTGTGGCAACGCCACAGGTATCGAGTCATGAGGATAATTCCAAGCCCTGAAAGGGCGTAATAATTTATTGCGCCCTTTCAGGGCTTGTTATTTACATGGGCGTGCTGACTGTGGCGATGCCACAGGCTATTACATTGCGCCCTTTCAGGGCTTTTTTTAAAACAGCTTCTTAGAAACTATGCGCTCTCTGAAACGAACGGTGCGACGTTATTTCCGGCTAACAGAACATTGCATCCCTTGCCGGGCGTTGACCTCAGGCAAGCTCAGTTTTCCAAGTCCGCTAAGCGGCAAATAAATCCCCATCCCCCGCCGAGTTCGCTGACCGCCAGCATCAGTTCATTGCGGCCCTTCTTCAATGGAAGGTAGACGGCGTCGTTCTCCGGGTTGATGATGCCAAGAAAGCCGGGGTCGCGGAAATTCTGCGCGCTTCGACCACGGAAGAGAATCTTGCCATTCAAGAACACGCTCACGTCGTCGCTATAGCCGAGGTAAAGCTTTTTCACCTGCTCGCGGTCGGAATCAATGCTGGTCAAAGCATACACGACCTTCATCCCCGGCTGTGGCTCCAGACGCTTTGAAAAGTCGTTCGCAAACGTAACCCTCGGATGCGGGGCCTCGCGGTAACGATAGATGACCACAAAGCCGGGCGGCTCCGCCTCCACGTCCTGCCAACGTATGACATCGCTCTCGGAGGGCGGAAGCATCCGCTCCGTATTACGTCCGAGCGCATCATACGATGGCGAGAGTCTCCACCGGGTCAGTGTGCCCGGCGGCATCGGCGGCAGTCGCCGTTCCCATGCAGCATCGGGCGTTGTCCGTATTTCAAAGTTCGAGAAATAGGTCGCGCCTGTCAGGACAGCCAGCGCCACCTGGCCTTTCTGAACGCCGCTCTTCAGATCGTTCATCACGAGCGCGGGCTTGTCCATGTCTTTGACATAGAGCTTTGCCTGCGCTCCAACCATCTCAAGGCGCAGGTGGAACCAGACATCTTTCGGAATATCGACCGCGCCGGTGAAGTCCGGCCCGTTATATATTTGCCAGTTGAGGCCGGTGTTGAGAACCGGCGTGTACTGCATGGCATCGGGAAGCCCGGACTTGTGCTGGCGTAGATAAACCCATTCGGCGTTGGCTCCGTCGCCTGCAATCCGGAACTGAACACCGAAGAATCCACGGCTTGCGGGGGTTATCACATCCATCTCGACAACGCCGTCGCGCATTTCAAAGTCCTTCAAAACCGCTGCTCCGCCGTCGAGGAAGAGGCACTTGCGGCCTTGATATTCAGCCGCCCTGGCTTGTCCTTGCAAGTCCCAGCGCGGGGAGTCCGGGGGGACGGAGATGGTCTGCTGCGTTCGGGAACGTGTGGCGGACACAAAGGGCATCCCGGGCATCGCTGCGTTGGCCTTTGGCGCAACAGAAAAATTGAGACTTATCAACGCCGCCGCCAACCACGCTCCGACCGAAGCGGAACGCAAAAGACAAAATGCTTCTCTTCGCATCATCATTAGTATCCTTCCGCAGAGAGTCCAGAGAGCATGAAACAACCACACCACACCGCACACTTGCCGGTTCAGTTTTCCGAAACGACAATGGCGCAAGCTGACGGGGCAAATCTTGGAGCCACTCATCGGCATTGAAACTTAATCTATTTCTTTCCGCGAAAGCACTGTTTTGTGATTAAACGACCCGAAGTGATGATGAACCGGAAGCAGTCTTGTTGGCGGGACAGGCTGATTGAATCGCCGCTCCGCTCATCTCTGCGGGAACACATGCCTCAATCGCTCTAATCTTAGCCACAAGCCATGTGAAGGAGTCATGTAAATTGTTGAATTAACATTTATTATAGCGGGACAGGTAAATTGTGGTAAAAGCCTGCTCGCTATTGTGTGGTGCTGTGGAGTGTGCTTTCTAGGGTTTAGGCCGCTCTACAGCACCATTTTGTTGCTCCGGTGCGGTGGGGTTCGCAGACTTATTACAGGCTAAACAATTGCAGTTGGCGTTGAAAGAAAGGAAGTAATAACTCTTGGCCTCTGACACGTTTATCCCGCCGACATACTGTGCTAAGAAACATAAGCGAGAATCTAAGTCTAGGACACTATCTAAACTAGCATCCGCCTGAAAATCGTGGGTCATTGTTTCGGTTCCGGCAGATTTTCGGTTTGACTTAACCACACTATGTTACAAAGTGTGCGCGGGCTTAAAGATTTATCTATCAGATCACACGGCCCCGCCGGGGCCTCAACACCTATAGTGTCTACCTGCAAGTCATACTTAGGAGGTATAGTATCAATGAAATCGTAATACATAAGGAAATCCGTCTGGTGCGCTGAGTTCATATAGGGCTTTTGCGCTGAGTCCGTATCGGGCAGTTCCTGATCGGGACGGAAGTTGGTTACATATATCCAGTGAGTAATCCCTTGCCGTCTCTGATTAGGGAGGTAAATGGCATTACCTGTGTTGAATGAAATCTGCAACCCATCGCCACGAAAGATGTCAGCCCCAAGAGAAATTCCGATATTCCCAAACTGACGCGCTTGTGATAGGTTAAGCTGATTTATTCGCTTGGCTGTTCCTTTACTTCGTTCCGAAGTGTAGAAAACAGCATTCCTGATAAGCAGCAGCTTAGAAGGGAATTGCTCAGTCTCTCTAACTTTAATTTCAATGCGCTTTGTATCCCAATCATCTCCCTCCAAATCAAAGACGCGCCTCATGTCCTCAGGCTGGTATAGGTTATAGTTAAGCTGCTTCGGCCCTTTTGCGTAGGCCAGCACTCCCTCATTCTTGATACCTACAGGTGCAATCTCTATTAACCTCTGCTCCCGCGTGAGAGGAACTTCGCCGGTTTTGCCGTATCCCGATTCACAGCTTCCGTCCTGCCGGACACGAAAAATGAAGAGACGCGGCCTGTGACGCGGGGCAGGCACGATGCCGACTTCGCAACGATCCGCGCGCGCAGCACCCTCCGCGAACGGAAAGCAGCCAATAGCCAGGCCTTTGAGGATGATAGTGGCAAACGCATTTCTGTGATTGGGTGGCACATCTGTAAACAATTTTGGGTTGACAGGCATTGTTTTCCCTCCAAATGATATTTCGACCTACACACGGCGGCCTGTTAGAAGTTAGCGTAGCCGCCAATCAGCTGAAATGCCGCCCAGTAATACGGATGGCGGAGTCGCGCCTCAGGCCCATTGAGCATATCCAGTTGTGCGCGGCGCAGGGCTTCAGCAGTTGATAAACCTTGACTTTTACGATAACGATGGAAGTGAATCATCAGTTCGGCTGCGGTGTCGGAATCAACGGGCCATTGGCTACCGACTACTATCGGCACGCCCGCTGCCAGAAAAGCTCGCGCCGCGCCAATCATGCCCTCACCGTTGTAATACCGCTCGACACCCGTATCGCAGGCAGATAAAACTACTAGCCGCGTGCGCGGGAGCTTTCGTTGCATGACCTCAAAGACATCGAGACTCCCCTCCTCCGTATCCACGATATCTTTGCTCGCGTCAGTCAGCAGCAATTTGGAGCGCAAAGGCGCTCGCTCATCGGGCAAATAATGCCCTGCAAAGTGGAAGACATCAGCCTGAACAAGCTCCTCAACCAAGTTCTTCTTGACTGCGCGCCAGCCGATCAAAATCTCTGCTGATTGGTAAAGCTCGGCTATCGCTTTCGCCTCTCTCTCGGCGGCAGGCAGATCGGAAAGCTTTGGATAAGCGTCATGTGAAAATTTCGGATTACCAACGCTCAGGAGCGTCTCTTCTCCGAGCTGTTGCTTCTGCCTTGCAACTTCAGACTGTAGCTCCCAAACAGTTGCGCTGGGAGCAAACATTAAAGTGAAATCACTTAGCAGGCGTTTGCCGGTGTGCGGTGAAACGAGTGATGCGAAAGGCAGGTAGTTCAGCCCTTTATCAGGAACTATGCAAAGTTGCTGTCCCGGCTCAAGCAAATGCTCGATAGGGGAAATCAGTATTGCATACAGTTCCCCGGCCAGGCGCGACGAGGCGGCGCTGTCCGACCTGTTGTTAATTAACTGATGCACGTACTGTTGCACTTTGGCGTTCAGTTCCTCGGCCCCGATAGCTTTTTCCTCGACCTTAAATCTGGAATTAGAGATGACCCAAATCAACAACTTGTCCTGAAGCACGGCATACTGCACCAACTGCATATGTTCCGGCATGCGACTTTGAATTAAATGAAGAGGTTTTGGCTGTGAAGCATTTTTGAAACTGACATCATACTCCGCTTTTGATTGGGCAAAGGTTGCTTTGTTATTAATCAGATCGAGCAAGGAACGTGCTCGCGATACCTCTGCGTAATCGAATGCCCGGACTGGATCGCGCGAGCGTGAGTAGGCAAAATCAATAGCAAGATCATAGACGCTCTGCTCTGCGTCAAAGAAACTGTTCCGGTTTTTTTCCTCCAGAATAGTGTTCCGGTGCTGCTCGAAAAGCGTGAGAAGAGTTTGCAGTTCCGCTTCTGCTGACTGGTCATTTCCCAGCGCCAAATGGCAGAGCAATCGGCCTTTATGCGCATTGTAATTACCAATGTCAAATTCCATGCGGTCGTAAGCTTCTATTGCTTTGTTATAGCTCTCAGTTGCCTGTGCATAATCTCCGGCCTGACGCTTCAAATGGGCTTGCTGAGTTGTCGCGTCGGCCAGAAATCTTTGACGCACGGAGTCTTCCAGAAAGGCCCCTGTCAATTTCATGCTGAGGTCAATCAAACGGAATGCTTCCTGATAGTCCTGCAACGCGCCATAGATTAAACTCAGATGTAAATATGAAGTGTGGCTCAGCTTCGCATCTTTTAATTCATCTTGCGACAGGCGCAACTCCTCCCTTCCAAAAGCTGCCGCCGCCGCATACAGCTTAAGCGCGTGGAGGCTCTCCGTGGTATACATCATATTTCGCCATCGCTGTCTTTTACTGACGTAATAGCTATCGTTAAGCAACAGGCTCTGATAGAGAAATGCCAGAGCTTCCCTCGCTTCGCCAAGCTGCCGGTATGCGTTAGCCACCTGCGTCAGAAGTTTCTGGGTGTTATAGGTGTCAGATATTTCCTGCGCAATGGCAAGCGCCCTCAGGTTATATTTAATTGCCGTCGAATAGTTGCTCAGCGAATCATGATTCACTGCCAACCAGCAGAGAGCCTGTGCCGACAGCCACTTATATCCACGAGGTTTACAAAATTGGACCAGCGATTCAAGCACGAGGTTGCTCTTCATAATCTGGTCGAGCTGGCAATAACTGTAGCCCATCCAATATTCGGTCAGTCTCTCTTCCCAGATATTTCCGGCGGCGGCAAATAACTTCTTCGCCCGCTCAAACTGGTCGAGGGCTTGGACGAAATTCGCTTGCAGGCTGGACTGGTAACCGTTGTCCAACTCCGCTTGCGCTTGTCTCAACACGCGGCGTTGCTCTTGTGTCGTTGATGAATAGAAACGAGCCAGCTCTGAAACATAAAGGTCGCCCGTCTTTTTCTGCTCTAACTGGCCTGCATACAGAAAGGCCGGAAGAATGTCCCCGGCCTCCTTCCCGTCACCAGCCTCCGCGTCCAGAAATTGCCGCGCGAGTTGGAATGGAATCATCGTTCCCGTAATCATCTCTTTCGACTGACTGAGTACTTGCCATGCTCGTTCATTCTCATTATTTCGATAAGCCGACAGAAAATCGGACAACACCTGAGGCGCAGATTTCGCCGCCGTTTTCTGTTCGTCGATGAGCCGTATATTTCGCGTGGCCTCTTCAGACCAATTCGAATTCGGGTCTTGCTCAAGATACTTCTGCCAGGCCTCTCTTGCCTGCGCGGAAAGCATCATGTATTGCAAGATGAGGGCTTTATTGTAGAGTGATTCGAGCAACTTCGGGGAAAGCTGTAAAGCTTTGTTAATGTGTTCGAGGCCGCGTCCCAGAAGAGTAAGTGCTTGGCCTGATTCGCCGCGCAGCTTTGCCTCCTTACCTTTTTCGAACAAAGCGGCTCCCAAATCACTGTGCAACTGCGCGCTATTCGGAGCCTGGCTTAATCCTTTTTCAAATTGGTCAATTGCTTTATCGAAATCTCGCTCCGTTAGATAAAACTTACCGAGTGCTTGATGGGACTCCGGGCCGGGATTTTCAGCTACAGCATTCAGTAAAAGCCTTCCGGCACGATCTCGCGCCACAAAATCTATTTTAATCTGTTCGCCTCGCGTCGTGATGACCGGAGCATAATTCAAACCGGACATACGCGCTTCGACCGGGCGCTGCTCTCGATATGCATCATTGAGGGATGCCAGCCCTTTAGCAATGTCCGATTGGTAAAAGAACGCCCGCCATGTGCCAAGTCCAATCAGAAGGAGCAAACACGCAGCAATCGGCAGATAGAGCCTGAGCCATCTTCCGCTATGAGCTTTATTGGAGTTTAACTCGGACTTGCGCTTTTTTAAGGCCAGCGCAAATCTAAGCTTGTGCTGGCGATGCGGCGAATTAAGAAAATACTCTTCAAACCGCTGAAGCTCTTCTTTTGAAAGTTCCTTTTCCACATATTGATCTATAAGCTCATTGACAATGATGTCCAGCTCTTCGGCATAACCGGTATCGGTCAGCAACCGTAGCTCGACCTGCTCAACGTCAGCTTCTGTGAGTTGTCCGAGTAAATATTGCCTCAGAATATGTTGCTCTTCTTGAACGATGGTGAACGCTCCAGACTTATGCCCGCTCATAGGATATCCCTATTCATTAATGCTCTGGCGAGCGGTATTCGTTTCACTATGAGGTTTTCTTTACGCACTGCGCTACGCATGTTTCCAGCTTTTCCCTAATCCGATGTGCGCGCACCCTCAAGGTGCTTTCCGTAATACCCAGTTCTTGTGCCAGAGACTTATGATGAATTATTTTGTCCTGCTTATCATACAAGTAGTAATCAAGTATCAGATCGCGTCTCTCCAGAGTTAAAAGCTCAAGACATTTGAGTAAACATTCGTATTCATCGCTAGTGTTAATTATATGGCTCAGGCGTGCGGGAGGGGCTGCGTCTGTGGGAATCTCTTTTCTTCGTCCGGCCTCAAGTAGGATTTTGCGGGCGACACCATGAAAATAGTTCGCCGGTTCTCCGACATAATCATTCCTGATGTCCGGCAGCCGTGCGATGACCCGGTTAATTGTCAGGTCAGCTAAATCCTCAGCATCGCTGAAACCCCTGGAAGCAAACATTCTGATTAACCCACCGCGAATGGCTTCGTATTTCCGTCCTGCGGCCTCGCGGTTTTCTTCCAACCAAGCCAATAAGGCCTCGAATGATTCTTCTGTCAGAGTCAACTCGTTCCTCGTCTGAACCTACTTGATAAGATGTATTGCAAGGAAACTACATGTGGAAAAAAGAAGATGTCTGGGAAAACAGAAGGGACAATATCCCAAAACATGATTTAAGGGCAAGGAATTTTATTTGAGGTAGCAGCAACTTGAACGGGATATATCTTCCTCCTGTTTACTTGCCCGGTCAAAGCCGCAACTTCAAAGGATAAGCCGTTTTCCAAATCTGCTCAGACCCTCATGTAACGTTTCCACCAATCATCGCCATAGTCACTAGAAAGCAGGCTGTGCTGTTGGGATTACATTTCCACTCGCATAAGGAGTTTATCAAATGAAGATGCTTTGCTCGGCGCCTTTTACGAAATTTTACATGCTTATCTTGTGGGCAGTTCTTATCTCGATAGCAGGAAATACATACGCACAATCTCCCTCCCCCACGCCCACCCCGAAGAGCGAGGAGGTGTTGCGGTTGGAGGAGGAAAAGACGCAGGCCGAACTGAGGAAGGCTATCGCGGAAGCAAACAGGGCTGAACTGGAAGCACGCTTTCCGAAGCCCAGCTCATCGCCGCTCGAAGGTAAGACCACGATTAGTGACGGAGCGCTCATTGAGAGCCAGATGGTGTCCTACCTCTCGATGGCCTACGCGGCTAATAAGCTTATTACCGGGATAAAGACTAACAAAATTAAGAATCTTTCCATTTATAACGAGAGCGATGTCAAGTTACTGCTCAGCTACAAGGTGGCGCTCAATCAGATTAAACTCATGCAAAATGGTTATCAGGATCTGCTGGTAAAACCGGCTGGCGGAGCGACTGCTTTAGCTCTGCCTATCGGCGTCGCTACCAGCTTCCTTGGCTCATTCGTTGATCTCACAGCCTTCTTGCGAACAAATGTCGAGATCAAAGGACAAACGTTCGATATAGACGAAGCCACGCTCGTCTCTGAAGTCTTTCGGGCAGCGCTCGCTAAGAACGGTCTGGAATTTGAAACGAAAAAAGTTAACCTCTATTACCCGGCGGCCTTCCCGCCCAATATAAACGTCACGCAATCCTCTCTCATACTGGAGGAGTTACAACGGATATACCTCACCAAATCGGAAGTTGAAGACCTGCTCGGGCAACTCGACGCCAAGATCAAGGAGGTCGCGAAGGTCAAGGCTAGAATTGAGACTCTGGAGGCAACGCTCGAAGAAATCGCGGCCAAGAAAAAGGCCGCTGCCGCAGAGTTGAAAAGGCTGAGACGCATTTATGGAAACAGGCCGCCGCCGGAAGTGCGCGAGCGGATGGAGAAGCTCAAAGATGAGTTAGCCGGGCTTGATGAAAGCGAGATAAAAGTCACAGAAGCGAAGGCGAAGGCCGAAACCGTGACGCTCCCCAAACTGGAAGGGGAACGCAATCAAATTCTGGCGAAATTAAATATCAATCCGGCTAACCCGGGCGGGCCGGAAACAGCAATCACCAAATTGAAGGCTCTCAACAATCAGTTTGACAAGTTCGTCGAGGCTCTGGTCAAGGCCGACAACGGGCCCGTCTCAAACGCGCTCACCTCTTTTATCCGCGCCGAGCGGCTCTTAACCGTGACGAGCGGTGATAACGACTACTGGCTACAACTGAAGGTCGTAAAAGCGGGCGGCAATAACAGGATCAAGACGAACCTGCTGCTGGACATTTTTCGCGGTGGCAATCGTATCTCTCATAGCGGAGGGGCTATCGTCCAGTACATCTTATTCGACAAGGACGGCAAGTCTGTCGCTTCGGACACCTTCACGCAATACGACGGATATATCAAGGCCAGTAAAATACGGGTGCTGCCCAATCCTGCGGAAGTGGATAAGACGCCAAAATAAGTATATCGGGGTGGCCCTCCGGTGGGCCAAGAAGACCGATGTTGGCCGCTATGCAGGTCAGATTGAGAAGGGGAGCGAGAGCTTCCGTTGATTGCACTAATGCTTTTGAGGCGATGCTGATGCCCGGCGCGAACAGGCTCATTATGAATGCCGCATGCACAACGCCATGCTTCTGCTCCACATCGTTTGAAGGTTGTCCCGCAACAATCACCAAACGCCACATCCTAGCGTTTTGTTTGGAGGGTTTATGAGATCTTGGTTTCTTTTCGCCTTTTTTGTCCTGTCCATCGTGTGCTTGTCAATGAGGACGGAAATCGCTGACGGCCATGAAGTCATCGCCGCAGCCAGTGTGCAGGATGCCCGCGCAGAAACGCTCAAAAAGTATCGGGAGGTTTTCCAGCGACCCTTCGATGTCGAAGCTGTCAAGGCTTATATGGAGTCGTTCCCCAAAGACGGCGATCATTATATTGTTGAAGGAGATATTGCCCTCACCGAGCAGGAGCTTCGTGCGTATATTGTGACAAAGTCAATGGGGTCTGTCTTCGCTGCGCCCGACTCTAGTGAGCTGATCGTAAACATTCATAATGGGGGGGCGGATTATTACAAAGACCCTGCCCGGCGCAAATTGACTTACGCGGTGGATAGGAAATCTTTCCCCAGCGCCGTGCAATACCAACTAGCGGTAGCTTCGACTGCGCAGGCCGGAAAGGACTGGCGTGACGCCTGCCCGACTTGCGGAGTGGAATTTATTTATAAGAGCGAAGAGGACGATAACCCCTCGCATGATAAAGTGAATTTTATCGTCCGTCAGCGCGATCTGGTCGATAATTTGGTGGCCCTCGCCTTTTTCCCTCACGATGATGCCTCTGAGAGATACATCGACTTGGATCCCCTATATTTCTCACCGCAAGCTAAGAGCCTTGCGATTGGAGTCCTGCGGCATGAACTGGGCCATGTTCTCGGCTATCGTCACGAGCAAATACGGGTCGAATCAGGCTGCTTCCGTAATGGTGAAAATAACCAATGGCAGCCACTCACCCCTTATGACCCCGACTCGGTCATGCACTACTTTTGCAGATCCGATGCCTCCAACTTCCAACTCTCATTGACGACCATTGATAAAGAAGGCCACCGCAAGCTCTACGGTACGACCGGGGCTGTTAATCCTGCACCTCAACCATCGGCATCCAGCATTACGACGCCTGCCGCCACAACAGCCTTGATCCTCCCTCAGGCGAAGGACAACAAGTTGGAATTAATGTCCCTGTTGGAAGAGGTGTTCAAACAGCCGTTTGATAATGTCGCAGTCGGCAAACTCATGAAGACGCTCAGGAAAGACGGGGACTATTACATTGTTGAAGGCGATCTGCTACTTAACGAGCAGGAACTGCGGGCCTATTTGGTGGAAAAGAGTCAGGGCACACAACCGGCCAACCCCGGTTCACCGGAACTGATCGTGAATGTTCATGAAGGGGAACGAGATTATTATAAAGACCCCAATAAGCGAGAGTTGACTTACACGGTAGACCGCGCCTCTTTTCCAAATCCGGATTACTATCAACAAATCGTGGACAACATGCAGCGTGCGGGGAAGGCTTGGCAAGATGCGTGCTCGGAGTGTAGGGTGCGCTTCTCACATCTGACACAGTTCGATGGCTCACCCTCACAAAGTAATGCCAACTTCACGGTTCGGTATCATGATGCGCAAGGAGGTTATATTGCGGCAGCTTTCTTTCCCCATCAAGATGCCTCTCGCCGGTTCGTCAATATAGATCCCTCATACTTTGAGGCTGACATGAAGAACTTGAAGGTCGGCGTGTTGCGGCACGAGCTGGGCCACGTGCTTGGGTATCGTCATGAGCATACGCGTGGCGTGGCGGGTTGTTATCACGAAGATGATGACTGGCAGCCGCTGACAGATTATAATCCTGAGTCTGTGATGCACTATTTCTGCGCAGGCGGTGGCAACATCACTCTGGAGTTGAGCAACTCAGACAAAAAAGGGCATCGCAAGCTTTATAGGGAATATGCTTCGCCCACGTTTACCACCGCCCTGAAGCAGCTTCTCGGCCCGAAGCTCATTATCCAACTGGAAGGAGGCGACGTTGCCGACAACGGTGCGAAGATTCTATCCGTGCTGGCTGAGTTAAATCTCCTAGACCTTGACAGACATAAAGTGGATGAGGGCGACACTCTTGAGAGTATCTATAAAGACAAGCTGGATTTTCCTTTTTTTTCCGCAGGCATGAAGGAGCTTGCAGACAAACTGAACCGGAGGAACGTCTCCGCCAAATCTTTAAAGAATGGAGAGAAGATTGTTTACCCGGATATAGATGTAGACGACTATGACTTCACTTTGCAGTTCGACCCATCTTCGAAAAAAGATCAGGAAAGACTTCAGAACACGCGGAGCCTGACTGCGCTCATCAAGAATGAAGAGACCAGGGCCGGACTGGTGAGTCTGACGCTTAGAGGTTTTGAGTTTAAGGTGAGGCTTGATTCTTACGAAACGCTTGAGCGCGTGCGCGAGCGGCTCTCAAGATTGAACCTGCCCTCCGAGCAGGTCTTGGTGCTGGCCCCCAAGAAGAACGGGTCACAGGGAGGCAATCAATTTTTCGCAGACGCCGCTGACGGCGACTCCATTTTTGAAACCCTTGAAAAATTTTGGGCGGATTATGTGCTCCGCCTACCCGGAAAAATTCCCGAAAACGTGCAGGCCGACATCGTTCTCCTGTCTGTTAGTGACCGCAATAGTTATCGCAGCGCCTTAAAGAAATGTGACCGGGGAACGCTCTGTCCTTCTGTGATCCTGATTGATCAACCTGTTGACCGTCATCCGGACATTGCCCCGGCATTATCGGGCGGCAACGAGACACTGGGACTAAAGGAAACTGAGATGACTCCCGGCAACGGCTTTCAATCTCTGGAACTCGGCGCTTACGACGAAAGCAGTGATCACGGAACATATATGGCGGGCATCATAGCCAGTCAGGATAATAAGTTTGGGCTGGTTGGGCTCGACCCCGGAGCAAAGGTGTTTACCTTCCCGTGGACTCCGAATTCCACAGTCTACGGTGATGATGGGTTTGCTCTGTCCAGGGAGATTCAAAAGCGGAACGGCGGAGTCGGGCTACCCATCTTTGTGTTTGCAAGCCGCTGGGAGTACGCCACTTGCTGCGATATCAAAAAGATGATTGATAGCAATGATGTCACGAAAAAGATTAAAAACATCCAAATCCCACTGTGGATAGTCGCAGCAGGGCAGACGAAAACAGGACAAGGGGACGACATCAAAAAGGATTACCGCTATGGGCCGATGAATCTTGGCGACCTGCCTAACGTACTGGTTGTCACCGCTTACTCTCTGGATGGCACGGGGGTTCCTCACCTGCTGCCGGAGGCAAACTTTTCAAGTCAAGGTCTGGTTCACATCGCTGCGCCCGGGGCCAAGATCTTGAGTACCATTCGGTTCAGTAAATATTTCCTCAACGAGGGGACTTCACCGGCCACAGCTTTTGTTGCGGGCGTCGCTTCAGCTATGGCGAATACCTGGCCCTTCTATGAGCGCGCAGACAGAATAAAGTTTCGTCTTCAACTGACGGCAACTCCGAACCTAGACCTACTGGATTCAAAAAAAGTCGCTTCGGGAACGGTTGACCCAGTTCGTGCTCTGCTTGACCCTCAAAAGGTCTGGCTTCAACGCGTCGGTGATTCATTTACGGAGGTCTCCCCCACTTGCTGGAACACGACAACTTTGACGGTTATCAACCCCGTCACCAAACTTCCAGTTATAGATAGCCCGGTTTCCGTCGGGCAAATCCGCCGCATTTACAGAGTTCCCGACACAACTCCGGCCCAGTGGATTATTTACACCACCGCGATTGGGGAGGATGACGAGATCATGAACGGGCGACTCAAAAAGATCGGGCCCGGGCGCATTGACTTTAAGGAGACGGAAACTTTACTGATGACCGGTTCCGGCCCACTCAGCTTGTCTGTTATCAAGGATTTTATTTTTCCCGAAGTGTCATTCCTGGGTAATTGTGCAGATTGAAGAGGGATAGCCAGATACAATTTGTTAGTCCACAAATAACTGGAGAGAGCGATGCGAACTTGGTTTGTGACGTGCCTGATGACGCTGATTCTCTTGTCGAATGGAACTGTAGGACTCGCGCAAACGAAGCTCAGGGATTGCGAACGTGCGGCCAATCCCGTCACAGAGCTTGGGCGGGTTCGTATCTTAGGCAAGTCGCTTAACTCTACAGACTTCCCGTACCCTATTGAGAACTCTGACGCTAGATACATCAGCGTACGCATTAAACTTAACGACCCCGGTCAATGCAACTGGTATCTGGCGGTGAGGGACACAGAATTTAAGTTGATCCAAAACTTCACCAGAGAAGAATTTGTCGCCTCCGATAGTGTCTGGACGGCGCGCATTAACGGGTCAAAGGTTATTCTGGACTTACAGCAGTGCGTAGCCGACAGCGCTCCCCCGAAGTTCATTGTCGCGGAATACATCTTGATGCCGAAGGAGACAAAAAATCCTTACTATTCGAAACAGGGAGACGCCCCAAGATGGAAACCACTCTATAAGCAGGATGAGCAGTTTCGCAGGTACGGCGATGTTGTAGGGTTTTTGAAGGCCAGCTGGAATAAAACTCTCTGGAGTTGCACAGGGGTGATGATTGCCGCCGATCTTTTTCTCACCAACTGGCATTGCGGGTCGCCCGGATTTATCCCACCGGAAGCCCCTCTGCCATCAGCAACCAGGCTACCGCAATTTCCCGAGACTGGTTATTGGAATGAATTTATTCGCAGCAGTATTACGATTGACTTGTCTTGGGATGACGATGCGGTCAGCCGCGACTTTGTACTTACAGAGAGGGGGGTTGTGGCTCAATCAATAGAGCTGGATTTTGCGGTGCTGGAGGTTAAGCCGCTGAATTTCGTCGGGAAAGTCCGGCCCGCGCAACTTCGTGACGAACCGCTCGGCAAAGAAAGTCTCTGGATCGTCCATCATCCGCTCGCCATCAACAAGCAGATTAGTAACTGTGAAGTAGTCAACGCGAGCTTTCAAGGGTGGCGTTTGGAAAGCGGTGCGGTTGACTTCACGCACAGGTGCGACACCGAAGCTGGTAGCTCAGGAGCGCCTGTCTTCGATGCTAGAGGACGGGTTGTCGGGCTGCATCATCGGGGCTTTGATCTCGACCCTAAAACCTGTGATGCGCTATTACCGAAGCTCAATAAAGGAGTTCGGATAGACGAAATCATCAAACACATTAAGAAGAACGAATGTGAGGTATATAAACGAATATTCCCGGGTCAGCTCTGTGGAAATTAAAAGTGTAAGATATGCGAATCAAGGGTAGAAAAGAGAGCGGCTGTGCGAGCCTTCTCTTTTCGGTTCTTGGCGTCTGACTCTTCGCGTGCTTTGCGTTCAAGCTCAATTTTAACCGCAAAGCACGCAAAGATTTTCGCAAAGAGAGTTCTTCGCTTGATTTACCTGAGATATATTGTATCACTAGGCATTACATCTCTCCTCTGCACTACGAAAGACAATAGACTTCCAAGTAGTTTTCCATACCGAATGCCCGTTTTTGCTATAGGTCTCTCCCACTATTCACGGTTTTCAATTGGGTGCACCGTCCCTGACGGCCTCTGTTTCTGCCCTGAAGTGCGTTGGCGGCAGAAACAGAGGCCGTCAGAGTGGGTGTTCATTTAGTCGCACTCAATCCTATACCGTAATATTATAGTGAAACAGGTAAATTGTGGTAGAAGCCTGCCCGCTATTGCCGGGTGCTGTAGAGTATGTTTTCTAAGGTTTAGGCCACTCTACAGCACCTCTTTGTTGCTACGATACAGTGGGCTTCGCAGATTTTTCGCAGACTAAACGATTGCAGTTGTTAATGGAAGAAAGGAAGAGATACCCACTGACCTCGGCATTGCGAAAGTCACTCATCGTTTTATCAACTAATGTCAGCTAGTCACATCTCTTACAGAGTGCAGCCACTTCAGAGCAAATCCATTTGCCATCTCTTCACATGACTTGTTACCTGTAAGCATCTCTTACAGTGACGTATTGGTGACATGCGCAAATAGGCTATCAAAAGTGTAAGATATATTATTACCACTAGACGTTACATATCAACGCGGCACTCCAAAAGGAAATAGCGTACTGAGTGGTTTCCATATTAGAAGTGTGCCCTCCCTATTATGGTTCATGCTTCATGGCTTCAGACTTTCCTTCAAGACATGAGCCATGCGCTCTATACCTTCAGACTAAAAATAGCACCCCTCTTCTCGCGCATGCATGGGCTTTTACGACTCCCAGCACGCGGCAAAAACAGCGCAAGGTAAGCTAAGTCTAATAAATCAGCATTTCTACCTCTCAAAAATAACAGATATTTAATTGATTTGAATGTCACATCGGAGTTAATCTTTGCTCCTGTAACGTGTAGCGCCTCCTTGTCGGGCCTCCTCTGCTATTCCTCGGCTTTCCGGCGCTAGTCCAGACACACTACAACCGAGCCGCCCGTGAGACAGATTCACGGCAGCCGATCAATCGAAATTGAGGCTGAGCGTGCCGCTTAGATAAGCGACAGCACGCTTTGTAGCAGGTTCAGGGCAATCTCCAGCGTCGTGGCGGTGATTGTGTTTTGAATCTTGCCTGTGCGTGTTGTTTCTATTTCGCCTTGCTTCGTCACCTGCTGAATCGGTTGCGGTGGAGCAACGGTGGTTTCTATTTCACCAGCAAAGGCAGAAAGCGAGAGGGCGAGCGTTAGTATGGACACTGCACAACCCCGTTTTAAGGTTCTCATAATGTTCTCCTGTTTTTAGTGTGCTTTGCTTTAGCAAGGGGTTAAAGCTTTTAAGTTGAAACGGATGGTGAGGGCGTAGACCTGAATCATACAGCCCAAGATATTTCAATACACATCTTAGCACTTAACCGCGTGTTGATATGATTAGACTTAACATACCTTGTCACTTTTGTAACAACGAATAGGAAGGATGTTCCTCACATGAACTCGACGAACGAGCTACTTCACCGCATAGCTGATCCGTCACGCACTCAATCGGAACGGGCGCAACTTCGTTGTCAACTCGCAAAGCAATTAGAGGAAGTAGGGAACTATGATGCTGCACGCGAGGCGATGGGCGAGCTATGGCGAGGTGTCGGCCATGAGCCTATCTTGGATAACCTCGATCCAACGACAGCGACGGACGTACTCTTGCGTGCTGGTGTCCTGACAGGCTGGCTCGGTAGCTCAAGACAGATTGAAGGAGCACAGGAAACAGCCAAGAACCTGATTACTGAAAGCATCAGAAGATTTGAAACGTTGCGGGACACAAAAAAGATAGCAGAGGCTCAGATGGAACTCGGCCATTGCTATTGGCGCGAGGGGGCTTTCAATGAGGCGCGCGTTTGGCTGAAAGAAGCTTTGAGCAAATTACCGGATGAAACTGGCGACGTAAAAGCTGTAACTCTGCTGCGCTTGGCGACGGTTGAAAGAAGCGCAAAGAGATTCAATGACGCCCTGCACATCCATATTGGGGCTGCGCCTTTATTTGAGAAAAGCGCTAACCATACGCTCAAGGGAAAGTTTCACAATGGATTTGGCTTCTTAGAAAGAAATCTTGGTGACATAGACCGCGCTCTCATAGAATATGCGGCTGCCAGTTATCACTTTGAGCAGGCCGGGCACACCCGATATCAAGCCTGCGTTGAAAATAATCTCGGATTCCTTTTCGGCACTATTAAGAAGTTCACCGAGGCGCATGAGCATCTTGATCGAGCGCAAGCACTCTTTACGAGGTTAAGAGATAAAGTTCACCTCGCTCAAGTTGATGACGCACGCGCAAAAGTGCTGCTCGGAGAAGGCAAAATAGCCGAAGCTGAAAAGCTCTCACATTGCGCCGTGCAAACGCTAGAGTCGGGCGGTCAGCAATCACTTTTAGCAGAGGCTCTGACAACACACGGCATCGCGCTGGCTCGGCTAGGGAATTACCAGAGCGCACGACAGGCTTTGCACAGATCTGTTGATGTAGCAGAGAATGCCGGTGACTGTGAGGGTTCAGGTCATGCCGTACTGACCATCATCGAGGAATTGGGAGAGAGTCTAACTGCCGACCATCTCAGCACAACCTACGAGTATGCTTTAGACCTTCTTGCTACCTCGAAACATCCAAACACTAAAGACCGCTTGCTTGCGTGCGCTCGGCGCGTGCTCTTCCTTGTAGGCGCAATCCATTCATCGACTATCTGGAAAGGCTTTTCACTTGAAAAGGCTGTCCGTCGTTATGAGAGTCGGATCATCGAGCGTGCGCTAATAGATGCTGGCGGCAGCGTCACGCGTGCGGCTCGCTTACTCGGACTTAACCATCACAGCACGTTAATCAATAAGCTGAATAGATGGCACAGGCATCTGCTTTCAAACCGCTTGCCAGCCGTCCCACGAAAGTTCAGCCTGATGTTTATCAACGAAGGCGAGACGGAAACGCGGCCCGTCACGATCCTGCACGTTGAAGATAACCAGATGGTCGCTGATGCAGTAAAAGAGACGCTGGCTTTGGAGGGATGGAACGTCGAGACTTTGATAAATGGGGCGGCTGCACTACAGATGCTCGAAAGCAAGACTCACTATGATGTTTTGATTTTTGATAATGACTTGCCGGGTACAGACGGCCTAGAGCTAATCAGGCAAGCGCGGAATCTCTCTCATCGTCAGCACACACCGATCATCATGCTTTCAGCCAGTTCGATTGGGACGGAAGCACGGCGTGCGGGTGCAAATGCATTCTTGCGGAAGCCGGAAGACATAACGGCTGTCACTGAAACAATCGCCCGACTGCTCGCCCGCACAAAGAGAAGTTGACAGTTCCGTATTGGCAAACTGCGACCTCGTAAATACAGAGACATTCCAATCTGGGTATAAATATACTTGACGCATCTATAACGTCGTTACTGCTTGAAAAGTAGAACAGATTGAGTAACACTTTAAGTTATCTGGCAAAGCAAGGTATCTCACAGCCTACCGTCGTCAGGTAGAAACTTAACGATTTCAGTTTGATTTCCTCGCTTTCAGTACAGGAACATACTAATTCCATAGTTGAACCTTGCTGTGGAATTGTACATATCTCAAAATAACGGAGTGGGTCATTTTCAATGTTGAACAAGAAGTAAGAGTCAACAGAAGTTCTCACCGGCTGCTCAAAGCTGTTCTCTCTTGTGGACATCTTTTAACTCTATCGGAAACTTAATGCTTCTTTTCCCCTAAAAAGACCAGATGAGATTGGCGTCGTGATTGGTATAAGTATTGCTGGTTGGATAGTAGTGGCTCCTCGCTTCCTGTTTAGAAAGAGTTTTTCTTGTTCACCTTACTCTAACGTTATGAAGACGAATGAACGCCAAAACTAAGGCCTCGAATCGTCAATCATAGCTTATCTTTGTTTGTTCAACAGTGAAAATGACCCATTACCTCCGTTGCGCTTAAGGGGATAAATATGAAAATCACAAACCATTTTTTCCGCTTCGTGTTTTTTTTAATGACAGTTATTTCGTCCATTGTTTTTTGTGGAACACAAAGAATATCTGCTCAGTCTTGTGACAGTGCGTTTTTGAGTACCAATAGAGATGTTAAAAGCGCAGAACTCGGTTTAGATCTAGAAACTCAAGTCTTGAACAAAATTAATACGGCTGCCGGAAAGTATTATCAAGCAACGATTAAGCAAAGACAATACATACATCGAGATTTAGTAAATGCCTTCAGTTTAGTGTCATTACATCTTGCTCCCAACCTTCCAACCGACGTTAGAAACAGCGTTCAGCATAGCCTTTTAAATTTAATAGGTTGCGTTGATTCCGACAGACGCAGCTTCGGAACCATTTCGATTAGAGTTCTTGATTTTACCGGACAAACTCCGGTCGGCAACGCCAAAATTAGAGTTAACGGTTTTCTTATCGGAATGACTTCCGCGAGCGGAACTCTGACTTTCCCTGTTCGTGCGGGGAACGTTGAAGTTGAAGCAACTGTGTTACCTGCTTTTCAAAAAACGACTTCCGTCACTATTGCGCCCGGAGAATCTAGAAGTATAGATGTTGTTTTAGATGGGTCGAAGGACAGCTATGAAGACTCTTCTCTCATCTTGGACGAAAGCAATAACGGCATCTTAGATGCGAATTTTGCCAGCTTTACATTAAGATTTTCAGACAGAGGCACAACAATTCCTTTGACGCGTTTATCCGAAGTGACGCTACTCGACCCCCCTGACACGTCTTCGCAGGCTGAGCAGTCAGTTTATCTGGACAGCCTTTTTACCGTTTCAGCAGCCGGAATCATCACGCCGTCTAACCTTGCCACTTTGCGGACTGCTATCGCTACACGAAGCGGCGTTCTCAGGCTACTGGTTGAAGGCGAGGATAATAACGGAGCAGTTCATAGGTCGGAAGTATTATTTCAAATGGGAAGATTTCAAGTCAATGTTCAATTTCAAGCTCCGCCGTCAAATCCTTCGCTCGTGCTGTCTGGAATCTTGGTGAAAGTGAAATCAACTCCCGGCGGTGTTATTTTCCGTCTTGTAACAAATGCAAGCGGCGTAGTGACGTTGCCGAAAATGCCTGCGGGGGTACTTGAAGTTTCATCGGGCACATTTCAAGCGGGGAAATATTATTATGGTCAAGGTCTCGCCGGAGTCAGCGGCAACTTTCTGATTAACGTCAACCTTTTGAATACCACTGACCGATTGAACGGAGTCGCGCCATTTACTATTATTCCGCAATTTACCGACTTGGAAAATGAGCCTTTTGAGAAAGAGGAATATTTAAGGAGATTGCACACGGTTTGGACATTACAACCGTTTGATAGTTCAAGACAATCCTTTACGCATAAAGATGCTCAAACTCTTGACGAGGTCAGTGTATCAACAACGGCAGCCGCTCAAGGAGTGCCTATGAGCGCCTCTGGAAATCTAATTATTCCGCAAGGCACACAGACGGTTACGCTGAGATATAATGTCCAAACCGCAGAGTATCCAACCTTTGTTCTACCGCAAAGTATCTACGATGATGTTTGGAGTTTGAGTGTAGAAAGTCCGAGTGGAGAAAGACTTTTCTCTATCTCAAGAAGAGTCAACGAGCAGGTGAGCGTCCAACCAACTTGGCAAGCTAACGGTTCGACAGGCAACAAGGAAGAGGTTTTGAACGTCGCTAATTTAACAGCGAACGCTGATATTACTTTATCAGTTATTGCTTCGGCGACAAATGTTAGCGATGCTCAGTTACCCACTACCGTTCAGGCTTGCTTGGGTTGTCAATCAGCAGTCAATATTAACAAAGTTGAGCCGGATGATAATGTCCAGCGAAGCAGTGGCAAAAGAGATGCCAATAGGAAGAAGGTGATGGTGGATAGTGAGTTTTATAGTATTCCGCGTTCTGGTGAAACCAACACCTTAGATCGTTACTTCAAACTTGACGTTAGCAAAAGTTCGGGAACTACTTTCCAATCAGTCAGAACTCAACTAGTCAACAAGACCGGAACAGTTCTGATGACCATTTTTGACGAACCCGTGCAAGGTAGTACAAATATTGAGGTTGTTAATGAGAATACGTTGAGAGTAAAGGTTACGCTCAAACCAAATGCCTCAACGGTTGTCACCGTCCCGCCGCCGACCGATAGAATTTCATATCGCTTTCGCGTCACGGTCAGTAGCAGCGGAGGGCAACCCGCTCAACATGAAAAAGATTCCGCTCCTAAAAAACCCTTGTGGCGAATGCCGACTGGCTTCGCTCGTTACAATCCATCAGCCGGACAGCGTGATACCGGTGGCGATGACTGGTGCGCGCTCCAAACTTACAACTGGCTGTCAACTAACAGGAGCCGTATTAACTTTATTGACGATGTTTCAGGCGAACACGCACGAGATATAGACCATTTCGATCACAACACGGGAGAAGACATGGACGTTTTCCATCCCTACGTTTTCACTACTCCTGCGAATGGTGGTAGCGGAATCGGCAATCATCTTGAATTGCGTAGCAAAGTTTTTGAAGCTTTGACTTCGACAACTGCTAAGGATATGGTTCGTCAATGGGTATTGGATTCGCGGACGAGGATAGACGGGTTGACCGCTTTATCAAGTGTCAGCAAAGTTTATTACTCCGAAGGTTTGGCGGTTCAAGGGATGCTTGAGTCGGGATGGGCGCGGATTCTGTTAAAGACTGGTAAAGTAACTGTCAATGGTCAGCTTTTGGATTTGGCGTTGCCAACTCCAAATTGGTCAAACTCTAAATTGACAAACAATCACACGCACAATAGTCATATGCACATCGCGTTGGTGCGAATTCCCTAAAGACAATGAAATATCTGTGAGGAACGCACGGAATTTGAGGCGGCTTGGTAGAAATAAACGAAGGTTAAACAGGTCATTGCACGCTAGCGCGAAACTGCGACTTTCTTATTACGCTGCGCGTCAAAGCTTAGGCTGCGTGTATGCGCTTTCGCGTCGCATCAATAATGTGAAAAAGCCTAGGGTTGTGTTGACGTAAAGAAGCTAAACTGTTCTGCATGATGACAGTTAAGCTCACTGATGACCAATGGCAGAAGATTCTGCCCGTGCTGAAAACTTGTCCGTAGATCAGGCTTGGAGCCGGACGCTCCGTGCGCCGTTTCCTCGAAGCTGTCTTGTGGGTCACTCGTAGTGGCGCGCAATGGCGACTCTTGCCGCGCAAGTATGGCAACTGGAACGCCGTTTATAAATGCTTCGCCAGATGGAGTGATCTCGGCATCTGGGAAAATTTGTTTGAACATTTTTCTGCTGACCGCGACATGGAATATCTGTTGCTTGACTCGACTATCGTGCGCGCTCATGCGTGTGCTGCGGGCGCACAAAAAAACATGGAGCACAAAGTTTAGGCAGAAGTCGCGGCGGCTTCTCGACCAAGATTCATTTAGCAACCGACGCTTTAGGCAATGCTGTGCGTTTCCTCTTAACGGGCGGCGAAAGAAACGACATCACGCAGTCCGAACAGTTAATTGAAAACCTCTGTGCCGAGTATGTGATTGCCGACAAAGGTTATGATGCCGAGCCTTTCGTCTTAAAACTGAAAGAGCCAAATTGTGAAGTCGTCATTCCCTCACGCCGCAATCGCAAAGTGCCGCGAGAGATTGATACGCATCTGTACAAGGAGCGGCATTTGATTGAAAACCAGATCGGCAAGTTGAAACAGTTTCGTCGTGTGTTTTCACGATTTGATAAGTTGGCAAACAACTACTTGAGTTTCATCTATTTCGCCAGCACAGTCGTGTGGCTCAGGTAGTTATGTCAACAGAACCTAGCAGTAAAACATTTAATTGCTAGTTAAGTTAGATATGGCGGGAGCAGAATCAGATACCTTCGCGCTGTAATATTGAATCAGTCAAGATACAAAATCGGCATTAGGCAGTCCCCGGTTCGGAGGTTATGAAAAGTCTGTGTAAGTGGCGATAATCAATCATTCACTTGAAAGGAAAAGATTATGCCACCGATTAGACCTGAACTGCTCGACGAACTATTGAAAGACTACCAGAAGCCGGACGACTTGCTTGGGCAAGACGGCCTCCTGCAACAACTCACCAAAGCTTTAGTCGAACGTGCTCTTGATGGCGAGTTGACTCATCCTCTCGGTTATGAGAAGCACAATGCTGCCGGTGATAACTCCGGCAACTCTCGCAACGGCACCACACCGAAGACCATGCGCGGCAAACGCGGGCAACTCCAGATCGACGTGCCGCGTGACCGTAACTCGGAGTTCGAGCCGCAACTGGTCAAGAAAGGGCAGACGCGCTTCGACGGTCTCGACGAGAAGATCATCTCGCTCTACGCCAGAGGGATGACGCAACGCGAGATTCAAGGCCACTTGGAAGAGATTTACGGCGTGGAGATATCGCCGAGCTTGATCTCGACAGTTACCGATGCCGTATTGGATGAAGTCCGGGCGTGGCAATCGCGCCCTCTTGATACTGTCTACCCGATCCTCTATCTGGATGCTTTACAGGTAAAGGTTAAAAGCCAGGGGAGGGTCATGAACAAGGCCATCTACATCGCCTTCGGCGTCAACCTCTCTGGCTTAAAGGAAGTCTTAGGGATGTGGGCTTCTGACAACGAAGGGGCCAAGTTCTGGATGCAGATCGTGACGGAGTTGAAGAATCGCGGAGTGCAAGACATCTTCATCGCCTGCGTGGATGGACTCAAGGGCTTTCCCGAAGCGATCGAAGCGGTCTATCCGCAGACGCAGGTGCAACTGTGCATGGTGCATCTGGTCAGGCACTCGCTCTCCTACGTCTCACACAAGGATCGCAAAGCTGTGGCTGAGGGGTCGAAAGAGGTTTACCAGGCAGCAAGCATGGAGGAGGCTGAGCGTCAGTTGACACAGTTCGAAGAGGCGTGGGATGTGGCTTACCCGGTCATCTCGCGGTCGTGGCGAGTGAACTGGGCCAGAGTAGTTCCGATGTTCTCATATCCGCCAGAGATCCGGCGAGCCATCTACACGACGAACACGATCGAGTCTTTGAACATGACGCTGCGCAAAGTGAGTAAGAATCGCGCGTTGTTCCCGTCAGACGAGGCGGTGTTTAAGCTGATGTATTTGGCATTGAAAAATATCAGCCAGCGATGGACAATGCCGATCAGGAACTGGAGCGGAGCGATGAATCAGTTTGCCATCTTGTTTGAAGGGCGAGTGCCGATGGGAGGACTCAACCACAACTCACTTACACAGACTGCTTAGTACCTCCCCCGGTTCTAATCAGTATAGCTTTCGCAGGGATCAGGCTCGATTAGTAGTACTGCTGAATGTATCCAAAAGCTCGGTCAAACAATTCCTGCTCGCGATGCAGTTGATATTTGAGCAGTGTCTTGCGTAGAGCTTGCTTAACTTCACGTTCGCCTCCCTCGGTTTGCTGCCAGCCGGGAAAGCGAACGCTACGCACAATGCTGTCAATGTCGGCCACAATTCGCTCGACGATCACGGGAGTGTTGTTGCTGCGCACCTCATTGAATAGCTCGGTTAGCGCGGCTTTAGCTCTATCCTGCTCTTCGGCTGGATCAACTTTCTGCTCCGCTTCAACTACCTTGCGCGCTAATTCGAGAAGGTGTTTCAAGAATTCAAGGCTGGTGAGTAGTCCTTGCTGGTGACGCTCTTTAAGTTGTTCGAGTTGCTGGCCGAGGGCAATGAAGATTGGATTGTCTTTGTGCTTGCGCAGGCGTGCGACAATCTTGACTTCGATCTCTTTGACCTTTTTGGGTTCGTTCAACGTCTGAAGTTCGGCGAGCACGTCTGCGTCCATGACCAATGTTTCGAGGTCGTCGCGGACTGCTTCGACATGCACGTTCTCGTGAATCAGTTCGATGGTCTTGTCTCCGAGGCCGTGCCACAAGAGCTTGCCGTGGCCGCTTGGCGGCTGCACGGATGCATAAACTTGGCTGAGCCAACGATAATCAGTTTTATAGGTTTGCAGAAAGCGATCAGGCGAGAGAGCTTCCCAGAGCTGCGAGAGCGTCGAATAGTCGAGCGCAAAAGCGTCGCGCCGTTCATTGTCGGGCAGACAGTCCTGTGCAGCAGATAGACCTTCGTAGCCGGTAAGAGTGCGATTCACGCCGGGGAAGTAGGCGAGGCACGCGGCGACGGCTTCGGGCATTTTATCTCTCAGTTCGCCCAGATTGGTGATGACGCGCTGTATTGAACGCTCGTCAAAGTTGAGCGAGCGGGAGACATCATCAAAGATGCCTAGATAGTCAACAATCAGGCCATGCGTCTTGTTCGGGTAGGGGCGATTGGTACGACAGATAGCCTGAGGAAGATTGTGCTCCTTCATGGGCTTGTCGAGATACATTGCTTGAAGGATCGGCGCGTCAAAGCCCGTGAGCAACTTCGCTGTGACGATCAGCAATTTGAGCGGGTCTGAAGGATCGCGGAAGCGGTCAAGCAGTCGCTCTTCATCCTCTCTACGCCGCTTGTATTTCTGATGCCATTCGACAGGATCGCCCTGCCCGACGGTCATCACAATGTCGCTCGCTTCCGGCGGCAGCAATCCATCAAGAGCATTTTTGTAGAGCACGCAGGATTCGCGGTCAAAGGTGACGACCTGCGCTTTGAAGCCGTTCGGCTCGATCTTTTCTTGATAGTGCTGTGCGATGTCATTGACGATAGTTTGCACGCGCTCCGGCGTCTTGACGAGCACGGCCATCTTCGCGGCTTGGTTGGCGAGTTCGGCTTGGTCTTCTTCGCTGAGGTGGCCTGTGATGTTGGCATAGGCTTCGTCAATCGCTGCTTGATCTACGCGCAGTTCGATGAGGCGCGCTTCAAAGTGGAGCGGCAGCGTCGCATGATCGCGGATTGATTCCTCGAATGAGTAGCGGCTCATATAGCCGCGCTCGTCCTCTTCGGCCCCGAACGCCCAGAATGTATTTCGGTCTCGTTTGTTGATAGGCGTGCCGGTCAAGCCGAACAAAAATGCATTGGGCAGAGCCTCGCGCATCTTTTGTCCAAGATCGCCTTCCTGCGTGCGGTGTGCTTCGTCAACCATCGCGATGATGGTTGAGCGGGGGTTCAAGACGCCTTCCGCCTCGCCGAACTTATGAATCGTGGTAATGATGACTTTGCGCACGTCCTGACGGAGCAATCGCTCTAGTTCGCCGCGCGTATCGGCGGGCACTGTGTTGGGAACGTCTGCGGCGTTGAAGGTCGCGGTAATCTGCGTGTCTAGGTCTATGCGGTCAACGACGATGAGCACCGTTGGATTTTGGAGCGCGGGATGTAGGCGCAACTTCTGCGCGGCAAAGACCATGAGCAAGGATTTGCCGGAGCCTTGAAAGTGCCAGATGAGTCCCTTCTTGATTCGCCCTGTGACAACGCGCTCAACAAGCTGGTTGGCTGTGTAGTATTGCTGGTAGCGGCAGATGATCTTGATCTTGCGATGCTTCTTGTCGGTGGCGAAGATCGTAAAGTTTTGCAGGATGTCGAGCACCACCGAAGGATTAAGTAGCCCGCGCACGGCTGTCTCCACTTCGGCGAGTCCGCTCAGACCGTTCTCTTCCGACTCTCGCCACGGTGCCCAAATCTCTAAGGGCATCTTGATTGAGCCGAAGCGGAAGGTCTTGCCTTCGGTGGCGAAGGAGAAGACGTTCGGGACGAAGACCATCGGAATGTTGGCTTCGTAGTCGTCCTGGATTTGCGCGGCTGCGTCAACCCACGTCACCGCCGGGCGCGTCGGGGATTTGGCTTCACCGACGACTAAGGGCAAGCCGTTGACGAGCAGGACGAGATCGAGACGCCGTTCCTGTCCGGCTTTGTAGGTGAATTGGGTAGTGACAACGAAGCGGTTGTTCGAGAGGTTTTCGTAGTCAATGAGGCGCACGCTGGTGTGCTGGTTGTTCTCGCCGAAGGGCATGGTGTGCTCGTTCCTGAGCCACGCGGCGAACTCCTCGTTGGCGCGCACTAAACCATCTGATGTAACAGAGAGAAGGATGGCGCGCAGTTTGTAGAAGACTTCATCTGCTCGGTCGGGTTCTTGCGCGATTTCGGGGTTGAGACGGATGAGCGCATCGCGCAGGTGCGAGTCAACGAGCACGTCGCTGGTTGAGCGCGTGAGTTGAGCGCGTGGGATGTACTCCCATCCTAAGCCGGGGCGCGTGCGTGTTTTGCCGCAGAGAATGTCGCGGACGAAATCTTCGACGCTGTTGGCTTCATTGAACATTTGTTTACTATTGGGTGAGTAGGTTATAGAGAAGTTTCGCTTTCAAAGTTTCGAGATTTCTTTTGTGTCGCTCAAGCTGCTTTCGCACATCATCTGAACTTTGTAAGAGTTCAGCAACTTCAGTTTGTTTGTCTAATGTCAAATGAGGAACAGGAACTTGGAATAAAATTTCTGTCGGCAATCGTTTTGTTCCGTGTGATGATTCTGAAGCCATGCCAAGCAAGTCATTAGCTTTATGCAATAGCCAATGAAATATAAACTTGGCGTCAAAGTCCTGCGACACGACGAGTGCTTTCATGTCTTGGTTGAAAGCCATTCTTTTCCCAGCTATAGCTACCGGAAATGTGTGAGCCAAAATCATTCCTCTGATGACGATAAAAATAGAATCCTTTGAAACTAACCTTGTGCCGTTTTTCGCACCTTCTTCTGAAATTGTTTCTATTGTTTCATTGAGAACATCAACCTTCATGTCTTTCGGACTAGCCCATGAAATATTGCCATTCCAAAATTCATTTCGTGCTCTCGAAGGCGTGCCGCCGCTCATCCACGTACCGACTTGACCAAGTGGCATTGTTGGTATTTGTTCGTCAACTGTGAATGAGTCGCATGCCATTGCTGATTTCAACTTCTTTTGGTCTTCAACTGCTGCTCCGAATCTTTGTATCGCATCGTCAGCCGCCCAAAGAATATCCGCGATGCGACGCTGCTCGTCCTTTGGTGGAATTGTAAACGTTTGACTGGCAAGTGTTTTCCAGTTAATCGTGGGAGAGAGCGAGCCTACTGAAATAGATAAAGCGCGGTCAAAGAATATATCGCTCTGCATGAAGAAAGGCAGGAACTCTTTTATGACCATCTCTTCGCGCGCCCGCAAGACCATCGCGTGCGCCGAACAGATACCCTCGAAATCTGCTACCGCCAGCTTGCGTTGATAGGCGCGTCGCTTGCCGAAAATAATGTCGCCCGGCTGAAAGCGTAGCTTCTGCGCTTCTACGTCCGTCGGCACACCCCATCGTCGAATCTTCAATGATTCAGGGTCAAGATGTTCCAAGCCAACATACCGCTCAACGCCCGCCTTTGACGGGTCATCAACGCGATCATTTACAAGCTGCGCCATCTCATCAAAGCGCACTACGCTCCATCCTTCACGCAAGCTCGCTGCTGGCCCACCGGCGACAACATTTTTCGCCTTACTCGCCAATGCCAGCCTCCTTCAACGTCGAAAACAGTTCTTTCATCGAAACGCGCAGTGCGTCAGAACTGGCTTCCCACTCAGCTATCACTGCGCTCAGTTTCCTCTCGTCACCCGTCGCAGCACCGTTTGCGCCCTTCGCCTTGCGGACGTAAAGCGGAATACTCAGATTCGAGTTATTGCCGCGTATCTCTTCGAGTGTGGCGACATGCGCAAAGCCATCAACATCTTTGAAGCTTCGATAAGCTTCCAGAATCTTATTGATGTGGTCATCTCTCAGGAAACTCTGCGCCCGCTCGCGCGTCACTTCATCAACCGCGTTGATGAGCAGCACTTTACGCTTTCGCTCTTTGGGCTTACGCATCCGGCAGACAACCACGCAAGCTTCCATCGGCGAGCCATAGAATAGATTAGCTCCCAGCCCCAGCACACACTCGATCACGTCATGTTCAACCAGCTTGGCGCGCATCTGTTGTTCCTCATCACGAAACAGCACGCCATGCGGAAACAGAATCGCGCAGCGTCCCGTATCCGGCTTCATGCTCTTAATAATGTGCTCGAAGAAAGCATAGTCGGCGCGTCCCTGCGGCGGCACACCGTAGAGATTGCGCCCGTAAGGGTCAGACTCCCACGCGGAACGATTCCATTGCTTAATCGAGTAAGGCGGATTGGCGAGCACCACATCAAATTGTCGCAGCCTGTCGCCCTCAAGCAATTTCGGTTCGGCGAGCGTATCGCCGCGCTCTATCTGAAAATTTTCGATGTTGTGCAGAAACAGGTTCATTCGTGCCATAGCGGAGGTCAGTAGATTGCGCTCTTGCCCGTAGAGACTGACGTTGCGGTACTCCTTTCCTTCACGCTTGAGTTGCATGGCCGCCGAAAGCAGCATTCCGCCGGAGCCGCACGTCGGATCATAAATTGACTCGCCCGACTGCGGCTCAAGCATCAACGTCATCAGGTGAACCAGCGTGCGATTGGTATAAAACTCGGCAGCCGTGTGCCCGCTATCATCTGCAAACTTCTTAATGAGATATTCGTAAGCCTGCCCAAGCTCATCTTCCGGGACATTCCTAACGGAGAGTGTGAGCGTCGAGAAATGCTCTACGAGGTCACGCAGCGTGGCATCAGACAGGCGATCCTTATTCGTCCACTGCGCATCACCGAAGATGCCATAAAGCTGTTTCTGATTAGCCTTCTCAATGGCGCGCATCGCAAGCTGCAAGGCTTGCCCGACATTGGTTGACCTCACGCGCACATCACGCCAGTGTGCTCCACCGGGAATCTGAAAGCGATGATTTTCAGCGAAAGCAGCATAATCTTTATCACCGCCCGAATCAGCAAGCGCACGCTCAAACTCCTCATCATAAACATCACTCACGCGCTTAAAGAACAGGAGCGGAAAGATAAACTGTTTATAATCGCCAGCATCAATCACACCACGCAACAGCGTTGCCGCGCCCCACAAATAACTCTCCAACTGCGCCTGCGTAATGCGCGCAACATTCTTCCCTTCGGCCTTCGGCTTCAGAGAATTAAATAATGGTTCTTTCGGCAACTCCGCTTCACTCATCAGATTTTGCTAACTCATTCCAGCATCAACGATGTGCTTATCCTGCAAAGTAAAAGATTCAAAGGTTGAGTAGACCTGCCCCCTTCAATAAAGATTTAAGATTATCCTCAGCAACATAAGCCGCATTTAATGACTGTTTGAGATTGGATACTGCTTCCTCAACGGTAAGTGTCTCGGCTTGGACTACCTGCTCAACATATCGTGGGATGTTGAGATTCCATTCGTTCTGCTCAATCTCGTCCAGAGTCACGACTTTTGCTATACCTTCGACGCTCTCATAATGCCGGTAGAGCTTCAAAATCTGCTCGGCGTGTTCAGGCTCAAGCGTATTCTGATTACGCCCTCGTTTAAAGAGGCGTGAGGCATCAATGAAGAGCACTTGCTTTTGACGCTTCGGTAATTTCCGCGCTCGCATAACGAGAATGCATGCCGCGAGACCAGTGCCATAAAAGAGGTTTTGACCCAAACCGATGACCGCTTCGAGTGCGTCCATCTCCAAAATGTGACGGCGTATCTTGCCTTCCACGCCCATGCGAAAAAGCGCGCCGTGTGGCAGCACCACGGCCATGCGCCCATTGCTTACTGCCATAGATTTAATCATGTGCTCGACCCATGCGAAATCACCGCTCTTGCGTGGCGGCACGCCCGCAAAGTTGCGCCCGTATGGATCATTCGCCCATGCATCTTCTCCCCATCTTTCGAGAGAAAAAGGTGGATTCGCAATCACACAATCAAAGGTCGAGAGATGATCGCCCTCGAAGAATGCAGGTTGGCGCAGCGTGTCGCCGCGCTCTATGCGAAAGTCTTCGACCGCGTGCAGAAACAGATTGATGCGCGCGATGCCGGAGGTCGTCAAATTCTTCTCTTGACCGTAGAGCTTGCCGCGCAATGTTTTAACATCGCCGCCTGAGTTCTGAACGTGATGCACGGCTTCGAGGAGCATGCCCCCCGTGCCGCACGCCGGGTCATAAATGGTTTCGCCTGCCTGTGGATTAAGTATGTCAATCATCAAACGCACGATGCTGCGAGGTGTGTAAAACTCACCAGCTTTCTTATTAGTCTGGTCGGCGAATCTTTTAAATAACCCAAGTTGCTAGTTAGCGATTTGCCAGTTCTTTGAGAACAAAAGAGAATCCCCTCCACTTCGTCGCCAAACGAAAGTAGGAGGGGAGCGGTGATCGATCACACGACCGAACTGTACTGCATCATTGATGACTTGCTCAAGGCTACAGGCCACACTGAGGACGCCCGACGCCAGATGAGCGATGCTGAGGTTTTGACGACCGCGCTGGTCGCCGCGCAGTTCTTCGGCTCCAACCTGGAGCACGCGCGTCGCTTTCTGTATGAGACGCACCTGATGCCCCGGATGCTCAGCAAATCGCGCTTGTGCCGCCGTTTGCACTCGGTCGCCGAACTGGCCTACACGCTGTTTCACCAACTCGGCCAAGTGCTCAAACAGTCCGGCGTCTCGAACAAATATTTGCTCGACTCTTTTCCCGTGCCGATCTGCGATAACATCCGCATCTCGCGTTCTCGCATGGTTAAAGGCAAGCAGTTCCGAGGGCGCATGTGCTCGAAGCGTCGCTACTTTTATGGGATCAAAGTGCAGGTCGTGACCACCGAAGAGGGTGTGCCTGTAGAGTTTGCTTTCTTGCCCGGCTCGGCTTCGGACACGCGCGGGCTTGATGTGTTGCCTTTGGCCTTGCCTGCTGGCAGCCAGCTCTTCATGGACAGTGGTTATACTGATTACGGAGCCGAGGATGCGGCGGCAGAACTTGATGGAGTTGAGTTTGCGCCATCCCGGAAGAAGAACTCCAAGCGCAGCGATGATTGTTGGCGCAGATATTACAAGCAACTGATGAGAAAACGGATTGAGACTGTCTTCAGTCAGATCACCAGTATGTTTCCGAAGCACGTTCATGCTGTCACGCTCAATGGGTTCTTGTTGAAGCTATCGATGTTCATCATTGCCTTTGCACTGGACAAGGCGTTTATCTAGCAACTTGGGTTAATTAGATACTCGTATGCTTGGCCGAGTACATCAGACTCGATGTTTTTGTTCGAGAGCGGCAACCGCGAGAAGTGTTCAATAAGGTCGCGGAGAAGAGAATCGGAAAGTCGCTCCTTGTTAGACCATCCAGCATCGCCAAAGATGCCGTAGAGTGTGCGCGGATTAGCTTTCTCAATCTCGCGCAATGCGCGTTGGAGCGCAGCGCCGACGTTGGAGGTTTTCACACGCACGTCACGCCAGTGACAGTCCACTGGAATCTGAAAGCGGTGGTTCTCCGGGAACAGTGCATAATCCTGATCGCCTTCAGACTCTTCCAGCGCGGGAGCTACTTCGTCATCAAACACATCGCTGATGCGTTTGAAAAAGAGCATCGGAAAAATGTAGCTCTTGAAATCGGCAGCATCAACCGGCCCACGTAGAATATTAGCGGACTCCCAGAGATGAGACTCCAACTCTGAGAGCTTGATATGTTTATTTTCAGTTCCCACTTTGCGGGTCAACAGGGTTCGTTAAGAGGTTATCTTCCGCGTACAAGGACTTATATCCATCCTCGTGTGAATTTCGCGTAATTATACTCATCAATAAGTTTGAGTAGCGTCTTGCCCATTGCTTTAGCATTCACGCTGGACTGTAGCTTCTCAGCCATCTCTTTCGACATTCTGAAAAACATGAGGTACTTCGCTACAGGATTAGAAGCATATCTGCATCCATAAGCTCGCGCAATCTCATAATCCCATAGAGGAAAGAAATCTGGAGCGAGTAGGTGTAAAGCTTTCGCTACCGCTACAGGACTCTTAGCTCCCGCTTTCTTTCCCTCACGGATTCGTAAGGCATCAAGAAACTGCTGGAACAGATGCTCAATCGCTTTATCATCTGATGATGTGTAATTCAAAATGTTCGATTTACGGTACTTGTCAAGAAGAGGTAGGTTTTTCGATATGCACTCTTCAAGCTTATCAAAATCAAAGATGCCATATCTGTAAAAGGCATGATTCCAAGTCAGTAACAACACGCCTAAGCTATCTGCCATTTCAGCAGGCTTCCCCCAGAAATGATCTACAAGGAAAGTTGCTATTCTATACATAGAATCTCGCTTCTCACGTTTTTGAAAGGCAATATATCCTTTCTTGAACATCAGAGCTGTTGGTATATTCATAGTAGTCTTGATGAGAATTGGATTTTTAAGGCAAAGCTTCATAGAGACCTAAAACAGTGCAGCCTATGAATGATAGATTCTGAATGAGGCACGAAAATGGCTGCATTCGGTGTTAGTGCTCCGGGAAATAAAACACCCTGCTGTTGACACTAAAAATAGCTCCTTCTCAATCTCACCTCCTCCGTAGCGAGGGGTTCCTCCTTACAGAGCCAAATCTTTCAAGTCTGCATCCAGTTACAAACAATGTTCTTAACAGAATTACTGCATTCGAATGCACAGTAGTCGAGTGTATGTACATTCCACTATATGCATGCATTCGAATAATGGGTCATTTGAATGCACAGTATTTGTCCCTCTCAAATAGCAGTTAGCAGCGATAGGAAATGACGCGTTAAACAGTCATGCAGGTCAACCCGGACAGTGGATTGAGCTATCAAGTAATTCAAAATGACATTACTCACAATAGCAATTCAGACTTAACACGACAAGACAGACAGCAGTCCCATGTGATACAGGCAAAGACTCTCTAAAAGTATCCGCTTCTTGCTTGATCTGATTCAATTGTCTCGAAGAAAAATTTAATGGCTCATTCCTCTCTCCGAATGTGGAATTCCCTAATGGGCAATAGTCTGCTTTTAATTTCTTTAAGCATTTTTGCGAACTCCGAAAAAGCCATTGGCGAAAACCACATTAGGGCACACCTAAGCCCTTTTGTTTAATAGATTTAACAGAATATTTTGTGTTGCAATGGAAATTAGTAAGTGTTAGAAGGCAGAGGCTTGAAAAGTTAAAGGGCAGCGTCCCGGATATTTCATCTTGGCGGATGTGCCGAGACGTTGCCCGCTCCACACACGCGCCGATGTTGAAGATCGGAGCGGTGTAATTACCGCGATTGCGGCGCGGCAGGACTATCCTACCGTTTACACCCTTCCTTTTCAACATCGGCATAGAAAGGCTTGCGCCGATGTTAGCGATTCCAAGAACTAATACCAAAGAACATAGGGCGGATTGCTCTGGCACATCATGCCGAAGCGGTCGGTGAACTATTGTATGTTCAAGATTCCTGTTCATCGTGCAGCATCGGTCAAGGAAAGACGGGGGCTTTGAATTAATGTTGCGTGCATCGAGGCAAGGGTTGAGTTGAGACGTGCGCGACTGTCAAAGACTTGTTGCCGAAAGGGAATGAAGGCATGAGCGAAAGGACTTATCAAAATTCTCAAGTTGAGCAGCGCGCACGCTGGCGGCGAAGAGATCATGCCAATATTGAAGCTATGCAGAATCGAATCATTCAACGCATCACAGAAGAAACGGGTGTGATGATGCCCCCAAAGGTGCGAGCTTTTATCTCTGCCCTACAGAGCGCGCACGGCGGCGGCGAAGTCATATATGAACCTTTCAGGCGTTCGCATCTCATCATCGCTCAGTATCTACAATTCACAGGTACGGTTGTTGCCAAGGAAGCGCGCGTGCGTCGCTTGATACAGAGCCTTGACGATTATCAGCAGCAAACGGGCGTGATGTTAATTCACGTCAAGCGCGGCGGCGAGCTAGTCACAACTCAAGACGGAACGCAGATGCACACCACAACAGAATATATAGATTTGGTCAAACCGATTGCTGATAATGCCGTGATGAAAGCGCGTGAGTCTGAATTGTGGAGAAAACATCCGGGCAAAGCGATGGATGCTCAAGTCGAGTGGGCGACGCCCCAGCTTATGAGATGCGACCCGAAGGCTGAAGCGGTGAAAGAAATTATGACTTTATCAGATTATTCTGAAACTCAGTTAGGGCGTCTCGAAAAATCCGCAGAGAAGATCGCGGTCAATATCGAAGCTAAAGGCGGCAACGGCTCTGTGTGGATGCGTAGATTAGCAAAAGAGCTTTTACAACGAGCCGAAAAACTCAACAAGCCTCCGTTAGACAAGGTGACAAATTTGTTACCCTCACCTGTCAAAAATCCAGAAAACACTGAGGAAAACATTAGCAGTCTGGGAGCTGCACTGATTTACGCGGAGCTTGGTTGGCGCGCTTTTCCGTGCGAGGCAAAAGGCAAAAGGCAAAAGGCCACTCATCAAGGAATGGCAGAAGCGTGCGACGATTAACGCGAAGCAGATCAAAGAATGGTGGAGCAAATGGCCGGACGCAAATGTAGCCATAGCGACCGGCAAAGCTTCCGGCATTCTCGCCATTGATGTTGATCCTAGACATGGCGGCGATGAAACCTTGAGAGAGTTAGTCGAAGCGCATGGAGAGTTGACGGATACAACAGTAGCAACGACTGGTGGCGGGGGCTTTCATTCTCTTTACATTTATCCAACTGGTTCAAATATTCGCAATTCAGTGGGAAAGCTTGGTAAAGGGATAGACGTGCGCGGCGAGGGCGGTTACATCATCGCGCCGCCGAGCGTGCATGAGAGCGGAAAGATTTATGAATGGCTCAAAGCTTTCATGCTTGCGCCTCTCCCAGAATGGCTATTCAAACCCCTCACGCAAGAAAAGCCTATCTCGGAAGCCCTACGCGCGGACGAAGCACGCTCGGAGGCCAAAGGCGGCGTAGCACTCGATGATGTAATCATCGAAGGGCAGCGCAATGACACTTTGTTCCGGCGCGTTGCTGCCCGACTCGCTGGCAGAGGCGCAAGCTATGAAGAGATCGAGGCGGCTGTGATCGAAGCGAATCAGCGGCACTGCTCGCCGCCTCTGGACCTGAGCGAGTGCCGGAAGATCGCCAGAAACGCGCATTCGCTAGAGACTCGTAAGCATTTAGCTGTAAGAGCGTGAGCTATGACTAACAATGGTCTCTTAATAGTGAAGCAGGCTGTTGAGCTGTTCTGTGTTAAACGCTGAATAATTTACGTATGCACAAGTTAGACGACGGAGCTATGAGTGGAAACCCGCTTGAGTTAATGGCGCAGGAATGGGAAGAGATTAAAGCGCGGGTAGCGGCACTGGAAGAGCAGTTGCCTCATCACATGGATGAGGAATGGGTAACGGTTAAACGTGCGGCGCAAATTACCGGGCTTAGTCAATGGAATATTCGCCAGTTGGCGCGTCAGGGCAAGCTTGAAATCTACCAACCCAATCTGGGCCGTCCGCCACTCAGAATAAAACGTGATTCTCTACGCAACCTTTGATAATCTGCCCACGCTTTTCCAACCTTTCCGAAAGGAGATTACCAACCTTGCAGGAAAAGAAAAAACCTCGACAACGTGGGCAGGTTACGCCCCTCGGCAATGGTAAATTCAAGATCGCCATCCCGTTGGGTACGGAGCCTTCGGGCAAAAGACCATATCACTACGAAACGCTGAAAGGCACGACTGAGCCTCAAGCATGGAAGCGCGTTAATTCTTTGCTTGCTCAGGTGGACAACGGCACATACTTTCAGCCAAGCCATTCTTCATTAAAGGAACTGATGAGCGAATGGCTTGACCGCAAACGTCGCAAAGGGCTGAAGCATACTACGCTGGACACTTATCAATGCTTCGTGGATAAGTTCATCAACCCCGAACTAGGAGACGTTCCGCTCTCTCAACTTAGCTTGCTTCGTCTTCAGAAGTTCTATGACCACTTACAGGACAAAGGCTATAAGCCTTCAACCATCCGGCTGATACATGCCAATCTAAAGCAGGCATTGGAACATGCTGTCAGGTACGGCAAGATTCAAGTCAGCCACGCACGAGAAGTAGAATTACCACCTCGTAACAAACCACGAAAGGCGCGGGTTTTTGATGAAGAGGAAGTCTTTCAATCTATTGATACCGCGCGCCAGAATCCAAACGACCTTGTTTTCGTCTTTGCTCTCTTTACAGGGCTGAGGCCGTGCGAGTTCATCGGTTTGGAATATCCTCAGATCGAACTCTTCAAAGAAGGCAACGACGAGCGCGGCTTGGCTCACATCGTTAGAACAGTAGTGAAGCTGAAAACAGGAGGGTGGGAGTTCAGCGACCCGAAGACCGAAGCGGGAGGGCGCTCCATCTACTTTCCGTCTTTTCTCTACCATGAGCTTGAGGCGCGCAAGGCAGCACAACTTCAACAACTCAGAATCTTGGGAAAGAATCATCAGTTGATTTTTACCAACGCAAGGGGCAATCCGCTAGACAGGGACAATCTTTCTGCTAGACAATTCAGAAAGGTTCTGACAAGAGCAAAGCTGTCATGTGAGGGCCGCTCGCTTTACACGCTCCGTCGTTCCAGTGCAACCTTCTCGCTTCTCTTAGGCGATAGCCTCAAGGGAATCTCCGAAAAACTCGGCCATACGAAGGTCGAATTTACGCAGAACGAGTATATGGATGTGCTGCCGACCATGCAGAGAATTACTTCTGACAGACTGGAAAACTTTCTCCTTCGCAGACAACTCGCAGATTCAGAAGCCGAAGGGGTCATGTAATTTATTGAAACAAAACATTTATTTTAGTGAGACAGGTAAATTGTGGTAAAAACTGTCAACGAGTTGTAAAACTAACCCTCACGCTACAGACTGCAACCGTTGATTCGTTGTATAAGAAATCGGAGACGATAGTTTTTAAGTGATGCTCAAACTTCGCACATTCCTGAGACAGCATATTCTGTGGGTCGGATTTCTGGCGGTGGTCGTGCCGCTGCTGTGCATCCTCGCGCTGCAATACCAGTCGCTGCACAAGCTGAAGAAGACCTCGACCGTGGCCGAGCATGTGTGGATGAAAAACTATCTCTCGGACGTGACCAAAGAGATCAGATATTTTTATCGCAGCAATGCGGAACAGACCTTAACCACTTCTGCGAGCGCCATCAGCGCGGACAAGACGGATAACAACAAATATCTCTTCGGCAAGTGTGAGGTCGAAGGCGCAAAGCTGCTCTTTATCGCCTCGCTCAAGGGAGACGACAGTTCGACAAAGGGCGATGACGATACGACGGAAGTCACTTTCTACAATCCTTTCAATATCAAAAAGACTGTCGTCCCTTCTCCGGCAGAAGCACGCGCCGTCAATCTCGCCATCGCGCCCTTAAAGCTGCTCAGTCAGGAAGAAGTCCCGAAGGATTCTCCGAGCCTTTTAGTGGACGAGTATGACCCTGAGAATCGCATCATCCTCAAGCCTATCAGGAACGAGGCGCGCAAGGTCGTCGGCGTCTCAGGGATGATTATTGATACGGAATATTTTCGCAGCGTCTATCTGCCGCGCGTGATACAGCAATCGCTGCCGAAATTTTTTCCGGATGACGCGCGCGATAACGTCATCGTGACGGCGCATGACAATCGCGGGACGCGCGTGCTGGCGACACAGGAAGTCAAAGGGCAGGACGACGAGACGTATACCGCGCTCCCGTTTTTCAGCGACTGGAAGGTCGGCATACGCAGCCGCTATATGACGCCAGAGCAATGGGCGCACTGGAATTTCAATGTCAGCCTCTCGCTCTCGGCCCTCATGACAGTGATGCTCTTGGGCGGCATCGTGCTCGCTTTGAGAACCGTCTCGCGCGAGATGAAACTCTCGCAGATGAAGACGGATTTCGTCTCCAATGTTTCGCACGAACTCAGGACGCCGCTCTCTTCGATTCGCGTCTTCGGAGAGTTCTTAAAACTCGGTCGCGTCAAAGACGAAGAGAAGATTTGCGAGTACGGCGAATACATCGAGACCGAAAGCAGACGCCTGACGCAGCTTATCAATAACATTCTCGATTTCTCGAAAATCGAATCGGGTCGTAAGACCTATCAATTCGAGCGCGCCCACGTCGCAGAGCTTATCTGCGCGACGCTCAAGACCTTTGACGTGCAACTCAAACAGCAGGGCTTCAGCATCATCTTCGAGACGCCGAACGCTCCCTTACCGCAGGCTGTCGTGGACACGGACGCGCTCGCGCAGGCTTTTATCAACCTGCTCGACAACGCCGTTAAGTATTCTGGCGAGGCCAAGCAGATACATGTGCGTCTGGACCAGAAGGATGATTTTCTGACCGTCTCCGTGACGGATCAGGGCATAGGTGTTCCGCGTGAGGAACAGTCTAAGATTTTTGAAAAGTTCTATCGCGTCAGCACCGGGCTGGTTCATGATGTGAAGGGCAGCGGCCTCGGCCTCTCGCTCGTGATGCACATCGTCAAGGCTCATCACGGGCGCGTCACGGTCGAAAGCGAGCCGGGGCGCGGCAGCACCTTTACCATCCACCTGCCTGTCGCCGAACGCGTTCAGCAGCAGAGCGAAGAACAAAAGAACAGGGGCATGGTTGGCGGCGAGCCTTCTTTGCATCTGGGTGCGAGGCACTAAACTACTTTCAGCCACAAGAGGACTACAGAGATGAAAAAGGCAAAAGTAAAAAGGCAAAAGGTAAAAGTGAAGATGAAAGGAATGCCGTTCTGACTTTTACCTTTTACCTTTTTACTTTTGCCTTTCTCTGTGTCCTCTGCGGCTAGTTATGAAAATGAATGTTATGCGTAAAGTCTTAATTGTCGAAGATGATCAGGCGATGGCCGTTGCCCTGCGCGATGGCTTCACGTATGAAGGCTATGCCGTGCAGGTCGCGCGCGACGGCGCGGACGGCCTCAGGCTCGCTTCGGAAAAAGAATTAGACCTCGTGATTCTGGATGTCATGCTGCCGAAGATGAACGGGCTTGATGTCTGCAAGCAACTCAGGCACGATGGCAAGAGCACGCCGATTATCATGCTCACGGCGCGCGGGCAGGAGATAGATAAAGTCCTCGGCCTCAAGACCGGCGCGGATGATTATGTCACCAAGCCTTTCAGCTTTCTCGAATTGATGGCGCGCGTCGAGGCGGTCTTGAGGCGTGCGACCAAGCCGACGGAAAATATAGAGCAGGTCAGCTTTGGCAATGTCGAGCTATGTTTCAAAAAATTTGAGGCCACGAAAGACGGCCACGCCCTTGACCTTAGCCCGCGCGAGTATAAAATCATGCGCTACTTTGTAGAGCATCGAGGCGAAGTCGTCAGCCGCGACCAATTGTTAGACGCCGTGTGGGGGTATGATTATCTGCCGCTGACGCGGACGGTGGATATGCACATCGCCAAGCTCAGACAGAAAATAGAAGACACGCCCGGCGACCCGCGCTATATCATCACGGTGCATCGCGTCGGTTATAAGTTCACGGGCTGATTCAAACAGGGATAGACCAGAATAGACAGGATGAAATTACCGGCAATTTGAGATTTCTGATTTCAAATTTTTCCTTCCAATTCTTTGCTATCCTGTCTATCCTGTCCATTCCAGTTAATTTCTAATTCATGAAACGCATACTATTAGTCATCGCCGTCCTTGCGCTGTACGTCTTGCATCAGGACATCTGGTTCTGGCGCACTCCGCGCCCGTTCGTCTTCGGATTTATTCCGATAGGGCTTTTCTATCATGCAATGTTCGCTGTCGCGGCATCGCTGTTGATGTGGATGCTGGTCAAGTTTGCGTGGCCCGGACATCTGGAAGAAGAGGTCGGGCGTCCTGCTTCCGAGAGGGAGGATGAAGCGCTTTGATTCCTGCCATCGTCGTCTTTATTTATCTCGCCGTCGTCGTCTATATAGGCATCTTCGCTTTCCGTCGTTCGAGCGGGAAAGCAAAGGCCGAAGACTATTTTCTCGCCAACCGTTCGATTGGCCCGTTCGTCTTTCTGCTCTCGCTCTTTGGCACGAACATGACGGCGTTTGCCATCCTCGGCTCAAGCGGCCACGCTTTTAATAACGGCATCGTGACCTTCGGCCTGATGGCGTCCAGTTCCGCGCTGGTGATTCCGCTGTCAATCTTTTTCATAGGCACGCGGATGTGGGCTTTGGGAAAGAAGTACGGCTTTATGACGCCGGTGCAGATGTTCCGCGACCGCTGGGAGTGCGGGCACATCGGGACGGTCATCTCGGTTGTGCAGGCCGTCCTGCTCGTGCCGTATATCATCATCGGCATCATGGGCGGCGGCACGACCCTGAACGCTATCAGCGGCGGCCTTGTGCCTTACTGGTTCGGCGGGGCAATCGTGGCGATGGTCGTGATGAGCTATGTCTTTTTCGGCGGGATGCGCGGGACGGCATGGGTCAACACGTTTCAGACGATTCTGTTTTTAGTCTTCGGAGCGATTGCCGTCATCGTCATCGGTTCGGGCATGGGCGGCTTTACAAGCGCGGTGGCCGCGCTCGAAAAATCTCCGCTCGCCACGCTTCTCACCAGAGAGCGCATCTCGCCTTACTACTTTTTCAGCTACACTTTTATCCCGCTGTCGGCCATCGCCTTTCCGCACATCATAATTTTCTGCCTGACGGCAAAGAAGATGACGCAGTTTAAAAAGACCGTCATCTTTTACCCGCTGTGCATCATGGCTATCTGGCTGCCGTGCGTCTTTCTGGGAGTGATGGCGAACCGCGTCACGGACGTGCCGGAAATCAAAGCCAAGCAGGAAGCGCGCCGCACCTTAGCGCAGCAGGGCGCGCAGATGCCGCCCGAAGCGCGCGATGAAAAACGCGAGCAGGCGGCGGGCGATGATGTGATTCTGATCCTCTTGAAAAAATATGCGCCGCTCTGGCTGGCAGGAATTTTAGGCGCGGGCATCATGGCTGCTGTGATGGCAAGCGATTCACAAATCTTAGCTCTCTCGACTATGTTCACGGAGGATGTGTTTGCCTTCTACGGCGGTAAGCGGCGATTCGGCGAGGCCGTGCAGGTGCAGACCGGACGCATCTTCGTCATCATCCTGACCATCTTTGCCTATGCGGTAGCCTTACGCGCGCCCGAAACAATTTTCGAGCTGGCGATTCAATACGCCTTCTCCGGTTTCGCAGCCCTCTCGCCCTTGTTGGTCGCAGCCCTCTTCTGGCGCGGCAGCACAAAGTGGGGCGCGCTTGCTTCGACCGTCTGGACTGCTCTGGCCGTCACAGCCGTCGCAATCTTTCAGTATGTCGTGCACGCGCCTGCGCCCGGCCCTTCGACCATCATCTGGTCTCTCGGCGGAACGGAAATACTCTCGCGCACGCCGGGCGGCACAGCCGTTTTGGGCTTTATGCCGGTCGTGCCGATGGTGATTATCTCTGCGCTGTTGATGATCGTAGTTTCCAAAATGACTGCGAAGCCGCAGCGCGCGACAGTCGAAAGATATTTCCCGGCCAAATCGTAAAGTTTCTTAAGTTTTTAAAATTTAGCCACAGAGGACACAGAGGAAAGAAATAAATTCATCCTCTGAGTTCTCTGTGGCTAATTAAACTTTGCTCTAAACGGGAATATTAGCCGAAGCAATACAAACGTCCGTCCTGCGAGCCGACGATGATGCGTCCGTTGGCGATGCCGGGCGAGGCGGAGATGGGCGAGCCTGCGTTGAATTCCCAGACCTTCGCGCCGCTCGCCAAATCAAGCGCATAAAACTTGCCGTCGTTCGAGCCGACGAAGACCCTGCCAGCAGCAATCGCCGGAGATGATTCGACGCGCGCACGCGTGGCAAAAGTCCAGAACTTGCCGCCTGAGCGCGCGTCTATGCAGTGGACTATTTTGTCGCGTCCACCGACGACGATACGCACGCCAGTGATAGCCGCCGAGGAATAGAAGGGAAACTGCCGCTGCGGATTCTGGTAACGCCAGACGACGCGCTGCGCGCTGAGGCTGACGCCTAAGACATCGTTATTGAAAGTTCCGTAAAAAGCCGTAAAGCCCACCACAGCCGGAGACGCGCCCGTGTATGCGCCCGAAGCAATTCTATAAATCTCTTTGCCGTCCGAGATGCGAATCGCGCGAAAATTTTCGTCGCACCCGGCGATGTAAGCAATGCCATTTGAGACAGCAGGCGTCGCATGCACCTGCGCGTCAGTCTTGAACTTCCAGAGCTGCGCGCCGTTCGACGCGTTGAGACAATACAAATGACCGTCGTAAGAGCCGATTAAAACTCTGTCGCCCGCGAAGACCGGCGAGGATTTAATCTCGCTGCCGGTCTTAAAAGTCCAGCGGCTTTTGCCGTCGGGCGCGTTGACGGCGTGCAGCGTGCCGTTCAAATCTCCGACGAAGACCATGCCGCCTCCGTAGGCTGGTGAAGATTCGCCGATTGGTTTTCCGGCGTTGTATTTCCAGTAGACAGAGCCGTCCTGCAAGTTGAGCGCGACCAGCTCGCCCTTCTGCGAAGCGGCGAAGACAGTTCCGCCAACCACCGCAGCCGAAGACTCTATCGCATCGCCAGCCTCATACGTCCACAAAAGTTTGAGGGACTTTGGCAAAGCGGAGCGAGATACGCCCGTCAGATTCTGATTGCCGCGAAACTGCGACCAGTTCTCCGCCGGAGCCTCTTGCGCTTGCAGCGCAGAAGGAAAAAGGCAAAAGGTAAAAGGTAAAAGTAAGATAAAGAATTTTTGCAGGTGTTGAAGCAAATTCTTCCGCCCTTTACCCCTTTTCCTTTTTCCTTTTTCCTTTTTCCTTGAATCTAGTATGCCCACTCGTAAACCTCCAGTGCTCCGTCTGAATCTAGCTGTCTTGGATTGAAGCGGCCAGTCCATTGCTCTGCGGCCATGCGTGCCAGCGTCGGCAGCTCAGCTCGCGGCACGTCTATCGCGCTGAGCTTCTGCGGCAGCCCGCCTGCTGTAATCAATTCTTCAAGCCTTTGGGCCAGAGCTTTGCTAGCATTGTCCGCATGGCCGTTGAGAGATTGACGGCGGGAAAATCTCACAAGCTCTGCATATCTATCTTCGACCACGGGGGCATTCCAGCGCACGACCGTCGGCAGCAGAAGAGAGATGGCGATGCCATGCTCCGTGCCATAACGTGCGGTCAGCGGGTTGGCGCATGCATGTGTCGCGCCGAGCATCGAATTTTCAATCGCCATCCCCGCATAAAATGCGCCGAGCTGCATCGCCCCGCGCGCTTCTATGTCCGACGGCTGGGCCAGCACGCGCTCGTAGTTAGCTTCCAGCAGCAGCCATGCTTCGCGCGCGAAAATTACAGAGATCGGAGTGCTCTTGGTCGTCACATAACTTTCGACCGCATGAGCAATGGCGTCAAAGCCAGCGGTCGCAGTGATGTGGCGCGGCTGCGAGACGGTCAGGGCCGGGTCCAGCAGCGCAACCCGAAAAGCCGCCTGCAACGAGCCGCAAGCCATCTTGACATGCGACTCGGCATCCGAGATGAGCGCGTAGCTTTGCGCTTCGCTGCCTGTCCCGGCGGTGGTCGGAATGCCGATCATCGGCAGCATCTCTTTCTGCGCCGCTCCGTAGCCCCAGTAGTCCTGCATCCGCCCGCCGTTGGTCAGTAAAAAGTTGATGCCCTTCGCGCAATCCAGCGAGCTTCCGCCGCCGAGACCGATGATGGAATCAATCCTGTGCGGAGCGGCAAAGTCGCGGCCCGCTTCTATCATTCGTGTGTCGGGGTTAGCGTCGAACTCGTGAAAGGGAGTGACTTCGATTCCGGCTTTGGTCAGAAGCTGTGTCGCCTGTTCGACGTGGCCGCAGGCGACGAGGCCACGGTCTGCGACCAGCAGAGTTTTATGAAATCCAAGCTCAGACGCGACGCGGCCCAGGCGTTCGAGCATACCGCTGCCGAACATCACGCGCGTCCGAGTTTGAAACTCAAAGAACTCCATTGGCTCTTACTGCTTGGTCGGTGGTTTGATCGGCGCGGGGGGCGCAGCCGCCGGAGCGTTCGCCTGAAGCGCATAGAGACGATTGCGCGTAGAGATGTACAGCACGCCATTGGCCGGAACCGGAGTGCTGTAAACAGAGCTGTCCATACGCATCTCGCCCAGTTCCTTCTTCACTTTTCCGGCCTGCATGATAATGACATCGCCGTCCTCGTCTCCCAGATAAAGCTTGCCGTCAACGACCATTGGCGATCCCCAGATGGCCGCCAGAAGGTCGTGCGTCCAGTAGACCTGCCCCGTCTTGGCATCCAGGCAATGCAGAAAGCCGCTGAAGTCGGGCATGTACACGAGGCCGTCCACAATCGCAGGGGTCGAGATAGAGCGGCGTATCTTGTCATAGTGCCAGACCATGCCTGTCTTCGTGATGTCGCCGCGCTTGGTCGCGTCTATGCAGTACATGTGGCCCACGCCCTCGCCGTGCTCAGGGTCTTGACCGTTGGCGATATAGACTTTGTCTTCATAGACGACTGCGGTGCTGATAATCTCGTTGCGCGTTTTGGGCCAGACGGAATCCTTCGGGTTGCAGTCAAACTCCCACAGCTTCTTTCCCGTCAAAGCCTCGTAGCCGCGTATCCAGCCGTCGCCCTGCCCGATGATGACCTGATCCACGCCGCCGATTTTTCCGACCGTCGGCGAAGCCCATTGCCCGTGCAGGATTTTTTCAAAGACCGAGTTGTCTTCCCAGACGAGCTTGCCCGTCTTCTTGTTGATGGCGACGATGGCGGGAGCTTTCGGCGCGGGCACGTTGACGTGGCTCTCGTCCTGACCGTTTGAAGTGCTGACGTAAATCAAATCGCCGAAAGAGACCGGAGAAGAGTTCGCAAGGTTGTGCGGCAGAGAGCCGACCTCTTCCATCATGTCAAACTTCCAGACGATGTCGCCGTTAAAATCGCCCGTCAGTTTTTCGTCCGTCACAGGCCCGTCGTTCTCTTTGTCCCTGAAGCCTTGCGTGTCCAGACACATCAGTTCCGCGCGATTCGAGACGTAATAGATGCGGTCGCCTTCGACCAGCGGCGAAGAGGCCACGCCCTGATACGGCCAATCGTTGACACGCCCTGCGGCCAGCTTGTCATGCACCATCTGCCACATAAACTCGCCGTCGGATTCACGAAAAGCCATCAGGACGCCCTTGTCTCCGGTCTGTTTCGGGTCGCGCAAGCCTTCGTTGTTGGTGCCGAGGAAAACCATCCCGCCGGAAACCACTGCGTTGCCGTAAGTCTGCGAGCCGAGCTGCGACATCCACTTCACATTGGTCTTCTTCGCCACATCCCACGTCGTCGGCAAGCCTTTCATGTTCGACCGCATGTTGCGGTCAGGCGTGCCGCCCCACATCGGCCAATCGCCAGTGCCCGGATCGGACGCTTTGACGGCGAAGGCAAAAGGCAAAAGTAAAAAGGTAAAAATCAAAGCGCATGAAGACAAAGCTGCAATCGCTCGCACGCCCCTTCTGCTGGAAACTGGAAACTGGAAACTGAAAACTGTCTTTCTCATTTGTTCGCCGTCACCTTTATGTTGTCGAAAAATATTTCCGCCAGAGCATTGCCGTAAATGCCGGGGCTGCCCTGATGATTGCCGATTGAATCCATGTGCTCGATAGTCCAGTTGGCAGGCTCTGCTTCACCTACGGCCCAGACCTTGCCGCGTGCGCGCACCTTTCCGTCCGGCATGTTCTCCACCTGTAGCTTCATGCGATACCACGTATCAGCCTTCCACGGGAAAGGAACCGAAGTCGCCCGCGCCGTTTCGGGTTGCCACGGAGTCAAATCCAGCCTTTGCGAGTTGCCGAACAGAGAGAGCACGTAACGCTGCGCGATAACACCGGCCTCGCCCATCTGCCTGCGTTTTTCCGTCGCCATGATATCCGCTTCGACCGTGTAGTTGGACAAATCCGACGGCCCCATGTAAGCACGCGCGCGGCTCAGCAGCGAAGAGCCTTCAGTGGTTTTCACCAAGACCTTGTTGCCGTTCACTTCGCGCACTTTGTACTTAGAACCCGTATTGGTCCAGTGCTGCGGAAACGTGTCAACAGCCATGCTCTCAAAATTATCGCTCCACGGCAGAGGCGGCACGATGCGGATGCGCGCCTCGCCGGTCACTCCATTGATGGTTGCTTTGACTGTTCCGGTTTGCGCGATTGCATCTGAAGAAGCTATAAATTGCCCGTTTTCCACTTTGCCTTTTAGCTGATCCAGCGACCACGATGGCGAAGTCGGGCCGAGTCCGGGGATCAAACGTTTTCCCCGCTCGTCGAAGAGTTGTACACGGAAGCTAACGCTCTCGCCCGGTTTCAGTGTCAACTCGGTCGGAACTACCTGAACATGCGTCACAGATGTCAGAGGCGCGCCAGTTTCTTCAAAAACACTCTTTTCTTCTTTGGGACGTGAAGTGCTGTTGCTCTTCTTGCCGATGCAATACAAGTGTTCTTCTGTCGCCATAAAGACGCGGCCATCGGAAATAGCGACCGAGCCGATGATCTTTTCCGGCACGGCTTCCGTTCCGAGCTGGTCTTCATCCAGAATCTCGCAGCCCGTCGCGCCCGGTTTGAGGATGAAAAACTTTCCGTTCTCCGTGCCGACATAGAGCTTGCCGTCTGCGAGAACGGGCGAGGCCCGCTGAATCGTGCCGAGATTTTTCAGCCAGAGCTGTTTGCCCGTCGCAATCTCAAAGGCCGCAAGGTTCGCGCTGTTATCAATCTGGTAAAAACGGTCGCCGTCAATCACAGGCGAAGAGAAGCCGCCCTGCCATCCCTTGACGTTCCACTTCATCTGCTCTTTCTTAATTTCGCCCTTCATGGTCGCATCAACCGCTGCGACCATACCCATCTCGCTCGAATCAAGATTTTCTTCGCTGTGCGTCAGAATGGCGAGGTTGTCTTTGACCACCACGCCGGTGTTGATGCCGCGCTTGCTGATCTCGACTTTCCAGACAGGCTCGCCCGTCTGCGGTTTGATGGCATGAACGAAGCCGTCGCTCGTCCCTTGAATCAAGAGACGCGTGCCGTTGATGTCTGCGATGATGGGCGCGGCATAGGTCGTGTCATACGGGCGTCTGCCGGGCGTGCTGACCCAGATGGTTTCGCCGGTCTTTTTATCAAAGCCCATAAAGCGATGCGAGCCGTTAAAATGGTTGGCCCAGCTAAAAGTCGGGCCGCTGGCAATCACTAAATCTCCGTCAATCAGTGGAGAGACAGTGCGCCCGCCGTGCGTCGTCAAGAGGCCAAAGTCTTCGCCGAGCGAACGCTCCCACAAAACCTTGCCGTCCTTCGAGAGGGCGATCAGGTTGCCGCCCACGCCCTGCACATACACGTTGCCGGTCAAAGGGTCGCCGACAGGCGAAGCCCAACCGATACGATGCGGCGGAACGTCCGAGAGATAAACATTAAAGCGATGCTCCCACAGGAGCTTGCCTGTGTCCGCGTTAAAGCACATCACGCGCTCCTGCAACTTCGCGCCCGCCTCTGCGCCGTTTTGCAGGTAGACTCTATCTCCCATCACAATCGGCGCAGAGCGTCCGCCGTACGGGGCTTTCCAACTCAGATTCTCTCCGCCCGGAGACCACTTGACGGGCAGGTTCTTTTCCGTCGAGATGCCGTCGCGCATCGGCCCGCGCCATTCGGCCCAGTCGCTCGCCTGAGCCACAACGGAGGCGGACAGCAACACAAAGAGGGCGAGCGAGAGAAACAGTCGCTTTTTAATGAGAGCATTTATCATAAGCTTTTACCTATCGCATTGAAGAATGAAAAAGGAAAAATTAAAAATGCAAAAATGAGAATCAGAGTTCATTTTGCATTTTACATTTTTAATTTTGCCTCATTATGACTCTTTCGGAAAAGAAAGTGTTGTAAAAAAACGGTAAAAAGACCTTACATTTTACACCTTCTGCGGCCTGAGAGATGTACAATCTCGTGCTATTCTATTCGAGCAGCCGAAGAATTTCCTGCCCGCTCATAGATACTTACGACTAACGCTTTTTGAAGTTCCGGCGCAGAGAGAGCCGCCCCGGACTTTCCGACGAGACCCCGCAAGAGGAGACACTTACAAGATGAAACGAGCTTTTACGGGCATTATGCTACTGGCAATCATCAGCCTGCTATCTGTTTTTGCTTTATCCACCTCAGCCGTCGTCAAAGATAAAGAGAGTTCCAACTGGCCGCAATGGCGCGGGCCGGAGAGCATGGGCATCTCGCCGGAAAAAGATGTGCCGACCGAATGGAGCGCGTCGAAGAACGTTAAATGGAAGACGCCGATTCCCGGTCGCGGGCATTCGCAGCCCATCGTTTGGGGCAAGCGCGTGTTTCTGACCACGGCGCTTGAAGGCGAAGTCGTGCCCGGCGCAAAAGCCGTCCCGCACATGGCTGACGGCAAGGAGACAAAACACCCTGACAGCGTCGGCGCAAACCGCAAGCATACTTTCAAAGTCATGAGCCTTGACCGCGACACGGGCAAAGTCCTGTGGGAGCAGACCGCGTGGGAAGGGACGCCTTACGATGATCGTCATCGCAAGAGCAGTTACGCCGCGCCGACCCCCGCGACAGACGGCAAGATGGTCTACACCTATTTCGGCACCGAAGGGCTTTACGCACACGACTTCAACGGCAAGCTTGTCTGGAAATATATGCCGGGCAAAATCGCCACGGCAGGCATGGGGACTGGCACTTCTCCTGTCCTTCACGAAAATTTCGTCATCCTGCAATGCGACGAAGAAGACGGAGCAAACTCTTTCATCGTCGCGCTTGATAAGAAGACGGGCAAAGAAGTTTGGAAGATGCCGCGCAAGGTGCAGATCAGCTGGTCTTCGCCTGTGCTTATCAAAACCGCCAAGCGGACGGAACTCGTGACCAGCGGCAACGAAGCCATCATCGCTTACGACCCTGCGACGGGCAAAGAGTTGTGGCGCACCAGGGGCGTCGAGAGCAACGCGATTCCGAATCCGGTGGCGACGGGCGATATGGTCATCGTCTCCGCAGGTTATCCGGCTAAGATTGCGATGGCGCTTCGATTGGGTGCGAGCGGCGAAGTAAAGGATTCCGATGTCGTCTGGAAATTCACGAAGGGCACTGCCTATGTGCCTTCGCCGATTTTGTACGGCGAGTATCTGTACCTGATGTCAGACAGAGGCATCATCACATGTCTTAATGCCAAGACGGGCGCAGTGGTTTACGAAGGCGGGCGCGTGCCGATTCCCGCGACCTTCACGGCCTCGCCAGTCGCCTTTGATAACAAGATTCTGCTGACGAGCGAGGACGGCGATACCTTCATCATCAAGGCCGGGCCAAAGCATGAAATCCTCGGCACAAACTCGCTCGACGAGCCGGTTTACGCATCCCCGGCCATCGCTGACGGAAAGATTTTTATTCGCGGGGAAAAGAATCTTTACTGTATCAGCAAGACAATGAAGTAAGGCGCAGAAAATGATTTGAGATTTGAAATCTCAAATTTGAAATTCATTCTCTGCTAGGAAAGGGAGAAGAGAAATGTTCGCACAGGAAACAACGCCATGGTATCGCACGACTTTGGGTCTGGTCGTGTCATCGGTTCTGTTGCCGCCCCTCGGTCTCGTCGTGCTCTGGCTAAGGCGTGATGCAGACATGCCGAAAAAAGTTCTCGGCTCGCTTTGCATCGTCGCGCTCGGAGCAGGCTATCTCTATCTAGCCCTCGGCGTGATGCGGCGCGGCGGCAGCGGCAGTCATGAGGATCAATACACCGCGCTTGAGCGTCATCGTGCGGAACAGCAGCAACAGGCGGCGCAGAACGGCGCGCCCGCCCCGGCAGCCGGAGCAGACCAGACGACGGCTGCGGCCAATCCCGCTCAAGCCGGTGCGGCCAACGGCACGGCGCAGGGCGCGGATGCTGTCAACATGTCTCATGCCGGGGACACCAAGCCCGCGCGCAATTACTGGACGGACTTTCGCGGCCCGAACCGCGATGGCCGCTACGAAGAAAAAGAGGTGCAGATCAAGTGGCCTGAGAAAGGCCTGCCGCAAATGTGGAAGCAGCCCATCGGCATCGGCTACGCTTCTTTCGTCATTGCGGACGGGCGCGCTTATACCATCGAGCAACGCAGGGCGCAGGAAGTCGTCTCGGCTTACGATGTGGCGACGGGGCGCGAGTTGTGGACGCAAGGCTGGACGGCTGAGTTTAAAGACGACACGGGCGACGGGCCGCGCGCCACGCCGACATGGAGCGAAGGGAAAATTTATGCTGTCGGCGCGACGGGCGAGTTGCGTTGTCTGGATGCGAGCAGCGGAAAAGTGTTGTGGGGCAAAAATGTCCTGAGCGACAACGGGGCAGGGAATCTCCCGTGGGGCGTCGCCGCGTCGCCGCTGATTGTTGATGACAAGGTGGTCATGATGGCTGGCGGCAGCGGCAATAAATCCATCGTCGCTTATAACAAAATGACAGGCGCGCCGGTCTGGAAATCTCAGGGCGATGATTCTTCCTACACTTCGCCGATGCTGGTCACGCTCGGTGGCCGCAGGCAGATTCTTGCCGTGACTGCGAGTCGCGCGGTCGGCCTCGCGCCCGAAGACGGCTCGCTTATCTGGGAGACAGAGTGGAGAAACAGCGCGGGCATCAATGTCTCGCAGCCGCTCATCGTGGATAAGAACCGCGTCTTTCTCTCGGCAGGATATGGCAAAGGGGCTGCGCTCGTCGAAGTGTCAGGCTCCGGCAAAACTCTCACGGCCCGTAAGGTCTGGGAAAACAGCTCTATGAAGAACAAGTTCAATAGCTCTGTGTTGCATAACGGCTACGTCTACGGTCTGGATGAAGGCATCCTGACGTGTCTAGATGTGAACACGGGCGAGCGCAAATGGAAGGGCGGTCGCTACGGCTACGGGCAGGTTCTGCTGGCGAGCGGGCATCTGGTCATCATCGCAGACAACGGCGAACTCGCGCTCGTCAGGGCCGCGCCCGACCAGTATTCCGAACTCTCGCGCTTTGCCGCCTTGAGCGGAAGGTCTTGGAACGTTCCGGCCATCTCGGATGGTCGCCTGCTGGTTCGCAATGCAACGGAAATGGCCGCCTTCAATCTCGCGGCGAATTAAATAAAGCGGCGATTAAAATTCACCACAAAGACACAAAGTCACTAAGAGAAGCGAGTTTCTTAGTGACTTTGTGTCTTTGTGGTGAAATCCGTTTTTCTTATTCTGACGCGATGCGCTTTAAACTTTCGCGGTCTGTGATGGAAATTCTCTTTCTGCCGATAGTGATGATGCCTGCGGTCTTCAGTTCATTCAGCGCGTTCGTCGCCGTCTCTCGATAAACGCCGAGGCGTTCGGCGATGTCTCGGTGCGAGAAGCCTTTGACCTCTCCGTCTTCGGCCTCTCTCAAGAGCAGCGAAGCGACGCGCGCGACCAAGCCTTTAAAAGCTATATCTTCCAGTTGCTGCTCTGCTTCGATGACGCGTTTGCCGAAGGCTTCGAGGATGCGCAGGGCAACTTGCGGCTTGGACATCAGGAGGCGTTCGAGATTGGCGCAGTTCATCGTGATGACGAGCGAGTCTTCGGTCGCTTCCGCAAAGGTGTCATACATCCCCTGCCCGATACAGCTCATCTCGCCGAAGAAAGAGTAAGGCAGCAGATGTGCGATGACCAGCTTGCGTCCCTCCGGCGACATGCGATAAATCTGCACCGCGCCTTTTCGCAAGAGGAACAGAGCCTCGCCCGTCTCGCCCGGCGTGTAGAGCATGCGCCCTTTGGGAAAGTTCTGCATGACGGTCATGCGCTCGACCTCCTGCATCTCTTCCGGCGTGAAATCGCGGAACAAATCCGCCACCGGCATCTGCCCGTTACTTGCGGGACGTGTCTCGCGCTCCGTACTCATACTGTAAACTCCTTATAGGTAAGCCAAGTATACACAAAACCCTGACCTGTTATGTAAACAGAATTACCAAAGCAGCCGCACGAACTGTAACCATCATTACTGACTCGTGCCGGAAATTAGCGCATAATACGCGTCTGTTTGGAGATCGGACTTTAGAATTTTGACAGCAGGAGATAAGCAATTATGAGCGAGAACGTAAAAGACGTGAATGACAACAGCTTTGAGCAGGATGTGTTGCAATCGGATCAGCCGGTGCTGGTGGATTTCTGGGCCGCATGGTGCGCGCCCTGTCGCATGATTGCCCCGACGGTCGAAGCCATCGCAGAGAAATACGCCGGAACCGCGCGCGTCGTGAAAGTGGATGTGGATGATAATCCTTCTATCTCGCAGAGATATGGCATCAAAGGCATCCCGACCCTGATTCTCTTCAAAGGCGGCAAGGAAGAGGAGCGCATCGTGGGAGCGACCAGCAAGGACGCCCTCTCGCGCATCATTGACAAACACACGAGCGCCGCCGCAACTGCCTGAGTTCTTTTAACCACAAAGACACGAAGACACAAAGTTAAAAGGCAGGTTAATATTTGACTATTGCTTGCCTGCTCTTCGTGTCTTTGTGGTTAATTCTTTTCTTCACTTCTTCACAAAAGTCCGCTTGGTCTCGAACGAACCGTTCGGCCCGTCCAAATACAAATCAATCGTCAGGGTCGTGCCGTCAGGCGAGAGCGTCCACTTGCGCGTCACTTGATTCTTGATAGGCCCGTTCTGCGTTTCCGTAATCGTCTCTTCATTAATGACGATGCCGTTGCCTCTGGGCAGCCATGCGCCCTTGCGCCTGCCTTTGGCGGGCGGCGCATTGGGCGCGGCCTGCGGCGTAAACTCCGCTTCTTTGCCGTCGAGCGTGTATTCGTCTTTGACAACGCGCTCGCCCTGCGACGAGACGAGCTTGGTTTCAAGCTGAATCTTATCGTCGGCTGTATGCACGACCGTCATGGTCTGCTGCATGTCTGCGGGCATGCCTATGCTGCGGCTTCTGTCCAAGACCCACGTCCCGCTAAAATTTATTTTCGCTACGGCGGCAGCCGCGATGCCGAGTGCGAAGATGAAAAAGATGCTGCCGAGAATGATGGCTCGTCTCATTTCGCTGCTCCTCCTGCCTGTGGTTGAGTTTTCGCAACTGTGTAAAAAGTCTTGTTAACGATCTTCCATTCGTCGCCTATCTTCAGCAGCGACATGTAATCCGTATAGCGCGCGTTCGGATAATCGAGCACGACTTTAGCGACCGCAGCGTTGCCTGTGATGTCTATGCTCTCGATCCAACGCTTGCGCAAGGCTTCGTCTGCGGCTGGCTTGCCGCTCGCGCCCGCGACAAATTCCGCGCTGGTGCGCTGCGTGAGCTGGCCTTCGCGCATCCAGAAGAGCTTGGCCTCGGTGTGAAAAGCCTTTTTAAAATTCTCGCCATCGCCGGTCGCGTGGCCCTGTAAATAATAGTTCAAAGCCTGACGCACGCCCTCTTCCTCTGTATCCTTAGCCCATGCCGGATACCACACAGCGACGCACGCTATCGAAATCAAGAGCAGAGATAAGACCGCTTTTTTCACAAGAAACTCCTTTCGGTTTGACGAGACTTTTTCAGGATTCAAGATGAGAACTGCTTCAACTCTTTGCGCCTCCGGTTTTCGCTTTGCGCCCCCAGCGCGAAACGCTGAAGTTTCGCGCTGGGGGCGCAAACAAAGAAAAGCTCAAGGCGCAAAGAAGATGTTTGAGGTTTCGCCGCTCAGTTCAAATATCAGCACTATAGATTCAGTCAGCCTGCCGATTCCGGTCTGCGAATTTAAAACGAGAGCGATGCGAGCGTCGTTTCATCTTTCACCAGCACGCGATTGCCGAGCAAGACCGGATGCGCCCACGTCTGGCTGGTGGCGACGGTGTATTGCGCGAGCGGCTCAAACTGCTGTGCGCCCGGACGTATGACGAACAGGTTTGCATCATTGGTCAGGAACAGCAAAACTTTTCCCGCGCTGAGCATCGCAGCGTTCTCGCCCATGCGGCCCTGACTCTGCCAGATGGTTTTTCCCGTCTCCGCATCGAGACAGAAAAACTGCCCGCGCTTCTTGATAGACAAGCCGTAAATGAGGTTGCCTTCGATGACGGGCGAGTTCATATACATCTCGTTACCAGCGTTGCGCCAGACCTCCTGCGCGGCATAGTCCGCGCCCTGCTTATTGATCCGCAGCGCCATGATGCCCTGTCCCTCTTTGGAAATAATCAGCATGTCTTTGTAGACGAGTGGCGTGACGCTGTTAGTGTCATATTCTGTTTTGGCCGCAAGCTTCCACAGCGGTTTGCCCGTCGCGGCATTGACGCCGACCAACTCTTTCTGCGTAAAGGTCACGAGCTGACGCACGCCCGCGAGTGTGGCGATGACGGGAGACGAATAGCCCGGGCCGTCCGCATCGTAAGACCATTTGACCGCGCCCGTGCTGGCATCGAATGCCGTGAGCGCGCCTTTGTCCTGCCCGCCGACGTGCGCGATGACAAGGCCGTTATCCACAAGCGGCGACATCGCGGTTCCATAGAGCGGCGCAGTCGCCGGAAACTGTTTCGCAAAATCTTTGCGCCACAAAACTTTTCCGTCGCGCATGTCATGGCAGGAGAGCACGCCTGTGATGCCGAGGGTATAAATCTTCCCGTTGCTGGCAGCAGGCGTTGACTTTGGCCCTTTGCCGTGAGCCGTCGCTGCCGAGTTCATCTGGTATGAGACGGGAAGCCCCTGCGAGCGCCACAACTCTTTGCCCGTCGCTGCGTCCAGACAGAGCAGGATTTCTTCTTCGCCGGTGCGCGTGTGTTGAAAGATTTTCCCCTCGACGACGAGCGGCGAAGAATGCCCGACGCCGACTGTCACCTTCCATTGCTCTTTCAGGCTCTTGGGCCAAGACGTTGGAAGAGAAACGCCCACGACGCTCCCGTTGCGGTTCGGGCCGCGCCACTGAGGCCAATCTCCGGCGGCTGCGACCGGCGACGGAGTCAGCAGAGTTGCCAGCAAGACGGAGATTTTCAGCCATTCGGCAAAGACTTCCATTTCAACTCCTGAATTATTAACGAAGAGATTCCCGCAAAGGCGCAAAGAGAAGACGCGAAGAAAACTTTCAAGAGAAATCACAATCCGGTATCTCTGCGACTTGTCTTCTTTGCGCCTTTGCGCCTTTGCGGGAAAATTCTTTTTCAACTCTTAAAACACCAGCTTCGCCCCGAACTGTATGTGTCTGGGGCTTTGCGCCGAGAGGATGCGCCCGAAGGTCGGCGAACCGAAAAAGTTATCGGGCAAATTAAAGTTCGGATGATTGAAGAGATTAAAAAATTCCGCGCGCAGTTGCAGGTTGACGCGCTCTGTCAGCGAAGTGTTTTTGACCAGCGACGCATTCACGTTTTGATAGCCCGGCCCTTCCAAAATATTTCTTCCGGCAGAGCCAAACGTGCCGAACGGCGGAAGGGCAAAGGCCGCTGTATTGAACCAGCGTTCGGGCGTGCGCGTCTGCAAGCGCGGGTCACCGACCACGTTCGGGCGGTCATTCGCCTGAAAGCCGAGGCTGGCAAATCCTGTCCCGCTATTATCAAAATCCGTCGGCAGCGCGACCGTGAAAGGTCTGCCCGTCTGCAAAGTCACGATGCCGTGCGTCTGCCACCCGGTCAGAAGCGTGGTTAAGAATCCATCATCCGCAGCGAATCTCTGGCCCTTGCCGAAAGGCAGGTCATACGAGTAGCTGACAGAGAGACGATGCCGGACATCAAAATTAGACCTTCCTCTTTCGGCACGCGCGTTATAGCTGTCCTGCGGAAAATTCGGATCGCCCGTGCTTGTGAAAAAGTTCGAGGCGTCGTCAATTGATTTCGACCACGTGTAAGCCGTCAGGAATTGCAAGCCACGGCTGAGGCGCTGCTGAAACTTGGCCTGTAGGCTGTGATAGTTGGAGTTGGCGCGCGATTCCAGAAAGGTGATGTCGGCAAACTGCTGGTTGGGGCGCGGGTTGAACGGAGCCGCGCTCGCTTGCGGCTGGTTGAGGTCGCGCGCCGAAACGAGCTTTGTGCCTTTCGAGCCGACATAGGCGACTTCGAGCACGCGGCTCCGGCCCAGTTGCTGCTGCACGTTGAAATTCCAGTGCTGCATGTACGACGTGCTGAAGTCGCGCTGGATGGCGAGCGCGGAATCGGGCAGCGGAAAGGGAAAGTTTGCCGGAAAAGGATCGTTGACCGTCAAAGGCAAACCCGGCAGCGGGAAGAAAAGATTGAAATCAAAATACGGCGCGTTGAAATACAAAGCCTCGCCGGGCGCGAGCGCAGACTGGTCGTAGTAGATGCCATAGCCTGCGCGCAAGACTGTGTTGCCCGAATCCCAGGGCGTCCACGCAAAGCCGATGCGCGGCGCGAAATTATTTTTGTCCGCTTCAAAGCCGCTGCGCGGAACTCCATTCGTCCCGACAGGCACGAGGCTGCGCGTCGCCGGGTCGTAAATGTTTGCGCGGTCAAAAGCGTCTACGGGCGGCGAGTTGTATTCATAGCGCAGTCCCGCGTTGATGGTCAGGCGCGGCGTCAGGCGAAAGCTATCGTTGATAAAAAAACCGTAGCTCTCTGTCCTCAGGTGCTGCGCGTTATCCACACGCGCGCCGCCCGTGCGAAAGGGAAGTCCAATCAGGAGGTCTGCCAGAGCGTTGCCGGTGATTGCTCCCTGCGGCGTCGAATCCAGAAAGGTCAGAAAGCCGCGCGATTGCACATCACGAAAACCGTTCTGCTGGACGAAACGAAAGTCGAGTCCGAATTTTAAGAGATGACGCCCGCGCGTGTAGGTCGCCGTGTCGAGAATCTGATAGGTGTTGGCGACGCTCTGCTGCGGGTTGTTGTTCTCGTCTCCGAGGGGCGAATAGCCGCTGACGGTGATAAAGCTCAAGCCGAAATCGCGCGGGTTGCTCGATAGCTCAGGCAAGCCGACGGCGCGATTGACGCTCGTTCCAAAATTCTCTTGCACCACTCCGATGGCGACGCGATTAAAAGCCACGCGCGCTTCGTTGATAAAAGTCGGAGAGAAGATATGCGTCTCGCCGAGCATGATGTTCTGGCTGCGACGCGGAATGTCCGTGCCGTAGCCGGGAACGAGCGAGAAGGTTGGCCCGCTAAAAGGCTCGAACAGGTCGCGGTCGCCGAAGCTGTAGCGAAAGACCCAGTTCGAGCTTTCGCTCATCAAGTGATCGAGCCGCACATCGAACGTGTCGTTGCGGTCGCGCTGTGAGGGCGAAGCGGCGAAATTCTCAAACTGCACATTGCGGTTCGGCGCAGGATACAGCGCGGCGATGGTGCGGCCAATCGGGTTGATGAAAAACTGCGGAAGAATGTTTCCGGTAAAGGCTACGGGCGCGCCGAGCAATCTGTTGCAGAGAATAAACTGCGTCGGGGTGTTGACGAAAGGCTGCCCGTTGTCGAGGCGTATGGGATTGCAGGAAGTGTTATTCGCCGCGACGATGTTTGTCGGCGGCAGAAACGCGCTGAAGTCTCCGTTTCGCGCCGCAAGCGTCGGCACGCTGGCGATGCGCGTGATGCCTTCGCGCCCGCGCGTGCCTTCATAATCCGCGAAGAAGAAGGTTCTGTCTTTGCGTATCGGCCCGCCGAGCGAAAAGCCGAACTGGTTGCGCTGGTATTGCGGCTTGGGCTGGTCTGCGGGCGCGAAATAGTTGCGCGCGTCGAGCGCGGCGTTGCGGAAAAACTCGAAGCCCGTACCGTGAAAATCGTTCGAGCCGGATTTTAAGACGACGTTGACCTGTGCGCCCGGATTGCGCCCGAACGAAGCATCATAAGTGCTGGTCAGCATCTCGTATTCGCGCACGGCATCCACAGAGGGACGCACGCCGAAGGTGTTGAGCTTCGGGTCTACGTTATAGACGCCGTCGAGCAGAAAGTTGTTTGAATCCTCGCGTGCGCCGTTGACGCTGAAGGAGAAGTCGCCGCGCACGCTTCCGGCAGAGCCTTGCGCGGCTGGCACTGCGCCCGGCACGAGCAGGTTAAGCTCGTAAAAATTTCTTCCGTCGAGCGGTAGCCCTGTTACCTGACGGTTGTCAATCACAGTGCCGAGCGCGGGCGAATCTTGTTTCAAAGGGGCTGCGCCTTCGACAACCTCGACTATGTCAAGGTTGCTCAGGCCCAGCGAGACATCAGCTCTGCTTTCCTGATTCACCTCAAGCAGAATATATTGCTTGAATGGCGAAAACCCCGGGGCGTTAACTTCCAGATGATATGAGCCGGGCATTAATGAGGCGAAAGTATATTCTCCGTCCGCGCCGCTGAATGTGGCACGCGACTCATTGGTCGCTTCATTAACTAATTTTAATCCGGCTCCGGGTATCACAGCGCCGTTCGGGTCTGTGACTGTGCCGCGAAGAGTGGCGCGGTGCGTCTGGGCTGCGAGCGTTGAGCCAATGGAAAAAAGCAGCACGAGGATGAGCGCGCAGGGGACATGTCGTCTCACTTTGATTTCTCCTTAGAAGGCGAATGCAGGCTATAAAATAATTTCAGTAATCTTTTATTAGGACAGGCACGTATTATCAACAAATCCGGACTGTTTGTTGTAAAAAAGGTGTAAAAGTCCGAAGAGAGCTGTCAATAGATTGTAAAAGCGCCAATAAGATTTTACTAAAGCCCATCATAGCTTGATAGAATGCTCGGCTGAAAGCGCACGACCCGGCTCGACTCAGGTTTGAGCAACATTCATAAAATTACTTCGACAGGCTCAAAAGCATTCATACGGGAGAAATAATCTCATGTTTCATCTTTCGCTATTTTCACAGAGAGCTTTATTTACCATCTCTCTAATCCTCTGCTGCTCCGTCTTTGCGGTCGCACAGCAAACTACGGGCGCAATCTCCGGCGACATCAAAGACCCGAACGGCGCGCTCGTGACCGGTGTCACCGTGACGGCAAAGAGCCTTGAGACGGGCCTCGCGCGCTCGACCGTGAGCGACAATGACGGGCACTTTATTTTTCCGAGTCTGCCGGTTGGCGTGTATGAGATTCGCGCCACGCAGACGGGTTTCAAGGAATACGTTTTCGAGAGAATCAATGTCACGGTGGCCGATACTGCCGCTCTGAATATCGCAATCGAGCCGGAGGGACTCGCCGATGAGGTGACGGTGACGGATGAAACTGCGCTCGTCAACACGCAGACCTCTGAGCTGAGCTATCTGGTCAACGAGCGGGCCATCCGTGAGCTTCCCTTGAACGGCAGAAACTATACTGACCTCGCTTTTCTGCAACCGGGCGTCATCTCTTACCCGCATCGTGATGCCGGTTCCGTCGTGGCCCACGGCGTCGGCGCAAGCATCAACGGGCAAGACCCCAGATCGAATGTTTATCTTCTGGACGGCACGCCGCAGAACGATTTCACCAACGGCCCTGCGGGCAGCGCCGCCGGAACTTCGCTCGGCATCGAGACCATCCGCGAATTTCGCGTCGAGGTCAACACCTACAGCGCAGAGTACGGGCGCAACTCCGGCGGGCAGATCAATATCATCAGCAAGTCAGGCACGAACCAGTTTCACGGCAGCCTCTATCTCTTTCATCGCAACGACAATCTGGACGCGCGCAACTTTTTCGACGGCGCGGTCAAGCCGGAGTTCAAGCGCAATCAATACGGCGGCAGCATCGGCGGCCCGATCAAAGAGGACAAGCTTTTCTTCTTCGCCGGCTACGAAGCTTTGAAAGAGAATCTGGGCAGGACTATCAACACGGTCGTGCCGGATTTAAATGCGCGCATGGGAATTATCCCCGGCGTAGCTCCGATTGCTGTTAACCCGACAGTGCGTCCCTTTCTGGACCAATTCCCGCTGCCCAACGGGCCGAATCTAGGCGGCGGGCTGGCGCGCTATTTCTTCGGCTTTAACCAGCAGATCAACCAGCATTTTGTGCAGGGCCGGATTGATTACAACCGCAGCCAGCGCGATCAATTCTTCGGGCGCTATACCTTTGACGACGCAGACCAGCAACTGCCGACAGACTTTCCGCAGTTCCCGCGCAACTTCATTTCGCGCAACCAGTTTTTCACGGGCGAGTATCGCCAGACGCTCTCGCCCAACACCTTTAACACGTTTCGCCTCGGCTTTGGCCGCACACGCATCGGTCAGAACGTACAGTCGAACGTCCCCGCAAGCTTGCCGCCCTTCATCGCAGGGCGCAACATGATCGGCGACATAGACATCGCTGGCATCCCGCGTTTTGGCCCGCAGTCTTCCGGCAACCTGAGGCTGACGCAGAATGTCTGGAGCTTTGAATATGGATTGGTTCACAGCCGTGGGCGACATCTGATTAAGGCTGGCGCGCTCGGAGAGCATTATCAGGACAACATGTTCAATCCGACTTTCAGCCTCGGCATCTTTACCTTTGCCAGCCTGCCGGATTTCCTGCGCAACGTCCCGCAGCGTTTTATCGGTTTGCCAAGCTCCGGCGCGCTCGACCGCTACTGGCGATTCACGCTCTTTGGCTTTTACGCGCATGACACTGTGCGCGTCAACTCGCGTCTGACGGTCAACGCAGGGCTGCGTTATGAAGTCGCCACGATGCCCGAAGACATCAACGGGCGCGATTCCGCGCTCATCAATTTCTCAGACCGCGTGCCGACCGTCGGGCAGCTTTACCAGAATCCGACGCTCAAAAACTTTTCGCCGCGCGCGGGCTTTGCATGGGACATCTTCGGCGACGGCAAGACTTCGCTGCGCGGAGGCTACGGCGTTTTCTTCAACACGAACAATCAACAGAATCTGATCGTGACGGTCACGAATCCGCCTGCGACGCCGCGCATCATCGTCAGAAATAATCCGCCGTTCAATACGAACCTGACGTTCCCCGTTCCCAACCTGAACAATGGGCTGGGAAATTCGATTCGACCCGTGCAGTGGAATCTGGATAATCCGTATATACAGGTCTGGAATCTGAACTTGCAGCGCGAGCTGTGGTTTGGCACTGTGGTCACCGTCGGCTATGCAGGCTCGCGCGGCATACATCTCCTGCGCAGCTCGGATGTCAACACGCCCGTGCCGCAAAGACGCGCTGACGGCAGTTTCTTTTACGGGCCGGTCGCCACCACGCCGCGCCCGAACACTGCCTTCTCGACCATCGAACTCAAGAGCAGCGACGGCAACTCCTGGTACAACGCGCTCGTCTTCGAGTTGCGGAAACGCCTGAGCGGCGGGATGACTTTCCAGTCTTCCTATACCTTCTCGCGCAACATAGACACGACGCAGGCTTCGACCTTCTTTTCGGATGCGACCAACGGAACGACGAGCGCGATGCCCGAACCCTTCGGCCTGCAATACAACAAGGGGCTGTCCGATTATCACGCCAAGCACAACTGGGTTTTGAACTTCACATGGGACATACCGTTTGCAAAGAACATGAAGGGCACGGCGGGAAAGATTCTGGATGGCTGGCAACTGTCGGGCATCGCGCAGGTCAGAAGCGGCCAACCGCTGACCGTGTTCGTGCAGAACAATCGCTCAAACTCGCAGTGGTCGCCGTCCATCGCGCCGCAAGTCGGGCTTGACCGCCCGAACATCTCGCCGGGCTTTACATACGAGAGCGCGGTCACGGGCAACCCGAACGCCTACTTTGCGCCGGGCGCGTTCACGCTTCAGCCTGCGGGCAATCTGGGCAACCTCGGTCGCGGCGCGCTGATTGGACCAAACCTGCGCACCTTCGATCTCTCGGCGATCAAGAACACGCGCTGGTCTGCACTGGGCGAGAACACGAACATACAGCTTCGTCTCGAAGCCTTTAATATTTTCAATCGCGCGAATTTTGCGATGCCGAGCCTGATAGCTTTTTCCGGCGTGTTGCCGGCGGAGCAGCCGGTCTCGACGTTGGGCCAGATTCGCTCGACCGTCACCAGTTCCCGGCAGATTCAACTGGGGCTGAGACTTATATTCTAAAGGCCGAAAGAAGTTTAGAGAGTTCAGAGAGTTTAGAGAGTTAAAGAATAAGCACGATTCTTTCCGCGCTCTCTAAACTCTCTGAACTCCCAACTTCTTTTGTGCGCCTTTGCTTGAGATTATCTTCGTTCTTATTCTGACCGATGAACTATCAAAGGAGTCTTCCCAAATGATCTGGATTATTTTTGCGCTCGGCGCGGCGATTTCGTGGGGCTTGTATGGGCCAACTCTGCATCGCGGGCAGGTACAGCTTGGCAGCCCTCTGCGCGCGTTACTCTGCGTCGGCGTCGCTTACTTTTTGATCGGAGTCCTGTTTCCGCTGGCAGCCCTCTGGTATCAGGGCGACCTCAATGGCTTTAACCTCAAAGGCTCGACCTCTGCCACCATCGGCGGCACGCTCGGCGCGCTCGGCGCAATCTGCATCATCTATGCCTTCAGGACGGGCGGCCTGCCGACGTATGTCATGCCGCTGGTCTTCGGGGGCGCGCCTGTCATCAACGCGCTCTTCTCGATGTGGCTGCATCCGCCGAAGACCGCGCCCAATCCGCTGCTCTACGTAGGCATCTTGATGGCCTCGGTTGGCGCAGGACTCGTGCTCTACTTCAAGCCGCAATCTTGAGAAAAGAAAGTTTCGCGCAAAGGCTTAAAGAAAAGCACGCAAGGAGCGAGCAGCATTCAATCCTTTGCGGTCTTCCTTTGCGCCTTTGCGCGAAACTTTCTTCGCTTTACTCTGAACGCAATGAAGGAATCAGCGGCGAGCGAAGGACAGCCGCCGTGGCTACTACAGATGCTATGAGTCCGGATAGAATCACTGCTAACAGCAATGAGCCGAGCGACACAAAGGGCAGTCTTCCGCCGCGCTCGTAAAAGACAGGCGCAATCGCCAGCAGCGCGCAGGCCGTTCCCGTAATCAGTCCGCTGAATAACAGGAAAGCGTTTTCCGCTATCACCATCATGGCAAAATGCCTGCGGTTGTAGCCCACCGCGCGCAAGAGCGCCAACTCCCGCCGCCGCTCCAACACATTCCGCAACAAGACCGCAGCCAATCCTAAAGTTCCGAGCGCAAGACCCAATCCGCCAAGCATCTGAAAGGTTGAGAGATAAGTGTTCTCGACCCTGTGAAATTCCGCGAGCCGCTCAGTGGTTGAAACAGCATCAAAGCCGAAATCAGATAAACGCTCTTCCAGAACTCCGCTCGCCTCTGCCGCACGCGCCTGCGGAGCATCCATCAGAAAGAAGCGATAGCCCTCTATCTCTGGAAAGAGTCGCAGGAAATTTTTCTCGGACATCAAAAGCTCGCTCTGAAACAGGCTGTCGGACAGGGCCGCGACAAAACGCAGGCGCACCGGGCTGCCGCCAACGCTTTGCTCAAGCGTCATTTCATCGCCCGGCTTGCGATGCAGCACATACGTCAGAGAGTTTGCATCAGCAATCACAGGCACGACGCCGTCTTCAAGCTCACGATTCAGCAGCAGCCACGGGTTAGCTTTCTCTTCGTCCGTACGGGCCAGAGAATCCTGAAAACTGAAACGATTGCTCTTGATAAAATCATCTGTCGCGGCGAGGATGCGCGGGTTGCGCGGCTCGTAAAGATTAAGACAGCTCGCATCATCTCCGGGCCGCAGGCGAAAGCGCGTGAACGTCACTTCAGACAGCTCGCCCGTATCCGCCCCGGCTATCAGATTCAAAGCCTCTTTGCCCGCCTCTGTGTTCGGGTCGTAGACAACCGGCAAATCCGATTCGCCCAGCAAGCTGTAACCACCGCTCCCGGATTTCTTATCGAGCGCGAGACTTTTATCGTCTCTTCTAAAAGCATCCACAGCGACGACGATAAAAGCTGCGGAAGCGATGAGCGTGATGCAGAGCACGCTTCTGGCCGGACGGGACGAGGCATTCCTGAGGCCCATGCGAAAGACAGGCAGCCACCCGCTTCCGGCAATTATTCCCCTGCGAGCGCGACGCAGCCACGCCCATTGAAAACACAGGCACGCGACCAGCAGCAACGCCCCGCCGCCAAAAAATCCTGCGACCCGCCCGACGATGTTCATTGATGCGAGCAGAATGAAAATCAACCCGAGCAGGGTGAAAAGAGCGAAAGGGAAAAAGGGGAAACGGGTCAAAGGGAAAAAGGAAAAGGACGTTTGGCTTCCAGCGCTTTTCTCTGCTCCCTTTCCACTCTTCCACTCTTCCACTCTTCTCCCTTTCAGAACTCCATGCAGCAGGCTGCGCGTCGAAGCTTTCTTGAGAGAGCGCAAGGTCAGAGTGATGCAGAAAAGCGCGGCCAGGATTCCGCCCGCGCCGCCGATGATTAAAGAGAGCGGGGAGACATGCAGGCGCAGCAGGCTCGTCCCGACCGCGCCGACCCACCATGTGCTGAGGCCATGCATCATCAGCTTGCCATAGGCCAGAGCCAGAGCCAGCCCGAGCAAGCTCCCCAGAGCGGAGAGCAGCAATCCTTCCGTCAGAAAGAGCCTGCGAATCCGCGCCGCCGGAAAACCTATCGCCTGCAAAGTCCCTATCTCGCGCAAGCGTTGTTCGACGCCGAGCTTGAAAAAAAGAGCCGCCAGCATGAGTGCGGATACGACCAGAAAGAAACTGAAGTATAAAAAGTATTCCCCGAAATCCGTCGCCCCGCGCGAAGCCTCTAAGCCCTGCGCGCGTGCAGGGTAAACGATAAAACCAAGCGCGGCGGGATTGAGATTGGCTCTCAATTTATTCCTGTAAGTTTCAAGCGCAGCCGGTAGCTGGCTCGCATCCTGAGGAATGATGCGCAACGAAGTCAGCTTGCCGAAACGCGTCCCCCACAGTTGCTGCCCCTTCGCCAAAGTAATAAAAGCTTTGGGCGTCGAGCGATACTCGTGCCAGTAATCTTCATCACGCTTGCTGATGCGCGTGAGGTCAACTGGAAACGGCGGATCCCAATCCGAGATGTTTTCCGACGCAGTGATGCCCGGATAATCCGGCACTAATTTGCGGTCTGCGGCCAGCCCTTCGATAGGCACGATACTGGCAAGACGAAACTGCGCGCTTTGTGTCGAGAGGCTTCCGTCCGGTTGCCATAAATAATATTCGAGTGAGATTTTCGCGCCGACAGTGGTGACGCCCAACTCCCGCGCAGCCCATTCGTTGAGCACAACCGGCGTCAGCGATGAAGCATCAGCCGCAGAGGCTGCGTCACCCGCTGGCCCTTTGCCCGCGTTGCTCAAACGCGTAAAACTCTCTTCGTCAATCGCCGTCACGAGCGAATAGGGAATCTCTTTCTGATTCTCACTGCGAATGCTGTTTGCCAGATAAGAGAGCACAGGCACGGCGCGCATCCCTGACTCAGACGCCGCACGCCGCGACGCCTCCGCCAGCGCATCACTCAGCAACGCGCTTGTCGTTTCAAGCGAAAGACTCTGCTGCTCATTCAAAGCATCGAGGCGTATCTCCATGTCCGCGAGCGTGATTCTGTCGCGCAAAATTCTCTCTAGCGAAACGGCGCTGGTCTGACCCTGCTGTTCCGACACCAGCAGCGTATTGACTTTGCCCTCCTGCGCCAGCTCTTTCTGTAACAACTGAAGCGGCACAAAGACTGCGCGCGTCGCGGCCTGCTGCGGGCTGACGGAAAATTCTCCAAGCTTATCCGCCTGCAAGATTTCGCGCAGGTTGAGACGCAAGGTGCGGCCAGCATCCTCTTTGCGCCCGTGCAGAGATTCGACCGGAATCGCAGACGGCATAGAGATTCTGAGCAGCAGCGCGTCTCCCTGAGCGGCCTCTAACTCATGCGCGAGGCCGGGGCTGATTAAAACATCCCTGTCGCTCAGGGCTTGAGCGGCGCGTCCATGAAATTTCCAGAACCGCTCGTCAACGCCGTAGACGCGAACGCCCGCGCTGCGCCGACCGCTAGCTTGATGCGTGGTCATGCCCTCAAGCACTACGAGCGGGCAGCTTGCAGCAAAGCCGTTTTGGGCAAAGCGCGCATCTGCGCTCAGTTCATCTCCCAGTTGTTCACGAAAGAAGCCCGCGCTGGAAATGACGTGGCTCGTGCTGCCGAGCCGTTGCAGGAAAAGATTTCGCAGGCTCGCGCGCACGGAATCACCCACCAGCAGCGCGCCCGCGAGCACAGCGACGGCCACCGCCACGCCCAGCACGACCGCCAGATTAGTGCGCCAGAAATATGTGAGATTGCGTTTGAGAAGAAACAAAAGATTTGCTCATTGATTCATCTGCTCATCTGCTCGTTGATTCATTTCTTCAACGAGCAGATGAGCAGATGAATCATTTTCTGACCAACTGCTGCTCATGCAACTCGAACTGTATGGGAAAGCGCGCGGAGAGTTCCGCGCTGTGTGTGACGACGATTAGAATCGTCTCCTGTTGTTTGTGCAATTCGAGCAGGAGCGAGGCGACGACCCCTGCGGATTTGTGATCCAGATTCCCCGTCGGCTCGTCGCATAACAGCAGCAGCGGCTTCATCATCAAGGCACGCGCCAGTGAGACGCGCTGTTTTTCGCCACCGGATAATTCCGCCGGGCTATGCTCTATGCGCTGGCTGAGGCCCACCTGTTCCAGCAGCGCGCGTGCTCTCGTCTGTGCCTCGTCTTTCTTCATGTCAGCCACCAGCGTCGGCGTCAGCACATTTTCCATGACAGAGCACTGCGGCAACAGGCAATGGTCTTGAAAGATAAACCCGATCTGGCGATTCCTGAACGACGCCAGCTCCTTTTCTTTGAGTGAGAAAGGATTCTGCCCGTCGAGCCTGACCTCACCGGAAGTTGGCGGCTCAAGCGCGCCAGTGATGTAGAGCAGCGTGCTCTTACCGCTGCCCGAAGGCCCCATGATGGAGACTGCATCGCCGCGCCTGAGCACGAGCGACACCTCACTCAGAATCCTCAGCGGCCCCTGCGGCGTCGGATACTCTTTCGAGAGATTAACGACTTCCAGCAAACTCTAAAGCTCCTCTGTGAAAAGCAAGGCGGAAGGAGGAAGGCGGAAGGATGAAATGAGTGCTATTAAAGATGAAAGGCATGCTATTAAAGATGAGTAGTTCAAGTTTAAATAGCATGCTCTTCATCCTTCATCCTTCATCCTTCCGCCTTGCTCTTCTACGCTGCGCTCATTCGCGCTCTGTTATCCCGCGCCGCATCCAACAGGCTGTCGTAAACTTCGAGGGCGCGGCCCGCCATCTGCTCGACGGTGTAATGTTCGCGGACTGCTCTGTAACCGTTGCTGCCGAGTTCGGCTGCGAGCGGCGGGTTGCGATAAATTTCCAGAAGCCCTCCGGCAAGGCTCTCTATATCATCCGGCTGAACCAGAAGACCGCCGTTTGTTCTCTCGACGATCTCTGTAAACGCGCCGCGACGCGGTTGAACCACGGGGACGCCGCACGCCATCGCTTCAAAGAGAAAGATGCCCTTCGGCTCGGCATAAGTCGCAGGCACGGAGAGCACATCCAGCCCGCGCAAAAATTCTATCTTCTCATGGCGGTCTAAAATCCCGCGATAGTGAAACTCGCTTGCGAGTCCGGCGGCTTTCATCTCGTCCTCTATCTTGCTCAGATACTCTTTATTCTCCGCGCCCAGATAGCCAGCGACTTCGAGCCGCGCATTCTTGAAATCTTCACGCTCGCGCAGCCGCCTGTAAGCCTGTGCGAGGACATGCAAACCCTTTTCCGGCGCGATGCGTGCGAAATAGCCGATGGTAAAAACGGATTCGCGCGACTGCGGCCTGGCTTCGTAGCCTTCCGTGTTGATGCCGAGCGGGACGACGCGCATCTTCTCTTCGGGAAGCCCCAGATAACCCGGCATGAAGCGCGCGTAATAATTGCTGACCGCGATAAACGCATCCACATGCCTGACGCTCTCGCCAATCAAGCGCAGCGACTCGCCGCGATACGGTTCGTGCAAGCCTTCGAGAAATAAATCTTCTCCCTGAAGCGTGCAGCAGATCGGGCGATTGAGGGCTTGCTTGAGCGGCCCTGCAAGGCCGATGAGCAGCGTGTACGGCAGGTTGATAATATCCGGCGCGGTCTCATGCGTGAGCCAGTCAATCATCTTCTCAAGCTCTTTACGCTGAAAACCGTTTTCGCCCTTGAGCATCGAGACCGTCATCTCTCCCAGAAACTTCGGGTCGGTCGGAATCGAGCGGCGCGAGGCCAGCCGCAGCATCGCTGTCGAATCCCACAGGCGATCCAGAAAACGCGGCGACTTGCGAAAGAGTTTTAAGTGCTGTTGCAGGTAAACGCTGATGCCGCCGAAGAAAACTTTGTCGCGGCTGACGTTTGCTTCGTCCGTGAGGGTCGGCGTGTAAACGGGCAGCAGCATCACGTCATGCCCGCGCTTGATAAGCTCCGCCGCGAGCGCGTTATCTCTAAAGCAACTGCCGCAATACATGTTTGCGGCTCCGGCTGTGATGTAGAGAATCTTCATCTCACACGGCGGCAGCGCGTTGAAAAGACCTGCGCCCGTACAGGTGCTCGAACAAATTTCCCTCGTGCGGCTGATCCCAGCTGATTTGATTCGTCGGCACGGCTCCCAGATTCAAACGGTCTACATTCGCTGATGAAACAAGCTGGCGAATCAATTCCGGGTCGCGTGTGATCGCCGTCACGACGAGGCTTGGGCCAATGGCTGTGGCAATCCTGTCTTGCTCGACTTCGAGGACGCTCGCAAAGGGAAAGAGATATTCACGATTCGCCAGAGTATGCGTTGCCTCTTCACAGCGCACGATGGTTGGCAAAAGATAAGAACAGTTATGCCATTGCGCCAGCCGCTCGCCCGCTCGATAGCTGGCCGTCACGTCGCGCGCACCCGGCTCCGCCAGACCCTGCTCGATCATTTGATTGACGCGCGCAGCCACGCCCGCATCCGTGAAAGGAGCTATCTGCGCCTTTTCATCTTCGGCCTCAAGCGGCGCGATTCGGGCCAGCCTCTCGGCCAGGGCTTCTGCGATTTCATCGGCATGCGAAGTCACCCAGATGCCCGAAGCGTTGACGCACGAGCGCCCGCCGTTCTCGATGATAGACGCAACCATCACATCCAGATAACGCTCCCACTCATTGATGCAGTCTTCGCCGATAATGACTTTGCTGTAGCCCGGCCCGTGAATCTCCACGCGGCCTTCATCCTTCCACTGCCCCGTCGAAGAAGCGTCGCCGAAGATCATCCCGCGCCCGCAGTGGCGCAGGATTTCGCCCGCGCCCGCATAGTCTGCCGGGTAAAAGCTAAAAGCCTCGCGCGGCGCACCGGCACGTATCAATGCCTGTATGATTCTGTAAGGCGTCCACGGCTCTGTGCTGCCGGGTTTGAGGACGAGCGGGGTTTTCAAAGGCACTGCGGGTATCCACAAAGAATGCACGCCGGGCGAGTTGTTCGGCAGCACCACTCCGAGCGAATCCGTGCGCGGGAAAAAACTCAAGGCGTGGCCTTCCGACTCGCCGAACCCGGCATCCAGAATCCGCGTGTCAAGATTGCGCGTCAGCCCGTTCAAGACATTCTGCATCTCCGCCATCACGCCGCGAATCTTTTGCATATTGCGCCGCGCCAACACATGCGGCAAACCTGTCGTCGCAGAAACCTGAGCGACGTAGTCCAAAGGCGTCTGCGCATCATCGCCGAGCGGCAAAGCCTCATTGACAAAATAATCAGCCGCGCGCCCGCAAATCTCCAACAACTCGGCAGTCGAAAACTGCAACAGCGCCTCACGCCCGGACTTCTGATCCAACAGGTCACGACGAATCAGCCCGCCATTCGCCTGACTGATCTCGACAAACACCTCGCGCGTCCGGTGATGCGCGACGCGCGCCACCTCAAGGCTTTTGTATGGTTCGCCTTTTCGTAATAACGGAATGTGCAACATGATTCGATTGCGGATTGCGGATTGCGGATTAAAAGACAAAAGCCCGTCTCTTAAATTCCGCACTCCGCAATCCAAAATTAATAAACTCCCTCGACAACGTTGGTTTGCAATCTGGAGAACGGGCGCACGTTGCGCACGCCGTCCCACGGGTATGGGTCGCAGGGCGGCTCGCGTTCCGCTTCGTCGCGTTCGAGAAAGCGCGGCATAAAGAATTCGCGCGTCAGCGTCGTCAGGCGCACGCGGCCTGTCGCGCCGTATTCGACAGTTCTTTCAGGCTCGTCCGGGTCAACGACCTCTATCATGGCGCGCGGGCTGGGCGGGTAATAGATGACCGCATAGTTGTCTTCCGCCGCGCGCGGTTTATGCACGGCGAGGCCCATCAAAGTGTTGCCGTAGGTCGGGGCGAAGTATGCGCCATCAAGGAGTTCTTCGACGGCGAAGCGATGGAACTGCTGCGTCATCTCCGTGCCGCCGCAGAAGACTCCCGTGATGCCCATTTTCTTGAGCGAGACTTTTTCGCAGAGCGCTTCCAGCAGCTTCGGCGTCGTGAACAGGCATTTGATATTTTCATGAGCGCGCAGCAGGGTTAAGCCCTGCTCTATGACGTGCTGCTTGTAGGCTTCGGCCATGCGCGGCTGGTTCATCTTCAAAAGCTTGATGACCCAGCGCGGGTCAAGGTCAACCATAAAACAGATGCCGCCGCGATACTGTGCCAGATGTTCGACCGCGAGGCGCAAGCGGCGCGGGCCGGTTGGCCCAAGCGAGAGCCAGTCCGCATTTTTTGGGAAATACTCGTCCGGCAGCGTCTGGCTGAACGCCTCATAGTCGAGCCGGAAATCTTCTATGCTGATGCGGGATTTGGGAACGCCCGTCGAGCCGCCCGTCTCGAAAGTATAGACGGGTCTTCCGGCATAACCCTTCGGAATCCACCTCTGCACGGGGCCGCCGCGCAGCCATTCGTCTTCAAAAAAGCCGAAGCGCGCGAGGTCTTCGTAAGTCTGAATTTCGCGTCGCGGATCCCAGTCGAGTCGCCGCGCATAGTCGAGCCAGAAAGGACAGCCCGTCTGCGGGTCGAAATGCCAGCCGACAATTTCGCGCACATGCGCGTTGAGCGCCTCGCGGGCGGCTTCGATTTTTGTTTGTACTACGGCTTCGATGATGTTGCCCTCCGAAAACAAAATTAACAGGCGTCATGGCGAATGACAACTGCGCTGCTACTGCCTATCACTTTACACTGCTTTCTGAAAATCACTTTTGCTCTTTGAGTCTTTGCAGCTTGGCCTCCGCGCTGTTTCTGATCGGGGCTTTGGCCGCTTCGTTAAGGGTTGTGTCTTTGGCTAAGAGTTCCAGCGTCTTCTCCGCGCTCTGTCTCGCCATGTCCTTCTGGCCGTTGGCTTCGTAGGCATCGCCCAGACTGTCATAAACATTCGCAGACTCCGGGTAAGCCGCGACGTTGAGCTTGAAGATTTCGAGGGCTTCGCGGATGCGGCTGTCCTGAAGCATCTGGTAGCCGATGGCGTTGAGCACATTTTCGCGGAAGAGCACGGCCTGCGGGTCTGTCTTTTTCCCTTCCTCAAATGCCTGCACGGCCTTTGTAATGCCGTCCGTGGTAATCATCGCCACAAACCTGCCGGGCGAAGGCGCGCGCTTGGTCGCAGTGTTTGCCGCCTCATCTTTCATCAAATGAAATTTAAGAAAGTCTAAAGTCTGTTTGACGATCTCGCGCGACTGGTCGTTGTTATCGAGGATGTCAAAGGCGTGCTGACCGTCGCCGTAGCTGATAAGCGTGAGCGGAGCATCCTGCGCGACGGCGCGCGTGATGTAAGCATCAATCGTATTGTTGATGAATGGCACATCCTGCCCCGCGCGTGCGACGAGCATCGGAACATCAAAGCGCACTTTCCCAGGGTTCATCACGCCGTAATACATCACAGCCGTGCGTATATATTTGCGGCTCTCGTCCATCGCCAGCGGGAGACCGACCGGCACGTTGGCCGAGCAGGCCCAGATGCCTATCCTGTTCTCGTCAACTTTGAGCGCGGCGGCGTTGCTGCGTACATAGTTGACGAGGTCTGCCGCGTCAGCCGCAGCATCCGTGTTGCGGCTTTGATGTGTGATGGCAATCATGCCTGAAGCCGCAGTCACTTTGGCCCAGTCAACATAGACCTGCCAGTCTTTGAGATCGAGAATGCCCACGCCGTTGACGAAGATGACGACCGGCAATTTTCCGCTTTTGAAATCGGGCGGGTAATAGACATCCATCTTCAGGGCTGTGCCGCCCGCCGTCTTAAAAGTCTGGTCGCGCTGCGCTGTGACCTTGTCCGCGCCCGTGAGCGTAAAGACCAAAGGCTGTTTGCGCGGATCGGGGCGTTGCTGCGGCTGCGCGTGGACGGCGGATGCGAAAAGAGTGACGAGCAAACTGCACAGAGCAGCCGCTCTGTGCAGGGACGATGGTTTGCCTGGCATTGTTCTGATTCTCCTAATGTTTTTAGCGCTTTGTTTTTTGTACTTTGTTCTTTGTTTGACTGACTGAGGTTGAGCTTTGAAGTTCAAGCTTGATTCGCGTGCAAAGAACAAAGCGCAAAAAACAAAGCGCCAAGACCTTATTTCCGCAGCTTAATATCCTGCACGCAACGCAGCATGCCGTCTTTGTCTTTGGTCAGCGTGCGGATGGAAAAGATGCTGTCTTCGCTCCGGGCATCGGCGCGCATCTCTTCGCTGATAAAGGCATCGCCTTCAAAAACTATCTCGAAGATTTTCTGTCTGTAGCCGGGCGCGTTGACGACATAATGTATGTGCGCCGGAACGCGCGCGGAAGGGTACGGGCCGGGCTTGATGGTTTCAAACTCGTAGCGTCCCTGCGCGTCCGTCAGCATCGTGCCGTGCAGGCGCGGATTCGAGCTGTTCGTCGTCCCGGCTGAATAATAGCCTTTGATGTCCGTATGATAGACGTAAACAGAAACGCCCGCGAGCGGCTGCTGCTTGTCGTCCATCACTTTGCCTGAGACCGTCAGCCGCTCGCCCGGCTCGAACCGTGTGGCGATGACAGTTTTCCATGAAGCATCACTCGCAGCAATCTTCGGCGACTGGCCGGAGCAGACAGTATTCAAGAGAATAATCAACAGAAGGGCAAAGCGTCGTATCGGCTGCGAAAAGCTGTGCATGTTTAAGTTCCTCATGATGTGTTGACTGCCGTTCGAGCAAAGCTCGCGTCAACATATTTCAACTCGCCTCATTTAGCTATAGCCTGACAAATGTTTTTACCGATTTTTTACACCTCAGATGTTGCCTCAGCTTTTCCACCGGCGCGGATTTTTCCGAAATCTCGGAAAACTTACAGAAGTTTATTAGCCACAGAGACACGGAGAAAGTAAAAAGGTAAAAGTAAAAAGGTAAAAGTGAAGAGCAAGGGAATGCTCCTCTGACTTTTGCCTTTTACCTTTTTACTTTTGCCTTTCCTCTGTTCCGGTTTACTATAGCGCGCGTTCGACCAGCCCGCTTCGCCAGAGTTCCCACATGCAAATGAGATCAAGATATTTCCCGGCAGTTGTTCTGATTCTTCTTGTGTTGACAGTGATGATTGCGCCGCTCGCGGGCTGCAATCGACAGCGTGACAATGCAAAGCAGTTGACGTTAGCTGTCAACTCCGGCGTAGAGGGCGACGCGCTCAAACAGGCCGCGCTCGATTACGAGGCGCAGACGGGCATACATATCAACATCGCGGAATTTCCTTACGCCAATCTCTTTGAGAAAGAGCTGGTGGATTTGAACGCCAGAACGGGCGCGTATGATTTAATCATGCTCGATGACCCGTGGTTTCCGCGCTTTGCCGGGCAGGAAGTTCTGACAGACCTCAAACCGTTTTATGAGCGGCGCGGAAAGAGCGGGCCGGATGATGATTTCGTCGCAAACTCGCTCGCGCTCTGCAAGCATCCATACCAATCAGGCGCGCTCTATGCTTTGCCTTACGTCGGCAACTCGCAGCTCTTCTTTTATCGCAAAGACGTTTTTCAAAAGCATGCTTTGAAAGAGCCTGCGACATGGGACGAAGTGCTGGCGGCGGCAAAGCTGATTCAAGAGCGCGAACCGGCGGGCGCGCCGGGCGGAGGCAAGATGCATGGCTACGTGATGCGCGCGGCGCAGGGCAATGCTGCGGTCGCAGACTTTATGCCTATCTTCTGGGCCTTTGGCGCGGAGATGTTTGACGCGAGCGGGAAGCCTACTGTGAACAGCGCCGAGGGCATCAATGCTTTAAAATTTATGCTTGAGCTTGGGAAATATTCGCCGCCAGGTTACGCCAGCTTCAATGCCGACGAAGTCTCGGCGCATCTCTTGCAGGGGACAGCGGCGATGTCCATCAACTGGCCCGCGTGGATTACTTCGTTCAAAGACCCTGCGAAATCAAAGGTCATAGGGCAGATGGAATTCACTATCATGCCGGGCGCAAAAAATCCGGGCCGCGCCGAGATAGGCAACTGGCTGATAGCCATTCCGCGTGATGCGAGGAATGCCGAAGGCGCGTTTGATTTTTTGGTCTGGGCCACAAGCCGCGATCAGATGAAGCAATCCGCCTTGCGCGGCAATCCGCCGACGCGGCAATCCATCTTCAAAGACGCGGAGATGATAGCTAAATTCCCTGCCTACCCGAATCAATTGCGCTCGCTGGAAAACTCGCGCCCGCGCCCGCGCACGCCGCTCTGGAACGAGATCGAAAACTCTTTCGGCATCTTCTTATCTAAAGCCAACAGCGGCGAACTGTCCGCCGAAGATGCGCTGAATCAGGCCAACGCGGAGATTGCGAAAATTATCGAGCGCGGCAAATGACAGGGAAATTGCGCCGTCAAATTTCTTCATCAAGAGATGAGCGCGCGTTGCCGTATCTGCTGCTTGCGCCGACGGTCGCGGTGCTCGTCGCGCTTTCGATTTATCCACTCATCTATTCCATCCGGGTCAGTTTTCAAACAGGCATGGGCGAGCGCGCCGCTTGGTCTTTAGGGAATTTCACGCGGCTCGCGGCGGACGGTTTTTTTCTGGCCGCTCTGGGCCACACGCTCGTCTATGCGTTGGTCGCGCTGACCATAGAGTTTCTGCTCGGACTTTGCCTCGCCGTGCTGTTGAATGAAAAGTTGCGCGGCAGAAACTTTTTTCGCGCGATGCTTCTAGTCCCGATGATGCTGCCGCCGGTCGTGGTGGGCGTCGTCTGGCGTTTGATGCTCAATCCGAATTTCGGGGCGATTAACGGGACGCTCAAAGGAGTGGGACTCAATACGGACGCGCTCACATGGACGGCCTCGCCAAAACTCGCGCTCGCCTCTGTCATCCTCGTGGACATCTGGCAGTGGACGCCGTTTATGTTTCTGGTCTTACTCGCAGGGTTGCAGGCTATTCCGCAAGAGCCTTATGAAGCCGCCCGGATTGACGGCTCAAGCCGCTGGCAAACTTTTCTTCATATCACGCTGCCGCTTTTGAAGCCTGCCATCCTGATTGCGCTGCTCTTGAGAACGATGGACTTGCTACGCGTCTTCGATCAAATCTTTATCCTCACGGAAGGCGGCCCCGGTTTTGCCACAGAGACCATCAGCCTCTATATCTATCGCACAGCGTTTCGCTTCTCTGATTTCGGCTATGCGGCGGCGATGTCGTTCGTCCTGCTCATCCTGACCAACATCATCAGCCTCGCCTACATACGACTGTTACAGAGACAGGAGGCCGCATGAGCGCAGGAAAGCGCAGGACGCGCGCACGGCATCGGCCACTCGTCTCAAGCCTCTTCAAATATGCTCTGGCGCTGGTTGCGCTGCTGGCTTCATTAACTCCCGTCTACTGGCTCGTCACCATCTCGCTCAAGAGCGAGGTGGATCAGTTCGCAGTGCCGCCGCGCTGGTTCTCTTTTAGCCCGACGCTCGCGCATTACAGCGATGCCTTCGTCGCGCGCTCGTTCGGGCAATACCTGCTGACGAGCGCCATCGTCGCCGTGCTTTCTACTGTGTGCGCGCTCGTGCTCGGAACTTTTGCGGCTTACGCGCTCGCGCGATTTCGCCTCCCGCGAAAGCTGGACACGCGACTCGCGCTCTGGATTCTCTCGACGCGCATGTTCCCGCCGATTGTGACGGCCATCCCGCTCTTTCTGATGATGCGCGACCTGCGCCTGCTGAATACCAAAGCCTCTCTGATTATCGTCTACACGGCGTTTAACCTGCCGTTTGTGGTCTGGATGATGCGGGGATTTTTTATGGAAGTGCCGCGCGAGATGGAAGAGGCGGCGATGGTTGACGGCGACTCTCGTCTGGGCGCGCTCAGGCGCGTGGTCTTGCCGCTGGTCACGCCGGGATTAGCGGCGACGGCTGTCTTTTGTCTTATCATCTCGTGGAACGAATTCTTGTTCGCGCTCGTGTTGACGCAAACGGATGCGGCGATGACCTTGCCGGTCGGCATCGCTGGCCGCGTCACGCAGTACGAAATCAAGTGGGGCGTGATGAGCGCGGCGGGAGTGGTGGCAATGATGCCGATTCTGGTCTTCGCGCTGGCGGTGCAGAGATACCTGGTGCGCGGTTTGTCTTTAGGGGCAGTGAAGGGATGAGCAAGAGACACTTTCCCGCAAAGGCGTGAAGGAAGACGCCAAGAAATCATTCAAGATAGATTGCCGCTCAACACCTTTGCGGCCTTCTTTGCGCCTTTGCGCCTTTGCGGGAAATTCCCTTCGTGCTTTTAATTCGATTTAGATTCAAGCCTCAAACATGAATATAAGATTTGAAAAAGTTACCAAGAAGTTCGGTGAGTCCGTCGTCGTGGATGACCTGAATCTGGAAACCGTTGACGGCGAGTTCGTCGTCCTGCTTGGCCCTTCGGGTTGCGGGAAGACCACGACCTTGAGGATGCTGGCCGGGTTGGAAGAGGCGAGCAGCGGAGACATCTATATTGGCCCGGAGCGCGTCAACGATGTCCCGACGCGCCAGCGCGATGTGGCGATGGTCTTTCAGAGTTATGCGCTCTATCCGCACATGACTGTCGCAGGGAACATCGCTTACCCCTTGCGCGTGCGAAAGATGTTGCGCGACGAAATCGGGCAGCGAGTCGAGCGCGTGGCAGCGATGCTCGAAATCAATTCATTGCTTGAGCGCAGGCCGCGCGACCTGTCCGGCGGAGAGCGTCAGCGCGTCGCGCTCGCACGCGCCATCGTGCGCGAGCCGCGCGTGTATCTGATGGACGAGCCGCTCTCGAACCTAGACGCCAGGCTGCGCGTGCAGATGCGCGGCGAGTTGAAACGCTTGCAGCAGAGTCTGGGAACGACGACTGTCTATGTGACGCACGATCAGGCGGAAGCCATGACGCTCGCACATCGCGTCGCTGTGATGCGCGCGGGGCGTTTGCAGCAATTCGACACGCCGCTGGACATCTACAACCGTCCGGCTAATCGCTTCGTCGCGGAGTTCGTCGGCAGCCCCGGCATGAATTTCATCGAAGGAAAATATGACGCGGCCTCAAGAAGCTTTGACGGCGACGCGCTCACGCTTCCTCTTTCGCCTGCTCAGCTTGAAAGTTTGCGCGGGCATGAGCGCGTTACGCTCGGCATTCGCCCGGAGCACTTACATGTCTCTCTGTCAGCAGAGGGCTGTGAGGCGTCCGCTCGGATTTATGTCACAGAACTGATGGGGAATGAGACGCTGGTCTTTCTCACTCTTTCCGGCGGTGAAAAAATTATAGCCCGCGCGCCCGCCAGCTTTCGCGCCGAACCGGAAACTCTTGTCTGGTTAAAATTTGAGAAGGATAGGCTTGATTTCTTCGACGCGGAAAGCGGAGATGCCTTGAGATGAAGATTTAAAGCAGTTTTTAGTCGAATGTCGGGAGAGATTTAATTCTTACCACAGAGGACGCAGAGGGAAGAAAGGGGAAGAGGATAAAAGGGGAACAGGGGAAAGAGCAGAATCGAGAGTTTGTTAGTGTGAGTTCGACGTAAGAACGGTGATGTGTTAGTTAGCCCCTCCGGGGCTGTCATACAGCATCTTCTTCTGCTTATAGCTAATTGCGATTGAGTGAGTGATGCCCCCTCCCTGACGGTCGGGCTACTGCCCCTCTAGTGTGGTTCACGGGGCGGTAGCCCGACCGTCAGGGAGGGCGCAGGCAAGTGCCATCCGCTATATATCGAACTCACGTTACTTTATGCCGCCCTTTCAGGGCTTGGAATCGTCATCATGACTCGATAGCTGCGGCGTTGCCACAGGCTATTACATTGCGCCCTTTCAGGGCTTTTCAACCAGCTTCTTAGAGATGAATTGCCACTAGCTTCAGCTAGTGGCAATTCAAAGAACTTCGATGACGCAGCGCTGGCCCGCTATTTGTTCGGCTGCGGCGTGACGCGCAGGTATGGCTTCAGGGCTTTCCATCCGGCGGGGAATTTTTCTTTGGCTTCTTCGTCAGACATTGACGGCACGATGATGCAATCGTCGCCGTCTCGCCAGTTGACGGGCGTGGCGACGCTGTAGTTGGCCGTCAGTTGCAGCGAATCTATGACGCGCAGGATTTCGTCAAAGTTCCGGCCAGTGCTCGCCGGATAGGTAATCATCAGTTTGACTTTTTTGTCCGGGCCGACGACGTAGACAGAGCGGACTGTGAAGGTATCGCTGGCGTTCGGGTGAATCATGTCGTAGAGGTCTGAGACCTTGCGTTCGGAGTCTGCGATGACCGGAAAGTTCAGGGCCGTTCCCTGCGTCTCTTCTATATCGCTGGCCCACTTTTGATGTGAATCTGCCGGGTCAACGCTGAGACCTATGATCTTGACGTTGCGTTTGTCGAATTCCGGTTTGAGGCGCGCGGCCTCGCCCAGTTCCGTCGTGCAGACTGGCGTAAAATCCTTCGGATGAGAGAACAGCACGCCCCAGCTATCGCCGAGCCAGTCATGAAAACTTAGCTGTCCCTCCGTTGTCTCCGCAGTAAAATCGGGCGCGGTATCGCCTAATCTGAGAGCCATGATGCTTGCTTTCCTTTCTTCACTAAAAATTCAACATTTGTTTCACGCTGGTGGCGCAAAGATAAAACTCAAGGCGCAAAGAATTGAATAAGTCTCTATCCTGAATCTCTGTGTCTCTGTGTCTCTGCGCTAAATAAAACTACTAACATCAAACCCGCGAGAGAGAAGGTGATGGCTGCCGAGAGTAAACAGAACTCGCAGTATTTATTGAGCACGAAGGCTTGCAGATATATGAGCCGCAGCGTCATCAGCAACATCATGCCGACGACCACGGCCAGAAGTGCGCGTGCGGCGCGATAGCCGGAGAGGGCGAGCGTCGCAAGACTAAAGACCATGAAATAAGAGAACGCGCCGAGGGCCGCGAGCGGATAGCCGCCGACGGTTGCATACGCGCTGCTCAGGACGACATCGCAGCCAGTAGAGATGGTGCATTGCACGCTCTGGCCCGTCAGGTGTTTGACCGTCAGATAGATTGCATCAGCCAGCCCTAAGAGCGCGAGCAGAGCCATCAGCAGATATAGCCGTCTTGCCCGCGCGCTCACAATGGGCGCGGCAGGCTCTACGGAAATCTCTTTCAACTCCGGCGCGCTCATTGCCCTTTTTCTTTGAGCGCGGCATTAATCGCGCTGCGTAAGCCTTCGCGCGTCATCTGCTCGGCGGGCAACATCTTGCCGTTGAGAAAGAGCGTCGGCGTGCCCGTCACGCCCATAGATTTTGCGCGCCGCATATCGAGCATGACACGCGAACTTGCGATGTCTCCAACCATGTCGCGCGTGAAGCGGTCTACGTCGAGCGAGAGCGTGCGCGCATAGCCTGTGAACACAGCGCGCGAATCGGGAGCAACATCCCATTCAGCTTGCTTCTCATAGATCATGTCGTGCATCTCCCAGAACTTGCCTTGCAACCCTGCGGCCTCTGCCGCACGCGCGGCATCGTAAGCATGCTTGTGCATCTGCGTCAGCGGATTGTGCCTGAAGACCACGCTCAGCTTGTTGCCATACTCCTGCTCTATCTCCTTTATCAACGGATGAAGCAAGCCGCACGGCGGGCACTCGAAATCGCCAAACTCTTCGATGACGACGGGCGCGCTCGTCAAACCTCTGACGCGCGGCGGGTCTGCGCCGGGCGCAATCGTGACCGTGCCCGGCTTCGGCGCAGCCGTCTGTGTTTCGGCGGGCTTCATCTTTTTATACAAAGCCGCGCCCCCGACAAACGCCGCGATGAGCACTGCGGCGATAATGATTAAAGGTAAGTTTCGTTTCATCTATTCTTAATCTTTCATAAATTCTGGTTAACTCTCAGGAATGATACTGATATAACATTCCAAAGCAAAACGAAAAGGAGCACTTGATGAGGTTAGCACTCAACGGCGCGACCACCATGAAAGCAGACCTTGCGACAGACATTCAAGCCGCGAGCGCGGCCACGTTCGATTGTCTGGAACTCTGGGCCACAAAACTGAGAAGATTTCTCAAGACACACACGACGGCAGATTTACATTCCCTGCTGGCAGAGCATCAACTGAAGCCTTATAGCATCAATTCCATCGAGCACATCACTTTCAGAGACGCGTCTGGACACAGTGGTCTTTTAGAGGAATGCGAAGAGCTATGCCGCATCGCCGCCGGGCTTGATTGTCCATACATCGTCGTCGTGCCGGGTTCAACGCCAGATGGCATGAGCCGCGCCGGAGTGACGGAAGAATCCGCGCGCGTGCTTGCAGAGCTGGCGGGCATCGCTGAACAATACGGCATCGGGCTGGCTTTCGAGTTTCTGGGCCAGACGGATTGCAGTGTGCAGACGCTCGCGCACGCGGACGAAATCGTTCGCACAGTCGCGCGCGAAAACGTCGGGCTGGTCATTGATAGCTTTCACTTTTACGCGGGCGGCTCTTCAATCGAATCAATCGAAGCCCTCGACCCGCAAAGACTTTTTATCTTTCACATCAACGACGCGGAAGACCGCCCGCGCGAAGAATTGGAAGACCGGCATCGCCTGCTTCCGGGTCTCGGCATCCTGCCGCTCAAAGAGATTGCCGGAGCCTTGCGACGCATAGGCTATGACGGGGTTGCGAGCGTCGAAATCTTTCGCCCCGAATACTGGGAGCGCGACCCTTTCGAGCTGGCGCGCGAGGCGCATGCGGCAACAGCGAAAGTGCTTGGGCTGGAAATCAAACAGGGATGAACAGGATAGACAGGATTAAGAGGGAATGAATCATTGGCTCATTTAGTCATTGGCTCATTAGACTTATTGAACAAATGAGCGAATCTTTCTATCCTGTCCATCCCTGTTTGAATCTTTCTGTTTAATAATTTGAAGATGAACAAAATCAAAATCGGGATTATCGGAGCCGGATACATAGGCGGCGTGCACGCTTCGCTCCTGACAAAGGACGAGCGCGTTCGTCTGGCAATGGTGCATGACACGGATGCTGTGCGGGCCGAACATCTGGCGGGTTCGACGGGCGCATCCATCGCTTCGAGCGCGGAAGAATTGATAGCGGCAATGGATGCCGTCTACATCACGACGCCGAACACAAAGCACACAGAGCTTGCGATTGGCGCGGCGCAAGCGGGCAAGCATGTGTTCTGCGAAAAGCCGATGGCGACAAATTTAGATGATGCGCGAAGCGTCCTAGAGGCGGCGGCAAAAAGCGGCGCGGTTTTTCAGGTCGGCCACAATCGTCGCTTTGCTCCGGTCTATGCCACGCTCAAAAAAATGCTGGCGGGAGACGACGCGCCGCACTCTGCCCACGTCAAGATGAATCGCGGCGAGCTGCTAAATCCCCGGTGGGTCGGAGATGCCTCCATAACCGGCGGCTTTCTCTACGAGACGACGATACACATGTTCGACATGATGCGTTTTCTCTTTGGCGAGGTGGCGGAACTGCACGCCATCGGCTCACAGCATGAATATCCTGAGACGGACGACTTCTCTGTGCTGCTCGGCTTCGAGAGCGGCATGCATGCGACGCTCTGCTCTGCGGCTGACGCGAGCTGGCTCTTTCCCTTTGAGCGCGTCGAAGTCTTCTCGCACCACCGCACCTTTACCACGCGCGAGATGGAGAGCCTGATTTCGAGCGAGGCCATAGACGGCAAGCACACGACGCATTCCATGCACATGCTCTCGAAGGAAGAGAAGTGGGGCTACGCGCAGGAAGACCAGGCGTTTATAGATTCAATCACAGCGGGCGCGCCTGTTGCTGTGACCGCTGGGGACGGCTACAAATCCGTAGAGCTGGTGGACGCCTGTTATCGCGCCGTGAGCACGGGCGAGCGCGTGCGCTTTCAATAAAAAACTTACGGCACGAGCACGACCTTGCCGATGTTTCTGCGTGATTCGATGTAGGTGTGAGCCTCGCCCGCCTGCTCGAATGAGAAAGCTTTGTCCACATGCGGGCGCACCCATCCTGCGCCGACGCCTTCCATCAGGACGCGCATCCAACCCGCCACTTTTTCGCCTTCGTGCCACATGTGTCCGAGATTCAAACCGAACACGCCTCGATTACGATTGAGAAGACCGATGGGATGAAACCACGGCGTCTGCGCGACGGCTTTGAGCATGCGCAGCTTCCCCTTGATGCCGACCGCAGAGGCTGTCGAGATGCCGAACATGCCGAGGCGTCCGGTTGTTCTTAAAGCCTTATAACTTTTCTTCCAGTGGCCTCCGCCGAGCGGGTCTATGACGAGTTCGACGCCGCGCCCGTTCGTCAAATCTTTCAGGACAGGCAGCCAATCTCCCGCGCGGTAATCAATCGCGTGATTCAATCCTCTCGCTTTGAGAAACTCGTGTTTGGAAGGGCTGGCCGTGCCGTAAGTGACGGCCCCGATTTTTTTAGCGATGTCGAGCGCGGCAAGGCCCACGCCGCCCCCTGCATTATGAATCAGGACGGCCTCGCCAGCTTGCAGCGAACCCATCACCGCGAGCAGCGCGTAAGCCGTCAGGTAGTTGACGGGAATCGCTGCGGCCTCTTCAAAACTGAGGCTCTCAGGCTTTTCAAATATTTGCGCGGCGGGCACGACTATCGCCTCGGAATAGCCGCCGAAGCGCGTCATCGCCAGCGCGTGCTTGCCCACAAGATTTTTATCAACATCAACGCCGACGGCTTCGACCAGCCCCGCGACTTCATAGCCGACGACGCACGGCAATTTCGGAGCGTCAGGATACAAACCCTGCCGCGCCAGTATGTCCGCGAAGTTGATGCCGGCGGCTTTGACGCGAATCAGAACCTCGCCGCGAGAGGGCGCAGGGTCAGGCCGCTCAAGAACTTTCAGCGCCTCCGGCCCGCCGCTGCGCGTGATGAAGATTTGTCGCATAGCGCGGAGTGTAAACGTCTTCGACGGCGACGCGCAATATTTCCGCCACGCTCCATGCCTGCGCGATACAGCCGCGCGGCGTGTGCGGTGCGTCTCCGTCAAAAATCTCCGAGACCTGTCCGAGTCCTGCTTCTCGCAAGTGCTGGCGAAAAGGCGAGAGCAGCGCCGCCGCTTTTTCGCCCGCGTTCTCTGTGTGGCCGAAAGCTTTCAGATAGGCTGTGATGTATGGCCCGATCAGCCACGCCCAGACAGTGCCCTGATGATAAGAGCCGTCGCGCTCTAGCGGGCCGCCTTCATAACGCCCGCGATAGCGCGCGTCTGTGGGCGCAAGACTGCGAAGGCCGTAAGGCGTCAAAAGTTCGCGCTCGACTGTCCGCACCACCTGCCGCGCTCTTTCATCCGAGAGCAGAGCGTGCGGCAGGCTGACGGCGAAGATTTGATTGGGGCGAATAGAACCGTCGCGCCTCTCGCCGTCAATCACATCAAAGAGACACGCGGCCTCTTCGTTCCAGAATTTTAGATTAAAGCTCGCGTGCGCCCGCGCGGCCATCTCGCCGTAAACTTTCGCGCGCGGCTCGTCTGCAAACTTTTGGGCCAGATGCTCCAACACTCTGAGCGCGTTGTGCCAGAGAGCCTGTATCTCTACGGGCTTGCCACGTCGCGGCGTCACCACCCAGTCGCCGACCTTCGCATCCATCCACGTCAACTGCACGCCTTCCGCGCCCGCCGCCAGCAGCCCGTCATCATCAACATGAATGCCATAACGCGTGCCGCGCACATGCCAGTCAACGATGTCCCGCAGAACTTCATAAAGATTGGCGCGCACGAATTCGTAATCATTCGTCGCAGAGAGCAGAGCGCGCACGGCTTCAAAGAACCAGAGCGTCGCGTCCACGGTATTGTATTCCGGCTCTTCGCCCGCATCTGGAAAACGATTCGGCAGCATCCCTTTATCAACATGACGCGCAAACTCAAGCAGGATACTTCTGGCAATCTCCCCGCGCCCTGTGACGAGCGCAAGACCCGGCAGCGCGATCATCGTGTCGCGCCCCCAATCGCTGAACCAGTGATAGCCTGCGATGACAGTCTTCTGACGCCCGCGTGCGACGATAAACTGGTCTGCGGCCAACGCGAGCGCGCTCGCCAACTCGTCATCAAACGGAGCCGCCGCAACTATCCGTTGTCGTCTCTCGATCTCTTCGCTTTGATAACGGTCAATGTCCTGAGCCTCGCGCCTCGCGGTTGACGCGATGACTGAGGCGCGCGTGCGCTGGCTCAAATCGAATTTGAGAATGAACGGATTGAAGAGGTCTTCCGCGAAATCGAAACCGCGCTCGCGCTCGCGTATGTATTCAAAGCTGCGATACCAGTAACCGCTTCTTTCAACCTCGCCCGCGTCATGCGCGAAATACAGTTCGGGAGCATCCGCGTAAGGCTTGATAGTTACCAGTTTGTCTTCAATATTTATCTCGCTATCAATCGCGGCGTTTTCATACGCGAGGCCATGATAATCGCTGTACCCGACGAGCGGGCGCAGCTCAAGGAAACAGTTTTCGACAGCATCAACTTCATCAACCAAAACCGCGTATTGAACGGCGACGGAATTTTCGCCCTGAATCATAAAGACGGATTTTTCGATAGTGACGCCTTCCACCCGGTAAGTGAAAACCGGGAACGGGTCTTGACGAAAGCCTGTCTGGAATTTGTAGCCCTGCGGGTGAATCGTTTGTGGATATTGATTCGTCGAGAGATCGTATCGCCGCCCGCCGGTGATGAGCGTCTCTTCCATTTTCGAGAGCATGACGAGACGCCCGACAGGCGGGCGCGTTGCGGCCACGAGCAGCCCGTGATAACGACGCGTGTTGAGTCCCGCGATGGTGGATGAAGCGTAGCCGCCGAGGCCGTTCGTCTCCAACCACTCGCGCGTTTGCGCCGCTTCAAGATCGCCGCACGTCTCTCTGTCGAATTGAATCATGGAGATGGTAACAAGTTCAAAAATGGCGAAAAGAAAGACAGTTTCCCGCAAAGGCGCAAAGGCGCGGAGGAAGACCGCGAAGGTTTGAATGATACTCGCTCTTTGCGTGCTTCTCTTTGCGCCTTTGCGGGAAACTTCTTTTCTGGTGATGGATACACAGAATTTCAAACTGGCCCACTACCGAACAACAAATGCGTTTACAATTCTGCGACTTCGCAGAAAACTTTGATTGCGCCTTTGCCTGCGGTCAGCGCCTCGAACAGCTCGCGGTAATTTTCCAGTCCTTTGACCGGATGTGTAAGAAGTTGTTTGAGCCAGCCGGGATATTCCGCTTCGGTCTGCGCCAAATCCTTGACGCCCATCTCGAAATACTCGCGGTTGGCGTTGACCGTCCCGACCATCACCTTATTGCCGAGCACAAACTCAAGATTGATTTTATCGGCAGGCACTTCCACTTTACGGTCGCCGCCTGTCACGCTCGACAGCACCAGCACGCCGTTCTTTGCCAGAGCCTGCATGCTCTCAAAGACGAGCGGCGAAAAGCCCGTCGCCTCGAAGATGATGTCAAACGGCCCATACTTCTTCGCGCCTTCGATGACGGGCAGCGCAGTCGTCGTCTCGTAACGCGCTCCTATGGCTTCAATTAAATCCGAGTTGAGATAAGGCTTCTCCGTGCGCCCGAAGACGGTCACGTCCAAGCCGCGCAGGCGCAACGCCAGCGCGGCGAGCATGCCGATTGTTCCGGCCCCCAGCACCGCCGCGCGCTTCGGATGCCAGACGCGCAGGCGACGCTGAATCTCAAAGGCTTGTGTGATGCCCTTTTCGGAAATGCTTAGAGGCTCAAGCAGCACGCCGACCTCTTTCAAGCTCTGCGGGATTTTGACGATGAAGTCCGCGCTGTCTACAAAATACTCTGACAAATATCCGTGCAGCAGGTTGATGCCGCGCTCGTAGTAAATATCATCCGTCGTCATGTCGTTCGTGCCGATGAGGTCGTAGATACTCTTGCCCGGACGGCGCACGGTGGCGACGACATAATCGCCAACTCGAAACTCGGCCACATTTGATCCAATCGCCGCGACCTGTCCAAAGCTCTCATGCCCGATGACTAAAAAATCATCGCCTTCGGGCGCGGCTCCATACTCCGCCGCGTTAATCTCTTTGTCCGTTCCATCCACGCCGACGCGCAAGACTTTGACCAGCACGCCGCGACCATCCGGCACATCTTCAACCGATGGCTGCGGCATCTCCGCCAGATGCACGCTCTCAGGTTTTCCGGGTATGACTGCGATTGCTTTCATGATTTCCCCTTTTCAAAAGTCTCTAACAAAATTAAGGATTAGCCACAGAGACACGGAGAGGAAACAATAAACATTTCATTTACCATGTCTTTCATCTGCTTTTCCTGCTCCGTGGCTCTGTGTCTCTGTGGCTAATTTGTTGGTCATTTTAAATTCAAGTTTAAGCGATTTACTCTCCGCTCTGTTGCAGCAGTTTGGCGACGAGGCCCGTCCAGCCGGTCTGGTGGCTGGCTCCCAAGCCTGCGCCGTTGTCGCCGTGAAAGTATTCGTGAAACAGCAACAGGTCGCGCCAGTGCGGGTCTGTCTGAAATTTTTCAAGGTCGCCATAGAAAGCTCTCCGGTTATCCGCGCCGCGCAGAAAGATGCGCGAGAGACGACGCGAAAGCTCCGCCGAAACTTCCCACAGGTTCATCATTTGTCCAGAGCCGGCAGGACATTCGACTTTGAAATCATCGCCCAGATAGTGATGAAACTTTTGCAGCGATTCTATCAGCAGGTAGTTGACGGGAAACCAGATAGGGCCGCGCCAGTTCGAGTTGCCGCCGAAGAGCCTTGTGCTCGATTCAGCCGGTTCATAATCCACACGATGCTCTATGTCGTCCACTTTTAAGATGTAAGGGTGGTCATGATGAAAGCGCGACAGCGCGCGGATGCCATAGTCCGAGAGAAACTCTCTTTCATCGAGCATCACGGAGAGCACGCGCCGCAACCTGTCCTGCGTCACCACAGAGAGCAGCCGCCGCTCGCCGCTTCCCGGCGTCCGCATGCAGGCGATGTTGCCGACCAGTTCCGGACGATTGTTTATGAACCATTCCATACGCCGTTTGAAATTCGGCAATTGGTCCAATAGCTCCGCCTCCAGAGTCTCTACTGCAAAGAGCGGAATCAACCCGACCATCGAGCGCACCTTGAGCGGAAAATATGTCTCGTCGGGCAGGTGCAGCACATCGTAGTAAAATCCCTCTTCCTCATTCCACAGCTCTATGCGTTCTTCTCCGAGATTGTTCATCGCGTCCGCGATGTGTACGAAGTGCTCCCAGAACTTGCTGGCGACATCCTCATACGCCTTGTCTTCCTTCGCCAGTTCCATCGCTATCGCCAGCAGATTCAAACTGTACATCGCCATCCAGCTCGTGCCGTCAGACTGCTCTATGTAACCGCCGGTCGGCAGCTTTGAGCTGCGGTCAAAGACGCCTATGTTGTCGAGACCGAGAAAGCCGCCCTCAAAAATATTGTTGCCCTCTGTGTCTTTGCGATTGACCCACCAAGTGAAATTCAAGAGGAGCTTATGAAACACTCTCTCCAGAAATTCGCGGTCGCCAGCGCCGCGCCGCTTCTTCTCGATCTGGTAAACGCGCAGAGTGGCCCACGCATGCACAGGCGGATTGACATCGCCAAACGCCCACTCGTAAGCCGGAAGCTGCCCGTTCGGATGCATGTACCATTCGCGGAGCATGAGCACGAGCTGCTCTTTGGCAAACTCCGAATCCACGAGCGCGAGCGGGATGCAGTGAAAAGCCAAATCCCATGCGGCATACCACGGATACTCCCACTTGTCCGGCATCGAAATCACATCCGCGTTGTAAAGATGCGACCATGCGTGGTTGCGCCCCTTCTTTCTCTCAGGCGGCGGGCGCGGCTGCGCGGGGTCGCCGTCGAGCCATTCTTTGACGACGTAATGATAGAACTGTTTGGACCAGAGCAAGCCCGCCAGCGATTGCCGCATTACGCCCTTTGCGTCCTCTGAAAGCTGCTGCGGAATAACTGTCTGATAAAACTCGCCAGCCTCGCCGAGGCGCATGGCAAAGATGCTATCGAAATCTTTCGTGAAAATCTTGCTGCTCGCGCTCGTCAGAGATTGATCGGTCAAGCGCAAGCGCACAAGCTTTGTCTCGCCCGCGTCGAGCATCAAAGAGTAGTGCGCGGCAGCCTTGGTTCCGAACAACTCAGGATTAACAGCATCCTTCTTATGATTGACAACGTAATCGTTGATGCCGTCTTTGCTGTAAGGCGGGCCGTCCGCGTTGCCGTAAAGCCTGCGCGTGTTCGTCTCGTTTTCCGTGAACAGGAGTTCCGGCGCGCCCTCGCAATGCAGCCATCGCCCGCCGTAATATTCTTCCTTTAGCTCTATGACTGCTCCGGCCTCAGAATCTTCTCTCTGGCGCAAACCCGGGCGCTGCGCGTTCTTGACCCACGACCATGTGTTGCGAAACCAGATGGTCGGCAGCAAGTGAAGCCGCGCGGCCTCTGGCCCGCGATTGGTGACGCTGATGCGAATGAGGATGTCTTCCGCGCTCGACTTCGCATATTCGACCAGCACATCGAAGTATCTGTCTTCATCGAAGACGCCCGCATCAACCAGCTCAAACTCTCCGCGCTCGCGCCCACGCGCGCGGCTCTCATCAAGGAGTTTTTGATACGGAAACTCACTTTGCGGATACTTGTACAAAAACTTCATGTACGAATGCGTCGGCGTCGAATCGAGATAGAAGTAATACTCTTTGACATCTTCGCCATGATTGCCTTCGTTGCCCGTGAGGCCGAACAGACGCTCTTTCAACATCGGGTCACGCTCGTTCCACAGCGCGACAGAGAAGCAGATGCGCCCGTGGCGGTCTGAGATTCCGGCCAGCCCGTCTTCGTTCCAGCGATAGGCGCGCGAGCGCGCGTGGTCGTGCGGAAAATAGTCCCACGCAGACCCGTCACGACTGTAATCCTCGCGCACAGTGCCCCACGCGCGCTCGCTCAGGTATGGCCCCCAACGCTTCCAGTGCGCCGTGCGCTCGCGCGCTTCTTCGAGCCGCTTCTCTTCAGCCGTCGGAATGTTTTTCACCTTCTCGCTCATACTCATTCAAGAGTCTAAAACTCAAACTGTAATTCGACTCAACCCCCTTGCGCCTTGCGGTTTTAACTTTGCGCCTTTGCGTGAAAAAGCGAGTTTCGCGCAAAGGCGCAGAGAAAGAAAGACTCAAGGCGCAAAGAAGAGGATTGAGCATCAGGTTGCCTCTGAGTCGGTTTCAGCAGCTTTCCTCACCAACGTCTTTCCGCATGCGGGGCAAGTGTAAGCCTCTTCGATGACGCCGCCGAAATCCGCATCGACAACAGCATCCTCTTCATCAAGCGACGCCGCATAGTCTATCTGCTCCGCGTGACAATTCATCTCCACCCCGCAATCGGGACAAAGCAACTTTGGTTTCTCCGTCATCAGCTTCCCACTCCTCCTGCTCAGATTGATGATTTGAACTTGTCAGACGAGCGAAATATTTTCGCGCCCGTGCCTCAGCACCTTTGACATCCAGACCAACTCTTTCAGAAACTTATCAATCCGCTTAAGATAAGATTGGTCAAGCAGCTTTCCTTCGGCGTCGAATATCTTCTGGACGCCGGAAAAATTTCCGTCCCAGAAGATTGTGACAAGGCCAAGCTCTCTTAAAACCGGCAGCAGGTTTTCTATCACGCGCGTGCCGCCAAACCCGCCCGCAGAGACGCCGCAGATGCCGACGGCTTTGTGTATGTACTCCTTCAAGTTTGTATCCAGCACATGCTTGAGCAGGCCCGGATAGCCGTGATTGTATTCGGGCGTGACGATGACGAGGCCGTCAGCACGCGCGACCATCTCCGAAAAGCGCGAATCCTTTATCGCCTCGCCCGCGTCTTCGATGGACAGCTTGAGTTCGCGTATGTCAATCAGCTCCGTCTCGACGCCATCGCGCCGGGCCATCTCTTCATGCACAAAGCGCGCGACGTGCTCGCTCATGCGCCCCTGTCGCGGCGTGCCGAGAATGACCGGAATGAAAAGCTTTCTCTCTGTAGTCATTTGTTAACCATCCTGTCTGAACTTAATTTTATGCGAATCAAAAGTAGAACACCCTTTGCGTTTCTTTGCGAAAAACCTTTGCGGTCTTTGCGTTAAGAAATCACTTAACCGCAAAGAGCGCGAAAGAGAAAGACGCAAAGAGACGCAAAGGACACGCTGCTCCCTGCAAAGAAAGATGGTGTTTAATTTAATCCACGCGCCGCGCGACGCACAGGGCAGAGACGCCGAAGGGAAGATTCATGCGTCGCAGCCATGTGGCTTCCGCGCCGAGGATGCGTCCCAGTGTTCCGTTCAGAGATGACATGCCGATATTGTTTTCCGTAGAAGTCTTGATCTTCATCCAGCGCATAAATGTGCGGACGAGCAGAATCGGAAGAAAGAAAGTGATGTTGGCGTAAGTGGAACGCTCGACCTCAAAGCCAGCTTCGCGCACGGCCTTCAGGAGTTCCGGCATGCGATAACGCCTGCGATGATGGCTCACATCATCCTGCACGCCCCACAAAAACATAAACGCCGGGACGAACAGGAGCGCGCGGCCACCCGGCCTCAGCACGCGCCGCATCTCTCTGAGGCCCGCCATGTCGTCGTCCAGATGTTCTACGACATCCAGCGCCGTGACGAGATCAAACGTGCCGTCCTCGTATGGCAGCTTTTCAGCCGCGCCGTGCCGCACGCGTTCCAGGCCACGCGCGTGGCAGAACGCCAGCGCGTCATGCGAGACATCTATGCCGTGCGCGTCGCCGTACTCGCCAAGCATCATCAGGTTCGCGCCCGTGCCGCACCCGACATCCAGAATCTGCGGGCGGCGGTCTTTGACCTTGCTGCAAATCTGCTCGATAAAGAGTGAGAGGATGCGGCGTCGTCCGCGATACCACCAGTGCGTCTCTTCGACCTCGTAGAGAATCGCGTAGGTGTGCTGCTGCATCTCGCGCGGCAGTTCTTTGTCGGCAATCTTTGCTGCACTAGCCATTTGTGTCTTCAGATGTCCTTTCGGCTAATTGATGCGCCCTGTGCCGCGCCAGCTATTTTTGTTGTGCCAACCGATAGCGGTCTCCGTCGCTCCGACATCGCTCCACCACTTTTCAAACTCTTCGCGCGTGATGTAGTTGGCCGTCGGCGCGACCAGATGGTCAAAGACGATGGTGTGCTGCTCTCGCCAGCCAAATTGGGAAATCGTGTTCATGTAATCATTGTAGAACAAACGGCGCGCTAAGGCAGAGCCGCCCTCGCTTCGATTCAGCGGGCCATAGACCAGCTTGCTCGCGGCATAGACCGCCGCCGTCGGCAGTTTCGACAGGTGAAGCAGCGCGCGGCGATTCATACGCGAAGTAAACTTTTCGCGCAAAGGACTGACGAGGCTCGTAATCCACTTGTTGTTTTCCGCCCCGTAAACCCAGACCGAAAAATAGCCGCCCGGTTTGATCTTTGAAGCCAGCGAACGAAAGCCGATGCTCGGGTCAAGCAGGTGATGTATGACGCCGATGGTGTACGCGTAATCGAAGACGCGCTTGAGCGGCAGCTTGCACAGGTCTGCCTGCACGACATGCATGTTCTCAGAGCCTTTGGTCGAAGCGAAGGCGGATTCGACGGCATCGCTGAGGTCTATGCCGACGACATCACGCGCGCCCCACTCGGCTGCGAGCTGCATGTGGCGACCCTTGCCGCAGCCGCCGTCGAGGACGATCTTGTCTTTGAAAAACTCCGCTTTGACAGGATCAATCCAGCCGAGCATCTGCTCGCCGTAACGCGCGTCTTCCTGCGTAAAGTGCTGCCACTCCCAGCCGAAGCTGGAAGCCGTCGCGGCCTTGTCCTCATCCACCTCGCCGAGGTTGGCGAAGCGCGGGACGCCGCGCACGATTGGATAGCTTTCCGCGCATGAAGCGCATTTGAGCTGGCCCTCTAAAATCTCTATGCCCTCTGACTTTTCTTCAGAGAGCAGTAGCTCGCCGCCGCACGCGGGGCAGGCGAGATACTCCATCAGCTTTCTCTTCATATCAGACTTTGATTCACCTCTCTCATCTCTTTCTCCTTCCCATTTCTCACGCGCCGCCGCTCTATCGCGCCATTGACAACTTCGACCAGACGGCAGACAGCGAAGCCCGCAAAGACAAGCAGCACCGCCTGCATCGGCAGCACATATCGCAGCTCCGTATGCGCCGCCGTCCCCGGCACGAGGTAGTAAAAGACCGTCGCCAGCAAGAGCCAGGACATCTGCCACTCGCGCCTGAGCGCGAGCCACACGCCGCAGACCATCAACGGCAAAGCCAGATAGCGAAAGACGCTCTGGACCATTCCCAGAATATTGACTGCGAAGGCTGCGACTCCGCCCTGCCAGTCTGGCGGCAGGCATTTTGAACTCGTGCAGTTGATGCCGGGAGTGCCGTAGTAAGGCGACGGCTCGCCCGCGAACTTTAACATCCCCCACATCCTGCGCGCCATCACGGTCGAGTACCAGAAGGGATGCGCGGCGATGATTTTCAGAGACTTGCGCGCACGCTCTCTGTCGCGCCGGATGCCGTCGGGCCAGACGGGAGTGAACGGAGCGTCCGGCGCGAGTCCAAGCTCTTTGCGTTCCTGCTCGACCATCACATTGTCGCCGTATGGCGCACCGAGCGAGCGACCATACTCGGTCTCGCCAAGTCCTTCCCACAAATTCGTGCCGACATTCAAGCCCGTCAGGACAAACTCTCTGAAGACGATCACATTGCGAATCGCTATCGGCGCGACGACCAGCATCGTGCCGCCGACAACCAACGCGGCCAGCCGCGCTCTCACACGCCAACTCTCGCGCACAAAAAGCAGCAGCACGAGCGCCCAGCAGAAAGCCATGAACAGTGGATTGACGCGAAACCAGCAGGCCGCGCCGAGCATCAGACCTGAGCCGAGCGCCCATCGCCAGCTTTTCCGCTTTGCGCTCAAAAGCAGCATCCACACGCCGCCCAGCACAATCCACGTCGTCGGGCCATCGGACGAAGGCGACACTCCATAAAAGGCGAGCGTCGGAGACAGTGCAGCCAGCGCGCCCGCGATTAAACCTGTGCGCCACCCGAACGCCGTCACCCCTATGCCGACGATGAGCAACACGGCCAGAGCATCCAAGACCCACAACACTTGATGGACTGCGTAAGACGTGCGCGCGCCGCCGAGCTTGTAAACCAGAGCGATGAAGGCAGGGAACGCTGGCGGATACTGAATCAAGTCCGTCCGCGTTCCATCTTTAATCCAGAAAAAAGGCTCTTTCCCGTCGAGCAGGTTCTGCGCGCGTGCGTCAAAGATGGCATACGAGCCATACTGGAACCATCCTGCATCATGCAGCCGCACGCCTATAAACTGGGCCGTCAAACCACGCACGACGAAAGAGAGCGCAAGCACCATGAGCAGCCCGGCGATGCGCCTTTGCCTCTTCGTCTTAAGTCTTGACAGCATCCCTCTCATGCTTAACTTCTTCTGCCCTCTGTGCGAAACCATTCGACAAAGCGATGGATGCCGTCCTCGATCTGCGTCTGCGGATTGTAGCCGAGCATCTTGCGCGCTTTCGTGATGTCCGCGTAGGTTTGCGGCACATCGCCCGGCTGCATCGGCTGGCGGTCAATGACAGCCTTCCGGTCAAGCTCTTTTTCAAGGAGCGCGATCAACTCGCGCAACTCCACCGTGCGCGATTCGCCCAGATTAAAAACTTCATAATCGCCCGCGGTATAATCAATGGCTGCGCGCACGCCCTGTATGATGTCGTCAACGTATGTGTAATCGCGCCGCGTCGTGCCGTCGCCGAAAACCGGAATCGCTTTGCCCGCATCAATCAGTCGCGCAAACTTGTGTATCGCAAGGTCTGGACGCTGCCGCGCGCCGTAAACCGTAAAGAAACGCAGGCACACACAGCGGATGCCGTACAGGTGCGTGTAGGTGTGACAGATTAATTCGCCCGCCGCTTTGGTCGCGGCATAGGGCGAGATGGGCTGCCGTATCTCGTCCTCTTCGCCAAAAGGAACTTTGGCATTGATGCCATAAACGGATGAAGACGAGCCGAAGACAAACTGCTTAATCTCATGCACGCGCGCCAGCTCAAGCAGGTTGATAGTGCCGTTGATATTCGTCTCGCTGTAAAGCTGCGGCTCTGTCAGGCTGGGGCGCACGCCCGCACGCGCCGCCAGATGAACGATGGCCTCAAACTTCGTCGCAGCGAAAATTTCGTCCAGCGCAGCACGGTCGCGGATGTCTGCTTCAATCAGCTTGTAAGCCGCATCCGCCTGATGCGAACTCACGTTTGCGCGCTTCAATTCCGGCGCGTAGAAATCATTGAAATCATCCACCACCCAAACGCGCCACGCGCGCTCGCTCAAAAGCTTGTCCACCAGATGCGAGCCGATAAAGCCCGCGCCGCCTGTTACTAAAATGTTTTTCATTTGTTCTTTGTGCTTTGTGCTTTGTGCTTTGTGCTTTGCCGATCTTCAGGACGCAATCTGCGCCTCAACGAGCAAAGAACAAAGTACAAAGCACAAAGTACCGCTCACTTGGTCGCGTAAATCCACAAATGCCAGCCCCAGCGTGCGGCGAGGCTGGCTTCCACTTTGCGCGGCAGCAGGTTGCCGATGACGGGCAGCCAGCGTTTGTTCAAAAAGTATGCGCCGAGTTTGACCTCTGCAAAATCCTTAAAAAGCTCCCGCGCTTCACGGCGAGAGTAAACGCGCGCCAGCGGATTGCCCGCGCCGTCCGTGTTCTGGTTCAGAAATTCGCCGGGTGCGAGATAGCTCTCCGTGTCCGCTTTGAGCAGCCGCGCGTGCTCGCGCAGGCTGTCAACGGATTCGCCCGTCAGCTTATGCGTCAGCTTCAATCCCGTTTCGTAGCGGAGCAGGCGCGCACCGGCACGCCTCAGGAGTCCGATGTTGACGCGATAATTGTAAGAGTCTCTGTGATAGAGCATGACGACCGCGCGCCCGCCGGGTTTTAAAACGCGATGGACTTCTGAGACGGCCCGCACAGTGTCCGGCGTGTGATGCAGCACGCCGTGCGAATAGACGAGGTCAAAAGATTCGTCCGCGAAATCCAGATTCTCCGCATCCGCTGTGCGAAACGTGCCTGGAAGATTGAACAGCTCGAAACGCTTTTGCGCCAGCTCGATAGCCGCGTCCGTCAAATCGACTCCGGTGTAGTCTGCGCCCGCGCGTGCAAACTGCGCCCCGTCCGTCCCCAGGCCGCATCCGATTTCCAGCACCTTGAGGCCACGCGCGCTCTGGAAATCTGCGGCGGCGGGAATGTGCCATTCCGTGCGATAGCGATGCTCCTCGACGCGCTCGTAAAAGAGGCGCGAGCCGGGCGGCGCGTCCGCAAACTTTGTCCCGCACGGATGCGCCTGCCAGAATGCGCGCACGCGCTCTTTCAAACTGTCGTTAGTCTCCGTCATGAACATCATGCGCTTCAGGGTCAATGCTCTGAAAACAGGGGAACAGCGCACAGGAAGAAAAATGCGCGCTCAAACAAACTCTGGAAATTAACATGCCTTGACGCATTGCGACAAGCGAACCACTCATGGATGCCGCGCATCTATGTTTGTCGCTGCGGCCACATGGATGCTTGTATCCGCGTTCGCTCAAAGGGCCGCGCCTCTCGGATTTTCCAGCATTGCGGCCCAATCATTAACAAAACCCCCTTATCAAAACTGCCAGGAGAATTAAAAGTGAAGTCCGGAATTTTAAATACTCTGTCCCCGCGTGTGTCTTTTTCTGTGCCTGCCGCGCTCCTCTGCCTGCTCTTGCTGGTGGGCTGGGCCATGCCTCCTACACGCGCGCAGTCAATCAGCAGTTTTGACCGCGAGAGGGCCAGAATGATGCTCGACGCAATCAAGACGGATGTTAAGAATAATTACTACGACACAAATTTTCACGGCATCAATCTCGACGAGCATTTCAAGAAGGCTGAAGAGAAGATTAAGAACGCCACCTCCATCAGTCAGGCTTTCGGCATCATCGCCCAGACGCTGCTCGATTTTGACGACTCGCATCTCTCCTTCTCTCCGCCGGGGCGCGCGGCTAAAGTCGAGTACGGCTGGCAGATGCAGATGATCGGTGACAAATGTTTCGTGACGGCAGTTAAGCCGGGCAGCGATGCCGAGGCCAAAGGACTGAGGCCCGGTGATGAAATCTATTCGATTGACGGTTATGAGCCGACGCGCGAGAACATCTGGAAGATGCAGTATTTTTATTACGCGCTGAGGCCGCGCGCTGGCATGAAAATCGTCGTGCAGGAAGCGGGCGGCAAGCAGCGCGAACTAGTGGCGATGGCTAAGGTGGAGCAGGGCAAACTGGTCAAGGACATGTCCGGTGCGACCAGCGGCAAAGACATTTTCGACGACATCAGGGAATCCGAAAACGAGAGCCGTCTCTATCGCAACCGCATCGAAAAAATCAACGACGATTTGATTATCTGGAAGATGCCGACCTTCGTGCAGAGTCCGTCGGAGATGGACAGCCGGATGGATGAGGTCAGAAAGTACAAGAATCTGATTTTAGATTTGCGCGGCAACGGCGGCGGCTATGTCGTCGCCCTCGAAAGGCTCGTCGGCAACTTCTTTGACCACGACGTGAAGATTGCGGAACTCAAAGGTCGTAAGAAGATGGATCCGCAGGTCGGCAAGACGCGCGGCAAAAATTACTTCACCGGCAAGGTCATCGTGCTGGTTGATAGCCGGTGCGCCTCAGCCGCCGAAATCTTTGCGCGCGTGATGCAACTGGAAAAGCGCGGAATAGTCATCGGCGACAACACCTCCGGCAAAGTGATGCAGAGTTTGACTTATTCTCATATGTCGGGCGTGGACATCGGAGCTTTTTACGGCGCGAGCATCACCAACGCGGATGTCATCATGACGGACGGCAAGAGTCTTGAGCACACGGGCGTCAGGCCGGATGAATTATTGCTCTTGACGGGCGCAGACCTGTCTGCTAAACGTGACCCTGTCCTCGCACGCGCCGCCGCCCTCGTCGGCGTCGAATTGTCCCCGGAAAAAGCGGGCGCGCTTTTCCCCATCGAGTGGAAGAAATAATTCTCGACGCTTATTCCGGTCAGGACATGGCTCTTGTGACGCGCTCAATCTGCCCTGTGGGATAGTTGCTTATCCGCAAGCCACTTTTGATTCTTTGATGGATGGACAGCATGCTTAAAACACATGAGCGGTTTTTCGCACGGGCGCTGATGCAAGTCTGCATTGTGGGCTTGCTCCTGATTGCCTGCACGACGCAGGCGGCACGCGCGCAGTCAATCGAGAACGACCGCAAGCGCGCTGTCCAGATGCTTAATGTCATCAAGGAAGACATACGAAAGTATTACTACGACGCTGCGTTTCGCGGCATTGATCTGGACGCGCATTTTAAGTCTGCGGAGGAAAAGATTGGCCGCGCCGCTTCAATCGGCGAGGCTCTGAGCATCATCGCAAAAACGCTGATGATGTTCGATGACTCGCACACTTTCTTTCTCGTCCCGCCGCCAGCGCAGCGCGTTGAGCAGGGTTGGGAGCTACAGATGGTCGGTAACAAGTGTTATGTGGTCGCAGTCAAGCCTGGGAGCGATGCCGCCAAAAAAGGCTTGCAACCGGGCGACGAGATTCTGCTTTTAGCAGGCAACAAGCCGGCGCGCGAGAACCTGTGGCAGCTCATGTATTTCCTGCGCTACCAGCCTTTCATTCCTGTCCTCATCAAACGCGGAAGCGCAGAGCAGCAGTCGCTCGATATCATGGCGAAAGTTGAAGGCGAGAGGCCCGTGCGGCATGTCGGCATCCTGACGGCTATCGACAGGCCGGAAATTATCAGAGAGTGGGAGATGGAGGTGCGCCTGCGCCGCCACCGCTTCTACGAAACCGATGAGACCTTTATCTGGCGGATGCCTGCTTTCGATAAGAAGGAAGGCGACATAGATGAAGTGATGAACAAGGCGCGTAAACGAAAGTCAATGATTCTTGACCTGCGAGGTAATCCCGGCGGTATGCAAAAGACGCTGCTGCGGCTCGTGGGCAATCTCTTCGAGCATGATGTCAAAATCGGTGACGATAAGTGGCGCGATAAGACGCAGCCCTTGATTGCTAAAACGGTGGGAGCCAAACGCGCTTTTAACGGAAAACTCGTTGTCATTGTGGACAGCCAGTCAGGCTCTGCGGCAGAGATGCTGGCGCGCGTCGTCCAACTTGAGAAACGCGGAATCGTGATCGGCGACCGCACCGGCGGAGATGTGATGGGAGCCACCCACCTGCGACATGAGGCAACAGGTGGCTACAAATTTTATTACGGGGCCAGCATCACTATCTTCGACGTGATAATGACCGATGGCAAGAGCCTTGAGCGCACCGGCGTGACGCCGGACGAGTTGATCATCCCCACACCGGAAGCGATGGCCGCACAACTCGACCCGGTCTTAACACGCGCCGGAGAACTGGTCGGCTTTACGCTTGACCCGCAAAAAGCAGGCAAGCTCTTTCCTGTCGAGTGGCGGCCTTAATTGATTCCGGTAATCACAAGTCAATCTACAAAGCGATGCTGTGCGCGATAGCGGTGCAGCAGTTCTTCCAGAAAACCTTCGTAAGTAAAATTCGCCAGCTCATAGGTTGGGCGCAGGCGATACATGAGCGGCAGCGAGACGCGCCAAGCCATCCATTGCCGCTGTACCTCCGGCAAATCCCATCGACGCCGCAGGAAGGTTTCCACCACTTCCATTTCCATCTCCGTCAGGGAGCTGAGGTCGGCTGTGAAGGGCGGCGCTTTGAACGAGCGGCGATAGGCCGTATCGCTGACGGGCGCGGCGAAGACCTGATCGAAGCTTGGGGCTTCGGCTTCGCGCTCGCGCACGACGACCGTCCCGGCAATCATGTCGCCCGCGCGCTGGTCTTTCTCGCTGATAAAAACCGAGATCAGGCCGATGGAATAAAACGGCGCGGGCATCATGTCAAAAGTGCGTAAGAGGTTGCGCACAGCCGCTTCCCAGAAAGTCAGGGGTCGCCCGTCCTCGCGTATCACGCGCAGCTTGAGCCAACGCTTGCCCGGCGTCTGCCCGTTCCACAGCCACTCGAAGAAAACGAAGTAGCCCGACATGAGCAGGAAGACGAAGATGACCATGAGGGCTATGACCCACTTCGGAGCCTCCGACAGCCCGCCGCCGAAGTAGATGGAATACTCCGCGATGATGGAAACTCCCAGGTAGATCAAAAAGAGCACGATGATTTGAATCGTGTGGTCTACAGCGCAGGCGAGAAAGCGATTGCCGATAGAGGCCAGCGCGAAATGCAAAGGCACGCGCTCCGGCGTTTCGATAATCAACGTCTCTTCGTTAGAGATAGCAAACTCGGAAGCCATAGCTTAGAAATCACTCTACTCAAATCTTACGCGCAGAAAACGGCGCTTGCCAACTTTAATTTCAAAAGCCATTCCCGGCTTTATAGGTGTAATAATATCATTTGGCGTTTCAATGCGTTCGCCGTCCACCTGTACGCCGCCCTGTTCGATGAGCCGCCGCGCTTCGCCCTTTGATGCTGCCAGTCCTGTTTCAACTAATAGATGTGGCAGTCCCCATCTGCCATCGCCAACAGGCAAAGTGCGTTCTTCAATCTCCGTCGGGGCTTGCTTCTCACGAAACATGCGGTTGAACTCCGCTTCGGCCTCGCGCGCCGCGTCCGCCGAATGAAAGTCCGTAATGATGCGTTTGGCAAGATCGACCTTGAAGTCGCGCGGGTTGCGCTCGCCGCGTTCGGTTGTCTCGCGCAAAGCTTTGATGTCGTCAACTCGCAGGTCTGTCAGCAACTCGTAATAACGCCACATCAATTCGTCGGAGATGGACATCACCTTGCCGAACATCTCCTGCGGCGGCTCGTTGATGCCGATGTAGTTATCAAGGCTCTTCGACATCTTCTGCACGCCGTCCGTGCCTTCAAGGAGCGGCATGATGACTGCGACCTGCGATTCCTGCCCGTACTCTTTCTGCAAGCTTCTGCCCATCAGGATATTGAACTTTTGATCCGTGCCGCCAAGCTCCACGTCCGCTTCGAGCGCGACCGAATCGTAAGCCATGACGAGCGGGTACATCACTTCATGCAGCGCGAGCGGGCGATTCTCTGCGAGACGTTTCTCGAAGTCGTCGCGTTCGAGAATCTGCTTGACCGTGACATGCGAGGCGAGGCGTATAAAGCCCGCGCTGCCGAGCGTGTCCATCCAGCGCGAGTTGAAATCTATGACAGTCTTTTCCGGGTCGAGCAGCTTGAAAATCTGTGTCCGGTAGGTTTCCGCGTTGGCCTCTATCTCTTCGCGCGTTAGTTGCGGGCGCGTGGCGGATTTGCCGGACGGGTCACCGATCATGCCTGTGAAATCGCCTATCAGAAAAATGATTGTGTGGCCCAGTTCCTGAAACGCGCGGAGCTTGCGAATCACTACGGTGTGGCCCAGATGTATGTCCGGCGCGGTCGGGTCTGCGCCGAGCTTGACGCGCAAAGGTTTTCCGGTGCGTGCGCTCTTTTCCAATTTCGCGCGCAAGTCTTCTTCGCGGATAATCTCGACCGCGCCTTTGCGAAGGTATGCGAGTTGTTCGTCAATCGTCATTTTTAACAGAAAAAAGTTTCCCGCAAAGGCGCAAAGGCGCAGAGGAAGATCGCAAAGAAAACAAGTGGACAAGGGCAAGCATTCCTGTTCGCTTGCCCTGCGCCGTCTTTGCGTCTTTGCGCCTTTGCGGGAAACTTCTTCATTCATTCCTCCGAACGGATAGAGTAGCGCATCTCACGCCGCTTGCGCTATCTTCAGTTCAATCATGATTACTTCAACAGAGCAAACTAATTCAACCGGAGAAGCGAATCCACTCCGATCAGTACAACTATCTTTCATCGGCAGCGGCGTGATGGCCGAAGCCATCATCGCGGGACTCCTCAGGCAGGGTCTTGTCGCGCCCGCTCAAATCGTCGGCAGCCACCCGCGCCCCGCGCGCCGTGAAGAATTAAAAGCGCGGTATGGCATCAATGTGGTTGAGAGCAATCGTGAGGCAGCTACTTTCAGCCGTCGCGCAGGAGGAGGCGCAGATGAGCCGCCTTCAGGCTCGATCATCGTGCTCGCAGTCAAGCCGCAGCGTCTCGGAGGCATCCTCAATGAATTGAAGGGCGCGTCGCAGCCTGAGCAGCTTGTGCTCTCGATCGTCGCGGGCGCGAAGATCGAGACGATTGCGGGCGAGATGCTGCATCCGGCTGTCGTGCGCGCGATGCCGAACACGCCCGCGCAGATAGCGCAGGGGATGACCGCTTGGACGGCTACGCCGGAGGTGAGCGCGGAACAGCAATCACAGGTGCGCGTGATGCTCGCGGCTCTGGGGCGCGAGATGTATGTCGAGAGCGAGCGGATGATTGACATGGCGACGGCCTTGAGTGCGACCGGGCCGACCTACATTTTTATGATGATGGAATCGCTGGTGGACGCGGGCGTGCACATGGGATTTTCGCGGCACGTCTCGCAGGAGTTGGTGCAGCAAACGATGCTCGGCTCAGTCCTGTTTGCGATGGAATCAGGCAAGCATCCGGCAGAGTTGAGGAACATGGTCACGTCTCCCGGCGGCACTTCAGCCGAAGCCATTTATCAAATGGAAAAAGGCTCGCTCAGAACCGTTTTGTCAAAGGCCGTGTATGCAGCTTTTCAGCGCGCTGTCGCTCTGGGCCAGAGATGAAGAAGGTAAAAGTAAAAAGGTAAAAGGCAAAAGTAAGAACAGCATTCAAGCCCTCTGACTTTTGCCTTTTACCTTTACCTTTTTTCTGCGTTTCTGTGGTGAATGTAATTTAAATCTTCTCTAACTCGGCTACTGTAAATTCATCTTGAATATTGCCTGTGTTGAGCGTCGTCGCAGGCTCGAAGAGCAGCACCTGTGCTTCCTCTTCTGCGACGGGGCGATGCTCGACGCCGCGCGGGACGATGATGAATTCGCCCTCTTCAATCCACACGTCGCGGTCACGAAACTCCATCCGAAAGCGTCCCTTGACGACCAGAAACATCTCGTCTTCCGTCTCGTGATGATGCCATGTGAACGGGCCTTGAAACTTGACCAGCTTGACGTGCTGGCCGTTCAACTCGCCGGCGATTTTGGGTTGCCAGTGCTCGCTAAAAAGCGAAAGCTTCTGTTCAAGATTAACCTTCTCCATCATCAAACTCGCTTTCTCGATAAGCAGATTCAAAACAACTCAAGCCTTTGCGCCTTGAGTTTTTATTTCTTAGCGCCTTTGCGCGAAACCGTCGGTGTTTCGCGCAAAGGCGCTAAGATAAAACCTAAGGCGCAAAGAGTCGAAGCATTCAGTCTCTTAAATTTTGAAATGGACTTTTAGCTTTCACACGTCGCCCGGTAATCTCATACTCGCCGCTCACGACGAGCGCGACGGCTTCCGCATACAGGCGATGTTCTTCCGAGAGGATGCGCGCCGCAAGTGTCTCCGGCGTGTCGTCATCGTGCACGGGCACGGTAGCTTGCGCGATGATCGGGCCGCCGTCCAATGTTTCGTCAACAAAGTGGACTGTGCAGCCGGAGAATTTGACGCCATGCTCAATCGCCTGTCGCTGCACATCGAGGCTGGGAAACGAGGGCAGCAGGCTCGGATGGATGTTCAGGATGCGCCCGCGATAGGCTTCTATAAATTCCGGCGAGAGCAGGCGCATGTATCCTGCGAGGCAAACTAAATCAACTTCATGCGCGCGGAGTGCGGAGATGATTTCAAGGTCATGCTCAAGACGCGTGCGCCCGCGCCGCTCAATGACAATCGTTTTGATGCCGCGCTCCGTCGCACGCTCAAGTCCCGCCGCATCCTTCTGGTCGCTGATGACAACGGCAATCGACGCATCGGCTATCCGGCCCTCCAGCACAGCATCCGAGAGCGCAACCATATTCGACCCGCGACCGGAAATCAGAATGCCGATTCGATGCATAAAAGTCCCAAGACCCAGGTCTCAAGTCCCAAGACCCGGGTCTGGATAATCGTCTGACCCGGGTCTTGGGACTTGAGACTAAACGATGTTGACTTCGTGGTTGCCTTCCGTGACGCGCCCGATTTCGTAGCACGTTTCGCCGCGCTCTTCGAGATGAGATTTGATTTTTTCTTTATCTTCAACGGCGCAGATGATGACCATGCCGACGCCCATGTTAAAGGTGCGATACATCTCTGCGTCCGGCACGTTGCCGATTTCCTGCATCAGTTTGAAGACGGGGAGCACGGGCCAGGTGTCGCGCGCGATGGTCACGGCTGTTCCTTCGGGCAGGATGCGCGGGATGTTTTCTGTGAGTCCGCCGCCGGTGATGTGCGCGAGTCCTTTAAGCTGCCCGGTGTCGAGCAGTTTTTCGAGCGCGTGCAGGTAACTTTTGTGTGGCTGCAAAAGAGCCGCGCCCGCTGTCTGGTTAAGCGTGTCCAGATGTGTGTTCACGCCGTAGCCCGCGACCTCGAAAAAAAGTTTGCGCGCCAGCGAATAGCCGTTCGTGTGCAACCCGACGGAAGGCAACGCGAGCACAGCGTCTCCGGCTGCAATATTCTTGCCGTCAATCACCTTCACGCGATCCACTATGCCGACGATAAAGCCCGCGACATCGTATTCGCCCGCAGCGTAAAAGCCGGGCATCTCCGCCGTCTCGCCGCCCAGCAGCACGCAAGCGTTTTCGCGGCAGCCGTCCGTCATGCCTTCGACAATGCTTGCGACCACATCCGGAGAGAGCGCGCCCGTCGCAATGTAATCGAGAAAAAAGAGAGGCCGCGCGCCTTGCACAAGGATGTCGTTGACGCAGTGGTTGACCAGATCGCGCCCGATGGTGTTGTGCGTGTTGGTCTCGAAAGCGACTTTCAGCTTTGTCCCGACGCCGTCAGCCGAAGCGACCAGCACGGGCTGCTTCATCTGCGGAAACGCGGCATCGAACATCCCGCCAAAGCTGCCTATCTCTGTCAGCGTCCGCTCGTTAAAAGTTCTCTGGGCCAGCCGCTTGATTTTCTTGGTCGCAAGATTCGCCGCGTCAATCGAGACTCCGGCGTCGCTGTAGGTGATTGATTGATTCATTAATTGATTTGCTCATTTACTCATTTACGCATTGATTCATTTTTTAAATGAGCAAATGAACCGCTGAGTAAATGAGTAAATTCTTATGGCTTGCTGCGATTCAAAAGCTCCTCTTGCAGCTTTTTGATTTTATCCTGCATCGAGTCGCGCGCTTCCGCATCAAGCTTGATGGTGATGTTGAGATGGTCGCCGCCCTCAGCCTCTGCCGGAAGAAAAGCGACGGGCAGATCAAGCTGTTGCTCTTCATCTCCGAGCAGGATGACGGCCATGTCTCCATCTTCGATGCGGTCTATGACGGCATCGAATCGGATTGAGCGCGCGTCGTCTGTTGATTCTTTATCGCTCATCATTTGCCCTCGCTCCAACCGGAGGTCGCTTTGGGTTTCTTCTCTTTCTTCTCGCGCGGCGGCGGGCCATAGTCGCCGTAAGAGACAAAGCCCGTGCGCTCGGAATCATCCTTCTGCGGCTCGCGTCCGGCCCACGCATCGCCCTTCGGCTCTTTCTGCGTCTTGATTTCGTAGAGCTTGCCGTCCTGCGTCTTGCCCGTCGTCGTAATCGAAATCTCGCCGCTCAAATCTGTGCGATAGAGCTTGACGCCTGCGGCCTTCAAACGGTCGAGCGCGGCCTGCGACGGATGCCCGTAACGATTGTTCTCGGCATCCGAGATGAGCGCGATCTCGGGCCTTACACTCTTGAGAAAATTTTCCGAAGTCGCATACTTCGAGCCGTGATGCCCGACCTTCAAGACCTTTGCTTCAAGCTGCGCGCCCTTGTTCATCATCCTCTCTTCGGTCTGCGCCTCCGCGTCGCCGGTCAAGAGCATGGAAAACTCTCCGTAATCAAGCCGCACGACGACGGAGTTGGCGTTCGGCTCGTTGCCGCCTGAGCGCAACTGGTCTTTGGTAAAGAACGGCTCAATCGGAGCGAGCACGGTCAGGATAGCGCCGCCTCCAAGATCATATTTCTGTCCCGGCACGGCCTTCTCATAATGCGAGTCGTTCTTCTTCACCGCTTCCAGAAAATCAAGATAAGATTTCGTCGTCGGCAACTCCGTGCTCCTGCCGCTCGTCCTCGCCTTCGCGTTCTTGTTGCCGTTCTCATTCGATGAACGCGACGGCGGCACGACTCCGCTGTCAATGACATTTAAAACCTTCGTCGCATTGATGACTTCGTCCGCGCCTCCTATGTGGTCTGCGTGCGCGTGCGTGGCGATAAAATAATCCAGCTGCTTGACGTTATAACGATTAAGCGCCTCAAGGATTAGCTTGCCGCGCCCGGTGTCGCCAGCGTCAACGAGCACCGTCTTGCCCTCCGGCGAGATAATCAGAATCGAGTCGCCCTGTCCGATGTCGAGCATGTGCACCTGCAACTCTTTGCCCGAAGGCGGCGGCACTTTGCGCTTCTCCAACCACGGGCGGACAAGGAAAAAGTAGACGCCGAAGCAGACGCCGATAAAAACCACCAGCGCCGCAATCGCGCACCCGCATCCTTTTCTACTCTGTGCCACTAAGTATTTCTCCCGAAGACTTTTAAAGACCTATTTTACTTCTTTGAGGAAATCTTCCACCTCAACGTCTGCATCATGAAGAGCGCCCTTCAATGTATAACGATCAACTTCATCATGAAACGGAAAGACGATTACTCTTCCGTCTGCATGTTTCATCTTTACGTGGCTGCCTTTCGATGAGCTTCGATAAAGCCTAAGCGCATCAATGCAGCGAGAACTTGCCGCCCTGAGAGCAAAAGGTGATTTCATACCGTTAGCTCGACCATTTCCTGGTCTTTTGCTAACTCGGTCAACTCAGGCTCTAAATATAGATCAATTGCTTCACGAATATTTTGGAGAGCTTCTTCTCTGGTTTTCCCTTGTGACCAGCAGCTTTTGAGAGACGGGACATGCGCTACATAATAACCGTCTTCGCCCGGTTCAATTATCACTTTGATATTCATACTTTCCTCCTTAATCGGACGGCACAGCTTCATGCTCGCGCGCAAACATCGTCTCGGCTTCGCGTGTGATGCGCGTCGGGTAGCGTGCCGTCCAGCAGGCGACGCAGGAAGAGTCCGCGCTGATGCCTGTCGCTGCGAGCATGCCTTCGAGCGAGAGATAACCCAATGAATCCGCTTCGATAAAACGGCGTATCTCTTCAATCGGCATCTGCGCGGCAATCAGGTCTGACTTGTTCGGCGTGTCCACGCCATAAAAACACGGGCTGATGGTCGGCGGGCAACTGATACGCATGTGCACTTCCTTTGCTCCGGCCTCTCTGACCATGCGGACGATTTTTTTGGAAGTCGTCCCGCGCACAATCGAATCGTCTACGAGCACGATGCTGCGGCCTTCTATGAGATGGCGCACGGGATTGAGTTTGATGCGGACGCCGAAGGAGCGTATGGATTGCTTCGGCTCGATGAAGGTGCGCCCGACGTAGTGGTTGCGCACGAGTCCCTGACGATAGTTGATGCCGGATTGCGCGGCATAGCCGATGGCCGCAGCCACTCCCGAATCGGGCACGGGCACAACGATGTCCGCTTCAGCCGGATGCTCTACCGCGAGCCGCTTGCCCATCTTATGACGCGATTCGTTGACCGAATGGCCGTAGATAACAGAGTCTGGCCGCGCGAAATAAACATGCTCGAAGATACACATCGAATGCGGGCGCGCAGGCAGCGGGGAAGAAGAGTGCAATCCCTCACTATCAATCACAATCATCTCGCCCGGCTCTATGTCGCGCACGTATCGCGCGTCAATCAGATCGAACGCGCAGGTTTCGGAAGCCACGACCCATGCCTCTCCCAGACGACCGAGCGCGAGCGGGCGAAAGCCGCGCGGGTCGCGTATGGCAATCAAGCTTCGAGGCGTCAGAAAGAGCATCGAAAACGCGCCTTCGGTTTCGCACAGGACTTCCGGAATCGCTTCTGCTACGTTGCGTGCGCGCGAACGCGCGATGCCGTGCAGGATAACTTCCGTGTCCGAAGTCGAAGAGAAGATCGCGCCCTCGCGCTCCAATCTTTTTCGCTCTTCACTGGCAAAGGGAAGATTGCCGTTATGACAGACGGCGACCTGTCCATGCTGGCAGGCGACCAGAAAGGGCTGCGCCTCGCGTATCGAAACTTCGCCCGCCGTCGAGTAGCGCACATGACCGATGGCGCTCGCACCCGGCAGACGGTCTAGCGTGGCTTGATCGAAAACATCCGAGACCAGGCCCATCGCGCGTTCCGAACGCAGCTCCGAGCCGTCAGAAGAGACGATGCCGCATGATTCCTGCCCGCGATGCTGCAAAGCGTAAAGCCCCAGATAGGTCAGCCGCGCAGCCTCCGCGTGCCCGTAAATGCCGAACACGCCGCACTCGTCTCGAAACTTATCCGTCATGAAAAACATTTTAAGTGGAAAAGAGAAAAAGGGGAAAGGGAAAGCGCGTGCGAGTAGTTGTTCAAGTTGAACTTCGAGAGGTGAGCCGTCATTCGTGACTTGTATCATTAACAGATAAATAGTTTCCCGCAAAGGCGCAGAGGAAGACCGCAAAGGCGTTGAATGCAACTTGCTCTTTGCGCCTTTGCGCGAAAATGTTTTTCTTCTCGCCCTGTTAGAAATTGATCCACTACTTTTTTCTCTCTTCCCTATAAAATCTCGCGGGCATTGATTATCATGGCGTGAATTCAAAACCGCAGGGGAGAACAAGGATATGGAACAGGTAAAAGTGTACGGCGCAGACTGGTGCGGGGATACAAAGCGGACGCTGAAAACGCTTGACCGTCTCGGCGTGGCTTACGATTACATCAACGTCGAAGAGGACGCGCAGGCATCCGAGTGGGTCAAACAGCAGAACGATGGCAAGGAACAAAAGCCGACATTGAAGATTGGCGAACAAGCGCTGTGTGTCCCGACAGAACAAGAGCTTGAAAGCGCTTTGCGCGAAGAGGGGATTATTCAATAAGTCGGATAGTGGCGGTTTCCCGTCGGCATATCATCTAATACTGTGTCAGCTCGAAGGGTTTGAACCCGCTTGGCATATTCAAGAACAATACTTATTATTGTCTTGAAGTCAAAAAAAATTACCGGCGGCACTCGCGGCAATAGCCTAAGAGTTCCAGCCGGTAGTCCTTCACCTGAAATCCCGCCTGCGGCTTAATCTGCGCCAGCCATTCCGCGCCCTCGCTTGCATTCAAATCCCAAATCTTTCCGCATTCGAGGCAACGCGTGTGATAGTGATGGTCTGTGCGTATGTCATAGCGCGCGGAAGCATCTCCGTAAGCCAGTTTCGAGACCACGCCGCAACTGACGAGGGCTTCCAGATTTTTGTAGACAGTGGCTAAACTGATGCGCGGCAAGTTGGGCTTGACCGCCAGAAAAACCTCTTCAGCGGTCGGGTGATGCGCCACCCCGCACAGATAGTTATAGACCGCCGCGCGCTGAGTCGTGAGCTGCGCGCCGCGCTCATGGAGTATCGCGCGCAGCGCTTCCTGTTTCTGCTGCTGTTTCTTTTTCACGCCCATAAAAAATATCGCGTTCGAGCTTGCAACTATCTTGAAAGGTCTCTGTGGAAAAGTCAAAAGTAATTATTGTTTTCACGTTGCACGGTTAGGCAAAAGCCGCGCGCCGTAGAAGTCCGAAATTTGAGAGGCGGCGAGCGCATGGCTTTCATCTATGCCGTAGCTCATAATGCGTGCGAGCCGCGCTCATGTGCAGCCTGAATGCGATTTCAAAATCTGGCTAAAGACTCAAGGCGCAAAGGGTTGAATGGTTTTGAAATAAAATTTTATTAGCGGCAGGCCATTGCCGCTCTTCGGAAAGCTCAGGCGGAGATTAAAAGTTATGAAGCGTTTCGTTATTCTCCCTATCGGCCATTCTGTTTTTGACGGGCGGAGCGTTGGCCCAATCGAAGCAGGCTGCGTGTCAAATCCTTGAGCCGAAAATCGTCGCCCTGATAAGCCGGTACGAAGAGCTGCGCGAGAGACGCAGCAAGCTGCCACAGGGAACATTTGATGAAGATGTGCAGGCTGACGGTGGCAGCTTGCACAGGGTTTTGAACGCGCTCGGCAGAGAGCTTGGGCATCCGCCTTACACAAAGGAAATCATCACCGCCTGTCTGGGAGAGCCGGATGCCTTGAGGGATAGAAAGCAGATGGGATACTTTCTGGACATCTATCATAACCAGCTCAGGAAAGCCGGTCGCAAAGTGGAAGAGAAAGAGGGCCGGGAATACCTGATTTACTTCTGGCGCGGGATGCACGATTTTCTTTTTTTCATAGTCGAAGATGGCCGCGTCATGGATCACGGATGGTGGTTTGCTTACGAGTAAGCGGGAAGTCTTCAAACTCACGGGCCAGGTTTGACTGTTCATTCCAGACAGCACTCTTCTCATCATCCCGTGCAAGGCTTCAAAGTTCCGGACTTTCATCTGAAGGTTTGTCACGGCTCGCGGCGCGATGCTAGATTGAGGTGCAAACCGTTGAAGAGCTTTTTTGTCATCAAGTGAAGCAGAACAACCTGACGCTCAATCTTAGTCTCAACATCATACGGCTCGCGCTCGTCGTCTCGCTCGCAGCAGCAGGGTGGAGCGTTTACCGTCACCTGTCCGATGATGAAGGGGCCGTGAGCAACCGTCAGGCAAACTCTGCGGCAGAGACGGCGTTGCGTATAACCCTGCGCGGGCCTGCTGGCGGCCCTGCTTTGGACGTGCAGGTCGAGCTGTATCCGATTGACATCATGGCGGCGCGCAACGAATTCTTCTCGGAGCGGCGTCCGGGCACGCGCCTCGACGATTTTCTGACAGAGCGTATGGGCAATCGCTCTCCGGTCGAAGGCCGCTTTGACCGCGAAGGGCAGGTGACTTTGATGGTCAAGCCCGGCCCGTGGTGGATTCACGCGACGCTGCCCGGCGAACTCAATATCGAATGGCGTCTGCGCGTCAACGTCTCCGGCAGCAGGCAATCGGCCGAACTGACGCCCGACAACGCTTACACCAGAACGAAAAGTTTTTGAGACCAGCAGTGAAGCGCATGGAGCGTAGAAAAGAGAAGAGCTGTTTCAGATTTCTCTTTGCATTTCCCGGCGTCTGACTCTTCGCGTGCTTTGCGTTTAATATCAATTTTAAACGCAAAGCACGCAAAGGTCTTTCGCAAAGCACCGCAAAGATTGTTCTACTCCTGATTCACATTCATTAGTTATGAAGGCGCTACGTTACGAGCACGGCCAACTCTCTCTGGCAGAGATTGAGAAACCGCATCAGGCGGGTGAAGCTGTGGTGCGCGTCACGCTGTCCGGGATTTGCAATACGGATGTCGAGATCGTGCGCGGCTATGCGGGGTTTGAAGGCACGCTCGGCCATGAGTTTGTCGGCGTGGTCGAAGATGCGCCGCGCGCCTCGCAGCTTGTGGGCCAGCGGGTCGTCGGAGAGATCAATGCCGGATGCGGTCGTTGTGATTTATGCCTGAATGGCGATTCCCGTCATTGCTCTACGCGCACAGTGCTCGGCATCGTCGGGCGCGACGGAGCGCATGCAGAGTTTCTGACTTTGCCGGTCGTCAATCTACTGCCCGTGCCGGACGAGATTCCAGACCATGTAGCAGTCTTCGCAGAACCTCTCGCAGCCGCCTGGGGAATCACAGAGCGCGTAGAGGTGACGAAAGAGACGCGCGTCTGTGTTATCGGAGACGGCAAGCTAGGGCTGCTGTGCGCGCAGGTGCTCGCGTTGACAGGCGCGCAGGTTCAGCTCGTGGGCAAGCATCCGGAAAAGCTTCGCCTCGCAGCCGCGCGCGGCATCGAGACTGCAACCCTTGACCGTGTGCAGGGACTGGTGAGCGCATTTGATGTCGTGGTCGAAGCTTCCGGCGCGGAGACAGGCTTTGCGCTCGCGCTTGAACTCCTCAAGCCGCGCGGCGTGCTCGTCTTGAAATCAACTTTTCATGGCGCGACGCGGGTTGAGATGGCGCGCATCGTGGTCAACGAGATCAGCCTTGTCGGCTCGCGCTGCGGGCGTTTTGCTCCCGCCCTCGATATGCTCAAAGGCAATTCGATTGATGTCGAAAGCCTCATCAGCGAAGAGTATGCTCTGGCAGACGGAGTCAAAGCGATGGAGCGCGCGACGGAGCGCGGCGTGCTCAAAGTTTTGCTGAGAAGATAAAACAGGATTCAGAACTCGGAATGAAAAAGCTGAAACAGCTTTTTTTCTGAGTCCTGCTTTTTGGCAGTAGTTCAATTTCAGGGACAATAAGAAATTTCCGGCAAAGGCGCTGGTGGCGCAAAGCAAGACCGCAAAGCATTGAATGCTGCTCGCTCTTTGCGTGCTTTTCTTTGCGCCACCAGCGCCTTTGCCGGAAACTATTTCCCTCTTCATCACACAAGTCACGAATCACAACGCCGCTCATAAAGTTCAAACCGAATCACTATAGCTTTTTTGCTTCCCGCCACAAGTTTCCGCTATACTGCTCTGACTTCCCTTTGTCATGCGCGAGCCAGTATGCCGGACGCATGATGTTTTAATCGGAACAAGGCGAGGGCGTTCGCAAGTTCACTCGATAGGTGGTGTGTTATGTTCGAGCTTCCCAAAGATCAAACGACGGATACGGAGCGCGCTATCTTGAAAAAGCTGCGCGTCTGGATTGCCGCGCTGGCTATCGCCTGCGTGGTGGCAGGCATCGGCATCGGCGCGATGCTCGCAGGTCTGCCCGTCATCGCGCAGAACGAAGCGCAGATCGCGCGTGCCCCCGAAGCGCTCTCGGCTTCTTTCGTCGAAATTGCAAGGCGCGTGGAGCCTGCTGTCGTCAACATTGATACCAAGACGGCTGCGCCCGATGTCGCCGAGCGAGGCGAAGAAGAAGGCGGCGCGGGCGGCGGCGATGACGAATCTTCCGCCGGTAATCCGCTGCTGGATATGTTTCGCAAACAACCGCGCCGCCCTTCATACGGCGTCGGCAGCGGTTTCATCGTTGACCCCAAAGGCTACATCCTGACCAACCAGCATGTCGTGCAGGGAGCGACGCGCATCACCGTGCGCTTGCAGTCGGGCGAAGAGTTTCGCGGAGAGGTCGTCGGGATAGACGAAGAGACGGACATCGCTGTGGTCAAGGTCAAGACAGACCGCGATTTGCCGACGGTCAAGCTCGGCGATTCAAACTCCGCGCAGGTTGGCGATTGGGTGCTCGCCATCGGTTCTCCTTTCGGTCTGGACCAGACAGTGACGGCGGGCATTATTTCCAAGCTCCAACGCGAGACGCCCTACTTCACGAGCTTCCAGCAATTTCTGCAAACGGATGCGGCGATTAATCGCGGCAACAGTGGCGGCCCGCTCGTCAACATGCGCGGCGAAGTCATCGGCATCAACTCGCAGATTGCGACTTCGACCGGAGACTATAACGGCATCGGCTTTGCCCTTCCGGCAAACGAAGCTGAGTTTGTGTATCGTCAGATTACCTCTGTCGGCAAAGTGCGGCGCGGCTATCTAGGCATCAATCCCGAATCTGTTAAAGAGCAGTTCGCGCGCGTCTACGGATTGCAGGATGCGAAGGGCGCGGTCGTCGTTGACATGCCCATCAAGGAAGGCCCTGCGGCCAAAGCCGGTATCCAGCTCGGCGACGTGATCGTAGAGTTCAACGGGCAAGTCATCGCCAACGCGCAGGACTTGATAGTCAAGGTCGCGGCCACTCCTGTCGGGCAGACAGTGCCGCTCATATACCTGCGCGAGATCAACAGCAAACTTGAACGCCGCACGGCCAATGTGACTCTGGGCGAAAGGCCCAGCACGCCCATTGCGCGTGCCGAAGACGAAATGCCTGCGAAAACCAGAGGCATCTCTTCGAGCGGCGGCAACCTGCGTTTGGGAGTGACGCTCGCGGAATTGACGCCGCAGATTGTTGCGACGGGCAACCTGACGGGCGTGCGTGGTCTCTTTGTCAAAGAGATAGACCCCAACGGCATCATCGCAGATGTGCGGCAGAACGCGGGCGCGCCCGCCGTCGTCGAAGGCGATGTCATCACGCGCATCAATCGCACGTCAGTCTCGACGCTCGCAGAATTTGCTCGCGTCGTAGACACACTCAAACCCGGCGATCCAATCGTCCTTAATATCTCGCGCTACGACAGACGCGCAGACAGAGTCGTCCAGCGTATTGCACAGTTCACCTATCAATAAGGGGATAGGGGGCCGGGTGTAGTCAAAAACAAAACACCCGACCCCCGAGACCCGACACCCTAATCAAATGGCACAAGCGAAAAAAGCACTCAGCAAAACTGCAAAGAAGAGCAAGCAGGTCGCGGCGCGCACGTCCGCGAAAACTTATCACAACTACATTGACGGCAAGTGGGTTCAGAGCGCGAGCGGAGAGACTTTTGAGAATATCAATCCTGCTGACACGCGCGATGTGATAGGCCGCTTTCCGCTCTCGACGCATGAAGACGTGTCGGCGGCTGTCGCTGCCGCGCGCAACGCTTTCGATAAGTGGCGACGCACGCCCGCGCCGCGCCGCGCAGAGCTTCTCTTTCGCCTCGGTGAGATTCTCATCGGCAAGAAAGAGCGTTATGCAGAGGACATGACGCGTGAGATGGGCAAGGTCTTAAAGGAGACTGGCGGCGATGTGCAGGAAGCGATTGACTGCACGTACTACACCGCCGGCGAAGGCCGCCGTCTACACGGCTTCACGACCCCGGCGGAGATGCCGAACAAGTTTGCGATGTGCGTCCGCCAGCCTGTCGGATTGTGCGGCTTGATAACGCCGTGGAATTTTCCGATGGCGATTCCTTCATGGAAAATGATTCCCGCGCTCGTGTGCGGCAACACGCTCGTCATCAAGCCTGCCGAGGACACTCCGCTCTCGACTTACAATCTGGTCAAAGCCTGCGAAGAGGCAGGCATCCCGCCGGGCGTCGTCAATCTCGTCACGGGGTATGGCGAGACAGTCGGCGCGGCGATTACCAATCACAGAGACCTGCGTCTGATCTCTTTCACGGGTTCGACGGACACGGGCCGCATCGTCGCCTCCGCCTGCGCCGAGCGCAATGCCATCTGCTCGCTTGAGATGGGCGGCAAGAACGCCATCATCGTGATGGACGACGCGGACGTAGACCTCGCTGTGGAAGGCGCTGTGTGGGGAGCTTTCGGCACTTCGGGCCAACGCTGCACGGCTTCGTCGCGCCTGATAGTTCACAAAAAAGTTTACAAGCAGTTTGTTAAAAAACTGGTCGAGCGCGCTTCCGCTTTGCGCGTCGGCAACGGCGCGAATGCTAAGACGGAGATGGGGCCTGTCATCAACGCCGACGCAGTGCATAAGATTATGGGCTACATCGAAATCGGCCAGAAGGAAGATGGAGCGACGCTCGCGTCGGGCGGTAATCGTCTGACCAGAGGCGACCACGCGCACGGCTATTTCATAGAGCCGACAATCTTCACCGATGTCGCGCCCGACATGCGCGTGGCGCAGGAAGAAATCTTTGGCCCAGTCACTTCCGTGATTCCGACAAACTCTTTGGAGCAGGCCGTCGAGATTGCCAACGGCGTGCGTTACGGACTCTCTGCGGCCATCTACACACAGGATGTCAACCGCGCGTTTCACGCGATGAACGAGACGTACACGGGCATCTTCTATATCAACTCTTCGACCATCGGCGCGGAAGTTCACCTGCCGTTCGGCGGCACGAAGGGAACAGGCAACGGCCACCGCGAAGCAGGCACGCAGGTCTTGGACATTTTCACCGAATGGAAATCCGTCTACGTTGACTACAGCGGCAAACTGCAACGCGCGCAGATAGATCAGATAGAGCCTCAGTAGAAGGGCAAGATAGATGCTGGATGCTAGATGTCAGTTCACATGCTAAAGGTCAGATCAGAAGCCATCGTGACTTGATTGTTTGGCAGAAAGCAATGGACTTAGTGGTAGCAGTTTACAACTTGAGCAGGAATCTTCCGAAAGAAGAAACCTATGGGTTGACCAGTCAACTGCGTCGAGCCTCTGCCTCAATTCCAGCTAATATAGCAGAGGGACAAGGGCGAAGATTGCCAAAGGAGTTTACACAATTCTTGGCTAATGCAAGAGGGTCGCTGTTAGAATTGGATACGCACTTGGAACTCGCTTTACGACTTGGATATATTACCGGGGAACAGCACTGTACAATACAGGAAAAGGTTGATGAAGTAGGACGTTTACTGAATGGCCTTCTCCGCTCAATCAAGTTCTAGCATCTAGCATCTAACATCTAACATCTGGAGCGAAGCGATGATTGTCGGACTGCCGAAGGAAATCAAAGACAATGAGTACAGAGTTGGCCTGACGCCTGCGGGCGTGCGCGCGTTGACGGATGCGGGCCACAAGGTCGTCGTCGAGCGGAGCGCGGGCGAAGGCTCCGGTTTTGGTGACGAGTTATATGAGCGCGCGGGCGCAACCCTGCTCGATTCGCCGGATGACGTGTGGGCGCAGGGCGAGATGGTTGTCAAAGTCAAAGAGCCGATTGCTCCCGAATACCCGCGCATGCGCGAGGGGCAGTTGCTCTTTACTTATCTGCATCTCGCGCCCGACCCGAAACAGACAGAGGCTCTGCTGAAGAACAAAGTGACGGGCATCGCTTACGAGACCATCACTGACAAGAAAGGGACGTTGCCGCTTTTGACGCCGATGTCCGAGGTCGCGGGCCGCATGGCCGTGCAGGTTGGCGCGCACTATCTGGAAAAGATGCAGGGCGGGCGCGGCATCCTGTTGGGCGGAGTTCCCGGCGTGACTGCGGCGAAGGTCGTCATCATCGGCGGCGGCGTGGTCGGAACTAACTCTGCCAAGATGGCCGTCGGCATGGGCGCGCAGGTAACGATCATTGATAATAACCTCGACCGCCTGCGCGAACTCGACGACATCTTTCTCTCAAAAGTCTCAACGCTCGCATCGAGCGCGTACATGATTCACGATGCCATCTCGCAGGCCGATTTGATTATCGGCGCGGTGCTCGTCCCCGGCGCGGCTGCTCCGAGGCTGGTGACGCGCGGGATGCTCAAGGATGTGCCGAACGGCGCGGTCATCGTTGATGTGGCTGTGGATCAGGGCGGCTGTATTGAGACAACGCATCCGACGACGCATTCCGACCCGACCTATTATGTCGAAGGCGTCCTGCATTACTGCGTCGCCAACATGCCCGGCGCAGTGCCGCGCACCTCTACCTTCGCGCTCACGAATGCGACATTGCCCTACGCTTTGAAACTGGCGAACAAAGGTTTCATCGAGGCCATCGGGAGCGACCCCGGATTGAAAGAGGGCGTCAACACCTACGCAGGGAAACTCACTTACAAAGCCGTGGCCGAGGCGCAAGGACTCGAATACACCTCGCTTGACGACATCCTGAACGGCACGACCGCCGCGAACGCTTAAGAAGGCAAAAGTAAAAAGGTAAAAGGCAAAAGTGAAGACGCGAGACATGCTGTCTTCACTTTTGCCTTTTACCTTACTTTTGCCTTTTACCTTTTTACTTTTGCCTTATTTTTAGGCTGCTTTGAGCAGCAGTCGCGCGAGGCTGCCCGTGAGTTCTTCCGGGCGCACTGGCTTGGCTAAATAAATGTCTGCACGTGAGTCTGAATCGGGCGCAGCGTCTGCTCTGTCGAGTCCGCTCAAAAGGATGACCGGCAGGCAGGAGAGCTTTGGATGGCGGCGCAGGAAACGGCACAACTCGTAGCCGTTCAAGTGCGGCATCACTGCATCGGTCACAACCGCGTCAATTCTCGAAGCGAGGGCCGTTTTCATGGCTTCGAGGCCGTCTGCCGCCGTCAGCACCTTGTAGCCTGCGCGGCTCAGTATGACTTCGAGATAGCGGCGTATCGAGCGGTCGTCTTCAACCAGCAGAATCGTGCCGCGCGTGCTGCGCGCATGAAGGCTTGGGTCTGCGGCGTGCAGAGAAGGTTTAGCGGTGATTTCTGAAGTGTTCATCATAGAGTGGGTCTCCCCTGCATCTGTCGCGGCTTCCGTTGGTGAAGCCTCACACGCCTGTGAGCAAGCCGTGTGCCCCATTGTTTCCATCTCAGGGAGAGACGCGCGGGAATCCTTGTGTGTCATTCGCTTGTGCCGGTAAGTTGCTATATCTGAATCAATTGCAGAATGCTTGCGTTATCTTTGAGGAGATTCTTGCAGGGCTGCCCGGTTGTTGTGCCCGAACACTAAACAGCTTAAGTCCGCGCAGGTTGCTTTGTCAATATTTCAATTTGAACGGTGCTATCAATCAGAATGAACTGGGTAGGAAACTCTTAATTGAGAGTGACTTACAGGAGAAGAACAAAAACGTCTCGCGCAAAGGCGCAAAGAAAAGCTCGCAAAGGTGTTGAAGCTCTATTTATCTGGAATGCTTTCCTGGCGGTCTTGCTTTGCGCCTTTGCGTGAAAATTTCGTTGCGTCTTTCGCGGAAGGCTTTGCGTGAATCTCTATGGTATACTTTCCCCTTTCGTCAACATGCCCGCAAAACGGCTGTTGAAGACAATACTGGTCAGAGAACTTTTCCGGCGCGCTCGTTTAAGCAGTGCGCTTTAGTTTCAGAGCTGGATTTAAGATGTACGAATTTGCAGTCGCTCCCGCCGTCACGCACCTACGCCGTCGCGGAGTGGAGATTACAGAAGTCGCTCCCGCAAGCCTCGCAGCCGAGTTGGAATTGGAGGCTGGCGACCGCATCATACGCGTCAACGGTCGCCCTGTGCGCGACTATCTGGACTTTCGTTTTCAAACGGGCGGCGAGACCGAACTCGTCCTGGATGTACGCAAGAAGAGCGGCGAGGATTGGGAGCTTGAGATAGAGCGCGACGAGGGCGAAGACTTTGGTCTGGGCTTTGAACAGATCGTGCCGCGCCAGTGCGCCAACGAATGTCTCTTCTGCTTTTGCAAAGGCAACCCTGAGACGGCGCGTCCCTCGCTCTTTGTCCGCGATGAAGATATACGGCTCTCTTTTCTCTACGGCAACTACACCACGCTGACCTCCATCACCGAAGACGAGTTGCAACGCATCCTTGAGCAGCGTTTGACGCCGCAATATGTTTCCGTGCACGCGACGGATTTGAAAGTGCGCGCACATCTTCTTGGCATTGACGAAAAGCGCGCGGACATCTCCGGCAAGATGCGGCGACTCCTCGATGCAGGCATAGAGATACACGCGCAGGTGGTTTTGTGTCCTGAGATTAACGACGGCGAAATTTTGCGGCGCACGATTAACGATCTGGCCGCGCTCCATCCGCGCGTCAAGAGCGTGGCGATTGTGCCTCTCGGCCTGACGCGCTATAACACGGACGCGCGCCTTACGGCTGTGACGCCGGAGTTTTGCAGGCGCACGATTCGTGAAGTGACCGCCTTGCAAAAAGAGCTGCGCGAGCGTCTGGGAACTACTTTCGCTTTTCTCGGCGATGAGATTTATGTCAAGGCCGGACGCGCAGTCCCTTCGCGCAAGCATTACGGCGATTACCCGCAGATAGAAGACGGCATCGGCATGGTGCGCTCTTTTCAAAACGATTTCGCTGCGCTCTGGCGCAGGCTTGAGCGTCGCTCAAAGGCTTTAGAGACGGCTGCCAGACTTGAGGGCACAGTGATGACGGGCATGCTGTTCGCGCCCGCTTTGAAAAGTTTGCTTGAGCGGGCTAATGAACGCTTCGGCACGAGGCTGCATGTCGTTGCGGTTGAGAATCATTACTTCGGCGGTGATGTCAGCGTCGCGGGTCTGTTGACCGGCGGCGATTTTCTCAAAGCGCGCTCTGAGCTGCGAGGCCGCTTTGCAATCATTCCCGGCTCTGCAATTAAGAGCGACGAAGACATCCTGCTCGACGGCATGAGTTTGTCAGAGCTGCGAGAGCAGCTTGGCGTGCCTGTGCTCCCGATGGACTTCGACGCCTTCGCGCGCATGTTGGAAGATGCTGGATGCTGGATGCTCGATGTCAGATGTTAGTTCTTAACTCTTCTATCGTCGCAACTGGCATCCGGCATCTAGCATCTCGTCTTTTATGAGCCACGTCACCGCACAAGCAAATCACATCTCTTCTTCCGGCGGCAAAAAGATTCTCGATGTGGGCTGCGGGAGAAACAAACATCCGGGCGCGATTGGGATGGACTTCAACCCGCGCACGGATGCCGATGTGATACATGACCTCGGAGTCTTGCCGTATCCCTTCGCCGATGATGAGTTTGATGAGATCGTCAGCAATCATGTCGTAGAGCATGTGCCGGATGTGATGGCTTTTATCTCGGAACTGCATCGGATCACCAAACCGGGCGGGCGCATCCGGCTCATCACGCCGCACTATTCAAATCCTGATTGGCCCACAGACCCGACGCATCGCAATCACTTCAACAGCTATTCCTTCAACTGCTTTATGCAGGATCGCCAGCTCTTCCCCTTCTACACGGATGTCCGGCTTGAGCCTGTACGCACCTACGTCTCGCTCGCTAATCTCTGGCGCGCAGTGGGGCTGGAACTGGTAGTCAATCTGGACCAGCGCGCGCCCTTCTTTCGCTTCACGCGCAAGCTCTGGGAGCACTATCTGAGCTTTATCATGCGCGGCAAGGAACTGCACTTCGAGTTTGCAGTCATCAAAAAACAGGACGCTCCGGCGACCCGGAATCCGCTTTCCTCCTAAACCCCCGCAGGCCAATCTTTTCGCCGCCGTTCACAAAATCGGATGTAAATCCGAAATATTGGAATAACGGGGCGCTCGTACAGACTTCAAACCGAAGAAACCACAGAGCTTATCCTTCTGAATGGGCAGGGAACGGGGATTGCTTAAATCCCTCCTTGCATGATCAGTATTTTGGCAAGCGCGGGCCGCTGACAAGAGTCATCTGGACGGAATCAAACCACCGTCCTCGCAAGTCTTGCCAAAGTTCAACTGAAAATCCCATCTACCATTCGGATAGATATAAACATTTTGGGAGGATCTTCCATGAGTGAGTTTCGCACCAGAAATTGGGTCGCGCGAAGCGTCGTCCTACTCGTGGCTCTGTTGTTTGCCGTGCCGTTTGTTTCGGCACAGGTCACAACGGGCAGCTTGCAGGGCATCGTTAAAGACCCCAACGGGGCGGTCGTCGCAGGCGCGGCTGTCAAAGTAACCAATACCTCGACCGGTATCGTCCGAGAGACGACTACTAATGACGAGGGATTTTATCGTGTCACTAACCTATTGCCCGGTGACACTTATGAAGTCGTCGTGACGGCGAGCGGATTTCAAGAAACCAAGAACGGCCCGATTGGCGTCCGTCTCGGTCTTGAAAACAACGCCGACATCCAACTCGGCGTTCAAGTTGTTGGTGAGAACGTTGAGGTCACCAGTGAGCAGCTTATCCAGACGACTCAGAGTCAAACCTCGACCTCTTATTCGCCGCAGCAGTTGACCCAGCTTCCTTTCAACGGCTCGATTGATAATCTGGCCCTCTTGACTCCGGGCGTCGTGACGCCGGGAGATACGGATTTTGCCAACGGCGTCGGTATCTCTGCCAACGGCAACCGTGGCCGCTCAAACAACTTTCAGATTGACGGTCAGGATAATAATGATAACTCCGTCACAGGGCCGAGCCTGACCATTACCAATGCCGAAGCCATCGGCGAGTTTCAGATCATTACCAATACCTTCTCGGCTGAGTTCGGACGTAACTCCGGCGCGCAGATCAACACGATCACCAAGTCCGGTACGAACCAGTTTCATGGCACTCTCTTTGAATTCCATCAGAACGCCGTGCTCAATGCGCGCGATAATCTGGAGAAGAAAGATCAGGCCAGTTTTGCTTTTCTCAACACGAGCGGCTTTGGTGCGTTCGGCCCGTTGGCCGACCGTCTCCAGAGACCCAATACCTTCCGTGACAATCGCTTCGGCGGTTCCATCGGCGGCCCGATCATCTCGAACAAAGCGTTCTTCTTCGCCACCTATCAGGGCGAATATAATCGTGGCGAGCTGATCGGCGGCAACCTGACCAGCGCTTCGACAACGCCTAACCTTGATGGCGCGCTGGCCTTGAGAAGACTCTTCCCGACGGTTGCGACGGCACAGTTGACCTGTACCACCGCCGGTTGCGGTCCGTCTGCCGTTCAGGGACAGGGCATCCTGATCATCGCTCCGCCGACCATCGACGAAGACGGCGACAGCATCCCTGATAATTTTCAGTTCGGCCCGGCCAATCCTTTTGCTCAGCCGACAACCCCCGGATTCCTGCAACCGCTGGCAGTGGTCGCAGACCCGACTGCGCCCGGTGGCCGCCGCGTTATCTACGGCGGTGAGGCCGTGCGTATCTTCCCGAGCAATTCCACCAACCATCAGGTCATCGGTCGCGTGGACTACAACCTGACAAGCAAGGATACGCTCGTCGGTCGTTACATCTTCGACGATGCCGATTTCCCGCTTGCGAGTGGCGGTGTTGTCGCCGGTTCGCTGGTTGGCGTGCCTTCGCGCAACAACAACCTCGGCATCACCTACACGCGCACGATTTCATCGCGCTTCGTCAACGAAGCCCGTTTCAATTTCTCGCGCCTGGATGTGAGCTTTGGCGATACCAGCACTCAGTACGGCCCATCCATCTCTTTTGCCGCGACCAATCAGGTTCCGTTCGGTAATCTGGTGGCGGGCTTCGGTGTGGGCAACACCTTCCCGCAATCGCGCAAGGTGGATGTCTATCAGTATCAGGACACGCTCTCGGCCACGCTCGGCAACCACTCGATCAGAGTGGGCGCTGACATTCGCCAGCAGAAGGTCTTGAATTTCTTCCTGCCGAATATTAACGGCACTTACCAGTTCCGTGCGACGATTGCCGGTTGCGCGGGTGCGGGCGGCCTCAATTGTACGTTGCCTGCCAATCAGTTCTTTAACTTTGCCGGTGCGGACGGCACGACCGGTACTCCGCGCACGAGCGCGACCGCGTTCGAGAACTTCATTCTCGGTCGCCCGTCGGTCATCAACTTCGCTCTGGGCAACCCGGAAATCAAGACCGACCAGAACGATTTCTTCTTCTTCTTTCAGGATGACTGGCGTATCCGTCCCAACCTGACACTCAACCTCGGCGTGCGTTATGAAATCTCGACGCAGCCGCTCAACCCGATTATCCAGCAGGTCAATGCACGCGAAGCAGACCCTGCTCGCGCGATCTTCAATCAGGCGTTTCCGCTTTCGACGCGCACCGCGCAGGAATTGCCTTTGGATAAGAACAACATCGCGCCGCGCGTCGGTTTTGCGTGGTCGCCTGACATCAAGTTCCTCGGCGACCGTTTCAGCAATGGCCGCACAGTCATTCGCGGAAACTTCGGTATCGCGTATGACCCCGGATTCTTCAACATCATCCTGAACACGGTGACGGCGGCTCCGTTTGCTGCTGTGGGAACGATTCAACAGAACGCCGCGTTCAATCCGGGCTTTTCAACTCTCTTCCCGTTCTTGCCGACGACCACGGCACAGTTGAACACCACGCCCGGCACCAACGGTGGTGACCCGCGCCTGTTCAACCAGACCCGCGTTTCTCCTGACTTCCATAACCCGTATGCCATGTCATTCGGTTTCGGTATTCAGCAGGAAGTCTTCAAGAACTCTGTGTTCGAAGCGCGTTATGTCGGAACACGCCTCGTCGGCCAGTTCCAGAGCATCAACTCCAACCCGAATATCAGATTCCTGAACATCGCCGGTCAGAACCTGTTCGGCGACCCCGGTCGCTTCACGGGCGGCGTTATTCCGGGAACCTGCACGACCACTGGTTGCGTCACGCCGACGGCGGCCAACGGCTTCCAGAATCGTCCATCGCCTGCGGCAGGCCAACCGGCTTTCACCAGTAACGGTCGCCTTGACCCGCTCTCAGGCCCGACGCGCCTGCGTGCCAACACTGCTTCATCGACCTATCATGGCATGCAGCTTCGCTTTGACACGCGCTTCGCGGAAGCCCTGACGCTCAATGCCAACTACACTTTGAGCAAGACCCTTGACAACGCGTCTGAAATCTTCGCCACCTTCGGCGGCGGTCAGACGATTGCCTTCTCGCAAGACCCGTTTGATACGGGCAACGGCGAGCGTGGTCTCTCGGCTTTCCACCAGAAGCACAACTTCACGGCGAGCTTCCTGTATGACCTGCCGTTCTACAAAGAACAGCGCGGCGCGATTGGCAAACTCCTCGGCGGATACCAGATCAACGGTATCATCCGCATGGGTTCGGGCCGTCCGTACACTCCGACCAACATCACCGGCGACTACGATTCGGCCTTCGACGCGGCGTTCTCCGGCGGTGCTGGCCCGGTGCGTCCGTTTAACGGTAACCCGAATGCTCCGCTCGGAACCATCGCCTTTGGCTTTAACGCGGCTTGCAACGTCCTGTTCGGCAGCCCCGTTTGCGCCACTGCGATACCCGGCGATTTCATCGTCTTCAACACGCTCAGCCCCGGCTCTGACGGAGTTCGCGTGACGGGTGCGACGCCTGCCGCTGCTGCTGCTGCCGCCGTTCAGCAGGCTCGTTTGGTCTTCAACGATTTCGGTCTGTTTGCTCGCGGCAACGTGGGTACGACGGCTGATCTTGAGGCTTTCAATTATTTCAGAACGCCTTTCGGCGACGTTGGTCGTAACACGTTCAACGGCCTGCCGTTCTATCTGGTTAACATGTCGGTCTTCAAGACGACAAACCTGACCGAGAACACCAAGATCGAGTTCCGCGCGGAAGCATTCAACCTGCTCAACCGCCGCAACTTCGGTGTGCCCGATCCGTTCACGGAAGATGCCTCCAACGGTTTTGCCGTCAGCAGCTTCCAGAATCCGGGCTTCAACAACGGCGGCAACCGCAGCCTGCGTTTCGGTCTACGCTTTATCTTCTAAGCTTCCCCACGGGGAGTTCTGACGCGATTCAAGCGTTTGGCGGGGAGAGAGTTAGCCTAAAGCAACTCTCTCCCCGGTTTTTTTTAACCGGCGAGAATAATTCGCACGCCCGGTAGGTTGATTAAACGAGCACGCTCTCTGATAGCTGTGACGGCTTATGAGAGGCTTGGCTCTGCCGTCTCATCCGAATGGATGACAAACTCAAGACGGTCGTTTATCATGACACTCTTTCAAGTTGGCTAAACGGGAGAGTTTGCCCCAGAGAACCGATTCCTCCCGTCCAAAAAGCTTATTTAGCACATCAACTCCCCGACGCTGCTCTCAAAACTATTAAGAGGTAAGTATCATGACGAAAAAAATCTCCGTTGCTTTGCTGGGATTGCTGCTCTGCCTTTCGCAGGTCGCGCCCGTCTTCTCACAGAACCCTTCGGCCACGCCTTCGCCCGCCGCCGCCTCGGCGCAGCAGGAAGAGACGATTACCGTCGGGACGGCAGCCGTGCAACTGGAAGCCATCGTGACCGATAAAACCGGACGGCGCATCAATGGATTAACGGCAGCGGATTTTCAGGTGCTGGATGAAGGCAAAGCTCAAACACTGGATTACTTTACTTCCATCGAAGGCTCGCGCGTCAGCCGCACGGACAATCCAAACGCGGCGACAACCGGAACCGGCGCTGATGAGAATAAAACCACCGCGCCCGTTTCACCGCTGGTCGTTCCCTATCAGGGCCGCCATATCGCACTCGTCTTTGACGATTTGAATCTGACTAATGATAACTTTTTGCGCTCGCGGCGTGCGCTGGCCGATTACATCAATGCCAACCTGACGACGCAGGATATGTTCGCGCTCATCTCGACGGGCGGCGCGCTGGCTTCGCTTCAGCAATTCACCAATGACAAACAGCGACTGCTGAGCGCGCTTAACCGCATCGCTGCGCAGAGCCGCAACAACGAGACATCTGACAAACGTCTGTATGGCCTGACCGATGACGAGGCGTTGCGGATTGATCGCGGAGACAATGTGGCTCTTGATAATGTCAAGAGGCGAGCCTCGATTGAGGATTCCGGGCCGCAGGGCACAATCGCCGATGAGAGTATCGGACAACCTAAGCGAGAAGGCGGCGATCCACTGGACAGCAGAATTCGCACCTATGCCAAGAGCATCGTCAGCGAGATAGGGCAGGTCTCGCGCAATAATCTGGCAACGCTCAAGAGCCTGTTCAAAGGGATGGCGGATCTGCCCGGACGTAAAATAGTAGTGCTCATGACCCAATCCTTCGTCACCGCCGACGGCACATCAGAGGACATCAATAATCAACTGACACAAATCATCGAGCAGGCGCGGCGCGACGGCATCAGCGTCTATGCGATGGATGCTGCGGGCCTGCAAACAAGCAATGTGAGCGCCTCCGAGCGCATCACGGGGGCGAATCTGGCTTTCAGAAATGCTAATCCCGATCTGACTTTGAGCAGCTTTGAAAAACTCAACGGGGCGCGCAGGCTGGTCTTAGGCACGGGCGGCGAATTAATCACTAACACCAACAATCTCGCCGCAGGACTTCAAAAGGCGATTGAAGATTCAAGCAGCTACTACGTGCTCGGCTTTAAGCCCGAAGTGCTGGACAATAAATTTCACCGCATCGCCATCACCATCAAAGGCAAGCCTGACCTCATCGTGCGCTCGCGTCGCGGGTATCTCGCCATCAATCAAGAGACTGTCAGCGGCACACAAAGCGAATTGTACTCCGCGCTCAGTTCTCCTGTGAGCCGCGTTGACTTGCCGCTCGAAGTGGTCGCTAACGTCGTGCCGGTCAATCAGGAACAGGTCGTCATCACGGGGCTGCACGTCGGGCGCAACTACCTGTCGCTGCCCGCCGCAGATGCTGCGAATCAGATGGCAGCCTATGACATCGCCACCTATGTCTTCGGCGCGGGTCGTGATAAGCCCGTCGGCGGCGTCGAGCGGACTGTCACCTTCGATCTGAGCAAGCCGGAAGAGCGGCAGAAGATAAAAACGAGCGGGGCTGTCCTGCTGGTTAAGGAATACACGCAACTGCCGCCGGGAAGTTATCAGGTGAGGGCCGTCGTGCGCGAAAAAGCCACGGGCCTGATTGGCACGTCTTACCAGTTTTTCGAGATTCCGAATCTGAAAGAGCGCAAGATCGTTTCCGCGAGCAGCATCGTCTTAACGCCAAGCGGGCAGACAGCTTTTAGCGGCATGAACAGCTTCAAGGGCGGAACGGATGTGGACGTGCGCTTTATCCTCTACAATCTGCCGAAGGAAACCGCGGGATTGATCCAGAAGCTGCAACTGGTGGACGCCACTGGAAAACCTTTGTTCGATAGCCCGCTGGCAATCCTCGCTCCCGGACAGACGGCAGACCAGACGCAGGCGCAACAAACGACGCGCTTCAACCTGCCGAAGGCACGCGGTCGCTATTCGCTGATCCTGACCTTGAAGGACGCGAAGGGCAAGGTTGATGTCGAGCGACGCACCGATTTAGTCGTCGAATAGCATCGCTCTCATCAGCAAAGAAGACAGGGTAGAGGGCGTAGGGTGCCGGGTGGAGTTAAGAATAATTTCTTTTCTACACCCGACGCCCTACGCCCTCTACCCTGTCTTCATGATAGAATTTCCATCGAAGTAGCAAGTCAAATCTTCTGTATCAAGCGAGACCGGAATGGCGATTTCGGGCGTCAGTCAATTACCTCTTGCTCCGCTCGGCGCGGGCGATCTGATTGATCGCGCCGTGCGGCTCTACCGCAGGCATTTTACGACGCTCATACGCATCGCCGCGCCGCCTGTCGTCGTCTCTGCGGCTGGCTCTGTGATGGTCGCTGTCAGTTGGCGCGAGCTTCAGGCGACCGCGAGCGAAACCTCTCTGGCCCTTTACGTCATGATCCTGATAGGAGGGTTGCTGCTGTGGCTTGGCGGCGCGCTCCTGAATGCTATCGTCATGGGCGGAGCGGCGCGTAACCTCGTGACGCATCTCTTGTGGGACGAGCCTGTCTCTGCGCGGCAGACTTACGCCAATGCGCGCTCGCGCTTCTGGGGACTGCTGGTCGCAACTTTCATCGTCGGCATCATCGGCAGCATTGTCTTCATCATAGTTTTTTATATCTGGGTGCTGTTGCTGATGCTGGTCGCCTTCGGCATCGTCATGCTACCTGTCCCGACATGGATGTCCGTCATCTTAAGCGTCATCTCAACTTTCACTGTCACGTTGGGCGCTCTCTGGCTCTTTTTTCTGGTGGTCGGGCGGCTGGCTTATGTGCCGCAGGTGATGCTCGTCGAAGGCAAGGGCGTGTTCGAGTCCATCGGGCGCAGCATGACGCTGGCGAGCGGCAACGTCAAACGCCTGATGGCGATGGTCTTCTTCAGCATCTTTGCCACCTATGCGGCGTTGATGATTCTGGTCGTGCCGCTCGGCTGGTATGGATATTTGAACGGGATAGACCCTTTCTCTTTAAGCTCAGAGGCGTGGCCCGCCTGGTATGCCATCAGCTATCAGGTGGTGGTGCAGCTCAGCTCTATCCTCCTGGCCCCCGTCTGGATGCTCGGACTCTCTTTGCTCTATGTGGACGAGCGCGTGCGTCATGAAGGTTATGATATTGAGCTGATGGCGGCGCGCAGGCTCGGAGAAATTCCGAGACTGTCGGGCGGGCATAACGCGCCGATCATTCCGGCTCTGGCGACGGCTGCAAACCGTCCGGCCCCTCTTCCGCCTGAGATGCCGGTCACTGCGTCCAGACGTTCGCCGGGTTCTACGCTCGGCCTCAGTTAAGGGACAGAACACACAAAACTTCAGTGTCTGAAATTCTCCGACAGCTTTTTCTGATTCGCGCCACGGCGGCGCGCAAAGCTTGCTTGCTGCTCGTCGTGCTCGCGGCGAGCGCGCAGGCCATTGTGGCTATTCCTTTAGCCACCTACCGCGAGCGCGTGCGTCAATCTATTCTCGCGCTCGACTCGCTGCAAACGATGGACGAGAGCGCGGACGAGTTAGAGAACGACATGCGCGTGGCGCAGACGCTGGCCGAGGTGCGAAAGATTTTGCCGCCTTCGGAAATCGTCGAGTGGGATGATTCCGCGTTGCAGGTGGATAACAAGTGGCTCGAAGCGTCGCTGCAAAATTACGAAAATATGGTTGCCACTGACCCGCGCCGACGCCTGCTCCTGACGGAAGTGACAGAGCGGTTGAGCGCGCTCGCAGACACTCTGGCGGAGCTGGAAAATCCGCAGGCTCAAACTGCTGGCAGCAAGGATGAAGAGAAAGCGCGTTTGGAGGCCATCCTGCGCCGGGAGGCGTATGCCAAAAAGGCCACAGAAGAGAGCGCGCTCGCGCGCTTGTGGAAACGCTTTACGGCATGGCTGCGCTCGCTCTTCCCTGACAGCAGCCCGCAGTTGGAGCCGGGGCAGGCCAGCGCCTTTTCCAAGATCGCACAGATTTTCGTCTTTGCTCTGGCGCTGGCTGTGATCGCGTATGTCGTCTGGAAACTGTGGCCGCGTCTGTGGCGCGGTTTGCGTAAAGAGAAGAAGACCAAGAAGCGAGAGGCGCGCGTCGTGCTCGGCGAGCATCTTGAGCCGGATCAGACGAGCGCAGACCTGTTGGCCGAAGCAGAGGCTCTGGCGCGCGAGGGCCAGCTGCGCGCGGCGATTCGCAAAGGTTACATCGCGCTGTTGTGCGAGCTTGGCGACCGCAAAGTCCTCGGCCTCGCACAGCATAAGACCAACCGCGATTACCTGCGCGCCGTGCGTCATCAGGAGCCGCTCTACAAAGAGATGCAACACCTGACTTATAGCTTTGAGAATCACTGGTACGGCTTTGTTCCGGCGAGCATGGAGGACTGGAACATTTTCCGCTCGCGTTATCAACAAGCTTTGGAAAAGCAAGGATGAAGGCGGAAGGATGAAGGATGAAGGGCATGCTGTTCAAGCATATGACCTTCATCTTCAAATAGCACTCTCTTCATCCTTCCGCCTTCATCCTTCATCCTTGCTCTTATGCGTCAACGTCTCGCCATTATTATCACCGTCGCGCTCGTGCTCGTTTTGCTCGGCGCGCTCAATGCTGCGTCGTATGTGCAGATCGAGCAGACTTCGGATGTCGAGTGGAATCCGGATCGCTCAACCTACAATGCTGGCGCGACCGGCACGCGCGCTCTCTATGATTACCTGCAAGAGAGTGGGCGCGAGGTGATACGCTGGACAGAAAAGCCTAACGCGCTGGCGGGCCAGCAACGGATGAAGCAGGCGACCTTCGTGATCGTCGGTGAGACTGCGATTTCTTTCAAAAAAGAGGAGGCGGATTCTTTGCTGCGCTGGGTTGAGGGCGGCGGACGCCTCGTTCTGATAGACCGCAGCCCCGATCATATGCTGCTGCCTCCTTCGGGCCACTGGAGTTTTACGACGCAGTTGACGCAGTATCCGTCAAAAGAGGTGCAGGCGGATAATCCGGAGCAGATGACGGAGGGCGTGCAGCCGATGCGTACGGGGCAGCCGACGCTCCTGACGCGCAGGGTGGATTCCGTGATGCCTTCGCGCTTCGCAGGCTTTATCAATTTCTATGTCAGAGAAGATGAGGATGAGACCGCGAAGCAGCAGGCCGTGGAAGTCGAGCCGCCAGTGATTTACGCGGATGAAGAGAACGAAGCGGAGCATGAACCGCCGCCGCCCGCGCCCACTCCCAAGCCCACCTACGGCATCCGGCCATCACCGCCACCCATGCCGAAAACGGAGACTGCCGCACGCGCTCCGGTCGCGCATTTTTATGACAGTCGCGGCGCGCTGCTGGTGGATTACCCGCACGGCGCAGGGCGGATTGTCGTGCTCAGCGATCCATTTATCATCGCCAACAACGGCATCAGCCGCGCAGATAATCTGCAAGTCGCCTTGAACGTCGTGGCGGGTCGCGGCGGGCTGATACTCTTTGACGAGTTTCATCAGGGCCATGCCGTCGCGCAGAATCGTTTAATCGCTTATTTCGCGGGGACGCCCGCGCTGGCGATGTTCGGTCAGTTCGCTTTGATAGTTCTGGCAGTCATCTGGACGCGCGGGCGGCGCTTTGCGCGGCCACTTCCTTTGCCGCGTGTTGACCGCCGCTCAAAGCTGGAATACGTGGCTTCGATGGCGGAACTTCAGCAGCGTTCGCGCGCCTTTGACTTAGCCATCGAAAATATTTATGCGCGTACCAGAAGAGTGCTCGCGCGCTATGCGGGCGTGGACAATATGGCTCCGCGCACGGAGATTGCCGCACGCGTCGCCGCACGCTCAAAGATTGACCGCCAGCAGCTTGAGAACCTGATGCGCGAATGCGAGGACGCTATCAACGGCTCGCCCATCAACGGACGCCAATCGCTCGCGCTCGTCGCGGGCTTGCGCGAAATCGAGCGCGTGCTGGGCCTGCGTATGCGGACGCGTGAAATCCGGCAAGCCAAAGGACAGGGTGCCGGCGAAAGGGGTTAAAGGTGAAAAGGGAAAAAGAGACAGGGGGGAAATGGGAGAGAAAAGGTAAAAGAGCATGTTTTTTACCTTTTACCCTTTTGACCCTTGCCCCTCTTCCCCTTTCTTCACTTTTGATTCTTATCATTGTCTTTTTTCTGACGAGCATCGTCGGCGTGGTGACGGGGAGCAACTCTTTGATTGCCGTGCCCGCGATGTTTCAGTTCGGGATTGAGCCGCGTGTGGCGGTGGCGACCAACATGTTCGGCTTGACCTTCATGGCCGTCGGTGGCACGCTACCTTTTCTAGGCAAGGGAACGATTGACAAGCAAAGACTGCCCGCGCTGATTGCCGTCACGCTGGCGGGTTCAGTGGCAGGCGCGTTGCTTTTATTAATCGCCCCTGCGCGCTCGCTGCCGCTCATCATCTCCGCTTCGATGATCGCCGTCGCTCTGTTTACGATCTTAAAGCGTGATGCAGGGATTATTCCGGCTGTGGGCCAGCCCTCGCGCGGGACGGAAATGACGGCCTACGCGTTGACGTTTGCGCTCGGCGTGTACGGAGGTTTTTTCAGCGGCGGGTATGTCACGATGTTGACAGCGCTTTTCGTCGCGCTCTTTCGCATGACATTCGTCGAAGCAGTTTCGACCACCAAGCTCGTCAATGTTTTTTCGTCGCTGATTGCCACCATTGTCTTTATGTGGCGCGGGTTGGTTGACTACAAGCTCGGCGTGCTGCTCGGACTCGCAATGTTCGCCGGGGCCTTCGTCGGCGCGCGTGTCTCGCTCAAGCTGAATAATCTCTGGCTGCGCCGAATCTTTCTTTCAACCGTAGTTTTGCTCGCACTGAAAATCTTGCTCTACGATTTCCTCTGGAAAGGAATGCACCGGTGATAAGTGACATGTGGCGAGTGACAAGAGAAATGCTTTTGTCTTCAACTCGTTACCGGCCACTTATCACTTGTCACTGCTCCAATGCCTGAATACGTCTCATCAACCGTCGAGCAGATTCTGACGGAACTGCGCAAGGTCGTCGTCGGACAGGAAGAGCCGATTGAGCAGATACTGGTCGCGCTCCTTGCCGAAGGACACGCGCTGATCGAAGGCGTGCCCGGCACGGCCAAGACCTTAACCGTCAAGACGCTGGCGCGCATCATCGGCGCGGGCTTCAGCCGCATACAGTTCACGCCCGACCTGATGCCTTCGGACATCACAGGCACGAATGTTTTTAATGTCGCCACCTCCGATTTCACTTTGCGGCGCGGGCCGATCTTTACAGACATCCTGCTGGCCGACGAGATTAACCGCACGCCGCCGAAGACGCAGGCCGCGCTTTTAGAAGCGATGGAAGAGAGGCAGGCGACGATAGACGGCGACCTGCACCAGCTCTCGCCGCTCTTTACGGTGCTGGCGACGGAGAATCCGATTGAGTATGAAGGCACATACCCGTTGCCGGAAGCGCAGCTTGACCGCTTTCTCTTAAAAATCCTGATTGACTATCCGCAGCTCGAAGCAGAGCAGCGGATCGTCGCCAACTGGGACGCGGGCTTTAACTCGCGCCGTCTCGAACAGGTGGACATACGCCCCTTGAGCGATGCGAGCGCCATCGCGCGCTGTCGCGCCGAGGTGCGTCAGACGCGCATGGAGCCGGGCGTTCAACGCTATGTCGTCGAGATTGTCAGAAGCACGCGCGCCCATCACTCAGTCCTTTACGGGGCCAGCCCGCGCGCTTCCGTCGCGCTGCTGCTCTGCTCAAAAGCTCTGGCAGCCCTGCGCGGGCGCGAGTTCGCCACGCCCGACGATGTGCGCGACATCGCGCGACCTGTCCTTCGTCATCGCCTTTCCCTGCGCGCCGAAGCGGAACTGGACGGCGCAACCCCTGATGCCGTGATCACGGATATTTTGCAGGGCGTCGAAGTCCCCAGATAAGTCTAATGAAATTTGTCTTCACCAGACTCTTTTACGTCCTGCTCGCCATCGGGTTTATCCCGTTGTCCTTGTCCTGGGGAAGACCTGTGTTGCGCTGGGCCACATTTGCGTTTGACGCTGTGCTCTTGCTGGCGGCCTTGATTGATGCGCGTGCGAGCGTGTGGCCTGCGGGCGTGCTGGTGGAGAGAGAGTTCGGCTCTCGCTTTGCCGTCGGCGCAGAGACAGAGGTGCGCCTGCGCGTCATCAACAATACGCCGCGCGCTATGAAGCTGATGATCAAGGACGAGTATCCGCCGCAGATGCGTCTGGCAGGCACGCGCGAGGGCCGTTTGAATGTCGAAGCGCAGACATCCTCCGCGCTGGTTTATGAGTTGACGCCGCCCAGGCGCGGGCGTTTTGAGTTTGGACAGATTGCCGTGCGTTATCTCTCGCGGCTCGGATTGGTGTGGCGCGATGAGCGCGTGGGCCAGAGCGTCGCCGTCAAAGTCTATCCGAACATGCGGCGAGCGCGCGAAGCGGAATTAAAAGCTCTGGGCGCGCGGTCGCTGGTTGCCGCGCATCGCAAGAGTTCATGGCGCGGAGAGGGCAGAGAATTTGAATCCTTGCGCGATTACGTGCGCGGGGATGAACTGCGACATATCTCCTGGTCTGCGACGGCGCGGCGCGGAAAGTTAGTGACGCGGCAGTATCAGATCGAGCGCGACCAGACGATTCTGATAGCGATTGATGCGGGCCGCCTGATGACCGCGCGCATAGAGCAGGAGACAAAGCTGGATTCGGCTGTGCATGCGACGCTCGCGCTGATGTCCGCTGCGGCGCGCGGCGGCGACAATGCAGGAATAGTCGTCTTCGGTCGGCGCATCAAAACTTACCTGCCGCCCAAACGCGGCAGCGAGCATATGGATGCCGCGCTCGAAGCCCTGCACGCGGTCGAGCCAGAGATGATCGAGCCGTCATACGCGCGAGCCTTCGAGTTTATCGCCGCCAACTGTAAGCGACGCTCTCTCGTCGTGCTCCTGACAGACCTCGTGGACGAAGAAGGCTCAAAAGACCTCCTGACCTCGCTCAAGCTGCTGCGCCCGCGTCATCTTCCCCTCGTCGTCACCATCGGCGACCGCGACCTCAAGGCCGCCGTCCGCGATGTGCCTGAAAGCGTCCCAGACCTCTTCACGCAATCCGTCGCCGAAGAGATCATACATCAACGCGAAGCCGCCCTGCGCCTCGTCGAAGCACAGGGCGGCCTTGCCCTCGATGTCAACGCCGCCGCGCTCGCGCCCGCATTGCTGGAAAAATATTTGCAGGTCAAAGAACGCGGATTGCTTTAAGATGAGTTTGATAAATTTAAAAGCAGGAACGTTTCCCGCAAAGGCGCTGGTGGCGCAAAGAAAGCACGCAAAGAGTAAACGGTATTCAATCCTTTGCCGTGCTTTCTTTGCGCCTTTGCGGGAAATCTTCTTTCGTCGTGATTGTCTTTACTGACTTTCAACCGTCTCACGTCCGGCAAGAAGCAGATAGGAATAGAGCGCGATGCCGGTGATGATGCCGACGCTGAATTTGATGATTGGATTAATCGGCGCGGGCGAGATAAAGCCTTCGATGATGCCTGCGATGACGAGGATGGGGACGCATCCGGCAATCAGGATGACGGCTTCGAGGCCGCGCGCCTTCAGGGCATCCGCTCTGGTCAAGTCGCCGGGCGCAAGAAGCGCGTAGCCAATCAGCATGCCTGCGCCGCCCGCGATAAAGATGCAGGAAAGCTCTATCACGCCGTGCCCGACGACGAAGGAGAGAAAGTCGAATCCGAAGGTCGCGTCAGAGCTATAGACGAGCGCGAAGATGGCTCCGAGCAGCGCGCCATTAAACGCCATCAGGTAAAGCGTGCCGACGCCGAAGATGGCTCCGAGCGCGAAGGCGTTGAAAGTGACCTGTATGTTATTGGTCAAAATCTGGCTGGAGCCGATCTGGTTCGCCTCGTTCAAATCTTCCCACCAGTGCAATCGCGCGTTTATCACATGACGAAAGCCCGGACTGACGCCTGCGAACTCTGAGAAATCAGGGTCGCGCCACGTGCCGAAAAAACCGGAGACGGCGAAAATCCAGAAGACCGCAAACGCCAGCGCCGTATAACGCCATGTGCGGCGAAAGGTTTTGGGAAAATCCTGCGTGAAGAATTTGCGTATGCGCTGCCCGCCCTGCGCGTCCGCGCGATAGATGCGCCCGTGCGCGCGTATCACCAGACTGTTAAGATAATTTATCAGGCGCGGGTCGCGTGATTCCGCACGCGCAATCGCCAAATCCGAAGCCGTGCGCCTGTAGATGCGACCGAGTTCGCGCACCTCTTCGCGGTGCAGCTTTCTTAAAGAAGAGTGATCCAGCAGGGCCAGCAAATCTTCCAGACGCTGCCATGCGTTCTTGCCGTCACGAATGAATCGGTTAGTAGACATTTTAGATTTGAGATTTTAGATTTAGAATCAATCGGCCTTAAACGAGATCGTCATTCGAGAAGCAAAAATCGAAAATCCTATGAATCGTCTAGTCGAGTGTGTACCAAACTTTAGCGAAGGTCGCAAGCCGGAAACCATAGAGCGGCTCGCGCGTGCGATTGAAGACGTGCCGGGCGCGGTCGTGCTCGACACGCACATGGACGCGGATCACAATCGCTCCGTCATCACTTTTGCAGCAGAGGCCGAAAGGGTGGTCGAAGCAGCCGTCCGTGTGGTCGCTCTGGCAGCGGAGTTGATTGACCTCAGACAGCACAGGGGCGAGCACCCGCGCGTCGGCGCGACGGATGTGCTCCCCTTCGTGCCCGTGCGCGGCGTGACGATGGAAAATTGTATCGCGCTCGCGCATGAAGCGGGCGAGCGCATCGCTAATGAACTCAACATTCCTGTCTACTTTTATGAGCGCGCGGCCCGTCGCGCTTATCGCGTGAATCTGGAAGACGTGAGGCGCGGCGGTTTTGAACTCCTGCGCGAAGAGATAGAGATTGTCGAAGAGCGCATGCCCGATGTGGGCGCGGCGCGCGTGCACGAGAGCGCGGGTGCGTGCATCGTCGGCGCGCGGCCCTTTTTAGTCGCCTATAACATCAACCTGCGGACAGACGATTTATCTATCGCGCGGCGCGTGGCGCGAAGCGTGCGCGGGCGCGACGGCGGCCTGCGTTATTTGAAGGCGCTCGGTTTTGAATTGCAGACGCGCGGGCTGGTGCAGGTCTCTATGAATCTGGTGGACTACGAGAAGACAGAGCTGCATCAGGTCTTTGAGCTGGTCAGGCGCGAGGCCGCGCGCTTCGGCGTCTCTGTCGCAGGAAGTGAGATTGTCGGTCTTGTGCCGCAGGCTGCGCTCGACGCGTGCGCGGAATATTTTCTTCAGCTAGAAAATTACACGCCCGCAGTCGTCCTTGAGAATCGCATCGCGTCAGCGTTCGCGGGCAAGGGCGAGGCGGAAACGGTCAGGGATTTTGTCGCAGAAGTGGCGAGCGGCACGCCCGCTCCCGGCGGCGGCGCGGCGGCGGCGCATGTCGCATCCCTCGGCGCTGCGCTCGGCGAGATGATCGCGCACCTGACTGCGGGGCGCGAGAAATACGCGGAGGTGGAAGGCGAAGTGCGCGACGTGCTGGCGTTGCTGACGCCGCTGCGCGAAAGGCTCAACCGGGCAGCCGCAGAAGATGCCGCGAGCTTTGAGCGCGTGATGAAAGCTCGCCGCGCGCCGCAGGCCACAGACGAAGAACGCCGCGCTCGCTCAGGCCACATCGAGGAGGCTTTGAAGGGCGCGGCGACCGTGCCGCTCGAAGTCGCAGGCGTCGCCGTGCAGGTGCTTGAATTGCTGGAAACGCTGGCCGAGATAGGCAACACGAATGCCCTGTCGGATACAGCGACGGGCGCGCAACTCTCGCTCGCAGCGGTGGCGTCGGCGCGTTATAACGTGCTCGTCAATACTTCGGAAATCGAGGATGAAGAGTTCGCTATTGAGCATCGCTCGCGTGCGGACGATTTGCTCGAACGCGCGAGAGAGATTGCCGCCCGGATAGAAGCTCTCCTTCTCGATTCGATTTAAAGAGAATTTCAAAACCCTTCAAGCCCTTGCGCCTTGAGTCTTTCATTGTTTGCGCCACCAGCGTGAAACCGTTTTGTTTCGCGCTGGTGGCGCAAAGATAAATCAGAAGGCGCAAAGGAGTTGAATCGTTCTGTCTCTTGAGTTTTGAAAGCTGCTTTTAGTGAGGCGGCAAAGTTTTCTGGAACAAACCTCAAACGCACGCTGTCTAACCCGTCAGACTACCGACCACGAACGGGGCTGACATGAGCAATGAGATCAAAAGTTTCCTACGATATGCTTGGATGCTGGCAAGCGTTGCGTGCTTTATTCTTCCTTTGTTTCTGATTACGCCTGAGAGATTTAGCCACTGGATGAGCGTCGCGGCAGCGGCGGAGGATATGGGGATAGGCATGTTTGTCCTCAGCTTCCCTTTTGGCTTGCTCTTTATGCTCGCAGCAGTCTTTATCTTTTACGCCCTCGCTCCGCATCCGCACAACCTGCCCGTATCGTTTTACGTGCTTCTCTGGTTCGGCTTTTTCGTCGGAGGCTACCTGCAATGGTTTCACCTCGTGCCTCATATATTCAACCGGCAGCCGGATAGCCTGACGACTCTGGGGCTGTCTGAAATAGAAGCTCCAAAGACGAATAGAAAACGCAGGCGCAGACGCGCGCACAAGCCCTCGCAACCACTGCTCGAAAGCAAGCCGGTGCTGCAATTTGAGGGAGCGCGCCGCACGCCGCTTGAAAGAGTCATCAGCGACAACTGAGAAACAAGATTAGCCACAGAGCACACAGAGGGCCACAGAGATTCAAGAAAATGTGCGATTGAGTGAGACCGGATGCGCCCTCCCTGACGGTCGGGCTACTGCCCCGCTACTGTGACCTCCGGGGCTGTAGCCCGACCGTCAGGCAGGGCGCAGGCAATCGCACTCCGCTATAAATTTGAAAATCCCTCTGTGCGCTCTGTGTGCTCTGTGGCTAAAATTTTTAGAGATGCTTCTTAAAGAATGAGGCCATCTTCCAGCCGTCAAGATAAACCCAGGGCTTCTCGCCGCTGGTGTAATGCCCGCAGGGAAGCCACGTGACATCGCATGGAATATTATGCCGCTTCGTTTCCGCGATGACGTTGCGCGAGAGGTCTACCGGAAAGGTCAGGTCATAGCGGGCTGCGATAAAGCGCATCGGACGCTCTCGCATCTGCAACAGGCGCGGGATAAATGGAATTGGGCTAATCGGCAGCCAGTATTCGCGCAGCTCTTCCAGCGTTACCTCGCCGCCAAAGCCCTCGCGCACATGACGCGTAGAAATGCCGCGCCACACCACATCCGCGAAATAACCTGAGACGTGATTGAAGACGCCCATGTCGATCCGCTCGTCATGCGCGTAAGTCAGAAACGCCGTGCACGAGCCGATGCTGCTGCCCTGAATCCCTATCCGGTTGTAGCCCTGCTCGATGAGCCAACTGACGGCGGCGCGGGCGTCCAAGACGGCCTGCCTGACGGATTGAATCGTTCGCCCGATATTCGAGCTGACGAGATAATCCGCGCGCTCAAGCTCTGGCGGGCGGCGCGCTTCATGAAAGGGCAGCGTCAGGCGCAAAGCGTTGATGCCCAGACGATTGAGCACACGGCACAGAGAGACATGGCTCTCTCTGTCCGCGTTCCATTGCGGAAGGATGACGACCGCCCTGCGCTCACGGCCATTTTGCGTTTCCGGCGCAGGGAAAAATCGCGCGCGAGCAGTGTTATTAACAGCAGTTGGCGTCTTGATAACGCTGGTCCACGTCAGCAGATTGTTGTTGTCGAGCCTGTAATCAGAGACCTGCGGCAGAGCATAAAACTCTTCGCTCCGCGCCATCACCTCGCGGGTATGCTCGCGGAACACATGGCGCGGGTCGTCGCCGTCTGCCTCTTCCCTGATAAAAGATGTGCCCCACTCAAAAGGGCGCACAATCCTGTTCGTGTCGCGCTGCGAATACCACAACTCGCGCGCGTGCATCCAGCGTGCTAACAAAACTCTTTTCGCTTTCCTTTTTTATGAGAGTAAAACCCTAACGACGCTCGAACAATCGCCGGATCATCTGCGGCAAGAGCAGAGATGTTTGCAGCACATTGCCTGTCGCAAAGCGGCGTGCGAGGCCGCGAAATAATTGCGCGGCGCGCGGCGAGTAGTTGAACCACCAGAGGTCTCGAAAGCCCGTCACGCGATTGACGTGGATGTGCTGTGGCGCGACCAGTTCGAGCAGTCCGAGCCTGCCGTGTGTTCTGCCGATGCCGCTTTGCTTCATCCCGCCCCACGGCGTCTGCGCGATGCCATGCGTGTAGAGGACTTCGTTGACCGTCACCGTGCCTGCTTCTATTTGCTCTGCCACACGCCGCCCGCGCCCTGCGTCTCTGGTCCAGACGCTGGCCGTCAGGCCAAAGATGCTATCGTTGGCGAGCCTGACCGCTTCGTCTTCGGATTTGAATGTCATCACCGGCAGCACCGGCCCGAAAGTCTCTTCACGCATCACCGTCATTCCCTGATTGACATCCGTGAGCACAGTCGGCTCGTAGAATAAGCCCTTGAGTTCACTGTTGCGCTGCCCGCCGGTCAGAGCGCGCGCGCCGTGGGCGAGAGCATCATTGACATGTTCTTCGACGATCTCAAGCTGTCTCTCGCTCGACATCGCGCCGATGTCCGTGCCCTCGTTTGTGCCGGCGCTCTGTTTGAGAGCCTGCACCTGCGCCACGACCTGCTCGATAAACTGCGGCGCGATTCTTTCGTGGACATAGCAACGCTCGACGGACGCGCACGCCTGCCCCGAGTTGGCAAAGCCGCCCCACACAGCCGCCCCCGCAGCCATCTCTACGTTCGCATCCTCAAGCACGATCATAGGGTCTTTGCCGCCGAGTTCGAGGACGCAGGGAATGAGACGCCTGGCGGCGGCTTCGGCCACGCGCTTGCCCGTCGCCACGCTGCCCGTGAACATGATTTTGTCCACGCCTGCTCCGGTTAAAGCCGCGCCCGTCTTGCCGTCTCCCGTCACCACCTGGAGCAAGCCGTCCGGCAACCCCGCGCGCCCGAAAACTTCTCCGATTTTTAATCCGACGAGCGGCGTCAGCTCGCTCGGCTTGAGCACGACCGCGTTACCGGCCATCAGGGACATCACGACTTCGCCGAGCGGAATGGCCCACGGAAAGTTCCACGGCGAGATGATGCCGACCACGCCCAGAGGCTTGTAGACGATGCGCGACGTGCGGCCCATCAAGCCGTATTGCCCGATGTCTATTTTTTCCGGTCGCAGGAGCTTTGCAGTCCTGCGCGCGAAGAATTGCATCAGGTCGAGCGTCGGCGTCAGCTCCATAGAGATGGCTTCGGTGACGGGCTTGCCTGATTCTTTTGAGATAAGCCGCGCAATCTCGTCCAACTCTTCGAGCGCCAAAGCTCTGGCGCGCATCACGACGCGCCCGCGCTCTTTGAAAGAGAGCGCGGCCCACGCGCTTTGCGCCTCGCGTGCGCTGCTCACGGCAGCTGACACTTCCGCCGCAGACATGTTCGGCACGCGCCCGACCTCTTCGCCCGTCGCCGGGTTGCGCGAAATAATCTCGTCTGTTTTTGCGCGCGGCAATGAAATGGTTTCGACGCTCATAAAGCTTTGCCTCCGTCCGGCAAATTATCACTCAAAAAGAGCCGCTTGAATAGGCACGGGCGCAATTCAAACCATCTTAATTTCCAAGCCGCCTGCCTCTCGGTTACAATATTGACCAGCCGTTTGTAAGGCTCATTCACGCATTAAGGAGAACAAGAAATGATTCGACCGCAGCTTGCGGAATTTATGAAGCGCATCGGCGAAGATTCCATCGCCATCATTCCCGGCGCGCGAGAGGTCACACGCTCCAACGATTCCAACTTTCGTTTCCGGCAGGATTCAGACTTCCTTTACCTGACCGGCTTTGAAGAGCCTGAGTCAATCGCCGTCATTAAGCCTGCGGACACGGAGCAGCCCTACACGCTCTTTGTCAGGCCGCGCGATCCTGAAAGAGAGGTCTGGGATGGCCGCCGTGCCGGAGTCGAGGGCGTGCTTCAGGAATATGGCGCGAGCGCGGCTTTTCCCATCGCGGAGTTTGAAGAAAAAATCGGCGACCTGATTAGCGGCGCGACCAATCTTTACTATCGCATCGGCAACGGCCACGCAGAGCTTGATGACATCGTCGTCAACAACATCCGTCGCCTGCGCACAATGACGCGCAAGGGCAAGAGCGCGCCGCAGTCGATCATAGACACCGCCGCCGTCACACATGAAATGCGTCTCATCAAGACTGAGGAAGAGATAGAGCTGATGCAGCGCGCGGCAGACATCGCCGCCGAAGCGCACATCGAAGCCATGAAGGCCGCGCGCCCCGGCATGAAAGAATATGAGATAGAAGCTTTGTTGGAATATTACTTTCGTCGCCACGGCGCATACGCTCCGGCTTACACTTCCATCGTCGGCAGCGGCGCAAACGCGACAGTGCTTCACTATGTCACCAATGACGGGACGCTTCATGACGGCGACCTGTTGTTGATTGACGCGGGCGCGGAATATCGCGGCTACGCTTCCGACATCACGCGCACCTTCCCCGTCAACGGTCGCTTTACCGAAGCGCAGCGAGACATCTATGACCTGGTGCTTGAAGCGCAGGTGGCCTGCGTCGAGATGGTGCGCCCCGGCGTCACCAATGACGAGATTAAGAAACGCTCAATCGAGATGCTGACCGAAGGCATGGTGCGCCTCGGACTCTTGCAGGGCGAGCCGGAAAAGCTGATTGAGGAAGAAAAATACAAGCAGTTTTACATGCACGGTCTGGGCCATTATTTAGGCATGGATGTCCATGACGTGGGCCGCTACTATCACAAGGACGAAGCGCGCAAGCTCGAACCCGGCATGGTGATGACGGTCGAACCCGGCCTCTACATCGCGGCTGACACCAAAGACATTCCAGAAAAATATCTCGGCATCGGCGTGCGGATAGAAGACGATGTGCTGGTCACGGACAACGGCCCGCGCGTGCTATCGAGCAAAGCTCCGAAGCAGGTGGAAGAGATTGAAGCATTAATCTCACGGTAAAATCAGAAAAACGAGGCAACAAACATAGAGGCTGACGCAATATTGCGTCAGCCTCTATGTTTGTTGCTTAACTGATTAAATCCTTTTCGTTAATCATCTTCCATCGACAACTCCGCGACGATTTCGCGCACGGCTTCGCGCCCGCGCTCGACTTCATCAGGCGCAAAGGAAACTGCGCCGACGACCGCGTGGCCGCCGCCGCCGTAGCGTTCGCAGATGGTGGCGATATTGTGCGTGCGCGGGCGCGGTGCCCACGGGTTCGAGCCGACAGAGATTTTGGTGCGATGTATCCCGCGCGTGAGGGCTACGGAATAGGTCGTTTGCGGGTAGAGATAATAGGGAATGAATTTATTGAAGCCTTCGAGGCCGTCTTCGATCAGGTCAAACTGCACAACGCCGCGCGCGTAAGAAGCTTTGCGGCGGACGAGTTCGAGCGTTTCAAGATGCTGCGCGAGGATAGGCTTAAAGCGGCGTTGCACTTCTTCGCCGAGAGCCACTTCATCCAGTGAATGCTTTGTTAAATCGCGTATGATGTGCTCGATAAATGAATCGTCCGGGTCGCTTTCGATGACCTGCATCAGTTGCAGCGCGGGCGCGGCCAGCTCCACGCATTGCGCCGGAGATTCATAGAGCGCGCCGTCAATGATATGCGCCCAGTGAACCAGAGGCGCGAGCGTCGCATCATCAAACCCGAATTTTTGGCGCGCGACATCCGCGATAAATTCCGTGCACGACTTGCGCGTCGTGTCTAGAAATTTTTGTCCCGATTGATCTTTGCGAAAATGCGCTTCGTCTTCCGGCGTCAGAAAAGCGGACTGGTGATGGTCGAACCACCACGTCAGTTTTTCGGAAGTTGAATACTTGAAATCAACAATCGCGTTTTCGTCCCCGTCAAACATCTCTTCATCAAAGAGCGAGCCGGGGCGATGCAGGAGGCCGGTATATTCGACCTCAGCGCCCGCTTGAATGCGGTTCAGATAAAAGCGCGTGAAGACGGCAGCCGAAGCCACGCCGTCAAAACAGTGTCCGTGATAAAGTAAGCGAAGTTTCATGAAGATAGCAGCCCGGTTAAGATTGACGATGTATCAAAAAGCCTGTCATCTTAGCAGCAGTTCGCTGAAGTTTGCCAGAAGCGGCGACGCCGGAAGGACGATCCAACCTTGATGAAAAGACCGGAGAAAAGAAAAGTTGTCACATGAGCAGCAGGTGCGCGAAGCCAACGAGCGTTTCTACATGGCTATGAACGCAGCGGAGATAGCAGAGATGGACGAGGTCTGGGCGGATGATCCGACGGCCATCTGCGTGCATCCGGGCCGCGAAGCGATTATCGGTTACGAGCAGATACGCGAGAGCTGGCTGGCTATCTTCGCCTCCACCAATGCCATGTCAATCGCCGCAGGCAACGAGCGCATCACCGTCGTCGGGGATGCGGCATGGGTCTTATGCGTGGAGACCATCTCATTGATGATGGAAGGCGGATTGGCCGCCGCCGCCGCGCAGGCCATCAACATCTTTCGCCGCATAGACGGTCGCTGGCGCATGCTCGTCCATCACGCCTCGCCGATTCCATTCATGACGCAGGACGAATGGCCTGATGTCATTAATTAGGGTATCGGGGGAAGGGGGTCGGGTGTAGGGGTGTTGGCGGAGAATTGAATAATGTTGGAAAGTTACAGGGAATTAAAAGTCTGGCAGAAAGCTATTGATCTGGTGGTTGAATGTTACAGGCTGAGTCAGGCTTTCCCTAAAGATGAGATTTATGGGCTAACATCGCAGCTTCGTCGAGCCTCAGTTTCAATACCGGCAAATATTGCAGAGGGCTATGGTCGGGGTAGTCACGGCGAATATTTGCAGTTTCTCGCAGTGGCTCAAGGATCACTGAAGGAAGTAGAAACGCACCTCATTATCGCGTAGCGTCTGGAATACATCACTCAAACCCAATCTGATAAAACTCTTTCCCACACAGAAGAGATAGGCAGGATGCTCGGCGGACTGATTCGAAAGCTAAAAGACAAAGGATAAGGTGCCGATTGCAGTTTTAGTTAATTGCTTTAAACTACACCCGACACCCTTCCCCCTGCTCCCTGCTTTTATGGTTTGTTGAGTTCCAGCTTGGCAGGCTCGCAGGGCGTGCCGCCGCTGAGGACGGATTGAGCGTTGCTGGCCGTAGATGTTTTGGTGTCCAGACCTAGACGCTCGCGTATAAACTTTTCGACATCGGCCTCGATCAGTTCGCCGTTGACGACCCACGCTTTTTCCATCAGCACGTCGCCGCTTTTCGTGAGCTTTGACGGCTCAAGGAAAATATTCCACGGCGATCCCCAGCGGCGCGTGTCGCCCGTCGCCTGCCTGTAGCCGTAATGAGTTGTCTTGTCGCGCGCGTCCCTTCCTTCGGATTCTGTGACAACGGTGTAGGGCGCGCCATTCTCGCCAAAACAGCTTTTGACTTCATCCGTCGTGCCGTACTCGCTGATGCCTATGACATCCAGCCCGCTGGCTTTGTACTTCTCATACAGTCTGGCGGCGACGGGCATTTCATTCTTCCAGTTGCCGCACCACGGCGCAAAGTAAACAACCATCACGAGCTTTTTGCCCTGCGCGTATGAACGCAGGTTAACCGGCTTGCCGTCATTGAGCCGCTTATAAGTCCAGTCTTTATAGTTGACTGTTTTCTCTTCGAGCGGCGCGTATTCATGTCCGGCCTGTGCGCGCAAAGAGGCGGGCGCAAGCAGAAGAGCAAAGGCCATCATGGCGAGTATCAAAAAACTTTTCATGACACATACTCCTGAGTGATTCAAACGCACTTTTGCGGGGAGTCAGTTTTCCATCGGGACTTCATCATCCGGCCATCTGCGATGCACAAAGCGGAGTCGCGCCGTGGCAGGCGTTTCCTCTAACAGCGGTTTGATGACCGACTCGAAGCCTGCGCGGTCGCGGCCTCCGATAATCTTGTCCCTTATGTTGCCGTCGCGGTCAATGATGTAGGTTGTCGGCAGGCTTGGGATGCCGCCAAACTTGTCCTGCACGTCTATGCCGCCGAGCAGAACCGTGTAGTCCTGCTTGATCTCGCTCTGAAAATCTTTGATGCCTTCGAGCGTGTCATCCCACGCCGCGCCCACGATGGTCAGCCCCTTGCCCTCAAGCTCGCGCTGCATGGCATTGAGTTCGGGAATCTCCGCGCGGCAGGGGATACACCAGGTGGCCCAGAAATTGAGCACCACGACGCGCCCGCGCAAACTGCTCAGATGAAACGGCTGGCCGTCCATCGTTTTCAATTCAATGTCCGGCGCGGGCATCAATACGGGTTTACTCTTGAGGGGCGCGGGCGCGTCTGTCTTGCCGCCCTTCTTGCTCCAAGACTCAACCCACGCTTCTGCGTTCGGCACGAATGCGGCGAGCGTAGAGCTATTGAGCTTGGTCGTCAGCCCGAAAGCTACGACCAGACCGATGAGAATCAGAATCACGCCGGAGACGACTTCGACCTTGTGCAGGTGCTTGCGAAATTTTGAGTAGAAACCTAAGAACTGGTTGATGCCGAGACCCGTCAGGAGAAACGGCACGGAGAGACCCGCCGCATAGAAGGAAGAAAGATAGAGTCCGCTTTTCCATCCGCCGCTGGTCGCGGCCAGACCGATGATGCCGCCGAGGATTGGGCCAATGCACGGCGTCCATCCGGCGGCAAACGCCATCCCTAAAGTCAGAGAGCCGAGCATGCCGCGCGGTTTCTGTTGCGAGAAAAAGCGCGTGTCTTTGTAGAGCGCGCCGATCTTTAAGAGACCCATCAACTGCAAACCGAAACCGATAATCACCAGCCCGCCGATGATGCGCACCCAGATATTGTTCAGGATGGATGCGCCGATTAATCCGGCTGCCGCGCCGAGCGAGATAAAAATCATCGACAACCCGATATTAAAAGCAATCGAGTTGAGAATGACCGCCCGCCACGCAGATGATTTCGTTGAGTCCTCGCTCTTGAGGCGGTCAATACTGACGCCCGAAATCAGCGAGACATAACCGGGCACGAGCGGCAGCACGCATGGCGACAGAAAGGACGCCAGCCCGGCGAGAAAAGCGATGGTGATAGTTATATTAGAGCCTTCCATAACTTTATTAACTGCCTGACAATTAACCGCTTGAAAAATAATAGTCGGCGTGCACGCGCCCCGGCGGAAGATTACGCCAATAGTATACAGAAGAACAGTGACGGGTGACGAGCGACGGGGAAAGACAAAAAAGCCTTTCTCATCTCTCTTGCCACACGCCACACGCCACACGTTACACGTCACTGCTCCTGCAACAGCTTTTCGATCATCGTTTCCAGCGCAGCGCCCTCAACTTCGCTGGCCCCGATGGTGATAAAGCGGACGATGCCTTTGCGGTCTATCAGGAAGGCGCTCGGAAATGAAGAGACGCCATAAGCCGAATCATTGTCCTCCGTATCTGCAATGGCAAAGCCATAAGGCAGGCGGTGTCGCTTCTTGAACTGGCGCAGAAATTCCAGCTCTTCTGCCTGATTCACTTTGCGGTTTTCGGCGTGGCCCTGATAGGCGGTCACGCCGAGAATCAACAGTCCTTTGTCCTTATATTTGTTATGCCATCTGGTCAATCGCGGAAACGTAGCGATACAGGGGCCGCACCAGTGCGCCCAGAAATCAAGAAGCACGACGCGCCCGCGCAGGTCTGAAAGCTTGATGGCGGATTGATCCACCCATTCTTTGACAACCAGTTCCGGCGCGGTCGCGGTCGCGGTGTCTGCCGGTGCGATGGCCTTGAGGGTCTCGAATTGCACGCCCATATCCAGCAGGCCGATGAGAGCTTTTTTGTAGACGTTGGCCGACGGCAATTCGAGCGCGATGCGGCGGACTTCATCAAGCACTGCCATCGCTTCCGCCTGCTTGCCGAGGTCAACATAGAGCGCGGACAGCAGTTGCGAGATGATGACGAGCGCCTGCCTGCGCTCCGCATGCTCTGCGGGTTTTTGCGGCTGGAAAAGCTTGACCGCCTTAAAGGCTTCCTGCGCGTGGGCCAGAGCCTGATCCGTTTTGCCGAGCGGGCGATAGGCTGCGCCGATGACGACCTCCGCGCGCATGCGCTGGTCCAGACGCTGCGGCTCTGACTTCAGATACTGCGCCAGAAACTTTTCGGCTTCCTCAACCATGCCCCTGCGGCTGAGGAGCGGGATGGTTGCGAGGCGCGCAAGCTGTGCATGCTCGTCGCGTCCGCCCGCCGGAATCGGACTCAGAAAGCGTTGATAGGCATCGAGCGCTTTGTCCTCGTTGTCCGCGAGGCTTTGCAGCAAACCAAGATAGTATAGGTCTTCGCCCGCAAGAGCGGCGCGGGCTGTTAATTGTTCTGCGTGACGTGCGGCCAACTCGCGCTGCTCGCGGCGTGTGCGCTCCTCCAGCACCCTGTCAAACTTCACTTTATCGCGCACAAACTCTGTAAATTTCAGGCGCGCGTAATTGCTGGCTTCCTCATAGAGAGCGGAGGCCGCGCGCTCGTCCTTCGGCGCAGGCGTCGCCGCTGCCTGTTTGCGCCCGCTCTGCGCGAAGACCTGTTGCGAGCTGAGCGTGAGCGTTGCGCTCAAAATTAAAAGAAGTGCGAAGTAGCGTTTCATGCCGGTTAATATTTCCCGTGTCAAAAATTAATAGCTGCCGACTGTTTGAAAGCGGTCTGGACTGAAAGCGTCGAGCAGCGCGGGCGCGATGCCTGTCGAGACCTGCGCGGCCAGCAGTTCGGCGGTCGCGGGCGCAAGCAAGATGCCGTTGCGATAATGGCCGGTCGCATAAAAAAGTCCGTGGACTTCCGCGCACGCGCCGATGACAGGCAAACCGTCTTCGGCGCGCGGCCTGAGGCCCGCCCATGCGTCAACGAGCGAAGCTTCGGCAATCGTTCTGCGCGCAATCTCAAGCGCGTTGGTCGTAATCGTGTGAATGCCGCTGCCCGTCACACGCTTTTCAAATCCAGCCTGCTCTGTCGTAGACCCTGCGAGCAGCCTTCCGTCCAGACGCGGCACGATGTACCCGCGCGGGCTGTAGAGCACGTGGCGCGGCCTTCTCGCGCCGGATTCAAAGCAGAGCATTTGCCCACGAACGGGTTCGATGCCAACGGGCGGCACGCGTTTGTCCGTCGCCGTCAGAAAAGAGGCCCACGCGCCGCTCGCTATAATCACCAGCGGAGCGTGAATCGTATGCTTTGCAGTCTTGATACCAGTGATGCGCCCGTGCTCTATGATGAGAGATTCGACAGGCGTGTTTGTCAGCTGGCGGACTCCGCGTTTTGCTAAAGATGATGCGAGGGATGCTATCAAGCGTCGGTTTTCGACCTGCACATCAAGTGGAAACCTGAGCGCGCCGCGCACTTCGGGAGAGATGCATGGCTCAAGCTCAAGAATCCCGCGCGCACTAAGGCGCTCAACCGGCAAACCTGCCGCGCTCTGCCAGCGAAATCGCCGCTCAAGCTCTGCCTCGTCCTCATCCGTGAAAGCCAGATAGAGCGTGCCGGTTCTGTCCAGCTCTATGTCTATCCCGGTTTCTTCCAATAAAGATTCAGCCCACGCCGGGTAGAGATCGCGGCTGGCAGAGGCCAGCCGGAAGAACGCATCCGCGCGATTGGCTTCGGCCTGCACGGCGAGCATCCCGCCCGCAGCAGCAGACGCTTCCGCGCCCGGCTCCGCGCGTTCGACGAGCGTGATTTCCCCTATGCCGCACGCGTGCAGCGAGCGCGCCACGGCCAGCCCGATGACGCCGCCGCCCACGATCAAGGCATCCGCAAGCTCTTTTCTCAACTCCTGATGTGCCATTGATGAAAACAGTTCTTTGTGCTTTGTTCTTTGTAGATTAGACTTGTTCGTGGCAATATCAACCCGCTAAGATTTGCAAAGCGACAAAGCACAAAGAAATAAGAACAAAACACAAAGAACAAAGCACAAAGAACGAATTATGACTCATACTATCACACTCATTCCGGGCGACGGCATCGGCCCGGAGGTCACTTCGGCGGTTGTGCGTATCATTGAGGCGGCGGGCGTCAGCGTGCAGTGGGAGACGCATTACGCGGGCGCGCAGGCTCTGGAAAAATTCGGCGACACGCTGCCCGCAGACCTGCTCGAATCCATCAAGCGCAACAAGGTCGCGCTCAAAGGCCCGATCACTACGCCAGTCGGCAAAGGCTTTACCTCCGTCAACGTCGGCATGCGTAAAGCCTTAGACCTGTACGCTAACCTGAGGCCCGTGCGTGCGCTGCCCAACGTGCCTTCGCGTTATCCCGAACTCGACCTCGTCGTCGTGCGCGAGAATACGGAAGACCTCTATTCCGGCATCGAGCACGTCGTCGTTCCCGGCGTCGTCGAAAGCATCAAGATCATTACCGAAAAAGCTTCGACGCGCGTGGCAAAGTTTGCTTTAGAGTATGCGCGCAACGAGGGGCGCAAGAAAGTGACCGCCGTCCACAAGGCCAACATCATGAAGTTGTCCGACGGACTCTTTCTCGAATGCTTCTATAATGTGGCGAAGGGCTATCCGGAGATCGAAGCCGACGACAAGATTGTAGACAATGCCTGTATGCAGCTTGTCATGCGCCCCGAACAGTTTGACATTATGCTGCTCGAAAATCTTTACGGCGACATCGTGTCTGACCTGTGCGCCGGATTGATCGGCGGCCTCGGCCTCGTGCCGGGCGCGAACATAGGCGAGCTGGGCGCGGTCTTTGAAGCAGTGCACGGCTCTGCGCCGGACATCGCGGGACAGGGCATCGCCAACCCGACCGCGCTCTTGCAATCGAGCATCCTGATGCTCCGCTACATAGGCGAGCGCGACGCCGCGCAGAAGATAGAAGCAGCCATGCTCAAAGTTTTTCAGGAAGGAAAAGTCCGCACACGCGACATCGGCGGCACGGCTCACACGGAAGAGTTTGCAAAAGCGATTATCGACGCCTTTTAAGTTTCGAGCGCGTCAAGATGCTCCCGGTGAGGCACAATGCCGGAACTCATCTCAACGTCGCTCCCTCGCGGACAATGAACAGCCTCTGAAGCAAGACTCTGGAAATCCTTGACAGCCTCTCTGTCGGAAGCGTAGATTCATGCCCGTTTACATAAGAGGCTAAGGTTGGGAGGGAGCGTGGACGCACTCTTCCGCCGCCCGCAATTAGAGCCTTTTTAAACTCATTCGGATTAACGCGCAGGTCTCGTCCTCGCTCTACTATGGCGACCTTAACGCCCGGTTTCTTAACGCCCGTTCGGACTGCTCACGCATAGCAATCTCGCGTGTTCAGGTGTTCTCCCGGCACAGCGGAAGTGGCAGATTTCCGCTTACTGTATACGCGAGCTTCAACGCAAAGACAGTTATCGTCTACGATTCAATAGCCCTGCTAATGCTGGTTGGTTTCGTTCTCGCACGCGGCCAACCATCGTTTGATTCTTCACCCTAACTTTAGGAGGCCCAATGTTCAATCGCTCACATCGTTCCCGTCTTGCAGGATTCGTCGCACTTGCTCTACTTATCACCAGCCTGTTGCCCGCCGCCGCTCTCGGCCAGCAAAAAAAAGAAGAGAAACCGAAACTATCGAAAGAGGAGCGAGAGTATCAGAAGATAAAGAAATTCAGCGTTGACCTGTACCTCAAGGACGCGGAGTTTCGAGACCAGATAGATGACGCTTATCTGCGGAAGCAGCGCGAGCAGAGCGAGTATGCTTATTTCATCAACACGCGCGACTCGGCGGACGATCAGGTGACGCGCACGGGCGATAAGCTGAAGGTTGAAGACACGCTGTATGACAACCCGCTCGCGCAGGATTATGTCAACCGGGTCGGGCAATCGCTGGTTCCGGCAGCCTCGACGAAGCTCTATGCCTTCAAGATAACGCTTAATCCGATTCCCGAAGCGCGCTCGCTCTCCACGGGCACCATCTATGTCTCGTCCGGTTTGCTCTCGCACATTGATAACGAAGCGCAGTTGGCCTACATCCTCGGCCACGAGATCGCGCATGTGGAGAAAGACCATTGGAAGGAAGATGTCTTGGTCGCGCAGGGGGCCGAAGCTTATAACGAGAAACAGCAGAAGAAGCGTGCGCGCATCAGCGCGGTCATCGGCATTGCGACCGCTGCCATCGGAGTTTCCGCAGGCGGTTCGTCCGGCGGGCTGCTCAGTTTACAGCTTGCTTCCGAACTGGCTCCGTCCGTGCTCAAGCTTATCGTCCGCGACGCAGTCGTCTCATGGGATCGCCTGCAAGAAGACGAAGCAGACCAACTCGGCCTCAAATATATGCTCGACCGCAACTATGACGTGCATGAAGTGCCGAAGTTTTACGCCAGTCTGACACGCACCTCACAACGCGACCCGCGCACGCGGCTCGGATTCATGGCCGACACAGACCGCCTCAGCGAGCGTGTGGAATTGGTTAACAGCACGATTGCCAGTGTCGGCTCGTCCAGAACTTTGTTTATCGGCGCAGCGAATCTCGCACAGCGGCGGATGGATCAAGCCGCTCCGCAGGCTCAACCATCCGGCAACACAGGGCCGGACACCGGCAAACAACTCGACCCCGCGCGCGACGCGGCTGCTCGCGCGGCGGCAGCAGAGAAAGCCATCGGCGGAACTCTCTCCGCAGAAGTTCAGGCCAAGCTTGACGCGGGCGAGTTGATCGGCACGACCGCAGAATTCGAGGCCGTGATGGCCGGACTCAAACGTGATAACGGCGTGCGCGCCTTCTACTACGACATGTTCCAGATGGCGCGGGATAATCTGGACGAGTCTATACGCATCCGCTCAAACGACCCTTACGCTCATTACTATTACGGCAAAGTGCTCAAGCTGACGGCGCGCAGCATGGCCGAGAAATCGCGTGCGCTGAGCGAGTTTGTCACCGCCATCGAGATGGACAAGCGGCGCGTCGTGCCGGAATCGCATCTCTACCGCGCGCTCGCCATGATCGAGGCCAAAAATCCAAATCAACAGCGCGACATCATCGGCAGCCTCAAGGAATATGTGAGCATCTACCAGCGCGAGCATGGCGGCGCGCTGCCGCCGAACATGGATGTCATCTACGATTACATGCAGGACGCAGGCGAGATGTCATGGACAGCCACTCCGGCCATCAATGTCTCGACGAAAAATATAGAGCCTATCGGCGTTTCAAATAATCCGGGGGCGCGAGCGGCTACTGTGACGCCGCCGCCTGTTACCACTACGCCGCCGCCCGCGACGACGACGACGCCAGCCAAGCCGGGACGGGGCACGCGGCGGCCATAAGGGCTGCCCGTCCGTCTCATTGACTGTGACGCAATAGCCGGATGATTGACAGGCGCGAGGGATTCGATAAGCATCTTGCGCCTGTCATCAATCCATCAACATTAATCTTTGCAACTCACCTCAATATTTGACTGCAATGCGTAAGCTCAGTTCATGCCTGCTGCTGTTCATGTTCGCGCTGTTGCTTGCAACACGTTCGCCTGCCCCTTTGGCTTCGGCTTCATCCACTCCTGCGGATGAATCTGCACGCGCGCCCTTTTCGCTGGAGATGCCGGAGGCGGGCAGCGTGCCGATTACCGCGACAGAGGCCCGCATCCCGACGCATAAAGTGCCGATGCTGCGATTTAATTTGCGAAAGCAGTACGCGGACTCGATTGACTACGGCGATATTTACACGACCATCAACGGCGAGTCTGCCAATACGGTTTGCCAGAAGGGGCGCGGGAAAGACGGGTACATCATCAGATGCGACCTTGAGAGCAAGCCGCACCTGCGCCTGCGACCCGGCAAGAACGTGGTCGAAATCAGCGCGACGAGTAGAGACAAGCATGCTTATTATGCTTCTTACGTTTTGCTGGCGGGCGATGCGGCGGCGCGCGAGGATTCGTCCGCCGACGGCGCGACGCTTGAAACCGTCGCGGTCGCGCTCGGCGATGACCGCCAACCGCCTGAGATACGCATGACGCTGCCTAACAGTCTGGTGCGGCTGACGAAACCGGCGGACAGGCTGCGCGTCGCAGGCTCTGTCAGGGATGAAGCGAACGCGATTGAGTTCGTGAAGCTTAACGGCCAGCGGGTCGCGGTCACGCCAATCGCCGTCGGGCGCGTGCCGCAACCGAAAGCGGCCAATCCTTCAGGCGCGGCTCAAACCTCAGCGGCTCAAACCTCAAACGCCGTCGCTTTTGAGAGCGTCGTCAATGTCAGGGCAAATACATTTATCGTCATCGAAGCGCAGGATCGCGCGGGCAATCTCACGCGCCTGACGATTCCCGTGCGCGAGCGCGAGGCTGCGGTTTCGTCAAAGTTTAGCGGGCGCAAGTTTGCCGTGGTCATCGGCGTCTCGCGTTACCGTTTTCATGACGGCGGCTTGCGCGACTTAGAATACGCGGATGCGGACGCGCGCGCCATACGCGATTTCCTGCAAAGCCCTGAGGGCGGCGGCTTCGCGGCCAACGATGTGCTGTATCTTGAGAACGAGCAGGCGACGACAGACGGCGTGCGCGCCGCGCTGACACGCTTTCTGCCAAAGGCCGGGCCAAATGATCTGGTCTTTCTCTTTATCGCCGGACACGGCGCGCCCGACCCGTATGGGCCGCAGAAACTCTATTTTATCCTGCACGACACGAAGGTTGCGGATATGCCGCGAACTGCCCTGCCGATGTCTGAGCTACAGAACTTTCTGGATCACAGCGTGCGCGCCGAACGCGTAGTGGTTTTTGTGGACGCCTGCCACAGCGCGGGGCTAAGCGGCGCAAAACTCATCACGACGCGTGGCCTTGAGCATACAGAGAACAATGTCTTTAACCTGTACGCCTCCAAACTTTTCAGAGAGCAGGGCAGGGCCGTGCTCACTTCATCGGACGTGAACGAGATTTCGCAGGAGAGCAACCTCTGGGGCGGTGGTCACGGCGTCTTTACGTGGGCCTTACTGGAAGGCTTGCGCGGAAGCGCGGATACCAACACCGACAAAATCGTGACCGCCGGAGAGCTATTCGATTTCGTCAGCAACCGCGTCCGCCTTGAGACAAGCTTTCAACAGAATCCGACAGCTCTGGCTGGCCTGAACAAAGATTTCGCTCTTGCCGTCGCGCCAAAATAGGTGATTCGTTTGTATGCCTTCTGATGAGAACAAATTTTCGCCGCCTTCGCCCGTCGAACCGATGCTCGCGTCGCCTGTCGCGTCCACTGTTCCCATTGCAGACAATTCTGCCTTCGATGCACACGCGCGGGCGCACTTTGAAGGGCTGATCGGAACGACCGTTCTTGAGCGCTACTTGATTGAGAAGGAGTTGGGGCGGGGCGGTATCGGCATCGTTTATCTGGCGCGCGACCGCAAGCTGATGAACAAGCCTGTGGTGATTAAAGTGCTGCTCGATAAATCGCTGCGGAGTGAATGGGTGGTGCGAAAGTTTGAGCAGGAGAAAGAAGCTTTAGCGCGCGTGGATCATCCGGGCATCGTGGGGATTCTGGACGGCGGGGAATTGCCAGACGGCAAGCCTTTTCTCGTAATGCAGTATGTTGACGGCGTGACCCTGCGCTCTGCGCTGCGTCCCGAAGGAATAGGTTTGAGACGCGCTGCCTGTGTGATTAAGCAGTCCGGCTCTGCTTTGAGCGCAGCGCACAAGAAGGGCATCTTTCACCGCGACCTCAAGCCTGAGAACATCATGCTGCAAGTCCTCGGCGACAGCGAGGAGCAGGTCAAAATTATAGACTTCGGCATCGCTAAGGTGAAAAACTCGCAGGTCGCGCCGAGCACTGTTTTGAGTATGCTGAGCGGCACTGTGCTCTACATGTCGCCGGAGCAGTTGCGCGGCGAAAAGGTGACGGCGGCCAGCGATATTTACGCGCTCGGCGTGATTGCCTATGAAATCGTCACGGGCCGTCGCCCCTTTAATCCTGAAACCGCCTTTCAGTTGGCAGAGATGCAGCGCGCGGGCGTTCAGGTGAGGCCGCAAGCCCTGCGTCCGGCGTTGCCGCAGGACGCAGAGACGGTCATCCTCAAAGCTCTTTCATTCAACCCGCGCGAACGTTATCAGAGCGCGCGTGAGTTTGGCGATGCGTTGGAACTGGCCCTCGTCGGGAACGAAGAGACTCCGGCCTGCGAGCTTTATGCTGAAGACTCGACCAAAAATCCTGTCCCCCACGGCCCGCAGAAATCATCGCCAAAACGCATTCCAAAACGCATTCCAACTTTTGCGATAATTGCTGTCGCCGCGTTGGTTCTGGTGAGCATCTTTGGCTTTGTCCTCTGGTCAAAATTATCCCGCGCAGATGAACCGCGAACGCCAGCCCGGCAGGCAGAGCCAGCTCCACCAACTTCCGAGCGCACCTTGAGCTACTGGCTGACGGTGCAAAAAATGCGCGACGGCCAGCCCTATCAGGAACCGTTCGATTCTTCAGGACAGGAAGTTTTTGAAACCGGCTACATGTTCCGGCTCAACATGCAGAGTCCTCAACCCGGCTATCTCTATTTGCTCAACGAGGGACTCGCCGCCGGAGGCGCAAACAGCTTCACGATGCTCTACCCGACGCCGGTTAGAGGTCAAGGCTCTGCGCGACTGGAGGCCAATCACAAACTGGAGACCGGATGGAACACCTTCAGCGGGCAGACCGGGACGGAGTTGTGCTGGATGGTGTGGGCGGCAGAGCCTGTGCCAGAGCTTGAGGCAGCCAGAGAGGCTGCTTTCAAAAGCGACAAAGGCGCTCTCTCTTCGCCCGCTCTGATCCAGCGGGTGCGCGCCTTTCTGGAGTCTCAAGCGGCACGCAAGCCTGAGATAGATAAGGACAGAGATAAAAGGAGAACTACTGTTCGCGGCACAGGCGATGTGCTCGTCAATCTTATCGAACTGGAGCATCGTTAAAATGAACTTTACGCCTCATCATGAAATCTCATCCGGCAGGGCGCGCATTTCATACTTAACAGCCGCGCTGTGTGTTGTCATCGTTGTCGTGATTGCCGCGCGAGCTGTGAGCTTCGGTCAGGATGAGAAAAGAGGGTCGCGTGAAATCGTCTCGGAGGAATTCACGCGGAGTCGTCAGCCGCCCGTCAAATCCAGGCCCGCTGCCAAGACGGGCGGCGCGGCTCCGGCCACGGGCAAGAGAAAGCAACAGGTTTATCGTCTCGCTTCCGCACCGGCGAAACCGGCGGCGAAAAAAACTCCGGCAGCTTCTACGTCTTCCGCCTCTCCAACTTCATCCGGGCTGAAGCTGGAACAAATCGGCATCACCATCTGGCGATTACGTCCCGCAAGGTCTTCCGATACCGGAGCCAGAATTCCGGTTCAAGACGGAGCGCGCGAGGTCGTGTTGACGCCTGAGCGCGTGCGCGCAGACCTGCCGCTTGCACATGGCGAGATGGTGCGCTTGAGCATCGAGTCGCCGCGCACCGGGTTTCTGTATGTGATAGACCGCGAGCAATACGCTAACGGCAAGCTGGGCGAGCCAAAGTTGATTTTCCCGACGACGCGAACTCGTAGCGGCAACAACAGCGTCGGCGCAGGCGTGCTCATAGACCTCCCTGCACAGGACGATACGCCGCCTTACTTTACCTTGACCTCCGACAATCCCGGTTATGTCGGTGACCTGCTGACGGTCATCGTCACGTTAGAGCCGATTGATGAGATTACGATTACTCGCGGCGCGCTCGCGCTGACGCCGGAACAGGTGGGCAGATGGGAGCAGATGTGGGGCGCGGAAACCGAAAGATTCGAGCTGGAAGGCGGCGCGGGCGCAGCGTGGACCAGAGAAGAGCAGGAGGCCAGCGCCAAAAAGGGGCGGGCCTTAACTCAGGATGAGCCGTCACCACAAACTATCTACCGTGTGGCCGTCAAGCCCAACAGTCCTTTGCTCATCTCCGTGCCCTTAAACGGGCGCGCCTCATATTGAATCCGCGCACGGGTTTTCACGAACGGGATAAAAATAAAGGCGCAAAGGAGTTAGTCAATCCTTTGCGCCTTTGCGTGAGATACGTGTTGCCGGGTCGGAGGAGCCTGAAACGCACCTGCGCTCTCCCGCGCGGCGATTCGAGTTATCTGGAGATGCCGCCGTTCTCAAGCGCTGTGTAGGTGTCTGGCGAATAGAGGCCGAGCCAAGGGTCTGCGCCCGGCGTCAGGAATAAGTCTTTATAGACCTTCTCGTTCAGCGGTTCGACCTCCCACTGTCGCCAGCCAGCCAGCCATGCGTGCAGCCTCGCATGCATCGTGTATTCATTACGAATCGTGTCGAAAGCTAAGAAATGCTCAAACCTTTTGACGAGGCTGGAAATTTGCGCGTCCGCGAGGGCCGTCTTTTGTTCGTTTGAATTCTGACGACGTATGAGAGCGATGCTGTTCTGATCCAGCCGCGCATCTTCGCCGTGGAGTGCGGCAATCTTGTTCCAGACCTCTTCGTCCGTCGCGCCTTGCAGCAGCACGACATCGTAGCTAATCGCGTTGATGATGCTGAGTTCGGACTCGGCCTTTGCCATAGCCGTGCGGGCCGCCACGCGCGCGTCAAACGATTCGCCTTTGGCTGCGGCTTCAACGATGGATTCGGGAATCTTGCCGCCGACTTTTCCGGCATCAGCCGTCCAGGCTTTTGTAATCGCGTCCACACGGTCTCTGTGATAACGCGTCAGAGCTTTGGCGCGCTGCTCGTTCGGTTGTCCGGCAGTCTGTTTGAAGATGGTCTCAGCCTCTTCGATGCCGCGCAGGAAAGCCTGTGGCCCATAAAGTCCGGGCAGGGCGTCAACGACTCTGCCTTCCGCATCGAGGATGTAATGGATGCTGTTGCCCGTCAGCGTGCGCTCTAACTTGCGCCCGTCGCCGTAATCAATCGTCACGCGCGGCGCGGGCCGCACGGATTTCCAGTGCAGTACGAATCGCTCGCGCAGCACATCCGTGACAGTCTTATTGGCGTACAGCACCGTGCGAAAGAAACGACTATTAGCGCAACTGTATTCTTCGCTCAGATTGCCGAGCAGCCGCAAAGAGAGAATCGGCTTCCCGCTCTGTCTAGACTCTGCCTGCGCCTGCTTAAAATCCGTGTGCCAGTAAAGATGCGAAGCGTAGCTGTTGCGCTGCTGGCTCACGCCGTCAAGCGCGGCAGCAATGCGCTGCCATGAAGAGTTTTGAGAACTTGCGGAAACGCCGGAGGCATGCTGCTTAATCTCTTCGCCGTAAACCTCGAACAGGGCGTCCAACCCCGCGCGGCCCATCGCGCGCAACTCTGTAATCGCTTGCCCGGCCTCCTTCGGATTCTCCGAGACGGCCTGCCGCGCCAGCATTTTCGGATTAGCGTTAGCCTGTACTCTCTGAGTCAGGAAAAGGCCGAGGCAGAGGGACAAAACCAGCAAGTTAAAAGCTTTGAGACGCATCATGAAATCTCCTGAGCAGTTTGGGTTTAGCAAGGGCACTTTTGAAACTTTGTATATTTTCGGGTCTGTTTGGTTGCATGCCCCGAAAAGCTGACGGGCCGTCGGGCAGACTTTTGCTTGCGAGTTATCAGTATGAAGAACGTCTCCCGCAAAGGCGCAAAGGCGCAAAGAAGAACTTACTTGTCTTCTTTGCGCCTTTGCGCCTTTGCGGGAGCTTATTTTCGTCGTTCTTATGGAACCGGAACTGTGCTCGATGTAGCTGCCTCGTAGTCGCCTGCGATGACGATTGTAATCTCTTCGGGGCGAAAATATTTGCGGATAGCAGTGTTGACTTGTTCGAGTGTGACGGCCTGTATAATCTGCGGGTATTGATCCGTATAATCCAGCCCAAGATTGTAGAACTCCGCATTCCAGACGGCGCGTGAGAGTCCGCGATTGGTCGCCAGACCCACTTTGAAAGAGCCGATGGCGGCGGATTTTTCATCCTCCAACTCTTCCTGACTCATGCCCTTCTCAACATAATCGCGCAGGACGCCGAGGGCCGATTCAATCGCGCGCTCGACATTGCCGGGATTGACCGAGACGCCTATGTACCACGGCCCGGCGGCCAGCGACGGCGCGCGAAAAGCGGAATTGATGCCGTAGGTCAAACCCTCTTTGTCGCGCACCTGTAGGCCGAGGCGAGACGAGAGAGTGGATTGGCCCAGAGCGCTGTTGGCTAAGATGGCCGCGTAGTAATCCTCTGCCGTGCGGCGCAAAGGGGCGGCTGAGCCGATCAGGATGTCCACGTTGGCCTTGTCTTTTAAGAGCACGACCTCGCGCCGTTTCTCCGCCTGCGGCACAGGGTCTGTGACGTTGACCTCTACATCTTGCGGCCCGTCGAATGAGCCGAAAGATTCCTCGAACTGGCCGCGCAACTCTGTCACGTCCACATCGCCGACGATTGTCAGAATCAGAGAGCGACCACCGTAACACTCCGTGTAAAAATTCTGCACGTCCTCGACGGTGATGGAGTTGATGCTGTTGATAAGCTTTGCACCGGGCGGGACGAAATAGGGATTGGCCTCGTCAAAAATCAAACCGCTCAAACGTTCATAGCCGCGATAGCGCGTGTTGGCCTGTTGCTCCTGAATCGCGGCGATGATCTGTTGCTTCAGCTTCTCCAACTCGTCTGCCGGAAACGCAGGCTCGCGCAATTCTTCGGCCAGCGTGCGGATGACGAGCGAAAGGTCTTGCGCCAGAGAGCGTGCGACGATGTTGACGGCAAACTGGTCTGTCGAGAAATCTATGTCCGCGCCGACGGATTCAAGGTCGCCGGCAATGTCTAGCTTGCTCCGCCTTTGTGTGCCGCGCGAGAGCATCTCGGAAGTTATCTGGGCCAGACCGGGTTTGTCGCGCGGCTCGAAGTAAGAGCCTGCGCGCAGAGAGCCGCGTATGGCGACGGTCGGCGTCGCGCGATTTTCCAGCGCGAGCAAAGTTGCGCCGTTCTCAAGTTGATGACGGATGATGCGCGAAGCAAAGTTTGTGCGGCCTGCTGTCTGCGGCGTGTTTGCTTGCGTCGCTGCTGAAGATTTGCCGCCGCGCTCAGGCGAAGATTGTTGGCCCGATTCCTGCGGCGTTTGTGACCCGCCGGACTCCTTCATCAAGCTGGCATTGATTGTCTCCGATGTCGCCGCGCTGCCTTTTTCTGTCTCCGGCTCGTCGTAAAATTTCACGCCGCGCGGAAACGCTGCGCGGACTTCGTTCGCATGCAAGCCTTCCGGCCCGGAGCCATTGCCGTTGTCGCCTCCGCTCTGCTTTGGAATAAAGTGGCCCACAGTCCGGTTGTCTTCATTGAGATAAGTGCGCGCGGCGCGCTGTATGTCTGCGCCCGTGACCTTTTCGATGTTGGCGGAATAGTCTTTATAGAAACGCCAGTCGGCGATGGCTTCGGCCTCTGAAATCTGGACTGCGATATTGAATGTGCCGTCACGCCCGAAGGCTTCGTCGGCGAGAATCTGCCGCTTCGCTTTCTCTACCTCCGCGCCGGTCAATCCTTCTTCCGCGACGCGCTCTATCTCCGAGATGATTGCAGCTTCGACCTCTTTCGCCTCGACGCCGGGGCTGACCGTCACATAGATATTAAAGAGGCCGGGGTCTCTGTGCTGGTCTGCGTTGGTGTGAACGCTGACGGCCAGTTCTTTTTCGACCAGCGACTGATAGAGACGACTCGTGACGCCGTTCGACATCGCTGCGGAGAGAACTACGAGCGGGAAAATATCATTCTCGTCGGGCGGGTTGGCGGCGCGCTCTGCGAGTTCCTGATTCGAGAGCACGTTCATCTGTCCGAGCACGCCGGGCGTGTGAAAGCCTATCTGTATCAAGGCCAGTTCGCCCGCGCGGCGAATCACCAGCCGGCGCTCGCCCTGTTGCGGAGGCTCGTCCGTATAGACCTCTGGAATCGGAGCTTGCGAGGCCGGATGCGCGCCGAAATATTTGTTGATTAGCTCAAGAGCCGCCCCGCGTTCAAAATCTCCGACCAGCACGGTCGTCGCATTGTTCGGATGATAAAAGGTGTCGAAAAATTCTTTGAGCCGCGAGGTCGGCACGCCTTCCACATCCGCGCGCCAGCCGATAGTCGGGTGATGATACGGGTGCTCATGAAAGGCCGTGGCATAGACTGCTTCATCAAGAACCTCTGACGGCTCGTTCTGCCCGCGCTCAAGCTCGTTGCGTACGACCGTCATCTCCGATTGGCGGTCGCTGTCGGCGATGAATGAATTGCGCATCCGGTCTGCTTCGAGCCGGATTGCCAACTCGATTTTGTCTGACGGCACGGTCTCGAAATAGTTTGTACGGTCGTACCATGTCGTGGCATTGAAATCCGCGCCGATTTTTTGCAGGGTCGCGGCAATCTGCGTGTTCTGCTCTTTATTAAAAGTCGGCGTGCCCTTGAACATCATGTGCTCTAAGAGATGCGTGGAGCCTGTGTAACCGACAGCCTCATTGCGCGAGCCGACCTTGTAGAGCACCAGCACTGTGACGACGGGCGCGACGCGGTTTTCCACCAGCAGCACCTTCATCCCGTTCGCCAGCCTCAATTCCTCGATTCCGTCTTCCACGGTCACAAACGTGACGCCCTCAGGCAATCTCTCATCCACAGCTTTCCAAATCTCCTTTAGCATTTACTTCCGGTGACGCACGCGCCGCAATCCTTTGCCTGCTTCCCAGTCTCCATTGTCATCTATCTGCTGCGGGAATGCGAGTGGCGAAGCGCGGCGCGTGGCTGAAATTGATTTAAAAAAGGCAGTTTCCCGCAAAGGCGCAAAGGAAGACGCGCAAGCAAGCTTTCAAGATAAATAGAGCTTCAACACCTTTGCGTGCTTTTCTTTGCGCCTTTGCGGGAGATTCTTTAGTGACACCATGAAAGCAAAGCCGCCGTGAGTGGAAGTTCACGGCGGCCTCTCCGCACAAGACGCCCGCTTGCGGCCATAGGCGAACGTGCGGCAGGGAGCGCCTCCACCCCTGCGCTCCCCTTTCAATCTCTGTCAAGCTTTTATGAGGTCTGCGCTCTCTGTTATGATTGCGCCTGTTCCGTTTGAAAATTAAGACAACGGCTTATGCGTAGCTCAACCCTCAATCTCAAAAAAGAGTAAATGAGCATCGCCGTTCGAGATGAAAGGTTCATTCTCACGGCGAAGCAAATGCGCGAAGCTATTCTATTAGCAGTTGCTAATAGGCGCAAGAGAAATCTTGTCAAGTCCGGTCTGTCGGGAGGGTGCTCCTGATGGGCAATGTGCGTTTAAGACCGGAACGGCTTGGCGAAAAGCTGCGGCAGATTCGAGAATCGCTTGGGCTTTCTCAGAGCGAGATGCTGCGGAGACTTGAGGCCGAAGACCTCATCTCGTACCACCAGATTTCAGGATATGAGTCAGGGAAGCGTGAACCACCTTTACAGATTCTCTTGCAATATGCTCGCGCGGTAGGTGTTTGTCCTGAAGTGCTGATTGACGACAATCTTAATCTGCCCACCAAGCTACCGGCAAAACCGAAACATTCTCGCCGCTGAGTTTTTGTGCAAGAGCGGCTTGCCACACAAAGCCCCGGCAAGATTGCCAGTTTTATATCCAGCACCGCGATGTTGTCCGGCAATTATGCGACGTGATAGACTCATCGCTCGCTTCTCACTATTTACCTCAACCACAGAAGGAGAAAATCCACATGAACAAAAGCAAAGCCGGGAAACTCGCTCAAAGACTCTTCACTCTTCTTGTGTTAGTTGCTTGCCTGATGCTGGTCAGAGGGGAGCCAGTAACAACAGCAGAAGGTTGCACATGGCAAGAGGCAAATGCTTGTCTAAATGAAGGCGGCGTCTGGATGTTCAGATGCTGCATCTGCGTAGATCCATCAGAACCCACTCCCCCTTGCGAGGAGGGTTTTGAGTGGGATCACTGTACCGGACGATGCCAGCCGTCCTCTTAAAAGGCTATGGCTAATGCGCCCTCCCTGACGGTCGGGCTACTGCCCCTCTGCTGTGACTTCCGGGGCAGTAGCCCGACCGTCAGGGAGGGCGCACGCAATTGCCATCCGCTATAGATGCCCCGCTCCAAATTGGAGCAAGACATCTACAAATTGTAGCAAGCTGTCTCCAAAATAGAGCTAAGCAACTACAATTTATAGATAAGCCTCTCCAAATTGGAGATGTCTATCTATAATCTATAGCTGCTCGTCTACAATTTGTAGATACCCATCTACAAATTGTAGCGGCCTATCTATAAATTGTAGTTGCTCATCTACAAATTATAGATGGACATCTACAATTTATAGCCGCACGTCTATATTTAACGGCGTCTGCGCTTCAAATAATCATTGCGCGGCGTCCTCTTTGTGATATGCTGCGCGCCAACCTCGCCCTCGAATAACCTGTTAGAAACTCCAATCCCTTACTGAAGGAGCCTTACAAATGCCAAGAAACAAATCAATAGACACCTTGTTGAGCGAAGCGGAGCAAATTGCACGCGTCTGGGCGGATAATCCGACCTTCGCCATGGGAGACATCACGCTCGCGCAATTTCAGACGATGATTACAGAAACGCGCGCACAGAGCGACAAGACCGAAGACCTGCGGACGCAATTGACGGCAGCCGTGAACGAATCCAGCAGCAAAGTTGATGCTATAGGCACAGCTATTACACGCGCGCGGAGCGGCTTTCGCGCCTTCTTCGGCCCCGACTCTTCGCAATATGAACAGGCCGGAGGCACGCGCACCAGCGAGCGCAAACGGCCTGCACGCAAATCAACTCCAGCCACATAGCACAGGTAGAAATACTCTATAGCCGTTTGCGCTTGAGTGTAATCGTCAGGACAAAACATACAGTCAGAACCGCCTGCGGTAGCGGGCGGGTCTTCGGTTGTCCAGAGCAATCTCTAAGGCTATCTAAAACCCGCCCGCTACCGCAGGCGGTTCTGACCTGATCCACTACTGAAATACTCTTAGGTGCTTGACAATCTGAGAGTGCAGACTAGAATACTCAGAGCCTGAAGCGGAGATGTGGCCGAGTGGCTGAAGGCGGCGGTTTGCTAAACCGTTATGGGTCAAAAGCCCATCGTAGGTTCGAATCCTATCATCTCCGCCAGCAATTTTCAGTGACGAGTGACAAGTGACGAGTGACAAGTTTTTTTTGAGGACTTGTTCGCCGCTCGTTCGATTGTCACTCGTTGTTATTTTAGAGCTGCGAGAAGCTCAATCATTTAACTCGTCAATCAACACTTATCACCTGTCACTACTCTTATGATTCGCGTTCGCTTTGCACCATCACCCACAGGCTACCTGCACATCGGCTCTGCGCGCACGGCGCTCTTTAACTGGCTCTATGCGCGCAATCAGGGCGGCAAGTTTTTGCTGCGTATCGAAGACACTGACCTGCAACGCTCGACCGAAGCTTCGACGCGCTCGATCATAGAGGGCTTGCAGTGGCTCGGCCTCGATTATGATGAGGAGATAGTTTTTCAATCGCACAACGCGGACAAGCATCGCGCGGCTGCCCTCAGGCTGCTTAACGAAGGCACTGCCTATCGTGACTTCACGCCGAAGGAGACGCGCTCTGACGCGGGCGTGAAGGAAGGCATCGCCGAGCGCGCACGCGCGCACGCGGCAGAAGGCGTAGACCATCGCAGCAATCCTTACCGCGACCTGCCTTTGGAAGAATCAAATCAAAAGGCTGAAAGCGGAGAGCCGTTTGCCGTCCGCCTGAAAGTCGGGCGCGAGGGCAGCACGCGTTTCACAGATGCCGTCTATGGCGAGCAGGAGCGCAATTACACTGAGATAGAAGATTTGGTGCTGCTGCGCTCGGACGGTCATCCGCTCTATAACCTGTCAGTCGTGCTCGACGATATAGAGATGGGCATCACCGACGTGATACGCGGGCAAGACCATTTAACGAACACGCATAAACAGATTCTGATCTATGAAGCTCTGGGGGCGGAAAAGCCGCGCTTTGCTCATCTGCCGCTGATTCTCGCTCCGAACAAGGGCAAGCTCTCAAAGCGCAAGCACGGCGAAGTCGTCTCTTTGACGACCTATCGAGATAAAGGATTTGTGCCAGAAGCCTTTCGCAACGCTCTGGCCCTGCTCGGCTGGTCTGCCGAAGGCGAGCAGGAGATCATGTCGCTCGCAGAGTTGACGCGAAAATTCTCGCTCGCGGGCATACACCGCTCCAACGCCATTTTTAATTTTAGCGAATCGGACGCGCGCCACTGGACGGACGACAAAGCCATCTGGATGAACGCGGAGTATATACGCACGATGCCGCTCGAAGAGTTGTTGCCGATGGTCAAAGCGGAACTGCGCGCGGCAAAGCTCTGGCGAGAGGAATACGAGACGGACGCTCGCGTCTGGCTTGAGCGCACAATCGAGTTGATACGGCAACGCTTCTTTACGCTCAAAGATTTTAGCGCGCAGGGCCGCGCATATTTTTCCGACGACTTTGACTTTGACGACGCGGCTGTCAAAAAGAATCTTTTGAAAGAGCCGCGCCTGAGAGAATTGCTGCCCGCGCTGGCCCACAAACTACAAGAGGTCGAACCGTTCACGGCTGAAACCAGTGAAGCAGCCCTGCGCGCTTACGCAGATGAAGCCGGGGTCAAGGCCGGACTCTTCATCAACGCTTCGCGCACGATGCTCACGGGGCAGTCGGTCGGGCCGTCCATGTTCGAGGTCTTTGAAATCATCGGGCGCGAGCGCGCTGTCCAGAGATTGCAGAGCGGCGCGCCGTGGTTCGATCATCTGGAACAACTCGGAGATGTCTAAGAAATATTTAAGAGGCCAGTGAGTAACTCAAGACACGAACCGCTTCAACTCTTTGCGCCTCTCGTTTTAACTTTGCGCCTTTGCGTCAACCGCTAGTGTTTCGCGCAAAGGCGCAAACAAAGAAGGACTCAAGGCGCAAAGAAGAGGTTGAGTGATTTTGGAATATACTCTTGAAAGCTAATGAGCCGCTTTTGAGAAAGAGGATTTAAGAGATGATTAAGAAATTTACTTTTGCCATCCTGCTGACGTTCATGCTTGCCGCTTTGTCGCCGGCGCAAACGACGAATACTCCTTCGCCTGCGACGCGCCAGCGAACTGTCAATGCCAATCCGAAGCTGCAACCGAACACCCAGGACGACGCGCCTAAAGGGATTCCTGCAAAAAAGCCTGTGAGTATTTCTGATAAGAAAGCTAAAACCAAAGACCCCGCCTCGCCAAATGTGCTCGATGTGTTTGAGGCTTTGCTCGACGGCATCCGCGCGGCAGATGTCAAACTCGTGACGGGCATCTACTGGAATTCGCCGCAGCTCATCCTCTTTAACGGCAACGGCACGGTCACAAAAGGCTGGGAGCAGATGCGCAAGAATCGTGAAAGCTCTTATCCCGAAATGAAAGATGTGGTCTTAGACGTGCGTAATATGAGTGCCACGATGCTCGGACGCGATGGTGCGGTGGTGAATTTTCTCTGGACTCAGTCTCAGACTTACAAAGGAACGCCGGAGACCGCATCCGGGCGCACCTCGCTGATTTTCCGTCGTACCGGCAACACATGGAAGATAGTTCATGCACACGTTTCGCCGGACGCGCCAGACCCTTCGCGCGTGCTGCCTTCCGAACAAACGTCAACGCCGACGGAGAAGCCTTCGCCAACCAGACCTCGTTAGTATAAACTTCGGCCAGCGGCTTTGATTCACCCCCGCAAGAGATTAACGCGCGCCGTGCCTGCTCTTTTTTGCGTGAAGACTTGATAGAGCAGTCGGCGGTTTCAGGCAGCAATGTTCAGAAAGGCGAAACAATCATGGATTGGATGAAAGAACTGGGCGGGATTTTACAACAATACAACGGGGCGCAGCCTGACCAGGCGCCGCAAAATGTAGACAACGATTTCGACCAACTCGCGCAGAACGCGCCAAACTCTGCGATTGCAGACGGGCTGGCAGCGGCTTTTCGCTCAGACCAGACGCCCGCCTTCGGGCAGATGGTTTCGCAGATGTTTGGCAATGCCGACGGGCAACAGCGCGCAGGCATCCTCAACACGCTCATGCGTGCTCTGGGGCCGACACTCATCTCGCAGGTCTTATCGCGCGGCGGCGGTCTTTCAGGATTAACGGGACTGCTCGGCGGCGGGCAAAGCGAGGTCACGCCGGAACAGGCAGAGCAGGTCTCGCCCGAAGCCGTGCAGGAATTGGCGGCTCAAGCCGAACAGCAAGACCCTTCCATCATAGACCGCATCAGCGGCTTTTATGCGGAACACCCGACACTGGTCAAATCTCTCGGCGCAGCAGCTTTGACCATCGCTCTTGCCAAAATCGCTGAAAGACAATAAGCAAGGTAAAAGTAAAAAGGTAAAAGGCAAAAGTGAAGCAGGCTTAAATGCTCGCTTCACTTTTGCCTTTTTACTTTTACCTTTTTACTTTTACCTTTTTACTTCCGCATGGCGGTCAAGGTAATCGAGCAGCACGTTTGACATCACTTTGACGCCGACCACCAGACTCTCTTCGTCCACATCAAACTCCGCCGTGTGAACTCCAGCCGTGATGCCTTTGGCGGAATTGCCGACGCCGAGGAAATAGTAGAATCCGGGGATGACTTTTTGATAGTAAGCGAAATCCTCCGCGATCATCTGCGGCTTGATGTTGATGACATTCGCTTCTTTGAGCACGCGGCGCAGGATAGGCAAAGTCTCTTCGACCAGCGCCGGCTCATTAAACGTGACGGCAGCATTCTCTTCAAACTGCAATTCAAAAGTCGCGCCGTAAGCCGAAGTGATGCCCGCCAGCGTCTCCTTCATCAAGCTTTGCGCGCGCGCGCGCACCTCTTCGTTCAGCGTTCTCATAGTCCCTTCGAGCTTTACTTCATCCGCTATGATGTTAAAGCGATTGCCGCCCTGTATCATGCCGACGCTGATGACAAGGGGTTCCAGCATGTCTATCCGGCGGCTGCGAATGGTTTGCAGCGCGGTGACGCATTCGGCTGCCACGACGACCGCATCAACTCCCCTGTGAGGTTGCGCGCCGTGCGACTGTTTCCCGCGAATCGTGAGGCGAAATTTGTCGGAAGAAGCCATCGCAGGGCCGCTGTTATAGGCCACCTGCCCGACTTCTATTTCGGGCCGCACGTGCAACCCGAAGATGACGCGCGGGCGTGGATTCTCAAGCGCGCCCTCTTTAATCATCAGGGCCGCGCCGCCCTCTTCGCCAGCGGGCGGGCCTTCCTCCGCCGGTTGAAAGATAAATTTGATCGTGCCGGAAATGTCCGCGCGCATCTTGCTCAAGACCTCTGCGACGCCAAGCCCTACGGTCGTGTGCACGTCATGGCCGCAGGCATGCTTGACGCCCGGCGTTTGCGATTTGTAGGGAACGTCAATCGTTTCCTGAATCGGCAGCGCATCCATGTCTGCGCGGACGGCTATCACTGGGCCGGGCTTTGCGCCCTTGAGCAGAGCCGTGACGCCGTATTTGCCGACTCCTGTTTTCACTTCTTCAAGTCCGAGCGCTTTCAAACGCTCTGCGACGATACGAGATGTGCGCTCTTCGCGGTTCGACAGCTCCGGGTGCATGTGAAAGTCCCTGCGCTGTTCGATCATCTGTGCGCGCAAGGCAGCCGCGCCCTCCGCTATGCGCTTCTCACGCGCCATCACGTCCGGCACAGAGCCGCGCACTTTTACACTATGTCTCTGTCCTGCCAGAGCGAGCAGCCCTGAGCCAAGCGTGAGGGCAAGCAAGAGCATGAAGAGTGTCGGCTTTCGTTTCATCTGTCTTCTCCAATATGAAGTCTTTTTGAGAGTTGCGGGAAAGTTTTACCACAGAGGACACAGAGGAACACAGAGCTTTAAAACGATTTCAGCTTCGGAATCTCAAATTTGAGATCGGACTGTTGTGCGAATCTGAGGTTAGACAAATGGAAAAGACCCGCCGGGCGTTGAAGCTCGCGGCGGGTCTTTCGGTGAACTGATGGGACTGGCCGTCCAACCGCTCACATGATAATGAATGTGGGGTGCTGCCTCGACAGGTGTCTTTGTAAGACTTGTCCGATGCACCAATCGAGGCTTATCAGGCCTCAGCCACCTCACTGTGATAAGAACTCATACTTTGTTGATCACCTCCTTTCCAGTGTTAAGGAAATGATAAATGACAATAAGTTGTGCGTCAAGTAGAATTTTTGTCCACTATCTTGTGGCTTTACTTTAAGCCACGCGCCTGAAGGCCGGAAGCCCTTCGACATAGGTTGCGGCGGCATGCTCAAGCCCGAAAAAGTAGGCTAGCTCACGATAATCCGCGCAATCGTGGATGACAAAATCCGCGCGCTTGCCCGCTTCGAGCGAGCCTACCATGTCGCCACGGCCAAGACTGTAAGCAGCATTGATGGTTGCCGCCGTCAGGCTCTCTGCGGGCGTCAGCTTCATGTGCGTAGAGGCGAGCGAGAGAATCATAGGCATGGAGGGCGTAGGGCTTGAGCCGGGATTGAAATCCGTTGCCAGCACGACTGCGAGGCCAGCATCTATCATCTCGCGCGCCGCAGGATAACGCTGAGAGCCGAGCGCGTAGACAGAACCGGGCAGCAGCACAGGCTGCACGCCTGCCTCTTTCAAAGCTGCGATGCCTTCTGCATCCGTGTGCTCAAGATGGTCTGCGGTCACGGTCTTCAGTTCCGCAGCGAGCTTTGCGCCGCCTGAGAGCGAGAGCTGGTCTGCGTGCATGCGCAGGCCAAGCCCTTGACGCCGGGCCGCCGAAAGAATGCGCCATGACTCATCCGTCGTGAAAACTTTTTCTTCGCAGAAGATGTCGCAGTATTCCGCCAGCTTCTCTCCGGCAATGCGCGGCAGCATCTCTTCGATGATGAGCGCGACGTAATCCGCGCGCCGCGCGCGATACTCGTCCGGGACATCATGCGCGCCTAGAAAGGTCGGCACATAATGCAGGGCAGTTTCCGCATCCAATCTTTTTATCGCGCGCAGGATTTTTATTTCGTCTTCGAGCGAGAGGCCATAGCCGGACTTGGCTTCGACGGTCGTCGTGCCTGTGCGCAGGAACCAGTCCGCATAACGCTTGCCAGCTTTAACTAACTCGTCCTCATTGGCCGCGCGCGTGCGCCTGACTGTGTTGCGTATGCCGCCGCCGCGCGCAGCAATCTCCTGATAAGTCGCGCCGAGCGCGCGTTGCTCATACTCGTCCGCACGCGTCCCTGCAAAGACAGGATGCGCGTGCGCGTCCACAAAGCCCGGCAAGCAGATGCGCCCGCCCGCATCAATCGTCTCGCAACCCGCATCAATCAAAGGCTCTATCTCACGACGCGCGCCAACCCGTTCGATGCGCCCGTCGCTGACCAGCATCGCTCCGTCTTCGATGACGCCCGGCTCACGCATCTCCGCATAAACGCGCGGGCGCTTCGGGCCTGCGAGCGTGACGAGCTGCGAGCAATTGATAACGGCCAGTTTCATCGGAAGAAAATTTTAACAGGGACAGGATAAAGAAAGGGGGGTAAAAGGGGAAGAGGGTAAAAGGGGAAATGGTGAAAGGGGAAGAGGCCGAACTATCTTCTTCCTTTTACCCTCTTCCCCCTTTCCCTTTTACCCCTTCTCTTTACTTCATGTAGCGGTCGAGAAAGTCTGCCATCAGCGGGTAAACGATGAGGCGATTGGAAAGCTTGGCGACGCCGTGGCCTTCGTCGTCAAAGAGCTTGTATTCGACGGGCGCGTTTCGTTTGCGGAGGGCTTCGACAATCTGCTCTGCTTCAGTATAAGGCACGCGCGGGTCGTTCTTGCCGTGGATGACCATCAGCGGCGTCTTGATGCGGTCTACCTTGTAGAGCGGCGAGATGCTTTTGAGAAATTCCAAATCTTTCTCTAATGTGCCGTACTCGACCTCGCGCAGCTTGCGGCGATAGCCCGAAGTGTTTTTCAAAAAACTCTCATAGTTGGCGATGCCGACAGTGTCCACGGCAGCGGCCCACAAATCCGGGTAGAGCGTGATCGCTGCGAGCGTCATATAGCCGCCGTATGAGCCGCCCATGACAGCGATGCGCTTCGGGTCTGCTCCGCCGCTTGCCTTGAGCCATTCGACCGCCGCCGCTAAATCCTTGACCGAGTCCTCACGATTACGCACGTCATCCAGATGCGTAAAGGTCTTGCCGTAGCCGGTCGAGCCGCGCACGTTCGGCGCGAGCACGGCGTAACCGCGAGAGAGAAAATATTGAGAGATCGCGCTGAAACCCGGCTGCGCCTGTCCTTCCGGCCCGCCGTGCACGTTGACGATCACAGGCAGCCCGCGCTCGCCGGCGTTCGCGTTCTGCGGCTTGTAATACCATGCGGGAATCTCGCGCCCGTCAAACGATTTGTAGCGAATCAACTCCGGCTCGGCAAAAGAAGATTGCGGGATGCCCGCGAGCGAGCTTTGCGTGACCTGCGTGACTGCGCGCGACTTCATATCGTAGAGCCAGACATCGGAAGTGTGGCGCGAGCTATTAAAGGTAAAAGCCAGCTTGCTTTCTCTGGAAGCTTCGCGGCTCTTGTCTTTGGAAAATTCGAGGCCGCTGACAATTCCTTTGCCGGGCAATTTGACTGCGGCTTCCTTTGGGCCAATAGCCGTAATCAAAGGCTTGCCGTTCGTGTCGAGCCGCCGGATGTAAAGCTCGCTGAAGCCGTCGCGGTTGATGGTGTAGGCGAGCGCGCCGCCGTCGGGCGAAATCTCTATGCCGGACAAGTCCCATTGCGTATCGTCAATGATGTCAACTTTTTTGCTCTGTAAATCCATCTGCGCGAGAGAATAAAACTCGCGCTTGTCATTCGTGCCAAAGAAAATGGAATGGCCGTCCGGCGAAAAGCGCACGTTGCCGAACTGCGCCGCGCCCTCGTGCGGCGTCAGGTGCGTCGCCTCTTTAGTTTGCAAGTCGATAAGATAAAGGTCGTTGTCGAGGCTGAGCTGCTCGTTATTATGCGAAACGATAATTTTCTTGTTATCGAAAGACCATGCGACGGGGCCGTTCGAGCCGTCCTGCTGATAGACCAGCTCTTCGCGGCCTGTCGCCGTTTCCATCACATAAACATCAAAAAAGTCCCGGTGGCGCTTGTTCGAGGCATAGCTGATTTTCTTGCCATCATGCGACCACCCGCCGAAGTTGTACCGGATTTTCGGGTCAGAGGTGAGAGCCTTAATCTCCGCGCCGTCGGGCGACATCCAGTAAAGCTGCGCGTTCTCGTCGCCGCCTTTGGCTTTCCCGAAGAGAATTCCAGAGCCGTCCGGCGACCAGCTCATGAAGGCTACGCTATCCTCATAAAAAGTCATCTGATCGGGCCAGCCGCCGTCAGCCCTGACCATCCAGACCTGCGGCGTGCCGGTGATGTTGGTCAGGAACGCTATCCGCTCGCCGTCCGGCGAAAAGGCTGGCGACCCGGCGCTTCGTATATTCAGATAGCGGTCAAAGCTAAAGCGCTCGTTCATCTTCTGCGCAGAGCTTGTTTGTGAGATGGAAAAAGAGAAAAGCAGGAAAGCGCACAGTGCAATCTGGCGTATGGTTTTTCGCATATTGGAAACTCCAGTGAAAAGATTTTTTGAATTACTCACTGACTCATTGGCTCATTGTGAAAGCAAGAAATCGAGTCAATGAACAACTGAGCAAATGTGTAAATTAAGACGTGTGATCGTGCGTGATGCGCCAGCCGTCGGGCAGGCGGCGAAAGATGAGTGTAAAACGACCACTCGGCATGTCACCCGCACGCGTCAGTTGCCAGCGCCCGATGACGATAGCCATCTCATCCGTCAACGGTTTGACTTCCAATTCCGTAAACGCGAGCGTGCCCATCTTCTCGCGCGAGTCATAGTTCTTCTTGTAACGATCGACCACGGTTTGCCACCCGCGCGTCACCGTGTCGCCGGAGAGAAACAGCGTCTCGTTCGATTTCGCATAGCCTTCCATAAAGCCATCTATGTCGCCGCGATTCCATGCGGCGGCCTGCGATTCCATCACCGCGCGGATGGCTCCGTCTATACGCTCATTCTTCATTGCACTCTCTGTTTGCGACGCATGATCCGGGCGATTGCATCCGGCGATGGAGACGGCAATCAACAGCACCAGTGCGGCCAGCGAAAAGTTACGTGTGCTTTTCATAATCGAGCCAAACATCTGTGGGACGTGACAAAAGCTCAAACCTCTTTGCGCCTTACTTCTTTCGCGTCTTTGCGCGAAAAGACAAGTTTCACGCAAAGGCGCAAAGAGGGAAAGACTCCAGGCGCGTAGGGGTTGAATTAAACGGTCGTCGAGTTATTAAACCGGTTATAAATTTAGAAGTAACGATAATGGCCTGTAATGTGCCATGAAAAGAGGACATTTTCAATGCGTGCGCCGCTGCCTATGTTATGAACTATCAAATAACTCTTGGTCTCTTCAGACCAGAGGTTGGTCACAAGCCCTATATGATCCACGCCGCTTCCCAAATCCCATGAGACAATATCGCCGGGTTTGTAATCTTCAGCCTTCTGCGTGACGGGCAACTGTTTGCCACGCCTGCTGAAATAGGTCTGTAGATTCGGGACTCTGCGATGGTCTATGTTGGTGTCGGGTTTCGCCAGTCCCCACTTGGTCGGGTAAGCCTTGAAACTGCGCTTCATATCTTCGTGCACTTCTTTCTGCAAGTCCACGCCGCCCTTGCGAAAAGCGCGTATCACGACATCCGTGCAGACGCCGCGCTCAAGCGGGACATCGCCGCCGGGATAATCAATCTTGACGTAGGCCGGGTCGTAATAAAAAGTATATTCGATCTGTTCCAGCGCGCCCGCCAGTGTTTGCCTGAGCGCGGGCGGGGCATTGTCCGGCAGCGGTCTCGTTTGCGCGTCCGACGGACGCCGCTTAGTAGCCGCCCTGTGAAAATTCTGCTGGCAGGCAAACATTGAAAACAGGATTAGCGCAGCCAGCGGGAAATAGAATTTTCTGTTCATAGACAACAGCCGGTCTCCTTAACTACATATCATCAAGCATTCGCTCTTGCAGTTCAAGAGTCAGAACCGAGAGCAAGGATGAAGGCGGAAGGCGGAAGGATGAAAGGCATGCTGTTCAAGCTTGTAGCATTCAATGTCAAATAGCATGCTTTTCATCCTTCATCCTTCATCCTTCATCCTTGCTCTCAGCCACGCGCGCACGTCTTCGCGCATCGCAGGCACGATCTCATGTCCTGCCGGATAACTCTTCATCTCGACATCCGTAGCTCTGCGACGAAGCTCTGCACTGTAATTTGCCACGCGCGGCAGCGGGTAAATTTCATCGCTGTCGCCATGCAGATAAAGGACGGAAGCCTCTGTCTGCCTGTAGCTCTCGTTCGTCTCCCAATCTCCCGGCAAGCCGCCGCAGATGCCTATGATGCCGCGCAGGGTTTCCTTGTGCGTGAAAGCGAAACGAAAATTGAGCGCGCACGTTTGCGAGAATCCGAGCAGGAAGACTTGCTCGCGCCGCGCAACTTTTTCTGTGACGAGCGATTCGATCAAATCGAGCAGCGCGCGTTGGTGAAGCGCGATGGATTCTTCCGGATGAAAGTTTGTCACCCACCCAAAGCCGTAGCGCAAAGGCCCGCCTTCCTGCGTCGGCGGTCTGATGTGTTGATGAACACCCTGCAAGGAAGCGATGGCGAAATCGGGCGGCGCAATCTGACGCGCCTCACGCATCATCTGCCGCTTGCTTGCGCCGTAGCCATGCAGCGCAATCAGCAGCGGGCGCGGCCCGTCGTCCTCCGGCACATAAAGGTCGTAGTAAAGATGTGTCTTCGCAGTCAGCTTGCGATCTTCGACAATACGATGAGCAGTCTGATTTTGTGTCATGAGTTAATCAATAATTCAAGCTCTTCTTTGCGCCCTGGGGTTTTATTTTCTTTGCGCCTTTGCGTGAAACGTTGAGGTTTCGCGCTGGTGGCGCAAAGATAAAACAAGAAGGCGCAAAGAGTTGATGCCTTCTCACTCTTGAGTTTCGGAACGCACTCAATTGATATAGCCGCGCGGCGTATTCTCTATCTCTTCCGTCAGGTCTTGAACGCCGCTCTCTTCTTCCAGCGTCCAGATGTCGTAAAGCTCCGGCGGGACTTCCGTCACAAAGCGCGAGGGCTTTTGGACCACTGTCTGGCGGCTGTAATCCGTGACCATCAAAGGATAGGTGATGTAAAGCTGGTCTGCCGCGCGCGTCAGTGCGACATACCAGAGGCGTCGTTCTTCCTCTTCGCCCTCCGCCTCACGCAGCGAGCGCGGGCTGGGAAATTTCCCGTCCGCAGCCCAGATGATAAAGACCGCGCGCCACTCCAGACCCTTAGCCTGATGGACGGACGTGAGCGTCAGGATTTCGTCTTCATCTCCGCCCATGACTACGTCTTCGCCGGAGAGAGCCTGCGGTGCGCCGAAGCGTTCGGTCGAGAGCAAGGCCAGCTCTGCCAGAAAATCTTCCGTCGAAGTGTAACGACTGCTGTAATGCGCGAGCTGTCTTAAATCTTCGAGCCGTGCCTCGGCGTTTTCATAGCTCGCCGCGAGATGCGCTTCATAACCGCGCGCTAAGATCATCTCTATCTGCTTCGCTGGCTGCCCGCGCGTCTCATCCTGCACAAGGCTTTCCAGTAACCTGATAAAGTCAGTCCAACCGCTCCCGCGTCTCGGCGCGACCTCAAAGTCAGCACGCCTCACAAGCGCGAGCGGGTCTGGCGCATACGCGAGCCGCTCCCAGATTCTATTCGCAGTGGCCGGGCCGACCTGCGGAATCAGGCGCAGGATGCGTTTCCACGCCAGCTCGTCGCGCGGGTTGGTGATGATGCGCAAGTATGAGATGACATCTTTGATGTGCGCCTGCTCGAAAAAGCGCACGCCGCTGCGTATGCGATAAGGGATGCCGCGCCGCGTCAACTCCAACTGCAATTCCAGCGAATGATAATGCGAGCGATAGAGCACAGCCGTCTCTTCGAGCGGGACGCCTTCGTCTCTCAATTCAAGAATGCGCGCCGCGACGAATGCCGCCTGCTGGTCTGCATCACGGCAGGGAACGAGCGCGGGCGGCAATCCCTTTGAGGGCCTGACGGCGTGCAGGATTTTGGGAAACTGTTTGCGATTGGCAGCGATGGCTGTGTTGGCGAGGCCCAGAATCTCCGGCGTCGAGCGATAGTTGGTCTCAAGCCGGAAGACGCGCGCTTCGGGATACCTTTGGGGAAACTCGTAGATATTCGTAAACTCCGCGCCGCGCCACGCGAAGATGCTCTGCGCGTCGTCGCCGACGACCATCACATTGCGATGCTTGACGGCGAGCAGGTCTATGATCTCCGCTTGCAGCTTGTTCGTGTCCTGATATTCGTCAACCAGTATGTGCTGAAACTGGTCTGCATAGAGAGCCGCGATGTCTGGCTTCTCCATCAACAGCCGCTTCCAGTTCATCAACAGGTCATCATAGTCCATCACATTGCGCTCGCGCTTGCGCTCCATGTAAATCATGTCCACGCGCTTGATGCTTTGCGCCAGAGGCTCGAAGTGCGGGTAACGACGCGCGATGACATCTTCAATCGGACGATCCGTGTTATTGGCATAGCTGATGATGTCCTGCAAGACTTCCGCCTTCGGAAAGCGTCTGGCCTTTGTATCCACGCCCGCCTCGTCCACACAGGTCGAGACAAAATCCTTCGCATCCTCCGAATCCAGAATCGTATAGTTTGCCTCATAGCCGATAGACGCCGCATGACGACGCAGGATGAGATTGGCGATGCGATGAAACGTCCCGCCCCACACGCGCCTGACATCGCCGCCGCTGGTCAACATCTCTACGCGACGGAGCATCTCCCGCGCCGCGCGATTGGTAAACGTCGCCAGCATGATGCGCGCGGGCGCAACTCCCTGCTCGATCAAGTAAGCGACACGATAAGTAATCGCGCGAGTCTTCCCCGAACCCGCGCCAGCAACCACCAGCGCCGCGCCCGGCGTTGCCGTCGCAACTTTAAATTGCTCCTCATTCAGCTCAGCCCTGAACCGCGCCAGCTTCTCCGGCACGACCCCTTCAGGCCGCTTGATGACATATCGTTTCGACATTCAGTTTGGCTTATAACATTAAGCGGGGTGAATGATGAAGCTGGAAGATGAGATAAGCACAATCAATCCTAGTTGCGCTAGGAGCAATGTGTGGTTCTGCTCCTACCTTTGTGGTAAATTTTAAGATATGTCACGGCACTTTTTTCAATATTGGAAACATATCCAAGCTGATTACGAACTTTCCGAAGGTGGTGTTATGAACCATACCGCCGGTGAACAGCTTCGCAAAATCTATCCTGATGACATTATTTGGATTGTAACCGTATTCCCGCCGGGTGAGCTTACTCTGATAGGAAGATTAGAAGTCGGTGAACGCACTAATCGTAAAGACGCTATGAGGCAACTTAACGCAGATAATTTATGGCCTGCGAAGCATCATGTCATTGCGAAACTCGGAACAGAAGAGCCTTTGCGCGCTGTCAGCTTAGCCAGTATTGCTGAAGATTTGCGTTTTGAAAGTTCTCGTGACCGCTTGAATGTTGTAAGTGGTCGTGTGAATGGCGGTCAGCTTCAAGCTATGCGGTTGCTTACTCCATCATCAGTTACACTAGTCAAAAGAGAATGGTATGGAAATGACACCCCGGACATCTCTGAGGCAGAGAAACAAATCAGCGTCGGCGCGGGTTTCGGCAATGCTGAAATAAATGACAAAGTTATGAGAGCGGGTGTTGCTTTCATAACTGAGTGGTATGAGACGCGCGGTTGGGATGTAAAGTCTGTTGAAGCTGAAAGGTGCGGATATGATTTGCTCTGCATGAAAGGTTCTGCCAAAGAACACGTTGAAGTAAAGGGCATAAAAGGAACTGTGTTGTCTTTCATCATTACATCTGGTGAAGTTCGGCAGGCGCGTACAAATCGACATTTTATATTGTGTGCAGTAACTTCTGCTTTGTCGGATACGCCCCACATGTTTCGTTACACCGGACAGGAGTTTATTCAAAAGTTCAAACTGGAGGCGTTGGCATATCGAGCAAGTCTACACAAGTAGTTTTGCCAAGCACGGCGAGCAGAATTAGTATCACGCTTATGAACTACCAAAACATTATCACCATCGAACCCGGCAAGCGTGGCGGCAAGCCTTGTATCAGGGGGATGCGGATTACGGTTTATGATGTGCTCGAATATCTTGCTTCCGGCATGTCTCAGGAGGAAGTGCTGGAAGATTTTCCGTATCTCACGAAGGAAGATATTTTGGCTTGTCTGGCTTACGCCGCAGACCGTGAAAAACGCTTGATGGTCATTGAGCCGTGAAACTGCTCTTTGACCAAAACCTGTCACTGCATTTGATCAACCGGCTGGCAGACCTCTATCCCGAATCAAACCATGTCTTCCTGCTTGGAATTGACCGGGAGCCTGATGTCAAAGTTTGGGAGCATGCCCGTCAGGGAGACTTCCTGATTGTGACCAAAGATGCTGATTTCAGCGACCTGTGCATGCTGCTTGGCTTCCCGCCGAAAGTGATCTGGATTCGTCGTGGAAATTGTAAGACCGCAGATATTGAAATGATTCTTCGACATCATTCTCCGGACATTGAAGCTCTCAATAAAGATAAAATTGAAGGCGTGTTAACGCTCTTCTAATCCCGGCTTTCAGTCAGTCGTTGCATTCGCGCGGGATGAAAGTTAGGATGTCTTTCAAACGAAGTCACAGAAAATTTTATTTAGAAGGCAAGCGAGGTAAGAGTCATGAAATTTCCCGGTGGCATGAATATTCAGCAGATGATGAAGCAGGCGCAGGCCATGCAGGAGAAGATGGCTAAGGAGATGGACGAGCTGGTCGTGGAGGCTTCTGCGGGCGGCGGGGTGGTCACTGTCCAGATGAAGGGCAATCACGAGGTAGCGTCGCTCAAGATTGACCCCGAAGCCGTCAAAGAGGGCGATGTGGAGATGTTGCAGGACATGATCGTCGCCGCGCTCAACGAAGCCAGCCGCAAGATTGACGAAGCCATGAAAGGCAAGCTCGGCGGCATGCTCCCGCCGGGACTGCTCTAAATTTTAGATTGCGGATTGCGGATTTTAAGAAAAGAAAATTATCTAGTTCTTAAAATCCGCAATCCGCAATCCGCAATCCAACCATGCTTGAATACGCAGAACCAGTCACGAAGCTGATTGACGAGTTCAAACGCCTGCCGGGCGTGGGCCACAAGACCGCGCAGCGGCTCGCGTTTTATATCCTCAGAACGCCCGAAGTAGATGTCGAGCGGTTCATCGCGGCTTTGCAGGAAGTCAAACGCCGCATCATCTTCTGCACCATCTGCAACAACCTGACGGACGTAGACCCGTGCCGCTTCTGCGCTTCGCCGTCGCGCGACCGCTCCATGATCTGCATCGTCGAAGAGCCTTACAATCTGGTCGCGGTCGAAAAGACGCGCAGCTATAAAGGTCTCTATCACGTCCTGCATGGCACGCTCTCGCCGATTCGCGGCATCGGGCCGGACGACCTGCATCTGGCGAACCTGCTGCCGCGTTTGAAGCCTGAGAATAACGATGGAGTGGAAGTCGCCGAAGTGATTCTCGCCACCAACCCGAACACCGAAGGCGAAGCGACGGCCAACTATATCAGCCGCCTGTTAAAACCCTTAGGCCCGCGCGTGACGCGCATCGCCATGGGCATGCCCGTCGGCTCAGACCTCGAATACGTTGACGAAGTGACGATGGACAAAGCGCTCACAAACCGGCACGAGATGTAGAAGGCAAAAGTAAAAAGGTCAAAGGCAAAAGTGAAGATGAGCAAAATGCTTTTCTGCCTTTTGCCTTTTGCCTTTCAGAACCGGACATGCTCTTCGGGCGCGTTATCTTTGCAGTTCTCACAATCTTCATTCGCGTCGTACATCTTGGCGTCGAAATCCACCAGAGACTTGACCGGCACGCCGCTGATCTCTTCCGGGGCGGAGGTGAAGCGGACGATTGAGCCGCAGCCGATGACTTTCGCGCCGAGTTCTTCGACCAGCTTGACGGTCTCTTCAATCGCGCTGCCGCTGCGGATGATGTCGTCCACGATAATGCAGGGATTAATCTCGCCCTGATTGACATACTGGCGAAACTTGCGCTGCCCGTCTTCGCGCTCGGCCCAGTAAATCTGCTCCGCGCTCAAAGCCTCGCGGACGCCGAAGGCGACAGGGATGCCGCCCGAACTCGGACTGATGACTGCAATCTTCGGCAACTGGCTGGCGATGTCCCGGTCAAGACGAAACTTGCGACTCAAAGCGACCGCCAGCACCCGCGCCGTGTCGTAATAGCGAAAGGCGAGCGGCATCTGAAAATAGTGTGGCGAGTGTTTGCCGTTCGGATAAATAAAATGGCCCTCGCGGAAAGCTCCCGTGCGCTTCAGGATTTGCATCACGGCGTCATCTGACGGAATCAGTTGTACCATTCTTCTCTTCTCCTATGAACAACAGATGTTAGATGCTAGATGCCGGTTAAATCTGAAAACTAACATCCGGCATCTAACATCTAACATCTGACATCTGTATCTGCAAATTAGCGTCGCACAGCATACATCAAACTCCCTCGACTTCTCTATCACCGAGCACGCGTTTGATGAGCCGGCGCTGGTCGCGCCCTAAAGCTTCCGGCAGTTGATCCAGGGCAAACCAGTCCAGACGATTAATCTCAAGACTGCGCGCCTCGGCCTTCTGCTGCCCGCGCGCCCGGCAGCGGAAAATAATTTCCAGATGATTGACGTTTTTAACCGTGCGCGCCAGAGCAAGCTCGACGCTTTCAAGCTCGACGCCGGTTTCCTCCAACACCTCGCGCCTGACGGCCTCTTCGGGTTGTTCGCCCTTGCCGATAAAGCCGCCGGGAATGCCCCACCCCGCGCCCGGACGAAAGACATGTTTCAAGAGCAGCACGCGCCCGCGCTCGTCTATCACCACAGCCCCTGCGGAGGCTGTAAAGCGCGTCTGAAAAGATCGCGCGCCCCACGTGCGCAAGCCCTTCGGAGCAGCGCGCCACAACAGCCCAAGTACCTTCTTTAGCATGTGCCGCGTAGAATAACACGAAAAGCAAGGATGAAGGCGGAAGGATGAAGGATGAAAGGCATGCTCTTCAAACATGAAGCCTTCATCTCTGAACAGCATGCCTTCATCGCTTCAACACCATGCCTTTCATCCTTGAATCGCACATCTTTAACAGCACACTCTTCATCCTTCATCCTTCCGCCTTCATCCTTGCTCTTCATTCCTGCTCTCTGTAAGATGAGACCAATTCCGAAAGTGTTCTTCTAAGTTCAAATCCGAAATCAGTCTCGCACGAAGAAGGAAGCAACGGACGAGAGCCATGTCAACCGAGCCGACACAGAACAAAGCCGCCGCCCATCCCTCCACAGCCGCCGAGGCCAGCGATGCTTCAACAAGCGCGCCCAAGAAAATCGTCAACGCGCAGACCGTCTGCAATGAACGCAACGAAAAGAAGAAATTATGCAACGGCCATTTGAAGCAACTGCGCACGGGCGGCGAGGAAGCCACCAAACACCTGAGCGGCGACGACGCGCTCTTTAAGTGCCAGACGTGCAGCACGCTCTACATGGGGCCGCCGCTCGGCCACCTGCGCGACCCTGACAAGCAATCGCGTTTCGTCGAAAGAGAGTTGACCGCGCTCTTGCAAGCGGCTGGCGGAACATTGCCATCAATCGTCAAAAACGCGAAGGGCGCATACGTGCTCGCCGAAGAGGCTGCGCCGCACGCGCCCGCAGCCAAGCCTGCCGCTGCTCCGGCAGCGAAAGCTGCGCCCGCAAGCAAAGCCGCAGACGCTTCAACTGCTCCGGCAGCGAAACCTGCTGCGAAAGCGGGCCACGCCATCAAGGTTGGGCCAATCAAGGGAGCGGACGGCCCCGTGCCCGGCGAGACCTTTGAACAAAAAATCGCGCGCCTCAAAGCCGTCTCGGCAGAGGCCAAGCGGCGCACAGAAGCCAGAGAAGCAGCAGAGGCTGCGGGCGAGAGCATGCCTGAAGCGGCTTCTACCTCCGGCACTGATTCATCTGCGGAAGCGGACAGGCATCGCCCCGCAGCGGAAGCGCAGGCCGCAACCGGCATGGCTTCAGCCGTCCCGCTCAGCGCGGCTACAGCCACAGCCTCGCCCGCCGCCGGAGCGGAAACCGTCGCAGACCTCGCGCCAGACGCTGTGGTTAATGAAACGCAAGCGGCCAAGTCGCCTCCGATACCCGGCGCGGACGGCCCTGTGCCCGGAGAGACTTTTGAAGAAAAGCTCGAACGCCTGAGGGGCGTCGTCGCAGGCGCAAGGGAAAAAGCCATCAGAGAAGGACGCCGCGAAGGATAAGGCAAAAGTAAAAAGGTAAAAGGCAAAAGTGAGGAAAGCATTTGAGCTTTCCTCACTTTTGCCTTTTACCTTTTGCCTTTTTAGAGCTTACCAGCTCAGCTCGAATTCGTAATCGCTCGGCCCGCGATTGGTGTCGCGTATCTCTATCACCGCTGTGAAATTGTTGCCGCGCATCGGCTGCTGGATAACACGTATGTCGCCGCGCCCTCTGATTTTGGTGACTCTCACAGTGGTGCGACGGAACGGCAGGGAAGAAGAGAAGTTGTATGTCCCGTCAGTGTAAGGCTGGCCGGAAACGGCGCGAGCTTCGACGTTGGATTCCTGCACGTGTAGCTGTGTGATGTCGTCCACAGTCCCGCGCCAGCGCATCGTCCCGCTCGAAGGAGTGCCGGGATTGCCAATGCCTCCTCCTGTGCCGCCGCCAAAGTTGAGGTCGCGCTGAATATCGCTGAGCGTGCGCTGAATGTCTGTCAGCAGGCTGCGCTGGCGATTAAAGCGGTCTGCGCGACGCGCGATGTCCGTCAGCACGACCACAGCATCGCGCAATTCCGCACGCGGCCTGCGGTCGCGCACCAGCCTGCGAAAGAACTCCGCGCCGGAACCTAGCTGCTGGTCTTGATACAGAGCTTCTATATCCGCGCGGCTGTTGCGCGAGCGGCTTCTGAAATCCGTATAGCTGCGCTCGGCAAAATCGGTCGCCTGTCGCGCCAGTCTATCCACGGAATCGTCAACGCGACGCGCGCCCTCATCATCCTGCGCCATCACCGCAGACAGGCATACGAGAAGCATCGCCACAGGCATCAGCAATTTAAATAATTTCATCATTTCCCCTCCAAAGTTTTTTATCAACTCTCTTGCACGGTCAAACCTTCCGCATCAATTTTCCAGTCAAGAACTTCCACGCCCTCTTCCGTTGCAAGCGCACGCTCGACTTCCTGCCTGCGCCCTTCCGCACAGAAGAAAGCGATGCAGCCGCCGCCGCCCGCGCCGCAAACTTTAGCCGCTTCGGCTCCGTTTGCCAGAGCCTTCTCGACCAGTTTGTCCATCTGCGGCGTCGTCACGTTGGGCGCGAGCCGTTTGCGCGTCGGATGGGAATCACGCATCACCTGACTGACTCTCTCCCAGTCTTGTGCCAGCATTGCAGAGCGTATCTGCACCGCCGAATCGCGTATTCCATCAAAGAGCTTGAACAACTCCGGGTCGCCGTCGATGTGGTTTTTCGTGATCTCCCAGTTGTTCGTTCCCGAAAGTCTCGGCTCGCCCGTGTAGCAGATGGCGATGCGGCGTTCGAGCGTTGCCATGTCCACATCCAGAAATTCTCGCTCGATGCCGTCAACGCGGAAATGTATGCAGGACGCGCCGCCGTAAAATGCTGAATAGTAATCCTGAAAGCCTGCCGGAACACGTATCACAGTGGTCTCGACATTGGCGGCGATGGTGATGAACTTGCTGTGTGGATAACGATTGCCGACGAGGCGGTTGAGCGCGCCGATGCAGGCGATGTTGAGCGCGCTTGAGCCTGCGAGACCCGCGCCCGCAGGAGCTTCGCTGTTGGCGATCAGGTGAAAGCCCGTCTGCGGTTTGAAAAAATGGACCAGCTTTGAAATCAGCTCTAAGCGTTCTTCGCGGATCAAATCTTCGATGGCGGCCAGTTCCGTCTCGAAAGCCACCTTCCGGTCGCGCGATTCGAGGATGATGCGCCCGTCGTCTCTGGTCTCGATGCGGCAAGAGGCTCGCAGGTTGATGCCAAAGTTGACGGTCGTAGCCCCCGGATGAAAAAGATAGAGAGGCCAGATGTCAATCGTGCCTCCGGCCAGATCAACGCGCGTCGGCGCGGACGATTCAATTATCATAATTATTAAGTGACAAGTGACGAGCGACAGGTGACGAGTGAAAGACAAAAGCATCTGCTTGTCACTCGTCACCTGTCACTCATCACTGCTTTTCAGTCTCCGTCAGCTTCGCCGCGCTTGTGCCCGACAGATTTCGGCGGCGTTGAATCTTTGCGGCGTGATGCCTGCGGCTTAAAGTGTATGCGCTCCTGTATCTCTTCTTTGAACTCTTGCAACTTCTCCTGCGCCGCCTGCTCAAACTCCTGTATCCGCTCAGGGTCTGCCTCTTCGACTTTCCTGCCGAGCCAGAAACGCTCTGCAAGGTAAAAGCCTGCGATGCCGAGGACGACGATCACCAGCAGAAAAATGCCTATCTGATGAAAGTCGCCGATGAGCCGCGTGATCGCGCCGCTGAAAAAATAGCCTGCGCCGGAGAGGATAAAGACCCACGCGAGACAGCTTGCCAGAGAAAGCAGCAGAAAACGCGCATAGACCATCCGCCCGACGCCGTAAAAAACACAGGATGCAGTCCGCAAGCCGTAGATATATTTTGAGAGAAAAATCGAGAGCGGCCCGAACTTGTCCGTCAACCTCTCGATACGCGGCTGCGCCATCATGTAAAAACGAAAGCCGCGCACGGGCTTGCTGAAACCGCGCCCGCCTGCGTAAGCCAGATTGTCGCCCGCCGCGCCGCCCAAGGTTCCCGCTAACAAGACTTTGGCAAAACTGTACTCGCCGAAAAAACCGCTGTGCGCCAGAACCCCTGCCAGGAGCAGCGTAATATCACCCTCAATCATAGCGAGGACAAAAACCGCGTACAGGCCATACTGCCCGATTAGATCGTAGAAGGGATGACTATCCATAAAAAACAGTGACGGGTGACGAGTGAAGAGTGACAAGCAAGAGCATGCTTTTTATCTTGTCACCCGTCACCCGTCACTCGTCACTTTCTTGATTCGGTTTGACGACGAGCACGGGGCACGACGCGTGGCGCACGACGGACTCTGCGGTCGAGCCAAAGAGAATGCGCCCGAGGCCCGTGCGACCGTGCGACGCGATGACAATCAAATCCACTTTGCGTTCTTTGGCGACGCGGACGATTTCAGCCGCCGCATCGCCGTGCGCGATGACCTCTTCGACCTCCAGGCCATTGCATTCATCACATGCGCCGATTTTCGGCAACTCGCGCTCGGCGGATTCCTCCAACTGCTCGCTGAGGTCTGTCATCGGCATCGGCTCGGTCAAGCCCGTGTAGCCGACCGTCGGCACGACAGGCTCTATGACATGCACGCAGATGATCGAAGCTCCGGCTGAGCGCGCCAGCGAGGTCGCATAAGAGAGCGCGTAATTGGCGCACTCTGAAAAATCCGTCGGCAGTAGTATAGAGCGAATCAACATAGGAATCTCGGATTGCGGAAATCGGATTGCGGATTATATGAACCGGGAAAGCCCGGCGCTCAGGAATCCGGCTTTAAGAAGAGGCAGCATGCCAATCCGCAATCCGAATTCCGCAATCCGAAATCTGAAATCGAGTCCATTCTACACGCAGAAAGCTTTGTTTGACAGCCCTTGAACCCTCAACTAGAATATCTGATGCCGCCTGCCTTTATAAATTTTTTCTTGACCAGTGTCTAAGGCCAACAGGCAATGACAGGCTCTATGTCCGAAGCAACAGCAAATTTTATCGGCGTTGATGTCTCCGGCGTCACCATGCGCGCGGCCCTCGTCTCGAATGATGGGCAGGTCATAGAGCGGCGCGAATCTCCGCTGGAGCGCGAAGCCGTGGCCGCGCAAATCGCGCGTACAGTGGTGGAATTGCGAGATGTCGCGCCGAATGTGGCTGCGCTCGGCGTAGGCATTCCCGGCCTCGTCAACCGGCAGACGGATCGCGTGCTGGTTTCGACGGATTTGCCGGGGCTGGCCCGCACCAACCTGCATGACGAGTTGAAGGAAGCGACGGGCGTGCGCGTAGAGCTTGAGAATGATGCCAACGCCGGAGCGTATGGCGAATACAAAGTCGGCGCGGGACGCGGCTGCCGCGATATGTTCTACGTCACGATTGGGATGGGCATCGGCGGCTCAATCATCCTCGACGGCAAACCGTGGCTCGGCGCAAGCGGCTTTGCCGGAGAGTTCGGCCACATCACGATTGATACCGAAGGCATAGAGTGCGTCTGCGGCAACACGGGCTGTCTGGAAACAGTCGCCTCCGCGCCCAACATCGTCCGCCGCACACACGAAAGACTTTATAGAGACTCGACCTCTTCGCTCTCAAAGCTGGCCGTCAATAAAGATTTCACAGCCGCAGACATCGCACGCGAGGCACGCGCGGGCGACGACTTCGCTTTGATGATGATCGAGCGCACAGGGAAATACATCGGCGCGGCTGTCGCCAGCGTCATCAATCTCTTGAATCTCGAAAGAATCGTGCTCGGCGGCGGCGTGATGGAAGCGGGCGATTTGATCTTGAATCCGATTATCCGCGAAGCCGGTCGCCGCGCCTTTCAGCCCTGCTTTGAAGCCACACAGATCGTCGCCGCAGCCCTCGGCACAGATGCCGTCTCCATCGGCGCGGCCCTGCTGGCGCGCGACACTCCCGCCGCCGCAAGATAATAAAAAGGCAAAAGTAAAAGGTAAAGGGCAAAAGTTAAGCAGGCTTAAATGCTTTTCTGACTTTTGGCTTTTTTACTTTTGCCTGCTCCGCGTCTCTGCGGTTCAAACTAAGTTCATGCATTCCTGCCAAAGTTTCTAAGCTACTTCTACATGGTTTCGTGTCAATTCTGCCGTAGCTTCAACGGACGCAGAAAGTTTTGTAAAAATTGATATAGTGAAAACTTGCACACCGGGTAAAAAAGTAGTATCACTTGTCTAACTTCGTAGTTCTGAAATTAGTAGTGAGCCGTCACGTGAGGCAGGCGTCGGGAGACCAGTTGGTCTGAAGTCGCAGAGCCGGATTTTATGTTCGTCTGTTGACGAGCCACGCCTCGCTACATCTTCTGCCACCAGAGCAATTCAGACAGCTTTCGGGCAGACGAAAGGCATAAGGGATGCCCCAGATTTTTCATCACAGCACGAATACGCTTGCCAAGCTGAGTATCTTCGGAGCCATCTTTATTTTGCTGGCGGCGATGTGGGCGCTGGCCGAGATCAATCGTTCGTCGTACAACACGGGGCAATACATAGAACGCCAGCAGCCTGTCCAGTTCAGCCACAAACATCACACGGGCGACGACGGCATCGACTGCCGCTATTGCCACACGTCTGTCGAGACTTCGAGTTCAGCCGGGATGCCCTCGACGCAGACCTGTATGAACTGCCACTCGCAAATCTGGGCCGACAGTCCTTATCTGGAGCCTGTCCGCGAGAGCCTCAAGACGGGCGTCCCTATCGAGTGGACGCGCGTGCATGATTTGCCGGACTACGTCTATTTCAATCACAGCATACACGTCGCCAAAGGCGTCGGTTGCGCCAGTTGCCACGGGCAGGTGGACGAGATGCCGCTGATGTATCAGGCTTCTTCGCTGCAAATGGAATGGTGTCTGCAATGTCACCGCGAGCCGGAAAAGTTTATCAGGCCGAAGGACAAAATCTACGACATGAAGTGGCGGTTGCAGAACAAGTCTGAGCAGGAGCTGTCGGACGCAAAGCGTTGGAAGGAAGAATATCAGATTCTGGACACGCGGACGATGACTAGCTGCTCGACCTGTCACAGATGATCTCGTGAAGGATGATTTAGATGCCGAGTAAAGATCAGCATATCAACTTTGCACTGATGCGCGACCGCATTCTGGCAAATCAGGGCAAAGAATACTGGCGCAGTCTCGAAGAGTTCGCGGACACGGAAGAGTTCCACGACTTCATAGAGCGCGAGTATCCGCAGCACGCGGAAGAGTGGAACGACCCCGTCGAGCGACGCACCTTTCTGAAAATCATGGGAGCTTCGCTCGCACTCGCAGGTCTCGGCGGCTGCGTCTACCAGCCTCCCGAATCAATCATCCCGTACGTTCGCCAGCCCGAAGAGCTTGTGCCGGGCAAACCGCTTTTCTTTGCCACAGCCTTTACCTTGAGCGGCATTGCGACGGGACTTTTAGCCAAGAGCAACGAGGGCCGCCCGACCAAGCTTGAAGGCAATCCGGATCATCCGACCAGCCTCGGCGCGACAGACCTCTTCGCGCAGGCTTCGCTCCTGACGCTTTACGACCCCGAACGCTCTACGACTCCGACCTACCGCGAACAGCAGCGCCCGTGGACAGAGTTTCTGACAGAGATACGCAAAGTCCTTGACGAGCAGAAGGGGAAGCAGGGCGCTGGACTCAGGTTTTTGACGGAGACTGTGACCTCGCCGACTCTGGGCAGCCAGTTAAAAGCCATTCTCGCGGAATATCCGCAGGCGAAGTGGTATCAGTACGAGCCAGCCGCGCGCGACAATGCGCGGATGGGCGCGTTGATGGCTTTCGGCCAGCCGGTCAATACCATGTATCGCTTCGAGCTGGCCGACAGAGTGCTCTCGCTTGATGCGGATTTTCTGACCTGCGGGCCGGGAACCGTTCGCTATGTCAGAGACTTTACAGGCAAGCGGCGCGTTGACGAAGAGAAGACCACGATGAATCGCCTCTATGTGGTCGAAAGCACGCCGAGCTTAACCGGCGCAAAGGCAGACCACAGGTTGTCCGTGCGTCCGAGCGAAGTCGAAGGATTTGCACGCGCCATTGCCACAGCCCTCGGCGCAAACACAGGCGGCTCAACCGCACCTGCTTATACAGCGCATGCTGGCTGGATTGCTGCGGTCGTGCGCGACCTGCAAGCAGCGCGCGGCAAGTGCATCGTCATCCCCGGCGACGAGCAATCGCCAGCCGTGCATGCATTGGCCCACGCCATTAATGAAAATCTGGGCAATGTGGGCCAGACAGTGCTCTATACAGACCCGCTCGAAATCAGCGCGAATGATGAGCAGGCGCGCCGGAGTCAGATAGATGGCTTGCGCGAACTGGTCACAGACATAGACGCTGGCCGCGTCGAGGCGCTCGTCATGGTCGGCGGCAATCCTGTCTACAATGCTCCGGCGGATTTGCGATTCGATCAGGCACGGCTCGATAAAGTGAAGCTCAGAGTTCACCTGAGCCTTTATAAAGACGAGACTTCAGAGCTTTGTCACTGGCATATTCCAGAAGCTCATTATCTGGAAACATGGAGCGACGCGCGTGCCTTTGACGGCACGGTCTCGATTGTCCAGCCGCTGATTCAGCCGCTTTATAACGGCAAGTCCGCGCATGAATTTCTCGCGGCCTTTTCGACCGACACGAGCAAGTCCGGCTATGACATCGTGCGCGCCTACTGGCAGGGCCAGAGGATGGGGGCCGGGGGACAGGGAGCGGGGGCTGGTCAGGTACAAACAGGTCAGGGACAAGCCTCGCAGCAGGGGCAAGCATCTCAAGCGGGCGCGCAGCCTGCCGCTTCACCTGCCGCGCGGGGCGCGTCCACGCCTCCTGCACAGGCTTCAGGCTCGCCCGCCGCGCAGGGCAGTTCTTCGCCCGCAGCGCAAAGCTCTCCTGCGGCAGTTGCCGCCGCTCCGGCGCAGGATTTTGAAACGACATGGCGCAAGGCTGTGCATGACGGAGTTGTGCCGAACACTGCTTTGCAGCCGCGCACGGGATTATCAATCAAAGGCGATTGGGCCAGAAGCGGTGGAAATAATCAGAGCGGCGCGGCTCAAGCGGGCGGCTATGAAATCGTTTTCCGCACAGACCCGACCATTTACGATGGACGCTTTGCCAATAACGGCTGGTTGCAGGAGTTGCCCAAGCCGCTCACGAAACTGACGTGGGACAACGCCGCGCTTATCAGCCCGAACACGGCGCGCAATCTAGGTCTCGCGCAGGACATAGGAACTCATGGCGGCAATATCTGGGTGGATACCGTGACGCTCAAGCTCGGCGGGAATCAGACGGGCAAGCCCGTGCCCATCTGGATTATGCCGGGGCAACCGGACAATGTAGTGACTGTGCATTTAGGCTACGGGCGCAGGCGCGCGGGGCGCGTCGGCAACAATGCGGGTTTCAACGCTTATGAGATTCGCCCTTCAAACGCGCAATGGTCTGCCAGCGGCCTTGAGATAAGCAAGGGCGCGGACAGATACGAATTGGCCGCCACACAGCTTCACTTCAATATGCAGGGCCGCGAGATCGTGCGCGAAAAGACGCTGGTTGATTATCTGAAGGAATCGACAGAGGAGCACAAAGAGGAACTGAGGAAACACGACGAAGAGCTTGATAATCTTTCTATGTATCCTGAGTACGAGTACAACGGATACAAGTGGGGGATGGCGATAGACATCAGCTCATGCGTCGGGTGCAGCGCATGCGTCGTCGCCTGCCAGTCGGAGAATAACATTCCGGTCGTCGGCAAGGAGCAAGTGGGCCGCAGCCGCGAGATGCACTGGCTCAGAATTGACAGCTACTTTAAAGGCAGCGACGAAAATAATCCCGAAGGCATGTACTTCATGCCCGTTCCCTGCATGCACTGCGAGAATGCGCCGTGCGAGCCTGTCTGCCCGGTGCATGCCACCGTTCACAGCTCCGAAGGCTTGAACGACATGGTTTATAACCGCTGCGTCGGCACGCGCTACTGCTCGAACAACTGCCCCTACAAAGTGCGTCACTTCAACTTCCTGCTCTATCAGGATTTCAATACGCCGACCTACAAGTTGATGCGTAATCCTGAAGTCACGGTGCGCTCGCGCGGCGTGATGGAAAAATGCACCTACTGCGTACAGCGCATCCAGAGCGCGAAGATCGAAACCGAAAAGGAAGGGCGAAAGGTGCGCGATGGCGACATCGTGACCGCGTGTCAGGCCGTGTGCCCGGCTGAAGCCATCGTCTTCGGCGACATCAACGACCCCAATAGCCGCGTCTCGAAACTCAAAGCGCAGCAGCGCAACTATGCTCTTCTGGAAGAGTTGAACACGCAGCCGCGCACGACTTATCTGAAGTCTCTGCGCAACCCGAACGAAGAGATCAAAGAGAAGGCTTAAAAAGGAAGACCATGAAGGAAGTGGACGAACCACATGATGACGTAGGGATGCACCTGACCTCTCCTGTAATCGAGCCGGGTCATACCTTCGCCTCGGTCACGGACAAGATCAGCTCGCTGACTTTAAAACGCCGGACGCCTATCGGCTGGTTTATCGGGTTCGCCATCTCTTTCGCGCTGGCGCAGGTGCTGTTGCTCACGATTGCTTATCTCGTCACGACGGGCATCGGCATCTGGGGCAACAATGTTCCAGTCGGCTGGGCTTTTGACATTATCAACTTCGTCTGGTGGATCGGCATCGGCCACGCCGGAACATTAATCTCCGCGATTCTACTGCTGCTGCGTCAGGAATGGCGCACCTCTATCAACCGCTTCGCGGAAGCGATGACGCTCTTTGCAGTGGCCTGCGCGGGCCTCTTTCCGCTTCTGCACACGGGTCGTCCGTGGCTCGCTTACTGGCTCTTTCCCTATCCGAACACGATGGGCATGTGGCCGCAGTTTCGCAGCCCCTTGATGTGGGACGTGTTCGCGGTTTCGACCTACGCGACCGTCTCCGCGCTCTTCTGGTACGTGGGGCTTGTGCCGGATTTGGCGACCCTGCGCGACCGCGCAAAGAGCCGCGCGTTTCAGATTATCTACGGCATGGCCGCGCTCGGATGGCGCGGGAGCGCACGCCACTGGCATCGTTACGAGGTGGCTTACTTACTGCTCGCAGGACTCTCTACGCCGCTCGTGCTTTCGGTGCATACGATTGTCAGTTTCGACTTTGCCGTCTCGCAGGTTCCCGGCTGGCACGCGACGATTTTTCCGCCATACTTTGTGGCGGGCGCAATCTACGCGGGCTTTGCGATGGTCTTGACCCTGACCATCCCGCTCAGAAAGTTTTACGGCCTCGAAGATTTCATCACCATGCGTCACATACGCAACATGTCGAAGGTGATGCTGGCGACGGGCCTGATAGTTTTCTACGGCTATATCATGGAAGTCTTTTTCGGCTGGTACAGCGCGAACGAGTACGAGTGGTACATGATTAAGAACCGCATGACGGGGCCGTATGCGCTCTACTACTGGCTGCTGATTATTTGCAACGGCGTCGTTCCGCAGCTTTTGTGGTCCAAGAAAGTGCGGCATAACCTCGCGCTGGTCTTTATCATTTCCATCGTCGTCAGCGTCGGCATGTGGTTAGAGCGATTCATCATCATCGTGACGAGTTTGCACAGAGATTTTCTAGTCTCGTCGTGGGGCATGTATTCACCGACGATGTGGGATTGGTCTATGTTTTTGGGAACCATCGGATTGTTCTTCTCGCTGCTGTTCCTCTTCATACGCTTCCTGCCCATCATCTCGATCTTCGAGATGCGGACGATTCTGCCGGAAGCCGAAGTGGAGGAAGAAGCGGCGACATAAAAATCGGTTCTTAGTTCTTTGTGCTTTGTACTTTGCATGTGCTGTTCATGCTTGAGCGAAAGCCTTCAAGCTTGACCGGCGTGCAAAGAACAAAGAACAAAGTACAAAGAGCTAAGCACGCTTTATAAAGTTATGAAGACTGAGCATCCCATTTACGGATTGATGGCCGAGTTCGATAACCCGACCGATCTGGTCGCGGCGGCGCGCAGGACTTATGAGGAAGGGTACAGGCGCATCAACGGCTATTCGCCTTTCCCGATTGAGGAATTGTCCGAGGCCATCGGCTTTCATCATACGCGGCTGCCGCTGCTGGTGTTGCTCGGAGGCATCGTCGGCGGCGTCGGCGGCTATCTGATGCAGTTTTACCTGTCCGCGATTGAGTATCCGCTGAACGTCGGCGGTCGCCCCTATCACAGTTGGCCTTCGTTTATTCCGATTACTTTTGAGACGACTATTCTGGGCGCGGCCCTGACGACAGTGCTGGGGATGCTCGCTCTGAACGGGTTGCCGCAGCCCTATCATCCTGTGTTCAATGCGCCGCGCTTTGCCCTTGCGACGCGCGACCGTTTCTTTCTGGCGATTGAAGCGCGCGATCCCTTATTCGATTACGAGAAGACAAAGCAGTTCATGCAAACCTTAGAGCCGCGAGAGGTGTTTGATGTCGAAGCGTAGATTCAAGGAAAAAGTAAAAAGTAAAAAGGGAAAAGTGAAGACGCGGAACGCACCGCGCATTTACTTTTACCTTTTACCTTTTGCCTTTTTACTTGTCGCCGGTTGTCGCATGGATATGCAGGATCAGCCGAGGCTCGAAGCCTATGAGAAGGGCGCGATTCGCCAGCCGGTTGAGGGAACTGTGGCGCGCGGCCAACTGAGAGAAGACAGGCAGCTTTATACGGGCAAGAAAGACGGGGCGTCTGCGACAGGCGCGGCGCAAAATCAGAATGCACAGCAGCAGGGCAATGCCAACGCTTCATCGACTGCCGCCGCTATGTATCCTGACGCGGTGGAGACTTTTCCTTTCCCTGTGACGGAAGAGATAGTCAGGCGCGGGCAGGAGCGTTACCAGATTTTCTGCGCGATGTGTCACGGGCCGACAGGTTACGGCGACGGGATGATTGTGCGGCGCGGTTTTCGTCGCCCGCCGTCATATCACACAGACCAACTGCGGCAAGCTCCTGTGGGCCACTACTTCGACGTGATTACGAAAGGCTGGGGTTCGATGCCCGCTTATGCCGCGCAGATTCCGGCGTCCGACCGCTGGGCCATAGTTGCCTATATACGCGCGCTGCAACTGAGCCAGAATCCGCAGGGAACGCAGAGCGGCAATAACAGTGGCGCTGCCGCCGCTCCTTCTCCTGCGCCGAATCAGACGAGCCAGCCGCCTGCGGCTGAAACCGGAGGACATAGATAAAGGATGGATTCCGCTTACACAGCTCCGCCGGAAGTCAGTCGTTACCAGCAGGTCGCGCTCATTGTCGGTATCATCGGTCTGGTTGCGTTCGGGGCCGGAGCATTTCTGAATGTCGAGCAGTTCTTCCGCTCTTATCTCGTCGGCTTTGTCTTCTGGACGGGCATCGCCCTCGGCTGTCTGGGCCTCTTGATGCTGCAATACCTGACGGGCGGCGCGTGGGGCACTGTCATCCGCCGCGTGCTCGAAGCCGGGACGCGCACGCTGCCCCTGATGATCGTTCTCTTTATCCCGCTCGCCGTCTTTGGGCTGGGCCACATCTATCATTGGGTTCACCCGGAATCAATCGCCGACGAACATGCGAGAAAGATTGTCGAGCAGAAGCATGCTTATCTCAATGTCGGATTTTTCTGGATTCGCGCCGCCGCCTACTTTTTGCTGTGGGGCGTGCTGGTCTATTTTCTCAATAAGTGGTCAAAGGAGAATGACCGGACGGCTGATGGAAAGTTTCTGTCGCGGCTCACAAAGCTGAGCGGGCCGGGCATCGTGCTCTTTGTCTTTGCCGTCTCGTTCGCGTCTTTCGATTGGGTGATGTCGCTCGACCCGGAATGGTTTTCGACCATCTTCGGCTTGCTCTTTGTCGTCAACTGGGTCTTGAGCGCGTTCGCGTTTGTCATCGCGGTGATGGTCTTGCTGGCTCATCGCAAGCCGTTTGAGGGCGTGGTCGCTCCGGCGCATTTTCATGACCTCGGCAAGCTGCTGCTGGCCTTTATCATGCTCTGGGCCTACTTCTCTTTCTCGCAGTATCTGATTATCTGGTCGGGCAATATTCCTGAAGAGACGAAGTGGTATCTGGATAGATTGCGCGGCGGCTGGGGCTACATCGGTCTGGTGCTGGTCTTGCTTCATTTCGCGCTGCCTTTTGCGCTGCTGCTCTCGCGCGATTTGAAACGCAGCGGTCGCGCGCTCGTACGTGTCGCGCTGCTGGTCTTCCTGATGCGCTTTGTGGATTTGTTGTGGCTCATCGTTCCGGCCTTTAATCGCGGACATCTCAGGTTTAGCTGGATGGATTTTGTCGCGCCCATCGGCATCGGCGGCATCTGGCTCTGGTACTTCGCCTGGGAATTGAAAAAGCGTGCGCTCCTGCCCTTTAACGACCCGCAGCTTCAGGAAGCGATTGAGCGCGGGCAGCACGAAGGACACTGAGAGACAGGGATGAAGGCGGAAGGATGAAGTATGAAAGGAGTGCTGTTAAGGATGAAGTAAAGGCTATTAAAGATGAGCGGCTCAAGGTTGAATAGCATGCCTTTCATCCTTCATCCTTCATCCTTCATCCTTGCTCTTCAGTTATGAGAAGAAAACGCGACGACATTCACGAGACGCCGGACGTGACGCACATACATAATCCGGAAGTCTCGCATGAGGCTTCGGATGTCAACGTCAGGGCGATCATCCAGTTTACCATCGGGCTATTGGTTGCGATGGTGCTGGTCGCCGTGTTGATGAAGCTGATGTACAACGTCTTTGAGGCGCGCGAGAGGAAGCAGGAATTGAAAGCGCCCGCCGGGCCGATGGCTCTGACGGACAAGGAGCGTTTGCCGCCAGAGCCGCGCTTGCAGTCCGCGCCGGGATTCGGCGTCACGACCGCCAACGGCGAGCGCAGGAATCTGGAACTGCAAGCCCCGCAGTCGGAGTATAGGGTGCTCAGCGCGGAGTGGGCCAGACAGCTCAAGGAAGGCGCGAAAGACCCGCAGACGGGCGCGGTCACTGCGCTGCCCATCGAGCAGGCGATAAAGCAAGTAGTCCAGCAGGGATTTCCCGCGAGACAGGATGCCGCCGGTCAGAAGTCGTACGAGCAGGGGAGGCAGATGCCTTCATATTCAAGCTCAGGGCGGATGATGGAAATGAGAAAGCAATGAGGAAAGTCAGGAATCAGGAGTCGGGAGTCAGGGGGCAGGAGATGGCGCGCAGGGCTTTTTTCTGCCTGCTGCTGTTTTCTTTTTGTTGCGTGCCTGCGCTGGCGCAGATGGGGCAGAAGTATAACAGCTCGCCTTTGTACGGGCCGCGCCCCGAGCTTGGCTCGATGGATAACGGGTTGCCGAAGACGCTCGACAACGTGGGCATTGACCAGAAGCTCAACGAGCAGTTGCCGCTTGATGTCATCTTCCGCGACGAGACAGGGCGCGAGGTGCGGCTCGGTGAATATTTCAATCACGGCAAGCCTGTGATTCTCTCATTCGTGTATTACGAATGCCCTATGCTGTGCAATCAGGTCTTGAACGGGTTGGCGGGCAGCCTGAAAACTTTATCTTTCAATGTCGGCACGGAGTTTGAGGTCGTGACAGTCAGTTTCGACCCGCGCGAGACTCCGCAACTGGCCGCCGCCAAAAAAGATTCTTACATGGCTCGTTACAACCGCGCCGGAGCAGAGAAGGGCTGGCACTTTTTAACCGGCGACCAGAAATCCATCAGCGCTTTAACGCAGGCGGCGGGCTTTCGCTATGCCTACGACGAGAAGAACCAACAGTTCGCGCACGCGAGCGCGGTTATGCTGACGACGCCCGAAGGCCGTATGGCCCGCTATTTTTACGGCATCGAGTATGCGCCCAAAGAGTTGAGGCTCGGCATCGTGGAGGCTTCCGCCAACAAGGTAGGCTCGCCCGTAGACCAGCTTCTGCTCTATTGCTATCACTATGACCCTGCGAGCGGAAAGTATGGTCTGGCAATCATGAACATCGTGAAACTGGCCGGAGCCATCACGGTCATCGGCATCGTGCTGCTCATCTTTCTCTTGAGCAGGCAGCGACGTATCAGCGGGATTGACGAGGGCTTGAAGATAGGAGGTGCGGCTTAAATTTATGCAGTCCTGGATACCATTTATGCCCGATCAGGCATCGACCTTCGCGTCGAAGGTCGATGCGCTGTATCTGTATCTGATCGGATTGACCCTCTTCTTTACGGTGCTGATTGTTTCGGTCATCATTTTCTTCGTCATCAAATATCGCCGCCGCGCGCCGTTTGAAATTCCGCGCCCGATTGCAGGCTCTATCAAGCTGGAAACGCTGTGGTCTGTGATCCCGTTTTTCATCGCCATGAGCATCTTCGTCTGGGGCGCGAGCGTGTTCTTCATCCAGACGCGACCGCCGGAGCAGGCGATGGAAATCTATGTCGTCGGCAAACAGTGGATGTGGAAGTTTCAGCACACGACGGGCCAGCGCGAGATCAACGAGCTGCATGTGCCTCTCGGCAGCAAGGTCAAGCTGACGATGACCACAGAGGACACTCTACATAGTCTTTATATTCCGGCGTTTCGCACCAAGACGGATGTCGTGCCGGGACGCTATACGATGCTCTGGTTCGAGGCCACCAAGCCGGGTCGCTATCATATCTTCTGCGCGGAATACTGCGGCACAAATCATTCGGGCATGATCGGCTGGGTTGAAGTCATGAGCCAGACGGATTTCGATAACTGGCTGAGCGGCAACGCCAACCAGCAATCGCCCGTCGCCGCCGGTCAGGAGCTTTTCACAACCACTTTGGGATGCGCTTCATGTCATAACGCGGATGGGTCTGGCGGGCGCGGGCCTGCCCTGACGAATCTTTTCGGCAAGACAGTGCAGCTTACGGGCGGAGGCACTGTCAATGCCGATGAATCATACCTGCGCGAATCCATCCTGAATCCGCAGGCGCAGCTTGTCATGGGCTATCAACCGATTATGCCGACCTTCAAGGGCCAGCTCAGCGAAGAACAACTCTTGAATCTTATCTCATACATCAAATCGCTCAGCCCCGCGCAAACGAGCGGCAGTGAGACGACGGCTCCCGCGCGCTCGAACAACCAGCCGACCGGGACAGTGACGCCCGGAGGAAGCGGCGCGGCGGCTACGGAATCGCAACGCTCGAACCCGGTGAGCGCAACCCCGGCGGGCGTGAGGCAGCCCGGAAGCGGCAATCGAAATAATGCGCCGGGCGGCAATCAAAACAGGCAGTAATTTTAAGTTATGGATACACCAGAAAAGGATAAACGAATCTCGGCGGACGAGCCGGTCGAACCGGTTGAGTCGCGTGTCAACTACTTGAATGCACAATACGGCATCAAGTCTTGGCTGCTGACCAAAGACCACAAGCGCATCGCGCTGCTCTATCTGGGGTCTGTGTCCTTGTTCTTTGCGCTCGGCGGCATCTACGCGATGATGATCCGTCTTGAGCTGCTGACGCCTCATGGCGACCTCTTCCAGTCGCAGACATACAACAAGGTCTTTACGCATCACGGCGTTATCATGGTCTTCTTCTTCCTGATTCCGGCCATCCCTGCGGTCTTGGGAAACTTTCTCGTGCCGCTGATGATCGGAGCGAAAGACCTTGCCTTTCCCAGAATCAATTTATTGAGCTGGTATATCTATGTCTGCGGCGGTCTCTTTACCTTGTGGGCGCTGGTCAACGGCGGCGTTGATACCGGATGGACTTTTTACGTCCCGTTCAGCTCGACCTATTCCAACACCTATGTCATCGCCACGGGTTTAGGCGTTTTCATCAACGGCTTCTCTTCGATTCTGACGGGCCTCAATTTCATCGTCACGATTCACACGATGCGTGCGCCGGGGATGACCTGGTTTCGCCTGCCGCTCTTTATCTGGGCGCACTATGCCACGAGCCTGATTATGATTCTGGCGACGCCTGTCATCGCCATCACGGTCTTGCTGCTTGCCTTGGAGCGTGCCGCGCATGTCGGAATCTTTGACCCCGCGCTCGGCGGCGACCCGGTGCTCTTCCAGCATCTCTTCTGGTTCTATTCGCACCCGGCTGTCTACATTATGATTCTGCCCTCGATGGGCGTCATCAGCGAACTGATCGCCAACTTCTCGCGCAAGAATATTTTCGGCTACTCGTTTGTCGCGTTCTCTTCGATTGCGATTGCGGTCTTCGGCTTTCTCGTCTGGGGACATCACATGTTCGTCAGCGGCCAGTCGGTCTATGCCGGAATGGTCTTTTCGTTTCTGAGCATGGCGGTGGCGATTCCTTCGGCCATCAAAGTCTTTAACTGGACGGCGACGCTCTTTCGCGGCTCGATCTCTTACGACACGCCGATGCTTTACGGCCTTGCCTTTATCGGGTTGTTCCTCATCGGCGGGATGACCGGACTCTTTCTGGCCGCGATGGGTTTGGATGTGCACGTGCATGACACCTATTTCGTCGTCGCGCATTTTCATTACGTGATGGTCGGCGGAACATTGATGGGCTATCTCGGCGGCCTGCATTACTGGTGGCCCAAGATCAGCGGGCGCATGTATCCTGAGGGCTGGGGCAGGTTCGCCGCGCTGGTCATCTTCGTCGGGTTTAACCTGACGTTTATGCCGCAGTTCATCGCCGGCTATTTGGGGATGCCGCGTCGTTATCACGCTTATCCGCCGGAGTTTCAGATCATGAACGTGATGTCTTCGGCGGGGGCCTCTATTTTGGGCGTGGGCTTGCTGCTGCCAGCCATTTACCTGATCTGGTCTATGCGATACGGGCGGATCGCATCGGCCAACCCGTGGCATTTGCCGGGCCTTGAATGGCGCACTGCCAGCCCGCCGCCGACTGAGAATTTCTATGTCACGCCGGTCGTCACATGGGAAGCTTACGAGTTTGCGCCGCCCGAAGAGCTGCGCGTCATCGGCAAGCTGGAGCCGGGAGACAAGGCGGATCATCCGATTGAAACAACGCCTAGTTAAAGTGATGAGTGATTCAGACAAAGTAAAATGCTTTGCTTATCACTTACCACTCATTGCTTATCATTTGTGTTAGGGGAAAGAAAAAGTGGCTGCACACGTGGATAGTCATGGCGGGGCGCACGGGGCGCACAGCAGCAGCGCGCACAGCGCGCTACAGCATCACTTCGATAATATGGAGCAACAGCGCGAGGCTGGCTCTATCGGGATGTGGGTATTTCTGGCGCAGGAGATAATGTTCTTCGGCGGCCTGTTTATGGCGTATCTGCTGTATCGCTACAAATACCCGATGGCTTTCGCCACGGGCAGCAATCACCTCAACTGGAAACTCGGAGGCTTTAACACCATCGTCCTCATCGTCAGCAGCCTGACGATGGCGCTCGCGGTCTATTACGCGCAGGTCGGCGTGCGTAAATTGCAGGTCGTCTTTTTAGTCCTGACGATGATACTGGGCGCGGCCTTCTTGGGCGTCAAGGCGGTCGAGTATGCGGACAAGTATCATGACAACCTGATTCCAGTCGCGGGGATGTTTGATTGGGATGAGCATGAGACGCCGCTCCCGCCCAACACGACGGAGCAGCAGGTGCAGATGTTCTACTGGATTTACTTTGCCATGACGGGCCTGCACGCGCTGCACATGATTATCGGCATCGGCATACTGGGGTGGCTGGTCTATCACGCGTCGCGCGGGCGTTACTCGCCGGAGTATCACGCGCCGGTGGAAATCTCCGGCCTCTACTGGCACTTTGTAGACATCGTCTGGATATTTTTGTTTCCGCTCTTGTACCTGCTCGGCAGGCATTTCGGAGGCGGGCATTAAGGGCTGAGAAGAGATATGTCTGAACACATCGTCTCAAAGAAAATTTACTTCGTCATCTTCGGCGCGTTGATTGTCGGCACTATCCTGACGGCGTGGGTGGCGTTTCTGGATTTGGACCATACGCTGTTTACAGGCGCGAACACGGTCGTGGCTTTAACCATCGCGGTCGTCAAGGCGACGCTCGTCGTGCTCTACTTTATGCACGTCCGTTACAGCACGCGGCTGACGTGGGTGATTGTGATCGCGGGATTCTTCTGGCTGGCGATTCTGTTTTCGCTGACGATGGCCGATTACCTGAGCCGCCCGCAGTGGAGGTCTATCGGGTGGAATTCATGAGCGACTAAAAACATCGGCTCAAGACAGGCGCAGGCGGCGACGAAAAGTTGATTTTCTCGCCGCCTCTTCTTGTCAGAACTATCCGGCTTACGCGAGGCGGTTCCGACTTATCCTTCTGTCAGATGGAATTTCTGGTCGCGCACATTGATGATGCTCTCGCACTTCGGGCATTCCAGCCTGAGCGTCGAATCCGTTGTGCGGATCATCGTGTCGCAGTTCGGGCACGGCTCTTCAAACTCGTCGCGCGTAAAAATATCGCGCACCATAAAGAGCGGCACGAGCAGACCTGCCAGCAAGAGCGGAATGCCGAAGAGCAGCCCGAAGCTGCTGTCTTCACCGAGGGTCAGGCTGACGGCCAGACCCGCGATAAAGAGTATCAGCCCGAGCGCGATGGCGAACGAAAATCCGTATGCGCTGTCGAAAGTGCGCCCGGTGTTTTCCTTCGCAGTGGGTTGCGAAAGTTTCTTTGCTTCCATAATTCGTTTGACCCGGCTAAGTTGGAGAAATTGAAAATCAGGACGAACCGCTTCGCAAAACGCCTGTTTAAGATGCCACAAAAGTTATCACAGGCAGCGAGCCGTGAACAAGAAATTTTCGACATCCTCTGCCAGTTAGAAGGAATAAGAAATGTTCGCGCAAAGGCACTGGTGGCGCAAAGAAGACATGGAGTAGGGGGAAGGGTGTCGGGTGCAGTGAAAGACAGGCTGCTTTTCCGGCCCCCGACCCCTTCCCCCTACTCCCTATTTGAGCCTTGCGACGGTTGCTGTTAAAGTGTCAAGTTTCAATTTAGAGCTAAATAATTCGATTGAGGTATCTATGAGTAGCAACGATCAAACACTGTTCGAGAATTTCCTACACTGGCATGATGAAGAGGCTTGGTCTGCCGCGCTGACAGACCTGCTGCGCTCTGTTCACGAAGTTGACCGCAATGCGACCGAAATCTGGTTCAAGTTTTACCCGCTCTCGCTGTGGCGCGCTTTGAACAGCGCACAAGACCCGGCTGCGCTGTCCAAATATCTCTTGATGCAGGGCAACTTTTATCTGAAAGATCAGATTGATGCTTCGCACAAATTTTTGTACGGGCATCGCTACTGGCCGGAAGTCAAAAAGGTTCTTGAAGAATACGCGGCTTCTTTCCAGCCCACGGCGGATGCGAAATTGCCGGATGAGATTCGCAAAGTCGCAGCAACGGTTGCGGCGCGCGTCAAGGCTGACGAGTCTTTGCTGACAGGCATCACTGCCATCGCTTTTATGACCTTGCTCCAAACAGGACTCGCGGCCTTCAGGGCTGCGGAGGGCCTCGCGCTGATTGATAAGAAACATGCTAAGAAGAGCGCGGAAGAAGTCTTGCAGGAGCGCGCGAAGGATAACAGTCAGGGGATGTTCGGCTTTCTCAAGACTGTGGATAAAGAGTGGACTGTGACGTATGACGAGAACGAATCGCGCGCGCAGTTCAAGTTGATCAACGATGAAGAGATTGCTTCTGCCGCCGCGAGAGACCGGTCGCAGGATTGGCGCGAGCGTGATGTGCGCTGCATCGAAGGGCCGATTCCGGTCGAGTGTCGCTCGGCTTCATGCGGGACATGCTGGGTCGGCGTGCTCGGCGGCGCGGAAAAGTTGACGGACGTTTCAGCGCGCGAGGGAAAGAAGATCAAAGAGTTCGGTTATATCGAAACGAACGAGCCGAAGCCGATCATACGCCTCGCGTGCATGGCGCGTGCGACCGGAGCGGTCTCGATAGTCATTCCGCCGTGGAACGGCGTTTTTGGCAAATACCTCAAGTCGCAGGACACCGGAGAAGTCGAAACCGCTGCCGACGCTGCCAGCGAAACGGTCTCTTCCAACGGCGTTGCAAACTAAGCGTGTAGAGAATTCGCGCCACGCGGGCCGTGACACAACACCTCTGGCGTCGCCGCTCCTGCTGGTCTTTGCGGCGGCGCTTTTGTGGAGCACTGGCGGGCTGTTCATTAAGTGGACTAATCTGTCCGCTTACGAGTTGTCTTTCTATCGCTCGCTGCTGGCCGCGCTGACGGTCGCATGGTTTACGCGCCGCGAGGGTTTCGGTCTCAACGGCCTGACGGTTCTGACCTCGATTCTCTACGCCGCGCTCCTCCTGCTCTTTGTCGTTGCCACTAAACTGACGACTGCGGCCAACGCCATTTTTCTGCAATACACCGCGCCGATTTATGTGCTCATTCTTGAGCCGCTGTTCTACAAAGAAAAGTTTCGCCGCGCAGACCTCGTCACGGTCATCGTTTGCATCGCGGGGATGTCGCTGTTCTTCGTCGGCAAGCTTCGCCCGCAGGATGTGAGCGGAAATCTGACGGCCCTCGCCTCAGGTCTCTGCTTTGCTTTTTATATACTGCTCTTGCGCCATCCGCGCTCGCAGGCCGTCAATCGCGCGTCCTCAGTCATCTACGGCAACCTGCTGCTGGTGTTGATTACCGCGCCGGTGGGAGTCGTGGCGATTCCCACGCTCACGCTCTGGGACGCGGGAATCGTGAGCTATCTAGGAGTAGTCCAGATCGGCATCTCTTATACTCTTTTTACGCTCGGCATGGCACGCGGCGTGCGCTCTCTGGACGCGGGCATTGTCGGCTACATAGAGCCTGTCCTGAATCCCGTCTGGGTCTTCATTGCTTTAGGCGAGCGGCCTTCGCGTTACGCGCTCGCAGGCGGCGCGATTATCATCACAGCCGTGCTGGCGCACACTATCTGGGGCGCGCGTCGCTTGCTCACGCGCTCCTGACCTGTCAAAAGCGTGCGCCACGTTGGCAGTGAATCCAATTGAAGTTAGATTAGTCGTTAATCGTGAATTGAGTGGTGAAGCAAGAAATAGTTTCCCGCACAGGCGCTGGTAGCGCAAAGAAAGCACGCAAAAGTGTTGAATGCCATTCACTACTTGCGAGCTTTTCTTTGCGTCTTTGCGCGAACATTTCGTTTTCTTCGCTATCTTTGACATTGACCCACTAGCAAATTGCCATGACCGCCCCGCGTGATTCGCAGAATACAAAGACAGCGGAATTAAATTTCGCCTGAATTCGCATGAGATATAATGTTTTATGAGCTGGCATGAGCATTGCTCCCTTACCATATCGAGGCAGCGATTAAAGCCTTGAAGAGATACAGCGGAGGTGTCAGGACGAGATGGATACATACAGATGCGAGCAGTGCGGCTTGGCTTACCAGACTTTAGCTCCCGTCTGCGAGCGTTGCAGTTACAGTGATGCAAACAGCAATTCGCAGCAGGTTGCCGATGAGCTGCGCCGGATAGCCCGCGTCGGAGCAGTCAAGCATCCGCGCCTTCTGGCAGCCATCTGGTTTGCGTGCGCCGCCTGCATCCCCGGCCTGATTATTTTATGGTTTATACGCGACGGAGGAGACCCTGCGTATAAGTGGGCGCTGATTCTAATAACGTCTCCGGCGGCTATCGCGTCTCTCTATGGAGCGTGTATCGGGGCAGGCATATTGGATTCATATGATGTCAACACAGGTTTACGTGCGTTTCGGCGCGGGGCTTTTATCGCCTTGATGACATACCTTACTATTATTCCGCTGGGCTTTCTCGTCGTCATGATTCTCGATCCTTCCGTGTCTTATGATGTGATGGCCGTCATAGGAACATTCTTCTTAGTCCTGTTTTATGGCTTTATTCTTGTCGGCTGGTGGGGCGTGTTGATTGGCGGGCTGGCGGGCTGGCTGCTCTACAGGCTGCATCGCTGAGCTAAAGCATCCACGTCTTTCGACTGGCAAAGTAAGCCGGAGCGCCTTCGGGCTGTACTTTGCGAAATTCTTTAAAGCGCGCCATGAGCCGCCTGTATCTCTGCTCGGAAGTTTTCAAATCCTTGTGCGGTATCTCGCGCAGGTGGTTCTCTACCTTCCAGATATTCTTTGAAGAGAAACGCCAGTCGTAACGCCCCAGCACTTCAAGATTCGTCAGCCCGTAGGCCAGCAGCCGCGCCGTCAAATCAACGTAAGGCTCAAAGTAGCTTTGCGCGAGCGCGCGTAAGTTACGAAAGACGGGTTTACGTCCATGCAAGCCCACATCACGCGAGCGAGCGATTGCGCCCCACAAACCTTTTGTTTGAAAAACGTAGATGACGTGATCCAGCTTGTCCTGCGATTCGAGGCTCACGAGCAGAGGCGGATAGCCGTGCTGTTCCAGAATCACAGCCGCCACGAGCGCGGCCTCAAGACAATGCGCCTCGTTGCGCTGTAAGACCTGACGAAACGAGCGCAGGCTGCCGCCATCGAGTTCCCAGTTATAGGGCATCGCGCTCAACAGTCGCTGCACCTGTCGCGGCGTGCGATGGGCTTCGATCAGTTTCCACTCTCTGGCTGTAAAGGCGTTTCTCTGCGGTGCGCTCATCAAAGAAAGAAATAGCAGAAGCAGCGGTTGTCGGCAACATGACGCAGGCTCGCAACTACGTGCCGGACTGTGGCGGGCCATTGACAGGAAAAGACCGCCGCGAAATCTCGCGGCGGTCTGTTGTCGGATAAAGTTAACCGGACGATTTACTGGTCGCTGGTCTGTCCCCACAGAACCGAGCGATGCGCGCCGTTGGAACTCTGTAAAATGTTCCACGTAAATGCGCCACCACTCAACACGCGCGAGACAAAGTCTGATTTACCATCGCCGTCATAATCTCCGAAAAGATTGACTGCGGTCGGCGCTGCTGTTGACGGCCCCCACGTCACGAACCTCGCCTGATTATTCGAGCTTTGGAGAATGACGTGAAGACGCTGTGTGCCGGATACGCGGTTGATAGCGACATCCTGTTTGCCGTCTCCGTCCACATCAAGCGGAGCGAAGAAGAAGAAGCCGTCTGTCGTAGCCGAACCCCAGATGACACTACGCAATGTGTTGGTCGCGCTCTGGCGTATGTAAAAGACGCGCTGCCCGCTCTCTGACCGAACGACAGTCAAATCGGTTTTGCCGTCGCCGTCATAATCGCCGACCGATGGCTGATCGCCCGCTGCCGGTGTAGCGGCGGTCGCTCCCCAGACCTCAAAGCGCGGTTGGCCGGTCGAGCTTTCGAGAATGTTCCAGACGCCTGTCGTCCGGCGGTAGGTGGCGATGTCCTGTTTACCATCGCCGTCATAATCGGAGACAGCTAGATTATCAATCGAGAGATCGCCCCATTGAACGTTGCGGATGGTATTGGTTCCGGTTTGCAGAATAGTCCAGACAGCAATGTTGCCGCTCAACTCGATAATCAGCGGGTCGCCTCTGCCGTCGCCGTCAAAGTCGCAGGTGCTATTGAGCCAGTTGTCGCCTGCTCCTGACCCGAACGTGTTAACTATCAGCGTGTTGGTCAGGCTTGACAGGGTGTAAAAGGTGTTCGCGCTCTGGCGGAAGACGGTAATATCAGTGCGCCCGTCGCCGTCGAGGTCAAACACAGTGTTGGCCTGTTTCACCTGCCCGCGAATCTCGCCGCCGGGGAAGTTGACCGAGTGCAGGTTGACGTACCAGAGATGTGCGCGCATGTCTGCGACCTGCGCCGGAGTCGTAGCGAACGGCCCGGCATTGAAGGAGCCGGAGGTTCCGCCCGTCGCGGCAAAGTTAAACAAGATGCCCGCGTTCACGCCGGGCGCTGCGTTGGCGTGAATGTGATCTGCTTGAAGATTTGAAGTTAAGCCCTGATAGGTGCAGGAAACCGAGATTGAAGTTTCGGCTGCATTGAGCGTGATAACGCAGACGCCTGATCCGGTCGAGGGAGTTGACGGAACCTCTTGTGCGGCGTTCAGGTGGGCGACAAATTTTTGTTGGGCCAGAGCCGAGCCGCTCATGAGGACGACTGCGGCCAGTGCCATGAATCCTGAGAAAATCTTTCTACGCATTTCTGATGGACTCCTTCCTGTGGAAAGCGGAACATTGAAGGCGCTTGGGAAATCAGGCGCACCTAAATTGGGTTTAGAAAATTTCAGACCAGCTTAATGGGCATCATTGTGCTGATTTCAAAGTGAAATGTCAAAGTTTTTCAGGAACAAGCGCAGGTCGGCCACAATGATTTGTTAGGCTCTGTCGGCCAGCTCTATCTCAGTTGTTTGTGTCTTCGACCTTTGCCGCGCGCCTCTTGTCAACGCGGGATTCGAGTGGCCCAGCGAGGGCCAGAATAATCAAAGTCAGAAAGGTGCTGAGCAAAGCCACTCCGAGGCTGCCGAGACCGACGGCGACGCCAATGGCCGCAGTCATCCACACGCCCGCCGCCGTCGTCAATCCCTGTATGTCGCGCTCTTCATTTAATTTGAGAATCGAACCGGCCCCGATAAAGCCGATGCCGGTGATGATGCCCTGAATGACGCGCGAAAGGCCGTCCGTCGTCATCCCGATGCCGGAGCAGGCCAGCACAAAGACGGCTGTGCCGAGCGTGACCAGAATATGCGTGCGCAGGCCCGCAGGCTTACCCGCGCGCTCGCGCTGGATGCCGACAATTGCGCCGAGCAGCGTGGCGGACAGCAAACGTATAATGACATGCACCAACTGCCTCGCATTGGGCAGCCCGGAAGTCAGCTCTTCCCAGAAAACATCCATCTCCGGCTCTCTCTTAAAACTTTCTTCTGGCTTGATTCAGATAACGGCATTTTGGCACACTTTCAATGCGAATCAAGCATAGAAAACTCTTTGCGAGCTTTGCGACTTTTCCTTTGCGTGCTTTGCGTTAAAAACTCACTTAACCGCCCGCGCGACAGCCTCGCACCATGCCGCTGCAAAGATGGCTCCGGGAAACGCCGCGAACCTTTGCCATGCGTCGCTCATTTCCTTAACGTCTTCGGTCGTCGCCCAGCCACGGCCCTTGAAGTCGTCGCCCCAGCCATCCGCTAGAAGCCCGATAGAGGCATCTGCAAAGCCGCGCAGGGCCAGAGGCTCTGCGAAGGGTTCATAACAGGCTGACATCTCCAACTCGCCGAAGCCCGCGTCAAGAAGGAAGGCCCCGATTTTCCGTCCGCTTTCCGGGTCGTGACCATTCTCGCGTCGCAGACGCCAGTAAAGCTCGCCATACTTTTCCACTCCCGGCTCTGAGGGGTAAAGAATATCTCCGCCGTGATCGAACTCCTTGACGCCGATCACGCCGCCGGGTTTGAGGACGCGGTAAGCTTCACGAAGCCCCTTGACCGGTTCGCGCAAGTTACCCATCACGGCGGAGATAAAGACGGCATCGAAGGAAGCATCTTCAAAAGGAAGCTCGTAGATGTCAGCCACTTCAAAACGGGCGTTGGAAACTCCGCGCCCGGCGGCGTTCTCACGGGCCAGCGCGACCTGCGAAGCCTCTATCTCGGTTCCCACCACCTGCCCCGGCGCGACAATCTCCGCAAAGCCGAGCGTGATGGTTCCGGGGCCGCAGCCGCAATCGAGGAGACTCATTCCAGGTTTAAGGCGCTGTAGAAAAAAAGCCGCATGGCTCTGCGCCCTGCGCTGCGCCATGATAGCTGTCGCAGCAGGCCCGTAGCCCATCGTGTACTGCTCACGGTTGTTAGTCATACTAGTTTCTCCAAGAGCAACCTCAGGCGGAATCGACCATCCAGCCTCACGCTCCGGTTCAATGAGTTGTCAGGCTTAACGGGAGCCATCACAAGGCTCTGGTTTCAGGCGGTTCTTTCCCGCAGTTTATCTAAAAAGTCTTGCCCGTACACAGTGCGGAAGCGATACTCGATCTTGCCCGACCAGTCCTGATGAAAGAGCGACGCATCAAAGGCGGCCAGCAACGCGCCGCCCGGCTCAAGCGAAAACTTCATGCTCCGAATGCGCTCGTCTGCCAGCGGGACATTGATGATAGTTTGGGAAAACCTCAGCCCGACCAGCCTCACTTCAGTCAGGACAATGGAAGCCGTGTACCATTGCCGCTTCCAGTTGGCGTACCTGACAGGGGAGCGAAAGTCTATGTAGGTCACAGAGCCTTTGATACCTTCATCCAACAACAGAACACCTTCTCCCCTCAACTGGGCGGCCAGAGACTCTGGAATCTTCCCCACACCAAAGAGGCGATACATTAATGATTTGCTCATTCTCGCTCCATTAGTTAAGCCTGAGGCGCATCAGTTCTCGCTCAGAGCCTTTCTTACCCTTTCCGCTATCTCATTCAATTCTTTTCGCTCAGGCTTCTCTGAATATACTTGAGGAAAGACTAACCCGAAACCATCTCCCGCATAGCGTGGGAAGACGTGCAAGTGAGCATGAATCACAATTGTTCGTAACCGCTTTTTTTCAAGCCGACTAATAGCGCAATGACAAACAAAACCAGAGCGGGAAGCAATGGAATTATTGACATCGTATAAACTGCGCCAAGTAAAAATATGATTCCTAAACCCACCCAGAGCTTAACGCCCTTTCGCCCGGATAATCCGACTAATACGTTTGATTCTACAGTTTGTTGAAGTACTGCGTCATTAGATGAGTCGCTCTCTTCAGAACTTGCAATGGTTGGCGGTATATCCTTAGTTTCCATGGCTTGTTCTGTAGGAAGTAATGAGTTTACTTTGGGTGCAGGATACAGTATCTCTGTCGCAGGCAGTTCAAGATGATGAGCAACAGGGAGGTGTTGGGTGGCTTGCGGGTCAAATGGAGCAGATAACAGCGAACCATCTGCCAGGCAAAAGCTCATGCTTGGATCAGAGTAGGTGCGCTTGCAGGTAGGGCATTCTTTGATCATCTTTTTACGTCAGCAAGAGAACTTATCATCGCCACTCTTAAACTGCGAAGCAACCTAACGCTCCAATTAACCCACGCCGAGCGAGAAGCATTAGACATGAGCGCGAGAACGCGCCATGAAAGCCGCGCTGTGGAGGCGTCGGGCTGAGTGAGTTGTTAGGTTGCGTTCACAACTAAAAACCTTTCAACTTACGATGCGCCCTCAAGAACAACGGATGAGGAGCGAATTCCATTTGCTCAGGCAATGTAATCTCATAGCCTTCGTACTTCCTGATAAAGTCGTATTCCTCGGTTGAGGGTAAATCTTTACGAACAATTATTGAATAATCGTCCGCTATTGATAACCAGCCAGAATCGAAAGCCCAATGATGCAGGCGACATAAACAGATGCCATTTCTAAAATCATCGCTCCCATCAAACTCTTTGGGATATATATGCGCGCTATCTACAGCAGGTTTACCATTAGGCGAAAGTAAGCTAAGTCCGCAAATCGCACATTTAGATTTGTATAATTTCTTAACCGAAACTCGAAATGCTGCGCTACGTGGCCTTTCTGCAACTTCCTTAATCTTTTTAGCCGTACCTTCAGTAAGCTTTGGTGTCTTATCAAGAGACTGTTGTTTAATCGTAGAAACTTCCTGCTCAACATCCTTCACATATTTTGCGTTTACCTTACCTACTTCTTTCTGTACGTCATCAAGGGTAATTGTCCTTAACAGGTCATTGGATTCGGCGTGATTAGCACGCAAAAAATCTACATATCTTTCAGCACCTCCAAATGAAACCAATTTACTATCTGCTACGGAATAAAATTTCCCTCTTGGATCAAAGTTCGGTTTGTAGCCAAAATGCGAGAGCATTTGCTCCCACGTTAGATTCAGCTTTTCTGTGTTGAAGAAGAAGATGTATGGAAATTTATCATTTCCCCATAAGGCTTTGGACAATTGCCCAAGCTCATCCTTCCAAAATCCAACAACTCTACACAGGGCAGGGACACGCCCATCGCTCCCTGTTGATTCAACTAAGAGAACCACATCCCCAACATTAAGATTGTTGACAACACTACTAGCACCCGATGGGACTCCCCAACAATTAAACCTTCCATCAGGGAAATTAGCTTTTAATACCTTGAGCATTTCAAACTTATTGGGATTCCTATCATTTACGTTATTCTTGACAACTGATATGGGCACTCTGCCAAACACAGTTTTCTTAAAATCTTCATTAGCACCTACAAGTCCGACGTGATGATAGTAAAGTTTCATAGTTATAATTCCCATGGTTAATTTCAAGGTAAGCAATCTAATGCTAGTTGGATCGCAATCGCCCTCAATGATAAATACCGCTATTGGTAAAATTTGACAACAGCGAGTGCGGTCTAATCACGCTGAAAGTCGTAAGTTACTGCTCGCTGTCGTTTGTCTGACGAAAATATTATATGCCATTGACAGATCATTATTGATTGAGCGTCATTATCATTGATTTGGGCGTGATGATGCGGTGGCGCGTGCGGCTTGTAAAAAAGAAGGGCAGGGGATAGTCCCTGCCCTGATAAAGTTCCGTGCTATGAGATGGCTTTAGTCACCTTCGTTCAGCCAGTCCTCGTAGGCTTTGAAGTTAAAGGGGCGGCCTAAGAAATCCTGTACCAGCATGCTGGCCGGGGCAGAGCCGCCGCGCGCCAGAACTTTGTCGCGGTAACGCTTTGCCGCCGCGCTCGACGAGAGCATGTTGGATTGGTCGAACTGGCTGAACATGTCTTTGGCAATCACCAGCGACCACATGTATGTGTAGTACACAGCGGAATAGCCGTCCAGATGTCCGAACGAAGTCTGGAAATGCGTGTCGTCAACATACGGGAACGGCTCGAAGCGTTGCGTCAAATCTTTGACCAGCACATCCGTGTTGACCTGCTTCGGGTCGCGGTCGTAAATCGAGAGCGAGAGCTTGGCGTAAATCATCTGCCTGCGAACGCCCAGAGCCTTGCCGAAATCTTTGGCCCGCTTCATCTGCTTGACCAGCGCGGCGGGAATCGGCTCGCCTGTCTTGTAATGCTTCGCAAAGGTGGCGAGCGTCGGCGCGTCCCAAGTCCACTCTTCCAGCATCTGCGAAGGAGCTTCTACGAAATCGCGTTCGGTGCTGATGCCGGCGATGCCTATGTATTGCTGCCTGCCCGCAAGGAGTTCGTGAATCAGGTGGCCGAACTCGTGGAAGAACGTGACCACATCATCATGCTCCATCAAGCCCGGATCGTTTTCATCGCCGCCCGGCAGATTGCACACCAGCGTCGCTTCGGGAATCTGCCGACCATTCACGCCCGTGCGGACGACAAACTCAGCCGCGTGCTTGAATTTGTTCTCGCGCGGGTGCATGTCCAGATAGAAGCGTGCGATGAGCTTGCCGTTCTCGAACATCTCATAAGCCTCTACGTCTTCATGCCAGACCGGGGCATCTTTGAGCGGCTTGAAGGTCACGCCGAAGAGTTTGCCAGTCACATCGAGCACGCCCTGTTTGACATTCGGGTAAGAGAAGTACGGGCGCACCTGCTGCGAGTCGAAGCTGTATTCCGCGCGGCGTACAAGCTCAGACCAATAGCTTTTCTCCCATGCATTGATGACGGTCGCGCCGGGCATGTCCTGCGCTTTGCGCTTGACCAGAGACTGGTACTCGCGCTTCGCCTTCGCGTCTGAGGCCGCGATGATCTTGTCTATGAAGTCGGAAGCGTTCTTCGCGTTTCCAACCATCTTGTTAGCGGTGATGTAATCCGCCCACGTCGCATAGCCGATAAGGTTTGCCAGCTCGTGACGTTTGGCGACCATGCGATTCAAGACATCTATGTTCTGCGGGTAAGCGCGATTGTTATAAGCGATGTACATGCGCTTGCGCAGGTCTTCATTTTTCGCGTAGGTGAAGACGGGCAAAGAGTCCGGGTAATCGGTCGTCAGTGTGATGACGCCGTTGGCGTCCGGCTTGTGGCGCGCGATGTAATCAGCCGGGAGACCTTCAAGCTCTGAAACATTTTTGGCCGTCACGTTCCGCACATCGCCGCGTATGTTCTTGTCAAAATCCTGCCCGATTAAAACCAGCTCGTCTCTGAGGGCCGTGATGCGCTTGCGCGTCGCTTCGTCCTTGTCCACGCCCGCGAGGCGAAACTCGCGCAGGGTCTTCTCGACGTAGTAGCGCGTCGCCGCGTCCGTCTTGCTGACATCCATCGCAGAGAGCGCGTCATAGACCGCACGGTTGAGCGAGAGCGCAGTGCCGAAGGACGAGACCTTCTGCGTGATTCTCTCCGCAGCCTCGCGCAGAGACTTGTCAGGATGCACCACTTCCATCAAGCCAGCCTGATTGCCTGCGACATCCAGATGAATCAGGATTTCGTCATAAGCCTTGAGCGTGTTCTCGATGGTGCGCTTGCCCTTGAAGGCCAGCATCCTATCGAGCGCGGCCTGAGCCTGCGCGAGCCACTCGTCCATCGTCTTCTCAAACGCTGCGGCATCAGGCTTATTAGTCCAGAAGGGAGCGTCATCCGATTTTTTGGAAGAAATACTATAATTCGTTGTTGCAGACATCAACGCCACCATAATGAGAGTCACAAAGGTAGTAATTCGTCGCATCAATCAAGTGTCCTCTTCATCTTTGAATTTTGATAGAGCTTTATTAGAGGGAAAGCTTCATACGCACGGCGAGAGGTAAAAGTTTTTGACGGGTCTTATCTCTGCCTCGCGTTGAAAACTTAAGACGCGAGCGAGGCTCAAAAGGGTGTCCTTCTGTTTTGTAAAAGTCTTTCACCGGAATTTGTAGTGATATAGATTGAACTGTGCGGGCGATGCGTAGCTTGAATAATAATGAAAGCAATAGTTTCCCGCAAAGGCGCAGAGGAAGACCGCAAAGGCGTTGAATGCCACTCGCTCTTTGCGAGTTTTTCTTTGCGCCACCAGCGCCTTTGCGGGAAATTTTCTGTTTTTCAGCTCGTGAGCTGAAATTGGACCACTACCGGAAAAATTCTCTGTCAGCTTCGCTGCCTCTTGACTTTACACAGACATGCGCTAGTCTCGCCAGAGAGGTGAGCAGAGCGCGCCCGACCAGACATGATTCATATCGCGGAGGGGACAAGCTTCGGCCATTACGAGATACGCACGCAACTCGGCGCGGGCGGGATGGGCGAGGTCTATCTGGCCGAAGACATCAGGCTGCGCAGGCCCGTCGCCATCAAGTTTATCGCGCGTCACAAAGAGATTTCGCCAAACGTCGAGAAGCGGTTTTTGCGCGAAGCGCGCTCCGCCTCCCAGCTCAATCACCCGAACATCGTCACGATTTACGAGGTCGGCGAGACGGAGAATCACACCTACATCGTGATGGAATATGTGGAGGGACGCAGCCTGCGCGAGCTTATCTTCGCCTGCGATCTGACGCCGTTCGTGACGCTCGACATCGCCCTGCAAATCTCCGACGCGCTCGGTGAAGCGCACTCTCACAATCTGATTCACCGCGACATCAAGCCTGAGAACATACTCCTCAACGAACGCGGGCGCGTCAAGCTGCTAGACTTTGGCCTCGCGCGCACCTTTGGCCCATTCTCTTCGACTCAGGACGGGCCGACGGTGGTGGATAGCCTGACGGATTCGGGCGCGGTGGTCGGCACGCTCCCTTACATGTCGCCCGAACAACTGCGCCGCGAAGAGTTGGATTTGCGCTCGGATATTTTCTCTTTCGGCATCGTGCTCTTTGAGATGATGACGGGCATACATCCTTTCAAGGGCGTCAACCCTTTCGAGATAGCCGGATTGATCGTCAAAGACGAGGCGGTCAACACGGACTGCTTTGCGCCGGAAGTGCCGCAGAGCGTGACGAATTTTATCCGGCGCGTGCTGGAGAAAGACCGCCGCCGCCGCTTCGCTTCATTTTTTGAAGTCAAACGAGAGCTGGAAGCCATTAGAGACGAGTTGACCCGCGCGGACTTCAAGCGGGAAAGCTTTGCTCTACAGCTTCAACCTGTCGCGTCGCTCTCCGGCATCAATTTCAGAAACTCTCTGCTCTCGACGGTTGCCACGCCCGCCTCTGCGCTTGTGCCGCCGACGGTGCTGGTGCTCCCCCTCGAAGCCGTCGGCTCGCAGGAAGAAAGTAGTTTTATCGGCATCGGCCTCGCTTACTCCATCACGACCGGGCTGGCGAAGATACGCGATCTCTCTGTGCTCTCAAAAGCCGCCAGCTCCGCCGCGCCGGGCGTGCAAGGCGGACGCGACACGCGCGCCTATGCGCGGGAACTGGGCGCGAACATTATCCTCGAAGGCGAAGTCATGCGCGCGGGGGCTGCCCTGCGGATTATGGTTCGCCTGAGCAATGTCGAGACCGGGCGCGTCATCTGGGGCGATCAATATTCCGGCGTCGAATCGGAGCTGTTCAAGATACAGGATACTGTCTGCGAAGCCGTGGCGTCTGCGCTGCGTGTGCGCGTGACGACGGACGTGCATAACCAGATGTTCGATACGCCAGCCGCAAATCTGGATGTGTTCGAGCGATACTCGAAAGGCCGCGCCTTCCTTGAGCGGCGCGAGATTGCGCGCAACATAGATTACGCGATTCAGATGTTTGAAGAAGCCCTCAAGCTCGACGCCGCATTCGCGCTGGCTCAGGCGGGTCTCGGCGAAGCCTACTGGCTCAAGTATGAAGCGACGCATGAAGAGTCGTGGGTCGAGCGCGCCATCGCCGCCTGCGACCGTGCGCTGATACTCGACCCGCACCACGCACAGGTGCATCTCTCGCTCGGCATCGTCTATCACGGCACGGGCAAACTGGAACGCGCGATTGAAGAGTTTAAAAGCGTGCTGGCGAGTCAGCCCCTGAGCGACGACGCGCATCGCTGGCTGGGGCGTTGCTATATGGCGCGCGGTGAAATCAAGCTGGCGTTGAGCCACTTCCAGCAGGCCGTCAAGATTCGTCCGGGCTTTTGTGACAACTATAATTATTTGGGCATCTGCTACTACACGCTTGGCCGCTATCGTGATGCGGCGGAGCAGTTTCGCCACGTCATCAATATCCAGCCGGATAATTATCACGGCTATAATAATCTGGGCGCGATGTATTATCTGCTCGGTCGTTATGAAGACGCCATCGCCATGCACCTGCGCGCGATTGAGATTCATCCGGCTTCAAAGGCTTATTCCAATCTGGGCAGCAACTATTTTTACTTGAGCCGGTACGACGAAGCCGTCTCCGCTTATCACAATGCCATCAAGCTTGATCCGGGCGACGATATTCTGTACCGCAATCTGGGTGACGCGCTGCTGCGCTCAGGGCAAGACGAGGAGGCCGCAGCGCAGTTCGAGCAAGCCGCCGGTCTGATACAGGATGCCCTGCGTACGAATCCTTCGAGCGCGGAATTGTTTGGCCGTCTGGCCGTCTGTCAGGCCAAGCTGCAAAGAGGGCAGGAAGCCTTGAGGAGCATTGAAAGAGCCATCTCTTTAGAGCCGCACAATACGACGCTCATGTATCAAAGAGCGGTCGTCTTCTCGCTCGCCGGAGAGCTTGAGAGCGCAGCACAGCATCTCGGAGAAGCTTTGCAACATGGCTACAGCCGTTCGGAGGCGGAGCGCGACCCCGATTTTGAGGCTTTGCGGGGCCGCGCAGACTATCACTCGCTCTTCTCTTAGACGCTGTTTGAAAAGTCTGTGAAAGCCCTGAAAGGGCGGCATGTCATAGCCTGTGGCAACGCCACAGGTATCGAGTCATGAGGATAATTCCAAGCCCTGAAAGGGCGGCATACATTATTACGCCCTTTCAGGGCTTGTTATCTAAAGAGGCGTGCTCTACCCGGGGCGATGCCCAGGGCTATTACATGCCGCCCCTTCCGGGCTTTTAAAACAGCTTCTTAAGAGCGATGCGCTCGCGCTCTCTGTTCTACTTTTTCGTTGGCGCGGGAGATGCTGCCGGAGAGGCAGCGGGCTTCGTTCTATTGTTTACGGGTTCTAGTGGGTCGTGTCTGCCCGCGACGATGATTTGCGGATCCAGCGTGTAAAGCACTTTGCCGCCCTGATCTTTGAAGACCACGTCGTATTCATAAACGTCAGTCGCGCCATCGGCGGGGTCGCTTATTTCACGACTCGGCTTGCCTTCTTCGACGTAATTCAAGTTGAAAACATTCTCGCAGGCTCCGTTCCCGAAGGGTTTGGTATTGGTCGGGTTAATTCCTTTGAATCCTTCGATCACCACGCTCGCGGTCTTTATTCTGGTGGAATTATTTAACACGATCCATTGAGCCTTGAGTCCTCCCGAAAGGTTTGCTTTCTCCGGGTCAACCACTATCTTGAAGCCGTCCCCGTCATCGCTGATCGTGATTTTAATCGGCACTTCGCCATACGCGCTGGCATCATTTTTCGTGTTGAGATTCCCGTTCGTGTTGCCAATCGTGGGCGAGGGGCTGGTGTTGGCGTTTGGCGTCGTGTTGTTGTTGTTCGGTTGAGAGTCGCAGGCGAGGCTATAGACTACCGCGCAGACGAGCAGCAATCCTAGATAGATTCTCTTCATCTTCAGTCTCCTTGTAGTTGAGGCATGGGGCTTTCTTGTATGCATGAACGCTACGGCTGGGATAACCGGAGTTGATGCATAATTGAGCTTTTGTGTGGCGCGATTCTCTGGCTCACATTCTAAAGCCATCGAGAGCCGGAGTTGCGTAGCGTCTGGCGCAAGAGCTTGTAAGGGCCGCGCGCACGCGTGTCGATTAGTAGAGCGTGCGGATTGTACGTGTAACGACAGACGGTTGTCTATTATTAATTTCGCGTTCGGGGCCGTGCTTGCTCTGGCCGAAGGTGTCTGAAAATCGCTGTATCTTTCCGGCAAAACGCTCGTTGCGACTTGATATGTGGGCCTTGCTTGATGTAAGACATTACGCACGCGAGACAAATTCCGCAATCTTGAAAAACGCACAGGGGCTGAGAATCCTTCTGCGTGCATGGGAGGGACGGATCGGCAAAGGTTTTCCTCTATGCCTTGCGACCCGTTATGGTAATACATATGGATGCTTCAATCCCTCAGACGACGCGAGCCGAGCAGGAGACGGAAACCGAGGCGAGTCGTTTGACGACCCAAATCGAAAGGGCGCTGACGGCAGTCGCCCTGCGCTCCAAGACCGACACCGAAGAACTGGAAGCGTGCGCCGACGCCATGGAGCGTTCCGCCCGCAACCTCGTGGCCGCGTTGCGCGAACTGGCGCATGAGAGAAAAAGACAACAAAGTGACCAGTGACGAGTGACGAGTGACAAGTGACCGGCAAGATAGTATTTATCTCGTCACTTATCACTCGTCACTCTTCACTGTTTTTAAGAGGAGAGAATAGATGCAGGACAAAGGTCACAGGCATAGCGATTACGGCTTGGATAATTACGGCATTACGGAAGCCGGGGCAGTTTATTGGAATCTTAATACACCGGAACTATATGAAGTTATAGCGCAGCGCGGCGAGGGTCTTTTTTCAGATCACGGCGCGCTGATTGTTGACACGGGCGAGCACACGGGCCGCGCAGCCAAAGACAAAGCCATCGTCAAAGAGCCTTCGAGCGCAGACAAAGTCTGGTGGGGCGAAGTCAACAAAGAATTTTCGCAAGAGAAATTCAATGCTCTCAAAGAACGCATGATGCAGCATCTCAAAGAGCGCGACCTTTTTGTGCAGGACACCTTTGTCGGCGCAGACCCGCGCTATCAACTCCCTGTCCGCATCATCACAGAGCTGGCGTGGCACTCTCTTTTCGCGCGCACGATGTTCATACGCAAACAGCAGGAGCAGGATGCTCCGCACCAGCCTGAATTTACGGTCATCAATATTCCGAGCTTTACGGCAGACCCCGAACGCGACGGCACGCGCTCGCCGACTTTTATTCTGGTGGATTTCAGCCAGAAGCTGGTCTTGATCGGCGGCACGTCCTACGCCGGAGAAACCAAGAAGAGCGTCTTTACCCTGATGAATTATCTGCTGCCGCAGCGCGACGTGATGAGCATGCACTGCTCGGCCAATGTCGGCGACGAGGGCGATGTGGCGATCTTCTTCGGTCTTTCGGGAACGGGCAAGACGACTCTTTCGGCAGACCCTGAACGCCAGCTCATAGGCGACGACGAACACGGCTGGTCACATGACGGCGTCTTCAATTTCGAGGGCGGCTGTTATGCGAAGGTCATCAAACTCTCGCCCGAAGCAGAGCCGGACATCTATCGCACGACGCGCATGTTCGGAACTGTGATTGAGAATGTGATGTATGACCCGCAGACGCGTTCCCTCGATCTGGATGATTCGACCAAGACCGAGAACACGCGCGCGGCTTATCCGCTGGAAAGCATTCCGAACATCAAGCCAGAAGGTTACGCGGGCAATCCGCAGAACATCATCATGCTCACGGCTGACGCCTTCGGCGTGCTGCCGCCGGTTGCGCGCCTCACGCCGGAGCAGGCTATGTATCACTTTCTTTCCGGCTACACGGCGAAAGTCGCGGGCACGGAAAGAGGCGTCACGGAACCGCAGGCGACCTTCTCGACCTGTTTCGGCGCGCCCTTTATGGTGCTGCATCCGGGCGTTTACGCAGACCTGCTGGGCAAACGCATGCAGGAGAATCAGGCCAACTGCTGGCTCATCAACACTGGCTGGTCCGGCGGCCCTTACGGCGAAGGCCAGCGCATGAAGATTCAACACACGCGCGCCATGATTCGCGCCATCTTGAACGGCTCGCTCGCAGGAGTGGAAACAAGGCCCGACCCGATCTTCGGCATCGGCGTCCCCGTCTCCTGCCCGGATGTTCCGCAGGAAGTTCTCATCCCGCGCAACACCTGGAAAGACAAAGACGCCTATGACGAGAAAGCGCGCCATCTCGCCAAACTGTTCAACGAGAATTTCAAGAAGTATGCGGACGGAGTTTCCGAAGGCGTCCGCGCCGTCGCGCCCGTGGCGGATTAGAAGTCAGGACAAAATTATCCGGCGAAAAAGCGGCGCGTAGAATTAAGCTACGCGCCGCTTCTTTAATGTATAGAAGCAAGTAGAACGCTGGCCTCGAAAGTGCGATGGTAGTCAATTATTTAACCGACCAGTGCCGCCGCATCTATCCCGGCTTGGATTGATGCCGCCAGAATAAAAACAGTGACGGCAGCGCGTGGTATAGTAGCCCGCAAAACCATGGCAAATGATGATTCAAGAAGGTTGGGCGACCTGACGGTCGGCGATGCCAAGCGCATACTGGTCTACGGCATCATGGTCGTGCTCGCCGTAGTGCTCTTTGGCATGCTGGTCGGGCATGTGCTGGTCGTGCTGCTATTGGGCATCGTGGCGGCTGTGTATCTGTTGCCCGTGCAGGAATGGTTGGAAAGCCGCTTGCGCGCACGTGCGGGCAGCGCGCTCATCTCCATCGCTTTGATCGTTGTGCCGCTCGTTGTCCTGACGGGTTACGCGTGGCACGAGTTATCCAGCTATTCCAATCTGGTGACGGAGAAGCGCGACGAGATTATCAATTCCATCAGCAACTCGCTTGAATCCTATCTGCCCGGAATCAGAGAGAGCACGCGCATCGGGTTGCAGACGGCCTTTGCCGAAGGCGTCAATCGTTCGGCCTCTGCGATTCAGGGCCTCAGGCAGAAATCGGCCTTGCTGCTCTCGTCGCTGGCGATCTTTTTCTTCACGGTCTTTTATGTCCTGACGCAGCGGGCGCGCATCACTTCTTACATCAAGGTGCGCGTGCCGGGCGAGTACCTGCCGCTTTATGAAAAGCTGACGGAGAACATCGGCGGCGCACTGCGCGGCGCGCTCCGCGCAGTCTTTATAGACCAGTGCCTGAAGGCGTTAGTCATCCTGATTCTCAACTTTATTTTTGACATCCCGCTCGGCGTGGTGCTGGCAATCGTCACTTTCCTGATCGGATTTTTTCCGCTCGTCGGGGAGTGGGCCATCTATGTGCCGATTACGATTTATCTTCTTGTCTTTCGCGGGCAAGAGGGGAGCGCGGCCATCTATTTCGGCATCGGGTTGATGATGACGCTCGGCTCGTCGCTCATCCTGCGGCCCAAACTGGCGAGCGCGGGCGCGCGGCGTTTCAGTTTCTACTGGATGTTTCTCTCGCTGGTGGCAGGCGTCTATGTCTTCGGCATTCCGGGCATCGTGCTCGGGCCGACCATCCTCGGCTTCGTCAAGGCCGTGAGCGACACTTTGTTCGGCGACATACGCTACGAGACTTCGCTGCTCAAATCAGAGAACGAACAAAAGCAGGAAGAGCAAGGATGAAGAGCAAGGCGGAAGGATGAAGGCGGAAGGATGAAAGTGTGCTCTTAAACGTGAAGGATAACTGATGAAGAGAGTGCTCTTGCAAATGATGAAGAGAGAGCTATCGCAGATGACTGCTCATGTTTGAACAGCATTCTCTTTATCCTTCCGCATGCTCTTCATCCTTCATCCTTCCGCCTTCATCCTTGCTCTCTCGCCGGTTGAGCCGACAAATCCTCCGCTCTTTTAATCAATCTGGCGGGAGATTCCAGCCCGTAGGTGCGATTCCATGCGCCGTTCTCATCGTTGATGACGAGCGCGATTGGGACATGATAGCCGCGTCGCGGCCCCTCGCCCGTCATGGCCGTCAGCAGCGTTCCCATAGCCTCTTTGTCGCCGGTGATAAAAGTCCAGCCCGCCTGCGGCTTGAAACGCTCGCTCCACGTTTTGAGTTTGGCAGGCGTGTCGATTTCCGGGTCTGTGCTGACAGAGAGCAGTTGAATGTCTTTGCCTAACCTGTCTCCCAGTAACGCTTGCAGGCTCGCAAAGTTCTTAGCCGACATCGGGCAATAACTCGTACAGGACGTGTAAACGAAATTGATGATTACAATCCTGCCCTTGATGAGGTCTGAATAAAACTTTCGCTTTTGACCGTTCTGGTCCAGAACCTCTACATCCGGAATCGCAAATCGCCTGGTTGATGCTGTCGGCGTTGCTTCCTCTACGGCTCGCTCGCTGTGCTTTCCATGCGTGTGCGTTGTCGCGGGCGGGCCGTTTTGTGTATAAGCCGTGGCCGCGCACAAGAGCACAAGCACGCCACAGCAAACGCTTCTCAGCCGGACGGAAAAGGATTTGATTCCTTTTCCGTCCGCTGTGCTTCTATTAAGACTGGCGCGCTTCAACATGATTTCCCTCCACAAGCCCAGCGTCAGCTTTGATTCGCCTGACGGGCTTCGCCCTGTCGCCGGACGCGAATGATTCTGGCTTCCGATGGCACGCCCTGCTCGTTGATGACGAACAGCATGTAATGCCCCGGCGGGCAGGCGTTCTTGTTAGAAGGCATGTTGACGGTCAAAGTACCGCGCCGGCGCGTAAAGGTTAAGTTGTTGAAACGCTGATTCTGGTTGAAGGAATGCGTCGTGGAAGACAATCTGACCAGCGTGACTCTGTTGATAATGTCGGTGCCTAATCCGCTGAGTTGGACATTGAAGTCCTGTCCGTAAATCGTCTCTGCCGGAGCTACTCCAATGCTCGGACGGGCAGCGGGAGTCCCGTCGGGATTGAAGAGATAGGGCGGCGAGAAAATCTCCGTGACCTGCTGAAGCGGAACCTCTTTACAAATATCTATGGATGCCGCGACCGTGCCGCCGGAGACCAGCACTCTGCCGTCCGTCAACAGCACTGCTGTCGAGTGATAGAGACGCGGGCGTTTCATCTCCGCCATGGGCTTCCACACCTGAGGCGCTCCGGGATTCCAGATTTCGGCTGCCTTCACCTGATTGTAGGTGCAAGGATTATTGGCTCCTCCTCCCTTTGTGCCGCCCGTTGCCAGCACAGATCCGTCCGCGAGAATGGTCAGGTTCAGATGCCGCCGTGCATCGCGCATCGTGCCTGCGGATTTCCAGCAGGGAGGAAAGGGGCATGCCACCGTGGGCGGCTGAGGAGCCAGATTTATCATTTCGGCTGTATTCGTTGGCGGAGAATCTCCACCGGCAATCAACACTTTATCCACGTCGTACATCACTGACGATCCCTCCTCGCGGAATGGAACTCCGCTCGTCGGCCCCGGCGTCAAAGTGCCGGGAGGGGTAGTGTTGATAAACATAGAGTCTTCCTTCGGCCCGGAATAAAAGACCCTTCCATCCGACGCCAGATGCAGCCACGGATAGAGCGGGAAAGATAGAGGCACCGTCGCTCCCGTCAGATCAGTCCATCCCCCGTTGACTCCCCACAACTGCGGCAAAGTGTTCACTACAGTCGCGTCGTTTTCATCCTTGTACGAGCCGGACATGACCAGCGTCTCTCCTGTGCCGAGCGCGACGTTGGTGGGATACCAGCGTCCCTTATTCATATCGGTATTGGTGTCTTGCCAGCTATTGGTTGCGAAATCGAAGATTGCAGACTTCGGCGATCCCCAGTCTATCCCGCCGGGCTGTGGGCCGGGCTTATCTTTAGTTCCGCCCGTCACCAACAGCTTCCCGTTCCACATGAACGAGTGGCCGGAACAGAATAAGTCGTGACCGTTATAGTTAAATTCAGGAAGAGGCGCGGTCGGATTGGAAGGGTTCCATGTCCGCGCATAGGTGCGCCACATAGTGGTCCAGAGCTGTGTCCATGTGAACACCCTGCCATCCGGTAAAACTGACAGGTGAATTCCGGGCGCGGTGTCGTAGGCATCCGTCCACACCCCGATGTCAAACGGAGTATCCGGTCTGGCTTTCTTTGCCGCGGGCCGATTCTTCTTCGCCTCCGAACGATCTTTCGCCGCCGTAGAAAACGGCTGTGAAATCAAGAGGAAGACCAGAAGCGCCAGTGTTGCGGTAACGATTCGGCTCGTCTTGAAAGAGATGATACAGGACTGCTGTTGTGACATATTGCTTTCTCCTATAAAGAGGTGTGTGTCGGAATAGAAGATTAGCCGGGCTGTCGTGCGTTAATCCAAACAGCCGAGAGAGAGAGAGCAGGGGATACCCTCTTTTGAAATCTGTGTCTGGAACGCGCCTACTCTACCTGATGTCTATCCGGGCCTGTCAAGGAAAAAAGGTATTGGGTCAACTTGAAGTTGATGATTCGTTAATCGTGAATTGAGTGAGCAAGAGAGCAGGATTCTCGCGCAAAGGCGCAAAGAGAAGACCGCAAAGAGTGAGTAGCATTCAAACCTTTGCGGTCTTCCTCTGCGCCTTTGCGCCTTTGCGGGAAAATGTCTTTTTCTTCTCCATCTTTAGAAATTGACCCACTACAAAAAAAATAAGGGCGCTTCGATTGTCAGGAAGCGCCCCGGTCGGATAGCCGATTTTGCAAAGCAGTTTAATTCGGGATAAAAGCGGATGGCACAGCCGTGTCCCCATTTGCACCCCACATCTCGTTTCTCGTCGTGCCGTTGGTGGTTTGCAGGATATACCAGACGCCTTGACGGAACACAGCGATGTCTGCTTTGCCATCGCCGTCATAGTCTGCCGGTGCGGGTACGTCCGTCGTGATGCCAAACTGGCGGCTGGTAAATCCGGCTGTGCTCTGCTGTATGTACCAAGTGCCCTCGCTGGCGCGATAGACAGCGATGTCCGTCTTGCCGTCGCTGTCGTAATCCGCTTGAACCAGACGATCACTTGCGACGCCGAAGCTGTATGCCTGAATCAATCCGTTAGAGCTTTGCAGGACATACCAGACGTTGATGCCGGGACGAAAGACTGCCAGATCGCTCTTGCCGTCGCGGTCATAATCTCCGGTCACGGGCTTGTCTCCGCTCGTGCCGAAAATTTCAGACCGTATGCCGCCGTCCGTGCTCCTGAGGATGTACCACGCGCCGCCTGATTCTCGCCACACAGCGATGTCTGCTTTGCCGTCGCCGTCATAGTCTGCGGGCACGGCCACATCTGTGCCGAGTCCCCACTGCTCAGACCTGATTGCGCCGTTCGTGCTTTGCAGGATGTACCACGCGCCGCCGCGAAAGACCGCGATGTCCGCACGGTTATCGCCGTCATAATCCGCCGGTACGATGCGGTCTGTCGAGACGCCGAAGAACTGCGATGTTTGCGAGCCGTTCGAGCTGTTGGTGATGTACCACGCGCCCGTGCCTCCACGATAGACGGCAAGGTCTGCCTTAAAGTCGCCGTCGAAATCAAAGGGCGTGCGCATGATGGAGCGCGCCTGCGTCACGTTCAACACGCGTGCTCCGACATTGACGGTTCCTGCTCGCGGAGCATTCGTATTATTGGCTGCCACAGTGAAGTTGACAGTCCCGTTGCCGGTGCTGGTTCCGGTGTTGATGGTTATCCAGTTGCTTGCCGTCGAGGGCGTCCACCCGCACTCGCCACCCGCAACGACCTGCACGCTGCCGCCGCCGCCGCCGCCGCCGAAATGCAGTGAATCCTGATTCAAAGAGAACGGGCAGCCGGAGGGCTGTTGGACTGTGAAGGTGCGCGTTACGCCTGCGTTGGAGACTGTGATGCGACCCGACCGCGCGCCCTCCATATTCGACGCGACCGTAAAATTCAGAGGCAGCGTGCCGCCGCTGCCCGTGGTCGGAGAAGTGAAGGTGATAAAGGGAGAGATGGTCGTGGCTTCCCAGTCACAACCAAAAGGCGACGTGATGTCAAATGTGCCCGCGCCTCCCGTAATCGGAAAGGCTTGAATGTTAGACGAGAGATTGAGAAAACATCCGGTGGCCGAAGTGGCTATCGAAATCGCCCAGCCGCCGGAAATACTTCCGGCATTGTTTCCGTTATCGTCAACCAGATACAGGCTCCAGATGCCGTTCGGGTTCGCGCCGTTGAAAGCTGAAAGAGTTGTGCCGGTAGGCGGCGTAGCCGGAGCGGGCGCGGGGAAAGCATCCCCTGAACCGATGTTAGTCGGTTTGAAATTGCCTGCGGCAAGCGGCCCATCGTCCGGCAGGGAACTGGGCGCAGAGTCTTGTATCGTGATTGCTAAATTCGTCGCGGGCGTCGTGCCGCCGACATCCGACATCAAGACCACGCTGCGCCCGCCCGGCGACACCAGCAACAAGTCCACATCGTCGGGCGCTGTATGGCTAAAACTATCGAGGATGACTACGACATCCGTGACAGAGCCGATCAGGTTCGTGACGTTGATGGCAGAAGGATACAGCGAAGCGTTACCGGAATCGGGGATGGCAATATTGACTGTGTTCTGGCCGGAAATGCTATTGGTGACATTAATCGTGTCAACACGCCAGCCGCCGGTCGTTACGCCCACGCTGCTGTCAGTTCCGAAACGCCATTTCAAACGAATGCTCTGGCTGGAAGCTGCCGGAGGCAGGTTAAGCTCGGAGGTGATAAAGCCTCCTGAATTTCCAGTCCATGCGGGACGGGATGTCGCAGGCGCAACCGGCAATGGATTACCAGTGCCTTTCGCAAGGCCATTATAAGGGCCGCTGATGAACGAGCCGCCAGCCGTGATGATGTCCTGAAAAGCCCCGCCATTGATACTGATTTCCACCACGCCGCCGTCAAAGTTTGACTCTGAGTTGTAGAAGTGCCTGAACTTTAATGTCGCGCCGCTCGCATGAATGGTGATGCTCGGCGAGACTATCTCAGACTGACCCGCCGCGGCGGGATTCGTCACAAAGGCCACATTGGGCGCAGTGTCCACGGAACCCGTCGAAGTGACGAATGCCGGAACCGCGCCCGAACCAATCGTGCTCCACGCCGCTGGCAAAGCGGGAGCCGTCACGCCGTCGAAGTTCTCTGTAAAGCCCAAAACCAGAGGGGGTAAATCCTCCTGCGCGTCGCCGACGAGAGCCGTGCTGCGGCGCGACACTGTCAGAATCAGACCCGGAATCAATAACAGAATGAAACAATAGGTTAATGCTCTGCTATGCCGCCGTGTGTTTCGCGTCAAAGTTAATTGCATAAGTGTGCCCCTAATTGTGAGACTGCCAAGCGGCAGTTTAAGGAAGAGAGAGCCGCGATTCATCAAAAGGGATGAACAAGCTTACATTCCGGCAGCGGCTATAGTTCTTGTCATGAAAGCAACGAGATGTTGTTCTCAGGCGGTTGTGGCTTCTCGCTTTTAGCACACGCTTTGGCAGGGGTGGCAAAGACACTTATCAGCTTATCTTCATAAAAGAAAAGCTCAACAAAGTTTCATGTACCGGGCGACGGGATGGAAATTAAAACTGTCTCGCACAAATGTCAATAAAATAATTGAGGCTGTGTGGGCGCTGATTTACTTTCACAAAGGTTCTAACAAACAAAAGTGAATATTTTGTGGACCAGAATTGTAAAAAAACATTGCGATTTTATTGCTTGTGGTGTATATACCCCCTGTTTGTAATCCCAAAATGCTTTTGCCCCCCTGCCTTTGAGAGTTGTAGTTTCGCCTTACGTGGTTTTTTCTTTAGGCCGTGGTGTCTCCACGACGGAGAGAGTAATCCTATGAACAAGAACTTTCCTGCTGGCTCCGGGATGCGCCGTCTGAAATGGATGTGTGCATGCCTGATGATCTTGGCCTGCGCCTCGCTTGGTCTGGCGCAAGCCCCTGTGGACGCGCCCGTGCTGATTAGCGAAGATACTTCGACGCGCGCACTGGCCGTTGAACCTGCGACCTTAAGAACTAACCGCGTGCCTTTGACCGGAGAGCCGCTCTGGCATGCCGCCGAAGGCGTGCGCGTCACGCTCTTTGTCACCAATCTGGACTTGATGCCGGGCGAGGGCGCAAACGCTTTTCGCGCCGACGCAGAGACCGCCAGCGGGCGTCGTTATAACCTGCCCGTCGAATCCATCCGGCAGATGCGCAGCATGGACTGGATTCACGCCGTCACGCTGACGCTCAATCCTGAATTGGGAGATGCGGGGGATGTGTTGGTGCGGCTCAACTGGCGCGGGATGGCGAGCAATCGCGTGCGTCTCTCCGTGGGCCACATCGGCGGCGTTATCAGCGATGATCTGGGAGCTGTGCCGACGCCTGCGCCGCGCTCGCGGCCCAAGCCCAGAGAGGAGACTACGGAGCTGCGTATCGGGCGTCCGATGTCTCCGGATAACATACGCTTTCTCGAACAGGCGACCTTTGGGCCGACCTTTGAATCCGAATTGAGGCTCCGCCGGGTCGGCATTCGTCGCTGGCTCGATGAGCAGTTTGCGCGCAGAGTCGATGCAAACGGAAACGACCGTTACTCATCCATTCCGTACCCGGCTTTGCCCTTGCGGCCACTGGTTCCAGAACCGCCGCCCGCACCGCCATGTGACATCGGCACCACCTGCTACAGGGATCGGTACACGATGTATCCGCTCCAGAACTGGATGTTTCAGGAAGCCATCTATGGCGAGGATCAGCAACTGCGGCGACGCGTCTCGTGGGCCTTGCATCAGATTATGGTCGTCTCCGGGCGCGACACACAGCAGCCCGCGCACATGCTGCCGTATGTGCAGCTTCTGGACAAGCATGCCTTCGGAAACTTCGGCGACCTGCTTTATGAAATGACGCTCAATCCGGCGATGGGCAACTATCTGGACATGGTGCGCAGCACGGCCACGAATCCGAACGAGAATTATGCGCGCGAGATTTTGCAGCTCTTCTCTCTCGGTGTGGACATGCTGAATCCGGACGGCACGCCCATGCTGGATCAGCAGGGCAACCGCATTCCGAGCTACAATCAGGACACCATCAACAACTTCACCAGAGTCTTTACCGGCTGGAAACTCTGCGGCTCGGCCTGCGCTCCGATTACGCAGCCCGGCATTCCCAACTACATCTCGGACATGCGCGTGACCCTGAGCGATCATGATGCAGGGCAGAAAACGCTGCTGCCATTAAACGGTGCTCCGGTGGTCATCTCGGCTGGCATGAACCCCGATCTGGAGCTTCTGCGGGCGATAGACAATATCTTCAATCACCCGAATGTCGGGCCTTTTATCAGCAAGCTCCTGATTCAACATCTCGTCACCAGCAATCCGACTCCGGCTTATGTCGGGCGCGTCGCCAGCGCCTTTAACAATAACGGAACTGGCCTGCGCGGTGATATGAAAGCAGTGATTACAGCCATCCTGCTTGACCCGGAAGCGCGCGGCGACTTAAAGACAGACCCTGACTACGGCAAGCTGAGAGACCCTTTCCTGTTCACCATCAATCTGCTGCGTCCCTTCGACCCCCGGTCTTCGGCCCGCACGGCGAACAGCGACGGCGTCATCAACAGCATGACCATCACTCTCGGTCAGGATATTTTCAATCCCGAGACGGTGTTTAGCTATTACTCGCCGGAGTACATCGTCCCGAATACCAGTGTGGTCGGGCCGGAGTATTCACTGCTCACGACCGGAACGGCGCTCAAGCGCCCCAACTTTGTCAATCAGATGGTCTTTACAACGGCTGGGATACCTGCAAACGTGGCGAACAACATCCCGGTCGGCACATCCATCAGTATGGACAGGATGCTGGGGCTGGCGACCGCTGATCCTTCCGGCGCGCAACTCGTTGACACGCTCGATAAGCTGCTCCTGCATAGCTCCATGTCACAGGCTATGCGCAGCAGTATCCTACAGGCAGTGCAGGCCGTCCCCGGTACGAATCCGTTGAAGCGTGCGCGAACGGCTGTTTATCTGGTGACGACTTCGTCACAGTATCAGGTGCAGAGGTAAAAGCTATGTCACAATCAAGAAGAGACTTTCTGCGCAGGTCTGGATGCGCCGCTTTGAGCATGACGGCCCTTGCCACCACTATCAACCATTTCGGTCTCGTGGATGCATTCGCACAGGACGATGGTGGCGGTTACAAGGCGCTGGTGTGCATCTTTCTGGACGGCGGCAATGACGGCAACAACACCGTCATCCCGAATTACACTGCTGGCTATGACCAGTATTTCACACAGCGCAACGGCGCGTCAGGGCCAACCATTCCGCGCGCCAGCCTGCTGCCGATTACGCCGCCGAGCATCGGACTCGATTTCGGCCTGCATCCGAGCATGACGGAACTAAAAACGCTCTGGGATCAGCAGAAGATGGGCATCGTGTGCAACGTCGGCACGCTCACGCAGCCGTTGACGAAATCAGAGTATCAGAGCGGCGCGCCGCGACCGACACAGCTTTTCTCGCATTCGGATCAAACGAGACAGCATCGTTCGGCCATCTCCTCGTATGTGGCGACGACCGGATGGGGCGGGCGCATGGCAGACCGCACCATCGGTCAGAATCCCGGCTCGGCGATTCCAGCCATCACCTCTATCGCGGGCACTTCGCTTTTTACGGCAGGCGCGGATACAGCGCCGCTCGTAGTTGCGCCAGCGCCGACTCCGCTCAATCTGGTGTTGACGCTCAACGGCTTCACAGCCGCCTCGGATGACGCCGCCCGCAAAGAGAGCATGAAGCAGATTCGAGGAATGGATTTAAGCTCGACTCTCGTCAGGGCGGCCAGCGACCTGACGGCGCAGGCCATCGCGGCCAGCGACGAGTTGAGCACAGACCCGGTTCTGACGGCAGTCTTTCCCAATACCACTCTCGGCAACCAGCTCAGACAGGTCGCCAAGGTAATGAAATTCCGCACGCAGCTCAACATGAGCCGCCAGATTTTCTATCTCCAACTGACAGGGTTTGACACGCACACGACACAGCTTACCCGTCATGCAGCCTTATGGACGCAGGTCAGTCAGGCCATCAAAGCCTTTTATGACGAGACGGTCGCGCAGGGCATCGCCAATCAGGTGACGACCTTTACCTTGTCCGACTTTAGCCGCACCCTGAACCCCGCTGGCACAGGTGCAGGCTCAGGCTCAGACCACGCGTGGGGCAGCCATGCGCTTGTGGTTGGCGGCGGGGTGCGCGGCGGCGACTTTTACGGCATGCCCGGCCCGAACGGCACGGTCTTCCCGACGCTGGTTAACGGCGGCCCGGATGATGCGGAAACCAGAGGCCGGTTTATTCCGACGACTTCGGTGGAAATGTTCGCGGCGACGCTCGCGTCATGGTACGGCGTACAGGCGTCGGACATCCCGCTCGTCTTTCCGTTTATCAATCGCTTCCCGACCTCAAACCTCGGGTTCATGTTGTAGAACGCCTGTCCACAACTAACGCATAGGAAAGAGCACAGAGAATGACTAAAAACTCTGTGCTTTTTTCTATGTGCTGAAGAGAGAAGAAGAATCTCCCGCAAAGGCGCTGGTGGCGCAAAGAAAAGACGCCGAGAAATCATTGAAGCTAAATAACAGCTCAACACCTTCGCGCGCTTCTTCTTTGCGCCACCAGCGCCTTTGCGGGAAACTTTTATTCGTCGATCCTGAATCCACTTTCAAAATAAACCTGCCCGCGAAAATTTTTGCCACGAATCTTTTCCGCGCGGTGTTCTCATTTTGTAAGGGTTAAGAACGGTAATTGTCCTTAAAGCTAATTCGCTTTCGATATTATTTATAGAGGAGCATCAAAATGAAAAGTGTATCGTGCCGGCTGGCTCTAGCAGTGTGTGGAGTGCTGCTCGTGCTCTCGTCCGCTCAAGCGCAGGATTTTCAGCAGTCATACAAAGTTGCTGCGGGCGCGTCAATCAGCATTAAAAATGTTTCGGGCGACATTATTATCACCGGCTATGACGGCGATGCAGTGGTCGTCAACGGACTTCGTGAGGGCCGCGACAGAGAGATGGTTGAGGTCGAAGACCGCAGCTCTGAAAATCGCGTGGATGTCGGCGTGCGGTATCCTTCGCCCTGCAATTGCGATGCGAGCGTGCGCTTTGAAGTTCGCGTCCCGCGCTCCATGACTTTCGAGATCAACAAGATTTCCACCGCGAGCGGCGACATAGAAGTGACGGGCGTGCGCGGTCAGGTCAGCGTCAGCACGGCGAGCGGCGATGTGCTGGTCCAGAATGTCAACGGGCGCATCAATGCTTCGACCGCGAGCGGCGAGATGAGGGTGGTCAATGTGGTCGGAGAGGTCAGCGCGCAGAGCGCGAGCGGCAATGTCGAAGTCGAGATTGCGCGGCTCGAAGGCACAGACAATATGAAGTTCTCTTCGGCGAGCGGCGATGTGCATGTCAAGCTGCCTTCAAACATTGACGCGGACATCTCCATGACGACCGCGACGGGCGACATCAAAACCGATTTCCCGATTGAGGTGAAAGAGCAGCGTCACGGCCCCGGCAGTCAGGCGCACGGTCGGCTCGGCAGCGGCTCGCGCACGATACGCATCTCGACCGCTTCCGGCGATGTCAGTTTAATGAGCAATTGAAAAGCAAGGCGGAAGGATGAAGGCGGAGGGGTGAAAGGCATGCTATTCAAAGATGAGCAGTCATCTCGAAGAGCACTCTTTTCATCATTCATAAATAACGTTTAAGAGCCGCGCTTTCATCCTTCCGCCTTCATCCTTGCTCTTAGTCTTCAGGGTAAAGAGGTCAGCCAAAGAAAGCCGTTTGAAGATTTGGGGACGAAGTCTTCTTCAGCTTTTCTCGATGAGCCTTTTTACCCTGATTCTTTTTATCTCTGAATCTCACCCAGCAGCTTTTGGTGTAGAGTTTTATCAATCGGCTGAAGGATGCGCCCCTGCTCTATCGCTGAGGCGCGGTCGTCCACTTCCAGATACGCAAGGCCGAGGTTGTAGTAGGCTTCGCCGAGTTCGGGACGCAGGCGCGCGGCCTGCTTGTAAGCTCCTATGGCTTCATAAAAACTTCCGGCGTAGTAGTAGGCATCGCCAAGCTTGTTATATGCCTCGTAAGAATTCGGTCTGAGGCGGATGGCCTGCTGGTAGGCTTTGATGGCCTCGCGGCTGTTGCCCTGTTTGACTTTGCAGTATCCGACCTGAATCCATGCTTCCGCGCGATTGGGATTCTTGTCCACGGCGTTCTCGAAATAGCTGAGCGCGCTCTCGTAGTTTCCCAGCCAGAGAGAGTTTAAGCCGTTGCGATACCACCACTCCGAAAGAGCTTCCGCCTTCTGATTGTCTTTGCTCCTCGCCGCCAACTCCGTGAAAGTCATGAGCTTGCCGGGCCTCAGTTCCGTGACGCGCTGCGCGCCGAGCGCGAGGCTGATGTTCTGCCCGTTCGTCACCTTGATGGTTACGACGCCGACCACTTCGCCCTTCATGTTAAAGACCGGGCTACCGCTGTTGCCGTGCGAGATGGGCGCGGTGATCTGAATAATTTTTCCGAGGTTTGGAACTTCGCGCACAGCCGCCACGATGCCGTCCGAGACAGAGCCTTCGAGCCTGAGCGGATTGCCGATGACGAAAATCTTTTCGCCCTCGTCCGGAACCAGCCCCGACATGTAGAGAGTGCGCGCACGCGTCTCAGGCATCTCGATGCTGAGGAGCGCAAGGTCGCCCTCTTCATCAATGGCCGCGACGCCGCGCGCAACGTACGTTTTGCCCTTGCCGTCGAAGGTGCGTATCTCGACGCGGCTCGCGCCGTCTATGACGTGCAGGTTTGTGACGACCTCGCCGGGGCGTATGAAGAAGCCCGTGCCGGTCATCTTCGTTTCGCCTTTCGCGTCGTAAGTGATAACGCTGACGACTGCGGGCTTAACGCGGCGTATGAGTTCGGGGAGAGATTCCTGTGATTGCTGTGCGCGGACGCTCGCTGCTCCGTGGATAGCGGCAAAAAGGAAAAGCGTCAGCCAAAGGGGGGATTGGCGTTTCTTCATGGCTTTAAAACTGTTTGCGGCGGGCGCTGGATGCTAACCCGACTCCGGGAAGGTTCAGTTCAATTCTTGAGCCGTCGTTGATTCGGGGTATTCAACGTGGCTTCTCAGGCTCTTCGCCGCCTCGTGCAGCGGCAGCATTAATATATCACTTAAACGGGCTTGGAAGGCAAGGTGTTTGGGGAAAATTGCGGAAGGCGGATTTCGGATTAGGGATAGAAAATCGGTAGCGGGTCAAGTTCAAAGAGAGAGAAGAACACGAACTGTTCGCGCAAAGGCGCTGGCGGCGCAAAGAAAAGCTCGCAAGGAGCGAATAGCGTTCAAACCTTTGCGTTCTTCTCTTTCGCGCCACCAGCGCCTTTGCAGGAAAATCTTCCTCTCTTCCGCACTCAATTCATGATTAACGAATCATCAACTTCAAGTTGACCCACTACCAGAAAATCAGAGGTCTTGAATCCGCGTCCTGACTTCGCCTCAAGCAAAGAGGCCACCCGCGATGGATGGCCTCTTTGCACGGCCAGCGCGTTGCCTCCTCCGGTTGACAGACGAAGCTGCTGGCTCACCTGTGTCTGATGTTACTTGTTAACAGTGCCCACGATGGTTCCGTGCGGCGAAGTGGACTCGTCCTCCATCGTCACGAAGAGACCGAAATCCATGAATTGAGTTTCAGATTGAACCTGCGCTTCATTGCGTTGGCCCGTGTTGACGACCTGGCCCAGACGCTGAAACTTGTTATCAGGCGAGACGGCCCACACGACATATACCTGACCGGCGGGCGCATCCTTCAATTCATGAAAGCGCATCTTGATAGTCGTTGGACCATCCTTGCGCGGCTCAAGATAGACATTAGCTCTGGAGCCTGTTAACGCGCCTGTGAAGTTAATCTTCATCTCCGTATCCGTGCCGCGACGAAAACTCGGAATGCCTAAGAGCGGCGCGCTGTAAGCAGATGTCACGCCCGGCGTCGAAACGGCTGAGACGCGCTCGCCGACAGCCGCCCCGTCACGCTCGCCACTACTGCCGAGCGGCACCACTGCGAAGCCTTCAGGGACTGCGCTTCTAAAGACTACTCTGGTCTCAGGCGCAATAGTCATCAGGTTAGACTCAGGTGAGAGCACGAGCATGAATCGGTTGAGCGGCGTCATGGTGCTGATAGTCGCCGTGCCGTCGGTGATATTCACAGGGCCGAGCAGCGTGGTCTTGCCCGTCTGGTCCACCGCATAAAGATTAAAATTGGTCACATCGCCCGTCACGCCTTTGAGATCAAGATTAATCATCGTGTGATCTGCCATGCGCTTGATTCTGGCTGTGCCGACCGCGCCCGGAGTTAAACTTGTCGGCGTCAGATTGACGATCACTTCTTTGTCCACCGGATACTCTATGACACTCCATGTGCCATCCGTGTTCTGCACCGCAGTCGTCCTAGTCTCCTGCGCCACCGCTGCCAAGCCTGTTAAGAGCGAGAGCATGACCGCTCCCGCTAATTGAAGCATACGTTTACTCATGACTTAATTCTCCTCCTAAGAATTAATAACTGATCCGTTCGATTAGGGAGAGATTTTTTAGGGTGTACTGTAAACAGAGTGGCAAAAGCGATGCCATTAATGGCGAAGGCTAAGTGCTTTAATTGCTAAAGTTGGAAGGGTGGGTTAATAGGTCGGGCGCAATGTTACGATACATGTGTGTACGGCAAGTTTTCAGAAGAAAGTTTCCCGCAAAGGCGCAAAGAAGAACTTAATTGTTTGCTTTTGCGCCTTTGCGGGAAACTTGTTTTTAGTAAGCGTAAAGCTCTGTAATCGCACGCACCACGTCTTCGACCTGCGGCAGGATAGCTTCTTCGAGTTGCGGGGCATAGCCGACAAATGTATCGAGGGCTGCGACGCGGCGCACGGGCGCGTCCAGATACTCGAACAACTCGTCAGAGATGCGCGCCGCGATCTCTGCGCCGTAGCCGAAGGAGAGAGAGTCTTCATGCGCGAAGATGACCCTGTTGGTCTTCTTCACCGTCGCAGTGATCGCCTTCCAATCGTAAGGCGCAAGCGTGCGCAGGTCTACCACTTCGACATTGATGCCCTGCTGCTCTGCCTGCTTGGCCGCAGTGAGCGAGCGGTTGACGAGCGCGCCGAAAGTGATAATCGAAAGGTCTGTGCCCTCTCGCACGGTCTTCGCCTTGCCGAAGGGAATCATAAATCCGTCCGGCGGGTACTGCGATTTGTTGTAAGCCTGACGATAGAGATGCTTGTGCTCAAGGAACAGCACAGGGTCGTCCGAGCGAATCGCCGTGCGAAGGAGTCCATTGGCATCGAGCGCGGTCGCAGGATATACGACACGCAGTCCCGGCGTGTGCGTGAAAATGGTCGAGCCGCTTTGCGAGTGATAGACCGCGCCGCCCTTTAAATATCCGCCGACGGGCACGCGCATCACGACCGGAGCTTTGAAGTCATTCGCGGAACGCCAGCGCATCAACGCCAGCTCGTTTCTGATTTGATGATACGCGGGCCAGATGTAATCGAAGAACTGAATCTCGACTACAGGCTTTAAGCCGCGCGTCGCCATCCCGATAGCTCGCCCGACGATGTTGGCTTCCGCCAGGGGCGAGTTGAAGACGCGCGCCGCTCCAAACTTGCGTTGCAGATTCGCCGTCACCTTAAAGACGCCGCCCTTGCCCTTGACCTTTTCCAGATTCTCTTCGCGCGAGCAGTCGGCCACGTCTTCGCCGAAGACGACGATGCGCGTGTCGCGCGCCATCTCTTCATGCAAGCAGCGATTGATGAGGTCAACCATCGTGCCCGCATTGCCTGAAAGCTGTGCGCCTTCTTCCGTGTCAAACTCTTTGGAAGTCGGGTCCACGTCCGGCGAATAGACGAAATCGGTCGCAGTCTCTTTCGCAGGCTGCGGGCTGGCGAGCGCAAGGTCAGCCGCTTCATTCACTTCTTTATCAACAGCGTCTTTGATCTGCTGCAACTCGTCCTGCGTCGCAAAGCCTTCTTCGATGAGCAGCGCGCCGAAACGCTTGATCGGATCGCGCTCGGCATCCGAAGTTCTTTCTTCATCCGGGCGATAAAGCTTTTCATCATCGGAGAGCGAATGCGAATAGGGGCGAATCACCTTCGCGTGAACCAGAGCCGCGCCCTTTCGCGCGCGGCAATGCTCGACGGCGCGCTGCATAGTCTCGAAGGATTCCACGGGGTCTGTCCCGTCGCATCTCTGTATGTAGAGATTCGGAAATCCTTCGACGAGTTTTGAGACATCGCCGCCAGCCGTCTGCACCTCGACGGGAACGCTGATGGCATAGCCGTTATCTTCGATCAAAAAGATGACCGGGAGTTTTAAGTTACAGGCCGTGTTCATGGCTTCCCAGAACTCGCCCTCGCTCGTCGTGCCGTCGCCCGAAGAACAATAGATAACTTCGTCGCCCTTAAAGCCGGTCACTTTATCTTTGATCTCATCGAGCAGCCCGCCGCGATAACTCGCTTCGGCGCAACCGACGGACTGCAAAAACTGCGTGCCCGTCGGCGAAGACTGCGAGACGATGTTGAGCTTTTTATGTCCCCAGTGCGAAGGCATCTGGCGGCCATGCGAGTTCGGGTCTGCTTCCGCGCCGACGGCTGAGAGAAGCTGTTCGAGCGGCGTCATGCCGAGCTGCAAACAGAGCGCGCGGTCACGATAGTATGGATAAAACCAATCGTAAGCGGGCTTCAAAGCCATCGCGGCAGCGACCAGCACTGCTTCGTGCCCCGCGCCGCTAATCTGAAAAAAGATTTTGTTCTGGTTCTTGAGTTGAATCTCCTTGTCGTCAATCCGCCGCGACAAATACATCGTGCGAAAGATGGAGATCATCTGCTCTTTGTCCAGACCCTGATACTCGCGCGCTTTTATCTCGGTCGCCATCTCGTCTCATCTCCTACAGTGTTAAAATGCGTCTGCTAATTGACCTTGATCCTTGCTAATAATTCGGCTCGACTGATTTCAAAGTGCGCCGCCACATCATCCAGAATTCCTGCGAAAGTGCCAATGCGCAAAGGGTCGTGACGTGATGCTCGCCGCCCTCTGTCGTTGTCAAGCGCATGTGGCTGCCCGTCTGTCGTGTCACTTGATAGCCGAGAGATTCAAGTGACTTAGCAAGCTCGTCACCTGAAATATCGCGCGGGAGCTTCATGCGGCAAACACTTCTTCACGTACAAAGTGAAGACGAAGCACACGCGGGCCTTGCCCTTCCTCGAAGTGGCAACGCACAGCATCACGCACCTGCTCGCGCAAGCTTTTCAAATCGCCAGCCTCCGTGAAAATCGAAAAGCCCAAAGCGCGTGCGGTTAATCCACCTTCAGGGGCTTCCGCGACGAGGAAGATTAACTCTTCCATGCTACTTTGCATCTCTTCATCAGCCATAAAATAAGTGCTCTTTGAAATCGCTGCTAATCTGCGTCCTCAGCCTCAAGAGTCTCCTGATATTCCTGCGCCATAGAAGGATGGTGGTGCTTGTTGGCCGCCTCGATGCCGCGCCGGAGCGACTCGCGGGCCTCATCGCGCATCCCTACCTTTTCATACGCACGCGCGAGCATCCCGAAGGCCGCGCCCTCGTCATCCGCACGTTGCAGGTAATTATTGAGCGCGTCAATCGCTTCCTCATAACGCTCTGCCTTCAAATATTCGTTCGCCAGCCCGAAGCGCACCAGCGCATTTTCGGGATCGCTCTCAAGCATTTGTCTGAATGCCTCAATGCGGGATGTCGCCATAGTTTTATCTCGAAGAACTCTTAATGAACATTCGGGTCGTCAACAATCAATCCTTCAGAAGTCGCCGCCGCATTCAACGCAACATCGGCAGAGATAAGCGTTAAAGGTGAAAGTCCCGCAGCCATGCAAAAGTCCTTAACTGCTGACGCTGCTGACAACTGAACTGCATCATATGCGCGTAGCGAATGAGTCTCGGCTAAAGACATGGCGCGTGTTAATAGTGACGCAGTTATCTCAATCACCTGATACTCACTGTCAAAATCTCTGCGAAATTGTGCCAGAGCTATACTCGCATCCAGCACCTCTATCGTGCCATCTCGTTGGCGTCTGGTGATTGCCGCAACTACTTCGACCCCGGTAATCCGTGCCAAATAAAAGTCATTGCCTGCTGATGGATTAATAAGACTCCTCATCCATCGCGTGCCTGTCTCTTGCACATAATATTTGACAATAGCACTGCTATCGAAAAAATAAACTGCCAACTTTACCTGCGCTCCTCAATTATTGTTTCGGACACAGACTTGCCTTGCACCTTGACAGGCTGATAGCTGTGGAAAGACTCTTGGTCACGGCGAGGCGTTTTGACTTCGCTGAGCAAACCTTCAGCATGAAGCATCTGTTGTAGCGTTCTGGCCGACGCTTGGGATTTCGAGTTTAAAAGCTCCTCTACCTCTTGTCGGACTTCTTCGAGTTCGGTTGGCGACAGTGCCTTAATTTCATTCAAAACTCTTTCAACGTTGGTACTCATTTACTTGCCTCCGATAATCAGCTTGGCAATGGTCTGCAACTGCATGTTGGACGTGCCTTCGTAAATCGCGCCGATCTTTGAGTCGCGCCAGAACTTTTCGACCGGATAATCTTTGACGAAGCCGTAGCCGCCGTACATCTCTATGGCTTTGGAGGCTATCGTCTCGGCGGCGCGCGAAGAGTAGAGCTTTGCCATCGCGGCTTCTTTGACGAATGGTTTGCCCGCGTCTTTCAAACGCGCGGCATTGTAGACCATCAGGCGCGCGGCCTCTAGCTCCGTCGCCATCTCCGCCAGTTGAAATTGGATGCCCTGAAACTCGTTGATGTTTTTGCCGAACTGCTGCCGCTCGGAGGTGTAGCGCAAAGAGGCTTCGAGCGCGCCGCGTGCGATGCCAATCATCTGCGCGCCGATGCCGATGCGGCCTTCGTTCAGGGTCTCGATGGAAATCTTGTATCCCTTGCCCGCTTCGCCAATCACATTCTCTTTCGGCACGCGGCAGTCTTCCAAAATCAATTCCGTGGTCGAAGACGCGCGTATGCCGAGCTTGTTCTCTTTCTTGCCGACGGAAAAGCCCTCGAAACTTTTCTCGACGATAAAAGCAGTGATGCCTTTATAGCCTGCTTCGGGATTAATGTTAGCGAAGACGATAAAGATTTCCGCCTCGTTGCCGTTCGTAATCCAGAGCTTGCGGCCATTCAAGAGGTAGTGGTCTTCCTTCTCGACGGCGCGCGTGGAGAGGGCGAAGGCGTCAGAGCCGGAGCCTGCTTCGCTCAGGGCATAGGCTCCGACCTTTTCGCCCGACAATAGAGAGAGATATTTTTTCTTCTGCTCTTCATTGGCCCACCGAATCAGAGCGTTATTGACGAGCGTGTTTTGCACATCAACGAAGACGCCGACGGAGGCGTCCACGCGCGAGAGTTCTTCGACGCCGACGATGGCCGTGAAAAAGCTCGCGCCCGCGCCGCCATATTCTTCCGGCGTCTCGATGCACATCAGTCCGAGATCAAAGCATTGCTTGATCAGCGCGGGGTCGAGCTTGCCCGCTTCGTCCATCTCTTCGACGCGCGGGCGCAACTCGCCTTCCGCAAACTCGCGCACGCTCGCGCGAAACATCTCTTCGTCTTCGGAGAGCATCGTCAGCGGGCTTCCGCAGGATTCTTGAATAGCAGTTTGACTCATCTTTGTACGGCTCTTAAATTAAATGTTCGTTTCGGGAAGTTAGCATCATAATCAAGGCAAAAGGCAAAAGGCAAAAGGTAAATCGCATTCACGCCGGAGAACCTTTTGACTTTGGATGTGGATTTTGCCTTTTACCTTTTTACTTTTACCTTTTTGTGTCTTATCTTGCACCATCTTGGCACTTAAAATGCTTTTAATCTGCGAGAGCTGCAAAAGCTCAATATCAATCAAGGGATGAACAAAAGCGTTTCCAAAAAAAATGTCTCCAAAAGATTTACACCTGTCGGAATAATCTTTGCCGTGCTGGGGCTGTTATTGTTCGCCTACTTTATCTGGAAGGCGAATCCGGCGGACATCTGGGGGAACATCAAGCAACTCGGCGCGGGCTTTCTGCTCGTGATGCTGGTTTCGGGTTTGCGGCCAGTGGTGCGCGCTCTGGCGTGGACGCGCTGTTTTGAAGGCGGGCAGCGGCTGCCTTTTTCGGATGCCCTGCGCGCGTATCTGATTGGCGATGCCGTGGGCACGCTCGTTCCGCTCGGCATCTTTGTCAGCGAGCCTGCTAAAGCTGCCTTAGTGCGCGAGCGCGTGCCGCTCGTCGCGGGACTGTCGGCCCTCGCCATCGAAAATCTTTTTTACAGTCTCTCGGTCGCGCTCTTTATCTTTGCGGGCACGATTGCGCTGATGTTGAGCTTTCCCTTGCCGAAGCCTTTGCAGATTGCCTGCATCGGCGCGCTCGTAGGGGTCGTGTTCGCCATCGCGCTGGCCCTTCTGGTTATCCGGCAGCAGTGGAAATTTTTGAGCGGGACGCTGGAATTTCTTTACGGGCGGAAGATAGGGCGGCGTTTTCTGGAAAACAAACGCGAGCGCGTGCGCTCTCTGGAAGAGCGCGTCTATAGCTTTTACGCGCATAACCGCTCGCGCTTTATTCCGATACTGCTCCTGGAAGCCTGCTTTCACCTGTCGGGCGTGGCAGAGGTTTACGTCGTGCTGTATTTCATCAGCGACTCTCCGCCGACTATTCTGACGGCTTTCATCCTGGAATCCGTCAACCGTTTTATCAACGTAGTTTTTAAGTTCGTTCCCTTGCGGCTCGGCGTTGATGAGATGGGTTCGGGCAAGGTGACAAAGGTTTTGAAGTTGGGCGAAGCGGCGGGCGTCACGCTGGCAATCATACGCAAGGCGCGCATCATCTGCTGGACGGCTGTGGGCGTGGCTTTGCTGGTGCGGCGCGGGCTATCATTACGCGCCCTCGCACAGGACGCGGAAGCGACTGCACAGGAAGTAAGCGTCCCGCCTGATACGGTTTCGGTGAGCGAGCTACGGTAAATTAAGAGCGAAGGGGTAAAAGGGGAAGAGAGTAAAAGGGATACAGGAAAGATGTTATTGATTATGAAATCTCTTCATCCGCCAGATTTATCTTCCTTCTACCCCTTTACCCTTTTACCCTTTTACCCGGCACTTTAAGGAGAGTTTCTTGTCGCGGTCTGTCGAAATCAACTCGGTTGAAAGCGAAGCTCTGGCGAATCCTCCGAGGATGCAGCGTGACGAGGCGGCTGCACAAACGAGCACGCGCGCTATTGCGTTTGCGCTGGCGCTGATGTTTGTGCTCGGCCTGAGCCTGCGCTTGAGCGGCGTCTCAGCCATCGGCTTTGCCGAAGACGAGATCAATAAGCTCGAAGCCGTGCGCGCCTACGAACTGGGAGACATACGTCCCAACGCAGAGCATCCGATGTTGATGAAGGCTCTGATGTATGTCTCCATGCAGGCGGCGAAAGCATGGAACGCTGGCAGTCAGGCGAGCCTGATCAGCGATGAAGCCGCGCTCAGGTTTCCAAACATTCTTTTCGGCGCGTTGACAGTGCTGCCGCTTTTTCTTTTGGTCGCCGCTTTTTTTGACCGCCGCACAGCGCTTCTCGCTTCCGCGCTCTGGGCATTTGGCATCAATGCCATCACTTACAACCGCATCGCCAAAGAAGATACCTTGCTGGTCTTCTTCCTGCTCTTTGCTTTCTACTTTTACCTGCGGGCCAAGCAGGCGAGCGGGCATGACGCGAAGGCCAAACGCTGGAACTACGGCCTGAGCGGCATCTCGTTCGGGTTGATGCTGGCCTCGAAATATTTTCCGCATTACTTTGGCCTCAACGCGCTTTATCATCACCTGTTCCGCGTGCGCGAGCGTCAGCCGGGCGAGCCTTCATGGAAGACGCCCGCGCTCTTTTACCTCTTGATTCTAGCGGTCTTTCTCTTAGCCAATCCGGCAGTGCTCTTGCCGCAAACGTGGGCTTACCTGCAATCTTATACGAGCGGGGAACTCTTAACGCACACGGGTTATCTGGTGGGCGATAAGCTCTACAAAAACACTGTGTCGAGCACGCCGTTTGGCGGCACGCCCTTCTATTTTTACCTGCTCTTTCTGGCAATCAAAGTTCCGTTGCCGGTCGTCATCGCTTTTCTCATAGGGTTGGTCTCAGCCGCAAAGCGTTGGCGGCATCCGGGTCATGCGTTTCTGCTCTTGATGTTTATTCTGTGGATCGTGCCTTACTCTTTGATGGGATCGAAGTGGCTGCGATATACGCTTTCCCTGATGCCCTTCGTGTACATGATCGGGGCGGTCGGCATCATGGCGTTGTTCAGATGGATGGCTTCAAAGCTCGCGGGAGCGGAGCGCGCGAAGCTCTTCGCTTTTGGAATCATCCTGCTCTTTTTTATAGCTTTGCCGGCATGGATGGCCTACGCGCACAGGCCGCATTACGCGCTCTATACAAACGTGCTGGCCGGAAACAAGGCCGGGTTCTATTTCCCGCATGACGAATTTTATGATGACGGGCTGCGCGAGGCGATTCGCTATGTGTGCGACAACGCCCCGCAGGGAGCCACCCTCGCGCACGAGACGCCGGGAGTCGTGCGTTACTACCTGCAAAAATTCGGGCGGACGGATTTGCAGGCACGCGTCTTGTCCGACTCGCAGTTCAATATCAATCCCGAACAGGAAACTTTTATTATCCTGCAACGCGGAAGAACCTATTTCGAGAATCAGGAAAAAATGCGGCAGGTGCGCGCAAGTTTCCCGCTCGTTTACGCTTCATGCCTGAGACGCGGCTTGCCTAGCACCGAAGTCTATGCGACAAAACGCCAGCCGGGTTTGGAACAGATATGCCCTGAGATAAATTTCTAAAAAGCTATTTCAAAACTCAAAGAGTTAAATCACTCAACCCCTTGCGCCCTCGGTTTTAACTTTGCGCCTTTGCGCGAAACACAGACGTTTCACGCAAAGGCGCAAATAAAGAAAGACTCAAGGCGCGAAGAACTGCTTCCAGTACCGGTCTACCGAAATGAAGAATAATTATTTGATGAGAAGAATGCTATTAAGCATGTTGCCGTGCATCGCCTTGCTGGTCTTCGCCTTCTCAGGCAGCGCAGACACCATCACGCGCGTGCAGGTCACGATTCTTTCGACGACGGATTTGCACGGCAATATCCTGCCGGTTGATTACTACACCAACAAGCCGGATGCGCGCGGTCTTGCCAAAGTGGCGACCATCATCAAACAGACGCGTAAAGAGAACCCGCAACTGCTGCTGCTTGATTCGGGAGACACGATTCAGGGAACGCCGCTCCAATATTTTCATAACAAGAAGAACAACGCTCCCGCAGACCCTATGATGCTGGCGATGAGCGCGCTCAAGTTCGATGCGATGGCGGTCGGAAATCATGAATACAACTTCGGTTTGAAAGTGCTCGGCAAGGCGCGCAGCGAAGCAAAGTTTCCGTGGCTCTCCGCCAACACTTACAGGAAGGGAACTGACGAGACTTTCTTTGACCCTTATCTCGTCAAGGAAGTGAACGGCGTGCGCGTAGGCATTCTCGGCCTCACCACGCCAGCGATTCCTAACTGGGAGAATGCAGAAAATTATGAAGGGCTGGAATTTCGTGAGCCTGTCGCGGAGGCCAGAAAGTGGGTCGCCATCCTGCGCCAAAAAGAGCGCGTGAATGTAGTCGTCATCTCGATGCACATGGGCATCGGCGAGGATTTGGCGACGGGCGAAGTGCGGCCCGGCGAACAGCCGCATGAGAATGAGGCTCTGGCGATTGCCAGAGAGGTGGCGGGCGTGGATGTCATCCTGATGGGCCACACGCACCGCGAGATTCCTTCGATGTATGTCAATGGAGTGTTGCTCGCGCAGGCGAATTACTGGGGCAAGCATGTCGCGCGCGTGGACATTTATCTCGAAAAGCCGGAGGGCGAAACTGTAAAAATGAATTGGAGCGTGGTCGCTAAATCTTCGCGCACGATCCCGGTGGACGATAAGGTGGCGGTGGATGAAGAGATAGCCAAGCTCGCAGAGCCTTATGATAAGGAGACGCAAAGCTGGCTCAGTCAGGTCGTCGGAGAATCCGGCGCGGAGTTGTCTGCTCAGGATGGTTATTTCCGCGATACGGCTATCCTTGATTTAATCCAGCGCGTGCAGCTTGAAGCAGGCAAGGCAGAGGTCTCGACCGTGGCAAGCTTTAACCGGCAGGCGCGTATCAACAAAGGCCCGATTACTGTGCGCGACATCGCCGGGTTGTATGTTTACGAGAACACGCTCGTCGTGATCGAAGTGACGGGACAGACATTGAAAGACGCGCTCGAACACTCCGCCAAATTTTTCCGTCCCTACGAAGCGGGCAAGACGCCCGCCGAGCTGATTGACCCGAACATTCCCGGCTATAACTTTGACATCGCGGAGGGAGTCACTTACGAGCTGGACATCAAGAAACCTTTCGGCGAGCGGATTCAAAACCTGCGCTTTCGCGGCCAGCCTCTCGACATGTCGCGTAAACTGCGGCTCGCCATCAATAATTATCGAGCCAATGGCGGTGGCCGCTACGCCATGTACAAGAACGCGCCGGTCGTCTATCGCTCAAGCGCGGAGATACGCGAGCTGATTATTGATTGGGTCGAGCGCAACAAACGTATTCCGACCGAGCCGACGAATAACTGGCGACTGCTGCCATAAAATCATAGCGCGCGAAAATTTCCCGTGCGCGCAAACACGATAATGAAGACGATTGAAACACGATAACGGCCAGAATTCTATTTCGACTGTGTCAATACGTCAAAGCCACGAAAAGAGGGGCCAGACTCTTTGCCGAGTCTCGTCCCTCTTCTATGCGAACCGTGAATAGTTCGTCCTCCGCTATGGGTAGACTAACATTGTGATTGCTGTGTCAGTCATCAGGTCATCACTTTCATTGGCAGTCGCAGAGCTTAAATCAACATCTTTTGTTACAAGCTGGATGTCGTTAGCACCCAGCCGCGCCATCTGGAAAAGCACAAAGCTCGTGCCGCCGACGTATGATGACCCCATGAAAATCTGCACCTTATTGGCAGGAAATGCGCCCGTGAGCGTGGCCCAATAATCGCCGGGGCCGACCCTTGTCCAGACCACCGTACCGCCTAGAGTGTTCTCTAAGACCGTGACAGTTGGTGCAGATGTGCCTGTTTGAGTTAAGAGGGCGCGGTAGCTCTTAACGCCGCCGCTCAATCTATCAACCCACCCGGTATTTCCCACGCCGGATTCCTTCAGATACTGCCTGCCGTGTGTGCTATCTAAGACAAGTGACCCCGGCGGCGCGGTCACGTTGCCTTCAGGGGAAGCACTGCGCACAAAGAGTTTCGGGCCGCCAGCAGAAAACTCCAGGACAGGCAACGCGCCGGGGCCACCCCCTTCAAAGGTCAACACATCCTGCCCCGTGGTTTTGATTGAAGATTGAATAGTGCCGGAGTTGAAGAAAGAAAGTGAAGTCAGGAGACTCAGCGTCGTCACGGGTGATGAGGCTGAACCGATGTTCTTTGAGCCGTTAGGGACAAGATGACCACTCGCATCAATCGTCCACAGGTTAGCGCCGTTTCTAAAGAATTGAATCAGCCCGTTGCCGAGCGCGTCTAACCTGATAGCAGTATCCTGTGATGAGAATGTGCCGTTGCGCCTGGCTGTCAGTGAGATTGCGTTCGCGTCTGCGTAGAGCACGTGTGATCTCAGCCATTGTCAGATTCCGTTGAATGGGCGATGAGAATGAGTCAGGCTGTATATTGGACTAACAACCGACCAGCGCATATGTTCTAATGAAAAGGCGGAAGCATATCGGGGTCATGGCGAGACAGCAGCGCTCGCAGAGTCTTCACATGCTGCGAGCGCTGCTGTCTGACTATTGTTAACGAAAGATTAGATGTTGAGGAGTCTACTAATCCAGATGATCTTAGACCCCACCGCCACAGTCGCAGGCTGGCGCGTTGGGCTTGTTCGTGCAGCAACTTCCGCAACTCATTGTCACCGTGCAATTCGAGCATACTGTCAGATCGCCGCACGTCACGCAACACATACCACCGCCCCCTCCTTCTCCGTCAGTTGCTGAGGTGCTGCCTGCCGTACCACTTTTAGCGTTATCCGAGGCGGCAGTTTTAGCGATGGTTTCTACTTCGATACTATAAACCGGAGATTTGACAGTCGATCTAGCCCCCTTGAAGGAAGTCTCAACGGTCTCTACTTCCTCGAAAATCTCGCCCGCGCCCGAATTGCGAACTTGATAGACCTTAACCGAAACGACTCCGGTTCTTTCATCCTGCACCGTCGGGGAATAGGCGAAGACAGTCCCGGTTCGGTGGTTAGTAATTTTGATCATTCCCCCTTCAACCACACAGGCCCTAATCGCTTTTCCGCCCGGAGGGATGAGCTTCAGGTGAGTCACCTGCAACATCTCTCTGGTCGCATGACCTCGAAGCAGCGTTACGGAACCCAAACTGATGAGCGTGAGCACTATTGTGCAACTGAGAATCCGTCTCTTGTTAATCATTGTGAGTCTCCTTTGATTTGGTTGACATGAAGTCAACAGGAGAGGTTGGTAACTCGATGAGGCAGAAATAACCCTATGTTCCGGTGAAGTGCAAAAGCCCCATGTTCGTGAGTGAGTCACTACGCCCCTTGAAAATCGCACCAGTGAGAATACATAGAGTGTGGGAATGATATATCTGCGGAGCAGAGGTTGGCAACCTTATTTTAATGATGTGAGAAAAACATGAGAGCGATGACGAAACGGCGAGATGCTGCGGTCGCAGAATATCAGACTGCCTTTGCGACGGTTAAAGGAATCCTGCGCGCCGGTTCGCCATGATCGGACACCTCATTCTAATTGACACAACTTACGGGTGAGTAATATGCTTTAGTTGCGATAAGGAGATTACAGGTCACATAATTACAGTTGACCTAGCTGTGTTTACCTCGACACAGCATAGCTGTATTAGCTAACTATATCTCACTTTCTCGCTTCATCTCCCGATTGCAAACTTTCTCACCGTCTTACTTGCAAAGCGGTGTAACTTCACAACCAAGATCACAGGGTCTTCACGAAAGGAATACATTATGAATTGGAAACTGCTCGCCGCAGCCATAGTGCTGGTGGTTGGCCTTTCAACGCTTTTTACGCCTGCCGTACCCACCAGTTCCGCTGCCACTACCAGTGTCTGTTTCGGTCAGGCATGGCCGTCAGGATACATCAGAACTAATTTCTACTTTAGTTGGGGCTGTGGAAATTATCCTAGCTATCCCAACACTTCGCTCCTTGAATCCTACTATGACAAGCCGGGAGGCTCGTCCATGGAAGTCTGCAACGATAATTTCATTCCGACCAACTGGGTGCTGACTGGAACTTTTTGGAGGTCAACTCAGTGTAGCAGCGGAGGCCCTGCGGGCAAAAACATGGCTACAATAAGAGCAGTTGCAGCATCGGATACGCAACTCAGCATTTGTGCGAGTTCACCCATTCCTGCTGGCTGGCACTTCGTCAGTCAATATCAGGCGGCCAACGGATGTGGGAGCTTGACTGCGCCTTACCATCTGATGTGGATTATTGCCCGAAACTAACAGACAGCTTGAGAGAGCTGACAGTTAAGCCATGCATGGGAAAGCCTCGTTATGATAGAAATAACGAGGCTTTCTTGCTTACAAAGACCGAGAAGTGTTGTTAGGCAAAGCTATATCCTTTCAAACCTGATGTCTGTTTTATGCTGCTGCTAATATGGGCATCTGATCCCATGTTCGTCCGTCAAGTATGCGCCCAGTTCTGGTTTTCCTTGTTCCGCCCCACTGTTTAAAGAAGAAGGGTACGCCCGCTGCAACACACTGGTCGCGGATGCTAAATACCCATTCAGGATTCATTGGACGTGCACCTGGGCCGAATTCCCCTCCAGCGATCACCCAATCTATGCCCGTTAGATTCAAGTTCGGGAGCGGCCCAAGCAGCGGTTCCAGCGAAAGGAATTTTATGTGAGCCCCTGTATCCCTGAGATGATTAATCCTGTATGTGTATTGCTGATTCTCGACGCTCACACCCATCCAGATATGTGACCTCCAGGGCAATTGTTGGCTAATTCTTTGCAATCGTAATGAGCGTTTCGTCAGAACCTGATACCTGTGATGATTAGCGCGGTTCAGCACGTTGAATACCCGATGAATATATTCTGTAGTTACATCTCTATGGAAAAGATCACTCATTGAATTTACGAATATTGTCTGTGGCGTGCGCCACCTTGTGGGCACCTCCAACATGTGCTCTTGTAGTGTGAGTCGGAAACCGTTTCGATAGTTATTCTGTCCCATTGCTTGCAGACGCCTCGACAGTCGCTCGGCATAACAATTTGCGCAGCCTGATGGAATGAGAACTAAAAAGTCAACATAGCGTGTAGCTAGCCGACGGATAGTTTCAAAACGTAGATTCTCAAGTCTATATGGATCGACGAAGCAGAAACACAAAACCTTGAAACCAGGATAATGCTTAGGAATCTTGTCCATGATCTCATCGGTATTTTCGTTTGTGTCGCCTTCAATATACTGGGCATCTACCTCTGGGTACTGATGAGTCACACGCTCTTTCAGAACCGTGAGCTTTTCAGATTCCATCTCACAGAAGATATAGCGATCAAACTTATCGGAAACGCCGAGGGCTATTAATGGTGAGGCAGGGAATATCTTGTTGGTGTTTTTGATGCGGGAGCGACCTGCGCCAGATATAGATCAATATATACTCGACTATCCCATTTACCTTTCATTGCCTTTGCGAACAGTTCAGCATAGAGCCCGATCAGCCTGTACTTCTCCTCTGCATAATCGCCGACTTCTGGGGTCATGAGACCATCATCTTCAAGCTCCAGCAATCTAGAGGTCATCGGCTTATCTCCAATAAGGATGGAACAATTGTCTTTGAAACACGATAACAACTAGACTTCTATATTGACTGAGTCAAAACTTCCTTCCTATATTATACCTACAGTGTACTAAAATTCCCAAGATTATCGTGCTTCATTGATCTTCTTTATCGTGTATACCCTCACCGCAAAGGCGCGGCGAAAGCAAAGCACGCCAAGAGCGAGTGGCATTCAAACCTTTGCGTTCTTCCTTTGCGCCTTTGCGGGAAATCGTTCTTGGTATTTTTGTGAACTGAAGAGGGAAAGAAGCGGCAACCCGGAGGGGATGTACGGGTTGCCGCTTCATTGGAGGCGAGTATTTGTTGGTGGAGGAGACTCGCCTGACTAATGGCCTAGTGAGGTTCGGCCAACTGATCTTTTTAGTGCGAGACGGCTGCGATGATGACGGTTTCAGCCTTCTCATTATTCTTTGCCAGCTCACGATCCATCGCGCGCTGCCTGCCGGACTTTATCATCTGGCGGCCCTGTCTTTCGCCTGCGACCCAAATCTGTGACAGGTAGTAGCTGTCGCCGTAACGCTCGAAGACGAGCGTGGATTGCTCTTTCCGTTCGCTGCTCAGGATGGCTGAGGTCAGGCGGCTGACGCTCTGGAACTGGTCACGATTGCTGACGCGCAGCGAAGTGCCGTCGCTCGTGACTTCAGAAACCAGATAGCTGCCTGCCGGAAGCGTTTTGTCGCCGACGTTAAATTCAAAAGGGATGTCTGCGAGCACGTTGTCGCCGGGGGTTTGTGCTGAAACAGCAGAAGCCAGAGCGGATACGAATGCGAACATCACGACTAAGATAACCATTGCGAAAAATCTGACGGCATGTCTTTTCATCTCATCTCCTTGCTGCCCTGTTAAGGTAAGGGCACCGGTCGATTCTGGGCGACCACCGGGGGTTATGTATAAAAGCGGTCTTAACGACCAACTGCTGCAATGAACTCTTGAAACTGCCTTATATCCCGCTTGCTCTCGCCAGTGGTAATTGCGAGATGCGTGCCACAGCTTGCCGGAGAGGTCTTTGCCCTTCCTTTTCCTGCTCCAACTCACCAGTTATCAACGAGATAAGATATGCAGCAGGCTCCGTGCCGGCGAGGTGGGCGAGGCGCGTCAGAGGGCTTAAAACTATCCATTGAGATAGAGCGGGCTATCTCAATGGATAGAAATTATTTGTGAGACGGCAGCGGCTACAGTGCGCCTGCGCGATAAATTGAAGGAATAATATTTGCCGATTGCTTGTCGTCGCCGTAAACTCTTCTCAAGTATTTGCAAACTAAGCCGAAGAACCCGTGCGGGAGGCGCTTTTCGCGGAGCATGAACCCCAGACTGACAGCTATCGCTGGCCCACTTAAGGGAATGATCTTTACTCTGACCGAGGAAGAGGTTTCCATCGGGCGCGAATCATCCAACGGCCTCTGCATCGCTGACTCTTCGGTCTCGCGCCGCCATTGCCGGATCAAAAGAGACAATGAGGTCTTTACACTCTTTGACCTTGACAGTCTCAACAGCACCTTTCTCAACGATGTGCCGGTCAAAGAGCGCAATCTGAAACACGGCGACCGCATCAAGGTTGGCGACTCGCTCTTTCTCTTTCACCTGCTGGAAACGGATGCCTCCACCTCGTCCACACAAATTCTGTTTGACGAACGGTTTTCCGCCAGTCAGGACACTGTGCGCGTGCGCGTCGCGGATGCCGTGCAACTGATGGCGCGCGACCTCTCCGCGCTCATGAAAATCAGTGCGACCATCAACTCGATACATACTCTCGATAAGCTCCAGCAACAACTGCTCGAATTGATTTTCGAGGTCGTGCCAGCGCAGCGCGGCGCAATCATGCTGGTCGGTGAAACGGAAGAAGAGTTCTCTTCCGTCTTTGGTCTGGACAGGCAGACGGGGCCGGATGCGACCGTGCGCGTGAGTCGCACCATCACACAGCAGGTCGAGCGTGACGGCGTCTCTATCCTGAGCAACGAAGTGCCTGACAGCGATGCTTTCGGCGCAGCCGAAAGCGTCATCGCCTCGCAGATTCAATCCGTGCTCGCAGTCCCGCTCATCCTCTTTGAAAAGGTTTTGGGCATCGTCTACCTGTACACGACAGACCCTGCCGCGCGCTTTGACGAAGATCATCTGCAACTGTTGACGGCCATCGCCAACATCGCCGCCGTCGCACTGGAAAATGTGCGGCATATCGAATCGCTGGAAAATGAGAATGCAGAGCTGCGCGCCGTCGCGCACATAGAGCACAGCATGGTTGGCGAGAGTAATGCGATGAGCGCGCTGTATAAGATGGTGGCGCGCGTTGCGCCGACGGATTCAACCGTCCTCATACGCGGCGAAAGCGGGACGGGCAAAGAATTGGCCGCCCGTGCCATACATCACAACAGCACGCGCTCGGCGCAGGCGTTCGTCGCCGTCAACTGCGCTGCGCTGACGGAGACGCTGCTTGAATCGGAACTCTTCGGTCACGAGAAAGGGGCTTTCACGGGAGCCATCGCGCAGAAGAAGGGCAAGCTTGAGATGGCCGAAGGCGGCACGATCTTTCTGGATGAAATAGGCGAGCTGGCCCCGCTCTTGCAATCCAAGTTTTTGCGCGTGCTGCAAGAGCGAGAGTTTGAGCGCGTCGGCGGCACGCGCACGATCAAGGTTGACCTGCGCCTGATTGCCGCGACCAACAAGGACTTGGAAGAGGCCATCCGTCAGGGAGAGTTTCGCCAAGACCTTTACTACCGGCTCAACGTCGTCTCGCTGGAGATGCCGCCCTTGAGAGAGCGCAAGGAAGACATTCCGCTGCTCGTAAATTTCTTCGTCGAAAAATACAGCCGCAAGTGTCGCCAGCGCGCGATGAAGATTTCCAAAGAAGCGCGTGCGCGGCTCGTTAATTATGATTGGCCCGGCAACGTGCGCGAACTGGAAAACGCAATCGAGCGCGCGGTCGTCCTCAGCTCGACGGACACAATCCTGCCCGAAGACCTGCCCGAAGCCATCCTCGAAACGGAATCATCGTCGGGCACGCCTATCACCAAATATCATGAAGCCGTGCTGGAAACGAAAAAACAGCTTATCCTTCAGGCCATCGAACAGGCCAGCGGCAGCTACACGGAAGCCGCCAAACTGCTCGGCGTCCATCCGAATTATCTTCATCGCCTGATTCGGAACATGAATCTCAAGACGGCAATCAAGAAGTAAAAAGGTAAAAGTAAAAAGGTAAAAGGTAAAAGTAAGAAAGCCTTTCAGCCTTCTTCACTTTTGCCTTTTACCTTTTTACTTTTGCCTTCTTCCTCGCGCTCCTTCCAACGCCTGTACATGTCCAGAGAGAAGGCGAGCCAGAGGCCGCTGAAGAGATAGCCGCCGAGCGTGTCGCTGGGCCAGTGTGCTCCTAGATAGACGCGCGAGAGTCCGACCAGCGCGACGGGAAGCGCGAGCAGCGGGAGAGCCATGCGACGCGCGAGCGAGCCGCGCGGCAGAAGGGCGTAGGCCGCGAAAAAAAGAAAGCCGAAATAGCAGACGTAAAAGGTGACATGGCCTGAAGGAAAGCTCTGGCGGTCGAGCAGTTGAAAGACAGTCACCAACCCTTGCGCGGGGCGCGGGCGCGCAATCAACCATTTCATCAGATTGTTTAAAAGCGCGCTGCCGCCCGTACTCAATGCCAGTCCTGCGGCTTCGCTGCGAAACCTGAATGCTAACAGGAGAATGACTGTCAGCGTCGCCAGCGCGTGCGGATGCCACTTGTTGCCGATGTATGAAACGGCGCGCATGAAACTCAGCATGCCCGGCAAAGTTATTGTTTGCACCGCCTGCGAGACGCGCAAGTCCCAGCCGAAATAACTGTAGAGATAAGCGCACAGAGCGAGTATCGAAAAGAATGCCAGCCCGACTGCGTAAATAGTCTCCGCCCGCCATAGCCTGCGCACGGCGCGACGGCGCAACGACTCGCGCTTGAGAACTTCTATATGCTCTGCCTGCTCTAACGGGTTTCTCTTTTTCATCTCAAAGCATCAAAGCTATTCAGCAGCGGTTTCAAAACTCAAGAGGCTAATAACTCAACCCTTTGCGCCTTGAGTTTTTCTTTTCTTTGCGCCTTTGCGCGAAACCTCAACGAACGTTTCACGCAAAGGCGCAAAGTTAAAGCAGAAGGCGCAAAGGCTTGAGTGATATGCAGTAGGTTCTGGGTTATAATAACTGCACATTTAAGCTCCCGAAGATAGACAATTAAAAGCTTGTATGGCAAGCGCATCAATTGATGAGAGCTATGCTATCAGAGCCGGAGGAGTGTGTTTTGTTAAGAGTCGAATATCAGGATGGATTGTATTTGCCTGAGCTGGATTTGTGGCTCGATGCGGACGGGCCGCGCGAGCGTTGCGTCATCTCGCACGGGCATTCGGATCATATAGCGGAGCATCGCTCTATCATCGCCACGCCTGAGACGGCGCGCATCTTTCGTCATCGCCGTGGCGAGGCACAGATGGAAATTTTGTCTTACGGCGAACGGCGAGATTACGGGCGTTTCGCACTCACTTTTTATCCTGCGGGCCACTGCTTAGGCTCCGCGCAGGTCTTGATCGAAGCCGACGGCGAGCGGCTGGTTTACACGGGCGATATTAAATTGCGTGAGAATGTCGCTGCGGAATCGGCTGTCATCGTGCCTTGCGATACGCTGGTTATGGAATCAACCTTCGGCGACCCGCTCTATCGCTTCCCGCCGGACGTAGCCACCTTTGAACGCCTCTATGCGGCGGTTGACCGCGCGTTCTCGGATGAGCGCGTGCCGGTCGTGCTGGCGTATGCGCTCGGCAAAGGGCAGGAGGCTCTTGAGCTGCTGCTCAGTCGCGGCTATCGCGTGACACTGCACGGCTCTGTGTGGAACATGGCGGAGATTTACAGAGAGTGCGGCGTGGAATTTTCCGGGCCGTATGAAAAATATGACCGCACACAGCTTGCTGGCCGCGTCCTGATTACGCCGCCCGGTTGTCGCAAGCAGCCGATGATTACCAACATAGAGCGTCGCTACGTCATCATGCTGACGGGCTGGGCCATGCACAAAAGCGCGCCCTACATGTACAAGAACGTAGACCTCGTGCTGCCGCTTTCAGACCACGCGGACTTTGACGAGCTGGTCAGGCTCGCGCGTGAATCGAAAGCCAAACGCATCATCACCATGCACGGCGAGCCGAAGTTTGCCGCCATCCTGCGCGATGAATACGGCCTCAACGCGGAACACCTCGCGCACCATCCCGGCTCTGCGGAGAAGACTAAGAAAAAGCGCGTCACAAAAAAAACAGCGACGACTGTTGAGCCGTCGCTGTTTTAAAGTTTTTCCTTGCAGTCGTCGGGAGGCAAAGCCCCCTTTGCCTCCCGACGACGAGCACGCTCGCCAAGCCTGCCCCTTTACTCAATCAAGCGCGCTGTAAGTTGCAGCTTCATAGAGCAGTTGTTATTGGGCCGCGCCCGGAACCGGGGTGTCGCCGTTCGCGCCCCACTGCGCTGCCTGAAGCTGGCCGTTCGAGCTGCGCAGGATAAACCAGCCGCCGCCGTTCGGACGAAAGACAGCGATGTCCGTCTTGCCGTCTTTGTCATAATCGCCGGGGACGGCCTCGTCGCCGTTCTGTCCCCATTGAACGCTCTGGACAGTGCCGTTCGAGCTGTTGAGAATGAACCAGCTCCCGATGCTCGGGCGAAAGACTGCGAAGTCCGCGCGTTGATCGCCGTCGAAATCGCCGTTCACAGGCACGTCGCCGTTCTGGCCGAAGAGCGCGGAACTGAAAGTGTTGCTGCCGCTGTTGAAAACAAACCATTGACCTGTGCTCGGACGAAAGACGGAGAGGTCTGTGCCGCCGTCGCCGTCAAAGTCTGAAGAATGATATTCGGTCGCGCGCGGCTCGCCGTAGATGAAATCGTCCATCGCCACGACATCCACGCCGCCCACGCCATCGTTGTTGGTTGCCGAAAGGGCTGCGTTGCCGGATTCAATGACTACCCGCGCGATGCGCTCGCCAGCGTTGAAAGAAATGCCGACGAAAGACAGCCCGTTGTCAAAGACCGGCGCGGAGGCGGCGGAAAGCTGTGTGCCGTCCGCCCCGTAGACGCGAATCAACGAGCGGTTTCCGCCAGTGGCAGAGTCCACATCCGCGAAGACGAGGCCGAAGCCTTTGACCGTCGCCGGAATCTTCGTCCCCGGAATGAAGAAAGAGATTTCCATCATGTGCGTGTTTCTCGGCATGAACAGACGCTGCGCGCTGAAGGTCTGAAAGATAGTCTGGTAAGAGGTATTGATGTCGCCAAAGCGGACTGCCGTGCCGCTCGCGGCGGTTGCGCTGACGACGAACTGGTTGAGCGCAGCGCCCGTCGCATCTTCTATGGAATTGAAAATCACGCCGCGCGGGCTGTTGATGTTAAAAAAGTTGGGCGGAAAATTGTTCGGCGCGGAGAAAGTGTCCGGCACGCCGTCCCAGTTGACTTCGCGTCTACCGTTGATAAAAGAGCCGCCAACGCCATTGTTAGCGCCGCCGAGGTCTGCGCGAAACTGGTCAACGAGGCTTTGCAGCCCGGCGGCGTCCGCGCCCGAACCCTGCCTGACGACCGGCGCGGCGAAAGTGGAAATGGAAAGAGCCATTAACAGTAGCATCGCCACTGCGGCGTTGCGAATAGATTTGGTAGCCGAGTTCCTCATTTTGAAAAGTCTCCTTAAATTAGTTTTGGTTCATGTAGCAGGTGAGCCGTTGCGCGTCCGTTTGTCCTGCCGTTGATCTTTTGTCTTGAATTCCGAAAATTCGGTTTCAGCCCGTTTGCTGAGTGCCCTGAGGCGTGACGATGGTCAGGCTGGTCTCGATGACCTTTTCAGGATGTTGCGCCCTGAGCAGCGAATCTAGGCAAATGAGAAGCATGCTGTTGGCAGCAACGGTTGAATGAAGCGCTCCTGTACGGGCTAGCCGCTCGATGGCCTCTGTGGTTGCGCCCGCGAAAATGGCCGCTTCATCTTCCGACATCATCTCGACCTCCGCGCCGCATGAATCGCACCATGAGCGTTGATTGCTCTGCCTGCTGATAATCATCACGCGGTCGATCTCGATTGTGATTTCCGTTCGTCGCTTCATCTGGTTTGCCACCGTCCCTTAAATTGTTTTCCGAGCCATCCGTCTTGCGTTACAATCAACGCTGAATTGCCCTCGACAGGTGTATAAATAACCCTTGATGAACCGGAAGGTCTTTAGAAAGTTCTGAGACTTTTCTGAAGAATTCTTCAAAAAAACCTGAAAGCCAAAATGCCCAGACAAATCAGCCATTGCTATGAATTCGGCGCGTTTCGCATAGACCCCGCCGAGCGACTTTTATTCTCAGGCGAGACGGTCATCTCGCTCACGCCGAAGGTCTTTGACACCTTGCTCATACTGGTCCAGAACTTCGGACACGTGCTCGGCAAGGAAGAGTTGATGAAGCAGGTCTGGCCCGACAGCTTTGTCGAAGAGAACAATCTGGCCCAGAACATTTCCATCCTGCGCAAGATGCTTGGCGAGTATGCCGAAGGTTTGAAATACATCGAGACCGTGCCCAAGCGCGGCTATCGCTTTGTCGCACAGGTCAGGAAAGTGGGCGGCGACGACGAGCGCACGGATGTGATCGTGCACGAGCGTGCGCGTGCGCGCATCGTGATTGAAGAGGAAGAGACGGGCGAACATGATTTTCAGTCGCTGGCGAAACAGGCGCGGGCGGCGATTGACTCCTTCCAGAAACAGAACAGGCGCGAGCTGCCCCCGGCGATGGAAGACGTAATTCACCGCGCCCCGGAGACCCGGTATGCGACGAGCGGCGGCGATGTCAACATCGCTTATCAGGTCATCGGCACGGGCGAGCTTGATCTGGTCTTTGTTATGGGCTGGGTCTCGCATCTCGAATATTTCTGGGAAGAGCCGTCGTTCGCGCGCTTTCTCACGCGGCTGGCTTCCTTCTCGCGGCTGATTCTGTTTGACAAGCGCGGCACAGGACTCTCCGACCGCGTGCCGAATAATGAGCTGCCGACATTGGAGCAGCGGATGGACGATGTGCGCGCTGTGTTGGACGCGGTCGGCTCCAGGCGTGCGGCCTTGATCGGCGTCTCGGAAGGCGGGCCGATGTGCAGTCTCTTCGCCGCCACCTATCCGGAAAAAACTATCGCGCTCGTGATGATCGGAACTTATGCCAAGCGCATCTTTGACGAGGATTACCCGTGGGCACCAAGCGCGGATTCGAGACAGAAGTTTTATGAGCTAATGCAAAGAGAGTGGGGCGGGCCTGTCGGGATAGACGAGCGTGCGCCGTCTGTGGCCGATGACCCGCACTTTCGTGAATGGTGGGCCACATACCTGCGTATGGGCGCAAGTCCGGGAGCGGCGCTGGCCCTGACGAAAATGAACGCAGAGATAGACGTGCGTAATGTGCTGCCTTCGATACGCGTGCCGACGCTCGTCATCCATCGTGAGGGCGATTTGTGCTTGAAAGTGGAAGAAGGCCGCTATGTCGCATCGAGTATTCCCGGCTCGAAGTATGTCGAGCTGCCGGGAGTGGATCACCTGCCATTCGTCGGCGATCAGGATGCGATTCTCGACGAGGTCGAAGAATTTTTGACGGGCGTGCGCCACGCGCCTGAGTATGACCGCGTGCTGGCGACCGTGCTGTTCACGCGCATCGTTGATTCCGCAGCGCAGTCGGCGCAGGTGGGAGAGCGTCACTGGCGCGATCTTTTAGAGAGACATCAGGCGTATGTCAGGCGCGAGCTGGAGCTTTTCAAAGGGCGTGAGATAGAGATGGTCGGAGACGGCCTCTTAGCGACCTTTGACGGGCCTGCGCGCGCGATTCGCTGCGCCTGCGCGATTACGGATTCCGCATCGCGGCTCGGCATCAAGATCAAAGCGGGCCTGCACACAGGCGAATGCGATGTGATGGAAGACAAGGTGGGCGGCATCGCCGTCGAGATCGGCGCGCAGGTCGCGGCGCATGCGGCCATCGGAGAAGTTCTGGTTTCAAACACTGTCACGGATTTGGTCGCAGGCTCAGGCATCAACTTTGAAGAGCGCGGCACGCGCACCCTCGCAGACATTCCCGGCGAGTGGCGGCTCTTTGCCGTCGAGCGCGGCGTCTGTCTGCGACGTTAAGAAAAAGAGGGCGATGCCCCTCTAAATAAAAACACCCTACGTCGTTTGGAATCAACAAGGGATTGAGAATCAGCTTTCGATTCTCAATCCCTTCAATTTTATTAATGAGAAGAAAGTTTCCCGCAAAGGCGCAAAGACGCAAAGAAAAGCTCGCAAAGGTGTTGAGCAGTTCCATTTATCTTGAATGTTTTTTTGGTGCTTTGCTTTCTTTGCGGTCTTGCTTTGCGTCTTTGCGCCTTTGCGGGAAATTCTCTTTGCTTTCTGCTAATCCTTCCTCGCTTCGCAAAGCTGTGTGATGGCGCGCTCAAGGTTTGCGTCAATCGCATTGAGTTGCTCGATAACATGCTTTGGAAGACGAAGCGTGACCATCTCTGCTTCCTCTGCGGGCGCGGCGAGGGCGTGGCTGATGGCCTCAAGCATGAGGTCATAATCAACAGGCTTTGCGAGGTACTCATGTACGCCGAGCCGCTGGCATTGTTCGCGCAGTTGGGCGTTCTCTTCGCCCGTGATGACGATGACCGGGACGGCTGCGTTGAGCGTGCGAATCTCGCGCAAGACCTCAGAGCCGTGCATCTCCGGCAGCGTCATGTCCAGCAGCAGCGCGTCCGCGCCGTCGGCACGAAACTCTGCGATGCCCTCTTCGCCCGTGTATGCAATTCTGACCTTGTACCCGGCCTTCTTTAGCGTCGCTTCATAAAGTTCCGCTAAATCCTCTTGATCTTCGATGATAAGAATGCAATGCTCGCTCATAATCAAAACCCCTTGCAAGTTTTCAGTTTGTAGTTTTCAGATCAGAACTCCGAAGTTTTCAAAGATTGATATAATCCGCTGAAAACTAAAAACTGAAAACTGTGTGAAGCAATTATAGCTGAAACTGGTTTATGAGTCCCATTGCCGTTGTTCTCATCCTGCTCGTGGTCGCGGTCGTGCTCTTTGGCACGGAGCGCATCCCGATAGATATTGTGACTATCCTGCTGGTCATCCTGCTGGTAGTGACCGGAACATTGACTGCCGGTGAAGCCTTCGCCGGATTCGGCAACGACATCATCATCACGATTGCGGGTCTCTTTATCCTGACGGGCGGGCTGGTCAAGACGGGCGTGGTGGACACTGTCGGCAGGCGACTCCATAAGATTGCGGGCGGCAGCGAGTTTCGCCTGACCGCGCTGATTATGGTCGTGGCGGCGATGTCAGCCGCCGTGATGAAGAACACTACGACGACCGCGATGTTCGTGCCGGTGGTTTTGGGTCTCTCGGAAAGAGCGAAGATTGCGCCCTCGAAACTGCTGATGCCGCTCGCCTTCGGCGCAATCCTCGGCGGCACGTGCACGCTCATAGGGACTTCTACCAACCTTGCCGTGAGCGGCGCGATTACGCGCTACAATCTGCCGCCGTATTCGATGTTCGAGTTGACGTGGGTGGGCGTGCCCATCGTCGCAGTCGGGCTGCTCTACATGCTGCTCTTGGGCTTGCGCCTGTTGCCGAGAAGAGGCGGCGCGGATTCGCTCACCGAGCAATATCACATACGCGAATATCTTTCTGAAGTCATCGTCATGGAAGATTCGCCGCTCGTCGGCAAGACCCTGACCGAAGCTAACTTGAGCAACGATCTTGACCTGACTGTCGTCGGCATCATGCGTGGCAAGCAGGGCCGCATCGCGCCCAGCCCGCACGAGGTCATTCAAGCCAGAGACCTGCTTCTGGTGCAGGGAAAAGTCGAAGACATCTTGCGCGTCAAATCCGAGGCGGGCATCGAGATCAAAGCGGATTTCAAGCTCAGCGACAATGTGCTTGAGACGGAAGATGTGGAGCTGTTTGAAGTGATGGTCTTGCGCGGCTCTGATTTTATCGGGCGGACGCTGCGCGGCTTGAGGTTTCGCCAGCGGTATGAACTCACTGTGCTGGCAATCAACAGGCAGGGAGTTGCGCTGCTGACGAAATTAAGCACGGTCAGCCTGCGCTTCGGTGACGTGCTGCTCGTACAGGGCAAGCGCGAGCAGCTTGAACATCTGATTGCAGACGGCAACCTGCTCTTGCTGGAAGATGTTTCTGAGCGGCGCGGGCGTTACGGCAAGCGTCGCTGGGCCTTGATAGCCTTCGGCGTCTTTCTCTTCTTCTCGATCACGCACCCGCCGCAAGTGCCGCTCTCTGTGGCAGTCTTGCTCGGCTCGCTGATTCTGCTTGCCAGCCGCGCCGTGCGTATGCAGGAGATGTATCAACTGATCGAGTGGCGTTTGCTGGTTCTGATTGCCGGAATGATTAGCTTCGGGACGGCGATGGAAAAGACTGGCGCGGACAGGTATCTGGCGGATTTGATCGTGCGCGGCGTAGGGGATTACGGCGGCTTGGCAGTGCTCGCAGGATTCTTTGTCCTGACGGTCGCGCTCACGCAGCCGATGTCGAATCAGGCCGCCGCGCTCGTCGTCGTGCCGATTGCCATCAAGACGGCAGTCTCGCTCGGCCTCAACCCGCGCACCTTTGCTGTGATGGTCACATACGCCGCTTCATGCTCGTTTCTCACGCCGCTTGAGCCTGCCTGCGTGCTCATCTTCACGCCGGGGCGTTACCGCTTCTTCGATTTCGTCAAGGTCGGCTCGGTGCTCACCGTTGCGGTCTTCGCCATCGTAATGCTGCTCGTGCCTGTCTTCTGGCCCATACAGCAAACGGCCAACTTGTCTCTGGCCCACATCGCCTCGCCCAAGCCTGCGACCATCGGCCAGAGCCTGACCTACACCATCGCCGTCGCCAACAAAGGCCCGGACGAAGCGCGCTCTATCAAAGTTGTAAGCAATCTCCCGGCTTCCGTCACATTCGCTTCATGCAATGCGACCGGCGGCGGCGTGTGCAGCGGCGAAGGCAACAACCGCATTGTGGAATTCCCCGCGCTCGCCAGCGGCGCATCCGTCACCGTCACGCTCGTCGCTCTCGTCAACGACTCCGTACAGGGCGGCTCGTTCATTGATAACATCGTCACAGTCGAGTCACCGACAAATGACCCGGACAAGCTGGACAATTCCGTGAAGGAGACCGTGACGGTTTCTCCTTGAGTGACCGGCGGATATAATTGACCGAGGGGGAGTGAGCGTGAAGAAAGAGCGGCGACCTATCCTGAGCACCATGTTTCGCAGCCTGCGCCTGCTGTGCCCTGTGTGCGGGCAGTCCTCCGTCATTCAGAGTCCGTTTCACATCAAGCATTATTGTCCTTCGTGCAAAGCTCTGTTCAAGCGCGAGGCGGGTTTCTTTGTCGGGGCGATTATGGCTAATGTCGTGACGACGGAGTTTGTGATACTGGTCGTCTGTTTCTTTCTACTACTCGTCGTCGGCTTTGATTACCAGAAGATTATCCTGATCCTTTTCCCTATCGCGCTGCTGTTTCCGGTGGCTTTTTATCATCACAGTTGGAGCTTCTGGCTGGGCTTTGATTACCTTGTGGAATCGCTGCCGAAATATTCCGGGCCAGACCCTGAGAAGATAAAGAGCAACAACGGCGGCGGGAACGGGCATGCAGGGGCTTCCACAAAAGATAAACTGCCGTCTCGCAAGTCGCCATCCTGAAGCCTCAGAAGCTGTTTGAAAAGTCTGTGAAAGCCCTGAAAGGGCGGCATGTCATAGCCTGTGGCAACGCCACAGGTATCGAGTCATCATGATGTTCCAAGCCCTGAAAGGGCGTAATAAATTATTGCGCCCTTTCAGGGCTTGTTATTTACAGCTATGCTGACGCGGGGCGATGCCCCGGGCTATGACATGACGCCCTTTCAGGACTTTTAAAAAGCTTCTTAGAGCTTGAAGGCTGGCTGCGCGTCATGCTGTGGATTATTTAGGATAACGCCGGTTTCAACATGGAAATTTAGCTTTCCATGCTGGAAATTCGCTCTTTCACGCTGGAAATAGCGATTTTGCAGATGGAAATGTGAACTTTGACACTGGAAATGTGAATTCTGACGGTGGAAATTCAATCTTTGACAGTGGAAATACTGATTTTCCCGGTGGAAATGCAATCTTCAGGAGTGGAAATGCAATCTTTAGCGGTGGAAATTGAATATGCGGGCCGGATATTGAGGCTTTTGCTGTGGAATTAGAGACTCGCAGTATGTTTGAAGTATCTTGAGCACGAGTGGTGGGTCAGTTTCAAAGACAGCGAAGAAAAAACAGGTTCCCGCAAAGGCGCAAAGGAAGATTGCAAAGCATTGAATGCCACTTCTTCTTTGCGTGCTTTCTTTGCGCCTTTGCGCCTTTGCGGGAAACGTTATTGCTTATTTATGAGTTTATTTGCTGAGCCTAAACCACTGCCGCTTCATATTTCACTTTTGCCTTTTTACTTTTACCTGACTATAATGCGCGGGCTTTTGAGGGACTGATGGTTCGGGCAGGAATCGCATGGTTTTCCTTTGAAGCCTTGCCTCTATAAAAATTCATTATGGCAAATTCAATTCGATTGAAAGAGCGTGGACGTGCCGCGCGTCGCGGCAGTCACGCGCCGCCCGCAACCCCTTTGCGCGCACTGGCAGCGAGTCTGGCTCATGCCGCCCGCGCGGCTCTCGCAGAGCCTTTTATGCTCACGGTCGAGCGGCGCGCGATTGGCCTGCGGCGTCTGCCGCGCGAGCTTGACGGCCTGCGCATAGTTCAACTCTCGGACATTCATCACAGCCCTTTTACGGGCAGCGAGCAGATAGAGCGCGCGATTAAGACGGCCAACAGTCTTGAGCCGGACATCATCGCCCTGACAGGCGACTATGTCTCGCATGACCCCGGATACGCGGCCCCGTGCGCGGAGCTGATGGGCCGCCTGCGCGCGCGCCACGGCGTCTATGCCGTCCTCGGAAATCACGATCATTGGACGGACGCAAGCCTGATTACAGACCTCTTTCGCGCGGAAGGTATTCACGTGCTCGTCAACGAGGGCATGCGTTTTGAACTCGGCGGCGCGTCCTTCTGGCTCGCAGGCGTGGACGATACGATGGTCGGGCTGGAAGATTTGCCGCTCGCGCTGGCCGGTTCTAAGGCAGATGAGATGAAACTCCTGCTCGCGCATAACCCTATTATCCTGCGCCGCGCGGCCCGCGCAGGCGTTGATCTGGTCTTGAGCGGCCACACGCACGGCGGGCAGGTCAACTGGCGTTCAGAGAAAACCGCGTCGGGCCGCCCGCGCAGGCGCATCCTCAAAGGCTTGGGCCGTCGAGGGCAAACACAAATCTACGTTACGAGGGGCTTGGGCACAGTCGTTCTCCCAATTCGCTACGGCTGCCCGCCGGAAGTCTCTTTGCTTGAACTGCGTTACAACAGTGACAAGTGACAGGTGACGAGTGACAAGCAGGAACATGCTTTAACTCGTCACCTGTCACCTGTCACTCATCACTGTTTTTAAATGTCTTCGAGAATCGTCACGCTGCCCAACCTGCTTACCATGTTTCGCATGGTGCTGATTCCCGTTTTCGTCTCATTCCTGTTTTATCAAAAATTTATCTGGGCGCTCGCAGTGTTCATCATCGCGGGCGTGACGGACGGGCTGGACGGGCTGTTCGCGCGCCGCTTTAACCAGAAATCGCAACTCGGCACTATCTTAGACCCGATTGCGGATAAGCTGCTGCTGGTCACCTCCTTCGTAGTCCTCTCGCTGCCTTCAATCAGCGCGCAGCAACAGCCGCCGAGCCACCTGCCAGTCCCTTTCTGGGTCACGACGGCTGTCATCAGCCGCGACATCTTTATCACAGTCGGTGCGGCAGCCATCAATATCGTGACGGGCTTTCGCAGCTTTCGCCCTTCATGGCTCGGAAAGCTGAACACGACCGTGCAGATTCTGGCCGTCGTCTCCATCCTCATTGCCGCCAGCATCCCTTCGTGGATCAGCGGCTACTACCTGCCCACAGTCTACGCGACAGTCTTCCTGTTCGCAGTCATCTCCGGCATCCACTATGTCTTTTTTGCCTCCCGGCTGCTCAACGAGGAGCGGCGGCAGAACGACCAGTCAGCCCCTTAAACATTCGAGCAAGCTGGGTAACCCTTTGCCACGCATAGGTTTGACCTGTGGCGGGAGCTTTAGCGAGAACCCTTAAATTAAACTTGACAATGAGGGACTCACATATTATATTATGGTCGCGTTCAAATCAGGAGCATAGTCAGCTATCAACTCCCGCAAGCAAGGGAGCAGCAGACGGATGGGCGCGCCGGTTTAGTGCCGTCTCGTTGCGAAAATAAGCGAAAGACGGTCTGAAAAGCATATATTTGGAGAATAAAAGAGCAATGAGCAAGATTATAGGCATTGATTTGGGAACGACCAATTCCGTGGTAGCCGTGATGGAAGGCGGAGAGCCGACCATCATCACTAACTCTGAAGGTGGCCGCACGACGCCCTCTGTGGTGGCTTTTACAAAAGACGGCAACCGTCTTGTCGGTCAGGTCGCCAAGCGTCAGGCCGTCACCAACCCGGAAAACACTATCTATTCCATCAAACGCTTTATGGGACGGCACTTCGACGAAGTCAGCGAAGAGATGAAGCAGGTTCCATACAAAGTGCAGGCCGCCGGAAACCGCGATGTGCGCGTCAACGCGGGCGGCAAGGATTACAGCCCGCCGGAGATTTCGGCGATGATCCTGCAAAAGATGAAACAGTCTGCTGAAGATTACCTGGGCCAGAAGGTTGACAAGGCTGTCATCACAGTCCCTGCCTACTTCAACGACGCGCAGCGGCAGGCCACGAAGGATGCTGGCAAGATTGCCGGTCTCGAAGTGATGCGTATCGTCAACGAGCCGACGGCGGCTGCTCTGGCTTACGGTCTGGACAAGAAGAAGGATGAGACCATCGCTGTCTTCGACTTTGGCGGCGGCACATTCGACATCTCTATCCTCGAAGTCGGCGAAGGCGTCGTCGAAGTGAAGTCCACGAACGGCGATACGCACCTCGGCGGCGACGACATAGACGAACGCCTGATGGAGTGGATCATCGAAGAGTTCAAGAAGGATCAGGGCATAGACCTCTCGAATGACAAGATGGCTTTGCAGCGTCTCAAGGAATCTGCCGAAAAGGCCAAGATAGAGCTTTCGACGGCGATGGAAACCGAGATCAACCTGCCCTTTATTACGGCAGACCAGTCCGGGCCAAAGCATCTGGTCATGAAATTGACGCGCTCGAAGTTTGAGCAGTTGATCGAGCAGATTCTGCAACGCCTGAAGTCGCCTGTCGAGCAGGCCATCAAGGATGCAGGGCTGGATGCAGGGAAAGTTGACGAGGTAGTGCTTGTCGGAGGCTCGACGCGCATTCCTAAAGTGCAGGAGATGGTCAAAGAACTGTTCGGGAAAGAGCCGAACAAGTCCGTCAATCCTGACGAAGTGGTTGCGGTCGGCGCGGCTGTGCAGGCTGGCGTGCTCTCAGGCGAGAAGACGGACATCCTGCTTCTAGACGTGACTCCGCTCTCGCTCGGCATCGAAACCCTGGGCGGCGTCTTTACCAAGCTGATAGAACGCAACACGACTATCCCGACGCGCAAATCGGAAGTCTTCTCGACGGCTTCGGACAACCAAACGTCCGTCGAAGTCCATGTGCTACAGGGCGAGCGTCCGATGGCTGCGGACAACCGCACGCTCGGCAAGTTTCATCTGGTCGGGATTCCGCCCGCGCCGCGCGGCATGCCGCAGGTCGAAGTCACCTTTGACATAGACGCCAACGGCATCGTCAACGTCTCTGCCAAAGACATGGGCACGGGCCGCGAGCAGAAGATTACCATCACAGCCTCAAGCGGTCTCTCGAAAGACGAGATTGACCGCATGATGCGCGATGCGGAATCGCACTCTGCCGATGACATCAAGAAGAAGGAAGAGATAGAGGCGCGCAATCGCTTGGACGGCCTGACCTATCAGGTCGAGAAGACTTTCAACGAGAACCGCGAAAAGATGGATAGCGCGGGCGCGTCGGAAGTCGAGGCGGCCATCGCGGAGGCGAAGAAAGCGACGACCGAAGGCGATGCTGCCGCTATGAATACGGCCTTTGAGCGACTGCAAACGGCTTCGCACAAACTCGCAGAAGCTCTCTACCAGCAGACCGGCGCGAGCGGCGGCGACGCTGGCGGCTCAGCCGACGAGCAGGCTTCGGCTGCGGGCGCATCATCCTCTTCGTCCACGCAAGGCACAGGCGGCGACGACAATGTGATTGACGCCGAATACGTTGACGTAGACGAGAACAAGTAAGAGCAGGGGGCGGGTGTCAGAGGTCGGGGGCCGGTGAAGACACATCTACCGGCCCCCGACCTCTGGCACCTGACCCCTTTTTTTACAATGGCAAAAGAAGATTATTATCAAGTGCTCGGCATCAAGCGCGATGCCAAGCCGGAAGAGATCAAGAAAGCATACCGGAGGCTGGCGCGAAAATATCACCCGGACGTGAATCCGGGCGATAAGTCAGCCGAAGAGCGTTTCAAGAAAATCACGGAAGCGCATGACGTGCTCTCCGATGCGAAGAAACGCGGCGTCTATGATCGCTTCGGGCAGTATTCCGACAATCTGGCGGATGCTGCTGCGCGCGGCGCAACCGCCGGCGGCGGCGCGACCGGCGGGCGTGGCCCTGCGGGCTTTGACTTTGAAGGCTTCGACTGGGGCAGCGCATCCGGCGCGGGAAGCAGTAGTGGCGGCGGTGGCGGAGGCAGCAGCTTTCGTGACATCTTCGCAGACCTTTTCGGCGGCGGAGCCAAGTCGGCAGAGCCTGAGCCTCCGCGTCCACAGCCCAAGCGCGGCGCGGATATAGAGATGCCTTTGGCCCTCTCTTTTGAAGAGGCCATCACGGGCATGACCACCAACATTACAGTCACTCGCTCAGAGCAATGCTCTCGCTGCAACGGGGCTGGCGACACGGGCGGGCCTGTGGTTGTCTGCCAGACTTGCAAAGGCGCGGGCCAAGTGCAGCGCGCGGGCGGGCGCTTGAGATTTTCGCAGGAGTGCCCGGATTGCGGCGGCACGGGCCGCCGGCGCACGCCTTGTTCTTTATGCAAAGGCGCGGGCGTGCTGCCGAAGACAGAGACCATCAAGCAACTGCGTATCCCTGCCGGAGTTGATACAGGCTCGCGCGTGCGAATCGCTGGCAAAGGCGAAGGCGGGCGGATGGGCGCGCCTCCGGGCGACCTCTTTATCATCACCAATGTCGGGAAGCACAGGTATTTTACGCGCAAAGGCGATAACATCTATGTGACTGTGCCTGTGACCGTGCCGGAGGCTGCGCTCGGCGCGAAGATCGAAGTGCCGACTGTCGAGGGCAAAGCGCAGTTAAGGATTCCGCCGGGCACACAGTCGGGCCAAAAATTTCGACTCCGCGAGCGCGGCGCGCCTTCACTCAGAAATCCGAACTTGCGCGGCGACCAGTTTGTCGAAGTCAAAGTGATGTTGCCCAACGTCATCTCGGAAGAGACCAAAGAGCTTTTGAAACGATACGCGCAGATGAATCCCGAAAACCCGCGCGTCACGATGGGGCTGGAATAATTGCGGATTGCGGATTGCGGATTGGAAAACAATCAAGGCATTCTGAAATCCGCAATCCGCAATCCGCAATCCGCAATGAAAAGAAAGGTTCGCACATACACGATCAGCGCGGTGGCGACGCAGTACGAGATACACCCGCAGACCTTGCGTTTGTATGAGCGCGAAGGGCTGCTCAAGCCGTCGCGCTCCGAAGGCAACACGCGGCTTTATACAGACCCTGACCTTGAACGCCTCGAAGTGATTCTTTCTTTGACGCGCGACCTCGGCGTCAATCTGGCGGGCGTCGAGATTATCCTCAACATGCGCGAGAAGATGGATGCGATGCAGCGCGAGTTTGAGCGTTTCTTTGAATACCTGCGGACGCACACGGAAGAGTTTTCACAGTTTACGGAAACCCCGCCGCCCGAAGCAGGCGCGCTCGTCCGCTCCACGCGCTCTGCCACGCTCCAGCGCCGCCGCGCCGGAGGAGGTCAGTAATAAAATCGGTAGCGGGTCAGTTTGAAATTCTGTTGTAGATCACGTCACAAAAGAATCTCGCGCAAAGGCGCAGAAGAAGTAAAAAGGTAAAAGGCAAAAGGTAAAAGTAAGAAGGCATGCAACTCGGCTTCACTTTTACCTTTTACCTTTTTACTTTTACCTTTCTTTGCGCCTTTGTGCGAACCTCTCGTTTTTCTTTGCTATGTTTGAAACCGACCCAATACTATAAAATCTCTCTTCTCTTCATGCCACCAGAAGCTTGATTTGAGAGACATTGGCGGGCGTCTTCGGTATTGAGAGCGAGTATTCCGAGATGAACTTCAGAGCCTCTGCCGGACTAATCGCTTTGGAGAAGAAATGGCCCTGCCCGTATTCACAGCCGAGCTTTCTCAAGATCGTGATATGGTCATACGACTCGACGCCTTCGGCTACCAGATCCATTCCTAAATTCTGGGCCAGCCCGACGATAGTACGCACGATTTCCATATTCTCGTCATGTTCCAGCATCGGCGCAATAAACGAGCGATCAATCTTCAGCGTATCGAGCGGGAAGCGGTGCAGGTGGCTCAAAGATGAATAGCCTGTGCCGAAATCGTCCATGCTCAGCTTGACCCCAATGGCCCGTATCTGTTGCATCATCTCGGCAGCCGTCTCGACCTTTTCCGTGACCGCGCTTTCCGTGATTTCAAGTTTGAGGCTGTTCGGCGATAACCCCGTTTCATCTATAATCTGAGCAATCATCTCTATCAGGTTGGGCTGGTTGAACTGTTTGACAGAGAGATTGACGCTCATAAACAGCGGGATGTCGCCCGCATAATGTTCGAGCCAGTCCTTCATCTGATAGCAGGCTTCGCGCAACACCCATTCGCCAAGCGGGATAATCAAACCCGTTTCCTCTGCCATCGGGATAAAGTCTGCCGGAGAAATAAAGCCGCGCTCAGGATGCTGCCAGCGCACTAAGGCTTCAAAGCCGCTCAGGGTAAAGGTGTCGAGCGACATGATAGGCTGGTACTGTATGAAAAATTCTTCGCGTTCCAGAGCGCGGCGCAGGTCTGTTTCCAGTTGCAGGAGTTTGACTGCCTGTGCGTGCATGGCGACATCGAAGATTTCATAGTGAGCATTGCCGAGCGACTTGGCCCTGTACATCGCCGTGTCCGCATCGCGCAGAATATCTTCCGCGTGTTGATAATTGCGCGTGCTCAGAGCGATGCCGATGCTCATCGTCGTAAACACTTCGCGCCCGCTTAAAGAGAACGGCGCAGACAATTCTTGCTGCAATCTTTCGGCGACCTCTATCACCTCGCTCTCGTCGTTGACATCTTCGACGAGAATCGTAAACTCATCGCCTCCGAGACGGGCAATCGTGTCAATCGGACGCAGCGAATTCTGCAACCTTCTGGCAATCCCGACTAGCAGCTGGTCGCCAATCATGTGTCCCAAGCTGTCATTGATAATCTTGAAGCGGTCAAGGTCTAGATAGAGCACAGCAAACCTGCGTTCGAGATGCCGCTCTGTGCGTGCCATCGCCATCTTCAGGTGATCCATAAACAGGGCGCGGTTCGGCAGGCCCGTCAGGGAATCATGGAAAGCATCGTGCAGTAATCTCTCTTCGGCGCGCTTGCGGTCTGTGATGTCCTGAATCTGAAAGATGAGGTGAGCCGAGCCTGTGTATTCATCCCGCGCCAAAGAAGCGTTCCAGGAGACCCAGACCTCTTGCCCGTGCTTGTGTAAATATCTCTTTTCAGTTTGATAAGAAGGAATCCTGCCTTTCAACAACTGGCGAATATTTGTGAGGGCCGTTCCGAGGTCGTTCGGATGCGTGATGGTCAGGTAATCGGTCGCCATTAGCTCTGCTTCCGAATATCCCAGCAACGCGCACAAAGAGCGGTTGACCTGTAACCAACGCCCTTCAGGCGACACGAGCGCCATCCCGATTGCCGAATGATCGAAAGCGCTGCGAAAGCGTTCTGAGTTGTCCTTGATAGCCGCGCCGTAGCGTTCGGTGCGAGGCTCATCCCCTGCGAGAGATTTGCAAGCGGCCTTTGTCAGAGAGATGAGCACGGCTCCCGCTAAGGTCAGCGCCACATAAGCGTTAAATCCTGTGACATTGATAGTCGCACACGCGATGATTGCAAGGCCCGCTCCGGCCAGATAAATCGTGAATGTCCAGATGTAGATGCCGACCCATGTGCGCCAGATAGATTGCTTAATCCGGTAAGCGCCGCACGCGATAATCATCGTCGCATTGATAGCAGCATCTACGAAAACCGCCAACGTTACAGGCTTGACCAGCGAAAGCGCGTAGGCGACCTGCCCGAATCCGTCTGGCGGCTCGGTGGTAAGTTTCAATGTCCAGACGATGAGAAAGGTGGAGATAACGGAAACGGCGGAGCTTAACAATCGCCCTCTCATGCCGCTCCGGGACAAAAGCGGCATACAGAAAGCTATCAATGCCGCAAAGATAACCGCCGCATCTGCCCCGAAGAGCAGGATGGCAAGGAGACAGAAAGTCGCAGTGAGCGGAAACTCGGCCCTGCCTCTCGGAATCTGTATCAGGCATCCGGGGCTGACGACCAGAGCCGTCAGGGTGAAAACAAGAAAAGGAACGCCTAACTGAACCGCAGGCCATGAGTAGAGAGAATAGAGAAGTAGCCCTGCGCCGAGAGCTATAAACGGGAGATCAAATTTTTTTGAAAACTGTCGGGTTTCAGCGGGTCTCATCAGTGAGCACTCATCCTCGATGGGTGTTATCTAGCGGGATACGAACTCGCACCCCACGGCGATTTATCGCAACTTTAGTGCCTTTCAAGGTGGATTGTTGGATTTGTTATTAATACCGGCGCTTTAGCTCTTGCAAGGTAGTTCTATCGGCCACGGAAGTCAGTCATTATGAGCGATGATAGGTCAGAGTGGCAGGATTCCGGTTGAGTCATGACAGTCGAAAGAATCTCCCGCAAAGGCGCAAAGAAAGCTTTCAAGATAAAGCATCGCTCAACACCTTTGCATCTTGTCTTCTTTGCGCCTTTGCGGGAAAAATTTTCGTGCGCACTAAAATCTATCTCGGCAAATGACGAACGGAGAAAGCGTCCCTCATACTTGGAGCAATGTTTTTCTCTATCCAACAACGCATTGCTCACCGCCCGCTCAGGGCCTTGACAAGCAATGAAGCCTGAATGGCGGCCTCCTTACGCCGCTTTTCTAATTGAATCTCAAGCGCACCTCATGCATGCGTAGATTCAAATCCCACTAAACGCACCTTGCTGTCCCTAAAGGAGACAACTTCACAATGCAAAATGACCCTAAACAACCTCCCAACACTTCCAGAAAGCCGAAAATCAGTCTAGTCGGCTCAAAGGAAGGAGAGACTCGACCTGACGTAGCCGTCTACGTCTTGGATCGCGTTAATAATCTTATCCACACCGCCCAAGTGGATAGAGAAGGGGACTTCGACATCCCCGCAGATGTTTTGAAGAATGCCCAGTACGTATCCGTCGGGCCAGCCGCCGAGTCGTATCATAAGCTTGACCGCAAGAATCTCATCAAGTACAGAGTCAGCACCTTCCGCGACCTGGCAGAGAGGGGATTGGAACTGGAAATCCCTCAACGCGATTGGGCCACATGGATACTTCTCAAGCGGTGTGTCAGCGGCTCTGTGTCGCACTGCTATCCGCACTGGCAACTGCTGACAAACTTTTACCTGCAAGCAGCTTTAATCAAGGACATTTCTCCGGTCGCGGCGGCAAAGGCGTCGCTCACAACATCAAGCGCGGCATCGAAGGTTAGCTTGCTGGAATCAGCGTCGAGAATCACAGCCTCAGACCTGACGCTTGCCACCAGCGACCGCCTCTTCTTTCCGTATCGTTGCGAGCCTGTGTGCGATGGCCTTGTCGAAGTCTACAGGCGCAGGTGCTGCTGCATCCCGTGGTTGGTTGACGACCCGCGTCTGCCGGGACTGCTTGAAGAGCTTGAAGTGCTTGTCGAGCGCGTTCCGAAAATTAAGTGGCCGCCGCTGCCCGATCCGCCCCCGCCCCGCGACTTGGAATTTATCAAAAGCGGCACACTTGACCAGCATGCATTAAACGCGCGGCAAGACTTAGAAACGTTGCGCAGGCTGCCCAACACGGAACTTCCGAGATACATCGAATCGCGGCCTTACCTGCGCTGCTGGGGCCACACTTCCTGCGGCACGGCAACAAAAGTCGGGCAGGGGTTCATCAACCCGGACGGCAAATTCCATATCTGCTGGTCGGATTCTCCTTTTTTCTTCCCGATCAATTGCCACTACGAATACGCCTACATCGTCAAACAGGTCATCAACGGCGTGACGGTTACGATTTACAACGGCGTGGCTGCGGGCGCGTGGTTCGAGGAAGACGAAAATGCTCGTCTGGTCTCATACCACTCGAAAACTATCGGTTGCCGTCACAACGAATTTCCGGGCGTCGGAGCTTTCGTGCTGTTGCAAGACATCGGCACAACCCAGAGTTATCGCTTGAAGACTCCTGACGCTACAGGTTGGGATAGAGTCGCGGCTTTCGACCCTGATAGTAACGAAGGACTGGCTGACCCCGCGCCCAATCCGGCGGCGGCTAGAGGGCGGTATCTGGATTGCAACTGGGGCGGCGCGCTCGCCCTGCGTTATCACTTTAGCGAGCCGCTCAGAACCATCGGCGGGAAGTATTACCGCATTAGTGTGAGCGCGGCCAGCGCCAGCGGCGCACCGACAGGGCCGCGCACTTACCTGTCAGACGGTTTGTCCTGGGGCAGGTATCGAATCGTGGGCACGAATATTGAAACCGAGTACGCGCCGATTGGCCCGAACACAGTCGGGTCGGAAGGCAACCTCTTTCTGATTCCGTATGACGCCGAGCATGAATGGATGAGCGGACAATATCACGGGTCACTGGATACCACGGATTTTGCTGATGGTCGTTTCCTGCTAACCGTTGAAGTCTTCAACGCGAGCGGGCAGCGTATCAGACCGAACGGCTCTGCCGGTGCGGGCATTGACGCGGCATTCACCTTTCGCCGCTGGTATCAGCCGGAAGGCCCGACTGCCGAAGTGCCTTTCGCGGGGTTGACTCATCTGTTCTGGTGGGACAATCGCAAAGCTGTCGCAGACATAGTTGACTTGCGCAAAGGCGGCGTTGCCTCGCCCGCTCAGTGCCAGTTCCTTTCCGGCATAGACACAACCGATTTCAGCGTCGGCTATCGCGCTTATCACCCGAATCCGAAATTCCTCCTCAACCACTCGCTCTGGTGGAAACGAGGCTTGAATGGCGATAGCGGTTTTATCATCAGCGGCAGCCCCGACAACATCGGCGCGCCTCCTGCGCCGGTAGGCGAAAGCCCCACCACAGACTTTTCGGTGATGCTCGGAGCAAACATAAAATGTAGCTTCGCCGTGACGCTGGATGCTAACGTCAAGACAACCAACGGCTCAGGCCCGATCTATAGTTATAACGACTCGGAACTCGCTGCCTTTGCCTTAGACCGGAGCGGAAGTTAATCAATCCGCCTCTGAAATCACTGGAAGCCGCCCGCATATTAATTATGCAGGCGGCTTCCAGCCATTAACAGAAAATATTTTCACGCCAAAAAAATCTCTTGTCTCCTCACAGGCCGAAATGATAGAGTGCGCCACGCTCGCGGACACTCTCGCTCATCACCTCTTCCGCAAGCATCATCAAAAAAATTAACTTGCCCCTCGCAAAGGAGAAAGGCTCATGCACGGCTTTACCTTTCGCACCTTCGCGCGCGTTTTCTCTTGCGGCTTGCTCCTCTCGATTCTTTTGGCCCTGCCTCTGGCGTTACAAGCGCAGGATTTGGATGAAGCGACAATCGCCGGGCGCGTTGTGGACCAGAACGGCGCACTCATCGCGGGCGCGACTGTGACGGCTGTGTTGTCTGCGACGGGCGCAGAGCGCGAGACCGTTGCCGATGCTGCGGGGCGTTATCGTTTGATAGAGCTACAGCCGGGCGCGTATGTCGTGCGCGCTTCCGGCGCAGGATTCGCTGCGGAAGAGAAAAGAGATTTGGAGATGAGCGCGGGCCTGCAAGTCGAACTCGATTTCACCTTGCGCCCGGCGGGTGTTTATGAAGAGCAAGCTGTGGAGGCTGAAGCTTCGACGCAAATGATAGATACTTCGCGCACCATCGTCGGCGGAGCGATTACCGCTGAGGAAGTGGAGTCATTGCCCAACCACACGCGCTCTCCGCTTGATCTGATCTTCACGCTGCCGGGCGTGACGGAAGAACCGCTCTCGACGCGCGACCTTGCCGAAGACCGCAACACCACTCTCGCTCAGACGCCGGAAGAGGCCGGAACCTTCGCGCTTTCTGGCGGGCCTGCTTATTCAAACAACTTGACGATTGACGGGCTGGATAACAACGACGACCGCGCGGCGCGCGAAAGGTTTCAGCCGTCGCTCGAAGCCGTGGCGGAGGTGCAGGTCATCACCAATCAATTTTCGGCTGAGTACGGGCGCGCCTCCGGCGGGCGAATCAACATACGCACGCGCGGGGGCGCGAATCAATTTCGCGGGCGCGTCTTTTTCTTTTTCCGAGACGAGTCTCTCAACGCAAATACTTCAAACAACAAATCGCGTAATCTAGCGCGCCTGCCACTGACAGAGCTTAATCCGGGCTTCACACTGAGCGGGCCAATCCACATTCCTCCGCTCAAGCTCAACGGGCGCGGGCGCAGTTTCTTTTTCATCTCGTATGAAAATAACAGAGTCCTTGATACGGTTTTGATCGACACGCTCGTGCCTGTAGAGCAGAGCGCACGCTTTCCCTTGCCACAGCCCACGACGCTTGAAGGTCTGCGGCTTGAGACTGCCAGCGCGCCAAGCTTGAACGCTCTGGTCGCGCCGTATGTTCGGACGGTCAACACGCCCGTCATCAACCACATCTTCACCGCGCGCGTGGATCAGCAGTTTAGCGAAGCGCATAACGGCACGTTTCTATATCAACTGGGGCGACTCGATAACCTGCGGCAATTCGGCGGCGGCAATCGTTTAGCCGAAGCCCTGCAAGGCAAGACGCGCAACTCCGATGCGCTCTCTTACACGGACAATTATGTTTTCAGCGCACGCGTTATCAATCAGGCTCGCGTGCAAGTTTCAAGGCTCGCGCCCGCGCTTCTTGCAGCGGGCGGAGCAGCAGCGAGTCCGGTCGTGCTGATTTCTCTCAACGACCCTTTGCCGTCCACAAATCCGATGCAGCGCACAGGCACGCTCGTCGCCGGTTCTTCAACCGCAGGCGGCAGCGACCGCCGCGAGACTCGCTGGCAGATGCAGGACACGTTGTCTCTCATGAGCGGCCCACACACTTTAAGAATCGGAGGGGACATACAGCGCATCCGCTCGACCTACATCAATCTAGCGGACGCTTCCGGCACATTTAACTTCGAGAGCGCGGGCGATTTTCTGGCGGGCGTGCCGGACAGGTACAGGCAAAACTTTCTGACCGAATCCACACAGCGAAATACTTATGCGAGCTTTTTTGTGCAGGACGAATGGCGTCTGCGCTCGAACCTGACCCTGAGCTTCGGATTGCGATATGAGCATGAAAGCATTGTTCGTGACCGGAATAATTTCGCGCCGCGCGTCGCGCTCGCTTACGACCCGTTTGGAGATGGCCGAACAGTGATTCGCGCGGGCGCGGGCATCTTTTACAGCCGGGCACTGCTGCGGACGATTGATGATTTTACACTCGGCGGTCAACAGCTTTTCTTCGATACCAATGCGCTGCGTAATCCATTGACGGGCAGACTTCTGACAGCAGCGGAACGGCGTGCCTTCATCGCCACTCACATTCATTTCCCGCAGACCATGACCGCAGACTCAAATCTGATTCAGCAATATGCCGTCCGCGAAGCGGAATTCCTGCGCCGCCTCGACCCTGCTCTGCGCATCCCCGAAAGCTATCAGGCCAACATCGGCTTTGAACGTGAGATAGGCAAGGCGTTTGTCTTTGAAGCTAACTATAGCTGGAATCGCGGCATACATTTGTGGAGAGAGTTCAATGCGAACGCGCCTGTGCTCCCGCGTGGTTACAAAGACCTGACGGAATATTTGCTCTCGTCGGATTTTGCAAACTTCCGCAACGGGCCGGGTGGCATCCGCCCGCTTTATGATGTGGCGAGCGCGGGCGAATTGGTGCGCTTCACACTCATGCCTTTCAACCCAGCGAACCCTGCGCGCTGTCCTTCGCCCTTCACTCCGAGCAATCCGGATGTCGTTGGCTGCATCTTGGAGTTCGGCGTTCCCATCTCTTTGATAAATTTAAATAGCTTCACTTCTTCGACGGCTGTTGATGTCGCGCTGGCTGCTTTGAGAGACTTGCGGCCAGACCCCGCGCGCGGCCAGATTGAACAACTGGCGAGCATCGGCAACAGTTTTTATCACGGCCTGACGCTTGAAGTGCGCCGTCGTTTCGTCAAAAGCAAAAGCGGATTCGCTTTCTCCTTTCGCGCTGCCTACACGCTCTCTCATTTGATTGACGACGGCATCGTCAATACTTCGGACGCGCTCACTAACGGAGACTTTCGCGCCGAACGCGCACGCAGCCTGCTTGACCGCCGCCACCGCTTCGTCTTCTCCGGCACGTTCGACCTGCCGCGCCTCTTGGGACGCCTGCGTCTTTCCCCAATCCTGCGGCTCGCTTCCGGTGCGCCTTTCAATATTTCCATCGGCGGCGCAGATCGCAATCTGGATGATGTGAGTAATGACCGCCCGATCTTTACAGGCGATATAAAACGGTTGCGGGCGCGTCGTCCTAGCGACCCTGTTGATGCCGCGTTGCTAAGCTACTTTGCGCTGCCGACCATCGGGCGCACAGGCAACTTGCCGCGCAACGCAGGCAATGGGCCGGGACTCTTTTTCTTTGATTTAAATATCACGCGCGAGTTTCGCATAGGCGAGCGGATGCGTCTGCGTCCGGTGATAGAGATTGACAACGTGCTCAACAAGACGGTCTGGAACTTCGGCACAGAGTTTATCAATTTCAGGGCGTTGGCCCAGACCGCCACGCCCGCCGAACGTCAGGAATTTCTCGACGCGTTTTTATTGACGACACGCACGCTGAGACCGCGCCAGATTCGTGTCGGGATTCGTTTTGATTTTTGAGGAGGAAAGTGCGCGACGACGCGATAATTTGAAACACGATAGCTGACAGTCTTCTGTTTGCGATTTGCCGGAAACAGCATTGAGGCGTGAAACCGCCCCTCACGAATCTTTGCTGTATCTTAAAGACCCCTCGCGGACGTACCTGACTGTAATTAGCCATAATAGGCTTTATTTATAAAGCAGAGGCCGTCACGAGGGAGTCATCCGTGACGGCTTTTATTTTTGGCGCGCCGACCTATCCCCGGTGAGAAAGTAAAGATTTGAAATGAGAAGTTGTGAGGGCTTGTAAAATTGGGCTACCGGAGGAAGGCGTTTTTTGTCCTTCGTGTGGAAGCCAGGTAGGCTGCAAATCTTGCCCGGCTGCCTTGGCTCCAAGTGCTCGCTTCCCCTGCCTGAAGAGCAGCCGGAGGGCCAGACATCTCTGCCTGACCCTCCGAGTTCACGACTGCCTGCGGATTGCTCCGCACAATGCAAGCGATTCATCTCTGCTATTGAGAGAACCGCTCCCTGTACTCCATAGAGAGAATGAACGCCCGGATCATCTCGTTGTACTTCCAATCGCCGCCGTCCGGGTTGGAGCTATCCAGTTTATTGACCCAGAAGTTAAAGCCGTCGAAGTTATTGTCGGGCGGAGCGTTCGGCTCGCGCCTGAGGTACGTGAGATAACACAGCCTGACGAACGCAGCGTTATACTCGTGCGTGCCTCTTGGCGCGTTCAGTTCCGGGTGCATGCCGATAAATTCTCCCGAATAGAAGAAGGCTCGCGCGACATCAATGCGTTTGCGATCAACGCACGCGGCATCCGAGCCGCACTGCGTAATCTCACCCGTCCAGAAATTCAGCCCTCCCTGATCCGGCGCATGATCGAAGAAGTCCCAGTAATGAGCATCGACGAAAGTTCCGGCGTCATCAATCGGGTTGAAGCCAACCGCAGGCTGCTCTGGGCACAGATTCCACGTCAGCGGAGTCGTGCCCATTCCCGCAATGTGATCGGTACGGCAATGTGTGACGGAGTTGTTTTCCAGCACGTCCTTCCCCTCCGAGTTCTTGACAATCGAGATTCTGGAAAACCACGGCAGGTCGTCCGAGACTTTCTTGCCGTCGAATTCCGCCCATTCCTTAAAGTTGACACGGTTGCGGATGATGGTGCCGACGAGGAAATTGGGGTTGTGCTGCATGCCTACGCCCGGGAAATCGATGTCGTAAACCTTGCCGTTCGACCCGCCCGATAGCGGGTCGAAGTCAAAGGTTAAGGGCGAGTTGTCCGGGGCATTGTCTTCGCGCTCGCTCAGCGTTTTATTTCTGTACAAGCGCCCGGCGATGATCTGGCGGTTAAGTTTGACTTCGCCCTCGAAGTTGCTCGGAGCCACCTGGCCGACGATTTCGATGGCCGTTCCCCACAGCGGGATGCGGCTCTTATCCTGAAACGTGCCGAGGTGCGTGATGCCCCCTAATCGCTCGCTGTATGTCTGCTTGGCACCGTTATCCTCCGACACCTCCAGGGTGTTTCCGTAGCGGAGGCTGAGCGTCACCCAGAGCACGCTGAATTTCACCTTCGCGCGGTTAGTGTCCATGGCTGTGGCCGTCAGGCCGATGTTGTCGCGGGTGCTGCTCTCTGTGACGCCCTTGATCTTGACGGTCGTGGTTTGCGTCACCTGCCGGGTGGTCGTGCCGTCGTCAAAGGTGGCCGAGCCGGTGGTGTTCGCGTCCGTCGCCAGCGTCAGAGTGATGGCCGTGCTGTTATTCGCTGGCGTGATGTTGACGTTGACGGTGACCTCCCCGTTCTTGGGAACGGCCTTGATGTCGGTGAGCGTGACGGCCAGCGAGTCGGTCGGCGTCGGCGTCACCACCGGCGGTTTTTGGCAGGCGCGACCGATCTCATCGAATTGCGTGCCGGGGATGCGACAGACATCGGACGGCGTTTGAATGCTCACGCCGGTCGAGAATAGATACTCGTAATCCGAGGGGATGTAATAGCCCGGATAGTAGCCGTAGCCGGGCAGCCCGTAGTAGCCGCCGAAATCGCCTCCGCCAAAGAAGCTGAAGCCGAAGGGGTCGTAATATCCGTAGTAGCTGTCGTAGTAATAGGGGACTACGAAGTGATTGCTGTAGGTGGCGTAGGTCGTGACCGGGCGATACTGCGCGGAGAACAACCACACCTGCGCATCAAGCAGATAGCCCCAGTACGGGTCGGAATAGCCCGTGTCCGAGTCCCTGTCCAGAGGCACTTCGTTATCAAACTGCCAGTAGAGTTCGCCCTCGACAGCCGGGTCGTAGTACCAGGCCGTGTCGTAGTCGAGCCACGTGGCCGAGTAGCCGAAGATTTCGCGCGCCTGACTGTCGTAACCGACGAGAGACTCGCCCCAGACCGTGCCGGCCTTCGCTTGCGTCGGCATCATGACAAACAGGATGCCAGCCAATAAGATTGTATAAAGAAGAGATTTTTTCATACCTTGTTCCTTAAATCCTTTCATTTCGCCTTTGCGGGGTGGGGGCGCTTGGCAAATCCTTCACCCGGCACTCTCGTCGTCGGGCGAGCAAACTGTGCGGGCCTCAGCTTCTCCGAGGCTTCTTTCTTCGAGAGCTTGTCAAAACGCAGAAACTCGCCTTCACCTAAAGAAGCGCGCAGGAAATCTCGCGCTTTGAGAATGGTTCTGACGCGTTGCTCGTCCAGTGTCTTGAGTTCCGCAGGCGGGGGTGGCAGTGTCTCGCCCTTGGCGAGCAGTCCGCCGGGGTGCAGCGCTCTAGCGTCGAGGATGATCTTCCTTGCTTTACGGTCAAGGACATCAACTTCACTCTGACAGTCGGCGGCGATTTTTTCGAGCGCCGTGCTCTGCCTCTCATCGAGGCCAGTCTTATTGCGGTGGAAGTTGCGCAAGTCAGAGGCGTTATCGCCGCGATTCTCTTTTTCTTTCGCCTTCTTCCTGAATTCATTCACTTCACGGAAGAGCATTCCGTAAACCACATGCTCCGGCACTTCGTCGGCCTGCGCTTGCGCCGAAGAATCGTTGTCCGCCGGTTTGTTCCGGGGCTGCGCCCCTTGCGTCTCTTGAGATGAAACGGTCTCCGGCGCGGCGGCGCTGAAGGCGTTTGCGGACAGTTGCACTTTTCTACCGATGGCAATCGTTACTGTTGCCAGAGCGATAATAAAAACCGCTCCACCTAAAATCCTTCTATTCATTAAATCCTCCGAATTTGAGAAGTCGCGCTCCAGCCGAAGGTTTGATCTTTCGGACACCGAAAGCAGCGACTGCTGGTTAATGACCGTCTCGGCAGCCGCCTTCGAGGCGGCCAGCGAATGCCGGGACACAGTTGCATCACGACGCGTTTCAAAAAACACACGGGGGCAGACGAACTGTCCCTCAAACCACAGGCACACGTGTACGCACGCGAGAGGCTTGGTTAGCTGTTTCTCATTATCTAAAGCGAAGTGAGCCGATACTACTCAACCGGCAGGTGCAAACGCTCGAAAGCGCTTCAGCGCGTTTGCAGGCCGCAGGTTGAGAAAGCGGAGGATACGACAGCCGGGCAGAACACGTCTGTATGAATCATACATAAAGGAAGATTTTTTTGAAAAATTTTAAGCTGCCAGCAGATGGTCAATCTCTTCGGTGATGATTTTGTAGCACTCACAGGCTCTGGTCTCTAACCCTTTGGGGTCGAGGATGGTAATTTTGCCTCGACTGTAGGTGATGAGCCGTGACTCCTGTAGAGTCCCTGCGGCCACTGTGACGCCGGGGCGTGGCACGCCGAGCATTTGCGAAAGGAACTCCTGCGTCAGGTATAGAGTGTTGGATTTAGCTCGATCACGGCTAATCAGTAGCCAGCGCGAGAGTCTGGCCTGCGTGCGATGGAAATGGTTGCAGGTGGCCGATTGGGAAATCTGCACGAGCAGCGCATGGACAAAGCGCAACAGCAAATCTTGCAGATGCTCGCCCCGATTAAACTCTCGCCTGAGCACCTCAGCCCTGACGACCATCACGTCGGCTGGAATTTGCACCACGACCCTGTAAGGGCTGGTGTTGCTTCTGAGGATGGAGGGAATGCCGACAAAACCTTCATTGCCGACCACGCCAAGCTCTATGCTCTCGCCGTTATGGTTCAAAGAGAGCAGCGAGATCATGCCGGTGAGCGGGAAATAACCATGCCGCACGACATCCCCAGTGTTATAGAGCACCTTGCCGCGCGCAAGGTGAACGCGCTGTGAATGAGCTAGGAGCAGTTCGTATTCCGTGCGCGGCAGAGCCGATAATAAGCGATTATTGGGCGCAATTTGAGAGGAGCCAATTGAACGCATCTCGAATATTCCGCGAACCCTTGCAGGGAACGATCAGGTTGGGGAGAGGTTAGTGATATGTTTGAGGTGAGCTGCCTCAGGGCTGCGCCCAAAAGCAACGGGCCGATATTTCCTCAGTGTTATAGCTTTTAAAATCGCCGGCGGCGTGAAGTTCAGCATCCTCTTCGTCGAACGGAATAGCTGTTGTTTTGAAGAGTGTAGGCACAATATAGCTGTGGCGGGGCAGTGTCAATGGCAAACACGGGCGGGGGAGTGTCTAAATCAATAAGGATAATTGTGAGAATGAGCCGCACGGCTTTCATTTGAGTTCCTTATGGGATAGTGGCAGCCGGTGCGGGCTGATCGCCTGCTTGCCCCCAGTGTAGTCCATGTAGCTGTTTGCTCCAGCTTCGCAGGATGTACCAGTCGCCGTCACGATAGACAGCGATGTCCGTCTTGCCGTCGCCGTCGAAATCTCCGGGCGCGGGCACGTCCGTGCTGAGTCCCCACTGTTGAGCGTTCATCGCGCCGTCCGTGCTTCTGAGCACGTACCAGACTGTGGTTGATGGCCGCCAGACGGCAAAGTCCGTTCTGTTGTCGCCGTCGTAATCTCTTGCCACGGGCCTGTCTGTGCTGTTGCCCCAGTTGACGGAAAGCATCGTGCCGGTCGTGCTTCTCAGGATGAACCAGTCGCCGTTGCGATAGACCGCGAGGTCAGTCTTGTCATCCCCGTCATAATCGCCGGGGACTGGTCTGTCATCGCTTTGTCCCCACTGCCGGACGACGACCGTGTTGTCGGAGCTATGCCGTATATACCACGTTGCTTGTCCGGCAACAGGATCATTGCGGCGGAAGACTGCGAGGTCTGTTTTCCCGTCGCGGTCGTAATCTCCGGGAACGGGAACGTCGCCATTTATGCCCCACTCGGAGCGTGTGAAGTTTTGCGCCGAACCGCGCGAGACGTACCACGCGCTCTGGCCCAGACCGTTGTCGTTTGCGCGGAAGACTGCGATGTCGCTCTTGCCGTTGCCGTCGTAGTCGCCTGGCACAATCAGGTCTGTCGCGTTGCCGAAAGACTGCACGACAAAGGACTGCGGCTGGCCGCTGTTGAGGACGTACCACTTTCCTGTCTGCGTGCCGTCTGCAAAGGGGCGAAAGATAGCGAGGTCTGTTTTGCCGTCGCCATCGAAGTCTCCCTGAACGGGTTGGTCAATCTGCGCGGCCTTCCAGAAGCCTGTGGCGATGCTGTAAAGGCTTTGACTGCTGTGTGCGCCTGCAAGAGGTTGACCGACTGTTCCGTGGAGTGTGTATTGACCTTGCGCGCTCGCGCCTCCGCCGCCGCTGATGACGCTCAAAGAAAGATCATAGCCGCCGCTCTGCGCCTGAATAGCTGCAACGCAAGCCGAGAGCAGTATGGATAAAGCGAGCAGCGGCAAAGATAGATATTCAATCAATCGTTTCATGCTCGATAGCTCCTTCATTTGCTGCATAGCTCTGCATTCGGATGACTCAGGCACACGAGTTTCTTTAAGCTCTCAATCTGATTCTGTTGCTGCTTGAGTTGCTCTTGAAGCGATTCTATTTTTACGTCGCGGTCTTTGAGTTCTTCGTTCAAGCCCTGTATGGCCGCCAGAGCAACGCCGTCCGGGTCAATGGTGGCGATGGTCTTGTCGCCTTCGCCGACTTTGAAGGCAGCGAAGAAGTCCTGCGCCATCGGCCCTATGTGGCGGATGGCGGCGTCCTGCGTCTTGTAGTTCCATGTCGAGATGGGAAGCGAGAGGACGCCGCGCAGGATTGCGCGCGTGTCCACGGCGGCGAAGTTGGCCTTCATGTTGCGGTCGGAGAGGTTGTTCCATGAGCCGCCGCCCGCCGGGAGCGTGACGCCCGCCGACCCGCCGGAGTTCGACGTGAGCGTCGTCGAGCCGTCGCTGCTCATAGAGAGCTTGCTATTGGTGAGCGTCATCGTCGAGGTCGTGCTGTTGAAGATGAAGCCCGTGGTGAGGGCTGTGTTTGTGTAGAAGAAGGAGCCGTTGACGGCGCGCACGTTAAAGGAGTTCGTGACCGTGGGATGGAACTGCGACCCGATGTCGGGCGTGGTGCTGTTGAACGAGTAGGTGAGAGGAACGGAGCGGTCGGAGAAGACGAACGTGCCGGTGCGCGGCGACCCGGCGATGGTCGAGGTTGACGCGCCGTAACCGAGAGCGACAGAGTTGGCTCCGGTCGCCGTGTGCCCCTCGCCGAGAGCCACCGTGCCAGTGTTAGCCGCGACCGAATTCTTGCCCACCACGATGGCGTTGTCTCCGAGCGCGCGTACGTTCTCGCCGAAGGCAGTCGAGTAGAGGCCGATGTTGGCGTCATCCCACTGCGTGCCGTTGATCTGGCCTGCGCGCAGCGCGGCCTTGGATGCGTACCACATGAAGCGCGTGCCCGACCCCTCAATCGGGGCGGTGGTGTTGATCCCACCTGTGTAATCGGCGACGGACAGGATCGAGCCGTCGTTGTCTACGCGGAATCGCTCCTTGTCGTGGGTGCTGTTGTCTGGGTACGTCCCGCTCGCGCTGAGCGAGATGAGTGCGTTAGCACCCGGCGTGCCCAACCTGTGATTGACCGGGTCTGTGCTGACGAGCTTGAGGTTGATGAGGTGGTTCGTGCTGTTCGCCGTCTGCTGCGCGGACGGCGCGAGTTCAAGACCTCCACTGACGCGCGCGGCGTTGATGGTCGAACTGCTCGCATTGATGGCCGTGACGACGCTGTCGCCTGCCGTCGAACTGACGCCCGCAGCCGTCGTCGCTGTCGTGGCCGTGTTCGCTGTCGTGGCCGTTGTGGCAGTAGTAGCGTTGCCGCTCAGGCTGGCCGTGATTGTGTTCGCAGAGAAGTTGCCAGAAGCGTCGCGCTTGACGATGGTGTTTGCACCGCTGCTGTCGCTGGCGTTGTTGGCCGCCGTCACTCCATTGACGACGCTAGTGACGCTCATCCCTCCGACTGAATTAACCACGGTCGCGTTCTGCGTTCCAGTCACGTCTCCTGTGAGAGTGCCGCTAAAATTATTGGCAGTCGTTGCGGTCGCGGCATTGCCACTGAGGTTCGCCGTAATATTATTGGCGGAGAAATTGCCGGAAGCGTCGCGGCGGACGAGTGCGTTGGGCGCATTCGTCTCGCTCGCCCCGTTTGCCAGCGCGGTAGCCGTCGCCACATTCGACGCGCTTTGTCCGCCAACGTTAGAAACGACTGTCGCCGCTTGCGTCCCCGTCACATCGCCGGTCAAAGCGCCGGAAAAGTTGGTGCTATTGGTCGCAGTCGTCGCAGTCGTTGCTGTCGTCGCGGTCGTCGCGGTGGCCGCGTTGCCATTAAGTGTGGCAGTAATTGTGCCCGCAGAGAAATTGCCGGAAGCATCGCGCTTGACGAGAGTGTTCGGCGTGCTGCTCCCGGTCGCGTTATTGGCGGCTGCTACGCCGTCTGCGACATTGCTCGCGCTCACTCCGCCGACAGAGGAAATCACTGTCGCGTTTTGAGTGCCGGTCACATCGCCGCTCAGGCTGCCGCTAAAGCTTGTTGCAGTAGTCGCAGAGGCGCTCTGCGTCGCATAGGGCGTTGCGGTAATCGGTTGGCGCGGCGAAAGGGTTGTGAAGTCTGCCTCGCCAACGCGGCGCAGGCTAATCTCAAGATAGCGGTCTGCGCCGGGAAAGGCGCTTAACCCAAAATCTAACTGCACTGTGAAGACGCCGTTCGTGACCGTCACATCCGAGACCGCGACGGTGTTGGGCGAGCCTTGCGGCGAACCGCCTGCGTCCACAAGCTTGAAACTCAAATCATATTGGCCGTTAGCAGGTGCGCCCTGCTCCATCAGGCGTCCCTGATAAGTAAAGCCTGCGCTTTGCGCAAAGACGTTGCTGGCAACCAACAACATTGCCGTCAGTAGTAATAAAGAGAAACGATGAGAGAAAGCAGACAAGGTTCTGGACATGAATCTTTTTCCTTACGAAGCCCCGTCTTTTATGGAGCGAGGGAAGTCGGTTGTGCCTATGCGTCGCCGGTGAAGACAGAAGCTTACCGGTGAGCTACGCAAGAGATGATGTTTATATTAGGGTTTGCAGACTGCGAGATGCAGGGTGTTGTTAAGGTTTGTTCAAGTTAAACTATCTTGAACAAAATCATTCTGACTTTTATCTATCAAATTGTCAACAAGTTTCAGCCTTATTCGTGTCGGGATTCATTTCGATTTTTGAAGGGGAAGGTGCGCGCCGACACGATAATTTGAAACACGATAGTTGACAGCACTCTGTTTGCGATTTGCCGGAACCAAGATTGAGGCGTGAGACCACCCCTCACAAATCTTTGCGGTATCTTAAAGTTCGGCTGATATTTCTCTCCCGGTTTATTTGCCGTGGGTAGCATCTTTGACGAGAAGGCGCATCACCATCCCGGTCAATTGCCCTATCTCCTGCGGCTTCATTAAAAAGGCATTTGCGCCCGCGCCCCATGCTTCCGCCTCGACCTCGCTCCCCGATAGCATGATGATTGGCGTCCGCCTCCGGTGGGGAAGTTTACGTGCCCGGCGCGTAAGTTCTATTCCGCTATGACCGGGCAACTCGTTATCGAAAATCAACAAATCATATCGTTCCTTGCTCTCAATTTTTCGCATCGCCTCTACGCCATCTGCACACATCTCGACCTTCCAGTCTATCGTTTGCAACATGTCCCGCACCACCTCGGCTACGTGTAGGCTGTCTTCGACGTGAAGGATTCTGATGTGTCGCAGTCTGGTTACTTTGCGGCGGGGTCGGCTCTGGCGAGAGCGGTCACTTGATATGATACTCTGCCTGAGCGGTTCGGGCGGCGTTCTGAGATGCGCGATGTCTTTATGCCTGCCTTCCTCCATATCCAGCATGCCTGCGAGAGTGGCGTGATGCTGAATCCCCAGCAGGCGCGCGGCGCGTGTAATGCTCCCCTGCGACTCTATCAATGCACGCTTGATGTATCTGGCCTCGTACGCCTGTGTCTTCTCTGCCAGATTAAAGTTGGCCCAGAAGTCTACGCGGCTGCGCCATCGTTGAGGTTTGAGAAGAGAGAATCGCCCTGAGATAAGACGCCGCGCGCAGGAGCGCAGCCGCGCGATGGTCTCAGCATCCTGCGTCTTTGCGAGCAAGTCGTCTGCGCGAAGGTAAACTTGCAGCAGATTGGGTTCGGCGAGACTGTCAGCGTGTTCCTCAATCAAGGTCAGCAAAGCTCGTCCGGCATCTTCCACTGCTCCGGCTTGCTCTGCCAGGTCGGCTGCACGTCTCAACGTATTACGTGATTCAGCGAAACTCCCAAGTTTTGATAAGATGCGGCCTTGCGTCATGAGTGCTTCCGCGAGAATGCTTTGCTCGCCGCCTTTGGCAAGTGTCCTCACCGCATCGCGGATTGTCCTTGATGCCTTGTGTATCTGGCCTTCCTCTAATAAAAGACGGGCGCGTGTCTCGTCAACCTGCGCTACGCTGCCCTTGTCTCGCACGGCAAGAAACAAGAGGCGCGCTCGGTTCAAATGTTCATGGGCTTGCTCAAATCGTCCGGCAGTATAGAGTAAAAATCCGAGATTGTTCTCTGCGCGTGCGCGATAGCTAATATGCCCCGCTTGCTCAAAGTGATATGAGGCGGCTGTGTGTTCGATAATGGCGCGGTCGGTATAATCTGGGCGGTTCTCGGCCTTTCCTAAGAACATGAATACACAAGCAAGCTCGTTATGAAATTTTCCCTTTAGTGCATCATTCGTGCTTTCTTCAAATAGTTTCTGCATCTGTCAGGATGCGAAGCGATTCGTTATAACGACCACTGCATGATTCAACAACTACAAGACGAAGTAGTATCTTGGCTTGTAACTCCTTATCGCTATTGTCAGTTAATACTTTTAGGCCCTCGTTATAAATCACCCGCGCTTCGTCATAAGCTCCTGCGCGGCGGTAGATAAAGCCTAATTCGCTCTGCGCTGCCGCTGCTCTGGTCATTTCGCCTAGAGCTTCAAAGCGTGTGATACTTTCGCTGATTAGGTCTTTGGCAGCATCCTGCGCTCCTTCTATCTGCTTGATGCTGCCAAACCAACCGGAGAGCGTGCCGACTCGTAAAAGTACTTCTGCGGCAGTTAGTTCACTTAATCCTATGAGGGTTGGGCGTTGGCCGACACCTTGCCACAATTCGGCAAGCGCGTCACACGCCGTATCGTATTGACCTCTATGCTCAAGGTCTGCCGCTATCTGGCATCGGAGAATTACCCGCTCATCATGGCTTAAAGTCGGATTATCTAATTGTCTCAACCATGTTTCAGCTAAAGTCATGTGAGGATTACCTCTCTTGGCACTTGCTGAATTTCCAGCAAGCACAGCTAAACCGCGCCTTATCAGTGGGATAAGCCGCGAAATTAAAACCAGAGTGATCTGGTTTCACCGATTACCTCAAAGGAAGAATGAGATGAAAAACTGTCGAAAAGCCTTGGCCGCACTGCTGCTCGCGCTGCTGCTCTCTACGTCTGCCGTGGCTGGCGAAATGCACACTGACGTAGCATCACAACCGCCACCGCCAGGACAGAGAGCAGGCGAAATTCACACTGGCAAGGCTGTATCAACATTTGAATCAGATACCATGACGAGGCTCACGCTGAGCCTGCTGCAAAATCTGCTGCCCCTGTTCTAGTCAGGCCAGCAGTTCAACTCATTAGTTTTGCTGCCGTGAGGCTCACAGGCGGCGCGGTCTTTGTGTGTCCGCCCGTTACTATACAATAAATCTCGCAGCTAGGTTAATAAAATTCGAGTTGTTGATGATACCTATGGTATTCCGGCGAAGTCCCCTCAGCAACTAACCGAGCGGTTGAGACCCGGCAATAGATAAGTGCATCGTTCAAATAGATTTCCCTTCATCTAAGAGCTTTGTACCGAGCCAGCATTTCGATAAGTTCTTCATCGGTGACTTTGCGGATTAGCATCCTCAATTCGTGGAGTTCCTCCACCACTTCGGGGCCGTACTTCTCATGCATAAAATTTAGGTATGGAAACAGGTTGTAGTTATGCCGCTTGTTACAGATTCCACACATAGCGTTGCAATTCACGAGGTTAAATCTGACGACGAGATAGCGACGAGAATAGAAGTGAGAGCACTGGAGGTTTCGGATGGAGCCGCAGGTGACGCACTTGCGGTCACGAGCGCGGACGATGCGGGACGTGTGGATGTCCAGTTGCCAGATGAGCCACTTGCGAGAGCCGATCTCTTAAGGGCTTCTCTTCAAATGGAGAGCGCGTCATGAAGGTGCGGCGAAGGAAGGGCCTCAGACCTTCTCCTTCCGCAGAGGTGTGGCAAGGGATTCGGTTCTCACCCAGCAGGCGCAGAAGTATGAGCCTCCTGTTACTAGAATCTAGCAGGCGTCAACCTCTAGGACTTTCTCTACCCTATCCATTGATGGGAATTTGATTTTGGGTTGAAGACTTCGACGATGTCGCCTGTGGTGTATTCGGGACGGTCTTCGGGCGTGGTATGATTGGTGGTGCTCACGGTTCGGTCTCCTGCAAGAAGATGTGAATTGTGGGTGGGGGATAGGGAGCGTTGTCGCGCTTACCTATCCCGTTTCGCTTTTAGATTTGCACGCCGCGAATAAACTCTCTGACTCTGGACTTGCCGCGTACGTCGTAGATAGTGCGCTTCTGGGTTGAAGCTTGCAGAGTGACCTTGGCAGTCGTGACCGTAATAGCCGTTTTTCCTGTTGTGCTATTCATCTGTTTTTCCTTTCTTGTGATATATGACTTACAAGAAGAAACTATACGCTCATGCGCGGAATTTGTCAAGGGAATTCCGCGCATTGACGAATAGTTTGTTTGAGTGTATAAGACGTGAGATATGGCATTAATCACAACAGCAGAAGCCGCCGACAGAATGGGAATTAGCGCGAGACGTGTACAGGAGTTTATTAAGGAGGGACGTTTGCCAGCGCAGCAATTTGGCCGAACTTATGTGATAGATGAAAACGACTTGAAATTAGTTAAAGACCGCAAGGTAGGCAGACCGCCGAAGGTGAAAGAGGGAGCGGAAAAAGGCGGGAAGAAGAAGGTTAGTAAAAAGTAAGATATAGTTTATGAAAAAGAAGCTTCAAATATTTATTTCTTCGACTTATATCGACTTAATTGAAGAGCGATAGGCTGCCGTAAGCGCCATTCTTAAAGCAGGGCATATTCCGGCTGGAATGGAGCTATTCACTTCTGGCGATGAATCTCAGATGGAGACTATTAAGAGATGGATTGATGAGTCCGATGTTTTTATGCTGATTCTTGGTGGGCATTATGGCTCTACTGAGCCTACCACCTCACTGAGCTATACCGAGCATGAATATACCTACGCCCTCGATTCAGGCAAGCCCCTTTTTTCTGTAGTTATAGACGAGGCAGCTTTAGAACAAAAGGTACGTGATAAAGGGACATCGGTTATAGAGATGAAATACGTAAATGAGCTGGAAGCCTTTCGTAAGAAGGTATTAAGTAAGACATCGGTTTTTTGAAGACGAACAAGATATACGGCTTGCGGTTCATGAAACCATTGGTGATTTTCTAATAAGATATGATTTTAAGGGGTGGGTTTCAGGCATTGATATTCCAGACATTCAATCCTTCACTGACCAGATTAATAAATTGCGCGAGGATAATAAACGGCTAGAAGAAGATAAGAATGCGCTGGATGCCGGGGCCGTTTTTACGCCTTCGGAAGAAACGGAGTTCAATCATATCCGCCAGAAACTAGACCGTGATATTAGTCTCCACTATATGTTGTATCGGAAAGCCAAAGACGGGAAAACTGACGTTACAATTGGTAAAGAGGTCTATAAAGCAATTTGTTGAGTACCTTAATTAAATTGGTCGGGCAGGGTCGTCACCAATTTAGTAAAATGAGCCTTGAGCATTTGCTACATCAGAGGCCGGAAGAAACCCATTCTTGGCGAAGCAAATCTTCATCGGGCATTCTTCTGGGAAACTATCTTGGCACGTGTCAATTTCTATCAAGCGAAAGGACTGGAATCCTGTCGCCACGGTGGCCCAAGCATAATAGATCACCGTACATTACGTAGATCAGATAAATTACCTTTAACTTTTCTTCGCGGCTGTGGCCTTCCTGATGAACTCATCAAATATATGAGTTCATTGCCTAAAGGATTTCATTCCTGCTTTATCAGTTATTCAAGCAAGAATCAAGACTTTGCCGAACGCCTCTACGCAGACTTACAGAACAAAGGGGTACGCTGTTGGTATGCTCCTGAAGATATGAAGATTGGGGATAGGTTCCGTATCAGTATTGATGAATCAATAAGAGTGCATGATAAATTACTTCTGGTCTTGTCCGAGAACTCTGTCTCAAGTCAGTGGGTAGAGAAAGAAGTAGAGACTGCCATGGAACGCGAGCGCGAGCATAATAAGACCGTGCTATTTCCGGTACGTTTAGATGATGCTGTTAATGAGATAAAGACGGGGTGGCCTGCGGACGTGCGCCGTACTCGCCACATCGGTGACTTCACAAGCTGGAAAGAGCATGATTCATACAGCAAAGCATCTGATAGATTGCTTCGTGATTTGAAAGCAGAAGAGAAGAAAGAACCGCAGACCGCCGAAGGCTAAAGCTGAGGGTTCAAAGGTGAGTAAGAAGGGTAAGAAATAACAGGAGTTTGCTCTGCCTCTTACAGATACTCTAAAACACTAGGAGAGTTTATGTTGAAATTGTTCTCTGATTGGGGTTTTCTGCAAGTTTTAATAGCTGTGCTTGCCCTTATCCTTACAGGGGGCAGTGTGGCTTTTGCGATTTACCAATATATCACCGATAAGAAAAGGAGAAGAAAAGAACTACACTGTCAACTATTGTATAACGATTCCTTGGTTAGCGTACAAGATGTTCTTAAAGATAAAATTCAAATGTTTCTTGATGGGAAGCAAATCAATAATCCGTCTTTAGTGATATGCAAATTCAACAATGCGGGTGGTTCGTCTATAAGAGAAGAAGATTATAAAAAACCTTTGGCTATGAAGTTTGGCAGCGAAGCGCGAATTTTGTCTGTTGAAGTTACAGACTTTGAGCCATCAGTGTTAGAAATTACATCGGAAATCATTGACAGCAAAATTATCTTGAACTGTCCGCTTTTGAATGAACAAGATGCCTTTAAGGTAAAAGTAATCGGTGACAACTTAGACGAATTAAGTATAGAAGGAAGGATAGACGGAGTACATCAAATTAAAGTTTATAAAGAAACAGAGAGCACAGAAGAGGTCGTAAATAAAAAAAGAGCATTCCCCTTCTCAAAGCAAGCTCAGAGTATTTTAGGGACAATAGGCATGACTGTATTTATACTGCTTTTGGTTGCGCTTGTGATTTAAACTTTTAGAAGTGAAAAGTGGGCGCGTAGTATTACTATAAATGTTTCCGATTTATCAACAGGCCAATCAGTATCAGAAGTGCAAGTTAATTGTCGGGAGGGAGAGGGAAACGGCGGAATTTTTAGTGAGGTTGATAAAAATGCACAAGGCACTCTGATTCTTAAATACCGTCCCTTATTCCTACCAACATTTCCAATCAAATATACTTGCATTGTTGACGCTGAAGGCTATACAAAGAAAATAGAGACAGTTAGTTTCACGGAAACAACCACCAGCGTTTCATTTCAACTTGAGCGGGCTAAATGATAATTTAGCCTATAACCTTATACCACCCGCTGTATCTAAAGATTCCACGGATGAGCGCGAACTCCTTCGCTTGGAATATTCCTTCTCCCTCGAAGACCAGTACATAAATCCAAGAGCGCATACACTCAAACGTTGGCGCGAACTTCAGCCAAATAAAAGGGAGACTCGCGCGCGAGTTGTCGGGAAATCTGCAAACTATAAAAACAATCGCTTATTTGCCCGCTTGCTGGCAGAGACACAACAACTTTACACGTAAAAGCGCAAAAGGCTTGCAGCTAATATATGGCGAATCCCCTTTCCCCGAACAGATGCAGCTTATTGAATCGGTGCGAAATAGAGAACGCCGGAGCCAGTGGGTTCAGGGCCTCTATGAACTGGAGCAGTAGGAAACTGATCATCTTATTTAGTGCCGAACTGGAGAAAATCATCTGGGGAGAGATAAGAGCGCAAACGGCAGCAGCTCTTGAGAAGATAGAGCGAGAAATTGATGAACTAATCGGAGTAAAGGAAGAAGCAGATACGCAGCGTAAGGATGAGGGGAGACAGCGATGCCAAGCGCTTCCAGACTCCCAACCGGAACTGCCACCCGCGCAAGATGAGAAGAAACCAAGCGCAGGTATCGAAGATGAGTTGGAGCGGAGGTTTCCTAAATCAAGTAAATCCTCGGGGTTGAAAAGAGTCACTATGAAAAATGATAGCGTCTTAGAGGTGAGGGCAAGATTGGAGAGTTAACTTATTTAACGGTGTTAGGCGAGGTAGCCGTTCTAGTTTTCATTTCCTTTCAAAACCTTTCATTTCCTATTGGGCGCACAGGCAACTTTCCGAGCAATGCGGGTACATAGGCCGGGACTCTTTTTATTTGACCTCAATATCACGCGCGAGTTTCGCTTCGGCCAGAGAGTGCGAGTGCGCCCCGTGATAGAGATTGACAATACAACGAAAACTTTTCCTCACAGAAAGAACTTGAGCGGTGTTTTATTTGATGAATACGTAAATTTGAAAGTGAGTGTGACAAAGAAAATGAATTTCTTGAGAACGGGACATTTCTTCGGGAACACTAATAAGACAATTCAATTGAACGGCATTACTTTGACCGACACCGAATACACTCACAGGCGAGTCGGCTGGCATTTTCACGAGAACGCTTATTTTACGTTCATCCTGCAAGGCCGGTTGATTGAAGGCAACAGGAAGGAAACTCACACTTGCTCAAATGGGAGTTTGTTATTTCATAGCTGGCAGGAGCCGCACTATAACCTCAAACCTGACGGCTACGCGAGAGGTTTTCACATCGAGTTAGCTAAAAACTGCTTTACCGATCTCTCATTCGACATCAAGGATATACAGGGCAGCTTCCGCATTGAAAATCCCGACATCAAATTTCTGCTTTACAAAATATTCCGGGAAACAAAAATTTATGATGATCTTATGGCAGCGTCGATTCAAATGCTTTTGTTTGAAATTTTCGGGCACATGCTGAGATTCAAACAGGCGGCGCGAAACACAAAGCCGGGTTGGGTCAACAAATTGAAAGAAATTTTGTCGGACAGCTTTGCAGACAAAATTTCCCTCCTCAATTTATCACGCGAATTGAATATTCATCCGGTTCATCTCTCAAGGGATTTTTCCAAATATTTTCACTGCACCTTAGGCGAGTATGTCAGGAAAATGCGCGTCGAGAGATCGCTCGCGCTATTGCCGGACAAGAATCTTTCGCTGACCGAAATCGCCTTTCAGTGCGGCTTTGCCGACCAGAGCCATTTCTTGCGCTGCTTCAAAAAAATAAACGGCATCAACCCTTCCCGTTATCGAAAGCTTCTATTGGCGCAATGTTAATTTCGTTCTATTCCATTTTGAGGGAGATTGATATGTTGTCCGGTATTTAACGCCCGGAGAATTTGGACATGAAGATTGCCAGAAACAAAATTATTTGCGCGGCATTGTATTTATTATTTTCCAATGCTGTGTTCGGACAAACCGATCTTGTCAAAAGCGAAGGGATCACGAGTCCTTTGCATCAGGCGAATATAGGCAAAGTGACCTTTATGGCAAAACCGATTCCGATAGAGAATTACAAGGAAGCGGATTTTTTGCAGACCTTTGAATTGAAAGAAACGGGCGACCTGAATATCAGGGTTTTTATGGGCAACTCGCTGACGAATTACCTGCACCGGCTCGCGCCCGAACTGACCGCCGCCGAACTCGTCAAAAGCGGCAATTATCAATTCTCATTTTTTGTGGATGGCGCTGTGATTTATCAGGAAAATCTACACGTCGGCGCAGGGCTGCTGGAAAGCAAGAACACGAAAACCATTCTTCGCGTGCCTTTGATGACGACGACGGGTGAAGATTCGTGGGGAAAATTTATGTGGAATCGCTTTCTGCTGAACGGGGGCGAAGAAGCTTTAACAGCGGGAACTCACCGGCTCAAAATCGAAATCCGACCTTATCTGAAACTCACCGAGCTGAAAGTCGGCGAGTTGATTGCCGCAGGCGAACTGCAATTGACTGTGGTCAAGCCGGAAATTGACGAAAGACAAATTGCCATTCAACCCGTCAAACCCGCAAGCGACTGGCAAATTTCCAGAGACGCTTACGATTCCAAAAAAATCAGAGAACTCAATCTGAAAATTGCCCAAAACTTATTCAAAGAAATTAAGAGCATTGTCGTCATCAAAAACGGCAGATTATTGATCGAAGAATATTTTAACGGCGCTACCAGAGAGACCTTGCACGACACGCGCTCGGTCGGTAAATCTTTTGCCTCGACGATGACGGGCATCGCCATCAACGAGGGCTTTCTCAAGAGCGAAAATCAAACTTTAAGAGAATTTTACGACCTCAAAAAGTTTGCCAACTATTCTCCGAAAAAAGATGGCGTGACGATTAAAAGCTTATTGACCATGAGTTCGGGGTTCAACGCCGATGACAATGATGAAGCCTCTCCGGGCAACGAAGAAAACATGTACCCGACAAACGATTGGGTAAAATTCGCGCTGGATTTGCCTGTGGACGAGGCGAGCGCAGCAGGCGAAAACTGGCATTATTTCACCGCCGGAGTCGTCGTGTTGGGCGACATTCTACACAAATCCGTTCCTGAAGGATTGGAAAAATACGCAGACAAAAAATTATTCAAGCCATTAGGCATTACAAATTACGAGTGGCAATACACGCCGCAAAAAGTAGTCAGCACGGCTGGCGGTTTGCGAATGAGTTCGCTGGATTTTGCGAAGTTCGGGCAGCTTTATAAAAACGGCGGCTCATGGAAAGGAAAGCAACTCGTCCCCAGAAGCTGGGTGGAAAAGAGTTTTAGTAAACATCGGAAATTGCCCGACTGGGGAAACGGGTTTTACGGATACTTATTCTGGAACAAAATTTACAACGTCAACGGCAAACAGTACGAAGCGTTTTATGCGACCGGGAACGGCGGCAATAAGATATTCGTCTTTACGGATCAGCCTTTAGTCATCGTCATCGCCGCCGCAGCTTACAACAAACCCTATGGACATCCGCAGGTTGACAAGATAATGGAGCGGTATGTTTTACCGGCAGTTATCAAGTAACAAAGCGAATAATCGCAGGCTACCCACACGGCCATGCGAGAGACGGGTAGCTCCATCCGTTCCATCACGCTCAATTCTGGATGAGTATTGACACTCGCCTTCCAACGGAAATACGTGTTCACGTTATTCCCATTTATGAAAAGCCACGATAATCACAGTCACGCCTTTGGAAGCCATAAAGATTGCCAGCTTCAATGGCGCAAAGTTTCTTGGTGAAGACGCGCGTATAGGTTCAATCGCCGTCGGCAAGCAGGCTGACCTAATGGTTGTGAAGGGAAACCCTGCGACCAGTATCAGCGACATAGAGAAGGTGGAGATCGTATTCAAAGACGGCGTTGGATATGATTCAGAGAAGTTGATTCAATCTGTACAGGGGCTGGTGGGAATACGTTAAGATATTTTCAACCTGGCTCGCCTGGACAATCAACTCCGCACTCTATTAAGGCGTCAGGTTCAAGATTTATTTGCAATCAAAGATTATTCAATGTACTATCCGCACCTCTTTGGCTAATCCTCTATTGCTTGACGAAGCCTCGCTCTCAAAAAACACGCTTCCGTCAGTTTAGCCATATTACCTGCTGTGGAGCAGAATTCTCATGCGACCATCTCTCACTGGAACGCAGCTTCCATCAACTGACTTACGATGCGAGAGCCTTTCCGTCCGCGAGAGATGGTTGCACTCACACCTGCTAACTCATAGGAACAGACTCATCATGGATAACCTCACGAAAATTCTCTTCAGGTGCTTGGCTGAAGGACAGCATCTCTCTGCTGGCCCATATCGCAAGCCGGAGCGCAGCTCTTCCCTGAGATTTGCGTGAAAGCTTCCGCCGTCAAAGTAACTGGCCCACATCGGGCCGGCCACTGAGCCGGGGAATCTTGGCGTCCGTGTTGGACATCTAGCCCTTATGTGCTCGCGCAGGACAACATCCCACAAGAAAGAGAGAAAAATAGATGAACCACAGAACTATTAAATGGTCGGCTCGGGGCTGGCTCAAAGCGTTTTTGGTGGCGGCGGTCATGTTGATGGCTTTGCCGTTGGCCGCGCACGCGCAAGAACCATTACCTATCCCGACACCATGTGAAGAGCCGCCGTGCTGTCCGGGGCCGGGTTGCGTACGAACAGTTCAGGGAACTATTACAAGTTGCGCCGGAATTCCATTGGCTGGCATCGAGGTCTCAATCGAGGGTGAAGGCGCTAGCGTGGTTAGATATACCAACGCTTCCGGTCACTATTCTGCGACCCTCCCGGTCGGTACTTATACTGTCACGCCAACTCCTACGACAGGCTATTTCTTCAGCCCGCAGAGCCAACAGTCCAGCGGCTTCGGCTCTACCAACTTCACACGTTACCCGCGTGACAATCGCGCCAACTTCGACGGCGATTGCAAGACTGATCTGTCCATCTTCACTTTGAACACGGGAGTCTGGAGTTCGGTTAACAGCTCAAACTCGCAGTATGTCACTTTCCAATTCGGACAAAGCACGGACATCCTTGTGCCCGGCGATTATAACGCCGACGGCAAAACCGACCGCGCCGTCTTTCGTCCGGGCACCACCGGATATTGGTACATTGCGACCGACACGAGCGGCTCGTTCCAAAGTGTGCCGTTCGGCCAAAGCGGAGACATTCCGGTGCCGCGCGACTATGACGGCGACGCTAAAACAGACATCGCCATCTGGCGTCCGAGTACCGGCGACTGGTGGATTTTGAAGAGCACTACCAACAACACTAGCTGGATTGTTGTGCACTTCGGCGCTTCGACTGACATCCCTGTGCCGGGCGATTACGACGGCGACAACAAGGACGACATCGCCGTCTGGCGTCCGAGTACCGGTGACTGGTGGATTTTGAAGAGCAGTACCGGCACGACGGCTCCTGTTGTGCCTTTCGGCGCTTCGACTGACAAGCCAGTGCAGGCCGATTATGACGGCGACGGTTTGACGAACATCGCCGTCTGGCGTCCGAGTACTGATGACTGGTGGGTTTTGAAAAGTGACGGGACGACTTTTGTCATACATGTGGACTTGACCGACGAACGCCCCGTGCCGGGAGATTATGACGGCGATGGCAAAGCGGATGCCGCCGTGTGGAGTTCGACGACGGGCTTGTGGAAAGTACTGAAAAGCTCGGATGGAACGTTCATTCAGCAGTATTTGGGCGGCAGTGGTACCGTGCCAATACCTGCTTTCTACATCCCGCAGTAAGACAGCCTGAGCCGCGCGCCGGTAAGTCAAAGAGAAGGGTGAGAATCAAGCATCGCTTCTTAAGTGTTTAGCTTATCGCCAGCGTCTCATCAATAAAGACGGGTATGTTAGTGTTCGCCAAGTATCTAATAGTAGCGGACACTAACACCCGTTCTTGCACACGTTTATTTCTTTATAAGCACTCGTGCAAAATCAGCTTTGCCTATTGCATGAAAAGAAGCTTGAAAGTTTAGCGAAAACTGCCGGAAACTTGGAGCTGTGCGATGAGAAATGGTTACACGTAATTCTGCATGAGTGCTTAACTTTCCAAATATTCAATCTCTCTGATCCTTTAACACATTCCGTCTCTCTCCAAAATCATTGACACTCAAGCCCGCCGCCTAATATCCTCCACGCGCATTAACCTATTACAACCAACCAGGCTAATATTGCTCGATGAAAACTCGTGATACTTACGATACCGCTGTTATTGGCGCGGGAGTCTTCGGCGCTTGGACGGCATATCATTTACAGCGTGCGGGTCAGGCAGTGCTCCTGCTTGACGCTTATGGTGCGGCCAACAGCCGCGCAAGCTCCGGCGGTGAATCGCGTGTTATACGCATGGGCTATGGCGCTGATGACATCTATACGCGCTGGGCCATGCGTTCGCTCAAACTTTGGGGAGACTTCTTTCTTCGGGCGCAAGCGTCCCTCTTTCATCAAACAGGAGTCTTGTGGTTGGCCTACTCAGATGATGCTTATTCGCTGGCGACCTTGAAGACGCTTCATCAAGCCGGAGTGCGCTTTGAAAGATTGGAGACAGAGGAGCTTGTAGACCGTTATCCCCAAATCGCCTTCAGTCCGGGGATGTGGGGTATCTTTGAACCCGATAGCGGGGTTCTCATGGCGCGGCGCGCGGTTCAAAGGGTGATACAGGAAGCCATCTCTGATGGCTTGAGCTACATGCAGGAGGCCGTCGCCACACCGGAAGGCAAAGGACGACTGACCTCCATCAAAACTAAAAGCGGTCTCACTATCTCGGCAGAAAATTTTGTCTTTGCCTGCGGCCCGTGGCTACCAGGAGTCTTTCCGGAACTGCTACAGGACTTGATCCATACGACGCGACAGGAGGTTTTCTTTTTTGGAGTTGGCGCAGGCGAACATCGCTATGCCCCGCCACTGATGCCTGTCTGGATTGACTTCACGGATTTAGTCTACGGCATTCCGGATTTAGAAAATCGTGGCTTCAAGATGGCGATTGATCGTCATGGGCCTTCCTTTGACCCGGACACAGGCGAGCGAGTGGTGACAGCCGAAGGACTCAACGCTGTGCGGCAATATCTCGCACGACGACTTCCAGCCCTCAGGGATGCGCCGGTTGTTGAAACCCGTGTGTGTCAGTACGAAAATACCTCTAACGGTGATTTCTTGATAGACCGTCATCCTGCTTTTGATAACGTCTGGCTGGTTGGTGGCGGCTCCGGCCACGGTTTTAAGCACGGCCCGGTGCTTGGCGAGTACGTTGCCAATCGAGTCATGCGACTCGAACGTGACATTGAATCGCGCTTTCTGCTGGCAACGAAAAAGAGCGTGCACCAACGCGCTGTTTATTAGGTAGCTTCCTATACTGATTCAAGGGTGTGAGCCTGTTGGACTGCTGCCGGAGACTCAGGCGATTCTGGCAGGCGCTTGCAAGGAAAAAAACCTACCTGATGAGCGGAGTTCCTGATGATTATTAAGATAGACGATCTACAGGGCGCAGAGATATATGAGCTGTTGCAAGAGCACCTACGGAGTGTGGCGCTGCACTCGCCGCCGGAGAGCGTGCATGCACTGGATATGGAGGGATTACGCAAACCCGAAATTACGTTTTGGACCGTATGGGAAAATGGCGAGCTGCTTGGCTGCGGAGCGCTCAAAGAATTGGACTCGCAACATGCCGAAATCAAATCTATGCGGACATCTTCTTGCCATCTGAGAAAGGGCGTTGCGAAAAATCTTCTTCGGCATATACTGGAAGAAGCAAAGCGCCGTGGTTACAGCCGCTTGAGTTTAGAAACGGGTTCCATGGAGGCTTTCGAGCCTGCTCGTAAAATGTACGCCGGTTTTGGCTTTAGATACTGCGAACCGTTTGCGGATTATGTTGAAGATCCGTATAGCGTCTTTATGACAAGAGAGCTTTGAGTGCTTTCCAGTATGGTTAAGGGAGAGTGTCGGAAATAAACGAGCGGGAAACTCTCTAAGGATATTAATACACGCAAGGCTAACAACCCATTCAGCACTCCCGCTCTCTTGATTATCATGAAACTGGTAGACATCACGCAACAGAAACCGTCTCGATCTGTGCTTTGGCCGAGCATGAATCATCAGTCTGAAGGAGCTTGAATGATAATCAAGAAAATGGGCACACTGTTGTTCCTGAGCCTGCTCTTTCCCTTGCTGGCGAGTCAATCAATCGCCAGCGGACAGGTTTCCAAAGCGAAAGAGTTTGCAGGGTTATATGTGACCGGCAACTACCTGTACGGAAGCTGTCTCTATCTGGACGGGAAGGGCAATTTTCGCATGTTCGATGCGAAGGGCCACAATCGCATAGAGTCTTCGCGTGATTGTAATTTTAGAGGCGCTGGTTCAGGAACTTACGTTTACCGGAACGGCGTTCTGCGGTTTAACGTCTCAAGGGCCAGACGCTCCCCAAGAAATGCTGTGGAATACGCGCACCGGAAAGCGATTGGCGGCTTGAACTATTCCGTGACACATGCCAGCGCGCAGCTTATCTTTAATATGTACCCGGTCAAATGGTCGGGGCGGCTCTATCTTCTCCATGACCAGTACTTTAATGATTTCGTCAATGCCATCAACCTCGGTCTTGAGCCGCGCCGGATGCTCAGCGGAGAGCCTTTTTACGCAACGTTCCATCTCCGACAGGGAGACGAAACAAAAGAGGTTTCCGGCAAACCCTCACTGCCCAAAGAATGGCTCGACTTCCTGCTCGAAAAGCCGGTCGAGGCCAGCATCGTCAAAGTTGAAAAGCAGAAGTCGGAAGTAATCCTGACCATAGACAAGGGCAGCGAGGCGGGACTGAAAGTAGGGATGCAGTTGATCGAACTGGATGCGCCTGAGCCGAGCCAATCGTTTGACCCGATCATCGTCTCTGTGGAGAAAGATTCGGCGAAGCTGAGAATCCAGAGAGAGCTGGCAGTCGGAACCAAGCTGAGCACCAGATTTACTCAACATTAGAAATGTGAATCAAGAGTAGAACACTCTTTGCGCTTCTTTGCGCCTTTGCGGGAACTGTCTTTTCCTGTCCGTGTTTGAAACTGACCCATCACTCTTTCGAGTTACAAAGTTGAAGTAGAAGGCGTTGGATTCTTTGAAATGCGCTGCCTGATTGAGCGGCGCATTCTTATTTGACAGCATAATAAATCAAAGCTAAATTACGCCTTCCAGATTCCGCTGGAAGCAGTGCTTCTCTTCACCTTCCTTAAGGCAAGTCAGAAGTAATTAATCACAATCGAATCAAGCAATCACTCTATCATCATCTATAGGAGCATGATGCCCGTCGAATCATAGCTTCCGCTTAGTATCAAGAGGCCATATGTTTATTAATTCGCATATCCGGAATTTCGGTTTCATCTCGCGGCAGAATGCTCTCCATCTCATCAAACCCGGCGGCTTGCGCCGTGTGATGCTTGTGCTGGGCGTCTGCTTATTCCTCTGCACCGCGACGCTGGCGGTCTCTGGAAAACTTGACCCGTCGTTTGGCATGAGCGGGAAAGTCGTAACAGCCTTTGGCGACTTTTCCAATGAATACATTCATGGCGTAGCCGTTCAACCGGACGGCAAAATAGTTGCGGTCGGGTACTATCATAATAATAGCGGTGATGTGGTTGATATGGCCGTTGCGCGTTATAACCCGGATGGATTGCTCGACACTTCTTTTGATGGCGATGGAAAGATTGTTCTTCCACTCAGTCCCACGTCTGATCAGGCCGTTGACGTGGCTCTGCAACCGGACGGGAAAATAGTGGTCGCGGGATACGCAGTCACAGGCAATCCGCTCAGTTATGATTTCGCCCTCGTTCGCTTTAACTCGAACGGCTCGCTCGACACAGGCTTTGGCGACGCGGGCCGCGTCTTCACGGATTTCAATAATTCGTTTGATGTTGCCAATGCTCTTGCCATACAGGCGGACGGGAAGATAGTCCTCGCGGGCCGCAGCAGTGTTAATGACAGTCGTTATGACTTTGTGCTCGCGCGCTATAACACGGATGGCTCGCTCGACACCGGTTTTGATCTGGACGGAAAGGTGCGTACGAAATTCTCCCCTTTCAATGTCGAAGAGGACGCTCATGCGGTGGCGATACAGGCCGACGGAAAGATTATCGCGGCTGGATACGTGGAGTCTCTCTCAGGTTTTTCCCTTGCGCGTTATAACCCGGACGGCTCGCTCGACACGACTTTCGATTTTGATGGAATGGTCGTGACGGAGATGAGCGGTCAGATGGCGGTGATAGAATCGGTGGTCGTGCAGCCGGATGGCAAAATCGCGGCTGCCGGTCATATCAGGGGCTTCAGCAGCCAGAACGAGGACTTTGCGCTCGCGCGCTACAATCCCGACGGCTCGCCCGACACAAGCTTTGACGGCGATGGGAAAGTTGTGACGCCCGTTTCGGACTTCGGCAACGACGGAGCTTATGAGCTTAACCTACAGCCGGACGGCAAACTGGTGGCTGCCGGATACAGCGAGCAAATTCCCAGCCGCCGGTTTACGCTCCTTCGTTATCATGCTGACGGCTCGCTTGACGCAAGCTTCGGCGCGAACGGGAAAGTCACAACGTCAATTGATAATTATGGCGACGAAGCCTTTGCGGCGGCTCTGCTGCCGGACGGCAAGATCATCGCCGCCGGGAGCACCTTTAGAAACATCACAGCCGCCGACTTCGCTCTTATCCGTTACGATTCCAACGGCACGGTTGATACAGGTTTCGGCCCGTTTGGCCGCGTGTCCACACCGATACGCGAATATGGAGATGAGGCCCGCGCTGTGGCTCTTCAAGCGGACGGCAAAATTATTACTGCCGGTAACAGCAGAGGCTTCAACGGTCTTGACTTCGCGCTGGTCAGGTATAACCCGGACGGCAGCCCGGACAGGGATTTCGGCAACAATGGCCGCGTCTCTGCTTCAGTGAGCAATGCTGACGACGGAGCGAATGCAGTGGTTGTGCAGGCGGACGGCAAAATTCTTGTCGCCGGTTACAGGGGGAGTTCCCCTAACGCAGACATCGCTGTCATGAGGTTCAACTCGAACGGGTCGCGCGATACGACCTTCGGAGCCGCTGCCAGTGGTCTTGTCTCTCTGGCAATCGGAGTGGCTGCCGATTCAGCGCAGAGCATCATTGTGCAGCCGGATGGCCGGATCGTGATTGCCGGGCTGACTGTGCTGCTGGTTGACTCGCTTCCGAAAAACCACTTCGCCCTCGTCCGTTTCAATTCCAACGGTTCACTTGACACGACCTTTGACGGAGACGGCATCGCTACCACGCTGATCGGCGGCTATTCTTCCAGTGCGGCTGCTCTTGCGCTGCAACCCGACGGCAAAATCGTCGCTGCCGGATCAATTACCAGCGGCGCGACCAGTCGCTTTGCGCTCGCGCGTTATCATGCGAACGGCTCGCTCGACGACAGCTTTGGCAATGCAGGGACGCTAATCACGACGATTGCCAGCGGAAGCGATGCGGCCTCTGCCGTCGCCCTGCAACCAGACGGCAGAATCGTGGCCGCAGGCTTCAGTAACAGCGCCGCTACCGGCGATGATTTTGCGCTCGTCCGCTATAACTCTAACGGCGCGCTCGATACGACTTTCGATGGTGACGGTAAAGTGACCACGGCGATCAACGGCAATTCGGCTGATAGCTCGTATGGAGTGATCGTGCAGCCGGGCGGGAAGATCGTGGTCGTGGGTATCAGCGTGACCTTGAGCGAGAGCAATTTTAACATCGCGCTCGCTCGCTATAACTCTGGCGGTTCGCTCGACCCGGCGTTCGGCGTGGGCGGCATCGTCACCACGGATTGGGGAAACTACGGCGAAGCGGCTTATGGGGCCGCGCTGCAACCGGATGGAAAGATTGTGGTGGCCGGTAAAAGCAACACTGGCGCGCGAAGTGAATTTACAGTTTTGCGTTATCTTGCTTCGCAAACCTCTGCGTTCGATTTTGACGGCGATGGTAAAGCTGACGTTTCCGTGTTTCGTCCATCCGGTGGATACTGGTATCTGTCGCAATCTGCGGCAGGCTTTCGCGCTACGCAGTTCGGCCAGAGCGGTGACAAAATCGTTCCGGGTGATTATGACGGTGATGGCAAAAGCGACACGGCGGTCTTCCGCCCCGCGAACGGTTACTGGTATTTCTTAAATAGCTCGGACAGCTCATTCCGCGCTACGCAATTCGGACAGACCGGAGACCTTCCCGCCGCAGGGGATTATGACGGAGATGGCAGGACAGACATCTGTGTTTTTCGTCCCTCATCGGGCTTCTTCTATCTGCTGCATAGCTCGGACAATTCATTTCATTACCAGCAGTGGGGAGCAGATGGAGATGTCCCCGTCGCGGGCGATTATGACGGGGACGGCAAAGCGGACTTCGCTATCTATCGTCCCTCTTCGAGCATTTTCTATATCTTGAGAAGCTCGGATGGAGCGATCACGGGACAGCAGTGGGGAGTTGGTGGAGATAAGCCCATCAGTGCAGATTTCGATGGAGACGGCAAGATAGACATTGCCGTTTACAGGCCAACCACAGGAGGCTGGTACTACCTGCAAAGCACAGACAACGCGTTCAAAGGAATCGGCTGGGGCATAAGCGGTGATATTCCATCGGCAGCGGATTACGATGGCGATGGAAAGTGGGACATAGCAGTCTTCAGACCATCAACAGGAGTGTTCTATATCTTGCAGAGCACGAACGGCGCTTTGAGGGCAGAGCAGTTTGGCGCGCATGGCGATGTTCCCGTTCCGTCCGCCTACGTTCCTTAAAGAGACAGAGTGCGGCGAGAAACATTTCTCGCCGCACTCTCGTAATGCTTGATCGTTAAGATTCATTAAGGGGCATAAATATGAAGACCCGTAAAATCTTCCGCCTCGTCATCCTTATCAGCTTCGGCTGTTTAGCGGCTGTGATAAACGGTCAACAGGTCGCCGATCCGAACTTCGACGCGAAGGTCGCTCGCCCCGCTTACGCCAGGACACGCCCGAAAGTTCTTTTTGATGAGGCGCACAATAATTTTCACACCTCTACGGGGCGTTATAAACCCTTCGCCGACCTGCTCACAAACGACGGTTACATCGTCACTCCCAATAATGCAAAGTTTCAGAAGAAGTCCCTTGACGGTTATCACATTCTGGTCATCGCCAATGCTTTAGGAGCAGAGCGGCAAAACATGCCCGAGGCGAGTCGTCCCGCCTTCACGGAGGAAGAGTGTGAGGTGATATTTGAGTGGGTGCGCGCGGGCGGCTCTTTGTTGCTCATCGCAGATCATGCCCCGTTCGGCGCGGCAGCAGAAACGCTGGCGCGTCGCTTTGGCGTGGATTTGAGCAAGGGGCACACAAGCGACCCGGCCAGCCATGACACTGAAACCGGCAACACGAGCTTTCTCGTCTACACTCGCGTTAACGGCTTGCTTGCAGACCATCCGATCACGCGTGGGCGTGATGCATCGGAGCGGGTCAATCGGGTCATCACCTTCACAGGCGAATCGCTGAAAGGCCCTGCGGGGAGTGTCTCACTGCTCAGGCTGGCAGACACTGCCATTGATGTGACGACGCGCCCGGCTGAAGGCGCACCCGCAGCAGATGCCGCGCGTCCTGCCGCCCGCCCGCTTGACGGCAAGCCACTACCACCCGGCGCGAGCGTGCACGCTTCGACGGAGGTGCGCGCAAGCACTTCTTCTGCCGCAGGCCGCGCGCAGGCTCTGGCCTTTGATTCGGGCAAGGGGCGCGTCGTCATGCTCGGCGAAGCAGCGATGCTGTCGGCGCAGATTGTGCGCGGCCCGGCAGCGCAGGCAATGGGGGTAGAGGAATTACAGATGGGCATGAATCGCAAAGGGATTGATAATCGCCAACTGGCTCTCAACATCGCGCACTGGCTCTCACGATTGCTGAAATAAGAGCGTTTATAAACCGCAGGCAATTTGCGCGACATGCCGCCGGATAATTCATTCAACACAATGCTTCGTCATGATTGAACTCCCTCGATTTGCCAGCCTGCTTCAGGCGCGTGCGACGTTCGATTCGGGCATGAGGCTTTCCAAATAGTGATGGTATCATCCGGCTGTTATGAGAAAGGTTCTGGTCATCGGTTCGGGTGGGGCCGGTAAATCCACTCTGGCAAATCAACTGGGTGAGTTGCTTAACATCGAAGTCCTCCATCTGGATAAGCTCTACTGGCGTCCGCGATGGATTGAAACGCCTAAGCCTGAATGGCGGAAGACAGTTGAAGAGTTGCTGGCACGTGACGCATGGATCATGGACGGGAATTATTCCGGAACTCTGGACATCAGATTTGAGGCATGTGACACAGTAATATTTTTGGACATGCCGCGCACGCTATGTCTCCGGCGCGTGTTGAAGAGATTAATGATGTACCGCAATAAACACAGGCCGGATATGGCAGAGGGTTGTCCTGAAAAATTCAATCTGGAGTTTATCGTTTGGGTATGGAATTATCCGCGCAGGTCGAGACCTAAAATCATCAGGATACTTGAATCAAATCCTGCGGGAAAGAATATTGTCTGGCTGCGCTCACAGGCTGATGTAAAGAGATTTACCAGCAACATTATTGCCTTGCCATGAGCACCGCCATCCTCGCGCGATTCTCTTGCTGCGTCAAGAGGATGGTCAGAGACCCTGTGTGAAACGCCATACGCTGACAGTTTTATCTTCACCGGCGCTTGCCAGCCATGCTCCTTCAGGACTGAATGTCACCGAAAATACATCATTGGAATGATGTGCAAACGTATGCGCTAATTTACCGTCTGCTAAGTTCCAGAGGCGCACCGTAATCCATTTATTTAAATCCGACGCGCCAAAAAAATTCTGTACTAACTCTCCTAAAGCATTCCTATCACGGCCCCCGCTGAGCATCCACTTACCGTCAGGGCTTAGAGCAACGGAATAAATATGTTCGGAGTCTCCTGCAAAAGTGCGTATCAGGCTTCCGTCATCGGCGTTCCAAAGCTTAGCGGTCGAGTCATCGCCGCCGCTGGCTAAATATCGCCCGTCTTTACTGAACGCGACACTTAAAACCGCCTCTGAATGTCCATTGATCGTTCTGATTAATCGTCCGTCATTGACATCCCAAATCTTGATCGCTTTATCAAAACTTCCGCTTGCCAGCTTGTTGCCGTCTGGGCTAAACGCGACTGACCAAATATTAAGAGCATGGCCTTCCAGAGTTCGCAAGAGTTTGCCCTGATGAATATCCCAGAGCCTTATAAGGCTGTCTTCGCCGCCGCTCGCAATAGAATTTCCATCGGGGCTGAAGGCAACCGCCCAAACGGTTTTCGCGTGTCCCGAAAAGGTTTTGAGAAGCGCACCATCTGCCACCTGCCAGAGCCTGACATTTGAATCATAACTGGTCGTAGCCAGATAACTTCCGTCCGGGCTAAATGCTAAGGCTGTGACACCCATCGGATGTTCGAGAGTGCGAACAACCTTGCCATCTTTTTTTTGCCAGATTTTGACTGTGTTATCAACGCTTCCGCTGGCAAGCGATTCACCGTCAGGGCTGAACGTAACTTTCTTAACCACATTTGAATGGCCCGTGAAGGTGAGATGATGTTTTATCATTCCGCTATCAATCAGGACAGGTTTCTTCCATAGCTGGAAGTAAAGGAGACCAAGCGTGGAAATTAGTAAAACCGCGACGATGGCAACAAGCCTTTTTCTTCTGCCGCGTTTTTTCGTTTGAATCAGCATAATCATGTTCTCTGAAATATTCTTTTACGAATCGAGGCTTCGACCCATACTATTAACGCGTGCCGGCTAATTTGATTAGCACTTCCGAAAGAAATATTACGGGTTTCAATCGAACGCGAGTTGTGATGGAAGCAAAGAACGTCTCCCGCAAAGGCGCAAAGGCGCAAAGAAAGCATTTAAGATAAAGCATTGCTCAACGGCTTTGCGCCTTTGCGCCTTTGCGGGAGTCAGTTTTGCGCGCTCAGTCGTTGTGCGCTGAGTCTTTCACTTTAGGGTTATCTGTAATAAATTCTCTGGCAGCCATTCCATTTTCATTCGACACAGGTATCGGAGGCGTTGATGCTGATTAACTCTTTTCGTCTGGTTCTCGTTCTGTTGCTCGCTTACTCTTTCGTTATCAATCCGGCGGCGCAGAGCAATGACAGGCCGCCGCTGCTTGGCTTTGCACGCGAAGGCGCGGAGGCAGAGAGAGCTTTAGAAGCCAAGTTCGATTCGCTCCTCAAGCGCGAGAACCTGCGCGAGAATATGAAGCGGCTCTCTGCGAGGCCGCATCATGTCGGGTCGCCTTACAACAAAGAGAATGCAGAGTTCATGCTCTCGCTCTTTCGCTCGTGGGGCTTTGACGCGCAACTCGAAGAGTTTCAAGTCCTCTTTCCGACGCCGAAGGTGCGCGTGCTGGAAATGGTCTCGCCTGAGAAATTCACGGCGAGCCTCGCAGAACCCGCGCTCAAGGAAGATGCGCCTTCCGCGCAAACGTCCGAGCAGCTTCCGGTCTATAACGCTTATTCGATTGACGGCGATGTAACGGGCCAACTCGTCTATGTCAACTACGGCGTGCCGAAAGATTATGAAGAGTTGGAGCAGCGCGGCATTGATGTCAAAGGCAAGATCGTCATTGCGCGTTACGGCGGCTCGTGGCGCGGCATCAAGCCGAAGGTCGCTGCGGAACACGGCGCGGTCGGTTGTCTTATCTATTCAGACCCGCGCAACGACGGCTTTTATCAGGGCGACGTGTACCCGAAAGGAGCTTGGCGCAACGAGTCCGGCGCGCAACGCGGCTCGGTCGCGGATATGCCGCTTTATCCGGGCGACCCGTTGACGCCGGGCATCGGGGCGACGAAGGACGCCAAACGCCTCGCGCTCAAAGACGCACAGTCGTTGACGAAGATTCCTGTGCTGCCAATCTCTTATGCAGATGCGCTGCCGCTGCTCAAAGCTTTGAGCGGGCCGGTTGCGCCCGACGCCTGGCGAGGGGCTTTGCCAGTCACCTATCATCTAGGCCCCGGCCCGGCGATGGTGCATCTCAAACTGGAATTCGATTGGAAGACGGAAACCATACGCAACGTCATCGCCAGATTGAAAGGCAGCGAGCGACCGGACGAACTCGTCATTCGCGGCAACCATCATGACGCATGGGTCAACGGGGCGAGCGACCCCATCAGCGGGCAGGTGGTCATGCTTGAGGAAGCGCGTGCGCTCGGCGAATTAGTGAAGACCGGATGGAAGCCCAAACGCACGATTGTTTATTGCGCCTGGGACGGCGAAGAACCCGGCCTGTTAGGCTCAACCGAATGGGCCGAAACGCATGCCGACATGCTCCGCAAGAATGCTGTCATCTATATCAACTCCGATTCCACCGGGCGCGGTTTTTTAGGCGTTGGCGGCTCGCACACGCTCGAAAAATTTATCAACGAGGTGTCGCGCGATGTGATTGACCCGCAGAAGAAGATTTCCGTTTCGGATCGCGCGCGTGCTTTCCAACTGCTGCGCGGCGACAGAGATGAGCGACGCGAGGCGCGTGACCGCGCAGACCTGAGAATTGACGCGCTCGGCTCCGGCTCAGACTACACGCCTTTTCTGCAACACCTCGGCATCGCGTCTTTGAATCTGGGCTTTGGCGGCGAAAGCGGCGGCGGCTCTTATCATTCGATCTATGATTCGTTTGATAACTACACGCGCTTCATTGACCCGAATTTCGATTACGGCATCGCGCTCGCACAAGTTTGCGGGCGCGCCGTCCTGCGCTTTGCGAACGCAGACGTGCTGCCTTTTGAATTCGGTAACTTGAGCGACACGCTCGGACAGTATTTTAAAGAAGTCACGCAGTTGACTAACGACGCGCGCGAAGAGATCAAGGAAAAGAATCGTCGTCTCAGCGACGGGACTTACGCCGCCTTCTTCGACCCGACGGAAACATTTGTGATGCCGAAAGCGGAACCGCCCGCGCCTTATTTGAACTTCGCGCCGCTGGAGAATTCTCTGGCCCGCTTGCAGGAAAGCACGCGTAAATATCAGGCCACGATGACGCAGCTCGCGGCGCAGAACAAACTGCCCGCGCCCTCGGCAGCCTTAGATGAAGCCTTGATAAAAGTCGAGCGCGCCATGACGTGCAATGAGGGATTGCCGCGTCGCCCGTGGTTTAAGCACCAGATTTACGCGCCGGGATTTTACACGGGTTACGGTGTGAAGACCCTGCCGGGCGTGCGCGAGGCCATCGAACAACATAGCTGGCAAGAGGCCAATGAACAGATAGGCATCGCGGCGCGGACAATCGAAAACGTCGCCGCAGAGATTGATCGCGCCGCGATGCTTTTGAAAGGTAAGCCGTAACGGCAAATGACGCTTAGCCGTGCTTTGCGTTTCGACTTAGAGGCGATTCAAAGCACAGCTATGGATAAACTCGATCCTTCGCGCCTTACGGTTTTATCTTAGCGCCTTTGCGTGAAACCTCAATATTTCACGCAAAGGCGCTAAGAAAAGAAAGACTCAAGACGCAAAGGATTGAGTGGTTTTGAAATGAACTCTTAAGTTGAAACGCAAAGCACGCAAAGGTTTTTCGCAAAGGCCGCAAAGAGAGTTCCCCTCTTGACTCGCATCAGCAATGTGACGCTCTAACGTTAATTCGGCGGCACCCCTACAGTATCCGGGTTGTCTGCCTTGAGCCGCCATAATCGAACCGCGAACACGAAGACCCATAAAGACAGGACGCCCGTAGCTAAACGCTCGTAGAGACCTATGCCCGTCCTCGTCTCCGCATCCCATAACATCAGCATCAGAAAAACCAGACCCAGAATTCCGGAGGCTACAGAGTACAGGCCAAGCCAACGCAAGCTTTGGTCTCGTCTGAGGAAAATGCCCCACAAGACCGAAGCGCCAATCAGAGCCAGAAAGCCCGCGCCGGACGATAAGCTGTGCAATTTCTGGCTGAGCAAAAGTCTGGGGCCAGCACATCCTATTTCGCAGGGAAAGATGCCTGCGCCAATCCGCGCCAGCCCGTTGATAGCAAGCAGCATCGCAGCGATTGCTGCCAGATGACTGCCTCTGAAGACAAAGTAAAGGCATGCAGCAAACGCCACATGCATGAGACCCGTGGGGACGAATCCGGCGTACCGGATGATGAACTCTGTAGAGCTGCCCCGCTCGCCAAGCTCGCTGATGTATTGTGTCAGGTGGTTGTATTCCGGTCTTAAACTGCCGCAGAAAATGATGGCTCCTGCCCATAAGACCGGAGCCATGATGCCGCACAAATTTCCAAGCTTAGAGAGCGTTAATTTCATCACATCGGGATAACATATTTTACGCTGGCTCAAGCCGGAATTGACCCGCACCCTGATTCGGGCGTTCATTAGAGCCGCTTGAAAGCGTCGTCGCTTCAATCATCGAGCGCGGGTTATAAACGACTCTCTATTTTGCTGCTTCGCCTGTTACCTCAAACTTTATATCGCCCGAGCTTTGAGAGAGTTTGATGTCGTTGCCGTTATAGGCTTCCACCTTGACAGTGTATGAGCCGGGTGAAAGCGGTTTGTCCAAAACGTAAGACAATCCATCAACGCGCTTGTTGATGTAGTCGTACTCCGTCTTGGCTGGCGTAGAGCTATCTGCGTAGATGCTGAATTTGTAATAGGCCGCGTCCGGGTAAGCTTCCCATTTCACTTCTATGTTGCTGGCTGCGATTTTCGATCCGGCCTTCGGCTGCACAAGCTTCAAATCATTCTTGAAAAGATTTGTGTCTGGCGCGAAGAATGTTTGATCCCCTTCGATCTTGTACTTGGCTATCTGGAGGATGCCGGAAGTGGCAAAGACATAATAGTCCGTGTTGAAGACTTTCACGATCAAGCCCTCGTAAATTCTGGGCGTCGCGTCTTTGATTAAATACTCGCCCGCGCTATCCGTCTTGGCCGTGAATGTCTCGCCGCCGCATCCGCCCAAATACTGGTTGAAGGTCTCGCACAGTTTGACCTCAATATCTTTGGCCGGTTGTTCGTTATAAAAGACTTTGCCCTGCACATTACCTTTGCCTGCGGCGGGCTTCTCTTTTTCCACGCCTGTGCCGGAAGGAATAGTGCCGTCTGCATTAGGCTTGGCGGGCGGCGGGGTTGATTTCGCTGCGCCTGCATTCGCATTGGCAGAGTTAGCCGGTGAATTGGAGTTCACATCTCCCGAAGATTTGCAGCCCATTATCACCAGAGCCGAAAATAAAATGCAGGCGACAGCCCCTTTACCTTTAAGCGACATTTTGTCCATGCTCCTTTGTTTGATTATCTCTTCAAAGCCCGTTGCGACCACATCCCTCCGCAGCCTAACGCCGGGATAACCCGCGAGCGCACACAACGTACATGAGAGACCCGCCTCCCGCGAGTCGGGTGCACCCCCTTATTGGGCCGCATCTTTAGCCGTCAAGTAGGCTTAGGTCGTAACCGTACTCAATGAGGCGTTGGCGGGCGATGTCGCGCTCGGCACTAGAAAAAAGGTCATGCCATTCAGATTTGAGAATCAGAGCCTCGACGGTCAAGTCGAGACGTTTCCGTTCCCATAACGCCGTGTACCCATCGGAGACTTTCGGAGCATGGAGAAGAGTGCGGGCAGCCTCATAGCCGCCCCTGTCAGACACCATGCCTAGAAAGCGGCTTGCGTTGTAGCTAGCTTCGGATTTCGCGCGCTGATAAATATCAATCATCGCCGAGTGAAAGCGTTTTTCAAGTTCAGTTGCCATAATTTTAAAGTTGCGGCCCAACGCATATTAGACGCCCTGACAGCCGCCTGTAAATAGGCCCGTTTGGATGCATTGGTTCTGAATTGTTGCGCCGATGTGGGTTTGCACCACGGGTTATTGCTTAGTCTTTATGTGTTAGCCTCCGGCGCGAAAATAATTTAAGACGGGGAAGTATTTTAGCGGCTCAACAGTGCACTGTTGAGCTTGTGATTACTGTGGTTCGCTGAGCGGCCTTCACAGATACTGCGCCTCAGCTTAGATTTTCAAAGGGAATTGTCAATGAAAAAGATTTCTCAAGTCATTATCGGTCTGGCCTGTGCGCTCTGTTTATGCTCTCTCGCGGCGGCTCAGGGTATCCGGCAACGCGCGCCGCTCGACTTCGACGGCGATAACAAGACGGATTACGCGGTGGTGCGCGATGCCGGGGCCAGCGACCATCTCATCTGGTACACGCAACGCAGCACAGAGGGGTTTTCAGCGCAACAGTGGGGAAGTATAGAAACGGATTTTTCCGTTCCGGGGGATTATGATGGCGATCTCAAGTGGGACATAGCCGTCTGGCGGATGGGCGTTTTCTATATCCTGCAAAGCTCGACGGGCGCGCTTCAGACAGTGCCGTTCGGTCAGGTGGGCGATGACCCGACCAGCACACAGGACTTTGATGGAGATGGCATAGTTGACCCGACCGTGACGCGCAACGTCGGCAGCAATGTCGTCTGGTATATACAGCGCAGCTCGCTCGGATTCACAGCCATCATCTTCGGCAGGGGCGACGCAGACCTTCCCGTCCGTGGCGACTATGACGGCGACGGCAAGGCCGATCCGGCAGTCTATCGCCTCGGTTTCCCCGTTCAGGCCAACACCTTCTATGTCCTCAGAAGTTCGGACGGCGGAGTGCAGGGCGAGACGTTCGGTAATTTCCAGACCGATTGGGTCGTGCCGTCAGACTTCGACGGGGATGGCAGGACTGATTACGCAGTCTGGCGCGGCAAAGGAGTTGGAACTAGCGGCGTGTGGTACTGGCGGCAAAGCTCTGACGGGGCTTTACGCGCTCTGCACTTTGGCCTTGGCGGGGCCGCAGGCAGTAGCGCCAGTGATCGCCCGACACCCGGCGATTACGACGGCGACGGCAAGACGGATCAGTCCGTCTGGCGTCCCGGCTCGCCAGCCATCTTCTACGTCAATCGCAGCAGTGCAGGTTTTACGGGCTTTCAGTTTGGCACAACGGGCGATACAGCTCTCGCGTGGCTCTTACTGGCGGAGTAGCCGGGCCTGACCTGCCGCTACTTCTTTGCCGGTAGCATACGGATGCGCCACACATCGTTGTCCTTTTCCTTTTGCTTGCCAACGACACGCTCACGCGTTGTGTAGTAAACAGTGATGCGGCTGCCGGTGAACTCGGCGAGGTCTATCATCACGTTTGAGGCTGGCGGGTTGGGCCGCTTCTGTGTGCTCATGCGTTTCCGCCTCTCGCCGGGTTGCACCGAGTTGTTGGATTTGCGCTGATGAGATATGCCGCCTCGTTATTTAACCCGGAGTTTCGTCGGGCCATGTGACCTCTGCGGGCCGGTCTGTTTTCGTCTTTGCATATTCAATCCAGTCACCTGACGCAATTAAAATCCGAAGGGCATAAAATTCAGGATCGGGTTCATAAATCCAACATCTACTGATGTCATTGCCAAGAGAGATTTCAACCTGCTTCCGGCAATAATTGCTCGATGCTTCAAACTCGTCCAACCGATTCAGAAGCTCATCATCGACTTCATACACTTCGCCTGTCACCAATGCGTTCGCGTCATTAAGGAGCAAGCCCGGATATGCGCCTAGATCGTAGAGGCTGCCGCCGACTTGAGCCTCTGCAATAAATTTTGAACCGGGAAATCTGATAGACATTGCGCCCTCACCGCCGCGTCTCAACGTTCCATAAACAAATACGAGATGCTTATCCATTTAGCTTGACCTTTCTCATAGCAACCTCGCGCCCGTATTAACCCTCAAGCAGTCAGCGAGAGAAGCCTTCAATCCGGCGAATGACATAAGATGCTAACTGCGATGGGGTTCAATGAGTTGTTCGGCGGCGCTCGCGCCGAAACTATTCATGTGAAACAAGGGCAGAAACTCTTTGCGCCTCTTTGCGAGAAAACTAATTGAAGGCAAATAAACTGACTTCCTCGCTATCACCAGACAGTTTAACCATTCGCTCGAAATTAAATCCCAACTTCTCAAGCAGCCTTGCCGAATCATAATTGTCCGGAGAGGTGATAGCCACCAGACGATTTATCCCAAAAGCTCTTTTCCCATACTCCATCACAGCAGCGGCAGATTCATAGGCATATCCTTGCCCACGGAATTTCGGAAGAAAGGCAAACCCAATATCGACATCTTCTAAAGAATCTCTTTTTATCAGGCCGCAAATCCCGATGGGGACGCCCACACCCTTTAGCTCGGTCAAATACAGCCCGAAGCCAAGACGCTCGTACAGACCCACCAGACTCTTCAAAATATAATCACGCGCGCCATCAAGTGTTCGCACACCTCTATCACCGATAAAGCGCAACCACGAAGGGTCGTTCAAGAGTTCAAGAATAAACACGCAATCTTCAACCGTCACCCGGCGAAGGATGAGACGCTCTGTTTCAAGAACTTTCATAGTTAAATCTGCACCTCATTATTTGATGTCTAATGCTCGAATTTAACCAAGCGGAAAGAATTATATTAAGCATTCAAGTTGTCGGATGACATCCGAGCTAATTCCGCTCCGGTTGGTTGTTAGGGCGCGTGGCTATAGCTTACCAATCAATGCTCCCAATATTCCGCCAATGAGACCTCCAATTGCGCTTGCAAGTGGCAACCACCAACGCTTCTCCTTTTGCTCTTCAAGGGCACGCGAATGAAGATTAATCGCAGTATCAACTAATGTCTTAATATCTGCGGGTGTTAAGCGAACCCATGAGATACGTTGCTTCGCTGGCTCACCTAACGCATCAAATTCTTCTTTTGTAAGAACCCGCTCTTCATCAACTTGAAAACGTTTTGGGTATTGACGACGCCAAACCAATGAAGCTTTCTGACGTTGCCCATCAAGGCGAAAAAATTCAGGGTGCTGCTCAAAAACCCTCTGCCAATACTCACCACGAGAAGAATCAGCGGAAATCCTATCAGCCCAACCATTAAAGGGGAGCTTGTAAAATCTGTATGTACTCATAACCTGAATGGCAGAGATAACATCTGCCAGACGATTCGGGCCACTCAGGTAAGGGGATTTTTCGTTGCTCATAAACGTTTCCTTGCTCCTAAATTGGCGACGAGCGCCCTATCGCCAATTATACCGTATCGTGCGGCATTCCTGTTGAAGGCGAGTGCGGTCTAAAGTCCAGACACGTATCAATCACCGCATCCTTCGCCTTTTGTGACACACAATCTTGCCTGTGTGAATGTTCGACGAGGGCGCTATCAACTTCCGTATTTTATTGACACCTAAGCCCACAGACTAATATCCTCGCGGCGAATCAACTACAGGTCAGTCAATGGAGGTGCCTCGATGGCATGTCAACAAATAATGCTCCTTGACAGCGCTCGCATGGGGTGGGCCGCTGGTGGCGTTGGCGGGAAGTTTTTCCGCTGCGTTTGCGGGCTGGCTCTGATTGCAATGCTCATCGCGCCGACGGCGGCCCAGACGAGCGAGACGCCAGCCAGGTTTGAGCCGACCAATGACGGTTTCGAGTATACGCGGCGCGAGGTGATGATTCCGATGCGCGATGGCGTCAAGCTGCATACAGTCATCCTCTTGCAGCGTGGCGCGAAGGGCGCGCCGATTCTTTTGACGCGGACGCCCTACGGCGCGACCGATCTCACGAGCCACGCCGAAAGCTCTCATCTGGGTTCAATCCTCTGGGGATACGACAACGCGACGGACGTGATTGTCGAGGGCGGCTACATACGCGTGGTTCAGGACGTGCGCGGCAAGTACGGCTCGGAGGGCGATTATGTGATGAATCGCCCGCTGCAAGGGCCGCAGAACCCGACCTCTGTAGACCATGCGACAGACACTTATGACACCATCGAATGGCTCGTCAAAAACATTCCTGAGAGCAACGGCAAGGTCGGCATCCTCGGCATTTCTTACGATGGCTTTCTGCCGCTCATGGCGCTCGTCAATCCGCATCCCGCGCTCAAAGTCTCTGTGCCGATGAACCCTATGGTTGACGGCTGGATGGGCGACGACTGGTTTCACCACGGAGCTTTCCGCCAGCAGATGATGGCGTACATGTACAATCAGGTGGCGACGCGCGATTCCTCCGTCCTCTGGTGGACGAGCCACTATGACGACTACGACATGTTTATGCAGGCGGGGTCGGCGGGCGAACTCGGTCGGCGTCGCGGCCTCGAACAGATCGGCTTCTGGCGAAAGGTGCTTGAGCATCCGGGCTATGATGCCTTCTGGCGCGATCAGGCTGTGGACAAGCTGCTCGCGGCGCAACCGCTCAAAGTGCCTGTCATGCTGGTTCATAGTCTTTGGGATCAGGAGGACATCTATGGCGCGCCTGCTGTCTACAAGACTATCGAGCCGAAGGATACGAACAACGACAAGGTTTTTCTGGTGATGGGGCCGTGGCATCACGGTCAGATGATTCGAGACGGAAGCGCGCTCGGCGCGTTGAAATTCGGCAGCGATACCGCGCTCTATTTCCGGCGTGAGATTCTGCGCCCGTTCCTGGACCAATATCTCAAGGACGGCGCGCCCAAAGCGAACATCGCTCCTGTGGTCGCGTTTGAAACGGGGACGAACTCCTGGCGCAGCCTGCACGCTTGGCCTGCCGGATGCGCGAGCGGCTGCATGATTCGACCCACCCCTCTGTACCTCAACGCGAGTCTCAAAGCGGGATTCGACGCGCCGAAATCCGGCGACAAAGCATTTGAAGAATATGTCTCCGACCCGGCTAAACCCGTCCCGTTCAGAGCGCGTCCCATTCGGCCCGTCGGAGCCTCGGACGGCACATGGCGACAGTGGTTAGTGGACGATCAGCGTGAGGCGTCAGGCCGCGCGGATGTCGCGGCGTTTGTTTCCGACGCTTTGCGCGCACCCGTTAAGATTAGCGGGCAACCGTTGGTCAATCTGTTCGCCTCCACCAGCGGGACTGATTCCGATTGGGTGGTCAAGATAACAGATGTCTATCCGGATGAGGTCGCGGGCCAGCCCGTCATGGGCGGCTACCAGTTGATGGTTTCGGCGGACATCTTTCGCGGGCGTTACCGGGAAAGCTTTGAAACTGCGAAACCGATTGCGCCCGGCAAGCCTTTGCTCTATAGATTCGCGCTGCCCACAGCGAACCACGTTTTCCTGCCCGGCCACCGTATCATGGTGCAGGTTCAGTCAAGCTGGTTTCCGCTCTACGACCGCAACCCGCAGACATTCGTTCCCAACATCTTCTGGGCCAAGCCGGGTGATTATCGAAAGGCCACACAGCGTATCTATCACGCGCCCGGTCAGGCTAGCTTCATCGAACTGCCGCTGGTCACGTCTCCTTGAGCCGGTGGCGATTGTCTGCCACGCTATGGCCTTTTACAGATGAAAGCAGTCTCATAAATACCAGTCGCAATAGGACAGGAGATATTTATGAGACTGCTTCCGGCGGCTACCTGTTTTTAAGCTAACTTATCAGGCTGGCACCTGATCTTTCATCTCCCGGCTCCAATGCCTGTGCTGGGCGATGGCTTTGATAAACTCCGTCGCGGCTTTGCCGACCTGTGCATCCTGACCCGTGACGACGCCCTCTTCCGCGAAGACCTTACTTCCGTCTGAGGCTGCTTTGACTTCCTTGAGCGCGCCCGGATAAGAAGCGCGGAGCACTTCGACGCCCGCTCCGGTTGCGGCAATCGCCTTGCAATGCTTGTACGCCTCGTTGACGAAGTGTAGGGCGTCGGCTTCTCCTTTAAGGGTCTCTGCGCTCTGTTCTCCGCCGGGGACATAGACGGCGTCGAAGAGGACAGAGGACGCGGTCAGGAAGCTGAAATCAATTTTGATCTCTTCCCCGTTAGCATCGCTCAGAAAGCCCAGTCGCGGAGCGATGAGCTTGACCTGCGCTCCGGCATTGGTCAAAGCCTTCTTCATCGCGGCGAGGCCCGCTCCATCGAACCCGTCTGCGGCGAGCACGGCTATCTTGCGCGTCTTGATGCTGTCCTTCGGCGTGTTTGCCATGCTCAAGGCTGGCGACGTTCCCACCTCTTGAGTAACGCGTTTCGGCTGGAACTGTTTCGGATTAGCGTCCGCCGGAACACTCATGTTCAAAGGCCCTTCAATCTTCGCTGGCACTTTGATGCCCAGCCCTTCGGCGACGCGGCTTGCCAGAGTCTTGTCAACCTGTGACAGCACATAGACCATGCGTTCTCTAATCGCAGGCGTTTCCACCTTGCCCAGCTCAAAGCGCAAAGCTTTTATGATGTGCTCTTGCTCCGTCGCGGACTGGCTGTTGTAAAAGAGCGTCGCCTGACTGAAATGATCGAAGAAGCTAGCGCTCCGTGCGCGCACCTTTTGACCGTCAATCTTTTCGGCATAGCTCGTGAAGCCGCCCATGTCTGCGCCCGCCTGAAACGGACAGCCGCCGCCGAGCGTGTTCGGCTCATACGCGACGCGGCCACGGTTGATCTGCTGGCGCATGTGCCCGTCGCGCTGGTGATTGTGTATGGAATTGATCGGGCGATTGATCGGAATCTCGTGGAAGTTCGGGCCGCCGAGGCGTATCAGTTGCGTGTCTGTGTAAGAGAACAGGCGGCCTTGTAAGAGCGGGTCGTTGGTGAAATCAATTCCGGGCACGACGTGGCCTGTGTGAAAGGCGACCTGCTCTGTCTCCGCGAAAAAGTTGTCGGGGTTGCGATTCAAGGTCAGCTTGCCGATACGCTGGACAGGCACAAGTTCTTCGGGAATGATTTTCGTCGGGTCGAGCAGGTCGAAGTCGAACTTGTGCTCGTCCTTCTCTTCCACAATCTGCACGCCGAATTCCCATTCGGGAAAGTCTCCGTTCTCGATTGACTCCCACAAATCGCGCCGGTGAAAGTCCGGGTCTTTGCCGGAGATTTTTTGCGCCTCATCCCAGACGACCGAGTGGACGCCGAGCAGCGGCTTCCAGTGAAACTTCACAAAACGCGCTTTGCCTTTGTCGTTGATAAAGCGGAACGTGTGGACGCCGAAGCCTTCCATCATGCGATAGCTTCTGGGAATCGCGCGATCCGACATCACCCACATAATCATGTGCGTGGATTCAGGCATCAGCGAGATGAAATCCCAGAACGTGTCATGCGCCGACGCCGCCTGCGGGATTTCGTTGTGCGGTTCGGGCTTGACGGCGTGAATCAAATCGGGAAACTTAATCGCATCCTGAATGAAGAAGACGGGCATGTTGTTGCCCACCAGATCGTAGTTGCCCTCTTCGGTGTAGAACTTAACGGCGAAGCCGCGCACATCGCGCGCGAGGTCTGTCGAGCCGCGCGAGCCTGCGACGGTCGAGAAGCGCACGAAGACAGGCGTTTTGGCCTTCGGGTCTTGGAGAAACCCGGCCTTCGTGTATTGGGCCATTGATTCGTAGACCTGAAAGAAGCCGTGAGCCGCCGCGCCGCGCGCGTGGACAACTCTTTCAGGAATGCGCTCGTGGTCGAAGTGAGTAATCTTCTCGCGGAGAATGAAATCTTCCAGCAACGTCGCGCCACGCTCGCCCGCTTTGAGCGAGTTCTGATCGTCGTTGACGCGCACTCCCTGATTAGTCGTCAGATATTCTCCGTCGCCCTCCTCATGAAACGGCGCGAGGTCATTTATCTTGTCGTTATTTTCCTGTGGTGTGCCTTTACCCGGCTTTTTCTTCGCGTTCCCTTTGCTCATTGAAATCTCCCTTTGTCCGACTGATTGGTGCCCGCACAAGCGCAAAGCTTGCTCTGTTTAAGCAAGCACTTTACGTCATCGCGTTTGGAAAGCACAATTAAGGTCAAAGGTAAATCTTAAAGAGCAGTTGAACGAGGTGCTGACTCTCATCCTTTTAGAGTTCTCTGCCATTCAGGGAATGCTTTTCGAACTGCCGTAGATACGATAGAAAGTCTGGTAGGTGAGTCCGTTATATTTGTTCTTCAGATAGGCGAAGCTGGCGACGATGCCTTGCTTTGAATCGCCCTCTAAGGTCGGGTTGCGGATTCTGAGAGTAGTTCCGGCGGGCGAGCCGTCGCCGCGCAGGCCGGAGAGTATAACCAGATGGCTATCCGTCGGGTTGCCGACCTTCAAACGCGGCGTCACGCCCTTGACGTTCAGCATCAGCCGCCCGTAGATGCTCACCAGCAAACACAAATCTGCAGCCCCGAAATTCGGTTCGTCCACCATCTTCAAACCGTGATGCGTGGCGAAGAGCTGCATGTTGGGATTGCCGTTTTCCAGCCCGCCGAAAGTGCCGTCCGCTTTTTTCTCGAAGACGACGCCGGGAGGCCGCGTCTGGTTGGGAGAGCTTTCTCCCTTCAACATGGCGACCGCTGCGGCCCAGCAGGTGTACTCGTCCGGGGCATGCACATAATTCGGCTCTGCATAAGCATTGTAACTCTCTTCATTGAGCAAGGCCCGCCAGGTGTTATTGCCCACCATGCCGTCTGCGACCAGCATCGCTTTGGTCTGATAGTCCACCAGACAACGACTTGTCCCGGCATCGAATCTGTCATCGTCTTTGATGACATCTATATCCCAGTAAGGGTCTATTTCCAGACACTTCTTCCTGAGCAGGCTCTTCATCTCCGTGACGTAGTAGCCTTTGGCTCCAAGAGCTAATAAAGGACGCTCCATCTCTTTTATCCCCTCAATGCGTTGTGATTGATTCCCCTCGAAGATAAATGCGTATGAAGGGGCGAAAAACTATCATTCGGAGAAAAACATATTCCCGCAAAGGCGCTGGTGGCGCAAAGAAAGCACGCAAAGCGTTGAAGGCCATTCGCCCCCTGCGTGCTCTTCTTTGCGCCACCAGCGCCTTTGCGGGAAACTATCGTTTGCTCAGTATAAAATCTCTTCGCGCATGTAATGCCACTGTTTGGAAGCGATGACTTGATTGCCTGCGGGCTTTTGATTGTCTATCACGTAGCCCATGTAAAAGAGTTCGAGCCAGATTTTCCCGGCGGTGATGTAAGGCGTCGTCCTCCTGATGCCGAAGGTGTCTTTCAGGACATACTCGTATCCGTTTTGATCTGGCGAATAAAAATCGAGCAAGCCGTTACTGATCTTCTTCGGCTGGTTGCGATAACCAAAGCGTTCAATCTTCCCGCCGGAAACGATTTCTCCATCCTCTTTCCAATTATTTTTATTTAGCCCTTTGGGAATCGCGCCTTCCGCCGGAACCTTGAATCCTGCGCTCTCATCAACCCAGCTACCCCTCGGTATCCAGACCTCTTTTGTGGGATCGTTCGGGTCTATATCCCATTCTCCGCGATGACTCCATGCTTCGCCCTTAATCTTTTGCCTGTACTCGTAGCGCGTCGGGTCAGGGACACTCGGGCTGAGTTTGAGCTTGACGTTAAAGACGCCTTCCATCGAGTACCAGGTGGCCCCGTCCGTCTCAAGTTTGAGCGATGTGCTGGTCCAGTGTGTGAAAGTTTCTATGATATTGATCTCGCCCGGCGCGCCCTGAATCGAGTAGGGATAGCAGCGCAGCACTCCCGCCTCGCCCGCTCTGCCTGCATTCTCCAGCTCCAAAATTATCAAGCCCAGAGTGCCAGGGCCGACCTTTCCGTCTGCGCCCAGTTTGAACGAATAATACGGAGACTTCTGCATATCGTAGACGGCCTGCACGCTCTGGTTGTCCCACTTTCCGCTGAGGTTGGTGCGGACGAATTCCTGAATAATCAGAATCGCCTGCTGCGAGTAGCTGCGCCCCTGGTTGTAGCTGATGGCTGAAGACTTGTTCAAAGACATGGGATTTTCCTTTCAGTTGGCAACCATATTTTATTATGGCCGGGCTTTCATCGCTGCTCATATATGCGGGCGTCGGGGCGGAAAACTATCATGCCTGGTAAAAATTTTTTCGAGAGTTGAAAAGGCAGGCTCACGCAAAGACGCCAAGAGCAAGGGGGCTGCGGATAACTATCATTCATCAGGAAAAATTTTTTCGGGCGAGAGATAAAGCGTTAGAGGGCCGCCCGCGCTGTGTGATAGATTGACGCTCGGTTCACCGAATAGCAGAGAGCAGCGTTTCCTTGCCGGAAGGATTTTCCATGACGACGCCCTCCACACATGAAGTCACACAACTGCTCGTCGCATGGAGCAATGGCGACGAGGCCGCGCTTGAACAGTTAGTCCCGCTGATTCATGCAGAGCTGCATCGCATCGCCAAACGTTATATGGGGCGCGAAAGGGCGGGCCATGCGCTGCAAACTACCGCGCTCGTCAACGAAGCCTACCTGCGCCTGATTGATTGGAAGAACGCGCGCTGGGAAAATCGCGCGCACTTCTTTGGCGTCTCGGCGCAACTGATGCGGCGCATCCTCGTTGACTTTGCGCGCAAACGCCCGCACCTCAAGGAAGGTGTAGAGGCGCGCGAAGTGGAGCTTGAGGAAGCCTTAGTGGTCTCTACAGGGCGCGAGGCCGATCTGGTCGCGCTGGACGAAGCCCTTCATGCTCTCGCCGAAATTGACCCGCGCAAGGCGCAGATCGTCGAACTCAGATTCTTCGGCGGCCTGAGCGTCGAAGAGACTGCGGCTTTTCTCAAGCTCTCTCAGATCACTGTGATACGCGAATGGAACAAGGCCAAAGCGTGGCTCTATCGTGAATTGAGCGCGGAAGAAACCGGATGAAGGCCGAAAGATGGCAACAGGTAGATAAGCTCTTCGATGCCGCGCTCGAAGTCGAGCCGGAGCGTCGCGCGCTCTTTCTGGACGCGGCGTGCGCGGGCGACCAAGCTCTGCGCGCAGAGGTTGACTCGCTCTTAGAAGCCTACGGGCGCGCGGGCAAGTTTATCGAAGCCCCGGCGATGGAAGTCGCGGCCCGCATCGCGGCCAGCACAGGCAGCCACACGGCCACAGGCCGCAGCATTGGCCCTTACCGGATTCTGTCGCTGCTCGGCGTGGGCGGGATGGGCGAGGTTTATCTCGCGCGCGACGAGAGGCTCGGACGCCGCCTCGCCCTCAAGCTCTTGCCCGCGCGTCTCACGCAGGATGCGGAGAAGGTCTTGCGCTTTCAGCAGGAGGCGCGCACCGCTTCGGCCCTCAATCATCCGAACATCATCACCATTTATGAGATCGGGCAGACGGATGACGCTCACTACATCGCCACCGAATTGATCGAAGGCGAAACCTTGCGCGCACGCATGACGCGTGGACGCATAGAGGTCTGCGAAGCTCTTAATTACATCCAGCAGGTCGCTGCCGCGCTCATCGTAGCCCACACGGCGGGCATCATTCACCGCGACATCAAGCCTGAGAACATCATGCTCAGGCCGGACGGTTATGTGAAAGTCCTCGACTTCGGGATTGCAAAACTATTGGAGTCGGATTCGCCGGAAGACATGCCGCGACGTTTGTTAACGACGACTCCCGGCATTGTTCTCGGCACGATCAGCTATATGTCGCCCGAACAGGCGCGCGGGTTTAAGACGGACGCGCGCACGGACATTTGGAGCCTGGGCGTAGTGCTCTACGAAGCGCTCGCGGGCAGGCTACCCTTTGCCGGAGAGACCGGCAGCGACATCCTTTCACTGATCCTGCAAAAAGAGCCGCCGCCGCTCGCAGACTCTCTTGAGCGCGTCGCGCCCGAGTTGCAACAACTCGTTACCAAAGCCCTCTGTAAAGACAGAGAAGCGCGTTATCCGGCGGCTGCGGATTTGTTGACGGATGTGCGCCGCTTGCTGGCGCAGGAAGCCGAAGCTTTGCCAGCATTGATTCCACCGGCTGGCAACATGGCGGCACAGGCTTCTTCCGGTCAGGTCAGGCAGGGCGCAGTCGCGCCGCCGCTCGAACAGCGCAAACAGGCGACAGTGCTTTTCGCAGACCTCGCAGGTCTGGTCGAGTTATCCGAAACGCTCGATGCGGAGGAAACGGGAGAACTGCTGAACAAGCTATGGCAGCACATAGATGCTGTCATCACAGAGCATGGCGGCGAGATTGAAAAACACATGGGCGACACCGTGATGGCCCTGTGGGGCGCGCGGGCGGCTCATGAAGACGACCCTGAGCGCGCGATTCATGCATCGCTTGTGATGCAGGATGCCGTCAGCCGTTTCATACGCGAGCACGGCCAAAGCTATTCACAATTTGTGACGGAGGCGGAAACCGGCGAAGACGCTTTGCCGCCGCAGTTGATGCGCGTCGGCATCAGCACGGGATCAGTCTATCTCGGCGCGGTCAGCACGACGGGCGAGATGGCCGCGTCGGGCGCTCCTGTCAATCTCGCGCATCGTTTGCAGCAGGCCGCACACATCGGCGGCATCCTTATCTCGCGCGACACCTACGCGCATGTGCGCGGCATCTTCGATGTACGCATGCTGGAAGTGATGAGCGTCAAGGGCAAGAGCGAGCCGCTCGAATCTTACGTGGTCGAGCGCGCCAAGCCGCGCGCCTTTCGTTTGGGCACACGCGGCGTCGAAGGCGTCGAGACGCGCATGATCGGGCGCGAGGCCGAGCTGGAAAAGTTGCTGCGCTCGCTAAAGGGCGTGCTTGAAGACAAAGAGTTGTGCGCCGTGACGGTCACAGCCGATGCGGGAGTCGGCAAATCGCGCCTGCTTTACGAGTTCAGCAACCGCGTCGAGCTGCTGCCGGAGAGCGTGCGCGTGTTCAATGGTCGCGCACGCGAGGCCACGCGCGGCTTGCCCTATGCGCTCTTGCGCGACGTGCTGTCCTTCCGTTTTGAGATACAGGACGGAGACGCGCCACACGCCGCGCGCGAGAAACTTGAGCGCGGACTCCAAGCCTCTTCACCGAACGCGGAAGAAGCCCGCGCAGAGGCACACTGTATAGGGCATCTCATGGGCTTTGATTTTTCGGACAGCCCGCACCTGCGGCCCATCCTCGATGATGCGAGGCAGATTCGTGACCGCGCTTTTCAATGCGCCGCGCACTACTTCAAGCGCACGGCGCGGGCGAATCCGCTCGTCCTCTATCTGGAAGATATTCACTGGGCCGATGACGGCTCGCTGGATTTCGTGGATTACCTGATGCGCGAGTGTGAGAGCGCGCCGCTCTTTATCCTGTGCCTGACTCGCCCAGCGCTTTTTGAACGCCGGCCCGCGTGGGGCGAAGGGCATTCCGCACACACGCGGCTTAACTTGCAGCCGCTTTCCAAAGGCGAGACGCGAAAGCTGCTGGAAGAAATTTTGCGCCGCGCGACGGATGTGCCGCTGGCCCTGCGCGAGATGGTTGTGGCGCAGGCCGAAGGCAATCCTTTCTACGTCGAAGAGATTATCAAGATGCTGATTGACCGGCGCGTCATCGTCGCCGGAGAGGACGCCTGGTCAATCGAGCCGACGCGATTGACGCAGGCGCGCGTCCCGCCCACGCTGACAGGCGTCCTGCAAGCCCGCCTTGATGAATTAACAGGCTGGGAGAAGTTCGTTCTTCAGCGCGCCTCCGTGCTCGGCAGGGTCTTCTGGGCCAGCGCGCTTGAGCGTCTGGGGGCTGCACAGGAGATTGATCCGAATTCGGGCGAAGCCACGCCTGACCTCGCGGAAGCTTTGGAAAAATTGCGGCGCAGGGAATTTATCTATCGCCGCGAAGCCTCGGCTTTTCCGGGAACCAGCGAATATCTTTTCAAGCACGCGCTCTTGCGCGATGTGACCTACGAGAGCCTGCTCAAGCGCGAGCGTCGCGTGCTGCATCATGCTGCGGCGGAGTGGTTGACCGAGAGCAGGGGAGACCGCGCGGACGAGTATGCGGCGACGATTGCAGAGCATTACGAACACGCGGAAGAAAGCGAGCGCGCGGCGCACTGGTTCGGCAGGGCCGCGCGGCAGGCGCGACAGGCTTACGCGCCCGCCGCAGCCATAGATTATTACCTGAAAGCTCTTGAGTTTTTACAGGTCTCAACCGGGAGCGTGCAGCCTGATGAAGAGCATCATGCGCGGCGGCTGGAATGGTATGAAGAGTTGGGCGAGCTGCTTATCGTGCAAGCCCGTTTCGCAGAGGCGACGAACGCTTACAATGCGATGCTTCAGCATGCAGAAGAAGCCGGAAGCATTCTCGCGCAGGCGCGTGCATGGAACGGCCTTGCAGTCCTGCATGAAAGATTGGGAGAGAATCGCGCGTTGACAGAGAGCGCGCAACGCGCCGCCGCTCTCGCGCAGTTGATGCCCGGAGACTCGCCGCAGGCAAAGCTTGAGCTGGCGCGTGCGCTCAACATGCAGGGACATGCCTGTTACAGGTTGGGAGAGCCTGCGGCGTTGATTCCTTTCGGAGAACAGGCTCTGGCGTTGTGTGCGGAGCTGGGAGCGGTGGCGCAGCGCGAGCGTGCTTTTAGTCTGAAGATCATAGGGGCCGTGCATCAGATGCTCTGCAATTTCGAGCAATCGTTTGAGTACACGAAGCAGGCTCTGGCCCTCTATCGAGAGCTTGGCAACAGGCGCGAGGAGGGCTACACCTTAAACAACCTGGGCGAGACGGCGCGGCTCAGCGGAGACTACGAGATGGCTATGTCCTGCTATCAGGAGGCTCTGGCGCTCTATCATGAAACGGGCGAGCGCATGCAGCAGATGATGGCGACGAGCAACATCGGCGCGGCGCGCGTCGGGCAGGAACAGTACGCGGAAGCAGAAGCCGGTTTACGCAGGGTGATCGAGATGGCTGGCGAGCAGGGCTATTACGGTCTATCGGAAACCTACCGCTATCTGGCAGAATCTCTGCTGGCTCAAGAGCGAATAGCAGAGGCGCTTGAAGCCGCGCGAAGGGCTTTAGAATTGGGGCAGGAGAAAGATTGTCAGGAACACATCGGCGCGGCGTGGCGCGTGCTGGGGATGATTGCCGCTCGTTCGGGCAAGCCTCTCTCAATCGGCTGTGAAACGCGCGACGCCCAAAGCTGCTTTGCCGAAAGCCTGCGCATCTTTACAGAGATTAGTATGGAAGCCGAGCGTGCGCGCACCCTGCGCGAATGGGCGCGACTGGCAGATGCGCTGGGCGAGCTTGAACGCGCCGCCGTCATGAAACAGGAGGCGAGCGAGACTTTCGCACGACTCGGCATCAAGCAGGAGACTAGGTAAAAGGCAAAAGTAAAAAGGTAAAAGGCAAAAGTGAAGATAGCATTCTTCGCATCTTTACTTTTGCCTTTTACCTTTTACCTTTTTACTTTGCCTTGAGTTTAGGCATTGCCAGCTCTCTGCGGCGTGGCATCTAGAAAGGCTTCGACGATGCGCGGGTCGAATTGTTTGGAGGCATGGCGACGCAGCTCAGCCACCGCTTCGTCATGCGTGAGCGGTTTGCGATACGGGCGGTCTGCGACCATCGCATCGTAGGTGTCTGCGACCTGCACTATGCGCGCCATCAGCGGGATGTCTTCGCCGCCGAGGCGATGCGGGTAGCCCTTGCCGTCCCAACGCTCGTGATGATGCTGTGTGCGTATGCGCAGCTCCGGCGAAAGGTTGTAGTAAGAGGCCATCAGCGCGCCGAAGCTAGGGTGCAGGTGGAGTATGAAAAGCTCCGTCCGGTTTGGCTTGCGCGGGCGATTCAAAACTGCTTCCGGCACGAGTATCTTGCCGACATCATGCAGCAGCGCAGTATAAGAGAGATGCTTGAGACGCGCGTGATCGAAACCGACTACGCGACCGATGGCGCGCGAGAATTTGCAGACGCGCACGCTGTGATAGTAGGTTTCGGGACGCACGCGTTTGAAGCGTTTGATTAAAACATCCGTGCCGTCTGTTTTACAGGAATGGCCGATGGCCTTCAAACGATGCAGAGCACGCTGTAAATAGCTTGCCCAACTGCAATCCACCAACCGCAGAGTCGCCGCATTTGAGGCTTCGAGCGACAGTTCATCATACATAAGGCTACTGCTCCTTCGAGTAGTTAAAAAGTCTTACCTCTGGATCTGTCGGGGGAATAACTCTGGGCTGTTGAGAGTTTGACATCTACTTAGAAAGAGTTTGACCTCTTAATTAGAAATAGCAACTTTGTCAGACTTCTCAGGATCACAGAGTAGCACTTTGTATGCCAGACTCTTGACGGCTTCTAACGCGAGCCAGCGCACGAAGCCGCAAAAAATCTGGCGGCGAACAGGCGTGAAAATGATGACGCGCGTAAGGGTATGTAGATTTGAGATTAGGCGTTGCAGGTTAAGAGCTTTGTTGAAGATAAAAACTGTTTTCGGCTGCTCTACGTCTCGCGCATGAAATGCTTTTGCCCTCGCGGGCTTCGCTCGCGGCTATACGATTTCGGCTTATGGACTGCATAAATAACGCACGCACACGCGCGTGTCCGTTGTATGATAAACTCGCTTTGGCCGTAGATAAACAAGGTTTTCAACACTTAAAAAACCAGAGGCCCAATGAGCGACGCGCAGCCACATCAAGAAGCGACACCAGAGGGAGAGATCGAGACGGCCCTGCTGGATGCAGACCTGTTTCTCAAATACAAAGCGCCGGAGCGCGCGATAAAGCGTCTGCGGACTGCGCTTGAAAGACATCCGCGTTCGATACGCCTGCGCGAGCGGCTGCGCGAGACCGCAGCCATTAACAAGCAGATGGAGGAATCTGCGCGGCAATGTCTCGCGCTCGCCAGCCTCTATATCGAGCGCGACGAGTTTGACATGGCGTATGACCGCCTGCTCGAAGCCAAAAACTTAGACCCGCGCATCTCCATCGCTTCCGGCCTCGAAGCCATCCGTCGCGCGCGTCGTCCAGACCTCAGTCCGAGCGGCGTGGCCGCTGCCCGCCGCGATGTGACGCTCGCCGGAGACCTTTCCATCATCAGCCTCTTCGATGCCGTGCAGGTGGTCGAGAACACGCGCCTCACGGGCGTGCTGGTCATCACGGGCGAGAACAACGCTGGCCGCATCTTCTTTAACGAAGGCCGCATCGTGGACGCAGAGACAGAGAATGCGATGGGCGAGGATGCTTTTCAGAAGACGGTCGAGATGACCAGCGGCATCTTCGATTTCGCCAGATCGACGCAATCGTTCCCGGTCAAAATCAAAGCTCCCAGCAATACCAATCTGATGCTGGATACCCTGCGCCGTCTGGACGAAGAAAACGTCGGCGACAAAAAAGATGCAGCGGGCAAGGCTGAAGAAGAAGAGGACGAGGACTTTTAAGCGTACATCTCAAAACACGAAGCGGTTCTTTGCGCCTTAAGTTTTATCTTTGCGCCTTTGCGCGAAACGTTCATGTTTCGCGCAAAGGCGCAAACAAAGAAAGACTCAAGGCGCAAAGAGTTGAAGCACTAGCTTTTCAAACTCTGGGATCATCTCTTATCTTGCTCTTCGCCGGAACCTTCTTCGGGCGGTCTTCATCTTCAAATTAGTTCTTGAATATTCTGTTCCACACCTATGAAGGAGATAAATTTTTGAGAAGGACAAAAACTGCGACGCTCATTCTCTTGCTGCTCAGTTACATGCTTTGCCTGCCTGTGGCCCGCGCGCAGTCGAGCAATTACGACCTCGCGCAGTTGACGATTTACAGCGCGGGCATCGGGGAATTTCTGGAAGAGCGCACGGTCGAATTACAGCCGGGACTCAATACCATCATCTGGCGCAGCCTGATGCCCAAAGCGAATATTCGAACTGTCCGCGTCCTGGCCGAGACGGCGGAGGTCGTGAGGCAGGATGTGACTTATGACGGCGCGCAGGTCAATAACGAAAAATCGCCCGTCCTTCATCTGGTGATTCGCAATCAGGGCGCGGCTGGTCGCAAGAAAGTACAGGTGGATTATCTCGCGCCTAATATCTCATGGCAGAGCGACTTTGCGCTGGTGCTTGAGCAGACACAGGGCGGCGCGCCCCCGACTGCGGCCACACTCGATGCGTGGGTTTCGCTTTACAACAACACGGGCGTTGATATGTCCATCGGCACAGTTGACCTTGTGGCGGGCGAGATTGCGCTCATCAATGAGGGGGGCAGCAGTTACCGGCAGGAATATGCTGTGCAAGCTCAGACTAATATCGCAATGGACGGTGAAATGAGCGAATCCTCAGGAGCCTCTTATGCAGAGATAAGCAGCCTGAGCGCCTTCAATCGTTTCAAGCTCGGAGACAACATCAGTCTCAATGCCAATGCTTTAGTCAATCGTTTCCCGATCTTTCAGCGAGCGCGCCTCGCTATCGTGCAGCGCAATATTTTCGAGAACACGCATGAGACGCAAACTATGGGTCGCGGCGGCTTTATACTCCTGCCGCGCGGGTTGGAGGTGCGGCTGGTGGCGAAGAACACGGCCAGCGCGCCGTTGGCTGCGGGGCTTGTGACCATCTACCAGCGCACGGGCGCGCTTTCACAGATAGTCGGGCAGGATCGCATCTCGTTTACGCCGCAGGGCGGTGAGTTCACTGTCACGCAGGGACGATCGGCGACGCTCTTCGGCACGCGCCGCGTGCTCGAACGACGCGTGGTCAACTACCGCGACGCAGAGAATAACAGCCGGGACAAACTGGTGACTAGAATCGAAGTCGTGCTGAGCAATCGCGGCACGCATGCCATGGAAGCGTTTGTCCGCGAAGGCATCGAACGCTATGACGACAACCAGTGGAAGATTGTCGAATCAACGGAGAAGAGCGAACCACTCGGAGCCAACACAGTCCAGTTCAAACTCAATGTTCCGGCGGGCGGCAAAGCTACTCTGGTCTACACGGTTGAGAGCGAGTAAGAAGGAAAGAAGTTTCCCGCAAAGGCGCAAAGGCGCAAAGCAAGACGCGAAGAAAGCTTTCAAGATAGATAACTGCTCAACATCTTTGCGAGCTTTTCTTTGTGCCTTTGCGCCTTTGCGGGAAATGTTCGTGATTGGCTTTTGGGGAAATTCTCTAATCAATTAACAATCGCGTGTTGAGAGCTTCGGCGCGTTCGAGCGCGTTCAAGAGGCGCAGGTATTGCGCGTAGTTACGCCCGCGCGCATGTAGGCGCGCAATCTCAGAGGCGGAGAGGTCGTTACGCAGGATAAAGTCTAGAAAGTCGTAATAATCAGCCGCCGCCGCATGCGGGAATTCGCGTGTGTAGGTGGTGTGGTCGGAATCTTCCGAGCGAAATCCTGCGAGCAGATCGAAAAGATTGTCTGTCGTCAAATGTGCGGCTTCGCGTGCGAGACGAATCGGCAGGCGCAGATCGAAGAATCTCAATCCGTTGCCGGTGGTCACACGTCGCAGCTCTTTCGTGCCCTCGCCATCGAAAGGCGATTCCGCGTCAATCAAGAGCAGCAGCAGGCGCGGCTGGTCTGCCTTATCAAGCGTGTCGAGCGCAAGCTGTACGCGGTCTGCCAGAAATTTTTCAAACTGCGCTTCGATGGGATAGCTGATGCGGCCCAGACAGCCGACGGCCTCGCCTTCGCCCGCCGCTTCGTGCGGCAGACATGCAGGGCAGGCCGCGCAGACCACAGCCTCTTCCTGCATCAACTCGATTTCCGGCAGCGCGTCTTCGACAAAGCGTAGCTTGTCCGGCGTCGGCGCGACCGTGTCCCCGGTCGTCAGCCGCGTGTGAATGTTGCTCAGACGGCCCCACGCGCGCAGGTGTTTTTCTTCATAACGCGCACGCAGCAGGCATGGATATTCGATTGCAAATTCTAAAGACAAATCTCTTCCGCTCCCGCCTGCCTCTGTTAAGAGACAGTTCATCAAAAAACCTTCGCGCCACTATATCATGTGCACGTTGACGAGCAACCCCCGACAAAGGGTAGAGCATTGGAGCGGCGGAAAAATAGGTGGTGGTTCAGTTTCAAAGATAGCGAAGAACAGGAAAGTTTCCTGCAAAGGCGCAAAGAAAAGCACGCAAAGAGAGCGTGGCATTCACTCCTTTGCGGTCTTCCTCTGCGCCACCAGCGCCTTTGCGGGAAGCTCTTGCTCTCTGCCGGACTCAATTCACGATTAACGACTCATCTAACTTCAAATTGACTCACTACGAAAAAGAGGGGAAATGAGCATCCGAAGTTTGACCGCTTTTCAGGTCAATGAAAGAATGCCTGTGTTAAAGCGATGATCTGAGGAGTCAAAAGTGACGACGCTTCTTTATCCGCCCGGCCCGAAACGGAAATTTATCGGAGGCTCTTTTCTGGCCTTTCGCCGCGACCCGCTCTCTTTCTTACAGCAGTCCGCGCGCGAGCATGGCGATGTGGTCTACTTCAAGATGGGGCCGCAGGAGGTTTTCTTTCTCAATCATCCGGACTACATCAAGGATGTGCTGGTGACGCATCACCAGAATTTTATCAAAGGCCGCGCGCTGCAAAGGGCCAAGCGTCTTTTGGGCGAGGGGCTGTTGACCAGCGAGGCGGAGTTTCATCGTCGCCAGCGTCGCCTCGCGCAGCCAGCCTTTCACAGGCCGCGCGTGGCGGCATACGCGCGGATGATGACGGATTATGCCGAGAGCGCTTCTGCCGGATGGCGCGATGGCGAGACTCTGGACATCTCGCACGAGATGATGCATTTGACTTTGAGCATCGTCGGCAAGACGCTTTTTGATGCGGACGTGGAATCCGAGGCGCAGGAAATCGGAGAGGCTTTGACCTCCGTGATGGAACTCTTCAACGCGATGCTGTTGCCGTTTTCAGAGTTGCTGGAAAAGCTGCCCCTGCCGCAGAAGCGTCGTTTTCAAAAAGCTAAAGGGCGGCTTGATACAACCATCTATCGCTTAATCAACGAGCGCAGGCAGAGCGGCGAAGATCATGGCGACCTGCTTTCGATGCTGCTCATGGCGCAGGACGAAGAGGGCGACGGCGGCATGATGACGGACGAGCAGGTGCGCGATGAAGCTCTGACCATCTTTCTCGCGGGCCACGAGACGACCGCCAACGCGCTCACATGGACGTGGTACCTGCTTTCAGAAAATCCACAGGTCGAAGCAAGGCTGCATGCAGAGCTTGATGCAGTGTTGGAGGGAGGGCGTGCGCCCACGGTCGAAGATGTGCCGCGTTTGCGTTACACGGAGATGGTGCTCGCTGAATCCATGCGTTTGTATCCGCCCGCGTGGGCGCTCGGACGCCTCGCGCTCAAAGATTACGAGGTCGGCGGCTACACTGTGACCGCGCGTTCGCTCGTCCTCATCAGCCAGTACGTCATGCACCGCGACGAGAGATACTTTGTAGAACCCGCGCGCTTTGACCCTGAACGCTGGACTCAGGAAGCGCGCGAGGCAAGGCCAGCTTATTCTTACTTTCCCTTCGGCGGCGGCCCGCGCCGCTGCATCGGCGAAGGCTTCGCGTGGATGGAAGGCATCCTGTTAATCGCCGCGCTCGCACGCAACTGGCGCATGCGACTTGAGCCGGAGCATCCGGTCAAGCTGTATCCGGTCATCACCCTGCGCCCCAAACACGGCATGCGTATGACGCTCAAACGGCGTTAGTCTTATCGAGCAATTTTAATTTCTCGTTTCTTGCTTGCCGGTTCGCCATGCTGTTAAGCTTGCCTCTCATGTTTCGAGACGGCGTATTAATGAAAGGGAATATAAGATAATGGCTATCAGTCCTGAGTTGTTGGAGATACTCGCCTGCCCCGCGTGCAAGGCGAAGGTGGATTTGAAGGAAGACGGCAGCGGCCTCAAATGCCGCGAGTGCAAGCGCGTCTATCCGATACGCGATGACATTCCGGTGATGCTGGTTGACGAAGCGTCTGTAGAGGATGAAGAGTCTACGCAAAAATCCTGAAGAGGATGCTGTCTTCGGTTCCGCTTTTTCAGCCGGCGGCGACGACCAGCGGCAGTCAAGCTCGCCGCAGCCGCTTGCGCCCGCGCGCTGGGATTGGCGTGAGGTGCGGAGCGTGCTCGTCGTGCGGCTGCGCTCGATTGGCGACACAGTGCTGGCGACTCCTTCGCTTCATGCCTTGAGAAGATTTTTGCCGGATGCGCGGATAGATGTCCTGCTCGAAGACTGGGTCGCGCCCCTGCTCGAAGGCTTTGAGGATGTAGACAACGTCGTCACCGTCGAGAGGAAAAGCGCGAGCGCGCGAGCGCGCATCGCACGCACGCTTCGCGCCGCGCGCTATGACGTAGCTTATAACTTACATGGCGGAACGACGGCCACTTTTCTGACGCGTGCTACAGGCGCGCGTCATCGCGTGGGCTTTGCAGCTTATCGCTACAGCCGCCTTTATAATCATGCTGCGCCGAGTCCAATCGTCCTCTGGGGCAGAGATAAGATTCACTCCGTCGAGCAGCAGCTTTCGCTCATAGGCTGGACAGGAGTGCCCGTCAGCGATCTTCCATCAACCAGCTTAGCCGTCACGCCGCAGGCTTCTGCGAGCATCAACGAAAGACTGCGCGCGGCGTGTCTGGATGAAGCGCGGCCTCTCGCGCTGTTGCATCCGGCGGCAGCCTTTGAGACAAAGCAGTGGGCCACAGAAAACTATGCGCGCCTCGCGGAACATTTAGACGCGCGCGGCCTCTCGCTCGTGGCCGTCGCCGCGCCCCGCGAAGCCGTGGTCACAGACGCGCTCAAGCAAAACTCTGCTGCGGCGATAACTTCTTTCGCAGACCTCTCGTTGCCGGAAGTAACCGCGCTGGCCGCACGTGCGCGCGTCTTTGTGGGCAACGACAGCGGCATCGCGCACATCGCAGCAGCCGTCGGGTGTCCGTCGGTTGTCATCTTCGGCTCGTCCAACGTCACGCACTGGCGTCCGTGGACCAGCGCGCCCGCGGCAGTCGTCCGCGAAGAGCTGCCGTGCCAGCCCTGCCCCGGCTATACCTGCTCAGAGTTTGACGCGCCCGAATGCATTCGCCGCGTCTCTGTCGAGCGTGTCATCGCAGCGGTTGAGCAGATTTTGATGGAAAGCAGCCGGAGCTGATTATCTACATGATAAAAAAAAGCCGCAGACAGTCTTACGCTTCCTGTCTCTTACTCTTCGCTCTGTGTTTCGGCTCGCTCACACGCCTGCGAGCGCAGGAGCAGGAGCGCGAGAGGCGTGTTGAAACCGGCGCGCCTGCCGCTGCTCAGGCGACCGCTCCGGTGGCCGCGAGCAAGAGCGCGCCGAAGACTATTGAAGAATTGCGTGCGCGGATTCAGGAAGTGCTGAGACGCAGTGAGCTTGCGCCCGCGCAGGTGGCCGTCAAGGTCGCATCGCTTGAGACTGGACGCGTGTTGTTTGAAGAGAATGCTATCAAACTTTTGCACCCGGCATCGGTGATGAAAAATCTGACGGTCGCAGCCGCGCTCGACCGTCTGACGCCCGACTATCGTTTCAAGACTTCCGTTTACGCGAATGCGAAACCGGATGCGTCTGGAATCGTGCGCGGAGACCTTGTCATCTACGGGCGCGGCGACCCGTCCCTCGCTGCGCGTTTCAATGGCGGCGATTATGAAAAGGGGATTGGCGAGCTGGCTGGGCGCATTGCTGCGGCGGGAGTGAAGCGCATCGAAGGCGATCTCGTCGGAGACGAAAGCTTTTTCACGGGCGCGCCGCACGGCTTTGGTTGGGAGTGGGCGGACTTGCAATGGTACAGCGGCGCAGAGGTGAGCGCTCTCTCCGTCAACGACAACTCGCTCGATCTCTCCGTCAAGCCCGGCACAAACGCAGGCTCTCCCTGCACCATCACTGCCGGGCCGCAGACGCCGCTCGTCACCTTCACGAATCGCACGACGACGACCGCGCGCGGCACAAAGAGAGAACTGAGCATCTATCGCAACCTCGGCGCGAACGTGATAGAGATTGGCGGCAGCCTGCCAGTGGATGATCCCGGCTGGACTGGGGCCATCGCCGCCCCGCGTCCCGCGCTGCTCTTCGTCTACATGCTGCGCACTGCGCTGGGCCAGAGAGGCGTGACGGTCACGGGCCGCACGCGCGCCGTTGATGCGCGCGAACGCGCGGGCAGCGCGCCGCTTCCAATCGCTTCCCTGACGGAGATTGCCATGCTGCAATCGCCGCCCCTCGGCGAGATTGCCGCGCAGACCTTAAAGCCGAGCCAGAATCTTTATGCGGAGTTAATCCTGCGCGCTCTCGGCAACGCGACGCGCATAGACCCGAAGCTCAGCAGTGAAGAGGCCGGAATCGAAGCCGTCAAAGCTTTTCTGCGAGAGGCCGGGGCGGAGACGACGCTATTGGTCTTAACAGACGGCTCCGGCCTCTCGCGCCGCGATCTTGTGACGGCGGATGCGTTGATGAAGCTGCTCGTCTATATGGACAAGCATCGCTACGCGAAAGCTTTTCGTGATGCCTTGCCGCTCGCGGGCAGCGATGGCACTTTGAGAAATCGCATGAAAGGAACTGTGGCCGCCGGAAACGTGCGGGCCAAGACCGGCGCGCTCCCGACGATTGCCGCGCTTTCGGGTTATGTGACGAGCGCATCCGGCGAACGGCTGGCCTTCTCCATTTTGATTAATAACTACCCGGACTCTTCCGGCTCGCGCCGCAGTTACATAGACGACATAGCCGTCCTGCTTGCCTCCTTCAACGGAAAATCTTAGAAGGGCAGTGGCATGTGACAAGTGACGGGTGACAAGTTAAAATCACTTCTTCGACTTGCCGCCTGTCACATGTCGCACGTCACACGTCACCGCATTTATGCAATTTATAAAATTCCACGGCTTCGGCAATGATTACATTGTGTTTGAATCGGAGCAGCTCCCGGCAGTCGAATCTTTGAACGAGCTGGCGCGGCGCGTGTGCGACCGTCATTACGGCGCGGGCGCGGACGGCATCGCCATCATCGGCCCCGCTCAAGAGGAAAGCGCGGATTTCAATGTCCGCATCTTTAACCCGGACGGGAGCGAGGCGGGTCTTTCAGGCAACGGCACGCGTTCTGCCGCCGCGTATCTCTATTATCAAAAGCTCTGGTTCAATGAGAGCTTGCGCCTGTCAACGCGTGCGGGCATCAAGCTCTATCGCCTGCGCGAGCTTATCAGCGCGGGCCATTACTGGTTCGAGGCGGAATTGGGCCAGCCGCGATTCGAGAGCGCGTCCATTCCTATCTTGACTGCTGAGCCTTTAGAGCGCGTCGTCAATTATCCCTTGCAGGTCGAAGACAAAACTTTGCAGGTCACTGCGCTCCTGATGGGCAACCCGCACTGCTGCATCTTCGTGGAAAATTTTGACGAGCTGGACTGGCGCAGCATAGGGCGCAGCCTTCAATCCCACGCGCAATTTCCCGAACGGGTCAACGTCGTCTTTGTGCGCGTCAGTGGCCGCAGGCAGATAGAGATACGCATCTGGGAACGCGGCGTCGGTGAAACTTTTGCGTCAGGCACGGGCGCATGCGCGGCTTCCGTTGCCAGCATGATTAACGATAAAACAGAAAGGCGCGTCAGCGTCCAGATGCCCGGCGGACTGATAGAGGTCTGGTGGCGCGCGGATAATGAAGTGTTGATGACTGGCCGCGCAGACATCGTGTATCGCGGCGAATTTACGGATGATTTCGGAAACTAGTTTGATGAACGAAAATAAAAACAAGCCACAGAGAGCGCAGAGAGATTTTAAGTTTGAAATCTCAGGTTTGAAAGCTTCTTTAAGCTTTGTCGTCCTCTGCGGCTTCATAATTTTATCGCTGAGCGGTTGCAGTCGTGATGATGCTCCAAAAGCTCTTGCAGAGGAGCGTCCGCCAGCCAAAGTTGTCGCGCCCACGTCTGTGCCGACATGGCTCGGCAATACGTCGCGCAATTTTTACGGGACAGGCCCGTGGCCCAAAGAAGAATTAGAAGTCGTCTGGGAGTTCAAAACCAAATCAACTGCCGGTCGCCTGCACAAAGACCAGTGGGGCGGGACTTCATGGCCGGGCCAGCCTTCCGTCGGGGGCGACCGCGTCTATTTTCCTTCGGCTGACGGCAATGTTTATTGCCTGAGCACGAAGGACGGCAGCCTCGTCTGGAGCTTTAAAGGCGAAGACAGCTTTAAATCCACGCCGACGATTATCGGTGATAGGGTTCTCGCCAGCGGCCTTGACCACAATCTTTATTGTCTGAATGCAAGTGATGGAACGCTTATCTGGAAATACAAGGCCGGGTTTGAGATTGACGGCTCTGTGGCGATGGTTGACGGGAGGCTCTATTTCGGTTGCGAGGACGGCTATTTCTACTGTCTCAATTTTGAGGACGGCGCGTTTATTTACAAAACGCAGGTCGGCTCGGTCGAAGGCAGTTGCACGATTGTGGACGGGCGCGCCTACTTCGGCACGGAGCAGGGAAATCTCTACTGCTTGAATCTCGCGGACGGCGCGATCATCTGGAAATCCGTCATCGGCGGCGATTCGGATTCGACGCCCGCTGTCGTGGGCGGCTTTATCTACACTGCTGCCGAAGATGGTTACGTCCGCTGCTATAAACAATCGAACGGCGAGTTGGTCTGGAAATTCAAATCTCTCGGCGGCGGGCACGAGAGCAAAGGCAGGGGCGGCTTCTGGGCCAGCCCGATTATTTTTAAAGAGCGCGTCTATATCGGCTCGGACGACGGCAACATGTACTGCCTGACGGCGGATAAGGGCGAGAAGGTCTGGAACTATAAAGCGCGCACAGCTATCTGGAGTTCATCGCCGGTCGTGGATGGTCGCGTCGTCTTTGGCGACAAAGCAGGCTGGATGTACATGCTCTCGGCTGAAACGGGAGACCGCCTCTGGGAACTCAAAATCGGCGACAACATCAACTCCACGCCAGCCATCCTCGACGGTCGCATCTACATCGGAGCTTTTAACGGAAAGCTTTTCTGTCTGGGCAGGAAAGATACTAAGAATGTGAATCAAGATTAGAATTCTCTTGGCGCGCTTTGCGAAATACCTTTGCGCCCTTTGCGTTTAAGCTCAACTTTAAACGCAAAGAACGCTAAGAGGAAGCCGCAAAGAAACGCAAAGGAAAATTTCAAACAGCTATTCTCTTATCAACTCTTGATTCGCATGCGGAATGTTTTGAAGTACGATTGACAGTTTTATGATTTACCTTGTTGACAACACGATTGACGGGCAGGGCGCAAGCCCGCGCGAGATTCTGGATGCGCTCAATCGCATCAGACCTGAGACAGAAGTCTTGGTCGAGCCGTTTCATCAGGTCTCGTTGCGTCGTGTGGCAGAACTCGCGCCGACGCATATCATCCTGAGCGGGCAGAGTCATCCGTGGGAGAGCTACGCTCCGCAGTCTCTGGCGGGCGTTTTTGATGTCATCAAAAATGCGAACCAGCCTCTCTTAGGCGTGTGCGGCGGACACCAGCAGATTGCTCTGGCTTATGGCGCGCAGGTGGATGTGATGAAACGCTTGGGGCCGGGCACTGGCTATGAGAATTGTTTGCGCGAGCGCGGCTTTTTCGAGATCGAGACAGATGGCGACAGCATCTTCGCAGGGTTGCCGCGCCGCCTGACGGTCTGGCACTCGCATTTTGATGAGGTCAAAGCCTTGCCGCAGGGCTTTGAACGCACGGCTGCCAACGAGACCTGCGCGATTCAGGCTATGCAGCACACCACGCGACCCGTCTACAGCGTGCAGTTTCACCCGGAACTGTTTGACGAAGAACACCTGCATGGTCGCCGCATTATGGAAAATTTTTTAGAGCTGTCATAAAGAGAAATATTTTTTGAGGAGAGGATTTTTATCATGGCTACCTTTACGCCGCCGCCCTATTTCCCGCAAAACTCGCTCGCGCCTGCGGATAAGAACAGGTATCTGAAATTCAAGCTCACGATGATCGGGGTCGGTCTCTTGCTCCTGCTGCTTTTGGGCGGCGCGGTCGTCGGACTGGTTTACCTGTTGAAGTGGCTGTTCTGAGCTTAGATGAAATAAAGTCTGCTCTTGACGCGAAGAGAGATGCAGTGAAAGAGAGAGCGTTATGCAGGGGCTAAATCTGAAAGGCTCGCATCAAGCCATCGCACGGATGAACGGCGCGCAGGGTTTCTGGCGGCGACAGTTCACAGGCGCGTGCACGGATGCGCAGAAGACTTTTGATGGCATCTTCGGCATCGTGGTTCCACATCTGTGTTTCATCTTCGATCCGGTCGTCTTTACGGTTCATCATCTGTTGGGGCCAAGCTTCCTTTTGCCATACAAGCTCCCGGTCTATTTCATGAGCCTCATCTCAATGGTGGCTCTTGCTCTCTGGCTCTATCGAGGCGAAAAGTTAAGAGCCTTGAGCGGTGTCCTCGGCGGCATTTTATTGTCCGGGGCCGCCTGCTCTCTATTGATCGGAGCGCTCATTCTACCGATCTCACTCATCGGCCTCATCGTGCTGGTCGGAGTGCTCGGCTTTATTCCCTTCGTGACCGCTTTTGTCTATCTACGCAACGGCCTTCGCGCGCTCAGGTCGCCAAATTTGAATTTCCCTCACGCCAAAGCTATCGGAGCCTTGATGCTTGGCGTGCTGTTAACCATTGACTTGCCCGCGCTGGCGCACTGGAAAGCCAATCGAATAATTACGCAAGCGATGAATGACGTATTGCAGGGCAACAGCAATGCGACCGCAGCGGTGGGGAGACTTAAATATCTCGGATGGGCAGGCGATTCGGATGAGATCGTGTGGGCCTACGCGCGTGAAGAGAATCAGGAACGCAAGGGCAAACTGGCGCAGGCTTATCAACAAATCATCGGACAAAATATTGAAGAGAGACTTGCCCTGCTGCGGCTGGTAGATTGAAAGCCTGAAGATTATTTACAGGGTAGTTTTGATCTGAACTCTAAGCCGCGGCGGGCTTTTGCCAGATGATCGAATAGCGCCACAGCAGGTGCTTTCTCACCTTTGCTGCGGGCAAGATGTCTGCACACAACCCGCGCAACTCGGACAGTGTGAGGTAAGAATCATGTCTTCCATGCTCGTCCCATGCTTCGCGGACTTCGCGCGACGCGCGCAGCCTTCCGGTCTTTAGTAATCTCAAACTCATGTTCACGGGCAAGGCCATCGCGCTCGTCAAAATATCCAACGCTCCATCCGTCTCAAACAGATCGAGTATTAGCATCGTGCCGCCCGGCCTCAAGGCCGCCTTCATTTTTAACAGCATCTCTTTCATCGGCAGGTGATGAAGCGTGGCGACGGATGCAATGCAATCGAACCTCGCCAGCGGAAAGTCCCACGCGGTCACATCCACGCATTGAAAATCTATGTTCGGAAACTCGCGCGAGCGCAGGCGTGCGAGCGCGAGCATGTTCGGCGCAAAATCCAGAGCCAGTACGCTCTCCGCGCGCCGGGCCAGAAGACGCGAGAACGCGCCCGTCCCGCAGCCTATCTCAAGCGCATTCGTGCAGCCGACGGGAATATGTTGTGCCAGAAAGTTTAGATAATGATTGTTGTTGTCCGCGTCGTCGCTTGAGAGTAAAGCTATCCGGTCAAAGTCCTCTTTAACCTGTTGTTTTGTCTCGTCCATAGGCTTACCGGATTGTTGTTATGCAGCCGCAGGCGCGAGCCAGAGCGCGGCGTTGCGCACATATCTTTTGATGTCTTCGAGCGCGTGCGGGTCTTGCTTGTAACCGTCGCCGGGCGGCTCTTCGACAAAGCCGGGACAGCCCTTGTCCGTGTCCCAGTTGTAATCCACCAGATGATGAAAGCTCGATTCGGCGATGGCGCGGCCCAACCGGTTACCGTGCCTGTCCTCTGCGCGCTCGAAGGCGACGATGAGATTGAATGGACGCCCGGATGTTTTGCTGGTTCCGGTGGCGACGACGCGCGCGGTTTGTTCACCCACGGGAACTCCGACCGCGCCCTCGTGCGGGTGGGCCGGAAAGCGTTCGATCACGCCTGACGGCGATGCAGGATTGCCAAGCAGTTCATGCGCGGGTTCGACCGGCTGGATGTGCTGGTAATCGCCGTTGCTGCCCGAATGATAGTTGGGCCAGGAGATATTGGTCGTCGCTGTGTCGTCAACCTGTTGGCGCGACTCGTCCGGGTCGGGGTTTTTGGTGTGAAAGAAGTGTGCTGCGCCGATGCCGCCGAGCGTGCAAAGCGATGAGCCTAAGTCCTGATGGTCGCGTGTCGAGAGGATGCCCCCGCCGCGCTGGCGAAAGCGCGTGATGCCCTCGCAGTCTTCCTTTGTCAGGCCGCTGCCGGTGTCCACCGCAAACAGCCACAGCTCATCAAAATCCGACTCGTCGAGCCTGCTCAAGACAGCATCGCTTTCATCCCCTGCGTTCTCTCTGTCGCGCGCCGTGACCTCGAAAAGAGGCCGGCCCTCTTCATCATTCAGCGTTGAGAGATAATCGCGCAGCATGGAAAAGCGTCCGATGTGCCAGTCTTCTTCCGCCATCGGAATGGTTGTTTGCAGCAGGATACGAATCGGTCTTTTCATCTTCGGCCCCTTTGTCAACAGGTCTCTTACGGAATCGTCTCAGACAAATCTACTCGCCTGGCTCTTTAAGGTCAAAGTATAGCCACGTTTCCTGTATGGGAGCGGTGCAATTTTAGATGACTGGTGTAAGAGAGCGGAAGAACGTTTCGCGCAAAGGCGCAAAGATTTAAAAAGCTCGCAAAGAGCGAGTGACATTCAGCCCTTTGCGCCTTCGTTTTTAACTTTGCGCCTTTGCGCGAAGCTCTTGCGCTCTTCCTTACACAGCTCACAAATGACGACTCGTCGGCTTAATATTTGAATCATTACCTGCAACTTTGGCCGCTGGACATCAAGGGGGGGCTGTGTTAGGTTATTTTTCATTAGACAAGCGGGCAGCAATGTTCGCTTGTTTTTCTTTTGCGTTTCTTTCAACGCACCGCATCAAGGATGCAAGCCCCCAACTCCGGCTGACGCAAGTTTACTCCTAGAGCCGGAGGTCGAGTCATAGGAAAGAACGGACTCGCGCGCCGTGGCGTTGAAAGCCTGGAAATTTGACGGACAGGAGACCCGATTTAAATGAAATCCCTTTTTGGCGGGAGCGCGGCTCTGGCTGCATCGCTGCTCGCCGGTACTATTATTTTTTACGCTCAACCGACTCTCGCAGAAACAATCTCTCTTCAGCAGCAGCAATCCACTCAACAAGAGAAGAAAGAGACGGCAAAATCAGAGGACAAGTCTGTTCAGACAGAGCTTGTGGCAAGCAACAAGGAAAGTGTTTCTGATAAGGCAGCGACGCCGGAAGAAGTTCCGGCAGCCGCCGCTGAACATTACACGGCGACGGCTTACGCTTTTCGCGGGCGAACCGCGAGCGGTCGCTCGGTCGGTAAAGGAATTATCGCAGCCGATACACGAGTCCTGCCGATGGGCACGCGCGTGCGTCTTGATGCGGGCAACTGGAGCGGCGTTTACATGGTCGCGGACACAGGCGGGGCCATTCGCGGGCGCAAGATAGATGTCTGGGTTCCGACCACGAATGAAGCCTGCCGCTTCGGTCGCCGCAAAGTTAAATTAACAGTGCTCAGCTACGGCGGAAGAAGAAACAGGGCACAGGCGAGAAATTAAAAATTTAGAAGCTTAGAAAACTCAAATCGTGAATCGTAAATGGACATCAGACTGTCGCAGCTTACGATTCACGATTTGCTATTTAACGAATTGTTAGTGATAGATGATTTGGTAGATTGCTTAAATTGCAACTGGCTTTAGCTAATGGATCGGATTCTTAAATTGCCACTAGCTTTAGCTATTGCCACTAGCTTTAGCTAGTGGTTCAAGGTTGTCCTTTTATTTTCGGCTTTAGCCAAATTGTTCGGCTAAAGCCTGCTGTCTGTTATCCAATCTATCCACTAGCTAAAGCTCGTGGCAATTAATTAGAGAAGACGCAAAGAAGTGCTTTCTTAAATTGCGCCGCTAGCTTTACGACTTTCATTTGGCCTTGTAAGATGCGTGCACTTATCAAATGAGCGAAGCAGAACCCAACAAAGACATTCCACAGCCTGAGCCGCTGGTCGAGGTGCGGCGCGGCTCGATTACGGAATCGCGGCATCGCGGCCACATCGTCGCAGTGGACGGAGATAGCCGGATTGTGGCGCGGCTCGGCGTCCCTGAGACGCTGACCTTTCTGCGCTCGTCCGCCAAGCCCTTTCAATGTATCCCGCTCATCGCCTCCGGCGCGGCAGACCGCTTTGGCTTTAACGATCAGGAGATTGCTTTAGCCTGCGCTTCGCACAACGGCGAGCCGATTCACACGGAGACGGCTGCCAGCATGCTCCGCAAGATCGGTCTTGACGAGACGGCTTTGAAGTGCGGCGCGCATGAGCCGTTTAGCAGCGAGGTCGTGCGCCAGATGCGTGCGCGCCATGAGCAGCCGAATGTCTTGCAGAACAACTGTTCGGGCAAGCACGCGGGCATGCTTGCGCTGGCGCTTCATCTGGGCGCGCCAACCGAAACTTATGACGAGCCGGATAATCCTGTGCAACTGATGATCGGGCGCGTCGTCTCGCGGTTTTCCGATGTCCCGCTCGAAGACATAGCGGTTGGCATAGACGGCTGCGGCGCGCCTGTCTTCGGCGTCACCGTGAAGGCGATGGCGCGCATGTACGCGCGGCTGGTTCTGCCTCCCGAAGATTTGGACGAGGAGACGCGCGAAGCCTGCCGCCGGATCGTTGCGGCGATGAACACGTATCCGGAAATCATCGGCGGCGGTCTGACCGAAAGGCTCGATACGGAGATTATGCGCGCGGCGCGTGGTCGTCTGGTCTCGAAGGTCGGAGCCGAAGGCGTTTACACCGCTGGCGTGCTCCCCTGCAAAGAGTGGCCGCGCGGGCTTGGCCTCGCCTTCAAAATCGAAGACGGCGAAGACCGCCGCGCACGCCCCACCGTCGTCATCGAATCGCTGCGCCAACTGGGCGTGTTGACCGGCGAAGCCTACGAAGCCGTCAAACCCTACGCCAGCTTTCCGCTGCGCAACCATCGCGGCGACACTGTGGGCGAAGTCCGCGCCGAATTTGAATTAAAGATAAATTTACAATGATAGACAGGATGAACAGGATAAAGGATGAAAGAGAAGCTATTGACGCTTGAATCATTCATCCTCAATAGCAGCATTTTCATCCTGGCTTTTCCATACTGTTCATCCTGTCTATCCCTGTTTGAATTTTATGTCTCAAAATATTCAAGCCCCGCCGCCGATTAAGCTGGACGAGCAGGGCGATGTCCTGACAGGTTCGCTGGCCGACGTGATTGAATGGTTCATCAACTACGACCAGCGCGTGGCGATCATCCGGCATCCACACGTCGAGCAGGTTTTTCAGTGGAAGCAGGCAGGGTCTATCAGCGCGGGCGAAGAAGTTTACCGGTTCAATAACGCTGAAGACCGGCTCGCCATCGGTATCATTCAGGCGCTCGCGGAAAATTCCGGCGAGCGAGAATTGCACGGCTGGATTAGCCAGCTCTTGAATGTGCTGGACGACGCGGCGAAGACCAACGAAGAAATAGCGGAAGCATACAAACTCGATAAGTCAGGAGACGTTTCAGCCGTCGAGGAAGCCGCCAAGCTTCCCTCGGAACGCGAGCGCAAGGTTTATCTGACCTGCTGCTGGCTCGAAGTTCTCTGCACGGCTGAGATTCGCGTCCTCGGCTGGATTTATCAGGAACTGTACGGCAAACCCTTCTCGCCGCAATAAAGCAGTCCTTAATAAAGTAGTCCTTAATAAATCAGCCCTTTGCGCCTTGAGCGTTTCTTTGTTTGCGCCTTTGCGCGAAACGTTGCTTTTTCACGCAAAGGCGCTAAGTTAAAACAGAAGGCGCAAAGGGTTGAATCATTCACTTTTTTGAGTTTTAACTTCCGTCTTTTTTTCTTTATCGAAAAGTTCTGTTTGCACCGGGTCGAGTCCGAGGCATTGGCGCACCGGGCCAAAGCTGCGCCGGTGTATGGGAAGCGCGCCAAGCTCATTAAGCGCGCGACAGTGCGCGGGCGTCGGGTAGCCTTTGTGCGCGGCCAGCCCGTAGCCAGGATATTCTTTATCAAGCTCTGCCATGTGTGTGTCGCGCGTCGTCTTGGCAATAATCGAAGCGGCGGCGATGCTGGCCGAGAGCAGGTCGCCGCGTATGATGCCGCGCTGCGGAGCAGGACACTGCGGAATCTTTCGCGCATCCACCAGCACGAAATCCGGTCTGATCTCCAAACCCTCGACCGCGCGACGCATCGCCAGCAGCCCAGCATGATAGATATTCAATTCGTCAATCTCTTCGACCTCTGCGCGCCCTGTGGCCCAGCAGAGAGCGTCCGCTTTTATCTGCGCGGCCATCTCTTCGCGCTTCGTCTGGTCCAGAATTTTCTTTGAATCGGTCAGCCCGCGCAGCTTGTAACTTTTGGGCAGGATAACCGCGCCCGCCACCACAGGCCCGGCTAAAGGAGCCATCCCTGCCTCGTCCACTCCGGCGATGAGTTTAAAACCCTGCTCCCACAATTCGTTCTCAAACTGCAAGAGCCTGCGCAGGCGTTGGCCCTCCATGCGATTCTTCCGTCGGCGCGTGCGAATCTGCCTGGCGAGCGATTGCGCGCCCGCTCGCGGGTCGCATTCAAGAGCTTCCAGCAGCCCTTTGGGAATCGTCGCCTGCTCATCCGCGCACAGCTCTTTGAGCTTTGCGAGCGGCCCGGCCAGAAGTTCTTCGAGTGATGCCATGAAAAGGATTCTAACAGCAACATAGCTGCGCGGGCATCCTCGCTTCGGGCGCAGGCTTGCTATAATCCAATGATATGAATGATGACTTGCGCTCTCTTTTTCCGATTACCAAAGATGCTGTCTATCTGAATCATGCGGCAGTCTCGCCGCCGCCGCTGCTCACGGTCGCAGCCGTCACGGCGCAGCTCAATAATGTGGTCGAGCATGGCCTGCTGCATTATCGCAGTTGGGTGGCGACCAAAGAGCGTGCGCGCAGGCTCGCGGCAGAGATGATTGGCGCGCGGCCCGAACAGATAGCTTTCATGCGTAACACTTCGGACGGGCTTTCGACAGTGGCTAATGGCCTGCGCTGGAAGTCAGGCGAAAACGTCGTCACCTTCAGGCGCGAGTTCCCGTCGAACATCTATCCGTGGCTGCGATTGCGCGAGGCATACGGCGTCGAGGTACGCATGTGTGAGGAGCGCGACGGGCGTATAGATTTGGATGAGCTGATTGGCTTGATTGACGGGCGGACGCGCGTCGTCGCTATCAGTCAGGTGCAGTATGCTTCGGGCTTCAGGGCAGACCTTGAGAGATTGGGCCGCGCGGCGCGCAAGGTTGACGCGCTGCTCGTAGTGGATGTCATACAGGCGATGGGCGTCGTGCAGACGAATGTCGAAGCAGAGTTGATTGATGTCGCGGCGGGCGCGTGTCACAAGTGGCTGCTGACGCCGGAAGGCATCGGCGTCCTTTATCTTTCGGATCGCGCGCGTGAACGGATCGAGCCGACGCTCGTCGGTTGGGTGAGCGTGCCCGCGCCTGAGGATTATGGAAATTTTGAGCAGGAGTGGAATCACGGCGCGCTCGCCTGGGAGACGGGCACAGCGGCCACCGCCTTGCTTCATGGATTGGAAGCGAGCCTGCGTCTGCTGACTGAAACCGGCGTCGAGCGCATTGCAGCACACCTCGAAGAGTTAACCGATTACCTCTGCGAGCGGCTCGGCGGGCGCGATTACGAGATCGTCAGCTCGCGCCGCACGGGCGAGAAATCACAAATCGTCTGCCTGCGTCATCGCGGCGGGCAGACGCCAAATGCCATCTACGCACATCTCAAAAGGCAGAACATACAGGTTGCCCCGCGCGGCGACCGCATACGCATCTCGCCGCATCTTTATAACGTGAAGCATGAGATTGATGCTCTGGTTGATGCGCTGCCCTGACTCATTTCGATAGAAAGAAAAAGTTTTTCTTAGCGCACTTTGCGACTTCATTCTTTGCGGTCTTTGCTTTAAAAAGCACTTAACCGCAAAGATCGCAAAGGGAAGGCGCGCGAAGATCGCAAAGAGTTGTCGGCTCACCTTATTTGCTGATTGAAAGTATTTCTCTCCCAGAACACGCCGTCAGAGTAGCCCTGTATCAGCGGATTGCTTTCGGCCATCTGAAGCCGCTTTTCGGCGAGACAGCAGTAGTGCTTGTCTATCTCAATCCCTGTGTAATGTCTTTTGAGTTTCTTTGCGACAACGGAAGTCGTGCCAGTGCCTGCGAAGGGGTCTAAGACCAGATCGCCCTCACGACTGCTGGCGAGGATAATCTTGGCGAGGAGCTTTTCCGGTTTCTGCGTCGGGTGCTGCGTGTTCTCAGACATTGACCAGAAGGGAACTGTGACATCCGTCCATAGATTCGACGGGTACGTCAGGCGAAATCTGCCCTCCTGTGCCTCGTCCCATTTCTTCGGCTGACCGTTTTCTCTGTACGGGGCGAGGACGCGGCGTTTGAGCATTACCTCCGAGACGTTGAAAGTGTAAGCGTCCGAGACCGTGAAGAACCAGATGTCTTCAGAGCAGTTTTTCCAGTTGGCCTGCGCCCCGCGTCCCTTCTCGCGTTCCCAAGTGATGCGGTTGCGTACATGAAAATATCTCTCGCCGACTCTTTGAATCGCGGAGGCCGAGCGCCAGTCTCCGCAGATGTAAATGGAGGCCGACGGTTTTAATAAACGTGGCGTGAGCTTGAGCCAGGAGTCTAACCATTGCTCGTACTGCTCTATAGAAGAGCTATAGAAACGACGCCGGTTAAAAGATTTCGTCAGATTGTAAGGCGGGTCTGCAAAGAGCAGGTCAACGGAATTATCCGGCAGGTGCGGGATGGCTGCTAGAGAATCCTCGCAGATAGTTTTGTCGAGAATGGTTTTAAGCGAAGCTGGCGATGACAGCTGAATGATTTGCTTGCTGAATCGCCTGATCTCGGCAGTGGTCAGGCTGATGGTTTTGTTGCGCCCCCCGTTCTTCAAAACGGGAGCGGGAGATTTTATATGAGAGACATGTTGTTTGGACATACCGCGATTCTACCAAATACGTCCGCCACGGCGAGCGATTATCGTTCAATAGTACACACGGTTTGTACGAAAATTATTCAGCTTTATATCTGGCGCGAGTAAGAGTTAAGAGGATGGTTTTAAGCGGCCCAAACAATTTAAGCCTGATTTTCAAAGGGCTAAATGCAAGTTTTGCTTATTTTCAGTAACCGTGGGCGGGAAATGGCACGGTCATTGCTAAAGTATAAACCGACAATAGATGATAAAGGGTACATAAGGGTAAATCGGGTCAGGCTCGGAGACAGCAGTGAGTGGCAGGCTTTGGGGGAGGTCTTCCTCTCATTTGAAAAGCGGAACAGCAACTCTTTCGGGGGAACGGAGTTCGCAGTGAAGCAAAGCAGTCAAAGGGCATAAGTTGCTGGGTTGCTGGTCAGCGTCCTGAACGGGCTTGGGGGAGCCTTACAGGAAGACCAGCAGCCCGCAAACTTTCTAACGAACAAAGGGCAGGTCAAAAAAATCGAAGCGGTTGAGCTTTGACACTCAACCGCTTCGATTTTTTTGTGTTTTGATTTTTTTCTCACCGCAGAGATGAAGAAGGCAAAAGTAAAAAGCTAAAAGGCCAAAGTAAGGAGACATTCACAGTCTTCTTCCCTTTGGCCTTTTAGCTTTTTACTTTTGCCCTTCTCTTACGCGTCTCTCGCGGTTCATTTATCTGACATCGCCTTTGCCAAGCAGTCTGGACGGGTCAACCTGCTGCGTCGTCATGTCGTCCAGATTGAGCCGCAGCATGCCGCCCGCGTCCGAATAGGCTTCGCTCGTGGCTGCACGGGCGCGGCGACGTTTGAAGATGATGCTGCCGAAGATGCCGCCGACGCCGAGACAGATGAGCAGCGAGAGGGCCGAAACTTTGATGACAGACAAAATCATGCCCGCAGTCGTCTGCCTGTACTCTCTTTCGGCGCGCTCCATCCAGTGCGGGTTGTTGCCGAGCCACTGCACGACCTGTTCATAAGCGATTTTATCCATCAACTGTGTCGCGGTCGCTTCATCCGGCGCGTCAAAGACAAAGACCGCATAGTTGCCCACGCGACGATAAGCGGAAGGGACTGGCTGCCCGCTGTTTCCGAGTTCGTTAATCCGCGCGTTGATGCGCGCGTCGTTGTCCGTTGCTAACTGCGGCGTCGTGTGCTCGATGATGACGAGGCGCGTGGGGCCGTAAGAAGCCGTGACGGCATCCGCGCCGCCGGTGAAATTGACTGCCTCAAGGACTGGACGGCTGCCCGCAGCCTCTTGCAGCGCAGAGAGATTAAGAGCGTAAACGGCTTGCTGTTGGACAGACTCCCACTCCGGCAGATGCTTGACCAGCACCGGAATCTCGCCCTCGCCGTTATTGAGCGGCTCTGCCAGAAGCTTTGCGAAAGCGATCAGCCTGTCCGCATTCTTCGACTTGCTTTCATCCGAGATGCTGACGAACGAAGTCCCTTTATAAAAGAGCGCGCGGCCTGACGAACTGATGACAGCAGCCGTGCCTACGCCTTCCAGTTTCTTCACTTCCGGCCCAAGCTTTTGTGCCTCGCCGGAAAAGAGCGCGTATGCGCCGCCGTCCGTGCGAGTTCTGACAAGCTCGACCTTGAAGTTGTCTCCCTGCGCGGAGCGATAGCCGCGCGAGACTTGCGCTTCATTCCCCTCGTCTTTTTTGGTTTCCGTCTCGGAAGATAACGAACGCGCAGAGCCGAGAGCGCGAAAATCCCCGAGCTTATCGGGCAGCGATTTCGCGGCTTCATCCGCACTCACATTCGCCAGCACGAGCGCAAAAGAAAGAATCAGCAGAGCGCAGGCAGAGAGCAGTTTAGACAATGATCGAGCGCGCACGAACAGTACCTCTTGATGAAAACGTAGTGACTACGGTTATTTAGAACCCGTAAAGCTTTAGATGTTCCCGCCTGACTCTTAAGTTGTGCAAAAATATTGTTTTCGGCCAGCCCTTTTAGCGTCCGAAACGACGCAGCTCGCGCAGCAGCAGGTCTGCATGTTTGCGCGGGTCGTTGATGTTTTTCAGGACAGTCACGCCGCCCGCCTCGCTCGCGTTCTCTATCACCAGATTGCCGAAGCCGAGCAGTCGTTGCGGAATCGTAGCCGAGACAGTCACGTCCTGAATATTACGCAAAGGAATGTTGCGCGTGGTGCGCGCGATCAAGCCCTGATCTATCTCTATCTTGGAATCGGTCATGGTGTAGAGCACTGTGTTGCGCTTGATGTGATAGTAGGCCGGGATCAAGAGCAGCGCGAGGGCAATCGGCAGCGCGACGTACCATGCGATAAAAGGCAGCATCGCCAGCAGGATAGTCAACAGCACGGCTCCGAGCGCAGCCGCTACATAACCGGCTTTGATAAAGAGCATCGTCGGACGCGCGGTGAAAATCGTGCGTTCAAGATCGGTTGCGTCATCTTTGCCGGACGACAAACCGGATGCTTGCGAGCGCGTGGCAAGCCTTGTCACTTCCGGGTCTGCCGGGGCGGGCGCGCCGCAACCCGCACAGAATCGCGCGTTGTCCTGTATGTGTGAACCGCAGTTAATGCAGTGCAATTCTAGGTCTCCTCTTTAATCTATGCTTCCGGCGCGACGCACGCTGTCAAGGAGTTCAGCCGGGTCATAAGGCATCGTTACGATGCCGCGTGCTCCAAGCTCTAAAGCTTCGCGGCGCGCTCGCTCCTCTGAGGGCGGCATGAGCATTACCACGGGCAAGGTGAGTCTGCCGCCGGTCTGCTTGCGCAGGCGGCGCAGCATCTCCACGCCATCTATGCCATGCAATTCGTAATCGAGCAGGAGCAAATCAGGACGCTCTATGCGCAATAAGTCCAGAGCCTGCTGGCCGTCAAAGGCCGTGCGCGCTTCGTAGCCCGCAGAGCGAATCAAGGCATTAAGCTGTGCCATACGCGCTGCGTCCGAAACCGTCAGCAGCAGGCGGCGCGGCATAATCGCCCCGCGAGCGCGCCGGTCGCGTTCATGCGCCGCCGCATCGGCAGCCGCACGCGCAGCCTCTCTAGCTGGCATCGAAGCGGCTTTATTACCGGCAGGAACAGTCGCCGCTGTAGCTTCCGCTTCATCCATCCGCGTCTCGCGCACGATTGGCGACTCGATCTTGTCTATGAGCGCGTGCGTTGAGAGATATGCATCCGCACGTGTCTGAGTAGGCGCGGCCTGAGGTGTTGGAGCTTCCATGACCACAGGCGGCGTCGGCTGTGATGGTGGTGGCAATGGCGGCGGCGGCGCAACCGGAACCGGAGAAGCCGGAAGCATCGTTGCTGCCGCCGCTTGAGGTGCAGGAGCGACGGCGCGTCTTGATGCAGAGGCCGCGCGTGCGAGGCTGTTTGCCTCCTCCGCCTTTTCAATCAGAGTTTCTACTTCGCTGCTGTCTTCAGGAAAAGAAGCGAGGCCAATCGCTAAATCGCTGCCCGCGCGTCCCTCCAGAAACTCGTCACGCAGCCTGATAAGAATGGCTGTCGCATCATCTGCTTTAAGACGCGGAAGATACATCAGCAGCGTGGTCGGGCCGTAAAAACCGACCGCATCAATGCGCCGCAGGTTGAGTTTGAAAAAGCCATGCGCTTCTGCGAGCGTGCGGTCGCGCGCCTGTTTGTCGAAAGCTTGAGGATTATTGCCTGACGGGATGGCGTAGATCAGAGCCAGCGTCCCAGTCGCCCCTGCGCGTATGTCTTCGCGCACGGCGTCGAGCAGCACTATAAAATTATCTATCTCAAAACGCTGGTCGCCGGACATAGAGGCTGCGCGCCGTCCGGCTTCGATGCGCCAGAAGAGCGCGTCGAGCCGTGCCAGTATCTGTTCGTGCGGCGTCCAGATGCCAAAGCAATCGTCCACGCCTATGTTGAGCGCGACAGAGCGCATGACGCGCTCTTCCTCTCCGTAAACCAGCACGAGCGGCAAGGCATGTGTCGCGGGAGCTTCGCGCAGGCGACGGGCCAGCGCGACTCCCTCGTTCTCGCCGTTAGCCGACGCGCGCTCCAGCAGGATGACAGCGAGGTCTGGACCAAAATCCGCAAGCATGCGCTGCGCAGCCTCTGTCTGAGCCGCGCCCGTTTCATAACCGGACTCTGCCAGTTGCTGGCGCAGGGGCGCGGCGCTCGTCCCGCCGATAATCAGCGCACGACGTTTACGTGCCGCAGGAGCGGAATCAAATGCAGCGGTGTTAGACAATCAGAGCCATGCCTCCCCATCCCGTCTGGCCGCTCCTCTTTTAAGAAGCGGCACTTCTCATAGCTCATGATACAAGAATTAATGCGCTCGCTGAAACTTAAAACGCGAGGCAGAGGTTTGCGTCCCTCTGCCTCGCGTCTGCGAAAAAACTTTGCCGGGCTTTGCGCCTTACTGGCTGACGAGCTGTAGTCTGCCGTCCGGCAGGCGTACTGCAAAAACATTCGGCTCATAAATCGTCAGCGGCACGGGCGTCTCTGCGCGAGCGGCTGCGACCTGTGCGGGCGTTATGCTGCGCGCGTTATGCGCCGTCTGCGGGTCGCGCATCAGCGAGTAGCGTCTTGAGATGCGACGCACGTATTCCTGCGTTTCACGATAAGGCGGGATGCGGCCTCCGTATTTCAAGACAGCGCCTTCACCTGCATTGTATCCGGCGAGCGCCAGCGCCACATCGCCATCAAACATGTTCAGCAGAAAACGCATGTAACGCGTGCCGCCTTCTATGTTCTGGCGCGGGTCCCAGATGTTGTTGACGCCGAATCGCGCAGCCGTTCCCGGCATCAATTGCATCAATCCGCGCGCCCCTTTGTATGACATGGCTTTGGGCTTGAAAGATGACTCCTGATGCATCGTCGCATAGATCAAAACCGGATCAACTCCGTGACGCGCCGCCGAGTCAGCGATGAAAGAATCAACCTTTGCATCGCCGGTCGTAAAGCCGTCGAGCGAACGGCTCGCAGTCATCGCCATGCCGCTTGAATAAGAGAGCGTCGCCGCCTGCGTCGTCGCGTTGTTCATTGAGACGGCAGCTTTATTCCGGCGTCCTTTCCTGGCAGCCTTTGCTACGGGGAGCGGCTCGACCTCTATGCGGACGCCGTTGGCAATATCAAAATTATCGAAAGTGTAGCCGCCGACCGATTGGGCCAGAGCCGGAAGAGCGCACACCAGTGTCAGAATAAATGCGAAGGAAACTTTTTTCATGCTAGCTACTCATGTTTGTGTTAATCAACGGGCGAGTCGGTACGGGGCTGAGCTTAAATCGCGGGCGGAAAATCTCTCTTTACTGGAGGTCGCTCCCTTCAGCCCTTAAAAGAACCCGAAAGCATCATAACATCTGGTTAAAAATATAACAACATGTTTAATCAATATCAGGGGCGATGCGGTAAACCTCTTATTTTATAAAGAGTTAGAGTTAGGGGCGGAGGCTTCAAAGAGACAGGAGAGAGGCTCAAATAGCCTGTGGATGAGGCTTTGCCGGACAGGATTATTGCGTTAAAAAATCTTGAGGGGTTGACAGCGGTAGTATGATGGTGGGGCATTATTCCTCTGACCCTGAGCCTCGCCCAATCTAATCGCGCTCGAATTCGCGCATCTCACAAAAATTTAAAGGAGAAATAAAAATGAAAAGAAGTCTGACTGTGTTTTTAACGCTTCTGTTATTTCTTTCCCTGACAGTGGCGGCGCAGACTAATAATGCCAATGCCGGAAACACATCTTCACCCGCTCAGTCAACAACCAAAACAGAAAAAAAGCGCGGCCCGATTTTTCGCGCGACCAAAGAGCAGATCAAGCAGGCGCAGGCGATTCTCAAGCAGCGCGGCTTTTACATGGGAGATGAGGATGGAAAATTGAGTGCGGACACGCGCACGGGTCTGAGAAAGTATCAGGAGGCGGAGGGCATCAAGGTGACCGGGACGCTCAATCGCATGACACTGGAAAAGATGAACATCATGCTGACAGACAAGCAAAAAGCCATGCCTGTTTAATTAGCAAAGAGTGAAAAGCAAGAAAGTTTCCCGCAAAGACGCTGGTGACGCAAAGAAACGCAACTTGTCTTTCTTTGCGTCACCAGCGTCTTTGCGGGAAACTTTCTTTTCTCTTATCCGCCAGCGCGCTGTGTGCCTTCTCCGGCCAGCAGCCGCTCGACGATGCCATAGCTGGCTTCTAAAGCTTCGGCCAGTTTTTCCGGTTGACTGCCGCCGCCCTCTGCCATGTCCGGTTTGCCGCCGCCGCGCCCGCCGACGAGCGGCGCGAGTTCTTTGATGACCTGTCCGGCAGGAACACGCTTCAAAAGGTCTTGAGAGGTTCGCACGATAAGCGAGACTTTGCCTTCGCCGCTGCGACCCAGGATAACGACGCCTGTGCCTGTGCGCGCCAGCAGCGTGTCAGACAATTGTCGCATCCCCGCTGCATCAAGCCCGCTCGCCTCGCGCGCCAGAACTTTTACGCCGTCCGCAATCTCGCGCGCTTCGTTCCCATTCGCAGACGAGCCGACCGCGCCCGTCGCAATCTTCATGCGAAGCTCATCGGCCTCGCGCCGCGCCTTCTTGAGTTCGTCCTGTAAACGCTCAATCGTCACCGGAATGTCCGTGCGCGAAGTACGCAGCTCGCCAGCGACCTGATCCACTAAAGCCTCTGTCTCCTGAAAGCGCGTAAAGGCATCTGCGCCGGTGACGGCGCGTATGCGGCGCGTGCCTGATGCGATGGATTCGTCGCTCGTGATTTTGAACAAGCCTATGTCGCCGGTCGCGCGCACGTGCGTTCCGCCGCAAAGCTCTTTCGAGAATCCGGGCACGGTCAGGACGCGCACCTTCTCAGCATACTTTTCGCCAAAGAGAGCCATCGCGCCGGATTGCATAGCCTCTTCGAGAGAGAAAATATCCGTTTGCACTTTTTCGTTACGAATGATCTGGTAATTGACCAGCCGTTCAAGCTCTGCAATCTCATCGCGCGTCAGAGGTTGAAAGTGCGAGAAGTCGAAGCGCAAATAATTCGGCGCGACGACTGAGCCTGCCTGCTTGACGTGCGTGCCCAAAACTTCACGCAACGCAGCGTGAAGCAAGTGTGTCGCAGTGTGATTGCGGCGTGTGGCATCGCGTTTCTCGACATCCACATTCGCGGTGACTTCATCTCCGACGCGCAACGCGCCGCGCTCGACCGTGACGCGATGAACGACAAGACCGCTCACAGGCGAGACCGTATCGTTGACCACGACATGCGTGTTGCCTGCCGCGAAAGTGCCTGTGTCGCCCACTTGCCCGCCGGATTCTGCATAGAAGGGAGTTCTATCCAGCACGGCCTCGCCCTCTTCGCCTTCGCGCAGTTCCTTCACTTCCTCTTCACCGCTGATGAGCGCGACGACGCGCGCATCATCCAGACGCGTGCCTTCATAGCCAGTGAACTGGTTTTGCCCTGTGCGTTCTGCAACCTGCGCGTAAACGGGTTTGGCTTTGGCCCGCGCACTATCCTGCTCGCGCACGCTGGCTTGCTGAATCTCGCGCAGGGCAGCATCGAAAGATTCGTTGAATTTTTCTTCGTCAATCTCAAAGCCGCGTTCTTCGAGGCTCACGCGAATCAGGTCGCGCGGCGTGCCGAACGTGTCATAGAGGCGCGCGACTTCTTTAAAGTCCGGCATCTCGCCATCTTTGATAGACGAAAAGAGAGCGTCCAGTTTTTGCAGGCCGATGGTGAGGGTCGAGCTGAAACGTTCTTCTTCGAGCTTGACCATCCGCTCGATAAATTCCTTTGAGGCTTCAAGCTCAGGATAAGCTTCGCGCATCTGCTCGACGACGAAGTTTGTCACCTTGTAGAAGAATGAATCTTCCAGTTGCAGCGCGTGGCGGCCCTGATAGATGGCGCGGCGCATGATTTTTCTGAGGACGTAGTTGCGCCCCTCGTTGCCGGGCAGAATATTATCCGCGATTGAGAACGCGGTCGTGCGCGCGTGGTCTGCGATGACGCGCATGGCAAAGCCCTCGGTCGTTTCCGGCTCGTAATTTCTATCCGCCAGTTGGGCCGTGAAATCTATAATCGGGCGAATCAAATCCGTTTCGTAGTTTGAATGCTTTCCCTGCAAGACGGCGGCGATGCGTTCGAGTCCCGCGCCAGTGTCAACGGATGGCTTGGGCAGCGGCGTTTGCACGATCTCGCCCGCGCCAGTCTTCGTGCGCTCGTATTGCATGAAGACTAAATTCCAGATTTCCATCGTCGTATCGCCGGGGCCGTTGACGAACTCCGCGCGATTCTTCTCAGGGTCGGACGGGGCTTCGCCCATGTAATAATGAATCTCGCTGCAAGGGCCGCAGGGGCCTGTGTCGCCCATCTGCCAGAAATTGTCTTTGCGCCCAAAGCGCAGGATGCGTTCCTTTCGCGCGCCGACCTTTTGCCAGAGAGCTTCCGCCTCTTCGTCTGCGGGGACTTCAGCATCGCCTTCATAGACTGAGAACCACAGCCGCTCAGGGTCAAGGCCATACTCGTTGACGAGCAAGTCCCACGCAAAGCGTATGGCGTCTTCCTTGAAATAATCGCCGAACGAAAAATTGCCGAGCATCTCGAAAAAAGTGTGATGCCGCGCGGTCTTGCCCACCTCGTCGAGGTCGTTATGTTTGCCACCCGCGCGCACGCATTTTTGCGATGTTGCGGCGCGTGCGTAATCGCGTTTCTCCACGCCCGTGAAGACATCCTTGAATTGATTCATCCCGGCGTTGGTAAAGAGCAGCGTAGGGTCATTGGCTGGCAGCAATGGACTGGAGCGCACGACCTTATGCCCGTGGCTTTCAAAGTATTCTAAAAATTTCCGGCGAATTTCGTTTCCATTCATCTCAGATAAGTCCCATGTGTTGAATTCAAAGCTTGAATTGTAGCATGTAGCAGAAAGCGGCAGCCACTCGCGCGGCTGCCGCTTTCTGTATAGAACTAATTCCGAATCGCTTCTGCGACTTCAATGCACGTTGCTGACTGCGACGGGGATGTCGCCGCCGGTTCCCCAGAGCTGAGACAGTAAAGTCCCGTCGGCTTTCTGCACGTAAAAGGCTCCATTCGACTGTCGCCAGACGTTAGGGTCGGAGAATGTATCGCCGTCGTAATCTCCCGGTAGAATAGCGTCGCCGTCCTGGCCCCACGCGGTGGAGAAAGTTCCGCCGGACGAGTTGAGGACATAAACGGTATGCGTGCTTCCCCTGTAGAGGGAAAAGTCGCTTATCCCGTCAGCGTCGTAATCGCCCGGCACGACGAGGTCTGGACCAAGCCCCCACCTCCGAAACAGAAGAGAGTTGTCGGAACTTTTCAGGACGAAGAACGTCCCTGCCTCCGGCCCAAGCCAGCGATAGACTGCGAAGTCGGTCTTGCCATCGCCGTCATAATCTCCGGGCGCGATGACATCCGTGTCGCCCTCGCCCCATTGCTGCGCGAGGAGGCTGCCATCCGTGCTCTTGCGTACATAGAAAGAGTCTGTCGAAGAACGAAAGACGGCAAAGTCTGCCCTGTCGTCTCCGTCAAAGTCTCCCTGCACGGGACGGTCGCCGCTCACCCCCCATGTCACCGCCAGCAGCATTCCGTCTGAGCTTTTCAAAGCGTAAAAGGTGGCGGTTGATGGACGAAAGACGCAGATGTCCGTCTTGTTGTCGCCGTCATAATCGCCCGGGACGAGAATGTCGCCCGTCGTGCCCCAAGCCTGTACCAGCAGGCTGCTGTCAGAGCTGCGGCGTATATACCAAGTGTTATTGCCCGGACGATAGACTGCGAAATCCGATTTAAAGTCGCCGTCAAAATCGAACTGCTTGCTGTTCTCTGCACGGTTGGTAAACCATGAGAGGCCGGACTCGCCGGTGTTGCTTCCGACTCCGTCAATGGCGATGTAATAGGTCGTGCCAGCAGTGGCGAGAAAAGTCACGCGGCTGTAGAAAAAGATGCCGCCCGCGTTGTCGTTGGCCGCGACCAGCGTCAAAGCATTGACAGCGGGGCCTGTGTAGACTGCCATCGCAGGGTTATAGCTGCTGGCGGCAAAGGCTTGAATCGTCATGCTGCGTGTGGCGGGCGCAGTCCATCTGTACCAGATGGAATTGAGCGGAGCCGAGACGCCAGCGTGATTTGGCTCTCCCGCTTCTCCTGTGGCTTCCGCATTGGAGGTAAACGCCGTCACGCCGCTGATGCCTGAGATGATTTGCGAGCTGGCGAAATTGTCATTCGCGGGCGGCGAGAGCGGGCTATCGCCGGACTCTTGCGCGGCGATTTGCGTGATGGTCGAGAAGATGACGAAAAGCAATGCGAGAAGCCTCATCCCTTGATGAGTCCGGGATGTTTCATGAGGGGAATCTGTGTGCTTCATTTCTGATCCTTCCTTGCCCGATTTGGTTAAGGGCAATGATGAGAATTATCAAGTTACGCAATGGGGTCGCAGCTTGCTCTCTCTACAGGTGGGCTGCTATCCGTTTAATTGTTCCGGTGTGCCGTTGCGCTGTGATACATTAAGCAAACAGCAGCGACTTGAGGCTCACTGGAACCGAACTCTTCCGAAGTTCGCAGCGGATAATGCGCCGGGGAAATCGCTAATGTCCTTAAAATCCTTTCCTAAAATTCCTAAATTTTCATAGAGGCGTGAAGCGTGATGAGCGAGGCGGGCAGCTTTTGTTACGAGTTCGATTTTTTCCGCGTGGAGCCGCGCCGCCGCCTGCTGCTGCGCGACGGGCAGGCGGTCGCGCTGACGCCGAAAGCCTTCGATATGCTGCTGGCGCTGATCGAGCGCAGCGGGAGCGTGGTGGAAAAAGACGACCTCATGACGAGGGTCTGGCCGGACACGATTGTCGAAGAGAACAACTTGACAGTGAATATGTCCGCCCTGCGGAAAGCTCTGGGCGAGACGGCGGGCGAGCGTAGATATATCGTGACGGTGGCCGGGCGCGGCTACAAATTTACCGCGAGCGTCAACAAAGTCGCAGACAGGGATGATGAGCCGCTGGCGACATCACAGCTACACGAATCTCAAACCGTAGTGCGGCAGGAAGACGAGCCGCGCGATAGAGAGTTAGCAGAGCTTCATGAAGCAGTTGAAGCATCCGGTAGTGGCGGCGGCGCGAGCAGGCGCGGCGTCTGGCTCTCCGTCGCGCAACTGGCGGCGGCGGTCGCGGGCACAGGGCTTTACTTCTGGCAAAAGAGCAGGCGGGCGGATGGCCTCAACGTCGCGGAAATCAGAACCATCGCGGTGCTTCCCTTCAAGCCTCTGGGCGCAGGCGAGGACGAATATCTGGGTCTCGGTCTGGCCGACGATTTAATCACCAAACTCAGCAATGTCAGGCAGATCGTCGTTCGTCCGACAAGCGCCGTGCGCAGGTTTGCCGGACAGCGCAGCATGGATGCCATCGCCGCCGGGCGCGAATTGAATGTCGAAGCCGTGCTGGAAGGAAGCACTCGCCGCTCAGGCGAGCGTCTGCGCGTCACCGTGCAACTGGTCAGCATGAGCGACGGCAGGCCGCTGTGGGCCGAAACTTTTGACGAAAAATTCACGGAGATTTTCGCCGTGCAGGATTCCATCTCGCAAAAACTCGCGGGCGCGCTCGCGCTCAAACTGACGGGCGAACAGAAGCAGTTAATCACCAAGCAGTACACGGAAAACACTGCCGCTTACCAGCTTTACCTGAGAGGCCGTTACTTCTGGAACAAGCGCACGCTGGCGGGACATCAAAAGGCTATAGAATATTTCCGGCAGGCTATCGAAGAAGACCCCGGCTATGCCCTCGCTTATGCGGGTCTCGCGGACTGTTATCTGCTGATGGAAGGCTATGCCGCAGGACACACGGCAGCCGACACCTATCCCAAAGCCAAAGCCTTTGCCGAGCGCGCCCTACAGATTGACGACTCTCTGGCGGAGGCGCATACCTCGCTGGGGAAGGTTTACGAAAGCCTGTGGCTGTGGCAGGAGGCCGAGCAGGAGTACAGGCGTGCGATTGAGCTGAGTCCGAATTATCCGACCGCGCATCACTGGTATAGCCGTTACCTGCGGCGCATGAGACGATTTGAAGAATCGCTCTTTGAGAGCCGCCGGGCGCAGGAGCTAGACCCGCTTTCGCTCTCCATTAACGGCAATCTGGCAATCGCCTATCTGGTCAAAGGCGAGGTCGCTGCTTTTATCGAACAGGCCCGGAAAATCAAAGAACTCGACCCGAATCATCCGGCCATGTATGCCGTCCTGGGTCTCGTTTATCTCAGGCAGAAGCGCGAGCCTGACGCGCTCTTTGAACTGCAAAAAGCGGTCGAGCTGTCCGGCAGAGAGGCAGAGTATCTGGGCTATCTCGGCTATGGCCTTGCGGTTCTGCAACGACGCGCTGACGCGCTAGCCATTCTTGAAGAGTTAAAGCGGGCCTATGACAATCAGGAAGCGGTCGGTCAGGATTTGGCCGCCGTGTGCGCGGGTTTGGAGGAACAGGAACAATCCTTTGCGTGGCTCGAAAAAGATATACAGACTCGCAGCGGCTATGCGGCCAACATCGTCTATGAGCCTCGATTGGAATCACTCAGAAACGACGCGAGATTTACAGCCCTGCTCCGCCGCATGAATCTTCAGCCCTGATAAAGCTATAGAGCGCGCATGACGGGTTCAAACGCAATGATAATTCTTCTCTGTTATTCATCAACAGGAGCATCTTCTTCATCAATCTCGGCACGCGACGCCGCGCGCACTTTCTTCATCACCAGCTCGTAGGAAAAGCCCTGCCGGAGCAGATAGTCGAGCAGGCTTTTGGTCTCGGCGCGGGTTTCTGGCCGCCCGCGCAGGCGCACGCGCTTTGCAATCGCGCGGTCAATCAAATCCTCTTCGGGAGTTTCTTCAAAGACGAGCTTGATGGCTTCGTCCGCCGTCTCGCGGTCAACTTTTTTGAGTGAGAGCGCGCGTTGCAGCCGCCCGCGCCCGACGGGTTTCTGCCGCACCTGAAAAGACGCATAGCCGAAGGCGAAACGCTCGTCATTGAGATAGCCGTACTCTTTCAATTTCTCAAGCACGGCTTCGACCGCTTCCGCATTTGTCCACTGTTTTTCCAGAAGCCTTTCACGCAACTCTTCGACGGAGCGCGGCTTGGCTGTGAGCAGCTTGACGGCGCGCTGCATGGTTTTCGCGCGAGCCTTCTCAGGGTCAACCGGACGCGCCTCGCGCTCGGGTATATCCTCGTTAAGCTGCTTTACTTTCGGTTTCCACTTTCGCTGGCGCATAATTTCTTAAGAGCATTAAAAACTATTTACCACAAAGACACAAAGGCGCTAAGAAGGCAGAGATAAAATCAATTACAGTCTATAATCCTCATTGCTCGTTTCAATCTTCTTCTTTGTCTCTTTGTGCCTTTGTGGTGAGATTTTGTGGTGGTCTCGATGGATGGCATTTTAATTATAGACAAACCTTCGGAGTGGACTTCGCATGACGTAGTGGCGCGCGTGCGGCGTATCCTCCGCGAAAAAAGAATCGGGCACACGGGCACGCTCGACCCGTTTGCGACGGGCGTGCTGGTCTTGCTCATCGGGCGCGCGACGCGTTTGGCCCAATTCCTGAGCGGCGCGGAGAAGGAGTATGAAGCCGTCATACGGTTTGGCTACGCGACGGAGACGGGGGATTTGACGGGAACTGTGCGGCCTGAGACCAGAGTTGAGGCAGGCTCTGAAACATTTGCGCGTGCGTGGGACGCTCAGAAAATCGAAGACGCGCTGGCGGGTTTGCGCGGGGTCATAGAGCAGATGCCGCCGATGTATTCCGCCAAAAAAGTGAAGGGCCGGAGGCTTTACGAAATGGCGCGGCGCGGCGTGGAGATCGAACGCGCTCCGGTCAGCGTGACGATTCATGAGATGGAAGCTCTTGAGACGGACGGCGCGCTCGTCAGGCACAACGCCGACGGAACCTGTGAGTTGGCCGTGCGTGTGGTCTGCTCTGCGGGCACGTACATACGCACTCTGGCTGAATCGGTTGGCGAAAGTTTGGGCGTCGCGGCTCATTTGTCGTCTCTGCAAAGGACGCGCGCAGGCCGCTTTCATCTCACAGACGCGCGCACTCTCTCAGAGCTTGAAGAGATGTTGACCTCGGGCGCGGGCTTTTCCGGCGCGCTGCTGCCGGTGACGATGGCCCTCTCTCAAATGCCTGCGATGCATCTCACGGGCGCGGCTGCGCGGCTGGCGCGTCATGGCGGGCTGGTGCGCTCTTTGTCCGTGCGGGCTGATGGAGAGCTATTGCAGATGTTGGATGAAGCGGGCGAGTTGATCGGGATTGCGGTTTATGACGGCGAGCAGGGAGCTTTGCGCCCGCGCGTCGTCTTTGCGCCGGAGGAATAAAGGATAGTGGGTTAATTTCAAAGATAGCAAAGAACACGAAAGTTTCCCGCAAAGGCGCTGGTGGCGCAAAGAAAAGCACGCAAAGTATAAATGGCATTCAACACCTTTAGCGGTCTTCTCTTTGCGCCACCAGCGCCTTTGCGGGAAATTCTTCCTCTCTGCCTGACTCAATTCACGATTGACGACTCATCGGCTTCAAGTTGACCACTACTGAATAAAGCTTTCACTTGGGGCTTGATTTGCTGTGGTATACTGGTGGCAGACAACGGGAACGCGTGCATCCCGCTTCCAAAGCTTGATTGAGCTGCACGCACTTCATTTGATAGTTCATTGATATGGTGTCAGAGGCTTCGACGATGCGCCGCACGATTTTCGCGCACGTGACGAATTAGCACATATCGAAGCTCCACCTGAAAAAGGGCCGGAAAGGACACAGGCATTCAACTGCCTGCGCTCACCCGTCCCTTCAAGAGAGCACAGGGCGTGATCATCCCCGCACGCTATCCACGCGCGTCACAAGCCAAAAGAGGTACGAAAAGGCTATGCAAGAGCAGGATGGCAATCATAATTTTAATATCAGCGAGCGACTGGAAGATTTGCGCCGCGACCGCGAGGCGCTGCGCTGGGAAGGAACTTTCCGCGAATATTTCGAGCTGGTCTCGCAAAACGCCAGAATCGCACAACTCTCGCACGCGCGCATCAACGACATGATTCATGCCGCAGGCGTCGAGAAGCTGAACGAAGGCACACGCGACGAGATTGGTCGCTACAACTTTTTCGCGCATGAGCTGTTCGGCATCGAAGAGCCGATTGCGCGCATCGTCGAATACTTCAAATCCGCCGCGCAAAGGCTTGAAGTCCGCAAGCGCATACTCCTTTTGATGGGGCCTGTCGGCGGCGGCAAATCAACCATCGTGACGATGCTCAAACGCGGCCTTGAAGACTGGACGCGCCACGAGGGGGGGGCGGTCTTTGCCATCAAAGATTGCCCGATGCACGAAGAGCCGCTCCATCTCATCCCGCACGAGCTGCGCGCCGAAATCGAAAAGCATTACGGCATCTATATCGAAGGCGACCTCTGCCCGCAGTGCCGCTATGCGCTGGAACACACCTATGGCGGACGCCACGAAGACGTGCGCGTCCATCGCGTTCTCTTCTCTGAAAAGGAACGTGTCGGCATCGGCACTTTCTCGCCCAGCGACCCGAAATCACAGGACATTACGGAGCTGACAGGCTCGATTGACCTTTCGACCATTGGCGAAGTCGGGGTCGAGTCAGACCCGCGCGCCTATCGCTTTGACGGCGAGTTGAATATTGCGAATCGCGGCTTGATGGAATTTGTAGAGATGCTGAAGGTGGATGAGAAGTTTCTTTATTCGCTGCTCACGCTCTCGCAGGAGCAGAACATCAAGACCGGACGCTTTGCCATGATCTACGCGGACGAAGTTATCTTGTCGCACACGAACGAGAACGAGTACATCTCTTTCGCAGGCAATCGCAAGTCGGAAGCTTTGCAGGATCGCATCATCCTCGTGCGCGTCCCTTACAACCTGCGCGTCTCGCAGGAAGAGCGGATTTACTACAAGCTCCTGAATCAATCCGAAGTCCTGCGTAATGTGCACATCGCGCCGAACACCCTGAGGGTCGCGGCGATGTTTGCCGTCATGACGCGGCTCGAAGAACCGAAGCGCGCCAACGTTGACATCGTCAAGAAGATGAAGCTCTACGACGGCGAAGATGTCGAAGGCTACAAGTCGAAAGACGTGCGCGAACTCAAAGATGAAACCGTGCGCGAAGGCATGGACGGCATCAGCCCGCGCTACATCATCAATCGCCTGTCGAGTGCGCTGGTGCGCGACGGCGTGACCTGCATCAACCCGATTGACGCTCTGCGGGCGATTAAAGACGGCTTTGAGCAGCACACCGGCATCAGCTCAGACCAGCGCGAGCGTTACCTGAATCTCATCTCTGCCGCGCGCAAGGAATATGACGAGCTGGCGAAGATAGAAGTCCAGCGCGCCTTCGTCTATTCGTTTGAAGAGATGGCCCGCACGATCTGCAACAACTATCTGGACAACGTAGAGGCTTACTGCAACAAGGAACGCATCAAAGACCCCATCACGGAAGAGGAGATGGAGCCTGACGAGCAATTGATGCGTTCCATCGAAGAGCAAATCGGCATCTCCGATAACGCCAAGAACACTTTCAGACAGGAGATTCTGATTCGCATCTCTTCTTACGCGCGCAAGGGACGCGCCTTTGAATACAACTCGCACGAGCGTTTGAAAGAGGCGATTGAGAAGAAGATTTTCGCAGACCTCAAGGACGTGGTGAAGATCACGACCTCGTCCAAGACGCCCGACCCGGATCAGACGCGCCGCATCAACGATGTCGTGGATCGTCTCGTCAAAGACGGAGGCTACTGCCCCGTCTGCGCCAACGAGCTTTTGACTTATGTCGGCACGCTGCTCTCTCGCTGAGGCGGGCGGCGCGCTCTAACCGCATGAAATTTTTAAGAGAGCCACGCCCGCGCTTTTCAATCCTGAAAGGTGCGGGCATTACTTTCATCCGAAGCTTATGAAAAAACGTTACTGGATTGCCGGAGCCGTCGGAGTGGCGGCGGGCGCGGCTGTGACCGCAAAGCTCTTGAGCCGCCCGGCGGAAGTCCTGTGGGATGACCACGCGCGCGAGATTCCCCATGCACAGCATTCGCGCTTTGCAGAGATTGACGGCGTGCGCGTGCATTATCAGGAAGCAGGCCCTGCGGATGCGCCGCCTTTAATCCTGATTCATGGCTTTTGCTCTTCGACCTACGTGTGGCGCGAGGTCTTTCTGCCGCTGGTGGAAAACGGTTTCCGCGTCATCGTGCCTGATCTTCTGGGATATGGTTTTTCGGACAAGCCGCGCGCGGGCGACTACACGTTTACCGCGCAGGCGCGCATGATCGTGGGACTTTTAGACCGCCTGGGAATTGAACGCGCGACGCTCGTCGGGAGTTCTTACGGCGGCGCGGTTGCAGCCACCTGCACGCTCGATTTCCCGGAGCGCGTCGCGCGGCTCGTCATGGTCGGCGCGGTCATCAACGACGAGCCTGTGCGACAGCCAATAGCGCGGCTGGCTACTGCGCCTTTGATAGGCGATATGATTACGCCGTTTATGGTTGACTCTGTAAGGTTGACGCGTTGGCGTCAGAAGAAGAAAGATTGCTGGCCCGGCAGCCCGCTCGTCTATGACGAAGAACGCATCAAGGCAAAGCATCGCCCCCTTCGCTCATCGAGCGCGCACAGGGCTGTCCTGCGTACCCTGCGCAACTGGAGCGCACAGCGTATCGAACAGCAGGCGCACAGCATCACACAACCGGCTCTGCTCATCTGGGGCGACCATGACAACGAGATTCCGCTTCGCAATGGAGAGATGTTAAATGAAGCGATGCCGGACGCGCGCCTCGTCGTCTTTCGCCGTTGCGGGCATCTGCCGCAGGAAGAATATCCGGCAGAGTTTGTCGGGCTGGTGACGGAGTTTTCCAGAGGTGAAAAGAAGATTGAAGAGACGCGGAGCGAGTTACAACAGATGAGTGCAATTTAGAATAAAGATTAGCCACAGAGCACACAGAGAGCACAGAGGAGTTTAATTCATATTCAGAATTTCAAAATCGAAAAATCCCTTCTCTGTGTGCTCTGTGGCTAATCAAGCTTTTAGAAGTTTTAAGAGGTAAAGATGTCCATACAACGCAACGACTGGTCTTTGCAGCGCAAAGGCATCATTGATCAGGATCGTCACAAAGATCGCGTTAAAGATGCGATTAGAAAGAACCTCGGCTCTATCGTCTCAAACGAAGCGATTATCCTGTCGGACGGCAAGCGCAAAGTCAAAATTCCTATCAGAGCGCTCGACGAGTATAAGTTTCGTTTCGATTATCGCAAGCGCAAAAATGTTGGTCAGGGAGACGGCAAGACGCGCGTCGGCGATGTCATAGGGCGCGAGGGCCAGCCCGGTCAGGGGCAGGGCGCAGGACAGGGCGGGCAAGGTGGCGGCGGCGAATACTACGAAGCAGAGGTCAACATAGACGAGATCGCCGCGCTTATCTTTGAAGATTTGCACCTGCCCTTTCTCGAAGAGAAAGCGAAAAAAGCCGTCGAGTCGAAGACGACGCGCTTTAACGAGATTCGCCGCACAGGCGTGATGGCAAACCTAGACAAGCGGCGGATGATTCTGGAAAACATCAAGCGCAACGCGCGCGAGCAGGGAAAGGCGCGTTTCGGAGATGTCAGAAAAGAGGACTTGAGATTCAAGACGTGGGAAGAAACTTTAAAGTATGAATCCAATGCCGTCGTCCTCTCTTTGATGGATGTGTCCGGGAGCATGGGCGAGTTCAAAAAATATATCGCGCGCTCTTTCTATTTCTGGATGGTGCGTTTCCTCAGGACGAAGTATGACAACGTGGAGATAGTTTTTATCTCGCACCACACGGAAGCCAGAGAAGTCTCCGAAGAACAATTCTTCACACAGGGCGAATCCGGCGGCACAGTAGTTTCAAGCGCGTACCAGCTTGCCTTAGACATCATCAAAACCCGCTATCGCCCTGCGGACTGGAACATCTATCCGTTTCATTTTTCCGACGGCGACAATTACTACTCGGACAACGAAGAAGCCGTGCGCCTCGCGGACGAGTTGATTGCGACCTGCAACCTGTTCGGCTACGGCGAGATTGGCGAAGAGGGCGCGTCCAGCTATCGCCGCTCGTCGGGCGCGCTGCTGTCGATTTTTAACGACCGGCTCAAGCAGAAAGACCGCTTTGTCGGCGTCAGGATTGATGACAAGGAAGATGTCTACCCGGCCTTGAAACAATTTTTCGGGAAGAGAAACGAACTCTGAAAAGGAGTTGAGAAGCTTTATGAGCACAACTGCATTAGTCACCGAAGTCGAGCCGCTCGTGCTGCATTTTCAGCCGATACTGAAAAAGCTGAGCGACGAAGTCTTTTACGAATTCTGCCTCGCCAACGATCAATGGCGCATCGAGCGCACTGCCGGGGGAGACATCATCATCATGCCGCCAACCGGAGGAAAGACAGGCATTCGCAACTTTAAGCTGATTGGGCAATTTTCTGTATGGGTCGAAACAGACAGAACGGGCAAAGGCTTTGACTCTTCTACTATCTTCATCCTGCCAAACAGCGCACATCGCTCGCCCGACCTCGCTTGGGTGCGAAACGAGCGCTGGCAGACTTTGACTGAAGAACAGCAGGAAAAGTTTCCGCCGCTCTGCCCTGATTTCGTGGTCGAGCTGCGCTCGCGCACAGACTCGCTGAAAATGCTACAGCAGAAGATGCAGGAGTATGTCGGGAATGGCGCGCAACTCGGATGGTTGATTGACCCGCTAAAAAGAAGAGTCCACGTCTATCGTCCGAATGTGGCGGCTGAAATTTTGAATGACCCGCAAGAGATTTCCGGCGAGCCTGTGTTGCCCGGATTTACGCTCGATGTGGCATCGCTTTGGAATTGAATTTACCCGCAGGCACAGGCAAAGAAGTTTTGAGTTAATCAATCATGCTAGACCGCGAAATCAAAGACCTCGAAAAAGCTCTTGAGCAAATCTGGGAGGTGGCCCAAAGGTTCGGCCTCGACCCTTTCCCGACGCGCTTTGAGATCGTGCCCGCGACTGTGATGTACGAGATAGGCTCTTACGCTCTGCCCGGTCGTTACTCGCACTGGACTTTCGGAAAAGCTTATCACCGCATGAAGACGATGTACGACTTCGGCCTCTCGAAGATTTACGAGGTCGTCATCAATACCAATCCGTCATACGGTTTCCTGCTTGAGACCAACAGCCCTGTGCAGAACAAACTGGTCATGGCGCATGTTCTGGGCCACGTGGACTTTTTCAAAAACAATGTCTATTTCTCCAAGACCAACCGCCGGATGGTCGAAAGCGTCTCGTCGCATTCGGGACGCATGACCGAGTACGAGTTCAAGTACGGGCGCAAGACGGTCGAAAAACTTCTCGACGCCGTGCTCGCCATCGAAGAGCACATTGACCCGAACTTTTTTATCAAGCGCCCGAACCCGCAGTCGCCGCGCCCGCAAGCCCCTCAGCGCCGCGAAGGCCGCTATGACGACCTGTGGAAAATGGGCGAGAAGGCAGAGCCTGAGCCGCAACAGCAAGCCCCGAACCCGCGCCGCGACCACCTGCCGGAAAAGGACATCATCTACTACGTCATGCGCCATGCGCCCCACCTGCAACCGTGGGAGCGCGACGTGCTGGGAATGATTCATGAAGAGATGGAATACTTCGTCCCGCAGATGCAGACTAAGACCATGAACGAGGGATGGGCGTGTGCGACCGGAGATTCGCTGCTGGTTACAGAGCAAGGCTTTCTTCGTTTTGATGAGCTTCATAAGAATGGGCAAAAGATTCTGGTTGCCGGAAGCGGATTCGGCGAGCTTTATCCCATCACCGATTTTCACAAGGAAGAGAAAGTTCCAACGATTCGCATTCGCACACGTCGCGGACTGATGATTGAAGGGGCTGACAAGCATCGCCTTCAGCTTGAAGATGGAACGTGGGCACAACTCGAAAGCTTAAAACTTGGTGATCGTATTGCTATCGAATATGGCACTAACATCTGGCCGAAGGAGAAATTGTCTTTTGACTTCTCTCCGACCCGGCCAAGCCCCACACTGGAAACAGTCGCTTCTCTTGCAGGAGTCTCGTCGTGGACAGTCCTGCGCCATTTGAAAGGCCAGAGAACACTCTGCGCGGTCGGAATAAATGCCGCGCTCGCTGCTACATCTTATCAGCGTGGCTATAAAGGGAAAATCCTTTCGACGCGCTCTTCGCTGAGCCTTCCGGCAGTGTTGAATGAAGAGCTTGCATGGCTGCTCGGCTATTTCATAGGGGATGGTAACCGAACTAAATCCGGTATTTGTTTTACCTCCGGAGATGAAGAGATAGCTGTCAGATTAGCGGAGATTATAAATTCTTCGCTGAATCTGAATGTTAGAAAATTTTGGGACGCGACTGAGGCAGGCGGGCGCTGGCGCGTGATTGTGCATTCGCGCGAGCTTCTGAAATGGCTTGAATCTTTAGGCATCAATCTTTCGGACACGGCCAGAAACAAAAAGATTCCTGCGCCTATCTTGCGTTCACCGAAAGAGGTTGTGTCGGCATTCCTGCGTGGATATTTCGATGCCGATGCGTATGCCGGAGAATGTGGCATACGCCTTTCATCTTCCAGTGAAAACTTGATTCGCACAATTCAGATAATACTGCTCAACTATGGCATTCTCTCGACACAGCGAAAGCACTTGCACGAAATTACGCAGCTTGAAATCACCGGAGCCTCAGCCGCACTCTTTCTGCATGAGGTAGGATTTGGTCTTGAACGCAAGCAGGGCGCTTTGCGCGAATACGTCGAACGGCATCGCTGGTTCAAAAAGGAAGAAATCGGGGACGAAGTCGTTGCTATAGAATACGGTTGCGCGGACGTTTATGACATTACAGTTGATGAAAAACATGCTTATGTAGCCAATGGATTTATCAATCACAACTCGTTCTGGCATTCGCGTATTATGCGCGAGCTTGACCTGCCGGATAGCGAGCATATGGAGTTTGCCGAGCTTCATGCGGGCGTGGTCTCGCCGCATGTGGGCCAGTTGAATCCGTATTATCTGGGCTACAAAATCTTTGAAGATATAGAGAGACGTTGGGCCGCGCTGGGGGATTCCGCGCATGCCGGACGCGAAAAGATTTTTGAGGTGCGCGAGCTGGACAATGATGTCTCTTTCCTGCGCAACTACCTGACGGAAGAGTTGTGCGAAGAGCTGGACTTGTTTGTGTACGAGCTGGTCGAAGAAGAGGAGTGGACGATTACAGAGAAACGCTGGGAACGCGTCCGCGATCAGCTCGTCGCCAATATGACTAATTTCGGATTTCCTTATCTGGTGGTCGCAGACGGCGACTATAACGGCAACCGCGAGCTGTACCTGAAGCACCAGTACGAAGGCACTGAGTTGGATCAGCGTTACGCGCGTAAAGCTCTTGAGCATGTCTATACGCTGTGGGGCCGTCCAGTGCATCTCGAAACGGTTATGGACGAAGAATGCCTTGTCATGCATTACGACGGCGAGGATCATGATGAGGATTGAAGCAGAGATATTTATCTGAAAGCAGTTTCTTTTAACAAGAAAGTTTCGCGCAAAGGCGCAAAGAAGAAGGGAGAAGGGGATAGGGTGTCGGGTGTAGTGAAGACAGTTGCTTTTCCTACCCCCGACACCCTTCACCCAAAACCCTTGCTCTTCGCGTCTTTGCACGAAACTTTTTAGTTGTTGGGCTTTCTTTCTTCGCTGATGAACTGCAACAACTGCGTTAGATTTGCAGCGCATAAGTCCGCCGGGAATCTCTTTTGTATCGTCTCGTCCTGAAAGCCTTCGCCGCCGAGCGCGATGTGTGCACGGTGTTTTTTTGCGAGCGTCTGAAATTGCGCATACTCGCGCGCGTACCTGGAAAGCGCAATGTTGGTGGTCGAAGAGATACAGACCAGACGCGGGCGGTGCTTCTGAACGGCGTCGCTCAGGGCAAAGAAGGGAGTATTGGCCCCCAAATTCCTGACGCTCCAGCCTTCGCTCTCAAGCAACAACTGTACGCAGAGCGTAGCCACCTCATGCTGCTCGTCCTCAACGGCGCAGCAAATTGCGACAGGCCCGCCCCCTTGCGCCGGTCGAATCGAATTACGCAAAACTTCGATGGCCCTGATGGCTGTCCGCGTGGCTAGATGCTCGTCTGCGACGGACATTTCATCGCTATGCCAGAGATCGCCGACGCGTTGGAGCGAGACGGCGACAATCTCTTCCAGAATCCTGATGGGCGGCATCTGATCCAGATGCGATTTAAGCAGAGTGGCCGTCGCTTCTGCTTCATGGCCGACGGCGATGGCTGCAAAAAACTGTTCGCGCGCCTCGCTCTGCTTCGATGATGCGCTGAGACTTGAGGACACGGAAGCTTGCGCCCGCGCGACACGCTTCTCCGCTGTATCCGCCAGCCCGCGCTCGCCCTCGAATCTCAAGACCTCTGAGAGCGCAAAGCGTCGATGCCCGCCCAGGGTCTTCTGCGAATGCAGATGCCCTGCGTCGGCCCAGCGCTTGATCGTCGCCTCGCTGACCTGCCACATGCGCGCCAGTTGCCGCGTTGTCAGAAAGTTTGTGCGTCTCTCTTCCATGAACGATTTAGACGAATAAAGAGTAGCCGGCTTTTGCTTGATGCGTCAAGGGATTTCGACAATCCCACAGTATTTAAGGAGAACTACGGTTTTTGATAAGAATTGTGTTGCACGATTTGAGCGGTTTTGCTATGATGCCGGACATGAAACATCGCATCGGGTAAAAAGAGCTATCGGGTATCTCTCATCAAAGCTTCGGCCTTGCTGAGAGTCTACGGAGGGCTGTGCTTGTGGCGGGCGCAGCTCTTCGTATTTTAAATCAACTCATCTGCAAAGCCTTGCCGACTGCGGGGTCGCGGCGCACGCGCCAGATTTTCGAGTCGAGATAGTAATGTATAAAAGCGTAGCCCCAGAAAAAGGCCGCGACGATTTGCGTGACGGTCGTCGTCTCTCCGAAAGTCGCGCGCATGTACTGGCGCGGCAACTGATACCAGAGACCGAAGAGAATGCCAAAGGCTATGTAATAAATCAGACGCCTGCTGATTAGCTCGGCTGCGCCGTAATGCTCTCTGGCGTCCGCCTGCTTCGTATACTTCTGATTGTGAAACCAGATCAGGCGATGATATTGCAGGTTATGATAGATGGTCAGAATGGCGACGATGGCGATGGTCTTATGCTCCATCGGCGTCAAGAGGACTATCCAGTGCATGGGAATCGCTGCCGCGAGCAAAAGGTATTTCGGAAGATTAAGCGGCTGTCCCTGCACAGCCCTTTGGGCCTGACGAAAGAGCCACGCGGCTGCTGCGAGCAGAGTCGCAATCAGTAAGGCTGTCGCAAGGATGCCGATGCCCGATTGAAGTCCTGCGGGCACGCGCTTCATCGCTTCGGGGTCGCGTTCGATAAAGGCTACGAAGGGATAAGTGAAAGCGAGCAGCAGGAATGTGCGGTCAAGCGCGTTATCTATCCGTGCGAGGTCGTCGTTCTTCTTTTTGTAGAGCACCATAAAGCCGTAGTGCTGTTTGACCAGATGATAATAGGCCCAGAGCGCCGCGAGGAAAAAGAAGATTAGCCCCGCGCCCGCCAGCACCATCAACGGGCCGACGAGAAAGAAAACCAGCGAACCCCAGAGCAGACGTTTGCGCGTGCGCCGCTCCATGCGGTCAAAGTAGGTGCGCGAGAACGTGCCGAAGACATGCGGCGCATCTATCAGCACGGCCCACGCTCCGACCATCCAGACGAGCGGAACCAGCCCGCTGATGTATAAAGCCAGCAGCAGATAGCTGGACAGCACAGAGCCTATGAACCAGACCAAATCCTCACGCGCGCTGATTATCCAGCGCAGGCTGAGCACGCTCGTTTCTTCTCTTTCAGTGATGACTTGTGTAGTAGCCGACATATAGAACTCAAAAGATCGGTGGTCGCCCAAACCGGGAGAGAGATTAGCAATCAACGCTTTGCGTTTCTTTGCGTCTTACTCCTTTGCGCTTGAGCGCTTTTTTAACGCACAGACCGCAAATTGTTTCGCCAAGAGCGCGAAGGAAACTCTGACGATTCTGAATGGACAGTTCAAAGTACAGGTTTCATAATCAAGTTGAAACCCTCAATGCTGATGTACGGATTTTAGCACTAATGCGCGCCGGTATAGAAAGCCTGCGGCGCGCGACCGGAAAGAGAAGTTATGTCTGACAATAATGCTGCGCTCAACGACCTGCTGGCGGTTCTGTTTCAGGCACACCCGTGGCATGGAGTCGCGCCCGGCGTTGACGCGCCGGATACTGTCAATGTGTACGTCGAAATCGTGCCGACGGATGTGGTGAAGTATGAGTTGGATAAACCTTCGGGCCATCTGCGCCTGGACAGGCCGCAGAGGTTTTCCTCGCTCTGCCCGACGCCTTACGGTTTTATCCCGCAGACTTTTTGCGGCGACGGCGTGGGCCGGTTGTGCAGCGAGCGCACGGGCCGCAGCAGTATCAAAGGCGACGGAGACCCTATGGACATCTGCGTGCTGACGGAAAAGACCATCGCGCATGCAAACTTTCTGGTGCGCGCCAAGCCCATCGGCGGCCTGCGGATGATTGACGGTAACGAGGCGGATGACAAGATTATCGCTGTGCTCGAATCCGATGTTGCGTTTGGTCATATACGCGAACTCACGGATTGCCCGACAGGGCTGGTAGATCGTCTCAAACATTATTTCCTGAGCTACAAGCAATTGCCGGGCGAAGCCCCCCGCCGCGTCGAGATTGCTGAAGTCTACGGGCGCGCGGATGCGTTCGAGGCGATTAAACGAAGCGCAGAGGATTATCGAGCGCGGTACGGCTCGCCGGAGAATCGCGTCAGCGAGCTTCGCAGATTGTTGATTGGCGAAGAGCAAAGATAGTTTTCACGCAAAGGCGCAGAGAAAACAGGGGATAGGGTGTCGGGTGTCGGAAAAGCAATTTGTCTTTCACTACACCCGACACCCTATCCCCTTACTCTAAGTCTTATCCACCCTCTCTTCAATCCCGCAACGCGGGCAGACGAGAAATTGCCTGCTGGCATCTCGCCAGCGTGCGAGGGCAGGCGTAGAGAGCGCGACCTCTTTATCTTCCGCTTCTCCCTCTGTGAAAAAACGCGCGCGGCCTTCCGTCAGGCTCGCGCGCGTTTCCGTTTCCGGCTGGCAATGCTTGCATAGCCAGCCATAACCCGGATTGATAAAGTGTTCCGTCTCCATAAGAATTAGGGGGAAGGCTGTCGGGTGTAGTGAAAAGCGATTGTCTTGAGCTACACCCGACAGCCTCTCTTTATCTTCTGTTGGTTCCGCGCCGCGAATCGGGGAGTTCGAGCAGGCGCACCTGCACGTTAAGACGCGCGTTGTCGCGCAGGACTTCGACCTTGACGACATCCCCTATCTGGCGTTTATCGAGGATGCGATAGAGGTCATCGTTGTTGCGCACCTTGTCGCCGTCAATGCCGACGATGATGTCGCCGAGCGAGATGTCTCCCTCTTCCGTTTGCGTCGTACCGCGCAGGCCCGCCGCCGCAGCCGAGCCGCCCGGCGTCAACTGGATAATCAGCACGCCTTCTTCGACAGGCATCCCGCGCAGAGTGTTGACATCGCGCGAGCCGATGCCGAGTTTCGGACGACGCACCATGCCGTTGCGGATTAACTCGGGGACAATTCTCTTGGCGATGTTGACGGGAACGGCAAAGCCTACACCCGCGCTCGCGCCGGAAGGCGAGAGGATTTGCGAGTTGATGCCGATCATGCGCCCGTGCGAATCAAGCAGCGGCCCGCCGGAGTTGCCCGGATTAATCGAAGCGTCTGTCTGTATCGCGCCTTCAATTGGACGATCATTGCGTGCTCTGATAGGACGTTGCAATCCGCTGATGACGCCTGTCGTCAACGTGCGGTCGAGGCCGAAGGGATTGCCGATTGCCAGCACCTTCTGCCCGACCGAAAGCCTGTCGGAATCTCCGAGCGGGACAACCGTCAACTGGTCGCGCGGGGCTTCCACTTTGATGACGGCGAGGTCTGTGTCCGGGTCGCCGCCGATATATTTTGCCGGATAGGTTTTGTCTCCGGCAAAGCTGACGGACAGTTTCTGCGCGCCTTCGACGACGTGATAGTTGGTCAGGATATGGCCCTGATCGTCTATCACGGAGCCTGAGCCTGAGCCTTGTCCCTCCTGCACCCCGCCGAAGAAATCCCTGCGGTAAGAGGTCGAAGTGATAAAGGCCACGCCCGGCGAGATGATCTTGTAAACTTCTATGTTGTTCTGTTCGTCTGTGGCGAGCGCGGGGTCTGTGATGCCAGCCGCAGGGGCTTCCGTAAAGGCGTTGCTGTTCGGTTGCAGGTTGTTGCTGAAACGATTGAAACAAGCGACGGTGCCTGCTGCAAAGAAGGCTGAGAGCAATGCTACCAGCAGGATTTGACGGGCAGAAAGTTTATACATGGCTTTATTCCTGTAGCTATAGAATTTCAATTTTGACGGACAAGTGTTCGTGCGTTCATTTTGATGCGCGTGCCTGCTTTGGCGGTTGTGCGCGTCCGTTTCAAGGCATCCACGCGCAGGCTTTCCGCCGCCATTGCCGGCAAAGCTTTCTACGCAGTTTCAAAGACGCAGGTTTGAGCTAATTTTGTCGTACAGATATTTTTTCTTAAACAAATCGGCTTCACCTCATCTAGCTTTCTCCTCTCTCAGGGCAAAAGGCATGATGACAAAGCAGGTCTTGGGTTTCTCAGGTGTTGTTTGAGAGGAATCATCTGACAGCATCTTTGCGGGCCGCCGTGAGAGCGCTGTATGTAGAGCAGGCGGATTATACACCAAGTAGACGATTGGAAATTAAATTTGCCAGCACTGACGGCGATTGGTCCAGAGCTAAGATCGTCAAGCGTCCGTGACGCGCGACGCGCAGAATATCTTCTTTCGTGGTTGGCTCGCCCAGATGAGCTGCGATAACTTCGTCGGTCGAGCCTTTGCTGCCCGCGAGCAGAATCATCTCTCTCTCCTGCGTCACATTGTGCTGCATCTCTTTGAGCGTAATCGGCCCGCCTCCTGCGAAAAGGGTCAGAGATGGACACTCGCTCGCCAGCGCCGCCGCCAGCCGGTACATGACGAGCGCAGCAGTGCTCCATTCAGCCGTGTCAACCAGCACAAGATGGGAATGGTGCGGCTCTAAGTCCGAGGGTTCGACAAGCAGGCCCGCAGACACGCAGAGGCACGGCGCGGAAAGCTCTCCGGCCCTGTGCAGCGCGCGGCCAAACAGTGCGAAAATACCTGCGTTGGTTCCGCCCGTCAGGACAGTTATCTGTTTCTCTAACACTATCCGCGCCAGCGCAGTAAACAATCCGGTGAGATATTCGCTGACCTGCGGGTCAAGCTCTGCCGTTGCTCCGTTGAGCAGCAGCAGCGCACGCGGTTCGGGCAGCTCTAAAGCTTGAATGACTTTTCGGGCTTCAACGTCTACAGGCACTCGTAAGAGACAGGCCGGATTGTTGTGTGGAAATTCGATAAGCTCTACATGCATCAGGCCGGAGCATAGCTTATTGCAGGGTATAATTGAAAGGGAGTTCTTTCTAAGCGAGTGCGAACATCTCCCGCAAAGGCGCAGGTGTGTGTGATGCAGGAGAAGGGAAGAGGTAGAAAGGTAGAATCCTCTTTGCCTCCCTCGCGTCACCAACGTCACCCGCGCCTTTGCGGGAGAATCTTTTTAGCGCAGCGTGAGCAAAAGACTTGGCATCGCGCCCAGATAAGAGGACGCTGCCTCCGAGACGTGCCAGCCGAGCGCGGATATTCCTGTCGTCGCGTGCACCAGCATCAGCGCCAGATAAATGCCCAGCACCAGAGACATCCCGCCTCGCGCCAGCTTCAGGTGCGAGCAGCGATAAAGCATGTAAGCCGCAAAAGCTCCGATTGCCAGCTTGGCGATCAGAAACGGCCCGTTGCCCATATCGAGCAGGTGTGCCATCAGGCCATTGCCTTCGGTTGCGACGTTTGCGCGAACCCAGATAATCGTTAACTGCGCGTCGAGCCAGTTAAGCGAGAATAAAAGAATGCTTTTCGAGAGGGTTCCCATCCCGTGCATCTCCTTCGCGTGCCAACCATGTTTAACTTCCCCCTTAAAAGCCGAAACCCCCTGCGGCCAAAAGGGCCTTCGGGGGTTCACCGGGCGACGTGGGAGAAGCTTTTGCTTCCTTGTACTAGATAGAGATTGATAATCGACAGGCTTTTCCAAAAATCCGGGAAGATTAACCGCAGAGAGAAAGGCAAAAGTAAAAAGGTAAAAGAAAAGGCAAAAGTCAGAAAAGCATTCCCTCGCTCTTCACTTTTGCCTTTTACCTTTTTACTTTTGCCTTTTTACTTGCCTGCTTGCGGCTCATACTATTGTTCGTTACTATAACGCCCCCTCGCTTATGGCTTTGAAATCAACACTTATAAATACTCTCGGCGAACTGCCCGGTCTGGTCGCGCGCCGGTTCGATTTCTCATGGCTCGATCCGGCAAAGCCTGAGACCGTGGCTTCTCAAAAACGCTCCGCTAAATTAACTCTCGTCATCTGCGTCATCATCTTTCTGCTCGCGGCGGGCGTGCGTCTGCTGCACTGGCAGGATGCTCGACCGCTCATCGAAAACGGGAAGATGTATTTCGGCATGACCGATTTTTATCGCGCAGACGCGCAGAATCTACTCGGCGGGCGGCTCGATCTTTTCGTGCGCGGGCCTGCTCCGCCGGGCGATGCAGACATCATCACGCATCCGCCGGGATACCCGCTGATGCTGGCTCTGCTCTTCAAAATATTCGGCAGCTCGGATAACGTCTGGCGATTCGCTCATCTGATTCTCGACGCGCTGGCCGCAGTCATGATTTTTCTCATCGCGCGCGAACTGTTGCCGCGAGGCGTTGCGGTCATTGCCGGAGTCCTCGTCGCCGTCTCGCCGCAGCTTGCGTATACCTCGCTCGTGCTGCTGCCGGATTCGCCGTCAATCCTGCCGATTCTGGTGGCCGTCTTTTTGCTGTTGCGCGCTAGCAAGCGACCGCGCCTGTTGACCATCGTGTGCGCGGGGCTGCTGGTTGGCGTCGCATGCTGGATCAGGCCCAATGCTTTGTTGCTGTCGCCGTTTCTCGCAGTCGCAATCTTGCTGGTGTTCGAGCGCGGGCGGCGTTGGCGTTATGCAGTGGCGTTGGTGGGGGCAACGATTCTGGTCATCGTGCCGATCACGATTCGCAACATTGTAGTCTTTCGCGCTTTCATTCCGCTCTCGCTCGGCGCGGGGCATAACATCTGCGCGGGGATTGCGGACTACGATCCGGAGAATCGCTTCGGTCTGATTAACAAAGACCACCTGGTCAATCAGTGGGAAGCGAAAGTTTACAACCGCCCGGATTACGCACGCTCGCTCTTCACCCCTGACGGTATAGCGCGCGAGCGAGACCGCATCAAACGCGGAACAGCCGTCATCAAGTCGCATCCCTTCTGGTTTACGGGAGTGATGCTGCGCCGCGTCGGCTTTATGCTCGCGCTCGAAAACACATACATTATCGCGCCGTCTCCGGCAGTGACTCATACACTCACGGACGCGCAGGGAAAGACGCCCGTCTGGTCTTCGTCTCCGGGCGAGCTGGTTGCAGGCGGCACGATTGTTTCAACTCAAGCGGAGCTTCGCCCGTCTGATGATGGACAGACTTTATCTTTTACTGGCGATGAGTCGGTCGAGCGGCAACAGTTTATCTCCGCGCCGCTGGCAATCGAGCCGGGCATGGATTATGTGCTGCAAATGCCGCTCGATATGAAAGAGGGCCGCCTCGTCATAGGTCTTACTAAAGCCAACGGGCGAACGCTGCTGGCCTCGGCTGCGGTTCCGGATGCGTTTCAGGGGCTGCCGCCGGATAAGCCAACCAATGTTGTGCAGATACCTTTCGTCAGCGGCGGCGAGCGACAGATGCATCTGGTGTTTAGCAACGGCGGCTCAAATCCTTTGCGACCGTCAGCGCAGGTCGGGCGCGCGGAGCTATACGCGTTGGGCCGGACATCTTACGGCTGGCTGAAAGGCCCGCGCCTGCTTCTACGCCGCGCGCAGAAATTCTTCACGCCCGGATGGATGCTGCCGCTCGTCTTCGCAGGCATAGCTTTAATGATGCTCGGCGGTCGCTGGCGCGCACTCGTCCTGCTGCTGGCCGTCCCGCTCTATTATCTGAGCGCGCAAGCTCCGCTCCACACAGAGTATCGCTATGTGATAGCCATTCATTACTTCTTTTTTGTGCTGGCGGCGGTGACGCTTTACTGGATAGGCAGAACGCTCTGGCAGGGCGCGCAGAAGGGGATGTTATTGCTCAGGCAAAGCAAGACTCAATAGTTTTCTTTGCGCCTTTGCGCCTTTGCGGGAGACGTTCTTGATCTCTAACAATCTAAGCCTTAAAAGCAAAAATCTGTCGAAACTCGTCCGCGCGCAGCAGCATTACGTCAGAGAAGCGATTGCCCGTCTTGATGCGAAAATAGACCGCGACCAAAACAAAAATCAACGCATAGCTGATGGATGATGAAACGGCAGCCGCACGCGCTCCGTAGGTTGGCACAAAGATTAAGTTAAGAGTCACGTTGGCGACGAACGTGACGAGCCAGAACAAAGGAATCGCAACAGGCATTCCCGTGCTATTAAAATATTGAACCAGCACCGCTTCCACGCCCAGCAGGTAAACGCCCGGCAGCAGGATTAACAACAGCGTCGGGGCATCCGCAAACGACGGCCCGTAAAAAACAGGCAGCAGAAAAATCAGCGGCGTGACGGCTGCAAAAATGAGCAGCATAATAAAAGCCGTGTGCCGCGTCCCGCGCATCGCATACTCGCCCCGCTCGTCAACATTTGAAGAAGCGATACGCGGAAAAATCAGAGTCCCGATAATACCGGGCAACACCATCAACATCCCCGCCACCTGCGTTGCGACGGCATACACTCCCGCCTCCGTCACTCCGCGAAAGTGATTGACGATCAACAGGTCTGCGCGAAAGATAATCAGCCCCGCCAACGTCGCAATGTGAAACTTGATGCCGTAGCGCGCCGTCTCTTTGAACAAAGCGGCGTCGGGCCGGAGCCGCTTGTCGCCGCTCGATTTCTTCATCTCGCGCCCGATCATCCGGATGACAACAAAGCTGACCAGCATGGTTACAATCACGTTCAGAGAGACCAGCGTGCGCAGCTCGGTTCCGAAGACGACGAGCGCGAAGACGGCATTGAGGAGCATGAGCATTTGCGTCGCCGCATCCAGCACATTGAAGTGTGCGATGCGACCGAGGCCCAGCATCACATTGAGACCCAGCAGCGTGATTGATTGCAAGGGAATAGAAAGAGCGGCAATGGCTACAAGCTCAAGAGGGATGTTGCCCAACAAGTCCGGACGAGCTTTCGCCAGTCCGATGACGGCGACCGCGAGCAGCATGCCCGCGACTGTGGCGAAAGCGAGCGCATTGGCCCACACGGGCGCAAGGAGGCTTTTATCACGCGCGATGTAATAAGTGTTGGCCGAAGGCAGCCCCGCGCTTCCGATCTGCACCACGACAGCAACGATCATATTCAAGACCGCGAGCGTGCCGTAGCCCTCTGCTCCGAGCCAACGGGCCACGATGATGCTTGAGCCGACGCCGCTCGCCATCATCATGATTCGTGTGGCAAGCGTCCATACGACATGCGTGGAAAAGCGTGGGCGCGGAGGATTCATCTCGATTGCAAGCGATCTCATAAATTGAGTAGCAGGTCAGTTTGAAAATCTGCTTAATAAGCGAAACGAAAGAATCTCGCGCTGGTGGCGCAAAGGCGCAAAGAAAAGCGCGCAAAGGTGTTGAAGCTCTATTTATCTTGAACGTTTTCCTGGCGATCTTCCTTTGCGTCTTTGCGGGAAACCTGTTTTTTCTTCTCTCCAGTTGAAACTGACCCACTATCCCATAAATGCCTGATAAAGCTCTACGGCAGCGTATTACTTTCAGAATATCTCAGAACCCGCTACGCCGTTTCGGGTGTCTGTGAGATTGCTTCCACTGACTTTTCTGACCCCAACTCCATTTTATGTGCGCTCGATCCAACGCTCGTACCACATGCTGAGGTTCAAGAGCGCCCACAAATGAAAGCTCCAATCGTGCGTCCCCCGCCGGTGCTCATCGAGGAGTCGCGCGATGAACTTGTAGTCAAAGAAATCTCTGCGGCGCATGGGGGAGTTTAGCAAGTGCGAGTCGAACATTTCACCGAGTCCGTTTCTGAACCACTCGCGGATGGGCGCGCCGAAACCTCGCTTCGGACTGTAGAGCAAATCTTTAGGCAGTATCTCTTCGAGCGCGCGTTTCAGGATATGCTTGCCGCTCGTGCCTTCGACCTTCAAAGAGCGCGGCAGAGAAAGCGCGTATTCGACCAGATGGTGATCCAGAAACGGCACGCGCGCTTCGACCGAGGTCGCCATCGTGATTTTGTCCACGCGCATCAGCAATAGCTCAGGCAGGCGCAGCTTTAATTCAAGATAAATCATCCGCGAGAGGTAATCCGAATCGGGTCGCTCGCGCTCGATTGTCTGAAGATAGGGGAGCACGACTTCGAGCGAAGAACGCTCACGAAATTTCTGGCGCATCCGTGGCGAGAGCACGCGCGGCTTAAAAGTCTCGTCGTAAACAACCGCGCCGCCCCAGAACATCGGCTCGTCCGCGCCTAAGCGACGCAGCATCTCAATGGCCGCGCGCTTCTTGCCCGTCGCTTCCAGTGCGGGACGCGCCACCGCGCTCGCCGCGCGTCGCATCAGATGCGGAACGCGCTCCGCGTGCTGCCAGAATTTTTCGTAAAAGCGCAGGTTGCGGACATAGTAATCATAGCCGCTGAAAATCTCGTCCGAGCCTTCGCCGACCTGCACGACGATAGTGCCGGAATCTCGCGCCAGCTTTGAAACATAATAGAGCGGCACGCACACGGGGTCTGCAATCGGCTCGTCCTGATGAAACACAAGGTCAGGCAGAAACTTCTGCATCTCGTCTTCGCCGATGATGATTTCGTGATGATTCGTTTTAAAATCGCGTGCGATGCGCCGCGCCGAATCAAGCTCGTTCAGATGTTCCGCATCACGAAAGCCGACCGTAAAAGTCTGCACGGGGCGCGACATCTGCTCCGCCATCAACGCCACGTTGGCGGACGAATCAACGCCGCCCGACAGAAAGACGCCGAACGGCACATCAGACATCATGCGCTTGGTGATTGACGCGCGGAGCAAGCGCAGGATTTCCGCTTTGTGCTCATCCTCGCTGCGGCCAGCATGTGCCTCATTCTCAAGCGGCGGCAGCGCGTCCCAGTATTTCTTTATCTTCGGCTCGCCGTCGCGCCCGATGATGAGCATATGACCGGCTGGAATTTTCTGGATGTCACGAAAGAGCGTGCGCGGCGCGGGCGTGGTCACAAACGAGAGATAATGATAGAGCGATTCTTCGTCAATATCAGGAGTCACGGCGGGATGCTGCAAGATGGCTTTGATCTCCGAGGCAAAGATGAAACGCCCGTCCTGCTGGTAAAAGTAGAGCGGCTTGACGCCGATGCGGTCGCGCACGAGGACAAGCTGTTCGAGCTTTGCATCCCACAGAGCGATGGCATAATCGCCCTCTATCTCATGCACGAAATCCAAGCCACGTTCTTCATACAGATGCAGAATCGTCTCTGTATCAGTCTGCGATCTGTAAACGTGGCCGCGCGCTTTCAAGCCCTCGCGCAGAGAAGCGTGGTTATAAATCTCTCCGTTAAAGACGAGCCACACGTCATCCGTGCAGCCACGCATCGGCTGATGCCCGGCTTCCGATAAATCAATGATCGAAAGGCGGCGAAACCCTAAGCCGCCACGCCCGCCATCGAAAATCAACTCGCCTGTGTCATCCGGCCCGCGATGCGGCATCTCGTCGCGCATGCGCTCGATGAGGCTGCGCTCCACGCGCCCCGCGCTCGCGCCATATTCCCAGACTCCACAGATACCACACATAAAGAATTTCAGATTTTAGAGTTGAGATGTCAGATGTCAGATTTCAAATCTCAAGTCTCAAGTCTCGAATTTTAGATTTTCAGGTTCGAGCTATAAATTCTTACCTGAGCTTAAAATCTTCAATCAGCTTCAATCGTTCGCCTTCATCTTCGCCCGCGCAGACGGGAATGAGCGCCCATCTAACATTGAATGGAGCTTGTGCTTTAAAAGTCCAGCAAGCAGACACGGACGGCAGCTTCGAGCCGTAATCGCGTGATGTCCATCTGGCTTCAAGCTCCGGCGCATCCATCTCGCCAAGTGGAACAATAAAAAGCTGTGCGCCGCTTATCTTATCGCATGCCGCCACGATTCCGTCAGCGCGAACGCTTGTTTCCAGCCCGTGCGCGAGGTGAAAGCGAAAGCGAAACGTGTGCGCGCCATCTCCAAACAGCGCGTCCTCCATGAGCCAGAAACTCTTTCGCTTATCAAACTCCACCGCGCGCCGGTGCGTCACAGGCCCGGCCAGCCGCGCATAGCCTTGATGCTCTGCGACAACAAGATCGCGCTCCGGAGTCGTCTCCCAACTGAGCACGCGCGGGTGCGCTTCATCGCCGACGACGAAAGGCAAATCCTCTCTAATCGTATTCATCTCCGCGTCGTCAACTTGAACCGTCGAGTGATAGGCGGTCGAGCGAAACAGTTGACGCTCGTGCAGGTCGGTTCTGTAAACGTATGTGCCGGGGTCTGTGATAAAGCTCGTGCCGCAGGCGGAAACCTCTATGCTCAGGCTGTCGTTGTGGCCGTGCGAGCCGCGCCCGCCAACCCCGCACCCGCTCGCATTAAAGAGCAGGTACAAATCGCCCGCGCGCATAATGTATGTCCCCGCGTCCGCAAACGCGGTAGAAACTCCGGCTTCATCAGGCGCGTTCAAGCCTTCATACGCCTCCACGCCTTCATGGCCCAGAACCCACAACAGCTCTTCGGGCATCGCTTCGGCCTGAGAGAGTTTGAAACCCGGCTCTTTAAAAATCGCTGCGCCGAGCGCGAGCACGTATGCATGATCGTCTGCCGCGCGTTTGACCAGAGGCATAACCTGCCCGCTGTCCGTGTCGCCGATGAGCGGCGCATGCCCGTCTGGCCGCATGTACGCGCCGACGTATGCGAACATTTGATAAAGCTTGCGCCAGTATTTTTCGGGAATCTCAAGACCGTTTGCGCGGCAGAGCAGAAAGGAATAAAGAAACAGCTCAAGCACAAGGCGATGATAGCCCGTCGAAGCTTCGGAGTCCGCGCCGTCCGCCAAGACCTGCGCTTCCATCTCGCGCAGCATCTCGCGCAAGCCGAACTCGCGCCAACTTTTAGCAGCCTCTAATTCCGGCAGCATAATCCCAAGCCACAGCAGTCCCGCAATATCCGAAAGATAATGATTGCTCGTCGCAATGTAAGAGAATTCAAGATTGCGGCGAATGTGCGCGCCGTGTTGCTCAAAGATGGCGAGCAGTTGGGGCAAGCGGTTTTCGTCAAGCTTTGGCGAGCGACGGAAAAGTTGAAACGCCGCGAGCAGATTCATTGCGCGCAGCGCGACCTCCATCGCGCAGGCCCAGTTAGGCCCGCGTCCGGCAGGATTGTCTACACGCCAGCTATCAATCTGAGCGAAAAACTCTTCCGCCAGAGTTTCATCCTGCGTGACTGTATATGCGCGCCCCAGCGTGATGAGATGCGCGAGGCGATTGAGTTCCCACACGACACGCACATCCGAGCCGTCGCGCGCCAGATTTATATCCGCGTGATAATCGGGCAGCCACTCTTCTTCCGACAGCAGGTCGCAACGCCACTGAATCTCAGGGCCGAAATCTTTCTCGCCGTAGCCGAGCAAGGGCCAGCGATGTTTTTGCGAGATGCGCGCCGCGCTCTCGATCAACTCAGCCGTCTCGGAAGGGAAGAGAGATTTTTGCAGGTCGCGGGTGATTTCAGGCGGGCTATCGAAGCCTGCAAAAAACTCGGGCGCGCGGCGATGACGAAAATGATCCAGAAGCTCTGAGGAAGAAAGGCGTGCGAACTCTCCGCGCAATCGCGCAGGGTGTTTATCGAGCTGTTCCAGCATCGCGCGCTCGCGCCGTCTCTCAAGCGAGACGCGGCTGCGCCGCCATGCTTCGAGCGCAATCGTGCGCGCATCCACCTCGCCGCGCAGAGCGCGCTTCACTTTAGAGAGCAAGGATGTCGGGTGTCGGGTGTAGGGTGTCGTGGAATCGGAGTCTTTTTTATTCTTCACCCTACCCCCTACCCCCTACACCCTGTTCCAGTATTGCGTCGCAGATGCGCGCCGCCGTCCGCCCGTCCCAGAGCGGCGGGATACGCGCAGAGCTTTTCTCATCGCGCGGGGCATCGAGCGAGGCAAAGGCCGCGCGCGTGATTTTTGAAGTGTCCGTGCCGACGATCTGGTTCGTGCCCAGCTCGACCGTAATCGGGCGTTCGGTGTTCTCTCTCAAAGTGAGACAGGGAATGCCGAGCGCAGTGGTCTCTTCCTGTATCCCGCCGCTGTCTGTCAGGACGAGCCGCGCGCCGCTGTAGAGCCGCAGAAAATCCAGATAGCCGAGCGGGTCTATAAGCCGCAAGCCCGTTGCTCTTTCAACCCTGTCCATGAAGCCAAACTCATTGATGCGTGCGCGCGTGCGCGGGTGCACGGGAAAGATTACGGGCAGCCTCCGGCTGATTTGTTCCAGCGCGTCGAGGATGCGCGCAAACGTTTCGCGTTCGTCCACATTCGAGGGACGATGCAGGGTCAGCGCGGCATAGTCTAGACCATTGATGCCGAGTTCTTCGCGCACCTTTGAGATTTCGGCGTGCTTTAACTGGCTCATGAGCGAATCAATCATCACGTTGCCGACAAAGCGTATGCGCTCATCCGGGATTCCTTCGCTCCGCAGGTTTTCGTCGCCATCCTGTGAGGGCGTGAGCAGGAGGTCTGCAAGCTGGTCTGTCAGCAGGCGGTTAATCTCTTCGGGCATCGTGCGGTCGCGGCTGCGAAGCCCTGCCTCTACGTGGGCCACGCGGATGCCGAGCTTTGAGCAGACGAGCGCGCACGCTAAAGTCGAATTGACATCGCCGACGACCAGCACCCAGTCCGGTTTTTCTTCCAAGACGACAGGCTCAAAGCTCTGCATCACAGAGGCCGTCTGCACAGCATGCGAGCCGGAGCCGACGCCCAGATAAACGTCCGGCTCAGGCAGCCCCAGATCGCGGAAGAAAGCATCCGACATCTGCGCGTCGTAATGCTGCCCCGTATGGACAATGAGCGGCGCAAACTCCGCTGTGCGCCGCTTCATCTCTTCGACAATCGGCGCGACCTTCATAAAGTTTGGCCGCGCGCCGACGACGTTAATTACTTTAAGCATATTCGATAGTGCTTTGTTCTTTGTATTTTGTGCTTTGTATTTTGTGCTTGTACTTTGTTCTTTGCATGTGGCGCTCAATCTTGAGCTATCAGCTTTCAGGTTGAAGAATGTGCAAAGAACCAAGCACAAAGAACCAAGCACAAAATACAAATTACAATCTAATGATTCGCGCATTGCTCTCGCGCCTGAGTTCGCCGCCGAGTGCGTTGCGCGTGTCAACTATCAGTTGCGAGAGCATCGTCACGCGCCTGTAATCTATCTGGCTATGATCTGTCACGATGACGATACAATCGGCAGCCTGTAACTCTTCATCCGTCAACTCGACAGTCTGCAAGGGCTTCGCCCTGCCCCATCGTGTGCGCGTCTTCAAAACTGACTTCCTCCACGAACGGGTCATGATATCGCACCTCCGCTCCCTTCGCCCTCAACAAATCTATAATTGAGAGCGCCGGACTCTCCCTCACATCATTGATGTCTTTCTTATACGCCACTCCCAAAAGCAGTATGCGCGAGCCGTTCACAGCTTTTTTCTCATCATTCAATCCATCCGCCACCAGCCTCACCACATGCTCCGGCATCCGCGAATTGACTTCCTCCGCCAGTCCTATAAAGCGCGAGTCAAATCCGTGCTGCCGCGCCTTCCATGACAGGTAATGCGGGTCTAAGGGGATGCAATGCCCGCCAATTCCGGGGCCGGGATAAAACGGCATAAAGCCGAACGGCTTGGTCGCCGCCGCTCTAATCACTTCCCAGGTGTCTATCCCCAGAGCATAACAGAGACGCGCCATCTCGTTTGCCATCCCGATATTGACGGCGCGAAATGTGTTCTCCAACAGCTTGGCCGCTTCGGCCACTCTGGCGCTACTGACGGCGTGGACATCCTTGACGACCTGTGAGTAGAGATGCGCCGCTGCCGCTGTGGAATCCTCCGTGCAGCCGCCGACCACTTTCGGGATGTTATGCGTTTGAAACTGCGGGTTGCCGGGGTCAACTCTTTCGGGAGAGAAGGCCAGAAGGAAATCTTCGTCGAGCTTGAGTCCCGTGGCTTCAAAGATCGGGAGCAGGACTTCATCGGTCGTCCCCGGATAGGTGGTGGACTCAAGGACGATGAGTTGGCCGCGCCGGAGATTTTTCTGAATCTCTTCGGCGGCGGCGAGAATGTAGGAGATGTCCGGCTCTTTGGTCTTGCGCAGAGGCGTGGGGACGCAGATGATGATGGCATCGCAGTCTTTCAGGTCGGCAAATTCCGTGGTGGCGCGCAGGCGTCCTGCCTCGACCATCTGAGAAACGATTGCGGGATGAACATCACCGATGTAAGAACGCCCGGCATTGATTTCCGAGGCTTTGCTGTGGTCAACTTCGAAGCCGATGGCGGCAAGGCCGGCCTGTGCAAATTCGACGGCCAGAGGCAGCCCGACATAGCCGAGGCCAATGACCCCGATGCGCGCACGCTTGTCTGTAATTAATTCCGTAATCCCGCTTTTGCTCATGTCGCTTTGTTATCCGGTAGTGGCATTCAGCTTTTTTAAGGCAGGTCTGGCGCGCGTGTTCCTCATAGTCTGAGCGCACCGTGCGATCACTTCAAGACTATGTGAGCGTTGAGCGGGCTGTCAAGCAGGAAGATGTTTGATTGGATTTTGGAACTGGAAAGCGTTGTGGCGAGTTTAAGAGAGCGGAAAGGAATCTCTGTCATGCGCTCAATCTTACGTGTTGACCCATTGTTAATCGCCACCATCGTGTTTCCGCTCTTTATCATCTGCTGCATGCTTGCCGCCCTGTATATCAATGATCGAAATAAGAGACTGTAAAGCGATTGGCGGCATGGAAATCGGGAGCGAGTGTGTGTCTCTGAGCGGCCATCGCGCGCCGTCGATTCCTGAATGAATCTTGACAGCCGTCGCAAGACAGGCCAATATCCGTGGCTGAATCTGACATACGCTTTATTAAAAACCGAAAACCCCAGAAAGGACGCTTGAACATGATGCTTGATAAGAATGGGCGGGGCGGCGCTGTGGTGGCGCTGGTGCTGCTTGCTTCATTGGCTCTGGCCTGCGGCGCGCTCAAAAATCTCGGAGGCAACTCGCTCGCCGAAGCCAACAAAATGGTTCAGGAAGCCAACGACGAACTGAAGGCCGTTGACCGGATTGCGGAAGACAACGAAGAGAAGGTGGACGCGCTCGACAGGGAAGATAAAGCCGGTAATTCCGCCGAAGTCAAGAAACTGCTTGACGATTTGATCAAGGCCATTGACGACGGTCTCAAGCACGGCGAGACCGCCGCAGACAAACTGGACAAGGCGTCCAAGATGAATGTTGACGACAAGTATAAAGAGTACCTGTCGCTCAAATCACAGTCGCTGCGTAAACAGGTCGAGGCGTTCAAGGAGCGCAAAGAGGCCGCCAAGATTATGCGCGACAACTACGACAACACGGACAAGACGGCGATGCAGAAAGCCAAGGATGATTTCAAGAAGAAAAATTCCAACTACAAAAAGCTGCTCGGCGAAGCCAAAGATTTAAGCCGCAAAGCCGACGACGTTGCACGCCAAAACCCCGACAAGATCAAGCCTTCATCTGATAAGTAAAGGGTTACAAAAAGAGTTTCCCGCAAGGAAAACAGGGGAAAGGGGGAAGGGTATCGGGTGTAGTGAAAAGCAGTTTGCTTTCCTACACCCGGCACCCTTCCCCCTTTCCACTGGTTGAAGCGCCTTTGCGGGAAACTCTTTTTTGTTTACTACGGCACGCTCGCAGCCGGGACGGATATATCCTGACCGTTGCCCCATCTCACAGAGTGAACCGTGTTGTCCGCATTCTGCATCACGTACCAACTGCCTTCGGATGCCCTGAAGACCGCAAAGTCTGACAGGCCGTCTCCGTCATAATCTCCGGGCGAGGGAACGTCCGTCGAAATTCCAAAGAGCACGGCGCGAAATGTCTGGTCGCTGCTGCGCAAGACGTACCATGCTCCGCTGCTCGGACGAAAGACGGCTAAATCGGTTTTACCATCACGGTCATAATCCGCTGCGACTGCTTTGTCTCCAGCCGTGCCGAACTGCACCGCGAAAAACTGATTGTTAGAGCTTTGTAAAACGTACCAGACTCCCGTTGACGGGCGAAAGACCGCCGCGTCCGTTTTGCCGTCGCCGTCGAAATCCGCAGACACGGGTTTGTCTCCCGTCGCGCCCCACTGGATTGAGATGAAGTCCGTGCTGGGTTGCGTGCTGGGGCGATAGAAGAAGAAGCTTTGCCCGCCGGTCTGCGAGCCGTCGCGGTAGACGGTCAAATCCGCGCGCCCGTCGCCGTCCCAATCGCCGGAGACAGGCACATCTCCGGTCTTGCCAAACTGCACCTGTTGAAATGCTCCGTTCGAGCTTCTTAACATAAAGAAGTCGGCGCGGGTCGGGTTCGCAGGATTTTCACGGAAGACTGCGATGTCCGTCTTGCCGTCGCCGTCATAATCCTCAGGCGCGAGCCTGTCGGAAGCGAGTCCGAAATTCTCGCCGCGAGGGGTCTGATTAAAGCTTTGCAGGATATACCAGTTTCCTTCCGAAGGACGGAAGACAGAGATGTCCGTTTTGCCGTCGCCGTCAAAGTCTGCATGTCTGGCACGTCCGGCAGCAGTCGCTTCGCCGAAGACTGTGAATCTGAAAGCCTGTGAGACGGCGATTCCCCACGGAGCCGCGCCATCCATCACGAACCAGCGCCCGAAGAAGGTCTTTCCAATCAGAGCCGGGTTGGCAGGGATCAGCACGCTCGCAGAGCCTCTGCCCTGACCTGCGCCGCTGCTGGAAAGCTGCACGGTCACGCGCGCGAGCGAGCCGCTGGCAGGAATGTTTGGCCCTGTGCCGGGGTCGTTGTCGTCAATCACCAGCACAGCCTGTGCGCCGCCGAGCGCATTTGAAACGGCGACCGTGAAATTCGGGTTCCCTGAGAGCGGAGGCTCTATCGCCATCACCTGCGGAATCTGGCTCCCCGAACCGCTTGTCCCTGTCCCTATGACTTGCGGGACGCGGTTGGATTCCGTGTACAGCGTCGGACGATTGAACTGTGCAATGCCAGCAGCCACACGCGGGTCTGTCAACGGGCGTTTTAAGAAAGCCACGAGGTCTGCTCTCTGCTGCACGCTGAGGCCGAGCGGGCGGATGCGATTGCGATCAATGTTCGGAGCGTCAAAATCGCCGCCTCGATTATAAAAAGCAACCACGTCATCCAGCGTGGCGAAATGGCCGAAGTGCATGTAGGGCGCGCGAAGCTCTACGTTTCGCAGGCTGGCCGTACGCATCTCTCCCAACTCGTTGATGTTGCCCGTGACGGCGAAGCGTCCGGGGTCTTCCGTCTGCGGGCGCAGGCCGATGTTGTGAAACTGATTATCCGTAAAAAGATTTCCGACGTGACAGGTGTTACATCTTCCCGGCCCGTTGAATACCTGTTGCCCGCGCGCTTCAGCCGGAGTCAGCGCGGCGATTTGAGAGACAGCGGCATCGAAGGGCGTGCGGTCTGAGTAAAGCGTGCGCTCGAAGGTGGCGATTGCCATCGCAATCCGCGCGGGCGTGACATCCGAAGTGCCGAAGGCTTCTTCAAATAATTGCGGGTAACTGCGTCCGCCAATCCATTCGTTCAGTGCAGGCGGTATCGCAGGCGACAGCGCGAGAGGTTTCGAGGCCGCGACGCGCAGTGCGACATCCGGCCAGTTGCGCCCGGCATGAGACATCTCCGCGGAACTGACGGGCGGGCCAATCGCCTGACTTTCGAGCGTGCCTCCAACCGGAATCAGGATTGCGCCGCTAATCGGGTCTGTGAAAGTCCCTGTCGCGCGTCCATCCCAGAAGAGCAAGGGCGAATATGCGGCATCTATGTAGGACTTGGCTTTGCGGCTCGTGACCTGTTCGTTGAAACCATAAAGAGGCAGCCAGTTATACGTGCCGTCGCTATTGTTACCCGGCACGCCGGGCGAGGCATAGATGTCATCGGCTGTGCCGAACAAAGTGTCTGCGCCGGGATTGGTCGCGCGCGAATTGTTGATGATCGAGCGCGGGTCAGAGCCGCCGTTTCCGGCAAAGTGGCACGTGCCGCACGAGACCGTGCGCGTCGAAGAAAGCTGTTCATCCCAAAAGAGAACTTTGCCTAAGGAGGCTTTGGTGGCCGTGACCGGATTGGCGGGCGGCGCGGGCGGCGGATTGAGCGGCACGACTGGGCCGGGAATATTGCCGTTGGCGCGTAAGCCCTGATCCGGCAGGCTGAAACCGCTGACGACGCTCGCGTTCTCGGCCCGCACCCAGTAAAAACTGTTCTGGCCCACAATGGCAGTCGTGTCGAAGAACGCGCCTGCGACGGTCGTGCCGACGGCTGTGGCAGTCGCCGGATCGTTTGTGGTGCTGCGGAAAATCCTGTAGAGGGTTGCGCCGCGAACCGTGTCCCACGTGATGCCGACCTTTGTCGAATAGCTGCTATCGGAGGCAATCACGCCGGTCGGAGCAGAGAGCGTGCCGCCTTGTCCCGTGGCTTTGAAGAGAGAAGAGACTTTTTCATTAAGGGCCAGCAATGGCAGAGCAAAGAGAATGATAACGATAAGTTTTGTCCGTCGCATAGCTTCCAACCTTCTTTCAAATCTTCAAAGCAAATAACAGTAAAGAAGTCGCTTCGCCTCTTCGTTGACGAAAGCGGCAAAAAAATCGCTCACGCAAAGAGAAGAATATTCCGTGTGAACGATAAATGTGACTGACCTGTCAACTTGCCGGTTTATTACAAGAAATGCTTAACCCTGTTTGATGAGCCTCTAACTGATGTGGCCTCGCAACTTTTGACGCGGAACTGCTTGCGTTGGTCTGAAAAATAATTGTGGCTGGCTGCCGGCAGAAGTGGTTTCCGCTGGCAATGTGACATCGTTTGACGGCTGGCCGGGACAAAAATTATTTCACATCAGCCGTGATTCACAGTATCTTACAAATTATCTGTGTCTGTCCAGCCTACGGATTTGATGAGCGACTCTTCTAAAAAGCTTGAGCGGGGGCTTGGGTTCGTGGATGCGACGATGATCGTCGTCGGCTCGATGATCGGCTCCGGCATTTTTATCACGTCTGCGGAATCCGCGCGGCTGGTCGGCTCTCCCGGCTGGCTGCTGGCGGCATGGGCTGTGGCCGGGTTGTTGACGATTACGGGCGCGCTCTGCTGTGCTGAACTCGCTGCGATGATGCCGCGCGCGGGCGGGCAATATGTCTTTCTGCGCGAAGCCTATAATCCGGCGACAGGCTTTCTCTTCGGCTGGTCGCTCTTTCTCGTCATCCAGACGGGCACGATTGCTGCGGTCGCCATCGCCTTCGCTAACTTCATGGGCGTGCTGACGGACAAAGTCTCCGCGACCAGCTATCTCATCGCGCCACGGAGGATTTTGGGAAACTATGCCGTCAGCCTCTCGACGCAGCAACTCGTCGCCATCCTTGTGATACTCATTCTGACCATCACAAACACGCGCGGCCTCAAGACGGGAAAGCTCATCCAGAACACTTTCACCTTTACCAAGACCGCCGCGCTCGCCGCGCTCATCGTCATCGGCCTCGCCTTTGGCTGGAACGAAGGAAGCGCGGCTTACACTTCCTCCTGGTGGAACTCGTGGGCCAATGGCTGGAATCCGCAAGCCGCGCAGCCGGGATTGGAGACGTTGGGCGCGCTCGCGCTCGTGATGCTGCTCGGCAGAGCGATGACCGGGCCGCTCTTCGCGCAGTCGGCTTGGAACAATGTCACATTCACGGCAGGAGAGGTGCGCGACCCCGGTCGCAATCTCCCGCGCTCGCTGCTGATAGGATGCGGCGCGGTCGTCGCGCTCTACCTGCTCGCCAATCTCGCTTATGTCGTGACGCTGCCGCTTGCGGGGATTCAGAATGCGCCGCAGAATCGTGTGGCGACTGCGACGATGCAGGCTATCTTAGGGCCGCGCGGCGCGACTGTGATGGCGATTGCCATCATGATTTCGACTTTCGGTTGCAACAACGGTCTGATTCTCGCCGGAGCGCGCGTCTATTACGCGATGGCGCGCGACCGTCTCTTCTTCGAGCGCGTGGGCAGGCTTAACTCGCGTCATGTGCCCGCCGTCGCACTCGTCGCGCAGGGCATCTGGGCTTCTCTGCTGACGCTGCCGCGCACTGTGACGACTAACGCGCAGACGGGCGCGGTCACTTACGGCAATGTCTATACGCAGCTACTCGAATACATCATCTCCGCCGATCTGGTTTTCTACGCGCTGATGGTCGGAGCCGTCATCGTTCTGCGCCGCAAAGCTCCTGACATCGAGCGGCCCTATCGCACGTTCGGCTATCCGCTCGTGCCGCTCATCTATATCGTGCTGGCGACGCTGTTGGTCATAGACCTCGCATATCTCGCGCCTGAGACTTCCGGCATCGGCTACCTGCTGGTGCTGACGGGGTTGCCCGTCTATCTCGTCTGGCGCAAAGGCGCGGCGCGCGCGTCCTGAAACTTCAGTAGCGGGCGACTTCACAAATAGCAAAGAAAAAGACAGTTTCCCGCAAAGGCGCAAGGACGCAAAGATAAGCACGCCAAGTGTCAGTGGCTTAGTTCTCGAAAAGTTTCTTGAGCAGCCACGTGCAGTTTGACCTTCCCTCAAAAGGAGCAGCAATGGCAGAGCGGAAACTAAGCTTTTTCAATCGCAAGCTCACCGAATTGCCGCGCTACGGCCTTATCTATTTCGGCCATGTGAAAGGCGAATACACGCTCCTTGCTCCGGCCATCACGGACGAGGGCGACAAGAAAAACCTCGTAGAGATTTTCGGCAAAGAAGACTCCGGCGCGTTGCGTTGGGAGGATGTTTATACTTTTGAGCTAACGCTGCTCAAATACAGGGACGCGGAAAATCTGAAGAGCAAGCTTCAGACGCTCCGCAGCCACTACCGGAGCGTGGCCGGTGAAAAAGAGTTTGAGACGTATCTCGCCTCCGAGCTGACGACGACAATCAAAGAGCAGGAGGTGGAAGCTTTACGCGCCGACCTCAGACACCTGCTCGACCGCTTTTTTATCACTTACTCTTTCATCTCTGCGCGCGAGCGTTTGCGTAAGTGGCTGCTCGTGTGGGCAGCGTCTCTGATGTTCGTCCTGTTCATCGTGCTGGCGGCTATCGTCGGCATCGCAACGATGGGCGCAGACGGGCGGACGAATTATCAACTCCCCTTTCGCATCAACTCTCTGGCGGTGGTCATCTTTGCGGGCGTGATGGGGGCTTTTATCAGTATGCAGCAACGGCTTCAAGCTGCTTCTGTCGAGGGCGATGTCATCTATAATCTCTCGACGCTGACGCACGGCTGGTTCAGTATCTTTATCTCGCCGCTGAGCGGCGCGGTCTTTGCCGTTATTCTCTATCTCTTCTTTGCCGGGCAGGTATTATCCGGGACGGTTTTCCCCACGATGATGACGCCAGATGCGTCCGGCAACTGCGTCGTCGCGCCGCCGACGCCTGTCCCGACCCCGTTGCCTTCGCCGTCAAGCGCACCCTCGCCGACGCCAACGCCTTCAAGCCAAGCCTCGCCATCGCCTGAAGCATCAGCATCAGCGACAGCGCAAAGGTCGCCCGCGCAACAACAGTCGCCGACTCAAACGCCAACGCCAATAGCGACTGTCACGCCGTCTCCTTCTCCGTCGCCGGGAAAGAAGTCCATAGAGTTGACAGAGTTTGTGCTTTGCACAGGCCCTGCGACAGGCGTCAGCTACGCGCTGCTGGTCATCTGGTGTTTCATAGCAGGCTTTGCAGAGCGTTTCGTGCCGGACGCTCTGGGCAGACTAGTCGCCAATAACCAGCAGGGCGCGCAGAAAAATCAGCCCGCCGCGCCGCCAACGCCAACCGGAAAAGCTGCCAGCGATCAGTCTAAGAAAAAGGATAAGTCTGAAGAAGAAAACAAGGAATAAGAAGGAAGCTATTGGTTCATCGAGTCAATGAGCAAATGAATCAATGAATCAATAGCTTTTTCATTTCACCCACTCGTCCGCTATTTCGGATTCGACCTTGACGGGAACTTTCTTGACGTACTCTTCGCCCGCCGCGCACATCGCGTCCTCAACTATCTTGGCAATCGCTTCCGCCTCGCCCGCATCCGCCTCGACCACAATCTCGTCGTGAACGATGTTGACGACGCACGCGCTCGTGCCCTTCAAATTGTCATGCAGCAGCCGCAGTGCGCGCTTGAGAATGTCAGCCGACGAGTTGTGTGTGACTAGACCATTAGCCATAAACTGCGAAGTTTCGCTGTCTACCACATCGTACATCTCAACATATTCATCAGTGAATTCCACAGATTTGATTCTCGCGGCCCTACCATAAATCTTGTTTTCATATCCGGCACAGTCTTTAACTGCCAGAGCTTTCGCTTGCTTCTCCGGGTTGATAAACCCAATTCTTGCACAGAACAACGGCATATCGCGTTTTAACACGCAGACGTTGACTCTATCGGCACAACGATTGATTCGGCTTCGGATGCCAAAGAGAAGAAGAGCTTGCTGGATTTCGCGCGCCCAAGCCAGATAAAAATCAGGCCCTTTGCCAAAGGTGAGAAGTGCGCCATCTCGATTGACTGTGCCGTCGCCATCAAACATTCCGCGCAAGTAACCGGCAAGTATTTGGCTGTTGCCCCATGCGAAGTCAGGGATTCTTGATTTCAAGCCCGCTTCGTGCAATTGCCTGACCAGACCCAGAGCAGAGATAGTCAAAAAGTGAATTGGCTTTGGGCCGCGCCCGCCACGTTTAATTGCATACGAGACATGTCCAAATTTTTCGCTGAAGTTTCTTATCTGAGGCAAGATAACCTCTTCATGTTGAGCGACTAGAAGATAGAGTTGGCGATCCCGTAAAGAGCCATCAGATGCCAAACGCCCCAGCCATATTCCCAGGCCAAACGGGTCAGAGAGCGCCTTATCTAATGATGCCTGACTGGAGTTGTGCGCTTTGCCGGCATACAACTGCGGTAAGCGCAACTCGCTCGACCAAACGCCGACGGTTTCAGTGAGGATAACGTAATTGCCCTTGACGAATTCTTCCGGCGTTCTCCATTTGCTGCGTCCGTTAACGTCAATCGTGAGAAATTTATGCTCAGGGCTACATTCTATGTAATAGCCTCCCCAGAATTCCACCTTTACCTTTTGCTTCTTCCCGCTGAAGGCAACCCATGCTTTAGAGAAGCGCGAGCCATCCCAGATAGAAACACGCTTTCCTTCCAAACTCTGAATTGCGACGTATCCGGCTTTTTCTTCAAAGACCTTTGTGTTGCCAATTACGCATCCTTGGATTGGCGTATTTTTTCCGTTGCGTTGAGCCATCGAAACCGCTTGCCGGTCTTCCGGGTCAAACTTGAAGCGCGTGAGGCGGCCAGAGGCCGTGCGCGAAGTGCGCTCACGCACCGCGCGTTGTGCGGCGTCGCGCAGCCATGCGTCGAGCTGGCGATAGGTGGCGAAATATTTTCTCAGAATGTCTTCCGCTTCGGACAGTTTGAGGCCCGTCATCATCGAGAAGCGTTGCGCGCCGATGCCGTAGACAACGCCGAAGTTCAGACGCTTGGCAAAATCGCGCTGGTCTTTAGTGACCTTGTCGAGCGGGACGTTAAAGACCTGCGCGGCGGTCACGCGATGCAGGTCTGCGCCGGAGTTGAACGCATCTATAAAACCCTGATCGCCTGTAAAGTCCGCGAGTATTCTCAGCTCTATCTGCGAGTAATCGCTGATGAGCAGCTTTCTGCCCTCGGGCGCGCGAAAGCAGCGGCGATATTCAATGCTATGCGGAACCTGTTGGATGTTTGGATTCGTGCACGCGAATCTGCCTGTCGGCGCGCCTATCTGGCGAAAGTCTGCGTGGATGCGCCCGGTGGCGGGGCTGATCTCTTCTAAAATATTTTCACCGTAGCTCGTCAAGGCTTTCTGCACGGTACGGTATTCGAGGAGCTTGGCGATGACGGGATATTCCGCCGCGAGCGGTTGCAGCTTCCAGTTGCGCGTCGAATCCGGCAGCGGCACGCCGAGACGTTTGAGAGCTTCGGTCAACTGGACATGCGAATCAATATTGATGTCAGAGCGGCCAAAGAGCGAGCCTTGCACGGCTCCTTCCGAAAGCATCTCCTGTAATTCATCGGCCAGCCGGATGCGCTCCGTTTCGACCTTCTTTAACTGCTCGCGCCAGCGCACGGGGTCTAAGTAAAAGCCAGACAATTCAATCGCCGCGACCGGCAACACGCACTCGAATTCAAGCTGGGCCACACGCAACAGTGCGTCGGCTTTAAGCCGCTCGATCATCTTCTCGCGCAAGGGGAGCAAGAGGGCCGCGTCTCTCGCGGCATATTCCAACTGCGATGCGGAAAGCTCTCCGCCCCAATCGCTCAGCCGCTCGGCCTTGTCAACCGTCTCGTTCAGATAACGTGCGGCGACGGCTTCGAGTCCATGCCGCTCGTCCGTGTCCCCGGCGGAGATAATCTGGCTCGCCAGCAGCGTGTCAAAGAGGCCGCCGATTTCGACATCCAGCGTGTGCTTGATCCACTTGGCGTCAAACTTGGCGTTGTGCGCAATCTTGACCGGGCGCGAAGCGGCGATGAGTTCTCGCAAGGGAGCGAGCGTTTCGCCTCTCTTCATATCGCCGTCCGCAAAGCGATCTAGGTCTATGATACGCACGCCGTCGGGCGCGGCCAATTGAACCAGACGCATCCGGCCCTTGTAAGGATCGAGCGAGGTCGTCTCCGTGTCGAGACCGATGACCTGATGCTTGGACAGCTCTTCGACGCTGGCGCGCAAATCTGCGGCGTTGGTAATCAGTTGATAGTTTGTTTCAGTCATTAATTTTTTCGCGCCCGTTCGGAGTCGGCGCTTTGACAGCCTCTCGCGTGCTCAGGCATTCTATGATGCATCCGCGCCCGTGTCCAAACGGTGGTTGCTGAAACCAGTCCGAGCACTCTTCTTAACAATCTTATGGCTAAACAAAAACGCCGTGGCAAAGGCGGCTTGCCGGTTGGGATTCCCAGACTTCAGGACGCAGAGCCGGATATTCAAACGCCAAAGCGCCAGGCAAGAACACGCGCGCGAAGGCCAAACGCATCATCCGGCCCGCGCGGGCTGCGACTGGAATTGCTGGCGGTGCTCCCGGCTCTGCTCATGGCAGTGATGCTGTATGTCAACACGCTCTCAGGCGAGTTTGTTTACGATGATGTGCCGCAGATTACGCGCAACATGTTGATTCAGGATAACTCGAATCTATGGCGCGCGATGTTTTCGGATGTCTGGGCTTTCAAGCGCGGAGACGCCGCCGCCGTCAGCAATTACTGGCGGCCCTCGTTCGTCCTCTGGTTGATTATCAACATCAATCTCTTCGGCTTTGAAACCTTCGGCTGGCACCTGTTCAATATCTTCATGCATGCGGGAGTGGTCGCGCTGGCCTTCTTCCTTTTGCGGCGGCTGAAAGTTTCGCTCCGGGTGGCGGGGGCCATCGCCCTCATCTTCGCAGCGCATCCGGTTCACACGGAATCTGTGGCGTGGATTTCCGGCTCGCCCGATCTGATCTTGAGCCTCGCGCTGTTAGGCTCTATGTGGTTTGTCAGCTTGCACGGCAAAGAGCAGACAAAGCTTAGATGGGCGATGGCCGTCGCTTTGTATCTCATCGCGCTCGGGGCGAAAGAGATTGCCATCTTTTATCCGGTCATCGTCTTTGTGATGCTGTGGCGAAGTGGAGCGCGCGCAGCAGGCGAAGAAGGATTGCCCTTTGCCAGAGCCTTAAAACTTGCGCTGCCGTTTGCGGCTATCGCTGTTGTCTACTTGATTATTAGACAGTCTATCCTCGGCAGTCTGGCGCAATGGCCCGAAGGCGGGGCGGACACCAAAAGCGCAATCCTCAGCGCGCCGGTGGTTTTTAGTTTTTATCTGCGACAACTCGTCTTCCCTTACTGGATCGGCCCATCTTATCCGTTGAGGCCAGTGACCTCTGCCAATCTCGGTCTCTTCAATTTCGTCTTTCCTTTAATCGTCTCGCTGGCGGTGGCTGGCTGGATGCTGTGGCGTGCGCGGCATAGCAAGCTGGCGCGCATCGGTTTAGCTCTGTTCGCGCTGCCGCTGTTGCCTGCGATGAACATCGCGGCTTTTGTGCCTGAGCAGATAGTCCATGACCGCTATCTGTACCTGCCTCTGCTGGGCTTTCTGATGATGACCATTCCGCCGCTCGCTGCGCTGCTCGAACACGCGAAAGCAAGCGACGCGGGTGAACGTCCGTGGCTCGTCTACGCACTCGCGGTTGTGCTCTGCGTGCCGCTCGGCGTGCAAACGATTCGCTACAATTTCGCTTGGCTCTCGAATGACGCGCTCTGGCAGTGGGGCATCAAGAGCGATCCGACGGGGGCGCGTAACTATCAGCAATACGGCGCGGAGATGTACGAGCAGAAACGCTTTGCCGAAGCTATTCAAAGCTTTGATAGCTCTTTGCAGATAGCTCCGCTGCTGCTGTCTTATCTGGGTCGTGGCCGCTCGCTTATCGAGCTAAAAAGATTTGAGGAAGGAGAGAGAGACCTGCGCGTCATTCTCTCTAAGCCGGCAGAGCAGGCTCCCTCAAATACTTTGTATCTGGCTTACGAAGCGTTGGCGGTTTCTTATGAGCGTCAGGGGAAAATAGCGGAAGCGGCAAAGACTTTGGAAGAAGCGCGTGCGAGGCTGCCGCAGTACAGGGCCGCTTTCACAGAAAAGCTAGCGGTCATTCTCTATCAGGCTGGAAAGAAGCAGGAGGCGTACGCGGAGCTAAAGAGCGTCCGCGCGCAGGCCGGGCAAGAGACGCTGCCCGAATCGCGTCTGGTCTTTTTCCGCATCGGCCTGCTCGCAGCCGAACTGGGCCAGACGGGAGAGGCACGCGCAGCCTTTCAGGAATATCTGGCCCAGACCAAAAACATGCAAGACCCGGAATTCACACAATCGCGCGCGGAATCCGAAGCAGCCCTCAGGCGTCTGCCAAAGTAGAAATATCAGAAGCGATTTTCAACGAAGCATATTAAGAGGCGATTTCAAAACCCGGCTATGGATAAACTCAATCCATGGATAAACTCAATCCTTCGCGCCTTACGGTTTTATCTTAGCGCCTTTGCGAGAAACGTCGGTGTTTCACGCTGAGGGCGCAAACACAGAAAGACTCAAAGCGCAAAGGGATGAAGGGCAATCTCAGCTTGAGGTTTGAGGTGACTTTGTGTTGACCAATGACAGGAGCATTAAAGACGCCACTGCTCCGATGCCTGCGCTGACGATGAAGGCCGTCATCGCGCCGCGCCAGTTCCACAGCGCGCCCATCAGGAGCGAGGCAGGGAAGACCGTAATGCCAAAGGCCAGATTATATAAACCGTAAGCTGTGCCGCGTTGTTCGGGCCGCACGAGGTCTGCGACCAGAGCCTTTTCCGCTCCCTCGACCAGCCCGAAGTAAATTCCATAAATGAGAAAGAGCGTCCACGCCGCGCCGACCGAAGAGACGAAAGCAAACCCCAGATAGACCGCCGCATAGAGCAGCCAGCCGGAAGCAATCAAAGTCTTACGACCCACGCGGTCTGAGAGGTCTCCGCCAATCAGCGAGCTTAAAACTTTGCTCGCATGCAGCGCGGCCCAGAGCAGCGGAATCGTCGCCACAGACACACCGGCCTCGCGCGCGCGCAGCAAGAGGAATGCATCGGAAGAGTTTGACAAAGTAAAGAACGCGATGATGGCTAGGAAGCGTTTGAAATTTCCATCAAAGCCGCGCAGGCTCAAGGTGGGCTTTTCCAGTATCGCATCCCCGACCTTGCGATGAACGCCCGACTCGCGCACGAAGAAGGCCACGACCACGACCGCCGCCAGCGCGGGAATCGAAGCGCAGATAAAGATCAATGTGTAATCGCCCGCCGCCGGTTGGTTTCTGTTGTCTGCGATAAAATACAGCAGCCCGAAACTGAGCAGTGGCCCGATGACCGCGCCCGCGTGATCCATCGCGCGATGAAAGCCAAAGGCGATGCCGCGCTCTTCAGGCAACGCAGCGTCCGCGATCATCGCATCACGCGGCGCGCTGCGAATCCCTTTGCCGACACGATCCGTGAGGCGTATGGCGAGCACCTGATACCACGTTGACGCAAACGCCAGCAGCGGGCGGACAACGCTCGCCAGCGTATAGCCGAACACCACCAGCCCCTTGCGCTTTCCGCTCCGGTCGCTGAAATATCCCGCGAACAGTTTTAAGAGACTTGAGACGGATTCGGCTGCGCCTTCGATGGTTCCGATGATGGCGGGTGAAGCGTTGATCGTCGTTGCGAGAAAGAGCGGCAGGAGCGGATAGATAATCTCGCTCGATGCGTCGTTGAGCAGGCTGACCAGACTGATGGCGAAGACATTGCGCGGCAGTCGTTTATAGCGTTGCCAGACGCGCGGCGTTCCTTCGTCCAACTTTTTCGCGCTGACGGCGGCGTTAAACTGATCTGCGGCGTCTGTGTCCGTTTCCCCCATGCTTTATCCAAATGCCGCTTCGGTCAGCGAGAGTTTCCGCGCCGCGCATTGGCGGGACGATTCTTCGGCGTCGATGAACTGTTGCTGCCGCCGAACCAGTGCCACGACACAACTGCCGCGCCCAGCACCAGAATCAGCGCGAGAGCCAATCCTAAACGAATCGCCAGCCGCACAGCGCGCCGCGCCAGCCCTAAAAATAAAATGACGCCTGCGATGCTGACGACAACGACGATGACAAGAATAACTTCGAGACTCATTAAAACATCATACAGGACACAGGACTCAAAAGAAGAGTAGCGGGTCAAATTTCTAAAAGGGCGAGAAGAAAAAACATGTTTCCGCAAAGGCGCAAAGGCTTAAAGAAAAGCGCGCAAAGAACGAGTGGCATTCAACACCTTTGCGGTCTTCCTCTGCGCCCCCGGCGCGAAACTATTCCTTACTTCAGCGCTCAACTCACAAAGAACCACGCATCAACTTTACGACTTATTCAACTACTTCTTCACATAACTCGCGCTGACGGTCGTCTTGATATTCCCGCGCACGTTGAAGTCGCCTTCAAGCTCGACCCGCAAGGGATCGCAGGCGCGCACGAAGTCTTCAAGGATAATATTGATGACATGCTCGTGAAAGATTTTCACTTCACGAAACGAATTGATGTAAAGCTTCAAGCTCTTCAATTCGACGCAACGCTCATGCGGGACGTACTCAAGCCGGAGCGTGGCAAAATCCGGAAAGTCCGAGAACGGGCAGATACATGTAAACTCCGGCAACTCAAAACGCACGCGCACTTCGCGCCCCGCAAATTCGTAAGGGAAAGTGTCCAGCGGATAAAGCTTCATCTCTTCGCGCGGCGTGGATTTGATGTCCAAGCCCTGTTGATTGACAGGCGGCATACTTATTTCAGAAACAGACATTTATTAAACGCTCCTTAAAAAATAATGTAACTCAAGAGTAAAAAAACTCTTTGCGCTTCTTTGCGAAAAACCTTTGCGGTCTTTGCGTTAAAAACTCACTTAACCGCAAAGAGCAAGACGCAAAGGACAAGCGTTTCACTGCAAAACACTTTCTACTCTCGATTCGCATAGATAAATTATCTTAACCGAGCCGGTAAAAAGAAGGCAAAGAGAGAGACAAAAGGTAAAACTAACGTGAGTTTGATATAAGCAGAAGAGGATGCAGCATGACAGCCCCGGAGGGGCGACATAGATTAGCCCACGGCGTCAGCCGTGGGGACAGCACCCACATCAAAGGTCAAAGCCCCGGAGGGGCGACATAATCTATGTCGCCCCTCCGGGGCTTCGACATGGTAGCGCGTCTTGTCCCAGCACTGACGTGCTGGGCTAATCTATGTCGCCCCTCCGGGGCTAACTAACATCTCGCCCCTCCGGGGCTAACTAACACCTCACCGTTTTTACGTCGAACTCACTTTAAAAGTAAAAAGGCAAGAGGGAAGACAGCATGCTTCGCATCTTCCCCTTTGCCTTTGAACTTATTTACTGGTGTCTTGTTTACATCCCGTTGCCCTTGCTCATCTTCATCCCGTTCATGCCTTCGATCATGCTGAGATGTTCTTTGAGCGTCGGTAAGGTTTTGGCGGCGAAAGCTTTAACGTCAGCATCCATACCTTTGTCCGCCTCGCGCTGGAATGATGCTACATCTTTTTTATGATCTTTGAGCATCTCCTTCTTGTAGGCATTGTCGAACGCCGCGCCCGACATCTTGGACATTTTTTCAACCATCATCTTGTGTTTGGCATCAAGCTCGGTCGGCAGCATGACGCCTTTGGATTCGGCTAGCTGTTTCAACTCATCGTTAGCCTTGCCGTGGTCATCAACCATACGCTGGCCGAACTGCTTGACCTCATCGCTCATCCCGCGCTCGGTCGCAAGGCGTCCCATCTCCACTTCCAGCATGCCGCCCATTGCGGTTTCCATCATCCACTTTTTATCCATGTTATTCATCATGGACTTGTTCATGCTTTTGTCCTGACCGGACATGTTGCCGTCCTGTTGAGCAGAGGCCGCGCCGCTCATCAACACGAAAGCTCCAAATGCTGCCAGAACGGCAGACAAGATTCTGTGTTTCATCCCTTGATTCCCCCTGAAATTTTTTGCTGTGTTTGAGGTTTGAGACGGGCGACTTCCGCGAGGGGAAATCGCCCGTGTTGTGTAGTGTGGGAAAAGCCTTACGCGCCCGCGCTGCTGGCTCTTTCGAGCGCGCGGATGCGGTCATGCGCTTCCTGCACCTCTCCGTATTGTCTTTCGACCACGGCGCTCACATCTGCTGGCAAGCCTTCGGCCAGCGCGTCCTTGTAGTTTCTGACGGCTGAATCTTCGCCGCGCTCGCACTCGGAGATGACTGCGGACTCGTCGCCGCCGGTGACGGCTGATTTGATGTCTATCCAGCCGCGATGCAAGGTGGCTGCGACGCTGCCCGTCGTTTCCGGGTCGCCGCCGTGCCTGCGAACTTCATTCTGCAACTCTGCCGCAAACTGTGCGCGTTGCTGCGAATAGGTATTAAAGAGCGTTTTCAATTCGCTGTTCTCGACGCCTTCGGCGGCGCTGCGAAAACCCTCTTGTCCATCCTTGCAGGTCTCAATCAAATTGTTGAGAGTTGAAATCACTTCATCGTTAGTCTTAGCCATAGTTTGTTTCTCCCTTTCTCTAAATCAATTGCCACAAAAAGACAGCGGTCTATTCTTTGTCCCACTGCCAAAAACTGTTTCAAGCCGTGGTCGCGCCCCGACTGCGACCGAGAGCAAAGAATTTAATCAGCACGAGTCCCGCGATAAAGCCGCCGATGTGTGCGGCATAGGCCACGCCGCCGCCGGCTGCGCCGCGATTGAGCCAGCCTTCGAGCACCTGAAACACGAACCACAGGCCGATGGCGACCCACGCCGGAACTTCCGTCAGCATCCGTATCATGATGACGCGCACGCGCCTCGTCGGATGAAGCAGGATATAGCCGCCGAGGACTCCCGAAATCGCGCCCGACGCTCCGAGGCTCGGAATGTAAGAATCCATGTTCATAAAGACATGCGCCAGCGACGCGATGATGCCGCACACCAGGTAGAAGACCAGATACCTGATGCGCCCGAGCGCGTGTTCCAGATTGTCTCCGAAAATCCAGAGGAACAGCATGTTGCCGAACAGGTGCATGAAGCTGCCGTGCATGAACATCGAGACGAGCAGCGTGATGTAAACCGAGATCGGCGTCGGCTGTAAGTCGATCTGGCCCGCGATTTCCTGCGTTACAGGGTCTTGGACGACGACGGGGCGATCTATGTCGCGGCCCGTGATAATCTCCTGCGGGACTGTCGCATAGGCGTAGGTGAACTTGTCGTTTGAGCCGAATCCCTGAAGTAAAGCAAAGACCAGAATGTTGATGGCTATCAGAATGTAGTTGACGATGGGCGTCGTCGTGCGATCAGAATTGTCATCACCAATCGGAAAAATCATAGTCTTGTTTCCTTACATCGAAACGCCCACTATCCCGGCGCATTGGCGGCTCTCGAGAAGTGTGGCGTGAGTTCTCCCGGCCAATTAAACGCGAGGTTTGCAGCCATCCGGCACGAACGAGCAGGCAAACGGCTTGAAGCCTCTTCCCTTGCATCTACTGTTCCGCTTGACGCGCAAGCTCTTTAAAATCACAAACGCGCAGCCTAACCAAAGCCCGCGCGCCTGTTTAGCCGGATTGACACACTCTTCCGGCGAATGTCAGTTGAGAATCATTCTCATACACTTCAAGCCCTCGCGGGCATGCTTTTATTTCGCTCTACGATCTGTCCGAAGCCGCCGGCGCAACCCCCGCATGCACAATCGCAGGCTCGTGCGGCTTCAATAACTCATAGCCTTCGGAGCGCGCGACATAGGTCGCAGCCGTGATGTCGCCTGCCACATTGAGCGTCGTCCGGCACATGTCCAGAATCCTGTCCACGCCGAGAATGATGGCGATCAAAGCCGGATTGACTCCGATGGAAGCGAGCACGCCGATGATAAATGGAATCGAGCCTGAGGGCACGCCAGCCGTTCCTATGCCGCCGAGGATGGCAAGATAAACGACCATCAGCTGTTGAGCCATCGTGAGGTCTACGCCCGCGAGTTGGGCCAGAAAGAGCACGGTCACGCCTTCATACAAAGCCGTCCCGTTCTGGTTGGCCGTCGCTCCCACCGTCAGCACAAAGCTATTTATCTCCTGCGGCACGCCGAGGTTTTCTTCAGAGACGCGCAAGGCTGTCGGCAGGGTGGCGTTCGATGACGAAGTGGAAAACGCCGTCAGGATAACAGTCTTGATGCGCCGGAAAAATTCCAGGGGCGAGATGCGCGAAAGGAAATAAACCGAGAGCGAATAGACGCCGAACATTTGCAGCGAGAGACCCAGCAGCACGGTTATGACGAACCATCCGAGCGCCTGCAAGAGGTCGAGTCCGAATCGCGCGGTGTTATTAAAGAGCAGGCAGGCGACCGCAAACGGCGCGAACTTCATGATGATGTCTATGATCTTCGCGGTGATTTGATAGAGAGCTTCCATGCCCCTCAGGAGCGGCGCGGTGACTGTGACAGGGATGAGCGTGATGGCGATGCCGATGATGAGCGCGAAGAACATCAGGTGGAGCATGTTGGGCGACTCTGACGCGACCGCCGAAATCGGATTCGACGGCACGATGGTTTTGACCACCTGCATCAAAGCGGAGTCTTTATTCGTCTCGCTCGTCTTCTTCTGATCTTCGACGCGCTTTGACGCATCCGAGCTATATCTCGCTTGCAGGGCAGCAGAAGTCGTGGCATCAACGCGCTTTCCCGGCTTGATGGTGTTTGCCAGCGTGAGGCCGATGACCACCGAGATGGCCGAGACGATCAGGCAGTAGGCGAAAGATTTGAGACCGACGCGACCGAGCTTGCGTATGTCGCCGATGCCAGCCACGCCCACGACCAGCGAAGAGAAGACGAGCGGCACGACGATCATCAAGAGCAGGCGCAGGAACAACTGGCCCACAGGCTCTGTGATGTTGGTGACGATCCATGCGACGCGCGGATGGTCGCCGCCGAACGCATAATTGACCACGACGCCCGCCACGACGCCGACCGCCAGACCAATCAGAATCCGCGTGTGCAGCGGAATTCCTTTCGGCTTATCCTGTGTCTCGTCGTCAAGGTCTGTCGTCACCTCGCGCTCAAACGCATCGGCCTCAACCTTGCCGCCACGCTTCTCATCTTTTTCATCAGCCATTTTGATACCTCAGTGACAAGTGATGAGCGGCAAGTGACGAGTTAAAGACGAAGAAAAGCATTTCTCTTGTCACCCGTCGCTTATCACTTGTCACTGCCTTTTCATCTTCCCCATTTTAATTTATCGCGCAGCACATCGAAGTAGTTTCGACTCATCGGCTGCACGAGGTTAAAGGTCGTCAGGCTCTTGTGTATCAGCACGCGGTCGTCCATCTGGAGCGGAAATCCGACCTGCCCGTCGAGCGTCAGGGCCACTTCTTCTTTCTCCGTCTTCAACAGCAATTCGATAGGCGCGTCATCCGGCACGACGATGGGACGATTCGATAGCGTGAAAGGGCAGATGGGCGTGACGACGACCGCATTCATAGAAGGATAGATGACCGGGCCGCCCGCCGACAGATTGTAAGCGGTCGAGCCTGTCGGCGTGGAGACGATCAGACCGTCTGCGCGAAACGAGTTGACGAACATGCCGTTGAAATAGGCTTCGATCTCGATGATGCGTGCGAGCGCGCTCTTGTTGATGACGACATCGTTGAGCACGCGGCTGTGCGCCAGCTGCTCTGCGCCCCTGTAGTGTTCGACCGCGAGCATCACGCGGCGGTCAAGCCTGTAGTTTCCCTGCAAGATGGATTCAAGCGCGGGAAACATCTCTTCGATGCGAAACTCTGCCAGATAACCGAGGCTGCCGTAGTTGATGCCGAGCACAGGAACTTCAGCATCGCCAATCATACGCGCCGTGGCGATCATCGTCCCGTCGCCGCCGAGCACGAGCAGCAGGTCAACATCCGCTGCCAAATCTTCGCGCGCCCGAAGCTCAATCGCGCAGCCGGTCTGATGCTCTATCCGTTCGCGCTCAAGCGCAGGCTCGCCGATGAGTGTGATGCCGCGCGCGTCAAGCCACTCGACGAGGTCGCAGATGGTCTTGACCGCCTCATGCTGATGCGGTTTGACGACGACACCGACGCGACGTATGGCGGACTCGACCATCAATCTGTCTTCGCAAGCGTTTCGGTCAGGAATTAATGTTAGTGATTGCTAAAAGATACGGCGCGGCGATGATACCCGCGCCCGCTTTGGAGTGTCAACGAAACATTAAAGCGGGTAATGCCTTTACATTTCTGACTTGAGTGTGGAAGAGACGAATATTTTCGCGCAAAGGCGCAAAGGAAAACCGCAAAGGCTTGAATGCCATTCGACTCTTTGCGAGCTTTTCTTTAAGCCTTTGCGCGAACATCTGGTTCTTTCTGAGTTTATCAACTGAAAGCTAACCATTACCTTAAATCGGCTTTGCAAAACCGAACTCTCTTGAGTTGTTCGAGTCGTGCAGGTCGCGCTCGCCAAACTTTTGAAAGCCCATGCCCTGATAGAGCCTGTGCGCGTCTGAAAAGCGCGTGTCGCTCCAGAGAATCATGCGCGTGCATCCGGCATTGCGCGCATGGTCTATCGCAAGTTGTGTGAGCCTGCGTCCCCAACCGTGTCGCCGCAGCGAGGGATGAACATAAAGAGATTTTAGTTCGCTGGCATCCTCATCATGCAGCGCGACGGCGACGGTGGCGAGGATTGCGCCTTCATCTTCAATGACCCAGAACTCGCCGCCACTCGCGCGAAAGTAAGGGCCGGGCGCGAGCAGGTGCGTGTCCTCGTTTTCGGCATCGAGCTTGCAATCATACTCTTCAAAAATTTCTGCGATGAGCGAGAGGATTGATGCCACATCGGAGGGAATTGTCGGGCGCAGAAGGGTTGGCATAAGGTTGTGTGTAAATCCTGCGGCTCCTCAGTGTCTCACAGGCAAGCTGGCGCGTGTGCGGTGAGGTTGTCGTTTTGAGTTTGCTCTTTTATCCGGTTGCGTGGCCCAGACGCGCGCCAGTCTCTCAAGCTCTGCGCCGTCCGTCGCAGGGTCAACCAGACAGAGCCAGAGCGGAGTGGGCAGCCACGCCCATGCAGCGCCATAAACCTGCCTGTTCAACTGCTCGACCGTGTGCTCCGTGCGCGCTTCGAGACGCGCGGGCGGCAAATCCTGCCAGTCTTCATAACAGGCATGCTGTATGCACGGCGCTGGCTTGGCGCGGCGATGTACCAGACACCCTGCCTGCGGGTCGTAAAGCGGGCACGAATAAGTCCGCTCGAAAGTGTCGCCTGAAGCGCGCAGTTGATAAAGCTCAACCGTTTCGCGTGCGCGTGCATAGACGGCTCGCCGCTCTGCCTCTGTCAGGCGCGGCGTGCGATCTAAAGTTTCCCGGATGGCAACCGCTTCGAGGCGCGTGATGTGTACATTGACGAAATGCGCGTCCGTGCAACACACGCCGCGCGTCGGACACGTCGCGCAATCCTCTGCGCGGTGTTCATAATTCAACTTGATAAAGCTTTGATACGCGCTCTTGATGCGCTGTAGATGCGCGAGCGCGTCTAGCTCTGTGCCGTGTGCATTCATGTTTATAGACGCTACCGTTTATTCCTGCGGCGGGTTGCCATTGCCGGACGAGAATTTTATCAAGTTGCTGACGACCTTTGTTAAATCGGAAATCTCCTGCTGCGTTCGTTGTTGCGCTTGAGATAGCTCACGTATGGATTGCCGCATGTCGGCATTGGTTTGGCCTTGCGCTTCGACATAACCCAACATTGTGTGCATAAACTCCGTATGCGACTCAGCCATAGATGCAATTTGTTTTTCTACTCGCACGCTCATCTGTTCAACCGTTCCGCTCAATTGTTCAACCGTTCCACTCAATTGTTCGACTGTTTCGCTCACCTGTCCAACCGTGCCGCTCACCTGTCCAACCGTGCTGCTCAATTGCCCAACCGTGCCGCTCAATTGCTCGACCGTCCCGATCAGTTGCCCAACTGTGCCGCTCAATCGCTCGACCGTCCCGGTCAGTTGCTCTACCATCCCGGTCAGTTGCTCAACTCGCACACCTATCTGTGCTAGCTGCAACTCAGTTTTTTCGCTTCGAGCCTCGTAGCTGGCCTGATTTTTCAACAGGAACTCAATGGCTCTTTCCATTTCCTCACCCGTCATGAATGTCTCCTTTCTCATACAACGCGAGGAACTCAGTGTTGCCGTCTGCGCCTTTGAGAGGTGATTCAATCACACCGAGCGGCTGCAAGCCAAGCTCGCGCGCCGCCGCGCAGACTTCTTCGACGACGCGCGCATGCTTGGCCGTATCCGTGACGATGCCGCCTTTGCCGACTTCGCCGCGCCCGACTTCAAACTGCGGTTTGATTAAGAGGATGAGGCGACCTTCCGTGTGCAGCAAAGGCACGATGGCGGGCAGCACTTTTGTGGCAGAGATAAAGGAGACATCCATGACCGCCAGATCAAACTTTTCCACAAAATCTTCCGGCACGAGATGGCGCGCGTTGACGCCTTCGCGCGTTTCGACACGCGCGTCCTGACGCAGCCCGTAGTCCAGTTGATTGTGCCCTACATCAATGGCGACGACGCGCCGCGCGCCATGCTGCAAGAGGCAATCCGTAAAGCCTCCGGTCGAAGCTCCGACATCGAGACAGCTATAGCCCGTGACATCCAGGCCGAACTCGCCGAGGGCCGCCTCCATCTTCAACCCGCCGCGCCCGACATAACGCCGCGCCGGGTCGTCCGCGCCCTTGACGCGAATCGTTGCATCCGCCTCAAACATCTCGGAAGACTTTTCGACACGCTGCTCGCCGACGAGCACGACGCCCGCCATCACCAGAGCCTGCGCGCGCGTGCGCGACGGAGCGAGGCCGCGCTCGACCAGTAGCTTATCTATCCGCTCACGCTTCATAAAAAGGTAAAAGGCAAAAGTAAGGATACCATTTTAATCCTTCACTTTTGCCTTTTACCTTTTTACTTCTAACTTATCTTTAGGGAATGCCTTCAAAGATTTCGCGTATGCGATGAACTTCGTCGCGCGTGCGGCGGATGGGGTCTTGCGGAAGGTCTTCGTCGTCGTCCCTCTGCGAATTGCGCCGCCCGCGTCTCTGCTCTCTTCCCTGCCTTCGCCTGTCACGGTCATCGTCACGTGCCTCGTTGGCGCGGTCGTCTTCATCCTGCCGCCTGTCGTGCCTGTCCTCTTGTTTCTCTGCGCGCTTTTCGTCGCGTGCCTCACGGCGTTCCTTGTCCCTGTCGGCCTCTTCGCGCACGCGCGTTTCAACAGGCGTCTGTTCAGGCGTCTGGCCCTGAGCCTCTCCGGTCTCCGGCGCGGATGCGAGCATCTCTTCATCTGCCAGAATTTCTTCGGGCGTATGAGTCCACGGCAGTGTGGTCGGAGCTTTAACTGCGACGGGGCGCACGGCAACGGAGGTTTCCGCCTGCTGCGGCTGCTGGCGACGCTGGTAACTGCTGATGGCGAGTCCGGCTGCGACGCCGATTCCGACAGCCGCCGTGATAAGCGGCGCGAGTATAGCCCAGCGGCGTGCGCGCGGGGCAGAGGTCGAAGCCGCCTGATTGTGCGGCGCATCCGTCTCCGGCAAAGGCACGACGGGGCGCGCCGCCCTTGTGGCCTCTGTGTTAAAGAAGGGCTGCGACAAAGCAGCGTCCGGGTCAGCGCCGGTCGGAATAATAATCTTGTGTCTTTCTTCCATCAGGGTTTTCAGACAGCCTGTTGAAGCGCCAGAGGCGGCTGCCGCCTTATATCATAACAAAAATCGGGCTGCGCGGGCGCTAATTAAAAAGCGAGTAGGAGACAGGGAGGCTCAACTCTAGCGCCGACGTGACCTTTGATGCACGCGGCTAGGCTCAGGTATGCCATCGCAACTGAAATACAAGTTTTTATAGTCATCTTCAAATGAAGACAGGCAGAACGTTTCCCGCAAAGGCGCTGGTGACGCAAAGGAAAACATGTAAGTTCTTCTTTGCGTCACCAGCGCCTTTGCGGGAAACTCTCTTCTTGTTGTCTTAGCTTCTGACCTGTTCGCGCGGCGCGCGGCGGTCTTCGAGGACTTCCATGCTCTGCTTGACGCGCATGTAAATGCCGTCTGCGTCGAGGCCGTATTTCGCCAGCAGGAGCTTGGCATCGCCGTGCGTCACGAGGCGGTCGGGGATTCCCATACGCACGACGCGCAGCTTGTCCTGCAAGCCGTTCTCTTCCAAAAGCTCCATCACGGCTGAGCCGAAACCGCCGGCTAAGTATGCCTCTTCCACTGTCACTATGAGGCGCTTGGTGCGCGCCAGCGCGAGCAGGAGTCCGGCATCCAACGGCTTGACGAACCGCGCGTTGACGACGGATGTTTCGATGCCGTCCTTCGCCAGATTCTCCGCCGCTTGCAGCGACGGATAGACCATCGAGCCGTAGGCGACAATCGCAATCTCGCTGCCGCCGTCGCGCAGGATTTCGCCTTTGCCGATTTCCAGAGCCTGCGGGTCTTTGGTGATGTCCACGCCGACGCCATTGCCGCGCGGGTAACGCAGGGCCGCCGGTCCCGGATGCTCAATCGCCGTCAAGAGCATGTCGCGCAACTCCGCTTCGTCCTTCGGGGCCATCAAGATCATGTTGGGCATCGCGCGCAAATAGGCTATGTCGAGAAGGCCGTGATGCGTCGGGCCGTCCGGCCCTGCGACGCCGCCGCGATCAAGCGCAAACGTGACGTTCAGATTTTGTGTGCAGACATCATGCATTATCTGATCGAAGGCGCGTTGCAGGAAGGTAGAGTAAATCGCAGCCACAGGCTTTAAGCCTTCGCAGGCCATCCCGGCGCAGAAAGTTATGGCATGCTGTTCCGCGATGCCGACATCAAAAGTGCGCTTCGGAAATTTGACCAGGGCTTTGTCAATGCCTGTGCCGTCCGGCATCGCCGCAGTTAAAGCGACGATCTTTTCATCCTTCGCCATCAACTCGCATAAAGTATCGCCGAAGACGGCTGTGTACTGCGGAGCTTTCGCGGCTGACTTGACGGGCGTGCCCGTCTTGAGGTCGAACGGGCCGGTCGCGTGCCATGCGTAGTAATTTTTCTCCGAAGACGGAAAGCCTTTGCCTTTGGTCGTCAGGGCGTGGACGATGACGGGGCTGTCCTTGATCTGCTGCGCCTCACGGAGAGCCGCGACCAGAGCGCGCGGGTTATGACCGTCAACGTAACCTATGTACTTGAAGCCAAGCTCGTTGACCAGCGCGCCCGGCAAGACCGCAGCCGCTAAGGCATCCTTGACCGTCTTCGCAGCGTGATGCAGTCTCTCGCCCAAACCCGGAATCGAGAGCAAGGTCTCGCCCACTTCATCCTTAAAACGATGATAGCCATGCGCCTCGCGTATGCGGTTGAGGTAACCCGTCAACGCGCCGACAGCGGGCGCGATGGACATCTCGTTATCATTCAAGAGGACTATCAGTCGCGTCTTTAAATGTCCCGCCTGATTGATCGCCTCCATCGCCATCCCGCCCGGCAAGCTGGCATCTCCGATGAGCGCGCAGACGTGATGCGACTCGCCCCTGCGGTCGCGCGCAATCGCCATCCCCAGCGCGGCGGAAATCGAAGTCGAAGCATGTCCCGCGCCGAAAGTGTCATAGTCGGATTCGTCGCGTTTGAGAAAGCCGCTGATGCCGCCGTACTGTTTGACGGTCGGCAAGAGGTCGCGCCGCCCGGTCAGAATTTTATGGGCGTATGCCTGATGGCCCACGTCCCAGACGAGGCGGTCGGTCGGCGTGTCAAAGGCGTAATGCAGCGCGACGGCCAGTTCGACCGCGCCCAGAGATGCTCCCGTGTGGCCGCCGATGCGAGACATCGTTTCTAAGATGTACTCGCGTATTTCGCCAGCCACTTCGGGCAGTTGGTCTATGGACAGCTTACGCAGGTCTGCGGGCGAGTTGATGTGCTGTAAGAGTTTCATCGCCGTGTATTGTAGCGTGAGAGTCATCCAATCGTAAATCTCAGAGGCGTGAATGAACCGGGGCGTTTTCTTTCTCCTGCCATCCACCGCTCGCAAATTTTTTAGACCAATGCCCGCAGCCGTGCGTCCAAAGATTCGAGGCACACAAAACTTAAGTCTCATCAAACCGCAGGCATCCAGGCATGCAAGCTTTCATCTTAGAAAATTAGAAGGAGCAGGAAAATGTCTTTACGAAACAGATTAACCGGACTCATCGCATCGCTCGCGCTCATCGCCACCTTTGGCGCGGCAGCTTACGCGCAGCAACCCGCAGACAATAAAGCGGCTCAGCCGCAAATGGAAGGCATGAAGAGAAAGGGCGGGCCACATCATCGCGGCACACCCGTGCTGCGTATCATGCGCGACCTCAACCTGACGGAAGCGCAGGAACAACAGGCGCGTTCCGTCGTCGAGCGTTTCACCAACAGCATCGAGCCGCAACGTCAGGCCCTGATGGAGATTCACAAACAGAAGGAAGAGCAGGGAGCTATCAGCGACGAGACGAGACAAAAGGCGCAGGAGCTGCGCATGCAGATTGACCAATCGCGCCAGCAGATGCAGAGCGAGCTGATGTCCATCCTGACGCCGGAACAGCGCGCGCAGTATGAGAAGTTGGAGCAGGAATGGAAGGCACGCCGCGCAGAGCATCGCGGGCGACGTGGTCGCGGCGAGCGGATGCCGACGCCGGAAGACCAGTAAAGTTAATCCCCCAGAAGCGAAGCGGCTCTCCGGTGATTAATCACCGGAGAGCCGCTTCGCTTTGGTCAACTCACCTGTGCTTCCCAGACGAACCCGTGCAGGCGTCCTTCGATTTCATCTCTGACGCGCCGGAAGACTGACAATCTTTCTTCCGCGCTTCCCACAGCCGCAGCCGGATCGTCAAAGCTCCAATGAATGCGTTTCGTCTGAGCCGGAAAGACCGGGCAATTCTCGTTCGCGTTATCGCAAACGGTGATGACGTAATCAAAGCTCTGGCCCGCAAACTCATCCACGGATTTCGAGCGGTGCTGGCCGATGTCTATCTCACGCTCGCGCATCGCTTCGACGGCGAGCGGGTTGACGACGGATGGATGCGTGCCCGCGCTGAAAACTTCAAAACGGTTTCCGCCTTCGCGTCTCAACAAGCCTTCGGCCATCTGGCTGCGCGCGGAATTGCCCGTGCACAGAATCAACACACGCCTTGCTTCTGTCATCATCTCTCCAAATCTTCTGCCCCGCCGCCATCATGCGGCACGACGACGGCTGTTGCATCCAGAGGCAGAGCGGGGACGAGCCAGCGAAAGAGCAGCGTGGCCGCCGCCGCGCCTGCCAGTTGCGCGATAATAAATGCTGGCGCGTCCGCTGGCCGTATGCCTGCAAAAGTATCGCTCGCGGTGCGCGCCAGTGTGACTGCCGGATTGGCAAACGAGGTCGAAGCCGTGAACCAGTAAGCGGCTGTGATATAAGCTGCGACTGCGAAAGGGACTACAGCCTCCGAACGCCTGCGCGCACAGCCCCGGATGACCGCGAGCAGTCCGAACGCGGCGACAAATTCGCTAAAGACCTGCGCGCCGCCCGCACGCGCATGACGCGAGGGGTGAAAGACTGGCAGGCCGAACATGAGGTTGGCAATCGCCACTCCGGCGAATGCGCCAGCCACCTGCGCGCAGAGGTACGCGGGCACATCTCGCCAACTGATGCCGCCCTGTGTCGCATCTGCCAGCGTGACCGCCGGATTAAAGTGCGCGCCGGAGATTGGCCCAAAGGTTAAGATCAGGGCGACGAGGGCTGCGCCTGTGGCAATGGTGTTTGCGAGAAGCGCTATCGCCACATTGCCGCCCGCCAGCCGCTCGCCCATGATGCCAGACCCGACGACGGATGCTAACAGCAGGGCCGTCCCGACCGCTTCCGCCGTCAGACATCTGGCAAGCTCTATCCGCTTTTGCTGCACGCGCTGCGCCGTCAAATGATTTACCTTGAAAGAGTGACGGGAGCAGCCGTCTCAGCCGCCGGCCCGCAGCATGAAGCCGTCGCGGCTGTGGCCTGAGCCAGAGGAGCCGGGCAGGATGCAGCCGCCTGCGGCTGAGCCAACGCCGCGTCCAACGCCGCACAGCACGCAGCCGTCTCCTTCAGATTGTCTTCCAACACGACGAAGACCTCCCACTCGTTGCCGTCCGGGTCTTTAACCCAGCTCTTGTCCTGCAAGGCATAGCAACAGTTGGTCTGCATCTCGTCGCGCGTGTAGAGTCCGGCCTCGGCCCACTTCTCGCGCATCGAGAGCACATCTTCCGTCGAAGAGACCTGAATCCCTAAGTGCGAGAGCGCGCCGCGCTCGCCAAACGGAACCTGATTCAAAGTCAGGTTGAGCGGCGGATTCCGGACATCAAACTTCGCATAACCCTTGCGGACTTTGCTCGGCTCGATCCCCAGCATTTTTTTGTAAAACTCCAGACTCAAAGTCACATCTTTGACGTTCAAAGCCAGATGCGCCTTGAGCGCCTGCACGGTTTTTCTTTCTTCTGTCATGATGATTCCTCCTTCGATATATTCGCTTAAGCGAATGTGATGAGGGACTATACTTGCAGGCAACATATCTGTCAAGGCATATTTGTTCGAGTCGTGGTAAAATGTCGTTTATGGGAAAAGAGAGCGAGATTTTCGAGATGGAATTGTTGATGCGCGCGCTGGCCGACAGGACGCGTTTGAGGCTCTTAAATTTGATGGGCGATGATGAACTTTGCGTCTGTTTTTTCGTGGAGATATTACGGACTAATCAGCCGAAAATTTCGCGTCATCTGGCCTATTTACGGAGGGCCAAGGTGGTCTCTGCGCGGCGCGAAGGCAAGTGGATGCACTATCGCATCGTCGAGCCGCCGGACGAGCACGCGGCGCGGATTTTTCGTGAGGTGCGCGCGTGGCTCAAAGAGGACGAGTTGATGCAGCGCGACCGCGAGCGGCTGGTCAAGGTCTGCTGCGCGCCGCAGCCGCCGGTGCAATTGAGAGGCGCGCCGCGTCCTTTGAGCCTGTCCGCCTAAAAAAGGTTTTTCAAGGAAGGAAACCAGGGAGATGAGTACAGCGACAGCTCCGGTGCTGCGCGAGCAACTGCTTGATCGCCGCCAGAAGCTTGAAACAGCCTTCGCAGGCTTCGATAAAAACGCGGAACTCCTGCGCCTCCTGGGGGAAGTGGATTCCGCGCTCGAACGCATGGATGTGGGGACTTACGGCTTATGCGAAGCCTGTCATGACCCGATTGAATCAGACCGCCTGCTCGCAGACCCTTAATATAATCAGAGTCTATTTCAAAAGCCCGGAAACCCTTCTTTGCATTCTTGCGTCTTTCTTTTCTTTGGGCCTTTGCGAGAAACGTTGGTGTTTATCGCAAAGGCCCAAAGATAAATCAGCAGGCGCAAAGGGTTGAGTTTAAGCAGTCGCTGGTTGTTCGGCTTCAAGGTCATACGGGCAATGCCTGCAACCATTGCCGCAGCAGTAGCCGCGACGGCGCAGAAAGTGTGCCGTGAAGACCATTAAAGCTCCCTCGAAATAATAGTCTACGCCTTCTTCGAGCGACATCTTCGAGGTGCCGTCTTTCAAACTCTTCTCCGCGCTCGCTTCAACATCCGTTTCTTTCTTCATCGCGCGGACAATTTAGCAGACAGTTGATGATTTCTCACCCTTTCACACTTGGCGGCTGAGGTTCGCTTCCCGCGTTGCTGTGGTGTTAAACTGAAAGCACACAAGTCAATTTACAATTTCTATCGGAGGAGACAACAGCTATGCTCAAAGAAGGCGATGCCGCGCCGGATTTTACGACGCGCGATGCAAGCGGCAGTGAAGTTAAGCTCTCGGATTTTCGCGGGCAAAAAGTAGTGCTCTATTTTTATCCGAAAGACGACACGCCCGGTTGTACGAAAGAGGCTTGCTCGTTCCGCGATGCTCATGCAGATTACACGGAGAAGGGCATCAAGGTGCTCGGCGTCTCGCTCGACGACGAGGCTTCGCATCAGCAGTTCGCAGAGAAATACGAGCTGCCGTTTACGCTGCTGGCGGATACGGATCACTCTGTCTCTGACGCCTACGGAGTTTACGGCGAGCAGACATGGGGCGATAAAAAGTTTATGGGCGTCGCGCGCAAGACTTTTCTGATTGACGAAGAGGGCAACATCAAAAAAGTGTTCGACAAGGTCAACGTCGAGCAGCACAGTGATGAAGTGATGCAGGCGTTTGGCAGTTAGAGACATTTAGAGACTGTTTCAACATTCAGGCAAAAGAATGCTTCAACTCCTTTGCGCCTTCTCTCTTGCTCTTTGCGCCTTTGCGAGAAACACGAGCGTTTCTCGCAAAGGCGCAAAAGAAATAAAACTCAAGGCGCAAAGAGTTGAATGACGCAGCAGTTGAGACTTGAAGTCAGGTCTTGATGCACACGGTTCGTCTGTCATGGAGTTGCAGGGCCATGAAATTGATGATCGGCTACTTCATCCTTTTATCGTTGACGATTATTTCGTCGGGAGATGCCGCGCAGTCCAACAGCAGCGGCGGCCTCTGGGTCACGCTGGCCGTAATGCCCTCGGCGCGGCAAGAGATTTCGACGGCTGTGCTTGACGGAAAGATTTACGTCATCGCAGGCTACAACACGAACGGCCAGTCAACCAACACCGTGGAAGTTTACAACCCGGCCAACAACACCTGGGGCAGCGCAGCCGTGCTCCCGCTTGCTAACAATCACAACGCCGCAGCCGTCGCCGCCGGAAAGCTCTACACCTTCGGCGGAGTCTCCGCGCGCGTCTTTGTCTATCAGCCGCCGCCGCTGGATTCATGGGGCGAGGTCGCCACGATGAGCCACGCGCACGGCAACACGCCTGCGGTCGGGGTGATTAACGACAAGATTTATGTGGCTGGCGGGACGGGGCCGATCTCGAATCAGACCGAGTTGGAAGTTTACGACCCGGTGCAGAACAGTTGGACGATTCTGGCCCCGATGAACGTCGCGCGCAATCACTGCGCGGGCGGCGTCATCAACGGAAAGTTTTATGTCGTCGGCGGGCGCGCAAACGCCTCTGCGCCGACTTCGCTGGAAGTCTATGACCCGCAGACGAACATGTGGACGCAGCTTGCGCCGATGCCGACCGCGCGTTCGGGCCTCTCTGTGGCTGTCGTCGCGGGCAAACTCTACGTCTTCGGCGGCGAGATTCCAACCGTGCATGGCGAGGTGGAAGTTTATAATCCCTTGACCAATAGCTGGCGACAGTTGCCGCAGATGCAGACGCCGCGACACGGACTCTTCGCTTCGGTCATCGCCAACAAAGTTTATCTTCCAGCCGGAGGAATCGTGCAGGGCTTCGGCGCGACCAACATCAACGAAGTCTTTATCATTCCCAACAGGATTTCCGATTTCGACGGCGACGGCAGGACAGACCTGAGCGTCTTTCGCCCGTCCGGCAGCACGTGGCACATTCAGAACAGCTCCGACAATTCCTTTCGCAGTCAGACCTTCGGCGCAAGCGGCGACCGCATCGTGCCGGGAGATTACGACGGCGACAGCCGCACGGACATCGCTGTCTTTCGTCCTTCGACGGGAGCCTGGCACATCATCAATAGCTCGAACAATACTTTTCGTTCACAGTTTTTCGGTCTCGATACAGACGCGCCCGTCGCAGCGGATTATGACAATGACGGCCTCACAGACCTCGCAGTCTTTCGCAGCGGCGTGTGGTACATACAACAGAGCACGGCTGGATTTCGCGCGCAGGTCTTCGGCACAAGCGGCGATAAGCCCGTGACGGGCGATTACGACAATGACGGCCTTGCAGACCTCGCAGTCTTCCGTCCATCGAGCGGCATCTGGTACATACAGCAAAGCTCAAACGGTATCTTGATAAGCCTGCCGTTTGGTCTCTCTACAGACAGCCCCGCGCAGGACGATTACGATAATGACGGTAAGACAGATGCGGCGGTCTATCGGCCTTCAGACGGCGCGTGGTACATACAGCAGAGCGCGCTCGGATTCCGCGCGCAAGCTTTCGGCCTCGGCGCGGACGTGCCAGTGCCTGCGGATTATGACGGCGACGGGCGCACAGACATCGCAGTCTTTCGCCCGTCCGATGGAGTCTGGTACATCAATCAGAGCGCGTCAGGATTTCGCGCGCAGGCTTTCGGCACAAGCGGCGACGTGCCCGCGCCTGCTGCTTATCTGCCTTAGCAGTTGCTTCTCAAAATCATAAAGTTTCCCGCAAAGGCGCAAAGACGCAAAGAAGATAAGTCGCAAAGAGTTGAGCTATTACTTATCTCGAATGCTTTCTTGGCGTCTTTCCTTTGCGCCTTTGCGGGAAGCTGTTTTCGCTCACTTCAAAACTTACATTCGACTGAAAAGCTCAAACTAAATCCCAAAATCGCTCAAATCCGCATATAATCCCGCACAGAATTTTCCCTCGCGGCTGTTAATAACATTTCTATAGGAGCGTTTAATGAGTGGAGACGACCTAAAGGAGAGTGACGTGTTAGCAGCAGCGACCCACATTCAAACCATCCCTGATGCCCCGCCGCCGGAACTGGAAACCCTGTTCCGCGAGCATTACGATCAAATTTTTCGCACGGCCTATCGCGTGACGGGCAGCCCGGTGGATGCCGAAGACGTGTTACAGACCGTTTTTCTGCGACTCGCGCGACGCGAAGAGGAGCTTGACCTCAAGCCGAACCCGGCGGGGTATCTCCTGCGCGCGGCCATCAACGCCTCGCTCGACATTATGCGCAGCCGCACGCGCGCCAAATCCGTCGCCCTCGATGACATCGAGCACGAACAACTGGAAAGCACTTTTCTGAATCCTGAAGCGCAGCACGCCGACAATGAGTTGCGCCATCTGATTCAGGAAGCGATTTCAAAGCTCGGCCCGAAGGCGGCTGAGATGTTCGTCCTGAGATATTACGAAGGCTACGGCAACCGCGAGATAGCCGAGATGCTCGGCACTTCGCAAATGGTCGTCGGCGTGATGCTGCACCGCAGCCGCACGCGCCTGAGAAAAGAGATTGGCGAGTACCTGGAGAAACATCATGAAGCGTAAAACAGAAGACACAGAAGCCATTTTGGACAAAGCCATGAGCGATATTCGTGACGAACAGATCGATTCCGCAATGATCGAAAGCGCAGCCGACCGCGTGTGGGCCAAGCTCTCTGCCGAGAGCGCGAGCCACGCCGCGCCTCTCGCCGCTGCCGCGACCGTCGAGCACATACACGGCTGCGCCGATTTTCAGTCGTTGATGCCCGCGTATTTGAGCGGCGAGCTGTCAGGCTCGCGCGCCATGCTTTTGAAAGACCACACGCACGAATGCATCCCCTGCCGCCGCGCTCTCAAACAGGCGCGCGAAGGCAAGGCGGCTGCGACGACCGCAAGGCCCGCCGCACGTGCTCTGCCACGGACGCAGGCGATTCAGCCCGTCTGGAAATGGGCGATTGCCGCGACCTTTATCGTGGGCCTTGCGATGCTCGCATGGCCTCTGGTCCAGCGTTACCTGCCCTTCGCCAATTCCGTCAACGCGACGGTCGAAGTTGCGAGCGGCGCGGTCTACAGGGTTTCCGACAGCGACCTGCGCGAGATCAAGGCCGGCGAAGCGATTCAGCGGGGCGAGAAGATTCGCACGGGCAAGGATGCCACAGCCGTCGTAAAGCTCGATGACGGCTCGCTCGTGGAGATGAAAGACCGCTCGGAGTTTTCCTTGAGCCGCACCACTGACGGCACGACTATTAACCTTGAGCGCGGCAACGTCATCGTGCAGGCCGCAAAGCAGGGCGCGCATCATCTCTATGTGGCGACGGACGATTCGCTGACGGCTGTGACGGGCACGATTTTCTCCGTCAATCACGGCACGAAAGGCACGCGCGTCTCCGTTGTCGAAGGCGAAGTTCACGTCAACTATTCCGGCAAGGAAGACGTGCTCAAGCCCGGCGACCAGACGACGACGCAGGTCGCTCTTGAAAAAGTTCCGGTCAAATCCGAGGTCGCATGGAGCCGCAACGCCGCGCGCTATGGCGAGCTGTTGAATCAATTCGCCGCGCTGCAAAATGATTTGAATAACGTAGAGCAGCCGAACATACGTTACTCGACGCGTCTGCTGGACATCGTGCCTGAAGGCACAGTGCTCTATGCAGCATTGCCTAATCTAAGCGCGACGCTCGCCGAATCGCATCGCATCATGCAGGAGCGCATACAACAGAACGCAGCCCTGCGCGATTGGTGGGAAAAGGAAGGCAACGCGAAGAACAACGCGGGCCTCGGCCAGATTATCGAGCGCGTGCGCCAGTTCGGCGAGCGCCTCGGAGACGAGCTGGTTGTCACCGCCGAGATGGACGGCGAAGGCAAACCGAACGGGCCGCTCGTCCTTGCTACCTTGAAGAACAACGCGGATTTCCGCCAGTTCCTCGAACAGCAGATCAATACTTTCGCAGCCGAAGCCAAAGGCGGGCCGAAAGTTCGCATCATTGACGACCCGCAGGCAGCCACGCAGGCCGCACAGGCCGACGGCAAGATGCCCGAAGAATTGCTGGTCTGGATTAACGGCGACATCGTGGCCGCTGCTCCGAAGCTCGAACAGCTTCAGCGTCTGTCGGCAACGATGAAAGACTCCGGCGCGAAGTCCTTCAAAGGCACTGCGTTTCACCAGAGCATCGCCGCCATCTATCAGGAAGGCGCGGGGCTGATTGTCGCCGCAGACCTTGAGAAGATTGTGGCTCAGGCTTTGAAACAGCAGAACAAAGGCGACGGCGGCGAGCAGCCTATCGAAGCCTACAAAAAACTCGGCCTGCTTGACCTCAAGTATTTCATGGTCGAACAGAAAGAGAAGAATGGTAAGACAGAGAGCCGTGCGATGCTGACCTTCAATCAGGCGCGTCGCGGCGTGGCTTCATGGCTGGCCGCTCCGGGGCCGATGGGCGCGCTTGAATTCATCTCGCCGGACGCGAATGTGACTGCGGCTTTCGTAGTCAAAGAGCCGACCGCGCTGGTGGACGACCTGCTCGGCTTTATCGAGACGACCAAGCCCGGATTGCGTCAGGAACTGACCAAGCTTGAGACCAAGCACGGCATCAATGTCCGCAACGACATCGCCGCGCCCCTCGGCGGAGAGTTTGCGTTTGCCATTGACGGCCCGCTGCTTCCGACCCCTTCATGGAAAGTCATCCTGGAGGTTTACGATTCAGGGCGGCTTCAGCAGACGCTTGAGCGCGTGGTCGGTGAAATCAATAAGGTTGCCGCGCAGGAAGGCAAGGGCGGCTTGCAGTGGGAGCACGCGGACATCGGCGGGCGCACTTTCTACACCTTGCGCTCCGTTGATTTCGGTCTGGAATTTAACTACGCCTACGTCAACGGCTATATGGTGGCTGGCCCGACGCGCGCGTTGGTGACACAGGCCGTGCGCTACAAAGATTCCGGCGTGACCCTGCTCAACTCGCAGCGTTTCCGCGCTTCGCTTCCGGCAGATGGCAACACGAACTTTTCCGCCATCTTCTATCACAACCTCGCGCCGCTCGTGCAGCCGATAGCCGAGCGCATGCAAGGCTCTGCGCAGAATCTGCCGCAGGAACAGCAGCAGGCTCTCAGCTCTCTGGCCGCGACCGCGCCGACTCTGGCTTATGCCTACGCGCAGAACGACCGGATTATCTTCGCCGCAGACACAGAGGGCGGGCCGTTTGGTCTGAGTCCGGCTAACCTTTTAGGGATGCCGACGACGTTCGGGTTGCAGCATATCCTGATGGAAGGCATGAACGAGAAGCCCTCGCAGCAGCAAAAGAAGAACTAGAAACCCTCGCTGAAGCGCTGGCCGTCGGGAAGACGAGGCCCACGGCCAGCCTTCGTCAACACGCTTTCTTAGTTTCAAGGAGAAGTCATGATGATGTTCAAAAGTAATGTTGCTCGCGGCAAAGCCGCCAAAGCCATCGCTCTTCTGCTTTTTCTCTCTTCCATCGTGTTATTACAGGGATGCGGCAACTCAGGCTCGACAAAGTTTGCGTCGCATAAAGTGACGATGAAAAGAAGCGGCGTCACCAACAGGTTCGGCGTCGAAGAGCGCGGCCCCGTTGCCATCTTTAACTATGACGGCTACAACCTGTCGGGCGAGCGTCTGAAGCTGACGATTGAGAATGACAAGGTGATGATTAACGACCAGTTGGCAGGTCATCTCAAGCAGGGCGATTCGATTCGCATCGCGGACGAGGGAGTGTCGATTAACTCTCTGGACTTCGGGCAGACGAAAGAATATCTCAAAGCGAGTCTGACACCGGAGACGGCGCAGGCGCGCGGCAAGTAGTTTGCAGCGACAGATAAGATTAAAGAACAAGAGATGAAGCATGAAGCAGAAGCTATCGATAGCTTCTGCTTCATGCTTCATCTGTGCGTGTCTTTCATCCCGGTTTATCCTGTCCATCCTAGTTTAAGTTCGACTATAATTTATGCTCGTCGCCACGGAACTCTCGCACGTTCGGCGGCGTAACACTTTTCGGCCTTCGATCCTATTCGGAAAGGGAGACGGCAATAATGGCCGCTTCAACCGCTTCAACTGCTGCCAGCGACTCACAGACGCTCGCGCCTCCTATGCTAGTTCCACTCGATGCGACGCCGGTCATAGAGCTTGACGGGTTGAGCGTGCAGTTTGGCAAGCGTCCCATCTTAAGAGAGCTGCGCGCGGGCTTGCGCGGTCGCTGCATCGGCCTGCTTGGGCCAAACGGCGCGGGGAAAACGACGCTCATCCACACGCTGCTCAGTTTTCATGAAGCCTCTTCGGGGACGGCGCGCATCTTCGGTCAGGACATCCATGACGACCCGAAACAGACGCTCTCGCAGATCGGCTATATGCCGGAGCGCGATTCCTTTATCGCCAAGATGTCGTGCGTGCATTTCGTTCGTTTGATGGGCGAGTTGTCGGGCCTGCCTTCCGAAGTCGCACTTGAGCGCGCACATGAAGCCCTCTTCTATGTCGGACTTGGCGAAGCGCGCTATCGCACGCTCGATACCTACTCGCTCGGCATGAAGCAACTGGCAAAGCTCGCGCAGGCGATTGTGCATGGCCCGAAGCTGATTATTCTGGACGAGCCGACCAACGGGCTTGACCCGCCGACGCGTGCGCGCATGATTCGCCTGATACGCGAGATACGCGACGGCGGCCACGCGCGCCTCATGCTCTCATCGCATCTCCTGCATGATGTCGAAGAGTGCTGTGATGAGATTCTGGTTTTGAAGGACGGGCGCATCGCCGCACACTGCGACCTCGAAGCGGAGCGGCAATCGAATCGCACCTTTCTTGAGATGGAGATGCGCGGCGACATTTCGGGTTTCGTCGAGGCCGTCGGCAATCTCAATTGCGAATACGCACTGACGGGCGCGCACCGTCTCAAGCTAGTGCTTCAGGAAGGCGTCGAGATCAAAGATTTCTATCGCCTCGCAGCCGAACACAAAGTGCAGATTCGCCGTTTGAATTACAAGAAGGATTCGCTTGAAGACATCTTCTTGAAAGCGATGGAGAGCAACGGACAGTCCCAAGCCTCAAGTCCCATGTCACAGGTCGGAGTCTAACTCTGAACTTGAGACATGGAACTTGATTCGGGACTTGGGACTTGGGACTTTTCTTATGGCTGTTTACGAACACACATATAAGCCTTACGCGGGAGAGCTGACGCCCGTCTGGTCGCGGTTTCTGATTATCCCGCGCCATGCGTTTCGCGGCGTCTTTCAGTCAAAACTCTTTGTCGCGTTTTTTGTCGCATGTTTTATCTGCCCGCTGGTCTTTGCGATTCTGATTTACCTGCATCACAACGTCGGCGCGCTTGGCATCCTGCAAGTCAACATCAACGAGCTGGTTCCGATTGACGGCTCTTTCTTCTGGACATTCGTGTCCATACAGGGGTCGTTCGCATTTTTTCTCACCTTGCTGGTCGGCCCTCCGCTCGTCTCGCGCGATCTGACGAATAACGCCTTGCCGCTCTATCTGTGCCGCCCCTTCTCGCGCGCAGAGTATGTCATCGGCAAGATGTCTGTGGTCTTGATTCTGACTTCGTTGATTACATGGGTTCCGGGCCTCTTGCTCTTTCTCTTTCAGTCATACCTGCAAGGCGGGGGATGGATGACGCAGAACCTGTGGATTGCGTATGCCATCTGGAGCGGGTGCTGGGTCTGGATTATCTTCCTCGCGCTGCTCTCGCAGGCCATCTCTGCGTGGGTCAAGTGGCGCGTCGTCGCCAGCGCCATCCTGCTCGCCATCTTCTTTATCCCTTCGGTCATTGGCGAAGTCATCAACGGGCTGTTCCAGACTCGCTATGGAGACTTAATCAGTCTCGGAGCTTTGATCGGAAATATCTGGGCGGGGCTTTTTCGCAGCTTTAGCGCGACAACCAGCCAGGTGCAGGAGATGCGTAACGGGCGAATCATACGGGAGATAATCATCAGCCGCCCGCCTTTGTGGAGCTACTGGGTAGTGCTGGCTTTAATCTGCCTGTTCTGTTTGTGGCTCTTGTATACCAGAGTTCGCGCTTACGAGGTGGTACGAGGATGAGCGAAATGACGGACAACCTGATCGTCTTTGATGAGGTCTCCAAATTTTACGGGGAAATCTTAGGCGTCAATCGCGTCAATCTTTCGATTGCGCCGGGCATCACCAGCCTCGTCGGGCCGAACGGTTCCGGCAAGACCACTTTGATGAACCTGATGACGGGACTCCTGAGACCGACGAAGGGTCATATCAGCGTGCTCGGCACGCAGCCTTACCAGCCGGAACAACTGTTTCGCAAGGTCGGCTATTGCTCGCAGTTCGATTCCTTTCCGCGCGGCATGACGGGCAGAGACTTTGTACGCTCTTTTCTGACGGTGCACGGCTATCGAAAGGAAGTGGCGGAGCAGTTGACCGTCAAGGCGCTTGAGCGCGTGACGTTGATGGATGCGGCGGACAGGAAAGTTGCGGGCTACAGCAAGGGCATGCGGCAGAAGGTTCGTCTGGCCCAGAGCATCGCGCACAGCCCGCGCGTGCTGATTCTTGACGAGCCTTTGAACGGTCTTGACCCGATGGCCCGCGCAGAGATTATCGAGCTGTTTCGCTCGCTGGCGAAAGATGGCCTGCATCTGATTATCTCAAGCCACATCCTGCACGAAGTTGACATGATGTCTGACTGCGTCATCCTCGTTAACAACGGCTACGTGGTGGCGGAAGGCAACGTCCACGGCGTCCGCGACGAGATGGAAGAGCATCCGGCGCAAATCCTGATTCGCTGCGACCGCCCGGCTAACCTTGCGGCCCGCGTCTTTGAATCCGACTCTGTCGTCGAAGCCAGACTTCATGAAGACCGTCAGGGATTATTTATCAAGACGCGGGATGCGGATAAATTTTATTTGCTCTTGAACAGCATCGTGCTCGATGGCGATTTCAAGGTCGAGTCTGTCGCGCCGGTGGATGATGACCTCAGCGCTGTCTATCAATATTTGATCGGTTCGGATGGGGAGAACAGATGAGCACCACTTCGACAGCCGCCGCCGCTGCCGCAGAGAAAGAGACGGAGCAGCAGCAGAAACATGACTGGTCGCTCTGGCTCAGGCAGACCGCAGCCATCCTGAAGCTTGAGCTGCGGAAAAACTTTTTCGGGCGACGCGCCATCCTGATTTACCTGCTCGCGCTCTTGCCCGTCGCGTTGGTGGCGATGCTCGCAATCGTGACGCGCATTTTTCCGGACGCGAATTCGATTCGCAGTGATTTCGGTCAGGCCAATATTATCTTTGCGGGAATCTACGGCGGGCTGATTCTTCGCACCATAGTCTTCTTCGGCTGCGCGTGGATTTTTATGAACCTCATACGCGGCGAGGTGGTTGACCGCAGCCTGCACTATTACTTTCTCGCGCCCGTGCGGCGCGAAGTGCTGGTCGTCGCCAAGTATCTTGCGGGGCTATCGGTCTCCATCGTCATCTTTACTTTTACGACGGTCGGCTCGCTCTTCTTTATTTACGTGGCGGGCTATCCTGAGAGCACTAATTACCTGATGAACGGGCCGGGCTTCAGTCATGCTGTGTGGTATGTGGTCATCACTGTGCTGGCGTGCATTGGCTATGGTGCGTTCTTCATCGTCATCGGACTCTTCTTTCGCAATCCGATTATTCCGGCACTGGTCATTTACGGCTGGGAGTGGATCAATTTTCTGCTGCCGCCGCTCCTGAAAAAGATCAGCGTCATCCATTACCTGCACTCGCTCGCGCCCGTGCCCATGTCCGAAGGGCCGTTCGCCATCGTGGCACAGGCGACGCCCGCGTGGATTTCCGTGCCCGGTTTGATTGTTGTGACGGCGATACTGCTGTTTCTAGCAGGGCTACAGATTCGACGCATGGAGATTAAGTATATCGGCGAGTAAACCGGGCAGTGTGTTTCAGATAAAGCATGACTTGAGCCTTCAGTAAGCACGGCTTATGCGCAACAAATCTGTAACAAGTACAGGGCCGCGTTGTATGCTTCGTATGCGGTCAAGATAAATCTTGACAGAGATGCGCGCCGTTGCGTAAACTACATGACACTTAAACCAGTTTATGGAAAGCTGTTCCCGGCTGATTCCGCTAAACTAGGGGTCAAATGTCGGGGAGCCAAACTAAAGGCTCGTTACAGTTAAGGCGCAGTACACGCCGTTTCCACAATCAGTGCCGGAGCTTTCCGGCTCGCGCTCGCCCCACAAGGCTTTAAATGCTTGTTGTGGGGCGATGTCGTGTTTAGGGAAGTAAAAAGGTAAAAGGCAAAAGGTAAAAGTGAAGAAGCGTCGAATGCTTTTCTTACTTTTACCTTTTACCTTTTTACTTTTGCCTGAGAATAATGTTGCGCGGCGAGCGCGCTCCGTTTTATGATGAAACCTGTTCGCGCACGAAGGAAAGGGGACGTGCGGAGCTGTCAACAAGCTCAAGGGGGCTGGCCGCTCTCTTCTCCGACACATTCTCAGTAGCAGGAAAAACTTTCCGGCAGCGAAATTTGCCGGACTTTTAAGCTTCCGTGTATCACCGCGCCCGCGCATCTCACAAGAGCATCGCAAGTGACGAGCCTAGATCATGACTTCAGAAAAAGAATCATCCCCCGCCGCTCCTGTTGGCGAAGGCAAGTATGTCTATTGCATCATAGAGACTAAAGAACCGCGCTCGTTTGGCCCGATGGGCATCGGCGGGCGCGGCGACGAAGTCTACACAGTGCATCACGACGGACTGGCCGCCGTCATCTCCAACACGCCCATCGTCGTCTATGACCCGACGCGCGAAAACGTCTTCGCGCACGAGCAGGTCAACGAGGCGGTGATGCGCGAGTTCACAGTTTTGCCGATGGCCTTCGGCGCGCTCTTCCGCACGGAAGAGGACATCATGGAACTGATGCGCGGCACTTATGATGCGCTCAGAGACGTGTTGACGAAGATGGAAGGCAAGGTCGAGTTCGGTCTCAAGGTCAACTGGGACCGCGACCGCGTGATTGCAGAGATCGAGCAGGATAACGAAGAGATACGCCATCTCAAAGAGCAGATTACCTCGCGCGCCACCGGCTCGACCTATTTCGCGCGGATGCAGTTGGGTCGTCTGGTGGAAACGGCTTTGACAGAGCAATCCGAAGCTTATGTCCGCGAGGTCTATTCAGTCCTGCGCGACACGGCTGTCGCCTCGCGCGCCAACAAGCCTATCGGCGACAAGATGATTATGAACGCGGCCTTTCTCGTCGAGCGCGAACGCGAGCCGGAGTTCGATCAAAAGGTAAAAGAGATTGCAGCCAAGTATGAAGGCAAGCTCTCTTTCAAATACACAGGCCCGTGGCCGCCTTACAACTTCGTTCACATCCGCCTCAAATTAGAGCGCGGCGACACCGCGACGGAAGCGATGACGAGGTAATATGGATTAAACGGAAGGCATAGAGTAATTCTTATGAGCACTGCAAATATTAAAGAAGAAGCCCGACGTCTAATTGATAAATTGCCTGAAGATATAACGTGGGATGATTTGATGCATGAGATTTATATCCGTCAATGCATCGAGGCTGGCTTGGCCGATAGCGAGGCTGGAAAGGTTACGGATGTCGCAGAGATTCGCGCTCGATTTGGATTACAGCCGTGAAGATTCTCTGGACGGATGCCGCTGTCGCACAGCTTCAAGCCATTCATGATTATGTAGGGCAGACCTCACCGGAATATGCTCGCCGGATTGTTGACCGCTTAACAATGCGTTCTACACAGCTCGCTGCATTTCCATTCTCCGGCAGGATGGTGCCGGAATATGAGATAAATGAAGTTCGTCAGGTAATTGAAGGCTCATATCGTATTATTTATTTGATAAAAGAAGATGAAGAGCAGATTGAGATTTTGGCAGTGATTCATGGTTCCCGTGAAGGATTGAAACCGTTAGAATAAGTTATGTGAAGAGCCGTCAAATAAATCCTTGACCACGGAGATTGAAGTTCCTTTATGTTTTTCATAGACGATTTACTGCTCTCACCAATCAACGGCTTCAAGTTCATCCTCGGCCAGATTCAAAAGATGGCCGATCAGGAGTTGAACGACGATACGGTCGTCAAAGAGCAGCTTCTGGAATTGCAGATGCGTCTTGAGCTGGACGAGATTTCCGAGGAAGATTTCGCCGTGCAGGAAGCGGAACTGTTCGCGCGCCTTCGCGTCATCAAAGCGAGACAGCTCGATTTGCTTCACGAGGTGCATACGGCTGACTCTTCTTCCTTCGTCATCGAATCGGGCGGCGACGATGAGGGCGGGTTCTGGGAGCCGGGCGAGAGGGACGAGAAGTGACCCGGAAGAAAAGCGAGAGCAGGCAGGCGCGGACGCGCAAAGCCTCTCGCAAGTCTTCCGGCACGCAGGCGGTTGAACTTCCCCCGGCACATTATCTTTTCTTCGGCGGCAAAGGCGGCGTCGGCAAAACGACTGCTGCTTCTGCCGCCGCGCTGCGTCTGCTGGACGAGGCGCAGGGCGACGAACAGATTCTCTTGTTCTCGACAGACCCTGCACACTCGCTCTCCGATAGTCTCGGCATGAAAATCGGAGACCGTCTGACGGAGGTTGCGCGGCATGGCGCGGCGCGTCTCATCGCGCTTGAGATGGATGCCGAGCGCGCTCTGGAAGAGTTTAAGAATGAGCACAGGGCGACGCTCCGGGAGATAGCCGAGCGCGGGACACTGCTCGACGAAACAGACATCAACGAACTATTAGACCTCTCTTTGCCGGGCATGGACGAGGTGATGGCGCTCTTTGAATTAACCGAGCTTGACCGCGCAGGCGCATACGCGCGCATTGTTGTGGACACTGCTCCTTCAGGCCATACTTCGCGCCTCCTGCGGCTGCCGGAAGTTTTCGCGCACATGCTCGGCGCGCTCGATCTGATGGCGGAAAAGCATCGTTACATGGTGGCGCAGTTTGTGCGCGGCGGGCGCGTGCGCGAGGACGAGGTTGATCTTTTCCTGCGCGACCTCGGTGAAAGAATCGAGCGCGTGCGCGCGATGCTTTATGCTGAGAAGCATGCTGCCTTTACTTTGGTCGCCATTCCCGAAGCGATGAGCGTCGCGGAGACCGTGCGCTACTACGCTCTGCTTCAGGCGGAAGGCGTGCCGGTCACAGACCTCATTATCAATCGCGTTGAGCTAGAGCATGAGGGGTGTTCATATTGTCGTGCACGCGCTCGCAGTCAAGCGAAATATTTGAAGCAGTTGGCGTATGAGTTTAAAGAGTTGCGCGTTCATCACGTGCCTCTGCTGGCGGGAGAGGTGCGGGGTGTGGAGGCTTTGCGTGATTTCGGGCGGGTGGTGTGGGAAGGCGAGGAAGAGTTTCCCGCAAAGGCGCTGGTGGGCAAAGGCGCAGAAGCGAAGTTGAAGTCTGAGTCTCATCGTAGAGCAAAAGCGCAGACATTGATTGAGCCGCGACGCTTGCTTATTTTTGGCGGGAAGGGCGGAGTGGGAAAGACTACGGCTGCGGCTGCGGCTGCGCTGGCTCTGGCGTTGGAGCATCCGCAGGCGCGCATTCTGGTTTTCTCCACAGACCCCGCGCATTCGCTCTCGGATAGTTTTGAGGAAGAGATTGGCGAGCTTAAAAAAGGCGTTGCCGGACAGGCGAATCTGGATGCGATGGAGCTTGACCCGGCGGCGCGATTTGAAGAATTGAAGACTCGCTATCGCGTCTGGATTGACGAGCTGTTCGATACGCTTTCGGGCAATTCAGGAATGGAGATTAAGTTTGACCGCGAAGCCATGCGCGAGCTGGTCGCTCTCGCTCCGCCCGGCATAGACGAGATTGCGGCCCTGAGCGCGATCAGCGATCTTCTGGACCAGAGCGGCTACATGACGATTGTGCTCGACACGGCCCCGACGGGCCACCTCGTCAGGTTTCTGGAGATGCCCCAGGTCGCGCTCTCCTGGGTGCGCGCTTTTCTCAAACTTCTTCTAAAATATAAGAACGTCGTGCGCTCCGGGCGCGTCGCGGAAGAGTTAATCGCGCTCTCGAAAAATATCAAGCGCGTGGCCGCTCTGTTGACGAATGCGGAGGAGTGCGAGTTTATAGGCGTGGCGATTCCCGAACAGATGAGCCTCGAAGAGACAATTCGCTTGACCAAAACGCTGGCACGGCTCAAAGTCCCTGTGTCGCGGCTGGTGGTTAATAACGTCGTGCCGGAAGATGCAGCGGCTGGTTGCGATTTCTGCGCCGCGCGCCGCGCCGGACAGCAGGAAATTATCAAAGCTTTTCGCACGCGGCTCAAGCTCGTCAAAAATTTATACCTCGCGCCGCAGCAGCCGCATGAGATACACGGGCCGGAGCTTTTGCTCAAACACTTTGCGGGCTGGCAGACGCTCTAAGTTATGGCAGACGCTTTTTACATTTACTGTATCGGGGAACACGGCGCGCTCTCACCGCTGTTTGATGAAATACTGCCGGAAGCCATAGAGCCTGATGCCCCGCTTCAGTTGATTGCGTCGGGCGAGGTGGCGGCTGTGGCGAGCGTCGTTCCGCTGGCGGATTACGGCGAAGCGGAGATAGAGGCGCGGCTCAACGATGCGCGTTGGGTGGCCGAGAGAGCGATGCGGCATGAAAAGGTTTTGGAATTTTTCGCGGCACGCGCGAGCCTTGTTCCGCTTCGCTTTGGCACGATTTATCTGAAGCACGCGGGCGTCAAAGAGATGCTGGCCCGGAAAGAGCCGGAATTGCTGTCCATACTCAAACGCCTCGGCGGGAAAGAGGAGTGGGGCATCAATATCTTCTGCGACCGCGCGCGACTGGCGGAGATGATAACTACCGTCAGCCAGACCTTGCGCGAGATGAGCGCGCGTGCAGACGCGGCCACAGCGGGGCAGGCTTACCTGTTGCGAAAAAAGATCGAGGCCATGCGCGCAGACGAGACGCGCGCGGAAATCAAGCGTGCGGTCTCAGAGATGGAAAACGAACTGGCAGCACGCGCGAGCGGTCATACGCGACTGCGCGTGCGACAGGCGGAGGCTGCGGAACATGGAGAGCTGGCGGCCAAGCTCGCGTTTCTGACCGAGCGCGCGAAGTTCGCGGACTTTCGCACGACGGCGGAAAAAATCGCAGGCGAGCGCGCAGCATCCGGCTTCAGGCTGGAACTGACAGGCCCGTGGCCCGCTTATAATTTCGTCGAAGATTTATAATTTGAATCAAGAGTGGAACATTCTTAGCGACCTTTGCGAAAAACCTTTGCGCGCTTTGCGGTTAAAATTGAGATTAAACGCAAAGCGCGCGAAGATGAAGACGCAAAGAAGCGCAAAGAGAAAGCTCAGAGAGCTAATCTCTTTTCTATTCTTGATTAGCATTTATAATCGAACCCGATATGATTGATGAAGACTTAGCAGAGTTTGAGCAGAGCGAACTGTCGCTGCTTGAGACGCTGGATCACGTGCTTGATCGCGGGCTGGTGATCGCGGGCGAGATTACCATTTCCGTCGCTGACGTGGATTTGATTTTCATCGGCCTCAACGTCATGGCTAGTTCCGTCGAGACCGCGCGGCAAGTTCTGCAAGGACGGAATAAGGCAGTGACAAGTGACGAGTGACAGGTGACAAGCAAGAACAAGTTTTTATCTCGTCACCCGTCGTTCGTTGCTCGTCACCTGTCACTCGTCACTTATGTTGTACCTTTACTGTTTGAGCGATGAGGTGACGGCGCGCATCTTGGAGGGCGCGCAGGGCGTCGCGGGGGCTGAGCCACGCATCATTGATTTCGATGGTCTCTGTGTGGTCGCCAGCGATTTCGCGGAAGCTGCGATAAGCGTCACGCGCGAGAATGTGTTGGCGCATGAGCGCGTTGTGGGACGCGTGCTGTCGCAGACGACGCCCCTGCCTTTTCGCTTTGGCACGATCACCAACCCGGAGCGGATCGAGAGTTATGTTGCCTCTCAAAAATCTTCATTGAGCGCTGCGCTTGAGCGCGTGCGCGGCACGGTCGAGATGAGCGTCAAGCTCATCTGGAACATCGAAGAGGTCAGGCGCGAGGCGACAACTCTTAGGACGGATACAGCCGCCGGAGTCGAAGGCGCAGGCACAAAGTTTCTGCTGGCGAAGAGGCGCGAGCTGAGTGCAGATGAGCGTTTGAAGGCGCGTGCAGGAGAGTTGCAGGCATGGCTCGAAGAGGTTTTGAGAGATGTCGTCAGAGAGTCGTTTGTGCAGGTAAACCCTGCGGAAAAGCTTTTCCTCACAGCCTCGCATCTGGTCGAGCGTGCGCGGCTTGAGGATTACCGCGCGCGGCTCGAAACGGCGCGCACGCGGCAGCCCGATTTGCATTTTCTGAAGAGCGGCCCGTGGGCACCTTATAGCTTCAGTTCTCTTTTTTCTTGAATTGTGTGGATAGTTCGGAGTACCCTGTGAAACCATCCCCTGATTCCCCCGTTCCTCCGGCCATAGAGCCGGAGATTGAGACCGCGCACGCAGAGGAGTTTGTCGAGCACCTGCGTCGCGTGACGGATGCTTTGCCGCCACGCATCAACATTGATGCGGAGTCGGTCGAGCAGGGACTGGCAAAGCTCGTCCTGACTTTGATCGAGCTGATTCGTCGCCTGCTGGAAAAGCAGGCGGTCAGACGCATGGAAGGCGGCGACCTCTCGCCCGAGCAAATAGAGGAACTGGGATTGGCTCTGATGAAGCTGGAAGAAAAAATGCTGGAACTGAAAGCGCAGTTCGGGCTGGCGGACGAAGAGTTGAATCTCGATCTAGGCCCAATCGGAAAACTGATTTAAGAAATTTCTCATTGATTCAATTGACTCATTTACGCTAATGAGCAAAGCCATAAATCATCAAATGAGTAAATCAGTAAATCCTTCAAGTTTGTGGAGGGTGAACATTTGTCGAGCGAGCGATCAAGCAGCTTAATTACAGCGCGCCCCCCCGGTCTGGTCGATGTCTTAGACCGTATTCTTGACAAGGGGCTGGTGATAGCAGGCGACATCAAGGTGTCGCTCGCCAACGTCGAGCTGTTGACGTTGCAGATACGCATCCTCGTCTGCTCGATTGATAAGGCAGAGCAGATAGGGCTTAACTGGTGGCGTTATGACACGAACCTGACGACGCACGCCGAGCGTATAGAAGCGGAGAATGTCGAGTTGCGCGAGCGGCTCGGAGAACTGGAAAGACAGATGCGACAACTGGGTGCGTCCCCCGCGCCCACGGCTGCGGCAAAAAAATCAGCCGCGCCGCGTCGCCCCCGAAAGGCATCGAAGAAAAAGAAGTGAATCATCAACGGCAATAGTGTAGTGGAGACGGCCAGAGCACAGTCGCTGACCCGACGCCTGTGCATCAGTTAGCAGTAAAATTAAACCCCCGCCCTCGCAAGGCATATATTTTCAACTTTCGGAAGAAGGAATAAAACAAGATGGCAGTTGAAAGAGCCCCGGGCGGCACAAGTTTGATAGACGTGCTTGACCGCGTGCTGGACAAAGGCATAGTCATAGACGCGTGGGTACGCATCTCGCTTGTCGGCATTGATCTAATCACCATTGAGGCGCGTGTCGTCGTCGCTTCGATTGACACATACCTGAAATACGCGGAGGCCGTCGGCTTGACGCCCGCCGTCTCGCGTCCCGCATTAGGGCCGAGCGCCGCCGAACCGCTCGAAGACGAAACGCGCCGCCGCGTGACCGTTGAAGTGGAGAGAGGCTAAAAGCCTTTCTGATTTATGCAGCAGCGAAAGACAGAAGCGGCGGTAGGCGTTCATCAGACCATTCGGGAAGAGTCTGTGACCGAGCGCCATCTGCGTCAGTACGAGAATATCTTCGAGCTGACGACGCAGATGCTGGCGACGCATAAGGTGGACGAGCGCATCCTGCTCGCGCTCGAAGCCGTCACCTCCGGACTCGGCTATAGTCAGGCTGCGATTGCTCTGATAGACGAAAAAAAAGCATCTCTCAGGATGCGCGCCGCCATCGGCTTCTATGAAGATGATGCTAGCGAGCATCTGGAAATGTTGCTCGATTCCAGCGCGCCGCATGTCGCCATCGTCTACGATGGCCGCCCCACATGGGTCTCCGCGCAAACGGACGAAACCTCTGCGGCTTTCCTCAAACAGCTTGCCTGCCCGACCGACCTGCTGGCGATTCCGCTCTTCGGCGGACAAAGATCATCAAAGAAGCTTGAGCGCGACTTGGCCCACAGCCCGCGCCTCTCTGACAAGCACTGGGAGCCGGAGCCTGTCAGTTGTCTGGGCGTGCTTTATCTCGGCGCAACGCGCGAGTCCGTAGACGCTCCGACCATCGAAATGCTGACGCGCTTTGCAGACCGCGTCGGCCTCAGCATCTCTTCCGCCTCGCATTACGAGCGTTTGACGGACATTATCGGCAAGTTGCAGCGCGAGCGGCAATGGGTCGAATCCGTCATGAAATCCGTGGCCGACCCGATTGTGCTGACCAATCTCGACAACGAAATTTTATTGCAGAACCGGCGCGCGGAAGAATTATTCAGCGGCTCGAAGAACGCGAGCGAGGGCAAGCGGCGTGCGCTGGAGATGAACGACCTCCTGTTCTCGGCCTATCTCTCAAGCGCAGCCGTTTCTTCGACGGAATTCGTGCAGCGCGACATCACGCTCGTAGACCCCTTAGAAGGCTCAGACCTGCATTACGAAGTTATCTCGACCCCGGCCTTGAATGCGCGCGGCGAGCGCATCGGCCTTGTCTCCATCTTTCGTGACGTGACGGATTTGCGCGACGCCAATGAAGAACTCGCGCTCAACATCATCAAGCTGCAACAGGCCGAAGCGGAAGCGCGGCGCGAGCGAGACAGGCTCAACCTGATTATTGAAAATGTGGGCCAGCCGGTCGCGGTGTGCGATTCGCGCGGCAACTTTATTCTCTTCAACGCGCGCGCAGAATTGCTGTTTCAGACGCCCGCCGCAGGCTCTCGCCCCGGCGCGGTCTCCGCCGTGCGCGCCAATTCCGTCAAGTTCACTTCTTTTATCTCGACGCTCGCCTCGGATGCCAGCACCTCTGTCAGACAGGCCGAGATAGAAGTCATCAATCCGCGTTCGGGCGAGAAAGTGCCGATGGAAATCACTGCCGTAGAGGTCTCTGATGCCAGAGGAGAAGTGACCGCGGTCGTCTCTATCCTGCATGACCTGTCGGAGATGCGCGAACTGGAGCGCAGGCGCGTCGAGCAGCAGCTTTTTGAATCCGAAAAGCTGGCGGCGGTCGGACGCCTCGCGGCCTCCATCGCGCATGAAGTCAACAATCCTTTGGAAGCCATCAAGAATTCGCTCTATCTTTTGCAGACGAGCAAGGACGAAGCGACCAACGTGCGCTTTCTCGAAGTGGCGCGCAAGGAGACGGAGCGCGTCTCGCACATCATTCGTCAGATGCTGGGGTTTGCGCGGCGCGCGGGCGAGGTTGAATGGGTCAACGTCAATCAGGTGCTCGAAGAGACTTTGATTCTGGTCGAGAAGAAGCTCAAGCAATCGGGCGTGGCGGTCGTGCCAAAGTTTGCTGCCGACCTGCCTCCTGTGCGCGCGCGCGCAGACCAACTCAGACAGGTCTTTCTCAATCTGATTCTCAACGCACAGCAGGCCATCGAAGGCAAAGGCGAAATCACAATCAGCACGCTCAACACACAGCAAGCCCTGCAACCATCCATCGCCATCGAGATTAGCGATTCCGGTCTGGGCATCAGCGAAGAAGAACTGCCGCGCATCTTCGAGCCGTTCTTCTCAAAAAGACAAAAGGGCACGGGTCTCGGTCTCTGGGTGACGCAGGACATCGTGCGACAACACGGGGGGCGCATAGAGGTCACAAGCAGCAAGGGCAAGGGCACGACCTTTCGCATCATCCTGCTCGTAGACTCACCGGCGCTGGGACATGAGAAGTAAAAACGAGAACGGAGCTTCCGTCACGCGTCGCCGGTCTGCGCCTCGCCTGCTGGTGGTGGATGATGAAGAGAGCGTGCGCGTGACGACCGCCGCGATTCTCGAACAAGAGGGATACGAGGTCTCGACGGCGAGCGACGGGCGCGAGGCTCTCGACAAATTGCGCGGCGACGATTTCGAGCTGGTGCTGACTGACCTTAGGATGGAAGGCATGGACGGCAGCGCGCTCCTGCATGAAATCAATCGCGCGTTTCCAAATGTGGTGACGGTCGTCTTGACGGGCTATGCCTCGATCGAATCTTCGATAGATGCCCTTAGGCAGGGCGTCTATGATTATCTGGTCAAGCCGTGCGTCGTCGAAGATTTACAGATGACCGTGCGGCGTGCTCTTGAGCACAGGAGACAACGCCTGCGTATCACAGAGCTGTCGAGTCCGGTGGTTGAAATCTGGGACGGCATTCTGCTCGTGCCGCTCGTCGGCACACTCGACGATTCGCGCGCCGTGCAGATGTCCTCGGCTATCCTGGAAACGACCCGCGAGAAAAACGCAGCGGTCGTCATCATAGACATCACTGGCTGCACGGCGATGGATACACATGTTGCAGCGCATCTCATCAACGCAGTGCATGCTGTAAGACTCTTAGGCGCGCAGACCATCATCACAGGTGTCGGAGCCGCCGCCGCCGCAGACCTCGTCGCGCTCGGCATAGAGCTTGAAGGAGTGACGACGCGCCGCCGCCTCGCGGATGGATTGCGTGCGGCATTCGAGTTCATTCGTCTGGCCGTTCATCATGCGCCGGAAGCCATGAGAAATTCCCCAACGGCTTTAATATCTTCCGAGTTCTGAAGCTAACGGGTTTTTATGTCTGCACTCTCAGGCGTGGAAAAGAGCGCTCAGCCGCAACTGGAGAACGACGAGTTTCGTTCTCTGGCCGGTGTGCGCCTGCTCGTTGTGGATGATGAAGAGAGCGTCGCGCTCACTGTCGGCGAAGTTTTAAGGCAGGACGGCTTTGAGGTCACGACGGCTTCGAGCGGCAACGAAGCCATCGCGCTGCTCAACGAAACAGAGTTTGATTTAATCCTCACAGACCTGCATATGGAAGGCGGCGACGGCATCACCGTGCTGGAAGATGTGCGTGGCCGGAATCCGTTTGTCATCACTATCGTGCTGACGGGCTTTGCTTCCGTCGAATCGGCCATCGCCGCCCTCAGGCACGGCGCATACGATTATCTGATAAAGCCGTGTCTGATCGACGATCTGAAATTCACGGTCAGGCGCGGCATAGAGCACAGACGCCTGATGCTGGCCGAACGCGAGGCGCGGCAGAGGCTCGAACAATTGAACACGGAGCTGGAACAGCGCGTCGCAGACAGAACGGCTGCCTTGCAACAGCTCAATGAGGATTTGGCGCAGGCCAACCGCGCCAAAGATATGTTTCTCGCCACGCTCTCGCACGAATTGCGAACGCCGCTCACGCCCGTGCTCGGCTGGATAAACCTGCTCAGGAGCGGCAGCCTCGATGCGAACGGGATGGCGCAGGCGCTCGACACCATAGAGCGCAATGCACGCCTGCAAGTGCGCTTGATAGATGACCTGCTGGATATTTCGCGCATCGTCGCGGGCAAATTGAGATTCGAGCCTGAGCCGGTCGATCTCAACAAGGTGGTCGAAGCGGCCATCGAGACTGTGAAGCAGAGCGCGTCGGCGCGGCACATCGAATTGAAAGCAGAGCTTAGCCCCGCGCCGCTCATCGTGCAAGGCTCGCCCGTCAGGCTGCAACAGGTTGCTTGGAACCTCATCTCCAATGCCATCAAATTCACAGAGAGCGGCGGGCGCGTGACGGTCAGCATCGAGGCTGCGAACGGAGAAGCGCGGTTCACGGTCGAAGACACGGGCATCGGCATCGAGCCGGATTTTCTGCCGCACGTCTTTGACCGCTTTCGCCAGGCAGACCCCTCCACGACGCGACAGTACGGCGGGCTAGGTCTTGGCCTCGCCATCGTTGACGCGCTGGCAAAGCTGCACAGGGGACAGGTCAAAGTGGAATCCGAGGGCTTGAATCGAGGCTCGCGCTTTATCTTCAAGATGCCGTATGTGGTGGGAAAATCCGAAGGGCGAGAGGTCGAAGCTTACGCCTCCCCGTTCACCTTAAATCAGCCTGTGCTGCTGGTAGACGATTCTGCGGACACGCTCGAACTGCTCTGCACGCTCTTCACGCGACACGAGTGCCGCGTGCTGAAAGCCGAATCCGTGCCGGAGGCTTTGAAACTGGCGATGACTGAATCGCCCGGACTGATTATCTCCGACATCGGTTTGCCCGGCATAGACGGTTACGAATTTATCAGCCGCGTGCGCAAACTGCCGGGGCTGGAAAATGTTCCGGCCATCGCCATCTCCGGCTATGCGATGGAAGAAGACCGCCGGCGCGCCATTGACGCCGGCTTCAGCGCGCACCTCGCCAAACCCATTGACCCGGCCAGGCTTTTTCAAGTCATCGAGCAGTTGCTAAATCAGTGACGAGTGACGAGTGACAGGTGACGAGTTAAAGACAACTGCTTGCTCATCACTCGTCACCTGTCACTCGTCACTGCTTTTCCGTCACTGCTCTTCAAAATCTACAGAGGCGACGTGCTCGCTGATGGTGCGTCCGAAATCCGCTACGAGAATGTGTTCGGGATGGACTGTGTAGGCTCCGAGCGCGGCGCGGTCACGAAAGACTGCGACGAGTCCTGTGTCATAGGAGCGCGGCAGGCGCAGCACATCAAAGCCGACATTGAAGCTGGCGATGCCTTCAGTCACCGAAGAGAGTTTACGCAGTCTCTCGACATGCTCGCGGCGCAGCTCTTCTTCCACTTCCGCGCGATATTTCCAGATTACGATGTGTGTCAACATAGCTATCTTATTCATTTACTCATTTGCTCATTTGTTCATCGAAGAAATGAATCAATGAGCAAATGAGTAAATGAGCAAATCCCATCTATTCCTTTCGTTCGCACCACCGACGCGTCACGTCGTGGCGATAATTAAAAAGCTTTTCGAGGCGGGGCTTGATGGCAAGCGGCGCGGCCAGCCTGCCCATCAAGCCGAGCGGCGGCTCAAGCTCGATTTCATCTCGCAACACTGCGCCCTCTGCATGTGGCAAAGCGAAATGGCGATGCCGCCAACTCTTGAACGGGCCGCGCGTCTGTATGTCCTCAAACATACGCGGCGGGTCATAAGCCGTATGCAAAGCTTCCCAGCGCGCCGGGAAGAGGCCGAACAGCTTCATCTCGACGATGGCGCGTGCGCCCGGCTTTAAGCTCTGCGCGGCTTCGATAATCCGCGAGTTTTCCCACGGCGGCATCAGGCGCGCAAACGCATCCGGCAATTCGTGAAAAGCGAAAACGCGCTCAGGCTCTGCGTGAATAATGCTTTCTTTAATGAACAACATGAAAATTATAACTCATTGCTATTTCAGATAGCGTTCAAACCACGCGAGAGTTCTTTCCAGTGCGTCAATCCTGTGGCGCGGCTCGCGGAAGCCGTGGCCTTCGCGCGGATAGCGAACGAGTTGCGTCTCGATGTTGCGGCGACGCAGAGCCATGTACATCTCTTCCGCCTGCGTGATGTGCACGTCGTTGTCCTGCTCGCCGTGCAGCAGCAGGACTGGCGTTTGCACCTGCCGCGCGTAACGCAGCGGCGACCAGCGCCACAGCAAGTCATAATCATCCCACGGCAGGCCGAACTCCGCGTGAACCAAATCCTGATAGAGCGAAGTCGAATAAAAGCTGATCAGATTGCTGACCGAAGCCACCGCGACGGCGGCCTTAAATCGCTGCGTCTGCGTCACGATCCAGTTGGTCATAAAGCCGCCGTATGAGCCGCCCGTGATTCCCATTCTGTCCGCGTCAATCCACTGGAAACGGCGCAGGGCTTCGTCCACTCCGAACATCAAGTCCCTGTAATCGCCGCCGCCCCATTCGCGCAAAGTGCCGTCGGAAAACTTTTGCCCGTAGCCGCTAGACCCGCGCGGGTTCAAATAGAGCACTGCGTAGCCGCGCGCCGCGTAAGCCTGAAAGGTCGGATTGAAACTGTAGCCATACATTCCGTGCGGCCCGCCGTGAATGCCCAGAATCAAAGGATAGCGCACGCCTTCGCGCCAGCCGACGGGCTTCATCAGCCAGCCTTGAACCGTTGTGCCGTCAAAGCTCTTGAAGGAAAAGCTGACAGGGTCAACGAGCGTTAAGGAGCTAATGAATGAGTCGTTATGATTGCTGTTTCTACCATTGAAGCGCGAACTGCCGTGATACTTGCTCACATCTCCGAACCACACTTCGGCAGGTTGAGTCGGGCTGCTTAATGTGCAGGCAATCGTCGCCGATTGATTGAAGGCAAGGCTGAAACTACTAATCTGAAAGGGCCGCTTTGGAAATGGCGGCGGCGGCGACCCGGCAAGCGCGCCCGGTATCGAGCCGGGATTGTATTTATCCGTAAATATTTCCAATACATTCTTTCCATCAACGTCAACCTGAAAAATCAGAGTTTGTCCTCTATCACCCGCAAGGAAGAAGATTGATTTGCTAGTGGCCGACCAGCGCGGGCTGCGCGCGCGACGGTCTTGCGCGGCTGTCAGTTCGCGCCCGCGTCCGCCCTCTGCCTCAATGACCCAGACATGCGCGTCCTCTGCGATGCTGTCAATCGTCGTCACCTCACGCTTGGTCGCCGTGTAAGCAATCCATTTTCCATCGGGCGACCATTGCGGCTCGTACTCGCAGCCGGGCGTGCTGGTCAACTGGCGCACGCGCCCGTTGGGCGTGACGGCGTAGATGTCCGAGTTGTTATTGGCGTCCGGGTCTGGCTCACGATTGGAGAGAAAAGCTATCTCGTCGCCGCGCGGACTCCACGCGACGGCATGATCGTAAAAGCGTCCATCGGTCAACTGGCGCGCTTCCGCTCTCTCGTTATCAACCTCTGCCAGCCAGACATGCGTTCGCGCTTCATCCGAAAAAGAAGTCCGTGATTTATATTGCAGCCGATCTATCACGCGCGGGTCGTTACCGCGCCTGCTGCTCGCGCTTGAGACATCGTCTTCATCCGTCGCAGAGATAAAAGCGATGCGCTTGCTATCAGGCGACCATGCGAGCGATTCGCCTTCGTAAGCGATATGAAAATTGGTTCCGCTGACGGGCGCAATCAGGCGCGGCTGGCGATTGTCGAGCGAGACGACATAGATGGCCGTTTGCTCTTTCTCGGCGGAGAGAAAAGCTATCCGCCGGCTGTCCGGCGACCAGCGGGGATTGCTTGCGCTCCACCCTGCCGGGAGCAGTTGCACTGCCGCCGTTCTCCTGCCGGAAGGGCGCGCGACATCGAGCGCGGTTTGCGAAGTGTCGGAGGCCATGCGCGCAATCCAGAGCGCGCTGCGCGTCCCGTCGCCATCAACAGTCGAAACCGTATAAACCACCCACATCCCATCCGGCGAAATCTGTGCGTCGCTGACACCGGCCACACGCAACGTGTCTGCGGGCGTCATCGCGCGGCGTGATTGGGCAAGCGTAGAGTTCGTAATAAATGTTATCGAACACGCTAGAACAGTTAATTGCATCAAGGCTCTAATCCGCACAACCCCTTTGCGCCTTATGCTTTTTCTCTCTTTGCGCCTTTGCGTGAAACAGTTTTTATAGATCATTCACCACCCTCATAATTCCATCTCTAATTAACTCGACGTTAAAGTTAATTAACAATCCAAGCCGCTTATCAGTCAATCGCAAGTATGTCAGCAATTGCTTTCGATGAACCGGGGCAAGAGCCTCTATAGATTTTATCTCGACGATAACTTTATCTCCGACAATCAGGTCTGCACGAAAGCCTATATCCATTCTAATCGTTTCGTAAACTACTGGAAGAGCTTGTTGCCGGGTGACTTTTATTCTACGTTTTTCAAGCTCATGGGCAAGGGTTGTTTCGTAAACAGATTCCAGTAGCCCGGGGCCGAGTATGGTGTGAATCCTGTAAGCAGCGTTGACGATTTCTTTGGAGAGTTCATTCTCAGTCATGATGTGAGCTTCACGCAAAGGCGCAAAGAAAGAAAAACTTAAGACGCAAAGAGTTGAAAGGAGCGAGGCGTGGAGAGGTTTTATCACAGAATGGGAGTTTATGTGAGCATTGATTTTTGCTGGTTGAGGAGTTGCCAGATTTGATGGATGTGTTGTTCGGCTGTGTGAATGTTGCCGATGGCGAGGCGCAGCGTGAGCTTGTCGTTGAGGCGCGTGTGCGAGAGGTATGCTTCGCCTGTAGCGTTGATGCGGTTCATGATTTTTTCATTGAGCGCGTCGAGTCGCGCGGCGCGTTCCGCTTCACTTTCTCCTTCAACGTGCGGGCAGGCGCGGAAGCAGACGAGGCTGAAGGGCACAGGCGCGAGCAACTCCCAGTCTTCCGATTCTTCGACCCATGCGGCGAAGAGACGCGCGAGGCGACAGTGTTCGCGGATGCGCGCGGCGAGTCCTTCGTGGCCGAAATAGCGCAAGACCATCCAGAGCTTGAGCGAGCGAAAACGGCGGCCAAGCTGTATGCCGTAGTCCATCCCGTTGCGCACCGTTTCGGCCTCGCTCGTCTTCAGATATTCCGGCACGAGCGAGAAGGCGCGGCGCAGCAAATCCATGTGGCGGCAGTAAAGCACGGAGACATCGAACGGCGTAAAGAGCCATTTGTGCGGATTGACGACGAGCGAGTCTGCGCGCTCGCAGCCGTCAAGGATATGTCGCATCTCAGGCACGATGGCTGCCGAGCCAGCATAGGCCGCATCAACATGCAGCCACATTGCGTGCTCTTCGCCGATGGCTACGATCTCGCGCACGGGGTCTATGCTGCTCATAGAGGTCGTGCCGATGGTCGCCACGATGCAGAAGGGAAGAAAGCCGTCTCGCTTATCTTCTTCGATGGCGCGGGCCAGAGCCTTTGCGTCCATGCGAAACTCTGCATCGGTTGGAATCTTTCGCAGGGCGCGCTGGCCCAATCCCAGCGCGAGAATGCCTTTCTCGATAGACGAGTGCGCCTCGACGGAGGCATAGACGCGCAGGAGCGGCAGGTCTGTGCGCCCGCTCATGCCCTCTTCACGAACGCGCACATCGAGACCTTCGCGCGCGGCGGCGATGGCGTGCATGCTTGAAACAGAAGCCGTGTCATAGATGATGCCTTGCATGCCCGCGTCGAGTCCCATCATCTGCCGCAGCCAGTCGAGCGCGACTTCTTCCAACTCCGTCGCGGCGGGCGAAGTGCGCCAGAGCATCGCTTTGACATCGAAGGCCGCGCTCAAAAGCTCGCCGAAGATGCCGGGCGCGCTCGTCGAAGTCGCAAAGAGCGCAAAGAATGCCGGATGATTCCAGTGTGTGAGCGCGGGCACGATCAAACGGTCAACATCCGCGAGGATGGTGGACATCGCCTCTCCATGTTCGGGCGCAGAGGTTGGAAGCTGTGCTTTGAGTTCGCCGGGTTCGACCTGCGCGAGCACTGGCCGCTCTTCGATGTGCGCGAGATAATCGCTGACCCAATCTATCAACTCGTGTCCGAAGCGGCGAAAATCTTCCGCGCTCATGTCACCGAGTTCGGGCGCAAAGCCTGTGGGTTGCTTATCATTTTCTTCCATGCTCGATAAGTATGACACAGAGATAAGGGTGATGGAACAAGCCATTTCGCGCAAAGGCGCAAAGAATAAGCTTGGAGTTTCCTTTGCGCCTTATGTCTTTTGTTTCTTTGCGCCTTTGCGCGAAACTTGTCTTTAAGACAAAAAGAAAAGGGAAGCCCGAAAGCTTCCCTTACAAATGCGAGGTTCAAACCAGTGCTTTAGCGATAGATGTGCTCGCCCTTGTAGTTCTTCCACTCGTTCTCGAAGTACTCCGCGTCTTCATCCGTGCGCGGCGTGACACCCATCACGATGCCGCCGTTGCGGACGCCTTCGTCATAAATCTTGGCGCGCTCTTCGGGAATGCCTGCGCCAATCAGTGCGCCGATCAAGCCGCCCGTCAGTCCGCCTGCGCCCATGCCTGCGAGTCCAGCCGCAATCGGGCCTGCAATCAGGAGTCCGAGTCCCGGCAAAGCGATGGTTGTGCCGATGGCTGCAATCGCGCCCAACACTGCGCCAGTCGTGCCGCCGATGGCCGAGCCGAGGCCCGCGCCTTCCAGAGCCTTACTGCCAAGCTCTGTGTCCGGCGCATTGTCATCGTCTTTGAAATATTTGTTGCGCGTCTCATCCGACATCAGAAGATTTACGTCGTCCTTGTCATAGCCGCGAGTCGAGAGCGAGCCGTAAGCGCGCTCCGCGCTCTCTCTGTCTCTAAACATTCCGGTCAACATACGTGAACGTTCTGTGGTTGCGCCTGTTGTGTCTGCCATGTTTCTGATTCCTCCCTTTGATTAAACAAATCTTTTTAGATGAACACAGTTTTTCTTCGCTATTTGTTCGAGCGAATCATGAAGTGTTCGATTTCACGACTCAAAATTACTTGCAACATCATTGCAGCAAGAGGCGTGCCTCAGATGCCGGGAGAGTCTCTGCGGCGGATTTAGCAAATAATTACCGGAGGCGAAAACCAATTAACTCTCGACACATTGCGTTAATTCTGTATAATTTGCGTTCGCTTTACTTACCATCAAATGCATGTGAGCAGGCACAGAGAAGCTGCCAGTTTCTCTTGCGCCGGAGCGAAAGCCACCCGGCACGGGCGAAAAGTTTTGCGAAATCGTACAAATCGCGTATGATTCGGCCAATTACCATCAGCATGCTTTAAAACATTTCACGGGTGAGAGCTTTGACCGTACGAGACCGGAGCGCGCCGCGCTTCATCATCTGAAAGGAGCACGGGCAGTCTTTCCCTTGCCGGGGAAGGCCGCTCGAATCATTAAATGAGCTTGAAAAAAATCTTGATACTGGCATCTTTGCTGTCGCTGTTCGTCATCGGCGCATGTGTCCAAAACGGGACGAGCGACAAAATCAAAATCGGCGTCTACATGCCTCTCACGGGAGGGACTGCGACCTTCGGCATCTCTTCGACCAATGCCATACGCATGGCGACCGAAGAGCTGAACGCCGCAGGCGGCATCAACGGCAAACAGGTAGAGCTGTTTGTGCAGGACACACGCTCTGAAGCGCAGGAGGCCGCGACGGTGGTTTCCAAGCTGGTGACGCAGGATCAGGTTCATGCGGTCATCGGCGAAGTCGGCAGCTCGCGCTCGATTGCCGCCGCGCCGATTTGCCAGAGCAATAAGATTCCGATGCTCACGCCCTCTTCGACCAACCCGGAAGTGACGCAGAAGGGCGATTACATCTTTCGCTCATGCTTCACAGACCCTGTGCAGGGCGAGGCGATTGCGAAATTCGCGGTCAACAATCTGAAGGTCAAGCGCGGAGCGCTCTTGATTGATAAGAAGAACGACTATTCTGTCGGACTCGGAAAATTTATCGGTGATGCCTTCCGCAAGATGGGCGGCGAAATCGTCATCGAGCAGTTTTATCAGGAAGGCGATTCTGATTTTAACGGGCAGTTGACCTCCATCAAGGGTTCAAATCCGGATGTGATTTTCGTCCCCGGCTATTACACGGAGGTCGGCCTCATCGCGCAGCAGGCGCGCAAGCAGGGCATCACGGCTCCGCTCGTCGGCGGCGACGGCTGGGACTCGCAAAGGCTTTATGAAATCGGCGGGCAGGCTCTGGTCGGCTCTTATTTCTCGAACCACTACTCGGTGGATGACCCTGACCCTGCGGTGCAGAAGTTCGTCAGCGATTACAAAGCGAAGTACGGCAATGTGCCTGACGCGCTGGCCGCGACCGCTTATGACGCCGCGCGCATCATGTTCGATGCCATCAAGCGCGCAGGCTCGACAGACGGCGCGGCGATTCGTGACGCGCTGGCGAAGACCTCCAACTTTCCCGGCATCACGGGCATCGTGACCTTGAACAGCGAGCGCAATGCGGTCAAGCCGATTGTCATGATTCGCGTCGATCAGGGCGGCAAGTACGGCGTGGCGGATCGCGTGACGCCAGAAGGCGCAGCGACTATGCCAGCCGCCACCACATCGCCTGCGATGGGCGCGTCGCCCGCAATGAGTGCCTCGCCTGCCGCGAGCGGCTCTCCGGCAGCGGCGGCCACTCCGCCTGCGGTCACGCGCGCCTCGCCTGCGGCAGCAGCATCGCCGCGCACAGGGGCTTCACCCGCAACGTCGCCCAGATAACTTTGAAAAGCAAGGATGAAGGATGAAGGCGGAAGGATGAAAGGCATGCTCTTCAAACATGAAACGTTCATGACTGAATAGCATTCTTTTCTTTCTTCATCCTTCATCCTTCCGCCTTCATCCTTATCTCTTATTATGGCAACATTCCTTCAACAGCTTGTTAACGGCATCTCATTGGGCGCGATCTACGCGCTCATCGCGCTCGGCTACACGATGGTCTACGGCGTGCTGAAGTTGATTAACTTCGCGCACGGCGATGTCTTTATGGTCGGCGCGTTCACGGGCTACTACTTGGCGAACGGTTTAGGCGTGCGCGCGGCCTCAAGCCTGATCAGCAACCCTGAATCGAGCAGCCTCGGACGCCTGCTGGCAAGGGGCATTTTGGGCGGCGGCGTGGCAGAGCCTTCTTTGATTACCGCGCTGGCAATCATGCTGCTGGTGATGGTCATCTGCGCGATTCTAGGCGTCATCATAGAGAGATTCGCCTATCGCCCCGTGCGTAAGTATTCGCGCTTGACCGCGCTGATTACGGCCATCGGCGTGTCGCTGCTGCTGGAAAACGGCGGCCAGCTTGTTTTCGGAGCAGACCCGAAGTCTTATCCGCAACTGATTGCCGCGCGCAACATAGCTCTGCCGGGCGGCGTGTCTGTGACGAATCAGGACTTGATCGTGCTCATCATCGCTTTGGGCCTGATGGTCGCGTTGCAGTTCATCGTTTATCGCACCAAGACGGGCAAGGCCATGCGCGCAGTCTCTTTTAATCTGCAATCGGCCAAGCTGATGGGCATCAACACGGATCGCATCATCGCTTTCACCTTCGCGCTCGGCTCGGCTCTGGCCGCAGCCGCGGGAGTGCTGGTGGCGATTCGGATTCCGCGCATCGACCCGTTGATGGGCATTCTGGTCGGCTTAAAAGCATTCGTCGCGGCGGTCTTGGGCGGCATCGGAAATATTCCGGGCGCGGTCTTGGGCGGCTTGCTCATCGGTCTGACGGAAACGATGGTGGTCGGGTATCTCTCGCCCACCTACAAGGATGCAGTCGCATTCGCCATCCTGATCTTGATCTTATTGTTCCGGCCCACAGGACTACTGGGGTCGGTCGCGCAGGAAAAAGTCTGAACCGGATGATTTACTCATTTACTCATTGATTCATTTGCTCATTGTAATAAATGAGTAAATTGAGTCAATGAGCAAATGAATAAATTCTTAAACACATATGCCACGCTTTGCGCGTAATCTTCTCTTCGCACTAGTTGTCGTCGCCGTGCTCTTTGGCCTCGACTATGTCCTGTTGAACGGGGTCGGAAGCTTTCGGCTCACGCCTTACGTCGCGCGTGTGGTGATGCTGTCGGGCGTGGCCGTCACCTTAGCCGTTTCGCTCAACCTGATTAACGGCTTCACAGGGCAATTCTCCATCGGCCACGCGGGCTTTATGGCTGTCGGCGCGTATTCCTCCGCCTACTTTACTGTCAACTACGGCGACCGCATGGCTGCCGCTCTGGGCGGCGGGATGCCCGGAGCTTTTGTCGAGTTTCTCTTAGCCACGATCATCGGCGCGCTCATCGCGGCCATCGCGGGGCTGGTGGTCGGCGTGCCTTCGCTCAAACTGAAGGGCGACTATTTAGCGATTGTGACGCTCGGTTTCGGGCAGATCATCGTCGTCGTGCTCAATAACATAGAAGCCGTCGGGGCTGCGCGCGGATTTTCCGGCATCCCGATTGTCAAAAGCTTTTTCTGGATTGCGCTGGTCGCAGTTGCCACCATTGCCATTGTTTATAACATCGTCAACTCCGCCTTTGGCCGCGCGCTGATCTCTATCCGCGAAGACGAACTCGCGGCGGAAGCGATGGGCGTCAACACGACGCGCTATAAAGTGATGGCGTTTGTCATCTCGTCCGCGATGGCGGGGGCTGCGGGCGTCCTCTTCGCGCACTGTTTCGATGGCTATCTGAATCCGAAGTCGTTCGAGTTTATCAAGTCCTTCGAGATTCTGATTATGGTCATCCTCGGCGGACTCGGCTCTATCGTCGGCTCGATTATCGGAGCCATTATGCTGACCATCCTGCCCGAAGTTCTAAGGGGCTTTGCAGAATACCGGATGGTCATCTACTCGCTGCTGCTCATCATCCTGATGATTACAAGGCCGCAAGGGCTGCTCGGCGGGATAGACCCGTTCAAGGGTTGGCGCGCACGACGCGCCGCCAAATCCAGAACCGAAGAGGAAGAGATTACTGCCGAAGATACGCGCAACGCCGTTTCCGTGGACAAGAAGGGGATTGAAAGATGAGCGCGGCAGAAGCCAGAAATGTGAACCAGAGCGCGGATGCGATTCTGAAGACGGACAAAGCGACGATTCGTTTCGGCGGTCTCGTGGCCGTCAACGAGTTGTGCATGGATGTGCGCCCGCAGGAAATATATGGTTTGATCGGGCCAAACGGCGCAGGGAAAACAACCGTCTTCAATCTGCTGACGGGCGTCTACGAGCCGACCTCCGGCTCAATCTATTTTCAGGGCCAGCAGATTCACGGCCTCAAGCCATATCAAATCGCCGGGCGCGGCGTCTCACGCACCTTTCAGAACATACGCCTTTTTTCCAGCATGTCCGTGCTCGAAAACGTGATGACGGCCTGCCACATACATACGCAGCAGACCTTGGCAGATGCCGTCCTGCGCTTGCCGCGTTTTTTCAAGGACGAGCGCGAGCACAGAAAGTTTTGTTTAGAGTTGCTGGAAATCTTCGACCTCGCGCGCTTTCAGGACGAGCGCGGGACGAGCCTGCCTTATGGCAGCCAGCGTCGGCTTGAAATCGTGCGCGCTCTTGCCACGCGGCCCAAGCTCTTGCTCTTGGACGAGCCTGCGGCGGGGATGAATCCATCCGAGGCGGAAGATTTGATGTCGCTGATTAAACAGATACGCGACCGCTTCCAACTCACAATCCTGCTCGTCGAGCACAACATGAAGGTCGTGATGGGCGTTTGCGAGCGGATACAGGTCGTGGACTACGGCAAGTCCATCGCGCTCGGGCTGCCGGAACAAATCAAGAACGATCCGAAAGTGATCGAAGCTTATTTAGGAGATTAGACATTAGTTCTTTGTGTTTCGTGCTTGGTTCTTTGCTCGCGTGCTGACCTTGAAAGACAAAACTCAACGTCAGCAAGCATGCCAAGAACCAAGAACCAAGAACCAAGAACCAAGAACAGTTTTATGCTGACACTAGAAAATGTTTTCGTTAACTACGGCGCGATCAAAGCTCTGACGGGCGTCTCGATGCATGTCGAAAAGGGCGAGGTGGTGACGCTCATCGGGGCGAACGGCGCGGGCAAGTCAACAACCTTGAGGACGATTACCGGCTTGCTCTCGCCCGAATCGGGCCGTGTGCTTTATGAAGGGCAGGACATCAGTGGCCGCGCGACGCACAAACTGGTGGCGCAGGGCATCTCTATGTCGCCGGAGGGGCGCGGCGTTTTTGCCAACCTCACCGTGCGCGAGAATTTGCAGATGGGAGCCTATCTGCAAAAGAACAAAAGTCAGGTGGCCTCTGACATGGATCGCGTCTATGTCATGTTTCCGCGACTCAAAGAGCGTATGGCGCAGAACGCCGGAACTCTTTCGGGCGGCGAACAGCAGATGCTGGCGATGGGCCGCGCGTTGATGTCGCGCCCGCGCCTGCTCTTGCTCGACGAGCCTTCGCTCGGCCTTGCGCCGCTCGTCGTCCACACAATCTTTGAAGCCATCGAAGAGATTAGAAGCAAGGGAACGACAATCCTGCTCGTCGAACAGAACGCCCACGCCGCGCTGGGCCACTCAGACCGCGCCTACGTGCTTGAGACAGGCAACATCGTCATGGAAGGCCCGTCCAAAGAACTCGCCGCAGACCCACGCATCAAGGAAGCTTATCTTGGCGAATGAGCGACATTAGCAACAGCTTGTCCTTTGTCTACATCACCCGTCTCTCTTTCAACTCCGCTTAGTTTCGAGCGTCAAGATTTAACCTCCGGTCGCGGCATTTTTTGCCGGATAGACATTGACCTTATTGATACATCAAAGGTAAATTCCTCGCGCAGATTGCAACTGATATTTGGCTGGTCCATAGACGCCCCGCGAAAACACCCCGCGTCTTCACTCGCCAGTCTTCCATTAAATCCCCTGCGCCAGTGATACCCGGTCACGGCGCTTTTCCTGGAAGGAGTTCCACCCATGCCCATTCCGACACGGAAGAATCCGTTCGCTTACACCCGTCAAAAACTTATCGCACAGAAAACCTTGATGAAAAGAACGCTGGCATTTATTGCAGCCGTGGCATTGATGATGCCCGTGATGTCTCTCTCTGTGCTTTCCAAAAATCTAAACGGCGCACGCGCCAAGAATAATTACACACTCACCTCATCCGGCAATTCTTCATCCTCAAATAATCCGAACGCTCCTCTGGTCGTTCCCATGATAACGGCGACCAAGACAGACCAGTTATTGATTGATAACGACGCAGATAACGCCGCCGACACGGGCGACACACTAAAGTACACCGTGACCATCACCAACAGCGGCAGCATGGATGCGCTGGGCGTGATGTTCAACGACACCGTCGATGCGAACACGACGCTCGATGGAGGCTCTATCAGGACGACGCCCCTTGCCATCAACGATTCCTACACGGCGAGCGGCAATATACGGATTAGCATCGGAGCAGGCGGAGGCGTCCTCGCCAACGACACAGACCCTGACGGCGGCAGCCTGACGGCGAGCGCGGGCGCGACCAGCACGAGCGGCGGCAACGTCACCATGAACGCCAACGGCTCGTTTACCTATAACCCGCCTGCCGGATTTGAAGGCACGGACACCTTCAACTACACCATCACGGACGCAGACGGAAATACGGACACGGCGACGGCCAGCATCAACGTCAGCGGCATGATCTGGTTTGTGGACAACACAGCCGGAGCGGGCGGCGATGGACGCCTGACCTCTCCGTACAATTGTCTGGCTGGCGCGGGCTGCTTTTCGCCTGCCGCACCGGACGACCCCGGCGACAACATCTTTCTTTACGAAGGCAGCGGCAGCTACAACGGCGGCCTGACCTTGCTCGCCAATCAGCGTTTGATTGGACAGGGAGCGGGACAGAGCCTGTCTACGATTACGGGCATCACGCCGCCTGCGGGCAGCGATGCGTTGCCCACGACAGCCATCGGCATGAGTCCGACCATCGTGAGCGCCACTAACGGCGTAAATGTCGGCACGAACAATTTGATTCGCGGACTCGATATCGGCAACACGAGCGGCACGGGCATCTCTGGCTCAGGCTTTGTCCTGCTCACTGTGCGCGAGGTTGAAGTCAGCGGCACGGGCCAGTCGCTCAGCCTCTCGAACGGAGCGCTCGACACCTTTTTCACGGCCCTTTCATCAACCAACAGCGGCTCGACGGGCGTGACTTTAAGCAGCGTCAGCGGCACGCTCTCAAGCGGGCAGACGGATGCCAGTAATCCGACCGGCGTCGGCCTACAGGTTTCCAATTCGAGCGCCAATCTCGATTTCGGCGCGACGACCGTCGGCGGCTCCGGCGGCACGGGCGTCAGCCTGTTAAGCAACAGCGGCGACATCACTTTCGCCGCGCTCAATATCATGCCGGATGCGGGCCAGCGCGGACTTTTCGCCAGCCTCAACAGCACAGGCACGATTACCTCTACGAGCGGCACGATCAACACACCCAACGCCACCGCCGTCGAGATTAGCGGCACAAGTCCGGCCAATCGCACCGATCTCAACTTAACGCTGACCAGCGTTTCATCCGACAACACGACCAGCGGCATCGTGCTTTCGAGCACGAGCGGCACTTTCACAGTCACAGGCACGGGCGTAGCAGGCTCCGGCGGGACGATTCAGAACATCACGAATCGCGGCGCGAGCTTTATAGATGCTAACGGCATCTCGCTCAGTGATATGAATTTCACCAGCGTCGGCACTGTGAACGGCGACAACCCGGCCATCGCGGCCTCGACCTGCGGTAGTCTGGTGACGGGCACAAACACCGGCTGCAACGCTGGCATACACATGGTCAACGTCGTCGTCGCGGCCTTCGACCAGATTGTCATGAACAACGACAGCGATCCTACCGCCGGTGTTACCAGCTCCGGGCAGCAGGGTATCAACGGCAACAACGTCTCAAACTTCTCTTTGTCTAACAGTCAGGTTATCAACTTCGGCAATGAGACAAGAGAGAACGGCATCCAGTTCAAAGGACTGTTCGGCGCTTCTTCGGTCAGCGGCACAGTCTTGAGCGGCAACGAGGCAGACCAGATGCTCGTTCACAACAGCAACGGCACGCTGACTTCTTTGACCATCAGCAACAGCCAGTTTGTGAACAGCGTCTCGCCAAACGGCAACAACGGATTCACGTTTAGCGGCGAGAGCACGGCGAACATGTCCGTCATTGTTCAGAACAGCGCTTTCAGCAATAACAGCTCTGACGGATTTTTCGCCACTGCCACCGGCACGGCTGTGATGAGCAGCAACATCTCAGGCAGCACGTTCCAGCTTAACGGCAACACTGCGATGACTGTGGTCAGTGCAGCCGCTGCGAACACCACCTATAACATCTCTAACAATCCGGTCATTACAGGCAGCGCCGGTAATGCCATCAATATCAATCTAGCCGCTTTGTCCACCGGCACGCTACAGGGAACGATTGCCAGCAATATCATCGGCACGAGCGGAGTTCCCAACTCCGGTTCATCCGGGGCTGGCGGAACCAGTGGCATGAACATCATCTCCAACGGCTCAGGCACATTGACGACGGCCATCACCAACAACGCGATTCACGGAATTAATTCCGGCAGCGGCATCAACCTGCAGGCGCGTGACGGCAACAATTCATTGAACGCCACCATCACCGGCAACATCATCAACACCAATTCTCCTACAGCGGCGAATGGTATCCTGATCAACTCCGGCGCTGTCACGGCAGATGCCGTCAGCGTGTGCGCGGATATTTCCGGCAACAACATTACCGACAATGTGAACGACGAGATCAGGGTGCGCAAACGCTCTAACACCTCGTCCTTCAGACTGCCCGGCTTTGCCGGCCTCGGCACAAGCACGGCGCAGGTGAATGCCTTCCTCGCCGGACAAAACACGCTCAACGGCGGCACCGTCAGCTCGACCATCACTGGAGCCTCCGGTTTCACCGGTGGCGCGCCTTGCGCTGCGCCGTCTGCAAGGATTATGGAAAGAGGCGGGGCGAAGCAATATCAAGCGAGGCGTGCCAGCAATGCCGCGCCGCGCAAAGTCGCAGCCATTTCACAGAGCAAGCAGAAGAACGCATCGCCGCTGGCAGCGATGAAGAGTTTCTTGCACCACTCTGCCGTGAAGACTGGCAAGACAAAGGTTGAGAACACGAAGCAAAAGCTTTCGGCTTCGACTGCTCCGCGCGCGGCAGCCGCCACGGTCGTCGGCAGCGTCAATCTCAACATCGGCACACTGCCTGCGGGCAAGAGCATCACCATCACTTTCAACGTGCAGATCAATAACTCCGTTCCTTCCGGCACGACGCAGGTCTCTAATCAGGGAGTCGTGTCGGGCAGTAACTTCATAGACGTGTTGACGGATGACCCGACTGTGGGAGGCACTGCTGACCCGACCGTGACACCGATTCAGGCCACAGCGCCGCCGGACATCACCTGCCCCGCTCCGATTACAGTGACGGCAGATTTCGGTAGCTGCTCCAAGTCTGTCTCGTTCAATGTGACTGCGACGGGTTCGCCTGCTCCGACCATTGATTGCAAGATCGGCGCGACGAGCATCACCTCGCCGCATACCTTCAATGTGGGCACGACGACTGTCACCTGCACGGCCTCGAACGGCATCCCGCCGGACGATTCCTGCTCGTTCACAGTGACGGTCGTAGACCCGGATGCGCCTGTCATCACCTTGAACGGCGCGAATCCGATGACGGTCGAGTGTCACACGGCATTTACAGACCCCGGCGCAACTGCCAACGATCTATGCGCAGGCTCTGTTCCGGTCACAGTCACCGGCACGGTTGACGCGGACACGCCCGGCACTTACACACTTACCTACTCGGCGACCGATGGCACGAATACGGCGACCGCTACGCGCACAGTCAATGTCGTGGACACGGCTGCCCCGGTCATCACACTGAACGGAGCAAACCCGATGACGGTCGAGTGTCACACGGCATTTACAGACCCCGGCGCGACGGCTAACGACGCCTGCGACGGCTCTGTGCCGGTGACGGCTTCGGGCGCTGTCAATGTGAATGTGCCCGGCACATATACCATCACTTACACTGCGACCGACGGCACAAACTCTGCCACCGCGACCAGAACGGTCAACGTGGTGGATACAACCCCGCCGGTCATCACCGTCAACGGAGCGAATCCCGCGACGGTCGAATGCCATACCAGCTATACGGACGCGGGTGCGACCGCCACGGATTCGTGCGCGGGCAGCATCTCTGTCACTTCCTCCGGCACCGTCAACGTCAACGTGCCGGGAACTTACACCATCACTTACACGGCGAACGATGGCTATAACACTGCGACGGCGACACGGACGGTCAACGTCGTGGACACTATCGCTCCGGTCATCACACTGAACGGCGCGAATCCGATGACAGTCGAGTGTCACACCAGCTTTACCGATCCGGGAGCAACGGCGACGGACTCTTGCGCGGGCAGCGTGCCTGTCAGTTCCGCAAGCAACGTCAACCCGAACGTGCCCGGCACTTACACCATCACGTACACGGCCAATGATGGCTATAACACTTCGACGAAGACGCGTACGGTCATCGTCGTTGACACGGGACTCCCGGTTATCAACTTGACCGGAGCCTCGATTGAACTGTGGTCGCCCAATCACAAGTACACGACTATCAATCTCACGCAGCTAGTTGCCAGTGCTTCGGACGGCTGCGACGGGACGATAGACATCAATGACGTGGTGATTTCGAAGGTCACGAGCGACGAGCTTGAGAACAGCAGCGGCGACGGCAACACCTTGAATGACATCGTGATCGCTGCTAACTGCAAGTCCGTCCAACTGAGGGCCGAGCGTGACGGAGGAGGTAACGGCAGGGTCTATACCATTCACTTCCGCGTCAAAGACGCGCAAGGCAACGTGGCAACAGCCACCGCGCAGGTCAAGGTGCCCAAGAGTCAGGGCAACAATGGCGGCGCGATAGACAGCGGCGTGAAATACACCGTCAACGGCACTTGCCCGTGACGACTTGACGGCCTTTGAAATGGAAGGCGGGCGCGGCACTCGCGCGTGCAGTTGCCAGTGCGTTTCCAGCCGCACTCGTTGGCTGCGCCCGTTAACTTCCATTATGAGGTCAGTGGTGATAATATCCGCGACGCTTTTGATACCGAGCGATCTCGCTGGATGGGCTTCACCTGACACGTCGCAATTCATCAATCCATAGCGGATGCCTTGCTGCACCGCCCGGCAATCAAACATTTTTTGTTTTTAAGAAGGAGATAGCAGTATGAAAAACTTTAACTCACAAGCCACGCGAGTCGCCAGCTATTTCATGATGCTCGCCGTTGTCCTCTGCGCGCTTGTCGCCGCGCCAATGCTTTCAAAAGCGCGCTCGGTGGAGGGAGTGTCGATCATCGTCACAAATAATTCGAGCCGGAGCATGCGTTTTGTTTATGTCTCGCCAACCGATTCGGAGATGTGGAGCGAAAATCGCTTGGGCGATGAGAACTTAACTCCCGGCCATTCAGTGACGCTGAGCAACGTCTCCTGCACAGGCTCGGATATTAAAGTCATTGGCGAAGATATGGACGGCTGTTTTGTTTCCGGCGTCGTGTCCTGCGCCAACAATACGACATGGACGATCACGAATGATGCCGTCCCGAACTGCGGGAACTAGCGTGACGAGCGTGAGACTCAAGGCGCGCGTCCCGAACTGTCGGAGGCCGCCGCTCCGCTAAATCACACAAAACAGCAGGCATTTAGATTGCCTGCCTGAAATTGGGGCAAGGCCGTTGAAAACTTCAACAGCCTTGCCCCTCTTTTCAACTGAGCGGTTGAAAGATTCAACTGGCTAGTTGCGCAAATTATTTCGGTTTTCAGAAGAACGTTTCCCGCAAAGGCGCAAAGAAGAGCACGCAAAGTGTAAGTGCCATTCAAAGCTTTGCGGTCTTCCTTTGCGCCTTTGCGGGAGTCAGTGGTTTATTAAAAACTGCCGTAAAGAAACAGGGCTGCGGAATATATCTCCGCAGCCCTGTTTGTTATCGCCGGTTTTCGGCTGGCTTTATGGAAGGTAAGCAGCCGGTACGGCCAAGTCGCCGTTTGCGCCCCACGTTTGTGACATGAGGCTGCCGTTGGAGCTTTGACGTATGTACCAGCTATTGACGCTCGGTCTAAAGACGGCTACATCCGCCTGACCATCGCCGTCGTAATCACCCGGCACGAGAACGTCGCCGGACTGGCCCCACTGCACCGCACCGAAGTTGGTTGCGGGATTCATAGAGGTAAACCAGGTGTTGATGCTTGGACGGTAGACTGCAAAGTCCGTCTTGCCGTCCGCGTTATAGTCTGCCGGAACAGGCTTATCGCCGCTCGTCCCGTAAGGCTGCGTGATGGTTGTGTTGTCTGTGCTTTGAAAGACATACCAGACGCTGGTTCCCGGGCGATAGACCGCAATGTCCACCTTCGCGTCGCCGTCGTAATCTCCTGCCACTGGCACGTCTCCGTTCTGTCCAAAAGCTAGTCCTCTCAAAGTATTGGTAGAGCTTTGAAGGACATACCAACTGCCGCTTGATGGACGGAAGACTGTGAAATCAGCTTTGCTGTCGCCATCGTAATCCGCAGGCATCGGTATATCGCCGTTTGTGCCCCAGACTTGCGAGACGACAGTATTGTCCGAACTCCTGTAGACAAACCACGCGCCGGTCGAAGGACGAAAGACTGCGATGTCCGTGCGCCTGTCGCCGTCATAATCCGCAGGCACGATGCGGTCTGAAGAGAGTCCCCAGTTCTGAGACCTCAAAGAGTTATTCGAGCTTTGCAGGATATGCCAGTCGGAGGTGCCGGGACGAAAGACAGAGACATCCGTCTTGCCGTCGCCGTCAAAATCAAAAGGCGTCTTGCGCCCCACACGATTGACGCCCGTCACGACCAGCGCATAGTCGACATCCATCGCAGGCGTTTCCGTGTGGCCGTCCTGAACCACCTGGCTGGCAATCACTTCAACCGTCCATGTGCCCGCCGCAGGATTCTGTATGTAGACGTTCTCGACAGTATCTATCGTGTTGGCGACGCCGCCTGAAGTAGACCACTGTCCTGTGCCCGACAATCCGTTGTTGCCCCAGTAGATGTCGCCGTTCGGCGCAGTCACCTTCAGCGACACATCGTTGATGCGGTGCTGTGCCGAAGCGGGGTTGCCCATCGGGTCTGCAAAAACCATCGTCGCCTTGAAGGGCGTCGTGCTGCCCGCAGGCACTGTCAACGCATAGCTCTTGCTGCCGAGATTTGTGAGCACGTCGTTTTCGTCAATAACGACCATCTTGTTGCGCAGGTCGTAGAGATTTTGCAGGTCGGGCCTGCCCCATCCCTGCCTGACGCGCGTCAATCCTGCGCCCGCTCCCGTGGCGGCCCACTGGTGCGCAGTGTTAATCATAATCGCCTTAGTGGTGGTCATGTGCGGGCGGCTGTCGAAGACTGTCGCGCCGTGCGTATTGCCGAAGATGCCGTTGTGCCACATCTGGAAGAAGATGCCGAAGTGTCCGGCGACAATCGGCGTGGCCGCGCTGGTTCCGCTAAAGTTTGTGTAACTGGTGGTGGTGGTGCTGGTCGGCGTAAAGACCAGATCATAATAATGAGCCAGATCGGGCTTGATGCGCCCGTCTGTCGCCGGGCCAAAGCTCGCGCCGCTGGTCGTGTCATCGGTCTCGGACGCAGTATTGAAATGTCGAACTCCGCCAATCGAAACGATGTTCTTGGCCCACGCCTCCGGGCGCGAAAGCTGGCTGCCCGTATTGCTCTGCGATTGCAGAATCGTAAAGTCTTTCTGAAACAGGATGTCATCCATCTCCGCAGAGAGCGTGGTGTACTGCGTGACCTGAGCATTGCCCCAGCTATTTGACTGGAACACGGCATTATAGGGAGCTTCTTTCATCTCCTGCGTATGCGTGTAACGATTGGTCAGGCTGAGGTAGGAAGAAAAAATCTTTTGCGCGTTGGGAATCATGCCGCGACCGGCAGGGAGGGTCGCGCCGTTGCCAAAGACGATGCCGAACGTGCTCGTGCCGTGGCTCGGATCGCCTGAACGACCGCCATGAAACATCGTCGCGGGCGCAAGCTGAAAGTCCGCATGCGTGTCCAGGAAGTTGCCATCCATCACCTCTGCGCGCACGCCCTGACCGGTATAGCCGAGCGTCGTCTCGATAAAGTTTGCGCCGCCGGTATTTCTCACAACGTCCATGTCCGTTTCGGGCGCGCTCCAGCGGTCTATGAATAGCACTTCATTCATCTGCACGACTTCGAGCAACTGGCTGGCCGAGAGCGTCGCTTCCATGCGAAAGCCTTCGGGAATCGTCAGGTCAGTTTTGCCGCCCATCGCGCTGATGCGCCCCGCGACCGTATTCTGTTTGGCCGCGCCGCGCTCTAAGAGCATGATGTTATAGCGCATCGTCGGCAGCGTTGAGCCGCCTTCGCTCAGGCGTTCGAGCAGAAATTCTTCGAGACGATAAGCGGGCTGATACTCTCCGACCCAGCGCACGAACGGCAGAGCCTCGACCGCTACGCGCGTCTGCGCGCTCATCTTCACCAGATAAGAATGGTTGGCGAGAAACTGGTGTATCGTTCCGCCGCGCGTTTCCACAGCTTTGCGAAACTCTTCGAGCGGCTGCGCGACAAACTGCACGATATACACGCTGTCTGCTGCGGGCGCGCTCGCCTTGAGATTTTCGGGAACCGCCGGACGCTGCGTCGCCGGATCAAACTTGGCATAGCGCAGCAGGATGTCATAAGACGTTTCCTGCGCCGTCGCCATTGTGCGCCCGTCAAGACTGATGGCATAAAACGAAGCTTTGCTTCCATCTGTGCGCTGCTCTTCCCAGAGAGCGACCTGTGCAGTCGAGTCCGGCAAGTCAAGCAGGCGCGCGTTCTCAATCCTGCGCGATGTGCGATGAAACGTGCCGAGGCCGTTTGCGCTCAGTGAATATTCATCGTTAATTCTTCCAACAACCAGCCCGGAAGATTTTGAAGCGGTAGAAGTGAAAGGCAGCGCACTGGCGACAAGCAGTGTCATCAAAAGGACTGCGAGCCAGCCGCGACGAGCAAAAGATATAGGCATGTGCTTTTCCTTTAAGTCGAAAGTTCTAGTGAAGGTGGATAAAAATGGCTGTCTTGCGTTTGACAGCAGGGGATTCAAACCGGCCTGGCTGCACTTAACTTTTAACCTTGCCCGCAAAGGGTTTCGGACTGTGCATCAAGCGGGCAGAAACATAAAACAAAACCCGTAGCCAGTCAACCGCACAACCTTGCCGGGCCATGTTATTAAAAGGGGCGTGTTGACCTGTGGCGTTGCCACAGGCTATTACATTGCGCCCCTTACAGGGCTTTCACAGACTTTTCAAACAGCTTCTTAATGGCGCTTTTGTGGCTCGTTCGCTTTTTAAGAAAGAGACCTTGATTACAGGCATCCGCTTCTTTTAATCATGGCCTGCGGCGAGTGACATGCGCGCGGCGGCCAGAGCTTCCGCTACGCGCGCGGGCGATGTGCCGCCCGTCTGGGATTTCGTCGCCAGCGTCTGTTCCAGCGAGAGCGCGGCGAACACATCCTCTGCAATCAAAGATGAAAACGCGCGTAAATCTTCAAGCGACAACTCATGCAGTTCTACTCCGCCCTCAATGGCAGAGAGCACCACGCGCCCGACCACATCATGCGCTTCACGAAACGGCATGCCCTTGCGCGCCAGATAATCAGCCAGCTCGGTCGCATTCATAAATCCGCGCAACGCGGCCTCGCGCGCGCGCTCCTCGCGCACGCGCACATTACAGAGGACAGTCGCCGTCACCTGAAGCGATGCGCTGACGGTCAACGCAGTATCAAAGACGGCCTCTTTGTCTTCCTGCATGTCCTTGTTATAAGCGAGCGGCAACCCCTTCATCATGGAGAGCAGCGCAAACGTGTGACCGAAGACGCGGCCAGCCTTGCCGCGCACCAACTCCATCGAGTCAGGATTCTTTTTCTGCGGCATCAAACTTGAGCCGGTCGCCACCGCATCGCTCAATTCAAGAAAACCAAACTCCGCCGACGAATAAATAATAATATCTTCGGCCAGCCGCGACAGGTGCATCATGACGAGTGAGGCCGCAGAGGCAAACTCTATACAGAAGTCTCTGTCGCTCACGGCATCCAGACTGTTACGCGCGATGCTTTCAAAGCCAAGCTCGCGCGCGACCGCCTCACGGTCTACCGGATAAGAAGTGCCAGCCAGCGCAGCCGCACCGAGCGGCATCACGTTGACGCGACGGCGCAACTCTGTGAGCCGTTCGCGGTCGCGCCGGAGCATCTCGAAATAAGCCAGACACCAGTGCGCCCAGAGCACCGGCTGCGCGCGTTGCAGGTGCGTGTAGCCCGGCAGCACCGCCGCGCTGTGCCGTTCCGCCAGATCGAGAAATGCCTCCTGAGCTTTAATGACGAAACGCGAAATAGCATCCACTTCATCACGCAGCCAGAGACGAAAAGCCGTCGCCACCTGATCGTTACGACTCCGGCCAGTGTGTAGCTTGCGCCCTGCGTCGCCGATCAACTGCACCAGCCGCGCCTCTATAAACGAGTGGACATCCTCCGAATCCAGCTCGTCAAAATAGCTTGCGCCCGCAGCCGCGCGCTTGAGAATCGTGTCGAGTCCGCTTTTGATTAACTCTGCTTCCGATGTGGAGAGCACGCCCGCCCCGCGCAACCCTTCGCAGTGCGCCAGACTTGCGCGCACATCAGCCGCCAGCAGCTTGCGGTCAAAGCCGAACGAGCGATTAAACTCTGAAAACTTCTCGTCGGCCTTCCCCGTGAAACGACCGCCCCACAAATTTTTCGACCCGTCCATCCTGACCTCCGTAATTTAAGAGAGCATTTCAAAATTTGCCACAGAGGCACAGAGAAGAATCAAGAAAGCAAGGCAAAGCTATTTTTATTTACTCTATGTCTCTGCGGCTAATCTCCGGCTTTCCGTATTGTAGCGCGCCTTGCCGGGAAAGCAGTCCGGATTCTTTTGACATTATGCACCCATTTTGCTAGTTTATGCATCTATGCAAACATTATGCAAAAAATTTGCATAAAAAGAGAGATGCAGAAAGAGACACGACAGAAAAAGATTTTGAGCTTGATTCGCGCTAAGCGAATCGGCAAACAGGAAGAACTGGCGGCTCAACTGGAGCGCGCCGGAGTCGTCGCCACGCAATCCAGCGTCTCGCGCGACCTGATAGAGCTGGGGATAGTCAAGCAGCACGGCTTTTACACCTTGCCGCAGTCTCCGCAGGGAGCAGCCGCGCATGGCTTATTAAGTTTGGAGGCGGCAGGTGACGCGCTCGTCGTCGCAAAGTGCGAACCGGGACTGGCCTCCGCGCTGGCAGTCGAGATAGACCGCGCAGCGTTGCCGGAAGTTGTCGGCACGCTGGCAGGCGACGATACGATTTTTATCGCCGTCAGCGAGCGCAAGGCGCAGCGCGCGGCCATCAAAAAAATCTGGGAGATGTTTGATTAGAGTTTTGTATTTTGTGCTTTGTTTTCTTGCATGCGAAAGGCCGCAATTTTGGTCGCCTTGCCGAAGGACAAAGCACAAAGAACAAGTCACAAAGAACAAAGCACAATGACTGAGAAAAAGATCAAGAAAATAGTTTTAGCTTATTCGGGCGGCCTTGATACGTCCGTCATGCTGCATTGGCTGAAGGAGCAGTACGGCTGCGAGGTCGTATGTTATTGCGCGAACGTGGGGCAGGGCGAAGAGTTGACGGGCCTCGATGTGAAGGCGCGCGAGACGGGCGCGTCCAAGCTGTATGTGGAAGATTTGCGGCAGGAGTTTGTCACGGATTACGTCTGGACTGCCGTTCAAGCCAATGCTGTTTACGAGGGCGTGTACCTCCTGGGAACTTCTCTGGCGCGCCCTGTCATCGCCAAGAGGCAGATAGAGATTGCGCGCATGGAGGGAGCGGACGCTGTGGCCCACGGCGCGACCGGCAAGGGCAACGATCAGGTTCGATTTGAGCTGACCTACTATGCGCTTGAGCCGAATATCAAGGTCGTTGCGCCGTGGCGCGAGTGGGAATTTAAGGGGCGCACGGATTTGATTGATTATGCAGAGCGGCACGACATCTCTGTGACGGCGACGCACTCAAAGCCTTATTCGACGGATCGCAATCTGATGCATGTTTCTTATGAGGGCGGCATTCTGGAAGACCCCTGGGCCGAAGCTCCTGAGGATATTTTTCAGATGACGAAATCGCCGGAAGAGGCTCCGGCGGAAGCGGAATATGTAGAGATTGCGTTTGAGCACGGCGTGCCTGTCGCTATCAACAATCAGCATCTGGGCGCGGTGGCCTTGCTCGAAACTTTAAACCAGCTCGGAGGCAAGCACGGCATCGGGCGCGTTGATCTGGTTGAGAATCGTTTCGTCGGGATGAAATCGCGCGGCGTGTATGAGACGCCGGGGGTGACGATTCTACAGGCGGCGCATCGCGCGCTGGAATCCATCACGCTTGATAGAGAGGTTGTGCGGCTGCGCGACTCGCTCGGCGTCCGGTTTGCCGAAAGCATTTATTACGGCTTCTGGTTCGCGCCGGAGTTTGAGTTGATGAGGCGCATGCTTGACGAGATGCAGGCAGATGTGACAGGCGACGTGCGGCTCAAGCTTTATAAAGGCAATGCGATAGTCGCGGGCCGCCGCGCCGCGCGCTCGCTCTACAACGAAAAGCTGGCGACCTTTGAGGCCGATGATATTTACAACCAGCGCGACGCAGAGGGCTTTATCAAGCTCAATGCGCTCCGCCTGCGGTTGCGTGGGTTGACGAGTTGAAAATTAAGCGCAGAGACGAAGGAAAGGCTAACCATGAAAAGCATTTGTGTTGAGTCAAATATTTCTATCAGCGTGGTCGAAGCGGACAAGCTTGGCTCCGCCGCCTCGCCGCTCGGTTTGCAGAAAACTTTGGCTGTGGTCTGCGAGTGCGAGGCTGCGAGTGCGGGCGATGTGGTCGTAGTGCGCGCTTTGACCGACAGCGCAACTTACAACCAGTTGGAGTTGCCGACCGGAAGATTGGCGAAGATTAATCCGGGCGACGTGCTGGTGGGCGTGCTTGGCAGACGCCGCGCCTTAAAAGGTTTTGTCGGCGATGTGCCGCAGAGCGTGAAGGCTGGAGACACCTTGCACTTGCTCAACATGGGCGGCGTGATTGGCCTCTGCACCGGACATCATTCGAGCCTCACGGATGCCATCAGCGTCGAAGTCATCGGCATGGCATGCGATGAAGACGGGCGCGTCCTGAACATAGCGGACGGCGCGCTCAAGCCCTGTGAGACGTTGGGCCAGAGTGCGCCGCTCGTGCTGGTTGCGGGGACATGCATGAACAGCGGCAAGACTTATGCTGCGACCGAGTTGATTAAACGCGCGACGCGCGCGGGTCTCAAGGTGGCGGCGGCAAAACTGTCCGGCGTCGCCTGCCTGCGCGACACGCTCAACATGGCGGATCACGGGGCTGTGGCGACCGCAAGCTTCTTGGACTGCGGCCTGCCTTCGACGGTCGGAGTGGGCGAGCTTGCGCCTTTGGCAAAGGCCATCATCGGACAACTCAACGAAAGCGCGCCGGACTTGATTGTGATAGAGCTTGGCGACGGCATTCTCGGCGGCTACTCCGTTGATTCCGTCTTTGATGATGAAGAGCTGCGCGCAGCTACAGCCGCGCTCGTCTTTTGCGCTTCGGATTACGTCGGCGCGTGGGGTGGCATCGAACTCTTTCGCAGGCGCGGGCTGGAGATTGATCTGATTGCAGGCTCTGTCACGGATTCGCAGATGGGAGAGGATTATATAGAGCTTGAGTTCGGCGTCCCCGCTGGCAATGCGCGAAGGAACGGGGCGCGGCTGTTTGAGATAGTTCAAGGGAAGCTGGCACAAGAAAAGCAAGGTGGAAGGATGAAGGCGGAAGGATGAAAGTGTGACTCTTAAACGTGAGGGATAAAGCATGAAGAGAGAGCTATTGCAAATGATGAAGAGAGTGCTATCGCAGATGGCTGCTCATGTTTGAACAGCACTTCTTTCATCCTTCATCCTTCCGCCTTCATCCTTGCTTTTCATTTCCTGTTAATTTTATTGAGATGGAAAAGATTCAAGTTGGCATTTTCGGTGGCTCAGGTTACGGCGGCGCGGAACTCATGCGCCTGCTGCTGCCGCATCCTGCTGTCGAGGTTGTGCTGGTCACTGCAAACGAGCATGCGGGCAAAGCTGTCCCGGATGTGCATCGCAATCTTTACGGGCTGACGAACCTGAGCTTTACACGCGCGCCGGAAGATTTGGCGGAGCTGGGCCAGCTTGATTGTCTCTTTCTCGCGCTCCCGCACGGGCAGGCGATGGAGGTCGCGCCATTTGTGCCTGAAAGCGTGAAGGTGATTGATTTGTCGGGCGACTTTCGCCTGCGTGATGGCGCGGTTTTTGAGCGACATTACGGGCGCGAGCACACAGCGATGCAAAGCCAGACGGCATTCGTTTATGGCCTGACGGAGACAAACCGCGAGGCGATTCGGAAAGCGCGTCTGGTCGCCAATCCCGGATGCTTTGCGACGGCGACGCTGTTGGGACTCGCGCCGCTGGTAGCAAATAATTTTCTGAGCGGTCGCGTCATAGTTGATGCCAAGACAGGCTCGTCCGGTTCAGGCGCGAAGGCTGCTGCGAACACGCATCACCCGCAACGCATGAACTCGTTCTACGCTTACAAACCTTTCCAGCATCAACACGTGCCGGAGATAGAGCAGGAGTTACAGTCGCTTTCGGGCGACTGGACGAGCGAGCTTGTTTTTATGACGCATTCGCTCCCCGTCGCGCGCGGCATTTTTGCAACCGTCTATGCGGAGACGACCAACGAGATGACAGAAAGTTATGCCCGCGCGCTCTACGCGGATTTTTATCAGGACTCATTCTTCGTTCGTCTGGTCCAGAACTCGCCGGACATCAACTGGGTCAAGACGACTAACTTCTGCGACATCGGTTTCGCCGCGCGCGGGCGGCAGCTTGTCATTTTTTCCGCGATTGACAATCTGGTCAAAGGCGCAGCCGGTCAGGCCGTGCAGAATATGAACCTGATGTTCGGGTTTGACGAAACGATGGGATTGATGCTGATGGGGACGAATCCGTGAGTGAGAATTAATCACATATGATGACTGAGGAAATAATATTTCAGGAAATAGCGGCAAGCGAAGAGCAGTTTCAGCTTGCGACCTATAAGAAGATGCCTCTGGCTGCGGCGCGCGGGCGCGGGGTCTGGCTCTATGCGAGCGACGGCGCGCGTTATCTTGATTTGTATGGAGGGCATGCTGTCGCGGCGACAGGGCATTGCCACCCGCGCGTCGTCGCAGCGATTCAAGAGCAGGCCGCAAAGCTTCTCTTTTATTCAAATCTGGTTTACTCGCAGACGCGTGCGCGTGCGGCGTTCAAACTCGTCTCGCTTGCGCCTTCCGCGCTGGCAAAAGTTTTCTTCTGCAACTCAGGCACCGAAGCCAATGAGAACGCGATGCGTATCGCGCGCCTTGCGACCGGGCGAGAGAAGGTCGTCACCTTTAGCGGAGGCTTTCACGGGCGGACGGCGGATTCGATCAGCGCGACATTTTTGGGAAAGTATAGAGAGCTTGGACGCCCGAATGTGCCGGGACATGTGGAGGCAGAGTTTGGCGACATGGATTCCGTCAGCCAACTCGCAGACGAATCGGTCGCGGCCATCATGCTTGAGCCGATTCAATCCATGTCGGGCGTGAGAATGGCAGAGCCTCAGTTCTATCGTGACTTAAGACAGCTTGCGGACGAGCGCGGCATCGCCCTTGTTTATGACGAAGTACAGACGGGCATCGGGCGCACGGGCGAATGGTTTTTCGCTGGAAGCGAGGCGGGCGCGCATGTCGTGCCGGACATCATCACGCTGGCAAAAGCCTTAGGCAGCGGCGTTCCGGTCGGCGCGTGTCTGGTTAAAGAAGAGCTTGCCGCTCAAATTAAAGAGAACGATCTCGGCACGACCTTCGGCGGCGGGATGCTGGCGATGGCCGCTGTCACAGCGACGCTCGAAGCGATTGAGGCGGATGGCATGTTAGAGAACGTCAAAGCGTCGGAAAGCTATTTACGCTTGCGACTCTCAGAGATTCCCGCCATCAAGCGCGTGCGCGGTCGCGGGCTGCTGTTAGGCATCGAATTTACGGATGAGATTGCACAGGCCGTGCATGCAAAGCTGCTGGAACGGAAAATTATCACTGGCACGTCGAGCGACAAGCGCGTGCTGCGCCTGTTGCCGCCGCTGTGTTTGAAAAGCGAAGAGGTTGATCTGTTTGTTGATGCGCTGAAGCAGGTATTTTGAGCCACAGCGAGCACAGGGGAATCTCAAATTCAGTGTCTCGGATTTGAAATCTTTTTACCTCTGTGCTCTCTGTGTCTTCTGCGGTGAAAATTTCTTATGAAAAAAGATTTTCTAACGACAGCAGCCTGGGCACGCGATAAGCTGGTTGAGCTAATCGAATCCGCGCTGCGCTTCAAGCGCGGCGAGGACGAGTCAAAGCCGCTCGCCGGAAAATCTATTGCCCTCGTTTTCTTCAATCCGAGTTTACGCACGCGCGCTTCAATGCAGGTCGGCATCTATGAGCTTGGCGGCAATCCTGTGACCTTAGAGCCGGGCGGGACAAGCTGGACTTTGGAGCACCGCGACGGCGCAGTGATGGATTCAGATAAGACAGAGCATGTGGCGGAGTTTGTACGCGTGCTTGGCAGATATTGCGCGGCCATCGGCGTCAGGACTTTTGCCCTCATGAATGATTGGGAAGAGGAGCGCACAGACCCCGTGCTGCGTGCCTTTGCGCGTTACTCGGACGTGCCGGTCATCAATCTCGAATCAGCGATGCATCACCCATGTCAGGCTCTGGCAGACATGATGACCGTGCGCGAAAAGCTTGGGCCGCAGCGCAAGCGCGTCCTGCTGACATGGGCTTGGCATCCGAAGCCTCTGCCGATGGCTGTGCCGAACAGCTTTGCGCTCGCGGCTGCTCAAATGGGCCATGAACTGACCATCGCACATCCGCTCCATTACGAGCTTGACGAAGAGTTGCTCGGCGACATCAAGGCCAAAGCGGAAAGCGCGGGCGGAAGCCTGCGCGTGACGAAGAAGATTGACGAAGCCTTTGACGGCGCAGAGGTCGTCTATGCCAAGAGTTGGGGCAGCCGATATTTTTACGGAGCAGCGAACAAAGACATCGCCGCGCGCGGAGTCTATCGCAAAGACTGGATCGTAGACGAGCGCAAGATGGCACGCTCCAATAGCGCTATCTTCATGCACTGCCTGCCTGTGCGCCGCAATGTCATCGTCACGGACGGCGTGCTCGATTCGCCCTCGTCAGTCGTGATAGATGAAGCGGAAAATCGCCTCCACGCGCAGAAAGCGATCATGGCAAAGCTTATCGGAGGCAAAGAGCGATGAGCCAGCCAAGATTTGAACTGCTGCGCGAGGCTCTGCCTTACATTCAACGCTTCAAGGGCAAGACCTTTGTCGTCAAGCTGTCGGGCAAAGCGACAGAGGATGCTGCGAATCTCGCATCGCTCGCGGAAGAGCTGGCCCTGCTTCATCAGGTCGGGATACGTGTCTGCGTGGTGCATGGCGGCGGCAAGCAGTTGTCCGAACTGGCCCTGCGTCTGGGCGTCGAGCAGACCATCATCAACGGTCGGCGCGTGACGGATGACGCGACGCTCGAAATGGCGAAGATGATTTTCGCGGGCAAGATTAATACGGATATTCTCGCGGCCCTGCGCCGTCGCGGAGTCGAAGCAGTCGGGCTGTCCGGCGTTGACGGCAATATCGTGCAGGCTTCAAAGAGACCCCCGAAGGAAGTCTTGAATCGTGAAACGGGCGAGCGCGCAGAGGTGGACTTCGGCCACGTCGGCGATATTATCAGGATAAACTCGCGGCTGCTGTGCGTGTTGCTGGCAGAGGGTTATCTGCCTGTCGTCTCATCGCTCGGCGCGGACGAGGACGGCATGGTCTTTAACATCAACGCGGACACGATTGCTTCTGAAATCGCCGTCCAGTTGCAGGCAGAGAAATTGATTCTGCTCTCGGACGTGGACGGCATCTGTCTCAGACAGGAAGAGCCTGAGACAAAGCTCTCGCGGCTGACTGTGGATGAAGCGGAAGCTTTAATCCGGGACGGCACAGCCACGGGCGGCATGATTCCGAAACTGCAAAGCCTCATCACCATCCTCAGTCGCGGCGTTAGCAGCGCGCACATCATCAACGGCACGCTTCGCAACGCTCTGCTCTCGGAAGTCTTCACCGATGAGGGAACAGGGACGATGATCGTTGCGGCTGGGTCATGACTTGACATCTTGCAGGTAGCGTCTAACATCAGAAGTGTCTTTTGTTGGAAAGCTTTTGTTTCACGCAAAGGCGTAAAGGAAAAACAGAAGACGCAAAGAATGCTCAACTCATTTGCGTCTCGTCTTTTGTCTTTGCGCCTTTGCGTGAAATGATTTTTCGGATTGGTATCTACTGAGATTAAATGAAAGAGATTATTGTCATCGGCGGCGGATTAGCAGGGGTTGAAGCGGCGTGGCAGGCCGCTGGCGCGGGAGCGCGCGTGCGGCTTTATGAGATGCGGCCAGTGCAGCAGACTCCGGCGCACCGGACGGATAAGCTGGCGGAGATTGTGTGTTCCAATTCTTTGAAATCGGACGAAGTGGGAAGCGCGCCCTACTTGCTCAAGGAAGAGCTGCGCCGCGCAGGCTCGCTCGTGATGGAGGCTGCGACGGCGACGAGAGTTCCGGCGGGCGCGGCCCTCGCCGTTGACCGCCACAAGTTCGCGGATTACATCACCGAAAAAATTTCCAATCATCCGGGCATCACGCTCGTCCGCGAAGAGTTGAAGAACGTGCCCGATGACGAAATCACGATTGTCGCCACGGGGCCGCTCTCTTCCGATGCTCTGACGACGGACATCATGCGCCTGACTGGCGATGACCAGCTCTACTTTTACGATGCGATTGCGCCGATTATCGCAGCCGATTCGATTGATATGACAATCGCGTTTCGCGCCGCGCGTTACGACAAGGGCGGCGACGATTACGTCAACTGCCCTTTCGACGAAGAGCAGTATGCGCGCTTTTATGAAGAGTTGATTAAAGCCAAGAGCGTGCCGCTGCATCGCTTTGAAGAGACGCGCTGGTTCGAGGCGTGCCTGCCGATTGAGGAACTGGCGCGGCGCGGGGTGGACACGCCGCGTTTTGGGCCAATGAAGCCAAAAGGTTTGGTTGACCCGCGCACGGGCCGCGAGCCGTATGCCTGCGTGCAGCTCAGGCAGGAGAATCTGATGGCAGATGCCTACAGCATGGTGGGCTTTCAGAACCACCTGCGTTACGGCGAGCAGGCGCGTATCATGCGCCTGATTCCGGGCTTAGAGCAGGCTGAGTTCTTGCAGTTCGGGCAGATTCATCGTAATACTTACATCTGCGCGCCACGCGTCTTGCTGCCGACCCTGCAAATGCGCAAGCAACCTTTGGTCTTTTTCGCAGGTCAAATCAGTGGCGTCGAAGGCTACGTCGAATCTGTTGCGACGGGCTGGCTCGCCGGACAGAACGCGGCGCGGCTGGCGCAGGAGGCGAGCTTGCTGGAAGCGCCGCCGAAAAGCGCGTTGGGCGCGCTCGCGCGTTACGTCTCAGGCGCGAAGACAGATAACTATCAACCCGTCAACATCACTTTTGCGTTGCTTGAGCCGCTCGCGGAGGAACATCGCAAGCGCGTCCGTCGTAAACGTGACCGGCATCAATTACAGGTCGAACTAGCATTAAAAGAGTGGGACACTTGGCTTCACACACATCTCTACACGCAGAGCGCGCCGGTCGCAATCACCGGCTCATGACGCCGCTGCCGCGCGCCATGACGCGAAACGTCCTCGGCTGCGCGCTGCTCGTCTTCTCTCTACTGATTCCGGTAACGAGCCTGCAAGCGCAATCAGGGCGCAACAAAAAACAGCAGCCGCCTCCGCCCGTCACCGTGCGCGCGAAGGCCATCGCCGGGCCGACGCCGACGCCAACACCCGCGCCGACTCCGCAGCCCGCTGCGTCGCCCGCGAAAGTCGGCCCGGCAGCTTCTCCTGCTTCTTCCGACATGGAAGAGCTTGACCCCGGCGAAACTGTCCGCGTGGATGCGAATCTTGTGACCATCCCGGCCTCCGTCGTGGATTCGCAAGGGCGCGTTGTGCCAGACCTCAAGCTGGAAGATTTTGAACTCAAGGTCGAGGGCCAGACGAAGGCTTTGAGCGAGCTAAGCCGCGCGGAGACGCCCGTGCGTATGGTGCTGTTGTTTGATAACAGCATGAGTTTGCGCGAGGGGCGAGAATTTGAGAAGCATGCTGCCGTTAAGTTTCTACGCCGTGTCTTGCGGCCAGTGGATCACGCGGCTATTTATTCAATCTACACGTATCCGATTCTCGCGCAGGGGTTCACCAGTGATGTCAACCTGCTCGTCCGCACCATCGAGCGTTTCCCGACGCCTGAGGACGGCGCGACCGCGCTCTTTGATACGGTCGCCAAAGCTGCGGATTACCTGCGCCCGTATGAAGGCCGGAAAGTCATCGTTATTGTCTCGGACGGCGCGGACACTTTGAGCGAGCTTGATTTCGATAAATCTTTGAATCATGCGTTTCTGGCCGATTGTCAGATTTATGCTGTGCAGACTGGGCAGAGCGAGAGCGTCAATCTTTATAATCTGGCCGCCTCGCGCCGCTTGCAGGAATACGCCGCGCAGACCGGCGGCGCGGTGTTTGTGCCGAAGGCGAGCAATGATCTCGACTCGGCCTTTGCACAGATCGCAGCCGACCTCTCGCAGCAATATGTCCTCAGCTATTATCCAGACGACGATAAACGCGATGGCCGCTTTCGCACTATCTCTTTAAAAATCGCCCGGCGTCCGAACCTGCGCGTGCGCGCGCGCAGAGGCTACTATCCGCCAAAAGGATAAAAGCAGTAAGAGGTGACAAGCGATGAGTGACAGGATAAAATCCTCTTGCTCTGGCTTGTCACTTATCACCCGTCACGTATCACTGTCATTATGGAACAGCTACTCGCACAGTTTTTCGAGCACCTGCGTTATGAACGCAATGTGAGCGAGCACACTTTGCGTAACTACGCGAGCGACCTCGGACAGTTTTATGATTATCTTGCGCCCGCAGACCCGCAGACCGGAGCGCGGCGCGAGATCGAGATTCAGCAGATTGACCACATCACGATTCGTGAATGGCTCTCAAGCCTGCATGCCGCGCAGAAGAAGAAAACCTCCGTGGCGCGCAAACTGGCCGCGCTCAGAACCTTCTTTCAGTTTCTGGTCAGAGAGGGAATTGTCGAGCTGAATCCCGCGCGCCTCGTCTCCACGCCGCGTCTGGAAAAGAAGCTGCCCAATCATCTCTCCATCGAAGACGCGATTCGCTTTATCGAAACGCCCGACCTCGAAACCGATTTGGGAAAGCGCGACCGCGCCATTCTCGAACTGCTCTATGCGACGGGCGTGCGCGTCTCTGAATTGACCAAGCTCGATCTGGGAGACATAGATTTCAGGGGCAAGCTGCTGCGCGTTACCGGCAAACGACGCAAGCAGCGCATAGTCCCTTTTGGCGACCCTGCGCTGCATTCGCTTTTGGCTTATATGACTATCCGCAATGATTTTCTGCACAACGCGCCGCTCGCAGACAGGGATGCACAGGCAGTCTTTCTTAATTATCAGGGCACGCGCATCACTACGCGCTCGGTCGGCAGAATGGTGGATAAGTACATCAGCATCTGTGCAGGCATCCACAATATCAGCCCGCACTCGCTGCGCCACTCTTTCGCCACGCATCTCCTGGACAGCGGCGCAGACCTCCGCGACATACAGGAACTCTTAGGCCATGCGCGTCTTTCGACGACACAGATTTATACGCATGTCTCGATGGAAAAGCTGATAGAGGTTTACGACAAGTCGCATCCAAAAGCTTAGGGTGAAGGGTGGCGGGGGCAGCGTGTAGTTAAGACAGTTGCTTTTAACTACACGCTGCCCCCGCCACCCTTCACCCTTATAAAGTTGAAATCTCGTCGTCCACACCCTGAAGGGCTTCGAGTTCGGTCTGGCATTTTGCGTCGTAGCGTGCGGTGGGCATGGCTTCGAGGCGACGCTCGTCAATCTCTTTGCCGCAGCGGGCGCAGGTGCCGTAAGAGCCTTCGTCAATTCTCAATAAAGCTTGATCTATATCCGCAACCATCTGCGATTCGCGCTCGCCGAGGCGCAGCGAAGTCTCTTGATTAACATCCTGCAAAGACATGTCCGCGCTGTCTTTGACCCCGTCATCCATCGCGTCGAGCGCATCGGCCTGATTATCGCGTACGTTCTCCGTGTGACGCCGCAGTTCCTCCGTCAGGATGCTGCGAAAGTGTTCCAGTTTTTCTTTGTCCATTAACCTTCTATCCCCCGTTATCGTTGAGCCGCGAGAAAACGTCTCTCGCCTCAGGTCTTGCTGTTTGAATAAGAAGGCGTGGATTATAACTCATCTGACGATGATGCGCGTAATGCGGCGGCGCAGGCAACTCTCAATGCGTCTCTTCGCTGTTGATTATCAAAGGCTGCGCTTCATCTGAAATCACCTTCTCAATGTGGTCATGTATCAACTGCCCGCAGTAGCAAGCGACGACATCCTGTGTGAGCGTCGCAAACTCTTCCGGCGTAAAGGTCAGCAGCACCTGTCCGGCGCGAAGGTGAACGCAGTGGCAGGAAGCGCAACGCCAGATTTGCACGCCGGCGTCCGCGCCTGCATGTGCATCTTCATAAAGCAGAGCTGTCATCTCTTAAAACAACCTTTCTATGATTATCTGTTGACGATGAATCAGGACGAGAGAGCTTCATCCTTGTAATCAATCGCTTCGCTCATGGTTTCGTCCGCAGTCGAAGACGCGCCTTTGAGTTTTCGCCGCACGAGCCACGCGCGAAAGCGTTGCCATGAGAGCGATAGCCCCGTCCACACAAGCATCGCGCCGCCGAGCGAGGCCAGACAGGCGAGGATTTGTCCCACCAGTCCCCCGGATTCTCCTGTATGCGTTGACCGCACCCACGAGCGCAACTGGCGTCCGGCGTTCAGACCGGCGTAGGGTTCCCACTTCACCGCGTCCGGCGTCTTCGGGTCGAACGTCAACTGCGAGCGCGCAATCGGATTCCATGACGTGCCTTCATCTATGGAGAATGAGACGGGTGCGCCGGAACGCGCAGGCAGCCGTAAGGTAATAGATTTCCAGACGGCGACCTGCTGCTCTGCGCGCGTCCAGAGCTGGTCGAGATTGGCCGGAATCAAGTTGCGCGGCTCCTGTTCATTGCGCGCCTGAGCGTTTGGCCCTGCGGCTTGCGGCGCTTGCGGCGCGGGCGGCTGGTTGCCTGTCAAGCGGTACACAAGATTGTTGGCCCACTGGTAAGAGATGACCAGACCCGTGATGGTCAGCAGGATCAGAATTGAAGATGACCAGAAGCCTATGGTGTTATGCCAGTTGAAATCTCGCGCGCGAGCGGTGTTATGCCGCCACTTAAAAAATGTGACGGGTTTGAGGAATCGCCAGCTTAACTGCTTGGGCCACCAGATGTAGATGCCCGTTATGGCGAGCAAGAGAAAAGCGGCGTTGCATGCTCCCGTGACGGCGCGGCCCAGCGCGCGGCCCTCGCCCGACATTCCGAGCCAGCGATGCCAGTCCGTCACGACGCGGAAAAAGTTTCTGAAGCCTTTCGCGCCCTCGCCCAACACTTCGCCCGTATAAGGATTCACGTACAGCATTCCCTCGCGTCCCAGTGCGAAGGAAGCCGCAGCCGTTCTGTCTGCCTGAAGCGTGAGGCCCGTCGGTTTAGCCTCCGGCCTTGCCTCAAGAGCTTTGGCAAACAACGCTTGCGGGCCGAGCCGAACTGCTTCTGCTCCCGGCGGCTGCACTGTTCGCATGTCGCGCTCGGCATAGCGAACTATTTGCGGCTCGAAGGCCAGCAGCGCGCCCGTGACCGACATGACGAAGATAACCAGCGCCGCCGTCACACCCGCAGACAGGTGACACCAGAAAATAATTTTGCGAAATCGCTTCATGACTCAATAATTCCTTGCTCAGACAAATGATTCCTCGCTCAGACATTCGCCCAGCGTCTCAGCAGGTTATGATAGACCGCCGTCAGTTGCACGGCGGAAGGATGTTCCGGCGCGTCCTGTACGATGCGCTGGATAGCCATATCCAGATCGAACAGCAATGTCCGCTGGCCGTCGTCGCGTACCATGCTCTGAATCCAGAAGAAGGATGCGAGACGCGCTCCGCGTGTCACAGGAGACACGCGATGGAGGCTGCTCGAAGGATAGAGAATCAGATGACCTGCGGGCAGCTTAACGCTATGAACGCCGTATGTGTCTTCGACCAGAAGCTCGCCGCCGTCATACTCGTCCGGCTGGCTCAGGAAGAGCGTCGCGGAAAGGTCTGTGCGAATGCGATAAGCCGTGCCCGTCACCTGCCGTATGGCGTTGTCAACGTGATTGCCGAATGATTGCCCGCCCTGATAGCGGTTGAACAAAGGGGGGAATATTTGCGATGGCAACGCCGCAGCCGTGAACAAAGTATTGCGTCCAAGCGCAGCCACAATGAGCTTGCCCATTCGTTGCGCCGCAGTGGAATCTTCGGGCAGTTGCATGTTGTCTTTGGCACGCGCCGACTGGTGGCCCGCAGTGACTCGTCCATCAATCCAGTCCGCCGCATCTAGCGCACGCCTGCACTGCGCGACTTCCACGGCAGTCAAGACATCAGGAACCTGCAACAGCATACTTCTTATCCCCGCTTCAGAATAAACGCGGCCTGCGTCCTTTCATATCTCGGACGCAGGCCGCAAACCCTCATGAATTAAAATCTGAAACTGGTGCTCAGCATCACGGAACGCGCAGGCCCCGGTATGAGATGCCCGCCGCCCAGACGGTCGAAATAATATTTGTCACCGAGGTTGTACATATTGAGCCTGAGATCAATATTTTCCCTCAAAGGGTACGAGGCCATCGCATCGACGACCCAGTAGCCTTCGACAAAACGCGTGTTCGTATTGTTGCCGAAACGCTGGCCGACGAAACGCGTGCTGCCGCCGAGGTCTATCTTCCAGACACGATAAGTCGTCCAAACGCTCAGAGAGTTTCGCGGCGTGTTGATAATATCTTTCCCGATTTCCGCCACCGTGTTTGAATCCACGATCTTGCTGTCGAGGAAAGTGTAGCCGCCGAAGACCGTCCACGCGCGCGTGATGCGGCCCGATAGCCCTAACTCGACTCCCGCCACGCGCTGCTCGCCCTGAAGCACTTGCGGCGGGTCGCCCGGCACAAGGCCCGGCGTGCGCGCATTGGTCTTCCTGATGTGAAAGACGGCTCCGGTGAGTGACAAACGCTGGCGGAGCAAGTCCCACTTGCTGCCGACCTCAAAGTTATAAGTCTTCTCCGGGTCAATCGCTGTGTTGGCCGTGCCATAAGACAAACCTTCGAGCGACGGGTTGAGCGAGGTTCCATAAGCAGCATAAATACTGCCGATAGGCAGCGGCTTAAAGACCACGCCCGCCTTGTAGCTGAACAGCCTATCAATCCTTGCCACACGTGCGCCGGTTTGTGTGACGATGCCATCCGCATCGAAATAGTCCCAGCGCAGCCCGCCGTTCACTTCCCACTTCTCGCTGAGCTTCGCAGTATCGAACAGATAAAGCGCGGCAGAGTTTGCGGTGATGTCGCCAACAATAGGATTGATGACAATCGCGCCGGGGAAAATATCGTTCGGGTTAGGATTGAACAGCGTGGTCAGCATGTTTCCGGCAGTGCGCGTCACTCGTTTGTTGCGCTCTCTGGTGAGAGCAAGGCCGCCGACGATGGCGTGTCCGATGCTGCCCGTCGAAAATCCTGCGCGCAAATCTGTCTGGTTGTCCCAGACATCATCCTCTGTAACCCATGACCTCAGCTCGCGGTTGATGGCGGTCGAGTTGTTACCGGCGAAGCGTGGCGGCGTCGCTATCGAGTCGCGTGTTGAACGACCGAAACGGAACTGGTTTCGGAACGTCATCTTTTCGTTGATGTCACGCTCGAAGCGGAAGGTGAACAGATCGGCATCCAGCTTCTCGAAGTCGCGCGACTTCAGCCCGTAGAAGGTGTCGCGCGGAACCGGAGCGGGGCGATCACGGTAAGCGACCAGCGCATTGTTGGTCACAGGAACCCACGGGATGCCGTAATCGGAGATATTGTCCTGCTTCAATTTGAAGTAGCTGAAGATCAGACGGGTCGGCGTGCCGAGACCTAACGCTAAGGATGGAGCGACGCCCCAACGCTCGTTTTCCACCACCTCGCGTCCGGCCACTGCGGATACGTGGCCCACGAAGTTCAGGCGGAAAGCCGCATGCTCTCCTAATCCGATTTTCTTTAAGGGGATGTTGAGGTCTGCGGTCGCACGCTTCGTTCTGTCGCTGCCGAAATTAAGCGTCAGGCCATAGGAGGGACGCAGCCCCGGCGTTTTACTCACGAGGTTGATCGTCCCGCCCGTCGAGCCGCGCCCGACATAGGCAGAGCCGGGGCCTTTGACGATTTCCACCTGTTCGAGATTGAAGGGGTCACGCGATTGTGGCCCGAGGTCGCGCACGCCATCAACAAAGATGTCGTTGCGCGCACTGAAGCCGCGCAAAGTCAGATTATCACCCGCAGGAGCGCCGCCTTCGCCAGCCGTCAGCGTGAGGCCGGGGACATTGCTCAGCACTTCGCGCAGGGTCGTCGCGCTCTGCTTCTCGATAATATCTTTGGGGATGATCGTGATGGTCTGCGGGATGTCGCGCAGCGGCTCTGTGTATTTGGGAGACGACACCTGCGGCACGCCCTCTTCCACGTTGACGGATTCCGCCAGCCCGCTAATTTCCAGCGTGACGGTCTGAGAAGCTGTGAAGCGATAGCTGATGCCAGTGCCTTTGAGCAGTTGTTTCAGAGCTTCTTCTGCCGTGTAAGCTCCCGACACACCCGGCGAAGAGATGCCACGCATCTTGTCATCAGGCATCTGCACGCTCAATCCTGTGACGCTCTCGAAAGCGTTCAGCACCGTCGCCAAAGGGCCGGGCGGAATGTCGAAGCGGAGAACCTGAGATTTCTCCTGCACCTGCGAATGGCTCGTCTCCGCCGCCCCGCGCGCATATCCGAGCGCCACCGCCCGGCTGTTGCCAATCGTGTATGCCACAAGGACGCCCATCGTGCCGACAGCTACGATCCAATGCTTGGGGCCGCGCCGCTTTGACCTGTGAGACGTTTTTTTCTTATTTATCTTCATAACATTTCTCCTGAAACATCTGCCGGCAGAACAGAGCGAACCTAAGCAGACACGTCAAAGATTGAAAAGAGGGCTGCGGCGAGAAACAGGCGGGCGAAAAAAGCTTGACGCTTGTTAAGTGTGGTCTCAGCCATCATTTCATCTTCATTGAAAGTTGTGGCTGACGAACGTAGAATAGCTACGGTCGTCAACCCGCTCGGTTGTCGATTGGGGTGCACGGTCGCTTCTTGCCGGATTTGGTCGTGCGCCCTCTTTCCTTTTTGCCTCGAAATTATCCAGTCATCTTTCGCTTCCGCTGAAAACTCGAATCTCGAAACCGGACTCTTCAGACTTCTTGAAAAGATAAGATAGTTCAGTCGTCGGTGTGGGTGAAATTGAAAACCGTTTTCAGAATCGAGCTAAACTTAATCCAATCAAACTCTCTTGTCAAGCTTCTTGCGAAATTAATTTTACGTCAGTTACGACATCAGCATCAGTTGATGCAGCCTGAAAGCCCCTCGCGGGGCTGAGAAAACCGAAATCTTTCTTATGCCGCACTGACGTTAATTTTGAGAGAATCAGAGACGGCTCTGGTGATAAAGCGCCGAATGAAAGCGTCGGGAATTTTCTCGCAGCCCTGATAAGGAGGTTTAGCGGAGGTGCTTAAGCGGAGCCATCTTCGGCGCAAAGAATTTCGGCGGCCAGTAGTGGAATCATCAGTTCATGATGGCCTGTGATGGAATAGCCTCGTCCAGCGCCTTCGGCTGTGGGGCGGCGGACGACATTAGTGAGCGGGCGATAGGATTGGATAAAGTCGAAGTTAGCCGTCGTCAAATCCTCCAATGGGTGGCCCAGATTACGCACGAGCGTGACGGCCTTTAAAAATATTTCGGGCAGCATGACTGCCGAGCCTATGTTCAGATAGACGCCGCCGCCATGCATGCGCCTGACAAGCTCTGCCAGCAGGCGAAAGTCCGTGTGCGTCGTCTGGCCGAGCGCCGCGCCGTCCGCCGTGGGGTGAAAGTGCGCGATGTCCGCGCCGATGGCGACATGCGCGGTGAAGGGAAGTTTTAAGTGATAAGCGGCGCAGAGTAGAGAGTGATCTTTGTGCGGCGGGTCAAGAGAGAGAAGCGCGCGGCCCATCGCTTCGCCCAGACCAATTTCATAACGCTGGCCCATCCACGCCGCATCATTCAAAAGCTTTCCGGTCTCTTCTGCCGCGCCGAACGCGCCCGCGCCGAGGCTGGCATCCACGTCCTCCGAAGTCGAACCGGCCATCGCAATCTCTGCATCATGCACCAGCACTGAACCGTTCGCTGCAATCGCCGTCACAAACCCGCGCTGCATGAGATCAATAATCACCGGCGCGAGTCCGGTCTTGACGACATGCCCGCCGATGCCCCAGATGACAGGCTTCCGTAATTTCTTCGCGCGCCGAACCTGCGCGGCCACCTCGCGCAAAGAGCGAACGGCCAGAATGTCCGGCAGCTTTTTCAGAAAATCGCGGAGCGAAGAGTGCTCACTGACAGGACGCGCGAAATCCGTGACCGTCACCTTGCTCTCGCGCGAAGCGAGCGGATAGGTCTTCACCTCCTGCAAACTGAGGGGTCTCAAATCATCTTCATAAATGGACACGCTTTAGAGACTCCTTCGCCGGGGTATTGTGCGGAGTATATCACGCGACTTTTTTAGCGCCGCTCTTCTTTTTGGCGTTCGGCGTAGAGACGTGACCGTTGAGTAGTGGTTTGAGGGCGTGGCCCGTGTGTGACTTGCGCGTGCGCGCGACCTCTTCGGGCGTGCCTGCGGCGACGAGTCGCCCGCCGTGCGAGCCGCCTTCGGGGCCGAGGTCTATGAGGTAGTCTGCGGATTTGATGACATCCAGATTATGTTCGATGACGATGACTGTGTTGCCCAATGAGACGAGGCGTTGCAGCACGTCAAGGAGCTTATGCACATCCGCGAAATGCAATCCCGTGGTCGGCTCGTCGAGGATATAGATCGTGCGTCCTGTCGCGCGCTTTGACAACTCTTTGGCGAGCTTGATGCGCTGCGCTTCGCCGCCCGAAAGTGTGGTTGCGGATTGGCCGAGCTTGATATAGCCGAGGCCGACATCTAACAGCGTTTGGAGCTTCTGTTTAATCTGCGGAATGTTTTCCAGAAGCGGCAAAGCTTCTTCCACGGTTGTGTCCAGAAGGTCTGCGATGGATTTGCCCTTGTACTTGACGGACAAAGTCTCGCGGTTGTAACGCGCGCCGCGACAGACATCGCAGAGGACATAAACATCCGGCAGGAAATTCATCTCGATGCGCTTCATGCCGTCGCCCTCGCAGGCTTCGCAGCGTCCCCCCTTGACGTTGAAGGAGAAGCGACCGGGCTTGTAGCCGCGCTCTCTGGATTCCGGCAGCATCGCGTAAAGCTCGCGTATCGGCGTAAAGAGTCCCGTGTAGGTCGCAGGGTTCGAGCGCGGCGTGCGACCGATGGGCGACTGGTCAATCTCTATCACTTTGTCTATGTGCTCAAGACCTTCTATCTCTCGAAACTCTCCGGCTTCGGTCAAAGAGCCGTAGAGATGACGCGCGAGAGCGCGATAGAGTATGTCGTCAACTAAAGTTGATTTGCCTGAGCCGGAAACTCCCGTCACGACCGTCAGCAAGCCGAGCGGGAACGTGACATCAATATCTTTGAGATTGTTGGCATGCGCTCCGCGCACCGTGATGGCTTTGCCGTTCGGCACGCGTCTTTGCTCCGGCACGTCAATCTTCATCTTGCCGCTGACGTAAAGACCCGTCACAGAGTTTGGATTGCCGGAGACTTCTTGCGGCGTGCCTGTCGCCACCACTTCGCCGCCGTGCGCGCCTGCGCCTGGGCCAAGATCAACTACATAATCCGCACGATTGATGGTCTCTTCATCATGCTCTACGACGAGCACTGTGTTGCCCAAATCTCGCAATGCACAGAGCGTTTCTAAAAGTTTCTGATTGTCGCGCGGGTGCAGGCCGATGGAAGGCTCGTCCAGGACATAGAGCACGCCGCGCAGTTGCGAGCCGATTTGTGTCGCAAGCCGTATGCGCTGGCCCTCGCCGCCGGAGAGCGTGGCCGATGAACGGTCAAGCGTGATATAGCCGAGGCCGACCGTCTCAAGAAAGCGCAGCCGATTCCTGATCTCGCGCAAGACCAGACCGGCGATTTGCGCTTCTCTGTCGTTGAGTTTGACTTTATCAAATGCCGCCACAGCGTCTTCGATAGGCATCGCTGTGTAATCCGCGATGCCGCGCCCGCCGAGTTTGACCGCGAGCGATTCGGGTTGCAGGCGACGGCCATGACAATCCGGGCAAGTGATTGGCGAGACCATCTCTTCCAGAGCGAGGCGAACTTTCTCGGAGGGCGCATCATTCATGCGCTCGCGCAGGTGACGAACTGCGCCCTTCCAGTCGCTCTGGTATGTGTAAAGCCCCTGACGAAAAGTGAGCGGAATATCGAGTCCATGAAAGAATGCGTCGCGCACCTCTTTCGGCAGTTCTATGAAAGACGTGCTAGCATCCGTGTTGAAATGCTTGATGACGGCGACGAGCGCGTTTTTTAGATAAGCAGTGCCCTGCTTGTCGTCCGCGCCCATGAAGGCGATGCTGTCCGAAGGTTGGGTCGCGTCGGGAATAATCTTTGCGGGGTCAACTTCGAGCACAGTGCCGAGACCGTGACAGCGTTTGCACGCGCCGTAGGCGGAGTTGAAAGAGAACGAGCGCGGCTCTAAAGGCGGGACGTTGATGCCGCAGTTGACGCAGGCCATGCGCTCTGAGTAGAGCTTTTCTTCGCCATCCACGACGGCGACGAGCACCGCGCCGCCAGTCAGTTTCAGCGCCGTGCGAACGGATTCCGAAAGCCGCTCGTTGATGCCCGGCTTGATTAAGAGCCTGTCTACGACGGCTTCGATGGTGTGATTGCGGCGCTTGTCGAGACGTATCTCTTCATCGAGCGACAGCAGCTCTCCATCCACACGAGCGCGCAAAAATCCGTCTTTCGCAAGCTTCTCAAGCTCCTTCTTAAACTCTCCCTTGCGACCGCGCACCACGGGCGCGAGAATCATCACGCGCTCGCCTTCGGGCAGGGCCAGCACGCCTGAGACGATCTGTTCGACGCTCTGCCGCGTGATGGATGCGCCGCAGATTTGACAGTGCGGCTGGCCGATGGAAGAGAAGAGCAGGCGCAGGTAATCGTAAACTTCCGTCACAGTGCCGACGGTCGAGCGCGGGCTGCGCGAGACTGTTTTCTGCTCGATAGAGATGGCTGGCGAGAGGCCGTCCACGGAATCAACGTCAGGCTTTTCCAGTTGGTCCAGAAACTGCCGCGCGTAGGCCGAGAGCGATTCGACATAGCGACGCTGGCCCTCCGCGTAAATCGTGTCAAAGGCAAGAGAGGATTTGCCCGAACCGGAAAGCCCCGTGATGACCGTCAATTGGTCACGCGGAATCTCTACGTTGATGTTTTTGAGATTATGCTGGCGCGCCCCGCGCACCGTGATGCGATCAATTGCCATGTGCCTTGAAAATATCCTGCGCCCGCAATAGAAATGAATTTCGGAAGATGCGGAACCTGTGATTGTAGCCGAGCCACAGGCGACGGGCAAGCGGGCAGCAAGAGCGATTTTAAAGTGGCTATCTTGACACTATTTATAAGTGAGACCTACACTCAAGCCCGGCGCAGAAAATCTTCAAATGTTGCTTTATTGAACGGGCCGGAGAGGTTTCGGTGAATCTTCCAAACACGCTGACCATCTCGCGCATTTTTATCGTGCCGCTGCTGGTCGTGGTCATGCTGACGCCGTTCTCGGAGAACTGGCTGGGCGTGCCGCGTCACATTTTGGGCGTGTTGATTTTCCTCGCCGCCGCGCTGACGGATTATTTGGACGGCCACATCGCGCGCAGCCGCGATCAGGTCTCGCGCCTCGGCAAACTCCTGGACCCGATAGCGGACAAGCTGCTTATCTCAGCCGCGCTTATCTCGCTGGTCGAGAATAGGCTGGCTCCTGCGTGGGCGGTGGTGATTATCGTCGGGCGCGAGTTTGCGGTGACGGGCTTGCGCTCGATTGCGGCGGCTGACGGCGTGGTCATCTCTGCCTCGCGTATGGGAAAGTTTAAGATGCTGGCGCAGGTGGTGACGGTCGCGCTCCTGATCGTGTCGAGCGCGTCGGGCAAGCCGCCCGTGACAAACTTCGGCCAGCCCTTTCCGGCGATACAGTTCTGGACAGTGCCTGAACTGCGCGACGCGTTCGGCCATCTGTCCGGCGCAGGCTCGATGACGATGAATGACTGGCGCGTGCTCGCCTACACACTGGGGCGCGCGATGCTGTGGGTCGTAGTGCTGTCGGCGTGCTTCTCTATGTACGGATATTTCCGCGCCTTCTATCAAGCGGTGGTCGGACAGCGCGAGGCCGAACGCGGAGTCAAATTGGATTCCAAATCGCCTGTGCCGCAGCCAAGCAATAAGGCGTCTCTAGGTTAATTCAAGCAAGAGAGTTTTAGCCGCGAGTTCGGCTTTAGAGTGTTAGGGAGCAAATAAGCTTGTCATAGTGTTATCAAATTGAGTGCCCCAAGTCACCGCCGTCATCCCTCCCGTGCTGTAATTAACATAAAAAGTAATTTGCCCTATAGTCGGTGAGTACCGGTCATCGCGGCTCACGGCGATGTCTGTCTTACCGTCGCCGTCGTAATCTCCGGGAATGGGGAGGTCATGGCCCGCGATGCCAAAGTGCAGCGCGTTCTCCACGCCCGTCGAGCTTTCTCGCCAGTACCAGTATCCCCTATCCTCAACAGCAGTGCGGTTACGCCAGACTGCGACATCAGTTTTCCTGTCGCCATCAAAGTCTGCGGAAACAATCGTGTCCGTCACATAGTTGCCGAAGGCTTCTGACTGAACCACGCCATCGGAGCTTCTGAGGAATAAGAAAGTGTTCGCATTAGGCTCGCCAAAGTGTTTGCGATAAACAGCAAGGTCAGCTTTGCCGTCGCCGTCATAATCGCCGCGCAGTGGAACGTCGAAGTTTCTGCCGAACTCCACGGAGCGTATCTGCCCCGTCCGGCTCTCTAGAATCCGCCAGACCAAATAAAAACCGTTGCTGTCTATTCTCGCTTGAGCAGGATCAGCTTTGCCGTCGCCGTCATAGTCCTGCGTCATGTCTGCGTGTTTAAATCCGGCAAGCTGTTTGGCTTGTATTGTATTGGTCGCGCTCGCCAAATAATACAAAATCAGAGGATCGGTGCCGAGGCGATAGACTGCAATATCGCACTTCCCATCGCCATCATAGTCTTCCGGCATGACGCGATCTACGAGGGTGGAAGCGACGCCGAACTGCTGCGCCATATAGCCGCCCGAACTGAGCAAGACATACCACTCCATTGCAGGCGTCGAGAGAATTTCGGCGCGCCGCCGCACCACCACATAATCCGTCCTGCCATCGCCGTCAAAATCGAGCACTGCTTTGGCTCTTGCCTGCGGCGCGGAGGCGTTGGTCAGGGCGATGAGAAGAAATAAGCAGAAGCATGCTTTGCTGCTCCGGCTGATTTTTGAGAGTGATGCTATTTTCATGTTGCCTCTTCCGGACCAAAAACTGATTTGAAGTCGAGACGTTTCCCGCTTATAACTGAACCACTACTGGCTTCAGATTTATCGAGCGAAGTAGAAGCCTAAGGAACCATCCCATCCGTTTCCCCAGTGAGTGGCTTTCATGCTTCCTGTGCTCTGATTGACATAGAACACGAGTCTTCCCGCCGGAAATTCCGGCGCAGGCTCATAGCGTGATACAGCCTGATCGGTTTTACCATCGCCGTCGTAATCACCGGGAACGGGAAAGTCCTGCCCTCCGATGCCATAGTGAAGCGAGCGGAAAGCTCCCGTCGAACTTTCAATCCAGTACCAGACTCCATCTGTGTTCGGTGAGCGACCGCGCCAGACCGCAAAATCCGTCTTGGAGTCTCCGTCAAAGTCGGCAGAAACAATGATGTCTGTTTGAGAATTGCCGAAGACCATTGACTGCATCAGGCCATCGGAGCTGCGGAGGATGAAAAAGGTGTTCGCAGGCGTGCCGCGCGCGTCACGATAGACAGCGATATCCGCTTTTCCGTCTCCATCATAATCGCCGCGCAGGCTAATATCTTGATAACTGCCGAAGTGCACAGAGCGCAGGTTGCCTGTCCGGCTCTCAGCAATCTTCCAGATTAACTTTCCGTTCTCACCTGTAGCTTGAGCAGGATCAGCTTTGCCGTCGCCGTCAAAGTCCTGCGTCATATGTGGGTGAGAAAACCCTTCAAGCTCTCTGGCTTGAACTGTGCCGGTCTCGCTCGACAGGTAATACAAAGTCGGGGGAATGCTGTTGTTGCGAAAGACTGCGAAATCGCACTTCCCATCACCATCATAGTCTTCCGGCATGGCGCGGTCTCCTGTCGCCGTGCCGGAGAAGTTACCGAACTGCTGCGCCATAAAGCCGCCCGAGCCGAGTAAGACATACCACTCCATCGGCGGCGTCGAGAAAATATCGGCGGGCGTGCGTATGACCACATAATCCGTCCTGCCGTCGCCGTCAAAATCGAGCACTGCTTTGGCCGCAGCCATCGGCGCAGATGCGTTGGTCAGGGCGATGAGAAGAAATAAGCCGAGCATGGCTCTGCTGATGCGGATGATGTTTGAAAGTGATGCTGTTTGCATTTCAGCCTCTTCAGGTTTTTAGCGATAAGCGGGAGCGTACATGGGCGGAGGCGTGTCCTCTATGCCGGATGACCTCTCGTAAGGATTGGCGGGACGGTCTCTATCGAGCGGCGGGTCGTAAGCCGTGGCGGCCATGCCGCCTTTTTTCGCGCCGCGTATGAATTGTTCTTCGGACGAGAGATAGAAAGACCTGCTGCCACGGTCGCTGTTGGCGGTCGGCGTCGCCAGCACTTCAAAGGTCGTGCCGTTGTTTTTGATCTCGAAGATATAGTTGTTCTTCGCGCCGCGTGCCAGCGAGGCGTCAATCAGTCCGGCTGCCAATAGCTCCTGCATCGTGCCGTATTGCTGGCGGTCAGTGGTGGATTGATAAACCTCTTCGGCAGAGGAAAGCATGCGTATGTTCCTGACCGCCGCCGCTTCGTTGGCTGCGCGTCGCGCGGCCAGAAGGTTCGGAATGGCAATCGCCGCGACGATGCCGATGTAAAAGAAAGAGACCACAGAGAGCGCTATGCCCGCGATGGCAAAGCCCTGCCCGCCATACACCAGCGGCATCTTTTTAGCTTTCCGCAACGCGACGATGCCCAGGACGAACCCGCTAATCGTCCCCAGGCCAAGCAGCCCGCAGGCTATCAGGCTAATGATACCGAGGACCATCGAAGCAATAGCAAGACCTGTCTTCTTCGGAGCTTCCGCAGCATAGCCCGGATAAGCATACGAGTGCGCGCCCTGATAACCAGCCGGCTCATGTTGCCATCCGTGCGCTTGCCCGCCCTGATAGCCGTGCTGGTCTTCGTACGGCTGCTGCACGTACTGCTGCTCGTACTGCTGCTCGTACTGTTGTTGCTCTGGATACTGATGATCGGAGGGCTGGCTTTCGTACTGCTGATTGTCTGCGACAGGCTCGTTGCCGTGTAAAGCCAGCCGGCAACGCTTACACGCTTCCTCTGTAGCCCAGTTGAGCAGGCCGCAGTGAGGGCATCTGATACTTTTCATGAATAGAAAACTCCTTTGTGCGGGATGTGAGCGGAGCTTAGGCTGGAAAAGGCATTAATGAGCCGCAGGAATTATTCCTGCGGCTCATCTCATTCGGGAAAATATCTTTACTGCACCTCGACGTAGTCGCCCGTGTGAACCTCCTGCGCGACACGCGTGATGACTGCGGTTGCCGTGCGCTGCTGCACGCTCAGGATAACCATTTCGCCAACCACTTTGCGCGGCATGCGCGGGCGTGCGCCTATGATGTCAGGACTCGTGACCATTGGGCCATAGATGCCGGTCGTGTTCGCATCCTTGACGCGCTGAGCTTTGTTGGAAAACTTTCCGCCCTTGTAGATGTCGCTGCCGAAACCGCTGCTGGCCGTCGGCGTTACTTCTTCATCACGGAAGCGTGTGATATTGCCTCTGCCTAAGGGGCGATAGATGGTCAGAAAATCGCCGGGCCGCACGTTGTCTTCCGAGCCGAGGTCTATAAAGACCACATGATCTCTGGTAACCATCTCGCGCAGGTCGCGCGCCAGCACGATACGCCCCTTCTGTTTTCCGTTCGGGTCAGAGAAGCGGTCAAGTTTGACTTCCTCGCGCTGGAACGGCGCGACGCGCTGCGGCGCGGCCCTTAACAAATCGCCCAGCAGAAAATCGTCGCATGCTGAAGTGACGAGTGCGACCGAGACCTGTTCTTTGACTTTAACGACGCGAAGGCCGCCGATCTCCTGCGTGTAAACGCCGAGCCAGCCCTTCTTTTTTGAATGCCTGCTCTTGAACTGCCCGCGCGGGCGAATCACTATGTACTCCTGCCCTTCGCGCACGCCCTGCTGCGCCCCTGCGTTGATGTACACATAGTCGCCAAACGAATAGATGCGCTGTTCCTGCTCCTGCTCGCCGCCGATGATCTGCAAATTGTTCGGCGCGGGCGCATACTGTATAAACCCCGCGCAGTAGAGATTGCCTTTGCCCGTCACGGGCTGCGGGCCTTTCTGCACCGGCAGCACGACGGTCGGCGTCGGCGTCGCTATCGGCTGAGGCAAAGCTAAACCGGCATTGGTTTGCGCGCCCGCAGAATAGAACAGCCCGCAGGCAAACAGCACGAGCGCGGCTGCGTAGCTGCGATAAAAAAGATGGTTGATCCGCACGAGAAATCTCCTTTGGCGTTCAGGGAACGGCATAGATGTTTGGTGTTTAAGCCTTGACTGGCCGCCATCAGAAGCGGCTTTCAATCCGGGTGAGTGTGGAAGCTGCGAGCAGGCCGTCGAAATCACGCATCTCCGCCAGCCGCGCCCGTGGGCAGCTTTAATCCTACTAGGCCGGAGAGGCTGGCGTCAACATATATTTTTTACCATGTTAAACACGCTGGGAAGCAAAAGAGTGAGTATTCTCTGCAACTTGCGTTCGAGGCAGGTCTATTGTTAGTATCCGAATCCACGCTGGGAGCGTTGATAGTCCGACACGATCCCTCCCATCTCAGGCCGGTGTAGCTCAGGGGTAGAGCGGCAGTTTTGTAAACTGCGGGTCGGGGGTTCAAATCCCTCCACCGGCTCCAATAGAATCAATAACTTAGGGCATCCGAGTTGGATGCCCTTTCTAATTTGTGTGCCAGTTGTGTGCCAAATTTCAGTAGTGGTTCAGTTTCACAAATAACGAAGAAAGAACATGTTCGCGCAAAGGCGCAAAGGCGCAAAGAAAAGCACGCAAAGAGCGAGCAGCATTCAAACCTTTGCGGTCTTGCTTTGCGTCTTTGCGCCTTTGCGCCTTTGCGCGAGATTCTTTCGTCCTGAGGCATATTCACCGGAATTTCAAACTGAACCACTACCCAAATTTCAATGACGTGGATTAAATACTCATATCTGTGTGGTTTTGTTCTGATTATGGAGTCCCGCAACAGACGAATTTTCGCTGTAATGTTGAATAGTGAAAATACAATGTCTCGCGTGGCTGTTCAACGCGCCTCGCCGGGTGGCGGGCCGTCGCCTCTGCCGCGTCGTCTGGAATCTCTCTGTTCCCTGGTTTGCCGGAATCGCTGCCACTGCTCAGGCGTCAGCACTTTCTGGATGCGCTCGTCAGCCTGACTCCGAATCTCCCTGACGCGCGGCTCAGACTCTTTGCGCAGACCTGCCAGCTTTTCGCGCGTGTCGTCAAAGATTTGCTGAACCTGAGTTTTCTGCTCTGCGCTCAGTTGCAAATCCTTGACCATCTGCTCGAAACGATTCTCTCTCGGCCCTGACCCGCCGGGCCTCAGCCACGAGCGATAGGCGTTCAAAGCGAGCGCGCCTGCCGTAAAGCCGAGAAGGAAAATAATCGTCGCCGCGCCGCGCACCTGCCATTTGTTGTTGCTGATTTTGTCTGTCATCACTTTACCGCTCCCTCATCCGACTCATACAGGGCCGCGAGCACCTGCTCGTATGACATTTGCTCTGTGGGCGATTGATCCTGATTGAAGATGACTTCATCCGCCGAATAAGAATTGGAAGCCGTCGCCACCTCTTGCGCAGGCGTGTTTGGCTGAATCCCCGGCACGAAGAAAGTTAAGACCGCAAGCACAGCCACCGTCGCCGCCATCGAAGTCACGAGCGCGCCGGTCGCCTCCCACATCCGCTGGAAGATGGATTTTCCTTCGGTCGCCTGTCGCTCTCTGAGCGCGGCCAGAACTCTGGTCTGGAAGAAAGGCGTCGGCTCAATGGTCTCTGCCGCGCGTTCTTGCAGCAGCATTGTAGAGAGTTGCGCAGCCTCGTATGCGCTCCTGCAATCAGTGCACAGCGCGGCGTGCGTGCGAACGCGCGTCAAATCACTTTCGCTTAAATCGCTGAGAGGGATGCTATCCAAAATGTCTGTGATGTGCTCGTCTTTCATCTCTCACCTCTGACTTACGAAAATCTCTTTTAAGAATCTTTCTTCTTTCTTCCCAGAAGTTTTTCCACGGCCTCGCGCATCCGTTTGCGCGCTCGAAACGCTTGCACTTTGACTTTCGATTCAGACCAGCCTGTCATCTCGACCACTTCTTTGACGGGCGCATCTTCGCCGTCAATCAAGGTCAAAACTAAGCGGTCATCCGGCGACATAGTGTTCAGCACGCGGTCTGCGAGGTCTGCGGCAACCAGACTGCGCTCGGCTGATTTGTGTCGCTCCGTCGCAGCATCCGCCTGATGTGCATCCAGCCATGTCGTCTCGTCTTCCGTCAGGTCGGAGGTGATTAACTCCGGCCTGCGCTTCGCGCTGCGGTGCAGGTTGAGGCACGTATTCGTAGCGATGCGTGTCAGCCAGCCCTCCATCGAGCCGCGCCCTTCATAACTGCCGAGTTGTGTAAACGCTTTCAGGAAGATTTCCTGCGCGGCGTCTTCGACCTGCTCGCGCTGGCGATAGAAGCGGCTGGCGACGCGAAAGACGCGCGGGCTGTAGCGGCGCATGATCTCCGAGAAGGCGGACTCGTCGCCGTCGCGCGCAAGCTGCGCTAACTCTAAATCCGACGCCTGTTCGTGCCCGTTTGACAGAAGCATTACCCATCTATTATTGACGGGCGGCGGAAGAGGCTAGAGTCGCCCGTTCCGCCGTGACCGTTGAAAGAGTTTACTGCTGCTGTTGCGGCTGAAGGTTGCGGCGCTCGCCGCGTCCCTTGCCATGTCCATTCTTGAACTCGGCGCGCTTTTGTTCAAGCCGGGTTTTCTGCTCAGGCGTCAGCACTGCGAGCATCTCCTGACGGAGCTTGAACTCTTCGCCCATCATCTTCGCCTGAAGGCTGGCCGACTCGGTCAGCTTCTGCGTTGCTAAGGCTTCGTTAAAAGTCCCGCCCTCGCTCGCCTGACGAATTTCCTGCCGCTTGGCATGAAGCTGCTCTCGCAAAGCTTTGGTGCGTTCCCCGAAACTCTGGCGAATCTGTTTCATGCTCGCCTTCTGCTCTTCAGTCAGGTTAAGCCCCCTGAACATACCGCCGCCGCGATGACCGCCGCGATGTTTGCCGCGTCCTTCAGTGCGTGACTCCTGCTGCTTCTGGCCGTCCTGCTCTGTCCCGGACGATTGAGCCAAAGCGAGAGGCGTCGCCAAAGCAATCGCCGCCAGCCCCGCGATGGCGAGCGTGTGAATCTTTCCAAGTTTCTTCAACATTCTTCTTGCTCCTTATTCTAACCGATTATTTTTTATGAAGGCTCATAAAGCCTCTCAATGGAACAGACACCGCGCATCGCCAAAGCGTTACAAGTCCTTGTTTGAAGCCAAGCGTGTCACAACCGCCTGCTGTAGCGGGGAGAGAGCAAGGATGAAGGATGAAGGCGGAAGGATGAAAGGCATGCTGTTCAAGCATGTAGCCTTCATCCTTCATCCTTGCTCTTCCCGCCCCGCAGTCGGTTGTGAACTGAGTTAACTGCTGGCATAGCTAAGCTTGCATGCACTTCTTTTCTTTCCTCCAAGTGTAACGGATACCTCCGAGATGGTGTCTATCAAAGTGTGGGAGGGATTATGAGTCAAGCTATCAATTTTGAAAAAACATCAGGCGACGGGATACGCGTCGCGTCGGCATGGGGAAAAGTGAGAAAGCTGGGCAAGACGCTGCTGAGCGGGAAAAAACGTCTCATCATAGCGTCATCTGCAATCATTGTTCTCGCGCTCGCAGGCTTTTATTTCTGGAGCGACCGCGCCAGCGCAGCAGTGTACATGACCGCTCCTGTCGAGCGCGGCAACCTGCGTAATACAGTCACGGCGACGGGCGCGCTGCAAGCAGTCACTACAGTGCAGGTCGGCAGTCAGGCTTCCGGGACGATCTCCGCGCTGTACGTGGATTTCAATTCGACGGTCAAGAAGGGGCAGGTCATAGCCCAACTCGATCCCTCGACCACACAGGCGCAGGTCGAGCAGGCACGCGCCAATCTTAATCAGGCACGCGCCGGATTGGAACAGGCACGCGCCGGACTCTTGCAGACACGCGCTGGCATCACGGACGCGCAGGCACGCGCGCTGGCTGCGAAATCCACATCTCAGAACCAGCAGGCCGGAGTCTCAAGCGCGCAGGCCAACGTCTCAGTAATGAAGGCGCAGATGGATGACGCGCAGAGTTTTCTCAGGCAGCAGGAGCAGCTTGCGGCCAGCGGCGTCATCGCGCGCAGAGAAGTTGAAGTCGCGCAGACGAGTTACAAAACGGCTGAAGCGCGTTACCAGCAGGCCGTAGCGCAAATGAATCAGGCTGTCGTGAGCGAGAAATCGTCCGCCAGCGCAGGGATAGCTCAATCGCAGGCGCAGGTACAACAGGCGCAGGCGCAGGCGCAGAGTTCGCAGGCCCAGATTCAGAATGCTCAGGCGCAGGTCGCGCAGGCAGAAGCCGCGCTCCGCCTCGCTGAAATCAATCAGAACCACACGACTATCACTTCGCCGATTGATGGCGTGGTCGTCTCGCGCAGCGTGGATGTAGGCCAGACCGTCGCGGCCAGCCTTTCTGCGCCGACGCTCTTTACCATCGCCAACGACCTGACACAGATGCAGGTCATCGCCAACATAGATCAGGCGGACATAGGTCTCGTCGAGCAGGCGAAGGGAGTCAAATTTTCGGTTGACGCTTTTCCGGGCGATGAGTTTACAGGCGCGATTAAGCAGCTTCGTCTGAATCCTGTGAGCGCGCAGAACGTTGTCACCTATAACGTCGTGATTGATGTCAGCAACCCGAAGCAGAAGCTCAAGCCGGGGATGACTGCCAACCTGACCATCACGATTGACGAGCGCAATAACGTCGTCAAAGTCCCTAACTCCGCGTTGCGTTTCACGCCGCAGGACGCGACGGGGCAGAGAAGCGCGCGTTCACAAAATAGAAACGGCAGCCAGTCCGGGCAGCGCACAGGACAGCAAACTTCAGGGCAGCAGGCAGAGAAGCCAGCAGATGCTTCAGGCGATAGCAGCGCGCAGGCTGAAGGCACGCGTCAGAACAGAATTACTCCCTCCACTTCGCCTGTGCTCGAAGGCCAGACGCGACGTGTGTGGGTGATGGATCAGGACGGCAAGCCGCAGCCGCGCCGCATCAAGATCGGCCTGACGGACGGCTCCGCAACGGAAGTGGTTGAAGGCGACTTGCGCGAGGGTGAAGTGGTCATCACGGGCCAGAACATCTCAGGCGCGAGCAAGCCGCAGACCAACACACAGACTGCCCCCGGCTTCGGCGGCGCAACGCGCGGCGGCGGCGGTGGCGGCAGACAAAGATAAAGTCTGCCAGTCAAAACTTATGACAGCCGCCTCCGGCGATAACAACGCGGCGGCTGTCAAAGAATTTAAGGGAAGAGTAAAAAAATGCAGGCGACATTAGAAGATACAAGGCAAGAGTTAGACGCCAACGCCGGACTGCCGGTGTCGCAGCCGGAAGCGCGCCCGGTCATCGAGTTAAGCCAGATTCACAAAACTTACACGATGGGTGATGTCGAAGTTCACGCGCTGCGCGGCATCTCTCTCTCGATCAAAGAGGGCGAGTTTGTGGCGATCATGGGAACATCCGGTTCCGGTAAGTCTACGACGATGAACATCATCGGTTGTCTTGATCGCCCGACACGAGGGACTTATATCCTGGACGGTCAGGATGTTTCGGGGATGTCAAAGGACGAGCGAGCAGACATACGCAATCGCAAGCTCGGTTTTGTCTTTCAGGGTTTTAATCTGCTGTCGCGCACTTCCGCGCTGGAAAATGTAGAGCTGCCGATGCTCTATGCGGGAATAGATTCTGACGAACGACACAAGCGCGCGATGGATGCGCTCGCTTCGGTCGGCCTCGTCGGGCGCGAGCAAAATCACCCGAACCAGCTTTCGGGCGGGCAGCAACAGCGCGTGGCGATTGCGCGTTCCTTAGTCAATCGTCCGGCGTTGATTCTCGCCGACGAGCCGACAGGCAATCTTGACTCGCGCACTTCGATTGAAGTGATGGAGATTTTCCAAAAACTCAACCGCGAGCAGGGCATCACGCTGATTCTCGTCACGCATGAAACGGACATCGCGGAATTTGCAGATCGCGTCATCGTCTTCAAAGACGGCAAGATCAAGAAAGATTACAGGGTCGCCGAGCCGCGCGATGCGGCGCGTGAGGTAAAGCTGATTCCTGAAATCGACAGTGAAGAAGAAGAAGAGAGCCTTGCCGCTGCTTGAGAATTAAGAAGGACTGGCATAACCCATGAACTTGTTATCAATAATTCGCATCGCCTTTCGCGCTCTGGCGCGCAACAAAGCCCGCGCGGCTCTGACGATGCTCGGCATCATCATCGGCGTCTCGGCTGTGATTGCGATGGTCGGCATAGGGCAGGGCGCGCAGGCCAGTGTGCAGGCGCAAATCGAAAGCATGGGAACTAATCTGCTCTTCGTCAGCGCGGGCGCGCAGAACGTCGGCGGCGTCAGAAGCGGCACGGGCGACAGCGGCACGAACACCCTGACAGTCGAAGACCTCGAAGCCATCCGGCGCGAAGTGCCGAGCGTGGCGATGGTCACTCCGACCGTCAACGCTCGCTCGCAACTCGTTGTCGGCAATCAAAACTGGAACACGTCCGTGCAGGGCGTCAGCGAGGAGTTCACAGGCATACGCAAGTGGGACGTGCAGAGCGGCGCGTTCTTCACAGATGCGGACGTGCGTACAGCCGCGCGCGTCATCGTCATCGGCCAGACCATCGCGGACAATCTTTTCCCCGGCGCGGATGCTGTCGGCCAGACGATTCGTGTCGCCAACCTGCCGTTCCGCGTCGCCGGCGTCATGGCGCGCAAAGGTCAAGACCCGCAGGGGCGCGATCAGGATGATACGGCTTTTGCTCCGTACACATCTGTACAGAAAAAAATATTGGGCAGCCCGCGCGTGAATGTGGCCTATGTCTCTGCCGTCTCGCAGGAGGCGACTTACACCGCGCAGGCGCAGATTACGGAACTCTTGCGCCAGAGGCATAAACTCTCTGCCGGTGCGCCGAACGATTTCAGCGTGCGCAACATGACGGATGTGGCAGAGGCTGCAAACGAGACTAACAGCACGATGACGATGCTGCTGGGCTGCATCGCGGGCGTTTCCTTGCTCGTAGGCGGCATCGGCATCATGAACATCATGCTGGTCTCCGTCACAGAGCGCACGCGCGAGATAGGCATTCGCATGGCTATCGGCGCACGCTCGTCAGCCGTGCGGACGCAGTTTCTGATAGAGTCCATCGTGCTCAGCCTGACCGGCGGAATCATAGGCATCTTGCTGGGCGTGATTGTCTCCGTCACCATCCCCGCGCTGCTTGGCTGGCCGACGCTTGTCTCCACAGCAGCCATCATCGGCTCTGTCATTTTCTCGGCAGCCGTCGGAATCTTCTTCGGCTACTATCCTGCGCGCAAGGCCGCCGGACTCGACCCGATTGAAGCTTTGCGTTACGAATAAGAGCTTATGACAGCATCCTCCCTGACGGCCTCAACAGAGGCCGTCAGGGAGGGCGCTGTCAGGTTGTTTCGGGTCTCTCTGGCGATGGTGAGCGAAAGTATTGGAATAGCTTCCAGCCAAGTATCAACATCACCAGCAACCCGATTATCATCCATGTGAAATCGCCTAGAAAATCGCTCATGGCCTGTACGCGGTCGCTGAAGAGTTTGCCTAACATGACATAGAGGATGACCCACAGGGCTTCGCCCAACGCGTCGTAAAAGAGAAAGCGCGGCCAAGAGTATTCCGTCATGCCAGCAGTGAGATTGACGATTGGCCCAAGCGGGGTGAATAACCAGCGACTGAAAAAAACGGCTGCTCCCTCTCGCCGTTTCAACCAATCTTCCGCCTGCTTGAGACGCTCGTCGCCAACCCAGCCGCCTATCTGTTTATGCATCCGCCGGCCTCCACAGCGGCCCAGAGCGTAACCGATGTTGTCTCCCAGAACTGCCCCGGCTGCCGACAGACCAAGCACGGGCCAGATGCCCAGCACACCTTGTTCGACGAATGAACCGGCGGCGAGCAGCAGCAGGCTCGCAGGCAAGGGGACGCCCGCAGAACCAATCAATAAAGCTCCGAACAGCACCGGCAACCCGTAGACTCCCAGCGTGCTGAGCAGGTAATCGCTGAGACTCAAGGCGGCATCCCCCCGTTCGGGGGAGGTTGCCCTCTCGGTGGCTGAGATTTGCGAAAGTCAACAATCGCCTTCTGCAATTCCGCAATCAGGGTTTCGACAGGACGGTTTTGCTCGCGCGCAATATCTCTGAGAGGGCGGCGATCCGGAGGGCCGGGAGGTACTCCGATTGATTGATAGAGGACGGGCGGAGGAACGCGATAAGAGCGTGCCACATAATGAACGCTCATCCACGGGCGGATAGTTTCGTCTCTGTGTTCACGCCAGTAGGCGGCACGGCGAGCTGCGCGAACTGCGAAAAAACCGGTGACGGCAATCGCCACCAGCAACATGAATAACAAGACCCATTGACGCCGCCCGAGCTTTCTCATTCACTTACCTTGCCCTCAATCTAATATAGCCTGCGTTTTTGTAAAAGCTTCGGACGCCAACTGGAATGCCAGACACTGCGCCGAACGATTGCCTGAAAATACGAAAGAGGCGGCAAGTTCTTTGGAGAACCGCCGCCTCTTTCGGCTCACAATGAAGGAGCATGTGTCGAACGTCCTCACCCCGTCCGACACGAGATGGATACATTCAGCATCCATCAGGTGCGCGACTTATATCTTAATTCACCTCTTAAAAGCAATGTCTGGCCTCCGGTCTCAAGATAAAGAATAACGGCCAGGCTTACGAACAGCGGAGGACATGACCCTGAAAATAGAAAAGCGTCCCGGCCACAAAAACTGTGTCGCCGGGACGCTTTATTAATGAGAGGCGCTTTATCGCCCCGCACGCGCTTCTACCAGAAGCGCGACTCAAGCATTAGCCGTTATACTTGCTGCGCGCGTCATTGCGGTTTTCGCGCGGCTTGGCCGCGTTGACTTTCAGGTTGCGACCGTTGACTTCTTTACCATCGAATTGTGAGATGGCTGCATCACCTTCTTCTTTAGAAGACATCTCGACGAAGCCGAAGCCGCGCGAGCGACCCGTTTCGCGGTCTTCAACCACTGAAGCTGACTCGACTGTGCCAGCCTCTGCAAAGATTTGTTGTAGATTCTCGCTCGAAGTCTCGAACGAGAGATTCCCGACATAAAGTTTCGTAGACATAATTGTATTTTCCTCTCCACTATTAGGAGTGTAAAGAGAAGCTGCGAATTAAAGTGGCTTCGGTGATACGGTAGCAGCGAAGGCTTCAGGGTCCGTGTGCTCTTGAAAGAGCGGCTTCTAAAGTTAAAATCAGCCTGCTCTCGAACTATCCAGAACGCCGCCGCCGGATAAAAGGCGCGGGACGCATCACCGTCAATATGCAAGAGAAGGATTAGCTATCGGTTAAGATGCCCTTGCGCGTGAGATAGTTGTCAAGGCTGTCAGCCGCTCATGATTTTAGGTAGTGGGTCAGTTTCAAACCGGCAATGAAATACAGGAGATCACGCAAAGGCGCAAAGACGCAAAGACAAGCACGCAAAGGAGTTGAGCAGTTATTAATCCTGAAAGCTTTCTTCGCGTCTTGCTTCGCGTCTTTGCGCCTTTGCGCGAGCTTCTTTATCTCATTTCTTCGGTGCGCTATTCGTCGCAGGGCTTTCCGCGATGGCAAAGACATGATGTATGCCGCGCACGATGAGCATCCCGTCAGAGATGGCGGGCGTTGCCATCAGGACTTCGCCAATCGGGTTAACGGCCAGCAGCTCATGCTTCGGCCCGGCTTTGACGACAAAGATTTCGCCGTCCTCGCTGCTCATATAAATCTTGCCATCGGATGCGACGATGGAGGCTGTGAACGCGCCGCCCCGGTCGGCCAGTCGCTGCTGGTAGACTTTTTCGCCCGTCTTGGCGTTATAGGCAGACATCACTCCGTTGTTCGAGCAGACGTAAAGCAGGTCGCCATAAACGATTGGCGTCGGCATGTAGGGGCCGCCGCGCGTCTTGCTCCACGCGATGAATTCGTTTGATTCCTTGCCGTCCTTTAAGGTGATGTCGCCCGATGCGCCGGGTCGAATGGCGTAGATTGGCTGCATGGGCCTGTAGCCGCTGGTGACGAAGATCAAGTCATGCGCGACAAAGGGCGTCGGCGTCGTGATCTCGGAATTGGGCGTCAGCCTCCACAACTCTTTGCCCGTCAGAGGGTCATAGCCGCGTATGGCCTTTGTGCCGTTGGTGATGAGTTCGGCGCGCGTCTTGCCCTCGTAAACGGTCGGCGTCCCCCACGACGAAATCTCTTCGCGCGGAGTTTTCCAGACCTGCTTGCCCGTCTTGAGGTCATAAGCGGCGACGAAAGAGTTCTTCTGTATGTCCGCTTGCAGGATGACGAGGTTCTTGTAAATGATTGGCGAGCTGCCGTACTCCCACTGGTAATCCGGGTCATAGAACCAGCCAGCGTCGAGCACGCCCACATCCTGCTTCCAGAGCAGCTTGCCCTTAAGGTCGTAACAGTAGAGTCCTTCAGAGCCGAAGAGCGCGATGATGTGTTTGCCGTCGGTCGCAGGCGTCGAAGCCGCGTGCGTTGATTTCGGGTGACGTTTGACCTTTGGCACGCCTTCGTAGGCCGTGCGCTCCCAGAGCACTTTGCCCGTCTGTTTGTCCAAACAGTAGACCTTCCATGCGTGTTTCGCATCTTCCTTGACCGGAGCCACGTCGCCGTAAAGTCCGAAACGCGTTTCCTCTTTCGCGTTGCTGCTGACGGCGGTCGTGATAAAGACCTTATCGCCCCAGACAATCGGGCTTGAGTGCGAGAGGCCCGGAATCGGCGCTTTCCACTTGATGCCGACGGACTTTTCCGCGTCCCACTTGACGGGCGCGCTTCGCCCCTCTGCTACGCCTGAAGCCAGTGGCCCACGAAACTGCGGCCAGTTCTGCGCCGGTACGCTCTGAGAGACGAGACCAAGAAAGAGTATGAAGAGTGCGAATCGTTTCATTGGAAGAACCTTTCGGTTAGTGCTTTGTGCTTTGTGTTTTGTTCTTTGCCTGTCTTACCGGCATTGAGTTTTGTCTCTCAAGGTTGAGTCGCGCGCAAAGAACAAAGAACAAAACACAAAGCACTAAGGACATTATTTGCTTTCTTCGACACGTTTGAATAGCGTGTTGTTCTGGCCCTGCTTGACGGCAAAGCCTGTCACCTTGCCGCCTTCGACATTAAAGGCGAAAGTGACGCCGCCGAAATCCACCGGCCTGAAGGTGGTCTTATCTATCGCGCTCCAGCCGAACGGCGGCTGTGTGCCCTGTGCGGCAAAGAGCCTGCCATCCTTTAACGTGACATTGATCTCGGTGCCCTGCTCATTTCTGTACTTGCCGACGTAAGACTGCAATATCTCGGCAGCTATCTCCGGCGGCGGAATTGCCCCGGCCTTTTTGAGCATCTCTGCGATCTCTGCATTCTTCTCTTCGCCCGCAGTGGCTGTGACAAGCGCGGCGGTCAACGCCTCAGGCTTGGCGCTGCCCTTTGAGAGAGCAACGCGCACGAGCGCCACGTTGCCTTGTGTGGCCCCGGACATCAACACATCCTCAACGCTCTCCTTATCCTTGTCGAGCAGCAGGCTGACAACCTCTATATGCTTGTTATCCAACGCCCACGTCATCGCCGTCGCGCCATAGAAAGTGTCTTTGACGCTGACATCCGCGCCGCGTTCGAGCAGGAGTTTGACCACCTCCGTATATCCGCGCTCGGCGGCTTTGAAGAGCGCGGTCGCGCCATAGCGGAATTTGGCATTGACATCCGCGCCCTTATCCAGCAGCGTCTTGACAGCAGCCGCATCGCCCACGCGCGTTGCCTCATAGAGCTTGTCGTTAAGCTCCTGCTTGGCGTCCTGCGCGTAGCTGGAGAGCGGCAGCAGGGCCAAGATGAAAGACAGGAAGATAAATCGCCTCAATACCATGAAAGCATTCTCCTACTCGTCGAAGAGATACATAACTGTGTCTGCCATCGGGGCAGGGGATTAACTTGAAAAGCCGGAGCGCGCCCGGCCCTTAGAGTGATAGCGGATATATAAGCCGCCCTGAAATCAAAGTCAAATTATTTTGGAGTAGTGGGCCAGTTTCAAGCACAGCGAAGAGAAAAGCATTTTCCCGCAAAGGCGCAAAGAAAGCACGCCAAGAAAGCTTTCAAGATAGACAACAACTCAAATACTTTGCGCCTTTGCGGGAGATTCTTTCCTGCTGCTGCACATTCGGAATTTCAAGCTGAACCATTACCGAGTTTCGCTATTGTTAAAAAAAAGGGCTGAAGATATATAAACTATCTTCAGCCCTCTTTTGTTAACGGCGTGCGGAAACTAATATTTCAACTCGCCGGATTATCTGTTATGACGAGCCTAGTGTTCGGGTATGTATGCAGACGCCGCAGGGATGTCTCCCGCCTGACCCCAGTGCCGTGTCAAAACGGTCGAGTCCGTAAAGTCGCTCGTCAGGATATACCAGTCGCCGTTGCGGAAGACTGCGATGTCCGACGTGCCGTTGCCGTCGTAATCGGCCATCACCGGAATGTCGCCCGCCTGTCCCCACAACTGCGCCCTGATATTTCCCGTCAAGCTTTCGAGGATATACCACTCGCCGTTGCGGAAGACTGCGATGTCTGTCGAGCCGTCTCCGTCGTAATCTGCGGGCACTAATTTATCCGAAGGCAGTCCCCAGTTTCGTGAGACCAGCGTGCCATCAGAACTCCTCAGGATATGCCAGACGCCGTTGCGGACGACTGCCAAATCCGTCCTCGCATCGCCGTCATAGTCTGCCGGTACGGGCTTATCACCGGCTAGCCCGAAGAGCGTCGTCCTGATGATGTTTTTGCCGCTTTCGATGATGTACCACTCGCCATTACGGAAGACCGTAATGTCTGTCTTGCCGTCCCTGTCATAGTCGCCCTGCACGGCCTTGTCGCTGCCGAGTCCCCACTGTTTCTGCACGAAGCCGAAGTTGGAGCTTTGCTCGACGTACCATGTCGCGTTCGACGAACGGAAGACAGCGAGGTCCATCGCTGCGTCGCCGTCGTAATCACCCGGAACCGGACGATCACCGTTCGCGCCGAAGAACCTGTAGTTGGTGAATCCGTTGGTTGACTGCATCGTGTACCAGACGCCCTCGCTCGGACGGAACACGACAAAGTCGCTCATGCGGTCGTGGTCAAAGTCGCTGGCGTAAGCGCGGTCATCGTCAATGATGATGCAGACGCCCTGTGCGTCGACGATGTTCGCGTTAGTGGCGTTCGACAGGTTGATGAAGAACGTCTCGTTGGCTTCCTTGAACGTGTCGCCGAAAATCTGAACGCTGATAAAAGCGGTCAGTGTTCCGGCATTGCCGTCCGTCAGGGTCGGGTTGAAGTTGATGGTCGTGTCCGCGATACCGGCATAATCAGAACCGGCAATGGCTGTCCCGTCCGAGGTTGAGTAATGCACGGAGACCGGTGGCCCTAGCTGGCCTGTCAGCGTGACTGTGAACTGGGCAACGGTCGTCCCGTCATTGCCTTCGACCACGCGCAAATTATTAATCGAGATGGCTCGCAGAGGATCGTTGTCAGTGATGGTCAAGACCGCTGTGCTCTGCATCCCGGTGGTCGCGCCGCCCTGCGCGTTCGAGAGCGCAAGGTTGATGGTCTCGTTCGGCTCGTTGGCCGTGTCGTTGCAGATAGTGATGTTAAAAGGCTGGCTCGTCACGCCGGGGCCAAACGTCAGCGTGCTGTTAGCGTTGATGTAGTCCACGCCCGCCGTGCAAGCCACGCCGCCTGTGGCCGTGCCGCCCGCGACAGTCGCAGCGTCAATCGAGACTGTGCCGTCGGAGCCGCCCGTGCGCGTGACCGTGACGGTCGCCGTGCCTGCCGCTTCGCCCACCGTGTAAGTAGCCATGTCGAACTGAAGCGTGCCGGGAGCAGCAATGCTGAATTCATCTGCGCCGATGTCGGGCGCAGTGGCCGAACGCGGCTGGTTGTCAAAGTCTGTGGTCACACTCGCCAGAGGCGTTCCGGCGTCGAGCACAGGCGTCGCCGTGGCGAGCAGGTGCAAGTCTCCGATAGCGCGATTGACGAAGAAGTTATTGGCGTTGAAGGTCGAAGCCACACCGGCGATGGAGTTGGCATCGCGCGCTGGCGGCCCCGCCTGCCACGTGGCGAAGGAAACAGGCGTGCCTGCTCCGCTCGTCGGCGAGTAGTCCATGAAGTTGGCGGGCGTGACGCCTGTTCCGGCGAAGAAGTTGAAGTTGGAAACGAACGTGCCTGTTCCGCCCGATTGGTCGCCGCCTGCGAAGTGATTGCCGGTTCCGCCCGTGCGGTCGTTAAAGGCTATGTTGTTGCGGGCGGTGTAATTGGTCGGAGCCGCTGCGCCTCTATTAAAGGCCCAGCTATTGGCTGCGCCGCTGGCTGTGCCGCCGATGTAAACGGAGTTGTGGTCGGCTGTGAAAGTGTTACCGCCGAAGGCGAAGTCAAAGATACCGAAGACGGATTGAGCGGTCGCCACCTGAGTGATGATGCTCACCATGTTGTTAACGACAACGATAGACGAGGGCAGCGTCTCTGCTCCCTCATATTCGATGCCGACGATGCGACCCGTCGCGCCCGCGACCGCAGGGAAGCTGTGAATGCGGTTGCGCGAAACCGTCATGCTGCGCGAATCGAGGATGAAGATGCCCGCCGTGTTGAGGAAAGTCCCTCCGAGGGCGGAAGTGCGCAGGTCGTGAATCGTGTTCTGGGAAATCGTGCTGCCGGTTCCAAAAGCCTCAGTGACGTTGATGCCGACGATCACCGTCGTGCGCGCCGCCGTCTGCGAAATATCGTTGCCGGTAATGTTGATATTCTCATTACCGAGACCGATGTTGACGCCGTTGGTTGTGAAGTTGATGAGATTGTTATTGGTGACAGCCGTCCCTGTGTTGGCGATGGCCGCAGTGGCAATGGAAGAGACCAGATTTGCAGGGACTCCGGCAGGAGCCGTCCGGTCACGAACAGTGTTGCCGCTGATGGTGTTGTTGTCGTTGCCGGTCGTGGTTCCTGTGCTCAGGAGTATAACGGCAGTGCCAGCTCCTTCAATCGTGGAGTTCTGGATAGTGTTGTTCGACGCATCGTTGATGAGCCGAATCGTCGAGCCTGCGCCAGTGTTTCTGATGAGCAGCGAGTTGCCGCCCGTATTGAGACCGTTAATGGTGACGCCATCCGCGCCGTTGAGGTTGATTAGCGCAGTCGCGCCGCTGCCGGAAATCGTGCGCGCCGCGCCGCCTGAGGGCTGAATGGTGACGGTAAAGCCGCCCGCCACAGGATTGAGCGAGATTGCTCCGGTCTCAGCCGTTAAATTAGTAGTGATGTTAACTGTGACATTGCTTGCCGCTCCGAGTCCGTTGAGCGCATCAAAGACGCCGCCCGGATTGGTGAGCGAAGTGAAAGTCTCGCCAGTACCGGCGTTGATGCTGCCGCTCACCGGAGCCGCGACCGTAAACGTGCCAGCCACAGTATTGTTGGCCGGGTTAGCGTCAGCCGTCGTCACCGTCGCAGTCGAATTGTATGTCCCGACGGTCGTGAATGTAGGCGTGACAGCAAACGTCACCGTCACTGACTGAAGCGGAGCAATGGTGGCGATGGTTTGCGTGTTCGTGTAGTTAAAGCCGCCCGGCCCTGTGATCGTGAATTGCACCATCACATTATTCTGCGTGGCCGTTCCGACGTTGGTGAAAGAAGCCTGCGGGGTGACGGTTGTCCCGGCTGAGACCAGGCCGCCGTTAGCAGGTACAACCAATGCCGCAGCCGCTATGTCATTCGGCGGCGGCGGAACTCCCGCAAACTCGTCCGCGCCGATGTCGGGAGTCGTGGCGTTGCGCATCTCCGCATCTATGTCATCCGTGACGCCGACGGGCGCGCCGCCTGATTCGAGTCTCGTCGGCGTTCCGGCGGGAATGTGCAGGTCTGTGTCGGACACAAATGGCGGTGCGCCGACGACTGCTAAAGAAGCGTTGTCGTTTGTGCCTGCGGCGGAGAGGGTGCTGGTATAGGCTCTGAGGTTGTTCGCGGGCGTGGTCGCGCCGGCATTAAAGTTGGCTGCGAAAAACTCGCCCGCGCCCGCAGTCGCGCCGACCTGTGCCAGCAGGCTCAAAGCGCCCGTCGCATTCGGCCCCTGAAAATAAGCATTGTTATTGATGGTCAAATTCATCGCCACGGTGGCGGCTGAAGGCAGGAACAGAACTGCGTGTCGCGTGCTCGCGGCAGTCGGGTTTCCGCCCGTCAACTGATTCGAGAAGATGTTGTTTCTGACATCAATGCCGGTCAGCGTGGTTGAGGTGATGACAAACGCGACGGTCAGGTTTGTGCTGACCGCGCCGGGCAGCACGCCGGACAGATGCACGGAGTTGTGATAAATCTTGTGGCCCGTGCCGCTTGCGATGCGTATGCCATACGCGCCAAACGTCGTGCCGAATGCGCCAGTCCCTGCGGTCTGGTCGTTTCTGATGTCAAAGATGAAATTGTTTCTGACTGTGTGATTGTTTGCGCCGCCGAGGTTGATGCCGAAAGCAGACCATCCCTGCGGGTTATTGTTGCGGACGCGGGCCACCCTATTTTTCTCAATCGTAAAAGTGCCGGTCGCGCTGACGACACCGACGTTGATGGCATGGCCCGCGCTACTCGATGCGATAAAGCCTTCGACATAGACAGTGTTGCCCGCAATCAAGCCGTCGGCAGAGCCTTGCGCCGTGATACCGATAGCGTAAACCTGATCCAAAGCTGCTGCCGTCGCGTTGCCGATGGTGTTGCCTGTAATCTGCAAGCCCGGAAAAACGGTCGTCGCAGAGCCGTTGATGGAAACGGCTCTGGCAGTGATGCCGATGCTGTTGTTTTGAATCAGGAGGTTGGTCGCGGTCGCTCCTGTTCCGATGACTGCGGTGACGGAAGTGATTGCCGCCGGGGCGGTCGTGGCCGCGACGGTGGATGCGCCGCTCGTCGCTACGATGCCGAAAGTGGTGTTTTCCGTCCCTGCCGTAGAGGTGGCGGCGGCGACGTTTCTGCCAGTCGCATTGCCGACCACATTCAGATTTCTGATGGTGCAATTATCCGCGCTCGTGACCACAGTGGCTGCCAGCGCGATGCGTATGACCGAAGCGAAATTGACTGTGTTGGCAGCAGTATTTTGAATCGTCAGATTTCTGTTCGTCCCCATCGAGTTCGGGTTGTCGCCGTCAATCGTGACGTTGTCCGCGCCGTTCAATTCTATGAGGCCGCGTCCGGCCACGGTCGGCCCGGCGATGGTCACACCGTCATTGGTCGGGCGAATCAAGACGGTTGTATATGAAGCAGTGCCCGCGCCGCTGCTGTTAAGCACGGTCGCTCCGGCTTCCGTCGTGCTGGCGAGAATGCTGACTGTAATCGCGCCCTGATGCGTTCCGGCATTGATCGCGTCAAACGCCAGACCGAGCGTCGCGTAGTTGGTTGGCCCGGTCGTCCCGGCTGTGGCCGTCACAATCACCGGCCCTCCTCCGTCAACTCCATCATCCACTGGAACCGTTGGATTGAAAGCCGCAGCTTTGCGCATGATGACGGCGGACATTCCCAGAGAGACAATTAAAAGTATTAGCATCAATGTGGCTGCGCGCGGACGCCAGCCTGATTTTAGATGACTCATAAATCTGCTCCTGTGGTATGTGATCGAGGTGCGTGTTGAATTGGTCGTGCCGGTATTTGGTGATTTCATGTCGGGGCTTCTCCTGCTGGGGTGACGAATGCCGGATTATCTACGCGCACGGGCGTTCGTGAAAGCGCGTGTAATTAAGAGTGACTCAAACTCCTGCGCTGTTGATAGAGCGCAGAAGGATTAACGGCGGACGAGATGTCCTCTCTGTTGTGGTGAATAAATCAGGGATTAGTCCCGCAGACACACCGCGCCCGGAAAAGCCTTGATGCTTTTGTACGGCTGGGTTTCGTGGCAGAGGGGGCTAATGCACACTACTTATTTACCTTTGGTTGTTGTGACTTGAACGAAAGCCGGATCACATTACACTGGGCCGTATATGCCTGCTACAGCTTGCTGATTTAGGCGGGAACGGTACATATCTTTCTCTCAATTGTCAACAAATTGCCGCGCCGCCGCCGCTCTGCCATGCGCCTCTCGCAGCGATATAAATAAGCATTGAGTCTTGCAGTGGATGATGATAAGAATGGCTCATGGAAATGATTAGACCGCAGCCGCCCTCAATGGAAAATATCGCTCGCAGTAAAACACGACGAAGGCCACGGCGGCTCAATTAGCGTTAGGCTATCGAGGTGATAAACAACAAGTAGTGACCGGGACTATACCGACAAATGGAGAACTGTAAAGTGAAACGCTCATCCAAAACCGCTGTTATCCTATTAGCCTTAGGCGCGCTTTTGTGCCACGCGCACAGCGCGCACGCACAACAAGCTCGTACAACAGACACGCTGCCCGTTATTACCAGTACCCGCGTTGCGGTGCCGGATGGGACGTTCTTCGGCCCACTCTATGTGACCATCGGAGGCAAGGAGAGAAAGATTGCGGATGAAGCTGTCGCAGCGTGGATTATTCAGGGAGGGCAAAGAGTTGTTTACTCTGGTCGAGATGGGGCCGGGGGGTTCGAGAATGAAGGACAGTCCTTACGTATCTATGACGCTCGAACAGGCCGGAAGCGTAAGATTATGTCTGAGTATTACGGGGTCGATAAAGTCACAGAGGTGACTACCAGCAAGAATAAAACTGCGCTGTTGGTGGAGATGTGGGATGGTGGCCTCGGCGCTTCCTATCTGGCTGTCGTTGACCCGGCGCGCGGCGAGCTGTTTTTCCGGCGCTGGGCTAAAATTATTTCGCGTCAAGGCGACATTATCGTGATCGGCCACTACAAGGAAGATGATTGGGAAAAGTTCCATGAGGACGAAAAGGCAAAGGTAACTCCTTATAAGAGAGAGCGGCAAAATCTCAACACTATTCTGAGAAGGCACGTGATTTTTAACAAACCAGATAGATAGTGCTGGCCTGTGGGGTGGAGCCTGACAACTCATTGAGTCCGACGCCTCAATAGCATCTCTTTCATGCTTGTGTGCTGTGCCGGAGGTTGAATGCTTCATGCTCGGCGCGGGTCAATTCGGGCGTTGGATGGCTCTTTCGTCACCATACTAATTTTCAGCAGAAACGAAACTCAAGCTAAGCAACGATAAGGAGGCACGAATGTTTCAAGGGTTGAGAACAGTTATTTATCATGTCGATGATTTGCAGAAAGCAAAGGAATGGTATTCCGGCATCCTGGGAATCAAGCCCTATTTTGATGAGCCGTTCTACGTTGGCTTCAATGTCGGAGGCTATGAACTGGGGCTTAATCCAGACATGCAGGGTGTCTCAAAGGGCAGCAATGTTGTCGCCTACTGGGGAGTCAAGGACGCCGTGGCTGCGTTTCAGACGGTACAGGAGCTTGGCGCAGAGAAGCATACAGAGCCGCAGGATGTGGGTGGCGGCATCGTTGTGGCGACGATCACAGACCCATTTGGAAACGTCTTCGGCCTAATCGAAAACCCGCATTTCAAAGTTGATAGTAGCGAGTAGCGTGCGCCCGCCCGGTTAACTCAGGAGTTAGATAACCATCCTCTTGTGGAAGGGTTTTGAATGATAAAAGCTCCGGTTAAAATTATAACTTTCATACTGGCCTTCGCGGTCGGCATAGCTTCCGCTATCTCGTATGCCAGATACCAGGAAAGCTCTGTTCCTTTGCTGAGGCTGACGCCGCCGGATAAATCTCCGGCCCGCAGGTGGGCAGAGCCTACAAAATTTGAATGCTCAATCGGATGCCGGAAGCTTTACGAAATGGCGGATGGCACAAAGGCGCGCGAAGGCATCTCTTGTTCTGAATCCCCGGGAGAGAATCGCTTTCATTTGAGCATGTCGTTGATACCGGCTGGCGCTGTTGATGAGGATTGTGCGCCGCCGAATCCATCACATCGAGAAAATGACAGAGGTGTTTATGCATATCCCCTGAATGAGGATGGAACAAGAATCTTTAAAATCATCCATTCGGATTGGGGTGTTAAAAGCAGATGCTATTACTACATCACAGCCAATTCAGTAGATAATGCTTTAGAGATCGAGAGTAGAAATAGTTGGATGTTTCGGATGTATCACTCTGAACTGTCTCACAGGTCGCGCAAGCAGACCGCCAGATAGCATCCCCTTCAAGAAAATACTCCGCGCCTTCAGCGCAGCGTCATGCAGTCGGTTCTGACTGAGCAGCCTCCGCAACTCAATTTTGCCTGTGCGCTTTTCGGCTTTTGAAATTGACCCGCCACTTTGAGCGCAGTAATATCTTGCACACGCATTGCCCTATGCCCGGTTGAGAAACTTTTCCCGTCAATAAAATTTAGTTGCCCGGTAGGAGAATACATGTTGATAAATGTCGGAACGATGAATGTGACTTCGACGCGCCTGCGCTTTTCAGTTCAAAGACGCAAGCATCATTTTCAAAGCGTGTCTCTGTTTTTGAGCGTGACTGCGCTCGTGCTCGTCTCGCTCGCGCTGTCGAGCGGCGTCGCTTTTGCTCAAGCGTCTTATCAAAAGCCGCCGAAGGATGTCATAGATGTGCTGGATGCTCCGGCCACGCCTGCGGCTTCGATCAGTCCGGGCCGCGATTACATGCTGCTGGCGCAGGGCGTGCGCTATCCGCCGATTACGGAACTCGCGCAGCCCATGCTCAGGCTCGCAGGTCTGCGCATCAATCCGAACACCAACGGCCAGCACCGCGCTCCGTATTACGTCAAGCTGACCATCAAGAAGATTGCGGACGGCGTTGAGACTTCGGTCGCTTTGCCTGCGGGCGCGCAGATCGGATTCCCGCAGTGGAGCATGGACGGCAAGCATTTCGCTTTCACCAACACGACCGCGAGCGGCATCGAGTTGTGGGTCGGAGAGACGGCGACGGGCAAGGCGCGCGTGCTCAATGGCTTTAAGGTCAATGCGGTGCTTGATGGCTCCGCACACTGGCTGCCGGACAATCGCACTCTGCTGATCCAGACAATTCCGAACAAACGCGCCGCTGCGCCCGCCGCTTTGGCCGTGCCGAGAGAGCCGATTATTCAGGAGAGCTATGGCAAGGCAGGCGCGGTGCAAACTTTTCAGGACTTGCTCAAGAGTCCTTATGATGAAGACCTCTTCGATTATTACGCGACGGCGCAACTGGCCCTCGTGGATAGCACGAGCGGCAAGATGACGCCTGTGGGCCAGCCAGCGATCTTCGACACCATGGACCCTGCGCCCGATGGTCAGCACATTCTCGTCGCGCGTCTGCATCGCCCGTACTCGTATCTCTACACTCTCAACAGGTTTCCCAAAGAGGTCGAAGTCTGGGACACCAAAGGAAAAGTGATCCATAAATTAGCGAGCCAGCCTCTCTCTGACCAGCTTCCTGTGGAAGGCGTCGAGACAGGCCCGCGCGACTTTCACTGGCGACCGGCGATGCCTTTGACGCTGGTCTGGGCGGAAGCCCTGGACGACGGCGACCCGCGAAAAAAGGTCACGCCGCGCGACCGTCTGCTGATGTTGACAGCTCCATTTAACGGGCAGCCGACCGAGTTGTTCAAAACCGAACATCGCTTCGCGGGGATTCAGTGGGGCGAAAGAGACGGGCTGGTCATCGTCAGCGATTATGAACGCGACCGGCGTTGGGTACGCAGCTTTATTTTGAACGCGGACAATCCATCGGAACAGCCGCGCATGGTTTGGAGCCGCAATACCAGAGACTCTTACAACAATCCGGGCGGGGCTTTGACGCGGCTGCTGCCGACGGGACAGCGCGCCATCCTGCAACATGACCGCTGGATTTATCTGGTCGGCACAGGCGCGACTCCGGAAGGCGACCGTCCTTTCCTTGATCGCTTTGATTTACAGTCGCTCAAATCGGAGCGACTGTTCCGCAGCGAGGCCACGAGTTATGAAACGGTTGTCACCCTCTTGAGCGACGATGCCAAACAATTTATCACGCGCCGCGAAAGACCGATTGAGCCGCTCAATTATTACGTCCGCACGCTTGGCGACTCTGCCGACGCCAGCTCGACTCCGCGCGCTCTGACGCAGTTTCCAGACCCTACGCCGGGGCTTCGCGGCATCAAGAAACAGCTTGTCACATACAAGCGGCCAGACGGCGTGCCGCTCTCTTTCACGCTCTACCTGCCGCCCGGCTACAAAGAAGGCACGAGGCTGCCGACGGTCGTCTGGGCCTATCCGCTGGAATTCACAGATTCCTCTACGGCGGGACAGGTGACCGGCTCCACGCAACGCTTTACGACCATCACGGGGCCGTCGCATCTCTTTTTTCTGCTGGCCGGTTACGCCGTGCTCGACAACGCGACGATGCCTGTCGTCGGCGACCCTGAGACGATGAACAACACTTACATCGAGCAGATCGTGTCGAGCGCGAAGGCCGCCATTGATAAAGCTGTCGAGATGGGCGTCACAGACCCCGACCGCGTAGGCGTCGGCGGCCACTCTTACGGCGCATTTATGACCGCCAACCTGCTGGCCCACTCAGACCTCTTCCGCGCGGGCATCGCGCGCAGCGGAGCTTACAACCGCACCCTGACCCCCTTCGGATTTCAGAGCGAGCGGCGCACGCTCTGGGAAGCATCCGAGCTTTACATCAAGGTTTCGCCGTTTATGAACGCACAGAAAATCAACGAGCCGATTCTCTTGATTCATGGCGAAGCGGATAATAATACCGGCACGTTTCCAATCCAGTCCGAGCGCATGTATCAGGCCATACGCGGCACGGGCGGCAGCGTTCGTCTCGTTATCCTGCCGCTCGAATCGCACGGCTACTCTGCGCGCGAATCCACAGAGCACACGCTCTACGAGATGATGTCATGGTTTGACAAGTACGTGAAAAATGCTGGCCCGCGCGGCAGAAAAGAAGAGACTGCCGGGAAGTAAATTTTGCCGGAAAGTAAAGTTTGATAGCCCGGAAGAGTTGAGTCAGCCATTTCAAAATTCAAGCGTATGAATGGCTCAACTCTTTGCGCCTTAAGTTTTATCTTTGCGCCTTTGCGCGAAACGTAACTGTTTCGCGCAAAGGCGCAAAGAAAGAAAGACTCAAGGCGCAAAGAAGAAGTTTTATGATTCTGCCACGCATTTTTAAGTCTCGGACTGGTATTTTGCCTCCTTTAGTTATTTCTTTCCTGTATCGGATTCGCTTTCATGAGAAGGCTTTAGGAAATCACGTAACGTAAACCAGTGCTTCCCCCAGCAGTCAGGTAGTAAAAATGCCCTCGATCTCTTGCCCCCGTTCAAGCTTAAATCTGCGCCCGGAGCTTGCAGATAACGCCGGGCCTGCGCCTGCTCAAAAGCCCGCCAGCCACAGCCAAACTTTAGCCGCCGGAGTGTGGGCCAGCGCACTGCTCCTGACGCTCTGCGTGTTTGTGTTGTCAGGGCCAGCGGCTCGCGCACAGACCTTCGCGGATTCAGGATTTGTGGCCGAGACCCTGACGACGCTGCCGCCATACAAGCCTGTCGGGCTGGCCTTTGCTCCCGATGGCCGCATCTTTATCTGGCAGGAACACGGCATCGTCAGAATCTTCAAGAACGGAGCGTTGCTGCCGACTCCGTTCATCAATCTAGGCGACCGCGTCAACACGCTTGGAGATCGCGGCCTGCTCGGACTCGCGCTTGACCCGAACTTCTCTTCCAACGGTTACGTCTACCTGCTTTACACTTACGAAGAAGGACATAATCCGAGCAGCCCTGAGCCGAAAACTGCTCGGCTGACGCGCGTCACGGCCAATCCGACGAACACGGATGTCGCGCTCTCCGGAAGCGAAGTCATTATTCTGGGAAGCATCGGGAACGGGCCATGCAGCGATTATCCGGTAGGCGCGGATTGCATTCCTTCGGACGGAGATTCGCATACCATCGGAACCTTGCGGTTTGCGCCGGACGGAAAATTGTTCGTCGGCATCGGCGACGGCGCGAGCTACACTTTCGCAGACTCTCTGGCCCTGCGCGCGCAGGACTTGAACAGCTACTCAGGAAAAATTCTGCGCATCAACAGCGACGGCACAGCGCCGGGCGACAATCCTTTTGACGACGGCACAAACTCCATACGCTCGAAGGTCTATTCATACGGGCTGCGGAATCCTTATCGCTTCAGCTTGCATCCTGTGACCGGAGAGCTTTATCTGGCGGATGTCGGGTGGAACGACTGGGAAGAGATTAATCGCGGGCGCGGGGCAAACTTCGGCTGGCCCTGTTTTGAAGGACACGGGCCGCAGACGGATTATCAAGCGGAGTTTGAGCAGTGCCGCCAGCTTCCTCAGAGCGTGGTCACGCCGCCGCTCTATACCTACAGCCACGCGGAGGGCAACTCCGCCATCGGCGGCTTCTTCTACAACGCGACGCAGTTTCCCGCACAGTATCGCGGCAACTATTTTTTCGCAGACTACGGCGGGCAGTTTATTCGCCGCATGACGTTTGACGCGGGCGGGCACATGCTCGGCGTGCAGACGTTTGCGACAGATGTGGAGGCTCCTGTCTCGCTTGAGCCGGGGCCGGACGGCGCGCTCTATTACATCTCGCTTTCGACCGGACAGGTGCGACGCATACTTTATAACGCGCCCGTAGCGAAAGCGACTGCCACGCCGCTCTGGGGCTATTCTCCGCTCAACGTCTCTTTCAGCAGCAGCGGCTCGCTCGACCCGAACGGCGGCCCGCTCACGTATCTCTGGGAGTTTGGCGACGGCGCGACCTCTACGCTTCCGAATCCGGCGCATGTTTACACCGCAACCGGCGTCAGAACTTTTAATGCCAAACTGACCGTCACAAACTCGCAATCAAGAACCGCCTCCGACACAGTGACCGTGACCGTCGGAAGCACGCCTCCGACAGCGACCATTTTGAGTCCGGCCAACGGCACATTCGTCATCCCCGGCGAGACCATCAATTATCAGGGCATGGCGACAGACCCTGACCAGACGTTGCCCGCAGGCGCGCTCAGTTGGGCCGTGCTGCTGCATCACAACAATCACGTACACCCGCACTCGACTGCGAGCGGCACTGGCGGAAGCTTTACGGTCGAGGAACACGGCGAAGGCACTTACGCTTACGAGATAGTTTTGACCGCAACAGACAGCAGCGGGCTGACGCATACGGCCAGCATCACGCTGCCGGTTATCTCGATACAGGTTCCAAGCCCGTGGGCGACACGCGACATCGGCAGTGTCGGCACAACCGGGAGCGCAACTTATTTAAACGGGACGTTTACGCTTCACGGCTCAGGCGCGGACATCTGGGATCAATCCGACAGCTTCCGTTTCGTCTATCAACCGCTCAGCGGCGACGGCGAGATAGTGGCGCGCGTCGCCAGTCTCGATAACACGCACCCCAACGCCAAAGCCGGTCTCATGATACGTGAGACGCTGACGCCTGATTCGCGCCACGCGATTCTCAACGTCACCCCGGCGGCGGGCATAGAGTTTATGCGCCGCGTCAATCCGGGAGCGTTTACGGACTACACCCCCGGCGGCAGCGAGACGGCCCCCAGATGGCTCAGGCTCGTGCGCGCTGGAAACAATTTCACCGCGTACAAATCCTCAGACGGCGCGAACTGGACGCTCATCGGAACCAGCGCCATCAACATGTCTGCGCAGGTTTACATAGGCATGGTGGTCACAAGCCACGACGACCCTGTATTGTGCGAAGCGAGATTGGATAACGTCAACGTCATAACAGCCGGAGGGAACAGCCCGCCGTCGGTCTCAATCACAAGTCCTGCCAACGGCGCGACATTCACCTCGCCTGCCAGCATCACGATCAACGCCAACGCCAGCGACAGCGACGGCACGATCAATCGCGTAGAGTTCTATCAGGGCACGACTCTGCTCGGCACGGACACCGTAGCTCCATACAGTTTTACGTGGAGCAATATGGCGGCGGGCAGTTATGCAGTGAGTGCGCGAGCGATGGACAATGCCAGCGCGACGACTGCTTCACTTCCGGTCAACATCACTGTCAACTCAAGCGGCACACCCGCGCTGCTGGACGATTTCAACGATAACTCGCAAGACCCTGCAAAGTGGGGTTTCGGGACGATTCAAGGCGCAATCTACGCCGGGCCGCCCGCGTGGGATGCGTCCGTCCCTGTCCTGGAGCGCAACCAGCGGCTTGAGATTTCGCCGCGCGCAAATGTTTCGGGAGATCATTACAACGGCTATGTCTCCGCTGCGGCGTGGAACCTGGCGAACTCGCGCGCCAGCGTCGAGGTCATACAGGCCGCGACGGGAGGCACAGGCGACACGCAGCTTGCGCTCTGTCTTGATAGCAGTAACTTCTTGATGATTTCCGTCGAGAACGGGCAACTGCGCTTTGAACAGGTCGTCAACAGGTCTAGGGCGATGGCCTCGATTGCTTACAATGCTGTACAGCATCGCTTCTGGCGTATACGCCACGAGCCTGTCAACGATTCGATTGTTTTTGAGACCAGCACGGACGGAACGGTCTGGACTACAAGACACACTACCGCGCGGCAGCTAGCCGTTACAGCTTTGAAAGCGGAAATCAGCGCGGGCACGTGGGAAGCCATCGCCGCCCCCGGCACAGCCATCTTCGATAATTTCCGGCTTGAGTCGAACGGCGGCGCGCCGCCCGTCAATAACCCGCCGTCGGTCTCAATCACAAGTCCTGCCAACGGCGCAACATTTACCTCGCCTGCCAGCATCACGATCAACGCCAACGCCAGCGACAGCGACGGCACGATCAATCGCGTCGAGTTCTATCAGGGCACGACTCTGCTCGGCACGGACACCGTAGCTCCATACAGTTTTACGTGGAGCAATGTGGCGGCGGGCAGTTATGCTTTGAGTGCGCGAGCGATAGACAATGCCAGCGCGACGACTACTTCGGCAACTGTCAATATTACTGTCAACAACGACACGTCTGTGCCTGCCCCGTGGCTCAGGACAGACATCGGCAGCGTCGGCCTCACGGGAAGCGCGAGTTTTTCGGGCGGGACATTTACCATCACGGGTTCGGGCGCGGACATCTGGGACAACGTGGATGCTTTTCATTATGTCTATCAACCCTTGAACGGCAACGGGCAGATAGTTGCGCGCGTCACGGGAGTGCAGTTTGCGGATGTGTGGTCCAAAGCGGGGGTGATGATACGCGAGACTTTGACAGCGGACTCCCGGCATGCCTCTATGTTCCTGACGCCGGGCAACGGCCTTGCCTTTCAGAGACGAACCACTGCGGGCGGCGCGAGCGCACACACAGACGGCGGCGCGGGCAATGCTCCATACTGGGTCAGGATTGTGCGGAGCAGTAATCTCTTCAGCGCGTACAGGTCTACGGACGGCGTCAACTGGATTCAGGTTGGCACAAGTGTTTCCATCAGCATGAACGCGAACGTCTATATCGGTCTCGCCGTCACGAGCCATAACAACGCTGCTGCGAGCGCCTCGACCTTCGATAACGTCAGCGTCCAGACAAGCCTGAGCCTCACTATGTCCGGGGGCAAGGGCAGATAACAGCAGCTTTGGGAAAGCTTTAAATGAATGCTGCCGCAAGAGAGCTTTTATTCGTACTTATCCTGATGGGCTTCCTGCTCATCTTCGCCATCGGTGCGGTCTATATCTTTATCAGGCAATGGCGCAGAGAGCATCGCGGTAAAAATAAACAGAGATAATCCGGCTGAGCATCTCGATAGACGAGCTTTCAAATATTTCAATTGCCTGCACCAAAAGCCGCGCCTGAGAGCTTTGCCCTTACCGGGGGGGCTGTGCTATCTCTCTTAATCATTAGCAAAACAGGGGGGCGGGGCCTGACGCGCATGGGGCAGGCCACACCCTGCGCGCTCGACTTGCAAACTTCACTGAAGTTCGCTAAAGTGGCCGTTTTGTAGCTGGTCGGTATTGTCGCCAGTAAGGGGGCGGAGAAACTCGTCGGCTCCATGTTTTGACAAAGCAGGCAGGGGTGGTCGAGTGGTTAATGGCACCGGGCTGTAAACCCGGCAGGCTAACGCCTTACGTAGGTTCGAATCCTACCCCCTGCACCAGCACGCTGGATTTTAGATGCTAGATGTTAGGGACATTGCGTTACCGACATCTAGCATCTGACATCTAGTATCTGGATTTTGGGCGGGAGTAGCTCAGTTGGTAGAGCATCAGCCTTCCAAGCTGAGGGTCGCGAGTTCGAGCCTCGTCTCCCGCTCCAATATGTTTGCGCTGGAGTTTGTCGGGTTGTAGCCAGCGCCCGAGTAGCTCAGGGGTAGAGCACTTCCTTGGTAAGGAAGGGGTCACGAGTTCAAATCTCGTCTCGGGCTCCAACTAAAGGTTTTCAACATTTAATTAAAGAGGCGTTTCGGAATGTCGAAAGAGAAATTTGATCGCAGCAAACCGCATGTGAACATCGGGACGATCGGACACGTGGATCACGGCAAGACCACCTTGACGGCGGCCATCACCAAGGTGTTAGCCAAACATAACCCGAAGATCACCGTTCGCGCATTTGATTCCATTGATAATGCTCCCGAAGAGAAAGCGCGCGGCATCACCATTGCCACCGCACACGTCGAGTATGAGACGGCCAACCGCCACTACGCTCACGTGGATTGCCCCGGACACGCCGATTATGTCAAGAACATGATTACCGGAGCCGCTCAGATGGACGGAGCCATTTTAGTGGTCGCCGCCACCGATGGCCCGATGCCGCAAACCCGCGAGCATATCCTTCTTGCCAGGCAGGTCGGAGTGCCCGCGATGGTGGTGTTCATGAACAAGGCGGATGCTGTCGATGATGCCGAACTCCTTGAGTTGGTGGAACTGGAAGTCAGAGAGTTGTTATCGGCCTACGAGTTTCCGGGCGACGACATTCCGGTCATCAAAGGCAGCGCGCTCAAAGCTTTGGAAGGCGATGCGGAGTGGGAGAAGACGGTCGAAGAGCTGATGGAGGCGGTCGATAGCTATATTCCGACGCCTGAGAGAGACATTGAGAAGCCGTTCCTGATGCCGGTGGAAGACATCTTCACGATCCAGGGGCGGGGGACAGTGGCGACAGGGCGAGTGGAGCGCGGGCGAGTGAAAGTCAACGAGCAGGTGGAGATCGTGGGCATCCGCCCGACGCGGACGACCGTGTGCACGGGAGTGGAGATGTTCAAGAAGCTGTTGGACGAAGGTGTGGCGGGAGATAACGTGGGGCTGTTGTTGAGAGGCGTGGAGCGCAAGGATATAGAGCGAGGACAGGTAATTAGTAAACCGGGATCGATCACGCCGCACACGAAGTTCAAGGCGGAGGCATATGTGCTGACGAAAGAGGAAGGCGGGAGACACACGCCGTTCTTTACGGGGTATCGACCGCAGTTTTACTTTCGGACGACGGATGTGACGGGAGTGGCGCACTTGCCGGAGGGAGTGGAGATGGTGATGCCTGGAGACAATATAGCGATGGAGATCGAGTTGATCGCGCCGATCGCGATGGAGAAGGGGTTGAGGTTCGCGATCAGAGAAGGCGGACGGACGGTGGGAGCGGGCACGGTCTCTGAAGTCGTTGAATAGTAATTAGTGCTTGGTACTTTGTTCTTTGCCTGTTTGATGTAAGGCAGTAAGTTTCGATAACTTATCAAAGCACAAAGCACGACAGGACAATAGAACTAAAGTCATTAGAGGTAAGTTATGCCACGCGATAATATAGTGCTGCAATGCACGGAATGTAAGAGTCGTAATTATACGACGACTAAAAACAAGAAGACGACGCCGGAACGACTTGAGTTCCGTAAGTTCTGCCGGCGCTGCCGTCTGCATACCGGGCACAAAGAAACCAAGTAGGAAGGTTTAAGGATGAAGGATGAAAAGAAAGCTCTCAACAGCTTGTTTTTCATCCTTCATCCTTCCGCCTTCATCCTTGCTTTTAGGGGCATAGTGTCAACGGTTAGCACGTCGGTCTCCAAAACCGAAAGTACGAGTTCAAATCTTGTTGCCCCTGAACCCATTTGATTGAAATATTGAGAGAAGGAAGCAGTTAAGTGGCGAAGAAAGCCGACGACATCATGGGCGATAAAGAAGACTCAGATGATCTGACATTGCCGGAGCCGCCGCCTGAGCGCGTGAGTTCGGAAGATGTTCCAGCCAGCCTGCCAGAGCCGCGCGCGGCGCGTTTCGGTGAAGGGCCGGAAGGCAGAGGTGCGCGGCGCGAGCGCGGAGTGACCGGCCCGCGCGCAGGATTTTTTGCGCGTACCTCGCAGTTTCTGCATGACGTGCGCGCAGAGTTAAAGCGTGTTTCGTGGCCCTCGGCCAACGATGTCAAGAACACGACCATCATCGTGGTCATCGCCGTCATCTTCTTCGCGGTCTATTTATTTGCGGTTGACCGTGGCATCACGTTTTTGGTCACGCAGCTCGACACCTTTCTCAACTGGCTGGTCGCAAAGCTCGGCTAGAGAGAGAGCAGGAAAAGTTCTAAATGAAGCAGTGGTTCATCCTACATACTTATTCGGGACACGAGAAGAAGGTGCGTGACAGCCTGAAGGCGCGTATCCGTGATACGGATTTACAGGCAGAGATTACGGAAGTTCTCGTTCCGACTGAGACTGTGGTTGAGATGCGCGGCAACAAGCGCATCGAATCATCACGCATGTTCTATCCGGGCTATGTGCTGGTCGAAATCGAATGTGACGAGAGAGGCCATATCCCCGATAATGTTTTTCACACGATCAAATCAACGCCGAAGGTGACAGGCTTTGTCGGCGGGCATAACCCGACGCCATTGACGCCGCAGGAAGTGGACCAGATCGTGCACAACGTCACGGAAGCGGCGGAAAAGCCGAAACCGAAGTTCTCTTACCAGCAGGGCGAAACCGTCCGCATCAAGTCCGGGCCGTTTGCCAGCTTTACGGGTAAGGTCGAAGAGGTCAACGACGACAAGTCCACCTTGAAGGTGACGGTCACGATCTTCGGTCGCTCGACGCCTGTGGAATTGAGCTTTCTCGACGTAGAAAAAGTAACGTTTGCAGAAGAGGAGTAACAGGGTTTAGGGGTGTAGGGGACAGGGGCCGGTGAAAACAATTTAACCGCACCCCCGTCCCCCGTCTCCCGTCCCCTCGTAAAGAAATGGCAAAGAAGATTACAGGTTATATCAAGCTGCAAGTTCCGGCGGGCAAGGCCAACCCGGCTCCGCCGATTGGCCCGGCTCTGGGCCAGCACGGCGTCAATATCATGGAGTTCTGCAAGGCTTTCAATGCCAAGACCGCGCAGATGGACCCGGATTTGAAAATCCCCGTGGTGATTACGGTTTTCGCCGACCGCTCTTTTACCTTTGAGACCAAGACGCCGCCGGCGGCTGACCTCTTGAAGAAAGCTGCGGGAGTTCCGAAAGGCTCTGGCAAGCCGAACCGCGAGAAGATCGGTTCCGTCTCGCGCGCCACCATCGAAGAGATTGCCAAAACCAAGATGCCTGACTTGAACACGACCAGTCTCGACGCAGCCATCAAGACCATCGAAGGCACTGCGCGCAATATGGGACTCACAATCGAGTAAGATCGTTTTTATGAAGCAAGCATCTCAAGCATTTCTTTTAGGGTTGTTGTTCATGGTGGCTTTGGCTGTCCCTGCCGCCGCGCAGAAGAATCAATACCAAAATATCGAAGTCGCCAAGTTCGATATTAAAGAGGGCATTGATTTCCCTGCTGAAAACATGACCAGCATGATGGACGACATCGTCAAGGAATTGCAGGGCATCAAAAAGTTCAAACAGGTTTCCGCTCCCGGCGAGACAGTAGCAGACTCGTCCGCGCCGACGCTTCAACTAGTCGGCACTGTGACAAAGTATAAGGCTGGCAGTCGTGCCAAGCGTTACTTGATAGGCTTTGGGGCGGGCCAGACTAAGGTTGTGGCCCACGTCAAATTTATTGATAAAGCGACGGGCAATGTTGTCTTTGAGCGTGATGTGGACGGCAAAGTGACTGTCGGCGTTTTTGGCGGCGAGTCGAAAACTTCATTACGCGATGTGGGCAAAGAGATTGCCGAGAATGCCAAGAAGAAGTTCTTTTAAATGACGAATGCGCGTCTCAGCTTTGATGCGCGAAGAAGAGGGAGAGATTGAGCTTTGGAAAATCTCGCTTGAACCTCAGAGGTGTTTTGAATGAGAAAGCATGGAAAGAAATTCCGTGCGGCTCTGGAAAAGGTAGAAGCCGGACGGAAATATACTCTGGAAGAGGCCATCTCAAAGTTAAAAGAGATCGTCTTTGCCAAGTTTGATGAAACGGTTGAGCTGACGATGTGGCTCGGCGTTGACCCGCGCAAAGCGGATCAGCTTGTGCGCGGCACTGTGGTGCTGCCGCATGGTCTCGGAAGATCGAAAACTGTGCTCGTCATCGCCAGCGGCGATAAGCTGCGAGAGGCTGAAGAAGCCGGAGCGGATTTCGTCGGCGGCGAAGAGATGGTTGACCGCATCAAGGGCGGATGGCTCGATTTCGATGCCGTCATCGCCACCCCGGACATGATGCGTCTGGTCGGCACGCTCGGAAAAGTTTTAGGCCCGCGCGGTCTGATGCCCAATCCGAAGACCGGAACTGTGACGCCCGATGTGACGACGGCTGTGCGCGAGACGAAAGCCGGTAAGGTCGAATATCGCGTGGACAAGACGGGCGTCATTCACGTCCCCGTCGGCAAGATTTCGTTTGAGCCGGACAAGATTCGAGAGAACGCGCGGATGCTGATTGACGCGGTCGTCAAGGCCAAGCCGACGACTGCCAAAGGCAAGTATGTCAAGAAGGTCAATCTGGCTGCGACGATGAGTCCGGGCGTCCTTTTGGACGAGACGGCCTACGTGAAATAAGAGAGTGAGGAGCGAACAACAGCAATGAAAACAAGAGCACAGAAACAGGAAGATTTAGCCGCCCTCACGGAGCAGTTTCAGCGCGCAGCCGCAGCCATGCTCGTAGGCTTCCAGAAGATGACGGTCGCCAAAGATCAGGAACTGCGCAACCAGTTGCGCGAAGCCGGAGTGACCTATTCGGTCGTTAAAAATACTCTGGCGCGCAAGGCTGCCGAAGGAACTGCGTTCGAGCAGGCGACGGAACATTTCAAGGGCGTGACCGCCATCGCTTTAACCGACGGCGGCGATCCGGTCAATTTGTCGAAGGCGATTTCAAAATTCGCCAAAGCCAACCCGGAGACATTTACTTTCAAGGTCGGCATCGTCGAAGGCAAGGTGGTCTATCTACAAGATGTTGAAGCCATCGCCAGCCTGCCGTCGAAGGAAGAATTGATCTCGAAGATTATGTTCCTGATCAATTGTCAGGCGCAACGCCTTGTGACGGTGCTTTCAGCCGTCCCGCGCAACCTCGCAATCGTGGTTAAGCAGATCGGCGAGCAGAAGGGCGGCGAAGAAGCCGCTTAACGATTTTGGATTGCAGATTGCGGAATGCGGATTTGAAGAGAACTTCAGCCGGCAATCCGAAATCCGCATTCCGCAATGACAGTAGGGCCGGACGCGGAAAACGAGCGGGGCGATTTGTCAGGTTGCCCTTAGACGGCTCGGATGCTTTTCCCGATTTGCGATGCAGCAAAACAGAAAGAGCGTCCCGTGGGTTCTCCTGCTGCGAAACTATAAACAACAGCACATCAGAACCCTTTAGAGGAGGAATAGAAAGCTATCATGGCAGCAACACGTGAAGATGTAATCGAATATTTGAAGGGCATGACCCTTCTGGAAGCCTCACAACTCGTCAAAGAGCTGGAGGAAACCTTTGGAGTTTCAGCGGCGGCGGCAGCCGTGGCTGCGGCTCCTGCGGCTGGCGGCGGCGAAGCTGCGGCTCCTGCGGAAGAGAAGACGGAGTTTGACGTGATCCTGCAAGCCGCCGGCGGCAACAAGATCAATGTCATCAAGGTCGTCCGCGAAGTCACGGCGCTCGGTCTGAAAGAGGCCAAAGACCTCGTTGAAGCCGCTCCGAAGGCCGTCAAAGAAGGCGTGTCTAAGGAAGAAGCCGAGACGATTCGTCAAAAGCTTGCAGACGCAGGCGCGACCGTCGAAGTTAAGTAATCAGGTGTTAGGTGTCAGGGAGCAGGGGACGGTGAAATAGTTTCTTTTAACCCGTCCTCTCGCTCCCCAGACCCCTGGCCCCCGCTTCTGTCACTTGACAGGTTCACTGTTAGCAACTAAGGTAGGGAGTAGTGAGGCGCTGGCGTTACTCCCAGAAAATTTGAGTAGGAATCTTAACCGCTTTCATTCAAGCGGTCAGGGCAATGTGCGCTCTGGCCGCGTTTTGCCGTCTCTAAAATAAGAACGGTCTTGGGCCTTGTGGTTTTTGGTCTTTTATTTGTGTCATGCGACTGGAAAATTTTTGATTTGAAACTCTCACACACCGCAGCACAAACACAGACCGCAGGCCACAGGCCCAACATTGTCTAAGGAATAAAATATGTCTGCAAATCCGCTTCAAATAGTAGCCAGTGGAACAGGCCGACGCGTCAGCCATCCGCCCGCGCGTCACGACTTTTCCAAAATCAAGACTGCCGTGCGTATCCCGAATCTGATAGAGATTCAGCGCGAGTCATACAATCGCTTCTTGCAGATGGATCTTTTGCCGGAAGAGCGCGAGCGCACGGGCCTACAGGCGGTCTTTCAGTCCGTCTTCCCGATCTCGGATTTCCGCGGCACGGCGACGCTCGATTTCGTGGAGTTTCAAATCGGCAACTGGCAGTGCAAATGCGGGCGTCTCGAAGGCTTGAACTATCTTCGCGCCAACTGCAAGACCTGCGGCTCGACCATCAAGGTTGACCCCTTAACGCCGGGCGAAACTTTGTGCCATAGCTGCGGCACTTTTAACGCCGTGCGCCCGCAACTATGCGACAACTGCGGCGAGCCTGTCGGCCTCAAGCACAAGCATGACCAGCAGGAATGTCAGGAACGCGGCATGTCCTACAGCGTGCCTCTCAAGGTCAAGATTCGCCTGACGGTTTTTGACAAAGACCCTGAGACGGAATCGCTCTCGATCCGCGACATCAAGGAAGAAGAGGTCTTCTTCGGCGAAATCCCGTTGATGACGGACAACGGAACTTTCATCATCAACGGCACGGAGCGCGTCATCGTCTCGCAGCTTCACCGCTCGCCCGGAGTCTTCTTCAAGCGCGGCCTGTTGAATGTCGCCAAGATTATTCCGTATCGCGGCTCGTGGGTCGAGTTTGAGTACGACCAGAAGAACCTGCTTTATGTTCGCGTCGGCAAACGCAAATTCCTGGCGACGATTTTCCTGCGCGCTCTGGGCATCTGGCTCGACCCGCAGTTTGAACACAGGCAGCTCACTTCGGATGCCCATCTGGAAGAAGCCATCAAGAACGCATCGTTTTCCGATGCGGACATCCTGCGCGCCTTCCATACTGCGGACGAAGTGCGCGCCGAGCAGGGCCGTCTCTTTATCAAAGTGTCGGAATCCGGTTCGAGCAATCTGGTCGGGATGCGTGTCGATTTTGATGTCACCGGACGCGGGCCTGACCCGATTGTCCGCTCAGGCAAGAAGGTCACGAACAGCTCGCTCGAAGGCTTGCGCAAAGCCCATATCAGCGAAGTCGAGATTGACAGCGCGCAGCTCGAAGGCGCATTCGCGCTCTCCGATGTCGTCAACACGGAGACCGGCGAAGTCGTTCTCGAAGCCAACAATGAAATTACGCCTGCCAAGTTGCAGGAGATAATCGAAGCAGGCATCCAGAGCTTCTATATCTTCTTTCCCGAGCGTGATGACATGGGTGCGATTCTCTCGCAGACCCTGAAGAAGGATGTCATCACCAAGCCGGTCGATGCGTTATTGGAAATTTACCGCAAGATGCGACCGGGCGATCCGCCGACGGTGCAGACCGCCTATCGCCTTTTGGAAGGCATGTTCTTTGACCCGCGCAAGTTTGATTTCTCGCGCGTGGGCCGCCTCAAGTTCAACATCAAGATGGGCAAGCCGGAGCGCGAGCGCATAGACGACCCGCTTCTGGCCGCGCCTGATTTTGTGGAAGTGGTGTCGTATCTCTTGCGTATGCGCCGCAATCCTGCGGACTTTCAGGCGGACGATATTGACCACCTCGGCAATCGCCGCGTCCGCGCGGTGGGCGAACTGCTGGAAAACCAGTTTCGCATCGGTCTCGAACGCATGGAGCGCGCCATCAAAGAAAAGATGTCCATCCATCAAGAGATGCAGACGACGATGCCGCGCGATTTGATAAACGCCAAGCCCGTCACGGCAGCCGTGCGCGAGTTTTTCGGTTCATCACAACTCTCGCAGTTTATGGACCAGACCAACCCGCTCTCGGAGATTACGCACAAGCGCAGGCTCTCGGCCCTCGGGCCGGGCGGCCTCTCGCGCGAGCGCGCGGGCTTTGAAGTCAGAGACGTGCACCCGACACACTATGGCCGCATCTGCCCGATTGAGACGCCTGAAGGCCCGAACATCGGTCTTATCTCGTCGCTCTCCTGCTTTGCGCGTATCAACGAGTTCGGCTTTATCGAGTCGCCCTATCGCAAAGTGGTTGATGGCCGCGTCGTCGAATACGTCCGCGTCATCAACGGCGGCGACACCAAGTTGAAGCCTGGCGAGCACATCCAGCAGGAAGAGTTAGAGAAGGCCAACAAGCGTGTCGCTGCGGATGGTCGCAAGGCCGAGTCCGAGCCGTGGCCTTTTTACTTAACGGCATGGGAAGAGGACAAGCACGTCGTCGGTCAGGCTAATATCGAGCTGGACGACAACGGCTATATCATCAACGAGCGCAATGCTTCGCGCAAAGCGGGCGAGTTCATTCTCGCGCGCCGCGAAGAGATCGTCTATGTTGACGTGTCGCCCAAACAGCTCGTCTCGGTTGCGGCATCCCTGATTCCGTTTCTTGAGAACGACGACGCGAACCGCGCTCTGATGGGGTCGAACATGCAGCGCCAGTCTGTGCCGCTCCTGCGTGCCGAAGCTCCGTACATCGGAACGGGCATGGAGAAGGTGACGGCGCAGGATTCCGGCGCGGTCGTGGTCGCACGGCGCGACGGCGTGGTGGATTACGTCGATTCCGAGCGCATCATCATCAAGGCCGACCACAACATGGACGGCACGATTTCGCGCGAGGTGACGGCGGACATCTACACGCTGATTAAGTTCAAGCGTTCTAATCAGAACACCTGTATCAACCAGCGTCCAATCGTGCAGGTCGGCGAGCGCGTTAATAAGGGACAGGTCATCGCTGACGGCCCGTGTACGGACAGGGGCGAGCTGGCCTTAGGCCGCAACGTGCTGGTCGCTTTCATGCCGTGGCGCGGCTATAACTTCGAGGACGCGATACTGGTTTCCGAGCGTCTCGTCAAAGATGATTTCTATACTTCGATTCACATCGAAGAACTGGAAATCGAAGCCCGCGATACGAAGCTTGGGCCGGAAGAAATCACGCGCGACATCCCGAACGTGGGCGAGAACATGCTCCGCGATCTGGACGAGTCGGGCATCATACGCATCGGCGCGCAGGTCAAACCCGGCTCGATTCTCGTCGGCAAAGTCACGCCGAAGGGCGAGACGCAGTTGACGGCGGAAGAAAAACTCTTGCGCGCTATCTTCGGCGAAAAGGCCGGAGACGTGAAGGACGCATCGCTTGTCAGCCCGCCGGGAATTGACGGCACAGTGGTTGACGTGCAGGTCTTCACACGCAAAGGACAGGAGAAAGACCAGCGTTCACTGACCATCGAGCAGGAAGAGGAAGACCGTCTGAGGCGCGACCTTGAGGACGAGATACGCATCCTGCGCGAACAGCGCGACGCGCGCATTTATGAACTTTTTGAAGGCCGCAAACTCGCCAAAGACTTGCTGGTCAATAAAGACGTAGCCATCCCGCGCGGCGAAACCATCACGCGCGAGATGCTGGTCGGCGTCGAGCCGAAGGCTCTCAGGAAAGCTGAGCTGGCTTCGACGCGCGCAGGCGTGGATGTCGCGGCGGAAGTTAAAGAGTACGAGGATCGCACCGAAAGGCAGATCAAGATTCTCTCGGATATTTACGAAGAGAAGATTGCAAAGCTCAGACAGGGCGACGAACTCGCTCCCGGCGTTATCAAGATGGTCAAAGTCTTTATCGCCATGAAGCGCAAGCTTTCGGTCGGCGACAAGATGGCTGGCCGTCACGGTAACAAGGGCGTCATCGCGCGCATCCTGCCCGAAGAGGACATGCCGTACCTGCCGGATGGAACGCCGGTCGAAATCGTCTTGAATCCTCTGGGCGTGCCTTCGCGCATGAACGTCGGGCAGATTCTGGAAACTCACCTCGGCTGGGCCGCACGCGTGCTCGGCTTGCACTTTGCCACGCCAGTCTTTGACGGGGCGAGCGAGAAAGAGATTAAGATCAAGCTCAAAGATGCTGCGGCGCACCTGCGCGAGCTGGGGCTTCCCGAAATCGTCAACGAGTCAGGCAAGACGGTGCTCTACGACGGGTTGACGGGCGATGCCTTCGAGCAAAAGGTGACGGTCGGTTACATCTACATGCTCAAGCTCTCGCATCTGGTGGACGACAAGATTCACGCGCGCTCGATTGGGCCGTACAGCCTGATTACGCAGCAGCCTTTAGGCGGCAAGGCGCAGTTCGGCGGACAGCGTTTCGGAGAAATGGAAGTCTGGGCGCTCGAAGCTTATGGCGCGGCGCATATTCTTCAAGAGCTGCTGACGGCGAAGTCTGACGATGTGGCCGGACGCTCGAAGATTTACGAGGCCATCGTCAAGGGCGAAGCCGACTTTGACCCCGGCGTGCCTGAATCGTTCAACGTCCTCGTCCGCGAATTGCAATCGCTCTGCTTAGACGTAGAGCTGGTGAATAGGGACGGCGGAAACGGTGCGAACGGCGACGGCGCGGGCGTCGGAGAAGCTTTGATTACGAGCGCGACGGAATAAATGATGGTTCTTTGTGCTTAGCTCTTTGTTCTTTGCAGGCGGTGTTCAAGCTTGAGTTTAACTCTTAAGCTTCAATCGCGTGCAAAGAACAAAAGACAAAGCACAAAGAACTAAAGTACGTTTTATCGGAGAAAAAGATGTTTCGATTCCAACAAGAGAAAACGCAGCTTGCGCCTGACTTTGAGGCGATTCGCATCAGTCTGGCGTCGCCTGAGAAAATCAGGCAATGGTCGCACGGCGAAGTGACCAAGCCGGAGACGATCAATTACCGCACGTTCAAGCCAGAGCGTGACGGCCTCTTCTGCGCGCGTATCTTTGGCCCCGTCGCCGATTGGGAATGCCTCTGCGGAAAGTACAAGCGCATGAAGCACAGGGGCGTGGTCTGCGACAAGTGCGGCGTGGAAGTGACGCAGGCCAAAGTGCGCCGCGAGCGTCTGGGCCACATTGATTTGGCCTCGCCTTGCTCGCACGTCTGGTTCTTTAAAGGTTTGCCCTCGCGCATCGGCCACTTGCTCGACATTCCTTTGCGCGAACTAGAGAAGGTTCTGTACTTCGAGTCTTACATCACGATTGATCCGGGCGATGCTCCGATCAAAGAGCGCGAGCTTTTGACGGACGAGCGTTACAGGGAACTGGTGCGCGATTTCCCCGGACAGTTTGTCGCCAAGATGGGCGCAGAGGCCATCAAAGAACTGCTCACGATGGTCAACATCGAAGAGCTGGCGAAAGAGCTGCGCGTCAAGATGAAGGAAGAGACTTCGCAGCAGAAGAAGCTCAAATATTCCAAGCGTTTGAAGGTGGCGACCTCGTTTCTCAAATCCGGCAATCGTCCCGAATGGATGATTCTGGATGTCATCCCGGTCATTCCGCCTGAGCTTCGCCCGCTTGTTCCATTGGACGGCGGACGCTTTGCGACTTCGGATTTGAACGACCTTTATCGTCGCGTCATCAACCGCAACAACCGCTTGAAGAAGCTGATGGAGCTTCGCGCGCCCGAAGTCATCGTGCGCAACGAAAAGCGCATGTTGCAGGAAGCAGTGGACGCGCTGTTTGATAATGGCCGCAGAGGTCGCGTGTTGCGCGGCGTCAACAATCGCCCTTTGAAGTCTTTGAGCGGCACGCTCAAGGGCAAGCAGGGACGCTTCCGCCAGAATCTTCTGGGCAAGCGCGTTGACTACTCTGGCCGTTCGGTCATCGTCGTCGGGCCGGAACTCAAGCTGCACCAGTGCGGTCTGCCGAAGAAGATGGCTCTGGAACTGTTCAAGCCGTTCATCTACAACCAGCTTGAGAAGCAGGGCCACGCCGCGACCATCAAACAGGCGCGCGAGATGGTCGAGCGTCAAGAGCCTGTCGTCTGGGACATCCTTGAGGAAGTGATTCGAGAGCACCCGGTTCTCTTGAACCGCGCGCCGACGCTTCACCGCCTCGGCATACAGGCTTTCGAGCCAGTCCTGGTCGAAGGCAAAGCCATCAAGATTCACCCGCTCGTCTGCACGGCCTTCAACGCGGACTTTGACGGCGACCAGATGGCCGTCCACATTCCGCTCTCGCCCGAAGCGCAGATCGAAGCGGCTGTCTTGATGCTCTCGTCAAATAACATTTTGAGTCCCGCTTCGGGCCAGCCCATCGCTGTGCCTTCGCAGGACATCGTGCTCGGCTGCTATTACCTGACGCGCGACAAGCAGGGCGCAAAGGGCGAGGGCCGCGTCTTCGCTTCGCTCGAAGAAGTGTTGCTCGCTTTGGATGCCAAAGAAGTGACGACGCAGACGCCTATCAAGCTGCGCATCCGTGGCGATTTCATTGACCTGACGCAGGAGCACGACACGCAGGACATCCTGCGCGCCACCGTGCAGGAAGATGTCAGGCGCGTTATCAATACGACCGTGGGCCGCGTCATTTTCAATGATTCGATTCCCGCCGGTCTGCCCTTTATCAATGGCACGCTCAAGAAGAAGGGCTTAACGTCCATCGTCAACTATTCGCACATCCGTCTGGGCCACGAGATGACTGTCAAGATGCTTGACGACCTCAAGCAGCTAGGCTTTCTCTACGCGACCAAAGCGGGCATCAGTATCGGCATCGACGATCTGGTGACGCCTGATGCGAAGAAGACTCTGGTGGCGACAGCCGAATCCGACGTGATTGATGTCGAGCAGCAATACCTCGACGGCGTTATCACGAACGGCGAGCGTTACAACAAGGTCGTGGCTATCTGGTCTGAAGTGACGGACAAGGTAGCGAAAGAGATGTTCAAGGCGATGGACACGCGCGAGAAGGAATCGGGCGAGTTGAACCCGATTCTCGTGATGTCGGATTCCGGCGCGCGTGGCTCTGCACAGCAGATTCGCCAGCTCGCGGGCATGCGCGGCCTGATGGCTAAGCCTTCGGGCGAAATCATCGAGACGCCGATTCGCGCTAACTTCCGCGAAGGCTTGAACGTGCTGCAATACTTCATCTCGACGCACGGCGCGCGTAAAGGTCTTGCGGACACTGCGCTCAAGACTGCGGACTCAGGTTATCTGACACGCCGCTTAGTTGATGTGGCGCAGGACGTGATTATCTCAGAGCCTGATTGCGGCACGCTGCGCGGCATCCCCGCGACGGCGATTGTCGAAGGCGGCGAAGAGATCGAATCTTTGCGTGACCGCATCGTCGGGCGCACTTCGCTCGATGATGTGATTGACCCTGTCGAAGGCCGCATCATCGTGGAAATCGGTGACGAGATTAATGAAGACCTCGCGGCGGAGATTCAACGCTCCGGCGTGCAGAGAGTCCGCATTCGTTCTGTGTTGACGTGCGAATCCAGGCGCGGGTGCTGCATCAAGTGTTACGGGCGTAATCTGGCGACGGGCAGGCCCGTGGACATCGGTGAAGCCGTCGGCGTCATCGCCGCGCAATCAATCGGCGAGCCGGGCACACAGCTCACGATGCGTACGTTCCACATCGGCGGCACGGCGCGTCTCGAAGAGTCCTCGAAGCACGAGGCTCGCATGGACGGCACGATTCGTTATCTCGAATTGCAAACGGTCAAGAACCGTCGCGGCGAAATCATCGCCATGAACCGCAACGGAGCGCTGACCATCATGGACGACCGTGGCCGCGAAATCGCGCGCCACCAGATCGTTTACGGCTCGCACATTCAGGTCGAAAACGGGGCGCGCGTGACTGAAGATCAGATGTTGGCGACGTGGGACCCGTTCACCTTCGCCATCCTGACAGAGGTCGCGGGAGTGGTGAAGTTTCAGGACTTGAAGGAAGGCGTGACGGTTGACGAAGAGGTGGACGAAGTCACGGGCCAATCGCGCCTCGTCGTCAAGGATTCGCCGGATGAGAAGAAACAGCCTCGTCTGGAAATCCGCACCGGCAACAAAGTCTTGAAGACTTACCAGATGCCCGTGCGCGCTAACTTGATGGTGCATGACGCGGATGCTGTCGAGCCGGGCGACATCATCGCCAAGATTCCGCGCGAGACGACGAAGACCAAAGACATCACGGGCGGTCTGCCGCGCGTCGTTGAACTCTTTGAAGCGCGCAAGCCGGGCGAGACGGCCATCATGTCCGAGATAGACGGCACGGTGAAGCTTGGGCCAATCGCCAAGGGCAAGCGCAAGCTCATTATCACCGGAGACGATGGCGAAGAGCGCGAGTACGACATCCCGCGCGGCACGCACATCAACGTGCAGGAAGGCGACCGCGTTCGCGCAGGCGAAGCCTTGATGGACGGCCCCTTGAACCCGCACGACATCCTGCGCGTCATGGGTATGAACCGCTTGCAGGAATATCTCGTCAACGAGATTCAAGAGGTCTATCGCTTGCAGGGCGTCAACATCAACGACAAGCACATAGAGGTGATTGTCCGCCAGATGTTGCGCTGGGTGAAGATACGCGAAGTCGGCGACACGGAGTTCCTGCTCGATGAACAGGTTGATCGCTTCCGCTTTATGGACGAGAACCAGCGCGTGGTCGAAACCGGCGGCGAGCCGTCTCAGGCAGACCCGCTGCTTTTGGGCATCACGAAGGCTTCGCTCTCGACAGATTCGTTCATCTCCGCAGCCTCCTTCCAGGAGACGACGCGCGTGCTGACCGAAGCGGCGATTTCAGGTCGCATAGATTACCTGCGCGGCCTCAAAGAGAACGTCATCATGGGCCGCCTGATTCCCGCCGGGACGGGCATGGAATACTATCGTAACGTCAAGGTCGAGCGCGACGAGACGATTACGCAGGGACGCCATGACCGCGACATGGAAGATTTCCCGGACATCACGGGCGGCATGGATGTGCCCGCTCCCACCGCCCCTCCGCGCGCGGCTGTCGTCGCGGTCGCAGATAACGGGGATGCGGTTGAGGAAGAAGACGACGCGGACGGCGACGAGTAAGCTCCGCGCCTGACAACGCACACGCGAGCGCGGCTTTGAAAGTCAGCATTACTCGCATCAAACAAAGACCGGCACAGATGATAAAGTCTGCGCCGGTTTTTTCTTTAAGCATAATATTCTTCCAGCGCGAAACCGTTGGGTTGAAAACGATTGGAACGCTGTATAATCAAGCCCGATAGTACCGGCAAGAGCGAAGCGAAATCAAAAGCCATCATGAGCCTTAAGGTGAAACCCACGTTCATTAACCCGGACGAGATACGAGACCTCGGTTTCGGGTCGGTCGTGGCGGGCGAGAGTCGGCAGCGGCTGCTCAATCGAGACGGCAGCTTTAATGTCTCGCGCGAGGGCTTAAGTTTCTGGACTTCGCTGAGCCTCTATCACGCGCTGCTCACGATGTCTTGGAGCAGATTTCTTTCGCTCATGACGCTCTACTATACGCTGGTCAACTTGCTGTTCACCTTCGCGTTTATGCTCTGCGGCGCAGGCGCTCTGAGCGCACCGGAGGTCGAGCCTTACGGCAAGCTGTTCTGGCGCGCTTTCTTTTTCAGCGTTGACACCTTTGCGACCATCGGGTACGGCAACATTAGTCCTACCGGGATTGCGTCAAATTTGGTGGTGACGGTCGAAGCTCTGGTCGGGATCGTCAGCGTCGCCCTGTTCACGGGCGTAATCTTCGCGCGTTTCTCGCGGCCCACGGCCAAGATTCTGTTCAGCAATCTTGCCATCATCGCGCCCTACAGAGGTCTCAAGGCTTTCGAGTTTCGGCTGACCAATGCGCGCACTAACCAGATTATAGAACTGGGAGCCAAAGTCCTCTTCGCGCGTTTTGAGGAGAGCAACGGCAGGAGCATCAGGCGTTTTTATTCTCTCGCGCTTGAGCGCGAGAATGTCACTTTCTTTCCCTTAAGCTGGACCATCGTTCATCCGATTGACGAGCAGAGCGTGCTCTACGGACTCACACCGGATGATTTGATAAAAACCAACGCGGAGTTTCTCATTCTGCTGACGGGGATTGACGAGACGTTCTCACAAACAGTTCACGCGCGCTCTTCCTACGTCGCCAGCGAGGTTGTCTGGAACGCACGGTTCAAAGACATCTACAATCGCGCCGCAGACAACGGGACGCTGACCGTTGATGTGCGCCGTCTGGATTTAATAGAGCCTGTGAACGATTAATCCTCTGGTCCAATAATCCTTGATTTAAGGGTAGACCTTTGGACTATAATGCAAACATCTCAACCGCCGCCGCGCTCTTATGCTTCCTCGCAAATCTTGAGCACGGCTATCTGACAACCAAACTGCTTGCTCGTTCTCTTTCTCGCGGCGAATGTGTGAAGCGCGATTCTCAACCCCCGGACGCCAGCCCTCCAAATGCTGGCAGGAGACTTAAACCACCATGAAAAAATATCTTATCTGTGCAGTCGTGTTGACGATTCTGACCCTCGGCTCGTTTGCAATCTTTAACACACGCGCCTCGAATAATGTTCGCACGGTGACGGTTCTCGGCCCGTCCTGCGACGCTTTTCAGTACAACTGCTCGATACGCGAAGCAATGGATTTGCCGAGCATCCCCGCACACTCAACTATGGACTTCAAGATTTTCGTTCCCACCGCAGTGATCGAGGAAGATGCTGTCAACCTGACGCCCAACGGAGGGCTTGAAGACGGGCTGGTCTGGACTGGCTATGAAGTTAAGACCGAAGATGGAATCTTCGTCGTCCTGCGCATCGGCAACGTGACGGGCGCGGCGATTAATCCGGCCCCGCGCAAATGGCGCGCGACCATCTTCAAGTTTACGGCTTGAGACCTGGCTTAACCGCTAATGCAAAGGCGCAAAGAAGAGCTTGAATCTTTTCTTTGCGCCTTTGCCGGAAACTTTTTTGTTCTTCGCTTATTGCAAGGCTTTCAGGTCGCGCTCGCTGACGATTCTCCGCTGACCATCTACGCGCTGCCAGCGCAGTTCCTGCAACACGGCTCCGCGCCTCTCCTGACCATCACCTTTCAATCGCATAGCTCTTGCGAAAACGCATCATCGCAATCTCCGCGGCCAGCATTTATTCGTGATGCGAAGCAGTAAATATTCGACTCAACTCTGTCAAATCAGCTTAACCTTGAAGTAAAATGATGCCGCATTCAGACAGCGACATTTTCCTGCCTCTGGCCCGCTCTATGTCGCGCACATGCTTTAATCAGATGTTGCTTCCTTCGCAGTATTTTATCAGCCGAAGCTCAGACATGGAGACAGCATGCCGTTAACATCATTGATTCTCACGCAGATTACTAACAAGACCTTTGGCTATCTGATGGACGCGGGTAAGGGCAAGTTGGACAAGGCCCTCTTTGGCGATCTGAAGAAGAAAGCGTTCGAGCGCGCTCTGGAAAAATCAATCCACCAGCTTGAAGCGGAACATAGAGAGTGGGTTGAATCGCTTTTTGACGCCAGCTTTCTGGAACGCGAGGGCGCGCCGGTGCTCGCACAGTTTCTCCTCCGCGACGGAAAACCCGATTCAAGCGAACTGGCTAGGCGGTGGGCGGAATCGCTGCGTCTCAAAGATGAAAGGCAGACAAAATACGTGCGTGAGTTAGAGCCGGTAATCGCAGATTTCTTCCAGCATCTTTCTCATGCGCTCAAAGCCGAGCCAGAATTAAGTGAACTGTATGACAGCGCAGCCCTGGAGCGGATAGCAGAAAGCGCGGAAGCTATTCGCGCTATTTTAAAAACAGAAAAAGCCACGCCCGGCACACGCTATGACTATCTAAGCTGGTTGATTGATCGGAATCTTTATTTAGACCCGCGCGGTATAGAGCAAACGCAACGTCAGGTTCAACTCAAACTCAATGAGATTTATGTCTCATTGCGTGCGCAGCGGGACGAGACGCGTGGCCCGCTAGACAAGCGTTCTCTTGAGAAGGAGCTGTCAGAACTCGAAATGAAACTGGCGGGCGCAGGGCTTGCCGCGGAAGAGTTTGAAGATAGACAAGAGCAATTAAAGATAGATTTTCAAAGACGACGTTACGGCGTGATGAGCGGCGGCGCGGCTGAAGTGCTTGAGTTGTACGATGTCGTGAGCCGTTACGAACGTCTTGTTATCTTAGGCGATCCGGGCAGCGGCAAGACCACTCTTTTAAGATACCTCGCGCTGATGCACGCACAGGCTTCATACAATGGAAGCCGCGAAGCGAGTAGCAATCTTGGGACGACACGCTTCCCTATCTTCATACGAATTGCCGCTTACGCTGAGAATGGTGTCTGGAAGCAAAAATCTCTCAGCGACTTTCTGGCGGAATACTGCACGATGCACGAGTGCACGAAATCCGGGCTGGCCGACTTGTTAACGACTCAGTTGGAACAAGGCAATTGCTTGATTCTGCTTGATGGCTTGGATGAGATCGTCAGCGCAGACGACCGGCGCGGCATAGTGCAAAAGATTGAAGAGTTCATACGCCGTCACGACAGGGTTTCCAATCGTTTTATCATCACCAGCCGCATTGCCGGTTACAATAGCGCGCCGCTGGCAGAGCCTTCGGTTCACTATACAATTCAGGATATGGATGAAGCGCAAATCGAGCGGTTTCTCTCGCGCTGGTGTCCCGCCGTAGAAGTGTCGCAGACGCCGGATGTCTCACCCGAAACGCGTGCCGCCGTGGCACACAGAGAGATTGACAGCATTCTCAAGGCTGTCAGGACATCGCCGGGCGTGCGTCGTCTGGCTGCCAATCCCTTGCTGCTGACAGTGCTCGCGCTCATTCACCGCACGGGAGCGCGCCTGCCTGAAAAACGTATTCAACTTTATAAACTGGCCGCCGAGACACTGGCGCGGACATGGCGCACCGCGCAGGGCGTGCCGGAATCTGCCTTAGTTGATGAAGCATACCTCACACGCCTCCTGAGCAAGCTGGCATACTGGATGCACGTCAATAAGCCGACGGGTATCGCGACGGAACAGGAAGTTTACAGAGTGCTGGGAAAGGAATGGGCGCGCATCAAGCGACTCGATTGGGATGAGCACGAGCCGGACCCAGCCATCGTCAGCGAAGTTAAAAAGTTTCTGGAAACCGTACGCATTCAAACGGGGTTATTCGTCGAACGTGCGCCCAAACGCTACGGCTTTATGCACCTGACGTTCGAGGAGTATTACGCCGCCCGCCATTTAATCACTCATTCAAAGAAGGCGGCTGGACTGATTCGCCAGCATCTACATAACCCGCGCTGGGAAGAGCCAATCCTGCTGGCGCTCGGCTTCAAGGGGCTGGATTTTCCGGAAGAGACAGGCGAGTTGCTGGAAACAGCAATTCTGGCTGAAGGCAAAGAAGCCGAAGAACTGGGCTTTCAACCGAGCGAATATGAAGACCTGCTTGGCCGCGATTATCTTTTCGCCCTCCGCTGCCTAGCCGACCAAATCCCTGTTGACCCGCAATTGATTAAGAAACTAACCGGGCGACTGGCGGACGAGCTACTGCATAATACAGGTCTCGCACGCTTCCGACGCTACCGCCAGATGCTGCAAAAACGCCTCGAATCACTTCGAGGCAGCGACGCCGCGCCCTTGCTCATCCGCCGCTTTAATCCTGAACTGCACAATCCCGATACGCAAGTGCGCCTGCGAATCCCACTTTATCTATCGGGTCTGGGCCTTGTTACCGCAGAATCCATAGCAACATTGCTTGAACTGCTTAAGGGTGAAGATGAAGATGCGCCCTATGCAGCCGTCAGTAGTCTGGGGCAGTTAGGGCAGTCATCACCGGAGGCAATAGCTGCATTGATAAAATTGCTTGATGATGAAAACGCCACTGTGCGCTATACAGCCGCAGGTAGTCTGGGGCGGTTAGGGCAGTCATCGCCAGAGGTGATAGCTGCGTTACTAACATTACTCGATGATGAAAACGCCACTGGGCGCTATACAGCCGCAGGTAGTCTGGGGCAGTTAGGGCAATCATCGCCAGAGGTGATAGCTGCGTTGATAAAATTGCTCGATGATGAAAACGCCACTGTGCGCTATTTTGCTGCAAGTAGTTTGGGGCAGTTAGGGCAGTCATCGCCAGAGGTGATAGCTGCGCTACTAACATTGCTCAATGATGAAAACGCCACTGGGCGCTATTTTGCTGCAAGTAGTCTGGGGCAATTAGGGCAGTCATCGCCGGAGGTGATAGCTGCATTGATAGAATTGTTCGATGATGAAGATGACACCGTGCGCTACATAGCCGCCAGAAGTCTGAGGCAGTTAGAGCAGTCATCGCCGGAGGCGATAGCTGCATTGATAGAATTGCTTGATGATAAAAATGCCACTGTACGCCATACAGCCGCCAGAAGTCTGGGGCAGTTAGGGCAGTCATTGCCGGAGGCGATAGCTGCATTGATAGAATTGTTCGATGATGAAGATGACACCGTGCGTAGAATGGCCGCCAGAAGTTTGGGAGAGATAGGGCAGTCATCGCCGGAGGCGATAGCTGCGTTGATAAAATTGCTTGATGATGAAAACGCCGCTGTACGCCATACAGCCGTCAGTAGTCTGGGGCAGTTAGGGCAGTCATCGCCGGAGGTGATAACTACGTTGATGGAATTGCTCAAGGATGAAGATGCCACTGTGCGTAGAATGGCCGCGCAATCTCTGATTCAGGTTGGGGAAACCCGTTCCGAAGTTGTTCTACTTCTTCTTAATGGTTTACAGGAACTTGAAAGCTGGCCTGAGCGTCAAAGTTGTGCTGTTTCCTTAGGGCAAATAGGGTATGCGGATGGGCAAATCATTTCGGGACTGCTAAAAGGGTTGCTTGATAGAGATAACGATGTACGGAAGGCTTGCGCAGAGGCACTGGCAAACTTGGGTCGGCATGTGCCGGATGCTGCAAGCGTAATCACAGAGCATTTGATAAATGCTATAAAAGACCCCGCGTTTGAGGCCCCTGACGAGATTGTGGAACGTCCGGCGTATGATTACGCATATGATGGTCTGTGGCTGCTTGTGGTAGGTGAAGCAGAGGAGAATAAAGAGAACTAGTTTCGGGCAGATAAATCCATCCGGGGAATCAGCCGTTCACACGGCAAAGCGCGCACGCTGCTATGAAGCTTTCATAGCAGCGTGCGCGCCTTCATCTGTAGTCATCCGGGATGGTATATTCTGGGCAGCAAGAAAAAAGCACGTGAGTGTCTCCGGCCAGTTCCGAGTAAGGATTACTCCATGAGAAAAAAATTGATTGTCGTCTTTGTGCTGATTACAGGTCTGTTGCTGCCGCAGAGCGCGCTGGCGTGGAATGCTACGGGGCATGAGGTGGTGGCGCGCATCGCTTGGGAGAAGATGGAGCCGCAGACGCGACAGCGCGTGATGGCGTTGATGATGCAGACTCCGGCGGATGCAGACCTTGCGAGCATGCTGCCGACAGACGGCAGGCCGCTCGTCATACGCCAGCGCGATCTCTTTATGCTGGCCGCGACGTGGCCCGACATCGTGCGCAACGATGAGTTTCCCGAACGCAAAAAGAAATATCATCACTCTATCTGGCACTACACGAATTTTTTCTGGAAGCAGGTCAACGGCAGGCCCGTAGATGCGAATGAGCTGCAACCCGAAAGCGTCAATGTCGTCGAGCGGCTTCAGTTTCTGCAAACAGAAGTCTTGAATAAACGAATCGCTCCCGGCCAGCGCGGAATAGATGTCGCTTGGATACTTCATCTGATTGGCGACATACATCAACCGCTGCACACGAGCGCGCGAGTCACAGACACAGAAGCGACCGGGGATCAGGGCGGAAATCTTTTCCTGCTCTCGCCGAAGAATACGCCGCCGCGCGAGACCAAAAGACTGCATGGCTACTGGGATGACATTTTGAGCCGGAGTTTCCCGCGCCAGATGAACGAGAGCGATATAACCTATGCCAATCGCATCGCTTCCGTCATCATGCAGCGTCACACGGAAACGGCGATGAGACAGCGGCTCAAGCAGGGCGAGTATGAGGCGTGGGCGCAAGAGGGTTTGGCCTCTGCTAAAACAAGCATCTACCCGTCATGGCTCAAACGTTTTCAAACGCCGTCCGAGAAATATCGCAAGCAGTCGTACAACATCGCAGAGCCAGCGGTCGCGCTCGCCGGGTACAGGCTGGCGGCCACGCTCGACAGGCTCTTTGGTCAGTAAGAAGTTAGAAGCAGTCTCATAAATACCCGAAACGATGCATCAGGTCGAAATATTCTTAATATAATACGCTACTCAAGTTCTTCAACTGGCATTTATGAGACGGCTTCCAGTCACAGAGGTGAAGTAAGGTAAAAGGCAGAAGTAAAAAGGCAAAGGTGAAAGCAGGAGACAGCAAAGCCGCTAAAGCTCTCTTGCCATTTACCTTTTTACTTCTACCTTCCAACGCGCCTCTACGATCTGCGTGGCAAATATTTCAAGGAGAACAGAAGGGCAGATGAAGTCGCACACGCGGTATCTGACGTTTCGCGTTCCGGCGCGGATGGGGTTCGTCAACATCACGCATGACATTATCAAAGAGGTCGAATCGAGCGGAGTGCAGGAAGGCTTATGTCTCGTCAACGCGATGCACATCACCGCGAGCGTCTTTATCAACGACGACGAGCCGGGCCTTCATGAAGACTACAAACGCTGGCTGGAAAAATTAGCCCCTTTCGACCCAAGCCCGGAAACCTATCAACACAACCGCACGGGCGAAGACAACGGCGACGCGCATCACAAACGGCAGATCATGGGCCGCGAGGTCGTCGTCGCCGTCACGCGCGGCAAACTGGACTTCGGGCCGTGGGAACAAATCTTTTACGGCGAGTTTGACGGCCATCGAGATAAGCGCGTGCTGGTCAAAGTTATCGGCGAATAAAATATGCGAATCAACAGTAGAAAGTGTTTTGCAGGGAGCCGTGTATCCTTTGCATCTCTTTGCAAGAAAACTTTGCGGTCTTTGCGTTAAAAAGTTACTTGACCGCAAAGAGCGCGAAAGAGTCAGACGCAAAGGGTTTCCGACCCTTGATTCACATAAAAATCTCTTCAACAAATTAAGGAGTCCTCGTCATGAAATTGAATATCAGGCTGATCGTCTCTCTGTGCATCGCGGCGGCTGTGATGTGTTCCGTGATTCTTCTGCGGCACGCATCCGTAACAAAAACTTCTTTCACCGCACACGCGCCAGCCGAAAAAATCTTAAGCCTTGAAGAGCGAAAATCCATTGCGGAAAATTTCGCGCGGACGCCTTTGCATTTTGAAATGAATCAAGGGCAATCCGACAAGAGCGTGCGTTACCTCTCGCGCAGCGGCAGTCACGCCCTGCTCTTGAAACCAAACGCAGCCGAGCTTGTCCTGCCGAACCACGAAAAATCTTCCGACGGCAAGCCGCAAGTCTCAGAGCCTGATGTCTTGAAAATGAAGCTCTCTAATGCCAATGCCGGTGCAAACATAGAAGGATTGGATGCGCTGCCGGGCCGCTCAAACTATTTCACCGGCAACGATTCCGGCAAGTGGCGGAAAGATGTTGCCACTTATGCGAAAGTGAAATACGGCGATGTGTATGAGGGTGTTGATTTGATTTACTACGGCAACCAGCGAGAGCTTGAGTACGATTTTCTGGTTGCGCCGAACGCCAGTCCAGATGTCATCGAGCTGAATTTTGAAAATGCCAGGAACCTCAGGATTGATGAGCAGGGCGACTTGCTTTTGCAGGTCGGCAAGCGCGTCGTTCGCCAGCATGCGCCGTTTGCCTATCAGGAGATTGACGGCATCAAAAAAGAGATTCCGAGCGGCTATGCTATCAAGCGAACTCCTGACTCCGGACTCCGCACTCCAAACTCATCCGTAGTTGGTTTTACTCTTGGCGACTATGACCGCAGCAAGCCGCTCGTCATAGACCCTGTGATAGTCTTTTCAACTTATCTGGGCGGAACCGCAGGCGATGATATTTTTAATATCGAAACGGCAATCGGCATCACGGTTGACGCAAGCGGAAATATTTATGTCGGCGGGGTGACGCCTTCCGGAGACTTTCCGACGCTAGCTCCTCATCAAGCCGCGCCCGGCGGAAATTATGATGCTTTTATCACCAAGTTTAACCCGACCGGCACGGCCCTGCTTTATTCCACATACTTTGGCGGCAGCGACGAGGACAGAATCTTCAGTATCTCGCTCGGCCCGGCCAACGAAATGTTCGTTACAGGTCTTACGCTCTCGACAAACTTTCCGACGCTGACGCCGTTTCAGGCGAACCTCAGAGGTTTCAATGACGCCTTTATCGCACGGTTTACGAGCAGCGGCGCGTTAAGTTATTCGACATACCTCGGCGGCCTCGGCGGCGACTCGTGCGGCTTTATCAAGAGCGAGGGAGCGGACGTGGTCATCTTTGCGGGCGCGACAGGCTCTGCTGATTTCCCCATCGCAAATGCTCTGCAACCGTTCAACGCGGGGCAGGCGGATTTCATTGTCGGCAAACTGAACTTAGCCACCAACACACTGATTTTTTCCACCTACTTCGGCGGCGTCGGAACAGACGCCATGAACCTCTCGTCCGGGGGAGTTGATGCGGCAGGCAATATTTATTTCGCGGGCGTGAGCAACTCGTTTGATTACCCGATAACGCCAAATGCTTTTCAAACAGAGAACGGCGGCTCGGATGATGCTGTCGTCACGAAGATCAATGCGGCGGGCAACACTGTTCTTTACTCGACCTTCCTCGGCGGCAATCTGGTTGATGCAGCGGATGCTCTGGCCGTTGACCCTGGCGGCAACGCATACGTCACAGGCTTCACGCGGTCTGCAAACTATCCGACAAAGAATGCGTTTCAATCGGAGTTAAAAGACCCGGATGCCTTTGTCACGAAACTGAATCCGAGCGGGAGCGAACTGGTCTTTTCGACATTTTTGGGCGGGCTTAATTTGGAAAGAGGCTCAGGCATTGCGACGGATGCGGCAGGCAATTGTTATGTCACGGGGCGTTCTAACTCCGGCGACTTTCCAGCCAAGCGCTCCCTGCGTCCGCCGCGCGGTGTGGACGATGCTTTTATCAGCAGATTCAATCGTGACGGGGCTTTGCTCTTTTCCACTTTATTTGGCGGCGGCGCAAACGATTACGGTTTCGGCATCACCGCAGACAACAATAACAATGCTTACGTCACTGGGCGCGCGACCAGAAACTTCCTCGTCACGCCGGGAGCTTTTCAAACCGCGCTCGGCGGCAACGCAGATGCTTTCCTCGCAAAGATCAATACCTCCGTGCGTAAGGTGAAGAGCGATTTTGACGGCGATGGCAAATCGGACATCGCTGTCTTTCGTCCATCGGACGGAGTCTGGTACGCGCTGCAAAGCTCTAACGGGCTGGTGCGCGCACAGCCGTTCGGCCTGAGCGGCGACGTGCCAGCGCCGGGCGATTACGACGGCGACGGCAAAACAGACTTCGCAGTCTTTCGTCCCTCAGAAGGAATCTGGTACATCCTGAACAGCCGCACGAACTCGTTCCGTTTTGCCTACTGGGGCATCAGCACGGACAAAGCCGTGCCGGGTGATTACGATGGCGATGATAAAACGGACGTAGCCATCTATCGCCCGTCAAGCGGCGCATGGTATATCATCCTCAGTTCGACCAACGGTCTCAGAACAAACTTTTTCGGGATGCCCGGCAACAAGCCGCTTCCGGCAGATTATGACGGCGACGGTGTGACCGACATCGCAGTCTTTGATCCGGGTAACGGCGTGTGGTCTATCGTCGGCTCTTTCGCAGGCGTCATCGCGCAAAAGTTTGGAACCACCACGGACAGACTTGTTCCGGCAGATTATGACGGCGACGGCTATGACGACATAGCGGTTTTTCGCCCCTCGAACGGCACCTGGTACATCAGGCCGAGCGCCGCACCCGGCTCTGTCTTTGTCTTTCAATGGGGACTCGGCACGGATATTCCAAGCGCGGCAGATTACGACGGCGACGGCAAAGAAGATATAGCGGTTTATCGACCCTCGAACGGCGCGTGGTACGTCATGCGCAGCACGAACAATTCAAGCTTTGCGACGGTGTTCGGCTTAAGCGGCGATATTCCGGTCGCTTCGGCCTACGTGCCGCAATAATTGTTTGCCTTTTAGAAAGTCACCGGAGAGGAACAGCAAGTTTCGCGCAAAGGCGCAAGGCAGAGAACACAAGACGCAAAGAGAAGAATAGTTTCTTTGCGTCTTGTGTTTTATCGCTTAGCGTCTTTGCGCGAAACTTCTTCTTCCGCTATCGTAACCACTTATTTAAAGCCTGAAAGGAATTCTTTAATGAGCAACATCCCAAACAAAGTTATCTATTCGATGGTCGGCGTCGGCAAGTATTACGACAAGAAGGCCGTTCTCAAAGACATTTATCTCTCTTACTTCTACGGCGCGAAGATCGGCGTCCTCGGCTTGAACGGTTCTGGCAAAAGCTCTCTGCTGCGTATCCTCGCGGGCGTTGATAAAGAGATCGTCGGTGAGACACACATCTCGCCCGGCCACACTGTCGGCTATCTGGAACAGGAGCCGCAGCTTGACGAAACAAAGACCGTGCGCGAAGTGGTCGAAGAAGCCGTCGGCGAGACGGTCAATCTTTTAAAAGAGTATGACGAGATTAATAACAAGTTCGCGGAGCCGATGACGGACGACGAGATGTCAGAGCTTCTCGAACGGCAGGGCGCGGTGCAGGAAAAGCTCGATGCGATTGACGCATGGGATTTGGACTCGCGTCTGGAGATGGCGATGGATGCCTTGCGCTGCCCGCCGGGAGAGACGCCTGTCAAAATTCTTTCCGGCGGCGAGAAACGTCGCGTCGCGCTCTGTCGCCTGCTGCTGCAAAAGCCGGACATTCTTCTGCTTGACGAGCCGACAAATCATCTGGACGCAGAATCTGTCGGCTGGCTTGAACAGCATTTACAGAAATACGCCGGAACGGTCATCGCCGTCACACACGACCGCTACTTTTTAGACAACGTTGCGGGATGGATTCTGGAACTCGATAGAGGACAGGGCATCCCGTGGCAGGGCAACTATTCTTCATGGCTTGAGCAGAAACAGGCGCGGCTCGCGCAGGAAGAAAAGGCCGAGTCCGACAGGCAAAAGACCTTGCAGCGCGAGCTGGAATGGATTCGCATGTCGCCCAAAGGCCGCCACGCCAAATCCAAAGCGCGCATCAATTCATACGAAGCTCTATTAAGTCAGGAAAACGAAAAGCGTTCCGAAGGTTTGGAGATTTATATTCCGCCGGGGCCGCGTCTAGGCAATGTCGTCATCGAAGCCGAAAGCGTCAGCAAGGCTTACGGCGACCGCCTGCTCGTGGATAAGATGTCTTTCCAGCTTCCGCCCGGCGGCATCGTCGGCATCATCGGGCCAAACGGCGCAGGGAAAACGACTCTCTTCAGAATGATTAGCGAACAGGAAAAGCCCGACAGCGGAACTTTCAAAATCGGAGAGACCGTCAAGCTCGCCTATGTGGACCAGAGCCGCGACGTGCTGGATGCAAACAAATCCATCTGGGAAGAGATTTCGGACGGACTCGATCTGGTGCAACTCGGCACGCGCCAGATGAATTCAAGAGCCTATGTCTCGCGCTTCAACTTCTCAGGCTCAGACCAGCAGAAAAAGGTCGGCATGCTCTCCGGCGGCGAGCGCAACCGCGTCCATCTGGCAAGGATGCTCAAAGAGGGCGCGAATGTTTTGCTCCTGGACGAGCCGACCAACGATCTCGATGTCAACACGATGCGCGCGCTCGAAGAGGCTCTGGAAAACTTCGCCGGATGCGCCGTCGTCATCAGCCACGACCGCTGGTTCTTAGACAGGATTGCCACTCACATCCTCGCCTTTGAAGGCGACAGCAAGGTCGTCTGGTTCGAAGGCAACTATTCCGAATACGAAGCAGACCGCCGCGAGCGATTGGGCGCGGCGGCAGACCAGCCGCACCGCATCAAGTATAGGCAACTAACGCGAAGCTAGAAAGTTATACTCGAAAGGATTAAACTGTATCAGAAGGCAGGTTGCGCTTATGACTACGCTCGAAACAACTCAGGAATTGCCTCTGCGATTGACTGAAGACGGCACAATTCGCATCGCCGCGTCGCGTGTGAGCCTTGATTCAGTCGTGCATCATTACAAGCTTGGAGCATCTGCCGAACAAATCGCCCAAAAATTCCCCGCCATCGGTTTGGCAGATGTTTACGCGGCCATTGCCTACTATCTCAGTCACGAAGAAACTGTCGAAGAGTATCTGCGACAACAAGAATCGGAAGGCGATGAAGCTCAAAAGAGAATCGAGTCTGATTCTCAATATCAAGAATCTGCCGAACTCAGATCGCGCTTACTTGCAGGTAAAGCAGATAAACTATAACAGCCATCTTTGACCTCTATTCAACCCTGTCATATTCAGTCATCCTTCATCAATGCTGAAGCTGCTGGTAGATCAAGACCTTGACCACGACATCCTGCGCGGATTGATACGCCGCATTCCGCAACTTGATGCTGTGACGGCCTTTGAAATCGGAATGAGTGAAGCGACTGACACTGAGCTATTAGTTTGGGCCGCTCAAGCAGGTCGTATCATCATCACTCATGACCGTCAAACCATGCCTGTACATGCGGCTGGCTTGATGAGTAAGGGAGAAAATATCGCTGGAATCTTTGTTGTGCTGCGCCGTATACCGCTTCATCGGGTAATAGAAGATTTAGAGGTGATGATAACTTGCACTGAAAATGATGAATGGGTGAACGTCATCCGTTATTTGCCTCTGGGGTTTTCTCGCTGACAGACCAGCCGCACCGCATCAAGTACAGGCAGTTGACACGGAGCTAAAGCAATTAAGCCGCGAAAAGGCTCATCAGGACGCAAGAGTTGGCAAGTCCTTTTTGCGTTTATGTGTCTTTCGTGGCTGATTCCCCCGCCGCGCTTGACATCAAAGGCCGCAATCCGTATAGTTTCACGTTTCGGACTGACAGTCTGAATTTAATAGTGCAACGCTGAGAGTGGTTCTGTCGGTGTGGAGGCGTTGCGACGGTTGCTTGTTGTGAATGGCAACCGGTTGACACATATTGTGGCGTAAAGGCCCGCGTCGTGATTTCAATGAGAGATCGCTCCAGCGCGTGGCACGCGAACCGGCTCGAACATGAGCTTGCTCGTCTTTTAATTAAAAGCGACGCCACAGAAAAGTTTCGGCTTCGGGGGAAGCCAATATCCACACCTTTTAGATTTCAGAACATCCCTCAAATCAAAATTCAGGTAACAGGGCAGCCCCCTGCGCTGACTGCCGAACAAGTTTCGGAAAGAGGCAGGTGACGCCCCCTTTTGCGCTCTAAAATAAATGAGCGCGTAAGTGACATGTTAAGAGGATAAAAGAGCAGTGCCAACAATCAATCAGCTTGTTCGCAAAGGCCGTCAGGCAGTGAAATACAAGACGGCCAGCCCGGCTCTTCAGGAGTCGCCCCAAAGACGCGGCGTCTGCACGCGTGTCTACACGCAAACGCCCAAAAAGCCGAACTCGGCCCTGCGCAAAGTCGCACGCGTCCGCCTGACCAACGGCATCGAGGTGACGACCTATATTCCGGGCGTCGGCCACAACTTGCAGGAGCACTCGATTGTGCTCATACGCGGTGGCCGCGTGAAAGATTTACCGGGCGTGCGCTATCACGTGATTCGCGGCACGCTGGATTCCGTGGGCGTTCAGGATCGCAAACAGGGACGCTCCAAGTACGGCGCAAAACGTCCGAAGGCGGGCGCGGCTGGCGCTACAAAAGGTAAGAAATAAAGATTAGGGGACGGGAGACAGGGGACAGAAGTAGCCTGTAGAAGGCTTTGACTGAACCCCGGCCCCTGACCCTCTGACACCTATCGAGAGATTATGCCAAGACGAAGAGTTGCAGAGAGACGCGAGGTTTTGCCTGATCCTGTCTATAACAGCCCGCTGGTGACCAAGTTCATCAACGGCATCATGCTGGGCGGGAAGAAATCTACGGCAGAGACGATTTTCTACAGCGCGCTGACGCAGATCGGCGATAAGGCCGGAGACGAGCCTTTGAAGGTCTTCAAGCGCGCGATTGATAACGTGCGGCCCACTGTCGAGGTCAAGTCGCGCCGCGTCGGTGGCTCGACTTATCAAGTGCCTGTGGAAGTTCATCAGGAGCGGCGCGGCGCGCTGGCGATTCGCTGGATCGTGCAGTATGCGCGCGGGCGCGGCGAAAAGACGATGACCGACCGCCTCGCCGGAGAGCTTCTGGACGCGGCCAACAATCGCGGCAACGCCGTCAAGAAGAAAGAAGACACGCACCGCATGGCGGATGCCAACAAGGCGTTTGCTCATTATAAATGGTAGTCAGACGAGCTTTGTGGTTAGTTCTTTGTTCTTTGCACGCGACTCAATAGTGAGTTTGAAATTCAGCGTGAGCGAGACGGACAAAGAACAAAAGACAAAGCACAAAGAACTAAAAAGCAATGGCTAAGCACGACTTAAACAAGTTCCGCAATATCGGCATCATGGCGCACATTGATGCCGGTAAGACGACGACGACCGAGCGTGTACTGTATTACACGGGCGTTTCGCACAAGATTGGCGAAGTCCACGAAGGCACTGCCACGATGGACTGGATGGAACAGGAACAGGAGCGCGGCATCACGATCACGTCTGCCGCCACGACCTGCTTCTGGAAACGCAACGGCGTCGAGCATCGCATCAACATCATAGACACGCCCGGCCACGTGGATTTCACGATGGAAGTCGAGCGCAGCTTGCGCGTCCTTGACGGCGCGGTCGCAGTCTTTGACGGCGTCGCGGGCGTCGAGCCGCAAAGCGAGACTGTCTGGCGTCAGGCTGACAAGTACGGCGTGCCGCGCATCTGCTTTATCAACAAGCTCGACCGCGCAGGAGCCAGCTTCCAGCGTTCTTTCGAGTCCATCATCACGCGCCTCGGCGCAAATCCCGTCGCTCTGCAAATCCCGATTGGTCTCGAAGACCAGTTCAAGGGCGTCGTCGATTTAATCACGATGAAGGGCCTCGTCTGGAAGGATGAAGCCAAAGGCTCTGAGTATGAAATAGTGGACATCCCTGCGGACTTGCAGGAAGAGGCCGATGCCTCGCGTCACAAGCTGATTGAAGCTGTGGCTGATGTGGATGAAGAATTGATGATGAAGTACCTCGAAGACGAGGGCGCAAGCATCACTGAAGCAGAGATTCGCGCCGCGCTTCGCAAGGGAACATTAGAGTTGAAACTCGTTCCGGTCGTCACCGGCTCGGCCTTTAAGAACAAGGGCGTGCAGACCCTGCTCGATGCGGTGATTGATTATCTCCCCAGCCCGCTGGATATTCCTCCGGTCGAGGGCCTCAATCCGCGAACGGGCGAGGCAGAGACAAGAGCGGCAGACGCTTCCGTACCGTTCTCCGGCCTCGTCTTCAAGATTATGGCCGATAAGCACCTGGGCCAGCTCTCCTTTGTCCGCATCTATTCGGGAACGATCAGGGCAGGCTCTTACGCTTACAATCCTATCAAAGACAGTAAAGAGCGCGTCGGTCGCCTGATGCAAATGCACGCGAACAAGCGTGAGGATGTTGACGAGGCGAGCGCAGGCGAAATCATCGCCATCGGCGGCATGAAGCAGGTCACGACCGGCGACACCGTCTGCGATGAGAACAAGCCCGTCATTCTCGAAGCGATGGATTTCCCCGCGCCCGTCATACGCGTCGCGGTCGAACCGAAGACGCGCGCAGATCAGGACAAGCTCGGCATCGCGCTTTCACGTCTCGCGCAGGAAGACCCGTCCTTCAATGTCTCGACAGATCAAGAGACGGGGCAGACCATCATCGCCGGTATGGGCGAGCTGCACCTGGAAATCATCGTTGACCGCATGAAGCGCGAGTTCGGCGTCGAGGCCAATGTCGGCAAGCCGCAGGTCGCATACCGCGAGACCATCACGCAGCCAGCTCCGGGCAAAGAAGTATTCAAGAAGCAGACGGGCGGTCGCGGCCAGTACGGCCACGTCGAGCTGGAAGTCGAACCGGCTCCGGGCGAAGGCTTTGTCTTCGAGAACAAGATCACCGGCGGCGCGATTCCCAAAGAATTTATCAAGCCAGTCGAGCAGGGCGTCAAAGACGCGCTGGAGCGCGGCTTTCTGGCCGGTTACGAGCTGGTGGACATCAAGGTGCGTCTCGTTTTTGGTTCGTATCACGAAGTCGATTCCGACGAGCGTTCGTTCACTATCGCCGGAAGTCTGGCGTTTCAGGATGCCGTGAGAAAAGCCAAGCCCGTGCTGCTTGAACCGATCATGCGCGTCGAGGTCGTGACTCCCGAAGAGTACATGGGCGCGGTCAACGGCGACTTGAATCGTCGTCGCGGCCAGATTGAAAAGATGGAGCCGCGTCCGGGCGGCGTGCAGGTCGTGACGGCATTCGTGCCGCTCTCCGAGATGTTCGGTTACACGACCGACCTCCGAAGCGCGACACAGGGACGCGCCACTTCGACCATGCACTTTGAGCGTTACGATCAAGCGCCGAAGAATGTCGCGGAAGAAGTAATCGCTAAAGTTCAGGGCGTTGCAAAGTAGATTTTATGGAAAAGCGGGTCGCTTCTCTCGCTGCTTAAAAGGCGCGGCGACCCCATCAACGAACACTTAACTAAAGTTTAAGGAGCGAGAGGACACAAGATGAGCAAGGAAAAGTTCGACAGATCCAAACCGCATGTGAACATCGGGACGATCGGACACGTGGATCACGGCAAGACCACCTTGACGGCGGCCATCACCAAGGTGTTAGCCAAACATAACCCGAAGATCACCGTTCGCGCATTTGATTCCATTGATAATGCTCCCGAAGAGAAAGCGCGCGGCATCACCATTGCCACCGCACACGTCGAGTATGAGACGGCCAATCGCCACTACGCTCACGTGGATTGCCCCGGACACGCCGATTATGTCAAGAACATGATCACCGGAGCCGCTCAGATGGACGGAGCCATTTTAGTGGTCGCCGCCACCGATGGCCCGATGCCGCAAACCCGCGAGCATATCCTTCTTGCCAGACAGGTCGGAGTGCCCGCGATGGTGGTGTTCATGAACAAGGCGGATGCTGTCGATGATGCCGAACTCCTTGAACTGGTGGAACTGGAAGTCAGAGAGTTGCTATCGGCCTACGAGTTTCCGGGCGACGACATTCCGGTCATCAAAGGCAGCGCGCTCAAAGCTTTGGAAGGCGATGCGGAGTGGGAGAAGACGGTCGAAGAGCTGATGGAGGCGGTCGACTCATATATTCCGACGCCTGAGAGAGACATCGAGAAGCCGTTCCTGATGCCGGTGGAAGACATCTTCACGATCCAGGGGCGGGGGACAGTGGCGACAGGGCGAGTGGAGCGCGGGCGAGTGAAAGTCAACGAGCAGGTGGAGATCGTGGGCATCCGCCCGACGCGGACGACCGTGTGCACGGGAGTGGAGATGTTCAAGAAGCTGTTGGACGAAGGTGTGGCGGGAGATAACGTGGGGCTGTTGTTGAGAGGCGTGGAGCGCAAGGATATAGAGCGAGGACAGGTAATTAGTAAACCGGGATCGATCACGCCGCACACGAAGTTCAAGGCGGAGGCATATGTGCTGACGAAAGAGGAAGGCGGGAGACACACGCCGTTCTTTACGGGGTATCGACCGCAGTTTTACTTTCGGACGACGGATGTGACGGGAGTGGCGCACTTGCCGGAGGGAGTGGAGATGGTGATGCCTGGAGACAATATAGCGATGGAGATCGAGTTGATCGCGCCGATCGCGATGGAGAAGGGGTTGAGGTTCGCGATCAGAGAAGGCGGACGGACGGTGGGAGCGGGCACGGTCTCTGAAGTCGTTGAATAGTTTTTACGGACATTGAAATCGAGTTGAAAATATGCTGAACGAAAAGATCAGAATCAGACTCAAGGCTTACGATCATCGCGTGTTGGATCAGTCCACCTCGGAGATCGTCGAGACGGCCAAGCGCACCGGCGCACGGGTCGCAGGGCCGATTCCGCTTCCCACTTTGAAAAACAAGTGGACGGTGTTGCGCTCGCCACACGTGGACAAAAAGTCGCGCGAGCAATTCGAGATCAGAACGCACAAGCGTCTGATGGATATTCTGGACCCGACGCCGCAGACAGTGGATGCACTGATGAAGCTGGACCTGCCCGCAGGCGTCGATGTCGAGATCAAAGCGTTTGGCAAAAGCTAAATAATTGACTCATTTATTCATTGATTCATTGTCTCAATTTCCGGCAATGAGTAAATGAGCAAATGAATCAATGAATAAATTGAGGTAAGAGATGATTAACGGAATCATCGGTAAAAAAGTTGGCATGACGCAATTGTTTGCGCCGGATGGAACGGTCACGCCTGTGACGGTCATCAAGGCCGGGCCGTGCGTCGTGGTGCAGCGAAAATCCGCTGCGGGACGCGACGGCTACGATGCCGTGCAGCTTGGTCTGGTCGAAGACAAGCCGGTCAAGCTCAAGAACGTCAACAAGCCCATGCGCGGCCACTTTGAAAAGACCGGCGGCGGCACGCCTCCGACACGCATCCTGAAAGAGTTTCGTCTTGACGGCTCTGATGATGCGACGAATGTCGGAGACAAGGTGCTGGTAGACCAATTCGCGGACGGCGATTCGATTGAAGTCATCGGACGCTCGAAGGGGCGCGGCTTCGCGGGCACGATTAAGCGTCATAACTTCAGTCGCGGCCCGGAATCGCACGGCTCTATGAACGTTCGTGCGCCGGGTTCAATCGGTCAATCGGCTTATCCTTCGCGCGTCATCAAGGGCACGCGCTCTTCGGGCCACATGGGCGATGAGCGTGTGACTGTCAAAGGCTTGACGGTGGCGCGGGTGGATGTCGAGAACAATTTGCTGATGGTGCGCGGCGCAGTTCCCGGCGCAACCGGCAGCGTGGTCATTATTAAGAAGTCTGCTAGACAGAAAAAGACATAGTCCGGAGTCTAGAGTCCGGAGTCTAGAGTCAAAAGGATAAATCTTTTAAGACTCACGACTCACGACTCACGACTCCAGGCTGCGAACGGAGTGAGCTATGCCTACCGTTAAGGTGCGCAATCTGAAGAACGAAGAGGTCGGCGATCTGGAATTGTCCGACGCAGTGTTCGGCGCAGAGCTGAACGAAGCGTTGATTCATGCCGCCGTCCGAAATTTTATGGCGAACGCGCGTGCTGGCACTGTCGGCACGAAGACGCGCGGCGATGTTTCCGGATCGGGCAAGAAGCTCTGGAAACAGAAGGGCACGGGTCGCGCGCGCATCGCGTCCATCCGCTCCCCACTGTGGAAGGGCGGCGGCAACGTGCACGGGCCGCAGGCGCGCGACTGGTCTTACAACATGCCGAAGAAGATGCGGCGCGGGGCTTTGCGCTCGGCCATCTCCGAGCGCGTGCGTGAAGGCAACGTGATTGTGATTGACGGCCTCAGCTTTGATAAGCCGAAGACCAAAGATTTTATCGCGTCGCTTGCCACGCTCGGCCTCGAAGGCAAGACCTTGATCGTGGACTCGCTGGAAAACGCCAACCTGTGGCTGGCGGCGCGCAATGTGAAACGCGCGAAAGTAGTCAACAGCTACAGCCTGAATATCTATGACCTGCTCTATCACGAAAAGCTCGTGCTCTCGCGTGCGGCGGCAGAAGAGTTGTCAGAATTCTTAGACCCGCAGAAGCAGAAAGGCGCGATGGCTGACAATCCGGCAGAGGAAACCGCTCCGGCAGTAGATGAGAGCGCGACAGAAGAAGAGGAGGCGGCATAAAGATGAGAACAGTTTGGGACATCATCAAGTCGCCGGTGATTACGGAAAAAGCCCTGATGGCGAAGGAAGAGTCGCAGGATGGCCGCCAGCTTTTGACCTTCCGCGTTGACCGCCATGCGACCAAGCCTGAAATCAAATCCGCCGTCGAGAGGATTTTTCAGGTTCAAGTCGATCAGGTGCGAACCATCAATTACATGGGCAAGACCAAAAGGCGCGGACGCTTTGAAGGCCGCAAGCCTTCATGGAAGAAAGCCTACGTGACCCTGAAACAGGGCGAACAGCCAGTGGATTACGGCGAGGCCGTCTAACGAATTGATTCATTTACTCATCGGTTCATTTGCTCATTTAGAGAATGAATCAATGAGTGAATGAGCAAATGAGTCAATAAGAAAATGGGCATCAAGAAACTTACACCGACATCGCCTGCGCGTCGTTACCAGACATATCTGACGCGCGATGATTTGACGCCGGGAGCAGAGCCGGAGAAATCTTTGCTTGAGCCGAAGAAGCGTATTTCGGGACGCAACAACGACGGGCGCATCACTGTGCGTCGTCGCGGCGGCGGCCACAAGCGTTTCTATCGCATCATTGATTTCAAGCGCGATAAAGACGGCGTGCCCGGTCGCGTCTCGCAGATCGAGTATGACCCGAATCGCTCGGCGCACATCGCTCTTATTACTTATCTCGACGGCGAGAAGCGTTACATCGTCGCGCCTGTCGGACTCGAAGTCGGCAAGACTGTGATGAGCGGCCCGGAGGCGGACATCCTGCCGGGAAATTCTTTGCCGATTCGCAACATCCCGCTGGGAACGCAGATTCATAACATCGAGCTGCGCCCCGGCAAAGGCGGGCAGATGGCTCGCAGCGCGGGAGCTTTCGCACAGTTGGTTGCGAAAGAAGGCGACTATGCACAGCTTCGCATGCCTTCGGGCGAAGTAAGGCGCGTGCCTGTCGTCTGCAAAGCGACTGTCGGTCAGGTCGGCAACGTCGAGCATGAAAACGAGAGCATCGGCAAGGCCGGACGCTCGCGCTGGAAGGGCATACGCCCGCACGTGCGCGGCGTGGCGATGAATCCTGTTGACCACCCGCATGGTGGTGGCGAAGGCAAGACCAGCGGCGGACGCCATCCCGTCACCCCCTGGGGACAACCGACGCGCGGCTACAAGACGCGCAGCAACAAACGCACGCAGAAGATGATCGTGCGCGATAGAAGAGTTAAATAAAAGCAGGGGACAGGGATCAGGGGCCGGGGGGCAGTGAAAGACAAGTAATTGCCGACCCCTAACCCCTAGCCCCCGACCTCTTTTGTGAGCGGAGCGAATAAAACACAATGGCACGTTCAGTTAAAAAAGGCCCGTATATAGATAAGAGCATCCAGAAGGCTGTGGAGCGGATTCGTGAAGGCGGCGCGCGGCCCCCGGCCATCAAGACGTGGTCGCGTCGTTCGACCATCACGCCAGACATGGTTGGCTTGACCTTCGGCGTGCACAACGGCAGACGGCATCTGCCGATTTACGTGACGGAGAATATGGTCGGCCACAAGCTCGGCGAGTTTTCGCCAACGCGCACCTTCAAGGGCCACGCGGGAACCAAGGCTGAGAAGTCTTCAAAGGTAATGAGGAAATAGTTTTCAGCTTTGAGTTTTCAGCGAGAGGCGAAATGCTTTTACTGAAGATTAAAAACTAAACACTGAAAACTGCTAACGGAGTGAGCTATGGAATCGAGAGCCAGTGCAAAATATCTACGAGGGTCGGCGCAGAAAGCGCGGCTCGTGATAGATATGATTCGCGGCAAAAATGTTAATAAGGCTTTGGCGATCTTGCAGTACACGAACAAGCGCGCGGCGGACGGGATTGAAAAGTGCGTGCGCTCGGCCATCGCCAATGCGAGCGAAGCTGCGGAGAAAGCAAACATCGCCATTGACCCGGACGAGTTGTGGGTCAAAGCCTGCTTTGTGGATCGCGGGCCGTCGAAGCATCGCAGCCGCATGCGTCCGGCCCCGCAAGGCCGCGCTTATCGCGAGAAACGACACTTCTGTCATGTGACCGTCTTGTTGTCGAGCGACGAGCCGCAGAAGGCTGAGCCGGTCAAAGGCCAGACCGCCGCCACCAAATCTGCGCGACCTGCCGAGAGCAAGAGCCGCAAACGCGGCGGGGCGGCCTCTGCGCCGCGCGCCAAGAGCACCGCGCCGAAAGCCGAGAGCAAAGCTACAAAGAGTGAAGCCCCGGCGGAAGAAACCGGCGGCACGGAACAGAGCGCAGAATAAATGTTTGATTTGAGACTTTGAAATCTCAAATCACAGGAACTTGAACGGAGATATAAGAGTGGGCCAGAAAGTTCATCCATACGGCTTCCGCCTTGGCTACAACAAGGATTGGCACTCGCACTGGTTTGCCAAAAAACAGTTTGGCGAGTACCTCCTTGAAGACTTGCGGCTGAAGCGCGATTTGAAGAACCGTTTTGCCGGCGCAGGCGTCTCGCATGTGGACATCGAGCGCGCCGCCAATCGCTTGAAGATCATCATCTACACCTCGCGTCCCGGCATCATCATCGGACGCAAAGGGGCGGAGATTGACAAGCTCAAAGGCGATCTTTCTTCCAAGACCGGAAGAGAAGTGCTGGTCTCGATTCAGGAGATTCACAAGCCTGAGCTGAACGCGCAATTGCAGGCCGAAAAGATCGCCTCGCAATTGGAGAAGCGCATAGCTTTTCGCCGCGCGATGCGTAAGACGGTCGAAGAATCTTTAAGGTTCGGCGCACAGGGCATCAAGGTCAAAGTCTCTGGCCGCTTAAACGGCGCGGAAATCGCGCGCTCCGAGTGGCAATTGCAGGGACAGCTTCCGCTTCATACTTTGCGCGCGGATGTGGACTACGGCCTCGCCGAAGCGCACACGACCTTTGGCGTCATCGGCGTCAAGGTCTGGATTTATCGCGGAGAGATTCTTGACCCGAAGGCGGCGATGGCGCGCGGAACCGGAACCGATCCGATTAACGAGCCGCGCGGAGAGCGCGGAGGAGAGCGCAGGCCACGCACACGCCGCGAGCGTGAAGGAGGCCGCGACGGCGAACGCGGAGACCGTCGCCCCCGCGGAGATAGAGCATAAGGGCAGATGCTGGATGCTGGATGTCAGATGTTAGTAAAAACTAGCACCTAGCATCTGACATCTGACAACTGAAAAGTTGAGCGGAGCGAAACACTATGTTGATGCCGAAGAAAGTTAAGCACCGGAAGCAGATGAAGGGGCGTATGACCGGCGTTGCCAATCGCGGCAGCCAGATCAGCTTCGGTGAGTACGGGCTTAAAACTTTAGAGCCTGCGTGGATTACGGATCGCCAGATAGAAGCGGCGCGTATCGCTATGACGCGTTATATCAAACGCGGCGGCAAAATCTGGATTCGCATGTTCCCGGACAAGCCTATTACCAAGAAGCCTGCGGAAACGCGCATGGGCAAAGGTAAGGGCGCACCCGAATACTGGGTCGCAGTGGTCAAGCCGGGACGCATCCTTTACGAGATTGAAGGCGTGGACGAGGCGACGGCGCGCGAGGCGATGCGCTTAGCGGCGCAGAAGCTGCCGATTAAGACCAAGTTCGTGAGCCGCGCAGAGCAGGAAGGAGGCGCTGTCTAAGTTATGAAGAGACGCGAGGAATTAAACAGATTGCACGAGTTGTCGGATGACGATTTGCAGGGCGAGGCGGCGCGTTTGAAAGAGTCGCTCTTTCGCTTGAATTTCAAGCTGGCCCTCGGCGAAGTGGATTCGGTCAAGCGCATCCGCGAAGAGAAAAAATCGCTGGCTCGTATCCAGACGCTGACGCGCGAGCGCGCGATAAAGCGCGGGCAAGAGGCGACAGCCGGTAAATAGCGAATGGTCAATGGCGCGACGCCATTTGAGGTAGAGGTAAAGAGATGGCAGAAGAGAATCAGGAAGATTTGAAGCCGACGGCGGATGAAGCGGAAGTCGCTGAAGCCACAACGGCGGGCGAGACTTTGGCACACGAGGTTGCGCCGAACGTGGATTCGCAGGCGGGCAATGCTTCTGCGACAGAGGCTGGCAAGCGCGGCAATCGCGCGCAGAAAGTCGGCATCGTCGCATCGGACAAGATGCAGAAGACCGTCGTGGTCAGAGTTGATCGTCTGGTCAAGCATCCGAAGTATCGCCGCTATGTGCGTCGCACGTCGAAGTTTATGGCCCACGATGAAGTGGGCGCGACCATCGGCGACAAAGTGCGTATCGTCGAAACCCGTCCGCTCTCGGCCAGAAAGCGCTGGCGCGTCGTCGAGATCGTGCAGAAAGCAGCCAAGTAATTTAATCATTGATTCATTGACTCATTGTCTCAATTAAAGCAATGAGTCAATGAGCGAATGAGGAAATGAGTAAATAGTTATGATTCAGATGCAAACGTCTTTGGACGTGGCGGACAATTCGGGAGCGCGGCGCGTCGAGATGATTATGCCGATTGGCGGCTCAACGGGCAAAATCGCTTCTCTGGGCGACCGCATCAAGGTGACGGTCAAGGAAGCGACGCCGGACGGGACGATTAAAAAAGGCACTGTGCAGAACGCCGTCATCGTCCGCACGCGCAAAGAAGTGCGCCGCAAAGACGGAACCTACATCCGCTTTGACCAGAACGCGGCGGTGCTCATCAAAGATGACGGGACGCCCATCGGCACACGCGTCTTCGGGCCGGTCGCGCGCGAGTTGCGAGATAAGAACTACATGAAAATCGTGTCCTTAGCGCCGGAGGTTATATAACAGTGAATAAGGGAAACAAGCGCGCACGCATCAAGAAAGGCGATCAGGTGGTCGTCATCGCGGGCCGCGATAAAGACAAACGTGGTCGCGTGCTCGAAGTCTCGCCCGTCAACGGCAAAGTCAAGGTCGAAGGCGCGGGCATGATTAAGAAGCACCAGAAGGCCAACCCGCAGAACAATCGCGGCGGCGGCATCATTGATAAAGAGTCTTGGATTGACATCTCGAACGTGCAACTGATTGACCCGCAATCGGGCAAGCCGACGCGCGTGCGTTACGAAATCGCAGGCGACGGCTCAAAGACGCGCGTGGCAGCGCGCAGCGGCATGAGTCTGGAGAAGTAAAGGGCAGAAGAGAGATAAGCAAGAGGCTGGAAACGCCCCCTGCAATTTCAAATTTGAAATCTCAAATCTGAAATGTGTATGGCGAGACCCAGACGAGAGGTGAAATTAGGGAAATGGCAAACGTCAGATTAAAAGAGCGTTATCACAAAGAGATTGCCCCGGCGATTTCCAAAGAGTTCGAGATCAAGAACCCGATGGCAGTCCCGCGCCTTGAGAAGATAGTCATCAACATGGGCATGGGCGAAGCCATCGCCAACAACAAGATTCTGGACACGGCGGCGGACGAGTTGAGGGCGGTGACGGGCCAGAAGCCTGTCGTCACCAAAGCGAAAAAGTCCATCGCTTCGTTTAAGCTTCGTCAGGGAATGCCGATTGGCGTGATGGTCACGCTGCGCGGCGACAGGATGTACGAGTTTCTAGACCGTCTCGTCTCCATCGCACTGCCGCGCGTCCGCGACTTTCGCGGCGTCTCGCCCAAAGCCTTTGACGGGCGCGGCAATTACACTCTCGGCGTCCGCGAGCAGTTAATCTTCCCCGAAATTGATTTCAACAAAGTGGACAAAACGCGCGGCATGAACATCTCGATTGTCACCTCCGCGCGCAATGACGAACAGGCACGCGCACTGCTCAAAGCGCTGGGCATGCCGTTTAGACAATAAAGCAGTGACGAGTAACAAGTGACGAGTGACAAGATAAAAACTCTTGCTCGTCACTTGTCACCCGTCACTCATCACTGAGGTTTTGATGGCAAAGAAATCACTGATTGCGAAAGCAAACCGCAAACCGAAATTTTCCGTGCGCGCCTATACGCGCTGCAAGCGTTGCGGCAGACCGCGCGCTTACCTGCGCAAGTTTAATTTGTGCCGTATTTGCTTCCGCGAGCTGGCGCTGCAAGGACAAATCCCCGGCGTTGTGAAATCGAGTTGGTAACGAAAGCAGGGGACAGGGAACAGGGGACGGGAAGTCGGTAAAGACAAATCCCCGGCCCCCGGCTCCTGACCCCCAACACCTGATTTGGAGTTTTAGAATGACTGATCCTATTGCCGATATGCTGACGCGCATCCGCAACGCTATCTCTGCGAAGCACTCGCGCGTGGATATTCCGGCCTCGAAATTGAAACTGGAGATTGCCCGCATCCTCAAAGAAGAGGGCTATATCAACAACTTTGTGGTTAAGGGCGAGGGCGTCAAGCGCACGATCAGGATTTTCCTGCGCTACGATGCGCGCGGCACGTCTTCGATTACGTACCTGCAAAGAGTGTCGAGACCGGGCCGCCGCGTCTACATGGGCGCGACGGAGATTCCGAAAGTCCTGGGCGGCTACGGCGTCAACATCGTTTCCACTTCGCGCGGCCTGATGAGCGGCAAAGCTGCACGCCGCGAAAATATCGGCGGCGAAGTGCTGGCACAAATTTACTAATTCGGTCTTAGGTCTTTGTGCTTTGGCCTTTGCACGCGACTCAAGCTTGGGTCTCAAGATTCAAGCTGCGTCAGACGGACAAAGAACAAAGAACAAAGAACCAAGACCGTAAACCGAAGGTTTACGATTATGTCTCGCATTGGAAAGAAAGTTATCACCGTTCCGACGGGCGTGAACGTCAAGATAAGCGCACGCGAACTGGAAGTGAAAGGCCCGAAGGGGACTCTGACTTCGCCTGTTCCTGAAGGCATCAGCTTTACGCTCGATGGCGACCAGTTGCAGGCCGAGCGCACTTCTGACGACCTGGCGGCAGAGCACGGGCTGGCACGCGCGCTGGCGAATAACGCCATCGTCGGCGTGACGGAAGGTTTTAGCCGTCAGATGGATGTCGTCGGCGTCGGCTACAAAGCGGACGTGCAGGGCAAGCGCATCGTCTTCTCGCTTGGCTATTCGCATCCGATTGATTTCCCGCTGCCGGAAGGCATAGAAGTTAAAGCCGAGCGCATGGCGACCAAGTCGAGCATCCAGCAGTATCAGACGACGCTGACTTTGTCCGGCATAGACAAGCAGAAGCTCGGACAGGTCGCAGCCGAAATGCACATGCTGCGTAAGCCAGACGCCTACAAGGGCAAGGGCGTCCGCTATGCGGATGTGCCGATCAAGTTGAAACCCGGAAAGACCGGGAAATAATTCATGACACGATCTTTGTGCTTCGTGCTTTGTTCTTTGCACGCGACTCAAGCTTGAGCTTGATAGTTCGAGATGAGTAGGGCGAACAAAGAATAAAAGATAAAGAACAAAGAACTAAGGTTAAAGTTATGGCAAACAGAAATAGAGCAGAAGTGCGACGCGCGGTTCACCAGCGCATTCGCCGCAAGGTGCGCGGCACGACCGAACGCCCGCGTCTCGCAATCTACCGCAGCCTGAATCATATTTACGCGCAGGTGATTGACGACGAGCAGGGCAAGACATTGGCCTCCGCTTCGACAGCGGAAAAAGATTTGCGCGGCGGCACGGGCGGCAATATTGACGCAGCACAGCGCGTCGGGCGCACCGTCGCCGAGCGCGCTCTGGCGGCAGGCATCGAAAGCGTCGTCTTTGATCGCGGCGGCTACCTGTATCACGGTCGCGTCAAGGCTCTGACGGATGCTGCGCGCGAAGCCGGATTGAATAAAGATGAAGCGGCTGCTGTCAGTGATGACGCGGCGGCAGGCGAAGGTGAAGGCAACGGGGAAGAGTAATGAGACAACCCAAGAATCGTATCTTAGCGCAGGGCCTCGATCTCAAAGATCAGGTCATCTCCATCAACCGCGTGACCAAAGTGGTCAAGGGCGGTAAAAATCTTTCGTTCGCCGCACTAGTCATTGTCGGTGACGAGGCGGGGCATGTCGGCTTCGGCACGGGCAAGGCGCGCGAAGTGCCGCTCGCCATCAAAAAGGGCATCGAAGCTGCGAAGAAAAACCTGATTCGCGTGCCGCTCATCAACAACACTTTGCCGCACCAGTTTATAGGCAAGTACGGCGCGGGCCGCGTCCTGATGAAGCCTGCTTCGGAAGGCACAGGCGTTATCGCAGGGGGCGCTGTGCGCGCCATCATGCAGGCAGTGGGCGTTCATGATGTCCGCACCAAAGTGCTCGGCTCGAACAACCCGCACAACGTCGTGCGCGCGACCTTTGACGGCCTCTTGAGAATGAAAGACCCGTTGGAGCTGGCTCGCCTGCGCGGCAAGCAGGTCGAGGAACTTTAAGACAGTGATGAGTGACGAGTGATAAGTGACAAGATAAAACTTGTTCCCGCTCGTCGCTCGTCACCCGTCACTTGTCACCGAGGTTAAGAAATGGCAGAGCAGAACACAGAACAGGCGAGCGGCGCGATGATTCGGATTCAGTATTATAGAAGCTTCATCGCTGCTCCCAAGACGCACAAGCAGATCGTCAAAAGCATTGGCCTGACGAAATTGAATCAGATCGTTGAGCGACCTGACACGCCCGCGACGCGCGGCTTCGTCGCCAAAGTCCCGCACCTGTTGCGGATTATCGAATAAAGGGGGATAGGGGACAGGAATCCGGGGACGGTGAAAATGCTTTTACTCTACCCTCGACTCCTGATCTCCGACCCCGATTTACGGAGTAAATCATGGCTATCGGTCTTAATAACCTGCGCGCCCCGGCAGGAGCAACACATAAAAAGAAGCGCGTCGGGCGCGGCCCCGGCTCCGGCCTCGGCAAAACCGCCGGGCGCGGTGAAAAGGGACAAAAGTCTCGTTCCGGCTATTCGGCCAAAATCGGTTTTGAAGGCGGTCAGATGCCCCTGCATCGTCGCCTGCCCAAGCGCGGCTTTACCAATATCTTCAAGAAAGAATGGATTGAGGTGAGCCTCGCCGCGTTGGAGCGGAGCTTTAACGCGGGCGAAGAAGTGACGCCCGAACTCCTGCACGAACGCGGGCTGATTAAGAAAGCCAAGCGTGATGTCGTGGTCTTGGGCACGGGCGAGATTTCCAAAGCCCTGCGCATCTCCGCGCATCGCTTTACCAAGAGCGCACGCGAGAAGATCGAGCGCGCGGGCGGCTCTGTGACAGAGATACGCAAGCAGCCGGTGGAAGCCGCGCAACAATAATCAGGCAAGCGTGCAGTGGGCCGAAAAGCGCAGCGCGAGCATCTCTCCCGGAGACATGCCATCTGCTTTCGGTTCGCTGCTCTTTTGCTTTCCGCCTTCCATGTGCTGCATACTTGGCCGCATCCGAAGTCTTAACGGATAATTTCACACGCTAGAAAAGGTACGGGTATGGAAAAGTTTTTCGCCGCCGTTCGCAACATGTTTCAGGTTCCAGACCTGCGTAAACGTATTCTCTTTACGCTTGGCATGTTGATCGTCTATCGCTTTGGCGCGCACGTCGGTGCGCCCGGCGTTGATAAAGCGCAACTGGAGCGCGTGTGGGGCGAAGTGAGCGGAACCCTGCTCGGCGTCCTAGACCTCTTTTCGGGCGGCAACTTTCGCACCATCTCTGTCTTCGCCCTCGGCGTCACGCCATACATCACTGCTTCCATCATCCTGCAACTGATGACCGTCGTCTCGCCGCAGCTCAAGAAATTGCAGGAAGAGGGCGAGATGGGGCGGCAGAAGATTAACCAGTGGACGCGCTATCTGACGGTCGCGCTGGCGATGGTCCAGACCTCTTTCGTCGCGCACTGGCTACAGGTCAATCAGGTCTTGCCGAACACCTGGCCCGCCATGCTGACCACCGTCCTGACTTTGACGACCGGCACGATTTTCGTGATGTGGCTCGGCGAGCAGATTACAGAGCGCGGCATCGGCAACGGCATCTCGCTGCTGATTTTCGCGGGCATCATCATCGGCTTGCCCAACGGCGTGTTGCAGGTTTTCGAGCGCGTGAGAGGCGGCGATGCGCTTCAGACCATAGGAGTCCTCGCGCTGGTGGCTGCGATTATTGCGCTCATCGCCTTTATCGTTTTCGTCGAAGCAGGGCGGCGCAAGATTGCCGTCAGTTATGCCAAGCGACATGTCGGGCGACAGATGGTTGGCGGGCAGCAAACGACCATGCCGCTCAAGGTCAACATGGGCGGCGTCATCCCCGTCATCTTCGCTTCCAGCGTGCTGGCGATGCCGCAGACGCTCTTCTCTGCCTTTCCGCCCGACCCGAACAACCCGAACTCCTGGTGGACTAAAGTTCTGACCTTCTTTAACGCTTTTCACGGCGGCGACCCGTATTACGAACTGGTCTTTATCTCGCTGATTATCATCTTCACCTTCTTTTACATCTCCATCGTCTTTAACGTCGAAGAGGTGGCGGATAACTTGCGCAAGCACGGCGGCTTTATGCCGGGTATCAGGCCGGGACGCGCCACAGCCGAGTATCTGAACACGATCATGACGCGGCTGACGACCGTCGGCGCGGTCTATCTCGCGCTTGTCGCCCTCGTGCCGCAGATTATGCTCAGCGGCTTCAAAGTCGGACGCCTGCCTTTCATAGGCCCGTCGGTGGATGCTTTTGTCAGCAGCACGCCGGGATTGACGTGGATTCCGGACGGGATGGGGTATCAGTTTTACTTCGGCGGCACAAGCCTGCTGATTCTGGTCGGCGTGGCGATGGACACGGTCTCGCAGATCGAAGCCCAACTCGTCATGCGCAACTATGAAGGCTTCCTCGGCTCAGGCAGCCGCCTGCGCGGACGAAGAGCTTAAATGCCGGTCTCTGGTCTTTGTCTTTTGTTCTTTGCCTGTGGCAGTCAAGCTTGAGTCAGCAGTTTCAAGCTTGAATAGCGTGCAAAGACCAAAGCACAAAAACCAAAATACAAACGTTCTATGTCGAAGATCATCGTCTTAATGGGCGCGCCGGGGGCTGGCAAGGGGACACAGGCGCGTCTTTTGCAGGAGCGACAGGGCCTGCCGCAGATTTCGACGGGCGATATGTTCCGCGCCATGAAGGATGCGCGCACGCCTTTAGCCGAAGAGGTGCGCGCCATTATGAACTCCGGCAAACTCGTTCCGGATGAGGTCACGATTCGCGTCGTCGAGGAACGCACAGGTCAAGAGGACTGCCGGCAGGGTTATATTCTGGACGGTTTCCCGCGCACGACCGGACAGGCGGCGATGCTTGAGACGCTGGCGGCTGAGCAGGGCAAAAAGATTCTGGCAATCGTCGTTGACGTGCCGTTCGAGACTCTGGAAAAGCGTATGACGGGTCGCAGGAGCTGTCCTGTCTGCGGCGAGATTTACAACATCTATTTCAAGCCGCCGAAAAACGATAACGTCTGCGACCTGCACCCGGAAGCAGAGTTGACGCATCGCTCGGACGACACCGCTGAGAAAGCCAAAGTGCGCCTCGAAACTTACGAGCAACAGACGAGGCCGCTGCTTGATTATTACGAAAAGACGGGACGCCTGCGCCGCGTTGACGGCACGCGCGAGCCTGAAGCCATTTATGCGGACGTTGAAAAAATAGTGACAAGCGACGCATGACAGGTGACAAGAGAAAATACTCTTGTCTACAACTAGACACTCGCCACTGCTTTATGATTATCGGAAAGTCCAGAAAAGAGTTGGAAAAGATGCGCGCCGCCGGGCGTCTGATCGGGCTGGTTCGTGAAGAGGTGCGACAGTTGGTTCGGCCCGGCATCACGACCATCGAGCTTGACCGCATTGCCGAGAAAATGATTCGGGACGCGGGCGCGCTGCCGACCTTCAAAGGCTATCACGGTTATCCTTATTCCATCTGCGCTTCGGTCAACGAACAGGTCGTACACGGCTTTCCTTCTACTTACAAGCTGAAGGAAGGCGACATCTTTTCGATGGACTTGGGCGCAACTCTTGAAGGCTTCGTCGGTGACACTGCGACGACCGTGCCCGTCGGAAAGGTGAGTGAGGAACTGCTCGATTTGATTCGCGTGACCGAAGAGAGTCTTGAGCGCGCCATAGAGCAGTGCCGCGCCGGAAAGCATCTGGGCGATATTGGCTGGGCCGTACAGGAACACGCCGAACGGCACGGCTATTCCGTGGTGCGCGAATATGTGGGACACGGCATCGGGCGCAAGATGCATGAAGACCCGCAAATACCGAATTACGGCACGCCGGGCAAGGGAACGAAAATCAAGAACGGCTATGTCTTCGCCGTCGAGCCGATGATTAACCTCGGCACGCATCAGACGAAAGTTCTCAAAGACGGCTGGACTGTGGTGACGCTCGACGGGTTGCCGAGCGCACACTGGGAGCATACGATTGCCGTCACGGAGGATGGGCCGGAAGTGCTCACGCGCGTCGTTAAAGAAGTCAAGCAGGAGCAATTTGAAGCCGCTGGTGTGTAAGCATGCGCGGGCAGGGTGAACGGTCAGGGGGAGGCTATGTCTACAACAGGCTACAGTCTTTTAGTCTGGTTGATTGCGGCGATTCTGGCCGTATGTCTGGTTGGCGGGCTTATTTTCTTCTTCAAATACCGCAAGAAACGCGGCGAGCCAACAAGACCTGACGGGCAGCTTCGCCACTGACGGGGCAACCCGGTCGCTTGGCAAACCGGCATCCGCATGGTATTATGCGGAGTTTGTCGGTGAAGGCAAATTCACGCTCTATAGGTATATGGCGAAGGAAGAAGCGATAGAGGTCATGGCGAAGGTCTTGGAGACCTTGCCGAACGCAATGTTTCGTGTCGAGTTGGAAGACAACCAGCATCAGGTGCTCGCGCATATTTCGGGCAAGATGCGTAAGCACTTTATCCGTATTCTTCCGGGCGACCGCGTCCTTGTCGAGCTATCGCCTTACGATCTGAATCGCGGTCGAATCACTTACCGCTACAAATAAAAGAGCGCCGTCAAAGGGGCTGAATAAAGGGGCGAGGGCTTAGGAAATGAAAGTACGTGCTTCAGTCAAAAAGATGTGTGATAACTGCAAGGTCATTCACCGCAAAGGCGTGGTCAGGGTGATCTGCACCAACCCAAAGCATAAACAGCGACAGGGATAATCCGGATTTCAAATTTGAGAGTTCACGTCTCGAATTTTTTGCAGCTTGGAGAAGATAAAAGAGTATGGCTCGTGTGGCTGGAGTAGACCTGCCGCCTAATAAGCGCGCACAAATCGGTCTCACATATATTTTCGGTATCGGGCGCTCGCGCGCCACTTCTATCTTGCTGGAAGCTCAGATCAGCCTCGACACGCGTGTCCGGGAATTGAGCGAGGAAGAGCTGGGGCGTATCCGCTCCATCCTCGACCGCGAAGGCGAGATCGAAGGCGACCTGCGCAAGCGCGTGCAGATGGACATCAAACGCTTGATGGACATCGGCGCATACAGAGGCTTGCGTCATCGTCGCGGACTTCCCGTGCGCGGGCAGCGCACACACACCAACGCCCGCACGCGTAAAGGGCCGCGCCGCGCGACCATCGCCAAGAAGAAGGCACCGGGCAAGAAATAAGAAATAGGGGACGGGTGACAGGGGATAGGGGCCAGTCAAAAGCTCCTTACTGACCCCTATCCCCTGACCCCTGATACCTATAAGATTATGGCAAAAGCAACAGGCGGAAAAAAGAAGGTCTTTCGTAAGAAAGAGAAGAAGAACATTCCTGTCGGAATCGCTTATATCGCTGCGTCGTTCAATAACACGCTGATCTCGATTACCGATCTGGAAGGCAACCTCATTTCGCAGTCGTCTTCGGGTGCACGCGGCTTTCGCGGTTCGCGCAAGGGCACGCCCTTCGCCGCGCAGCAGGCCGCATACGAGGCTGCCAACAAGGCTAAAGATGCTGGGATGCAGCAATGCGAAGTGCGCGTCAAAGGGCCGGGCGGCGGGCGCGAGTCTGCAATCCGCGCGATCAACAACGCGGGCATCCGCGTGACCGTGATACGCGACACGACGCCCATCCCGCACAACGGATGTCGTCCGCCAAAGCGGCGTAGAGTCTAAGAAGTTGGTCTTGAGTCTTTGGTCTTTGCACGCGACTCAAACTTGGGTTTTGAATTCAAGATGAATCAGACAGCAAAGACCAAAGACCAAAGGCCGTTTTAATAACCAAAGGATGAAGGGGCAGCTCTTAAGAATCTTAAGTGAGCGTCCTGTAAACTTTTCCGTCTAGCAAATAGACCGGAGGCAAGAAAAGAAGTGGCTAGGTATAGAGATGCGGTGTGCCGTTTGTGCCGCCGAGAAGGTGCAAAACTTTTCCTCAAGGGCGACCGTTGTTACAAGCCCTCATGTCCGATTGAAAAGCGCGGCACGCAGCCGCCCGGCCAGCATGGCAACTCGATGCGGCGCGGCAAGGCGCTCGTCGGCTACGGTCAGCAACTCAGGGAAAAGCAGAAAGTCAAACGAATCTATTTCGTCCTCGAAGGTCAGTTTCGCAACTACTTTGAGAAGGCCGCGCGCCAGAAGGGCATCACGGGCGAAAACCTGTTGTTCTTGCTTGAGCGCCGCCTTGATAATGCGGTCTATCGCGCAGGCTTTTCGACCTCCAGACGGCAAGCGCGCCAGCTAGTTAATCACGGTCACATCGAAGTCAACGGGCGCAAGGTTGACATCCCCTCTTTTCAGGTGAAAGCGGGCGACGTTGTCAGCATCAAGGAAGCGAGCCGCAAGAATCCGCACGTCGAAGGCGCATGGCAGACGGCTGCGGGTCGCGGTCGTCCCTCGTGGATTGCTCCGGCTGACGGCGCAGACATGAGCGCGCGTATCGCAGCACTTCCGACGCGCGCAGACATTGACCGTTCGATCAACGAGCAATTGATCGTCGAGCTTTATAGCAAGTAATCGAACTCAGTCTCTCTGTGTGCGAAGGCTAAGCCTCCAGGGCGCGAGCGCCTTCGCACGCAGGGGTATATGCATTTTACGGACTTACTTTTGGATCGAAAAAATTATGGCTATGGATCAAAATAATCTCTGGACAGGTTTTCAGATGCCGCGAAGGCTCGCGGCTGACACAGAGACGATGACCGAGCGATACGGTCGCTTTTCGGCGCAGCCCTTTGAGCGCGGCTTCGGCACGACGATGGGCAACAGTTTGCGCCGCGCGCTGCTCTCTTCCATCGAAGGCTCGGCCATCACTGCGGTCAAAATCGAAGGCGTCGAGCACGAGTTCTCATCCATCAACGGCGTGGTTGAGGATGCAACCGACGTGATCTTGAACTTGAAGCAGGTGCCGTTCAAGCTTCACGGCGGCGAAGCGAAAACTCTGACCATTCATAAAGAAGGCGCTGGCGAAGTCACTTCCGGCGACATCGAAGCAGATGCCGATGTCGAAGTCTTAGACCCGAACGTGCACATCGCCACCGTGAGCGACGGCGGCTCTCTGAATATCGAGATGCGTCTCAAACGCGGGCGCGGTTATGTCTCCGCAGACCGCAACTTTGACGAAGACCTTTCTCTGGGCTACATCCCGATTGATTCGGTGCACACGCCCGTCAAGAAGGTTAACTATACAGTCGAAGCCGCGCGTCTGGGCCAGAACACAGAGTTTGACAAGCTGACGATAGAGGTCTGGACGGACGGCTCTGTCAAGCCTGACGACGCGATTGGACTGGCGGCCAAGCTCATCAAAGATCACATGTCCATCTTCATCAACTTTGAAGAAGACACGGATGATTACGCGTATGCCAATCTGGAAAGGCCGCCCTTGCCGCGCAACGACGTGCTCGACAAGAGCGTGGACGAGCTTGAGCTGTCTGTGCGCTCGTACAACTGCTTGAAGAATGCCGACATTCGTTCTATCCGCGATCTGGTCCAACGTTCGGAGCGCGAGATGCTGGCGACCAAGAACTTCGGCAAGAAATCTCTGAACGAAATCAAAGATATACTGAACGGCATGGGCCTCGATTTCGGGATGGAGTTTGACGAGCAGGGCAATCCGATTCCGGGCACGGGCGGGCGCGACGCCGACCACGGCGATTACGAAGACACGGACGAAGAAGACTAACTCGAATGCGGCATGCGGATTGGATTTGAGCAATTTTAGTATTGTTCTCATCTCTCGCATCTCCAAACAGGTAATCCGCATTCCGCAATCCGAAATCTAAAATTGATATGAGACACCTAAAGGCACATCGTAAGCTGGGGCGCACATCAGAGCATCGCATGTCTATGCTCCGCAACCTGGCGACTTCATTGATCAACGCGCAGGACGAGCGCATCATCACCACGCTGCCGAAGGCCAAAGAACTGCGCCCGTTCATCGAAAAAGCGATCACGCTTTCGCGCCGCGCGCAGAATCTTGATGGCGACAAGACGGCTATACAGGCGGTTCACCTGCGTCGTCAGGCCGCCGCCTACTTTCATGCCGGCAATCAAGGGGTTGCCGCTTCGACAGGCAAGCGCGGACAGGTGCGTGCCCCGCGTACTGCCGGTGTCGCCGCTTTGAAACGCCTGTTTGACGAACTCGGCGAGCGTTTCAAGGACAGGCCCGGCGGCTACACGCGCATCATCAAGCTCGGTCGGCGCGTGGGCGATAACGCAGAGTTAGCTATCATTGAGCTGGTGGATAACCCGAAAGAGCTTCTGGCTCTGGAAAACGCCGCCAAGCGCGCCAAGCACGGCACAACCGGAAGCAAGAAGAAGACGACCAAAGCCAGCGAGTCAAAGGCCGCCGAGGGTGGTCGCAAGGCCGGACGCGACAAGCCGGATAAGACTTACGAAAAAGAAGAGACGACCGAAGCGCGCGGCAAAGGCGAAGAGCCTGTGGACGATCAGTTAGAGGATAACAAGCCAAAGGGCGGTCGCCGCGCAAAGAAGACTGAGCAGACCGCCGAAGAGCAGGACACGAACTAGTAAAGAGGGCCGAAGAAGCCCTCTATCGAGCGGCGCGTGGTCTCCCCTGTCTCTAGCGACACGCGCAAGAGCCGACCCTTGAGAGCCTCAATTTACCGTCGGCGCGTCGAGAGCAGTCCCCGTGCGGTATGAGGCTCTTTAGCTTTTTCAGGCACACATCAAAACGGGCGCGATGCATTTTTAAGAAGCCCGCTCGGAGTCCAAGAGAGAATGAGCGATCAGGAAAATCAGCAGCCCGCCGCGAGCGATGAGAGCGAGCGAAAAGCAGACAGGCAAACATCCGAGCCGCGCACGGGGCGCGAGAGAGGCCGTGGCCGCCGGCGTCACAGCGCGGCAGGCGGCAGCGCGCCGAATCTTCCGCTTGAGCACTCTCTTAACATGGATGAGCTGCGTGAGCTTGTCGAATTAATCAACGAATACGGCTTTACAGATTTCGAGCTTGAGAACAAGGACGTGCGCGTTCGCCTGCGCCGCGAGCTTGCGCCGCAAATAATCGCTGCTGCGCCGGGCGCGCAACCGCACGCCACCGCCGCGCAGCCACAGGAGGCAGGCGCATCTCTGGCCCAAACGGCAGCGGCGGCGGCGGGCGCGACACAAGCCTCGACGCCTCCTCCGGCTGCCACGCAGGCAGAAACGGCTGCGACGGCAGATGAAGACCTGATTCCGATTCCTTCTCCAATCGTGGGCACTTTCTATCGCTCGCCTTCGCCAACGGCTGAGCCGTTTGTGAATCTCGGCAGCCATGTCATGCCCGATACGACCGTCTGCATTATCGAGGCCATGAAGCTGATGAACGAGATACAGGCCGAGACCACCGGCGTCATCGCCAAGATTTATGTCGAGAACGGCCAGCCGGTCGAATACGGCCAGCCGCTTTTCGGAATTAAAAAGTAGATTTGGTTCTTTGTACTTTGTTCTTTGCCTGTCGCACCCGCGTTGAGTTTGGCAACTCAAGGCAGAGTTGCACGCAAAGCACAAAGTACAAAGAACAAAGTGCAAAGAATTGATGAGCAAGTTTCGTAAAATCCTGATTGCCAATCGTGGCGAGATCGCATGTCGCATCATCTGGACTTGCAAAGAGATGGGCATCAAAACGGTGGCCGTCTATAGCGAGGCCGACCGCGATTCCCTGCATGTGCGCTTTGCGGATGAAGCCATCTGCATCGGCCCGGCTCCGTCGGCGCAGAGTTATTTGAACATCGCCTCGGTCATCAGCGCGGCAGAGATTGCTAACGTTGACGCCATTCATCCGGGCTACGGCTTTCTGGCCGAATCCTCCTACTTCGCGGAAATTTGCGAGGCATGCAATATCAAATTCATCGGCCCGCGCCCGAATGTCATACGCCTCATGGGCGACAAGGTGGAAGCGCGCCGCGCCATGAAGGAAGCTGGCGTGCCTATCCTGCCCGGCAGCCCTGAGCCGCTGGAAACAGAGGAAGAAGCTTTAAAGCTTGCACGCGAGATAGGCTTTCCAGTGATTGTCAAAGCCTCTGCCGGAGGCGGCGGGCGCGGGATGCGTATCGTGCGTACGGAAGCAGAGCTTGGTCATGCTCTTGAGACGGCATCGAACGAGGCTGCTGCGGCTTTCAAAAACGGCGATGTTTATATAGAGCGTTACATAGAGCGCCCGCGCCACATAGAGATTCAGGTCTTAGCGGACGAATACGGCGAGTGCATACACCTCGGCGAGCGCGAATGCTCTATCCAGCGTCGTCATCAAAAGCTTTTGGAGGAAGCTCCCTCGCCCGTGCTGACGCCAGAGTTGCGCGAGCAGATGGGCGCGGCGGCGGTCAATGCCTGCAAGCGCATAGGCTATTCGAGCGCGGGCACGTTCGAGTTTCTCCTTGATGAAGACGGGCGTTTCTATTTCATGGAGATGAACACGCGCATACAGGTCGAGCATCCTGTGACGGAGATGGTCACGCTCGCGGACATCGTGCGCAATCAAATCAGGATTGCAGAGGGCGAGCCTCTGGGCTACACGCAGGATGATTTGCTGATTGTGGGCCACTCTATAGAGTGCCGCATCAACGCCGAGCATCCTGAGACTTTTGTGCCGTCGCCGGGATTGATAACTGCTTTCAACTTGCCCTGCGGGCCGGGCGTGCGCGTTGACACGGCTGCTTATGCGGGCTATGTCGTGCCGCCTTTTTACGATTCGATGATCGCCAAATTGATTGTCCACGCGCGGACGCGCGAGCTGGCGATTGCGCGTATGAAGCGTGCTCTCGGAGCGATGGTGGTCGAGGGCATCAAGACGACGATTCCGCTGCATTTGAAGATTATGGACGACCCGAAGTTTCGCGCGGGCGATTTTTCGACAAAATTTATGGAAGATTTCCTGTCGGCCAACGGCGCGAAGGGGCCTGCCAGAAATGCCGTCGCCCCGCGTTGACGGCATCATGTAGAGCCTTTATAATAAACGACTTTTCTATGGCAGGTTTTGGCTACTGTCGAAGGGGGTAAAGAAAATGCCTTACGCAATCATTAAATCCGGCGGCAAACAGTTCCGCGTCGAAGAGGGCGGGACGGTGCGCGTGCCTCTGATGGATAAACAGGCTGGCGACAGCGTTGAGCTTGAGACGCTCATCATCGGCGGCGGCGACGAGACGAAAATCGGCACGCCCCTCGTGGATGGCGCGCGTGTCGCGGCGACCGTTCTGGACCACGGTCGCGGCGAGAAGATCATCGTCTTCAAAAAGAAACGCCGCAAGCAGTACAAGCGCACGCAGGGACATCGTCAGGATTACACGACGTTGAAGATTGATTCAATCGGTTAAAAGCAGGGGTTAGGGGACAGGTATCAGGGGTCGGTTAAAAGAAACTTCTGACCCTTGGCCCCCGAAACCTGACGCCTCAAGGAGTTGAGAAATGGCACACAAAAAAGGGGTTGGCTCTTCGCGTAACGGGCGCGATTCAAACTCGCAGCGATTGGGCTTGAAGAAATTCGGCGGCGAGCGCGTGCTCGGCGGGAACATTCTCGCGCGGCAACGCGGCACCAAGTGGAAGCCCGGCAAAAACGTCGGGCGCGGCAAGGACGATACCCTGTTTGCTTTGATCGACGGCATCGTCAAATTTGAAGATAAGGGCCGCTCCGGCAAGTTCATCAGCGTCTATCCGGCAGAGATGGTCGCCACACCTGCGCCAGCCCAAGCGATTGCCGCATAGGGCCGAAAGAGCAATCATAGCCCGCATTTTATGCGACGCCCGCGCTTTCATACTCAAGCAGCGTTGGGCGTCGCTTTCAATTTTGTTAATTAGTTCTTTGTACTTTGTGTTTTGTTCTTCGCCTGTGGCTCTCAAGCTTGAGTCATCAGCTTAATGTTAAATAGCGCGCACAGCACAAAGCACAAAGTACGAAAATCAAAGACCGAACTTGTTTATTGATCGCACAAAAATTCGCTTGCAGGGCGGGCACGGCGGCAACGGCGTGACGGCCTTTCGCCGTGAAAAATTTGTCCCGCGCGGCGGGCCTTCGGGCGGCGACGGCGGGCGCGGCGGCGATGTCTGGATTGTGGCTGACGAATCTCTGAATACGCTGCTGCACCTGCGCTATAACCCTGAGCATATCGCGGATCGCGGGCGACATGGCGAAGGCTCGAATCGTTCCGGGCGCGAGGGCGTGGATATTGTGGTGCGCGTTCCTGTCGGAACAGAGGTCTACGAAGCGGAGTCCGGAGTGCTGCTGCACGATTTCACAGAGCACGGGGACAGGTGGCTGGCCGCAAAGGGCGGGCGCGGCGGCTTTGGCAACTCGCACTTTGCCACTTCGACCAATCGCGCCCCGCGTTATCATCAGGAAGGAAGTCCGGGCGAAGAACTGGAATTACAGCTTGAGCTGAAACTGCTCGCGGATGTCGGACTCGTCGGATTTCCGAACGCGGGGAAATCCACGCTCATCTCGACCATCTCCGCAGCCAAACCGAAGATTGCAGACTATCCGTTTACGACGCTTGAGCCGCACCTCGGCGTCGTTGATATGGGCGAGTATCGCACGTTCGTCGTCGCGGATATTCCGGGTTTGATAGAGGGCGCGCATCAGGGCGCGGGACTCGGAGACCGTTTCCTGCGTCACGTCGAGCGCACAAAGCTGCTGCTCCATCTGGTTGATATGTCCTCCATGTCCGGGCGCGAAACCGTCAGCGACTATGAAACGATTAATAAAGAGTTAGAGGCTTATAATCTTGAGCTTGCGACGCGCCCGCAGATAGTCGTGGCGACGAAGATCGATGCGCTCGACGAGCCTGAGCGGCTGGAAAGTTTAAGAGCGCGTGCCGCAGAAGACGGCAGAGCTTTTTATGCTATCTCTTCGGCGACGAGAGAGGGCGTGCGCGAATTAGTTAATGCTGTCGCGCGAGCGTTGGATGAGATCAATGCTTCAGAGCGCGAGGCTGCTGACGAGATGCGTGCAGTTTCCTGATTGTGTATGAAACGGCAAAAGCGAATCGCGCTCTACGGCGGCACATTCGATCCCGTTCATGTCGGGCACATTGCAGTGGCCCACGGTCTTTTACAATTGTTCGCGCTTGACGAAGTGCTTTTTATTCCGGCGCATGTCGCGCCGCATAAACGCAGCGTCATGGTGACGCCTTCACTTCATCGCTACGCCATGCTCGCGCTGGCGACGCAAGAGACGGAAGCCTTACGCCTCTCGACCGTCGAGCTTGACGCGCCCGAAAAGCCATACACTGTGGAGACGCTCGCGCGGCTGCAAAATGAATTGGGTCAAGACGGGGCGCGGCTCTTCTTTGTCATGGGCGCAGATTCGTGGACGGAGATTACGACGTGGCGCGAATGGGAGAGAGTTCTTTTGATGTCCGATCATATTGTTGTCACACGGCCCGGATATGATTTGAGCGCAGACCATGTGACGCAGGCGATTCGTGACCGGATAGTTGACTTGCGCGCAATCAAGCGAGATGAAATTGCACGCCGCATTGAAGAAAACGCTGGCCCGAAGATTTACGTGACCGATGCGGTTTTTTTGGATGTCTCTGCCACCGGCATCAGAAAGAGTATCGGCGAGGGCCTGGATGACGAATGGCGCATGCTGGTTCCGCCAGCGGTAGCAGATTACATCGGAAAGTACAGGCTCTACGGAAAAGGTTATGGAAGAGAAATTGACGGTTAAAGAAAAATCACTACACCCTGAGACACAGGGGACGGGGCGCGAGACGGATAGCAATCAGCCCGCCGCCACCGCCAGCAGCGAGCCGCTGGACGAGCGCATTCTTAACGCTCTGCATGCGGCGAGCGATAAGAAGGCTCTGGACATGGTGGTGCTTGACCTGCGCAACATCGCCAGCTTTACGGACTACTTCCTGATTACGAGCGGCACGAATGTGCGGCAGGTGCAGGCCATCGCCGATGAGATAGTCGAGCGTTTGAAAAAGCATGGCACGCGCGCTCAACGCGTCGAGGGCTATCAAACGGCTGAATGGGTGCTAGTGGATTACGGCGATTTTCTAGTGCATGTTTTCGAGAATAAGGCGCGGCAGTTCTACGACCTTGAACGGCTGTGGCGCGATGCCGCGCGCATCCCGTTGCCGAATGAGATAGAGACGGGCGCAGACAGTTCTTTGAGAACAGAAGAATCGTGATTGAGATTGTGGCCGAGTCCGTGGCGATGCGCGAGGTCATACGCCTCGCTGAACGCGTTGCCGCGACAGACGCCAATGTGCTCATCACAGGAGAATCAGGAACCGGCAAAGATGCGCTCGCACACTTCATCCACGCGCGTTCGCATCGTGCGGCGTGTGACCTGGTGAAGATTGATTGCGCGTCGCTGCCGGGAGAGCTTTTGGAGGCGGAACTTTTCGGCTACGAGCGCGGCGCGTTTACAGGCGCGACCGAGGCCAAGCCCGGACGGCTCGAAGCGGCTCATAAAGGCACGCTGGTCTTGGACGAAATCGCGCATCTCTCGACGGATGCACAGGCGAAACTGTTGCGCGTTATAGAGCGGCGCGAGTTTGAGCGTCTGGGGGGGCGGCGCACGGTCAGGGTTGACGCGCGGCTCATCGCGCTGACCAATGTTGAGTTGGAAGAAGCCATCAAGCGGCGCAGTTTTCGTGAAGACCTTTTTTACCGGCTCAATGTCGTGCGGCTGCACCTGCCGCCGCTCAGAGACAGGCCGGAAGACGCGCCGGAATTGGCCCGTCAGTTTTTGAAAAGCTACGCGGGCAAGCATGGACGCCTTGCGAAAGCGCTGACGCCGCAGGCGCTCTCGCTGCTTGAGGCTTACGATTTTCCGGGCAACGTGCGCGAACTGGCGAATGCGATTGAGCGTGCGGTGATCGTCTCGAACGGCGAGCAGATTGAAGCGTCGGATTTGCCCGGCAGCTTGCAGTCGGCAGTCACGCTTCAGCAGCGGCGCACGCGGCGGCAGACGCTCGCAGAGCTTGAGGCTGATTACATCCTTGAGACCCTTGCGGCAGCTAAAGGCAACAAGTCCGAAGCCGCGCGCCAACTCGGCATCAGCCGCAAGAATCTTTACGAGAAGCTGGCGCGTTATAAAGCGAGGGAAGAGGGAAAGAGGGAAAATGGTTAAAGGGAAAAAGCAGGACGAGCGCAGAGGCGGGATTTTAGATCCTTTCCCCGCTTCGCCTTTTAACCCTTTACCACTTGTCGGCTAATGCGCTTTCGTTTCGTCTGGATTGGCAAGACCAAAGACGCGCACCTGCGCGCGTTGATTGAAGAGTATTTGAAGCGGTTGGGCCGGTTTGTGCGGTGTGAGGTCGCAGAGTTGCGCGAAGGCGCGCGTTCAGGCATCGAAGACGAGAGAAAACGCATCATAGGCGCGCTTCATTCTGACGCGCTGACGGTTTTGCTGGACGTTGAGGGGCGCGAGTGGAGTTCGCCGCAACTCGCGGCTGAGGTTGAAAAGTGGCAGAACAGCGGTGTGAAAGAGGTTGCGTTTGTGATTGGCGGGCCTGAAGGGGTTGCGCCTGAGGTCGCGGCGCGCTCAGACCTGAGCTGGTCTTTGTCGCGCCTGACCCTGACACACGAGATGGCTCGTGTCGTGTTGCTTGAACAGCTTTACAGGGCATACACGATCATACATGGATTGCCATATCAAAAGTAAAAGGGCGGAGGGCGAAAGGTAAAGAAGCAATGGATAAACGGAAAGTCAAAACATATAGAGACAAACTGCTCGGACGCCGCGAGGGTCTGGTCGGACAGGTCATGGAAGCGGAGATGTACAGCCGCGAGCGCGATTCCGAAGCGACGCAAGACCCGGCAGACATGGCCGCCAATGCTTATACCAAAGAGCTATTGTTTTCCATGTCGAACAACGACCGGCGGCTCCTTGAATTAATAGACGAAGCCATCGTCCGCATCGAAGCGGGCGGCTACGGCGAATGCGTGCATTGCGGCGAGCCTGTGCAGGAGCGGCGTCTGGAAGCCGTGCCGTGGGCGCGCCACTGTCTGCGCTGTCAGGATTTGCAGGAGCGCGGTTTGCTGACGGAAGACGAAGAATAGCCCCGGTTAATTTCCGAATTAATTTTAGCGTGCCATAATAACGGCCTTTCGATTCGCTGCTATCTCGAATCGAAAGGCCGTTAAGCTATTATAAGAGGATTGCAAATGCATGCGCCCTCCCTGAGGGTCGGGCTACTGCCCCGTGAGCGACATTAGAAGGGCTGTAGACCGACCGTCAGGGAGGGCGCATCAGGTCACACTCAATCGCTAATAGCTATAAGTGGAGAACTAATCTCGTGCGCCTCAGAAGCAAAGCCGGAACGCTGTTTGATGCCGCGCTCGCGCTCGTTTACCCGCAGCCGTGCGCCGTCTGCTCTTCGAGCGTCGAGTCGCGCGCCGGTGGCGTCTCTTGCGCGGCCTGCTGGCGGCAGACACGCATCTACGATGGCGATGAAACGATGTGCTGGAAATGCGGGGCCGTCGCCGCAGGCGTCTTGGCGAAAGAGAAACGCATGGAGGGTTTTTGTCGCCGCTGTGATGCAGAAGCTTTTACAGCAGCACGCGCATGCGGCGCATACGAAGGAGCCTTGCGCGCAGCCGTTCTGGCCCTCAAGCGTGAGCCTTATGTCGCAACGCAACTGGCGCGTCTTCTGGCCCAAGCGCAGCAGCGAACGCCGCTCGATGCCGCGACGCTCATCGTGCCAGTCCCGCTGCATCCGGAACGAATGCGCGAGCGCGGTTTTAATCAGGCGGCGGAATTGGGCCGCGCCATCGCAAGATTGACCGGACTCCCGCTTGATGAGCTGAGTCTCGTGCGCGCCACACATACAGAGCGTCATCGCGCGGGGATGGACGCGCGTGCGCGCCGCGAAAGCGTCGAGGATGCTTTTGCAGTCACACACGCGCGCCTGATTGCAGGCGAAAAGGTTCTGCTCGTTGACGATGTGTTCACGACGGGCGCAACCGTCTCGGCCTGCGCCGCCGCGCTCAAACGAGCGGGCGCGCAAGATGTCTTTGTCCTCACCGTTGCGCGCCCGACCTCTGATTGACCATTTCAAAATTCAAGAAACGAAATGCTTCAACTCCTTTGCGCCTTCTCGCTTATCTTTGCGCCTTTGCGAGAAACACGAACGTTTCACGCTGGGGGCGCAAACAAAGAAAAACTCAAGGCGCAAAGGAGTTGAAGCATTTCGTTTCTTGAGAGCTTCACTTTATCAATTGCTACTTCTTCGGCTTGCCCTCGACATCCAGGATGACGACCTCGCCTGCGTTCAGCTCTCCCACTCCGGCTTGAATCTTCGAGAGGTCGCCGATCAGCAGGAGCGTGGCTTTGCCGGGGACGGCATACTTTTGCGCCGCCGCGTTGGCAGCCGCGAGCGTGACCTTCTGCGTTTCACCCGTCTCCCTTTGCAACTCGGTCATCGGAAGCCCTGCGGCCCAGAGGTCTGCGATCTGTCCGGCGATTGCTCCGAGCGATTCGAATTGCAGAGCATAGCTGCGCAGGCGATTGGCTTTGGCGTCGGTCAACTCCGTTTCTGAAATCGGCTTCTGTCCCGCCAGCATTTTCAGTTCGCTGATAAACTCCGTCAGCGATTCCTTCGTCTTATTGGTTTGCACGCCGCCTTGTGCATACCAGACTCCGGCCCTCGAAAGAAATGCCTGACTGGAAAAGACTCCGTAAGAATAGCCTTTGTCTTCCCGTAGATTGAGATTCAGACGCGCGCCGAAGACGCCGCCCCACACAGTGTCCGCGAGACGCAAGGCATAATAGTCATCCGTCTTGCGCGGCGGCCCGGACATGATCTCGACGATCACTGTCTGCGCCGCATCCTGCCTGTCAACCAGAAACACTTTGCCCGGCCCGACCGGGCGCGGCTCAGGAATCGTGACCACGGGCGGCGCGCCGCCCTGCCAGTCTCCGAAATTTTGCCGCGCCAGTTGCGTTGCCTCCGCCAGCGTGATGTCGCCCACAAAGATCAGCGCAGAGCCTGCTGGCTTCCAGTTCGCTTCATAAAACTTTGCGAGGTCTGCGCGCGAAATCTGTTGCACGGTGCGCGGCAGACCCATGTGCGCGCGGCCATACGGATGTTCCGGCCCGTAGGTCAGCATGGGCCTGATGCGTCTGGCGAGAGCATTGGCGTCCGTCTCCTGCTGGGCCAGATTGTCCAGATGCAGTTTACGCTCACGCTCTACTTCGGCTTCAGGAAAGACCGGATTGAGCACCACATCCGAAAAGATATTCATCGCGGGAGCCAGATTTCTTTTCAAGACTTCGATGGCGACGGTTGAATATTCTCGCCCGGCAGAGCCTGAGAAGGCTGTGCCGAGGTCGCCGAGGGCGTCTTCTATCTCAAGCGCCTTTCTGGTCTTCGTTCCCATGTCGAGGGTCGTGACGGCCATGTACGCCGTGCCTTCTTTGCCCGCAGGGTCTGTGACGCTTCCGGCCTTTGTGGCGAGCGCGACGGAAACTTTTGGAAGTTCGGGGCGTTCGACGACGAAAACCTCCATGCCGTTTTCAAGTTTGGCAGACTTTACTTCCGGCGCATTGAAAGGCTTGTCCGCGCCAACGCTCGGCTGCTTTGAGCGGTCAAGCGCGGCCTGTGATTCACGCCCGGATGTTTCTGGATGAAAGCGCACCAGCAAGCGGTTGTTTGTGTTCAGCCACTTTGCAACGGTGTCGCGCACGCCCTCGGCGGTCGCGTTGCGATAGCGCGCAAGGTCTTCTTCAAACCTGCCGGGATTATCCCACATCGTGTTGTACTGGTTGAGCCTGTCGGCCTTGCCGCCAAAGCCGCCGATGCGCTCAAGCCCGGTCACGAATTGAAATTCCCATTTGACCTTCGCACGATTGAGTTCTTCGACGCTCGGAGCAGTTTTAGCAAGCCGCGAAATCTCTTCCGCGATAACCGGCTCGATCTGCGCGAGCGAGACGCCGGGCCGCGCGGTCGCAATCACGACAAACGCGCCGGAGATTTCTCTGGATAACTGGAAAGAAGAAACGTCCGTGCAAAGCTGCCTGTCGTAAACTAGAATTTTGTTGAGACGGGCTGACAGGCCGTCCGTGAGAATGGACGCGGCCAGATCAAGCTCTGCATCGCCCGCCTGAAAGAAAGGCGGGCTGGGCCACGCGACATACACACGCTCCTGCGGCACGCGGTCATAAGCCTCTACGATCTTTTCGCCGTCTAGCTTTGGAATCCACCACTTCGGCCTGTCAAGCGCAGGGCCAGCCGGGATGCCTCCAAAATATTTTTCGACCAGACGCTTTGCTTCAGCCGGGTCGAAATCCCCCGCGATGACCAGCGACAGGTTGTTCGGCGTGTAATAGGTGCGGAAAAATTCTTTGACATCATCGAGCGAGGCCGCAGTCAAATCCTCATGGCTGCCGATGACAGTCCAAGAGTAAGGATGACCCGCCGGAAACAAATTCTCGTCCAGCAGTTTGAAGGCGCGGCCATAGGGCTGATTCTCCAAACCCTGTCGCCGCTCGTTCTTCACCACATCGCGCTGGTTGTCCAGCTTATCTTTGGTCAGCGCATCTGCGAGCGTCGCCAAGCGGTCTGATTCCACCCACAGCAGGTATTCCAGATTGCCCGAAGGGACGGTCGCAAAATAGTTTGTGCGGTCATTGTTCGTCGTCCCGTTGGCATCATTTGCGCCGAGCTTTTCGACGAACGAAAAATATTCGCCGGTCGCGTTCTTCGATCCCTGAAACATGATGTGCTCAAAGAGATGCGCGAAACCCGTGCGCCCGATCTTTTCATTCTTCGAGCCGACGTGATACCACTGGTTGACGTGAACGACGGGCAGTTTTTTATCTATGTGCAGAATCACTTGCAGGCCGTTCGGCAGCGTGTATTTCTCAAAATTGATTTTGGGCACAGCCGCCGCGCCTGACGCCTGCTTTTCTGTGCCGCTCGATTGAGCCATGACGGAGGCCGCGCTCAAGAGCATGAGAGACATGAGCAGACAAAGAAGTCTGTATTTTTTCCGCATCACATTCATAAGATTCTCCTCGGATTAGCAGGGCAGGATTGTTTACGCAAACAGTTTTTGGAAATTAGCTTTGACGCGCATAAATGTCAACGCTTGCGCGCAATGCTGTTTCAAAGATAACGAAATTTTCGCGCAAAGGCGCAAAGGAGTTGAGCAATGCTTTATAACTTTGCTGCTTTCTTTGCGCCTTTGCGCCTTTGCGGGAACCTGTTTTTCTTCTTGCCATGTTCACCACCAAAGGGTGCTGGATATTTATCTCAGAATGAAATGCTATAACTCGCGCCCGGATTGCGCCCGCGCTCGAAGATAACGCCGAACTGATGTCGCCCGCGAGTGTAATTCGCTGTCGGATGCACGCGCACGCCGTCAAAGAGAATTGTCGAACTCCAATGTTCGTTAAAGCTGATGTTCAAGCCGCCGATAATTCTGGCGCGCTCTTCAAAAGTGCCGTAGGCGACGCCGACATAAGGCGCAAGCGGCAGTCCTGTAGAGTGTTTCAAGCTCTTGCTGAAAGTCGCGTAGAACGACTGGCCGGAGGGCGTCCCAATCCGGTCTGAGCTGGTGCCGAAAATCAATGCGGGACGCTTATGCGTTTCCGTCAAAGCGACGACGTTTGCCAGCGGCGAGACTTTCCCGGCCAGCGGATTATATTCGACTCCGGCAGTGAAGCGCGGGTGAAATCTATACGTCAGCGTGTTGCGCCATTTCGCACGGTCTATCTGATTTGCGATGACGCGCACGCCAAACGTCCATTTATCTTCGTCTTCTTGTTCTGTCCCGCTCACGGCGCGACCCTCGCCCGGTCAAAGCGGTCAAGAGGGAACGGACGACGCTTCACTTGATTTTTGTTTTGCTGAAGCGACTTGCTCGCGTTGTTGCTTGCGCTCCTTCGCCGCAGCCGTTTCCGCAGAGGCGAGCATGGCATCAATCTGCTTTTTTAAATCGGCCTGATTGACGATGCCGGAAATAACTTTCACAATCCGCCCGTCTCTGCCGATGATGACCGTTCCGGGCAGCGCCGCGCCCAAACCGAAGCGCATCATGTCGGCTGCGGTCGCACCCGTCCAGATAGGAAAGTTGACTTTCGTTTCTTTGATAAACTGTAAGACCTTAGCTCTGTCTCCAGCTTCATCGGTCGAAGCGCCGATGACTTGCACGCCGAGGGCTGCATATTCGTTTTGAATCGCCGCCAGATCGGGCATCTCCTTCCGGCACGGCACGCAATACGTTGCCCAGAAGTTTAAGACGACGATGCGGCCTTTGAGCGAGCTTAACCGCTGCTCCGTGCCGAACGGGTCTTTGAGCGTCAGGTCAACTTCCTTGCCGACGATGTTCGCGGCTTCCTGTTCCGCGATGCTTGGCGCAAGCACTTCCAGCGCATTAACGCGAATGACACTCGCGCTTTTTTTCTTTTGCACGGTTCCAGTCACGGCAACGCGCTTGCCGACAAACTCAAGCCAGTTCTTTCCCGGCAGGCGAAACTTTGCTTGCTCTAATTGATAGAGTGTGAACTTGTCTCCCTCACGCACGGCAATCAAGGTCGGGTCGCCGTTTGCCACGCATGATTGCGCTTTCAATAAATTTTCCGCCGTGCCGTATTCAACCTTCGTGCGGTCTGCTTCCGCCCAACAGTCTGCGCAGCACACTACCTGCCCCTCCAGCCTCACACTCGCAGTCTGGGCTGCCGCTTGCGTTGCGAAGGCAACGCAGAGCAATAAACCCGCAAATAATCGGTTCATCTATAAATCTCCGTTAGCTAATGACAAGAGAATGCACGCCCCATTTTAAATTTCAAAGAGAGCGCAAGAACAAAGCATGATTTATTAACCGGAGATTTCTAAATGCGTAGGACGCCGTGTTGTCGCAGCGGCGGGTCTAAAGCGGGATAGGGATTTGAGCGCTGCGCCCTGACAGGAAGCGCATAACCTGCCGGTAGCGCAAAAGCGGAAACGGACGCTCGCACGTTGCCGCTGGCTTGCGACATAGATGATCGCCGCTCCGGCAGCACACATGAGGCTGTGGCGGCTGTGATAGGGCAGCAATCAGGTTCGTGCGAACCTTGTGCATCAATTGTTAAGATGCTCGAAGATGCTTCATGCCCTTCCGCCTCTTTAGCCGAGCACAGCGAGATGCAGGCCATAAACATCCACAGGAAGCACAGCGGCATCCAGAGAGCCAGAGAGCGCGTAACTGTGGAATGCAACGAAAACATCTGCGGCATTATACTTATCCAAGCCTCGTTTCTGAAATGACTTTTAGCGTGTGACGAGCAGCCTGCTCAGGCATCGCCTGCAAACTTTAGTCTTTCCACTTCTCTCATGTAAGATAAGGTCATGAGAACCTTATATCCACCGATTGAGCCATTCGATACAGGCATGCTAGCGGTCTCGCCCGTGCATACGATTTATTACGAGCAATGCGGCAATCCTGAAGGGAAGCCCGTAGTCTTTTTGCATGGCGGCCCCGGCGGCGGCATCGTGCCTGACTATCGTCGCTTCTTTGACCCTGCGGCCTATCGCATAGTGCTCTTTGACCAGCGCGGCTCAGGCAAGAGCACGCCGCACGCAAGTCTCGAAGACAATACGACCTGGCATTTGGTAGAGGACATAGAGAAGATACGCGAGCATCTGAAGATTGAAAGCTGGCAGGTCTTTGGCGGTTCGTGGGGCAGCACGCTCGCTCTGGCTTACGCGCAGACGCATCCGGACAGGGTGCGCGAGCTTGTCTTGCGCGGCATCTTTCTCTGTCGCCCGAAAGAGATTCAGTGGTTTTATCAGGAAGGCGCGAGCGCGATTTTTCCAGACGTATGGGAGGAATATCTGAAGGTCATTCCCGAAGCAGAGCGCGGCGATATGATGGCTGCCTATCATCGCCGCCTGACGGGAGATGACGAAGCGGCCAAGATCGAAGCGGCGCGTGCGTGGAGTGTCTGGGAGGGCAGCACCTCCAAGCTCTACCCGGACGCAGACCTGATAGCACACATGGACGAAGCGGAATTTGCCATCGCTTTTGCGCGCATAGAGTGCCACTACTTTATGAACAACGCTTTCTTCGATACGGACAATTATCTGATCGAGAACGTGGAGAAGATTCGGCACATCCCTGCGGTCATCGTGCAGGGTCGCTATGATGTCGTGTGCCCGATGATGAGCGCGTGGGAGCTGCATCGCGCATGGCCTGAAGCAGAGCTGCGCATCACGCCGGACGCGGGCCATTCCGCGACCGAGCCGGGCAATATCAGCGCGCTCGTCGAAGCCACAGACAGATTTAGAGAAATGCAAAATGAAAAATGAAAAAGGTAAAAATGAAGAAAGATAACGCTTCTTAATTTTTCATTTTACCTTTTTCATTTTGCATGCTTTAGCGTAATATCGTAAAGCAATATGACCGGACGTGTTTTAGTCCTGAATGCATCTTTCGAGCCGATTAACGTGTGCACGGAGCGGCGCGCAGTGGTCATGATTTTCAAGGGCGTGGCGCGGATGGAAGAGCACAACGGGCATATGCTTCATTCGGCAAAGCTTGCGCTGCATGCGCCGTCGGTCATACGCCTTGTCGAATACATACACATTCCGTTTGAAAGACGCTCGCTCTCGCGGAAAAACATACTGCTGCGCGACCATTCATCATGCCAGTATTGCAGCAGGCAGTTTCCGCCGTCAGAGCTGACGCTGGATCACGTCATGCCGCGCTCGCGCGGGGGCGATTCGACGTGGGATAATCTGGTCGCGTGCTGCAAGCGTTGCAATCATCGAAAGGGGAGCCGCACGCCTGAAGAGGCAGGGATGCACTTGCTTCGTCGCCCGCGCGGATTTTCCCTGCATGTCAATCGCCAGATTATGCGTTACCTCGGACGCGCGGACGAGACCTGGCGCAAGTATCTTTTTTACGAAGCGGATGCTGTCGAACAGTAGTAGTAGTAGTAAGAACGACCAATAGATTGATCCGGCCAGCAGAGAGTTGTAGGGCCGCAAAGAAGGGAAATTTTTATCATGCAACAGATGCTATTAATGATTGGCGGGCTAGGCACACAGGAGCTTTTGATTATCCTCGCCATCGTCTTCGTCCTCTTCGGCGCGAGCCGCCTGCCGCAACTGGCAAAAGCTTTGGGCCAGAGCAAGCGCGCTTTTCGTGAAGGGCAGGACGAGGCGGAGGAAGAATCGCGTCTCGAAGCCGCGCGCCGCCGCGAGAGATTGAGCGCCGCCGACGCCGGAAATGCTTTCGACGAAGACAAAGCCGCGGATAAAATACCTGCCAACAAAGCCCGCTGAGGGAAGGCAAAAGTAAAAAGGTAAAAGGCAAAAGTGAAGAGCAGGCGACAATCGCCTGGTCTTCACTTTGCCTTTTGCTTTTTATCCTTTTACTTTTTTCTGCCCGGTGACAAGCGTTGCTTTGACCGAGAGCATAAAGTCCGCTTCCTGTCGTTCTTCATCTATCAGGCGGGCGATTTCCGGGAAGACGCGCGCCTGCTCATCATCGTTCAAAGACTGCATCCATGATTTGAGCAGAAAGTCTGTGATGAGCGGCGAGTTCAAAAAATCTTCGCCCGATTCGTAAGTGAACTCTTCCGCCTTCGTCATAGACGAGACGTTTCTGAGTCCCTCCTGCCTTGCCAAATCTTCAATCACCGAGATGGTCGGCAACTCTGTAATCAACTCTTCGACCATCGCGGCGCGGTCTTCCAGCCCCGCGCTTTGCAAGGCTTCCCAGTAGATGGAGAAGAACTCGCCAAAGCTCGAAGTCGTTGTCAGAGCGAAGGCCACTGTTCCGCCCGGCGCAGCCACGCGCGCCATCTCAGACAACATCTCAGGCAAACGATGTGGGGCTACCAGAGAGCCGTCGCCCAACACCAACTCGAACTGGTCATCTCTGAGCCAGAGCGCGTCGGGTTGCGCGTGGCGAAACTCAGGCTCGACGCTCATCGCCATGGCTTTGGCGCGGGCCAGCTCAAGAGACTCTTCGCTCTCGTCCACGCACACCATACTGACATCTTCTTCCGCGCTATTCTGCAAAGCCATCGCGTGACCGCCCGTGCCTGATTCGACGTAAAGTATGCGACCCTTTTCGGGAAGCTTAATCGTTTCGTCCATCAACGCGGCGAAACGCTCGCCCCAGTCGGTTGCGACATACAGGTCTTTTAGAAATGCCAGTTCGTTGTCAGATTTATTCTCGCTCAATTTAAGCCTCTCCAATTAATTTAGAAATAGTAATGATAAAACTATCAAGGCTAACAGTGCTCTGCTGAATCCTGAGTTCCGCTTTCCGAGTCCTGTTCCGCATCATAATACACTTTGCCGCGCAGAGGTTCAGGCAGGCAGGCCATCTCTTCTTTCGCCGCCGGGTCGCTGTGCACGTAGCGATAGCCGCCGCCGTAGCCGATGCGTTTCATCAAGGGCGTAATCGCATTTCGCAGGTGCAAAGGCACAGGCTCGCGCGCGGTCTCCGCAGCGTCTTCGACGGCGGCGTGATAGGCGCGCTTGACGGCATTCGACTTCGGCGCGTGGGCCAGATAAATCGTCGCCTGTGATAATGGATAGAGAGCTTCGGGCAAGCCGATCAGGCGCGTGATGTCTGCAGCCGCAGCCGCCTGCACCATCGCCTGCGGGTCTGCCATCCCGATATCTTCAGAGGCAAGAATGCAGAGACGGCGCGCGATAAAGACCGGATCGGCCCCGCCTTCGATGAGCCGCGCCAGCCAGTAGAGCGCAGCATTCACATCCGAATTGCGCAGCGATTTAATCAGAGCCGAAGCAAGATTGTAATGCTCCTCGCCGCCCTTGTCATAAGCATAATGCGCGCGGCCTAAGGCTTCGACAACAGTCTCAAGCGTGACGTAGCGTGCTCCGCTCTCATCGCCGGCGGTTGATTCGACCGCCGCTTCGAGCGCGGCCAGTGCGACGCGCGCATCGCCGTGCGCGGAATGAGCTATGCGCGCGATTAACTCGTCCGGCATTTCGGGATGAAGGGCCGCTAAACCGCGCTCTTTATCTTCGAGCGCGCGACGCAAGATAGCTTTCACTTCATCATCCGTCAAAGGATTGAGCGTCAGCACGCGAGAGCGCGAGAGCAGCGCGCCCGTCACTTCAAAAGAAGGATTCTCGGTCGTCGCGCCGATGAGCGTCACTGTGCCGTCTTCGACCGCAGGCAGGAGCGCGTCCTGCTGCGCTTTGTTGAAGCGATGAATTTCGTCTATGAAAAGAACCGTGCGTTCCCCTACGCGCCGAAACTCGCGCGCTTCGCTGATGGCCGCACGCGCATCCTTGACGCCGGAGAAGACCGCCGAGAGGGGGACGAAACGCGCGCCGCTTCTTTCGGCCAGCAGGCGTGCCAGCGTGGTCTTGCCCGTGCCGGGCGCGCCCCACAGAATCAGCGAGGGCAAAGCTGCTTTGCCTTCTATCAGGCGGCGCAGGATGCGTCCTTCTCCGACGAGATGCTGCTGTCCCGCAAACTCCTTGAGGTCGCGCGGGCGCATACGCTCTGCGAGCGGCGCGTAGGTGTTGACGGCTGCGCTTTCCTCTTCATCTTCGGGAGAGAAGAGACTTTTGGGCTTGCGATATGACATAGAGAATTTTTTTTACCGGCAATTTACATCTGAGCTTAACATAAACGCGAGCATGGCGCAGCCATCCGAAATCTTGGATGGAACGCCCTTTCGGCAATCTTCGTATAGTCTGGCGAGCGCGTGGAAAAGTCTTGAATTGATTCGAGCGTGCCGGTTAAAATGCTTCAGAGAGAATTAGCGAGGGATTGAAAATGAAAGAAACAAAAGACGTATTGAGAATTGTCGGAATTATACTTTTAGCCCTGTTCGTGCTGGTCGTGGGCATTCCGCTGGTGCTGGCCGCCGCAGGCATTACGCTGCACATCGTCGGCACGATATTCGGTCTGGCCGTGTGGCTTATCAAACTGGCAGTCGTGATTGCTATCGTATATTTGATTCTCGTCGGCGTCCGCGCCATGTTGCGTTAAGAGAAGAGCAAAGAATATTTGATGCATCCGGCAGCGCATGTCACGCGCTGCCGGATGCATTTTGCTTCCCGGCCTCCCAACTGTTTTATCCTCATCAGTAGTGACTTGTGTGATACCGGAAGAAATAGTCTCGCGCAAAGGCGCTGGTGGCGCAAAGAAAGCACGCAAAGTATAAGTGGTATTCAATCCTTTGCGATCTTGCTTTGCGCCGCCAGCGCCTTTGCGCGAAATGTTATAGCTTGTCTATTAGCTCATTCGATGAAACTGAACCGCTACCCCAACTTTGATAGTCTTGACATTTTCCGCAACTGTAATAAAGTCTGTGGCGCAGCTGAGTCCCTAACCGGGTTCCTTCTCTCGTTCAGGCTGGTATGACCATTCCCCCCGGCACACGCTTTGGCCGTTATGAGATACGCTCCCAACTCGGCGCGGGCGGGATGGGTGTCGTTTATCTGGCCCATGACACGCAACTTGAACGCACTGTGGCCCTCAAAGTCCTGCCCGCGGATGTCGCCGCAGACCAGCAGCGCATGTTTCGCTTCATACAGGAAGCAAAGACCGCCTCCGCGCTCAATCATCCGAACATCATCACCATCTACGAGATCGGACAGGAAGACTCCGCGCAGTTTATCTCGACAGAATTTATTAACGGCGACACGCTGCGCCGCCGCATGAAGCACGGCGGGATGAATCTGGTCGAGGCTCTGGACATCGCCGCGCAGATTGCCGCAGCGCTCGCCGCAGCGCATGCGGCAGGCATCGTTCACCGCGACATCAAACCGGAAAATATCATGGTGCGCGACGACGATTATGTGAAGGTGCTGGACTTCGGTTTGGCGAAGCTGACGGAGCGGAGCACGGGGCCGCTCGGTTCCGACCCTGAAGCCCCGACGCAGGCGCACATGCACGCGATGATTAACACAGAGCCGGGCGTGGTGCTCGGCACTGTGCGCTATATGTCGCCGGAACAGGCACGCGGGCTGCGGATAGATGCGCGCACGGACATCTGGAGTCTGGGCGTCGTGCTCTATGAATTGATGACGGGTCACGCGCCATTTGAGGCCGAGACCACGAGCGATGTCATCGCCTCCATTTTGAAGTCAGACCCGCCGCCGCTCAACACCTACCTGCCGGACGCGCCCGCAGAATTGCAACGCATCATCAGAAAAGCCCTGCGCAAAGAATGTGACGAGCGTTATCAAACAGCCAGAGACTTGATGGTTGACCTGCGCTCGCTTCGCAGGGATTTGGAGGTTGCCTCTGAGATCGAACGCTCCGGCTCGGCTCAACAGCGAAATCTCATCGCGGATACTTTGATTACCAGAAGCGGGACTGAGAGCGCATACGGGACTGGCAATGCTTCGTTTGTGCCAGCAGCCGGGAATCAGGTGACGCTTGCTCCACGGCGCGGACTCTTCGACCAGTGGAGGCAGCATAAGACGTTTTCTCTGCTTGCGCTCTTTGCTCTCATTTCAGTTTTAGCTGCTACCGGCTTCGGCCTCTATAAGTTTCTCTGGTCCAAAAAGCCCGCAGAGCATTTTCAGTCAATCAAGATCACGAGGCTAACCACCAACGGCAAAGCCAGCGATGTCTCCATCTCGCCCGACGGCAAATATATCGTTTATGTTTTAGTGGACGGCGGACTCCGTAGCCTGTGGGTCAAGTATCTTGCGACCGACAGCGTGGTGCAGATTGTGCCTCCGGCAGAGATGAAGTCTATGGGCGGGACGACTTTTTCGCGTGACGGAAATTATGTCTACTATGTCGTCAACGACCGGAACAATCCGCAGGGCGCGCTCTATCAAGTGGCCGTGCTCGGCGGCACGCCGAAAAAGTTGCTGGTGGATTTAAGCAGTCCTGTCACGCTCTCTCCTGACGGCAAACAGATGGCCTTCGTGCGCGCTTATATAGAGCAGGGCGAGAGCGCGTTGATGACCGTGCAGGCGGACGGCACGGGCGAGCGAAAGCTTGCTTCGCAAACCGGCACTAACTGGTTCTCTGATAATGGCCCGTCATGGTCGCCGGATGGAAAAGTGATTGCCTGCGGGGCGGGCGGAACAACAGACGGCTATCACATGACTGTCGTGGCCGTGCCAAGCGAGGGCGGGGTTGCCAAATCCTTCACGACACAGAGATGGCGAGTCGTTGATCGCGTCGCGTGGTTTGATGACGGAAGCGGTCTGGCGCTCTCTGCTAAAGACCACCCGTTCGCGCCCTCGCAAATCTGGCAGCTCTCTTATCCGGAAGGCGTGGCGCGCAGAGTGACTGGCGATCTGGGCAACTACGGCAGCGTGAGTCTGGGCTTGACCGCCGACTCGCGCTCACTGATTACGGTTCAGGCGGAGCGCGTCTCAAATCTCTGGGTCGCGCCGAACAACGAGGCAGAGCACGCGCGGCAGATTACTTCGCGGGGCAATATCTATGACGGGCAAGCTGGCATCGCTTGGACGCCTGATGGCAAGGTTGTCTATGCGTCGAACGCGAGCGGCAATTCCGACATCTGGATCATGAACGCGGACGGCAGCCGCCAGAAACAGTTGACCGACGACACGCATTTTGACGGCTGGCCCGTGGTCTCGCCCGATGGACGCTATATTGTTTTTACGTCAGACCGCACGGGCGCTTCAAATATCTGGCGGATGAACGCGGACGGCAGCGCGCCGAAAAAATTGTCTAACGGAAAAATAGATGACCACCCGGATTGCTCGCCGGATGGAAAGTGGATCGTGTATGAATCTCTAGGCGAGACGGGGTTCCCGACCATCTGGAAAGTCTCGATTGAGGGCGGCGATGCAGTGCGTGTGACAGACAAGTGGGCTGCCCGTCCGCTGGTCTCGCCGGATGGACGCTCGCTCTCCTGCATACGCGAAGACGAACAGGCTAACAAGCTATTAAAACTGATCGTCCTGCCGTTTGAAGGCGGGCAGGTCGTCAAATCTTTTGAGTTTCCACAGACCATTATGCCGCTTTATCGCTGGTCGCCGGACGGACAGGCGCTCGTCTACAACGACACGCAGGGCGGCATCTCAAATCTGTGGAGCCAGCCTCTTAACGGCGGCAAGCCCGCGCAATTGACGGATTTCAAGTCTGAGCAGTTCTTCTTCTTTAGCTGGTCGCGCGACGGCAAACAACTCGCACTCGCGCGCGGAACCACAGCCAGAGACGTGGTGCTCATCAGCGATGCAAAATAAGGTAAAAGTAGGTAATGGTTCAGTTTCAACATAGTGAAGAAAAAACAGTTTCCCGCAAAGGCGCAAAGGCGCAGAGGAAGACCGCAAAGCTTTGAATGCCATTTACACTTGGCGTGCTTTTCTTTGCGCCTTTGCGCCTTTGCGGGAGATTCTTTCGTCATGGAGGAACACCGGAATTTCAAACTGAACCGCTACCCAAAAGTAAATCTGCAAAGTACGGCTTGACCGAATAGACCGCCTCTGGCACATTCGAGAGGCATGTATAAGCTTCTCGCCTCGCTGATTAAGTCTGATGGTCTGCGCCGTGCGCTCGGCTTCGAGCCAACAATCTGGACGCGTAAAGTTCAGGACATAGAGACGCGCAAGCTTGTCGAACAATTAAATCCTTCTACGCTAAATGTTCTGGAAGTCTCCGGCGAAGCGTGGAAGGATTTCGGCTTTAAGTCTTACAAGTCAGTTCAATATCCGGAGTTTGATTTATGCCGCGACACTCTTTCCGGGCGGTTTGATTTAATCATTGCAGAGCACATCCTTGAGCATGTCTTGTATCCTCGTCCTGCTGCAAGGAATATCTATTCAATGCTGGAAGCGCGCGGCCATGCTCTCATCGTGACTCCGTTTATTTATCGCGTGCATCCCGTGCCACACGATTGCTCGCGTTGGACAATGGAGGGCTTAAAGTATTTTCTGTCCGAGTGTGGGTTTGAAAATATCACGACAGGTTCCTGGGGCAATCGAAAGTGTATTGAGGCGACATTCAAGCGAGAGTTTAGATTGTTCAATAAATATCTTCACTCGTTAGAAAACGAGCTTGAATATCCGATGGTTGTCTGGGCATTGGCCCGGAAAAATATCTAACCCCTCCCACTAACGCTGGTTTTCATTAAACCTTGAGAGAATTTAAAAAGTGCGCCGGGTTTGCAACAATTTTGCAATCCAAATAAAGCTAGACACTCGTGCCTGTTTGCCCTTATCTTATGCATGCGTTTGGTTGGAAAACGCCTGCCCCGATTAAGAATGACAGGGACTTTCACCTCTGTTATTGCCTTCTCATCAAGTGATAAAATTTGCAGCGCGCGGCACGCTCGAACCCGACTCAAGTAGATGTGCGGCCATGTTTACAGCCGGAGTTACAGCAAAGCACACGCGCCCCCAAGCTTAAACGCGGAGGAAGATTATGTTTAGAAGTGATAAGAGAAATAATGATAAGCAGGCGAATCGGGAAGCCGTGAGCAATCAAACGCAAACCCCTTCTACGTGGCAGCACAACGCCGTCGCAGAGCCGCAAGCAGAGCCAGCCGCGCCGCCGCCACCACCGCTCGCCGCTCAGCAGCACACGACGCCGCGTGCTATCGGTGAAAGCGATGCGATGGCGCGCGATATTAAAGAAGGCGTCTTAAATGGCTTTGTCGGCAACGGCACGGTCATGTCAGGCGATGCCAGTTTTAAAGGGATGCTCCGCGTGGACGGGCATCTGACCGGACGCGTCATGTCTGAAGACGGCACGCTCCTGATAGGCACTAACGGACAGGTGGATGCGAATATCAAGGTGGCCGTAGCGACGATTCACGGCACGGTCAACGGTGACATTGTGGCGTCGAAGCGTATAGAGATGGGCCGCTCTGCCAAAGTTGTCGGCAACATACAGACGCCCGCGCTGGTGATAGAACAGGGCGCAATCTTTGAAGGTGGCTGCCAGATGATGCAAACAGGCAAGGAGAAAGTGAAACAGACCACGCCCGCGCTAGTAGCTCCGACCGGCGATTTGTCTGAAGTCTCGGATGTCTCCGAAGTGGCAAGCTGAGTTTTATTGCAGGTTTCAATCGAACGCGATCTGTGACGCAAGCAACTGGCTCACGCAAAGGCGCAAAGAAAAACATTGATGCTTTTCTTTGCGCCTTTGCGTGAGCCAGTCGCTTGCCATTGAAATAGGACGGTGACGGCATCGCATCTGCGGAAACGTTGCGCTTCAGACGTTAAAGCGGAAGTTCACAATATCGCCTTCCTGCATCACGTACTCTTTGCCTTCCAAGCGCATCAAACCTTGCTCACGCGCGGCGGCGTATGAGCCTGCGCCCATCAATGCCTCGTAGCTGACGGTTTCGGCGCGTATAAAACCGCGCTCGATGTCCGAATGGATAGTGCCTGCGGCCTGCGGCGCGCGCGTCCCCTGCGGAATCGTCCACGCGCGCACCTCTTTTTCGCCAGCCGTCAGGAATGACATCAGCCCCAGCAGGTGATACGCGCTCTTTATCAAACTATCGACACCGCTGCCCGTAACGCCGAGCGAGTCAAGATAGTCGCGCCGCTCATCCGGCGGCAGCTCGACCAACTCCGCTTCCAGTTGCGCGCAGATGACTACGAACTCGGCAGCCTCGCTCTCTGCAATCTCACGCACGGGGCGGACATGCGCGCGCTCCTCTTTATCCGCCAGCATTGCCTCGTCCACATTCGCAGCATAAATGGTCGGCTTCATCGTCAGCAGAAAAAAGCTTCGCGCCACAGCACGCTCGTCATCCGTCAATGAAACTGTACGCGCGCTCTTTCCCTCTTCCAAAGCGGGGAGCAGCTTTTCCAGAACTTCTATCTCGGCCTTCGCTACTTTGTCGCCGCTCTTGGCAGTCCTCTGCGCGCGTTCACGACGCTTCTCGGCGGATGCGAGGTCTGCCAGAGCAAGCTCGATCTGAATCGTTTCGATGTCGCGCTGTGGATTGACAGAGCCTTCGACGTGAACGATGCCTTCGTCTTCAAAACAGCGCACGACCTGAATGATGACTTCCGTCTCGCGTATGTTGGCGAGAAATTGATTGCCCAGACCTTCGCCCTTCGACGCGCCGCGCACGAGGCCCGCGATGTCCGAAAACTCTATGGTTGCGGGAACGATGGTGGTTGTCTTGACCAGACTCGCCAGCGGCTCAAGCCTTTCGTCGGGCACGGCCACAACGCCTATGTTCGGCTCGATAGTGGCAAAGGGATAATTGGCCGCGAGCGCGGACTGCTGCGACGTGAGTGCGTTAAAGAGCGTGGACTTGCCGACATTCGGCAGCCCGACTATACCTGCGCGGAGCATGATTGATACCTCTCAGTGTAAATATCCGCTTGAAAGCGAAACTAAGACTTTTACACTTTGAGGGGCATGCTGTCCAGCGAGCAAGAAGGCAAAAGTAAAAAGGTAAAAGGCAAAAGTGAAGATGAGAGGAAAGCTGTCTTTCCATCTTCGCTTTTGCCCCTCTCTTTATTTTTACCCTTTGCCTTTTACCTTTTACTTCATTGTGCTCGCTTGAACTCAAGCTCCTTGAAATCGAAATCGGGATTCGGCACGTCTATCTTCATCTCGTCAACTTTGCCCTGCGCGTTTAAGGTGAAGGTGACGAAGCCGCGCCCGAAGGGATAGCTGACGCTGTCGCGCCATTTGACTGTGAAGGTGTCGTATTGCCAGTGCTGCAAATCTCCGACGAAATTTGCAGAGGGCATGAGGCGTAAAACTAATTTCCCGTTCTCTTCCGTCACTTTGGCTTCGCCGTACATCTGCCCGCCGTAAGTCCCTGCATATTGCGCGAGCGCGAGCGACGGCCTGGTGTCTTTCGCGCGTGCGGCTTCTTCTTCGAGAGCAGCTTTGCGGTCGGCTTCTTTGCCCATCTGCACGCGCGTTAAGAGTTCCGCGCTCCAATCGCGTTTCGGGACGCCGAGGAAGACATCGAAAACCTTGTTCATCATGAAAGAGGGAAGCGCGGTTTCGCTGTTGCTCAGAATAACGACGCCGAGGTTCTCTTCGGGAATCATCCCCGTCTGCGAAATCATGCCGTCGAGACCGCCGCTGTGCTCCACGACCTTGCGCCCGTGATAGTCTTGCAGAAACCAGCCCATCCCGTAAGCTCTGAAGTGGCGCGTCGGATTGAATTTCAACCCGCCCTCGCTAATCGGAATCATGATGTTCGGCTGCCACATCTCGTGTGAAGTCGCAGAGCTAAAAATGCGTTTGCCTTCAAAAGTTCCACGGCCCAGTTGAAGCCTGAGCCATTGCGCCATCTCCGAGACATTCGAGTTGATGCCCGCCGCCGCCGCTGCCCCGTCAACATTGCCGTACCTGACCGTTCTGGTTTTTCCGTCAAGCTCATTGTGCGGCGTGGCCCTGTTATCCGCGCTCTTAAAATTTCTGATGCTGGTGACAGTCGCATTCATGCCGAGCGGAGTCAGGATGCGCTCTCTGACAAACTCGTCCCAGGTTTTGCCCGTCACCTTTGCGGCAATCTCACCGGCTGCGACGAACATGATGTTTTGATAGCCGTAGCGGCTGCGAAAGCTCGTGGTCGGTTTCAAGAAACGTATCCGTCGCAAAATTTCCGCGCGGTCATAGTTGGTCTCGTACCAGAGCAGGTCGCCGCCGAAGGTCGCAAGGCCGACGCGATGGCTCAAGAGGTCTCGGACAGTCATCTCGCGCGACACATACGGGTCTGAGAGTTGAAAGCCCGGAAGATATTTCGTCACCGGGTCATCCCATTTAACTTTTTCTTCATCAACCAGAATGGCAAGCGCGGCGGCAGTAAAGGCTTTGGTGTTCGAGGCGACGGCAAAGAGCGTGCGCTCGTCAACCGGCGCGGCTTCGCCAAGTTTTCTGACGCCGTAGCCTCTGGCGAAAATTACTTTATCGTCTTTGACAATCGCCAGCGCAAAACCCGGCACACGCCAGTCCTGCATGGCCTTCTGCGCATACTCGTCGATTTCTTTGAGACGCGCATCCTGCTCTTGAGCACGCAATGAGAGCGGGGCAATGAAAAGAAGCAGCAGCAATAAACTGAAACGCAATGAGCGATGATTCATCTTGAATACCTTTCCAGCTAAAAATTCACCACAGACGATTGCGGAATGCGGATTTAAGAACAGTCTCTCTGTCTTTCAATCCGCATTCCGCAATCATTATGGCTTGAATGCTCGTGTAGCAATCAGCGTCGGCGTATAGCGCGAGATTGAATTTTCGCTGCCATGACGGTCTTCGTAAAAACCGTTGATGACAAAGCCCGCGTCAATCTGGCCGCCGATCTGGTCTGTCAGGGTATGACCAAACTCAAGCGCCTCGCCCTTTTTGATGCGCCGCTCGCGCTCCTCTGCGGTCAGGCTCGACACGTCAGAGTAGGGAAGCGCGTGCTTCACCTCAAGCGTGCCGCTCTCTGCCATCTCCGCGTCGAAAATATAGAGCACCGGATTAAGAAAGCCAGCCAGCAGCACGCCTCCATGACGCAGGACGCGAAAAGCCTCTCTCCACACGGGCCTCACCTCCGGCGCGAAAAGGTTGGAGCACGGGTGAAAGATGAAGTCAAAACTTTCGCCTGCAAACTGCGAGAGGTCTGCCATGTCGCCCTCGACCGTTCGGAGTTCGAGCGAGTCGCGCTCTGCGACAAAGCGATCCTGCGCGAGCTGCCCCGGCGAGTTGTCAAAGACAGTCACACGCGCGCCCGCCGCAGCGAACAGCGGGCCTTGCTGTCCACCGCCGGAAGCGAGGCATAAGACATCAATACCCTTCAACTCCGGAAACCATTCGCGCGGGACGGGCTTTGTGTTCGTCAACAAGACTTCCCAACGCCCCAAGCGCGCGGCCTCTATCTGCTCCGCGCTGACGGGCATCGTCCATTCATTCCCGCGCTCGACCTCTCTGTCCCATACATTGCGATTGTGTTCTCGAACATTCATGCGATTAATTTAACCCCGGAAAAAATGGTCCAGACGCTCCACAAAGTCACACGAAACAAAACAAAAAGGATGGCTGTTTCGTGTGACTTCGTGAAGCGTCTTTTTTTAGTCAATAGTCATTCGCCGCGCGATTAGATAACGCCGAGCTGCCTGTACAAGCTCATAAAATCAAAGTTGTTCCATGCTTCGGCTATCTTACCGTTTTCGATTCGTGCGATGGCGATGCCCGTAATCTCTACCGGCTGCTCGGTCGCGGCAAATCCGAGACTGTCGCCTGTATGTATGGCGCGCACACTGCAACGCACCGCCACCTGATCTCCTTCAGCAATCGCATCCTCCACCGTCACTGTGATGTCCGGAAAAGCTCCGTGAAAGCCTTTGTGGAATTCTTTGAAGTCAGCCGGGCCACGCAACGCCTCGCCGCTCTCGCTGGCGAGGCCATGTACGATGCCGTCTTCCGCCAGCATCTCTTCAATAGCCTCGCTGCGGCCTTTGTTCCAGACCTCTTCAAACCAGCGACGCATCAATTCTTTGTTCTCTTCGGACATGAGGTTTCTCCTATATGAGAGGGCTTGAATCGGCTTTAGGCGAATCTTTCGCCTAAAGCCGATTGACTAATGCAATCCTATCCTAGCTGAAGCTGCTAGTGGCAATTCACTGGACACCATTGGCAATTTCAAAATTACGGACGTTTGATCTGATACAGGCGATACGCGCCGACTTCCGCGACCACCGGATAGCGCGCAAAGAATGCATCGCTGACGGGCATGTAATTGCGCTCGACGGGCGTGACCGCGACGTAATCCACGCCGTGTTTGATGAGCAGTTCTTCGGCGTTGTATGCGCCCGCGTAAATGCTCTTGATGTCGTTCTCGCGCGGCACGTAATCGAGTCCGTGCGCCCAGATATAGCCCGTGTAGCCGAGGAACGAACGCCTGCCCGTCAGAAAAACCACCGGATTGTAGGTCGGCGCGTGAAGAATCAACGCGCGCGGCGGCGTCACCTGCACGATCTTTTCCGCGAGCCTCACGCCGTCAGTTTCATACTCCTGATAGTTGATCTGCCTTGACGCGATGCGCCATACATCGAGCGCGCCCGCCAGTGTCATTGATAACAGCATCGCTGCCATCAAGCCTTTGAGCAACAGATTGCCGCGCCACAGACGCGCGAGCACGAGCGCGACCAGCGGCACAGAGGCGACATACCAGTAGAAAAGAACTTTGATGTTATCCCACGGCCACGGCGCAAGCTTGACTAGATTCGGCCCGATAAAGCAGAGCGTAAACGGCAGATAAAAGAGCAGCCACTTTCTGTCTATCAAATAATCGTTGCCGCGCCAGAGCAAGGCCGCCAACAGCAAGGGGATAAACAGCCCCAGATTCCTGAGCCAGAAGAAGACTATGTTCGCGTCTTCGGCCTTGTCCCACCCGAAATGAAAGCCGATAAAGCTTCTGGCCTCGACATGACTGCCGGACATCACCCACAGCATCTGCGGCACTGCGAACAACAAAGCTATCGCAAAAAACGCAGCCCACTCGCGCCATCTCTCCTTGAAGAAAATCAGGGCCAGGCATCCGGCCATTCCCATCACAGTGATAAACGTGTGCGCGTGCACGAGCAACAGCATGCCTGCCATCACGCCCGCCGCAATCATCCTGCGGGATGAAGGCAAAAGGAAAAAGTAAAAAGTAAAAAGTGAAGGCGAAGAAATTACATCTTCTTCATTTTTGCCTTTTACCTTTTTCCTTTTGCCTTCTTTCCCCTCTTCAACTTTGATTCCATCTTCATTTATCGCCAGCCACCATTGCGTAAAAATCGTGATGGCGATGGGAAGCCCGAAGAGGATGCTGCGTTGCGTGATAAAGAGCGTGGTCAGCGCGTTTCCCCAACGCCAGGTGTTACCCGGCAGGATCGTGTAATCGTGCTTCAAGTCCCAGAGCATCTGCAAAATGCCAAGCTCGCTTGCACGCGCCTCGCGCAACAAAAAAATCCAACCCAGTCCGCCGGAGAGCAGCACCAGCACGGGAGCTAAAAATCCCGCCAGCCGGTCGCGCGTCAGCTTTAGCGTCCAGCGATGCAGGACGCCGACGAGCGAGAGCGCCAGCACCATGTTGTGCATGAACATGCAGTTGCGCAACGATGCGCCCGCGCGCATCAACATCGCCGCGACGAAATCCGCGATGAACGGATAAGCAAAGCGCGTCCCTGAATACGAAGGGTCTTCGGGCGGAAAGTTTTGCCCGTAGACAAAGCTCGTAATCGAAGCGAAATGAAAAGGCAAATCGCCCAGATTGTTGCTTCCGCCCGTATAGATGCCGTCAGCTTTTTCGACCACCGCGCGGTCAAAGAAAAAGTAGAGCAGCACTGTGATGAGGGCGTAGAAAATAAAATATGCAGCGACGCTCGCATTCGGATGCAGGATGGCACGGCGCGCGGCGCGCATCGCTGCCTGAGTGTCGGTCTGCACTCCGGCGCGAAATTTTGGATTGGTAAGCAGGGCCAGCGGAGAGGCCACGACCGCAGCGGAGAGCAGCAATGCCGCCGGAGTCATGCCAACAAAAGAAGCGATGACAAAACCCGCAAGTCCCATCGCCGCGAGTCCCGTACAACATCCCATGCACAGGCGCGCGGCAAATGGCGCATCCCTATCATAAAGATACGTCAACACCGTGCCGCCCACGGTTGCGATTAAAATGAGACCGGCAGCAAATAGCATAAGAGGGGTGAATGATAACCTTCAATTCTTAAAGTATTCAAATGAAAGCGGCATCGGAAAATATAATCTCCCGCACAGGCGCAAAGGCGCAAAGAGCAAGGGAGAAGGGGACAGGGTGCCGGGTGTAGTGAAGACAATTCTGCTTTCCTACACCCGGCACCCTATCCCCTTCTCCCTAGTTGAAGCGTCTTTGCGGGAAACTTTCTGCCCCTGTGCTATGGCACGCGAGCCGCAGGAACTGGCACGTCGGTTGCCAATCCGAATTGTGTCGCCGTAAAGCCGGAAGCGCTTCGCTGCACGTACCAGTCGCCCGCGCGAAAGACTGCGAGGTCAGTCTTGCCGTCGCCGTCATAATCAGCAGGCACAAGGGAATCGGTCGAGATGCCAAACTGCTCTGCGCGAAATCCCGCGATGCTTTGCTGCATGTACCACACGCCCTCGGACGGGCGAAAGACTGCGAGGTCAGCTTTGCCGTCCCCGTCATAATCACCGCGAGCGGGCCTGTCCGTGCTCAGGCCAAACTGCTCTGCCCGCACAGCATTATTTGAACTCTGTAGGATGTACCAGATGCCGCCCGCAGGTCTGTAGACTGCGAGGTCTGCTTTGCCATCGCCGTCGTAATCGGCAGGCACGGGGCTATCAAACGGAAGTCCCCATTGTTGAGTGCGTGCGGCGTTGTCCGAGCTTTGCAGGATCATGAACCTGCCGGGTTCCGAGAGGAAATCCGTCGTGCGATAGATGGCGAAATCCGTCTTGCCGTCCCCGTCATAGTCTGCCGCAACAGGCGTGTCGAACAGGATTGCCTGCTCGTTCGCGTTAGCTCCCCACTGCACTGCGCGAAGTTGATTGTTAGAGCTTTGCAGGACGTACCATGTGCTGTTTGCGCTGCGGCGAAAGACTGCGACATCCGTTATGCCGTCGCCGTCATAATCTCCGGGCACGGTCAAATCGCCAGCCGCTCCCCATTGCACGGCCTTGAATCCATCCCTGCTTTGCAGCAAGTACCAGACGCCGTCTCTGTAAACGGAAATGTCGGATATGCCGTCGCCGTCGAAATCGAAAGTCCGGCTCAGACTGTTCGGAGCATCGCCGGTGAAGCGAGCCAGAGCGAGACGCGAACTGGTGTTCGGCTGAGTCCCGCCGAATCCGGCGGCGACGATTTTGCCGTCCGCCTGCACCGCTACGGCGCGAGCCTGATCCGTCTCAAGACCGCCGCCGAAGTTGGTCGTCGTCTTGCCGTTCGTGCCGAAGGTGCTATCCGGCGAACCGTTCCGGGTAAAACGCGCGATACCAAAATCCGTATGCGAAGCAGGCGAAGCCGGAACAGTCGCATAACCAGCCGCCACAATCTTGCCGTTCGGCTGTAAGGCGAGGGCTTGAATCCTGTCTGCGCGGTTGAAGAAATCTGCCAGCGCACGGCCTTCCGTCCCAAAGTTGGTGTCGAGCGAGCCGTCCTGATTATAGCGGACAAGAGCAAAGTTAGAAGAGACGCCGCCGGGCGTGCGCGCGTAACCGCCAGCGACTATCTTGCCGTCTGGCTGCAACACGGCGGCGAGCGCGAACTCGTCCTCGCCGGTACTGAAACCTGTCAACACAGTGCCGCCCCCGCCAAAAGAATTGTCGAGCGAGCCGTCTGCGTTGTAACGAACGACTGCAAAATCAAAATCCGTATTAAAAAGAGCTACGCCGTAGCCTGTGGCAACAATCTTTCCGTCCGGCTGCACGTGTACGGCTTTGATCGAATCGTCGCTTGTGCTGAGCTGGGTCGAGAGCTTGCCGTCCATGTCGAAGGATGTGTCGAGTGAGCCATCAGAGTTATAGCGTGCGACGGCGAAATCAACAGTTCCGCCCATCCGCGCATGGCCCGCTGCCACTATCTTGCCGTCTGGCTGAATGGCGAGCGCGTTAATCTTATCGTCGTTGGTCGTGCCGCCGCTATAGTCTGTGAGCACACGCCCGTCGCCATCGAAGGATGTGTCGAGCGTGCCGTTGGGATTAAAACGCAGCAAGATAAAATTGTATCCGTTATTGACCCCGATGACCTCCCAGATGGTCGAAGTCCCGCCGACGAGAATTTTCCCGTCCGCCTGCAAGACGATGGCATAAATTTCAACCTGCGGGCCGCCGATGTCCGACACCACTTTGCCGCCCGTCCCGAACGATTGGTCCAATGAGCCGTCCATGTTATAGCGGGCCATAATGACGTAGCTCCTGTTAAAGACTCCGGCCAACTCGTTGGTTTCGCCAGCCACGAGGATTTTCCCGTCCGGTTGAATGACCATCGCGCTCGCGCTGGAACTGGCCGAAGGGTCTGGACGAAAATCCGGGGTCACGACTTTGCCCGTGCCGCCGCCGAACGTCGGGTCAAGGTCGCCCGGCGCGGCCTGTGCGATGGTCAACCCGAGAGTTAAAACTAGCAACGCCTTGAGCGCAGAAATTGAGATTGCTAATACAGGATTAAAGATCGGAAATCTTCTTGCCAGCTTAAACATGCTATTTACCCCTTTTGCAGGATGAATCAATATTTCGAGAACAGTCTCGACTTAAATCGGAAAGATACGATTCGGTTGAAGAAAGTGATTTGACAGGGCCAAGAGACAAAAGCAAAGCGCGCTGCTGGCCGTAAGCCGGGTCAGCCGCTCTTCCGGGCCAATATCATAGCCCGTTAGTGCAAGCACCGTGCCGCTTTTTTATAAACTGGTTTCGGTTGGATTTGTTGAAGTCGAGAGAAACAGCAGAGGAAAGTGATGTACCACACGCATGCAACAGCCGCAATCTATGTTTCATCGTGTAACACCAAACGCGCCCGCATATCAAAACTCAAGCTATCATGTTCTTCAACTCTTTGCGCCTTGAGTTTTTCTTTCTTCGCGCCTTTGCGTGAAACGTTGGTGTTTCGCGCAAAGGCGCAAAGTTAAGAGATAAGGCGCAAAGAGTTGAGCATGTTTGAACTGCTCTTTTAAATCGCATCGGACAAACTGGTGAACTCGAACTCGCGCACCTTGATGGCGGGCGCGAGCACGGGAAAACCGTCGCCGACGCGCTCAGAGCCTGTGATGCGCGTGACGGGCGACATGGCCTCTACGTTGTTGAGCATCTTGACGGGCGTTTCGTTAAATCTGAAATTTTTAATCGCAGATTTGATGCGCCCTTTTTCGATGAGGAACGTGCCGTCGCGCGTGAGGCCCGTGTAGAGCACGCTCTGCGGGTCAACGAGGCGTATGTACCAGAGCCGCGTTACCAGTATGCCGCGCTCCGTAGAGGCAATCATCTCGTCAATCGAAGTCTTGCCGCCTTCGATAATCAGGTTAGTCGGAAACGGCGTCGGCTCTTTGCCCTGCTTTTTGGCCCAGTAGCGATTGTAGTTCAGATTCTTAACGACGCCGCCCTTGATAAAATCCATGCGCCGTGCGGGCAGGCCCGCGCCGTCAAACGGAGCGCCCGGAGCATTCGGATAATTCGGGTCTGTGTAGATATTGACCTCGTCGCCAAACAGCTTTTCGCCCAACAGATTGCCGCCGCCCTTTTTCGAGAGGAACGAGCGGCCCTCGTCCGCCTGACGCGCGCCGAAGAAAAATATCATGTTCGAGACCAGATCGCCGACAGCATTCGGCTCAAGAATGACTGTGTACTTGCCCGGCTCGATGGCGAGGGGCTTCTGCGACTTTTCAGCCTTTTCAATCGAGCGCGCACCGACGCTGGCGGCATCTATATCGCGTATCCGGTGCGACATGGCGGAGGCCCAGCCGGAGCCTTGCCCGTCCGCAGTCCGCACGGTCGTCGTGTAGGACGCCTGAGAATTAATCGTGTAGCCGAAGTTGCCGCGCGTGTTGGCCTGCGCCGTAAACCCGCCCTGATTATCAAAGATGCCTGCGGCGACTAAGCCTTTGGCGCGTGCAGGGTCTATCGTTTGCGCGATGCCGTTGGCGCGCATCTTGGCATCCGCGTTATACGTCGCTTCGTCAAAGCCGCCCGCGACCTCTTCATACTTCTGCTTTTCGAGAAAGGGCATCTGCTCCGGGTCATCCGGCCTGAGCTTCGCTATCTCTTCCGCCGCGCGCACGACTCTTTCCAGCCCGGCATCATCAAGCGTGTTGGTCGTCGCCACGCCGCCCTTCTGGCCGAAGTGAGCGTTGACGCCGAGCGTCAGATTGTCCGTGTCGCCGTTGGTGTTGGCGGAGTTGACGCCAAAGCGCGTGTTGGCCGCGCGTCCTCCGTTCAGGGTCGCCGCCAGCTCATCGGCTTTCGAGAAGGCCAGAACTTTTTTGAGCAGGGCTTCGGCCTCGCTGCGTGAAAGCATTGTCATTTGATCTTCCTCCCCGTATTGATGACGTTGATCTGGCGAAACCGCGCGGGCGGGCAGCCATGCGAGACAGCGTTGATCTGTCCCGGCTCGCCCTTGCCGTCAAAGTATGAGCCGCCGAGCATGTAAGACTCTTTGGAGCCGATGCCGTCACAGGCGTTCCAGAAATCCGGCGTCCGCGATTGATAAGCGACATCGCGCAGGAGTCCGACCTTTTTGCCGTTTTTGATTTCCCAGAAGACCTGCCCGCCAAACTGAAAATTGTAACGCTGCTGGTCAATCGAGAACGAGCCGTCGCCCTCTATATAAATTCCGTCCTTCACATCTGCAATCAAATCATCTTCGCTGATTTTCTGATTGCCTGCGGCGGGCTGCAAACTGACGTTCGGCATTCTCTGAAAAGCGACGCTGCCCCAGCTATCCGCATAGGCCGCGCCGTGAGAACGCTTGAGGCCGATGACGGCGGCGTTGTCGCGCACGGTTTGATAGCTGACGAGCACGCCGTCTTTGATGATGTCCCACTCCGTAGTCTTCACGCCGTCGTCGTCCCAACCGCAGGTCGCCAGCCCGTTCGCTTGCGTCTTATCGCCCTTGATGTTGACGAATTTCGAGCCGTATGGATGCACCTTGTCTCCAAGCTTCTCGCGCGTGGCGAAAGAAGTCCCCGCGAAGTTGGCTTCATAGCCGAGCACTCTATCAAGCTCTGTCGGATGGCCGACGGATTCGTGAATCGTGAGCCAGAGGTGCGTCGGGTGCAGCACGAGGTCTTTGCGTCCCGGCTCGACGGATTTGGCCGTGTGCTTCTTGACGGCTTCTTCGGCTGCGCGCGGGGCTTCATTGATGAGGTCGTATTCGGCGACGACTTCATAGCCTTTGCCGACGGGCGAGCCGAGGTTGCTGCGCTGCTCGAATGTTCCGGTCAGCGGGTTGACCGACGTGATATTGAAATTGGGCCACGAGCGAATCAGCGTCTGCGTGATATAAGAGCCTTCGGTCGAAGCGAAATACTTTTCCTCTTTGGTAAAGAACATCCCGCTGTTGACGAACATCGGCCCCGGCCCTTTGATCTTCATCGCTTCGGCGTTGACCTTTAAGAGATAGTCTGCTTTCTCAGAGAGCGAGACCGTGAAGGGGTCTTGCTTGACCGGCGTCGAGAATTTCGCGTCCGGATATTTTTCGACCGGAACGAGTTCGACGCGGTTGCGCGAAATCACCTTGTTGGCTTTGGCGATGGAGACTGCGCGGTCTGCGACCTTCTCTATCTCGGCCTTCTCCATCTTGCTCGAAGCAGAGAATCCCCACGCGCCGTCAACCAGCACTCTCACGCCAAAGCCGTAGGTCTCTGTGTTGGTCACGTTCTGCACGATCTTTTCGCGCGTGTTGACGAACTGGTTCAAAGTCCGGCTGATGCGTATGTCTGCGTAGGATGCGCCGCGCTGCCGTGCGACATTCAGAGCGACATCTGCCATATCTTTCATAAATTATTCTCCCAAACCTGTGTAGAGCTGTCTCGTGTTTGATTTATAAAGAGGGACGATTTTGATTATACGCGAAACAGGGTGGTTAGTTGCAAAGCCCCAAAGGGCCGACAAATGTATGCCGTCCCTTTGGGGCTTACCAGTAAGAGCTTTCTATTCAGTCAGAGGCTAAGGGCAATTACCGAGACAGGTTTGGTATGCATCTGCACAAGGCGCTATTGCAGCTTCATAATTAGACTGGCAATAATTAACACATCCAGACCACTGCGGATAGGTGTCGCAAATAATCAAACATTGCTCACGCTCCTGTGTCGGACCGAGTTCGCATAAATAAGCTTCATAGTTGCACTGCTGCTGGCAGTCAAAATCTGCGCGCAGAGGTTTTTGTGAAACGACTAAAAAGGCAGCGAAGAGGATGAACAGCAGAGCGATTTTTCTTGTGAGTTTCATGAGCTTCTCCAGTTGGCAGTCAAGTTAAGTTCAATGGTGAAGATGCCGGATGAGTGCTCTATACTTTATCTGCAAGAGACGTGTCAAGAGATTTGCGCCTTTGCGCCTTTGCGCGAACTTCTTTCGTGCCACTCATTCTCCACTATCTCAAAGCGAACTATTATAGTTATTAGCGAATGAGTGAGACCTGATGCGCCCTGCCTGAGGGTCGGGCTACAGCCCCGTGAGCGATAGTACAGGGGCAGTAGCCCGACCCTCAGGCAGGGCGCATGCAATTGTAATCCGCTATACTGGAACGAGCCGGGAACTTTGAGAAATCCTACGCGCTCTGGCAACCTTCAAAGAAGTAGTGTAATCTTACGCCCTCGTACAGTTGTCTGAGGGCTGTTATCCTCTTTATTTTCCCTGTATCTTCGCTTTACAAAGCGCACATTCAGCCGACCTTCTAAAATCTAAAGACAAAGGTAGTTAATCATCTAATGCAATCAAGTAAGACAAGGAATATTTTTGTGTTGAGCCTCGTCTGGCTCTTTGTGTTCTCTTTCCTGACCGGCTTTGAAGCGCGTGCGCAGTCGGCGGGCTTCTTAGACCCGAACGTGGACTTCACAGTGTGGGATTTAGTCTTGCAGCCGGACGGGCGGATTCTCACCGGCGGAGATTTTCTTAACGTCGGCGGGCAGGCGCACGCCAAAGCTGCGCGGCTCAATGCCAACGGCACGCTCGACGCTTCTTTTCAAGACCCGAACGTGACCGGAGTCTCCTCGAATGATGATGTCTATGCGCTGGCGCGTCAGACGGACGGGAAGGTCATCATCGGCGGCCTTTTTAATAACGTGGGCGGGCAGACCCGCGTCGGGCTGGCAAGGCTTAATGCCAACGGCACGCTCGATACGGGCTTTGCGCCGAACCTGAATTCGTCCGTCATTGATGTCGTCCTGCAAGCGGACGGCAAGATTCTCATCGGCGGATATTTCACACAGGTTGACGGGCAGACGCGCAGTCGCGTGGCGCGGCTCAACACGGACGGCACGCTCGACACTTCTTTTCAGGATGCGAATGTGAGCGATGCTATACGCGCGTTAGCGGTTCAGCCTGACGGAAAAATTATTATCTGCGGCGCGTTTACGATGGTCGGCGGAGCAGCGCGCCAGCGAGTCGCAAGGCTCAATGCGGACGGTTCTGTGGACGCGAGCTTTAACGCCAGCGTGGATAGCTTCGTCAACGATCTGGTGATACAAACTGACGGCAAGATTGTCATCGGCGGAGAATTCACGACCGTCAACAGTCAGGCGCGCAATCGCGTGGCGCGGCTCAACGCGGACGGCTCGCTCGATACATCTTTTCAAGACCCTGGCTTTACCGGCCCGACCTTCATCGAGGCGCTCGCCCTCCAACCGAACGGAAAGGTCATGGTCGGCGGCTCGTTTTCCAGCATTGCCGGGCAGGCGCGTAACGATGTGGCGCGTCTGAATGCGAATGGAACTCTTGACATTACTTTTATACGAAGCAGGCATCACGGGCTTTGGGGATACGGTCTATGCGATTGCCGTTCAGCCCGACGGAAAAATCATCCTCGGCGGCGGCTTTGTGGATATCGGCGGCGGCGTGCGTAAACGCGTCGCGCGCCTTAACGCGGACGGCTCGCTTGACCTGCCGCCACCGCTTACGCTGACAGTGACAAAGACTGCCGACACGCTTGACGGCGCGTGCGACGCAGACTGCTCTCTGCGCGAAGCCGTCGCGGCGGCGAACCTGAACGCCGAAGCAAGTCTCATCAACTTTGACCCGGCCCTGTTCGGCACTCCGCAAACAATTGCTTTGACCAGCGGCGAGCTGTTCATTGCCAACACGCGCAAAGTCACGATCACCGGCACGGGCGCGAACCTGCTCACGATTTCGGGCAGCAATACGAGCCGCGTGCTGCGCGTCGGCAGGGAAGCGAATGTGACCGTCGATGGAGTGACGATGTCAAACGGCAACGGCATGGGCGGCGGCGTCTTCAACAACTACGGCGGCGGCATTTATCTTGAGACGGATTCTGTCTTTACGTTCTCGAATGCCACGCTGAGCAACAGTTCGGCATTTCAGGCGGGCGGTCTCGGCCACCTCGGAACCGTGACCATCAACATCAATAATTCGACCATCACCGGAAACAGTTCGACCAGCAATAATATCTCTGCCGGAGGCATTCTGCTGGACAACGGGACGTTGAATATTATCAATTCAACCGTCAGCAACAATTCCATGATTTCCACTAACATCAGTGGCGGCGGCATCTCGATTAGCGGGCCTTTCGCCTCGATGACGATGACGAATTGCATCGTCACAGGCAACACTGCGAACGGTGGCGGCGGCATTCATAATAGCGGAACTTCTTCGATCACCGGCTCCATCATCAGCAACAATACGGGCGGCGGCTTGAGTAACTCCAACGGAATGCTGACGCTGACGAACTCGACCGTCAACGGGAATACAGGCGCGGGCGGCCTCAGAAACTTTGGCAGAGCCATCGTCACAGGCGCTATCATCAGGAACAACAGCTCGACAAACGGCGCTGGTATCTTTACTTCCGGCGGCCTGACCGTGACCGGCTCAACCCTGAGCGGCAACATGGCAAACACAGACGGCGGCGCGATTTATAATAGTGCGGGCGGCCCCTCAGGACTTCCCGCGACGAGCGTGGCGAGTTCGATTATCAGTAGCAACTTTGCCAATAACGGTTTCGGCGGCGGCATCTATAACCGCGATGCCTTCAGCATCACGGACACGACCATCAGCGATAACTTCACGAAATTCGGCGGCGGCGGCATCTTCAATGTCTTCTTAAGCGCTGGCGCGGCAACCACCTCTTTGACAAACTCGACCTTGAACGGCAATCGAAGCAACGGCGCTGGCGGCGGCATTCAAAACCAGAGCGGCACGGTCAGCTTGCTTAACTCAACGGTGAGCGGTAACTACGCTTTCGGTGCCGGAGGAGGCATTGCCGTCAATTCCGGCGGCACTATCAATCTGACCCATGCCACCATCGCTTTCAATATAGCGCAGGCACCTTCCGGAAGCGGCGTGCGCAATAACGCCAGCACGGTTAACGCGCGCAATAGCATCATCGCGCGCAATACTGGGGGCAGCACGCCGCAGTATCAGGATTTTAACGGCGAACTCACCTCGACGGGCTACAACCTGATTGGCACGACATTGGGCATGACGATTACGGGGACGACGACCGGCAACCTGCTGAACATAGACCCGCTGCTCGCTCCGCTGGCGAATAACGGCGGCCTGACCAGAACACATGCCCTGCGCCCCATGAGTCCGGCGATTGATGCGGCCAACGCGCTTGAGTCGCCCCTCGTCACAGACCAGCGCGGCAGTTTGCGTCCAGTAGACTTTCCGGCTATTCCGAATGCTGCGGGCGGCAACGGCTCTGACATCGGCGCGTTTGAACGGCAGAGCAATGATCTAGTGCGTGCCGGACTCCTGTTTGATTTTGACGGCGATGGCCGGGCTGATATTTCCGTCTTTCGTCCCGAAAACGGCAACTGGTATATATCCGGTTCGCAGGCAGGTTTTACAGCCGTCTATTTCGGACTGGCGACAGACAAACTGGCTCCGGCTGATTACGACGGCGACGGCAGAACGGATGTCGCAGTCTTCCGCGATGGCACATGGTATCTGCTTCGCTCAAGCGCAGGGTTTGCCGCCATCCAGTTCGGACAGGCCGGTGACATCCCCGCGCCCGGAGATTATGACGGCGACGGCAGATACGACATCTCTATCTATCGCGCGGGCGCTTTCTACGTCCTGAGAAGCTCTGACGGCGCAATCGTCGGCCAGCAGTGGGGCGTGAGCGGAGACGTGCCTGTGATGGGAGATTATGACGGAGACGGCAAGACAGACTTTGCTATCTTCCGTCCCTCTGCCAGCACCTTCTATGTCCTCAGAAGCTCTGACGGTGGAATCGTCGGCCAGCAGTGGGGAACGAGCGGAGACAAGCCGATTGCCGCAGACTTTGATGGAGACGGCAAGACAGACATTGCTGTCTACAGACCATCAACGGGGGCCTGGTATTACGTGCAAAGCTCTGACAATAGCTTTAAGTCAGTTGCGTGGGGGACGACAGGCGATGTGCCTGTGGCCGCAGATTATGACGGCGACGGCAAATGGGATGTCGCAGTCTTCCGTCCCTCTGCGAACACGTTCTATATCTTGCAGAGCACGACGAACACTTTGCGCGGCGAGCAGTTCGGCGCAACCGGCGACGTGCCTGTCCCTTCAGCTTACGTCCCGTAACAAACTGAAAGACAAAACTAAAAAGGCAAAAGTGAAGATGCGAAGGATGCTATCTTCACTTTTGCCTTTTTACGGTAGTGGGTCAGTTTGAAAATCTGCTTAGTAAGCAAGACGAAAGAATCTCGCGGGCGCAAAGGCGCAAAGAAGACAAGTCGCTAAGATGTTTAGTTGTTGTCTATCTTGAATGCTTTCTTTGCGATCTTGAATGCTTTCTTTGCGATCTTGCTTTGCGTCTTTGCGCCTTTGCGGGAAACCTGTTTTTTCTTCTCTCCGGTTGAAACTGACCCACTACAGATTGATTGACGCTTTGGTGTGCCTATGTTAGGTTTTGCTAACTTACAGCTTCGCCGCTAACTTGAACAGTTTGCCAACGCCACCTCGAAGTTAAATGCTTTCCGGCGAAGCGCCTCGCGCGACCGGCATGTGCCGCTAACTTGACCGATTTCAGAGTGTGAACCTATGAGCATGGCAGAACAAAAGGAAGCTCCACCGCAGCTTTCAGAACGAATCATGGACGACATCAACCAGGACGGCAGGAACGACGGCAATCAACTGCCCGAAGGCGGGAACATAGACAAGATCAGAGAGATTCTCTTCGGCGTCCAGATGCGCGATTACGAAAAGAGATTTTCGCGTTTGGAAGAACGCCTGCTCAAAGAATCCTCAGACTTGCGCGACGAGACGCACCGCCGCTTTGATGCGTTGGAGATGTTTGTCAAAAGCGAGTTCGAGGCTTTGACCGGACGCTTGCAGTCAGAGCAGCGCAGCCGCGACGAGGCCATACAGCATGTCTCCCGTGAATTGCAAGCGACGGCGCAAAATCTGGAAAAGAAGCTTTTGCAGTTTGACGAGCAGACCACACGCAGCCAGCGCGACCTGCGCCAGCAGATTCTGGACCAGTCAAAGAACCTGAGCGACGAGATTCGGCAGAAGAATGCAGAACTCTCGACGGTCGTCGAACGCGAAGTGGCCGAGCTGGGCCACGCCAAGACAGACCGCGCCACGCTGGCCGCGCTCTTCACAGAGGTCTCGCTCAGACTGAACAACGAGTTCAAGATTCCCGGCGAGAACTGAAGCTGTTTTTGCCACAGAGAGAATGCAAAATTAAAAATGTAAAATGCAAAAATAAGAATCAGATTCCTTTTGCATTTTACATTTTGCGTTTTTAATTTCTTCTCCTGCTCTAAACTGCTGCCGTAGCCTATGACCGAGCCTTCTCGACAGGGCGTGCTGGATGAAGCTTCGCCTGCTGTCTCAAACACGGATGACGAGGGAAGCATGGCAGAGCTGCGCAGTCTGCTGCTCGGCCCGGCTGAAACTCAGATTGCGGAGATTCACGAACGGCTCTCAGACCCGCATCGTCAACTCAGAGAAGTCTCACAGATATTGCCCGCAGCCATTTCTGTTCGCACGCGTCAGGACGACGAGCTGACACAAGCCTTAGCCCCCACAGTCACCAACGCCATCGAAGCTTCAGTCCGCAAGAATCCGCAGCCGCTCGTCGATGCCATCTTTCCCATCATTGGCCCGGCCATTCGCCGCGCCATCGCCGCCGCCTTGAACGGCATGACGCAATCCTTAAATCAGAGCATGGCTTACAGCCTCTCTGTGCAGGGGTTGAAGTGGAGAATCGAAGCCTGGCGCACGGGCAAATCCTTTGCCGAAGTAGTCATGCTGCACACGCTGCTCTATCGCGTCGAACAGGTCTTTCTCATACACAAAGCGACCGGCCTTCTGTTGCAGCACGTCGTCGCGCCAAACGTGGCGACGCAGGATGCGGATATGGTTTCGGGGATGCTGACGGCGATACAGGATTTCGTGCACGACTCTTTCAGCTCGCGCGAGGGCGATCAGTTGGAGACTTTGCAAGTCGGCGAGTTGACCGTGTGGATCGAGCAGGGGCCGCACGCCATCCTCGCGGGCGTTATCAGGGGAACCGCGCCGCAGGAATTGCGAGAGGTCTTTCAGACGACGATAGAAAAGATTCATTTGCAGTTTAACGAAGCGCTCGCGGATTTTTCGGGCGACGCCGAGCCGTTTGAAGCCGCTCGCCCGCTGCTGGAAGACTGTCTCGACTCGCAGCTTGACCCGCAGAAACAGGTGGCGACCTCAAAGCGTAAATTGATTCCGCTCTTTGCGATTGCGGGGATGATTTTGATAGCCCTGATGGTCTGGGGGTTCTTTGGCTGGCGGAGCGCACGCCGCTTTGATGCTTATGTCGAGAGATTGAAGAGCGAGCCGGGCATCGTCGTCACGGAGGCGGGAAAGCGCGACGGGAAATATTTCGTCAACGGGTTGCGCGACCCGCTGGCGCAAGACCCCGCACTGTTTCTGCCGGACGCAAAGGTTGACCCGCAGCAGGTCGTCAGCCGCTGGCAGCCGTTTCAGGCAATGAGCGGGGAGTTTGTTCTGACACGCGCGCGAAATTTGCTTCAGCCGCCGCAGACTGTGAATCTCAAAGTGACGGGCGAGACTTTAGAAGCGGAGGGTTTCGCCACGCTCGAATGGATTAGAGAGACGCGCTCAGCCGTGCGCTTTATTCCCGGCCTCAATCGCCTCAAAGAAGACAAGCTCTTAGACCTTGACCGCATCATCAACCCGTCGCTGCTGTTCGAGCTGGACAAAACAGTGCTTGCGCCCGGACAGGAAGAGAAGCTCAAGCAGTTGATGACAGACATCGAGCGGCTGCAAACTCTGGCCGATGAGATGCACAAGAATGTGCGCCTCGAAATCACAGGCCACGCGGACGGCAGCGGCACGGAAGAGCGCAACAGCGCGCTCAGTCAGGGACGCGCCGAGTATGTCGCGTCGGAACTCAATGCCAGATTGCCTGCTAAATCTAATCTGACGATTTCTCCCGCCGGAACGAAAGCTAAGTTGCGAGACGAAGTGACCGAGGCAGACCGCGCGGCTAACCGCAGTGTGACCTTTAAGATTATTATGAACGATGCTCAATGAGAGAGGTTCTTTTTTCTTATGATACAGAAGAAGATTTGCATGCTCGGAACTTTCGCCGTCGGCAAGACCAGTCTGGTGCAGCGTTTTGTCCAGAGCATCTACTCGGACAAGTATCACACGACCGTCGGCGTCAAGATTGACAAGAAGCAGGTCGAGGCCGCAGGGCAGGACATGATGCTGCTGCTCTGGGACATAGAGGGAGCGGAGAAGGCAAACGAGCTGCGCACTTCTTACCTGCGCGGCGCAGCCGGATATTTGCTGGTCGCAGACGGCACGCGCCGCGACACGCTCTACATGGCTCTGGAGATTCACAACCGCGCACAGGAAACCATCGGCGCAGTTCCGCATCTGCTCTTGATAAATAAATCCGACCTCGTAGACCAGTGGAATCTGGACCAGCGCGAATTGGAGGCTTTGACTGAGAAGGGCTGGCAGGTGATTCAGACCAGCGCCAAATCCGGCGTCGGCGTCGAGAATGCTTTTCTGACGCTGGCCCAAAAAATGTTGGAGGCCAAATGACAGAACTTCCCGCCCCGATACGCAATTTTATTTTAGAGCTGACAGAGGACAATCGCTCTCCGGCCTATATGCTCGTGTCCGGCGAAAACAGATTGACAGAATGGGGAGGCGACTGGGCCGGTTACGGCGTCAACGGTTTATCAAAGGACGCCAACATCACAGAGCTGATCCCGCTCTTGCAGGGCATGATTCCGCCTGAGACGCACAATGTTTTTCTGCCTTACGTCCAGACGGAAAAGGGACAGTATGCGGATGTCTATCTTTTCAGCAGAGACGAAGGCACATGGGTCTTGCTTTTGGACGCGACCGCAGATGCAAACAAGCGCCAGCGCATGCAGCAGAAGACGAGCGACCTCAGTTTGCAGGTCGCTGCCTTAGAGCGTGAAGAAGAAGTGCTCTATCACGCACAAAATATTTTAGAGCAGAAGGTCAAAGAGCGGACTGCCGAATTGGGCCAGACGAACCTGCAACTGCAACAGGAATTAGACAGGCGCAAGCGTACAGAGCAGGCTCTGCGCGAAAGCGAATCGCGTTTCCGGCGACTGTCCGAGTCGAACATGATCGGGATTATGTTCTGGGATTTGAAGGGCAGGATTACGGAAGCCAACGACGCTTTTCTGGATATGCTCGGCTACACGCGCGCGGATTTGGACGCGGGCAAGATACACTGGGATCAGGTCACGCGGCCTGACAATCTCTCGCTCGACGACGGCGCGTTTGCAGAGATGAGCAAGACCGGAGCCTGCACGCCGTTTAAGCGGCAATTCATACGCAAGGACGGCGCACCCGTCACACTGCTCTTCGGCGCGGCCCTTCTGTCAGGCTCGCAGAACAAGATCGTCTGCTTCGCGCTAGACCTCGCTAAGTACGGGGGCGGGTGAAAGAACATCTCCCGCAAAGGCGCAAAGAAAAGCTCGCAAAGATATTGAATAGCTATCTATCTTGAATGATTTCTTTGCGCCTTTGCGGGAAACTGTTTTTCGCTTCTATAAGACAGACAAAACTTCCAGCAATTCCGCTTCCTCATCTTCCGCCACAGTTCGCAGGTCGAGCAAGACTTTATCCTCTGCAATTCTCGCAATGACGGGAGGCGTTGAGCGGCGCAACGCGCTTTCGAGGTCTGCCACGGATAGCGACTCGTGCCGCAGTGCGATGAGTGTTGTTCGCGGATGCGTGGTCGGCGCAGCCCCGCCGCCGATAGCGGATTGACCTTCTGTGATTTCGCAACCGAGAGCGCGTGCGCCATTGCCCTGCTGCCATCGTTGGAGAAAGGCGCGTGCGCGCTCTGCTATCTGCTCATTTGAGAGCGAGAGCATCCTCAAGGTCGGGACTTCTGCGAAAGCCGCCCCGCGACGATGCGCTTCGAGCGTGGCTTCGAGCGCGGCCAGTGCGAGCTTGTCCGCGCGCAGTGCGCGATAGAGCGGAGCGCGCCGCAAGCGTTCTATCAACTCCTGACGCCCGACAATCAATCCGGCCTGCGATGCGCCGAGCAGCTTGTCGCCGCTGAAGGAGACAAGGTCTGCGCCGCCCGCAATGGACTGGCTAATCACAGGCTCGCCCTCAAGGCCGTGCGGGCCGAGGTCAACGAGCGCGCCTGAGCCTGCGTCTTCATAAAGCGGAAGCTCTGTTTCATGCGCGAGGCTTGCGAGTTCTTCGAGCGCGGGCGCGGCTGTAAAGCCGACGATGCGATAGTTGGACGGATGCACGCGCATCAGGAGCCGCGTCTCTTCCGACAGAGCGCGCCTGTAGTCCGAGAGACGTGTGCGATTGGTCGTCCCGACTTCGACGAGGCGCGTGCCGGATTGCAGCATCACATCCGGCACGCGAAAGTCGCCGCCGATTTCCACCAGCTCGCCGCGCGAGATAATCGTCTCGCCTCCCTTAGCGATGACTGTCAGAACGAGCAGGGCCGCTGCCGCGCAGTTGTTGACGACGAGCGCGTCTTCGGCTCCCGTCAGCTGCGCGAGAAGTTTTTCGACGCGGCCCCCGCGCCTCCCGCGCCGCCCGGTTTCCAGATCATATTCGAGCGTGCAATAGCGCGCGGCCTCTTCAGAGACGGCCTGACGCGCAGCCGCAGAGAGCGGAGCGCGCCCCAGATTTGTGTGCAGGATAACGCCGCTCGCATTGATGACGCGGCGCAGGCCGGACGCGCGTTCGCGCTCGAAGGCGCGCTCAAGCTTCCCGGCGGCCTCTGCCAGCAAAGCCTCGCGCGCGTGCGCGCCGTTCGCAGTCATCCCTTTTGCCGCCTGCTCTTGCAATGACCGTCGCATCTCTTCCGTCACGGCGCGTGCGAGCACAGTGAGCTGCTGCGCTCCAACGGCTTCAAGCAGCGAGCGCGCAGTCTCCGTATGCAACAGCGCATCCACAGACGGCAGCGCACGCAGCATAGAGGATAAATCTTGATGAGCCATGCGCTCATGTTAAATGCTAAGTGACTTTCAGTAAACAGTTTTCGGATTTAGCTGCGGACTGGACGACGCAACTCTTTGCGCGTTCGGTTTTAACTTATGCGCCTTTGCACGAAACGTTGAGGTTTCACGCAAAGGCGCTAAGAAAGAAAGGCTCAAGGCGCAAAGGGTTGAGTGGTTACTCTTCCTTGAGTTGTATGGCTATGTTTAAATTCGTTGACACTGCGCTCGGAAAACGCCTAGACTCAAAATTGGCGGCGCGTTTGCCTTTGACGGATGCGCGGCAATTGATTTAAGGAGCGTAAAAAGCAAGTGCCGATTCGTGAGAACAAGTTTGCGCGGCAAGCGCAGCGCCGTAAGGGCAATCTGGCGCGCGACGAACAGTTAACGATTGACCAGCAACTATCCCGCCTCGAAGAAGATGTCCGCCGTCTCAAGGTCGAGTTCGATATTTTTTTCAACGGCGCGGGCAAACGCCCGCCCTACGATACCAAGAACCGCGTCGAATCTATCATCAAGCGAATTGCCGATGACCGCACGCTGACCTTTGCCCAGCGCTACTATTACAACTCGCTGGTCGCGCGCTTTACAGCGTTTCGTGAGCTATGGCGGCGCACCATGCAGGGCCGCGAAGAAGGGCGCGACGCTTTCTCTGCCGCGCGTGTGGCGCAGAGGGCCGAAGCCGTAGGCGAAGCGACGGAACGCGCTATGTTCGTCTGCGACGACGCGCACAAGGATGTGACGACCGTGCGCCAGCTCTACGATGCCCTGATAGACGCCAAACAGAAATGCGGCGAGCCGACCAACGATCTCTCCTTCCCGCGCTTTCATCATCTCATTGCGACCAAGACAGACAAGCTCAAAGAGACTCTGGGCTGCGAGCGCGTGCGCTTCAGCGTCGGCGTCGAAGATGGCCGCGTCAACTTCAAAGCCAAAGCGGACAAAGAAGAATAATCTTCAGAGCCTGCCGCTCTGTAGTAGTTGAAGATGAAGTTCGGTGAGGTGTGTCTTCATGTGTAAGTTGATTAATTAAGGAGAATAAGAGTTTCGCGCAAAGGCGCAAAGCAAGACCGCAAAGGATTGGAGGCCATTCGCTCTTGGCGTGCTTTTCTTTAAGCCTTTGCGCCTTTGCGCGAAAATTCCTGTTCCCGCTCTGAGTTTCCTCTCTGTAATTGAATCACTGCCTGCTGTCCATCATTATTTAAAAACTCCGGTTGAAAAGAGTATTATGCTGCGTGATACAACATCACCTGCGCATAAATTCTACAGGGAGTTTGCATGGCTGCTTCTCGAACAGGGGTTTCCGGGTTCTTTTCCAAGACTGGCGAGTTTGAGGATTTCATCTGGTGGGCGATAGGGCTGGCGTTGGCCCTGTCGCTGCGTTTGAGTCTGCTGCACTTTCAGAGCGGCGATTACATCTCGCATCTGGGGTTGTGGTACGACTATATTCAAACGCATGGCGGGTTCTGGGCGCTCAAGGATAATTTCTCAAACTACACTCCGCCTTACCTGTACCTGATGTGGCTGGCGACGAAGCTGCCGGTAGAGAAGCTCTCTGCCATCAAGCTGATTGCCATCCCGTTCGATTTCCTGCTGGCTTTCTTTTTGTTACTCATCGTTCGTCTCAAGTATCAGAATAAAACAATCGGGATGCTGGCCTTCTTCGCCGCGCTCTTTGCGCCGACGGTGATTTTTAATAGCGCGCTGTGGGGGCAGAGCGATGCGATGTACACCGCTTTTCTGCTGGCGGCGGTCTATTACATCATGCGGGAAAAGCCTGTGGCCGCCGTCTTCTTCTTCGCCGTCGCTTTCTCTTTTAAGACGCAGGCCATCTTTCTCGCGCCGTTTTTTCTGGCGCTATACTTGAAAAATCGCGTACCCGCATGGCCCGTCGTGCTGTTTCCGCTCGTCTATTTCCTGTTTGTCATTCCGTCCTGGATAGCTGGCAGGCCGCTCTCGGATTTGATGACGATGCACTGGCAGCAGGCAGAGACTTTTAAGCAGATGACGATGAACGCGGCCAACATTTACCAGTGGCTGCCGGAGGATTATTATCTTTTCAGCAGGTTTGGCATTGTGCTTGCTGCGACGAGCGTGTTCGTGTTCTGCCTGTTGGTCTGGAAGAGCGAGGTCGAACTGGACGGAGAAATAATCTTACGGCTTGCGCTTGTCTCGGCACTGATCGTGCCGTTCTTTTTGCCGCGCATGCATGAGCGGTATTTTTTCGCGGCGGATGTGCTGGCGATTATTTATGCTTTCTATTTTCCGAGATACTTTTTCGTCCCCCTCGTCATCATACTCGCCTCGCTGTTCAGCTACTTTCCGTTCCTGTTCGGAAAGACTGTGATTGGCTTATCTTATCTGGCACTGCTCATGGCAGCGATGCTAACGGTCGTTGCGGTGGAAACCATAAAAACGCTTTATAGAATGCAAAATTAAAAATGTAAAATGCAAAAATGAAGACACAGGATATTCAAGATCGAACGTTTGGCTTTGCCGTCAGGATAGTAAAGCTGTGTCAGTATTTAGATGAGAAACCCGGAGTCGGGAAAACCCTAGGCAGGCAATTGCTACGCTCTGGAACATCTATCGGAGCTAACATGGAGGAAGCCCAAGCCGGGTAGAGTAAAGCAGATTTTATCAGTAAATGTGCTATCTCTTTGAAGGAAGCGCGAGAAACCCTCTTCTGGTTGCGTCTACTGGCTGCGACAGAAGTCTTACCTGCGACCCGTCTCTCTGATCTTCAAATCGAGATTGAAGAGCTAATGAAAATTATTGGTGCGATTATCGTTTCGGCAAAAAATAAAAGTTGAAACCCTTGTCTTACATTTTGCCTTTTACATTTTTAATTTTGCATTGAGGAGTTGACGTGATGCTCGTCTCTATCGTCGTTCCCTGTTATAACGAAGAGCCTGTGATAGGCGAGACGCATAGCCGTCTGGTCTCCGTGCTGGAACAGTTAGAGCCTGACGAGTTTGAGATTATCTACGTCAACGACGGCAGCCGCGATAGGACGCTGCCGCTGCTTGAAGCATTGCAGGCGGCGGATAAGCGCGTCCGTGTCCTTAGCTTCTCGCGCAACTTCGGTCATCAGATTGCCGTCACAGCCGGATTGGATAATGCGCGGGGTGATGCAGTAGTCTTGATCGACGCAGACCTGCAAGACCCGCCCGCAGTGATTCTGGAAATGGTCGAGCGTTGGCGAGACGGTTATCATGTGGTTTACGGAATGCGTACGGACAGGCCCGGCGAGACGCGTTTTAAGCTGTGGACGGCCAAGATTTTTTATCGCCTGCTCAATCGCCTGTCGGATGTCGAAATCCCGCTCGATGTCGGTGACTTTCGCTTGATGGATCGCAAAGTGGTAGAGGTCATGCGCGCGATGCCTGAGCGCGATAGATATTTGCGCGGGATGGTAAGCTGGGTCGGCTTTCGCCAGATTGCTGTGATGTACAGGCGCGAGCCGCGATTCGCGGGCGAGAGCAAGTATCCGCTTTTCAAGATGCTCAAGTTTGCCACGGACGGGATTCTCTCGTTCTCGATTGTGCCGCTGCGTCTGGCCGTCTGGGCCGGAGTAGTCGCCATCGGGATGGCGTTTGCGGGCATCATTTATGCGTTGATTGTGAGACTATATTTTTCGGAGACGCACTGGGTGCGCGGCTGGACTTCGACCTTCGTGGCGATTCTTTTCTTAGGCGGCGTGCAGTTAATCTTTCTCGGTTTTATAGGCGAATACATAGGCCGCATCTACGGCGAAGTGAAGCGGCGGCCTCTCTATATTTTGCAGGAAAGATTGGGCTTTGAAGAGCAGTTGCGCGAGCCGGACAGGGTGCTGGCCGCCGGACATGTGCATGACGCGAAGCGTTGAATGAAACGGAATTTAACTGCAAAGTAATGCGGAATGCGGATTTCGGATTAGAAAAGCTAATTCTCTTAAAATCCGTCCGAATCCGCAATCGAATATTAGATGGCAAAATCACAAACTCTTAATAAACCCACGCCGGAGAGCCGCGCTTCCTTTGCGCCTGACGCGGCGACGGAAAGCATGGCGAGTGAGATACCTGCGCGCGTGTGGCAGATTGCGAGCCTCTCGATTCTGGCCCTTGCCACCTTGCTGCGCGTCTATCATCTGACGCTCAAACCTCTGCATCATGACGAAGGCGTCAACGGATTCTTTCTCACAAGGCTCTTGCGCGAAGGCATTTATCAATATGACCCCGGCAATTATCACGGGCCGACGATCTATTATTTCGGGCTGGCTTCGAGCTATCTGTTCGGCCTAAATACGATTGCGATTCGCCTTGTGACGGTCATCTTCGGCGTGGCGACAGTGTGGCTGGCCCTCTGCCTGCGGCGTTACATCGGCAGCGTCGGCGCGCTGGCAGCCGCAGCCCTGATTGCCATCTCGCCCGGCGCGGTCTATCTCTCGCGCTATTTCATACACGAATCAATGGTCGTCTTTTTCACCTTCGGCATGATCGTCGCCATGCTCAAATATCATGAGGGCGAACCGCCTGAGGAGGAGAACCGGACGGGCGGACGGATTGCCTTGATTGCCGGAGTCTTGCTCATCTCCAGCTCGCTGACAGCCGTTTACAAGCCGCAATATTTTCGCAAAGAGCTGTTCTTTATCATCCTCAGCGCAATCGTGTTGGTACAAGCGCTCTGGCATTACGACGGCAAGCGTTCGATCTATCTGGTGCTGGCAAGCATCTCTGCGGCCCTGCTCTTTGCTTCAAAAGAGACCGCGCTCGTGTCCGTCATCGTGCTCGCCATCGCGCTGACGACGACGGCCATTTATCTGCGCCTCAGACGCCAGCCGGAGAAGAAGAAACAGAAGCGCGGCGTGCGTGCGCCATCACAGCCGGAGTCTGCCGGATGGCTGCGCGCGACCGTGGAAAGGCTCGGCGGGCCAACCCGGATTGGCGTCATGTTACTCGCAGGATTAGCGATTTTCGCCTTCGTCAATATCGTTTTCTATTCGTCGTTCTTCACCAACGCGAAGGGCGTTGGCGATTCCCTGAAGACCTATATGATCTGGGCCAGCACGGGCAAGCAGGAGCATGTGCATCCGTTTTATCAACATGCTTACTGGCTGGTGCAGATGGAATCGCCTGTCTTGATGCTGGGGCTGGTTGGAGCTTTTCTGGCGGTCATGCGCGCCAATAATCGCTTTGCATTGTTTGCGGCGCAGTGGGCCTTTGGCCTACTTGCGGCGTATTCGATTGTGCCGTACAAGACGCCGTGGCTCGCGCTCAACTTTATCGTCCCGCTCGCAGTTGCCGCAGGCTATGCCGTCAACGAGATTTACAGTTGGAACAAAGACGGCGAAGTGCGCTTTCTGGCGCTCGTGCTGCTGGCTGTGTTCGGGATCAGCGGTTATCAAACGATAAAGCTAAATTTCTTTCACTACGACGACGACAAGTATGTCTATGTTTACGGGCATACCTATCGAGAGTTTCTGCCGCTGGTAGACGAGATCAAACGTCTCGGACAAAAATCCGGCCTCAAGGAAGAGATTGACCTCGCAGTCATTTCGCCGGACTACTGGCCGCTGCCGTGGTATTTAAACGATTACAAGAGAATCGGCTATTTCGGCAAGGTTGCGCCCACCAATAGCGCGCTGATTATCATCAACTCGAATCAAGAGATGGAGATGTTGCCGACGCTCGAAGGCCGCTACACGCGCGTCAATTCTTACCCGCTCAGGCCCGGCGTGATGCTAGTGCTCTACGCGCGCAACGATATTAACTTGCATTGAGCGACTTATCCCGCTTGCTATAGCAACACTTATTTTGCAGTCAGGTGAGATAACAAAGCCTCAATGTCGGCTGACATTGAGGCTTTGTTATCTCACACTGAAGCTATGTCATCTATCATCAAAGCTATGCTATCTAACACAGGAACTATATTAGATAACACAGGAGCTATACTAAGTAACACAGGAGCTATGTTAGATAATATAACGTGAGTACGACGTAAGAACGGTGAGGTGTTAGTTAGCCCCGGAGGGGCGGCATAGACTAGCCCACGGCGTTAGCCGTGGGCACAGCAGCCACATCAAAGGTCGAAGCCCCGGAGGGGCGGCATAAATCTATGCCGCCCCTCCGGGGCTTCGACATGGTAGCGCATCTTGTCCCCACGGCTGACGCCGTGGGCTAGTCTATGCCGCCCCTCCGGGGCTGTCATGCAGCATCTTCTTCTGCTTATATCGAACTCACGTTAACATAGCTCCTGTGTAAGCAGCCGAGAGGTCAAAATCAGGCGGTTTTATGGCTTTTATCTCATCTGTGGCTGCATCCTCTACCCGCGTCAGGCTTTCCTTTAATGATAAATCCTCCCCATTTTCATAATGAAACACAGTCTCAGGCGTGTGATGCGGGCTGAGACACGGGCCGCAAGCTTCGATTCCCGGAATTTTCCCGAAAATCCTTTACTTTCAAGCGTTTCCTGAGAAAAGGCTGGCGGCACGGGCCTTGCACTATGCTGCACCGGACGACAGATGTCCTGTTCGCTCTTTCTTTATCCCCAGCAATTTTAGCCAGCGCAGGTACAAGTTTTTAATTGGCTGGCCGCGAAGTTTGAATCTCAATGGCTGTGGCCGAAACGGGCTATGGCAACATTTACAAGAGGAGTAAGTTTATGTCTCGTTTAAGTCACCTCTACGGAAATCGCAGGTTTCGCGTGTTCCTGCCTGCGCTGATAGGTGCGATCATCTGGGCCGCCATCCCCGCCTATTCCAGCGGGTTTATGAGCATGCTTAGTGATGACATACGGCTTTACGCAGCCCTCACGGGCGCGCCCATCAACGGGGTAACGCCGGGTGGGACTGCCGAGTATCGCCAGCGCGATGATGGTCGTCGTCGTCTGGAAGTGTTTGCCAACAGCGTCAATCTGCCCGTCGGCACGATTCTCAACGTCTCAGTCAACGGCGGCAGCGTCGCCTCGATGTCGGTTGACCAATTCCAAAACAGCTACCTGTTTATCGAGAACTACTACGGGAGCGGCAGCGTGCCGGTTATCACCAGTGGTTCGACTATCACACTGAGCAGCAATGGCTCGACGATTCTTGCGGGAACGTTCTCGTCAACGCCTTTGCCTTCGCCATCGGGTTCACCGGGCGCATCGCCGTCGGCCTCGCCCAGCGCGTCGCCTTCTGCTTCGCCGAGTGCCTCGCCGAGCGCATCACCTTCGCCGAGCGCGTCTCCGAGTGCGTCGCCCAGCGCGTCGCCTTCGCCCAGCGCATCACCATCGGCTTCGCCTTCACCGTCGGCTTCGCCCAGCGCGTCGCCTTCACCGTCTGCGTCTCCGAGCGCATCGCCGAGCGCGTCTCCGTCGCCTTCAGCTTCGCCCAGCGCGTCTCCGTCGGCTTCGCCTTCGCCTTCGGCCTCTCCGTCTCCTTCGCCCGGTGGTAGCGGCAACCGTCGCAGGGCTGACTTTGACAGGGACGGCAAATCGGATCGCTCCGTGTTCAGGGCGAGCACAGGTGGCTGGTACATACAGCTCAGCTCTAACGGAGCCATGCAGGCTGCTTCGTTCGGAAGCCCCGGAGACAGAATTACGCCGGGAGACTTTGACGGCGACGGCATGGCTGACACCGCCGTGTTCCGTCCCTTCAACGGCACCTGGTACATCATGAACAGCTCTAACGGCGTCTTCAGAGGAATGCAGTTCGGCGTCAGCACGGACATCCCTGTGCAGGCTGATTATGATGGAGACGGCGTGACGGACATCGGCGTCTTCCGCCCGTCAACCGGAACTTTCTACATCATGCAGAGCACGACCAGCGTGGTGCGTGGTCAGCAGTGGGGTCTCAGCACGGATCGTCCTGTCGTGGGCGACTTCGACGGAGACGCTAAGGCGGACATCGCAGTCTTCCGCCCGTCAACCGGAGCATGGTATGTGCTTGCCAGCTCGACAGGCAATCTGATTAGTCAGGCGTGGGGAGCCAACGGTGACATCGTTGTCCCGGCGGATTACGACGGTGATAACCGCACGGATTTCGCTATCTTCCGCCCGTCAATCGGCACGTGGTACATCCTGAACAGCTCGAACGGCGTCATCAGGGGAGAACAGTTCGGCTCAAACGGCGACCAGCCGCAGCCAGCCGACTTTGACGGCGACGGTAAAGCAGACCTCGCAGTCTTCCGTCCGAGTGACGGCGGCTGGTACGTCATGCACAGCTCTACCGGAGCCTTTAGCGCGACACAGTTTGGAACCAACGGGGACACGGGAATCCCGGCTGGTTACATTCCATAACTGGAAAACGGGAATTGAGGCAAGGGGTTGCCTCAAGATGTCGGGCGGGCGATTGACCGCGGGACTGCTCTGAACAACAAGCTGGGGGGAGTAGGAGCAAGCCCAAATCAATCGCCCACCTGACACTGGCCGCTGGCTGAAAGCTCGCAATGGCTGAGCGGCTGTGGCGAAGCGGGGACTATGCGTGGATTCATAGTCCCCGCTTTTACTTTTAAAGTCAGACAAGAGCAAGGCGGAAGGATGAAGGCGGAAGGATGAAAGGGATGCTGTTCAAACATGAAGGATAAAGAATGAAGAGAGAGCTATAGCAGATGACTGCGCATGCTTGAATAGCACACTCTTCATCCTTCCGCCTTCCGCCTTCATCCTTCCGCCTTTCGCTCTCATCCTTGCTCTTCCCGGCTTAAGTTATGGTTTGACAACTCGGCTAAGTCCAACATATAGTGTCGCTCTCCCGCCGGGTGCTCTAGCGGCTGTGTTTTCTGCCGATTTTGAGAGGGTTGCCGGGACACTTAAGACGAAGCGCATGTTCAAACTTCAACGCCTGGAAATCACCGGCTTCAAATCATTCGCCGACCATACAGAGCTTGTCTTTACAGGCGATGGCATCACTGCCGTCGTCGGCCCCAACGGCTGCGGCAAGAGCAATGTTGCGGACGCCATCGCATGGGTTTTGGGCGAGCAGCGCATCAAGCACCTGCGCGGCGCAGAGATGAAGGATGTCATCTTTCAAGGCTCGCGCAATCGCCCCCCCAGCGGCATGTCCGAAGTTGTCCTCCACATGGTGCGCGACGAAACCATCGAGCACGAGCCGGACATAGACGACATTGATTCGACGCTCGAAGAGATAGACGAGCGCAGCGTGACCTTAGAAGTCGCAACCGAAGCGGCGGCGACAATAACTGCTGCGCCGGACGAGAATGTCGAAGCTCCCGCTCAAGAGCATGAAGAGAATGCTATTGCGCCTCAGCCTGCTGAAGCTTCTGTTGAAGTAACGGAAAATGTCGAAGAGCAGTCGAGCGCGCCCGCCGTCGAAAGCTCCACGGAAGGCGTATCTGCGGAAGCCTTAGAGAAGGTAAATGATGCTTCTGCCGCGTTAGCGACGCAGAGCACGCGCGCCCAAAGCAAGCGTCACTGGCGACCCAGAAATCGCATGGCCCTTGAGTTTGCTCCCGGCGAAGCCGTCTCCGTCACGCGCAGGCTTTATCGCTCAGGCGAGAGCGAGTATCTCTTGAACGGTCGCACGTGTCGCCTCAGGGATATACAGGATTTGTTTTCCGGCACGGGCCTCGCCGGGGCGCATTACGCCATCATCGAGCAGGGCCGCATCGGCCAGATTCTTTCGGCCAAGCCGATGGATCGCCGCACTTTGATCGAAGAGGCTGCGGGCATCACCAAGTTCCGCGTGCGCCAGCGCGCCGCCGAAGCCCGCCTTGACTCCGCACGCTCAAATCTCAATCGCATCTCCGACATCGTTTCCGAGATAGACCGGCTGGTCAACAGCCTGCGCCGTCAGGCCGCAAAGGCACGCCGCTATCGCGTGCTGCGCGAAGAGCTGCGCGAGCTTTTGCGCCGCGTCTATGTCGCGGAAGAACGCAGCCTCGCAAGGTTGCTTGAAGAGACGCGCGCACAGCTTGATGAAGCAGCGCACGAGGAAAGCCGTATCAGCGACGCCCTCGCCGCGCGCCAAGAGGAGGCGCACAGCGCGACGCAGGAAGCGCGGACGCTCGAAGACGAGCTATCGCAATCGCGTGCGGCGGCGGCTGAATCCGCGCTGCACCGCGACCGCCGCGTGCGCGAGTTGACTTATCAACAGCAACAGGTCATCGCGCTTGAGAAGCGTCGCGCGGAGCTTGAGCGCGAGGTCGAAACTTTGGGCACGCGTCTCGCTCAGGCCGCGTCCGAGTGTGAGCGGCTTCGTGAGCGCGAAGGCAGCCAGCGTGTTGAGAGCGAAGAGAGCGCACGGCTCTTGCAATCCGCAGAGGCTGCATACACGCGCCGGCTTTTGGAAGCGGCGGAAGCCGAAGGCTTGATCGAGCACGCGCGCACGGAGCTTTTGACGCACACGGCTGTCACGGAACGTTTGATGGAAATCAGCCGCCAGCTCGAATCCGCGCTTGAGCGTCTGGGATTGCAAGCCGACGGCCTCGCGCGCGAAGGCGTGCGCGCCGCGAGCATTCATGCGGAGCGTGCTATTGAAGCCGAGGGGCTGAACGCGGAAATCGTCGCTGCGCGCGAGTATCTGACGAGCCTTATGGCCGAGCGTGAGACGGCTGTCGAAAAGGTCGTGCATGGACACGAAGCTGTCTCGGATGCAGAGGCCGAGCAGTCGCGCGCACGCGAAGAATATTCGCGCACGCGCCACCGGCTGGACACTTTAAGAGAGCTTGACGAGCGCAGAGCCTATTATTCGCCAGCCGTTCAGCGGCTCTTCTCGATGACGGAGACCGCCGACGAAGATTTCCATTTTATGGGGACGCTCGCGGATATGCTCAACGTCGCGCCCGAATGGGAACGCACGGTCGAAGGCGTCTTCGGCGCGTCCCTGCAATCGGTCATCGTGCCGACGCCGGATGACGCAGTACGCGCAGCACAATGGCTCAGGGCCAACGATGCGGGGCGTGCAGGCTTTATCATCGTCGGCCTGCACGGCGCGAGCGAGGAAATCAAGGAAGCTGATTACGAGGTCTCTTCACAAGCCGTCTCTGAGAGTGATGCTGAACACGCCCGTCATGAGGCTGTGACGGGAGAAAGTCTCGAACGCCTGCGCGTCGGTGATCTGCTTGGCGCGCCGCCTGAGATTCTGGAAGTCCTGCGCCGCACTGCTCCGCAAAGAATGAGCGCGCGTCTGGCTTCAACTCTGGAACAGGCGCTGGCCCTGTCGCTTTCGACCGGCGAGATGTGCGCGACGGTTGAAGGGGATTGGGTCGCGGGCGGTCAACTAATCAATGCCGGAGATGAACGCGCTCTGGAAGAAGGCGCGGGCCTGCTCGCTTTCAAACGCGAGATGCGTGAACTGGACACGCGCGCCGTCGAGTTGGACTCGCAACTCTCAACCGCAGAGCAGAAGATGGCCGAAGCTCGCGCCGCTCTGACTGTGCTTGAAGACGCGGTGGTGTCGCTTAATGAAGTTATCGGGCGAGAAGAGCGCGATGCTCTGGCGCGCGAGATGAACGCGCACACACTGGGGCAGGAGATCGAGCGCGCGGAGCGTCACATGCGCGTCGTGGCAGACGATGCCGCGCGCATCGCCGCCGAATTGCTTGAGGTGCAAGAGCGACGCGAGACGGCTTTGTCCGAAGCCGCGACCGCAGAGGCCGCGCGCCTTGCCGCTTCCGAAAAAGTGACAGAAGCCGCCGCGCTGCTCTCCGTCGCGCGTCGTGAAGCCGAAACCGAAAACGAGCTTTTGGGAGAACAACGCGCCGCCGCCGCCGCCGCCGCCGAACGTCGTCGCGCCGCCGCAGCCGAGCTTCGCCGGATGGAAGCGGAGCAGGCGGAACTGAACGCGCGCTTAGAGCGTTACGCGAACGAGATGCATGAAGCGACCGCGCGGCTCGAAGAATTGCGCGGCTCAATCGGCGAGCTTGAGCAGAGTGAGGTGACTGTCGAACAAGAGCGCACGCGTGAAGAGCAACTGATTGCTGCCGCCACCGCGAGCCTCGTCGCCGCGCGCGAAAAGGCCGACGCGCTCGCCGCAGAGCTGGCGGAACTCAATCGCCGCGCCGCCGCCGCACGCGACATGCGCGCAGAGCTTGAGGTTCAACGCGCCGAAGCCACAGCCAAACTCGGCTATGTCCGCGAAGCCTGCATGACAGAGCTGAATCAATCGCTCGAAGAATTGTCCAGACAGCATCCTCTTGATGAAGAGTTTGATTTAGACGCGGGCCGCGCTCGTGTCGAAGAATTGCGCGCACGCATCGAAGGCTTTGGCGCGGTCAACATGATGGCTCTCGAAGAGCTGGCGGAGAATGAAGAGCGGCTGCAATTCCTGACCGGACAGCGGCAGGACATCATAGACGGCGTGGCTTCGACCGAAGAAGCTTTGCGCGAAATCAAGCGTCGCTCGCGCGAGCGTTTTCGCCATGCGTTCGAGCAGATTAACCGCAACTTTGGCGAGCTGTTCGTGCAGCTCTTTGGCGGCGGTCGCGGCGAGATGAGCCTGATTGACGCGGATGATGTTTTAGAATCCGGCATAGACATCATCGCGCAGCCGCCGGGCAAGCGTTTGCAAAATGTCCTGCTTCTCTCAGGCGGCGAAAAGGCGATGGCGGCTTTGGCCCTCGTGCTCGGCATCTTTCATTATCGCCCGTCGCCGTTCTGCCTGCTTGACGAAGTGGACGCGCCGCTCGATGAAGCCAACGTCGGTCGCTTTACCGAAAAAATCCGCGAGATGGCAACAAACACGCAGTTCATTGTCATCACACATAACAAGCGCACGATGGAAATGGCGCGTGCGCTGTACGGCGTCACGATGGAAGAGGTCGGCGTTTCCCGGCTCGTCTCCGTCAAGTTCGAGTGAGAGATAATTATCAATCAATCCGGCATGTCACGATTGCCGCGCTCTTAATCCTGAGCGCGGCGATTTGCGCTGTGGCACAGAGCGGAACAGCCGGTAAGCAGAACGCGCGCGAACTGCCGGCGAACACTCCACCGGCTCCAAAGCATAATTCTCGTAGTCAGGAGTCCAATCCTAAGCCTGCCGAAGCGGCTCCGGCAAAAGTTGAAAAGAATACGGAAGCGGCCTTCTATTCTTACGAGTTTACGCAGCCAAACTTTCTCATCACACACATCCTCATCGAGCATGACCAGAGCGGGCGCGGGAAAATCACTTTCGAGCGTAAGAACAACGACCCGATTGTTGACCCGATAGAGCTGTCTGCTGCCGCGACCGGACGCATCAAGGCTTTGTGGGACGCGCTCCGGTTTTTAGATACAGACACCAGCTACCAGTCGGATAAACAGTATTCGCATCTCGGCACGATGCGCCTGCGTATGAAGCAGGGCACGCGCGACCGCGTGGCGGAATTTAACTGGACTGGCGACAAAGATGCTTTTGCCCTCGTCAACGAATACAAGCATGCAGCCAATCAAGCCGTCTTTATCTTCGACATCACGCTCGCGCGCGAGAATCAACCGCTCGAAGCTCCGAAGCTGATGCAGCAGCTTGATGATTACCTGAGGCGCGGCGAACTCTCCGACCCGCAGCAACTCATCCCGCTCATGCGCGACCTGAGCACGGACGAGCGCATCCCCCTGATGGCGCGCAACCACGCCGCGCGTCTGCTGAAGAAGATGGAAAAATAGTTCAACTGCTAATCAGGTTTTTGCAAAAACTCAAGAGAGCGGAAGAGTAAATTCTTTGCGTCTTGAGTTTTTCTCTTTTGCGCCTTTGCGTGAAACCTGCTTTTCGCGCAAAGGCGCAAAGATAAAACCGCAAGGCGCAAAGGGATGAGTTTTCCCGAATATATTCCAGAGAGCAACCGCACTTCTATTTTCACGCATCTATCCGTCAACATTTTCCTGCGATAAATTTTGCGCGCCTTTGCGCAAAATTCCCAGAAGGCTGCCGTCCACACGACACATGAGCGGATGCCGGGTCATTTCCTTCCATCCCGCTTTTATAGAGACAGTTTGATGGATAACGCGTGAGGCGCGAGGTGTCATGGAGCGTGCAGCGGCAGGTGCGTGTCTGCGTGCGGCATCCGGAAATCCTTGAGAGTCATAAGTTTTTATGGGCCAGAAGGCCGGAAAATGTTCTTTGTTAATCGAAAGCGGTAGGCGAAAGGGCGCGGTTTAATTTATAATCCCTGTTCAAGTGACAAGCCCGTCTCTCGCACAACTCGAACTCGCGCTCAGCGACTGCACAGTCGACATCTCGTCGCTCTATGCGCGCTGCACGGAGGCCGCCCCGAATTACGGCGTCGCGCTCGAAGACTTCAAAGCGGCGCTCAGGATGGCTGTGGACAAATATCTCTTTGACCACACAAACGGCACGGCTCCAAGCGCGGATCAAATCCGCCAGTTTCTGGGCGAGCTTCAGGTGACAGACCTCTATCTCGCGCTGGCCTGTGCGCGCGGCAACGAGCATGCATGGTGGGATTTCGATGAGGGCTATCGTCGTTATATCGAGCGCATCGCGCGGCATTTGTCGAGCATCGAGACGGACGCTGAAGAAGTCATTGATTCCGTCTATGTGGAGCTTTACGGCACGCGCGTGGTGGCGGATGTGAGGCAGTCGAAGTTTGCGACCTACAGTGGGCGCGGGACTTTGAAAGGCTGGCTGCGGACAGTGGTCTGGCATGCTGTGATAGACATGCACCGCGCGCGGCATGACGAGATTTCGATAGACGATTGGTCGGAGAGCGGCGGCGAAACGCATGATCGTCCCGGCTGGCGCGCGGAAGCCTTAGGAGGCGAGGGAGTCATGTTGGACAGGATCGCACGCGAGCGATTTCAGGCAGCGACGGTGACAGCCCTCGATGCTTCGTTCGCCACACTGGACGATCACGAAAAGCTCTTGCTGCTCTATTACCACGTCGAGAATTTAAAGCTGCGCGAGATTGCGCGCCTCGTCGAAGAGCCTGCTTCGCCCCTTCGCCGCTGGTTTCAAAGACAATCGAAGCGTCGCACGAATGTTCCCGAAAGCCGCGTCCACGAATCAACCGTCATGCGCTGGCTGGAAAAAGTTTACAGTAAGATACTTGATCGTTTCCGCACTCAACTGGTGGAAAAAGAAGGGTTGACCCCCGCAGAGATAGAGATGTGCGTCGAGATGGCGACGGAGGATTTAGCAACCGAAGATGTGCGCCGTCATTTAATGGATGCTCCGGCAGATGGCTTGAGCAAAGAACAGGCAGAATAGCCGTCCACCGAAAAAGGAGGCGCGAGGTAAAAGGTGCCGCGACCAAAGAGCAACAAAGAGACAGAAGGAATTCGGCGCATGATTCATCAGCACCTGCGCCGCCGCGCGCTCGTCGCCACGCCGATGCTCGCCGCCACGCATCTGGACGAAGACGCCCTCTCGGCTTTCACCGAAGGCCGTCTCAGCGAAACCGAATCATCTCCGGTCGTCAAACATCTGGTCGCTTGCTCTTTCTGTCGCAACATCACGGCCCAACTCGTCCGCCTCGACTCCGAAGTCGCAGAGAGCAACGGCGTGCCCGCTTCGCCCTCGCAGGAAGAGCCGGGCCGCATCCGTCGCCTCCTAGAAGATTTGGCCGCGCGCGTCTTCCCCGCTTCGGATGATGAAGCCGTCTTCGCCTATCATGCACCGGCTGAGGATTTCAAGAAGAAAGATGAAGCAACAGGCGAGAACGGCGAAGAAGCTTCGGATGAGCCGGACAAGCCGCAGGATTCAAAAGACCTGACTTAAAGCACAACGAATATTTCACGCAAAGACGCAAAGAAGAAGCTCAACTGCTTTCTTCGCGCCTTTGCGTGATACTTTCTTTCCTCGTTACGGAACGAAGAACGAATTAGGAACCGGCGTATCTCCATTCTGTCCAAACTGCTGCCCGATAACCGTGCCGTTGCTGCTGAGCCTGCGATACCACGCGCCATTTGACGGACGGAAGACGGCAATATCATCGCTCCCGTCGCCGTCGTAATCTGCGGGCACGGGAATGTCCTGATTCAGACCAAACTGCAAAACAAAAAACTGATTATCCGAGCTTTGCAAGATATACCAGGCATTGTTCGAAGGGCGTATGACGGCCACATCTGTTTTTCTATCGCCATCATAGTCAGCCGGGACAGCCTTGTCTGACAGCGCCCCCCAGTTTACTGCGCGCAATGTCCCGTCGCTGCTTTGACGTATGTACCAGACACCTTGTGCGGGGCGAAAGACGGCTGCATCCTGCCTGCCATCTCCGTCAAAATCACCGTTGAGCGGTTTATCATTCGGCCCGCCCCACTGGATTGACAGGAAGTCGGTGCCGGGGCTGGCCGACGGACGATAGAAGAAATAGCTCGGCCCGCCCGTCGTGTCCGGGCGATAGACAGCAAGGTCTGCGCGGCCATCGCCGTCCCAGTCGCCGATGACCGGGGTGAAATCGCCTGTCATGCCGAACTGCTCTGCGCGCAAAGTGTTCGTCCTGCTTTGCAGGATATAGAAGTAAGAACGATTCGGGTCGCCCTGCCCGGCGCTGCGCCAGACGGCAATGTCTGCCTTACCATCTCCATCAAAATCTGAAGGCGCGGGGACATCGCCCATCTCTCCCCATTGCGCAGAAACGTGGCTCGCCGATGAAAGCAGCAGATGCCACACGCCGCTGCTGCTGCGAAAGACAGAAAGATCCGCGCGCCCGTCGCCGTCAAAATCCGTGCGTGTTTTGTTAGTAACTGCCGGTGGCAGATAACTCATGCCGTTCAGGAATCCGGTCGTGCCGATGGTGTTGCTCGGCTGTACACCGAGACTCGTCAGTTGCCCCGAAGCAAGGTTGACGCCGAACGCGGTCAGGTTTCGACTGAGACGGTTGGCGACATACAAAAAGTTTCCGCCGTAATTAAGAGCCAATGCGTTGGCCGTCGTCCCGCCCGTCGCAAACGGAGAACCCGTCACAGCCGTCAAGGTGGTTGAAGCGCCGCTCCCGCCGATTTGATATACGCCGACGTTGTTGCCGGAGTTGCCAGCCACTATATAAAAGCCGTTCTGGTGAATCAACCCGTCGCGGCGCTGCGTGATACCCGAAGGCGGAAAGGGATTGCCGCTCACCGCCGTAGGATTGCCGCTCGCAGTAGTGGTGAAGGCTCGCAACTCCGGCGTCGCCGTCACCATAAAAAGCCGCCCCTCAGCATCCGTCGCATAAGCAACCGGATTGCCCGTCACAGAGCTAAAAGGCGAACCGACAAGCGTGCTCAAAACACCCGTCGCGGGATTGACTCTGAAACCCGCGAAGAACGCGCCCATGTTGCCGCCGACGTAAACATGATTGCCGTCCTGTGTGAAGACGCTCGAAAAAGCGGACGCCGGATTGATGGAATACGGGCTGCCAGCAGCAGCCGTCGCGGTGGTCGCAGTGATATGAAAACTCAAGAGACGACCCATCGTCGTGTTGCCGTCGCCGATGACGAGCGGCGAACCCGACGGATGCACAGAGATGGTGTTCCATGTGCCCGCGCCAAGCGCAATCGGATTGAAAGGCATCGCGGTCAACGCGCCCGTCAATGAATTGATGGAATATGCGCTGACGGTATCCGCGCCGTCGTTGATGACATAGAGACGCTTGTTCTCCTTGTCAATCGTCATGCGTTCGCAGACCAGCGCGTTAACGCCGAGTCCGCCCGTCGAGACTGGAAAACCGGGCAAGAGCGTCAATGCGCCCGTCAATTCGTTGACTTGAAATCCGTAAACTTGATTGCCCGCTCCCGCCGGGTCATCCTTCAGCACGTAGAGATATCCTGCCTGCACGCTTATCACACTACCCAGACACAGCATCAAGCAGAACAGAATCCGCAATACGAAAGTTTGAAAGAGATTCATGGCAAACACCTTTCCGGCGGGTCGAAGCTCATCGCCGTGTGCGGGCTGAGTGATAGAAAAGATTTTAAGAAAAGCTGCTGAGTGCGAAACTGCAAGTCAAATTCGCAACCGGACAATGCCGTTATAGTAGTCCGAACAACATTTTTGTCAACGAAATTTGCTGCGACTTTTTTCGCATCGCTTTTAAGAAATCGCCCGCTCGTTTACTAGCTGACAGAATTCCACCACGCGATTCTCGGCCCAGAAACGGTCTTCGCCTTTGGTGTCTCCGGCGACGAAACCCAGATGCCCGCCGCGCTCAGGCGCGAGCAGGATGACGTGCGGGTTCGCGGCGACCGATGGATGGCGCAATGAATCGAAGGGAATAAACGGATCGTCCTCGGCGTGTATGATAAGCGTCGGCACGCGTATGTTTTGAATCAGGGGCAGGGAACTGGCACGCGCGTAATAATCATTGGCATCTCTGTATCCGCCGTCTGCCGCCGTGTATCGCTCATCGAATTGACGAATCGTGCGAATCAGATGAATGTCTCTGGCATCAAATCGGTCAGGGAAAAGTTTATGCTTCTGCCGGATGCGATGATGAAGACTGCGCATAAAGCTTTTCTGGTAAAGCCAGTTGTCACGCCGCTCGATGGCGTCGGCGCAAGCATTCAAATCAACCGAGGGCGAGACGGCGCAGATGCCGGAGATTTTCCGGGCCAGCTCGACACCGTTTTCGCCCGCCAGCTTTAAGACTATGTTGCCGCTCATCGAAAAGCCGACGAGAAAAATATTTCTCAGATGATCGCGCTCCAACAGCTCGTTGACGACTGCGAGCACATCGCTGCTCATCCCGCTGTTGTAGAGCGTGGGCGTCAGGTGTTCCGTGTTGCCGCAGTTGCGCAGGTTGAGGCGGACTGTATTAAATCCTTTGCGTAAGGCTTTCGTCGCCGTGCCGAGCATGTAGCGCGCATCGCTCGAACCCTCAAGACCATGAAGGGCGATGACAGTCGGATGCGCGTCACGGTCTGAGAGCCAGCGGCAGTGGGCCAGAAGTTTGACGCCCGGCTCGATCTCAAACAGTCGCGGCTCGTCGTGACGGTGCGCCCTGAAACGGAAGCGGCGCGGCCACGCGTAAGAGGCAAGCGTCTGCGCGTGCCCATTTGTGAAAAGCGGGTGCGGCTTAAACGGTTTTTCTTCGAGCGCGCGCGCGATGGCATCGAGCATGGAGCTTGTCCCTGCTGGCTCTTCAACGGCTGCTTTCGCTTCCTTTAAAAGTTCAACCTGCTTACTCATCGCTTCGCGTGCACGATAATTCTTTCAATCAATATTAAGCCAGACGGGTTGGCTCTCCCGCCGGCGGGTCGCCTGCGGGCATCGGCATCTCCGGCTCGCGCACGGGCGCGGCGGGAGAAGGATTCGTGTCGGGTGGAAGCGGTATCGGCTCCGGCTGCGACGGGTCGGGTTGAATCGGGTCATCCGGCGCAGTGGGCGGCAAAGCAGGATCGCCCGGCTGCGGCATCGGCTCGTCCGGTTGCGGCGGGTCTGTGTTTGGATTGCGACTCATACGAGGTCTCCTTCTGATAAATATTTGGAAAGTTCAGCTTAAATCGAATAGCATATTTTGTACAACCACGCCTGCCTCTCGATGGTAAAGCCGCTTTTATTTAAAGAGCCGCGTTGCAATCCGAAAGTATGCTTGAACATTGGGGTTTAAGAGGGTTCGTGCTAGTTTAACTTTAGGTTCAGAATGAGGTGAAGAATTATGTCGGCGATTACAACGGCACACATTGAGATTGATGAGAATGGCGTAGCCTGGATAGATGATACTAATGTTAAGGTAATCGAAATCATTGTCGATAAATTTGTACATGGCTCAAGCCCTGAAGAGATGCACTTCCAATATCCGCACTTATCTCTAGCGCAGATTCATGCTGCATTGGCTTATTACTATGACCACCAAACAGAGTTAGAGGTGGAAGTCGAGCGTCGATGGCGAGAGGCCAATGAATTGAGCGCAAAAATCTCTGACCCCTTCTTCAGACAAAGACTTTTGACGTTAAAGAAATCTTTACCGGGAACTAAGCCTTCGGCAAAAACATTTCGTAAAAGAAAAGCAAGCGATACCTGGCATTCGTGCAGAAATTGTTCCTCATGGCCTACCTCAAATTATGAGGAAAGAGTGTTCCCCGGCAAAACTATAGGGGGATTTTGCAACGAATGTAAGGCCAAGCAAAAGGCAGGTAATTGCTCTCAATGAGCATCAAGCTGTATATGGATGTTCATGTCCGTCGCGCTGTTACTACGGGGCTACGTTTGCGCGAGATAGATGTTTTAACCGCGCAGGAAGATAAGGCAGGAGAACTGGACGACGCTCGACTTCTTGATCGGGCAACAGAATTGGGACGTATTCTTTTCACTCAGGATGACGACTTGTTGCGCGAAGCCTCGGAGAGACAGCAGGCTGGACAGAAGTTTTCAGGTGTGATTTACGGACATCAACTTAATGTCACGGTTGGTCAATGCATAGATGATTTGGAAATAATCGCCCAAGCCACAAATACGGAAGAATGGATAAATCAAGTCACATACTTGCCACTGAAATAGCAATTCCTTCCTTCTCTTAAGAAGCTCATCCTCAAACGCAAACGTTTTATCATTTTCTTTGACCGGACTGTCACAAAACAGGTGTCGGCGGCGTTTATATATATAGAATGTTGAAATGACGCCGGTCGTCAGGGTTGATTGAAAATTCATAAGGGTTTGATACGGACGGAAGATTTTTATGAAACCTTGCATGGCTGAGAGCGTAAAGGGAAGTGCGACGCGGACTGCGCAGTTTTTTTAAGTCCGCGAAACCGCAAATCTGTAAATACATCCGATATCATGGATAACATAAGGAGTACGTAGTCATATGAAGAGAAATCTAGCTCGCATTGCAATCGCATTCATCTTGTGCGCGATGACAGGCGTCGTCGCAATGGCGAAAGAAAAAAACCGCGTCGTCACCTTCGGCAGTGATTTTATAGTCGGCGGCACGGAACTCAAGGCGGGAACCTACAGGGTCAGCTTTAACGACGAAACAAACGAAGTCACAATTCTCGACCGCAAGACCAAGTCGGTGCTCGCAAAAGCCACCGCGCGTCTGGAAAATCGTGAAGGCAGCAACGGCTCTTTTGACATGCGTTGGGCCACCAAAGGCAACACGCAGATTTTGATCGGCATTACTTTTCCGGGGGCAAAACAGAACATCGTACTTAACGAAGGCGGCACACAGGTCGCAACGCAGTAAGCAGTTTCTCTCTCTCCTCCTAAAAATGGATGCGGCCCGAATCATGCACGGGCCGCATTCTTTTTTTTGAAGACAAAGTTTCACATAAAGGCGCAAAGACGCAGTTAAGAGTTTGTAGAGTTAAGAGAGGGCGAAAGGAATTGAGCTTGTCTTTTAACTCTCTGAATTCTCTGAACTCTTAACTGCGTCTTTGCGCCTTTGCGGGAAATTGTTTTTAACTGCGCTCGATCATATACACCAGTTCCGGCAAATTATTCTCATCAACTCTTTGCTCCTGAAACTTCAGGCCGAGCTTTTCCACGATTCTGATCGAGCCGAGATTATCCGGATCAATCGTCGCCATGATGCGCTTCAAATCGAGCTTGTTCAAGCCATAGTCGATCATCGCGCCCGCGACTTCGCTGGCTAAGCCGCGTCCCCAGTATTCTTTCTTCAGCGTATAAATGATTTCGACTATCTCACTGCCTGGCCCGTACACCAGCCCGCAATAGCCTGCGAAACGAGCAGTGCTCTTATCAATCACAGCCGAACATCCAAATCCCTGCCTGCGATAATTGTCCACGGATTTCTCAATCCACTTTTCTACCTGCTCACGCTTGAGCGGCTGGCCGTCGCCGACAAAACGCATCAACTCCGCATCGCTGCAAATGGCATACATCTCGTCCACGTCACTGGCGCGCAAATGTCTGACGACAAGTCGCTGTGTCTCTAAGATATTCATCAGGGAAATTAAATTACGCCGCCACGGGCCGCGCGTTGAGAGTGCGATGAACGAGAGCGTTGAATCTTTCCGGGTGCTCTTCGGGCGGAGTGAGACGGCAGCGGTCAAAGATTTCGAGCGCGGCGCGCGGGTTAAGCCGTAAGAGTTCTGCGGCCTGCTCAATCGGGTTGGCCGTGTCCTGTTTGCCCCAGACGATTGTGACGGGTTGCGTCAGGCGCGCGAAAGCTTCGCGGATGTCTGTGTTGAGATAGCCGGAGAGAAAAGCCGCGATGGCATATTGCGCTCCCGGCAGGTGGCTGGTCGCGTAGTGATGCGCGACGAGGCGTTCTGTCACGCGACGTTTGTCAAAAAAGATTTGAGCGCTTGCATAGTCGCGTATGCTGCGCTCGCTCGCCACGACGTTGTAAAAGGAAGTGCCGAGCACGGGCGAGTTCATGAGTCCATAGAAGGCTGCGCCGGTCATGCCGGGACGCGCGCGTAAATTGTCCGCTCCGGTCGGCGAGACGAGCACGAGCGATTGTACCAGCTCGGGATATTCATCCGCGACGCGCGCACAATAAGCCGCGCTCAACGACGAGGCAACGAGGTGCGCGGGCGTGCCTGCGACTTCGCGTATGAAATCGGCAACCAGCCCGACGTAGAGGTCTGCGGAATAAGAGACATTGGCGGGCTTGTCTGAAAGACCGAAGCCGAGCAGGTCGGGCGCATAGACGCGAAAGTCTTGTGCCAGCACATCGAAATTCTTGCGCCACATAAAGCTGGAAAATCCCGCGCCGATGCCGTGCACAAAAACAACCGGCGCACCCGCTCCATCCGCGCCAGCCGTTTGATAAATAATATTTCCTTCGCGCCACTCGTAAAAATCAGGTTGGCCGCCGAGCGCGCTATCGTCCGGCTCTGCGGCCTGCCGCCGGATAGAAGCATTGACGGCAGCCAGCGCAGCCATCCCAGCGCCGCCCGCCAGCATGGTCTTCCAGATTTTGCTGATTGCCCCCACTTTGGAAAATCTCTTCCGCCGGGAAAAAATTCCGGCATCCGGCCACATCATGATTGCTTTCCCCTTGTTCTTTTGGACACGCCGCTTCAACAGTTTTGCTGATACAGGCAATATAGCATGCGCCTTAGGCCATCCCAACTAAAAGAATTTTCCCGCAAAGGCGCTTCAACAAGGGAGTAGGGGGAAGGGTATCGGGTGTAGTGAAAGACAATTCTTTTACCGACCCCCGACCCCCTTCCCCCTACTCCCTGTCTTTGCTTTACCCTCTCGCGCAGTCGGCCAATTCATCCGTACAGACGAGGAAGTTGCCTATCTCATTCTGCTCTGTGTCGCGGATAGCGATGCCTGCTGCGCCGATGGGAAAGTTGCGGTTCGGGTCTTCGAGCGTGCCGAGGGGGAGCACGTCTCCGGTCTGGCTGTCTGTAATCGAGACTTTGAACTTGTTGCCCTTCGCTTCCATCGAGACGTTGAAGAACTGATTCGCTTTCAGCGTGTCAGCGAACGCATCAATCGGAATGGTCGAGCCAAAGCGTTGCGCCGTTCCATTCCTGACCACAAAGCCGCGCAGGACATACGGCTCGTCCGCCTTCGCGCCCGTCACCTGAATCAAATAATAGTTATTCGCGTCCGTCGCGCGCACGACAAAAGACGCGGCCACGCCGTTGAGCATCTTGACGCCGCTGAAGAGGCGAAAGTCTGCATAGTGGCGCGCGGATTCATCTCGCGGCAGAGCCACGCCGCGCCCGCTCGCAGAGAGCTTGCGCGAGGCGACGCGCCATCCGGCAGGAGCTTCCCATGCATCAAGACTGACCCAGACCTCGGAAAATGTTTTGGTGCTCAAGAGCTTTGGCAGCGTGACGTTATAGGTCGTCTGCCCCGGCAGCGTGAAGGTCGCAAGCAGTGTTTGATAACCGACATCAGCCGCGCGCACGTCCACGCCGTAAGTTCCGGGCCGCAGGTTTGAAAGCATTGCGCGACCGGCCTGCAAGGGCGTGACGCGCGTCTCGCCCGTCACGGAATATTTAATCTGGCCCGAAGCATCCTTGTTCCCGATCACCGGCGCATAGCGCACTTCGCCAGCCTGCACGTTGGCGGCGATGGTTACTGCGAAAGTAATTGGCTGCAAGTTTAAGGTGACGGACGCGGGCTTGTTGGCAATGACGACCACTTCTTTTTCTGCTTCGGTGTACCCGTCCAACTCTGCCGCCACGCGGTAACGCCCCGGCTTGAGGTCGTTAAAGATAAAGAGGCCCTCGTCCTTCTCGACAGTGCCATCGAGCGCCACGCCGCCCCTCAGGGGTTCGACGAGAATCGCCGCGCCGGGTTCCGTGGCGACAGAGAGCGTGCCGGTGGTGGGCGTGACGATGACCGTCTTGGTGCGTGTGACAGTGCGGACGGTCGTGGTGGTCGCGGTGTTACGCACCTTTGGACGGCGTGTGTTGCCGCGCGTGCTGCCGCCGCTGCTGCCCGCGCCGCCGCTCAAATCCGTGCGGCCTGCGCCGCCGACTAAATCCTGCGCGCGTGCGATGTTTTGGAAAGCGAAAGCGTAAAGGGAGAGCAGGAGAACGGCGAGAGCCGCCGGCAGGCTCAATCGTCTGTGCATGAATCGCAAACCTCTCATAGAAATCTCAAGTTAATGCGGGAGAGAAAGTCGAAGGCGCGAGATGTGCATCGCTTCGGTATCAAAGCTTAGCATATCTTATTGGGAAGAAGAATTCACAGGGATGGACACGGAAGCAAGGATGAAGGATGAAGGCGGAAGGATGAAGAGAGTGCTATTCAAAGACGAACGCTACATGTTTGAATAGCATGCCTTTCATCCTTCCGCCTTCATCCTTCATCCTTGCTTTTCCATCCCTGTTTGAATTTCTGACTTAGAAAGAATACTTCAAAGCAAACTGAATCCGGCGCGAGGGCGTCACGGTCTCAATGGCTTTGCCGAAACCGGGCGATTCCAGCGTGCGAATCGGGATGCCGAAGTTCGAGCGATTCATGACGTTGAAGACTTCCATCCGGAACGTCAGGTTTTGTCCTTCCGTGATGTTGAAATTCTTGATGATGGCGAGGCTGCCCATCATCACCAGACCGGAGCGAAAAGTATTGCGCCCGATGGCTCCGTCGTCTCCGGTCGGAGCCAGCAGCGTGCGCAGGAAGAACGGGTCGCGGCTCGTCGTCGTCAGCGGCTGGCTGCGATTATCCGTAAAGACGATGCCGTTCAGCGTGTTCAAACGATCCGTCAGGTTGCCGTCAAGGTTGATGTCGTAAATGCTGTTGACCGTAAACGGCTGGCCCGTGTGGAGCATGCCGGTCGAAGCCCATTGCAGCCCGCCGAAAAAGAAGCGCAGGAGCGGGTGACGGTTATTCAAATCCGGTAGCGTCGAGATAGAGCTATAAGAGACGCGATGCCGCACATCGAAATTAGAAGGAGCGCGCTCGCCCTCAAACGTCAGGCTGTTCTGCGGCAAGGCAGACGAGCCTGCGAGGTCAAACACGTCCGACGCATCATCCGACACTTTCGAGAAAGTGTAGTTGACTTGAAACTGCGTCGAGGTGATGAAGCTCAGGCGTCCGCGCAGCTGCACTTGCAGCGCGTTGTAGTTCGAGCTGGCAGAGGTCTCATAAATATTGACCGCACCGGCTGAAGGCACAGGACGACCGCCCGCAGGAGTGGCCGACCCCGGCGCGAAAGCGAAGCCGAAGAAGGACGGCACGTTGCCCGCGACGCTGAACTCAAGCGGCAGCAGAAAAGTGTTCGGCCCTAAGTTCGGAGTGGTCGTACGCAACAGATTGCGCCCGCGCGTGCCGACATAAGCGACAGAAGCCACCAGATTGCGCGTCAGTTGCTGCTCGAATGTGGCGGAGAACTGGTGCGCCATCGGAGTCTGTAGCTCGCGCGCCGGAAGCGTCGCCCCGAAGCCGCCGGGAAAGTTGCTGTTGATGACATTGACCAGCGTCGGCAACGGAATCTGCGGATTGAATGTGTTGAGACCGATGGTCAGCGGCACGAAGTTGGGAGCCGCAGGCGTGCCGATATTGATGGCTGCGTTGGACGGGTTAAAGAGGTCGAACAAGCCTCCAGAGCCGCCAAAGCCGCCAGCGAAGTTGACCGTCAGAAAGTTTGGAAAGACATTACGCGACTGGCTGACGACGGCCCCTAGAATCTGGTCATAGTAGAGACCGTATCCGGCGCGTATGACGGTCTCGCGGTTCTCGAAAAAGTTTGGCGACCAGGCGAAGCCGATGCGCGGCGCAAAGTTGTTTCTATCCGGCTCATAAATCTGGTCGCGGTTTTGCAGTGCGCTGAGGCCCGGCAAAATATTCGTCGCCGAATTGGCGAAAGCATTCTCGATGCGCTCGTTCACCTCGCGCGGCGGCGTGTTGTACTCATAGCGCAGGCCATATGAGATGGAGAGATTCGGACGGATGCGCCATTCGTCCTGCCCGAAAAAGTTTATCTGGTAATAGCGCAGGCCGATGTCTGAGGTGGTCGTCGCCAATGTTTGAAAGAAGCCGGAGGCGGCAGAAGCTGCGGCCAGATCGAGGCCGGAGATAAAAGCTCCTGAGAGCGTGGGCGCGCCGTTAAAGGTAATCAACGGGCGAGAGTTGCGCGGCAGGTCGCTGTTGAGTTCCGTGCGGCGCAGGTCTGTGCCGAAGGCGAAACTGTGGCCGCCGACTCTATAAGTCATCGTGTCCGCCACCTGATAGGTATTGTTGACGCGCCGTTGCGGAAAGTTAAAGACATCCACGCCGACGGGACTAAAGCCCGCGATGTTGACCTGTCCCACAGGCCCCAGATCGCCTTCAACCGTTCCGGCTGTCACAAAGAGCGCGGCGGCGCTGGTCGGCAAAGTGAGATTGACGCGCCTTCTGGCATTCAAGAGAAACGGCTCGGCGGGAAACTGGTCTGACGGGATCAGGAATTCCGTGTCGCGGTTCTCGTCAAAAGCCAGACGCGTGCGCCCGTAAGAAAGTCGCAACTGGTTAAAGACGGGCCGGGTGGTGTTTGGCCCACTGAGTTCGCTGTTGAGGAAGGTCGAGAGATTCTGCGTGCGTACGCGCGGGCGCAAACTGGAGAAGAGCGCGCCGCCCGTGACGGGCAAATCGCGCCAGTCGTCCGTAAAGTTATAGCGGGCCGTGAACTGCTGTTGCCGCTCGTGGACATTAAAGTTCCAGTCAACTTTGCCGGAGAAGACTTTGCCCTGACCGCTGGCCGGAAGGTTCTGTGTGAAAGTGTTCGGGCCGTAAACTCCGGTCGGATTATTCGGGAGCGGGAAGAGGCTGAAGATAGAATCGGCGTCAATCGAGGTCGGGAAAGCCGAGACCGCCATCGTCGGGTCGAACGGATTGAAGGCGATGCCCGTCGCGCCCGTTCCAAACAGCCCGCGCTGCGCGACCGTCGGCACGGCAAAGCTCGCCTCTTTTCTGGCATTCAGAAATTGTCCCTCTGCCGAGATAAAGTAGAAAAGCTTGTCCGGCATCAATGGCCCACCCAAAACCAGTCCGCCCTGCGTCAATGTCGAAGAATCCTGGCCGCCGCTCTGATTGCTCACGGTGACGGGCCTGCCGTTCGCAGTGGTGCAGGGAAACATGGCTATGAAAGTGCAATCGAGCACGGCGCGCCCGCCGGAAGTGACAGCCGTCGTGGCATTGCCGTTGGCGGTGTCGAATGGATTGCGCGCGTTCAGTTGGCTTGAGTTCAGAAAGCCGAAGAATGTGCCGTGCGTCCCATTTCCGCCTGACTTTGAAATGGCATTGACCTGCCCGCCGATGTTGCGCCCGAACTGCGCCGGCGCGAGCAAGGTAATGGTCTGAAACTCTTTGATGGATTCAACGGGCTGCGGCACGAGCGAGAGAAATCCCTGACGGCGCACGCCTATGTCTTCGTCGTTATTGTCAGAGCCGTCAACCATAAAGTTATTCGCGCGCGAGCGCAGGCCGTTAACTGAAAATTGCCCTGCAGAGCCGACGCCTGAGCCGACGCCCGGCCCCGCTCCGCCGCCTTCGGTCTGCGGGGCTTCGGCCACGCCCGGCAAGAGCAGCGCGAGTTCGTCAAAAGTGCGTATCACGGTCGTCACTCCGAGGGCCAGTGTGGAAACTTCTTCTTCCGTGAACGCGCCGTCGCGCCGCGCATCCGTCATATTGATGTCGGCCACGACGCTGCGATCCGGCGCGGCAGCCGGTTGAGGCATCGGTGTGCCGGTTGCCGTCGGCGTGCCCGTTGGAGTCGGCGTCGGCGTGGCCGTCGCAGTCGTTGATTCGGGGTCTAAGAGCACAGGCACAGGGACGACCGCATTGGGACGCGTCGCCAGCAGACGCTGCTCGACTTCTCTTGATTGATAGCCCTGCGCGACGACGCGAATCGTGTAAGTTCCGGGAGGCAGCAGCCCTTGATAGAAACGGCCCTGCGCGTCCGTGCGCTTGGCGACGGGGACTTCGCTCAACTGGTTGATAAACTGGACGGAGGCTCCGGCAATCGGAGCGCCAGTCGTTCTGTCATTAACGGTGCCTTCAAACGCGCCGGTCACAGTGTCCTGCGCTTGCGCTACATTTGCTAGCAGCAGCGTGGCGAGCAGCGACAAAACAAAAGCCTGTAGCCGGTGTGAGGAAAAAACTGTTCGGGAAAGCATTTTTCTATCCTCCGTATGTTCGTCTCAAAGAGTTGGTTGGAAGTAGCGAACTTTCAAAAAGTCACAAAGCAGGCGCGACAGGGAAAGGTGGCGGTCTATAGGAAGCGCGTCGTATGAGCATTTCAGCCACACGTTCGAGAGAGATTAACCGGCCCGTAATATTTCAGGCCGCGTTCTGAATCTAAAGCTGTTGGTCTGACAGTTTCCAAAGGCATGTGGAATGTAAGCTGGCATATATCAATTGTCAAGATTTATGTGCGAAAGCAAAGCGTCTCCCGCAAAGGCGCAGAGAGCAAGGGGGACGGGGGAAGGGTGTCGGGTGTCGGAAAAGCATTTGCCTTTCACTACACCCGACACCCGATACCCTATCCCCTGTCTTCTCCGCGCCTTTGCGGGAGACGTTCTTTCGCGCTCTTTAAATAAAAGCGAAGTCGAACTGCTCCTGATGAACGCGCGTATCGCTTGTGATGTCCACCGCGCCTAGATAATCTTCGATCTCGGTGAGCACATCCTTTTCAGTGCTGCGTAGCGCGCGTGCGACTTCCGGGTTAAGGCGTAAGGTTGTTTGCTTCAGGCCGTCGTCGTCCATCCCTCGTGCGAGCCGCCGCGCTTCTTCCAGAATCTCGTAGCAAATGGTCTGCGGCGATTTGACAAGGCCCGCGCCCTGACAATAAGGACACGGCGCGCAGAGCGTTCTTTCCAGAGATTGCTTGACGCGTTTGCGCGTCATAATCACCAACCCGAAATCGTTGAACGAGAGAACTTTCGTAGGCGACTTGTCGCCCTGCAATGCTTCCTGCAAAGCCTGCATGACGCGGTTGCGGTTGCGGCGGTCTTCCATGTCAATCAAGTCGAGCACGATGATGCCGCCGAGATCGCGCAAGCGTATCTGCCGCACAATCTCGTCCACCGCTTCCATGTTGGTGCGCGTGATTGTGTCTTCGAGACGACTGCCTCCGCGCCCGACAAACTTGCCCGTGTTGACATCTATGGCGACCAGAGCTTCCGTCTGATTGATGACCAGATAGCCGCCGGATTTGAGCCACACGCGCGGCTTGATGGCTTTGTCCACTTCCACCTGCACGCCGTAGGCTTCGAGGATCGGCTCTTCGCGTGTGTGCAGCTTGACGCGCTTGACCATGCGCGGCTGGATGCGATTGACGAACTCGACGATGGCCTGATACTCCTCTTCGGAGTCAACGCGAATCGCCGTGAATTCCTCGGACAGTTGATCGCGCAGGATGCGCTGCACGAGGTCTAAGTCCTGGTGCGCCATCGAGGGCGCTTTGGCCTTCTCAGCCGCGCGCCGGATGTCGAGCCATGTGCGTACAAGATAGCGCGCGTCTTCTCTTAAAGATTCTTCGCTGACGCCGATGCCCGCCGTGCGGACGATAAAGCCGCCCGAAGGCACGTCTTCTTCGGCGCGTATGGCCTGTATCAGCTTGCGCAGCCGCAGCCGCTCGCTGTCGGACTCGATCTTGCGCGAGACGCCGACATGCTCGACCGTCGGCATGTAAACCAGATACCTTCCGGGCAACGCGATGTGCGAAGTGATACGCGCGCCTTTCTTGGCGATAGGCTCTTTGGCAATCTGAACCAGAATCTCCTGTCCTTCGCGCAGGAGGTCTGTGATGGTGGGTTGCTGGCGCATCTCGCGGCGTCCGCCGCCACGCTGCTGCGGCCCGCCACTGCTGCGACCGCCTGCCGGACGATCACGCCTGTCTCGCGGCTCACGCGACTCACGCGGCTCACGCTCGCGTGGCTCACGCGGCTCGCGCGACTCACGTGGCTCGCGCTCGCGCGGCTCACGCGGTTCACGTTCGCGCGGCTCGCGTTCACGAGATTCACGTTCGCGCGGAGCAGGGGCCGGAGGCGCGGGAGGCGCGGCGACGATAGCAGGCGCTTCTTCAACTACTTCTTCTTCTGCGCCTGCTTCCTCGTCTTTGCCGTTGGTGCGGTCTTCTTCTCCATTTTCATTTGGCTTGCGCCGGCGGCGGCGTCCTCCGCGCCGCGTGGCAAACTCTCCGCGCGCAGGCTTTGAAGAGACGCTCGCGTCTGCATCTTCAAAAGTTTCGTCGCCGGCGCTGCCGGCTTCAAAGTGCTCGCCGTCCGCTGCTTCGGCTGCGACGAGGTCTGCCTGTTCGGCTCGCTCTCTTTCCGCTTCAAGCACGGCTATATCAAGCTCGCCTTCTTCCGCCGGAATGGCTTGAGAGGCGCGACCCTTGCGGCTGCTCTTGGTCGCACTCTTGGAAGCAGCCTTCTTCGCGGCTGGCTTCTCTGCGGCTGGCTTCTCTTTGGCCGGAGCAGCTTTTTTGGCTGCGGTCTTGGAAGCAACCTTCTTCGCCGCACCGCCGCGTGCGCGTGACGGTTTAGCTGTTTCTTCTCTGGCAGCGGGCGCGGCCTCGACCGTTTCTTTTTTGGTGCGGCTGCGTTTGCCGCGCTTGGCAGCAATTTCTTCGATGCCGCCTTCTATGGCTTTCTCGTCATCGCTGACGCGCTCGAAGGATTGCGCGCTGACGGTCTGTTCCGCAATCTCGTCTATGAAAGCGTCTACATGCGCGGCGACGGTCTGTTGCACATAAGCGGTCTCAGACGCTTCGTCGGAAGCGATGTCGCTGTCGTCTATGCGCTGGAACGAATCGTTACCACGCGCTCCGGCAGAGCCGAGCAGGGAGCCGACCTCTGCCGTCGGCATGTCTTCGATGTCGAACTCGACCGCGTGAATCTGGTCCAGAAGTCGTTCCTGAAGGCGCGCGTCCTTGAACATCTCGCCCTCTTCGGCGGCGGCGCGTTCATCTTCATCCACGACGCGCTGGAACGAAGAGGCCGGAATCGCAAACGGCGTGTCGATGTCTTCGGCTTCAATCGTGCCGGAAGTTGAAGCAGCATCTTGAGAAGGTTTCTCAGCGCCTTCAGCACGGCCTTTGCCGCCGCGCCGTCGTCCGCGCCTGCCGCGACTCCTGCCGCCTTCTTCTGAAGATTCGGGCTGGGCCGTCGCAGCCTGTGGTGGCGGCGCGGCTTCCGGCTCTGTCTCTTCCTCCTCCTGCTGAACAAGCGCAATATCTTGAGCGGAGATTGCCTCAGGCTCTGCCTCTTCCTCTTCGGGCTGTTCGCTTGCTATGAGCGGTTCGGCGCGTTCCTGCGTGGCTTCGATGCGATGCTCGCGCTCTATGCGCTGCTGCTCGATGCGCTCATGCGCGGCTTTCTCGGCGGCTGCCGTGTCGCCCTTCTTGGATTTGTCCATCACGATGCGCTCGAACTCTTCTTCTTCGTCAAAGAAGTCCGAGACGTAAAGGAAGGCATCGCGCTCAAGCCCGATGTCAACAAAGGCCGACTGCATGCCGGGCAGGACGCGCATCACGCGCCCCTTGTAGATATTGCCGACGATGCCTTGATTCTCTTCGCCACGCTCGATGTAAAACTCCGTGACACGCTCGTTCTCGATGATGGCTATTTTCTTTTCGCGGCCATTAACGCTGACGATCAATTCTTTTGCCATGTGTAAATAAAATATCCCCCGAAACGATCATCGTGAAGATGGTAAATCGAGAACGGACGAAAGGGTCGCTCTCTGTGATTCACTGAATGTTCTGATGGTCGTGAAAGTGTGATGTGGCATCTGCGTATCGCCTGCAAGCCCACGTCGGGCGAGGCGCGCGCAGGAATGCACACGATGAACGAGATTGGAATGCTCGCTGAAAAAGTTTGAAAGGAGAGAGCCAGCCGGACAGGTTGGCTCAAGGATGTGGCCTGCGCGCCGGTTGTGCGTGCAGGAAGAGTTGTTGATGTTTCTCGTGCGGCTGACTTGCGTCTTAACGAAGAAAAAAGAGTCTTCCCCGATGGCGCGAGAGGAATATAGCTTCCTTGACAAATGAAATCCCCATGCCGCCCTGCAAGCTTCCTTCTCAAGACCTGAAGCCTGAATCACAGGGAGCACTGGAAAACATTTTTCCGAAAGAGTGCTCGAAACCTGTTGTGGCTTGGTCTCAACTGGCGGCCTGCCAAACTGGCCGTCAACGATTCGGGGCGTGCGGCGCTAGTGGCTGCCCGGCGGCGACGAAAAAAATCTGTAAAAATTCAACGATGGGACGCTGCTCTTGATATGCGGCCCGTAAAAATCCGTTGGCTCGCCTTCTCATCAGACGCACGGGAAACTCTAGTTTGTTACCTGTGCTACGGAATCACGAAACGTTACTGTTATGGCGCGGACGCCAAAACGGATGATTCGGCAGGACGAGCTAAAACGAAGTATAACCGAGAGTTTGAATAAAAGCGAAGCCGGTTACAGGCTGTAACTGTAACTGCGCGTCTCGCCATAGTCGTAGAAAGAGATTTTTGCCCCGTCCACCTTGCCGCGAAAATGGCAGATGCTGCCAAAGTCGTAACCCTCAAACTGGTCGCCGTCAATCACCAGCGTCAGATGCTGCGCCGCGCCGTGATCGTAAAGCCTGTAGCTCGCGCCCTCGCCCGTGCCGGACATCAGGCAGTCGCGTGCGTAATCATGGATGTTGATGAGACCGGCGTTGACGCCGCCGCTGATGACCAGATGTTTGGATTGCGAAGCATCGAAAATAGTCGCCGCCTCAAGCCTTGAGATGAGCCTTCCGGCGATATATGCGACACATGCTCTGACACCCTGTTGCATAGTGCTCCCGTGTGTGATTCAACCGAAGCCTGCCCTTATGAGCCTTACGGCTCGCCCGTGTCCTGCCCGGAATGTTTTTCTTCACGCTCTGTGCGCCGCTGCTGCCACAGTTCTATGGCAGCTTTATCCATCAAGCGAATGCTCGGCCCGCCGCCTATCATCGAGGCCGTCAGCTTAAACTCTTCGCATTCGATGGTTGGCTTTAAAGAATTACCGGCCCACACGCCCGCAGGCAGCCCCAGAGCCGCGCTCATGCCCGGCACAAATTCTTCGAGCGTCTGCCACTTAAACGAACTGTTGAAGCCGATCCAGATTGTGAACAGCTTGTCGTCCAGAAATTCCAGCGAGACTGTACGCACGCCCGCGAAAGCGGTCTTGTCCATCTGCGGATTAAAATTTGGCGAGAAGCTCGTGGTGGCAAATCCCAGATCATCCGCGCGGCCAGCCTGAAGCGTCGGCACAATGGCCTTCACCTGCTCGAAGGTCATCCCGATACGCAGGCCGTACAGTTCCTGCGCCTGTTTGAGTTGCGCGAGTTTTAAGTTGCATCTGCTCTCCTGCGCGGAAGCGAAAGTGAAACAGATGAGGGTCAACACGAGCATCTTTACGGCTCTCTTAAAATACATCAACATCTCCTCGCCGAATTATTTCAGGGACATCGTTTTCAGAAGCGCGACGGCGCGCTCCATTGCGCGGTCATGATTATTGAACAAATCTTTTCTTTCAACTTCAATCTTTTCATCCGGCGCGACGCCTGCGCCTTCGAGCCGCACGCCCGTGCTGGTGCGGTAATCCATCTCGCTAATGTCGAGTGCGCCGCCATCCGGCAGCGTGTGGCGGCGGCGTATGGCGAGCACGCAGCCGCAGGTGTTTGCGCCGATGATAACGGCGCGGCGCGTTTCCTTCAAAACGGCTGCGAAAATCTCCGCTGCGCTTGAGGTTCGCTCGCTCACTAAAACGACAAGTGGAAGCTCTGTGCGCGTGATGCGCTGTGCGATGTAGAGCATCCCTGAGCGCGTCTGCGGCTCAAGCTCGACGCGGCCAGCGCGATTTGTAAAGCGACCCATGCGTGTCCGTGCGGGAAGAAAAGCGGAAGCGATTTCGACCATCGCTTCGGCCTCGCCGCCGCCGTTGCCGCGCAGGTCTATCACAAGACCGCGCACGTCGCACAGCTCCATTCTCAGAGCACGCATAAAACTGTTGGCGACACCGGGCGTAAAGGCGTCGAAATGTGCGATGCCATAATTGCCCTTACGCCTCACGCTCAAAGACAGGTCTCGCTCGCCCCACTGGCGTTGCAGAATCGCCGTGCGCTCTGCGCCTTTCCGGTCGCTCCACACGACTCTGACGGTTGAGCCATGCGCGCCTTCAAACAGGGATGCAAACGCGCGCCAACGCGTCGCGGCAGTGGTGGATAATGTCGCCTGCTCGGTCAATCTGCGCGCGAAGATTTCGAGCGCGGGTTTCCCGTCAATGCTTTTAATAATGTCTCCGGCGCGGAGGCCCGCACGCGCGGCGTCAGAGTCACGCTCGACCGCGACGACCGTCGGCTGGCCCATTACTTCGCGCACAGAGATGCCGGTGCTTACGGAGCGCGGGTGTTGCCAGTCGAACTTTTCTTCGGGGGCATAAACGCGCGTGTGCGCGTCGCGGAGCGCGCCCGTCATCCTGCGCAGGACTGCATAGAACTCTGTGGTCGTGCGCGCTTCGACAGCGAGCGGGCGAAACAACTCGCGTTGTCTGGCCCAGTCAATGCCATGCAACCCGGCGTCATAGTATCGCTCGTCAATCGTCTTCCATGCGTCATCGAAAACTGCGCCCCGTCCTTCGCGCGTCGCCGTCGAAACAGCATCTCCGGCGAAAGAAGGGGAAAGGGAAAAAGGGGAAGCGGGGAAGAGAGCGAAGAGCAGAAGAAATAATAAAGCTACCTTTAGAAGTAACAAAGCTATCTTGATTCTTCCCGAATTGATAAGCGCAGGCTTCATCTATTTCCTTTTCCTCCTTTCCCCTCTTCCCCTTTGCCCGCGTTTTCTTTTTCCCCGGTCTCTTTTTTGGGGCGTTGAAAGTTGTAACGCAGCAGGACGCGCATCGGCAGCGGCACGCCGTCGCGCATGGCCGGACGAAAATGCATTTGCCGGATCGTGTTAACCGCCGACTCGTCGAGTCCGAAGCCCGCCCAGCGCACGACCTCTATGCGGCTGACTTCGCCTCCGGCGTCTATGTCCACGAGCACATCAACGGTGGCTTCGGCTTCGGCCCGCGCGGCTGTTTCCGGATAGACAGGACGCAGGCGACGATATGGCGCGGGCAGGCGCAAGCCCTTTGATTGCGGCGCGGTCTCTTCCGGCACTTCTTCGATGACGGGCGCGCCGCGCGTGACGGCCAGTTCGCGTTCATTGCGCTCGCCCTCTACTGCCGCCTGAATCGCCAGCGCATAACGCGCTGCGCGCTGAACCAATTCGGCGAGCAATAATTTCTCAGCCTCGCTTGCCGTCGCAGCTTCAAACGCAGGGCGATCCCACAGGATGAGCCTGCCCGTGCGCGCGCTGACGATGAAGATGGAAGCATATGATTCAAAAAATACGGGCCGCGAAGATGACGAGCGTCGCAGCGTCTGCGCGTCGCCCGTCAGATAAAAATCACAACCGATGGCCTCGCCTAAATCGCGCGCTTCTTCGACCGTCAGATTGAGCGAGCCTGTATAGCCGATGCCGCGCGCGGCCATGCGTCCCTCTTCACGATCCATGACCGCCAGCCCTCCGGCGTCAGCGGCAAGCGAGCGCACAAGCTTATCCGTCACACGCTGCGCCGTCTCGGTCGCGCCCATGTCGAGCACGGCCAGACGCGCTTTCCCCCCTACGCTGCTCGCTGCAAAGCAGACCGACAGAAGAGTGAAGAGGATTTTATAAAACCTTAAATCTCTTCTTTGCGCCTTCGCGCCTCTTTGCGCCTTTGCGCGAAACAGCAGCGGCTCACGCAAAGGCGCAAACAAAGAAAGACTCAAGGCGCAAAGGGTTGAATCTGACGCTGGCCTGAGTTTTGAAATGTTTGAGTGTCTGACCGGTTCCATCTGTTCAGTGCAACGAATCAAGCTTTCAGATATGCAGGAGTCTGCGCGCTTGAGATGCGCGTCGCCGTGTCTACGATGTTCCGTCTTAATATTTCGTATGCCGAATTTTATTAGTCGCCGGACAGAGCCGCCGCCTGCGGCGATGCTTTGTGATAGAGCCTGTAAACCTCTTCTTTGCCTTCGGGCGGAAAGCAGATGCGGTGTAATTCATAGCCGCGCTGGAGTCCGCGCACGGCTTCGCTGACCTCGCTGATCTCGCGTATGCGCGGGCGCGCGTAGCCGTCTTCGACATAGATGCGCGCCTTCGGCTCGGCTGCGCCCTGCGCCGTGTAATAGTTGTAATACGGAACATCGCCCGCGTAGTCTTCTATGAAATAATATTCGGGAGCAAAGCCCGCGTTCTCGATGGCCGTGCGCGCCTCTGCGAGAAAATTTGCGCGTTCGGCTTCGGGCATGTCCAGATCAATGGCTTTGAAAAGACGACGACCGATAAAGCGATGGCTCAAATCGCTGAGGATGGAATCCTTGCTGTTCTGCCATTGCTTGACGTGAAAGAGCACATCGGAGTCGTCCATCTCCAAGTGCTCTTTGAGTGAGAGCGGCGCGCGGCGCAGGACTTTCTCAAAGGCCGTGCCGGGCGCGCACCAGACCTCTTCGCCCGCTTCCAGAAGTTTGAGCGCGCGTCTGAGCACAGAGCGCAGCACGGCTTCGGCAGAGCGCAGCGTGCGATGAAAGTAGACCTGCCTGAACATGTAGTAGCGAGCCTGCAAATATTCCTCGACCGCATAGAGTCCGCGCGCGGCGACATAGATGCGGTCGCCCTCTTCATCAATTTGCAGCGCGTTGATAATCCATTCGAGATCGTAGATGCCGTACTTCGCCCCGGTCATCAATGAATCGCGCAGGAGATAATCCATCCGGTCTACGTCGAGCTGCGATGAGACGAGCTGGCCCAGAGCCGCCGGCTGAAACTTGCCCTCGATGATAGAGGCCACGCGATGCGGCAATTCTGCGGAGTAAGACCTGAGCACGCGCCCGATCTCCGTCTCCTCTGAAAGCACAGCGCGCACAGTCCATGCTTCATGATGAAACCCTAAAACCTTTTCCATGACATGCGAGAAAGAGCCATGCCCGATATCATGCAAAAGGGCTGCGGCACGCGCCGCCGCGCGATCAGCCTCGGAGATTTTGTAATGCTCTCCCAAGCGGTCGAGCACGCGCGTCATTAAGTGAAGCACGCCCAGTGAATGCGTAAAGCGCGAATGCTCTGCGCCCTGATATGTATAGAGCGCAAGTCCGAGCTGCTTGATGCGGCGCAGGCGTTGAAATTCCGGCGCGTCAATCAGACGCACCATCAACTGTCCTTCAGCCGTGTCCGTCCGCAGGCGGATAATATTGTGAACAGGGTCGCGGTAAATTCTCTCTGGCACGCGCGTCTCAAACTTTCTACAGCATCATCGGTATACAGAAAGATTCTAGCATCTTTTACTAGCCACAGAGACACACAGAACCGGAAGCTGAACGAAATGCTAAATCAACCTTTCTGTTTTATCTCTGTGCCTCTGTGTCTCTGTGGCTGATTTGTAGTTCGGCTCTTTTAAGGAATGCAGGCGGGCTGGAGGCGTTGTGATTTCTGGATTGTGACCATTTTTTTGGATTTTGCGGGCCACTTCCGCCGGTCGGCGATTCTGGCTAAATCTATGTGCCGCATGGAAATTTCCTGAATTCGGGTAAAAGGCATAATAGTTGCTATAAGTTAACGCGAGATATTATGTGTTTTTCACAGTTCTCATTAAACCACGTGCCGTGGGCCTGAATTGAGGTCAGAGGGGCCAGCAGAAAAAGGGGTTCCTCAATTTAGAAGCGGCATATCGGCATCTGAAGTTATAGTCAAAAGAAAGGAATAGAAAGCATGAAAATCAACATGCGAGTCTTCGCCATGGCAGTGTTAACCCTCTGCCTCTCGCTTTTTGCTACTAGCGTGATGGCGCAGACGTCTACGACCGGCAATATCGAAGGTGTGGTTGTGGACGCAAACGGCGCAGCAGTGCCGGGCGTGACCGTGACGGTCACCAGCCCGAACCTGCTCGGCACGCAGTCGGCCACGACCGATAGCGAAGGCCGTTACCGTATCGTGAGTCTTCCTCCGGGCAGATATACTGTCACGATTGAAGAGTCCGGCGGTTTCGCCAAATTTGAGCAGGCCAACGTTGAGGTCAATTTGTCATCCACCTCGAACGTCACCGCGACGCTCCAAGCGAAGGGCACGGCTGTTACCATTGATGTAACGGCCAGCTCCGGCGCAACGGTTGACACGACCAACAACACCACCGGCTCGAACGTTTCGACCGAGCAGTTCTCTAATTTCCCCACCGGACGTACAGTGCAATCGCTGTACACGATTGCTCCGACTGCGACCCGTTCCGGCCTGCGCGATGCGTCAGGTCGTGACCGTGATCCTTCGGTCGGCGGCTCATCCGGTCCGGAAAATAACTACATTCTCGATGGTGTGAATGCGACCGACCCTGCCTTTGGCGGTTCGGGCGCGAACCTTCCGTTCGAGTTTGTGCAGGAAGTTGAAATCAAGACCGGCGCGTTCGGAGCCGAATACGGCAAAGCGACCGGCGGTATCTTCAACGTCATTACCAAGAGCGGCACCAACGAGTTTCACGGTGATGCGTTTGGCTACTTCACGACCAAAGGTCTGGTTCGTGAGGTCAAGAATTTCCCCTTCACGGGCGCGGCTGCGAGCGGCTTCTCTGAAATCGACGCGGGCTTCGACATCGGCGGCCCGATTGTCAAAGACAAGCTGACCTTCTTCGCCGCCTTCAATCCCCAGCGTCGTGAGAACAGCTTCTTGACGCAGACCTTCCTTCAGGAAGTTGATAATAAAATTACGACTCCGTTCTACGCAGGCAAACTGACGTGGCAGATCAACGGAGCGAACTCGCTGAACCTCTCCACCTTTGGTGATTTCACCAAGCAGGAAGGGTTCCTCTTCCGTGTTAACGCGAGAGTCCCGGATAACGGTTTCGGTACTGACCCGAACAGCTTCCGTGGCATCATCGAGACGGGCGGACATAACTACGCAGCGCGTCTCAACTCGTCAATCACCCCGAACTGGATCGGTGAGTTCCTCTTCGGTCTCCACTTCCAGCGCGCCAACACCTATCCGGGTGACGGCAACTCCTCCGGTGCTCAGGCGCAGGTGACCGACCTGTTCGCGATTCGTCGCAACAACGGCATCCTTCCGGTGACGAACACAACTGTCGTGACCGGCGGCTTGCGTAACGCATTCGTTGATGGTCGCGGCGGCGCTTTGGAGCGCAACTTCGTCCGTCAGGGATTCGGTCTGGTCTCTTTCCAGGATCGTGATCGCTGGGAATTTGCTGCCAAGTTCCAGAACCTCTGGGGCAAGCACACGTTCAAGTACGGATTTGAGTACAACAATAACATCTACTCAATCCTGACGACTTCGAGCGGCCCTGCCGGAGCTTTCCTTGATCCGGCTGGCGAAGAGACGGGTGCTCCTTTCCCGTCAACCTCGTTCCCGGGCGGCGTCCGCGTGACCAACCGCTTCGGCGTTTGCTCGGCAGTCAGCGCGACCACAGTGCAGTGCCCGGTGGCTGCTTTAACAAATCGTCTGGCGGCTATCGTGGCCGCGGGTCAAGGCCCGGCGGGCATTACGACAGTGGCGACGAACGCGGCATTGACCGACGTGCAGTTGACGGTCAACCCGATTCTGGTTCTCAACTCGGTTCGTGCTCGTGACTTCTTCCTGAACACTGGCGACGGCAATACTTCGACCAGCGTCCAGAGCTTCTATATTCAGGACGACTTCAAAATCACGAGAAACGTGCAGATCAACGGCGGCTTGCGCTGGGATTTCCAGACGGCCAAAGGCACTGACTCGACCTATATCAAGCTCAACAAGTTTGGGCGCAACATCCAGCCGCGCGCTGGCATCATTTGGGATTTCACAGGTAAAGGCAGAGGCAAGGTGTTTGCCAACTATGCGCGTTACCTTGAAACCCCGATCCCGCTCGACATCAACGTCCGCGCTGGCGGCGATGATATTCAGCAGGACAGAAACATCAATGCCAGCCAGTTGAACGCGCCGAACGGCTCGACCATTCTGGCCGGTTTCGCCTCAGGACTCGGCTGTCTCGGTTGCGAGGCGACGCCGATTGATTACGACATCAGACCGCAGACGGTCAACGAAATCACTGCCGGTCTGGAGTACGAAGTCGTACAGGATTTGGCGCTCGGATTCCGTGGCATCTATCGCAATCAGGGTTCGGTCATCGAAGACGGTTCGTTCGACGATGGCACGACCTACTTCCTGTTCAACCCGGGCGAGAGCCTGACCGAACGTAGAGCTTGTGCCGGTGGCGATGTGTTCAACACGCCGCTTGATCCGACTGACGACATCGCTCCGCAGTGTTTCGGACGCGCCCGTCGTTACTATCGCGCGCTTGAGTTCACGGCCACGAAGCGTTTCTCGAACAACTATCAGTTCATCGCTTCTTACGTGTTCTCCAGCCTGATTGGTAACTACGAAGGCTTGTTCCGCAACGACAACGGACAGTCTGACCCGAACATCACCAGCTTGTTCGACCTGCCGGGCCTCCTGGGCAACACCTATGGCCGTCTGCCCAATGATCGTCCGCACCAGTTCAAGTTCAATGGCAGCTACCAGACCCCGTGGAGACTCCTGGTTTCAGGTAACTTCTACATGCAGTCCGGTACGCCGTTCGACTCGCTGGTTCCGCATCCGGTGTATGGCGAAAACGAAGGCTTCGGCGTGCCGCGTGGCACGGCGCTCTTGCCCGCCGACGCTCCGGGCGGAATCCGCGCAGGCAGCAATCGCACCCCGACCACTCACCAGCTCGACCTCGGATTCTATTATCCGATCGCGCTTGGCGAGAACAAACAGTTGCGCTTGCAGCTTGACTGGTTCAACGTGACCAATACGCAGCGTGCGATCCAGGTGGACAAAACGGTGCGTCTCAGCAATGGTATTCCGGGCGCAGGCGAAGGCCGCTTCCTGAATCCGTTCTTCGGAACCGGACAGGTCTTCCAGTTCCCGACAGCGCTTCGTCTGGGCGTCAAGTTCCAGTTCTAAGCACCTTGCTTCCACGGGCCGCGTGATTCATTCACCGGCCCGTGACAGCCTTAAACCGGGAGAAGCGCAAGAAACAATTGCGCTTCTCCCGTTCTTTTTAGTAGTATTCCATCTGCCACAACCACCAAACATTTTATCGAGAATTCCATCTCGACCTTTCCGCTTTTAAGAAAGGAGTCTTCCAAATGTTGCTCCAGACAGACAGGGCTTCGGCTCATCTTTTCTTCCTTCGATTGATAACCGGCGCGCTCCTTTTGCTGCTCAGTGCCTCTTCGTTCTACGCGCAGGGCGGAACGGATTACACAGGCACTGGCGGCCAACACACCATACAGGGTCGTCTCTATTTTCCCTCGGGGCGACGCACAGACCTCTCCGTCAAAGTCAGACTGGAAAACATGAACACCGGAACCTTGACGGTCTTTGCAGATGCCTACGGCACTTTCAGCTTTAGAAATCTGGTTGGCGGGTCTTACACGGTCGTCATCGAAGCCAGCGATTTTTATGATAGCGTCCGCGAATCCGTTTTTATAGATGATGGCGGAAGTCAGTTAGGCCGCAAAACCGCGCGCGTCATCACCGTGCCGATTCACTTGCAGCTCAAACGCGAAGCCAGAGAAAAACTCGGAGTCATTAACGCTGCGCTCGCCAATGTTCCCAGGAAGGCCGTGGAACTGTACGAGAAAGGTCTTGAGTTCGCACAGACAGGGGACGCTAAAAAGGCTGTCGAGCTTTTGAATGGCGCGCTTGCCATCTACCCTGAATTCCCGATGGCTCTCAGCGAACTGGGCGTGCAATATCTGAAGCTCTCGCAGCCGGGGAAGGCCATCGAGGCGCTCTCCTCGGCAGTCAGACTCTCACCGGATGATCTGGATGCGCGCTTGAACCTCGGCATCGCGCTGCTCAATAACGGAGAGTTTCAACGGGCCGAACTCGAATTGCGTCAGGTCTTGACGAAAAACGAGCAGCTCTCGACCGCGCACATGTATCTGGGCATGACCGTGCTCAAGTTCAATAGATTTGACGAAGCGGAAAAAGAGTTGCAGCGCGCCATCGCCTTGCCCGGCGGCGAGCATCTGGCACAGGCGCATAAATACTTAGGCGGTCTCTATTGGAGAAGAGGCGATTTACGGCAGGCCGCCGATGCCTTAGAAAAATATGTGAAGCTGATGCCGAAAGCTCCCGACGCGGAAAAGATACGCAGCACAATCAAAGAGCTGCGCCAGAAGAGCTAAATCCGAATCGAAAACTTAAAGGGCCGCAAGGGCTTCGGATGCGAAGCGCCTTGCGGCCTTTTCTTTACCTGCCGGCTCACGGCTAGATATTAAATTTCAGTAGATGTCCCATCTTCTCTTTTTTCGTACGCATGTAACCTTCGGCTGATTCGGGCGGCTCGACCTCGATTGAGACGCGCTCGACAATTTTAAGTCCGGCCTCTTCCAGCGCTTGCAGCTTCAAAGGATTGTTCGACAACACGCGCACCTGACACAAACCCATATCGAACAGCACCTCCGCGCACTGGCGGTATTCGCGCAGGTCAACTGCGAGACCCAGACGCTCGTTGGCCTCTACAGTATCCGCGCCCTCGTCCTGCAAAGCGTAGGCGCGAATCTTATTGATGATGCCGATGCCGCGCCCTTCCTGATGTTGATAGACGATTGCGCCGCGCCCTTCTTCTTCGATCATCTCCATCGCGCGCCTGAGCTGCTGCCCGCAATCGCATTTGGTCGAGCCGAAGACATCACCCGTCAGGCACTGAGAATGAATCCGCACGAGCGTTGGCGTGTGGGCCTCCAACTCTCCTTTGAAGAGGACGACAAAAGTTTCTTCGCTCGTCAAAGAGCGATAAGCTGCGATTTGAAAATCACCGATCTCTGTCGGCAGCCGTGCAAGGGCCGCGCGCTCAACCGATAATGTGTGCGGCGAGCTTGGACAGGCGGCTGTCATGACTTCTTCCTTCAAAATACTTCTCTCCTCAAGACTGCTCTGAAAAGCATCGTTGTCCTTCCGGCTAATAATACGTCCGGATGAAGCAAAGTGGTTCACTTCCGTATGCTGTAGCCGTCTATGAAAAGATTATACAAGCCGCCGAAGGTGACAGGCAATTGCCGCTTGCCATGCGCGCCCGCTCGCGCCGACGCAAGATTATTGCCGCCGCGCTATCCAGCGCGTTAAGATAAGCCGCGTCAGCCGGGTTGCCAGCGCAGTTTCTGTAAAACCGAAAGCGGTTTTTAAGTCCCGGCCACTCCAACTTCAATTCAGGTAAAGAGGCTTTGAGCGAAGACTCAGACAAAGATGTGCCGATGGAAACGCTGCTTCATGAGCAGAAGACATTGGAGACTGCCGTCATCGCGCGCGAGCGGCGGCCCGCGCTGGTCTTTCTGCGCGGCGAGTTGCTGGCCGTGCCGATTCCGTTGGAGCGCGACGAGGTTATCTTAGGCCGCGCGCTCGAAGCGGATGTGCGCGTCAATGATGCACGCGCCTCGCGCCTCCATGCGCGCATCACCACCGAGCGTGACCCTGCGACCGGGCAGGTGCGCTATCGCATCACAGACTTAGGCTCGACCAACGGCACAAGCGTCAACGGCCAACTCGTCGCAGATGCTTTTTTGCAGGACGGGGACAAGCTCGTCATCGGCGAGCACCTGATGCGCTTTGACTTGCTGGACGAGATTGACCGCGAGTTTCAAAGACAGATACATCGCTTGCTGGTTCATGATGAGTTGACGGGCCTGTTGACCAGCAAGTCTTTCTTTTCAGAGTTGCGCCGCGAAGCCGCACGCGCAGAATTCGAAGCGCGCCCCTTCTGCGTGCTGATGATGGACATAGACCATTTCAAAACGGTCAATGATACCTACGGACACATGACCGGCAGCCAGACGCTCGAAGAGGTCGGCACATGCATCACGCGCGCCCTGCGTGCGGGCGATGTGGCGGCTCGCTTCGGCGGAGAAGAGTTCGCGGCCTTCATGCTCGACGCAGACATCGCGCAGGGACTCGTCGCAGCCGAGCGCGTCCGCACAGCCGTCGAGCAATATGCTTTCACTACTACACGGCATAATTCAACAGGCGACCTGCGCAAGCATCGCATCACCATCAGCATCGGAGTCGCGGCCTTTCCAGACGACGCGCGCGACCCAATCGAATTGATAGAACTGGCCGACACGGCTCTCTATCGCGCCAAACGCAGCGGGCGCAATCGCGTCTGCGCCTATCGCCCCTCGCTCGCCCAGACAGAGAGCATGGATGCTTTGCCCGCGCGCCGCGAATGAATCTTGCGCTATTTGTAATATCTACTCCCATACGATCTCCACGGCGATACCGCAAATTTATCTTCTTTGTTGCCAGTCCCGGCGCAATTTACGCAACTTAAACAATTTTGCCGCGTGTGACAGACGACAGGGGCCGTAGAGGCTGCATCCAAGTAGACTCTGGTGCGGTTGCGCCGTCCGCGCTCAGGCGTGTATGCTTTAAATCCCCGGATGAGCTGTTCCCCTTAAGATAGAAGCTCCATCGTAATCTGTGAGAACGGAAATTTTTAGATTCAGTGAGTACTAAACTTAATTTTGCCAGCAAGCCTTTCCGCAACCGCGCGCTGCCGTGGGTGATTACGGCCCTCGTCACGGGCCTGTCCCTTGTCTCGCTGGTCTTTATCATCAGCGCAGCACGCGATGAAAACGCCAAGGCCCAGAGCGTGCTTGCCAGTATGGATACCTTTCGCAAGCAGGAAGAAATGCTGTTGCAAAGGAAAAAGGAGATCGAGCGCGCCCTCACTCCTGAGCAAAGGCAGCTACTGGATGCCGCGCACGCGCTCGTTGACCGCAAACAATTCTCCTGGTCGCGCCTCTTCGCAGACCTCGAAGCCGTGTTGCCCAACAACGTCCGCGTCTTACGCATCAATGTCAAAGATGTTTTCCTGCGTAGCAAGCCGCCCTCCGCGCAACTGGAACTGACGGTCGTCAGCAAAACCGCGCCGGATGTCACCAACATGATCGCGGAGATGGATCGCGGCGGCATCTTCGAGGCGACGCCGATGGCGCAGAATCTACAAAAGGGACAGAACGCGAGCGGCATGGAATGGGTGCTGAGCGTCGTTTACAGGCCGCGTGCTGGCGCGCCCGTCAGTTCCGACCAGCCGGCCAGCGTGGCCTCCGCTTCCGGCACAGGAGGTGCGCGATGAGCGAACAAATCCCGTCGGAAAAAACTGTTACTACTACTTCTTCTGCGCCCGCGCGCGGCGAACAGATTCGCGTCCGCCTCAGTCAATTACGCAAGTCGCGCAAGCATGGCATGCTCGGCGTCCCGGAGATTGCCGGTCTTGTTGCGAGCGGCGTTATGCTGCTGGCGGTCATCGTCTCCTACTTCTATTTCCTGACGCCCGCGCGTGCGCGCTTGAAAACCATTCAAGCCGAAAGAGCGCAGCTACAGGATCGCATACGCCGCGCGCAAGAGGGCGTCGATCTTGACGCCAGCCCGCAATCTACTGTGGACGACATCAATCTGAGCCTTGAGAGATTTGAGAGAGAAGCTCTGTTGCAACGCAGTCAGGGGCGCATGGACCTCTACGGTCAATTGAACGAGACGATGCGCAAGCACAACCTGCGCAACACCGCCGGGCCTGTTTACATTGCGCTCGATGCGCTCGGCACGGGCGCGTCCGCCACTGCTGCTGCGAAGTCCGGCAATGCGCGCTGGCAGAGTCTCTATCCGGGCATCGGCATCTCCGTCACCGTCGAAGGGCCATACGCCAACCTGCGTCGCTTCCTGCGCGAGATAGAGGCGAACAGACAATTCCTGATTATCAACGCCGTCGAACTGGAAGGCGTGACGGAGGGAGACGCGCAGGCCGGAGCCGCGCTCGTCAGCTTGCATCTCGACATGGCAACTTATTTCCAGCGAGTGACTACGGTGACGGAGGCATCGCCTGCGACCCAAACACGTTGAGTCGGTGATTAAAGTTTTATGAAACTCTTTGAAGGCAAAACTCCTGCGGAGCGTAACAAGCTCATCTTCGCTATAATTCTCGGCGTGCTTGCGTTCGCTTCGCTCTCATACATGTTCCTCGGCTCGTCGTCCAGCTCCAAGCCGAAAACTGCCAACAGCAATACTGCTGCGCGAACACAGGCCCCCGGAGAGCTGCTTAACACACGGACTACTGCGCCCGTGCCTGCGCCCGCACAGCTACGCAACGAAGCGGAGACCCTAAGCGCGCCCACGCCCGTCAACTATCGCCCGATTGCTTATGCTGTCCCTGACCCCGGACGCAACATCTTCGCTTTTTATGTTCCGCCGCCGCCCCCGGTAAAACCGACTGTCATTTCGACGCCGACGCCTGTGCCGCCACCGCCGCAAATTCTGGCTTCGATGTCGCCGATGAATGTCTTTGCGCGCACGGGAGATTTCACGCTCGAAGTCTCAGGCGATAAATTCACGCCAGAGTCTGCCATCCTCGTGGACAACAATCCTGTCCCGACGAAATTCATCAGCGCACAGCAACTCTCCGCCAATGTGCCCGGCGGGTTGATTAACAACGACGGCGCGCGGCAGATAAAAGTGAGCACGCCGGATGGCGCGCTCTACTCGAACGCAATGCCGCTCATGGTCACGCCTCCGCCGTTGCCGAACTATCTCTACATCGGCATCATCGGCAAAGTGCGTTACAACGATACGGCTGTCTTAAAGGACAAAGGAAGTCCGAAAGAACTTTTGAATGTGCAGCGCGGCGATGTGCTCGGCGGGCGTTTCCGCGTGACCAGCATCTCCGAGCGCGAAATCGTGTTGACGGACACTTCGTTGCGCATCAAACACACGTTGCCTTTCGTCGAAGAAAAATCCGGTCAGTCGGGCGGCAACACGCGAGCAAATAATCCGAGATCGCAAATGCTTGATCAGGGCGATAGCATTCCGGGCATTCCAAATATTCCGCGCTATCAACCTCCCGCTGCACAGCAACAGCCGCCGCAGGATGATGACGACGCAGAAGAGATTCCGGGCATTCCCATGAAGAAGCCACAAAATTAACTTGCGATGCGTGTCTGGCAACACAACTCGATTTTATCTCAAGAGCGCAGTGACTCCATTCGTCGGCGCGGCGAAGGGGGCTATGCGCTGGTGGCGTTGCTTGCCTTGATGGCAGTCCTCGCCCTGATGTTGATTTCGGTTGCGCCGAATCTGCGCCAGCAGGCTCAGCGCGAGCGCGAGCTGGTATCCATCGCACGCGGCGAAGAGGTGGCCGAAGCAATTCGTCTCTATATTTTGGAGAAGCGAACCCTGCCGACTTCTATGGATCAACTGCTCGAAGGGCTGCCGCGTGGCACTAAGAAACTTCAAATCCTGCGCGCCTCTGCGGCGATTGACCCGCTCTCAAGCACCGGCGAGTGGAAACTGGTCACGCCGCGTGAGAAGGCGCTCATCGAATTTCAAAAGCAGGTGATGATTTACAATAACGGCCAGATGCCCAAAACCAGAGATGAGGCTATCGTCCCGCAGGTCTACAGCAATATCATCCAAAATATGGTCGGTCTCAAAAACACCAAGACGGAAGACGACGCGCCCGGAGGCGAAGACGATTCGGAAAATTCCTCCGGCCCATTCATCGGAGTAGTCAGTCGCAGTCGCCGCGATTCCATCATTCACTACTACGGCATAGATCGTCACGATCAGTGGATCTTCACGCCTCTTTTCAGAGAGTAGTTTTCTTCTCTTTTAATCACGCGAATAATCAATCGTCAATCACACCGCAGCTATCATCTGCGCAAGGAAATTTTTTCTGCGCATGCGTGGGTTTATCTCTGAAGATGCAGGAAGAGTGAGACGCAGTTGAGCCTTCGCTGTCTGTTGATTACTCAATTTCGATGTTCTCATCTTCAAAAAAAAATCTCATCTCAAAAAAAAAATCATTAACGAGTAATAAGTTATTGACAACTGCGCGCTTTACGTTTATATACCAACATGTTGTGCGCCGCTTACCCTTGACCACAAGAAGCAAAGCAACACAGTATCTTGTGGTCATAGCTACAAACTAAAGAAGGAGCAGCAACAACCTATGGCAACTAAGAAAGCAGCAAAAAAGACAGCAGCTAAAAAAGCACCGGCAAAGAAAGCCGCCGCCAAAAAGGGCGGTGCCAAGAAGGCCGCTGGCAAGAAAGCCGCAAAGAAGAGATAAGTCAACCGCACAGGAACCAAGTCTACTTTTCCATAGGCGCACGCAACACTCCGGCCCTCGCGGCCATTTCAAAGGAACGGTTAACGCTTCAAGCGAAGCTGGCCGTTCCTTTCTTTTTTGAATCGTCATTAACGTCAACAACGCTTCAGCGCATTTACGATTTACGATTCGCGTTTTAGTATGAACAGCATCATGCTGCGCGTCACACTGGTCGAGCCGGAGATTCCACCTAACACAGGTAACATTGCGCGTCTCTGTGCGGCGACGCGTGTCCCCTTGCACATCGTCGGCGCGACAGGCTTTCGGCTTGATGATCGCGCAGTGCGCCGTGCGGGCCTGGACTATTGGCCCGAAGTCGAGATGCACCGTCATCTGGATTTGGACGCGCTCAAACATTCTGTGCCGGATGCCAGATTCATTTATCTGACGACGAAGGTGGAGAGGTCGTATATGGACTGGCAATTCGAGACTAATGATTGTCTGGTGTTTGGACGCGAGACGCGCGGGTTGCCTGAAGAACTGCTGCGCGCCAACCCGGAGCGATGCCTGACCATTCCGATGCTCAATCCGAATGTACGCAGTCTTAATCTTGCCACTTCCGTTGCCATCGTGCTCTACGAAGCTCTCAGGCAAACGCATGCCTTCAGCGCTTCGAGATAAGTTTGGCCCGCAATTAGTTCAATTCGCAGCCGCATGGTAGAATAAGCGTTTTGATTATGCACGGAAATTTTCAAGAGAGTTATCTATAAGGATTATGACTGAGAAGAGACAAGAGATTCGCAACATAGCAATCATCGCGCACGTAGACCACGGCAAGACGACACTCGTGGACGCCATGCTGCGGCAGTCCGGAACATTTCGCGAGAACGAGCAGGTCAGAGACCGCGTGATGGATTCGATGGATTTGGAGCGCGAGCGCGGCATCACCATCATGGCGAAGAACACAGCCGTGCGTTACGGCGATGTCAAAATCAACATCGTGGACACGCCGGGCCACGCGGATTTCGGCGGCGAGGTCGAGCGCGTGTTGAAGATGGTTGATGGAGTGATGCTGCTGGTGGATGCCGCCGAAGGCTGCTTGCCGCAGACGCGTTTCGTGCTCCGCAAAGCTCTGGAAGCGCGGCTTCCTTCGATTGCCGTCGTTAATAAGATTGACCGTCAGGACGCGCGCCCGACAGAGGTGGTGGATGAGATTTACGAATTGTTTCTGGACCTCGATGCGACGGATGAGCAGATAGAGTTTCCGATTCTGTATGCCATCTCGCGCGACGGCGTGGCGAAGAAGAGTTTGGAAGACGAAGCGCGTGATTTGCGCCCGTTGTTCGACCAGATTATCGAGAGCATCCCCGCGCCGCGACCCCTGCGCGAAGATTCTTTGCAACTGCTGGTTGCCAATCTCGATTACGATTCCTATGTCGGGCGGCTCGCCATCGGTCGCATCTATTCCGGAGAGCTGGCGGTTGGCGATCAGGTCGCCATCGTCAAACGTGATCGCTCGATACAGAAGACGCGCATCTCTCAGCTTTATGTTTTCGAGGGACTGAAGCGCGAATCCGTCTCGCGTGCGGGCGTCGGCGAAATCGTCGCGCTCGCGGGGATGGAGGGCATCGAGATTGGCGAGACGATTACGAGCGCGGACAATCCGCAGCCGCTGCCGGTCATCGCCGTTGACGAGCCGACGATTGCGATGATCTTCGGCGTCAATAATTCTCCGTTTGCCGGACGTGAAGGAAAGTATGTCACCTCGCGCCAGATCATGGAGCGGCTTGATAAAGAGATGCTCGGCAACGTTGCCATTCGCGTCGAGCAGACCGAATCGCCGGATCAGTTCAAAGTCTCAGGTCGCGGCGAGCTACAGCTTGCCATCCTGATCGAGATGATGCGGCGCGAGGGTTACGAGCTACAGGTCTCAAAACCGCAGGTCATCACACGCAAAGTTGACGGGCAGGTGTTTGAGCCAATCGAGCAAGTCGTCATTGATTGTCCGGATGAATTTATCGGCGTCGTTACGGAAGCGATGGGGCGGCGCAAGGGGCAGATGATGAAGATGGTCAATCACGGAACGGGGCGCGTGCGGCTTGAGTTTGAAACTCCCTCGCGCGGCCTCATAGGCTTTCGCAACGAGTTTCTGACGGAGACAAAGGGCACAGGTCTTTTGAATACGCTCTTTCTCAGATTCGGCCCGTGGCAGGGCGAGATGCGCGGACGCTCCACTGGCTCTCTGGTTTCAGACCGCATGGGCGAGACGACGACTTACGCGCTTTTTAATTTGCAAGAGCGCGGCGCGATGTTTGTCAGGCCGCAGATCAAAGTTTACGAAGGCATGATTATCGGCGAGAACGCGCGTGCGGTTGACCTCGATGTCAACGCCATCAAGGAGAAGAAGCTGACCAACATGCGCGCCGCCTCCGCAGACGAAGCGATGCGCCTCGTGCCGGTCAAAGATTTATCGCTCGAACAGGCTCTGGAATTTATCGCAGACGATGAGCTGGTCGAAGTCACGCCGCAAACCATACGATTGCGCAAGCGCGTCCTGCGCGCCAACGAGAGGCCCAAGAAGGAAAAGGCTTAAGTAGAAGAAGGGATGGTGACTGAGCCATCCCTTTTATCTTCCTCTTCATCTTCCTCATCTTTCGCCGGGTCGTACAGCTCATATCCGGTCTCGTCGTCGTAGTAATATTTGTGCTGCTCCTGATCGCGTTTAAGTGAAGACGATTCGTCCTGTTCCGTTGTATCATCTCTTTGTTCGCTCATCTCGAAATCTCCCAAGTCAAATTTTGTTATGTGCCGTTTTCTGACTTATGCGGGCGCGCCTATCTTGCTGGCAGACTTGTTGTATCGTCCTGTCAATTCTCTGATTATGCAGAGCCATCATGCGCGCGAGAGGGAAGAACCCTTGAACGGAGACGGCTTTGGCGTCGGCTGGTATGTGCCTGACATAGACCCCGCGCCGTGCGTCCAGCGTTCCGTCACGCCCGCGTGGTCAAATCTCAACTTGCAGAATCTGGCGACAAGGACGCGCGCCGCGCACCTGTTCGCGCATGTCCGCGCGGCTTCTCCCGGCATGGCCGTTAACGATGCCAATGTGCATCCTTTCGCCTACGACCGTTTTATGTGGATGCACAACGGTTTCGTCGCGGGCTTTCACCGGATTAAGCGACAACTGCGCGAGCGGCTCAAAGACGAATTCTATAACATGATACAGGGCACGACCGATTCCGAGCACGCCTTTGCGCTCTTTCTCAACTCGCTGCGCGCTCCTTTCGGTGAAGTTGATGTCAAAGAGATGCGCCGCGCGCTCGTCGAAACGATTGCTTTATTGAACGAGATGATGGAGGAGGCAGGCAACACGGAAACTTCGTTCTACAACTTTGCTGTGACGGACGGGCAGGCGATGGTCATCTCGCGCTACTGTTCGGCGGAGGGCGTCAAGGGCGCATCCCTGCACTACTCTCGCGGGACGCGGTTTGAATGTTTGCCGGACGGGATATGCGATATGCACTCCGTCGGGAGCGGCGAGCAGGCTTCGAGCGTCATCGTGTCGAGCGAGATGTTGACGGACGACCCGGACGACTGGCTCGATGTCCCGGATAATCACACCATCACAGTGCTGCCGGATTTTAGAGTCGAACTGGAGCCGGTCAACTTATCATGAAAAGAACACACGCTTATCCAACTCTGGCTCTCATCCTTTTTCTCTTAACGCAGACCATCTGCGTGCGTGCGCAAACCGCTTCGCTCACAGTGCGCGACATTATGTCAGAGCCTTCGATTGCGGGGATGCGCCCCGAAGGCGAACGCCTCTCGCCAGACGGAGAGCAGGTCGCATACCTGTGGAGCGCTGGCGGGAAAGAGCCGCGCGACCTGTACCTCGTTTCGACGAGCGGCGGCAGCAAGGCTCGCCTGCTGGTGCGCGCGGTTGACGAAGACAGGGAAGCGCGCCCCGTCAAGACAGAGACGCGCGATGAGATGAGTTCGAGCGAGAAGAGGGAAGAGCGCGTGATGCAGCGCGATGCGGCGCAGGAGGCGCACGAGCGCAGCGTGAGCGGTCTTGATTGGTCGCCAGATTCGCGTCGCCTGCTTTTTTCCAAACGGGGCGACCTGTGCATCATAAACATCAATGACACGAACACGGCCCCGCGTCGCCTGACCAGCACAGTGTCTGTCGAGGGCAGCGCACAATGGCTCCCGGACTCGCGCCGCATTCTCTACCAATCGGGCGGCAACCTGTTCGTAGTGGATGCAGACCAGACCTCTCTGATCCAACTGACGCGCGAAGGCGGCGCGGCGGCTGCCAGAAGAAACGAAGAGAGCAGCGCGGAGCAGCAACCACAACAACGGACAGGCGGCGCGGGCAATGCTTCCGTCTCCGGCGTCACTGCTTCAGAAGACGGCACGCGCGTCGCTTACATCGTTTCCGATACTTCAAAACAGCGCGCGCTCTTTGTGCCAAACTATACGGGCGAATATGTGGCCGCGCCGACAGTCAGGCGCGGCTGGACAGAGCAGCGCGTGCAGGTCGTGAATAGTGACGGCTCATCAGAAAAAGCTGTCGTCGTCAAACTGCCCGCGCCCGAAGGCGTCTCCTACATACGCGGGTTGCGTTGGACTATTGACAGAGACGTTCTTGTCATTGACCGCATTGATCGTGATACGAAACGCCGGCAAATCTTCATCGCGTATGTGGGGGCGGGCGAGGAGAAAATGATAAGCGGCGAAACTATCATCCTCATGAATGAGGAGAATGATGCCAAATGGGTCGCGCCGCTCTCAAGAATTGTTGATCCATCCCCGAACAGGCGAATCCTTTTCGCCTCCGAGCGCGACGGTTTCAACCATCTCTATCTGGTGACACTTGAGTCTGACACAAACGCAGCCACAGAGTATCGGCCTTCTGCCGTCATGCAACTGACGCGCGGCGCATGGGAAGTGACTTGGGCCAAGTGGCTGCCGGATGGCGAGCGCGTCATCTATTCGTCAGCCGAAGCCTCGACCGCCGAAAGGCACTTCTACATTCTCAACGTCGAGACAAAAAAAACGGAACGACTGCCGACGCCGCGCGGCATGAACACAGACCCACAACTCTCGAAAGATGGAAAGATGCTGCTCTTCGAGCATTCCGAGTGGAACGCGCCGGGAGACCTCTTCGCGCTGCCGGTTCCAGCGCGAGAAAGTGAAATCAAAGAGCCTCTGAGATTAACAGACACAACGCCCGCGCGCTTCAAGCAGATAAGCTGGACGCGGCCAGAGTTTACGGAGTTCAAAGCCAAAGACGGCAAGACGGTTAAAGCTCGCGTCTACACGCCGCCGAAGTTTGATAAGAAGAAAAAATATCCGGCGGTCGTCTTTGTCCACGGCGCGGGCTATTTGCAGAATGTGATTAACGGCTGGAACAACTATTACCGCGAGGCCATGTTTCATCACATCCTGACGGAGCGCGGCTATGTCATCCTGGATATTGATTACAGAGGCTCTGCCGGATACGGGCGCGAGTGGCGCACGGATGTCTATGATTTTTTAGGCGGGCTTGATTTTCAAGACCATCTGGACGGCATAGATTTTATGGTGAAGAATTATGCTGTGGATGCAAGGCGCGTGGGGATGTATGGCGGCAGCTACGGCGGGTTTATGGCCGAGATGGCGGCGATGCGCGCCCCCGAACGCATCGCCTGCGCGGCGGCCTTGCGGCCCGTCGCCGACTGGAAAAATTATTACGCCTCATCGCCCGTCTACACGACCGAGCGTTTGGGCTTTCCAGATAAAAATCCTGAAGCCTACAAACGCAGCTCTCCGATTACCTATGCAGAGAGCCTCAACCGCCCGCTTCTCATTCTTCACGGGATGGTGGACGACAACGTGCATTTTCAGGATAGCGCGCAGCTTATAGAAAAGCTCATCCGTCTGGGCAAGTCCGAATACTTTGAAACCATGTTCTACCCGACAGAGAATCATGCCTTCACAAAGCCGGAAAGCTGGACGGACGAGTATGAGCGGATTTTGCGATTTTTCGATAAACATTTACAGACATCAGGTCAGAACCGACTGCGGTAGCGGGGAGAGAGCAAGGATGAAGGCGGAAGGATGAAAGGCATGCTCTTCAAACACGAATCATTCAATGTCAAATAGCACTCTTTTCATCCTTCATCCTTCCGCCTTCATCCTTGCTCTCGCTGGCGTTTCTGACCTTTTGTTCTTCGCGGTATATTATCAAGCAATCAACTAAGAAAGGTTCGAGTAACTGAATGAGAATCCTTGTAACGGGCGGGGCGGGTTTTATCGGGTCGCATTTGTGCGAGCGTTTATTGAATGAAGGACAGGAAGTCATTTGTCTCGACAATTTTTATACGGGGCGGCGCGAGAATGTCATGCCGTTGTTTGACAATCCGCGTTTCGAGTTGATTCGTCATGATGTCATCCAGCCGATTCTGCTCGAAGTGGATCAGATATATAATCTGGCCTGTCCTGCGTCACCGATTCATTACCAGTACAATCCGGTCAAGACCGTGAAGACGAGCGTGATGGGCGTCATCAACATGCTCGGCATGGCAAAGCGCGTCCGCGCGCGTATCCTGCAAGCCTCGACTTCTGAAGTCTACGGCGACCCCGAAGTGCACCCGCAGCCGGAAAGCTATTTTGGAAACGTCAACCCGATTGGGTTTCGCAGTTGTTATGACGAAGGCAAGCGGCTGGCAGAGACTTTGATGATGGATTACCACAGGCAGAACAAGGTGGACATCCGCATCGCGCGCATCTTTAATACCTACGGCACGCGGATGGTCGAGAACGACGGGCGTGTGGTCTCTAATTTTGTCGTGCAGGCGTTGCGCGGCAGAGAGTTGACTGTCTACGGCACAGGCGAGCAGACGCGCTCGTTCTGTTATGTGGACGATCTGGTCGAAGGCTTGATGCGGTTGATGAATACTGACGGGATACACGATCCCGTGAACCTCGGCAATCCGGGCGAGTTTACGATGAATGAGTTGGCGCAGGAGATTGCAGACCTCTGCGGTATAGAGGCCGCAATCAGGTATGAACCCTTGCCGCAGGACGATCCCAAACAACGCAAGCCAGACATCACACGCGCCAGAGAACTCCTCGGCTGGGAGCCGACCATCCCCTTGCGCGAAGGCTTGAAACGCACCATCGCTTACTTTGCAGAACAGTTGAAAAGCAAGGCGGAAGGATGAAGGCGGAAGGATGAAAGGGATGCTCTTCAAACATGCAGGAGTCATCCCTGAAGAGCATGCCTTTTATCCTTGAACTGCTCATCTTCAATAGTATTCCCTTCATCCTTCCGCCTTCATCCTTCCGCCTTAGCTTTTCGTGCGTTGACAATGCCGCTGCGGGCGTGTTAATAACCCTGTCACCTCCGGGCATGTCATCTGACCCTAGAGTGTCAGCGATATTGAAGCAGTAAGGAGCTACACGGCGGGCCGCGTTCCGATTTTTCCAAACCTTCTACATGTCAGCCGAAAAGTTCCCCGAGATGTTTCATCGCTTGCTGTGTGTCATAAAACCTGCCTTCATCGAAACCAGACAGTTGCCGTACAATAGCTTTAGCATCATGCGATGACTCTTCCGTCGCAGAACTTCAAGTGGCTTGTGGTGTGATATGAGAAAGTTTAGCGATAGGCCGCGCCGGTTGATAAAAGCGTCCCTCTTGATTGCCCTCGCGGTGTGGGGCGCGAGTCGCGTGGCGGCGCAGCAAGAGAGCGTTGCCGCTCCGGCGCAGGTCTCTACAACCTCTGCTGCGACCGCAGCCTCGGACACCAAATACCGCATCGGGCCGGGAGATATGCTGGACATACGCGTCTTCAATCGCCCGCAGTTCTCGCGCGACGGCGTGCGCGTGGATTCGAGCGGGATGATTCGGATGCCGCTCATCGAAGGCGAGATTCGCGCGGCCTGCCTGACGGAGAGCGAGCTGTCCGCAGAGATTACCAGACGCTATCTGGAATATTTGAGAAGCCCGCAGGTGGATGTCTTTATCAAGGAATACAACTCGCAGCCCGTCGCGGTCATCGGCGCTGTGCGCTTGCCGAGTCGCTTTCAATTAACCAGACGCGTGCGCTTGCTTGAGCTTTTGACTTTCGCCGGAGGATTGGCGGATAACGCCGGACGCCTGATACAGGTAGTGCATACGGGCACAGGCGCTTCATGCGACGCGCCAGTGGAAAATGCCGCCACCAGCGGGTTGGATAATTACAAGTTGAGCGAGACGCTGAAGGGCGAAGATTTGGCGAATCCGTTTGTCCAGCCCGGCGATGTCATCAGCGTGCCCGAAGCAGAGCAGGTCTTTGTCGTCGGCAATGTCATCAGGCCATCCGCAATTCCGCTCAAAGAGCCGATTACAGTGACGCGCGCGATTGCGATGGCCGGAGGCGTGATGCCGGATACCAAGAAAGACCGCGTCCGCATCGTGCGCCAGACGGCTGGCGCAACCGCGAAGACGGAAATCTTCGTTGACCTGAAAGCGATAGACAAACAGCAGGCGGAGGATGTGATGCTGCTGGCAGGCGACATCGTGGACGTGCCTGTCTCAAGCGGCAAGCAACTCTTGAAATCATTCCTCGGCGCAGTCGTGCCTTCGGTGGCACAGCTTCCGATACGCGCCGTCCCGTAAAGAATTAAAAATGCAAAATGTAAAATGCAAAAATCAGAATCAGATTTATTTTTGCATTTTACATTTTGCATTTTGCATTATTTGGTGCTTATGAAAGAACCTTCCGAATTAATCAAACCGGCGGCGGGGATGCGCGACCTTGAAAGAGCGGTCGAGCCGCTGCCGCATCCTCCCTCTTACCGTTATGACACGATAGAGCCTGAGAGCGAAGAGGGCATCCACTGGCGCTTACATGATTACTGGCGTTCGGCGCGCAAGCATATCTGGCTCATCATGGGCATCGCCCTGCTGGTCACGACCTTATCGGCCATCTACAATGCGCGCCAGCCGGACATCTTCGAGGCGCAGTCGAAAGTGCAGGTGGACACGGAAAACACCAACCCCGCGCTCGGAGCTTTCAAAAGCAATAACATCATCGTCAACAGTCCGTATACAGACCCCATTTACTTCAACACGCAGATACAGATTCTGACCAGCGCGGGACTCTTGGGGCGCGTCGTCAAAACGCTCGACCTCGAAAACAATCAGGCTTTCCTGCGCCCGCAAAGCGTGCAGAGCCGTTCGACGTGGGAGAGCCTCAAGCGGATGGCTGGATTCGGCGGCAAGACGCAGGAGGCGGATAAGAATCAGGTCATAGAGACTGCGCCGCTGGCGAGCAATTTCGCCCCGGCCACTTCGCGCGACGATCTGGTCGAAGTCAACCGGCTAGCTCCTTTTGTCGGGATGCTTCAGGGCGGCCTGATCGTCAAGCAGATCAGCGACACGCGCCTGATAGAGATTCGCTATCGTCATCTTGACCCGCAGGTCGCTTCCAAAATCGTCAACGCCGTGGCCGATGCCTTTGCCCTCTCGAATCTTGAGCGCAAGACGGAGACGAGCGCGACGGCTGGCGACTTTCTGCAACGACGCATCACGGAGCTTCAGGTCGAAATCCGCAGGGGCGAAGAGCAGCTTCTCAACTACGCCAAGAATCATCAGATTCTCTCGCTCGACGAGAATCAGAACACAGTCGTTGATCGCCTCGCGGGACTTAACCGGCAATTGATGGAAGTGGAGAGGGAACGCACAGATGCCGAGGCCAAGTATCGCGCTGCGCTTGACCGGGACAGGGCAGACGCGCAGGCCAGCGAAGTTACTTCCAAGCACACGGGCGAGGTCGAAAGCAAGCTCGCCGAACTCAGGCAAAAACGCGCGCAACTTCTTGTGTCCTACACGGAAAAATATCCTGAGGTCAAAGAGATTGACCAGCAAGTGGCCGTGCTCGAAAAGCAGCTCAAGGACACGCAGACCCGCGCGACCAACACCGTCGTCACCAATCTCGAAACACGTTATCTCGAAGCCAAAGCGAAAGAAGACGCTCTCAAAGCCTCTTTTAATAAGCAGCGCGGAGAGACGCTGACGCAGAACGAGGCCGCCGTCAATTACAAAATCATCCAGCAAGAAGTGCAGACCAACAAGGCTCTTTTAGACGGCCTCTTGCAACGCTCGAAAGAGAACGATGTCGTGCTGGCCGGGACGCCCAACAACATACACGTCGTTGATTATGCGCCCGTGCCGAAAGGGCCTGTCGGCCCCAGAAGAATGCAGAGCGTCGCGCTGGCCGGGCTGCTCTCGCTGGTCTTCGGCATCGCGCTGGCCCGCTATCTGGATTATCTGGACGATTCCGTGCATTCGGCGGAAGACGTGGAGAAGGTGCTGCGCCTGCCCGCGCTTGCGGTCATCCCGGCGATGGGCAGCATGTCGCGTCGTCGCCTGCTCTCTTCAAATACGGGTTTGCAAAAGCGTAACGGCAACGCCTCTTCGCCCCTGCTGCTGGATATGAACTCGCGCTCGCCGCTCGCAGAAGCCTACAGGCAACTGCGCACGTCCGTGCTCCTGTCATCCGCCGGAGGCGCGCCGAAGACCCTGCTCGTCACTTCGAGCCAGCCAGCGGAAGGGAAGACCACGACCGCCATCAACACCGCCATCAGTCTGGCCCAGACGGGAGCCAGCGTCGTAGTGGTGGATGCAGACATGCGCCGCCCGCGCCTGCATGCGATTCTTGAGACCGACAACAGTCGCGGCTTGAGCACTATCCTTGCAAGCAAGCTGAATGAAGTAGAGATGCTGTCGATGATCGAACAGCATGAGAAGAGCGGTCTATACGTGTTGCCGTCCGGCCCGATTCCGCCCAACCCTGCCGAGCTGACAGGCTCTGAACAGATGCGCCGCCTGATACATATCCTGTCAAACAGCTTTGATTATATCGTCATTGATTCGCCGCCGATTGCTTCGTTCACGGACGGCGTGTTGATTGCCGCAATGGTTGACGGCGTGCTCTTGGTCGTACACGGCGGGCATTCTGCGCGCGGCGTCGTGCGCCGCTCGCGGCAGGTGCTTCAGGAAGTCGGCGCGAAAATCTTCGGCGTCGTCTTGAATAACGTCCATCTCTCGACGAAGGATTATTATTACAAGTACTACTACAACAACTACAAGTATTACAAAACCGATCCTGACACAGACGAGCTGGCCTCAAGAACAAGCTAGTTTTTGTTAAGCGCCCCCATTACTTCAATCGTAAATGGTTCGAGGAGACGACCGGACATTTTCCTCGCGTGTCGTTCGTCACCTGCCGTTTCAGGATTCCAAATAGTTTATAATTAACTATGATTGATCTTCGTTCTCATCTGCTTGAGGGGTCTGCCGGTGGGCCGGAAGATTTCGCAGAAGCCGTAGAGATATGCAGGCAGTCTGTGATTGACGGCGTGCGTACGCTCGTCGTCGTCGAACGTTGGGCTGCCGAGAGGGACGAGCCGCCACAAGCCTTTGATGAAAGCGCGCGAAAGCTTGCGCGCCTGCAAAGCGAGATGGGCGGCGCGCTCAAGCTGAAACACGGATTCGTGTTGCGCTATCGCCCGCGTCTCTCTGCGCTTGTCGAAAGATACGGCGCATCCATCTCGCTCGGCGGCGGTCGCTTTGTGCTCGTCGCTCTGCCAGCCTTGCGCGTGCCTGACGAGACGGAAGATGTCTGGGCGCAACTGGCTGGGCAGGGTTTCTCGCCAATCGTCGCCGGGCCGGAGTGCAGCCCTTATCTCAGGCGCAACCCGGAGCGCATCGAAAGCTGGCTCGATATAGGCGTCAGGTTGCAGCTTAACGCCGCGAGCATTACCGGCGCACACGGGCGCGAGGCGCAGCGTTTCGCCATGCATTGTGTCAAAGAATATCCGGGGCATGCGGTTATCGCCTCGAACGCGCCGGGCGTGGGCGCACGCCGCCCGTCGCTCAGGGGCGCACGCGAAATAGTCGCGCGCCAGTTCGGCAAAGGGCGTGCGCATGCGTTGCTGCACGAGAACCCGTCTGAGATTCTGAAAGATTCCGTGGCTCGCGTCGTCGCCGAGAGGCGGAAACCGCGTGGGCCTTCCACCCTGCTTCAGCAACTCTTCAGATATAGGAAGGCGGCGACAGATGCTGTCTAGCCGAGCGTCAACCGGATTGTTATGAGGATTGTGTATTTGAATCCTTCAGGCCAGTTGGGCGGCGCTGAGATAGCTTTGCTTGATCTGTTGTCGAGTCTTCGAGCGGCACGGCCAGATTATGCGCTGCATTTGATTGCAGGGGCGGACGGGCCTCTGCTTGCGCGTGCGGAAAGACTCGGAGTGACTGCGTTAGCATTGCCTTTTCCCGCTGCGCTGGCGCGACTCGGAGACGCCGGGCTAAAGAGCGGGATAGACGGAGCGCAGGTCAGCCGCACAGGGCTGTTAAAGAAACTTTTTGATGCAGGCTCGCCGGTCTTCAAATATACGGGCGAGTTGCGGCGCGCTCTACGTCAGGCGCGGCCAGACATTATTCATACCAATGGTTTCAAGATGCATGTGCTTGGCCTGCGCGCACGCCCCTCTAAAGAAACGCCCGTCATCTGGCATGTGCGAGACTACGTTGGCGCGCGCCCTCTGATGGCTCGCCTGTTGCGCTGGCACGCAGGGTCTTGCGCCGCCGTCGTCACCAATTCCGAAAGCGTAGCCGGTGATGTCCGCGCCGTGTGCGGCGACGATTTAAAAGTTTATCCGGTGCTTGACGCGATTGACCTGGAACGCTTTTCGCCGTCCGGGAAAAAACTGGATTTGGATGCGCTGGCCGGTTTGCCGGAAGCTGCGGGCGGAACTCTGAGAGTGGGACTGCTGGCGACGATGGCGCGCTGGAAGGGCCACACAACTTTTCTAAACGCGCTCGCGCTCTTGCCGCCCGAGTCGAAAGTTCGCGGCTATATCATCGGCGGCGCGCTCTACCAGACGGACGGCAGCCAGCATAGTCTCGATGAGTTGCGCGCAGAGGCCGCGCGTCTTGGACTCGCGGATAAAGTCGGCTTTACGGATTACGTGGAGGATGCAGCCTCAGCGATGCGCGCTCTGGACATAGTGGTTCATGCCAGCACGCAGCCGGAGCCTTTCGGTCTGGTGATCGCAGAAGCGATGGCCTGTAGTCGCGCGCTCGTCGCCAGTCAAGCCGGAGGCGCGGCAGAGATTATCACTGCCGGGGCGGATGCGCTGGGCCACAAACCCGGTGACGCAGAATCTTTGGCCCAATGTTTGATGCAGCTCTTGGCGGATGCAGGGCTGCGAGAGCGCTTGGGCCACAACGGTCGCCTGACAGCCGAACGGCGTTTTGATCGCGCGCGGCTGGCAACTCAACTGATGCCGATTTACGACCGGACGCTTTCCTCCAAAAACTAATGCGCGTGTTACATCTCTATAGCGGAAATCTCTACGGCGGCATCGAGACGATGCTCACGACGCTCGCTCGCCAGAGAAATCTGTGCCCGGAAATGGAGCCGCATTTCGCGCTCTGCTTTGAGGGACGTTTGAGCGAAGAATTAACTGCCGCCGGTGTGCCCGTTCAACTGCTCGGCAACGTCCGCGTCAGCCGCCCGGCCACAGTCCTGCGCGCACGCCGCGCTTTAGCAGAGCATCTCCGCCGGACTTCGTTTGAGGTAGTTATCTGTCATGCGCCGTGGTCGCAAGCCATCTTCGGGCCGGTCGTGCGCGAGTCCGCTTTGCCGCTCGTCTTCTGGATGCATGACGCGACAGAGGGTCGCCACTGGCTTGAGCGTTGGGCGCGGCGCACGCCGCCCGAGCTGGCGATATGTAACAGCCGCTACACCGCTTCTACTTTGAGCAAGCTGTACGGCAACCTGCGCTCGCAAGTGGTTTATTGCCCTGTAGCGTTCGCAGATTTTGAAAGCCATAGCGCGCAGCGTCTTGCCGCGCGCGAAGAGTTTGAAACGCCTGAGGATGCTGTGGTGATTATTCAGGTCAGCCGCATGGAGGCTTGGAAAGGTCATGCTTTGCATCTGGAAGCTTTGGCCCACTTGCGCGAGATGCCTGACTGGATATGCTGGATGGTTGGTGGAGCGCAGCGTCCAGCAGAGGTTTCGTATCATGAAGAATTGCAGTCGCTGGCAAACCAGTGGAGAATAAAAGAGCGCGTTCGCTTTGTCGGTGAACGAGCGGATGTGTCCCGGCTGCTGCATGCTGCCGACATATTCTGCCAACCTAATGCACGGCCTGAGCCGTTTGGCATCACTTTTATCGAAGCTCTCTCCGCGGGATTGCCTGTGGTGGCAACGGCTCTTGGAGGAGCCTGCGAGATTATCAATGATTCGTGCGGCATGCTTGTTCCGCCTGCTGATGCGCAGGCTCTCGCCGCAGCTTTGCGCGAGTTGATACGGAATCCGGCGCAGCGAGTGGCTCTGGGAGTCTCTGGGCCGGAGCGTGCGCTTGAGCTTTGCGCTCCTGCGAGACAGCTAGAGCGCTTGCACGCCGCGCTCATGACTGTCGCTCATTTGGAGATGGTCGGATGACATCTGTTTCGTCTTATATTGAAGACTGCGACGTAGTGGAACGTGCGCGCCTGAGTTTAGGGCAGAGCGAGAAAGCTATCTACGAGATGGTTGTGAGGGCTTTGCACAGGCGTGAGATCAAGGGCGGGACGCTGGTTGATGTCGGGTGCGGGACAGGCAATCTGCTGGCATTTGTGCGGGAAAGTTTCGCCCGGTATATAGGCGTTGACGTGATTCGCTACGATGGATTCCCGGATGATGCAGAGTTCGTAGAAGTTAATCTGGACACCGGGCGCGCGGCGCTGCCGGACAATGGCGCGGATGTCGTGGCGGCTGTGGAAACCATAGAGCATCTTGAAAACCCGCGAGCTTTTATGCGCGAGCTGGTGCGGCTGGTGAAGCCGGGCGGCTGGGTATTGGTTACGACGCCGAATCAGTTGAGCTTGCTCAGCCTGTTGACTCTGATCGGCAAGCACCGGTTTCAAGCCTTCGGTGAATCGGATTATCCGGCGCACCTGACGGCTTTATTGGAAGTTGACTTGCGGCGCATGATGCAGGAATGCGGGCTGGCAGAGATAGTTTTTGATTATAGCTTGCGCGGTCGCTTGATGTTGACGAAGCGGCATTATCCGGCAGTTATGGCAGGACTGTTTCCGCGAAAGTTTTCCGATAATTTGCTGGTCAGCGGAAGAAAACCGAAGTGAACGACATAGAACTCTCAAACGCTCCGGCGTGGGTGCAATCGGCGTCGGCTTTCATACGCTATCTTCCGGCGGGCCGGTATCGTTTGATGAACTGGCTTTCGTCGCGCCGGACGCAGCAACCTTTCCGAATGCCAATGGCTGCGGAATTGGGCGGGCTGTCGTTTCTATGTGATTTAAAAGACTCGATAGCCCGTGAGGTCTGCTTTACGGGTCGTTACGAGCCGCAAGATACTGCACTGATTCAAGCGCTGCTTGGGCCGGGGATGACCTTTGTAGATGTCGGCGCGAACTGGGGATATTACACGTTGCTGGCAGCGCATCTTGTCGGCACGCATGGACGGGTCGTCAGCTTCGAGCCTGACCCCAGACTTTTTCCGGTGCTCATGGAGAACATACGATATAACGGGCTGGCTCAGGCCACCGCTGTACAGGTTGCTGCGGCGGATGAAGCGGGCCTTTTGATGCTGTCCGGTTATGATGAGGCTTGTGAGAATCGCGGACTATCCAGACTCGTGGAGCAAGCCGGGACGGATGTCGAGACTTTTCAAGTTCAAGCGCAGACAGTTGATGCAATGCTCGACTCGCTTGCAGTTGAGAGCGTTGATCTCTTGAAAATGGACATCGAGGGCGCGGAAGAATTGGCCCTGCGCGGGATGCTCAAGGGGCTTGAGCGTCACCGCTTTCGCCGGATACTGCTTGAGCTTCATCCGGCGATATTGTCTGAAAGAGGACGGACGGCGCAGGATGTCATAGGCTTGCTGACAGGGGCCGGATACTGCGGGTGGCATCTGGATTTTTCTCCGGTGGCGAATCGCCGCGCGGCTTATGCGCGCTCGCTCAACTTAAGAGAATTTCTCAGTCCCCTGAGCGATGTCAAAACACTTGATGCGTGGCCGCATCTTCTCTGGCTCGCGCCCGGTGTGGAATTAACAGCGTGACGACGAACTTACAATCAATCACCCAGAGAAGGCCAGCCGTTCTTGCGAGCAGGGAAGCGCAATCGCCCGGCGCGGCGCGTGATTGGACGCGCGCGTTTGTTATCTTCCAGTTTGCCTGCCAACTCGCGCTGCTTTTCGATGTCTTCGGATCGTATCGCATTCTGGTGCGCGCGGCAGCTTTCGGCAGCAGCCTGTTGCTGCTCGTCTTACTGCCCAAAGGGCGTGGCCGGGCGCATCCCGCCGCCATCGCAGCCTGCTGGGTGATGCTTATTCTGGGCCTCTCCTTTTTTCACCCGACGACGAACAACATGCTCGTCGGCGCAGCGCAAATCCTATTGTATCTGGCTATCTTGGGGCCGCTCTTCTGGGTTCCGCGCCTGCACATTGATATGGCAGGGCTGCGCCGCGTCTTACTCGTGATTTTTATTTTTCATACCTTAAGCGCGACGGCGGGCGTCTTGCAGGCGAGATTTCCGGGTCAGTTTCAGCCGAATCTGTCAACGGCCATTACTTCGCAGGGCAGAGGTTATGTCGAAGGCTTGAAGATTACGCTTGCCAACGGGCAGCGTGTCTTTCGTCCGATGGGGCTGACGGATGTGCCGGGCGGGGCGGCCATCGCGGGGCTGTACACGGTGCTCTTCGGCATCGGCTTTTATCTGACGAGCCGCCAGAAATGGATGCGCCTCCTGTGTCTTGGCAGTATCGCGCTCGGCATGGTCTGTCTGTATCTGGCACAGGTGCGCTCGCTCTTGATTATTACGGCCATCAGCGTGCTTGCCTTTTGTGGTTTACTGCTCTGGCAAAATCGGACGACCAGATTGCTTGTGCTCGGCGGACTGCTGCTCGCCTTAATCGCTTTGAGCTTTACTTACGCCGTCTCGATTGGCGGAAAGAGCGTGACGACAAGGATGTCAACGCTGGTGGCGGATCGTCCGGGTTCCGTCTACTATAAGAATCGAGGCATCTTTCTGGAAGAGACGATAAATGTGCTGTTGCCTCAATATCCACTGGGCGCGGGGCTTGGTCGCTGGGGGATGATGGCCGCTTACTTCGGCGATGATCTGAACCCTGAGAGCGAAGGCATTTATGTGGAGATTCAATGGACTGGCTGGTTGCTGGATGGCGGCGTCCCTTTGATTCTCGCTTATGTCGCTACGCTTGTCCTCGCTTTGCTGATGGCATTAAAGATTGCGCTGAATCGAAACGCCGGCGATTTATATGTCTGGGGAGGCATCGTCCTGGCATACAGTGCGGGCGCGCTGGCGACGACTTTTAATTACACGCTCTTTATCGGTCAGGGCGGGATGGAGTTCTGGCTGCTGAACGCGCTGCTGTTTGCGGCTGCGCGGACGGTGATTCCGCAGCTCGGTAAATCCAAAACACTACATAGATGAAGCCTTACTTGCTGGTCAACGGAAATTTCGTGCGGACGAACGGCATGGACATGCCGAATCTGGCGCTGGCCGCTTATCTGGCAGAGCGCGGGGCAGAGGTTCATCTGGTCGCGCACCGGGCTGAGCAAGAACTGGCGAATCATAAGCGCGTGCACTTTCATCGCGTCCCGAAAACCGCTGGCTCTTATTTGCTGGCCGCACCCGCGCTTGACCGCGCGGGGCGACGCTGGGCCGGGAGGATTGCTGCGCGCGGCGGATGCGTGCTGGTCAATGGAGGTAATTGTCGTTGGGGAGATGTGAACTGGGTGCATTACGTTCACGCGAGCTTTCAGCCGCCGCGCGCGGGCGGCGCGCTGCGCGTGCTGAAGAACGAATACGCGCACAAAACTTTTCTCAAGCGCGAGCGCGAATCTCTCAAGCAGGCGCGGCTCGTGATTGCTAATTCGGAACGCACGCGGCGCGATGTCGTGGAGCGCCTTAATGTTCCGGCGGAGCGCGTGCGGACAATCTATTACGGGATAGATGCAGATAGATTTCGCCCCGCCACCGGAGATGAACGCGCAGAAGCGCGCGAAAAACTTGGATGGACGAGGGAGCGTCCGGTCGTAGCTTTTATCGGCGCGCTCGGCGACCGCCGCAAAGGGCTTGATATACTCTTCGCCGCATGGCAGAAATTGTGCGCGGAAAAATCATGGGAGGCAGACCTCGCAGTCATAGGCACAGGAGCAGAACTGCCCGCATGGAAAGCTCGCGCGGCTCAAGCCGGATTGCAAAGGCGTATACACTTTCTGGGATTTCGCAAAGATGTCCCGTCCATCCTTGCGGCCTGCGATGCGCTCGTTGCTCCGACACGTTATGAAGCCTACGGGCAGGGAGTCCATGAAGCGTTGTGTTGCGGTCTGCCCGCGCTCGTCTCGCAAACAGCGGGAGTGGCGGAACGTTACACGCCTGAGATGCGCGAGTTGTTGATTGTCAATCCGGAGGATATTGACGAACTGGCCGAGCGCCTGCGCGACTGGCAAAAACATGCTGTGAAGTACAGGAACCTCGCCGGCTCTCTTTCACAAACCCTGCGCGCGCAGACATGGCAACACATGGCTGCTCAGGTCGCGGAGTTGCTCGAAGCCACCAAAGGAAATTTATCGCTTAATGTTGATGCAGGAAACTAAGACGATTGAGGCAGCAATCGAGAATCGTGAAGTTTTAGAAGAGACTGGTGTCGATGCAAAATTTACGCCGCTTGAAGCTTGCTGGGTGTGCGGCGACAAAGGTCTCGACAGGCTTGAGCAGGATCGCATAGACCTCTCTGCCTATGCAGGGCAAGACCCTGAGCTGAGTTCTTACACGGGTTACGAGTTCTGGCTCATGCGTTGCCGCCAGTGTCGTTTTATCCAGCCGGAGATGCTGCCAACGCTGCCTGATTTCTTTGATCGCATGTATGACCAGCGTTGGTCTGCCGAATGGATAGAACAGGAGTTTCACAACGGCTGCAAAGACCTCATTTTTCGTCAGACGCTGGGCCAATTAGCCCGCCGCGTGCCGGAACGCAAGCGTAGATTGTTGGACATCGGCGCACACGTCGGAAGATTTATTTATCTGGCCCATCAGGCCGGATGGCAGCCTGAAGGGGTCGAGCTGAACCCGCTCACGGCGGGCTACGCCGCGCGGCGAACAGGGTTGCCTGTGCATCAGGTGAACGCGCAGAAGTTAATCGCTGAGGGCAGGCATTTCGATGCTGTGACGATGATAGATGTGCTTGAGCATATAGAAAGTCCGGTCGAAGTGCTGCGCAGTGTGAGAGATTTACTCGATGACGGAGGTTGGATGGTGGTCAAAGTTCCATGTGGGCCAAATCAGATTTTGAAAGAGCGATTGCGAGCGCGCTTGAAGAAGGATTACAAATTTTCGGTGGCGTCCAATCTGGTTCACATCAACCACTTTTCTCCTTTCTCGCTGCGCCTTGCGCTTGAGAAAGCCGGTTTTTCAAATATCGAAATTCATATCGGCGCGCCCGAGTTGTCACCGAAAAATGCTGCCAACGCAGTCAAAGCCTATAGCTCTGATGCGCTGCGGGCTGGAGTTTATTATCTGGGGCGCGTTCTTCCGGCAGGCATCCATACGCCGCTCGCTCTGAATTTACAGGCTTACGCGCAGAAAGCGTGAAGCGCAATTTTTCCTGTGTATCTTTATTAAATGACAAACTTATCAACGCCCGCCCTGTCGGTCATTATCCCGACCTTCAATAACCTGAGCGTGCTCAAGCGCAATCTGGCAAGCTGGCAAAAATACGCAGAGGGTTTGCCGGTTGAGCTGCTCGTCATCGAAGACGGTTGTCGAGACGGCACGCCGGATTATCTGGCAGAACTATCTCAGACCTCCTGGGGCGGTAAATACCTGCGCTGGTTTCACGAAAACGACATGCATGAACTCACCTGCACGAATCGCGGGTTCGCGGAAGCGCGTGCGCCTTTGCTGATGACATGGCAGGACGATATGTTTCTGCAATGCGACTGGTTTATTCCTGAGGTCATGGCGAGCTTTGATTACAAAGACCTCGGCCTCCTGTGTTTGAGTCGCGGTCTCAACTGCTTTCCGCTTGACGAGCCGATTGAGAAATGGGAAGACCTCTACGACCCGCGCAGGCTTGAGAGCACCATTGGCCCACGTCCCTTCAACTGGTTTCGCTTGCAGGAAACAGACATCGTCATCCGCCCGTGGGCCGTGAGGCGCGAATGTCTGGAAAAGGTCGGCGATCTCGATGAGGCTTTTCGCCCGACGGAATGGGACGAAGCAGACTTGTGTTTTCGCATTCGCCAGGCGGGCTGGAAAACTGCGATCCATGGCTACGAGCGCGCAGGCGCGTATCATCATCTGGGCAGCACGACGCTGGTCTTTTCCGAAAAACACAAACAGCAGGCGCTACGCAACGGCCAGCTTTTTCACGAACGCTGGGACGAGACGATTCGTCTTGAGCATCCACGCGCGCGGCGCACATGGATGAGGCGCGCTTCGATGGCGGGTCATGTGTGGACGATGAAGCATATGCTTCGTACAGTTTTAAATAAAGGCAGTAAACTCGAAACTTGTGAGCAGGACGCGTAAAGCAGGAATCATAGCGACCTTCAGCTATCTACAGTTCGCTCTGGCGTTCGTGTCGGGGATTGTGCTGCTGCCGTTTATTTTGGGCCGCATCGGGACGGAGAGTTACGGCTTGTGGCTCGCCTGCGGAGACTTGCTGGCCTATTCGGCGATGGTTGATCTGGGAGTGCTCGGCGTCTTGCCGTGGCTCATCGCGGAAAAGGACGGGCGGCAGGATAAACAGGGGATGCGAGATTTAATCTCGAACGGCGTTGCCGTCGCGTGTCTCATCAGCGTGCTCTATTTTCTGGTCGCACTGATTGTCTGGCAATTCGCTTCGCGTATTGTTGATTTGACGGAAGCTCAAAGACAAACACTTTCCGGCCCGCTCATGCTGGTCATAGCCGGGACGGCCATTGCGTTCCCGCTCCGCACTTTTTACACAGTCCTGCTCGGCCTACAGGATGCAATGTTCACAGGAGTCTTGAGCCTTACACAGTGGGCTTTGAATATCACGATCATTCTGACGCTGCTGATAAAAGGATACGGCCTTTATGCTTTGGCCGTCGCTGCTGTCGTGCCGCCGCTGCTGGTTTGCCTCCTGTCTTTGATTCGCACGCGGATGAGCATGCCGGAACTGCTTGCGGGTTGGAGCCGCCCGCGATTTTCTCCGATGTTCTTTATCATCAAGCAGGGTTTCGCCGTCTGGATGGCAGGGTTCGGCTGGCGCATGACGGCGGCCAGCAACAGCATTATCATTATCACCGTCGGCACGCCTGAGATGGTCGTCATCTATGCCTGCACGGCCAAGCTCGGAGAGATTCTGATGCAGTTGTCATGGCAACTCTCCGATAGCGGGCTAGTCGGGCTGGCGCAGCTTCACGGCGAGGGTCGCCTGCCAAGAGTTAGAGAAGTCCTGCTGGCTATGCTGCGGATTCTGTTGATCGGAGCGGGCGGCGTGGCTGTCGTGCTGCTGGCTTTCAATCAAGCTTTTGTCACCCTCTGGGTCGGCGCAGACAAGTTTGGCGGTCTTGCGCTGACGGCACTGCTTGCCGCAGGCGTGCTCGGTCTTTCGCTGGTGCACGGAATACTCGTGCCGACGGCGGTGATTGGAAATCGTTTTCAGGTCGGGATGGTGACGCTGATTCAGGGCGGCGTCAATATCATCGCCGCGCTATCTCTCGGCTATCTCTTCGGGCTGCGCGGCGTGGCTCTTGCGGGCGCAGCCACTTCCCTTTTTCTGGTTCTGCCGCTGGGCATCAAAGCTCTGAAAAACCTGACCCAGCTTTCGTTCGGAGATTTGTCGAGAGAGGTGCTATGGCCGTGGCTCTGGAGGCTGGCCGCGATCTCAGTTGTGGCCCTCGCCATCGGAGTCTTGATGCCGCACCACTCCCTCTTGGCCCTGATGTGTATTGCTCCGCTCCTGGGCCTGCTCTATCTCTGGCACATGCGGCCACTTTACGTGGGAATCCCTCTGCCCGTCAGTGTAAAACCATGGCTGGTCAGGATGAGGCTGATTCCGCAGCAATAAAACTCGAACAGATAATGCAAGCGATACGCAACGTAGTTAAGACAGTCAGACCGTCCGCGCGTGCTGACATTCAGCCGTGGGTTCGCTGGCTGATTAAAAGGCGTAAGACGCGCAAGCTGCTCAACGCGGTCTATAACACAATGTCCGGTCGTCAGCAGGAAGAGTTCTACTGGTTCTTTGCGCAAATCTTCAGGGATTCGCCGGAGACGATTCAGGAAGGCGTGTGGGCCACCAGTTTCGCCGGAAGGAAGATCGTTCTCCCGCTTACAAACCAGAATGTTTCGCTCGAATGGAGTTCGGCCATCGCGCTCCTGGGACATGACGCGGAAGTCAAGAAGACCTATGAATATTTAATCAAAACGCGACGCCCGAAGGTATTCTTTGATGTGGGGGCAAACTACGGCCTGCACACGCTGCTGTTTCTGGCCCACGGTATTAAGACAGTTTCATTTGAGCCGAACCCGAACTGTCATCCTTACCTGCGCCACATCTCCGAGTTAAATGATTTGACCTGTGAGATTCAGCCTCTCGCGCTCGGCGCAACGGAAGGCAGCGTTGATCTCTGGTTTCCAGAGAACGATACATGGTTTGGCACAACCGATCCGTTTACCAGAGACAGGTTAAGCGAGGAACTTACAAGGATAGAAGTTCAACAGGCGACGCTCGATAGTTTCGTCAAGCTTCATCAGGTCTGGCCCGGGCTAATCAAGATTGATACTGAGGGAAATGAGTTGCGCGTGCTACAGGGAAGCGTTGAAACCCTGAGCAGGCATCAACCGATGATAATTTTTGAAAGCTGGAAAGGGCTGAGCCAGCGAGAGGATTTGTTCGCATTCTTTGAGAAGGTGAATTATACAATCGCCGCCTTGCCGCTGACGGAGAAAACCCGGCCAGTGACGCTGAATTTGAGCGTCTTTCTGGAAAGTCAGTGGGCAAACTTTATCGCTCTGCCAAATTAATACATCAAACATCGGAAAAAGCTATGCGTTCGATATGTCTTGCGTGCCATTCGCGGGTTCTGAAACATGTGGAGTCTGTCTCTATCGAGTCTTTGGCTAAAGCATGGGCCGTAGAAAAAAGTCATGGCGAAGGAGTGACTTACGAGATGCTCCATAAATATATTCTCTCGGATTTGGATGAAGCGCAGGTAGAGTTCTGGCAATGTCATGATTGCGGACTTGAACTTGCAAACCCGATGCGTTCATGGACGGCAGAGCATTATCCGGTTGAACCGCATTCCCTCGGCTTCGATCATGAGGTGACGCTCTCAATGCTGGCGACGATGCCGCCAACGAGAGTTTTGGATGTTGGCTGTGCCGATGGACAATTCCTTGAACGTGCTGCTGCGCTGGGGCATGATTTAACCGGCATTGATTTTGCGGAAGAAGATGTGCGCGCTGCCAGAGCGCGCGGATGTCGTGCATATGCGGCTGATGTCAATGAGATCAGCCGCATGTTCAAGGAGCAACCTAAATTCAACGTGATTACTCTGTTCCAGATTATCGAACATCTGAATGAGCCGGATAAAATCTTTTCGCAGCTTGATGAAATCGCAGAACAGGATGCGCTGTTGATAGTTGGCTGCCCGTCGGATTTACGTTATTCAAGAATTTTCAATCATCCGCAACGCATACAGCGCAGCGACTTTTGGGATTATCCGCCGCAACATACCTTGCGCTGGACGCCTAAGGCTCTCGACACCTTCCTGCTACGGCATCGCTGGCAGATTGAAACTACAGCCTACGAGCCTTTTAGTCTCTTTGGCGCGGCAGCACATCTTGCCGGGATAGAAAACATCTCAACGGGCGGCCAGACGAAGCTAAGGCGTCGAATGAATGTTTTGAAATGGATGGTTAAAATGAGCGGGCGGAAAATCTTCAGCAATACCACAGGCATTCGTCTATTAGTCAAAGCGCGACGTTTGAATGACATGAATACCTCATAGCTGGCGGTCGCATGCGCCTTTCATAATTCGGGGAAATATCCTTTACACATACGAATCAAAAAGGTGACTTTAGAGAACCGCTATTGTGAGTGATAAACAATACAAAGCGCTCTTCATTAACTCTGGCATTCTGGGTCACAACTCTGTCTTTAAGCTGCTGAGGGAATCAACCGCGCGTGACCCTGAGCTTGAAGCTGTGCATATCAATCTGAGCGATGAATTGACGACGAAGGATAAGATTATTCGCCGCGCTCTATGTTTTCAGTGTTTTGGCAAGATGAAGCTTTCACAGTCAAATCTGGACTTTGCGCGCTGGCGTCAGGAGTTGCACGCGGGAGTGCTGGCTGCCAGACGAATCAGGGCTTACGAGCGTCGCGGCGCTCGTTTCGATGTGCTCCACTTTCACACGCAGGCAACCGCTTACGCGAGCTTGAGGCGTATGAAGAGAACTCCGAGCATCGTTTCGATTGACTGCACGCAGGGGCTTGCCAGCGAGGAAGCAAGCTCGCGGCTGGCAAAGAGCACATACCTGCCAAATATCGTACACGACGGCGCAGTCTTTCGCGCGGCGGCGGCAATCATTTCTATTTCCAGATGGGCGGCGAATGATCTGGCACGCGCTTATCCAGATTGCGCTGACAAGGTGCATGTCATGCCGTACCCTGTGAGGCTTGAAAGTTTTGCCGAAGAGTGGATTGGAGAGAGACATGCCCGTTCAATCTCTGACAATGCTACTCGCGTGCGTGTTCTTTTTATAGGTGGCGACTTCAATCGCAAGGGGGGACGCGAACTGCTTGCGGCATGGCGCGAAGGCTCCTTTGCAGAGCACGCGAGCCTCGACCTCGTGACCGATTGGCCCATTGCTCAAGATGACTTGCCGCACGGCGTTAATCTCGTCAGGGGCATTGCTCCCTACACGCCCCGGTGGAGCGAATTGTGGCGGCGCGCGGATGTTTTTGCGATGCCCACGCGGAACGAAGCCTTCGGAATGGTTTATCAAGAGGCGGCGGCGGCTGGCCTTCCGTCAATCGGCTCGTCTCTAAATGCCATTCCTGAAATCATAGAAGACGGCGTGACCGGATTGCTGGTTTCGCCCGGCGATGTCTCTCAACTTGTCGTTGCACTGAAAACACTTGTACAGTCAGCAGAACTGCGTCGAAGATTCGGAACGGCAGCGCGAAAGCGAATCCGGGAGTCAAGTTGCCCGGAAGATTATTCAAGCAAGCTAACCTCGATGATTAAACAACTCGCACGCCGGAACCTTTGATGAGCTTGGAGCAATTTAAAAACCGCGTGGTGAATCGAGTGACTACAGCCGAAGCAGATAACTGCCGCCGCCCGACGTTGATTGAAAGCGTCGGGGCGTCGCTCGGCCATGCTTTGCAAAAGACGCCGCTACGTGGCTGGCTCAAATCCGTCTATCATCGCGTGCTTGAGCTGCAAACCGGAGGGAAGGGGTTGGAATGCAAGCTGCCGCAGGGCGAGGTGGTGCGCGTCCTGCCTGCCTTCAGGCACCTGTCATGGAACATGGAGGAGTACAAAGCTTTTAGAAGTGCGATGAGGCAGGGCGGCGTGGCGCTCGATGTGGGAGCGAATGCGGGTTGTTACAGTTTGCTGCTGGGGCAATGGGCCGGGGCGTCTGGAAAAGTCTTTGCCTTTGAGCCTGCGCCGGAGACCTTTGCGGGACTCTCGCGCCACATTAAGCTCAATCAACTCGGCGGGATAGTGACTCCCGTGCAGGCTGCCGTCTCAGACCGCTGCGCGACGGCCAGCTTTCTGGCCCACGAGCATCAGGGGATGAATCGTCTGGTCTCTCAAGCGGAAGCGCAAGATGCTTCGCAGGTCGTACAGGTTCCCACCGTAACGATTGATGAGTTTTGCCGGCGCGAGAAAATCTTGCCGGACTTTATTAAAGTCGATGTGGAGGGATTTGAGCTGGCAGTTCTGCGCGGCGCACGCGAGACGATTAAAGCGTGCGGAAGACGGCTGGCTCTCTTTGTCGAGATGCACCCGACGACGTGGCGCGAGATTGGATTGTCCGTTGAAGAGTTGTTGGAAGAGCTTGAGTATCAGCAGCTCTGCGCCGTGCCGCTCAGAGAGATGGAAGACATGTGGGCCGTCGAAGGCGAGTGTTTGCGGATTCAGGCAAAGTAGTGATGCGAATACTTTTCGCCAACGACGGAGTGGCAGATGCAGGCGGAGTCCAGACATACCTCGAAGCGGTCATGCGCGGAATGGCGGCGCGCGGGCACGAGATAAGCTTTCTGCATTGCGAGCGCGACCAAAGTAAAACCATCTCGCCACGGCTTGCCGCGATACCGCATTTCAGCGTGGAGGCCGGTGGCCTTGAAAAGGCCATTGACGAAATCAAACTCTGGTCGCCGGATGTTTGCTTCTCGCATAACATGTCGCGGCTCGATGTGGAGCGTCGGCTGTTGGACGAGCTGCCGGTCGTCAAGTTTATGCACGGCTACTTCGGCACCTGTATCGGAGGCCAGAAATCTCTTTTTTTTCCCACGCCAGAGCCATGTCATCGCCGCTTTGGCAAAGCCTGTCTCTCGCTTTACCTGCCGCGAAGATGCGGTCAGCTAAGCGTTAGCAAGATGATAGAAGGCTACGAATGGGCCAGAGAGCAGAACGCGCTTTTTAGAGATTACAAGGCGATCATCGTCGCCAGCGAGCACATGAAGCATGAATATGTCTGCAACGGAGCGGATGCGGCAAAGGTCTTTGTTAATACCCTGTTCTCGTTCTCTGCTCTCTCTGATGAAGAGACGCTGCCGCCAGCGCCTGCCGGGCAGCATGTGCTTTTTCTCGGAAGAATGACCAAGCTGAAGGGCGGCGATCTTTTGATTCGCGCGGTCGCGGAAGCCTCGCGTTGTTTGAAGAGCGAAGTGCGCCTGACGATGGCCGGAGACGGGCCACAGCGAGCAGCCTGGGAACGGCTGGCGAGTCGCCTCAAAGTCAAAGCGTCTTTTACCGGATGGGTGACGGGAGAAGAGCATGCGCGGCTCTTCAAAGAATCGAGCTTGCTGGCCGTGCCGAGCATCTGGCCTGAGCCGTTCGGGTTAGTCGGGTTGGAGGCCGCAGGCTTTGGCCTTCCGGCCATCGCTTTTGATGTCGGCGGCATCCGCGAATGGTTAAGAGACGGCGTGAACGGCTATCTGGTCAAGGGCCACACGCCGGGCTGGCATGCGCTGGCCGAAGGGCTGGTCAAAATTCTGGGCCAGCCTGAACGTTTGACTGCTCTGCGACAAGGCGCGTGCAGGGCTGCGCGAGAGATGTCGCTCGGTAAACATCTTGACCGGCTCGAAGAGATTTTCGACGGCGTCCGCGCTGGCACAGTTTAAGAACTCCAAACGACACTCAGCCACCGCAGAGACAGACACCGAGGAGATAAACATAGACATTTGATTTAGCATTTCCTTCATTCGCTTTTCTGTCTCTGTGTCTCTGTGCCTGCGGTGGCTAATCTGTGGTTTTGTTTGATGCGATAAGCTTAAGCGTTTGCTCTCAGTCTCAAAAATTCTGGTTTGATTACGACCTGGCACATTATTACCGGTGAATACCCGCCACAGCCGGGAGGCGTCAGCGATTACACGGAGCAACTGGCGGTCGGCTTAGCAAAGAGGGGATGCAGGATTCACGTCTGGTGTCCGGGTTCTGACAAAGAGATGCCATCGCAGGCCGCCAGCATCGAAGTGCATCGCTTCGGCGCAAACTTTTTTCCGGGCAAGCTGTTGCGGCTCGGAAGACTGTTGGATAGTTTCGCCGCGCCGCGCACGTTGCTGGTTCAGTATGCTCCGAACGCATACGGCCTGCGCGGGCTGAACATTTTTTTCTGCTGCTGGCTCTGGTGGCGCGCAATCTTTCGCCGCGATGATGTGCGCGTCATGTTTCATGAGCCTTTCTTTTATTTCGCGTGGCAGAGACCGCAGCGCAACCTGCTCGCGCTGGTTCAGAGGCTGATGGCCGTCCTGCTGCTGGCTGCCAGCCGCGTGGCTTACATCTCAATTCCGGCATGGGAAAAGATGTTGCGCCCTTTTATGTGGCTGCGGCGAACAAAGTTGAAGTGGCTGCCGATTCCCGCGACGATTCCGCGTATTTGTGACAGCGAAGCTATCAATGCCGTTCGCGCAAGATACATCAACGGGCAAGCCGGAAACTTGCTCGTCGGTCATTTCGGAACTTACGGTGAGCACATGACGCCGGAGCTGACAAAAGTTTTTACGGAGTTGCTGCAAGCGAATCGAGACGCGCTCGGTCTTTGTCTCGGCGCGCGTGGAGAAAGATTTGTTGATGAAGCAGTGGCCGCGCGGCCAGAGCTTAAAGGCCGCCTGATAGCTCCGGGTTTTCTCTCGCGCGAGGAAGTGTCATTGCATCTACAGGCGTGCGATCTGGCGATCCAGCCTTATCCTGACGGCGCGAGCAGTCGGCGCACGTCGCTGATGGCGGCGCTTTATAACGCGACGCCTACGGTCACGACCGTTGGGCCGCTGACGGAAAATATCTGGCTCGATGCCGGGATCGTCCCGCTCGCTCAAACGCATGACACGAAAGGGATGCTGACGCTTGTCTCGAAATATTTGCTGGATACGGAGCGGCGACGCGAGCTTGGCGAGCAGGAAAGGGAATTTTATTTACGGCATTTCTCGCTCGAACGGTCTGTGAATACTCTGTTGGATGAAGAAGAAGTAGCGGGAGCATCACCTGCATAGCTTATGAAAATCCTGCTCGTCGGAGATTATCAGAATGATGCGCGTCTGGGGTCTGCTAAAGTCACGCACAAGCTGCGCGAGGAATTTCAAAGATTGGGCCACGCCTGCGATGCTCTCTTTGCCGAAGAGATTGGCGTGACCCCGCATAGCGCGCATGCAAGGCAGGCGCTCGGCCCGACGCTCGCGGCAAAGGCCATCGCCAGAGCTTTTAAGGAGCGCGGCCCGTATGACGTGGTTGACATAGCGAGCGCGGAAGGATTTATTTTCGGCTTGCAGAGAAAGTTTTCGGGAGCTTACGGGAAAGCCACTTTCATCAGCCGCTCGAACGGTCTTGAGCATCTGAATTATCAAAGGATGCTCGACGATCATCGCGCGGGCCTGCTGCACAAACCTCTGACGCGGCGCGTGTGGTTTCCGGCTGTGCGTCTCACGCAGGTCGCCGGCGCTGCGCGGCTATCAGACAAATTGATCTTGCTCAACGAAGCTGATCGAGAGTTTGCTATTGGTCGAAGGTGGAAAAATAAAGATGACATCGTTGTTGTGCCTCATGGCGTCGCGGAGCGGTTTCTGTCGGATGCTATGCCCGTCAGGCAAAGAGGCTTCGGCCTGCTCTTCTGCGGAACATGGACTGGCGTCAAAGGGATTAGTTATCTGGCCGCCGCCTTCTCGTCATTGATTGCAGAAGGCGTCAAAATAAATCTGACAATCCTCGGCGGCGGCGTAACGGAACAGGAGATTCGAGACTCATTCTCGACGCAGGCCCGGTCTTATCTGAAAATAATTCAGAGGCTGCCTGAAGAGGATGTGATACGCGAGTATCGCAAGCATGACGCGCTGGTATTTCCTTCGACCTATGAAGGTTTCGGGATGGTCTTGCTGGAAGCGATGAGTCAGGGCTTGCCCGTCATCGCCACGCCTGTCGGCAGCGCGCTCGCGCTTGTTCGTGATGGGGAAACAGGCATCTCTGTTCCGGCCAGAGATGTCAAAGCTCTCGCAGCAGCCATCCGGCGGTTAATGCAAGATGGCGAGCTGCGTTTGAAACTGGCGTGTAAAGCCTTTGAGCTTGTGCGCGAGATGACCTGGGCCAGAACCGCTTTAAAGACGCTTGCCATTTATGCCGGATGAGATTCATGTGACAAGCAATAGTGAAATGGCATTACATAAAGGAGGATAGATGTCCTTAAGAAAACTGCAAAGCTACGGGTGGAACAAGTGGTTTCGTATCACTACCGGCATCCTAAGGCACGGCTTGAGTTCATACAAGCTTGCCCGTCTCGCTATCACAGAGAAGGAAGCCGTGCAGAGAACCTGGGAGTTGATGTCGCTCATCGGATTAGTGCGTACTCTGCGCCCGCGAGTGGTGATGGAGATCGGCTCATATCATGGCGGCACGTTGTTCTGCTGGCCTCAACTCGCAACTGATGATGCAATATTCATTAGCCTTGATTTGCCGGGCGAACAATTTGATGGAACATATGGTGATGAATCAATAGAAAAATTCAAGACTTACATTAAAAACAATCAGACCTTGAAGTGTGTGCGCGCGGATTCACACTCGAATGAAACTGTTGGAGAAATTGTTCGCATTCTCGACGGACGCAAAATAGATTTCCTTTTCATAGATGGCGATCATAGTTATGAAGGCGTTCGCGCAGATTTTGAGCTGTATGCTCCGCTTGTCCGTCAGGGTGGTCTTATCGCCTTTCATGACATTCAAGATAATCCTTATCTCCCGGCCATGCAGGTCGAACGATTTTGGTCGGAAGTCAAAACGCAATATCAGAAATATGAATTTATAGACCAGAACAAGGCTAACCAATATGGCATGGGGATTGGCGTGCTGGTGCAGAACTGATGAGCAAATCGGCAACTACGCCCCGCGTAACGGTTAGCATCTCTACGCGCAACCGCCTTGAGAGTCTCACAAGATGCGTTGAATCAGTGGGTTTAATTTCCGACTTCGTGGATGAAATTATTATCGTTGATGACGCTTCCGACGCGCCCTTAGAAGAACCTTTACGCCAAAGTTTAGGCGGCAGCTTTCCGGTTAAGCTGAGAGTTATCAGGCAGAATGAAAATAAGGGGCCTTGCGCTGCCCGGAATGCGATTGTTAAAGCCGCTGAGAGCGATTTCGTCCTGAATTTGGATGACGATGCTTTTATCCTTGAAGCAAAGGGGATTTTAGAGGCATTGAAGATTATGCGACAGGATGATCGTGTCGCAGTTATCGCACTAGCTCAAGCAAATCAAGATGGAACATCCTGGCCGGAATTTATGCAGCCCGCTCCGGTGCAATATCCTTGTCAGGTTCCTGCCTTTACAGGATATGCCTATCTGTTCAGACGCGAGACCTATTTATCCATTGGGGGTTATCGAGAAGAATTCTTCTACATGGGGGAAGAGAAAGAGTATTGTCTTCGATTGCTGAATGCAGGTTACAGTGTCATTTATTTGCCGGATGCCAGAGTTGCACATATTGCCGATTCTTCGGGCCGCAATCATGGCAGATTTATCAGATTAACTGTACGCAACGATTGCCTGAGTTCTCTCTACAACGACCCGCTTTTATTGATGACAGCGACTGTGCCTTTTCGCCTCTACTCTTATTTTAAGATGAGACGCGGTCTGGAAGTGAAAGACCCGGCTGGCTTCGGTTGGATTGTGAAACAGCTTTTCTCGCATCTGCCGGAGGTCTGGCGCGCGAGGCGTCCTGTCAAGTGGTCTACGATTAAGCGTTGGAGACAACTGCGACGCGACTGGCCGCGTTATCAGATTAGTGAAGCGGAATGAATGCGACGCTGTAAAGACATCTCTTCAACTTTCTTGCTGGCCCAGTTGCTGATTATCGCTAGTGCTTAAAACAGATCGCCCACGCCGCTTGCTCACCATCGCGCATTCTTACTGCGTCGCGCTTAATCGTCGGCTGGCGCATGAGATGGCGCGTGCGGGCAATGGGGAGTGGGAGGTCACTGCCGTCGCGCCGCAGTTTTTTCAAGGCGATTTGCGGCCCGTGAAGTTGGAAGAATATCCGGGCGAGTTGTGCGGTCTGGAAGCCGTGCCGGTTCACTTGAGCCGTCGCATACATGTGATGCTGTACGGGCGGCGGTTGAAGCAGATTATGCGCGGCGGCGTGTGGGATGTCGTGCATTGCTGGGAAGAGCCGTATATCTTCGCGGGCGGGCAGGTCGCTTTGTGGACGCCTGAGCGTGCGGCTCTGGTCTACGCTACTTTTCAGAATAACCGGAAGCAATACCCCGCGCCCTTTAACCGGATTGAGCGATACGCGATGAAGCGCGCCTCTGGCTGGATAGCTTTCGGGCAGACTATTAAACAGGCTCTCGCGCCGCAAGCTATCTATGCGAGTCGCCCGTGTCGCATCATTCCTCCGGGCGTTGATCTGGAAAAATTCCAGCCGGATAAAGAAGCACAAGACCGCATCCGGCAAGCGTTAGGATGGAATGATGCAGGGCCTCACGTCATAGGATTCCTGGGGCGATTCGTGCCGGACAAAGGGCTGCCGCTTTTGATGCGCGTGCTTGAGCGCATGCAGACGCCGTGGCGCGCTCTGTTTGTCGGCAGTGGGCCAATGGAAAAAGATTTGCGCGAATGGGGCGCGCAACCCGACGACAGGGTCAGGGTCTTGACCGGCATCAAGCATGATGAAGTGGCTGCATATCTGAATGCGATGGACATTCTCTGCGCCCCTAGCCAGACGATGCCGAACTGGCGCGAGCAGCTTGGGCGCATGCTGCTCGAAGCCTTTGCCTGCGGCGTGCCGGTCATCGCCAGCGATAGCGGCGAGATTCCTTATGTGGTGGGAGATGCAGGCATCATCGTTAGCGAAAAAGATGAAGCAGCGTGGGCGCAGGCGCTCGAAGAATTGCTTGGAGATGCAAAGCGTCGCTCCGATTTGTCTCTGCGCGGGCTTGAAAGGGCGCGCACAACTTACGGGTGGCCCATCATCGCGCGGCAGCATCTGGACTTTTTTGATGAGCTGCTTGACCGGCGGGAAAACCTTGCGGGGTAACTGCGTTCGTAGTTTTCTACTCTTATGAGCATTCCTCGTTTGGCCGTCATCTGCGATCTGGTTGAAGAGAATTGGCCCAGCATGGAGCTTGTCGCGGAAATGCTCTTGCAGCATCTGCACGCGAACCATGCCTCTGAAGTTATGGCCGCGCGCGTCTGCCCGCCTCTCAAACGGCGCGTGAGCCGCCTGCCGCTCTTTGGCGCACAGAGCTTTGCCTTCAACGCAGACCGGCTGCTCAATCGCTTTCACGATTATTCAAGATATTTAAAGCAGCGCCGCGAAGAGTTTGACCTCTTTCATCTGGTAGACCATAGCTATGCCCAACTCGTGCACGGGCTTCCCGCAGAGAGAACAATCGTCACCTGCCACGACATAGACACTTTCCGCTGCCTCCTTGAGCCTGAGAGGTATCCCCGCTCGAAATCTTTCAACGCGATGACGCGCCGCATTCTGGAAGGAATGCAAAGGGCCGCATGGGTAACGTGCGATAGCGAGGCGACGCGTGAAGAGCTGCTAAAGTTTGAGATAGTTCCGGCACAGCGTACGGTCGTGATTTACAACGGAGTGCATCACAGTTGTTCTGCCGGGCCGGACAGTGAAGCAGACGCGGAAGCTGCACGTCTGCTCGGGCCTGTGAGGGATAATGCGATTGAGTTGTTGCATGTTGGCAGCACCATTGAGCGCAAGCGTATTGATGTGTTGTTGAAAGTTTTCGCGGCGGTCAGAAAAGAGTTTCCCGCAGCGCGGCTGGTGCGCGCCGGGGGAGAATTTACGGGCGAGCAAAGAAGGCTTATCGAGCAGTCGGGCGTATCGGAAGCAATAATTATATTGCCCGCGCTGTCTCGCCCTGTGCTGGCTGCGGTCTACAGGCGCGCGACGCTTGTCTTGCAGCCGTCCGAGCGGGAAGGGTTCGGATTGCCCGTCATCGAAGCGATGGCCTGCGGCGTGCCAGTCATCGCCAGTGACCTTGAGGTGTTGCGCGAAGTGGGCGGAGACGCGGCCATCTATCCGCCCGTCGCGGATGTACCGGCATGGAGCGAAGCCGTCATCAATCTCTTGCACGAGCGGCGCGAGCAGCCGCAAAGTTGGGCCGCACGGCGCGCAGGCGGTTTAGCTCAAGCCGCGAAATTCACATGGGCAGAATATGCTGCGAAGATGATGGAATTGTATCGTGGATTGTGGGGCTTGAATTGAGCGTTGATGGAACAAAGAAAGTTTCCCGCAAAGGCGCAAAGAAAAAAATGCGCGCAAACACGATCATCGAGCCGATTCAAATACGATAGCGCGCGGAATTCTATTTTGCCTGTATCAGAACTTCAAAGTCACTTAAACAGCAGTTTATTTCTGAGCAAGACATCATGCGAGTATCTGGCAACAACTTCAAAATCAGGCAGGAGCTTTAGAATTGCCCGGAGGTTAATCCCACCTTCGTATAGCTCACGGTCGCTGTATTCTGTGTATAAATATCGCGTGCGTTGCAGCGCGTCCATCCCGCCCACGATTAAATCCTCTTCAGCGCCCTGCACATCCGCCCAGATGAAATCAATTAAATCTACGTGCTCTTCTTCCAGCCAGGCGTCAAGGCGCTTTGTCTGCACCTTAATCGTATCTTCAAACTTGATCCAGTCATAAAGCTTATGGTGGTTCTTTGGTTTTCTGATAGAACCTGAGTAATCCCATTCATGGGCGACCTGCTCCGGCCAATAGTCGGGCGGCGTGCCGCTACTCACATAAAACTCGGCTGTGCCGTCCTGAGCAGACAATGCTATCGGATAGAGCCTTGCTCGTTCATTCTGTACCAACTCGCGGAATCTACTGATGGCGCGCGGGTCTGGCTCGAAGGCGTAGACTTTAGATGCCGGAAAAAGTTTTAGAAACTCAAGCGTGTGCGCGCCGTCGTTGCAGCCGATGTCGAGGATGACGGGACTGTCTGTTTGAAGCAATGCCGGGAGGGTTGTCAGATCAAACCCTCCCCCGACGATTGGCGGTTCGCGCCGGGCGGCGCGTAGTAGCGCGTGAAACTTAACCCGTGCACTTCTCACCATCTGCCTTAGCATAGGCAAAGAGTATAAAGCCACCTGTAAATATGCGCCATGCCTTCACTTGTCTTCTTTGCGTCTTTGCGCGAGACGTTTTGCTTTTAACTTTAAGCGGCTCAAAGTTCTTTGACAGGCCACCTCAAGCCGAGCGGGCCGCGCTCTCTTGTTGGGCCAGTTTAAGATCATGGTCAACCATCAGTCGGACGAGCTGTTTGAAATCTACTTTCGGCTTCCAGCCGAGCACGCGGCGCGCTTTTGTCGCATCGCCCAGTAAGAGATCAACTTCCGCCGGGCGGTAATAGCGCGGGTCAATCTCTACATATCGCTGCCAGTCCATGTCCAGATAGCCGAAGGCTTCATCCAAAAACTCGCGCACAGAGTGTGTCTCTCCGGTGGCGACCACATAATCATCCGGCGCGTCTGCTTGCAGCATCAACCACATCGCTTCGACGTAATCGCGCGCATACCCCCAGTCTCTGCGCGCATCAAGGTTGCCCATATAAAGTTTGTCTTGCAGCCCTAGCTTGATACGCGTTGCCGCGCGCGTAATCTTGCGCGAGACGAATGTTTCGCCGCGCCTTTCGGATTCATGGTTGAAGAGGAGGCCGTTGCAGGCAAACAGGTCGTACGATTCGCGGTAGTTGACGGTAATCCAATAAGCGTATGCTTTGGCGCAGGCGTAGGGCGAGCGCGGGTAAAACGGGGTCTTCTCGGTTTGCGGCGTCTCGACCACCTTGCCGAATAGCTCTGAGGATGAAGCCTGATAAAATTTAGGACGGATGCCTGCTTCACGAATCGCTTCGAGGATACGCACAGTGCCGACGCCCGTCACTTCAGCCGTGTACTCTGGTACGTCGAAGCTGACGCGCACATGAGATTGCGCGCCCAGATTATAAATTTCATCCGGCTGCGTGTGGCGCAGGATGGTATTGAGCGAGCTTGAGTCGTTGAGGTCGCCGTAGACCAGATGCAGGCGCGCATCCTGTTCGTGCGGGTCTTGATATAGATGATTGATGCGGTCTGTGTTGAAGGATGAAGAGCGACGAATGATGCCGTAGACTTCGTAACCTTTTTCAAGCAGCAACTCTGTCAGGAACGAGCCGTCCTGCCCGGTGATGCCGGTAATCAGCGCGCGTGTAGCCATCTATTTGATTATTTCCTTTGAGGCGGTTAATTTGTTTCGTCAAAACGGATTGGGCTGGGCCAGCCAGTTCAATGACTTTTCCCGAACCGGCTTTTCAATACCATAACTAATGTCTGAGCTTTGAGCAATCAGCGCAGGGCCGGAGTCTGATGCCCCCTGACTGAAGATAATGAGAAACACGTTCACATACAGATGAGCATGACCAACAATTATTTCCCTTACAAGCGTGTGACCGTGACCGGCGGCGGCGGTTTTCTTGGTCGCCATGTCGTTCAAAAGTTAAGAGCCATTGATAATGTGGAAGTCTTCGCGCCGCGCCGCCATGAGTATGATTTGGTTCAGATGCCGGATGTCGTGCGGCTGCTGGATGACGCACGGCCAGAGTTGGTGATTCATCTGGCCGCCACCGTCGGCGGCATCGGCGCGAATCAGAAGAGTCCCGGACGTTTCTTTTATGAGAACCTGATGATGGGCGTGCAATTGATGGAGCAGGCAAGAGCGCAGGGCGTGCAGAAGTTCGTTGCGCTCGGCACTGTCTGCGCTTATCCTAAGTTTGCCCCAGTTCCTTTCCGTGAAGAAGATTTGTGGGACGGCTATCCGGAAGAGACCAACGCGCCTTACGGCATTGCGAAAAAAGCGATGCTTGTGCAGGCGCAGAGTTATCGCCAGCAATACGGGTTCAATGCGATACACCTGCTTCCGGCCAATCTCTACGGGTCGTGGGACAACTTTGATTTAGAGACTTCGCATGTCGTTCCCGCTCTGATAAGAAAATGCGTCGAAGCGCGGCGGCAGAATCTTTCGCGGATAGAGGCTTGGGGTTCCGGCGAAGTCTCACGCGAGTTTCTTTACGTGGAAGACTGCGCCGAAGCGATTCTCCTTGCGGCCAGAGATTATGATGAAGGCGAGCCGGTCAACATCGGCTCGGGGCGCGAGGTGTTGATTCGTGAGCTGGTCGAAATGATTGCCGGACTGGCCGGATTCAAAGGCGAGATTAAATGGCAGACCGGCAGACCGGACGGGCAGCCGCGCCGCCAGCTTGATGTCACACGTGCCTTTGAGAAATTCGGATTTCGCGCGCAGACGCCGCTCGAAGAAGGACTGCGACAGACGATTGATTGGTACGAGAGCAGTTTTCAGGATTGATTTGAGTGCTTTGTAAACTCTATTTGAAATTCGACTCTCTTTGCGCCTTCTGATTTATCTTTGCGCTACCAGCGAGAAACAAAACTATTTCACGCTGGTGGCGCAAACAAAGAAAGACTCAAGGCGCAAAGAAGAGTTGGATGTCCATGCGGAGGATTGCAGTGACCAGAAAAGCTCTCATTACAGGCATCACCGGGCAGGACGGAAGCTATCTGGCAGAGCATCTTCTGGGTCTCGGCTATGAAGTGCATGGACTCGTGCGCCGGGTCGCGCTGGAAAATCCTGAGGGGCGTTTTGTGCGTCTCGCGCATCTGCTGGATAAGCTGGTGCTGCATGCCGCGAGCCTTGAAAGTTATCCGAGCGTCTTTAGCGTCGTCAGCCGGAATGATTTCGATGAATGCTATCACTTAGCGGCGCAGAGTTTCGTGGCCGAAAGCTTTGCCGATGGCTTTTCCACCATGAACACAAATATCAATGGCACGCATTACATGCTCGCAGCCCTGCGCGAGCTGCGCCCCGAGTGCCGTTTCTACTTTGCGGGGTCTTCCGAGATGTTCGGCAAGGTGCGCGAGACGCCTCAGCGCGAGACGACTCCGTTTCACCCGCGCTCGCCCTACGGCATCAGCAAGGTCGCGGGCTTTGATTTGACGCGCAACTATCGTGAGGCATACGGGATGTACTGCGTCTCCGGCATGCTCTTCAATCATGAAAGCCCGCGGCGCGGTTTCGAGTTTGTCACGCGCAAGATTACGAGCACCGTGGCGCGTATAAAACTGGGCCTCGCTTCAGAGCTGCGCATCGGCAATCTCGAAGCCAAGCGCGACTGGGGGCATGCGTCGGATTACGTGCGCGCGATGCATTTGATGTTGCAGCAGCCGGAGGCGGACGACTATGTCATTGCGATGGGCGAGACTCATTCAGTGCGCGAGTTTTGTGAACGCGCGTTTGCCGAGGTCAATCTGGATTACCGCGACTATGTGGTCGTTGACGAGCTTTATTACAGACCGGCGGAAGTGGATTTGTTGATCGGTGACTCGACCAAAGCGCGCACCGCTTTCGGCTGGGAGCCGCGATACACTTTTCCGGAACTGGTGACGGAGATGGTGCAAGCCGACCTTGAAACTCTGCGCTCGATGGGCGTAAGACAGGGCGTCAGCACAACGTCATCGCCACACTGAAAGATGTTTACGGTCGTGCGCCGTCATGAACACTGTCACACGCCATATCGCGCGGCCCGTCATCGTCTGGATTCTGCTCTGCGGCATCTGGGGTTCGACGTGGGCGTTTATCAAGCTCGGCCTGCGCGATCTGCCGCCCGTTACTTTCGCCAGCATCCGTTTCATCATCGCCGTCAGCCTGCTGCTCCTCATAGCCTTGTGGCGACGCGCGCCGTTGCCGCGCACGACCGTGGAGTGGAAAGTGCTTGCGATAACCGGCGTCCTGCAATTCGCTGTCAATTACGGCCTGATTTTCTGGGGCGAGAAGTATATCTCCTCCGGTTTGGCCGCGCTCTTGCAAGCGACGATACCGCTGTTCGGGCTGCTCCTCGCTCATAGATTTATACCCGATGAGCCTTTGACCTTGAGAAAACTCTGCGGGATTACGCTCGGTCTTGTGGGCGTCGCCGTCATCTTCTCGGATCAGTTGAGTCTTGGCGACATTTGGTCTGTCTGGGGGAGCGCGGCGATTATCGTCGGTGCGCTCGCCGCCGCCTACAGCAACGTGTTGGTCAAAACAGATGGCGCAAAGTTTGACATCTCTGTACTGGTCGCAGGGCAAATGTTATGCGGGCTTGTTCCGCTTCTCGTCTTCGGCCTCATCAAGGAGGGCAACCCGCTCGCTTTGCATTGGACGCTGTCAGCCGCCGTCTCCGTGCTCTATCTCGCGCTCGTCGGCTCGGTCGCGGCTTTCATGTTGTATTACTGGCTCGTGCGTAATATGGACGTGACAAACACGCAGTTGATTGCGCTCATCACGCCCGTGGTCGCAGTCCTGCTCGGCGTCATCTTTTTAGATGAAAAATTGACATGGCGCATCGCCGTGGGCGGGCTTGGGATTTTTATGGGAATCGGTCTGATTATCTGGCGTCGTCGCAAACCTGCGCCCGACTTGCAGGAAACGGCGAGCGGTTGAAACTGCCTTTGTATCATATAAGATGTGCATCAAGAGTAGGAAACCGTTCTACAGGAAACAGCTTTTCTTTTGCGTGTCTTTGCGTCTTCACTCTTTGCGCTCTTTGCGGTTAAGTGACTTTTTAACGCAAAGACCGCAAAGAGTGAAGACGCAAAGAAGCGCAAAGAGTTTTTTACTCTTGATTCACATATAAGGATACTCAGAAGCAACACGGACGAGCGGCCTGAAAGATTATGAAGGAAATGCCTGTCTTGCATGAAAGGTGATTAGGAAAAAGATGAAAGCTATCAGAATCGAAGCTTACGGCGGGCCGGAACGTCTCGTCTATCTGGACGTGGACAGGCCCGAACCGAAAACGGGTGAGGCGCTCGTCAGAATCGAAGCCGTCGGCGTGAATTACATAGACGTTTACCATCGCACGGGACTTTACCCGTTGCCCCTGCCGTTTACGCCGGGGTCGGAAGCGGCGGGAACGGTCGAGGCCGTCGGAGATGTTGTCGATGAGATAAGCGTCGGAGATCGTGTCGCCTATGCGATGGCTTTGGGGTCGTATGCGGAGTATGCAGTGGTTCCCGCTTCAAAGCTCGTCAAAGTGCCTGAAGGCATGGATACGCAAACGGCTGCGGCGGCGATGCTGCAAGGGATGACGGCGCACTATCTTGCGACTTCGACTTATACGCTCAAAAGCGGAGATGCGGCGCTGGTACACGCTGCTGCCGGAGGCGTCGGGCTGCTGCTCATTCAAATGGCAAAACGAAGAGGCGCGCGAGTGTTCGGCACAGTGTCTACGGAAGAGAAGGCTGCGCTGGCACGCGAGGCTGGCGCAGACGAAGTGATTATCTACACCGAGCGGGATTTTCAGGAAGAGGTCATGCGCGCGACCAACGGCAAGGGCGTTCAAGTGGTCTACGATTCTGTAGGCCGGACGACTTTCGAGCGGAGCCTCAGTTGCCTCGCGCCGCGCGGGCTGCTCGCTCTCTTCGGGCAATCAAGCGGCCCCGTGCCGCCATTTGATGCCGCGTTGCTCGCGCAAAAGGGATCGCTCTTTTTGACGCGTCCGACGCTGGGGCATTACGCGCAGACGCGCGAGGAATTGTTGTGGCGCGCAGGCGAAGTGCTCTCATGGATTGGCGCGGGAGAATTAAAGCTCAGGGTGGAGAAAAAATTCCCGCTCAGCGAGGCCAGCGAGGCGCACAGGCAACTCGAAGGTCGAGCCACCACAGGAAAAATCCTGTTGCTCCCGTGAACGTAAGAAGCAGGTGTCAAAACCGGCCTTGCATGGAGGTAGTGGGTCAATTTGAAGATGAATGGTCAATCGTGAATTGAGTGAGGAAGAGAGCAAGAGTTTCCCGCAAAGGCGCAAAGGCGCAAAGAAAAGCACGCAAAGAGCGAATGGCATTCAACACCTTTGCGGTCTTCCTTTGCGCCTTTGCGGGAACATTTCGTTTTTTTTCGCTATCTTTGAAATTGAACCACTACCCACCCGGAAACTGTGTTGTGCAGCCGCCTTTGCCTGTGCCACAATCGCGCACATATCGCCCTTGCCCTCTGCGGCGAATCGTTTTATGAGTAGCCTTCTCGATTCAGCTTTACTCCTTCAGAACACTGAGGCCGAAATTGCCAGTGTGGCCGCAGAGCCTTCCGTTGTGAAGGCTCTGCAAGGAAAGCTGATTCTTCATGTCGGCAAATATTACCCGCCGCATATGGGCGGCATGGAGACGCATGTGCAGGCGCTCTGCGAAGCGTTGAAGCCGGTCGTTAATACGGAAGTCATCGTGGCGGGCGATGAACGCAAAACTACGGAAGAGATTATCGGCGGCGTGAAGGTCACACGTGTCGGGACAGCGCTCAATTTATCTGCTGCGCCCGTGTGCCCCGCGATGACTGGAAAGATTCGTGAAGCGAAGGCGGATTTGATCCACATGCATCTGCCGAACCCGACCGCGATTCTGGCCTATCTGGCAAGCGGGCATCGTGGCCGCCTCGTCTTCACTTATCACAGCGACATCATCCGGCAGAAACTTTTGGGTCAGGCTTTCTGGCCTGTTCTGCGGCGCGCGCTCTCGCGTGCGGACGCGATCATCGTCGGCAGTCCTGATTACATAGAGACCTCGACAGTCCTGAAACGGTTTAAGGAAAAGTGCCGCGTGATACCATTCGGCATTGAGGTCGAAAAGTTTCGCCGCGCAGAGAGAGCGGAAGTGTCTGAGATACGACGACGCTACGGGGCGCGCATAGTGCTTGGCGTGGGGCGTCTGGTTTATTACAAGGGCTTTGAATATTTGATAGGCGCGATGAAGGATGTGCGCGGGCATCTCTTAATTGTGGGCGACGGGCCTTTGCGCGCAGAGTTGCAGAGAGAGGCGGCTGCGCACGGTCTTTCAGAGCGCGTCACTTTTTTAACTGAGGTCAAGGATGTGCGTCCCTTTTATCAGGCGGCGGATGTCTTCGCGCTCTCTTCCATCGCCCGCAGCGAAGCTTTCGGCATCGTGCAGCTTGAGGCGATGGCGTGCGGCGTGCCGGTCGTGAACACGAGACTGGATTCGGGCGTCACCTTTGTTTCCCCGCATGGCGTGAGCGGCCTGACTGTACCTCCTGCTAATTCACAAGAGTTGGCGGGCGCGATCAACTCGCTGCTGGACGACGCGGCGTTGCGCGCAAAGTTTGGAGCGGCGGGCAAACGGCGCGTCGAACAAGAGTTTAGTTTGGAGGGCATGACGCGCCGGACGTTAGAGCTTTATAGTGAGATTTTGAGCAGCGGGGAAGCTCTCAAGTGAACACGTATCTTCTCATCTTTATTTTGTCCGCCGTCTCGTCCTTGATTCTGACGCCGACGGTGCGGCGCGTCTGCGAACGCTTTGGCCTGCTGGACGAGCCGCGTGATGACCGGCGCGTGCATCACAAATCTATCCCGCGTCTGGGCGGGGTGGCGATTTTTCTCGCAGCGTTGATTGCGCTCTGCGCGCTGCCCTTCATACATAACTCTTTGACGCGCTCGCTCTCCGCCGTTCGCTGGCGATTCATAGCCATCCTCGTGCCCGCCACGCTGGTCTTTCTCTTCGGCGTCTATGACGACCTGCGCGGCTCTAAAGCTCCGCTCAAATTTCTGGTGCAGGCTTTAGCAGGCGGTTTGCTCTATGCGCTTGGCGGGCGCATAGAGGTGCTTTCAGTGCCTTTTACAGGCGTCATCGAATTGCCCGCCGTGCTCAGTCTGGCCCTTACAATTATCTGGACGGTCGGCATCAGCAACGCTTTTAATCTGATTGACGGGATGGACGGGCTGGCTGCCGGGGCCGCGCTCTTCGCCTCGTTTGTGATGATGGTCGTCAGCCTGTCAATCTATAATCCGTTCGTCACGGTCATCTCGATTGCGTTGGCCGGAGCCTTGATCGGATTCCTGCGCTACAACTTTAACCCGGCCTCTATCTTTCTAGGCGATTCGGGCGCGCTGTTTCTGGGATTCACGCTCTCTGCCCTCGCCGTGCAGGGAACGCAGAAAGCTTCGACTGTGGTTGCGGTGGCGATTCCGCTGCTGGCGTTCGGCGTCCCGATGGTGGACACGGGCTTTACGATGATGCGCCGCTTTTTGAGCGGGCGACCGCTCTTTCAGGGCGACCGCGAGCACATACATCACATGCTCCTTGCGCGCGGCTGGTCGCAACGGCGCGTCGCCCTTGTGCTCTACAGCGCGTGCGCGCTCTTCGGCCTGATGGCGATGCTCTTTGTCAGCGAGACCGGGAGGATAACGGGACTCGTGCTCTTCGTCGTCGGCGCGGCGGTCATACTGGGCGTGGGCCGGTTGCGTTATCACGAGATAGATGAGATTAAAGCGAGCGTCAAACGCAACCTGAAAGACAGGCGCGTGCGCGCGGCTAACAACCTGCATGTGAGACGCGCGACGCGCGCGATGTCCGAAGCCAAAACGCTGCCGGAATTGTTTGCAGCCGTGCAGTTGATGTTGGAGCCGGGCGAATTCGTCTATGCCGTCGCGCAGGTCGGATGCAGGGAGCATGCTGCGCGCAACGAGAGCGCGTTAGCGAGAGAGAAGCGTGCGCAGGTATTGCGTCGCGCACAGATGCGCGACGGCTGCGTCTGGTGGGATTGGGAACGCGGCGATATAGAGGCCGCAGAAGTAGTCGGCTCAGGCCATTTCTGGACGTTGCGCCTGCCGCTTTCAACGGAACGCGGCTTGTGGGGCTACATTAATCTTTATCGCGGGCTGGACAGCGACCATCTCATGCTCGACATCAATTACCTGTGCCGCCTCTTCCAGCACGAGATGTCGCTCGCAGCCGAACGTATCCTCGGCGCGGATGAAGAGCAAGCTGTTTCAACTACCTTATCGCAAGCCAAAGTAATGCAAAATTAAAAATGTAAAATGCAAAAATAAGAATCGTCTTACATTTTGCATTTTACATTTTGCATTTTTAATTTCTCATGTCTCTTGATTTGCCGCAGCTTTATCCGATTACAGATGCGCGTCTCTGCGGCCTCTCTCATAGCGAGCAGGTCGGGCGTTTGCTCGCGGGCGGCGCGACGTTCATACAGTTGCGCGAGAAGCACGCGAGTCCGCGCGAGTTTTATAGGGATGCCGTAGAGGCTCTGCTGCTCGCGCGTGCGCGCGGCGCGCGGCTTATCATCAACGACCGCGCAGACCTCGCGCTGGCGCTCGGGGCGGACGGCGTGCATCTGGGCCAGGATGATTTGCCGCCCGATGCCGCGCGCAGGCTTCTGGGCCGGAAAGCCATCATCGGATATTCGACACACAATGTCGCGCAAGCAGTGGCTGCCGCCCGGTTGCCCGTGGATTATTTAGCCATTGGCCCAATCTATCCCACTTCATCAAAAGAGAATCCAGACCCTGTCGTTGGCCTCGAAGGTTTGCGCCTTGTCCGCGAGGCCATAGGGGATTTGCCGCTGGTTGCCATCGGCGGCATCACCCTGGAGAGAGCCGCCGAAACGCTCGCTGCCGGGGCCGATTCGGTGGCTGTCGTCGGCGCGCTTGTTGCGCCTCCGCTTGATATAGAAGCGCGGACGAGAGAGTTTTTGGCCTCGATTTCTTCATAAAAGCCAGAAAAACGCTGCGCTAAACTGAATTTGCTTGCGTTTATCCAAGTTTTACGCGACAATCATTTTGTCTTCGGATGGCGCGCGAGCCGACTCCCAAAAATTGCGCGCCGAGCATCTTCAAAACCCCTACAGACATTATTTGCCCCGGATAGAATTCCCTGAAATGGAGCATTGCCTGCATGAGCTTTCTCGACCTTCCGCCGATTCTTGAGCGCATGTTGCTCGTCTCCGACAAAATCAGCGACCTGAATTTCTCAGTCGGACAACCGCCGCAGGTGGAGATCAACGGCAAGCTGACGCCCGTCGAGCCGCTGGGTCTGAAAAAGCTTTCGCCGTATCAGACCGAAGTGATTGCGATGGCGTTGATGAAAGGCAACTCGGATGCAGCCGAGCGGTTGGCGCGCACGGGCACGGCAGACCTCAGCTACAGCCTGCCTTCGCGCACGCGTTTTCGCGTCAACATCTTTCAGCAACGCGGAACCTACGCCATCGTGATGCGCGTCATTCCCACCACCATCCCGACCATAGACTCGCTCTCTCTGCCGCCGCAACTGGCAGACATCTCGGAACTGCGTAACGGCATAGTGCTTTTGACAGGCCCGACCGGCTCAGGCAAAAGCTCTACGCTCGCGGCCATCATAGACCGCATCAACGAGACCAAGCATTATCACGTCGTGACCATCGAAGACCCGCTTGAGTTTCTACACACGCACAAAAATTCCACCATCAACCAGCGCGAGGTCGGCACGGACACGGAGGATTTTCCGTCTGCGCTGCGTGCCGCATTGAGGCAGGCTCCGAAAGTGATTCTCATCGGCGAGATGCGAGATTTTGAGACGACGGAGATTGCGATGGAAGCAGCGGAGACGGGGCATCTGGTCTTCTCAACCCTGCACACGATTGATGCTTCCAAGACGGTTGACCGCATCATCGGCCTCTATCCGAAAAACGAAGAGCAGGTGATTCGCACACGACTGGCCCAGACGTTTCGTTACATTGTCTCGCAACGTTTGATTCCGCGCTCAGATGGTCGCGGGCGTGTCGCCGCCGTAGAAATTCTCAAGTCAAGCCCGCGCACGCGCGAGTACATAGAGCAGGGCGAGGCGCATGGCAAGTCTCTGATGGATGCGATGCGCGACGGCAGGCTCGACGGGATGCAGGATTTCGACAGCGTCATCAAAGACCTGATCGAGCGCAAAATCATCTCGCTCGAAGACGGGCTGGCCTTTGCCACCAATCAAAACAACCTCCAACTCGCGCTCAAGGGTTTGTCTTCGACGGAAGACTTTATACGCGCCGAGACTTCCACCGTCGGGGCTGCCAATCAATACGATTCCATGCTGAGCATGATTGAATAGAACAGGAAATCATGATTATCACCTGCACCAATTGCTCCATGCGTTTGCAAGTGGATGATGAAAAAGTCCCTGCGCGCCCGTTTACTCTGCGTTGCCCGAAGTGTCAGAACATCGTGCACGCGCAGCCGCCCGCGCCCGTCTCGCAGGAGGAGCAGGGCGCGTTCGATGTCGCGCAGTCGCCTGCTTCGGGCCAGACGCGACTTGAAACGCCCCAGCCTGCTTCGCCTGACAGTCTCGCTTCATCTGCGGCCAAAGAGAGCGCGTTGACGGAAAAAGAGAATGTTGTGAAAGAGCCGTCTTCGACCGAGACGAAAGAGTCGTCTTCGACCGAGACAAAGGATTTGATGCGGATGCTGGCGACGCTCTTGCAACGCGGCACGCAGGGCGTGGATAGCTCGCGCCCCGGCTTGCGTCTTGAATGGGAAGCGCGGCATGTGCTCGTCTGCATCGGAGAGGCGCAGCGCGAGGCTGTGACGCGCGCTCTGGCTGAAAGCGATTATCAGATTTATGTTGCGGAGAACAAAGCGCAGGCTTTTGAGCGGATGCGTGATGAGCGAATAGACATCATTATTCTCTCTGCGGATTTTGATCAGGTGGAGCAGGGCGCGGCCTTTGTCACGCGCGAGGTCAATACGCTGAGGCCCGCAGAGCGCCGGCGTCTCTTTCTGGTTCATCTCTCGGACACGGGACGCACCAGCGATGCGCACGCGGCCTTTATCAATAACGTTAGCCTGATCGTCAATCGTGAGGACGTAGGCAAAATGCCGCGTGCGATAGAGCGCGCCCTGCGCGATTATAATGAGCTGTATCGCTGCTACAACGACGCGCTCGGAGTGCGTGCCATCTGAAAGGCAGGGAATAGGGGAAGGGTGCCGGGTGTAGTTTGAGCAGTTGCTTTCACTACACCCGGCACCCTTCCCCTTATTCCCGCCTTTTATCGCTTAGTGTTCTCGATGCTGGTTGCCAGCACGTCGTTGAGCGCGCAGATGGCTACCTTCTTGGCCTCTTTCGGCAAATTCACATTCGGTAAATCCACTGATGAGTTGCCGACGATAGTGGCCGAGCCGAGCCGCACCCAGCCCTTGCCGTCATAGCTGACCCAGACGGGCACGAGCATCTTGAAGTTGTCGCTGACGCCTGATTGCGTGATGCGGCCTGAGAGGACGGACTTGCCGCCCGCCGAACCGAGCTGGTATTCAAATTTGTAGGCCGGAACTTCTGTCCCGTACACCCACTGGTTGAAAAACCAGTCCATGCGGCCATTCTCGTCAAGGTTGGCTTCGGGCGTCGTGTGCTTGTCCACGATGCGCTTGAAGTCTTCCGTCGAAACATCCTTGTTGTAGTAAGACCTGACGAAATCCTGCATCATCGCCTTGAAGCGCGCCTCCGGGTCTGTCTTCGCGCGCGAGTCGTACATCACCATCCGAAGCATGTGCAGAATGTATGCGCCCTTCGGATAGACAAGCCTCTGATATGTGCCGCCCGTCTTGCCGCTGTTAAGGCGATAGCCCTGCGTGACAGGCCCGACCGTGTAAGGCTTGCGTCCCTTGGTTGCGGGGGTGGCTTCCACTATGTCTTTGCGCAAAGCTTCCCAGAACTCTATGAACTTGTTGACGCCGACAACCTTCTGCACGTAAAGCGAAGATGAAAATTCTGCAAAGCCTTCGCTCATCCACTGGTCACGATAGCTGCTCCACCCGATGATGTGACCCCACCATTGATGCGCGACTTCATGCGGGCCGACGTATTCCCAGAAAGTATCTGTTCCGAATTTCGAGCCAAACAATTTGACGCGATCAGTGGAACTGATAAAAGCCGTGTAAGGCATGTAGACGAGCGTGGGCCACGATTGGCCGAAGAAAGCAAAGGGCTGCTGCGTCATAGCGAGACGCGTGTAGGGCAGGTTGCCGAAATAAGCGTTGTAGATTCGCATGGCATTCTGCGTGTCGGCCAGAGCTTTATCCGCGCTGCCTGTAGTTGAGGCAGTGGAAGCTGATTGAATATCGCCTCCCGTCAATTGCTCTATGTTCTGGCCCGTTTGCGCCTCTATCATCTTGATCTGGGCTTCACGAGCCTGAAGGTCGGGCGCAAGTTGAGTGTTGGCGTAAAACTCTACGCCGTAATTGGATTCTTTATCCTCGATAGATTTCTTCTTAAACTTGCCGTAGTTGAAACCGGCGACAGTCAACTCCGTTTTGCCGCTCGACCATTTCGCAACCTTGAGGTCTCCTTCCAGCGCTTCCTCGCCCACAGGCGCGCCAACGCCGACAAAGGTAAAGCCCTTCGGATAGCGGATAGTCAAATCGAATATCGCGCGGTCTCCGAACTGCGTTCCGCCATTGCTCGGATACCAGTTTGTGCGTTCGACGAGCGCGAAATTCCCGCCGCCGTAATCTTTCACCACGCCTTCGCCGCCATACTGGATAGTGACCTTGTGATCCTGCCCGACTTGCAGAGGCTGAGGCCAGATGACTGCCAGATCGGCATCTTCCGTTTTGCCTTCCTGTATAAAATTGAGGTCTCGACCCTGCTCATCCTGCACGCGGCTGACGCGCATGGAGGGGCTGAGGTCGAAAGGCAGCACGCGCGTGCCTGCCACGTTGGAGCGAAAGGTCAGAGTGTCGTTGGCCGTTAGTCTGGTTCCGCGAATCGTCGCGTCAATCTCGTGATGCGTCAGGTCTGAGAGACGCCTGTTGTATGAACTGTTAGCCGTTCCCTTGCGATAGTCGTCGGCCATATAGAACGCGACCCAGATGCCGCCGTCCGAGATGCCAAAGCTATAGAGAGCAACCTGTTCGGGCGCGACTGCCGCGCTGCCGAGCGGATCCATGTCGTAAACCAGCTTGTTATAGTGGCGGCCATTGATGAAGGCCGTGAAAAATCCCGGACGCTGGGCCGTAGAATAAACGTCTATCAGCTTGCGCAAGTCCATATTGCCGCGCAACTCTTTGCGCAGCAGGGTTTGATTCTCCTTGTAAATATCCAGTGCGCGTCCGGCCTGCGCTCCGCCCTCGCGCGCCGTGGCGTTCGACGAAGCCTTGATTTCCTCATAAGTCTGGTCTGTGAAATGCAGGACGAGTTGCGTGAAATCTTCTTCGAGGGTCGTCTTATCTGTGAACAACGCGAGGCTGCGTTTTTCGTGCTCGACGGGAGGCGTCAGGCTGAGCGTGCCTTCGCCGACGAAGACCGCGCCCATGCGCTTGCCCTCAACGGGCGCGATAAAATAGATTTCGCCGCTCTTCAAAGTGAAGGTCGCAGCATCGCGTTTGAGGACGAGATTGTTGACGGAGGCGGATGCATCGAACGCATTCGCTTCTCCGGCTTTTTGTCTGATCTGTTGATAGGTAGAGTCTACGTTGCCCTTCAAGCCGCTACCGGCTGTGACTGTCACCGTTTCTTCAACCATCGAGACTTCCAACTTGACATCTATGTTCGTCGTCTTATCTTCTTCGACCTTGATGCTGTCGCGGCGCACTTCGCTAAAGCCTGTGGAAATGATAGAGACGTTGTACGTGCCTGCGGGCACGCCTTCGATCTTGTAACGACCCGTCTTGTCGGTTGTCCCTGTAAAAGTTTGATTGCTCAAAGGATCCATGACAGTGATTGCCGCCCCGGCGACCAGCGCGCCCTTCGGGTCTGTCACAGTGCCTGTAATCGTTCCGCCCGCAGCATAAGCGATGGCGAGAGGCAGGGATAAAATTATTAAAGAGAGCGCGAGCGAGATGATTTTTCGAGAAAACATTAATCTATTCCTCAAGAGCAAGAGAAGAAAGTTTAATCTGGATGGAAACTTCGCCAGATTGTGAACGGATCAGGGGGAAGAAAGACTTGCCCGCTAACGGGGCAAAAGATTTAAGTACATCTGATGCCTGTGTCTGTCAGGCGGATGTCCGCCAAATCAACTTCAGCCAGACCGGAACACAGGCACGACGGCTGATAGTTTCTTCTGCGTCTCCAATAAAATGTGCGAATCATGAATAGAAACCGTTTTGCGTGGAACAGCTTGTTCTTTGCGGATTTCTCTTTCGCGCTCTTTGCGGTTAAGCGACTTTTTAACGCACAGAGCGCAAAGGTTTTTCGCAAAGAAGCGCAAAGAGTATTCTACGTTTGATTCACATAAAATATACCGGAGCACAGGCTGGACGAAACACAATTATTCAGGCGCATCTCGCCGCCTGTCAAGTTGCCGGAGTCCCTCTGGCACGGTTGTCACAAGAAGGCCGAACATGGCATTCTGGAAGCGAAACTAAAGGCAAGGGAATGGAAACGACTTCGATGTTTGTGGAAAGCAAGATTAAAACCAGATTGCTCAGGCGCATGGGCGAGGCCATCAAGGACTTTAACATGATAGAGGACGGCGACCGCGTGATGGTCTGCCTCTCCGGCGGCAAAGACAGCTATACTTTGCTCGACCTGCTGCTCGACGTGCAGAAACGCGCGCCCGTCCGCTTTGACCTTCTGGCAGTCAATCTGGACCAGAAGCAGCCCAACTTTCCTGAGCACGTTTTGCCTGAATATCTGGAAAGCATCGGCGTGCCGTATCGCATCGTCGAGCAGGACACCTACTCGATTGTCAAACGGATTGTGCCGGAAGGGAAGACCTACTGCGCCGTCTGCTCGCGCCTCAGGCGGGGCATTCTCTACAACGTCGCGGTCAAAGAGGGATGTACTAAGATTGCTCTGGGCCACCACTCCGACGACATCATCACGACGTTCTTCTTAAATCTTTTTTTCGTCGGCAACCTGAAAGCGATGCCGCCCGTGCTGCGTTCGATGGACGGGCGCAATACTGTGATTCGCCCGCTCGCCTATTGCCGCGAAGCAGACATCACGGAGTTTGCCGCCGCCAAAAACTTTCCGATAATCCCGTGCGACCTGTGCGGGTCGCAATCGAATCTCAAGCGCGCACGCGTCAAGCGCCTGATTGCAGACCTTGAGAAAGAGATTCCGCACATCCGCGCTTCGATGTTGACCGCGCTCGGCAACGCTGTGCCCTCGCACCTGCTCGACCCGAACCTTTTCGATTTCAAGAATCTTGCGCCCGGCACAGGCGATGTCGAGGCTGAGCTTGATGCAGCCCTCGGCCACATCGAAGAATCGAGCAGCGGGCCAACGTTAGTTTCGATAATGTAATCAGTTTTCCTGAACTTATGGCTGCTTCCAGTAAGCGACTCGAACTTGATTGGAATGAATTCCCGCCGGGCACTGTGACGGAGTACGGGACTTACCTGTGTCTGGCCTGCATCTTCGACATCTTCACGGCGCAACTCGGACTCGCGCCGCGCACGGCCTACTCTGAGATTAAACGCCACGCGCCGAACGTAGCAGAGTTGACCGCGCCCGTCGCCTCGCGTCCTTATTTCGACAGCCAGCAGAAGAATCCGCATTGCCCTTACTGCGATGCGGCAAAGCGTTGGCACGCGCAGCTTGACACGTATCGAATCGAAGGCGGCAAAGCGACGGATGCGCCGCGCCGTGCGCTCATAAAATCTCTGCCAAAGTCCGATGAGCAGTTTCAGCTCGTCGAAACAAAATCAGACCGCCGCACGCTTTTCTTTGAATGGCTTGAGACGCTCGGACACGCGCTCGATCTGGATGCGGATGGCTGGCTGGTGGAAGTGACGCGCGCGTTTCTTGAGCGGCGCGAGCCGAAGACTGACTGGGCCGAGATTTTTGAAGGCGTCCGTAATGTGCGCCGCTCGCAACGGCTCGAAGAAGGATTCGAGCGCGACGGCACGCGGCTCTTTCTCGCGCCCGCGCTCTACAATGACGCGCTGCTGGTACAGTATCTGGTCAGCCGCTCGCATAGACACGGAGGCCGCACGCTCGAAGGCCGCCTGACTTTGATGGAACTTGTGCGCCGCATGCGTTACAGCGGACATTTGCACGCGCAGGGCATCACGGAGCGCGACCAGTTTGAGGTGCTGGAAAAGATGGTCGAGCACCTGACGGGCGGCGACGGCGCGGTCAAGCTCTACTACCTGATTGACCGCAGGGATTTTCTGGAAAAGGTCAAGACGGTTTATGCGCGCTATGCTGCTTGATAATCGTCGTCTGCGCGGCTGTGATTATTCCTGAGCTTTACCTGTTTGAGAGTCTCACGCGCCTGGTCTTCTTCTTTGGAACGTAGGCGGGGTCGCCCATATAGACCGGCGCAAGACCTCCTTCTTCATATTGTCCGGGCGGATGAGACTCAAGCTGAACTTGCCTCTCAGTAAGCTGCTGCACGGGCATTATTGACCCCACTTCCTGCCCGTCACTCCCCTGCGCCGCGACAAAAGCTCCGAAGCCTGCAAAGAAACTGAGGACTGAAGAGACGACAGCTTTCCTCACATACGAGAGCCGCCGCTTGAGTGCGCGAAGGCCGACGGGGCAATCCTTCGTCAGAATCGTTCCATCCGCGCGCCTGTAAAAACGCACGCAGAGCCTGCCTTCCGTGCGTGTGATGAGGTCTTCTGCTTCGCGCCGCGTCATGTCCGACAGGTTGTAAACATTCAATTCGCATTGCCCGCAGAATCGCCTGCGCGCATCGCCAACCATGCCTTCCCAATCGGCTGTGCAGGGCGAGGCGATTTTTACATGACTGAGCGGGTCTTGGTGTCTGGTCATCGGTGATTCCTCCCTGTGCTGGAGCGTTAGACACTCAGGGAACGAATTTGTTCCGGCAGACTTGCACGCGTGAGGGTTGAAATGATTGCCGGAATCAGGAACCGGATGTGGCAGGAAGTTATTAACGCGCCTTTTTTGCTTTCGCTCGTGCGCCTGTTCCAGCTTTGGCGGCGGGTTTATGTTTTCGCCTGAACTGCTTGATTCCGTCTTCAACGATTTTCATCGCTTGCTCAGGGCCAAAGCGACCGAGCGGCCTGAATTTTTTTCCTTTGATTTCGTTATAAGAGATAAAGAAGTGCTCGATCTCTTCGACAAGCTGGCTGCTCAATTCCGTTAACGATTGTATTTCCTGATGCGTGCGCGCGGCTGAGGCGATGGCAATCAACCTGTCATTGCGCGTTTGTTCGCCGTCCCTCTCTGTCTGCTCTGCCTCGATAACGCCTATCAGCCGCGTGGTCACGAGGCAGCCGGGAAAAGCTGCTTCATCCATCAAGACCAGCACGTCTAGCGGGTCGCCATCGCCGCCGGTAGTGGAGGGCACGAATCCGAAGTCGAAGGGAAAGGATGCGCCGGAGGGCAGCACGCCGCCCAGCTTGAACAGTCCCAGATGTTCGTCGTAATTGAACTTGTTGCGATTGCCTTTTGCCGTCTCGATGATGACGCGCAACTCTTTTGACTCTTCATCAAAAGCAGCCAGATAAAGAAGACGCGCCGAAGCTTTGCTTTTACCCATGTTCGTTTTTCCCTGTATCCAAATCTTCCGCGACCAGCGAGAACAGCACTGCGTCATGCGGCTCGCCGTGAACCAGAAGACGTTTACGCATGACTCCTTCGCGCAACGCTCCTGCTTTCTCGGCCACGCGCTGGCTGGCCCTGTTGCCGACCGCCGCGATGATCTCTATGCGCTGAAGCTTGAGCTGTTCCAGCGCGAAGCGCGCTCCCAAACGTGTCGCGCGCGAGGCCACGCCGCGCCCTGTTTGACTCGTCTTAATCCAGTAGCCGAGGTTCGCCACCTGGTATTCGCGCTTGATGTAATTGATGCCGAGACTGCCCAAGAACTCGTTCGTTTCAACATCGTAGATGGCAAAGCTATACTCTGTTTCATTCTTCCATGCCTCTTCGCGCGACTCGAAGAAAGTCGCTATCTCCTGCTTCTCATAACCCTCATGACACCACGACATCCAGACAGAGAGTTCTTTGACCGACGCGCAGATGGCTTGATAGACAATATCTATATCTGCCTCGCCAAAGGGTCTCAGTTTAATCACGCCGTCTGTTAATTCGACACTCATCGCTCGTCTTGCCTGTTATGACTTCAAGAGGTCTTCCGGTTTGAGCTTGGCGTTTGTGAGCGAGGTCAGGATATGGTCTCGCCACTCGCCGCCAATCAAAAGATAATCGCGCGCGTAGCCTTCGACCACAAAGCCGAGCCGCCGCAGAACTCTGCCGCTACGCTCATTCGTCGGCAGATAGTTTGCCATGATGCGATGCAGGCGCAGCTCTTCAAACGTGTATGCAATGGCTGCTGTCAGGGCTTCGTGCATCAGCCCGCGACCTTCCGCCCTGTAGTCTATTTTGTATCCCAGAAAGCACGCCTGAAACGGGCCGCGTATAAAGTTGCTGAAGTTGCACTCACCGACGATTGGGCCGGACGGATTTTCGCGCTCGAACATCACGAGCCTCATGGCCTGTCCCGCTGTGAAAGCCTTTTGCCCGGCAATCAGGTAATCGCGCCAGAATTTTTCCGTGTCATAGCCGGGCGACTCAGGCGGTTGCCAGCGCGTCAGATGCGCTCGATTCTCAAGCGCGAAGGCGAGCATGCGCGGCGCAGCTTCCTCCGTGGGAATGGTCAGCAGCAGCCTCTCTGTTTCAATGCGCGGGAGTTTTATCGCTTCTTCCATTTTTGCGTTTATCAAATCAAGGCCCGCTCTGCTTCGGTCGGAGGCCGACGACGATAGCGGTGTGTGACGGGGCGACGGCGACCGATGCCGATGGCGTGCCGCGAGACGATGAGCGTTGGCGGCAACTGCTGGCGCTTGAATTCGTTGGCGGGCGATTCGACGCGATTCAACAATTCGTACACCAGCTTTCCATCATGCCCGGCGGCGATAATCTCTTCGGGCATCGCCTTCTGCTCAAAGTAAAGTTGTAGAATCGGGTCAATCAGGTCATAGGGCGGCAGGCTCTGGTCGTCAAACTGTCCGGGCGCAAGCTCTGCCGACGGACGCTTTTCCAAAATCGCGCGCGGGATAATCTCGCTCTGCCGGTTGTAGTGATTGGCAAGCGCATAGACTTCTGTTTTTAAAACATCGCCCAAGACCGCAAGCCCGCCATTCGTGTCGCCGTAGAGCGTGCAGAAGCCCAGAGCCAACTCCGATTTGTTGCCGGTCGAAAGCAGCAGGCGATGCTCCTTGTTCGAGATGGTCATCAGGATATTGCCGCGCAGGCGCGATTGCAGATTTTCCGCTGCGTGCGATTCGCCGCCGCGCACGGGAGCGTCGAGTTCCAGTTCCTGAGAGAGAATCTTAAACGCTTCCGAGATCGGATGCTCAAGTGTTTTCATGCTCAGGCGACGACCAAGCTCAAGGGAGTCGTCTATGCTGCCCTCTGAAGAGTAGGGCGAAGGCATCATCACGGCCAGCACATTCTTTGAGCCTAAAGCTTCGCAGGCGAGCGCGGCGACCAGAGCCGAATCAATTCCGCCGGAGAGGCCGAGCACGGCTTTCTCAAAACCATTTTTGTGCGCGTAGTCTCTGATGCCGAACACCAGCGCCTGATGCACCTCTTCGATGTCCGTGCCGGGCAGGCAGCGCGCGTCGCTGATGCCGCAGTCGAGATCAACCGTCCCGAAAAATTCTTCAAACGGCGGGGCTTGCAAGATAATGTCGCCGCGACAATCCGCGACGATGCTTGAGCCGTCGAAGATAATGCCGTCATTGGCCCCGACCAGATTGACGTAGACGATAGGCAAGCCAGCAGCCTTTGCCCGATGCGAAACCATAGAGCAACGCTGGCCCATCTTCCCTTTATTGAAGGGCGAGGCGTTTGGCGAAACCAGCAGGCTTGCGCCCATCTCTATCAATTCGTCAGCCGGGTCATGCGGATATAAACGCTCTTTCCAAAAAGTTTTATCGTTCCAGATGTCTTCGCAAACGGCGACGCCGAGCCGCGCATCATGAAGCGGAAACAAGCGACGCTCGCGCGCCGAAACAAAATATCGCGGGTCGTCAAAGACATCGTAATCCGGCAGGAGCGTCTTATCCGCAAAGCCCAGCAGCTTTTTATCTTTGATGACCGCAGCAGAATTGTAGAGCCTGCGGCTCGCGCCCTCTTCCGTGGGCCGCACAGTGCCGACGACTGCGGTTAAGCCTGCGGTCGCTTCGATGATTTTTTCCAGCGGAACCAGAGCGGAGCGCACCATGTCTCTGTCCAGAAACCAGTCGAAAGACATATAGCCCTGCACGGCTGTTTCCGGGAGCACGACCAGATCGGCGCGATCCTTGCGTGCCTGCTCGATGGCGCGCAGGATACGCGCGCTGTTGCCTTCATAATCGCCGCTCGTTGTGTTGATTTGTCCGATAGTGACGCGCATCTCGTTTTGATTAAAGTTTAGCTGAGACTCACCGCAGAGACGCGGAGAAAGGCAAAAGGCAAAAGGGAAGATGAAAGGAATGCTGTTCTGACTTTCGCCTTTTTAGTTTTCACTTTTTCATCCCTCAACTCACGCCTGCGCCTATGGTCTGGCGTTCACAGTGATACGGACGCTGCGCTTCCGGCGCGTGTTAATCTCAATCGGGTTGCCGAGTTGTAGTGGAAGCGTCTCGCCGTCAATATTGATTTCGAGCGCGGGCATGACAACCGCGCTGTCAGAAGGCTGTGTGTTATCCGGCTGCGGTTCAGGCTGACCCGGTTTTGCCGTATCGCTCGTGCGCGTCAACAGGTTAGTCGCCACGACGCGCCAACTGGCGGGCGCGCATCTCAGCCGCAGCCCCGGCGTGTCCGTCTCTGCGGCTTCGCCTGTGGCGAGCGCGTCCAGCTTGAACAAGCCTTCGCCGCAACGCACGCCTTCCGCATCATAAAAAGTGGCCCAGCCGGAAACGTAGTTATAGAAAAACTGGCTGCGATTCTCAAGCACTAAACGTATATTCATGACAGGCGAATCCACAGAACCTCTGAGGTCTGTGGTACGCAGGCGTGCCGCCAGCGCGCTTCGTCCATCCGCGTCGAGCGCGATGGCCTGTTCCTGCAAACCCACGCGCTGCTCGCCCGGATTCTGCTGCTGCGCGCTGATGGCCGTGCAGGTGATGAAAGTTAAGCATATTAAGATGAGCTTTGATCTCATGTTCTCTCCTTAAAGAAACGATAAGGTTCGCGCAAAGACTATAAGACACAAAGAGGACGAGCCAGTATATCTTGAGTGCTTTCTTTGCGGTCTTGCTTTGCGCCACCAGCGCCTTTGCGCGAAATTTGCTTTTCAAACCAACGGCAACAGAGAAGCGCCGCGCGGCATGATATATCCTTCCGCGTCTTGGCTCGTCCGGGCCAGAGCTTCTGCTATCGTCCGCGCCGGAATCATACGCATCCGTCGCACCTCTTCATCATCCAGTTGCGAAACAAGCAGGACGCGAAATCTTTCCGCCTTCATGAGCAGCGACCATGCCGTCTGACCATTCACTTCATAAGCCACGCGCAGGCGTTGTTCGAGGGCGCGCGAATCCGCTTCTGCAAACCACTTCAGAAAATCCGCGCGCCCTAACCCTTCGGCGCATTCTGCGACGAGGATGATTGTGCCGCCTCTCGCGCAAGCCTGCGCGGCCATCTCCAGAGCCTTATGAGCCTGAATCAGGTTGAGGTCAGACGGCGCGCCGCCGCAGCTTACAATCACGATCTCGCGCCGCTCTTCAAGCTTCAAAGAATGAGCCGCAGCATATTCCGTGCACGCCTTGTTGTGCGCCGCGCGCCAGTCTCCCGCGTAAACATTCGTCACGCGCCCGCGCTCGTCCACCGTCGTATTAATCAGAAACGAAGGCGCAACCAGAGATGCGACGCGCGTGCATTCTTCATGCACCGCATTGCCTTCGAGCAATCCTGTGCGGACGCCCGCGCGTCTTCCGCCATGCTCGAAATCGAGGGCGAGCAGATGCGTGGCTTCAACCGTCCGTGCGCTGGCGAGACCGGGGCAGATGGACTTGCGCCCGCCCGTAAAGCCTGCGAAGTAATGAAAACCAATCGCGCCCGTGAGGATGACATGCGTATGGTCTACAAGCGCGCGATTGACTTCGACAGGCGTGCCGCGCTCCGTCTGGCCCAGACTCAAAAGCTGTGAGTCGTCATACGCATCATGGTCAACGGTCTTAATCCTCTGCGCGATAAAGGGCGTCAGAAGCTCGCGCTTTTCTTCCGGCGTGACGGCGCGATGAATGCCCGTCGCAAAGATAATGCGTATATCAAAGGGCGCGACGCCCTGCTCTATCAATCGCCGCGCCAGCAGATTGACGATCTGTGCGCTGCCGCTCTCTCTGGTCGCATCCGAAACGACGATCAATACCGTGTCGCCCGCAGCAACTATCTCATCAAGAGGCGCAGATGAAACGGGAGCGTCGAACGCCGCGCCGATCTCCACATCGGAAAGGGGACGCTCGCTCCCGGTCTCCGGCCCTCGCAGGACACGGAATCGCCGCTCGTCATAATCAACCGCCAGCGCCCTGCGACCGTACCCCAGTTCAATCTTCATAAAATTTATTCATTGATTCATTTGTTCATTGATTCAATGAGTGAATGAGCAAATGAATAAATTTCTTCAAACTCCAAACCTGATTAACGCGCGTTCGATGGTATTGAGCAGCGCGATATCCGTTTCGCCAGTGGCGCGCAAGTCTCCAAGCCATCGTCTGAGCTTGCGCGCTTCATCCAGATTTCCTATCCGGCAGCCGCCCGTCAGCGCGAGCGTCACAAGACAATCCGGCGCGCCATGCGTCACAAGGGCCGCCTGCAACGCAGCCTGCTCGCGTAAATCCAGTGTCAGCAGAAGTCCGATTTCCATAAAGCAGATGCTGGATGCCGGATGCTAGCAACTGACATCTAGCATCCGGCATCTGCCCTTCTATTCCCTTGTCGAACGAAAACAGGCTGTGCCCGAATGACAGAAATGAAAAGTCTCGTCCTCGAAATCCTGCGTCTCCATCTGAATCGTCAGGTGGTCTACGCCGAAGCGGTCATGCAGCTTGGCGCGCAGTTCTTTTAAGAGCAGAGGCTGCACGGTTCTCTCTCGATGTATGACGTGCGCGCTCAAGGCTTCGCGGCCCGAGGTGATAGTCCAGATATGCAGGTCGTGCACATCCTCTACGCCATCCGTTTCAAGTATCGCTTCTTCCACCGCCGCGAGATTGATATGCGCGGGCGTGCCTTCCAAGAGCACGTTGACGGATTCGCGTATCAGCTTCCATGAACTCCAGACGATGAGCAGGCTGATAACGACGCTGAACAAAGGGTCTGCCTTGTACCAGCCGTAAAGCATCATCAACGCGCCCGCCACGATTGCGCCAAGCGAGCCGAGCGCATCCCCCATGATATGCAGCCACGCGCCGCGCACGTTTAAATCTATCTCATGATCGCCGTGCAGAATCCACGCGCAGGCCAGATTGATAACGAGGCCGCCCGTCGCAATAATCATCATCACTCCGCTTTTAACCGCAGGCGGATTGGCCCACCGTTCGTATGCTTCGTAAAAAATCAGGAGCGAGATTAAGACCAGCGCGACGCCGTTGACAAAGGCCGCGAGGATTTCCAGACGATAATAGCCAAAGGTCTTGCTCGGCGTCGCGGGCCGCGAGCTGAACCAGAGAGCCGTCAACGCCAAAGCCAGCGCAGCCACGTCCGTCAGCATGTGTCCGGCATCCGCGAGCAGGGCCAGCGAGCCTGTCCACCATCCGCCGATAGCTTCGGCCAGCATGTAAATAAAGGTCAGCACGAGCACGATGCTCAAACGGCGACGATTGCGCGCCGTGCGCCCGTCCGCATGATGATGCGCCCCGCCCGCATGCGAGTGCGTATGCGCCCTGTGCCGTTGAGTTTCAGTTGTCGCCTGTGCTGTAGACATAAAAAGCAGGAGTCAGTAACAGGGCATACGGAACTCAGAGTAAAGACAAAAGCGTCGTCGGCTTTTCATTCCGGGTTCTGTGCGCTGTTGTTCCCGACAATCTTATCAAGCGCTTGCTTTACGTCTGCGATGATGTCATCCGCCGATTCGATGCCGAGGGCAAAGCGCACGGTCGCGTGCGAGACGCCTGCGGCGCGCAGTTGCTCGCCCGTAAATCCGTTGTGCGAAGAATAGAGCGGATAGCTCACCAATGTATCAACGCCGCCGAGACTGGGAGCGAAACGAACCAGCTTGAGCGCGTCCATAAAACGCTCGACTTCAGGCTCGCCGCCGGCTAGATCAAAGGCGACGACTCCGCCGAAATCGGACATCTGTTTACGGGCCAGCGCATGGCCCGCGTCGTCTTCAAGACCCGGATAAAAAACGCGCGCAATCCTTTCATGCCCGCGCAGTGACTCTGCAAGTCGCATGGCATTCTCGCACGACGCGCGCACTCTCACTTCCAAAGTCTTGATGCCGCGTCCGAGCAGATAAGCCGCAGCAGGGTCTAGGGTCGCTCCCGTCATCACCGCAAACTTTCGCACGCGCGCGATGTATGCGGCTGTTCCGGCGACCGCGCCCGCTGTCAGGTCTGAATGCCCGCCCAGATATTTAGTCGCGCTATGCATGACCGCATTGATGCCGTGCGCGAGCGGGCGTTGCAGGACGGGCGTGGCAAAGGTGTTATCCACAATCGAAAAAATGTTTGCTGCACGCGCCGCTTCCGCAGCCTGTTCGAGATCAACCAGACGATTGATAGGATTGGTCGGCGTCTCGAACCAGAAAGCGCGCGTGCGCTCTCCGGCTATCTCCGGCAGGTTCGGAATGTCTTCGATGCTGATAAAGCGCGAGGCGATATGAAAGCGGCCCAGGACTTCTTCGATGATGCGCGTCGTGCCGCCGTAGATGGTTTCGCAGGCGATAATCTCGTCGCCCGCTTCGCAAAGAGCCGCCAGCGCGCAGAAGGTCGCAGCAGAGCCGGAGGCAGTGACCACAGCTTGCTCTGCTCCTTCAAGCTCCGCCACTTTGCGTTCGACTTCCGCGACGGTCGGGTTGGCATAGCGCGAGTAGAAATAGCTCTCAGGCTTTTCTCCGCGCGCATAAGAGCGCAGCTCAGCAAAGTTTTTGAAGCTATAGACGGTCGAATGAAAAACGGGCGCGACGACAGAGCCGAACGGCTGCCCGTCCCTCTGCTCGCCGCCGTGCACGGCAATCGTCGAAAGAGAAGCGGAAGAGTTTAATGCTTGGTCTGCTTTATCATCCATCAGATGAGTCTCACTTTAAGCGATGCCTAAGCTTAGCAGATTAAAGAGCAAGGATGAAGGATGAAGAGCAAGGCGGAAGAGCAAGGATGAAGGCGGAAGGATGAAGGATGAAAGGCATGCTATTCAAAACATGAGCCGTTCATCTTGAATAGCATTCTCTTCATCCTTCCGCCTTCATCCTTCATCCTTGCTTTTCAACTTTTCCCTAGACACGCGGGCAGTGTTTAACTATCATAAGGCACGCTTTGTTCAAAGGCGCGTGTCCCCCAAGAGACGGATGATCAATCCCGCTAGTCGTCAAATCTAGCTTTCATCCATTTTGCTAACGACTCGCCGCATGCATGCGTCCAGTTCGCATGGCGCATTCAGTGTCCGTCGAGTTATCCCCATAACCAGATTGGAGCGGAGGTTTTCACCATGATTAGAATGGGTCGAGGCTCAAAACCCGAAGCCGATAGCGAACACAACACGGACAATCCTGAGACACAACCGAGCACGCTTTATCCTTCAAGCTCATATCAGAACACAGATAATCAATACAGGCAGGCCACGGCAGATTCCTCGCGCGCCGTCAGCGAGAGCGAGTCGCTGGCGCGCGACATTAAGGAAGGCATCCTGAGCGGCTATGTCGGCAACGGCACGGTGCTCACGGGCGAGGCGTCTTTCAAGGCGATGCTGCGTGTGGACGGCCACCTGTCCGGCACCGTCAACTCTGAAGGCGGAACCTTGCTGGTCGGCAACAACGGTCAGGTGGATGCGGACATCAAGGTCGCCGTCGCCACTATTCACGGCACGGTCAACGGCGACATCGTCGCCAGCCAGCGGCTTGAACTGGGCCGCGCGGCCAAAGTCAACGGCAACATCCAGACGCCGTCTCTCGTCATCGAACAGGGCGCAATCTTTGAAGGCAGTTGCCGCATGATTCAGCTCAAAGCCGATCAGGAAAAGGCGCGCGAGACGATGATGCGCGGCTCGTCGCGCACGGCGGATGCGCTCGACACCAGCAACATGAAGCCTGTAACGGATGATGCAGCAGCCACCACAGACTATTCGGACATCTCGGATGTCGCAAGCTGAGAAGCCTGACAATCAAGCTCTCAGAAAATTTTATGGCGCTCCGTTTTTGACCCCGGAGCGCCTTTTCTTTCGCAGGTCTGATTCAGCCGTGACGAGTCAAAGCGCAGTTCTTTTGGTAAACTGTGAGAGCTAAAATCCCGGCAGTCCGAATTGTCAATTAATCAAGATGAATCAACCCGTCGCTCAAAACTCTGCACAGGATAAAAGCTTGAAAATCGTGAAGGCTGCGTGCCCGCACGATTGCCCGGACACGTGCGCGATGCTGGTGACGGTCGAGAACGGGCGCGCCGTGCGCGTCGCGGGCGACCCTGAGCATCCGTTCACGCGCGGATTTCTCTGCACAAAGGTTAATAACTACGAGCAGCGCACGCACAGCCCCGAACGCATACGCACCTGCCTGCGCCGTGTCGGAGCAAAGGGCGAAGGAAGATTTGAAGAGATAAGTTGGGATGAGGCGTTGGATACGATCGCGGCGCGCTTTAGCGCATTGGCCGCCTCCGCCGAAGGCGCGGAGACAATTCTGCCTTACAGCTATTGCGGGACAATGGGTTTGGTCCAATCGCAATCTATGGATCGTCGCTTCTTCCATCGTCTCGGCGCGTCCCAACTCGACCGCACGATCTGCGCGTCCGCCGGAGGCGAGGGCTACATGGCAACCATCGGCGCGAAAATCGGCACAGACCCGGAAAAGTTTAAGGATGCACGGCTGATTCTGCTCTGGGGCACGAACACCATGACGGCCAACGTGCATCTGTGGCCCGATGTGCTGGCGGCCAAAAACAACGGCGCACGCCTCATTGCCATTGACCCGCGCCGCACGCGCACAGCCGATCAATGCGACGAACACATAGCCCTTTTGCCCGGCACGGACGCCGCGCTCGCGCTCGGCATGATGCACGTCATCTTTGCGGAGGAGCTGGAAGATAAAGCTTATCTTGAGAGCTATACTATCGGAGCGAATGATTTACGCAGGCGTGCGCGTGAATATTCGCCGGAGCGCGTCGCTGAAATTTGCGGGCTTGAAGCCGAAACGATAATCCGTCTCGCGCGTCTGTATGCGACGACAAAGCCTGCCGCGATTCGCGTCAACTACGGCGTGCAAAGACACGCGGGCGGCGGCATGGCCGTGCGGACTCTGGCCTGCCTGCCAGCCGTGACGGGCGCATGGCGCGAAGCGGCGGGCGGCATCCTGCTCTCGACCAGCGGCATGTTTCCGCTCGACTATCACACGCTCGAACGCCCAGACCTGATGCCGTCGCCTGCGCCGCGAATGCTCAACATGTCCGAGCTTGGCGATTTGCTGACGAAGGTATCTGACCCGCCCGTGCGCGCTCTATATGTTTACAACTCGAACCCTGCGGCGGTCGCGCCGGATCAGGCGAAGGTTTTGGAGGGCTTCGAGCGCGAGGATTTGTTTACGGTCGTGCACGAGCTTTTTATGACGGACACTTGCGATTATGCGGACATAGTGTTGCCCGCCACCTCGCAGCTTGAGCAGTTCGACCTGCATAAGGCTTACGGCCATTTTTATCTGGCCGTCAACGAGCGCGCCATAGAGCCGCTCTATCAAGCCAAAGCGAACACGGAAGTCTTTCGCCTGCTCGCCGCGCGGCTCGATTTTGCGGAAGACTGTTTTAAGGATTCCGATGAAGAGATAGCGCGGCAGGCTCTGGCCGTGAACCATCCTTCGCTTGAGGGCATCACGCTTGAGGGCTTGCGCGAGCATGGATGGATGCGTCTGAATGTGGCAGACGATTTCGCGCCGTTTGCGGCGGGAAACTTTCCGACCGCTTCGGGCAAGTGCGAGCTGTTTTCCGAAAAGCTTGAGACAGCCGGACTGCCCGGCGTGCCGGATTTTATTCCGCCCGCAGAGTCGCACAGGAGCGCGCCGGAACTGGCCCGTAAATTTCCGCTCGCCATGATTAGTCCGGCGGCGCATGCCTTTCTCAATTCAAGCTTTGCCAATCTCCCCAAACAATTAAAACAGGAGTTGCGCCCGTTCGTAGAGATTCATCCACAGGATGCTTTAGCGCGCAGGATAGTTGATGGCGATAGTGTGCGGCTCTTTAACGAGCGCGGCTCGTGCGAGCTTTATGCCGTCGTGACGACGCGTGCGCGCGTGGGCGTCGTGGTCTCTCCCTCTGTGTGGTGGAACAAGCTCTCGCCGGGCGGGACGAATATCAATCAACTGACTTCGCAAGTCTTGACGGACATGGGTGGCGGCGCAACATTTTATGATGCGCTGGTCGAGGTCGAGAAAGTAAACTAAAACTAAAAAGCCGTTCAAAACCGAAAGTCGTTCTTTGCGCCTTACTTCTTATCTTTGCGCCCCCAGCGCGAACCAGCAACGTTTCACGCTGGGGGCGCAAAAAGAGAAAGACTCAAGGCGCAAAGAGTTGAATCAATCAGCTTGACATGAACATAAATCGCCAGCCGGAAAATTGTCTCTGCGTGTGTGCGCGCTTTTTTAGCCGCGCAGCCATGTTTGTTCTCTGTCTCTGGATATTGACGGCCTTCTCCTCTGCGAGCGTGGCTGTGGGCCAGAGGTCGAAGCAGGCGGGCGCGGCCAAGGCTTCTGCGGCGGCGACGCGCGGGAGTGTCCCTGATGAAATCATGCTCGTCATCATGCGCGCAGAGGACGAGCGGCGTTGGGGAGCAGAGCTGGCAACGCTCTTGACGGACAAGCGCGCGGCTGTGCGCGTGCGTGCTGCGCTGGCGGCAGGGCGCATCGGAGACGAGCGCGCCATCTCAACGCTTTCGTCCTTGCTTGCTAACGACAAGAATGTATCCGTGCGCGCGATGGCGGCCTTCGCGCTCGGCGAAACGGAAAGCGCAGCAGCCATAGATGCGCTGCTGTCTGCGCTCAAGCGCGGCGACGAAGCCACGCAGGTTCGCGCACGCGCCGTCGAGGCTCTGGGCAAAGTCGGCGCAGCCCTGCCTGAGAAGGAAGAGGAACGCAGGCGTGCGATTGGCGAAGGCGTTCTCAACGCGCTCTCGCTCGAAGCCCAGCCGGGAATGAAAAGACAGCGCGAGGTCGTGCTCGAAGGTATCACCGCCGCCTTGCGTTTAAGTCCGGCCAATGCAGGGCCTGTCATTGCAGGGTTTCTGACCGATGCAGATGCGCGCATACGCGCCGACGCGGGCAACACGCTGGCGCGCCTGAAGGCCAAAGACGGCGGCGAGCAATTGAGAGCGATGCTGATGGGCGAGACGGATGCTGTGGCGCGTGCGAATGCCGCGCGTGCTCTGGGCGCAGCGGAAAACGCTTCGGCCTTTGAAGTGCTTCTGGCGCGCAGCACTACGGATGCAGACGAACGTGTGCGTGTCAGCGCGCTTCGTTCGCTCGGCGCGCTCAAGGACACGCGCGCCGTTGCTCCCTTGCTCCAACGCGGAGCAGCTCTTCTTACAGCCTATCGCGCTGCCAGAGGGCGCGGCGTCGCGTATCCGGCAGAGCTTAACGAATTGCTTGAGATTGCCGCCTCTCTCGGACGCATCATGCCGAACACGGGTGATCTGCGTGTCACAGAATGGCTGCGCGAGCTGCGCGACGCGCAGGAAGTGATTGACCCTGAGACGGAGATTGCATTTGCCAGAACAGCTCCTGCGGCTTACCTGCGCGAAAGACCGTTTCATAAACTTGCGGACGAGGCGACGCGCACGTGGCTCTTTGCGGATTGGCGCAGGGCTTCAAGCCTCGCGCAGGGACTCAAAGAGATTGGAGGCATCACCGCACAGGCGGCTGGCAACGGCGTCATAGGCTTGCAGGCGGACGCACAGTTGATCTTGCGCGCCATGTTGGATGATGCGCGCCTGCCGCCACTCGCCGCGCCGGATGTGTTGCGCGCTCTGGCTGCTTTAAAGCCGAACGACCTCGGCGAAGTCCTGCGCAAGCAGATGAGCGCGCAGGATGTTATCGTGCGAGCCACTGCGGCGGAGCTATTGGGCGAGCTTCCGCCTGATGAAGCTAATGCCATTGCGCTCACGGAATCTTTAAGCGTAGCGTCAAAGGATGAATTGAACGATGCCGCGCTTGCCATTCTCGATGCGCTTGCCAGACAGAAGACTGCACGCGCGAATGACGCGATTAAGACCGCGCTTGATTCTTCCGACTATCTCTTGCGCCGCCGCGCCGTCGCACACTTAAAAGAGAATGAGGCGGGCGATTTCTCCGCGCGTCTCGCAAGCGTGGCGACGCGTAATATGCAGCCGGATTACGCGCGTGCTCTGGCGCGGCACAATGGTCGCGTGCGCGCTCTGGTTAAAACAGAGAAGGGAGAGTTTACGATAGAGCTTTTGCCGGATGATGCGCCGCTGACGGTTGACAGCTTTGTCCAGCTTGCGCGGCGTGGATTTTTCAACGGCATCACGTTTCACCGCGTCGTTCCAAACTTTGTGATACAGGGCGGCGATCCGCGCGGCGACGGCAATGGCGGGCCGGGGTATCAGATTCGTTGCGAGATTAACGAGGTCGAGTACGGGCGCGGGGCTGTCGGGATGGCGCTGTCCGGCAAAGACACTGGCGGCTCGCAGTGGTTCGTGACGCATTCGCCGCAGCCGCATCTGGACGGCGGCTATACAGTCTTCGGTCAGGTGGCCGAGAAGGACATGCGCGTCGTGGACGGCATCGCGCGCGGCGATAAAATCCTGAGCATCACAGTCACGGAAGGCGCGCCCGCTGCATCCAAGCAGGGTAAACCCGCTCAAGCAGAGAAGAGGCGGAAGAAGTAGCAAGGCGGAAAGCATGATTCACCGTAGAGAGACAGAGACGCAGAGAACGACAACGAATTTTAGAGCGCAACTGCGCGCTTCTTCTTTGCGTCTTTGCGACTTTGCGGAAAATTTTCCCGCGCAAACGCACAAACGAGCAAAGGAAAGCATGCTGCTTATCCTGCTCTTGCTTTCCTGTTTCTCTCAGTCACTGGCCCAGACCCCTGACGGCGCGGCAATCGAGCAGGCGCGCGATCTTTACGAGATCAATCTGAAGCTGGATTTCGATGACAGAGCTTTTACGGGCACAGAGCGCGTGCGCTGGGTCAACAGGGGCGAACGCCACGCATCCGTCCTCTACTTTCATCTCTATGCGAACATGCGCGCGTCCGTCGCGGCCACGACGACAGCGATTGACGAGCCGCGTCTTGAAGTGAGCGAAGTTCGCGCCGCAGACACCGGCAACCCTCTGGCTTTCGCGCTCGACGATCAGGGGACTACGTTGCGCGTTAACCTGCGCGCGCCGGTCGCCGTCGGAGCTTCGACCGAAATCTCGATTGCTTTCAAAGGCAGCGTGCCGGAGATTGATGCGGAAGAGACGGGCATTCTGGCTCACATTATTCAACAGGTAGACGCAGTGCTCCGAAGCGAGCGCGAGACACGGCGAGCGCGCGACATCAACTTTCGCTGTCGCGGCGTGATGCTGCTCGGCGCGAGTTACCCTGTGCTCGCCGCACGCGAGGGCGACGACTGGCAGCGCAAGGTTGAGACGAGCATCGGTGATTCTTTGTTCACGGAAGTCGCGGATTATCGCGTCACGATTGAAGCCCCGCAGGGCGTTGCCGTCTACACGTCCGGCGTAGAAGCTCAAAGGCCGGTCGCGGAGAGCAGCGCGGGCTTATTCTTTACAGGAGAGAACCTGCGCAACTTTGCCATCATCGCGGGCCGCAGCCTGCGTATGCAGGAGCGCGCGGTCGCGGGCGTTAAGGTGCGCTCGATTTATACACAGGAGCGCGAGGCCGTCGGGCGGCGCGTGCTGGCGATTTCAGCAAATGCTGTCGAGGCGTATACGAATCGTTTCGGCGAGTTGCCGTATAAACAGTTGAGCATCGCCGAGGCTCCGCTCGTCGCGGGACTTGGCGGCGTAGAGTTTGCGGGATTTGCTGCGCTTGCCAGCGCGTTTTATGTGGACTTCGATTCGCAAACGATGCGCAACCTGCCTGAGCTTGTGCGCGAGCAGCGCGCCTCTGTCGAGGACAGTCTGGAATGGACTGTGGCCCACGCCGTCGCGCAGCAATGGTGGGGCGCAGTGGTCGGCAACGACCCGGAACGCTCGCCCGTCTTGGACGAAGCTCTCTCCAACTGGTCTGCGCTGCTCTATTACAAAGAGGCGCATAGCGAAGAGCGCGCGGCTTTAGCGATGGAAGATCAACTGCGCGGCGTGTATAAAATTTATCGCACCTTCGGCGGCGAAGACATGACTGCCGATCACGCCTCGCGCGAGTATCGCAACTTCTTTCAATACGCGGCCATCGTCAACAGCAAGGGCGCGCTGATGTTCACTTCTTTGCGCGGCTTGCTCGGCGATGAAAAGTTTTTCGCGGCCCTCAAGAGCTATTACAAAGCCAACGCGTTTGAGATTGCGGAGATGGATGATCTGCGCGGCGCGTTTATCGCCGAAGCTCCGCTCGCGCAACGCCGCACCGTCGCGCGCACCTTTCAACGCTGGCTGTCGGCCAAGCGCGGCGACGAAGACATCGCGCCGCCCGACCCGCAGCTCGCAGCCGCGCTCGGCATCAACCCGAACGTGCAGAAGAGCGGAGACCGCAACGCCTTCTCGCGTCTCGGCAGATTTTTCTGGCAACAGATGACAAGGCTTCGTTAATCAAAAAGCAGCCGGTTGATATTAAAATGCAGGAATACAAATTACAGGAAGGGCTTGAGGTCAAACGGCGGCGAGAGCCTTTAGAGCGTCGCAAGGTAGAGGTCGAGGAGAGTCTGGACCAATTGAGCCGCTGGATGGATGGCCTCTTTCGCATTCCGGGCGTCGGCTGGCGTTTCGGGCTGGATGCGCTGGTCGGCTTGATTCCGGGCATCGGCGACACAGCCAGCTCGCTCGTCTCTTTTTACATACTGGCGGCGGGAGTCCGTTATCGCGTCCCGAAGGTGACGCTGTTACGTATGGGAGTGAACATCGGGATTGATTACCTGCTGGGAGCCGTGCCTGTGGTCGGCGACCTCTTCGACTTTGCATGGAAATCCAACCAGATGAATGTAGAGCTGTTGCGCCAGCGCGCGACCGTTTCCGCCGCAGAGGCGAAAAAGGGAAGGACGAGCGATTGGCTCTTTGTCGGAGCAATTATACTGGTCTTGCTCTGCCTGCTCTTCGGCTCAATCGCGCTCAGCCTCTACCTGCTGACACTGATCTTCGATAAGTTAACCGGACTTATCTAAAGAAGGCAAAAGTAAAAAGGTCAAAGGCAAAAGGGAAGATGCGAAGGATGCTATCTTCACTTTTGCCTTTGACCTTTTTACTTTTGCCTTTTATCAGGCCGTTGCTTTTTGGCTTGCCAGCATGCGATCCAGCGCAGCCGAGACCATACTAAATCCGCGCTCGCCCGCCGCGAAGCTTTTCAACTTGCCTTCCGCGTCGAACAGGTAATAAGCAGGCACATAGCCTTGGTCGTTTTGAAAAGCATCGCGCAGCTTGTGCTGGTTATCAATCGCGCACGGCTCTGTGATGTTGTATTTCGAGACGGCTTCGCGCACGGCTTCGACATCCGTATCCGCTTCATAGCGCGGCATGTGGACGGCAATCACGCGCAATCCGCTCTCGCTCCGCTGGTCGCGCCATTCTGCCACCTGCGGCATGTTCTCTTTGCAGATGCCGCAGCTTACTGACCAGAAATGCACGAGCGTCGGATGCCCCTTGCTCTCCGCCTCCGCATGCGCCTGCGTCGCGCCGAACCACTCCGTCGCGCCGTCCAGTTCCGGCATCTCAGTCCCAATTCTCATCGGCATAACTTTTTAACCTCTATGACTAAAGACAGTGACGAGCTACGAGTGACAAGTGATGAGTTAAAGACAAAAAGCATTTATCCTGTCTCACTCGTCACTTGTCACTCATCACCGCTCTTAAGCGTTGATTGTTTCCTGACCCGGCTTCCAGTCAGCCTTGCAGAGGCCGCCCGTCTGAAGCGCCTGTATGACGCGCAGTGTCTCTTCGGCAGAGCGTCCGACGTTCAGGTCATGCACGACTTTGTAGCGCAGCACGCCTTCGGGGTCGATCACAAAGAGGCCGCGCAGCGCGATGCCCTTGTCTTCGATCAGCACGCCGTAGTCGCGCGCCACCTGCTTGGTGACATCCGAAGCGAGCGGGTATTTGAGGTCTGCCACGCCGCCCTTGTCGCGCGGCGTGTTGACCCACGCGCGATGCGAAAACACAGAGTCGGTCGAGACGCCTACGATCTCTGCGCCGATGCCCTCGAAATCTTCGTAGCGGTCGCTGAACGTGGTCAACTCCGTCGGGCACACGAAAGTAAAATCGAGCGGGTAGAACAAAAGCACGACCCACTTGCCCTGATAATCAGAGAGCTTGACGTTCTCGTCCAGCTTCTCCATGTTCTTGGTCGAAGCCATGTCGAAATCCGGTGCGGGCTGGCCGACCATTGCTGATTCTTTAGCTGTAGCTGTTGCTTGCATTTACTCCTCCATCTTTCTCATTAGAAAATTTAATTGTTACCGGCAGCGCGCAGGACTTAACAGAGCTTTGACCGCGCGCGTACTCTTTCATCATAAAAACCACTCTTTTTAAGAGCGACAATCAGGGCACAAGCCTCTCAATGTCAGGTGAATGGATTCGGGCTTAAAGCTTGAGCGGCGGGCCGCCGTCCGCATCAACTCTGCGGACAAGTCCAGATCGAAATCGACAAGCTTGCCGCATTCCGTGCACAAGGCATGGTCATGCCGCTCGGTCTCACGGTCATAACGACTCGCGCCGTTGCCGAACTGGACTTCATGCACGAGGCCCGTGTCCTTCAGATACCTCAGCGAGTTATAAACAGTCGCATAACTGATCGAAGGCAGAACGCCGCGCGCACGCTCATAAATCTCGCCCGCCGTCAGGTGCTCCTCGCTCGCGCGAATCACCTTCAGCACGGCCTCTCGCTGCCGCGTCAACCCACCACCCTGATTTCTATCACCTTTTGCCATGATTATCAATCTGGAATTAGAATAATTCTAAATTACTAAATTGTCAAGCGCGGAAAAGACAATCTCCCGCAAAGGCGTAAAGAAGGGACAAAAAATCTTTCAAGCTAAATTACAACTCAACACCTTTGCGGTCTTACTTTGCACCTTTGCGCGAAACTTCTTTAATCTTTCTTCTTGCGCGGCTTATCCAGCCCGCACAACCTTCTCACTAAACGCTCGTGCTCCAATGCCTTGCGCCTATCTTCCGCCTCGTAATATTCCGTATAAAGCCCTCCTTCGCCGTCCTCGCGTACGATGCCCTTCTTGTCGCCGCCCTCCAAAGGTATCCACTGGATGCAATACCAGCAAAAACCATAGCCGATGCGATAGAACGATTCCATGTGCGGCGGGTGCGGGAATGAAAGCTCACAGCGCGGGCAGTAGAAATAAAAACCGCTCCGGTGCATGCGTCCTGTGATGAGTCTGTTGTTCTGTTCCATTGGGCCAGAGAGGAATTCCGGAGCCGTCCAAAGAGAGGTGACGGCTGCCGCAAGGTTCTGCTATCTTGTCGCTGCTTTCGTATTTGACAACATAAGCAACGGCCAATGCGTAGCTCACGCCTCAACCTCAAAGAAGAGTAATGAGCATCGCCGTGCGAGATGAAAGGTTCATACTCACGGCGAAGTATCTACGCAAGCATATTTTATGGATAACTATCCATAAAAGCAAGCTGCCGAGGACGATTTCTGTTTTATCAGGAGGACTTTCCTGATGGGCAGCGCGCGTCCCAAGCCAGCACGCTTGGCCGAAAAGCTTTTACAGATTCGGAATGCTCTTGGGCTTTCTCAAACGGAGATGCACAAGCGTCTGCAAGCTGAGGAACTGATTGATTACACAACCATCTCAAAATACGAACTGGGAAAGAACGAGCCACCGCTGATGCTTCTCCTGCAATACGCCCGCGCCGCAGGCATCTACGTCGAAGACCTCATTGACGACGAACTAGACCTCCCCGCCAAATTACCCGGCACAGCACGCCACACAGGCATCAAACACAAACCCACCTTCCGCAAACGCTAGCCCATCAACGAAAAGTTTCAGCACACCTGTAACCTGCTACTCGTTATCGCTTCAGGAAGATTCACCATCCAAACTCTCCAACGCTTGCTGCACCATTTCAGCATCAGGTGAGCCAAGCCTCTCAAAAATACTCAACGCCTCGCGCCACAATCTCCTCGCTTCCGCCTTGTTACCTTCCCTTTCTTCCAGCAAGCCCAAATTATAAAAAATCAGCGCAAGATTACTCTTATCACCAAGTTTCTCTGTGATGGCTAGACTTTCCTCGTAGAGCCGTCGGGCCTCCCTTAATTCCCCCTGAGAACTTACTAGGATAGCCAGTGCATGCAAACTAATAGCGATGCCGATCTGATTGCCAAGCTCCTTCTCAATCTCTAAACTCTCGTCATAAAGTCGTCGTGCTTCTTCTATTTCGCCTTGATCTTGTGCAAGTGTGCCTAACTGATGCAATGTGTTAGCGATGCCGCGCTTGTCATTGAGCTTCTTTGCAATCTTCAAGCTCTCGTCATAAAGTCGTCGTGCTTCTTCTATCTCTCCTTGAGCTTGTGCCAACCTTCCCAACTGATGCAGTGTGTTGGCGATGCCGATTTGATTGTCAAGCTTCTTTGCAATCTTCAAGCTCTCATCATAGCGTTGTCGTGCTTCTTCTATCTCTCCTTGAGCTTGTGCAATTATCGCTAACTGATGCAAGGCAGCAGCAATATTTATTTCGCTCTTCAAATTACGATAGGTTGCAAGCGCATCTTCACTGGCCTTACGTGACTCGTCATACAGGCCACGGCGATACTGAATGATTCCAATTCTGTGCGAATGTACAGCAGCAGTATGTTTGTTATTAGTAAAGGCGGCTGCCTCTACTGCGCGTTGATTACATCTAATTGCCTCATCCCAGTAGCCTCGGACATCAAGAAAACCATTGATGTGGCCTAAGACATCAGCAATTTGATTTACACTCTCCCAATATTTCATTTCAAAAGCTGTATCTATTGCGTTCAATAAATTGTCTTTCTCCATTTCCAGCGCAGCGAAATCTTCACCCGTTGTTTGTTCGTGTTCTTGAGCGTAATTGTGAAAGTGCTCCACGACTCGCTGGCGGAACTCGGTGGCGCGGGCGTCTTTCGATAGTCGTGCTAAGGCTAGGCTGCGCGTCAAGCCTTCGATGGTGAAGCGGCGGTTTTCATCTATTCCTTTAATCAACCATAACGCATGCAGGTTTTTGACGGCTTCGTTGACGCGCTTGGAATCATCGAATCCGGCGACTGATGCAAGCGCGGCGCGCGACGCGCTAGGCGCAAAGAGCGAGAGGGCGAGGAGGGCTGCGCGTCCATCGTCGCCCAGTTGCGGGAGATTGTAAGAGCGGTCAAAGACTTTTTGCGCAGCATCGCCTTCGCCTTGTTTTAGTTCTTCGAGCACCATCTCCGGTTCTTGTGCAGAATCAATCTGTCCGACAACCCATTGCATGACGAACGGATTGGCCTCTGCCGTCTCGTAGATGCGCTGGCGAATTGTTGGGGAGAACATCTGTGCATCCTGTGCCTGCGCGACAACTTTTTCCAAAAACTCCTGCGCCTCTTCGCGTGACATGGCGGCGATATTGATGTTGCGCGTCGTGTTGATTCTGTGGCGTGAAGTGATAAGTGCGGAGCATTGCGCTTGCGCGAGCCATTCTTCGATAAGGCTCTTCCCCTCGTCGGAAATCGTCTCGTAGTTATCAAGCACGACGAGGGCTGGAGGATTGGAAAGCAACGCATGCACCTGCGCGGCCTTCGCCTCAAGTGCGAGCGGGCGCAGGTCTGCGCGGCCCAGTTGCGTGACGATGTCGTCAAGCAGTGTAGAGAGCGTGAAATCCGCCCGTCCCTCGGCCCTGCTCCACACAATGCGATCTACAAACTCTTCTTCTAAAGCCCGCGCGGCTTCTGCGGCGAGCGTGGTCTTGCCCACTCCGCCCGGCCCTGAGAGCGTGATGGGTTGATTCGCCTGTGGCGCGAGGTCTGACTTCAATCGCTCCACGATGTCGCGGCCTTGCTCGTCGCGGCGGGCGACAAAGCCTATCAGAGGCGGGCGAGGGATATTAAGACGCTGGGCAGGTTTTGTAATTTCAGCTTTAGTTGAAACTGATTCAACTTCAGTTTCAACTGAAGTCGAGGCGCGATTTTGCGAGCCTCTTTCTTCGACCGTATTGCGAATGCCTTTGGCAACATCCAAAAAAGCTTCGTCACGATCTGCCCAGAGAGTGACGGGATTTGCGTCTTTGGGCAATGCATGAACTTTACCGAAAGATGCTTTCTGCCAGTCGCAAGGGCGCAGGATAATCGGAATCACGCAGGCGTCGCCGGAATCATGCCTTTCCATTGCAAGTTTTACTTCAATGTCATAGCAATAATTCGAGGCGAGGAAATCCGCGCTGACCAGCAGCAGAATTACTTGGGCTGAATTCAAATGTTCGTCAATCTTGCCGTCCCATTCCTGCCCTGCACTGATTCTTCTGTCGTGCCAGCCTTTAATGATGCCGTCGCGTCTCAGCATCGCAAGGTGATTCTCTAATTGATTGCGTAGTTCTTCGTCCTTATGTGAGTAAGAGTAAAAGACTTCGATTGCTCTGGTGGATTGAGATTCTGAGGACAAAGCAAACTCCTTTCAAAGTCCGCCGCTAAGATAAACTTCCACGAATATAACGCACGGCGGGCTTCCTGCACAGAGCCTCCGTAATTTTCTCAAGGTCTCATTATGATGCGAACTTTTTTATAGCTTCGGATGATTCGCCACGAATGAGACGAGCTTGTCCACGTAAGTCGGAAAGGAGGGGCAGCGAACGCCGTGTGGTTCGAGGAGCTTGCTTGCGTGTGCTGTGTCGTAGGTTTGATTGAGAAAGAAGTAGGGGACGGCGGAGCGCGGGAGGCCGGTGATTTTTGGCGAGAAGGGAAGCATCAATGCCCTGTGGACGAGCGGCGCGGGGATGGTCAGGCGCGATGCATGGCCGGAGATGCTGGCTGCTATCGCATTGAAAAGTTCTTTTGAGGTCAGCGGCGCGGGGTCTGCCAGTTGAACGGTTGCGCCGACAGCTTTTTCATCATTTGCCAGCGCGGCCAATGCTTCGACGACGAAATCCACCGGCACCAGATTGAGGCGCACCTTCGAGTTGCCGATATTGAAGAGCGAGAGCAGGCCGGGCTGCATGCGCAGGTAATGAATCAGGTAATAGATGCCATCGTATTTTGCCGTCTCGCCCGTGCCGGAATCGCCGCAGACGACAGACGGGCGATATATCGTGACCGGCAGTTTTGTTTTCAGCTCTTCGACTTCCAACTCGGCAAGGTATTTCGTCTCTTCGTAAGAGTTGCGAAATCCAGCCGCGTGCTCAAGCTCCGTCTCGCTTATCAAACCTTTGCGCAGCCCCGCGACATAACAGGTCGAAATATAATGATAGCGGCGAAGGCTTGAAAGCTTTTCCAGCGCAAGGCTGTTGACGCGCCGCGTGCCTTCCAGATTGACGCGCATGGCAAGCTCGCGCGGCACGGCCAGATCATAAATGGCTGCGAGATGAAAAAGCATGGTCGTCTCTTTGCCTGCGTGCTCTAAATCCGCAGGCGAGAGTCCGAGGTCGGGCTGCGTGATGTCGCCTTCAAGGATGCGAAAATTTTCGGCGGGCGCGCGCGTTTCCATTGCGAGACGCGCGACCTCTTCGCGCGCCAGTTGGAGCAGCGCGGGTTGAACCAGAAGCAAGAAACGCGCGCCTTCCGCCGCCAGCCGCTTGACGAGCCGCCCGGCGATAAAGCCGGGAAAGCCTGTCAGAAAAACCGTTTCGTCCAAAGCCATGCGGACATTATAGCGATATAAAGATAGTTTCCCGCAAAGGCGCAATAGCAAGGGTGTCGGGTGTCGGGTGTAGAAAAAACATTTTGCTTTTCCTACACCCTACCCTCTATCCACTACTCCCTTGCTATTTGCGCCTTTGCGGGAAACTTCTTCTCTCTTAGACGGTCACGGTCGTCCCATCAAACTTGGTCAGCGAGAAGCCGTTGAAGGTTTCATTGTAACAACTGCGCTGGTCTGCCAGCATGCTGAGCGCAACTGCTTCGCCCAGTTTCAGCGATTCCGTGTAATCCGAACGCCAGTGCATGCCCGCGATGTTGCGACCCACGCCGACGTTTGAGGCCAGCTTGTTCAATTCATTGCCGACGGTCAGCGGCGGCCCGTTGTAGGGCAGCAACTGCGTGCCTGTGCGATCCGGCACGACCGGATTCGGAATCACGTGTGACTCGTCAAAGAACGCTTTGAGAATCGTCGTGCACGCGCCCGCGACCGTCGCGTGGCCTGCGCCGTAAGACGGATGCAAGGGCGAGCCTTCGGGGAAGGCCATCGGCAACAGGAATGAACTGTATTTACGGAACACACGTGACAGCACGCTTGAGTTCAGTATGTCCGGGTGAATCGGATAGCTGGCCGCGCCGGTCATGTGGTTGTGTATGCGTCCGGCCATCGCTTCCGGCCTCAGACGGCGATGCACGCCCCACTTCTGATACCAGACGGCTTTGAGCGCACGCGTCGAAGGCTCGCACACCATCGTGGCGATGAACGGCCCGCCGAAAGTTCCGAAGGCGTCCTGCGTCAACGAGCCGACATATGGATTGCCTGCATCGACAGGCGCGCCGATGCCTCCGCCGCTCAGCGGGTCGGAGGGACTGGGCGGCGTCAGCAGAATCAGCATCGCCTGAAAGTATGCCTGAAACAGCACGTCTATGTGCACCCACTGGCTGAGGTCGCGTCCATTGCGTATGTAACGCGGCGTCGGGTCGAAGACTTGCGGCTGTGACGGCGGCGCGCCTTTCTGGATATTCAACCACTCGTTATATTGCGTCATGTAGTCGATGCCCGGCTGGAGCGTGTACATGCGATTCGAGTAGCCCTGCGCGCCGAAAGGAATGCTGCGCAGCAGGAATTGCGAGATGTACGGGCCGACCAGATCGCCCGGCGTCAAGCCGCGAAACAGCGTGTTGGTCGTGACCTGCGCGCCGACTTTCGGGCCGCGAAAGTCGGAAAAACCTGTCAGGTCTTCCGCCGCCGCTGCGACCAGAGAATTAGTCGGATAATCTATGAAAGGCACGTCGCGCAGGAGCGACATCCAGTAGTTCTCAGCAATATCGGATGCCTGCCATGCGCTGCTGAAAGCAGGCGCTGGCGGTTGCGCCAGATGGTGAGAATCGGCTCCCTGCATGTCGAACGCAAGGCCCGATTGCGGGTTGACGAGCTTGCGCTGCTGCGCGGGATTTGGAGCGCCCATCGGAATGCTCTCAAACAGTGCGGGCGTGCCGACCGCCATCGCATTGACCAGAGCGTTGAAGGCCGTCACGTCAACTTCGCCCAGATTGTTATGCGGCAATCCTTTTGAGTAGCTGCCGATCTTATTCGAATACAGGGTTTCATCGCCGTTGTTGGTTTGCACTGCCGGAGGCAAGTCTCTCTGAGTTACCGCAGCCTGTTCGCGCAAGTTATAAGCCTGCGTTGAGCGCGCGTCGTCCGGAGATGAACTCTGCTGCGCGACAGCAGTCCCGTTGTCTTTGAGACCGAGCAGCGGTTCGATGCCGATAGCGCCTGCCGCCAGCGTCGCCGCCGTTGCTCCGCCCATGCGACCGAGAAATTGTCGCCGGTTAGGGGAATTAGATTTAGTCATGATGTTTTACACCTCGATAGAAAAGTTAAGAGGAAGGGAGTGCGATGAATGAAAGAAAAGTCTTGAAGGCGACAGAGCAGAGAAGTGTATCTCTACATTAGTCTTCATTACTTTTTGACACTGAAAAGGCGCGAACGCTGCTTCTCGCGGCAACGGCAGGCACATCGCAGTGGGGGCTGCATCATCTAGCTCCTGATTTGTTACGCTGGGGCGGGCTGATTAGAGGCTCTATCTCAGCCACTTAGTTGAGACGCATGCAGATTAAGCGCGACGACTGGAAGTGTCAAGCGAACTCGTCTGCTTTCCCGGCAAGAAATAGAAAGCCTCTCGCAAAGGCGGAGAGAGGTTCAGAGAGTTTATAGAGTTCAGAAAGTTTGGAGAGTGCGGAAAGAAGCGTGCCTATCTTTTAACTCTCTAAACTCTACAAACTCCCTGAACTCTTAACTTCTTCTTCGCGCCTTTGCGGGAAATAGTCGCCTTCAGATTATCAAATTAATATCCCCGAACTCGTGCCACAGATAACCGAGCTTGACTGCTTCTGTATAAGCGGACTGTATCTGTTCCGGCGGCAGAAAGGCCGTCAACAAATCCAGATGGCTGGCTTCCGGCTCGTGCAGGCCGGTCAACAATCCGTCCACGGCTTTGAGCCTGTGCTGGCTGGTGATGCGAAGGCGCGTGTAGCCGTGTCCGGCGGGAATCATTCCATTTGTATCCGCCACGGATTCCAGAGCGCGCACGACCGTCGTGCCGACGGCAATCACGCGCCCGCCCTCTGTGCGCTGCCGGTTAATCTTCTCTGCGGCTGTCTCGCCGATAAAATATTCTTCTTCCGATGCCGGATGCTGTGCGTCCAGCTCGTCGTCCATATAGGAAGACAGTCCCGTATGAAGCGCAAGATAAGCCGTGCCTATGCCTCGCCGCTTGAGGTCGAAGATAAGCCGCCACGTGAAAGCCCTTCCCGCAGAGGGCATCTCCGAAGAGCCGGGTTCGCGCGCGTAAACCGTCTGATAGTAATCAAGATTCCACGGCGCGGAAACATACTCGTAACGAATCGGAGTCCCCAGACGGAACAGCAAATCCACCAGCTCACTCCCCTGTTTCGAGAAGCGAATCTGCCAGAGCCTCTGGATGTTTTCGTCGCGGGCCAGCACCTTGCCCGTCAAGCCCTCTGCAAAACTTATCTCCATCCCCTGCCGCAGCCCGCACGCGAAGGGATCGCCCTGCTGGCAGATAAGCAAGGCGAGCCATGTGTCATCCGGCAAGTGTTCGGCCAGCCGCAACTCTATGCACGGCCCGCCTTCGGCAGTGCATCCCGTCAGCGAAGCGGGCAGCGTGCGGCTCGTGTTAAAGACCAGCAGATCGCCCGCGCGCAGGTATTCGCCGAGATGGTCAAAGCGCGTGTGCGAAACCTGTCGGCTCTCACGCTCTACGATCATCAAACGCACATGATCGCGCGCAAGGCCGCGTCGCTCCGGCGGCTCTTTCGCCACCAACTCCGGCGGCAGCGTGAATGTGAAAGGAGCGTTAGTCATGCTCTAAAGAAGGCAAAAGTAAAAAGGCAAAAGGCAAAAGTGAAGAGAGCTAAACTGCTCTTCGGACTTTTGCTTTTTGCCTTTTTACTTTTGCCTTTCCTGTCCCCAGTTTTCTTCCTGCGCTTGAAACCTTTGCCCGCTGATGCTGTTCGATTCATCCGAGGCGAGATAGATAAAGACCTCCGTCACCTCTGCGGGGTTGGCCCACTCTGCCGGGTCTTCTTCCGGCACGGCGGCGCGGTGCATGGCCGTGTTCAAGTCGCCGGGGTCAACCCAGTTGACGCGCACGCCGCTCTCTTCAAGCTCTGCCGCCCACGTCTGCGACATTCCTTCAAGCCCAAACTTCGAGATGCCGTAAGCTCCCCAGCCGGGATAACCGACCTGCCCCGCGTCGCTCGTCACGTTAATGATCGAGCCTCCGCTCTCGATCATTGCGGGCAGGGTTTTCTTAATCAGCAGGAACGGAGCGATGAGATTGACATTAAGCACGTTGCGAAAATCTTCGAGCGGGTAATCGAGCAGATATGTGAGCGGCGTCGGGCCGATGTCCGAAGCATTGTTGACCAGCACATCAAGCTGCCCTCCAAGCTCTGTCAGGGTCAAAGCCACGACACGTTCGATCTCATCCTCGCGCGCAAGGTCTGCGCCGATGACCGCCACGCGCGTCTCCGGCGAAGCCGCACGCACGCTCTCTCTGACTTCATTCAAGGCTTCGGTATTGCGCGCCGTCAACGCCAGGCCCTTCGCTCCCTCGCGCGCATAGTCAATCGCCAATTGCCGCCCAAGCCCCTGCGAGGCTCCCGTAATCAAGATGTTCTTTCCCTGAAGTCTATTCATCTTTCATTTACCTCACAACACTTTCTCTGCAAACAGACATCTCAATTCTCGACTTCACCGCACGCCAGTTCGACCAGCGTCCGCACGCCCGCGCCTGTTGAGCCTTGCGGGGCGTAGGCTTGCGGGGCGTCGTACCATGAAGTTCCTGCTATATCCAGATGTACCCACGGCGTCCCGTCTGCAAATTTACTTAAGAGCAAAGCGGCAGAGGTCGCATCGGGGCGGCCTCCGTAGTTCTTGAAATCCGCGATGGCGCTTTCGATGCGTTTCTTATAGTCATCGCTGACGGGCATGCGCCAGACAGGCTCGCCAGCCCGCACGGCAGCCGCTCGCACGGCTCCTGCCCAATCGTCGTTGTTGCTAAAAAGTCCCGTACGATGATCGCCGAGCGCGACGATGATCGAGCCTGTCAGGGTCGCCAGATCGACTATGCGCGTCGCGCCGAGCTGTTTGGCGTAGGCGATGCCGTCCACCAGCACGAGACGGCCTTCGGCGTCCGTGTCTATGACTTCGATGGTGCGGCCCGCGAGCGTTTTGACAATATCGCCGGGCTTGAGGGCTTTGCCCGACGGCATGTTTTCGGCAGAAGGGATGATGCCGGCGACTCTTTGCTGCGGCTTGAGCTGCGCGATGGCGCGCAAGGCTCCGAGGACGGCTGCGCCTCCGGCCATGTCGGTCTTCATCTCGTACATATCAAGACCGTGTTTGATAGAGATGCCGCCGGTGTCAAACGTAATGCCTTTGCCGACAAAGGCCCACAACTCATCGTCTTCAGTTGCGCCCGCAGGCTCATAGCGAATCACGATCAGCGCGGGCGGCTCGTCCGAGCCTTTGCCGACTCCGTAAAGCCCGCCCATGCCGCGCTCTTTGATCTCGTCCACATTCAAAGACTCGACCAGCAGGCCATACTCTTCCGCCATCTCAGCCGCGCGCCGCGCAAATTCCTGCGGCGGCAAGTCGCGGCCCGGCGTGTCCGAAAGCAAGCGCGTCCAGTTTGCAGCCTCTGCGATAATGCGCCCGCGCTCGACCTCGGCGCGCACAGCATCGCTCGCCTCTGAAACAACGATGGTCAACTGCTCAAGCGCGGGTTCGTCTTCTTCCGCGCTTTGATAAAAGTCGCCGTCATAGAGGCCCATCAACGCGCCTTCGGCCACGCTTCGCGCCATGCGTGCGGCTTCATCTGCGGTCGCGGGCAAAAGAAAATACAGGTGCTTGATGTGAGCCGTGCGAGCCACGCGCGCAGCCATCCCCGCCGCGCGGCTGAGTTGGAGCGGAGTCAGCTCATCAAGCGCCCCGCAGCCTGCCAGAAGCAGCGGACGCTTTGTGCCGTTAGCATCCTTTGCATGAAGCAGCAGAGACGTTTCCGCCTCGCCTTTGAACTCGCCTTCATACAAAAAATCGTCCGGCAGGTGTGCGGCAGCGCCGTTCAATGACGGCGGCTGGTCGGTAAAAATGCAGACGGCGATGGCTGTTGAGCCTGTGCTTGTTTGGGAAAACTCGCTGGCGATTTCGATGTTGAGGGGAGCAGGGTTTTTCATAATGTCAGACAAGAATGATATTTAAAATTGCCCGGTTCAAGATTACACAAGTTGCGTGTCGGATGCGTGTGAGTATAATGCAAGCCTCCACAGACACGCGAGCCGCGCAGGGTTCTCTTTGGTCTGTTGCGGCTACAAAAAAATCTCTCTTGACGGCTTCTTCACGGAGGAATATTTCTCAAATGGATTCTATTCGATTATGGCCGCGCCGCATCGCGCTGGCCGTTGCTTTTTCGTTGCTGCTCGTCTCGGCGTCCGTCGCGCAAACGGCGCGCGAGGATTGTATAGTTCGCGTCACGCTTTTGCAGGTGAATGATGTTTACCAGTTTGCGCCTGTGGACAGGGGCGCGGCGGGCGGATTGGGAAGGCTCTCGACCCTGCGTAAGCAAATCTTGAAAGAGTCTCCGAACACGCTCTTTCTGATGTCCGGCGATACCATCTCGCCGTCAGTCGAGTCGAACACATACAAGGGCCAGCAGATGATTGACGCGTGGAATGCCATAGGGCTTGATTACGCCGTCTTCGGCAATCATGAATTTGATTTCGGCCCGGATGAACTGCTCAAACGCATCAAGGAATCGCGCTTTACGTGGCTCGGCACAAACGTCATAGATAAGCAGAGCGGCAAGCCTTTCGGCGGGACGCCGCCTGTCGTCGTCCGCGAGTTTCAAAACGTCAAGGTCGGCATCTTCGGGCTGACACTGCCGGAAACAAAAATCACTTCGCGTCCCGGCGAGAACATAGACTTTCGCGGCAACTGCGAAACGGCCAAGCAGGCTGTAGCAGACCTCAGAGCGAAGGGCGCGCAAACCATCGTCGCGCTGACGCATCTTTCTATGGAAGAGGACAAGGCGCTCGCGCTTTGCGTCGAAGGCATTGATGTGATTATCGGCGGCCACGAACACACGCTGCTGCAATCTCTGTCGGGGCGCACGCCGATTTTCAAGATGACTGCGGACGCGCGCGAGATGAGCCGGATTCAACTGAACATCAACAGCACGAGCGGCAAAGTCCAGAGCATTGATTGGGAAGTCATTCCCGTCAACAGCAAAGTGGAAGAAGACCCGGCGTTTGCCGCTGTCATGAAAAAATATGAGCCGCTCCTGAAAGAACTGGCCGTGCCGGTCGGGCGGACGACCGTCGCGCTCAACGCCAAGTCGAAAGAGGGGCGCACGCGCGAGACGAATATCGGCAGTTTTATCGCAGACGCTTTTCGCGCGGCGACGGGGGCGGATGTCGCCGTCATGAACGGCGGCTCGATTCGCGCGGACGACTTGATTCCCGCGGGCGAGCTGACACGGCGCGACGTGCTCTCAATCCTGCCGTTCGGTAATCCTGTGGTGAAAATCGAAGTCACCGGAGCGACCTTGCGCAAAGCTCTGGAACATGGCGTCAGCCAGAGCGCGGAGAGCGGCGAGCCGGGACGCTTTCCACAGGTTTCCGGCCTGCGCTTTAGCTTTGACGCGACTCGTCCCGCCGGTTCGCGCGTGACAGAGGTGACGGTCGGCGGCAAACCGCTCGATGACAAGATGACTTACACGCTGGCGACGACCTCTTTTCTGGCAGTCAACGGCGGGGATGGTTACGATATGTTCAAGGGCGCAAAATTGCTCGTCAAGCAGGAGGAAGCGCAGAAAGACTTTGACATCCTGAGCAAAGCCATCGGCAGCGTCTCGGCCATCTCTCCGCAGGTGGACGGGCGCATCAAGCGTCTGGACCAACCGGCGAGCGGCGACAAGCCGTGCGATGCCGGGCCGAAAGTGCAGAAGTGAAATTATGTTTAGCGATGAGTCTGCGACGGGCGCAAAGCGTGAAGCGATGGAGCTGTTCATGCGCGCCTACGAAGCGCAGCAGAGTGAAGATTACGAAGAGGCGATAGAGTTATACCAACGCTCTATCGCCGTCCATCCGACCGCGGAGGCTCATACCTTTCTCGGCTGGGTTTATAGCTTTCAGAATCGCTATGACGACGCTATCAATGAATGCCTCGAAGCGATTCGCGTGGACGACACGCTCGGCAATCCGTACAACGACATCGGCTCATACCTGATTGCGAAAGGCGACGTTTACGGCTGCGTGCGCTGGTTCAAGCGCGCACTGCACGCGCCGCGCTACGAGTCATATGCTTTCCCGTATTTCAATCTGGGCCGCGTCTACGAAGTGCGTGGGCGTCTCTTAGATGCCGCGCATCATTACAGCCTCGCCCTCGAACAACAGCCCGGCTACACTCACGCCGCTCTGGCCCTGCGCCGCATACAGGCGAAGTTGAATTAAGAAAGAGCATGCTTGGAAGCTGTTTGAAAAATCTGAGAAAGCCCTGAAGAACGCCACGTATTGAAGCCCCGAAGGGGCGTCATCTAATAGCCTGTGGCAACGCCACAGGTATCGAGTCATCATTATTATCCCAAGCCCTGAAAGGGCGAAATAATTTATGCCGCCCTTTCAGGGCTTGTTATTTAAAGGGGGCATGTTGACCTGTGGCGTTGCCACAGGCTATTACATCGCGCCCTTTCAGGGCTTTTCAATCAGCTTCTTACTTTGTCTTCGCTTTTTTTGAACTGGCAGGCTTGCGGCCATTGCGGCGCATGCGCTCAATGGTCTTGACGCCTTCTTCGCGCGCTTTGATGGCAAGCTTCTTCGCTTCTTTTTCGCTCCGGCCATCCGGCGAGAAATGGAATTTGCGGTTGACCGTGCGGCCATCCGGCAACACCCAACTGGCCTGCCAGACATCATATGAGACGCCGCGCTTGAGCGTGCGCGTCTTGTTGACGCCCGGATGCTTGCTCGTGTTTCTTTTCGTCAGCCGGTTGAAGAGGTTGCCGTGCTCCGGCTTTGGATAACGCCTCAAAAGTTCGTCCCGGTGCGCGATGGCCGAGAGCAGCGCGGAATTTTTAGTGCCGTGCACACTGTCGTAAAAGAATTTCTGATGCATCACACCGTCACGCATGACTCGCACCAGCCAGCCGTATTGCTTTTTCTTTTCCTGCTCAACACGGCTGATGTTTTTGAGAACCCCTGCCTTTTTCATAAAGCTTTTTTCCTAACAAATGATAATAGGCGACTCGTGCCTGAGTATTAACATATAAACTGATGGGACGCAAATGACATCCAAACTCGATTGGCGAGAATGGAGAAAGCTCTGCTGCCCGAAGCTCTCGCTCGCAAAATTCCACGGATTGGCGCACCCGGACTGCTTCACCTTTTCGCAAAATGACACGGATGATTTCAGGAGCGGTGGTATGTATATACAGTAGTTTGTGTGCAAAAGCCTCCCGCGCGCAATGTTGGCTTGAGGTCGAAGTCACGAAGGCTCAGCCTTAATCGTAACCAGTCCAGCGCTCTTACAGCTTTAAGTAACCACGAACAGAATTTGAACCGGGGAGTGCTTTACAAACCCTGCGAAAAGAGCGTACTTTCACTTTCGGAATTGTCGCGCCGCCGGGGATATACCACATGAGGAGTTTTGTTATGTCTAATACTCATATCACAAAAAAAAGCTTTTTGTTTGCCCGAATTTTATTTTTGATTCTGCTATCGAGCTTTGTCGCAAATGCTGCCGGTAATGAAGTTGATTTAACTTTTAACGCGGTGCCTTCAAAGAATCTTACCAGCTCTTCGGATGCTAATCTTGCGCTTCAGCCGGATGGAAAGCTAATCATCTGGGGCGCTTTTCAGGTCGTCAATGGCGTGCCGAAACTGAGGCTCGCACGTCTCAATTCCGACGGCAGTTTGGACAACTCGTTCAATTCCTTAGCGGCTGATTATTTCAGTTCTATAGGGAGCGTGGTGGTTCAACCTGACGGGAAGATTCTGGTCGCGGGCGTCTCCGTGTCTACCTTTTCACAGGTGCTCAGGTTTAATCCTGACGGGACGCTGGACAACTCTTTTGTGACGCCGTGGACGACCGGAGGATTCAACTCCTCTGCCAATGTCCATGCGGTTCAAGCGGATGGGAAAATTCTGGCTTCCCGCAATTTTTCCGGCTTTCATATTGCTACGACGAGCCTTTACCGGCTGAACGCGAACGGGAGCGTTGACAATTCGTTTAACCAGATTGGCTTTGATGGATGGAACGCCAAACACTATCTCACAGACCTGATTGTGCTTCCCGGCGGCAAGCTGTTGATTGGCGGCTCGCATAGCAACGGCACGGTGTTTAGAGTGAACACGGACGGCTCTAAGGATACGGCCTTTGAGTCTCCGCTGCTGACCAGCGCGCAGCCGCAATTTCCTCCTTATGTTTTCAGCATTGCCATGCAATCAGACGGGAAAGTTCTGTTCACAGGCTCTTTTGTCTCTGTCAATGGAATCCCGCGCACAGGTCTGACGCGCCTCAATGCCGATGGAACTCTTGATCTGGGTTTTCCTCCGGTCGGCTATAACTCGAAGGTGCGAGTCTTTTCCAACGACAAAATCCTTGTGGGCTTGACGCGCTTAAACCCGAACGGGAGCCTGGATGAGACGTATACGCCTCCCGACAACCTGTCATTCACTAATTTTCAGATTGATAGTTTGGACAGGCTCACAGTGTTCGGAGGGTTTTTTGAAAACGATGTCATAAATCATAGATTCACAAGACTCGGTACGGATGGCCCTTTGGACCCGACTTTCGCTGCGACTGCCGGACTGGCCGGGCAGGTTGAGGCTCTGGCCGTGCAGGCGGATGGCAAAGTAATCGTGACGGGCGATTTTACAGAGATGAATGGTTCCAAGTGCAGCAACTTTGTGCGCCTTAATGCGAACGGCGCGCTTGATACATCCTTTGGCGCTCCGGTCGGATTCAACTCTCTACCCAATGATATAGCAATTCAGGGAGACGGTAAGATTCTGGTCGCCGGTGGATTTTCCACTTATAACGGATTGACACAGCCGAGGCTCGCGCGTCTGAATTCCGATGGCAGTCTGGACACTGCATTCGTCCCGAACGTGGACGGCGATGTTTTTGAAGTGACCTTACAACCGGACGGCAAGATTTTGATTGGCGGGCTATTCTCAAACGTCAATAGCGTGGAGCAAAAAGCTCTGGCCCGCTTGAATGCCAACGGCACTCTGGATGGAACTTTTACTCCGCTCTTTGCCACCGGGTCTATCTCTGCGATTGTCGCGCAAAGCAACGGCAAACTTATTATTGGCGGAACCTTTAACGGGGTCAGCGGTGTCGCGCGTGCGAACATGGCGCGGCTCAATGCGAACGGGACGGTGGACACGTCTTTCAACGCGGGGAGCATTTCTTCGGTTTATGAAATAATCGTCCAACCGGACGGGAAATATCTGGTGGCCGCCGGGCCAAGCGTGACAGCGGTCAAGCGCCTGAATGTTGACGGGAGCGTTGATAATACGTTCGTCTCTCCGACGATGGGCGGCTCTCCGCCGATTGTCAGACGAATGGTTCTGCAAGCGGATGGCAGTCTGGTGATTGCCGGTAGTTTTTATTCGGTCAACGGAACTGCCCGCCCGAGTTTGGCTCGGCTGACCTCGACCGGCGCGCTCGACAGCCTGTTTTTCCCTGGCGGGACGAATGGTGAAATCAGAGCGATGGTGATGCAGCCCGACGGGAAAATCGTAATTGGCGGAACCTTCACCAACATCGGCGCGACGGCGCGAGCAGGGCTTGCGAGACTTAACACGTCCGCCTTTGTTAGAACTGTGCTTTTCGATTATGACGGCGACGGCAAGGCGGACATCTCCGTCTTTCGCGCTTCAAATAATTACTGGTACGTACTGCAAAGCTCGAACGGGCAATTTACATATGACTTTTTCGGAGCCAACGGCGATATTGCCGCGCCGGGGGATTATGACGGCGACGGCAAAACAGACCTCGCCATTTACCGGCCCGCGAGCGGCGATTGGTGGTACAAGAGCAGCGTGACGGGCGCTTTCACAGGTAGACACTGGGGCGCGAACGGCGACATCCCGCGTCCGACGGATTTTGATAACGATGGGAAGACGGATTTCGTCGTTTTCCGTCCGTCAACCAATATGTGGTACAGGATGAGCAACGCCACAGCACAAACCTCCGACAGATTTTTCGGCGCGGCGGGAGATAAACCGCTTGTCGGAGATTTTGACGGAGACGGCAGGGGCGATCCGGCTATCTACAGACCTTCGACCGGAGTGTTCTGGTATCTGAGCAGCATTGACAGCGTTCATCGCGCCATTCAATGGGGGAGCAGCACGGACATCCCTGTCCCCGCCGATTACGATGGCGACGGAAAAACGGATGCCGCTGTCTACAGAGCTTCGACCGGATTCTGGTATATCCTGTCGAGCAGTAACGGCTCATATTCTTATTTCAATTTCGGGTTGGCGACGGATAAGCCTGTGCCTGCTGATTACGACGGAGACGGAAAGGCTGACATCGCTGTCTATCGTCCTTCGACGGGCTACTGGTACTTGCAGCGTTCCACTTTGGGATTTTCAGCCGAGCAGTTTGGCAATAGCACGGATGTGCCGACGCCGAATGCGTTTGTGCCGTAAGACACACGGGCGTGCGAAGACGTGCTCACGCAAAGGCGTTTCAACTATAGCGGATGGCAATAGCATGCGCCCTGCCTGACGGTCGGGCTACAGCCCCGGAGGTCACAGTACAGGGGCAGTAGCCCGACCGTCAGGCAGGGCGCATCCCGTCACACTTCAGTTGATAACCGCTCTAACACTCATTCCTCATTCTTCTGTATCTTCATCTTCTTCCGATGCTGGTCAACGGCGACGTAAACGACCTCTGCCTCTGTGACGCGGATGCGCTCGCCCGTGCCGCCGTAGCGTTCGGCCTCGACGATGACACGCGTGGTGATAGAGGTCGTGCCGATGCGTAGAGTTTCGGCGTAGAAGCTGACGAGGTCGCCGACGAAGACCGGCTTATGGAAGATGACTTCGCGCATGGCGACGGTGACGAAGCGATCCACACGCGTGCGGCGATGCGCCTCTATCGCTCCGGCCATGTCTATGTAGCTCAAGATCATGCCGCCAAAGATCGTGCCCTGCGGATTGGTGTCGCGCGGCAGCATGGTGATGCGGATTGCAGGGTCTGTGTAAGAGTTCATAGTGTGAAAACAGGAATCAGGATACGAGAACACCTGACCGGGAAGAAAAGCCGTTTCATCCTTTTCCTACTGAGTTCTGTGTCCTCGTGTCCTGTTTTTGGCGTTCTTCCGTTTCGATCCATTCTGTGATGATGCGTTTCATCTCGTCCAGATGTCCCACGAAGAAATGGTCTGCGCCCTGGATGACATGCAGTTCTGCTTCAGCCTGCGGCTGAAGGCTGCCAACGAGTTCTTTGAGCCGCTCTACAGAGCCGAACTCGTCGCGGTCTCCGTGAACAAAGAGAATCGGCTTGCGACAGGTTTTAAGAAAAGCGAAATCATATTTATCAACCGGCGTGCCGAGGCTGACGAGCCGGATGACGCGCGCCTCCGCGATGCCGACCTCAAGCCCGACGCGCGCACCGAAAGAGAATCCGGCGAGCGTGATGTCTTTGTCCGGGTAATGCTCTGATAAATGATCCAGACCCGCGCGGACATCTTCGAGTTCGCCTCGTCCTTCATCATGCGCGCCGGTGCTCTGGCCCACGCCGCGAAAGTTAACGCGCAACGTAACCAGCCCGGCATCGTTCAAAGCCGCGCTCGCGCGAAAGACGACCTTGTTGTGCATCGTCCCGCCGCCCAAAGGATGCGGATGCAGTACGAGCGCGACGCCGCGCGCCTCTTCCACCTCGCCCGGCTCTTTCAGAATCGCTTCGAGACGGCCATGCCGCGCGGGAATAAAAAGATTGCCTGCCGGATACATATGCCTTAATCAGAAAGGGGAAGAGGGGAAAAGAGGAACAGGGGAAGGGATAAACTTAACATAGACGCTTTGCCTTTCCCCCTTTCCCCTTTTTCCCTTTTCCCCTTTCTTAAAATCCTTATCTCTTCTTCTTGCCACCGCCCTTCGCGGGCTTTCCTTTCGCGCCGGTTGCTTCGGCTGCCGAATCGGGCGCGACGGCTGTGACCGCGCCTGTGACTGCGCCTTTGGCTGCGCCTGTGAATGCGCCGCCGAGGGCATCGCCTATGACATTCTTAACTTTGCTGAGCAGTCCACCTCCGCCCGATTTCTTCTTCTTCGCGGCCTTCTTGCTCGCGCCGCCAGCAGCTTTCTTGCTTGTGCCCGCTGACTTTCCGGCAGACTTCTTGGCGGCAGCTTTCTTCGCTCCCCCGCCTGTCGCGGCTTTCTTAGTGGCCGCGCCGGATTTCTTCGCGGCCTTCTTTGCGGGTGCAGATTTCTTACTTGCCTTTTTAGTCGCCATGTAGTTTTCCTCCATCAGAGTGATGCGCCTTAGAGCGCTTTAAAATAATAGAACAAACTTTTGCTTAGTATGTCACGCAAATAGATAAAATGAATAGAAAATGTTTGAAATAAAAGAGACTTTTCGAGAGCGATGCAATTGCGCATTGGCTCGATTTTATGGTTTGATAACTAGCAAGAGAGACTCTCCCACGTTTTGGATGCAGGAAGAAAGTTATTATGAAAGAATTTTTCGTGCGCTCCTCTTTTAATGAGGCTACTGTTTTAAGTGATTTGATTTTTACTTCGGCGTACTTTTCGCCGCGCCATAGAGATGAAGCTGAGCCGGGCCACTTGCCCTCAAGCGGCTTGCGCGCGGAGGCTCAACCGCACGCATTGGTCGTTGACGATGCGCCTGATGTGCTTGAGATGCTCGCCATCCTTTTGCGGCACGAAGGCTACGACGTGATGACCGCCGCCTCAGCCCCGGATGCCCTCAAAGCGGCGCAGGCGGAGCAGTTCGATGTCATAGTCTCAGATATAGGGATGCCCGGCATGGATGGCTATTCGCTGGCCGCAGCCCTGCGTTCTCTGCCCGCTTACAGTAAAGTGCCGCTCGTCGCCGTGACCGGCTTCGCCCTGTTCGATGACCGCGAGCGCGCCATCAACTCCGGCTTTGACGCGCACCTGACCAAGCCAATCAATCCGATTACATTGCTCGAACTGCTCGCACGCTTGCGAGAGCAGGGATGAAGGAGGAAGAGCAAGGCGGAAGGATGAAGGATGAAGGATGAAAAGAGCGCTCTTCAGAGATGTATGACTCATGTTTGAAGAGCATGCCTTTCATCCTTCCGCCTTCCGCCTTCCGCCTTGCTCTCATCTATGCAGGACGCGACTGAGGAATCAGTAGCTACTAAAAAGAAGAGCGACGCGCGCAGCTTTGAGAATCTGCTGTCGTCCGAGACGGCCACGCGTGTTGTCTATCTAGCCATCGGCGCGGTCATCATCACGCTCGTCTTCCGGCATCTACAGTTTGCCACGGGCAGCATTTGCTGCGGCGACTTTGACGGTTATTACCACATCAAGTGGAGCCAACTGCTCTGGCAGGGCATGCGGAGCGGAAACTTTCCCCCGGCGTTCAACTGGCTGCCGCTGACGACGCTCGACCCGGCAGGCTATGTGGATCATCACCTGCTCTTTCATATCCTACAGATTCCTTTCACGTGGTTCGGCAATCTGACGATGGGCGCAAAGGTGGCGGCCATCATCTTTGGCAGCCTCGCGGTCTTCTCCTGCTACTGGCTGGTTGTGCATTACCGCATCAAGTACCCGCTCGTCTGGCTGCTGGCTCTGCTGGCCTGCTCCGGCCCGTTTCTCTATCGCCTCAACATGGCGAAAGCGCCGCCGATTGCCATCATCTTTATGGTGGCGGGCATCTACCTGCTCTTTGAAAAGAGATACTGGATGCTTGGCCCGCTGATGTTTCTCTTCGTCTGGACTTACAGCCTGTTTCCGTCTCTCTGGTTTGCCGCACTCGTCTGGACGCTGGTGATTGCATGGAGCGAGCGACGCTTTGAGTGGCGGCCTCTGGTGTGGACTACTGCGGGCATGATTGCCGGACTCATCATCAATCCATACTTTCCCAAAAACATCCGGCTCTTTATCGAGCATGCCAGAATCAAATTGACTCTCGGCGATTTCTCGACGCAGGTCGGGCAGGAATGGTATCCATACGATAGCTGGGTGTTTCTGGGCAACTGCTTTATCGCGTGCATTGCCATGCTGGTCGGTTACATCGCTTTCAATGGCAGCGACCACAAACGCTCCTCCCGCTCGCTCTTCTTTCTCATCTTCTCGACGGCATTGATGTTTGCCACTTTCCGCTCGCGTCGTTTCGTCGAATACTGGCCGCCCTTTGCAGTGCTCTTCGCAGCCTTCAGCTTGCAGCAGGTCTGGGACAGCGTGCGCGGAGCCATCGGTGAATTGCCCGCAGATGTGTTGGACGAGTTGCAGCCGTTTCTGGACAGGCAGCAGGAGGCGGAGACCGGGAAGGTCGAGGCACAGCGCGAACTGTGGAAGACCGTCGCGGCGGGAGGCGTCGCCACAGCGCTTTTCATCACCATGCTGTTCAATATCAAGGGCGTGGCAAAGCTCAAGCTTGACGGCGTGGCGGGCGAAATTGCTTCCGGCGCTGGCCCTGAGCAGTATCATAAGGGCATGGACTGGATTCGCACGAATGTCCCTGCGGGCCAGAGAATTTTTAATACGGACTGGGACGATTTCCCCAAGATGTTTTTCTACGACACCACACATGCGTACATCTCCGGGCTTGACCCGACCTATCTCTTAAACAAAAATCCTGAGTTATCAAAACTCTATGACGAGGTCACGCTGGGCCGTGTGGATGATCCCGCCGCAGTCATACGCGACCGCTTTGGCGCGCGTTACGTCTTTTCCGATCAGGAAGAGATACATGATGACTTCTATGGCAAAGCGATGGCGAGCGGCTGGTTCGAGAAGGTTTACGAGGACGACGAATGCGTCGTTCTGCACATACGCGACCAGCAGGGCGAGCCGCCGCAGGAATCTTTAGAAGACAACGCGCCCGGCCCTGAGCCGCAGGACGAAGGCGGCCTTTCGCCGGAAGAGGACGCAGAGCCTTGATGTTTATCAAGCACATGTTCCGTGCAAAGAGAGAATGGCAGATGAGAAGAAAAATCTTGCAGCCGGTATTTATCAGCCTTGCCCTGCTCGCAGCAATCACTGTTTCCGGCTGTAAGAAGAGCAGTGATTCAAATCCCGCGCGTGCCAACTCCAATTCTCCCACCGCCGCTACGCCCGCAAAATCGCAGAGCGACTTTGAGCGCGACTTGAGCTATGTGCGTACAGGCCAATTCACTTACGTCTTCATCTTTTCGCGCAAAGACGGGGCCGCCTTTATCAAGGAAGACATTGATTACCTCAAGGCAAACTCGCCGCAGGAGACTAACCAGTGGATTCGCACAGACGACGGGCGACGCGTCATCGCCGGAACCAACTTCGAGTTTAAGCCGGAACACTTCGACGCTCTGAATAAGAGATTCAATATCGAAGACTACTCAGGCAAATAAAAAAGTTTCAAAAACGCGACGAGCAATAGTGTAGGGAACAGGGTGTCGGCAATACAAGATTGTCTTCACTACACCCTACACCCGGCAAGGTATTTTGTGTGTGCGATGTGAAGTCATGATTTTCCTACCGGGGATTAGTGGGAGTTGAAATTCCAAATCGGGAATTTGAAATTTGTTCTAAAAAGTAATCTCACCTGAGCCTTTCACTCTTATCATGTGGCTGCCCGCGTCCAGTTCGTCGAGCGTCTCATTGTGATGTGCGATGATCTGCGCAGCCGTCAGCGTCTCCGTGTCAACAGTCATGTGCGCGTCTTTCGCCAGCGTGACATCATAGCCGCGCGCCACAGCGCTGCGACAGGTGGTATCAATGCAATACTGCGTCCGGCAACCGGCGACGACGAGGTGTGTGATGCCGAGCCTCTCCAGTTCGCCTTGCAAAAGCGTTTGAAAGAAAGAATCGCAGGCGGTCTTATGGAAAACTTTTTCTCCATCAGCCGGGGCGATGGCCGGATGAATCTCCCAACCGGGCAGACCCGGCGTGAGGCGGTGTCCTTCCTCCTGCCCGTCGTGCTGGATGTAAATCACAGGCGTCCCGTTTGAGCGCGCCTTCGCCAGCAGTTCATTGATACGCGCGAGCACTTCATCGCTGCCCGCCGAAGTCGGCCTTGACCAATCCACCACTTCCTTTTGCACGTCAACGATAAGCAGCGCGGTGTCTTTACTCAAAATAGTCTCTCCTGTTTAGAATTGGGGAATGAGCACGAGCTTGCCAAACTGCGCGCGGTCTTCCATCAGTTCATGCGCGCGTTGCGCTTCATAAAGCGGCAGCGTCTGGTCTATGACGGCGCGAATGCTGCCGCGCTCGATAAATTTCATGGCATCCAGTAGCTCTGCTTTCGACCCCATGAAAGAGCCTAAGAAAGTCAGGTGGCGATAAAAAAGTTGGCGGATGTCTGTGCGAGCGTCAAAGCCGCTGGTCGCGCCGCAGGTGACGAGCCGCCCGTTCTTTTTGAGCGTGGCAATCGAGCCGGGCCATGTCTCCGCGCCCGTATGCTCAAAGACCACATCCACGCCCTGCCTGCCCGTCAGCCGCCTGACTTCTTTGGGCCAGTCCTTGTCCGTGTAATTAACCGTTTCGTCTGCGCCAAGCTCGCGCGCCTTTTGAAGCTTTTCATCAGAGCCAGCCGTGGCAATCACACGCGCGCCGCGCAGCTTGGCGACCTGTATGCCGATAGAGCCGACGCCGCTTCCGGCGGCATGAATCAACACGTCTTCACCGGGCTGGACTTGCGCGCGTGTGACCAGCATGTGCCACGCCGTCACGGTCACAAGCGGCAATGCTGCGGCCTCTTCCCAGCTTAAATTCTCCGGCTTCGGAATAACATTCACGCCGGGCGCTTTGACAAACTGCGCGTAGCCTCCGTGCTGCCTGTAGCCCAGAATGTCATACTCAGGGCACAGATTATCAAAGCCGCGAAGGCATTCGATGCAATGCCCGCAGGACGTGCCGGGTTGAAGCATGACTTCATCGCCGCGTTTGACCCATGTGACAAGCTTGCCAGCTTTGCGCACGATGCCTGCGATGTCGTTGCCCGGGATATGCGGCAGCGGAATCTCTATGCCGGGCAGGCCGCGTCTGGCCCACACATCCAGATGATTGAGCGCACAGGCGCGCACCTCGACCAGCACTTCATTGGCCTTGATGGTCGGGGCTGCGGTTTCCACATATCGAAGCACATCCGGCCCGCCGTGCTTTTCAAAGACGACTGCTTTCATAAAATGTGTTTCCGGTCTGGTGATAAAATTTGAGAACAGAACTCGTGTTAAGATGCAGTAGATTTTATCTCTAATTCGATGAGTTGGAAAATGATTACGCTCCCGCAAAGGCGCAAAGAAGACAAGTCGCAAAGATTTCAAGTCAGTATCTATATTTTTCTGGCGTTTTCTCTTTGCGCCTTTGCGGGAAACTTTCTTCCTGAAGGGAGACACGCATGGCTGCTAACGAAAACACGCTTCAATGGCAAACGCTGCATCATCAACTGGAACGGATGCGCGAGATGCAGGGCAGGTATTCCAACCTCTTCTACGAACTCATTATCGTCAGCATCATTGTCATCATCCTGATGGCTGCGGCGAGCATGACCGACACACTGCGCGGAGTCGTGTTGCTGATTCCGTTTTACGTCATCTATGTCGGCGTGCATTCGGCATACTATCTCTCTTATGTTATCTGGGCGCGCATCTATGCCACAGGGCTTGAGCAGAAACTCAACCGGCTCTTGAAAGAAGATTTGCTCATCGCGCACAAACAGGAAGCCGCCTATCTGTTTCCGCTCGGCGGCAAAGAGTTCGCGGGCGTGACCCTGCGGCTGCGGCAGACTTTCATCGGCTTTATCACGATTCACTTCTGGCTTTTGGGCGCGGTCATCATCGCGCTTTCCGTCTATCGCGCGTGGCAGCTTTATGAGGATTTGATGCGCGAGTTTCCGCCGGTCTGTTATTACTTCATAGCTCTCGGCGCATGGTCGCTGCTGCATCTCGTCTATCTAGTCTGGTACTTCGGCACGCGCCATTACGAGCGGCGCATCATGAACGCTGTGCGCGAAGCCTACGGGACGGATTACGAGCAGGCATGATGAGATTCAAACAGGGATAGACAGGATTTACAGGATTGAGAAGAGATGAGAAGAACAGTCGCCGGTGTGATAGGGCCGGGAAGTGAAGCGAGTGCGGAAGTATTGGAAACAGCTTTCGAGCTTGGCCGTCAAATCGCGCAGGCGGGCTGGGTCTTGCTGACGGGCGGACGCAGCGCGGGGGTGATGGACGCAGCGAGCCGTGGCGCGAAAGAGGGCGGAGGTTTGACCGTCGGCATTCTTCCGACAGAGGATGCGAGCGGCATGTCAGAGGCCGTTGACATAGCAATCCTCACAGGCATGGGACAGGCGCGAAATAACATCAACGTGCTGTCGAGCCGCATCGTCTTTGCCTGCGGAATGGGCGCGGGAACGGCCTCTGAGATTGCTCTCGCACTGAAAGCCGGAAAGAAAGTTATTCTGCTCTGCGGCAACGAAGAGAGCAACGCCTTCTTTCAGTCGCTTGGAAAAGATAGCGTCCTCATCGCACGGCGACCTGACGAAGCGATTGCGATAGCAAAGAATCTGCTTGTAGCTTAAAGCGCACTCTTTATAGCGGATTGCAAATGCATGCGCCCTGCCTGACGGTCGGGCTATAGCCCCGTGAGCGACAGTACAGGGGCCGTAGCCCGACCGTCAGGCAGGGCGCATCAGGTCACACTCAATTTGATGCGAGCGAAGAACGTCTCGCGCAAAGGCGCAAAGAAAAGATTCGAGCTTCTTCTTTGCGCCTTTGCGCGCGACGTTCCTTGTTATTGAAAGCTGCTGTCAGAGCCTAAACAATTTCCCAAGCCTGAATAGCGTTGTTCTCATGACCCTCTACACTACTTTTGGCTCAGGCGAACTTTTTCCGGCAGGTAGGAGCGAAAGACAAAATCGTTTTCCTTCTCGTGCTTGTGACAGTCGCGGCAACTGCCTGTCTTTTCCCGGCGTGTGATTCTGCTCACGCTGCCGTCCAGCATCAGAAACTCCCAGTCATTCGCTTTGCGATTAAAACCGCGCTCGCGCTTGACCATCACAACCAGCAATTGCGGCGCGGCATCGGTCGGTTGCAAGAGCTTTTCTCTGACGATGATCGAGCCGACGGGGAACTGCGGCTTCTTCTGTTCCATAAGCGCGTGCCGTGCAAATTCGTTGACATAGACGACGCCATAGGAAGCAAAGATTTCTTCATGCCCGGCAGAATTTTTACGTTTGCCGCTCGGCTTGTCGCCCGGCGGGTCTGGCAGTGTGATTCTGGTCGTGCCTATCGAGGTGCTGATTTGTGTGACATCCGAACCGGAGTCATCCATGGCAAAGTCTCAACCGCCTGAAGGATTTATCTGGAAGTTATTCGACCCTCTCGGCTTTTCATTGACGCGCGTCCATTGCCTGTAGTTGGCGAGGTCTTTGAGCGCGGGGTCGGCGGCGACTTCGTTCTGTTTCTTGGTTTGCTGTGCGGGATAACTGAAGCGCGCGAAACCCGCGACGCTCAAGACCAGCAGCAACATTGCAGACAAAGAGAAAAGCTGTGCATGTTTTTTTGTCATGGCGTTTCCTGTTGACGATGTGCCGCGTTGATTGAAGGCGACGGGGCGCTGTTTAAAATCTTATCGCGTGGAAACAAGCTCTACTTCGTCAGATTCAATAATCGTGCCCTGGGTTTGCTGGCGCGCGTGATAAGAGGAGCGCGTGAGCGGGCTTGATTCGACGTGATGAAAGCCCAGACTCATTCCGATTGTGTGCCACTCCGCAAACTCTGCGGGCGTGACATAGCGTTCGACCGGCAGACGCCGCTCGTAAGGTTGCAGGTATTGCCCTATGGTCATGATGTCGCACGAGACCGAGCGCAAATCTTTCATCAGCTCGACCACTTCATCGAACTCTTCACCGAGGCCGACCATGATGCCGCTCTTGGTGAGCATCCCGCGCTGCTCCTCATCACGACGACGCGCGGCGCGCTCAAGCAGTGTCAGCGTCTGCACGTAAACGGCGTCAGGCCGCACGCGGCGATAGAGCCGCGCGATGGTCTCCGTGTTGTGATTGAGCACGTCCGGTTGCGCGTCCAAAACAGTATTCAATGCTGCTTCGTCGCCGTTGAAATCAGGAATCAGGACTTCGACTTTGCATTCAGGATTGAGAGCGCGAACCTCGCGTATGGTTTCGGCCCAGTGCTGCGCGCCGCCGTCCGCGAGGTCGTCACGATTGACTGAGGTAATGACCGCGTGGGCCAGATTCAGATGGCGCACGGCCTCTGCCACGTGACGCGGCTCTTCGGCGTCGAGCGCGCCGGGTTTTCCTTTGCCGACGGCGCAGAAACCGCAGTGACGCGTGCAGATGTCGCCAGCCAGCATGAAGGTCGCGGTGCGGTCTGACCAGCACTCGAAAATGTTCGGGCAGCGCGCCTCCTGACAGACGGTGTGCAGGTTCAAGCCTTCGATCAACTTGAGCACGTGATTCTGATTCGACGGGTCGCCCAGACGAATCTTGAGCCATTCGGGCTTCGGTTTGCGCTCGCGCGCCGAAGGTTGGCTGTTGCTGATAACTTTAAGCTCGCGTCCCACTTTTGTTATGACTCCGAAAATTTTAAGATGCGTTTATTTTAACATTGCGTGCTCGCCCCTGTCGCTTTCCGGCATCATCCCGAAGACTTCTGCAAAGCGTGCGATGATGCGTTCTTCGACTTCTGCCAGTTCAAGCTCGCGCCCTAAGAGTTTCTGCATCGAAGTGACCGGCTCGCCCTCGCAGGCGATGATGAGATTAAAGTAGCCGAGGTCTGTGTTGACGTTGAGCGCAAAGCCGTGCGTCGTGATCCAGCGCGCGATGTGGACGCCGATGGCCGCAACCTTTCCTTCCGCAGTGTGCACGCCCGTCAAGCCTTTGATGCGAAAGCTCTCGATGCCGAAATCTTCAAGCACGCGCATCAAGACTTCTTCGAGGTCGCGGACATACGCATGCACGTCTTCGCGCTCCGGGCTGAGGTTGATAATCGGATAGCCGACCAGTTGGCCCAATCCATGATATGTGACCTTGCCGCCGCGATTGGACTCGAAGACGGAGACGCCGCGCGCCGCGAGCAGTTCTTCGGAAGCAACGATGCCCGCATGTGTCGCACGCCTGCCGATGGTCAGTACGTGCGGGTGTTCCAGTAAAAGCAACGTAGAGGCTTGCGCGCCCGTCAAAACGGCGCGCTCGGTCTCTTTTTGCAGGGCGAGGGCCGCGCCGTATTCCATACGGCCCAGACGCTCGACGCGCAATGCTCTGTGTTTGATTTCTGTTACCATCAGACGATCAAAGCGGACGCTATATTGTAGCAGTAAGAGCCGTATGGCGACGACTGCCGTTGGCCGCAAGACATTGTTTCGCACTTGACTGCGCGCCACTTGCGAGCATAGCTTGATGCGAATTTGATAGTGGATAGCAGAAAATTTCTTTGCGGTTCTTTGCGTTTTCCTCTTTGTGTTCTTTGCGGTTAAGTGACTTTTTAACGCAAAGGCCGCAAAGTGTTTCGCAAAGCACGCAAGGAATAAGTTTTGTCTCTTATTCGATAAATCTCAGGAGGACTTTAAATTGAAACGCGCTTTCCTCTTAGCTCTAGCTTGCTTGATTTTATTACCAGCCGCCGCGCAGGCGCAGAAGCGACGCCCGACCGGCAAGAAAAGCAGCACGACTTCTACGCCCAGCAAGGCTGGCGCTCTCCCCGTTGTGCGCGAGGGCGCGCAACGCGTCGCAGAACAGATCAAGACTTTATCGAAGTTTCTCTACCTGCTCGGCGGTGTCTCAAAGGGAATCGAAGCCGCAGATGCTGCCGCACAGAGGGGCGAAGCCTCGCAGGCGGTTGTTGACCAGACGAATAGAAGTAAGTCCACCGTGCGTAGCAGCATCATGAGTCTGCGCGAGACTCTGGATCAGTTGGAAATAGATTTCCGCCTCAAGCCGGAACTACAGCCCTATTACACCAAGCTGGCCGGAGTCGCCAACGGCGCGGCGACAGCAGAAGACGAGGCCGCCTCAGGTCAGTTCGATAAGGCCGGAAGAACACTGCTCACGGTCGTCAATCAACTGGCGGACGTGCTTTTGGAAATGCGCTAATCAAAGGCGGAAGGGAACGCTATTTGAAGCTAAATGATTCAAGGATGAAAAGAGCGCTATTGAAGATAACTACTTCATGTTTGGATAGCACTCTTTTCATCCTTCATCCTTTCGCCTTCATCCTTTTCTTTTCGCGTAATAGCCCTGTCGTGAGCGCACGCGGAGTTGTGGCCGCGTGGGGACAGAGACCTTGAGACGCAGATATTTGCCGGTGGGTGATTCGTCTGTCGAGTAATACTGAAGCAGGTATTGCGAGCGCAGCTCGGCGGCTATCTGGCGAAAGACAGCTTCAAAATTCTCTTCCTTGGCGGGGACAAAGGAAGTGCCGCCCGTCGCTTCCGCGAGGCGTTCCATGCCTTCCTGTGCGCGCTTGCTGATGATGTTGAGGCGCAAGCCGTCGCCGCTCGGATTGATCGAGTAGAAAGCAATCTCCGCCTTCTGCACTTCGCGTTGCACTTCCGAGAGAATCTTGTTGTAAATGGCCTGCTTGGCCTGCGGGGTGACGGCGTCCTGCGATTCACGCGTCGTGCCAATCGAGTTTTTGACCTTGCTGCTGAAATTGTCTTCGCCGTCGGAGATGACGACGATCACGCGGCGATGGCGTTCCGGCGTGTTCTCGGCCAGATAGTTCGAGGCCGCAATCACAGTGTCATAAAAAGCCGTAGGGCCTTTGGCCGGAGTGATAGACATCACTTTGGCCGCAGCGGCTTCTCCCGTCCCCAGCTTCAATTCGTGACGCGGCTTCTGGTCTATGGCAAAGACCGTGGCGCGGTCTCCGTTCTTTAAGACCTGTTTGAGAAAACTGGACGCAGCCTGTTGCTCAAAAGAGAAGCGCGCATCAACGCTGCCGGAAACATCGAGCAGGATTGCTATCTCAAGCGGCACTTGCTCCGGGTCTCCGATTTGTGTCAGCTCCTGCTGGCGGCCCTCTTCCAAAAGATTGAAGTCCTTGACGGTCAAGCCTAGCACGGGCTGGCCCGCAGCATCCGTGACAGAGACGGGCACGACCACCAGATTCGATTCGACACTGACAGTGTCAATATCGTCAATGATGTCTCCGGGCGTCGGAGTGGTTTGTGGCGCGGGCTTGTTCTGGGATGGCAGGGCGTCTGATTGCGTGGGCGTTTGTCCGCCAGCCCGTGTTGTGGACAGCAAAAGCGCGGACGCTGCAAGAATGAGCGCGAGCGCGAAAATGTTTCCGATTTTAAAAGTGACCTTCATTAGACCAACTCCTCATGCCGCCAGCGCGCCCGGTGTTACTGGCATTCCAGCAGCCTACGGCATTTATTGATGCCGCCCGACGGCATGATGGTTGGCAACTAAAAACAAGTGACACGTGACAGGTGACGAGTGACAAGCAGGAGAAGGCTTTCTTTTACTTGTCACCTGTCACCTGTCACCCGTCACCTGTTACCGCTCTTATTCCGGATTATCGGTTGACGATGTGCTTGAGCTGCTGGGGGTCGTCATGGACGGCGCGGGTTGGACCAGACCGCGACTGACGAGGATTTTGACTTCGACGCGGCGATTCTGTGCGCGTCCCTCGCGTGTGCGGTTGTCTGCCACGGCCTGCGCTTCGCCATAACCGAACGGCGTGATGATGCGGCGCAGGGGAATCCTGTGATTCTCTGCGAGATAGCGCACCACAGCATCGGCTCTGCGCTGGCTCAGGGCGCGATTCTTCTGCACGCTGCCGCTTGAATCCGTGTAGCCTGTGATTTCGATGACGTAGCCTTTAGCCGTCATCGCCTTGTTCGCCAGATCATCGAGCTGTTGTTTGGACTGTACGGAGAGCACCGCGCTGTTGTTGCGGAAGTTGATCGCCGTCACGTCCTGCACCACGTAATCGTCAAGCGCGGAGATGCGCTCGTTGGCGGCATTGACGCCCGCGACAGCTTGATCGGCGGTCTCCTGTGCGGCCTTTGCGCCGCCGCCCGCAGCATTCGCTACTGCGGCCAACTCATCTATCTGGCCTGAGAGACGTTGCGCGTTCTGTTCCACCTGACCGATCCTGTTTTCGGCTGAGCCGACGCGGTTTTCCACCGGATCAACTCTTGCTTCGACCGTGCGCGCGACGCGGAGGTCTGATTCATTGAAGCGAATCTTTTCGGCGGCAAGCTGGCCCGCAGCATCGCCGCGCCCTTCGACTTCTACGTTGAGGCCGCGCAGGATATTGGTCGTACCATAGTTTGTGCCGCTGCGCAGAAAGCCGCCTTTGGTTTTGACGCTGGTGCGGTCTGTCAGGCGCACGACCGTGTCCACGCCATTAGAATCACGAACGGTAAACGTCTCTGCGTCGCGGCGCGTGACGACGCCTTTGACCTTCATCTTCTGACCGTTGGCGACGCTGCGCGTCTGCGCGCCGGTCGTGCCGCTGTCCTGTGCGAGCGCAAGCGTCGCGCCCGACAGAATCAAGGCAAAAGCAATGACGAGGATTGGCGAAAGTCTGAATTGTTTGACACTCATCGTAATTAAACTCCATCTTCTGCGGCGAGCTGTCACCGGCTCTTTGTTTGCGGGCACAAACCGAAACATCGCCGCACGTTATGGCGACCAACCGAGAGCGACCAAACAGGATTTGCGTCGTCGGGTGGCGCGGTTAATGATTTAAGAGAGCGTTCGGGGCCTCATGCAAAAACTGACGACCGCGAACGAAAAACTTGCGTGAAGCAACATGCGCTTCACCACTTTAGGCTAACCAAAACTTATTACGCGATTGGCTCAAAACACGAATTCTTCACAAAGCTCGAATCTAAGTCAAGCAGCATTCGAGGTGAGATGACGATTTAGGTAACTCTCAAGCTATTCATTAGACAATCGCCACCGGATTGCAATAAACATCACTGTTAACACGGAAAAAGAAAAAGCGCGCCGCGTCACTTTTTAACGTGAACGAGGCGCGCTTTTTCCGTCAGGCAATAGTCAGGCTAAACCGTAAACTGCCCTGCTTCCAGAAGCTCTTTGACATAGCTCAGGAACTTCTCGGCGTCCGAGCCGTCTATGATGCGATGGTCGAAGGTGAGAGCGAAGTAGGCCATCTGGCGGATGGCGATGTGGTCGTCGCCTTCCGGGCCTGTAATGACCTTCGCGCGTTTCTCAATCGTGCCGACGCCTAGAATCGCTACCTGCGGCTGGTTGATAATCGGCGTGCCGAAGAGGCCGCCGAAGACGCCCGGATTGGTGATGGTAAATGTGCCTCCGGCGACCTCGTCCGGCTTCAATTGTTTGGCGCGTGCTCTGTCGGCAAGATCGTTTGCGGCGCGTGCGAGGCCGGAGATGGAAAGATCGTCTGCGCGCTTGATGACAGGCACAATCAATCCCCAATCGAGCGCGACAGCCATCCCCAGATTAATGTCGCGTTTGTAGATAATCTGGTCGCCGCTGACCTGCGCGTTAAAAATCGGGAACTTGCGAATCGCCGTCGTGATTGCCTGAAAGATAAAAGGCATGTAGCTGAGCTTTGTTCCCGCGCGTTCCTGAAACTCCCGCTTGTGCTTTTCTCTGAGGCGCGCGATGCGCGTCATGTCTATCTCGTAAACGGTCGTCACATGCGCGGAAGTGCGGCGCGACATGGTCATGTGCTCGGCAATCTTCTTGCGCATGACGGACATCTGCTCGACGCGATCTTCCGCTGCGGGCTGCACGACGGGAGCCGTGGGCTGCTGCTGTCGCGCCTCTTGCGCGGCGGGTTGAGCGGCAGCAGTCTGCATGGCTTGTTGCGGCGTCATGGCCGCGCCCGATTCGATAAAGCTCAGGATGTCATTCTTGGTGACGCGACCGCTCATCCCTGTGCCTTCGAGGCGCGAGATGTCTATGTTGTGTTCTCTGGCGATGTTGCGCACCAGAGGGCTTGAGCGAGCGCGCCGCAACTCTTCCGCCGTCTGCTCTCCGATGGGCACGGAAGCCTGCGCCGCGCCTTCATCTTTCGCGCCCGGACGCCCTGCGTCAGCACTCCTGCCAGCCGTTTCCGCAGCCGGTTGAGCAGCGGCGGCGGGCGGCGCGGCTTGCTGCTGCGGGGCTTGAGCCGCTTGCTTTGTTTCTTCCTCCCGCGCGGGTGCGGGAGGAGGCTCGGATGAGACTGCGGCTTGCGATGCGGGTGCTGTTGCTGCGCCCGTTTCCGCCGGGGCAGTTTCCACTGTGGCCGCAGCGGCAGGCGTAGATGCGCCTGCGCCGTCGCCTCCGTTCAGGACTGCGACCACGGTGTTGATCTCTACCGTGTCGCCTTCCTGAAACTTGATTTCCGACAGCGTTCCTGCGGCGGGCGAAGGAATCTCCGCGTCCACCTTGTCCGTGGAAATCTCGAACAGCGGCTCATCGCGCTCGACGTGGTCGCCGACCTTCTTCAACCATCTGGTGATAGTCCCTTCGGCGATGGACTCGCCCATCTGCGGCATGACAACTTCTGTGCTCATATCAACTCCAATGTGACAATATTTTTCAAACTACTAAAGAAGACTTTCTTTGCGTTTCTTTGCCTCTGACTTCTTTGCGGTTAAATGCTTTTTTAACGCACAGACCGCAAAGTGCTTTCGCAAAGAAACGCAAAGAGCAATACGCTTATCGGCTGTTGCCTTTACTCAAGAGGCAAGTGTTTCTGCAAAAGCGCGAGCAGGACATGTGCGTTTGGCGTCGTGCCATAATGCCCGCTCATCACAGCCTTGCCGCTGCGGTCTTTGATTTCGATGACTCCATCCTTGACCTTCACGCCTGCCAGTTGCGTCCAGAGAAAGCTGGCTCCGCCCTCTTGCAAGCCGTTTGTGTCCAAGAGCACCGTGCCGAACGAAGCTTTCTCGCCGCGCTCCGTGGCCTGCAAGATTTGCGTGTACAACCGCTCGAAAGTCTTCTCCTTGAGCGTGCTCCCGATGCTGTCCACGCCTGTCACCATGTTGCTCAAGGTGAAGGTCTCGCCGTCCTGTTTCGCAATCGTATACAGGTAGCGGTCATAAATGTATTGCCCGTTGACGTAAATCTTTTCGACCTTCTCCCAGACGGTCGCAATCTCGTCCCACGTTGCGCTGTGTCGTTTGCCGCCGCGCTCGACCAGCAAGCCGTGCTCATGCAGGGCCACGCGCTCGCCGCGATGCGTCCAGTTGGTATAGAGCACGCTGGCTCCGCCGAGCAAAGAGCACGCGCCGCCGATGATAAAGAGAATCTTGTTAAAGAGGCCATCCTCAGCCTTCATGCCGACGCCCGCAAAGAGCAGGATGACGCCGAGACCCAGACAGACGATGCCGACGATTAGATTCGTCCCGGTCGCCTTTGTGTTCTCTGTAAATTCGGCTTGCTGTGGCCCTAGCGCATCCATGTTTTAGCCAGCACACTTAATACGCCGCAAGCTTGCGCGCAGCATCGAGTATATCTTTGACCTGCGGCAGATAATATTCTTCGAGCGGCGGCGAATAAGGCACGGGCGTGTCAATCGAAGCGACGCGCAGGACGGGCGCATCCAGCCATTCAAAAGCCTCTTCGGCAATGGTCGCGGCAATCTCGCCGCCGATGCCGCCCGTGCGCGAAGCCTCGTGCAGCACCATCACCTTATTCGTCTTTTTCACGCTCTGAAGGATTGCCTGCTTATCCATCGGCGCGAGGGTGCGGAGGTCTATCACTTCGACATCGAGACCTTCCTTCTCAAGCTCTCCGGCGGCATCGAGCGCATTCAAGACTTGCGCGCCGAAAGTGATGATGGACAGGTCGCGTCCCTCGCGCGCCGTGCGCGCCTTGCCAATCTCGACGATGTAATCATCTTCCGGCAGCTCTTCGCGCAGGCGCGGCAGGCGATAGAGTTTTTTATGCTCAAAGAAGATCACTGGGTCGGGGTCGCGTATCGCCGCTTTAATTAAACCCTTCGCATCATAAGCCGTCGAAGGCTCGACTATCTTGAGGCCCGCAGTGTTCAGGAAAAAAGCTTCTGCGTTGATGGAATGAAACGGGCCTGCATGGACGCCAGAGCCGCACGGCCCGCGAAAGACCGCCTGAATGCCTGCGCCCCAGCGATAGCGACACTTCGCGGCATAGTTGGTCAGCATGTCAAAGCCCGCGCTGATAAAATCTATAAACTGAAACTCTGCGACGGGCTTCATGCCCATCAGGGCCGCGCCGCATGCCGCGCCGACAATGGCCGCCTCGGAAATCGGCGTGTCGATCACGCGCTCTTCGCCGAACTCGTCTATGAGTCCGTCCGTCACCTTGAACGCGCCGCCGTACGGGCCGACATCTTCGCCTATGACAAAGACCTTCTCGTCGCGTTCCATCTCTTCCCAGATGCCCTGACGAATGGCCTCGACCATCGTCGCCTTGCCGCCGCGCGGGGGCTTGTTTGATTTATGCTCTTTTTGAGTTGCTGTTGACATGATTGAATTTCAACTGTCTTAAAGATGGATCGACTTTCTACCAACTTCTGAGTTTGGGCCAGTTTCATCTCATGATGAAATTAAGGGTAATTCATTTCAAAAACTTTTCAGGTTTATCCGGGTGTTCTGGATTCACAATGAGCTGTCGCTCTTTCGGAGCCACAATGACATCCATCTCTTCCATCGGGATTGCGCCCAAAAGTATTTGCGTATCACCCGGCAGCACTATTGCATCAACGATAGCGCGACGATTGGCAAACCGTATCTCAATGGGCCCGACAACCTCCAATTCCACCTTAGACCCGTCAGCCAGTTCTGCTCTTTGAGTATCCATGACAAAGAGATTGAGATTATCTTTAACCTGCTCGTTGATTGCTAACATCTCTGCACCGCTGTCAGCCAACGCAGATACCTTTAATCGTTTAATCGCCTCTTCTCTAATATACCCGCGCCGAAATAACGCCAAATCATCTCCGCTAATCAATTCGATTTCAGCATAGACCAGTCCCATCTCTTCTCCTGCTTTGGAAGTTGCGAGGTCTGTGGCTAAAATTCGCCGTGCTCTTGCGCGATTTGCTGGCAATAGCATCGTTATCTCTCCAAAATTTTTGGCCTGAAAGCGGGCGGCACGATTGAGTTATCGAACACGCCGTAAGCCGCGCGCTCGGATTCGGGCATCGGGGAGCTTTCGGCCCACTCGACATCTTCGTCAATCAAGCGCAGCACTTCCGCCGTTATCTCGTCAAGCTTTTCGCGCGTGGCAATCTTTTGCTCCGTCAAAAATCTCTCGTAACGGTCAACGGGGTCGTTGGTCTTCTCCCATTCTTCTATCTCGCCCTCCGGGACATATCGCTGGTCGTCATGCTCTGCGTGGCCTTTGCGGCGATAGGTCTTGGCTTCGATCAAGACTGCGCCGCCCCCTGCACGCGCAAACTCCGCAGCCTTCTTTGTCACTTCGTAGCAGGCGATGATGTCATTGCCGTCAACGATGTGGCCGGGGATACCGTAACCTGCGGCCTTTTCAGCCAAATCTTTAACAGCCGTTTGCTTTGAGGTCGGCGTCGAATAGGCGTAGTGATTGTATTCCGCGATGACGATCAACGGGAGCCGCTGGACGGCTGCGAAGTTCAAGCCTTCGTGGAATGCTCCCGTGCTCATCCCGCCGTCGCCGATGTAAGCCATAGCGACAATATTCTTTCCCTGCATACGCGCGCCCAGAGCGATGCCCGTCATCACCGGAATCATATCGCCCAGATGAGAGATAGGCCCGATGAAACCTTTCTTCATATCGCCAAAGTGTATGTTCAGGTCGCGGCCTTCGGACGGCCCCCAAGCCTTTGCCATGTACTGCGCGAAGATGTCACGCGGGCGGATGTTTTTGACGAGCACCGCGCCGAGGTCGCGTATCAGGGGCGAGAGAAAGTCTTGCTCTTCAAGCGCGTAAGCAGTGCCGACAGCCGTCGCTTCCTGTCCGAGCGAGCGGAACACGCCGCCCACGACCTTAGTCTGGCGATAGAGATTGACGAGCCGCTCTTCGACCAGCCGCGTCAATTTCAGATAACGATACAGCTCAAGCATCTGGTCGGGCTTGAGCGTGGTTTCAGAAGTGCAGGACAAAGGAGCAGCCTGAGCACTCTTCCCATTTTCGTTTGAACTCTTCTTCTTGGTCTCTTTTTTCATTATGACAGATTGTCAGAGCAGGGCTTGTCCCTGCTCTGACAGTTTTATATGTGAATGGTCAGTCCATGAATGCCTTCCGCGGCTTCCATGACGGATTCGGAGATGGTCGGGTGCGCGTGCATCGTGCGCCCCAGTTCTTCTGCCGTTGATTCGAGCTGCATGGCGACGCAGGCTTCTGCGATGATGTCTGTCGCGTGCGGCCCGATGATATGCACGCCAAGGAGTTCGTCATACTTCGTCTCGCTGACGATTTTGACAAAGCCTTCTTCTTCGCCGAGGATGCGCGCCTTGCCCGAAGCGGAGAAGGGGAATTTTGCGACCTTGACATCATAGCCTTCTTCGCGCGCCTTCTTCTCAGTCAAGCCGACGGATGCGACTTCCGGGTCGCAGTAGGTGCAGTTCGGGACGAGACGCATGTTGATGGGCTGCGCGTGTTGTCCTGCAATCTGCTCGACCGCGAGGATGCCCTCTTTGGACGCGAGATGCGCGAGCCACGGAGTCGGAATCACATCGCCGATGGCATACACATTCGCTTCGCCCGTGCGGCAATATTCGTCCACCTGAATCGCGCCGCGCTCAACTTTTATCTGCGTCCCTTCAAGCCCCAATCCTTCTAAATAAGGCATGCGCCCGACCGCGACGAGCAACATCTCTGCTTCGAGCGTGACCTCTTCGCCTTTGGAAGTCTTGCCCGTGAGCTTGACGCCCGTGTCCGTCTTCTCCATCTTTTCGAGCTTCGTGTCCACCTGCGCTTTGATGCCGCGCTTGCGGAATGATTTTTCGAGTTCTTTGGAGACTTCTTCGTCTTCGATGGGCAGGAGTCGCGGCATCAATTCGACGAGCGTCGTTTCCGTACCGAAGCGCGAATAGACGGAAGCGAACTCGACGCCGACCGCGCCCGCGCCCATCACGATCAATGATTTCGGAACCTCTTTGAGTTCCAGAATGTGGTCGGAATTGACGACCCGCTCGCCGTCCGTCTCAAAGCCCGGAATGGGCCGCACGACGGAGCCTGTGGCGATGATGATGTTTTTGGAATTGATAACTTCCTGCTGGCCGTCCGCGCCTGTGACCTCGACTTTACCGGGCAGTTGCAGCTTGCCTGTGCCTTTGAAGACCGTGATGGTGTTCTTCTTCATCAGGAACTCTATGCCTTTAGAATTCTTCATCACGACCTTCTCTTTGCGCTTCTGCACATCCGCAAAAGCGAGCTTGATGTCAGAGACCTCTATGCCGAACTCCTTGAGGTGCTGCGCCTTCTCGTAATAGTGCGCGGACATCAAAAGCTGTTTGGTCGGGATACAGCCGCGCAGGGTACATGTGCCGCCGAGCCGCTTGTCCTTTTCCACGAGCGCGACTTTCAGACCCAGCTGCGCGCCGCGAATCGCAGCCACATAACCGCCCGGCCCGCTGCCGATAACCGTCACATCGAATTGTTCCGTAGCCAATCTTGTTTCTCCCTTCGGTCGAATAGGGGACAGGGGTTAGGGGGCTGGAAAGAGTATGAATCCCATCCCCAACCAGACCCCTAAGCCCCTGACCCTGACCCCGTCTTGAATTTTTCAATCTGTTCCGCGTGGTGCTCGTGATGGCGGAAGGTGATGGCCTCTACCAAATTGTAGGCAGGCGTGGTCTCGTCCACTTCATCCGGCAGTTGTGCAACCATCTCTTCCATGCCTGCGTGCGCAGCATCGAACTCTTCGCGCACTTCGCCAAGAGAGCGTGCGCGCCGCTCTTCGACCACGCGCGCGTTAAAGTCGTCAATCGTTTGGTTGTCGAAACGCTGCGGCTGCCATGTGCCGCTCTGAATCTCCGAGAGGATGCGCGCTCCCTCTATCTCCCATGCGGTGATATGCGAGAGGGCGTCTCTGACAGACCATTCAGAGGTCAGCCCCGTGCGCGTCGCCTGCTCTTCCGACAACCCGTCCAGAGCCGCAGTCAATTTTTCATGCGCGCTGCGCACGCGTTCCTGCAATTCCGTCTTCTTCATCTGCCAGCGACCTCCTAAAGCGGATTCAAGGACGCGCGCCGCGCAAACACCTGCACAAGCTTCCGGCCACACACAGAGAGAGAGAGCCGGAGGGCGTCACACAGGTTTCGGCGCTGGTCCTGAAAAGCAGATTATAAGCTGTTCGGCGATTTTCGGCCAACGCGGAAGAAGGCAAAAGGCAAAAGTAAAAAGGTAAAAGCGAAGAGACTGCGAAGAACCGTTATCTTCACTTTTGCCTTTTTACTTTTGCCTTCTTCCGCGCCGTCTTTATTCTATCTTGAAGGTGTCTTCCCAATCCTTGACCAGCTTTTCGAGCTTCGTTTTGAAAGCGTTGTCCTGCATGGCGGCGCTCATGTGCTTGATTTCCAGAGTCTTGATGGTCGTGTAATCGCCCGTATAGCTTTCGGCCATCTTCTTTTTAGTGTCTTCGCCGACCTGAAAACCGCGTGCGCCTTTGATGCCGTCCCACTTGGCTTTCAAATCAGCCTTTTTTGAATCGAAATGTTTTTGCGCCGCATCAACGCCCGCTGCCGTGGGCGAGTCGTTAACTTTTTTCGCCACTTCCTCCGTGACCGTGTGAATATCCGCCATCGCGGAATTGATCTCCGAATCCTTATTGCATCCGGCGAGCGAGACGGCTGCGACAATGAGCACGAGAAGAGTTACGAGCCTTTTATACATTAGGGGGCCTCCACAAAGGTTTTTTAGAGCGGTATCATCTAACAGAGGCGTAAAATGAAAGTCAAGGGATAGAAAAGCAAGGATGAAGGATGAAAAGCATTCTCTTTAAACCTGAATCAGTCATCTGTAAGAATCATGCTTTCATCCTTCCGCCTTCATCCTTCATCCTTAGATAGAGAGGCACACATCTGAAATGAAACACTCCGCAGGATTTCTCCAACTGGTCGAAGACGCCAAAACACGCATCCGCGAAATCACGGTCGAAGAGACGCGCCAGCGTCTCTCCGCAGGCACATCCGTCCGCCTGATAGATGTCCGCGAAGACAACGAATGGCAAGCGGGCCACGCTGCGGGCGCACAACACTTCGGGCGCGGCGTCATCGAACGCGACATCGAAGCGCAAGTCCCGGGCAAACAGACAGAGCTTATCCTCTACTGCGGCGGCGGCTACCGCTCCGCCCTCGCCGCAGACAACCTGCAACGCATGGGCTACACGAATGTTTATTCGATGGCTGGCGGCTGGAAAGCTTGGAAAGAAGCGGGCGCGCCTATAGAATCTGACTGAGAGCAAATATTATGACTAACCTCACCCCATACGAATACGACATCTTTCTCAGCCACAACCATGTGGACGAAGCTTGGACTGCGAAACTGGCCGAGCGTCTTGAGCGGGAAGATTGGCTGGAACGTAAACTCAGAGTCTTCTTTTCACCGTGGGACATTCGCCCCGGACAATCTATCCCTAAAGAAATCGAGAGTGCGCTGCTTAAAAGTCGCAAGGTTGGTCTCATTCTCTCGCCTGAGGCGATGAATTCTGCGTGGGTTGAATTGGAAAGATTGGTTACGACCTACATTGCCGTTTCAGCCAGAGACGAGCGTTTAATTCCTCTTTACCGCCGGACATGCGAGATTCCGCCGTTGCTACAGCCGATTCTCTCTGTTGATTTCAGAGATGACTCTGATTTTGAAGAAAGCTATCAGAGGCTTCTGGCAGTGATAAAAGATGAGCAGATGCCTCGCAGGTCTCGCAGGTCGTCTTCCAACGACGCTCTGCCGCCTTCATCTATTCCACGTCCGCCCACTGTCGGATTCGTCCCGCGTCAGGATGTGGAGCGGCGGCGCGATCTGGTAGAGCGTTTGAAAGAAGAACTCGCGCCGGAAAAGGAACAGGTCGTGGCCTTGTGGGGCGTGGGCGGCGTGGGCAAGACGACGCTGGCGGCTGAAGTGGCGCGCGAACTCGAAGGGGCTTTCGCAGACCGCGTCGTCTGGATGAGCGCGTATGACCGCGCTGACTTTACCTTTGCCGCGCTGCTGGACACGATTGCCGCGCAACTCGGACGCGAAGACTTACGCACGCTCGCGCCGGATAAAAAGTCGCAAGCGGTGTGCGCTCTGGCCTGCGCTCAGCCGACGCTGGTTGTGCTCGACAACTATGAAACCATCTCGCCGGAAGAATGTGTGCGCTGCGTGAATTGGCTCAAGCACGAAGCGACCTGCCCCGCGCTCATCACCACGCGAGAGAAGATTGACGAGGCGCGCAACATAAGAGTTGGCGAGATGTCGGACGACGAAGCGCGCGAGTTTCTGAATCGTCTGGTTGAATCAGCGCAAGACAAATCCATCTTCACAGAAACGGTGCGCGGGCAAATCATCGAGACGGCAGAGGCCAATCCTTACGTCATGGAGTGGGTGTTCGCGCAGATTGATTTAGCAGACGACCCGCAGGATGTGTTCGCAGACCTTTCAAGTGGAAAAGGTAAAGTTGCCGAACGTGTCTTTGAACGCTCCTTCAACCTGCCGCAGTTGGGCGAAGATGGCCGCGCCGCGCTGCTTACCCTCACGCTCTTCGTGCCGGATGCGCCACGCGATGCGCTGGCGCAAGTGGCGGGCTTTGGCGACGACACAGACCGCGTGCGCGAAGCCGTCAGGCGACTCAGCGCACTACGACTGATTACAACGAAAGAGGGCAAACACGTGCGTCGCCTTGCCGTCGAAGGCTTAACTCGCAGTCTGGCTAAAGCGCATTTAGACAGAGATAGTCTTGCTAATGAGTACCGGCAGCGATTCGTAGCGCACTTTCTCGATTACGCCAAATCGCATAGGCAACCGACGCCTGAAGATTTCGACGCGCTGGAGGCGGAGAAAGACAATATGCTGGGTGCAACTGACCTCGCCTTTGAGATGGCAGACTGGTTAAGTGTAATGAGGATTGCAATTGTGTTAGCTCCTCCTGACCACATGCTAAGCGTGCGCGGCTACTGGGACGAAGCATTAGGTCGTGGTGAGCAAGCAACCGAGGCCGCGCAAAGGGCCGGCAATGAGCGGGCAGTCGCATCATTTGCAGCAAACGCGGCAACGATTCGCATGCTTCGCGGAGAATACGATGAAGCCGAACGAGCATATCAGCAAGCTCTTGATGCTTTCAAGAAGCTGAAAAGTGAGAAGAACATTGCCGCTTCTCTGCATCAGTTGGCGATGATTGCGCAAGCTCAAGACAAGATGGAAGAAGCGCGACGACTCTATGATGAGAGCTTGGTGATTAATAAGAAGCTTGGCGACCATAGCGGCATCGCCAGCACGCTCCATCAGTTGGGGAGACTTGCACAAGTTGAAGGTGAGATGGAAGAAGCACGACGACTCTACGATGAGAGTTTGGAGATTGAAAGGAAGTTCGGCAATCAGAGCGGCAGCGGCATCGCCAGCACGCTCCATCAATTGGGGAGACTTGCGCAAGCTCAAGACAAGATGGAAGAAGCGCGGCGGCTCTATAATGAGAGCTTGGAGATTAAAAAGAAGCTTGGCGACCAGAACGGCATTGCCTTGACGCTAGGTCAATTAGGTTTGCTGGCAGAGCAGGAGGGCAAGAAATCGGAAGCAGTGCGGCTGTTTCGTGAGGCTTTGAGTATCTTTGAGAAGCTTGGCTCGCCGTATGCGGAGCTTGCGCGCCGGGATTTGGCAAGGGTGGAGGGGGAATCTGACTGAGATGTGCGGTTTTGCTGAGATATTTTGAGGATTCCGGCAGGCGGGTTGAGGGTCGCGGGGATGTAAACGGCTTTGCTGGTGGGGTGTTTGAGGGAATCGGCGGGCGTGCCGAGGCTATCGGCAGCCGTGCCGAGCTTCTCGGCGGGCGTGCCGATAAGCTCGGATGATGTGCCGAGAGCTTAGGCGAGCACGCCGAGAACGTCGGACGACGCGCCGAGAGCTTAGGATGGCGTGCCGAGCTTCTCGGCAGCCGTGCCGAGGCTATCGGCGGGCGTGCCGGGAAGCTCGGCGGGCATGCCGAGAGCTTAGGATGACGTGCCGAAGGCTTAGGCGGGGGTGTCGGGAGCTTGGGTGAGGGCAGTCGAGGGTAGTTGGCGGGGTGCGTTGGGCGTGGGAAATCTGTCGCCCGGGTGAGAAAAATTTGTTGCGCGGGGTGTGGGTTGGGCGTAAAATTCCGTGCGTCCTCGCATCCTTATTAACCTCTTTTTCTCACTTCTGAAAGGAGTCTCACATGGCTAGAAATCAATCGAAGAGATTAGAACCTGCTGTCCTCGCTGCGGACGAGAGTAGCTTTGCGGCGATGCAGTCAATCACGGGTTATGCGCCCGCGAATGCGGCTTATTCCGTGGCGGCTCTGACGGCGGCGCGTGCGGCTTGGACGGGTGCGCAGGATGCACAGGCGCGTGCGGAGGCGGCTGCGGCGACGGCGCGGGATGAGACTGTGGAGGCGGCCTGGGCTTTTCATAATCTGGTGCTGGGGATGAAGGATCAGATACGCGCGCAGTTCGGCAAGGATTCGACTGAGGTGCAGGCGGTCGGGTTAAAGCGCACGTCCGAGTATAAGACGCGAGGGCGTAAGCCTGTGCAGGAGAGCGCGGCGAAGTAATTATCCAGCCTCGAACGGGTTTGAGAAAGCAGTATGGCGTGTCCGGCTTTCATTCCCTTCGGGGCTGAATTGTGTGCAGTCAATGCGAATCAAGCGTAAAACTTTCTTTGCGGTTCTTTGTATCTGACTCTTAGCGTGCTTTGCGGTGAAGATAAATTTTAAATGCAAAGAAGCGCAAAGAAGTAAGACGCAAAGAGAAGGCTCACACGGCCAGCCTCTTTTCTACTCTTGATTCGCATAAGGAATGATTAATCATGCAAGACTTCTTTCATAAAGTAGCGCAGAAAATATCCAATGCCGTCGGCTCGCCGTGGGCTTTCATGCTTGCCATCCTGATTATAGTGGTCTGGGGCGTGAGCGGGCCGATCTTTCATTTCTCGGACACCTGGCAACTCGTCATCAATACCGGGACGACGATTGTCACTTTCCTGATGGTCTTCCTGATTCAGAACACGCAGAATCGTGATGCCAAAGTCATACATCTCAAGCTCGACGAGTTGATTCGCGCGACGAAGGGGGCGCGCAATCATCTGGTGGATTTGGAAGACCTGACGGAAGAGGAGATCAAGCATTTGGAACAGGAGTTTCAGAGCTTGCGCGAGCGCGGCGACACGAAGCGAAAGAAGCATAGTGAAAGAGTAAAGAATAAGAGTGACTAACCAAATCACAGATGAGCCACAGAGACACAGAGCTATAGAGATAACCATAGACATTTGATTTAGCATTTCCGCGCCTGACGTGAAAATTAAGGGCTGCTATACTTATGAATGCCAAACAAAACTTAGCCACAGAGAACACAGAGGCCACAGAGGCCACAGAGAGCAGGAAAGCAGATGCGGAGAGCGCCAAATGAGATGTTTCGTTTTATCTCTGCGTCCTCTGTGCGCTCTGTGGCTAATCTATAATTTTCTTAAGTGAGCTTGAGTTGGAGCTTCATGCATGAACATATCCATCATCGCTTTTGACGATTTCACGGACATAGATGTCTTTTTGATGTGGGACTTGCTCAACCGCGTCGAGCGCGAGGATTGGCGCGTGCGTATCCTCGGCGATAAAGAGCAGCACACTTCCGTCACGGGGATGAAGATTCCGATGCACGGTTTTCTGGAAGAGGCCAACTCTTCCGATGTCGTGCTGTTTACAAGCGGCAAGGGAACGCGCGTCAAGATGCTTGATAAAGAATTTTTGCGCGCCTTCAGGCTCGATGAAGAGCGGCAGCTTCTAGGCTCTATCTGTTCGGGCGCATTGCTGCTGGCCGCGCTCGGTCATCTCAAAGGCAGGCGCGCGACGACCTATCCGACAAGCAAAAAGCTTTTGGAGAGCATGGGCGTAGAGGTCTTGGAAAAGCCTTTCGTGCGTGAGGGAAATGTAGCGACCGCAGGCGGTTGTCTAGCCTCGCAGTATCTGGTCGGGTGGGTCTTGGAGACCCTGCTCGGAGGGGATGTGAGGGATGCTGTCTTAAAACAGATTCAGCCTGTCGGCGAAGGCTTGAGCTACGAGAAGGAAGAGTTGAAGGAAATCTTTCACGCGACGCGATAAATCGGAGAGATGACGAGAAGAAAAAAGCTCTGGCTGTTCGGAGGGTTGGCCCTGACGTTGTTTGTCTGCGGCTGGCTCTTTCTGGGAGTCTACAGGGAAAGAGAGTTCGGAGACCGGCACCTCTTCATCAAACACAAGCCGACTTTTAAGATCAGCTTTTATGCCCCGCTCGGCGAATCCGACAGGACTTTGAATGAGCTGAACCCTGAGCAATCACATGAAGAGGTCATGTACAGGGAATATGTCGAAGAGCATGGCGGTTACAAACGCAGCATTTCATTGGGATGGTAATGGCGTGAAGAAATTTCCCGCAAAGGCGCAAAGGAAGACGCCAAGAAAGCTTTCAAGTTATATAACTGCTCAACTGCTTTGCGACTTATCTTCTTTGCGCCTTTGCGGGAGATTCTTTATTAAACTTAAGGGTGAAAACATTGATGTCAAAAGAAGCGACCGGAAAACAGGATGACGCAACATTGGAGATGCGCGTCGAGACGGATTCGATGGGCCAGATATATGTTCCGTCAAGTGTTTATTATGGAGCGCAGACTGCGCGCTCGCTGATTCACTTCGACATCGGCGACGACAAGATGCCGCGCGAGATGATTCGCGCTCTCGGCCTCTTGAAAAAAGCAGCCGCGCTCGTCAACGAAGATTTGGGCAAGCTGCCGCCGGACAAAGCGCGCCTCATAGAGCAGGCAGCGGATGAAGTGATTGAGGGAAAACTGGACGACCATTTCCCCTTGCGCGTGTGGCAGACCGGCAGCGGCACGCAGACCAACATGAATGCCAACGAGGTCATCTCGAACCGCGCCATCGAAATCGCAGGCGGCGAGATGGGCAGCAAAGCTCCCGTGCACCCGAACGATCACGTCAACATGTCGCAGTCTTCCAACGACACTTTCCCGACAGCCATGCACATCGCTGCGGCAGAGCAGATGGAAAAGCTGATTCCCGAAGTCGAACGGCTGCGCGATGCCATCGAAGCGAAGGCCGCAGAGTTTGCGGAGGTGGTCAAGATCGGGCGCACGCACTTGCAGGATGCTACGCCTTTGACGGTCGGGCAGGAGATGGGCGGCTGGGCCAGCCTGCTTGAGCGAGACAGCGAACGTTTGAAACTTGTCTTGCCGGGACTTTATGAGCTGGCTATCGGCGGCACTGCCGTCGGCACGGGTCTCAACTCGCATCCTGAATTTGCGTCGCGTGCGGCAGAGAAGATTGCAGGGCTGACAAAGCTGCCTTTCAAATCGCACCCGAACAAGTTTGCAGCCCTCTCTGCGCATGATGAAGTGGTTTTTGCGAGCGGCGCTTTAAAAACTCTCGCGGCATCCCTGATGAAGATTGCGAATGACATCCGTTGGCTGGCTTCCGGGCCGCGCGCGGGCTTTGGCGAACTGGTGCTGCCTGAGAATGAACCCGGCTCTTCGATTATGCCGGGCAAAGTCAATCCGACGCAGAGCGAGGCGATGACGATGGTCTGCGTGCAGGTCTTTGGCAATGATGCGGCCATCGGCTTTGCAGGCTCGCAGGGAAATTTCGAGCTGAACGTCTTTAACCCTGTGATGATTCATAACCTGCTGCATTCGATCCGGCTGCTCAAAGACGCTTGCCACAGCTTTGTCGAGCACTGCGTCAAAGGCATAGAGCTGAACCGCGAGCGCATCGACGAGCACCTGCGCAACTCGCTCATGCTGGTGACGGCCCTGAACCCGCACATAGGCTATGACAACGCCGCCAAAATCGCCAAGAACGCGCACAAGAAAGGAATCGGCCTGCGCGACTCCGCCATCGAACTCGGCCTGCTGACGGGCGAGCAGTTTGACGAATTCGTCAAGCCCGAAGAGATGACGCACCCATAAAAGCAAGGATGAAGGCGGAAGGATGAAGGATGAAATTGTCCGGCAAATTCGCCCAACAATTATTCCCTCATCCTTCCGCCTTCATCCTTCCTGGTTGCTCTTCCGCGCATCTAAATCAATACGAGCGTGCGGGCAAATCAGTGCGCTTGCTCTTTGTTTCTCAAAGTGAGATAGTTTCGCGTTTGGCGTAAGGAGATAAATAAAATGAGCGCTGTTTTGGATAACGTCAAAACTCCAGCCATCGAAGATTACTTCGGGATGTCGGATGCGGAATTGTACGCGCGTATAGAGCGTGCGCGTGCGGAATTGGGCGCGCGACTGGTTATTCTGGGTCATCATTACCAGCGCGACGATGTGATCTGTCATGCGGATTTGACGGGCGACTCGCTGGGGCTTTCAAGAATGGCCGCTGCGCGTCCCGAAGCGGAGTTCATAGTCTTCTGCGGCGTTCATTTCATGGCCGAATCCGCAGACATCCTCTCAGGGCCAAACCAGAAAGTGATTCTGCCGGATTTGGGCGCGGGCTGCTCTATGGCAGACATGGCGACGGCAGAGCAGGTCGAGGACGCCTGGGAACAATTGGAGTCAATCGGCGTTATCGGAGATTTCAAAGTCACGCCGATTACTTACATGAACTCGTCTGCGGCCATCAAAGCCTTCTGCGGCAAAAACGGCGGCGTGGTCTGCACCTCCACGAATGCCGTGCCGCTCTTCGACAAATATCTGAAAGAGGCCGACAAGCTTTTCTTCTTTCCAGACCAGCATCTGGGCCGCAATACCGGAGCGAAGTTCGGCATCCCGCTTGACGAGATGGTCGTCTGGGACCCGTTCAAAGATTTGGGCGGCAACACGGAAGAAGATTTACGCAAGGCGCGACTTATCTTATGGAAAGGGCACTGCTCCGTGCATGGCCGTTTCAAGACGTGGCATGTCGAGCAGGTGCGCAAGGAAGTTCCGGGCATCAAGGTTCTGGTTCATCCCGAATGCATTTACGAAGTGGTGCAGGCATCGGATGTGAACGGCTCGACGGAATTTATCATCAAGACTCTGGAGGCTGCGCCCTCCGGTTCAAAGTGGGCCGTCGGCACAGAGGTCAATCTGGTCAACAGGCTGGTCAAGCGTTTTCCAGACAAACACATCCAACTGCTCGCGCCAGACCTCTGCATGTGCGCGACGATGTATCGCATCGCGCCGCAGAATCTGGCATGGGCTTTGGAATCACTGGTCGCAGGCGAGGTCGTCAACCAGATTGTCGTGCCGGAAGAGACGGCACAATTGGCGCGCATCGCGCTCGACCGGATGCTTGCAATTAAGTAAGACAGTAACGAGTGACGGGTGACAAGCAAGAAAATATTTTAACTCGTCACTTGTCACAGAGGTGTATATGGCTGATCCCAATGATCGCGTGCCGGAGAATGTCTCCGGCACTTACTATGTTGACATGCAGTGTATAGATTGCGATGTGTGCCGCGACACTGCGCCGGACAATTTCACGCGCTCCGACAGCGGCGGCTACTCATACGTCTACAAGCAGCCGGAGAACGGGGAAGAAACTTCACTGTGCGAAGAAGCCCTCGCCGCCTGCCCCGTCGAAGCCATCGGCAACGACGGATGATAAAGAGCCTCAAAACTCTAATGGGATAGAAAGCCATGAGACACAAGGCCGTGAAGAAGGATGATGACGGGGAATTTCTTGAAGACTCCGGCGGCGGTGGTGATTTTGAAGAATTGTGGAAATCAATTAAGCCGTCCAAGTAAGAGCGTGTAGGAAAAAGCCACAGAGGAAACAAAGAAAGTTTCCCGCAAAGGCACTGGTGACGCAAAGAAGAACGTGCATGTTTTCTTTGCGTCACCAGCGCCTTTGCGGGAAACTTTTTTCTTGCTCTTATCTGTGCGAGCTAGATGACAATCTTTATCAAGCCGTCTTCGATCAAGACCTCGTAAGATTCTATGTGGCCGCTCTGAGTGGTCAGGCACTGGCCTGAGCGGACATCGAAACGCCAGCCGTGCCAGTCGCACTCGACCGTGTGGCCGCACAGGTTTCCGTCCGCCAGCGGCGCTCCCTTGTGCGGGCAAAAATTCTCGATGGCATGGAACTGTCCCTCTATGTTGTAGAGCGCCAGCTCCATCCCGTCCAACAGCTCGACGGTTGCGCCGCGTCCCGGCGGCACATCCTCTACGCGCCCCACTGTGACGGCGCGCCCCTCGCGCTTTGGCTTTTTGAAGTTACCGAATTTGCGATTGAAAGATTGCATGATGAAACGAATCCTAACAAACGCGGGCGCAGGGCAGCAAGAGAGCAAGGATGAAGGATGAAGGCGGAAGGATGAAAGTGTGACTCTTAAACGTGAAGGATAAAGCATGAAAAGAGTACTATCTAAAGCCGAAGGATTCATGTTTGAATAGCATACCTTTCATCCTTCATCCTTCCGCCTTCCTACTTGCTCTTCATCCTTGCTCTTCCGCCGGAACGTCTCTTGCTTTGTTAATCCGGGGCGAAGGTCTTATACTTCGTCAAAAGTTCCCTCGAAGCTGAGATGAAAACGGCGGTCACGCGCGCTTTCATGCGTTTAACGGAAGCGGGCCGCAGGGTCTGTCGCTCGTCTGCTTTTCGCACGGGCGCGTTCCATTTATTTGCAGGCAGTCCAAAGGGAGGAAAGTTTCATGTCAAGGTATCGTGATGATGAAGAAGAGACGTATTACAGGCCGCGCGCGGGGCGCAGAGATGATGACCGCCCCGAGAGTGGGAGGATGGATTATGAGCGCGGCGCGGATGATTACGCGCGGCGGCGCGCGGCCTCGTATGGTCGCGGCTACGGGCGCGAAGATTATGATCGCGCGGTAGACAGGGATAATTATCGCGGCGCAGAAGGACGCTATGGCCGCTCTTATGACGAAGGCGACTACGAGCGCGATTATGACAGGAGCGAAGGACGCTCGCTCTTTGAAGAAGGGCGCGATTACCTGCGACGCACGTTCGGGATGGAAGACGCGCGCGAGCGCGGTGGACGCGAGCGCATGGGACGCGGGCGCGGCCCTACGTCGCGTTCGCGCCTGCGCTGCCGCGACATCATGACGCGCGACATAGCCGTCGCCACGCGCGCCACTCCGATCAGAGATGTCGCCATCATGATGCGCGAAGAGGACGCAGGCATTATTCCGGTCGTCGAACGCGAGGACACGCCTATTGCCACGGATGACAACGCGAAGGTCGAGCAAACGCCGCGCATCGGCGGGCGCGTGCACAGCAACGGCAAGCTTGTCGGGCTGATTACAGACCGCGACATAGTCTTGCGCGCCATCGCCGAAGGCAAAGACGTGTTGACGGGTCGCGCCGAAGAGGTCATGTCAACCGATATTCACAGCGCGCATCCCAACGACCGCGTCATAGAGGTGATACGCAAGATGGGCGACAAACAGGTGCGCCGCATCCCTGTCGTCAGCGAGAACGGCAACCTGCGCGGCATCATCTCGATGGCCGATGTCGCGCTCGAAACCGAAGCCGACCGCGAGCTGGCAGACGCACTTGAAGAGATTTCCAGCGGCGCGTCATTCTGGAACAGAGTAATCGGATAATGAAGAACAAGGCGGAAGGATGAAAGGCATGCTGTTCCAAGCTTGAGCCGTTCATCTTTAATAGCGTTCCCTTCATCCTTCCGCCTTCATCCTTGCTTTTCTTATGGCTGAATCCGTAGAGCAATATTTCCGCATGATGTCTGCGATGCGCCGCGCGAAGATGAGCGGGCGCATGTGGCGTCCGGCGGCTGATGTCTACCGGACTAGCGACGGCTGGATCGTCAAGGTTGATCTGGCCGGAGTCAGTCCGGATGATCTGGAAATTATCATCGACGGCGCGACCCTTTCTCTTTCGGGCTGTCGCCGCGATACTTTTTACGGCGAAGGCATCTCGTATCATCAGCTCGAAATCACGTACAGCCGTTTTGAAAAGACCCTGAGCTTTCCCTGCTCCATCGAAGGCGCGACGGTGGTGCGCGATTACCGCGACGGCTTGCTGATTCTTCACTTGCGCGGCGAGGCGGAATGTGAGGCCGAGTTAAACAAAGAAGGATTAGCCACAGAGAGCACAGAGAAGGAAAGATAAATGTGATGCTAAAAATTCGTTCGCCTTTCCTCTGTGCGCTCTGTGTTCTCTGTGGCTTGTTCTAAGGGTTGAAATAGAATTTGAAAGTGGCAAAAGTTATGGCTGAGACTTCAGACAACAACGAGACGCAGCAAGTGGCAGAGCCGCAGGCACCGGAGCAGCCGACCATAAGAGCCGTGCCATTTGAAATCGCCGTCCTGCCTTTGCAGAACACGACGCTCTTTCCCGGCACAATCGTTCCGCTCGCCGTCGGTCGCACGCGTTCCATCGCGGCGGTCGAGTCTGCGCTGGCGACGGAAGAGAAGCTGATTGCCGGTATCAGCGCGCGTTCTTCGGAGACGACAGGAGCGGATGCCGCGCCCGCAGACCTCTACGAAATCGGCACGCTCGCCATGATCAAGCGCATGATGCGCAACGAAGATACCCTGCACCTCATCGTGCAGGGAACCGAGCGCGTGCGCGTGCTCGAATGGAAACAGGAACAGCCTTTCCTGCGCGCTCGCGTAGAGATTCTGCCCGAACTGAAGGTCGAAGATGCGGATGAAGTCGAAGCTCTGAAACGCAATGTGCAGGCTTTGATTCAGCAAGCTCTGGCGATGATGCCGCAGGTTCCGCCGGAGGTGCGCGCGGCTGTGATGGCTGCGGACGATCCTGTCCAACTCGCTTATTTCCTCGCGTCCGTGCTCACGCTCGGCGTCGAGAACGAGCAAAAGATGCTCGAAGCCAATACAGTAGACCAGTTGCTGCGACTGGCGCATGACAATCTCGCGCGCGAAGTTGAGATCATGGGCATCCGCTCGAAGATTGCCACCGAAGCGCAGAGCGAGATGAACAAAGCGCAGCGCGATTACGTCTTGCGTCAACAACTCAAAGCGATTCAAAAAGAGCTGGGCGAGGATGAAGGCGGCGAAAGGGCCGAGGCGGATCAGGTGCGCGAGCGGCTCGAAGCGGCAGACCTTCCCGAAGAGGTTCGCAAGGAAGCCGAGCGCGAATTAAAGCGCATGGAAAAACTACCTTCAGCCGCGCCGGATTTTCACGTCATCCGCACATGGCTCGAATTCGTGCTGGAACTGCCGTGGAAAAAATCGAGCGAAGACAAACTCGATTTGAAAGAGGCGCGGCGCATTCTGGACGAAGACCATTACGGTCTTGAGGACATCAAGGAACGAATTCTGGAATTTCTCGCCGTCATCAAGCTCAGACCGGATGCGAAGAGTCCTATCTTATGTTTCGTCGGCCCGCCGGGAGTGGGCAAGACAAGCCTGGGCCGCTCGATTGCCCGCGCGCTCGGCAGAGAGTTTGAGCGGCTCTCTTTAGGCGGCGTGCGTGATGAAGCGGAATTGCGCGGTCATCGTCGCACCTACATCGGCGCGATGCCCGGTCGGATCATTCAATCCATACGCCGCGCGGGCTTTAACAATCCGGTGATGATGCTCGACGAGATAGACAAGCTCGGCGCGGATTACAGGGGCGACCCCGCCGCAGCCCTGCTGGAAATCTTAGACCCGCAGCAGAACTCTACGTTCCGAGACCATTACATAGACCTGCCTTTCGATCTCTCGAAGGTCTTCTTTATCGCCACCGCGAACCAGCTTGGGCCAATCCCTGCGCCTTTGCGCGACCGCATGGAGATAATCCAGCTTGCGGGCTATTCCGATCAGGAGAAGCTGCACATCGCCAAGCAGTATTTAGTCCCGCGACAGGTCACAGAGAACGGCTTGAAGCCGGAGCAGTTTGAGATAACGGATGCGGCGATAACGTTAATTGCAGCGCGCTATACGCGCGAGGCGGGCGTGCGCCAGATGGAGCGCACCATCGGCAGCATCGTTCGCAAGGTCGCTCTGAAAATCGCACAGGGCGAAGCGGAAAAAGTGACTGTGGATGCGGCTGACATCAAAGAGTATTTGGGCGCGCCGCGTTTTTATCCGGAAGAGGCGCGCAAGGAATTGCCTGCGGGTGTGGCGACGGGGATGGCCTGGACGGAGATGGGCGGCGAGGTCTTGTTTATCGAAGCGACGCTCCTGCCCGGCGGCTCCGGCCTGACGCTGACAGGGCAACTCGGCACAGTGATGCAGGAGTCTGCACGCGCCGCGCTCTCTTATCTCTGGGCGCACGCGGCGGAGTTTGACATCAAGCCTGAGATGTTCAAGGGCTACGGCATACACCTGCATGTCCCTGCGGGCGCGATTCCGAAGGACGGCCCAAGCGCGGGAGTCACGATGGCCTCTGCTCTGGCCTCGCTATTTACAGGTCGCCGCGTGCGGCCAGACACTTCTATGACGGGCGAGATAACTCTGTCGGGGCTGGTCTTTCCCGTCGGCGGCATCAAAGAAAAAGTGCTGGCCGCACATCGCGCGGGCATTCGCAGGATTATTATTCCCGAACGCAATCAAGCGGATGTAGAAGACATTCCAGAAGACGTGCGTAAAGAGCTTGAGATTGTCCCCGCGACGCGCATCAATGATGTGATAGACGCCGCGCTCGAAAGGCTCGTCGCCAATCCGCCGCCACCGCCGCCTCCCGTTGACGGCGCGCGAGAGCGCTCGTCGCAGCAAGAGCCTGCGCCGCTGCGTGTCAGAGAAGCATAAAAGGTTCAGTTGAGATAGAAAGAAGAAAAACAGCTTCCCGCAAAGGCGCTGGTGGCGCAAAGAAAACAGGGAGTAGGGTGAAGGGGCGGGTGTAGCTCAAGACAGTTTGCTTTGCTACGCCAGACCCCCTTCACCCTACTCCCTTCCTCTTTACGTCTTTGCGCCTTACGGGGCTTGAGATGTGTGGCACGAGTGTCCCGGCGCATTAGCGCCGGGCTATTGCCTGCCGCCCCGTGAGGGGCGACATAGATTAGCCCGGCACGTTAGTGCCGGGACACGACGCCCGACCAAGTCGAAGCCCCGGAGGGGCGGCATAGATTATGTCGCCCCTCCGGGGCTTCGACCTTTGATGTGGGTGCTGTGCCCACGGCTGACGCCGTGGGCCAATCTATGTTGCCCCACCGGGGCTAACTAACGCCTCACTATTCTTACGTCGTACTCACGTTATTTAGTGGCGTTTTAATGGAATCTGTGGATAGTGAGGGCGAGCATGATAGAGGAAACAACTGTTGGTATTTCTATTGAGCATTTAGCGGGTTAGCTCTTCATCATCTTTTTAATTTCTTCCTTCTTCTTTTTTTCTTCCCTCACTCGTTTTTTCTCTTCTTCTTTTTTCTTAAAATAACCGGCACACTCATCGGTTCTTTTTCCTCTGGGAAATTCAAGCTCGGTTTTTCCGCGTTTGGAGACGTAGTCAACGAGCTTGACCCAATCAATGAGTCCTTCAGTATCGAGAAAGATGTTGCTGAACTCTTTGACCATAGCATTAACTTTTCCGTCATAAGTCCGCTTAAACTCTTCGTCGCGCGCCTGCGCTTCTTCGTTAATTGGTTTTATGATTTCGCGGTATAGCTCGTTATCACCGGAGATAAAGTTCCAAAAGTCCTGGCCTGCGTATTTGTAATAACTCTTCTCAGTGTCTGAGTTTTCTTTGAAAGGCTTGCCCTCTTTACCATATATGCAACCATTGACTGCGATGATCTCTCTCGTCTCGCCGCGCTCGCGCAGAAAGTTCCGCGCGATTTTAAAGTTATCCTTCATTCTATTTACTTGATCGCTGTTGCCCCAATTGATGCCAGACTTAATACCAACGATGTGGTAGACATCGTCGCGCGCAAACTCTAAATCTATACTTGGAAGTTCCGACTTGAAGCCGCCGTATAGTCTTGAGGATACATAAACGGCAAAATCTTCTAGTTTGTTGCCGAACATCGTTTCTTCCTGCGAAGAGAGGAAAGCATCAACGATGCTGCGAACCAACTCATCGGGGGAAGCAATGTTTTTCGCCTTCAGTAAATATGGATTTTTACGGCTCAGAACATCTGAGAGACTCATACAACAGCGCAGATACATTAGACGCTCGTAATAGAAAGGCGTGACAACATTCTTGGCGAGAAAATTGTAATAATCCTCATACCGCTCCTGACTCGTCATCTCAGCTTCCTCTGTACTGGCACTGTCATGACTTCATTAATGTTCTCTAAGGTGCGCCGGTAATATTCGTCATTGAGTTCGATGCCTATAAAATGCCGGTTGAGTTCAAGAGCCGCGACACACGATGTTCCGCTTCCGGCGAAAGGGTCAAGCACAATATCATCTTCTTTAGTGAAGAGTTTTATGAACCATGACGGTAATTCCTTCGGGAACGCTGCCGAGTGATTTTTGTTGCTGCATTCCGTGGCAAGATGCAAAACATTCGTCGGATAAGCCATCTTGCGGTCTATCCAATTAGCGATATTCTTGCCAAAGCCGCTCCCGGCCTGTGAATTGAACCTTCTGCTGTCGTTCTCGCTTAATTTCTTGAGTCGAGTTTTGGCCCAATCGCCAGTCGGAACCATTACCGCCTCTTGAAACATCTTAAATTTTTTCTGCTTCGTGAAGTGTAAGCAACGCTCCCAAGCATCACGAAAGCGGTTGGGCCACTTACCGGGCGCGCAATTCTTTTTATGCCATAAATATTCTTCAGTCCATAGCCAACCTTGCTTTCTCATCGCAAGTATCAATTCGAGGACGTAAGTGTGACGTTCGCCATCAACCACTTTCTCTTTGATGTTGAGTACAAAAGAGCCATCATCTTTCAAGACTCGCTTCAACTCGTTAGTGATAGGGATAAACCATTCCACATACTTGTCAGGGTGGATGCCGCCATAGCTGTTCTTACGACTATCAGCATAGGGCGGGGACGTGACAATTAAATCAACTGAAGCGGCTGGCAACTTCGGCAAGACCTGAAGACAATCGCCGTGCTGGATTGTGTTAGTGAAAATGTTTGTATTCATTAGCTTTTAATGGTTTATCTGTGCGGTGAAGATAGTATTGCGTAGAGCGGGGTGTCAAATGGTATTGGATTGCGGGTAGTTTTCCGGCTCGTGTTGATAATCAACGTGAGTTCGATATAAGCAGAAGAGGATTGCAGCATGACAGCCCCCGAGGGGCAGCAGATATTAGCCCGGCACGTCAGTGCTGGGACAAGACGCCCTACCATGCCGAAGCCCCGGAGGGGCGACATAGATCTATGTCGCCCCTCCGGGGCTTCGACCTTTGATGTGGGTGCTGTGCCCACGGCTGACGCCGTGGGCTAATCTATCTCGCCCCTCCGGGGCTATCTAACACCTCACCGTTCTTACGTCGTACTCACGTTAATTAAGACGCTCGCATCTCAGAAGCTGATTGAAAAGCCCTGAAAGGGCGTCATGTAATAGCCTGTGGCAACGCCACAGGTATAGAGTCATCATTACTATTTCAAGCCCTGAAAGGGCGAAATAATTTATGCCGCCCTTTCAGGGCTTTCACAGACTTTTCAAACAGCTTCTCAGTGGTTTAGCGTTTCTTGTGGCGGGTTGCCGGTGCGCGCCGGATGCCTTCGCTTTTTGTCGGGCTTGGAATGCCAGATGGCAAATCAAGCTCGTCGTCAATCAAAGTGTCCACGTACACACCAGACACATGCGCATATTGTAGAAGCACGGGCAATGGTGGCTCACGTTTCCCAAGCTCATAATCTGAAATCCGGTTGTAAACCAAGTCATCTTCAAAGCCCAAACGTCTGAGCATTTCAGCCTGAGAAAGTCCTAAAGCCTCCCTAATCTGTCTCAGCTTTTCACCAAGACGTTGTGAAACAAGACGCACTGCCGCCATCAGGAAATACCTCCTGATAACGCGGGCAGCAAATAAGACTTGCCGCTATACCGTATATGGTATAAGATGCGCTTGCTCAATTGCTTCGCCGTGAGAATGAACCTTTCATTCAGAACGGCGATGCTCATGACTTCAGTTTGAGGTGTGAGCGACGCATATGCCGTTACTTAAGTTGTCAAACAGAACGCGCTCAATATAACAGAGAGCATTAACCTCATAAAAGCTTGATAGGGAAATTGAAAAGGGAGCGCAAAGGGGTGGATGCGCTCCCTGCCGCTCGCCTCTCTACCTGGCCGTTCAGAGATGGCTTGATGCGGAGAGGCCGTCGCTTGATGCATTCCCACGCGGAGAGCGACGGCCTTGCTTGTTCCAAAAGAGTCTAACACAGTTAACCCCTTTATTTCTCGCATAATGTTACGCGGTGGGGGTGTCTTTCAGTTGCGGGGGCAGGTTTTTCACCTGAGAAGTGACAGATATTCTCTGGTTGGTGGTCTCTGTGGTGCTTGAAGTCTAATCCTTCCGGGCTTGACGCAATTTTTGGTAGCGTTTGGGGTTGAAATTCCAGTGCCTATATATTACGGAAGAATCTCCCGCAGGCGCAAAGACGCAAAGAAAACAGTGAAGCTTTTCTTTGCGTCTTTGCGCCTTTGCGGGAAACTTTCTTGGTTAGAAAATTCTATAGCCTGCTACCGGCATATCGCCGCTTTGTCCCCACTGTTGGAAAATAAAGCCGCCGTCGCTGCTCTTCAAAACATAGAACGTGCCGTCGCTTGGTCGCCAGACGGCAAAGTCAGTCTTGCCGTCGCCGTCATAATCTCCCGGCGCGGGACGATCTCCCAGTATGCCCCACTGTTGAGAGATGATGCCGCCGCTGCTGTTCAAAACATAAAAAGCGCTTGGGCCACTGAAGGGAGTCGAGCGGTAGACGGCTGTGTCTGTCTTGCCGTCGCCGTCGTAATCGCCCGGCACATTGAGGTCTGCGCCGAGACCCCATTGTCTCGCGTTGAGTGTGTTGTCAGAGCTTTGCAGTGTGTAGAAGCTCGCGGGTTCAGCCAGGTTCTGGGCGCGACGCTGGACTGTGAAATCGGCTTTGCCATCGCCGTCATAATCTCCGGGCTGCGGAAGGTCGCGGTCAATGCCCCACTGCACTGCACGGAAAGTGTTGTCCGCGCTGAGCAGGATATACCATGTAGTGCCTGCCTCACTGCGGCGATGTACGCCGAAGTCCGCTTTGCCGTCGCCGTCGTAATCGTTCGAGGCGAACCAGCCGTCACCGCTCAATCCCCACGGCTGTACCTGAAGCGTGTCATCCGAACTGCGCCAGACATAAAAGACGCCGGGGCCTGGTACCGGAAAGGGCGGGGTCGAGCGATAGACTGCGAAGTCGGTTTTGCCGTCGCCGTCGAAATCTTCAGGCACGATGTCGTCGCCCTGCTGCCCGAAGATTTGAGAGATAGTTCCGCCAGTGCTCTTTAAGATGTACCAGGCATTTTCGCTGCGGCGGAAGACTGCAAAATCCGTTTTGCCGTCGCCGTCGAAATCCGTAGGCTTGGCTACTGCGCTCTGCACGGATGTGAAAGCGATATTTAAGAACAACGCGGCCATCGCCACGCAAAATAATCGAAGGAGAAAACGCATCTTCTTTTTCATAATTTCCTTGCAGGCAAAAGGCCGCCTGCCTGTGTGTGTGTTAATGGAATCGCTTTATGCGGAATCTGCGAGGGGAAGGCAGGTCGCCAAAGCTAGGAACGTTGACCGGCTCACATTGCTGCGAATGCCAAACGCTTTCGATGCTTTCAATTACGAATCAGTTGTCGGATTGAAGTTGATGAGTGGTCAATCGTGAATTGAGTGAGCAAGAGAGGAAGATTCTCCCGCAAAGGCGCAAAGGCGCAAAGAAAGCACGCCAAGAGCGAGTGGCATTCAACCCTTTGCGGTCTTCCTTTGCGCCTTTGCGCCTTTGCGCGAACATTTCGTTTTCTTCGCTATCTTTGACATTGACCTACTATCTTATTTTTATCCTGTTCATCCCTGTTTGAATTCCTCTATGCTAGGATACGCTCATATCAGATACGGAAGGCGGAGCGATGGAAGGCGGAACAGCAGCGCACGGGCTTGACCCGATTGTTCTGGTGGGCGTCGCGGTCATCTGGATTGTCGCAAAGTTTTGCGGCGAAGTTTTTGAGAGATTGGGGCAGCCCGCCGTGCTTGGAGAACTGTGCGGTGGCATCATTCTGGGCAATCTGATGCTCGCAGGCGTGACGATTGCCGAGCCGCTGAAGACAAACGTGGTCATCTCTGCGCTCGCAGAGTTGGGCGTGATTATTCTGTTGTTTGAAGTCGGGCTGGAATCGAACCTGGGAGAGATGCTTGAGGTCGGGTGGTCTTCGCTGCTGGTCGCGGTGCTGGGCGTGGTCGCTCCTTTCTTTCTCGGCTGGGGCGTGGCCGCTTATTTTATCCCGGACGAGCCGCGACTGGTTCATATCTTTATCGGCGCAACCCTGTGCGCGACGAGCGTCGGCATCACTGCGCGCGTCCTTAAAGATTTGAATCGGCTGACGACGCGCGCGGCGCGAATTATACTTGGCGCGGCGGTGATTGATGATGTGCTGGGCCTCTTGATTCTGGCGGTGGTGACGGGCGCGATTCAGGCACAGGCGACGGGCGCGTCCCTCTCTCTGGCAGCAATTGTGTGGATCGCTGCAAAATCAATTCTCTTTCTGGTGGGCGCGGTCGTGCTAGGGCATTATGTCGTGCCGCGACTGCTTGGCGGCATCGGGAGATTTGAAAGCCGTGGCGTGTTGCTGGCCCTTTCGCTGGCCTTCTGTTTTCTGCTCGCGTGGGGAGGCAAGAAGGTCGGGCTGGCGGAAATCATCGGAGCTTTCGCCGCCGGACTCGTGCTCGACGAAGTTCATTTCAAGAAGCTTCCACATCATGAAAAGCGCGATCTGGAACAACTGCTGGCTCCGGTCAGCGCGCTGCTCGCCCCGATTTTTTTCGTCCTCATGGGACTCAGGGTTGACCTGCGCGCCTTTGCGCGGCTTGATCTTTTAGGCTTTGCCATTGCCCTGACGCTGGTCGCAATTATTGGCAAGCAAGTCTGCTCGCTCGGCGTCACGGAGCGCGGCGTCAATCGTCTTGCGGTGGGCATCGGCATGATTCCGCGCGGCGAAGTCGGACTCATCTTCGCGGGCATCGGCGCGACACTGTTTCTGCCAAACGCTCAAGGCGTGCGCGTGCCTGTGATAGATGCGAACATCTTCGGCATCATCGTCATCATGGTCATCATTACGACGCTGATTACGCCGCCCGCGCTCAAGTGGGCGATGGGGCGCAAGGCTGCTGTCGAAAAAAACAGTTGAGCTATTAAAACGAGAAAGGGGAACTAAAGATGGCTGGCAAAAAAGAGCAGAGCAAGGTGGGAAGACCCGAAAAGCCGCGCGGGCAGCAAACGGGATTTGAGGGCCAACCCGACAAGGGCCGCGCGGAAAAAGAAGAGACTCCGGCGATGCGCGGGCGGCGCAAAGAGGCTAACAAGATGTTCGCGGACAAATCAAGACAGCATTTGATGAGCGACGGGGCCACGCCGCGCTCGAACACGCCTTCGATTCCTGCGCAGACGGACGGCGGCCACGTCGGCGAAACCGGCGGCGAAATCGCCTTCAAAAAGCGACAGTCCAAAAGCCGCAAAGCAAAGTAAGAGCTGACCGCGAAATACACTCAATCCTTTGCGCCTCTAGTTTTGTCTTTGCGCCTTTGCGTGAAATCGTTGTTGAGGTTTCACGCAAAGGCGCAAAGAAGGAAAAACAGAAGGCGCAAAGGATTGAAGTGTTTCAGGCCCGGAGTTTTGAAGCTGTAACTCGCGCGCATCTCCTTGATACTTTCTTTGCTCCGCTGCGGAAAAAATTCATCGCTCTCATCAAAGCGCGGCAGATGTTGAATTTTTCTGCGCGCCTGTGCCACACTCGCCTGCGTTGGAAGTAAATCCGTCAGACCGCTCCCGCTAGTTGCGTCCCTTCAAAAGAGTGGTTCACATGAACACAGCCCAGTTGAAAAAGTTTCGCGGCTGCCTGCGCCTGATATGGCTCATCTGTCTGGTGGTGTGTTTGCCCACTGCCTCGCGTATGGAGCAGTTGCCGGTCAAGAACTACTCCATCGCAGACGGCCTCGGCCATGATGAGGTGCAGGAGATTGTGCAGGACTCGCGCGGCTTTCTGTGGTTCTGCACGGGCGACGGGCTATCGCGCTTTGACGGTTATCGCTTTATCACTTACGGCTTAAAAGACGGCTTGCCCGTCAATCACATCAACCACCTGCTCGAAAGCAGGGACGGCACTTACTGGATTGCAACCAATGGCGGCGGCGTCAGTCGCTTTGACCCCTCGCGCAACTCTTCATCTGCCGAGAGCGGCGAGCCGCAAAAACTCTTTACTTCGTATCGCGTCAAAGAAAACGGCGGGCTGTCGAATTTCGTTAACGTCATCTACGAAGACGGCGCGGGTCGCCTGTGGGTCGGCACGGACAGCGGCCTCTATCTTCTGTTGAAGAAGCCGGACGGCGGCGTCACGTTTGAGCAAGTCGAGATTGGCCCACTGCCAGACTCTGTGCCACAGCGCGAGGTTGAAGTCAAAAGGATTATCGAAGACAGCGAGGGCGCGATCTGTCTCGCCACATATTACGGGCTGGTGCGCCGTCTGCCCGACGGCAGAATCATTCATTACACGATTCGCTCCTCGCAAGCTACGGATACCGTCTGGGCCTTGCTGATGGATAAAGAGAAAAGATTGTGGCTCGGTCATCAAGCTGGGGTGATGGTGTTTTATCCCGAAGCTGCCTCGCGCGTCGCCACCAATGAAGTCAATCTGGAAGAGCGCGCACGCGAGCGGAAAAACAGTTTGCAAACCATGCCTGAGGGCCGTTCTATTTTGCCCGGCGCTGCCGGAGAAGCGGCCTGGTTCACGACCGGAGAAGGACTGACGCACAACAACATACAGGCCCTGCATCAATCTGCTGACGGGCGCATCTGGATCGGGACGCGCGGTGGCGGCGTCAGCGTTTTCGACGGCAAACAGTTTGCGAGCTATGCCGCGACGCAAGGGTTGAGCAACCGCGTCAACTCGCTGGCGGAAGACAGCGCGGGCAATTTCTGGGTCGGCACGCAGGCGAGCGGCGCGATCAAGGTCGCAAGGGGCGGACTCCTCTCGTACCGCGAAACGGAAGGATTGGGCCATCCTGAGATCATTCAGATTTATGAGACACGCGCGGGCGAGTTGTGCGCCATCAGCTCTAAATGGACTATCAACAGATTCGACGGCGAGAGATTCACAGCCATTCGCCCAAATCTCCCGCAGCGCATTCTTGATGGAAGCTCAGGCCGGTGGGTAATTATCCAAGACCACTTGGAAGAGTGGTGGATGGCGACGGGCGACGGGCTGTATCGCTTTCCAAAGGTAGAGCGACTCGAAGATTTGGCGCGCGTCAGCCCGCGTGCCGTCTACACGACGCGCGAGGGCTTAGCCGATAGCAACATCTCGCGCCTGTTTGAAGATTCGCGCGGCGACATCTGGATCGGTTCTTACAACCCGCCCGTCATGCTCACGCGCTGGGAACGCGCGACCGGCGCTTTTCATCGCTATACGGAAAAGGAGGGACACCCGACCGCAAATTGGGCCAATGTCTTTAGCGAAGATGTGGCGGGCAATGTCTGGATAGGACTGCATAACGGCGGGCTGATGCGTCACCGCAACGGTCGTCTCGAAGTTCTGAACAAAGCAGAGGGCGAGCCTGACGGATTGACGCAAGGCTCTTACCGCGACACGGCCAATCGCCTGTGGTTTGCCACGAGCAGCAGCGGCGCAGTTCGCATTGACGACCCCCCGGCGGAAAAGCCGCGCCTCATTGTTTACTCGACCGCAGAGAATCTAGCCAGCAACAACCTGCGCGCCTTTACGGAAGACAAGTGGGGCAACCTTTACATAGGGACTGCGCGCGGCATCGACCGGCTTGAGCTTCAGACGGGGCGCATCAAACATTTCACGACCGCCGACGGGTTGATTAAAAGCGAAGTCACGGCGGCATTCCAAGACCGCACGGGCGCGCTCTGGTTCGGCACGCGCGAAGGCTTGTCGCGCCTCGTGCCGGAAGAGGAAAAGCCGCAGGCCGCGCCTCCTGTTTTGATTAGCGGGCTGCGCGTCGGCGGCGTTGCGCGCCCCATCTCCGAGCTTGGCGAAAAAGAGGTCGGAGGGCTTGAGTTCAACTCGAACCAGAATCAGATTCAGATAGATTTCTTCGGTCTCAACTTTTCAGCCGGTGGAGGCTTGCGCTACCAGTACAGGTTTGAAGGCGTGGATAAGGATTGGAGCGCGCCGACGGATCAACGCACCATCGCCGCCAGCCTCGCGCCGGGCCGCTATCGCTTTCTGGTGCGCGCCGTTAATTCCGACGGCATCGCTACGCCTGAGCCTGCTTCGATCTCTTTCACCATCCTGCCGCCCCTCTGGCAACGCTGGTGGTTTCTGACGCTGGCGGCCATCCTTATCGGAAGCCTCGTGTATTTGATAGAGCGTTATCGCGTCGCGCGTGCCATCGAGTTGGAGCGCGTGCGGACGCGCATCGCCACAGACCTGCACGACGACATCGGCGCGAGCCTCTCGCAGATAGCCATCATGAGCGAGGTCGTCAGCCAGCGTGTCGATGGCAGCGATGCTAAAGTCAATGAGCCGCTTCAGATGATTGCCGGAACATCGCGCGAGATGGTGGATGCGATGAGCGACATCGTGTGGGCCATTAACCCGAAGCGCGACCACCTGAGCGATTTGACACAGCGCATGCGCCGCTTTGCCAGCGACATCATGAGCGCGCGAGAGATAGACTTTCGTTTCCGCGTGCCCGTCGCAGACGAGAAGAACGTACGGCTCGGCGCAGACCTCAGGCGCGAGGTCTATCTGATTTTCAAAGAGAGCGTCAATAACCTTGTCAAATATTCCGAGTGCACAGATGCCGATTTAGAATTCAAGCTCGAAGCCGACCAGCTTATTATCCGCGTCAGCGACAACGGCAAAGGATTCGATGTCGAGGGAGCGATGAACGGCAACCACACAGGCATGGGCGGGCACGGACTCGCCAGCATGCGCAAGCGCGCGGCGGCTCTCGGCGGCAGCTATGATGTGGAGTCCGGGAAAGGGAAGGGGACGACCGTGCTCCTGAAAGTTCCCGTCGGTGGCCGTCGCTCGAAAATCATTAACTGGAAAAAGCTGCGTTAGTGTGTATAGACAGGATAAAACTTCGTACTTTATGAAGAATAGATAGCAGGTCAATTTCAAAGATGGCGAAGAAAACGAACTGTTCGCGCAAAGGCGCTGGTGGCGCAAAGAAAAGCTCACAAGGAGCGAATAGCATTCACTCCTTTGCGGTCTTGCTTTGCGTCACCAGCGCCTTTGCGGGAAACTCTTGCTTTCTTCCCCACTCAATTCACGATTAACGACTCATCAACTTCACATTGACACGCTACCGAAGACTAATACCGCTACCTGAATAGGTGGTGACCTGATAAGCTGAACCGGCATAAGCTCTCTTCGCAGGTAGCCCTGATGGAGGCCGTAAGGAGAAAGCTTATGCTGAACGAACAACTGGCAGGGAGTTTAGAGATTGTGGAACTCAAACCACCGCCCGCATTAATCAAGGTCGCAATTATCGAAGACTTGCGCCCGATACGCGAAGGACTCGCCATGCTGATCGGCGGGACAGAGGGCTACTCCTGCACCGGCAGCTATCGCTCTATGGAAGAGGCGCTGGAAAAAATCAAGCATGATGTGCCGGATGTGGTGCTCTCCGATATAGGCTTGCCCGGCATGGACGGCATACAGGGCATGCGTATTCTCAAGGAGCGTTACCCGGAGATGACCATTCTGGTGCTTTCGGTGTATGACGACGATGATCGGATTTTTGACGCGCTCTGCGCCGGAGCGTGCGGGTATCTCTTAAAGAAAACTCCGCCCGCGCGTCTGATGGAGAGCCTCAGAGAAGCGGCCACGGGCGGCGCGCCGATGTCGCCGGAGGTCGCGCGCCGCGTCATCACGCTCTTCCGCGACTTTCGCCCGCCCGCCCGCGCCGATTACGAATTGACGCCGCATGAAACCAGAATTCTCAAGCTGCTCGTCGAAGGCCATAGCTACAAGACGGCGGCGGCGGAACTGGGCGTGACCGTCAATACCATCTCATTTCATCTGAAACGGATTTACGAAAAACTTCAGGTTCACTCCAAGTCGGAAGCCGTCGCCAAAGCCCTGCATAACCGGCTCATCTAATAAAACAGGGAGTAGGGAATAGGGTGTCGGGTGTAGTGAAGACAATCTTGCTCTTCCGGCCCCCGGCCCCCAACTCCCAACCCCCGGCCCCCTTCTTCCATTACTACCTAAACAGGTGGTGACTGTCGCTGCGCCATTGGTTATCTTCAGGCCGTCGTCCGAAGCTCTGATGTATTTGACACTCTAACCTCCCTGCCCGCTAAAACAGGGATGACGCTCGAAAGGCAGTTATGAATGAGAAACCTGAAAATCAAGACTTCCCGGTTGATAGCCATTCTACAGGCAGGCTCAATAACAATCATGAGCGGCATCATGCCTCGCCGGACAACAGCAGAGCGGAGAAGTCCGCAAATTCCTTACGCAACAGCCCTTATGGAAGGATTCCCTGTCGCCGCCTCTCGCTCGACCGCAGGTAAAACGCGGCTCAGGGAAGAGCGTGCGAATGGCGATAATCCCATCGCGCGCAGCAACGTGCATTAAGATGGCGGGTCAAACGCGCGTCTTCCGGCTACCGGGGCAAGGGGCCGGGAGTTGCGTTTGATTGCTTCGGCCACGGCCTCCGTTGGTGGTGACTCTCTCAACCACCGACGGAGGCCGTGGCCGTTTGAGCGAAAGATATTAAGGGTGTTGGGTATCGGGTGAAGTGAAAAACAAATTGCTTTTCTACACCCGGCACCCTATCCCCCACGCCCTCTTTTACGTTACTACCTGAATAGGTGGTGACGCTGCTTCTTGATTTGACTATCTTCAAGCCATTGACAACACGGAGCGCGCGAAACAGAGGCACTTGCCCTGCCTGAGGCGTTCCACGAAGGCCATGACATAAATCATAAACTCCCCGCCGGGGAAGACGATTGAAAGTTAAGGAGAGACGAAAATGAGAGAGACCATGAGAGAGACTAGAAGCAACGCCCAATTGATCGCCATATCGCTGGCAGTCTTATTTACCTTAATTTGTATCGGCGTGCCGATTTCCGCACAGGAGGCGCAGGCCGTCTCGGCTCCGCCCGCCAATGACAATTTCGCTAACGCGGAAGTGATAGCCGGAAATTCCGGAGCCGTCGCAGGCACGAACCTTGAAGCCACCAGCGAAGCGGGCGAGCCGAACATCGTCTCCGGCGGCGCGATTAATTCCGTCTGGTACAAGTTTACGGCTCCGATGTCCGGCAGCTTGAACATAGACACCAACGGCCCCGGCACGATTACCTCCGACACCAGCATCGCGGTCTTTACAGGCCCGTCTCTCGGCAGCCTGACGAAGATTACGGAAAACTCGGGCTTTGTCCCGTTCGGCTACAGCCGCATGACCTTTGGCGTCACCAGCGGCACGACCTATTACATAAAGGTTGACGGCTTCGGCAGCTTTACGGGAACTTTTACGCTCAACTACGCGCTGACGGCTGCTTCGCCCAACGATAATTTCGCTAACGCGCGCTCTATTTATAACTTCACCGGCTCTAATCTGAACATCTCGGACACCAACGTCGGCTCGACCGGAGAGGCTGGCGAGCCGGATCATGTGGGCGCTTCAACCCCCATCAACTCCGTCTGGTTTAGCTGGGTCGCCCCCTCCAACGTCACCATGACCTTTAATACCAAAGGCAGCAGCTTCGACACGACGCTGGCGGTTTATACAGGAGCGGCGGTCAATGCCCTGACCAATATCACAGGCAGCGACGACATCGCCGGGACGACCCAGAGCCGCGTGACCTTTGCCGCCACCGCAGGCACGACCTACTACTTGGCGGTTGACGGTTTCTCCGGCAATACGGGCACGCTGATTCTTAACTGGCAAGTCAGCTTCGCTGAGAGCGGAGGCCAGTTTAGCTTCTATATTCCGGGCTGGTCTGATTTCGTCGTCTATCGTCCGAGCAATAGCACCTGGTACATACAGCAATCCGCGAGCAATGGCGTAAGCTGCTGTTTCAATACACTCAAGTGGGGGCAGAGCGGCGACATCCCGGTCGCGGGTGATTACGATGGAGATAGCGAGACGGACATGACCGTCTTTCGTCCCTCGAACGGCTCATGGTATGTCCGGCGCAGCATAGACGGTACGTTGACGGGCAGGCAGTGGGGAGTCAACGGCGATCTGCCCGTTCAGGGAGATTTCGACGGCGATGATAAAGCGGACTTTGCAGTCTTTCGCCCGAGCAATTCGACCTTCTATGTGTCCAGAAGCTTTAGCGGCACCTTGCTCGCGCTCCAGTGGGGACAGAGCGGCGATGTACCCGCGCCCGGAGATTATGACGGCGACGGCAAGACTGACATCGCTGTCTTTCGCAAGAACGTTGGCACGCCCACGGCCTTCTTCTACATCCAGCGCAGCTCGGACGGCTCTCTGATGGCCGTGCAGTGGGGCAACGAGTTCGATCAGGTCGTCCCCGGAGATTATGACCGCGACGGCAAGACTGACATCGCTGTCTTTCGCGCCTCGACCGGCGCATGGTACGTCCGCCGCAGCTCCGATGGCGCGCTCCAATCGCAGTTCTGGGGCCAGAGCGGTGACCAGCCTGTTCCCGGCGACTACGATGCCGACGGCAAGACGGACTTTGCTGTCTACAGGCCGAGCGAAGGCAATCACTTCGTCCTGAAAAGCCAGACCAACACGCTACGCATCGTCAACTGGGGCACGGCAGGCGACATCCCCTTGCCGTTAACCAACGTGCACTAAGAACAGGCTTCAAAGCTCAAAGGGCTGATTCACTCAACTCTTTGCGTCTTAACTCTTAACTTTGCGCCTTTGCGAGAAACCCCGACGTTTCTCGCAAAGGCGCAAAGCAGTTAAGACTCAGGCACGCAAAGAACTGCCTTAAATTTTCGAAACAAACTTACTACCTAAATGGGTGGTGACTGTGCGCGCTTGCATGAAGTAATCTCCATTTTGTCAGCGAGCGAGAGCGGAAATTCAGCTAACGGCAGGGGAGAATAATGATAACAAAAAGAGTGAGTCAAGCAGCGAAGAACACGGAGCGCGTGATGGTCGTCTACGGCGCGAAGATGCAGGTCATGCAATGCGCCGAGTGCAAATTAAATCTGACGCTGGTCATCACGGAGAAGAGATGCCAGCTCGCGTGGTGTATGGCCTGCGCGAAAAATCTGAAAGTGGTGACGACTGGACTCACCACGGATGTCCTGCGGATTAACTCTTATACTATCCGGCAGTGGGTTGACTCCGGCGCGACGCAGTTTATCAACACGGCTGAAGGCGTCATGCTCATCATTCTCACGCCGACGGTCAAAGGCTCTTCGCTCTCTCGCTTGCGAAGATTAGCGGCGTCAAACGTAAGCTAACGTGAGTTCGACGTAAGCTAACGTGAGTTCGGCATAAGATTTCGGTTTTCTCAGCCCCGCGAAGGGCGGCATCAACTGATGCTGATGTCGAACTGACGTTAAGCCATGCTTTGTGACATGCTTTTCCGCTCCTGCCATCATCGTTACCGGCAGGGCCGTTAAAAAATCTCGCGCAAAGGCGCAAAGAAAGACTTAAACGCTTTCTTTGCGCCTTTGCGCGAGAATGTTTCGCGGGCTTGAGATTATTTCTTCGCCTGTGGTTTGAAAGTCGTGTCTGGAATGTCCACGTCAAACTTCACTTCTTTGATCTCGACGATGATGTCGCCCTGCGAGAGGGAATTGGTCACAGCCTTGAATGGCATCATCATGCCCTCGACAGACCTGTAATCGCTGTAGGTTTCCGTCACCGGCAATTCAAGTGCGGTCGAATCGCTGGCCGTGTAGATGGTGTCTCTCCGCAAGGGCAGAAAGGTCTTGGTCGAGATGTAAAGGGTCACAGGATTTGCGCCTTCCGGCGTCATCACGACGACGTACACATCCTCGCCTGCAACCTTGTCCATGCGTTTAACCTCAACGGTCTTAAAGAGCGTCTTCCAGTTAAGCAGGCCGTAAAAATCCGACGCGAGTTTTGTGTTGGCTAACTGTTTTCCAGTCAAGACATCTCCCGGCGTAAAGCTTGTGTCCTGCCCGCCCGTCGTGCCGTCGAAATATTCAAAGGTGCTGCCGACCTTTCTGCCGAGCGCCATCAAGTTCGTATTCGACGCCTGCATGTTAGGAGCTTTGGCATAACTAGTCCCTTCGCCGGTGATGCCTTGATGGATGAAGTTTGCCTCAAACTTCGTGACCATTGATTTGTGTTTACGCAGGGCTTCGCCGCCCGAAGCTTCGATGACCTTTGCCATCAATTCATCTGCGGACATGGTGGCGGCAAACTTGGCTTCACGCACAAAGGTAAAAACGCCTTCGGGCTGTGTGACGGCGATGGCGGAAACGTTGCCCGCCGCGTCGCGCTTGACGTTCATCCAGTAAGCATCAGCCGGAAGAGGCGGGAGCGTGTAAGCGTCTTTAGCTTTTTCCGTGAGCGCGTAAGGCTGTTGTCCGGGGACGACGAGCGAGACCTTGCCGTCTCTGATTGTCACTTCGACCAGAGCCTGACCGCTTTCTATTTTGTAGCTGCCCAGTAGTTCCTTCATCGGGCCGGAATAGCTGCTTGCGGCCTCAGCCTCTTTGGCTTTCTCGTCCGCCTTCAATCTCGACAGCACGTAGTTGCCCTGCGGCTGTTCGAGATACATCTCCGTCTCATCCGTCTTCTCTTTGACGGGGCGGAAGGTTGCGAAAAATCCTTCAAGGCCAGGATAGATGAGCTTGTAGCGACGGCCTCCGACATTCTCCAAAGTGTACTGCGGCTGTCCCGGCACGGTCATCACCAGCTTGCCGTCAATCATCGCCACTTCAACATTCATGCCCGCCTCGGCAAACTTGTATGTGCCGGTGATTGATGTGCCAGTGCCTGCGGCTCTTGCGCCGGAGTTGTCAGCTTGAGAGGGTTTGTCGCCTTCCGGCTTGCCGACCAGATTGGTCCAGATGGTTTGCATCGCATCCTGACCGAGCGGCGACCCGCTGATGTTCGTGAGCATCACAAAGCCCAGTTTCTGATCCGGCATCATTGCGACCAGCGCGTTAAAGCCGTCTATGTTGCCGCCGTGCTCCACGACCTTGTGACCGTTCCAGTCGCGCAGAAACCAGCCGAGGCCGTAGCTGACCTTGCCTGTGATTTTCATCTGCGGCGAAGTGAATTCCGTAAAACTTTTTTCGGAGACGAGTCGCTTGCCGTTGTATGTGCCGCCCGCGAGCATAAAGCGGAGCCACTGCGCCATGTCGCGCGCGCTTGAGTTGATCGCGCCTGCGGGAGCTGCCTGCGGAATGTCGCGCATCGGCAGCCGGCGGTTTTGCTTGGTGTCTGTGTTGTATTCGTAGCCGTAAGAATAATCCCGCGCCTTCTCCATCTCTTTGACGGAGATGTTGCTGTCTTTCATGCCCAAAGGTTTGAAGATGCGCGTCTCGACAATCTTCTCCCACGGCTTGCCCTCTGCGCGTGCCGCCACTTCGCCCGCGACCGTAAACATGGCGTTCTGATATTGAAACTTTTCGCGCAGCCTGGCTGTCGGTTTGGCGAGTCCGGCCACGCGTATGACCTCTTCGCGGTTGAGCGTGCCGACGGCAAAGGCGAGGTCTGTGCGGTTGAGACCCGAACTGTGAGAGAGCAGGTCGCGGATAGTAATCTTCGAGTCCGTTTCAGGGTCGGACATCTTGAAATAGGGCAGCAGCTTTTTCGGTGAATCATCGAGCGAGAGCTTGCCTTCGTCTGCGCCCATCAAAACGGTGAGAGCCGTAAAGGCTTTGGTCGAAGAGCCGATGGCAAAGAGCGTGTCGGGCGTGACCGGCGCGTTCTTCTCCAAATCTTTGACGCCGAGTCCCTTCATATAAATGATCTGGTCGTCTTTGACGATGGCGAGCGACATGCCCGGAATGCCGTACTCCTTGCGCTTGGCATCCAGCGTCTGCTCGATTGTCGCCAGCTTCGCGGCCATGTCGGCCTGCGCGGTCTGCTGTTTCGCGTTGGCCTGCTGCGCGACCTGCGCCGCAGCGGAAAAAGGCGCGGCGAGGTTGGCGAAAACGAGTGCGAGCGAAAGTATAAGGTTCAGAAAACGTTTCGATAGCATATTAATCATCTCTCCTAAACTTTGAATCGGGCCGGAAGGAAGCATTTTCAATAGCAATTTTGTCATGCGCGCAAAAACAGTCAAGACCTGCGCTAAGAACTTCCTATTACGTTAAGAGGCTGTGAAAGGTTTAAGTGTTCGGGTTAAAACCGTGTGCGCGCCAGAGCCTGCCGGGACAGCTATTAGCTAATAGCTGTCCCGGCAGGCTCTGGCGCGTGCTGGATCGAGGTGAAATCCTGGCTGTAGAAACAGACTAGCCCAGAAGGGTCTCCACATCAGTGAATTCTTCTGTGATAGCGGGTGGCAGACCGAGGGCTACGATTTCAATCCGGCAGCGAATGGCATCCGTATCGCCTAAACCGGGGTCTTCCTGAAGCGTAGACCGTGGGACGGTGATAGAGCGATTACGAGCGAGCACCTGTGTGCCGTTACCGTCCGTTACCGGAATAGTCTCAATCGGAAACCGTTCCAGCAAGTCACCTGTCGTTCCGTTGTCCGGGTCTAAGCCGAGGACGTTGATCCGCTCCCGGAACACCATTCCGAGTCCGGCCAAACGGCGTTCGAAGGTGGTGAATTTTGCGTTATACTTGACCTTGACCGTCACATTTGAATCTTGTGTCGTCAGCGTGAGGTTGCGGTCAGATGTGCTAGGCATTGACTAATCTCCTTGAGTGTTGATGAGGTTGAGGCTGGTGAATCTTCTTTGAGTCAATGTCCCCACCGACCATTAAGGACATCGCTTTGCCGGGCGGGTGGGCTGCTTGCTCGGACGAATCTATGCGCCGGAGATGCCGGGCTAGCTTTGCCGGGCGAAGACTTTTAAGACGGAATCTCGATTCTTCCCGAAGAGACGGACTTGCCCGTCCGCCTATCCGTGATGGTGATGTAGACGAGCCTGGGAGGCCACTTGCCTCTTTCGACGGCGAACCAGAGGCTGCCCAAATCTGCCGGAGAGCCGAGAGCGCAGAAGCCGTAGAGTCTCGGATAAGGATTGACGCCGCTCTTGATGTCTACCCATGCGCGTGCAGAGTTGGCGTTGTTGCCGCAGGGCGGAAGATTCGGCGCGGGCTGAAAGAGGTCTGCGGAAAATTCCGCGCGGTTGATGACGCTTATTTTGTATCTGACCCATGTCTTGCCACCGGCCTGATAGGTTTCCGTTCCGTCGAACTTGAGCTTCGGCTGCGGGAGTTCCTCTGCCGCCGCACTGCTAAAGGATGACAGGACGAGCAGGGCCAGAGCTATCAATAAGAGCCTGCTGGCCTGTGTGAGAGATAATCTTGAGTACATGGAATTGCTCCTTTTTCTATTGGTGAAGTTTTTGTGCGTTGTGATTATTTGTTGATACGAAGGTTTGAAGAGACGCGAGAGCTGACCGCGCGGGCCTGTGGTCTTGTTGCCCGGAGACGTGCCTTGCGATAAACTTTCCATTGCCATCAGCGTCCGTTGCGTTCAACATCACTTGTAACCTCCGGGGAGCACACTACTCTTCCAGCGTTTGAGAAGTCCTTTGAAAACTCTCTTTTATTTCTCCAACAGTTCTAAGACGAATTCGTAACCGGCTATGACCAGGGCTTCCACACACCTCTACGCGTTCGGGCCTTACAGGCTAAACGCAGCCGAGCGTCTCTTGATGCTCGACGAAGAGATTGTGCCGCTAACGCTCAAAGCCTTCGATTTGCTGCTCGTGCTGGTGGAAAATAGCGGGCATCTGCTGGAAAAAGAGGAGTTGATGAAGCGCGTCTGGCCCGACAGCTTTGTCGAAGAGGCCAACCTGTCCAATAACATCTTCACCTTACGCAGAAGCCTCGGCGAAGAGCGCAACAGGCAAAAGTATATAGAGACTGTGCCGCGACGCGGTTATCGCTTTGTGGCGCAGGTGCGCCGCATGAGTGATGAAGACATTCAGCGTGTGACCGTAGAGGATGCCGCCTCGCAGTTGGTCGCCGGGCAGGAGAGAGAAGAGAGTCCGCCTCAGATTCAGCCGGACAAATTGCCCTCCGCGCCTTTCGATTTCAGGCTGCCGCTCCCCTCCCGCTACAGTCTGCATTTCCTGTCGTTTCATCTTCCGTCGGACGTAGACCTGTTGTATCGAGACGGAGAAGTCGTCCGGCTTGAGCCGGGCGCGGTGCGCGTCCTGCGCTATCTGGCACGGCATCCGCAGCGCGTTATCTCAAAGGAAGAACTGTTGGAGCACATCTGGCCGGATGTGTTTACCACCGATGCTGTGCTCAAGAAGGCCGTCTCGCAGGCGCGGCGTGCGCTCGGCGACGATGCCAACGACCCGCGTTTTATCAAAACTTATCACGCGCGCGGTTATAGCTTTGTCGCTCCCGTCACGCTCTCCGATTCGGACGCGGAACGCGTGCCTGAAGCTCTTGATGAAGGCGATGCTGTAGTTCATCCGTCCGTTGATGCGAAGAGCGAATCATTTACGAATGTTCCGGATTACGACCAGTTGGTGGGAAGAGATGCTGAACTCGGCGCGCTCAAGGCGGAGTACGGGCGGATGCTGGAAGGCGTGGGCCAGCCCGTCTTTATTTCCGGCGACTCCGGGATCGGCAAGACGCAGCTCGCGCGTTATTTCATGCGATGGGCGCGCGAGCAGGGAGCTTTGTGTCTCTCCGCGCGATTCTTCGATTACGAAGCGAGCCGTCTTGCGCCTTACGAGGTTTTTCTGGGATTGCTGCGCTCCGCTTTCAACCTCATCGGTTCAAACGAGCGCGCGTCGTCGCTCGATGAGGCGACGGATTTACGCGCGATGGCGCAGGCCGTGTGCGGCGTCCGTTTGCCGGAAGAGCTGTTTGCGGATGTTGAGCTGAGGGCGGGCGCGACGCATGTGCGTGCGAGCGTCGGAGCAGCGGCTGGCGACAATTTCCGCGCCATCATTCCCGTCAGCCAATGCTTTACACGGCTCAGCAGGCAGTGCCCGCTCGTCATCGTGCTTGACGATTTGCAGTGGGCCGATGAAGCGAGCCGCGACGTGCTCGGCTATCTGATGCGGACGGCATCGAGCGAGCATTTATTGATAGTCATTCTCGCGCGCAGTGAAGAGATGCTTGAGCCGGCGGAGGCGCTGCACCTGTGGCTCAAACAGCAGGCGCACTATCGCAGCTTTACGAGCCTCAAGCTCAAGCCGCTGGACGAAGAAGCCTGCCGCGCCGCCATCCGCGCAATCTTCTGCGGCGACAACAGCAGCTCAAACGCTCCCGAAGTGCCGCCGAGAGACTTGCAAACCCTGTCTCAACTGACGGGCGGCAACCCTTATTTTCTGACGGAGATGCTGCGCCTCTTGATGGCCGAGGGAGTCATCGTTTACGAAGAGGCCGCGCAACCCCGCTGGCGTTGGCGCGGAATAAAAGACCTGAATCTGCCGGACACGCTGGTGCTGGCGGCAGAGGCCAAGCTCGATCATCTCTCGCCGCGCGTGCGCGAAATCATAGAGCACGCGGCGGTCATCGGTGATGAGTTTCGCGTCGAAACTTTGTCGCAGATGTCAGGCCAGAGCGAGACTGAGATCGAAGACCTGCTCTCGGAAGGAAAGCAACTCGGAGTCTTGTCCGGGCGCGGGTTGTCTGCGGGCGAGGATTATCGCTTTTATCACATGATTCTACGGCGCGTGTTGTATGAGGCGCTGCCGTCGCGGCGTCGCAGGCGTCTGCATGCGCGTGCGGTCGAAACTCTTGAGCTGGTGCATGCGCGCGAGGCGGATCGCGTGGCCGAAGCCCTGAGCGCGCACGCAGAGGCGGCAGAGGATTGGCCCAGGACATTCGAGTGGAGCATGCGCGCAGCCGACGCCGCCATCGCGCGCTGGCAATGGAGCGAGGCCGTCGCCGTCATCAATCGCGCAGAGCGCGCCGCGCGTAAACTCAACGCTGAAGATGAAAACGCGCCCGGTCTCTCTGCACGCTTAAAGCTGGTGCGCTCGATGGGCGAGGTCTATTACTCCGTCGGCAAGCTGAAGGAAGCCGAAGCCATCTGGACGGAAGCCATCGCACTGGCGCGCGAGGCAAACGACCGGAGCAGTCTCGCCGTCGCCCTGTTACAGCAGGGTTTGACGCGAACCGGACTCGGCTGGTATCAAAAAGCTAGTGAACCGGCGTTAGATGCTTTGGATATTTACCGCGACACGCGAGACTACGAAGGCGAGGCTCTCTCGCTCATCCAACTCAGCCGCAGCGAGCTTGGCATGGGCAACTATGTACACTCTGCACGGGCCATCGAGAAGGCTATCGCGCTGATTGGCCCGGAGCATCGCATCGCCACCATCGCTTCCGGTCGGCTGGGCTGGACATACGCGTTTCAGGGTCGCTACCGGGAATGCATTCCTTTATTCGAGCGCGCGATAAATGATTATCACAGTTCCGGGAATATCTGGGCCGAGGCGCAGGTGCAGCAGGGCTTGATCTGGGCGCAGATCGGTCAGGGACAATATGAAGCGGCTATCGGTCTGGCCCTCTGCGCGCACGAAGTTTTTCGCAGCGCGGGCGATGCCTTTGGCGAGACGAAAACCAACCTGCTCATCGGTCGGGCGCGCATCGCCGAAGGGCTTTTCGATGAGGGCATAGGTTATCTGAACAGGACGCTGGAAAGACTCAAAGACACAGGCGATGCTCATTGCGAGGCGGAGACTTTATGGATGCTCGGTCGTGCCGCTTGCGAGATGGGCCGGTTCGCGGACGCCGGACGATTGCTCTCGCGTTCTTTGGAGATGATACGCGACATCGGCGACCGCGATGACGAATGCAGAATCCTGACAGACCTCGCCCACTTGAAAATCTGCGAGCAGGATAACGAGGGCGCGCTGCTCGCGGCGAATCGAGCCATCAGCATTGCCGAAGAGTTGGATAACAGAGATGTGTTGGGACTCGCGCTGGTCGAACGGGCGCAGGCGCGACTCAATCTTTCACAGCGAGGCCATGCGTTGGAAGAGGCAGAGCGCGCAGCGAAACTGTTGTCCGAAGCCGGGTCTGGCGAAAGCTGGCGCGGCTACTGGATTTTAGGAAAGACGCTGGATGCAGACTTTAAAGATAAAAGAACGCACAACAGGGAACGCGCTTTAGCGGCCATGCGCCATGCCGTCGAGCTGCTCGAAGCCATGCGCGAACAGCTTGACGCCTCAGATAATGCAAGACGCGATGGCCTCACACGTGCTCGCGCCCCTCTCGCGCGCGAGCTTCACGCGATGCTCCTGCAATCCGGTCAGGCTCAGGAAGCTGAAAAGATTGCCCGCCGCTGGATGCTATTCAGTTAGAAAAAGCTAGAACGCTCAGCAAAATTACACAAAACAGGGATGCAGTTTTGTGTGTCTTCCCGGCCTTGCCAAGACCTTCTCGATTCCCGCTCAACGTCGTTTACGACAACAGTCACCAAACAGTTACCAAAACGTCAGGACACAATTCGCCTCTGTGGCCTAGTCTGGCAGCGTCTTAAACGCCCGGCGCAGTCGGGCATGTGAAGCTTGAATCATACTTTGAGGAGAAATCATCATGACGACGACATGGCACGGCTGGTTTGGACTCGGCGCGGAGATTAAAGGCGAGCCTGCGGTGGTCAAGCCAACGCCGGAGACGATTGATATTTACGTGCGCGGAATGGATGACCGCCTGTATCAGAAATGGTGGGACGGGAAAAAATGGAATCCCTCCGACAGCGGCTGGATACAACACGACGATGGGAATTTTCGTCTCGGCAGCTCGCCCGCAGTAGTCGCAAACGGGAGCAACTTTCGTGACGTTTACGCGCGCAATCAGGATGGCTCTGTGGTGCATAAATTCTGGGATGGCAAGAAGTGGAACGGCTGGTTCGGTCTCGGCGGGCAAATCAAAGGCGCGCCCGCTGTGGTCAACCCGACGCCCTCGACCATAGACATCTACGTGCGCGGGATGGACGACCGCCTGTATCAGAAATGGTGGGACGGGAAAAAGTGGAATCCTTCGGACGACGGCTGGACGCTGCACGACGATGGAAACTTTCGTCTCGGCAGTTCGCCCGCAGTCATTTCAGAGGGACAGAATTTTCGTGATGTGTATGTGCGCGGGCAGGACGGCGCGGTCTATCACAAGTTCTGGGACGGCAAGAAGTGGAGTCCGTGGTTCGGCCTCGGCGGGCAGATCAAAGGCGCGCCGTCCGTCGTCGTGGTTCACCCGGGCTTTCATGACATCTACGTTCAAGGGATGGATGACAGGCTGTGGCAGAAATGGTGGGACGGGAAAAAGTGGAATCCCTCGGACAGCGGCTGGATAATGCACCACGACGGCAACGTGCGGCTGGCGAGCGCGCCTGCCGTGGTCGCTCAAGGCGACACGCATCGTGACGTTTACGTGCGCGGGCAGAATGGCTCGGTCTTACACAAGTTCTGGAACAACCAGAAACACTCGAACGCCACGACCGTTCGCGCAGACGCGACGCGCTCGGCCAAGATTGATAACTTTGTCAACAGCATCGTCGGCACGAACAAGCCGGGGCTGTCCATTGCGGTCATCAAGGGCGGGCAGATCGTTCATCTGGCTGGCTACGGGTTGGCGAATCTGAATACCAAAGCTCCGATTACTTCCGAGACCATGTTCCACATGGCAAGCTGCGGAAAGCAGTTCACGGGCCTCGGCATCATGATGCTCAAAGAGTCGAAAAGCAACTTCGGCTACGATGACGCTTTGAGCAAGCACGTTACCAAGTTGTCCGGCTACAACTCCAAAGTGACGATCCGGCGTCTGCTGCATCACATCTCTGATATTCGAGATATGTATGACGAGACGGGCATCAATGAAACGCTCAAGCTGGCGAACCCGCCAACGAACGAGCATGTGATTCAGGCTTACGTCAACATGGGGTTTCCCATGAACGGTAACAGTTCTAAAGCTGGCGACGAGTATGTCTATAGCAACTCCGAGTATGACATGCTCGGCTCTGTGATTGAAAAAGCCTCCGGTCAATCCTACGTTGATTTCTTCAACAGCAGAGTGTTCAGGCCCTTAGGGATGACAGACACTTTTTCGTTCCCGGACTTTTCCAGAACCAACGATGCCAATATCGCCAAAGGCTACGAAGGCGGCGTGACGGGTTTTGTGCAGCAGAGCGGGAGCGTGCTCGATAAGATAGTGGGCGCAGGGTCTTTCTATTCGAGCGTCTATGACCTGTGTGCTTATGAAGAGGCGCTGGCGAAGAATTTTCTGGTCAGCAGTGAGAGCATGAAAACCGCTTACACCAGCGGCGCGCTGAACAACGGCACGAAAACAAACTACGGCTTCGGCTGGGGCCTGGGCAATTTCAATGGCATGTCCTATGCCGATCACGGCGGCGCGTGGACGGGTTTCTATTCCTATATCCGCCGCTACATCAATCAATCGCTCAGTATCTACGTGCTGGCGAACCGCCCCGACCTTGACCTCGTGGGCGTAGTCAACACAGCGACAGACGCCTACAAATAAAGGTAAAAGGCAAAAGTAAAAAGGCAAAAGTGAGGAGGGCTTGAAAGCTTTCCTCACTTTTGCCTTTTACCTTTTACCTTTTTACTTTACTCCACGACCCACGTGTCGCCGCTGTTAATCAATTTCTCAAGGCTGCCCGCGCCCTGCTTCAAGATGGCTGCGTCAATCTGTCCGGCCATCAAGTCCTCGTAGGTCGAGCGTTCGACGGCGCGAAAGATGCCGACGGGCTGCGGGAAATCCGTGCCTTCGCGATACTCCATCCTTGCCAGCATAAAGGCGACCGAAGGGTCTGTGAGATAAATGTCATGCACGAGCAGGTCGTCTTCCGTGAGGCCGTTCTCGCCAAGCTTGACGACTTCAGGATGCGCGCCGTTCATGCGTATGCCTTTGTCCCTGTCTTTGCCGAAGATCATAGGCTTGCCGTGCTCCAGGTAAAGCACGCGGTCTGAGCGGACATTCCTGTCTGCGAAATGATCGAACGCTTTATCGTTAAAGATATTGCAGTTCTGATAGACCTCTAAGAAAGAGACGCCCTTGTGCCGCGCCGCCGCTTCGACCATCGCGCCGAGATGCTTGACATCTATGTCAATCGAGCGCGCGACAAACGTCGCCTCGCTCGCAATCGCCACCGACAGCGGGTTCAAGGGATAGTCAATCACGCCCATCGGCGTTGACTTGGTATTCTTGCCGAACTCGGAGGTCGGGCTGTACTGGCCTTTGGTCAAGCCGTAGATGCGATTGTTGAAGAGTATGTAATTGAGATCGAGGTTGCGCCGGATGGCATGTATGAAATGATTGCCGCCGATGGAAAGAGCATCGCCGTCGCCCGTGATGACCCACACGCTCAGCTCAGGATTCGATGCCTTGATGCCGGTCGCCACAGCAGGCGCGCGTCCGTGTATCGAGTGAAACCCGTAAGTGTTCATGTAATAAGGAAAGCGCGAGGAACAGCCGATGCCTGAGACGAAGACGATCTTCTCGCGCGGGATGCCAAGCTCCGGCATGACCTTCTGCACGTTACTCAGAATCGCATAGTCGCCGCAGCCCGGACACCACCTGACTTCCTGCCCCGACACGAAATCCGCTTTCGTCAATTTCGCTGGCGGCGGCGCAACCTCGCCCGCCACCACAGAACCCGGCTCGCTCTCCGGCGACGGGCCACTGCCCGAAACGTTGCCGGTCGTGCCGCTTTCCGCTAAAGGCGTAGGCGCAGATTCCAGAATGTCCTGATTTTCGTTTCCGTTTGTCCCGTTGCCATTGTTATCCATTTTGCTTCCTTTTCAAGATAAACTCACAAATACTCTTCAACCTTCTGCACGATCTCGCGTATCTGGAACGGGCGGCCTTTGACTTTGGAGAAGGCAATCGCATCCACCAGATATTTGGCGCGAATCATCGTCGAGAGCTGGCCCAGATTCATCTCAGGCACGATCACTGTATCGAAGCCGCTCAAAACTTCACCGAGATTTTTCGGGAAGGGATTGAGATAGCGCAGGTGTGCGCTTGAAACGCTTTTGCCCTCCTTCTGCAACTTCTCGACCGCAGAAGTAATCGAGCCGTAGGTCGAACCCCAGCCGAGCACCAACACTTTACCCGTTTGCTCGCCAAAGATTTCGATGGGCGGAATGTCGTTCGCCACGCGGTCAACTTTTTCCTGACGAAGCTTGACCATAAAGTGATGGTTTTCCGGGTCGTAGTTGACGTTGCCGGTCAGATGCTGTTTTTCAATGCCGCCGATGCGATGCTCAAGTCCGGGCGTGCCGGGCAAGGCGTATGGCCGCGCTAGGGTTTCCTCATCGCGTCCATAGGGCAGGAAGTTTTTCGGGTCGGAGGCAAAATCAACTTTGATTTCGGGCAGGTCTTCCACGTTTGGGACGCGCCACGGCTCCGCGCCGTTGGCTAGATAACCGTCCGAGAGATAAAAGACGGGCGACATATATTTGAACGCGAGCCTGACGGCTTCGACGGCCATGTGGAAACAATCGCCGGGCGTCGAAGGCGCAATGACAATCGCGGGGCATTCGCCGTTGCGCCCCCAGACGGCCTGAAAAAGGTCTGCCTGCTCCGTCTTGGTCGGCAAGCCCGTCGAAGGCCCGCCGCGCTGCACGTTGACGATGATAAGCGGAAGCTCTGTCATCACTGCGAGACCGATGGCTTCCTGTTTGAGCGCGACGCCGGGGCCGGAAGTCCCTGTCAGCCCGATGTGCCCGGCAAAGCTCGCGCCGATGGCCGCGCAGACAGCAGCAATCTCATCTTCAGCCTGAAAAGTTTTGACGCCGAAATTTTTATGACGCGACAGCTCGTGCAAAATATCCGACGCAGGGGTAATCGGATACGAGCCGTAAAAGAGCGGGCGACCCGACAGCTCCGAGGCTGCGACAAAGCCTATAGCTGTGGCTTCGTTGCCGGTTATCTTGCGATACTTGCCCGGCGTAATCGAAGCCTTTCTGACAGTGTAGTGAGTCGTGAAAACTTCCGTCGTGTCGGCGAAATTGTAGCCGGTCTTGAGGACTATCTCATTGGCTTTGGCAATCTCAGGCTTCTTAGAAAATTTGGCGCGAATCCAGTTCAGTGTCGCATCCATCGGGCGGTCATAAAGCCAGTAGAGCACGCCGAGCGCAAAGAAGTTTTTGCTGCGATCCATCTCCTTGCGCGACATCTGCACCTGATCTTTGAGCGCGTTCATGTTGAGCGTCGTGATCGGCAGCTTGTGCACCCGATAGCCTGTGAGCGAGCCGTCATCAAGCGGATTGGTCTCGTATGCGGCCTTCTTCAAGTTATCTTTGGTGAACTCGTCCGAATTGATAATCAGCGTTCCGCCTTCTTCGAGGTCTGGAAGATTGACTTTCAAAGCCGCAGGATTCATCGCCACCAGAACATTCGGCTGGTCGCCGGGCGTCCGTATGTCCTGACTGGAAAAGTTCAACTGAAAGCCGCTGACGCCCGGCAAGCTTCCGGCAGGCGCGCGTATCTCCGCCGGAAAGTCAGGCAGGGTGGAGATGTCGTTGCCGAGCACAGCGGACGTGTTTGTAAACTGTGTCCCGGTCAACTGCATGCCGTCGCCGGAATCACCGGCAAAGCGTATCGTCACGGTCTCAAGTTCTTCGAGATTTTTCGGTGCCTGTTCGACAGGCGGTTCGATCAGAGTGCTCATGTAATTAGTCTCTGCCCCTTTGCTGCGTTGGGTTGCTGATGAGTGCGGTGGTAGTTGGTAACTATCAAAATGCTATAGCCGACCTCTTACTTTTGATGTGCTGGAAACCTGCGCCGAAAGCTGAACGCTTGAAGCGTGGAAGGTTCGGTTTGCGTTCCGAAAATGAATTGTATACCGAAGCAAGCGAAAAGTGAAAATGAGTAATGAGTCAGTTTATAACAATCCTCACGAAGGACGCTCGCAACGCAAAAGGAAGGCAAAAGTAAAAAGGTAAAAGTAAAAAGTGAAGAGGGCTTGAATGCCTTCCTGACTTTTACCTTTTGCCTTTTACCTTTTTACTTCCTTTTGCTTTCCTTTTGCGTCTTTGCGCGAACATGCTGTTCTTCGCTATTTGTGAAACTGACTACTGCCTGAAACTGAGCTGCCTTGCTTTTCTCTTACGCTGCAAGCTATCGAATTCGCTCCGCAATTCAGGACTTATTAAACTCATACGGCGACAACTCCGCCAGCCGATTGATGATGCCCGGCAACACTTCGAGCGTGTGGGCAATCTCTTCTTCGGTGTTGTAGCGACCGAGCGAGAAACGTATAGAGCCTTGTGCAGCCGTGTATGGGACATTCATCGCGCGCAGGGTCGGGGAAGAGACATGCGCGCCGGAGTTGCAGGCAGAGCCTGTCGAGACATAGATGCCGTGCTCATCGAGATGAGCGAGGATGCTCTCGCCTTCGATGTATTCAAAAGAGATGTTCGAGGTGTTCGGCAAACGCTTCTCGCGGTCTGCCGTTCCGTTGAGTCGCGTGTTGGGAATCGTGCCCAGAATAGTGTCTTCAAAATTATCGCGCAGGGTGCGTATGCGCTCGTGCGCTTCTGCATCTTTCGCTAACTCGCACGCGCGCCCCAGCGCGACGATGTAGGGAACTGCCGATGTGCCTGCGCGACGCCCTCCCTCCTGTTTGCCGCCGATGATAAAGGGCGAGAGCTTGACGCCGCTGCGTATATAGAGCGCGCCGATGCCAGCCGGGGCGTGCAGCTTATGGCCTGAGATGGCGAGCAGGTCAACCGGCGTCTTGCTGACATTGATCGGAATCTTGCCCGCCGCCTGCACCGCGTCAACATGAAAGATTGCTTCGGAATTGTCGCGCACGATGCGCCCGATTTCATCTATTGGAAACAGCACTCCCGTTTCGTTGTTCGCCAGCATGACGGAAACAAGAGCCGTGTCGGGACGAAGCGCGGCGCGCAGGGTTTCCGTCTCAAGCAAGCCCTCGCCGTCCACGTCGAGCCATGTCACTTCATAGCCGTCTCTTTCCAGCCGCTCGCACAAAACGCGCACGGCTTCATGCTCGACGCGCGTAGTGATGAGGTGGCGCTTGTTCGGATACTGTTCGAGCACGCCGCGCAATGCCCAGTTGTCTGATTCGGAGCCGCATGAAGTGAATGCTATCTCGCCCGTCTCGGCTGCTCCCAACAATTCTGCGACCTGCTCGCGCGCTCCCTCTATGGCTGCACGCATCTTCTGACCGAGCGTGTGCGCGGATGAAGAATTGCCGTAAAAATCCGTCAGGTAAGGACGCATCGCCTCGAAGACTTCGGGCGCGACGCGCGTCGTGGCGTTGTTGTCCAGATAAATGTTTTGTTCAGTCATATTGATGTTAGAAACTGTTTCAAAATTCGACCTTGAATCTCACTCAACCCTTTGCGCCTTCAGTTTTTATCTTTGCGCCTTTGCGAGAAATAAAACCGTTTCACGCTAGGGGCGCAAACAAAGAAAGTCTCAAGGCGCAAAGATGGCGCTCGGAGTTTTGAATCGCGCTCTTAACCTCTCGGTTCGGATAGACCTAAACTTTCTGTTCTCCAGTAATCGTCAATTATATCTTCAATCAGCGGTTGGCACGAACCGCAGCCTCCGCCAGCGTTGCATGCTCCTGTGACCTGCTCGACCGTGTGCAGTGCGGAGACTTGAATGACCTGCTCGATAGTTTTTTCCGGCACGGCGAAGCAGGTGCAGATGAGAGCTTCGTCGCCAATCCATTCCGTTTGCGGCAGCGTGCGATAGCCAGTGATGGCTGCGCCGAGCGCGTCACGGCACAGGCTCGCGCAGTGCTGTTTACCGTTTGGAAACTGGCCCAGACGCTCCGCGATAATCTCTTCCAGTTGCGAAGTCAGGGAAGATGCCTCTTCAATTGTGATGTCCGCGATGACTTCCGTCAGGACGGACGCAGCCGCGATGAGATAGCCGCATCCGGCGGCTTTGAACTTCGCCTCCATGATTTGATGTGAGAGCGCATCAACACGCATCGTCAGGCGCAGGGCTGCGCCGCAGGTGAGCGAGCCTGTGTCTCCGACAGCATCCGCTTCATGCACGTCTCCGGCATTGCGCGGGCGCAGGAAAAATTCGTTGATGCTCTCAGGGTAATAAGACAAATTTAATATCTCACGATTAAACAAACACCCGGTTGACGAAAGGGTTGGTGGAACCTATCATACCTGCGATGTTGATTTACTCCCAACCGCCGGTTATCTCTTACAAAGAATACTGAACAAACGTTATGACTCAAATATCAGACGAGAGCGTGCTCGACGCGCTCAGACAGATTCAAGACCCCGACCTGCACAAAGATATTGTGACGCTCGGCTTTATACGCGACCTGCAAATCACTGGCGGCGATGTGTCGTTTCGCATAGTGCTGACCACGCCCGCGTGCCCCGTCAAAGAGCAGATGGAAGGCGCGGCCAGAGAACTGGTCGGAGCCTTGCCGGGCGTTACCAGCGTCAATGTCACGATGGATGCCGAAGTGCCGAAAGGGCGTGGCTTTGGCGAAAAGATTTCCGTCGATGGCGTGCGTAATATCATCGCCGTCTCTTCCGGCAAGGGCGGCGTCGGCAAGTCTACGGTCGCGGTCAACGTCGCCGTCTCGCTCGCGCTGGACGGAGCGCGCGTCGGCCTGATGGACGCGGATGTGTACGGGCCGAATGTGCCGCTCATGCTCGGCGCGGGCAACGCCAAGCCGGAAGTCGAAGGCAACAAGCTGATTCCGATTGAAGCCTACGGCGTGCGGCTGATGTCCATGGCGCTCTTGCAGCCGGGCGACAAGCCAATGATCGTGCGCGGGCCTATCCTGCATGGCCTCGTCAAACAGTTTCTGACGGATGTTTTGTGGGGCGAGCTTGATTACTTGATCGTGGACATGCCGCCGGGAACGGGCGATGTGCAGTTGAGCCTCGCGCAGCTTGTGCCGGTACAAGGAGCCGTGCTGGTCACGACGCCGCAGGAAGTCGCAGTCATGGACGTGCGCCGCGCGCTTCGCATGTTTGAGACGGTGGCCGTGCCTGTGCTCGGCGTGGTCGAGAACATGAGCTACTTTATCGCGCCTGACACAGGCACGCGCTACAACATTTTCGGCGAGGGCGGCGGCGAGAAGTTGGCCGAACAATACGGCGTGCCTTTCTTAGGCGGCATACCTCTGGGCATGGAAGTGCGCGAAGGCGGAGACAAGGGCGTGCCCGTCACCATCAGCCAGCCTGATTCGCCGCAGGCCGCAGCCTTCCGCCATGTCGCCGAAGAGGTGGCGCGGCAGGTCTCTATAGAGGCCATGAAGCCGGAGCTTGTTGTCTTGGGTAAAGCCAGATAATGTGATAAAACATAGGTGACTTTAGGTTTGCATCCGGCATCTAACGATTTGCCGTACAGGGTTTCGATAAATCGCAAACCGGCAATTAAACTTAAGCTTTATTTTTCATCAGGAGAAAGAAATAACAATGTCTGCAACAACTACTACTGCACCTCCGGCAACGACACCTGCCGCACCGCCGATGACGCTGGAATTGACGGAGACGGCGGCGGCTGAAATCAAAAAGTTTATGTCGGATGAAGAAGGCTTGCCCGAAACTTCGGGCCTGCGCGTGAGAGTCGTCCCCGGCGGCTGCTCAGGTTTTCAGTACAGCCTGAACATAGAGGAAGAGTCGCGTCAGGGCGATTTCATCCTCGACGCGCATGGCGTGCGCCTCTTCGTGGACATGTTCAGCGGCCAGTATCTGAACGGCGTCAAGATTGACTACGTGACGGGCGTGATGGGTTCCGGCTTTACCTTTACGAACCCGAACGCGACGGGCGGCTGCGGCTGCGGCTCCTCGTTCACGGCTTAATCGAAAATTAAATTCGAGACAAGAAGGCAGCGCGCGGAAGTCGTGTCTTTCCCGAAAGGGAAGAGCGAGACGGCTTCCACGCGCTGCTTTATCTTTTAAACAAAAAAAGCAGAAGACAGCATGATGTGATACTTCCATCCATCATGCCGCCTTCTGCTCTTCTATTTTCTGCCGTTTGGCGTCTACTTCTTACCGGCGGCGCTGCTCTGCGTGCGCGTGTCGCGCTCGCGGATGCGTGCGGCCTTACCGCGCAGCCCGCGCAGGTAATAGAGCTTGGCTCTGCGGACGCGGCCACGTTTGATGACATCTATGTGATCCACAATCGTCGCGTGCAGCGGAAAAATTCTCTCGACTCCGACGCCGAAGCTGGTCTTGCGCACGGTGATGGTTTCGCGCACGCCGCCGTGCTTGCGCGCGATCACGATGCCTTCAAAGACCTGCAAGCGTTCTTTGGTTTCCGATTCCTTGATGCGGACGTGGACGCGCACCGTGTCGCCCGACTGAAAGTCCGGGATTGATTCGCGCAACTGCGATTTATCAACTGCGTCTAAGCGATTCATTTCAATTACTCCAATTTTAGATTTGCGATTTCGGATTTGCGCTGTGCAAATCTAAAATCAAAAAATTATTTCAAAAGGTCTGGACGATTGCTCATCGTTTTTCGCCTCGCCCTCTCTTCGCGCCAGCGCGCAATCTCCTGATGATTGCCGCTCAATAAAACTTCCGGCACTTTCATTCCGCGAAAATCCGGCGGGCGCGTGTAGTGCGGGTAATCAAGCAATCCTTCCGAGAAGGATTCGTTGACCGCAGAAGTCTCGCTGCCCAAAGCTCCCGGCAGAAGCCGTGTGACCGCATCCACGAGCACGATGGCCGCAGGTTCTCCGCCGGACAAGACGTAGTCCCCGATAGAGATTTCGTCCGTCACCAGCGATTCTGCGACGCGCTCGTCAACTCCTTCATAGCGACCGCAGATAAGAATTATCTGCCCGGCCTCTGTGGCTAACTCCTGAGCCACAGCCTGCGTCAGGACTCTCCCCTGCGGGGAGAGCAACACGACGCGCGTCCGTTTATCGAAAGAGGCTCGGCCCTTCACGCCCGTCAAATTTTCAACTGCCTCGAAGAGCGGCTCAGGCTTTAAAACCATTCCGTCGCCGCCGCCGAACGGGCGGTCATCAACCTGCCTGTGCTTGTCGTGCGTCCATTGCCTGAGGTCGTGCGCGGCTATCAACACCAGCCCGGCTGCGCGCGCCCGCCGGATGATTCCATGATCAAACGCGTCGCGGAAAAAGTCCGGGAAGATGGTGATGATGTCAAAGCGAACCGATTTACTCATTTACTCATTTGTTCATTGACTCATTGGACAAATGAGCAAATGAGTCAATCCTAAAATTCCAAAAGTCCTTCGGGCGCGTCTATGCGAATGAGCTTCCCCGTGATGTCAATCTCCGTGCAAATCTCTTCGGCGAGCGGGATCAGATGTTCGCGTTTCGTTCCCTCTATGACGAGGACATCATTTGCGCCCGTGTGCAAGACTTCGCGCACCTGCCCGATATGCTCGCCCTCTATGGTCTCGACGCGACAGCCCGCGAGTTCCCAGTCGTAAAATTCATCTTCGGGCAGCCGGACGCGCTCTCGTTCAGGCACTGTCAGCTCGCATCCGATGAGCTTGCCGGACTCTTCTATGCTGTCAAAGCCCGCGAACTTCAGGATGATGCGCCGCGCCTGAAACCAGTATCCATCAAGCTCAAGCGTCTCCCTTTGCCCGTCTGGCCGAACCGAGATGAGACGCTCCAAGCCCTCAAACCGTTCGGGGAAATCTGTCAAAAGCTCTGCCACGACTTCGCCGCGCAAGCCCCTGACCTTAACCACCTGCGCGACGGCCACTAGCTCCTCCGTTGCGCCAGTGTCTTCGGCTGCGCCCGTCTGCTCGTCCGCGCTCATTCGATGATTTCGAGAACGAAGCGGCGATTGGCCTTCATGCTCGCGGCATGAAGCAAGGAACGCAGAGCGCGCACGGTTCGCCCCTGTCGCCCTATCAGCTTGCCCATGTCAGACTCTGCGACGCGGACTTCGATCCTGACGGTTGACCCGCCCTCGACTTCGCGCACGTCTACCGCTTCCACGTCGTCCACCAGAGCCTTCACGATCATTTCGACGGTTTCTTTCATAAGCAAGTCTCAAATCACATCTCTCAAGTCTCAAGTCCGAAGCCAGCTAAGACTCCGGAAGCGGGACTTGCGACGCGTGCTATTCCGTGGGCGCGGGGGCTTCTGCTTGCTGCGCTCTCGCACTCGATTTAATCAAACGGCGCACGGTGTCTGTCGGCTGCGCGCCCTTTTCCATCCAGTAATGTGCGCGCTCAAGATTGAGTTTTACCGCCGCAGGCTCGCGCGTAGGGTCGTAAGTGCCTATGTTCTCGATATACGCGCCGTCGCGTTTCGAGAGCTTTTCCTTGACCACGATCCTGTATGCGGGCCGCTTCTTCGCGCCCATACGCATTAATCTAATAGCTAACAATTCTTCTTCCTCCGTCCAGATGTCAGATGCTAGATGTCAGATGTTAGTGATTAAGTCGGACGCTACTGACATCTAACATCTAGCGTCTGACATCTTGCTTACCGTCTTTTCTTGCGTTTCTTCTTCTTCAACTTCTTGCGTGAAGGCCCTGCCGGAAGCTGAGGCAAGCCGCCTGCGAAATCTTCGTCGCCATTGCCGCCGAGCATCCCGCTCACGTCTGGCATGCCCATCATCCCTGCCATCTTGCGCATCATCTTGCCCTTGAGTCCGCCGCCACCGCCACTGCCGCCGAACATGCCGGAGCTTGAGAGCTGGCGCATCATCTGCCGCATGTCCGTGTACTGCTTAATCAGCGCGTTGACTTCGGCGACGTTTGTCCCTGAGCCGCGAGCGATGCGTCGCCTGCGATTGGCATTCAGAATCTTGTGGTCTGCGCGTTCCTCGCCGGTCATCGAATCAATGATGGCTTCCGTGCGCTTTAGCTCGGCTTCCATCTGCGCGGACTGCTCGTCGGATAGCTCGGGCATTCCTATGCCGCCCAGAAGCTGGTCGGGCAGCATCTTCATAATCTTTGTAAAAGAGCCGAGCTTTTTTACCTGACGAAGCTGCTTGCGAAAATCGTCGAGCGTGAACGCGTTCTGCTGAAGCCGCTTCATCTGCTCTTCGGCTTCCGACTGATCCACCTTCGACTGCACTTCTTCAATCAGCGATAGCACATCTCCCATGCCGAGAATGCGCTGCGCGATACGGTCTGGATAGAAAGGCTCTAAAGCATCATATTTTTCGCCGACACCGACGAATTTTACCGGCTGCCCGATGACCTGTTTGATAGAGAGGGCCGCGCCGCCGCGCGCGTCGCCGTCCATCTTGGTCAGGACGACGCCCGTGATTCCCACGCGACGATGAAACTCTTCAGCAGAGCGCACGGCGTCCTGCCCCGTCATCGCATCGGCCACAAACAGAATCTCGACGGGCTTCGTCTCAGCCTTGATGCGCTCTAACTCTTCCATCAACTCGTCGTCAATGTGCAGGCGGCCCGCAGTGTCTATCAGGAGCGTGTCAAAGCCTGTCTGCTGCGCGTGCTTGTAGGCTTCGCGCACGAGCGTCAAAGGGTCGTTCGTTTCCGGAAGTTCAAAGATCGATTGCCCTGTCGCCTTGGCAATCACTTTCAACTGCTCGCGCGCCGCCGGGCGATAAACGTCCACGGAGAGCAGCAAGGGCTTGCGCTCCTGATTCTTTGCCAGCCAGCGCGCGATCTTGCCCGTAGAGGTCGTCTTGCCGGAGCCTTGAAGGCCGACGATCATCACCACGTTCGGAATCGTCTTGGTAAAGACGAGCCGCGATGATTGACCGCCGAGCAGTTCGACCAGCTCGTCAAACACAATCTTGACGACCTGCTCGGAAGGCTTGAGTTCCTGCCAGACCTGCTGGCCTTCGGCCTTCTCTTTGACCGATGCGATAAAGTCTTTGGCGACCTTGTAGTTGACATCCGCCTCTAAGAGAGCGAGGCGAATTTCGCGCAGAGCTGCATCCACATGCGCGGGCGTTAAGACTCCCTCACCGCGCAGATTTTTGAGCGTGCGTTTTAACTTGTCTGAAAGAGACTCAAACATACTTCTACTACGATAGACACAAATCCGCGCCGTTGACGGAAACAGAGATGATAAAGGCGGGCTGCGAGCGTGTCAAGGCAGCGAGCCGGAGCGTAGTAGATCAGTTTGAAAATCTGCTTAACAAGCAAGACAACAGAATCTCCCGCAAAGGCGCAAAGACGGCATGCAAGATAAAGTAGCGCTCAACTCCTTTGCGTCTTTGCGCCTTTGCGGGAAACTGTTTTTCTTCGTCATGTTTGAAACTGACCCACTACTCAGAATCCTCAAGCGGCGAAAGAGTTTTTCAAGAATCGGGGCCAGCAGGAGCAGGAAGTTAGGACTTACTCCTTTTAGCTCCAATTCAAAAGAAGACAATTATTGCAGAATTAAAAGCGGCGCAGAGACCCTATGTTCCAAAAGTTACAGTAGCAGATAAACTCAATAAATACATATAGCTAAAGCGAAAAGGCCATAAAATATTTATTGCCATTTGCTTAACAAGAGGGTTAATCTCTCGCCCTGTAAAGCGCAGTGCCTCCTCGTCGAGCCTCTAAGTTATTTCTCGACTTTCCGGCACTGGCCCCAGACACACTACAACTTAACCACCCGTGATACGGATTCAGGGCAGCTCGAACAAGCGGAGCTAAGAGTACGCGCGCTGCCTAGAACACAATCAGCAGGCTTTGGTACAGATTCAACACGACCTTTGTCGCCAAATCTGTAGCGGTATTGCCCGTAGACATGTCGCCTGCTTTAGGTGCTTGAAACGTTTTTGACCGGCTCAAAGGATTGAAAGTGCCGAGTGTTGTGGCCGGGGCTGCGCTTCCGGGGAGAAGCTGAAAAGCCGTCCACACACAGGACGGGATGAGCGCGGGGGGTGGCCGCGCCGTCTCGTCAGCACATTCCCGGGCTCCCACCCGGGAACTGTGCCGGAGAGGCTGCCGCGCAGCATTGGGTGTGATGCTGCGCGGCCTCTCCTCTCCTCTTGAAAACTTGATGCTTTAACGAGATCAGCACATCTGTCAGCGAGGGGCAGAGTGTGCTGCGTGGCCGCCGTAAGTCAGAGGTGAATTGCGGCGGCCACACCTTTTTCCACTCTCAAAGGGTCTGGCTTGACTCAAACCTTCGCCGCGCGAGTTAGTCTCACGTTCTCCTGCGCAAAGATAAAAAACCGGCGCGTTAAGTGAAGAGGATTTAGCATTGCAACATGTTCATAACATTCATTTACACTCTTCTGGACGAGGTGCGCGCGTGTGTGTTAGATTTGTGACTGTTCAAGTCTGATCTAAAGCTTTCGAGTGGCAAACGGGATTTACGCCGCGCCCAGCATCCTCCCATCCTTTTAAGGCCACAACTTATTGAAATATGTAGGTGATTCGTCATTTTAGGAATCATACAAAGGGACTGAAGTACCTACTTCTCCGGCACGGGCCGTAAAAAGAGTTGACCAAAGAGAACACTTCATCAGAATCAGGCATTATTAACCTGAACGACGCGCGTTTGCGTCTCCAGCGCCCGCGTGCTGGCGGAAGCCTTTCGCATGAGGCGCTGGCGGAAGAGCTGGACGAAGCGCGCCTGCTACTCGATCAGGGGCTTTCGACCGCCACAGAGGCGCGGCTTGAGACGCTCATCAAGCTGGCGCAGAAGGACGCGCAGGTTCTGGCACAGGCGCGTTGCGCGCTCTCCGAAGCTTTGGACATGCAGGGCTGTTATCGTGAATCGCTCGAAGCGGTTCAGATGTACGAGACGCCGGAGGCGCGCACCAAGCTTGATGAAGAGGTAGCTCTTCAACTGCGCGTTCGCATCGGTCTGGCTTATAACTACACCGGCGATCATCCAAAGGCTATCGCAGTCCTCAATGCGGCTTTAAAAGAAGCGACGGAAAACGGCTCGGATGCACAACTGGGTCTGGTCTATGTCTCACTGGCGCACATCTATCGCAGCCTCAACGAGTGTCCCATCGCGCGCGATCACGCGCAAAAGTCCCTGGAACATTATCGCAACACAGGCGACTGGCGCGGCCTTGCAGAAGCCTATCTCGCCATCGCCCTCGCGGATACATACGAAGGCAACTATGAAGCGGCTCTGGAAAATTACGATCAGGCTCTCAAACTGATAGGCGATCATCAGGCTCCTTATTTCCTCGGCAAGATTTACGCGAACATGGCAGGGGCTTACTGCTTTCTCAAACGCCCGCAGGAAGGCATCGCCTGTCTCGAAAAATCCATCAGCTATTACGAGCGCACAGAGCACAAGGCCAACGCCGCGCTCGGCTATAACAATCTGGGCGTCAATCTGATTTCGATAGGCGAATGGGAACGCGCGCATGAAGCTTTGAAGCGTGCGCTGGCCCTGGCCTTTGAGATGGACGGACGCGGGGCGCGCGTCTCTATGTTTCGCGTCTCGATGATTCTGGATTCATTGGGCGAGCTGCACATGCTGCGCGGCGATCTGGAAGAGGCGCAGAAGTGTCTGGATCGCGCCGTACAGCTTGCCGTAGATAAGGGCAACAAGTGGTACATAGGTCAGGCGACGCGCACTCTGAGCCGTTGTCATTTAGCGAAGCGAGATGCCGTGCGCGCTCTCGAACTGGCGCGGCAGGCTTTAGACATCGCGGAGCGCATCGGTGACAAACAGGCCATCTGTAGCTCGCGCTTGCTGGTGGCGGATGCTCACCTGTTGAGCGGCGATTTACAATCCTGCGCGGCAGAGCTTCAGCAGATTACGGAAGAGAGCGACGAGACGGAAGATTTGACCGCGACGGGCGACGCGCAGAGAGTGCGCGGACTGCTCGCACTGGCTCAGGGAGACCCTACGCTCGCCGTGCATCATTTCGGGCGCAGCATCTCTATCTTTGAAATCTTTGGCGACCGCTATCGCGCAGCCCTGGGCCACTACGAGCTTGGGCGAGCCTACGCCGCCGCGCAGCCCGAACGCGCCGCAGAACATCTGACGCAATCCATACATACTTTCCGCGAGCTAGGCGCGCGTCTCGCGCTCGATGAGGCGGAAGCAGCTTTAACCACGCTTGACCGCAATGCTCCTGACCGGCGTGATGAGCCGTCCGCGCTGACGCAGCTTTTGACGCTGCGTCTGGCCGAAGCCGTCGCTTCGCGCGAGTTGCTGTTGCGAGAGCTGGCCGCAGTCCTTCATCAGGAGACGAAGGCGAAGCATGTCGTCGTCACGGAGACAGGGGAAGACAAGCGTCCGAAAGTCGTAGCCGCGCACGGGTACACGACAGATGAGAGCGAACGTCTGGCAGGACAGTTGAGTGTCCTTCAGACGGATGCCGAGAAGGAACAGTTTGCGGCGTCGAGAAACGCTGCGGTCATCATGCTGCGCTCTGCCAACGCACAGCCCGCGCTGCTTTATCTTTCGCCGCGCGCAGCCGCCTTGCCCGACGGAGTCTCTTTGCAACCGCTCCTGCGCGTCGTCGAACTCGGCATGGATGTCTGCGCTTTGCGCGAGCGCGAGCGCGCCGGGCGAGGGCATCAGGAGCAGGCAGCCTTTGTGGATCAGAGCCTGTTGCCGGGCTTTATACATTCCAGCCCTGCCATGACGCGTCTCGTCGAAGAAGTGCATAAGATTCGTTCTTCGGATGTGACGGTGCTGGTGACTGGCGAATCCGGCACAGGCAAAGAGCTTGTCTCGCGCGCGATTCATGCTATCTCTTCGCGCCGCTCAAAAGTCTTCGTGCCATTTAACTGCACCGCCGTGCCGAAAGAACTTTCGGAGGGTTATCTATTCGGCTATCGGCGTGGAGCGTTTACAGGAGCGGTCACAGATTCTCCGGGCGTCATACGTTCAGCCGCCGGAGGCACGCTCTTCCTTGATGAGATAGGCGATTTGCCGCTGGACGTGCAGCCGAAAATCCTGCGCTTCCTGCAAGAGGGAGAGATACAGCCCCTCGGCGAACAGCGGCCCAGCAAAGTGGATGTGCGGATCATCGCCGCTACAAATACAGACCTCGAAGATATGGTCAAGGACGGGCGTTTCCGCGAAGACCTTTACTATCGCCTGAACGTCATACGCCTGCGCGTGCCTCCCTTGCGCGAGCGCCGCTCGGAGATTCCGACCATCGTCAATTATTACGTCAATCATTACTCGGCCAAGTTCGGAAGGCGCGACCTGCAAATCACGCCGCAGACGATAGACCTCTTGATGGTTTGCGACTGGCCGGGCAATGTGCGGCAGTTGTGCAACGAAGTGCAGCGCGTGGTCGCGCGTGCGGAAGACGGGATGATGATTTCGCCGGATCATCTCTCGCCCGAACTCAAGCGCACCTCCGCGCCGATCTCGGCCCCCGCAGCCTCCGTCACTTCGATGTCCTCATCAGCCGCCACCGCGATGAGCGAAGGACTCACGCTCGCAGACGCTATGGCAGACCTCGAACGCCGTATGATTGCCGAAGCGATGCGCAAACATAACGGCAATATCTCGCGCGCCGCACGCGAACTCGGACTCACACGTCGCGGCCTCTATCTCAAACTCGAACGCTATCAACTCAGCGCCAGCGCGTAAGATAGAAAGGCAAAAGTAAAAAGGTAAAAGGCAGAGAAGCCTTCAACTGCTCTTCACTTTTGCCTTTTTACTTTTGCCTTTAAAACAGAAGACCGCCGAACCCTCGCAATCCGGCGGTCTTCCTTACTCTCTAAATTCCATAAGGGATAAAGAGGGTAACGACACAATACGCCTCGCCAAATCCACAGTCAAGAAGAAACACTCGCTGCCTGCACAGGGGCATCAGAGCCGCATGAGAAACTCTTTGACTGCCCGGACGCTGCTCCACAAACCAGATATTTCCGTTCATCACGCCATACTTTTCCAGAGCATCCTCCGCCGGTTCCGCAGAGATAAACGCACGCGCCCTGTCCATGTCCGCGACCGTAAAGAGAAAGAAAACCACGCTCGCATCATCCGCGTTGCGCCACATCCCTTCGAGCACAAGCCCCGCAGCCTCCTGCGCTTCCTTGTGAGAATCGAAAGCCTCTTTCCACAACGCATAGTCCCTGTTAGGACGTTTAATATGCGTTAGGCGGCTGACGAGATGCTACAATTATAATAAGATTCAATAGAGTTACCGATGAGCAAACTTTGAGGAGGTCTTCTCTATGGCTAAAGTTCTCGGCGTTGGCGGCGTTTTCTTCAAGTCACCTGATCCAGAGAAGCTATATCAATGGTATGAGCGCTGGCTCGGCTTTAAGGCAGAGCCACAATCAGGCATCGGATTTCAACCCCAGAACATGCCCGAGCGTAGCTTTACAGTCTGGAGCGCATTCAACTCATCAACCGACTATTTCGCACCCTCTGCAAAAGAGTTTATGTTCAACTTGGTTGTGGACGACCTCAGAGGGGCGCTGACTCAAGTAGGGGAAGGCGGCGCTCAGGTCATCGGCGAGGCTGAAGAGGGCGAATACGGTAAGTTCGGATGGTTCATGGACCCGGATGGGAACAAAGTGGAGCTGTGGGAGCCGCCTGCTGATGAGGGGTAAAACAATGTCGAGCGAGAGAATTATGCAGGCACCCGCCGCCTCACAACTCATTCAACCGGAGCGTAATCAGCTTGCTTTTCATTCGCAAGACCCGGAGGCTTTATACAATAATTCACGCCCGGTTAATTTGGACGTGCACCGCTTTCTCTAATCTGAAAAAGTAATTGACTAGACTCAGGTCTAGGATTAAAGTTCGCCCTCGCTCGCGCCCTCGGTTGGCGTCTGTTGCTTATAACGGATGTAGCGACAGACGGAATCGCTCAATCAAAGCACACGTGGACAGGAGAATCGCTATGGCGAGAGTAGCAGAATATCGCTGCTTGCAGGCCACCGAATTCCTCCTGACACCAGGCCAGAACCTTAATCACGGAAAGAGTTACGTGTGCGAGGGGGCTGTCCCGCCTGCGCTCGGATGTGTGCAGTAGACGGTTTGCAGAAAGGATTTCGCTATGACAAAGCCCACATCTGTAGTAGAGGAAACCCCAATTCGTCCGTTTCATTTGAATGTTCCGAAAGCGGAACTTACCGAGTTGCGCCGGCGCATCAACGCGACAAAGTGGCCTGAGCAGGAGGCAATTCCTGCAACAGAGCTGACGGAAAGTGTAGCCAGTCCGATTAGTGTTGAAGTCTGATTACAGCTTTACGCAATTAATGCTCTTCATTTTATCTTTGCTGTCTTATAGAATGCGATTCTTTCAAGGGAGCCAGAGCCGACGCAAAGCTACCAGATTATTCTCGATGAGATGAATATGGCATCTAGCGCCGACAAAGCTAAATAACTCAAACCCTATTATTGGCCTGTACTTCACCCTCGAACTCAGGCCAATAAGCTTTGGAGATCACCATGAAAAAGAATTCATTATTGAGGTGGTATGTCAGGACGCTCACCTGCGGGCTTCTCGTTTTATTCTTAATCGGTAGCGCCTTCGGTCAGGCAGGACGGTCTACTGTGCGCGGCACAGTAATGGATCCCAACGGTGAGGCCGTTCCAGGTGCAATCGTCACGCTGATAAACAACGAGCGGAATTTTACGCGCACACAGACAACTAACAGCGAAGGCAGCTATGTCTTCACCTCCGTCCCGCCGGGCAGATATCGAATCGAGATTGAATCAGCGCAAGGCTTCAAGAAGACGGTGGCAGAGGTGCACGCGCTGGTGGATACCACGGTCGAGCAGAATGTGCGGCTTGAGGTGGGTAATGTCAGTGGCGGGGAAGTCACCGTCACCGATGTGCTTCAAGCGCCGCTCAACACGACGGACGCGACCCTGGGAACTGTCTTTGAAAGCAGCCGGATTCAAGAGCTGCCTCTTAATGCTCGAAACGTTGTCGGCCTGCTTTCGCTCCAGCCGGGTGTCACACGCACCGGGTATGTCAACGGCGGGCGAGCAGACCAGGCCAATGTCATGCTTGATGGAGTTGATAACAACGAACAGCAGGGGGGGCTTGATGTGGTGACGGATGAAGCCTTTGCCAGCGTCCTGCGTTCGACGCCCGACTCGTTACAGGAGTTTCGCGTCATCACCAGCAACCCGAATGCCGAACAGGGACGCTCTTCAGGCGCGCAGGTTTCGCTCGTCACCAAATCCGGGTCAAATGAGTTTCACGGCTCGCTCTACGAATATCATCGCAATACGGTGACGACTGCCAACGACTTTTTCAGCAACGCGGCTGGGCGTTTCATGGCGGACGACCTTCCGGTTCAACTCGGACAGGCCCGTGCAGGCGACGCGCGCGTGCCGCGCCCACAACTGCTACGCAACATCTTTGGCGGTTCAATCGGCGGGCCTATCAAAAAGGATCGCGCTTTCTTCTTCTTCACTTATGAAGGATTGCGTGAAGCCTCTGAGACTCCCGTCGTCCGCGAAGTGCCTTTGCCCACGCTGGGTCAGGGCATCGTCCGCTACCGGACGGCGAGCGGCGCAAGCGATCCTACCTGCCCGTCGGGCACTCCGCCGGGCGTGCGTTGTTTGGCTATTACTCAAATCAATGAGGGTTATCTGGCCGCCAACGGTCAGAGTCCGGGCGTCAACCCTGCCGTCTTGGCCGTGCTCGCCAATGCGGCGAGCAGGTATCCGGCTAATGATACGACGGTTGGCGACGGCCTCAATACAGGCGGCTTCCGCTTTAACGCCAGGACGCCGGCCCGGCTAAACACCTACATCACCAGATTGGACTTCAACCTTACAAACCGCCAGACGCTCTTCCTGCGTGGCAACTACCAGTGGGATCATGTGACGCGTAATGTCTATGGCGGGCCGGACTGCGGCATAGATTCCGCCGCGGATAACATACAGTGTTTCCCGGACACTCCCGCGCTTTCCATCTGGAATCACCCGTGGGGCATCGCTGCGGGCCATACATGGACGGTCTCGAACAATCTCGTCAACCGGTTCACATACGGCTTCACACGCGCTGCTTTTACAGACAGCGGCGAATCGAATGAGAACCGCGTCACCTTTCGTTTTATCTTTGCCCCGCAAGGCTACAGGCGCGGGCTGCGTCGCATCACTCCTGTGCATAATTTCGTGGATGATGTGTCGTGGATCAGTGGGAACCACACTTTTGGTTTCGGCGGCAACATGCGCTTCATCAGTAACAATCGCATCTCATTCGCCAACTCCTTCGATGAGGCTGTCATCAACCCGTCGTTTTACAATGCCTCGGGCGCGGTGCTGTTTGAAGATGCCGACGGGAATCCGATCTTCCCTGATGTCGGCGGCAATTCGGACGACCTGCGTGACGCGCTTGCCACTGTGATTGGTCGTTATTCACAGTACAGCGCCAATCTAGTCTACGACCAGAGCGGACAACTTCAGCCCGTGGGCACACAAACCAATCGCACCTTCGCCACACAAGAGTACGAATTATACTTTCAGGATTCCTGGCGCTTGCGCTCGAATCTGACGCTCACATACGGTCTGCGCTGGAGCACTTCCACCCCTGTCTATGAAACACACGGCCTGCAAGTGAAGCCCACGCAAAGCCTCGGCGAGTATTTTCAGAGGCGTGTCGCAAGCGCAGATCAGGGCATACCGTTTAATGACCTGATAACTTTTGAACTGGCGGGCAAAGCGAACAATCGTCCGGGTTACTACAAGCAAGACTGGAACAATTTTGCGCCTGCGGTCGCTTTAGCCTGGTCGCCTGATTTCGGGGATAACTGGCTCGGACGCCTCATCGGTCGCAAGGGAAAGTCTGTCATACGCGGCGGCTTCCGCACGGTCTACGACCGCATCGGTAGCCAACTGGCCGTCAACTTCGACCTCAATAATCTCGCTGGTTTCATCTCTGCCAGGAACATCAACGCTAATACTTTTGATGTCGTAACCGGCACCACGCCGGGCGGTCTAGGCCCGCTCTTCACGGGATTCAACCCGGGCATCCGCACCCTCACTTTCCCCGGCTCGACCGGGCCGATTCCTACAACTCTGGCCTTCCCGTTAACCGTTCCGGCAGATCAGGATCAGCGCATCGAAGTCTCGCTCGATGACACCATTAGGACGCCCTACAACTACAACCTCAATTTCTCTTACAGTCGCGATCTTGCTTGGGGGTTGTCCCTGGAAACCAGCTACGTCGGGCACTTCGCGCGCAAGCTGCTGGCGACGCGTGATATTATGCAACTCAACAACCTGCGCGACCCGTTGACGGGAATGACATGGTACGAAGCCATCAATCTGCTGATCGACGCGCGCTATCAGAATCGGCCCATCGACTCCGTTCAGCCCATACACTATTTTGAATATTTCTTCCCCGGCCTTCCGGGCGCTTATGGGACAGCCGGACTGACGCCGACGCAGGCCGCCTATGAGATCATCGCGCCCGCAAGCGTCGGCGGCTTTGACCTGATTGACTACACGTTCCTGCAACTGATGCTCGATGATCAACCTGTGAGCAGGTTAAATAATATGTTCTACCAGCCGCAGTTCGCCGCGCTCTCGACCTTCTCGACCATCGCCCGCTCAAATTACAATGCGGCCCAGTTCAGTCTGCGCAAGCGTTTCAGCAACGACCTGATGTTTGACTTTCACTATACGCTATCCCACTCGCTGGATAACGCTTCCGGCTTGCAAAGCGCAAACAGCTACGGCGCGGCCTTCATCGTCAACGCCTTGAACCCTGATCTGTCCTACGCCAGTTCCGACTTCGACGCGCGACACATTATCAATGCTAATTGGCTCGTCGGACTGCCCTTTGGTCGCGGCAAAGTCTTCTTGAGCAAGTCTAACAAAGTGGTTGACGCCCTTCTGGGCGGCTGGCAAATGACCGGCATCTTCCGTTGGAACTCCGGCCTTCCGGTGCAAACGCCTTTTGATTGCTGCACATGGGCGACCAATTGGAACGTACAATCGAATGGTGTTCGCATCCGTCCAATTCAATCGTCCTCGTCGCAATCGGGCAGCCCGAATCTCTTTAGCGACCCGGTTGCTGCTTACCGCAGCTTTCGCAACGCGCGCGCCGGCGAGGTCGGAGACCGCAACGTTCTGCGCGCCCCGTCATACATCTCGCTCGATACCGGATTGATGAAGATTTTCCAGTTGCCCTGGGAGGGCCATACGCTTCAATTCCGCTGGGAAGTCTTCAACTTGACGAACGCTCAACGCTTCGATGGCAACACTATCTCGAACCTTAGTCTGGGCCAGGACCCTTTCCTCGGCGGCGACCCGGGGTCAGACTTCGGAAGATTCACTTCGACGCAAACTCCTTTGAATGAGACCAAAGCCGGACGCGTCATGCAGTTCGCGCTACGCTATCAATTCTAGCCGGGCCGATGGCGATTGGTATCTGAAGAGGGCTGGCATCCGAGCCGCAGCCCTCTTCAAGTCTTTTCAACTTTGCAAGCCGAGTTCAAGCATCTGCATAGCCGGAGCCGTGACCCCGCCTTCCCGCCCTCTGAAATAATTTTCACAACGGAACTACTGTAATAAAACCAGAGACCTCCTCATTGGTAATAGAGCCGGGAAATTTCCAGACGGAGGTAGCTATGGAACCTATTATCGCTCGTTATGATGACTTAAAGGATAGAATCTTTCCTTCAATCAGCGCGTCTCTCTATGAGTCTCCCGAAGCTGCCGCCGCAGGGTTGACAAAGGAACAGTCTGCGGCAGTGAAATTGCTCCGCACCTCCGACAGGAAGCTCCTTCTCTGGCAGAAATACCTGAGCCGGAAGATGGATACTTCCGGTCACATGGCTCGCTTATTGAAATTGCATCGTAGAGCATTTCAAATGGAGCGAGCAGGCCAGTGGCGGCGGGCTGACTTCTTCTGGCGACAGACATATGCAGAGCTGGCGACGGCATTCGAGAAAGACGCCGACTGGCAGTCTCTAGCCGATTTTCTTTCCAGAGAGAACCCCGGCCTCAAAATATTAGCCGATGCATCGGAGCTTCAGACCAGATTTACTGAAGAGTTATTAATAGATACGCACGCGGCCTTTTACAATGGGCATGCTCAGTCATCCTCTGGACTGAATGTTGACAGCAGGGCATGGGCGCATCTGGAATACATCACGAAAATCCACAGGCGCGGCGGCCTCTCACCACAAAAGAAGCGATTGATTGCCTCGGCGACAGAAGCACGTATCAGCCTGCTCGAAAAAGTTAATAGATGGCAGGAAGCAATCGAGCTTTGTTCATCGCTGCTTGAATATGACCCTGATTCCCTGGTCGTTCAGGAAAGACTGGCAGACCTATATTTTTCACAGATGCTTTCAAACTGTAACGCGGGCGGCAGTCAAGAAGGGGATGCGTGGAGCGTCGATGCTCTGCAAAACGGTATCGCCTCATTTAACCGGTTACGTCAAGCCTCTCCTTTGAACTTGAGGGTTTATGAGGTCTTAAGCGATCTCCATGTGCAATGGGCGCTCAAGCTTGCCGCTGCGCAGCATCTTTCTTCAGCGCTGGTGTCCGCTCAGCAAGCCGTGACATTCAATCCAAATTCCGAAGGCGCAGCTAAAACACTGGGGCAGCTCACCGAAAAGATGTATGAGTTGCAGGAAGATGCGAAGCAATTCCGGTCGGAACACAAAGAGAGTTCTCAGCTCCGCGAGAATTCTCAACTCCGCCTCGATTGGATTGAGTCCCGCCAGCTAGATGAAGCGAGGTTGGGATTCGCTCCGCTTGAAGAATACAAGAAGTCTGCTGAGTCGCATAAGATCGAGGAAGCTCTCAAGGTGGCGAGAGCGAGAACGCCCCGACGGATCATAATTTTAGGAGGGTCGGTTGAGGAGCAGAATAAACGCGCGCAGAATGTGCCATTTCTAGAGCCAGACTCTGCCGCATCGAAGCTGCTTGGAGACCCTTTCGATTACTGGTTGCTGAGCGGCCAGAATCTGCGTCTCAAGTTTCAAGCTCTGGCCGCAATTATGCTGCTCGCAGTAGTCTGTGGGTTCGTTATCAAAGATACACGCACCCGCAGCATACGCGAGGCATCCTACCAGCGCCTTATTCAAGCGTCGAACAAACACGATTACAAACGGGTCGTTGAAGAGGCCGAAACTTTCCTCTCTCATCCCGTACTCGCCACCGCCGACGACCGCGAGGAAGATGTCATCAAGCGCTACGAAGAAGCATTAGTCCGCTGGGCAGCACGACAGTTTGGTGTCGCAGAGGGAGACCTTACTGCTCATTTTGAACGTTATCGTCAACTGACCGCTCAACGTAACCAGGAGACCCCATGAAGAGATACCTCAACGCCCTCAACCTCACAGTTATCATTTGCGCGGTTCTGCTATCGCTCTACCTCTTTCGCCCTATTACCGGCGTCAGTAGCGCCTTCAATGGTCTACCGTTGAACCAGCCTCGCGCTATCAGTTTTGACCTCAACAAGAAAGCCTTAGATGGAAAGACCCGGCGCGAGCAGTTAGACCAGATGCGTGATTGGCTGCTCTATTTTGTCATTTCAGAATCCGGCATGACCGCCAAAGAGATCAGCGATGTCCTCTATGATCTCCCGGCAGTTCGACAAGGCTATATGCAGCATGTCGGAAATTTTGAATATGGAGTAACACGTTCCCGCCTGCTCGGAGATGGCGAAGTTATCGCGCTTGTGCCCGCAGACCGTGCTGAAGACCGCTCTGACCTGCTCGCGCACATCGCTGACGAGCATCGTAAGAATATGGGTGAAATCCCGAAATCCATACTCGTCTTCGAATACGACCTGAATTTGAGTGAGTACTACGGCGAGATTACCCGCCGCGATGCAATTGATGCGCGGAAGTTGTTTACGCCGGAGTCAGGTTACGTCGAAAGCACCATCAAGAGCACCGAAGACCTGAAGCGATTCATGGGGCAGATTGATGATATTGCGTTTGCACGGCGGGATACCGATGGACTGAGGCTTGGAGGGCGCAAAATCAGTGCCTATCAGTATCGCGGCATCAGCCTTGAAGATATAGCTGCGATATGGCAGTCGGAGAATAAAATCCAGTTGCAGCTGAAGGGATTTGAGGATAAATGGCAACAGAGAGTCGATGCATTTAATGAAAGATGGTCTAAACAGAGCTACCGTACAGAGCTTCAGCGGATTCAACTAGAGAGCCAAAGGGATCGGGAATGGGAACAGCTTGAGGCCGAACAAGAAGAGGAGCTGAAAGGCCGGAGTCTGGTCAGCGGGAGCGGCTTCTCTCTAGACCCGGCTTATCATTTTGACAAGCTCAAACAGTTCTTTGAAACCAGACTCGTCCCACTCTCTAAGCTGCCCCTTTACTCCGGCGAGAATTACTCGCTGGAACAGCAATACCCGGAGTTGTACAAGAACTATCCAGACTTATACTCGGCAGAAAAAGATCAACCCGGCGCTGCCGAGGTAAGCGCGGCTCTCGACAGGTGCGACATCGAACCGTTTTTTGACTGGCTCGCTAACTTTAAGAAAGCGCAACCAGAGTTAGTCAAAATGATGGAAAACGCTTTCAGTGCCGGGGATGACATCCGGCGGGAGCAGATGAAGGATGCTTTCATGGAAGGGTTCATTGTCGATCAGCAAGCCCGTTATGACGGGGATTTGCAGGGCACGGAAGTCGGCATGGTTCTCTTCTACACAGACCTCGTCGCAAAACTCTGGGACTTTGATTACAAGGGAAGCGCCCCGCGCGAGATCAGTGATTTCAGGTCAGAGCTTGAGATTCAGCAGCATCTCTCCCCAGTCTTCCGTAAGCAGAATGAAGAAATGACATACTCAAGGCTCTGGTTCGGCCCGGACACGAGGGGCTACCAGCCGGTGAACGGTGGTCAGAGCCTGCTCTTTGCCAGAAAGGCGACGAGGCTATTCGCCAAATCCAGCGACTCTGTCTCACAACGAGATGAGGTCGAGCCTTCTGCGTCAACAGCATTATTCATCAACTGGTGGGACGATCATTACGAAGAAGTCGCGCGCTACGAGCCGCAGTACGAGCGACAGAATCAGATCATGAAGTGGAGCTTATTGATCACCTGGCTCAATCAGGCGAACAAGGGCCAATATTTAGATTTCCTAAAGGACTACACTGTCAATCGCTCCTATCGGTTCCCTGATTGGGTGAAGCAGCAACCCGATCTGAAGTTTAACAAGTGGAGTGATGATATGTTCCTTCGAGAGGGCAACAAATGCACCACGACAGAAGTGATGCCACGGCTCTCTTCCGATAACTTCGCTTCATTTGGCGAGAAAGACAAAATCTGGGCGCTGTCCGGCGGCGTCTCGCTCGGCAGCCGCTCGTCGTTCGAGGGACGCACTATTTTGTCCGCCGAGTCGAAAGTCGCCGCCGCCGCTCGTCGTTCGGGTATTGATTATGCTCCTTTGAAGTCTGCCGAAAACGCCATCCAAACGATTGAAGGAGCAAGTTACAAGTTCCAGAATATAGCTCAAGAGCGTGTCCTTATCACTTCGACGCCGAAGTCCGGTTCGATGCTGAGAACATCAGCCGGAGACCTGACGCCTGGTAGCTTCAACCATGTGCTGGCGGAAGAAAGGGCGGGGCTGCGGGTAACTGCGAAATATGGTGAAACCGAGATTGGCAATCTCACCATTGGGCGATCCGGCAATGGCTTTAAGATCGGTTGGGAGAGCCGTGATCTGGACATGAGCCAATCGCTCGCACGACAGATGAGCAGCAGCGCGGAGCCGGAACGGCTGCTCGCCAACAATCCGATGATTAACTCGGCCATCAAGCTTAACGGAAATAAAGGCTACTTGGTTAAGGTTCGTGACTCTCAACACTGGACGCGGATTATGTCTGAAGAGCGGCCTTCGTCAGCTATTGGAGAAGGCTGGCAGGCGCGTTTTGCCGAGTCGCAGGAAGCCTCAAAACCGATCAATGTTGCGTGGTGGGAGCAATCAAGGGTGCAGACAGAGCTTGGCAATAAAAGCTATCTCAGGATACAAAGGCCCGGCGCAGGCGCAAAGGAATCGCTCATGGAAGTCGTCCAGGACGTTCCGACCTCAGAGGGCGCACGCATCAACATTCTGAGCGGCGAAAGCAGTATAAAAGCCGTCGCAGACTCAAAAACGGAATCAATCTTTGTTCGCTACAGCGAGCTTCCCGAATATCTACAGCAGAATCCCGGCGAGCTTCAGAAAGCGCTGGCTCGCGCAGACTTCTCTCAGATGAGATTATCGCCTGATAGGGTTATCAAAATCGGAGACCTGCGCCCGATTAACAATGACCCGCTAGTCCAAATGCTCGCCAGAGAAAACTATGGAGAAGCCGCGCAAAAGCTTCTCAAAGCGCCAGCCGAATTCAAAGCCTCGCTGCAAAAGTTTTATGCCGAAGGTCTGAAACGAAGCGATGAGCTTTTCGCCTTAGGAGACTATAAAGGAACTCAAAGTCAACTCAACGAAATGATTCAAGTCTATGGCCCTCAACCGGAACTCACCATTCGGAAAGGAGTCGCGTTAATCAAAGACGGTGATGCTTCTCTGGCCGTCAGGACTTTCAATGAGAGTCTGGTCGAAGGGCAGGTCACGAACAGAGCTAAGTTTTTCGACGAGATAAACCTGCGACTAAAGGAGAGCGGCGCGCTTAAACCCGGCGAGGCGATACGCTTTGGCAGCGAAGGCCCAGACCTGACGCTGCGTTATGAGCTGCCCGGTCTTTCGCAAGGAACAAAAGTGGATCCTGGGATGATCGACCTGGACTCGGCCTTCGTTTATATTGAAGACACTCCCGAACTCAGTAAGCTGGACTGGAGCACTAACATCCAGGCAACCATGAAAGAACTCGTCGCGGGCAACCTTGGCGAAGTCACAAGACTTCCCAAAGGCGACCTCACGAAATTCAGACCCACACAAGTATACGCGGCTGATATGAGCACTACGTTCAAGTCAGCCCGCCAAATGACAACACCCCGCAATATACGCCTTCCCGTCACGATCGGAGGCGGCCAGAAGTGCGGGAGCGGTGACAGGGCCGATGACGATTGCAATGATGTCTACTTCGTCGTGTCCCGTGCCAGACTTTGAATGTGACTGGAACCGCTCAAGCCTCAGCGCCATCAGGGCAACCGGCAGTTTGGAACGACTCTTCGATAATATTCATATGCGTCGAGGTAGGCGAAGGTGTGATTAAAATTGGCAACACCCACAGGAAGCCATGACATCCAATCGGCCTTCAATCATGCTGAAGAGGCGCGCAAGGCAGGCCGTTTCGCGGAGGCGCTGAAGGGCTACTTAGCTATCATATCCAGTCGCTTATCCGCTCTGGATGGCATGGGGGCCGCATCACATCTTACTGCCGCCGATCTCGTCATTATGGAGAGGGCGACGGAGCTTGCAGTCCTTTTCGGCTACGAGCAGGGCGCAGACAACCTGTTATCGGGGATGTCGAGCGCGCTGGAGTCCGCCCGAAACTTCTTCGGAGCCGACTACATTTCTGTTAAGCGCATCCATCTGGCTCTAAGCTTTGGCCGCATCAATGATGCATACCGGCTGATGAGAGCGATGGAGCCGAGGGTTGGGAAGATCGACGCTATCAGTTTCACTGATGATGGCCTCAACCTTTGGGAATCCAGATGTCGCTGGGAAAATATTACGCCAGCCGATCAGGCAGTTATCTTTTCGCGCCTTTATCTGGTCATAGGCTGGATGCTGGCTGATCTGGGCCAATACAACGACGCCCTGATGGCTTTGCGGAGGGGGATAACTTACACCGGAAAAGAGGCTCCCGATCTGGCTCGTCGCGCTCTTCTCCCGCTCAATCTAATACTTGCCGTTGCGCTCATGGAACAGGGAGAGCTTGAGACCGCCGCCGCTAAGCTGAAGGAATTGAAGTCAACGATAGAGGAAAGACTGCATCCCGGCTTCTACGTTCGCTGTCTGGAACTCTACGGTAAAGTGAAGATGTTGCAGGGGGATTTTGGAGGAGCACTGGAAGAATATCTGAAAGTCCTTCAGACCTGCCGCGCCCGTGGTTTCGAGAAGGCGGCTCTAAGCGCGACTCTGAACTTATCCCATGCCTTAGTCTTTCTCAACAATACCAGCGTGGCGCGCGATTTGTTATGTGTCGCCATGAATCAGGCTGAGGCCCTCAATGAAACGGCAATTGCGGCGCGCGCCGCTTTCTTGATTTCCTTAGCACAAGCTCGCGGCGCATCACTGGGAGACGATGTTTTAATTGCTCCATCCGTCTCTGCGATGCGCGGGCGCAAGAGCAACCTCAAGCCACAGGGCGCATCGTCCCAACCTTTGACTGAAATCCCTCAGTCCGACAACTTCTTGACCTTTTTTGAAGATCGCGCACTCGGCTTCCAGTGGCAGCTTGGCACGCGCAATTTAAGTCTTGCAGCGCAACTCTGCGCACAACTCAGGCAAGTCTTTGGCCGATCAGACTCAAGGCTGATTGCCGTCAGGCTTCAAACCTTAGAGGGGATGATGGCCTATTATCAGAATGAGATTAAAAAGGCAGAACGATTATTGAGACAAAGCCTCTTACACCTGCGGGAAATGGGTTTGGTGCCGGAGCTTTGGCAGGCTCAACGAATGCTTGGATGGTGCTGGGCCAAGCTCGGTGTATCTAAGAGCCGGAGACAAAGGCTCACCGAAGAGAATCAACAACTGCTTTCGCAGATGACCAAATCGCTGCCGACAGCCTACCAGTCCATCTTTCTTTTGAACAAGTGGACTGATGATGAAGAATTCATCGCCAGCGAGGTTAACCGGCTCATCGCCATACGGGAAAAGATGGTAGCCAGCAGTTGGTTCAAAAACCCATTACTTCGCTGGTCATTGATGAAGCGCCTTCATGCTTTGTTGCAGTACGTCGATTACTTCAAGCATTCCCTGGCAACACAGGCGAACAACGATCCGGACGGCAGAAAAGAGAGTACGCATTTAGACTCCCTCTGGAAACTCCTATGGAGCCACCCGCGTGACCGGGCTACCATCTCGTTTCTCGTCTTGCCTGACCGCGTCTTGATTACTCATCTGGGATGGATGAAATTGGATTTTGGTGTGAGTCGTATTACCCGTCTTCAAATACGCGAGATGGTTCGGCGATGGCACGTATTGATTAATACGACCAATGAGCTGAGGGGCGACAATTCCGGTAGATTGCCCGTCGCGGGAGCAATCAGAGACGACGATCTCGACCCAGTCGTCGCAGGCACTCGTGACCTCCTGCCTCTGGACGCGACAATATCGACAGCGGCCCTTGCCGAAGAAGCTGAGAAAGATGCGGAAACATTAGCCGACTGCTTGCAGATTCCTTCCCTCATCGGGAATCTTCCCGCACGGGTTCAGGCTTTAACAATAATTCCGCATGATTGCTTGCTTGGGTTTCCTTTCGCTGCCATCACTTTTCAGGGCCGCTATCTCATCGAGCGCTTTAACTTGAACGTGGATTTTAGTCTCTCCAGACAGCAGTCTTCTGCGATGCCGGCCAATGAACAGAACGCGTTGTTTGTCGGCGTTTCGCAGCAAGCAGACCAATTTTCGCCGCTGCCGGGCGTGCTTCATGAAATCAAAGAGTTGGAGGAGTGGGCAACAAAAAGAAATTTGCAGTACCACACTCTGGTAGGTCAGCAGGCAAGTAAATCAACAATTATCAAACAACTAAGTGAATCGGTAATGCTTCACATGGCGTGCCACGGGGTTTTCAAAGCGAACCAGCCGGATCATTCCGGGCTTGTGCTAATACCAACCCCAAATCAGGTAGACATCTTGAGCCTCCGTGATTTATCCGCACTGAACCTCAAGGGGTTACGGCATGTGAGCTTATCATCCTGTTGGTCTGCGGATAATTTTATTCTTCCGGGTCGTTGGATAATTGGATTGCCGGAAACTCTTTGCCGGGCAGGCGCGCGGAGCGTCCTGGCTAGTTTATGGGAAGTGGATGATCGGATTGCGATCTCCTTTATGGCACGCTTCTATCATTATCTCGATAATTATCCGAGGGATGAGGCTCTCCGGCGGACACAGCTTGATTGCCTCCAAAAAGATCATCCGGGCACTAGAGGGAAGATTCTGAACGACCGTGAGGGCATAGATACCGGAGCGCCATTCTACTGGGCAAGCTTTACGCTATACGGCGATTACAATTCGCTTGAACTGTAAAGCCGATTCAGCCCGGACGGGGTAACAACTATGTCGGTTCAGGCTGTTTCACCTCTATTTCTACCTGAAGCGTGAACCACTCTGTACTGTTGAAGGCCGCAGCGTTAAGTGTTCGCGTTTGAGGGCGGTTAACAGCGACGGCGGCAAGAAGCTGTTCGAGCATAGCTGCCGGTTCGCGTCGGGTCACTTCGCCGCGTCTGGGTGGCTCGTCTAAGGGTGGAAGTTCCAGCCAGCGAAAATTGCATGCTCCGGTGGTGGCAAACACTTTGAGGATGTCTCTGCCTGTCCGATAGCCTTCCGGCAGCGCTGCTTGGAGAGGAATCAGAATCTCCTGGCCCGGGTCGAAATGCTCGAACAGCCCCGCGCCTGAGGGATAAACTTGCTTGATGCCCCAATCGGGCTGCAAGTTCAGCACCGTAATGTTCAGCGGTTTCGGATAATTATTCTTTATGCGGAGGAATGTCCATTCGCCAACATCGAGTATGCACGTGTTCCCCGGTTCGCTGAAGGGCTGCGGGTGAGGAGCCTGACCGCGCGCATATGAAGCCTGCTTGCCAGCTAGTTCCACCACCAGTTTCCACGCCAGAGGCGCGAGAGGATCACTGTTGTCAAGATCGTATACGTTCTTGTACTTCGCCAGATGGATGAGGCGTTCGTACAGGCGTTCGGACGCGCTAGCGTTATTAACCACGAGCGGGGAACCGAGGTTAGGCAATTCGATTCCGGCAGAATCACGAATTAAATACTCTCCGCCCTCGTTGACGAACACCTGAAAATCAGCCTTGTCGTCTTCTGCCGCGATCCGCACAAAGCCGGTCTCATGCTGCCCCAGAGCGTTCTCGACCTTGCGCAGCGCCTCCTCCTGATTGATCGCCTCCGGCACGCCGTCCTGTTTCAGGAAACGAACCGAGCGACGCAGTCGAATCGTGCCCGGATCAGTGAATATGGCTTGGCAGCCCTGTTCAATCGGCTCTACACGGAACTGCTCAATAATTTTCGTCCATGCATCAGTTTCCCCGACTTCCGTGACCTCGACGAGAGCCAGGCGATTCTCCGCCCGGGTAAAATCTGTCTCGCCCAAGAGGTAGATAACAAACTGAGCGCCCGGTTCAATGCCCTGTGCTTCGCCCGCATTCAACTGCACAGCTTGCTTTTCCATGTCAACCTGCATCACGCTGACGCCATAGAGCGACTGAGACACGTTGCCGCCGAAGACCACACGATCACCCTCACCCTGAAGCTGCGGTGTCTGTGCGGGGAACTGGCTATGCACTTTGGGAAGGATGCGGTCGTGAAGCATCTTGTAGGTGATGCCGGGCGCAAGTTGTTTTAAAGAGTCGAGCAGCCAGTGTGTGAGCGCGCCGCTGGTTTCCTTCCCGTTGAAAGCGAATTCATAAGCAAACTCTGATGCGCGACACGCGGCCAGCAGCACGTAGCCCTGCGGCTCAAGTAGCCATCCACTCCCGGCCTTCAAGCTACGCGTCGCCGGAGATAATCTCCCCCACGTTTTGCCTAACTCCTCAACGGAGGCAACTGCGCTTGCCGTCGGGCGGGGCGTTGTGTCAATGTTGCCGAGGCCACGCGCCACGGCCTCGCCTGCGCCGCTCATGACCGCTTGCTTCATACTCCGCGTCGCGCCACCGGCGTGGCAACTGTCGAGCACTACAGTGACATATAGACCCTTGCTCACCATCTGATCGAGCAGATATGCTAACTCAACATCGCGCAGGTATCTCGCTGCGGAATCTCCGATGTTCGTTGGGACGAGCACTTCGTCTTGCCTGTTTTCGCCTTTAAGCTGTGGGAAGATGGAAGTGGCACGCCCGCCGTGTCCAGAGTAGTGTATGTACATCTGGTCGCCCGGCTGAGCGATTTCTGTGATCTTCTTAAAAGCAGCGACGATGTTCTCGTAGGTCGGCCACTGTTCGCGGGGTTCGAGCGGCTCTTTAGTTTCGCTTTTGGAGGCCGTCAACTTGAAGATGCGCTCGCCGGGCAAGCCTAGCCTGTTTAGCAGAAAGTCCTCGACCGTCAGGATGTCTCGCACGCAGCCGAGAAGGTTAAGATAAAAAGTTCCGTCCGGCAGGAGGTTCGGCAAGTAGCAGTCAATCCCAATCAGCAGGGCAAACACTTTATGAGGGTCTTCAGTCTTGTTCATCTTTAGCATTTCCTGTAACGGCGCGTCAGCGCGAGAGGTGTCAATCGAGCCTTTGCCCGCGTCTTCCGGAATTAAGCGAGGATATGGCAGGACAGACAAAAACAGTGTGAGTAAGATTCAAAAAGCATTAACGGTCTGCTATGGCCGATTATCCCTTCGCCACACGAAAAGAATACTCTGCCACCTCCACAAACCGCCCATCCGTGGTCGAGCTGCTCAGCGTCAATAAGTAATCCGCTTTGGTCAGAATTCTCGCGGGGATATTGAGTATGACTTGTCGTACCCCGCTAAAGTCCTTTGCCTTCAGCCCGTCGAGCGTGAAAATTTCAGCGCCCTCGACAGTGATGAGTGTAGCGCGATAGCTCGGGTACTCATCCTGCGTTAATGCCAGTTGCAACTGCACTACATTAGTGCTGGAGAGGATGGTTATGTTGTTCTCCTTGTCAGCCCCCCCTCGAAGCTGACCGGGAGTAAGCATCACACTTAAAACTGACCCTGTTGCGCTGAGAGGCAACTCCGAGCTGCTCTGGTTATTGAGTTTGGCAAGCTCCAATTCAAAGGCCATACGGCGGTTTCGGGCAACGAGCAGCCATGTGGTAATAAGCACAAGGAGTATCACTACGGCCAGCGAAAAGCCGACCACTGGGCGACGGAGGAGCAGAAATTGACTCCACCACGACCGGCGCTTGATACGACGCGGAGCGTCCGTCGAGGGCCGGGGGATATTGCCGGACGGGGAAGATACTGCCGCCGCCGCGTATTTCTTTAGTGACCGGGAAAGCTCTAACTTTTGAAGCTGCTGTGGAGTCGAAAGAAAGTGCTGGACGAACTTCCGCCGATCTAGCTCCAAGAGGTCGTCCTCCAGATAATCTTCGATTAGTTCGCCCTCGACCACCAGCACCTTCTCTCTGTAATCCGGGTCGGTGATAACATTCTCTTCAAACAGTTCCCGCTCCTTCCCGCTTAGATCGCCTAGCAGGTAATGTTTGATTAATTCACGATCTTCTTCAGCGTTTTTCATGAAGAAAAGTCCAAAAGCGCGAGGCTTCATATTGTTATGTCTGGTTCCCTGTTTTATTTCATCTTCGAGCCTGTTTTATTCGCTTTCTTACGCTCGATGCAGGTTTCTACACACTTCTGGACTCTGGTGCGAATCCTGAACGCGCGAACCCTGAGAAGGTTTGGCTCAATCTTCAGCTGTTTAGCTAATTCTTTGCGGAGGTTGATTTTCGCCTGCTTCTCTTTTTCATAGTACGGCAAGATCAACTCTCGCTGGTCTGGCGGCAACTGCTGGACGCATTTGTCCAGGCAGTCGTATAGGCTCTCGTAATTTTCGGGTTTCTCCACAATCGGGGGAATGGGTGGTAAGGGCTTGCGCCGGTGATATTCCAGAATTACCATTTTTGCTACTCCGTAAAAATAGAGTGATGGGTCACCGACGTAGGTTTCGGTCAGAGTTTGAATCTTTTGCGTCACACGATTGATTGTTTCATCGGCTAGCTCATCAGCTTCATAACAGCCGCGCCAGGTGAAAATATTAATTAGACTTTGACGTATATCCTCGTATTTCATAGCAGCCTGTTCACGATCCGAGTCAAGCCATGCGAGCAGCTTGTCAAAGTTTTCTTGAGTTAAGACCCACTGTTTGTTCATTAAATATTAGCAGCCAATTAGCGATAAGTCGTACTCGATGATCCCCACCCGGCAACTGCACAAACTATAGTGAGCCGGTATTTATACGCTTCCGCCAGATGACATAGATAATGCCTGCGAAGAGTGCCAGTAATATAACAAAAGCGAAACCTTTACTACTTGCCTTTGATGGCTGATCGGCGATGGTGAGACTTTCATCGTACTCACCTTGTAACACAAAGGCTGCCCAGAAGTATGGCTCATGCCAACGCTTCTGCCTCCACATCGCCTCTTTGGCAGCCCTCAGAGCTGCTGATGGCCGAAGCCCGTCTTTCAGCATCGCCCGGTAGAAGTGCGTCATAAGTTCGGCGGTGGCCCGGTCATCGACTTTCCACAGGCTGGCGACGACCGATTTCGACCCGGCGTACATAAAGCCGCGTGTGAGGCCGACCAGTCCCTCACCGTTGACTTCCTTGCCCAGCGCCGTTCGACAGGCGCTCAACACGACCAAATCTGCGGAGAGATTGAGATTATAGATGTCATACAGGTGCAGAAAGCCTTCGGCCTGATTTCCCTGCTCATCAAAGAGGGAGAGAACAATACCTGAGAGATTGGGGTGTTGGCTATCAATAATGCCATGCGTAGCGAAGTGTAGAATACGATAATCGCCTAACTGGCGGCTCATGGCTGTCGTCCGGCTGGCATTGAAGTCTGTGGCTAACATGCTTTCATCGAGAGGGATGATTGATATGATGGCGGTGGCTTCCTGCCGCGTGTAAGGCAGGCGCGCGAGGCCGGATTCGCCTATGCCTCGTAAAGCGCGCTGGATTTCTTTGCTTGCAGGCGGTTCAGTTGTGAAGTTCCGGACAACGCCGGGTGCCGGTTTGATACGAACGTCGCTCTGCTCGAAGACCGGATCGGCCAACACCGCGATGGTCTTGCGTGGGTGAGATGCCCTGGCCTCGCGCCGCAACGCTGCGAGCGCCGATACCGATGGCAAGCTGACTACTTCATGTTTCAGGGTCAATGGGGGAGGCTCGGCGGGCGCGCTCTGCGACTTCTCCGTTGGCTCGCTGGAAGCGGGAGAGTTGGGGAGGGGCAGGGCTTCAAAAGGAATATACTGTAGTGCCCCGTCGGCAACGATCAATAACCTCTTTTCTCTCAATTGAGGGGCGACGTTGCCAAGGAGCATCTGGCTCAGCGAAGTGGCCCGGCTCCAGTAGAGATCATCTGAAGCCGCGACACGAGCTTGATATTCTGCGAACGATTCATCGGTACGAGGCTGGCGCGCACTCAACAACTGATAGACCTCACGCGCCAGCCCTTCCACCTCTGCGCGACCCGGCAACTCATAACTCACCATAGTACTCGCCGTGACCGCCCACAAGTAGCTCCTTTTATCGCCCAGCTTGTATTCCAACAGGATCGTCTTGTCGTCTCGCAGTTCCGCTTGTATCTCTTCCAAACTGAGCGGCTTTGGCTGCGTGAGGATTGCATAGCGCGGATTCTGGTCGGAGATGAGCGCTTGTACTCCCTGATATTCGGTCGTGAGTTCGCGAATCTCTTTCTCAACCTCTGCCGCTTCTGACTCCATGCGCTTGTTGCTGAGCAAACGCATTTGGTACTCAGCCTTAGCGCTCAGCAGGTGACGCAGGATGCGTTCGCGCTCCAGCAACTCCGGCGGAACGCCCTGTCGAATATCAGCGTTGGTTTTTGCGAGCGTTTCGAGTAACGACCTTGCCCGCGCACTCTCGCTAGCCTGAAGCGCGGTCGCGGCAAAGTTGTTTTCCGGGCGCTGCTTGCTCATCTGCATCAACAGATCAATGTAAAGCTCATAGCCCTTATAGACTGAGGCGAAATAAGAGGCACGCAAATCTTGGCTGCTTACCTTTGTCCGCAGGGAGTCGGCAATTTCCATCGCCTCCTTCACGAGTGTGAGAGCCTCGTCGATATTGCCACTATCCCGCATAGCGTGTGCCAGATTAAAAAGCGTAGATACTTCGCCATTGCGGTCGCCCGCCGCGCGATACAGGGTAAGCGCCTCTTTGAAGAAGCTTATAGCTTGCTTTGCATCGCCTGACGCTTGATGTAGATAGCCAATGTCGTGTAAGGCGCGCGCCTGCCCGCGCCGATCCTCAATTTCCCGATAGACCTTGAGCAATCTCTGATACTGACTAAGCGCTTGCCTCCGCGCACCTCTTACGCCGTAAATTGTGCCGACACCAACCAGGGCATAAGCCTCCATCCGTCGCTTACCCATTTCGCGGCTTAGCGAGATGCTCCTCTGATAATGGGTTAGTGCTTGATCATAATCCTCCATTGTCTCGTAGACCCGGCCAATGTAGTACTCTGTGACACTCTCGGAGTCGCGGTTTCCGATATCATGGGAGTGTTCAAGCGACAAGCGATATTTATCCAACGCCGTTTGCGGGTCGTTCAGATCCTCATAGCTTTGACCAATGCTGTTGAGCGCAACGGCCTCTCCCTGACGGTCGCCAATGGCACGGAAGAAGTTCATGGATTGATTGTGAAAGTTGATCGCCTGCTGCCTCTCGCCAAGGAAGGAATGAACCGTCCCAATAGCCGTGCGCGTTGTTGCTTCGCCCTTGCGCTCGTCTATAGCGCTCCAAAGCAACAGTGAGGCGCGGAAGTGATCGAGCGCGCTCGCCAGATCGCCTGCATCCGACTGAGAGTAGCCGATATTGAGATGAGCAAGCGCCTGACCGTAGCGGTCTCCCACCTCAACCCACAGGGCGAGAGCGCGGTCAAAAAGAGCTACAGACCTTTTCAACTCCCCGAGGGCGTAAGAGACTTCGCCCATGTTGTTGTGCGTTTGCGCCTCTAGACGCTGGCTCTCGACATCTCTCGCGGACGACGGCAAACTGCGCAGGTAGTCGAGCGACCTGGAAAAGTTTGCCAGCGCTTTCCGGTTTTCTCCCAGATAAATATACGCGTATCCGATGTCATTAAGAGCCTGCGCTTGCATCCTGCGGTCAGCCCTTTTCTGACTGAAATAAAGAGCCTTGTTAAAAAAATCGAGCGCGAGGCGGTACGCGCCCAGCATGAAATGTATATCTCCGATGCGCTTTAATGCCCGGGCTGCCCCAAGCTCGTTGCCGGTCGAACGCCAGTGCGCCTCTGCCTCAGAATATTTCTCAATCGCATCCTGTAACGACTCCTTTGTCCACTGCGTGCGCAGAAACTCGGCGGCGGCTAAAGATTTGATGGCAGCCAGGTCTCCCTTATCCTGCCCGGTTGCCATGCGGGGCGCTTCGGTAAAGATCGTATATCGGCGTGGCGCTGTATCGCTTTCAAGCGAGTGCAGTTCCAGCCGGTGCGGCCCTGATGCTTCTGCAATGAAGAGCACATCGAGCGGCTCGAAACGGCGACTGATAAATTCTCCGAGCTTCTGCCCTCCAGAATCAAAGATTTTTACCAGCACGTTCAAGTCGCCTTTGGTTATCTGCGCGCGAAAGAGTTGACCGGCATCAATATTAAACCTGTAGGCATGTAGCCTTCCGCTTGTAATATCCTGAGCTGCCGAAGCGCCCATCACCAGTTCTATGGCTGTCACATCGGCGCTCTGAGCGAAAACTGTTTGAGCCTCTATGGGTGAGTGCAACTGTCCGGGGCTGGCATATGGTGTCATGCCAGGGCCAGCGAGAAAGAGCAGAAAACTACAGGCCGTGCGCGAAAAGACGATAAGGCATCGTGCCCGCCACTTAGTTAGATTTTGAGAACCAATCGCGGCCATAAATAGGGGGCAGGCTTCCAAGTGTCTTAGAGTAAAGCGAAATTGCTCGGAGCAGCTTAGTGTCTAATGATAATCAAGAGATGAAAGTCAGGTCGGGCTTGGTTGCGTGCTTAAATATTATCTGCTTCCGGAAGCATTATTTAAGAACTAAAGACTGAGGTCAATGATAAATGAGATGGATGGATTTCCTGGAATGGTAATGCTCTGCCGGACAGGTTGCGAAACGCATGAAGGAGGGGAGGGTGAGGATTAGCGTGGGGCAACCAGGTGCAGTAGGAGTGTGAATGAAAAAGAAGGGACGCTTCTCGATGTAAAACCTGTGAGTTCAGGAGCGCAACTCATCTTCGGGAACCGCTTCTTTTATCGCACGGGGTGAGTGATTTATTGCTGATTTGTCCTCCATCCTTTGATAGTCATCATGGCGGCGACTCGCTCAGGGGATGGATGATGAAGCCCCTTGAAGCCGCGCAAGCTTAGGCTTTCTCCTCGTCGCCGGGTTGAGTCGCCTGAATTGCGTTGCTGTTGTCTACGTGGTTTGCGCCTTTGGTTTGAGTATTACCTCCAGACCTCGAACCGGCTCCGGGGGATTCTGCCACCTCTTGCCGATTCGCGCCTTTAGTCTGAGTGTTACCACCAGACCTGCTGTTTGCGATTTGATCCGTTTCCTCTTCACTGTTTGCCATTTCACAATCTCCTTTTATCAAGTTGGTGATTGACCTCGCCGCGTCTCATACATTTGAAAAAATAAATGTGTGACGCGTACTACGACGCCATTGTTAAAGCATTCAGCGGCCCGGATTAACAATCTCAGTGCAGGCTCAGAACGACTTTCTGTGACCGCCGCGGTAATCCGTTAAATGCTATTCTATAGTGTAATGTCTGAAACCGGCGGGACATTACACCGTCAGAAGATAAATATTCTGTTGCCGGGTTGATTTAAACCTGAATGAAGCGCTTCAGCCCATCATGCGCCGTGATACAGAGATCGTTAAATCCTGTAAACATTCAATGCCGGTTATAGGTCAATGAGGGAATTCAAACGCAGCATCGCCGTTATCCTCGGTGTGGACAAGTATGGGAACAGCATCCCGACTCTCCGTACAGCAGTAAGCGATGCAACAACATTGGCGGGGTTGTTAAAGAACGAGCACGGGTATGAAGTCTGGCTGCGTTGCAACGAGGACGTAAGTCTTGAGCGAATCACTGAACTGTTGAACGAGGAACTGCCCGCCCGCGTCAGTTCGAGCGACCGATTGCTCTTCTACTTTGCCGGACACGGAATAGCGATCAATGGCGACGAAGGGCCAGTCGGATATCTAATTCCCCAAGATGCCTACAGGGAAGACCCCGCCACATTCTTGCGAATGACAGACCTGCACGATGCTCTTAACGCTCTGCCGTGTCGCCATCTTTTGGTCTTGCTTGATTGTTGCTTCGCCGGGGCCTTCAGATGGTCGAGCACGCGACATTTCCAACCCTTGCCTGTGGTCATTCACCGCGAACGTTATGACCGTTATTTGATTGATGCAGCGTGGCAGGTCATCACCTCAGCGGCTCATAACCAAGAGGCGCGGGACGTGCTGGCCGGCGCGCCTATCGGGGTGCGGGGCGATGGTCAGGAGCATTCCCCCTTTGCCCGCGCCCTCTTCGACGCATTGCGTGGAGAAGGCGACCTGGTGCCGGCGGCTATGAACGGGCGACCCGCCGGAGACGGCGTCATCACGGCGACAGAACTCTCTATGTTTCTACGCGAGAGAGTCGAGCTTGAAAGCCTCAAGCTCGACACTGGTGCTTTGCGCCAGCGACAGACACCGGGGCTTTGGATGCTAAACAAACACCGGGGCGGTGAATACCTCTTCCTCGTCCCCAATCACCCGCTGAACCTTCCTCCTGCGCCACAACTTTCGCAAGATGACAACCCGTATCGCGGACTGAATCCATATGAGGAGAGACACCGCGAAGTCTTCTTCGGCAGGGAGCAGGCGATAGAAGAGCTTGTAGTGAAGGTCGTCGAGCAACCGCTGACGGCGGTGTTGGGTGCGTCGGGTACGGGCAAGTCAAGTTTAGTTAAAGCGGGATTGATGCCGCGCCTGCGGGTTGCACAGGGCTGGCATGTGTTGCCAGAGATGCGACCCGGCACGGCTCCGTTACAAAAGCTGTGCAATCTTTTGCGTTCAGATGAGGAATCAGGCGCATCGCCTGACGCAGAGATAAACGCTGCGTCTCAGAGCCGGGCTTCCATAGTCGCTTTGATCGGCTCTTGGTGCGCAGCCCGCCCGGAGGCCAGACTGCTTTTAGTCGTAGATCAGTTTGAGGAGTTGATAACGGTGTGCAGGGATGACGAGGCTGCGGAATTCCAAAAGCAGTTGGCCGAAGCTCTGCGAACATATGCTGGAAGATTCAGTATCGTAATTACTATTCGTTCCGATTTCGAGCCGCACTTTACGGGAGCGAGTGCGAAACTATCTTGGGATGAGAAAGCACGGTTCGTCGTCACGCCGCTGACGCGTGAAGAGTTACAGGAGGTGGTCGAGAAGCCCGCTGAAGCTCGTGTGCTTTACTTCAACCCGCCAGAGCTTGTCGAGCAGTTGATTGATGAGGTGATGCAGATGCCGGGAGCGCTGCCGCTGCTTTCCTTCACCTTGAGCGAGATGTATCTGAAATATATTTCGCGTCAGAGCGACGACCGCGCGCTCACAGAAGAAGACTATATTGAGTTGGGCGGCGTGGTCGGTTCGCTGCGTCATCGCGCCACAGACGAATATGAGAAGTTAGATGAGGCACGACGAAAGACGATGCGGGCCGTTCTGCTTCGGATGGTGGCTGTGGAAGGCAGAGAAGTCACGCGCCGCCGTGTTCCCAAACGTGAGTTGAGCTACGAAAACCCGGATGAAAACAAGCGAGTGGCGGAAATCATCAAGCAGCTATCCGGGGCGCGGTTGATTACCGAAGGCCGGGAAGCAGAAGGTGAGCCATATGCCGAGCCGGCGCACGATGCGCTCGTCACCGGATGGGATCAACTGCGCCGGTGGATCAAAGAGGAGCAGGATACTCTGCTCTTACAACGCCGCCTGACACAGGCCGCCGACGATTGGAGCGTCGATCACGCCGTCGGTCGGCTGTGGGACGGCGACCCACGCTTACCGCAGGCGAAGCAGATGCTTGAGGAACCCGGCGTCAGATTGAACGAGCTAGAGGCACGCTTCGTCCGCAAGAGCTTTGGGCAACAAACCTGGCGGCGACGCCAGCGCATCGTCCTTGTCACCTTAGCTTTCATCGCCACCGTCACCGCCGCTTCCGTCTTCTATCGCCAACGTAACACCGCCATCAGCCAGCGGTTTATTTCTCTGGCGCAGGCCCTTGCGGCGGAGTCTGGGCTTCAACAGAGACAGAACCGGCAGGACGAACGCGCTGCGTTGCTGGCACGTCAGGCATATCTCTTTAATCAGAGATATAAAGGCGGCGTATTGTCGCAGGTTGATAGCTCTTTGCGCGCGGTTCTTGGCGTAGACAATTTCAGCAACATCCTTGACGGCACCCCGGCCACGCAGCAGAGCGTGCGCGCCGTCGTCTTCAGCCCCGACGGGCGCTGGCTCGCCGCCGGTAGCGACAACGGCCCCGTGCTGCTCTGGGACATGACTAAACCCGGCGTCGCCCCGCTCGAACTCAACGCGCATGAAAAACTCATCAACGCGCTCGCCTTCAGCCCCGACAGCCGCAAGCTCGCGTCCGCGAGCTTGGACAAAACTGTCCGGCTCTGGGATGTGAACCGGCCTGACGGGGTGCCTCAGACGCTCTCCGGTTACAAGGGCAGTGTTACTTGCCTCGCCTTCAACCGTGACGGCGGTCGCTTGGCTTCTGGCAGTTCGGACAGCACCATCAGAATTTGGGACATGAACCGTCTGGAAGATGAGCCGACGGTTCTGTCGGGTTTCGAGGGCACGCCGGGCGCAGTCACCTTCAGCCCGGACGGACGGCGTCTGGCCTGCGGGACGAACGACAGCCCGCTCAAGCCCTCTGGAGTCAGAGCCGGCAAGGTGTGGGCATGGGATCTGAACGCGAAACCCGCGAAGCTCTCCGGCTCGCACGCGCACAACTCCGGCGTGGTGGCGCTAAAGTTCGGTCAAGATAACCGGACGCTGGTCATCGTCGGTACGGTCACGAAACCGGCTGCGTGGGACACGATTGAGCCGCAGCAATATACATTGCTTGCAGGAGTCGTCCTCGAAACGATAGCCTCCGGCGCGTTTAGCGCGGGTGGCATGAAGTTGGCTATGGGCAGTGAAGGCGGGGTGGTGCGCGTGTGGGATTTGATGGGGAGCCCGAATGTGATGCTGATCGGCCACCGGGCGGAGGCGAACTCTGTTGCCTTCAGCCCGGACGGCAACTTCGTCGCCTCAGCCGGAGATGACGACATCATCCGACTGTGGAACCTTAACCCTCCACTCTCAGCGCCGAAGCGCCTCGCTGACAAAGCCTTCCGTCAACTGTCGGTCGCCTTTGAAGGCGACCAACGGTTCCTCCTATCGGGCGACAGCGACGGAGTGATACGGCGTTGGGAGTGGGGGCAGAGCAAGGCCACAAGTGAAGCCTTGAATGACTTCGACCCGTCGGTCACGGCGGTGGCCTTCAGTCAGGACGGAAAATTCTTCGCTGCGTCCGACGCGCTTCAGTTCCCGCCCGGCTTCTTCGAGGTTCATGTCGTCAACCGCGAACAACCCGGCACGGCTCCGGTCACACTTAACGGGCACAACGACGAGGTCAGGGCCATCGCCTTCGTACCCGGCAGCCAGCTCGTGGCGACCGGAAGCCTCGACCACACCGTGCGCCTGTGGGACTTGCAGCAACCACAGCCAAGCGCGTCTCCTGTGATCTTGCCGCGACATAAGGGAGGAGTGACCGCGCTGGCGATCAGTCCTGACGGAAAGCTGCTCGCTTCGGGAGATACAGACAAAACGATCCGCCTTTGGAACTTGCGAGACCTGCAATCACCGCCAGTCGTCATCGAGGGGCATAGCGCGGGTGTCGTCTCTTTGAGTTTCAGCGCAGATAATCGTTTTCTTGCTTCGGGGAGTGAAGATCACACAGCGAGGGTGTGGGATTTGAACGCAATGAATAATGCTCCGCTCGTTTTGCGCGGGCACGACCTCACAATTCGGACTGTCGCTTTTAGTCCTGACAACCAAATGCTCGTGACGGGCAGTTATGACGGCACGACGCGACTGTGGAATCTCAACCGCCCGGATACTGCGCCGGTCATTCTCAATAGCGGCAACGACGAAGTGATGTCAGTCGCCTTCAGCCCGGATGGTAAGAACGTCGCATCGGGATACATGAGCGGCAAAATACTCGTCTGGAATACCAGCACCGAATCTCTGGCAGACGCCGTCTGTCAAAGGGTGAGGCGCAATCTGAATAAAGCCGAGTGGCAGCAATTCATCGGCCTCGACGTGCCGTATGAACCTACATGTCAAAACCTACCGCCTGCCGACTGAAATACAACCCCACACAAACCGGTGCGCCAGCACATCGCTTATGACCCTGCCGGTGCGTTCCCGCACATGAGCGCAGAGACTGGCTGCCGAGCCTATCGTTCTGTTAGCGACGCGAAGGTGTGCCCGCCGGGGATTAAAGTCGTGTAATGTTTTGCACATTGTCTGCATAAGTGAACGGTAGATTCATCGTTTGGTAGCCTCTGCTGCTTCGTCGCTTGATGGACGAGAGGGCTTGTCTGCCGCGCCGTGTGAAGATAAAGGCCAATCATGCGTTATCTGGATTTTGATCTGAAATTATTCAGCCACAGGCAGCAGGAGTATCTGGTAGAAGTTTTGCATTCGCCTTTATCAGGTAGAAGTGATTTTTTCTCGCTCAAGTTGCCGGAGAAAGAGATTATAGATTGGAGGAACAAAAGCGAGAGTAAACGAATCGACAACCCTGTGATGACGCTGGGGAAGAAGCTGTTTGAATCACTTTTCCCCGCGCCGATCAGAAATATTTGGGAGAAAAACGAAGGGGCCGCAGGTCTTGAAGATGTGATACGCCTGCGCCTCGACATACGTGCTCCCGAATTGGCAGACATACCATGGGAGATGATTCACGATGATCGCCAGTTTCTCGCTCTCACCCCGCGACGTTCGGTTGTTCGTTATCTCTATAACTGCGTCGCGTTTCCTCCAGCAGCGCGCGATGGGCCGCTCAATGTCCTGCTTGCTCTTTCCGCCCCGCGCGATGTGCCGCCTCTACCTGCTATCGAGCACGAAGTAGAATTGATTTGTAGCAGCTTTGAGCCGTTGAAATTATCGGGGAAGATCGGGCGCGTAGACCTCCTCCGGCACATGACGCTGACGGGACTGCAAGACCAGCTACGACAGCACCCTTATCATATTTTGCACTACATGGGGCATGGCGCATTCGAGCAGAATCAGGGATATCTGATTCTGGAGAACGAGCAGGGAACTGCACGCTGGGTGAAGGCGGATACTCTGAGGTACTTTTTCGGCGGCTCGCCTTTGCGCCTACTCTTCTTCAACGCCTGCCAGACTGCGCTGAACTCACATGCCAATTCACTACTGGGCGTAGCCCATGCGGCTCTGGTCGCAGGTCTCCCCGCAGTCGTCGCCATGCAAGACAGTATCCCGGATCAAGCCGCCGCCGCTTTCGCGCAAAAGTTCTATCAGGCAATTGCGGAAAGTCATCCGCTGGAGTTCTGTATGACCGAGGGGCGTAGAGCTATTCTGGATCAATTCTCAACGGAGAGCACTAGCTGGACTATTCCGGTGCTCTATAGCAACGCGCCCGGTGGCTTGATCTGGAGCGCAGAGTCACGGCAGGCCGTTAACCCGCCCGAGCCTGATAAACAGTTCATCAATAGGGGGAAAATTCAGGTCTTTCAGGGAGATGTGGGAGCTGTCATTGATACTCAAATAAATCTTAACAATAAACCTGATGACGATAAAGACTGGTAGCAGAAAAAGTTCCTGTTCTTTCCAGCCAGCCGTGTAACGTTTCCCTTGATTTGAACATACAGGGTTGAAAAGTTGCAGTAGAAAATAGAAATGCGTCTCCGCCATATCAATCTAAAGGACAGGGACACCCCGGCAGTAAAGCGCCCGCACGTTTGACTATACCTTTAAGCCGTCAAATTACGACGAAGAGATTTTTCGTTTTCGAGAGCATTTAAGATGGAGGTTCAATGTCACTTAACGGAACTCAACAACCTGAAGATGAAGAACAGCAACTCTCGGGCGTTCATGCCGGGGGCAAAGTTGAGGATAAGATAAAGGATGACAAAGGCGAAGTCGAAGCGCAATTCCAATCAGGTAAGCAGGCAATCTCAGACAACAAGAGGCATCTTGTAGGCGGAGCCGTTGCGCCGCCTGAAGGTGTAACCGGATCGACGCAAACCCATGACCCAAAACCGGAACAAAATAAAACACCGCCACCGGCCCCTCCTCAAGTAAATCCTTCAATCCAATCGGCATGTGATGATAAAGAGATACCTCCACCTGAAGTTAAACAGCCATCCCCTAACGAAGCCGAGCAACTTAAAGGGACAGCCGTTTGGAGCCAGAAGGTACGCGATGTCATCGAACATCAATTAAACATCTTGCCTACGCAAGATCGAAAGGAAGCGAAATCGCTCATCGAGTTTTCGGAAGACCTGCCCGCCAGAAAAGCGCAGCTTCCTCAATTCGAACTCGACGAGGTTGAGGATTACTACGCGGAGTTGATTACAGAGCGGCTCATCTTAATCAGTTGTGCAGATGAGGATATATGCAGCGCGGCGGCTTATGCCGTAATTGAAAAGTTGGCGTATGAGGATAAACAGAAACGGCTGCTCAATCTGGATAAGATCGGCGAAGATTGCTCCACTCCGACAATATATTTCCTGAAAAAGGAGACCAAGCCCGAAGATCAAACAGTCATTCTCGTGAAAGCCACCGGCGAACGGGCGCGGGAGTTTCTCGACCCACTGGTGCAAGCCGCCTCCTCAGCTATCGGAAACCTTGAGGCAGACCTGAAGGCTAACCAGATTTTGCTGATCTGCATTGTTGATGCACGCGACATCGAACAGAGATTAAAGGTGCGCCGGGGTGAGCACATTTACGATAAAGACTTGAAAGTCCCACACTGGAAAATTCCTTTCTTACGACCCTTGCTCAAACATCACTTCCCGGGTCAGGAGCTTGATCTGGAGGAAAAGATTTCGCGGCAGCAGTCGCGTGGCTGGTGGGTTGAAGACGAGATTGATCTTTTCTATGAGATCAAACATCACATCAAGGCTCGCAGCCTGCTCGACGTTATCAAAGGGCGCGAGAATGCGCCCGAGCCAGTCTCGGCCAACACCCTCTTCAAGGGCGACGACCCGCTACATGATACTGTGCTTTTCGCCGCCACCTTCTTCCAGAATTTAACTCTTCAGGAGTTTAGACGACTGGTCACGATGCTGCTGGGCGAGCAGGTGCAGGTTGAAATCGTCGAGGCTTACAAGCAGAACGCGGATGGCACAACCGAGCTGGTCAAGACGCAGCAGGAGAAGCCTCTCGCGCAAATCTGGCAGAGTAAAACTGATCGCACCATGAAGGAATGCCAGTTGGTCGTCGCACCCCTCAAAGACTCTGTCAAGGTAGTCAATTTTGCCAATCACAGATCGAGGGATGAGTTGAGAAGGCATATTGATGACGAACATCCTTTCTTCCTTGAGATTCAGTTCGAAGCCATCCAAAAACTTGGCTTGCTCTTCGACCCGTCCGCGCGGATAGCGGAAAACGTGGCACGGTTATGCGCCGCGATGGCGTTAGTAAACCCCGATAGTTATGGAAGGGAGTGGATTGTCGAATTAATCACGGACTTTGAGGAGCATCTCGCAAGAGAGTTAAGCGCGCCTGCCGAGACAGCAGACTCTGCAATCTGGGCGGGTGTGAATGCGTTTAAGGCCAGAGTCGTGGTCTATCACCGGCTGGCGAACCTGATTCGCCGGATACTGGAGGAGCATCAACTGGAGGAGACTATCGAAAACCTATTCCAACAGTTGATGCTGGAGATGCTTTACAGGCCCGTGTTGGAACTCTCCAAAAGGCTGCGTTTCACCACGTCTTTCGATGAGTTTTACTGGCTCAAACAACTGTTTGATCGAGGCGACGAAGGCACCCGCCTGCTGACATCTTCATACCTGTACGGCTATCTGGAAAATGCCGGGACAAGAATCTATCAAGTGCTGGATGCGCTTTCATCATGGCTGCCTGAGAAGAAGGATGCGCCGCTGCCCCTCTCAGGTCAATACTTACTACGCCTCTTCATCACCTATTGCGTAGAAACGGCCATGACTTTCAATCCGAAATATTATGGCTCCCGGCCCAGTCAATATCTGTTGCTCGCCTTCGAGGAACTCGACACGGCGAGAAGCAAATTGAAACTACTCATGCGGCTGCTTTTCCATCCATGCATTAATGATCTCTTATTTGAACAGGAGACGGACGAGCCTGACAGCCTGGCCGGCACTTTGATTATTCTCTGGACGTTTATCCTGATCGGACAAAGCGAAGAGAGCGATGGCGGGCCAGCCAGCGTCGTGATCAGGAACGACGCTGTTACTCCGGCTGCGGAAGCCGACCGCAGCCAGACGGTCAACCCTGTGTCTATCTGGAATCTTTTGTTGGAAGAAGCCGTGGCGGCCATTGATCAAACTCAACAGGATGCGATCAGGGCGCACTTTAAGAAAGTTCATCTCGGCTTACGTGAGCAGATCAGGGCGCTTTCCTTTACGGACGCTCAACGCGAAAAACTGATCTGGAGGCGCGATGTGCTTAGCGACCTGATAGAGCAATTCGATCAGGCACAGGCTGTAGGGAAGTGCAGGCAGGAATTGAACACCTGAAATCCGGAGGTAAGTATGGCTCAGACCTATCCGTTGGACGCTGTGATTCGCATTGTAGATCAGAGCGCGAGGGCAACCCCGCCCGCAGAAAAGATCGTCGTTATTGATATTAATAAGAGAAAGGTTACAGCGGCGTCGCGCTTCAAGCCTTTCAGAGAACTCAAATACTTTCTGGTCTCAAATAATCTGGACAGCCGGAAAGTTGCGGAGAGCAGAGCTTCTGCAATTACCGTCACAGACTTTATCCATAATCGCACCATCAGCTTAAATGTGAGTTATCTGGCGAGTTGCGAGGCGGGCAATGAACAGAGGGTGGCGGAAGCTCTCTTTGAGGAGCCTCATCCGGGGGCAGTCCTCAATAATCTGATTACCAGATGGGTGAAGGATTTCGTCAACTCAAGGCAGGCTGCCGAGTTCATAGACAACTATTATAACGGCCAGAAAGGTGAATTAGAGGCTCAACTCACGGCCAGAGCTATGACCGAAGTCGGCTTGAGCCTGCAAGTCAAGCTTTCACTGATGGGAGAGCCTTTACGCGCGCTCCTCAACTTGGGGCCGGTTCACTTTCCGGTGCGAGTCAAAGATTACGCAAGGGAACAGGATTTGAAGCTGACTGCCGAATTGCAGATCAACGATTCGTATCGGATCAATGCCGTTTTAACTCAATCCAGAAACATTATATTAGACGCGCTCTGCAAGGAGGAGGTGTGCCGGTACTTTGCTGAGCACGTTTCTCTGCAACAGTTTTATTCGGAGTTGAACAAGGACGGCGTGACGACCGGGTTGATTCAGCACTTGAACGGGAAATTAAAGGCTATCGGGCGTCAGGTCAGGTTCATCTCGCTCGAAGGGAAACTCGTCGGACTGGCACGCGTATTTTATGAAGCCAAACCGGACATCGTCTATGACATTCAGGAATACCCAGAGCCTGTCATCATTAAGAACTCCATCCAGATGCAGCTTTATGATGTGGCTAAATATTTGAAAGCTGAAACTCCCAATCTGGACACCTGGGTTGAGGAGAAGCTTGAGCAGATCATTCATCAGGTGCTTTTCGGAAAGAAGTATATAGACCTTCTTCTGAGGTTCGAGCCGATTGAGCGCGAAATCAAGGAGCGGATCAGCCTTGAGGCGGACGCAATCGGATACTCCATCAAACAACTGATTACCATCCCAGACCTGCCGCCTTACATCTGGCTCAATAATTTTCTCGTGGAAGCCGAAGGCGCTTTTGAAACCAAGCTCTCAAAGTTTGAGGTCAAGCTAAATATTATCGTGACCGCGAAGATCAACAGGCTCGCGGACATAGAGCATCTCTTGAATAGCCGTCAAGACGTGCCGGGTTTGATGAAGGCCGCTATCCTTAGTGAGACAAGACAGTTTTTGCACAAGATAGAACCGGAGCGTTTCTACATGCGCTTCAGCTTCAGCGATAAGGAGAAGGAAAAGTCTATTGAAGAGGTGCTGATCGGCAGAATTAAAGCAAGGATAAGCGGCGAGTTTCACGCAGAGGTTGTTGATGTCATTCCCAAAATCGTTGACACGGAGATCACCGAGCGGTTTTATGAGCTACAGAAAAACATCAACGATTTCAAGATCGAATTGCTCTCGCCTCATCCCGAAGACATCAAGCCTATCGTCTTCACGGGGAAGTTCAAGGTGGAGGCCGTGCACTATAATGGCTGGTATAAGTTTCAATCTACGAACACCGATCTGGCTGGAATCAGGAAAGCGTTGGAGGACTTTCTGACCGCGGAGATGAGCACTTTACCTCACCATGTTTTGAAATATAAGAGCTATTCCGACCAAAAGATGCTTGAAGAAACAGTTGCCAGATTAGCCGCCAGATACACCGTCGAGGAGTTTGGTTTGGTGATTAAGCTCAACACTGTGCGGCGTCAGATAACCGAGCTTGAAATTGGCAGCAAGAGCGTTATCCAGGGGGTAGCGGAAAAAATCATTGAACTCAAACAGCAACTTACTGACGCCATCGCCGGCGGAGAGAGAGAAGACAAAATCCAAAAATTAAAGCAGACCATCGCCGAACTGGAAGAGATGGTGCCAACGGGCGTTTTAACCCCAGCCGGGAATGGACACCTGCTTCCAGAGCCGGAGATATATACGTTTACCAGTCTGGCTGATTTTGGGAAATCAAAAAAGATGCTCAAGAGTGGGACGAATTACAGCGATAATGGCGCGGGTGGTGAACAGGAATGAGCAGGTCATTCTCAAATAATCCGACGCGGCGGCGCAGAATTGCCAGCTCTTCGCCGCAGTCCTTGTTCTGGAAGGGCTATTTTTGGAGAGCGCAAAAGGATTTCTGGGTGATCATGGGCGGCAGTCTCGTGGCCTTCATCCTCCTCGCACCATACACTTACAACTGGGATGTCTGGGTTGTCTTAACCATCGGTGTTCAGGCCCTCGCCTTCTGGGGCGCGCTGATTACTGCCAGGGCCATGACCAGAATCGAGGTCGAGACAGCTATTGTCAGCGAGGTCGAGGCGAACGGTGCTGCGTACTTAAGCGCCATCAAGGGCAATCCGGAAAGCCGTGTCACGCTGGATCAGCTTGAGGAGAGCATTCTCCCTCATAACGCCACCCAGCCACCTCTTTCCATGATCCGTCTCTTCCAGCATATCTGCAAGGAGGCCAGAGATCGCAGGTTTGAATCGAGTATCAGCCTCATCGAGCCTTATCGTGAAGAGGCCCTCGAAGATGTTTTCCGCCTCCAGAATATTCAGAAGATTGCTCTCTGGCTTGGCATTCTGGGTACGTTTATCGGGCTGTTGGGAGCTATACAAGCCATAGACTTCAGCAACGAGAGTAACGATGCCTTCTTCGCGAAAATCATCCAAACGATGTTCGAAAACCTCTTTATCTCTTTCAGTGCGAGTCTGGCCGGACTGGAAGTGGCTATCATCCTCGGCGTGCTGCTGCTCCTGCTGCGGCGCAGACAGGAAAGATATTTTCAGAGCATGGAGAGCGCCGTTGTCACAATGCTCTCCCTTGCTCGCAACGCGCTTAACAAGGACGACTTCTTTGTCGAATTCAGCCAAGTCCGCCAGGCAATGGATGGTCTGAAAGATGAAATCTATCATCAAACCCGCACTCTCTCCGGCGATATGAGCGCCATTCAGGGGGGCATGGGCCAACAGAGCGCGCAGATTCAGAATGGTATTGATAAGCTGATTAAAACAAGAGCCGAATTCGATGCTTTCCTGAATCAGATTGGCAGCCGCCATCAGAGCTTAATTGATGATGTGAAAAGCGTATACGACGCGATCTCTTTGAGAAATCTCGGCGTGACACTTGAAGAGAGTATCGTTCAAGCAGGCAGGCACATCTCTGACACGCTCCATCCGAATGTCACGCAGATCGGCGATCAATTGGCGACGTTCAATAAAGCGCTGGAACTGCTGCGCCATGCGATAGAGACCCAGTCAAAGAGCACAGCGGAACAGGTGAATCGCATACAGGCGGAGATTAACAGGAGCGAGCGCCAGACCTTTCAAATCTCCTTAAATGACTGGAACGGATTAGTGCAACAACTCTCACGCCTCAATCGCACACTGGAGCGAACCAATCTGCCTGCCAGACCGCGACCGGGAAGACTTCGGGAAATCTTTACGACAATTGGCGGCAAACTCTCAAACATCAAGAGGTAAGTATCAGCAGCAAATGTCGAGCTGCGCTCGCCGGGAACCACATTCATGACAAACGGTTTCTGCCATCTGATGGATAAGAACTGATAAAGCAGAGTGCCATATGGGACGATTGAGCAACTTCATCGCAGAAGACACGAACCAGTTTGGGCCGGGAACAGACCTGATCGTCTCCCTGATGGCCGTGCTGCTGGTCATGATCCTCATCAATGGTCGCCTCTATAACAAGGAAAGAATTCACAACAAGTCTTCCGAAGAGTCATCTAAGAAGCAACAGCAGGAATTGCTTGCGTTGAGGAAACAGGTTAAAGAGCAACAGCAAAGGCTGGAATCCAGAGACAGTGACGGCAAGTTCCATCTCGCTTCAACTCCTATCTTGGCTGGTGATTTTCAGATAAGACCGGTGAACGAATTGAAGGACCCTGCGCGTACTAACGCCGTGGTTGATACGATTGTGCGAGAGTATCAAACTCTGAAGGACGAGTTCCCCTATATTTTTATCGTGGGCCATTCCAACGCGCTGGATGATCCGAACCCGCCTGATAGCGCCCCCAGAACCAAAGCGCAAAGAAACTGGGAGTATGCCGGACGGCGGGCCGCAGTGATAGCCGACCTCATTCAGGAAAGGCTGTCTGATGAGCAACAAGACAGGATAGTGGTCAGCACCACAGGCGAGTTTGATCTTAGAGTTCCAGAGAACCCGGATGCGCCGGAGAATGCCTGCGTCGAAGTCATCTTCGGTAAAGAGTGGAAGCCCCCGACACGAACGCACGCGTCACTTTCCCCGTAGGGGACATTTTCATCCGGGGTCATCTCCTCAAGCACTGGCGTGTTTTGAGCGGAAGTGCCGAAATCGTAATTGCTAAATTGTTCAGTCCCACAGTGGAGTATGTATGAGTTGAAAATCAAAAGTTGCATAAGATAAAATAGAGGCTGCCGCGAGCCACCAGCTTACGGCAACCTCTCCGCATCAACCTCGTCTCGCGTGCGCTTTGCGGCCCAAGAGAGGCGAGCGGTACTGTCGGCGTGCTCACCCCCTCGTGATGCGCCGACAGACTTTGTTTATGTAAAGCTTTATGAGGTCAATGCGCTCTGCTATATTGAGCGCGGCCTAACTTGAAAACCCAACAACGGCTAATGCGTCGCTCAAACCTCAATCTCAAAGTCGAGTAAATGAGCATCGCCGTTCGAGATGAAAGGTTTCTTCTCACGGCGAATGGTTTGAGTAACCACAGTCTATGCCTAATTGAGTGTAGAGGCAAGCCAAAACTATCAGGAGGTTGCTCCTGATGGGTAGAGGCTCGCGTCATGTACCGGAAAGGCTTGCTGAAAAGCTATTGTCTATTCGGCTTGCTCTTGGATTGTCTCAAACTGAGTTATTGAAACGGTTGGGAGTTGAGGACTTTATTTCGTATCAGCGCATCTCTGAATACGAGTTAGGCAAGCGCGAGCCGTTGCTAATTGTTCTCTTGCACTACGCGAGAGTGGCGAATATCAGCACAGACGTTTTGATTGATGACGAGAAAGATTTACCAGCGAGGTTAAGAAATTAGAGGTATATAATGCGCTAATCAATTTCGGCTCGCTCACTTGCGTTGGTGGATAGCTACCGCCAACGTGAGGACAGGTCGCACATCCCTGAGCGATGCGAGCCGAATACATTTCAGGGAATGGCTACAGGGAGGCCACATGCCCAAAGCAAAGAAGTCTCACGCTCTCGTTCCTGCTCGTAAAGAATCTTCCAGATACGAAAACCACGCATATATAAACCCTGACGGCACTGTTGACGGTGAAAGACTCCTAAGTCTTGTCAGAGATGCTCCGGGCGCGTTTGACTTAATAATGCTTAACGCAATGGTAGAGGAAGAATCCAGCGCATCCGAGTATCACTATATGGTGCGCGGAATAGTTTCAGGTTTAACTCTGCTCGTTTTGCTGGCCGGGGAAGGTGATGAAAAATCAGCAACACAACTCAAAGCGATACAAAAATTAGTCAAGCCAGAAAAATATGAATTGCCGCTAACCAAAATCAGAGAGCTTGTTGAACGCTATGAGACGAGTCCGCCATTAGCGCGAGGTTGGGAACTTCGGCAGTTAATGTCCCGCCTAGCTAATGTAGTCGAGCCACTAAAGAAAAGTAAGTCATACTCGCCAAACCAACCAATCAAGCTTAAAGAATCGCCGCCCGAATATCGGGTCGAACTTTGGGAACTAGCGAGAAAGCACTTGGACAGAAACACTACTTTGCAGAGTATGGCAATTCACATCTATTTAGCGCAATTACAAGAGAAAGGAATCACTGGCGAGGGCGAAGCGATTACCGATAGAACCTTAAAGCGCGACCTAGAGCGAGTGCGAGATTGGGAACGCGATGCCAGTGAGGATGAGAAATTGCGCCGGGGCATCTACAAAGGGTCATCGCTTAGCGATGACCCTATAACGTGGCGTGAATTTTCTGAGGGATGGAAGGCTCGCAGGGTAAAACAAAGAGAATCAGCAAAGGGGGGCAAAACTCGTAACAAACTGACATAGGTCAGTTAGCGCAACGAACTGTCATAGGTTAGTAATTCCAACAAACTGACATAGGTTAAAAACGCTGCCTACTTGTCATAGGTCAAACTTTCTGCCCGACTGACATATTAAAGCCCTAACAGAATGAAGATAATGGATGCGATGAGATTTAGCTCTTATCGCATTTTTATTTGAAGGTGAAAAAGGAAAAGAGCCTGATGTTACGAGCATCAGGCTCAGGTTCTTAACTACATGGTGGCGTAGCTTAATTGGATAAAGCTTTCCTGTCGCAAGGGAATTGATGCGGGTTCGAGTCCCGCCGTCGCCCCCATTTTTCAAAGATGACGCCTTCTGGCGTAACCCTCTATGTGTGTTTATAGCATGACCTTAAAACAGTGTCTAGCCTTTCGGTTGCTTTCGGGGCTTGTTCCAGTATGGACTTTTGCACTTGGGACACACACGCGGCTCATTATCAGTGTCACGCGGAATCCATTCATGCTCGCATCGTTCGCACTGGTATTTGTAGATTGTGATTTTTATCTTAGCCATGCCTCACACTCTATACCTGAAATAATATACCGTCAAGTAATCATTCCCTTGACTTCTTATGTACCTATGGTAATATATTATGAGTAAGCGATAACGACACCGTAGGAGCAAAAGTATGAGAGAGATTAAAGGGCGCGACATAGCTAACAAATACAAGCTGGTCAAAAGCGGCAACCTGTGGTTAGTGCCAAGTCAATCAGGTAGCGGCAAATACAAAGTAGATGCTGACGCCTCAAACTGCTCTTGTCCTGATTACGAGATTCGCCGTGCCAAGTGCAAGCATATCTTTGCTGTCGAGTTGACCATTGAACGTGAGCGAAAAGTTGTCACAGAGACGAAAGCCGATGGCTCAACTAAAACGACTGTGACCGAAACCGTGAAGGTCAAGAGACAAACATATAGACAAGATTGGCCCGCATACAACAAAGCGCAGACTTGGGAAAAGAGCGTGTTCCTTCACTTGCTCAACAAGCTCTGTGAGGGCGTCGGCTCTCCTGCTCAATACGGCGCGGGTCAAAGAAGATTGCCGCTAGAAGATATGATATTTGCAATGGCCTATAAGGTCTATAGCACAGTTTCAGGCCGCCGCTTTATGACAGACTTGCGCGATGCACAGAGTAAGGGCTACATCTCACAACTGCCGAGCTATAACAGCATCTTTAACTACTTTGAATCCGATATGCTCACGCCTTACTTACAAATGCTGATAGAAGAATCAAGCTTACCTTTGAAGGCTGTCGAGTCTGACTTTGCGATTGACTCTTCCGGTCTATCTACAGGCGCGCACCAACGTTGGGTAGATGTGAAGTGGGGTGCGATACGAGCGCAGTATGCCGAGTCAAGCGACATGCGCCGTGATTGGGTGAAGCTTCACATCATGTGCGGAGTCAAGACCAACGTGGTGACAGCCGTAGAAGTGACGGACAGCCACACGGCGGATAGTCCGATGTTCCAACCCTTAGTCGAAGCAACGGCAACAAACTTTACGATGAAGCAAGTAAGCGCAGATAAGGCTTACATCTCGGATGATAACTTACGAGCGGTAGCACGACAGGCCGCCACTCCTTACATTCCTTTCAAGGTCACAAACATCGGACACGGTAAGAATCAAAGCTCACTGTGGAAAAAGATGTATCACTATTTCTCTTTGAATCAAGAGCAGTTTATGAGCCACTATCACAAGAGAAGTAATGTCGAATCTACCTTTGCGATGATAAAGGCGAAGTTCGGCGGGAAGCTGCGGAGCAGGACACAGAGAGCGCAGATAAACGAAGTGTTGTGCAAGGTTCTTTGCCACAATATCTGTTGTTTGATTCAATCTATGTATGAGTTGAAAATCAGACCGAAGTTCTATGCAGAAGTGGCGTGAGAGGAAAGCCACACACGAGTGGGGCTTTCTAGTTATCCCCAAAAGCCTATAAATTTTCGCCACATTCTGGAAATAAAAGAAATTTTCGGCTCTGGCGTAATTTTATCGGGTTCAGTAGTTCTGGCGGCTTCGCCAGCATCTTTCTCTTTTTGTAATCTCGCGGCGGCGGCTTTGGCTAATTCCTCTTTATGAATACCTTTGACTACCTCTATCTTTCTCTGCCTTTCATCATCTGAATCTTGGACAAATTTTCCGTCTTTGAATGGCGGCATCTTCTCTCACAGGGACTGTCTAAATCAGATTGGATAATGATATAACCCTTGACATGACTATTTGTCCCCATTGCCAAGACACTACTCGACAAGTCAAAGCTGGCTTTACACGCACCAGCAGCCAACGCTTCCAATGCCAACTGTGCCGTCGCAGCTATACGCCTGAGCCGAAGCCGCTTGGTTACGACGACAAGATTAAAGAACTGGCTCTCAAACTCTACCTCGAAGGTAATGGCTTTCGCCGCATCGGGCGTCTGCTCTCGGTTAACCATCAATCTGTGGTCAACTGGATCAATGCTTTTCATGCCCACCTGCGGGCCAAGAAGTTGGCTTTGCCTGCGCCCGGCCAGGTCAGCACTTTAGAGATGGATGAGTTGTTTACCTTCATCGGGACTAAAAAAAGCCAGCCTTTATCGTCACCCTCGTTGACCGGCAAACGCGCTCAATCGTCTCGCACACAGTGTGCGAGCACCGAACGCCGGAAGTAATGCAAGCTGTGATTGATGCTGCGCCGCACGCTGAGAGCTACTTCAGTGATGCCTTTAACACTTACCGCGAACTGTGTTGGTGGGGCACTCATCAAGCTATGTCTAACAAGTCAGAGACTTATTCAGTGGAAGGCGACAACGCGGAATTGCGTCACTACCTTGCACGCTTGACACGCAAATCTCGCTGTTTCTCGAAATGCATCCACGCACTGCGCCGTGCGGTGGAGTTGTTCGTCTGGTGCTGGAACAAAAGGCAACTTCGGAAGCAGCAACATCCGCGTTATCCAAGACACTTGATTGATTCTGTTTCTTCTCTGATTTAGACAGTCCCCTCTCACATCCTTTCTTGCCAAAGATGGGATTTATTATACACCTTTAATCGTTGGGCAGACTTCTATTCTGTTGGGCAAAAGTGAATCGTTAGGCAAAGCCGCCCTTAAGTGGGCTTTGCCCCTTAAGTGGGGCTTTGTTGAATAAGTCTCTTTTGATGAAATAGTTCAGATGTTGATGAAAAAGTCCGTTCAGGGTTGGCGAGGAACGCGGCAGTAATATCTAACCATTCCGCTGTCGTTGGGATTGTAGTGGGGTCTGCGTCCGTCGAAAGTGTCTTCGGTAATTGAGAGGCTTGTCATTCGTGAGATGTCGTAGAGTTTCCAGCCAACGGGATTGCCGGACTTGCTATAGCCGCCAATCTGGTAGGCGCGCACGACATCATTTCCGGCGGTGCTTTCACCATGACAGAACGGCTCAACAATGCGGATGCCGTCTTCATAGTAGAAGCGAATAACATGCATTGAGTTAATAGCAGAACAGATTGCTGCGTTCATTGTAATTATCTCCGAGAGGTGAATGTCATGCACAACGAGATCACAGTAAAAGCGGCAGTGGTTAAGCAGGCGCAAGAGGCGTTAGAATTAGCCGCGCTTATGCTTGATGGTGAGAACCAACCGCCGCAGTTTACATCCGGCGAAGCTTTAAAGATAGTTAAAGCCGCACATCAGGCTTTATCCATAGACGCGGAGAAGTCCACGTCTATGCCAAGCTCATACATGCTCTGAATAACACAACAAAGATTGTGGGCAAGTACCTTACAAAGTAGTTCGTTGGTCTGCGCGGTAAAGGTCTTACTTCTGAGGCGCTCACCAAACTTGCGCTTTATCATGCTGAATGTCGTCTCGACATTCGATCTTTTATGATAATGCTGCATGAACCATTCCTGATTGTATTGGTACAGGTGATACATGCGCTTCCACACAGAGCTTTGCGCTTTGTTCTTGCTAGTAGCGTTTGAGTTTGACTTGAAATCAATGTAAGGCTGTGCGCCTTTGACTAAAACGAGCTTGAGATTGTTATTCGATGAATAGGCTTTGTCACCGCAGACAGTATTCATCACAAAGTTCTGAGATGTGGTTTCAACCAACGGCTTGAAGTAAGGACTATCGCCAGCATGAGCATTGCTGATTTCTACACTTGTCACGATGTTTGTCTTACAACCGCACATCAAATGAACCTTCACCCAATCTTTGGTATTAACGTGCGTCGTGTCGTCACCGTATTGCCGTTTCGACTTGTCCCATTTTGTTTCTACCCATCTGCGATAAAGACCAGTAGAGAAGCCAGAGCTATCAACAGCAAAGTCACCTTCCACGCTCTTGAGCGGCAAGGATGATTCGATGATGAGTTCTTTTAAGATTGGCGTGAGTTCTTCCGATTCAAAGTAGCGAGACATAGCAGAGTAAGTAGGCATCATTCCAACAAAGCCTCTGCGCTTGGCTTCCAGCAAATCAGACATGAAGCGACGGCCTGAGAGCGTGCTATAGATTTTGAAGCAACAAGCGAAGATACGATCTGCGACCGGAATGCGCGGCCTGCCCATGTGCTGCATCGGTTCTTCTAGCCTTTCGCAGAGCGCATAGAGCAGTTCTAGGAACTTGGCTTTTTCGTTGACCTGAGCCAACGTGTATTCGCGCCACTCTTGTTTATATGTCGGTCTGGCTTTCTTCTCCGGTTCAGCTAGTGGCAGAGCTTCGCCGCTATCATGTTGCAAAGCGAACTCTGCGGCGTGCATGTGCTTGCACTTTGTTCTGTTGGCTTCAAAGTCCGGGCATGTACAGGTCTGAATATAAAGATTGACGGTGTAGGTTTTGTTGCTTGTTTGTGAAGGGACTTGCCAGACGCCGCCCTCTTGAGTGATGGCATGGTTGGTAGCGATTTCCAACCCTCTGAGTTGTCTTGCCTGCATTATGTGCCTTGCCTTTCGGCGTCGCTTGCGGCACAATACAGATTCATCGGTCGCATCGTGTGCAAGCACGCTGTGGTTGAACAAGTCCAGTTGAGTGTTAGCGCACTTGGCTGGACTTCTCTTTGTTTAAGAGCTTTCAAAGATGCGTGCATGATACACCGTTTTAGCTATGAAATCAATAGATAAGTCTTTTATTATAAATAATTTAAGCCTCTTTTTATAAGGGTGAAAAAGATAGAGGGGCGGTAATTTACCGCCCCTCTGAGGTGCTGCAGAAAACTAGGTCGTCTGTATCTTGCCGAGCTTCGAGCCGAGTTCTCGTTTGACTGAGTTATAGACGTGATACCTCTGCATTACTGCAGCAGTTAACGCCTCTTCCGAGGTGGCCTTAAATATGTCCTGCTCTGTCCACTCCTTTGACTTCTGCAGTGCCTGAATACCGATAACGGTTTCTTCTAGTGCCTGCTGAAACCAATTTCGCACGGCTTTTGTCACAATATCGGTTACTGCAGCACCTCCACCAAGTTCTCGATTCCACTTTTCAATCATATCGGTGAAGACGCGGAAATCGCCATTGATGATTAGAGTATTCTGCTCCAGCAAAAACTTCGCCGCCCTATCCTCAAGCTCTGGAGCTTCGCGTGTGCCATCTTTAACGCTCACCCACATAACCTTCGGCCAGATGTTAGGTTCCACCGCTTCACCGGGTACGCCATCCTTTTTCAGATAAGCCGAATAAGCGCCTCCTGCAGTACCGCCTTTTGTGCCTGCAGTACCACCGCCCGGTCTCGGCGTATAGTCACTTGGCCTTGACCTTCCGCCGCGTGTCAGAGCGTCCATATCTATTAGTAGAGTGCCATTTGGTGAAGGCTTGTAGCGGCTCAATTTATAGAGGTCTAATATCTGCTGCAGGCGCTCTCGAATGGATTTGGTATGATCGTCTGCAGAAGTGCCTGCAGCAGACTCTCTAACAAGCTCTGAAATTTCGCTCGGCATGTTCTCTCGAAATTCTGCCGCCCATTCAGCCCACGGCAGAGGCTCACTATTAACCATGAGACTCGTTCGAGCTGTGTTGGTTGTGACCCTGCTAAATTCATCTGCTTGCGGTTCGACGTAAATAACAACCCGCCTATGTCCAAGAATCACTCCGAACTGCTGCAGGCGTGCCGTACCAGCGCGACCCGTTTGCAACTCGTACAACTCATCTTTGTATAAAGCGGCAACGTGCCCTGTAGATTCAAAGGAACCGGAGAGTTGGCTGATAGCTTTATCGGCCTTGAGAATCCACCAATGGGCGATAGCCTTGCTTAACTGCAGCGTGCCGGATGCGTCCGCATGGCCTGCTAGGTAATACTCTTGACCAAAGACCGTCCGTAGTATGTTGCTGCTTGTGTTTGTGCGCGGCAAATTCCAACCCTCACGCGATTTCACCGTAATGCCTTCTGGGAACCTGAAATACCGAGCATTAAGGTACTTCGCTACCCATCGTGAGGGTGTGGCAGAACTAGGAGGGGCAGCCATTGTGTCAGCTTCCTCCGTCATTCCAAGCAGCACTACTCTTGTCCCATGTTGTTTAATAATCTCAGGCTTCGCATCATCCACAACTTCGCCGCAATGCTCGAATGAGCCGTCAGCCATTTCAAACTGCCTGAGTCCGTATCGCCCAGAATCAGGGTCGCGCCATAGGTGAATCATCGCACCTTTACCGTCCAGCCAAGACAAGTAGAGAAGCCCCGCGTGATTTCTTGTTGCTGCAGAAATCTTTGCCCCGACTCCGTAGTTGCCGATGAAAGACTGTTCGGAGACAGATGAGGACAACTGATTGATGTACTTGACCATTTGATCTCCGGTCATGCCATCACCGTTATCTGTAATGCTGAGTTTGTAGTATCCCGTTTCGCTGAGATGTTTCCAGTCTACGTCCCAGATGATTTCGCCTTTCTTCTCATCCGTTCGTTGAATGGACTCTATTGAATTTTGAGTTAGCTCGCGTAGAAACTGCAGTGGGTGGCAATCCTCACCCATGCGATCTAAAAGAAAGCCTGTGTTGGCGACAGTAAGAGGTAGGGTTTTCTGGCTATGTGTAGAGACGTGCTTCGACATTCTAAGATTCCTTCCACTAAGAGGTAGGGGTAACAAAACCGTGACCCCTCTGGTGAATAGGGACTCTGAAGTATCAGGCTGCAGTAAGAGGCTTTCGCCTGTGACCTTGCTTTCAACATCAGAGCAGTAATATCTCAAAGAGCAGATTCTGCAGAACTATATACGCGCTTTTCTATTCGATTGCAATAACTTTTGATTGTCGCAGAACGATTAGACTTTTGGCGCAATATTTGAACTAATGAATCAGGCTGATTTGTGGTACAGTACCCATCTTGACTTTCTCGGTCAAGTCCTTGTATAGTGTTTCATCCGTGCAACAAACCGTTAAGCCAATACGTATAGTATCTTTAAGTTAATTTAAGGCTTGGAGTTTACAGTGTTAATTAACTACAACAAACAGAAGATGCTAAACGCCCTCACATACTTCTTAAACCACACTTCTTTGTCTGGCAAAAAGAAACTTTATAAATTGCTGTTTACTCTTGATTTTGAGCATTTTAAGCAGACAGGCAGAAGCGTTACGGGTCTAGACTACTTTGCTTGGAAGATGGGGCCAGTTCCTACCGCGCTACATGAGGCTATCGAAAATAACGATGAAGAAATAACCAGTAATTTTGATATAGAAATTAAGATCGGCAAGAAGGGCAGAACAATTTACCTCATCCCGAAAATGGAATTTGAGAAGAAGTTTTTTTCTAAGCGCGAACTGCGACTCTTACAGGACATTGCTGAGAGGTTCGCAATGGCAAGTGGGGATGATATGGTATGGTTTACTCATAGAGATACCGAGCCGTGGTATCGCGTATGGGAGATTGAAAAGCGACACCAAGATAAAATCCCATATGAATATGTTCTTGATAATCTTGATGAATCAGAGAAACAAACTGTTCTAAGTATTGCACAGGAAAGGCAAGCCTTCTTGGACAATTACAAATGAACTGCGGGACTATCCTTCATGACAAAGAGTTCCAATTCTCTGACGGCCTCACAGGCAATAAACTGATAATAATTCTGTCAAACTATGGCAGGAATTATCTTGTCGCCGTAACAACTTCACAGCAGCATAGCAAAAATAGAGTAAAGGGTTGCCAGCTTAACGATAAGCCAGCAAATTATTTTATTCCGAAAAACTCTACTTGGTTTGAAGAGGATACTTGGGTTTTATTGAATGAAGTTGTTGAGGTTGATTTTGATATTCTCTCTTACAAGAAGGAAGGGAGAATTGCTTTAGAAAAAAGCGTCCTTCCAAGCACGTTGATGAAAGACATTCTAAATTGCGCGCTGAAATCAGAGGATATAGAGGAATTTTATTTGGACTTTCTCAAAACTGTCGCTGAGAGCCTGTAAAAAAGACTTCCCATTTAACAAAGCGGCGCACTGGCTATGAACCTGTGTGCCGCTTCTGTATTATTCAAGACGGTTCGTTGCTAACTATCTTCTTAACCTAGCTGGCAAATCCATCTCATCATCAATCAACACATCCGTCGAAATCTTCACCATGCGCGCATACCGCAACAAGATCGGTAAGGGCGGTTCTCGCTCTCCGCGTTCATAGCCTGAGATATGCGCCGGATGAATCTTCGGATAGTCCAGACGCTTGACCATCTCCACTTGCGAAATATCAAGTTCCTTCCGTATCTGAAGCAACTTAGCGGCTAGACGCTCAGGCTTCGGGCGGCTTGAACGTCCCATTAGACGCACCCTCCCGCGAGAGCGCATCTTTGCTCTTTACTTATACGTCTATTTAGGCGTACAGTATGCCCGCTCAAAACCTCTGCCGTGAGAATCCTTTGCTTCTCAACGGCGACGCCCATCACTCGACTTTGAGGTTGAGGGTTTGAGACGACGCATTAGCCGTTGCTATAGTTTTCAATCAGAACGCGCCAATCATATCAAAGATGGCCTCACTAAAGACATAGCAGAAATAGAAAAGAGAGCGCAGGGGGTGGCTGCGCTCTCTACCGCACGCTCGTATCTTGGGGGATATGGGCTGCTGCGGAAGGGTCGCCGTCCGGCTGCTGATTCCCACAAGGGCGGCGACCCTGCTATCTGCCAAAAGTATCTATCCTGCCTAAGTCCTTTGATTTTAATCCTACATCTGATGTGTCAAAAGTTGCAAGCATATCTAAGTCCTTTGGAATAGGGACTTTTTCATCAAAAACCCTAGTTGATGAATAAGTCGCTGTGACTCTTGCACTTGTTAGGCAAAGCCCTTAAGTGGTAAGCAGGTATACATCTGCATACTTGGTTACCACTTTCAGTTCCGGCCTTTGTTTATAAGGGTTTTATGGGCGTGCGGGGTGTTTGCAGGGATGAAGTGGATACTTGGTACGCATTCTTGAGGGCCAGCCGGGGTTACCCGTCGAAGCGGCCTTATTCCGGCTCAAGTTGTTTAGTTTGTTGCGTTTAAGTCGTGCCGGAAGACCCTTGGGGGGTTGTGGCACACGTCTTGTAATAGAGATGGTCAAGCAGGGACGAGCGGTTAGAGGGGAAAAGAGAGAAGTTGATAACCCGGTTGGCCCGAAACAAACAAAATCTTGAAGAGGAGAACAAGACGATGCGTAAAATTAAAAAGATGATGGCGATTGCGATGTTGGCGGTGGTGGCGAGCCTTGGAACTGGCACAGCGAATGCGACTACAGGTATCTATCTCAGCGACAGACAGATCAATACCGGTGATACCAAAGAAGTGACAGCCCCCGACATGATTGATATTCTGGTTGTGTACCTCAAGACCGGCATCTACCTCAGCGACCGTCAGGGCGTGCTCTTGAGCGACTAATCAAAGGCTGCCCCCGTAGCGACGATTAAAAAATCTCACCCCAGTGAATCGTGGGATAGCGAGGGCGGAGTCCAGAGTGGCTCCGCTTTCGCCATTTTAAATGTCCGGCTTCTGACTGTCTTGCCTTAAAAGTCTTTCGGCTGCGAGGCTGAGGCCCATGATGAAGTAGAAGACCATCACGACCTCCGAATCACCGAAGTTGTAATGCACCAGCCCGCTCGCAAAAAATCCTGCCAGCCCGCCGAGCGCGCCGAGCGCGATGCCGCGCGTCTCCCATCCGCCGACTGTTTCAATACCGCGCGCCAGTCGCCAGAGCATGCGCGCATAAAAGAAGAGCAGCGCAAGCCATGCAAGGAGCGCAGGGATGCCGCGTTCGAGCGCAAACTGCAAAGGCGTGGAATGCATGTGGCCCATCGGGAGTTTGCAGTTATCAAAAAGCCTCCACGGGTCGCAGCCGTAAAGCTTGATGGAATCCATGCCGATGCCAACGAGCAAGTGACGCGGCTTGCTCAGGAGCAGTTGAGTTCCTTCGCGCCAGACAGTCTCGCGCCAGCTAATCGAGCCGTCGTTGCGATCGAAAAAGCCTACCTGTCGTTTCTGCTGAAGCAGGAAAAGCCCCGCGAGCACGAGCGGCAAAGCACACGCGGCCATCAGCAGAATCGCACGACGGTTGCGCACGCCTGCCAGCGCGATGACTGTCGCGGAGATTAAGAGTCCGAGTTGCGAGGCGCGCGTGACCGTCAGCAGGAGCGCGAGGCCGCAGCCGGAGAGGGCCGCGAGCAGAAGCCCGCCCGTCAAAGAGCGTTTCCGAGACAACGCCACAAAGAGTCCGAAGGCAAGCGAGGCGATCAACTGCAAGACTTCTGCGTAGGTCACATAATGACCGTAAAATCCTGAGGCACGCCAATCGCGCCCGCGTGACCAGCCTGTCAGGCCAAGTTTTTCGACGGGCGTCGCGCCGCTTAAAAGCTGCCCGCGCGGGACTTCATAAACTCCCATCCATTCCGCACGATAAAGCTTGACCCGCGCGGGAACTGAACCGGCCTGCGTTTCTTCCAGCGCGGCCAACAACTCTTCAGGCTCGCTCAACTTGCGCCCGTCAACCTCCAATAATATGTCGCCGCTTTGCACGCCGCGCGCTTCCACTCCATTAACAGGGCGAAACATCGCCGCCGCTAGAGGGCTGCTCGCTGTCAAGCCCTCGACCTTGACGCCGCGCCCCACTGCGCGCTCGGCCATCGTGTACACGACATTGACCATGCAGGACGCGATGAGAGTCAGCGCGAGCAATCGCAGCACGCGACGGTTTTGAATATTTTGTGAGACGAGATAAATGATTGTGAAGAGGCTCGCCGCGCGGAGCTTGCCAATCGAGATGGCTGGCGCATAAGACGTAAAAGCCGTGACGACCGTGAGGAGCATAAAGCAGAGCAGCGCGTAATCAACCGGCGTTCTGTAAAAACGCGGGCGCACAATCAAACGCACGGCCCACACGAGCATCCCGCACATCCAGGCGATCTGCGTCGCCGCAATCGAATGCGGCGCGGCAGCCGCCATCACGAACAGCCACGCGACAATGATGCGGTCAAGCCACTGTACGACAGTGGATAGAGCGTCGGGTGTAGGGTGTAGGTCAGACAAAGAATTTGTGTTTTTCACTGCCCCTTACTCCCTAAGCCCTCATCAGTAAAGCTATCTAGTTCTTGTCACAGGAATTTTATGCTTTGCTTAACTATCAGGCAGTGTGAGCGATCTGGCAAAGAACTCTTTGATTTGTCTGCCGGTCGCTAAAACTTTTCTGGCAAGCTCTAGCTCCTGCGCGTTGAGCCGGTCGCTGGTCTTTTGTCCTTTGACGATTCTGATCGCCCGGCCACCTGCATAATAGAGACGCTGTTCTGGCGCGGGCGGTTCATCTCCGAGAGGCGGCTCCTGCGGCTTCGCGTAATAGAAGACGAGCGCGCCCGCTTCGTTGAACAGATATTCCGTATAGTAAGAGCGGTCGCTCATCTTGCTCTTCAAGACCACTTTGCGCAGCCGGTCAGGATAGTGATGCCCCTCCGTCTGCGCGTTGTCGTAATAGAACTTATAAGTCGCTTGATAATTGCCGACAGCGGGCCACATATGGTCGTTGCTATTGACGACCAACTCATTACAGGTGATTCCCGCATAGGAGCTTTCTTCTACGCCTTGCTCGCTCAATTCGATTCGCTTGCCTACCTCTTCATACATGCACCGTATCTGCGCCACATCTTTCTCCTGCGCTTTGACAACATTCCCGGCAAAGAAGAAGGCGCAGGCGAGTATGAAGAAGTTGAGCGGCAGCCGTCTCTTGCGCATATCAGTGATGCCTCCGGGAGTTTTTCTTTCCAGCCTCTTATTCTTAATAAGCGTCGTCGCCGCGCAGCATGACCGGCAGCGTGCGCAGGATGATTTTCAAATCGAGCAGCAGCGACCAGTTTTCTATGTAGAAGAGGTCGAGCCTGACCATCTCTTCAAACGGCAGACGATTGCGACCGGAGACCTGCCAGAGTCCGGTCAGCCCCGGCTTCATGTCCAGACGCTTGCGATGCCATAGCTCATAAGCTTCCACTTCATACGGAATCGGCGGGCGCGGGCCGACGACGCTCATGTCGCCACGCAGGACATTCAAGAGCTGCGGCAGTTCGTCGAGACTCAAGGCGTCTCAGCACGCCTCCCAGCCGCGTGATGCGTTTGTCTCCGCGCAGTTTATAAACAGGCTTCTGCTCGTCGCCCAGATTGGTTTCCGTCTCTCCGGCTATGTACTGCTTCAGATATTCCCTGTGCGCGGCGTCGTCCGCGCCCGTCCGCATCGTGCGAAATTTGTAGAAGAGAAAAAGTCGCCCGTCCATTCCTACGCGCTCCTGTTTATAAAAGACAGGGCCGCGCGAGTCGAGCTTGATGAGCAGCGCGACGACGAGCCAGAACGGCGAGAGGAGCAGGAGCGCGAGCGAGGCGATGATGATGTCTGACGCGCGCTTGACCAGTCGCGCGGCGTTTGAGAGCGGCGAGCGGAAAAGACGTATCATCGGCATCGCGCCGATCTGGTCGATCTCCGTCTTGCGCGGCAGGAAATTAAAGAGGCTCGGCGCAATGCGAAACTCTACGCCGGGCCTGCGCCCGCAACGCATCATCACATCAAAGAGCGCATCGCCGGGAACTTGCGGGTCTGTGATGATGACTTCGTTAGCTCCGGATTCGCGTATCGCTTCGGGCAAGCCTTTAAGATCGCTCACCACCGGCACGCCCTCAAACGTGTCCGGCACATCGCGCCCCAGCGGGCCGTTCTCAACCACGCCGATGACGCGATAACCGAGCGTGGGCCGCTCGCGCATCTCGCTGATGCACAGCGCTGCTTCCGGCCCGCGTCCCACCACCAGCGTCGGAATCAGATTGACATCGCGCCTTCTGGCAAAAGTCTGCGCGCTGCGCGCCATGAGCCGCACGAAGCCATAAGCAGAGAGCGCTAGAAAGAAATCAAGGACAAAGACCGTGCGCGCATAAGAGAAGGCGCGAAACTGCAAACCGCCGCGATAAAGAAAAGCCGCCGCGACAATCAGCAGCGACCCGATGGCCGTCGCTTTGAAGACGCGCACGGCGTCTTCAAAGAAAGAGAACTCGCCGCGCAGGCGATACAGGTCGTAATACTTCATCGTCAGCAGGCGAATCGGCAGCACGAACAACAGCAGCGCGCCGTAAGGAGCAAACTCTGTAGACCAGTTGAAGCCGCCCGTTTGACGAAAAACAGCATCGCCTTCGCGCAGGTAAAACGAGATGATGAAAGCGAGCACGGCTATCATGACATCCGTCACGACGAGCAGAGCTTTGACAGCCGGGATGACCCACTGCGGCGCACGCGCAGGCACGCGCACCGCGCTCGCGTCAACCGGATTGTTTTTATTAACTCGCTCGGCTCTCATCTCTGCGGTGAATCCTAAGTGGTAAAGCCTCAAAGGTAAATAGAGCGATAGTGTTTATGTGAATCAAGAGTAGAAAAGAGATTGGCTGCCTGATTCCTCTCTTTGCGCTTCCTTGCGAAAACCTTTGCGCGCTTTGCGTTTAAAGTTGAGATTAAACGCAAAGCATTCTAAGAAGCATGTTTGAAAAGACTGTGAAAGCCCCGTAGGGGCGTCATGTATTGAAGCCCCGTAGGGGCGTCATGTAATAGCCTGTGGCAACGCCACAGGTATCAGGTCATCATTATGATTCCAAGCCCTGTAAGGGCGTAATAATTTATGCCGCCCTTACAGGGCTTGTTATTTAAAGGGGGCGTGCCAACCCTGTGGCGTTGCCACAGGCTATTACATTGCGCCCTTTCAGGGCTTTTAAAACAGCTTTTAAGAGTCAGACGCAAAGCACCGCAAAGAGCATTCTACTCTTGATTCACATAGTTTCCGTTATGGCTCATTCAAGATTAAATCTGCCACCTCATCGCGCACCTTGATGGCGCGTCGCGCCGTCGCGCCGTCCTTTTTCTTCAAGGGTAAGCTCTCCAAATCTTCCGGCGTGCAGAGGCGCAAGAGTCTTCCTTCACGCACCAGCTCTTCATCAATCGCGGCCCACTTGCCCGCGTAAATAGTCGCGGCTGGAACTCCGAGCGCAGCCGCCTCGCGGTTCATAGTGCCGCCCGCGCTGATGACCATGTCTGCCGAGGCAATCAGGTTGGCTCCATCCAGTGCATGCTGGGGCACGATCAGGTTTGCTTGCCCGCGTTCAGCGTAAATCGCCCGCTGCGCCTCCGTTCGCGCCAGCAGGATTACTTTGACATCCGTGCGCGCGTACAACCTCTGCATCAACCCTTCGAACAACTCGTTTTCAAAGCGATGATAAAGAGCTTCGCTCGCGGGCGGGCGAACGACGACGAGCACCTCATGCTCACGTATGCCCAACCGGCTGAGCGTTTCAACAAATTCCGGGTCGGGCGCAAAGTCCGCCAGATAGACATCCTCTTTCGTGCCGTCGTAACGCCTGACTTTTTTCGCGCCCGCGCCAAAGCGGCGCAAGGCTTCATCTGGAAAGGCGCGCGGGACGATGACGCGCGAGGCCAGCCGAAAGGCCAGATGATTCGCTGGCTGGTGTTCGTAATCCATCAGCGTCACGCTCCTGATTCCCAGAGCGCGCGCCGCAGCCGCCTGTGCATACGAGTTATGACTGACGGCCAACTGAACCCCGCGCCCGCGCGCCCAGCGTGCAAGCTGTGCCGCGCGCCCGATCAAATTCTGAGCCTTACCCGCGAGTCCCGCGCCGCCATGCCCGCCGATGATTGCAGGAGCCAGCCCCGCAGTCTTTGCCAGCTCGACCGTCTGCGCAAACTCGCGGGCAGTCACAACTGTTTTATGCCCGCGCCGCTCAAACTCCGGAATCAGCGCGCGAAAAAACGGCACGTGCGGCGAGTTTGCAAGGTCAATCCAGATGAGCATGGGCGATTGATTCATTGAGTCATCGGTTCATTGATTCTCAAATGAGCAAATGAATCATTGAGTCAATGAGCAAATTCCAGCAGGCGTGCGAGCGCGTACATCATCCAAGCCTGCGACCAGCGCATGTAGGGCGTGCGTACTGTGTAGAAGCGGCGACGCTGGTAATAGAAGAAGCCGCGCGCGTCCTGTAAGTGATGCGTGGCCCAGAGCGCAATCGTGCGCGCCAACAGCAACGCTTTATCATCAAGAGCCTGCATCTCAAGCAGCGCGACGATGGCTGCGCCAGCCGAATGCGCGTCCACCGGATAAAGCCGGTCATGGTAGTATTTCGGCCACCCGTCCGCAAGAAAGAAGTTTTCGCGCCAGAACTCGTAACCGCGCAATGTCGCTTCGAGAAACTCTTCGCGGCACGCGCACGCAGACATGATTCTTTGAAGGCTCGTGAGCACAAAAGCCGTGTGGAAATTATCCGCCCACGACTGAAATCCTTCTGCGCCGTAAGCCCATGAACCGTCCGCGCGCTGGTGACGCGCAACGTATCTAGCCCCGCGCACGGCCCACGCGCACAAATCCTGCTCGCCCGTTAGTTGAGAAACGCTTGCTAAGGTCTCCGCCGCCAGAAGGCTCGCATTGAAGACGCGCGTGCGGTCAAGCGGCGAGTAGCTAAAGCAAACTTCCGTCTCACTTTCTTCGCTGCGATTCAAATCACTAAGAATGAAATCGCACGCGCTGCGCGCCACTTCCAGATAGGTTTGATCTTCAAACTCGCGCGCCGCTTCGATAAGCGCGCGTGCGGCGAAGGCTGTCGGCACAATCGTCGGCGTTCCCTTCGGCGCAAAGAAGGCGCGTCCCTGCCAGTCGAAGTTATAACCCCACGCCGCGCCGCCGAAACCCGCCAGCCGCGCAGAGAGCAAGTCCGTCAACAGCGCGCGGGCTTCTGTTTCAGACTCTTTCGTACGCTCGCGGCGGAAGCGCGCCAACGCTGCCAGCGCAAAGAGGGCTGTCCCTTTAGCATTTCTCTCATGCGGAACTTTGGCGAGGCCGCGCAGGTTGACAGGCGAGCGTTTGAAGGCTTGCGTCCATGCGAGCCGTGCTGTGCGGGAATTTTTGAGAGGTGTGGCCTGAAAGAGGCTGCTGTTCAAAGCGTCGAAAGGGTCGTGGCCTGCATAGTCGCGCTGCCGGCACCAAACTGCTAGACGCTGGTATGCTGTTTCAAGCTCGCTTTTGAACGGCTGCGAATCACTCACAGCTTGCTGCTCACGGACGTTTCGATTCTGCGCGGCGTCTCGATAAAGCTCTCTTGCCATAGCTCGAACATCAGCAGAGTCCAGAGCGGCTTGCGATGATTGGCTAGCCCGCGCTCGTGCTCATCCAGGAGGCGCGACACGTAAGCGGGATTGAAAAGTCCGCTCCGGCGCATGCGTTCGGGCGAGAGCAGGTCGCGCGCTAAGGGGCGCAGGCTGCCTTTTATCCATTCGGCGACGGGGACGCCGAAACCTTTCTTGCCGCGTCGCGTCACAAATCGCGGCAACATCGGCTCGACGGCTTTTTTCAGAATGTATTTCGTAGTGCGCCCGCGCAGCTTGTAATTAACCGGAAGCGAAGCCGCAAATTCCGCCACGCGCGGGTCTAGGAAAGGCGCGCGGACTTCCAGAGAGACGGCCATGCTCGCGCGGTCGACTTTCGTCAAAATGTCTTCCGCCAGATAGAGCCGCGTATCGAGACTTTGCATGCGCTCAATCGTGTTGTCGGCATCGCATTCGTCAAGCAGCTCGCGCGCATGACTGTAAATGTCGCCGTCCGTGACGCGCAGAGCTTCCTCGCTCAAAAGCATTTCATGCTCTGAAGGCATGAACGAGCCGAACCAGATGTGATGACGCGTCACCTCGTCATAGTTCGCGCCCGCGATGAAGCGACGCGCCTTGTAATCGAAGGAGAGGTTTTTAGTTTTGACGGGCAGCAGTTTGACCAGCGGCTCAACCAGCGCGCGGCGGACAATCGCGGGCAGCCTGTTGTAGATGTGCGCCAGCTTGTGGCCCAGATACATCTCATAGCCCGCGAACAGTTCGTCGCCGCCGTCGCCGCCGAGCGCGACCGTGACATGCCTGCGCGTAAAACGAGAGAGCAGGTAAGTCGGCACAAGCGAAGGGTCGCTCAAAGGCTCGTCCATCCAAGAGCCTATCTCGCCGACGAGATTGGCCGCGAGGTCTACGCTCAGGCGTTCTTCGTGATGATCCGTGCCGAGAAACTTTGCGACCGCACGCGCATACGCAGACTCGTCAAAAGAGCTTTCGGCAAACGAGATGGAAAAAGTCTTGACCGTTTCAGATGAAGCCTGCACGGCCAACGCCGCGACGGTTGACGAATCCACTCCGCCCGACAGCAACACGCCGAGCGGCACATCCGAAACCAGACGCATCCGCACGGAATCGCTCAGCAACTCTTTGAGATGCGCCGCAGCTTCCGTCTCATCCGGCACGGGCTGCCCGGTCTTGTAGCTCAAACACCAGTACGGCTCAACTTTAATCAAGCCGTCTTCCAGCGTCAGCGTGTGCGCCGCAGGAAGTTTTTGTATCCCTTCGTAAATCGAGAGCGGCGCGGGCACATAATCGAAGGACAGATACTGGCGAAGCGCTGCGAGATTAAGCGCGGGGCGCACGGACGGGTGCGCGAGCAAAACTTTCGGCTCTGAAGCGAACAGCAGCGCGCCGTCAAAGACGCCCCAGTAGAGTGGCTTTTCTCCGAAGCGGTCTCGCGCGATAAAAAGCCTGTGCCTGCGCGCGTCCCACAGGGCAAAGGCAAACATCCCGTTCAGATGCTCGACCATCCGTGCGCCGTGCTCTTCATACAGATGCGGCAGGACTTCCGTGTCGGATGCGCTCTCGAATCTATGGCCGCGCGCTTCCATGTCTTCGCGCAGTTCTCTGTAGTTATAAATCTCGCCGTTGAGGATGACAGCGATGGAGCGGTCTTCGTTCCAGACGGGCTGCTCGCCTGTTTGCAGGTCAATGATCGCCAGCCGCCGCATGCCGAGCGCGACTCCCGTTTGCACCATCAAGCCTTCCGAGTCCGGCCCGCGATGCATCATCCGCTCGCACATCGAATGCAGGAGTTCCCGCGCGCCGTCAGGGGGCGGCACGCGCGCATCCAAATTGGCCCAGCCGGTGATTCCACACATAAGAGCTGAAGGATGAAGGATGAAGGATGAAGGCGGAGGATGAAGATGCAAAGCTTTATGGATGAGAGAGATGCTATTTAAAGCTGAAGGCTAAAGTTGAAGGCTTCAGACTTTAAATAGCACACTCTTCATCCTTCCGCCTTCATCCTTTATCCTTGCCGTTCATTCCGATTCGTTCACGCACGGCATAAATCGACTTCGACTGCGACTCGTGGTACGTGCGGACTTGCATCTCTGCCAGCAGGCCCATCAAGAGAAACTGGACGCCGATGGCGAACATGACGATGGCTAAGACCGGCAGCGGCGTCTGCACAAAATCCGCGCGGTGCATTAGCTTCCAGTAAACGGCGAGCAGCCCCGCCATGATGGAGATGGCGAAAGCGATCATGCCAAACGTGCCGAAGACATAAATCGGCTTGGTTTGATATGACGCCATAAACTTGATGGTCATCAAATCGAAGACGACTTTGATGGTGCGCGACAGGCCATACTTTGATTGGCCCATCGTGCGCGCGTGATGCTCTACGGGAATCTCTGCGACGCGCGCCCCGGCCCACGAAGCGTAGATGGGGATGAAGCGATGCATCTCTCCATACAGCCGCACGTCCTGCAATGATTCGCGGCGATAAGCTTTTAAAGAGCAGCCGTAATCATGCAGCGGCACGCCGCCGATCCATGAGATAAGACGATTAGCGAGCATCGAAGGAATCTTTCGCGTCATCATCTTGTCCTGACGATTCCTGCGCCAGCCCGATACCACATCATAGCCTTCGTCAAGTTTTTCGAGCAGGCGTTTGATGTCCGCAGGGTCGTTTTGCAGGTCTGCATCCATCGGAATCAGGACGCGCCCCTTTGCCGCATCAATCCCCGCGGACATGGCTGCCGTCTGCCCGTAGTTGCGCCTGAGGGCGACGACGCGCACGCGCCCGTCTAGGTGTGCCAGACCGCGCAAGACCTCAAGGCTGCCGTCCGTCGAGCCGTCGTCAACATAGATAATCTCAGCCGTCTTGCCAAGCTCTCTGAGGGCGTCGTCCAGCTTTGCATGAAGCGGGCGCAGGTTCGGCTCTTCATTGAAGACCGGCAGGAAGACGGAAATCTCCGGGGCGTCCATCTCGCGCGCTTCCGCGTAGGCGCGTGCGTGAGTCAATGTCTCTTCTTCGTCGTATCTTTTCATCTAAATTCAATTCGCCTTTATAACAAGCCTGAAAGGGTCTCTAATTATCATGCTATCTGTCAAGCAAGGCGAAGAGAAATACAATTTCCCGCAAAGACGCTGGTGACGCAAAGAAAGCTTATAAATCTTTTCTTTGCGTCACCAGCGCCTTTGCGGGAAATTTCTTCCGGTCTCTAATCTACATCAATGCCCAGCTTGTCCGCGCACTTGTAGAGCGCAAAGCCGAGGATGCAGGCGACGACGAGGCTGGTGTAGAAAGTGATGATGCCGTCAACAAAGCGCGCGGGCAGGTTGCCGAAGAATGGCAGGTCGAACGGCGCGAGAAGGATGCTGACGATGATCGAGAGACCGATGCCGACCACCTGCACGGAGAGGTACATGAAAAATGCTTTCACATAAGTCAGTCCCATACGCTTCATCGTGTCGAGGCCGACCAGCGGATTGATGACGGACTTGAAATCCTCTGTGTATCCGGCCACGGCCAGCGCCATCGGGTAATAGAACAAGGCCCATCCGAGCGCCAGCAGAAAGAGAACTATGATCGCGCCTGAGATGCCGAGGATGCCGAGCGCGTCGCCGAGCGGCATGGCTGGCTCTTTCTGTCGCTCCATCTCCTTGTTTATTCGTTGCGACGGATGCATCTGCTCTACCTTTTTCGCAGCCGCAGCTTCCTTCTCAGGGTCGTTGCCCTCGATCAGCGCGTTCATGTCCTCGTCCGTAAATTCCTCGGACTTTTCGGGCGCAGTAGCAGTGGGCTGCATCTGCGCCGGACTCATCTGCTTCTTCGAGCCGGAGCCGCTAAAGAAGCCGAACCAGAGCGCGATGACGAGCACGATCATTGGCCCGAACGTGACGATGAAGATGCCTATGCTGAGAAATATCGGCTTCACGACATCATCATAAAATGAGAAAGAATCAAACTCCGGCAGAAAGCCGCGATTGGTGCGGCCCCACGCAAACTGGCTGATGACGTGCGACATGCAGCCGAACAGTATGCCCCATGCGACGAGCTGTCCCTTAAAGCCGCCGAACAACAGGAAGGCGTAAAAGACGGACATCGCAATCAGGCTAAAAATATTTTTGAAGGGATAGGCGAGGGATTTGCCGAACTCCGCAAAGCCGAAGCCAGCGGCCTGATATTGACGACGGACGGCACGCTCCTTCAGTTCCTGAAAGGGCTTGCACAAATCCCCGCACGCGGGACAGATCGGGATTTTGTTGACGAAGTTCGGGCAGGTCTGGCAGAAGGTGTTATTGCAGGCGCGGCAGATATAGAAGGGCTGCGCCTGCGGGTGGTTGTAACAGGCCGCGTGCTGTGGCAGCGTCGCCGCATCGAAAGCGTAAGCGGGCGGCGCATCATGATAAGCAGCCTGCGAATCCGGCTCGAATGCATAGCCTGCGGCGTCAGAGCCTTCGTCCGTTATCTCATCCGGCCATGAAGCTTGAGCTTCGGCAGCAACCTCTTCGGTATGCGGCGCGACCGTCGCGGCGTCCAACTCGCCCGCAAAGGCGCGGCGCAGGCCGGGCGCGCGTCCGGCGTCAATCCAGTTCAGATTTCCTTTGGCGACCTTGTCGGTCGGCAGGACGCAGCCTTCCACTATCCACTGCTTGAGCGTGTCCAGGTCTGCCTCAAAAATTCCTTCCGGCGTCATCACGCGCCATGTCTCTACGGTTTGCGTACTCATAGTCTCTATCTCTCCGGGCAGTTAGGGCGAGGCACTGAAATCCTCCGGCTAATGATTTCTGAAGCTGGTGTGTTATCTCAATTCTCCCGTCCCTCTGTGGCGCGGGGCGTGGCTGCTGACGTTGCCGATGCGCTCCATCTCTTCTTTAGCCTGATCGGCGGTGGAGCGTATGCCCTCGATGCGCAGGCGAAACTCGTCCGGGTTGCTCGCGCCGCGCAGGGCTTCGTCGAGCGTGATGAGTTCCGATTGATAAAGATGAAAAAGCGATTGGTCAAACGTCTGCATGCCATACTGCGAAGTTCCGGCGGCGATGGCATCGCGTATCTGCGAGGTCTTCTCTTCGTTGATGATGCAGTCGCGTATGAGTCCCGTCGAGACCATCACTTCGACTGCGGGGACGCGGCCAGAACCTTTGGCAGAGCGCACGAGGCGCATCGAGATAACTGCTTTGAGGATGCCTGCGAGTTGGATGCGAACGGACTTTTGATGATGCGGCGGAAACGACGAGACGATGCGTGTGATGGTCTCCGTCGCGTCCAGCGTGTGCAGGGTCGAGAGGACAAGGTGTCCCGTCTCGGCTGCGGTCATCGCCGTCGAGATGGTTTCCATATCGCGCATCTCGCCGACGAGGATGATGTCGGGGTCTTGTCTGAGCGCGCCGCGCAGGGCTTCGGCGAAAGAGCGCGTATCCACGTCCACCTCGCGCTGCGTGACGAAGGAGCGTTTGTCGCGGTGCAGGAATTCGATTGGGTCTTCGATGGTCACGATGTGGCCGCTACGGTTCGAGTTGATGCGGTCAATCATCGCCGCGAGCGTGGTGGATTTTCCCGAGCCGGTCGTGCCGGTCACGAGAATCAAGCCGCGCTGCTCGTCGGAAATCTTTTCGATGACGGGCGGCAGCATTAGCTCGCTCATGCCGCGCATCTGATCGGGGATGACGCGCATCACTATGCCGACCGTGCCGCGCTGCTGAAAGATGTTGGCGCGAAAGCGGCCCAGACCGGAAACGCCGTAGCCGATGTCAACTTCGCAGACCTCTTTAAATCTCTGCTTTTGTCTGTTAGACATCATCGAGAAAGCCATGTCGAGCGTATCTTCCTGCGACAGCCTGCTGGAATCCACAATGGGCCGCAGTTCTCCGCCGATTCGCATAAAGGGGAAGTTTCCGACCTTGATATGCAGGTCGGACGCGCCGAAACTACAGGCGACACGCAAGAGGTCGTCAATTTTTAGAGCCATAAGGGATTTAGAACCTTTGAACCTTTCCGCACGGAAATAGAGTGAACCGGGTGAGGTTAAAGCTTTGTGTGTCTGTGGATTAACCGCGTTTCGGGGCAGGAAACGCTGCTTATCTGGCAAGTCTCTTCAGCGGGCTTTGGGGCTGCGTCACCGGAGAAGTTAAAAGGCCCGGAGACGCCATAAACATAATAAGCTGGCAGGCTTACCTGCGTCAATACTAAAGAATTTGCGGGAGCAAGTTCAGAAGACGATAAGAAATTTCGCGCAAAGGCGCTGGTGGCGCAAAGAAAGACCGCAAAGCTTTGAATGCTACTTGCTCTTGGCGAGCTTTTCTTTGCTCCCTTGCGCCTTTGCGCGAAACCATTTCTCTCTTCATCACACAAGTCACGAATCACAACTCAACTCATGCAATTCAAACTGAGCCACACCCACTTCATCTAAAATATTTACAGCAAGCAAAGCAAGGGTATAAACTTCCCGCTGTTGCGACAATAGATATATCCCCCCTTCCGGTCTATTCCACCGGCGCAGAGATGCGCTGCTGCTTATCAAGGCGCGTGATGCCGTATCTCTCAATTCATAATGGGAATGATTCAGTATGAAATCACTTATCCGGCGAGTTGGGCGACAATGCCTGTTTGTCTTCGCCATTGCCTCTTTAACGATCTGGCCCATGTTTGCGACCAGTGCTTCGAGCGGCTACAGCTACGAAACGATGGCGGGTGCTTCGGGCCGCATTTCTGAGTCATCGCGTGAGAGCCGGATAGCGGCTATTGCGGTTGATAGCACGGGCAGCGCGCAGGGATTTGATAACGCGGGCGTGGCTTCTCTCACATGGCCGCACACGGTCGGCGCGAGCACGAACCGCGCTCTCGTCGTCGGCGTCTCGACCACAACTACAGTCTTGCCTGTCGCGCCTTTCGCGCGCGTTCGTAATGCGCCTCCCGGAGTGACTTATAACGGAGTGGCTTTGACACGTATCGGCACGCGGCTCTCGCCCGGTAATACGAGCGCGATAGAGATGTTCCTGCTGGTCGATCCGCCCGTCGGGACGGCCAATGTCGTAGTCACTTTCCTGCCTTTGACTGTGAATTATGCGGTCGGCGGCTCGGCCTCCTTCACAGGCGTCAATCAATCCACGCCTACCGGCGAGTTCACTTCAAACGGCGGGACGGACACCGCGCCGACTGTGACCGTGACAGACAGCAACACGGGCGACTTGGTGATTGACACGCTCGGCGTTGACTTTAATATCGCCATCGGAATCCCTCCCGGCCCCGGACAGGCTGAGCGCTGGCGCGGCGATTTCGGCGGCGCTTTCCATCTCGGAGCCGGAAGCACAGAGATGGCTTCTTCGCCCGTCACCATGTCATGGGCCACAAGCGCGCCGGACGATTGGGCCATCGGCGCAGTCGCGCTCAGAGTTGAAGCCGGGCCGACGGCCATCACTGCAAACATCAGCGGGCGCGTGACGAATCAGAGCGGCGCGCCTCTCGCAGGCGTCAGCTTGACCTTGCTCGATGTCGCAACCTCTCAAATTAGAACTGCGTGGAGCGGCCTTGACGGTCGTTACAGATTCGACGCGGCGCAGGTCGGAGATGATTACCTCATCAACGCATCGCGCGCGGGCTACAGCTTTAATCCGCCCAATTATTTCTTCTCGCACACGGGCGAACGCGACGGGCTGGATTTCGTTGCTACTGGCAATGCCCAGCCGCCGCGCGCGGTCGTCAACGATTTTGACGGCGATGGTAAATCCGACCTCGCAGTGTTCCGTGCCAACGATGCCACATGGTATGTACGCCACAGCTCTGACGGCAGCATCAGGGCAGAGCAGTTCGGTCTCGCAACGGACAAGCTTGTGCCTGCGGATTACGACGGCGACGGCAAAGTTGACATCGCTGTCTTTCGTCCGGCAGACGGGCGCTGGTATGTCTTGCAGAGCACGGACGGCGGGTTGAGGTCGCAGCATTTCGGGCAGCAGGGAGATACGCCTGTCGCTGCCGATTATGACGGCGATGGCAAAGCCGATTTCGCAGTCTATCGCGCAGGGCTGTGGTATATCCTGCAAAGCGAGAGCAGCCAGAGCAGGGCCGAGCAGTTCGGCCTCGGTTCTGACCTGCCTGTGGCGCGCGATTACGACGGCGACGGCAGAGCAGACCTCGCCGTCTATCGCAGCGGCGAGTGGTATATCAAGAGCAGCGCCAGCGGCTCAATCGAGGCGCGCCTGTTTGGCCTGAGCACGGATCGAACAGTCTCTGCGGATTATGACGGTGATGGCAGGGCGGATGTAGCGGTCTTTCGCGGCGGCGTCTGGTACATAATGCGTAGCGCGTCTGATTCGTTCAGGGCCGAGTGGTTCGGTTTACAGGCGGACGCGCCGGTGGCCGGAGACTATGACGGCGACGGCAAGACTGACATAGCCGTCTTCCGCGCTGGCGTCTGGTATATCATGCAAAGCTCTACGAACATGATGCGGGTCGAGCACTGGGGCGCAGAGGGCGATGTGCCTGCGCGGCCCATTGATGCGCCCTGATACTTTTCGCCCGTCGCCGCCTTGATGCGAAAAAGCATTGTCTTAGCCTGTTGCTTGTGATAGATAGTTTCGCAACTTTCCTTAGGAGGCCCGCCCGGCATGAAGCACACAATCAGGCGCACATACGGCAGACTTTTTGTCGCGCTTGTTCTCATCACAGGTCTCTGCCTGATTGCAGACGGTCTTCGCGCCGGAGCCACTTCTGCTCCGCGCATCAATAACGCTGAGAGGCAGCCGGAGAGCGTTGACGATTCATTGATGAAGGCCATAGATGCTGCGGGGATTGCGCGCGTAAGTAGCCCTGCTCAATCGTTTCAGGCACGCTTGGCCGCCGCCGATGGGAGTAGCGGAGACCGGTTCGGCTGGAGCGTCGCGCTCAGCGGCAACACTGCTCTGGTCGGCGCTTATCTTCGTCTGACCGGGACATTCCGCACGGGCGCGGCTTATATCTTTCAACGTACCGGGCCGACATGGAGCTTGCAGGCCACGCTGCTTCCCGACTCCGGTTTTAACAAAAACTTCGGCAGCAGCGTTGCGCTCAGCGGTGACACGGCGGTCATCGGTAATCCGAACAACAATGACTCCACAGGAGCCGTCTATGTCTTTCAGCGCAACGGGACGACATGGCAGAAGCAGGCCAAGCTTGAAAGCGGCCAACCCTTTTTCGGCGCGAGGGTCGCCATCAGCGTAGACACCATCGTTGTCGGCGACGACCTCGCAGTCTCCCCGGGGCTTGGTCAAACGGGAGCGGCATATGTCTACCGCTTCAATGGCTCGACGTGGGAGTTGGAGTCGTCACTCCTTGGCAGCGATTCGCTGCATGCAGACCACTTCGGGGTCGGCCTCGCCATCAGTGGCGATACTCTCATCGTCGGAGCTTACGGCGATGATACCAACGGAGGCGGCACGGATGCCGGCTCTGCTTTTATCTTTCAGCGCAGCGGCACGACATGGACAGAGAAGTCTCACCTTATCCCGGCTGATTCGGCGGCAGGGGATTTATATGGATGGAGCGTTGGCATCAGCGGCGATACGGCTATCGCCAGCGCCTACTACGATGATACGTTGGGGGCCGCGAATGCAGGCTCTATCTATGTCTACCAGCGCAACGGCGCGACGTGGAGCCAGCAAACCAAGCTGACCGCGACAGAGCCACAGGCGGGTGAAACTCTCGGCTATAGCACGGCTATCAACGGCGACACGATTGTTGCCGGGGCACAACTCTATGATTTGCCGGCCATTCAGAATGCCGGGGCCGCTCATATCTTTCAGCGCGCGAATGGAGTCTGGGGCGGCGGGGTTCGCGTCACCACTGATAACGCCAAGCTGAACGACGCTTTTGGCACCAGCGTCGCTCTGAGCGACAATACGTTCACTGTCGGCTCGCCCTTTGGCGATGCCATTCCGGTAAATAGTCGAGGGACTTCTCATGTTTATGTCACGCGTCCGGGCCACAGGCAGGTGGGAGATTTTGACGGCGACACGCTGACAGACCTTTCCGTCTTCCGGCCTTCCGATAACACCTGGTATGCGAGGCAAAGCACGAACGGCGCGACCCTCGCCACGCAGTTTGGCGCGACGGGTGACATCCCCGCGCCGGGAGATTATGACGGCGACGGCAAGACTGACCTCGCTGTCTTTCGTCCCTCAAGCGGAACGTGGTATGCCCTTAATAGCTCCAATCATATCGTCAGGGCCAGACAGTTTGGCCTGAGCGGTGATGTGCCTGTGCCCGGAGATTATGACGGCAACGGCCTGACCGAAATCGCCGTCTTTCGACCTTCGACAGGCATCTGGTATATCAACCTCGGCAGCTTTACCGGCAACTTCCGCGCGCAAGCCTTCGGTGCAAACGGAGATAAACCCGTGGCGGGTGATTATGACGGCGACGGCAAGTGGGATGTGGCCGTCATGCGTCCCTCAGACAATACGTGGCACATCTACCAGAGCCTGACCAACACCGTGCGCTCTGAGCAGTGGGGCGCAAACGGCGATGTGGCTGTCCCCGGAGATTATGACGGAGATACAAAGAAGGATATTGCCGTCTACCGGCCAGCAGAAGGCGGTTGGTACATACAGCAAAGCACGCTCAAGCTGTTTCGCGGGCAGTCGTGGGGAGCAGCCGGAGATGTGCCCGCACAGGGAGACTATAACGCCGACGGCAAGACTGATGTAGCTGTCTTCCGGCCTTCGACAGGCACGTGGTATATCCTGCAAAGCGGCTCGAATGTTTTGAGGGCAGAGCAGTGGGGAACTGCGGGAGATGTGCCAGTGCCGTCCGCGCTTAATCCGTAAAGAAAAAAGTTTCCCGCAAAGGCGCTGGTGACGCAAAGAAGAACTTACATGTTTTCTTTGCGTCACCAGCGCCTTTGCGGGAAACTTTCGTTTGCTTCGCAGTCTACTCAGTCATTACAGTCTGAAAATCAACCGCCCCTTCGGTCGCGCTCGCGCTGGCTTCTTTGACCTGCGCTTTGCCGTGGCCGTTACTCTCGACGGGAACTTCCGCGCTCTTATTAACATAGGTGAGCCACGGCCCCGGAGCTTCGCGCTCGCCCGAAGTGATCTGGAAAAAGACTTCCTGAAGCCGCTTTGTTATCTCGCCGCAGCGGCCCGCGCCGACAGTGATGCGGTCAACCGAACGAATCGGAGTAATCTCCGCCGCAGTGCCTGTGAAGAAAACCTCGTCCGCGACATAGAGCGCGGCGCGCTGGATGCCGCCTTCGACGACCGGAATCGAAAGCTCGCGGGCTATCTCGATCACGCTGTCGCGCGTAATGCCCGGCAGGATTGAAGACGAGAGCGGAGGGGTGATGACTTTTCCTTCATACACGAGGAAAATATTCTCGCCGGAGCCTTCGGAAACGTAGCCGCGATCATCGAGCGCGATGCCTTCCGCGAAACCGTTCAGGATGGCTTCCATCTTGATGAGCTGCGAGTTCATATAGTTTGCCCCGGACTTCGCCATCGCGGGCATCGAGTTCGTCGTCAGGCGATTCCACGTCGAGACGCATACATCCACGCCCTTCTCCACCGCATCATCGCCAAGATATTTGCCCCAGTCCCACGCGCCGATGTAGCAGGCCAGCGGGTTCGGAAACGGGTTGACGCCAAAAGCCGGATGCTCTTCATCCAGACTGCGGAAGATAATCGGCCTGACATAGCATTGCTCCATGCCGCTGCGCGCGACAAGCTCGACCGTCGCGTCACATAATTGGTCGCGCGTCCAGTCATTATCCATCCGGTAAATCTTGGCTGAATTCAAGAGTCGCTTCATGTGCTCTTGCAGGCGAAAGACGGCTGGCCCGCGCTTGGTTTTGTAACAGCGGATACCTTCAAAGACGCTTGACCCGTAATGCAGGACATGCGACATGACATGCACGCGCGCATCATTCCACTTGATAAATTCGCCGTTACACCAGACATCGTCTGCGATGCGTGGAGATTTTGCATCTTTTGTTTTACCGTCTTTTGAAAACATTTCTTTGATACTCCTTCCGGGGAATTATTTGATGAAAGGCACTGCGAAAACATTAGCCCCTGATTCAAAATCGCCCGGGGCGTTTTGATGAAGATACTTTGTGCGGCATAAGCGCTCTGTTGCAGCCTGTATTTAAAAGGCACAATACCGTAAAGCCGCATTGCTTGGCAAGGCGAGCTTGATTCCGGCGCAAGAGGTCGCGTACCCTGTCAAAGCTCTCTTGAGAAGCTCGTAAAAAATTGCTCCTGCTCCCGGTTTCAATCTTTCGGATGAGACACAAGCCACAGCACACTTTTGTTCCCGCTTACAGGCTCGCGCTCGTCCTTCTCTTTCTCTGTTTCAACAATTGCCGCATGTCACAAAGCACCGAACAAAAAAATACGCCAGCTCCCGAAGCTTCCGTCTCACAGGCGACGGACGACGCCGCGCTTGCGCTTCATCGCCGCGCCATCGCCATAGACCTGCACGCCGACACGACGCAAAGGCTCCTTGACGAGCAGGTTGACCTGAGCAAACGTCTCCCGGATGGTCATCTCGATTCCGTGCGGATGAAGGACGGCGGCCTCGACGCGCAGTTCTTCTCCATCTGGGTCGAGCCGCAGCTTTACGGCGTGAGCGGCGCGGGCGCGACCAAACGCGCAGACGAACAGATAGCAGTCGTGCGCGCGCTCGCAGAAAAGTTTCCCGACACTTGGGAGATGGCTATGAGCGCGGGCGACGTGCGTCGCATCGCCGGACAGGGAAAGCTCTCCGCGCTGATGGGCCTCGAAGGTTGCTACGCGATTGACGAGAAGCTGGAAAACGTAGAGCGTTATTACAAGATGGGCGTGCGCTACATGTCGCCCGCGTGGAGCGTCTCGACGAGCTGGGCAGGCTCTTCCGGCGATGAGGCGGGGCGCACGCGCGGCCTCACCGAGTTCGGCAAAAATGTGATCCGCGAGATGAACCGTCTGGGCGTCATGGTGGATGTCTCGCATGTCTCGGATTTGGCTTTCTGGGACATCGTCAACACTTCTACCAAACCGATTATCGCTTCGCACTCGAATGCGCGTGCCATCACCAACGTCCCGCGCAATCTCGACGACGAGATGATACGCGCGCTGGCGAAAACGGGCGGCGTCGTCTGCGTCGTCTTTTATCCTGAATTTCTTGAGCCGGGTTGGAGCGAGAAGAAAAAACAGGTTGATGCGGAGATTGCGCCTCTGGTCCAGAAAGCTTCGGGTGAAGAGCAGGGCAGCGCGGCCCAGAAGAAGATGGCGCGCGACCGCGTGCGTCTCAAAGAATATGAGGCGCGCTTGCCGCCCGTCAGCGTCACACGCATCGTTGACCACATAGACCACATCGTCAAACTCGTCGGCATCGACCACGTCGGCATGGGTTCTGACTTTGACGGCATCATGGCCGTCACCGCAGACCTCTCAAACGTCTCGGAGCTGCCGAACCTGACAAAAGAATTGTTGAAGCGCGGCTACACGGAAGAAGACATCAATAAAATTTTAGGCGGCAACATCCTGCGCGTTATGGAGCAAGTGGAAAGAAATTGACTCATTCACTCATTTGCTCATTTATTCATTTGTAAATGAATAAATGAGCAACCATAGATTATGAGTTTTCAGGCAGATGAGCTGAAGAACCGGACGAAACAATTTGCTATTCGAGTGGTCAGGATGTTTCGTTCACTACCCAAAACAGAGGAAGCTCGAATTATTGGCAAACAGGTATTGCGTTCGGGCACTTCCGTTGCTGCCAACTATCGTGCCGCGTGCCGCGCCCGCTCAAAAGCAGAATTTATTGCAAAGCTTGGAATCGTGGTTGAAGAAGCCGATGAAACGGTCTTCTGGCTTGAATTGCTAATTGAAACAGACGTTGTCAAACATGACCGAATGGACAATCTATTGCTTGAAGCTAACGAGCTGTTAGCAATTTTTGCCGCTTCACAATATACAGCCCGAAAGAAGTGATTAGTTACTCATTTGCTAATTGATTCATTCTGAAATTTTTCATAGAGTCAATAAATAAATGGGTAAATGAGCAGATGAATAAATGAGTAAATTGATTGGATTTCACGCGCCGATAGCAGGCGGCTTGCACAATGCTTTATTGAAAGCGCGCGAGCGTGGTTGCGAGACGGTGCAGATTTTTTCGCGCAACCCGCGCGGGTGGATGGCAAAGCCGCTGTCGGAAGAAGAAGTGGAAAAATTCCGCGCCGTGCGCGCCGAGACTAAAATCTCTCCGGTCGTCATACATGCCAACTACCTGATTAATCTCGCGGCGGCGGACGAAGTGATACGCGAAAAATCCATCGCGTCGTTTCGTGAAGAGGTCGAGCGCGGCATTCTCTTAGGCGCGGATTATCTGGTAGTCCATCCGGGCAGCGCAAAGGGCGCGTGCGAGGCGGACGGGATACGCACTTGCGCGGAAAGCTTAAAAGTAGCCTGCGACGGAATTGAACTCGGAGCGTTTCGTGTCCTGCTGGAAAATACTGCGGGGCAGGGCGCGTGCATCGGCCATCGCTTCGAGCATCTGCGGGAGATTATAGAGGGCTGTCCCGAACTCGATCCCGGCGTCTGCTTCGACACGGCGCATGCTTTTACGGCGGGCTACGACATACGCGAGCCGGATGGTTTGACTGCGACGATGGAATCGCTTGACAGAAACGTCGGGACAAAGAATGTCCGCGCAGTCCACTTTAATGATTCAAAGGCCGAATATAATTCGCGTGTTGACCGCCACTGGCACATCGGTCTGGGCCATATAGGGCATGATGCGCTCGCGCGCGTCGCGCGTCACCCGCAGCTTGCACACGCGGCTTTCCTGCTCGAAACGCCGCAGGATGATGAGCTTGATGATGCGCGCAATCTGGAAGCTTTGAGGTCTTTTGTTAAGAGCGAAACGAACGGCTCGCGCAAAGGCGCAAAGAGAAAAGATAAGACGCAAAGGAGTTGAAGCTCTCTTTGCGCCCCCGGTTTTTCCTTTGCGCCTTTGCGTGAAATCTCAATGAGAGCGATATTCATGAAAAGAGTCATCAGCATCTGTTGCTTCTTCCTTATCTGTGCATCACCTGTTCCGGCCCAGTCGCTGAAACTCGTTCCGCATAGCATCGCTCTCAAAAACGGCAAGACTTTCAAGCTCAACCTGCCGGAAGGTTATGAAATCCGCGTCGCCGCCGAAGGCTTGAAGCGCGTCCGTTTTATGGCCGAGAGTCCAGACCGCAGAATCTTTGTGACGGACATGTACAACCTCGCGGACAACACGCGCGGCGCGGTCTACATTCTGGAAAATTTCAATGCGGACACCGGAAGCTTTGGCAAGGTGACGCCGTACATGACCGGATTGCGCAATCCGAATAGCTGCGCTTTTCACACGGACGCGCGCGGGCAGCACTGGTTTTATCTAGCGCTGACGGACAAGCTTGTGCGCTACAGGTACAGGGCGGGCGAGACGGCCCCGTCGGGCAAGCCTGAAACTTTAGAGACTTTTCCGGACTACGGTTTGAGCTACAAGTACGGCGGCTGGCATTTGACGCGCACGCTCGCGTTTGGCTCGAACGGCAAGCTCTATGTTGCCGTCGGCAGCAGTTGCAACGCCTGCGTGGAAAAAGAAGAAGTGCGGGCGGCGATTTTGGAGATGGATGCGGACGGGCGGAATCGTCGTATCTACGCAAAGGGTTTGCGCAATGCGGTCGGCCTCAAGTGGATTGAGGGAAAATTGTTTGCGACCAACATGGGTTCGGATCATCTGGGCGATAACAAGCCGGATGATACGATGTATGCTGTTCGACAAAACACGGATTACGGCTGGCCCTATTGCTACGAGTATCGCAGGCGCGTTCATCTCGACGGCAAATTCGGCAGGAACCGGAAAAAATGTTCGTCCGTGCCGGTCGGCTTGACGGCGTTTAGCGCGCATAGCTCGCCGCTCGGCTTTGAATATTTCGACGCCAGCGCAGGCGACGCCGGATTAAGAAACAGTTTTCTGGTAGCTCTTCATGGAGCTTCGGAACTCAAGCTCAAGCGCGGCTATCGCATTATGCGCGTGCGCGAAAAGGGATTGCCGCAGGATTTCATCAACGGCTTTTTGCAGAACGGCAAGGTTTACGGCAGGCCCGTGGATGTCTTGCAAATGGGCGCGGATGCTTTTCTCTTCACGGATGATTTTGCGGGAGTGGTCTACTACGTTTTCAGAAAATAAGTCGGCCACAGAAGCGCCGCAGACACAGAGGTCGATAATGATTTCAAATCTGAGATTCCGAATTTGAGATTTCTTTCTCTCTCTCTGTGGCTAACCCTGATCTTGCTTTGATATTCAGGAAATTGATGGAGGACGGATGCAACTTTTCAAAGTTATAGTTTTAGTCTCGATGCTATTAATGCCATACGCTTCGCTGCCTTCACGCGCGCAGGTCAGGAGCGAGACGGTCGTGCCGCTTGTGGATATGGACGGCGGCTGCCTGCTCGGCGGCGTGATTGACGGGCAGTGGTCGAAGGCGGAAGAGATTTCAACGCGCATGAGCGGCGGCGACAAGTATCGCCTGTATGATCTGAAGGGCGAATACAAGTCTGTGACGGGCGGCAAGGCCGCTTCGCAAGGGCCGCCCTGTGAAGACACACTGTATGTTGAGATTCCGAAGGAGATTTCCGAATCCATGCCCGCAGGCTCGAATTACATAGGGGTCGCGGGAAAGTGGAATCCTCTGCCGCGCATGCCGAAGATTGAAAGCAACGGGCAGGCGGTTTATCGCGTCGCCGTCGAAGGCTTGCTGAAGCGGAAAGGGATTCGCCGCCCGGAGGTGAACATCATGAAGGTGGTGCGCGTTGACCTTGAAGGCGACGGCGTGGAGGAAGTGATCGTCAACGCGACGTGCGCCCATCGCTGGGAGAGCGGCAGCATCACGCCCAATGCGGACGCTGGCGATTACTCGCTCGTCATGCTGCGTAAAGTGGTTAACGGAAAAGTGCAGACCATTATGCTCGACGAGGAGTATCATGTGCGTCCCGAACAATTCAGCGCGCCGAACGAATATAATCTGGTCGCCGTCCTCGATTTGAACGGCGACGGCGTGATGGAGATAGTCGTCTCCGGCGCGTATTACGAGGGCAATTGGAAGACCGTCTACAGCATCAAGGGCAACAAGGCCGTGGATGTTTTGGGCTGCGGCTGCGGCGCGTGAAATAACAATCAGGAAAAGTTAAAGGACACATGGCATGACAGACACACAGACGAAATCGTACGGCTCCTGGAAATCTCCGATCACTGCGGACTTGATCGTCTCCGGCACGATTGGCTTGAGCGAGACCGTGTTTGACGGCGAAGATATTTACTGGCTCGAAAGCCGTCCGTCCGAAGGCGGGCGGTATGTCGTGGTGCGCCGGACGCCGGACGGTGAAATACAGGATGTCACGCCGCCGCCCTTTAATGCGCGCACGCGCGTTCACGAATATGGCGGCGGCGCATATCTGGTCGCGGACGGCACTGTCTATTTCTCCAACTTTACTGACCAGCGGCTCTACAGGCAAAGTCCGGGCGCAGAGCCGCAGCCGCTGACCCCTGAAGGCGAGATGCGTTATGCCGGAGGAGTGATAGACCGAAAACGCAATCGCCTGATTTGTGTCCGCGAAGACCACGGGCAAAGCGACCGCGAAGCCACAAACACGATTGTCAGCATTGATCTCAACAACGGAGAGTCGCAGCAGGTGCTTGTGTCCGGCAGCGACTTCTGTTCTTCGCCGCGCCTGAGCCATGACGGCAAGCGGCTCGCGTGGCTTCAGTGGAATCACCCGAACATGCCCTGGGACGGTTCGGAGTTGTGGGTCGGCGAAGTGAACGAAGGCGGCACGCTTGAGCAGGCAAAGCTGGTTGCGGGCGGAATCGGCGAATCCATTTTTCAGCCGGAATGGTCGCCGGATGACAGGTTGTATTTCGCTTCGGACAGCACGGGCTGGTGGAACCTGTGTCGTCTCAATGAAGATGGAAAAGCGGAAGCTTTGTGCGAGATGGCGATGGAGTTCGGAGAACCCGAATGGGTTTTCGGTCTCTCCGTCTACGATTTTGAGTCTGCGGAGCGCATCATCTGCGCTTACAACGAGCAGGGACACTGGCGTCTGGCAAGCCTGAACACAGCGACGCGCCAGCTTGCGTCAATCGAAAATCCCTACACGGAGATTGCTTACCTGCGCGCCGCAGAGGGCCGTGCAGTCATGTGCGCGGCCTCTCCGACTCTGCCGGACTCGGTGGTGCTGCTTGACCTCGCCAGCGCAAAATTTGAAACCCTGCGCCGCTCAAGCAGCGTCGAAGTTGATAAAGGATATTTATCCATCCCCGAAGCGATAGAATTTCCGGCTGTGGACGGCGCGACGGCGCACGGCTTTTTCTACGCGCCGCAGAACAAAGATTTCAAAGCTCCTGAAGAAGAGCGTCCGCCGCTCCTCGTCATCAGTCATGGCGGCCCGACCTCTGCGACGACGACCGCCTTGCGGCTCTCGATTCAATACTGGACCAGCCGCGGCATCGCAGTGCTCGATATGAACTACGGCGGCAGCACAGGCTATGGCCGCGCGTATCGTGAAAGATTGAAAGACAACTGGGGCATCGTGGATGTGGACGATTGCGCGGGCGGCGCGCTCTTTCTGGCAGAGCAGGGACGCGCGGACAGAAACCGCCTGGCGATTCGCGGCGGCAGCGCGGGCGGCTACACAACACTCGCCGCGCTCACTTTCCGCAAGGTCTTCGGCGCGGGCGCAAGCCACTACGGCGTGAGCGACGCAGAAGCTCTGGCAAAGGACACGCACAAGTTCGAGTCGCGCTATCTGGACGGACTGATTGGCCCATACCCAGAACGCCGCGACCTCTACCTCGAACGCTCTCCGATAAATTTCACGGAGCAGTTGTCATGCCCGATGATTCTCTTTCAGGGACTCGAAGATAAAGTCGTCCCGCCCGATCAGGCCGAGCGGATGTTTGAGGCGGTCAAAGCCAAAGGCTTACCCGTCGCCTACGTTCCCTTTGAAGGCGAGCAACACGGCTTTCGCCGCGCCGAAAATATCAAACGCGCGCTGGACGGAGAGTTTTATTTCTACTCGAAAGTCTTCAAGTTTGAACCGGCAGACGAAGTCGAGCCGGTTGAGATTGAGAATCTTTAGCGTGCAGCGTAATTGATTGTTTTATGACGGGCAAATGCTATACAATCCGTTTTGGATCCTCGCACTCACCCTTACGGAGCCTAAAAAATGTTAAAGAAAGTGTTGCACACAACGTTACTCACTCTAACTGTTGTCCTCGCCGGTTCAATCACATCGCCCGTTCATGCACAAAAAACAGCAGCCATGAATGGCGCGCAATCGCAGGAAATTGATGTTGAACGCGCGTATCTGCGCAGGTATCAAGAGATGGCTGCGCTCCCTGTCTCGGAGAGAAGAGCGTTATTCGTTCAGTCTTCTGCGGCGGAAAAAAGCAGCTTGTGGCGAGTCCACTTGGCTCTCACTCTAGCCAAGCGCTCGGAACTGAACAACGACCAGCGGGAAGTGGTCTTGGAAGCTATTTCCTTAGCCATCCCCGAGTTGTTTAGCTTAACCAGCGAAAGCCCCCTGTGGAAGACAAAGGTCGATGGCCCGTTGCAATTGCTCAGGCAACATGCGCTAGGCGCATACTCTAAACAGGAGGCGGCGGCCATTCTGTCCAACATCAGTGATGATGAGGCCGAAATCACGCTGCTACAGAAATACACAGCTATTTCAGCCCTCTCTTTAACCGACAGGAAAGCGCTGTTTGCGAAGTCCGTGAGCAAGGATAAAAGCGACCTCTGGAGAGTCCATTTAGCGCTTTATCTTGCTCAGCGTCCAACCATGAAGAAAGAACAACGCGAGGTGATTTTGGATGCTATATCCTTAGCCACGCCGGAATTGTTCAGTTTGTCTCCTGATAATCCTCTATGGAAAGCTCAGGTAGGTGAGCCACTTCAGTTGCTCAATAAGAAGGCGCTTGTCGTCTTCTCCAAGAGTGAAGGGGCGGAGTTTCTTAATAACTTAGGTGGTCGAGACACTGTTCTATCCGGCCTAGACCCAGACCCGGACCCGAGTAAGAAATGCAACTGCTCACATGACTCTGATTGGTGTATTCTTTATGATTGCTTCGGGACATTTTGCAAGCGCATCAGCACAGGCTGCGGCACATTCTGGATGCATCCTTGCACGGGATTATGCTCCGGGGCATAGCGAGATCACGCTCTATCTCCGTCAATCAGAGAGCGATATTTAACTAAGCCTTGAATGCAAGAAAGGGGGAGTCCGGGTGGAAAATTCCAGCCATCTTCCCCTCCGTCCCAATTCTTATTAGACGCCCGCCAGCCTTCTGCGCTAAGATAGCGCGAGATTTGTAAAAGGTCTTGAGCAGGCTGCATTCATCATGAGACGTTTTCATAATCCTTCCAGACTCGCTCTTACAGTGCCGCTCGGCAGCCGCGCCAGATAGTCTTGTGCGCGGTGGTTCCGCAGCGGCTGTCTTCCAGACTCCACCTCAAAAATTAAAAAATCGTTGACCGTGTCGCAATTTGCTCTCTGCGGGCTTTGTGCCGGTGGCGGTTTCATGATTAATTGTAGAGACAACCGTAAGAGGCTGAAAAAACAATGGACGAAAAATATTATCCCGAAAAGATAGAACAGAAGTGGCAAAAGCTGTGGACAGAGTCGGGCGCGTTCGAGGCTAAAGAGACGGACGCGCGCCCGAAGTTTTATTGTCTGGAGATGCTGCCGTACCCCTCCGGCTTTCTGCACATGGGTCATGTGCGAAACTATTCCATAGGCGATGCGCTCGCTTGGTACAAGCGTCTGCGCGGCTTCAATGTGCTGCACCCGATTGGCTGGGACAGCTTTGGACAGCCAGCGGAGCAGGCCGCCATCAAGCGCGGCATCATGCCTCTGGAATGGACTGAGCAGAACATCGCGCACATGCGCGGGCAGATGAAACGCATGGGCGTGAGCTATGACTGGCGGCGCGAGATTGCCGCGCACAGGCCGGACTATTACAAGTGGGATCAGTGGTTCTTTCTGAAGATGTACGAAAAGGGCTTGGCCTACAAACGCAAGTCCGCCGTCAACTGGTGTCCGAAGGAACAGACCGTGCTCTCGAACGAGCAATCGTCCGGCGGCGTGTGCTGGCGTTGCAGCACGCCCGTTATCAAAAAAGAGTTGGAGCAGTGGTTCATACGCATCACGGATTATGCGGAGCAACTCTTGGAAGACATGAAGGAGATAGAGGCTGCGTGGCCGGAAAAGGTCTTGAAACGCCAGCGCGATTGGATCGGCAAAAGCGTCGGAGCCTACGTCAACTTTGCCATCGAAGGCACGGACAAACACGCACGCGTTTTTACCACGCGCATTGATACCATCTACGGCGCAAACGCCGTCGTGCTGGCCGCAGAACATCCGCTGCTCGCAGAGTTGTTGGAATCCTCTCCTTTGAAGACGGACGTGATGGAGTTTACCAGGCGCGTGCGTGAGGAGCGCAACAGGGCCACAGAGCCGGGCGCAGAGGAAGAGAAGGAAGGCATCAATACGGGCCTCATCGCTCTCAATCCGTTTTCGGGCGAGCGTGTGCCTGTGTGGACGGCAAACTATGTGTTGATGGAATACGGCACGGGCGCTGTGATGTCTGTCCCGGCGCACGACGAGCGCGATTTCGAGTTCGCGCAAAAGTATACGCTGCCGATTCATCAGGTCATCGCGCCCATTACTCACGCTGAAGAGCCGGGCGGTTTTGACCCGCAACTCGGTATGGATCAATCGACCGAGATGACGGGGGCAACCGCGGACTATGGCATGCTCGTCAACAGCGGCGAGTGGAGCGGCAAGCTGTCCGAAGTCGCCATTCAGGAGATGACTGCGTTCGCAGCCGGGAAGGGATTCGGCGAGGGCGCAGTCACTTATCGGATACGCGACTGGGGCATCTCGCGCCAGCGGTTCTGGGGCGCGCCGATTCCAATGATCTACTGCGAAAGTTGCGGCACAGTTCCCGTGCCGGAAAAGGATTTGCCGGTGCGTTTGCCGGAGCATGCGGAGTTTACGGGGACGGGCGAATCGCCGCTCGCGGGAGTGGCGGAGTTTGTCAACGTCAGTTGCCCGCAATGCAATGGCGCGGCCCGTCGTGAAACCGACACGATGGATACTTTCGTAGACTCTTCGTGGTACTTCTTTCGCTACTGCGACCCGCGCAACGAGGACGCGCCTTTTGACAAAGAGATGGCCGCGTACTGGACGCCTGTGGATCAGTACATCGGCGGCGACTCGCATGCCGTGATGCATCTCATCTACACGCGTTTCTGGGCCAAGATGATGCGCGATCTGGGGCTGGTGAATTTCAACGAGCCGGTCAAGCGTCTCTTGACGCAGGGCATGGTGACTAATCGCGTAGAGGGCACGGATGAATGGAAAGCCATGTCAAAGAGTTTGGGCAACGGCGTTGACCCGGACGACATGATTGCGGCTTACGGCGCGGACGCAGCGCGCCTGTTCGTGCTCTTTGCCGCGCCGCCCGAAAATGAATTGCGCTGGCAGGAGACGGGCATCGAAGGCGCTGTGCGTTTTCTGCAACGCGTTTACAAGATGGTCTGGCGTTGGCGCGAGCGTCTGACCGATCCCGCGCAGAGACTGGATGAGCAAAGCGTCGGAGAGTTTAGTCCAGAGGCGCGGGCCTTACGTCGCAAGACTCACCAGACGATTGCGCGCATCACTTCCGACTTTGAAGAGTTGCATTTCAACACCAGCGTCGCAGCGTTGATGGAACTCTCGAATGCGCTCGGCGATTTCAATGTGACGCCGCCAGTGGCTGCTGCGTCCGATGTCTACGCCGTGCGCGAGGCTCTGGAATCTCTGGTCACGATGCTCACGCCGTTTGCGCCGCATGCAGCCGAAGAGCTGTGGGAGAGCTTGGGCCACGCGGGCGGCCTCCTGAACGAAGGCAGGGCCGTCTGGCCTGTGGTCAATGCGGATTTGGCGCGCAAAGAGGAACTGGAAATTCCTGTGCAGATTAACGGCAAGCTGCGCACGCGTATCAGCGCCAAGCCTGAGACTTCGGAAGAAGAGCTGCGCGCGGCAGCCCTCGCAGATGAGAAGGTGCTGGGCTGGATTGATGGACGCGAAGTCGTCAAGGTCATCGTCGTCCCGCAACGCCTCGTTAACATCGTCGTGCGATAAGTCTTAAATTAACGAAGGCTTGTCGGATAGCGACAGTTTTGTTTCGCGCAAAGGCGCAAAGGAAAAACCGTAAGCCGCAAAGAAATCATCGACTCCTTTGCGCCTTATCTTTTCTCTTTGCGCCTTTGCGCGAAACCGCCTCTTTGATTTTCAGGAGATGAGCATGTCTGCGAACACTTATCCTCTTAACTCACGGCTGCGACATGTGGCCGCGCTGGTCATGCTTTCGCTGCTGCTCGCAGCTTTCAGTATTTGTGTGGGCCGGAATAATCACGCGCAGCCTCCTCAAATTCAGAAGCCTGCAAAGCGCGTCATCGTCATTTCGCTTGATGGGCTTGATGCGCGCTACCTGAACAGGCGCGACGAGTATCAATTAAAAATTCCTGCGCTCAGGCGTTTGATGACGGAGGGCGCGACGGCGCGCGGCGTCCTGACCGTTTATCCTTCCGTGACGTATCCGGCGCACGCGACGATTGTGACGGGCGCAACGCCTGCGAAGCATGGCATTCTGGGCAACGAGGTTTTCGAGCGGCCTGATGAGAAGCAGCGGGGCGCGTGGAACTGGTTTGCGCGCGACATCAAGATTGACACTTTGTGGGATGCTGCGGCGCGGCGGAATCTGAAAACAGCTATGGTCTCATGGCCCGTCTCTGCGGGCGCGGGCGATTACAACCTGCCGGAAATTTATCAAAGCGGCGTCTCGCGCGAAGCGACATGGCAGAGGATCGGAGAGAACACGCGCCCGCGAGGGTTGGTTCAGGAAGTGGCCGGACGCGACGCTGCTCTTTATAGTCAGGTCAACAAGGATGAGAGCGACGACCTGCGCACGCGCTTTGCCGAATACCTCATTACGGAAAAGCGTCCCGAGCTTGTGCTGGTTCATCTCTTCGATCTGGATCACTTTCAGCACGACTACGGCCCGTTCACGCCGGAAGCGTTTGCGATACTCGAAAAGGTTGACGGCTATGTCGGGCGCATTCTCGCCGCAGCAGAGCGCGCGGGAACGCTTTCCGAGACGGCCATCTTTATCGTCAGCGATCACGGGTTTATGCCGGTCAAAGAGCAGGTGCATCCGGGCGTGCTACTGGCACGGGCGGGGCTGGCGCAGGTGTCTGTCCCAAAGAGCGGCAGGGGCGAGGAAGTGCCAGCCGGAGTTACAGACTGGCGCGCAGCAGCATATCCGACGAGCGGCTCATGCGCGATCATCCTGCGCGACCCGCAGGACAAGGATGCGCTCAGGAAAGTAAGAGACATCTTTAAGCCGCTGGCGGGAAAAAATGGAAGCGGAATCTTTCGCGTGCTCGAAGCAGGGGAGATAAAAAAGATTGGCGGCAATCCGCGCGCAGCCCTGATGCTCGATGCTGCGGACGGCTACACATTCGGCGGCAACTACACGGGCGAGTTCATCACGCCTTATACACGGCGCGGCCAGCACGGATTTCTGCCCACGCGGCCAGACTACAAAGCTTCTCTGATTATGTCCGGCGCAGGCGTCAAGCGGCGCGGCGATCTCGGCGAGGTACGCATGATTGACATCGGCCCGACCATCGCGCGCGTGCTCAGTCTCTCACTGAAAAATGCAGAAGGCAGGGCAATCAGGTAATTGATTCATTGACTCATTTGCTCATTGTTTCATTTATAGCTATTAGCGATTGAGTGTGAGTTGATGCGCCCTCGCTGACGGTCGGGCTACTGCCCCGCTACTGTAACCTCCGGGGCAGTAGCCCGACCGTCAGCGAGGGCGCAGGCAATCGCAATCCGCTATAGTCAATGCGAAACAAGAGGTAGAACTTTCTTTGCGGTTCTTTGCGAAAAACCTTTGCGCGCTTTGCGGTTAATATTGAGCTTAAACGCAAAGAGCGCAAAGAGTCAGACGCAAAGAATCGCAAAGAGTAAGGCTTGCACAGCCAATCTCTTTTCAATCCTTGTTTCACACAGTCAATGAGCATGTGCGTCTCTGAATCAGTCCTTCTCTTCCTTTTTACTTATCACGGCCCAGAAGCGAGCTTGCAGTTTTTCGCGCTCCTGCTCTGTGCGCGGCGGGCGAAAGCTGCGGCGGACTTTGATTTCGAGGCCCGTGGCAATCTCTATCCATTCGGCAGCCGTGCGCTCTGCGCGGCGTGCGGATTCGATGACCAGCGAGGCCAGCGGCGGCGGTTGCTGTGGCATGGCCGAGGGGGCTGAGAATAAAGGCGCTCTGGCTGGCAAGGCTTCGGGCAGGCGTCGCTGTGTGAGGCGCGACTGCGACTGCTGCCCGCGCGCCCTGCCTGTGACGGCTTCCGGTTTTTTGGCCTGACTGCGATTGGTTGAAGGCGAGAGCGCGCTGTTGACCAGTTGCTCAAGAGCCGTGATGTCGAGCGCAGTCATAAACTCTCTGATTTTAGCGACTGACCAGTTATCTGAGAGCAGTTTTTTGACCGCCAGCAAGCGCAGCAGGTTGCCGTAATTGAAGATGGTCGAAGTGCCTGCCTGCCCCGTCGGCTCTCCGAGCAAATCTTCGCCGAGGTAATGGCGCACGATGCGCGGAGTGATGGCGAGCCGCACGTTGCCGCGCTCAGGCTCGCGGTTATATCTTTCGACGAGCGAGGCGGCGACGCTCGCTAAATCCTCGACGCCGATAAAGTCATGGCTGCGATAGCTTTCCAGAGCGCGCATGGCCCGAATATAGTTTTTAACAATACCTGTTGTCAATAATAAGGCAGGGTGTCGAGTGTAGTTAAGAGAAATATCTTGAACTACACCCGGCACCCTACTCCCTGGTTGAAACGCCTTTGCGGGAAACGTTCGTCTTCATCTGGAAATAGCAAACTTAACTCATCTCTATCGTCTCTTGTGCGGATTGATAATCTATATTACTTGATTGAAGGGCAGAAGGTCGCTAAAATCATTTTTGCGCGGATTCAAGCCAATCCTTCTGTGCCGTCTGGCAGCCGCTGTAGCTCAAAGGGCAGAGCGCCTGACGCCGCGCCAAACCATGCAGGCGCTGTAAAATAAGCGTTTGCTGTCGAAAACTCAGGCTGCCCCCCGATCATTTAGTCGCCTGCATGAAAGAGTGGGCGGGCCGCCTCCGGATCGAGCCGACCAATGAAAGAATGTCCAGCTTGTAAACGTTGCTTTCCCGATCACGTCAATCACTGTCCGAACGACGGCGATGCGACGACGCATTCGATTGCGGGCGAGCCAATCCTCGACGGTCGTTATCAATTAGAAAAACGGCTCGGTCATGGCGGGATGGGCGTCGTCTTCAAAGCGCGTCATATTTTTCTCAAGACCGCGCACGCCATCAAAGTCATCCTGCCAGACCTCGTCGGCAACGACCCGATGCTGGTCACGCGCTTTCGTCAGGAAGCCTTGGCCGCCGCCGCCATCCGCCACACGAACATCATCGCCGTCACAGACTTTGGCGTCGCGCGCGGCACGATGCCTTTTCTCGTGATGGAGTTTGTGCAGGGCAAATCGTTGCACGACATTTTAGTCGCGGAAAAATCTTTGCCGCCCGCACGCGCGCTCGAACTGATGTCAGCCATCGGCGCGGGCGTCGCCGCAGCCCACCGACAGAACATCGTCCATCGTGACCTCAAGCCCTTAAACATCATGATGCAGGAAGACATTCCTGTAGCCGAAGGATTGAAGATTCTGGATTTCGGTCTGGCAAAGATTAAGTCTGGCGAGCTGTTGGGTTCTTTTGTGCAGGCGAAGACGAGCGGGTTGATGGGGTCGCCTTTTTATATGGCCCCGGAACAATGGTCGGATGAAGAGCCGGATGCGAAGGCGGATATTTACAGCCTCGGCGTTATTATGTACCAGATGCTCGGCGGCGACGTGCCGTTCAAGGGCACTTCGATTCCTTCGATCATGAAAAAGCACCTGACCGCTGCGCCAGCGACTTTCGCAGAGATGGGCGTGCAGGTTCCTTCGCAGATCGAGGCGGTCGTGCGTCATGCTCTTGAGAAGGATGCTATTGATCGTCCGGCATCTGTAGAGGCTTTTATCAGCGAGCTGCGCGATGCTGTGGCGAGCGCTTCTCTTTCGCTTAACCGGACGCAGGTGGGCCAGATGAGTATGGATTCGGCGACCATCATCTCGCCTCCGGCCACGCCGACCTCGCCGCCGCACTCGCCGCAGCAAACGGGCGTGGAGAGCAGCAATCTCGCTGGCACTATCACCGGCGGCTCGCTCGAAGATTACGCGCACCAGCAGAGTTCAGCTTCGATGGAAGCCGCGCGCTTGCGCGAACAGGCCGCCGTGCTTGAAGAGCGCGCACGGCAGGCTGCCGAAGCGCAAAGACGCGAGCAGGAGCGGCGCGAACAGGAAGACCGCGACCGCATCGCGCGTGAAGAACTGGCGCGCGAAGAAGATTACAGGCTTCAGCAGCAGGCCGAAGCTAAAAGGAAAGCTGAAGAAGAGGCCGCGCAAAAGCGTGCCGGGGAAGAAGCACGCCTGCGCGCGGAGGCAGAGGCTAAACAGCGCGCGGAAGAAGAGGCGCAGCTTCGCGCTGAAGAAGAAGCACGCCAACGTGCTGCTGAAGAGGCGCGACTCAAGGCCGAGGAAGAGGAGCGGCGCAAAGCTGCGGAAGAAGTTAAGCGGCGTGCAGATGAAGCCGCGCGCCAGCGTGCGGAAGCTGAAGCCAGATTGAGAGCCGAGTCGGAGGCGCGGCGCAAGGCCGAAGAAGAGGCTGCAAGGCTTCGTACAGAGGCTGAAGAGAGAAAGAAAGCGGATGCCGAGGCCACAGCCCGCAGGAAAGAAGAAGAGGCCGCCGCACGACTTCGCGCCGAGGAGCAACGCAAGGCGGAAGAAGAGGCCGCGCGTAAGCGTGCGGAGGAAGATGCACGCTGGCGCGCAGAGCAGGAGGCCAAGGTGCTCGCGGCTGAAGAAGCGCGGCAGCGCGCAGAGGCCGAAGCACGCCTGCGCGCACAACAGGAAGAAACGCGCCGCGCAGAAGAAGCAGAGCGTCAGCGCAAAGAACAGGAAGAACGCGAGCGACAGCAACGCGAGCAGCGTGAACGCGAAGAACGTGAACGCGCGGAGCGTCAACTGGCCTCGACTTCCGTGCAGAATTATGACCCGACGCCGCCAGCCGTTGACTTTGAGTCCACACAGCAGCAGCGTCATGGCGTCATCACGCAAAATCTCGGCAACAGCAGCCTTCCCGGAGTCGGGCAACAACAGCAAGACTGGCAACAGAGCCAGCAGGGCATGCATGTTAGCTCCGCGCCCGGTTTTCTTGGCGCAGCGGAGGAGCCGAAGAAATCTTCGATGCCGATGATTATCGCGGCAGCCGTTATCGGCATCGTCGTCCTCGGCGGCGGCGCAGGCGTCTACTTTATGACGCGCTCGTCGTCCGAGCCTGCGAAGCCGCCAATCGTCAACAACGGCGGCGGCCCGAATCAAGGCGGGAACGACGCGCCGCAGACGAGCGGCAAAGCGGAGCTGATTGCAGTCCCCGGCGGCTCGTTCCAGATGGGACGCGCGGGCGGGTTGGTGCAGGAAGGGCCGCCACACTCCGTCACCGTCGCTTCTTTCGAGATGGATAAAACGGAAGTGACCAATGCAGAGTATGCGGAGTTTGTGAACGCGACCCGGCACATCGCGCCGGGTCATTGGGTTGGCGGCAAGCCCATCACTGGGCAGGAGCAATGGCCCGTCACCAACGTTTCGCTTGAAGATGCAAACGCTTTTGCAGAGTGGCGTTCAAAGCGCGACAATGCAAAGTATCGCCTGCCGACCGAAGCAGAGTGGGAGTATGCTGCGCGCGGCGGCAGCGAGGGCAATCTCTACCCGTGGGGCAAGAGCTGGACGGGCGACAGGGCGGCTGTCAAGGATGCAGGCTTGCCGACGGTCAAGCCGGTCGGCTCTTATCCTGAAGGAAAAGCGCGCTGGGGACACCTCGACATGATAGGCAATGTCTGGGAATGGACTTCCTCAAAGCCTTCTTACTATCCGGGCAACGAACTGACCGTCAAAACGGCTCACCAGAACTGGGCGATCATTCGCGGCGGCTCTTTAGCCAGCGACACGAAAGGCGACAAGCCTATCTCCAACGCTTATCGTGATTGGATCGAGCCGACGACCAAAAATGACCTGCTCGGATTTCGTCTGGTGCGCGAAGGCTCTTAGCGGGCCTGCGGTCTGAAAATCAAAATGGTAAACAGGAATGAGGGTGGCATGAAGATGACTGGAAGCTGTCAGTGCTTTTTGCGCGCGGGCGTCGCCGCCGCACTGCTGCTCGTCTCGGGCCAGCTCTCAGCGGGCGCGCTTGCACAGGACATCTCAGGCGGCGCAGGCGAGGGCGTCAAGCGACCTTCCGAAAGTTCTACGCGCCGCCGCCCACGCACCTCTCAGCCGAAAACTTCCAAACGCCGACCGGCGGTCACAGCTAACACTCCCGCAACGGCGAAGGCAGACACCGGCAAACAGGTCGAGGCCGCGCTTGAGCTTGGCAATGCGGCACGCGACGGCAGCCCGCCGAATCATCTCGCAGCCGAGCGCGCATATAAGCTGGCGATAGAGATTGACCCGCAGGACTCGCGCGCTTACATGGGTCTGGGCAACACCTATTTCGACCAGAAGCGTTACGCCGAAGCCGAAACCGTTTTTCGTCGCGCCATAGAGCTTGATGAAGAAGATGCTGACGCGCATGTCGCGCTGGCGTATGTCAACAATGCTATGGAGCGTTACGCAGAGGCCGAGCGAGCAGCGACGCGCGCACTGGCTCTTGATAGAAATAATTATGCGGCGCACGTCGCTCTCGGTTGGAGCCACTACCGGCGCAAGAATTATCAGGAAGCAGAGGCCGCTTATCGTCGTGCCATCGGGCTGTCGCCAAAAACGCCGGAGCTGTACAGCGAGTTGAGTCTGGTGTTGATGGAGCAGGGACGCTGGCGCGACAGCGAGCCGCTCTTGCGTCAGGCAGTCGCGCTCGAACCGGCGAACGCTGCCGCGCATGCGAATTACGGAGTCGTCCTGCATAAGCTCGGTCAGCTGGATCAGGCGGCGACGGCTTACGCAGAGGCCGCGCGGCTCGACCCCAAGATGTCCGCGCCGCATTCCAATCTCGCGCTGATACAATATACGCGCAGCAACTTTGCGAAGGCGCGCGAGGAGTGGAGCGCGGCCATCGGTCTCAACTCGGCTTACGCGCTGGATCGCGCGGGGCTGTTGATTCTTGATCGCAAGCTCGCAGAGGCAAAAGCGGAACTGGAAAAATATACGCAGGCCAATTCAGCGGATGAGGACGGCTGGCTTCTGTTGGGCGATGTGCGGCGGATGATGGGCGATGATGCGGGTTCGCGTGCGGCCTATGCGAGCGCGGCCAAGCTTGCGCCAGACTACACGCAGCACGCGCGGCCCACTGTTCCCGCACCGGCTGTTGCCAAAGCTACGCCGACGCCGGAAGTCAAAACGGCTGCCAGGGAGACAACCGGCGCGGCCAGCGGAGCCAGCGCGGTTGCCATCAGGCAGCCTCCCGCCGCGACAGCCTCACCTCAGAGTGGGACGGCGAAAGAGCCGAACCTGCGTTATGCTTCGAGCGTGCGGACAATCAAATGGAGCAATAACACCAGACCGACGCCAGCCTCCGGGGTGATCTTAATCACGTGCGAGCCGAATGCTATCGTCCTCATAGAACCCCTCGCGGGCGGCGAAGCGCAGATGACCACAGTGCCATCCTCTGTCAATATCGTGTCTTTCAGCCAACTGAGACCGGGCGAATATCGTGTGGCGGCTTCGCTCGTCGGCTACGAGATGTTGGAGACGCGTGTCTTTGTCGGCGTCAACAAAGTCATGAGCGTCAAGCTCAAGCTCCAACCCAAGCCGTGAAGAGATTCATTGATATACTCTGAAGGATCGTTTCTTTAATCTGTTGATTATCAATTGAGCGAATTATGAAATTTTATCGAGGTGAAATAATGAGATTCGAGAGCCGTCCGCGCATCGCGTGCGCGCCGCTCATGCTCGTCGTCTGCGCGGCCCTGCTGCTAATGCTGTCTCCAAACGCGTTTGCACAGGAAGCCGGCGGCGAGTTGGGCGGAGGCGCGGGCATCTTCAGGCCGAAGAATCCCGAAACGAAGAGCAAGCGTCGCACAAGCGGAGGCACGCGCCCGACCAATAATCCGCCACGCGTCAGACCCAAGCCGCCCAAAGGAAAACCCGCCGGCCCATCTCCCGAAGAGATCGAAGAGATGGTCGAGGACAAGCTGGACGAAGGCAACGAGGCGCGTGATGCGCGCAATTATGCCGAGGCCGAAAAAGCTTACCGCGAAGCGATTCAGCTAAAGGCGCGCGACCACAGGGCTTATTACGGGCTGGGCAATATCTACACAGACCAGCAGCGTTGGGAAGAGGCAGAGAAGGCTTATAAGCTGTCAGTTCAATATAACCAGTTGGGCACGGATGCGTATGTGGCCTTGAGCTTCGTGCTGGTTCAGCCGCGCAGCGGCGGCAGTCTCGCCAGCCGTCTGGTCGAAGCCGAGCGCGCCGCGCGCCGCGCCATACAGTTGCAGGCCAATAATGCTGTCGCGTATGACCGTCTCGGCGTCGCGCTTCAGGCGCGCGGGCTGATTGATAGCGAAACCGAGCAGGCATACCGCCGCGCGGTCGAAGCAGACCCGCAGTTTGCCGTCGCTCATGTGCATTTGGGAAGGCTCTTGCGGAAGATGGGACGCGGGCAGGAGGCAGAGCCGTATTATCGCCGCGCGATTGAGCTGGCGAACGACGCGCCGACACTCGTCTTGATTGCAGAGGCTCTGGATTCCGAGCAGCGTTATCAAGAGGCCGAGCCTCTCTTGCGTCGCGCGCTGCAAATGGATGCCAGGAATCTCGGCGCGCTCTATTTCCTGAGCAGGCTGCTGGTCGCGCTTCGCCGTTACGACGAAGCCGAGCCGGTGCTGAAAAATTTAATCGAGATTAGCCCGCGCACTGTTGCGCCCTACTCCCTGCTCGGCTCTGTCTACCTGCGCGTCGAACGCTTTGAGGATGCAGAGCGCGCGTACAATCGCGCAGCCGAAGTTGCGCCCGCCGGAGAGCGCAAAAACTTTGCAGGCTCTTTCGGGTTGACGGGCGTCGGCGACGGGTACATGAAGACCGGAAGAGGCCGCGATGCTCTGCGCGCCTATCAGAGCGCGCTCGAACTTGACCCGAACAATGCCGAGCTGCCAAACAAGATTGCGCGTGCCAGAGGAAACTAGGATATTGACTCAATGATTCATTCGCTCATTGATGAAATGAGCGAATGAATCATTGAGCCAATCATTTAAGAGATTCAAACTATGCTTCGTTGCCCGAAATGTAATCGCAGTTATCAGGATGACATGCAGAAGTTCTGCACGCACGACGGCGGACGGCTCGTGCCTGATATAGACAAGCCGCAAACAGATTTTGATCCGAATGCGACAGTGCATGCAGACCTCTCGAAGCTGGACATCCCGGCCACGCCTCCGGCGGCGGCTCCGCCTCCGGCGCGTCAGCCTGATTTGAATGCGACGCTGGCAGGAGCGCCGCCACCGCCGCCTTCGGCCAACGCGTTTCGCCCGTCGGACAACGCTACGAGCGGCATTCCGCCGCAGCAGACGACCAGACTTTCGCAGCCGCTGCCGCCACAGCAGCCGCAGCCGCACATGCCTGCGCCGCATCCGCCGGAGAAATCCACTCCGCCGCAACCGCAGACGCCCGCGCCGTTTCCGACGCTGATGGCTCCGCCGCCGCCGCAACTGCCGCCGACGACGGGCGCGCCCGTGCAGCCCTCTACAAATTTTCAACGACAGGCCGCGACCACCGCGCCTCCTTCGACCCCCTTGCCGCCGCCGAACACAGGCACTGCGCCTTTTGCCGCGCCGAACACAGGGCCGATTCAGCCGCCGCCTGCTGCCGCCGCCGCCATTGCGCCCAAAAAATCTAAAACCGGTCTGATGCTCGCAATTGCAGGCGTGTTTGTCCTCCTGCTCGTGGTCGGCGGAGCCGTCGGAACTTATTTCTATTTGAATAAGGATAAGACAACCGCCCCTGCCACCAATGACGGCGGAGGCGTGAGTATCAACCCGACGCTCAACAGCAACAGCAGCAACCCCAACGGCAATACCAACACAGGCCCAAGCCTCAACAACAAGCCCGCGCAGGCTCCGCCCAATTCCATCAAGTTTGAAAACTCTCAGGCCACCCTGGACGGCAAGCTGGCAGAGCATTACGTGGACTTCTATTTCTTCTACCCGCAATCGTGGCAGAAGAGCGCGAAGGCGGGTGTTGCGGGCGCGGCCAACTTCGTAGAGGTCGAGCGGCGTTTGCCTCCCGATTACACGCAGGAAAATATCACCATCAGTTGGTATGACAGCAAAGGCACGGTCGAGGCAGACCTGGCGGGCAAGCTGCCTGCGCTGATTAAAGAGAGTGATGCGAATCTGGCTAAGAACTACCCGGAGTATCAGAAAGTATCCGAAGGCAAGACGACCATCAACGGTATAGACGGCTACGAGTTTCGTTTCAAGGCCATCTCCAGAGGGACGGACAAAGGCGACATCAACATCTGGGGCCGAGTGGTTTATCTGCCTCCCGGCGATGAAGAGAGCACTAAAGGCGTCACGCTCTATATGCTCACCACTTCGCTCGCGCCGGAATTGGAAAGAATCGAAGATGTCGGCGTCAAAGGCGAGCTGCCGATGATTCTCAACTCATTCACTTTAGGAAAAAGTTAAGACACAGAACACAGGACTCGGAACTCGGAACTTAGAATAAAACAACTGCTTTGCTTTCTTCTAAGTCCCGAGTTTCGAGTCCTGAGTCCTGCTCTTAGAAAGCGCATCCCCTATGAAAATAGTCTTAATTGAAGAGCGCAACGGGCAACAGCGACCCGAACGCGCGTTTGACCAGCCGACTATCAAAATCGGGCGCGACCCGGCAGAGTGCCATATCGTCTTTGACCAAACGGAATGGCCTATGGTCTCGCGCAAGCACGCAGAGTTTCGTCTCAAAGACGACCGCTATCTGCTGGTGGATACCAATTCGAGCTTCGGCACTTTTATCAACGGCCAGCGCGTGACGGAGCCTGCGGAAGTCGCACCCGGCGCGAGCGTGCAGTTCGGCGCGGGCGGCCCGGTCATGCGCGTCGCACGCGTCGAGCAATCCGCGCCCGCGCCAGACCCACACCAGAGCCTCGCAGAGATGGAGACGCACCGCGATCTTCAATCCGTCAAGATCGAAGCTAAAGAGCCTGTCAAAGCCGCACCGCCGCCGCCAGCCCCCACGCCTGCTGCGCCGCCGCCGTCACCGCCCGCGCCTAAAGCTCAGACCCCGCCGCCGCCGCAGGCCGCTCCGCCTGCGACCAAAAAGCCTGCCGCGTCCGCGTCTGTGCAACCGACCATCGAACTGTTGAGAGCCGCGACGGGCAAGATGGAGCGCGTCACCATCAGCGATAAGGAGGTCGTGCTCCTAGGCCGCGATCCCGCCGTGGATGTGTTGATTGATGCAGACGCGGCTGTCGTCTCACGCCGTCACGCGGAAATTAGACGACGCGACGGTCAATGCGTTCTCTTCGATCTCGGCAGCTTTAACGGCACGCTGATTAACGACCAGCGCATCACTGCGCCGACGCCGCTGTATGACGGCGACCGCATACAGCTTGGAATGGGTGGCCCAATCCTGCGCTTTAACGACCCTGCGCACCCTGCGCCCGCTGCTGCCGCCATGCCCGCGGCGCAACGCAACGTCAGCGGAGCCGTTCCCCTCTCAGACATTTCGACCGCACGCGCTCCGGCAGGCGAGGGCGTAGGCATGCACACGATGGTCGTCAAGGCCGGTTCGGGATCGCTCAACCAGCAGATGCCGCGACCGATGGAAGGCGGCCAGCAGCCGCAGCTCCTGATGCAACTCGCCTTCGATGGTCGCCCGCAACTCTCAATCGGACGCGCGCCAGACAACGACATCCGGCTCGACGGCCTGCAAATCTCGAATCATCACGCGCGGCTCAAACAACAGGGCGACAGCATCTTTGTCGAAGACGCAGGCTCGACCAACGGCGTCTATGTCAACGGCGCACGCATCACGGGTCGCCGCCCGATTCAGAATCAGGACATCGTGCAGATTGGCCCATTCGTCCTTCAGGCGGATGCCGCGCGCGGCGTTGCCATCTTCGACACGCGCTCAAAGACGCGGATTGATTGCATAGACATCACCAAAGAAGTCAAGAATCGTTCGGGCGGCGGCATGATTAAGCTGCTCGACGATGTGGATTTGACGATTCAGCCGAATGAGTTTGTCGGCCTGCTCGGGCCATCCGGCGCGGGCAAGTCTACGCTGATGGATTCCCTGAACGGCATGCGCCCCGCATCGAGCGGCCATGTGCTGATTAACAACCTAGACCTCTACCAGCACTTGGATTCCATCAAGCAGTCCATAGGCTATGTGCCGCAGGACGACATCATCCACCGCGAACTGACTGTCTATCGCACGCTCTACTACGTCGCGCGGCTGCGTCTCTCGCGCGATGTCTCAAAGCAGGAGATAGACCAGATCGTCAATGAGGTGATGGACGTGACGGGCCTCTCAGAGCGGCGCGACGTGCCGGTGGGCCAGCTCTCCGGCGGACAGCGCAAGCGCGTCTCCATCGCCGTCGAACTCATCACCAAGCCTTCCGTTATCTTTCTGGACGAGCCGACCTCCGGCCTCGACCCCGCGACGGAAGAGAAGATCATGCGCCTCTTTCGCACGATTGCGGAGAGCGGGCGGACTGTGATTTTAACGACGCACGCGATGGAGAACGTGCGGCTCTTCGACAAGATTGTGGTCATGATGCGCGGCAAGCTTGTCTTTTACGGCGCGCCGCAGGAAGCCCTCGCGCATATCAAAGCGGATAGCTTCAAAGACCTCTACGATAAGCTCGAAGCCCCGATTGAGGAGCGCATCTCAAAGCTTCAACCGATGACGCCCGACGCGAGCGGCGAGCAGAAGAAGGAGTTCAAGAAACGCAAGGAGCAGATTTCCGAAGAGGTCGCTGAAGAATGGAAACACAAGTTTCAGCAGACCCCGCAATACCAGCGCAATATCGTACAGCCCTTGAGCGGCCTCAAGCGCGACATGCAGGCCACCGCGCCCGCGCGTCGCCGCCCGAGCGTGACGGACGCGCTCAGGCAGTGGGCCACGCTCGCGCGTCGTTACATAGAGGTGCTGGGGCGCGACAAATTTAACCTGCTCATCCTGTTCGGTCAGGCTCCGATTGTCGCTTTCCTGACATACCTTGTCGTCGGCCACGACCAGCCGCGCGACTTTCCCTTCTTCGTGCTCGCGCTGGTCGCGGTCTGGTTCGGAACCTCTATCTCCGCGCGCGAGATCATACGCGAGCGCGCCGTCTATAACCGCGAGCGCATGGTCAACCTCGGCCTCTTGCCTTATGTCGGCTCAAAGCTTTTAGTGCTCACTTTGATCGTCGGCTTGCAGTGCTTCATGCTCTTTGGCTCGCTCAAAGCGTTTGATCTTTTGGGGCTGATGGACTTGCCGGGTTACTTGCTCGGCATCCCGCAACTAATCGTCATGATTATGACGGGCATGGTCGGCATCGCGCTCGGTCTCTTTATCTCCGCCGCCGTCAAAACCTCTGAGATGGCGACGAGCCTTGTGCCGCTCATCCTGATTCCGCAGATTCTGTTCTCAGGACTGGTCGGAGTCCCGGCGGGCATCTCGAAAGTCGTCGGCCTGACGATGCCTGCGACGTGGTCATTCGATGAGATGAAACGGCTCTCCGGCCTCGACACCCTGCGCGAAGAAGGCTCTGACGAGAACGGGCCTAACGAAGGGCGCGGCGTCTACAAGTATGTCGAGAAAAAGAACGAAGACAACATCGCCAAAGCGAAAGAAGACATAGAAAAGTACAGGCAGGACGCGGACAACGAATCGAAAGACTACCAGAAGAAGATGGAGGATTATCTCAACGACGTGCAGCGCGGCGTGGCGGCTGAGAAACCAAGCGCGCCGGAACTCGCTCCCGCCCCGAATGTTCAGGAAGCCGTCAAAATCCCTCCGGATTTGAGCAAGTACATAGACTTCCTACACCCGTGGGGCAATATTCTGGTCAACCCGATTGTGCTGCTCATTATGTTCTTCGGCCTCATCATCAGCACGATCATCGCGCTCCGCGCGCAGGACATCGGGTGACGAAGAGCAAGGATGAAGTAGGAAGGATGAAAAGAGTGCTATTTGAGATGAAGGCTTCATGTTTGAAGAGCATGCTTTTCATCCTTCATCCTTCCTACTTCATCCTTGCTCTTACCGCAGTTGTCCTGCTTGCGAGTGAAACCGCCGTGCTTCGTACAGCGCACGCGCAGGAAGCTTTCCCGGCCCCTCCGGCAGACCGGACGCGCATTTACATCATGGACGAGACGGGTGCGGCCATCGCGCTGCCGTTCGAGGAGGGCGCGACGCCGCTCAAGACGGACGTGGTGGCAAAGAGCGATAAGACGAGCTACATAGAATTAAAAGGCGGGCAGGGCAAGTGGAAGATCAAGGAGCCGATACCGCGCTTTTACCTGTTCGTGCCGGATGAAGCGAACGTGCATCCGCCGTTCATCGTGCGAATGACGGATAAAGGCGACGCGCGTCGCGTGGCGGCGATGTCGCAGAAGGGTTTTAAGGGATTCGCCATTAACTCGGAAGAGATAGTCAAGCCGCGTTATCGCGTGCTGGCGCGCGTTGATGGTATGCTTTATATGGAAGTGCGCCCGCGCGAGCCGCTTGAGCCGGGCGTGCGTTACGCCATTATCGGCACAGACCTTCAGCGTATTGTGTCCTTTGAGGTAGTTTTTCTGCTTAAGTAAAGGAATTATTAATTCACATGACTTCTAACACACAGCACGCGCCGACAGGCTTCTGGACACCGGCGCGTCTGACCCTGACTTTCATCACCTTTGCGCTCGTCGCCACCATCGCCGTTTCAGGTTGCAACAGCGGGCCTGCGGAGGTTGCCAACAACAGTAACAACGCGGCAAACCCGAATCCGGGCCAGCCACCGAACAAAACCGCTCCCGCCAATAACCCTGCGACGCCGAACGCGCCTCTGCCCGCGACAGTGATGAACGCGGAACTGAAAGCCCTGGACGGCAAGACCTTCAAGCTGGCGGATTATCAGGGCAAGATTGTGCTGGTTAATTTGTGGGCTACCTGGTGCGGGCCGTGCCGGTCGGAGATTCCTGATTTGATACAGGTCGCTGCGGACTACAAAGCAAAGGGCGTGGAAATAATCGGGCTGACGAACGAAGACCCTGTGGCGGACGAGGTGAAGGTGAAGGACTTCGTCAAGCAATTTAATATCACGTACAAGATCGGCTGGGGCGATCAAGACTTTGCGCTCGCGCTGATGCAGGGAGCTGTGCGCAATAATATCCCGCAAAGCTTTATCATCTCGCGCGATGGCCGCGTCCTCAAGCGTTTCATCGGTTTCAGCCGCACCGAAACGCCGCCCAAGCTGCGTCAGGCGCTCGATGAGGCGGTCAAAGAGCAAGGATGAAGGCGGAAGGCGGAAGGATGAAAGTGTGACTCTTAAACGTGAAGGATGAAGGATGAAGAGAGTGCTCTTGCAAATGATGAAGAGCGTGCTACAGCAGATGACTGTTCATGCTTGAATAGCACACTCTTCATCCTTCCGCATTCTCTTCATCCTTCATCCTTCCGCCTTCATCCTTGCTTTTCGCGTTCGCCTTCTTCTTTCAGTTTGCGGCCTTCTTCCTCAAGCTCCGGGTCTTGTAATCCTTGTGCGACGCGCTCTTTGGCGCGGCCTTCGATGCGTTTCATCTCGGCTTCGACGCGGCCTTCCACTTCGTCTATCGGCGCGGTCTCGCCCGTTTCATCCTGCGTCACAAGCTGGTCTTTGTCTATGTCCATAAATCCTGTAGCCTCCCGTTCGTTCTCGTCCTTTTTAATGATTTAAGTGCAGGGACAGATGGTCGCATCAAACGCGCGGGCAGTCAATTCTTGCCAATCTGACAGAGCTTGTGAGATACTCGAAAACGTAGACAAAGACGGCGAGCCTCTCCCTTTGCCAGTCAATGTTCGTCAGATTTATAAACTTCAAAAGAGGTTCCCCCAATGCCTGACGAAATCAGCCGCTTATTGCATAATGGCTCAGACAGTATCGTGCGGACATGGACTGAAAAAGTCATGTCTGACCGGCGCGTGTATTCCGATGCGCGTTTGTCCTACCTACAGTTAGTTGACCATATCCCGCAAATCCTTGAAGAACTCAGACGCGCTCTGGTCTATGAGCCGGAGCTTGCCGCGCGCCCTGAAGAGGGCGAAAAGCATGGCCGTCTGAGATGGCAGCAGGGCTATGAGTTGAAGGAAGTGATGCGCGAGTTGATGCTCCTGCGCACAACCCTGCTGGAATTTCTCGAAACCTATAGCGGCGCGCTGCAAAACAAACAGGCCAGCCATCTGATGCCTGTCTATCGCCGCATCAACGGCTTTATGGACGAAGAGATGTATCGAACCGTTGAAGCCTATCTGTCATCTGCGGAAGGCGCACGGCAGATGGAGGTTCTGGTCTAAAGCTTTAACTCATAAGAGTGCTGTCTTCCGTTTGCGCCTGACGACAAGGCCCGCACACACGAGGTGCGCTTTCAAGGCGGAAGAGACAGTAAGGCCATCAACGCAAGAGCGCTCAAGCGCCATCCCGACCGGATAAGTTCCCCAGCCAGCCAACTGGTACCAGCAAAGCTCATCCGATAGCCCGGTTGCGATTTTGGTCTTTGGTAGTCAGCCTTCAAACGCTGGTTGAGCTAAATCAGGAGAGGACATGAAAAACAAACTCAGAAGTTTGAAACGTTACCCCCTACTTTTTAGCAGCATCTGGGTTTTACTTCTTATCGTCGGAGTTGCAGTTATTTCGGCCAACCATCAGGCATCGCCAGACGCGCGTACCTTACAGCCTGAGCAAGAGACCTCATTAAAAGGAGTTCCCCAATTAATCCTCAACACCAAATCCGCCGGAGCGGGCTTTGAGACACGACAGCTCTTTCAAGCACAGAGCGCACGCGTCTCGACCGATGCTGCTCTTGAGAGGGCTTTGAACGACGGCGTTGTCCTTTATCCGAAACACGAGAGCATGCAGCGCCTGCTCAATGAGGATGTGCCTTTCCTCACGCTGCCGTTACCGGACGGGCAGGGCGGCACGCTGGAACTGGAACTCGTCAAAGTCAACATCTTCGCGCCCGGCTTTACGGTCAATCTGGCCTCTAACGGCCATCAGGTGACGGGCCATCTGGGCGCGCACTATCGCGGCATCGTCAAGGGCGATACGACCTCGCTGGCGGCCATCAGTGTGTTTGAAAACGAGGTGATGGGTTTTTATAGCACGCGCGAGGAAGGCAATTACGTGCTCGGCAGGTTGACGGGCGACAACCCGACGAACAGGCACATTCTCTATAACGATAAAGATTTGAAGGGCAAATCGGATTTTAGCTGTGATACGGAAGACCATGTTGATGTCCTGCCGAAATCCAACCTGCCAGCGCCGCGAGAGGGCGACAGCCCCGCCGTGATCTGCGTCCGCATGTATTTTGAAACCGACTACAGCCTCTACACGAATAAAGGCAGCGTCGCCAATGTCAGAAACTATATGACGGGCCTCTTTAATCAAACGGCGACGCTTTATGCCAACGACACAATCCCCGTTGCCATGTCGCAGCTTGTCATCTGGGATGTGCCAAGCCCTTACGTGCCGACCTCTTCCACTACGATGCTCAACGGCTTTAAGGCAAGGCGCACTGTCTATAACGGCGATACGGCTCACTTAGTCTCTTTGAACGTACCCGGAAGCGGGCTAGCCAGCGTCGATACCTTGTGCGGAAACGACTCCTATGCTTTTAGCGGAATTCTACCGGACTACCAGAACGTTCCCGCTTTTTCGGTGTCTGTGCTGGTCATGACACACGAAGCGGGCCATAGCCTGGCATCGCCGCACACGCATTCCTGCTTTTGGAACGGCAACAACACTGCGATAGACGGATGCGCGCCGGTTGAGGATGGCAACTGCGCGCAGCCGGGCATTCCTGCGGGCGGCGGGACGATTATGAGCTACTGCCACAATCAAGCCGTCGGCACCAATTTCGCAAACGGTTTCGGCCCACAACCGAAGGCTTGGATTATACAGCGCGTTGGCGAGGCTTTCTGTCTAAGAGACTGCGCGCTTCCGGCGACGCCTAAACGCGCGTTCGATTTTGACGGCGATGGTCGCGCAGATGTCTCCGTCTTTCGTAACAGTGGCGGCATCTGGCACCTCCTGCGCTCAACCGCAGGCTACACGGGCGCTGCCTTCGGCCTTGCTACAGACAGGCTTGCTCCGGCTGACTACGATGGTGATGGCCGCACAGACCTCGCCGTCTATCGAGACGGCACATGGTATCTGCAACGCTCCTCGACGGGCTTTAAGGGTGTCTCGTTCGGCACGACCGGAGATTATCCGCGACCCGGCGATTACGACGGCGATGGACTGGCGGACATCTCCGTCTTCCGTCCTTCGAACGGTGGCTGGTATCGCCTCAACAGCGGCGACGGGACGCCTTCTTCTGTCGCTTTCGGACAGGCCGGAGATGCGCCGCTCATCGGAGATTTCGACGGCGACGGCAAAGCTGATCAGGCTGTGTTCCGTCCTTCCAACTCTTCGTGGTATATGCTGAGGTCGCAGTTAGGATTCACAGGAGTGCAGTTTGGCATCGCTGGCGACGTTCCGGTGCCAGCAGACTATGACGGAGATGGGAAGACGGATATCGCTGTGTGGCGGCCCTCGACCGCCTCCTGGTATATCCTGCGCTCAAATTTAGGGTTCACAGGAGCGCAGTTCGGCATCAATGTGGATGTTCCGGTGCCAGCGGATTATGACGGAGATGGAAGAGCCGACATCGCTGTGTATCGCTCTGGAGCGTGGTATATACAGGGGAGCACGGCAGGGTTTAGTTCCTACGCTTTTGGCATCAATAACGACAGAACCGTTCCCGGCGCTTATTTGCCGCCTTTTGCCGAAGGCAGGCAGGCTGCAATAGACGACGACAAACCCTCGCTCCGGCGCGCATATGACCTGAGATGACAGGGCTTTTGCTACAAAGACAGATGCTGCGGCAGGCATGTGTTGCGCGCCTGCCGCAGCATTTATGGACGGGGAACTGTACTAGGACGATTGAGGCCCATCTGGAAGCCTCCGGGGGCAAGGCCGGGGTCGAAGTTTTAGTGTGAAGCAAAAGCAACAGATTCGTGATAAAGCGCATCTATGACTTGTACGCGCTGGTAGTATTAACCCCCGCCTCATTTTACTCGTTAAATTTCCTGCCCGGAAGATTTCCGAACCTTCCAGCGGCAGGCTCTAAGCCTAACAAAGTCCATAGTTTCCATCAGGCAAAATCAGTTTGCTCATATTTAGAGACAGGCCGGAAATCATCCTCACGAAGCGCGCGTTTTGCGCGTGCCATGCCGCTTGAGCGGAAATGCTCTGGCGGGCGGCAGGATTTTTGAGTTTTAGTCTTCAACCATTAACACAGAAACGCTGATTTTAAGGAGATAGATGAAAAATACAAAGAAGCTTCGTTACTTCAGTTTACTTTCGAGCAGTATCCTGACGATTGCCCTCATTGTGGCTGCGTTTTGGACAAGCAGCAATAAAGCGTCTTCCGAGTCGCGTCTGTTTCCCACAGACCAGACTTCGGCCTTAAAACAGATTCCCGAACTGATTCAAAACTCAAAATCCGCCGGAGCAGATTTCCCCGCGCAAACGCTCTTTCAGCCGCAAGCCTCGCGCGTGGCAAACGACCCCCTGTTGCAAAAGGCTTTGACAGACGGAACGGTGCTCAATTTGCAGCAGCAAAATATTCGCAGGCTCTTGACGGAAGACACTCCGTTTATGTCCCTGTCGCTGCCCGGCGGCAATGGCGGAACCGTTGAGCTTGAGCTGGTGAAAGTGAACATCTACGCGCCCGGCTTCAGCGTCAAAACCGCCACCTCGAACGGCAGCGCGGTTGCCGGAGAAGACGGCGCGCATTATCGCGGTATCATCAAGGGAGACCCCACCTCGCTGGCTGCCATCAGCGTGTTCGAGAATGAAGTGATGGGTTTCTATGCCACGCGCGCGGAGGGCAACACTGTCATCGGCAGGCTGGGCGGCAACAATCCTGACAACAGGCATATCGTGTATGCGGATAAGAATCTGAAAGTCAGCCCTGAGTATAGTTGTGAGACGGAAGATGCCGGAGAAGTCCTTCCGGCTTCGGCCCTGCGAGAGCCGACAGCCGATGCGATGGATGCTGCTGCGGCCAACTGTATACGTCTCTATATCGAAGCAGACAACAACATTTATATCAACAAGGGCAGCAGCGTCACGAATGTCAGAAATTATTTGACGGGCGTGTTCAACCAGTCTGCGACGATGTTCGCCAACGAGGGCATCCCCGTTTCTCTCTCGGAGATTTTCGTCTGGGATGTGGCGAGTCCTTACACGCTGGGAGCTAATGCCAGCACGCTTCTCAATCAGTTCAAAGCCACACGGACGAGCTTCAACGGCGATCTGGCTCACTTAGTGTCACTGCGTAGCGGTCTCGGCGGCGTGGCGTGGCGCGACGTGATGTGCAACAGAAGTTTTTCTTACGCTTTCAGTTCCATCCACCCAAGTTTTTCCACCGTGCCGACATATTCATGGACGATAGATGTCTTTACGCACGAAACGGGTCACAACATAGCCTCGCCGCACACACACGCCTGCCTGTGGAACGGCGACGGGACGGCGATTGACGGCTGCTACACAACCGAAGGCGGCTGTCCGAGTCCCGGCATTCCTTCAGACGGCGGAACGGTCATGAGCTACTGCCACCTGCAATCGGTCGGCAAAAACTTCACCAAAGGTTTCGGCATACAGCCGCGCAATCTGATGGTCAACCGCTTCAACTCTGCCACCTGTTTGCAGGGCTGCTCTGCTTCACAGCCTCAGAGACCTGACTACGATTTCGACGGCGACGGCAAGAGCGACATCTCCGTTTTCCGTCCCGCAGATGGAGTCTGGCATCAGCTTCGCTCCGGCTCCGGCTACACAGGTTCGGCCTTCGGTCTCTCGACAGATTTGCTCGCGCCCGGAGACTATGACGGCGACGGCAAGACAGACCTCGGCGTTTATCGCCCGTCAACCGGCTACTGGTATGTGATGCGTAGCGGCGGCGCGGGCCTTCTGAGCGTGCAGTTCGGAGTTTCGGGAGATTTGCCTGTGCCCGGAGATTTCGATGGAGACGACAAGGCAGACATCTCTGTCTTCCGCCCGTCGAACGGGACATGGTACAGGCTCAATAGCACTAATGGAGTCGCTGTCATTGTTCCGTTTGGACAAAACGGCGACGTGCCGGTGATGGGAGATTTCGACGGCGATAACAAAGCAGATCATGCAGTGTTCCGCCCGTCAACCTCGTCATGGTACATGATGCGTTCCTCGCTGGGCTTTACAGGCATGGCGTTTGGCGTCGCGGGGGACAGTCCCGCCGCCGCAGACTTTGACGGCGACAGAAAGACAGACATCGCAGTCTATCGCCCATCAAACGGCTCGTGGTACATCATGCGTTCGCAGCTTGGATTTACCGGGACGCAGTTCGGCATCGCCGAAGACAGGCCGGTGGCGGCAGACTACGACAGCGACGGCAAGGCTGACATCGCGGTCTTCCGTCCGTCCGTCGGAAGCTGGTACTTGCTGCAAACGACTGCCGGATTTTCGGGCCAGCAGTTCGGCCTCGGCACAGACAAACCGATTCCGGCAGCGTTCCTCCCCTAACGAGCATTTGCGTTTCACGCAAAGACACGAAAGACGCAAAGAAGACATTTAACTTCTTCTTTGCGTCTTTGCCTTTGCAGGAAACCTTATTCCGCGCTCTCTTACCTGACACCACTCTTCTTCCGCATCAAGTCTCATTCAATCGCTAATAGGTATAAAATATGAGCCTCTCTTGCGCGAGCACCGAGACGTGCTACAATCCCATCCGTCAAACCCCCTTTGTAAAATTGAACGGACAGCAGTTGTTCTCCCTCGTCTGACAGGTTCGTTATGGCAACAGTAGTCTCTTGAGAGACTGTTTTTGAGGAGGAGAAGCATGAAGCAGTGGATTGAACGAAGCGCACTTTACGCGCTTGGTTTGTTTGTCGTGTTATGCCTGAGTGCGCCGCTCGCACCGGCGCAGAAAAGTAATAAGCGTCTGGCGGATGCAGAGCGGCACTCGCGCGATGCCACAAAAGTGTTCAATGAGATAATGGCTGTGCGGGATAAGGCGATTCCGAAAGAGTTGCTTGATAAGGCCGAAGCCATCGCGGTCTTTCCCGGAGTCGTCAAGGCTGCGTTTATCGTCGGCGGTCGCGGCGGTCAGGGTGTCATCAGTCGCCGGACGCCGAACGGCTGGGATGCTCCGGCCTTCTTCAATCTCGGCGGCGGCAGTTTCGGAGCGCAGATCGGAGCGCAGAAAACCGATTACGTGCTCTTGATTATGAATCAAGAAGGATTGAAAGGTCTGTTGGAAGACAAGTTTGAGATTGGCGCGGAAGCAAGCATCGCCGCCGGGCCGGTCGGGCGCACGGCGGGAGCTTCGACCAACGCCACTCTCGATGCAGGCATTCTGTCATACTCGCGCAGCAAGGGAGCGTTCATCGGAGCATCTTTGCAGGGCGCGGTCATCAGTCCCGACAACGATTTGAACGAGGCTGTCTACGAGGGCAAGAAAGCCAACGATGTTCTCAACACCGGCAGCGGTATGATGTTGAAGGACATGCCCGCAGGCGTGCGTATCTTTCCGCAAACGCTTGCCCGATATTCAGGCCGCCGCGCGAACTAAAAAAGATAAAAGTAAAAAGGCAAAAGGTAAAAGTACAGAGCGCGGATTCTTGTTGATTGACTTTTACCTTTTGCCTTTTACCTTGACGCTTAACCTTGCGCGCCTTTAGAATCCGAGGCGCATCTGACATTTTGAGGAATGCGTTATCTTCTCGCCGCCCTCGTCTCGGTTAGACTGGAGAGTTGTTCCATGCTGCCACGCACGCAACGCCAGAAAGATATTCTGGAATACATCACGAGCTTTATCGAGCGCCACGGCTACGAGCCTTCATACGCGCAGATCGCGCGTCACTTTAACGTCAAGTCTAAAGCGACTATCGCCAAACACATCGCGGCGCTGGAAAAGCGCGGCCTGCTCTCGCGTCATCATTCTGACGGGGCTTTCGGCCTCGCAGTCAAAGTCGAAGAAATTCCGTCTGACGCCATCTGCGAAGTCCCGCTCTTAGGCAGCATCGCTGCGGGCGCGCCGATTGATGCCGTCTCGGATGCAGAGCCGATCTGTGTCCCGCGTTTTCTTTTGGGCCGCGTGCGTCCTGAGAGAGTCTACGCCCTGAGGGTCGAAGGCGATTCGATGATTGACGAGCACATCTGCGACGGCGACATCGCACTCATCGAAAACCGCACAGAGGCGCGCGACGGCGAGATCGTCGTCGCTCTCGTTGACGGCACACGCGCCACACTCAAACGACTCTTCCGCTTTGGTCCAACAGTCGAACTCAGGCCAGCCAACTCGCGCCTCGCGCCCATGCGCCTGCCAGCCTCGCAGGTCTCCGTGCAGGGCATCTTTCGCGGTCTCCTGCGCCCGACAAGTTAAAAGCTATAGATAAGTAGTCAGTGATAAGTGATGAGAGAATTTTTCTATCTCTTGTCACTTAATTTTTTTGAGTAGCATAAACGGACGTTCAACACTCATGCCTGTACGGCTTTGTATACTTTCTTAAACATCCGACCCCGCTTTTCTTCGCAGAAACTGCCTTCTTCGCTGGCACGCAGGTTGCCAAATTCCTACAGTTAAAGTTAACAGGCCAGACATCAATTTTTGAGAGCATGTTTCTCATCATTCATTAACCGGTGAGAGCGAAGGAGATTTTGGTATGACCGAAAAAATCGAAAAGAAGAAAGTTGCCATCCTCGTCGAACAACATTTTGAAGACTCCGAGTTCCAGATTCCATACACGGCCTTGCAGGACGCAGGCGCGGAAGTGTGGGTGCTCGGCTCGCGCATGAATGACAATTACGCTGGCAAGCAGAACAAGGTCTCTATCAAGCCTGATGCGACAACCACAGAGATGAACGCGCAGGATTTCGATGCCGTAGTCATCCCCGGCGGGATGGCCCCGGACACGATGCGTACCAACATGAAGACCGTGCGCTTTGTTTCGGATGCTGTCGCACAGGGAAAGCTCGTCGCAGCCATCTGTCATGGCCCACAGGTTCTGATTGAAGGCGATCTCTTGAAGGGAAAACGCGCGACAGGGTTTCGCGCGATTCGCAAAGACATGCAGAACGCCGGGGCCAGATTTGAAGACACCTCGCTCGTCGTTGACGAACAACTTATCACTTCGCGCCAGCCGGGCGACCTTGCGATTTTCACGACAGCCATCCTGCGCCGTCTGGGCCTCTCAATCAAAGACACAGCGCTGCCGGATGAAAAGAACCTGGATGCGGACTGGTGGAAGCTTGCGGAAGCTTGGGGCGGCTCAACTCAGGCGGAAATCACGGACGGCATCAACACTGCGATTCGCGGCGAGCACTACGCCATGTCCGCCTTTGAGCATTACGCGGAGAAGGCGACGGATGCGGAGTTAAAGTCCGTCTTTAACGAGATACGCGCGACCAAACAGCAGCACATCAATCGCCTGGAAGCGCGCCTGCCTGCGCTCGGCGGGCAGAAGACTTTTCAGGCTGAAGGCAGCGGCGCATGGGCCACGCTCAAAAGCTGGCTGCAATCGAGCGACGACGTGAGCGTGCTGCGCCGCGCTCTGGGCGACCTGCAAACCGGCGTCGTGGACACATACAATCTGCGCAACTCGCTGACAGACCCTGCGACCGTCACTATCTTTGACGAGATGGAAGTGACCATGGCCGAACAGGAGCAGCGCATCGCAGACCTTTATCACGCGCGCATAGCAAAGGATAAAGTCAAAGCCGCCACTCCTACGACCGGCACAGCCGTCAGCGCGTAAAGTTTTTCCATATGGAGCGCGCAGGATAGCCTGCGTGCTCTAACCGCGGATAAGAGGCCAAAGGATTGAGGCGCAAAAGAAATTGCCGTATAACTAAGCGATAGTTATACGGCAATCAGAACTGGAGCCACCTTGGAGACTTGAACTCCAGACCCCCTAATTACGAATCAGGTGCTCTACCAACTGAGCTAAGGTGGCTTCTCTTGACGAGAAGAGAAAATATACGGATGCGTTGCTATGGCTGTCAAGCGGGCGCGCCGGTGCATGAGGAGGAGCAAGCGAGATGCCGAAGGATAAGACGGAAAATATTGATCGGTACAAGATTCGCGGCGGGCATTTGAACGAGTTTGAGTTTCACCAGAATCAGGCTTTGATGGCGCAGGAAGAGCGCGAGCGTTTTGAGCAGCAGCAGGCCGAACGCGCTTTGCGCGAGGGCGAGACCGCCCCGGCTGCGCCGCAGACGGAAGCGGAACGCATCGCGCAATTGATGGAAGAGGTGCGCGAGAAAGTCCAGCGCAAGAAAGATAAAGAGGCTGCGCGTGCGGCTGGCGCGAAGAAGGCTGCCGGAAAGAGCGCGGGCGGCGCGAAAAAGGGAGCAGGGAAGAAAGCTGCGAAGAAGATCGTCAAAAAAGCTGCTAAAAAAGTTGCCGCTCAGAAGTCATCTGCGAAGAAGACAGTCGCTAAAAAAACTTGCTGCTAAGAAACCTGCCGCGAATAAGCAAGGCACGGGCGGCGCGACGAAAAAGCAGGCCGCAAAGAAGGCCGGAGCAAAGAAGGCTACGGCCACGAAAAGCGCAGGCAAAAAAACAGGCGTGGCAGCAAAGGGAGCGGCACGCAAGGCCGCCACTAAGAAAGGCGTTGCGCGCAAGACAGCCGGGAAACGTAGGTAAATATTCTTGGAGGCTAAAAGCATGACTCAACAATCGGAAAGCAGCATCGGCGGCGGAGAGACGCGTGAAGATAACGCGGAAAGCTCAGAGCAAACGAGAGACAATCAGGAGAACGAGCTAGAGGCCGAGCAGGAATCAGCCGCTGCGATGGACGCAGATGTCCCGCAGCCACCCGGCGCGTCTGAAACAACAGAGGGCCAGCCATCGTAAACACTCACGCGATGGTCAGCAAACGGCAACGGAAATAATTGGCGGGAAGCGGCGCGGCTCATATCAGCCGGGCCGCTTCCCGCTTTTGCTTTATCCGCCTCAGAAACATTACGATATATCACCCGGCATTCATCACCGCTCTCCCCGGCGTATCTCTTAACACAGATAGAAATGAAGGTTCTGCTTTATGCATAGAAAATCTTCCCTACAATCTTTTAAGACTCTCTTCCCGCGCCGCAGCTTTGCGCTTCGGCTCTTTGTCTTACTTCTGGCTCTCACCTGCTCTACGCACGCGCTCGCGCAAAAACAAGGCGCTGCGAAGCGGCAGAAACTACCTTCGCCGGAAAAGATCGTAGGCGATTACCTGAGAGCCATCGGCGGGAAAAAGCGTGCGGCCTCTGTCAGGGATGCGACCTATAAATGGCAGAGCGTAGAAACAGGGCCGCAGTTGAATGCGCTTTCGCAAATAAAAACTCCCGCTTCTACACGGCTTGAGGTCTCGCGCGAGGGAGTCGTCCAGACCAGCACAGCCGCCAACGTTCGCTCGGCATGGGTGCGCGGCCAAAGCGAAGGAGCGCAAACTCTGACAGACGCAGAGGCAAACGCGGCCAAGCTACAGTCTGCGCTCGATGCGAGCCGCCTGGTTGATTACAAAAAGCAGAACGTGCTGGCGCGCACTGCCGCACTCGATGATTCGGAAAAAGAGCCTGCCTATGTCATAGAATTTTCCTCGCGCAACGGAGCGCGCCTGCGCTACTGGTTCGGCGCGAACAGCAAGCTGCTGTTGAAAATTTCGGATGCCGCGCGACAACTGGTCATGCGCTTTGGCGACTATCGCGCAGAAAACAATCTGCTTGAGCCGCATCGCGTCGGGATAGAGTCAAGACACCTGGGCACGCTGGCCCTTGTTCTGCAAAGCGTGAGCTACAACACGGGTCTCAACGACTCGCTCTTTGACCCGCCGGGCGCGGAGGCCATAGACATCGGCGCGCTTCTCAGGGAAGTCGAGAGCAATCAGGAACAGCTCGAAGAGCACGTCGGTGACTACACCTACATGGAGAAACGCACCGAGCGCAAGATTAACGGGCGCGGCGAAGTGACCGAAGAGACCATCAAAGTTTTTGAGATTTACCCGATTCCGAACCGCAATTCCGTCTACAAGCTAATCAGCGAAAACGGCGCGCCCCTGTCTGCGGAAAAGGCTGCGAAGGAAGAGAAGCGCGTGACGGAGGAACTGGAAAAAGCGCAGCGCGAGCGCGAGAAGCGTGCGGAAAAGCTTGAGCGGGACAAACTGAAAGGCAAGCCCGCCAAAAAAGAAGAGGATGATCTGGGGATTGCGGATTTTCTGCGCGCAACCGAATTGGTCTCTCCGCGCCGCGAAAGATTGCGCGACCGCGAGGCCATCGTCTTCGACTTTCGCCCGCGCATCGGCTATAAACCGAAGAACGATGCCGAATCCATCATCAGCAAACTAACGGGCATCATGTGGATTGACCCTGCGGACAAACAGGTGATGCGACTCGAAGCGCGTCTGGTGGAGAGTTTCAAAATGGGCGGCGGCCTCCTCGCCTCCGTGCGTCCCGGCACAGCCTTCGCTTTCGAGCAGAAACGCATGGAAGACGGCGTGTGGCTCCCTGTCTTCTCGCAGATCAACATCTCCGCCAAAGTTCTGATCTTCAAAGCCATTGATGTCAACCTCGTGCAGGAGTTCAGCAACTACCAACGCTTCAACAGCAGCTTTGACGACTATAAACTGACCGCGCCGGAAGACAAGAGCAAGCCGCCATTAAAACCATAGGTTGACGGCGGCATTTATAAGTAGCGGTCGGAAAGCTACTTTACACATTTCATACTTATGCTTGACGCTTATCCTCCGTTTCTGATGACCCGGATTTCTTTAATAAGAGTCATGCAAATATTTTATATGCAAAGCTAAATTCAAAGAGCGGAAGTTAACGTTGATTAGATTCTCTCTGCCGGATGAAAGCGTTTGACATACTCGCGGTAAGCTTTGATTTCCTGCACGGCGCGGCTCTCAGTCCATCCGAGATACTGACGCGCGATCTCGGCGGCGTGTTCGACTGCATCGAGTCCGGCGGTCGAATTCAGCCCGACCATCGTGCGGCGCAGCAGGCAATCGGATAAGTTTGAGGCCAGTTCGTTCTGAAAGGAGAGCGCTATCTCCGCGCCGATGGCTGCGGTCTCTTTATCGAAAATCACACTCAATCCGGCATCCTCTTCCGCCAGCTTTATCACTTCGACCGCGCGCGTCCCGTAAACTCGCAAGAGCCTTTCCACGGTGGCTGCGGGCAAGTTTCTGTTTTCATTTCTGAATTCATCGCAGAAGGCTGCGAAGTCATTCGTCTCTGCGCCGGGCAGAGATGCTTTAGTTGTCCCGCAGGGCTGGCATTTGCGGCCCGGTCTTTGACACATGAGGTCTACGGCCTGCTCTGACAGATGGCGGTAGGTGGTTAGCTTGCCGCCAATCACGGAGAAAAAGTTTTTGAGTTGAGGCGCGTGGTCGCGTATGAAGTGTCGTCGCGTGATGCCGCTCTCGGAACGCTTGCTGACAAAAGGAAGGGGACGCACGCCCGCGTAGGTGTAGAGCACTGAGGCGCGCTTGAGTTGTGCAGAAGGGATGACGCGATTTGCTTCGCGTAAAAGATATGCAATCTCGTCTTCGCGCGCCTCGACGCAATCGAGGTCGCCTTCATAACGCAGGTCGGTCGTGCCGATCAGAACTTTGTCGTTCCACGGAAGGATGAAGAATGGCCGCCCGTCCTCTGCCGCCTCGACATACAGCGCATCATCCGGCGCGCCTGCAAATTTTTCGACGATGATATGACTGCCCTTTGTGCCGCCGATTTGTTGATCGACTGTTTGAGGCGCGCCCGTTAAGACTTTATCCACCCACGGCCCTGCGACGTTCAGCGTCAGCGAGGCGCGTGCAGCATAAACCTCGCCGCTCAAAGTGTCTGTGAACTCTACGCCGCAGACAGCATCCTTCTCAACCATCAAACGCTCGACGCGCGCGTAGGTCAAAATCTGTGCGCCGTGCTCGCGCGCCGAGAGCACGTTTTCGACCACCAGACGCTCTGCAAACTCTACCTGCGCGTCATAGTAGACGGCTGCGCCGCGCAAGCCTGCGGGGTTGAGCGCGGGCGCGCGGCGCAAGGCTTCAGCGCGCGTCAGCATCCGATGACGCGGGAGAGATTTGTCCAAAGAGAGCAGGTCATACGCCAGCATCCCCGCGCGAATCAAAAGCGGCCCGCGCTTGCCGCGCTCATAAATCGGAACCAGCATCGGCAGCGGCTTGACCAGATGCGGCGCAAGCTTTAACAGCCGCTCACGCTCGCGCAGCGATTCTCTGACCAGCGCGACCTCGCCGTATTCCAGATAGCGCAAGCCTCCATGAATCAGCCGCGATGACCAGCCGGATGTGCCGCCGGAGATGTCGCCCTTATCAATCAGCAACACGCGCAGCCCGCGCATCGCAGCATCACGCGCGATGCCCGCGCCGTTGATGCCAGCACCGATGATGATGGCGTCAAATTGTTGGCCTGTAATGTCGTTGGAAATGGGTCTGGACATGTGAGAGCAGTGTTAAGTCTAAAGACAAGATTTCCCGCAAAGGCGCAAAGAGCAAGGGTGTCGGGGATAGGGTGTCGGGTGTCGGAAAAGCCAAATGTTTTAACTACACCCGACATCCTTCCCCTACTCCCTACCTTCTTCGCGCCACCAGCGCCTTTGCGCGAGAATTCTTCCGTCGCTTCACTTTTGCCTTTTACCTTTTTACTTTTACCTTTCTTCTCGCGCCCAATCCTTCGCGCGCTCGACGGCTCTGAGCCAGCGTTGGTGCAGCCGCTCTCTTTCTTCCACAGCCATGCGCGGCTCGTAGCGTCGCTTCATTTTCCAGTGCGCGGCCAGCTCTTCGCGGCCCCGCCAGAAACCGGCAGCCAGTCCCGCCAGATAAGCTGCGCCGAGAGATGTCGTCTCCGTGATGAGCGGGACTTCGACCGGCACGCCGAGGATGTCTGCCTGAAACTGCATCAGGAAATCATTGTTCACCGCGCCGCCGTCCACGCGTACCTCTGTCAGAGAAATCCCGGAGTCGCGCTCCATCGCACTCACGACATCACGCGTCTGGTAACAGATGCTCTCAAGTGTCGCGCGTGCGAGATGCGCGCGAGTCGTCCCGCGCGTGATGCCGAACAGAGAGCCGCGCGCGTATGCGTCCCAGTGCGGCGCGCCGAGTCCGGCCAGAGCCGGAACAAAATAGACTCCATCATTCGATTGGATTGATTGGGCCAGAGCCTCCGTCTCTCTGGCGTCTGCAATTATCCCTAACCCGTCGCGCAGCCACTGCACCGCCGCGCCTGTGATAAAGATTGCGCCCTCCAAAGCATACTCGACCGGCTCGTTCCCGATGCCCCACGCAATCGTCGTCAGCAGCCCTGCCTCGCTCTCAACAATCTGCTCGCCCGTGTGCATCAGCAGAAAAGAGCCTGTGCCGTAAGTATTCTTGGCCGCGCCCGCTTGATAACAAGCCTGACCGAAGAGCGCGGCCTGCTGGTCGCCAGCGATGCCAGCGACCGGAATCTCTTCGCCAAAGAAAACTGACGCGTCAGTCTGCCCGTAAATCTCTGAAGAAGATTTGACGGCGGGCAGCATACGCGCCGGCACATCAAAGATTTCTAAAAGCTCTTTGTCCCAACATAGCTCTCGTATGTTATAGAGCAGCGTGCGCGAGGCGTTGGAGTAATCAGTGATGTGCGCGCGTCCGCCCGTCAGCTTCCAGACGAGCCATGAATCAATCGTGCCGAACGCCGCTTCTCCAGCTTCTGCGCGCTCGCGCAAGCCCGGCGCGTGATCCAGCAGCCACTTTAACTTTGTCGCGGAAAAGTAAGGATCAATGACCAGCCCTGTCTTGTGGCGGATGAGATTTTCCAGCCCGCCCGCTTTCAACTCATCACAAATCGCAGCCGTTCTCCTGTCCTGCCAGACGATAGCATTGCCTATAGGCTCGCCGGTTTTCCTGTCCCACACAAGAGTCGTCTCGCGCTGGTTCGTAATGCCGATGGCCTTTAATTCACCGGCCCGCACATCTGCCTTTTGCAAAGCCTCTTCGATGAGCTTCAAGCATGAACGCCAGATTTCCAGCGCGTCATGCTCGACACGGCCCGGCTGCGGGTAATGCTGCGTAAACTCTGCATACGCCAGCCCGCATATCTCGCTCTCATGATTAAAGACGATGACCTTCGTGCCTGTCGTCCCCTGATCTATCGCCAGCACATATCCATCAGCCATCAAAGTCGCTCCATTCAAAAATGCAAAATTAAAAATGTAAAATGCAAAATGCAAGACGACTCTTAATTTTGCATTTTACATTTTTAATTTTGCATTCTTCAGTTGATAAGTCTGAAGTTCGGATTGCTCTTGCGCCGCCAGATAAAGCCGTCGAGCAGGTAATGCGTCAACTGCGGGAGCGCGAGCAAAGGGACGAGCCACATCTTGAGCGACTGCACATCCCACGCGCCGCCGAAGAGCCACGCGCGCTCGTGCCACATTCCGCGATGCCAGAAGAGTTCCTCGACATAGGCCAGCAGCCATAAGGTCAGCAGAAAAATTACAGGCCCGCGAGCCAGCAGGCGATATGACCTGCTTCTCGTCTCTGCGCGTCGCGTGCGCGCGTACCAGTAAACCAGAGCCAGATACGGCACGCCGTGAATGATGACGTTCGTCACCGTAAAAGCGTAATCGGAATTGAAAGCGACGATGCCCACATACCAGCATACGGCGGTCGTCGCAACCACTATGTCTTTGCCCGGATTGACTTCTTTTTTGATGAACCGGCGATAGAGCGAATGCGCCGCATAGAACAGGAGCGAGAGCCAGTACAGAGGCGCGAGGATGTCGGCTGCGATGTGCGGCAGCATGGCGAAATCGTTTGGCAGAAACCACCAGAAATGGCGCGGCAGATTCGCATGCCAGTAGACGAGCGGATAGATAGTCGCCATGTAGATCGCCGCCGTGTCTATCCAGCGGCCAAGCTTGTCCGTCTCGCCCAGACGCGCGCGATAGAGCGCGACCCAGCCGTATTGCTGGCGCACGAAATGAAAGACAGCGAGATAAGCCAGCATCCGCCAGAACAACATGTCGCCTTCGGAATAGAGCGCGACGCCCAAAAGATAACCGAGCGCAGGCACGAGCGCATACAGCCACGGCTTGCGCTTCAGTTCTTCCGTGTCGAAGTAGACGCGAAAGCCCGTCGCATAAACATGCGCGACATCTATCAAAAGAATCGCCGGAATCCATGCCCAATCGGGCGAATCCTGATGCAGCACGCCTGCACGCGCGCCAATCCAGAGCAGAAGAAGCGACACCACCGCGCTCCCCAGAAAAACCAGCAGGTCAACACGCGCGTTGAAGAGCCAGTACTGGCGGCCCGGTGAGACAATCGACGATTCAGCATCATGAGACAGATTCAAAGCTGCCTCTTCACCCGCCGCATAAATTTGTAATCTCTCGCTACTCATAGAAAAGCAAGGATGAAGGATGAAGGATGAAGGATGAAGAGCATGCTATTCAAGCATGAGCAGTCATCTGCTATAGCACGCTCTTCATCATCTGCAATAGCACGCTCTTCATCATCTGCTATAGCACGCTCTTCATCATTTATCCTTCTCGTTTAAGAATCTCGCTTTCATCCTTCCGCCTTCATCCTTCCATCCTTGCTCTTCAGCACTTCTTCTGCCGCGCGCAGGCCATGATAGAAGGCTTCCTCGAAGAGTGGAATGCCGCTCAGGTCTGTGTTGGCAAAGTGGATGCCGCGAAAAGGTTTTTGCGCCTCCCTGCGTGCGCCGCCCCACATAAAACCGGGGCGCGGGCGAATCATCGCATGTCCCCACCGCATGACATCAAGTCGCTCGGTCAAAGCACGTATGTCCGGATGCGCGCGTTGCAGGTCTGACAAAGCTACGTCAGCCCACCCGCGCCAGTCTGTCTCTAACAACTTGGCTCTCGCCGTGCGCGGGTCTGTCTCGCAGAGCGGGTAATAATAAGTGAATACAGTCGGGCCTCTATCAAGCCCGCGCTGGTGCGTGGCGACGACATAACCGAGCGAGGGGCTTTCATAGAGCACATTATCCCACGCGAGCGGAAAACCGCGACTCTGCGGTTGCGGCCTGTCCTTCAAAAAAAGATTGGCGACCATCCATGCGCCGTACTGAAACTCTGCGACATGCGCGGGCAAGCTCTCTCGAAAAGGTCGAATCAGGTAGCGCGTCAGAAAATGCGGCGCGGCAAAAATAACTTTGTCCGCGCGTATGCCTGCGGCTCTGCTGTTGGCCTGACCGTCAATCGTGATGACATCAACGTTGCTCTTGCCGCTTGCTTCGGTCGGGATAATCTCCGCGACTGCGTGGCCCAGTCTCACTTTCGATTTTACTTTGCCGTAGAGATGCGCGACCAGACGACCGTTGCCTTCGGGCCAAGTCATCAACGGCTGCGACTCCTGACCGGGCTTTGCCACGCGCGAGGCGAAATAAAAAAGCCCTGCCCACGCGCTCGTCTGGTCTACAGTCATCCCGTAATCGTCGCGGCAAGCATAATCCACAAGCCAGCGCAGCCGCAGAGAGGTGTAGCCCCGCTGTCTCATCCACTCGGCCATCGTGATGCGGTCAAGCGCAGTCACTTCCGCGTCATCGGAACTGGCCTCAGCGGGAATCGTAAACGCGCGTCGGCCAGACGCATCTCGCCAAGCGACCCAGCGCGCCACCTCTGCGTTGAAGGCTTCGAGCTGCCTGATGTCCTCCGGCCTCTCGCCTGCGTGTAGATACAGCCCTTCGTACCAGCGGCCTTTATAAAAAACTCTCTCTTCCGGGTCACGACACAAAAACTGCTCTGCCGCGATGGGTTCGCCAGACGCATCGCGCCCTTCCAAAAATCCCATTTCATCCAGCAATTCTACGAGCGCGCGATTCTCTTTGGTCGGCACGGGCAGGTAATGCGCGCCCCACGGATAAGGGACAGGCTGCGCGGAACCGCTGCGCGAAGTGCCGCCCGGCGCAGGCTCTAATTCGATGATGACGAAATCTTCAAATCCTGCTTTCAAAAGCTGCCACGCGGCAGTCAATCCGGCCACGCCGCCGCCGACAATGACCACGCCTTTACTTTCCCAGTTATCGGCAGCCACTTCGACTTTCAATCCATCACGCAGGCGATGACCCAGAACATCCGACGCGCCGACGATCTCACCGGCAGGCATCTGCGGCTGCGCGCCCGAACGACACGCCGCCATCATGGCAGGCATGCCAAGAAAAGCTGCTAATATCTCGCGTCTGGTGAAATTTCCCATGATTCAAGCAGATCGTAGCGGTTAAAAAACCTCTGTTTTCATCACGAAAGAGGGGATTTTGACTGAAAAAGCCTCTGTGCTACCTAATATTGAAGCTGTGTTACTCATCTAACATAGCTTCACCTTCATCTAACATAGCCCCTGTGTTAGATAACATAACTCCTGTGTTAGATAACATAGCTTTAATGTCAGATAACATAACTCCTGTGTTATCTAGGGAGGGGAGAAGTGCAATCCGCTATAACGTTAAAACTATGTTATGTGAAATTGCTCCGGTTTTGCCCTTTCGCTGTGTTCCGATTCGCCACAAGGCTTTTTGAATCACTCAAATTTCTTCCATTCGCCTTCATAGTATCGAACCAGCATTTGATTATCGAGACGATTGATTTCGACCGGCACGGGGCCGAGGTCTATGGGGATGACGAACAGCGAGGCCATCGCCGGGTCGTCCAGAAAGCGCAGTCCGGCGGGCGCGCGTGTCGGCGCGTCGAACGGCGCGCGGCGCGCGAGGGCATAGCCCCAGATGCCGAACGATGGGACGGCTGTTTGATATGGACGAACGTAAAAACCTGCGGCTTCGATGGTCTTGATGATGCACCAGAAAGAGGCTCGCGCAAACATCGGTGAAGTGCATTGAATAGAGATGGCTGCGTCCGGCGTCAGCCGCTCTTTGAGCATGCGATAGAAGCGCGTCGTGTAGAGCTTGCCGAGCGCAAAGCTGTTCGGGTCTGGAAAATCTATGATAGCTGCATCAAACGGCGGCACATTTTCTTCGAGCCAGATCATCGCGTCCTGATTGACTACGCGGACGCGCGGGTCATCGAAGGAATGCTTGTTCAATGCTGCGAGCGGCGGGAACTTTTGCGAGAGCTTTGTCATCTCCGGGTCAAGGTCAACGAGGGTGACGGATTCGACCGAAGGATATTTCAAGACTTCGCGCAAGGCTAAACCGTCGCCCCCACCCATCACGAGCACGCGGCGCGGCGCGCTCCCGGTGGCCGCCATCATCGCCGGATGAACCAGAGCTTCATGATAACGATACTCGTCTGTCGAGCTGAATTGCAGGTTGCCGTTCAGAAAAAGCTGGAAGCCCGCTCGCCCGCGCGTGACGACGATGCGTTGATAGTGGGATGTCTTCGCATAGATGATGTCGTCCGCGAAAAGCTGGTCTTCGGCCAGAGAGGTTAGCGTGTCCGCCTTGATAAAACCGGCCAGCAAGAGGGCCATCACGACAATCGCTTTGACACGCAGCACTGTCACGTCGCCCTTTATCAGCGGGCGCATCAGCCATGTCCCCCACAATCCGACGGCGGCATTGAACATGCCGAAGAGAAGCGAGGTGCGAACTAAACCGAGCTTGGGGACTAGAAGAACCGGGAAGAGAAGCGAAGCGACCAGCGCGCCTATGTAATCAAAAGCCAGCACGCGCGAGACAAGCTCTTTGAAATCAAGCTCGTCCTTGAGTATCCGCATCAGAAGCGGAATCTCAAGACCGACCAGCATGCCGATGACAAAGACCACGAAGTAGAGAACCAGGTAAAAGTAGCTGACCTGCGCGAAGGTTAAAAAGAGCAGCGGCGCGGATGCTCCGCCTAAGATAGCGACGCCGAGTTCGATCTCGATAAAGCGGCGCGCGAGGGCTTGTTCGATAAAGCGCGAGAGCCACGAGCCGACGCCCATCGCAAACAGGTAGATGCCGATAATCAGCGAGAACTGCGTCACCGAGTCGCCGAGCACATAACTGGCGAGCGTGCCTGCGAGCAGTTCGTAGACCAGCCCGCACGTCGCAATCACCAGCACGTTGAGGAACAACAGCGGAGTCCGATTCATGAACTAACCTTGAATCGCGGCTGACACAATCAACGCAATCCCGATGATGACCGCGCCGATGACAATCGCCAGCGCGACGTTCTGGTCTTCCTCTATCTCTTTGCGCACGGAGAAGGGCGACGCCTTGACGATGGCGACAAAGGCCAGCGCAAAGATGATGATTCCGAGGATGACGAAGACCAGCGTTGACAGGAGCACCGAGCGCAGTTGTTCCAGCGGCACGACCAGCGCCGTCATGTTTGTTCCAGCGGCGAGCACGCCTGTTGCCAATGATTCACTAAGCATCACTTTCCTCCACGAAAGCCATAGTGCCAGAAATGGAAAGACCTGTAGCCTTGCTGGCGCGCGTCCGGCGGCAACTGCTGGCGACCGGGAGTGCCAAACTCCCAGCCGAGCAAGGCCGCCGTCCCGTAAAACAGAATCACGCCGATGCCGAAGACAAGATAGAGTTTCTTAAACACTTTCGTTTCTCCGAAACAAATAAGGGATTTGCTCATTTACTCATTTACTCATTTAAGAAATGAGTAAATGAGTAAATTCTTTCAATCCGAATCAGAGTCCGAGTCTGAGCTGCTGTTACTGCTGCCGAACATGCTCTCAGACCAGCGGCGCGACTCGAAGACGGCGTGCCAGATCAAGACGAAGATGGGAATGATCGAGAGCACTACCAGCGCAAGAATGAAATTGACGCCGTGCGTCGTGCCCTGTTCAATCGTGACGGTGACGGGCATCGGCTGCTGCCACTTCTCCCACTGCGCTTCGAGCCGCATGATGTACTTTCCTGCGGGCAGCGCGGAGAGCGTCTTGTCATCCTCTTTACTTCCTTCCGTCCAGCTCTCGCCTTCCTCTACGCCCTGATAATATTCGACGGAGATGGGAAAGTTCTGGACCAATCCGGTCTCTTCGTTGATGAGATCGCCTTCCATGTAGAGCCACGAATTATCAATGCCCGGTGAACGCGCCGTGACCTTGATATTACGCATCCCGCGTAACTCTACAGGGTCGCTGAAGATAACCTGCGTGCCGTCCTCGTTCGGCAGCGCCGGAAACTCATACGTGTTCGTCGCCACAGTCCGGCTGATGCCGCCGACGAAGGTCATCAAGATGCCGAGCAGGAACAGAACGGGCAGCAGGATGAGCCAGTATTTATAGATGGCTTTGTGCAGGAAAGGCTGATTCGGCGCGACGTTTGACGGTCGCGGAAGATTGCTTGCGCCGAAAGCTTTTTCGACCTCTTTGACGGGGACGTATGTGCCGAGCGAGTAGTTGACCTCGCCCGTCTGGGCCAGTTGCGGCTTCTCGCGCGTCCCGCCCGTTTGGATGTAAGTGGTGGAAAGCTCTTTTGAGAGCATCAGGGGCGGCTTGACGTAATCCACCGCGCGCACCTTCTCGCCCACTTCCACCTTCCAGTAAAACTCGCCTGCGACATACTCGACCTGCGCCTCTGCGTCCTGAAAAATCTTAAAAGTCTGGCCGCGAAACTGAGCGGTCTTTTCAAACTCTGCGACCTCGCCGGGCGGCACGGTCTCGACAAAGTTCCAGTGCTCGTCGCTCTGAACCAGCCAGCGGAATCCGACCTGCGGGTGATAGAGCAGGTATTCAGTCCAGAAATATTGCGTGCCCTCTATCGTCACGCTGCGCGCGACAAAGCCTATGACCATCAACTGCTGCCCGCCCTCGAAGACGCCCATCGAGCCGATAGGAATCAGCGGCTCGAATCGCCCGCGCTCAAGCGTCTTGAGATATTTGAGGTGGCCCTGATTTATATCCAATAGGGAACTGCAATTCGGACAGGTGACTCGCTCTGCCGAATCGGGCGCGCGAAGCTCTAAGCCGCCTCCGCAGTGAGGGCAGTTGAGATGCGCCGCCGCCACGCGCCGCGCCTCTCGCTCGCGCTCTTTTCCGGTCGCAGTGATGCCAAGCTCTGCGAGCGTGACCTCCTGACCCAAGAAAAAGAGCGGCGGGAATTGGCCGTAATCAAGCGTGCCGAAGCTCGCGCCCGCGCCAGACAGGTCTGCATAAAAATTTGTTTCGCCCGGAGTGAGCTTGTATGGAATCTCGCCTTTGGCTCCGAGCGCGCGTGCGCGGCCCTTCTCGGCGACGATGAGCGGAACATTGCTTGGCACGCCGTAAGCCGTCTGGCCCAGTTGGAGCTTGCCGTAAGGCGGGACGGCTTGCGGGTCAGGCAGCGGCTGTTGAAAGGTCATGTAGAATCTTCCCTGCGCCTCTGCCAGCCAGCCCAACCAGCCGTTCTGAAATGTCGCGTACCATTCATCCCACACGCCGCCCGCTTCGTGGCCCAATTGCGCGCGTCCGGTCAATTCAAAAGGCACGCCGCGATACATGCCGCGCAAACCGATTTCGAGCGGCGAGTTGGTCTCCATCAATTCCGCGACCTTGCCCAAATCTTCGAGCGCGCGATCCGTGCGCGCCACAACCGAGCGGCAATAGTCGCAGATGACGACGATGGATGAACCCGATTTGAAGGAGACAGGCGCGCCGCACGCAGGGCAGTTACCCTGAAGCATAGCCATTACCATTCGCCTCCGCCGATTGAAGGTGTGGATAGCTCTGCGGTCTTGATTAATTGTTCGCCTGCGGGCTGGATTTGCTCGTCGGGAACGATGCGATGCGTGACGCGCACTTTGACATCCTGCGCGCCGAGCAACTCTTTGAGCCTCTCGGCCCACGGCCATGCGGGACGCTCGCGGCAGCAGTAGAGATTGATCGTCGCGGTTTGAAATTCAGGATAGGTATGACAGGCCAGATGCGATTCTGTCAGGAGCGCGAGACCCGTGACGCCGCCCGGCGGTGGAAACTGATGCCACAACTGTTCGCCCACGACCTGCAAGTCCAGCTCTGTGATGATGCAATCGAACAGGCGACGCAAAGCTGCACTATCGCGCAAGGTCGCGGCCCTGCACCCCGACGCATCAATGAGCCATTCTGTGCCAACGATCATAGGCGCTGTTTGAAGATAAAATGGAATTATCTGAACTGTCAGGCAGGATAGGATAAAGGTTCTGAATTTGCAATACCTCCAGACAACTCCCGCAAAGGCGCAAAGGCGCAGAGAAGACAAGTCGCTAAGTAGTCGAGCTTTGATTTATCTTAAATTGTTTTCTTAACGTCTTTCTTTGCGCCACCAGCGCCTTTGCGGGAAACTTTTTCGCTACTTAAAAAGGGCATGAAGAAAACTAAAGTCTTCTTCATGCCCTGAGTTGTTTCAGGCATTCGGCGCGAGCGTTGCCGGCTTGCTCAGCTCACGCCGGCTGACTGTTAGAAGAGCAGGCGCAGGCCGAGGCGGACGCTGCGGTTTGCTCCCTGATTGAAGCCCGGATTCTGATAGGGGCCGACAGCTCCTGCCGTCCCGTTTCCGAATGGTGCCCAGGCAAACTCTGTGAAGTTATTAGGCACGCCGAAATTCCTGTGGTTAAGCAGGTTGGCTGCCTCTACGCGAAACTCCAGCTTGGTTCTTTCGGTGAGATTGGTCGTCTTGAACACGGCCATATTCACCTGATAGAAGGGAAGTCCCGAAAACGTATTGCGTCCGACATCGCCAAAGGGCGTGCCGAAAAGCTGCGCCGTTTCCAGAGCCTGGAACGGCACGGCTCCGAGCGGCAACGCACTGTAGAGCGCGAAGTCGTTATAGATGACGCGCGCCTGTTGCAGCGCAGCCTGTCCGTTCGGGACTACGAATCCATTCGACCCCGGATTGAGCGTGTTGTAGACGATGAATTCACCATCATTGGCGCGCGTGTCGCCGAGGATGTTCGCCGCAGAGTTTGCGCCAAAAGCAATCGTTCCTGCCGGAGCATTCGGATTGCCGTTGAAGGGACGCACCGGCCCGAACTGCGACGCGTTGATAAACGCTATGTCAAAGACCGGGTCGTAGGAACCCAACACGTTCTGTATCGTGTAGGGCCGTCCAGAACCTAAGAACACCACGCCCGAAAATTGATAACCGCCTAAGAGCTTGCCGGTCAAACCGCGCTGCTCTTTGTAGAACGGCACATCGTAGATGAAGTTAGCCGTGAAGTTATGCTTCTGATGGAAGGCCGACAGCCCGCGCTCTCCGTTGTTGTAATCGAACGGGTCTTGAGAGAAGGCGATGGTCTGCCCGCCCGCCAGCGTGCTGAAGATTTCCGAAGCGTTGTCAAGCGTCTTGCTCCAGGTGTAGTTCGCATTCAAGGTCAGCGACTGGGCAAGGCGCGTGTCAAAGCGAACTTGCAAGCCATTGTAGGTCGAGCTTGCGCCGTTCAAACGCAGCCGCGTTGGCCCGGCGAACGGGTCTAAGCGACCGCTGCCGTTGATACGCGCGCCCGTGCCGTTGGTGTCGAGAGTGCGCGTGTTGAAGTTATTGGCCGCCGTCGGGTTGATACAGGTCGGGTCTCCGCTGCCGACACAGCTTCCCGGCAGGACGCCGTGCGTAAAGCGACGCGGGTCGCCGTACAGGTCTTGACCGACGCGCGCCAGATAGCGCAAATCGGGATTGGCATTCACGCTCTGGAATTGCCCGACGATGCGCGAGCCGACATAACGCGCTTCGAGGACTGAGTTTTTCCACAATTCCTGTTGGAAGCCGAAGTTATAGGACATCGTATAGGGATTGCGGAAATCATCTGCGACGCGCGTTTGATTGAAGAGACGCGGGTCGCCGCCATTTGTGCCGGGCGTCCTGTTCAACTGGGCCAGCGTGTTCGGCAGGAACGGAATGCCGAGCGTGCCCGCCAAGTCCGGGTTGTTCTGCCGGATCGTGCCCGTGCCGACAAACGGCGCTGCGGTCACAGTGTTGTTGACGATGTTGAAGAACGACGGGTCGTAAGCGATGCCGAAGCCGCCGCGTATGACCGTCCGCCCGTTGGTGAAACGCTCGCCGAGGAATTTCAGATTCGGCGACCACGCGAAACCGACGCGCGGGCCAAAGTTGTTCTTGTCAATCGGAACCTGTGGCAGCGTGCGCGTTGAAAGCGGGAAGCGCGGGTCGAAGATCGCCCGGCTCGCATCGGCCTCGCGCGCATTGAGGTCTTCAATCAAGGCATTGAGCGGCTGCGTCGAGATTTCATAACGCAGTCCGAGATTAAGCGTTAAGGTCGGACGAATGCGCCAGTCGTCCTGTATGAAGAAGAAGTAGTCGTCCTGATCTATATCGCGTCGCGCGCTGCCGATGGCAAAGTTGATGTCGCGCGGGCGATTCAGAATCAGGTTCTCGAAAGCGGTGGCTGTTTCTCCTGTGCGCGGCGTCCCGTCAGCATTGAAAAAAGTGTTGGCCGGGATCGTGCCGCTGTTGCTGGTTCCGCGAAACGTGTAGGTTCCGAGGAAGTTGGGCAGGAAAAAGTTTTCCGTGCGCTGCTGTCTGAAATCCATGCCGAGCTTGATGGCATGATTGCCAAACGTGCCGGAGACTGTGTCCTGCTCCTGAAAGACCGCTACCTTGCGGTCTTGCGGGAAGGTGTTCTGCGCGCCGAAGGTCAGGCTGGTAAAGTTGCCGAGGATGTCGCGCTGTTGCGAGAATCCGATTTGCGGGCCGGGCAACGCCCCGTTCGGGTCGCCAAACCTGACGTACAGATTGGAGTAGTTAAAGCGCGCTTCGTTGACGATGTTAGGCGTCAGCGTGCGCGTGTAGCTGATGCCGAAGTTATGATTCTTCGACGGCACATCAAAGAGCGCGCCTGCCAGAGCGCGGCCCGTGGCAAGCGGAAAACTCGAATTGTTATAGATATAACGCGCGCTGATGGTGTCCTTGTCCGTGAGATTGAAATCGCTACGCGTAATGATCTCGTTCTGCGTCGAAGTGGTCGGGAGGATGCGTACAGGCTCGCCCGTATAGAGCGGGATTAAGTTCCCGGCAGCATCTCTCACAAAGAGACTCGGCGCGAGCCTGTTGGCCGTCACAGGATTGCCCGCCGGATTGTTTGGCCCGTAGAGAAAGGTTTCGGGAATTCCGTCGCCGTTGATGTCTACGACCGGCGGCGCAATCAGGAAAGTGCCCTGTCCCTGCACGAAAGCGGGGCCGCCGCCCACGGCTGGGGAAATCAACTGAGCCGTCGCGGGATTCGGAAAGAGTTGTGCTGCCAGCAGTGAACTCTCAGGCGTAAAGATCAGCGACGGGCCGCTGTTCAAGCCGTTCTGCGCGGCCTCGCCACGCAGGTATGTCCCCTGATAGGTAAAGAAGAAGAAGGCTTTATTCTTCTTGATCGGGCCGCCAAGCGCGCCGCCGAATTTATTGACGCGGAAAGGATCGTTGCCCTCACGATTAGCCAGCCCGCTGAACTGCGAGAAGCCGCTGTTCGCCAGCAGTCTGAAGCCGCCCGCGTTCACCTTCTGCAAGTTGGTGAGCGCGTCCAGCGCCTGATTGTTATGATACTCAAACAGACTTCCGTGGAACTCGTTTGTTCCGGGCTTGGTGATGGTGTTGATCTGCGCGCCGGAGTTGCGCCCGAACTCTGCGGAAAAGCTATTGGTGATGACCTGAAATTCACCTATCGCTTCCGTGTTCGTCAGGGTCAGGCTCGGCCCCGTGACGGAGTTGTCGTTATTATCCTGACCGTCAATCTGGAAGTTGTTTGAGCGGCCACGGTTGCCGTTGGCAGAGATGCCCGTGCCGTTGGCAAAGTCCGTATCTCCCGGCGTCACGACGCCCGGAGTCAAGAGGGCCAGATTGTCTATCGAGCCGCCGTTGAAAGGAAGCTGCGTCAGTTGCTGCTGCGAATAGCTCTGCGACAACTGGCTCTGCGTATTTTGAATGAGCGGTTGTTCGTCCGTCACGACGACCGTGCCGCCGCCCACTTCGCCAACCGTGAGCTGCACGTCGGCGCTGTTCTCAGAGGCCAGCCGCACGACTACATTATTGACAGTCGCCGAAGAAAATCCCTGCGACGAGACTTCTATCGAATACTGGCTGCCGGGCACAAGATTCGTGACACGATAAAAACCTTCGTCGTTGGTGGTCGTCTCACGCGAGATGCCTGTGGCTGTGTTTGTAACTTTGACGGTTGCGCCTGCGACCGCCGCTTTGTTCTGATCCTGCACTACGCCCTGCAAGCTGCCCGTTGTAATCTGCGCCGAAGCTAACGGCGACATCAATAACAACGCGATGAGCAGGAACGAAGATCGCACGATCCAGTCAGGGATGCGAAACTTACTCATGGAAAAAATCCTCCGTGTGATCCGGGCCGGATAAGAGGTCTGGCCCAAACTACGGCGCATGAAACTTTCAACGCGCCGCCCAACAAAAGCTCCGGCCTGGGCAAATTTCCGAAACGTTGGAAATTGAAAATGCGTGCCGTGCGCTCTGCCATTTCATCAGCGCAAGAGCCGTTCCGCCGCCCGCGCAGGGGCGCAAGCTGTTGTCTGATTTCAGTGTTGACTCGTTTGAGTCGAAGGTGAGTTGACTGTCAGGCTTGACGAATTTGGATATTTGAATCTCGAATCTTGAAGGGTTTGGATAGCGCGGCGGATAAATTTTTCTGGACCAGAAAATTTATCCGAATTATCGGAAAGCGAAGAGAAGCCGCAAGGGAGGTTTACCGCAAAGGCGCAAAGGCGCAAAGAAAACAAGTTGTCTTCTTTGCGCCTTTGCGCCTTTGCGGGGGAGTTGCTCTTATGCCCGTCTGCGTAGAGCCTCGATGCTGGATTCGATGGCCGGGTAGTTATAAATCTGCGCTTCGGGACTGATGTGATAACGCTTGATCATAGAATTAAGCGTCGTCACTTTGACGTTCAAGAGTCGCGCGGCGCGCATTTGATGCCCGCCGGTTTTTTTCAACGCGCGGCGAATCAACTCGATCTCAAAGCGGCGCACCTCGTCATAAAAATCTATGCTGTCTTCCGTTTCAAGCGACTGCGTATCACCGAGCGTCTCGACTTCGTTAAGCAACGCGAGCGCCAAATCTTTCAACACCTGTGCTCTGTGGCCCAATTCGTTCGCATTGCCGTTGGGTGTTGCCTTCACGCTTGCGAGTGTCGGCCTTTCCTGCTGTTCCCATCCCTGTAGCTCTTCCATCGCTTTACTCCTTGATTGATAAAGGCTCTCTCCGGGCCGTGAAAAGGAAACAGAACATCCGGCCCGGAGAGTTATCGAGTGATTATCAAACTGCCTTTGACCTGCCATCCTTGCTTGAGGAGATTCAGAAAGCATGACGGCGATTACATCCTACGAACTGTTTCAAATTAAAGGTACATCTTTGTGATGAGCGGGCTGTGTTTTGGTACGACTTGGCCGTGATGTGTGATGAACAACTCTCCGCAGACTTGATTGCTTTTAAAGAATCGTTCGGCGCTTGCGATGCGCCTGTTTAGCAGGCAAAAAACGGCGCGCTGTAAAATCTTTGTAAAGTCGCGCCGCTTCGTCTTATGCTTCACCCGGTTCATCACAGGATGCGGCCCTCCCGTCACAAAAGTTGCCCGCTCGGCGGCATTAAGCCGCATGATATTGTGCAATTCGGTTTCGAGGAGAGCGGCCTGCAAGCGTCATTCATCAAAAGCATTCTGTGATGCATTCCCTCGCGCCAGTGCATCTCATAATGAAAGAAAATCTATCAGAGCCTCCGCGTGGTGCTTGCGGCAGAGGATTGGGCATGATGAAAAATATGATGGATGCGCCCGGCGAGATGTTAAGGGCCAATCAGGTGTGGCGGCGGCCATCCATCAGGCTGGCGCTGATCTGGTTGATCTGGACTTTTATCGGCCTTATCTTTACCAGCCAGCTCTATTTCGGCGCGTTGCGCTCGGAACAGCCCATGCCGTGGGCGCGCGCGGCCTTCACGCAGTTTACCTTCGCTTATCTCTGGGCCTTAGCGACGCCGCTCGTGCTCTGGCTCGCCGCCAAGTTTCAAATCGAGCGCCAGAACTGGCAGCGTCATCTGCTGGTTCATCTCTTCTTCAGCCTGATACTCGTCTTCGTCGTCTCAAGCGCGCACCAGATCATAGTCTATCTGAATTACGGGTATCCGCAGGGGCGTCCGTACAGATTCGCCAACACTCTGGGCAGCGTCTCTTACAATGCGAGCGAGAATTTCGCCATCTATGGTCTGATTGTGCTGCTCTGTCATGCGTTCGGTTATTATCATCGCTATCGCAAGGGCGAGCTGAAATCCGCGCAGCTTGAATCAATGCTCGCGCAGGCTCAACTGCAAACGCTCAAGATGCAGTTGCACCCGCACTTTCTCTTTAACACGCTGCATTCCATCTCCGCCCTCCTGCATTCGGATGTCGAAGCCGCGCGCAAGATGCTCGTGCGGCTCGGAGATTTCCTGCGCTTCACATTGGAGAACGCCGGGACGCAGGAAGTCAGCGTCCAGCAGGAGATGGAATTCCTCAAGGGCTATCTGGAAATCGAGCGGATACGCTTTCAGGATCGCCTGACCATCAACATAGATGTCGAGCCGCAAACTCTGGACATCAAAGTTCCCAACCTCATTCTTCAGCCGATTGTCGAGAACGCCATTCGCCACGGCATCGCGCCGCGCTCCACTCCCGGCCTCATCGAGATTAAAGTGAAACGCGAAAACGGCATGCTTCGTATAGAAGTGCGAGACAACGGGCCGGGCCTTCCTGTGAATCATAGCTGTATCAAGCTGTTCAAAGGGGGACTGGGGCTGGCGAACACTCGCGCGCGACTCGATCAACTATACGGCGCGGCGCATCGCTTCGAGTTGGAGAACAATCCGGCTGGCGGATTGACTGTTCGCCTTGAAGTTCCTTCGATAGCAAGGAACGGACATGACCGGGAGCGCATCAAGCAACACCATTAACCGCTCGCCTGCCAAAGCCCTGCCCTGTAAGTTCGGTTCTCTAAAATTTTTTGTCACAGAATAAAAGCGCGCGGTGTTTAGAAAATAAGCGCTTCCGAGTATTTATCGTAGAAGTGTGCTCAAGACTTCTTGTACGATTCAAAGGAAAAGTGTATGGCGGATTCGTCCCGGCTGCGAGTGATAGTCGTTGATGACGAAATGCTTGCGCGACAGATCATCCGCGAGATGTTGTCGGATGACCCGGAAGTGTTGATTGTCGCGGAGTGTGTCAACGGGCGCGAAGCTGTCGAAGCCATTCAGACACACGAGCCGGACTTGCTCTTTCTGGATATTCAGATGCCAGAAATCGCGGGCTTTGAAGTTCTGGAGGCTTTGAAGGGCGAGCGGCTGCCGATTGTTATCTTCGTCACGGCCTACGATCAATACGCCGTGCGCGCTTTTGAATATCACGCCCTCGATTATCTCCTCAAACCTTTTGACCGCGAGCGATTCGAGTCGGCCCTCTCGCGCGCCAAAGCGCAGACGCGCCGCGAGCGAAACGGCGAGCTGGACAAACGCATCCTCGCTTTGCTCGAAGCTCTGAAGACGGAATCCAAGTACGTCGAGCGGCTGGTCATCAAGAACGGCGGGCGCGTCTTCTTTCTTGAGACGGGCGAGATTGATTGGGTCGAGGCCGAAGGGAATTACGTGCGCCTGCATACGGACAAAAAATCTCACCTGCTGCGGGAAACCATCGGCAGTCTGGAAGAGCAGCTCGACCCGAAAAAATTCCTGCGCGTGCATCGCTCGACCATCATCAAGCTCGACAGCATACGCGAGCTGCAACCGTGGTTTCACGGCGAATATCACATCATCCTGCACAACGGCACGAAACTCACGCTCTCGCGCAACTACCGCGAGCAACTGCAATCCGTGCTCGGCAAAAATCTGTGATGAGCATTGCCGACTTCTTTGCGCCTTGAGTTTTTCTTTCTTTGCGCCTTTGCGTGAAACCGTTTTGTTTCTCGCAAAGGCGCAAAGGGAAAACAGAAGGCGCAAAGGGTTGAATGAATCCTTGCTTGAGTTTTAGATTCATCTCACATTCTCTTGGCTCCGATGTAAAAAACGGCGCGACTGTGGTAATTGTTGCGGCGTGAAGAAACTCATGCTGGTGATTGGCGCGAGCGTGCGCGAGCAGATGCGTTGGGCAAAGCAGCATCTTTATACGCTGCTGATTCTGTCGCCGCTCGTCTTTGGCATCTCGTACATGACCGTCTCGCGTCTGGTAGAGGAATCGCCCGCGTGGCAGCCTTCATGGCGCGTGAGCCTGCTGCTGGCTTTCGCTTTTGTGTGCAGCCTCACCGGCCTCAGCCTGACGCGCGCCAGCACGGAAATTTATCACCTGCGAAAACCGGAATCCGTATTGGACGCGCTGCCTGTTTCTCTTTCCACACAACTGCACGCCGCGCTCTCGAAAAGAGTTGCGCGCACGATTTTGATAGGCGCGCTGATACTGATTGTGCGCGCTCTGTCAGGTAGCTCTTTTGAACTAGCTCTTCTGCTCCCGCTCGCGCTCTTTGTGCTCATCATCGCTCTCTCTCAGGTCGTCGCGGCACTCGGTTGGATTCACTGGGGGCATACTAAAAACAGCGGCGCGGCGGTGGGCGCGTTGTTGACAGTTATCGTGTCTTCAATGGTTGCGGGATTGTTGCTGCTGTTGATGCTCAGGCCGCAAGCGTTGCCTGCCGGTAGCGCTGGCTGGCTTGTCCTGTGCGCTGCGTTGTGGGCCATCACGCTTTACTTCATGACGCGCATCCTGCATGAGCGTTGGCGCGCTTCGGATATAGAGTATGCGAAACGGCTTCAGGCGGGCAGCCGCTTGAGCGCGTTTGAGGTACAGGCTCTTGAGAAAAAGTTTGAGCGCGCAGTGGCCGTCCAACTCGCACGCGATTTGCAGTTAACCCTGCGCGCGTTCTCCTCCGCCGTTTACGTCTCGCTATTTATCTCCGTGCTGTTGTTAGTCGCGCTGGCGACTGTGCTCTTGACCGGATTGTTGCCGCAGCTTGCGCGTGCGCCGGGATGGTTCGACGGGACATGGCTGCCCGCCGTGATGGCCGCAAAGATTGCGTGCGTGCTGGTGTGCGCGGCATGCTCTGTGCTGGTCGCTGTGCTGGTCGCCTATCAGCTTCCGCATTTCTGGTTGGAGCGCGCCGCCGGGACTACCGGCAGGCAAATGTGGGAGGCAAAGTTGTGGTACGCGCGCCTCGTCAGCCTGCCCGCGCCTTTGATTGCGTGGCTGGTCTGCGTGATGTCGGGGACAGCGCCGTTATTTTACGCCGTGCCCTTGCTGGCAGAATGCATCTGGCTGTGGTGGCTTGTGAGCACACTCACCGGCGCGCTCTCGTTTGAAGTTCCGGACAGACCGGAGCTTGCCATTATCCTGATGATTAGCGGCGGGGCTGTCTTCGGTCTGTTCGTCGCAGTCTTCTGGCCCATTGGGATTGTGTTATACGCGACGAATGTGATACGCGGATTGACCGATAGGGGGCACAGCCGCGCCAACTTTTGTTTGCTGACGGAGGGAGATTGAGCGACCAATTGATTCGAGTCGAGGGCGTAACGAAAAAGTATGGCAAGCTGGTGGCGGTTAATGAATTGAGCTTGTCCGTCAACCCGGGCGAGGTCTATGCGCTCGTCGGCGCAAACGGCGCGGGCAAGTCTACGACCATACGCATCATCACAGGCATCACGACTTCAGATAGCGGCAAGACTTTTATCTGCGGCGAAGACCTCGCGCGCCGCGCGCCGAAAGTTAAAAGACGGCTCGGCTATCTGCCCGAAGAGCTTTTTCTTTACAATCGCCTGACGGGCAGAGAGTATTTGCGGCTGGTCGCGGGGCTGAAGGATGCCGCGCCGGATTCCGTGAATGTCGAGATTGAATTTTTCGAGCTGAGCGCGGTCGCGGATAAATGGGTCGGCAGTTATTCGCTCGGCATGCGAAAAAAACTGGGGCTGGCGGCGGCATTTACGGGTGCGCCGGATGTGCTGGTGCTGGACGAGCCGCTTAACGGTCTTGATGTCGAGATGATGCGCAAGCTCAGGCTGCGTATCGAAGAAGAGCGCGGGAAGAATCGCGCCGTGCTCGTCTCTTCGCACGTCATGAGTTTTGTCGAGCGCATCTCGGATCGCATCGGCGTCATGAATGGCGGGCGGCTGGTGGTCGAAGGCACGCCGCAGGAACTGCGGGCACGCGCCGCGCTTCCGGATGCTCCGTTTGAAGATGTGTTTTTTCATCTGACGAAATAAAATTTCAGCCACAGAGGACACAGAGCACACAGAGAGAAAAAGAAGCATTTGAAATTTGTAATCTCAGATTTGAAATCCTTAATTAAGCTCTGTGTGCTCTGTGTCCTCTGTGGCTAACTACTTGTTTTAACGTGAAAGGAAAAGAGAATGACTGAAGCAGAAGAGAAAGCTGTGCGCCTCGTCGTGCAGGACGAGGTGCTTGGAATCCTGAGCGACGCGCACGAACAACTAGGCGTCAAGAAAGACCCGACAGGCATGGCGCGCAAGGCGCTCGACGGACTCGCCAGCCTGATTCGCAGCCGTCAACAGGCTCTGCAACAAGACGGCGAGTGAAAATCTTTACACGCGCGAAAGGAGAGCTGCGACCGTGCCGTCGTTGATTGATGTCAGCCATGCCATAGAGCACGGCATGATTACTTACAGGGGCTTGCCCGCGCCCCACATCTCGGATTTTCTGAGCCGTGAAGCCTCGCGGCAACACTATGCGAGCGGGACGGAGTTTCATATCGGCAGAATCGAGATGGTCGCCAACACCGGAACATATCTCGATTCGCCTTTTCATCGCTACGCGGATGGAGCAGACCTTGCGGAACTGCCGCTCTCGGCTCTAGCGAATTTAGAGGGCATCACGATTCGCGTTCATGATGATGAGAAGAAAGCTATGAGCGCATACGCGTTTGACGGTTATGAAATGAAAGACAAGGCCGTCATTATTCACACGGGCTGGGCGCAGCATTGGCGCACCGAAAGCTATTTTGAGAATCATCCGTTTCTCACCACGGATGCCGCAGAGCTTTTAGTTGCAGCCGGGGCCGCGCTGGTCGGGATAGATTCATATAACATTGACGACACGGGCGATCAGACGAGACCCGCCCACTCCTTGCTGCTTAAAGCAAACATTCCGATTGTCGAGCACTTGTGCAATCTGGAATCGCTGCCTGAGGGCGGCTACAAGTTTTTCGCAGTCCCCGTCAAGGTCAAAAGCTTCGGCACGTTTCCCGTCAGAGCCTTTGCGATTGTGGATGAGTAGAGATTGTTTCAACGCTCAAGAGAGTGAATGTTTCAACCCTTTGCGCCTTCTGTTTTCCCTTTGCGCCTTTGCGTGAAACACGAACGTTTCGCACAAAGGCGCAAACAAAGAAAGACTCAAGGCGCAAAGGGTTGAGTGGATTTTGAGTCGGACTCTGGTTGCCTGAGATGAAACAAAGGCTGAGCAGCTTTGCGCGCAGGCTTCTCGCGGAGTGGAAGCGACTTGGGCTTCCGCTCGCGGCAGAGCATGTGGTCGTGGCCGTCTCAGGCGGCGCGGATTCTACGGCTTTGTTGCTCGCATTGGATGGGCTTTTACGGGCGCAGAGGCTTTCGTTGAAAATCACTGTAGCGCATCTCGATCACGGTTTAAGGGGAGAGACGGGCGCATCGGATGCGAATTATGTGTCAGGGTTGGCGCGCGGTCTGAAACATGACATCGCAGTTGAGCGGCTTGATGTGCGAATGCTTGCAGTAGAGCAGAAGGATAATCTTGAGCAGGCGGCGCGGCGTGCGCGTTACGGGTTTCTGTCCGGGGTGGCGGCAACGCGCGGGGCGTTTGCCGTGTTGACCGCGCACACGATGGACGATCAGGCGGAGACAGTCTTGCTACGGCTGATGCGTGGCAGCGGCGTTGACGGGCTTGGCGGCATAGAGCCTGTGCGCGTGCTTGAAGCGGGAAAAGATATTTTGCTCGTCAGGCCGCTGGTGCGTTGGGCGCGGCGCAGCGAGACGGAAGCCTACTGCCGCGCGCTTGAAACATCTTTTCGGGTTGACGCGATGAACGAGGATGAATCGTTCGCGCGCGTCAGAGTTCGCAAGCAGCTTTTGCCGCTGATGCAAACATTCAATGGCCGTATCGTGGAAGCTTTGTCGCGCACGGCCAGCTTGTTGAGCGAGGAGGCCAAGACTCTGCGCGTGGCCGCAGATGAATTACTGTCGGCGGCCAGGAGCGATGATGAAGAATCCGCTACCGTTTCGTTGAGCGTAAATGTGTTGGCGAACGCGACTGCGCCCGTCAGGCGGCGGGCTTTGCGACACTGGCTCGCGCGTCTGCGGGGCGATACGCGACGCCTTGAGATGGTTCACTTGCTTGAAGTTGAAAAGCTCGTCTTTGGGACACGCGGCGGGCGCATCGCGGAATTGCCGGGCGGAAGCCTTGTCGAGAGAAGACGCGGCCAGCTAATCTTTCATGCCCAAAAGGTTGAAAAAGAAGTCTCCGGCGTCTAAAATCAAATGGTCGAGCCGCCGCTTACTTTTGAGCCGGGCGGTTTTCGGTTTCTTGGGCACTTTATTGCTTTCAGATTTATAGATTGATTTCGTAGAGGTATAATCTCTTTCATGAATAAACGTGCTAAAAAGCGAATGAAGGAAGCTATCCAGAAGGACATTGCAGAAAAGTCTGATAAGCGCAAGGAGCAGGGCTTTTCTGCTACGCCCAAGAAACTGCCGGAGAGTCGTGGTTTTACAGTGAGGCCGGATAAAAAGCGAGGCTAGTCTGCATTTCCATACAATAAACCACTTGTTCTATTGAAGGGCGCGGGCTGCAAGATGGCCGATCAAATCCTAGAGGTTTACAGTGCGGCGGAAATCGCCGGACGGATAGAATCGCTCGCGGCTGAGATTTCTGCGGCTTACGAGGGGCGGGAAGTGGCCGTGCTCGGCGTGCTCGAAGACGGCTTTGTGTTTCTCGCAGACCTTCTGAGAGCCATCAAAGCTCCTGTCCGCACGGCCTTTCTCAAATACCAGCATCATTCACTGGGCGGAGTTCAAGACCTCTCGTTTAGCACGGGAATGGATTTGACTGGCCGCGATGTGCTGCTGGTCGAAGCCGTGCTCGACACGGGCGTGACGCAGGAATATCTGATTAAACAACTGGAAGCGCGCGGGGCCGGAAGCGTCAAACTGTGTGTGCTGCTCGACAAGATTGAGCGGCGGCGCGTCGCGCTGGAGGCGGATTGGCGAGCTTTTGGGACGACCGAGAGCTATTTATTCGGTTATGGGCTTGGGTTTCAAGAGCGTTGGCGCGAGTTGCCATATCTGGCAACGTTTGCCCGCAAAGAAGACGCTTGAGATTGAAATCCGCTTTGAGATGCAGGCTTTGCTCGTGAGAGAGCGGGAAAGAAGCGCAACTTGCAGGGCTGTCAGGGCATCTTAGAACAGTGATAAGTGACGAGTGACAAATGACAAGATAAGAAAGACGTGCTTGCTTGTCGTTTGCCACTCGTCACTTATCGCTGTTCTTATGGTATTATCCGTATCGGAGGCATTGAAAGACTTTGAGTTCTACGGCTAGACAAATTATCTTCTGGTTATTCATCGTCGTCGGCGCGCTGCTGCTCTACAAGTTTCTGGCGCAACCCCACGGCAAAGGCTCGCAGAACATAGACCAGGTCTCGCTGCTGGCAAAGATTCAGAGCGGCGAGCTTAAGCAGATGACCTTTAAGCAGCAGGAAGTCGTTGCCACAGATAAAGGCGGCAACGAGTTTCGCGCACAGCTCAGCAACGAATTTAGAAAAGCCGAGCTGATGAAGGCCGCCACCGAGAAGGACGATAACGGTAAGGCCAGAGTCGAGAAGGTTGATGAAGAGGCTGGCGGCAACACCCTGTGGTGGACAGCCGTTATCACCTGGGCTCCGTTTCTGCTCTTGATAGGTTTCTGGATTTTCATGCTGCGGCAGATGCAATCGGGCGGCAACAAGGCTCTGAGCTTTGGAAAATCCCGCGCCAAGCTTCTCAATAATCAACAGAAGCGCGTCACGTTTAAGGACGTGGCGGGCGTCGAAGAGGCCAAAGAGGAGTTGCAGGAAATTATCGAATTCCTCAAAGAGCCGCAAAAGTTTCAGAAGCTCGGCGGGCGCATCCCGAAGGGCGTCTTGATGATGGGGCCGCCGGGAACGGGCAAAACCCTGCTGGCGCGAGCTATCGCGGGCGAAGCCAACGTGCCCTTCTTCTCTATCTCCGGCTCTGATTTCGTAGAGATGTTTGTCGGCGTCGGCGCGAGCCGCGTCCGCGACCTCTTCGAGCAGGGCAAAAAGAATGCGCCGTGCATCATCTTTATTGATGAGATTGATGCTGTCGGTCGTCATCGCGGCGCAGGACTTGGCGGCGGGCATGACGAGCGCGAGCAGACTTTGAACCAGCTGCTGGTCGAGATGGACGGCTTTGAATCGAACGATGGAGTTATCTTAATCGCTTCGACCAACAGGCCGGACGTGCTCGATCCTGCGCTTCTCAGACCGGGACGTTTTGACCGCCGCGTGGTCGTCTCCCGTCCTGACGTGCGCGGGCGCGAAGGCATCTTGAAAGTACACACGCGCAAGATTCCGCTCGGAGACGATGTGGACATCAGCGTGATTGCGCGCGGCACTCCCGGCTTTACGGGCGCAGACCTTGCGAATCTCGTCAACGAGGCGGCCTTGAACGCGGCGCGCTATAACAAGAAAACCGTCGCCATGCCGGATTTCGAGCTGGCGAAGGATAAGGTCTTGATGGGCGCAGAGCGCAAGAGCATGGTCATCTCTAACGAAGAGAAGCGCATCACCGCGTATCACGAAGCGGGCCACACGCTCGTCGGATTGAAAGTCCCGAATGCAGACCCTGTGCATAAGGTGACGATTATTCCGCGCGGGATGGCTCTCGGCGTGACGCAGCAACTGCCGGAAGGCGACCGTCACAACTATTCGAAAGAATATCTCTTGGGCCAGATTGCTATCCTGATGGGCGGGCGCATTGCCGAAGAAGTTTTCCTGAGCAACATCACGACCGGAGCCTCGAACGACATCGAGCGTGCGACGGAACTGGCGCGTGCGATGGTTTGCGAGTACGGCATGTCCGACCTGGGGCCGCTCACTTTCGGTAAAAAGGAAGAGCAAATCTTTCTGGGCCGCGAGATAGCGCAGCACAGAGATTTTTCGGAAGACACGGCGATCAAGATCGATCAGGAAGTGAAGAAAATCATTTCCGGCGAATATCAACGCGCCCGCAACATTATCGAAGATAACCACGAGACGATGGTGCGGCTCTCCGAGACTTTGTTGGAGCGCGAATCGCTCGACGGCGTACAGATTCGCCGCATCGTCGCGGGACTCCCGCTCGATGAGGATCAGACGCCTACGTCGTCCGGCAATAACGACGAACGCCCGCAGCTTAAAGAGCCTGCGGCCAATCCGCTGAAACCGATTCTGCCTCCGATTACGGGCAGCAATCCGGCAACAGCCTAAGCCGGAGTAAAAAGGTAAAAGTAAAAAGGCAAAAGTGAAGAGGGCTTGAATGCTTTCTTCACTTTTGCCTTTTTTACTTTTACCTTTTTACTTCTTTGGTTTACTTTTGCCGCATGAGCGCACACTCATGGAAACTAGCGCGCCGCGCGTTGCCGGTTGGCGAGCGCACGCTCGTGATGGGCGTTTTGAATGTGACGCCTGATAGCTTTAGCGATGGCGGACATTTCTTTGAGGTGTCCGAAGCGGTAGCTCGCGCCGAAGAGATGATTGCAGAAGGCGCAGACATCATTGATGTCGGCGGCGAATCAACGCGTCCGGGCGGCGAGGTCGTAACGGTGGATGAAGAGTTGCGCCGCGTCATGCCGCTTATCGAGCGGCTGGCCCAAACGTCTACTGTCCCGCTCTCCGTTGATACGACCAAAGCCGCCGTAGCCCGCGCCGCGCTCGAAGCCGGAGCCGAGATCGTGAATGACATCTCTGCCCTGCGCTTTGATTTTCATGTCGCGGACGAAGCGGCAAAGGCTGGCGCGGGGCTTGTCCTGATGCACTCACGCGGGACTCCCGGCACGCTGCATCGCCTGCCTCCTTCGCCGGACATTTTCCCTGAAATTTATGTGAGCCTGCGGCGCAGCCTTAACATGGCTTTGCGGCGCGGCGTCGAGCCGGAGTCAATCGCTCTTGACCCCGGCATCGGCTTCGGAAAGACCTTTGAGCAGAATCTGGAATTAATCGCACGCCTCCGCGAGTTTGCACAGCACTTCGCGGATTTCCCTGTCCTCATAGGCACTTCGCGCAAGTCTTTCATCGGACGCTTGCTGGACGACGCGCCAGCCGGTAAGCGTCTGCACGGCACGATGGCGACCGTCACGGCTGCCGTCCTCTGCGGGGCGCACATCGTCCGCGTGCATGATGTAGGGGCTGCTGTCGAAACTGTGCGTGTGGCGGATGCAATCAAGAGCAAGGCGGAAGGATGAAGGATGAAAGTCAGGGCCGGGTAGTGGTTCAGTTTCAAAGATGTAGAAGAAAGAAACAGTTTCACGCAAAGGCGCAAAGGCGCAGAGGAAGACCGCAAAGAGCCAGTAGCATTCAATGCTTTGCGGTCTTCTCTTTGCGCCACCAGCGCCTTTGCGTGAAACTATTTCTCTCTTCATAAAACAACTCACGAATCACGACACACCTTATGAAGTTCAAACTGAACCACTACTCAGGGCCGAAGTTCGAGTGATGAGGGATGAGAGCAATGCTGTTGAAGATGAAAGCGATGCTGTTGACAGATTGTTGCTCATCATTCATCCTTTCGCCTTCATCACTGCTTTTCATGGAGAAAATTTGATGCTTCTTGTCAAAAGAATCTGGCGCGTGTTGCCGCTCGCTTTGATGCTGGTTTTTGTTACGGGCTTTGCGGAATGCTATAAGCCCGTGACGAAGAGCGGGTTGCCGAAGCGCATACGCACTGTGGCCGTCCCGGCGTTTCAGAACAACGCACTGCGCTACAAGATAGAGACGCGCTTTACAGAGGCCGTGCTCAAAGAGATTGTGCGGCGCGGCAGGGGCTTGCGCGTGCAAAGCGACCCGAAAGACGCAGACGCAGTGATTGACGGCAATATCAAGAGCTTCACTTTTTCCGGCGTGCTGCTGGATGATCGCGGGCGTGCGCGCATCTTCGAGGTTACGATTACGGCTGCCGTCACCGTGCGCGACCAGATAGAAAACCGCGTTATCTATGACAATCAGAATTACATTTTCACGGGCGAGTTCGAGTTTACAAGCGACCCGCGCTCCTTCTTTAACGAAGAAGACCCGGCGGTCGAGCGTATCGCGCGCACCTTTGCGGAGTCTGTCGTCTCCACACTCGTCAACGGCTTCGGAGTCAACGAAGAGAAATGAGCACCAGCACGCGCGAAGATTTGAAACGCGCGCTCAAGCAGGGAAAGGTCGAGCCGCTCTATCTGTTGTTCGGAGCGGAAAGCTACCTGCGGACGCGCGCCGCGCGTGCCATTGCAGACGCCGCGCTTCACGATGCTCCCTTACGAGAATTTAACCACGCCAGCTACAGCCTGATTAATTCGGACGTGCAGCAGGCGATTGCCGCAGCAGAGCAGTTGCCGATGATGTGTGCGCGCCGCGTCGTGCTGATTAACGATGTCGGCAAACTGCGCGAGGCGGACGAAGGCGCGCTCCTGCGCTACATTGCGCGCCCGGTTGAATCAAGCACAGTTATCTTCACAGCGGATGACCTGGACAAGCGGCGCAAGGTCAGCAAGAGCCTGCTCGACGCCTGCGTCTCTGTAGAGTTTGCCCCGCTCAGTGATGCGGAACTGCGTGCGTGGGCCAAAAGCCATTTGAAAGAATTGAAAGCAGAGGCGGACGAAAGAACGCTGGGCCAGATAGTCGCGCTGGTGGGGAGCGATGTGCTGACGCTCTCAAACGAGTTGGAAAAATTGGCGACGGCTGCGCTTCCCGATGGGCGCATCTCTCTGGAAATGGTCGAGCAGCTTGTGAGACGCTCGCGCGAGTTGTCCAATTTTGAATTGACGGATTACCTGATTGCGCGCAATCGCACGCGCGCCCTGCACACACTGCAAAGACTGCTTGACGACGGGGCAGAGCCTGTCATGCTCATCGGCCTCATCGCCAGCAACTATCACAGGCTCTCTCTCGCCAAAGAATTGATGTCGCGCGGCGCAGCTAAAGAAGAAGTTTTCAGACTGGTCGGCATGCCATACAGCAAACGCGAAGAATTCTTAGCCACCGCACGCCGCACAGAAGCCAACACCCTGACGCGAAGCATCCGTCGCATCGCCGCCGCTGACCTCGCCATCAAGACCTCGCTCGCCACGCCGCGCATGCAGTTGGAAATGCTGGTCTGCGAACTGACAGGCTGAAGCAAAGACGAAGCGGAAGCAGAGAATATCTCTGTGCCTCCGCTCCATCTTTGTAGCAACATCTACGGCCTGCGCCTTTGCTAGTTCTGCGCGGGGGTCGGTCGTATTGGCCGGACAACTGAACCTCGCTGATGTCTTATACAACCGTTTGCGTCGGTTCTACCAAATATCTGAGTCTGCCCTGTGTCCACGATTACCGTAGAGTTAGGGGGGAAACCGCAAGTAATCGTCGCCTCCACAGGAAGACAACCAAAAAACGGCAGGAACACCAACAGGAACAGAAAGGAGCAGATGGGGTTCTTTTTCATCGTGCGCTCCTTTCCGCAATGCGATCCAGCAGCCGGTTGACGGTCTGTTCATCAAAGACCAGATCGAGTGGCGTCGAGAAGACGTACCCATTAACTCCATAAGCACGCTTGCCCGCCGGACTTGGATAAGGCGTTTGTAGATAGTCGCTGATACCGGCGCGCGTGGCCTCCATATCCGACTGAAGATTAGCGGCGTTATCCGTCAACAGATCATCAGCGGCCACCGAGTAGGTCAGTATCAACGCCTGAAGCGGAGTCAGTTCCGGGGACGCATATTGTTCCGGAATAGCTGCGGCCATATATTTCAGTCGCCCCTGTAATATTTCAGCCGCTTTTGACTGCGCCGAGGCGCGATAGATATTTGTGGCCGGGCGACTCGCTTCTCTGATGGCCGTCAACTGTTCTGTAAACTCCAGAGGCGTCAGCGTCCCCTCTTCACTGGCGCGCAAACGCACGTTCGCACGACCCTCCCTGAAGGATTGTGGAAGGTCTGGGGCGTTAAAGCCGCGCAGGATTTCCGTGCTATAGGCTATCTGCTGATCCGTTAAAGTCCTGATGCGCTCAATGGCGATCCCGGCAACGATGTGGCTTAAATCGTCAGAGGTGATCCGGCCTGTCGTGCCTGCCCGCGCGCTCGCTTCCATTGTCGCCAGCCTGGCCTTCGCTATCTCGCTCAGGCTGACTCCGGCCCGCGTATAAATAAAATTGGCGGTCGAATCGACGGCCATCCGAATCTCTGTGGCAGATGCGCCCTGCGCCGGAAGCCGCGCTTCCGTGCCGACGCCCTCGCGCACGCGCGCATAGAACTGCTGCTCAACATTTTGGTCGCTGTATGCAGAGGGCACACGCCAGAGGTTCCAGATGATGAGCATGGAGCAGCTCAAGGTCAGTGCGACTGCTGCAAGATGTGCGCGTCGCTGTAAGAATTTATATCTCATAGTGATCTTCTCCCCGGAGGTTGGAGCAAAGCCTTCGCGCAAAAAATGAGGTGACAGTCTCTTAGCAAGAGTGCGCTATGGCCTATGCTGTAGGTCATTCGGGCGAGGCAAGTCAGAAAGAAAATTGTTGACGAGGCGACTGGTGGACGAAATCATATTCCTTCGCGTCTTGTTGTCAAGAGAAATTATTACTGATTTCGCCCTTAATGGCATGCGCCTCTCAGGATTTAATTTTCGCGCCGGGGGATTTAGCCTGCGCCCCTCAGGATTTGCCAATCGTTACATTGTGACAAGCTCCTGGATGTCCGGCATGACCCATCGCTGTTTGGCTTCTGCTGTTGAAAGAAGCTCTTGGCTGAAGTATGCGTAAATGAGTTTTGGGTCGGCACAGGTTTCTATCAGATCGTTGACCATGAGCGGCAGCGGGCGCTGAATATCCGTGTTCCTTAAAAAGTGATGCACGCGTTTGAGCCAGAAGAGTGTGATGGTCTCGTGGTAAACGCCTTGCAGCCTATGATGGGCCAGAAAGCGCAGGAGACTGGCGCGCATCCGTTCCAGAGCCTTAGACTCTTCCGCTTCCTCCAACAGGTAGCACATCGCCACGATTAAATGTTCCCGATGATGAAACTCCGTTGGCGCTGTGAGGCAGGATTCAAAGTTGCTCACGACGGCTTCGACCTCTACGGCGTCTGTATAAATCTTCGCTTTTTCGTTCATCGAATCTCTCCTTTGTTTTTTTGTCCTCCGGCAGAGCGCAAAAAGGCGAGGCTCACAGAAAACGTTTTCTGTGAGCCTCGCAAAGTGAAATTTGAAAGTTAAGCTATTTGGCAGCCATCTGATTGACGCGCGTGGTCAGTCTGGATTTGTAACGCGCGGCGGCGTTGCGATGAAGCACGCCCTTTTGCACGGCCTTGTCAATCGTCGAAATCGTCTTCGGCAGCAGGGCTGCGGCCTCTTCCGTGCTGGGGCTACCGGCCAGAAGGGCGCGCAATTTCTTAATGGAAGTGCGCAGGCGGCTGCGGTTGCTGCGGTTATTATCGCGGCGCTTTTCATTCTGGCGCACGCGCTTTTCTGCTGATTTGTGATTTGGCATCAAACTCTCCGTCAAAAACTTTTATCTAAACACCTGCGCCGTGCTTAAGGAAAGCGACAGTCGCTTTTTCCGTCCGCAAGCGCAAGCGACAAAGTATAGGTATCGTGCGGGCATGTGTCAAGGCGAGGCGAAGGGCAGCGAATCCGGCCTCTTTCAGTTAACTCTTTAATTGACACCTGTGCGCGGCGTGTAGTAGCGTCGCCCTTGTCACATATGAAAGAAACCCTGCCATACCCTCATGTGCCCGCATGTGCGGCCTGTAATTTTCAACCCCAGCAAGGAGACTGCTCTACCTCTTGAAAAAAATCGAACTTCCGCCCAGAGGCTTGGAGACGCTTTTCGGCGTCCACGACCAGAACATCAAATATCTGGAATCGCTGCTTGACGTGCGTATCAACGCGCGCGGGCAGGACTTGACGGTTGACGGCGACCCGCAGGATGTCAAGACGGTCGAGCGCATTCTGGAAGATTTCTCAGACCTTTTTGCAGAGGGCAAAACCTTCACGGACAAGGAACTGCGCGAAGCCTTCGCGCAGATCGCAGAAGACCGCGCCTATTCCCTGCGAGACTATTTCACCAAGGCGCGTTTCAACCCTGCGGGCAAGAAACAGGTCGCGCCCAAATCTGCCAATCAACGCCGCTATATCGAAGCGATTCAAAACAAAGATGTCGTCTTCGGAATCGGAGTCGCTGGCACGGGTAAAACCTATCTGGCTGTGGCGATGGCCGTGCAGGCTCTGATGCAGAAGCAGGTCACACGCATCGTGCTCGCGCGCCCGGCTGTCGAAGCCGGAGAGAAGCTTGGCTTTCTGCCCGGCGATTTGCAGGACAAGGTTGATCCGTATTTAAGACCGCTCTACGACGCCCTGTTCGATTTGATGGACAACGAGCGCGTGACGAAGCTTTTAGAGAAGCGCGTCATAGAGGTTGCGCCGCTGGCTTTCATGCGCGGCAGAACTTTGCAGGATGCCTTTATCATTCTGGATGAAGCGCAGAACACTACGAGCGAGCAGATGAAGATGTTCCTGACACGCATCGGCTACGGCTCAAAAGCCGTCATCACGGGCGACGTGACGCAGATCGACTTGCCCACAGGCAAGCGCAGCGGCCTCGTCGAAGCCGAGCGCGTCCTCTCGAAAGTGGAAGACATAGAATTTATCTACTTCACGGACAAGGATGTCGTCCGCCATCGCCTCGTCCAACTGATTATCCGCGCTTACGAAGAGCACACGACGAAGAGCAATATTTAAGGGATTAGTTTTCAGTTTTTAGTTTTCAGTAAAAACACTTCGCTCTTCTACTGAAAATTAAAAACCGGAAACCAATCCTGTCACTTATCACACACTAGCTATGATAGATGTTGTGAATCGCCAGCGGCGGCGGCAGATGGATACGGAGCACTGGCGCGAGTTTGCCGGAAAAGCTTTGGGGGCAACTGGCGCACAGGGCGAGAGCGCGACTCTGGTCTTTGTCTCCGACCGCGCGATGCGTGATTTGAATCAACGCTTTCGCGGACTCAACCGCACGACCGACGTGCTTTCCTTTCCCTCCGGGCGCGCAGCCTTTGAGCAGCCGGAGGATGTCAGCTTAGGCGACGTGGTCATCTCTATAGAACGCGCCGAAAAACAGGCCGCCGATAATGGTCTGGAATTTGAAGCAGAGATGGCACAGCTTATTTTGCATGGGCTTCTTCACCTGTGCGGTTATGACCACGAGACGGACGACGGCGAGATGAATCGGCTGGAACTCCGCCTGCGCCGCAGGCTTGGAATATAATCGAAAGAGTTTGGAGAGTTCAGGAAGTTCGGAGGAGTTTGGAGTTTGTCTTAACTCTCCAAAATCTCTAAACTCTTAACGCTCTGAACTAATCTATGGAAATCGAGATAGTCATCACCTGTTTGCTGCTCGTCGCGCTGACGTTCCTCGCTACGATTGATATGGCGTTTGGTCAGTTGAGCGATGTCGGGCTGCGGCGTTTGATTGGCGAGGCCGAAGAGCATCCGGTCGCGCGCTCGACCCCTTTCTTAAAAGAGATACTTGAGAACCGCCCGCGTTTTCGCTTTACGCTCTCGGCTGCGATTCAGATTCTGCTGGTCGCTTTTACCGTGCTGGTCACTTCGATTTCGTTTCGCTGGTTCGCCAACACGCGCCTGATTCTCGTCGCTTTAATCGCAGGGCTGGTGCTGGCGGGCATCTTCCGGCAGTTCATCCCGCGTCTCGTGACGCTGCGTAATCCCGAAAAAACTTTGCTGTTGCTTCTGCCCGTGGTGCGCCCCTTCTATCGCGCGCTCACTTTCGCGGCAGACCCGTGGCATCGTTCCTTTGACCGCCTGCGGCGCGAGCGGCAGCAGCAGCCGGAGGGCGGCGCGGAGACCGAAGAAGAGGACAGCAATGATGACATACAGGCTCTGATTGATATGGGCGAGGAAGAGGGCATCCTGGAGGAAGAAGAAGGCGAGCTGATTCAATCTATCCTTGAGTTTGGCGATACGCGCGTCAATGAAGTGATGACGCCGCGCACGGAAATCGCAGCCCTGCCGCTGACTGCGACTGTGCGCGAGGCGCGTGATGCGATCATCGAATCGAAGTATTCGCGCCTGCCTGTCTACCGCGAGCAGATTGATAACGTCGAAGGCATCATCTATGTCCGAGACCTCTTGCAGTGCTGGGCCGAGGACAAAGTGGATGAATCCATCGTCTCTTTGCTGAGGCCGGTCTATTTTGTGCCTGAGACGAAATCGGTCTCGAACCTGCTCGAAGAGATGCAGAAGGCTCTGGTCCAACTGGCGATGGTCGTGGACGAATACGGCGGCGTCGCGGGGCTGGTCACGGTCGAAGATATTTTGGAAGAGATTGTCGGCGAGATCGAAGACGAGGACACGGAAGGCGAAGAGATTATCGAGATCGTCGAAGCGAGCGATGGATATTATGATGTGCTCGGCTCGACCGAGATCGGAAAGATCGAACGGCTCTTTGATATGGAGATAGAGGCGGACGATTTTACGACTATCGCCGGACTCGTGATTAGCGAATCGGGGTATGTCCCGCAGGCTGGCGAGCGACTTAACTTTCGCGGCCTGGATGTCGAAGTGCTCGAATCCGATAGTCGCCGCATCGCACGCCTGCGTCTCAGACGCGCGCCGGAAGAGAGTCCGGCACAGGCCGAATAGGATCACTGTCATGAGCTTGCCGGAATCAAGTCGAACAACCACGCCACCCTCCTGTCAGGATGCGGAGAGATGCGAAGCCTGCGGCGAAGAGTTCAAGTGCGGAGCCACAGCATTGACGGGCTGCTGGTGCAGTGAGATAAAAGTGAGCGAAGCCATGCTCGCAGAACTGCGCGAGCGGTATCAGCATTGCCTGTGCCGCGCCTGTCTTGAGCGGTTCGCAGAAGCAGAATTCAAGCAGGGATGAACAGCATGGACAGGATAAGGAGAAGTTGAGCTATGAGTTTTGATTTATAAATCTTCAATCCTGTTCATCCTGTTCATTCCTGTTTGAATCCCTGATTATCAAAAGAGGAGACAATGGCAAAGAAGAAGAGCAAGTTTTTGCAGGGCAAGCGGATTGACCCGACGCCGATTACCGGAGAGACCACACTCGCGGACATCGTGGATAATGCCTTTATGGCTTATAACGCGGCGCGGCTGCGCGAGGCGTGCCAGCTCTTTACACAAAAGATGCTTGAGCCGGATGTGACGGTCGGGCTTTCTCTGACGGGCGCGCTGACGCCTGCGGGCCTCGGCATCTCCGCTCTGATTCCGCTCATACAGGCTGGCTTTGTTGACTGGATTATCTCTACGGGCGCGAATCTTTATCACGACACGCATTTCGGCATCGGTCTTACGATGCATCAGGGCAACGCGCAGGTCTCGGACATCCTCTTGCGCGACGAAGAGGTCGTGCGTATCTACGACATCTTTTTCGATTACAGCGTCCTTCTCGACACCGATGCCTTCTTCCGGCAGATTATTACGGGAGAAGAATTTCAAAAGCCTATGTCAACGGCGGAGTTTCATTATCTCTGCGGTCGTTATGTCAGAGAGCGCGAGCGCAAGCTCGGCATCGAGAACAAATCCTTGCTGGCCGCTGCCTATGAATACGGCGTGCCGATTTACACTTCCTCGCCGGGAGATTCTTCCATCGGGATGAACGTCGCGGCGAAAGCTTTGCAGGGCAACAAGCTGGCTTTTGATCCTTCGCTCGATGTCAACGAGACGGCGGCGATTGTCTTAGCGGGCAAGCGGGGCGCGATTCACGGGCGCGGCGACAAAGGCCGGAAGCATGGCGGCAAGTCCGCAGTCTTTATCCTCGGCGGCGGCAGCCCCAAAAACTTTATGCTCCAGACAGAGCCGCAGATACAGGAAGTTTTGGGCATAGACGAGCGCGGCCACGACTACTTTTTGCAAATTACGGACGCGCGCCCCGATACGGGCGGACTTTCAGGGGCGACTCCGGGAGAGGCAGTCTCGTGGGGCAAGGTTGACCCTGACCGTTTGCCTGACGCGGTTGTATGTTATGTTGATTCGACCGTCGCGCTGCCAATCATGACGGCCTATGCGCTGGCGCGACACGAACCGCGCGAGCCGAAGCGTCTCTACGAGCGGCGCGCAGAGTTTATGGAATTGCTGCAAGAAGAATATCGAAAATCCAAACGGCGGTGACAAGTGACGTGTGACGAGTGACAAGATAAATGCTCTTTGTCTTTCACACGTCACTTGTCACGCGTCACTTGTCACTGTGTTTGAGGGGGAGCGATGGGGGCAAAAAAGGTGACGGATGAGCAGCCGCGTATTTATTTCGACTGCTCCAAATGTCCTGCGTTCTGCTGCTCGATTTACGAGCGCGTGGGCGTGACCAAGCGGGACATCACAAGACTGGCGAAATATTTCGGCGTGACATATGAAACGGCTGAGAAGCGTTACACGAAGATGCATAGCGGCGAGCGTGTGCTGCGGCGCAAGAAGGATGTCCTTTTTGAAGAGACTTGCCAGTTTCTGAATCAGGAGACGCGCGGGTGCGGGATTTATCACGCGCGCCCGGCGATCTGTCGTGAATATCCGGGGCAGTCGCGTTGCTCTTATTACGACGTGCTGCAATTCGAGCGCGAGCAACAGGACGACCCGAACGTGCTGCCGCTGATTCAAATAACTTTCCGCGAAGTTAAAAAGAAAGTCGCCAGCAACGGCAACGGCAAAGAAAAAATCTGGGAATGGAAGAAAAAGCAGTGACCAGTGACGGGTGACAGGTAACGAGATAAAACAATCTCTTGCTTGCCACTTTCACTCGTCACACATCACTGTTCTTGAGAGGTGTGGATATGCAAGAATTTCTTTCGCGTATGATTGGCCGCAAGGTGGATGTCGCTTGCGTGGGCGCTGCGAGCTTGCGCGGCGAGGTCATCAAGGTCGAGGCCGGCGTGCTGCACTTGAGGGACGAGGAACAGCATCTGGCCTTTGTGGCGATAGACAAGATCGCCATCGTCTGGGAAACGCGGGAACCGGAACATCGCGCGGGCTTTGTCTCCGGCGCATTGCCGAACAATCGCTGACGGCCATGCGCGCCTGAACGTTTCCCGCCTGTCGAGTGAGGGGATGTTTCCGAGATGAGATTGCCGAAGGGGTTAATCGTCAACGAGAAGAATAATCTCAAGATTATTCTCTTCTTTATTCTCCTCACGACGGCCCTCACTGTCGGCGTTATTCTGTTCTGGGAAAAGGCGCTCTTGAAGCCCTTTTACTCATGGGTGGATACGCGCTACCCCGGCATCCAGAATGCAGAGCGGCGACGCCTGATACAGCAGCGCACGGAACACTTCTTCATCTCCGTCACGGTTGACAGTATCGTCGTCACGCTTCTCTTAGGAGTCGTTCGCAGGCAGCAACGCAAGCTGAGCGAGAGCGAAGAGCGATACCGTCTGCTCTTTGAGCACGCCAACGACGGCATCGGCGTGGTCTCCATCCCCGATTACAAAATCGTGCAGGTCAATCGAAAGTTCGGGGAAATTCTCGGCTACGCGCCGCCTGAGCTTGTGAGCAGAGATGTGCGCGAACTGGCACGCAGGAGCGCAGACGGCAAAACTTCCCCAGAACTCTCGGCGTGGATTGATGAAACGATTGCCCAAACTGAGCTGGGCCACACGACCCCCGCGCTCGACCTCAGAAAACTTCACCAGTGTCCCATCAGAGGCATGCTGGCTGAACTCTATACGCGCCTCGCTGCTTTTGTCGTCAGCTCTGCGCCCGAATCGAGCGAGCAGGAGCTACAGATTCGAACGCCTGCGGGCGCGGAAGTTCCTGTCTCCGTCTCTTTCAGCACGCTTTCAACGGGCGACGAGCGGCTGGTTATCTTAATCATCCGCGACCTCTCGGAACGCAAGCGGCTCGAAACAGAGAAGGAAGAGATGCAGCGTCAGCTCTATCAATCCTCAAAGCTGGCTTCCATCGGAGAGCTATCGGCGGGCGTGGCCCACGAGATCAACAACCCGCTCAACGCCATCATCAACTTCGCACAGTTGATGAAGGACGAAGAGCAAGAGCGCACCTCTTATGAAGAGCGACTGATTAACGGCATCATTGACGAGGGCGAGCGGATTACCAAAATCGTCCGCAACCTGCTGACCTTTGCGCGCCGCGACACGCATGAAGTGACGCGCGTCAATATCGCTGAGACCATACACAACTCTACCTCTCTTTTCGGGCATCAACTGGAAAAGGACGGCATCAGGATCGAGATCGAGATTGCGGAGGATTTGCCGCCCGTCAGGGCCGACGGCTCGCGCCTCAGACAGGTCATCGTCAACATGATTAGCAACGCGCATCACGCGCTCAAGGCTAAAGCAGAGCCGTCAAAGCTGTTTCGCATCATCGCGCGCGGGGCAGAGCGCGCGGGGCGTCAGGTCGTGCGGATAGAGTTTTACGATAACGGCACGGGCATCAAAAAAGAGGATTTGGAAAAGATTTTCGATCCCTTCTTTACCACCAGACGCGACCACGGCGGGACGGGCCTCGGCCTCAGCTTGAGTTTTGGAATCATACGCGATTACGGCGGGACGATTACGGTCGAAAGCGAAGCGGGCCGCGAGACGCGCTTTATCATAGAGCTGCCAGCCACTTCCTCTTTGGAGCAAGAGTATGCCGAAAGTCTTGTTGGTAGATGACGAGGCGAACATTCGCTGGACGATGGCGGAATTTCTCAAGCGCGAAGGCTATGACGCGCTGACCGCCTCGGACTTCGAGAGCGCGCTCGAATGCTTTCACCAGCACAGGCTCGATGCGGCGGTCATTGACATCATCCTCCCGCGCCGGAGCGGCATAGAGCTTTTGAAAGAACTGCACCATCACGCCCCCCAACTCCCCGTCATCATGATTACGGGCGAGCCGAACATCTCGCAGATGCCGGAGATCGTGCGCGCCGGGGCTTACGATTTTATCTCCAAGCCAGTTAGTAAAGATGTGCTGGTTCAGGCCGTCTCGCGCGCAGTGGATAACCGGCGGCTCGGCGACGAGAAGCGCGAGCTTGAGGCGCAGCTCAAGCGTCACACAGAACAGCTTGAGACCACCATTACGGAACGCACGGTTGAGCTGCGTAAATCGGAACATCGTTATCGCCTGCTCTTTGAGAGCAACCCGCAACCGATGTGGGTCTTTGATTATGAAACGCTCGCCTTTCTCGCCATCAACGACGCGGCCATACGGCACTACGGTTACAGCCGTGAAGAGTTTCTGCGGATGACTCTGAAAGACATACGACCCTCCGAGGACATCCCGGTGCTGCTCGATGATCTGGCGCAGGAGAATAGCGAGTTTGACGAAAAGTCCGGCCCGTGGCGACACCGGAAAAAAGAAGGACTGCTGATTGATGTGGAGATTGCAACGCACACTTTGGACTTTGACGGGAAAAAAGCGGGGCTGGTGCTCATCACGGATGTGACCGAGCGCAAAGCTGCCGAGGAAGAGTTGCGGCAGATGCAGGAACGCTTGATGCATAACGAGAAGATCGCCGCACTGGGCCGCGTCGCCGCGCAGGTGGCCCACGAAGTCAAAAATCCGCTCGCGGGCCTACGGCTCTACTCGCTCCATCTCAAAAATAAGGTGGCCGGAAAATTGTCCGATGCGGAGATGGACATCATCAACAAAATCGCAGACGGCATCGGGCGACTGACCGAGACGACCGAGCAGATTTTGAGCTTTGCGCGTCCCATCAGCATGAACCTCACGCGCCTCAATCTCAATCAGGTCGTCAGCGACACGGCGCAACTGCTTGACCCGCAAAGCGCCGCCAATAGCATTACTGTCAAACTCGAACTCGCGGAGCCTGCGCCCGCCGGGCTGCTCGACGAAGCTTCGATTCACGCGGCCCTGATGAATCTCATGCTCAACGCGATTCAGGCCATGCCCGCAGGCGGCACATTGACCGTGACGACTCAAATGAGAGAGGATACGCTCCTTGTTACGATCCGCGACACTGGCAAGGGGATGAACGCAGAGCAGATCGAAAACGTCTTCGAGCCTTTTTACACGACACGGGCGCAGGGCTTAGGACTCGGCATGCCCTATGCCAAGAAGATTATCGAACAACATCAGGGCACGATTCATGTTGAAAGCCGCGAAGGCGAAGGCACGAACATTGAGATTGAACTGCCTGCCGGTGAATGAAAGGTGAGAAATGCAAAATTAAAAATGTAAAATTAAAAATTAAGAGTTGCCTTTCATTTTTAATTTTACATTTTTAATTTTGCATTCTTGAGAAACTATGCGAACAGGTTGCAGAATATTAGTTGTTGACGATGAGAGCAGCATCACCGGCGCGCTGGAGTTGATCTTGAGCGAGCAGGCATGCGAGGTCAGGACGGCTGCCAATGGAGAGGAAGCAAAGAAACTGCTCGACGGGCCGCCGTTCGATCTGGTCTTCACAGACCTGCGCCTGCCCGATACGAGCGGGATTGATTTGATTTCGCACATCAAAGGCGAAAGCCCTGAGACGGAAGTCATACTGATGACCGCGCACGGCTCGCTCGACGTGACCATTGAGGCCATCAAGCGCGGCGCATACTACTACATCGAAAAACCTTTCACTCCCGATCAGGTCATCATGCTCGCCGAGCGCGCCTCCGAGTTTGGCCGCATCCGTCAGGAGAATCGACAACTCAAGCGCACGATAGCAGACGAGAGCGAAGCCTTCGGCATGATTGGCCGCAGCCAGAAGATGCTTGAGATTTACGAGACGATTCGCGCGACGGCCAAGTCGGATGCGCCGGTGCTCATCGAAGGCGAGAGCGGCACGGGCAAGGAATTAATCTCGACGGCTTTTCACATGGAAAGCAACCGCGCAGAGCGTCCCTTTATACGCATCAACTGCGCAGCGATTCCGCACGACCTGATTGAATCCGAACTCTTCGGCTACAAAAAGGGCGCGTTCACGGGCGCGGACAGAGACAAGCGCGGGCTGATCGAAGCGACGGGCGGCGGAACTCTCTTGCTGGACGAGATTGCGGAGATGCCTGCGCATTTGCAGACGAAACTCCTGCGCGTTCTTCAGGAGCGAAAGCTGCGACGGCTCGGGGATGAGCAGGAGATCAATGTTGATTTTCGTCTCGTCTCCGCGACCAACCGCGACACGATCAAGGCTTCGCAGGACGGCACGCTCAGACAAGACCTCTATTTCCGCATCAGCACTATCAAGCTCAAAGTCCCGCCGCTGCGCGAGCGGCATGACGACCTTGCGCTTTTAGCGGAACGCTTCCTGATTCGCTTCAGCGAAAAATATAACAAGCCCATACGCGGCATCTCGCAAGCGGCCTTTGCCATGCTCTCGCGCTATGATTGGCCGGGCAATGTCAGAGAGCTTGAGAGCGTCATGGAGCGCGCGGTGCTCTTCTGTCAGACAGAACAGATCATGCCCGAAAATTTTCCCGAACAGCTACAGGGCACACGCCCGTCTCCATCTCAATGCGTCATCCCGCCCTTTATGACGCTCGAAGAGATAGAACGCGAAGCCATCGCGCAGACCCTTGAGCGCACGAGCGGCAACGTCAAGAAGACTGCCGAGATACTCGACCTCCATCGCCCGACGCTCTATCGCAAGCTGAGAAAGTTTGGATTCAGAAGCAGTGATGGAGAAAGTTCGGAAGAAGAATCTGCAATTTCAGAATAGAACACCAAAGCACAAAAGTGTTCTATCCGCGCAGCCTCCCGCACGACACAGAACGCCTGTTTAGCATCCTTTTCATCATCCTTCAGCCCGCTTACTGACGGCATAATATTTGCCGCCATCCGCTGGTTAAGCCTCTTGCGGCATTTGGAAATGCCGTGTGAGAGAAGACCTGTATGAAAAAAGCTGAAGTCCTAATTATTGACGACGAGCCGAGCATCGCAGAGGCTCTGGCCCTGATTCTAGACGATCAAGGCTATGAGACTGTCTCTGCCGGAACGGGCCGTGAGGGAATCGAAGAGGCCGCGCGGCGTAGTTTCGATGTCACAATCACAGACCTGCGCTTGCCGGATATGTCCGGCCTCGATGTGCTCAAAGCCATCTGCCGCGGGGATAAGCACAATCGCGTCATCGTCATCACGGCGCACGGCACGCCTGAGATGATTTCGGAATTAAAAGCCTGCGGCGCGGTAGAGGTCTTGAAAAAACCTTTTCTGCCCTCGGACATTCTCGGCTTGATAGAAGCTATTTTAAAAGATCGTCCGGTCATGGCCTGAGTCGCGCTTCGTCGAGTCGCCATAACAGTGCGTCGTGCGGTTCGTGAAATACATGGGCCGCAAATTTTTTTGCGGAAGAGGTCAGAGGAATCTTGCAGCACATGCTTACTAGACAAAACGAGAAGGCACATCCTATTCTTTCCTCACAGGAAAATAATGTTCAGCAGACCTTCATGACTCTAAGCGATGAAAAATTGGTGCTGGCGTGCCGCAAGGGCGACGAGTCTGCTTGGGAGGCTCTGGTCAATCGCTACCAGCGGCTGATTTATACTATCCCGCGCCGCGCGGGGCTTGATGAAGACCAATCCGCAGAAGTTTTTCAGGATGTTTTTGCGACGCTCCTGAGAAAACTGGACCAGATAGAGCAGCCCGAACGCCTGCACGCATGGATCGTGACGACGGCGCGGCGGATGACGTGGCGTTTTATCTCGCGGGAGAAAAGCCCTGCCATGACAGTCAGTTACGGCGACGGCGGGGCTGAAGACGAGGCCGCGCAAGTGCCTGATGACGCGCCTTTGCCCGAAGAAGTTTTGTTGAAGCTTGAAGAGCAGCAAAGAGTGCGGCGTGCTGTGGCGGCTCTGGACGAGCGTTGCCGCAAATTGATACAGATGCTTTTCTACCAGCCCGTCTCTCCCCCTTATGCGGAGATTGCGGAGGCTCTGGGGACGACAGAGGGCAGCATCGGCCCGACTCGCGCACGCTGCCTGCAAAAAATGCTAAGGTTGATGGAAAGTTGATGTGCGATGTATTTCCCGGCACAGGATATGCACTGTTGTGTTGAGTGACGAGTTCAGCGGTTTTAACGGCCCGTCAAAGTTTATATGAAAATAAAGACTCAACACATTCCATTCGAAAAGCTGGCCGATCTGGCAGAGCATCGCCAGTCCCCCGAAGAGAGCGAGACAATCCGCTTGCACTTATCCGACTGTTCCGATTGCGCAAACCAGTTATCAGAGCTTGAACGGCTCGTCACACTCATGCGTACGGACGTGGCAGAGGATGCGCCGCCAGACCTTTTATCGCGCACCCTCAATCTGTTTCGCCCGCGCGTGCCGGAAGACAAACCTTCCATCATCGAGCGCGTGATGGCCGTGCTCAGTTTCGACAGCCGCCAGTTGTCTCCGGCCTTTGGCGTCCGCTCCGGTCAATCGGTTGCACGCCAGCTTCTCTTTAGCGTCGGCGAGCATGACTTAGACCTGCGTGTTGCGCCGGATGACGGCGCGTGGGTTGTCTCAGGTCAGATTTTAGGCGAGTGTGAAGACGGGCAGGTCGAGCTGCGCGGCGCGGAGGTGGCCGAGCGCGCAGAGATGAACGAGCTGTGCGAATTTACACTGCCGCGCGTGCCGTCCGGCAAATATTCGCTGGTCATCAATTTATCCAACACAGAGATCGAAGTCCCGGAGTTTGAATTAAGGGCATAGCATGGAACGTGCGGAGCTGGCAGCGCGTCTCGTCGCGGCGGATGATGCCGCGCGCGTAGCTCTGCTCCAAGAGCACACTGCTTTAGCCGATGCCTCGCTCGCTTATCTACTCAAAAACATCTGCCTCGAAGCATGGGCTTCAGACCCTGCACGCGCGACGGGCGCGGCTGCGGCATTGGAAGTCTTCGCGCGCCTCACAGATGATGGCGAGGTCGCGGCCTGCGCTGCATGGAGCGCGGGCATCGCTGATTTAGTCGCCGGGCAGATGGAACGCGCAGTCATGCATCTCGATGATGCAGAAGCCAGTTTTGTCGCGCTCGACTTACAGCACACTGCTGCCACAACTCAAGTCAGCAAGCTCATCGCTCTGGCCCACATCGGGCGTTACGACGAAGCCATCGAATGCGGGGTGCGTGCGCTCAAGGTGCTCGAAGCGCACGACGACATGCTGGCCGCAGGCAAGATCGAGCACAACATCGGCAACATCTACTGGCGGCGCGACCGCTATGACGAAGCAGAGCATTTCTTTCGCGCGGCGCATGTCCGGTTTCAAGCCCTTCATGATGATCGTCAGTTGGCGATGATCGAAAACTGCCTCGCCTATATTCAATCCTTAAAGCATAACTTTCGTTCCGCCGAACAGCTTTACGATCACGCGCTGAAGCTCGCAGAGTCTACCGGAAATCTGGTCACGCAGGCCGAGATAGAATCGAGCATGGGCAATCTGGCGCTCTTTCAGGGACGCTATGATCGCGCGCTCGATTATCTGGAACGCGCCCGCCGCAAGTATGCGGAGATGTCCATGCCGCATGAATCCGCCATCTCTGAATTAGAGATTGCGGACGCCTATCTGGAATTAAATCTGGGGCCGGAAGCGGCAGAGTTTTACGAGCGCGTGACCCAGACCTTTGCACAGCTCTCGATGCGTGCCGAACAGGCGCTCGCGCTTTCTCATCATGGCCGCGCGGCGATTCTTCTGGGCCAGATGGAAAAAGCCCAGAGGCTTCTGGCAGAGGCGCGAAAACTCTATGCTGCCGAAGGCAACACGCTCGGCGAGGCGATGGTCGCGCTGACGATGGCGCAGCTTCATCACGCCGCCGGAAATTATCCGGCGACCATGCTGGCCGCAGAAGAAGCCGAAGCCCCGCTTCAGGCAGCAGGCGTGTGGCGGCATCTCTTGATGGTGCGGTGGCTGCGCGGCGAGGCCGCACGCGCGCTCGGTTCGACGATGGAATCGCGCGCGATCTTGGAAGCCACGCTGCATGACGCGGAAGAGCAGGCGCAGCCGCAGGTGGCACAGCGTTGTCACACGTCGCTCGGTCTTCTGGCCGCGATGGAAGGCGAACAGGAAAGCGCCGAAGCTTCATTCAAGCGCGCCATAGAGTTGACGGAATCCCTGCGCGCCCCGCTGCCCGCAGAAGAATTTCGCGCCTCCTTCTTCGCAGACAAGCTTGTTCCTTATGATGAGCTGGTGCGGCTCTACCTGGCGGACGAGAAGAGCGACCGCACGGCTGAAGCCCTGAGTTTCGTAGAGCGTGCGCGCTCCCGCGCGCTGGTGGACATACTCGGCGGCGCTTTAAAAGTTTTGCCGCAGCCGCGCGATGCTTTTGAGGCCGAACTTCTGGCCCAACTGGAAGAATTGCGCGAGCAGCTCAACTGGTTCTATAGCCAGATAAACCGCCCGTCGCAGAAATCGGATGCAGCGGAGAGCGCGGACGAGATGGCCGCGCTGCAAGGGGAAGTCAAAGAGCGCGAGCATCGCGTGCTTGAGATTACCAGACAGCTACAGCATCGCGGCGAGCAGCCCGCGCGCTCTACAGAGTTTGAACAGTTGGACATCGCTGAGCTGCAAAGCGATTTGGGCGAAGATTCCGCGCTCGTCGAATATACGAGCCTTGATGGAGAACTGCTGGCTTTCGTCGTCACGGATGAAGGCGTTGAAGTGGTTCGTCATCTCGGCAGCGAAAGGGAAGTCGAGGCACAGCTCGAACAGCTTCGTTTTCAAATAGACACTCTGCGCTTCGGGGCTGAAAGAATGCGTAAGCATCTGCCGCATCTGACCAAGCGCGCTCTGCATCACTTGCAGGCTCTCTACGACGTGCTCGTCGCGCCGCTCGAAGAATACATAGGCGACGAGCGGCGGCTGGTCATCGTGCCGCATCGCGCGCTGCATTACGTTCCTTTTCATGCGCTGCATGACGGCATTGATTATGTGATAGAGCGGCGCGAGGTCTGTTATGCGCCGAGCGCAGTCGTGTTGCGCCATTGTCTTCAGCATGAGCGGCGACCGCTCAATCAAGCCTTGCTGGTCGGCGTGCCGGATGAGATGACGCCGCGCGTGCTTGATGAAGTGCATGCGCTCGAACCGCTCTTTCCACACGCGAAGATGTTGCTCAATGAAGAGGCCACGCTTTCTGCCGTCAGAGAAAACGCGCCGCACGCGGATGTCCTGCATCTGGCCTGTCATGGGCAGTTTCGCCCTGACAACCCGCTCTTCTCTTCCTTGCGTCTGGCCCACAACTGGCTGACCGTGCGCGATGCTTACGAGTTGGACTTGAGCCGCTGCGAGTTGGTCGCCCTGAGCGCGTGCGAGACTGGGATGAGCGCGGTCGCTCCCGGCAATGAGCTGATGGGACTGGCGCGCGGCTTTTTCTCTGCGGGCGCGCCTTCGCTTTTGATGAGCCTGTGGACAGTGGATGACGAGGCGACGGCTGAGCTGATGAAGGATTTTTACAGGCGTTTGATGGCGGGCGCGCCTGCCGCTGCGGCCCTGCGCCACGCGCAGTTGAAGTTGATGCAGGAGCACCCGCATCCGTTCTTCTGGTCACCTTTTGTCCTGTTCGGTCGCTGGTAGCTGTGGGAGTGATTCAATTTCAGTTGAGAGCCACAGAAAAAAACGAGATGTTCCCGCAAAGGCGCTGGTGGCGCAAAGGAAAGCACGCAAAGAGCGAGCGGCATTCAATCCTTTAGTGGCATTCAAGCCTTTGCGGTCTTCCGCTTTGCGCCTTTGCGCCTTTGCGGGAAACTATTTCGTTCTTTATAAGGCACGTCGAAGTTCAAACGCAGCCATTACTGAATTTTTTTATGTGATTCATGCTGAAACACAACCATGCGTTTGTGTTTCAGCATGAATCACAGGCGGCTTTCCGTTCCGGCCCTGAAATCTCTTAAATATCACTATTCACAGCCTGTTACGTCACCGGCTCACAGGCAACCGGAGGCATGGTGATTGCTTCTAAAATGGTCTGCCTCGCTTGAGTTTTGCATCTGCCTTCGGGCTTGCGTGTGTATTTTTGAGCCGCACGCGCGCACTGTCAGAAGTGGTAAAGCGCAATTAATCGGCAGCATTTCAGAATCCCGGCTTCAATAACCCCCCGCGACCATGAATTTGATGAACTACAGAGCCAAATCCTATATGCGAGTTAATACATTTGCCCGAACCTTCACCTTGACGCGTCTTGTAGCGTTGCTGTGTCTGATTCTGGTGGCCGGCTTAATCATTATTCAGCCCGCCAGAATGCAGGATGCCGCCCGGCAAGATGGTCGCGTAGCCATCGAGAATGCGACGAATGAGGAATACATCCCCGATCAGGTTATCGTCCAGCTTAATCCGCCCTTCGACATCGCCACGGTGGCAGCGATGTATGGACTTGACCCGAACATCATCGGTGAATTGACGGTTGGCGATCCGGCGGAGGAGCTAGTTACCAGTTATCTTCTGCGCATCGCGGATGGCTCGACGGTCGAGGCAAAGGTGGCGCAACTTCGTGCAGACACCGTGCGCGTCCTTTTCGCAGAGCCGCACTACCTGCATAGCGCGCCGGAGGCTGCCAGACCTTCATGGAGCGTCGGCGATTCGTATGGCATGGTTCCTGCTGGTCGTAAAACTTTCAACGGACAATGGTCCAGAGCCAAGATCAGACTCGACGAAGCTCATCAGGTCACGCGCGGGGCGACTGCCGGGCCGAATCCGGTACCGATTGTGGTGGCCGTCCTTGATACGGGCATTGATTTTAATCATCCGGCGTTTGCCGGGCGACTTGTGCCGGGATACGACTTTGTTGACGGCGATAACAATCCGAGCGAAGAAGGAAGTCCGCAGATAGGCCCCTACGGGCACGGCACACACGTGGCGGGAATAATTTCGATGGTTGCGCCTGAAGCGAAGATCATGCCCATTCGTGTGCTTGGCGTGGACGGGCGCGGCACAGCTTTCCGGCTGGCATTAGGACTCAAGTTTGCAGTCGATCACGGCGCGCATGTCATTAACCTGAGCCTCAGCACTCCGAATCAGATGCTTCTGGTTCAGGATGTTTTTTATCACGAGATGGATGGAATTGATGATGTGCCGCTGACCGGCGCGGTCGTGGTTGCCGCCGCAGGCAACAGCGGAGATACGGTCAGGCAATATCCTGCTGGAGAAACTCTCTCAGGTCGTCCCGGTCGTGAAGTTCTGGCTGTGGCCGCGAGCACTAACAATGATCTGCTGACGACGTTTTCCACGCGCGGGTCGTTTGTCTCCGTGATGGCTCCGGGAGAGAGGATTACCAGCCCCGTGCCTTACAATCGCTATGCTAACTGGTCTGGAACATCTATGGCTGCGCCTTTGGTGGCTGGCGAAGTGGCTTTGATACGCGCGGTCTTCCCCTATGCAGAGCCGAAGGATATTGTCACCAGCGTGAAGCAACAGGCGGTCATCGTCTCCGGCCAGCCGCGACGGATTGATGTCATGCGCGCGATTTCAGTTGATCCGGATAGAGCGTTTTCGCCCTCATCGAAAAAGTAACACGCTCTCTCAATTCAATCGCTAAAGCTAAAGCAAATAGGCTGGCTTCTTCTCAAGAATGCCAGCCTATTTGCTTTAGCTTCGTGATGACTTTTGAATTGCCGCTTTACTGTAAAACTGGTATTGCCGGAGCGGGAATATACGGAAGATACGGGAGCGGGTTAAGCGGCTGCCCGTCACGGCGAACTTCGTAATGCAGGTGCGGGCCGGTTGAGCGTCCCGTCGAGCCGACGAGACCTAGGTGCGAGCCGCGCTGGACTGTTTGACCAACCATTACATCTATCCGCGAAAGGTGTCCGTAGCGCGTGGTCAAACCGTTGCCGTGGTCTATGTAAACGACCTGCCCGTAACCTCTCTGCCATCCGGCAATCGTAATCACGCCGTCGGCTGTGGCGATGACAGGCGTTCCCATCGGCGCGCTGATGTCCTGCCCCTTATGAAACTCTGAAGACGAGCCGCCGAAGGGATTGCGGCGCACGCCGAAGCCGCCGCGTATCGCGCCCGCCACGGGCCAGATAGAAGGCATGTTTCTCTCTGATGTAATGTTAGGCGCGGAAGCGTTTGGAAGATGACTCGAAACAGGAGCTTCGGAGATGATAACGATGTCGTTGACCAGCGAGGGACGCGCGGCGCGATTGTTATTGGCCTGCACCGGAGCGACGATGACTGTCTTGCGTATCGCGGGCGGCGGCGCGTATCTCGTCACAGGGACGCGCTTGCTAATCTCTTTGACCTTCGCGGGCTTTTTATTCTCGACACGCGCAAGCTTTTTATTCTCGACCTGTGCAGCCCTGTTATTTACAACTTTCGCCGTCCTCTTATCTGCCACACGGCGCGGGCGTTCTTCGCGCTTGCCGCGCGCGTTGCGTGTCTTCGTCTCGGCAGCAGCCTGCGGCGCAATCAGCAACAGGCTGAAGATAGCAAATGCCGCATAACTGATGAGCTTGAGCTGTCTTTGGCGGGCAGAGCCTTCGGGACGAGAGCCTTGCACAAAGAGATTTTCGACAGGGGAACACGCAATCGCTTTTTTTATCATTCAAACTTTCCCGGCAAGCCATTCACGCGAAAAATTAAAACAAAGGGGATTCGCGTTAGACTTGCGAAAACGCACAGTCACCAAATAGGGGCAATGGAGACAATGCTTAAATTTTATTGTCTGATTATTGCTTTAAGCTTGCCAGAAGGATGCAAGCCATTAAGGAGTCTAGCCAATCCGGCACGGTCTTTCAACCAGCAATTTGACCGTCAGTGTCTGACTCTGGGACGAAAGCGCACAAATTAGTGACACAAAAGCTTCAAATGGCGAATATCCGACCTAAAGTTGGACACATGCGTAAAATCTTCGTTACCGTGTGACACACGTATAGTTGACGCGACACACTTAAAGAGATAAAAATAGCGTCGCCCAGAGTTAAGAATTTCCGAAATTTCGCCAGAAGACCTTGCCGTCTGCCTTCCTTTTTCCTGAAAGGTCGTTTTATGGGAACAGAGAATGATCCAAGAGATTTGCCGGAGAGTTCTGAGACCGTCTCTGCTCCCAATCTGATTACGCAAATCATCTCGGAAACGGAATCATCTGCGGAAAGAGAGCTTGATGAAGAATCTCTTTCGGCGCAGATACACGAAACGCCTTCCACCGGTTCTCCTTCATCCGCGAAAGCCGACGCCACGAGAATCGCCTACGTGCTTTTCACAGACATCGTGGATTTTTCCAGACGCAGCACCGAAGAACAGACCGACTGCATAGAAAAATTTCAGGAGATAGTCAGCAACACGCCCGAGTTTCGCCGCGCTCTGGCGAAAAAGCAGCTCATCTCTCGCTCGACCGGCGACGGCGTGGCGCTCGTCTTTTTTGGCAGCTACATGTCTCCGGTGCAATGCGCTTTGGAGATCAGCCGCTCCCTGCGCGAGTGTCCCGACATAGGTTTGCGAATGGGCATCTATAGCGGCCCGGTCGTCGTGCGGAAAGATGTTTCCAAGCAGAAGGATGTCACGGGCGACGGCATCAACATGGCCCAGCGTGTGATGGACACAGGTGACGGCGGGCACATCCTGCTCTCCAAGACCGTCGCGGATTATCTGATGCCTTCCGGTAACTGGTCAGAGCGCCTGCATGATCTGGGCGAAGTGCTGGTCAAACACAAGCGCGTAGTTCATCTCTATAACCTGTATGACGACGAAGTCGGCAACGCGCGATTGCCGGCAAAATTAATCAAGCTGCGCCGCAGAAAGATGCTGCTGGCCGGAGCGGCCTCTTTGCTCGCGCTGATGATTGCCGCGTCGGTCGCTTATTATTTTCTCGCAAGAAAAAATCAGCCGCTTGCGACCTACGCCCCGCCGGTCAATTCGGTTGCGATTCTTCCGTTTGTGAGCGGCACGGCAGACCCTGCGACTGAGCTTTTGGGCGAAGAGCTTCCCGCGCACATCATTAACAAGCTGGGAAATCTGTCCGAGTTGAAGGTGACGGATCGCCAGTCGGCTTTGCTGTTTAAGAAGCCCGAAGAGCAGAAAGATTTACAACAGATCGGAACCAAGCTGAACGTGCGCGCGGTGCTCACAGGCCGCTTCATGCAGCATGACGGCAAGACCTCTTTGCAGGTCGAGCTGGTGGATGTGCAGAACAGGCGTCACCTCTGGGGAGATGATTACGTCTACCAGCATTTAGACCCCGGCCTGCCGTCAAAGATTGCGACCGAAGTGTCAAAGAATCTGGCCCTCAAAGTCACCGGCGAAGAGCGTGCGCGGATGGATAAGCCTTACACGCAAAGCTCTGCCGCGCTTAATCTATACTATGAAGCCAACAGGCGTCTGAACAGCCGTAGCAATGAAGCGGAACTGAACGACAGCATAGAATATTTTAAGCGTGCGATTGCAGACGACCCGCAGTTCGCGCTGGCTTATGCGCGCATGGCGGACGCCTATGCGCTGCTCACTTTCTATGGCAAGCGCAAGCCAAAGGACACATATGAAGAGTCTATGAAGAATGTGCGCAAGGCTCTTGAGCTGGACGATCAACTGGCGGAAGCGCACACGACTTTGGCCCGCAATAAATCATTTTATGAGTGGGATTGGGCGGGCGCGGAGAATGAGTTCAAGCTGGCTCTGAGCTTGAGGCCGAGCTATGCCGCTGCTCATCATCTCTATGGAGAGTTTTTGACAGCGCAGGGAAGGTTCGACGAAGCCGTCGCTCATATGGAGCAGGCTTTGAGTCTGGATCCGCTTTCAACGGTCATCAGCGCAGACCTCGGCGGCGAGGCTCTCTTTTACGCGCGACGTTATGATGAAGCCATCGCGCAGCTTGAGAAGACGATTCGACAAGACCAGAAAAATACTTGGTATCCGCGTTACCTGCTCGGCTGGGCCTACGCGCAAAAAGGAAATTTGTCCGCAGCCATCGAGCAGTTAAAGATCGCGCGCGGCGGCACAAAGCCTGATGAAGTGCGCCCGCCAGCCGCAGCCATGCTTGCCTACACCTATGCGCTCGCGGGCAACAAAGAAGAGGCCCGCCGGATTATTGAAGAACTGAACAGTTTGAGCGGCGAGAGATATATCGCGCCCTATTATGTGGCGACTATCTACACAGCCCTCGGCGAGAAGGACGCCGCCATCAAACATCTCCGGCAGGCGAAAGAAGATCGCTTTATGGGCATGGTCTGGCTCAAGGTCAACCCGCGCTTCGATAACCTGCGCGGCGAATCCGGCTTCATAGACTTGATGCGAGAGATGAATTTTTGATTTATCTATCTGTTAAGGGAGAACACATAGAAGATGTTGCTCATCGAAAGCAGGCTATCTGCTCAATCCGTTGACGGCGCAACGAGGCTGCTGCTGCTTGAGAAGTTGCAGGAGCAGGGTTTGATTCCGCTCATCCGCTCGGCGCGTGCCTCTGCCTACGAGTTGGCGCTCGGCGGCCCTGAGCGCGTGGCGGAAATGGAGCGGGCCGTGGCCGCGCGCACCGAAAGTGTAGATGCTGCGCTCTACGTGCGCGGCGACCTTTTCTGCTTTGAGGATCACGTGCTCTTTCTCATGTTCGGAAATCAGGAGGACGATCTGGCGGGGATGCGCGCCGGTGTCATCTATGATGCGTTGACCGCAGAGCCTTTGCAGCAACTCGAAAGCTTTTGCCAGAACATCTATCGCGCGCTCGAATCGGCACGCAGAGGCGTTGGCCGTGAAGATTTCACAGGGCAGGAGCTTGCCGGATGGCGACGGGAGGAATCGCAATTGCCCTCAGGTCAGGAACGTTTTATCTCGCGCCATGCGCCGGGCAACGGGGCTGCGGATGAAGCGAAGCCGCCCGCGACGGAGCGCGCCCTTGAAGCTCTGGAAAATCCTGACGCGCGGCGTTTCCTGCGTCGTGTGATAGAGGCGCAGGCAGATGGCCGCGTCGCAGAGCTTCTGGCCCAGAAGGAAGGCGACGGCTCGACTGCTGCTTTGATTAACGGGCTGGCGGATGCAGGGTTGCTGCAACGCGAAGTGTCCGTCAGTTGTCGTCAGATCGGACGCTCTCTCTTTCGCCTGCCGTCGCCGGACACGCTCGCCGTCATCACTGGCAGCAATGCCGTATGCAGCGAATGCGGCGCGGCCATCGCGGACGAGAAGATCGAAGAAGTGATCGCTCCGACAGAGCGCGCCGCGCGGCTGCTGTCGGACGGCACATGGCTCTCGTCGCAATTGCGCGCGACGCTGGGCAGTCTGGGCATCGCAGACTCGCAGATTGCCGGCGGGCAATCAGCCGCAGACGGAGAAGTGCATTTGATGACAAACGTCTGCCGCGAGCCGTTTCTGTTTATTCTCCGGGACAGCGATTTGACTGTGGCCCAGACACCGCGCGCCTTAGACGCCTTGATCGAGACGGAGAGCACCCATCTGGTCGTCATCACCACCGGCAGGATTCAAGAGGAAGCGCGCGTGCGCCTGCGCGAGCATGCACGCCGCCGCGCACGCGAGGGAAGCGAAATCGAAATCATCCTCATTGAAGGCATGGATGCAGCCGCTATCGAGCTTCAGCATGCTTTTGAGAGAGCCTCGCATCGCCTGCTTGCCGCAGAACTGTGCGCGCTTGATGGCAGCTTCGGCCTGAGCATCGGTTATCTGGTCGCCACGCGTTTTCGCCTCGCGCACAGAAACGCCGCGCTGACAGACCTCGCGGCCTCCGCCGTCGGCGCGCTCGCCGGAAGCTTGCAGGAGATATGAAGGTTCGGGAGATTCTAAAGTTGCTGAAAGAAGATGGCTGGTATCTGGTTGTCACTGAAGGTAGTCATCGTCAACTCAAGCATCCTAGCAAGTTAGGACGCGTTACAGTATCGGGTCATCCACGCGAGGATATTCACCCGAAAACATTGAAAAGTATTTTGACACAAGCAGGATTGAAGAATTAAGGAGCTAACAGGAATGCGTTACGCGATGATTATTGAGCAGGGTGAGCGAAACTATTCAGCTTATTTGCCTGATCTGCCGGGATGTATTGTCACCGGCCAGACCATCGAAGAAGTAAAGCAACGTATGAGTGAAGCCATTGAGCTTCACTTGCGCGGCATGCGCGAAGATGGATTGCCAATTCCAGAGCCAACCAGTCTGGCTGAATATGTTGAAGCAGCATAGCCAACCGCTTAGTCATAGTGTCATCCAACCTGTAAAGCAATCCCGCCGTTCCTGTACAGCAAGCCCACTGTGGTTACCCACATATATAAATTAGCAAATGGGTTATAGCCTCGCGTCCTGTTGAAGGCATGAGGAGGTGCCAAACAAGTTATGAGCAGTGAAAGAAATGGAAATATTTTTAATGCGGGTTTCGCACTGGCGGTCGCGCTGGTGCTCTCGTCAATCGTCATCGCGTGGGCTTATACGCGGAACAAGAATACGGAACAGACCGTGACCGTCACAGGTTCTGCGCGCAAGCGCATCAAATCGGATTTGGTGATTTGGAGAGCCGCCGTGTCTTATCAGGCTCCGCAGCTTTCGGATGCCTACAAATCGCTTTCCGACAACATTCCGCGCATCAAGCAGTATCTGATCTCGAAAGGCGTCGCGGAAAATCAGATTACGGTCTCTTCAATATCTTCGACCACGCTGACGGGCAAAGACAGTGAGGGGAACGACACGGGGCAAATCACAGGCTACTCTCTGCGGCAGGAACTGGAAGTGCGCTCGAACGACGTGGACAAGATTGCGAAGATCGCGCGCGAGGCGACAGAGCTTATTAATCAAGGCATCCTGCTTGAATCAATGTCGCCGGAATATGTCTATACCAAGCTCGGCGATTTGAAGATCGAGATGCTGGGCGAAGCGGCGAAAGACGCGCAGGTGCGCGCACAGCAGATAGCGTCAAGCACCGGCAGCAGCATCGGCAGCGTTCGCTCGGCACGCATGGGCGTGATGCAGATTACGGCGGCGGATTCCAGCGAAGTCTCCGATTCGGGCATGAACGATACTTCGTCAATGGAAAAGGACATCACGGCGGTGGTCAACGTCAGCTTTGCCGTAGACTAAGTAAGGGGTTTATCCGAAGGCTCAAAAATAGAAGAGCGCGCTCTGATAGACGGGCGCGCTCTTCTACTTTAATTGACGGCCATAATGAAGCTCATCACTGTTATCCTTTGACGCTGTTTCGTCCGGTCTGTCTTCAACATGATAATCCTTGCGACCGCTTCAGGTAGCTTGCTATTATCTGGGCGTAGCCGCATTCTCTACACCCAACAGCACGTTTGGCTTAGGCTACTACCTCGTAAAAGTTCCGCTTAAAACTTTAGTTCACGCAGCAGCCACCGCAGACTTTGAATTCAACACCGGATTCAGGGAGCAGCAAGAATGAATCAACCAATCGTTTTTATTTCCTATTGCCACAAAGATGAAGCCGACAAAGAAGAGTTGCTATCTTACTTGAAGGTCTTAACGAAACACGGAGTAATCCAACCGTGGACGGACGATGATATTGATGCCGGGGAAAGATGGAAGAATGCTATCCAGCAGGCTATGCGAAATGCGAGGATCGCCATTCTGCTCGTGACAAAAGATTTTTTAGGTTCTAATTTTATTCTCGACGAGGAAGTGCCGGAACTTCTTAAACGACTCGAAAGTGACAAAGACCAAAATCTGACCGTCATCCCGATCATTGCCCGGCCCTGCTACTGGCAAGCCTGTGAATGGCTTGGGCAGCTACAGTTAAGACCCAAGAATGCAAAGCCAATCTGGTCTCTATCTAAAAGTAAGCGCGCAGACGTTCTGGTCGAACTGACTAAGGAAATCGCGGGGCTTCTCAAATCGGAATCGCGCGCTCCTCAAGCCCCGGAGCTTAAATCCACCGTTCATCATGAGGCGCGCGTCGCAGACCGGGGGACACTTCCATCGCAGATCAAGCAGCCGGAGCCATCTATCTCGTTAGAAGAGTTGCAGACTCCGATTCGGAAATCTGCCGGGGGCGTGAATCTTATCACCCCGGCGATGCTTCAATTCGACGCGACGATTCCACAATGCCTCGATAACCAGTATATCTCTGACGAAGTTTACGAATACATGATTCAAAGCGGGGCGGATTATACAGACCCAAAGGTTGATAGGTGGCGTGCGCGCGACACCAATACCGAATTCATTCGCTCATTGGTCTATTCGTCTCAGGTCGTCATTAATCGTGTGTTCCTCAAAAACAACAAGTTCCTCTACGCAAACTTTAGCGCGGGTAGTGAAAATCTGGATGCTTTCGCAGAACTTGTCAGGAATCAGGTCATCGTCCCGTACCTGAATAAGGAAAAAACTTTACTGGATCAAACGCCATCCGTAGACGTGAGGGACGAGGGCGAGAAAGCTATCCGCACACTCGTCGAGAAAGTCGGCGAAGATGTTACCTGTGTGAGACTGGCTGTTGCAGACAGGGAAAACGAGATGCAGGTCGAACTTCTGGAGTCTAACTTCGGGACTTACTTTCTGGGATTGCCCGCCTACCGGCCCAACCAACTTAAAGAGATGATTGATGAGCTGTTCGGCTTGCGACAAGGCAATCCCGAAGCTTCCGAGTTTCGTCCCCATTTAATAGCCTTGAGGGATTCTGTGCAGCGTTGCATAGATCATGATGCTATTTTGTATAGAGGCGCGCTGTATAGAGACCTCTTTATTGCCGGTGGCGAAGAAGACAGGGGCCGGAACACCACTCTGGGCCGGTTTCGCGGTCGAACTGAAGATAGCCCGTTTCTCTTAGAGTTAAAAAAGCTTGTAGACTTGCGATATAACTCCAACCTGCCGGATTTTCTCAAGCGATACACCTTCACGCCCGTTAATATGCCGAGCCGTCTTGCTTTGCAGGATGGCGTGCGAGCGGTGAGGGAGATAGAGTCGAAAAAAGTTGTGAATCTGATAGAAGAGTTACGCACGCATTTTATTCAAATCCAAAGAGAGTTCATGGCGAAGGCGCACAAGGGAATGAGCTTGCCTTTTCTCGGAGAGCTTTCGGTGGCAGATGTCATCGAAGCGCGGCAGCTTGATGAATGGCACGACTTTGCTTTGTATCAACAGGAGATTCTGCGAGAGCCTTTGGAAATCCTTGAGCGCTTGGAAATCTTCCAGTACAAGTTTGAGAAATTTCAACACGCGATGTCGGATTGGTATTATAAAAAATATCCTGAGCGAAGAAGGCATGAACAGTATGCCAACTACGTGACGCTGGCTATTCAGGCGGGCGGACAGTTGATAGCTCTCGGCATTGACCCGCGCTTTGATGACATTCAAGGCCGCGCCGTCACCCATCAACCGGAGTTGCTGAAGGAGATGGAGATACACGATTATGATTTGCTTCTGATGGTTAATGTCATAGACCTCAAGCAGCAGAAATTAGACAGAGATCGAAGTTATAGTATTGAGGTCGTGCGCAATGACGCGGGGCTGCGGGGCGATAAACTTTACGACCTGATGAATAGCTTCAAAGACATTGGCGGCGACACGGTGAATTATTCGGCGGCTTCAGATTTAGCCGAGCAAGGCTAAGGGTTTTCCGGCGCGCTTATGCAACATCAACAAGATTCTATCTCGCAATATCTAAGTTTCATGCAGTTGTACCCGCAGCTATTTTCTGCGAGAGCTTCGCGCCGGATTGTTTCTGACCGTCGCAGCCTTGAGCGATATGCTGAAGAGCATGAAGCGGTGCTCGGCGTTGCTGCTGAGACTCCGCATGCCTATTTTATCGTTGACCTGGTGGAGACGCACGGGCCGGACGGCAAGCCCGTGCGGTATCCGTACTTGCGTCTAATTTATCGAAAGCAGTTGGAGGGAGCAGTCAATACGGTCGTGCTGGGAACTATCGCTAATCCCGAGTTGGGGCCGGTTGATTCGGTAGTGATGCTCAGGCAGGAGAGGCATGCGACAGGGCTTTTTCATCTGGAACTGCCTCGTGGATTCGGAGAACTGAATTTGAGCGGCGAGCAGAATGCTCTCAAAGAACTCAGGGAAGAGAGCGGTTACACGGGAGATGGCGCAAGGTTGCTGGGCATGACATATACGGACACAGGCGTGATGGACGCGAAGGTCGCTTTTTATCATGTCCCTGTGACGGGAAAACTGGAGGCCGTGCCGGAACTCGAAGAAGCCATAGAGGAAGTACAAATCATTTCTGTCGCAGAGCTTTGGGCAAAGATACATGCCGGGGAAGTGTCAGATAGTTTTACAGTGCAGGCGTTAGCCTTTCTCCGTGGCTGAGTCTGAATTCGGTAGTGGGTCAGTTTGAAATTCCGGTGAAGGTTCATCAATAAGAAAGAATCTCCCGCAAAGGCGCAGAGAAATGCAAAATGTAAAATGCAAAATGAAAGATGGTTCTTATTTTTGCATTTTACATTTATTTTTAATTTCTCTGCGCCTTTGCGGGAAACTGTCTTTTTCTTCTCCATCTTTGAAACTGAACTACTACTCTGAATTCTCAAGTGTTGACAACCGAAAGCTGCGTGCGCGAATCTTATAACCACTTGCCGCAGGCGGCGAAGCTCTCCAATTCGACAAGAGGTTTAGAAGTTATGAAAAGACGCGCGCTGGTTTCGATAGCGATATGTTTGCTGGCAGCTTTCCATGCACACGCCCAGTCAACGCCCGACACGTCCACGCGCCCGCGTATGGTGCAGACCTCTCCGACGCCGGAGGTGAAGACGCCTGCCCTCACACCTCCTGCGCCAACTGCTGTGCCTCAGACCGGCGTGTTGCCGAGACCCTTGCCGACGCCTGCTGAAAGTTTGTCGCCAGCGAATATCGCTGCCACACAGGCCGTCGCACGCTCGCTCGGCGTGGAAAAGATTCGCTCGCGCATTACGGAGGCAGAGCGTCTCTTGAAGTCGCGCCCCGTGCCGACTGCGCTGACGAGCGCTCTGCCGTCCGCGCCCTCGATAGATTTTGTGACCATCGCGGCGGTCGATACGACTACCCAGAAGATGCACTTCATCACGATGCCGAAGGCGCTTTTTTTGAAGAAAGGCGCGGAAGCCAACATCACGACCTCTGAAGGCACTCCGGTCAACCTGCGCGTCATCAGGGCCAACGGCGTCAACACAGCCGTCATGATTTTTGACCACACGGGCCGCAGCCTTGCGCCGCTCGTCGTGCAGTATCCGATTGAGCGCGGCGGAAGATTCCTTGAGATGGCTTATTACACCTCGGTTCATCCAGCCCTGCTCGCGCCGGATGTAGTCAAGGCAGGGCAGTCTTACGTGCGAACGATGATTGATCTGGCGGCCAAGCGTCTGCAACTGAAAGGCAAAAAAATCTCGCCGGAGATTTTAAATGTCGCAGAGCGTCTCTGCATCGTAGAGCACACGGATCACTCGCGCTTTCACAAAGAGAACAGGATTGCGCTGTATGAAGAAATCTTCGCGCTCTTTGCCTTGAACGAGCTGGACACGTATCGCTACGCTGTGAGTTGGGCCGGAGCTGGCGGCATGGTGCAGATGATTCCTTCGACGTACAGGATGGTCAGGACAGCGCATCCGGGCGTCGGCCTCAATCCGGATTTCGTCGCAGGCATGCGCAATCACGGCAACGCGCTGGAAGCGATGCTGCTTTACATGCAGGACACCTGGAACGACCTCTCTGCCGATGAAGATGTCATCTATGCGCTCGGCGCAAAGCTTGCGACGCAGACGGAACTGCTGGCCGCAGGCTACAACTCGAACCCCGCGCGGCTGCCGCTCTACATACGGCGCGGCGGCGCGGCGTGGCGCACGCTGATTCCGCGCGAGACGCAATTGTACCTGCAAATCTATCGCTCACTGGAAAGCCTCGTTCCGATGAAGACGCGCAGTTGATTTCGGTCGCTCAGGCCATTGCTATCCGCTTCAAAGATTGCGCTAAATTTTGGCAAAAACCCAATAAAAGTAGAGTTTCTTCTGCTTTTACCTTCTTATATGGCAATAGCAGAGCATAGAGAGGTCATCGTGCAGCCCGAAAGGGCGGTCTTTCGTTGGACTGCTCTTGAGCGGCGAAGCAGTACGACCTTTGTGGTCATCTCCATACTCGCATATGTCTCTGCGCTGACTTACCTGCAACGCCCGCTGACGCTCTTCGAAAAAACATTTCTCATTACGGGCAGCATCATTTTCATCGGTCTGGGGATTTTCGGTTTCGCTTATTGCAAGCAGCGCAACTCGCTCTCGTTGACGCTCGCCTATCTTATTTTTCAAATGCTGCTGGCGCGCTCGATTATCTTTGTCGCCAACGCGGGTTTTATCTTTCTCATCATGCTGCCGCTTGCCAGCCAGAGCGTGATGCTGCTGCCGCGACGCCTGATGCTTGGATTCTGCGCGCTGCTGCTTCTTGTCACAGCCGTTCCCTCAGCAGTTCGCTTTGGCCTGGAGGTGGGCATCCGCTCCGGCATCTTTAATCTGGTCGGCATCGCGTTTGTCGTCTACTTCACACAACTGGCGGTCGGTGAACAAAAAGCGCGTGCCGAAGTTGAAAGGCTGGCCGCAGAATTGAGCGCTGCGAATGAGAAGCTGCGCGCGTCTGCCGCGCAGGTCGAAGAGCTTGCGACCAGCGCAGAGCGCAATCGCGTCGCGCGCGAGATTCATGACAGTCTGGGCCATTACCTGACAGGGATTAATATCCAGCTCGAAGCCGCGCGGGCCATCTTTGAGAGCGAGCCGGAACGCGCGCTCGACGGCATACGCAAAGCGCAACTGCTGACGCAGGAAGGACTCGCAGAGGTGCGCCGCTCCGTCGCCGCGCTGCGCGATTCGCCGACCCACAGCCGCCCGCTCGCGGAATCACTGACACGGCTCGCTGCCGAATGTCGCACCTGTGGCATCGAAGCCGACTTCACCGTCGAAGGCACGCCGCGCCCTCTGATGGCGCAGAGCGAGCTGACGCTTTATCGCGCAGCGCAGGAGGGGCTGACGAATATACGCAAACACGCACGCGCGACACACGCCGAGCTGACGCTGGACTATCAAGACGAAAGAAGCGTGCGCTTGCTGGTACGGGATAACGGCATCGGAAGCGTGCAAAACGGGGAAGGCTTCGGGCTGCTCGGCCTGCGCGAGCGCGCACAGCTTCTCGGCGGCACAGTCTGGATTCAGACAGGCGACAGGCAGGGCTTTACGCTCGAATTGGAGTTGCCCGGATGAAGCCGATACGCATCTTGCTGGTTGACGACCAGTCGCTCTTTCGTGAGGGCTTGAGCACATTGCTCTCCGTGCAAACGGACATGGAAGTCGCCGGCGAAGCGGCAAACGGCGAGGAAGCTTTGGCGCAAGCCAGACTGCTCAATCCTGCCGTCGTGCTGATGGACTTGCGTATGCCTGTGCTGGATGGAGTGGCCGCGACCAGACGCCTGCATGAGTTGCAGCCAGCCGCACGCGTCATCGTGCTGACGACGTTTGACGATGACGAATATGTCTTTGAAGGATTGCGCGCAGGCGCGGTCGGGTATCTCTTGAAGGATGCGCCGTCAGAGAAATTGTTTGAAGCGATTCGCGCGGCGGCGCGCGGCGAATCTTTCCTGCAACCATCTGTCGCCGCCAAAGTAGTAGCCGAATTCGCGCGCCTCACAAACCGTTATCAACCCAAACCGCACACGCTGCCCGAACATCTCTCCGAACGAGAACTGGAAATCCTTTCGCTTGTCGCCAGTGGCGCGAGCAACAAAGAGATTGCCAGCAGCCTCTTCATCGCCGAAGGCACAGTCAAAAATCACGTCACCAATATTTTAGGCAAACTCGACGTGCGCGACCGCACGCAGGCCGCTCTCAAAGCCAGATCGCTCGGACTGGTCTGAAGAAAGGTAAAAGTAAAAAGGTAAAAGGCAAAAGTGAAGACAAAAGCAATTCAGTGAAATTAATAAAAAGTGGTTTTCGCCTTCCTTTTACCTTTTTACTTTTGCCTTCTTCCGGTCATAGTCAAATGTGACCGCCGGGCATGACTTCCGGCACATACGCGGCGCGCGGAAACGTGATACACCAGAGCTGATATGAATGGCAGAGGAGGCTTTCGGATGACTAAAAGGGTTTGCATGTATCTTTTGAGAAGCGTGATGATTGGCTTGCTGCTCGGCTTTGTCCTTGCCAACTGGATGGCGAAAGAGACGAGCGCGGGCGGGCCGCAGCAGGAACAGACCGTCGAGCAAAAGTACAAGAACATACAGGTGCTTAAAGGATTGCCGGAGTCGCAGCTTTTTATGGTCATGAATTTTATGCGCGCCTCTCTCGGCGTCAGTTGCGCGCACTGCCATGTCAACAGCGGCGGCGACAAGTGGGAATGGGAGAAGGACGACAAGCCTGCCAAGCGCACTGCGCGGCGCATGATGCAGATGACTATGGACATCAACAAGAATCACTTTGAAGGCGGACACGCAGTCTCTTGCTACACGTGTCACAGGGGCAGCACAGAGCCTGCCATCGCCCCTCCACTGCCGCAGACGCCGCCCGAAGGCGGGCCAGCCGGTCTGAAGCCTACAGTCATTTTGCCGAAGGTGGATGAGGTGCTCGATAAATATGTGCAGTCGCTCGGCGGGAGGGCCGCGATTGAGAAGGCGAAGTCGCGCGTCTCAAAAGGCGCGCAGGTCTCATCTGCAAACGGGGCGAGCATGCCTTTTGAAATCTTGCAGGAGGCTCCGAACAAGTTTGTCATGACGCTGACGACGCCGCAGCAGGCGACAATCGCGCGCGGCTATAACGGCTCGGTCGGTTGGATGAAAACGCCGCGCGGGCAGCGCGAGCTGCGCGGGGAAGAACTTGAACAGCTCAAGCGCAGCGCGGATTTCTACTGGATGCTAAAACTCCGCGAGCGGTCGAAAGAGATGTCCGTCATGGGCAAAGAGAAGATCGGCGAGCGCGAAGCCTATGTGGTCGGAGCGATAGTCGCGCCCGCGCGCCTCGAAAAGTTTTACTTCGACACGCAGAGCGGCCTGCTGCTGCGCGCACAGACGCTGGAAGACACAATCCTCGGCTGGATACCCGAACAGGTGGATTATGAAGATTACAGGGAAGTGGACGGACTCAAAATTCCATTCACTATCCGGCAGTCCTACGTTGACCCGTGGGTCGGCTGGACGCGCAAGTTCACTGAAGTCAAAAACAACGCGCCTGTGGATGGAAATAAATTCAACTTGCCTGCTTCCACTCCTCCATAGAGCGCACAACAATCTCACTCCCACCCAAGCTGGAAGTAGAGGAAATCTTAATTCGAACTTGACTATTTCCGCTGATTCTTGCGCTTCGTTCATGCGTCTTCTCATTCGTGTGAACGGATAAATGCTGCCTCGCCCTTTCTCTTGACCTCGTTCCGCCCTTGATGTAATCTGAACGCAATTCAACCTTGCAGTCACAGCGCAAAACATCAGTTGTGCTTTTTGCTTTAAAGGGTATACACAACCCGGGCGAATTTGATAAGCGTAATTCATGGTTTGGCTTAAATCCTTCGTTACAATTTTCAGTCGGGATTGAACTCATGGGCTAGCAGCTAATGCCTCCTTCACAACCAGCATCTTCTCTGCCTCCGCCGTATCCTTTGATTAAAAGTCTCATCAATCAAGGGAGAGTCATTCCTTTTCTTGGTTCGGGAGCCTCGCTTGGAGGAAGGCCGAAGGGTAGTGTGTGGCAGTCGGGAATCACAGACTATCTTCCGACTGCCGGTGAGCTGGCGCATTATCTGGCGGGAAGAACCTATTTCCCGGATAGTGACACGACCAATCTCACTAAAGTAGCTCAATACTACGACGCTGTCGGCAGCCGACTCTTATTAGATGAAGAGCTGCGAGCCATCTTTAACAACGACTACGCCTTGACGACGCTGCACAACTATCTGGCAGAGGTGCCAGCCCCCTTGCTGATCGTGACAACCAACTATGATGATTGCATTGAGCGAGCATTCGATAGCAAGCATCATGAATATGATCTGGTGATCCATACACTTGAGGAAGAAAGCGTCTTGTGGTGGCAATACGGCACGCCGGAACCGGTTAAGATACTCCCGAAAAATTGCGTCCTCGACTTGAGCGTACGCACAGTCATCTACAAAATGCATGGCACGGTTGACCGGCACAACGAAGAGCAAGATCAGTATCTGATTACCGAAGATGACACGGTTGATTTTCTCACGCGGATGATTCGGAACACAGCTATTCCGGCAGGCTTCGCCGAGCCGTTCTCCGACCGCAGTTTTCTTTTTCTCGGTTATAGCCTGAACGACTGGAATCTACGTGTGATCTGGAATCGAATTGACAGAGACTGGCGTTGGAGCAAGAGTCCTCCCTCCTGGGCCATTCGTTATCAAGTGACGCCGCTCGAACAGCATTTCTGGTTGAAACGCGGGATTCAAACCTATGACCTGACGATTGACGACTTTATGAACAACCTGCTGGCCTGACAAATTCAGCGCGGAGCGCCCCAATGGAGTTAACACGCGAAGAACACTCTTCGCCTCACGTCGCCGGAGAGGCGGACTTCGGAGAACGTCTTTCGCCATATCAGGGATTGATTCCTTACGGCGAGCATGACGCAGCCTTTTTCTTCGGGCGCGAGACAGAAACAAAAATCATCATCGCCAACCTCTTCGCTTCGCCGTTGACGCTGCTGTACGGCGAGAGCGGCGTCGGCAAATCCTCAGTCCTGCGTGCGGGCGTGACCCATCAACTGCGCCAGCAGCAAGACCTGCTGGTTGTCGTCTTCAGTGATTGGCAGGGAACCCCTTTAAGCGATTTAAAGGCAACCGTCTTTAAAACCGCTCTCGCACAAGGGAAACTTATCAAAGCCTCTCCAAAGCTTAAAGGATTGCGCCCTGAGCCTTTTGCAAAATCTTCTTCGCTCGCCGGGTATTTAGCCGCCTGGGCCAGAAAACTCAACCGTCGGGTGATGGTTATCCTCGATCAATTTGAAGAGTATTCTTTGTATCATCCACAAGACAACGCGTTCGCTGTCGAGTTTCCCCATGCCATCTTGCAGACCGAAGCTCCCATCAGTTTTTTGGTTTCTATTCGTGAAGATTCCCTCGCCAAGCTCGACCGCTTTGAAGGCAGCATCCCCGGCCTCTTCGATAAATATCTGAGGCTCGCCCATCTGAGTCCCGAAGCGGCAAAGGATGCGCTGGAAAAACCGATTGAACTATTCAATCAATTGCGCTCGTCGAATGAGCCGCCCATCAGCATCGAGGGAGATTTGGTGACCGCTGTTTTATCGCAGGTTGAAACCGGCCAAGTCACTCTGGGGCAAGCCGGGCAAGGCTTAGCCAGAATCGCATCCACGGAAGTTCACATCGAAACGCCTTACCTGCAAATGGTGATGACGCGTTTGTGGGCCAGAGAGATGCGCGAGGGGTCGCGCGTTCTGCGGTTGAAGACTTTGCAGCAGTTGGGCGGCGCACAAAGCATCGTCCGCACGCATCTGGACGAGAGCATGAGCAAACTCTCGCCGGACGAGCAGGTGACGGCAGCGCAACTCTTCCGTTATCTGGTTACGCCCTCCCGCAGCAAGATTGCCTACTTTTCTGTTGATTTAGCTAAATTGACGCTGCTGCCTGAAAAAAAGATAAAGAATGTCCTTGAAAAACTCTCTGACAGGGAAGTACGCATTCTACGTCCTGTCATCGCGCTGGGCGAAAGCTCGCCGCGTTATGAGATTTACCATGACGTGTTGGCGGCGGCGATTCTCGACTGGCGCATACGCTTCACGCAGCTTCATGAATGGGCTGAGACGCAGGAGAAATTGGAGCGCGAGCAGCGACGCGTGACGCTCTTCAGAGCGATGCTGGTCGGAGTCTCTCTCATCATGCTTGTGTTGATTGTGCTGGCGCTCAGCGCGCGGCATACATATAACAATGCGCTCAATAACGAAAAGACCGCTTTATCCAGAGAACTGGCTTTGCAGGCCAACAACAAGTTGCAGTCTAATCCGTTACTCAGCTTATTGCTGGCGGCTGAAGCGGTGCGCTTCTCTCGCACCGGAGAGGCTAACAGTGCCCTGAGAGAAGCTTTGGTGAGACAAGATAGATTAACCGCTTTGGAAAGGCAGTTCAGAGGACACGAACGGCAAGTGTACAGCGTGGTATTCAGCCCTGACGGAACTCATATTCTTACGGCCAGCGGAGATTGGACGGCGATTATATGGAACGCGCAGACAACGAATATCGAGCGAAAGTTGCTCGGTCACCGTGCTTACGTGGCGACCGCCGCCTTCAGCCCTGATGGAAAGTCGATTGTCACGGCCAGTGGAGACGGGACGGCACGGGTCTGGGATGCGGACACGGGAAAAGAAAAGTTTCAGTTGGACTCGCAACAATTCGAACAACAGCAAGGGAAGCAAACGGAGACGACGCAGGGCATAGCTCAAGAGCAAGAACCACAGATAAGGATGTACGGAGCCAGTACTGTTCTGGTAAACAGTGCCGCCTTCAGCCCTGACGGGAGATTAATTGTTACTGCGCATAGCGACCACTTCACGCGCGTTTGGAATGTCGGCACACAAAAAGTGGAAATGAAATTGCAGGGTCACGGGGATAACGTGTCCAGTGCGGCGTTCAGCCCTGACGGTAAGTTTATCTTGACCTCAAGTGAGGATAAGACCGTGCGTCTCTGGAATGCCAGTACAGGTCAAGAGGTTATACCGCCGATGCAACATCCTTATTATGTCTGGAATGCCGCCTTCAGCCGTGATGGGACATTAATCGTCACGGCCTGCGCAGATACAATGGCGCGAGTGTGGGAGACGAGCACGGGGCAGTTGAAACTCATACTTAAAGGACATGAGGGAGGGGTCAACAAGGCGAATTTCAGCCCCGACGGCCAGAGAATTGTGACGGCCAGCTCAGACAATTCAGCACAGGTATGGGATATAAACACCGAGCAAATTATATTCGAGTTGTTAGTTCACAGGAGTAATATTGATAATCTGAGCGCAACTGACGTGTATAGCGCGACCTTCAGTCCTGATGGTAAGTCAATCGCCACGGGCAGCGCGGATACTCATGCCAGAGTGTGGCCGGTAAGAGAAAGACCACAGGACTTCTTTTCTCTGGCAGGGAATAAATTTCCAAATAATGCGGCTGATACCGGCATCAAAGTGGCGTTCAGTCCGAACAGAAGATTCGTCGTGACCACTAGTAAAGATTTAATCGCGCGTATCTGGAACGTCAACAAAGGACACAAAGACCGGGAGTTGCCATTTCATAAAGATAGTTTGCTGGGTGTTGCCTACAGCCCTGACGGCAATCTGGTTGTCACCGCGAGTAAGGACGGGAAAGCGCGCATCTGGGATGCACGGACAGGGATTTCCGGGCATGTCTTGGAAGGCCATTCTGCTGCTGTCAACAGTGTGGGCTTCAGCCCTGACGGGCAGTCGGTCATCACTGCCAGCGATGACATGACGGCGCGGATATGGGATGTGAAGACAGGGCGAGAGATTGATAAGATTAAGGCACGAGAGCGTTTATCCGGCGCGTCGTTCAGTCGTGATGGAAAATTCGTCGTCACCCCAAGCTGGGCCAACATCGCATGGGTGTGGGAAGTAAGTTCAAAAAAGATTGTGACTGAGCTGAAGGGCCATGAAAATCATGTGAATACGGCTATGTTCAGTCCGGACGGAAAGTCTGTCGTCACCGCCAGCGATGACTCGACAGCGTGTGTGTGGAACGTCAGCACGGGAGAAATGCATCAACTGACATCGCCACAGGGAAGGCATACGGATCGGGTAAATAGCGCGGCCTTCAGCCATGACGGGAAGCTGATAATAACCGCCAGCGATGACACGACAGCACGCATCTGGAAAATTCAGGGAGACGACTGGAATTCTCAGGGCGAGATTGAATCCGTGCCGCTGAGCGACTTTAGCAATAGTGTGGATAGTGCGGCCTTCAGCCCTGACGGGCAGTTCGTCATCCTCGTAAGCGGCAGAGCTAACGCGGCGCGCATTTACCCGTGGGCAAGATTTGCTCCGCTCTCAATTCTTTTGGAGGAAGTTAAAATTGGCTTCCCCCAACTGTCTAATGAGGAGTGCAGAGAGTATCTGCGTGAATATTGCACGCGGTAGCTGCTCAGGGTAAGGGCTGATAAGCTCTGAAATTCTTAGTAATCTGCGTTTCAGACGCGCCCGCTAATCGGTTCATCCGTCGTGTGGATGTCGCTTGAGCGGTCAGCGTATTGCAGCCTGTAGAGCTTCCAGTAGAGGCCGTGAATCGCCAGCAGCTCCTGATGCGTGCCCTGTTCGCGTATCTCGCCATGATGAAGCACGATGATGCGGTCTGCTCTTTGAACGGTCGAGAGACGATGCGCGACGACGATGGAGGTGCGGCCCATCATCACGCGCTCGATGGCCTGCTGAATCAACTGCTCCGTCTCGGTATCAATCGAGCTGGTCGCTTCGTCAAGGACGAGCAGGGCCGGGTCAAAGGCGAGCGCGCGTGCGAATGAGATTAACTGTTTCTGGCCCACAGACAGGCCCGCGCCGCGCTCTTTGACTTCAGCCTCGTAGCCCGCTGGCAAGCGCTTGATAAAACGGTCTGCGCGCACTTCGCTGGCAGCCCACTCGACCCGCTCCGCCGTGATACTCTCGCGGCCCAACCGGATATTGCCCTCAATCGTGCCGCTAAAGAGAAATACGTCTTGCAAGACGACCGCAAAATTTTCGCGCAAAGCTTGCAAGTCCCAGTCGCGCACGTCCACGCCGTCAAGCAGGATGCGCCCGCGCTGCACATCATAAAAGCGCATCAAGAGATTCGTGATCGTAGTCTTGCCCGAACCCGTGTGGCCCACAAGCGCAACAGACTGTCCCGGCGCAACCTTGAAGGACACGTCTTTCAAGACCCAGTCTTCATCTTTATAAGCGAACCAGACGTTCTCAAACTCTATGCTTCCTTGTGCGCGCCCGCTCTTCTTCGGCTCTGCGGGCGTCGTAATCTCAATCGGCATGTCTAAGGTTTTGAAAATTCTGTAGGACGCGACGACAGCCGCTTGCAGCACATTGTACTTGTCTGAAATATCGCGTATCGGCTGAAACAGCAGTTGTGAATATTGTATGAACGCGACGAGCGCGCCCAAAGTGAGCACGGTTTGCGCGGGCGTGTTCTGCATCACGCGCCAGCCGCCGTACCAGATAATCAGAGCGACGCCGATGACGCCGATAAATTCCACGAGCGGGAAAAAGACAGAGTAGTAAAAGATGGTTTCGACGTTGGCGTTGCGATGGTCGTCGTTGATGTCATGAAACTGCCGGCGCGATTTCTCTTCGGCATTGAAAATCTGGACGGTCTGCGCGCCGGACAGGTGCTCCTGCAAAAATGCGTTGAGCCGCGCCAGCCGCGTACGCACCATGTCATAGCCGCGCCGCGCGTGCCTGCGAAACCAGTTGGTCGCGGCAAAAAGCAGTGGCACTGTAATCAGCGAGATGAGCGTCAATCGCCAGTCCATCACCAGCATCACGATGATGATGGCAACGATAATCAACATGTCGCCGAGCACGTCAATCACGCCGGACGTGAACAGCTCGTTGAGCGAATCCACATCCGAAGTCAGCCGAGTCATAATCCGGCCCACCGGATTGCGGTCATAAAAAGCCACTTCCTGATGTTGCAGCTTGTCGTAAAGCTCGCTCCGCAGGTCGTACATCACGCGCTGGCCCACGGTGTTCAATAAAATCTCCTGCACATACGAGAAGACGAAGCGCAGGAACCAGACGCCCAGATAGACGAGCACAAAGAGCGTCAGCCCGTCGGTTGTTTTCGGCGTGATGTACCAGTCAATCGCGTACTGCGTAAACAGTGGCTGCAAGATGCCGAGGCCCACCTGCAAGAGCGTCAGCGCCAGCGCGGGAATGAGCGCGTAGAGATACGGCCTCAGATAACCGAGCAGCCTGCGCGCGACGCGAAAATCATACGTCTTGCCGATAGCTTCTTCTTCATGAAATTGTTTGACGGCTGTAGACATCTTTTACTTGAGCGAGACAGACCTTATCTCATCCCTGCTTCTTAAAACTTGCGGCGCGCAAATGGTCGCGTCGCGGGAAATGCGCGAGCATGAAAACGACTGAGAGGGCAAACAGCAAATAATGATACGGGCCGGGCGTCAGAACGTAAGCCAGCAAGCCGAAAATACCCGCCGCCTCGCTCATCGCAAACGCGATGATGTAGCCCGTATGCACGAGCTGCATTTGCTGCTTTTGTACCGCCTGCTCCATAAATATTTTCTTCGGCGCGAAGGACATAAGCGGCAGCAGCATGCCCATCCCCGTCAATACCCACAACATCAACGGGCTGGCGTCGAGCGCGACGGAGCGCGGAATCACAAACGTCAGCATGAAGAACAGCACAGCCGAACTCAGGACGGCCAACCAGATAATGACCAGCACTCTATAACCGTTCTCGACATTCGCATCGTTTTGGTCAAGCCGCTGCATCCCCAAAAATCCTTTCGTCCCTCAACTTCAGCTTGCGGCCAGCTCTTCTTCCAGCAGTTGCCGCTCATACAAATCCGCATATTCGCCGCCGCGTGCCAGAAGTTCCTCATGCGTGCCGCGTTCGACGATTCGTCCTTCGTCAAGCACACAAATCAGGTCTGCGTCGCGCACCGTCGAGATGCGGTGCGAGACGATAATGCTAGTGCGCTCGCGCATCACTCCGCGCAGTTGGCCCAAAATTTTCTCTTCCGTGTAGGTGTCAACAGCAGAGAGCGCATCATCCAGAATCAATATCTTCGGCTGTCTCAAGACCGCACGCGCAATCGCCGTGCGCTGCTTCTGCCCGCCGGACAAAGTGATGCCGCGCTCTCCGACCAGCGTGTCAAAGCCGTCGGGAAAACCGCGTATGTCTTCCGTCAGCCCTGCAATCTCCGCCGCCCACTCGACCTCTGCGCGCTCCGCTTTCTCGACGCCGAACGCGATATTGTCGGCTAAGGAATCGCTAAAGAGAAAGGTCTCCTGCGGGACATAGCCGATGCTCTCGCGTAATTGTGCGAGCGTGTAATCCTGTACCGGCAGATCGTCAATCAGCACCGCGCCGCGCGGGGCTTCGACGAGACGCGGGATCAGATTGACGAGCGTTGATTTGCCGCTCCCTGTGCGCCCGACAAATGCCACTGTCTGCCCCGCTTCGATCAAGAGATTGATGTCTCTGAGCATCGGCTCGCCCGTTTCATGATAACGAAACGTGAGATTCCTAAACTCTATCCGCCCTTTGATAGGCGGCTGCTCGCGCACGCCCGCGAGGTCAATAATCGAAGGCTCAATCGCTTGAATGGCGTTCAGGCGTTTCAAGCTCGCAGTGCCGCGCTGGTACAGGTTGACGACATAGCCGAGCGCAATCAGCGGCCAGATCAGGCGCGTCAGGTAAAGATTGAAAGTCGTAAACTCTCCGACGGTCATCGCGCCGCTGACCGTGAGCGGGACTCCGACCCAGATAATCAAAACGAATCCTGTGCCAATCAGGAATTGCAGCAATGGCCGCATCATCGCAGAGATACGCACAAGACCCAGATTGCGCTCGGCATACTCTTTGTTCAGGGTATCGAAAGCGGCAATCTCCGCGCCCTCCTGCGCGTAAGCGCGCACGACCCGCACGCCAGTAAAATTCTCCTGCGCGCGTGCCGTTATCTGCGCGAAGAAGTCTTGAATCTTCTCAAAGCGCACGTGCACCTGCTGGCCGAAGTATTTGACGGTCAGCGAGACGAGCGGCATCGTCACAAAGAGCAAGAGCGTGAGGCGCACGCTGATTCTCAGCATGAGCGGCAGGACGAGCACGACGACGAATACTGTTTGCAGCGTGTACATAATCATCGGCCCGGCCAGTTGCCTGACCGCCGCCAGATCATTCGTCGCACGCGCCATCAAATCGCCCGTCCTGTGCTCCTGAAAAAACGAGAGCGGCTGGTCTACCAGATGCGCGTAAAAGTCTCTGCGCAGGTCATACTCCACGTGCCGCGACATGTTGATGAGAATGCGTCTTTGAAGAAAGAGAAAGATGCCGCTGATAAGGCTCAGGCCCAGAATCTTGAGGCTCGCGGTGGTGATGGTGGCCCACGTGACGCCCTGCTTCAGATCATCGACAGCGATGCCGACCGAGCGCGGAATCAATAACCCGAAGACAACAGACGCGAGGATGGACAGGATGCCCGCGACTAGATGCAGCTTGTACGGGCGAAAATAACGTGCGAATTTCTTCAGGTCGTGCATAAATCATACGAGAGGGCGAGTCTCGCAAGCCTCCGCGCCGGTTCACAGGAAATCTATATGAGGCTATCATGCGCGATTTTCCGCCTCAATGCCAAATGCCCAGAAGCAACTTGAAGAAGTTGAATTGCAAACAACGAAGAAATTTCCCGCAAAGGCGCTGGTGGCGCAAAGAAAACAGGAAGTAGGGGGAAGGGTGCCGGGTGTAATAAAAACAAAAATGCTTTTCTGACACCCGACACCCTTGCTCTTATAGCGGATTGCAAATGCATGCGCCCTGCCTGACGGTCGGGCTACTGCCCCATTACTGTCGCTCACGGGGCTGTAGCCCGACCGTCAGCGAGGGCGCATCACGTCACACTCAATCGCTAATAGCTATAGCGCCTTTGCGGGAAAATTTATTTGCTGCGGGTTGTTTTAATTTGAAAATAAAGGGGCCGACAAAGGTTCTGTGTCGGGCAGGTCGCCGTCTATCTCTTCTAAATCAAACATCTCGTCAGAGAGGACAATCGGCTCAAGCGCTGGGCTGCACACGCTATTGCGTCCGGAATTCTTGGCGTCGTAAAGCGCCTGGTCGGCGGTCTTCACAAGGCCGTCGCGCGAAGAGGCGTGTAGCGGGAAGGTGGCAACGCCGAACGAGGCCGTTATCCGTCCGACGCGCGGGATTTCCGTCCCGGCGATGCGCGCCCGCAAACGCTCGGCCACGGCCAACGCTCCATCCATCCCGGCTTGCGGCAGAATCACTGCAAACTCTTCGCCGCCATAACGCGCAGCCGTATCAACGCCGCGCAACTCTTCGCGCATGCCGTCTGCAATCATACGCAGCGCAAGATCGCCAGCATCATGCCCGTGCGTATCGTTGACGCGCTTGAAGTAATCCACGTCAAGCATGATGAGCGAGAGCGGCTGGCGCGAGCGCGTGGCTAGCTGCAAAGCCTTTTCGAGTTCCAATTCAAACGAACGGCGATTAACACAACCCGTCAGGGCGTCGGTCAGAGCCTGTTGCTGTGTCTGCGCAAAGAGGCGCGCGTGATTGACTGCGATGGTGACCTGATCCGCGACCGTGCGGAGCAGCAGCACTTCGTTCTCCTGCCAGATGCGCGACGAGTCATCCGAGCGCACCAGCAAGGTTCCTATCATGCGCTCGTTGTAGATGAGCGGCACGGCGGCAAGCGGGCGTATGCTCTGCGCCTGCGCGTCTGCGCTGCCGCGCCCGTCCAGCACGTAATTGCTGAGACTCTTACGCAGGCGCACGCTGTACGCATCTATGTCGCCGTACAACTCCGTTCCTTCCGCTTTGTCGCTGTCAATCCCGTCACGATAATAACAGTTGGTCAACGCTTCGCTTCCGGCTTCGCCTTCGACGCGCAGCGCGCAATGCTGTGCGTTCAGAGCGCGCCCGACTTCGTTGACGGTGGTTTGCAGGATGTCGCCAAGCTCAAGCGAATTACGGATTGCCGTGGCGATGCGGTTGACTGCGACTTCGCGTCCGGCCTGCTCCTGCAAGAGACGCGCAAGCTTGGTCGTCACGGAGACCGTTAACTGAAGCGAGGTCGCCTTCGGCATCGAAGAGTTAACCGAAGCGGCAAAAATATTTGCTTGAAAGGGGAGTTCGGCTGTGACACGCGCCATCAAATATTCCAACGCTGAATAAACTATGTCCGGCTCGAAAGACCAGATCACTTCATCGCCGCTGCCGCCCTGCCCGCCTTCTTCGTCCGCGCTGCGCACGGAAGCGAGCACGGCAGAGAAGCGCGAGTCAGCGATCACTATAAAACGCTCGTCAAGATTGTCGTGCTGCGTGCGCTTGAGCAGGAATGGCTCGCGATCCTGCTCTTTCATGCGTAGCGGCAGACCGTAAAGCGCATCGCCCTGAGAGACAAAAAAGTATGCGCGGTGTGCTGCTCGCCCGACCTCGCGCACGCGCGCCAGATCGCGCAAAGAACGTTCCTTCATCAAAGGCAGACTCTCTATGACCAGCGCCCCCAGATTGTTTTCCAGCACCACATCTTCAAAATAACGATGAAGCTGGGCAATGGTCTGCTCCGCACAACGCACAGAGGTCAACTGGCGCGCATGTTGGATAAGCAGGGCGTGATAGAGAGAATGCATCGGGTCGGGCGGCCATCAAAAAACGTTAGGCCAGACTGGGAGAAAAGGTCTCGATGAAGTGCACATGCTGCCTCTGGGCAAATAAGCAGCGAGGACAAAACCTATTTTTGCATGGATTAACAGGGTTTGTCCAGATAATTTTACGAAATCCTGCTGTCGGGAGGGAGGAGGGAGTTTTCCTTTAAGACAGCCGGATATAAGTCGTAAGTGCTGTTGCAGCAAGGGTTTCGGTGTCGTCCAGGACATCCACTGTAACGGCTATGATGCGGCGACCGGAGCGCAGCACGCGCGCCCGCGCAGTCATCCGGCCCTTGACGAGCGGGCGCAGGTAGTGAATCGTGAGGTCAACGGTAGTGGTCGTCTGGTTGGGTTCAAGCACCGTCAGGATGGCAAAAGCAGAGGCTGTATCAATCAGCGAAGCCGTCACGCCGCCATGTATGATGCCGTTGTTCTGTCTCAATTCATCACGCACAGGGAGGCCCAAGACCGCTTCGCCGCGCTTTATTTCGATCACCTCTATGCCGAGCACGTGGGCGAAGGGAACATCCGCAAACGCCTGCTCAACGCGCAGCCTCTCTGCTTCCGTGAGTGCGGAATCTTTCATGAGCGATAAGTCTCTGCGCCGTCCACAGGCTCGACAATGACGGCTGTGCCGTAGGCCAGCACTTCCGTTGCGCCGCTCGAAATCTCCGTCGCGTCATAGCGCGTAGAGACGATGGCATTGGCTCCCAACTCCGTCGCATGCTGAACCATAATCTCAAAAGCATCTGCGCGCGTCTGTTCGCAGAGGCGTGTCCAAGCGACGATGTTGCCTCCGACCAGAGTCTGCAAAGACGCTCCGATGTTGACGAAGATATTTCTGGAGCGAACGACGATGCCGCGCACGACTCCCAGATTCTGCCTGATGCGAAAGCCCGGCAATTCAAGAGCGGTCGTAACCATATGATGCGCGACGGAGTAGCGCGGCGGGCTGATGTCGTAAGGAGCTTTGGGAGATAGTGGATCATTATTCATCTTTCAATTCCTCACGGGAAGAGTTTGTTTAATCGCTGAAGAGACTCGGCTGTTCGTCATCCTCTTTATTCGACTCTGTGGTTTCGCCTTCGTCCGGCGACCAGCGATATTTGGCAAGATTGCAACGCGCGCGGGAGTCAAACTCTACGCCTTCGGCTTCGAGCAGTCGCTGCTGTTTGTCCGGCGGCAGGACGACGCGCCCTGTCGAGCACGCGCCCTGCGAGTTGATGACGCGCTGCCACGGCACGCTCTCTTCGTCCGCCGCGTGCATCACAAAGCCGACTGTGCGCGGCGTGTAGCCTTCGCCGAGGATGCCCGCAATCTGCCCGTAAGTCATCACGCGCCCTGCCGGGATGCGGCGCACGATTTCAAAGACGCGCTCACGATAACCACGGTCGTTAACATCCGAAACTGCTAGCGGGCTGTGGCTCGCTGTTTTATCTTTAGCTTGTCTGTCGTCTGCCATCGCTTTTTGAAAGTTGATTGGTGTGTGCGCCACCATGTGCGCCATTCTTCGATTGACTCTGTGCGTGCGGCCTGCGAAGCCGCAGGCTGAAAGCTGAGTCAAGTCCCGGTCGCATCTCGCAAAGCCATCTCTGCCAGAAAGCGTGTTTTTAAAACAGGGCTTGACAACAACTCGATCAGCGCAGGAATTGACAATGCACCCATGCGTGCGCGCTGCTCTGTAAATTCTTCACGTTTCATCCGGCTCATTGAAGCGAACGCAAGACTGCGCGAGCCGGAGCGCCGTCGCCGGTGCCGCCCGCCAGCTTCAAGGGAAGGCACATCAACTCGTATTCTCCCGCCGCGACTCCGCGCAAGTCCAGCCCTTCGACGATGACCACGCCGCGCTCAAGCAGAATTATATGCGTCTCGAAATCTTTGGAATCGTACTTCTCGACGGACAGGTAATCAATCCCCACCAGACGCACGCCGCTTTCAACCAGACGACGCGCGGCCTCCGGCGCTAAGTAAGTAAAGTCTTTGCGAAAGCCTTCCGCATGATTGGCCCAGAACTCGGAGTTGCGCGTCTTAAACAGCACGCGCTCTGCCCTGTTGAGTCCTATGTTCTCGACATGGCTCGATTCGATCACCTGCGCCTCAGACGGAATCTCTATGACGCGCGCCCTTCCGATCAGAGCGTCGAGCGGCATGGCCGAGACGCCGTTTGTGCCTGCGATAAAATGAGATGGCGCATCAACATGTGTGCCCGTGTGCGCGCCGAAATGAAGCATGGTGACGTTGGCCGGGTCGCCTTTGTCTAGCGCGGCCCACTGCTCAAACTCTATGCCGGGGTCGCCCGGATAGGTCGGCGTCTGAGGACTGATGCTGACGCTCACATCATAAATTCGCATGCGGGCAATGATAAAGGTAAAAGGTAAAAGTAAAAAGGCAAAAGTGTAGATGAGAAGAATGCTGTCTTCACTTTTGCCTTTTATCTTTTTACTTTTGCCTTTCTTCCTTCGTCCACTTTATGCTGTGATTGATTAAGAAGAATCGGAGAGGGGAAAAGTTTGAAGGAAAAGCAGCCGCCGCTCTTGCGCGTAGCCGCCTCATTTTATCTGAACTCTGCGCCGTTGATCTGGAGCTTTATACACGGCTCGATGCGGAATGATGTAGAGCTGCTGACGGATGCTGCGCCCGCGCGGTGCGCGGATATGCTGGCGCGCGGCGATGCGGAAGTTGCGCTCGTGCCGGTCATAGAATACCAGCGCATCCCGGAAATAGAAGTCGTGCCGGATGTCTGCGTCGGCTCGCTGAGGCGCGTGCGGAGCGTCGTGCTGGCGACGCGCTGTCTCGATTTGAAGGACATACGCACTATCGCTCTCGACACTTCTTCGCGCACTTCCGCGGCTCTGATTCAAATTATCTTCCGCGAGTTTTTGAATATCGAGCCGGTCTGCACGCCGTCCGCGCCGGGCTTGCGATTGATGCTTGAGACAAACGATGCCGCGCTGATGATAGGCGACCCGGCGATGACTTTCCCGCGCGAAGATTTGCATGTGCATGATCTGGCGGGCCTCTGGCGCGAGCACACCGGCCTCGGCTTTGTCTTTGCGATGTGGATGGCGCGTGCGGGATTGCATGAGCGAGTCCGCACAGTTGAATTCGCGCGAGCGCGCGACGAAGGTCTGGCCCATGTCGAAGAGATAGTCACGCTTTATCATTCGCAACTTGATCTGCCGCGCGCAGAGCTGCGCGAATATCTTTTGGAAAACATCTCGTTCACGCTGGATGCGGAGATGCGCGAAGGGCTTGAGCTTTATTACAGGCTGGCCCGCAAGCACGGCCTTATCGCGGCGGCGCGTCCTTTGAAGTTAATAGAGCTGTAAGATTTTCAAGAGATAAACGCACAGGCACGATATTTGTAAGATGAAACTAGTGAGGCTTGAAAGTGAGATAAAAGCCCGGAGTGGCTCAACTCCTTTGCGCTCTTTGCGAAAACACTTTGCGCTCTTTGCGTTAAAAAGCCTTTAACCACAAAGAAAACCAGCGCAAAGACCGCAAAGTATCTCTTTGGCAATTTGAGATTTGAGATTTCAAATTGCGAATTAGTAAAGTCGAATCTACAATCTTTGCCGGTGATTGTTTCATGAAAAATAGTATTGATATTCAACCGATTCTTGACCGCGCGCTTGAGGGCGAGCGACTGACGACGGACGATTGCACGGCCCTGCTCGAATCGGATGACTTCGTGCGTATAGGTCTCGCCGCAGATGAGATACGCAAGCGCAGGCATCCGGCAGGCATCGTCACATACATCATTGACCGCAACATCAACTACACGAATGTCTGCAATGTGGTCTGCACCTTCTGCGCCTTCTACAGGCGACCGGGCGCATTGGATACCTACGTCAAGACGAAGGAAGAGATTTTCGAGAAGATAGACGAGACCATCGCGCTCGGCGGCACGGGCGTCTTGATGCAGGGCGGACTGCATCCTGACTTCGGCCTCGAATGGTATGAAGACCTCCTGAGCGTCTTGCGCGCGAGATACCCGGATTTTCAGCTTCACTGCTTTTCGCCGCCAGAGATATATAACCTGCATCTCATCTCCGGCCTCGATTACGAAACCATCTTGAGCCGGCTCAAGGACGCGGGACTCTATAGCCTGCCGGGCGGCGGCGGCGAGATTCTGGATGACGAGGTGAGAAAGAGAGTTTCGACCAAGTGCACGACGGACGAGTGGCTCGCAGTGATGCGCGCAGTGCATCATGTGGGGCTACGCTCGACCGCGACGATGATGTTCGGCATCGGAGACTCGGTCGTGCATCGCGTCCGACATTTAGAGCGCATACGCAACCTGCAAGACGAGACCGGCGGTTTTACGGCATTTATCCCGTGGACGTTTCAGCGTGAGAACACGGCCCTCGGGCGACGCATCAAGGAAGAGCTAACCGGAATTGATTATTTGAAAATGCTCTCGGTCTCAAGGCTTTTTCTGGACAACATAGAGCATTTCCAGTCTTCATGGCTGACGCAGGGATTAAAGCTCGGACAGGTCGCATTGCGTTTCGGCGCGGACGATATGGGTTCCGTGATGATTGAAGAGAACGTCGTCTCGGCTGCGGGCGCGCACAATTGCGCGGATGAGAAGATGCTGCGTTACCTGATTAGCGAAGCGGGATTTGTTCCGCAACAGCGCGACATACTCTACAGGCATGTGAACCGCGACGAGTCGCCCGCGTTGGATCAGAGAGAGTCCGCCGCGCTCGGCGAGTTGAGCGTCTCGTTCGCTGATTGAGAGGCCGCCGGGGCTTAAAAACAAAACATTTCCCGCAAAGACGCAAAGACGCAAAGAAGACAAGTGAGTCTTTCTTTGCGTCTTTGCGGGAAACTTTCGTCTCTGAAGTTTGAGAGGGATGCTATCCGCGACTGCGTTCCAGCAGGATCATCATAATCAGGCTGAGCAGGACACGTAGCTCTTCCTGTTGCGGCATTTCGGCGTGCTTCTCGATGACGAACTTGCCCTCAAAGAACGCCGGTTGCTTTTCCAGACGCATGACCATCACTCCGTTCTGATGCGTGACCTGATATGCCGGATGAAAAAGGTAGCCCGTGAACATTCCGATGATAGGGATTTCGCCAATCAGGCTGTCGAAAACTTTGGTCCATGCGTTCTCTTCGCTAATCGTCATCACCGGATTCTCGCCGTCCATGATGTCGTAACGCGCCTTCCAGATTGATTTCATCCCCTGCCGTTTGACAGACCCGAGGGGCTGTCCAGTGCGTTGGTCTGCGAAGTTATAACGCGCAGAGAAGTCCAGCACCTTGTTGGCGTTGATGGTAAAGAGCGGCTGCGTCTGCGCTGTGTCGGCATAGACCGTGACGGCCTCTTTCAGCTTGAAAGCTTTTTGCTTGACGTAAAAAATCAGATTTCCCTGCGCGTCTGTGATAGACATTTGCTGCGCGAGGGCCAGAACCTTAAAGGAAACTTGAAGGGGGTAATTCATCCGTTTCTCCTCAGACCAGAGTTTGTGTTTAGAAAAGTTTGAAGAACTTTATTGACGGCGAGAGGCAGAACATGTGCGCCGCGCATGCGATGAAAGGTAAGCTATTCCGGCATTCCGGCGCAATGAAATTTTTGCTGTGTTCTGATGTGCATTCGGACAAGCGGATGATTATAGAGAGCAGGGCAAACCACTCAACCCTTTGCGCCTTCGGTTTTTATCTTTGCGCCTTTGCGTGAAAAAGCTGCGTTTCACGCAAAGGCGCTAAGGAAATAAAAACTCAAGGCGCAAAGGGTTGAATGAATCGGGAGCTGAATTTTGCAAGCTTATCTAAGCGCCGGTTTTGTTATTTAAGTCTTGCCCTTCAACTCGCTGGATGTCTGCGACGATGAAGCGAATCATGCGATAGTTGATGCGTTCCGGCAGCGCATCACGCAAGGGGCGCAGCCGCTCTGTGCCGAGATGCGAAATCGCATCTTCGATAAGCCTGCGGTCTGCGTCCGCGACGAAAAGCGAAACGTCAACGGCGCGTCCCTCCAAAATGCAGTCTGCCAGATGTTTCTCGACCGTCATTTCGGTGAGGCTGCGTTTTTGACAAATCTCTTCGATGGATAATCCCTCAGAATAAAGCGCGTAAGTTTCATCAACCGTGTTGACGGTTTTCGCTTTAGCAGCTTTGGGCGCGGCTGTCTGGACGGATGAATACGCCAACTCGCTGAGCGCGGTCGAGGGCAAAGCCAGCTCTACGCTTTCGCGCTCGCGCATCACATCGTCACCGAGTTGTGAAAGCGAGACTGTGGGATATGCTCCGCCAGTCACAGCGAGGCATCCGGCGGCCACCAGCGCGTCTATGTAGAGCAACAATTCTTCCTGCGTCATATCGTCTAGAATGCCATAAGTGGAGAGCTTATCGAGTCCGGCCTGAGTGACATTTCTGGCGCGCGAGCCTCTCAAGGTCGAGGCCAGCATTCCTTTACCGAATCGTCCCTTCATACGCGCCGCACAGGCCAGCACTTTTCTCACCAGCAGATGCTCTTCAGGCGTTAGCTGACGCCGCTCTGTGACGCTGATCGCGCTCCCGTGTTGAAACACCAGATCGGCTTCGGCTTCGACCTGCGCGCGTTTCATACGCGACTGTTCGCTGAGCGCATCTTCGAGGTCGAGCGCGATGGGCGCGTTTTCAGTAATGAATCTGTCGAGCACCGTGGGCGGGTCTGTGGGCGCAGCCGCGCGCAAACTTTTGGGTTCCGGTTGCGGGGCGCAGTTGCCGCAAGTGCCGCAGACGGGCGCGTGATGCTCGTCTCCGAAATAATCGAGGATAAAGGCCCTGTAACAATTTTCCGTGTAACAGAAGCTGATTATCTCGCGCAGCTTGCGCTGTTCGAGGGCGGCGCGGCGCGCGATTTCCTGCGGGCGGATGCGTAAATGTTTGACCGGCTCGTCGTCAAGCAGCAGCACGCCGCGCGTGCGCCGCGCCGGAGCGTAAGAAATAATTCCAGCCGCCGAGAGCGAGCCGAGAGCGCGACGCGCCGCAGCCAGCTCTAAGCCCACAGCTTCGGAAAATTCCCTGACATCAATCTCCGCCTCCGCGCGTTCGTTGACATCAAAGCCGCCGAGCAGTCCGAAGAGAGCTTGTCTGATTTTGGTGTCACGCTCGCCTATGGCCGCGCGTGCTGCTTGCGGTGGCATCAGCAGGCGCACAGAGGCGCGGTTCTCTCCGGCAGAGCCGCGCTCTATGTGTCCGGCCTTTTCCAGAATGATGAGCGCGGATTGGACTGCCATCTCATTACGCAGGCTGGCGCGCGTGGCAATCTCGCTCACAGACAGCTCTATACGCTTCTGGCCCACGCCGACGAGCGCCTGATAGACCTGCGCGATTAATTCGGGCGGCGGATACGAGCCTTCTATGAAATAATCCTGCGTCCGCTTGTCCGCATAATTAAATAGCAGCGCGCAGGTCGAGGGCAGACCGTCGCGTCCTGCGCGTCCGATCTCCTGATAGTAAGCTTCAATCGAGCCGGGCATCTGGTAGTGCGCGACAAAGCGTATGTCGGGTTTGTCTATCCCCATGCCGAAAGCGTTTGTGGCAACAATCATCTGCGTCCGGCCAGACATGAATTCATCCTGCGCGCGTGTGCGTTCGGCATCCTCCATCCCCGCGTGGTAAGCGACGACATTCAAGCCAGCAGCCTTGAGCCGCGTCGTCACCTGCTCGACGGCTTTGCGGGTCGAGGTGTAGATGATGCCGGAGTCTTCGGGATTGGCGGCAAGGCGTTTGATGTACGCAATCTTTTCGCGCTCCTTCTGCGTGTGCACGATTTTGATGGACAGGTTCGGTCGGTCAAAGCCGCTGACGAAGGCGCGCGGGCTGCTGAGGTTCAACTGCTCTATGATGTCCGCGCGGACGTGTGGCGTGGCGGTGGCGGTCAGTGCGACGACCTGCGGGCGTCCGATTTCCTCTACGGCATGACGCAGGCGCAGAAAGTCGGGCCTGAAATCATGTCCCCATTGCGAGACGCAGTGGGCCTCGTCAACTGCAAAGAGAGAGACATCAATGCTCTTGAGAGTTTCGACGAAATGCGCGCTGCGAAAGCGTTCGGGCGCGACATAGACGAGCTTGTAAAGCCCTTGACGGACGCCGTTGATGCGCGCCTTCTGTTCTTCAAAAGTAATCGAGCTATTGATAAAAGTCGCGGGCAGATTGCGCGCGTGCAGAGCGTCCACCTGATCTTTCATCAGGGCGATGAGCGGCGAGACGACGATGGTCGCGCCCTCTTTCATGAGCGCGGGCAGTTGATAACAAAGGCTCTTGCCGCCGCCCGTCGGCATCACGACGACCGTGTCGTGGCCCTCTAAAATCGCGTTGATGACTTCGCTCTGCCCTGCGCGGAATTCTTCAAAACTGAAATGTTGGCGCAAAGCGAGGAGTGCGGCTTCTGTTGATGACATCTGTTTCAGGCTCAAAGCTTCGGAATCGAAAATCAAGTTTAAAGTCTAAACGCCAAAGTCTCAAGTCCACACTTTTGACTTGGTAGTTGTTCAATTTCAGATGATAAGCCCAAAGACCGGAAAACAGGTTCGCGCAAAGGCGCAAATACACAAAGGAAGACCGCAAAGGATTGAATGCCATTCGCTCTTTGCGGTCTTCTCTCTGCGCCACCAGCGCCGTTGCGGGAAACTTTTTCTCTCTTCATCATACAAGACTCAAAGGGCGACTCATAAAATTCAAACTGAACCGCTGTCTTTAACTTTGCACGCTTGTATTTTGAGGCGCGAACTATTTAAGCTCTGGACAGGATGAAAGAGCACAAGTGGAAATCGCGCACCAAGCGCGACCTGATGATAGAGGTCTGGGAAGCCCTCGATTGCGAGTCTGTGGGCGCGGCGGAACTCGAAGCCATCGAGATTGCCGTGCGCGACAGGTTCGGCGAAGGCGCGGTCGAGAGTCACGCCTCCGTCGCGCGTCTCTTAGCGGACGAGGGCGCGGAGTTGCGTCATGCAGAGGTGCTGGAACTGGATGTCAGGCAGCGTTCCGCAGACCCCTATGATGCTATGTTTCGCAATGTGCTGAAGTTTGCGGATTTCAAACAGGCTGCCTCCTCGCTCAGAAATCTTGAGAATCTGAGAAAAAAGTTTGCGCGCGATAAAGACCAGAAGGGCCTCAGGCGTGTGCGCGAGACTGCGCTCAAGGGCAAGCAGCGGGCGCAGATGATCGCGGGCAACAAAGCCGTGGATGAGAAGAAGCGCGCGGAGAAAGCTGAGATTGCGGAGTGGTTTACAATCTGGCTTCATCAGCCGGAGATTTTCGAGACGTGGCTTGAACTGCGGCGTCAAGCGAAAGAGTTCCGCGAAAGGTTTAGCGTAGAAGATTAGCCACAGAGATAAAGAAGGCAAAAGTAAAAAGGTAAAAGGTAAAAGGTAAAAAGCGGCAATCGCTCCGGTCTTTCCTTTTGCCTGTTACCTTTTTACTTTTGCCTTCTTTTATGGCAAGCCGTGATATGCTTGTCCGCAAAAAGCTGGCAGGAGACAGGAAAATGATGGAAGCGGACATCGGCATGGCTGGCCTCGGAGTGATGGGGTTGAATCTGGCTCTGAATATGGAGAGCCGTGGCTTTTCGGTCGCTCTCTGGAATCGTGATCCGGCGGTCGTAGACAAGACGATGGAGAGTTTTGGCAGCGGGCGTCGCCTCATCCCGGCCCGGACGCCGGAAGAATTTGTGCGCTCCCTCAAGCGTCCGCGCAAGCTGATGTTGATGGTCAAGGCCGGGCCTCCTGTCGATTGGACTATAGAACAATTCAAACCATTCCTCGAAGCCGGAGACATACTGATTGACGGAGGCAATTCCGAATTCGTAGACACGATGCGTCGTGAGGCTGCGCTGAAAGACGAGGGCTTTCGCTTTATAGGCTCCGGCGTTTCCGGCGGCGAAGAGGGCGCGCTCAAAGGGCCGAGCCTGATGCCCGGCGGGGCGCGCGAGGCTTACGAAGAGATAAAGCCCATCTGGGAAGCCATCGCAGCCCGGACAGAAGACGGCCCCTGCACGACTTATGTCGGGCCAAACGGCGCGGGCCACTTCGTCAAGATGGTTCACAACGGCATCGAGTACGGCGACATGCAGTTAATCGCAGAAGCCTATGACATCCTGCGCCGCGTGCTGGGGATGAAGGCCGCAGAACTGGCGGAAATTTTCGCGCGCTGGAACGAGGGCTTACTCGACTCTTATTTGATTCAGATCACTGCGGAAATCTTTCGTGTGACTGATAAAGAAACCGGGCAACCGCTCGTTGATCTGATTCTTGATAAAGCCGGACAGAAGGGAACCGGCAAGTGGACGGCGCAGGCCGCGCTCGATTTTAGCGTCCCCGTTCCGACCATCAACGCAGCCATCGAAGCGCGCTTTCTCTCCGCTTTGAAAGACGAGCGCGTTGAGGCCAGCAAAGTTATCAAAGGGCCGCAGTCTCCCGCTTGGGAAGGCGACGGCAGCTTTCTCGTCACAGCCGTGCATGACGCGCTCTACGCTTCAAAGATTTGCTCTTACGCGCAAGGTTTTAACCTGATGCGCGCAGGCTCTGAAGAGCACCAGTGGAACATAGACCTCAGCGAAATGGCGCGCATCTGGAAAGGCGGCTGCATCATCCGCGCGAAATTCCTCGATAACATCAAACGCGCTTACCAGCGCGAGCCGCAGCTCTTGAATCTTTTGCTGGATGAAGATTTCCGCGCATGGATGACAGAGGCGCAGAAGAACTGGCGCACCTGTATCAGCGTCGCGCAGCAACACGGCGTCCCGGTTCATGCCATGTCATCGAGCCTTGCATACTTTGACAGCTATCGCACAAGCAATCTGCCGCAGAACCTGACACAGGCGCAACGCGACTTCTTCGGCGCGCACACATACGAGCGCGTGGATAAGCCCGAACTGGGAGCGATTCATACCGATTGGGAAGATTCAGTAAAGGAATGAATCATTTAATGATTTGGTCATTTACTCATTTAATCAATGAGTAAATGACCAAATGAATCAATGTATAAATCTGCTGCGATGAACGATTCAATGACAGAAAATCCATTACGCGCGGGCATGCGGCTTGAGATGGCTGCGCCGCCTTGCTCTGTGGTCATCTTCGGCGCGTCGGGCGATCTGACGAAGCGCAAATTAGTGCCCGCGCTCTTTCGGCTGGCGCAGGAGCGTCTGCTGCCTGCCGAGTTTGCGATCACCGGCGTCGCGCGGCAGGAGATGAGCGATGAGGATTTCAGAAGCCAGATGCGCGATGCCGTGGTCGAGTATGGCGAGGATGGAGAGATTGACGAAGAGGTCTGGCAGAGCTTTGCGCGCGGGCTGTTTTATCGGCGCGCGGATTTCAGGGACAGCGCAGCGTTTGAAACTTTGCGCGATGAGTTGAAGCAGATCGCGCACGAGCGCGGGACGGGCGGCAATCGTCTCTTGTATCTGGCGACCGCTCCGAGCTACTTCGGCTTGATTGCACAACAGCTTGGCAAGGTCGGATTGGCCCACCCGGAAGAGGGAGCGTGGACGCGCGTCATCGTCGAAAAACCTTTCGGCCATGATCTTGAGAGCGCGCGTAAATTGAATGCCGAGCTGGCCGAAGTTTTTAGGGAAGAGCAGGTCTATCGCATAGACCATTATCTGGGCAAAGAGACCGTGCAGAACCTTCTCGTCTTTCGCTTTGCCAACAGCATCTTCGAGCCGCTGTGGAACAGGCAGTACATAGACCACGTGCAGATTACGAACGCAGAGGCCCTCGGCGTCGAAGGGCGCGGAGCTTACTACGAAGAGACTGGCGTTGTGCGCGACATGATTCAGAATCACGTTTTTCAGGTCACATCCTTGATTGCGATGGAAGCTCCCGCATCGCTGAGCGCGAACAGCGTGCGTGATGAGAAGGCCAAAGCGATGATGGCCGTGCGCCCTGTCGCGCTTGAAAAGGTGGACGAGTTTGCCGTGCGCGGGCAGTACGGGCCGGGTTATGTCCTGGGCCAAAAGGTCTCGGGCTATCGTGAAGAGCCGGGCGTCAACCCGGAATCTTCGACAGAGACTTTCGCCGCGCTCAAACTTTATTTCGACAACTGGCGCTGGGCAGGCGTGCCGTTCTATATACGCTCTGGCAAGCGCCTGCCGAAGCGTTTAACGGAAATTGCGATTCAGTTTAAGGACGTGCCGCACCGCCTGTTCATGCAGACGGACGAGCCGGTTGAGCCGAATGTGCTGGTCGTGCGCGTGCAGCCGAACGAGGGCATCACCCTGCGCTTTGCCGCCAAGCTGCCGGGAACGCGCACGCGCATACGCTCTGTCAATATGGATTTTCGTTACGGCTCATCATTCGGCGTCGAGCCGCCGGAAGCATACGAGCGGTTGCTGCTTGACTGCCTGCTCGGAGACTCGACGCTCTACGCGCGGCGCGACATGACGGAGCGCGGCTGGGAGATAGTGACCCCGATTCTGGAAGCATGGAAACAGCCCGCCAAAGATTTTCCGAACTATCAGGCGGGCACGCCCGGCCCGCAAGCCGCGCATGATTTAATCGAACGCGACGGCAGGCGCTGGCGAAAGATTTGAGTTTTAGAGAGAACTGGATTTATGCAAGAGTCATTTAATACGCAACCGGTTCAGATGGCCGCCACGCTCGATGTACAGGCGATTGAGCGCGAGTTAAACGAGCTGTGGATGCAGAACGCAGGCGCGGGCAGCGTTGATGAAGAGGGTGCGATGCTGCGCGCACGCGTGTTGAATTTGATGGTTTACGTCACTGATGAAGCAGTTCTGCGCCTGGTTGACGATCTGCTTATGGATGTGGCGACGATGCATCCGTGTCGCGCGCTGCTGATGTTTGCAAACCCTCTTGATGAAGATCAGGACATAGAGATGCAGGTCTCTTCGCGTTGTCGTCTTGAGGGCGGCGCGGGCGGTAGGCACTTGTGTTGCGAGCAGGTGACGATGCGCGCATGTGGCCGCTTCACAGTAGAATTGCCGAGCGCGAGTATGCCGCTTTTGGTCTCTGACTTGCCGGTCTTTCTCTGGTGGCGCGCGGCCCTCGATTTTGACGACCATAATTTTAAGAGCCTGATGCGCGCGGCAGATCGCGTCATCATAGATACCGCCGGGTGCACGCACACGCGCGAAACCCTGCGTGCGCTTGCGGAATTTTTGCAACGACGGCGCAGGACGCAAACATCCGTCAGCGATCTCAACTGGGCGCGGCTGACCGCATGGCGCACCTTGCTCGCCAACTTTTATGATGCGCCCGAAAACCTCCCCGCGCTGGAACGCCTGAGCCGCGTTCGCATAGATTATCTGGCGCGGGATGGCGCGCCCGGTCTGCCCGCGCCCAAAGCCTTGATTCTCGCTGGCTGGCTGGCTGGCAGGCTCGGCTGGCGCGTGACGGCTTCAGGAGAGGCCGAGGCCGTGGGAGACGACGCGCAGCTTGTTTCTCTTGAGAAGGACGGGCGGACGCTGGTTATAGAGTTTCGTAAGGTCGAGCATCGCGCAGTAACGCCGGGCGGTATCGCGCGCGTCGAGTTGCTGGCAGAATCAGAGCCGCAGACGGCCTTCGTCGTCTTTCGCGCAGAGGATGGCCGCAACCTTGAGACGAGGGCTGACTTTAGCGCGGAGGACACGCACATGACGCGCGTGCTCACCGGCAGAGATAAATCCGAAGCCGAACTGCTCGTCGCAGAGCTGGAAATCCTGAGCCATGACAGCATCTATGAAGAGGCCGTGGCAAAAGCAGTCGAGCTAATCAATACTCTTTAACAAAACTCGATTTTATATTCGGGGTTGAGCTTTGAAGATAAAGACGACATGCTCCCGCAAAGGCGCAAAGGCGCAAAGGAAAGTACGCCAAGAAAGCATTCAAGAAAAGTCATAGCTCAACTACTTTGCGACTTGTCTTCCTTGCGCCTTTGCGGGAGCCGTTCGTGCTTGTTTTGCCGGAAGCTGCTTTCAATAAATCACATTCTCTGACTGCTCTTAAATAAATGAAAATTCTGGCGGGCGACATCGGCGGGACAAAAGCGAATCTTGCGCTCTATGAGGCGCAAGAGGATAAGCTCTCGCTGATTGATGAGGGAAGATTTGCGAGCGCGGATTATGAAAGCCTCGAATCGCTCATCAAAGAATTTATCAAGGGTCAGCATGATGATCTGCGCGCCGCTTGCTTTGGCATTCCGGGGCCGGTGATTGACCAATCATCGCGGACGACAAACTTGCCGTGGCTCGTGACCGAAGAGTCGCTGGCGCGAATGCTTGAGCTTGATAATGTGCATCTCATCAACGATCTGGAAGCGACGGGCTATGGCATAACGTCCCTGAGCAGCAATGAGTTGATGACGCTCAACGTGGGCGAAGAGGAAGATGGCAACATAGCTTTGCTTGCGGCTGGCACAGGATTGGGACAGGCCGCGCTGGTGCGCGATGGCGCGGGTTACCAGGTCATGGCGTCCGAAGGCGGGCACGCGGATTTTGCGCCGCGCAATGATTTAGAGATAGAACTGCTGCGTTATCTCTTAACACAGCACAAGCGAGTCAGCTACGAGCGCGTGTTGTCCGGGCCGGGACTCGTCAATGTCTATAACTTTCTCAAAGCGGGCGCGCACGCGCCGGAGCCTGCGTGGCTGGCACAGAGTATTGCGGAGAGCGACGACAAGGCGAAGACGATTGCGCAGTGCGCTCTCGAAGAAAAATCGGAGCTGTGCAATAAGGCTCTGGATATATTCACCGCCGTATACGGAGCGCAAGCTGGCAATCTCGCGCTCGCTTTTAAGGCTACGGGCGGCGTTTACCTTGGCGGCGGCATCGCGCCGAAGATTGCGGCCAAACTTGCCGACGGCGCTTTTATCAAAGCCTTCAAGGACAAAGGCCGTCTCTCGCCGATGGTGTCTGCCGCGCCCGTCTATATCATCATGAACCCCAAGACCGCGCTCTTGGGAGCGGCAACTTACGCGGCGCGGCGTTTGAACGGATGAACAGTTTTCGCATCAGAGGCGCGCGTGTAGAAGTGTGGCGTGACATCGCTGAAGTGAGCGAGCGCGGCGCAGAGTTGCTGGTTGGCGTCGCACGCGAGGCCGTCTCTTCGCGCGGAGCCTTCACGCTTGCGCTCTCCGGCGGCTCGACGCCGAAAGCTCTCTATCAACTTCTCGCCACGGAATCCTATCGCGCGCGCGTCCCGTGGCCGCAAACGCATGTCTACTGGAGCGACGAGCGTTGTGTGCCGCCGACAGATGCGCAGAGCAATTATCGTCTGGCCCATGAGACTCTGCTCGCGCATGTGCCGGTGCCGCATGAGCAGGTATACAGGATGCGCGGCGAGGACGAGCCGGAGCAGGCGGCTGAGCTTTACGCGGCAGAGCTTGAAAAACAATTCGGCGCAGGCGAGCCGCGCTTCTCTTTAATCCTGCTTGGCATGGGTGAAGACGGGCATACGGCTTCGCTCTTTCCGCGCTCGCCGGTCTTGAAGGATAAAGAGCACACCGTTGCCGCTCCCTTTGTCGAACAGTTTGCAGCGCATCGCCTGACGCTCACCCTGCGCACTTTGAATGCGGCGGAGACGATTGTTTTTCTGGTCACAGGCGAAGCGAAAGCCGCCGCGCTGCTTGCTGTTTTTGAGAGCGATGCTGTTGAGGATGACTCTCTGCCCGCAGCGTTGGTGCGGCCCGCGCGCGGCGAGCTTATCTGGCTGTTGGACGAGGCCGCCGCAAAGCTGTTGAGTTAAAGACCATTTCAAAACTCGATGGATTTAAGAGTCAAGCCTTTGCGCCTTGAGTTTTTCTTTGTTTGCGCCTTTGCGTGAAACGTTGCTGGTTCGCGCAAAGGCGCAAAGATAAAGCAGAAGGCGCAAAGGAGTTGAAGCATTCTGTATCTTGAGTTTTGAAATCGCTTATAAGTATTGACGGCTGCAAGCTGCAAGAGTTATGTTCTGAGTCAGATTCACACGTCTCCCCGACGCCGTAAAGCCAACAGTCCTGCATGACATGAAACGCTCCGTCCTATTTTTCGTCGCGTTGCTCTGTTTGTCGCTCGTCGCGCTAGAGGCGCGCGCGGTTGGCAAGGAGCGTTGGGTCAGTGTGCGCACGGAAAATTTCACAGTCATCGGCAACGCCAGCGAGCGTGAGATACGCGAGGCTTCCGTCAGGCTCGAACAGTATCACAGCATCTTAGCGCGACTGTTTACGGGGATGCGTTCGACAGTTCAGACCACCGTCATCGTTTTCAAAAGCGACGAATCTTTCAAACCTTTCCGCCCGCTCTATCAAGGGAAGCCCGCGCCGGTCGCAGGCTTCTTTCAACCGGGACGCGACCAAAACTACATCGCCATCTCGACAGAGCGAAGAAGTGACAGCCCCTACCGCACGGTTTTTCACGAGCTGGCGCATCTGTTTATAGACAATCACCTGCGCGGGTTGCCGCTCTGTTTTAACGAGGGCGTGGCGGAATATTACAGCGCTTTCAAAATCTCTGACGACGGCAGAAAGATTGCGTTCGGACAGGAGAACGCGCAGCATGTGCGGCTGCTCGATAAAAAAGAGTTGATGCCTCTTCAGGCTCTGCTGGCCGTCGATTACGACTCAAGCTCGTACAACGAGCGCGGGCCGCAAGCGGTCTTTTATGCCCAGTCATGGGCGTTGGTACATTACCTCTTGCATCGAGACGGGCAGCCCGCTCTGGAAAAATTCACGCGCCTGACAACCCTGCTGGCCGGGGGCGCGACGATTGAAGACGGATTGCGGCAGGCTTTTCAGGCAGACCTCGCGTCAATTGAGAAGGGCTTGAAGTCATACGTCCGCCAGTCTCCATATCCGGCAGAAGTCAAAAATTTTGACAGGCCGCTGATGGTTAATAGCGAGGCGCGAAGCCGCGAGATGTCAGGGGCAGAGGCGCAGGCTTACCTCGGCGACCTGTTGCTGCATCTCAACCGCCCGGAAGAGGCGGAAGGCTATCTGCGTCAATCTCTGGCCCAGAATCCTGAGCTTGTCATGGCGCAGGCTTCGCTCGGCATGCTGCGCCTTAAACAGCGCAGAGCTACAGAAGCCGTGCAGCTTTTGAGACGCGCCGCCGCGCGCGATACGCAGAATTATCTCACGCAGTATTATTACGCCTACGCCTTGAGCCGCGAAGAGATGGGCGAAGACGGGAAAGTATCCGGCTACGGGCCAACTGCGGCTGCGGCCATGCGCGCCGCCTTAGAGCGCGCGCGCGAATTGTCGCCGCGCTTTATAGAAGCGTATCGCCTGCAAGCTTTCCTTAATCTGGCCCTCAACAAGCAACTGGATGAAGCTGTGGCTTTGCTCAAACGCGCGCTGGAGCTTGCGCCCGGCAGACAGGACATCCAACTCGTCCTCGCGCAGGTGCATGTGCGGCGTCTGGATTTCACAGCCGCGCGCGAAGCCCTGAGTCCGATTCTCAAGCGCCCCGCCGAACTCAACCTGCGCGAACAGGCGCTCGGCATGATCGAGGATATGAAGACTGCTGAGGAACAGGCGGCGCGACTTAATCGGGCCGAGGCTGCCAGCGAAGAAGAGGCAGTGGCGAGTGCGTCGAAAACAGAATCTTTGCCAGCAGAAAAGGCGCATTCTTCCGGCAACCAAAGGCTCGCCAAACGCTTCAAAGGCGAGCGCGTGCGCGGCGTGCTCAAGAGTATAAAGTGCATGGAGACGGGCGTGGCGCTCTATGTGGAGACGAGCGACCGCCTGCTCCGGCTGCATGGCGAAGAGCTTAAAAAGGTCTTTTTTGTCGCCTACGTCGTGGGGTTGGAACGGACGGTCAACTGCGGCGTACGCAGCCCCGAAAATCTGGTTGTCCTGACCTATCGCCCGTCAAATAATCCGCACGCAGAATTTGACGGCGAGGCCATCGCCATCGAGTTCGTGCCCGAAGACATAGACATCGAACCGTAGAAAAGCAAGGGTGAAGGCGGAAGGATGAAGGATGAAAAGAGCGCTATTCAGAGATGAGGCATTCATGTTTGAATAGCATGCCTTTCATCCTTCCGCCTTCATCCTTCATCCTTGCTCTTCCGCCCTTGCTCTTCGTCGTTTGACCGTATGAGGACGGCTTACTTATAATATGCGGCCTTAGCGCATTCGTTTATAACGGTTCGCAATTGCAAACTGCTATAGCTTTAGAGAAAGCAGATGCGCTCTTCCATCAAAACGGGCGTCCCCACGCGCTGAGCTAAACGCCTTTAACTTTTTAAAATCATTTATTTGGAGATGTATTTAATGAAACGCCTGACCCTCGCTCTGGGAGCGGTTCTTTGCTTATTGTGCCTTGCGCCCGCCTCTTCGGTTGCGGCCAAAGATAAGTGGACCAGCGTGCGCTCGAAAAATTTTGTGCTCGTCGGCAATGCCAGCGAGAAGGAGATAAGACAGGTTGCCACGCGGCTCGAACAGTTCCGCGATGTCTTCTCGCGGCTGTTGAAAAAAACTAATTTCGCGTCTTCGATTCCGACGACCGTTGTCGTCTTCAAAGACTTCCAGACTTATCAGAAATTCGCGCCAGCCAATACGGCAGGCTATTTTCAGGGCGGCGATGATGTCAACTATATCGCGCTCAGCGCGCGGATTGACGAAGCGAATGATCCTTTCGAGATTATCTTTCACGAGTTCGTGCATCTGCTGGTCAAAGACAATATCCAGAACATGCCCGTCTGGTTCAACGAGGGGTTGGCGGAGTATTACAGCACGTTTGCGATTAAGGAAGACCGCAAGGTCTGGCTGGGCAAAGTCCTCTCCAAACATGTCTTCAAATTGCGGGAAGCGAATTTGATTCCGCTGCAAACGCTGTTCAAGGTTGACCACGACTCGCCTTACTATGGCGAGAAAAACAAGCAGACGCTCTTTTATGCGCAGTCGTGGGCATTGGTTCACTATCTCTTGAACAGCCCGCAGCGACAACCGCAGCTCGGACGATTTTTCGATCTCATCCTTTCGGGGATAGACCCGGACAAGGCTTTTCCGGTGGCTTTTGAAACCGATTATGCGACGCTCGAAAAGGAGCTGAAGCAGTACGTCAAGCGGGACAACTATCCTTCGCAGGTCGCAACCTTCGAGCGCAAGCTAGAGTTTGATCTGGAAATGCAGGCTGCGCCTTTGACGGAGGCCGAAGGGGAATACTATCTCGGCGATTTGTTGACGCATGTGGGCGCGCTCGACGAAGCGGAGAAGTATCTGAAGAAAGCGATTGCGCTGGATGAGAACATGGCTCTGGCGCATGCTTCCTACGGCATGTTGGAGATGCGGCGTCAACGCTTTGCAGAAGCGAGGCGTTATCTGGAACGCGCCGTCACAGCCAACACGGGCAATTATCTGGTTCATTACTATTACGCCTTCGCGCTCAGCGAAGAGGCTTTTGGCTCGGGCAATGTGGTCACGAAGATCGAGCCGGAACTCGCGCGCAAGATGCGCACGGAGCTAAAGAAAGCCATCGAGTTGAATCCGGGTTACGCGGACTCTTATCGCTTGCTGGCCTTTGTCAATCTGGTCACAGGCGAACAGTTGGACGAATCAATCGCGCTCCTCAAACGCGCCATTCAACTGCTGCCCGGAGAGCCTGAGTTCAGCTATCTGCTGGCGCGTGCGTATATGGTAAAGCAGGATTACAAGATGGCGCGCGAGACGTTACAGCCAATCGTGCTCAGCAGTTCCACGGAAAAGGAGTTGCGCGCACAAGCTCAATCGCTGCTCGATTCGATTAAACAGATGGAAGAGAGCATGGCTCGCTACAAAGCCGAAGCCGCGACCATCGGCTCGACGCTAGTTACCACTTCCACGCCCGCAGAGCAGGGAAATGTACGCACGCCCGAAGAGGCTATGAACGAGTCGGTCGAAGAAGCCCTGAGACAGCCGCAGGACGGCGAGCAGCGCGTGCGCGGACAATTGACGCGTATAGATTGCGGCGCGAAAGGCATCATCTTTTCCGTGCAAACACAGGGCCGCCTCTACCAATTCAGCGCGATAGATTTCGAGGGCGTTGACTTTACCTCTTACGTGACTGGCATGACCGGTCAGGTGAAATGCGGCCCGCGCAGTCCGGCTGATGAAGCGGTCATCATCTATCGTCCGGCAAAAGATGCAAAGGCCAAAGCGGACGGCCAGATTGTCTCAGTCGAATTCGTTCCGAAGGAATTTAAGTTGAAGCAGTAGAGAAACTTGGGATGGGCAGCAACAAAGCCGCAGGAAAGTTGCTGCCCGCTGCGGTTTTGATAGCTCAAGCGCTGAAGTAAAAGCAGAGGGTGGCTAGGGCGCGTGCTTTGAAGCGTGATGTCCGCACGGCAGCGGTTTTCTTTCAAATACTTGCGAGTATCTGCTTGACTTGTTCGACCCACGGGTCATCTTCTGCGAATAAGACGCTGTTCTTCGACAGGATGTCTTGAATCGCCAGCATCGCCTGCTGCCCTTTAGCTTTTTTCCTGTCGCTGGCGGACATCCGGGCCAAGCGTTCGAGATGACTCATCAACAGGTATTGGACTGTGGTCTTGAGGTACGGGTTGAGCTTATACGCCTCTTCGATTAAAGCGAGGCTCTTGGCGCTGTTCCCGGCGGATGAAGCGAATCATGCCGCTGGAAAAGCTGACCACTTCGTTCGTTTTTTGCGAAAGTTTCGGGGCATAGATGTACCCTTTTTTACCTTCTATAATGTGCCTTTTTTTATCTTCTATCGTTACCGTTAAATAGTCTCCGAGCCTCCCCGTTACCTCGAATTTCATTCCGATAGTGCCTATCTTGCTGCGCCCATTTAAATCTCCATACACGGGATAGTCCTCAGGGTGGTCAATGTTTAGAGGCAAATCCGATCTCAAGACGATGGGGGAGAAATTGTACTGCCAAGCGGGTATAGCAGCACGGCTACTCTGGCGCTGGCGAGCGCCTGTTCGATTTCCTCCTTCCATTTGTCACCGGCTTTGATTTTGGTGTCGTCCCGGACATCTATCTGATGCGCTTTTTCTAAAGGCTTTAAGTGAACGCGCAGTCGAGCGAGCCAATGTGCATCTTGATGGCTGTAACTGATGAAGACTTTAGTGCGCTCCGGTGATTGAGCCGCCATGCCACTCCTTCGTCAAGCCCCGCAGGGAAACAGCGTCCGATTAATAGCGCAATCTTACTATATTTTAGAAAGCCATTTGAAGAATTCTCTGCCCAACTCTGCACGCTACGCTACTGCTTTTTCCCCGGCGGCACGGCGCGCGGGAGGTCTCCGTCGTCAACGACGAGCGGAGCATCCTGTGCGCCGTTTCCATCTTTGGGCTTGGGCGGGCGGCGCAGTGAGGGCGGACTTTTCGGGCGCGAAATTTTAACCGTCGGCACATCTGCGATGCGGCGCAGGATTGCGCCGCCACGACCCGCGACCCACGCATCAGTCCCGCCCAGATAAGCTACTGCGAAGAGCGGCACGCTCGTAATCGTCGGCTGTAGTTCCCATGTCAGGCCGCCGTCGAGCGTGCGCAGCACGCGCCCCTGCTCGCCTGAGACCAGCGCGTCATCGCGCCCCGCGACATCTATCGCAAAGAGGTTGAGGTTGATGCCGCTCTCCTGATCGTTCCATGTCAGGCCGCCGTCATCCGTGCGCAGGATGATGCCGCCCGCGCCCGCCGCATAGCCTCTTTGCCTGTCTGCGAAGGCAACGCTGTAAAGCCATTCCCTGACATTCGCTTTGATTGCCTGCCAGCTAGCGCCGCCATCCTCTGTGCGAAGAATCGAGCCGTTCGAGCCGACGGCGACACCATTCTTATCGTCCGTAAAGCTCACGTCTTCGAGCCACGCGCCGATGCCTGAGCTTTGCGCGCTCCATGTCGCGCCGCCGTCCGAGCTATGAAGGATCGTGCCGCGCGCACCCACCGCCCAACCGCGCTGGGGTGTGATGAAGTGTATGCCATACAAATCTTCAGTCGAGCCGGACACGGCCTGCGCCCAGGTCAGTCCGCCGTTGAGCGAGCGCAGAATGACGCCTTTGTCCCCGACAATCCATCCTTCACGCTCGTTTGCAAACGTCACAGCGTTGAGCCGCGTGGTCATGCCGGAAAGAATTGTGAACCACGCTCTCCCGCCTGAGTCGGTCAACAGAATTTTGCCGCGCGCGCCCACTGCCCAGCCGCGAGAGCCGTTGTGAAAGTAGATGTCTGCCAGATCGTCGCGCCCGCCTTCCGTCAGCCGCCGCCACTGAAAGCCGCCGTCATCCGTGCGAATCAAAAGACCATCGCTGCCCGCAGACCAGCCCGTGTAAGGGTCTGCGAAATAGATCATGACCAGACGCGGATTGGTGCGAACGCTGATCGGTATCCATGTTTTGCCGCCGTCGCCCGTCATCAAAACCAGACCGCCATCGCCTGTGGCCCACCCGCGCTGCTCATCCGCAAAGCAGACCGACAAAAGGTCTGTGCGCGAAAATAGATTGACGGTCTGCCATGTTTCGCCGCCGTCCTCTGTGCGCAACACGCGCCCGCCATAGCCGACTGCGACAGCGCGCTTGTCAGAGAGAAAAGCTACGCTCGTCAAAGGCAACTCGCCTTCGACCGGTGGCTGCTTCCATGTCGCGCCGCCGTCATGAGTGACGAGCAGCGTGCTATTGGCCCCGACAATCGCCCCGCTGTTTTTGTCTGCGAAAGAGACGGAGAGAAGATGTGAGCGCGCATCGCTGAACTGCTGTTGCCATGTCAGGCCGCCGTCCGTCGTGTGCAGGATGCGCCCGTAAGTCCCTACGGCCCATCCGCGCGAAGGCTCCTTTGGCGCAAACGTGATGCTATAAAGATGGTCGTTAAATCCCGTCAGCCGCTGCACCCACTTGTCGCCGCCGTTCTCCGTCGTCATGATGACGCCGCGCGCGCCGACGACCACCGCGCTCTTTTTCCCCTTGACGAAAATCCCGTACAGCGTCGTCCTCACGGGCGTATACTGCGGCTCCCATTCAAAGCCGCCGTTCTTCGTATAGAGCAGCACGCCGTCGGCCCCCACGGCCCAGCCGTGTTCTTTGTCGGCGGCAAAGCCCAGCGCATAAATCTGGTTGCCCTGCGGCAGAGGGTTCTGCCACATCCACCCGCGCTGCGCGGGCGATTGGGCCTGTGCGGAAAAGTAGAAAAGAGATATGACGATGCACGCCAGCGCGCAGGCGGCAAACGCGCGCCGCAAGAGTGACCGGGCGCGCGTGAGTTTGAAGTTGATACTTGAGATGAACACTCTCGCTATGGATTCAGATGGCGCGAAACGCGGCTGCCTCTCTGTGTAGGCTCGCGCCGCGCTTTTATCAGAAGAGAGGATTATAAATGCGAGAGCACGGGAAAGCGAATGACCATGCAGCGCAACTATCTGCGCCTTCAACCATGAGCTGTAATCAGCCACGGCTGAACGCGTATAGACGAAGGCTTGAAAGAGAAGCCTTTCTTAATCCGCGCTCTTTTACGTTTATCCGTGGCTGATTTGTTATTTGGCTTTAGCTGCCGGTGGTGCGTCGTGATGAAAGCTGCGCGCCGCGCGAGAGACGGTTGAGGTATTTGAGAAAGCGCAGCTTGTCCTCGTCGCTCATGGAGATGATGCGCACGCCTATCAGATAGCCCGTCCCGCTGCGGCTGAGTCGCTGGTAGCGAACGGGAGCGGCCTGCAAGCGAATCGGCCCTGTCGGAAGCTCAAGCACGATTAGCAGGCGACGGTTGCGTGCGGCCAGATGATGGTCGCCCTTGCTAATTGCCGGAACGGCCAGAGCCATGCCGGTCTCGCTCAGGTTAAGCGTGTAGCCGCCGAGCATGATGGCCGGACGCCCATGCTGCTGGCCGCGCACGTTCTGGTCGAGCATCGAGAGCGTAAACCTTAGCTGCGGCTTGTAGCGCGGAGACTGGCGCAGGCTGCGCACAAAATTGCGGAAGTTGGTTTCGAGGGAACGGATTAATTGCAGCATTGCTTTTTATAAACCTTGCGAGAGATGTTCAGCGCGTTCGCCGTGAGGGACATCATGCTCCTTTGCGCCCGGAGATTTCAAGTGTTTTATTGAGCGGCCCTGTTTCCTGCCGGAAAAAAGGATTTTCGGTAGTGATTCTGTCTCAGCAACTAAGCTGATAGACGAGCTATAACGTTTCCCGCAAAGGCGCAAAGGCGCGGAGGAAGACCGCAAAGGGTTGAATGCCACTTACTCCTTGCGTGCTTTTCTTTGCGCCACCAGCGCCTTTGCGCCTTTGCGGGAAACGTTCTTGGGTTCTTTGAGCTTGAGACCTGAATCTGAACCAGTACCGGATTTTCGTTTAACTTTACCTTGCCAGCTCGACATCTCCGACGCTATCAATCGCAGCGCGCAACACGCTCTCGTCCACACGTTCGAGCGCGGCGATTTTTCGCGCGGCGCGGTCTGCGGCCTCCTGTACGACATGTCCGGCGTGGCCTTTGGCCCATTCCCATTCGACCTCATGCGGGCGCACGGCTTTGTCCAGACGCTGCCACCATTCCGCGTTGGACTTGCGACGAAAACGGCCAGACATCGTCTCGACGACATAGCGCGAATCCGTCACGACGCGCACGCGGCACGGCTCGCGCAAGGCTTCGAGGCCGACCGCAGCCGCAGCAATCTCCGCCTGCTGGTTCGTTGCTGTTCCTAGATAAGTTCCGACCGCGCGCCAGACGCCGTGATAACCGAGCAGCGCGACCGCCGCCGCACGCGTCTCTGCCTGACCGTTGCCGAGGCTCGACCCGTCGCAGACAATCGTGACCGATTTCAGGGATTTAGTCATTTATACATTTCTTAGCCACAGAGGACACAGAGAGCACAAAGTTTGAAAAGATAGCGTCTGAACTTTTCTCTGTGTTCTCTGTGGCAATAATCTTAGCCTTCGGCCACCAATAATGTTTTGCTGTTGTCGCTGCGTTTGACATGGATGATGTGATCCACGCTCTCTTCAAAGGTGTCGTCGTGCGAGATGACGAAGAGCTGGTCGAAGTGGCGCACCTGTCCGATCTGCTGGGCCAGACGCTCGCGCCGCTCTGCATCCATGTTGATAGTCGGCTCGTCAAAAAAGGCGAGTCGAATATCCGAGAGCTGTTTCAGGAGTGCCAGACGAACCGACAGCGCCGCCGCCATCTGTTCGCCGCCGGAAAGATTCTGGAAGGAACGCTCGTGGCCTTCTTCTTCCAGAATAATTTCATAGTCGCGCGACCAGCGCAGCGCGCGGCTCGCTTCGCCAGTGATTTCGCGGAACAACTGGTTGGCTTCAATCGAAATGTTGTAAAGATAACTTTCCGTAATCAGCGGCCCCGCCTGTTTGAGCGTGTCGCGTATAAACTCCGTCGCCTCATTTAATTCTTCGAGCTTTTCTTTAGCGCGAAACTCGTCGCGCATCGAATCGCGCACTTCCGCAAGCCTGCTCAGTTCCGCCGCCAGCGCAGCCTCGCGCGCCTGCGCGGCTTCCAGTTGGGCTGCGGACGCGGCCTCGCGCGTGCGCGCTTCCAGAAGGCGTGCGCGCTCCGTGTCGTGCTCGTCGCGCCTGTAATCGGCGACGGCTTGCTCGTGTTCATGTAAAGCTTTTTCCGCTTCCACAGTCGCCCGCTGAGACTCTTTTTCAGCATGCTCAAATTCCGCCTCACGCGCGGGCAGCGTGGCGGCCAGAGCTTCGCTCGCCAGATATTCCCTGTGCGCGGCCATCGTGCGGTCGCGCTCCGTGCGGGCCTCGTTCCACTGCTCGTCAAGCAATCTATACTGCTCAAGCTCCGTAGAGAGTTTTCGTGATTGAGCTTCGAGCGCGCGAAGGGCATCTGTCGCGCCTGCGATTTCGGTTTTCAGAGCATCCGCGCGCTCCGCTTCACTTCTGAGATTGGCCGCGCGCCCGCGCGGGTCTGCGAGCGCACGAAGGTGTTTCTCCGTCTCTTCAATCTCTTTGTCAAAGGTGACGACGGCGGCGGCGACGGCGGCGACGCTCTCGCGCTCCTCTCTTTTCGCTTTGCCCTCCTGCTCTATCTCCTTCAAACGCTGTTGCAGCGGCTTTAATTCAGCATGACGCAGCGCGGCATCCTGCACCAGAATCAACTCGCCGTCTATCCCTGATAACTGCGCGCGCAGCTTGTTAAGGTCTGCCGCAGGCAGCGCGGCGATTTCCTGTTCCAGACGCGCCAGTAAAGTTTCGCGCTCTGCGAGCAGTTGTCTTGATTGGGCCAGTTGCGCACTGACATTTTCAAATCTGGAAAAATGTTTCTCGGCCTCGCGGGCCTCGCGCACGGCCAGCCCGACGCCCGCACTCTCTTTTTCGAGCACGCTCAACTGCGCGCTCGTGCTGGCAAACTGATCTTTGAAATAATCTTCGAGCGTCTGGTCTTCGCCGATGTTGAGACATTTCTGGGAAAGAATCGGGCAGAGACCGTTTTTAACTTCGCGCTGAAATTTTTCGTCGCGCGAGATTCCGGCGCGCAAGTGAGCGAGCTGTTCCGTTAATTCGCGCTCGCGCGTTATCAGCGTGCCAGCCTCCGCAGCCTTCGCAGAAAGTTTCTCAAGCTCGGTTGCTTCCTTCTCACGCGCAGCCACCTCGCGCCGCAGACGCTCGCGCTCGCGCGTCATCTCTTTCCTCTGCGAAGAGAGATGCTTCAGGCTGGTGTCCGCCTTTTCCGCTTTGCTCAACAGCGTCTCTATTTCCAGCCGCTCGCTGGCGAGGTCTGCCGCGCGTTGCTGCGCGCCCTCGCCCTTCTCCGCAGCTTTGACGCGTTCTTTGATCTGCGTGTGCTGCTTGCGAAGCGCGTCAAGCTCTTGATCCAGTGGCGTCAGTCTCTGGCCCGCGCTGATGGCCTCCGCGCGCAGGTCTCGAAGGCGTTCCCGCTCGCGTTCCAACTCTTCCTGCTCGGCGATAAGAGGTTCGAGCACGGCGACGGATGCTCCTGCCTGCACGGCCCTGTCGAGAGCTTCCTGCAAACGCCTGACATCATTTGCGGCTGAGGCGCTTAAGCCTTCGACGCGTGCGGCTTCAGACGCCAGCCGGTCGCGCGCGGTGCGCTCGGTTTCCAGTTTGCTCAAACGTTCGAGCGCACCCAGATGCACTTGATAATCATTGATGACTGCCTGCTGTTTTGCAAAAGCCGCGCTGGCCGCATCGCGCATCGCTTGCCTGTCCAGCAATCTTCGTGCAGAAGATTCGCGCTCGACCGCTAGACGATCCTTCTCTGCACGCGCGTCCGCCACGCGCTGCTCGGCAGCATCCATTCTCTTGACGACCTCTGCGCGCTCAGCTATCTGCTGCTTTAACTCTGCGATAGTTGCTTCAAGCTCGCGCGCGCGCGCGCCCGTCAAAGCATGCTCGCTGACCAGCTCGTCATAACGCGCGAGCTGCCCTTCGGCGCTGGCGATGCGCTCGCGTACAGAAGCTGTGCGTTCGTCAATCAGCCGCACAGTCTCGCGCAAACGCTCTGCCCCGTCACGATACTCTTCAACCTTGAGCAGGCGATCAAAGGCAGCCTTGCGCGCGTTCGGAGCGAGGATGAATTCGGCTGTGAAAGAGCCTTGCGGGACGCCGATGGCCGAGCGGAACAGAGCTTTTAAGTCCGTGCCCGGCTCAATCCCCAGATGCTGGCGCAGGAAGGCATTGACATCAGCCTTCTTCTCGGCGACACGCATGCTCAGGCCATGATCGAAAACGTAGTAGCCCTGCCCTGTGTCCCTGTAAACGGTATATTGTCTCTGATCCAGATCGCTTTCAAAAGTGACGCGGACAGAGCCTTTCTTCGCGCCGCGCCTGAGGAAATCATCCTTGCTGTAATCGAGCGTGTCGAAGAGCGACCACGCAATGGCTTCGAGAATCGTGGTCTTGCCCGCGCCGTTCTCGCCCGTAATGGCCGTCGTCCCGCGCTCAAAATGATACTCGGACTGGACGTGCGATTTGATGTTGACTAACTCAACTCGTGTGACATGCATCTATTTATTCAGACTCTTTTTCACCGCAGAGACGCCGCAGACGCAGAGAGGGTAAAAAGAAGATAAGAAGAAAGCTATTTTGCTAACTGTTTTCTGTTTCCTCTGCGTCTCTGCGGTTAACTAAAATGTTAACTACAATTGATTCTACTTGCTTTCGCGCGGCACGCCAAACAGCAGCGCCAGCGGCCCTAAAATTAAAAGCCACATTGCCGCGCCAAGTCCGAAACGCTCTGCGGCGAGCGCGATGCCGAGCGGGATCAGGCTGTTGAAAAGGCCGCTCACGTTGCCGACCGTCATCACAGTGCCGCTCTGTCCGGGCATCGCTGCGTAGAGTTGCGCTTTGAGAATCGAGTACCAACCGGCGTTGGCAAAGCCTATCAATCCGAGCATCAAGAGCTTGGGCCAGACGCCCGGCACGAGCAGGAATAACGGAAAAAGCAGGAGCATAACGAGCGCGCTCCAACGCAGATAACTGAGACCGCGCACGCGTTCCAGCAGCGGCAGCAGGAGTATGTCGCCCGGAAGGCCCGCGCACGTCCAGACAATCAGTGACAAACCAGCCTGCGCTTCCGTGAGGCCCGCTACGTCCACAAAGTAGAGCGCGAGATAGGCGTGTAGCCCATCCATCATCAGGTCTGCCAGCTCCAACAGTACCAGCCAGCGCACCACCTCGCGCCTGCGAAGCGCCTTGAAAGCTCCGCGAATCCCGTCCCATAGTTTGATGCGCTCTGCTTGTTCAGAAGAGCCGGAAGGCGTCGTGAAAGGGAATTGCCACGTGGCAAAGACGAGCAAGAGCGACAGCACGAACAGTACCAGATACACGCCGCGCCAGCTTGCTCCAACCAGCATGGCGAGTCCGAGCACGGGCGGGCCAAAGACGTTGCCGAGCGACCCTGCCAACTCCCAACGCGCCATGTTCTGCTCGCGTCGCGCGGGAGCCGCATCCATCAACGCCGCCTGCGAGAGACCGACAAACGCGCCTGACGCAGGGTTGAACATGATGAAGGAGAGCAGCAACAGCGTGAATCCCTGACTGGAAGCCGTGAGCAGCGAAGCCAGTGTAAAGATGATGCCCCCGCTTAAAATTATCACGCGCCTTTTCCAGACATCCCCGAGAATGCCGAGCACAGGTTCGATCAGATTGCCGCAGATGCCGGGCACGCTGAGCAGCAGTCCAATCTCCGTGTAAGAGAGTTGAAGGTCATTGCGAACCAGCGGCCATGACGCTTCGCGCAGGCCGAAGATAAACTCGTCCAGAAATTCTATGGCGAGGAGGGTAAAAGAAAATGAAAGGACAAGCTTTTGCCCCGCTCTGCGCTTAAACGGAGCGAGGCACAACTTTTTAAGATTGAGCATTGGATGATTCCTCTTATGACTCGACAAGTTTTTGAGAACGCTTCTATCTGAGCGGGAAAAGCGTCTCGTCGAGGCGGAGGAATCACCGAGCGGGCAAGGCTATATCTGAGCCGTCGCTTGATGCGCGGCTTGCCGTCGGATGAAAGTATGTGTCTGGAAGCTTACCAGGGCGGGAATGTCAAACTGATATTCATGCGCGTTGCCTTCCTGAAAAATTGCTGTCGTTTCGCTACTACTCTACGCATCTGTGCGCCGTTCGACAAGCAAAAACTTTCGATTGCGGAATGCGGATTTCGGATTGCGGATTGGAAAAACATTCGCTCGCTTTTTTAATCCGCAATCCGAAATCCGCATTCCGCAATCGGGCAAGTCTTATTTACAAATCTTCAATTCTCAATTGAGTGTCCGCGTTCTTCCATGCGCTCTCAAATTCTTTTTGGACGAATTGCGCGGCGTCCTTTTTGCCCTGCGCCTTGAGGCTTTCCATTAAGCCGAAGAGCGAACGACCGTTGCGCGCGTTTCTTTCGAGGTCGGCGCGGAAAACTTTTTCGGCTTCGGCGTGTTCGCCGCTTTTGAGCAGCACTCCGCCCAGAGTCTCTCTCACGGGCAGGAACCAACCGGGCGGCTCGTCATACGCCAGAGCATCTTCCAACTCGACGCCCTTTCTCAGAAGCTCGATGGCAGTTTTATGATTGCCCTGCGCCAATGCGATGCGCGCGTCGAGGACATGCCCTGCAATCTTCATGACGTTGCTCGTGGGGTTGAGGCCATAGCCGGATTCTGCCGGAACTGATTTTGTCGCTTCGAGAAAAAGTTTGCGCTCGTTCTCTGCCTGCGCCATCTGTCCCTTCGCGGCATAAGCCATCCCGCGCGCGAAACGCCAGACGGCAGTCATGCCCTGCAATCCCGCTTCCGGCTGGGGCAGTTTGAGTATCTCGTCCCACTTGCGAAAACGCACCAGCACGAGCACCGGAGTCGCCGCGAAACCATCGAACATCGGCATCCCTTTAAGATGCGGAGCGACGTTTTTTTCAAGCTTGCGCGCAGACGCAATCGCCAACGCATACTGTCCCGCCATGCCTTGAGCGACTGCCAGAAAATGCACGTTATGGTTGTAGTACATCAACGGATAAAAGCCTTCTCTGCCGGTCGCTTTGAAAAAGTTTTCATCCGCCGTGGCCGCTTCGTCGTTACTGCGCGCGGCTGCCTTGTAATCGCCCATACGCATGTAGATGTGCGCGGGCATATGCACCAGATGGCCCGCCGCCGGGACAGCGGTCGTCAGTGTCGGCGCAAAGGCGAGCGCGCGTTCGGGATTGCGCGAGGCTTCGACAGCGTGTATGTAGTAATGAATCGCGCCGATGTGATTCGGGTCGCGTTTGAGTACGGATTCGAGCACCGCCACAATCTCTTCAGTGCCTTCGGCGGGTTTGCCGTCGCTGTTCCACAGTTGCCACGGCCTGAGATTCATCGCGCTCTCTGCATACAGCGTTGCCGCATCAAGGTCATCCGGATAACGCTTTGACACCTCGCCCATCGCGTTCTTGTAATCGACCGCGAGCTTTCTCAAATCCGCCCCCGGCTCTGTGGAATATCTTTTGACCAGAGCTTCGATCAGAGCGCGCTCGTTCTCAGAAGCTTTGGCGGATAAAGAGAGAGCTTTCTGCGCGGCTTCAACCGCAGCCTTCAAACGCTCAGGGTCAATGTCTCGATTGATGTTTGGCCCAAGCGCGAGCGAGATGCCCCAGTAGGCCATCGCCATCTGCGGGTCAAGCTCTGCCGCGCGTTTGAAAGAGCGTATCGCCTCTTCATGATTAAAAGCGTAAACGAGCGTCAAGCCCTGATCGAAAAATTTCTGCGCTTCCGGGTGACGCGTCGAAACCGTGCGATGATGCGCGTCAAGCCCCGGCATCAGCGTCGCCGGTTTCTCAACGGCTGGCGCGTGGCTGGAAGCATTGTGCTGCGCGAAGATGATAGAGCTGCTAAAGAGAAAAAAAGCGAGGGTTAAAGCGGGGGAGTATCGCATTGCAGTTTCTCCTCTGAGTTTATTTCATTCGTTGACTTTCAGGACGGCGAGAAAAGCCTCTTGCGGAATCTCTACGCGGCCAACTTTCTTCATGCGCTTCTTGCCCTCTTTCTGCTTTTCGAGGAGCTTGCGTTTGCGCGAGATGTCGCCGCCGTAGCATTTGGCAATCACGTTTTTGCCCATCGCTTTGACCGTCTCGCGGGCCACGACCTTGTTGCCGATGGCCGCCTGAATCGGAACCTCAAAGAGCTGGCGCGGGATCAGTTGCTTCATCTTCTCAGCGAGCGCGCGGCCCTTTGCCTGCGAGGTCGAGCGATGCAGGATAAGTGAGAGCGCGTCCACGGGTTCGCCCGCGACCATCACGTCGAGCTTGACCAGATCGGATTCCCAGTGGCCCACGAAATGATAATCCAGCGAAGCATAGCCCCTTGAAACCGATTTCAAACGATCATAAAAATCGAGCACGATTTCGTTCAAAGGCAATTCATAGGTGAGCATCACACGGTTAGAGGCGATGTACTCAAACTTTTTCTGCACGCCGCGCTTTTCTTCCAAGAGAGGAAGGATGCCGCCCAGATAATCATCCGAAGTCAAAATCGTGGCTAAGATGACAGGCTCTTCAATCTTGGCGATGCGTACAGGGTCAGGCATCTTGGCGGGCGAATCAATCTCAAGAACGTCGCCGTCGGTCGTCGTCACGGTGTAGCGCACGCCCGGCGCGGTCGTAATCAAGTCTAAATTGAACTCGCGCTCAAGCCGCTCCTGCACGATCTCCATGTGCAGCAATCCGAGAAAGCCGCAGCGGAAACCGAAGCCGAGCGCGGTCGAAGATTCCGGCTCGTAAAAGAACGATGCGTCATTGAGGCGCAGCTTGTCGAGCGCGTCGCGCAACTCTTCATACTGGTTTGTGTCCACAGGATAGAGACCTGCGAAGACCATCGGCTTGATTTCCTGAAAGCCTGGGAAAGGCTCTTTCGTCGGACGCGCGCTTTCAGTAATCGTGTCGCCAATCTGCACGTCCGCGACCTCTTTGATCGAAGCCGTGAGAAAGCCCACTTCGCCGACGCTCAATGAATCAATCGGCGTCGGGCGCGGGCGATTGACGCCTAAAGTTTCCACCTGATAATCGCGCCCCGTGTTGAAGAAGCGAATCTTTTGACCCTTCTTGATCGAGCCGTCAATGACGCGGAAGAGGACGATGACGCCCCTGTATGAGTCGTACCACGAATCGAAAATCAGGGCCATGAGCGGCGCGTCGGGATTGCCTTTGGGCGGCGGCACATCGCGCACAATCGCTTCCAGAACTTCGTCAACGCCGAGACCTGTTTTGGCAGACGTGAGCACGGCGTTGTGCGTCTCAAGGCCGATGATGTGCTCGATCTGTTCCAGAGCCTTGTCCGGTTCTGCGCCCGGCAGGTCAATCTTGTTGATGACGGGAATCATCTCCAGATTGTTTTCGATGGCGAGATAGGTGTTGGCGAGCGTCTGCGCCTCTACGCCCTGCGAGGCATCCACTACAAGCAGCGCGCCTTCGCAGGCAGAGAGCGAGCGCGAGACTTCGTAAGTGAAATCCACATGGCCGGGTGTGTCTATCAAGTTCAAGACATAATCCGTGCCGTCCTTCGCCTTGTAATCGAGCCGCACGGCGTGCGATTTGATGGTGATGCCGCGCTCGCGCTCCAAGTCCATATTGTCTAGAACCTGCGCAGACATCTCACGCTCTGTGAGTGCGCCGGTCATCTCCAATAGCCTGTCAGCGAGCGTAGATTTGCCGTGATCTATATGCGCGATGATGGAAAAATTTCGTATGCGTTCAGGATTCATAAGAAGTCTGTTTTCAGTTTTTAGTTTTCAGTTTGCAGCCAACAGCTCAAAACTGAAAACTAAAAACTGAAAAAATTGTCACTGTTGTTATAACAAAACGGGCGCGAAACCGCACGCGTGCCAGCCTTGAATGAGGGCATAAAAAGCGCGTGCCCTTCGCTTCATGGAGCAAAGGGCACGCGGAAATTGTCTGGTTATGTTTGTTCTCTGCTTTACGGGTTGCTGGGGCTTTCGTTGTCGTCGTCATCTACGACCAGCGCAATTACTGCGATGCCAACGATAGCTGCTGTGATAACGAAACCGAGAACATGATCGCCGCCGCCCAAAGCTCTCGCAGCAGCCTTTTTACCGACAGTGGAATTGGCAGCCGAGGTCGTCATCAACTTCTCTCCCGCTGCTGTTGTCAATGTTCCCACCACTCCCGCATTGGTCGTCAACACTGCGTTGCCCGCGCTCACCTGCACCTCGACACTCTGCTTATCGAATGTCAGTGACAACATGGTGTTCGGGTCTATGCTCAGCTTGCCGAGCGTCCCCAGTGAGACGACCGCTGCCGCTCCCTCTGGAGTCTGCAACTGTGCCCCGGAGAAGATGGTCGTGCCCGTGGTCGCACTAGTCCCGTTAACCAGAGCGGATTGGTTCTCGCTCATCAACAGTTGACCGAAGCTGAGACCGACAGGCGCGGTGTTGGTTGTAATAGTTGGCGTTGCCGCGCTCGCCTTGGCGGGTGTGACTAAAACGTAGACCTGCAACACGGCGAAGACGAGTAGAAGAGCGACAGGCTTGAGCACGATGCGCCGCTGTGAACCCATGTAAGAATCTCCTTTTAAGTAACTACGGCTAACCTCTGGTCGTGACACGAATTGCCTTGATCAGCCTGTTCAAATGAAGGGCTAAGTACACGCTACTTAGCACCGAGGTCAAAAGTCATCCCGCAAATGTTAATGCAATCGGGCAAAGCGGATTCTAAACCCGCACGCACATAAATGGCAAGCTTTTTTAGTCGCCCGTGTAAAAATCCGGCCATCTCTGACGGCAGAGAGCCGCAGTTTTCGCTGCTTTTGCTGCCTCTCTCGCTCTTTTATCCGGTAGGGGCAGAGATAGAAGATTTATAGCAGCCAATACAGGCGGATTTGATGATTCCGGCAACTCGGATAAAAAAGCGCACGCCCTTTGCTTCATAGAGCAAAGGGCGCGTGGAAAGTATTGATTGTCAGATTGAAGTATTAAGGGGTGCTGGGACTGTTGTTATCATCATCGTCTAATGCCAGGACGACGATAAGGGCGACTACGACTACGCCTGCAAAGATAATCGCGCCGATGGCGTTATCGCTGAGGCTTTTGGCAGCAGCCTTTTTACCGACAGTGGAATTGGCAGCCGAGGTCGTCATCAACTTCTCTCCCGCTGCTGTTGTCAATGTTCCCACCACTCCCGCATTGGTCGTCAACACTGCGTTGCCCGCGCTCACCTGCACCTCGACACTCTGCTTATCGAATGTCAGTGACAACATGGTGTTCGGGTCTATGCTCAGCTTGCCGAGCGTCCCCAGTGAGACGACCGCTGCCGCTCCCTCTGGAGTCTGCAACTGTGCCCCGGAGAAGATGGTCGTGCCCGTGGTCGCACTAGTCCCGTTAACCAGAGCGGATTGGTTCTCGCTCATCAACAGTTGACCGAAGCTGAGACCGACAGGCGCGGTGTTGGTTGTAATAGTTGGCGTTGCCGCGCTCGCCTTGGCGGGTGTGACTAAAACGTAGACCTGCAACACGGCGAAGACGAGTAGAAGAGCGACAGGCTTGAGCACGATGCGCCGCTGTGAACCCATGTAAGAATCTCCTTTTAAGTAACTACGGCTAACCTCTGATAATAAAGGATAGCTCTCTGGATTAGCTTAGCTACCGGTTTATCGAGTGAGGCGGATTCTAAACCCGCACGCACACAAATGGCAAGCCTTTTTGGACACAGAGTTCGGCCCGTCCTCGCAATTCGCAATTTACCTGCGCTCATCTTTGATTCAGCCCATCGTCCGGCGTCTCTCTCTCCGGCGGGTTGTAGAAATAACTTTTACGCGAGCGCGCGATCAGATTGGGCCGCGCCACGCGCACCTTGACGAGCCGCTGCCGACCCGCCTGCGCAGACCTTTGCGGGTAATAGCCAAGACTGTACTGGTGTCGCAATTCTTCTGCGATACTGGCGAATGATTTTCTCATCGCCTCTACGCTTTTGGCTAAAAACTGGCGACCGCCGGTTCTTTCCGCGATGAGATACAAATACTTGTTAGCCGTGATGCGCTGCGCGCGTCCGACGACGCCGATTTCCGTCCAGCCAGTGCTCTTACCCGTCATTCCCGCGTCATAGCGTTTTCCGGAACTCGATAATTCATACTGCACAGTGTAAATCAGGGAATCGGATTCGGCGGCATCGCGCAGATTGCTTTGAAAAGTCGCGCCCATGCTGGAAGTATCAACGCCGTCTGTGAAGAGGACGACGGCCTTGCGTCCCTCTATGCGGCTGAAAATCTGTTTGAGCGTCATATCAACGGCGTTGTAGAGGCTCGTGCCTGCGCCGAGCTTGATGCCGCGAATGGCCTGTCGCAAGGTCTCTTTATCGCTCGTTGCGCGGGCCAGAATATCCATACGCTTGTCAAAAGTGATGACGATAGCGCGGTCATCCGGGCGCAACTGATCCACAAAAGCAACGGCAGCATCCTTGACTTCTTCAAGACGGAAAACTGCGGAGTCGCTGATGTCCAGCAGCAGTGCGACCGTAAAAGGTTTTTCCAGCGAAGCGAAAAAAGTGACCTCCTGCTCTACGCCATCCTCGTAGATGCGAAGCTCTTCGCGCCGCAGGTCGGCCACGTACCTGCCGCTGCGATCCATCACGCTCAAAGGAATGGTGACGAGGGCTGTATTGATGCGGACAGTTTCATCGTCGCCGATTTCCTCCGGCTCGTCGCTTTTCGTCGGCTGCGTCCCGGATGGCTTTTGCTGGTCCGTCGCCGGCTCAGGATTTTTGAGCACGGGCGGCTGCTTTGAGACGGGGGATAATGTCGCTGAAGAAGTCGGGGCGGGTTTTGGCGTCGAAGTATCCTGCGCCTTGTGTCCGGCTGAGGCGGCTGTCAAAGAAAGCGTGCCAAGCATGAAGAGGAGCATGAGAAGTTTTTTCATGAATCTTTGACTCGACGGGCGGAAAAATATTATTGCTCTCGATGTTAGAGATGGAAGGGAAGTATTACCGGGTTGCTTTCATCCACAGGATGCAACGCTCAAGATGCGCATGCATGGCCGCTGTCGTGTCTTGATGAATGCGCCCGTGTCCGGGCAGCACCCATTCAAAATCGTAATCGAGCAGCTTTGTCATCGAGCGCGTCTGCTCAGGCCACGAATACCATGCGACGCTGCGAAAGGCCGTCAAGGTTTCCCGCGCGGGCGACCACGCTAAATGATCTCCCGTGAACAAAAACTTGTTCTTGTAGAGCAAGACCATGTGTCCGCGCGTATGTCCGGGCACGGGAATCAGCGTCAGGTCGCTGTCAAGCCTGATGGCCTCTTCGCCTTCAATCACGCGCTCCATCCCGCGCCGCGCTGCGCCGTCTGCGGCATGCATCACGCGCTCGCAGCCGAATTTTTTCGCAAACTCGGCATGCGCTGCGATGTCGTCAACGTGCGTCAGAAACATCTTCCGGACGCCGCCCAATCTTTCGATGCGCTTGACCAGTTGAGTGGCAAAGCGCGGGCTGTCCACCAGCACATTGCCGCCTTCTTCCGGCGGGCGCACGATCAGATAGCTCCACGCGCCGAAACTCGCTTCTGACGTGAAGCCGCAGAAGTAAACATTATCTGCTATGTGTTTGGGGAAGGCATCTATGGCTGCGCGCACATCATGCTTTTGGGTTGTGCCAATCGAGGCTGTCGGGCATGCCGTCAGAGACTCAAGGGCGAGCTGTAGCTCTGCTTTCGTTTCCGGTTGGCGATAGACGCTCGACTGCTCTCCGTGATCGCGGAAGGTCGCGGGCGCAATCTGCCTGCATGCATCACAGTCTATGCATGTATCGTCAACGAAAAAATCTCCGGCCACATTCTGCGGCAAACGCCGCGCGAGACTTGCCATTGCACAACCTCTGTAAAAGTAATGATGAAGCAATCGGCCAGATAAGTTCAAGTTGGGGAGGAACGAAGGAATCTCCGGCAAAGGCGCTGGTGGCGCAAAGGAAGACGCCAAAAGCATTCAAGATAAAGAGCAGTTCAATCTACTTTGCGACTTGTCTTCTTTGCGCCACCAGCGCCTTTGCGCGAAACTTTCTTGCCCGGCGACCAATCCGATACTCAGCCTGCTCCGTATCTTTTCCAGACCTGAAGAATTTCCGCCACCAGAGTCATCCCCCAATACGCCTTGTTCAGGCTCTCAGTTTCTAACTGGAGAGCATAGGGCGGAGTCTGCCCCAACAGTTTTTATATGAACAAATTGTGAATTTAACCCTTCAGCATTCGACATCTTTGGTTTCGCGTCGCACGAGGGGGAAGAGTTAAACAGGAGAGAAAAGATGAGAAAAGGTAAGTTGCGGCGCGGCCTCTGGCTCGCGTCTTGTCTCGCAGCCATTGTCATGCTGGCGGGCGCATCACAGACCGCACAGGCCGTGCCTGTCTATGGCGTGACCACCTCTAACCAGTTAGTCCGTTTCGATAGCGTGACTACGACCACCATCAACATCAGTTTTCCAATTACCGGCCTGCAAGCTGGCGAACAGATTCTCGGCATAGATTTTCGCCCTGCGAACGGGCAACTCTACGGGCTTGGCAGCACGGGCCGCATTTACCTTATCAACACTACGACAGGAGCCGCGACGCAGGCCGGCGCAAATCCTTTAAGCCCCGCGCTCAACGGCACAGCTTTTGGTTTCGACTTTAATCCTGTGCCAGACCGCCTGCGGGTCAATAGCGACGCGGATCAAAACTTGAGAATCAATCCGGCGGACGGCGTTGCAGTCGTTGACGGGACACTTGCCTTTATGGCTGGCGATGTGAACGCCGGACAGAATCCGAATGTCGTCGGCGCTGGCTATACCAATAATTTTAACGGGGCGGCGACCACCACGCTTTACGACATAGACTCCAATCTGGACATTCTTGTGACGCAGAATCCAGCGAACAATGGCACGCTCCAAACCGTCGGGCCGCTCGGCGTCAACACGACGGAGCTTGTGGGCTTTGACATCATCACCAGCGGAGTCACAAACACCGCTTACGCCGCTCTTAACCTGTCCGGCGACACTGTCTCCAAATTCTATACGATTAATTTGACGACCGGCGCAGCGACCCTTTCTGGAACCATCGGCGGCGCGCAGATTCGCGCCATCGCGGTTGCGCCCGCGCCCGTCACGAGCCAGAGGGGTTACGCCCTGACGAACACCAACCGCTTGCTGCGTTTCAATACCGCTTCGCCGGGAATGAACCAGAGCGCGGTTGCCATTGGCGGGTTGAACGTAGGCGACACGGTGCTCGGCATAGATTTTCGTCCGGCGACGGGGCAGCTTTACGGCATGGTCAGAGACCTTGCAGGCACTGGTTATCGCCTCGTCATCATCAACCCGACGACGGGAGCCACGACTGCTGTTGCGCCCATCATTCCTGCTCCGGCGGGAAGCACTTTCGGTTTCGACTTTAATCCTGTGCCAGACCGCCTGCGGGTCAATAGCGACGCGGATCAAAACTTGAGAATCAATCCGGCGGACGGCGTTGCAGCCGTTGACGGCACGATAGCCTTTATGGCTGGCGATGTGAACGCGGCCCAGAATCCGAACATCGCTGGCGCGGCATATCTCAATAGCTTCACAGGCACTGCGGCGACCACGCTCTACGACATAGACTCCAATCTGGACATTCTCGCCACGCAGAATCCAGCGAATAACGGGACGCTCCAAACCGTCGGCGCGCTCGGCGTGGACACGACCGGAGCCGTAGGTTTTGACATCGGTTCGGCTAACACTGCTTTGGCCGCGCTGACCACTGCGACAGATAACATTTCAAGGCTCTACACCATCAACCTCGCCACAGGGCGCGCGACGCTCGTCGGAAATTTCGGCGGTCTGGTTAACGATGGAGTCTCAGAACAGGTCATCGGGCTGGCGATTGGCGGCAACGATGCTGTAGTTGATTATGACGGCGACGGGCGCACCGATTACGCTGTCTTCCGTCTCAGCAACAATTTCAATTACGTGTTGCTCAACGGAACTGGCGGAACCATTTTTCAGGAGTTCGGTTTTGCCGGTCAAGACATCCTGACGCCGGGAGATTACGACGGAGATGGCCGCACGGACTTCGCCGTTTACCGCGACAGCGTCGGAACTTTCTTCGTCCTCAAAAGCTCTACTAACACGCTTCAATCACAACCCTTCGGTCTCGCAGGCGACGAGCCGGTTGCCAGAGACTATGACGGCGATAACAGAACCGACTTTGCCATCGTGCGCCGCACGGGCGGGCAGCTCATCTGGTACATCCTGAACAGCGCCAACGGCGCTGTGAGCGGACAACAGTTCGGCCTGGATACGGATGTGGTCGCGCCCGGAGATTATGACGGCGACGGCAGATTCGACCTCGCCGTCCAGCGCTCCTCCGGCGGGCAGTCGCTCTTCTATATCAACCAGAGCACAGCCGGTTTCAGAGGCGAGCAGTTCGGTCTCGCAGGCGATTTGAATGTGCCGGGAGATTACGACGGCGACGGCAGAACGGACATCGCAGTCTACAGGGCCGGGAGCACTAGTTTCTGGTACATACGCCAAAGCTCTGACAACAGCTTCCGCGCCGTGCAGTTCGGCACGAAGAGTGATTTCACGACTCAGGGCGATTATGACGGCGACGGCAAAACCGATGTCGCTGTTTATCGTCCGAGCGCGGGCACTTTCTTCGTCAACCAGAGCACGAATGGCCTGGCCTTCACAGTGCGCTGGGGCACGAACGGCGATTACCCCGTGGCGAACTTCGACACGCACTAAACGGAAATGATGTCGCACACACGCGACTGCGGGTAAAGCATGCCTGACGGCGACACTGAATTAAATACCGTCAAGCATGCTCTCCGGCATGCCACAAAAGAATTGATCCATCAGGAGGAAAGAGAATGCGAAAACTGTTTTCGAGAAGAATAATATTTGCCGTTATAACTTCCGGCATCATGATGAGCCTGTTGGCGGCCCCGGCCTTCGTTAACCAGACCATACAGCCCGCGCAGGCATCGAGCCACCGCGAAGCCCCGCTCATCACCGCCGACCCACTGGCCGATAACACAGATGTCTACGCCTTTCGCAGCACCGAAGCGGGCCGCGATGGCTTTGTCACTCTGATTGCCAACTGGATTCCCTTTCAAGAGCCTTCCGGCGGCCCGCACTTCTACAAGTTCGACGACACTGTCCTCTATGAGATCAAGATTGACAATACCGGCGACGGGCTTGAGGACATCACTTACCAGTTCCGCTTTACCACTCAGATTCTTCAGCCCGGCCTTATCCTCGGCATGGCGAGCGGAGCCGAGAACGGGCCAATCACTTCTCTGACAGACCCCGACTACAACGAGCCGCAGACCTATACCGTCCGCCGCATTGATCGCCAGTCGGGCAGGCAGGGAAGGCTGCTCGCGGCTGGCCTGCGCACGCCGCCCAACAACATCGGCGAGCGCACGACTCCGAATTATGAATCGGCACTGGCTCTGCCAGCCGTCTATAACCTGCCGGGTGGAGGCAAGGTCTTCGCCGGTCAGCGCGACGAAGGTTTCTATATTGATGTCGGTGCGTTCTTCGACACTTTCAACTTGCGCTCGCTGGGCGCGACGGGCGGCATTGACGGGCTGGCCGGATTCAATGTCAATTCAGTTGCCATCGAAGTCCCGATTCAGGACTTGACGCGCACACGCACTGTGCCAGCCAACTCGACCGTGCCGGAAGCCGTGATCGGCGTCTGGGCGACAGCCAGCCGCCGCACGACGACCGTCATCAGGCCGGACGGGACGCGCTCGATAGAAGGCCCGTTCCAGCAGATTTCGCGGCTCGGCAATCCGCTGGTCAACGAAGTGGTGATTCCCAACGGACTCAAAGACGCTTTCAACTCTCTGTCGCCGGTGGGCGATGCGATTGCCGCGCCCTTCGTGCTTGACCCGCAACTTCCCAAGTACCTGCAACAGGTGACGGGTATCTCGATACCGCCCGCGCCGCGCAACGACCTCGTGCAGATATTTGCGACGGGCATTCCGGTCAACGCGATCACGGGGCCGAGCTACACGACCTTTCTATCGGACGGGATACCGCACGAATACCAGCGGCTCAATGTGGCGATACCGCCGAGCGCGAATCCGAATCGCCTGGGCTTGCTCGGACTGGACTTCGCAGGCTTTCCGAACGGGCGACGCGTCGGGGATGATGTGGTGGACATAGAGTTGCGAGCCGTGGTGGGCGGAACGCCCTTCACGCCCGCGTTCAATGTTGCGCCGAACAACACTTTGGGAGACGGAGTTGACCGCAACGACGTGCCATACCTGACGAGGTTTCCTTACCTGGGAACTCCGCATACGGGCAACACGACGACGGGCAATGTGCATGACCATCACTTGATGCGTTAAAGCCAGAGCGATGAATGAGTGACGGGTAGCAAACACCCTGCCCGTCACTCATTCATCTGCCGGGATGATTAATAGATGAGAACACTCAGGATTATTCTCTTAACGCTGATGACGACGTGCGTGCTGGCCGCCATCGTCTTTGGCGCTCGCGTCGTGGCTAATCGTGCAAGGCAACAGCAGCCGTCAACTCCACCTGCCCGGATTGCCGCCAGCGAATCGCAGTTGACGCCAGCAGATAAGCGCATACAGTCCGCGCAGGCCATGACGGAAAGAAATTCGCAAAAGCCGGACGGCTATTTGCAACTCTCTTCCGCCTACATGCAGAAGGCTAGAGAGACAGGAGATTTTAGTTTTAACTCTCGTGCCGAAGCTGCCTTGAATCGCGCCGCAGAGCTTGACCCGCAGAATTACGACGCGCTCAAGCTGCGGGCCAAGCTCCTGCTCACCTATCACAGGTTCAATGAAGCTCTGGAAACAGCCACCCGCGCACAAACTTTGCGCCCGCAGGATCATGATGTCTACGGAGCATTGACGGACGCGCATGTCGAGCTTGGCAATTACGCAGAAGCCATCAAGACCGCGCAGCAGATGGTCAACCTCCGGCCCGACACAGCCTCTTACTCGCGCATCTCTTACCTGCGCGCACTGCACGGCGACACGGAGGGCGCGATTGAAGCGATGACGACTGCCGCCAAAGCGGCAGACCCGCGCGACCCTGAGAGCGTGGCGTGGTGTCTGGTGCAGCTCGGCGATGAATTGATGAACGCGGGGAAGTTAAAAGAAGCAGAACAACAGTATGACGCGGCACTGACCTTCTTTGCTGACTATCATCCGGCCCTCGCGGCGAAGGGACGCGCACGCGCCGCCGCAGGAGATACTGAAAAAGCAGTCGAGTTCTATCAACGCGCACAGCAAAGGGTTCCGCTGCCTGAGACGGCGATTGCGCTGGGCGATGTATACCAGAAGCTGGGCCGGGCAGACGAAGCGCGGCGGCAATACGAGTTGGTGGAATTTATCGAGCGCACGGGAGCGGCGAGCGGCACATACTCGCGGACGCTGGCGCTCTTCTATGCAGACCATGACATCAAGCTTGACGAGGCGCTGGCGATAGCAGAGCGCGAGCGTCGAGCGCGGTCGGACATTTACACGAGCGACGCGCTGGCGTGGTGTCTGTTGAAGAAGGGCCGCGCGAAGGAAGCCAAAACGGCGATGGACGAAGCGTTGCGGTTGAAGACGCGGGATGCGCGGCTTTTCTATCACGCGGGGATGATTGCCAGTGCGCTCGGAGAGAGGCAGAGCGCGGTTAAATATTTGCAGCAGGCGTTGGAGATCAATCCGGCATTCGATGTGATTCAGGCGGAGATTGCCAGACAGACGCTCGGTAAATTGAAATGAGATTAAGAGATCAAGTGACATCCATACACGCTCGCCGTTGCGTCTCTATTTTGTGCCTGATGATTGCGCTGCTCTTTGGTTGCGCTGGCGAAAGCTTTGCTCACCCGCTCGGCAATTTCAGTGTCAACCACTTTTCCCGCATCGAAATCGAAGCCGCGCGCCTGCGCGTGCGGTATGTGGTAGACATGGCGGAGATTCCCACGTTTCAGGAATCGCAAGCCATAGATGCGAACGCCGACGGCGCGCTCTCGAAAGAAGAGCTTGATGTTTATCTAGAGCGTCAGGTCGCGCAGTATGCCGAAGGCTTGCTCCTCACACTGGACGGAGCGCGCATGCCTTTGCAGTTAAGCTCAAAAAACATTTCTTTGCGGCAGGGCGCGGGCAATCTTCAGACGTTGCGTATCGAGTGTGATTTCGCGGCGGCTATCCCTGCGATTGAAGCGGGCGGCGCGCATCGCCTGCGTTATGAAGACAAAAATTATCCTGAGCGCAGCGGGTGGCGGGAGATAGTCATTCAACCGTCTACGGGCACCAGTGTGTTTGAAAGCACTGCCTACGGCTCTGCCGTGACGGATGAACTGAAAACTTACCCTGAGGACATGCTTGCTGCTCCGCTCGATGAGCGTGTGGCTGAATTGTCCCTGACCCGTGGCGCGGTTCCTGCCGGTGCGGCTGCTCTTCAAACGAGAGATGGCCGTCCGGTAGTGGCCCCGCAGCGCGACCGTCTGGCGGAATTGATCTCTGTGGCGGAGGTCACCCCGATGGTCGCGTTGCTGGGACTATGCATCGCCGCCGGACTCGGCGCGCTGCATGCCTTCTCGCCAGGACATGGCAAGGCTGTCGTCGGCGCATATCTGGTCGGCACGCGCGGAACTATCAGGCACGCGGCTTTTCTCGGCTTGACGGTGACAATCACGCACACCATCGGCGTCTTTGCTCTCGGACTCGTGACGCTCTTCGCTTCGCAATACATCGTTCCCGAAAAGCTCTTTCCCATTTTGAGTTTTATCTCCGGCGCGATAGTGCTCGGCATCGGCTTCAGCCTCTTTGTGCGCAGGCTGCGCGCCGCTCTCGGCGGTGCGCCGCACGCACATGTGCATGAGCATCATCAACACGATCATGCTCATGAACACGACGCGCACAGTCATGAGCATGACGCGCACATTCACATGCATGACCACGAGCACGACCACACTCACGCGCATGATGAAGAAGGGAATCCATCTTTCACGCATTCGCATGGCGGGCGCGAGCATACGCATCTGCCGCCGGGCGCGGATGGCGGCAAAATTACTTTTCGCAGCTTGCTTGGCTTAGGGATTTCAGGCGGCTTGCTGCCTTGTCCTTCCGCGCTCGTCGTGATGCTCTCTGCCATCTCTCTGGGGCGAGTCGGTTATGGCATGCTGCTGATTACGGCGTTCAGCTTCGGACTGGCCGCCACGCTGACGGGCGTCGGTCTCGCATTTATCTATGCGGGGCGTTTCCTCAAACGCCCGCTCGCTTCTTCCGGTCGTCTCATGCGCGTGCTGCCTGTGGCGAGCGCGTTTGTGATTGCGTCTCTCGGCCTCGTCATCTGTTATCAATCACTGGCGCAGGCGGGGCTGGATTTTAAAGCGGCTCTGAATGCATTCTCCGCCCTCTCAACTGAACCGGCTGCGGGCGCGGGGACGTTCTCAATGGTTTCGCTGCTCTTGTTCGGTTTTGTGCTCGGCCTCAAACATGCTGTTGAAGCAGACCATCTCGCGGCCGTCTCGACGATTGTGACGGAGCGCAAAAGCCTGCTCAGCTCTTCGCTGGTCGGCGGCCTGTGGGGAGTGGGCCATACGGTCTCTCTGCTCATAGCGGGCATCGCTGTCCTGCTCCTGCACATACGCATCGGCGAGCGAGCGGCTCTGTCTCTCGAATTTTGCGTCGGCTTGATGCTCATCGCTCTCGGAGCTATCGCCCTGAGAAAAATCATGCGCGGCGGAAAGCTTCACCTGCACGAGCATCGTCACGGAGGACGATTACACGCGCACCCGCACTTGCATGATGCGGAAGCAGAGGCTGTTGAATCGCACACGCATCACGGCTTCGGTTTGAGCGCGCGTCCACTGTTGATTGGCATGCTGCACGGGCTGGCAGGCAGCGCGGCTCTGATGCTGCTGGTTTTATCGACCATCTCTTCGCCGTCAGTCGGGTTGTTGTACATCGCAGTCTTCGGCGTCGGCTCAGTCGGCGGGATGATGCTGATGAGCGCGCTCGTCGCGTTGCCCCTCCGTCTGACGGCGCGCAGATTTACGCGTGCCAACCTGTGGATTCGCAGCCTCGCCGGAGTGTTCAGTATCTGTTTCGGGTTATTTATGGTTTACGAGATAGGATATGTTGACGGCCTCTTTCGTTATTAAGCTCGGAGACAATAAGAGAACGTCTCCCGCAAAGGCGCAAAGAAAAGCACGCAAAGTGTATATGGCATTCAAACCTTTGCGGTCTTCCTTTGCGTCTTTGCGCCTTTGCGGGAAACTATTTCTTTCTTCCTCACTCAAGTCACGAATCGCCTCGTGAAGCTCATACTGAACTTCTACTATGATGTTTGAGCATTTGGCCTGTGTGAGGTTGACGCGTTATCCTTGACGGATGAAACGTTTCATCAGAGAGGCCGGTCACATCGCGCTCATCATTCTGGGTATTTTGTCGGCAGGGCTGGGCCTCAAAGGGTTTCTGTTATCGAGCCGTTTTATTGACGGCGGGGTGACGGGCGTTTCGATGCTGCTTTCGGATGTCCTCGGCTGGCCGTTATCAATCCTCATACTGGTTATCAATCTTCCCTTTATCGCGCTCGGCTATCGTCAGATAGGCCGGACGTTTGCTATCAAAAGCGCGCTGGCGATTGCAGGGTTATCCGTGTGTCTGGCTTTCATCAAGTATCCGGATGTGACGCCAGATAAACTTTTGACAGCCGTCTTCGGGGGCTTCTTTATCGGCGCGGGCATCGGACTCGCCATACGCGGCGGGGCTGTTTTGGACGGCACGGAGATCGCCGCGCTCCTTGTGAGCAAAAGCAGTCATCTGTTCAAAGTCGGGGATGTGATACTCATCCTGAACATCTTCATTTTCGCCGCCGCAGCATTTTTTCTCGGCATCGAATCGGCTCTCTATTCTATCCTGACATACTTCGCGGCCTCGAAAACGATTGATTTTCTGATTCACGGCATAGAGGAACACACCGCCGTCATCATCATCTCCGAACGCCATGAGGAGATTAGAGAAGCGATTACCGGCAGGCTCCATCGCGGCGTGACGGTTTACAAGGGACGCGGGGGATTGACGGGTGTCGAACAGGACATACTGTTATGCGTCGTGACGCGGCTGGAAATCGGCAGCATCAAGAACGGAGTCAGAAAGATAGACCCTGCGGCCTTCATCATTGTTCACTCTCTGTCAGACGCGGAGGGAGGCATCATCAAGAAAACCGCTTTGCATTAGCCTTTTGCCTCTTCGACAAAATAGTTCAGTTAGGATTTGCCATGCCGTTCATCATGTATATAATTTCGTAACACTTATTTGTCATGATGCGCTGGCCTTTAGAGAACGGCCTTTTCTGACCCAGGCATAACGACCAAAGATTTTAGAAATGTGAAACAAGCGGAGAAACTCTTTGCGTTTCTTTGCGTCTCTTCTTCTTTGCGGTTAAGTGATTTTATCGCAAAGACCCCAAAGTTTTTTCGCAAAGAGACGCCGAAGGACAAACTGCTCCCTTGCGAACATTTTCTGCTCTTGATTGGCATTGGAACTATTATAAGATCGCGCCGTTGGAGATGTGTCCTGCTCCGACTGCGCTTTCGGTCTGGTTGAGACATAATATTGCCGCCCCTCCATCGCGGAGAATAAAGGATGTCACAAGTGATGCGTTCCCCTTTGCAACGCTATGGCATGGCTGTCTTGCTCGTGGCGTTGTCTGCGCTGCTGGTCGCGTTTATCCCCGGTGTGCAGGCGCGCGCACCGTTCGCGCTCTTTCTGGCTTCCATCATTATCATCAGCGTCTACGCGAGCCTCTCCGAAGCTCTCGTGACGGCGGTCTTATCGGCCCTCGTGGTCGCTTACCTGTTTCTTCCTCCGCTCTACACTTTTAGAATCGGCCTTGAGGGCGTCTCGCGCTTATCCTCCTTCATGTTTCTGGCTTTGCTTATCAGTTTCATGATTCAGAAGGTCAAGCGCGCGGAGATGACTGCGCGGCTCAGGGAAGAGCAGATGTCCACCACTTTGCTGAGCATCGGCGATGGCGTCATCGTCACAGACGCAGCGGGGCATGTGACGCTGGCGAATCATGTGGCCGAGTCGCTGACCGGCTGGAAGCTGAATGAAGCGCGCGGGAAGCGGCTCGAAGAAGTCTTTAATATCATTAACGAGCAGACGCGAGAAGCAGCCGAGAATCCTGCCGCCAGAGCCTTGCGCGAGGGCATGATCGTCGGGCTGGCGAATCACACTATTCTGATTGCGAAGGACGGCACAGAAATCCCGATTGACGACAGCGGCGCGCCCATCAGAGACGCTACGGGAAACATCACGGGCGTCGTGCTCGTCTTCCGCGACATCTCGGAATTAAAGCAGGCTCAGGAAAGAATGCGATTTCAAGCGCACCTGCTGGACGTGGTCGGACAGGCCATGATGGCAACGGACATGGAAGGACGCATCACGTACTGGAACCAGTTTGCGGAAAAGCTCTATGGCTGGAAAGCGCAAGAGGTCATCGGGCGCAACATCATCAGCGTCACTGCGAGCGATGCGACCAAAGAGCAAGGGACGGAGATTCTGGCTCAATTGCAAATGGGCGAAAGTTGGTCAGGAGATTTTCTGGTCCAGCACAGAGACGGCACAAGCTTTCCCGTCCGCGTCATTGATTCGCCGGTTTATGATGAGCAGGGACAACTCATCGGCATCGTCGGCAGTTCCGAAGACATCACGGAGCGCAAGCGCGCCGAAGAGGCCAGAGAGCGGCTCGCCGCCATTGTCGAGTCGTCCGATGATGCCATCATCGGTAAAACCCTCAATGGTGAGGTGACGAACTGGAACGAGTCAGCCGAGAAGATGTACGGCTACGCAGCGCAAGAGGCCATCGGTCAACACATCTCCTTTATCATCCCGCCGGAACGAGCCGATGAAGGAACATTTATTCTTGAGGAGATTAAACGCGGCGAGCGGATCAGGTCTCTGGAAACAGTGCGCGTCAGAAATGGCGGCGCGCATCTGGATGTTTCCATCAGCATCTCTCCCATCAAAGATTCGTCCGGGCAGGTGATCGGTGCTTCGACCATCGCGCGCGACATCACGGAGCGCAAGCGCGCCGATGAGAGACAGGCCGAACTGCTGGCGCGCGAGCAGTCCGCGCGCACTCAGGCAGAGCTTGCCAACCGCACGAAAGATGAATTTCTCGCCACGCTCTCGCACGAGTTGCGCACGCCTTTGACTGCGATGCTCGGCTGGACGTGGATGCTGCGCTCCAGAGAATTGGATCAGGACACGCATACCCACGCGGTCGAAACCATCGAGCGCAATGTACGCGCACAGGCCCAACTGATTGACGACCTGCTGGATGTCTCGCGCATCATCACCGGCAAACTGCGGCTCGAAGTCGTTCCGGTGGAGCTGATCCCGGTTATCGAATCGGCGATTGACACAGCGCGCCCGGCTGCCAAAGCGAAAGGCATAGAGCTACAGATAGAGCTTGATCCGGCGGCGAGCCATGTCCTGTGTGACCCTGCGCGAATGCAGCAGGTCATCTGGAATCTGCTCTCGAATGCAGTCAAGTTTACGCCGCAACAGGGACGCGTGCGCGTGCTTTTGAATCGAGTCGAGTCGCACATCGAAATCAGCGTCAGCGATACGGGGCCGGGCATTGCGCCGGATTTTATACCGTATGTCTTCGACCGCTTTCGTCAGGCCGACAGCTCGACCACGAGAGCGCACGGCGGTTTAGGTTTGGGCCTCGCAATTGTGCGTCATCTGGTGGAACTGCACGGCGGCACGGTCACGGTCGAGAACAACGTCCACGGAAAGGGCGCGACCTTTACCGTCAAATTACCTTTGATGGCTATCACGGCTCTTGAAAAAAGCGAGCTGATTGGAGCGCGTCATCAGGTCGTGAGCAGCACGCAGCTTGACTGCGGGCCGCTTGAGGGCCTGCGTATTCTCGTGGTGGATGACGAGCCGGATGCCAGAGACCTGCTTGTCGCCACGCTCGAACAATGCGGCGCGCGTGCGACAGCCGTGGCGAGCGCGCGTGAAGCTCTGGATTCGTTAAAGGCGTCACAGCCGGACGTGCTCGTCAGCGACATCGGCATGCCTGTCGAAGACGGCTACACGCTGATACGCAAGGTGCGCGAGCTTGAAGCCGGGCAAGTCTGGAAAGGACGGGTGCCAGCCATCGCCCTCACGGCTTATGCCAACGACAGCGCGCGCTTCTCCGCTCTCGAAGCAGGTTTTCACAAACATCTCGCCAAGCCAATCGAGCCGTCCATCCTGATCGAGACCATCGCCGGTCTGGTGAAGGAAATGGAGAAAGCTTGATTGCTCCTCTCGCTTGTTCCGCGGCTTTCCAAAAAAATGGAAACCGAACAAACCGAAAAGCTCAACCCTGCATCCAACGCCATGAACTTACATAAATCCATTCAATCGCGGGCCGCGCACGGCTCAATTGTGTAAGCTCGAATTTTAGGCGGCTCGTCTCCACCGTGCCTCAAAGCTTTAGAGAGGCTCTCTTCGGAGCGGCCCCAATCCAGTGAGTCGCAGGCTTCTCTTGAGAGGCCGGTCTCCAGACAAGCACCACATCAGGACTTTAGATTTTTGACCGCAGACCGCTGCGGCTGTGTCCTTCTCTGCGCTCTGCTCGCAACGTGCGCCGGAAGGCAATGGCTCTATCTCTGCGCGGACTTACAAAAGCTGTTTGAAAAGCTTCGCCGCCAACTTATCCGGAGGTGCAAGATGCAACGCCGTCATTATTTATTAAAAGATAAATTTAAAACTCAAGCAGAGATTCGACTCGCCCCACTGCGCCTCTTTGCGCCCCTTCGCCTTCGCGCGAGATTTAATCTCTCGCAAAGGCGCAGGGGCGCAAAGAGTTTGAGCTTGATTCTCATCTTGCTTTGTCTGGCGGCGACGCTTGCTTTCGCACGGCTCTCGTCTGCCAGTGTGGCCCTGCGTGTGGACGAAGCGGCGACGAGGATGGCTTTGCGCGGCGGGCAGGGCGAGGTCTCTCTGGCCGTCGAGAATCCATCGGCGCAAGGGTTTGTGGCTCGCGTCGCGTGCGAGTTGCTGGATACGGAAGATCGCGTGCGCGCGTCCCTTGAGCGCGACGAATGGATCACACCGGGCGGCGCGAGCATTAGCCTGAAGCTTGCCCCCGCACTCGATCTGGCGAATCAGGAAGAGCTTAAAAAGTTTCTCTGGTATCGCCTGCGTTATCGCGTCATCCCGCATCAATCGTCGGGCGCGTTTGTCGGGCCAGCCGAAGGCATTGTCTCGCTCTCCGAAATCACGCCGGACTTTTTCGAGCTGAGAGTTTCCACGCCTTACTATGCACGCGCAGGAGCGTCTTATCACGCGCGCGTGCGTGCAGTGCATCCCATCTCCGCGCATGCGGTCGCAGGAGTCAATGTGTCTGCGTCGATAACGTTTGACGAGGACAGCGCGACAGTTAAAGCCAGCGGCGTGACGGGTCAGGACGGTTATGCAAAGGTGGTCTTCGATCTGCCGCGCAAGGTCGGGTCGAACGGGGCAGAGCTGGAAATCTCTGCACAACTGGGCGATTTTACGCGGACGGCGGAGAACTGGATCTACTTTGACCGCGAAGCGCGGGTGATGATTAGCACGGACAAGCCGCTTTACCAGCCCGGACAAACCCTGCACATGCGTGCGCTTATCTTTAACGCCGGTAAGCGGGCCATCGCAGACGCTCCGCTCAAGCTCTCCGTGTTTGATATAGAAGATTCGCTGCTCTTTCGCGCACAGCTTGTGACCTCGCGCTTCGGCGTCGCCAGCGCGGATTGGCCCATTCCCGAAAACACGCGTCTCGGCGATTATCGCGTCACCATAGAGATGGAAGGCGAGAGATTCGGCGATTCCGGGGACAGCAAATGGATCAAGGTTAGCCGCTATGACCTGCCCAACTTCGCCGTCAACACAAAGGCAGACCGCGACTATTATCTTCCGGGCCAGAATGCTGAGGTGAAGATCGGCGCGAGCTATCTTTTCGGCCAGCCGGTCAAGCGCGGGCAGGTGCGCGTCGTGCGCGAGACGGAGCGGACGTGGAATTATAAACAGCAGAAATGGGAAACCGAAGAGGGGGAAGAATACGAGGGCGAAACGGACGCGGCGGGGGAATTTACGGCGCGCGTCGATCTGGCGGAAGAGCATCAGAGCCTCGACGATTCCGGCGGCGCGAAATTTAAAGACCTCACCTACGCGGCCTATTTCACAGACCCGACGACCAATCGGACAGAGCAGAAACGCTTTGACCTGCGCGTCACGAAAGATGCCATACATCTCTACGTCATCAAGGACAACCAGTATCAGACCGGAGGCTTTCCGACGCAGTTTTATGTTTCCGCTTCATATGCCGACGGCACGCCCGCCGCGTGTGAGGTGACGATTAGAGAGGACGAAGAGGAAAGCTCCCTCTGGCCCAACCGTAGACGCTCTGGCTTCCGGCTCGCGGCGCACGGCGGCGCAACGCTTCAGAGGCGTGTGCAAGCCAATCGCTTCGGCGTGGCGAAAGTGAATGACCTGACTTTGCTCGGTCTCAAAGAAGATAAAAGCAATGTCTCGCTCAAGCTTCAGGCGCGGGACAAAAAGGGTCTGACGGGAAACTGGAGTGAAAATTTCGAGCACAGCGATAAGCCGCTGGTTCGCGTGGTCACGGAAAAGTCTTTGTATCGCGCAGGCGAATCCGTGCAGGCCACAATTACTGCCAGCAAGCCGGAGATGACAGTCATCGTTGATGTCGCGCGCGGCTGGCGTGTGATTCGTTCGGAGATTGTCCGGCTGCATCAGGGACAGGCTCTCTTTACAGTTCCTTACGACGCGACTTTCAAGGGAGCCGTCTCCATCATCGCTTATTATGATGAAGAGAACGACTCTGGAAATTCAAAACAGAGAGCCGCGCGCACGGTGCTCTATCCGAATGACGAAGACCTCAAGCTTGAGGTCAGTCTCGACCGCAAAGAGTATCGTCCGGGCGAAGAGGCGCACGCAGAATTTCAGGTGCGCGGGGCGGACGGGCGCACGGTAGAGAGCGCGCTCGGCGTGATGGTCTTTGATCGCGCGGTGGAAGAGCGTGCGCGCACGGACAGCGAGTTTGGCGCAAACGCTTCATACGGTTTTCATTTCAACAGGGACGGCGGGGCTGTGGCCGGGTTGCGAATTCAGGACTTTGAAAGAGTTGACCGCACGCGGCCTCTGCCCGCCGGGATGGAACTCGTGGCGGAGGTTTTGCTCTCGCATGCAGACCTCTATTTCCCGCGCGTTTTCGGCGGGCAACAGTATCAACGCGACCAGCGCGAAATCTTCAAAGACCTCATCACAGAGCAGCTCAATCCTGTAGCGACGGCGCTTGAGACGCGCTACGGCGCGAAGCGGGATTATCCTTCAAATGAACAATCGCTGCTTGAGGTTTTGGCCGAACAGGAAGTCTATTTCAGTCAGCAGCGAGACCCGTGGGGCACTGCCTACAAAAGCGAATTCGGATGGTACGGGGATGGAGATGTCACGGACATCGTCTCCGCCGGGGCCGATAAGCGTTTCGAGACGGCGGATGATTTCGTCGCGCTGCGCGTCAGCCGTCCATATTTCCGTACCGCCGGAGAACTGATTCAGCGGGCAATGGAAAACTATAAGAAGCGCACGGGCAGCTTCGTCCGCGATACCGCGCGGCTCAAGAACGAGCTGCGGCAGATGGGAGTGGAGTTCGATTCCTTACGCGACAAGCGCGGAAAGCCTTACACACTTGAGATCGGAGCGACAGGCTCGCATCTGACCGTCAGCGTTAAGAGCGCGGACATTACTGGCAGCTACGATCCGAGAGGGATTTACGTGCCTCCGGCATTCACTGTCTGGACAATTGCCGTTGACTACTTTGCAGACACGCGCCAGCGCGTCAACGATGCCTTGACGGAGAACTTGCGGCTGACGCGCCGCGCTCCGCAAAGCGAGGCGGAGATACTTGAGGCCATACGCCAGGCAGGCGTCACAGAGGACGAGCTGCGTGATGCATGGGGCCATCCTTACTACATCGGATATAAAAGCTGGGTGCGGAATACAGACCTTGTGAGTATCACGCACCGCGCCAGATACGGAGAGGCTTTGAAGCAGCACCTAAGCCACACGCCTGTCTCGCGTCAATTCTATTACCTTACTTTGCGCAGCGCGGGCAAAGACGGTCGCGCGGGAACATGGGACGATTTCACCGTCGGCGCGTTCTATCGCTCGACCTCCGAACTGGATTTTTTGGAGGGCAATCCGCTACAACCTCTAGCCGCCAGAGTGCTCGCGCCTGCCACACAGACCGCGAACGGCAATGGAAACTTGCAGGGGTTGGTGCGCGATGTCAATGACGCGATGGTGGTGGGCGCGTCTGTGCGTGTCATCAATCTGGAAACGGGAATTGTCAGAGAGACGACGACCAACGACGAAGGGTTTTATCGCGTCACGAACCTGATTCCGGGACACAGTTATCTAGTCGAAATAGGCGCGGCGGGATTTTCTCAAACAATCGTCGAGCGCGTGCCGGTCTTTGCGTGGATGGAAAACACTCTGGACGTTCAGCTCCATGTTGCTTTAGCCCGCACGACTGTTGAAGTGATGGGCGGTGCGCCTCAGTATCTGTCTACACAGACACAGACTTTCGTCTCAGGCAGACAACTAACTCAATTGCCGTTCAACGGAAATATAGACAACCTCTCGTTGCTCTCGCCGGGCATCGTCATCGTGACCAAAAGCGGGGTCGAGATTAGCGCAAACGGCAACCGTGGCCGCTCGAACAATTTTCAGATAGAAGGGCAGGATAATAATGATAACAGGATGTCGAAGGCGCAAATCTCTACGCCGCGCCTGCGAGAATATTTTCCTGAAACGCTCGTCTGGCAGCCCACGCTTGAGACGGATGCAGAGGGACGCGCACGCCTGAGCTTCAACCTCGCGGATAACATCACGACGTGGAAGATGTCCGTCATCGGCTCGACCGTGGACGGCGAAATCGGCGTCGCAGAGCGTGAGATACGCGCCTTTCAGCCTTTCTTCATCGAACACGACCCGCCGCGCGTCCTGACCGAAGGCGACCAGATACAGCTTCCGATAGTTCTGCGTAACTATCTCAAAGGGCCGCAGTCGGTCGCCGTCGAGATCAAGCCGGAGAGCTGGTTCACAATGCTTGGCCCGGTGGAGCAGACGGAAAAAGTCGAAGCCGGAGATGCCGCGCGTGCCTTCTTTAATTTTCGCGCTACGGCTTCCGTCAAAGACGGCAAACAGCGCATCACTGCCAGAAGCGTTGATGCGAGCGATGCTATCGAAAAACCCGTCAGCGTGCACCCGGACGGAGAGGAAGCGACGCACACGGCCAGCTACCTGATGAATGAAGTTGAGAGCTTTGACGTAAACTTTCCCACGGATGCCATCAACAATTCGACTGCCGCAGAGCTGAAGCTTTACCCGAACCTGATGGCGCATGTCATCGAAGGCATCGAAGGCATCATGAAGCGTCCGTACGGCTGCGGAGAGCAAACAATCTCTTCCACTTATCCGAGCCTGTTGGCGCTCAGGGCATACAAACAAAGCGGAAGCTCTTCGCCTGTGTCGGAGAAAGCTCAGCGCTATCTGCGTCTGGGCTATGAGCGATTGCTCAATTATCGCGCGGAGGGCGGCGGCTTCACTTACTGGGGACGTGGCGACGCAGACCTCGCGCTCACGGCCTACGCTTTCAGATTTCTGAACGACGCGAGAGAGTTCACAACCGTTGACGAGACTGTGATCACGGAGACGCGCGAGTGGCTCATGAAAAAGCAGCATGGGAACGGAAGCTGGGCCAGAAATTATAGCGGAGCTACGGCCTCGGAAGATGCAGAGGATGCTTTATTGACGGCTTATATCACGCGCGTGCTGGCGACGAGCGAGCGCGGCGCGGCGGAGGCTGGCGGCGCAGAAGGCTTGAAGGTCAATCCCAAATCCGCATCGCTGACGCGCGCTCTCGATTATTTGCAGCCGCATGCAGAAAAGCTTGACGAGCCATATCTGATCGCCGCGTATGCGCTGGCCTCTATGGAGGCGAATGATGCCCGGCGCGCGACACGGGCCGTCACCAGATTGCGCGCTCTGGCCCAAAAGGAAGAAGGGGAAAAAAGTTTCTGGTCATCCGAGACAGGCACGCCCTTTCACGGTTGGGGTCTCACGGGACGCATCGAGACGACTGCGCTCGCCGTGCAGGCGCTGACGCGATTTGCCGCGCTGGAAAATTCTGCGGGGCAGACCGCGAGAGCGGGAGAGCAGGCAACCGCGCAGGAACTCACAGCGGTTCAACTGGCGCAGCGCGGCCTGCTCTATCTATTGGCCCGGAAGGATGCTTACGGCGTCTGGTATTCGACACAGGCCACCGTCAACGTGCACGACGCGCTCATCTATGCGATGACGCAAAGCCAAAGCGGCGCAGGCCAGCAGGCAGAGGATAGGGCCGAAATCTTTGTCAATGAGAGAGCCGTCACCAGCGTCTTGCTCCCGCCCGCAGGGCAACTGAGCGCGCCCGTCACGGTTGACCTCTCATCATATCTTTCTCCGGGCAGCAATCGTGTCTCGCTTCGTCGCCCGCAGGGCAGCATGCCGGTCGCGCTACAGTTGGTGCAGACATACTATGTGCCGTGGAATTCTCCGCACGCTTCAACCGCAAAGGTCAACAGTGCAAGTCGCAGGCTGCATCTGATAGTGAGTTACGATAAGACCGAAGCGCAGATTGCTTCGGAGATAACTTGCAGGGTCGAGGCGGGGCGCACGGGCGCTGTGGGCGGCTATGGCATGATGCTGGCCGAGATAGGACTTCCGCCCGGCGCGGATGTTGACAGGGCTTCGCTGGAAAAAGCGATGACAGAATCGGGCTGGAGCTTGAGCCGCTACGATATTCTGCCGGATCGCTTGATAGTCTATCTCTGGCCGGGTTCGGGAGGGACGCGCTTCGAGTTTAAGTTCCGCCCGCGCTACGGCCTCGCGGCGCAGACAGCGCCCTCCGTGCTCTACGACTACTACAACCCGGAGGCGAGGACGGTCATCGCGCCGACGAAGTTCATTGTCAGATGAAGAGCAAGGCGGAAGGATGAAGGATGAAGGATGAAAGTGTGACTCTTAAACGTGAAGGATAACTGATGAAGAGAGAGCTAAGAATGAAGAGCGTGCTATCGCCGGTGACTGCTCATGTTTGAACAGCATGCTCTTCATCCTTCATCCTTCATCCTTCATCCTTGCTCTTCTATGGTTTGTCTGCGGGCATGTCTTCGACGATGTCTTCTTCGATGACCTTCACTTCAGAGCCATACTTTTGATAGCTGCGATAGCGTATAAGTGCGCGCTCTGTCCTTGTCAGGTCAGGCGTGCGGAAATTAATTCTCGTTTCAGACTGCGACGGCAAAAGATAACGCTGGTCTGCGATGGTGGCCCAGTCATAATCAACGATGATGGATGCATCGCCGGGCGCGTCCGCCGGAGCATCTAAAATCTCTTCAAAGCGCAGGACGCGATAAGTCTCGCGGTCAATCCAGATTTTGCCGTGATAACCGGCCCTGAAGGTTTGACCATTCAGCGTCAGGCTCATCTGCGCGAATTCTATCGGAATCTGATACTCATAGATAATCGTGCGCCGCCCGCGCAGCACATCCGTATCCACAGCCTTGAAGGTTGGCCGCTGTTCTTCGTCGAAAAGTTTTGCCAGCATCGTGACGTATTCGCCTGAGCTGGAAGCCCCGCCGAACAGGTCTGCATAAGTCTCAAACGGCTTCATATCTTTTTGCGGGGGCAGCCCGTTGACGGCGAGCAGCTTGTATTCTTCGCCGCCCTGCGAGCGATAGCTGACGGCCAGCAAGAGCCTGTCTCTGAATAACCAGTTGCCGATGCCGCCGCGCGAATAGCTTCTGCTGATCTGTTGCTTGACGACAAAATCGGGCATGCTTTCGACTGCTGCGCTGGTAGCCGCGCGTGCTTTCTCCAAAAGCTCCTGCGCCTCTTTCTCCGGCAGCAGGGCAGAGGTCTTCGGATTCATACGCCTGCGCTCGGCCTCTTCCAGCGTGCGCCTGAGCAAAGCGTCGTTGCCGCTCTTTGACGCGGCGAGCGAGCGCATCCCATCCGTCAACGCAAAGCCAAGCCCGCGCCGCCTGATCTCTTCAATCACCTGCTCCTTCTTCTCCGGCTGCTTCGGAAGCTGGTAGACGAGCTTGACCAGCTCCTGACTCGTCAAAGGCGCATCCTGCGATTGGGCCATGACAGCAGAGACGGCGAGGCACAGGAAAATCGTTGTTGCGAGCAAGCTGCTCTGACCGGCTTTTAAATGAGAATGAATCATATTCTAATAGGGAAGTCTGGTAATCTGTTTCGGGGTAAAGATAATCTTATTGCTACTCGTGTTGTGGTCAAGCACCGGCGTCTCGCCAATGGCTCCGACAAGCACTGTGACACCTGTGTTGAGTCCCATCGTCATATCAACGCTTGTTACCTCGTGAGCTTTAATCTCTATCATCTTAACAAGTCCGGCGGCAAACCCGGAGGCTTCAAGCCGCATGCTATACATGCCCGGCTCAACCGGATAAAAACTGTAGAAACCTTCGTCGTTAGTTGTGGCCGTGATGCTCTTTTTCAAATCTTGCAGATTGATTAACACGACGATTGCTCCGGCCACCACTGCTCCATTAGGGTCTTTAACGATTCCACGGAGAGCTGAGCGTTTATCCTTTGACAGCCCATCGTTCGCCCGCGCTATCTTGACCTCTACCGGCGGCGGGCACGACTCGTCAACTTGAACACGCTTCTGCCCCATCACGGCGAAGCAAAAACTCAAGAGCGCAGTGATGGCCGCGCCCGTCATCCGCGAAACCCGGCGGCGGATGGCGCGCAGCCCGACCGGACAATCCTTCGTCAACACAGTCCCGTCCGCTCGCCTGTACAATCTGGCGCAGAAGCGTCCTTCCGTCTCCGTTATCAAAGCTTCAACCTGCCGCCTCGTCAGCTCCGAAATATTATAAACGTGAAGGTGACATTGTTCGCAAAAGCGCGTGCGGTCATCCCCGTGCATCTTTTCCCAATTCATAGAGCATGGAGAAGCGATTCTCAAACGGTCAACGCCGTCGTTTTCTTTAATCATTTTGCGTCATCACAATCCGGCAGGAAATTTTAAGGACAACACATTGTTCGATGTCGCCAGAGATGTGCGGTTGCCTCTGAAGCGCGAGAGAAAATTGCAAAGTTTGTGTAAAGCAACAGCCTGACGCTGTAATTACATGCAAAAATGCTCAATCACGCGCGAAAGAATTTTTACGCAACTGTGCAGGTCTTCGATAGGCACAAACTCTCCTGTGCGATGCGCGACGCGTATGTCGCCGGGGCCTAAGACGACCGCGTGCGCGCCGAGCGCAATCATCTGCGGGGCTTCAGTTCCAAAGGCGACTGTGCCAGCGGCCTTTCCGGTGGCTTCTTCGAGCAGGCGAACCAGCGGCGCATCCGCGCGCGTCTCCATCGCTTCGTCAAGCCGCGAGGCCATGACTTCGCAATCAAAATCCGCATCGAGCAGACGTTGCCTCTCAATCGCGGCGGCGAAAAGGTTCAGGACATGCTGCGCCTGCTGTCCCGGCACGGGCCGCCATTCGAGCGTAAAGCGACACTCGCCCGCAATAATGTTCTTCGCCGTCCCGCCCTGAACCAGCCCGACATTCAGAGTCGTAAAGGGCGGGTCAAACTCTGCTCTCTCATCGGCTTTCAATTCTTCCGCGATTTTTTCAAGCTCCGTAATCAATCGCGCCGCGCGAAAGATTGCGCTCGCCCCGACAGCCGGATACGCGCTGTGGCCTTCGCGCCCGCGCACCGTTATCTCCGCCAGACAATAGCCCTTGCCCGCGCGCATCGGCTGCAAAGACGTAGGCTCGCCCACGATAGCATTACGCACGGACAGAGCGTGCGCCTCTGCAAGACGCTTTGCGCCGAGACAACCCACTTCTTCATCTGCCGTAAAAATAAGCGCCAGCGGTCGCTTGAGATTCTTTAGCTCAAAACTCTCGACAGCCGTCAGCGCGGCGGCGATAAAGCCTTTCGTGTCGCAAGAGCCGCGCCCGTAAAGTTTCCCCTCGCGCTCTGTCAAACTGAGCGCGTCCGTCCATGAGCTTGCGAAGGGAACTGTGTCCGTATGCCCGACCAGAGCCAATTCAGCTTCGCTCTCATCCGCCGCGCCCGCGAGCGCAATCAGGTTCATCTTTTCAACGCCGCGCTCGTCCAGATAAGGAAATCTCTGAACGCGAAAGCCTGCGGCCTCTGCACGCGCGGCGAGATATGCACACATCCCTGCATTCGAGTTCGCAGAGATGGAGTTGATAGAGACGAGTTCGGATAAAGTTTTTTCGACGGTCATAAGTTTTAAAAAAGTTTCCCGCAAAGGTGCAAAGGCGCAAAGAGAAGACGCCAAGAAGAAAGAGAAAGTAGAAGAAGGAATTCCTGTTTACTTGCCTTGAGCTTTCTTTGCGCCTTTGCGCCTTTGCGGGAAATAATTGTTTTCAGTAGCACAAGCTTCAAAGTTATCTCCACAATCTGCCCTGTAAAGCTACAAACTTTTCGACGACCTCATCCTGCGCTGGATGCCGTCCGTGCTCGACGATGCGCTTTCCGCCGACGAACACCTCACGCACAGCCGTGCGCGCCAGAGAGAAGACGATACCCGACAGTAAATCTTCAGTCGCGGCTCCGGCGATTGACGAATCATTAAGCTCTACTGTGAAAAAATCTGCGGGGCGATTTATTTCCAGCGCGCCGCTCGATGCGCCGATGCTCGACGCCCCGTGAACGGTCGCGCCAGCAAAAAGCTGTGCGGCCAGTGCGGACATATCTTTGCTCTCAGGCGCGAGCACATTGCGCTCAAGCCTTGCGAGACGCAGGTGATATTCAAGCTCGCGCGCGTCTTCCAGTAAATCTATCTGCGTGTGGCTGTCCGTCCCGAACGCGACGCGGACGCAGCTTTGCGCCAGCAGGTCTGCCGGAACAATGCCGTCACCAAGATTTCGCTCGGTCGTCGGACACGCGCAAACGATTGATTGCGCGCTTCCCATCAGGCGCGCTTCATCCGATGTGATATGGACTGCATGAACGGCTGTAAACCGCTCGCTCAAGATATTTTCACCTGCCAGCAGCGCGACAGGCGTGCGCCCGTGCTCTGCCACGCAGGCAGCATTCTCGGCAGGCTGTTCCGCGACGTGCATGTGGAGGGGCAATTGATGTTCTGTGCCGTATGCCGCGACCTCGCGCAAATAATCCAAAGGCACTGCGCGAACGCTGTGCGGCGCAAGCCCCGTCCACGCGCTTTTCGATTCATCTTTATCGCGCTCTAAATCCGCTTTCAGTCGCGCATGATTTTGTAAATAAATTTCCGGCGCGGACTCTATGAAACGCTGCTGACGCTCATTCGGCGCGAGCTTGTAACCCGCACGCGCATACGCCACGCGCAGCAAAGCGATACGCAGGCCGACATCACGCGCCGCGCGTATGACCTCTTTTGCCAGCAGGTTCGGGTCGTCATAAGGATTCCCGCGCGTGTCCCTGTGTAGATAATGAAACTCTCCGACGGCAGTGATGCCGCAGAGGGCCATCTCCAGAAAAGCCATACGCGAGGCATCGTAAATATCCTCCGGCTCAAGCCGCGTCGCAGCGCTGTACATCATCTCGCGCCACGTCCAGAAAGAGTCTCTGGTTTCTTGCGAGCGATGCTCAGTCCGCCCGCGTATCACGCGCTGAAAAGCATGCGAGTGAGAATTGACGAGACCGGGCAGCATGGCGCGGCCTTTCAGACGCACGACCTCGCCTGAAATTTCAGCTTCCGACGCCAGCCGCGTGATGCGTCCCGCGCCATCGCACACCAGAGCCAGTCCGCGCTCGAACTTCTCGCCCGTATAAATCAGGTCGGGCAGAAAAGCTTTACTTTCATGGTCTCGTTGAGTCATGTAAGAGATGTTAGCCACAAGAGGACACGAGAGAGCACAGAGGTGAAAGAAGATTCAGAATTTAAAATCTCAAATTTCAAATTTGAGATTCGGAGTTTCAAACTCATCCGTGCTCTCTCGTGTCCTCTGTGGTGAAAGGTTTTAATTCTTTGCGCCCTGTTTCTTCCGCGCAATCCACGCGTCAATATTTCTTTCAAGCACGTCGAGCGGAACGGCTCCCGACAGGAGCACTGCATCATGAAACTCGCGCACGTCAAACGTCTGGCCCAGCTCACGCGCGGCGCGCGCGCGTAGCTCTTTGATCTTCAACTCGCCTATCTTGTACGCGAGCGCCTGCCCCGGATTGGTGATGTAACGGTCTATCTCGTTGACGATGTCCTGCTCCGTCTTCGCGGCATTGTCCAGAAAATAATCTATCGCTTTTTGCCTGTCCCATTTCATGTGATGCATGCCCGTGTCCACTACCAGACGGACTGCGCGCCACATCTCGTAGGTCAACTGGCCGAACTTGGAATACGGGTCGTCGTAAAGTCCCATCTCATCGCCGAGAGATTCGGCATACAGTCCCCAGCCCTCTACGAATGCGGTGTAGCCGCCGAAGCGACGGAAGTTAGGAATCTCGCCCAGCTCCATTGCGAGCGCGATTTGCAGGTGATGTCCCGGCACGGATTCGTGCAGCGAGAGCGCCATCATCTCGTACTTCGGCCTCACCTCCGGCTTGTAGAGATTGACGTAATAGAAACCGGGGCGCGAGCCGTCCGCCGCCGGGCGGTTGTAATAGGCAGTCGTGGTGTCGGGCGCAATCTTGTCGGGAATCGGAATCACGCCATAAGGCATGCGCGGCAGGGTCTTGAAAACTTTGACGAGGTTCGGGTCAATGCGCTTGGACATCGCGCGATAGGCGGCCAGTAATTCTTCGGGCGTCTTGTAGTAGAACTGCGGGTCTGTTCTGAGCTTCTGGAAGAACTCTTTATGCGTGCCAGTAAAGCCGACCTTCGTCATGATGGCCTGCATCTCCGCGCGTATGCGCGCGACTTCGCTGAGGCCCTTTTGATGAATCTCTTCGGGCGTCATGTTCGTCGTCGTGTAGCGGCGCGCGTGAAAGGCATAGGTTTCCGCGCCCTGCGGAAACTGCCAGATGCCAACCTGTTCAAAGGCTGCTGGCAGGTAATCGGCGTTGAAAAATTGTTTGAGCTGGCGATAGGCCGGAACGACCGATTTCGAGATGGCTTCACGCGCTTTTTGCGAGAGCCGCTCGCGCTCTGCCGCCGGAATCGAGTCTGGAAATTCTTTGAAAGGCAAGAAGAACGGGCTGTCCTGCGGGTTCTCTACGATCTGTTTATCAATCTGCGCGGGTACACGATTAAGCACGGCTTTGGGCCACATGAGACGCGCCTTCAAGCCTTCGCGCATGAGCGCGATGTTCTGATCCATCAACGCTGGCAGGGCATTGAGCCGCGCGATCCAGTCCTCATAATCTTTTGTCGTTTGAAAGCGCAAAAGCTCTGCCAACTCGTCCGCCGTCTGGATGCCGCCGCGCTGGTTGATTGGCAAGAGGTAGGTGCGATATTTGTGCTCCTCTATGTCCAACTCCGTCTCCTTCCGAAAGAGGTCATAGTTCAACTGGTCAGCGGGCGAAAGTTTACTGCGGTCAATTTTTTTGAGCCGGGAGAGAGCGTCCAGCCTGTGCTGTTGCCGCGCCTCTATGGCCGCGAGGCTCGTGTCATCCCAGCGGTCATTCCAGCGGCGGTCTCCGAGCGCGGAAGCCTGCGTCGGGTTCTGCTCCATCTGGTATTCCCATTCGGCTTTGAACAGGTCATGCAAAGTTTTGGCGCTCGCTTCGTCCTGCGCCGCGACGGGCAAGGGAAGCAGTGCCAGCGTTGAAATCATGAACAAGATTGACAGACGGATTGTTAAGCGCATCGAACTCTCTCCCGCCTCCTTCTGAAGTGTCGTGTTGAGTTTGGAAATGTGGCAGACGCCAGAGAGAATACAACAAGAGGCGGTTTTCGCGCACCCTGCCGGAACATCAAGCTTAAAACATGACCAAGTAAAAGACAGGTTCGCGCAAAGGGGCAGAGAAATTAAAAATGCAAAATGTAAAATGCAAAAATAAGAACCCTCTTTCATTTTGCATTTTACATTTTTAATTTTGCATTTCTCTGCCCCTTTGCGTGAGATTCTTTTGTAAAAGTATGTTGAGCCACCTCGCAAAGCGCGCGTGGCATCTAAACGGGTATGGCAATTATTCCTACAAGCATTAAGACTTACAGCAGATTTGCGCGCCAGCATGGCCGCCGTTTTATCGAGCAGCGGCTGGCGGAATCGCGCACGCCTATTCCGGCAGCGTCGCATCATCCCGACCCGGCGGGTTGGAGCAACGATGCTCTGACCGTCGCGTGGCTCGGCCATGCCACTATCCTGATAAATTTTTACGGGACATGGCTTTTGACAGACCCCGCGTTGCGCTCGCATGTCGGCGTCAGCGTGGCCGGTATGACCTTCGGCCCGCGCCGTCTGGTACAGCCAGCGCTGTCCATTAAAGAGCTTCCGCCGCTTGATGCAGTGCTTGTCTCGCACGCGCACATGGATCACTGCGACATGGGAACTCTGAAGCGTCTCCCGCGACGGACGCATGCCATCGTGCAGCGCAATAACCAAGACCTCGTGAGACGTTTTCAGCGCACGACAGCTCTCGCGTGGGGCGAGTCTGTAGAAACCGGCGGTGTGCTTATAGAGGCCATCGAGGTCAATCACTGGGGCGCGCGAAAGTTGACGGACAGCCATCGCGGTTACGGCGGTTTCCTGATTACGAAAAACGGGCGCGCTCTGGTCTTTGGCGGCGACACGGCCTACACGAAGGCTTTTACACGCTTACGCCCGCGCGTGAAAATTGATCTGGCGATGTTGCCCATCGGAGCTTATGACCCGTACGTCTACGCGCATGCCAATCCTGAACAGGCATGGGCCATGCGGCGCGAGATGGGCGCGACCTATATCCTGCCGATGCATCACAAGACTTTTCGCCTGAGCCGCGAGCCTGTGAATGAACCTCTGACACGGCTGCGCGCCGCCGCCGGAGATGATGAGTGGCGTATCGCCCTTGGCGAAGTGGGCCAGACGTGGACTATGCCTGAAGACAATGCGCGGCCAGAGTCTGCACACCTCGCACAAACGCTGGTCGAAGCATAAGCGTGAATGTTAGAAAACTTTCGACGCCTGCTTTATCTCTTTTCTCCTGACGCGCTTTGCGGTTAAAGTCTTTTCCATGCAGAGCGCGCACAGAGATTTTTGCAAGGGACGCACAGAGCCGTTGATGCAACGCTCTCGTGTGGGACAGCAATCGAGAAAAATGCTCAGGCTTGCGCTGCTGGCCGGATTCGTCGTCTGTGTCGGAGCGTCCGTGCTTCATCCTCAAACAGGCAGGCGTTATCTGGAGCTTGGCAAGAGCGTGCGCGGGCGAAATATCACGGCCTCTGTTCATGGAAACGGGGCGAAGCGCGTCATCGTGCTTGCCGCAATACACGGCGATGAGCAGGCGACCGCCGTCGTCGCCAAAGCCTTAGCCGCCACGCTTCAACGCGACCCGCTCGCGTCTGGCCCGGAGATTATCATCGTGCCGGAGGTCAATCCTGACGGGCTTGTTGACGCGACCCGTGTGAATGCTGCGGGCGTAGACATCAATCGCAATTTCCCTTCAAGTTCATGGCGGAGCGAGTCTCAGGACGAAAAACATTACCCGGGAAAAGAGCCAGCCTCAGAGCCTGAGACGCGCGCCGTCATCAACCTCATCAAGCGTTACCCGCCAGACCTGTTGATTACTCTTCATGCTGCGCTTGGGTGTATGAATTGGGACGGGCCGGGAGAAGAGATCGCGGCCCTGATGGCGCGCGTTAATGGCTATGAGCTTTGCCCGTATCTGGGGTATGAGACGCCCGGCTCGCTAGGCACTTACGCAGGCGTAGACATGCGAATCCCGACTGTCACGATTGAGCTGCGCGGCCTCTCCGACGGCGAGCTTGTACAGGAGAATCTACCGGCCCTGCGCGCCGCGCTCGCTAGATTTTCAAATGTCGAAGCGATAAACAAGCCGGACTGAAAGCTAAAATATGAATCGAGGATAGAAACTCTTTGCGCCTCTTTGCGTCCTGTTCTTTGCGGTCTTTGCGTTAAAAAATCACTTAACCGCAAAGAGGCGCAAAGAGGAAAGACGCAAAGAGACGCAAAGGAAAAGCTGTTTCCTGTGAACGCTTTCTTTGTCGCGCCTCATTCGGTGTTCGGGTTTTTCTCCTCTTTGATCTCTTCGCTTTCAGGGTTTTCTGCGCCGGGAGTGGTGGCCGGCTGTGTGCCTTCCGGCTGGCGCAGGGCTTCTTCCGTTGCCGGATTCTCTTGCTGCTCGTCGCTTTCTTGGGTCATGATGCATTCCTTTCAGGCGTGTGGGTTGAGTTTCTTCAAAGATAGCTTTATATCAAATATCTCTGGAAAACAAAATTGAGGCTCTTCCGGCTTACAGCAGTTTTCAATAGCAAGCGACTGACTCGCGCTGGCGGCGCACAGAAAACCAGCTTTATTCAAGCCCGGCAAACGCAAAAATCTTGTAAAGTTTATCTAATTGGCTTAAACATGCGTGGCTGGAAAATTTGTCAACAGGAGGTCATGAATGGATAAGGTGCTGGAGAAGAAGATCAAGAGCATTATCCGGAATGAAACCGGGCTGGGCAACGAGCGCATTGGCTCCGCAAGGATTTACGACAAACTGACAGCCGCAGGCGTAGAAGCAGCAGAATCAGAGATCGGAGTTTTTTTGTTGCAGATGGAAAAAGAGCATCTAATTACCGTCGTCCTTCAGGTCAGGAAAGAAGACCGTGAGAAGTATGGCGAATATCTGATTAACTGGGTCAGTAGAAACCTGTAGCAGGCAGGTCGCAGCCATCTTTGGTGGTATAATCAAAATCACACAGGAAACTGTTACGAGCAAGAAGGAAAGGCCAGAGATAGGTTGCGAATAAGGTCAGAGGATATTATGAATAAATGCCAATGGACGGAATGCACTAACAAAACAGATAAAATAATTTACCGTTATGCCACACAGGAAGAGCAGAAAGCGCGCCTGATTTACAATGTCTCAACTCGAACGGTATTGATAGAGATAGGCGTCTGCGAACAACATCTCAAAGAAGCCCAGAAAGAGTATCCGCACATCGCACAGAAGCAGGAATTTTAAGGTTTCAAAAGAGCCTTCTTAAAATTCCTCACCTCACTTTGTTTTTTAAGAAATGATATGCCGGAGGTCGGACTGGAAAAGTTAAACTCACGCTATAATAGCGAGGATGAAATTACTTACCCCGCCTCAAAAGTTTGCTGCTCTAGATAGACATGGGCGGGCGGAACTTCAGTGCCTTCATTGCTGCAAAGTATTTCCTCTTGAAAAGCATCGAGTCCAGCGCGCAGTCGAGCGAGGAACAGGTAAGTATTGTAGTCAGACCTGCGCTCGCCATGCGAGGCGCACCTCCCAAGAAGTACTTTGCGCTAATTGCGAAACTCTTTTTCGGAAGCATGGGGTCGAGTTAAAAAGAACAGGTAATCATTTTTGTTCTCGCTCTTGCGCTGCTAAATATAATAATCGTAACAAAAATCTCGGAGCGGGCCGCCGCAGTAAAGCGGAAGACTATTTAAGCAGCCTGATACGGAGAGATTTTCCAGCATTAAAGATCATTCAGAACGACCGCACTTTACTCGCTTCCGGACTTGAAGTGGATCTTGTCATTCCGCCTTTGAAACTCGCCGTAGAGCTGAACGGGCCTGTTCATTATTTCCCTCTTTTTGGCAATCAGAAACTTGCAAAGATTCAAGCCTCAGACATCTCGAAGCAAATAGAAATACAGACCATTGGTTACAGTTTACTGGTAATAGATATTTCAGCTTATGGGTATTTCAAGAAGGTCAAGGCTATGTTGGAGGCTTATTACATTAGCCACCTCCGGCCTTTGTTAGAAAGAGAGACCTGCCATTGATTTTAGGGGAGTCCATGAGCCACCGGACATGGAAGATATTGAGCCTCGGATGAAGACTGACTGCTGTGAGGTGCCATGACCTTGCTGAAACCAGCTATATGTTATGGTGCCGGAGGGGGGACTCGAACCCCCATGTCCATGACAGACGGCAGATTTTGAGTCTGCTATGTATACCAATTTCATCACTCCGGCCAAGCGTGGGCAGTCATAATAGGGCGTCTCAAGGGAATCGTCAACTGCCGGGGGCTGTGGGCAAAGGGCTATAAAATAACGGAAAAGGCCCGAAAACAATCGTTCGCACGACTCTCAGTGGCCGGGTAAAAAGATGTTTACCGAAAAGCTCCGATAATTGTATAATATTTATGCCTGTCAAACGGCGCATTGCCCCGCCGCTTCCGGCTCTCAAAAAAAGAGAGACACTTGAGCCGGCGCGATCCTCTTGTTCGCTGTTTGGACGACCTCCTGCCCAGTTATTTTAAGAATTTTTTTTGGAGTTAAAATAATGATTGAAGCGATTAATGACAGGGCACGCATTTTAATCGTAGATGACGAGCCTGAAATCAGAGAAGTGTTATGTGAATTGCTGGGCATGGACTACTTTTGCGCGTCCGCTTCTTCGGCGGAAGAAGCTCTGGACACCTTACGCGAAGGCCATTTCAATCTCATTATCAGCGACATCATGATGGGCGGCATGAGCGGTCTGGAAATGATCCCGCATGTGCTGGAACAGTCGCCCGAAACGGTCGTGCTGATGATTAGCGGTGTGCAGACGATAGAGAGCGCGATCAAGGCTCTGCGTGCGGGCGCGTTCGATTACATCATGAAGCCGTTTGACCTCCGACAGGTCGAGGTCGCAGTCAAACGCGCGCTTGAGCATTACGAATTGCGCGCGTCCAAGCGGCGTTACGAAAACCACCTTGAGGAACTGGTCGAGCAGCGGACTGCACAGTTGGACCTCGCATTGGAATCTGTTGAAGACGCCTATCGCTCGACGCTCAAGGCTCTGGCGCAGGCGCTTGAAACGCGCGACGCGGAAACGCATGGACATTCCGAGCGGGTCGTGACTTTTAGCCTGCGTCTGGGACGCGAGCTGGGGCTGGACAAAGATCAGATGAAGTCTCTGGAGTTTGGCTCTTTGCTGCACGACATAGGCAAGATAGGCGTGCCGGATGCCATCCTGCGTAAGCCCGCCAAGCTGACGGATGACGAGTGGGTAAAGATGCGCCAGCACCCGCTTCACGGGCAGGCAATTCTGCGCGAAATTAAATTTCTGGGAGGCGCGGCGCGCGTCGTCGCGCAGCATCACGAGAAGTGGGATGGTTCCGGTTATCCACTGGGCCTGCGCGGCGAAGAGATTGATATGAACGCGCGCATCTTCTCTGTGGCGGATGCCTTCGATGCGATGATTAGCGACCGCGTCTATCGCGCCGGAAGATCATACGAAGCTGCTGCTGCCGAGCTAGAGAGATGCGCGACACAGCAATTCGACCCGCAGGTGGTGGCAGCGTTTCACAGAGTCCCGCAGGAAGACTGGGAAGACCTGCGCCGCCGCTCGTTGATTCGCGCGCAGGAGAAACCTCTGCCGCAAGCGATGGCCGAGCTGTTCGATTCAAATCTCGCCGTGCTCGCCAGTTAAATTTACGAACGAAAGTTTCCCGCAAAGGCGCTGGTGACGCAAAGAAAGACTTAACTGTTTTCTTTGCGTCACCAGCGCCTTTGCGGGAAATTCTTTTCGTTCCTTTTTACTGCGTTGCGATGTATCCGCGACGCGAGCGCACCGTAAGTCCTGTGCGGCGCGGGGCGACCTGCACGCGGCGATACTCTCCGGGCCGCGCTTCGGCCAAGGGGCGTTTGGGTTCGTATGTGACTACGTATTGCGAGCCTATATCACGCGCGACCTCAGCCGAGCGGTCAATCATCTCTTCCGCCGATTCGGGTTTCAGAATCCGCGCGCCGGTCTCGTCTGCCAGCGAAGCCATCCGCTGGTCGCCGGTCTTCATGGCCTTCTCATAAGCCTTGCGCAGCCGTCGCATCTGCGGGTCAAAGTTTATCCCGACACCGAATGAAGGATCGGAGCTTCTCCCGCGCGTCATGTTGGGCGGCATCGTCGGGTCAATGCCCGCGTTCTGGATGCCGGACGAGAGCACGCTTCCGGCGGGCGCGTTGCTGCCTTTATACTTTTTATTCTTGCCATTAAAAGCCAGTCGCGCAAACTCCGTGTAACTGATGATATGGACGCTGGCCTGTGCGGCGATGAGCCGCTTGACGGCTGTGTCCCACACGGCTTTGCTCTCTGCATTGCCCGTGGCCGTCAAAATTTTCATGGCCTCTTCATAGCTGGCCTTGCCCAAAGGCATCTCCACGCCGTCGGCGATAAGCACCAGATGACGATTGCCGAGCGGCTGGTTGACGAAAAACGCTGCCGCCGCGCTGATGGCTTCAGCCAGACGCGAGCCGCTGCCGGAATGCAGTTTTGTTTTCAGAGCATGCGTGGTCTGCTCGTCATCCTCAGTCCATGCCTGCACGACCTCTACGCGATTGGTAAACTGAAGCACGGCCATCTGGTCGCCTTCGCGCAGGTGCGAGACAAGCCGCGCGGCGGTGTCGCGCGTCGTGCTGACACGCATCGCCGGATTCATGTCGCCGCCGGTGCTGAGCAGGAACAAGACGCTCGCGGGAATGCGGCGCACGCTTTTGATTTGCTGCTGCACGCCATCTTCAAAAACGAGTAGATCGTTTGGCGCGAGAGTCGGGTCAAAGTGGCCGTAGTCATCTTCTGCCAAGACGGGCAGGCGCACCTCTTCCGTAAAAACTTTGACAGGCTCTTGCTCGTCGCGCGGCGTCGGCGCAGGTCGCGCGGCAGGCGTTGTGGCTGGCTCTGTGCCTTGCTGTGCATGGTGGACGGAGGCGACTGCGAAGAACAGCAGGAAAGCGATCAGCGATAAAGATAAAAGACGAGAAGGCACTTGGACGAAACCTCTCTTTTATGAACAGCATTCGGGCAATCTCCACGCTTTGATGCATTGAGGACGCGAGAAAGATTGCCCGCGCAGGTTGAGAGAATTTAACGAATTACTGATTAGCCACAGAGAACACGGAGTTCACAGAGGTTTTAAAATTTCAAATTCGAGATTATTGATTTGAAATCTCTGTGTTCTCTGTGACCTCTGTGGCTAACGTCTTAGGTTCTTAGTTTGCTTTCTTGCGGGCCTGTGCCTGCACGGCTGTGATGGCGACGGCATCAACAATATCTTCGGCCTTGCAGCCGCGCGAGAGATCGTTGGCGGGTTTATCAAGCCCTTGCAAAATCGGGCCGATGGCGGTCGCTCCGGCCAGCCGCTCCGTCAGTTTGTAAGCGATGTTCCCGGCTTGCAGGTCTGGAAAGATAAGCACGTTGGCGCGGCCCGCGACGCTTGAGCCGGGGGCTTTCGATTGCGCGACAGACGCGAGCAGCGCGGCATCCGCCTGCAACTCGCCGTCTATCTCAAGCTCGGGCAAGCGTGCGCGCACGGTCTTCAAAGCCTCTACCACTTTGTCCACAAGTTTATGTTTGGCGCTGCCTTTGGTCGAGAACGAGAGCATCGCCACGCGCGGCTCTGTCTCAAGCAGCGCGCGGCAGGATTCTGCGGAAGCGATGGCAATCTCCGCCAGCTCCATCGAAGAAGGCTCAATCACCACCCCGCAATCCGCGTAGATGAGCGCGCCCTCGTGACCGAAGCTCTGGTCTTTGAGCGCCATCACGAAAAAAGATGAGACGAGCTTGAAGCCTGCGCGCACGCCTATGCAGTGGAGCGCGGCGCGAACGGTATGCGCGGTCGTGTTGGTTGCGCCCGCGACAGAGCCGTCCGCGCGATTCATGCGGACGAGCAGGTTGCCGTAAAAGAGCGGGTCTTGGACGACGATGCGCGCTTCGTCCGCCATCAAGCCTTTAGCACGTCGCAGCTCATGAAACAACTGCGCCATCTTTTCAAAATCCGCCGCCCGCTTGTGGTCTATCACTTCGACGCCGCCGAGCTTTGCGCCGTGCGTTTGGGCCAGAGCGCGTATCTTCTCTTCGTTGCCGAGCAGGGTGATGCGCGCGATGCGCTGTTCGGCGCAGAGACCTGCGGCGACGACTGTGCGCGGGTCTTCGCCTTCGGGCAGGACTATGTGCTGCGGGTCTGCTGCTGCGCGTTGACGTATTTGTTCGAGAATCATAAAGGCAGAACTCAGGAGTCAAAATTCAGGATTCAGAAGCCTATTTGATGCGCTAACTTTTTGGAGTTGAAGTCTAACTGACTAGCGGGGATTGAAACAAGCTGTGGCTGGCGGTTATCCCCGCAAAAAAAAGTTGGCAATGTGCGGCGGATAAGATTTATACTGGCTGCCGGTTTCAAAAACCCCCTGCCTTTTAGTCTTAAAATTTAAGGAGCAAGAGATGGCCGCGCTTGAAGTGAAGCGACGCATGAAGGGCTTGCTGATGTTTCTGCCGCACATGATTAGCCTGTGCGGACGGCTGATGACAGACTCGCGTGTGCCGCGTGTGGAGAAAGCTCTCTTTGCCGGAGCGATTGTCTACGCCGTCATGCCGCTCGATTTTATCCCGGACATGCTCCCGTTTGTGGGCCAGATTGACGACGCCTACCTGATCGCGCTCACCCTCCTGCGCCTGATTAACCGCACGGACGAGACAGTCATACGCGAGCACTGGCGCGGCGGCGGCGATGTCGTCCAACTGGCTGAATCGGTGGCGAGCATCGCTCCGCTCATCCTTCCGCAGAGGGTGCGGCGCGTGCTCTCTTCCAGAATCGAAGTCGCGCCCAAAGGAAAGCGCGCCTCGCTCACAGAAACTATCGCTAAACGTTCATCGGAGGCGTTGCTCATAGAACTGCCCGATGAAGAAGAGAAACGCAAGCCCCCTGCTGCGTCAACAGCCTGAGCCGGAGGCTCTTTAACTCAAGCCGGTGGAGGAAACTATGAGAAAATTTGTTTACCTCTTATTGTCCACCATCCTCATCGTCGCTTGCGCTGAAATTGTGATGGCGCAAGGCGGGAGAATAGATACGACTGAGGCCAGAGAGCGGATGCGCGAGAGGCAGCGCATCATCGAAGACCCTGCGAACAGCCCTTTCAAGGCTGAGCCGTATGAGAAGCTCAAACCCGCCGGGCCGTCTCAGCCGAACTCACCCTTGCGCGCTATTGTCGAGCTACAGGTGATTGACATTACGGATGGCGATACCTTCATCATCAACAATACCGCCAACCAGCAGATGCGTATCCGCTTGCAAGGCATAGACGCGCCCGAAGCCGCGCAGTCTTTCGGCAGCAACGCGCAGAAGCATCTGTCAAAGCTTCTGTCCGGCAAGTGGGTCAGTATTGAATTCGATCCGCGCGGCAAGCCGGACAAGGAAGGCCGCATCATCGCCAAGATTTATCTGGACGGGCGCGATATAGGGCTTGAACAGATTAAATCCGGCTTTGCATGGTATTGTAAGGATTATAAAGAACACCTGTCGGAGAGCGACCGCTACACCTACGCCGAAGCGGAAAAGGAGGCGCGCAACTCAAATCGCGGCCTCTGGAAAGAATCCACCCCGCTGCCTCCGTGGGAATTCAGAACCAAGCAGTGAAATTGATTTATCTGCTCATTGATTCATTGACTCATTTTATCAATGAGCAGATGAATCAATCTCTCTTCAGGCTGCGAGCGAAGTGTCTATCAATCCTTCTGCATAGGCCGCGAGCTGTGCAACGACAGCCGGGTCGTTCGATTTGATGGCGCGGAATCTGCGCGCTTCCAGATGCGGCGCGTCAAAGCCGTCCTCTTCTATAGCGATGAGCGCGACGCGCAGTGTCGAAGAATCTGCTATCACAAACCACTCGCGCGCCATCGGGTCTGTGCTTTGCAGGTCGATAAAGCGCATGTTCGGATGGCGCGGCGGTTTCCAATCCGGCTCGCCGAAGACATAAACGCGTTCCGAGACATCCGCGATTCGCAGGTATCGCTCAGCCACTGGCTCCATCCGCGAAAGCTTTTCAAACCCGGCGTAAACTCTCCCGGTGCGATTGGTCGTCAGCAGCAGCTTGTTTTCAATCAACAGGCTGGCGTATTCGAGCACGGGCACTTGCGCGCGAAACGCGAAAGTAGGCCGTTCGTCGAAATCGCGCCGCGAGATGTTGGGGACATCTCCCAGCTCATGCAATCCTACGGACTGAACAATTTTTAATGCTTGGTCGAACATGGAAAAGTCTTTTCACACTCGCGCGCAAAACCTCCTGCGCCGGTAGGCAGTTAATCTTCTACTAGGCGCAATCTTCGCCAGCGTTACAAAAATTTTGTTTAATTGTTAAGGGTTGTGTTGACTGAATGGCAAGGCCGGGCTGTTTATTGCATTTTCACGGCATTCAAGCATGGTTACACGCGAGGCCGCCGTGAAAGATTTGCCACAACAGGACACAGAGGAACACTTGGGAAAGCTATGCCTGCCTCCGTGTTCCCCTGTGATGAATCGAGCTTTGTTAACTTAATTTGCTAACGGAAAATTCTTTGCCGTCGGCGCGGCGGAATGTTCCTGAGCGATGACGGTTGTTATCAAAGATAAATTGGTCCACGCCGTCAGGCTTGTCTTCCGAGACATAGATGACCTTTCCGTCCGGCAGTTCTTCTTTGAAGAAGAAGACCAGCGTGCCTTTGCCTTTGGCCCATTTCACCTCGAAGGCCATCTTGATAGGCTTGACCGTACAGGTCGTTGTCCCGACCTTGAATTTCCCCTCAAATTCATCGTTTATCGGGACAGCAGAAAATGTCTGAGCAGGGAAAGACTGCGATGGGCGGGTAACTCTCGAAGCAAGAGAGATGCTGTGACTCGCAAGACTTCCGCCGGAGGCGGCCTGTGTCGCGGCTAAGATAATTGTGAAGATAAGCGCTGATTTTCTCATTGAGTCTTTCCTTTGATTTGCAGATAGCCTTCATCGGCCATCTCTCTCGCTCTGGCATTCGGATTCGCAGCCGTCTTGACATCCAGATCGTGATCAATCTTTTCAAAACCCTTCAAGCCCTTGACGCGCAGCGATTCGCCGGTCTTGTACTGCGCTTCATAGGGATAGCCGCCGTCTTCTCTCTCCCGGTATTTTGAAACGCGCATGATGACTGCAAAGGGCTTGCCGTCTGCCATGCGCCACTCGATCTTTCTCCCTTTCTCGTGTGTGTATCCGGCTGGCTGTGCGGCGAGAGGAAGAGATGCTTCATCGCCGGGCTTATTGATGCCGATGTGCGCGGCCCACGCTGAATAGCCGACGTTGATGACATAACCGCCGTAGCCTTTGCAGATGAGAGGCACGTCCTGTCCATTGTCCGTCGGTTCATACTCGCCCTTGCATTGAGTGTTGAGGTCTGTGTAGACGCTGGAAAATCGCGGAGCACGCGCGGCGTTGGAAACGGGCTGCGCGAAGCCTGTGCCGAGCAGCAAAAGCGACAGCAGCAATGCCGCCGCGCGGATTAAAGATAGCATCTCTTTGACCTTTCTTTGCCTGGTTGCACGAACAAGAGCGAATCGCTGGTAACTGACCAACTACCTAAACGGTGGTTATGCGCCGAGCGTCTGAAGCAGCTTTTCGTGGATGCCGCCAAACCCGCCGTTGGACATGACGGCAACGATGTCTCCCGTGCGCAGTTCCGGCGCGAGGTGCGCGACGATCTCGTTCGCACCTTCGATATTAAAAGCAGGTTTGCCTCCGGCGGCTATCTCATCTATCAGGCGGCGCGTGTCCAGCACGCTGCCTTTCTCCGTCGCCTTGCCGCTGTCGAAGACGCTGGCGATGACCACATAATCCGCCGGGGCGAAGGCTCGGGCGTAATCCTCCTGAAAGACTGCGAGGCGCGATGACCAGGAGCGCGGCTCGAAGATGGCGACGAGACGGCGACCCGTATATTTCTGCCGAAGGGCCAGCAGGGTTTCGCGCACAGCCGTCGGATGATGTGCAAAGTCGTCAATGACAATCACGCCTCCGGCTTCGCCTCGCACCTCTGCTCGCCGCCGGACGCTTTTGAAGCTGGCGAGCGCATCCCCTATCGCCTCGCGCTCGATGCCCCACGCATCCGCCGCAATGATGACTGCAAGGCAATTACGAACGTTAAACTCTCCGATGAGCGGCGTGCGAAAACGCGCCCACTCTGCGCCCTCGCGCATGACGCGAAAGTGAGCCAGTTCTCCCATGTAGGTGATGTCACGCGCCTGCCAGCGCGCGTCGTCCGAAGTGCCGAAGGTCTCAAGCTGCGTGTGCAGCTTGTGGCCCATTTCGCCGACGACCTCGCGCACGTTGGGGCTGTCCCACCCGGCAATCAGCCGGCCATTGCCGGGCGCTAGATTCATCAGGCGGCGAAAGGCCAGCTTGACGGCTGCAAGGTCTGCGTAGATGTCCGCGTGGTCAAACTCTATGTTATTGACGATGGCGAGTTCGGGCAGGTAATGCATAAACTTCGGCCCCTTGTCGAAATAGGCCGTGTCATATTCGTCGCCCTCGATCACGAAATAATCGCTGTCCGTGACGCGAAAGCTCGCGCCAAAATTCTGTACCACACCGCCGACGAGAAATGTCGGATTAAGTCCGCCGCGTTCCATCACCCACGCGGCGATGCTGGTCGTCGTCGTCTTGCCATGAGTCCCTGCGACGACTAAAGAGCGGCGTCCGCGTATGAACTCTTCCTTGACCGTCTCGGCCTGCGAGCGATAGAGGAGCTTGCGATTCAAGGTCTCTTCGACCTCCGCATTGCCGCGCGGGATGGCGTTGCCGATGATGACGCAGTCGGGCGTCGGATTCAGATGCGAGGCATCGTATCCCTGCATGACGTTGATGCCTAAAGAGGCGAGCATCGTGGACATGGGCGGATAGACATTCTCGTCCGAGCCTGTCACGACAGCCCCGCGCGCCTGCAACATCCCGGCGAGCGAAGCCATAGCCGTCCCGCAGATTCCGATCAAGTGATAGTGCATAGATTATTTCGCGTGTGCGTTATTTGAGTGCGCCGCTATACAGCACGCCCGTGTCGGTCGTGAGAATCATCTTCATGCCGCTCAGCCAGACTTTCTCGACATAGGCGGCGGCTGCGGGAAACTGACCGTAAGAGACAAGCTCGCCATTGAGCGCGTCGAAGATGCCGACATCGCCGTGATTGCCCGCTGCCACCAGAAACGCGTCGTTCTCCGCCAGCGTCATAAAGTCAACCCGCGAATGCGACTCGCGCAGTTTTTGCAGCACGAGCTTTGTAAACTGCTTCGTCGTCGCATCCCAACGGGCCGCGTTTCCTTCACCACCGATAGTGTAAACGTAACGCCCGTCATTGCTGACGGCGATGGGCCGCCACCAACTGTTATCGGAGACAGCTTTTTCCGCTGAGTACGAGACGGCGCGGCGGCCAGTTGAAGTGTCGAAAATTTGCAGCGAGCCGGTGCCGCTAACCACGGCCAGCCAACGCTGGTTGGCCGAAACGCCATAGCGGCCAACCGCTCCGTCAGTGACAAACTCAAGCTTTTTCGCTCCGGTCTCAGGCGAAACCAGCGTCAGGCGATCTGCGGAGTTATAGAGCACGTCGCTGCCTATGAGCGTAACCTTGACGGGCGTCTGGTTAACTGTCAGAACTTTTTTCTGCTCGCCCGTTTCGAGGTTGACGAGCGTGATGGCGGTCGCAGACTTGACTCTTTCCTCCTGCCAGTTCTTGGGCGTGGTTGCCACGACAGCGCGTCGCCCGTCGGGCAACAACTCTGCGTCGGTCACGAAAGAATCTGCGTCCGCGATGCGCCACTCGCGGCGCAAGGACAGGTCTGCGAAATTCCAGAGGCGCACAAAGCCGTCAAGCCCGCCCGTCAGCACCAGCCCCTGCTGCGGAAGCACTGACAGCGCATAAGCCCCGCTCGGCTCTTCTATCAGCCGCCCTGCTTTCTTCGCTTTCAAATCCCACTCAAACAAGCCCGCGCCTTTTCTGTAAACAGACCATGCGCGGCTGCCGTCTTTGGACGCCGCCAGCCCGCTCAAATTAAACGGCCTGCCTCCCTTGATATCCAGCCAATCTTTATATTCAAACTTCTGCGCCATTCGCGCGCTGCCGTCTGCCGCAATCTGAACAATCCCTGCCGGGTCCAGCCCGTCAAAGATTAAAAGCTGCCCGTCATTTATCCAGACGCACGCCTCTGTATTAAAGCTCGCCACTTCAGCTCGTTTGGCGACATCAAGCAAAATTACGCTTTCGCGTCCCGCATAACTGACGGCGGCAATCATCTTTTGATCGGGAGAGACAGACAGTCCCGTCCAGACCCGCCCGGGGGATTTAATGAAATCCGCAGGAGCTTTCAGCGGATTGGCAACATCCAGCTCGACCAGCCTGCTTTCGCCGGGGAAATCGTCATTCTTGAGGCTCTGCGGGGTTGCGGTTGAGACGTAAACTTTTCGCTCTGTCAGAGCAAGGGTCAGCGGAACTTGTTTCAGTTCCCAATGCGCGACAATCTTTTTGCTTTGAGCCTCCCAGACGACAATTCTTCCATCCATCCCGGCGGCAGCGACGAGTCCTGCGGCCCGCGCCACCGTCAGGGCTGTGACAAAGGGAACGGCCTCCATTCCCTGCAACTCCTCGAAAGCAGAAGTCTCAACATTCCACTTGCGTACAGTAGTCGTCACGTTGTCGCCTAGATGCTCTTCACCGGACGCGACGATGTATCTGGAATCCGCAAGGGCGACGACCTGATGCACGGGCTTGCCGTGATTGAGCTTGCGCTCGACGCGCTGCTCCGGGATGTTCCAGACAATGACCTCGCCTTTCTCCGTGCCGATGAACAATCTACGCTCGTCTGCGCTTAAGGCGACGGCGTTGAATTCGTTGCCGTGCGCGATAACGCGATGCTCTGGCTGGAAATTCAATTCTCTGCGAGAAGGCGTCTGCTGCGCCGCGACCAAGCCGGTCAGGAGGATGAGACTGAGGCCCATCAATCGCGCTGCATGGCGGACATGATTTCGCGTTTGGAAATTCAACTATTTCATCCTCACTTTTTCAGCAGACTGCGAAAAGGAAGCTGGCTGACGTTTTTGTAAGACGGGATGGGCTGTTCCTGATACTGGCCGCAGGGCTTGGACTTCTGCGTCTTAAGGTCTTTGCAGTGGGTCGTGCCTTTCAGCAGGATGCCTTTCGAGCTGTAATAGTCCTGCCGGATGACCGTGATGTCGCCGTAGAAAGTGTTGAGGGTCGAATCGGATTTGGCGAGGGTGCCGTCGCTGCGAAAGTAGTACATGACATAATGCGCCCAGTCGCGCGAAGGACTTTGAAAGAGAAAGTTGGCCCCGATGAGCTTCCCGTCTCGCGTCCACACATAGGCATTCTCATTAAGATTGTCGCCGGTATCCGCGCCCTCACGCTCCTGTTCGTTCTTAAACTCACGCCACTGTGCCTGCCCGTTCTGCGTGCCATCAGAGACATCTGCGAATCTGCGCGTAGTGTTTTCATTGGCCTTGATGAATTGATCCAACTCTTTGACGTAACTTTCGATTTCAGCAACCTTGCCGGTCGGCTGCGAGGGGGAAAGCGTTGGACTGCTCTGTTGCGCTGAGACGGTCGCGGCGGCGGTGCATAACATGGCGAGCAATAATGTGCTTGAAAGAAAATTTATCAGAGTCCGCTTCATCTTTTATTCCTCCGGGAAAGTTTTTATGGGCGTGCGACGGGCAGCGAGAAAGAGAAGGTCGAGCCGCGCCCGAGTTCCGAGACGACGCTGATTTTGCTGCCATGCAATTCGACAAGCTGGCGCGTGATGTACAGGCCGAGGCCAGTGCCTTTCTCGCCGCGTGTCGCGCGGCTGCGCGCCTGCTCGTATTTATCAAACAGCCGCGCCACATCTTCGGGAGCGATGCCGACGCCTGTGTCCGAGACCGAGATAAACATCTGTCCATCCCTCTGCTCTGCTTTGACTTCGACAAGGCCGCCGCGATTCGTAAACTTGACGGCGTTCGAGAGCAGGTTGACGAGGATGCGGCGCAACTTGGCGCGGTCTGCTTCGATGGGCGGCAAATCGTGCGGCAAGCTCTCTTCGAGCGAGAGACCTTTCTCTCTGGCGAGCGGCTCCATCGTTTCGCGCAGCTCGTTAACGACGCCGTGCAAATCTATCGCAGCGGTATCAAGCCGCATCGTGCCCGATTCGAGCTTTGAAGCATCGAGCAGATCGTTGACCAGCTCGATGAGGCTCTGCGTGTTGCGCTCCATCATCGAGACCATGTTCTTCTGCTCCGGCGAGAGTTCGCCCAGACGGCCTGAAGTGAAAAAGTTGATGACGCCGCTGATGACCGTCAGGGGCGAGCGCAGGTCATGCGTCGTGAGGGCCAGAAACTCTTCCTTCATCTCGGCCAGCTCGCGCAATTTGGCGTTGGCTTCGTTGAGTTCGCGGTTGTTATCCTGTAGCCGGACGTTAACCTGTTCAAGCTCTTCGCGCTTCTCTTCAAGCTCGCCCAGGATGGCTACGAGGTCGCGGTTCTGTCGCTGAATCTCCGCGACCATCGGGTCGTTCAAATCGTCGCCGAGAAACCCGCGCAATTCCTCCATCCGCGCTCTGACCTTTCCGGCCAGCGGGCGCGGCAACCACTTGATGACGACCACGCGCGTGCCCTGCTGCGGGGCGGTCTGAATATCAAACTCGTCCATCAGCTTGCGCGTCCCGGAAAGCCCGACGCCCATGCCCGAAGCGGAGCGATAGCTGCCGCGCAGGATTGAGCGCAAGGTGGCTTCGTCAATGCCCGGCCCGTCATCGCGCGCAGTGACGCGCAAGCCCACATCTTCGCCGCGTTCCGCCACGGCCAGCGAGATTGCTCCCGCGCCCGCATACTCGTAAATGTTGCGCGTGATTTCTGAAACGGCGGTCGTGATTTTTATCTGGGTCGTCTGGTCAAAGCTCATCTCGCGCGCCAGCCGCCGCACGCGGTCGCGCACCTTGATAATGTCGGCCTCGCGCCGTACATAAATCTCTCCGAGTCTTGTTGAGGTGATGTCTTTCATAAGTGACAAGTGACGAGTGACGGGTGGCAAGTTAAAGACAAGAGCATTTTATCTGTCACTCGTCACTCGCCATTTGTCACTGCTTTATCGTGCGACGAGCACGGTCGCGTCATCGGCCATGCGCCCGTAGTCGCGCATCAGTACGCCTGCCAGAAGCTGCGGGCTGCGCCTGAGGAGTTCCGGGTAAGAGCCAATATCCCACGCCTCGCTCAAGCCGTCGCTGGCTAAGGTAATGGTCGCGCCTTCCGCCCATCGCTCTGACCAGACGCGAATCTTGCCGAGCCGCGCGCCGAGCGTGCCGTTGGTCGGAATCGGATGAAAACGTTGCGGCGTCTCGAAAGCGCGAACGGAGATGTTGCCGACCCCCGCATAATGCACAAACCCCTGTGCGCGGTCTATCATCGCCGCGCCCATCACCGCGCCGCGCGTGGCGCGCAGTGCATCATGCACAGCCAGCACTACTTCGTCAACATTCTCGCCCATCCATTCTTCCAGCGAATCCACAGCCACATCCGCAGCGTCCTTCGCTCCCGGCCCATGCCCCAGCCCGTCTATCACTGCGAGCAGCGTGCGCTCGCCGCGCGATTTGATGAAATAAGCATCGCCGTTGACGGTCTCTTTGTAATGCGGGCGACTCCAAACCCCTATGCGCTGCAAGAAATCGTCGGCCACGCGCTCAGCCTGCTCTGCCGGACGCGCCAGCCACTTGCGTGCCAGGAGCGCAGTGCCGTGAGAGGTGCGCCGCTGCGTGAGCCTCGAAGTAGTACGCACTGTCGAATAGACATCAAACTCGTCCGTCAGGCGGCGAATCGCGCCGAGTCCTGCGCCGAGACTGCCGTTCGTGGAAACTCCGTCGCGGATGGCGCGGTCAAGATTATAAATGCCCGGCCCTTTGTCCCAGTAAAAAAGCTCAAGCCCCGCCGCCGCGCCGGGCGTGGTGGTGAAGTGCAGCCACCCGCTCTCCTTCGCATAGCTGACGGCGTTAGTGCCCATCTCCTGCACGACGATGTCAATTTCCGCCAGCTCGGTCTCGGTGAAACCGAGTTCGCTGGCATACTCGTGCACGGCACGCCGCGCCGCGCCGACCTGTGCTTCATCAGTAATCTCTATGGAACGAATTTCGCGCATTGAAAAATCAGATGCCGGATGCCGGATGTCAGATTTCAGTTTTTAAGATTTTACTGGCATCTGCCATCTGACATCCGGCATCTGCCTTTAGAGCCATCTTACTACCGTCACGCGCGTCCCGCGCCCGACCTCGGATTCGATCTTGAATTCGTGTACCAGACGTTTCGAGCCGGGCAAGCCTTTGCCCAATCCTCGCCCGGTCGAGAATCCGTCGCGCATAGCATGTTCGATATTGGGGATGCCCGGCCCTGTGTCTTCAAAAATGAGTCTGAGTCCGTCGCGCCCGTCCGGTTCAAAAGTCGGCTGCGCGATTAATCGCCCGCGCACGCCGTATTTGACGACATTGCGCGCCAGCTCTGAAGCGACCGTGGCAAGGCGTGTCTGGTCAATGATGCGAAATCCGATGGCGGCAGCCAAATCGCGCACCGCGTTGCGTGCGATGGCAACGTCGTGTTCGTGCTCAAGTGCGATTGATATGCTCTGCAATCGCCAGCGTCTCCCTGTAAAGGCTGTCTTCGTCCTCGTCTGCGCCCATGTCAAGCTCGCCGCGCAGAAGCTTAATGCCTTCTTCTACATTCAAGACAGTATCAACGCCTTTCAATTCAAGTCCCAACTCGACGAGCGTAATGGCGACGGCGGGCTGCATGCCGACGACAACCGTGCGCGCATCCATAATCCGCGCCATCGCCGCGATGTCGGAAAGGACGCGGCCAATAAAAGAATCAACCATCTCCAAGAGAGAGATGTCTATCAGGACGCCGCGCGCACCCGTGCGCTCAAGCTCAGACAGAATCCTCTCCTGCAAGTGCATCACCGTCTGATCGTCCATGTCGAACTGAATCGGCACGATCAGCACGCGGCCAACTTTCAGAATGGGAATGCGTTGGTAACTGTTCATCAGCTTGCTCCTACAGGCAGCGACGTATCAGAGCTTGAAGTTGAAAAGCCAGCCACGACCGTCCGGCTGTGTCCTCGTCAACTTTGGACTCTCTTATTTCTTCTGACGCGCTACGTTCTCCTCAATGTTTGCTCCCTGCGCGGCGAAGCGGGCGGTTATCTGCTCGGCAGAGGATTTCGTTGCGCCCGGAGCCGTGCTTGACATCTGTGAGAGAGCTTTGGCAGAGACCACTACGCGGCCAAGCATTTCGAGCGCGAGCTTGATGCCGTCGGACATCTGCGCGCGTGTCGTTATCTGCGTCAGGTCTATGCCGAGCTGTACCATCGTCTGCGCGATTGCCGGAGAGACGCCCGTCAGGATGCAACGCGCGCCCATCAATCGCGCCGCCGTCACTGTCTTAATCAAGTGATTGGCGACGAGCGTGTCCATCGTCCGCACGCCTGTGATGTCAAGGATGGCGATGGTCGAACCCGTCTCGACTATCTTTTGCAGGAGGGACTCCATCATCATTTGCGCGCGGCGCGAATCGAGCGTCCCGATAATCGGCAGCGTCAAAATCTTGTCCCAGACTTTGATGACCGGCGTGGACAATTCCATCATGTCTATGCGCTGCTGCTGGATAATCTCTTCGCGCGAGCGTATGTAATTCTCGACCATCACGATGCCCATCTTGTCCAGGAGCTTTGTGAAGTAGTCCATCTCGCGCACCAGCGCGACGGCATCGCCCTCTAGCTCTTCGGCAAGGAGCGCCAGCAAGGTGTTACGCAGGCTCAGGATGTAGGTCGCGTTTTCCATCGGCGTGTAGCCTTTGAAAGCGCGTGTGCGTGAAATCTCGTTGAGAAACGAGCGCATCTCGTCAAATGCAGCCGAGTCGAACTCTGCGCCGTTTGATTCTCTAATCGAGCGCACCAGCATCTCTATGACCTGCTGCGATTGGCGTCGCAACTCTTTTTTGGGAATCAATTCGTCACGAAATTCCCCGGACTCAAGACGGTCTTTAATCCAGAGATTGAGAATCTCGTCGTTTCGCCTGACGAGCAAGTCCACCACATACGGCGCATCCTGCGTCTGCACTTTTTCTTCACCTGCCATACTCTGTCCTTATCCGAATGCAGCGCGCGGCCTGACAAGCCTTGCGCCGCGCTTTGGTCAACTCATGAAGGGGATTGTTTTCAGCTCTTGTGCGGCCTGCGTGCGGCACGCGAGCGAAGCAAGAAAAAGTATCTTAACATCGCAGCACGGAAAATCAACCGGGCAGTTAGAATGCAAAATTAAAAATGTAAGATGCAAAAGGGAAATACAACCCTTCTTTTGCATTTTACATTTTTAATTCTTTAGAGAATCTTATAGCGCAATCCCGGACGCTCGCCTGTCAAATAGTAAAACTCCAACTCCATGCCGCTCTCGATGCGGCCCACGTCGTCGAGCACTGCCGGATATGTCACCCCTGCATCGTACTCTCCGATGACGATGTTATCGAAGACAGTAATGTCTGTCAGGATCATCAACTTGTAAGATTCGTCGTCAAGCTGCGGCACGCGCAACCTGACCGCAGGCGACGAGCGTGCTCCTGCCATCTCTTCCGCAGTGGGCCAATCCCGCACGCGGCGAGAGCTTTCAGCCGTCAGCTCGAATATTTCGCCCAGATAAATCCTTTGCCGCCTAGTCTCAGGCGATGCCTCGTCTTCTGTAAAGACAATCTCTTTGTTCAGGTTTGCGAGACAGGCGCTGAGGCTGATTCTCTGCGGTATCATGATGCCGTTTTCGATTAGCTGTGCAGCGAGGTTACACGTCACGGCCACCTGCGGTTCTTTCGCCAGCGCTCTCTGCATCGTCTCCGCCACGACTATGTGCGGCGCAGACTCCGGCGGCTGCTGATAAGAAACAGCGTCTGCGCGGACGTAGTCCCGCACAAAATCCGTGAGGCCGAGCGTTACGACAATCTTGCGCGCGGCGTCCAGAGACCGCTGGTGTATGTCAAGCAATGTGAACTGAACCTGCGCGCTCCTAAACTCCGTGGTCAGAGGAATCATGAGCGGAGCGAAAGGCCCGCATCCGGCGTAGAGTACATGCAAAGTTTGATCTGGAAATCTGTGCTGCGCTTCGATGATGGCGGCGCGCACGCCTTTGAGAAAGCCTGCCGTCCGCGCGAAATCCAACACGCACCGCGCAGCATCTCTGGGCGAGAGGGCCGTCCCTTCCGGGAGCGCCGTTTCCTCTACATCCAGAGGGTTCTGTGTCTCGTCATGGACGCTGGTCATCTCTGCACACAGGGCGTGGAGGGCGGCTGCGGCCTCGCGCCTGTGAGCATAATTCTCCGTCTGCAAAAGCCTGCCTGTAATTTCTCGCAGCATCTATAAAAATCTTATCCTTCAAATAGCCAGTCTTTATTTAGAAGAGCGACGGCTGGTCTTCGAGGTCTGTGGCTTCGACGATTGACTGGCCCGCGAGTCTCTTCAGCTTGTTCGCGCTCGCCGGGGCGTAGCCCTCATAGAAATTACTGAAGTAAGCATAGACGCTAGAAACTTGCGCGCAAACTTCCGCCAGCAACTCGCGCCACAACTCCATGTTTGCGTCCTGCGGGCGTTGAATGGAATCGAAGCGCGTCAAATCGCGCTCGCCCATCCAGCGCACGTAGGCGAAATCAGCCGTTGGCGGCAGCGCGCTCTCGAACATCAGTGCGCGCGGAATCCATTGCCCTTCGACGAGCGCGAGCGCGACACGATGTTTGGCGAGCAGCTCAAGCACGTCTTTCGTCATCCAGTCGCGGCTGCGAAATTCTATGCTGAAACGCATGTCACGCGGCAGCCGCGCGAGAAATTCGCTGAGAGCGCGCATGTTTTCGGGCGCGGCGTCAAAGTGTGGCGGCAACTGTATGAGGATGACTGCGAGTTTTTCATTGAGCAGGCGCAGGCGTTCGCAGAATTCTTCCAACAACTCGATGCTTCCGCTCCGCAACGCGCGCTCGTGCGTTACCTCCTGCGGGAGTTTCAAAGAGAAAGTAAAGTCAGGCGGAGTCTTTTTGGCCCAGCCGTCAACGGTCTGTGCAGAAGGGATAGCATAAAAGGTCGAATCAACTTCGATTGTTTCAAAGGCCCGCGCGTAAACTTCGAGCATCCCTGCGGCGCGTGTCCCGCGCGGGTAAAAAACGCGGTCACTGCCCGCAGGCCCCGTCACCCAATCGTCATAATTCCATCCCTGACATCCGACGTGGATGCAGCCTTGAAGTTTTTCCAGAGACATTCATTCTCCATTCAGTAGGCGGTTCTGACAAGCAAAGTACATTACACGCGGCAAATAATGATATTGAAAATGCCGCGCGCGTATGGCTCGATTCGCTGAACACTGAGTCCTGCGCGTGCGGCTTCTTCCGCCGTCCGGCGATTAAAATGATCGTCGAGCAGTGCGACGGTCATGATATTCAGCAGGTCGAAAAGATAGCCGAGCCATCCTTTCGGGCGCACGTGTTCCATCAGCGCGATTGTTCCGCCGGGTTTGACGACGCGCCGCAACTCCCCAAAAACTTCCGGCTGGGAGGTGACCGAACAGAGCACCAGCGTCGCCACTGCCGCATCGAATGAAGCATCCGCGAAGGGCAGCCGCTCGGCTGCGCTCTGAATGAGATGCACGCCCGCCGGAGGCTCTTTCCCGCGCGCACGCTCGATCATCGCAAAGCTCAACTCGCTGGCCGCGCCGCGTGTGCCGCGCGGGTAAAATGGAAAGTTCGCGCCCGTCCCTGAACCGACTTCGAGCAGGCGCGCGTCCTCCGGCAATGCTGCGAAGGTTATGGTGCGCAGCCGCGCATACAGCCAGCGTTCAGGCAGTCGCATCACTCTGTCATAATACGGCGCGAGGCTGTCATAAATAGGGCCACTCGCCTGCTGGTAACTCGCCTTCGACACTCTGCACCCTCCAAGTTCTGCCTGATAGCTTTCTATCACAGATGAAGCAGGGCGGCTGTTAAGACTTTTCGTTCGCCTGTATCCGGGGTGATGGAAAAACGATTCATCAGTGACAACCTCTTTCGTGATGAGTTGCGGCAGTATCCCGAATTGAGCGAGCGGTTTGAACAATCGCTCAACGCCTCGTCTTCCGTAGAGCCTTCGCCTGGCTCTCTTGGTGAGGCCACCGGCACGGAAGCGACTTCAACTAGCGCAGCATCATAATCACCTGCCGCTCGCGTCCGCCGTCAAACTCGCATAAGAAAACTCCCTGCCAGCGTCCCAGCATCAACTCGCCATCGCGGAAGGGAATCGTGACGCTTGAGCCAAAGAGGCTCGCCTTGATATGCGCGTCGGAATTCTCTTCGCCGTGGCGAAAGTCCATGCCGTGCTGCGGAATCAAAGTGCGCAGCGCGTGCAGCATATCGCGCGGCACATCCGGGTCTGCGTTTTCGTTGATGGTCAGCCCGGCGGTCGTGTGCTGAACATAGAGCACACAGATGCCTTCCTTCGCGCCTGACTCTTTTAACTTCCGGCGCACTTCGCCCGTAAATTCGACAAGCTGTTCGCGCTCGCTTGAACGCACCCTTAGTGTGTACATGGCCGCTTATTGTAGCAGCCACACGGCGCGCGAAGACAATTGCCACGGCGGATTATAATAATGAGGGCAAACAGGAAAGGCCGAGAGGTGATTCAGAATTCATTTCAAAACCCTTCAAGCCTTTGCGCCTTGAGACTTTCTTTGTTTGCGCCTTTGCGTGAAACGTTGCTGGTTCTCGCTGGTGGCGCAAAGATAAGAGAGAAGGCGCAAAGGGTTGAGGAGTGTTTTCTATCTTAAAGGTTTTCTTTGCGGTCTTCCTCTGCGTCTTTGCGCCTTTGCGCGAAAAGTTAATATGCTTTCTTCTATGAGCCGTCTATCAATGAAAAGAGGCTTACGACCATCACCTCGTAAGCCTCTTAACTTCTGCTAAAAACTGAGCCTGCTATTCCTGTCGCCGGTTTCGCAAGATAGACCAGCCGAAGGGAAGCGCCGCCGCCGCGAGCGCAATCTTGATAACATCGCCGGGAATGAACGGCAGGACGCCGATGCTCGCGGCATAGGCAGGATTTTTGTAAAAGATAGCCAGCCATGACCAGCCGCACAAAAGAATCACCATCGAGCCGAGCGCCATTGCCGCCGCAGCCGTCAGGAAACGCTTGTCCCAGCCGCGCTCTGCCAAAAGTCCTGTCAGAAACGCTGCCGCCGGATAGGCGAGCAGATACCCGCTCGTCGGGCTAAACATCAGGCGACCCATGCCGCTCCCGCCCGCAGCGAAGAAGGGAAGCCCCAAAGCTCCTTCCAACAGATAAGCCATCAACGCCAGCGCGCCGAGCCTTGAGCCTAAGAGCGCGCCCGTCAACAGCACCGCGAAAGTTTGCCCGGTGATTGGCACAGGCCCCCACGGCAGCGGAATCACGACCTGCGCTGCAAGCGCGGTCAAAAGGCTAAAGGCGAGCGCCAGCCCAAGCGAATCTGGTCCAATCCATAGGCGCAAACATAGCGCCCGCTAATGTCTCTGCTTTGGCGTAAGAAGTATTCACGAAAATTTTTACCTCTGTGACAGGTGACAAATGATGAGTAACAAGTGACAAGTGACCAGCTCAAGACAAAAGCAGTTTATCTTGTCGCCCGTCACTTGTCACTCATCACTGTTTTCCCTACTTCGGCTGCGATCCGATACGCATTCCGTAGAATGAACGCCAGACGAAGAACATCGAGACGATGAAGAAGATAGCCGCCAGCGCGTGGCTGAAATTAGAGCCTTGCGTGCGCGTCATCTCTACGGCCAGCTCGACCGCGAGCAGACCGAACAGCGTCGTAAATTTGATGACCGGGTTCAGGGCCACAGAAGACGTATCCTTGTAAGGATCGCCCACAGTGTCGCCGACCACCGTCGCATCATGCAACGCCGTGCCCTTCTGCTTGAGTTCGACCTCGACAATCTTCTTGGCGTTGTCCCACGCGCCGCCCGCGTTCGCCATAAAAATCGCTTGATAGAGGCCGAAGATGGCTATGGAAATCAGGTAGCCGATAAAGAAGAACGGCTCGACAAAAGCAAAGGAGAGCGTGGCGAAGAAGATCGTCAGGAAGATATTGAACATGCCCTTCTGCGCGTACTGCGTGCAGATTTCCACGACCTTCTTGCTGTCTTCAACCGAAGCCTTTTGGACTTCCTCTCCGAGCTTGATGTTAGCCTTGATATACTCGACCGCGCGATAAGCTCCGGTGGTCACGGCCTGTATGGATGCGCCCGTGAACCAGTAGATGACTGCGCCGCCGGTAATCAGGCCGAGCACGAACGGGGCGTGGAGCAGCGAGAGGCTGTTCATCGCAGCAGTATTTGTGAGCCTGTCCGTCAAGACCATGATGATGGAAAAAATCATCGTCGTCGCTCCGACCACAGCCGTGCCGATGAGCACGGGCTTGGCCGTCGCCTTGAACGTGTTGCCCGCGCCGTCGTTCTCTTCCAGTAGATGCTTGGCGCGGTCAAAGTTGACATCAACCCCGAAATCCTGCTTGATCTCCGCTTCGACATTCGGCACCTGCTCAATCAGCGATAGCTCATAGACGCTCTGCGCGTTGTCCGTCACAGGCCCGTAAGAGTCAACGGCAATCGTCACCGGCCCCATGCCGAGAAAGCCGAAGGCCACGAGTCCGAAGGCGAAGACCGGCGCGATCTGGACCAGAGTCGTCGAAGCCATCATCGCATCCAGACCCTGCCCGCTGACCAGATAGGCGATGCCCATCAGCGCGACGATGCTCAGGCCGATCCAGTAGGCGGAAAAGTTTCCGGCCACCAGGCCCGACAGGATGTTGAGCGACGGGCCGCCCTCCTGCGAAGAGGTGACGACCTCTTTGACGTGTCCCGATTCGGTGGAGGTAAAGACCTTGACCAGCTCGGGAATAATCGCGCCCGCGAGCGTGCCGCACGAGATAATTATCGCCAGCTTCCACCACTGCGTATCATCGCCGCCGAGCACTGGAATCATGAGATACGAGACGATAAAGGTCAGCACGACGGAGATGATCGAGGTCAGCCAGACGAGCGAAGTCAGCGGCTTCTCAAAGTTCATCGAATCGGCTTTGCCGTAACGCGCTTTGGCGACGGCTTCGTTGATGAAGTAGGAGAGCGCGCTCGCCACGATCATCATGATACGCATCACGAAAATCCAGACCAGCAGTTGCACCTGAACCGTCTCGTTCGGCACGCCCAAAAGGATAAACGTGATGAGCGCAACGCCCGTCACGCCGTAGGTCTCGAATCCGTCCGCGCTCGGGCCGACAGAGTCGCCCGCGTTATCGCCTGTGCAGTCGGCAATCACGCCCGGATTGCGCGCGTCGTCCTCTTTAATCTTGAAGACGATTTTCATCAGGTCAGAGCCGATGTCTGCAATCTTGGTAAAGATGCCGCCAGCGATACGCAGGGCAGCCGCGCCCAAAGATTCGCCGATGGCAAAGCCGATGAAACACGGGCCTGCGTAATCACGCGGCACGAAGAGCAGGATAACGAGCATGATGAGCAACTCGACGGAGATGAGCATCATGCCTATGCTCATGCCCGCTTTCAAGGGAATCGCATAGATCGGATAAGGCTTGCCCGCGAGACCTGCGAAGGCCGTGCGCGAGTTGGCAAACGTGTTGACGCGGATGCCGAACCACGCGACGCCGTAAGAGCCTGCGATGCCTACCAGACTGAAGATGAGAATGGTCGCCACCTTCAAGGGCGGGAATCCATGCTCGATTGCGCCCGTCACTTCATTGACAGCCGCCGCGAGCCAGCCGAAATAGACGGTCACAATCAGCCCTATGAAAATCCAGAGGATCAGAATGAACTTGCCCTGCGTGACGAGATAGGTCTTACAGGTCTCGTAGATCAGCTCTGAAATCTCGCGCATGCTGCGATGCACGGGCATGTTCTTCAACTGCATGAAGATGACAAGGCCGAACAAGAGGCCGAGCACGCAGACTATCAAGCCCAACATCAGCAGCGTGCGCCCGTTAAAGCCGAGAAATTGTACGGAAGACAAATCCGGCAATCTGAGATTGGCCTCGCCGCCCGGTTTGGACGCAGGAGCATTCCCGCGCGTCTGCGCAAACGCGGCGACAGCATTAAAAAGCAGGGCCGCGAAGCTGGCCGCCAAAGCCAGCGCCTTGCGCCGCGCTTTCGCTCCGACGAAAGACCTGCAGTCCACACGCTTGCGGTCTGCCCGGAGCATGTTGATGTTCTTGTTTTGAAGGTTCATGAAAACTATTCTTCTCGTCTGAAGCCCTGACTATCCTTGCGCGTTTGCCCGTCCAGCTGACGACACACAGTGGCGGCCACCAGTGCACGGCAAACTCTTCTTGACAAGGCTGACGATTCCTTTCTGTTCTTTGAATAGATAAGGGGATTAGATAACTTACAAACCGCTTGCGCGCCCGTGGCCGCCGGGCCTTGCAGGGACAACCGAATCACACAGAGAAGCCGCGTCCGGTTTCCCTAAACCCCATCAGCCAGTCGCGCTAAAAGGAGGCATTATTACTGATTTATTCCCGAACTGTCCACACCGCAGAGCGGCGCACAGCTTATCGCGCACGAACTGCTTGACATTTTATACATCGAGTTTTATCGTGCGCGTGTTCTGAACCGGCCACGCATTCTCAATCCTGCCAATGCAGTTGCGCGGCTGGCGGAAAGATAGGACAGGCAAGTCCGCAAGCTCTTACAGATGGCCTTCCGGCCTCATCACTCATTAGAGCCGCACCGGAATGACACTCACGCTTTCAAGGCGAACACATAAGTCCTGTCGGAAAGGTTGTTGCAACTAATCTCGAAACCTTTGACAACAGCTTTGGCGCTGCTCATCAGCAAAGCCGGAGCTTTCCCGCAACCCAAAGTCGGCATTGCTTTCAATCGCGTTTCCCAATTGGCGCGTTGCAGAGCACGCAGGCAATCTAAACTTTACCAGGATTTACCTCATTGAAATATCCCGGAGTGTTCTCCACTGCCGCAGGTAAGCCCCTTGACTCGCTTAGGAGGTTCCCATCGTGAAAAGGCTACTGGTCGTCTCCACAGTTTTCTTTCTGGCACTGGCTGGCCTGAGTCCTCTGTCTTCAGCCGGTAATCAGCCACAGTCGCTTTCGCTCGACACAAATAAAAGCTTAGCCCGGAACACATTTCCTTTTAGCAGCCCCTTCAAATTGCCTTCGCAGGAAGGCGATCAGAGCACTCTGGCAGGCTCCGGTCAGGCAACTGCCGGAAGCGGAGTCACCGCGCCGCATGAGGCTAGAGGGCCGGTCACTACGGAGCCGGATGAACTGACGCATGCGCAGATCAGGGCACGCCGGAAGGCTATGATGGAAGGCAAGCCGCGCCCCTTCGTGCCGCTCGCAGAAGGGCCGAAGGCCAGACCCGGCATCATCAGCCCGTCAACCGCCGCTCCGTCAGAGGCATTTCAAATGGGGGGCGCGCAGGAAGATGCGCCGCAAGCGCCAAATGATATGACCTTTTTCAGGATTCACGATATGACTGCCGCCGAAGCCCCGACGTTTGATCGCTCGCCCATCTCCGAACCGAGCGCCATCAGCGTTGGCAACGCGGTCTTCTACACGGCCAACTGGTTTGCCGCGCGCTCTTTGGACGGCGGCCAGACCTTCACCTACGTTAATCCGTATACCACCTTTGCCTCTGTCAATGGCGGGTTCTGCTGCGATCAGGTAACAGCTTACGCGCCGAATCAGAACATGGCGATCTGGGGACTTCAATATGTCCAGAACTCTACGACCGGAACTTTCCGCATCGCCCGCACGATTGGCAGCGCGGGCATCGCCAGCAATGTCTGGACTTATTACGATTTCAATCCACAGAGCTTCGGCTACGCCAGCGGCCACTGGATGGATTTCCCTAACATGAGCGTGAGCGCAAACTATCTCTACGCCGCGTCGAACATTTATCGAACTGACAACAACATGTTTGCCGGAAACGTCATCTGGCGCGTCCCGCTCACAGAGTTGGCGGCGGGGGGGCCTATCAACTGGAGCTATCTGACGCGCACGGACATCGGCACTATCCGGCTCGTTGAAAATTCCGGCACGACGATGTACTGGGCTGCTTTCGTTAACTCGACGCAGATGAGAATTCACCGCTGGGATGACGGGCCGGGAAGCATCAATTGGGATAACGTGAGCCTCAATGCTTTCACTTCATTAAGCAGAGACGGCGTATCCTTTACTGCTGACGGGAGGAACTGGGCCGCACGCGCCGACGGCAGACCGCTCGGAGCATATGTCTCGAACGGGGTCATCGGGGTCTTATGGATGGCTAAACAGGATGCGAATTTTCCGCAGCCTTACACGATACATGCGCGCTTTAATCAATCAACGAGGGCGCTCATCACGCAGCAACAAATCTGGAACCAGACCTTCGCATGGCTCTACCCGAACGTCACGGTCAATGCCGCAGGAAATCTGGGGGGCGTCCTCGCTTTCGGCGGAGGCACGGGCGTGCAGACTTCTGCCTACCCGCACGCCGCTATCTGGGCGGTAGATGACGTGTCCAACACGCTCCCCGCCGGAGGCGTCTACACGGCCATGATTGGAAATGCCGGGCCGGTCGGCAATGCGTGGGGTGATTATCTGACCGTGCGACCACACAGCCAGTATCGCAACACATGGGTAGCTGCCATCTACGCCTTAAATGGCGGCACAGTGGTTCCGCGCTATATCTGGTTTGGTCGGCAGCGCGATGTCGGCGGTAATCGAATCGCGGACTTTGATGGCGACGGGAAAACGGATGTCGCAGTCTTTCGCCAGTCGAGCGGCGCATGGTATCTGTCGCAAAGCCTCGCCGGATTTGCTTCTTATGCTTTCGGCGCAAACGGGGATCGGGCCGCTCCTGCCGACTATGATGGCGATGGAAAGACAGACATCGCTGTCTTTCGCCCGAGCGCGGGAGCCTGGTATCTGTTGCGTAGCCAACTGGGATTTACGGGCATCGGCTTCGGCTCGAATGGCGACCAGCCAGCCCCCGGCGACTTTGACGGCGACGGCAAAGCGGACATAGCAGTCTTCCGGCCCTCAACCGGCGCGTGGTACATACAGCGCAGCCAGTTGGGATTCCTCGGAGTCATCTTCGGAACCAATGGCGATGTCCCGGTGGTCGCAGACTACGACGCGGACGGCAAAGCGGACATAGCAGTCTTCCGGCCCACGACCGGGGCCTGGTACATACAGGGCAGCCAGACGGGTTTCTCCGCGATAAGTTTCGGCGCGTCCGGCGACAAGCCCGCGCCGGGAGATTTTGATGGCGACGGCAGAGCGGATGTCGCAGTCTTTCGCCCTGCCACCGGCACGTGGTATGTCCAGCGCAGCCAACTGGGATTCCTCGGTTTCGCTTTCGGCGCGAACGGCGATAAACCTGCGACGGGAGACTATGACGGAGATGGCAAAGCAGACTTTGCGGTCTTTCGCCCGGCGACCGGAGCATGGTATGTGCAGCGCAGCCAGCTTGGCTTCTTTGCCCAGAGCTTTGGCTTAAACGGCGATGTGCCAGTCGCAGGGGCTTACGTCCCTTAACAAGAAAAGTCCGGCACAAAGAGAGAGGCACACAGATGTCAAAGTCTGTGTGCCTCTCCTGCGTCAGCATCTTCTCAAGCGGTCTCACTGCTTGCAGTAGAACTTAAGAAACGTGAGTTCGACATAAGACATCAGTTGATGCAGCATGAAAGCCCCCTGAGGGGCGGCAGGCAATAGCCCGGCGCGTCATCTCCGGGACACTCGTGCTACAGACATCGCAAGCCCCGTGAGGGGCGGCACCTTTGTGTCGCCCCTCACGGGGCTTGCGATGTCTGTGTGCGTTTAACCCACGACTCATGTCGTGGGCTATTGTCTGCCGCCCCTCGCGGGGCTGAGAAACCGACAGCTTATGCCGACTTCACGTTAAGAAACCTTTCGCAGCACGACCGCTGCTTGACCTGAATCGACCCTGACTTTGAGTTTTACCTTTTGGCCCACCAGATAACGATTGTCATCTTCGCGCACGAGCACCATTACCTCGTAGTTTTTATCTCGCCCCTTACGCAAACTATCTGCAAGGAAAATTCTAGGTTGAGGATTAGCCATGCTTTGCTCGCCCGAAGAAACATTCTCTGTAGCAGGCCAAAGCGCGCGTGCGACAAAACCGCGCACGGTGATGGTCTTGCCATTGAGCGCGCTTCTATGCTCGACGATATAACGCAACGAGACCGCCTGTCTTGGAATCGCAGCCAGCGGCCTGTCAGGATATTTCTTCAGGCCAGATTGATTTGAATTAGCCGCGCCCGCTTGATCTGTCGCCCTGCCGGATGACGAGCTTGTCTCTTGAAGAACATGAGTCTCCGCCTCGCGCTCGAACGACGATGAGCGATCATTATTCATTTCCAGCGCCTCTTGGAACCTTGCCCGCGCGTGCGGCGTTTTCGCAGCGATAAAGACGTGCGGAGCGTGCGCGGCGATAAGGAGAAGTGAAATGAGCGCATCCTTAATTGTCGGCATTCTCCCCCGCATGAAACACATCCTCCGGGTCAATCTCCACCTCCGGCATCGGCTCAAACTTCGACGCATCAAACTGCGGCATCAAAGGCTCGTCCGCGCCAAACTCCCGCAACAACCCACGCGCCTTCTCCAATCCCCAGTGATAAGCAAACGGCGGCCCGTCACACCACGCCAACCTGTATGCCTTCAAAGCCGCCTCCACAGCCTTCTCCCGATTCCCCTCATCCCGCTCCACCTCCGCCAGCACATTCAAAGCATCCGCATGAAACAACGGATACGGCCCACGCTCCGCAGCTTCCCACACATCCTCCAAAAACTCCCGCGCCGCCATCATATCTTTCTGTCTCCGCCGCAACTCTGCCAACGCAACGAGCGCAGGAAGTTCTTCCTCAGCCAAATTGACTAGCCGCGAACGGATGAGCGCATGATGCAGCCATTTGTCCGCTTGGCTGAGCTTATCTAACTCCAATGTCGCCTCGCCTTGAGTTCGTGCAGCCCGGATGAAATCCTTCTCGAAATTTTGAATATGAGCCAATTCCCAAGCGTGGGTTGCGAACGATAGCGCAAGCGCAAATTCACCAAGCCATGACGCCCTCTGTGCAAGGAAAGAATTGACCACACCTACAGCCTGTTTATGAGACTTGGCTAGAGATAAGCGCAATGATCTTTGTAGAGCAATCTCGCCTTCGCTAGTAATACCTCGCACCGCTAGCGTAAAACCAAGCATAATCAGACCTTCGCGTTCACCAATGCTATGTCGTTGTTCGCGCAAGATAAACAGTGCCCGACGCGCAGCAACCTCCGATTCGTATAGCGCGCCTGATAGTATTAGCACACGAGATAGGCTGTACAATCCAATGCCGAGTGAAACGTCCTCCTTTATCTCTGAAGCAATTTTGGCGGAGCGAAGGTGCAATACAACCGCCCACCCCGGTTGCCCGCTGAAATGATATGCATGCGCCAGCCTGTTTAGTGCAGAGCCTTGCGCAGAGGGGTTGCTTAAACGCGGTAACTGATCCAATCCATCGGGAAAAAGCATTTCCAAAAGTTCAACTCGCGGGCGGTTGGCACTCAGACGAAAGAGTGTAGCAATATCCAATTGCTCGTAGAAAACTATATAGGCATCATCATAACGTTCGAGTCCGACCAGCGTATTGTACAATTCGATGGCAGGCGTTAGGTCTTCGAGACTGCTGACTTTATCTTTGTCAATCATTGGCAAGGCTTCAAAGTGAGCGTGCAATCTTATATAAACACCGCGCCGCGTGTCGTCACCTAAACGGCTCCACACTACGCCGCGCACAATCGGATGCAGGTCGTAGCGATTGGCGCGCTTGTCCCATCCGACCAATCCACGGTCTTCCAACTCGGTCAGCACCTCATCCAGTTCATGTTCGTTCCCACACGGTTTTTCTTCGCCCATCAATAACGCGGTCAGCGTGTCGTAACGCGCAGGCATTCTGAATGCAGCAATGACTTGTAATGCTTTGCTTGCTTCATCATCCAGCCCGCGCAGGGCGAATTCCAGCACATGGCTCATGGCGTCCTGCAAACGTGGAAATCCGGTTGGCTCAAATCGCGGGTTATTCTTGCGCCATTCTTCAAAATTGCCGGGTGCGGTGCGATAGCGTTTGACCTCTCCCGCCAGTGCCTGAATGAGTAGAGGGTGTTTGTTAAAAGTGGAGAAAATCGGCAACAACAGGTCGCGGCTACCTGTGACCTTAAAAGCGCGCCAGAGTTCGACTGCATCTTCGTCGGTCAAACCTTCAAGGTCTAGTCTGAAAGTGCCGGGAATCGGGTCGCTGCCTTCCGTCTCAAATTCAGCGGGAAAAAGGCGTGTGCTGATTAGGATGCGCGAGTGCTCGACCCGCGCCAGCTTCTTAAGGAATTGCCCCGCGCGCGGGTCTGCGGTCTTGCGTAGATTCTTTTGATTGCCTACCTGACTGTCTTCGAGGCGTGCGGCGTCCATGCGCGCATATGCAATCAGGATACGTTCCAAGCCGTCGAGCACAAGCAGGAATGGCTCGCGGTCGAGCGCGGCGAGGAGTTGGGTTTCGCGTTCGGGGGCGGGAATCTGCTGGACTTCAGCGAGTGGTCTCCGCGTGACGTAAGCGAGCGCGCGTGTGATGAAGTTCTCGAAAGTCGCGTCGGATTCGTAGAAGCTCCACCACATGCGGCCCGCGAGCGGCTGCATCTCCTGCGGCGCGATGTCGTTGAACCAATTCCACGTCAGCGCGCTCTTGCCGAGGCCGCCGATGGCGACGATGTTGAGGATGCGCGCGTTGTAGATTTCCGCATCCGGTTTGGCGACCCAATCGGTCAGCAGGTTGAGTTCGGGCTGGCGTCCGACGAGGCGGTGTGTTTGCAGCAGCGTGTAAGGATGCGCGATGAAGGCTTCGGGAGGCGTGGGGATGTCGCTGACGTAATGAAAAGTCGTGAGGTCGGGTTCACGGTAATCTACCAACGCCTGAATAACTTGAGCGCGCAAGTCGTCGGCAGAGTTAAAGAAACCTGCGACCCGCTCTCTCTTAAGTCGTTCTTTAAGATTTTGTAGTTTCTCTGCTCCGGCTCCTGTTTCCACATCCGTAGGCTTAACGGGATGCTCGTCGCCCATGAGGAAAATCAAGCGCGGAATATCATGTTCGACAGCAAGGTTGTATTCCGCTTCTGTAACTGAAATCGTCTCGCCTTCCGGGACATAGCCATAGCGAAACGCGAACACGCCTACGTAAATATCCGCCTGCTCGACCATCCTAAGCGAGACTTCCAGAGCGTTAGCGTCTGTGGCCGTCAGATGCTCCATCATCTCCGGATAGAACATGCTGAGACGCATGCATGCCTGCATCACTTGCTCGCGGTGCTCCGGCAGGTCGCGCGCGGTGCTGCTAATCATTACTCTTTTTAATTGGCGAGACATATCTTTGTGAGCGACGGGTTTTCAGATATGGCATTGGGATGCCTGTACAGAGCCTACAGATTCTACCTCTTTTTAAGGGCAGAAAAGAAAGTTTCCCGCAAAGGAGCTGGTGGCACAAAGGAAAGCAACTTGTCTTTCTTTGCGCCACCAAACGCCTTTGCGTGAGACGTTCTCGCTTAACCGAGCCGAACTGTCAGCATGGAGACAGAGCCGCCGTCCACGCCTTCGACGGGAAAGGTGACCTGCTCGCCCTCTCTGCGCGTGGCGATGACGTAGAGCAGCGGCAGGTAATGTTCTGGCGTAGGGATGGAGAGCTGTGCGTCGCGCCCTAAAGTCTCGTAGGCTATGAGCGGGGCGTGGTCGCCTTTGAGCAGGAGTTCGCGCGCCTGTTTCTCAAAGCGTATGGCCCAGTCGAAAGGCTCTACGCGATGGCTGCCCCAGGCGTAGGTGTGCAGGTTGTGTACGAGGTTGCCGCTGCCTATGATGAGCACGCCTTCGTCGCGCAAAGGGGCGAGCCGCTTGCCAATCTCATAATGAAATTCCGGCGGCTGCGTCTCGTCTATACTGAGTTGGACGATAGGGATGTCCGCCTGCGGAAAGACATGACAGAGCACAGACCACGTGCCGTGATCGAGTCCCCAGTGTGTATCTGTTTTGACAGCGACGGGCGCGATTAAATCCCGCACGCTTTGGGCCAGAGCCGTGCTGCCGGGCGCAGGATATTCGACCTCGTAAAGCTCTCTCGGGAAGCCTCCGAAATCATGTATCGTGCGCGGCGTAAGAGTGGCTGTTACAGCCGTCGCCGGAACATACCAGTGCGCAGAGACTGAGAGCGCAGCCTTCGGGCGCGGCATCGCCTCGCCGATGGCTGCCCACCCGTCGGTGTAGGCATTCTTGAGCAGCGCGTTCATCGGATTGCCGTGTCCGAAAAAAATGGCGGGCATCAACTCGGGCATGAGTCCACTTCACTTTCTAACTGCTTTGATCTTGTTCAAAGCTTCCAAACTTATCCGCACTCGCTCTAAATGGTATCGGCTTCGGCCAGTCTTGAGCCGGGCGCAGTCTCTGGCCGCCGTCCTTTGCCGAGCCAGTTGCATATCGAGTCTATCAGGATGATAACCGCAGCCGTCATCAGGATGGCTGTCAGCCCGATGTTGATATAGCCCTGCACAGCCGTCTCCGGTTTCTGCGAGAGCGGCCAGAAGTTATCCGTGATGGACTTGAATCCTGCGACGAGAGTGGTGGAGGCGACGAAGACGAGCGGCACAAGCGTGACCCAACTGTAACGCGCCTTGCCCATGTTGATGAGCATGGTCGTCGCCACGCACAGGGCCACTGCCGCGAGCAGTTGGTTGGCGATGCCGAACATGGGCCAGATGGTCGAGATCGAGCCTGACCAGATAAACGCCGCCCACCCGACGACGACCAGAAGCGTCGTCAAGAGCGAGCCGGGCAGCCATGTCGGCTCTTCAAACTTTTTATAGAACCGCCCGCCAAACTCTCCGACGAGAAAACGCCCGACGCGCGTGCCCGTGTCAATCGTCGTCAGGATAAACAGAGCCTCGAACATGATTGCAAAGTGATACCAGTATTTCATGAGGCCAGACAGGCCCGGAATCGCATCGAAAATTTTGGCGATGCCGAGCGCGAGCGTGACCGCGCCGCCGGTGCGCCCGCGAACCTTCTCGCCGGACTCCGCTTCCAACTTATCAAGCTCCTGCGGCCTGAGGTTGAATCCCTCTGTCGTGTGCTGGTCTACAAGCTGCACATAAGCCGCCTTCTGCGCGTCGGTCTTTTGCGGCGTGTTGATGGCGAAGTAGTCGCCGGGAAAAAGCGAGGTTGCGGCAATCAAGGCTACGACTCCGACCACGCCTTCCATCAACATCCCGCCGTAGCCGATCATGCGCGCATCCGTCTCTTTGGCAATCATCTTCGGCGTCGTCCCCGAAGAGATGAGCGCGTGAAAGCCGCTGATTGCGCCGCACGCAATCGTGATAAAAACGAACGGGTAAACTTTGCCGGGAATGACAGGCCCGCCGCCGTTCACAAAGGGCGTCACGGCAGGCATGTTCAAATGCGGCGCGACGAAGATAACGCCTAAGATTAGAAAAGCGACCGTGCCGATTTTGAGATACGAAGAGAGATAATCGCGCGGGCAGAGAAGCATCCAGACGGGCAGCACAGAGGCTATAAATCCGTAAGCCGCCATCAGGATAATGATGGAGTTGCGCGAGAGCGTAAAAGCGTGCGCCAGAGAAGATTCGTGTATCCGCCCGCCGAGCCAGACGGCGAACAAGAGGCCGATGACGCCGATGATGCTCGCCTCCACAATCTTCCCTTTGCGAAAGCGGTACATGTAGAGTCCCATCAAAAGCGCGAGCGGAATCGTAAAGCCGACAGTAAAAGTTCCCCATGCGGATTCGGCCAGCGCATTGACCACGACGAGGCCAAGGCCCGCCAGCGCGATCACCACGATAAACAGAATCGCAATGCCCGCGACCAATCCTGAGAGCGGGCTAATCTCCGTGCGCGCCATCTCGGCCAGAGATTTTCCGCGACGGCGCACGCTGCCCGCTAAGATCATAAAATCGTGCACAGCACCGCCCAGACAGACGCCTATGACGAGCCATAAAAGCCCCGGCAGAAAACCGAACTGCGCCGCCAGCACTGGCCCGACCAGCGGCCCCGCGCCCGAAATCGCCGCGAAGTGATGACCAAAGAGCACCCACTTGTTTGTCGGATAATAATTGTGCCCGTCATACATCGTCTCAGACGGCACACTGCGCGAGTCATCCAACGCCAGCACCTTCGCGGCGATAAACGCGGAATAGTAGCGATAAGCAATCGCAATCACACACAACGCGCCGATGATGATTGGCAGTGCGCTCATCTTATGCACCTCAAAGAATGAAAAATTAAAAATGTAAAATGCAAAAATAAGAGGGCAACCAGTTTTTCACAAAATCGGTTTATCTTAAATTTTGCATTTTACATTTTTAATTTTTCATTCATCAGTAAGAGCGTGGGTTCGGCTGGTATTCGTTTAGAAACTTGCCGACAAAGTTGCCTTCTTCCGTGCCGTCCGGCTTGCTGATTATCCAGTCCATCAACTCGCTCTCACCGAGCGAGTGTTTGTCCCCGCGTTTGAGTTTGGTGATAACGTTCAGGTCGCTGGCAATCGTGCCTTTGATGATTCCGTCTTTGATCTCTTTGACTTCGATGTAAGCCTGCTCGGACAGTCCTTTGCCGTCCCGCAATTCGACCGTGATGAGAAAACGCTCCTTCGGCGCGAGGCCCGCCAGGAAACGCTTCTTCGCCTCTGGATAAGTTTTTTTAGCTTCCTCTATATGCGGCTGGCGCGCCGCCTCAAACTTCTTTCTTTGCTCGGCTGCCGACTCCTGCGCCGGATAACTCACGGAATCCTGCGCAAGGCTTGCTGCTGCTGTTCCGCACGCGTAGCCGAGCAACGCACAACATAAAAGATTTCTAACTTTCACCGGGTTATTTCCTTTCCCCTTTGGCCTGATTGCTTCACGCGCCGCGCGCACGCGGGTTCGATTTCTTCGCTGGCGTCGCAGGGGCTATTTCCCGCCCGGATTCATGGACTCGTGATAGTGCACGCCGCGCCATGCCCCGCCCTGTTTGACATAGACCATCGTCACCTTGCCCGTATAGCTCGAAGGCTGGCCCTCGTATTTGCCGCTGATAGATTCATTGTAAGTCAGAACGGCCACGTCGCCATAGACCTGCACGTGCGGGTTATACATCTGAAAGTCCGCAATCTTCCAGGCTTCGGTCATCTGCTCAAACTTCGGCATCAGGTTGGCTTTCTTATCCAGATAAGGATTCGAGGGCAGGAACTCCGTGAAATCGTCCGCCCAGTAGTCAGCATAAAAAGCCTTGTCCTTGCGCTGCCAAGCGGCAAACGAAGCCTTCTCGCGCGCGATGATTTCGCCGGCGATGGATTGCTGCGAGCGCGCATCACCGGCAGCATTGCTGCGCGCCGTGAGGTCTAAATTGCCGCCGAGAGCAAGCAAGGCGCAGATGATTATGAGCTTGAAACGCTGGTGCATGGAGATGCTCCTTTTATCATTAGCCTGAGCAAGAGAAGATGGATTTTCTTTACGCTCTTTGCGTTTTCATCTTTGCGTTTAGAAAAGCCTTTAACCGCAAAGAGCGCGAAGAAAATCTCGCAAAGCACGCAAAGAAAAATCCATCTTTCATGGCTATGTTATAGCTACTTAAAAATGTGACACTCTTCAAAGCAAGGTTTCGACAATCCTTATGTTGCGCGCTTCCAATTCCGCGACGAAAGCGGCTGGCGGGATGGAACGCTCCTGCGGCGTTGCTCCCTTCAACAGAGTCTCGCCGCGCGCCATCATCTGCGCGATGATCGAAGCCGGAAACGCTGTCGTCCTCATCATCGCGCTGAGGCCCGTCTGCGCGTCGAACAAGTCAATGATGTCATAACGCAGGGACTGCTGTTTGCCGTCCAGCATCCCGCGAAATTCCAGACGGATAAGCACGGCGTCCGGTTCGTCCGCGGGCAGACGCCGCAATAGCATCTCTCCCATGACGCGGCGCGGCGAGACTCGCGCGCCGTCCACTTCAATCGCCTCGCTCGTCGTCAGGCCGAGGTCAATCATCGTCTTGAATTTCTCGCAATGGCCCGGATAGCGTATCGTCTTGTAATCAAGCTCGCGCACGCGACCTGTAAAACTTTCCGGCAAGGTCGAAGTCCCGCCCGAAGTCTGAAACGCTTCCATCTCTCCGAATGGAGCGGGGAACTGCAATGCCTCAACCTCTGTCATCGAATCAACTTCTGTGATGATACCTTCGCGTATCACGCGCGCACGCTCGACATACTCGTTAATCAAGCCTTCGACCGAAAAGACGATTTGATAATCAAGCGGCGGCCTCGGATTTTGCGGCAAGCCGCCGACGCGTATGTGTATCTCTTCAAGCGCAGCAAAGCGCGCCGCGCCGTGTGCCGCCAGCACCGAGACCATGCCGGGCGCAAGCCCGCAATCCGGGATGATATTGATGCCCGCCCCGCGCGCCTCTTCGTCAAGCGCAAGCTCCGCATCCACGACTGCATTGTTGCCGCCGAGATCGCAAAAGTTGACGCGCGCCGCAATCGCCGCTTTTGCCAGTTGCAGGTTGTGATGATAGACGACGCAGCTTATCGCCGCGTCATGCCCGCGCATCAACTCTATGACTTCAGTTTCATTTGTGACATCAATCTGCGCGGGGCTAAGCTTCGCGCTGTTGACGGTTTCGACAACCGCACGCGCTCTTTCAAAATCAAGGTCTGCGACCGTGACAGCTTCTGCGTCAGAGTTGTGCGCCAAGTCATAAGCCGCGCCGAGGCCCATTCGGCCTGCGCCGAGAACTAAAATTTTCATTTGCTTGGTTCGATGGAAGTTGAAGGAATGTTTGAATTAGAGAATTTCCCGCACAGGCGCAAAGGCGCACAGGAAGACGCAACGAAATCATTCAAGATAGATTGCCGCTCAACATCTTTGCGGCCTTCTGTGCGCCTTTGCGCCTGTGCGGGAGCTTGCTTTTTCATGCCCTTGTCACCGGACGCCATCGTCTCTCCAGGTATTCGGCGACGCGCGTCAGCGGGAAAGTTAAGAGTAAATAGAAGATTGCGACCATCGGCCAGATAGTCAGGGGCGCGGCATAGCGGCTCGCCAGTTCCTGTCCCGTGCGCGCCAGTTCCGTCAATCCTATGACTGAGACGAGCGACGAATCTTTCAGGAGCGCGATGCCTTCGTTGGTCATCGGCGGAACGACGCGGCGAAAAGTTTGCGGCAGGATGATGCGCCGCATCGCCTGCGTGTGCGACATGCCGAGCGAGCGCGCGGCCTCCATCTGCCCCGCGTCAATCGAGAGAATCCCGGCGCGGAAAATCTCTGCGATGTAAGCCGCGCTATTTAACGTCAGCGCGATGATGCCGCTCCAGAAGGCAGGGATGTTGATGCCGAAAGAGGGCAGCACAAAGTAGATAAAAAGTATCTGTACCAGCAGCGGCGTGCCGCGCATCACTTCGACATAAACCGCCGCCGGGGTCGAGAGAATTTTGGAAGATTGCACGCGGGCCAGCGCGAGCAAGAGGCCGATGGGCAAGCCTAGAGCGAGACTCAGGAGCGCGAGCCGAGCCGTCAGCCAGACGCCTTTCAGAAAGAGCGTCCACGTGCGGCGCACGATGCCAAAGTCAAAAGCTTTCTTCTGCGTCTCGCTCGCCGCCATGTCCGCCGCGCGCTCGGCAGCTTCGCCGAACCATTTGGTGTTGATGCGGTCATACTCGCCGCTCTCTGTGATGCGCCACAGCGCGGCGTTGACGGCGCGGCGCAAATCTTCGTTCCCCTGCGCGATGGCGATGCCGAATTTCTCGTCCGTGAACCTGCGCCCGACGGTCGTCAAATCCGTAAAGCTCTGGCGAATCATATAGCGCAGGACGGGAGCATCGCTGACCACAGCATCTATCCGCCCGTTCTTCAAATCGAGCAGGGCCAGATCAATAGTATTGTAGACGGCGACTTTAACGCCTGCTCTTTTCTCCAGATCAATCTGCGCCGTCGTGTTGATCTGCACGCCGACTGTCTTGCCGCTCAACTCTTCAGGCGTCGCAATGCCCTGCGTGCCTTTGCGAATGGCGATAAGCTGTCCTGAATCATAGTAAGGGTCTGAGAAGAGCATCGCCGCGCCGCGTTCGGGCGTGATAGTGACCGAGGAGATAACGGCATCGAAAGTTCCGTTTTGCAGCGCGGGAAAGATGCCGTCAAAGCCGGAGTTGATAAAGACCGCGCGCACTCCAAGCTCGCGCGCAATCGCGTTCATGAGGTCTATATCAAAGCCTGCGAACTGTCCTCCCTCCGCGTATTCGAGCGGCGGGTAAGTGGCGTCCGTGCCGATGCGCAGCTCTCCCGTCTGCTTGATACGTTGCAGCGCGGTCTGCGCCGGGGCTTGAATTTGACAAAGCAGCAGGAGAAAGAACGTGGCGGCGATGCGCCGCAAGCGGTTCAGCTTCATTGTGTCGTGTCACTCTTCCTGTCCTAGATTCCCGCGTGTGCCCGTGCTGGTATCGAATCCTGCGCCGCGCATAGCACCGGGCGCGGCATCGCCGGCGGGCGCGCTCTCGTCTTCATGAAAGCTACGCATAAAGGCGCGCGTCTCTTCTTTCTGCGGGTTGCTGAAAACTTCTTCAGCCGTGCCTGATTCGACCGCATGCCCGCCTTCAAAATAGATGACCTGATCCGAGATGCGGCGCGCAAAGTTCATGTCATGCGAGACGACCACAAGCGTCTTGCCGAGGTCGTCGAGGGCGCGCAACATACGCGCGACCTCTTGTATCAGTTGCGGGTCGAGCGCGGAGGTCGGCTCGTCAAAGAGAATAACTTCCGGCTCCATTGCGAGCGCGCGCGCGATGGCGACTCGCTGTTGTTGACCGCCGGAAAGCTGCGCCGGAAAAAAATCTTCCTTTTCGCTCAAACCGACTTTGCTCAAATAATGACGCGCGACCTCTTCGGCCTCTTTGCGCTGAAGACCCTTGACGGTCATAGGGGCTTCGATGCAGTTGCCCAGCACAGTCAGGTGCGGAAAGAGATTGAAGTTTTGAAAGACGATGCCGACGCGCGCGCGCACGCGCTTTGTCAGCTCTTTCTCTTCCGCAGCCGAGAGCGGCTTGTCTTCCGAGCCGTAGACTTCCACGCCGCCAATTATTAGTCGCCCGTGTTGAAAACGTTCCAGACGATTCATGCAGCGCAGCATGGTTGATTTGCCGCAGCCCGAAGGGCCGAGAATGGTTGTCAGTTGACCTTCGCTGATTTGAAAGGTGGCATGATTGAGCACTGTGTTCGTGCCGTATCGTTTGACGATATCAGAGACTTCGATCACTTTTCGCTCCCGAATTGCTAAAGACAGATAGAAGATGCCAAACAGGTGTGGCGGAGTTTGGCATGAATCCGCGTTGTGATGCAATAGACAAGCTTGTACTTTGTGCTTGGTTCTTTGTTCTTTGCATGTGGCAGCCGAACTTGAGTTATTGGTTACAAGTTGAATAGCGGGCATGGGACAAGATGCAAAGAACGAAGAACAAAGCACAAAGAACGAAGAACGAAGAACAAAGAACAAAGAACAAATGCGCGTTGACGCTCTCCGAGCGGCTTTGTTAGACTTCGTGCTTCCCGTTATCTTTAAAATTGTGCTCCAAAGACATTGATGGACGAAACAAGCTCAAGCGCTGTGCATCGGAATCTGGACACGGCCTATGTGAATCTGGCTGCGCTCTTGCGTTACCTCAAGCAGCGCGAATTTACAGGCCGCGTGCATGTGCAACTGGTGGAGTATGAAGCTGACGTGTACCTGCATGCAGGGGACGCGCCGCGCGTGCGCGAGATAGACCTCTCGAACGGGCGCGAGGCGGAAGGCGAAGAAGCTTTGCAGCGATTGCTCGTGCGCTCTATCGAGCCGGGCGGCCTCGTCAGCGTCTACGCCAGCGAAGAAGCGCAGCAGTCGAACGGCGCGCACCACGCTGTCGCGCTATCGGGCGGGTGGATAGAGTTTGGCGAAGACGCGGACGCCGCAGACCTCTCGCCGGAAGCTAAAGAATGGCAAGACCTGTTACGCGTGAGCGGCGAATTGATTGCCGCGATTGAGCGTGCGGCCCTCAGCACGGGCGCGGATTTTGAAGAGCTGTTTCGCCTCACGCGGCTTGAGCTGAGCGATGATTATTCTTTTTTAGACCCCTTGACGGAACGCTTTGAATATCTGAGCGGCGGTATCGTGCGCCTGCACGCGCGCCCAAGCCCTGACGCTTACGTGTCGAGCGTCTGCGAATGCTTGCGTCGCATCGCCGGAAAAATTTCTGCGGATGAACGCGGCGGGCGCGTCCGCGAAAGAGTCGCGCTTGAGCTGGCTGTGCTCGCGCGCCGTCGTCAATCACAGCTCGCGCGCTTTAAGCTCATACAACAATTCGACCGCATCGCCGGAACAAAAGTTTTATAGAGATTTAGTCATTTGCTCATTGACTCATTGATTCATTTATTAAATGAGCAAGTGAATCAATGAGCAAATCAGTAAATAAAAGGGGTAATAATTTTATGATGAAATGGAGCGCGTTCTGGACGACATTTAGCTTGCTTGTTGTCGCGGAGATGGGCGACAAAACTCAACTGGCGGCTATCACGCTGGCGGCGCAAACACGCTCGCCCGTCTCTGTCTTTCTCGGCGCGGCCCTCGCGCTCACGCTGGTCTCTTTAATCGGCGTCGGCGTCGGCACGCTTCTGGGCCACTACTTGCCCGAAAAGCTCTTGCATAAAACAGCCGCCGTCGCCTTTATAATCATCGGTATCCTGATGCTCTCTGGAAAAATGTGAAAGGACGGGGCGTCGGGCGTAAGGCGTCGGGCGTAGTGAAGAGATTCTGCTTTTGGCTACACCCTGCGCCACGCGCCGTGCTCCCTGCTTTATCTTATGTATCCCTTCAGAAATATTTTGTTCCCGACGGACTTTACGCCGCATGCGCGTGCGGCCTTAAAGTATGCTGCGGCTTTTGCGCGTGAGAGCGGGGGGCGCGTCGTGCTTTTTAGCGTGCAGAGCGGTTCTGTGCCAGCCAATCTGCTGACATTGCCCGAACACACCTTTGACGAGCAGCCGGATCAGCATTGGCTTCAGCAGTTGCGCGCAGATGTCGGAGAGCTTCTCGCAGACCCACTGCTTGACGGACTCGAAGTCGAGCCGGTGATTATCGAGGGCGAGCCTGCGCCGGAGATTGCGCGTGCGGCTGAAGAGTTTCAGATTGATCTGGTGACGGTCGTGACGCATGGGCGCAAGGGGCTGTCGCGCGCCCTGTGGGGTTCGACCGCCGAAGAGATTATCGCGGAAGCTCCATGCCCTGTGCTGACCTTGCGCCCGCCGCAGAGAGATTTCGTCGAGCATCGCGGCAACCAGACGGAGATACGCCTCAATCGAGTGTTGCTGGCAACAAGCTTTCGCCCTTCTGCCAGAGCCGCAGAGCAGGTGGCCGTAAAACTTGCGCAGCGCACGGGCGCAGAGCTGCATATCATTTATGTCATCAGCGATTACATGGCGCAGATGTCAGACCTTTTTCCGAATGCGGGCGGGACGGCCCTGACGCGTTTTCGGGAGGACGTGACGGAACGCATGGCAAGCTTTGCCACAGCGAGCGGCGTCCGCACGGAGACGCACATCGCAGAAGGCAGACCTTACGAAGAGATTGTGCGGCTGGCGACGGACAGGGATGTGAACTTAATCGTTATCGGGACGAGCGTTCATTCATCTCTCTTTGGCGGCACGCCCGTGCTTGGCCCTGACATCGAGCGCGTCGTGCGTAATGCTCCATGCCCTGTGCTCTCCGTCCCGTCAGGCAAAGTCTTGACGCCTATCCCTGCACTCGTCTCAGAGCCTGTGCCGCAAACCTAGAAGAAAAGTTTCCCGCAAAGGCGCTGGTGACGCAAAGAAAAGATTCATGCTCTTCTTTGCGTCACCAGCGCCTTTGCGGGAAACTTTTAGTTCTGTTGCTTAGTGCTTACGATTTCTTATCCATCGGCAGGCCAGCGCGTTTCCATGCTTCCGTGCCGCCGAGCAGAGCCGCGACGTTTGTGTATCCCTTTGCTTTGAGCTTCTGCGCCAAACTGGCGCTCGTATGTTCGGACGGTCAAGAACAGTAGGCGATTATCTTTTTATCCGGCGGCAATTGGTTGAGGTGCGCCTCAATCTCTCCGTCTACGATATTGATAGCGCCTTTGATATGTTCCTGTGCATAAGCTCCGGCGGGGCGTGTATCAACGAGGATGGCCGTGCCCTGATCCACAGCCGCCTTCGCGTCTGCGATAGTGATGCGCGTCACGCCGTCGGTTGGCGGTATAGGCATCGACGGGTCGCTGGCCGCGTTCGCATTAGCATTAGCATTTCTCTTGGCAGCAGTCTGCTTATCGTTCGAGGTACAGGCCGCAAGGAGCGCAACTCCAATCACGATAGCCGCCGCACATGAAATCAAAAACCGCATCTCACTTTACCCTCCGGAATAGCTATTGACCGAAAATCTCAAGGACATTTCTAACACGATTTTCGCCCGCATCACAAACGCAGCTTTAACTTGCGCTTGACGGAATCCGAGAGAAGCCGATAGATTTGCCTTGCCGGTCTGATGGTCTCCCGTCCACGCCATACAGCCGGTGGAATGCTGAACGGGTTAATGGATATTCGCGTATCACATCTTGCTATCGCGTCTTATCTGCGGCCTCTTTCACACGCAGCCCGAGAGGATTGAATTTCACCTATCAACCGCACCGGCTCTTCATCATCGCGGGCGCAGGATGGCGACGGGATAACCGATTTCGCTGTCTATCGTGAAGGCTTCTCGCCGGGTAGCGCCAGCTACTTTCATATCCTGCAAAGCTCGGATCAGTCGCATCGAACCGTGCAGCGGGGCATCAGAGGTGATAGACCCGTGTCCGGAGATTACGACGGCGACGGCAAGAACGATCTGGCCGTGATACGCGAATCCGGCGGCAGTCTCATCCGGTATCTATTGCATAGTTCGGATCAGAGTTTTCACGCGCAGCAATGGGGGCAAGGCGGGGGCATAGATTATCCAGTGCCTGCGTTTCAGGTTCCCTGACGTAGGAGACAAGCGCAATAGCTATTTCAACCGGGAGTAGTGGTTCAGTTTGAAATGCTGTTGATTATCTATTAAGACGAAAGAATCTCCCGCAAAGGCGCAAAGAAGACAAGTCGCAAAGGTGTTGAGCGATTTCTTATCTTTGCGTCACCAGCGCCTTTGCGGGAAACTGTCTTTTGCTCTGCATATTTGAAACTGAATTACTACGCTTACTTTTAAAAACTTCCCGAAAAACAAAAGGTGTGCTATAGACGCTCTCAAACTTCTTGAAATGATAGCTGTCTGGAACGGGCGTTAGCATACTTTTTGAACAGGTGAAACCTCAAGATTCCTGCTAGGAGACGTGCATCTATGAGCCGATTGAAAACTCTCTGCGCACTATTAATTCTGGCGGCCTTGCTGGTCTTCGGCGGTTGCCTGCCGACGCCTTCAAACGAGAGCGGCAGCGGCGGCATTAACATCACTGTCTACGGCTTTTCGATTATGAAGGAGTCTCTGGAGAAATCCGTCTATCCGGCGTTTGCCGCCAAGTGGAAGAAAGAGCACGGGCAGGACGTGCGTTTCACCTCTTCCTTCGCAGGCTCTGAGACCATCACCAACCAGATTCTTCAGGGCGTCGGCGCGGACATCGCCATTCTCTCCATCGAGCGCGATGTCGAGCGGCTCTCGCAGGGCGGCGCGGTGACGGCCAACTGGCGACAGATGCCGTACCAGAGCATCGTCAACAAAACTCCTTTTATCATTCTCGTACGCAAAGGCAATCCGAAGGGCATCAAGGATTTTCCCGATTTAGCCAAGCCCGGCATCAAGCTCATTCATCCAGACCCTGTCAGCTCCGGCGGCGCGCAGTGGTCTATCCTCTCCATCTACGGCTCGGAACTGAAAAAGAGCGAGAAGCAAACGGGCGGCTACGATCAGGCACGCGCGCTGCAAGGCTTGCAGGCCATCTGGCGCAACGTGATTTCCACACCGGGTTCGGCGCGCGAGGCACGCACGCAATTCGAGACCGGATTCGGTGACGCGCTTATCACTTATGAGCTGGAAGGCTTGTTGATGAAGGAGGCGAACGCGCCCATCGAAATCGTCGTCCCGCAATCAACCATCTTCAGCGAACACCCGGCGGTCATCATTGACCGCAACGTGACGGCACAGGAGCGTCCCGTCATCGAAGCCTTTCTCCAATACCTGTGGAGCGACGAAGCCCAAAAAGCTTTTGTCAAATATCACTTCCGCTCGGTGACGGACGAAAAATTGAATGTAGATAACAAGCAGTTCGCCGTTATCGAAATGCCCTTTACAGTAGAACTCTTCGGCGGCTGGACGCGCGCCTATCCCGAAATCATCGAAAGAGTCTGGCGCGATCAAGTGCAGCAAAAACGGTGACGAGTGACAAGTGATGAGTGATGAGTAACGAGTAATGAGTGCTACGTTATCACCTTTGAGACATGTGCGCGGCTTTGATGTCGTGCGGCCTCTGAGCGTGGCGGCGATGGTGGGCATCATGATGCCGCTCATCCTGTTGCCGCTCGCTTCGATCTTCATCTTCGGGACGAGCAAAGGACTGGCTAGCTTTTGGGCCGCGTTGACTGCGCCGGAAGCCATCTTTGCTTTAAAGCTTTCGATGGTGACGAGCTTTTGGGCCACTGTCTTCAATGTCTTCTTCGGCCTCTTCGCCTCGTATGTGCTCTCGCGTTACAACTTCTGGGGGCGCAACGCGCTGATCGTCACCATCTCTTTGCCGACAGCGATTCCGACAGCCGTCGCAGGGTTCGCTCTGTTGCTGTTATGGGGGCCTTACGGGATGCTTGGCAAACTGTTAGACCCGAACGGCGAGTGGCTGATGTTTTCTGTCTGGGCCATCATCCTCGCCAATATCTTCGTCACCTTCCCGCTCGCGTTCGGCGTCATCAAGCCGGTCTTCGATACCATGAGCCGTTCGCTGGAAGAAGCCTCTGCGACCATCGGCGCGACGCGCTGGCAGACCTTCTGGCATGTCACGCTGCCGAGTTTGCGCGGCGCGATTGTCACGGGCGCGCTGTTAACTTTCGCACGCGCGGTCGGCGAGTTCGGCTCGACGATTCTGGTGTCGGGCAATCTGGCGAATCGCACGCAGACCGCGCCGCTCTACATCTTCGCCAAATTTAACGAGGGACAGGTAGAGGCCGCCAACGCCGTCGCCATCGTGCTCGCGCTTTTTTCTTTCGCCATCTTCAGCGTGCTCTTCTTCGCGCGCGACTGGCTTGATACGGAGTAAGGACAGTGACGGGTGACGAGTGACAAGCAAGAACAAGTTTTATCTCGGCACCCGTCACTGAATTATTGATGCAGCCGGAAGAGACAACAACTATCTTTGGAGACGAAGGCGCGGAGAGCATGGCTGCCGCGTCTCAGGCGGAGACTGCGCCTCCGGCGGTGGCTGCGAGTGTGCGCAGTTTGAGCAAGAGTTTTAAGGGCACGGTTGTGCTGGAAGATATTAATTTCGATGTAGCGGTGGGAGAATCACTTGTGCTGCTCGGCGCATCCGGGAGCGGCAAGACGACTATCCTGCGCATCATCGCCGGATTGGAAGAGCCGGACACGGGCCGCGTCATCCTGCACGGCAACGACGTGACGGAACTTCCGGCCAGAGAGCGCGGCGTCGGCGTCATCTTTCAGGCTTACGCGCTTTTCCCGCGCATGACGGTCGAGCAGAACATAGGCTACGGTCTGCGCATACGCCGCCGTGCGCGCAAAGAAATCGGCGAGACCATAGACGAATTAATCAAGCTGGTGCGGCTCGAAGAGCATCGCAAGAAATATCCCTCGCAGCTTTCCGGCGGGCAGCAACAGCGCGTCGCCATCGCGCGCACGCTCGCCTACAAACCGCAGGTGCTTCTTTTCGATGAACCTTTCGGCGCGCTCGACGCACAGACGCGCGTGCGACTTCGCCGCGAGATACGCGCGCTCTTAAAACAGATCAACGTGCCTTCCATCTTTATCACGCACGATCAGGAGGAAGCGCTCGAACTCGGCGACCGCATCGCAGTTCTCAATGCAGGGCGTCTCGAACAGATCGGCACGCCGGACGAAATTTATAACAAGCCTGAGACGGAATACGTCGCTACCTTTCTGGGCGCGGCCAACCTGCTGCTCGGCGTCGTCAGCGAGGGAGGCGTAGAGATCGGCACGGTCAACATACACGCGCCGGAAGAGGCGCAGCGTTTCCGCGAAGGGCAGGCCGTCAAGCTCGTCTTTCGCCCGGAAGATGTCTGTCTGAGCCTGACGGGCGCGCTCCCCGCCGAATGTCAACGCCTGACCAACGGCGTCGTCGAAGAGATACATTTCGTCGGCGCGTACGAGCGGCTTACCCTGCGTCTTGATTTGGTCGCGCGCCAACCGGCGGAAGGCGCAGCGCCGCTCTACAGCGTGACCATCACCACGCCCGAAAAGAAAAGGGGCATTCCCATCATGGTCACGCGCCCCAAGCCTGAAGCCAACTCGACGCGCCTCAACGTCGGTGACCGCGTCGCCGTCGGTCTCACGGCCTTTCGCATCATTCCCAACTACGCGCTCGCTTCTGAGCGCGCGGGCCGGACTTTGATTTAGTTTGTTATCGAAGCTAACTGGTAAACAGTTTCACGCAAAGGCGCAAAGAGAAAAGATAAGGCGCAAAGGAGTTGATGATTTCTTTGCGCCTTACGGTTTTTCCTTTGCGCCTTTGCGCGAAACTCTTGCTTGATAACAAACCTTACTGAATAATAAGACTCAATGAGAGAACTTCCGGTTTACGCGACCCCAAACAATCAAGCCCAGTGGGCCAAAGTGATTGACCACACGCGCTGCATCGGCTGTCATGCCTGCACAACGGCCTGCAAGTCCGAGAACGATGTGCCGCTCTCCGTGACGCGCACTTACGTCAAGCATGTGGAGGTCGGCGAGTTTCCGCAGGCACGCCGCGCGCATCAGGTGACGCGATGTAATCAATGCGCGCACGCTCCCTGCGTCACGGCCTGCCCGACGACCGCCATGTTCAAGCGCGCGGACGGCATCGTGGATTTCGATAAAAACATTTGCATCGGCTGCAAGGCATGCATGGCCGCCTGTCCATACGACGCTATCTTTATCAATCCTGATGACCACTCGGCTGAGAAATGCAACTTCTGCGCGCACCGCATTGACATGGGCTTAGAGCCTGCGTGCGTCGTCGTCTGCCCGACCGAAGCGATTCTCGTCGGAGACATGCATGACCCGCTCTCGAAGGTCGCACAGATTGTGAATCGTGAGCCGGTCACGGTTCGCAGGCCGGAGAAAGAGACGCTGCCGAAACTTTTTTATAAGGGAGCGCATCAGGCGACGCTCGACCCGCTGGCCGCGCGCCGTCCCGAAGGCGGTCTCTTTATGTGGAGCGAGCAGTTGGAGGGAGCGGAGATGGTCGTCTCAGGCAACCCGACTTTCAATAACTCGTCTGCCGCCGCGCTCCTGTCTTACGATGTGCCGCACACGATTCCGTGGGACTGGCGCGTCAGTCTCTACACGTGGACCAAAGGCTTAGCGACGGGAGCTTATCTGGTTCCGCTGCTACTGGTTTTGTTCGGTTTGATGAGAGCGGATAATCCTTTGTGGCTGTGGGTCGCGCCGGTTGTCGCGGGCGCGTTTCTCGCAGCGACGGGGCTGCTTCTCATCTGGGATTTAGAGCACCCGGAACGCTTCTATCTTATCTTCACGCGCCCGCAGTGGAAAAGCTGGCTGGTCAAGGGAGCATTTATCATCGCTGGCTACACGCTTGTGCTCGCGGCGCATTTCGTCGCCAGTTATCTGGGGCGCACGGACGTGCAAAAGTGGCTCATCATCGCGGGGTTGCCGCTGGCTGCGTTGACGGCCATCTACACGGCTTATCTTTTCGCGCAGGCGAAGGCGCGCGACCTGTGGCAGAATCCGCTCCTGCCGCCGCATCTCTTGATACAGGCTTTGTTGCTCGGCTCTGCCGTGCTCGCGCCGTTTGCGTTTCGCCTGTCGCCGGAGCTTCTCTCAACGCTGCTCTGGGTACTTGGCGCGACCAGTCTGTTGCACCTACTGATGATCTGGGGCGAAGTGACGCTCACGCATCCGACGGCGCACGCGCGTCTGGCCGTGTGGGAGATGACGGGCGGAAGGTTCCGCGCCTACTTCTGGGCCGGAATCGCGCTGACGGTTATCGGGGGCTTTGCGCCGTGGCTTGAGCTGCCCGCAGCCCCGCTCGCTCTCGTTGGCCTCTTACTTTACGAACACGCCTATGTGCAGGCAGGGCAATCCGTGCCGCTCGCATAAAAGCGCAGGAGAAAAATTATGTCCCCTTCAATCACGCGACTGATAGGCATCCTGTTCATCCTGAGCGCGGCAATTTTAATGGTGCTCAATCTCAAGCGGGTCGCAGATGCAAAGACCTTCTGGGTAGGGATACCGCTATTAATCATCGGCCTCGCACTCGTCGCACGCTCGCGGCGGGACAGATAAAGCGCGGGCTGCATTTAAGAGGAGTCTTTCTTATGGTTGAGCGCAGCGTTTGGTTCGCACGAAACTTTTCCTTCGACCATCTTCCGGTCTGGATGTATCCGAATGTCGTCGAACGATTGCGCGGCACTCCCGCACGCCTCGAAGATTTGACGCGCTCGCTGCACGCAGAATTTATGACGCGGCGCGACGGCGACAAGTGGTCCATACAGGAGCACGCGGGCCACCTGCTCGACCTGGAATCGCTCGGCATGAATCGCCTCGATGATTATGAAGCCGGGCGCGCAACTCTCTATGCCGCCGATTTGGAGAATCGCAAGACGCGCGAAGCCAACCATAATGCGGCTGCAATCGAATCTCTTCTCTCTGCCTTTCGCCGCGAGAGGATGGATTTCGTCCGCCGCTTAGATGCTTACGACGAAGCCTTTATCCAGCAGACCGCGCTCCACCCGCGCTTGCAAATGCAGCTACGCGTTTTGGATCTATGCTTTTTCATCGCAGAGCATGACGACCATCACCTGTCGCGTATTTCCGAGTTGAGGCGTTTGTTTGAAAGAGCATGATTCTGAGAGCCAAAACACTATTGCCACAGAGCGCGCAGAGACCACAGAGGGCAGGAAAGCAGAGGCAGAGAATGCTAAATGTTATGTGTAGTTTTATCTCTGTGTTCTCTGTGCGCTCTGTGGCTCATCTATAGTTTTGTTTGATTAGTTAGCTTATGAACCTGAAGAAACTCAATGAGCGCGTCAGCGCGGCGCGCGAAGAAACAGAGGCGCGGGGCGAGACATTTTATCCGGGGCCGAGCCGGATTCATCTGGCCGCGTTTCCGCCGAAGGAGCGTTGGGATGATTGGGTCGAGCTGGAATCCAAAAGCTGGCCCAAACGTGAAGAGCGTCGTTACATGCTTGTGCCGACGACGTGCTTTAACTGCGAGTCGGCGTGCGGGCTGCTGGCCTATGTTGATAAGGAGAGCTTGCAGATCAGAAAATTCGAGGGCAACCCTGAGCATCCCGGCTCGCGTGGTCGCAACTGCGCCAAAGGCCCTGCGACGCTTAATCAAATCACAGACCCGGACAGGATTCTTTACCCTCTCAAACGCGCCGGAAAACGCGGCGAAGGCAAGTGGGAGCGCGTCGGTTGGGACGAGGCTCTTGACGACATCGCCGCACGCATCCGGCGCGCGATTGTCGAGCAGCGGCACAACGAAGTGATGTATCACGTCGGGCGTCCGGGCGAAGATGGATTTACGGAAAGAATCCTCGCGGCGTGGGGCGTGGACGGGCATAACTCGCATACGAATGTCTGTTCGTCATCGAGCCGCGCGGGTTATCAATTCTGGCTCGGGATGGACAGGCCAAGCCCTGACCATGCGAATGCGAAAGTCATCCTGCTCATCAGTTCTCATCTGGAAGCGGGCCATTATTTCAACCCGCACGCGCAACGCGTGATTGACGGCAAGGCTGCGGGCGCAAAGTTGATCGTCTTTGACACGCGGCTTTCGCAAACGGCGACGCACGCGGATTTCTGGCTCGCGCCCTATCCGGGTTCTGAAGCCGCCATCGTCCTCTCGATTGCCAACTACCTGATTCAGCACAATCTCTATAACCGCGAGTTCGTGCGCCGCTGGTGGAACTGGGAAGAGTTTCTGGCGGTCGAAAATCCTGAGCTGCCGACGGATTTCCAGACCTTCGAGCTGGTCTTAAAGAATCTTTATAAAAGCTATACCTTCGAGAACGCGGAAAAGGAATCGGGCGTGGATGCGCGCGTCATCGAAGAAGTCGCCAAAGTGGTAGCGACTGCGGGCACGCGTTTCTCTTCTCATAACTGGCGTAGCGCTGCATCCGGCAACAGCGGCGGCTGGCAGGTGGCGCGCACGCTCTTTATGCTCAACGCGCTGCTCGGCGCGGTGGCAACTGAGGGCGGCGTCTTTCCGAACGCGTGGAACAAGTTTGTGCCGAAGCCTATTTATACGCCGCCGCATCCGCACACCTGGAACGAGCTGACGTGGCCCGTCGAATATCCTCTGGGGATGAACGAGCTGTCGTTCATGCTGCCGCATTTTTTGAAGGACGGGCGCGGGAAACTGGAAGTCTATTTCACGCGCGTCTATAACCCTGTCTGGACTAACCCGGACGGCTTCTCCTGGGTCGAAGCCCTGAGTGACGAGAGCCTCATCGGCTGCTATGTCGCGCTGACGCCGACGTGGAACGAGTCCTCTTACTTTGCAGACTATATCCTGCCGATGGGCCACGGCTCTGAAAGACACGACCTGCATTCTTACGAGACTCATGACGCGCAGTGGATAGGATTTCGCCAGCCCGTCCTTAGGGAAGCGCGTGAAAGGCTGGGCGAAAAGATTAAAGACACGCGCGAAATAAATCCCGGCGAGGTCTGGGAAGAGAACGAGTTCTGGATGGAACTGACGTGGCGCATAGACCCTGACGGCAGCCTCGGCATACGGCAGTACGTCGAATCGAAAGAGCAGCCGGGAGAGCGTCTCGGCGTGGATGAATATTACGGCTATATCTTTGAAAATTCCGTGCCGGGTTTGAAAGAGAGAGCGGCGGCGGAAAAGCTGACGCCGCTCGAATTCATGCGCCGCTACGGAGCCTACGAGATACGCAAGAAGGTCGGCGCGATTTATGAAGAGGTCGTGCCGCCTGATGAGCTTGAAGATTTACGTGAAGATCATTTTGGTCGCGTTTATACAAGGACGCCAAAGCCCGCTTCGACAAACATCGTGCCCATCGCCAGCCCTGACCCGGATGCAGATGGCAGAAGACTGGTCGGCGTCAAGGTGGACGATGAAATCTTAAGAGGCTTTCCGACGCCGAGCGGGCGTCTGGAATTTTACTCGCGCACGCTCGCAGAATGGGGATGGCACGAGTATGCGATTCCGACTTATATCAAGAGCCACATTCATCCGGAAAATTTGGAGGAAGACCAGACAGTTCTCATCTCTACCTTTCGTCTGGCGACGCAGATTCACACGCGAAGCGCAAACGCCAAATGGCTCGATGAAATCTCGCATACTAACCCGCTCTGGATTCACCCGACGCATGCCGCGCAGCTCGGAGTTCGCACGGGCGAGCTGGTTCGCGTCGAAACGGAGATCGGCTACTTTGTTTTGAAAGCATGGGTGACGGAGGGCATACGCCCCGGCATCGTCGCATGCAGTCATCACATGGGCCGCTGGAAACTGGCGGATGCGGGCCAGCGGCAGATGATGGCGACGGTGTCTCTGGACAGGAGCGCAGACGAGTGGGCCATGAAGCGCAGGAAAGGCGGCGGGCCTTACCAGTCCGCTGATCCCGACACACTGAAAATCTGGTGGACGGATGTCGGCGTCCATCAAAACCTGACCTTCCCCGTCCACCCTGACCCCATCTCCGGAATGCACTGCTGGCATCAAGCCGTGCGCGTCAAGCGCGCCGCGCCAAACGACGCAGCGGGCGACATCTCCGTGGACACGCACAAGGCGCACGAGGTCTACAGGAAGTGGCTCAAGATGACGCGCCCTGCCGATAAACATTCGCCCGATGGCACGCGCAGACCCTACTGGCTCATGCGCCCGCTCAAACCCGCCAGAGAAGTTTTCCGGCTGCCGGAAGAGACAGAACTCGTCGGTGTGGAATAAAAAAGCGGGCTAAAATCGAAATTCAAAGTTGTGGTATTTTAGCTCTGAAAGAGCGTAATGCAACAGCCTGGGGCATCGCCCCAGGTTACAATCGGCCTACACATTTCAAGCCCTAACGGGGCGAAATAAAGACAGCGAGGGTTGCCATGCCTCAATCTTTATCCTCTATCCTCGTTCATCTGGTTTTCAGCACTAAACATCGTGAGCCGCTTATTACTCCAGTTGTAGAATCAGAACTGCATGCCTATCTCGCTACGATTTGTCGGGAATTTAACTCTCCTGCGCTAACTATTAACGGCACAATGAATCATGTGCATGTCTTGTTCGCGCTCTCACGCACCATCACTATCGCCACCATTGTTGAAGAAACTAAGAAACGCTCTTCCAAATGGATAAAAAAGTAAGGGGGATGAATTCCGAAACTTTCAATGGCAGACAGGTTACGGGGCATTCTCTATCGGGCAATCTAACGTTATAGCGTTGAAGAAATATATCGCAGAGCAAAAAGAGCATCATCGTCATAAATCATTTGAAGAAGAATACCGGAGCTTTCTTGAGAAATATAGGATAGAGTACGAAGAAAGATATGTGTGGGATTGATGAATGAATCCAGTCAATTATTTCGCCCTTTCAGGGCTTATCTATTTTAATCCGGCGTGACCTGGGGCGTTGCCTCAGGCTATTACATGACGCCCCTTTGGGGCTGATGCCGATGTTGCCTGCCTCTTGGGGCTGATGTCGATGTTGCGTGCCGCTGTGGCTGAAAAGCAATAGCGATTAGGTTATAACTTGAAGTTCATTTGATGGAACTCTTTCGCGCGCTTGCAGTGTTGGCAGAGCCTCCGGCTCAGGATGCTTCGCGTGTTGCAGAGGCTCTGGGGCTTGGGCCGTTGCCGGATTCGAGCGCGTATACAGACCTCTTTGTCTTTCAGCTTTATCCGTATGCCTCTGTTTATCTAGGCACGGAGGGGATGATCGGCGGCGAGGCGCGTGAGCTTATCGCGGGCTTCTGGCGCGCGTTGGGCCAGCAGCCTCCTGCGGAAGCGGATCATCTATCCGTCATGCTGGCGTTGTATGCGCGGCTCGTCGAGTTGGAAGAAGGTGAGAGCGATGCTATACGGCGTGAGGGTTGGCGAGGTGCGCGCAAAGCTTTTTTGTGGGAGCACTTGCTGAGCTGGCTGCCTGCCTTTCTTTCAAAAGCGGCTGACATCGCCGCTCCATTCTATAAAGAGTGGAGCGAGTTGTTAAGCGCGGCTCTCTTTGAGGAAGCGCGCTGCGTCGGAAGGCAGCAGCAGCTTCCTCTGCACTTGCGCGCGGCGGAGGGATTGATCGACCCGCGTGCGGCGGAAGCAGGAGATTTTCTGCAATCGCTTTTAACGCCCGCGCGCAGCGGGATGATTCTGGTGCGCTCGGACTTGAGCCGCGCGGCGCAAAGTCTCAAGCTCGGTTTGAGGATGGGAGAGCGCAAGTTTGTTTTGAAAACTTTGTTCAGTCAGGATGCTGCGGGCGCGCTTGAGTGGCTCGCGCGGGAGGCGGATGCGTGGGCCAATCGTCACCGGCTCAATCATGAAATCCTGGGAGAAACGGGGCGCGTGTGGGAAAATAAAGCTGTCGCCGCCGCGCATCTTTTAAGCGAATTGAAAATATCTGCAAGCGAATTAGCTTCAACTTAATGCTGAGTAGTTGTTTGAGCTTCAAGAAGTGAGTCGTGATTTGCGATTTGTGTGATGAAGTAAGGAATAGTTTCGCGCAAAGGCGCTGGTGGCGCAAAGGAAGACCGCAAAGGATTGAATGCTGCTTGCTCTTTGCGTACTTTTCTTTGCGCCTTTGCGGGAGATTTCTTGATGTGTATGAGCGTGTAAGTTGAAATAGAACTATTACCTGATCCTGACATATTTTGCTTTTTGAGGAAACCTTGATGTACTTCAAACAATTTTATCTGGGATGTCTGGCGCATGCTTCTTACTTGCTCGGCTCTGCCGGAGAGGCCGCAGTGGTTGACCCGCAGAGAGATGTGGACGAGTACATCGCGGAAGCCGAGAGCGCGGGGTTCAAGATAAAGTATGTGATAGAGACGCACCTGCACGCGGATTTCGTCAGCGGTCATAGAGAGCTGGCTGCGCGCACGGGGGCGGAAATAATTTTTGGCGAAAAAGCCGGCGCGAGCTTTCCGCATCGCGCGGTCAAAGATGGAGACGAGCTAGAGATCGGCAAAGTCGTGTTGCGTTTTATAGAGACTCCGGGCCACACGCCCGAAAGCATTTCGGTGCTGGTCATTGATACGGAAATCTCTTCCGAAGCGCAGAAGGTTTTGACGGGCGACACGCTTTTTATAGGCGATGTCGGAAGGCCCGATCTGGCGGGGGCTAAAGGGTACACACCGCAGATGATGGCGGGCATGCTGTATGAGAGTTTGCATGGCAAGCTCTTAAAGCTTGCGGACGGCGTGGAGGTTTATCCGGCGCACGGCGCAGGCTCTATGTGCGGGCGCAATATCTCGAAAGAGACTTTTTCAACCATCGGACAGCAGCGCGCCTTCAACTATGCTCTTCAGCCGATGTCGAAAGATGAGTTTGTCTTGATGATGACCGGGGATTTGCCCGCCGCGCCTCGATATTTCTCGCGCGACGCGGAGTATAACCGCAGGGGCGCGCCCGCGCTTGAAGAGTTGCCGGAAGCAGTCGCGCTCGCGCCCGCAGAAGTTGATAATCTTGTCGAGCAGGGCTATCTGATTCTTGATGTGCGCGCGGCTGCGGATTACGGAGCGTGCCATGTGCCGGGCGCGCTCAATATAGGTCTCGGCGGGCAGTTTGCGACGTGGGCCGGGACGCTCGTTGCGCCGGAGACGCCGCTTATCATTGTGGCTGATGATGAAAAGAAAGTTGACGAAGCCGTGATGCGTCTGGCGCGTGTGGGCTTGGAAAACGTCAAAGGTTTTCTGCGCGGCGGGATAGAGGCTTGGAAAGCAGCAAAGCTCAAGACAGCTTCCATTGAACAGATTTCGGTTGACGAGTTGAGCGAGCGGCTTGAGCGCACAACTGATTTGCAAGTGTTGGATGTGCGCCGCCCTGCGGAATACAGGGACGGTCATGTCCCGCGCGCCGCAAACGTCCCTCTTGGGCCGGAACTTGCAGGAGACGCACGGCATCTGGACAGCGGGCGCGCGACCGCAGTCATCTGCGCCGGAGGCTATCGCTCAAGCGCGGCCACAAGCATGCTCGAACAGCATGGCTTTCATCAACTCTTAAATGTCACGGGCGGGACGGGCGCTTGGATCAAGGCCGGTCATGCGGTCGAAATGCCCGAACAAGTTTCCACCACTTCAAAATAATCTCAAAGCTTTGTTTCACCTGAAAACGCTATGGCCTCGTCAATCAATTGTCCTTCCTGTAGCGCGGTTGTCAGGGGCTTAATCTGCGAGCATTGCGGGCGGTTGCCAGCTAATATCGGCAGCGCGGCGGAAGAGTCGCGCGCTCTTGACGAGTTTCATCAACTGTTGCAAAAACTGGCCCCCGAATTAAAGAGTCAGGAAGCCTTGCAAAAAGATGCTACGGCTCAAACGGATGAAACGGAGGCGGAAGAGCAAAGACAGGAAAAGGTCAAACACCTGCTGCGGACGGGTTTTATTCCCGATTACAAAGAGGTCTTGATCGAAGCAGGGGTCTACTGCATCCCGTATCTGGACAGCGAATATCCGGGAGACGCGGCCCGCTCAAGGCTTGAGAGCATCACGACCAAGCTCAAGCTGATCCCGCAAGACCAGCAGACACGGCTGGCTGTCGAAGAGTTTCAGGCAAAAATCAAAGAGCACAAAGCTCATCGAAAAAGAGATGACCTTATTTACGGCGGCGGGTGCTTTTTCCTCTTAGCCGTGTGCATTATCGCCCTTGTCTGGCTCTTGTCGAAATGCTGACGAATTGGCTACAGCCCGCGCAAGGGGTCGTTCCATGCCGTCCAGCCGCCAGTCCATTGCGGTTGATTGCGGCCCAGTCCCCCGCGCATGCGCGTGATGTTATCGTTTGAAGGTCTCTGTCCCTGCGCGACAGGCACGCGCGCCAGCCCGCCCTGAGCATGTAGCGTCTGATCTCCCAGATGCAATTTGTTGTGCATGCATTCGTGAAAGGCCATCTGCGCCAGATAAGTCCGGCTGCTGCGGACATAGACCTCAGAAGCCGTCAGGTTATTGGCCCAGACAGTCGTGCCGTCCTGACCCTGCCCGCCCCTGTAACCCGGCATGGATGAAACGATGCTTTCAAGCGGAGTCGGGACGAAATAGACCAGCAAGTCAGAGTTTTGGATGGAAGCCGGAACGCTATCCACCCATGTGACCTGCGCTCCTGAAAATGTACTGCCGTTGACAATCTCGCTGAACCATTCCTGAAGCAAGGTTCGCGTAGCATTCTTTGCGTCGTTATCTAATTGTGTCGCGCCTAAGCTCGTCAGATACAAATTATAAGCAGGCATTAACTCTTATTCTCCTATATTTATTAGCGGTGCTTGGTTTCTGTTGAGAGGGACGAAAGCCTGCTTCCGGTTTGCCAAGCCCGGCGGAATCCGAATAATAAAATTGACTCTCTTCCTTCTTCTGCTTTAGCATCTGGAATCATTCAGAAAAATTTCGCAAAGAGCGTAAGAAGGGGAGCGCCTCGCCATTAATTACCGGACTGCATTCGAGCTGTTGGGCATGATCTTAATCGCCACCCTGCATGGCTACGGCGCGGCGTGGCTGGCCGTGCGGATGCTCTTTCGCCCGCACAAGCCTGTCAAATTATTCGGCCTCACAGTCTGGCCGCAGGGCATGATTCCGCGTCACCGCGAGCGTCTGGCCCAGACCATCGGCAACGCCGTCGGCAACGAGCTGGTCTCGCAGGAGACGGTCGTCGAAGCTCTTTTTGAAACAGACTTTTTCCGGCGCAAGGTCGAGAACTTCGTCAACGCTTATACGGTCGAACTGTTAGACACTTCGTATCCGTCTTTTCTGGACATCCTGCCGCGCCCCGCGCGTGCGCCTGTCCTTGATGCCATCTCCGCTTTGCAGTATCGCATCGCGGACTATATCGTCAATGTGCTCAAGAGCGAAGAGACAGCCGAAGCCGTTTATAGTTTTATAGACCGGAGAGTCGAAGAGCTGTTCGCAAGGCGTCTGAATCAAACAATCGGCGAAGAGACGTTCGAGCAGGTCTTAAAGTTTGTCGAAGACCGCTTTCACGGCATCGTTAACGAAGCGGGTTTTGAGGCGAAGGTGCGCGGGTTTGTCGGCGGTCGCCTGGATGACATCGCCAACAGCAGCGCGACGCTCGCGGAGATGTTCACGCCGGATACAGTGGCCCTCATCAAGGAACGGATTGATCGTCAGATTCCTCCAGTCGTCCATCATCTGGCGGACATTGCGACCAACAAAAACACGCGGACGCAAATCGGCTCGCTCATCAAACGCGAGGTGGACGAATATTACGGGCAACTCTCTTTCTTCAAAAAAATCTTTGTCTCGCGCGACAAGATTCACCGCGAAATTGACGACATGGTTAACTCCACCCTGCCGCGCCGCGTGGAGGAGTTCTTGAGGGGCGAGGCTTTTGAGCAGGAGGCGGAGAGATTTCTCGATTCAACTGTTGACGGCCTGCTGGCGCGGCCCATCAACGAGTTGATCGGGCAGATCGCGCCCGAAAAGCTGGAGATGCTCAAAGATCAAATCTCGGAACGCATCCTCGCCCTCGTCCGCAGCCCTGAACTGGCAACTTCGGTTTCGGCTTACACGACGGACGCGATTGAGCGCATCAAGCCGCACACCTTGCGCGCCCTGCTCGAACATGCCAGCCCGGATTCCGGAGAGCGGCTGAAAAACTTTCTTGCCAGAGGACTGCTCGACATCCTCTCGCGTGAAGAGACTGCGCGCACAGTCAATGCCATCCTTACCGCGCAGATCGAACACCTGCTCGTGATGCCCATCGGACGCCTCTCGGATCATGTGCCGACAGACACTGTGCGCAATGCGAGCGAGGCTTTGACGGAGCGCATCACACTGGCCGCGCGCGTCCGACTGCCAGCCGCCATTGCGGAGTTTGACATCGGCGGCATCGTGCGTAACAAGGTCTCCGAGTATCCGATGGAAAAGCTCGAATCGCTGGTTCTCTCGGTGGCGCAACAGCACTTGAGAACGATTGAAATGTTCGGCGCAGCCATCGGCCTCATACTCGGCATCGCGCAGGCCATCTGGCTGTGGCTGAGAATCTATTCCTGACTTAGCCACGGAGCGGCAAAGAAATAAAAACATCTCCCGCAAAGGCGCAAAAGAAGTAAAAGGGTAAAAGGCAAAATGGAAGAGAGCTTAAATGCCTTCCTTACTTTTGCCTTTTACCTTTTTACTTTTGTCTTCCTTTCGCGTCTCTGCGCCTAATCTTCATCGAACTTTCACGCATCTTTAGTCGTTACTTTACCAGCGTCGTCAATTTGCTTTTAACAGTTACTCTAAACAGGAGAACGCCATCTTGAGATTAACAATCATACTTTTGCTTGGACTGTTGTTGACCGGATGCAACCACATCAACCGCGATTCCGTAGCCGGCTCAGGCGTCTCCAAGACGGAGAAAAGAGAAGTGGCTGCTTTCACTGCCGTTGATGCTTCCGGGGCTTTGGAAATAGAGATCGTCTGCCAGCAGGAGCCAAGCCTTGCGCTCGAAGGCGACGATAATTTGCTGCCCCTGCTCAAGACCGAAGTGCGCGGCGGCACGCTCTATATCCATTCCGAAAAAAGCTTTTCCACGCGAAAAGCCATCCGCGTCCGAATCACCGCGCCGAACATCGAAAGTATACAGTCTTCCGGCGCGAGCAGTTTTCAGGTCACGGACATCAAGAACGAGAAGTTGAAGGTGGAAAACAGCGGAGCCTCAAGCATCAATCTTTCGGGACAGACCGTGACGCTCGACCTTGAGTTGAGCGGCGCGAGCAAAGCCGATACTGAGAAATTGATTGCCGAACGCGTGACCGTCAACCTGAGCGGCGCGGGCAAAGCCAATGTTTATGCCTCCGATGTGCTGAACGCAGATGTCTCCGGTGCGGGCAGCGTGACTTACACGGGCGACCCCAAAACCGTCAACCGGAATGTCTCAGGCGTCGGCTCAATCTCGAAAAAGTAAATCACCAAAAGCATTGCTCACAAAAATTACAAAGTCACTAAAGAAGCTTGAAAGCTGTTCTTAGTGACTTTGTGTTTTATACTTTCGCCGGTCGTAGGCTCAAACCCGACATCAAGCAGATGTTCGGTCACAACTAAGACGAGGATAAAAACTATGGCTCAGGAAAAAGACGAGACACCGGGCGCGGTTGCAGAGGCCAAAGCGGAAGACGTGGCTTCGATAGATTCGATCATCACAGCTCTTTACGATGTCATCTCAGGCCCACAGGGAGCGCCGCGCGACTGGAATCGCCTGCGCTCGCTCTTTCTGCCGGGAGCGCGTCTGATTCCGACCGCGATGCGCCCGAACGGAGACTCCGGCCTGCGCGTCATGGATGTCGAAACTTACATTGAGAGCGCAGGGCCATATCTCGAAGAAAACGGATTTTTTGAGAGCGAGATTGCGCGCCGCACGGACAACTTTGGCAACATCACGCACGCCTTCAGCGCCTACGACTCGCGCCACAAAGCGGACGACCCGCAGCCCTTCTCGCGCGGCATCAATAGCATTCAACTGTTATTCAAGGACGCGCGCTGGTGGGTCGTGACTATCTTCTGGGACGCAGAGCGACCGGACAATCCGATTCCGCAAAAATATCTTGAGAGCAGAGACGGATAACCTCTGAGAAGAGAGCTTGAGCCGTGCGGCTCTGAGAAAAATGTGCTTGTCCCGGCAAGGATTTGAAAGTGGAGTAAAACCATGTTTGATGATTATTACTGCTCAAGATGCGGCGCAGGTCATAAGTGGGAACAGATGACTTCGACGCCGGAAGGGAATATTTTCTGCCCCGCTTGTTGGAGTAGCCTCAACGTAGACAGAGAGCCTAAAAGAAAGTGCCCGGTGGACGACACAGAGATGCTGAAGGAAATAGTGGTTGGCCTAGTCCTTCTGGATAAGTGTCCGGCGTGCGGAGGAACGTGGTTAGATAAAGACGAACTCGATGTGATTAAGAAGCATTCGGAAAAAGAAGCATGGAATAGCGGGTTCGTCATGAGGCTGACACTATCATGAGGTTGACTCTATGAAGATTTTCGTGTCAGGCGTCGCGCGGGCGAATGAAACCCCTCGCGCTCGCGCGGCATCAATAGCATTCAACTGTTGTTCAAACCGGAGCTAGCTAACTTTATCGTTAGGGCGCTGTGCGGTTTGTAAAATGGTTGCGAAGAGATGAGAATACTGACCATGAAGGAAGATAATCTTCAGTATGTGACAAATCAGGCGGGCGAAAAGACTGCTGTCATCTTGCCTATCGGCGAATTTGAAGAATTGCTGGAAGACCTGCAAGACCTCGGTGCTGTGGCCGAGCGACGTGATGAAGGTTCTATTTCGCATGAGGAACTTCTCGCCGACTCATCTTTGGCAGTAGAAATAATCCGCGTCGGACATCGAAAAGATGTCTATGACCGTTAGTGTAAACGCTTACCGCTCGCACGGCATCAAAATACGAAATTCGAGTTATCTAACGGAGGGTTTCATGAGTTCTGATTATTCTTTACGCCGTCGCGTGGCTTCTGTCTGGCATACGGCTTTTTTGCTGGCCGCGTTGACGTTCATTCTCGGCGCATGCACGGGCCACAACGCCGCCACACAGGCTTCGCCGCAACTGCCGCCGGTCGTCAACAGCGGCCCTGTACAAAATTCTTATGCGGATGTGGTCAGCCGCGTCACGCCCGCCGTGGTGACGATTCGCTCTGCGCGTCGCGCACGGCCCGCACAACAGCATCCCTTTATGGACGACCCACGGTTCCGTGATTTCTTTGGCGACCGCGCGCCGCAGCAGCAGCCTGAAGGCCGCGAGCGTGGCCTTGGCTCGGGAGTCGTCGTCAGCCCTGACGGCTACATCCTGACCAATCATCACGTCATTGACGGCGCGGAAGACATCACGGTCGAGCTGTCGGATAGAAAAACTGTGAGCGCGAAGCTTATCGGCTCAGACCCGCCAAGCGATTTGGCCGTCCTGAAGGTCGAGATGAGCAGCATGCCTGTCGTGCCGATGGGCAACTCCGATCAGGTGCGCGTCGGCGATGTCGTGCTCGCCATCGGCAACCCGCTCGGCATAGGGCAGACGGTCACGTCTGGCATCATCAGCGCGAAAGGCCGCTCGACAGGACTCAGCGACGGCAGCTTTGAGGATTTCCTGCAAACGGATGCGGCTATCAATCGCGGCAACTCGGGCGGCGCGCTGGTCAACACCAACGGCGAATTGATCGGCATCAACTCGCAGATACTTTCTCCTTCGGGCGGCAACATAGGCATCGGTTTTGCCATCCCGACCAACATGGCGCGCTCCGTGATGGGCCAGTTGCTCAAAGGAGGCAAGGTGCGGCGCGGGCAACTCGGCGTCGTCGTCCAGCCGGTTACATCCGATCTGGCACAGAGCCTCGGCATGTCGCAGGCAAGGGGCGTGATTGTCAGTTCTATACAGCAAGGCAGCGGAGCAGAAAAGGCCGGTCTGCGTCAGGGCGATGTGATTATCTCGCTCAACGAGACGGAGATTAACGACCCGAACACGCTGCGTAATCGCGTCGCCAGCACAGAGCCGGGGGCGCAGGTCACGCTCGTCATCATGCGCGACAATCGAGAGCAACAGGTCAAGGTGACGCTCGGCGAACTCGCGCCCGACGCCAAAAAAGCCGATGCGCGCGGCGATGAGAACTCGCCCGCGACGGAAGAGAGCGGCAAACTCGGCATCAGCGTCAGCCCTGTCACGCCTGAGACTGCGCGCACGCTGAATCTGGGCAGCAACGCGGAGGGACTCGTCATCGGCAGCGTAGACCCGAACGGCCCAGCCGCAGATGCAGGGCTTCAACAGGGCGACGTGATCTTGTCTGCCAACCAGCAGAAGACGCGCGCGACGGCTGACCTGCAAAACGCCATCCAGCGCGCGGGCGACCGTCCGCTCTTGCTGCTTATCAATCGTCGCGGGCAAACCCTCTTCATAACCGTGCGCGCTCGACGATAAAGAGCAAGGATGAAGAGCAAGGCGGAAGGATGAAGGATGAAGGATGAAATAGTGACTCTTAAACGTGAAGGATAAAGCATGAAGAGAGAGCTATTGCAAATGATGAAGAGAGTGCTATCGCAAATGACTGCTCATGCTTGAAGAGCACTTTTTTCATCCTTCATCCTTCATCCTTCCGCCTTGCTCTTCATCCTTGCTCTTCATTCTTTCATGTTTCTGAAAGAGCGTGCTATGCTCGCCCTCGTTCTAATAATCAATAGAAATCACTTATCAGGCAGGGCATACCTTTCATGGCAGCAACGCGCGGCAAGACCATCTGCTTTATAGACAATGCCAATATTTTTCACGGCCAGCAGGACGCAGGGTGGAGAATTGATTGGGAAAAGTTTATCCATCGTCTGGAAAAGGATGGAGAAATCTGGCAGACGCATATCTTCGCTTCCGAGCATGACCCGCCGCTTCAGAATGAGACGAGCTTTTACCAGTTCTTGAAAGAGCAACTGCGCTGGGAAGTTTCTCTCTATCCGCTCGGATTGAAAACCATTACCTGTATAAGCTGCGATCACAGGCACACAGTGCCAGCAGAGAAGGGCGTGGATGTCGGGCTGGCAATTCGCATGCTGACCCTCGGCGTCAATCAGGCATACGAGACCGCGATTCTCGTCGCAGGCGACAGCGATTATCTTGAAACGGTCAAGTTCATCAAAAGTCTGGGCCTGCGCGTAGAGGTCGTGGCGTGGCGCAGCGGTCTTTCGGATATGCTGGCAGATGAATCATCAGCGCAGGTTTTGCTCTTAGATGATTTAAGAAAGCAGATCGAAAAGAAGTAAAGACGTTTCACGCAAAGGCACAAAGGCGTAAAGAAAAGCAACTTGTCTTTCTTTGCGCCTTTGCGCCTTTGCGTGAGATTCTCTTATTGTTCTGCGCAGTTACAATGAATATTTGCGCGGCGAAGGAAACCCGGCTCAAGTCTCACTCGTAAACACATCATGCCATTAAGAAATCTTATCGGAGAGGTGCTGGACGGCAAGTATCGCATCGAGAAGCAACTCGGCGAGGGCGGGATGGGCGCGGTCTATCTGGCGACGCATTTGGGAACTGAAAGACCCGTCGCCCTCAAGGTCATCGCGCCGCAGTTTATGAAGCATGACGAGTTTGTCGAGCGTTTCCGGCGAGAGGCGCGTGCGGCGGGTCGCCTGCGCCATCCGAACGTCGTGGATGTCACGGATTTCGGCTTCGCGCGGTTAGGCGCGGATCAGGTCGCCTATCTGGTGATGGAGTATCTGGACGGCTGCACGCTCGACGAGATTTTAGAAGAAGAAAAAAGCCTCCCGCTCAGTTGGGTGATAGACATACTGGAACAGACCTGCTCGGCTGTGGACGAAGCGCACCAGCAGGGAATTATTCACCGCGATTTGAAGCCGGACAATATCTGGCTTGAGCCGAATCGTCGCGGCGGCTATACCGTCAAGGTATTGGATTTCGGCATCGCCAAACTAGATGAACCCGCAGAGTCCGCAACAGCGACCGGAAAAGATGTTCCACCGCGCCCGCCCTTCTTCGACTCGCTCGCGCCCACGCAGCAGAGCGAATCGCCGACGCTCATTCCTTCTGCCTCAAGCTCATCGCTGCCTTCGGCGGAACAATTAGAAGCCGCCACGCAAGTACAGCCTGCGCCTGCTACGACGGATGCGGATTCATCCGAAGCGGGCACGCAGATGTTTGAAGCGGAAACGGATTCATCTGAAGCAGGCACGCGCATGATGACGGCGGATAGTTTTGAAGAAGCAGGCACGCGCATGCTCTCAGAGCATCACACGACGGACAAACAGCTTGCGCTGCGTACAGGCTCTGCCAGCTCGCTGACGCGTGTCGGCTCAATCCTCGGCACGCCGCTCTACATGTCGCCCGAACAGTGTAAAGGCGAGGCTCTGGATGCGCGCTCGGATATTTACAGTCTGGGTGTGATTGCGTACCGGCTGCTTTCGGGCAAGACGCCTTTTAGCGGCGACCTGCCGACGGTGATGAAGATGCACCGCGAAGCCGTGCCGCCGCCGCTTGAAGTCAAGCGCGTGCCGAAAAAGGTAACGCGGCTGGTGATGTTTACGCTCGCCAAAAATCCGGACAAGCGACCTCCCACTGCCGCCGCTTTTGCCAGCGCGCTGCGCGCACATTCCGAGGGCGCAGGCTCTCTCTTGCGCCGCGCGCTGACGCTCTATGCAGAGCATCTGCCGATTCTCCTGCGCCTGACCCTGATGGTTTACGCGCCGGTCGTGTTTACCACTCTCTTGCAGGTGACGCTCAGTTACCTGGCGACGCGTGGCATCACACCAAAGCCGTGGGGCGATATTACAAGCGGCTTAGCCAGCTTGTTGAATCTGCTCGCCACTTTCTTTTCCGCTTCTGTGATTGTCGGCGTCACGACATGGCTGGTGACGCAGATGCTGGCCGTGCCTTTGCGTCCCTTAGAACTGCGACCGGCGTTCAACGCTTTGAGAAAGCGCCTGCGCCCGTTTCTCAAAACGGCGATGGTGCTTAACCTTTCAGTCCTCGGCGGGATGATGATGTGCCTGCTGCCCGGATTATTTTTAGTGGTTAACTACGCGCTCCTGACTCCGGTGTTGATGATGGAGGATTTGAAGGGGCATGGCGCATTCCTGCGCGCACGCGAGTTATTTAACAGGTCAAGACGGACTGTGATTGCGATTGTCTTTATACATATCGGCATTCCCCTGCTGCTGAGCATCATCACTTCTCTGCTTATCAGCGCGGTCGTCAAGGCGATTAATCCGGGAGAGCAGAAAGAGGCAGTGAAGATTATCAGCATGACCCAGCAACTCGTGCAACTGCCCTTTATGATCCTGCTCAGCTCGCTGGCCTCTGTCGTCACTGCGCTCCTGTACTGGAAGACGCGACTCGCGGGCGGCGAGACCTTGAGGCAGGCATTTACGCAGTTTGCGGAAGAGGAAACGCCCGCCAGTCGCTGGCAACAGCGTATGCGCACGCGTGTGCAAACGCCGACCAGAACTCACAGGTAAAGTCTCTCAGGATTTTCTGGCCTCAAATGTTCTTCAAGAGTAGAAGACGAACGTCTCACGCAAAGGCGCTGGTGGCGCAAAGAAAACAAGTAAGTTCTTCTTTGCGCCACCAGCGCCTTTGCGTGAAATTTTCTTTGTCTCTTTGCTTTACCCCTGTGGTGGCGGCGGCTGTCCGCGCTGTGCCTGAAACTCGTAAGTGATATGCAGGCGCAAGCTGCCTTCCGCCACTTCAGTTCGCACGTCTTTGACACGCGCGCTGAGCGTGCCGTTGCTGGCCTGCACCGGAACATTGAGCGCGAGTTGCGGGGCGCGCAGGATTTCCAGAGGATTGACTCTCTGGTTGATAGTCCCCTGCACCAGAGGCGTGATGATGCCCCCGACCATCGGCGGCGCGCCTTCCAGATTGACGCCCTCGACATTGACCTGCCCGTAGACCGTCTGCTTCCCCTGATCGAATGAAAGCTGCATGCTGGCCTGCGCCCAGCCTTTGAAATTGATGCAGCTTCCAAAGACGCTGTAACTGCCCGTGAAGGCGAGCGGGGCCATTACCTTGCCGCCCGTAAAACGCACGCCGCTCTTGACGCCGCTGCCTTCAGGGATGAGCACGATCTTGTTTTCGCAGCCGCCCTGAAATGCCGCGAGGCTAAATGCGGCCCGGCCCTGCTCCATTGGCACGCTCATAGAGGTGAGCTGTAGTGGAAACGACGGCGCGTTCATGTCGCGGAAGATCGTGCCGAGCACCGCATCGAAAAATCTTTCATCAAGCGTTACGACGGCAGTGCCGGGTGGCGGGCCGCCCTGATCCGGCGGCTTAATCGGAGAGCCGGGCAGGGGCTTGGCGCGCGGCGCGCCCGTGAAAAAGAGAAAGACGAGCACCGCGCCCAGAATCACCCCGCCGACAAGCGTTAGCAAATATTTCATCCTCTGTCTCCTTCCGTCGCTTATCGCGCGGGCGATGTGGAAGCCGTTGCTGTGGGCGAAGCTGCCGGAGCATTACTATTAGCCGTCTGCATCAGTTGCCCGAAGATGGCAATCGCTGCGCGGCCCACAGCATCCACGGACTGTCGCACCTGCTGGTCGGAGACCTTGCTCAAGCCCTGCGGAACTTCAAACATCGTCGGGTCGGCAATGGTCTTGATGTCTGCCAGCTCCGTCACAAGCTTTAGCCCCGTGACGCCTTTCACGTTTCCGGTCTGAGATTCCGCGACCGTCTCTGAACGCAAAGGCAATCCGGTCTCTTTATCTACCAGCACGATGGCTTCCGTCTGCACATCGCCAGCCTGCGTTCCCGTCTTCGATGTCCCTGAGTAGCGATATTTGATAGCCATGCGGCCATTGACCATTTCTTCACCGACCCGCTCAAAGCCCTGCAAGCTTTTTACCTGATTGACAATCTCGCCGACAGTCATCGAGCGCGGCACTTCAAAGCCGGTTGATTGCGGCGTCAGCTCCGCATACTGTTTGCGCTTGGGCAGGATGATATAACGCTTGTCCGCGCGATCCAGATAGATGACCTCTTCGCTTCCCGGCAGGACGAAAGAGAAGCGGCGATCCGCGCCGCTGCGCGCGACAGAGGCGTTCAGAGATGGAATAGTGATGTTCTGCCCGCTGCCCGTTGTCTGCACCGTCATGGAGAGCTTGGCCTGATAAGTCTCAGGCTCGCGCGCTTCGATGGCCGCGCCTGTGCTGGTCGCGGGCGAGCCGCTGGCATTCGCATTGGCTGCGGGCGTCGCGTTCACGTTGGCTGTGTTCGTATTCGTGTTCGTGTTCGTCGCGGTCTGGCACGCGCCCGTGGCGAAGGCCAGCATGAGCATCATCGTCAGGCACAAAAGGGATGACTGTTGGCGGGTAAAGATACGCATGGTTTCACACTCCTCGGTCAAGCGGCGTCGGGGAGCCGCCGGGATATTGAAACTGCTCTACAGGGGAAAAGATAGCGCAAGCATATCACGCAGGGGAATGAAAAAGGAAAAATTAAAAATGCAAGGTAGTAGGTAAGTTTCAAAGAGAGGGAAGAGAAAGACAATCTCGCGCAAAGGCGCAAAGCAAGACACAAAGATAAAGAGTTGCTCAACACCTTTGCGCCACCAGCGCCTTTGCGCGAGATCCTTTCGTGTGTTCACCAGCATTCAACCTCTGATTTTCTTGCCATCGCTCTTGCGTGCGGGTTATCGTATGGACGCTTTTCTCAGACCAGCTTTCTTAACGGAGGTCAATCGAAACCCCCATGAAGCAAATCCCTGTCCTGATAGTTCTGGCTCTCTCGCTCTCGCTCTGCAATCTGGCGCAGAAGCTGACGGGCAGTAAAAACGATAACGCCAACTCGAACAGCGCGAACGCCAATTCAAACTCTTCCGGCACGGGCACGGCAGGCCAGAGCGGGCTGCCGGAGGCGGAGCGACCTGAGCCGACCTCTGCACAGACAGCCGCGCTCACAGGCGGGCAAAACGTCAATTGGGGCAAGCAGGGCATGACATGGATGGTGCCTCCAAAGTGGACTAAGATGACCGAGGAGTCTCTGTCGTTCAACTGGAGATCGCCCGGCTCCTTTGACGCTTCGTTTTTGATTACGAGCATTTCCCCGATGGACGACGACTTTCCGATGGACGCGAGCGCGAAGGCATTTTACGATCAGGCAGTCAATCGCCAGAAGCGCGGCGAGGTGAGCGAGGTGCGCTGGCTTGAGCTTGACGGCGTGCGCGGCGTGCAGTTTCTAGAAACGCCGCCCGAATCCAAAGACAGCCCGCGCCGCCTGCAATGGATTGCCTATCGCAAGTTCGCCGGGCAACAACAGATGGTCAATATCATCCTCAGCTCGCAGGGCCAGCACTTCGACAAACACAAAGACGCGCTCTACGGCATTTTGTACTCGACCAAGCTTGTGCACGACTAAGCCACCCAATCAAGAGGGTCGGAGGATAAAAGGGCCAGAGGGGAAGGGGAAGTCACTCGACGTTATCCCTTTCCCCTCTGACCCTTTTACCCTCCGACCCATATTTATTTCTTAATGTAGCTTCTGTGAACCCACGTTCCTTTCTCTCGCATGTCGCGTGATTCGAGGAGCATGTTTTCGTCCGTTTCGCGCATCACCATTTTATTTCGCGCGTTGACATTGTTTTCCGATGCTTTGCCGTTTTGAGCGGCGGCGAAGAACGCCTGCACGTCTGCTTCCTTTGCCTGCTCGAACCGCTTGTCTTTTTGCATCTCTGCGACGGCTTCGACCGCCGTCGCTTTCAAAAGCTTGGGCCAGAGCTTTTTAAAGAGCGCGCTCGAAGCGTAGACATCCGCGCTGTTGAGCTTGCCGTTGATGGCAAAGGCATAGCCGATGACATCCTTCTGCCCTTCGATCACACGCGAAAGAGTTTTGAGATACGCGTCCGTCGTCTGTTTCACTTTTTGGTCTTCGAGGCTCAGCTGAAGACTCGATTCGGATTTCGCGGAATTGACCGAGCCGCCGACGTTATTGCTTAGTTTGACCTGCGCCTCGCCGACCTTGTCCCAGACCTCGCCCTGTGCATTGCTGCGGTTGGCTGCAATCTTCAAATCCTTTGTCGCCACGCGGTCGGAAGAGGCCGTGAACTTCGTTGATTCCTCATTGCCGCGCTTGCTCCAACGACCGGACTCGACACAGAAGGCCGCAATCTTTATCTTGCCCGAACGCGGCGGCACAATCAGATCAACCGCCAGCATGCGATCCTGCTGGCCGCCCTTGACGATGTCGCCCGATTGGACAAACACATCTTCGTCACGCGAAATGTTTTCAATCGCCAGCTCGTTGACATCCTGTGTCTCGTGCACGATAACTTTTTTGCTTTCCATAGCCTCTTGCAAAGTCAGGATGTTTCTATCCGCAATCGTACTTCTTCCGTGGACCAGAAAAATCGTCAGGTTGTCATGCGTGTAAGGCCCCGAGAGTTTGTAAGCTTCTGTTGCGGTCGCAGGATTCTGTTGAGCCGGGCTGTTTGATTTTTGAGCCTGTGCCGTCAAGAGGATTGCGAGGGGAACTCCGAAGACCATCAGGAGCATTGCAATCCCGATGGCATAAATTTGCGCTTTCATAGACACCTCCGCCAGAGAGTGGAAAAAATGGACGGGGAGATTTCATCGCTTCGTGGGGAGAACGAAGTCAGGCATGCCTTCTTGCGCGAGGGTTTTGGAAAATCTCTGGTTGGTTGCAGAGTAACTATCGCAGGGTTGCCAGATTAGGTTTAATCAATTTCAAAGATGGCGAGGCAAAAGACATGTCTCACGCAAAGGCCCGAAGGCGCAGTAAAGAGTTCAGAGAGTTTAGAGAGTTCAGAGAGTGATAAAGATAAGCGCCATTCTTTCCGCACTCCCTAAACTTCTGCTTTGCTCCTTTGCGTGAGATTATTTCGTGAAACTATAAATAGTATCCAGACTTGCGATATAAACCAGCGTTTTGCTGTGGGTGATAACGCCGCTGGCGTAACCCGTATCAAGCTTTGCAACCTCGCCGCCCTGTTTTGAAACTTTGCAAAAAACATCTGTGGTTAAGCCGTCTTCATCGAAAAAATAAATATTCGTTTCGTCAACTGCGACGGGTCTGAGCGAGTATCTTTTGATGAGGGTTTGCGGCTCGCCGCCCTGCTTGGAAATTTTGCGTAAAGCCCAGCGCGATTCGCCCGCGCCGCGAAAACCGAAATAAAGATTTTCGGCATCCTGCGTCATTTCATCCACGCCTTCTTTATCGGTGGCTTGATAGACGACCTCGGGCGTTTGTCCGCCGGATTTTGCCTGCCTAAAAATGGTGGTCGGCGTGAGCCAGTACACAAACTTTTCATCTACGACAAGACTGTGCGGGATGTTTTGCCGGTCAGCGAAAATCTCCGCCCGCCCGCCCTGTTTTGAGACCGCATAGATCGGACTCGGCTTTGTCGGATTGTTCGGCGAATAATAGCCGTGATTTGCCCAGTACACTTTTTCGTTGTCAACCACAATATCCACGCCGATGCCTACATTTTCCGAAGCGACAATTTCAGGCTTTCCTCCATCTTTGGAAACGCGCAAAATATTTCCCCCTGCGTTCCAGTAAATGTATTTTTCGTCAAGCGCAATGCCGCCTAAATCCGATTGCGGAAAACTGTCGTCAAGGTTCGTCACCGCGCCGGAATCCAGAGCGACTTTGCGTAAGCCGCTCGTCCCTTCATTCTGGTCGGCAACCGTTCCGCCAATCGTCACGTAGGCAAATTTATCATCAACTACGAGGCCCGAAACATGTGAGAGTCTCTGCTCCTTTCCGGCAATTCTCCGGGCTTTCGTCCATTCCGCAACAGTCCGGTTTGCGGATTTGCTGCAACCCAAAATCACGATTAAGAGTAATAAGATTGCGCTCAGGGAATCCATATAACGTCTGCGATTTTTCATAAAGTTGGGGGATGCTTTTGTCGTGAACTTGAAAGCCTCAGTCGGCAGCCTCTGTGATGTATGAAGTGGGAGCATCAGCATGCGGGACAAAGCAGCGGCGGCAGCGCGCTTCGTACATGCCGCCTGCGCCGACGGCCACGCGCTCTTCGGATTCAAAGGTGCGCTGTGAATAGTTTGCCGTCTGGCCGCAGCGAACGCAGATGGCGTGCGTCTTTGTGATGTACTCCGCGATGGCTAAGAGCTGCGGCATCGGCTCGAAAGGCTTGCCTGTGTAATCCTGATCGAGTCCGGCGATGATGACGCGCATGCCTTTGTGGGCCAGCTCGTTTGCCACCATTACCAGCTCGTTATCGAAGAACTGCCCCTCGTCTATCCCGACCACTTCCGTTCCATGCTCGACCTTAGAGAGCAGCTCTGCGGCAGTCTCGACCGTAGACGATTCATGACGCATCTCCGAATGCGAGACGATGTGGTCGCGCGAATAACGCACGTCTATGCGCGGCTTGAAGACCTGCACTCGCTGGCGCGCAATCTTGGCGCGGCGCAGGCGTCGAATCAGCTCTTCGGATTTGCCGGAAAACATAGAACCCGCGATGACTTCGATCCAGCCGCTCTGCGGGCGCAGGTGTATCAGGTGCTCGTCGTTGCCCTGTGCTGTCAGTTCATCCATCTGTTAATTACCTTTGCAGTTTAAGAGGCCATTTCAAAACTCAAGCTCTCGCGTGCTTCAACTCCTTTGCGCCTTTGGATTTATCTGAGCGTCTTTGCGAGAACCAGCAACGTTTCGCGCTGGTGGCGCAAAGAGTGAAAGACTCAAGGCGCAAAGGCTTGACTCTTAAATCATCTTTAGTTTTGAAATCGCTTCTAAGTATAAAGACCTGAATTATAAAACGGCGCGAAGGCCGCAATCAGCGCGGCTTCAAAGCTCTGAGAGCGCGTCAGCAGATCGCGCGACAAGACGCCCCAGGCCCCCTGACGGCTACGCACATCATGCTCGCCCGCGACCTCATCCATTACCTCGCCGAGCGCGAGCCGTCCTTCGATCACGCGCCGCGCAATCGAATCTGGAACCATGATTGAAGGAGCCGCGCCGAAACTTGACCGCTCGCCATCGGTCGCATAAGCCCAGCCGCGCAGGAACGTGCGCCACACGCCTTCAAACTCGAAAGAGTGAAACCCGCCTTCGAGTCCGACATAAAGCTGCGCGCTCAAGCCTTCCTTCATCAACAAAGCACTCGCTGCTTCAGCCCTGTTGCGCGCCCCGCGCATCAACTCCTCGTCTGTCAAAGGCATCGCCGCGACGCCCGTCTCGACCTCGCGCGCAACGATTTCGACCTCACGCCACGACGCATCAACGGTTGCGATGCGCGCGACGCTGCTGCGGACGGCCTCTATCTTCGCCGCGCGGTCTGAGCCGAGTACGATTTTCATCAAGCTTGTCTGATAAGTGACGTTTGAAAATTGGTCAAAGCCCGGCAGTCGCGGCTCAGGCTTTTGACCTTTGCTGAAGCGCAAGAGAAGCTACAACAGACGGCGGCTGTGCGTCAAAGAGCGCAAGGGGCAAGGTAGCGTTCTAGTTTGAATTTTAAAGACATGAATTTATTATATCCGGCAAAGCAAGGCCACCGTCCTGTGTGGGAGATAGCGACCGGACGGCGGCCTCTCCGCAAGCAACCTATCACCTGCCCCAGTTGATAGGCGCGCGGCAGGGAGCGCAAGCACCCCTCTACGCTCCCTGTTTCAAACTCGGTTAGCCAGTTAGTGAGAACATCAGTCGCTGTGAAGCTAGTGCGCTCTTTGCTATGATGAGCGTGGTATTTGAAAACTTAAAGCAACGGCAAATGCGTCGTCTCAAACCCTCAACCTCAAAGTCCAGTGATGAGCGTCGCCGTTGAGAAGCAAAGGATTCTCACGGCAACAGGTTTGAGCGAGAGCATTCTATATTCATATGATTATAGTTGCAAGACGCTTTGTGCGATTTCGGCTCCATCGGGAGGTAACTTCTGATGGGCGGCGTGCATTTGAAGCCGAGGCGTCTTGGCGAAAAGCTGCGGGAGATTCGGCTTGCTCTCGAACTTTCTCAATCGGAACTGCTCAGGCGTTTAGGCTTTGAGGATGATATTTGGTACACACAAATATCGGCATATGAAAATGGCAGCCGCCAGCCGCCGCTGCTCATTCTTTTAGAGTATGCGCGCATAGCGAATATCAGCACGGATATTTTGATAGATGACGGAAAAGACTTGCCCGGCAAACTCACGAATGCACGGCGACATCGGCGGTGAATGTCTGACGAGCGTTGCGCCGCTAAACAGGACTCGCAGGTTCAAATCAAGACACGACCAAAGTTTCTGGATAAGAGACAACCGCCTGCTGGCTAGCTTCCTGCAAGAACATTCTCCCGCAAAGGCGCAAAGACGCAAAGAAAAGCACGCAAAGCGTTGAATGCCATTCGCTCTTTGCGGTCTTGCTTTGCGCCACCAGCGCCTTTGCGGGAAACTCCGGCTCGATTCATCAATCTACTCACCGAATGACCACACTCCTTATCAGGGCAAGCTGGGCCACTACCCTCGAAAAGGCTTGCTTGACATTCGATGCGCTGCTTGCTGTAATCAAAATTCTCTCCGATATGCTGTATTGAGAAAGAATTTTTCGATGAGAGGTAACACAAGAAGTGCCCGCTAATGAACTCGTTTATGATTGGAATACGATTGAGCCGAGGATCGCTGCGCCGGGGCGCAAGATAAGTTTTGATGACGAGACTCTGCGAGACGGCCTGCAATCGCCTTCCGTCTGCGAGCCGCCGGTCGAGCAGAAAATAGAACTGCTGCATTTGATGGACGCGCTCGGCATAGACACTGCCGACATAGGCTTGCCCGGTGCGGGCGGGACTCACGCAGAGGGAGTCGAACGGCTCGCGCGAGAGATCGTGGAACAGAAGCTACGGATTCGACCCAACTGTGCTGCGCGCACGCATCGCAATGACATCACGCCGATTGTCGAAATCTCGCAGCGCGCGGGCATCGCCATCGAAGCCTGCACCTTTATCGGCTCTTCGCCAGTGCGTTTTTACGCTGAAAATTGGACGCTCGACAAGCTCTTGGAACTCACGGAAGATGCCGTCACGTTTGCCGTCAAAGAGGGTTTGCCGGTCATGTACGTGACGGAGGACACGACGCGCGCCGACCCGGAAACGATTCGCGCGCTCTACACGACGGCCATACGTTGCGGCGCGCGTGCCGTGTGCGTCTGCGATACCGTGGGCCACTCGACACCGGACGGAGCGCGTTCGGTCGTGCGCTTTGTCAAGAGCATTATCGAAGAACAGGGCGAAAAAGTTCGGCTTGACTGGCACGGGCATCAGGACAGGGGACTCGGCGTTATCAACTCCATCGCGGCGATAGAGGGCGGCGCGGATCAGGTGCACGCCTCTGCCCTCGGCGTCGGCGAACGTGTCGGCAATACGCCGATGGACCAACTGCTCGTCAACCTCAAGCTGATGGAATGGATTGACAACGATCTTTCGCTCCTCGGCGAATACTGCAAGACGGCTGCGAAGGCTTGCGGCTGGAACATCCCGCTCAACTACCCTGTCTTCGGGCGCGACGCTTTTCGCACAGCGACCGGCGTGCACGCGGCGGCGGTCATCAAGAGCTACAAGAAAGACGAGCCGGGACTGGCAGACCTCGTTTACTCAGGAGTGCCTGCGGGACTCTTCGGTCTCAAGCAGGTGATAGAGATTGGCCCGATGAGCGGCAAGTCGAACGTCATCTACTGGCTCGAATCACGCGGCCTTGAAGCCAGCGAAGATCGCGTCACACGCATCTACGAACACGCCAAGAAATCTTCGGCAGTGCTCGAAGAAGAAGAAGTCAGACAGCTTGTTTAAAACAGTGACAGGTGACGAGCAAAAAGCTTTTGTCTTTAACTCGTCACTTATCACTTGTCACTAATCTTATGTCCTCCATCGCCGCGCTAACGCCTGACAAAATCGTGCGAGACCTCATCTCTGATGAGCGTGTGCGCCGTGCTTTCGAATTTTTTGAGAAACGCGCGGGCGAGATTACGGCAGAGCAGATCAGGATTTGTGAGATTCCCGCGCCGCCTTTCGGAGAGCGCGAGAGGGCAGAATACCTGCGCCGTAAATTCGTTGAATACGGGTTGTCTGATGCGAGCATAGACGCCGAAGGGAACTGCGTGGCCCTGCGTCGCGGGCGCAATTTGAATCCCCTCGTCGTCGTCAGCGCGCATCTCGACACGGTCTTTCCGGCGGGAACCGATTGCACTGTGCAGCGCGAGCAGGGAAAGCTTTTCGCGCCGGGGATAGCGGATGACGGGTGCGGTTTGGTTGCGCTCGTGGCCTTGCTGAAAGCTCTTGAAGAAGGCGCTATTGAAACGGAAGGCTCGCTGCTTTTTGTCGGCACGGTGGGCGAAGAGGGCGAGGGAAACCTGCGCGGCGTGCGTTATCTCCTGACCGGAGGCGAATGGACGGGTCGCGTGGATGCCTTTATCAGCTTTGACGGGCCGGGAGTCGAGCGCATCACGCATGCCGCGCTGGGGTCGCGTCGTTATCGCCTCAGGCTGCGCGGCGCGGGCGGGCATTCGTGGGGCGACTTTGGCGCGGCTAATCCGGTGCACGCACTCGGACGTGCTATCGCCAGACTTGCCTCTTATCCTGCTCCGACAGAGCCGCGCACGACCTTTAATGTCGGGCGGATAGAAGGCGGCGCGGGCGTCAATGTGATTCCGACAGATGCCTGGATGGATGTGGATTTGCGCTCGGCTTCGGCGGAAGAGCTGCATCGTCTTGATGCTTTCTTTCGTCGCGCCGCACGCGAGGCGGCAGAGGATGAAAACGCTTCGAGACGCGCGGGCGACCCGCCTCTGGAAATGGATTTGAAATTGATCGGGGACAGGCCGAGCGGCGAAACTCCGGCTGATGCCGCAATCGTCCTGCTGGCTGAAGAAGCGACGCGTGCGGTCGGATATGCACCGCGCCTTGAACGCTCTTCGACTGATTCAAATATTCCTATCTCGCTCGGCATCCCTGCCGTCACGCTCGGCGCGGGCGGCACGTCCGGCAACTCGCATACGCTGGAAGAATGGTACGACCCGCGCGGGCGCGACACCGGCCTCAAACGCGCACTGCTCGTCGTGCTTGGCCTGACAAGATAAGGCAAAGGCGAAAGTAAAAAGGTAAAAGTAAAAAGGTAAAAGGCAAAAGTAAGGAAAGCATTTGATGCTTTCCTTACTTTTGCCTTTTACCTTTTTACTTTTACCTTCTTTAGTTGACCGGGATTGTGACTGTCGCAGAGCCTCCTTTGCCTGCCGGAAAGCGTTTCTGGCGGGCGATGCGCAGGGCATTGGCGTCTCCGCCCGAAGCCCCTGTCACGCGGCCAGCTTCATCGTAAGTGACCTGAACCGTCGTTGACTTTGGCTTGACGGGTTCGGGCTTCTTCGCTGCCTCTGTGGTCGCTGTCGTTGCACCGGGCGCGGCGACTGGTTTTGCTTCTCCGTCTTCAGCCTTATCCTGTGCAGCTTTCCAGCGTTCGCGCTCGCGTGCTTCGCGTGCGCGACGTGCGGCCAATGCTTCGCTATCGTTGACCGGCCCTGCGCTCTCCTCTGTGTCGCCCTGCCCGGTTGATGAAGCATCTGCTGTTTGGGCTGCGTTCGGATCGGAAGCGTTCGCAGTATTGTTGGTCATCTGCTCGGCAGAGGAAGCAGTGGAAGGCTGAGAGGCAGCAGGGCTTGTGCGCTTGCCATACCATCCGGCGGGAAAGCCCACGGCGGCGATGCTGACCAGCACGGCTGCGGCGATGCTTGCGTAGACCATCATCTTTCTTCCGCCGCCCGATGCGTTTTCCACCGTCAGCGATAAAGGCGCTTCGTCTTGGCGCTCCGCCGGGCGCACGCGCTTCGGCAGTGGCAATGCTGCTAATGCTGCTTCGGCCTCTTCCTCTTCCAAAGAAGCAATCTCATTGGCTCCGTCCGCGTCTTCCATGAAGGACGCATCGTGGCCGTCTGGAAAAGCTTCGGTCGGCGCAATCCCTTCGTCCATCCGGCGCAAGCCTTCGAGCGCGACCTGTGCCCACGGTTGATGAATCGTGCGGCGTGTCGGCTCAAACGACGCGCTGAACTTAAAAGAAGCGTTTTCCAGCGTCAGCGCATAATAGATCGCTTCGACGCCGCTGAGCGCGCCGATCTTGGCATCCACCAGCGCGCCTTTCTGAAAGTAGAAAAATCCGGGGGCGCGCGGATACGAGACCTTCAATCGTCCGGACTTGCGCTGATTACAAAAGAACTCTATCAATTCCGCCAGCGAGAGATCGCTGAGTTGTCCACTGAGTGCCATAGTTGCTCCTCTAGCCTGAGGCAGAGCCGTTGGTTGTTTGTATTAGCAGAGTTAAGTTATCTGCTGAGAGCGAAGTTATAGTTGATGACGCCAGCCACCTTGACGGGCTGGCCCGACAGCGTGGTCGGCGAAAAGCGTGCGCGATATGCCGCCTGCACTGCCGCCTGCTGAAGCATAGAATTGCCGCCCGTTGCTTTCGCGGAAATCACTTTCCCGTTGACATCTATCACGACATCTACAGCGACGAGACCCACCGCACGCATGCGTTTCGCCATCTCAGGATAATCCGGGGCGGGCAGCGAGAGAGCCTTACCGTTGAGCACGCCGCCCGACACGGGCTTCATCAAGGGCTTCGGCGCATTTTTGACGGGCGGCTCGCCTTCCATCACCACAACGGGATTGCTGCCCGCGCCTGCGCCGCCGGGCACTGAAGTCGAATTGGCTGGCCCGGTAACAGCGTTTTTGCTGAGCGAGGCGATGTCTGTTGATGGAGGAATGACAGCAGCTGTTTTGTTCGTATTCGTTTGAGCCGGAGCCGAAGTATTACTGGCAGCGGGTTTGTTTGTGGTCGCAGTCGAAACGGGAATCAGAGCGGGAGAAGAGCTGGGTACAGCCGTCGGAGGAGCGGTCGCAGTCGTAGTCGCAGGAGCGGGCTGAACCATCTTCGCCAGATTCTCGTCCAGATAATAGGAGATCGTCCTGTAAGTTACTTCTGTCGGCTCGAAAATTATTTTGCCGCCTTCGACCACAGCCACAGATGTCGTCATCTTGGTCCAGTTGCCTACATAGTCATATTCATATGTGTAGACTTCTTTGCTCAGCAACGAGCCGTCCGCATTGAGCAGGGTCATCTCGCTGATGTTGCCCTTGTCGTCGTACTTGTAAGCCTCTCGCCCCGTCAGCGTCGCGCCGCCTGCCACGGGGAAGTATGCGTTCTCGACTTTGCCGCCCTTGAGGTCGTAGGCAGCAGTCTCCAATACCTGTCGCTGTCCTTCGGCAGGCTTGCCTCCCTTGTTCGTCAGCTTGGTGGTCTCTGTGCGAATGCGGCGCACAGGCCCCATCAATCCGTCGCGGTCTCTGTCCGTCTCCGAAACCGCGTTGAGCAACAGCAGTGGCCTTGCGGAAGACGAGAGGATTTGCGCCGTCGCGGAAAGACTGAAAGTCAGCACAAACATCACCGCTAACGACATCAGATTGGTACGTTTGGACATGGTTTTTATGCTCCTGCAATTCATGTTTCGTGGGTGGCCTTGCGAGTCAGGATCAAGGTGAGAAGCGAAAGAGCCACGGCTTGGAACTTTAGTCCGGCAACCAGAGCCGAGTTTCGCTTGAGCCGCACTTGGGCGGCACAGTCATATTACAACGCAAAAACAATGTTTGTCCAGACAAAACATTTAAAGTCACAATTATTTCGGTCAACGCAGAGGTTTGGGAGCAGCCGCCGTGGGCGCTGTTGATATAGCCGAAGTGCTGGAAATAAAGGGTTTAGCTTTTAGGGCTGATTGCCGCGGGCAAGCAGCAGGGCGATTTTATCAATCACGGGTATGGCGCTGGCCGTGGTCGTTTCGTTATTGCAGATGATTGAAAAAACGAGTAATTCGCCGTTGGCGGCGATGGCATAGCCTGATAGAGAGTCTGTGTATGTGAGCGTGCCTGTCTTGGCATAAATGCTTTCCGGGGCTGAATTGAGGCGGGAGCGCAGCGTGCCGTCGCGTCCGGCGTTGGGCAGCGAATCGTGAAAGATGCTGGCGGCAGACGTTTTCCACATGGCTCCGAGCAGTCGCGCAGTCGCCTCCGGCGTGACAAGATCAAGGCGTGAGAGACCTGAGCCGTCGTGAAGCGCAAGCTGCCCTGTAGAGATTCCCGCGCGTTCGAGCCACTGGCGAATGACTGCGAGTCCCGCCGCATCATCGCCGCGCGTGAGCATCTTGCGCGGGTCGGGGTCGGGAGCCGTCGCGCCCTTCTCTTTGCCGAGCGTCCGCAGAATCAATTCGGCTTCCAGATTCAGGCTTCGCTTATTTGTCTCGCGCACGACTTCGCCGAGCGGCTTGCTGTTGATGAATGCCAGCTCGACTGCGCGTTGCGTGTCGAAGCCTTCGCCTGCTCTCATGCTGCGTGCGTCTCTCACGTCCGCTTCGCCTTCGACTGTGATGCCGCGTGCGATGAGCGCCTGACGAAACAGGCGTGCGGCCCAGAGCGCGGGCTTGTGAACGGAAAGTCGCGCACTGAAACCGCGCCCGCCGACCGGAAAATCTCCCCAGACACGAATCTCGTTATCCGAAAGACCGCGATTGACGCCGATGGTCGCAGGCTGGCCGCGCTCGACGGTCTTCGTGTCATTTATCAGGCGCACATAATCCGTCTCAGGTTCTAACCTGAGCGTGGCCGCTTCTCCGGCGCGCGTCGATGGCGCGATGGCGACGCTAATCTCATTGCCGCCGATGGAAAGCGCGCTGACTTCTGCGCCAAAGTACCATTGCACGTCATTCCACAACCATCCGTCACCGAGCGGCTCGCCGCGAAAATAACTCTCATCGCCAACGACGCGGCCAACGACGCGCCGCACGCCGCGCCTGTAAAGCTCATCGGCCAACCTGCCGGGAGATGATTGGCCCACATCTCCCTTTGCGCCCGGATCAAGATCAGGTGCGCCGCGCCCGTAAAGCGTGAGGTCGCCATTAATCTTCCCATCCTTGTCCGGCGCGGAGGCGGCATAGACCGAAGTGCGCCAGCGATAACCCGCGCCCAATTGATCGAGCGCGACCGCGGTCGGGTAAAGCTTCATGTTCGAGGCCGGAGTGAACGGACGCGCAGCATCACGCGCATACAGCACGCGCCCGTCGCGCAAGCTCATGACAAAGACGCCCCATCGCGCACTCGCTAAGTTGCTAGTATCAATCGCTCCATCAATCCTGCGCCGTAGTTCCTGATCCGCAGGAGCGCTTGAAAGAATCAACGGGGCAGAGGGCATGCCGGTCGAAACCTGTGCGCTTGCATCGGATGCCTGCTGCCCGGTTGAGGCTTGCGTCTCTTCTTGCGTGCGACCTCTGATTTGCTGGCCCAGAAAAAAGAGCATGAGCGCGACCGTCAGGCAGGCGGCCATGCCTGAGATGAGCAAGAATCGTCGCGTGTGCAGAGGCTTATTCATCCGGAAGGTTTAACTGGCGAAGAGTGTGGCGGTGCGCCCGCTGGTAAGAAGCTCGCGCGCAGCAGCGTAAACTTCGTCAACGGTCACGTCGCCGATTGCGCTGCTGTAGATAATTTGATGCCGTCCTTCGATTGGGAGATAGCTATCGGGCGCGCGTCTATCAAGCAGTAGGACGACGGATGTGCCGACGGCTGTGGCGATGTGCATCGGCCCCGTGTCGTTCGAGACAAAGACGGAGAGCCGCACCAGAGCGGCGGCGAGTTGCGGGATTGTGAGCCGGTCAAAAATCACAGAGCCTTTGGGAAATGACGCGCGCATCTCTTTGAGCAGAGCGCGCTCTTCCGGCCCCGCAAAGACAATGATGCGTACCTCTGTATCACGCACAAGCTTGTCTGCCAGCGCGGCGAATCGTTCAAGCGGCCAGCGTCTGCTCGGATGGCCCGCGCCGGGAAACAAGCCTATCAGCGGCGTGCCCGTGTGCGCCTTTTCTCGCTTTAACATCTGCTCGACAGCCGCATCATCTTCCGCGCGCGTGCGTAGTTGCGGCACGCGCCGGGCATCCTTTATCCCCAGCGGCGCGAGCACATCTAAGTAACGATCAATAGCATGCTTTGAACGATCTTCAACCGGAGCCTGCGGGCGAAAGTTGGAGAGAAAATCCAGCGAGCGTCCGGGTCTTCGCGCATAAAGCCTGTGCGCTGCGCCCGAAAGGTATCCGAGCAGGTTTGTCTCGGACAAGCTATGCAGGTCAATCACGAAATCGTAACGCGTGCGCCGCACCTCTTTGGTGAGGCGTATGATACGCATCACGGCCCACGGTTTCGGCCCATCGCGGAGCGCGACGCGGTCTACGTCCAATGTCGCGTCCGCATAACCGGAAAGCCTGACGACCTCTGAGCAGGATTTGCCGACCGCGACAGTGATGCGAGCGCGCGGGAAACGCTGGCGGATGGCCGCGAGCGCGGGCAGGCTCAAGACCACATCGCCGAGCTGGCCGAAATCTATGACGAGAATATTTCGCGGGTCAAAATCCATTATGCTACGGCGTCGGCTGCTCTAAATCTAAAGGGCGTATGTCTCGCATGCTTTGAGTTTAGCATGAGAACTTTGCTGTCAATAATGCGCCTGACACTCCGCAGTTAAAAAGCGAGGCATCAACCGGAGCATGGATGATGCCTCGCTTCTATGGCAATTTTTAATTGGATACGGCCTATAAAATTTAACAAAGACATTCTCCCGCAAAGGCGCAAAGGCGCAAAGAAAACAAGTTGCTTTTCTTTGCGCCTTTGCGGGAGATGGTCGCTCTCATTTGAAACCCGCTATAAGCTGCTGACGGCTCATGGCTAAGGCGCGGAGACGGAAACATTGACTGCTTGTTCAGCCGCCGGTTGTGGAACTGTGCTTTCAGCCAGCGTGATGAAGTATTGCAGTCGCGCAAGCCTCTTCTGCGTGGTCGCTGCATTGGCGGCCTGTTCCTGTTCGGCCTCGCTCAGGGTTGCCTCTGCATTGATGTTCTCTTCGCTGGCATCGCTCGATTCGGCATCCGCTTGCACCTCAGTCTCTGCCGCTGCTTCTTCCTCGCCTGCTGCAAATTTTTCGGCCAGAGCAATGAGAGCTTTGTCTCCAATCCTCTTTGCCACGATCATCGTCAGGTTATCTGTCAAATATGGCGACTCGTCCTTTGAGTTGCGAAGCTGGGACAGGAGATATGGAACGACTCGCGCATCATCCCATTTCTGGGTCAGTTCGATGAGATAGTAATGAGCATCTCCGAGAGTTTCGAGGTTGACCAGAGCAGTTGTCAGGCGATATTTCTGCTCGGCGGTCAGGAGCTTAAAGTAATCCGACTTCGTCGGGTATTCATTTTGAAACTCATAGTCCTGCGCTTCAACTTCCTGTATAGAAGCAGTGCTTTCAGTCTCCGTCGCTTCGGCTGCTTGCTCTTCAGCAGGCTCTGCTGTGGCGACTTCCGCTTCTGCTTCCGCAACCACAGGCTCTTCAGTCACAGCCTCTTCGGTCACAGCCTCAGGATTCGCAGCGTTGGCTTGCTCCTGTTCATAGTCCACCATGTACGAACTCGACATGAGTTCGTATGCGCCTTCCCATTGCGTCGCGGGTTCTTCGGCGCAGCGCACCAGCCATTCAACGATCTCAGTCTCGCCGGGTTTCTCTGCCTTCATGATCGAAGCCAGTTCTTCAATCCGCTGCACGTAAACTTTCAGGTCTGCATCGGACAGCTTTTTGACTCCAAAGCTCATGTCGTCAACATAGAAATCTTCCCCTTCGTCTTGCGGTCTGAGAAATACCAGCAGCGTCTGGCCTTCTTCCTCGCTGCTGAGGCCGTCTTTATAATCGCCATATGTATAGTGATTGACATAGACGACAGGCTTGGTTTCGCCTTTGAGAGTCGAAGACACGAGCAGGGCGGTTCTCAGTTGTGTTGCTTCGCTGTCTTGATTCTCGGCGGCTTCGGCGTCTGCGGGCTTGATGGCTTCGGTCTTGCCGAGGCGTGCGATGACGATCTGCGGGCTTTGCAGATAGAGCACGCGCAATGGCTGCGGCGGGGGAGCGGGACAGGCGACGGCTGTGCGCGAGACCGGGGCGAACGAAGCGCCGACAGTTATTAATGTGGCGGCGATCAGGTTAAGAGAGAGGAGACGAGCGGTAAATCTGGTAAACTTTCCGGCAGTTAGCATAACTCAAGACTCCTTAGTGGCAAGACAATTTCTGTAGACAGGGCTGGAACGACCGTGGCCGCGCATTCTTGCAATCGCGCCCGCCCTCGCGTCCGCCCTTTGGCCTGACATCAAGCATGCTGAACGTATAGGCAAATCTTGTAGAGCATTCTCTACGCACCGACGTAGAGCCTGTTGCTTTTTGTCTAAGAGATAAAAATTTCAAACAATAGTTGCTTCGAACAGTGTGAATATATTTGGAAACGAGGAGCCGCGACAATGAGGCCACCCTCAGTGCCGCACCGTGTCGCCTACTTTGTTGTTTCTGCGGCTTGTCTCAGGGATTAGACGCCAGTGTGTGTGGGATGTTCCTGAAAAACAATTCATGACAGAGGACACAGAATTACACAGAGGCGAGGGGATTTTTTCAAATTTGAGATACCGGATTTGAAATTCCTCTGTGTCACTCTGTGTCCTCTGCGGTTAAAGCTTTTAAGGTTCGCGCAGGTCGAGGCCGGTCATCTCCGCAGGCTTTTCGACGCCGAGCAGTCCGAGCATCGTCGGCCCGACATCTTCGAGCGCGCGGTCTTCGCGCAGTTTGATGCCGCGCGAGGCTTCGTCTATCAGGTGGAAGGGAACGGGATTGGTCGTGTGCGCTGTATGCGGCTGGCCCGTCGTGAGGTCAATCATCTGTTCGCAGTTGCCGTGATCGGCTGTGATTAAAGTTGTCCCGCGCGCCTGCCGGATGCCTTTGGTAATCCAGCCGAGGCAGGTGTCTATGTACTGCACCGCTTCGATGGTCTTATCGAGCTTGCCCGTGTGGCCGACCATATCCGGGTTGGCAAAGTTGATGATAAAGACATCCGACTCGCCCTCGTCAATCGCTCTTAAAACTTTATCCGTGACCTTGAAAGCGGACATCTCCGGCTCTAAATCGTAGGTCGCTATTTTCGGTGAAGGCACGAGCAGGCGACGCTCGCAGGCGAACTCTTTCTCTATGCCGCCGTTGAAAAAATATGTAACGTGCGCGTATTTCTCCGTTTCCGCCATGCGGTAGTTACGCACGCCCGCATTTCCGAAAACTTCGGCCAGCACATTGCGATGCTGGTGTTGTGCAAAGACTATCGGGAGATTAAAGGTCGCGTCATAGAGCGAGAAGCAGGTGAAGTCTATCTTTGGCCGCTGCGGCGTAGGGAAGCCGCCAAAGCCGGGGACTGCGATCGCGTTTGTAATCTGCCGCGCGCGGTCTGGCCGGAAGTTAAAGAAGATGACTGCATCGCCCTCCTGCATGGTGGCGCACGGCTCGCCCTTTTCATTTTCGATAACGATAGGCTCGATAAATTCATCCGTCAGGCCGCGCTCGTATGAAGTTCTGATGGCTGCGACAGGATCAATGGCGCGCTCTCCTTCGGCCTTGACCAGCAAGTTGTAAGCGCGTTCGGTTCGCTCCCAACGCTTGTCTCTGTCCATCGCGTAGTAACGCCCGACGACGGAAGCGATGCGCCCTGAGCCGATCTCGCTGCACTTGACCTGCAAGGCTTCGACATAGCCGAAAGCGGACATCGGCGGCACATCGCGCCCGTCCAGAAAACAATGCACGTAAACTCGCTTTAGCCCGCGCTCTTTCGCCATCCGCAACAGCGCATAGAGATGCTCCTGCGACGAATGCACTTTTCCATCCGAGACCAGCCCTATCAGGTGCAGCGCGCCCTTTCGCTCCAACGCGCCGTCCATCGCTTTGACCAGAGCTTCGTTCTTAAAAAACTCTCCCGTCTCGATGTCGTAGTCTATACGCGACAAGTCCATGCGAACGACGCGGCCCGAACCCATGTTCAAATGCCCGACCTCTGAATTGCCCATCACGCCTGCCGGTAAGCCGACGCGCGTCCCCGAAGCTTCGAGCAGCGTGTGCGGGTAACGTTCCATCAACTCGTCATAAAAAGGAGTCTGGGCCAGAGCGATAGCATTGCCTTCACGCGTCGGCGTGTAGCCCCAACCGTCTATAATAATCAGCGCGAGCGGCCCACGTTTGATAGCCAAAATATCTCTCCTTTATGCGCCCACTTGATACCGCGCCTTGCAGTTCGGACACTGCGCGAGCTGCTTGACGCCGCTAATCGGAATCAACGGAATAATAAAAAAGAGCGTGATGAAGTTCATGCCCTTCTTGAGCGTGAAGTTTGCCACCGTCCCGCACTGGCCGCACTGCATCTGCTGTGGCAAAGGGTCTCCGCCCCATGTGAAAAAACGTGTGCCGATGATGAAGAAGAAAAACATCTCGCTCTGCCTTTGCCCGTTAAGACATAAATACAAAACTCAAGATACGGAACGCTTCAACTCTTTGCGCCTTCCTTCTTATCTTTGCGCCTTTGCGCGAAACGAAAACCATTTCACGCAAAGGCGCAAACAAAGAAAGACTCAAGGCGCAAAGAAGAGCTTTGAATCTATTATGAGCCGGTGTCCGCTGCCCAGTAGTCAGGCGATTCCTGCATGTTCGGATCGGGCCGCTCCATCCAGCGTTCGGGCCGCTTCAAATCCTGAAAGCCGTATTTACGATACAACTCGTGCGCGTCTTTGGTCGCCAGCACCCAGCGACGAAAGCCCTGTAATGCCGGATGCTCAAGAATCACTTCGACCAGCCATTTGGACAAGCCCTGACCGCGATGGCTCTCCAAAATAAAGACATCCGCGAGCCAAGCGAAGGTCGCGTAATCCGTCACGACGCGCGCAAAGCCAATTTGCTCGCCATTTTTATAGATGCCGAACGGGAGCGAGTTATCAATCGAACGCTGCACGACACTTACGTCTCTGCCGGTGCCCCAGTAAGACTTCGTTGAGATAAAGTTATGTATAACTTTGATGTCGAGCCGCGCGCGGTCATCGCTAATCTCAAAATCGCCGCGTTGCCATTCATGAGCCATTACAAATACCCTCACAAAAAAACTTTTCCCGCAAAGGCGCAAAGAAAGACGCGAAGAAAGCATTGAAAATAAGGAACTGTTAAACCCCTTAGCGACATGTCTTCTTTGCGCCTTTGCGCCTTTGCGGGAACTTTTTCATTTCTTTGCCGCCTGTCCCTTTTTCTGCCGGGAATTATTCGCGGGGCGCGCAATCTGATAAAACGCTTCGAGTCCCGGATAGCGCGCCGCGTCGCGCAAATCTTCTTCGATTCTCAGAAGCTGGTTGTACTTGGCGATGCGATCCGAACGAGAGAGCGAGCCGGTCTTGATCTGTCCAGCGCCCGTCGCCACCGCGAGGTCTGCGATGAATGTGTCCTCGGTTTCGCCAGAGCGATGCGAGATGACTGCTGTGCGGCGATGTGTCTTTGCCAGCTCGATACACTCGAAGGTTTCCGTCAGCGTGCCTATCTGGTTGACCTTGATGAGAATCGAGTTGGCTACGCCGCGCTCGATGCCCTTACGCAGAAACGCCGTGTTGGTGACAAAGAGGTCGTCGCCGACAAGCTGCACGCTTTGGCCGACCGCATCCGTCAGAGCCTTCCAGCCGTCCCAGTCGTTTTCCGCCATCCCGTCTTCGATGGAGATAATCGGGTAACTCTCAATCCACTTTTTCCAGTAAGCGACCATCTCATCGCTGGATAATTTTCTGCCGTCGGACTTTTTGAAGACGTAGTTTTTCCCGTCGTAAAACTCGCTCGCGGCAGGGTCGAGCGCGAGCATTATCTCGCGGCCCGCTGTGTAGCCAGCGAGCTTGATGGCTTCCAAGATAGTCTCTATGGCTTCGTCATTCGATTTCAGGTTCGGCGCAAAGCCGCCTTCGTCGCCGACGCCCGTCGCATAACCGCGCTTTTTCAGTACGGACTTTAAAGCGTGAAAAATCTCCGCGCCCATCCGCAGAGCCTCGCTGAAGGATTTCGCGCCGACGGGCATCACCATGAACTCCTGAAAGTCCACGTTATTGTCCGCGTGCGCGCCGCCGTTGAGGATGTTCATCATCGGGACTGGAAGCAGCCGCGCGTTTGGCCCACCCAAATATCTGTAGAGCGGCACGTCCATGTGGACTGCTGCGGCGCGGGCCGTGGCAAGCGAGACTGCGAGCAGCGCGTTTGCGCCGAGCTTGGATTTCGTCTTTGTGCCGTCAAGCCCGATCAGCATCCGGTCTATCTCGACCTGATCCAGAGCATCCATGCCTTCGATCTCCGGCGCGATGACCTCATTAACATTGCGCACGGCCTTTAAAACTCCCTTGCCGCCGTAACGCTTCTTGTCGCCGTCGCGCAGCTCGACAGCCTCATGCTCGCCGGTTGACGCGCCCGAAGGCACAGCCGCGCGTCCGACCTCGCCGCCGATCAACATCACTTCCGCTTCGATAGTCGGGTTGCCGCGCGAATCCAGAATCTCGCGCGCGTAGACCTGCTCAATTAAGCTCATAAATAAAAATTATCGCTCCTTAAGTTTTTTGGAATAACTAAAAGCAAAGATGAAGGCGGACAGATGCGGACAGATGAAGAGAGTGTTATTGAAGATGAATGACTCATGTTTGAATAGCATGTTTTTCATCCTTCATCCTTCCTCCTTGCTCTTCATCCTTGCTTTTCACCCTGCCGCGCTCGCGCTGTCTTTTTCGAGCTTGTCCTGCTCCTCTTCAGTCTTTTCTATGCGTTCGAGCCGGACGCGGACGACCCTGCGCTTCTCGACTTTCTCGACGTGGAAGAGCAGACCGTCATACTTGACCGCTTCGCCTGATTCGAGTACATGCCCGGCTTCGGTCATCAGGAATCCAGCGATGGTCGTATAAGCCTCGGATTCCGGCAGCGAAAGTTTCAGGCGGCGATTGAGGTCGCGCACCGCCAGCCCGCCTTCGAGCACGTAGATGCCCTCGCCTTCCTCTTTAATCTGCTCGTTGACTTCTTCGTCATGTTCGTCGGAGATGTCGCCGACAATCTCTTCCAACAGGTCTTCGAGCGTGATGATGCCTTCGACGCCGCCGTGCTCGTCCACCACAAAGCCGAAATGAGCTTTGGCCTTCTGCATCTGCCTGAGCACGTCTTCGAGCCGCGCAGTGTCAACCACATAGAGCGGAGCTTGCAAGACATGTTCGAGCCGGAACGTGTCCGGCCTGAGCAGGTAAGGCATCACATCTTTGCTGTGTATGAAGCCGATCATATCGTCAAGCGAGTCTCGATAAACGGGCAGGCGCGAATAGCCGTGCTGCTGAAAAGCACGCGCGATCTGTTCCAGATTACAGTCGCTGGAAATGGCTGCCATCTGTGTGCGCGGAATCATCGCCTCGCGCACCAGGGTATCGGAAAACTCGAAGACCCGATTAATCATGCGCTCTTCGTCTGCGCCCAGATGCCCGCTCTTGCGCGAGATTTTGACGAGCTGTCGCAGCTCTTCTTCCGTATAAATCGAAGCATGCTCGGAGGTCGCTTTGATCCCGAAGGGGCGCACCACACGCGCGCTGGCCCAATCGAGCGCGTGTATCGGCAGGCGAAATGTTTTATAGAACATCTCCATCGGCCACGCCGTCACCATCGCCACCTTTTCCGCGCTCGCCAGACCGAAGAGCTTTGGCGCTTGCTCGCCGAGCACGATATGCAGGCAGGTGATGATGATATAAGCGATGACCAGAGCCGTGATGTGCCGCGTGGAATCAGAAAGGCCCGCGAGCGGTCTTTCAAGGAGGCGCGCGATGGTCGGCTCGCCCAACATGCCGAGGGCCAGCGAGGCCAGCGTGATTCCGAGCTGCGAAGCGGAAAGATAAGCGTTGAGATTATCGAGGATGCCGATCAGTCGTTTGGCGCTGCGCTTGCCCTCCGCCGCCATCGTCTCGATGCGCGAACGACGGACTCCGACCAGCGCAAACTCAGCCGCGACAAAGAAACCGTTGACGGCGACCAGCAGGAGCACGGCTGCCAGCTTGATGAAGGCGTTCATCAACGACATAGGCTCTGCGGCGGTCGCAGCCTCATCCAAAATCAGCGTTAAAAAATAACTCGCAGGTTCGTCCATCGCGCTCTTAAAAGCGGGGATTAAAGCAGACTTGAATTATTAGAGCTTGTGACCGGGGGATTATAGCATGCAGGGCATGGATGAATACATTGCTTCAGGAAGTTCTCGCGCAAAGGAGGGAAGAAGAAGGTTAAAGAGTTCGGAGAGTTTAGAGAGTTAAAAGAGAAGCGCCATTGTTTCCGCGCGCTCCAAACTCTCTGAACTCTTTAAAACTCTCCGAACTTCTCTTCGTTGTCGCAGACCTCTAGCGGCATCGCCCGTGTGGGCCTTGCTGTGTGTTGCTCTTGATAGATTGATTTATAAATTTCGCCGGTCAGTGACCGATAGTCGCTCCGGCTGCGCGCGCTCTTGCTGGGCGACGCTCATGCTTGGCACAGGCTCGTACGAGCGCCTGTTCGACGCGAGGCTCGATATTGCATTCGGGCTGGCGACAGACCGCCGCCAGTTCAGAAACCACCAGATAATGTGCACGCTCAAGCATCCGCTGCTCACGAAACGAGAGCGGTTTGACATGACTTAAGAAAGTCAGGTTCTTGAGCACATCTGCGGCTTCAAAGACATCGCCGGTACGCATCTTTTCCGAAAAATCTTTGAAACGATCTTTCCAATCATGCGCGGGGGACGTGAAATCATCTGCAAGGCTCTTTAAGAGCAGTTCGCATTCACCGGATGAGATCGGGGAACGAAGACCAACTTCTGAAGCATTGGCGACCGGAACGAGAACGACAGAATTAGTAGCCGCTAAGCGCAGGGTATAAAAGGGAAGTGAGGTTGCGCCAATTTGTTTCTGTTCGATCTGCTCGATGGTTCCGATCCCATGATTAGGATAAACAACTTTCTGGCCGACTTTAAAGCCCACCATTGCACCTCCATCGATTACAAAAATCAGACTACGCCGCACGTACAGGTTTGTAGGAGACCCTCAGGCGACGCAGCAAGCGTCGGGTTCGCTTAATTCTCACAAAAGTGTAACAAGCCCTCTCGCACAGCGTCAAGGTTTATGAAGCAGTGACGGGCGACAAGCGCAGTGACGAGTGACAAGTGACGAGTTAAAGACAGAAAGCTTTTATCTTGTCACTCATCACTTATCACTCGTCACTGCCTTTGGGAGTTCGATGATAAAGGTAGAGCCGTCGCCGGGGGTGGATTGAACCGTCGCTTCGCCGCCATGCGCGCGCGCGAGGTGTTTGACGATGGCGAGTCCGAGACCTGTGCCGCCCATCTCGCGCGAGCGTGCGCGGTCTATGCGATAGAAACGCTCGAAGATGCGTTCGATGTGTTCGCTGCTGATGCCGTCGCCTGTGTCCGTGACGCTGATGCGGTCGCGTTCCGCAGCCGTTTCATGGCGGATGATGACGCGGCCCTCTTCGCGGTTAAACTTGATGGCGTTATCCACAAGGTTTGTAATCATCTGTTCGAGCCGCCGCGCGTCCGCATAAACCATCACGCCGTTGAACACTTCATTGTGCAGCGTCACCCTGCGCGAGGCTGCCCGCGCGGCCAGCGCAGTCGTGATGTCTTCGATGACGGCTGAGAGTCGCACCTCTCTCGGCTCGACCGTGACGATGCCTGCTTCGATGGATGACAACTCAAGGATGTCGTCTATCAAATTATGCATCCGCTCCGCATTGCGTCGAATCACTTTGAGGAAGCGGCGATTATTCTCGCCGTCGTCAATCGCGCCTTCTTCAAGCGTTTCGACAAAAGCGATGATGGCCGTCAGGGGCGTCCTCAATTCATGCGAGACGTTGGAGAGAAATTCCTGCCGCACGCGCTCAAGCCTTTCGAGCTGTGTGATGTCAACGAAGATGCCGATGGCCCCGCGCGTGCGCCCCGCGCTCGTCAGGCGCAAGGGGGCGACGCGCAAATCGAAAACGCTACGCTCCCCGCGCCGCATTTCGACTTTGGCCTCGATGCGCTGGCCCTCTTCCAGCGCGGCGCGAAAGGCGTCATGAATTGAAGGATTGCGCGTCACCTCGCTCAGACGCAGCGATTCAAGCTTGCCTTCGATGCCGTCGAAAACTTCGCGCGCCGCCGCATTCGACGCGATGATACGCATCTCTCCATCAACAATCAGGACGCCCTCGCGCATGCTGTTCATCGTCGCATCCAGCAACGCGCCCGGCGAGACCGCATCGGTGTTTGCCTGACTCTCAAGCAGAGGCTTTGGCAGCGTAGACGCGCCTGTCAATGCCTCTGCTGTTTTTCGCCCGCCAGTTGTGTTTGTTGAAGTCAGAAGAGATGCCAGTCCGGCGGCGGCGAGCGCAGCACACAGCGAGAGCGCGGCGGCGAGCGGATTCCAGAGAGCGATAATGATGAGGGCTGCGACAATCGCGCTCCACAACATTAACGCCAGCATGCGACGGCGAGACACAATATTTAGAGCAAGGATGAATTGGGAAGGATGAAGGATGAAGAGAATGCTATTAGAATTTGAATGCTACATGTTTGCACAGCATGACTTTCATCGCTGAACAACATGCCTTTTATCCTTGAACCGCTCATCTTTAACAGCATGCTCTTCATCCTTCATCCTTCCCAATTCATCCTTGCTTTTCCTCCTTGCATCCGGCGAAGCGATAGCCCACGCCGACGACTGTTTCGATAGCGTCGCCACATGGGCCTAGCTTTTGCCTGAGGCGGCGTATGTGCACATCGAGCGTGCGCGTGTCGCCAAAATACTGGTAGCCCCACACGTTGTCCAGCAATTGCTGGCGCGTCGCCACGCGGCCCGCGCTCTTGGAAAGCATCGAGAGCAGCGCAAACTCTTTGCGTGTGAGCTTGACGCTTTCGCCGTCGCAGACGACACGCATATCCGCAAAGTCAATCTGCAAGTGGCCGTCCTCATAACGCGCCTGCGTGTTCTCGTCCACGCGCCTGAGCACGGCGCGCACGCGCGCCAGCAACTCGCGCACGGAGAAAGGCTTCGTGATGTAGTCATCCGCGCCGAGGTCGAGACCGGCCACGCGCTCTGCTTCGGACACGCGCGCCGTGAGCATGATGATCGGCGTCCGGCGTGTCTGTGGCTCGCGCCGCAGGCGACGGCACAACTCCGTGCCGCTCATGCCCGGCAGCATCAGGTCTAGAATAATCAGCGACGGCGGCCCTGACTGCGCATCCAGCGCAGCCATCAAGCCCTTCTCGCCGGTCTCCGCCGTGCGCGTCTTCAAGCCGTCACGCTCAAGGTTATAACGCAGGCTTTCCGCGATGTCCGCATCGTCTTCGACGATCAAAATTGGTCCAGGCATAATTTTAAGGATGAAGGATGAAGGATGAAGGATGAAGGATGAAAGGCATGCTATTCAAACTTGAGTTGCTCATTTTCAATAGCACTCTTTTCATCCTTCCGCCTTCATCCCTGCTTTTCAGTTGCTATGTTTAATAAACTCTGCTTCCGTCATGTAGACGGTCATCTCGCAGATGTCCGTGACGTAATCGGCGACGCGCTCGATGTGTTTGGCGACGAACAGGAGGCGCGCGGCGCGGCTCGTGACGGTCGGGTCAGCGACCATCATATCTATCAGGTCATGAAAGAGCCGGTCGTAAATCTCGTCAATCTCGTCGTCGCGCTCAATAACGCTGCGCGCCGCCTCCGCATCGCCGGAAGTGAAAGCGTCGAGCGCGGCATGAAGCATCCCTGTCGCCTGCTCGGCCATGCGCGGCAAGTCAATGTGGGATTTCATCTCCGGCTCGTCGTTGAGATCAATAGCGGCGCGTGCGATGTTGCAGGCGTGGTCGGCGATGCGTTCAAGAATCGGCGTGATTTTTACTACCGAGATGACAAAGCGCAGGTCGCGCGCGGCGGGCTGCCTGAGCGCGATGGTATCCACACACAGGCGGTCTATCTCGACTTCGAGCTGGTCTATCTGGTCATCCGCGTCGAGCACGTCATGCGCCGCCTCGCTGTCGCGCTCGACCAGCGAATAGATTGACCTTTGCAAAGCCCGCTCCGTCTCGCCGCCCAACAGCAACACGCGGTCTCTTAAAGCATCAAGCTCACGATCTAGTATTCTACGTTCCATAATTCCTTCTTTTGTCCTTTGCCCTTTGTTTTTGTTCTTTGCTTATCTCGCTCGCGTTGAGTTTTGTCTCTCAAGGTTGAGTCGCGTGCAAAGAACAGAGAACAAAAAACAAAGTACAAAACACTCTTTCATCCAAATCTTCCGGTGATGTAATCCTCGGTCAACTTCTCGTCCGGCTTGGTAAACACTCTTTCGGTGGAATTGACTTCGATCAGTTTACCGAGCCAGAAGAAAGCCGTCTGGTCAGAGACGCGCGCGGCCTGCTGCATATTATGCGTGACGATGACGATGGTGTATTGACGTTTGAGTTCGACAATCAACTCTTCAATCTTTTGCGTCGCCATCGGGTCAAGCGCGGAAGCAGGTTCGTCCATCAAGACGACTTCGGGACGCACTGCGAGCGCGCGTGCGATGCAGAGCCGCTGCTGCTGCCCGCCGGACAGACCGAGCGCGCTCGCTTTCAAACGGTCTTTGACTTCGGGCCACAGCGCGGCGTCCGTCAGAGCCTGCTCGACGCGCTCATCCAGTTCGGCCTTGGCGGTCGTCATCCGGTTGATGCGCAGGCCGTAAGCCACGTTGTCATAGATTGATTTCGGAAACGGGTTCGACTTTTGAAAGACCATCCCGACCTTGCGTCTCAAAGCGACCACATCCGTGCCGGGAGCATAAATGTCGCTCCCGTCAATCTCGACACGGCCTTCGACGCGCGTGCCGGGAATCGTATCGTTCATCCGGTTCAATGTGCGCAGAAAAGTTGATTTGCCGCAGCCGGAAGGCCCGATAAAGGCCATCACGACGCGCGCCGGAACCTCCAGCGAGATGTTATACAGAGCCTGTGCGCGGCCATAAAAAAAGTTCAATCCGCTGACGCTGATCTTCGCCTGTGCAGCGGTCTCAGGAGCTTGCACTATCTCGCTCTGATGCAACTCTTCTGCGCGTCCTTCGCTGACGCGCGGCTTCTGCAATGGTGCTGGAGTGGTCGTGGACATAATCATAAAGATTGTGCTTTGTTCTTTGTCCTTTGTGCTTCGCACGCGACTCAATCTTGTGAGACAAAACTCAACGTCAGATAAGACAGGCAAAGTACGAAGCACAAAGGACAAAGCACAAAGGACAAATTTTCAAAACTTCTTTCGCGTAAAGAAGCGAACGGTGATATTGATTGCTAAAATTAAGGTCATCAACACGAGCGTCGCCGCCCACGCCATATTATGTTCGACATCGTAAGGCCCGATGGCATAGTTGTAAATCTGCACGGTCAAAGACGACATCGGCTTGTCCAGAAAAAAGTTGTAATACCGGCTGCCGAGAGCCGTGAACAAAAGCGGCGCGGTTTCGCCTGAGACGCGTGCGATGGCGAGCATCGCGCCCGTGGCGATGCCGGATGACGCGGCGGGCAGCACGACGCCCAGCGTCACGCGCCACTGCGGAGCGCCGAGCGCGAGCGCGCCTTCGCGCAAAGAGGTCGGCACAAGCCGGATCATCTCTTCCGTGGTGCGCGCGACAATCGGAATCATGATCAACGCGAGCGCGATGCTTCCGGCGAGCGCGGAGGCGCGGCCCATCGGCAGCACGATCAGCGTGTAAATAAAGATGCCGACGATGATGGAAGGAACGCCCGTCAGCGTGTCCGTCACAAACCTGACGATGTTTCCCGTCCAGCCGTCTCCAAACTCCGCAAGGTAAACTCCTGTGGCAATCCCGATGGGCAGCCCGATCACGCTTGAAAGCAGCAGCATGATAAAAGAGCCGACGATGGCATTGCCGATGCCTCCGCCCTCGCCGACCGGCTGAGGCGTCGCGGTCAAAAATTCGAGATTGATCGAAGTGAGTCCGCGCACGGCTATGTAGGCCAGAATGATGACGAGGATGCCAACGACGAACAAAGCGCACGCCGCCGTCAGCGTAGTCATGATGGTATTGACCGCGCGCCGAAAAGTTGTGCCTTGCACGTATGCGTCGCTCATCTCAAGCAGCCCTCGCCGTCCCGCTCGTCCCGCGCGTCACGCTCCAGACAAGAAGCTTCGCCGCGCCGTTGACGACGAAGGTGACGAGAAACAGTATCAGTCCGATGAAGATTAAAGAGCTGAGATAAAGCTCGTCCGTCGCTTCTGAAAAATTGCTGGCGAGGACGGAAGCAATCGTGTACGACGGCTCAAACAGAGAGGGGCTAATCTGCGGCACATTGCCGATGACCATCGTGACGGCCATCGTCTCGCCAATCGCTCTGCCCAGTCCGAGCACAATCGCGCCCGCAATTCCTGACGCCGCATTGGCGAGCACGACGCGCGTCGTTTCCCAGCGCGTCGCGCCGAGCGCGAGCGCGGCTTCGCGTTGCGTGACAGGCACTGCCGCGAGCACATCACGCACGACGGCTGTGATAATCGGCGTCACCATGATTGCCAGTATGACTCCGCCCGTCAAAAGACCGATGCCGGTAATCCTGCCCTGAAACAGCGGCAGCCAGCCGAACCATTTTTGCAGCGGCGGCTCGACATGCACGCGCAGGAAAGGCGCGAGCACGAAGATGCCCCAGAGTCCGTAAACGACTGAAGGAATCGCGGCCAACAACTCGACCAGAAAAGCTATGGGCCGCGCCAGACGCGCCGGGGATTGTTCGACTAAAAAGACTGCGACGCCGAGCGAAAGCGGCACGGCGATGATGAGCGCGATGATGGACGAGACGATTGTGCCGTAGATAAACGGCAGCCCGCCGAAGACCTGCGCGACGGGATTCCAGTCGCGTCCCGTCAAAAAACCGAAACCGAAACGGCGGATGGCGGGCATCGCGTTCGCCGTCATCATCCAGACCATCGAAACGACGATCAGGATTATCAGCAGCGCGCTTGAGAACAAAATCAGGCGAAACGCGGCATCGCCTCTGCCGCCCGTCGCAGGCAGCACGCGACGCCAGTTCCAGCGACGCGCCGTCGCGCCGTATTCGGCAGCAGGCCCCGGAATGTTTGGCTGCAATTCAGACATCTTGACTTTAGATTTGCGCTTTTTGATTGAAAGAGAATTATGGAATCTAAAGCTGACTTTCGTCCTTATCCAATCTCAAATTCCTAAGCTCCGCGCACGGGCTTGCCTCCCGAAGTGATTGTGTTCAGCTTGGCCTCTGCGCGTTTAACGATGTCCGGCGGCAGGGGCGCGTACAGCAATTCCTTCACGTATTTCTCGCCATCGTGTAGACACCACCAGAGAAAATCAACCAGCGCCTTGCCCTTCGCAGCATCCTTCTGATCTTTGTAGATGAGAATGTAAGTGTAGCTCGAAATCGGATAAGCGTTGGCCCCGCTCGCATTGGTAATTGATTGATGGAGCGTCTCAGGCATGCTGGCCGCCGATTCCGATGCCGCAGCCGTCACAGCTTCAAGCGTCGGCTCGACGAAATTTCCCGCGCTGTTTTTGATGACGGCGATGGGCAGAGCATTGTTTTTAGCAAAAGCCAATTCGACATAACCGATGGTGTTCGGAGTGTTCTTGACCTGCCCCGTGACGCCCTCGTTGCCTTTGGCTCCCACGCCGATGCCGTCGGGCCACTTGGGCGCTTTGTCCGTCCCCACTTTTTGTTTCCATTCGGGACTGACTTTCGATAGGTAGTCTGTGAACACCTGAGTCGTGCCGCTGCCGTCCGAGCGATAGACGACAGTAATGTCATTGGCCGGAAGAGTCACATTCGGATTATCAGCCTTGATGCGCGCATCATCCCACTTTTTAATCTTGCCCAGAAAGATGTCCACGATGACATCCGGCGAAAATCTCAAAGGCTGCGTCGCGCCCTGCATGTTATAAGTTAGGACGACTGCTCCGAGCACCGTCGGGATATGCAGGATTTCGCCCGGAGCTTTTTTCAAATCCTCATCGGACATCGGAGCATCGGATGCGCCAAAGTCAGCCGTCTGGTTCTGTATGGCCTTGATGCCCGCGCCAGACCCCTGCGATTGATAGTCAAGGCGCACGTTTGAATGCAGCTTCCCGTACTCGCTGATCCATTTCTCATACATCGGTTTGGGGAAGCTTGCGCCCTGTCCCTGTAGCTGGACTGCGCCGCCCTCACTGGTTCCGGAGTTTTTGCCAACCGGATCGCCGCTGCAAGCCAGTTGGAAAATGACCGCGAAGGCCAGAGCCAGTGCGAGAGCCGCGTGCTTGAGATTTTTCGAGAATGACATACAAGCTTCTCCTCATTTTAAAGGGGTTAATCTCACGAGATCGGAAAGACATAATAGTTTGAAGGCGCGATGTTACATCCGTCTGAATTACGCGTGAATAGTTTGTAAACTGCGAACTGAAAACAGGAAGAATCAAAAAGTTTCCCGCAAAGGCGCGAAGAGCAAGGGTGAAGGGTGTCGGGTGTAGTGAAAACATTTCTGCTTTTCCTACACCCGACACCCTTCACCTTATTCCCTGGTTGAAGCGCCTTTGCGGGAAATATGTTTTTAAAACCTGAAGTTGGTATCGAACTGCAAGCGTGTCGTCGGGCGATTGAGCGAGCCGGGCGGCGTTGTGCCGAAAACGCCGGGCAAGCCGTTTGGCCTCCCTGTCACGATGCTCGTGAATGTCAGCGTGACGCGCGGGTCTACAGTGTAATTAAAAATGAAGCGATGCGCGCTCATGTCCGATTGCTGGAACACATCCGAGAAATTAAAAGGCGTCAGCACCGCATCCTTCTCGATGCGCGTAAAAGTGTAACTGAACAGCATGTCGCCGCGCGCTTCCTGCTTGCCCGCCAGAAACTCCGCGTAGTAGCCGTTATTCTCATTATTCTTGAGGAACACATTTGCGCCGCCCGGCCCTGCCGCCACGACATCATGAGTCTGTGTGTTGGTGACAAAATTGAAGAGCAGTGTCATGGGCCAGCGTTTGCTATGCTTGAGGTCGAGTCGTCCGATCAAATCAACAAGGTTGTAGCCGGAAGAGAGCCGCCCGTCGCGGTTGATGGCATTGTTGCTCGCAGTCGAAAGCCCAAGATTACCGTTGCCAGCGATGAGCAGGTCGCGCGGGATGTTGACCTGTGTCGTGATGGTCTGCGCCGGAGTCGTGCCGCTGGCGGGAATCGTGAAAGTCACAGGCAGTTGCAGGTTGCCGCCGAAGACCTGTACGGGTGAGATAAACTGCGTCCCGGAAAAGTAAAGGTCTGAAGCAGAGAGCGTCAGCGCGACCTGCGGGGAAAATTCCAGCCGCCCGCGCACCTGCGCTCCATATAGCGCGAGGTCGCGCCCGGCTCTGCGCGACTCGTCCAGATTGACCGTGCCGTTTGCGTTCCGCACGAAAGAAGAGTTGCGCTCGAAGAAAGGCAACTGCCATGCGACAAACGTCAGGTTCTTGAGCGCGGAGTTTTTGAAGCCGCGCGAGTAGATTTGATTAAACCCTTCCATCTGCACATCATTGTCAATCGTCATCTCGGTGCGAACCCACGGCACTTCAAACTTGCCACCCTGTAGGCGCAAGCCTGGCACGCGGTTCGGCGTCCATGCGATGTAAGCCTGATCGAGTGCGAAAGGTTTCCGATTATAAAAATCCGTTAAAGTCTGGTTGGTCGAGATGGCATCGGCAAAGCTGCCGGTCGAGAGCCGCAAACCCCAGTCAAACTCTTTGGAGATTTGCCCGCGTATGGCTAGCCGCGCGCGCACGCGAAAACGCTGGCGGGTCGTGATGGGGTTTCCGAGGATGGCCGGATTCTCCGCGTTCGCCGTCGGATTCAGGAGACCATAAAAGGATTCATAACGCAGCCGCAGGTCGCCGCTAAAAGTGAGCGAGCCGAGTTGCTTGCTAATCGTCTCGGTGTTCTTGCGCGTCTGCTCTTCCACCTTCTTCAAACGCTCGTCCTGCTCTGCTGTCTGCCCCGTGGCCGGAGAACTGTTTGTTCCGGCTGGCCCGGTCGAGACGGTGTCGCTGGCAACGATGCCTGTTGTTTTGACCACAGCGCCGTTGGCGACGGCCTGCTCTGTGTGCTCTACGCGCTGGCGCAGCTCGTCGATGACGCGCGATTGTTCCGTCAGCAGTGCGCGCATGCGTTCGAGTTCCTGCTGCTGTTCGCGCAGTTGTCGCTGCACTTCTTCCGTTTCAGTTTTTGTCGCAGCCGGGGCGTCTTTGGCGGGCGCGACTGCTAGTGCTGCTGCGGTCTGTGTTGCGCTGCCGGTGGCAGAGGGCTGTGCGGGAGTTTGCGCGGAAACGTAGAACGCCGGACAGATGCAGAAAGCGCAGAGCAGGACGAGGCGTGATGTTTTCTCTAGCAGCATGGTTTGCTCCTTAAAAAATCAGGTGAAGGGCAGGAAAAGCTCTGGTTAAAAAGATAAACATCAGCGCGCTGCTGTTGCTTTACGGCGCAGCGTGATGCGTGGATACGAGAACTCCGAATGCAAGCTGGCGATAATATGAAGCAAAAGTTACATTCGGGTTAACTTTAAAATTGCGGAATGCGGATTTCGGGTGGCGGATTAAAAAGCGCTTGATTCGATTCTTAAAATCCGCCATCCGAAATCCGCATTCCGCAATCTAGTTGGTCTCAAACAGCGTTTGCCTGTAAAATTGATTCGTTAGCCTGCGAAGTGTTTTATGATAGTCCGATGATAGTTGGCGCAGACAGAATCGCGCCAGTTAAATTTTCCGAAAATCTCTATGGCTTTACTCAAAATCACAGATGCCAGCGGTCGTGAGTGGGAATATCCTTTGACCCCGCAAACGCTCTGCTCGATTGGCCGCGCCCCTGACAACTGCGTGGTGCTTGATGACCCGCGCGCCTCGCGTCATCACGCGCATATCATTTATGAAGAAGGCATGTTCAAGCTGGTGGACGGCGTTTACACCGGCGGCCAACTGCGCCGCAGCGCGAATAAGGTTTTTATCAACGGCGAGCCGCGCTTTGAGCACGTAATGAATAACGGCGACCGCGTCACCATCGGCGCGAGCACGCTCCGCTTTGAGCAGCAGCCGGAAGAACGCGCGACAGCCGAAGTCCGTTATGATGACAAGCCGCTCGGCCACACGCAGCTACTCATCTCCGCCAACGATGTCTTGCAGACTGTGCTGCGCTCAAAGCCTCCGACCAGCACTTCGTCGCGCGACAAAGAGATGGAAGAGCTGCGCCGCAAGGCGGACATTCTCGCGGTGCTGTATGAGATGAGCAAGACCTTAGGCTCTGTCTTCGACCTCAACGCCATCTTCGCCAAAGCCACGGACATCATCTTTCGCGTCACGCCCGCAGACCGCGTCGTCGCGCTGCTGGCAGACGGTACGGTCAAGAACGACAGCGGCGAAGAGGAAGTCCGTCTCTTTCCGATTGCCACTAAAGCGCGCGACGAAAAGCTCGAAGCGCATGCCAGGAAACTGACCATCGGGCGCACCATCACGCGCAAGGTCATGCAGGATCGCGTCGCACTGCTCTCGCAGGACGCCGCCGCAGACGAGCAGTTTGCAGGCGTCGAATCAATCGTCTCTCAAGGAGTGCGCTCGACCATCTGCGCGCCGCTCATCGCAGAGTCGGGCGTTCACGGCGCAATCTACGCAGACCGCTTAGACCCTTTCGCTTCCTTCACGCCGGACGATCTGGAATTGATTAGCGCGGTCGCCTCGCAGACAGCCGTCGCGGTCGAAAACGTCCGCGCGCACGAACGTCTCGCGCGTGAAGAAGTGGCGCGCGCCAACTACGGAAGATTCCTGCCGGAATATGTGGTGCGGCAGATGCTCGAAAATCCGGAATCGTTCAAGCTCGGCGGCGTCAATCAAAAAATCACAGTGCTCTTCGCAGACATACGCGGCTTCACGCGCCTCTCAGAGCACGCGCAGCCCGAAAAGGTCGTTCAACTTCTCAATAGATATTTTTCGGCGATGACGGACATCATCTTCGCGCACGGCGGGACGCTAGACAAATATCTTGGCGACGGCCTGATGGCATTGTTCGGCGCGCCCACGGCGACGCCGGACGATGCGACCAACGCGCTCAACGCTGCTGTAGCGATGCAGCGGCGCGTGATGGGCATCAACGATGATTTAGTCGAAGAGGGTTTGCCCGCAGTTGCCATCGGCATCGGCCTGCACACGGGCGAAGCTGTCGTCGGCTATATAGGCTCTGAGCGGCGTTCGGAATACACGGCCATCGGTGATACTGTCAATACAGCCTCGCGTCTTGAATCAAACTCTAAGGGCGGACAAATTTTATTGAGCGATGCGGCGATGCAGGCAGCCAAATGCCGTTATCCGCTCATCACCCTCGAACCAATCGCGGTCAAAAACCGCGTTCAGCCCGTGCCACTCTTTGAAGTGCAATGGCAGAAGGAAGGCAGTGACAGGTGACAGGCGACAGGTGACAAGTTAAAGACAAAAGCCTTCTTCTTGCTTGTCACTCGCCGCCCGTCACCCATCACTTGAAAACATATGTCTTTCATGGGTAAAACAGCCGCGTTTATGGGACTCAGCGCGTTGCGCGATCTGGTTTCGGATTCGATGGCGATAGACATGGGTTCTGCGAGCACGATCATCGCCGTGCGCGGGCGCGGCGTGGTGGTGGACGAGCCTTCTGTGGTCGCCGTCAATAATCTGACGGGCGAGGTCATCGCCTTCGGGCATGAGGCGCAACAGATGCAGGGCCGCGAGGCGCGCGATGTGGTAGTCATTGCGCCTCTGGTTGACGGAGTGGTCGCGGACTTTGAACGCACGCGTGCGCTGCTCAATCATCTCGTCCGCGAAGCCAGAAGCGGCGTCTCGCATTTCAGCCGTCGCGCAGTGATGAGCGTCCTGTCCGGAGTCACGCAGGTCGAGCAGCGCGCCCTGCTGGCCGCGGCGGATTACGCGCGCATCGGTCGCGTCTACATGGTAGAGGAAGGATTGGCCGCAGCCTTTGGCGCGGGCGTGCGCGTTGACGACCTGCACGCCTCTGCCGTCGTGGACATCGGCGGCGGCACGGCCAACATCGCCGTCATCGCCAACGGCACAATCGTTCACTCGCGCGCAGAGCGCATCGGCAGCTCTGACATCAACGCGGCCATCATAGACCACGTCAGGCGTCATCGCGGCTTAACTATCGGCGCACGCACGGCAGAGCGTTTGAAGCTTGAGCTGGCGACGGCGATCGTGCCGGAAGATTTGGGACGCGAGGTCACGATCAAGGGCAGAGATGTGCAGACGGGCAGCCCCGGCGCGATAGAGATTACCGCCGGAGAAGTCTATGCCATCGCACAGCCCGTGATACGCAAGATTGCCGTTGCGGTCAACGAGACGCTCGCGGAACTCCCTCCCGAAGTCGCCGCAGACATCTATGACCGGGGCATCATCCTCACGGGCGGCGGCGCGCAGATGGAAGGTTTAGACGAATATTTCAAAGGCGAAACCAAGCTTTCCGTCCGAACCCCGGAAGAGCCGCGCTTTGCCATCGTGCGCGGCCTTGAGCAGATGTACGAAGAACCGCTGCTCTTAAGACGCGTCACGCGCAACGAGCCGCATCCCCTCCTTGATGCCGAAGCCAGCGCGTTTGAGACTTAAAAACTGCATGCCCGGTGGCCGTTCAAGCCGGACAGGCTCTGACGGCAGTTTTGGATTTGATGCCGTTCCGGTGCTGTCATTGTCTCCCCGACATTTGACCTCTTCCTCAGACAAAGGTGCAGCGCGCATGCTTGCTCAAACACGAAAGATTTTTCTGCTCTTCATCTTTTGTCTCGCAGCTTTCGTCCCGCTTGCCGGCGCTCAGCAAACATCTTCGGAGCAGTCCGACGAAGTGGTGCGCGTCAACACGGAACTGGTCCAGACAGGCGTCACGGTCTTTGATAGGCAGGGACGGTTTGTGGACGGCTTGCAGCGCGAACAGTTTGAGCTATTGGTGGACGGCAAGCCGCAGCCCCTCTCTTTCTTCGAGCAGGTCAGAACCGGAAGCGAGCGGGAAGCGGCGGCGCAGCTTGCGGCTAACAACGATAAGGCACAACCCAGTTCGCCCGCTGCCGACGGCCAGCGCGGTCGAATCATCATCTTTTTCATAGACGACCTGCACCTCTCTCTCGACAGCATCGGGCGCACGCGCAAGATGCTCACGCAGTTTGTGGAAAACGAGATGACCGACGACGATCAGGTTCTGCTGGCTTCGACGAGCGGCGAGCTAGGCTTTCTACAGCAGTTTACGGAGAGCAAGCTGATGCTTCGCACAGCCATCACGCGTCTCGTGCTGAAGCCTTACAACGTGCGCTCGATGACGAGCGAGAGCGTGCCGATGACCGAATATACGGCCCTCGCCATCGAGCGCAAAGAAGACCCACGCATCATGAGGTTCTACGTCGAGGAATGTTTGAAATACGCTCCTATAAGATATCAGGTCGTCTCTTGTGAAGTGGAGATTATCAATCGCGCTCGCTTGATCTTGTTGCAGGCCGCAGAGGTCACGTCGAGCACGTATGGCGCGCTTGAAAAATTGATGCGCGCGACGGCGCAGCTTCCCGGACGCAAGCTCGCTTTCTTTATCTCGGACGGCTTTCTTCTTGATACCGGGCCGCGCAATGCAGACCCGCGCAGCAGGCTGAACAAGATTACGGACGCAGCCCTGCGCGCGGGAACTGTCCTCTATACGATTGACGCGCGCGGGCTGAACTCCGGCCAGCTTGACGCCACCAATAATGTTGCGATGGATGCCAACGGTCGTCTTGAAAGCATCGCTTTGCGCGAGATAGCCGCCTCGCAGGATGCTTTGAACGCGCTGGCGGCGGATACTGGCGGGCGTGCGCTGCGAAATCAGAATACGTTTGACTCCTGGGTCAGCAAGATTCTTGACGAGACTTCGAGCTATTATCTTCTGGCCTGGCGTCCTGATAATCAGGAGCAGGCGGGCAGGGATTTTAAGAACCTCACGGTGAGAATCGCGGGCCGCCCTGAGTTAACCGTGCGCTTGCCGCGCGGCTTTATGAAAGCGCAGGCTGAGACTTCTGCCTCCAATCCGATTGCTCAAGCTGCGAACGCGAAATCGCCACAGCAACAACTGAGAGCCGCTCTTGCCGCGCCGTCTCCTAAAAGAGAGATTCCAACTTCGCTCTCGACCGTCTACCTTGATACGCCCGGTCACGGCATGGTGCTGACGGCTTCGGTCGAAATCGGCGGCGGCGGCCTGAGCTATGAAACGGTGGAGGGCAAACAGGTCGCGGCGGTTGATCTGATAGGGCTGGTCTTTGATGATAAAGGCAAAGCTGTAGGAAATTTTCAGACGCGACTCAAGATAAATTCCCGCGCGGCGGATGAGAAAGCCAGCAGTGCCGCTCCTGATATTTTTTAAGACGGCGGAACTTCGCTTTAATTTCCGGGTCTAAGTTGTGTGGGCGAGGGCCAATCGCAATAGTTTTATGAACGTCCTTAAGTTATTACACAAACAGATTTCAGTGGCGCGCGTCTACGGGATTCCGGTGCGGATAGACTATCGCTGGTTTCTGGTCTTTGCGGTCGTCTTGTGGCTCATCGTCGCCAATCTTAGGCACGGGACGGCGACGACGCTTCCGGCGTCAAGTCTTCCGGCGGCGCTGGTGCTCGGCATGGTGACGACGCTCGCGCTCTTTCTCTCCGTCTTCGGGCATGAACTCTCGCACGCCTTGATGGCGCGCATCGAAGGGATCGAGACCGAAGAGATCGTCCTGCATCCATTCGGCGGGTTGGCGCGGCTGCGCAGTTTGCCGGAAAGTCCGGGCGCGGAATTTCGCATCGCCGTCGCCGGGCCAGCCGCCAGTTTCCTGTTCGCTGTGCTGGCTTTCGTAGCGATGCTGATTGCCGGGCGCGTCGGCTATCCGAGCGCGGCTTCCGTCTTCTTCATAGTCTTCTTCGGCAATCTGCTCTTAGCCGTCTTTAATCTCTTTCCCGGTTATCCTCTCGACGGCGGGCGTGTGCTGCGCGCTTTTCTCTGGAAGCGTGGCGGCAATATCGCGGACGCGACGCGCATCGCAGGCCGCTTCGGTCAGGTCATCGCTTTCGCGCTGATTGCTTTCGGCGTCTTTATCGTCTTCGCCCGCAGAGACCTTTTCACGGGCCTCTGGACTGTGCTCATCGGACTCTTCCTGCTGGATTCTGCTTCGGGCGTTACAAAAAATATGGAGGAGGTTGAGCAGGCGACCGTGGCGGATGCGATGAGCATGCCCGTGACGATTGAGCCGGATGTGCTGGTCAGTCATTTCGTGGACACGATTCTGCCCATGCACCGGCAAACTTCTTTTCTGGTCGCACGCGGCAGCAGGCTGCACGGCGTCCTCACGCTTGAAGACTTGAAAGCCTTGCCGCGCGAACGCTGGCGACAGGTGCACGCGCGCGAAATCATGCGTCCCGTCTCGCCCTCTTTATTCGTCGCCCCTTCGACGCCGATAGCACGCGCCAACGAAATCATGCATCAGAACGGCATCGGCGCGCTCGCAGTCGTTGACGCGACGGGCGCGCTCGTCGGATTTCTGCAACGCGGGAAACTGAAACAGCGCAAGAAGTAGCTTGCCCCACTACCATCTTCTCCCGCGCGCCGCTCTTTAAGAGAGCCGAAGTGATAACGCGCCGTTGCCTCACATCGTTTTTTAGCAGATAATCCGAGCGGAGCTTCATTACCTAAACAAGGGAGACGACTGTAGATGCTGGCAGTGCTTGGTGCGCTCTTTGCCAACGGGTTGATTACTATCTTGAAGTTTATCGCCGCCGTCATGACCGGCTCGTCGGGCATGATGGCAGAGGCTTTGCACTCTCTGGCCGATACGACTAATCAGGTTTTTCTCTTGCTGGGCCTCAGATTCTACAAGCGTCCGGCATCTGACAAACACCCGTTCGGTTATGGAAAGGAGCGTTTCTTCTGGTCATTTATCGCGGCTATTTTCATCTTCGGCGTGGGCGCGACGTATGCGCTTTACGAGGGCTATGACAAACTGCGACACCCGCACGCGCCGGAGAACCTGTCAATCGCCTACTGGGTGCTCGGCATCTCGTTCGTGCTCGAATTAGGCTCAATCGGGCTGGCGATTTACCAGGAGGTCAAAGAGGCGCATCACGAGGGCATGACCTTTATGGAGTACCTGCGCGAATCGAAAGACCCGACGGCCAAGACAGTGCTCTTTGAAGATACTGCGGCTCTTTTGGGCATCGTCATCGCGGGTGCCGGACTCTATCTGACAGAGCATCACGCGGGGCCGGGCGGCGGAGCTTACTGGGATGGAGTGGCTTCGATGACCATCGGCGTTGTCCTCGGCATCGTGGCCTTTGTGCTGGCGCGCTCGTCGCGCGGACTGCTGCTCGGCGAAGCCGCCACTAAAAAATCCGTAGAGCTAATCCGGCAGGCCATACTCAAGCATCCCAATGTCGTCGAGGTCGTAGAGCTTTTGACCATGCATCTGGCCCCGAAGCAGATACTGATTAACGCGCACATCAACCTGCTCAACGATCTCAAGACGGACGATATTGAAAAGACCGTCGAAGAGATAGAAGGCTTAATCAAGCAGGCCGAGCCAAAGGTGGACATGATTTTTCTTGAAACCGCACGCGAGCGCGAGAGCGAAGTGAAAGACCCGATACCGCAACACATCGGATAAAGACCGTGCTTTTGTACTTAGTTTTTTGTTCTTTGCCTGTGGCATTCCGGGTTGAATCACAAAACTCAAGGCATGAGCCGCATGCAAAGAACAAAGCACTAAGTACAAAGCACTAAGAACAAAATGCTTTTACTGCTGCCATACAGGGATTACCTTTTGAGACTCAGCGAGCCACGCAATCTGGTGGACATCGCGCTGGTCTTCGTAGTCGTGTATGCGGTCTTGAAATTGGTACGCGGGACGCGCGCCGCCCCGATGGCCGCAGGCATCACCGCTTTTGCTCTGCTCTACTGGCTGGCCGTCAATCAGGAGTTGGCGACGCTTGCCTTCGTCCTGCGCGGAGCGTTGTTATATATCGGCGTCGCCATCATCGTGCTCTTTCAATCGGAAATCAGGCAGGCGTTAATCTCTTTCGGCAATCGTTTCCGGCTGCCGCTCACGCGCCGTCATCAGGGGCAATTCGGCGAAGGCGTCTATGACGAGATTGTGCTGGCCGCGACCACGCTCGCCTCTACCAAGACGGGCGCGCTGATCGTCATCGAGCGCGGCGTCGGTTTGAAGAATGTGATAGACGGCGGCGTCAAGCTGGAAGCGGAATTGAGCTATGACCTGCTGGTTACGATCTTCAATCCCTCTACGCCTTTGCATGACGGCGCGGTCATCGTGCGTCGTCATCGCATCGCTGCCGCAGCCTGTTTTCTGCCGCTCACTTTGAACCCGCGCCTCTCGAAAGATTTAGGCACGCGCCATCGCGCGGCCATCGGCATCACGGAGGACACGGATGCGGTCGCAGTGGTCGTCTCTGAAGAAACCGGCCTCATCTCTTTCGTGCAGGCGGGCCAGATCAAACGCGCGCTCGATGCCACAAAACTCCGCGCACATATCTTCCACGCGCTCGAAGCTCCTTCGGGAGCAGGCAAGCGCGACAAAGAGAAAAAGCGCGCCGAAACCGAAGCCGAAACGGAAGAACCGATCACTACATGATTGCAGAATTCGGATTGCGGATTGGCACGCTGCTTTAGCTTGACGCTGGATTTGGAACTATAACTTTCGTCATCCGAACAATCCGCAATCCGAATTCTGCAATCCGCAATTTCTAAATGCCTTATCGTGACACAAACAACGAGCCGGGACGCATGCCGCGTATGCAGCGCGGCGTGGAGGGTTGGCTGCGCGCAATTTTTCTTGAGGATTGGAGCTTGAAGCTGCTCGCGCTGGCAATCACGCTTGGCCTCTGGTTCGGAGTCACAGGCCAGCGCACGCCCGCGACCATACGCTTGAGCAACGTCCAGCTTAATTTCCGTTTGCCGAATGAGATGGAGATTAGCAACGAGCCGCCGGATAAAGTGGATGCTATTTTGACTGGCAGCAAAGAATCTCTCGACCGCCTCAACTCGCGCAACCTGATCGGTTTTGTGGACGTGAGCGGTTATCAACAGGGCATGCATACTGTCAGGCTGATGCGCGATACTGTGACGATGGATTTGCCGGACGGCGTGCACATTGACGCGATAGACCCGAATCTTGTGGCCCTGCGGCTTGAGGCGCGAGAGGTGCGCGAGATTCCCGTCGAAGTCGAGTTTGAAGGGAAGCTGCCGGAAGGCTACGAGCTGCGACGCGCCGCCACTACGCCATCGCAGGTGAAAGTGCGCGGGCCGCAGAGCCGCGTGCGCGCTCTTCATCGCGCGACGACCGAAAAGATTTCTCTCGATGGCTTAACCGCCAACACCAATGTCGCGCAGGCTTCGATCAACATCAGCGATGATAAAGTGACGGTCAGCGATCCTGTCGTCAGCGTGTATCTGGAAATCGGCGAGCAGCGAATCGAGAAGAGCTTTTCCGGCATCGCCGTCCGCGAAAGCTCCGGCGCGGCCACGCGCCCGCAAACCGCCGTCATCACGCTTTACGGGCCGCGCTCAGTCCTCGAAAAATTGCGTGCTGAAGAGATGCAGATCGTTCTTGAAATGGCTGACGACGGGTCAATCACGCAGCGGCTCAATCTCCCCGCAGACATACAAGGCCAGATCGAATTACGCTCTACCAAACCATCAGGCTTTACGATTATTAAATGAGTCTCAAGTCTCAAGTCCCAAGTCCCAGATTCAATAATCTGGGACTTGGGACTTGGGACTTGAGACTTGGGACTTTATGAAGAAACTTTTCGGAACAGACGGCATGCGCGGCGCGGCGGGGAAATTTCCGCTGGATGCCGTGACGATGCGCGTCACTGGGCGTTCGCTTGCACGCCATCTCGCCGCGAGCGCAGAAGAAGGACGCGCGCCGCGTATCATCACTGGCCGCGACACACGCGAGTCCGGCTCATGGCTTGAGCGCGCTCTTATCGCAGGGGCTGTGGAAGCAGGCGCAGTGTGCGAATCGGCAGGCGTGATTACCACGCCGGGCGTCGCTTATCTCGCCCGCACGCTTCCAGCAGATGCGGGTATCGTCATCAGCGCGTCGCACAATCCCTATCAGGACAACGGCATCAAGATTTTCGCGCCTTCGGGTCGCAAGCTGGACGATGCTACGGAGCGTTTGATTGAAGCGGACATCGCTGCCGAAACCTCTGTGGACTCTTCAGGTGAGTCGTCGGCCACAGAGGCTGCGGGAGATTCGAGCGCGACTGTCGATGCGGCGATTGATGCTCAACATGCAGCGGCTTTACAGGCGAGTTATTTGGATTACCTGTGCTTTGAAGTCGCAGATGGTCTCTCGCTTGATGGACTGACGATGGTGATGGATTGCGCCAACGGCGCGGCCTCGCATCTCGCGCCGCTTCTGTTCGAGCGGCTCGGAGCGCGCGTGGCGGCGATTAACAATGCGCCGGACGGGCGGAACATCAATCTCAACTGCGGCTCGCTCCACATCGAAGGCTTGCAGGAGAAAGTTTTGACCGAAGGAGCAGACATCGGGGTTGCTTTTGACGGTGATGCTGACCGCGCGCTCTTTGTGGATGCGCGCGGGCGGTTCGTGGACGGCGACGCGACGCTCTGGGTAATGGCAAATTACCTGCAAGGGCGCGGCCTGCTGGTTGATGAAAAGGTCGTCGCCACAGTGATGAGCAACCTCGGCTTGGAGATTGCTTTGCGCTCGCGCGGCATCGACCTGCTGCGAACGGATGTAGGCGATAAGTATGTGCTGGAGAAGCTTTTACAGACGGGCGCGAGCATTGGCGGAGAGCAGTCGGGCCATCTCATTTTCCCGCGTCTGAGCCTTGCCGGCGACGGCATGCTGACAACGCTCTGCCTGCTGCGCGCGATGCGCGAGACGAAAGCAGGACTGGAAGAATTGACGGAAGGCTTCACGCGCTATCCGCAGGTGCTGGTCAACGTGCGCGTGCGCGAAAAGCTGCCGTTCGCAGAAGTCCCCGAGATCGAGCATGCCGCACGCGAGACGGAAGCACAGCTTGGCGATAAGGGCCGCCTCTTGTTGCGCTATTCCGGCACAGAGCTTCTGGCACGCGTCATGATCGAGGGCGAGCAGCAGGACGTAATTGACCAACAGGCAAAACGGCTGGCCGCAGTCATTAAAGATGCGCTCGGAGCACAGTAGATTTTGGCCGCCTGAGAAAATCTTACGCGCTCTTGAGTGTAAGTCTTACACTGTGCGGAGATGACTTTCGCTCTTCGACGGCGGGCATTTTGTCAGTAAGTCTATAAACGCTACGGAAAATCGCAATCGCGTAGGCTTGCAGATATTAATACTTGCATGGCATAGGCATTGCGGTGTATATTGCGGGGCAAGAGAGACGGTTGGTGGATCCGCCGTCTCAAGTGGTTGCTGGGGTGAGGACAGTAACCACGCATATGAATGGGCGCGGCACACTCCCACGTTGTCGCGCCCGTTCGCTTTTCACACAGCAACTCTCCGCTAAAATATTCTTCATTTTCTTATCGTCAGATAGCTTTTTCACGTGCTACAATCGTTCTCCCCTCGAATACCTTGCGCCACATTATTCTAGTTTTGCGCCATTTTTTTTGGAAAGTGAACCTCTCAATTGATGGACGTTAATCAATATCGCCGAGAGTTTGCCGCCTATACTTCTCTGCTGGAGCAGACGCATTATCAATATCGTGCCGGACTGGATGAAGAGCTTCATGTCGAGCCGATTTATGAGCGTTATGGCGATTTGTTCAAGCTGGATGCGATAGAGAATTTGCAGCAGGCAGAAAGCAGTGTCCCTGAGTATCTTGAGACGGAGCGCGCAGGATTGCATGCTCTGCTGGGCGTGGCCCGTATCGGTTATCTGGAAGCGCAGACGAAAGAACTGACGGATGAGACTGCGCGCTGCGAATCTGCCGTGCGAATCTCATGGGACGGGGAAAGCCTGCCCGCGCCTAGCATCCCGAAGAAGATTGCCAACGAGCCACAGCCTGCGCGCCGCCGCGAGTTATATTCACGCTGGCTTGATGCCATGAGCGCCTGCGATGACCTGCGCGCGACGCGCTTTGAATCTTTACACGAAGCTGCACGGAAACTCGGATTCGCGTCCTATCGCGCTCTTTTCACAGACACCACGGGCACGGATTTCGAGCAGCTCGCGCGGCGCACAGGAGCTTTTCTCGAACGCACGGAAGCCGCTTACAGTAGGGAACTGGCTCGCCTCACGGCGCGCGATCTGCCGGATGTTCCGCGTCATGATTTACAGCACGCGGATTATTTTTTCTTTCAGCGCATCTCCAGTCTGGACCAATTCTTTCCGGCGCGCGATGTGATGACGACCTATCAGGCGGCGATGAAAAGTCTGGGGATTCGCGTCGAGCAGCAAAAGAACATCCACATAGATGACGAGCCGCGCCCGCTCAAGCATCCGCGTGCCGCCTGCTTTCGCATCAACCCGCCGGACGATGTGCGGCTGCTCGTCGCGCCCATCGGCGGAGCTTACGATTACACGACGCTCTTTCATGAAGCGGGACATGCTCAGCATTTCGCGTGGACTTCGCGCGAACTCGTAGCGCAGCATCCTGAGTTTATCTATTCGCCCGATTACGCGACGACGGAGGGCTACGCGTTTCTGCTCAATCATCTACTGCATGATGAAGCATGGCTCAGAGAGCACCGGCCCGGCATCAGCCAGGAACAGTCGCGTAAGATCGTGCGCGATCTGGCAGTCCTGACCATGCACACCATCAGGCGTTTTTGCGCCAAGCTCAGTTACGACATCTCGCTGCACGATAGCTCTCAAGTGCGTACGGAGCATCTGGCCTCGACTTATGCGACTCTGCAAACCGAGGCGACAGGGTTTACGCGCAGCCCTGCGCTTTATTTGTCGGATGTGGATGATGGGTTTTATGCTTCGGCGTACCTGCGCGCGTGGGTGTTTGAGGCGGCGATGCGTGAATACCTGCGGACGCGTTATGGCCGTCGCTGGTGGGCCACGCCCCGTGCGGGGGATGAGCTGATAGACCTCTGGAACACTGCTTCGCGCTATTCGGTCGAAGAACTGGCGCAGCTTTTGGGTCTCGGCGAGCTGGATTTCGATCTGCTCGCAGACACATGGATAGCTGCGATGAGCGAGGAGTAAAGGATCAGAAAGTGCAGCATGTGCGCGTGCGCCTTGCGAGGCGACAGGAGGATTACGAGATTACGATTGGCAGAGGCGTGCTCGCAGGTCTCGGAGCAACTGCGCGCCGGACTCTCTCTGCGGATGCGCGGCGTGTCGCAATCATCTCCAATCCAACGGTCTTCGAGCTTTACGGCGATAATGCCATGCGCAGCCTGCGCGATGCCGGATTCAACGCGACGCACTTTTTGATTGGCGACGGCGAGAGACACAAATCCTTTCGCACGCTGGAACGCACGCTCGATTTTCTCTCTCAATCCAAACTCGAAAGAACAGATGCCTTGATCGCTCTGGGCGGCGGCGTGGTCGGCGACCTCGCGGGCTTTGCTGCTTCAGTCTACTTGCGCGGCATAGCTTACCTGCAAGCGCCGACGACCCTGCTGGCGCAAGTGGACGCCTCCGTCGGCGGCAAGACAGCAGTCAATACCATTGCCGGAAAGAATCTCATCGGCGCGTTTCATCACCCGCGCGCAGTCCTGATTGACGTGGAGACTCTGCGCACGCTGCCCGCGCGCGAGTTGACCGCGGGCTTTTGTGAATGCCTCAAGCAGGGAGCGGTTGGCAGCCGCAGGCTTTTTGACCAAACGCGGCGATTGTTGCTTTCTTCAAATGAGAAAAGCCGGGACGAATACGAGAAACAATTAACGGAGCTTATCGCCGCGCAGTGCTCTTTCAAGGCGAAAATTGTGACGGGTGATGAAAGGGAAGCTGCCGGACGCATGGATTTTCGCTCGCGCCGCATCCTGAATTTCGGTCACACAGTCGGCCATGCTTTGGAAAAAGTGACTGATTACAAACGGTTTAGGCACGGCGAGGCGGTTGGCTACGGGATGCTTGCCGCCGGGGAGATTTCGAAAAGACTAGGCATTTTGGGTGCTTTTGATTTAGAATCACTAAAGGCCGCCGTTCACATGGCTGGCCGCTTACCCCACGCCGACGATCTTCGTCCTTCGGAGATACTGGGCACACTCGCCCGCGATAAAAAATCGGTCGGCGGTCAAATCAAATGGATCCTGCTTGAGCGACTCGGACGCGCGCGACTCGTCAATGGACGAGAGATTGCGCCGCGTGTCTTGCGCGCCTCCATCCGCGCCGCTTTGCAAAACTCAAGAGCAGATTAACTCAGCCCTTTGCGCCTTAAGTTTTCTCTTTGCGCCGCCAGCGCGAAATAAAGAAAGACTCAAGGTCGCAAAGAAGAGGTTAAGAAAAATATACTTGGAAATTTAGTGAGGCTTGAATGACGATGAATAGATCGTGCAGTATATCCCCTGTAGCAAACAGACATGGAGAGCGCGGCAGTGCGCGGCTCAAATTTCTGATAGTCTTCTCTCTGGTGGCCCTCGTCGCGTATGCGGGTTATCAATATATCCCTGTCGCCTTTCAGTCTTACCAGTACAGGGACTTCATGCAGCAGAGCGTGGACAAGGGCGCAGCGTTAGGCCGTGGCGACGAATGGGTCAAGCAGCAGCTCACCAAAAACGGCGGCGAGTACGGAGTCCCGCCCAATGCGGAAATCTCCATCCAGCAGAATGAGGGAGCCATGATGGCCCGCGTCCAGTTCAAACGCCCGATTTCGATTCCCGGCTATACCTACGAATACGAGTTTGACCAGACAGTCAAAAGCTCCACCATGTGGAGCATCAAGTAGAGCTTTATCACAGAGGAACACAGAGAAAGCAATTTCAAATCTGAAATACTGAATTTGAAATCTTCCTCTGTGTCTTCTGTGGTTAATTGTACTGGTCTTGTTCTTAACTTAAAGCTGCTCTAAGCGGCGGCCATTGCGGCGCGGCGTGCGCTCTCGCTGATACCCTGCAATTGCACCAATCCTGCCGGAGCGGATGCGAGCCACGTCGTCGGGCACACGCCGCAGCGCGTACAGGTGTCAACCGAAGGGCACGGGGCCGTAGACTTGGCGATGTGCGCGCGCCCGTGCTCTTTCTCCAGAAACTCGCGCGACAATCCCGGATCAACTATCTCCCACGGCATGCGCTCTTCATAAGGCCGGTTGCGGCTCGTGTGAAAAGCAGTGTCAGTTCCTGTCTCGCGCAACGCCGCATTCATGTCACCGTTAAGACGCGCAGCCGCTTCGATGACTCGCGCAATGCGCCGGTCGCCGGAAGAAAAGAGAGCCTGCTCATGAGCGATGCGCGCGGACATCGCACGCACTTCCACGTTCGGAATCTGCGATAATTTTTTCGAGACCCATTTCAAACGCCGCTTCAATTCCTTCTCGTCGCAAATCGCGTCCCACTGCAAAGGCGTGTTTGGCTTGGGCACAAAGCCGTTGAGCGAAGGAATGATTTTTCCGGCGTAACCGAAACGCTTTCCGGCTTCGAGCATCCTATCCTTGATGCGCTCGACGAGCACGATCATCTCTTCAAGGTCTTCATCCGTCTCCGTCGGCAACCCGACCATCAGATACAGCTTGACCGTCAGCATCCCTCTATCAAAGACCGCGCCGCAGATGTCTACGATCTCGTCGTTCGTCAGATTTTTGTTGATAACTTTTCGCAGGCGGTCTGAGCCTGTCTCAGGCGCAACCGCGATCTGCTGGTCTCTAGATTCGACCAGCGCGTCTAACAACTCATCCGAAATCTGGTCCAGACGCAGCGACGAGACGGAAATCCTGTACTCCATCGCGCGCAAGCCCTGCAAGATTTCGCTAATCTCCGGGTGGTCGCAGACGGCTGTCGAAACCAGGCCGATCTTATCCGTCTTCTCGCGCCACACGCGCGCCTTTGCGAGAATGTCGCGCGCAGGCACGACGCGCGGCGGCCAGTAATTAAACCCTGCCCAGCAAAAGCGACAACCTTGCGAGCAGCCGCGCGAAATCTCTATCAGAAAACGCTCGCCCATCTCTGCGGTTGGCGACCAGATAGCAGAAGACGGCGCGAATACTTCTTGCTTGAGAAGCTGTTCGACAATCTCTGTTTCGCCGCGTCGCATCGCGCGCCTGAGACTGCCTTCCTTTGGATTCTCCGCCGTCACAGCGCGCCCGACGCGCTCTGGCACTCCCGCCGCAAGCGGCTCGTAATCATGAATCGTGCCGTCCTCTTTGTAAGTCACTTCATACAGCGACGGCACATAAAATCCGCGCCCGCGACGGGCCAGCGCGAGCAGGATTTCTTCCTTGCCAGCTTCTTCAAAAATCGTGTCAATCAATTGCGGCGCGAGGATTTCGCCTTCGCCGACGGCAATCACATCCGTGAAATCCGCAATCGGCTCAGGATTAAGAAACGACGCCGCGCCGCCCATGATGACGAGCGGGTCGTGATGCGTTCTATCTTTGGACCAGAGCGGCACGCCTGAGAGGCGCAGGATGCGCGCCATGTTCAGATAATCCGTCTCGAATGAAATCGAGAACGCGAGGACATCGAAATTGCGTACGGGCGTCTGCGATTCCAGAGACAAGAGCGGCGTGCGCGACTTCCCATACTCGCGCAACTCTTTTTCGTCCGGCAGAAAGACGCGCTCGCAGGAGACTTCAGGGATGTTGTTAAAAAGCTCGTACATCGCCTGAAAACCGAGATTCGCCATCCCTATGCCGTGCGTGTTCGGATAACACAAAGCAATGCGTAGCTCGGCCCCGCGCTTTAAAGTCCAGCCTTCTTCGGTCGCCAGTTTCTGTTTATAACTTTCGATAATTTTTTTCATTCAATAAATCGTTTTTTGTTCTTTGTGCCCGGTTCTTTGTTCTTTGCTTTTAACTTCGAGCAATGTCTTGCACTTTAACACAGCATGCAAAGAACAAAAGACAAAGCACCAAAAACTAAAGCACAGCTTTTATCTCTGCGTACTGTCCAAAAACGCTTTCAGCTTGCGCGAGCGCGATGGGTGGCGCAATTTTCTGAGCGCCTTAGCTTCAATCTGCCGGATGCGTTCGCGCGTCACAGCAAAATGCTGGCCCACTTCTTCGAGCGTGTGCTCTGAGCCTGTCGTGCCCAGACCAAAACGCATTTTGATAACTTTTTCTTCGCGCGGCGTGAGGGTCGCCAGCACTTCATCCGTAATCTCGCGGAGGTTAGATGCAACAACTGCGTCTGCGGGATTCATGATGGACTTATCTTCTATAAAATCTCCGAGATGCGAATCTTCCTCTTCTCCGATGGGCGTTTCCAGCGAGATCGGCTCCTGCGCTATCTTCAACACTTTCCGCACTTTAGAGACGGGAATGTCCATCTTCCGGGCAATCTCTTCGCTCGTCGGCTCGCGGCCCAATTCCTGCACGAGCGAGCGCGAAGTGCGAATCAATTTGTTAATGGTCTCGATCATGTGAACGGGAATGCGAATCGTGCGCGCTTGGTCCGCAATCGCACGGGTTATGGCCTGCCGTATCCACCACGTCGCATAGGTCGAAAACTTGTAGCCACGTCGCCACTCGAATTTGTCCACGGCCTTCATCAATCCGATGTTGCCTTCCTGAATCAAGTCCAGAAACTGCAACCCGCGATTGGTATATTTTTTGGCGATGGAGACGACGAGACGCAGGTTCGCTTCGACAAGTTCGCGCTTGGCCTGCCCGGTTTGCAATTCGCCGGTGATGATGGCTTGCAAAGAGCGTTTAATTTCAACCGGCGGGACTTTATAATCCTGCTCGATCAGTTGCAGCTTTTTCTTCGCAGCCGAGACGCGACGCTTGAACTCTTTTTCATCCTCCGGCTTGATGCGGCGTTTGTTGAGTCTCTCTGTGAAGTTCTCTATATCGCGTTCTGCCGCGCGCACTTCTTTCTGGATGCTGCGTATGGAGTTGATGAGACGCTGGCGTGCGCGCTCCGTCAGGTTTAGCCGTCCAATCTCCTGCGCGATTTCAAGACGCATGCGCGCGACTTTGCGCCGCATGCGGAGCAGCTTTTTGCTCTTCTTGCCGCGCGTCAGTTTTTGCTCGGCGCGAAGCTTCTCCCATTCCTTGAGACCGGCCTTGTAGAGCTTGCGTATGTTTTGAATGCCTTCCGTAGTCCACGCCAGATACTCGTCCGCCTTGTCTTCCTGCCCTGTCAGTTCAGCCTGTTCTGAGAAGTTGACGACTTCGCGGATATTGATGATTCCGTTTTCAAGCTCGTCGCCGATGCCGAGCAACTCTTCGACGGCGAGGGGGGAGCGGGCAATGGCTTTCCGCGTTCGTATCTGCCCGCGCTCGATCCGCTTGGCGATGGCGACTTCGCCCTCGCGCGTCAGGAGCGGCACGATGCCCATCTCGCGCAGGTAGAGACGCACGGGATCGTTTGTCTTCTCAAGCGCACCGGCGGACAAATCAAGCTCTATGTCTTCGTCAACCGAGTCGTCATCATCGTCTGTGGCGATGGCCGCAGCCTGTTCTATCAGGCGTTCGTCAGAGTCTGCGACGGTGATGTTCGAGCCTTCGAGCTTTTGCAGCACGTCCTCTATATCGTCAGCCGAGACGACATTGTCCGGCAACTCGCGGTTCAGGTCGTCGAACGTCAGATACTTCTTATCACCGCCCAACTCCAGCAGGCGCTGCATGACTTCGTCGCGGTCTTTTTCTTCCATGCTCATGATTGGAATTGTTAATTTGTGATTTTGGATTTTAGATTTGGTTTGTCGACTAGGCGAGAATACTCATCTTAGCCCGGCTCCGGTCATCGCAAATCACAAATTCTAAAATCTAAAATTACCCAGCGCGCTTTTGCTTCTGGTCCATTCCAGATGTTCCAAAGCCAGCCGGTCGCGGCGTTCCATATCGCCCGCGCGCTCTGCCGAGGCGATTTCCAGCCCAAGCTCATTGATGCGACGATCAACCGCCATCAGGCGCAAAGCGTTAAGGCAGCTTTCCGCGTTAGCCAGCACATCGTCCATCGCTTCGTCTTTGTCACGCTGCGGCTCTGACATCAGGAGCAGCGGCAAGAGGTCTGTCGCCACAGGGTCATCCTCCGCGCGAGACATCAGTGTGGACGAATTGACTTCACCGCCTTGCGCTCCCGCTTCGATCAAGGCGCGAAAGATAGCTGCGGTCGGCAGTTCTTCATAATCGGACGGCTGCATGCGCGGCAGGATTTCGCGGCGCAGGTCTGCGTCATGTATGAGCAGTTCAAGCAGTCGCTGTTCGGCGACGGTCGGTTGCGCGCCGCTTGCGCGTGCGACCTTCTGCCGGACGTTGGCCTGTTCCATGTTCGCGCCTTTCTTGATGGTTTGCCACAACTCGTTGCGCAGGGCAGGCTCTTCGACGCGCAGGGCATCCATCGTGATGTCAAAATATTCGCGCTTCTGAATACCGTTGCGGACGGCGCGGACATACGGCAACGCCTCTTCTACGGCAGCAGCTTTGTCCGCAGGGCGTAGAAGATTGCGATCCCGCACCGCCTGGTCGAGCACGAATTGTATGTGGGGCAGCGACTTGCCTCGCCTCTCGTGGTACGCCTCAACGCCGTGTTGTCTGATAAACTCGTCCGGGTCTGTGCCTTCGGGTAAGACGAGCACTTTGATCTCGAAATCTTCGGCCAGGAGCGTTTCAATGGCCCTTTTTGCAGCCTTCACACCCGCACTGTCTCCATCATAGTTGATGACCACTTTCCGCGCAAACCTTCCCATCAGCCGCGCCTGCTCAGGCGTCAGCGCAGTCCCCAGAGAGGCCGCCATGTTGCGCACGCCAAACTGGTAGGGAACTATCAAATCGAGATAACCCTCGACCAGAATGGCAAATTTTTTACGCCGCATCTCATCGCGCGTCAGGTGCAGGCCATAGAGATGACGGCCCTTTGTGTAAGCGGCGGTCTCGGGCGAGTTGAGATACTTCGGCTCGCCCGCGCCGAGCAGTCGTCCGCCAAAAGCGACCGCGCGCCCCTGCGCGTCGAGCACCGGAAAAATCAGCCGCCCGCGAAAGCGGTCATAAAATCCCCCTGCATCCTTTTTGACGACGAGACCGCTCTTCTCTATCTGAGCCTCACTCGCGCCGCGCCTTTTCAAATAAGCCGAAAGAGCCTCCCAGCTATCCGGCGCATATCCGAGACGAAAGACCTGACGCGTCTCATCCGTAATCTCGCGCTTTGCCAGATACTCGCGGGCCGCACGCGCCTCTGCGCCGTCTTCTGTGAGCTGCCCTTCCCAGAATTCGAGCGCCCATGAGTTCAGCTCTATGACTTCATCCGCATCCTTGCGCCGCGCCTCAAACTTTCCGTCATCAACCAGCGCGGGCAGCGGCACATTCGATTTTTCGGCGACGATTTTAATCGCTTCTGGAAACGAGACGCGCTCGATCTCCATCACGAAGTTAAAGACCGAGCCTCCCTTTTGACAGCCGAAGCAAAAGAAAATCTCTTTGGCCGGATTGACGGAAAACGAGGGCGTCTTCTCCTGATGAAAAGGACAGCATGCCATCCAGTTTGCGCCCTTCTTCTTCAGCGAGACGTAATCCTGTATGACGCGCACGATGTCGGCCTGTCGTCGCAAGTCGTCTATAAATGTTTGCGGGTAACGCATGATTATGAAAACAAGTCGCCCTATTGTTTCAGTTCGACGACCGTCGCGCCGGAGCCGCCCTGATCCTGCGGGGCTGGCGAGAAGCGCGCGACGTGCGGGTGGTCTTTTAATAAATTGCCGATGGCGCGGCGGAGCGCGCCCGTGCCGTGGCCGTGGATGATGCGTATGTGTTGCAGGCTGTTGAGAAATGCTTCGTCAAGAAATTTATCAGCCTCGTCAACCGCTTCGTCGGTCGTGCGCCCGATGAGGTTCAGCTCTGCGCGCGGGTCGTCGTCTGCTGCGCGGATGTGGATTTCCGGGCCGCGCTTCTGGGCCATTGAGCGCAGGCGTGCGCCGCGCCCTGTTTCGATGTCAGGCTTTTTGGTGGCTTCGACCAGTTCGAGATTGACGAGCTTTTCGCGGAAGCGCAGAGACTTGACGCGCACCTCTGCTTCGTCGCCGTTGATCTTGTCCACGATGCCGATTGAGCCAAAGGATTTGAGACGCACCTGATCGCCTTTTTTGATGGCGCGCGGCGCGGCTGTGCGAAAGTCCGGCTCTTCAACTTCCATTTCGGAGGCAGACGCTTCATTTAAAATCTGCCCGTCGCGGAGGACGCGCACGCCGCGTGGCGTCTGCGTGGTTGATGAAGATGATGCTGTAGTGGCGGCCCGTGCGGTGCGCTGTGCTTCGCGCTTGAGTTCGGCTGCGTGCGCTCGCGCCTCGCGCTCGACTTTGAGACGCTCTGTGCGGTCTTCTATTTTCGCAACCATCTCGCGCGAGCGTTTTTCAAACTCTTCAATAGCAGTCAAAAGCTCGCGCTCGAATGCGGCTTCGCGTTCTCGCTCACGCTTTCTTGCTTCCAGATCGAGCGCAGCATATTTCTCGGCCACAGCCGCGCGTTCTTCTTCCAGAGCGACGCGCAAAGCTTCTGCTTCTTCCGCTTCGCGCTTGATGCGGCGCAGGTATTCCGTCGCGTCGCGCGTGGAAGCTTTGACGTTCTCAGAGGCCGCGCCGACCACCTCATCAGGGATGCCGAAGCGGCGCGCGATCTCTATGCCGGAAGATGCTCCGGCGATGCCGACGAGGAGTTTGTAGGTCGGCTGCAAAGTCTGTTCATCAAACTCTACGCTCGCGTTGAGGACTGCCTCTTCGTTCGCCGCGTACATCTTGAGGCCGCTGTAATGCGTCGTCGCCAGGACATGCGCGCCGCACGCCCTGCGAAAATGGTCCACAACCGCAACGCCTAAGGCAGAGCCTTCTTCGGGGTCTGTGCCCGTGCCGACTTCGTCCAGCAGGACAAGCGCGGGCGCGCGGCACAACTCTATCATGCGAGAGATGTTGGCGACGTGCGAGGTGAAGGTCGAAAGATTTGCGGCGAGCGATTGATGGTCGCCGATGTCCGCGAGCACGGATGCGTAAAAGGGAAAACTGGCAGAGCGCGCGGGCACAGGGATTCCAGACAGCGCCATCAAAGACAGCAGGCCAGCCGTTTTAAGGACGACTGTTTTGCCGCCCGCGTTTGCGCCTGAGATAACCATCACAGGCTGCTCCGTCTCAAGCTCGAATGAAACAGGGACGACAGAGCCGCCGCTTGCGCGCAGGTTTTCTTCCAGCAGCGGGTGACGCGCCTGTTCCAGCGAGAGCATGGCGCGCTCGCTGATTTCAGGGACGACGCAATCAAAGGCTCTGAGAAACGAAATCTTTGCGCCGATGAAATCAAGCTCTGCGACGGCACGCGCGGCCTGCTCAAGCGCGGGCATCTCCTTTCTCAATTCTTCCGTCAACGTGAAGAGAATGCGCGCCACCTCGCGCTCTTCTGTTTCGCGCAGGGCCTGCAATTCGTTGTTGGACTCAATCGTCTCTAAGGGTTCAATAAACACTGTCGCGCCGGAGGACGAGAACCCGTGCGCGACGCCGCCGACACGCCCGCGATGGTCTGCCTTGACCGGAATCACGAAGCGGTCGTTTCTGACTGTGACCAGCTCGTCCTGAATCGCCGCTTCGGAACGGCGCATCAAGGTTTCGAGCGAGCGCGTAATGTTTGAGCGCAGGCGCGTGATGTCGCGGCGGATGCGCGCCAGCTCCGGACTCGCGCGGTCGTCCAGTTCACCTCCCGGCAAGATTTTGCCGGTCACGCGCGCCGCAAGACTGTGCAACTCGCGCGGCAGGGTTTCGACCATCTCCCACAAGACCGGAGTCGCCTCGCGTTCCGTGAGAATGACCGCGCGTGCGGCGAGAGCCTGTTCGCACAAACGCGCCAGCTCAAGCATCGCCAGCGGGTCAAGCGTCGCGCCCTCTATATGGAGCAGCGCGAGCGAGTCTGTCGGGTCAGCCATCTCCGAAAAAGACCACGTCAGCCCGCGCTGTCTGAGTTCGACGGCTTCGGCGACGGCGCGCAGCGAGTGGCGCAGCTCGCTCAATTCGTCAAACGGCTGAAGCGCATCAACCAGCGCGCGGCCCATAGGCGTCTGCGCCCCGCGACGGACGACCTTGAGCAAAGAAGGATATTCCAGTGTCTTAAAAGCTTGTTCGTGCATGATTCCCTGAAAGTGACAGTCCGAATGATTATCTATCTTAGCAAGGAAAGGGGGTAAAAGGGGAAGGGGGAAGAGGGTAAAAGGAAGAAGGTAAAAGGAAGAGGACAGTTCTGCCATTTCCCCTTTTACACTCTTCCCCTTTTGCCCCCTTCTAAACTTTCTGCCACAAAGCGGCTGACCGTGGTGTCTACCTGATGAAAGCCAAAGTGTCTTGACCTTCAACTACAAAATTTATTCGGAGGAGAACGTGATGCTCAGAAATAATTTATTCAGGAATGCCCTGTGCGCTGCGGTCGCGCTGTTTGCCTGTTTCTCATACTTAGCCACGGAAGGCTTCGCGCAGAAGGGCGGGTTGACCTGTCAGGATAACTGGTACAACGACCGCCTGATGACGCATTGCGAGATACGCGAGCAAACGATGTCGGCCACGCGCGGAACCTTGAGCGTGGACGCGAGCCAGAACGGCGGCATCTCCATCAAGGGAACTGACCGCAATGACATACTGATGCGTACGCGCATACAGGCAGCCGCGCAGACAGAAGCCGAAGCACAGGAGCTTGCCAAACAGGTCAGCGTCGAGACGGGCAGCGAGATACGCGCCGCAGGGCCGACGCTTGAGCGCAATCGCTATTGGAGCGTGAGTTATGAAATCTTTGTCCCGCGCCGCTCGAACCTGTCGCTCAGAACTTACAACGGCGGCATTTCCATCGCGGATGTCAACGGGCAGCTGGAGTTTGACGCGCACAACGGCGGCGTCAGTTTGAACAATCTCGGCGGCAATGTGCGCGGGCGCACGGTCAACGGCGGCCTGTCGATAAAGTTGACGGGCGCACGCTGGGACGGCGCGGGCCTCGATGTCGAGACGACCAACGGCGGCATCAGCCTCAAGATTCCAGACAACTACTCGGCGCATCTGGAAACAGGCACAGTCAACGGCTCGCTCAACGTCTCTATCCCGCTCACCCTTCAGGGACGCATCAACACCAAAAGACTCTCGGTCAACCTCGGCGACGGCGGCCCGCCCGTCCGCGTCATCACCACCAACGGCGGCGTCATCATCAAAAGCTGGCAGGAAGATTAGCCACTCTATAAATTCAGAAGCAGTTTTATAAAGTCTTAGCCACAGAGGACACGGAGGAACACAGAGAAGATGAAAGTTTTTCTCTGTGTTCCTCTGTGTCCTCTGTGGCTAATCTTCCCTTCGTTTAAATTCACGCATCAAGAAAATTAATAAGCCGGATTAGAGCGCTAGACGAGAGCCTTTACTGATAGCTGTCAGGGCGTCTAATATGCGTTGGGCGTTACTGTTTAGAGAAACCTTTATATGCAAATCTGATAGAGGTGAATTATGAATTTAGAGCTAAAGCAGATAGGTCAAACATTAGCCATAGGTGGTTTTACAATTTACGGGTTGTTTCAATTAATTATCTTGATAAAGCCTTCTTGGGCATCAAGATTTGCTTTTCTCACTACTGGTCAGAAGCTACATGAGTCCGCCATGATTCTGGCTATAGTTTTTGCTGCTGGTATCCTCGTGGAAGATGTGTCAAAAAATGCTGTATCAGAGCGTTCAATAATTTCTAAATCGGCTAATTATATATTATATACAGAAAAGCAGTTGCGTTTGGAAAGTCTATTTGATGTTAGCTTTTATTCAAATAATTATATGCTTGTCAAACCCCAGCCTATTTACAAAGACTTAATGTTTATTGCCCACAAAGATTCGATTTTTAAACTGCATAGTACGAGAATTTCTAATAACCTTTGGTGCTAGTTGAAAAAGTCACGATTTTCCGCTCTTAATGCGTTGGCGACCAAACCAAACGCAAGCGGAGGCAAGAATCGTGACCACTCAAGACTTTATCACTGAACTCTTTTGCCGTGTAGATGACCAGATGCGTCAGATGCCGAAACATAGTCAAGCCGCGCTGCATCCGAGCGAGATCGTCACGCTGGCTTTCATCTTTGCCATCAAAGGCGTCGGCAACCGTCCCTTTTATCGCTGGCTCAAGCGTGATTTCCAAGCTCTGTTTCCCGCTTTGCCGGAGCGAACGCGCCTCTTCCGCCTGTTCAAGACGCATCGTGCGTGGACGCAGCAGTTCATGGCTGAGCCAACGGTGCTGGGCGTCATCGACAGCTATGGGATTGAGTTGATTCATCCGATTCGCGAAGGGCGCTCTCCCCGCCAGTATGGACGGAAAGGGGTGTCGAATCATCGTTGGATTGTGGGCGGTAAACTCTGCCTGCTCTTGAACAAACTCGGCCTCGTCGTGGCGTGGGAGTGCGACACAGCTAACGTCTCCGACACGGTCTTTCAGCCGCTCATCAGGAAATACGAAGATGAGATGATCGTATGTAGTGACACCGGCTTTCATGCTCAAGCAGGTGACCCACAAAATCTCAAGGTGTGTCCGCGAGGGCAATGGAATCAACGGATGATGGTCGAAACTGTGCTCTCGATGTTGACGCTCTGTAATCATTTCAAGCGTGTGATGCATCGTGAATGGGCGTACTTCCAAATGCGGTTGGCCTACACGATGGCTGCGTTCAATATGTTGGTGCACTGGCATGGGCTTGAGCCTGACGAGCACGGTGTGGTGCATCTTTCAATCGCTGAGTTCAGTCTGTAGAACTAGCACCAAAGGTTAATATTCTTTCTTCTTCACCAACCGATAAAAATGGCTATATAGAAATAAGCGGTACAGTGTTAATAAGCAATGACCCGAAATATGAGTATGATCAGCAATATAAGGTCATCAAAATTAAAGCAGAAGCCTTAGAAGAGGAAGTCAGCAGAATTTATTATTCTGCAATAACACGTGTCTACCAAGAGAACAATTATTACGATGAGCTACAGGGTATACAACATCGAAGTGACTTTGCGCGCTCACTAGCACTTATATGTTTGTTTTACTCAGCATTATATTTGATTTTTGGCATATTGGGCTATCTACCCCGAAAGCTGAAATTAGACCCCCTCACCAAACAATTAGAACTCTTCCCCAGATTTCGAAACTCCCATAAAATCAGGCTCAAATGGAGAGTTTTGAGGTGGTACATAGTTCCCGATGCACAGGCGAGGCGTAAGCTTATTATATGCATGTCATTGATCTATTTAATAGGAGTGTTTTTAGCGAAAACAGCTTATAAAAGTGAGATGACAAATTACAATTTAAGAGTGTTCGGATATTACACTTCGATTATCTCTAAAGCCAAAGATTCAACAAAAAATAATTCTAACGGGGAAGTGATTTTAATCCCAGCCCGTGTCCAGCAACTCATTCAACCCGACCGCCCTTAGCTTGCCTTTCATCAACCTTGCTCCGTTGCGTGCCGTTTGTATAATCTCGGCGGAGGCGGGTTGATTCCAGCGTTAGACGTTTCCGACATGTAAGCAAAGATCCTCTGCGCCTCCGTGTCTCTGCGGTGAGTTTTATCGTCTAAGAATCATGACAGAGCAGTGGAAGCGCGGCGGCGAGGGCTGCGGGCGTGAGTTCTGCGTCTGCGAGTCCGGCTTCGGAGACGGCGCGGGGCATGCCCCAGATGATGGCTGTGTCGCGCGATTCCACAATAATATGTCCGCCCGCTTGATGAACCGCACGCGCGCCGCGAAGGCCGTCTTCGCCCATCCCGGTTAAGACGACCGCGAGCGATTGCGCGCCGCAGACGCGGGCCAGCGTCTCGAAAAGTCGATCAGCCGACGGCGCGTAGAAGTCTGTGGCTTCGGATGCTTCCATATTAAAACGCAAAATGCCTTCGTCGTCTCTGACCACGGTCGTGTGCTGGCCGCCGGGCGCAATGTAGATGCGCGCGTTCTCAATCGTCTCGCCGTCGCGCGCTTCGCTGACGTTGAACGGGCTGTTGCGCGCAAGCCTTTCGGCAAACGAGCGCGTGAAGCCCTGCGGCATGTGCAGCGCGATGATGACGGGCACGCGAAAGTCTGCGTTCAGATGCGAGAGCACATGCGTCACTGCGGCGGGGCTTCCGGCAGAGCCGACGATGGCGACGAGGCACACGCGTTCGTTGCTCTCTGTTTCTCGCACATGTCTGACGGCGGCGATGGCTGCGCGCTCGTCTACATCCTGAACAAGAGCGGCATGCGCGTGCGCTTCGGCTGCCGTCTCGACCTTGCCGCGCAAGTGTTCTGCGAATTCCTGCGAGCGAATCGCATGACGCAGCTCTGGCTTTGAGATAAAGTCCACAGCCCCTGCTTCCAGAGCCTGAAAGACGCTTTCCCGCTCGCTCCGACCGCTGCACACGACTACAGGCAACGGCGCGTGCTTCATCGCCCAGCGCAGCACGCTAAAGCCATCGAGCACAGGCATCTCCAGATCAAGCACCAACACATCCGGCCTGCGCTCCTGTATCAAACTGATGGTCTCCTGCCCGTCTCCAGCGAGGCCCACAATCTGCAAGCGGTCGGAGGCAGAGAAGATTTGCGACAGCCGCAAACGATATAAAGGGGAATCATCCGCGATGAGTAAACGATGCATAAGAACAGCGACGGGTGACGGGTGACGGGCGACGATTAAGACAAGTTTTAGCTTGTCCTTCGCCGCTCAACACCTGTCACTGCTTTTGGTAAACCAAGTCATTGTGTAAGTGCGCCAGGCGAAAAGGCGCGTTGAGCGTGACGAGTGATTCGGAGGCTCCCAGAATTAAATAGCCGCCCTCGCGCAGTTGTTGATGAAAGCCCGTGACCGTGCGACGGCGCGCAGCCATGTCGAAATAGAGCATCACGTTGCGGCAGAAGATGACATCCAGATCGTAATAAATATTAAAGCGGCGGCTGTCCGCCAGATTGAAGCAGCCGAAGTTGACCATCACGCGCAGCCGCTTATCTATCAGCCACGTTCCGTCCGGCTGCTGCGTGAAATAGCTCACGCGTCTCTCTTCATCCATCGTGCGAAAAGAGTTGGCGCGATAACGTCCCGCACGCGCCTCTGCGATGACGCGCTGCGAAAGATCGCTGGCAGAGAGTTCTATCTTCCAGCCGTCAAAAAGTCCGGATTCGAGCATCAGGATGGCGAGCGTGTATGCCTCTTCGCCCGTCGAACAGCCAGCGCTCCACACGCGCAGGGTTCGTGTCGAGCGATTGCGTGCGGCCAATTCTTCCAGAATCTCTTCACCGAAAGCGCGCAACGCACGCAGCTCACGAAAGAAATAAGTTTCGTGTATCGCCACAGCATCGAGCGCGTGCTGCAACTCGTCGCGCCGCTCGCGGTCGAATTGCAGATAAAGATAATACTGTTCAAAGCCTCCCAGATGGAGGGCGTTGATGCGCGGGCGCAATCGCCGCTCAAGCGCGGCCTGCGTTCGCTGGTCAAAGTAGAGGCCAGATGCCTGATAAATCAGATCGCGCAGCCGCAGGAACGTGCTCTCGTCCATCTCCAGCCGCGACCCGTCGCCCGTCAAGAAATTGTGCTCTGACCTGAAAGACATTTTTAAAGAAGTGACGAGCGACGAGTTAAGACAAAAAGCTTTTCTCTTATCACTCGTCGCCTGTCACTCGTCACTTAAAATAAAGTTAATGACATTGGCTGCGCGCGGGGCGCAGTTCGCTGTTACCTGTCGCAGCCTGGCGCGGCGCGTGTGGGCCAGCATGGAAAGGGCCGTGTATGCGCTCTCGAAAATCACCGGGTCTGACTCGCCGAGCGCGTTGCAGGCCAAGCCAATCGTCTCCGGCACATCGCGCCGCGCGAGCGCGTTAAGGGCAGAGCCGCGCACAGCCGCCTGCTCTTTTGCATCTGCGGCGACGCCGAGCAGTATCCTGAGCGAAGCGGCATCACGGGCCACGGCCAGAACTTCCACGCCCGCGCGGCGCACAGACCACTCGTTATCATTCAAGGCATGGCGCGCGACCTGAAGCGCCGTGCGCTGCTGCGTGCAACGCGTGAAAACCTGCACGGCTGCGCGACGCGCTTCCGCCTGAGAATCGCGGCGCGCGACCTGTGCGAGCAGTTGCCAGTCGCGCGCCACTGCGTGGGCCACAATCGCCGCGCAGCCTGCGACACGGCAGAGCGGATGCAAGGCTGTGAGAGCTTCACGCAAACGCTCCTGCGTCTCCGCTTCCGTGCCGAAGAGTATGCCGAGCGTCGTGATGGCTTCGACGCGCACCCAGATGTCTTCGTCCGCCAGACAGGCGACGAGCGCGCGTTCGACTTCAGGTATCTGCGCGCCGTGTCGCATCGTGCGAATGGTCGCGCGGCGCACGCCCGCCGCTTCGTCCGTCAGATGCCGCACCAGTTCGGAAGCAACGGCCAGCCCTCCGCGCTTGCCTAAAATCTCAATCGCAGCCACGCGCACAACCGCGTTTGGATGACGCTGTGCGCGCAAGGCTTCTTCGACAGCCCGCGCTGCATCTGCGCGTTCGAGCAGAGCCATGCGCGCGAGCATCGAATCTTCCGCTTCGGTTGATGAAAGCTGTTCGATGATTGTCTCAACCGTTGAAGCTGGCAGGCTGCGCGCGAGGGTGCCGAGCGTCTCTGCAATCAAAAGCAAAGCGCGCCCGCCAGCCGCTTGCAGCGCAGAGCGCAAGCCTTCTTCAAGCAGTATCACTTCATCTTTTTTAAGCTGCGCGACGCGCTGCTCCAACCATTCACGACCCTGTGCCAGCGCCGACAGGCTCAGTTCCAGCGTCTCCGCCTCCTTCGCTTCTGCCGCCAAACGCGCAGCCGCCGCAATCGCTGTCAGGTTTCGCGCGCCGCCGAGCGCGAGTGCCAACTCCGCCGCCGGAATCGTTTCCGTGTGAAGCATAGCATCGAGCGCGGGCGGCTCTGCTGCGAGAGTCGCCAGAGCTTTGCGCGCCGTTTTAACGAGCGACGGGTCGTCAAGCGCACGCGCGATGAACGGCACGGCACGCGCATCTCCGAGCCAGCCGAGAGCCGCCAGACAAACGTTCGCCCGTCCATGCTCGCCGGTCGCCATCAGTCGTATCAAGTCGCTGTAGGTCGCCTCGTCCGACATTTCTCGAAACGCCTGACGCGCGGTTTGGCGCACAGCCTCTGTCAATGCCAGCGGCGCGATGCGTTCCTCGCAGCCGAGCGAGACCAGAGCTTCCAACACTGCCGGTCGCAACGCTCCGTCGCGCGCACGCAGGTGTCTTGCCAGAGTCTTTGCGGCTTCAACGGTCGCAACCTCGACCATCGCGGCTGCCGCAGCCCCCTGCATCAATGGCTCTTCGATGAGTTGCTCAAGCATTTCAATCGCGGCCACATCGCCAAGCTCGCCGAGCGCGCCGACGGCTGCAAACCTCAACCAATCATCGTCAGCCTTAACCTGCTCAAGCAGAATCTGTGTAGCCTCTGCCTCGCGCGTCCGACCGAGCGCGGCGATGGCGGCTGTCGCAACGTTTGTGTCAGGGTCATGCGCGAGCGGGGCGAGCAGTCGGACTGCCTCTCTGCCGCCCGCACTGCCGATGATGCCTGCGAGCGCGATGCGCGCGTTCGCGTTCGCGGTCTGAAGCTCTGAAGCGAGACGCGGCAAGGCGCGCTGGCCTATGCCTTCGAGCGCGGCGACGGCGGCGGCGCGTCTCCCCGCCTGCGACTTATCACACACAGCCGCGATTAATTCTCCGAAGAGAGATTCCGCATCCGTTTCCTGCTTTGACTCGCAGACGGCGCGGGCGATGGCTTCGGCGGCAGCCCGCCGCGCCTGCCAGTCTTTATCGCCGAGCAAAGAGATAAGCGCGCGGACATCCGCCTCTGCGCCGGAAGACGCCAGCCGCTCAACCCGCTCAAGTGTGGCTTCAAGTGAAGACATGGAAATTGATCTATTGATTCATTTGCTCATTTACTCAATGAACAAATGAGTCAGTGAGCAAATTTTAGGTTCGCTGTCTGCGCCGCTCTTCTCCAAGCATGGCGGCGGCGAACAGCTCTTCTGTTTTGAGCACGGCGATGATTTCGCCGTCGCGTTGGATGATACCGCTGACGACGCTCGCGCCATGCTGCACAGGCTCTATTTCGTCCAGAAAGACGACGATGATGCGCTCCATCGCGTCTACGGCGAGCGCGAGTTGCTCATCGCCGTGCAGTGCTATGAGAAAACTCCGTGCTTGATTCTTATCCGGCTCGCCGAGCACGGCCAGAGGGTCAAGCACGAGCACCATTCGCCCGCGCAGGCTGACGACGCCCCACACCCCCTGCGGCGCACGCGGCAAAGGCACAGGCGCGCGCCACTCCGTCACGCCCGCCGCCTCGTCCGCATAGATGCCGACCAGACGCGCGCCCACTCTGGCGACGATTAAATCGCGCCGCTCGCGCAACTCTTCAGACTCGTCCGTCAAACCGAGCGAGCGCGGCAGAATCGAGATGTCCGCAAACTTGTCAGCAGAACTGGGCATCAATCACAGTCTAAAGTCTGAGAGGGGAAGTTCAAAGCGGATTCAACCGCCTCGCATGAATTTATTTTGCGCTGCCAGCCGCAGTCAGGCAAAATGTTTCAAAGATCAGAGGTCTGATTCACATCCAAGACGGCTCGGCACGATAAGTTATGGAGGTAGAAAAAATGCGTCAACGGCTGCCGGTTCTTCTCATCTTCAGCTTGCTCTCGATGGTGAATGCGGTTTCACAGACGAAAGAAGCGCAGGCTGAAGGCGCGGCGGTTAAAAAAGATTTGATGAAATTGTTCAAGTCGTGCAAGGCAGGCCGTTATGCAGAGGCCGCCGGGCACATCGTTTATCGCGGGCCGGACGCGAAACGGAAATGGATGGACATTTATGACTACAGCCAGCCGACCGAGCGCACGGAGGTCGAAGGCGTGTGCGGGAATATCAAGGAGTTGGTAAAGGAGAGCGATGCTTACGAGTTCTCACGCTTTTTTGAAGAGCCAGAGTCAGAAGGCAGGTGGCTTGTCTGGGAAATGAAATTTAAGAAGGGAGCAAAGCAAGGCGCAGTGCTCTTTGCTTTTCTAAAAATCAAAGGCCGTTATGCTGTCGGAGACATTGACGGTCATCTCGCTTACCTGCGAGCAATCAAGTGATGCCATGCTTATCCCTGCGCAATCTGGAAAATGAGATGAATCGTATATCGAATGAATGCTGAATAAAAAAGAATTTCCCTTTGCGTTCTTTGCGAGCCTTCCTTTGCGTTCTTTGCGGTTCAAGAGGCGTTTAACCGCAAAGGACGCAAAGAAGAGCACGCAAAGAACGCAAAGATACTTGCTGCTTTTGATTCTCATAATTGTTATATGAAAAGGATGCTATTAATAATGAGTCGTTTAGCTTCATGTCTGGTTAGTATCGTTCTTATGCTCGCAGTCGCGGGCCTCATCACTTCTCGCGTTCATGCACAGAAAGGCTTTTCGCTTATGCCTATCCCACAGGAGGGGCGCGTGCGTGCGCCGGAGTTGACGGGCCATCGCGGCTGGCTCAATACGGACAAGCCGCTCTCGCTGGCCGCGCTCAAAGGGAAGTTCGTGCTGCTGGATTTCTGGACTTACGGCTGCATCAACTGCATCCACATCATCCCGGATTTGAAGCGGCTCGAAGCGAAGTATGCCGCGCAACTCGTCGTCATCGGCGTCCACTCCGCCAAGTTCGAGAACGAAAAAGAGACGGACAACATACGCCGCATCATCATGCGCTATGAGATAGAGCATCCGGTCGTCAACGATGCGGACTTTGCCATCTGGAACGCTTACGGCGTGCGCGCGTGGCCCACGCAGGTTTTGATAGACCCCACCGGCTACGTCGTCGGCGCGGTCTCAGGCGAAGGCAATTATGAAGTGATTGACGAAGCGATTACCAAAGCAGCCCCGGAATTCCGGCGACGCGGCGAATTGAATGAGCAGCCGCTCAAACTCGCGCTCGAACGCGCCAAAGTCGGAGATTTGCCGCTCGCCTTTCCCGGCAAAATTCTCGCCGACGCGAAATCCGACCGCCTCTTTATCGCAGACTCGAATCACAATCGCCTCGTCATCACGCGTCTCGACGGCACGCTCGTTGAAACCATCGGCACGGGCGCAGCAGGCCAGCTCGACGGCCCATACGAGCGCGCCACGTTTTATCGCCCGCAGGGCTTGGCCTTAGACGGCGACATGCTTTATGTCGCGGACACTGAGAATCACCTGCTTCGGCGCGTCAATCTGAAAACGAAAGTTGTAGAAACCATCGCGGGCACAGGCGTTCAGTCGCGCGCGTATGGCGAACGGGGCGCGGCGCGGAGCATCGCTTTAAATTCGCCGTGGGATTTGCAGCTCGCAGGGCGCACGCTCTACATCGCAATGGCCGGGCCGCATCAAATCTGGAAAATGGATTTGGATAAAAGCGTTGTGTCCACCTTCGCAGGCTCAGGACGCGAGGCGCGTACGGATGGCACGCTGCTGATGTCGGCCTTTGCGCAGCCTTCCGGCCTCGCCACAGATGGCAAGTCGCTTTACATCGCGGACAGCGAATCGAACATTATCCGCGCGATTGACCTTGCGCAGGGCGTCGTCGAAACCCTTGTCGGCGGCGACCTCTTCGAGTTTGGAGATGTGGACGGCAAGAGCGATGATGTGCGCCTACAGCACCCGCTCGGCCTCGCCATGTTCGACGGCAAGGTCTTAATCGCAGACACTTATAATCACAAGATCAAGTTGCTGGACGCACAGGCCCGGACGGTCAAAACTTTCGCAGGCACAGGCAAGCCCGGACAGCAGGACGGCCCCACCGCAGCATCATTTTATGAGCCGGGCGGGTTGAGCCTTGCTAACGGCAAGCTGTATGTCGCGGACACGAACAATCATGCCGTGCGCGTCGTTGATCTGAAGACCGGAGAGGCCACGACGCTCAAGCTCAAAAACTTGCAGCCGCCTGCGCTGAACAACGCCACGGCGGAAGCTTCGTCCGCTCCGAACGCGGAAGAGATAAAGCTCGGCACGCAGCGTCTGCGCAGCGAAAGCTCCGGCACGCTCGTCGTAGATGTCGCGCTGCCAGCAGGCTATCACCTCAACCCGTCCGCGCCGCAGCGTTACAAAATTTCTGTCGAGAAGGGAACGGCATCTCTGGCCCTCGCCGGAGACACGCCCGCCCTGATTCAGCGCACGGGCAAAGATGTGCAGCTTCCCTTGCGTCTCCCTTTTCGCACGCGCGAAGCAGGGCAGTCAGAGCTACGCATCCAAACCACTCTCTATTATTGCCGCGAAGACAACACAGGAACCTGCCAGATTAAAACCCTCGTCTGGCGCGCGCCCGTGGAAGTGACAACCGAGACCAACGCCTCGCGCGAGATTAAAGCGCAGGCAAAGATTCAGTAATACCGGACTCGTGAGTTGTGTGATAAAGAGAGAAATAGTTTCCCGCAAAGGCGCAAAGACGCAAAGAAAAGCTCGCAAAGTTTAAGTGGCATTCAATGCTTTGCGATCTTCCTTTGCGCCTTTGCGGGAAATTTCTTTCGGTCGCTCAGCTTGCTCTCTGAAATGAACCGCGAACAGTTAGAGGCATTTGATTGTTTTACTGCGTACGTTCTGATATTGCTGCGGGGCTTATCAAAGCGAGGGGCGAGTTTTTTGGCGTGGAGACGAGGGTTGTTGAAGAATCTTTGACTTCCATTTGCTGTTTCGTCTCGGGCCGGGCTGTTTCCGGCAACCCGCTGGAAAGGGCCAGAGCCAGCAGTCCAGCTGCTTCCGACAGAAGTCTTTGCTGGCTCGGGTCATACTCCGCGAGCACGGTTGAATAGACTGCAATCGCGCCGAACATCTCTTTGTCTTTGAGAATCGGGAAGACGGCCAGCGTGCGATAGGCTGCAAACTTTTCCGCGAGCGCGGGCGGCAGATCAAGTCTCGGGTCTGTGTTGCAGAAGGGATGGCGATTGGCTATCACCCATCCGACGACGCCTTCGCCGGGAGTGACCTTGCGGCCTACGAGCAAGCCCGCGTGCTCTCCCGTCGCGTGTGAAATCTCGTAATCGCCGCTCTGCGGTTCGGCGAGCGTGATAGAACAGGCATCATGCGGCGCGACCGCGCTCAGCTTCTCGATAAACGCCGTCACCATCTCATCGCGCCCGCGCGCGTTCTGTAGCGATTGACCCAGATGATAGAGCGCACGCAACTCGTCAAGCGACAACTCTCTCTGCTGCGCTTCTGTGTTGATCTCAGACTCGTCCGCGAGTCCAGCCGCAGGGGCTACCCGACGTGCGGCTTCCGACAGTTCCTCAATCGGCTCGATGCCGAAGGTTGGCAGCGGCGCGTTTTTATGCGCGCGTATCTCCGCCTCGAACTCAGGCAGGTGCGTGATAAAGATGCCGACGACTTGCGGGTCATAGAGGATGCCGCTATTGCTCATCAAAAAATCTATCGCCTGCTCGCGCGTCATTCCTCTGCGATACTGCCTGTCCTCGCGCACGGCATCAAAGCAGTCAACGACGGAAAGAATCCGCGCCGTGAGCGGAATATCCTCGCCCGCCAAGCCGTCCGGATAACCCTTGCCGTCCCATCTTTCATGATGATGACGAACCACCGGCACGACCGGATAGGGAAACTCTACGCGGCTTAAAATCTGCGCGCCGACGATGGTGTGCAGCTTCATCTTTTCAAACTCTGCTGCGGTCAGCTTGCCGGGTTTCTGTAAGACATAATCAGGGACGGCGATCTTGCCTACATCATGAAGCAAGGCTCCGGCCTTTAAAGCTTCAATCTCACGTTCCGAACAGCCGAGGAGGCGAGCGACGCCCGCCGAGTAAATCTGGACGCGCAACACATGCTCATGCGTCACTTCGTCTTTGGCATTGATGGCGACGGCGAGGGCTTCGACCATCTCATGATGAGCTTTCTCAAGAGAGCTGATGCGCTCCTGTATGCTGTTGCGATGCTGGCGGTGGCCGCAGAAGATAGCGATTAGCAACGGCGCGCCGATGGCGACCATGTATAAGAAATCGTATTGGAGGCTGATGTACATCAGGCTCGCCGCCGCACTTGTCGGCAGAAAGAGCGGGACGGCCAGAATCAGATTTGCTTTCCAGCTTTTGAGCGCGGAGTGTTGATTGCGCAGGGCAAAGAGAGTGGAGATGAGACCCGTGTTGATGATGATGAGCGTGATGCTTGCCGCGAGGATCGAGACGGTAACTATCGGAAGCGTTCTCTGATCCAGACCGTAGATGCGCTCGCCCACACTGATAACAGAGATGAGCGTGACGCCTGCCGCTGCAACCGCCAGCGACATCATGCCGAAAGAGAAGAGATTGCTTGAGAGACGCGCAATCGCTCGTCTCGAAGAAGTGAAGCCTTCGATGCCTGCGACAAAGACGGCTGCGGCCAGCCCGTAGCGACAGGCGATCACCAGCACGATGGCATCGGAGAGCGTGAAGGTCAGTTTCTCATGCGAAGCTTTTAAGACCGACGGCAAGGGAAAGTGATTCGGGAACATGCCCGTGATGATGAGCACGGGGACGAGCGCGAGCACTATCAATTGATCCGTCGAGGTATAACGCCACGCGACGAAGATGGCCGAGGCCAGCCACAGAGAGATGCCCGCTACGCTCACCAGCGCCGTGTATGCACGACAAATTGTTTCGCTTCTTGCTTTGGACATGGCTTCAAAGTTTCGTCTGGAACATCAACGGCGCGGGAACATCGGACTCGACTGCGTCAAGCGCATGATGCCGTTAGGTATTGCTCCCTCGCCCTGAATCATCACCTCTTCCGCGTTGCCAATCGAGCTGGGGTCAATCAGGTTGTCAGACCACAGCGATTGATAATCGAAACACCAGCCGCTTCTATCGCCGGATGAAAGCACGCCGTCGGCTTCGACAACTCCGCTGCCGACCACGATGCCGCTGCCAACGACGATGCCACTGCCAACGACAATTCCGCTGCCGACGACAATGCCGCTCCCGACCACGATGCCGCTGCCGACGACGATGCCGTTGGAAAAGACGTAAGCTCCGTCAGCGCGCACGTAACCGTCCGCGAGTGCAAAGCCGCTCGTAATTGTGCCGCCGTCTGTCAGGCGATAGCCGCTCGTCAGTCGCAGGCGGTCTGTGAACGCGATGCCCTCGGCCCAGATAAGGCCGTTGTTGAGCGGCATTGCCTGTCCGGCGATGGGAGATGTCAGGTTGAGTGTTTGATATGTCGTGTTGTTTTGCGTGATGAGATTGTCGCCAACCTTCGCTTTGTCCGCGTCCTTGCGTACGGCTTTGGCGAGGGTGACGGCTGCGCTCGTGTTCAATGCTCCCGCGCCCTCTGTGATGACGCGCTCAAAGGTCGTCATCTGTCCGTTCATCATCATCGTTTCATAAACGGGCAGACGTTGTGCCGTACGCATCAACAGAGCTTTGACGATGCGCGGCGTGAGCGACGGATTGGCTTCGAGCATCAGTGCGACCGTGCCGGAGACTGCGGGCGCGGCAAACGAAGTTCCGCTCAAGATCTGATAAGTGCCTGTCGCCTGCGGGTTGTAAGCAGTCGTGTTGCCGAAGACGAGCGTGCCTAAGACGCCGCCGCCGCCAGAGGGTGAATAGGTGTAAGTCGCGGAAGGCGAAGAGTTGGCCGTCTCCGCCGCGCCGATGCGATTGCCGGGCGCAACCAGATCGGGTTTGGCGATGCCGTCAACTAATGTCGGCCCGCGCGAAGAATAGCTCGTCACAGTGTCATCCGAACGCTGGTTGGTCTGCTGCGTGTTGGTCGCGCCGACCGTGATGACCTTCGGGGAATTGGCAGGCGAGAGTATGCCGCCGTAAATCACATTGCCGTTTGAATCTTTGCCCCAGTTGCCTGCGGCGACGACGACCACGATTCCAGCATCCACCGCGCGTGCGACGGCCTGACACAAAGGGTCTGTCTCATGGCTCTGCGTGACGGGCGTGCCGAGCGAGAGATTCATGACGCGTATGTTGTACGCGTTCCGGTTCTGTATCACCCAGTTGATGCCCGCGATGACGCTTGAGATGGTGCCTGTGCCTTGCGAGTTGAGCACGCGCACGCTGACGAGGTTTGCGCCCGTGGCGATGCCGCCGTAAGTCTGCTCGCCTGAGTTCTGCGCGGCTTCATTTTCGCTGGCCTGTCCGGTTCCGGCGGCGACTCCGGCTGTGTGCGTGCCGTGACCGTAAGCATCAGTCGTGCGATTCTCGCCAGTGAAGTCCACATGCTTCTTGATGCGGTCATAGGCTTGCACATAATTTTGTGAGAGCAGGAGACCGAGACCCAGCAGGCCGCCGCTCGATTGATACTGGTAGCCGGCGAACTCGGCAGCGTCGGGCGGGCTGATGCCGCTATCTAAAATGGCGATGCCGACTTTGTTGCCCGCGCCGCCGCCCGCTACGCCGCTCGTGCCTTGCGGCAAGACCTTGCTCGCGCCGGTCGTGATTTCGAGATGGCTCGTGTTGTCGGTCGAAACCGCCAGCGAGCGCACTTCCTGATCCGCAGACATCCACGCGAAATCATCACGCGCCGCAAGCTCTTCCGCCTTTGCCAGCGGCACATCGGCCACCAGGACATTCAGCGCATCGAGTTGCTGCGTGACGCGCCCGCCCGCTTCTTCAAGCGCTATCCGCGCTTGTCTCGCGGCCCTGCCGTCTGCGACGTTCAGGATGACGCGCGTTCTCTGCGAACTGTTCGAGCGAGAGCGGCGAACGTGATCCAGTAAGTTGTCAGCCATCTTGAGACGGCGGCTCGAAGGCGTGGCAGTCTTCTGTGCTTGAACAGTCGAAGCGGTTGCGCCCGCGAGCGGCGCAAGCAGGGAAAGAATCAGCAACCATGCCAGAGGGGAAGTAAATCGCATTAAACTATGTTCCTCAACCATAAAGGCTATCCATCAAAGATTTGAAATATATGGGCAGAGGACTTGTCCTCTCCCTACGAATATGCTGGCTCCTTTTAATGAGTCAGCTCCGATTCCAGTTGGGTGCGCGAGAGATTCAAGGGAGTCGTGTTGTAAGCCTGCTGCGTTTGCTGGGGGACGAGCGCAGCGGTTTCGACCTTCAATCTAATCGGCGCAGCCGCTTCGTCCGGCACGGCTGAGAGAGCCGTAGCGACAAATGCCGTCGCTTCTTCAATCAGCTTCTGGTGCTCTCTGTCATACTGCGCGAGCGCGGACGAATAGAGCGAGACGGCTCCGAGCACTTCGCCTTCTTTCATAATCGGGAAGGCTGCGAGCGTGCGATAGCCTGTAAACTTCTCTGCAATCGTCGGCGGAAAATCGAGCTTCGGGTCTGTGTTGCAGAACGGTTTGAGATTGGCAATCGTCCAGCCCGTGACGCCTTCACCGAGCGTAATCTTGCGGCCCACGAGTGAAGCCGCATGCTCGCCCGCCGCATGCATCACTATGTTCTCGCCCGTCTCAGGCTTGACCAGCGTCACAGAACAGGTGTCATACGGCACGAGGTCGTTGAGCTTGCTGGTAAAGGTCTCAAGAATCTCGTCGCGGCCACGCGCGCCGTTGACCGCCTGCGTCAACACATAAATCGCGCGCAGTTGTCTTGTATTGGCGGGCGTGTGCGTCTCATCCTCTGCTTCCGCGAGGCCCGCCGCAGGCGCGACGCTGCGCGCGGCTTCCGAGAGCTGTTCCATCTCTTCTATGCCGAACGACGGCGCGGGCACATCCTTGTGGGCCAGTATCTCTGCTTCAAATTCGGGCAGGTGCGTGATAAACATGCCGACGACGCGCGGGTCATACTGCGTGCCGCTGCCCTGCATAATCAGGTTGATGGCCTCTTCGCGCGACAGGCCCTTGCGATACTGCCTGTCCTCGCGCACGGCATCAAAGCAGTCAACGACGGAAAGAATCCGCGCCGTGAGCGGAATATCCTCGCCCGCCAGCCCGTCCGGATAACCCTTGCCGTCCCATCTTTCATGATGATGACGAACCACCGGCACGACCGGATAGGGAAACTCGACCCGTCCCAGAATCTGCGCGCCCGCGATGGTGTGCATCTTCATCTTTTCAAACTCTGCTGCGGTCAGCTTGCCCGGCTTGTTGAGGATGTAATCAGGGACGGCGATCTTGCCTATGTCATGGAGCAAGGCTCCGGCTTTCAGAGCATCTATCTCCGTATCCGAACAGCCGAGCAGGCGAGCGACGCCCGCCGAATAAATCTGGACGCGCAACACATGCTCATGCGTCACTTCGTCTTTGGCATTGATGGCGACGGCGAGGGCTTCGATGGTCTCTCTGTGGCCTTTCTCCATAATGCCTATGCGCTGCTCCACGCTGTTGCGATATTGACGGTGGCCCAGATAGATAGCGAAGAAAATAGGCGCGCCGATGATGGTCGTAATCAGCAGGTCATGTTGGAGCGCAAAGTAGATCAAAGTGGCAGCCGTGCCTGTCGGCAGAAACATCGGCGCGACCCACAGGAAATTCTGTTTCCACGTTTTCAGAATCGGATGGTCGTACCTGAGCGCGATCAGCGTCGAGACCAGCCACATATTGACGATGTTGTGCACGAGGCTCGCCACCAGCAAAGAGATGGCGACGGCCAGAAGCGTGTGATTGAGTCCGGGCTTTATTTCGCCAAAACCGTAATGCAGGACGCCTTTGAGGGCGAAGGCCGCAGCGGCTGTCGCCAGCGACATCATGCTCGAAGAGAAGAGGTCTCTGACGATGTCATACTGCTTGACCCTGTGGATGCGCCATGAAGAGGTATAGCCTTCGATGCCGTGTACGAAGATGGCCGCCATCGGCCCGTACCAGACCGCCGTCAAAAGGATGATGGAATCTACGAGGGTAAAGGTGAATCTATCGTTGGTAAAGCGCATGCCTTCCGGCAGCTTGAAGGTGTGAGAGAACATGCCGACGATGACGGACAACGGCACGAGCGCAGTGATAAACCACAACTCGCGCGGCGTGTGATTCAAAGGCAGGCTAAAAGCGGCAGCAAGCCAGACAGAGATGCCTATCACACTCACAACTATCTGGAACACGCGGCTTTTTCTGGTGAATTTTGACTTAGCCATTCTCCGCACCCTCTGGCAAAAAATTGAAACGATAGGTCATCAACAAACCCGAATCCTCGACTCAAGATGTCAATCAAAAACAGATGTTGAGGAGGATTAAAATCAGGGCGATGACCGCGTTCAGCCTCCACAGAGAAGCTGTCGGCACGAATTCTCTAATCAACCCGCGTGCCGCCGCTTGAGGCCAGTTAAGTTGTTGAAAACATTGAGGCCAATCAGTCAGGTCAAAAAGAAGCTCGTCTGTTTGACCGATTGACTGTCAAATCAGTCGGTCAAACAGACGAGCTTTGCTGTAGAGAGCCGGAAAGGGCTGTTACGGTGCGGCTGGCATAGAGGGCGTGTCGTCGCCATTCAGGAGAGACGACATGGCCTCCGTGACAGCATCGCTTAAGAGCACTCCATCGCCTATCAGCCCGCCGTCGGAGAGCAGGACGCCATCCGACAAGAGCACGCCATCCGGGAGCAGCGCGTCATCGCTCAGGAGCACCCCGAACGAGAGGAACACTGTTCCGTCGCTCAACAGCACGCCATCGGAAATCAAGACTCCATCCGAGAGCAAGACCGTATCCGACAAGAGCACGCCATCAGACAGAAGCACGCCGTCAGAGAGCAAGACCCCGTCGCTCAGAAGCACGCCGTTGCCGTAAATCTTCTGATACCGGGTGATGAGCTGTGTGCCGCTGGCGATAGTGTGGTTGAGGACGATGCCCTGTCCCCATGTAAACGTCTGGTTGGCGATTCTCGAAGTGGGAGTCGGAGTCGTGGTCGTCCGCAGCATCTGCGAGCCGAGCGCGGCTGTGTTCCAGCTAACATCCGTCCGAATCGCTTTTGCCAACCTGACAGCGCCCTCTATATTGACCTGTCCCGCGCCCTGTTCGAGCGTGTTAAAGCCGATGATGGGCTGGGCTGTGTACATCAGGATCATCTTGACCATGTTGGGCGTCAGCTTCGGGTTGGCTTGCAGGATGACTGCTGCCGCGCCCGCGACGATGGGCGATGCCATAGACGTGCCGCTCAAACGCATCAACTGTTTCTTCGGGTCTGACTCGCTGCTCGGCACATGCAAGTCCGGGCTGCCGGTGACGAGCGCGTTTTTGACGTTAACGTCAACGCCGTTGATTCTCTCTTTGTAAATCGCTTCGACGGCGATCAGTTTGTTGCCGGGAGCGACGAGGTCAGGCTTGATGAGATTGTCGTAATGCTTTGTGCCATCCGTCTGCGTCCAGTAGCTGCGTGTCGGGCCGCGCGAGCTAAAGGTGGCGATGCTGTCATCGCTGCGGATGTCCGTGCCCATCGTATTGCTTGCGCCGACGGTGATGACCGAAGGCTCGTTGCCGGGCGAATGGATGTGGCCGTAGACTTTATTGCCGGCAGCATCCTTGCCGTTGTTTCCGGCTGCGGCGACGACGACGATGCCTGCGTCAACCAGACGACGCACGGCGCGGCAGAGAGGGTCATTTTTGTAAGAGTTGACGGCCAGCGTGCCGAGGCTCATGTTGACGACGCGAATCTTATATTTCTGAAAGTTTTTCTCGCCCAGCGGATTGGTCAGAGAGGTCGGGGCCAGAATCCAGTCGAGCGCATTCAAGAGAGCTGAAGTTGTCCCGACGCCCTGTTTGTTCAAAACCTTGAGACTGACGATCTCTGCTTTCGGCGCGATGCCGACATACGCCGCGTTCATGGCGTCTTTGCTGGCAAGCAGTCCGGCGACATGCGAACCGTGGCCGAACTTGTCGGCTGTGCCATAACCGTCGTTGGTAAAATCTTTCTGATAGACGACCTTGTCCATCAGCTCGTGGTCTTTGAAGACGCCGGAATCAATGATGGCGATGCCGATGCCTTCGCCTTCGAGATTGTCATTGCCGGAGACGGCGCGCATGGCGTCCGCGCCCGTAGTGTTCTCGACATGGCCTAAGGTTCGCGTCTCCCTGTCCAGAGAGAGATAGCGAGTCTCGCTGTAAGAAGCCAGTTCGTTGACTGCGCTGAGCGGCAGTTCGACCGCGAGCGTGCCGAGCTGCGACATCTGTCCGTTAACCTCGACGCCGTATCGCTTGAGCAGGGAATCAATCTTGCCGTTGCGTATGTCCGCGACTTGCAGAATGACCGTCACGCGATCCGCGCCGTTTGAATTATCGAGCGCCTCGCGCAAGTCGGGCGAGACTTTATCTCCGACATAATCATCTGCGTTTTTTCCGGCTTCAAATTTATTCTTCGCCGCTGCCGGCGCGCCTTCGTTGAGGCAAACTTGAAGGAAGAAATCTTTGACTGTTTCGTCCGTGCCGAGATATTGCGCGTAGGCAGCGGAAGAGGTAAAGCCGACGATTTGCACGAGGCCCGTTTCGAGCCTTGCGAACACTGCCTGAGCGGATGCTTCGCTGGCGCGCGAGCCGACGAATTGCTGCAATTCGTTAGCAAAAAGGATGATTTGACCTTTCGCCTGAGCCGCTTCGTCAAGCACCATTTGAAGGCGTGCGCCGAACTCCGCAGGCGTTTTGACACCGGCTGAGAGAGCGGCCACATTAAGGCTCAACAGTTGCTTGCCGCGCAGGCTTTGCGGCGCGTCGCCGGACGCGATGCGCCCTGCCAGAGCTTCCGCCAACTGGCGGCTTTCGTCGCCGGAGATGCTGGTCAGCACTGGATTGTTCTGTGTCTCGCGCGAGAGAATCCGGATGACGCGCGCAAGCTCCGCGTCGTGTCCCGTTGCGGCCTGCTCAAGCTTGCCCTGTCGTGCCAGCGCGGTCAGGTCTGTGGCATAACGCGAGAGCGCGGAAGACTTCTTTCTCGCGTCGCGCCGCGCAGCCGCTGGCCTGTTCCGCTCCTGAGCCTGAGTTGTGAAAACGGTTCCGCCACACACAGAAATGAGCAGCGAAAAAAGCGCTGTCCATGTGACGAGGGGTGACCGTTTGATGCTTTCCATTTGAAACCTCCTTGTTCGTTCCCTGTCGGGGATACGAGGTTAACCTGATGGTTATTTGTCCGTTTGTTCCTGTAAAAAAATGCTGTTGTAGTAACTGCGTAATTGATAACCGGCCTTGCGATAGAGCGCGAGCGCAGCTTCGTTTCTTTCGTTGACGAGCAGCGAGATCGAGACCGCACGGGCGAGCAGCACGCGTCCCATCTTCATCAGGCAGCGCGCGCCGTGGCCTTTGCCGCGCTCGTCCGGGTTGACGTAGACGCCTTCCAGATAGATCACGTCGGGCGTGTCGCACACGATGTCCGCTTTGAAGGTGAGCTTGCCATTTTCGATGAGCACCCAGACGCGGCCCTGCTCTATGCGGCGAGCCGTACGCATGCGAAAGCCCACCGGGTCGCTCTCCAAAGGATTGATGCCGATCTCTTCAAAAGCCATCGCGGCATGTGCACACATCACATGGCCCAGGTCATCCAAAGTGGCTGGGCGCAAATCCATCACATCCGCGAAATTTTCGACGGGCCAGCGTTGCTCCATCAAAAGGTCACGACAGATGAGACGCGGCGAATGGCCCGTCTCGGAGTAGTGATTCCAGAACTTATCAATCTTGGTCTCTTCGCCAATGATCATATGCGGGCGGCCATCCTGCTCTGCCAGACGCGCAAACGCAGCCAGCGCCGCATCGCTTCTGACTTCGACCATCGTCGCATGTCCGATCAAAGCGATGCCTTCGAGGTCGCCGCGCCCGTTGCGGCAACCGTAAAACGTGCCGCGATTCAAAGGATTGATGATGCCGTTGTCGCGTATGAAACCGGCCATAAAGACTGTGTGAATCGGACGCGCGGCGAGAAATTCCAGCGCCTCTTTTTCTTCCGCCTCCATGAGCGGAAGAATGGTCAGCGCGTCATCGGCGACATACGAAGAGGAACACGTTGCCGCCAGCTTGTCTTGAAGAGTTAGAAGTGTCATGGCTCTGTTTTCAGCTGTCATGAAGTGGGAGAATTTATAAAAGGCAGAGGGGCGGGGGAGAGTGTCGCCCCCCTCTGCCGGTAATCCATCGGTTAATTTTCCGGGATGATGATTGGCTCCACAGACGGAGTGTTATCGCCGTTGAGCATCGAGGACATGGCCTGCGTCACCGAATCGCTCAGGAGCACGCCGTCCGACAGCAACACTCCGTCGCTGCGTAGCACGCCGTCGCTCAAGAGCACGCCATCCGACAGCAGCACGCCGTCTGACAGCAACACGCCGCAGGAAGAAAAGGCTCTGCCATCGCTCAAGAGGGAGCCTTCGCTGACCAGTATGGTGTCGCTCAGGAGCACGCCGTCCGTGAGCAGCACGCCGTTGCGTCCCATTCCCGTATCGCTCAGGAGCACGCCGTCAGTCAGGAGCACGCCTACGCGATAAGCTCCCTGATATTGGGTAATCAGTTCGATGCCAGTGGCAAAGGTGTAGCTCAGGATGATGCCATGTCCCCACGTGAACGTCTGGCCCGCAATCGTGCTGTGCGGCGCGGGAGGCGTGGCCGTGGTCAGGAGGGGAGAGCCAGCGGGCGTCGCCGCCGTGATGTCCGTGCGGACGAGTCTGGCGAGACGCACAGCGCCGTCTATGTTGAGCTGGCCCGCGCCCTGCTCGAACTGGTTAAAGCCGATGATGGGTTGGGCCGTGTACATCAAGAGCATCTTGACCATGTTGGGCGTCAGCTTCGGATTAGCTTGGAGCAAGAGAGCGGCTGCGCCCGCGACGACCGGAGAGGCCATAGAAGTTCCGCTCAGGCTCATCTGGTCTTGTTTTTCTTCGTTGATGCCGCGCAGGTCGAGCGCCGGATTATTTTCCACCAGTAAGTTGTCTTCTGCTTTGGCGGAATACAATTTGTTGCCGGGAGCGACGAGGTCGGGCTTGATGAGGTTGTCGTAATGCTTGACGCCCGCAGCGTCCGTATAGTAGCTGCGTGTCGGGCCGCGCGAGCTGTAGGTTGCCATCATGTCATCCGAGCGGACATCCGTGCCCACCGTATTGCTTGCGCCGACGGTGATGACCGAAGGCTCGTTGCCGGGCGAATGGATGTGGCCGTAAACTTTATTGCCAGCAGCATCTTTGCCTGAGTTTCCGGCGGACGCGACGACGACGATGCCTGCGTCAACCAGACGACGCACAGCGCGGCAGAGCGGGTCGTTTTTGTAAGAGTTGATAGCCAGCGCGCCGAGGCTCATGTTGACGACGCGTATGTTGTACTTCTGCTGATTCTTTTCACCGAGAGGCTTGGTCGGATCGGTCGGGGCCAGAATCCAGTCGAGCGCTTTCAGGAGCGATAAAGATGTTCCGGTTCCCTGTGCATTCAGGACGCGCAGGTTGATGACCTTGGCTTTCGGCGCAACGCCTGTGAACACGCCGCCAAAGAGACTGTTGGAAGCGGCGGCCAGTCCGGCGACGTGCGTGCCGTGGCCGAAAGGATCGCTGTCGGGCCTGTTTTCGCCTGTGAAATCAACGCTCTTAACGATGGCGCTGTTTCTCCTCATGCCTTCGTGGTCTTTCCAGATGCCGGAATCAATGATGGCGATGCCGACGCCCGTGCCGTCCAGTGTGCCGCTCGGAAGTACGCCCGTGCGAATGTTGCTTGCGCCGGTCGTGTTCTCGACGTGGCTGAAGCCGAGCGTGCGCGTCTCGTTGTTAAGCGAGAGATAGCGCGTCTCTGCATTGGCCGCCAGTTCTTCGGCTGCGCGCAAGGGCATCTCGACCGTCAGTGTGCCGAGTTGCGTGAGACGCGAAACGACGTTCACGTTGTAGCGTTGGAAAATGGAATCGAGCTTGCCGCTGTTGATGTCTGCGACTTGCAGGATGACCGTCACGCGATCCGTGCCGTTTGAATTTTTCAGAGCCTCGCGCAAATCCGGCGAGACTTTATCTCCGGCATAATCGTTTGCATTTTTGCCAGCCTCAAGCCTTGCGTTCTCTTGCCCGTTGAGGCGAACCTGAAGGAAGAAATCTTTGACTTCGTTATCCGTCTGGATGTACTCGGCATAAGCGGCAGCCGAAGCCCCGCCGATAACCTGCACGCGTCCCTGCGCCAGAGCCTTTGCCATCGCTTCGGAAGCGGCCCGGCTGGCGCGCATGCCGACGAACTGCTGCAATTCGGGAGCGAAGAGAATAATCCGGCCTCTCGCTTCTACCGTTTCGTCGAGCACAGTTTGCAGACGCGCGCTGAATTCATCAGCCGACTTCAAGCCTGCGAACAGCGTATTAAGGTTAAGACTGAAAAGCTGTTTCCCCTTCAAGCTCTGCGGCACATCACCTTTGGCGATGCGTAGGGCAATCGCTTCCGCGACAGCTTTGGTTTCGGCAGCGGATTCGCCTGTCACGACAGGATTGTTCTGCTCATCGCGCGAGAGAATCTGTATGGCGTGTGCAGCTTCCGAAGCATATTCAGCAGTGTTTTCAATCCGGCCCGCGCGTGCCATCTCTGTCAGGTCTGTCGCATAACGCGAGAGCGCAGGCGTCTTCGCTTTCTCATTTCGCGCCGCGCCGGTTTGTCTGACCTGCGCCTGCGTGTTGACGGCGAAGACGGCGCTACCGCACAGGGAGACGATCAGGGAGAAGAGCGTCAGCCATGCGACTAGGGGCGACCGTTTGATGTTTGTCATCTGGAGAACTCCTACTTGTTTAGTTATTCTGGAAACTGCTGGTGTCACTCTGCTGTGACGGGAGCGGCGCTTAATAAAGATTGCGCGCACAACCCGCTTCGCAAGACCTATGCCGTTACCCGCAAGAAGAAGAAAATGGCAAATTCCCTAAGAAAAACAGGGGTTTTATGCTTCAGCGGGTATCACAAGCCGGTGGTCGATTCGGTCAGCCTGAGAGCTTTCGGTCAACCAATTTGACTGAGGGATGCGGATGTGCTCAAACAGATGAAGGGAATGCTAAGAAGCTGATTGAAAAGCCCTGAAAGGGCGCAATGTACTAGCCTGTGGCAACGCCACAGGTATCGAGTCATCATTATTATCCCAAGCCCTGAAAGGGCGGCATAAATTATTGCGCCCTTTCAGGGCTTGTTAAATTAAAGCTGACCCGTGGCGATGCCCCGGGCTATTCCATTGCGCCCTTTCAGGGCTTTCACAGACTTTTCAAACAAGCTTCTAAGCTTTCATTTTAAAACCCGGCAGGTGAATAACGCGGCCCTTTGCGCCTTCGGTTTTATCTTTGCGCCTTTGCGTGAAAGAGCAACGTTTCACGCAAAGGCGCAAACAAGGAAAGACTCAAGGCGCAAAGGCTTGAGTGGTTTTGAAATTTCAGTCTTTAAATACATTGTCCTTCTTCATCTCTCTGTTGCTATTTATTTCTCTCTGGTCCAAAACAGTTTGGTCAAACTGCTTGACCGAATGCGCGCAGGCTGACCGAGGGTTGGCCTTGCAAGTCGTTCGCACATCTTCGCGCATGACCTCATTCTCTTAACAAAATAATTGTTCTCAGGCGCGGGAGTGTGAGCGGCACAGAGCTTGCGATACGGGGCGCGGCGCAAAGTGTGCCGAACCTTATCAAGCGTGCGAGGCATTCGCGCTCTTCCCCCAAAATGGTTTTCTAAGGAGTCTCAAGATGAAAAGAATCAAACGCTCCCCGCTCATGACCTGGCTGGCTTTCGCCTCCCTGCTGGTCACTTTGTGTAGCGGTCTGATTGTGAGCGACACGGCCCGCGCGCAGACCAAGCGTCACGGCATTTTAATCGGCGATAACAATGAGTTGTCTTCGGAGCGCAACGGCATTTTGATAGGCGATGATGGCGAGACTCTACACACTCCTGATGAAAAGGTTTCCCAAGACCTTTTAGCGCGTGCCCTTGATGAGCGCGGTAAAAATGAGCGCGTCAGCGTCATTCTGCAATTCAACGATAACGTGAGTCCGGCGCTCAACGCCCTGCTCGCCAGCAACGGCATCAGCGTCCGGCGCGTGATGCGTAATCTGAACTTCTCTGCCGTCGAGCTGCCCGCCAGAGTCGTTCGCCAGTTAAGCGCATTTAATGAGGTGTCATTCATCTCGGCGGATGAAGAAGTCAAACCGTTTGGCGGCCATCTGGTGCAGACCACAGGCGTGGATAGCATCCGTCAGGCAGGCGACAACGGAACGAACACTCTCGATGGTCGCGGCGTCGGCATCGCCATTATTGATTCCGGCATTGATTCCCAGCACGATTCATTCAAAGGCTCGAACAGCGCTTCGCGCATTATCAAGAGCATGGATTTTACGGGCGAGAATCGCGTTGACGACCCTTACGGGCACGGCACGCATGTCGCCGGTATCGCAGCCGGTAATGGACGCGTCTCTGACGGCAAATATATAGGAGTTGCTCCTGCCGCTAACCTTATCAACCTGCGCGTGCTGAACGCGGAGGGCATCGGCTCGGCTTCCAGATTGTTGAGCGCGCTCGACTGGGCGCTTGCCAATCGCACGGCCTACAACATTCGCGTCGTCAACATGAGCCTCGGAATGCAGGCTATCGATTCCTACCGCAACGATCCGATCTGCACTGCCGTTCGCCGTTTGGTGGATGCAGGCATCGTGGTTGTGGCCGCCGCCGGAAACAACGGCAAAGACGGCTCTGGCAGCAAGCTTTTCGGACAGATACATTCGCCCGGCAACGAGCCTGCGGCCATCACCGTCGGCGCGTCCGACACCAAAGGCACAGCGGCGCGCAACGACGACAGCGTCGCCACCTACAGCTCGCGCGGCCCGACACGCAGCTATCAGACGGTCAGCAATACACGTAAGTATGACAACCTGATTAAGCCTGACATGGTCGCTCCCGGCAATAAAATCATGAGCGCCGAGGCGGCCAACTGCAAGATTGTGAGAGACAATCCCTCGCTCGATACAGGCAACACAAACAACGTGAAACGCAAGATCATGAGGCTCAACGGCAGCTCGATGGCTTCGCCGGTCGTTGCGGGCACTGCTGCTCTGATGTTGCAGGCGCGTCCGAACCTGACGCCCAATCTGGTGAAAGCCATTTTGATGTACACGGCGCAACCGCTCGCTGGCTACAGCATGTTTGAGCAGGGCACAGGCCAGCTTAACGCGAAGGGCGCGGTCGAGCTGGGCAAGCTGGTACGCACGGACTTGACTGCGACCACCGCTGTCGGCACGTCGCTCTTGACCGGAGCTACTCCGGCGCAGCAGTCCGTTATCTACGGAACCACCTTCCCGTGGGCGCGCGGCATCATCGTCAACAGCAGTTACGCCACCGGAACCAATCTCATCACCCAGTACCAGAGGATTTTCAAGCTGGGCGTGATTCTCGGCGACGGCGTGATTCTCGGTGACGGCGTGATTCTCGGTGATACGACGATGCTCTCAAACGGCGTCATCCTCGGCGACAACATAATGAAGAGCAACGGCGTCATCCTCGGCGACGGCACCATCTTCTGCAACATGCGCGCCTCGTCCGGGCTGAGCCTGCTGATGAACAACGGCGTGATTCTCGGCGACGGCGTGATTCTCGGCGACGGCGTGGTGCTCGGAGACATGGTGGCTAGCGGCGTCGTGCTGGGAGATTTTACGACACAAGCGTATTCGGCAGTGTCTGGCGGAGACCCCACGCCTTCGATGGAGGTAGAGATAGATACAGGAGTTGATTACTTAGACTACTAAGCGGGCCTCGGGCAATGTTCCCGCCCGGTGACCCGGATAGTCGCAAAATCAAACTGTAACGTAATCATCTAAACCTCTGACGGAGATAATATTATGCAATCCCTAAGTTCCCTCAATAGTCAGATTCAAGGGACGCCTGTCATGTCCTACTCTGACGCAAACTTACTGCGTGTTCATGAGCTGACTCATGAGCACGAGGCCGAAGTCCTCAACTTTCTAGCCCTCCGACCGCTGCATACGGTGGCAATGGTGAGCATGATTTATGATAACGGCTTGGTCAGCCCCCTCAACCGGGGCATCTTCTACGGCTGCCGTGACATGCTGGGCGAGTTGGAAGGCGTCGCTCTCATAGGTCACGCGACCTTGATCGAGGTACGCACCGATGCCGGTCTCGCGGCCTTTGCTCCCATCGTGCGCGAGTGTGATAAGACGCACCTCATGATGGGCGAGTGCGACAAGCTGGCTACCTTCTGGCGTCACTATGCCGAAGATGGCGAAGTGCCGCGCCTGCTCTGCCGCGAGATGCTGTTCGAGCAGCGTTCTCCCGTGCAGGTGTTTGAGAGCGTCCCCGGCCTGCGCCGCGCCACGCTCGATGATCTTGACCTCGTGGCCCCTGTGCAGGCGCAGATGGCCTTTGAAGAATGCGGGGTCAACCCGATGGAGAAAGACCCTGAAGGCTTCCGCGCACGTTGCGCCCGCCGCATCGAGCAGGGTCGCTCATGGGTCTGGGTCGAAGACGGTCGCCTGATTTTCAGAGTTGACATTATCGCCGAAACATCCGAAGTGCTTTATCTGGAAGGCGTCTACGTCAACCCCTTAGAACGCGGCAAAGGATACGGCCAGCGCTGCATGTCGCAACTCGGCCAGACGCTGCTCGCGCGCGTCAAGTCCATCTGCCTGCTCGTCAACGAGAATAACCGGCAGGCCGCAGCCTTCTACCGCAAAGCCGGTTACAAGCTGCGCAGTTACTACGACACCGTCTACATGCAGAACAACTAGGAAAACCTGTCAAGATAAGAAGGCCAAAGCAGGGAAGAGCCGTCTCTTCTTTGCTTTGGCCTTTATCTGTTTCTCAATCAGGCTGACGCTCGCCGCACTTCAATCTGACCTGTTCGGTCACTCCGTAACCTCTACCAGGAGCCGCACATCAGCTGCTAAATCATGCTATCCCAGCAATTAGCACTCAAGCGCGGCTGTGGCATGTGGCTTGAATACCAGTCCCCACAGGAGCGTCCCGAGCTTGTCTGCGCTCTCCTCATCGGTAATTCAAGGTGGTTTACTTGCCCTCGTATTTACAGGAATTAGAAGCAGGGTCGAAAACTATCTTCAGCCGTAATGAAGAGGACAAGCGAGACGATTGATGGAACTCACAAGCAGACAACAATTCTTTAGACCTTACCAGTGGATGGTTGTGGCCCTCGGCGCGCCGGCCATTGCGGCTGCCGCTTATCACCTGCAAATGCCGCAGCTAGACCTCGGCTTCCTGATGCTGGCGCTCGCCACCATCATCGTCAGCTCTCGCATTGCTGTTCGCATTCCGGGCGTCAACACACACATCACTGTCTCCGATACTTTTATCTTTATCACGCTTCTGATTTACGGCGGCGAACCGGCCATCCTGCTCGCGGCGGCGGAAGGTTTCTGCTCCAGCCTGCGTATCAGCCGCAAGCCCGTCACCATCTGCTTTAATACGGCTGTGATAGCGCTTTCGACTTGCGCCATCGTGTGGACTTTGCGGCTCTTCTTCGGGCGGATTCCGGAGCTGCGGATGCACTCCTTCTCAGCGATTTTCTTCGCCGCCATCTGCGTCATAGGGATGATGCAGTACATCATCAACACCAGTCTGGTGGCCTTCGGTCTGGCTCTCAAACTAGGACAGCCCTTCTGGCGCACATGGCGACAACATTATCTCTGGACTTCGGTCAGCTACTTTGCCGGAGCTTCTGCGGCGGGCCTTATCGTGCTCGTCATCGGCCATGCGATTTTTTACGTGACGCTCGCCATCGCGCCCATCATCGCTATCCTGTATTTCACTTACCGGACATACATGAGCAACGTCGAAGCCTCCGCTTCGCAGGCGACGCAGGCCAAACGCCACATGCATCAACTGGAGGAGAGCGAAGAGCGTTTTCGCAGCGCCTTTGATTACGCGGCGATTGGCATGGCGCTGGTCGCGCCGGACGGAAAATGGCTCGAAGTCAATCATTCTTTGTGTCGCATCATCGGCTATTCCGAAGACCAGCTGCTGGCGACAAATTTTCAGAGCCTTACGCACTTAGAAGACCTCATCGCCTCGCAGGAGCATATCAGCCAACTGCTGGCCGGAAAGATTCCCGCCTGCCAGATGGAAAAGCGATACATGCATATCCTCGGCCATGCGGTGTGGGTGCTCCAGAGCGTTTCGATGGTACGCGACCCGGATAATGAATCGGCGCGCCTCATCTTTCAGATTCAGGACATCACAGACCGCAAGCGCGCCGAAGAAAGACTGGTGCATGACGCTTTCCATGATGCGCTGACCGGATTGCCGAATCGCGCGCTCTTTATGGATCACTTGAAACTCGCCACCGAGCGCGCCAAGCGGCGCGAAGCCTATCACTTCGCAGTCCTCTTTATGGACTTGGATCGCTTCAAGAATATCAACGATAGTTTGGGCCACATGGTCGGAGACCAGTTGCTGATCTCGATTGCGCGCCGCCTCGAAGACTGCCTGCGTCCGGGCGATACTGTGGCCCGGCTCGGCGGAGACGAGTTCACCATCCTGCTCGAAGAGATTAGCGACACCGGCGAAGCCAGACAGATAGCCGAGCGAGTCCAGCGCGAGATGGCGCATCCTTTCAATCTCTCAGGACATGAGATTTACATGACCGTCAGCATCGGCGTGGCTCCGAGCACCACCGGCTACGGCATGCCGCAGGACATCCTGCGCGATGCCGACACCGCCATGTATTACGCTAAGTCGAGCGGCAAGGCGCGCTATGAAATGTTTGATCAAGCGATGCACGCGCACGCAGTAGACCTGCTGCGACTGGAAACGGATTTGCGCCGCGCTATAGACCGGCAGGAGTTTCGCTTGCACTACCAGCCCATCGTCTCGCTTCGGACAGGCAAGATCAGCGGCTTTGAGGCTCTGGTGCGGTGGCAGCATCCGGAACGCGGCTGCATCTCTCCGGACAAATTTATCTCTCTGGCGGAAGAGACGGATATGATCGTGCCCATCGGTAAATGGGTGCTCGCCGAAGCCTGTCGCCAGATGCGCGTATGGCAACAACAGTATACGGAGCATGACATGCTCTCCATCAGCGTCAATCTTTCCTGCAAACAGTTCAGACAGCCTGATCTGGTCGAGCAGATTAACCGGATTCTGCTGGAGACCGGACTCGACCCGCGCTGCCTGAAGCTTGAGATTACGGAAAGCGTCGTGATGGAAAATATAGACACGGCCATTGACATGATGAAGCAACTGCGCGCTCTCGGCGTCCAGTTGAGCATGGACGATTTCGGCACCGGCTATTCATCTTTGAGCTACCTGCACCGTTTCCCCATCAGCACGCTGAAGATAGACCGCTCGTTCGTCACGCGTATGGACGGCAATAACGAGAACAAAGAGATTGTTCGCACCATCGTCATGCTGGCACGCAATCTGGGCATGGATGTGGTGGCCGAAGGCGTCGAAGGCGAGACTCAGCTTTTGCAGCTCACCGCGCTCGATTGCCAGTACGGTCAGGGCTATTACTTCTCCAAACCGAGGAAAGCCGAAGCCATTGATGAACTGCTCTCTCCCGTCCAGCCCAGCCTGCTCGTCAAGCCGCAGGAGCTTTTATGCGACCCTTCCCCGGCGGTCGTCGCCGTCTCCGAATTGCTCTTGAATGTGGCCGATATGGAACTGGAATTTGAACTCGCGTACTAACGCGAAAGATGCTTTATGCGCCGGATTTACGGCCCCGGCCCCTTTCCCTGCGCCGCATGCGTGCCTACTTGCGTTATGTGAAGAAGGCAGTTATATTCAATTCAACAGGCGTGAGGCTGAATGTCTCCGCTAGAGAGCGCGGCACGGTGAGGGTGTCGCGCTTTCGCATTTTAAAGCGATTTCCAGTTCAATCCAGCCTTCATTTCCCGGGCAGCGGGGCAATTTCAGATAACAAGCTCAAAGACGACAGGAAATTTCCCGCAAAGGCGCAAAGACGCAAAGCAAGACCGCAAAGGTTTGAATGCCATTCGCTCTTTGCGGTCTTGCTTTGCGCCACCAGCGCCTTTGCGGGAAACTGTTTTTTCTTCGCCCTATTGAAACTCAACCGCTACTGTTTCCTGCGCCGTGTTGGAAGCGCGTCAAGCTTCAGTGTAGAATCCTTCGAGTGTCATCCAACGAACCAGTAGCGAGTGATTATGCGGGGCGTCCGAGCGTATGCCGTTATTGCGGCGCGCTGGTCGGAGCGGGCGAGAGCGCGTGCGCGCAATGCGGCACGCCCGTCACAGCCGCCACTGCATCATCACAAAAAGCTGTCGCGCGTCCCGTCTACGATAGCGCGACGCTCAACTTCGCACGCGCTGTTCTGACTCGCCCGGCGACCTTCACTTATATCTTTCTCGCAGCCAACGTGCTCCTTTATCTCTTGATGAGCTTCTCCGGCGGCGCGAGCGGCGAGACCCTGGTGGCTTACGGCGCAAAGCTCAACCGCTTGATTAACCAAGGCGGAGAGTGGTGGCGTTTTATCACTCCGGTCTTCCTGCACATCAGTGTGCCGGGTCTTGGCCCGGCGCACATTCTTATGAACATGTATGGCCTGTGGATGCTCGGCCCGTATGTCGAGCGGCTCTACGGCTCTGCAAAGTTTGTGGTCTTCTGGATAGTCGCGGGCGTGGCAGGCGTTTTGGCAAGTTACCTGACGTTGCGCCCGAACATGAGCGTCGGATTCCTCAGCGGCTTTCTGTTCAAAGCGACGGACGGGCCGTCTGCGGGAGCTTCGGGCGCGCTCTTCGGGCTGATCGGCGTGCTGTTCGTCTTCGGTCTCAAATTCCGGCGCGAGTTGCCAGAAGGTTTCAAGCGCGCCTTCGGCACAGGCATGCTGCCCGTCATCCTGATGAATCTTTTTATAGGTTTTATTGGACGGGGGCTGATAGATAACGCGGCGCATCTCGGCGGACTTGTAGCGGGCGCGGCACTCGCCCTTCTGGTTGACTACAAGCGACCGGGAAAGCGCGGCCCCGTCGCTCTGTTCTGGCACATCTTACAGGTTGGCGCGCTCGCGCTGGTCGTCGTCAGCTTCTTTATGGTGTCGCGCAATTATAACGGGCCGCCGTTGCAATTCAGTCTGGCTTCGTTGCAGCGCGGGTTCACAGGCGGCAGGGGCAATGCAGAGCCGTATATCAAAGCCCTCAATGAAGGGACAACGGCATTCGTAAAATCTTTTCAGGAACTCAATGCCAGCACCATCGACCCGGCTATCGCAACCATCAATAACACTCCATCGCTTGACCCGACACCGGATGCTCTGCTGGCCGAACTGAAATCTCTGCTTGAACGCGCGCGTGATCTTATAAATAGCAGGAGCGAGAAGAGTAAGACGCCGCCTCAAAGCAAAGAGCAATACGATAAGCTGATAGCTGACTTCAAGGCGTGGCAGGAAAAGAACAAACAATGGGTCACAAACAACGGCCCGCAATACGGAATTGAATGGCGTGAGACTCCACCTGTCAAAGATGGAGACGCCAACAAGTAGATAAAATGTGAATCAAGAGTAGGACACTCTTTGCGCTTCTTTGCGTCTCTTTGCGGTCTTTGCGTTAAAACATCACTTAACCGCAAAGAGGCGCAAAGGAGGAATCGCAAAGAGACTCAAAGGACACGCTGCTCCATGTAAAACGCTTTCCACTCTTGATTCGCATATGAAGTTTTATCATTATCGCTCAACAACAGAGCTTTGGCAGGAGAAACTAATTTTATGGAAATCAGAAAAGTGGGCGTGCTCGGCTGCGGGCTGATGGGTTCGGGCATCGCGCAGACGGCGGCCACAGCGGGATTTGATGTCATCGTGCGCGAGGTCTCGGACGAATTGTGCGCGAAAGGTTTTTCGGGGATTGAAAAATCTCTGGGCAGGTTTGCAGAGAAGGGAACCATCACCGCCGACGAGCAGCAACAGATTCGCGGTCGCATGACAGGCACGACCCGCCTCGAAGACCTGCATGATTGCGACATCATCATCGAAGCGATCATCGAAAACCTGGAGACCAAGCGCGACACATACAAGCAACTCGACGCCGCCTGCAAGCCGGAGACGATCTTCGCCTCGAACACTTCTTCCATCTCCATCACGGAGATGATGACCGCGACCTCTGCCGAAAGACAGCAGCGTTTTATCGGCCTGCACTTTTTCAACCCCGTCCCGCTGATGAAGCTGGTCGAAGTCGTCCGCACGATCCTGACCGACGAAGCCGTCTATGAAGAGGCCGTTGAGTTCGGCAAGCGGCTCGGCAAAGTCCCAGTGCGGGCCGGAGATAAGACGGGCTTTATCGTCAATCGCCTGCTCGTGCCATACATGCTGGACGCGATTCGCGCGCTCGAAGAGGGCGTCGGTTCCATAGTTGATATAGACAACGCTATGAAGCTCGGCTGCGGCTATCCGATGGGGCCGTTTACGCTCGGCGATTTCGTCGGGCTGGACACGACTTACTATATCGCGGAAATTATGTTCAACGAGTTCCGCGAAAAGCGTTTCGCCCCTCCTCCGCTCTTGAAGCGCATGGTCTTGGCAGGTCTCTACGGGCGCAAATCCGGGCGCGGCTTTTACGACTACACACAAGACCCCAAGAATCCGACGCCGATGAATCTTTTATAAAACAGTGACGAGTGACAAGCAGGAAAAGCGATGATTGATGCGAGGCAAGCTGTTTTAACTCAGCTCTCATTTCTCATCACTATCCTGTCGCTCGTCACTCGTCACTTTTCTCATGATTGATTTCAAAATACATGAGTCGCTGGCGTTGATTCGCTTGAACAGGCCGGAGAAGCTCAACTCTTTATCGCGCGAGATGATGGTTGAGCTGGCACGGCTTTTTGAGCGGGTGCAGCTTGAAAGCGAAGTGCGCGCAGTGATTCTGACAGGAGCGGGCGGGCGAGCTTTCTGCGCGGGCACGGATATTGGCGAGCTTGAAGGGCTGGATGAAGCTGGCGCGCTCGAAGCCTCAGAGCGCGGGCAGGGTTTGTGCGATGTGATTGAGCAATGCCGCGTTCCCGTGATTGCCGCTGTGAGCGGCATTGCGGCGGGCGGCGGCTGCGAGCTGGCGCTCGCGTGTCACCTGCGCGTCGCATCGGATGATGCCGTGTTCAGCCTGCCTGAAACAAAGCTCGGAATAATTCCCGCCTATGGCGGCACGCAGCGACTCGCGCGCCTCATCGGTGAAGGCCGCGCGCTGGAGATGATGCTGACGGGCAAAAGCGTCACTGCGCAGGAAGCTTTTCGCAACGGTCTCGTTAATCGCATAGCAGAACCGGCGCGGCTGCTTGACGAAGCGGAATCACTCGCGCGTGAGATAGCCGAACTTGCGCCGCTCGCCATCCGCGCCTGTCTCGAAGCCGTCACGCGCGGCCTCTCTCTGCCGCTCGCAGAAGGCTTACAACTCGAAGCCGAACTCTTCAGCCAGCTCTTTGCCACACAGGACGTGCGCGAAGGAACGCGCGCCTTTCTGGAAAAACGCGCGCCGAAGTTTAACGGGTCTTAAATTCGTTATAGATTTTAGTTGTGTAAAATAATTGAAAAGAGAATAATAACCCTCATTATGGTGAGGACAGGCGATGCAATGAAAGTATTTATTAGCTATTCGCACAAGAACGAGTTGTTAGCGAGAGAGGTAGCGAAGGCTTTAGAGCAAGCGGGGCTTGATGTCTGGGATGCCGAACGAGAAATTATGCCCGGCGATAATTGGGCGGAAAAGATTGCCGAAGGGCTGAAAGAATCAGAAGCTATGGTTGTTCTTCTGACGCCTGATGCCGTTCAGTCCAGAGCCGTGCGTCATGAGATTGATTATGCATTGGGCAAAAAATCTTTTGATAAACGTTTGATTCCCGTCCTTGTCGGTGAACCGGAAAGGTTTCCTGAAAATAGTATTCCCTGGATTCTACGTCGTCTAAAAATGATAAATCTTCCTGAACACGATCATGAAGAAGGTATCGGACAGATCACTCAAGCATTAAAGGAAGTGGCCTAGCTCCATCATCGCAAGACACTTCTATGTTACCCGCTGAAATCTTTTTATCTCACTCGAACCTAGACCAATCATTCGTCGCTCCCCTAGTTGACGTGCTGCGTCAACATGGGCTTCCAGTATGGCATAGCCAAACAAATATCATCGCAGCTCAGCAGTGGCATGATGAGATTGGAGCTGCTCTCAAAAGGTGCGATTGGTTTATTCTCGTTCTCTCGCCAAATTCCGTAAAGTCAATCTGGGTAAAACGCGAAGCTCTCTTTGCTCTCAACCATAATCATTATGCTGATAAAATCATCCCTTTGCTATATCAGCCTTGTGATTATGATCAGCTTTCCTGGACTCTCTCTCTTTTACAGATGGTTGACTTTACACAGAACTTTGAAGATGGATGCCGCGCGCTGCTGCGTGTCTGGGGTCTTGGCTATAAAAAATAATTATTGGTTATATTATTATCTGCTTACCACTTGTCACCCTCCGCCGCCTTCTCTATACTGAAAGCGCATCACACAAAAAACCGATTTCGGAGTCGAAGAGAAACTTTTGCAGCCCGTCATTCATCAGGGAAGATTAAATGCCGAGGGCTTTCGCTTTGCAGTGATTGCCAGCCGGTGGAATGATTTTCTGACGGCGCGGCTGGTCGAAGGCGCGCTCGATGCTTTGGAGCGTCTCGGCGCGGCGGAAGAGGCCGTCGAAGTTTTTAAAGTGCCGGGGTCGTTTGAGATTCCGCTCCTGGCCGTCAAGCTTGCGGCTTCCGGCAAGTGGGATGCAGTGGTGTGCGTCGGCACGATCATACGCGGGCAGACGCCGCACTTTGAATATATCGCGGGCGAAGTCACAAAGGGCATCGCACACGCCGGGATGGAAACGGGCGTGCCTGTTGTTTACGGTATCGTCACTGCTGACACGCTGGAGCAGGCGATTGATCGCGCAGGCGTGAAGGCGGGTAACAAGGGGTTCGAGGCCGCTATGTCGGCTGTCGAGTTAGTCAATCTTTATAAAGCAGTGATGAGTGGCAAGTGACGGGTGATAAGTTAAAAACTTGTTCCTGCCCGGCGCTTGTTACTTTGCACTAGTAACTTGAAGCATTATGGGTTCCAGACGTAAGGCGCGTGAATGCGCCTTGCAAATGCTCTTTGCGGCTGACATATCCGAAGCGCGGGTTGACGACCTCGTGCGCCTCTTCTGGTCTGAATTGGCCGATACGGAAGTGGAGCCGCCCGCGCGCGAGTTTGCCACGCGACTGGCGACAGGCACGCTCGCGCACCTGACTGCGCTGGATGAACGCATACGCTCGCGCGCAGAGCACTGGCGCATCTCGCGGATGGCGATTGTGGATCGCAATATCCTGCGCCTCGCGGTCTATGAATTCCTGCACGAGCCGACGCCGCGCACCGTCGCCATCAACGAAGCTTTGGAAATCGCCCGCCGCTTTTCCACCTACGAGGCCACACAGTTTATCAACGGCATCCTCGACGCCATCAAGCGCGACCTAGACCAGCAGCAACCGCAGGTTCTGGCAGATAATGCAGCCGCGGACGCAGACGCAGAAGGCGACGACGATAACGAGCACCACACAGTTTCTTCCGCCTGACCTCTCACCGAAACTTTAAAACCGCTCCCGATAACCAATCCACACCCTTCATCGCAGAAGAACTGCGCCGGCTCATCAATAAATATTTAGCGACAACCGGCGAATGACAGGATAAAATCCGAAGCGCCTGTTTTTATTCGATGTCTCTCTCATAAAGCGATAGACAGCAATCTAATTATGGAAAAGCGCATCTTTATCTCTTCGACCTTTGTGGATTTGCATGAGTTCCGCGAAGCTGTGCAGGATGCCATCCGTCAATACGGCGCTATTGATATTTCTATGGAGCAATTCGGCGCGCGTGACAACCGGCCCAAAGACGAATGCCTCAGGCTCATCAAAGAAGAGAGCGATGTCTTCGTCGGCATCTATGCACACAGGTATGGACACGTGCCGAAGGGCGACCAGGTTTCAATCACGGAAGCAGAGTATGACGCGGCGACTGCGGCAGGTCTGGAAAGATTAATCTACTTAATTGACGAGACAACCCCGTGGCCTCCACCGAAAATGGACACAGGCCGCGCCGTGGGCAAGCTGCGCAAGTTCAAAGAGAAATTGAAAGCCACGCACACCCGCGCGACCTTTACCAACAAGGATGATTTGGCCGCGAAAGTCGTCGCCGATTTGGGCAGATATTTCTCAGAAGAAGCGGGAGCACAGGCGGAGACAGCAGGCCGTACAGGTCGTTCGTCAACACTGCCGCATCAACCCTACTTCTTTGGCCGCGACAAAGAATTGTCTACGATTGCAGATGCGCTCCTGCCGGAACTCCGTAGCTGGGGCGTGCTGATTGACGGCCCCGGCGGCATAGGCAAAACAGCGCTCGCCATACGCGCCGCACATCTTGCGACTGAAGAAGCTTTTCCTCTAAAAATTTTCCTCTCGGCCAAAGTGCGCGAGCTGACCGCTGCGGGCGAACAGCCCCTACAGGACTTCATGCTCCCGAACTTTATCGCGCTGATTTCCGAACTCGCAGCAGAGCTTGGCCTCGAAGACATCGCGCGCACCCCTGCCGATGAACGCGCCAATATCGTGCGCCGCGAACTGGCGGATAAACAAGCCCTCATCATCATTGATAACCTCGAAACATTCCAGAAGCCTGAGCGCGACCGTCTCTATCAATTCCTCGGACGCCTTCCGGCTTCATGCAAAGCGATTGTCACCAGCCGCCGCGCAGACATAGACGCCCGCGTCGTCCGCCTAGACCGCCTCGCCTTGAGCGAAGCTTTGGAACTGATAGCCGAGCTTGCCAAATCCAATAAACGCCTCGCACGCACCGACGAAAAGGAACGCCAAGACCTCTACGAAATCGCAGGCGGCAACCCGCTACTCATCAAATGGATAGCGGGGCAGTTAGGCAGAGAGGGCAGCCACTGCCGCACGATTGCCGACGCCTACAAGTTCATAGAATCTGCACCAAAGGACAACGACCCGCTCGAATACATCTTCGGCGACCTGCTCGGCACTTTCACCGACAGCGAGACTGCCGTCCTCGCGGCCCTGACGCATTTCACACAACCGGCCAAAGTCGAATGGATTGCACAGCTATCCGGCCTCGCCCACATCGCCGCCGAAACCGCGCTCGAAGATTTGACAGACCGCGCCCTGCTGGTCAGCGACGAGACAGACGAGACGGAACAAAAATTTCTCCTGCCACCAATGGCCGCAACCTTTCTGAGACACAAGCGACCGAAAGCCGTAGCTCAGACCGGCCACCGTTTGACCGACAGTGTTTACGCGTTGGTGATGGAAAATGGCTATCAAAACCATAATAGATTCCCTCGACTAGAATTCGAGTGGCCCACGATTGCCGCAGCACTTCCACTTTTCCTGCAAGGCGATAACGCCCGCCTTCAGGCAGTGTGCGTTGCGCTCGACTTCTTTTTACAGTTTTCTGGCCGCTGGGATGAGTTGCTCTTGCTTAACCAACAGTCTGAAGAGAAGGCGCTGACTGTAGACGATTTTTACAATGCAGGTTTGCGGGCATTCCAAGCTGGACACATATATTTCTTACAGGAATGTGCTCCTGAGATGCTGAGTTGTGCTGCTCGTTGCAACATATACTGGCAAAAGGGGAGTGCCGGTGTGCATCAGAAAGTGATTGCTCTTCGCTTACAAGGGCATGGACATTTAATGGAGAAAAACTACTCTGCTGCAATTGCGGATTACCGGGAAGCCTTAGAATCATACCGCATTTTCATGCGTGATAGCGCTAGTGTTTCGGCACAAGGGATTTCGATCCTTCTTAGCGACATTGCGTTTGCTGAAAAAAGGTCAGGCGACTATATTGCCGCTGAACGTGATTACCGAGAGGCACTGCGAATTGCTAAGAAGATAGCATATCAAGAAGGAATTGTAGCTTACACTGGCAATTTGGCTGGACTTGCGCTTGTCCGTCAAGACTGGCCTGCTGCTGAAGTGCTGGCGCAGGAGGCGTTGGCATTATCTATAGATGTAGGACGATTGGACTTGGTAGGCTCTAGTTGCTGGCGACTCGCCAAAGCTCTTGCCAGACAAGACCGACCTCATGATGGCCTACCCTATGCCCGTCGCGCAGTAGAAATCTTCACCAAACTGCGCTTTGGTAATTTAACAGAAGCGCAGGAGGCGTTGAAAGAGTGTGAAGAAGGAGTTCAATGAACTCTGACTGAGCTATTGAGCGGCATGAGGTGCGTGTGCCAGCGAGTGCAAAATAGCATGTCTCTCAAATACTTTCTGACGCATTGCCGAATCGGTTCGGGCGTTTTGTTTAATCACAAATTATCTGTCTGATGGATCAACTACTGCGCGAATTTTTGGGTGAGGCCGAAGAGTTGGTCGAGGTGTTGGCGGGCGACATGCAGGCTTTGCGTGCGCGGCGCGGGGAGGGGCGTGCGCGGCGCGAGTTGGTGGGGCGCATCTTTCGTCATGTGCATACGCTGAAAGGCTCTTCGTCAGCCGTCGAGCTGGACGCCGTGACGGAACTCGCGCATGAGTTTGAGACTTTGCTCGACGGCATACGGTTGGGGCGCGTGGAGGTGGATAACGGCGTGCTCGATGCTTTTGAGGATGCGGTCTCGAACATCTCCGAGATGCTGCGCGCCGTCGCAGGCGAAGAACAGGCGCAAAGCTCGCCCGCGCTTATCGAACGCCTGCGCCGTCTCGCGCACAGGGCAGAGGATGCGGGCGCACTGTCTCCCGCAGCCGCGCTCGCCGTCGCAGCGATGCCCGAAGAGATTGCGCGCTCGCTGACAGAATATGAAGAGCATCGTCTTCATGAAGCCTTAGGCGAGGGCGCGGGGCTTTTTATCGTCGAAGTCAATTTCGACTTGACGACCTTTGATGAGCAGTTCAGGGATTTGAGCGACGCTCTCAATGAGGGCGGCGAAATCATCTCGACCTTGCCGGGGATGGAAGCCGCCGCGCCCGACCAGATAAATTTCCGGCTCGTTTATGCAACGGATAAGCAGGAAGCGGAACTGGCCTCGCGGCTCGAACCTTTTGGCGAAATCAAGCTCACAAAGCTCAGCGAAGATAAGGCTGAAGAAACAAAAGCTGCGCCTTCCGTTGCTGTTGAAGAAGAGGAAGCGGAGAGCGTTGCGACTGCTACGATCACGCCTCTGACGACGCTCGTGCGTGTGGAGCTGGCGGAGCTTGACGAGATGATAACGGCGACTCACGAGCTTTTTACGGACACGATGGGCGCGCTCGATCTCTCTTTAACCGCAGAGCTGCCGACGCGTGCGGCACGAACCGAGCTGGAGATTCGCGCGACGCGCATTCGCCGCCGCTTCGTAGAGCTTGAAGAACGTTTGATAGGCATGCGTATGGTTCCTGTGGGCCAGACCTTGGCGCGTGCCATACGCGCGGGCGCGGGCGCGTCGCGCTCGATTGGCAAGGAGATTGATTTCGAGACCGAAGGCAATGAGGTGCAACTCGATAAATCTCTGGCCGATGCCATCGCAGACCCGCTGCTCCATCTCCTGCGCAATGCTGTTGACCACGGTATCGAGATGCCTTTTGAGCGCACGGCGATGGGCAAACACGAGCGCGGGCGCATACGCCTCGAAGCGTTTGCAGAAGGCAGCCGCGTGCGCCTGCGTATCACAGATGACGGGCGCGGCATAGACCCTCAGCGCGTCGCGCGTGCAGCCGTCGAGCGCGGCATCATTGAGAGAAGCGCAGCAGTCTCCGGCCCGGAAGCTCTGCGCCTGATTTTCGCGCCGGGATTTTCAACCGCCGAGACGGTCTCGAATGTCTCAGGCAGAGGCGTCGGTCTGGACGTGGTGGAGCGCGCCGTGGAGCAGGCCGGTGGACAGATTCTGGTCCAGAGCGAGATGGGCGCGGGAACTACCTTCGAGCTTCTGTTGCCGACTACGCTTGCGCTGCTGCCTGCGCTCATCATTCGTTCGGGCGGGCAGAGTTATTGCGTGGACGCGAGTCACATTTCAGAGGCTGGTATTGTTGCAGCGCAAGAGGTCGAGCGTCTTGGCGGGGCTGCCGTGATTCGCTGGCGCGGCTCAATCGTCCCTCTCATACAGATGAGAGACTTGCTGGCCCAGCCTCCCGCAGCAGGGCTTGATGCAGACCGGCTGCACATAGTTATTTCGCGCGTCGCCGTGCATGAGGAAGAAGAGACGTTACAGGAAGACAGGCGCGCGGCTGTGGTCGTGGACGGGTGGGAAGGTCATCATGAAGTGCTGGTGCGCGGGCTTGGTAGTCACAGCGCGCGTTGGCGCGGCATCAGCGGCGCGACGGAATTGCAGGACGGCAAAGTCGCGCTCATACTCGATCTGCCTCGCCTGCTGGAGATGGCTTTATAGTTGAGCAAAAAATCGGCGCACAGGTGTCCGGCTTTAAGCATCTCAAGCAGTGCGGAATGTTTTTGAATCTCTTCTGATAAGGAAAATCTGCCGGATGAGAGACGAGAGATTTTTGCGAGAGCGTGACCAAAGTAAAAACAGAACGAACGGCTGCAAGCGGCGCGGGCTTGCTCGGATGGCTGTGCTCTTAGCCGTCAGCCTGCTGACCGTTCTTTATCCGACCGGCGCGCAACAGCAGCCCGATGATAAGAATACGGCTCCTGCGGCGCGTACTTTTCCGAAAGAGATTCGCGGCTATAAGGTCGAGCGCGCAAAGGTCGAGATCAAAAAACAGAAGGACGCGAAAGGGAAACCGGAGGCTTCCGACACAGCTTCAAGTGATGCGGATGCTTTGATTCAATTCGGCGAGCCGAGCATCGCGCGCATGACGCCGCTCGGCATCACGCTCGAAGTTCCGGTCACCATCGCCGCCGTCAAGCAGAAAGGGCATGTTGACTTTCTGACCTTTGAAGACATGATCGTCAACGGCATCGCCGTCACCGTCGAGGAATACAATCATCCGTTTGACCTGCCGACCAACAAGCCTACGACGTTGCCAAAACCCGTGCGTCTCTTTATCAGCCTGTCGAGCGCGGTGATGGGCGCGCTCGGCGAATGGAACGACCAGCAACAGACGTGGCCCGTCACAGGGCGCGTCTACGTCTTTGGTCGCTTCAAGAAATTTCTTTTTAACTTCAAACGCGTCGTGCCCGTCGAGCTTGAACTCTCTTTGCCGAACCCGCTCTTGAAAAAGAAGGATGAGGGCGAAAAGCCAAAGGATGAAAAGCAGGAGTCACCTCAACGGTAAGTATCCTAACTGCCTGCGGTCACACTCAATTGCAATCTGCTATAGAAGAACTGACAAAAATTAGCCACAGAGACACAGATGGGCATTATATTTAACGTGAGTTCGATATAAGCAGAAGAGGATATTGCATGACAGCCCCGGAGGGGCGACATATATTAGCCCAGCACATCAGTGCTGGGACAAGACGCCCTACAAGGACAAAGCCCCGGAGGGGCGGCATAGATTATGTCGCCCCTCCGGGGCTTCGACTTTTGATGTGGGTGCTGTCCCCACGGCTGACGCCGTGGGCTAATCTATGTCGCCTCTCCGGGGCTAACTAACATCTCACTATTCTTACGTCGAACTCACGTTATTTAACGTGAGTTCGACGTAAGAAAGTGAAGAGAGAACCTAAATTTCGTAAGATGGAGTTCGCCAAAACAACCATCACGACGAAAGAAGACTCTCTCAATGAACATTTTACCTGTTTTCTGCGACATAGACGACTTTTGCCTGTTCTTTGAACCATTGTGGAGACAACGGCTGCTGACATATCAACCGCGTCAGCGCCAGCGCGCCTCGACCTTGTGCCTCTCAGAGACCATGACCATCATTGTGCTCTTCCATACTTCGAGTTATCGCAACTTCAAGAGCTACTACACCCAGTATGTGATGAAGCAGCTCTATTGGGCATTCCCGCGCTTGCCCAGCTATAACCGTTTTGTGGAGTTGATGCCCTTGGCGCTGGTTCCCTTGTGCGGCTATTTACAGAGCCGAAAAGCAGAATGCTCCGGCATCTCCTTCATTGACTCGACTTCCTTGAAAGTCTGCCATAATCGGCGTATTCATTCGCATAAAGTCTTTGCCGGATGCGCTCGTCGCGGCAAGACCAGTGTGGACTGGTTCTTCGGCTTCAAACTGCATCTGGTCATCAACGACTGCGGCGAGTTGCTTGCTTTGCGGCTCACGCCCGGCAACACGGATGATCGGCGACCCGTGCCGGAGTTGGTCAAAGGCTTGTTCGGCAAGCTCTTCGGCGACAAGGGCTATATCTCGCAACCATTGTTCGAGACTTTGTTTGAGCAGCAGGTGCAACTTGTGACTAGACTACGGACGAAGATGAAGAGCCGACTCATCTCCATGTTCGACAAGATCATGCTGCGAAAGCGCGCGATTATTGAAAGTGTGACGGATCAACTCAAGAACATCTCGCAGATCGAACACAGCCGCCATCGCAGTGTGGCTAACTTTTTCGTCAATCTGGTGGCGGGGCTGATCGCCTACACGTTCAGAGAGAAGAAGCCGTCGCTGAATATTCGTGTCAAAGAGCAGTTGCAGCTTGTGTTCTAGTTTGCTTATGTCGAACTCACGTTATTTAGCATGTTCTTCATCTGCTTTGCTTACTCTGTGTCTCTGTGGCTAGTCTTTGAGCTTTGTTAGCTGCTCTAACTCTCACTTCGATAGTTTGCCGTCATTCAGAGTTTTGATGATTGATTGATATTCCGATTCCGCGCGAAGGGAATCAAAATCCTTTTGCCCGGCAATGGTCGCAACGCCCTGAAAACCTTTTTCGACCGCAAGCTTTAATGATTCAAGAGCTTTTTTCTTCTCGCCGCGAAGCGCGTAGGCGCGTGCCATCTCGTAAGGGATAAATGGATTGTTTGGCGAGACCACTGACGCGACTTCCAGATTGACGAGCGCAATTTCATACTGCCGGTTCGGATGATAATTGAACATCGCCGCCTCAGAGGTCTGGGCCAGCACATGTCTGAGGGCGCGTCTGGCGATGCGCCGCTCGCCGGAATCCTCTGTGGCCGTGGCCTTTTTTCTCAGACCTTCGACTATCACGCGCAACTCTTTCAAAGCCTCCGTGCGCTCTGACGGCTCGTTCAATAACTTGCTGCCGAGATTAATCATCGAGGCGGCCAGCTCCAGCTGCTTTTCAATCTGCTCCTGCTCCGCTTTCAGAGCCTGTTTGACTTCCTTTGTCTCCTTCAGCGCAGCAGCTTTCTTTTCATACTCCGCGACATCTTTGAGCTGGCTGAAGTCCGCAGCCAGCGCAGCATAGCCCTTATAAGCTTCATAAAATCTGCGCGCCTCTTCATCTGCGCGGGCGCGTCCCAGAGCTTTCTGCCACAAAACTTCAACCAGAGCTTTATCAAGCTCGCGTCTGCCCGCGCGCATGGCCTGAAGCTCAAGCCACTCTACGGCTTCGCCTAATACAGGCGGCGTGGCCCATTGATGCCCGCCTTCAAAAGCAGCGATGTGATGCGGGAGTGCGAGCGAGCTAAGCTTATCGTCCAGCCGCTTCAGTTCAGGATAATTGTAATCGTCTACGCCGATAGTGCCGTAGAAGGCAAAGCGCGTGGCGTCTGACGGGGTGATGTCCGAGGGAAAGCCTGCGCCGCAGGCGATGACCCCGGCGATGCAACCGCCGCATGAAGAAGCGACGCGTGTGGCGACACGCGCCCCGCCGGAAAAACCTGCCGTGTAGATGCGTCTGGCATCAATCGAAAGTCGCTTGCGCGTGTCCGTCAGGATTGATTTGATGGCCGCCTGTAACGGCCCGCTCTGCATTCCGTTCTGCGAGTTGTGCGAGGCGGCGACGATGTAGCCGTATTTCTCCGCCGCTTCCTTAAAAAGATTGACCGGCGCAGTGCCTTGCGCGGTCGGATCGAAGGCGTAGATGATGGGCCACTGTTTCTGCGTCGTGTAATTCGACGGCAGATAGAGAGCGTAACTCTGCCCCGCGTCCGCGACGCAGACGACCCGTTCGATGACAACTCCCTTCGCCAAATCCTGCGCCTGCGCGGCGGGCATGAAGAAGAGCAGAGACAGCAGCAACAGTGGTAATTTGAAGCGGTTGGATGAGTTCATGGACTTATCCTTTATGGTTGATAAAGCGAAGATAATTTCCCGCAAAGGCGCAAAGGAAGACGCCAAGAAAGTTTTCAAGATTAATATTAGCTCAATACCTTTGCGGTCTTCCTTTGCGCCTTTGCGCCTTTGCGGGAAAACTCTGTGCTTCTCACGGCATCTGTTCAAAGCAATCAGAGCGTTTGTCCTCCCCGCACTGGAAAAATTGCGGGGCAAAGTTAGTGGTAGATTCGCGCACATTCTTCCAGACGCGGCTTTCGCCATAAATCGCGCGCGTCCAGCCGAGTTTCTGTTTGTTTCGCCAGAAGCCTTTGAAGGCCGTCTCTTCGCCGCGACCGTAAAGATGATAGGTTTCGTGCAGCAGGATTGCCGCGCGCTCTACATCGTCAACGGGAATGTTGAAAAAGTCCGGGTAGAGCGTGACGACCTGAAAGGGAAAATTGGTCGCGGCGTAAGCCTCGTCGTGGCCCACCCAGCGATTCCACCAGTTATCCGTCGCGCGAAAGCTCGCCACATGGCGTAACATAAAAGCTTCCTGTCCGAATCCTTTCCCTTCGATGACATCAATCGCACGGTTGACAGCCTGACGCTGTTGTAAATTTATTGTCTCCGAGGTCGCCAGCAGCGAGAGATATGCGACCAGCAAAATGAAGAGAACCAGCGCAGGCGTCAGCAGCAGGCGCAGGATAAGTCGCCGCCTTCCGCTCTTAACCGGAGCAGTCTCCACCGCCGTCGCGGCTTCAAGCTGCGCCCCGCAACGCTTGCAAGTCTCATCGCCCGCAAAATTAACCAGCCCGCATTGCGCACATTTTCTGCTCATCTGATTTTAATTTCTGAGAGATTCTTAAAACCGCTTCTTAGATGCATTGAACATCGGAAGGTGATAATCTATACCACTATCGAATCAAATACAGAGCATGTTGTATCTCAGCATAAAACTACAGCGGCTTTTCCGTAAGAGGTGATAAACCATTGAGCGAACAGCAGAATCAGACCGACCTGTCGGCCATTATCGCAGAAAATTTCGGCGCGAACGCCACTTATGTCGAAGGCTTGTTACAGCGTTTTCGCAGCAACCCCGCGCTCGTTGACGAATCGTGGCGCGCGTATTTTATGGAACTGCTCGGAGGGGCTTCGTCGCCTCAAACGGAAGCGTCGGAGAACGGGCACGCCGCTTCGGCTTCCACGAACGGCGACGGTGCGACGGCTGCGGCTCAAGCGACGACGCAGACCGCCACTGCTGCGACAAAGCCTGCGCCGCAACAGCAGCCAGCACAGGCTCCTGCGGCGGCGGCGACACCTCCTGCGCCGGTTGCTGCTGCTGCCGCTCCGGTTGAAGAAGCGCAACCGATTCGCGGCGCGGCGCTCAAGATAGTCGAGAACATGGAGACGAGCTTGACTGTCCCGACGGCGACCTCCAACCGCCAGATTCCCGTCAAGCTCCTGGACGAAAATCGCCTGATTATCAACAAGTATCTCAAAGAGAGAAACAGGGGCAAGGCTTCTTACACGCATCTCATCGCGTGGGCCATCATTCGCACGCTCGAAAAGTTTCCGCAGCTTAACGACGGCTTTGCGCTCGTGGATGGCAAGCCCGCGCGCATCAAGCGTGAGAGCGTCAATCTGGGCGTCGCCATTGACATGGAGAAAAAGGACGGGACGCGCAGCCTGCTCGTGCCAAACATCAAGGGCGCGAACCACATGAAGTTCGCAGACTTTCTTGCGGCCTATGATGATGTGGTTAAGCGTGCGCGCGAAGGCAAACTGCAACTGCCGGACTTTCAGGGCACGACCATCTCTCTGACCAACCCCGGAACCATCGGCACGGTCTCTTCCACGCCGCGATTGATGTCGGGCCAGAGCGTTATCATCGCCACGGGCGCGATTGAATATCCGGCTGAGTATCAGGCGATGTCGCCCGAAGCCCTCTCGCAACTCGGCATCAGCAAGACCATCAACATCAGCTCGACTTACGATCATCGCATCATACAGGGCGCGGAGTCCGGCGCGTTTCTCGCGCGCGTTCATGAGCTACTGCTCGGCAAAGAAAATTTTTACGACGACATTTTCGCAGACCTTGAGATTGCTTATCCGCCCGTGCGCTGGGCCATAGACCGCAACCCTGCTCTTTTGGGCGGCGACCATGTGCGCGAGCAGATCGTCAAACAGGCGCGCGTCCTCGAACTCATCAATGCTTACCGCGTGCGCGGCCACCTCATCGCAGACATAGACCCTTTGCACGCGATGCCGCTCCATCATCACCCGGAGCTGGACATAGAATCTTACGGTTTGACCATCTGGGATTTAGACCGCGTGTTCATCACCGGCGGACTCGGCGGAGTCGAGAGCGCGACCCTGCGGGAAATCCTCAACATCCTGCAACGCGCCTACTGCGGCAAGGTCGGGATAGAGTATCGCCACATCCAGAGCAAGGAACAGAAGGTCTGGATACGCGAGCGCATCCGTCAGGAGTTTGTCAGCCCCGCAGCGATTCCCGCAGAGATTAAAAAGCAGATTCTGTGGAAGCTCATCTCAGCCGAACAGTTCGAGAGATTTCTGCACACCAAATATTTGGGCCAGAAGAGATTCTCGCTCGAAGGCTGCGAGACCATTATCCCTTTGCTTGACCAACTGGTCGAACGCGCTGCGGATTACGGCGTCGAAGACATCACGCTCGGCATGGCGCATCGCGGGCGGCTTAACGTGCTCGCCAATGTCGTCGGACACTTCTGCGAACGCATCTTCACCTCGTTTGAAGGCTCTGTGCATCCGAATTTTCCCGCAGATGAAGGCGATGTGAAATATCATCAGGGCGCGGTCGGCGAGCGCGAGACTGCGAGCGGGCGCAAGGTCAAGATCGTGCTCTCGCCCAATCCGAGCCATCTGGAATTTGTAGACCCTGTCGTTGAAGGCATTGTCCGCGCCAAGCAGGACGCCGTGGATAAGCCGCGCGAGGAAGTGATCGACCAGTTTCTGCCCGTGCTCCTGCATGGCGATGCAGCGTTTGCAGGGCAGGGCATCGTGATGGAGACCTTGAACCTGGCAGACCTCAAGGGCTATCGCACGGGCGGCACGATTCATATCATCATCAACAATCAAATCGGCTTTACCACTTCGCCGGAAAAAGGACGCTCGACCATCTATTCGACAGACGTGGCGAAGATGACGCAGCTTCCAATTTTTCACATCAACGGCGACGACCCGGACGCAGCGTATCGCGTGCTTCGCATCGCGCTCGATTACCGGCAGGACTTTAACAAGGACATCGTCTTGGATGTCGTGGGCTTTCGTCGTCTGGGCCACAACGAAGGCGACGAGCCGAGCTATACGCAGCCCTTGATGTACGCGCGCGTCAAAGCTCATCCGGGCGTGCGCGCCATCTATGCTGAGAAGCTTGTGCGCGAGGGCGTGATGACTGAAGAGGAAGTCACGCAGATGATTGACGAGCGCGTCCGGCGTTTTGAGGACGCATGGCAGCGCGCCAGAAAAGTCGTCAGCGAGAAAGCCCCGAAGAAAGAGTTGCCGCCGCCAATCGTTGAAGAAGATGGCTCGCTCGTCCTGGAGACGGGCATTGATGCGGAACTGATAGGCAAGATCGGGCATCATATCGCGGTCGTGCCGGAAGGCTTTCACATACACCCGAAGATGGTGGGCCAGCTTGCGCGCCGCGCCAAGATGAGCGAAGGCGATGTGCCTATGGATTGGGCCTTTGCGGAGGCCGCAGCGTTTGGCTCGCTGGTCTTGGAGGGCAAGCGCGTGCGCCTAAGCGGTCAGGATTCAGGACGCGGCACGTTCAGCCAGCGTCATGCTGTGATGTACGACACGCAGACGGGCAGCCCCTGGACTCCGCTCTCCGAGTTGCGAGTTGAGGATAACAAGTATGCTGTCTTCGAGGTCTTTGATAGCTCGCTCTCGGAACAGGGCGTGCTTGGCTTTGAGTACGGCTATTCGGTCGAGGCGCGCGACGCGCTCGTCTTGTGGGAAGCGCAGTTCGGAGATTTCGGCAACGGCGCGCAGGTTATCATAGACCAGTACATCGCCGCCTCCGAAGACAAGTGGAAACAGAGATCGCGTCTCACTATGCTCTTGCCGCATGGCTACGAGGGACAGGGGCCGGAGCATTCGAGCGCGCGGCTTGAGCGTTACCTGCAACTCTGTGCGGAGAATAATTTGCAGGTCTGTTATCCGACCACTCCCGCGCAGTATTTTCATCTGCTGCGTCGTCAGGTCAAACAGGAGATGATGCGCCCGCTCGTCGTCATGACGCCGAAGAGTCTCCTGCGTCTTCCGGCTGCGACTTCGACCGTCGGAGAATTGACCAGCGGAGGCTTCCTGCCAGTGATTGACGACAGGGAAGTCTCTGACAAAGAGAAGGTGAAGCGCATCGTGCTGTGCAGCGGCAAGGTCTTTTACGACTTGAGCGCGGCGCGGAAAAAATCCGGCGACGAGCAGGTGGCTATCGTGCGGCTCGAACAGTTTTATCCGTTTCCTGAAAAAGCTCTGCGGGAAATTTTTGCGGGCTACCCGAATGCGACGCAGCTTGTGTGGACGCAGGAGGAAGCGAAGAACATGGGCGGCTGGCATTTCGTCCAGCCGCGTCTGGCGAATCTGCTGCCGCGCTGCGAGCATCCATACTTCGTCGGGCGCGCGGCCTCTGCCAGCCCCGCGACCGGCTCGTACACGATTCATGAGCTGGAACAGAGACTGCTGGTTGACCAATCGCTGACCGAAGATGTTTCGGCAATCTCCGACGCGAGCACAGCGAAATATGCTGGCAAGGCTGACTCCTAAGACAAGAACGAAAGTTTCCCGCGAAGGCGCAAAGAAGAACATTATAACGGATTGCAAATGCATGCGCCCTGCCTGAGGGTTCGGGCTACTGCCCCGTGAGCGACAGGACAGGGGCAGTAGCCCGACCCTCAGGCAGGGCGCATCAGGTCACACTTTATCGCAAATTGCTATAAGTCTTTGCGCCTTCGCGGGAAACTTTTTCTTAAATGTCTTTGTAGCGCAAAGTACTTGACAGATTCAAGAACTCTAGTATGATTTGCCGCATGGCCTCTATTCATCCAATCAGACCGAGACTAGTCAAAGAGCCGCCCGCGCTGCACACGCGTGCGATGGATAATTTGCGCTTCATACGCGAGACGATGGAGCGCGCTTCGTCTTTTACAGCCGTTCCCGGTTGGGGCGGTGTCGTGATGGGCGTCTCCGCTCTGTGCGCGGCGTATGTTGCCGCACAACAGATAACTGTCAAGGCGTGGCTGTTGACATGGATGGTTGAGGGGCTGCTGGCTTTTATGATCGGCGGATGGGCGATGGACCGCAAGGCTCGCGCAGCAGAATTGCCCCTGCTGTCGGGGCCGGGCCGTAAGTTTGCGCTCGGCCTCGCCCCGCCGGTATTCGTCGGCGCGCTCTTGACCATAGTGCTTTATCGCACCACCGGGACGAGCGTCATTCCCGGCATGTGGCTCTTGCTTTACGGCACGGGCGTTGTCACGGGGGGCATGTTCTCGGTCGGCATCGTGCCGATTATGGGCATCTGCTTTATGACGCTCGGCGCGCTCGCGCTCTTTTTTCCAGCCCCGTGGGTCAATCTCTTTATGGCGCTCGGCTTCGGCGTCCTGCATATCGTTTTCGGCCTCATCATTGCGAGGAAACACGGTGGCTAAGCACAGCGCTTTACTCAAAGACGCCAAGAAGAGCCGTGCCGGCGCGCGTGCTCTTCGCAGCGTGCAGAGCGAAAACGGGGATGACGCCGCCGCCCTGGCGGAGACGCCGGAATTGGATCGCCTGATACACGAGCGCATGCGGCTCGGCATCGTCAGCGCGCTTGCGGCCAACGAGTCACTGACCTTTAACGACCTGAAGAATCTGATGCGGACTACTGACGGCAACCTGTCTGTGCATGCGCGCAAGCTGGAAGAAGCGGGCTATATCATCTGCACCAAATCTTTTGAAGGGCGAGTGCCGAAAACCGAATACAAGATTGCGCCCGTGGGCCGCCGCGCTCTCGAACAATATCTGGATCACATGGAAGCCCTGATCCGCGCCATGCGTGACCGCTAAATGAGCGGTCACGCGCTTTTTTTTGCCCGCTCGCTTTGCAATGCAAAGCTCTTTGCCAGATTTGAGGTTTATGCGGGTTGTGCCTTCACACGCGCGTTGACTGTGGCGAGCCACATTGTTGCGAGGCGGGTCGGAAGTTGAGAATCATGGTCTCCGCGCGTGTGTGCAAGGGATGAGGAACCAAACCGGCCTGAGAGCGTGAGTTGTAGAGATTCGAGAGAATATTTGAAAGACTTCTAAGGAGCAAAATTATGGTCAAGCGCATTATCGCTATCGCGTTCATTTTCCTCTGCGCCTCTGTGGCGTGGGCCATTCTCGGCGCAACGATTTTTTCGCGCACCTATAACTCCGATTCTGTTTCAGAGGGGCGCGTCGTCTCTTTGTGGGGCGCGCCGCATAATCAATCGCCGCCGGCTGCTTCTTACATTCAAGTCGTGCCAAAGAATGTCGAGATTATGGAGAACGGCAGGATGGTCGTCCGCTCTGTGCCGGAAGAGAAGACGGAGCCGTTGCCCCTCGAAAGCAGCCGCATAGATGTCGCGCTCGATTTGGAGCACAGGCAGAAGGGGCTGCTCTGGTACAGCACATACAAGGTTGCGTTCAGCGGCGTCTACGCTTTTCGCAACACGAGCGACAAGGAGCAGGAGGTCAAGTTTGCGCTCGGCTATCCGACGGGGCAGGCCATCTATGACGATCTGGTTTTTATGGTTGACGATACTTCTGTGACACTCTTGAGCGAGCAGAATACTGTCAGCGGCAAAGCGAAGCTCGCGCCGGGCAAGACCGCGACGCTCAAGGTCGGCTATCGCTCGCAGGGGCTTGATCGCTGGCAATACAATTTCGGGCAGAACGTGACGCAGGTGCGCGATTTCACCTTGCGTATGAAGACCAATTTCAAGGACATAGATTTTGCCGAGAACACGCTCTCGCCATCTGAAAAACAGGAGACGGACGGGGGCTGGAATCTGATCTGGGCTTCAAAGAATCTGATTTCGGGTTATCAAATCGGGATGGTCATGCCTGAGAAGTTGCAGCCCGGCCCGCTCGCAGGTCGCATCAGTCTTTTTGCGCCCGTCTCGCTGTTCTTCTTTTTCTTTTTGATGCTCATCATCACCACACTGCGAGGCATAGAACTGCACCCGATGAACTATTTCTTTCTGGCCGCAGCCTTTTTCTCGTTCCATCTCCTGCTGGCCTATCTGGTAGACCACATCTCGATTCACATGGCGTTCGTCATCTGCTCTGCGGTTTCTATTTTTCTGGTCGTCAGTTACCTGCGGCTGGTGGTCGGGATGCGTTTTGCGAGCGGCGAGGCGGCTCTGGCCCAATTCATTTATCTGGTGTTGTTCTCCTACGCCTTTTTTCTCAAAGGCTTTACGGGACTCGCCATCACCATCGGCTCGATTATCACTTTGTTCGTGGTGATGCAGGTGACGGGCAAGATCAAGTGGAAGGAAAAGTTTGCGGCGGCAGCGATGAAGCCTGTCGAAGGGAAAGAGAAAACTGCGTAGAGCAGGGGCCGTGGGGCAGGGGTTAGGGGTCAGGAAAAGACAAAACAGCTTTCCCTGTCACCCGTCCCCTGACCCCCGGCCCCTACTTTCGAGTGTTAATAAAATGAAGACATACGACGTTATCGTGATAGGAGCAGGGCTGGCCGGACTTCATTGTGCGCGGAGCCTGGGAAGGCAGGGCGCACGCGTGTTGCTCGCAGATCGCAAGCTGTCTCTGACGGAGGCTGTGCATACGACCGGCATTTTCGTCCGGCGCACGCTCGAAGATTTCGAGTTTCCCGAAGGGACTTTAGGCCCGCCCGTGCGGCATGTGACTCTGTATTCGCCTGCGCGCCGCGAGTTGATGCTCGAAAGCGAGCACGACGAGTTTCGCGTGGGCCGGATGGGAAGGCTGTACACGCAGTATCTTAATGAATGCATAGATGCCGGGGTGGAATGGGCACCCGCGACGCGGTATGCCGGATGCGTGTCTGCGGAAAAAGATTCGCTCGTCCGATTTGAGACGCAAGGGACGCGCTGGGCCGCGCGCACGCGCTATCTGGTCGGAGGCGACGGCGCACGCTCGCGCGTCGCGCGTGACCTGGAGCTTGACAGCAACAGCGAGTGGATCGTCGGCGTCGAAGAAGTTTTTACGGATGTGCCGCTCAATGGCCCGCCGCGTTTTCATTGTTTCTTAGACCCGGTGCTCGCTCCCGGCTATCTCGCGTGGGTCGTGCATGACGGCGAAGAGGCGCACATCGGCGTCGGAGGTTACGCAAAGCATTTCGAGCCTTTACGCGCGCTGGAAATTTTTCGCCGGAGCATTGATGGCAGCATCCTTGACCTCGGCAATGCGCGCAAGATCGAGCGCAGGGGCGGGCGTATTCCCGTCGGCGGCGTGCTCAGGCGGATAGCGAATGAGCGTGGCCTGTTGATAGGCGATGCGGCGGGCGCTGTCTCGCCGCTGACGGCTGGAGGCTTAGACCCTTGCATGCGGCTGTCGAGTCTGGCCGCGCAGGTCATCGGCAACTATCTGGCGACGGAAGATCAGGCACAGCTCAGCGCATATTCGGGCGAAGCTTTTCGCGCGAGGTTTACCTCGCGGCTCTGGATGCGTCGCATGATTGCGCGTGTCAAGCAGCCTGTCTTGCTTGAGCTGGCATGCGGAGCGATGCGCCTGCCCGTGCTCAATAAGCTGGCATGGCATGTCTTCTTCGGGCGCGGGTCGTTTCCCGACACGGAAACTCAAGGCCATGTCTCCGCAAGTTTGCGCCAGCAAACTCCTTGAGAAAGACGAAAGACATTTAGCCACAGAGAACACAGAGAGCACAGAGAGATTTGAAATTCTGAATCTGAGTCTGAGATTAGTAATTTTCTAAATCTCTGTGTTCTCTGTGGCTAATCTGTTTTTTTTAAAGGAAACTATTAAAGAACATTCTTTCCCTTTCGGTCGTACTTGCGTTTGGTCTTGAAGTCGCACGCGCCTTTCTTTAACCCAATGAAATATCTTTATTCATTTTATATAGACGCCGCGCGCATTGCGCTGCAATCCATCTTTGCGCACAAGCTGCGCGCGTTTTTAACTCTCATCGGTATCATTATCGGCGTCGCTTCAGTGGTCGTCGTCGGCGCAGCCATTAGCGGGCTGAACACTTACGTCGTTGACAAGGTGGCGAAGGTTTTGGGAGCCAATCACTTTATGATGGCGCGCATTGCTGCTTCGGGTCACCTGTCGGATGAAGAGTTCGAGCGTATGAACCGTCGCAACAAGCGCCTGCAATGGGGCGATTTCGAGTGGGTACGGGATAATTGCCGCTCCTGCTCGGAGGTCGGAGCGCAGGTCAATGCCCAGACGGATCTGAGCCAGGATGGCGTGGAATTTCCCTCCGCGCAGGTCTTCGGCGTGACAGCCAATATGGTCAGCATCGAGGACAAGACCATTTCCGAAGGTAGATATATCACGCCCGACGAGGTGCAACGCTCTGCTCTGGTCTGCGTGTTGGGAGCGGACATCAAGGAAAAATTCTTTCCCGGCAAAAATGCCATCGGGCAGGAGTTGAAGATACGCGGCCTGCCGATGCGTATTGTCGGCATCGAAGAAAAACGCGGCTCGTTCTTCGGCGATTCCTTCGACCGTCATCTGTATATTCCACTGACTACGCATCAACAGATTTTCAGCCGCGTCTCCGGCCTGCAAATCCACGGCAAATCGCGCGACCGCGAATCCTTACAGCCGACCATAGAGGATGCGCGGCTTGCCATGCGCAACAAACATAAGCTGAAAGGAAATGAAGAGGACGATTTCGGTCTGGTCAACGTCGAAGAGGTCAACAATCAGGTGGACGAGTTTACCAGCGGCATCGCGGCGGTCGTGATTCCGATTACCTTGATTACGCTTATCGTCGGCGGCATCGTCGTCATGAACATCATGCTCGTCTCCGTCACGGAGAGGACGTTTGAAGTCGGCTTGCGAAAAGCTGTCGGCGCGACCAAAAAGCAGATTCTGATGCAGTTCCTGATTGAATCCGCATTGCTCTGCGCGCTCGGCGGCATGCTCGGATTGTTGCTGGCCGCAGGGATTTGCTGGCTCATCACTGTGCTGGCGGAAGTGACGATGACGATCACCCCCGGCTACATTTTTCTGTCGGTCTTCGTGTCGAGCGGCATCGGCATCATCGCCGGAATCTATCCGGCATTCAAAGCGGCACGGCTCGATCCGATTGTCGCGCTGACGCAGAACACTTAGCGCCGGTTGCAAAACTCAAGAGACCGAAAACTTCAACACCTTTGCGCCTTGCGGTTTTAACTTTGCGCCACCGTCGAGAAACACGAACCTTTCACGCCGGTGGCGCAAACAAAGAAAGACTCAAGGCGCAAAGAAGTTGAAAGATTTTTCAAATTCCGGTTAGGAAGCATTTGTTATGAGGCTCAAGCTCCCACATTTTATTCCCAGAGAAACTTTGAAGATGTCGCTCGACAGCGTGCGCTCGCATAAGTTTCGCAGCTTCCTGACAGTGCTCGGCATCGTCATCGGGGTGACGGCGGCCATCGTTGTCGCCTCGCTCCTGACAGGCATGCGTCAGAGCATCGTCGCCATCATCGAAGAGTATGGGACGAATAACATTTACGCTTTCCATCTCTCGACGGGCTTCGGCCAGGAAGATCGCTCCGAGCGCACGCGCAAGCCTCTGACGGTCGGCGATGCCGAAGCCATTCGCGCCAACTGTCCTGCGGTGCAGGATGTCGCAAGCGTCGCGCCGAACGTTGGATACTCCGGCGGGCCTTTTGACGACAATATTATTTACAACGGCCAGAACTATCGCTGGGGCAACACGCAGGGCGTCTCTTCCAACTACGCGGACATCATCAACATCTCGCTCAAGGAAGGTCGCTTTATCACCGAGGCGGACGACCAGCAGCGGCGCAAAGTGCTGGTGCTCGGAGTCAACGCCGTCGAGGCTCTGTTTCCGAATCAGGAGACTGGAATCGTCGGCACGCTGGTCAAGATGGGCGGGCATACTTTTGAGATCGTCGGCGTGTTGGAGAAGAGAAAGGCCGGATTCTTTGGCGAGAATGAAGAGGACAACGCAGTCTTTCTGCCGCTGCGTACGGCGCAAAAGCTTGCTCCGGCGCGCGGCTACCTGCTGCTGGTGATACAGGGGCGCACGGGTCAGTTGAATGACGCGCTCGAACAGTCAAGAGAAATCCTGCGTCGTCGTCGCACAGTCAATTTCAAAGACCCTGATAATTTCGACATCAAGACCTCGGATAAGTTTATCGAACAGTTTGACAGCATCACCGCGATGGTCGGGCTGGTCGCCATTGCGATTTCCAGTCTGGGCCTGCTGGTCGGCGGCATCGGCGTCATGAATATCATGCTGGTCTCCGTTACGGAGCGCACGAAAGAGATAGGGATTCGCAAAGCTATCGGTGCGCGCAGGCGTGACATCGTTAACCAGTTTTTGTTTGAAGCCATGACGCTGACCTTTATGGGCGGCATGATCGGCGTCGTGCTGGCCGTCGGCATCAGCAAGCTGATCATGTTGTTGTTCCCGATGCTGCCCGCGCAGATTCCTCTGTGGGCAGTTATTTCAGGACTCGTCGTCTCGGTCGGCGTCGGCCTCGTCTTCGGCGTCTGGCCCGCGCGCAAAGCTTCGCGCTTAGACCCGATAGAATGTCTGCGTTACGAATAGAATTTCCGGGCCGGTAAATCCGAAGGCCGAAACATCAATGCCGGAGTCAGTTTTGATTCCGGCATTTTGTTGCCTGCGCAAAGAGCCGTTCTGCTAGAATGCAAAAAAGGCGAATCAGGGCAGGGGCGGATGTCGAAGCTCAAAGACAAGATACAGAACGCGCTGGATGAGAGCCGGATGCTGGTGCTCGGCGCGCAGGTGCTTCTGGGGTTTCAATTTCGTTCCGCTTTCGAGCCGCTCTTTGGCAAGCTGCCGCCCTCATCGCAATATCTGAAATTGACAGGCTTGATTCTGATGCTGTTTGTGGTGGGCCTGCTCCTGACTCCCGGCGCGCACCATCGCATCGTCGAAGAAGGAGAGGACACTGAAAGACAGCATGCGTTCACCTCGCGCGTCATGGATTGGGCGCTCCTGCCATTCGCGCTCGCACTCGGACTTGACCTCTATGTTTCCGTAAGTTTTTCGGTGGGTCGCACGTGGGGCATCGTTGCCGGAGTGTTCGGGAGTTTATGCGCTCTCTTTTTCTGGTACGGTCTTGAGCTGATGAGCAAGCCGGGGCATAGACACGAGAGCAAGGAGGAAGCGAAGATGCGGAAGCAGGAAAAGCCTGACCATGAATCCGGCGCAACGGAGTTAACAGACAAGATCAAGCATGTGCTGACCGAGGCCAGAGTCGTGCTGCCGGGCGCGCAGGCTCTGCTGGGATTTCAATTTGTGACGACCCTGATGGAATCATTTGAGAAGCTGCCCGCTTCGTCAAAGTATGTGCATCTCGTCAGCCTCTCGCTGGTGGCCGTCAGTATCGTCTTGCTGATGACTCCCGCCGCGTATCATCGCATCGTCGAAGAGGGCGAAGAGACAGAGCACTTTCATCGCTTTGCCAGCCGCGTGCTGATAGCCGCGATGGTTCCTCTGGCGCTGGGCATGTGCGGCGGCTTTTTCATAGTGATGCGTAAGATCGTCGTCTCTTCAACTGCCTCCATCGTGGCGGCTGCAATGATGCTCGTCTTCTTCTACGGCTTATGGTTCGGCTTCACGCTCTATCGCAGAAAACATTCGGGGCATAGAATTTCGAGATGATTATGGAACGCCAGCACAAGCGCGATCTTATTCGTGAATATCTGGCCTATCTACAGGTCGAAAAGGGTTTGTCGGCAAACTCTCTGGAAAGCTACGCGCGCGACCTCAGACGCTTGCAGGCGTGGGCGGATGTCAAAGCTGTGGGCGTGGCCGAACTGACGCGCAAGGACTTGCGCGAGTGGATCGCGCAGTTGTCGCGCGAGGGATTGTCGCCCTCAACTGTCTCGCGTGCGGTCAGCGCGGTGCGCGGTCTCTTTCGTTTTCTGATGCTTGACGGCCACCTGAAAAAGCATCCGGCTGAAGACCTTGACACGCCGCAGGGCATGGCTTACCTGCCAAAGTTTCTGACGGAAGATGAGATGGAGCTATTGCTCAATGCGCCGGACACGGAGACGAGCGAGGGCTTGCGCGACCGCGCGATACTTGAACTATTGTATGCCACCGGCCTGCGCGTTTCGGAGTTGACCTCGCTCAAGCTGGCGGAGATTGATCTGGACGCGGGGCTGATAGTTTGTCACGGCAAGGGCAGCAAGGAGCGGCGCGTGCCACTCGGCAGGAGCGCGGCCCACTGGCTGCAAACCTACATCGGCGCGCGTGCGCGCAGGGGAAGCGAAAGTCCCTATCTCTTTATCAACAATGCCGGGCGACCTTTGACGCGCCAGCTCGCGTGGGCGGCGATTAAGCGTTACGCGAGTAGCGCGGGTCTCAAAGGCGTCTCGCCGCATACCCTGCGCCACAGCTTTGCCACGCATCTCTTGCAGCGCGGGGCAGACTCGCGCTCCGTGCAGGCGCTTCTGGGCCACACGGATATTTCGACGACGCAGATTTACACTCACATCACAGACAACCACCTGCGCGCCACTTATGACCGTCATCACCCGCGCGCGAGTATTTCGCAGGCGGCAACTGTCCCGGCAGATGAGGAATAAAAATCGGCTGCCGCAAATTGCTCTTCGGTCTCTGACATAATAGAATTGCGCTGCGGACTTAAAAGGGACTGGAGAAGTTTATGAAAAAAGTTGTCATCGTGCTGGTGTTAGTGATTGGCGTGGCCGTGGCGGCTGCGACTCTTTCCTCAAGAAATAGCCCTGTCAAACAGAATCACGGTCATTCTTCACAGCCGAATCAAGCTTCGCCTGTGGCGCAGGCGACGCCGCGCGTGCCAGCGCATTTTAAAGACCCTGCGAGCGCGCGTCCGCTCAAAGCGACGCTCGACCCGGCGCAGTTTTCCGGCAAGACGCGGCGCGCCTATGAGGTCGCAAAGGAGATTCCGGAAACGCTCGCGCAGCTTCCCTGTTATTGCTATTGCGATCAGGGCTTTGGACACAAGAGCCTGCATAGCTGTTATGAAGACACGCATTCCTCACAGTGCTCGACCTGCGTAGATGAAGCTTTGATGGCCTACCAGCTACAGAAAGAGCAGAAGCTTTCCCCGGCGCAGATCAGAGAAAAGATTATGGAGAGGTTTTCCCAGTAACGAGCAAGTTAACAAGGTAAAAGTAAAAAGGTAAAAGGCAAAAGTGAGGATGAGAAGAATGCTATCTTCACTTTTGCCTTTTACCTTTTTACTTTTACCTTTCTTCTCCGGCTTGGCTTCCGAATTTCCGGTTATTTCCAAATTCTCGGATTGACTCAGCAGTATCAAATATGTTAAAAAATCGCCCCGAAGGTTGATAGTGAGTCCCGTGTTCAGAGCCGTCTTTGGACAAACCGTATCATTAAGTTTACAATTTCAGCCTCTCTACTTTAGTTGTGCGGCTTAACCTCCGGGCAATGAGATTTTATTAACCGCGCTCCATGTTTCCGGTAAGGTAGTAAAACGCTTGTTTTGTTGCTTGCCTGTGAAGTATCTGGAACGACCGCAGTCGTAGCATTAGCGCATTGATTCCTTCTTTTCAAGACTTAAAATTTACTGAGCACCTGCTCACGGTTTCGCTCATTAACCGTGGGCCAAGAGTTTGTCCGGTTGATTAAAGCCGCAGGCTCTGTCACGCACTTTTATTTCTTTTGCAAAACCTCGTTGTCAAAGACATACATGTTGCTCTCTCAAGGCGGGTTGGTTTCTCTCACGCATATCATTTTATTAAGGCGGCACTAATTTCTATTTGACTCTCACGGCAGAGCGAGAGAACCGCTCTTTTATCTGCCCACAAGAGAGAGAATTCGATGCCAGAGACAGGCAAGGGCGTTTTCCAACATTCGGGCACATTCCCAGCAGGAAGGCGACTGATTTGCTTTGTTCCCCAAACCCGAGGCTTTTAGGAGGGCCTAGTTAATGAAATCACGCTTTGGTCAAAAAAGTATGAGGAGAAGGTTCCGCGCTATCGCCGCCAGCATAGTCTTGCTCGGCGTAGCTGTGATGCTGTCTCTGCAATTTCGCACGCAGGCATCTGTGGGCGAGGATTTCCAGAATGCATATGGCCGTAAAGGAACGGTCAGTCAGGCCCAAGGGCTGGAATTTTACGATATCCGTCAGGATAAATCCGACGCGGCGCATGAAGCGCGCGAGCTGTTTCGTCAAAAGGTTGGCAGCAATCCGGCGGACGCGGGCCGCGTGCAGGGACAGATGCGTAATGCTCAGGATGAATTGTCGCGCCGCGTTCCTGATTTGGACGTGGAATATGATTCAGACCTCAATATCGCCAGCATCGTTGGCACGGATGTCTTGAAAAAAGGCTCGTTTCTAACCGAGCCAGCGGGCACTACACGTGAAGCACGCGAAGACCTCTTGCGTGGTTTCCTGCTCCAAAACAAAGAACTCTACGGCCTGACAGCGGAACAGGTTGGCCAACTCAGAACTTTCGCCAACTACACCAATCCTGCCGGAAATCTTTCCTTCGTCGAAATGGCGCAGGAGATTAACGGCGTCCCTGTTTTCATGGGCGAGGTGCGCGGCGTTATCTCCCGCGACGGCGCGTTGGCCCGCACGGTCAACAATCTCGCGCCCGGCCTTAACTATCAGAGTCTCGAAAAAACCCCCGGCCATCCGAAGGATGCTGTTATCGCAGCGGCCAGAGCGATTAATCGTCAGGCGACGGAAGCAGACTTGCAGCTTAAGTCCACGGCGGACGGCGGCAGGAAAGCCACCTTCGAGCGCGGCCAGTTTTCGGATGAAATCACAGCCGAGCTGATGTACTTTCCGATTGAGCCGGGCGTGGCGACGCTCGCGTGGCGCGTGCTCCTGTGGGGAGACGTGCAGACTTACTACGTGATCGTTGATGCGAGCAACGGAAAAATGTTGTGGCGCAAAAACATGACGCTGGACCAGACGCAGAGCGCCACCTATCACGTTTACACGGGTGACAGCCCGACGCCGTTCTCGCCCGGAGCCGCCACTCCGACAGCGGGAACGCAGGGCGTGATCGTCAATCGCTCGCCTGTCACGCTGATTGGTAACGAAGCCCCCAACCCCGGCCAGAACAATCTGGGCTGGATTACGGACGGCAACAATACGACCGACGGTAACAACGTCGAGTCGGGTATTGACCGCGATGGCTCGGACGGCGTTGACCCGGCAGGCAAAGCTACCGGCGTCAGCCGCGTCTTCAACTTTGCTTACAATCCGGCTCCGGGCAATCCGACAAACGGCGAAGAACCGGTTCCGGGCGCTCCGCTCTCGGAGTTCCAGAAAGGTGTCGTCACGAACCTCTTCTACTGGACCAATCGCTATCACGATGATCTCTACGGCGCAGGATTCACAGAGCCTGCGAGAAACTTCCAGACCGATAACTTCGGGCGCGGCGGCCTCGGCAACGACCGCATCAGAGCCGAAGCGCAGGATTCATCCGGCACGAATAATGCGAACTTCACGCCCGTCGCAGACGGTGCGCGTGGAAAGATGCAGATGTATATTTTCCTCAACACTCCTGTGCGCCGCGATGGCGACCTCGATCAGGAAGTGATTATCCATGAGCTGACGCACGGAACTTCGACTCGTATCGTCGGTAACGGCGGCGGTTTGAACGGCGGTCGCGGCGGCGGCATGGGCGAAGGCTGGGGAGACTTTTACGGTCGCATGCTGCTTTCATCAGCGGATGAAGACCTCAACGGCATCTATTCGACGGGTGGCTACGTGACCTTTAATGTCACGGCTTTCGGCGTCACGACGAACAACTACTATCACGGCATTCGCCGCTTCCCCTATGTGCTCAAGACCACCCTCGGCGCAAACGGTAAGCCGCACAACCCGACGACGCTGGCCGACATTGACCCGGCGCAGGCGAACCTGACAGACGGAGCCTTCCCGGCGGCCTTCACAGGCTCGGCCACAGAAGTCCATAACGCGGGCGAAATCTGGTGCATGATGCTGCTCGAAGTTCGCGCACGCATCATCCAGCGCATGGGCTTTGCCGCAGGCAACCAGCGTATGCTTCAGTTGACCACGGACGGTCTGAAGCTGACCCCGACGAGTCCGAATTTCATTCAGGCACGCAACGCCATTCTGGCAGCCGATCTGGCTGGCTTTGGCGGCGCGGACTCGGGCGACATCTGGGCTGGCTTTGCGACACGCGGCGCGGGCTTCGGCGCACAGGATGGCTTGCCCTCGAACGCCGTGGTGCAGTCCTTCGCCTTGCCGAATCTACAGCGCGGCGGCGTCACCTTTACAGACCTCGGCGGCAACAACAACGGCTTTGCCGATCCGGGCGAGACGATTGTCTTGAACGTGCCGGTTCAAAATCCGTTGAGCGATGTGGCGAACAACGCCACCTTGCAGGTTGTAGGTGGCGGCTCGGCTGACTACGGCACGATCAACGGCGGCGCGACTGCGACCAGACAGGTTGGCTTTAAGATTCCGGCGGCGACGCCCTGCGGCAGTTCGTTGACGATTAACTTCAATCTCAACAGCAGCCTTGGACCAACGACGGCGGACTATGTTTTGACTATCGGCCAGCCTGTGCTCGGCGTTGACAATAACTTTGACGCGCTGGCTGCCCCGGCACTGCCTGCGGGTTGGACCACTGCGATCACGGGCGGCGGCGTGGCATGGGTGTCATCAACCACGACGCCTGATACCGCACCGAACGCGCTGTTCACCAATGACCCGACAACCGCCAGTAGCTCAGATGTAACCACTGCGAATATTCCCGTCACCTCTGCGACAGCGAAGGTCGAGTTCAGACTTAACTTCAACACGGAAAATGCTTTCGACGGCGCGGTGCTGGAAATCAGCATCAACGGCGGAGCTTTCGCAGACATCACAGCCAACGGCGGCAGCTTCAATACCGGCGCTTATAACAACTTGGCGAAGGGCACGAACAATCCGCTGCCCGTTCCGCCTGCGACACAGAGAGCGGCATGGGGCGGCAACTCCGGCGGCTACATCAACGTCAGCGCCAATCTTCCGGCGGCGGCGGCGGGACAGAACGTCAGATTCAAGTTCCGCATGGGCACGGACGCCAGCGTTGGCGGCACGGGCGTGCGCGTTGACGGCCTCAAGGTCGTCAGCAGTTTCAACTGCGCGCCAGTCACGCCGCGCAAGCCTGTCGCAGACTTTGACGGCGACGGCAAGACGGACATCTCTGTTTACCGTCCAAGCACCAACGCATGGTTCGTCACCAGAAGTTCGGATGGCGTTACGACGGGCCAGTTCTTCGGCGCAGCCGGAGACAAACTGGTGGCCGGATACTATGACGCAGACGCCAAGGCTGACCTTGCGGTCTTCCGTCCGGGCACCAGCACGTGGCATATCCTGCGTAGCACTGACAACACGGTGGTCAATCAGCCGTGGGGACAGGCGGGCGATATTCCGCTCGTCGGAGACTATGACGGCGACGGCCTGACGGACTTCACCGTCTATCGTCCGGGCGACAACTCGTTCTACGTGCGTCGCAGTTCCAACGGCACGGCGACTGCTGTGACGTGGGGTCAAGCGGGCGACGTGCCTGTGGTCGGAGACTTCGACGGCGACGGCAAGACGGACTATGCGGTCTTCCGTCCCGGCACGACCAACTGGTACGTGCTCAAGAGCACAGACAACACGCTCTTCGCGCAGCAGTTTGGCTCAAGCGGCGACAAGCTTGTTCCGGGAGACTTTGACGGCGACGGCATGACCAACTATGCCATCTTCCGTCCGAGCACCAACTTCTGGTTCAACAATCTGGTCATCCAGGCCAACTACGGCGCAACGTCGTGGGGTGCAAGCGGCGATATGGTTGTGCCGGGCGACTATAACGGAGATGGCAAGACTGATATAGCCGTCTTCCGTCCGAGCAGCAACACATGGCATATCCTGCAAAGCGGCGGCGGCTCGCTGACCGTCCCGTTTGGCGCAACCAACGATGTGCCCGTCCCATCTTCCTACGTTCAGTAGGAGATAAACTTACCGGTGCGACCGGCTTAAGCTTTCTTTCAAAAAGAAAATTTAAGCCGGTCGCATCCGGCGACTACAACTCTTAAACCAAAGAGGAGTAAGAATCAGCTTTGAGCTGGCTCTTACTCCTCTTTGCTTTTTATTCCCGCTGCTTATAGAAATTTTCAGGTGCATGCGGCCTGTCAAGTTAACGAAGACAGTCTCCCGCAAAGGCGCAAAGGCGCAAAGAAGAGCTTGAATCTTTTCTTTGCGCCTTTGCGGGAGATAGTCGCTTTCATTTGATGACCGCTATAGATTTCAGCTGACGGCGCGCTCAGGCGCAGGCAGCATCTTGAAAAAGTCTCTATAGAAACGCTGTGTGTATTCAAGCAGCAAGTATTCGACGCGCGCTGGATTATGCGACCTCATAATCAATCCCGCATGAAAGCGTTTGTCCATCCGCCAGACGATTTCCTCATCATCATAGGCAGAAGTGTCCGGGTATTCCTGCCGCGCCAGCGAGACTATCAGCCCTGAATAATCGTTACGGCTGTCGGGCACTTGATATGAACCCTCGCCGCGCGCGATCTCGATTCTGGCCCACTCCGCCCAGAGGTTAATGCCGCAGGCGGCTTCGATCAGTTCTGCGATATTGGCCCCGCCGACGCGCGCCGAAGTTTCCAGAAAATAGAACCTTCCATCCCCGTGCGCCTTGATAAACTCCGTGTGCGAGACGCCGCGCACGAGTCCCATCGCGCCGAGCACATCGCGGTTGATAGCCAGCAGCCGTTGCTCGTCTTCCGAGCCGCGCCGCACGGTAGAAGTGGTAAAGACGCCTCCGTCATGCGTCACGTCGAGCGGCGGGCTGCCATAACGGCTGGCGATGGCAAAGACTATCTCGCGCTCTGAGACGATAGAGTCAACGTGATAAATGTCCCCCGGAATATATTTTTCCAGCACATAGTAAGATTGCCTGTCGCCGAGCGTTTCTATCGCGGCCCAGAAATCTTCCGGCCTCGGAATTTTTTTGATGCCCGTGGCCGAAGCCTCAAAGCGCGGCTTGATGAGCCACGGCGGGGCAGTGCGCGCCAGATAGTTGCGTATGCGCTCGTAGTTTAAGACATGTACGAACTCTGGCACGAGGATGTCGTCTCCGGCGGCCTTCATACGCATCGCCAGCTTGTCGCGGAAATAGCGCGTCGTCGTGTCTCCCATGCCGGGGACGCGCAGGTGCTCGCGCAGGGCCGAAGCCTTTTCCAGATCGAAGTCGTCGAGCGGCACGATTCTATCAATCATCTCCGAACGCGCGAGATAACTCGCACCCATCAGCATATCTTCGAGATTCCATCTCTTCTCGACATCCGGGACGAGAAAAATCTCATCCAGACTTTCGCGCGGCCAATCGGCGTCGGCGATGCTCTGCGAAGTCAGCAAGAGGACGCGGCAGCCCTGTCGCTTACACTCGCGCATAAACTCTTCGCCCTTGAAATAGCTGGCGATGCACAGGATAGTTAAAGGTCTCGATTCGCTCATCTTGGAAGCTCCGTTCAGGAAGTGGAGCGATATTCTACTGTCAATTAATTCTCACGCAAAGGCGCGCGGAAGAAGTCGAGAGTTCAGAGAGTTTGGAGAGTTCAGAGAGTGCGGAAAGAATCCTACTTGTCTTTTTAACTCTCTGAACTCTCCAAGCTCTTAACTCCATTGCGCCATTGCGCCTTTGCGTGAGATATTTTTGTATCCACAAAATATTCTGAGGACAAAACACGACTTGACCAACACACCGGAAAAGCAGCGAACTCAAAAAATCATCAACCTGCTCAAACAAGAGTATCCGGACGCGCGCTGTTCGCTCGACCACACAGGCCCGCTCGAACTCCTTATCGCCACCATTCTCTCGGCGCAATGCACTGACGAGCGCGTCAATCTTGTGACGGCTACGCTTTTTAGAAAATATCGCCGCCCCGAAGATTACTTTGCGGTCGCGCCCGAAGAGCTTGAGACAGACATTCGCTCGACGGGTTTCTTTCGCAACAAGGCGAAGGCCATTCAGGGCGCGTGCCGGATAATCAGCGAACAATACAAAGGTCGCGTGCCGGATAAGATTGAAGAGCTGCTCGCGCTGCCCGGTGTGGCGCGCAAGACGGCCAATGTCGTGCTCGGCAACGCTTTCGGCATCACCTCCGGCATCGTCGTTGACACGCACGTCGCGCGCCTGTCAGAACGCTTGTGCTTGAGCGAAGAGAAGCAGCCGGAAAAGATCGAGCGCGATTTAATGTCGCTGGTTCCGGAAAAAGAATGGATTCAGTTCTCGCATCTGCTCATCGCGCACGGGCGCAAAGTCTGCAAGGCGCGCACGCCGCTCTGCGCCGAATGCGTGGTCGAACCGATGTGTCCAGCATCAAGAGCAAGGATGAAGGCGGAAGGATGAAGGATGAAAAGAGTGCTATTCAGGCATGAGCGGTCATCTGCGATACCACTCTCTTCGTCATTTGCAAGAGCACTCTCTTCATCCTTTATCCTTCACGTTTAAGAGTCACACTTTCATCCTTCATCCTTCCGCCTTCATCCTTGCTCTTCAATCCAGTCGCGCGTCATGTCGCACCACAGCGCGAGTCCGCGCCATGAGTTAAAGCGCGCATAGTGGCGTGCGATTTTCGCATCCGGGCAGGCGCGTCCCTTGTTATGTGTGCGTGCAAACTTGCCGCGCACCCATGAATCGAGCGCGAGCACGTCATAGCGTCCGACGAGTTTTAAAAGATTCTCTGCGGCATAATCTCCGACGCCTTTGACGCGCTTCATCTCACGCTTCAATTCTCCGGTCGGCAGCTCGCTCTCAAGCCAGCTTTCGACATCCAGCTCGCCTGAGGCGACGCGCTCTGCCAGCTCTTTGAAATACGGCGCGCGATAGCCCGCGCGCATCTCGTCCCTGTAAAAACCGGCGGGCGCATCGGCCATCGCTTCCGGCGTGGGAAAAGCGCGTCGCCCGTCTGTCGCCTCTCGACCGAGATTGTTCGTCAGTCCCGAAACCATCTTGAGCGTCAAGGCCCATGAGCAGTTGGTCGTGCAGATGGTTTTCACAAGGTCTTCAAAGACTGTCGGCGAGCGCAGCATGCGGCCCGCACCCGCACGCGCGATCCACGCAAAATTCGGGTCATCCGACATCACTCCATAAAACTGCGTCATCTCATCGTCCAGCCTGAAGATATGGCGCACCTCGCGCACAATGCTTTCGCTGTCGCGCTTTGATAGTTTGCCTTGCGGGATGCTGACTTCAATCGCGTCGTCCGTCCCGCAGATGCTGGCTGTCAAGGGCCGCGCCGCGCCTGTTTCAAATACACGCTTGAGCGTCCAACTGCTCTGGTCAAACTCAAAAGGCAGCAGCTCGCACCAGCCATGACTGAGCGCTGTGCGTTTGAAGCTAAAGCCGCGCGGGGTCGAAATGTAAAGTTTCATATGATTTTTATCAGAGCTGAAAACTCTCGTTGAAGCCGGGGTTAAAGAATTTCGCGCAAAGGCGTGAAAGACTCAAAGAAGAGTCTTTCTCATTTTATCTTATCTGTGCGGCAGAGTATCATCAAACGAAACATTTGAAGGAGCTATCAGACATGAAAGCAACATGGCGCGGGGCGATTTTAGCGGAGAGCGATGAGACGGTGGTCGTCGAAGGCAATCACTACTTTCCGGCAGACTCGATCAAGCAGGAATATTTTCAGGCCAGCGATAAGCACACGACCTGCCCGTGGAAGGGCGAAGCCAGCTATTATGATGTCGTGGTCGAAGGCGAAACCAACAGCGGCGCGGCATGGTATTACCCGCAGCCCAAAGAGGCGGCGCAACAGATCGCAGGCCGCGTGGCCTTCTGGAAAGGCGTCGAGGTTAACTAGCCGGGAAAGAAAGTTTCCCGCAAGTGCGCAAAGATGCAAAGAAAGACTTGCTTGTCTTCTTTGCATCTTTGCGCGAAACTTTCTTTGCCTGAAAACCGCCCGCCTCTGTTTGATGATAATGGTGCACCCGGCATGATTCGAACTTCTGATAACTACTATGTGATCTTCTTTTAATGCACGTTGGTGAGTGCGCTCCCTATGACAATTGGCGCACACAAGATCGCACTTTTCAATCTCTTGTATCAAAGAGTTACTGGTCGCGCGTGGCACGTCACTCAAAATAAAGGATTTTGCCGTTCCGTCCCGATGATCAAAGTCCATCACGTAGTAAGGATATTGAACGCCACAATCTACGCAAGGGTGTAACTTAGCCGAGCGGATTAGCGCGCGGTGTCGCGCATTGGTGCGCGAATTACGATCAAGATACTGACGCTTGTTTCTCCGGTAGTGGCTGCGCGTTAAATTACTACCGCACTCTTTGCAATAAGGTTGGCGTTTCCCGAGAGCCTTCTGTTTGAAGTTAAATTCACTGACCGGCTTGCTTATTTTACACTTCGAGCATGTTTTATGGTCAGTCTCGTGAGAGGCGGGAGATTCTATTTGCATACGAGCATTTTATCATGCGGGCAACTGGATAAATAAAAAGAGATTGCCGCAATAGCAATCTCTCTTGAAACATATGGTGCACCCGGCACGATTCGAACGTGCGACCCCTTGATTCGTAGTCAAGTACTCTATCCAGCTGAGCTACGGGTGCGCTTTTAAAGTGAAAAGCGAAAGGAAAATATACGGGCGGCTGAACCGGGTGTCAAGCGTGCATACAGTGGATGCAGATGCTCTCCTATGGCTGTGCGCGTCTCAACGCGCAAAGTAGCCGGGACGGGTTCGCGCGAGCGTCTCCGTGCGTGCGACCTCGACGCGGATAGTGCGCCAGCGCCCGTCGCGTGCTCTCTCGCCTGCCGGTTGATACGTCACGCTATAGAGCGTGCGCAGGTCTGCTGCGACCTCTGCGTAGAGGCGTCCCATATCTTCCAGACGATTGATGGCATTGAGCCGTCCGCCCGTCCGGTCTGCCAGAGCTTGCAGGCGCGTGCGTGCGGATGTGTAAATCGCTATCTGTTTCGGAGTCGGCAGCGCCAGCCGCTTCGGGTCGCCAGAGGGCAGCGCCAGCGGATAGACCGTCACGCCCAGGCGATCCGCAGCATTGAGCACGGAGTTTAGCGCAGGATTGGCTCCCGGTTTGATCGAGGCGATGGCCTCTGCGTCTGTCTGTGCATTGTAAGATGCTTCGCTATCCGCTTTGCGCATCTGCGTGTCAATGCCATCGGTCAGAACCACTATGGCTTTTCGTCGCTTGCCTTCCTGCGAGAGCTTCTGAAGCGCGAAGCTGAGAGCCTTATACAGTTCCGTGCCGCCCTTGCCCTCCGCAAGCTCAATCGCATCGGCCATCTTTCTACGATCCATCGTAAAATCCGTGAGCTGCACAACCTTGTCGTTGAAGGAGACGACCGCGACACGATCATCCGGCGACAGCGCATCCAGAAAACGAAAGGCGGATTGTTTGAGCATCGAGCGGAAACTGTTGGTCGAGCCGGACATGTCCAGCAGCAGCACCAGGCTGAAGGGAGCCGTCGCAGGCTCAAAGCTCAGGATAGTTTGCTTGACATCATCTTCATAAACAGCAAAGTCGCCGCGCGCGAGATTGATGATGGATCGGCCCTGCTTGTCCACGACGCCGACATTCAGTTGAACGACGGAAGATTCGACCTTGAGCGTATCTATGTCGTCCTGCTGAGCCGGCGCGGAAGTCGCAGATAAGCAGAACAGGAACAGCACAAGGGCCGCGAAAAAAAGGTTTCGGACAGGAGTTTTGGAAGAAAGCCGGAACTGAATCATTGCCACAAATTTAACTGCATCCTCAGAGCTTTGATAAAACGAGTATGCACGCTGGCCGCAGCATTTGGCAAGCAACAACTCAGGCAGGCGCATATCATCCTGTCGGACGCTGCGAACGTCTCGAAAGTTGCACGGAAAGACGGAAAAAGCCGGACTTGAAAGGCATGACACAAGAACCAGAACTCGGACATGAAAAGGCTGAAACTGATTTTATCCTGAGTTCTGAGTCCTCGTGTCCTCTCTTCATTCTCCTACAGCTTTGGCGAGGCGTGTGCGTTTGCGGCGCGGCGCGGCGGGCAGTTCGCTGGTATTAGAGGCGACTGCGAGCGAGGGGGCTGGAGGTTCGACCGCCACCGGGCGCGGGCGCGAGGAACGGCGCGCGGCGGCGCGTTCAGCTTCGGCTGCGACGATGCGTTTGGCCTTCTCTATGCGCTTGCGCGGCACGAGCTGAAATCGCAGCTCCATCTCCTGCGCGACCCTGTAAATATGCTTCGCTTTAGCTCCACGCTCTGCGCGGCGAATGATCTCTTCCAGATCAAGCAACTCCGCCTGATCGTCTTTTCCAATCCAGATGTATGCGGCTTCTGCCATCTCTTGTTTGACCTCCAAACGAATTAAAGCGCGCAGGTTGACAGGCTCCGCCACCTGCACAAAGGGGCGCGCATATCTTTGCTGCGGCGTTTCCTTACGCGCGGAAAAATACTGCGCGACTAACGTGTCCACACTCTCTCGATGCGCGTCATAGTAGAGCGCGAAATCCTGACATCGCGTGCGATAGGGACAGACCACAGAACAGACCAGCGGGTCTTTAAAGTGCGCGTAACGATTACAGTAAAGTTTCTGTCCCATGTGATTTTCGACAGAGCTGTGGCAGCCTGACGAAAGATTTGTATCTCGCCTGTCTCTCTCGAAACGTGGACAGGCGATCAAAAAGCTCTGGCAGGCGAACCGGCGCGAGTATGTATGTCAGCTTTTTTGTAAAAGCTTCGGGAGTAAAGAAACTATATCATGCCCGTCCTACACGTGCAACTTGTTATCGCACGCGCAACGCACCGTGGAAGGAGTTTTTGATAGCATCCTTTTCATTATATAATCCGCGCTCAATCCACCTCTGACGCTCAAAATCATTTCGGACGCGCTGCTCCTCGCGCGAGACCTCTGGCGCTTGAAAAAAAGAGCCGGGCCGCAGTCGTCGCCCTCTTCGACGGAGTGTGAGAGAGTCATGTACAAACCAAACTTTTGCGCGGAATGTGGCGAGCGCATTACGCGCGCACGCTGGCATCTCTGGACCAACAGACGTTTCTGCAAAGATTGCGCGCCCCGCCTGCGCAAGTCGCAAATATTTTTCCCGCTGCTGATAGGCGCTGGCTTGCTCTCGATAGGTCTCTTCGCAGGTCGCAGCACGCGCCCTGCGTCTCCGCCATTAATCATCGAACGCGGCGCTGTTTCCGCAGTCCCTGCGCCAGCGCAGAACCGGACAGCCGGACAGGCAAGCCCGAAGGGGACTGAAACCGGCAATGCCGTGCCGCCCGAGATCGTTTACGGGCCGGACGGAACAGCGACAGAGCGTCCGACAGACCCGAACGAGACTATCTCCATCTGCGGCGCGCGGACAAAAAAGGGGACTCCGTGCTCGCGTCGCGTGCGCGGCACGGGCCGCTGCTGGCAGCATAAGAATCTGTGAGTAGAGTTCCGCACTGGCTACAATATTTAACTGCGAATCAAGAGTCGAAACTGTTTTGCAGTGAGCAGCTAGTCCTTTGCGCTTCTTTGCGTCTTACTCTTTCGCGCTCTTTGCGGTTAAGTAATGTTTTAACGCAAAGACCGCTAAGGAAGGCTCGTAAAGGGACGCAAAGAGTTTCTACTCTTGATTCACATATTTAAGTGAAACGAAAGGGACGAATGTGACTCCGGCGCGCAGCATAAGCGCTTGCCGCCGGTAGTCGGATAGCATTCTTCTCATCATTCTTCGCCGCGATCCGGGCGGATAGTTTTCGCGTGCGGCAGCAGAAAGCATGACGTTAGATTTCTTCCAGTGAATCCGGTATGCTTTGGCAGCTATGAAATCCAAAATATTTAATCTACTGCTTCCGGTCTTGCTCCTTTCCATTTATTACGCGGCGACTCCTGCCGTAGCGCAGGCCCAGGCAGAGCCACCACCACCGCCCCCGCCTCCTCGGAAAGACTATTTCCCTAATACATGGGATGAATACACCTTTAAGACAAGGAATTTCCGTATCCGATTTCCCGAGGAGCCGCGCGAATCCGTAGAACCCCATGAACGATATGACATCCATACCTTTGAGTATAAAGGACTCCTCCTCTACAGAGTGCTGTACGTAGATTACAAGAAGGCGATTGACGACCCTGAAAGAATAAAGGGCTTCCTTCGAAGTTTCAGGACAGGTGTGGTGGAACCGTTAAAGAAAGAAGGTCTGAGCGTTGTGTCGGAACGTGAGGTCACGGTTGATGGATACAATGGAATCTTTATACATCTTGAGGTGCGAGGTAAAGAGGTCATCCGTATCCAGTGGGTTGTTGCCGGTTCACGCCTGTATACGATTAGTGTGCTTAGCAGGAAGGGAAGTCCGCAGGAACTTGAGGGCAAAGATGACTTTGAGAAAGTGGCTATGGGGTTCATCAATTCTTTTCACATCGTGCCATAGACGCGAGCCGGAATCTGACATCTATTCCACTCGAAGCCTCAATAGCATCTCCTTCAGGTTCTTTCCCTGTCCTTAGATTTGCCTGTTACGTTTTGTCTTGATTAGGGAGAGAGCCAGTTGAACATCAAAGCCTATCTCGAACGCATCAACTATCAGGGGTCGCTCATGCCTACAGCCGCGACCTTGCGCGAGTTGCAGGTCGCTCATCTGCTGGCAGTGCCTTTTGAAAATCTGAGCATTCATGCCAACGAGCCGATTGTGCTTGAAGATGAAGCTCTGTTTACCAAAATCGTCGAAGGCAGGCGCGGCGGCTTCTGCTATGAAGCCAACGGTTTGTTTGCCGCCTTGTTGCGTGCGCTCGGCTTCGATGTCCAAATGCTCTCAGCCGGAGTGGCGAATGCGGAAAGCTCTTTCGGCCCGGACTTCGACCATATGACGCTCATGGTTTCGCTGGAACAGCGTTGGCTGGTGGACGTGGGTTTTGGCGATTCATTTCTCGAACCGCTGCTGCTCGACGAACGGGGCGAGCAGGTGCAGGGCAGCCGTGCTTACAAGATTCTTCAGGACGGCGCGCACTTAATTCTGATGCAACGCGAAGAGGGCGATGAATGGAAAGCTCAGTATCGCTTTACCTTACAGGCTCGTGCGTATGCTGATTATGCAGAGATGTGCAGATACCACCAGACCTCTCCCCAATCACATTTCACCAGAGCGCGCATCTGTTCGCGTGCGACGGGGGAAGGTCGCATCACATTGAGCGACATGCGTTTTATCAACACGACTAAAGAAGGCGCGCGTCAGGAGCGAGTCTTAACGAGTCAGGAAGAGTATGCCGCAATCTTGCGCGAGCAGTTCGGTATTGTTATGTCAGGCTGATGATGTAAATCTCTTTAGTCTACACACTGCCTGACAGGTCTTGAGACAAGCAATAACAGCTCAGGGTCTGATGCAATCTTTTATTCGAGGGGACAGTTCGAGATGGTTAAAGCTCCAAAGGAGATGGACGATGAGGAAATCCGCACGCGAATTATCCGGCTCGGTTTTGGCGGAGACGTGCAGCTCTTCGAGCGGTTTTGCGAGCAGTTGCGTGAGGGTTTGCCCGCTGGAACCGGTGTCGCCCTGCGCGGCAGCGTGATTACGGCGGAACGCTGGGCGGACGGAGAGCCGTTTGATGCGGACGGGCCGCGCACGAGCGATCTGGATGTGACTCTCATCGGTAGCCGGGTGATGGAATGCTGGAAAGAAGATGAGTATTACATCCCCCTGCTGCATACCAAGCCGCATGGAGATAAAGCCCCGGATATTGCGCCTCATCTGAATCCGCTGCGCGAGTCGCTTCAGCGATTGGCGGGACGGCCCGTCAACTTTCAGGCGACCTCCAATCTGATTCTCTTCGCCCGCGATGTCCTTCTGGACCAGCCATACTTCATGCTCATAGAGGCAGAAGAAGAAGAAGCATGAATCTCAGGCTGCTGAGCTATAACATTCGTTTTGGCGGGCGCGGGCGCGAGGCCCTGTTGAGCGAAGTCATCAGGGCTGTCGCGCCCGACCTCGTTGTCTTTCAGGAGGCGACAGACCCGCGCGTGATCGAGAGATTGGCCGCAGCCACAGAGGCTTTGAGTTGGGCCGCGCTGCCGGGCCACTCCATCGGTTATCTCAGCCGTGTGGAAATAGCGCATCACCAGTGGCATCATCCGGAAGGAGCAAGGCATCCTTTCATGGAGATTGCGCTGGCCGGATGCGAAGCGCGCATCTTCGGGTTACATCTCAGCGCGCGTTTTTCTAAATGGAGCGAGCGTCGCCGCGCGCTGGAAATACGCGCATTGCTCAAGGGCATAGAGAAGCACCAGCAGGGATTTCATGCGCTGGTGGGAGATTTTAATACTCTCGCGCCGGGCGAGTTGCTGGATGTGCGGCGCATGCCCGCATGGATTCGCGCTCTGATCTGGGTCAGCGGGCGCGACATCCAGCGCGATACCATTCAACATATGCTCGACTCGGAATACCTTGACGGCTATCGCTTATTGCACCCGTTAGACAAGGGATACACTTTCCCCACGTGGGACCCGCACCTGCGCTTAGACTATATCTTCCTGCCCGCAAGATTTTCTGCGAGCCTCAAAGGCTGCGAGGTTATCAAAGCTCAAGCTGAAGCCGCACGCGCCTCCGATCATTTCCCGCTGCTCGCGCACCTCGAAATATAGTAGATGGCGAAGAGCACGAAATGTTCCCGCAAAGGCGCAGAAGAAGGCAAAAGTAAAAAGGTAAACATAAGAAGGCATACAACTCGTCTTCACTTTTGCCTTTTACCTTTTTACTTTTGCCTTCTTCTGCGCCTTTGCGCGAGATTCTTTCGTTATATGTAAAACTCTTTTCTCGAAACGAATTTTGTGTTTTAGTATGCCTGCGCTCTGGAAAACAGATTGCCGCCCATTTTGCCTGAGCTTGCCTTCTAAAATTCACCGGCCCTGTGCTTAAAGGAAAAAATCAGATGAAGCATGGAATCGTTTGGCGTTTGCTAATCGTGGCAATATTCGCAGGTCTCGCATGCTTTGTGGCCGTGCGCGCGGGCGCGGAACGCGGCGAGATGAAAGTGAGTCAAACTCCGACTCAAACCGTGACCTGCGACATTCCTTTTCCGCTTCCCAATCCGAGCGGGACAGATGACAAGCAATACGAAAAACTGCTCTACGCTTTTCTGGAAAAAGGTTGTTATAAAAATTGGATTTCGGATTCGCGGATTCGCAACACAGGGCCATTCATCGGCGGGACATCGTTCGGCACGCATCCGGCAGTGAAAATTTATTACTCGCCTCAAGTCTGGGACTGGCTCAAGGTTAAGAACAGGGAGGGCGAGATTCCGGACGGCGCGATGATTATCAAAGAGATGTACCCGACGCCCGCCGCGCAAGGCTCGAAACTTACAGGCTGGACCACGATGGTCAAAGACAGCAAAGGCTCTTTCGACGGCTGGTACTGGTCTTATCATGCGCCGGGATATAACGCGCAGAATCCTGAGATTGATTATCCCGATTCGGGCTTTGGACTCTATTGCCTGCGTTGTCATGCCTCCGCCGAAAAAGAATCCACCTTCATCGCGTCCAAAAATGTAGAAGGCGACCCCATCTCCTTTCTCATCCAATCGCCGACGATGCTGCCGCAGCCGCTGCCCGACAAAAAAGATTTTCACGAGCAGGTGGCCGACACCAAACAGGTTGTCGGCGGCCCGTTCCCCACGCCGCGCAAAGCTCCCGACCCGAATTTTTTAAAGCTCTATGATGGCCTGAACGTCATTCCCGCGCATGAAGTCAAACGCTTTCCGGGTGAATCTCTGGACAATGTCGTTGCCAGCCCGCGCGGGACAGATGGCTTTCTCACCTCAAGCCAGTGCATCGGCTGCCACTCTGCTTCGAGCGAGAATATGGCTTTCCTGTTTGAAGACCCGAAGAAGAAGCCGATTAATCTTTCGCCCTATACGGAATGGCGCGCTTCTATGATGGGGCTTTCGGGACGCGACCCGATCTTTCACGCGCAGCTCGAATCAGAGAAAACTCTGTATCCATCGCAGGCGGAATTTTTCGACAACACCTGTTACAGGTGTCATGGCGTGATGGGCCAGAGACAGATCGAGCTTGATAAGAAGAAACCTTTCCAGCATGAGATGGTTTACGAGTTGCCGGACGAGCCGGACGGCAAATATGGCTCGCTGGCGCGCGATGGAGTCTCCTGCGTCGCCTGCCATCAGATGTCGAAAGATGGTTTGGGCAAGCCGGAAACTTTCACAGGCCAGTTTAAGATGGAACCTTTTAATATCGTCAACGGCCCGTATGAAGAGGTGGCGACCCTGCCGATGAAGAACGCGCTCAACATCACTCCGCAATACGGCGAGCACCTCAAATCTTCCGCGCTCTGCGGCAGTTGCCACACAGTCATCCTTCCGGTCTTTGACAGCAAGGGCAAGCCGGTCAAAGAAAAGGATGGCAAGCCCAAAGAGTTTCACGAACAGACGACCTATCCCGAATGGCTCAACAGCGTCTACCAGAACGAAATCAAGCCGTTCAACCAGCAGACGGTCAAGACCTGTCAGGACTGTCACATGCAGACTTATTTCAACGGCAAGCAGCTTATCTTTCGCGTCGCCAACATAGAAGATAACAACTACCCGTATACGGATTACCGCGCGCCGGACAAAGATATTACCCTGCGCGTGCGTGATAAATTCTCGCGGCACACGCTGATCGGCATCAATCAATTCGGGACGATGATGTTCCAACAGTTCCCGGATATTTTAGGCATTCGCACAGCCGATTACATGTACGCGGACGGCGTGCTCGGCTTGCTCACAGCGCAAAGCTCCAGCTACAAACTGGCGCGGCAGGAGACGGCGAAGATAGAGGTCTCCGCGCTCAAGCAGACGGACAATTATCTGGAAGCTTCTGTCCACATCGAAAACCTGGCGGGCCACAGCCTGCCGTCCGGCGTGGCCTTCCGCAGAGCCTTTATCGCCTTTGAAGCGCTCGATGCGAATGGGGAAGTGGTCTGGGCTTCGGGCCGCACCAACAGCGCCGGAGCCATCGTCAGAGGCACAGGCGAAGAAGTCTTGCCGACAGAATTTCTCTATGACCCGATTACCAAAAAGCAGGTCTTCCAGCCGCATCATGAAGTGATTACAGACGAGGGGCAGGTGCAGATTTACGAAGAGCTGATGGCGAACGTGAAGGGAAAGATTACCACCAGCTTTGTCGGCTCTGACCAGCACGTCAAGAACAATCGCCTGCTGCCAAAGGGCTGGCGACCCGACGGGCCGATGGCGGAATTCACAGGCCCGCACGGGGAGGCAGAGCGCGACCCGGAATACGTCACCAAAAATCCTGCTGGCTCAAGCGGCTCGGACACAATCATCTACCGCATCCCGCTCAACGACAAAACACGCGGCGCAGTCTCAGTCCGCGCAGTGCTCTATTACCAATCCATCCCGCCATATTATTTGCAGGAGCGATTCAGGACGGGCAAAGGCCCGGAGACCAAACGGCTCGCCTACCTGACCAGCCATCTGACGGTCGAGCGCACGCCGATAGAGGACTGGAAACTCTTCCTCGTCTGCGCCGCGCGAAAAGTCGGTGACAAGACGAGCGGAGTTTGCGAGCAGTAGCGATAAGTTGCCATAGGTATGATTGTAAGGTGTTGATAGCTATCCGCCGCCGGAGCGCGTTATGCTATTATTCGCACCAATAGTTGCTGCTTATCTTGCGAGGAATTATGTCACACCGGATTGCAAAACGATGGTTCAGCGTTGACGAATATTACCGGACGGCGGAGGCCGGGATTCTCACGGAAGATGACCGCGTGGAGTTAATTGAAGGTGAGATTGTTGAAATAAGTCCGATTGGAAGTCGTCCTCTTGATAAAACATACAGTGAAATTCGTTTGGTCAAACGCGGCGAAGCTCTGGTGTCGCAGGCTGTCTCAAACCTGACGCTTGAGGCCGATAGTATTTTCGGCTAAGCAGAATCTTTCCAAAAAACCTCGCGCATCTCTTAATCCCAAAGCGTGAAAAGAATCAAGGCCAACTCAGCCGCCAGCAGAACAGTGCGCGTGTTGACGTGGATGCACTATTGCTATCTATTGCTGTTGCCGTCGCTGGCTGTGATCGCCGCAGGGAGACTCGGACTCGGTCTCAAGTTCGCGCAGGTGGTGGCGCTTGTCGGGATCGGGCCGGTCTTGATGTATGCGCTGTTTTTAGCCACGGGTTACAGGCTGCCTGATTCTTTGCCTGTCGCGTTGGCGGTCGTGCTGGCAGTGCCTTTGCAGATAGGTCTCAGCGTGCTGTTGTTCGGAGGCCGAAGCTTCTGGCTTTTTCTGGCTGAGGATGCGGCGGTTGAGATGGCGGCCTTCGTGCTGGGCCTGATGTTGACGGCGTTGCCCAACATTTTGAGGAAATACGGCTGGAAGGAGTTTGTCTTCCTGTGCCTGTTTGCCGGGCCGATTTTTGTGGGCGGCACGATTCCTTATCTGGTGCTGGTCTGGCGCGGATACGGCGGGCTGTCTTTGTGGCTGCTGCTGTTTGCGACTTCATTCCTCACGGCTTTGAGCAGTTATGCGAAGCTGTATGCGAAGTTGATTCGAGAGCACGAGCGAACGGGCGAGCTTCAGGAAGTGTCTATGAAGTACGGCGATGGTCTGGTGGTCAGACTTCTGGGTGTTGATAGCAAAGTGAAATTCCGCAGCCCGTTTCAAGACCGTTACAAAAAAGATGACGTGCGGGGTCTGCCTATCCTGCTCGGGTTTCTCTCCTTTTTCATGTTGTTTGCCGCGCTTATCATTCTGGAATTTACGGCGAAGTAGTTTAAAGACATTTCCCGCAAAGGCGCTGGTGGCGCGAAGAAGAACTTAATTGTTTTCTTTGCGCCACCAGCGCCTTTGCGGGAGACGTTTTTTCTTGCTCAGGCTCGCCCGATGATGGGCCGGTGCATCAGTTTTTTTGTGAGGTCTGCGCTAAGGACTGTCTGCATGGCGATTCGCATGCTGGGATTACGATTCAAGAGCTGGCTGAGGTCTGCTTTGGACCAAGAGAGATAGCGCGTCGGCTCAATCGCTCTGACGGTGGCGGTCGCCGTGCCGCCGGTGATAAAGCTCATCTCGCCGATAAAGCTTCCGTCTTTTAATTGGGCCAGCGTCTGGCCTGCGGATTCCACGTTGACGAGGCCGTTGTATATCAACATCACCTGATCGAGCGGTTTTTCTTCGATGGCTAGCAACTGATCCTTCTTCGCTTCCAGCCAGTCGCCCACTCTCAATAACTTCATAAACTCGAAGGGCGCGAAATTTTTGAAAAGAGTTTCATAAAGCTCTTTCTCTTCTTCCGTAAAGCTGACCTCGTTGCGCTCTTTGAAGATGATTCCGATTTGTACGATGTTGATTGCCATGAATAAAAGATTCCAGTAGATAACGACCCAGAGCGGCGTCGCCGGAACAAAATAATTAAAGACGATGCCGCAGATGCACGCCAACACCGTCAGCAGCCGCAGCCAGAGAATATCTTTGACCAGATAGGCAATCGCCGTCAGGATGGAAGCCGCATGTGCAGCAAACTCGAAATAATTCATTGATGGAAATCTCCCGATGGAAAGGTAAAAGTAAAAAGATAAAAGGCAAAAGTGAAGAGGGCCATGATGCCGTTCTTACTTTTGCCTTTTTATTTTTACCTTTTGCCTTTTAAAGTCTCTGCGGTTCAGTGTCTTACTTGCTATCTTTGAACTGCTCGTAAAGCTCTGTATGCCGGCTGACGAGCGGAATCTGGCGGCCACCTATGAAGAGATAGCGAACATGTGTGCGCGCTTCGAGCAGGTCGCCGTCCGTGATGACGAGGTTCGCCAGCTTGCCCTGCTCGATTGCGCCCATGCGGTCTGCGACGTTCATAATCTGCGCCGGATAAAGCGTCACGGCTTTAAGGGCTTCGTCGCGCGGCAGTCCGAAGGCTGCGGCCATACCCGCATGAAAGGGGAGGTCGCGGACGCTTGCGCCGCTGCTCCCGGTAGAGATGCAGAAGCGCACTCCGGCCCTTTGCAGCTTCGCCGCGTTCTCATAAAGAGTGTCGTAATAATCGTCTTCGCGCGAGGGCAAATCCAGCGTGCCGCTCAGGATGACCGGGACATTGCGCTCTTTCAAATAGCTCGCGGCTTTCCATGCATCATCGCCGCCGAGAATGATCGGCTTCAGGCGCATCTCTTCTGCAAAGCGTACGGCTGCGCGGATGTCCACTTCGCGGTCTGCGCGAAAGACTACGGGCCGCTCGCCGCGCACGTATGGCACGAGCGCGGCCAGCACTACGGAACCCGCCGGGCGCGGCAGAGTATTATCCTTCGCATATGCGTCCTGCGCTCTGCCGTAGGCTTCGGCCTCGCGCAGGATTTTACGCAGTTGTTCTAATTGCGTGTCGCGCGATTTGATGGCTTCATTGATATTGACTTCCTGCGGATTGAAGAGGGCGTCAAAGCTCACGGTGCTGACGCGCGGAAAGTTAAGGGCCAGTGCCGCAGCAGGCACGACGGCCATCTCGCGCGGCGTCGAGCCGTTGAGATTGATAAAAGCCGCCTGACCTGAGATGACATTGCCCGTCGGCAGCGAGAGCACGGAGGTCACGCCCGCGACACGCGAGACGGCGATATGCGCGCTGTGCGGATTGATGGCGACGATGGCCTGCGCGTTCGGGTTCATCTCGCCAAGCTCAGAGGCGTCAACCGTGCCGGACGCGCCGCTTGAGATTTCGACGAGTCCCATCGAAGTTCCCAGATCAATCATGCCCGGATAAACGGAAAGCCCGCGTGCGTCTATCTCCTGCGCGCCCGACGGAATCGTAATGCTGGCCCCGACTGCTTCAATCCTGCCGTTGCGTATGACAATCGTGCCGCTCTCAATGACAGGCCCGCTCACGGTCACGATGCGCGCATTGCGAATCGCATAGACCCCGCCTGTGCCGTTGACGTTCTGCAACGTCACATCGCCGACCTGCTGAGCGACAACGGCGAAGGGCAAAACCGCAGCCAACAAAACCACAAAGTTACAAAGACGCGCGGTCACAGGGTAAAAGGGGAAGAGGGAAAGAGGGGAAAAGCCATGAAAGGATTGCGCCTCGCCTCCATTTCCTCCTTTACACATTTCTCTCTTTACACATTTCCGCTGTGACTTTGCGCCTTTGTGTTGAAATCCAAATCGAGACATGATTGCTCTCATCGCTCTTGATGCCCTCCGTCCCGGTAATCGTCATCCTGCTCGTATGTCGAGCGGCTCTCGCGCGGGCGCGGGGGCGGCGTGCCCTGTGCCGGAGCGCGGTTCGGCTCGGACTGTTGCAGGGCTGTGCGCTCTCGCTCAAGCTCTGCGCGGCGGGTGGTGTCCTGCTGCCGGTCAAAGAAAATCTCGCCGTCAATGAGCGTAGTCTCAACGCGCGAGTAGACGCTCAAAGGATGGCCGTTCCAGACAGCAAGGTCTGCATCCTTGCCTATGTCAACCGAGCCGACCCTGTCCTGTATGCCGAGTTGCCATGCAGGATTCCACGTGATGAGTTTTAAAGCCTCTTCTTCCGTCAGGTCGCCGTAACGCATCATCTTCGCGGCATCAATATTGAGACGCCGCATGCGCTCGTCCGAATCGGAGTTGAGGGAAACATTGACGCCTGCGCGCATCATGATTGCAGCCGCATAGGGAATCGCATCATAGGCTTCGATCTTGTAGCCCCAACTGTCTGCAAAAGCCGAGGCCCCCGCTCCATGCAGCGCGATTTCGGGCGCGACCTTGTAGCCTTCCAAGACGTGTTGAAAAGTTCTGATCTTAAATCCGAACTCTTCCGCCACGTTGATGAGCATCAGAATCTCGTCCGCGCGATAGCAATGCGCGTGAACCAGCCTTTTGCCTTCGAGGACTTCGACCAGCGGCTCTAATTCCAGATCGCGGCGCGGCGGAATCAGGTTCTTCTCGCGTCTCGACCGCACGCGGTAATCATCCCACGAGGCTTTGTAATCGCGTGCGCGGACAAAGGCGTCACGGATGACTTCTTCGACGCCCATGCGCGTCGCAGGATAACGGCGCGGCTGGTTGGGAGCCTGAAAGTTCGTGCGCTTCGGATTTTCGCCGAGCGCAAACTTGATGCCGGGCAGCGCGCCGGGGAAAATAAAATCTTCCAGCGGGCGACCGTACTTAACTTTGACGACAGCGTTTTGTCCGCCGATGGCGTTGCCGGAGCCATGCAGCAGGTTAAGCGTCGTGACTCCTCCGGCCAGCGCGCGATACAGAGCCTCGTCCGTCGGGTTCAGCACATCGCGCACGCGCGCCATCGAAGTGACGGAATAGGTCAACTCGTTAATCGCATCCAGCATCGTATGCGAGTGACAGTCAATGATGCCCGGCATCACATATTTCCCGCTGGCATCAATCACGCGGGCCGAAGCCGAAGCCTTGAGGTTTGGACCAATGGCTGCAATCTTGCCCCTGCGAATCAGGATGTCCGAACCGGCCAGCGTGCCGTGCGAAACTGTAAGAATCGTCGCATTGCGAATCAACGTCTCCGGCTCATCAACAGCGTTTCGACGTTGCTGGCCCAAAGCCGCTCCAAACAGCGAAAGCGTTAAAATAAATGCAAGTAGCTTTCTCATCTTTTCAAAGTGACGCGTGACGTATGACAGTTGACGGGTTAAAGAGTTGCAAGGAATTGTTCTTGCCCGTCGCCTGTCACACGCCACACGTCACAGCCTTTCTGGTTTTGTTCCGATGAATGTTGCAGGACTGCGCCCGACCGTTTGCACTGTGCCGGTCATTTGATTGCCAGTAATCTTGCCCGTAAAAGTCGCTTCAGTGGTCTGCCCGCCGAAGGTCACGGGCGCTGTGAAACGCAGGTTGCCGGAAGCGTCTACAGAGCCGCCGGAAATCTCCACAGGGCCAGAGTCGCCTTGCAGCGAGCCGCTTAAACGCGTCCCGTCCTGACGCAGTGTAAGCGTGGCGGTTTCCTCCTGCCCCTCTTCCGATTTGATCTTGAGCGACCAACTGCCGGAAGCCATCGCGGCTGTGCCTGCTGCTGCGGCTGCCGCCGTTGTCATGGCAGTCGCAGTCTTGAGTTCGACCGGACGCCCGTCAATAAAGACATGTGCGATGCGCGCAGATTTATCGAAGATGTCGCCGCGCGTGACCGTCAGGTTAGCAATCTTGCCGACCTCAATCGTGCCGAGGCGATCCGCGACTCCGAAAATTTCCGCAGGGCGCAGGGTCATCGCGCGCAAAGCTTCGTCTCTTGAAAGCCCGCTCTCGACAGCCTTCGCGGCGTTGGCGCGAAAGTCAGCCATGTTTGTCATCGCGCCGGATTGGAAAGCAAAGCGCACGCGAGCCGCGATCAGACGCGACGCAGTCTTAGGAGCCTCTGCGCGCTGTCTGAGGACGCGCAGGGATTCCGGGTCAGCTTCGGGCACATCTGTGGTCGTGCGTCTGGGAAAGTTGAGCGAGAGCAGCACCGGAATATTGCTGTCACGCAACCTGTCCGACACCTTCCAGCTTTCAAGGCCACCGGCGATGATGGCCTTCAAATTAAATTCCCCGACCAGATCGAGCGCGCGTCGAATCTCACGCTCAGTGTCTGCGTACATCACGACGGGCATCTCACGCGCCAGCACCGGAAAGAGTGCGGCGAGCGATTTGTCCTGCACAGGGCGACGCAGACCGCGCGGGCTTCGCTCGTAAATCTGATTGGCTTCGCGCAGCCGTTGCGCGTCGAGCAGCATCTGCCTGAGCGCGGAAAAGACGCCCATCAAAGAGGCCGGATAAGTTCCCGTGCGCAGGGGCGTAAAGCCTACGTGCAGGGCTACAGGCGAGCGCACGATCATCTGTTGCGGCGAATCGCCGGACAGATTGATGAGCGCGGACTGGCCTATAAAAATGCCCTCGCGCGGCGCGGTCAGAGCCGAGGTGATGCCTGCGCTGCGTGCTGCTTCAATCTGTTCTCCTCCGGGACGTATGAAATCCACTGCGAGAATCTCCGGCTGGAGTCCGACAGGGTTTGCGGAGTTCGGAGAAGCGATGCTCGTGCTCTGTGCGCCAGCCGCGCCGCCGCCCCCGCGCGCGGGTGATGGAGCAGCCGCAGGGATGCCCAAATTCGTGTTCGCGTCAATCAATCCCGGATAGACAGTCAGCCCCGCTCCGTCAATCACACGCGCATCGACGGGCGCAGTCGTCGCAGCCCCGACAGCCGTTATCAACCCGTCGCGGATGACGATAGTGCCGCGCTCTATGACGGGGCCGGAGACGGTGACGATGCGTGCGCCCGTGATGGCATAAGTGTCAATCGTATTCATGGCTCTTTGCTGCGCCAGTGCGAGAGGGCTTGCGGCGTGCAGTGTGAGCGCGGTCAGAGCAAAGAGCGCGACAACGAATTGCAGATATTTTTTAAGCATGAATATTTTTGTTTCCACTTCAAGCTGGCTTTGCGCCTTCGGTTTTTTCTTCCCGCCTTTGCGTGAACAAAACGTTATTTCTCGCAAAGGCGCAAAACAAAGAAAGACTCAAGACGCAAAGGGCTGAGTGAAGATGTCGCTGAAATTTGAAATCAACTCTTCGTCTTAAGCATTGAGAAGGCGACTGGAAATCTTGTGCTCTATATTTTCAAAAGAGGGCGAAGAGGCTTTGAAACCGCTTCGCCCTCTTGAGGTCAAAAACGCCAACTGTGCGTCAAAAGCTATGCGCAGAGATTAAGGTCGTTTCGTAGCGTTGCTGTTCTTCTCTTCAGTCGTTTTCACGCCAGAGGTGTTGGCGTTGCCGTTGTTATTTTGTACCGTGCCGGTTTTTGAGTCGGCTGTATTGCCGTTGCCGTTGGCATTCATATTCGCGTTGGTTTCGACTACGCCGTTGCGATTCGCGCCGTTGGCATTGGATGTGCCCGCGGCATTGCTGTTGGCGTTGTTCGTCATGTTCGCGTTACTAGTATTGTTAGCGTTGTTGGTATTGGCCGTTTCGCTGCATCCGGCAGCAAATGCTGTCAAAGCGATGCTCGCGATGAGCGACGCTATTGTTCTCTTGTTCATGTAGGTCTCCTGTTTGATCTTTAAAGATTGAAGTGATGGGAAGGAAGCTGTTGGAACTTCCTTCCCGTTTAAGAGCAATGCTAACTCAGCCTTTCTTCGTGCTAGCCTTACCCGCATTAGAATTTTTGTTGCCGTTGGCATTACTGCCCCCAGCCGCAACCGTCAGTTTGTTCTGTACGCCCTGCTGGCCCTCTATGCCTTTGGCGAGCGCGTCCGCCTTCTTGAGTTGCTCCTGTGTGGCGACCGTGCCGGTCAACGTGATGACGCCTTTCTCCACGTCAACATTGATGGTCGAATCGCTCAGGTCGTCTGCGGTCGTCAGCACGCTGCGCGTCTTGGCCCAAATCCACGCGTCATTCGCGCCCGCGCCGATCTTGCGCCCCATCTCTTTAGCCTGCTGTGCATACTTGTTCGCGTCCTTATTAAATTCTTCACGCGTCAGACCGCGATTCGCGTTGGCATTCGCATTGGCGTTCGCGTTGGCGTTCGTGTTAGCCATGTTGGCGTTCGTGTTGGCATTAGCCGTATTGGCGTTATTGCTATTCGTCGTCTCGGCACAACCGGCAGTCAGTGCCAGCAGCGCGAGGCTGATTATCAATGTCACAAATCTCTTGTTCGTCATCATCTCTCCTTACGCGTTCGTCCAAATCCCGGTCGGACGGAATAACGCGAAGGCTTGAGCACGGGCCGGAAATGCACAGGCACACGCCTGCGCGCCGGTCGGGGGCCTTCGCTTGAGAGCAGAATTTAAGGGGAATAAGACCGCGTGGATATTAAATCAGGAATGATGCCGGACGCAAGAACAATGAGCGACCAACGGCCCTTCACGCGGGCGCGGTCGCTCATTATTCGAGACCTGATTATAAAATCGGCTCAGGATTTTTTGGTGGGCGCGGTCTCGGCTTTCTTTTCCGGCGCGGCCTTGTCGTTAGGCATATTCTTGTGGTCGGTCATTGCGGTCTTCCCCGCAGTCGAACAGCAGGCTGCGCCCTCTTTTCCAGCCGTCGAGCAGCACTTCGAGACGCCATCCTTCATGGAAGAGCAGGAGCCGTCTTTACCGCCGCAGCAGCCCTTCTCGCCTTCCTTGTGATTACAGGACATGCCAGCGGCGGAACATGTGCAGCCTTCTTTCGTGCCGCCGGTCTTATCGGTCGGGTCGGCGTTGGCTTCGACCATGTTCGGATTGTTCTGCGCGGTCTGCGGGGGCGCAGGCGCGTTGGCGTTGGTGGGCGCGGCGCTATTCGCATTAGTATTGCTTGTCTTATAGTCTGCGCTGCATCCTGCCAGACCGAGAATGATGAAAGACAGCACGGCTGCCAATTTGAGCTTCATAAAATTTTCTCCCGAACTCTTTAAGGTGTAATCGGCGAAACGTCTAGCTTGATGAAAAGCATTAACGGGAAGGCGCGAAAAAGACTTTAACCCTGCGTGGGCCATTCCCTGGCGGACGCTTCGGATAGTACCTTGATTCGCGCCCGGCGCGCAAGGCTTCTCCTCACATCCTTTTCAGACACTGGCGGGCGCGGGCGCAGATTTTGTCTACGCCTTTTGTCTTACCACTTGACAGAGCCTTCTTTGGACGTATCTATCTCGGTTATCTGAACGCCTTCGTTGAAGAAGAAAATATTCATGTTATCGAAAAGGACTTGGTGCGTGTCCGGATTGGACACGTCGAGGCCGAAATGATTGATGAGCTGGTTTTGCTTCATAAGCCATGCTTTCCAGCAGTCCTGACAAACGCTCTCGCCGATTTTCTGGCCCAACTCGGTCGGCACAGGCGCATATCCGAGGGCCGGACGCTTCTCTCCGCAACGCGCGCATTTGATTTTATCAGCCATTATTAATTCTCCTTCAGCTAAATAAACTGTGCGAATCAAGAGTAGAGAATATCTTTGCGTGCTTTGCGTTAAAACATCACTTAACCGCAAAGAGCGCGAAAGAGAAAAGACGCAAAGAGCGCGAAGATATTCCTCTTCTCATGCAGTCTCGTTCTACTCTTGATTAGCATAAACTAACAGACATTATAAACGCTGCCCCGCGTCACTGTCGCCCGTCGCCACGGCCCGCGCTCGCGTCGCGGATGGCGTCAATCACTTCGTCGTCTTTCGGGCGAAACAAACTGAGGGATTGAACCTTGCGATAACTGACGAGTCCGTCGGGGTCTATCACGACGACGGCCCGCGCAGACCTGCCGGGCAGCCATGAGAGCGCGTCATAAGTTTTGGAGACCGCGCCGCCCGCGTCCGACAAAAGCCGGAGCGGTAGTTGATGATGCTCTGCAAACTTCTCGTGCGATTCAACTGAGTCCATAGAGACGCCTACGACCTCCGCGCCGGTCTCCGCGTAATCCTCCCAGCGGTCGCGCACCGAGCACATCTGCTTTGTGCAGACGGGCGTCTCGTCGCCCGGATAAAAAAGGAGGACGACCACACGCCCGCGCTTCTCGGAGAGTCGCCATTCATTCCCCTGCGCATCTTTGAGAGCGAAATCAGGCGCGCAGTCTCCGATTTGTGTTCCGGTTTCGGAATTTGTTTTTTGTCTTTTGTCTTTTGTACTTTGCATGTGTTTCGTCAGTTGAGTTGCTAAAGATTAACAGGTAGTTAAATAGCGTAAGATTGAATAGCACCAAAACGAAGAACAAAGCACAAATTACTGAAAATCTCTTACGTCCCTGAATGGCATCTTGCTGTCCGTGAAATCGGGGCGATAGTAATGCGCCGCGCCGTCGTATTCCTGCATCCATCCCTCTTCCATGCCCAGTTCGTCAAGCACTGAAAGCGCGCGGAGCCATTCGGATTCCGTGATGCGGCGCGAGAGCAGTGTGTAACGCGCATCCGTCGCCGCGCGGTTGGTAGCATAATACTGCGCCATCATCGAGACGGCGACGCGCGGACTCAAAGCCTCTTTAATCCATTCGAGTGATTCGCGTATCCCCGCCAGATCGTTTGGCAGCACGAGCAGGCGCACGACCAGCCCGCGCTTGAGCAATCCGTCCGCGCCGTAGACGAGCCGCGCGCCCGTCTGCCTGTACATCTCCCCGATAGCGCGTCGCGCGTGTTCTTTGTAGCCGCGCACCTTTGAATAATCATAGCCCGCCGAGTCTTCCGCATATTTCAAATCGGGCAGGTAAACATCAACGATGCCGTCAAGCAGCTTGAGAACTTTGACGGAATCATAAGCATTGGTGTTGTAAACGATAGGCAGCTTCAAGCCGCGCTCTGCGGCGATGAGAATCGCGCGGGCCATCTGCGGGGCAAAGTGCGTCGGCGAGACGAAGTTGATGTTATGACAATTGCGCTCCTGCAACTCAAGCATCATCGAGGCGAGCCGTTCATGCGTCACCTCATTCTTGATCTGCTCCTTGTGCGTCTGCGAAATCTGATAATTCTGGCAGTAGACGCAGCGCAGGTTGCAGTTGCCGAAAAAGATGTTGCCCGCGCCGTGCGTTCCTGTGAGGGCAGGCTCTTCGCCGAAGTGCGCTGTGTAAGAGGAAACGATTGGCAGCCTGCCTGAGTAGCAGCGTGCCAGCTCGTTTTTGATGCGATTGTTGCCGCAATCGAGCGGGCAGACAGTACAGCTCTCAAGCAAGCTTTCAAGAGCCTCTACGCGCTGCCGCAGCTCGCCCGTTTCAAGCAGTCGAAGATAAGAAGGCTGCTCTTGCTCATGCGTCCCCAGTCCTGAATCTTGTGTCGCGTCTTCAATCATATTTTCTGAAATGGACGAAATGCGGCTTGTGCTGTTCGAGCAGTTCTGCGGGCGCGAATTTCCAACTCGTGGTTGCCCTGCGCCAGCTCTTCCAGCTTGTCCGAGAGAGTGCGGACGCGATCCACCACGCGCCCCAGCCGTGTCGAAGTCGAGAGAATCATTGTCCCGCAAGCCGAAATCAAAACGGCAGGCGTAATCATCGCCGTCAGGACGGCCAACGCTGATGAGAGTCCATTCATAGCTCTTGATGATGTGTCTCGTAAATCTATCTTATAGAGGCTATCAAGAAGAATGCAAAATGAAAAATGTAAAATGCAAAAAGAAGTGACGGTTCAGTTGCAGGTCACAGGCTCGTAGACCAGAGGAAATTTCCCGCAAAGGCGCTGGTGACGCAAAGAGAAGCACGCAAAGAGCGAGTGGCATTCAACAGCTTTGCGGTCTTCCCCTGCGCCTTTGCGGGAAACTTTTCTTTCTTCATCACACAAGACTTGAATCACAGCACACCTCTGGCGGTTCCAACCGAACTTCTACTCAAAAAGAACAACCGCACACTTTTCATTTTGTGATATGCTCCGCCAAAAAGAGCGTGCGCGATCTTTCGGACGCTTGTGACAACCTACATATGCCGGGGTTCCCTTGAGAAAAGGAGAAAAGAACAATGCCTGAACAGGGTAATGGCACAAACGACGATCAGAGAAACAACGATGCTGGCTCTTCCGACCTGGGCAGCCTGCATGAAGGCGTCTCGTTCGATCCGGGCGAAGCGCAGGGCGCGGGCGGCGGTGAAAGCGCCAGCGATGCAGGCAAAACTGGCCGCAAGGGCGGAGGCAAAGCCGCAGCCGGAAAACACGGCGGGCAGGCCATCGGACGCGCCACAGGAATCGCAAAAACTATTGATGGCGCGAGTCGCACAGCCAGCGGCACTGCAAGTGGCAAAAGTGGCGGCGAGACATCCGGGCGAACAGGCGGCGGTGCGGCAGCAGGTCGCACAGGTGGTGGCGAAGCCGCTGCCAAAGGCGGCGCAGCTAAAAGCGGCGGCACTACAAGCGCAGGTCGAACGGGTGGCGGTGAAGCAACCGCTAAAAGTGGAGCAGCTAAAAGTGGAACTGCAAGCGCGGGTCGGACGGGCGGCGGTGAATCTACGGGCCGCACGGGCGGCGGCGTGAAGCCAGCGGCCAAAGGCGGCGCAGCGAAAGGCTCAGGCGGCGGCGGTGACAGCGCGAAGAAAGGCAGCGCGGGCGGTGGCGGCTCGAAGGGTGCGAGCGGTGGCGGCGGCGGGGCCGGAAAAGGCGGCGCGGGCGGCACGCAGCAAAGCGGGGCCAAAGGCGGCGCGAAGACCGGCGGCAACGCTGGCGGCGGCACTGGCACGACCGGCGGCGCAAAGAAAGGCGGAGGCACGCAGCGCAAAGCCTCCAAGTCAGGAGCTAAAGGCTCGACTAAAGGCGGCGCGGGCAAAGGCGGCAGCGCGGGCGGCGCAGGCGGACGCGGCGGCGCGACTCGCCCCGTCGGCGCGAAGAAGGGCGGCGCTGGGACAGGCCCGGCCAAAGGCGGCGCAAAGGGCGAAGCTAAAGGCGGCGGCTCAAGACAGAGCGGCGCAGGCGGCGGCGCTGGCGCGAGGTCTGGCAGCGGCGGCGGTGGTGCTGCAAGGTCTGGCGGCAGTGTTCCCGGTGGCGTGAAGAAAGGCGGCGCGGGCGGCGCGAAAGGCAAGGGCGGCGGCACACGCGGCGGTCAGGGCGGCGGAGGCCGTGGCGCAGCTAAGAAAGGCGCAGCCGGTGGCGACGGCGCGAAAGGTGGAGCGAAAAAAGGCGGTGGTGGTGGCAGTTCCAAGAAGAGCGGCGGCAGCAAAGGAGGTGGCTAGGCGGCTCTCAAAAAGGAGCAGCCGTCAGGGTCGCAGAGGTCGTGGGCCGCGGAGCGGCGGCCATCGCTAACGTGATCGATTCACTCACGGGCGGCGGCAAACGTCGTCGCTGATACATCAATCCCAAGTCTCAAGTCCCAAGTCCCAAGTCAAGGCAGTTCTGACCTGAGACTTGGGACTTGAGACTTGGGATTAACCGAATATGTCTCAACACAAATCAGAGATTGGAAAGCGAAACTCCGGCATCATTCGACGCCTCATTGTCGCGCTCCTCAGGTTGATGCTGCGCGTCTTCTTTCGCCACATAGAGATTGCAGGGCTTGAGCGCGTGCCGGACAAGGGCGCGATCATCTTTGTTTTGAATCATCCGAACGGATTGGTTGACCCGGTCTTTATCCTTTGCCTGACCACGCGCCCTGTCTCTTTCCTCGCCAAGTCAACGCTCTTTAGCATGCCTGTCATCAGCTTCTTCGTGCGCTCGCTCGACGCGATTCCGGTCTATCGCAAACAGGACGAGGGCGAGGACACTTCGCGCAATCAGGAGACTTTTAAAAAGTGCCGCGCGCTGCTCTCAAGCGGCGGCGCGATTGCCATCTGTCCCGAAGGCGTCTCGCACAACGAGCCGCGACTGAGGCCGCTCAAAAGCGGCGCGGCGCGCATCGCGCTCGGCGCAGCCTCCGCCGGAAATCGAAATCTCGACCTGAAGATAGTGCCCTGCGGTTTGTACTACACCGCGAAGACCACCTTTCGCAGCTCCGCGCTCCTATATTTCGGCGAGCCGCTGAAGATCGAGCCTGTCGCTCTAAACGAAGACGGCGAGCCGCCGCGCGAGGTTGTGGCAGAGGTCTCATCGCGCATCGAACACGCCCTGCGCGAAGTCGTGCTCAACGCAGAGCATGAAGAAGCGCTGCACACGATTGCGCGTGCCGAGCGAATTTTTTCTTCGGAGCTGGGCCAGAAGGAAGAAGGGCCGGGCCTCGCGCGCGAGTTCGAGTTGCGACGCCGTTTCATAGAGGGCTATGCAAGCCTGCGGCAGCATGCGCCGGAACGCCTCGCCGCGCTGACTTCGCGCATCACGCGCTACGAAGAGGAATTGAATCAAGCGGGCATTGATGCGCGAGACCTGAATGCTCCCAACTCTCCCGTCGCGCTGGCCCTGCATGCGCTGACGCGCGTTGTGCTCTTTCTGATTCTGTTGCCGTTCGTCGTGCTGGGCACGGTGGCCCATTATCCGGCTTACAAATTGTCTGGATACTTCGCCGTCAAATATTCCTACAGCTATGATGATGTCGTCTCGACCATCAAGATACTCGCCGCCGCGCTCCTGTTTCCGTTGACGTGGGCGGTCATCGCCACGCTCTGCTACTGGCTGCCCGGTTGGCAGTGGGCCATCGTCTCATTGGTCTTAGTCCCGCTCTCAGGTTATGCGGCGGTGCGTTTTTATGAAGAGCTTGATCGTTTCATCGCGGGCGCACGCTCTCTGGTCTTCTTCATCACGCGCCGCTGGTTCTTCAAAAAACTTCTGGTCGAGCGACGCGCCATCCACAACGAAATCCTCACACTCGGCAACGAGGCGTTAAGCAAGGTAAACTGAAATTGTTTTGTCACGATAGAGGGAGAAATTTGATGACTGAAAAGATGAAGATACTGATTGCTTATGACGGCTCGGATTGCGCTGATGCTGCGCTCGATGATTTGCAGCGCGCGGGGTTGCCGCAGGATGCTGTAGAGGCTCTGGTCGTGTCTGTGGTCGAAGTCTGGTTGCCGCCGCCTCCGCCGTCCAGTCTTGAGATTCCTGATGAAGCAGAAGCAGAAGCGCATGTCCCGGAAGAAGTGCAAAAGGTCTATGCGAAGAACACCCGGATTGTGGAAGAAACGCGCGAGATGGCCGGGCGCGCACGCGCACGCCTGCAACAGAATTTTCCTTCGTGGCAGGTGAGCGCGGAAGTCTCTACCGGCTCGCCCGCGTGGGAAATCATCAGCCATGCCGACGCCTTGAAGCCTGATCTGATCGTCGTCGGCTCGCAGGGCCAGAACGCGCTCGGACGTTTGATGCTTGGAAGCGTCTCGCAAAAAGTCTTGAGCGAGGCGCGCTGCTCTGTGCGCGTGGCGCGTGGCCGCGTGGAAGTGGACGGCTCTCCTGTGCGGCTCGTCGTCGGCGTGGACGGCTCGCCCGGTTCAGCCGCCGCCGTGCATGCAATCGCGTCGCGGAGTTGGCCCAACGGGAGCGAAGCGCGCGTCATCGTCGTCGAAGACCCGCTCGTCCCGACCGTGCTGGGCCGCCTTGTTCCGCCCGTCGCCAAATGGATTGAAGAGGGCAACAGGGGAGACGCGCAGTGGGTGCAGACAACCACGGAAGAGGTGATTGCGGAACTGAGCGCGGCTGGATTGAACGTCTCGTCTGCGGTCGAGACAGGAGACCCGAAGCGCGTGCTCATAGAGGCTGCGGAAAATTTCGGAGCGGATTGTATCTTCGTCGGCTCGACAGGCTTTAGCAGTATCTTCGCACGCTTTCTGCTCGGCAGCGTCTCCGCCGCCGTCGCAGCCCGCGCACACTGCTCTGTCGAAGTAGTCCGCGCCACACAAACTGATGGAGCATGAGCATTCACCCGAAGCCATTCCGAACAGGAGAAGTCAATAAATAGCGGTGTTTGGTAGCGGGTCAGCTTCAAAATAGCGAAGAAAAAACAGGTTCGCGCAAAGGCTTAAAGAAAAGCACGCCAAAAGCGATTGGGATTCAACACCTTTGCGTTCTTCCGCTTTGCTTCTTTGCGCGAAACGTTATTGCTTGTCTATGAACGTATCTGCTGAAACTGTGCCGCTACCAAAAACAAGTACGCTTCCTTCCTCACTTCTTTCAGCATTGTACGAACTCTCTGAGCTTCTTCTTCCCGCATTTGCGTGAGAATGTTTGTATTCGCCGTGATAGACTCGTCCGCGTGTTAGAGAATGCCGGAGAAAGAGCGCAACATATACGCACGCGCGTGCGTTACGGTCAGCGGCGTCTGAAGCGGCTCTCGCGCACCGCCACGCTGGGCGGCATCTTTTTATCCTTCCTTGAAATCGGCCTCACGGGATTCGGCGGCGGACTGGCCGTCATCTCGCAGCTTCGCACGATGGTCGTTAGCAAGCGTCGCTGGCTGACGGAGCATGAGTTCGCGGAAGCCTTTGCGCTGGCCCAGAGCCTGCCGGGCACGAATGCCGGAAATGCTGTCACGTATATCGGGTTGCGCTTGCGCGGCATCAAGGGCGCGTCTGTAGCGATGGCTGCCTTCGTGCTGCCTTCGATGTTGATGATGATCGTGCTGGCGATTCTCTACAGGCATCTACGCATGCTGCCGAACATGGACTTGCTCTTTCTAGGATTGAACGCCGCTGTGGTCGCGCTCATCTTTGTAACTGCGTGGCGCGTGGGCAAACTGACGCTGACGAAGCCGTGGCAATGGTATGTCACAGTTCTCTCTGCGCTCGCCGTCGCCCTCTTGAACGCGACGGTGATAGAGGTCGTGCTGGCCGCCGGAGTAGTGGGGATTTACATGGACTCTTTCGGTGAAGAACGCTGGCAGCGTTGGCGGCGCATTCAGCGATTGGCAACGCGCAGGCGTGCGCGGCTCGAAGAGATTGAAAGAAAGAACTTCGTCGGCGGCTATCTGACGCGCGCGATGGCGGAAGAGCGCGTGCGGCGGCAGGATGTCAAAAACAGAAGAGAGGTGCGTGAGAAAAAGCCTGCGGTCGAGGCGCACGCGCTGAAACAGGCGAGCGGTAAAGAGACAGAGCGGCAGGGAATTGAAAAGCCACGGACGCGTTTGCGTTCAATCGCTGTGCTGGCGCTGGCGATGCCGCTGGTGGCAAAGCTCGGACTCCTTGCGACGCTCTCGATTATCTTTCTGCGTATCGGCGCGGTGACGTTCGGCGGCGGCTTTATCATGATTCCGCTGATCGAAGCAGAGATTGTCGAGACGCAGCACTGGCTGACGCATCAGGAATTTGCGGACGCTACGGCTCTGGGACAGGTGATGCCCGGCCCTGTCTTAAAGACCGCGACGTTTATCGGATACAGAGTTTCAGGCACGGCGGGCGCGCTCGTCGCTACTCTGAGCGTGTATCTTCCGGCTTTTGTGATGACGATTGCGGCAGGTTCCAGCCTGCGCCGCTTTCGCGCCAACAGGCAGGTGCAGTCCTTCCTGCGCGGAGTGACACCCGCAGTGGTCGGCCTCCTCATTGCTTCTGCATGGAGCATCGGGAGCGCGGGCATACACACGTGGACGGGCCTTGTCATCGCTGTGCTCTCGGTCGCAGTCCTGCTGCGCTTTAGCCTCAACCCGTTCTGGATTATCTTCGGGGCAGGAACTGTAAGTTTGATTGTCGGATTAATCATCAGGTGAATGTGGAGACTTTGAAAAACAAGTTTCCCGCAAAGGAGCAGAGAAAACAGGGGATAGGGGATGGGGGTCGGGTGTCGGAAAGCCATTAACTTCACTACACCCGATACCCTTCCCCCTACTCCCTAGTTGATGCTCCTTTGCGGGAGATTCTTTTGCAAACTCTCCAAACTGAAAATCGCTATAATGAAATTCTGATTACTTAGACCTTAACAAGGAGAAACAATTAATGAAAGCAAAAATGCTTTCCCTCGGCCTGCTATTACTGATTAGCCTGTTGCTGTCGCCAGCCTCAGCGTTGGCCTGCGCCTGTTGCACGGACGAAGGGTTGTGGAGTGAATATAGCGGCGAATTGGAAGAATACCAGCGCGGCATCTTGCAGGAGATAAAATTTGCCCCGCGCGCAGAGCTTTACGCCACAGAGGCCGGAGACGATGTGGACAGTCAGGGGATTGAAGTGACCGGCTATGATTATTTCATCTCGCTGTTGCCGGGCGTCAAGCAATGGGAACTGACTTTTAGAAATCCGAAGGGGAAGACAGGCAAGCTGATGTTACAGATTCCCACTACATACATCGCTTATAAAGTTGATACGCGCGAGAGAAAGCCTGCACCCAATGGGCCAGTCCTGTATAAAGAATGGCGTCTCTCAGGCGATGTCAAAGGCGCTGGCATTTTCCAGAAAGGCTTAGGCGAAGGCGGCCAGTTTAAGTTGGTGCTGCAAGGCAGAGGCAACGGCTGCGATAACACGGAAGATTTTCAGCACTGGGTGTTGCTGGTCAAAGGGCCGCAGGCGGATTATAGCTTCTACGGAAAAATGAGAGGCGTGAAGTAACCTTCACTGCCTTGCCTGCCGCGCAGCAGAGCAGCGCGCGACCTCTTCTTCCATCTTGCCGGAGAGCATCAGCGTGACCATCTTGTAATCGCCCATCAGAGACCAGAGCGGGTGCTGGAAAGTTGCAGGGCGGTTGTGCTCTATAAAGAAGTGGCTTATCCATGCAGACGCGTAACCCGGCACGAAGGCGAGCGGCAGCCAGCGCCATCTTCCGCTGGCGACGAGCGCGACGGCGCAGGCCGTGCCGACGGTCGTCCCCGCAAAATGCAGCGCGCGTGTGCCACGCTTGCTATGCTCGGCCACATAATAGGGCCAAAACTCTGCGAATGTTTTCATCTCTGTCCGGGACATAAGTCTTTTACGAGATAGAATTCAGGACTCAGAAGAGAAGCGGTTTCAGTCTCTTTATTCTGAGTTCTGTGTCCTGCTTTTCCTCATTCTTCCTCATCCCTTTGGAAAACTCTCTGAAAATCTTCGGCTAACGCCGGTTGAACTCTGACCAGTTGCAGATTTTCTTCGACGTGTTCGGGACGGCTCATGCCGACGAGCGCGGTCGTGACGCCGGGAGTTGAGCGTACGAACTGGATGCCTGTCTGCGCGTCTGTGGCGAGCGAGCCGAGCGGTTCGCGTATGTGGTCGGGCAGCCCGCGCGCCACTCTGCCCTGAAGAATAGATGCGCTCGAAACCACTGTGATGCCGAGCGCGCTCGCGGCTTCGAGGACGGAGACCTGTTCGCCGTTCAGTGTTTGATTGTCCATGACGAGAGCTTCGGGCATCGCCAGATTAAACGGCAGTTGAATAAAACGAAAACCATGCTCGTCGCCTCCGACGCTGCGCGCGATCTCTTCCATGCGCTCAAGCGAATGATATTCGCGCGCGTTCCCGGCCACGCGAAAGCCGCTCCATGTCGCCACGCCGTATTTTTTGATCTTGCCGTCAGCGATATTTTTTTCCATCCGCTCAAAGGCCGCGCCGAGCCGCGCTTCAAACTCCGCGCGCGAGATGGCTGCGAGCTGCGATTCGGGATTGTGTACGTAATAAACGTCTATGCAATCGAGGCCCATGTTTTTGAGCGATTGTTCCAACTGGCTCTGTAGATAAGCGGGCGTCATGCAATGGCTGCCACCGACGATGTCGGAAAACTCCGCGATGCCGGTCTGCACAAAAGTCTCTTCGACATAGCGGCGCACATCCGCCGGCGGCTCGCCGTCAAAAGGCAGGTAGCCGCCTTTGGTGCAGATAACCAGCTCTTCGCGTTTGAAGTCATGCGCCTCTGTGAGCTTTTTGAGGGCCGCGCCGATGGCCCTTTCGCTGCGCTGGAAACGATAGTTGGCCGCAGTGTCTATCACATTGCAGCCAAGCTCTGCGGCGCGCACGATTGAATCACTGTAACGCGCGTCCGTGCGCTCGTCTCCTTCACCGAGGTAAGTCCCGATGCCTATGGACGAGAGCCACAAATCCTGTTCGAGCCGAAAATGGCCCGGCGCAGCTTCATCCTTAAACCGATCACGATAGCCCGCACTGCCTTCCAATGTCGCACAGCCGTTAAGAGGCATAAACGCTCCTTACAAATGTTCTGTCATTCATTAACGCGCCGAAGTTTAGCATGAAAAGCAGGGGAAGGGTGTCGGGTGTCGGAAAAGCAATTTGAGTTTGAACTACACCGGGGTAGCGGGTCAATGTCGAAGAGAGCGAACGAAAACGAAATGTTCGCGCAAAGGCGCAAAGGCGCAAAGAGAAGACCGCAAAGGTTTGAATGCTGCTCGCTCTTTGCGCCTTTGCGCCTTTGCGGGAAAATCTTCCGCTCTTTCCCACTCAGTTCACGATTAACGACTCATCAACTTCTAATTGACACACTACCTACACCCGACACCCTTCCCCCAACTCCCTGCTTTTGTGTTAGTTTTAAGCGCACACGGAAAATCAATGAGCGAAACAATAGAGCATGATGAAGATGATGGTATCGAAGATGTGGCTTCGGGGCGGCGCTCGTCTTTAGACCTGCCGGAAAATGTGTTGAGGGAATTTGCGGCGCAGGCGCAGGAGTTCGTAGCGGATTATCTGGCGAGCGTTTCAAAGCTTCCAATCTTTCCGCCGACCGCTGCGACCGAGTTTGCCGGGTTATTCCCGAATAAACTTCCGCTAGACGGCACGAGCGTTGAGCAAGTGTTTGCGGAATGCCGCGCCATACGCGATGCGAGTCGTCACAGCGGCCACCCGCGCTTTTTCGGCTATGTCGCCTCGTCCGCCAGCCCGGTCGGCGTCATCGCAGATTTCATCGCGTCCGCGCTCAATCAAAACCTGACGGCATGGCGCTCTTCTCCTTCCGCGACGGATGTCGAGCGCATGGTCGTCGGCTGGCTCGGAAGTCTAATCGGTTACGGCGAGGATGCGGGCGGGCTTTTGACGAGCGGCGGCTCGATGGCAAACCTCAACGCGCTCTACGTAGCGCACCGTGCGAAGTCGCCCGAGCAGGCTTCAAACAAAGGTTTGTGGGCCACAAAGCCTATGACCATCTATGCTTCGGATCAGGCGCATCTCTCGATTGAGAAGGCCGCAGACGTGCTCGGCCTCGGCAGAGAGCAAGTCAGAAAAATCAAGTCGGACGAAAATTTTCGCCTCGATGTCAGAGACCTGCGTGAGCGGCTGGCGAGCGACACGCGCAATAACCTGCAACCGTTCTGCGTGGTTGCCAGCGCGGGCACAGTCAACACCGGCGCGATTGACCCGCTGGCGGAAATCGCAAGCGTCGCGCGCGAGCATCAACTCTGGTTTCACATAGACGGCGCGTATGGCGCGCCCGGCGCGGTTGATGAAACCGTGCGCGCACGCTTTGCAGGCATAGAGCTGGCGGATTCCATCTCGCTCGACCCGCATAAGTGGCTCTATGCGCCGGTTGATTGCGGCTGCGTGCTGCTGCGTGACCCGGCCCACGCGCGTGCAGCCTTCTCGCAGGGCGAGGCCGATTACATCAAAGTTTATGAAGCGGATGAAAGAGAGGCTTTCGCCTTCTGGGATTACGGCGTTGAGCTGACGCGGCGATTTCGCGCGCTCAAGGTCTGGATGATGCTGCGCTACTATGGCGCGCGGCGCATCTCCGGGGCGATTAGCGAAGACATTGCGCTCGCAAAATATCTGTCCCGGAGAATCGAAGCGGCTGAAGATTTCGAGCTGCTCGCTCCGGTCGAGTTGAGCATCTGCTGTTTTCGCTATGTGCCGAAAGTTTTGAGCGAGATGCTTGAAAGAGCTGATGAACGAGAGCGCGCAGAAATCAACTCCGCGCTCGACAGCCTTAACGAGCGCGTGATGTACAGAGTCCAGCGCGGCGGGCGCGCTTATCTTTCAAATGCTACCTTAAGAGGACGCTTCGCCTTGCGCGCCTGCCTCGTCAACTTTCGCACGACGCGTGCCGATATGGATTTGACCTTAGACATCGTGCGCGAGGCGGCAGAAGAATTAAACGAGCAAAGGGGATGATGGTGTCAAGTAAAATGTATGAGCGAGAACTGCGCGCGGCATTGCGCCTTGCGCGTGAAGCCGGGGCATTGATTCTCGAAGGATATGCAGAGCCTGTGAAGGTCGAACGCAAGGTTGATGCGGATGATTACGTGGAGCCTGTGACGGCGACGGATCGCGCGGCGAATGAGTTAATCGTGCAGGGCTTGCGCGCGGAGTTTCCCGACGACGGGATGCTGGCGGAAGAATCTGTGGACACGGAAAGACGACTCGGCAAGCGGCGTGTATGGATGATTGATCCGCTCGACGGGACGAACGGTTTTATCGCGCGCGATGGAGACTTCGCAGTGCAGATAGGTCTGGCAGTCGAAGGCGCGAGCGTGCTCGGCGTGGTCTACGCGCCACTGCCTGATGTTTTGTACTGGGCCACGGAAGGCAACGGCGCATGGATGGAGCGTCACGGCGCAGACCTTGAGCGGCTGCACGTTTCTGTCGAGAGAGATTTAGAGTTGATGCGACTGGCCGCCAGTCGCTCGCACAGAAGCCCGCGCATGGACAGGGTGGTCAAAGCTCTCGGCATCAAAGATGAAGTCAATCGCGGCTCGGTCGGCGTCAAAGTCGGTTTGATCGTCGAGCGTCAATGCGATCTTTACGTACACCTCTCGCCGCGCACCAAGCAGTGGGACACCTGCGCGCCCGAAGCCATCCTGCGCGAATCGGGCGGCAACATGACAGACCTCTTCGGCTACCCGTTGAGCTACAACTCGCCCGAAGTTCAGAATCGAAATGGCCTAATAGCCTCTAACGGCGCGGCTCATCAGGAAATCATAGACCGTCTCGCGCCGCTCCTTAAAGAGTTCGGAAGAATCAGAGTAGATTAAGAGCAAGTCAGAAGGCGGAAGGATGAAGGATGAAAAGAGCGCTATTTGAAGATGAAGCATTCATGTTTACACAGCATGCTATTCAGAAATAAAGCCTGCATGGTTGAACAGCATGCCTTTCATCCTTCATCCTTCTGCCTTCCGCCTTGCTTTTCTTGTGCCAATCCGCGCGGTTTTCGTGTACCATTCGGCTTCAGTTTTCACCGGATAGGGAAATCAGTTTTACTGGCATGTAACACCTGACACCTCTGAATCACTGTGGGCATCCGACCCAAACTCTTCCTGATATTTTTTATCTTCGGCATCGTTCCGATGACTGCCTTCGGCTGGCTGCTGTACTGGAACGGCACGCGCTCGGTTGAGACGCTGCTGCAATCCGATGTCGAGCGCGATACTGCGGGCATTGTGCGCGAAGTTGAAAGCGCGTTGCGCGAGCGTGAAGAGGCGATGAGCGCGCTGGCGCGTTCCGAACGCCTGCGCCAGTACGTGCGCGCGGAGAGCACGAGCGGGAGCACGCCCGCTCCATCGGGCAGCGCGCTTCAAACGGACAAAAAAAGCTTGCAGCCGAAAGATGTGCCGCCGGATGTGCAGGCGGACATCAACGCCTTCTTTCTCAGCCATCCGAAACGCTATGTCTCCATCACGTGCTTCAGCGCGCAGCGTCAGCCGGTGTTTCGCGCAGAGGTCGTCGCGCGAGAGAGCAGCGCGAGCGGCGAGCCTGAGGCGCAATTTCACACGGAAATTTTTGTCTCGCCCGCTCTCTTGCCAGAGCCTGCCGTGTGGGACACAGCCGAACCAAAGCCCCTGCGCCCTTCTGCTGTGAGCGGCGCAACCCTGCGTTACACGATTCCTGTTTTTACAGGCGAGCAGGGAACGCCCGCGCCGCGCGGCGCACTGATTGTAGAGTTGAGCGGAGACGAGCTTTTCGCACAGGCCGCTCTCGGTCGGGCCGACGAATCGCAAGCGTCCACGCGCGCCGCGGACTTCTCACACTCGCCGCGCTTCGTGGTCATGCTCGACCGCACGGGCCACATTCTCTATCACACGCGTGTCGCGCTCAGGCATCAACCGGTCAATTCCATGATGCCTGCCTTCACAGACATCGCAGGCGCGATGACGGCTCAAGAGAGCGGGTCGAAAGACTACGATGAAGAGAGCACGCGCTGGCGCGTCTCCTATCGCCCTTTGAATCTGTCGGGAGTGTCCGTGGCGGTGGCCGGGAATTACTCGACAGCCATGCAGGGCGTGCGACGGCTGGGCTGGATAGCTCTGGCCCTCTTAGCGGTCTTCGGCCTCTTGATGGTGGTCGTGCTGACGCGCGTCGCGCGCGGCACTGCGCGCAGCATCGAACGCGTCACGGAAGGCGCGGTCGCCATTGCCGGTGGCAAGCTGGACCAGAGAATCGAAGTGCGTTCAAGCGACGAGACGCGGCTGCTGGCAGAGAGCTTTAATATCATGACAGACAAGCTGCGCGAGCAGATTGCGCGCGAAACGGAGTCGCGGCAATTCGAGTCCTTCATGCGTCTCTCCGCGATGCTGACGCACGATTTGAAGAACGCCATTGCCTCGCTCTCGCTGCTGGTCAATAACATGCAGCGGCAGTTTCACCGCGAAGAATTTCGCGCGGACGCGATGAAGTCTCTGATCGGAGCGACGGACAAGCTGCGCGCTCTGGTCTCAAAGCTGAGCGAGCCTGTGCAGAGCCTGAGCAGCGAGCACCAGTTGCCGCGCCCGACAGACCTTGTGAAAATCATCCGGCGCGTGCTGGATGTCACGGTCGAGCCTGTGCAGGGCATCCACCACATAGAGATCAATCTGCCGGACACGCTCGTCGCCACAGTAGAGGTTGACCGCATCGAAAAGGTTTTCGAGAATCTGGTCATCAACGCGCTCGAAGCGATGGGCGCAAAGAGCGGCAAGCTGACGGTCAAGGCAGGGCCGACCGCGCACGGCAAAGTCTATTTCCTCGTCTCGGACACAGGGCCGGGCATGAGCGAAGAGTTCAAACGCACCAAGCTCTTCAGGGCTTTTGCCACCACCAAGAAGAGCGGCGTCGGCCTCGGCCTCTACACCTGCCGGGAGATTGTACGCACGCACGGCGGCCATATAGATGTCGAATCAAAGCGCGGCTCTGGCACAACATTCCGCGTCGTGCTACCATCCGAACAGACGATTATGGGGCGACCTGCGAAGTAATATTCGCAGCGACCAGTAGCTTTACCGGAGGCTCGTAATCATCCTCTCAAGTTTTCCTGTACAGCAAGAATTGAATGCAACGGCGCATGTCAGCAACAAGCGTCGAACGTGCGCGACTTCTCAAACGGGCATGTTTTTCTTGATTCATATCCGGAGCAACGGGTGACACAAATTTTATGAGCGAAGCAGGCGGAAAAGTGACTGTGCTGGTGGTGGATGACGACGAAGAGATACGTCGCCAACTTTTCTGGGCGCTCAACGACACCTATCACGTGCTACAGGCCGCGACGCGCGACGAGGCGATTGAAATGTTGCAGCGCGAGAAGGTGGAGGTCGTTTTAAGCGACCTGCATCTGCCGCCCAACGTGGATGAGATGTCCGAGGGGCTAGCCATCGTCGAGGCTGCGCGTGCGGAATGTCCTCCGGTTCCGGTCATCGTCATCACCGGAAGCCTTTCGCGCCGCGCCGCGCTTGAAGCCGTCAGACGCGGAGCCTACGGCTTTTTTGAAAAACCTTTTGAAGCGGACGAGGTCTCGCACATCGTCAATCAGGCCGCGCGCCTGCGGCGTCTGGAACAGGAAAACGTGCGGCTGCGTTCGGAGCTTTCCATCCAGAAAGGATTCGCGCATCTGGTCGGCACCAGCCGCGCGCTCGAAGACACGCTCAAACAGGCACGCGCCGTTGCCAACACCAACGCGACCGTTTTGCTGACCGGGGAAAACGGCACGGGCAAAGAGATGCTCGCGCTTGCCATCCACGAGGAAAGCCCGCGCGCGAATGGCCCGTTTATTGATGTCAGTTGCGCGGCCCTGCCTGAAGAGCTTATCGAGTCGGAATTGTTCGGCTACGAAAAGGGCGCGTTCACAGGAGCTTTGACGAGCAAGAAGGGACGTTTTGAACTGGCCGACGGCGGGACGCTTTTCCTGGACGAGATCGGCGAGCTATCGGCGTCAGTTCAGGTCAAGCTGCTGCGCGTCCTCAACCAGCCGACCTTTATGCGCCTCGGCGCGACCAGAAGCGTCACGGTTGACATACGTTTGATTGCCGCGACCAACAAGGATTTAGAAGAAGAGGTGAGCGCGGGCCGGTTTCGTGAAGACCTTTTTTACAGGCTCAATGTAGTGCCGCTCAGATTGCCTGCCTTGCGCGAGCGGCGCGAAGACATTCCAGTCCTCGCCGCGCACCTCGCAGCCAAAGCCGCAGAGAAGCACGGGCGCACGCTGCCGACGCTCGAACCTGCGCTCATCGAAGCGTTGCAGGAATACGAATGGCCGGGCAATGTGCGCGAGCTGGAAAATTTGATGGAGCGTCTGGTCGTCCTGACGACGGGCGCGCACCTCGGCGTCGAGTTCCTGCCTGAGAAAATGCTGCACGCCGTTCCCGAACCGGCGACGGCTGCGGACGAGACCACGCTCGAAGGCGCGATTAACGCGCTCAAACGCCGCCTGATTGCGGGCGCGGTCAAACAGGAAGGCGGCAACAAAGTCGCTGCCGCGCGCCGCCTCGGCATCAGCCGCTCTTACCTACACCGCTTGATCAGCGAGTTTGAGATGAACGATTCTGATTCATCGCCGCCGCCGTCCAAATAAGGCAGGAAAATATTTGACTCGCCTGTCAAATCATGATCGCCTGAAAAGCAAAACAGAACATAGCGGTAATCGTCGCCGGATATGAATGTTAGACTGCCAATGGCAGCCTCATACAAGTTGGGCGCTTGAGCCGTCATTAGTATGAGAATCTTATAATGGGAGAATTGACAGGATGAAATGCATCGCATGTGGAAGTACCGCTCTCGTCGAAGGTACGGTGATGGATACAGGGAGTGGAGGGGGACTCGGATTTCAACCGGCTGACGTGTCAACCCTTAAAAAGATGTTTGGAGTGGGCAGTCGGAGAGTTCTCGCTTATGGTTGTATTCATTGCCGGAATTTACAACTCGCCGTTGAATTTAATGAAGAAGATGCGCAGAGGTATCAAGAGTTTGAAGGTCAACAGCCGGGCGTGCTGGAGAGAATAAATTCGGGAGCGAGAGAGCAAGAAGATTAGGCGGAAGGTCTGTGCAAACAACATCGCGCCCAACGGTCATTCGACCGAAGCGCGAATAGCGCGGCTTTCATCCGACAGCTTGAAGGGCTGGTTAGTAATCTCCGCGCCCGGCCAATTCCAGCGTTGGGCGGCCTCGTCATACGAATGTTAATATCACAAGGCTATCAATCATTTTACTTAGGGCGGGGAGCTGAATGTCTGTCTTTTTTCGCACGGTACTTTTGCTGGCAATCTCCAACATCTTTATGACCTTTGCCTGGTACGGTCATCTCAAAAACCTGAATAATCGTAAATGGTATGTTGCCGCTTTGCTCAGTTGGGGGATTGCATTGTTTGAATATCTGTTCCAAGTGCCGGCCAATCGCATCGGCTACACCCAGTTAAGCCTTTCGCAGTTGAAGATAATGCAAGAAGTTATCACTTTGTCCGTATTTGTCCCGTATGCGCTTTTCTATATGCATCAACCATTCAAGCTCGATTATTTGTGGGCGGGAATATGTTTGCTTGGCGCGGTTTATTTCATCTTCCGCGCATGAGAAGCGAAAGGGGCTTTATGCCTCAGACGCGCCGCCCAACAACTCATTCAACGCGAGCGGAAAGAGCCTGATTGTTATCGAGAGCTTGGATGCCATTCTATAATTCTTCCCGCCGCGTCAATTCGAGCGTCAGGTGCCAGACGAATGAAGCTGCTGCCAATTCAATGTGAAGCATACTATCTTGCCGATTTCTTGCGCGGTGCGGAAGCAGAGGCGCTCTTTTCCGAGATACTCTACGGATTCGATGTCACCGACAAACGTGTCAGGATGTTCGACGGAACCGAGCACATCGCCAAAACAGGGGCCTATCTGTTTGCCGACCCCGAACTGACTTCGTTTGATTCCTTGCCGGAGGTATGGGGCCAAAGATCGCCCTGGACGGACTCGCTTGCCCTCGTGCGAGACCACATCACCCGGCAAACTGGCGTTCGCTTTCAGGTGGCCCGGTGCGTCTATTACAAGGACGGCTCCGAAGGCGTGGATTTCCACAGAGACCTTCCTGCATACGGCTCGACCTCCGCAATCGCGTCGCTGAGTCTTGGCGCAGAACGAGAGTTCGTCTTCCGAAGTACGTCTGACACTGCCGAGCGTTTCTCCATCCATCTTTCCTCAGGGAGTCTCCTGTTTATTGGGGAAGGATGCCAGGAACTCTATGAACACGCGCTGCCTCGTGACGCGCTCTGCGGCAAACCTCGCTTGAACCTTACCTTCAGGAAGTATGGCTGGAAATAGCTTTGCCAACTGAGAGACACCTGACCCGCGCGTGAACCGGAGCGGCGAATTGCGAGCGAAGCGGAGCGAAATAGGAGATGATAGCCGGACAGTAACTGGCAAGCGCATGCGCCCGACCGCGAAATAGCATTGCCTTCATCCGTAAGACTTGGTCTTACCGGCGTTGAGTGCGCGGCGGCTGAATTCGAGGGTTAGGCGCTAAAAAGGATTCAGGCTGAGAAATGATTCTGAGGCAGCACAAATTTCCCACGACTAAACAATGAAATACGACCCACATAAATTTGTCCGGCACTTATTCGTGATTCATGGTTCCGTTGCGCCCAGAATTATCTGGCGGGTGCTCTTCTTCACGGCGTGGGCTGCCGTCATCCTACTCATAGACCGCTTCATACGCCCTGTGGCGTTGCCCTCAACGGTGCATACGCTGGTCGGGGTGGCGCTCGGTCTTCTATTGGTGTTCCGCACTAACGCTTCGTACGAACGATTCTGGGAGGGCCGCAGGTTATGGGGCGGCATAGTCAACGAATCGCGCAATCTAGCCCGAACAGCAAGCGCCTTTTTGCGGGATCGGCCTGCAACGGCGGAGCCTATCATCCTGTGGGCCGCTGCCTTCTCTTATGCCGCCATGCATTCGCTGCGCGGGGCAGCCGGTCTGGGGCCAATCGAGGCACGGCTACCCGGCGCAGAGGTAGCGGAAACTCTCGCGGCACGTCATGTACCTCTGGCTGTCGCGCTACGCGTCAGCGAACGGCTGGCGGAGGCGAGGGCGGCTGGACACCTCACTGATTATGTGATGGTGGCGATTGACAACAACGTCCAGCAGTTGATCGACTACTTAGGAGCCTGTGAACGAATCCAGAAGACACCGCTCCCTTTCGCTTACGTCGTCCACCTGCGACGCGCCCTCGTCCTCTATTGCTTGACGCTCCCGTTTGCGCTGGTCGGGCCATTCGGCTGGTCTACAGTCATCTATGCCCTGATGATCGCATACATCCTTCTCGGTATTGAGGAGATAGGCGTTGAGATCGAGAATCCATTCGGGACGGACTACAATGACCTGCCGCTGGAGCAGATCTGCGGCACGATAGAACAGGACTTATTAGCGGTTATCGAAGAGAAGCGCGGTGCTGGCCGGGTCGGTAAAGCCACCGGGGCATGATCCATTGGCTTCAGATGTTTCCGTGAGATTCGCTCTGCTCACAATAATCCGCACCGCGCCTGACGACTCTATGAAGACAAACGGGAATTCAAACTGTAACATTGGCAACCCAACAAATCGTTGCAGGTGAGCCGAGATTGAACATTTGCTCTATTCAGAGCCGGTTTGGATTTCACGCCGACGTATCTCGTTGTGCAATCTTCTGCGCTCAAGCAGCAGTCGTAAAAACAGTCTTCGTCTATTGAGCAGGACAAGCACGGCTTTATACCAGCCCTTCATGTCCACAGCCTCTTCGACAAAGCGCATCGCCACGTAGCCGCAGATGATTGTCACAGGCAGCGCGATAATGGCTGCGCGCCAGTTCCACAAGAGGAACGTAAACAGCGCGACGGCCAGCCACGTCAAAGGCATCAGCACAATGGCCGCCAGAATCTTTACGGTCGAGACAATATCATCCACACCATGCTTGCCATAGACGCGCGCCAGCGCGTTTGACAAAAAATATGCGGGGAAGTGTAGCGCCGCCCCTATGGTTGCCAGCGGCAACAGCATCAAGAGCAGCGCGCTTCTCAAAAGGAAGTGACGAAAGACGTGCCAGCGCGAGTGTGTGATGAGCGAAAGCTTTTCGGGCGTGATGCCAAGCCCTGCCAGCTCTTCTTCATAAAGAAGAATGCGCTCCTGCATCTCGTCTGCACGCTCGGCGTCGGGCGCACCGCGCAGCCCCCTCTGTTCTGCGAAGCGGCGGCGCAGGTCGAACTCTTCGGAAAGCGTTTGCCTGATGTTGATGGTTTCGTAGATGGAAGAGAAGAGTTGTTCCGCCTTTGCCACTTCCTCCAATGCTTCATCACTTTCGACGTTGAGCGTGACTTCGCGCAAAGAGGTTTCAATACGTTTCGATAACAGCTTGACAGCCTCGCGCGGCGGCTCGCCCCCGTCGTCCAGCCTGACCGGCTCAACCCTCAGACAGTTTCCGAAACGAATCAAAGCCTCGCTCCGAAAAGATGTTTTCGAGGTGTAATACAAACCGGCTGGCACAATCTTCAACTGAAAATCTTCCTCTTCCTCTTTGCCGACTGAAATCGCGCCGAGGGCAATGCGCGCCGCTCCTGTCTTGATGGGCATCAGTTTTGTCGAGCTATGCGACAATCCTTCCGGGAAAAGAGCTATGCAGCGGCCCTCTCTGAATAGCTCGTGGCAGGCTTCAAAAGTCTTGCTGTTCTGCGTCATATCCTCGCCCGCATCAACGCGCCTGTAGAGCGGGAGCGCCTCGACCTTACGCAGCAGGAAAGAGATGACGGGCAGGCGAAAGAGCGTGGACTTGGCTAGGAACGAGATGCGGCGCGGCAGCGAGCAGAAGACCAGCGCGGGGTCTATCAACCCGTTCGGATGATTGAGGACGAAGATGACAGGCCCGTTCACCGGGACAAGCTCTGCGCGGCTGGTTTCGATGCGCCGGAAAAACAGTCGCAGGGCAATGCTGATGACTGCGTGAATCAGCCGCCGCGTGACGTTGCCTTTCTGTAAAAAGATCATATCGCTGAGCCGCAGCACACGCACATTTGCCATCAGCGAATTATATGTCCTCAGGAGCAAGAACGTCTCCCTCTCTCGCAAAAATTGCCGTCTCATCTGTCAACAAATGTACACACATGGAGCTTGAGGTTGTTGCTGTCCGTGTACATGTAAGGTCTCTTGCAAGGGTGGAAATAGTTGAATTTCAACGGAAACGAGCGCTTTCCGGTTGTCAGGCAAAGACGGCACGAGCGTTGCAAAAGCTCAGGTCAGCTTATAAAGGAAAGCCTAAAGAGAATGAAACCGAGAGTCTTAATTGTTGATGACGATATAGCGATTACGCAGCAACTGTTTTGGACGTTGTGTGACGACTATGAAGTGATGACGGCCAATGACCTGCAATCGGCCCTGCGCCGCGCGACGATTTATGAGCCGCAGGTTTCGATTCTCGATCTGCATCTGCCGCCGACGCAGGATTCGCCCGAAGCCGGAATCAGGATTCTGGAATTTATCAAGAATCGTTTCCCGCAGACCAAAGTCCTGATTGTCAGCTCGGATGCCACGCCTGAAACACAGCGCGCGTGCTTTGACGGCGGCGCGGACGGATTTCTCGATAAGCCTTTCGAGGTCGAGCAACTGCTGGCGACCGTGCGCCGTTGTGCGCCCGAACGAAGATTCGACGCTATTTGAGAATAAAAAATTTTCGGCGTATCGAATGCAAAAGAGTAGATACGCTTGCGTCAATGCAGCATGAGCAAAGTGCAATACATTTTACTGGCAGCGATCATAGGCTTTTACGGCTTGTTCTTTGTAACGCTTTTTTTCAGAGCCTGTTTTGATATATGGCAGGCCACGCGGCCTTTAAGGGTGACGCCGAAGATTGAAAAGATTTCCCGCGCCGTCGCGCATGCGCGCAGCCGCGCATGGACACGCGCAGTGTGGCGCGGCTCCCTTGCTCACGGCGCGCGTTGAAACGAGCGGAAAATAATCGCGGCAGTTGTGCCGCCTGACCCGAAGAGTTCTTTGCAAACAAGTTCCGGCCACTCGCCCCTTTGAGTAGCCGTTAGTGCCAACGCTAAGCGGAATCCCCTCCCGCACGCGTCGGCCAAGAAGCCCCTGCTCCTATTCGACTCCTGCCCAGAGTCGCGGGGGCTTCATAACTTTTAAAGCAGGACTCAGGACTCTGAATGGAAAAGCGAAACAGCTTTTCTTCAGAGTCCTGAGTCCTGCTTTTCTGTGTCCTGCTTTTCTATCGTATAATGCCCGCATGAGATTTCTTCATCTGGCGGACATCCATCTGGGTTGTCGCCGTTATAATCTGGAAGAGCGGACGAAAGATTTTTTCCGCGCGTGGCATGATGTCATTGAGACGCATGCCATTCCCGATAAGATTGATTTCATGCTCATCGCGGGCGATTTTTTCGACCGCCGCAACATAGACCCGCAGGCGATGAATCATGCCATGCTCGGCCTTGAGATGCTCAGAGAAGCGAGCATCCCTGTCCTGACCATCGAAGGCAATCATGACCAGCACGAAGCTCTCTCGGATTTCAGTTGGCTGCGCTCGCTCTCGCAGTGGGGCTACTTAAAACTGCTTGAGCCGGCGCGCGATGAAGAGGGACGCCTGACGCTCGTTCCGTGGAACGAAGATGACCGCTCAGGCTCTTACGTTGACATCGCTGGCGCGCGTATCTTCGGCTCGCACTGGTATGGAGCGAGCGCCAACGCAGCGATTCCTGTTCTCTCCGATGCGTTGAGACGCGCGAGTGAGGAAGGCCGCTTCAATATCCTGATGCTGCATACGGATGTCGAAGGACAGATTAATCGTCCGATCCCTGCGCTGACCATCGCCAATCTGAAAGAGCTGAAAAGACTCGTCGGCTATGTTGCTCTGGGCCACACGCACAAGCGTTTTGCGATAGACAACTGGGCTTTTAATCCCGGCTCGCTTGAGCCGTGCTCGATTGACGAGTACAGGGAAGAGCGCGGCGCATTCCTCGTCGAAGTTGATAGCGAGCACAATGTTTCAGCCACACACATCACGGATTACGTACAGCGTCCTTTCCAGCGTCTCTCGTTCGATGTCTCCGGCGTGATTGATGCCGAAGCCGTCTACGCGGGCGTGATGGAGATGGTCGAGCATCAGGCGCGTAAATATGTCGAAAGCTCCGAAGAGCCACAGCCGATTATAGAGGTTGGCCTCAAAGGGCATTTGGGCTTTAAAAACTCCTTGCTGGAAATCAACCGCATGCGCGATGAGGCGAAAGAGCGCACGGGCGCGCTGCACATCATCATGCGTAACCAGAGCGTGCCGGTCGAATATGCCGTCGCCGCAGGTCTCGACGCAGAAGCCCCGCGCCACGAGCGCGAACGGCGTATTATCGAAGACCTGATTTTGCGCGATAACCGCTACAAGTCGCGCGCCAAAGAGATTGCCGAGCTGGTCGTCGAATCAAAACGGCTGGCCCTGTCGGGCGAAGCTCCTGATAAAATTCTGGACCTGATCGCGCAAAAGCTCGAACCGGGCGAACAGGGCGCAGCAGAGACAGCCTTCGCTCAAACCGAAACCGCGCCGACAGCCACGGCTCTCAGCGCCATCGAACGCAATGCCTTAACCACAGTGACGAGTGACAGGTGACGAGTGAAAGACAAAAGCTTTTGAGCTTGAACTCATCACTGATTAACTCTTGCTTGTCACCTGTCACTTATCGCTTGTCACTGCCCTAACATGAGTGAAGCTTTGGATAGAGTGCGCGGGGTGCGCGAGTTGCCGCTGTTTCCGCTGGCGGTCGTGCTGTTTCCGGGCACGCCTTTGCCGCTGCATATCTTCGAGCCGCGCTATCGTCAGATGCTTGAAGACATAAGCGTGGGCGATAATCTGTTCGGCCTCTCTTATTTCGACCCGACAGTTTCCGGCACGGATTTTCCGCCCGTCGGACACACCGGTTGCGTCGCGGATGTCAGAGAAACACAAGTCCTGTCGGATGGCCGCTCCAACATTTTAACCGTCGGGCTGATTCGTTATCAGGTCGAAGCCTATGTCGAATCGGGCCAGCCCTATCTGGTCGGCAGGGTCTCTTTTTTTGAAGACGAAGCAGAGAACGAAGAACTGTTGGCCGGGAGCGCGCGCGAGGTCTCAGACCTTTTCCTGCGCATCGCGCGAGCGGTTCGACTCATCAATGACGAGCGCGCCGCGCTGCCGGAGCTTCCCGAGACAGAGCCTGAGCATCTCTCTTTTCTCGTCGCGGCGGCGATGGAATTGGAGCCGGAGGTCAAGCAGGAGCTGCTCGAATTGCGTTACACTTCGGAGAGGTTGAAACGCCTCTGCGAACTACTGGGACGCGCCGTCACGGGCTACGAAGAGCGCGCACGCGTCCACGATCTCGCCAAAGGCAACGGCCACAGCGGCAAGAGCTTGAACATCGAATGAACACCAGCGCATCTATGGAAACCCGGCACGACGAGACGCGCATACGGGTGCGCGTTCTCTTTTTCGGAGCCGCGCGCGAAACCGCCGGCAGCGACGAAATAGAGCTTGACCTGCGCGCTCCCGCGACCGTCGCCAGCGCGTTTGACGAAGTGCTCGCGCATTTCCCTGAGCTTGGCGAACGCTTCGGACGCTCCCTGCTTCTCGCCGTCAATCAAGAGTATCGAGCACGCTTGAGCGAAGTGCGCGCTGGCGATGAGCTGGCAGTTTTCCCGCCCGTCAGCGGCGGCGCGGCGGATGAGAGTAAAGCTATTGAAAATAGCTTGGATTTCTTCGAGCTGACGACAGAGCCGGTTGATGTCACAAGCGTCGCGCGTCGCGTCGTGCCGCCGGAATGCGGCGCAACGGTCACGCTCGACGGCTATGTGCGCGAGTGGACGCGCGGGCGCAAGACGCTCTATCTCGTCTATGAAGCCTACGCGCCGATGGCCTTGAGCGAAATGCAGCGGCTCGTCCGGCAGGCGCACGCGCTCTTTGACATCAAGCATATCGGCATCGTCCACCGCACGGGCCGTCTTGAGATTGGAGAAACCAGCGTCGTCATCTCCGCCAGCGCGCCGCATCGCCGCGCGGCCTTTGAAGCCTGCGAGTGGGCCATCAAAGAACTCAAACGCACCGTGCCGATCTGGAAGAAAGAATTTTACGAAGACGGCGAAGTCTGGGTCGAAGGCGAAGGCGCGCCCGAAGAACTGCTTCAATCTCACAAAGACTAAGAGCGATATTCAACATATTCTATAGCGGATAGCAATAGCATGCGCCCTGTGCTCACACTCAATCGCTATTAGCTATAGGCGCTTCTTTGCGCCTTCTGCTTTATCTTCGCGCCACCAGCGTGAACCGTTCGTTGAGGTTTCTCGCAAAGGCGCAAAGAAAGAAAGACTCAAGGCGCAAAGGGTTGAATAAATCAAAGGGTTCTATAAATCTGTTGCTTGTATTTTGACTCAATGGCTTGCTCTGTTTCATCCGCGCCGGGGTCTGGAAAATTCCTGTCACGTAACTGCATCGAGCGGTGTTTACTTTTTAGAAAGAGATTTATAGCGCAGTCGTGTGTCCCGGAGCGGGACATCTCGCCATCCTTTATTCTTGAGGGGATTCCGAAAATGACAAAAGTAAACATCAAGCTTCTAACAGTTCTTTTCGCTTTGTTGTTTTGTGCGTCGCCGCTCGTCGCGCAGAACAGCAATCACGCCGGTTCGCCTTTGAGCAAAGCTGAGATCGAGCAATGGCGTCAGGATTTGAGTTATCTGGCCGCAGAGATGCCCAGACGCCATCAGAACCTGTTTCACGCGATGACGCGCGAGCAGTTTGAGAGCGCGGTCAAGCGACTCGATGCACGCATCCCCGGCCTCGCCAGACATCAAATCATCGTCGAGCTTGGGCACATCGTGGCAATGGTCAAGGACGGCCACACAGGCATTCAGGGCATCCCTTTTGACCCGAAGATAAACTTTCGCTCTTATCCTCTGACGCTCTATCTCTACAAAGACGGTCTCTTTGTTCGATCCGCCGACCCGAAATATGCGGATGCCATCGGGGCGCGCGTCGTCAGGATTGGAAACGTCACTGCCGAAGAGGCTCTGCGCGCTGCCGGTGAGCTGGTCTTTCATGACAACGAGATGGGCATCAAAGCTTTAGCACCGATGGTGGTCGTGACGCCTGAAGTTTTGCACACCGCAGGCATCATCAAGGAGATGGAGAGCGCGCCGTTTGTCTTCGAGCGCGAAGGCCGCCGGTTCACGCTTGACCTCAAGCCGTTTTCGAGACCCGTGCCGGTCGGTCATGGCACAAACTTTCTCAAGCCTGCGGGCTGGGTTGACGCGCGCGATAATGCGAAAACGCCCGCGCCGCTCTATCTCAAAGACCCTGAGAATGCGTACTGGTTCGAGTATCTGCCGGATTCAAAAACCGTCTATGTGCAGTATAACGGCGTCCAGAACAAGCTGGACGAGAGCCTTGCGGATTTCTCCAAACGTCTCTTTGCGTTTGTCGAAAGCAATCCGGTCGAGCGTTTTGTTTTAGACATGCGCAACAACGGCGGCGGCAACAACTATCTGAACAAACCGCTCCTGCTCGGCATCCTGAAATCGAAAATAGACGAGCGTGGCAAGCTCTTTACGATCATCGGTCGCCGCACCTTCTCAGCCGCGCAGAATCTCGTCAACGAGCTGGACAAGTACACCAACACGCTCTTTGTCGGAGAACCGACGGGCGAGAACGTCAACTTCTACGGCGACCCCGCGCGTATAGAGCTTCCCCACAGCGGTCTAGTGATACGCGCTTCCGCGCTCTGGTGGCAGAACATGGACCCGCGCGACCGTCGCCAGTGGACTGGCCCACACATCGCAGCCGAACTGACCTCGGAAGATTACAGCGCCAACATAGACCCCGCGATGAAAGCCATCATGGCTTACACGCCGAAGAAGGAGTTGGCAGAAACGATGTTGGAAGCCTTGACGGCGAATAACGTGGAACTGGCGAAGAAGCTTTTCCGGGAATACAGGAGCGATCCCGCAAACGCTTATCTCAACCCGGAGGGAGCCGTCAACACGCTCGGCTATCGTTTGATGGAGATGAAACGGCTCGAACAGGCGATTGAAATCTTCAAGCTCAATGTCGAAGCCTTTCCGCAATCCGCCAACACCTATGACAGTCTCGGCGAAGCATACATGAACGCCGGGAACAGGGAACTGGCAACCAGGAATTATGAGAAAGCTGTTGCTTTAGACCCTACAAACACCAACGCCATTAACATTCTGAAAAGATTGCGCGGGCAATAACGAAAAAAAGTTTCCCGCAAAGGCCAAAGACGCAAAGAAAACATTTCAGTTCTTCTTTGCGTCTTTGGCCTTTGCGGGAAACTTTTTTATTTCCGCTGGTTCTAAACTGTCGCGCCTACTTCAATCCCTGCTTCTTCACTCGACGGGTCGATCAGGGATGCGCTGGTCACTTTGTCCTCGTTGTCGCATTTGATGAGGCGAACGCCGGAAGCAGAACGTCCGGTCTTGCGTATGTCTCCGGCTTCGAGCCGGATGAGCTTGCCCTGCTGCGTGATAATCATGATTTCCGAATCTTCATCCACAGGGAAGACTGCGACGACTTTTCCTGTCTTCGCCGTCGCCTTCATGTTAATCACGCCGCGCCCGCCGCGCGACTGGAAACGATAATCCGTAATCTTCGTCTGCTTGCCATAGCCCTGCTCTGAGACCGACAGCATCCTTTCGGAATCTTCGGCAGAGACGGCGCACAGGCTGACGACGTAATCATCCTGCCGCAGATTGATGCCGCGCACGCCGCGCGTCGCGCGTCCCATCGGTCGCACGTCGTCTTCGTTAAAGCGAATCGCCAGACCGTTATGCGTGGCGATGAAGATGCGCTTTGTGCCGTCAGTCAGGACGACATCGAGCAGCTCGTCTCCGTCGTCAATGTTAATAGCATTGATGCCGTTCGAGCGTATGTTCTGAAACTCCGCGAGCGAAGTTTTCTTGATAGTCCCTTTGCTTGTGACCATCACGACATAACGGCCTTCGGAAAACTCGCGGACGGGCACGACGCCGACGACCTTGCGGGTCGTTGGAATGTTGATGAGATTGACGATGGCCTTGCCGCGCGCGGCTGTCCCGGCATCCGGTATCTCGTGCACCTTCAGCTTGAAGACCTGCCCGTCATCCGTAAAGATCATGATGTAGGCATGCGTCGAAGCGATAAAGATGTGCTCGACATAATCATTGTTCTTGCCGGTCGAAGCGCCGAAACGACCCTTGCCGCCGCGCCCCTGACGCGAATAAGCAGTGACGGGCGTGCGCTTGATATAGCCGCTGTTGGTGACTGTGATAGCGACCTCTTCATCGGCAATCAGGTCTTCGATTCTGAACTCGACGCCCTGATCTATGACCTCCGTCTTGCGCTTGTCGCCGAAATCTTTTTTGACTTCCTCAAGCTCTTTGATGATGACGCTGCGTAAAGCATTCTCGTTGTTGAGAATCTCTTCAAGCTCTGCAATGAGCTTGATGATACCCTCGTACTCGTCAAGAATCTTCTGCCGCTCAAGAGCGGAGAGACGGCGCAGTTGCAAATCGAGAATGGCCTGCGCCTGCAACTCTGAAAATTCCAGCCGCTTGATGGCTTTTTGCAGTTTCGTCACAAAGCCCGCGAGTGTCAGGTCTGAAGGCATGCCTTTCCATGATTTGACCTCGTTCATCGCACCCATCTCGCCCGTCAGCCACTGCCGCGCTTCGTCAACCGAGCGGGCATTGCGAATCAGCGGGATGATGAAATCGAGCGCGTCAATCGCTTTGTTCAAGCCTTCGAGAATATGCGCGCGGGCCTTTGCCTTGCGCAGCTCGTATTCGGTGCGACGACGCACGACCTCGCGGCGGAAATCCACAAAGGCTTCGAGCATCTCTTTGAGGTTCAGCACGCGCGGCTGACCGTTGACAATCGCCAGATTGATGATGCCGAAAGAGGATTGCATCGGCGTCATCTTATAGAGCTTGTTGAGAACGACCTGCGGCACTGCGTCGCGCTTGAGTTCGACGACGATACGCATGCCGTTACGGTCAGATTCGTCGCGCAGGTCTGCGATGCCGTCCAGTTTCTTCTCGTTGACCAGTTCGGCAATGCGCTCGATGAGACGAGCCTTATTGACCTGAAAGGGAATCTCCGTGACGATAATCGCATCGCGCTCTGTCTGGCCGCGTCCGATGCGGTCGATGCCCGCGCGTGCGCGCAACTGCAAGATTCCGCGACCTTCAAGGTATGCTTTCTTAATCTCTTCGCGCCCGTAGATAAAGCCGCCCGTCGGAAAGTCCGGCGCGGTCACAATCTTCATCAGGTCTTCGATTTTGATATTCGGCTTACGCAGGAGAGCGACGGTCGCGTCCACTATCTCATTTAGATTGTGCGGCGGAATCTTGGTCGCCATCCCGACGGCGATGCCGTCCGAGCCGTTAATCAAAAGATTCGGGACACGCGTCGGCATCACAGACGGCTCGCTCAAAGACTCGTCATAGTTCGGCCTGAAGTCAACCGTCTCTTTTTCGATGTCCGCGAGGATTTCGCTGGCGAGGCGCGCCATCCGAACTTCAGTGTAACGCATGGCTGCGGCGGCATCGCCGTCCACGCTGCCAAAGTTGCCCTGCCCGTCCACGAGCGGATAGCGCATCGAAAAATCCTGCGCCAGACGGACGATTGTGTCGTACACTGCCGTGTCGCCGTGCGGGTGATATTTACCGATAGTGTCGCCGACCACGCGTGCGCTCTTCTTGTAAGCTTTGTTATATTGATTTCCAAGCTCGTGCATGGCCCAGAGCACGCGGCGATGCACCGGCTTGAAACCGTCGCGCACATCCGGCAGCGCGCGACCGATGATGACCGACATCGCATAGTCGAGATAAGAACGCCTCATCTCGTCTTCGATATTGATATGATTTCGTTCCGTTACTGTTTCCATCAACTAGACCTTTCAAGTACAATTCAAGCCACGCGAGGAGCATGGGCCGCAGAAAATAGAAACGCTTTTCCGACCATCGACAAACATGCGCCGCGTGTGCTCGCGTCTGCTTTTTCAAGAGCAAATGGATTATCTGTTTCGAGGCTTTCGAGTACCCTGCCGAGGCTGCAAAAGCATCTCTTGTAAGGTACGATATATTGTACCCGTAAGAGGCCGTTTTGGCAACCGCCAAAGGGTGAAAAGTCCTATAAAATCAATGGCTTCAGTGCGATTTTAAGGGCATGCGGGCGGGTCTCGCGGAGGCCCAATATATGGCGTCCCGGCGGAGGGCGCAAAAGAGCTTTTATCACACTGAAAAATATGTCATTCGATGGAAGATCGCGGCGCAAGCGTGAGCGGCTGGAAATCAGTTTGCCGGTGCGCGTGCAGGGCCGCGAGAGCGTGGATTATGAATGGGTGGAGATGACGCGCCTGATAGATGTGACGCCGTTTGGCGCGGGCTTTACCATCGTCCGCCCGACAGAGACAGGCAGGCTGCTGCATCTGACCCTGCCGATGCCGAGACAGTTGCGCTGCTTCGATCACGTAGAACAGCAGTATCGCGTCTGGGCCTTAGTCCGCTATGTCAGGCCATTGTCGCGCACGGAAGGCAGCCCGCAACGCTACGAGGTTGGCGTGGCCTTTGTCGGCAAGCGGCCTCCTGCGAGTTTTGAAACTGACCCGACGAGGCGTTACGATGTCGCGCCGACTCCGACGGAAAGCGGGATGTGGAGCTTGCTTGAGCACGATGATGCAGAGCACCAGCGCACTCCTCCGGGCGAAGCAAGGCCGGAGACGCGCCATCACATTCCGGTCGAAGTCGTGGTTGAAACTTTTAACGATAAGGGCGAAGTCGCGGCCAGCGAGACGACTGTGACGGAGAACCTGAGCCGTCGCGGCGCAGCCGTTTTTACGACGCTCGATGTCGCGCGCGGTCGCTTTGTTCGCGTCACCTGCGCGCAGTATCAAATCTCCGTCATCGCAGCCGTGCGCGCACGCCGCGCGGGACAGGACGGCATCGCGCGCTTGCATCTGGAATTTGTGGATAAGCCGTGGCCGCTGGAAGGAATCGACTAGGGATTGATACATTTGCTCATTTATTAAATGAATCAATGAGCAAATGTATCAATGAGTAAATGAACGAATGAGCAGATCAAAGATTATCATTCCGCGTGAAGTGCTGCTGATTGAAATCGAGCGGCGTTGCCGTGTGCCTGAATGCAACGCGAAGACGCACATCGGATTGACGAAAGAAGAGGCGCATGCTTATCTCGGATTTGAATGCGAGCAATGTAAGGAATGGAACACAGACGCGCTCGCGGAGCGGGACGCGCCGGAATGGTGGGAAGAGTTGGCGATTACGGATTTGTATTCGGTGCGTGAGTTGCAGCCCGGCGCAGAGGTCGAGCCGGGCGAAGTGATTTCGCGCATGAGTGATAATTACAGGCAAACGAAAAGCGAAGAATAGATGTGAGATGCCGTATATCAGCGGCTGGATGTTAAATTAAAACCAGCCGCTGACATACGGCATCCCGCATCTCTCCCCTAATCTATCGTGAGTGAAACCAGCACGAATGTTGTGCCTCGCAAGCCGCCCGCGAATGGCTCCGGACAGGAGCCGTTCGTGCTGCCTCAATGGGCCATTAATCTGGTTCGTCCGGTGGGCAGAGCGCTCTCCAGACTGCTCTGGCGAATCAGTTACAAGGGGCTGGAAAATGTTCCGCCGAGCGGCGGCTTTATCGTCGCCGCAAATCATCAGACCTACCTTGACCCTTTCTGGATAGGTTTTCCCATCAGCCGCCCGGTGCGCTTTCTGGCATGGAACAAGATTTTTGATTGGCCTGTCGTGGGCAGGTTCACAGGCATGTTCGGAGCATGGCCGCTTGAGATAGAAGGGAGCGACCCGGCGGCGATTCGCCGCTCCCTGCAATGGCTCAAAAACGGAAACGGCGTGGTTATCTTTCCTGAAGGCGGGCGCGGGATGCCGGACGGCTCGATGATTAGATTTAAGCCGGGCGCGGTACGGATGGCGCTCGAAGCAAACGTGCCTATCCTGCCCGTCACGATTCGCGGCGCGCATCGCGTGTGGCCCAAGACGCGACGCTTCCCAAGCTTCTCGCGCGTCGAAATCATCTATCACCCGCTCCTACAAATAGAGCCGCAGGAAGGGCCGGAAACGCGCGCACACGCACGCCGCGTCAGCGACCGTCTGACAGAAATCATCGGTTCAGCACTTTAAATTGCGGAATGCGGATTGCGGATTGGAAGAGCAGTTGTCTTTCAATCCGCATTCCGCATTCCGCAATTCTGCTATGGTTCGCGCTGGCGTTCTCTGCGTCGCATCTCCTGAGCGCGGCGGATGTCCTCTTGCGCACGCCGTTGCTCCTGAATCGCACGCTGTCTGGCTTGCTTCGCTTTTCTTCTTTCTTCAGCGATGCGTTCTTTGTCCCAGTATGCAGGGTCATCCGTTCCCGGCGCAGGCGCGTTCGGGGTGGGGCGTGTTGGCGTCTCGCTGACAGGAGCGGGCGGCGGGGCTGGCGTTTGCGTTTCTTTCGACCTCGAAGGCTCTTCACGTCGTTTGACGTTTTTGTCGGAGGCTGGAGCGGATTTACGCGCGTCGTTCGGCTGAGCTTCAGAGGGCGGAAGAGCTTCATTCTCAACCTTCTGATTCGCGTTTGATTGTTCCGGGGGATTGCTGCTGGCCGGAGGACTGGCGTTCTGCGCTGGCGTCTGTGTCGCTGGCGCAGGCGTGGTGGTCGCGCGCCGCGTGAGCGCGTAGACGACTGCGGCGACAAGCACGAGCATGATTACGCTTGCAGCAATTCCAAGCGTGCGACCTGAAAAAGCGCGTTTGCGAACGGCTGGCGGAGTCGCACGCACATGCGTGATGATTGACCCTGCCTGCTCAAGGCCGGTATCCGGCGGTGTGCCGCTGCTCGTCACGGACGCAGCATCTGTGGCGGCAGCATAGGCTATGACAGAACCGATTTTCTCTGTGTAGACGGCATCGGCCATAGTTGGAGTCGCGGCATTGTGCCCGCCCATGAGCTGCGTTTCCTGTTCAAGCAAAGGACTGGTCGCTGATGAACTCTGTGCGTTTGTGTTCTGTCCGGCAATCAAAGTCTGTTTGCCTGCTTCGCGCAACTCTTCGCGCATGGCTTCAGCCGTTTGCGGCCTCTGCCCTGCGTTCTGCGACATGGCTCGCATGAGCGCGTGCGCGACTGCGGGCGGCACTTGTCCGTGCAACTCATTGGCCGGGCGCAGGGGGTCTGGTTGACCGTTAAGGACAGCCGCCGCGCGCGTCAGAGCATCGGGCGGTGTCGCGCCCGTCAAGAGGTGATAGAGCGTGGCTGCCAGTGAGTAGAGGTCGCTGCGCGTATCTGTGCCCGTGCCCTGAATTTGTTCAATCGGCGCGTAGTTGCGCGAATAGCCGAAGATGCTCCCCGTCGCAGTGGCCTGCGAGGCTTGCAGCGGATTGCCCTTCGCCAGTCCGAAGTCGAGCAGGATGATTTGGCCGCGCGGCGTCAGCTTCATATTCTGCGGCTTGATGTCGCGGTGTATGACCTGCGGCTCCTGTGTGTGCAGGTAATCGAGCGCGTCCAGAAGCTGGTCGGCCCAGTTGAGAACTTCTTTCAAAGGAAACGCGCCGCCCTGCGCCTTGAGCATCTCCCACAAATCTTCGCCCGCGATGTACTCCATGACGAGGAACTGCCCCTCTTCTTCCATGAAGTGGTCGCTGACCCTCGGCAGGGCCGGATGGCGCAGCCGATTCAGGAGATGCGCTTCGCGCTCGAAAGCTCTGCGAAGGGCCGTGTCTGTGAAGAATGTTTCTTTGAGGGCGACAGTGCTGCCGAAACGCTGATCCGTCGCCAGATAGACTGCGCCCATGCCGCCCTGCCCGATCTGGCTGATAACCAGATAGCGATTCTGTAAAAGCGTCTGCGGGGCAATCATCCTGAAAATTTCTCCTCTCACGCGGCAAACTCTATATTAGGCCAACCCAAATATACTATGCTTCACGCGCGCATGACACTCTTGTGAGACGCGTGTTGAAGACAAATAGTTGAACAAGGAGCGAGTTTATTACTGGCTACAAAACCTTCAGAACTCTTCTTTGCGCCTTAAGTTTTATCTTAGCGCCTTTGCGTGAAACGTTCGTGTTTCGCGCAAAGGCGCAAACAAAGAAAGACTCAAGGCGCAAAGGCTTGAGCTAATGTGTAGTTGTGTTTTGATTTTGGAATGACTTTTATAGAGCGAGGACGCGCATCATCGCTTCGTGTACGAGTCCGTTGCTGGTTAAGATAGGCGGCGTGTAAATGTCGAACTTCGTTCCGTCATAGCGAGAGACGCGCCCGCCAGCCTCTTCGATCAAGAGCACTCCGGCGGCGACATCCCACGGGCGCAGGCCCTCTTCCCAGAAACCATCAAACCTGCCGCAGGCGACGTAGGCCAGATCGAGCGCGGCTGAGCCATCGCGGCGCACGCCCTGCGCGTGCATGATGAAATTATGAAAGTGGCGCGCGAAATCTCCGCGCTCGCGCACGTCGTAAGGAAACCCTGTGCAGACCATCGCGCGGTTCAACTCGAATGTTTCCGATACGCGTATGCCGCGCCCGTTCAGTGTTGCCCCAAGCCCGCGTTCAGCCGCAAACAACTCATCGCGCGTCGGGTCATAGATAACGCCAAGCTCCAACACTCCCGCGCGTTCGAGAGCGATGGAGACGCAAAAGCATGGATAGCCGTGCGCGTAGTTCGTCGTGCCATCGAGCGGGTCTATAATCCATTTCCACTCGCTGCCGCTGCCCGTATTGAGCGACTCCCCGGACTCTTCCGCCAGAATCGAATGGCGCGGGTGATAAGACTTGATGCGCTCGACAATCAGCCGCTCTGCCGCGAGGTCTGCTTCGGTGACGAGGTCTATGTCGCCCTTGTTGCTGACCTGAAGCGCACGACCGAGACGCTCTGCCAGAATGTGACCGGCATCACGCGCTGTTTGAATGGCGAAGTTAATCATAAACGGTGACAAGTGATGGGTGACGAGTGGGCAGTGCATCAGGTTGAAAGTCTGGTGAACAATTCATCAGCACGAAAGAATCTCCCGCAAAGGCGCAAAGGAAGACGCGAAGAAAGCGTTATGATAGATAATTGCTCAACTCCTTTGCGAGCTTTTCTTTGCGCCTTTGCGCCTTTGCGGGAACATGTCTTTGCCATGTTTGAAAATGTCCTGCTATTGACGAGTTAAAACAACTTCTTGCTTGTCACTTGAGTATCGCAATCACTTCCATTTGCACGGGCTGTCCGGTGACAACGGCTTCACGCTCGTTGACGATATAGACATCAATCTCCGAACGGATGCCGAAGTTGCCTTCGAGATAAATTCCCGGCTCGATGGAAAAGCAGGTGCGCGGGATGATGCGGCGCGAATCTTTCGTTTCGAGATTGTCTATGTTCGCGCCGTTGCCGTGAACCTCTTCGCCTATGGAGTGGCCCGTGCGATGCAGAAACTGATCGCCGTAGCCAGCGCGTTTGATGACGCCGCGCGAGACATCGTCAACCTGCGCGCCAGTGATTGATTTGCCAGCGCGCAGGCTGGTCTGAATAAAGCTGACCGCCGCGTCACGCGCCTCGCGCACGATGTTAAAGATGCGCGCGTGCTCTTGCGGCACGCTCTCGCCGACATAGCCCGTCCAGGACTCGTCTGCATAAACCGCGCCAGTCTTTTTCAATTTGCCCCAGACATCGAAGAGGACAAAATCGCCGCGCTTAATCGGCGCGTGAATCTCGCGCGTGGGTTGATAATGCGGGTTGGCGGCATTTCCGTTGACGGCGACAATCGGCGGGTCGTTGTCATTCGTGATGCCTTCTTCCGCGAAACGCTTTTCCATAAACTGCTGTATGTCGTATTCGTTGGTCGCTTCATCTGCGCGTATGCGTCGCGCGATTTCTGCGAACGATTCCATAATGATTTTGTGAATCTTATCTGCGGCCTCCATGTGCATCTGCCTTTGTTCGTCAGTCCAGACGGCTTCAAACTTTTGAACCAGATCGGCGCTCGTGACAGGCTCAAGTGAGAAAGAACGAATCATCTCTATCGTTCCAGCGTCAACGCGAGAAATGTATGGGATTGCATTTTCGGGTGAATACTGCATCGCAATTCGCCTGCGAGGCAGAGAGCGTGTGACGTTCACCTGTGGATGCTTGACTATGATTGCTTCGCGCAAATGTGTGTATAGCTGTTGCCACTCTCGATAAATCATCTTCTGGCCGGGCAGCGCATCCAGCTTGCCGCGCTCGATTGTATGAACAATCTTGACCGGCTCGCCCGTCGCAGGGATGTAATAGAACCAACGCCGCGTAGTAATGCCGGTCGGGCCGAGTTTGAGAATGCGATAAGCGAGCGGGTCTGAGCCGCGAAAATCGTAGAAGAGCCAGCCGTCGAGTCTGGCGTCGCGGAGCGCGCCCTGAATCTCCGCGACGCGCGCCGCCGCAGGAGATGATTGTTGCTGTTGCGCCGAAACTTTGACGGCACAGGCGCATAACAGGGAAGCGAGTAGCAATGGCAGAGCGATGCGTTGATGTTTCATAAAATGTCCGGTGAATTCTTTTCGCTTGTGGAGCAGTGTCGAGTATAGGGGGGCAGGGATAAAAATTCCACTGTTCGAGTATTGAAGTATAGAGCAGGAGTTTTCCCGCAAAGGCGCAAAGAAGGCGCAAGCAAACAAGACTGCTTCACTTAATCTTTCTTCTTCTTCGCGTTTTTTCTTTGCGCCACCAGCGCCTTTGCGGGAAACTCCCGTTGCGGTAGTGGTTCAGTTTCAGGTTTCAAGCTCAAAGAGCACAAGAACATTCTCGCGCAAAGGCGCAAAGGCGCAAAGGAAGACCGCAAAGAGTTGAATGCTACTCGCTCTTGGCGTGCTTTTCTTTGCGCCTTTGCGCCTTTGCGGGAAACGTTATGGCTTGTCTATCAGCTTATTTGCTGAAACTGAACCACTACCCCCGTTGCTTTTCCGTTGACTTACATTCTCGCGGCTGCTAATTTCCACTTGCTTCAATCCTTAAAGATAATTGAGCGAAATTCTCACTCTCGTTTCCAACTTAAACGCTGAAACTCGACTCGGAGGCCAACAACATGACATTGAATGCCGTAATAGATTTGTCCCACTACAACAGCGTGTCGGACTTTAACGCCGTCAAGAACGATGGCATTGTGGGCGTCATACACAAAGCCACACAGGGAACTAATGAAACAGACCCGAAATATCAGATGCACCGCAGCGCAGCCCTCGCAGCCGGTCTCTGGTGGGGAGCTTATCATTTCGCCGTCGGCGGAGACGGTGTGGCGCAGGCGGAATATTTTCTCTCGGTCGTCCAGCCGGGGCCGAATGATTTGCTCGTCTTAGACTTTGAGCCGAACACTGGCGGCGCAAGCATGACGCTCGAAGAAGCAGAAGCTTTTGTCACGCAGGTGCAGTCTGCCACGGGGCGTTGGCCGGGTTTTTATTCCGGCTCTTATATCAAACAGTTGTTGGGTGACAATCAGAATTCGACGCTGGCTAATTGCTGGCTCTGGCTCTCGGAATATGGCCCGACTCCGAAAGTCCCTGCCAACTGGCCCACCTGGACGATGTGGCAATACACGGACGGAAACATAGGGCCGGAGCCGCATTCGGTCGCGGGCGTCGGCAATTGTGACAGAGATCAATTCAATGGAGACATGGACGGGCTGTCGAGGCTCTGGGGTTACACGACCCAGACTGCTACACCTTAGAAGCTGTTTGAAAAGTCTGTGAAAGCCCCGGAGGGGCGTCATGTAATAGCCTGTGGCATCGCCACAGGTATCGAGTCATGATGATGGTTCCAAGCCCTGAAAGGGCGCAATAATTTATGCCGCCCTTTCAGGGCTTGTTATCTAAAGGCGTGCTGACCTGTGGCGTTGCCACAGGCTATTACATGACGCCCTTTCAGGGCTTTTAAAACAGCTTCTTAGAGAAGCAGACCGGTTATTTCCCGCAAAGGCGCAAAGACGCAAAGAAGAACTTACATGTTTTCTTTGCGTCTTTGCGCCTTTGCGGGAAATTGTTTTGATTATTCTTTCTTGCTCTCAAGCATCGGAATCTTGACGCCTTTCTCACGCGCGGTGTCTTCCGCTTCTTCATAGCCCGCATCAACATGGCGCGCGACGCCGAGGCCGGGGTCATTGGTCAGCACGCGATTAAGCCTCCGCGCCGCTTCCTCAGTTCCATCTGCGACCGAGACCTGACCCGCGTGGAGCGAGTAGCCTATGCCGACGCCGCCGCCGTGATGAAACGAGACCCAGCTTGCGCCGCTCGCAGTATTGAGAAGCGCGTTCAGAATGGGCCAGTCGGCGATGGCATCAGAGCCGTCCTTCATCGCTTCTGTCTCGCGGAAGGGCGAAGCGACAGAGCCTGTGTCCAGATGATCGCGTCCAATCGCTATCGGAGCTTTCAAGTCGCCGCGCTTGACCATCTCGTTAATCGCGTCGCCCATCTGCGCCCTCTCGCCATAGCCGAGCCAGCAGATGCGTGCCGGGAGTCCCTGAAATTGCACGCGCTCTCTGGCGAGCCGCAGCCACCGGTTGAGCGTCGCGTCTTCCGGGAAAAGCTCAAGCGCGAGGTCGTCAGTCTTGCGTATGTCCTCGGCATCGCCTGAGAGCGCGACCCAGCGAAACGGGCCTTTGCCTTCACAAAAGAGCGGGCGTATGTATTCCGGCACGAAGCCGGGAATGTCGAAGGCATCCGCGCATCCGGCATCGAAAGCGAACTTGCGTATGTTGTTGCCGTAATCGAAAGCGACCGAGCCGCTCTTTTGCAACTCAAGCATCGCTTCGACATGCCGCGCCATTGATTCCACGGAACGCGCGATGTAGCCCTGCGGGTCGCGCTCGCGCAACTCGTCCGCCTCTTCCAGCGTCAAGCCAGCCGGGACATAACCGCCGAGCGGGTCGTGCGCGCTCGTCTGGTCTGTGACGACATCAACCGCGACTCCGCGCCTGACCAGTTCCGGCAAGACCTCCGCGCAGTTGCCGACCAGACCGACGGAGATTGCGCGCTGCTGCTCGCGCGCGTCTTCGCAGATGTCTAAGGCTTCATCCAGACTGAGCGCAAGGCGGTCGCAGTAGCCTGTCCCTACGCGCCGCTCTATGCGCGCGATGTCAACATCTATGCCTAGAAAGACCGCGCCGTTCAGAGTGGCAGCCAGAGGCTGCGCGCCGCCCATCCCGCCCATCCCGCCTGAGACGACGAGCTTGCCCGACAAGCTGCCGCCGAAATGCTTGTCGGCCATCGCCGCAAAGGTCTCGAACGTGCCCTGCACGATGCCCTGCGTGCCGATGTAAATCCAGCTTCCGGCAGTCATCTGCCCGTACATCATCAAGCCCTTGCGCTCAAGCTCATGAAACTGTTCCCAGTTGGCCCACGCGCCGACGAGGTTCGAGTTAGCGATCAGAACGCGCGGCGCGTAATCGTGCGTGCGAAAGACCGCGACGGGCTTGCCCGATTGAACCAGCAGCGTTTCATCGTTCTCCAACTGCTTGAGTTCGCGCACAATCGCATCGAACGCGGCCCAGTTGCGCGCAGCCTTGCCCTTGCCGCCATAGACGACCAAATCCTGCGGACGCTCTGCCACGTCCGGGTCTAGGTTGTTCATCAGGCAACGCAGAGCGGCCTCCTGATGCCAGCCTTTGCAATTCAAGAGCGCGCCGCGCGGCGCAATTATTGTTCTCGAAGACATAAGATGATCTGCTTAATCGCCGGACGAGCCTCCGAGCAAACGACCGAACCAACCGCTGCCGCCTTCCTTTTTCGTCAGGGATTCAAGCTCTCCCGCATCGAGCCATGCGCCGCCGCATTTGTCGCAGACATCTATCTGCACGTCCTCGAAAGCAACCTCGACCAGCTTGCCGTCACACTTGGGACACTGGAGAGCCGCGCTGGCGCGTTTCTCTTCGTCCATACGTGCGCGCATCTTCTCGATCAACTCACGCTCTTTGCGATGAAAGTAATCTTCCTCAAGAGCTTTTTTTCTATCATCCAGTGGATTAGACATGATTCTCCCTCAACAGATTTAGACTCGGAATGTAATGTTTGAAACTCTGCCAATTTAATAACAGAAAAAAGGAAAAGAGCGAAGCCCCGGCCACTTAAAAATCGAACTCGCCGCGACGAATGGCGGCAGCGATGCTTTGTATGTCGCCGGAGAGAGCGCGGTCTCCGGTCAATCTCGCAGCATATTTGCGGACTACACCGTAAGCCTCGCGCACGCCTTTGCCGGGCTTGAGCGGCGCGCGATACTCAAGCCCTTCCGCTGCGGCGAGCAACTCGATGGCGAGAGCGTCTTCCGCGTTTTCGACAATCGAGCGCAGCTTGGTCGCCGCAGTCATGCCCATCGAAACATGGTCTTCCTTGCCGCCGCTCGTCGGCGCGTTATCAATGCTGGCAGGATGCGCCAGCACCTTTGCTTCATTCAAGAGCGCGACGGCTGTGACCTGCGTCATCATAAAGCCAGAAGCCTTGCCCGCATGCGAAGCCAGAAACGGAGGCAAGCCCTCGTTCAGTGCGGGATTGACAAGATGGTCTATCCGCCGCTCGCTGATGCTCATCAAGTCTGTGACGGCGATGGCCGCATAATCCAACGCGAGAGCGAGCGGTGCGCCGTGAAAGTTGCCGCCGGATAAAACATCTTCGCCCTCTATGAAGACGAGCGGGTTATCCGTCGCAGAGCCTGTCTCCAACTCGACCGTCTCGCGCGCATGACGAAGCGCGCCGCGCACTGCTCCATGCACCTGCGGCATACAACGCAGGCTGTACGCGTCCTGCACGCGCGGGTCGTTCTCAAGATGTGAAGCTCGAATCTCGCTGTCTTCCAAGAGAGCGCGCAGGTGTCTGGCCGATTCGATTTGCCCTGCATGCGGGCGCGCGGCGTGGATGCGTTCGTCAAAAGCCACGGGCGTTCCGCGCAACGCTTCGAGCGTCATAGCCCCGGCCACGTCTGCCGTCCGCGCTAAAACATCGGCGCGATGCAGCGCGAGTCCGCCGACAGCTCCCATCGCCTGCGTGCCGTTCAGCAGCGCGAGACCCTCTTTGGCTTCGAGCAGAAGAGGCTCTATCCCTGCGCGCTGCAAAGCCTCTGCGCTCGCCATTCTCTCGCCCTGATAGATGCACTCGCCTTCGCCGATAGCTGTGAGCGAGAGATGTGCCAGCGGCGCAAGGTCGCCGCTCGCGCCGACAGAGCCTTTGGCCGGAATCAAAGGATGCACGCCGCGCTCAAGCATTGCGAGCAAGGTTTCCACGACGACGGGCCGCGCGCCGCTCATCCCGCAGGCCAGCACGTTGGCGCGCAACAAGAGCATCGCGCGCGTCTCTTCTTCGGAAAGCGCAGGGCCGACGCCGCACGCATGACTGCGCACTAAGTTCAACTGCAACTCGCGCAGCTCCGTCGGCGGGATATGCACATCCGCGAGCTTGCCAAAGCCCGTGTTGACGCCGTAGACAATGCGGCCCGATGAAGTAATCTTTTCGACGATACGTCTGGAAGCGTTGATACGCTCGCGCGCCTCCACGCCTAAAGTCACCTGCAAGGCCCCGCGCGCGACTTCATTGATTTGTTCAAGGGTTAAAGGTTGACCGTTCAGTGTAAGCATAAGGCTGAGGGGCCGGGACGGGGCCGGGGGCAGCAACTAAATGCTTAAACACTTGCCCCGTCCCCTGACGCCTGACCCCTTATCTAATAACCGTCTCCTCCGTTGATTTGCGATCCGGTGTTTCCGTGATGTCCAAACGTTTGAACTCGCCCGTCGCTGTCGTGCTGCTGCTCGTAGTGCGGACGCGCTGGCGTGCCTGCTTGGCGCGACGCTGCGTTGTGCGGCGGCGTGAAATATTGGTGGCCGCGCGCGTCCAGTCAGTCATGCGTTGCAAGGGACGCATGGAGAATTGATGACGCGGCAGCACCTCGCCCGTAGCTTCGCGCAGGCGCACAGTGCCGATGGCAAAGATAATCACCGCCAGATTAAAAATAATTCCGCAGATAAACACTAAAGAGCCGGGTACGACGCCGACCGCCGCGCGATCAAGAAAAGCTTCAAAGCTCCGTGCCGGAAGCGGATGCAGGTAAACCTTGAGATTCCAACTCAGGGCCAGCAGCGCGAAAATCCACAAATAGTTTCGTCTCAGCCGCCGCCCGATGGCCTCCCATTCGCTGATTGTAAAATGCGGCGTGATGAGATCGCTCGCCAGATGCTCTGCCCACTGCTGCTCAGGCTCGACCAGATCAGGCGCGAGCATCTGTGCGAAATATCCTGTCTCAAGCACGCGCACACGGCTCGACCAGATTTCGTAGTAACGATAACGTCGCGCTTCCATCAAGAGAAAGATGGCGACCAGCAGCGAGTTAATGGGGATGACGAAGGGCGGGTTGTTGGGCGAGCTGAAGACGAAGGAGAGCGTCGCGCCCGCAGTCAGCACGGCCCAGTTGGTCGTCGTGTCCAGACGATTGCGCCACGTGTTCGAGCGTTGCACCTCGCCGCGATAGAAATGAATCATCGCGGTATTAAACTCTGATGGCGAAGGCTGGCGCGGCGTATTCAGAGAGGGCGAGGCGTTCCTTTTTCGCGCGTTGACCTCTTCGATGAGCGAGGCGGGAGTAGCCAGTCGGCCTGTCGTGCCGCCGCGCTCTGCGCCGGATAGAGGGCCAGAAGGGCTTCTACGCCGCGCGTCTGGATTCATCTTTGAGAATTGATTTCCTGCTTCGTTGCCGGTGGACACGTCTGCTTTAATCTCCGCTGTCAGAGGCCGGTTGCGACTCTGCTTTGATAATAGCACGCTGGCAGAGCAAGGATGAAGAGCAAGGATGAAGGATGAAGGATGAAGGCGGAAAGGGCGTGCTCTTCAAACATGACGCATTCATCTTCAATAGTATCTCTTTCATCCTTCATCCTTCATCCTTGCCCTCGCTTGACACCATAGTTTCCCCGCACCTATATTTGAACTTTGCGTTATCGGTGAGATTGAAATCCTATGCAGCCCGTCGGCGCGGAGAATCCTGAAAACGCATTGACAAACAGCAGCGACGAACGCTGGATGCGCGAAGCTCTGGCGGCAGCCCTCGAAGCAGAGGCTGTGGGCGAAGTGCCTGTCGGCGCGTGTCTCGTCGCAGCAGACGGACAGTTGCTCGCGCGTGCCGGAAACAGGACGCGCACGGATTGCGACCCGACAGCGCACGCGGAAGTAGTCGCTCTGCGCGAGGCCGCGCGAAAGGTGGGCAACTACAGGCTGGCGGGCGCGGTCATGTATGCGACCATCGAGCCATGCGCGATGTGCGCGGGCGCGCTGGTGCAGGCGAGAATCAAACGGCTCGTGTACGGTGCGCCGGATGAACGCGCGGGCGCAGTCTCATCACAGTTTCGCATCTGTGACGCCGGTTCTTTGAATCATCGAATTGAAATTACGTCCGGCGTGCTCGAACCGGAATGCCGCGCCATCATGCAGGCATTCTTTCGCACACGACGGAAAAGCAAGGCGGAAGGCGGAAGGATGAAAGGCATGCTATTCAAAGATGAATGACTCAACTTTGAATAGCACTCATTTCATCCTTCATCCTTCCGCCTTCCGCCTTGCTCTCGGAGAGGTCGCATAGTGGCTTAGTGCACCGGTCTCGAAAACCGGAGTGGGGGTAACTCCACCGTGGGTTCAAATCCCACCCTCTCCGCCACATTTCTTTCAAGCTCAAGCGTTTAGAGGGTGTTTAGCGGGCTGTATCTTTCTGTCCGGCTCACGCCATTTTCGCCATCTGGCGCGAAGTTGGCGTGCCTTCGAGAATAGCCTTTTTCCTCTCTTCCAGACTATCAACTGCGTTTGCACAAAATTCCCAACTCTACTTTTGTGCTGAGCCGCCCCCTCTTTACATTCTGCCGTCACGGTTGACATGAAGCTTCCAGTGCCTCAAAAACGCTGAAAGCGGGCGTGGCTCATTCGCCGCCGCACTGTTCCCCACGATTGATTATGGAGTGGCGAAATAGAGGTAGTAAAATAGCAATTCACTTTTGGAGAGAGGCTTGACTATCCCTGAGAATCCGATTGATGCAGAGTATGAGCAAAAAAACTGCCCCGCAAAAGATGAGTTCGTACCAGCTACAGATTAGCAAGCCGTAGATTCCTTTAACTATCAGAGCATCAGAATCAGGATGGTAACTCCACGCTAAAGTATCCGGATATTCGAATAGACCAAAGGCGAATCTATGCGAGAACGGCCATAACAGTTCGACTCCTCCATTAATGGAGACAAGGGCATCAAGCAAACCATGGGAAATGATTGCCAGACTATACACGATAGCTTCTTTGATAAATCGTCTGCCCCTCAATGCATAAATCAAAGTTCCGATGAGAAGGCCAAAAGCGATGGAATGCGTAAAACCACGATGCCACTCAGGGTTAAGGTCAAATACCCACACGGGCAGGTAATCAAGGTCGGGAGCAGTGGCTAGAGCGGCTCCAATAATTAATTTCTTCCAATATTCGCGGGGAGTTCTCTTGTGACAGGATGCTGCGATCAGGCTAGCGCCTATGAGGCTGTGAGCAATGGGTAGGGGCATTGATGATGATCAAGCTTGGGTTAACAGGCTCTCAACCATGCTTTGCACCTGTTCCAGATCAAGCGGTTTAGTCAGATATTCGATAGGCGCTCCGCCCAGCGTATCAATCTGCATAAATAATTCCATCCCTTCACTCCCGTAGGCGGTAAAAAAGATAATTGGTATCTCGCGGGATTGAACCTCCTGCCTGATCTGCTGCGCCGCATTGAGGCCATCTAAAACCGGCATCTGTAAGTCCATTAGGATGAGGTCAGGAAGTTCCTGCTCAGTCATCGTGATGGCCTCCTGTCCATTTCGCGCCTCAATTAGCTTGTACCCCTGATGCTGCAACAACTGCGCCAGCAGATTCCGTAAATCAATATTATCATCAACTATCAAGATTACAGGATGTTCCCTTTTTTGCATCTTGTGGTTACCGTTCAGGCTCATATTAAGTTAAGGAGATAAAGAAAATTGCTGATTCGTCAATCACAAAGCTGGGGTTCGCGCCTGAAGTCGGGCAGGGGAATTTTGATGGTTAGAATTATATCGCTATTCTTGCTGCCTGTCTTCACCAATTTTAGACCACTCACATATGGCATGTCTCAAGATCACCTCTTAAAATAAAATGTCATGATGATTTTAATGCTGTCCACAATAGTAGACAGCATGCTCCTCTAAAGTGTCCTCATTCGTAAACATGCAAGATTCTTATCAGTAAAGATAATGCTATTCATTAACTCGGATACAATCTTGTTATGTCAGGGGTACAAAAGTTGCTGTCTTAAGTTAAAGATGTAGCGCTATCTGTTTAGTACAGAAATAATGACGTATTATACCGGGGAGTCAACACCGGGAAGATACCCGGCTTAAAGATTTAAACGTCTTGCGATGTACGTTGTCGAACAGATTAATTGCTCTTCGGGTGATTAACTTACTACCGAAAGTGAGAACCCGGATTCTTGACGAGGGCGCGTGGTATTCTATATATTCCCGGATGCCTTTATCACTGAAATGAGATTTACCTGAACGCCCTACCGGTAAACAAGCGCCCCGGCTAGAGTTTTATTACAAAAAATTAAAGACCAAACGGACGTTCCGGGCATCTAAAGTAGAGAATAGCCATTTTGATGAAGCGTTGGAAAAATTTGTCCAGCCCTGATATCTCAGGCTAATTAAATGTTTATCTAGCTGTGGTGAGGCAAGACCCAATCTTGCACCTAACTCCCGCAAGTTAATCCTCAGAGATAAACATCTAAGTTCAAAATGGATGCCCAAACGTAAATTGACCATATAAACAATTCTCCCGCTACCTTCCAAATGTAAGATCAACAGTCAGCCACTAGCGGGTCTTCGTGTCCTTAAGAAAGTAATCGTTAAATCAGGCAGGTACAATTTGAAGTATTACGAATGGGGTCGAGCTAATTTTCGAGAAGGTTGGTTTTGAACTGCAAAACCCATCTGAATGACCTGTTAATTCTTAACCCGACCTTGCTGGATGATGATATGTCACTCCCACTTCATCAAACATCCACGCCGACAAAGGGCCTCAACCCGCCGTTAATATCCATGTCGGGTGCAGCGATTGATAAGGTCGCTGTGATGAGGTTTATCTTAGCTCTTTCTGCATTGCTCGTAATCAGCTTTGAATCCTCTTTATCCGGTTACTCCGCGCATGCCATCAAGAAATTACTATTTTGTTATACCGGGTATAGTCTTCTGCTTTGTTTCCTGACGCTGCGTCCGAATAGGTTGTGCCGGTGGATTGAGCATTGGTCTCCGTGGGCTGATATCTGCTGGTTCACGCTTTTATTCGTCTATGGCATTGAGACGAGCAGTATCTTCTATTTCGGTTTCTTCTTCGCAATTCTGGCGGCCTCATTTCGCGGCGGCTTCGCTTCCGGCCTCGGGGTAACCATCAGTTCGAGCATTTTGATACTAATAGTAGGTTACCTTGTCATACCAACAGGACATGAGTTTGCCTGGAGCCGCTTTCTGTTGCGTCCTATATTTTTGCTGGTCGTGGGTTATTTGGTCGCGTATTGGGGCGGTTCGGAATTGAAATTGAAACGGCAGCTATTGCTGCTCAAAGAAATCGGCAGCCTATCCAATCCACGCTTTGGGGTTGACCGCACTGTTGGATATGTGATGGAGCGGTTACGGGAATTTTTCGGGGCCGATGCCTGCTTGATCGTAATGTTCGATAGTCATGCCTCAAACTACACTTTATGCCACACGAATAATAATAATCCGGAAAAGCCTATTCGCCCTGATTGCGTTCCAGATGATCTTGCGAGGCAACTGCTAGACCTTCCCCAGATGTCCGCGATCATATTCAGGACTGTCTCACCTTTCCTAAGATGGCTCGGTCGGGTTAGTTGTTATGAATATGATCTTGTTGAAGGAAATCGTCGGCCCATCAGGTGTGAAAAAGTAAGCCCTATCGCCGCCAGCCTCGATACTTTAGCCTTCATCTCGGTACCCATTCGCCAAAATTATCAAATTGTAGGGCGTATCTATCTGACTTCCAATCAATGGCTGTCTGCCTTTAATAACTCGGATACAGAGTTTTTGAATCAGGCTGTCGAACATGTCATGCCGATCATCGAGAACATTAGGCTGGTGGATCGCCTCGCCTTAGATGCCGCAGAGTGTGAGCGACAACGCATTGCCAGAGATATCCATGACACAGTAGTTCAGCCTTATATCGGATTACAGATGGGGTTGTCAGCCGTGCGTCAAAAGATGCAGGGCGGGACAAATGTTGAAGGCGACATCGAGCGCTTATTTGAATTAACGGATCATGGCATTAGCGATCTGCGCAACTATATCTACGGACTTAAAAGCAATAATAATAAAGCGACCAGCTTAGAGCCTGCCGTGCGACGGTTTGCCGCGAAATTCTCGGAAGCAACCGGAATCAGTGTGCAGGTCGAGTTCGACAAAGATAATCACTTTTACATAAATGATCGCCTGACCGCCGAGGTGTTTCAGATGATTGCAGAGGGATTAAGTAACATCAGACGCCATACACGGTCAGGGCAGGCGCGGGTCGCTGTTAACTGCCGGAATGATTCCCTCTATCTGCAAATGGAAAATGAAGGGCGGCCTGAATCGTCCACCTCCTTTGTTCCACGTTCACTGAGCGAGCGGTCTGCCGCTCTGGGGGGGAAGATAGAGGTCAGCCACTTACCCTCAGATATCACACGGGTTGAGATTACAATTCCGCTTTAAATAACCCTGCCATCTACGGATCAGTGAATGCTGGAATTGATGTTCCCGTTAATGGTTTGCATAGTGTTGAACTGAGAGGAACCCGGTCGTGAGCATTAAGTAGCCCTGTTCGGTCTTCGGCTCAAAAAACCACTTACGGCAACTTTGAAGTAGCAGTGGCGTTGAGCGAACTGGATGGGTAGTACCTTGCTGAGTGTGGCTCTTAGTCCGTTCGTTATTGGAGGACAAAAAGGGCGAACGGACTAAGAGGGTGGGGTGAAAGATTAATAAAACTCGAATTCTCACAGGATAAGTTATCCTTCTATTCCTTATGACAGCTAGGCGCGATTCGTTACATCCGAAATCTTCGCCTTCTCCGGCCACATCAAACCCAACCTAAAAGCAGACAAACCGGCTCAGTCTCGCTTTGTCATCACCTTTTTACAGTATCTGCATATCTCCGTGCTTAAATACCCTTGATGCATAAAGCCGCATGCTATATCGTCTCGGCGTAGTTCCAGCAGTCCAGCTTAATCACGCGCGCTCTCATAGTCTCTTTCAGAACACACCAGCATGAGAATAGAGCCTATTCTTACAACGGAATCCTTCGATGCCTTGCTGGATTGGCTCGACCCTGACCGGGGACTTGCCGCGCAAAAATATGAAACCATCCGCGCTGGACTAATCAAAATGTTCGTCGCTAAAGGTTTTAGCGATGCTGAAGATTTAGCCGATTCAGTCATTGATAGAGTCGTTTGTCGTTTGCCGGACATCAGGAGTAATTATGTCGGGGAGCCGGCCAGCTATTTTCATGGCGTCGCGCGTAATGTGGTTCATGAAGCCAGAAGGCGCAAGGAGATCACCACGGATGTTCAACAGGTTTCCATTAATCAAATAACTGACCTGAGCCGCGAAATAGAGTGCCTGCGCAAGTGCCTGAGTCTCTTGCCGGATGAGCAACGGAAATTGCTGCTGGAATATTATGTGGATAAAAAGAGGGCGAAAATTGAGGGCCGCAAAAAACTGGCGATGGAGCTGGGGCTTACCAACGTTACCTTGAGGGTGCGGGCGCACCGCATCAGAACTGCACTGCAAAAATGCGTTTTGAAATGTTTGAAAACTTTTTAAGTGAAACATATTTATCTAACAACGCATTACTAGTGAATAGTTCTATCCGGGAGGTTCTCGATCATCACCGAAGAGACACAAATCAAGTTGAGACTTTATCTGCTGGGTGAACTCACCGAAGAGGAGGAGCGGCAGGTTGAATTACGTCTCATGAGCGATGCCGCTTATGTGGAAGAGTCCGAAATAATCGAAGAGGAAATTATTGAGCAATACATTAACGGCACGCTATCACGCGAGGAATCCAATCGAATCAAACAACATTTTTTCAAGTCTTCGCAGCGCCAAAGTAAGTTGAGATTCGCCCTGGCTCTGAAACAACAGGAGCCTGGTTCCGTTCAAAGCAGATTACAAAGCCGCGGATTTTTGAGCATCTATCTTCCGATTGCCGCCTCAATCCTTCTGATCTTAGGGCTTAGCTTCGGAATCTGGCGGGCATACTTTTATCAATCCGATGTCGATAAAGGGATCGCTTCATTGCAAACGGCATTCAAGGATGGAAGGCCAGTCGAAGCGCGTATCACGGATTTCAGGTACGCGCCCGCCATTATCCAGCGCGGCGGACAGGATACTGTTGATTATCTTTCGCGGGATCATGCCGCGAGTCTTCTCCTCAAGGCAGCAACCGAGAGTCCAAACGCTCAGTCCCATCACGCGCTCGGTAAGTTTTATCTGGCCGAGCGCCAGTTCAGCAAAGCAATAGACCAGTTTAAAGCGGCGCTTGATCTTAACCCGCAAAGTGCACAGATTCACAGTGATCTCGGCGCGACGCTGCTTGAGCAGGGTAAGTTACACGTCCTGGAAACGGAAGGTGGGCAAGGTGTCGAAGAATTCGCACGGAGCCTGACATATCTTAACAAAGCTCTTGAACTAGACCCCGCCCTATTAGAAGCTCTTTTCAATCGCGCGCTTCTTTACCAGCATATGCAGCTTACCCGGCAGGCTGAAGAAAACTGGCGGGCATATCTTGAGAAAGACCCGAATTCAAAGTGGGCGCAGGAAGCCAGACAGCATCTCAAACTGCTTGAAGAACAAAAGAAAAAAAGCACTCAAACGAATGAAGAAATCTTTCAGGATTTTCTCAGAGCCTCTGGACGCGAGGATGACGAGACTTCATGGAAGATTGTCAGCAGCTATCACAATCGAACGGGGAATGTGGTGGTGGAACGCCTGCTTGATGCTTTGTTAGAGATGTCCGCTGCGGGGCAGAAAGATAAAGCTTCAGAACATCTGACGCTTCTCTCCTACATCGGGAGGCTTGAGAATCAAAGAACGGGGGGGCGATTCTTTACCGACCTGGCTAAATTTTATCAGTCCGCCGCGCTCCAGCCGCAGCCGCTTCTTCTCCAAGCGCGGCAATTGATGAAATCCGGTTATGACGGATGGGGACGGGTAAAAGTCGAAGAAACGCTTAAATCTTTTAGCAAGGCCAAGCAGATATTTAATGAGACGGGGGATGTTTGTGAAGCCTCTGTCGCTGAGTACTGGATCGGGTTCTGTTACTACCGAGATTACCGCCTTAATGAAAGCCTCTCGACGCTCGAAGTGTTAGAGCGACAATGTGAAGAAAAACGGTATGGATGGCTGCGAGCGCGAGCGCTCTATGCAGGTGCGCTTGTTCAGTTCGATGCGAATGAATATTCAAAAGCTATCCAGTATGTAGACTCTTCTTTGAAAGAGGCAGAAAAGATCGGTGATTCGGTGGGAATGCTGAACGCCCTGTCTGCTCTTACCGAATATCACAGATATGTTGGTGATTATCACGATGCCCTGAGTTATGTGCAACGCAGCATGCCGCTTGTGGTTTCGATTTCCCTGGACCCTCTTCAGGGATGTCGCCATTACAGCTTTGCCGCCGCCGCTTTCGCCTCGCTAAACCTGTATGCTGCCGCAGCCGAATTTCAGCAGGAAGCCGTACTGCTTGCCCAAAGCGCCAATAATCCTACGGCCATGTCGGTGAATTACTCTTTCCTGGGAGTGCTCTATGGAAAGCTACAGAATTACAGTGAAGGCATCAGGAATATCAGCAAAGCTTCTGAAATAGCAAGCGCCCGCTCAAGCGAAGCGGCTGGTCAAGAGATGATGGCCTACTCATCTTTGTTAATGGGAGACCTCCAGCGGCAAGCCGGTGACTTCGTTTCATCTGTTGCCAGCTATGATCGGGCAATCACGATCTACGGCTCACTGAACCTTCCTTCCTTCCTTTATCAAGCACACAAAGGAAGACTGCTTTGTTACGTGGCACAAAAGAATGATGCGTTGGCCCAAAATGAGATCGAGGCGGCGTTAAATCTCGTCGAAAAACACCGGGTCAAAATTTTTGAGGAAGACTACAGGAATAAGTTCTTTGACGTTGAGCAAAGCGTCTATGACCAGGCTGCTAATTTTGCATACTCACGAATGCATGATTCGGATAAAGCCTTCGACTATTCAGAGTCCTCACGCGCACGCTCGCTTTTGGATTTGATCTATTCTGATTCCGGTCTGTCTCAGCCTCAACAGTTGCTTTCCGTTTCGCAACCCTTGAAGCTTTCGGAGATACAACAACGTCTGCCGGAGCAAGTACAGGTTCTACAGTATGCTGTGCTCGAAGATAAAGTTCTTATCTGGTTGATTTCTCGTGCGGGCGTCTCACCCGGAATTAAAGAGATCTCACAGGAAGACTTGAGCGCCAAAATTAGAAGCTATCTGCAACTCTCTTCCAATCCTTCCGGGAGCGGTGACGGCAATAGTTTAAGACAGGCAAAAGAGCTATATGATATTTTAATCCGGCCAGTAGCATCATCTCTGGATAGAGGCAAGCAACTCTGCATCGTTCCCGATAAGATTCTTAATTACCTTCCATTCGGCGCTCTCATTTCCCCGGTTACAGGTAAATATCTGATTGAAGATTATTCTTTGCTTATTTCACCCAGCTCGACCGTCTTGATCGCCTGTTCAGAAATGGCAGAGAAGAAAGTTCTGACCAAAGGTGAAAGATTACTGAGCGTCGGGAATCCGAGTTTTGATCGTCGCAATTACCCACTGCTCCCTGATCTCCCCTCGGCTGCCAGAGAAGCGACTGAAGTGGCGTCTTTGTATGATTCACCCCTCCTTTTGATTGGCGGGAGAGCGAGGGAGAACGAGATCAGAAAAGAGCTAGACCAAAGTGAAGTCCTTCACTTTGCCTTGCATACCGTCCTTAATGAGAGATTCCCGACGCGTTCCAAATTATTACTGGCGACTGAGCCGCCAGTAATAAAGGGTGATATCCCGGAGGGGTCTCTTCCGGCTTCCGATATCTATAACCTGAAACTTCCGGGAGCGCGTCTGGTTGTGCTTTCTGCCTGTCAAACCGGAGCGGAGCAGTATTACAGAGGAGAAGGAATGCTCAGCATGGCGCGCCCTTTTATCTCCGCGGGTGTGCCACTGGTTACGGCAAGCCTCTGGGCGGTTGATTCGGATGCCACTGCCAACTTGATGATCAGCTTTCACAAACACCGTAAACGCGGGAACCTTTCGACGGTCGAGTCGCTCCGGCGCGCTCAACTTGAAATGCTCAGCAGCCCTGAAGAACGGCTGCGCCAGCCGTATTACTGGGCATCCTTTATTGTCATCGGCGGATATGCTGAATTCTGATGCCCTGAGCTATTCGAGGCTATTGGATTCTACTCCCACAAACAATCTGCAAACTCGAAAGGAGAACATTCAAATGTTAACAGAACAATCTCTCACCATTGTGTTTAGAGGACTGATGGTATCCCATCTGGTCTCTCAACAGAATGCACAAAGTCAATTCCTTGAAATCGGTGTGCTCCCCTCCACCGGGCATAGCCTGAGAATTCATATTATGGATGAAGCCAGCGAGGACCCGGTTCAAATCATACCGCTCGATGATATTGTGAAATCCACCTCCCGCCGCTGGCACTTGGAGGTGATAGAGCCAATCAAAGAAGGCGTCAGTCTTTATACTAATGGAGCAGCCGATTTCGATAGAATGACGCATCCAGATGAGAAGGATTATCGTTGGATAATTGACCTCGAAGGCAAAGATTTCTATCAAGATGGGCTTGATGGGTCGATAAACACCGCTAAATTTGATCCGATCCTGCGAATCCCTCACGGAACATTTTACACCAACGAAAAATCTCAACAACTCAAGCGCAAAGAGGGAAGAGACGAGTTCAAGAACTTCGGATCCGTGGCTGCGGATATCGGCTGCGATATTCAGCTGAAAGGCGAAGAAGTTCTTCTCTTAGACGAGGACGGCAGAGAAATCTTCAGGTTCAAAAAAGAACCCGGCACCTTTTATGAATTTGTGAACACTCCTCCAGACCACAGCCATCATGGACATGAGCTTCCATTCGCAGACCATTTCCAGCTCTACTATGAAATCCTTCCTGCCAACCTTGAGAGGTTCGTTTTTGAAGAAAACTCTCAAGGCTCCAAGCCGCCGGGGCCAAGGCCGCAATTGTGCGGTAAAGTTTTCATGAGTCAGATGACAGAGCCTTTCAATTGAGTTAAGCGGCGCAGAGTTAGACCATAAAGGCTTTGCGGAAAGTGGAGGAGGTTCCTAAAATGGCTCAAGGCAGGAAGAGACTGCTTAGTAAGGATGTCGCCGACTCTCTTGAAGACAAAGCGCGCCGCCACGAATTGATGGAAGTGGATGACTCGCAGCTCGGGAGATTTCCAGCCGGTTTACCTTCTAATGAGAACTCGGACTGGCTGACGGGGGGCATTGAGGTTGAATTCAGAGCGGGAATGCAGCCGAAATTCCTGTCAACAGAGAGCCTCCTGCTGGAGGAAATAGAAGCCCCCTTTAATGCCGCATTCAACCTGCTTAAGGAATTTCTTCTTCAACGATCTCCTTTCATTCGTGTCAATTTATCGCTCGATAGTGTGGCTGCTGCGGGGAGATTCGTTACCTTTCATCTGCCGGAAGAGATCAATGTTGAAAGCCTTTCTGAGCAATTAAGAGAGTTCCCGCAGGTGAGGCGCGCCATTCCGGTGCCGAAGTCTGCGCCGCCCTCGACTCCTCTGGATGAGCCTTTCGTGACCCGGACGGATGAACTAGTCAAGATCAAGGGGATTGAGAATCAATGGTACCTCCCGCGATGCGGTGTAGACCGCGCCTGGGATCAGTTTAAGGTTTCTGGGAACGGAGTAATTATCGCTGATCTTGACTGGGGATTTCGTATCAGTCATCAGGAACTTGTGGCGCGCATCAGTTTGACTTACAACTCGATAAACAACAGCTCCAGGGTTTCTGAGGGTAATATAGAAAGTATCAGTCATGGCACAGCCGTTCTGGGCCTTGCCGGTGCGGATGATAACGGCCTGGGGATGGCAGGGATCGCGTTCGGGGCAACTTTCTGGGCCATTAGAGCAGAAGATGGACTGCAAGAGGCGGCCCCAAAGTCCTGGGTAGATGCGATCAATTTTGTTCGAACGACTGACAGCGGCGAACTGCGAAAAGTCATAATCCTGGAAGTTCAGACTTCCAAAGGTGGCAACTACGAGATGGTGCCGAGCGTCAATCAAGCTATCATAGAAGCCATTAGCGATGACATTGTGGTATGCGTGGCGGCGGGAAATGGGAATCTTGATGCCGGAATTGACCACCAGGGCAATCCTATCTCAGAGACCGGCTCTATCCTCGTTGGCGCTACTATGTATCACCCGACCGAAAATAGGCGGGCTAGTTTCAGTAATTGGGGGGGAAGGGTTGTCGTCTCAGCGCCGGGTGATCTGGAGCACGATGTCACGTGCAGTAGTCGTGTAGATTTTGGCTATCGAAACAAATTCGGCGGCACTTCAGGAGCGACCCCGAAAGTAGCGGGCACGATTGCCCTCATGCTGGAAGCAAATCCACTGCTCACTCATCATCAGATCAAAGAAATTCTCCGTAAGACGGGCACGCCGGTTATAACTGAAGTCTCAAAACCTGTCGGTACTTTCCTGAATGCAGAGAGAGCCGTGCTGGAAGCGAAAACCCTTGCTAAGAAGGTGTAACGAAGTGCGCTTTGGAGGTCGGGGCAATTAACTACACGGTAAACAATAGACTCATACGCAAAACATTCGCTTCCTGGTCTCTCAACTTTCTAAAGCTTATAAGGTCTGTATCCCAACCCCAACGCGCAACCCTCACCAGAATGCATGCACCAAGTGTTCTTTCAGTACCCGATCAAGTGCGTCGCGCCTTGGATGCACAAAGAAAGGTCGGGTCAAGATATACCTTTATGTTGACAGTTGGCTTGGGTATGCATAGAGTCCCGAACGTTAAAGCGTGCATCTCATTGTCCTAAATCTCTTCAATCTCGTCTTGAGAAAGATGCACCCGGCGGATGGTCACCTGACTGCAAGTGTTTACTCAGCGAAGCTCATTAAACAATTTCAACTTCTATTCTCTCTTATCGTTTGGCGTAAATCAGAGATTACACATTTGATGTAACGAATCGCCCTGATATTTCATAACGAGATAGAGGCATGAATTGAACCGCAAGTGACTTTAGTGAAGTTTCTATGGCACAAATGTGCCACAGGGGAAGGAGATTTCGCCCATCCCTCTATCAGCAAAAATAGGCGAATCCGCCCACCAAAAACTGTCGCTTCGGACGATGCTTGTTATTGGTCATCAGATTATTATCTTCCGGAGATCGCAACGTCCACATCTATTAGACTCCATCAGGCACGTGGCTTGCCAATAGACTCCGGCACTAAAGGCTTCCAAAACTTACGAAATTCAAAGCCCCTACTGAAATATGCGTCAGACCTCAAGCAAATCGGAAAGCCTCCAGCCTGTTCCTTTTATCAAGCCTTTAGGCAAGCGTTCTGCCCCGTCTGAAGAAGGTAAAATGTTAGCCCCGCCGGAACTTAACTTGTCTTCTGCTAAGAGCAATGTCGCCCACCCTGTGGATAAGGTTAGACAGCCGATTATGGACATGAAAATCCCAATTCAAATAGTAATCGTCGATGATCATGCGGTGATACGCTCGGGCCTGCGTATGCTCATTGAATCCCGTTCTAATCTCAAGGTTGTGGGTGAGGCCGGAAATTCTAATGAGGCTCTGTTAAAAGTTGCCGAAGAGCAGCCAAATATCATTCTTCTAGATGTTGATCTCAATGGCGAAGACGGTCTCGACTTGATACCGGACATGTTAGCCTCCTCGAAGGATTCGCGCGTGCTGGTCTTGACCGGCCTACAAAGCTCGGAAATCCATCAACGTTCCGTGCGTCTGGGCGCGTGTGGTCTGGTCATGAAAGAGAAAGCCGCGGAGGTGCTCCTCAAAGCGATTGAAAAAGTACACGCCGGCGAATTTTGGTTCGACCGCACGGTTATGGGAAGCATGCTGGCCGAATTCTCCAGCCATGGAACCAACAAGAACGCTGACCCGGAAGCTATAAAGATCGCCACCTTGACCGAGCGTGAACGCGAAATCATCTCGCTGATAGGTGAAGGACTCAAGAACAAGCAGATTGCCGAGCGTCTGTTTATTAGTGAGACCACGGTGCGGCATCATCTGACTTCAATCTTCAATAAAGTTGGCGTTTCTGACCGTCTGGAACTCATCATCTATGCTTTTCGCCATAGACTGGCAAAAGCGCCGCGTTAAATTGCCTTAATGAAATTCAACTCATCTCATTCGATTTGTAATCAGTTGTTTCTTTAATAACTTCAGTCAAAAGTTTCAAGAGCCTTAACCACAAGGTATGCAGAGAGGACTATCAACTCTTTGCCCGGAGGCGTGTGTTTTAACAAAGGGTGAGAGCACAAATGTGCCACAGGGGAAGGAGATTTCGCCCATCCCTCTATCAGCAAAAATAGGCGAATCCGCCCACCAAAAACTGTCGCTTCGGACGATGTAAGTTGCCTGCTAACAAACTATTATCGGTGGAGATGGCAACAGCGACTTTTGAATCTCTGTTTAATTCTCGATCAGGCACGTGGCCTGCCAATAGACTCCGGCACTAAAGGCTTCCAAAACTTACGAAATTCAAAGCCCCTACTGAAATATGCGTCAGACCTCAAGCAAATCGGAAAGCCTCCAGCCTGTTCCTTTTATCAAGCCTTTAGGCAAGCGTTCTGCCCCGTCTGAAGAAGGTAAAATGTTAGCCCTGCTGGCCTTGAGCCACACCATCGTCGAGCACCGCCTCTATCTGGCGATGTGGTCAGAGCTGAAAGCCGAAAAGAAGATTCTCGGGTCTTTCGGCATTCGCTATTTAATGAGGCTGACCGGGCTTTCCAGCTATAGTTCAATTCGCAGGGGGTGTCTGGGGCTGGTCAATAAGCTGAGCGTGGAAGCCGTCAGCAACGGTGATCCAAATCTCAAATCCTTATATCGCGTCTACAGTCCGGATGAAGTCTTCACCCGCCGGAGAGCGGCTATCATTGATCCTTATCCAAAAGAGATTCAGGGATATGAGTCAAGCAATGTTTTTGGATTATTGATCGAAGAGGTGATTGAAAGGCGCGATCTGAGCCGCCGCGAGGCATTGGTCTCGCTCTGCTGCGCCGAGGGGCTGAGTAATGCCGAGATTGGAGAAAGACTCGGAATCAGCGAGAAGACCGTGAAATATCATTTGAGAAGCATTTTTTTCAAACTTGGAGTCAAACGGCGAGCAGAGCTGGTAGGCCGCCTGTTGCCGGACAGTACTCATAAAAAGAATGGGACGAACGGCAAACCCCGCTGATTGAATCTGCTCTGCGATTCGCAATCAAGCCTCAGGTTTGCATTAGACATTATCGCCGCTGCCTCGCGTCTGAGGCTTCCCTTCGGGGCAATTGCATGTGATATCGCTCTTAAAAAGGCGATCAAAGTCATGCAGGGGGCGACCTGTACCTGGCGGATAAGAGAATTAGATAAATGAGCAAGAACAAAAAGAAGAAAAAGAAGACAGCCCAAATCACATGCCGGGATGGAAAGCGATTTTGGACAACTCAGAACCAATTCTGGCAATGGGTCAGGGAAGGGGTTATCCAAAAAACCGGAAACCAGCCCCTGGCAGGCCAATATGTGCGCGAAAATGAAGAATATCAGGTCGTCATCAGTAATACAGTGCTCAATCTCGCGCACCCCAATCACCTCAGAGAAGCCCTGACATCACGACGCATAGGCGTGAGTCGCAGTTAAGTCAGGCGTTTCCCGCAACTCAAGAGCAAGTAGATTAAAGGGCAAGGATAAATTAGCCGGAGGCTAGAGATATGCGAACAGGTAATCAAATTCACTCCGTTTTTATGATCTGTAGATTAGTCGTATTGGTGCTCTTACCTGTAGCCCTGCCGGTGACTATGGCCCAGCAATCACAAACTGCCAGCGTGGCCGTTACGCCAGCCATAACTTCCGGGCAAGCCTCAACTATGGCTTCCTCATCACGAGATGACGATCTCTACCGAATCGGGCCGGGGGATGTGATAGATATCACCGTCTCTAAAAACGAGATTCTTTCGCGCGGCGCAGTCCGCGTCAATAATGAGGGGATGATTCAGGTGCCGATGCTGGAGGCTGATATTCCGGCGGCCTGCAAGACAGAGCGCGAGTTGGCAAGCGAGATCAGAGAGCGGTATTTGAAGTTCATGCACAACCCGCACGTCTATGTCTCGATCAGGGAATATAACTCTCAACCGGTCGCGGTTCTTGGCGCTGTCAATGCGCCCGGGCGTTTTCAGTTTCAGCGACGCGTCAGACTTCTGGAGCTGCTCACCTTTGTCAATGGCCCTAGCGACCGCGCGGGACGCACGATTCAGATCATCCACACGGGCAGCATCATGCGTTGCGAAACTCCACCAGACGAACTGGCAGATAATGTGTCAGGCGCTTTCATCACATATACGCTTGAAGATACCCTGCAAGGCCATGATCCCGCCAATCCCTTTGTTCAACCGGGCGATATTATCCGCGTGACCGAAGCCGAGCAGCTCTATGTCATCGGAAACGTCAAGACCGCGCTCACGATTATGCTAAAAGAGCCGGTGACGCTTTCCCAGGCTATCGCCCGTGCGGGCGGCACATTGCCGGACTCTAAACTTGATAAGGTGCGGATTCTCAGACAGCAGTCGCCCGGCTCCATGAAAAAGACGGAAATCATCGTCAACCTGAAGGCGATCAACAAACGTCAGCAGGAAGACGTTCCGCTTCAGGCCAACGATGTAGTCGAAGTCCCGGGAGCCAGCGGCGGAACGAAATTTCTCAAAGACCTGTTGAGAACGGTTGTGCCTACTGTGACAAACTTGCCCATGCGGGTGATTCTGTAACTACGAATTAATACCCTCGCGCGATCTGCCTATCCTCCAGCAAAGGCAGCTAAATAGAAGCAGCCAGTTAAAGGTAAAGGTAATGAGGAACTCCAACGCACTGACCAAGAAGAACCAGGAGGTTCTTGAATTGGACCAAATTCCGGTCGCGGACATACCTGTCTCAAGTGACTATGGTTTTGAAGACCCTTCGGGCAAGAGCCACTTGCGGGATTACTGGAGAATGTTCCGCAAGTACATCTGGATGGTCATCGGGCTGGCGCTCCTCGCCACCGTGCTAGCCACGGTCTATGTGGCGCAGAAACCCGACTACTATAAGGCAGAAGCGCGCGTGCAGGTCAATATGGAAAGCAACCCTGCCGCCGGCTCAACCAAGGGCGGCTCGGTGATTGTCAACAGCCAGATCAATGATCCCGCATATTTCACGACCCAGCTTCAAATCCTCGAAGGCTCCGGCCTCTTGCGCCGCGTCGTGAAGACCATGGACCTTGAGCACAATCCTTCATTCCTCAATCCGCGTAACGGACAGGATACCTCCGTGTGGCAGAACGTTAAAAGAATGTTCGGTTTTGGCGGACGCAATGGGGGAAGCAAAGGTGAAAGCCCCGGGCTTGACGACAAAACTCTGACCGCTTCGAGCCTCTCAAATGAGCCGGTTGAAGACCCGGATGCAGAGGCAGAGCGGCTCGCTCCTTATGTCGCAATGCTGAAGCGCGGTCTGGATATTTCAGCGGTCAAAGAATCCCGCGTCGCCTATAAAGAGACACGGTTAATAGATATCGAATATACACATTCTGATCCACAGATTGCCGCCAAGATTGCCAACGCCATCGCTGATACTTATGTGCTCTCGAATCTGGAGAAAAAGGTCGAGACAAATGCTGCGGCTGGAGATTTTTTGCAAAAGCGCGTGGCCGAGCTTCAATCCCAAATTCGAAGCGGCGAAGAGCGGCTCATCAATTATGCCAAGAACAACCAAATCCTTTCACTGGATCAAAACCAGAATACGGTTGTCCAGAGATTGGCTGCTTTGAATAGCCAGTTGAGCGTGGCTGAGAATGAACGAATCCTTGCCGAAGCGGCTTACCGTGCTGCGCTTGCGCCGAACGCCGCCAGCGCGCAGGCTGACAGCACCGACGCGCGAACCGCACAGTTGGAGACCTCTCTCGGGATGTTGAAGCAGCAACGTGAACAGCTAAGGGTCGAGTATACGGAGGAATGGCCCGCAGTCATCGAACTCAATAAACAGATCGCCGCGCTGGAAAAGGATATTGAGGCAACACGTAAAAAGGCCACCACGATCTTGACCACTAATCTTGCGACGACTTACAGGCAAGCTTCGGCGCTCGAACAGGAATTGCGCAAGCACTTCAACCAGCAACGCTCCGAAGTTTTATCGCAAAATGAAGCGGCCATCAACTATCGCATAATTCAACAGGAGATCGAGACCAACAAATCTCTGTTGGATGGATTGTTACAGCGTTCAAAAGAAAACGATGTGGTCTTGAACGGCACGCCTAACAACGTGTTAGTCGTTGATCGCGCCCTCGTGCCGCGCGGCCCGGTCGGGCCGCAACGAACCAAGGACATCATGATCGCGCTGGTCGCGGCTCTTGGCCTGGGAGTGGGACTAGCCTTTTTACTGGAATACATGAATGACGCTGTGCGCTCTTCCGAGGATGTGGAAAGCCGTCTCAATCTACCCGTGCTCGCTGCCATTCCATCAATCAAAGGTTCTTCCCCGAGGCGCTTCCTGCCGGCAAAACTTTCTCTGAGAAAGAGTAGGCTTGGTCAACACGGAATCAGCCTCATAGATATCAATGACCAGCCAGCCACAGCGGAATCTTATCTGCAACTCCGAACCTACGTGCTGTTATCTACTCCGGGCGGCGCTCCGAAAACCCTTTTGGTGACTTCCGCGCAAGCCTCTGAAGGCAAGACGACAACCGCCATCAATATGGCAAAAGTGCTGGCACAGACCGGAGATAAGACGCTCATCATAGATGCCGATTTAAGATGCCCCCGCCTTCATACGGTCTTTGATCTGGAGAATAAAAATGGCTTGACCAAACTTTTGACGAGCAAGGATTACGATGAAGAAGCGGTGCGGGCATCTATTAGTCTGGATGAAAAAAGCGGCGTCTATATTTTGCCGGCAGGCCCCATGTCCCCCAGCCCGGCGAACCTGCTTGGCTCGTCACAGATGCGGTTGTTGCTTACTGATCTGGAGACCCACTTCAATCACATCATCATTGATTCACCGCCCGTAATTTATTTCGCCGATAGTGTGCTTGTTTCATCGCTAGTAGATGGCGTGCTCATCGTTGTCCGCAATAACCAGAGTTCGCGCGAAGTAGTCCTGCGCGCTCGCAAGATGCTACAGGATATCGGGGCGAAAATAATCGGAGTCGTGATGAATGACGTGAGCGCTAAATCGAAGGACTATTACAAATATTACGACCGCGATCCTGAGCCTGCACAGGCCGATAGTTCATATCTTCATCTGAACGCAGGTTAAAGTGGTCTATGACCGGATCGGGAATCGTTTGCTGTGTCGCATCACAGTTATATCAAAAAGGGACGGGACACTAAATTAACGTGGCTGCCATTAGAGAAAAAATTCTAGTTATTCCGCGTGTCGAAACCGATATCCCGGTGCTTCGTATACAGCCTTCGAAGGGTTGGGTCTCACTCAAGCTGGACGAGTTATGGGAATACCGCGAGTTGCTCTATTTCCTTGTCTGGCGCGATATCAAAGTGCGCTACAAACAGACGGCACTCGGTGCCGCTTGGGCCATCATCCAGCCGGTGATGACGATGGTTGTCTTCAGTCTCTTTTTCGGCAAATTGGGCAAGATGGGTTCGGATGGAATTCCATATCCGATCTTCAGCTTCGCTGCGCTGGTTCCATGGACATTTTTTGCAAATGGCCTGATGAATGCATCGACCAGCCTCGTCGGAAGCTCCAATCTAATTAAGAAAGTCTATTTCCCGAGGCTGAGCATCCCGATTGCGACAGTGCTTTCGGGCGTGGTGGACTTTGCGTTGGCCTTCGGCGTGCTGATCATCCTGATGCTTGCATATGGAATCGTCCCGGCTCTCAATATCCTCTGGCTCCCGCTGTTTTTGCTGTTAGCATTGGTCACTGTCCTCGGCGTGAGTCTGTGGCTCTCGGCGCTTAATGTGGAGTATCGAGATGTGCGCTATGTCGTGCCGTTTCTCACGCAGTTCTGGCTGTTTGCGACACCCATCGCTTACCCGAGCAGCCTGCTTCCAGAGAAGTGGCGTGCCGTCTATGCCTTGAATCCGATGGTCGGTGTGGTCGAAGGTTTTCGCTGGGCGCTGCTCGGGACTAACACCCGGCCCGGCCCGATGATTGCTGTCTCTACACTTGCCGCAATGGTCTTGCTCATCAGCGGCGCTTTCTATTTCCGCCGGATGGAGAAGACCTTCGCCGACATCGTATAACTCGTCGTGACCAATTTCAAAGACTTATGCTTTGCTTCCAACGGGGGCAAAGGGGCGGCGAATAGTGGCTGCCTGATCATCGGTGAAGTGGCCCAGTCGCATGATGGAAGCCTCGGGATGGCTCACGCTTTTATTGATGCCATCGCCGATGCCGGAGCCGACGCGGTCAAATTCCAGACGCACATCGCCGCCGCCGAGAGCACTCCGCGTGAACCCTGGCGAGTCAAATTCAGCCGTCAGGATGCGACGCGCTATGACTACTGGAAACGCATGGAGTTTGCCGAAGCGGAGTGGCTCGGTCTCAAACAGCATGCGGACGAACGAGGTCTGCTTTTCTTAAGCTCGCCCTTTTCCTTTGAAGCGATTGCACTCTTAAAACGCGTGGGAGTCGCAGCCTGGAAAGTCGCTTCAGGTGAGGTCAGCAATTTGCCGGCGCTTGATTTAATGCTTGAGACAAATCTTCCGATGATTCTCTCTTCGGGGATGAGTTCGTTGAGTGAGATGGATCTGGCCGTCGAGCGCGTGAGGGCTGCTGATGGTGTTCCGCTCGCGCTGCTGCAATGCACCTCTGCGTATCCTTGTCCTCCAGAAAAGATAGGACTCAATATGCTGTCCACTTTGGGCGAACGATACAACTGCCCGGTCGGTCTCTCAGATCATTCCGGCACGATCTATCCGGGGCTGGCAGCCGTCACGCTGGGTGCGGAAATAGTCGAAGTCCATGTGGCCCTGAGCCGCGAGATGTTTGGCCCGGATGTACCTGCCTCCATCACTACCGTCGAATTACGGCAGCTTGTCGAAGGGGTTCGTTTCATAGAGCAGATGCGCGCCCATCCGGTTGATAAGGATGAACTGGCAAGGGAGATGCAGCCTCTACGGAATTTGTTCACCAAGAGCGTGGTCGCGCGCAGGGATTTAGCGCAAGGCACAGTTCTCGATCAAGACCACCTGGCGGTTAAGAAACCCGGCGTCGGTATTCCCGCAGCACGTTTGCCGGAACTTCTCGGCGCTCGCCTGCTGCGCAACCTTGAAACAGACGAGATGCTATCCGAAACCGATCTGGAAAGGATATAAGTATGCGACGCAAGGTTTGCGTCGTAGTGACGGCCCGGCCAAGCTACAGCCGGATTAAAACGGCACTACGAGCCATCAAGCAGCACCCCAATCTCGATCTGCAACTGGTGGTGGCAGCCTCGGCATTGCTGGATCGCTACGGGAGCGCAATCAACTTTATCAAGGAAGACGGATTCGAAATCGCCGGACAGGTATACATGGTGCTTGAGGGCGAAAACCCTACGACTATGGCTAAAACAACCGGCCTCGGTTTGATGGAATTGTCCACCAGCTTCGACAATCTAAAGCCGGACGTGGTTGTCACGGTTGCCGACCGATATGAAACGCTGGCTACCGCAGTAGCAGCCGCATACATGAACATTCCGGTCGCACATGTACAGGGCGGGGAAGTGACCGGATCGATTGATGAAAAGGTGCGGCACACGGTCACGAAGCTTTCAGACCTGCACTTCGTCAGCACAAAGAAGGCTGCGGAGCGTGTGATTCGCATGGGAGAAGACCCAAAGACGGTATTTGTTACGGGTTGCCCTTCTATTGATCTGGTCACAGAGATGCTTCCTAATCCGGTTCTCGACTTTGACCCCTTCGTAAAATACGGAGGCGTCGGGTCCGGCTTCGAACTCGCGCGCGGTTATCTGGTAGTGATGCAACATCCTGTGACCACCGAGTATGATTTGGCGCGCCAGCACATCACGGAAACTCTTTATGCCGCTAAAGAGATTAATCTTCCGGCCCTCGTTTTCTGGCCCAATGTTGACGCCGGTTCTGACGGAACCTCAAACGGCATTCGCGCTTTTCGTGAAGCCGAAAAGCCTGAGCACTTCCACTTCTTTAAAAATATGGCACCAATAGATTTTCTCAAGCTGATCTTCAACAGCCGTGGGCTGATTGGAAACTCCAGCGTGGGGATTCGAGAAAGTTCTTTTCTCGGCGTGCCGGTAGTCAACATCGGCACGCGTCAGTCCGGTCGTGAGCGCGGCACAAATGTTCTTGATGTCTCATACGATCGGGGCGAAATCGCGGGCGCTATTCGACATCACATGGGTAATGGCACCTATCCCCGCGATCCTATATATGGCGATGGCAATGCTGGTCACAGGATCGCAGAGTTACTAGCCACCGTCCCTTTAACCATCGAGAAACGACTGACCTACTAGCCTTGCGTTTGGGAGCTAAAGACGAGTCGCCTTGAATGAAAGCCTTGGGAATTATTCCAGCGCGCGGGGGGTCAAAGGGAATACTCCGCAAGAACATCCGTCCCCTGTGCGGTAAGCCACTGCTGCAATACACAGCGGAAGCCGCACTGTCTGCCCGGCGATTATCACGAGTGGTCTTGAGTACTGACGATGAAGAAATTGCCGCAGTGGGGCGCAGGTGCGGTCTCGAAGTTCCATTTATGAGACCGCCTAATCTGGCTCAGGACGATACCCCGACGCTGCCGGTCATGCAGCATGCCGTGCGGTGGATTGAAGCACAGCAGGGTGAGCGTTACAACTTCATCTGCGTGCTACAGCCGACGAATCCCTTACGGCGTCCAGAAGACATTGATGCTTGCCTGGACATGCTTGAGCATGACGATCTGGATAGTGTCGTCTCAGTTCTTCCCGTTCCGCTTGAGTACAATCCTCATTGGGTATACCTGCGGGCAGAAGATGGACTGCTGCGATTGAGCACGCGTGAAAGCATGCCGATTCCACGACGGCAGGAACTGCCGCTGGCTTTCCACCGTGAAGGCTCTGTTTATGCGACGCGCCGGGACGTAATCCTTAACGAAGATAGCTTGTATGGAAAACGCGTCGCCGGGTATCTGATGGACACAGCAAATAGCGTGAACATTGACGGCCCGGAAGACTGGGCGCGAGCGGAGTCAATTTTGTTAGGCCGCTGCAATCAGCATCAACAGAGATGATATACGCGCAAGGCATCATTGACCGTGGTCTAAGCGGCAGGCTCGGCCTAAAAAGTTGGTCTCTAAAACACCCTCTTCAGACTGAGTTTAGTATGGCCGGGAACGTAATCAATTCTATTCAGTCGGCGCGGCCTGAAATCGAAGAACAGGCCCCCGGCGCTCTTCACTTGATTGCAACTGCGGTGAAGCAAAACTGAGATGTGTGGCATCACGGGACTATTCGGAGACGGATGGAACTGGCGGCAATTGGAGATGATGGTCACTGCCCAGCACCACCGTGGGCCTGACGCGCATGGCATCTATCTCGACCCGCAGCAATGTGCCGGTTTGGGGCACAACCGCCTGAGCATCATTGATCTTTCCACGGCTGGGCGGCAGCCAATGTCTACGCCCGATGGGCGCTTTCACATCATCTTAAACGGTGAAATCTATAATTATCCGGAACTCCGCGCCGAACTTTCCGACTATCCTTATAGAAGTCAAACGGATACTGAAGTTGTACTGGCTGCCTATCAGCGATGGGGCAAAGCTTGCCTGAATCGCTTACTTGGAATGTTCGCTTTCCTGCTCTGGGATGAGCAGGAACAGACGCTGTTTGCAGCCCGAGACCGCTTTGGAGTTAAGCCGCTAAACTACTACTTCGGCAATGATGGGACTCTCCTGATCGCAAGCGAGATCAAAGCCCTCCATGCAGCCGGCGTCCCGGCGGAATTCGATCCCGCCAGCTGGGCCACATACTTCTCTACAGGGGCCTACGATCATTCGGAACGCACCTTCTGGAAGGGAATCAAGTCATTACCGGCGGGCCATTTTTTAAACTGGCAGAATAATCAACTGCGAATCGGCTGCTGGTATGACCTCGCGGAGCAGACTGGCCCTGAGCCAGACCAGCGCCCTGTTCATGAAGTACAAGAAGAGTACATGGCCCTCCTCACGGAAAGTATCCGCCTGCGATTTCGTTCCGACGTGCCTGTTGGCATCAACCTCAGTGGCGGACTCGATTCCTCAATCCTTCTGGGGTTGGTGCAGCAAGCGCAAGGGGCGGAAAGCGTGGTCAGCGCTTATACCTTCGTTACGGGCGATACGGACTATGACGAGCTGCCATGGGTCGAGCAAATGATTGCCAGGACACGACACCCTTTGAGGGTGTGCTGGCTGACAGCAGACGCCGTGCCTGAACTAGCGGCCTCCGTGCAATATCATCAGGATGAACCGTTCGGCGGGTTGCCTACTTTGGCGTATGCCCGTCTCTTTGAAGTCGCACGCGAAGACGGCACGATAGTACTGCTTGACGGGCAGGGAATGGATGAGCAGTGGGCAGGTTATGATTACTATCTTGCCGCCCCGAATGGCGTTGGTAATACGAACCGCTTGATTCAGGGAACGACGCAAAGTCCAATCAGAACTGATTGCCTCACGCCTGAATTTCTGTTTCTGGCCGAGCCGTTCCAACTTCGTGAGCCATTCGCAGACAAGCTAAGCAATATGCAGTACCGCGATGCGCTCTACACCAAGATTCCGCGCGCGTTACGCTTCAACGATAGAGTCTCTATGAGGTCTTCCATCGAACTGCGCGAACCGTTCCTGGATCATCGTTTGTTCGAGCTTGCCCTGCGCCAGCCGCCGGAACGGAAGATACTCGACGGCAAGAGAAAGTGGATGCTCCGGCAAATTGCGCAGCAACTACTTCCGACCGGAGTGGTCGAAGCCCCCAAGCGTCCCCTACAAACACCTCAACGCGAATGGCTGCGTGGCCCACTGCGCGGGTGGGCCAACGAGTGCATTGAAGATGCCCTGAAGAACTTCGGCGGAGAGTGGTTAGACGCAGATCGGACGCGCGAGGCATGGCGGAACTATTGTTGCGGTGAAAGCGACAATAGTTTCTTTGTCTGGCAATGGATCAGTTTAGGTTTGATGGCTGGATATGAAAAATCAAAGGTCAGGGCTGGTATTCCAATCTCTTCGCCGCGAGCAACCGTTACGAACGCCGTTTGATTTTACGGGAGGGAGGCTAACTCAACACTTAGGAGAAAGATTGAACTATGGTCACAAACATCAAGGAATCATTTGAATCGTCAAGCCTGATAGCCCCTTATGGCGGTGAACTGGTGAGTCTTTTGGTTGATGGCGAAGAGCATACGCAATTATTGAAACAGGCGGGCAGCCTCCCCTCGATACAGCTTTCACATCGTTCGCTTTGTGATCTTGAACTTTTAACTACCGGCGGATTCTCTCCGCTCGACCGTTTTATGGGCGAGGCGGATTATCTCTCCGTCCTGAAAGAGTTGCGCCTCTCGGACGGCACATTGTTCCCGATCCCCATCACTCTACCGGTGACGGCAGACGTACGAGCGAAGGCCGGACAAGAAATTGCCCTCCGAAATGCCAGGAATGAGTTGATGGCAGTGCTGACTGTGGAGGAGATTTTTGAATGGAATCTTCTGCGGGAAGCGCAATCGGTTTACGGGACTACTGACGTTCGGCATCCGCTGATCGCGGAGATGCACTCGTGGGGTAGCCGCTATATTTCAGGCCCGCTTAAGGTACTGCGCCTCCCGAAAAGCTTTAGTTTTTCCGACTTGAGACTTACGCCCGCCGCCGTCCGTCATCGCCTGAGCGCCCTGGGTCATCGCAATGTTGTGGCCTTCCAGACGCGCAATCCATTACACCGCGCGCATGAAGAACTGACAAAGCGAGCCGCCATGAAAGTCAACGGTTCAGTGCTGATCCATCCGGTGGTAGGGCAGACCAAGCCCGGCGACATAGACCACTACACTCGCGTGCGCAGTTACAAGGCGCTTTTCGAGAAATACTACGATCACCGGCGAACAGTTTTAAGTCTCCTGTCCTTAGCTATGCGCATGGGCGGCCCGCGAGAGGCGCTCTGGCATGCCATCATCCGGCGTAACTATGGAGCCAATCATTTTATTGTCGGGCGCGACCATGCCAGCCCCGGTGTGGATTCATCAGGCAGGCCCTTCTACGGGCCTTATGATGCACAACAACTGCTTGAGCACTATAGCTCAGAGATAGGCATAAAGCCGGTGCCGTTTAACGAGCTGCTCTATTTGCCGGGTGAGGATTGCTATGAGGAAGCGGATAAAATTCCCGCAGGCACAAAATCGCTCTCAATTTCCGGCACACAGGTGCGCGACGAGTATCTGAATAAGGGAACATTGTTGCCGAGTTGGTTCACCCGGCCAGAAGTTGCTGCAATTCTGGCAAAAGCTTATCCGCCGGGGCATCAACAAGGATTCTGCATCTGGTTTACCGGCCTTTCTGGCGCGGGCAAATCCACCATCACGGAAGCCCTGACAGAACTCCTGGCAGAGAGCGGTCGCCAGGTAACCGTTTTAGACGGCGACGTTGTTCGCACTCATCTATCCAGGGGTTTAGGCTTCAGCAAGGAAGATCGGGACACCAACATCATGAGAATCGGGTACGTTGCCTCTGAGATTGTACGACACGACGGAGCGGTTATTTGCGCGGCGGTCAGTCCATACCGCGCGACGCGCAACGAAGTTCGTAATCTGGTGGGGCCTGACCGGTTCATCCTGGCATTCGTCAATACGCCCTTAGAGGTTTGCGAGCAGCGCGATGTCAAGGGGATGTACGCCAAGGCTCGGCGGGGGGAAGTTAAAGGTTTTACTGGGATTGACGATCCGTATGAGCCGCCAGTTGATCCGGATATTATTCTGGATACTGTTGCCTGCTCACCCGAAGACAATGCCCGGCTAATCATCGATCATTTGATTGGCAAGGGCTTCTTGAAAAGAGAGTCTCCCACAGACGATATGCTGCGGCATACGCTTCGTGAAGCTTCTTTACCGCATGCCATATAGCTCCTTGCTGATTTTCTAAGATGAACTCCTCAAAAACTAAAATTCTCAGCGTGCTCGGCACTCGTCCCGAAGCCATTAAGATGGCACCCGTCATCCACGAACTTCGGAAGTATCCTGAAGACTTTCACTCTGTGGTCTGTGTCACGGGACAGCATAGACATATGCTGGATCAGGTTCTAGAGCTATTTGATATTCAACCCGATTATGATCTGGATGTCATGGAGCCTAATCAACAACTGTCAAAGCTCACCGCAGGTATGCTCTCAGGCTTAAGCCCTCTCATAACAGAGATCGAACCGGATTGGATATTGGCGCAGGGCGATACAACTACTGTCTTAGCGGCAGCGCTCTGTGCTTTCTATCATAAGATAAAGTTCGGACATGTCGAAGCCGGGTTGCGTACAGGGGACATCAATAATCCTTATCCCGAAGAAATGAATCGCCGAATCGCAGATAATTTATCGGCGGTGCTCTTTGCGCCCACTGAGAAAAGCCGTTTGTCATTGCTGTTTGAGGGATTTCCAGATGAGCGCATTACGGTCACGGGCAACACTGTGATTGATGCTCTGCTGAAAGTTGCAGATTATCCATATAATTGGTCTACCGGCCCGATGGCTAATCTTCCGCGTGAGAAGTCGCTTGTGCTTGTTACAGCCCACCGGCGCGAAAGTTTCGGCAGGCCACTTCACGAAATGTGTCTGGCCGTCCGGGATTTAGCTCTGCGATTTGAATCTGAAGGGGTTCATTTTATATATCCGGTACATTTGAATCCCCATGTCCGCGAAACCGCCGGTCAAGTGCTTTCAGAGATAACAAATGTCAGCCTGATAGAACCGCTGGACTATCTTTCTCTCGTCCACTTGATGAAGCGGTCGATTTTAATCCTCACCGATTCAGGGGGCATTCAGGAGGAAGCTCCGAGCCTCGGCGTGCCAGTGCTGGTGATGCGCGAGACGACAGAACGGCCCGAAGGGGTTGAAGCGGGTGTGGTTAAGTTAGTGGGAACCGACCGCAATCGCATAGTACAGGAAACTGAATACCTCCTCCTGAACAAAGCAGAGCGCACAGTCATGTCCCGTCGAGTGAATCCATACGGAGACGGCAATGCAGCCAGCCGGGTCGTCTCGGCGCTGTTTGAAAACTCCCCTGTCGAAGCAAACCCCGAAAAGATGGCGGCTCTCACCGGGTGATGAGTCAAAACCCGTCATTACAAACTAGCAAGGATTCAAATGAGTAACGTCGCCATACGCGCTGAAAACCTCGGCAAACTGTACAGGATTGGGGCCAAGCAGGAGAGGTATCGAACTATCCGTGAATCTGTGACCGTTGCGATTGCCTCCCCTTTTCGCCGCCTTTTCAACACTTACTCCAAAACTCAAGATGCCAACTCCATCTGGGCTTTGAAAGATGTGAGCCTTGAAATAAAACAAGGGGAGGTCGTAGGTCTGATTGGACGCAACGGCGCGGGTAAAAGCACTTTGCTCAAGGTGCTCTCACGCATCACGGAGCCGACTAAAGGATGGGCGGATATACATGGGCGCATAGGCTCACTGCTGGAGGTTGGGACAGGCTTTCATCCTGAGCTGACCGGACGTGAGAACATCTATCTAAACGGCGCAATCCTAGGCATGAAGCGCACAGTGATCGAGCGCCAGTTCGATGAAATCGTAGCCTTCGCAGAGGTCGAGAAATTTATAGACACACAGGTAAAACACTATTCCAGCGGCATGTATCTGCGTTTGGCTTTTGCGGTGGCGGCGCACTTAGAACCGGAAATCTTGCTGGTTGACGAAGTCTTAGCCGTCGGGGACGCCGCTTTCCAGAAGAAATGTCTGGGCAAGATGGAAGAGGTTGCACACGAAGGGCGCACAGTGGTCTTTGTGAGTCATAACATGGCCGCGATTTCAGCCTTGTGCCCACGCGTCATCGCGCTGAAGGATGGTTGTATTTGGGCTGATGGCACGACAGAGGTGATTCCTGCCTATCTTGATTCCATATCCGAATCCAGTCGCCAAAGCTTGAGGGACGGCACGAACCATGATGTGAATAAGGAGATTTGGTTCACGGGCATCTGGTTTACCGATAGCCGCGATAAAGAGATTTCTGTAGCTATTACAGGTAATGAGCTAACGGTTTGTCTGGGATTCGAGAGTCGCAGGAGCGCGGCGAAGATGGAATTCGCTTTTACCGTCTACGACTATCTGGGCCGACAGGTGATGAGCTGCGATACCCTCTATTCCGGCAACGGCTCCGCAACCAAAGCATTACCCGCACACGGGATTTTGAAGTGCCGAATACCCAAGCTTCCATTGGTTGCGGGCGAGTATCGAATGAATATCCTGGTGCGGCAGGGCGGCGAGTATAAGGATCATATTCCGGGGGCCGCAAGGTTAACAGTTGAACAGGGGGATTTCTATGGAACAAGCAAGTCGCCACCTTCCGGGCATGGCCCTATATTAGTCGAACATACATGGCAACTGTGTAACCTGGAGCTTGCCAATCATCCTGACGCTTCTTCGATTCATGCCGTTATTGCCACTGATTAGCTTGAGCTTACATTTGGGGCACGCTATCTCGCTGAGCGCACACTTGCCGGGACACCGTGTGATAAGACCTTTGCTAATCAGGCGGAGCGGCGACTCGCCTGACAATTCAAACACCACGTCGAGCACCGGAGCACAATGTTAGACCAACTGGGTAGAATTAAGCAGTTCGGCAGTCACCAGATCGCGGGCGCTCTTGAAACCTTAGCCCTTGCCGCCGCAAGAGCCATTGGCAGAAGGGCTGTTTTTGTCGCCACCTGGCGAGAAGGCAAAAATTTTGGGGATGATTATCTAGGCTCAGCCTTGTGCGGCTATCTTAAAAATAAGCTTCCAAATGCAAGGATCATAAGTACCAACTTGATGGCAAAGGGGCATCGGCTAAGCAAAGACGACGTTCTTATCATTGGCGGGGGCGGGCTTTGGGGGCCATGTGGGCGGGGTGCGCTCTCGACCACGCTTTACGAATCGTGGATGAATACCGAAGCGAAGCTTATTATCGCTAACATAGGAGTCGAATCCTACGACCCCGCCTCTTCCGGGCAGTTGATCGAGTTGAGCAATAAAGCATTACTGTTCTCTGTCCGCGACTATAAGAGCTGGTCAATCACCCGGCAGGTCTTGGGAGAAAACCAAGTTCTTTGGGCGGCGGATAACACGTATCTCAATCCACTAAGAATAAAGAGGCGTCCCCGCAAGCATTGTATAGGGGTTAATATATGTGGCCCCGAACAGGAAAACCATAGTCGGCTGTATCCGGTGGAAGCCATCGTTAGCGGAGTATCAAAGCTCTCCGATTTGGGTTACAGCCTCAAGGGCGCAGTCTTCACTTATCAAAACGCACTATCTGACTACAAGTACTGCCGCCAGATTGATTCTAACTGTCGTGATAGCTTTTCTGTGGCCCCATACCGGGACTGCGAGATTTTTATCGGGATGCATTTTCATAGCGTTGTCTTGGCTTTGCAGAACAAGATACCGGTGATAGCTATCAGCTATTCGGATAAAGTCCAGCGCCTTATGACGGAATACGGTCTCCAACAGTATTGCCTCGCGCCCGAAGACAGTGAGCTACCGGAAAAACTCGCTCTCCTTATCAAGACTCTGGACAAGAAAGAGGTCTTACAGAAAATACATGAAGGCAATGAGCGCGTGCGGCAACGCTTAAAAATCTTTGAAAGCCAGCTACTTGAGGTAATGACATCATGAGTTCATTGTCCCATCTTATTACAGGAACGAAACGACGAGCAGTCCAGAGCCTGAAGCTTGCCCAGTCGCGCTTTAATGAGCTGACAGGCCCGAAGGAGTCGCGCGATATTCCTCCTGCCGGTCGGGCGCTACAGTGGGTGCGTAATAACGAACTATCAACCGGAGGGATTCGAACCCGTTCCGGCTCAGCCATCGGTTATCCGGAGGTTACCGGCTACCTGGTGCCGACAATGCTTCAATATGGCGAGCGAGATTTGGCAATCCGGTTCGCCCGCTGGCTCTGCTGCATTCAGCGCGCCGACGGCAGTTTTACAGATCAGGAAGGTGTTTCCTATATTTTCGATTCTGGTCAGGTTCTGCGCGGCCTGTTAGCAATTGGAGAACTTGTTCCAGAGTCGCTTGACGCTGCTGGAAGGGTGGCCGACTACTTATGCGCGCAAATGGTTGATGAGGGCAAGCGGGGATTTGGCGACCGCTACAACGGCACAATCCCGGAGGCCGTGCACCTTTACGTTTTACCGCCACTGGTTGAAGCGGCAGGCATTCTGCGGAACCCGGTCTACAAAGTGGCGGCTGAAAGATGCCTTGATTTCTATTGCCAGCATGAAAGTGCGTTACAGATTAACGACCTCACCCATTTCTTAGCCTATGAATTAGAGGCGCTGATAGATCTGAATCGAGGCGAAATAGCTGAGTCCATCATGAATCGCCTCCGCGCCCGGCAATCAATAGATGGAGCAGTTCCGGGTGTGGGAGACGCCTCCTGGGTTTGTAGCCCGGGTCTCGCTCAATTGGCGATCTGCTGGTACAAGCTCGGGCAGGCGGAGCAAGGAGACAAGGCGCTTGCCTGGTTGGAATCTCGTCAATGTCCTTCCGGGGGATTTTTAGGCAGCTACGGTGCGGGCGCAAATTATTTCCCGAAGGCTGAGTTGCCGTGGGCCGCAAAATTCTATTTGGATGCCCATTTGCTTCGTGTGAAGGCATTCTTTGATAGTCATGTGGCTATCATCCGTTCGGAAGTGGATATGAACGATGGGCGGACTCAGGCGATCCTCTCGATGATTAAGCCCGAAGATCGTGTGGTTGAGGTCGGTTGCGGCAAGGGGCGTTTCTTGAAGGCTGTGAAAGCTGCGTTTCCAGATAGTAGCTGCACTGGTGTTGACATCTCTCCGGCGCTCCTCTCGCACCTCCCTGAAAATATTAATGGACTCACCGGATCATTGGAATCCATCCCGGTGCCGGGTGATAGTTTTGATATAGCCTTTTCAGTGGAAGCCATTGAGCATTCGATAAACCCGGCAGCGGCAATCGCGGAGATGCTCAGAGTAGTTAAACCCAACGGTTGGGTTGTCGTTATTGATAAGCAATTGTCTCAAACGGGCCGTTTACAACCTCTGTCCTGGGAACGCTGGCCTGACGTTGATTATCTGAGCCGCTTACTGAACCGGGAGTGCGACAAGGTCAGTGCAGAGAACGTGGGATATGACGGAAAGCCTGCCGAGGATGGTTTGATGGTTGCCTGGCGCGGGCAAAAACGCTCGCGGCTGTCTGGCTCTGAATGGAATGAGGTTCTGCTATCAGATGTTGACCGGAAAAAGGTGTTGGATGATGTACGTCACAATTGCTTGAGTGAGTGGGGACAGGAAATACATTCTCTGACGGCGTCCGGCCAAAAAGTATTGGAAATCGGTAGCGGAACGGGAGCTATCTCGCTGCAACTGGCTCTGGCCGGACGTGAAATCTCCGTGCTGGATATAAGCGAGGACAGTCTACAGTTCACACGGAGCTGCGCAGATAATTTGGGGGTTTCAATCCAGACGACCCTCTCTGATGCAATGCAGCCGCTTCCGTTTGCAGATGACACTTTCGATTGTACATGGAGTTCAGGTCTGCTTGAACATTTCATGGCGCGTGAGAGACAGGCAATGCTGCGAGAGCAAAGCCGCGTCACGCGAGGGAAAGTGGTTTGTCTGGTTCCTAATGCCGCATCTTTGGCCTATCGCATGGGAAAGTCCTGGCTGGAGGAGCGCGGTCAGTGGCTCTATGGCATCGAAATGCCTCTTCTGTCGTTACGTGAAGAGTTTGAAGCCGCGGGTATGAAGGTTCTTTCGGAATATTCAATCGCCGCTAAACACTCGGTTCGCTTTCTTCCGCGTGCCCATCCTATGCGAGAGGCGGTAACGAACTGGATGGAAAGCTTGTCCTTAAAAGAACTACAGAGTTGCAATCAGGGCTATCTACTCGTGACGGTCGGCGTCAAGAATCATTCCTCCCGTTAATAGAATCGGTCATCCCAAAAATCCAACTAACGCTGGCTGAATTTAGCTCATGACCCGACCGCTCATTTCGATTGTCTTGCCTACCTATAATGGTTCTCGCTATTTGCGTGAATCTATTGAGAGCTGTCTGGCCCAGACCTATGCGAATTGGGAACTGATCATCGTGGATGATGCTTCGACTGATGATACGCCCTTCCTCATTAAGCGATATGTAAGTTTGGATAATCGGATCAAAGCGATTCGCAATGCGTGGAACCGCCAGCTCCCCGGTTCTCTAAATATCGGCTTTGCTGCGGCGAAGGGTTCATACTTTACCTGGACATCAGATGATAACTGCTATCGCCCGCAGGCGCTCAATGAAATGATCGCTTATTTAGAAGCCAATCCGAAGATTGATATAGTTTACACAGATTTCACAATTATAGATGTGAAAGGAGAGCCTCGGGAGAGGGTGAGCGTAGCGGAGCCGGATACGCTGGTAGTGCGTAATTGTGTAGGGGCATCATTTCTTTATCGTCGTGCGGTTCATGAAAAACTTGGCGGGTATGATGAGTCGCTCTTCCTTGTCGAAGATTACGACTTCTGGTTGCGAGCACTTTGTAACTTCCGAATCTCGCCTCTTCATCAAGACCTCTATCTGTTCCGCGAGCACACATCTTCTCTTACGTCTTCACGGGCTGCCGAAATCAGAGTGGCGAAGGCTCTGGCTAAAGAAAAAAGCCTGTTAGCGATAAAAACAGGAAACCCGCTTCTTGGCGCAAGAACGCATCTGAGCTTAATCGATCAAGCGCTCGTAAGCGGCCAGTTGACGCGAGCGCGTCGCCACGCTTTTGCCGCACTCCGCTGCTCTCCTATATTCACACTACGGCACGGTTACAAGGAACTGTCCGCCGCCATCTGCGGCCCCAGACTCCACACCTGGTTCGGCTCAATCTACAGGCTTCTCAGCCACAAGGCATCCGCTGACGCTAACATCTGATCGAAGACGATCAAGATTAATAGAACGGAGCTTCTCAAGCATATGATCATCACCGAAAAGTTTATCTACCTCCATATGCCTAAGACGGGCGGCACCTTTGTTACGGCGTTACTAAAACAACTGTGGGGGGTAGATCAAGAATCTTCTTTCTTCACGAAAATAAAACAGAAAGTTATTAGAAGACGGGCGTTCGTCAATATCAACAAGCATGGAGTTTGTTATCAGATACCAAGCCAATATACACACATGCCTATCCTGGGGTGTGTCAGAAACCCGTATGACCGATATGTCTCCCAATACACATTTAATTGGTGGAAAAATCATCCCGATGATTTCCGGGGTCTCAGGGAGCATCCGCGTTTTCCCGATCTGAGTTTTGAAGATTTTGTTTATCTGGCAAACGAGAAGTGGCTGGATGTAGGGAAGTTCAACACGAAGCTCGATCCTTCTGTGGGATGGCATACAAATGCATTTATTACTTACTACTGCCGGAATCCTAAAGACTTGCTGTGTTATGGGGAGAACCCTACGTTGACGACGGCGAGAATCCGCGCGGCTATGGGGCCGGAGACGCTCTTACGCACGCACCGGCTAAATGAGGACCTTTATGATTATCTGCTGAAGCAGGGGTATTCCGCATCACAACTCGGCTTCATCCTCGCCTCGCCCAAAATCATGCCCCGTGAAGGTGGGCGGTCAGAAGACCAAAAGTGGGAAAAGTATTACACGCCAGTATTGAAGGCTTTCGTCAGAGAGCGCGAGCGCTTATTGTTCTCACTGTTCCCTGAGTTTGATGTTTGAGTAATTGTTTCGCCCGGGAGAATCCGATCAATGCCCGTACGGCACGATATTACGATAGTGATGCCCGCCCACAACGCGGAGAAACACATCGCCTCCGCCATTAGCAGTATTCTTAATCAGACCTACCGAGATTTTGAACTCTGGGTTCTGGAAAATGGCTCGCATGATCGAACGGCAGAGATTGCTGAACAATTCGCTGACCCCAGAATCAAGGTGTTCAGGCTTGGGCCGGTCGGTTTTCAGGGGGCTTTAAGCTATGCCCTGGAGCATGCGGAAACGGACTGGGTCGCGCGCATGGATGCTGACGACATTTCCTTTCCGACTCGTCTTGAGGCGCAAGTGAAAGTGATTAAAGAATACCCGAACTATGTGATGGTAGGCACTGCCTATGCACTTTTGACACCCTTTGGAGCCATCGTCGAACGATTACGCAATGTTTGCTCGCGCGAGCTTAATAAAACAAGCGTTGCGCTCGGTGGTTACACCCATAAGCAGCCGAAGGGCCGGCTCTGCGCTGATGCTTCGATGCTTTTCAAGCGCAAGGTTGCCTTGGAAGTCGGCGGATACGATCCGGCCTTTACCATGGCGGATGTGCCACTGTGGCTTCGGATGCTGGAGGTCGCGCGCGGGTGGGAAATTGCCGAGCCACATTATTTATATCGTCTTCTGCCCTCTTCGTTTAGCAAGGGACACGATGAGGGGGTAGCCGTGCGGGCCAAGTACGCGCCAGAGGTGTATGACGATTTTCTTACCTTTTGTCATGGTGATGCTAGTCCTAAAAAAGTGACCCGGAACGGAAATCGTGAAGTCGGCTTTTGGTGGACGATAGGATTTTTAGAGGCCCTGACAGAAGATCATGATGCGGTTCTCCAGGTGGCACATAAATTAGATGAATTGGGAAGCCATCGCTCTGCACGACGAATGAGAATTCGCGCCCGCGCCGGCTCGTTCGGGCAGCTTTATCACGCCTGGAAGTGGCGATCTCATTACCGGCATAGGCAGGATTTGGAGCAACAGTTAGCGCCGGTTCTTTCCCTAACCGATAACCACGATTAGGACGCCAGACAGCGCAGACCGAAGAGGTTCACTTCACAGCGAGCCATCAAGCTACGCATCAGTTCCGCATAATTTAATGCGGCAATATTAGCTGGCCGAAATATCGTTTCAATCCCTCAATCATAACAGATGCTTATCGCAGTCAATTATCACTATATACGTCATTCCTTCGGTCAACCGTATGCGGGCGTACACGGTCTCACCCCGGCCCAACTTGAGAGGCAATTGACAATGCTGGGGACTGTCGGCGGATTCGTCGGCCCCGAACAGGTGCGCGCAGCCGTGCGCGGCGATGAGCTGCTGCCGGAGAAATCGATCCTCGTCACCTTTGATGATGGACTAAGAGAGCAGTACGAAAACGCGTGGCCGATCCTCCGTCGTTTGGAAATCCCGGCCATCTTTTTCATCAACACGTCGCCCATCATGAAAGGCAGGGTTCTGCCTGTTCATAAAATCCATTTGCTGCGCTCCAACATTGCGCCTGACGAATTCCTGCTGAGGCTGACGCGCACCGCTGCCGCGCATGACATCAATCTTGATGTCCATGTAAAGAGCGATGAGGCGATCCGGCATTACAATTATGACCCACCCGACGTTGCCTGCTTGAAATACTTTCTAAACTTTCAACTCAGGCCAAGCGAGAAAAATGTCCTCATTGATCTCTTGTTTGCGGAGGCGTTCCCCATGCGCGAAAAAGCCATCTGTGAGGAGTTATATATGAGTCGCAGTCAGATCGAGGAGTTGGCGTCATTTGGTTTCATCGGTAGCCATTCGCACGAACATCTTCCACTGGGGTTGCTCTCCGACGAGCAGGCGGAGGAGCAAATTATGCTGGCGCAGACATGCCTCTCGGAGTGGGGCGGCTATCTTCCATTTGCTCTCAGCTATCCTTATGGCTCGCGCGATGCATGTCCGCAGCGTCTGGGCAGCATCGCCGCGAACCTCGGAATTGATTTTGCTCTAACTATCGAGAAGGCAGTCAATCATGATTTCGCGCAGCCGTTCCATCTGGCAAGGTTTGATTGCAACGACCTGCCCGGAGGGAAGTTACCGCTACGGAATCTGGATAAATTGTTTGATACGACCTCAACCGCTCGTTGGTATATCTGAGAGCTATGGAACGCCAACTTCGAATAGCCCTGCTGACCGGGGACGGTCGCCGGCATAAATACGTCGCGGCGAGATTGGCCGGGGCTACTGATCTGATCGGGATAGTCAGCGAGGCAAAGTCGGAGCTTCTCGCTAAGCAGGAGTCTTTGTTACCGGATGACCAACTCATCATTCGCCGGCACTTTGCAGAGAGGGACGAGGCAGAACGACGATTGCTAGGGGAATGTCTTGATTTCCCGGCTACAGAAGTATGCCGGGTCTCGCACGGCACAATCAATGCCCATGACATTTTCGACTGGCTTCAACTGTTAAGTCCGGACTTCGTCCTGCTCTACGGCTCAGGAATCATTAAACCGCCGTTGCTGGACTCATATAGGGGACGGATGGTCAATCTGCATTTGGGTCTGTCCCCATACTATCGCGGGTCTGGAACTAACTTCTGGCCGCTCGTCTATAACGAACCGGAATGTGTAGGCGCTACGATTCATCTCGCCGTAGAGGGCGTAGATGCTGGCGCTATACTCGCACAGATTCGGCCTATCACAGAGAACTCCGACCGCGCGCACGAGCTGGGCACCAAGACCATCATGACAGCCCTTGACAGTCTGCCTGACATTCTCAACTTCTTTGCCGCCGGACAACTGAGTCCGCGTCCACAAGACCTGAGTCAGGGACGAACATTCCGGCAGAGAGACTTCAACGCACGCGCTGTCTTGACTATGTTGCAAAATTTCGAGGACGGGATGATTCCCGAATACCTGGCAAACGGACAAAATCGTCGCCAAAAATATCCGATTGTGGAGTGGGCCAGACCGGTTCACACGACGACCGTGCAGAGAACGTGAAGCAAAGCGGTCTCAGGTTTTACTCGCGTTACACTAATGGACGAAACGAATATGAGAGTCGAAAGCGCCAGAACAATCTTGCGCCCACCAATTGAGGATAAGGATTATTGGTCAAACGCAGTTGCGCCTGCAACGTATCTGGCCGAGCGAGCGCGAATTGTCGCGCTTGTGCCGCGTGGTGAGGTGATTCGCAATTTTGTGTATAGCGGCACATTCGATGAAGTAGCGAAAGAGTCAGATTTGACGATTCTTTCCGTGACGCCCAATGACGATCTTCAGCGGATGCTTCAAAGCCGTTATCAACAAGTCTTCGAGCTGCCGGAAGTGCGCGAAAAGTGGGTCGTCAACATGCAGCGCGAGATTTTGGACATGGCACATGGACGCTGGTTATGGTCTGAAGGAGCGCGCGAACGCTGGCGGCTCCGTGATAAAGAAGCCCGGACGGCGCGCACGAAGCTAAAGCGGCTGGTCAAAAAGCTTGCTTGCTATCCATTTGCGAATCGCAAAGGGTTAAGGCTGCTGTCGAAGATGGAGCGAGCCTCAAGTTATTACTTGCGCACGACGGAGGAATACGTGCGCCTTTTTGAGGAATTAAAGCCTTCACTCGTATTCAATGGCTCTCACGTTCATAGCAGCGTGGCGACTCAGGCGATTCAAGCTGCGCAGTGGTTGAATATCCCGACGGCGACCTTCATCTTTTCGTGGGATAACCTCACCTCACAAGGACGCATCATGTTTCCCTATGATTACTATTTAGTTTGGAGTGATGCGATTCGGCAACAGCTATTGCAGATATATGAAAACATTGAGCCTGAACAGGTCTTCGTCACCGGAACACCTCAATTTGATTTCTACTTCAACGAAGAATACTTCTGGACTAGAGAAAAATTCTGCGACCATGTGGGCGCTGATCCGGCAAGGCCAATAGTTCTTTACTCAACCGGGATGGCAAATCACGTGCTGGGCGAGCCTAAAGTGGTAGAGAGCTTGGCTACCATGCTACGGGAGATGAGCGATCTTGGCCCGCCACAGTTGTTGGTGCGTGAGTATGCCAAAGGGCCAGGCGGAACTTTCGATGACCTTAAGCGAAGATGCCCGGACATTCTATTCCCTGAGACAGCTTGGGAGCATGAATGGCTCACCCCAAAACCCGAAGACAGCTATTTGCTGACAAACATGCTCCGTCATGCCGCCGTCGGGATCAATGTGGCTTCGACTGTTTCGCTTGAACTCTGCATGTTTAATAAGCCGGTTATCAATGTCGGATATGAGCCGCCAAACTTCACCTTTCAACCAGACCATTTCGACTACCGCCGATACTACAGTTTTGAACACTACCGTCCGCTCGTCGAAAGCGGCGCTGTGGCTTTGGCGGGTTCAGAGGACGAGATGCGAAAGATGATTCGACAATCGTTGACCGAGCCTGAGCTGTGCGGTTTTCAAAGACGTGCGCTGCTAAAGACCATGTTCGGTGAAATGCTTGACGGTCAGGCTGGCGCGCGGGTCGCCGCCTGCCTGCTCAGCCTTTCAAAGAAGTCGAATCAGCGATAAGGAATACATTCGGAAACAACCAACGCGCTTTCCGCCAAAGCGAGGAATCCGGCATAAATGTCAGACGGAAAAGACCGAACGAGCACGACTGTGTTGTATGTTGCGGATTCGGGGATGATCTCTTCCACGGGTGGGGGGCGGACGCGGGTTACTTCGTCGGCGCGGCAGGCAAGAAAGTATAACTTTACAGTTCGCCTACTTTGCTTTTGTACTCCGGGCCAAGTGCTCAGGTTCAGGTCTTTGCTCGCTGGCAGACGGAAACTCGCCGTGGACGGTCAGTGTGTCGTCTACTATCTGCCAAGGCTTCCTCTAACTAGACTGAAATGGGTTTGCCTTCTCAATGACTTGTACTGCGGCCTCGCGGTTGCCCTTCTGTGTCTGGCCTTCAGAATTCGCGTCGTTCATGCTCAAACCCTGAAGCCTGCCGTCTTCGGTCTCATCGCGCGAAGGATTAAGCGCGATATCAGAGTGATTGCCGATATTCATGGCGCGACGATGGAAGAGTACCTGTATGAGGCTGAACGTACTCAAATAGATAAGACTGCGAGGGGCTTAGAAAAATACGAGCGTCACGTGCTGCGCAAAGCGAACTGGACGATTTTTGTCTCAAAAGCGCTGCGCGAATATTACGAAGAACGATTCTGCGAGCGCTTTCGGAATTCAACCATCATTCCATGTGCAACCAATGGCGCTGTAAAGCTTCTCCATGAACAGAGGCAAACATTGAGGCGCAGCAAAGGGCTTGATGACAAGTTCGTTGTTTGTTACGTCGGTTCCTGTGACACGTATCAGTTGCTTGAACCGATGTGCAGGATGTTTAAGAGCATTCTACAGTCTATTCCAAACGCCTTTTTTCTGATTCTTTCCCATCATCGTGCTGTCTTCACACATCATTTAGAGAAATCAGGCATAGCTCCAGGTCACTATTCGATCGAGGCCGTAGAGCAGGCAGAGGTTTTTAATCTTCTTCAAATAGGCGATGTCGGACTATTGCTGAGAGATTCATCAATCATCAACCGGGTCGCATCGCCTACAAAGTTTGCAGAATATTGTATCTGCGGCATTCCGGTAATCACGACTTCATGGGTGGGCGATTACAGCGAGATGGTGAAATCATCGCGGGTGGGTTGGATTGTTGATCTGGCCGACTTGAACATCGGCGCTGAAATGGCAGCATTCCTCAGGGATGTACAGGTGCGAAGGCAAGACTACATCAATCGTTGTGCTTCATTTGCTCGCACGCACCTTGCATGGGAAAGCTTTGGCATCGAGCTGGCTCGCCTTTATTCGACACTCGTCCAAGGCTCAGTGCGAGAAGAGAATGCACCGGGTCTTCCGGCTATGTGTATTGAGCCATGTTCCGATTCCGGGGAGAGTTATCCTTCAGACTAAAATTATTTCGTTCCGGTGAATGCGAGATTAACGATGAAACTGTTGGTGGTATCACATAAGCCGTGCTGGCCGTGCTCCGTTTCTCCTGGCGGATATGCGAGCGACGGTGGTTTCCCCTTTCAGATGCGCGCTCTGTCTGAACTCTTCGACTCAACCACTCTGCTTTTGCCGTGTTCCGAGCCGCCGAGCCGCGCTGGCGAAATATCGCTTGAGGGCCACAATCTAGCAATCGCACCGGCGAGCATGCCTGCGGGAAGGGGCCTGGCAAGAAAGCTAAGAATGGCGCTTTGGTCAATTAGAAACATGCCGCTAATTTGCCGCGAGATAATTAAAGCCGATGTCGTCCATACTCCAATCCCCGGCGACATCGGAACCATCGGAATGATACTGGCGTTCGTGCTGCGAAAACGGCTATTCGTCCGTCATTGCGGCAACTGGACGAAGCCCGTTACGGCTGCCGAACATTTTTGGAAGTGGTTTATGGAGACATTCGCCAGTGGCAAGCAGGTAATGCTTGCCACTGGCGGTTCACAGCACCCGCCTTCGCGCCGAAACGCCGCCGTCCGCTGGATATTCTCAACAACATTGACTGAAGCGGAATTAATCTCTTGTCATGGCCCTGCTGAATTGCAGGCCACCGGCGATGCGAGGTTGATCATAGTCTGCCGCCAAGACCGCGAGAAGGGAACTCACATTGTCATTGAGAGCTTGCCCTTGATTCTCAAAACATTCCCTCGTGCCACTCTGGATGTTGTGGGCGAAGGTGATGCGCTTGAAGAATGCCGTAACCTGGCAAATAGTCTGGGTCTCTGCGAGCGGGTTGTCTTTCATGGCAAGGTTGATCATAGAGGCGTGGTTAATCTCCTCAAAGGAGCAAATCTGTTTTGTTATCCGACAAGCGCATCTGAGGGATTTCCCAAAGTAGTGCTGGAAGCTCTGGCTTGCGGCCTTCCAGTAGTGACAACCAGAGTGTCTGTCCTGCCTCAGTTAATAGGAGCGGGTGGCGGCCAGTTGCTCGATTCAACTAAGCCTGAGGCAGTTGCCGGGGCGGTTATCGAAATCCTCTCCAATCATGATCGTTACCGCACGATGTCAGCGCTGGCAATCCAAACAGCCCGTCGTTATTCACTTGAGCAATGGCGCGACACGATTGGCGAGCATTTACGCTCAGCGTGGGGTGAACTGACATTCGAAGAATTGGAGCTTCTGCGAACCGATGGTTGATCTCGAACGCGTAAAGATATGCTTCCTCGCGGGCACGCTGGCGAGAGGCGGCGCAGAGCGACAGCTTGTTTACATGCTCAAGGCACTCAAGAATGCTGGGATACAAACTCAGCTTCTCTGTTTGACTACGGGTGAGCCGCTCGAAGACGAGATTCATAAGCTGGGAATTCCCGTCATGTATGTCGGGAACTCTCGTTGGCGTCTCATCAGGCTTGTCCGCATCATTCAGCAGTTGCGCCGTGAGCCGCCGCATATTCTGCAAAGCGCACACTTTTATACAAACCTTTATGTAGCCATCGCCGCTCGATTGCTTGGCATTATTTCTATCGGCGCTATCAGAGCAAACGTGGCAGATGAGATTAAAGGGAGCGGTAGAGTGGGAAGATGGAACCTTCGCTTGCCCACCAACCTGATCGCTAATTCAGAAGTAGCGAGGAAGAAAGCCGTCGCTCAAGGGATAGCGCCAGAGCGAATAGATTTTGTTCAGAATGTCGTAGAGGCGCTATCAGAAAAACGAAATGGAGATGGGGACGGCGAGCGGGAGGTTAAAATCCTGTTTGCCGGTCGGCTGTGCGCGCAAAAAAGACCTGACCGCTTTTTGCGCGTCATTAACTCAATTCGTCAATCGCGCCCTCAACTTAAGATCAAAGCAACTATTGCCGGGAGAGGCCCTTTGCGGCAGCGCATGGAAGAACTTGCCGATGGTCTAGGGTTGGCTCCGGGTTATGTTGAGTTTGTGGGTGAACTCGCTGACTTAAAACCCTTATATTCCAAGTCGGACATGCTCATGCTGACTTCGGACTGGGAGGGCACGCCAAACGTCCTGCTTGAAGCGATGGGCTGCGGCCTGCCCGTCGTGGCGACGCGCGTGGGCGGAGTGTCAGAGATTATCAGCGAGGATACAGGCTTGACTGTTGAAGCCCATGATGAAGAAGGATTAACGGCTGCAACCCTCAAAATGATTGATGACGGCAACTTGAGAACCTTGTTAGGGCGTCACGGCCACGAATATGTCTCGCGCTTTCATTCGCTTAACGCGCTTGAGAGCCAACTGACCGGCGTTTATAAACGGATTCTCGGTGGGTGAGTTTTATGGTTTCTTCTCAATTGCAATTTAGACAAGCGCCTGTCTCCGGTAGTAAAGGCGCTGAAACCGATGTCCGGGGTATTGACTGGCACACTATCCTGTCACTGTGTTTTCATGCGTTCCTTGGCCTGCTATTGGCAAGGTTTATCACCCTTTCAACCGCGCATGCTTTATTGACGATAACGGTAGGCTTGTTGCTTGCTGTCCGCAGCCGGAAACAACCCGAGCGCGTAGCCTATATCGCAGCGTACATTGTCGGCGCGGAAGTGCTGTGGCGTATGACCGACGCGCAGATCTTTTGGGAGTTCGGGAAATATGCCAGTTCCGGGGTCTTGCTTCTCTTTCTGGTGTTGCATCGCCGCGATAAGTTAAAGGGCATGCCGTTTTTGTATTTCGCCTTGCTGATGCCTTCTATCCTATTAACGGTCATCGGAGTTGCTGACTTTTCTGAGTTTCGACAATCATTAAGTTTCTATCTCTCCGGCCCGCTTGCCCTGGCGGCAGCATGGTGTTTCTTCAGAGACTTACGGCTGTCCGCGACGCAGATGCATCGGGTCTTCCTCGCGCTCCTTTGCCCCACTGTGAGCATGGCGACGATTGCCCTCTTTGGGATTGTGACAAGCGATCACATGGATTTTACGAACGAGTCAAACTTTGCGGCCAGCGGAGGCTTTGGGCCTAACCAGGTATCAGGCGCTTTGGCTTTGGGAATGGTGGCTGCGCTGCTCTGGTTACTGACTAGCAAGGGAGGATGGATTAACAAGCTCGTACTCTTCGCCGTGCTTGTGTTCCTTGCTACGCAATCAGCCCTCACTTTCTCTCGCGGAGGATTATACAACGCCGCTGGCGCTTCTGTTGTAGCGCTCTACTTTTTGCTCAGGGATCAGCGAACGCGTGGTGGAGCCATTTTGGCAGTAGGCGCGATTCTTCTAGTGGGAGTGTTTATTGTGTTGCCCCGGCTCGAACAATTTACAGGCGGCGCTATCTCGACACGCTTTACGAACCTTGATTTGGCACACCGCGACGAAATCATCAACGCTGACTTTGTTCTGTGGAGTGAGAATCCTGTCTTAGGGGTTGGCCCCGGTATGGCTGCGGTGCACAGGCGTATGCCGCATACCGAAATCACAAGGCTCCTGGCCGAGCACGGAATCCTTGGATTAATTGCGATTATCGTCCTCACACTTTCAGCAGCTCAGGCGATACGCCATGCGCGCAACAATTCGGGCAAAGCCGTTGCCGGTTCGATGGTGACCTTTAGCCTTCTCTTCATGCTCGACAAGGCAATGCGACTGGCGGCTCCGTCGTTTGCTTTCGGGTTGGCGTTTGCCACCTTGATAACTAATGATGCAGGTCAGCCTAAGCCCAAAGCCGAGTTGAATGCGGGCCTCGTGCGCCGCCGGATGCAGGGCACGCGTCGCAGACCGCTGGTCTCGACACCCAACCCGACTGCTTCAGTTAAACCTCAATCACAGATAGCGGAAGCAGCCATTAAGCTGAGCTAAACAGAAGCCTGCGGCAGCTCAATCCAAAAGTTCATCCGGGAAAAATTCGATGCGTGAGATTAACGTCCAATCCAGTCGTTGGCCCATGTGGCATTGTCCTGTGCATCAAGAGGCTTTGTTGCAACGACAGGGAATTCTGCAATGTCCTGCTGGGGATACATTTCCTATGCGCGATGGGATTCCACGGTTCGTGTCTGGCTCCGGCTACGCGGCTGCCTTTGGTTTACAATGGAAAAAATACCGGCGCACACAATTAGACTCTTACTCACACACGACTATCTCTGAAGACCGCGTAAGACGATGCCTCGGTGAAGAACTTTGGCGCGAACTAGCGGGCAAGCAAGTATTGGAGTGTGGCTGCGGGGCAGGTCGCTTCACCGAAGTATTACTCGCTCGCGGAGCCTTAGTCACCTCGCTTGATTTGAGCGAGGCGGTAGATGCAAACATGGAAAACTGCCCCGCCAGCGATTCGCATCGCGGAGCACAAGCCGATATTCTGCGACTGCCATTCGCGCCAAGACAATTTGATGTGGTGTTATGTTTGGGTGTTATCCAGCACACCCCAAATCCGGAAGAGACAATCATGAGACTTGCCGAGCAGGTGCGTCCGGGCGGTTGGCTTGTCCTGGATCACTACACGCACAGTCTATCGTACTACACTAAGTCGAGCCTTCTCTTACGCCCGTTCCTCAAGCGTTTGTCACCGGCTCAGGGACTCAAATGGACTGAGCGACTGGTGAAACTCTTTCAGCCAGCCCACAAGAAGGTTCGTCGCATCCATGCCGCGCAAATAATACTCAGCCGATTGAGTCCTATACTTACTTACTACCACGCTCTGCCGGAACTGGATAATGAACTGCACAGGGAGTGGTCTCTTTTGGACACGCACGATTCGCTCACAGACTGGTTCAAGCACTTTCGCACACGTAAGCAAATCCATAGAGCTTTGCATCATTGCGGACTTAAGAACATCTGGTGTGAATATGGCGGCAACGGCGTGGAGGCGCGCGGCAGGCGTCCGCCAGCCGGTTCAGCGGCAGTTGAAACAACAGGCTGTTATCCCGCGAAGAATAACCATAGTTGAGTTGAGCCGGGACTAATCGGCTCAGGGGATTTACGTTTCGATGTGCGGCATAGCCGGAATTCTTAATCTCAGAGGAAATGCGCTTGGTGCAGACGCCGCTCTCGCGTCGCGCATGGCCTCGGCTCTAACTCATCGCGGCCCTGATGATGAAGGCGAGATGAAAGATGGCCCAATCGCCTTTGGCTTCCGCCGTCTGAGTATCATTGACCTGACGACGGGGCATCAGCCTCTTAGCAACGAGACGGGTACAGTATGGGTCATGTTCAACGGCGAGATTTATAACTTCGTCGAGTTGCGAAGCGAGCTTGAGGGATACGGCTACCTCTTCCGCACAAAGTCAGACACGGAAGTCATCCTCCGCGCTTATGAGCATTACGGTCTGGATTTCGTCAATCATTTGACGGGAATGTTCGCTATTGCGGTGTGGGATCTTGTGCGGGAACGCTTGTTGTTGATGCGCGACCGCATCGGGAAGAAGCCGCTTTTCTACGGGATAAACGGCGACCAGTTGGCCTTCGCATCGGAGATCAAATCACTGTCGGTTTGGCCCCATCTCGACCGCACGATCAACGCTGCCGCGCTCGATGAATATTTGGGCGTCCTGTATGTTCCGGCTCCGCACAGCATTTTTACAGGCGCGCGCAAACTGCCCGCCGCACACATGCTTGTCGCAGATTGTCACCGGGGCACGTATCACATTGAACGCTACTGGCGCGTCTCTCCGGTGCCGGATTACACCAAGTCATTCGACTACTACACTGAAGGACTAAAGGAAGTCCTGACCGAAGCCGTACGCATACGCTTGCGGAGCGACGTTCCCCTGGGCGCGTTTCTGAGCGGCGGCGTTGACTCGACTGCTATTGTGGGATTGATGGCTAAGGAAGTTTCGCCGATACAAACCTTCAGTATCGGATTCCGCGACAAGCGATTTGATGAGAGCCATTACGCCCGTCTCGCGGCCTCGGCATTCGGGACACATCATCATGAGGAGATGATTGATTCGGCGGATGTTAGTCCAGAGGAACTGGAGAAGTTAGTCTGGCACATGGACGAGCCATTCGGCGACTCGTCCTTTATTCCGACCTATTGGGTTTCAAAGCTTGCTAAAAAAAGCGTCACGGTCGCGCTCTCCGGGGATGGCGGCGATGAACTCTTCGGCGGCTATACCCGGTATCGTCTCTTTCAAACGCTGAGTCGCCTTGATGTGCTGCCGGGTGTGTTTCGCCTGGCCGGGAAGAAACTCGCACACCATCTGGGAACGTTGGCCGGTTCTCTCCCGGCGACAGTCTCGGAGCGTTTGCGGCAAGCTCAGAAAGCTTTTGAGTTGAGCGCTCTCAATAAAGACCAACAAATACTAGCTCTCCAAACTTACTTCAGCGCATCGAGCCGGAACGACCTCTATAGCGACGAATGGCGCGCGTCCCTTAACGGTCATAACCGCAACGGGCATCATGAACATGGAAGCGATTATCTTGACGGTGTGGCCGCAAAGGACGCGGCTCTAATCAAGTTCATGTTGAAAGACCTGGAAACCAGCATGATTGATGATTGCCTGGTCAAAGTTGACCGTGCTTCCATGGCCTGTTCGCTTGAAGTGCGCTCGCCTTTCCTAGATCATCGTGTCATCGAGTTTGCGATGAAGATTCCACCGCAGTTTAAGCTGAAAAACGGCAAACAGAAGATCGTTCTAAAGAAGGCTTTCAAAGAACTCCTGCCTGGGGAGATTGCGACGCGCGCCAAGAAGGGCTTTGAAGTACCCTTCGCGCAGTGGTTTCAACAAAAGAATTGGCGCGCATTGCTGCTTGACATGCTCTCCGAAGGCCGACTGCGGCGGCAGGGAATTTTTAATCCTGCGAGCGTCCTCAAGCTCAGAGATCAGGTGTTGTCTAATCCCGAAGCCCTATGCTCTCCGGTTAGCGCTTATCAGTTGCGGCATCGCGTATGGGCATTGTTAATGTTCCAGATGTGGCACGAGCAGTTTGTCGGTTAACATGCCGCCAAGACTACACACGGAAAATTTAAAGCCGCGCCTTTGTTTTGTCGGCCCAATGGTTGCGCGCCACAAGGGACATGTGACAACGCAGGGCGAGATTTTGTCCGGGTTGTTTAGAGAGGCGGATTACTCTGTCATCTCGGTTTCACACGCGCGCAACCGTTACGTCCGGCTTGCGGACATTGTCAGTTCGCTCTTTAGAAGGCGCGGCGAAATCGACATTCAGTGCCTTCAAGTCTTCGGCGGGCCGAGTTTCGTCATCGAGGACATCGCCAGCCGTCTCGGTCAGTTCTTTGGACAACGCGTGGTTATGTTTCTGCGCGGAGGTAATCTGCCGAG
>CAWFML010000003.1:0-105110 GCA_963817025.1 Pyrinomonadaceae bacterium | reverse complement strand
GCTTTATCGCGCAGCACCCGCGCTGGGCGATGCGCGTCTTAAGTCGCGCCGACGTTATCGTAGCTCCATCGGAATATCTGGCCCGCGCCATTGCGGCTTACGGCTTTCATGCTCGCGTGATCCCCAATGTGATTGATCTGGGGCAGTACGAATACCGCTATCGCCTCTCGGTGCAGCCGCGCCTGTTATGGATGAGAGCCTTTCAGTCTGTCTGGAATCCTGAGATGGCCGTGCGAGCGTTCGCCCGGTTACGCTCTAGCTTTCCTAAGGCAACGTTGGTCATGGCCGGTCAAGATAAAGGTCTCGAAAGCGTGGTGCGACAACAGGCGGCAGCGTTGGGGCTGAACGACTCTGTACGCTTTGCCGGATTCCTCGACATGCAGGGAAAAGTTCGGGAGGGTAATTCCGCAGATATCTTCATCAACACAAACCGGATTGACAATATGCCGGTTGGAGTGGTGGAGGCATGTGCAATGGGATTACCTGTTATCGCAACGGCTGTGGGCGGCATTCCAGACCTTCTGACTCACGGCAAAACGGGCTTGTTAGTTCCGGATGATGATGATGCAGCCATGGTCGAAGCCATTCGTCAGTTGCTGGATGATCCCGGCTTAGCCGGACAGCTTTCGGCTAATGGCAGGCACTTGGCCGAGCAGTCAGCGTGGGAGCGTGTGCGACCTGAATTGGAAGATATGTTTCTTGAAATAATGCGTAAGACTAAGCGCAACGCAAGGAGAGAGTGTCTCTGATGTGTGGTATTTGCGGGATCGTCTCGCGTGAACCAATTGCAGCCACGAGTCGCAAGCCTTTGTTGGCTATGCGCGATTCCATGGTGCATCGCGGGCCGGACGACGCCGGAGATTACGTCCGACCCGGCGTTGTCATGGGTTCTCGTCGGCTTGCAATTCTGGATCTCTCAGAGCGCGGGCATATGCCAATGAGCACGTCGGATGGCCGTTTCTGGATCGCTTACAACGGCGAAATCTACAACTACAGGGAGCTACGACCTGAACTTGAAGCGCGCGGTTACAAATTTCGTTCGAACTCAGACACCGAAGTGGTGCTGAACCTTTATGCAGAGTATGGGCCTTCAATGCTCGACAGACTCAATGGAATGTTTTCAATTGCAATCTGGCACGAACCGGATCGCACGCTTTTCCTAGCCAGAGACCGGATGGGCGTGAAGCCGCTTTATTACGCGCATGCGAATGGCGCATTTTACTTTGCTTCGGAAGAGAAGGCGCTCTTTGCGGCAGGCGTGTCCCGTGCATTCGATCATGAGAGTTGGGAAGAACTGCTTTGTTTCCGCTACGTCGCTGGCGAGCGAACGCCTTACATCGGGGTTGATAGACTGCTGCCGGGACACTATCTGGTTTGGAACAATGATCGTATCGAGAAAAAGCGCTGGTGGAATCTGAGCGAGCGAGCGCGCAACAACCCTCCGCCAGCAGACCCGACCGGGTGGTTCAAGGAAACCTTTGACGATGCGGTGAACCGGAGGCGCATCAGCGATGTCCCCGTAGGCGTCCTGCTCAGCGGCGGACTCGATTCAAGCAGCGTCGCCGCCTCGCTCGCACAGCACACCGGGTCTGGCCTGGCAAGCTTCACCGTCAGGTTCAAAGAGCCGCGTTATGATGAAGGCCCGCTCGCACGTCAGGTGGCAGAGCGGTTTAGCCTTAACCACCATGAGCTTGTGGTTTCACCTGACGAACTGCTTGAAAGACTTCGCGGGGCTTCGCAACTCAACGACGAACCGCTGGTTCACGGAAATGATCTTTATCTTTGGGCCATTGCGGAGTATGCCAAACCGCTCGTGACAGTCTTGCTCTCGGGCGAAGGCGGAGATGAAACGCTGTGCGGGTACGCGCGATATTGGCCCTTGAGGTATCCAGCGATGCTGAATGCCGCGAGACCTCTATTGCCAAAAGCGATTTCCGCTTTGAGCCTCAACGGTCGCTTAAGCAAGCTGGCGCGGTTTCTTAATCTTGGCGCGAACGACCTCTTTGTGCTTTTCAATTCCTGTGATGTGCTCCCCTGTGATCTTGCCGCCGTCGGCATGGAGCCGAAGTCATTGCTGCCTTATCGTCGCCGCGTTTTTGCCGAAGCCCAGGCGCTGTATCCCAACGAACCCTTACGGCAGGCAATGTACTGTGACCAGCATACGTTTCTTGGCTCAATACTTGATCGCAATGACCGGATGACGATGGGGGCTTCCGTCGAGTGCCGCGTGCCTTTCCTTGACTACCGTTTAGTGGAAGGTTTAGCGGCTCTCCCAACATCGTCGTTACTGGCCGGAAGGCAACCCAAGCAGTTGCTGCGGGACGCAATCGGCTATCGCCTCCCCCCGGCTATCTTACGACACCGGAAGTGGGGGTTCGCCGTTCCTTGGAACGCCTATCTACGCGAAGTGCCGGAATTACGTGCACTGGTTGAGAAACTACCGGAAGTGAATCCGATCAGCGATGGACCATTCAACCGCAAGTTAATTACACAGGCTGTAGCAAAGTTCCTCGGTGGTGACAATACAGTAGGCGCTTTGATTAGGCAGATGTTTATGATCGCAGTCTGGTATCAGGCGTGTTTTGAAGGTTCGACTTCTGAAACTGCTATCGCATTCTCTTACGATAAACTTGCCCCTATGGGCTAATTTGCGTTCGTGCTCTTTGTGCAATACAGCATGGCATTCGTTCGCGTGATAATTACTTGATGAGAACATCGCTTTTCAAACTCTATTCGCGCCTCCCCGGAGCGGCGCAGTCTGTCGCTGCCAGCCTGCGAGGAAGGCAACTGAGGGCATGGCGCTATGGATCAGAGACCGAGAGTTTGGTAGCACAAGCTTTGGAACGTGAAACTTGGAGTCCCGAGCAGTGGAATAAGTGGCAGCAAGAGCGCCTCGGCTTTTTGCTTAACCATGCTGCAAAGGCCGTGCCTTTCTACCGTGACTTATGGTACCGGCGGCGTCTCAAAGGTGATCGAGCATCATGGCAATATCTTGAAAATTGGCCCCTTCTGGAGAAGGAACAACTGCGTGAGAACCCGAAGGCTTTTATCGCAGATGGCTCAAACCCGCGACACATGTTCCATGACCATACAAGCGGGACGACGGGCAAGTCGCTCGATCTGTGGTTTAGTCGGGAAACGGTTCGCTCATGGTATGCCTTGTTCGAGGCCCGCTGCCGCCGTTGGTATGGCGTCTCGCGCCAAGACCACTGGGCCATTCTGGGGGGACAGTTAATTACGCCCGTACAACGCCGCCGCCCGCCGTTTTGGGTTTGGAATGCTCCGCTTAACCAGCTTTACATGTCATCGTACCATCTGGCTCCAGACCTCTTGCGAGCTTACCTGGATGCCTTGCGGCGCTATCGCATCAGCTATCTTTTGGGATATACCTCGGCGCTTTATGAATTAGCCCGGGCAGTTCTGCAAGCGGGACATCAGAACATCAAGATGACTGTGGTCGTGACTAATGCGGAGCCGGTCTTTGATTACCAGCGTCGTGCCATTGAAGAGGCTTTTCAATGCCCCGTGCGCGAAACTTACGGCATGGCTGAGACAACTGCGGCGGCAAGCGAGTGTTCGTCACACACTTTACATCTTTGGCCTGAAGCTGGAATTTTGGAAGTCTTGGATAGAACTGTACCCGTGCCTGATGGTGGTTCGGGAGAACTGATTGCAACTGGCCTTATGAATTTCGAGATGCCGCTGATCCGTTATCGCGTCGGCGATCATATTACCCTGCCCGGTCATAAAAAAACTTGCGCGTGCGGGCGCGGGTTGCCTCAGATAGCTTCGATAGACGGAAGGCTGGACGACGTTCTTTACACGGTTGATGGCCGCAGAATAGGCCGCTTGGACCCTATCTTCAAATCAAACCTTCCAATTCACGAAGCGCAAATCATTCAGGAATCGCTCGACCTGGTACGTGTTAAGTACGTTCCGGCAATAGATTTCTCACTCCAGGCCGGACACTCGATAGTCGAACGGTTGCAGGAGCGCATGGGGAACATCCAGGTAGTTCTGGAACGGGTGTCTGAATTGCCACGTGGAGCTAACGGCAAATTTCGCGCAGTGATATGCAAGCTGTCGCCCGAAGAGCGTTTGTCTCTGGAGAAGGCAAGCTGATGAACAATAAGTTACCCTTTGTGAGCATCGTGATGCCCGTGCGTAATGAGAGTTCATTCATTTCCCGCAGTATTACTTCTGTCCTGACACAAGATTATCCGGCCCAACTGATGGAAGTAATCGTCTCAGACGGAATGTCTGACGACGGGACGCGCGAAGCAATCACGTCGATGCAAGCGCAATATCGCAATCTCACCTTAATTGACAATCACGGGAAAATTGTTGCCACAGGCTTGAACACAGCCATCCGGCAAGCTAAGGGTGAAATCATCGTGCGCGTTGATGGGCATTGCGAAATCGCCCATAACTATGTCAGCCGGTGTGTTCAGCATTTGCAGTCGGAGGAGATTGACGGTGTTGGCGGGCCAATCGAAACGATTGGTGAAACTCCATGTGCAAGTGCGATTGCCCTGGCGATGAGTTCGACTTTCGGGGTCGGTGGCGCAGCTTTTCGCACCGTTAAAGATCGAACCGTGCTTGCTGATACGGTTGCTTTTCCCGCGTACACGAAAGAGGCTCTTGAGAAGGCAGGCCCGTTTGACGAGGAGTTGGTGCGCAATCAGGATGATGAATATAACTATCGTTTGCGCAAGATGGGTGGCCGCATACTTTTAGCCTCCGACATACGCTCTCAATACTATAGTCGCGGGACGCTGCGCTCGCTGTGGCGTCAATACTTTCAATATGGCTACTGGAAAGTTCGCGTCATGCAAAAGCATCCACGCCAGATGAGTCCGCGCCAGTTTGTTCCAGTCCTTTTTGTAACCTCTTTGTTGATTTCTCTCTTAGTCAGCATCTTGTCGCCAATCGGAGCGTGGATGCTTGGCTTGTTGTTGGGGACGTATCTCGTCGCCAATCTCGGAGCGTCGGTCATAACCGCCAGACAAGGGAACTGGAGATTGCTAACGTTCTTGCCATTCGCTTTTGCGACGCTTCATGTGGCGTATGGCTGCGGTTTTTTGGTTGGATTGATTCGATTTTGGAATCGCTGGGGAGACAACAAGCAGCGATAAAAACTGCTTGATTCTGAGCTAAACAGCCTCATCTTCATAGCAAATAGCCATCCTTATTCCAAAGCAAATGGATAGAGCACATTTGTGCCTCCCGGAATAGGCGGGATAGATGACAAGCGTTTCACGATAATTAGGCCAAAAGTGCCATCAAGAATGGGAGGACTGCCCGATGCTTGCCGTATGTAACATCGGTATAGTCATCTTAGGGTAATAACTCGATTATTATCTGAAGAAGTTCTACAACCAACGGGTTTAAGCGAGATATAAAACCCGGATTTTCAGGCGAAGATTTCAGAAAATGAGGTTGCTGAAGTTATTGACGCTCTATGTTCAGGGTCGGCTCCTCTGCGAGCCTAAGATAGACCGCTCTTTCCTTGCCGCAACGATCAGGTACGCAACGCGATTTCCCGCCCGGCGCAGCTCTCGCAGACCAAACATGCGGATGAATCAGTCGGACTTCTCAATAAGCTATGACCCGCAGCCAGACTGGATGTTGTAGAAAAGATTGCAATGCCCGTGGAGCTGGATGAAGTTCTGCAACAGACAGTTTTTCAAGTTTAGTAAATCACGGAAAGGCACTAATAAGGTATGAGTGCAGGCGTGTTGGAAATGAGCTTATCCGTAAAATCTATCGTTGTTGCCGCAAAGGATCAGATTTGCTGTGACCTGGCTGGAGAGGAAGTTATCCTCGACCTTCGCTCAGGGGTTTACTACGGCCTTGATGCGGTGGGGGCCAGAATCTGGCGGCTACTGCAATCAGAGACGAGTATCGCTGACATTCGAGACACCATAATGTCAGAGTATGAGGTTGAACGCGAACAGTGTGAAGCGGACTTGCTGGAATTTTTAACGACGATGGCAGGAAATGGCTTGGTGGAGATCAGATAGGTGAGACGGCTGCTTAAATTCATGCGCCTGAGCGCGGAGGACAAGAGCCTGCTCATCAGAATTGCGATTTCATTATGGGCAATCAGATTAGGGCTGTGGATACTTCCGTTCAGGAGCGTTTGGGGTCTTACAAATAGATGGGCGAGAGTTAATAACGCGCGTTCGACCGGAACAGGCTCGATAGCGAAGGTCGTTTGGGGCGTGCGAGGAATAAGTTGTTATGTTCCCGGCGCGACTTGCTTAACGCAGTCGCTGGGCACTTGGATGCTTTTACGGAATAGGGGCTACTGCGCCGATCTTCGCATTGGCGTGGCGAAAGGCTCGGAAGGAAAACTACAGGCGCATGCGTGGGTAGAAAGTAACGGCAAGATTGTTATCGGGAAGAAAAAAGGTCTTCCCAGATATACAGCTTTGCCTCGTTTGGAGGAAGTGAGCCGGTGAGCGCGATCTTCGCAATATATCAGCTTGATGAGAGGCCGGTATCTCAACACGACCTTGAGAGAATGGCCGGAATCATGGCTCATCGCGGGCCTGATGACAGCAAACTCTGGCTTGAGCACAATGTCGGCCTCGGTCATCGGATGCTGTGGACGACACCGGAATCCCTCGACGAGCGGTTGCCGCGCAAGGACACAGCAAGCAACCTTGCGATAACTGCCGATGCGCGTTTAGACAATCGAGACGACCTCATCGCAAGATTGCAAGGTGACACGCGGATAACTGACAGCGAATTGATCCTGCGCGCTTACGAGCGATGGGGAGATGATTGTGTCCAATACCTGCTAGGTGATTTCGTCTTCGTCATCTGGGATGCGCGCCGGCAGAAGATGTTTTGTGCGCGAGACCATTTCGGCGTCAAGCACTTTTGCTATTACTACCGACCCCGCGAAACCTTTGTACTGGCGTCGGAAATCAAAGCTCTGATGACCGTGCTGGAAGTGCCGCCACGACTGAACGAATTGATCGTGGCAGATAATCTCCTGCCCATTTTTGAGGATCGGGAGAGCACGCTTTACGAGGGTGTGCTTCGTTTGCCTGCGGCGCATACCATGACCGTTAGCCGGGAGGGTTTGAGCACGCGACGATACTGGTCGCCCGATCTCGCGCGCGAAGTGCGCTATCGCACCAATGAGGAATATGAAGATAACTTTCGAGAGCTGTTCACTGAAGCAGTGCGGTGTCGTCTGCGCAGCGCTTTCCCTGTAGGCTCTATGCTCAGCGGTGGGTTGGATTCTTCCTCTATCTCCTGTGTGGCCGGAAAAATCAAAGCCCAACAGGGTGGCCCACCTCTGCATACCTTTTCAGGGATATTCCCCGGTCTGGTGGAAGCCTCGCCCGCCATTGACGAACGGCGTTATGTCAATGCGGTGCTTGCTTCCGGAGAATTTCAACCACATTTTGTGCCGGTGGATAATATTAGCCCGTTAACCGATATTGACAAGATTTTATGGCACCTCGATAACTCGCTTCCGGCAGCCAACATGTACATGGATTGGGCGATTTTCAAAAGCGCGGCGCAAGAGGGAGTGCGCACCATCTTTAGCGGTAACGACGGGGACACCATTGTCTCTTACGGCCATAATGATCTGTCAGACTTTCTGCGTCGAGGCTGGTTGCGAACCTTTACGAAGGAAACAATCGCGCTTCACAGAGGCCGCCCGTTCAAATTCCGAAAGTTCAAAAAGTTTTTGTCCAACTTTGTGTTTGGCCCGGTTATTCATCCGATGATCCCTGAATGGATGTTGCAGGTCTGGCGGGCGCTGCACGGGCGACCGCGACATGTGCCGGAGCCAGACCAGCAGGATACGTACTGGTCTGGCAGACCCATTTGCAAGAATTTCGCGCGGCGTATTGACTTGAGCGAGCGCTTTTGGAGACTCCAGAATGCCAGTTTTGCCGGGCGGATGACGACGAGGGAATTGCAATGGTTCGGAGTCTCAAGCGGATTGAACTCATTTCTCGTGGAGACATATGAAAAGGCTGCCGGAGCTTTTGGAATAGAGCCACGGCATCCGTTCTTTGACCGACGGCTGGTTGAGTTCTGCCTTGCGCTGCCACCGGGCCAAAGACTTCAGAACGGGTGGACGCGCTCTATTTTCCGCCGTGCGATGAATGGCATCTTGCCACCGGAAGTGCAATGGCGTAAGGACAAGTCGAATCTGAGCGCCGGCATCACACTCGGTCTCATCAAGTTTGAACGGGAGACTCTGGAGAGAGTCCTCTTGCGCGAACCCGAAGGGATTAGAGACTACATAGACATCCCTGCTTTAGAGACTGTCTACCTCCGCTATCTTGAGCGGCCAATGGAACATCTGGAGGACGGATTCAGTATCCAACTGATCGCCAATATGGCGTTGTGGCTTCGTCACATCAAAAAGTCTATTAACAATAACTATCGGACTACAGAACCAGCTCTTTCACTTATTGACTCATGACAACAAACGAACATTGTTGTTAATGGCGGGGATGGCTCGATGCAGAGATTGCCGGTAAGGAATCCTACACCGCCGTGAAGCAGAGAGCGCATCCTATTCCTGGAACAACGGTTGGCGCGGTGTGACAACCTCTTTCGCTTACTCCAAAGGAGGGTGAGCTATGTATGAAAACTTGAAACAGGCCAAGGCAAAAAAGGCTTGGTCGCCGCCTGCTTTAACCATTTACGGGAATGTCGAAGAGCTTACCCAAGGCGATCCCCGTGGCACTCGGAAGGATCTGGGAACCGGGGACGACATTCTCGCCCAACAAAACAACGGCATCTCGTCAATTCCATAATGATTTGCCGCGATTGTACACACTAGGTCTCTGCCTGTTGTGTCTTTACCGAGCGCCAGCTCGATCCCTTTGCGTGCAACGCATCTGGTTCGAACTGGCCTCGTAATATCAGCCTTCTCGGTTCAGTAAGACGACAATGTTTTCCTACATCGCCTATGGACTTTCGATCCATTCCAGCCTTCCGCTCCCGGAACTCGTAGTCGCAGAAGCGCCACCCGATCTCATTATTCGATACGGTAAGATTGACTGGCAACCGACCAGGGATAGGTACGGCGAAGTTGAAGTCAGCCACTCGAAGATGTTCTTTCACTGGAAAGGGGCTGGCACTTTTCTGGCGCAAGGTGGTTGCGAGATTGTGGTTGATCCGCTGCCGGAAGCTGACCCGAACATCTTGAGACTTTTTATTCTGGGGGCCGTACTGGCTGGCGTTCTACACCAGAGAGGTTTGCTATTGCTTCATGCCAGCGCGGTGCAAATAGGCGAAACTGCAATCGCCTTTATCGGCGAGAAAGGCTGGGGTAAGTCAACCCTTGCCGCGTTGATGCAAGAGCGCGGACATCGTCTGGTCGCGGATGATGTCGTCGCCATAGATATAGACGAGCAGCAGGCCGTTCGCGTGATACCCGGATTCCCACAGGTTAAGTTGTGGCCCGATGCGCTCAAGAAGATGGGTATTAACCCGGAGCAGTTGCCGCGCGTTCATCCTCAACTTGAGAAACGTTCTTACCGCCTGCACACTGATTTTTCAAACGCGACTATTTCGCTTAAAGCGATCTACGTTTTAGCGGAAGGGGAGCGCATGGAGATTGATCGCCCCGGAATACGAGACGCTTTCGTTGAAATGGTGCGCCATTCATATCTTGCCCGCCATCTGGAAGAGACCGGAGCGACAGCCCTCCACCTTCGGCAATGTAGCGTCTTGATCAAGTCCGTTCCGGTTTTCCGGTTGAAACGTCCGCGTTCCCTTAAGCTCTTATCCGAACTGGCCTCTCGCATTGAGCAACATCTTCCTTAGCAATCTTTCCACGCCCGTGTGACGGCTCATGGCAACTATACTTTAAGTACATTGCGGTTCCCGGCAATGCTCCGCAACAGGTGACATCAGGGCGAGAGAGTTTATAAATCAATGTTGGATTTTCACAAGATGTTGGTTGCTCGCTTACGCAAGTTACTCTCGCCCCTGCGTTACTGGCCGCGAACCTTCCGTCTGATTTTCGACGCCGCGCCGCGATGGACCACGTCGTGGATGCTCTTGCTCATCGTGCAGGGGCTATTGCCGGTCGCTTCGGTTTATTTGACCAAGCTTTTAGTTGACAGTTTAATTGACGCCAAAGCTAGCAGCGGCGCTTGGTCGTCTGTCAGCCGTGCCCTGGTGTTGTTGATCCTCGCGGCTGCGTTATTGTTACTGACTAACTCAATACAGAGTCTTAGTGATTGGGTTCGCACCGCGCAGTCGGAACTGGTGCAAAATCATATACGCAGCCTTGTTCATCAACAATCAACCACTTTAGATTTAGCCTTCTTTGAATCGCCGGAATATTTTGACCTCTTAGAACAAACCACCAATGACGCGAGCAATCGTCCAATCGCGCTATTGGAAAGCTTCGGCAGCCTGATCCAAAACAGCATTACCCTGATTGCGATGGGCGTTGTCCTCCTTTCCTATAGTTTGTGGCTGCCGCTGTTGCTGCTGGTTAGCACCATTCCTGCTTTCTGCGTCGTAATGCGCTTTGACCGAAACTATCACCGCTGGTGGCAGAGCATGACTCCTGACCGGCGCTGGGCACAGTATTACGATGTGATGCTGACACACCCTTCGATTGCTGCGGAAATGCGCTTGTTCGGGTTGAGTCGTTATTATCGCCCTGCTTTTCAGAAACTACGGCGGCGGTTCCTGAATGAGCGGCTTGCACAAATGCGTAAGCTCGCGTTTGCGAAATCAATCGCAGGGGTCGCGGGACTTGTTGTTTCGGGCCTTACCATGTTGTGGATGGCCTGGAGAACCCTGCACGGTCATGCAACGCTCGGTGATTTGGCCCTGTTCTATCAAGCTTTCAGTCGTGGGCAGAGTTTAATGCGGCAACTGCTGGGAAGTGTCGGGCAAATCATCTCAAATAGTTTGTATTTGGGAAATCTGTTTGCCTATATGGATCTTAAACCGGAGATTGTCGCGCCGCCGAATCCGGCACAGGTTCCGGCAGTACTCAAGAAGGGAATTGAGTTTCGAAATGTGACCTTCAGTTATCCCGGCAGTGACCGTCCTGCCTTGCGCGATTTCAGTCTCTCAATCTCCGCCGGGAAAATCGTGGCGATTGTGGGCATCAATGGCGCGGGTAAATCAACAATCCTCAAACTCCTCTGCCGCTTCTATGATCCGCAGGCGGGAAGCATTGAATTGGATGGCATTGATATTCGTAACCTCGTGCCGAAGGAACTTTGGGAGTTAGTGACGGTGCTCTTCCAGTTTCCCGTACAGTATCATGCCACCGCTCGGCAGAACATTGCTATGGGAGACCTTTCCGTAGATTTAGGTGTCGCAGACGTAGAGGCAGCAGCCAAAAGCGCCGGGGCGCACGAGACGATTATGCGCTTGCCGCAAGGTTACGAGTCTGTGTTGGGGAAATGGTTTCTCAACGGCGCGGAATTGAGCGGGGGGCAGTGGCAGCGCGTCGCCTTGGCTCGCGCCTACGTCCGACGCTCTCAGATCATCCTGCTTGACGAACCAACAAGCTCCATGGACTCGTGGGCAGAGGCGGATTGGTTCAACCGATTCCGCACGCTGGCGCAAGACCGAACCGGGATTATCATCACACATAGATTTACCATTGCGATGCGGGCCGACATCATTCACGTAATGCATGATGGTCAGATTGTCGAATCGGGCACGCACGCGCAGTTGCTGGCGAAGGGCGGATTTTATGCCCGGTCGTGGATGATGCAGATGCAAGCTACAGACGCCGCAATCGAGGAGCAAGAAGATTTCAATCTGGAATCGCATCCAGAACTTGAATTGGAAAAAATTCAGGCGACCTAGGCGCTCATATGTCATCGTCAGCTAACGCCATATCCTCACAGAAAAGACCTCTTGACACTTTGCAAAGTCGAGGGGGCGGGCAAGCTCAATCTTCCACGCCAATGAGTGAGAGTCCGGAAGCACAATTACTGATTGCTTGTGCGCGTACGGTCGTTGATTCCTCCACGTCCGCGCAAATTCGCAGCCTGCTGAAGCAGAAGTTGGATTGGCGGTTTGTGTTTCAGAAAGCCCATCAGAACGCTATCGTGCCGCTGGTATGCTGGAATCTCTTGAAAGCTCACGCGGACTTGATTCCATCTCATATCGCAAAACAGTTGAGCCAGTTTTTCGAATCACATGCCCGCCACAATCTCAAGGTGACGCGCGAACTCATCAGCTTATTACAACTGTTCGAGAAAAGCGGTGTCCAAGCCCTGGCTTTCAAAGGGCCGCTCCTTGCGGCCAACGTTTATCGCAATCTCTCATTGCGGCAGTACGGAGACCTGGATATTCTGGTGCACAAACGCGATCTTGTGAAGGTCACTGAATTGCTGACGGCGAACGGCTATGAACTCGTTAATACTCCAACCTGGTTCGAGAAATTGCCCACTCCAATAAGCCGTAAGAAAGACCTGGGCTTTGTCAAGAAAGAGGGACATATCGTCGTCGAGCTACACTGGCGGCTGTCCGGCACACACTTCAATTTGCCTTTAAATTCTAATCACCTGTGGAACCGGTTAGAGACTCTTAGTTTAGGCGGCACTGATGTGCGCAATCTTCCTGCCGATATCCTGCTTTTGTATCTTTGCACGCATGGCTCAAGGCACGGTTGGGCGCGACTGGAATGGATTAGTGATGTCGCTGAATTGCTGCGTGTGTATCCCGATCTGGATTGGGACAGCGTTTTTGAACAGGCTCACATTCTGGGGGTCGAACGAATTCTGGCATTGGGCTTATTCCTCGCGCATGACTTACTTGGCTCGAAGCTTCCAGACTCCATCCGGCAAAAGGTCAATGCGGATGAACTCGTAATGCCGCTCGCCGCACACGTGCGACAGTGGCTGTTTCATGACGAGAATGCTTCATGGGGACTATCGAGCTGGTACAAACATCACCTCGGGATGAAAGAGCGAGCACGCGACCGCTTGAGTCTACACATGCATTATTATTTTCGTTATCTTAGAGTTGCAGTGCGCCCGAATAGCAGGGACTACAGCTTATTGATCCTGCCGAACTATCTGACTTTTGTGTACTACCTGCTGAGACCGATACGTTTAACCAACCAGTATATCTGGTTGCCCCTGAAGAATTCACTGAGCAGCCACAAGCGACCGAAATAAAGAGGTTCGCTAAAGATAGACGCAACCTTGCGATGTGCGCCTGACAAGACTACCGGGGGTATTCCATTTCTCAACATGCTCTCAGGCATTTGTCGAGTGTCTGACGGCATCAATTCTAATTCATCAGGAGAAACCGAAGGATTGCTCTGCAATCCCTCGACGGTTTGCAAGTTATTATGAGTTGGTCAACCCTAACTAAAACCACCGTCCTTCAACTAGCTCCCCCCGTCAGCGTACACATAAGTTCGAGCGGCAGTATGGATGTTCAAGCCGGGGGCGGAAGTCTGACGTGCAGCGTGTCAGCCCTTATAATACTGAACACTTTTAATCAGCCGAAAACACTGGGCGCGGCTCTGGATGAAATGCATGCTCAGGTAAAAGGGGCTGAAAGCTGGATGGACCTTACAAGCACAATTATTAACTTCTACCAGACAGGAATTTTGATCAGAGAAGATCAGGTAAAGCCTAGTTTAAATACGCACCCTTATGGGTTTGATTCCGCTTGGATTCATACGGCGATGTTGAATGATCGGATACGCACGTCGAAATTTTTTGAGGGAATCCGAGAAGTCGTGCGCCCCGGAGATGTCGTTCTGGACATCGGCACCGGAACGGGGGTTCTGGCAATAGCGGCGGCCCGTGCAGGCGCGCGTCACGTCTACGCAATAGAGTGCGGTGAAATTGGCGAAGCTGCCAAGTCTATCTTTCAAGCTAACGGTTTGTCGGAGCGAATCACTCTCCTGAAAGGTTGGTCGAGCCAAATCACACTTCCTCTGCGGGCAGATGTTCTTGTCACCGAAACCATAGGGGATGACCCGCTGAGCGAGAGAATAGTTGAAACGATAATTGACGCCCGCAAAAGGCTTCTTAAACCTGAAGCACGGTTGATTCCATCCACGCTAAAAATATTCGGCTTGCCTGTTTCGATACCTGAAGCAGAATTGGCGAAGCGTACGTTTGCGGTTGAAGCCCTAAAAAACTGGAGGGCCTGGTATGACATTGATTTTGATCCGCTTCAAGATGTTATTCGGGGCTTACCGCAGACGTTTTATATTAGGTCGCCAAAAAAAGTCCCGTGGAAGACCCTCAGCCCACCTGTGTTGCTTGCTTCCATAGATTTTAGCGCTGTCAAAGCGCCGATGGTGCAAACCAGCGTCAACGGTATGGCAAACGCTACAGGCGAGATAAGTGGGGTCATCGTGTATTTCGAGCTAGAACTCGGCCCCAATACCATTTTATCTTCAAACCCACCAGATGCCGACGAGTTCAATTCATGGAGAACTATGGTGTGGACCTTTCCCGAATCTCTGCCAGTTACGTCCGGCGATGGCTTTACTCTGACTTACAGACATCGCCTGCCCGGTGTTCGAGACACCTTGCAGGTTTCGCCTGCGTAGATGTCTTGCCTTTCTCCAACAACCATGTGTGGCGCTCTTACCAGCGGTCAATAAGCGTTAGTGTATTAGCGCACGGGCATAACCAAAGCAACCATGAACTCCGGGGATGTCTGTCTTGGTGGCGCTCCGGCATCTCCGATTCTGGGAATCGGAGCAGCATCAGTCATCATTGGCATTGGGAACGTGGGAGAATCGGAACTATAAATACCCCAATATATCGTCGCTCCGGACTGCAAGGAGATAACAGTAAAAGCCTGTCCGTCTACTAATCCTGTTCCAGACAAGTTGACCTTGACATTGCTGGTCAAAGGCCAATTCCACACGACGATTGTTGCTCTGCCGTTTTCATAGATATTCGGATAGACATACACATCTGTCGTGTTCGGCCTGACGGCAACACTCTGAGAGAAGAGCGTCCCTTCTTCATTTGCAGTGTTGTAGTAGGTTGAGCCGGTGTCAAATCCCATCCGCTGCCATCTGGCCCATGTGTATAGAGCCTGCGAAGAGAGGTTGTTTGCCCAGATTCTAAAATTGGGGCTTTGTTCCAGATTATTGATACGCCCGCGATAGTAGGTGTTGTTGGCTAGAACATAATTGTTTGAAGGAACGCCGTCACTATGTCGAAAGCTCATCATGGTGCTGCCAGTAAACGCCTTCCCGACAAACTTGTTGCCTGTGATGGTGAGATTTGTCCATAGCTGCGCGCTGAAAGGGGACTCTCCATAGCTATAATTATTGGTTATCGTTCCTGAAAGATTCTGCTCGCCCTGATAGCCCAATGCAAAGTCGCCATTGTACATGTGAGAGTTCTCTACGGTGATATTGTCTTTGTTTCCGTGACCGTAGATTCCGAACATTCCATTCATCGTCACGACCTTATCAAACGTCATGTTACCCATCGGCACACCATGTGTCTGGTTGTAGAATTGCATCTGCAATCCGTAATTGCCAAACGAAACCGTGTTTACAATCCGGGAGAGAGCAAACTGAGGTTCATTGTGAACATAGATTCCGTGGCCTGCGCCTCCGTCCGAAGCCGAAAATCCATTGTTGTAAGTTACACATCCATACACGTATGTTCCGCCACGAGTTTGAGAGACGATGCCATTTACCTCATCGTGGACGATACTGTTGATGAGTTGATTTCCGATACCATCAGAACGCCAGCCATTATTTCGTTGCGTGTCTATGAGAGCCTGATTACTGGAACCCGCAGCGGCTGTGACACGAGTTAAGCTAGTATTTTGGATCTCAATATTTTTCCAAATCTCGTAATCTCCCAATAGTCTTAGAGTGTTGAGGTTCGTCGAGTTGGTGAAAGTCACAGTCGGCGGATAAACGCCTAGAGTTTCCGCCCGATAAGTAATCGGAGCATTAGCTGTGCCGGAGTTCTCGCAGACAAAGCTGCCCGTATAAGTTCCATCTGCCATTATCACTGTATCGCCGGGCTTGATCGGTCGTTTGCCGTTGCAAGCTAGCGTGATTGTCGTCGCATGAGCTTCATCAGCCCCGCTGGCATATGTTGTCCCGTTAGGCGACACCCAGATTGTGCCATCCAAACCAAAGGGTGCGGGTTGCATAACTTTCACATTCGCTTGCGATCCATTGCTGCTAATCGAAATCTGCGGCAGTAAAGGATAGACAGGTGTGACTGCGCTTGTGCCAGATTCGCTATAAAGGAGAGTAAGCGTTCCAGAAGATCGCTCTCGATAATACTTGATTGTCCCCTCATCACTATAAACGTGGTAAATGTCTCCGGCTTGAACGCAGGAGTTGCACGCGTAGGGATTAAACAGCCGATTAGACTCTTGATGCCAAATCTTTAGATTTCCGTCAGCGATGGCAATGCCATAAGTTGGGAAAGATAATGGCGTGCCACTGGAAGAGGTATTCTGTAGGGTAATCGCACTCGGCAAAATGTTCCATGGGCCAGAATTAGTCAACCCGAACGATAGAGCATCATTGGTATTGTTAACTTTTAGCGCCACATCGCCAGTGCCATAGTCTATTTTCTCATTCGCCTGGGCATAGGCTATGCCATAACCTGAACTGAGCGCTTTCCGTATAATCATTCCAGACTTAATACTTACTCCTAAACTAAGCTCCGACGTAAAATTTGAGTAAGAATAACCTGTTGAGTTGGGATCCGTTGGCTCCATAATTGGGGGCGGAATCAGAGTAACGGGTGAGACTGGCGTAGGCGTAGGTATGGCTGCGTGATGGCCCGTGAAGTCAATGCCCGTTTTATCGCCGTCCAAGTTCGGAATTTGCACGGTTGGGTTACCAAAGACGTAGCCGCTTTTAGAGATGCTGATAGTTAAACTGCGCCCTGCCGTCAGTTGCATGAACGAATAGTTGCCGTCAACATCGGTTGAATTTCTAAAAGCGCCTAGTCCGTCATTGCAGGTTACTACTGTATTGGCTAATCCAATAGACCCATTTATCGTGACCCGACCGCTAATGCTGTATAGCCGTCGCTGGCCCGCGAATGAAAAACTACTGTTGCTGGTAATCGCCGCTGATTTTGCGTTACCAGAAAATCTGCTACTCCAACCCGCGGCGGCGAATTGCACGCATAATGTCAGGGCGATACAGAGCGTTAAGCGAAACAGGAATCTATCGCGGTGGGTGAAATTTTTTGAGGTTTTCATAGGCGTAAAACTGACGAAGAAAAAGCTTCTGACCGGGAGCGGCGATGAGGTTTTCCCGGCAGTATGACAAGAGTTGCTAAATAAAAACGCTGCCAGGGTATGTTGCTAAACGGCTTTGGGGGGCGCGAGAGTTTTATGGTGGGACGAAAGGCTGAGGCGGGATTACTTTGAATAATAGTGAGAAGAGCAAAAGAGGACTGATTGTCCAATGAGCCTTCTGTTATTCAAGGGGCGAAGGGCACAATTTATTACTACTTCGATTGTTTTCTGCAACCAGACAATCTTTGAACCATCCAAAAATCAGTTGAAAGAGCAGCCTTTCCAGCATGTTTAACGTGCTTAACAACACAAAACACATGTAAACAAAAAATGTTAATCTTGTCAATTAGTTTTATTTCTAATTAACGTGAGTTCGATATAAGCAGAAGAAGATGCTGCATGACAGCCCCGGAGGGGCGACATATCTTAGCCCACGGCGTCAGCCGTGGGCTAAGATATGTCGCCCCTCCGGGGCTAACTAACACCTCACTATTCTTACGTCGAACTCACGTTAATTATAGAAACAGGGCTTGGGATGGCTGCTGAGGCGCACTTGAGATGAAGCCCTCTGGGCTTTGATTAACCCATTACGGAGTCCCTTGCTGAAGCAATTTCATAAAGGAGTTATCTGTTTTACCTTGATTGATAGAAGTGACGTTGACAATATCACCGGGCTGTAGAATAACGTCTCCGACGCGATGCTGTTTGATCTCGTCAAGGTTGATGAGGAAGCGCTGTCTGGCAGTCCCCTGAGCATTTAATCTGGTTAGTATAATATGATTACTCCGCCCGCCCTCAAGGATTCCGCCCCTTTGCTCCAAAGCTTCGAGCAAGAGAATAGTGCTGCTTATCTTGATTGTGCCGGGGCGAGCCACCTCGCCGACAACGAACGCTGAATCCTTATCGGGAACGATAACTGCATCGCCAGCCTGTAAAGGCTGCACCATGATAACACTCCCTTTTTCGATTTCACTACGTTCATAGGCTTCGACCGCAGCGAGAGTTTGTCCCTGCGGTTTAACCCTGCACGAGTCATCTTCACGCACCACGTAAACAATCCGACCTGCGCGCTGGTTGGCCCCGCTGGCAAGCATCAAGGCTTCGTTCAGCCCTAATGGTTTCCGAATGTTGAAGAGTCCCGGTAAATACACAGCGCCGCTTACCTTGAGCGACTTCCTGTGGAATTCGGTGATCGTGGCCGAGACCTCTGAGGCTGCTAATTTTGCCTCGCCGTAATTAGCAATACGTGTGCTTAGTTCCTGCTCGGTCAAACATGCCGCGTGAAGCGATTGGGTGAGAAAGGGAAGCTTCACCATGCCGGAATCATCCACACGTATCTCTGCGCTGAGCCTTGGTTGTCTGGCGACTGTAATTTTCACCACATCCCCGGCTTTGAGAACGGGCTTGATAAAGACCGGTTGAGAAATTGGCTGGATGCCTTCAGCTAAATTATCTTTGGCCGGTAAAGACCTTGCTATTGATTGTTCCGTTTGATAGCAGTGGCCGAAAGAGTTGAGAGCAGCACGCAGGCGTTCCCTGACCCGGATGCTTTCGGGGAAACGTTTGTGAAGGTTATTGAATAATAGCGTTGCTCTTTCTATCTCACCAATTTGATAAAGGTTTTCAGCTTGCCCGGAGAGAGCGCGAAAGTTAGTCGGATCAATCTTTAATACTTCGGCATTGATGGCGAGCGCGCGTTGTGGATTCCCGCGCAAGCTCTCAGCCTCAGCCATTCCGGAAAGCGCATCCGGCCATTTACCGTTACTGATAGCTATTCGGGCAAAAGCCGTAAGCGCATCTTCAGTGTCGCCTTTCTGAAGCAATGTGGCAGCGAGTTGCAGCAGTAAGCGCGGGCAATTCTCGCGCATTAAAAGCACGCGGCGAAGCGCTGCAATCGCTCTCTCAGGCTGATTCCAAAAAATTGCAGCTTCAGCCTCGGCCTGCTCTTTCGCCGCACGGCGTGTCGGCGTCAGAGAACTATTCTCAATCGCCTGCTGCGCTGATTGATGACCATTTAACAACAAGCCCAGCGATGCTATAGGGTTTTGCGGGTCGTCAACTAAAAGCTGCTGGCATAATTTAATAGCAGCCGCTTTTTCGCCCATCTCAAAACGGATGCGTGCCAGCCTTTCAAGCGCTGAATGCGGAGGAGCTGGAAAAAGATTCAGCAACCTTTCGAGCGTTGCCCGCTCCTGAAGCGGCTGCTTCATTGCGCGATAACTATCGGCTAACACGACGAGCGCCAATGGCTCTTTATCAACATTGGTCGGGTCTGTGGCGAGCAGCTTGAGGGCGGCTTCCGGTTGACCTGATGCAAGCATGACGCGAGCTTGATTAGCTAAAAATCTGCCGCGTTCGGCCTGCCTGTCAGCCCTTTGAAATACCTCTGTAGACCAATCGTAATAGCCGAGCGCCAACCATGCTTCTGCCATACCCCGCAGAGCTAGCACATTATGCGGGTCGATTGATTGAAGAATCGAGAATTGATCCAGCGCGTTATTGTAACGGCCATCTCTGTGTAATAACCCTGCCAGCATCAGGCGTGAAGCAATGTCGCCCGGAGTGGTCGCCAGTTTTTCTGAAAGCTGCTTGAGAGCAACGGGAGCGCTCCCCAAACGAGTAATCTGTTGGATATATCCGGCGAGCGCCTGCTCATTGTCGGGGGTTAATTGAAAGGCACGACGGTATTCAAGAGAGGCGTTGACGTGATCTCCGAGGACTGCGAGGTTAGCGGCACGCTCCAGAGCCAGATTAGCATCTTGCGGTATGATTGCGGATGTCTCCGCATAGACCTTTTCCGCTTCGTTTCTGGTTTCCTTGATACTTGCCAGAAGCCGCGCCAGTTCTTTGCGTACATTCGGTTCATACGGCAAGAGGCGGGCGATTCGCCTGTATAGAATAATAGCCTCCGCAACCCGTCCCTCGCTGATTCTGGCCCGCGCCTCCTTCAACAGCACTTGAGCATCATCTTTAGCGGGAGCTGCCTGGCTTATCTCAGGGGCGAGTGAGAGGGCTGCACACACTGCCAAAAAAATCATTCCAATCATTGAACGAGCTAAAGAGGAATAAGAGGGCGTGGCATCTAGCGCCATGACATCACGACCTGTAGGTTTGATTAAAGATGGATAGCGCATGATGAAATGATGCGGCTAACAAAATGCAAACCCTGAAATATATTTCTTACAGGATGACGAACCTGTGAACCTCACACGCGCGTGTGAATTGTTGGAAATGATAATTCGCATTCCTTTTTCGCCTTCCTTTGAAGACTATTTTTAAGGGGGCTAGCGGTGATGCTGTAAGCCTTAAGCAGCGGCTGTCTTGATGGCTATCAAAGGAGAAGTAAGTAACAATGGCAAATCACAATTCTCTATCTCCTTATCACTTTCAAGTTGTGCTTCCGGGAGCAGGCGGTTGAGAAATTCACGCACTTCGCCAGGGTCGCAATTTCGCTGTGTGAGTGACTCGATCTGATTAAGTGAGTGCCTCACCTGCTCAGGCTGATAGGGCGTTATGTTTCCGATGAAAATTTTGGGATGGCGTGTCCTCGCCAACTGTTCGTCGGTCGTTTCAAGTTCCTCAAGTATCTTTTCTCCCGGTCGCATTCCGGTAAAAATGATGTCAATATCTTCAAAGGGCTTGAGTCCTGAAAGTCTGATGGTCTCTTTGGCTAACTCAAGAATGCTGACCGGCTCGCCCATATCTAAAATAAATATCTCTCCGCCTTCGCCGATAGCGCCCGCCTGAAGCACTAGTTGGGCTGCTTCCGGGATAGTCATGAAAAATCGCTTCATGTCAGGATGGGTCACGGTGACGGGGCCGCCCTTTTGGATTTGTCTGCGAAAGATGGGAATGACGGAACCCGCAGAACCTATGACGTTACCGAACCGAACCGCCAGAAATCTCGTGGCGTATCTTTCATCTAAGCCTTGTATAACCAATTCGGCGACACGCTTAGAAGCGCCCATCACGGAAGTAGGTCGGACGGCCTTATCCGTAGAGATCAGCACAAAAGCTTCAGTCCCATATTCTCCGGCCAATTCTCCTAGCAACTGAGTCCCCAGAACATTATTCTTCAATGCTTCTACCGCATTTGTTTCCATCATCGGAACATGTTTATGGGCGGCTGCATGAATCACCAACTCGGGATGATGGTCATTAAAAATGCTGCGCATCCTCGTTTCACCACAGATGTCTGCGATCAGAGGCACCATAGATAACTGCGGGTGCAGGCCCTGCAACTCTTGTTCGATGTTAAAGAGCGCGTTCTCTGAGCGTTCTACTAAAAGCAGCTTTGAGGGCTTAAACCCGGCCACCTGTCGCGCCAGCTCTGAGCCGATTGACCCTCCAGCCCCTGTCACCATCACTGTTTTACCCGTCAAAAACTTTTGCATGCCCTCTTCATCAAGTTGGACGGGTTCGCGCCCGAGAAGGTCTTCTATCTGCAAGTCACGAATTCTGCTGACTTGTAACTTGCTCTGTAGCAACTCGTAAAGACCGGGGATCACGCGCACTCTGATCGGAACTGCTTCACAGATCTCAATAAGTCTGCGGAATTGCTGTCTGGTCGCCTGCGCGATTGAGATCACCACATGGTCTATCTCAAGTTGTTTTACGAGTCGCGGCAGGTCTTCCATTGTTCCGAGGACTTTTACACCGTGGATCACAGACCCCCGTTTGAGAGGATCATCATCAACAAAACCCTTCGCGTCCAGCTCAATATCGCCACGGCTTTTAAGCTCTTTGACGGTCAGGATGCCTGCGCGTCCCGCGCCGATTAACAAAATCGGTTTTCTGATGAGAGTTTGACCGGAAGTGGTTTTAAGATGCTGTCGTTCATATAACACTCGCCGGAGCACGCGAAGCCCTATCACTCCGCCAAAGGCTAGCGCAGTGTCAAACATAATGATCGAGAGTGGAACGCGCCAGAGCTGAAATTCTGGAGTCAGCCCAATTCGCAAAACGATTAGTGGTATTGCTGCCCACAGGAACGTCAATCCGAATTGTTTGACTTCCGTTAGTCCGACATATCTCCAAATAAAACTATAGACGCCGGTCACCAGCATGGCGATGAATTGAATCGCCACCACATAGATGACCTGCGCTAAAGCATACTGAAACTCTGTTTCAGGAATAGCGAAATCGAACCTTAGCAGGTAGGAAAGAAAAAAGGCGATAGCCAAAACCAGCAAATCCAGCGCGCCCTGAATCTGCTTGTTGAGTAACCGAAATTGCAATCTTCTTTCATCATTCCTTAAGGTCAGTTTTCGGGTCGTGATGGACATGGGATGTTTTACCTATTTGATTGGTGAAAAATAGCGAGAAGATTCGAGAGCTTTCGAGCCGCTGAGGATAAGAACGCTTGTAAGACAATACCGGCCTCGAACAGCCCTCCTTTTGATCTCGGGAATTGGCTACATTTTCAGACTGCGGAACTGCGCTTCAAAAAGCATTAATCTTTCATGAGATGTGCATGATAGATGTTTGCACATCAACTTACATCGGCGAATACGACTAATTTTCATAGCCTGATTGAACCAATTTTGATTGGAATATGTTAGGCGGATTCTCCGGTGTTTTTAGCACATTTGTGCTATTACAAATCCCAACTTTGTATCCTCTATTAATGATTGCAACCTCAATGTTTGATTGAAATTAAGCGCTGAAGCCAACCGCTCGGAGGGTTCTCTTGGGCGAGAAATCCAGCAGAATCATTTATAGATGATGCGCCCCCATTTTCTCATTGATGAAGACCATGACCTGCCAACTCCTTTAGTAGGGTTCGACGACAAGGACGAGGATGCGACGAACTGTCGTTAGGTCAAAGTTATAACCATCTCATGGTCGGCACATCTGTGCCGCATTTCTTAGGCTAATTCGCCTAATTCACAACCTTAAAAATGGGCGCATGCTCCTATGCGAAATTATCGCATTGACCGATGTGCAAACAGCATCGACTCTTTATCCTCTAGCCACTGATGAATGGCAAAGTGGAAGCATGACCAACCGGCTTCCACGAGGTGCGAGCAAGATGACTGGCTTGCAGGTGAACTGACCCAGACTCATTTCAGTGCCCGGAAAAATTAAGCAGGTCTCAAGCTCTCGCCTCCCCAATCTCAAGCTTGGATTCAACTGACTTCGGCCAGAGAAGCAGAGAAAGGGTTAATCATCCCTAACGCAAGATTGGCGCTGCCCGGCATTACCAGCAGCCATCGGTGAAAATAAAATTATGATGGAAATTCAGGTTCCCTTCCTCAGACCCAGTCTCGGTGAGCAAGAGATTGAAGAAGTCATTTCCACCCTCCGTTCCGGCTGGCTCACCAGCGGCCCAAAGGTTCATCGTTTCGAGCAGGAATTTGCCGCCGCTGTTAACGCCGCGTATGCCATTGCCGTCAATTCCTGCACGGCAGCGCTCCATCTGGCCGTTGAGGCTCTGGGCTTAAAGCCGGGTCAGGCGGTGCTCGTGCCAACGATGACCTTCGCAGCCACTGCGGAAATTATCCGCTATCAGGGAGCCATCCCTATTTTGGTGGATTGCGACGCGCTGACCTGCAATATGAACCTTGATGATGCCGAGCGAAAACTTCAGCAGCTACATGCGGGCGTGCTGCCGGGGCTGCTCGCAGATGATATTCGCGTCGTGGGCATAGTTCCCGTTCACGTCGGCGGGATGATGATGGATATCGAGGCGATACAAAGATTCGCCGTCAAACATGGTTTGTGGGTGGTTGAAGATGCTGCACATGCTTTTCCGGCAGCATGGAGACGCGATGCAGGTGATGAATGGCAGCAGTGCGGCGAAAATACCGCGACCGTTACTTGCTACTCCTTTTACGCAAATAAAACCATCACGACGGGCGAGGGCGGAATGGCTGTTACCAACGACCGCGAATTGGCTGACCGGATTCGTTTGATGTCGCTGCACGGCCTCTCTCACGATGCATGGGGAAGATACACGGGAAGCGGGAGTTGGGACTACAAGATCGTCGCGCCGGGTTATAAATACAATCTCACAGACATCGCCGCCGCCATCGGAATCCATCAGTTGAGACGAGCCGAAGATATGCGCCTGGATCGTGAAGTGATCGCCCAATGTTATATGGAGGCGCTCCAAGAGATAGAAGAGATTGAATTGCCGCTGGAAGATGCCAACAGAATTCAATCATGGCATCTGTTCCCGCTCAGATTAAATCTGGAGCGATTGTCTATTGATCGCAACGCCTTTATCGAAGAGTTGAAGAGAGCGGGCATTGGCTGCTCGGTTCACTGGCGTCCTTTACATTTACATCCATATTACATCGAAACCTTCGGCTGGAATGCTGAGGACTTTCCTGTCGCCTCCTCGACTTGGCCTCGTCTCCTGAGCCTTCCGATCTTCCCGGCGATGTCGCAGGGCGAGGTTGAATACGTTATCCATATCGTGAAAAAGCTGTGCCTCGCACATTCACTCAGCGAATCCCTGCTGGTTGCCTAATGAAAATCTCACCTGTCAGTGCGGGAATCCCTCGACCGATTGAGGCAGGCATTGTGATAGTGGGTCTATTCCTGCTCGCTCCGGTCTTGCTCCTCGCCTCTTTGTTGATCCTGCTCAGCTCTCGCGGGCCCATTCTGTTTCGTCAGAAGCGGGTTGGCTGTCAGGGGAGCGTCTTTGTGCTCTATAAGTTCCGCACAATGAGAGAAGCGAGCGATGGGCCGCAAGTCACAGCCAGTGATGATAATCGGAAAACGCGCATCGGAAGTCTCCTGCGCAAGACGAAGATAGACGAGTTGCCGGAGCTATGGAATGTGTGGCGCGGAGATATGTCGCTGGTCGGGCCGAGGCCGGAAGTCCCGCAATTCGTCAATCTGGATGACCCCTTGTGGCAGGCAGTGCTCATGTCCAGACCCGGAATAACAGACCCTGTGACCCTTCGCTTACGTAATGAGGAAGCGCTTTTGTCTCAAATTGATGGTGATAGAGAAATCTTTTATCTGGAAACCCTGCAACCGTTTAAGCTCAAAGGGTACATGGAATATTCACAGCAACGATGCTGGCAGAGCGATATTGTTGTTTTATGGAAGACGGTTATCGCTGTGGTACTGCCACGCAGAGCCGTCCCGCCAACGCTTACGGAGATGCTATCTTCATGAGCGCTTTAATTATAGAAGATGAAAGCCACCCGGGCCTGTTACAAATTGAGAGGATTGCTCCTGATTCTCCGAGCTTTCTCCCGGCAATCAAAGGCGAGATTAAAGAGATCATCTCAAACAGAACCGCGCGGGTAGGGGGCATCGGCCTCAGCTATGTCGGGCTGCCTCTGACCGTCGAATTTGCACAGGCTGGCCTTGCCGCCATCGGCTTTGAACTGGTGGGTTATCACAAAGTGACGCGGATGGCCTCGATGGTAGTAGATACACGTAATGCCCTGAGCAAAGAGATCAGATGTGCATGCAAGGCGAGAATTATACGTCTTTGAGAGGTCAACATTTTATGCTGATAAGCAAAGGCACATTTGTGCTCGTTAAAAATGGGCGAATTCTCCGATGTGTAAAGACCTCAAAGAAACTATTGTGAGGCTCGAAATTTAATGCTTTGCTTTTATCTTGCAATATCCATTTCTGATCATCAGGGCATTCCTCCATAAGGGTAAACTGTTTTATCAGGGAGAAGGAGTTTGCTGTGCTTCGCTTGATAGTCTCTTACTTCAATTCATGAAATGTAACTTAAGCGATAGCTAATAGCGTGAGGCCAGTCTCCACACATCTATGATAACAGTAAGCTCTTTAGCTCTAAGTTTGTGAAAATTGAAAGCGCCCCTTCTCGTAGTCAAATCTCAAAGGAGTAATTTACAAGAAATTTTATGTTAGGAGGAATAATGTTAGCTACGAACACAAATCCGCATGTTCACATTGGGGAGGATCGGCGGATCAAACCCAGAGTCTATATTCCGTTTCCGGCTATCGTCGAAGGTCGAGACGAAAATGGACAGGTGTTTAAAGCCGACACAGTACTTGATAATTTCAGCAGTAATAGCATGTATTTTCGTATCCTGCCCTGCGTTGGGCATGGCACAAAGCTTTCGATAACCGTTGGATTATCCACCTCTTTGCCCGTACATGAGACTCCTTCAAGAATATCAGTTGAAGGATTGGTGCGACGGGCTGACCTCAAAGAAGGGGGAGTCTGCGGCGTAGCAGTTACTTTCAAGAAGGCACGGTTTAGGTAGCTTTCATGGATCAAAAATGAAGCTCACCTTGAAGCGCGATTATTAAAAGCAATTTATGTTTCCTCTATGATATTAGCGGGAATATTAAATTCCCAACCAAACGCTCCCCTCAAAATAATAGAGGTTCAAGCACAAATGGCTCTTGCCGCAGGACTATTAAGCAACTTAGCTACTGCCGTGGGCGCGCGAACTGGCAATTCATCAAAGTCCCAGCCTCCCAGAGCGTTAAACCGCACAATCAACCTCCCACTACTAGCTTGCCTTTGGGCTACCTGCCGCTGCAAGGTTCGAGTTGGCGAAAATTCAATAAGTTGAGTAAGCAGCTTCTTGATGAATAGGGCATTCGTTCGTCGTGTGCCTGACGGTTTTGATTCCGGCGATAAGCCCGGTCGATACGAAATGGCGATCCCAGATACCTTTAATGTAGATAGTGGTCGAGCGTGGGGAATTAGCATGCATGCGCTGCGCCGGCAGAGCTTATCTCGTTTGCTTGAGCGTGTAATCCGGGTCACGCTGCTGTTCCTCATTCCGCTCGCGGCTCTCCCTCACGGTTTGTCTGACCCCTGGTGGCAAGCAGCATTTGTATGTGTCGTTTTCGCGCTGGGAGCGCTCTGGATAGCACATGGATTTCTCATCGGGGACTGGGGTATCAAGGGTTGGACAATGTTGATTCCGCTGCTGGCGCTTTGTGCTTATGTTGCTCTACAAACTGCGCCGCTGCGGGACGGAAACGGGACAGTGGGGATTGCAAACGGCGCGCGTCAGACGATTAGCGCTGACCCCTTGGGGACTTACCGTTTCTTATTCCTGCTGGTGGCGCTGGTCACATTCGGACAGTTATTATTTCAATTTACATCAAGCCGTCGCCGCTCATACTGGCTTATCTATATAACTATCGGAGTTGTCGCGGGCAGCGCCTGTTTTGGTCTGGTTCGATTGATACTCCAACACGGCCCTTCCGGCTTTTCTGTATTCAATCTCCGGCCAACCGAAGGATATGGACAACTTTTCAATCGCAATTATTTTGCATCAATGCTGGTCATGATTTTAGGACTCACCCTGGGACTCGTGGTTGCGGGCGGCGTCTTGCGGAAATATTTACTCTTACATCTGGCGATAATAAGTCTATTGGCAACCAGCGTGGTATTAACGAATTCGCGTGGCGGCATTTTTGCAATGATGGTGCAGGTTGTTTTGTTGGGCGGGCTGTTCGTGATGCGACGATTGCAGTGGGCCGCAAAGGAAAGAGCGCGCAATTCAATGTTGCGCCGGGTTGGTCGGTTAGCTCTCGGCGTTCTGTTTATTGGTTGTCTGGTCATCGCAATGAGCATGTGGATTACCAAACTGGGCGGTGAACGTTTAGAACGTCGTCTGGAAAAGTTATCTACCGAGGTGGATGATAATGCAGTTGACCCAACCCAACGACGCGCTGAAGTCTGGCAGGCAAGCTGGCGGTTAATAAAGGACAACCCGATCACCGGCGTTGGTTTCGGGGCATATCGGACTGCCATTCCCATGTATCACGATGCCTCAGGCTCGGCAGTCCCTGAGACGGCCATCAACGGCTATCTGGATCTATTATCCGGCGGAGGCTTAATCGGTTGCATGATTCTAGTCTGGTTTATGGCCGTCTTCTTATGGAACTGTTTAGTTAAGCGAAGACCGAAAAGCTCTTTTGAGAATGCGGCCCGGCTAGGCGCTCTCGCCGGTCTCTTCGGGTTAGGTGTGCATAGCCTTGTTGATAACGGGCTTAACCTGCCTCTCAATGCCATTATTCTGACGGTGTTGATTGTCATAGCTTTAGTAGACTGGCAGACCATCCGACCGCACGGCAACTCACCGAATGCAACAGCCCCTGACAGTCCGGCTCGCGGCGGCGTGCCAAAAGCTCATGGCTCAAATGTGCTATTCCGAAGGGCACAATAAGCCGTAAACTCCTGCCAAATAATTATCGCTTTGGACTATTAAAAAAGGGCTAATTTACCGATGTTTCTTAGGCTCTGAGGCTCATATACTCTCTACAAATCGGTGTCAATCCAGGAACCTTCCAGGGAAGCTGTCAAAACCTTCGCTTTTCAATACAGTGTGTCAGTTAAGCCTGGTCATACAAAAAAGAGTTCTGCATTCATAAGGAATCGAAGTCTCAATGGCCTAATCCCCGGTCGCAGAACAAAAAACAAGTTTCCGCGAAGTAGACGAATGAAGAATGGCTTGAACCCCCAACTATTTTAGGAGTAGTCACAGAAATGAACATTAAGCGCGTGCAAACCCCCAACACGATTAACTTTGAGCTTACGAGTGCGAAGAGAAGAGTCTTACAACTTATAGTATTATCGTGCTTCCTCTTAATAGGAGCGCATGCGAGCACTGCCGCTACTATAAATGTTCCCGCTGATTATCCAACGATTCAAGCCGCTGTGAGCGCTTCAGCGCCGGGCGACACAATTCAGGTAGCCGCCGGAACTTATACCGAGAATTTGATTATCAATCATCGCCTGATACTAAAGGGTGCGGGCAGCGGTGTTGATGATTCTATGAACACGATCATCGTGTCAGCCGCTGCGAATACTCCGGTCATAACACTTACCGCCGGCGGGGATAACGCTACGGATAGGCTAGTGATTCAAGACCTCAGAATAAAGGGTGCCAGCGGCAGCTCCAGCCATGCCGGCAGCGGCATTACCTTGCAAATAGGAGTCTTTGGTTATCTGACATTCGACAACATCGCGGTCGTCGAGAACTCCGGTCACGGCATAGGCATAAATTTATTCGCTCCCTTAAATGACATTGTGATCTTAGATTCTACTCTCTCCCAAAATGGCGGCTCCGGTTTCAGGGCACCGGCCTCTTCAACCGGGATCAACGGGCTGGAGGTCACCAATTCACATTTTGACGGAAACACAGATGGGGGCTTTACCGCGTACAGCTTTAATCTGACGAATTGGAATATTAAAAACTCAACCTTTAATGACAATGTCGGGCCTAATGTGCCTTACACAGGTGGCTATGGCATGTACATTGAAGGGCATATAGTCCAAAACATAAACATTGATTGCTCTGACTTTAGCCGCAATATAGGAATGGATGAAAACGATCTGAACGTCTCAGCAGGTCTGGTATTCCTCCCGTTCACTCCGGGGGACATGTATTCGAATATTACCATCACGCATTCTAAGTTTGATGATAATCCATTGTTTGGTGTTCTCGTTCAACCAGGCGCAGGCACACTCATGGAAAACATCGCGCTCGATTGCGATGCCTTCGAGCGCAACGGCTACGGCATTTTTATTTTTGACCCCGGCGTTATAAACGGCTTCTCGATCAACCACAGTAATTTTGTCGGCAACACGATTGCTGGTCTGGAAAATGACAATGCGGCGACCATTGACGCTACCAAAAATTGGTGGGGTGACCCGAGCGGGCCAAGCGATTCCGGTCCGGGCGCTGGCGATGCTATCAAAAACGATTGGCCCGGAAGTGGGCCGGTACTCTTTGCTCCCTACAGGACTACTTCTTCAGCGTGCCCATCAGCGTGTACACCTGCACCATCAATCAACATCGTCAAAAAGACCAATGGGACGGATAACAACGTAGCTCCGGGTCTCTACCTGGAAGTAGGTTCGACGGTCAACTGGACTTATGAGGTGACGAACAACGGGAACGTGCCTCTCAACAATGTAACCGTCATGGACAATCAGGGTGTGATAGTAACCTGCCCGGTAGCTAATCTTGCGGACGGCGAGAGTATGACTTGTACTGGCAGCGGCGCTGCAACGGCGGGGCAGTACACTAACATCGGCACAGCGACCGGCACACTGCCAACAGGTCAGAATGTGACGGCCAGCAATCCAGATAACTACTTCGGCTTATCCCCGGCGATTTCCATTGTTAAGCTGACCAACGGAACTAACAACGACACTGGCACAGGGCCATACGTACCGGTCGGATCAACCGTCAACTGGACTTACAACGTGACGAACACCGGCAACGTCACGCTCACTAATGTGGCGGTGACTGACAACAAGATCGGCGCTATCTGTACGATTGGAACCCTGTCGCCCGGCGCGATGGCTTCTTGTACGAAGAGCGGCACCGCGGTAGCAGGGCAGTACACCAACATCGGCACGGCGACGGGCAAGCCGCCGGTGGGAGTGAACGTCACGGCCACCAACCCGGATAACTACTTCGGCCAAGCTGCGTCAATCTCAATCGTCAAGAAGACCAACGGGACGGACAACAATGTGGCACCTGGCCCTACCGTGACGGTTGGGTCAACTGTGACATGGACATATCTGGTGACCAACACAGGTAACGTAACGCTGACAGGTGTGGCGGTAACAGACAACAAGGTTGGCGCTATCTGCACGATTGGAATCCTAGCACCCGGCGTGACGGCTTCTTGCACGAAGAGCGGCACCGCAGTGGCAGGACAGTACACCAACATCGGCACCGTGACGGGCAAGCCGCCGGTGGGGGCGAACGTCACGGCCAGCAACCCGGATAACTACTTTGGTCAGGTCTCATGCCCGACGGCGGGCACCCTCACCTTCAGCGGTAACAATGTTACATCGGGGACTGCTGGCAACATCCGCACGTTTTCGCTCAATAGCCTCAACGTGCACGCTAGCGCTTTCAGTCGCATCAGGAGCAGCGGCACATGGAACACCGCCTACATCGGGGCATACACCGGAGGACTCGGCGTTACGGACACAAGCGAGGGAAATGGCAGCAACAATACTCATAAGACCGATAACATCGGTGGGCGAGACAATTACGTGTTGTTGGAATTTTCTGAGCCAGTCGTCGTAGATCGGGCGTTCCTCGACTGGGTTGGCGCAGACAGCGATATTACCGTGTGGATTGGCACGAAGATGAATCCCTACACCAGCCACCTGACGTTGAGCGATGCGCTTTTGAGCAGCTTATACACAGAAGTCAACGCCACCGCCGGCGACACGCCAGTCTCCAGATGGGCAGACCTCAATGCGAGTCAAAAATCCGGTAATGTAGTGGTCATTGCTGCGCACACTTTAGATACAAGCCCGGAGGACGCGTTCAAACTTTCCACTTTAGAACTCCTTTGCCCGCCGCCGCCGGTCTGCGCCGCAGGCACGTTCGCCTTTAGCAGCAACACGGCGACCTCTGGCACGGCGGGTAATATCCGTACCTTTACGGTTAACGGCGTGACTGTGAACGTCAGTGCGTTCAGCCGGGCTGATAGCGGCGGCGGCTGGGCAACGTCCTACCTCGGCTTGTATAGCGGCGGGTTGGGAGTCACAGACACCAGTGAGGGCACCGGCAGTAACAATACACATAAAGTAGATAACCTGGGTGGCCGGAACAATTACTTGCTGTTCGAATTCTCTGCGCCGGTCGTGGTGGATCGGGCGTTTCTGGACATCATCGGTGCCGACAGCGATCTGTCGGCGTGGATTGGAACAAAGACTGACCCGATCAATAACCACCTGACCTTGAGCGACGCTCTCTTAATCAGCCTCGGCTCCCGCGAGGACAACGCGGGGAGCGCCGCCGCGCGGTGGGCAAATATCAACGCCGGTAATGTATCGGGCAACGTCCTCGTCATTTCTGCGATGGTGGGAGACGCGGCGAAAAATGACGCGTTCAAGGTTTCGAAGTTGGATGTCACATGCAGGTAATAGGCCCCATGACGAATCGGTCAACCGAGGTATCCAGCGGGTTATATGTTGTGATGTCTTAAGACTTATAACTCGTCTTTACTCGTGCGTGGCCTGCGGGCTTAATCATGGCTCAGGTCAGGTTTCTGAAAAGGAGATTCGGATATGCGCAATAGCAAACGTGTTGCGGCAGCGGTCTTGGTATTTCTCTGCTTCCTATTAATAAGCGCCCCATCTTTTGCCCAACAGAGGCGGAAAGCTACCGGTAAAGGTCGAAAGCAGCGTGCTGCCGCGAGTAGAAGGCCCGCGTCTCCGACTACGGCGACATCGGCAACAGCCGCATCCAATAGCGCTAATCCCGGCACTCCTGTGAAGTCCCCGGGAACAGTGTTGCCGGCACCGGCTGCTCCAAAAGGTTCTCAGACCTCTACTCTGTCGCCTCCGTCACGGCCAAGTCCAATTCATTAGCGCTACGCGACGGAATTAATCTTTCTCTCTTTCTGCTCACAGGCATGACAGCCTCTAAGGTTGGGCATTGGTCAACCCATGTCTACAGTCAAGTCAACGCTTCGATATGCTGCTGCCTTGATCGGAGTCACCGCATTCATGTGGGGCATCTGGATCGTAGGGACAGATGGACTTTCCAGTCTCTGGACGAAAGACGCTCTAGACCACGAACTCTTGGATTCTGCTAACAGGGCGGTCTTACTCAACGGGGCAAATCCCGATGCGTATTACGCTCGCGCCGCTGTATATCGAAAAAGCGGGCAAACTACAGAAGCAATAAAAGACCTTGAGCATGCCGTAGACCTCAGAGCGGGCGATTACTTTCTGCGTATGGAACTTGGATACCTACGCTATCTGGCCGGTGACATAAAAGGAGCAACTCTGGATTTCGACGCGGCCATCCGTCATGCGCCATTCTACGCCCAACCACGCTGGTATCTGGGAAACATGCTGTTACAGGCAGGTAGACTTGATGAGGGGTTTGCTGAACTGAGGCGGGCCGTTAAGAGCGATTCCTCATATTTGCCCGATACAATTCTGCGCGCGGCTGAAGTTTTTGAGGGCGACCCCGGCGCTATAGTTAAGGCGATCAACCCGGAATCTTCAGAGACCCGGCTGGCAATTGTGCGGTACTTCATTCAACACGACAACATTCTAGCGTCCATGGAATTGTTCAGAGCGGGAAAAGATATGCCAGCCGGGGACATGCGCGCATTATTATCTGAACTGCTCGCCGCCAAAAGATTTTCAGAGGCCCGTGAAGTATGGCGCGTGATGAATGAAGCATTTGGTCGCCCGCAGCGTAAAGAGACAGCTTCCATTTCAGATGGAGGGTTCGAGAGCGAGATTAATCCGGACGCCATGGGATTTGAGTGGCAATTCGCGCGACCTCTGGAAAAGATTCGAGCCGCGCGTGACTCTAAAGAATTTTATCAGGGTGGTTATAGCCTACGGCTTGATTATAACGGTAACTCCGATCCATCCACTCGGGTTGTATCGCAGCTCGTTCTGGTAGAACCGGATACGGATTACCGCCTAAGTTTCGCAGCGCAAACGAGAGACATAGTGACGGGTGGATTGCCTCTCGTCATTATTACGGATGCTACGGATGGGCGGCTGTTGGCCCAATCGAGCGCATTGCCGGAAGGGACAAGCAGTTGGCGACACTATAACGTCGATTGCGAGACAACCTCAGAGATGCGTGCGGTAATAATAAGCGTTCAGCGAGCCGGATGCTCCTCAACGCCATGTCCGGCGTTCGGGCGTGTTTGGTTTGATGATTTCACATGGCAAAGCCGGTAGAGATTCAGGTGTCATTCATATTCTCTGCGATCAGGACGAGTCAAGAGGGATTTTTCAAAAGGGGGAAAAATACGTGGTAGAGAAAGGGACGGCGGGAGATAAAACTCAGGAAGCGAAATCAGTTACCCCGCGCCATGCTCAGGTTCTTCTAATGTGAGGTATCGCAGGGCAATGGCTTCGGCTTCGAAAGCGGTGAATCTGTAAGGGTAATCTTCCAACTGGGATTGGATTTCAATAAACGTGCCTTCCTCAGTATCTATTACAACCCAATCTGAATGATCCCGGTGCAAACGATTATTTAGCACCCGTGCGGCTTCTTCGAGGCTCATAAGCATAGCTCCGCGCGCTTCGATTTGGGCTTTGGTATTAAAGGCAATCAGTTGTTGTTGTACCTTTACAAGTAGAATGGAATTTGTATTTTATTATCTTAAAACAGCTTTAGCTATCAGGGAATCTATGGAGAACGCTCAGGGGATTCCCTGAGGGAGAGCGGCATCGGTGCCGGGCCGCTTGTTTATTTACAATGAAGGTTTTGCTGGTGCGCTTAGATTAAGACCGGCCAGAATAGCTTTCTCAAGAAGAATAAAAGGTGTATCCGATCTTCACCTGAAGATGAATTTTCAGGGCAGACGATACGGATTGTGAGCGTAGCAAGTATCTTATGGAACCATGCCAAACCATCCACAACTCAGAGCATAATCCACAACCTCTGCGCGACTCTTCAGATCAAGTTTTTTCATGAAATTAATCTTGTGCGTCTCCACGGTCTTGACGCTGATTTTGAGCTTTGCCGCAATCTCTTTGTTGGTAAAGCCAAGAGCGACGAGGTTCAGAACCTCCTCTTCACGTTCTGATAAAATTCTGCCTTGCGCCTCGCCCTTTAATGTCTGCCTCTGAGTATAGCTGCTGACGATATGTTGTTGGGCAGCCCCATCAAAATAATTTCCGCCTGCCGCTACCGTGCAGATGGCTTCAATCAATTCATTAAAGGCCACTTGTTTGAGAATGTATCCAGAGACCCCTATTTTTAGGAGTTGATCCAGATAAGCTGTAGCTCGCTTTGCAGTGAGCGCCAGAACTTTGATCTCAGGATATTCCTGCTTGATCTTTTGTGTTGCCTCTGCCCCGTTCATGTGCGGCATTGAGACATCCATGAGCACTACATCCGGCTGGAGTTCGCACGCTTGTTGCCAGGCAGAAATACCATCAGCCGCTTCGCCGACGACTTCCATATTCGATTGATCGTTGATAAGTCTCTTTAACCCTTCGCGCATCACCAGATGGTCTTCAGCCAGAAGAATTCTTATTTTTCGCATCATTGATTCCTTGTGCTGCTGTGGCGGTTAAAGAGGAATGTTGACGACAATGGTCGTGCCTGCATCCGAATCTATCTTGAGAGTCCCTCCCACTAATTCTATTCTCTCAAGCATGCTGGTCAAGCCCAGCCTATGATCCCGGGCATGAACATTGACCGGAGCTTCGACTTCAAAACCCGCTCCATCATCTTCGATAATAAGACGCACTGAGTCGGGGCGGCGGTCTAAAATAACACTTACGTTTTTAGCCTTCGCATGCTTAAACACATTCGTTAGCGCCTCCTGCACCACACGATAAAGCGTCGCTTCGATCTCTGGTGAAAGTCGCTGCCCCTGCTCAGCGAAGCCTATGCTGCGGAAATCGGCGGAGACCTTGTTTTGATTGCGTCTTGCCCAGTCCTCAACGCAATTAGATAAGGTTGCGTGCAGTCCCAGATCATCTAAAGTAGTAGGACGCAACTCTAAGGCGAAGCGATGTACTTCCTGTTCGAATTGCTCAGTCAGGTTTTTCAAGTATAACAGGTCGTCCTGCGCCCGTGCGGGAAGTTGTGACGCCCCGCTTAGTGATTCAATGCCCATCATCAATGCCGCGAGGTATTGTCCCATCTGATCGTGTAGCTCTCTGGAGATGCGCCGGCGCTCATCCTCCTGGGCTGTGATGAGCCGGTGAATTAATTGGTTTCGTTCTTGCTCAGCCCGCTTGCGGTCAGTGATGTCCCTACCGATGCCCAGCCTTGTTCCATCCGAGAGGGGGACGACAGCCCATGCCGTTTCTAGCAAACTTCCATCGCTTCCTCTAGACTTGAAATCAGCCCATTCACCACTTGCTGCGGCAATGAATTCCCGAACCTCCTGTCGATATTGTGGGTCGGGATAGAACTTGGCTAATATATCCAGGCTTTGTCCCTCTACCTCTTCCTGTTTTAAGCCGCGCACACGCTCCCATTCCTGATTGACCAGTTTGATCCGGCCATCCTCGTCGTTGAAGCTGATCATCAATGGAATGTGATCGAATATCTTTTGGAAAATCTCCTTCTGTTTCCTGAGTTCATCCTCAATGTGCCATTGCTCTGTGATGTCTTGCACTGTGCCAACCATCTTAATGGGGCGATTTGCTTCATCGAAGTAAACTTTGGCCTGCCCGTTGACGACGCGAATCGTGCCATCCGGCCTGATGATACGGTATGTGCTATTGGATGGTTTATGATCCCCGAGAATATTGTCTATGGATAGCATTATCTGTTCCATGTCATCCGGGTGTGTGAAACGCATGGCCGCATCGAAGGTTTTCCCGAACGCCTCCCGTGAGGTGCCATAGATGCGATATATCTCTTCCGACCAGCGGACTTCGTTGGTCAATAGATTCCAGTCCCAGTTGCCGATATGTGTGATCTGTTGCGCCCGGGCCAAGCTCTCTTCACTCTCCTTGATCGCCTCTTCCATCCGCTTGTTCTCACTGATGTCATCATGCACAACGACCAGCCGCGCTGCCCCTTCGTGGTAAAAACGCTTCGCACGAACCTTAAACCACTGCTGCCCGAATGATGAGTTGCAAAGGTATTCATGCAAGGTTTCAACTCTCTCACCCTTCAGAACTGCGTCTATTCCGGCGGTAATCTCAATTATCTCCTCTGAATATTTGTCTGGAGTTGAATTCCACAGAGCAAGATAGTAGGTTCCTTTTCTAATATCTTGAGTTGCGGGATGAAGCAAATTAGCGATGTCCCTCCAAGCCTTATTAAAACCGATGATGATACCTGTTTCATCAAGTACAACTATTCCTTCAGAGAGGGCCTCAATCGTACGTTTTGCGATATGCGACGCTTCTTGTGACGATCTTTCGCGGACTTCCAACTCCCGGACACGGGCTTCAAATGCGGCGCAAGCTTCATCCCACAGATGTTCTATCTGAGAAGTTGCTTCCTCTTCCACGGCTTGACGTAATCTGGCTGAATACAAGCGCAGTGTCGCAGCCTGCTTGGAAAGCTCCTCTATATTCACTGTAGGTAGTCACCGTCCTTTGATTTCAAGTGATATGGTATGGAATGAATACGGCATCGCGCATACAACTTTCTAACAGGGCAAACGGAAAATGGTCAAGGCTCTTAATCCAAAACCTGGCGCGCAGTTGGCGTGATGACGTGACAGGAATCACTGGTATAGGCTATGCTTTGGCGGCGGCAGGTTATTTGAAATCTTAGTAATTCTTACTACGTCCTTTTTAAGCGGATAGGGCAAAGCGGATTCGAAAACCGAAGTGGGGATAACTCCACCGTGGGTTCAAATCCACCCTCTCCGCCACATCAACTGCGGAATGTAGATTTCGGATGGCGGATTTAATGGTTTTTCAATCCGCCATCCGAAATCCGCATTCCGCAATCGGGAGAGGTGCAAGAGTGGTTGAATTGGCAGCACTGGAAATGCTGTGTACGGGGAACCGTACCGTGGGTTCGAATCCCACCCTCTCCGCCAGATTCAAGGAAAAAGTAAAAAGGTAAAAGGCAAAAGTGAAGCACAGCAGAGATTTGCGGTTTCTTAACTTTTACCTCTTTACTTGTGTGTTTGCCTTCTCCGCGCTAAAGCGTTAGAGTCGTCTTTCAAGATTAAAGCTCTTTGGAAGATTGGAAGGACGCGATGGAAGATAACAAGCTGGCGGCGGATGAAGCGCGACGCGAGTTGCAACATGACGCGGTCAAGTCGGAGATTGATGCAGAGGTGAACGCCGAGATTGCTGCCCGCGCAGACCGCACGACGCGCACGGAAGCCGCGCAGATGGAGAACATCGCGGGCGAGTTTCGCAGCAAAGCGATTGATGAAGTCGTCGAGACAGAGCGCGAGGTCGAGCGTTCGCGGACGCTGGCGCGCATCTCGCAGGTCATTGATTATATCTTCTTCATCATCTACGGGTTGCTCTTTATCCGGCTCGTTCTGGCCCTCTTGGCCGCGCGCCGGAGCGCAGGCTTCGTACAGTTTATCTACGCTCTGACCGACCCGCTCTATGCGCCGTTTAAAGGCATCGTAGCGAGTCCGACGACCGAGAGCGGGAACACGCTGGCATGGCCGATTGTGATTGCGATTATCGTGTATGCGTTGGTGCATCTGGGCATTAACGGTCTGCTCAGATTATTCGCGCATCGCAAGACAGAGATTTGACAATTTATCAGACTTCGGGCTCCGCACAACGCTTGCCTTGTGAACCCCGCCAGGCCGGGAACGGAGCAACGGTAGCAACGGCGGTGTGTGTTGCGGGTAAGTCCGGAGTCTGGCCCACTTCCAGAGCAAGGATGAAGGCGGAAGGATGAAGGATGAAAAGCATGCTCTTCAAACATGAAGCGTTCATCTTTGAAGAGCATTTCTTTCATCCTTCCGCCTTCATCCTTCATCCTTGCTTTTTTTATGTCTTATCAAGTCATCGCACGCAAATGGCGTCCACAGTCCTTTGAGGAAGTCACAGGGCAGGAACACATCACGCGCACATTGCGTAATGCCGTCGAGCATGAGCGGCTGCATCACGCATATCTTTTCTCAGGCGCGCGGGGCGTCGGCAAGACCACGACCGCGCGCCTCTTAGCCAAAGCGCTCAACTGCCACAAATTCCAGCAGCCGACACCCACGCCCTGCGCTGTCAGCGACCCGACTGCCTGCGCTTCATGCAAGGAGATTGCCGAAGGTCGCTCGATTGACGTGCAGGAGATTGATGCGGCCTCGAACACAGGCGTGGACAACGTGCGCGAGGCGATTATCGGCAGCGTCGCCATCTCCCCGGCGCGAGACCGCTACAAAGTTTTCATCATCGACGAAGTCCACATGCTCTCGACCAATGCTTTCAACGCGCTGTTGAAAACGCTGGAAGAGCCGCCGTCGCGTGTCGTCTTTATCATGGCGACAACCGAGAGCCACAAACTGCCCGACACGATTCTCTCGCGTTGCCAGCAGTTTGAGTTTCGCACTATCGCAACCGCTAAAATCGCGGAGCGCTTACGCCTCATCGCAGACGCGGAGCAGATAAAAATCTCGGATGACGCGCTGCGCGAGATAGCGCGTGCGGGTGAAGGCTCGATGCGCGACGCGCAAAGCGCTTTCGATCAGGTCATCAGCTTCTCCGGCCCTGAGATTAAGGCCGATGATGTGGAGGCTGCGCTCGGCATCGCTGGCGCAGAGATGCTCGCGCGCGTGATGCATGGCATCGGTGACGCAAAGCCTGCGGCGGCTCTCGCCGTCGTGGATGACCTGGTGATGCGCGGGCATGACCTCAGAAATTTCTGCCGCGACCTGCTGGCACACCTGCGCGATCTGCTGGTCGTCAAAGTTTCCGGCGAGATGGCTGGATTTCTGGAATCTTCCGGCACAGACCGCAGGGAACTCGTGCAGCAGTCCGCAGCCTTTTCCGAATCAGACCTGATACGCTTTTTTCATTCGCTGTCAGACACCGAGAACAGCCTGCGCACAGCCGCTCATCCGCGCTATCAACTCGAAGTCGGACTCGTGAAGCTGATAGAAATGCGCAGGCTCGCGCCGCTCGGCCAACTCATCGAACGCCTCGACGCGCTCGAAGAATCTCTGCGGACGGGCAAAGCTCTCGCGCAGGGTCGCACGCCGCCGACGGCTGCGACTGCGACCGGCGGCAGCGGCGGCAGTCCCGTCAAATCCGGCAGCAAATCATCAAAGCTTTCTGGCGCTGCTGCCGCTCCGCGCACGGATGATGAAGGCAAAGCTAATGGAAATGCGGATGCCTCAACGCAAGCGAGCATGGCTGCCGATGAAGCTCCGTTCGGAGGCGTCGGCGGCTCGCGCTCAAACGCTTCTTCAACAGTTCTGAGTCTGGTTCCACCGGCCAGCACGCAGCCTGCGGATGAGAGCGCGCCAATGCCGCTCTCAACTCCTCAATCAACACCCGCACAGGTCGAATCGCACGCTCAAGCTCCTGTTGCAGCCGCTTCAGGCTCGATCATCGAGAAGATCAAGGCCGAACTCGAAAAGCGACGGCGCATGTTTCTGGCGACCGCGCTCAACGCCGCACACAAGGCCGTTATCGAAAGCAATGAGCTGTGCGTGGAGTTCGCGCCTGAAGCCAAACACCTGCGCGATACTCTGGCTAAGCCTGAGAGCATGAAATTCCTGCGCGAAGTTTGCCGCGAACTTCTGGGCCACGACATAGGCGTCCGCATCAGCATCACAGAACGCGGCGCAACAGGTAATGATGACGGCCCTTCTTCCAAAGAAGAGGAAGCGCGCCGCGACAAACAGCAACTCCGCGAATATGCCGAACAACATCCGGCAGTCCAACAAGTCCTGCAAACTTTTCATGGAGAGATCGTTGATGTCAGAAGAGTAGAACAGGATTCAGCCTCAAGAAGTCAGAAGCCCGAATAAAAATAGGCCACGGATGAACGCGGATGGACTCGGATAAAATCAAAAGAAAGCTGCTTTCACCACAAAGGCACAAAGACACTAAGAGAGAGGAATCAGTTTCTTAGTGTCTTTGTGCCTTTGTGGTTAATCCGTCTTTAATCTTATCCGAGTCTATCCGCGTTCATCCGTGGCCTGTTCCTTCCTCTTTTCCTGAACCAACGCGCGTGCTCCTGCGTATAGTGACGTGGAGGTTTTCAGCAGATGCGCGATCCATTCACGGCAGGTATCTTGAGTTTACTTATTCCCGGCATCGGGCAGTTTTATAACGGCAGGATTCTGGCAGGCATCCTATGGCTGCTTTTTACACCGGGTTTCTGGATCGGGACGGGCGGCACTTTAGGCTGGATTTGCCACCTCGTCTCCGCGTGGTGCGCTTACAGTTACGCGAAAGATCATCCAGTGCGCGCCTCTTAATCGTCAAACACCTTTGAGAAGGCTGTGCCAGCCATATCGCGCCATGCGCGTGCGGCATAGCCGCTAAGACAGGCTCTCCAACTCGCAAGCAATTTCCCCCGACGCGAACCGGAGAGCCTGTTTTTGTCTTTGCAAAAAAATCTTCAGCGATGTTTGTTGCGCCGCAAGTGTTGCCAGTGTCGCCAGCGGTATTTGAGACCGAGCGAGTGCTTCGTCTGGTGCAGTCCGAGCAGGACTTTGAACAGCAGCTTCACGTAATACCATGCGAACGAGAACGGCTCGGACGGTTTTACGCTCTCATCATGCGACTGCGCATGATACATCTCTGCTGCTTCTTCTGCCGCACGCTCGGACAGCGCCTGCTCAGGCGAAAGCTCTCTTCGATATTTGCGTTTTGAATGCGTGGGCACAGTGCCCGGAATCGCAAAGCCTCTGAAACACAGGTTACAGCTATCGCATAACAGGCTCTGAACGCCCACCATACGCAGCGGCAGGGCTGGCGTCTCATAGCCACGCCGCACACGCGAGCTTCCACATTTCGGACAACGTAATCCCATCGCTTCACCAGAGATTTAATGATAGCTCAAATTTGTGAAGTTGATGAGTCGTCATTTGCATCTTGAGTGATGAAGAAAGATATTCACGCAAAGGCGCAGAGAAAGTAAAAAGGCAAAAGGTAAAAGGCAAAAGTGAAGATGCGAGGGATGCTCTTCTGACTTTTGCCTTTTACCTTTTTACTTTTGCCTTATCTATGAATCGGATACTTTGGCCTCTTGGGGAGCACAGGCGGATTCCGCTTCATCTCTTCCAGGGCCACCTGTACTGCCTTTTCAAGCTGCGGGTCGCGGCCCGCAATCCAATCGCGCGGCGTGACCTCCACTGGAAAATCCGGTTTGACGCCAGCGTTCTCAATGCCCCATGAAAGCCCGCCGGGGTCGTAGGCGGCGCGGTTGGGCAGTTGGATGCGGCCTCCGTCAATCAGGCGCGGCGTGAAAACATACGGGCCGATGCCCGCGCCGTAAGTTCGCCCGCCGACGATTGGTCCAACCTTGCCGAGCTTGTACATGAAGGCGAAAGTTTCGGCGGCAGAGCCGTTGTGCTCGTTAATCAAGAGCACTTTCGTCGCGGGGCCGGGATTGACCGGAGTGGCTATGTCATCGCCTTCACGAAACCTGTAATAGTAAATCGGCTTGCGCTGGAGCCATTCGATGAGGTAATCGGGCGTGATGCCGCCGCCGTTGTAACGCTGGTCTATGATGACGCCCTGCTTGTCGCTGTAGCCGGTCAGCCCGCGTATAAAATCCATAATGCCCTGACCGTAGTTTTCGACGTAAATATATCCGAGCTTGCCGCCGGATAATTCTTCTACGCGGCGACGATTGCGCTCGGCCCAGTTGACGCGGCGCAGGACGTTCTCGCCGTTTGCCGGAAAGACAGTCAAAGTCCGCGCGCTGTCTCCATTCGCGGTCGGCCCGACAGTAATCTTGACCGGCTTTGAGACTTTGCCGTCAAAGTAGGTGTAGATATTTTTCGACGCGTCAATCTGCTGCCCGTCCACCGCGAGCAGGTATTCGCCTTCGCGCACGTTTATGCCGGGACGGTCAAGCGGCGCAGTGGTCGCGCTGCTCGGAGAATTATAAGAGAACGAGCGATAGATTTTCTTAAAGCGATAGTGGCCCTCTGAAATTTCATAATCCGCGCCGAGCAGGCCGATGCGGCTCGGCCCGCCTGCTGGCGGCGGAGTGTCGCCGCCGCCGACGCCAAGATGGCTGACGGAGATGTGGCCCAGCATCTGCCGCATCAGGTTGTTGAAATCGCTGCGCCGCACGACGCCCGGCAAATAAGCTGCGTAATCTTTTTCGAGCTGGGCCAGATTCTGCCCGTGATAATTCGGGTCATAGAACCAGTCGCGCATGATGCGCCATGCTTCGCGGTACATCTGCTGCCATTCTACGCGCGGCTCGACACTCACTTCGAGCTTTTTCAAATCGAGCTTGCCTTCGTCCGGCTTCGGCGGCTCGTCCGTAGCGGCCAAAAACCAATCGCGGCCTTTGAGATACAACAGCCGCTTGCCGTCGCGCGACAACTCGTAGGCATCAATCTCTTCCAGCATCTTCTCAAACTTTGGCGGCTTCGACAGGTCATACCTGTACATCGCCAGCGTCGGAAATGAGCCGGGAGCGGGAGACTTGGGCCACTCTGCGACGGTCATGTAAATGAGTCCCGGCCTGTCCGCAATCAACTCCGCGTAGTCGCGCGCGGCGAGCGGCAGTTCAATTACTCTCTGGCCCAGATTCTCAAAGTCCACCCGCACTGATGCTTCTTTTTCATCAAGCTTCACCTCAGGATTCGGCTGCCCGTTGGGCAGGAGCGGCGACGGCGCGCTGTTCTGCAAGACCAACGCATAGACCTTTCGCGTCACGAGCGCACGCGCAAGCTCGCCGTTCAAAACGCCCCAGCCAAATTCGCTCGTCCCGGCGTTGGGGCTGGACACGAAATAGAGATATTTGCCGCTCGCATCAAAGACGGGCATGCGCGCATCCGTGCGCCCATCCGTCACTTGACGAGTTTTGCCAGCTTCCACTTCATAAAGAAAAACTGTGCGGACGCGGTTGTGAAGCTGTCTGGAATAGACGAGCCAGCGACTGTCCGGCGACCATTTCGGATGCCATTCTTCCTGATAAGAATATTGCGAAGTGTCCACACGCTTGACCATGCCGCGCTCGACATCCGCATACCAGAGCGCGAGCCGCTTGTCCGCAAAGACCACTTTCTTTGAATCCGGCGACCAGTACAGCTCTCTATAGAAAGAAGGCTTTTGTTCAATAGCAATCTTCTTAACCTGTCCTTCGCCATTCGCTGCGCGGACATGCAGTTGATACTCGCCCGATTCATCCGAAAAGTATGCGAGCCATTTATCATCCGGCGAGAGAGTGGGATACCTTTCGGCTGCGCCGGATGTCTTGGTCAGATTTTCCGTGTCGCCGTTTTTCGGGTTCATCCACAGGACTTCGCCGCGCGCGTTATAGATCAGACGTTCGCCGTTGCTCGTCATCGTGGCCCAATCAATACTGCGCGAGACGTTGACCGTGCGCTGTTTCAGCTCTGGACTTTCGGCGTTGACGCGCGCCTCGATCATGCGCTCCTGATTATTTTTGAGATCGAAGAGATGTATGCGCCCGCCCTGCACGAAGACAATCGCGCCCGCGCCACCCGAAGCCGCGCGCACCCCGTGCCGTTCATAATTAGTCAACTGTTTCGTCTGCTTATTGGCCGCATCGTAAACGAAAAGATTGAAAGTCCCCGTGCGGTCTGAGAGAAAGTAAATCCTGTTTTCGATCCACATCGGATTGCGGTCGTTGTAATCGCCGTGCGGCAGCTTTTCGAGCGCGCCGTCTTTGAGAGAGGCAATCCAAATGGGCGATTCCATCCCGCCGCGATAGAAACGCCAGTCGCCGAACGAGGTCAAGGGCGTATAGGCGATGCGCGTGCCGTCGCTCGAATACGAGCCTGCGAAAGCCTGCGGCAGTGGAAGCGCAGCGGGCAGCACGCCGTCCGTCGCTATCGTGTAGAGACGAAAAACATTTTCCTCTTCGCGGTGAGATTGAAAGAGAATGCTCTTGCCGTCAGGCGTCCATCCCATCGCCAGATCGTCTTCGGGAATATAGGTCAACTGCTTTGCCTCGCCGCCCGCAGCGGGCATCACAAACAGCTTCCACGCCCCGCCGATTTGTCTGGAAAAAGCGAGCCGCGAGCCGTCCGGCGAATAAACGGGATAGCTCTCTTCGGCAGGGTCTGTCGTCAAACGCAACGCCTCTCCGCCGCCACGCTCGACGCTCCAGATGTCGCCCGCGTACTGGAATGCGATGTGAGTTTGATTGACTGTCAGGCGCGAGATTAAAAGCGGTTGAGACGATTGGCCCTGAGATACGATGCTACAGAGCATCAGCAACATGGACGCGAGCAGTAACTTACGCATGTGATATGTCTCCCTCTTCAGGCGATAACGTGGATGTCGTAAAAGCTGTCAGGGGTTGAAGGCTAAGTCAGAACACAATGAGGTACGCGCAATAGCGCGCTTTTGTTCACCGACTTTGCTTCAGTACCTTAAACGCCGGACGCAGCGGGTTCATTAACCAAAGAGTAGAACGTCTCGCGCAAAGGCGCAAAGGCGCAAAGGAAGACGCCAGGAAAGCTTTCAAGAAAAGTCATAGCTCAACTCCTTAGCGACTTGTCTTCTTTGCGCCACCAGCGCCTTTGCGCGAGACGTTCTTAAATCAAAGAAGACTCATGAATCAACCTATTCTCTGCGAATCTCTCGACTCCGAGCGGCGTCGCGTCCAGAAACTGCGAGCTTCCATCAAGCATCATTTCCGCAGTCATGCGTCCTGCGGCAGGCGAATGCATCACGCCGTGACCGCTGAATCCGTTGACCAAAAAGAGACCGGAGGCACCCGGCGCTTCGCCGATGATGGCGTGATGATCCGGTGTCATCTCATACAACCCTGCGCGGCAGCGTTTACTATCCACTTCGAGATTTGACCATGACGGCACTCGATGGCGCGCGCGCGTGAGAATTTTTGCAGTGAACTCCGGGTCATATTCAGACTTGAATCCGTAAGTCTCGTCCGGGTCGGGCCACGCGAGCAGGAGATTGGTGTGCGGGGCTTTTGCATCCGGGCGAAAGTGAAAGCCGTTGGACATATCAATCACCATCGGCAATCTTTCCGGCAGAATATTAGCCGCACGCACGCTGGCGATTTGCCGTCTGAGAGGTTTGACGGGTATCTCAACCTTCGCCAGCCGCGCGACCTGTGCGGCCCATGCCCCTGCAGCGCACACAACCTTGCGTGTAGCAATTGCGCCGCGCGTCGTCTGCACACAGGCCACGCCGTTTGAGTCTGCTTCAATGCCAAACACTTCCGTCCCCAGCCACACTTTCGCGCCAAACTCGCACGCGCTCGCAGTAAACCCGCGCATCACTGCCAGCGGATTGATAAAGCCGTCCGTCTGGCAGAAGCTTCCGCCAACAACATCATCCACGCGCAGCCCCTGTATCAACGCCGCTATCTCGACAGGCGTGATGAGTTCTACATTCTTGAGGCCCAGCTCATGCTGGCGCGCACGATTCTTTTTGAGCACGGCAAGTTGTTCTGCTGTCGTTGCCAGAAAGAGATAGCCGCGCGGCTCGTAGCCGGAAGGATGGCCCGTCGCCGCCTCGAACTGCGCGAGAAAATCTATCGAGTAGAGCGACATCCGGATGTTGATGTCCGTGGCAAACTGCGCGCGGACGCCGCCCGTCGCGCGGCCCGTCGAACCCACGCCTTGCTGCTCTGCGCGCTCGACGATGATGATATTCGTGCAGCCCCTTTGGGCCAGATGATAGGCCACGCTTGAGCCTATGACGCCGCCGCCGATAATCACTGCGTCTGCGCTTTCAGTCACCCGAAGCTCCTTCCATTAACAGGTGATCCTAAATAATTCTTCTTAGCGCCTTGAGTCTTTGTTTGCGCCTTTGCGAGAACCATCAACGTTTCACGCTGGGGGCGCTAAGATAAAACTTAAGGCGCGAAGAGTTGAAGCCATGCTGCTTTGAGTTTTGAAATGACCAGTAAGTTTGCCTCTAGTTCGGCAGCCTGTAAAAGTATTGACGCCGCTGTAGACGAGGACTAGAATTCAGACGTTGAAAAATTGATCGCAGACTCACGAAGCTTGAAAGAGTAAACATTCCAACGCCGTCACGGGCCACGTTTACTTCACATCTATCACCTCGCGCAGCCCGCACCGGCCTGCTCTCGCGTCGCCAGTTGTGTTATGAGAACAATACTATCCCTAACATTGTTCCTCTCGCTTACCTTCACGGCCCCGGGCCAGACCGCGCCGCCCGCAGAGGAAAAACCCAACCCCGACCGCGTCAAGATTACGGAACAGTATGGCACGTTTCAGGTTGACCCGCTTTATGATTACGCAGCCGCCTACGCCGGAAGCAGCAACCTCTCTCTGAAGATTACGGTCACGACAGATGCCGTCACGCATAAAGAGAATCTCAAGATAGATAGATGCGTGCCGGAAGGCGCGGGGTCTCCGATTAAGATCGAGGCCAACGGCTCGCAAACCAGAGTGGAGTCGCCCGTGCTCATCACGGATTATTACTACACTATAACGATTGATTCGAGCGCAGAGCCGCGCCAGCATCGCATCAACCTGAGCATGCAATATCTCGACAACGAGGTTGTCAACCGCATCTTTAACTTAAAAGTCGGAGTCCGCAGCAAAGGCAAGCTGGCCGTCGTGCAGGAAGAAGAAGACCTCGAAGCCCCTACATTTTACACGGGCGAGGACGGCTCGTACCGCCTCACACTGCGCAACAATTTCCCGGATTATCCGATTCATATCAAGAAGATTTCCGTCGAATCCATTCCCGCAGATTTGGTTGAGTTTACGGACAACGCGCTCGTTGAATCGCCCGTCACGCTGAAGCCTTCGGAGCAGAAGAAAGTTTCCCTGCGCTTTAATGTCAAGGGCATGGACTTTACGAATCTCATCTCAGGCTTTGGCGATAGCCCAAAGCTCAAGCTGACGGTGACGTATGATGACGGCTTCGAGCGCGAAGTCTCAGACTTTCAGCACAAGCTCAACGTCAAGATCAGGCCGCGCGACTGGGTGCTCATCTCCGCGATGGTGGTGGGCGTGCTGGTGGGCGGGCTGATTCGCTTCTATCTGGAATTCCTCGCGCGCCGCAAAAAGATTACGCGCCGCGAGCTTTTGAAGTTTGTCCTCTACACAGTGATTTTCGGGATGGTAGTGACGGCCTTCGCGCTCTTCGGCAAGATTCAGATTATCGCTTTCAAAGCTTCCGGTTCATACGACAAGCCGATGGCGATTTTTATCATCGGCCTGGCCGGAGCAGTCGGCGGTCTGCAACTCTTCGTCGGGTGGTATAATTCCCTCAAACCCGCTGCGGAAGAGAAACCCCGGCCTGCGACTTCCCGCAGACGGAAACGTGAGCCAACTCAAGATGAAGAAGAGAAATGACATCACGCGCCTGTCGCGTATCACGCTCAGCCTTTGCTGCCTGCTTGTCTTTGCCGCGCCTGCCGCATTGGGCCAGAAGACGCCAGCTACGCGTCCCAAAACTTCGCAGACGCAGCAGGCTGGCAATGCTTCTTCGCCAGACCAACTGCTCAAGCTCGGCTACTTCTACTATAACAACGACGACATCACGGATAAGGCCGCAGAGCAGTTCATGGCGGTCATCAGTAAATATCCGAAATCAGCGGAAGCCGAAACCGCGCAGTACTACTTGGGCAGCTATTACCAGCGCAAGTATTACGTGCAGATGGAAAAGTATCGCAAGCAGGATGAGCGCTCGCTTGAGGCCGCGAAGAAAGAGTACAAAGCCTATACGGATAAGTATTACAAGACGGGTTCGCACCAGTGGCTCTCTGACGCCTTCTTCAATCTCGCGCTCGTCTACCTGCAAGCGGGCGATGCGCGCAACGCCGGATACGAATTAGCCAAGATCGGCGGCGCATCCTCGCTGGATAATTCCGTCTATATTTATCAGGTCACATACTCGCAGAGCTACGATGATGTGATTGACGCCAATATCAACGCCAAGCGACTGGCCGATTACGCTTCCTCGCTCATCAATTCCAAACAATCCTTCAAACAGACGGTCTCTTCAATCAGGGATTGGTGTCGCAATCAGGGCGGGAAAAAGTAGCAGAGAGAAATTGAAAATGCACAATGTAAAATGCAAAAGAGATAACCATTTTCATTTTGCATCATTAAAGTTTATTGAAGGCGATCAGTAGAGTCGGGTTCGATATCAGGTACTTTGCTCAGGGCCTGCTCGAATTTTCGGCGGTCGCCGCGCGCAGCCCTTTGTTCCAGATACTCAACAGTCATCCACGCCGCCATCTTTTCCGCCAGCGCAGAATTAATGAACTGTTCCAGCGTCATGTTCTCTTTCTCTGCCATCTCTTGTGCTTGCTTGAGCAGCGAGTCCGGGACTTTGATGTTCATGGTGCTCATGTTGTCTCACCTAGCTTCCTTAGAAAATCCTGTGGCTTGATGGCTTCGACTCCAAACTTTTCCGCGCCAGCGAAATCTTTGATGTTATATGTGACTATGAAGTCGCATTGACTCTCGACAGCCAATTCTAAAATAAAATCATCTTTTGGGTCAGGCAGTGCAGGACGCCAAAGATAAAATATCGTTCTTAGATTGGCTGCGGAGCAAATAAAATCAAGGATGTCATCAAGCTCTGAAGCGCTCAAGGTTAACCCTGCTTCAGGTCGGTTGATGACATCCTCGTATTCCAGAAACAAGGGGACGGATAAATTCATCTGCCACCGTTCATCGCCGATCAGCTTTAGCGAGCGATGCGACGCGCCACGTTGTGAACGAAGAGCGGATAGCAACACATTAGTATCAATGACTACCTGATACACAAACGTTATCCGTTAACCCGGTTAAAGCTCCGCTTAGTCTTCCTCTTCGGCTCTAATCCTGCCTTCGGCGCGTGCCTGTTCGACTATTTTCTGCGCGATCTGGCCGGGAACTTGATCGTAGTGCGAAAACTGCATGTGATAGGAGCCGCGCGCGGCTGTGATGGAGTTGAGCTTCGATTGATAATCGAGCATCTCCGCCATCGGGACTTGGGCTTTGACGACTTGCTGGTTGGAGCGCGTCTCCATCCCTTGCACGCGCCCGCGCCGCGAGTTGAGGTCGCCCATGATGTCGCCGCTGTATTCCTGCGGTGCGACCACTTCGACATCCATGATCGGTTCGAGCAACGTCGGTTTAACTTTATCAATCGCGGCGCGGAAAGCTTTGCGACCGGCGGCGCGGAAACTGTGCTCGTCAGAGTCAACCGTGTGATATGAGCCGTCAACCAGCACGGCTTTGAAATCAACCATCGGATAGCCCGCGACCGCGCCGGTGGATGCAGCATCCACGATGCCTTTCTCAATCGCCGGACGAAAGTTCTGCGGCACTGCGCCGCCGAAAATCTTGTCCTCGAAGACAAAGCCCTCGCCGCGCGGCAATGGCTCGAAGATGACTTTGCAATCGCCAAACTGCCCGCGCCCGCCGGTCTGTTTCTTGTGGCGTCCCTGCACCTCTGCGCGCTGCGTGATGGTCTCTTTGTATGGAACTTTCGGCGGATGCAGTGCGACTTCGACTCCGTAACGCTTCTTGAGCTTGTCAATCACCGTTTCGACGTGCAGTTGGCCTGAGCCTGAGAGCAGGAACTCTTTGGTCTGCGCGTCGCGGTCAAAGTGTAGCGCGGGGTCTTCTTCCAGAATCTTGTGGAGCGCGACGGAAATCTTCTCTTCGTCCTGACGCGATTTCGGCTCGATGGCAAAAGCGATGGCCGCTTCGGGATATTGCACGCCGTCATACACAATCGGCGCGGCCTTGTCCGCAAGCGTGTCGCCGGTTTGCGTGTCTTTCAGTTTGACGCAGGCGATGATGTCGCCCGCATGCGCTTCGTCAATCTTGTCCAGTTGTTTGCCCTGCACGGAATGGAGCGCGCCGAGGCGTTCCATCGCGCTGCGCGAGGAATTAAAGACGTTGGCGTCGTGTTTGATGTGCCCACTGATGATTCGCATGACGTTGATGCGTCCAGCGAAAGGGTCTGCGATGGTGCGAAAGACGTAGGCGGAAAACGGCTCGCTGTCGGCATACTTGCGCGCCAGAGGTTCGCCGCCGTCGCCGTCAACGGACGCGCGCCCGTGCTCTGCTTCATGCGCCGCCGGATTCGGCCCGAAGTCAACGATGCCGTCGAGCAATGTTTGCAATCCAACCAAGGTCGCGGCTGAGACTGCATAGACCGGGCAGAGCTTGCTGCGCTCAATCGCTTTCCTGACGTTCGGCACGATGTCTTCTTCGGGCAGCGTTCCTTCTTCAAAATATTTTTCCATCAGCGCGTCATCGGATTCCGCGACCAACTCGATCAATCTCTCTCTGGTCTTGTCCACGATGTCGCGCCCGTCGGAGGGAATCTCGATCTCTTTGGCCTTGCCGTTCTCGTCAAACTCGTAAGCCTTCATGTGCAGGACATCCACGACGCCGCGAAAATCTTTTTCCCTGCCGATAGGCAAGGTGAAGGGAATGATGGCGCGGCTGAAAGTCTTCTGCGCGCTTTCGAGAGCCATGCCAAAATCCGCGTGCTCTTTATCCAGCGCGTTGACGACCATGATGCGCGGCAGCATAAACTCGTTCGCATACGCCCAGGTCTTCTCCGTCTGCACCTCTACGCCCTTGACGCCGTGCACGACGACCAGCGCGCAGTCTGCGACGCGCAGGGCTGGCCGCGCGTGCGCGATAAAGGCCGCATAGCCGGGCGTGTCTATGAAATTGACTTTTGTGTCTCTATATTCGAGATGCGCGAGCGATGTGTTGAGCGTGACCTTGCGTTCGATGGAATCTTCATCGTAATCGGTGACGGTCGTGCCGTCATCAACTTTGCCCCAGCGCTGTGTTGCGCCCGTGATGTAAAGCAGGGAACTGACGAGCTGCGTTTTGCCTGCATCGCCGTGACCGATGACGGCAAGGTTGCGGATTGAATCAGTTGAATATGCTTTCATAGCTGTAAAAAGATTTTCCTTTCAAACAGTCTTCTTGATGAAGGAGGATAGCCATCCGCGTCCGGTTTCAGAGTCTGAAAGATAGGCTGGATGCGCTCCGGGTGTGCACGTAATTTATCCGAGCGGGAAAGGGAAAGCAAGCAAGGATGAAGGCGGAAGGATGAAGGATGAAGAGAATGCTATTCAAGCATCAGCAGTCATCTGCAAGAGCGCTCTCTTCATTCTTTATCCTTCATGTTTGAACAGCATCCCTTTCATCCTTCCGCCTTCATCCTTCTGCCTTGCTTTTTGAATCTCCCGTGCTATAAAGATTGAGCTTGCCCAACACTCTTCCCGACTTAGAGAAGCTATACCGGACACTTTATTCTGCACCCAAACGAAAAGCAGCTATTGGAGCTTATACATGAAACCTGATTCTTCTTATCTTTCAAGAGCAGCCTGCACAACACTGGCCCTCATTTTATTTAGCGCCGCTGTCATGCTGCGCGCACAGGACATCACGGGCGGCGCGGGCGCGAGCGAAGACATCGTCGGCGGCGCGGGCACGGGCAGCGTTTTTACCAGCCGCGTCGTGAGAAAGAAGCACGTGCGCCCGAAGGAGAAGCCCGCCGCGCCGCGCCGCGCAACAGTGGCTGCCGTTCCTAAAAAGCGAACCGTTGTGGCGCGCACCACGCCGCGCACTGCGGACACGGGCCGCACGGCGACGCCGCTCGAAGCAGCAGAGACTTTTACGGAACAGGGCGATACGCACTTTAACGCAGGACAGTATGACAAGGCCGCAGCCGCCTACAGTCAGGCGACGCGCGTCAAGCCGGATTATGCCGAAGCTTATTTCGGGCTGGGCGATACCTATGACATGCTGAACCGCAGCGACGAGGCGATACGGGCTTACGAACAGGCGTTGCGGCTCAAGCCTTCGATGCCGGAAGCTCTGCACACTCTCGGCGTGCTCTATTACGAGAAGGAGCAATACGATCAGGCCATCGCTTCATTAACTCAGGCTGCGAAACTGCGCGCAGACAAAGCAGAGACGCAGAACTATCTGGGCATGGCCTATCATAAATCCGGGCGCACCGCCGAAGCCCTCGCGGCCTATCAAAAAGCCGTGCAGCTCAAACCGGATTCCGCACAGGCTCATTATAACCTCGGCGATGTGCAGGACGAGGTGGGACGCTCCACTGAGGCGATGGCTTCGTTCAAGCGCGCGATTGAGCTGAAGCCCGATTACGCCGAAGCTTATTTTGATCTTGGCGTCGCGTACTACAACGCGAATCGCTACGCGGAAGCCATAGAGGCTTACCAGCAGGCGACGCGCATCAAGAAAGATTTCGCAGAGGCTTACAGCAATTTGGGAGACGCCTTGCGCCAGAGCGGGCGTAATAAGGAAGCCGTGGCCGCCTATCGTCAGGTGCTGAGCTTAAAGCCGAATGATGCGGCGACCTACGCCGATCTGGGCCAGACCTATAACAAGCTGCAACTCTTTGCCGATGCGATTGCCGCACTCGCGCAGGCCGTGCGTCTCAACCCGAACAACGCGGAGGCATACGGCGAGCTGGGCTATGCCAACGGCAAGAGCCGCCGCTGGGTTGAAGCGATAGATGCTCTGAATCAAGCCGTGCGGCTCGCGCCGAATGAGGCCGAAGGCTTCAGCAATCTGGGCTGGGCCTATAACAACAACGGAAAATTCGCGGAGGCCGCAGAGGCTTTGAAGAAAGCCATCCGGATTGATGCGAATTTTGAGTCGGCGCATTTTAATCTCGGCATCGCACAAAGCCGTCTGGGCCAGAAAGAGGAAGCGGTCACCTCTTTCCAGCAAGCCCTCCGACGCCGCGCAGACTGGCCCGCCGCGCATAACAATCTGGGCTATGCCTACGGCAGTTTGAATCGCTGGAAAGAGGCCGCAGAATCGCACAAGCAAGCCGTCAAGCTGAAACCGGATTACGCCGGGGCCTACTTCAATCTCGGCTACGATTATGTGGAGCTGGGAAAGAAGAGTGAAGCGATGGAGCAATACAAAATCTTGCAGAAGCTCGACACGGAAAAAGCAGACAGGCTGTTACAAATAATCAACCAGCGGCGTTGAGTCTTTCATAAAGCGAAAACAGTTTCCTGCAAAGACGCAAAGGCGCAAAGAATAAATAGCGCTCAGCACCTTTGCAGTCTTCCTTTGCGCCTTTGCGGGAAACTTTCTTATCTTGGCGGAACGGGCGAGCGCGCAGGAATTTTGGGCGTCTGGTTCGCGGCGTAGATGCGATAACCGAGAAGCAGCGCAAGCGCGAAGGCGAACGTGAGCGGCAGCCGCGTGTCGGATTTGACGAGCATGTAATAGTGCACCACGCCGCCGATGGCCGTCAGGTAAACCAGCTTGTGCAGCCTGCTCCAACGCTTGCCGCCGAGCCGCTTGACCATCTTGTTCGTAGACGTAATTGCCAGCGGAACCATCAGAAAAAAACTCGCCATCCCGATAGCGATAAAAGGTCTCTGGATAATATCGCCCGCGATGCTCTTGATGCTAAAGAAGCGGTCGAACCAGACGTAAGTTATCAGGTGCAGCAGCCCGTAAAAGAAAGCATAGAGACCAATCATCCTCCGAAACTTTCCCAGAAAATTCCAGCCCGAAATCTTTCTCAGCGGAGTCACCAGTAGCGAGAGCAGTAGAAAAATCAGCGTCAGCATCCCCGTCGTGCGCGTCACAAACTCAAGCGGGTTTGCGCCGAGCTTGCCGTGATACCAGTCCCAACCGAGCAGCGCGAGCGGCACGAGGCTGTTGATGAAGAGAAGAACTTTAGAGAATTTAGTGTCGATCATTGATGGTTCTTCGTGCTTTGTATTTTGTGCTTTGTTTCTGGCATTCAAGGCCGGGTAAGAATCTTCAATATTGAATAATGTGCAAAGAACGAAGCACAAAATACAAAGCACAAATCTAAAAATTAATTTTCAAATCCATTCCCGCATACAGTTGCGCGACCTGATCTGCATAGCCGTTGAAAATGGTTGTCTGTCTGAGGCCGTACTCTCCTATGCGCCGCTCCTGCGCCTGACTCCAACGCGGGTGACTGACGTTCGGATTGACGTTTGAGTAAAAACCGTATTCATCCGACGCCTGTATGTTCCAGGTGGTCGGCGGCAACTGCTCGACAAGCGAGATTTTGACGATGGACTTGATGCTCTTAAATCCATACTTCCACGGCACGACCAGACGAACGGGCGCGCCGTCCTGCGGCGGCAGCCTCTCGCCATAAAGACCCGTTGCCAGAATGGTCAATGGATGCATGGCTTCGTCCAGCCGCAAGCCTTCGACATAGGGCCAGTCGAGCACGCCTCTGTTCTGGTTGGGCATGCGCTTCGGATCATACAGAGTTTGAAAGGCCACATAACGCGCATTTGCCATCGGCTCGACGCGCTTCAAGAGTTCTGCGAGCGGAAAGCCGACCCACGGGATGACCATCGACCATCTCTCGACACAGCGCAGGCGATAGATTCGTTCCTCCTGCGGGATGAGCTTTATCAAATCATCAAGATCGTAAACCTTAGGTTTGTGGGCCAAGCCTTCGACTGATACTGTCCAAGGCTTTGTGACAAAGCCTTGAGCTTTGGTGGCGACGCCCTGCTTATCGGTCGAGAACTCGTAAAAGTTATTGTAGTTAGTGATGTCTTTAAAAGATGTCTGGGCTTCGTCTGTCGAAAAACCTGCGGCGGGCGCGGGCTTGACGATGTCGGCTAGCTTCTCGCCGGGGCGCGTTTCGGCGAGTGGCGGATTCAAGCCGCGATAGAGCAAGCCTGTTGCGGCGGTGGTGGCGACAAGCGCGGCCCCGCGCATAAAGTTGCGGCGATTGAGATAGGTCTTTTTATCCGTTATCTCGCTCGATTTAATATCATCCGCTTTTTTAATCAACATTTCGCTTCCGCCCCCTTGCCTACTAAATACGAAGCCTGAATAGCTGATGGTTTTAATTTTCGATTGGATGCAAAGGAAGAGAAGAAAATTTCCCGCAAAGGCGCTGGTGACGCAAAGAAGAGCTTACATGTTTTCTTTGCGTCACCAGCGCCTTTGCGGGAAACTTCTTTTTCATGCTCTGGCTAACTTTAAGGCGAAACCAGAGACGGCACATCTATCTGGTACTTCCTGATTTTGCTGTAGAGGCGCGGGCGGTAGATGCCCAATAGATTGGCTGCCGCCTGTTTGTTGCCGCCCGTGCGTTGCAGCGTTTTTTCGATGACCAGTTTTTCGATGTCTTCGAGCGTCATGTTGGGCGGCACATCCCACGTCGCGCCCTGCGGTGCGCCTTCTGGCAGCGAGCCGTTGTCAAACGGCAGGTCAACCGGCTCTATCTTAGTGGCTTTGGCAAGCAGCACTGCGCGCTCTATGACATTTTGCAATTCGCGCACGTTGCCCGGCCATGTGTGTGCGAAGAGACGTTGATAGGCAGCCTGCGAGATGCCCGTGATGGGCCGCTCATACTTCTTCGCGTAAGTGCCGAGGAAGTGGTCGGTCAAAAGCTGTATGTCTTCCGTCCTGTCGCGCAAAGGTGGGACATGAATCGTAATCGTCGAGATACGATAAAAGAGGTCGTCACGCAAAAGTCCGTCACGGATAGCATCTGCCGGTGGACGATTTGTCGAAGAGATGAGACGAAAGTCTACGGCGTAGGTTTTCTCAGAGCCTATCTTGCGATAGCTTCGCTCTTGCAGCACGCGCAGAAGTTTCGGTTGCAGCTCGACGGGCATCTCCGCGATTTCATCAAGCAGCAAAGAGCCGCCCGCAGCGTGTTGGACCAGTCCCTCTTTGTCGGCATGCGCGCCCGTGAACGCGCCTTTGGTATGGCCGAAGAGTTCCGACTCGATCAGTTCTTTGGGCAGCGCGGCGCAGTTGACTTTGATAAAAGGTTTTTTGGAACGCAGGGAATTGTAATGAATCGCATTGGCAATCAATTCTTTGCCCGTGCCGGATTCACCGACGATAAGCACGTTGGCGTCAGACTTGGCGACAGACTCTATCGTTTCATAGATGGTCTGCATCTGTTTGGACGCGCCGATGATGTTGAAGTATTCGGCGCGCGTGGACAACTGGCGGCGCATGCTCGCGGTCTCCGCCATCAACTCGCGGCGTTCGAGAGCCTTTTCCACCAGCGGCAGCATCTGCTCAAAGTCGAAAGGCTTTTCGACAAAGTAGAACGCGCCCGCTTTGGTCGCTTCGACCGCGCGCGTCACAGTGCCGTAGCCTGTGACGACGATGACTTCCGTGGCGGGCCGCGCGTCTTTCATGTGACGCAGGATTTCGAGGCCATCCATGTCCGGCAGTTGGAGGTCGCAGATAGCCAGATGATGACCGCCCTGATCGAAAGCCTCTATCGCCTCCGCTCCGGTCGCGGCGGTGTCCACCATGTAACCCTCTTCGGCCAGATTCTGCTTGAGCGAATCCGCCATCATCGGTTCATCGTCAATGACTAAAATGCGCGCGTGTTTACGTTCCACCCTTAGCTCTCCTCTTGATAAAGGATGAAAGCGGAAGGATGAAGGATGAAAAGAATGCTATTCAACTATGCAGCGTTCGGCTTTGAATAGCACTGCCTTCATCCTTCCGCCTTCATCCTTCATCCTTGCTTTTAATCGGCAAGCGAACAAAGAGCGCGTTCGCCTGCTGTGTAACTGTTCCCTGATGTGCTTCGATGACGCGTGCGGCGAGCGACATGCGTAGGGCTTCGCTGCCCGCGAACGAGCGAAAGACATCCTGCTCGCCTGTTTGCACCTCGCGCCACTCTATCAAAGCATGCGGCTCACCATCATTTTCATCGAGCCGCAGTTGAACCTTGAGCGGCATCCCATTGCGCCGCATATTGAGCGCGCCGCGTGTGATGGCCTGCAACGCTTCCGTCAGCGCAGCCATATCGAACTCGCCCTGCAACCGTGCATCCGAGATTTCCAACTGAAAATTTTCTGCTTCTTCAAGGTTCTTAAGCGACGAAAATATCTGGCCCAGAGCGACGGGCTGTTTGTTGAGTTCAAGCGGACGACCATAGCGCACGAGCGTCGTCATATCCGAGGCCGCGCGCTCAAGCCCTGCGATGAGCTTGGCGACGGTTTCGCGCTCATCTTCGGGCCGCTCGCTCTTCTCCATGCGCTTGCGCAGGAAAGTGGCATAGAGTTTGAGACCATTTAGCTGGTTCTTGAGGTCGTGAACAATCTGGACAGAAGCCCGCCCAAGGTCTTGCAGGGTGCTGATGTCTTGAATTTCCGAAGTTAATTGCTTCATTATGTCCGCGAACCCCAGCCGCTTTAAGCCTCTTTTAGTGCGCTCGAAGCGAGAGTCTGGCCCGGTCTTCGTGTACGGTTAAGACTCAAATCAAATGCTTTTGTGTGTCGTGTTTCGATGCGGCATCTTAGCAAAAAAGCGGAACGTATGCTAGTCATGCATCGGAGCTAAGAAGGAATTTGACACGGCTGTTAATATTTATCTTGCCTTAATCAACCCGGTGGAGATAGGAAATCGAATGGGAAGCAACAGTCACCAGACTGTCATGGTGGTCGAAGACTTTGAAGATAACCGCTTTATGATGAGACGGTTGCTGGAGATGAGCGGCTATCGCGTGCTTGAAGCCATCAATGGCGAGGAAGCCGTCCAGATTGCGGAGCGCGAGCGGCCCGATCTGATCCTGATGGATTTGAGCCTGCCGCTGTTGGACGGACTCGCCGCCACGCGTCGCATACGGCAGTCAGAGGACTTGCGCGAGGTGCCGATTATAGCCGTCTCTGCACACGATACTGCGGACTTTCACGCACAGGCTCTCGCCGCAGGATGTAATGATTATGTCACCAAGCCTATTGATTTCGACCAGTTGGAATCGCTCCTGACGCGCCTGCTTCCCGAACAAACAGCCGGCGATTAACCGGCCAGACAGTCCAATCAGAGCGGCGAACGAAGCCCGACCGCTTATTGCAAACTGACTGCGGTTTACTAATTTTTTCTCCCATGCCTGAAATCTTCACCAACCTGTTTTGCCAGCACGGAGATGCCATCATCCGCCGCGTGGTTGACGAGATTTACCGCGAGCGTCGGACAGAACTGCCTGAGATACTGCCTGTCGGGCAACTCGTAGAAAATTACCCGCAGATTCTTGACGAGTTGGCGCACTTGCTCGACGGCAGGGCCAGCGAGAGCGAGATTGCGGAGGCCGTGCGGCGGATGCGCGAGCACGCACATATTCGCTTTCATAGCGGGGTCTTGCTGGATGAAGTGGCACGCGAGTTGATGCTCTTACGCAAGACGCTTAACGATTTTTTGTGGCGAGAGGAACTAAACGTCACTCAGGGAGAGCCGGGGGAATTGCGTGAGGCGCTCGAACGCGCCAACCGATTTGTGGATGAGATGGTCGCTCAGGCAGTGGTGATTTACGCTGCCAGCTGGCGGCCACCCGTCGAGACTAGAACCTCTGTCTGGCCGCCGCCGCGCCGCCGCAAGACGGATTTCCCGGAGAGCGACGATGCCAGATGATGCCGAACGGTGGAATCAATTTTTTTCACAGCGTGCGCGCCAAGATGCTCTTGATGCTGGTGGCGCTCTCGCTGCCTCTGCTCATCATCAGCCTCATCCAGCTCAATAACTATCGCTCAAATCTGAACGAACAGGCAGCAACCATCGCGCGCATCGAAACTGCTGCCGCCACCGGCGTACTCGGCTCATGGCTTGAGTATCGCCCCGCACAGGCGTCCGGCCCGCAAGCTCTGACACCCGCCGAGACAGCAGACCTTTATCAAAGACTCCGGCAACACACCGCGCCCGGCACAGACACCATCATCAGCGTCTTCGATACGCAGGGACGATCCATCTCATTTTCAAACACGCCCGTTCCGGCTCTTGCGTCCGGCGATAACAATGCAGGCGTGGCAGGACACCTGTTATGGAGCGACGGGGTGACGCGCATGACAAGCTTCAAGCGCGTCGAGCCGTTTGGCTGGCGTGTGGCTGTCGGCGTGCCAATCGCTGCGGAGACGCAGGCGGGGCAATCCGGTGTGGCTTTGACCGTGACATGGGCGCTCGCGCTGCTGGCTTCGATACTGATTGGCGTCTGGGCCGTCGGAAGATTTACAAAGCCTTTGCGCCAGCTCGCGGCTTCGGCCTCAACTCTCGGCAGCGGCGAATTGGACGAGCGCGTCAGCGTCGAGACGGAAGATGAAGTAGGCACGCTGGCCGGAAGCTTTAATGTCATGGCGGCGCAACTGGAAACCAAGTTCAAAGAAGTGCAGACGCAGGGCGCGTTTATCGAAGAGGTGTTGGATGGCTTGCCGCTCGGCGTCGCGGTGCTGGATGCCAACCTGATTGTACGCAAAGTCAATCAGGCTTTCGCGCGTACGGTCAAGCGCGAGGCCGATACGCTCTCAGGGCGCGGGCTGTATGAAGCTGCTGCTGGCCTCGCAGTCCTCAGCGATGTCGTGGAAGACGTTCGCCGGACGCGCAAAGCTTTTGTCACTTACGGCTTGCCCCTGAATCTTGTGGCGCGCGGCGAGACGCCGGAGACAGAAGAGGGGAATTACTGGGACGTGACCATCTGGCCCACTACGGAAAAGAGTTTCGGGCGCGGCGAGCTGATTTTAATTCTCTCGGAAGTCTCAAAGCGTGTGCGCGCGGAAAAACTTGCGACCTCTGCTTTCGCAGCAGAGCGCGCTCGCGCGGCAGAGCTTGAAAGCTTGATTAATCAGATGAACGAAGGCGTCGTCATCATTGACCGTCACGCGCGTTACAAGGTCAACCCGGCGGCAGCCGAAATCATCGGGCGCAATCGTCAGGACTTGCGCGACGGCGCACAGGCATTCGTCGCGGACATCGCGCTACAGGATTTGGATGGCCGCGCGCTCGCGCCGGAAGCGACGCCATTCCTGCATGCGCTCGAACAGCGGCAGAGTGTTTCGGGCAAACAGTTTCAGATCACGCGACCGGACGGAGAGAAGCGCGTCATCGCCATCAGCGCGACTCCTTTGCTTGGCGAAAGTGGAACGACCGAAGGCGCGGTCGCGGTCTTTCGTGACATCACTGAAGAGGTGGGGCAGCATGAAGAACTGGTCGCGGCCTATGACCGGCTGCGCGAGCATGATCGTCTGAAGTCGGCTTTCGTCACCAACGTGACGCACGAATTGCGCACGCCGCTCAACGTCATCATCGGCCTCTGCCAACTTCTTGAGCGCGACAGGCAGTTGCCGCTCGCGCCCTTGCAGGTCGAAGCCGTCACGCGCATGGAGCGCAACGCTCGCTCTTTGCTTGAGCTGGTCAATGACCTGTTGGATTATTCGCGGCTCGAAGCGGGTCGCTCCGCGCTGCATCTGGAAACAATCGAAGTCTCGGAGGTCATCCGCGCCACGGTTGAAGAGCACACGGCGGAAGCTGTGGACAAACGCGTCGAGCTGCACTTGAAGCTCTCGCCGGAGCTTGGCCGCGTGATGACGGACAAGCACAAGCTTGAGCAGGTCTTGACCAATCTGGTCGGCAATGCTGTGAAGTTCACCTCTGCGGGCGAGATTACAGTGACCGCCGCGCCCGTCGACGACGCGCACTGGTATCTGGAAGTAAGCGATACGGGCATCGGCATTTCGCGTGACGCGCTCACGTATATCTTTGACGAGTTCCGGCAGGTAGACGACAGGCTCGCGCGTTCCTATGGCGGCACGGGGCTTGGCCTCGCCATCACGCGCAAGATCGTCGAACTGCTCGAAGGCGAGATCAGCGTCGAGAGCACTCCGCAGGAAGGCAGCCGCTTCCGCATCACATGGCCGCGCCGGATTCGACAGCACACAGGCACAGGCTCGCTGGTGGAAAAAAGCGTCCCTGCCGCGCCCCTCACAGGAGACTTGCGCTCACGCGCGCGATAGTCTAAAACTTGAAGAACCGAGAGCTTAGCGGAATAAATCGGATGCAGGAGTGTCTGAGAATTACGATTGGATGCTATTTTAGGGAGCAGGCAATGTCTACGACAGAACAGGATGTAGAAAAAGACGCGCGACGCATGATTGTGATAGTCGTCGGAGTCATCTCTTTGCTCTTGATTGCGGGACTGGTCTACGTTGCGAAAAGCCCGTCAACCGGCGGCGGCAGCGGACAGCCGCAGCTTGAAGGGGCTTTGCGCGCCGGTTCGCCTGACTTTGAGAAATACAAGGCGCTCGTCAAGGTTGACGCGCCGGAAGCGACTGAGGGCGCACGCGCCATCGGCGACATAGTGATGGAGTTGACCACTACGGTTCGCAACTTTACAGGGAAAACCATCACCGGCCTTGAGATGCGCGGCGCTGTCGTTGACCTACAGGGCAACCCGGTCAAAGAACGCACGGTCATCATCATTCCAAACACCTTTGCGGGCCTCACAGAGCTTGAAAATAACAAGACCATGCCCGTCAAAATCAACATCGAAGGCATGAGCAAAGAAGCAGACCGCGCCAATATAAAAATGGAAGTGACGGCGATTAGAGTCAAGTAAAAAGGTAAAAGTAAAAAGGTAAAAGGCAAAAGTGAAGACAGCATCCTCTTCATCTTCACTTTTGCCTTTTACCTTTTTACTTTTTACTTCACTTTTGCCTTCTCACATTGACGCCCGGCGGCGGGATGAACTTGAAAGCCTCTGCGGGCGCGTTGTAGTTCTCATGCACGTTTGCCAGCGAGACATCCGAGACAGCGCCGCCTTCATCCACCTGCCGGATTCTTGAGATTTGTCCTTCACTAGTCACTTCAACCATCAGCTCGCGGATGCCTGTGTCTTTGCGTTTGGGGATAAGGCGCAGCGTTCTCGTGCCACCGGACGAGCCTGAATCCTGCGCTGCAAAAGTTATCTCACGAAATTCGCGTCGCAGGTTTTTCTGGCCCAGCAGAAAGAGAAAAGGAAAGCGCGCATCGGAAACTTTCGCAGCATCCGCGTGCGTCGCCTCGCCGTCTGCCGGAGCATAGAACCAGACATCCCTGTCATTAACGATAAAGAGCTTGCTCGGCTGCGAAGTATATTCCCAACGCATCTTGCGCGGGCGCTGCAAGAAAAGGCGGCCACTCTCGCGCCGCTCGCGCACGCCGGGGCCGCTGTATCGCTGCTCGAAATCCGCAGCCAGCCCGCGCATCCCGCCGTAACGCGACTCGATGCGGCGAATTAAAGCATCAAGCTCATCCACCGTGGAAGGGGAAACATTCAAAGTGGAAGAGGGGAAGAGGGGAAGAGGGAAAATGGTTAAGAGCAAAAGACAAATTCCGAGGCGCGCAACCGAATCTGTTTTCCCTTTTCTCCTTTTCACCTTTTCCCCTCTTCCACTTTTTCATTTCCTGTCGCTTCGCGGACAAACAATTCTTCGAGCGATTGTTTGACGGGCTGGACGGAGACCAGACGCCCGCCCGCCTGTCGCACAGCGGAGAGCGCAGCATCCACCTCCCTTTCATCCGCGACTTCGATGCGCGCCCCGCCGGGCGTGGGCGAGACGCTGGCTCCCGCAAGCGGCGGAAGTTTTTCGGAAATCGCTTTGGCTCCGGCTCCGGCAATCGTGATCTCTATCCGGTGTGCGTCTCCCGTGCGTGCGCGCAGTTCTTCGAGGCGGCCCACTTCCGCCAGTTGCCCGCCGCGCATAATCGCCACGCGGTCGCACAAGACCTCTATGTCCGAGAGAATGTGCGAGCACATAAAAACGGTTGTGCCTTTTTCGCGCAAACCGGCAATCAGGTCGCGCACCTGCCTGCGGCCCACAGGGTCAAGCCCGCTCATCGGCTCGTCAAGAAAAACGATTTCAGGATCGTTGACCAGAGCCTGAGCCAGCCCGACGCGCTGCAACATGCCTTTCGAGAATTTCCGCAACTGCTTGTTCCAGTTCTTCTGATCCAGATGCACGCGCGTCAATAAGTCTTCCGTCCGGCGCTTCCGCTCCGTCCGGCTGTAGCCGAAAAGCTCGGCGCAGTAATTCAAAAACTCGCGCGCCGTCAGGTAATCATAGAAGTATGGATTTTCGGGCAAGTAGCCGATGCGCGCGTGCATGCTTACGTCGAAGATGTCACGACCGAGGATGCTGGCCCTTCCGGCAGTCGGGTAGATGAGACGCATCAAGAGCTTGAGCGTCGTCGTCTTGCCCGCGCCGTTCGCTCCGAGAAAGCCGAAGATTTCCCCGCCTTCAACCTTAAGCGACAATCCATCCAGCGCACGCACCTTTCGCTTGCGCCAGAAGCCGACCTCGTAATCCTTCGTTAAGTTTTCTATCTCGACAACGGACATGATTTTTTTTATTTGCTCATTTACTCACTTGTTCATTGATTCAATGAGTAAATGAATCAATGAACAAATCCTTTTCACTTATACGGCACTTTCGATTGCGGGCTGAGATTGACATTGCAGCCGTCCTCAATCAGCAGGTAAGGTGTGTCTGTGGGGTCGAGCGGCTCGCCGGATGAATTGAATCTCAAAGGCTTGCCACCGGGCAGCCGCGCGGCGCGCAATTCTCCCGCAAGCTCTTTCCAGATTCGCGCGCAGCGACCATTGCGCTGCTTGAAGCTTTCAATGGCACGGCGAATCGTATCGCGTTCTTCAAACGAGTCTACCTGCAAGAGCCTGCGCGCCATCAACTCCTTGAGCTGCTTGTCCTCTGTCTCTTCAGAGAGCCGCGTGTAAATCTCGCGCGCCATGTCGGGGCTGCCGCCCTCTGCGGCCATCCGCGCGCTCATCTCGCGCATCCATATCGGCGCATCCGCAATCTTCGCTCCTTCTGCATAAGTCTCGCCCGCTTTCTGATAATCGCCGCGCTTCCAGTAGATATAGCCCAGATGTTGATAGAGCCGCCACGCGCCGGGGTTCTGCTCGATTCCTTTGTGAATCAGCTTGATGGCGTGCTCTTCATTGATCGCTGGCAGCACGACTGCGCCGTAAGAGTAAGCGGCCATAAACTGCGGGTCGAGCGTCGTCGCCGTGTCGAGCAAAGGATAGAGCAGCCGCAGGTCGAGCGGGCTTAAATTATCTAGCTGCACCTCGCCCTGATGAGAGACAATCTTGCGCCCGACGTATTGCAGCGACCGCAGCCAGTACCAGTCCGCGACCAGACCGTTAAAGCCGAGACTCATATGCTTGACGGTCTTGCCGGTCATGTACAAACGCTCTTCTTCCATCTGCGCGTCAACCGGAGGGCGATGCGCGTCCAGCCAGCGACTGAGCGCGACGACGCCCGCAAAGCTCAACACGATCACAAGCGCAAGCAGCAGAGTTTGCCGCTGCCCTTGATGGCCTGTTGATGCTGATTGACTGTCTGTCATTATTTGAAATTGCGGCGATTGAAAATGAGCGTGGCGGCGGCCAGCAGGATTGTAATGTAGACGACCGCATAAACGAGCGCGACGAGCAGGATGGAGGCCGCAGGCGTCTGCCCGTGCGCGGCGGGCGTGATAAAGCTGTAGTTGGACAGGTTCGGCAGCAGGTAATAGAGCACGGAGAAAAGCCAGCGTGCGCTCGCCGTCCCGGTCGAGGCGGCCAGAGTCTTCAGGTCTGCGCTGAAATGTCCGATGATAAAGATAAAGAAGGTCAAGAGGGCCGACAGCGCGGGCGACGAGAAGGAAGAGAACAGGAGCGCGACCGCCGTCAGAATCATCAGCTCCATGTAAATCAAGAGGACTGCGGGCCAGATATTCAAGACGAGGGGATGCCACCCGCCCTCTACATACATCAGAGCCAGCGAGACGCCCGCGCCCATAATCGCCGTGTTGACCATCAGCGTCAGGCAGAGGCCCAAATATTTTCCGACTAAAAACTCGCCGCGCCCGACCGGCTTGGAAAAGATAGCGTAGACAGTGCGCCGCTCGATCTCTTTGTAGACCAGAGCGACGCCGACGAAGATGGAGATAAACGCGCCGAACAACAACATCGCGCTCAAACCCATGTTGACGATAATTCGCGCTTCCTGTCCCGCAGACAACTCGCCCAAAAATATCGCGCCGCCCGTCAGCAAGAGGACAAACAGGACTAGGTTATAGAGCACGCGGTCGCGCAATGCTTCGCGGAAAGTATTACGGGCAATGGCCCAGACGCGCCGCCGGATGCTCGCCTCTCTCACAGCAGCGCGGGCGGCGTCGCGTGAAGGCGCATCTGCTTTAACATGTTCTGCTACGTTGCTCATTAAGTTGATGAAGAGGTTGTTCTTCACGCATATCTTATCGCAATTCTGCAAATTGCCAAGCGAGCTTTGAAGAGAGCAAAGAAAATTTCCCGCAAAGGCGCTGGTGGCGCAAAGGAAGACGCGAAGCAAGCTTTCAAGATAGATACTGACTCAACAACTTTGCGCCTTGTCTTCTTTGCGCCTTTGCGGGAGACGTTTTTATTGCTTCTTACTGTTCCGCTTCCCCGAATTTTTTAACCAGAGCCGGAACCTCGTCTTTACCCTTGCCCTGACCTTCCGGCAAGACTTCGACGAGCACCATCCGGCGGCGGATGCTGTACGAGTAGTAAGGCAAGTTCACAGGAGTAATTTCTCCGATGGTCAATCCGGCGCGCGTGATGAAGTAAAGAGACAGATCAAGAAAGTCCTCTCGCGCGGGAGTCAGCGAATACATTCGTTTGCCACGCACCTGCGCCAGCCTCGCGGCAAAGAGCTGTCTGCCTTCCTCCTGACGCAAGTAGTCCAGCGTGTTCATGTAATCGCAGACGGAGAGAATCGGAATCTCCGGATTGAGCGAGACCTCCACGCCATTGGTCGTGTAATGGCTATTAATCCAGACCTCTACGCGGGCGAACAATTCCTTCTCCTGCGGCGAAAGATATTTGAGAGCCGAGCGGTCGCGCAGCAGATGCGTGGCTTCCGCGACATAATCTTGCGGCTCGGTGAAGACAGTCGGCTGTGTGACTTTGTCGTACAGCGTATTGCTGTGCCGGATAACCAGCGCATAAGACCCGAGAGCCTGAACCAGAAGCAGACCGCCAAAGAGCAGCACGAATAACACCATCTCTCTTGAGCGTTGTTTTCCGGCCTCGCGCGCCGTGCGATAAAGCGTGGAAAAGAGCGAGAGAATCACAATCCCGCACATGATTTCCAGATACAGCGCATAACGCACATTCCCGCTCAGCGCGCTCCACATGAACAGGCCGCAGAGCGCGAGCGCGCCCGTCAGTCGAACCTCTTTCGTCGTTGACTTATAAACAAGACATAGCAGGCAGACGATGAATCCGAGCGAGAGCCTGCCCGTGTAAGGCACGCCGATGCCGCTCATCTCCGAAATCCTGTCGGGCGTGAAAAAGGCCCAGACCGGCCAGAATACCAGCTCAAGAAAATTCTGCGGCCCGTACATCGTATCCGTCGGGTTGACCGCAGGCAGATACGGCGATTTGAAAATCTTATTGAAAAAAGGAAAGAGCGGATTGCCCGTTTGCCTGTACATAAACAGGCTATAGGGGACGAGCGGCGCGATGAGCGCGACGAGGGCGACGAGCGCGGCTTTGAAACTCAACTGCGAGCGATGCAGAAAAATCTGGACGATGCAGGCCAGCGCAAGCGGAATCACAAACGCCAGATTCGAGAGCTTGAAGGCCGCGCTGATGCCCAGAAAGAGAGCGATGTGAATGAGCGTATAACTTTTCCGGCGCGCTTCCTTAAAGCGAATCGTCAGGTAGGTCGCTTCCAGCAGGAGCGGCAGCGACAGCAGGTCAACGCGATAATCGTTTATGAGACGAAGAATGTATTCGGTCGAGATGACAAAGAGCACGCACGCGCTTCTCAGCCAGTTATTTTTGATATACGAAGCGAGAAAACGATTGGCAATGCTCGCGGCCCAGACCAGCGCGAAGAGATTTATCACCGTGCCGAGCCTGTAGCCGAGCAGGTAACGAAACACTCCGCCCGCGATGTTAGGAGCAGGATTCACCGCCGCCACCGTCGGGAAAAAATCGCCGCTAATAAACGGCCACCCGCGCATCGCCCGCGCGGCGTTGACGAGGTGATAATTCAAGACATCGAAATCCTGATCGGGAAAGGGGACGCGCAAAGCAAAGAGAAAAAGCAGCGGCAGGGCTACGAGCAGCCAGAAGTGAAAGGTGAGTTGCGGGCGCGGACTCTCTTCTCGAAAGGCTATGTGCAGGCCGCAGAGCAGGAGCGAGCAGCCAAGCGTCAGCGCCCACGCGAGGCCGTTATCAAAGGCCCAGAAATACTGCCGGATGAGCGAGACCAGATACACAAACAACAGCGCATCCGTAAAGTTTATTTGCTGGCGAAGCGTGACGGCGATTGAGCGCAGGGAAGAGACTCGCGCCGGCAGGCCGCCCTCATGATCGAGTTGCGTGATTCCTGTCAGGCCGGTCTTCGCTTCGATCGGAAGATCAATGTGCGCGTGTGTGTGTTCCACTACAGAAACCTCTGGAGAGATTTTTAGCTCAGGCTTTGCTGGCCGATGCCGCAACGCCATCCGTCTGCCGCGCCCGCTTCGTTGAGAGATGAAAAGATAGAGCAGTATTGAGCCGCGATGGCTTTCCAACTGAGATGCTCGCGCGCATAGCTCATTGAGCGCGTTCTGTGTGCGGATAGTTCTGCGGGGTTTGCCAGAGCTTTTGTCATTACCTGTGCGAGCGAGGCTGCATCCGGCTCGGTGGTCAGGACGAATTCGCTCAAGCGCGGAACTGCCTGCGCCGTCTCAGGGCAGACGATGACGGGCGCGCCGCAGGCCATTGCTTCGGAGATGACGAGCGGAAAGCCTTCGCCGACCGAAGGCAGGGCCAGCATGTCTGCCGTCGCATAAAGCTCGCGCAACTCGCTCTGCGCGAGCGGCGGCAGCACAGTGACATTCTCTAAAGACCATGCGCGCGGGTCTACTTCAACCGGCGCTCCGGCCAAAACCCAGTGCCACTGCGGATTCTCTTTCGCCACCTGATGAATAATGTGCAAGCCCTTCTTTTCCGTAAAACGTCCGACGAAGAGCATCATCGGCACGCCGTCCGCGATAGAGAGCTTGCGGCGAATCGCAACTCTTCCGGCGTCTGGCAAAGGCTGAAAGATTTCCGTGTCCACGCCGTTCGGCGTGACTATCGGAGGCCGCTGGAATTTGACGAATGTTGCGTACCAATCCTTGACGGCCTCGTTGACGAATAACACCTGCGCCGATGCTTCGAGCAAAGACTTGCCGATGCTTTTATAGCTTGCTTGCTGTAAGAGATTTTTGTAAGCCTGACGATAAGGAACAAGGCCCACATGCTGCGTCGTGACGATGGGCTTTTTCAGTCTTCGCGCCGCGCGAAAGATAATCTGATTGTGAAAGTAGAGGCTGTCATGCAGGTGCACGACATCGCACCACTTGACCTGCCGGACGGCTGAACCGAGGTCGCGCGGCAGAGCCAGAGGATAAGGAAATCCGAGGCGTGTAGCCGTGAAATTCAAGGCGCGCATGGGGAAATCATCCGGGCTGCCGGTGTGCGGGCGTTCGCTGATGTCGCAGGCCAGCCAGCGAACCTCATGCCCGGCCTGACGAAAGTTGTTGACGAGATTATGCGCCACGACTTCGATGCCGCCCATGTTTTCCGGATAATAATTTGAGACCGCCAGAATTTTCATGAAGAGGATTTTAAACTTGCCTGGGACGCGCGAGGGCCGTGATGACATCGCCGCGACCGGGCCAGTTGAGTTTATAGAGATGATAGAGCGCGCGTGCGGCGTATTTGCCTGCGGAACTCACTTCGCCTTCGGGCGGGCCGCCCGGCAAGTATTCGACCAGCGAGCGGTAGAGCGGAGAGTAAAAGGGAAAGCCCCAACCGTGTATGTCCAACACTTCCAGCCCGGCCTGCTCTAGCTTTCCTTTCAACCCGGCGGCGGAATAGTTGCGCACGTGGCCGATGCTCGGCTCCGAGGGACGCATCCGGCCCTGCATGGTCGAGATGAGCACGTAGCTTTTAGCCATCTTTGCAATGTTGCAGAATGCTGCCGTGTCGTCCGGGATGTGCTCGACCACTTGAATGCTGATGACGAGGTCGAATTTTTGCGGCAGGATTTCGCGCTGCACGTCCAGTTGCTGCAAGCTGGCGGCGGGGACGCGGCGACCTGCGAGAGCTAAGGCTTCCTGCGAAACATCCACGCCCGCAAGCTCATACTTTTCGGTTGACGCAAGCGCGGCCAGATTCTCGCCCGAACCGCAGCCGACATCGAGCACGCTTTTGACGTTCAATTCCGAGACGGTTCGCACAAGGCTTTCCAGCGTGTGACGATGCACAGGGCCGTAGTGCTGCATGTCTCCCCACTTCGTGCGCCACAGCTCATCATAAACGGGTGAGTTCATCTTGATTCCTTCGCGTTGAGTTTGCATGTTGATAAAAGGTGTTCTGTCTGAAGGCGTGTTCAGGTTCAAGAGCATCTTCATAAAGATGATGCCGTTAAGAGATTCAGGCGGCGCGCTTTTTCACGACGGCGACAATGCCGAAGCCGCGTCTCGCGGGCAATATATTATCGAGATGCGAGAAAGCGCGAAAGAGCGGAAAGAGGCGTGTGTAGAAACGAAAGGCCGCGCTGTCTTCCGCTCCGGCGGCATCGGCCCATGTCCATGCGCGACGCTTGTGCACGACTCTTTGATAGATGATGTGCGAAAGGCTGACGGCATCCACCGCGAGGCGCGTGAAAAAGCGCAGGTAAAATGCGTGACGCTCCATCTCCAATCCATGACGCGCGAGCAGTTCCTTCAACGACTGCTCATCATATCCGGGCCTCACATGCTGCTCCGGGCCGGGAAAGTCGTGCACGGTCTTGATGCCGCAAAGCTCCAAAAACCCCGTGTAGCCCATGCCTGTGTAGGGGACTGTGACGACCAGACGGCCATCCGGCGAGAGGACTCTGGCGATTTCGCTGACCGCAGAATCGTCGTCGTCCAAGTGTTCAAGGACTTCGCTACAGAGTATGAAGCGAAAAGCTTCGGGCGCAAACGGCAAAGAGGTGGCGGCGGCAGTGACGCCGAGAGCGCGCCCGCTGTCGCCTGTGAGCGTCGAGAGTTTGTTGCGGTAGTAATGAAGATTCGGAGCGTGATAATCGAGACACACAGTCGGGCGGTCGCCAAACACGTTGTAGGTCGTAAAGCCCGTGCCGATGCCGATGTCGAGCGCGAGGCCCTCGCCGCCCGCTGCCATCAATTCCTGAATCACAGGAATCTTGTCCAGCGTCGGCAAGTCATAGGCGGAAACGCCAAAGCTCTGTTTGTGTAATTGGTCGTTAGTCATGCTCTTATAAAATCTTTCATGAGGCGGCGGGCGCAGCAGCGTCCGGTAGTTCGGCGGCTGCGACGTGGGGCGTTACGCCGCGCAAGCGTTTGATGCTCAGGTCGCTGCGTAGAAAATAGTAGAGTCCAAAGACAAGCGCGGGCGCATAGATGACCAGATGTGTGACGATTGCCACCGCCACTGCCGTGTCTCGCGCCGTGCCGAGAAAGATAAGCCCTCCGGCAGTGGCCGCGTGAAATGCTCCAGCCGCGCCGCCCGGCGTCGGAGCCAGCGAGCCGACCATGCCCCAGCACATCATGACCAGCGTTCCATGTATCCCGTATGGAAGATCAAAGGCTCTGATGAGCAACAAGGTTGCAGCGATGGTCACAAGCCACACCATGCTGGTCCAGAAAAATACTCCCGCCAGCTCGCGCGCACCGGACAACACGCCCAAAGCGCGTGCCAGTTGTTCGAGCGAAGACATCACAGGGCGGCGCAACCTTCCGGGCAGAAACTTTCTGCGCGCGAATTGTCCGTCCAGATAATGAATGATGCTCGCGGCATATTTTCTGAAACAGAACAAGGCTATCAGCCCTAGCGCAATCAGGACGAGCATGAGCATTCCAGCTTTTTGCAGGTATGCAAATTCGGCTGAGGAACGCCTTGCGGACGCTGGAAACCAGAGCAGGCTGAGGGCCAGCAGTGCAGCCGACGCCGTGAGGTCGCAGATGCGCTCGACGACGATGGTCATAAAAGATGCTGCGGGCGACACGCGCCGGTCGCGTAGGGGAAGCACTGCGGGACGCACCATCTCGCCAGCGCGCCCGAAAATAAAGACCGCACTGAAACCGATGTTGGTCACGGCAAAGAGGTCTGTGAGCCGCAAGTCTTTGAGCGGAGAGAGCAACACGCGCCAGCGAAAAGCGCGCATCAGATATGTGACGGCCACCAGAAATGTCGCCGCCGCGAGCAGCCAGCCATCCGCCTGACTAATGCTTAACCTGACCTCTGCCCAATCCAGATTTCGCCCGGCCCACCACAAGAGGACTGCGGCGGTTAAGAGCAGGGCGACGAATTTGAGATGTTTCCGCACGTTTATAAAATCTCTGCCGGGGCTACAGCTTTCAGCGACGTTTCATCTTCAGCACGCTCAGAAAGAAGCTTGAGAAAATGGTCTGGAATCCGATGGTCAGAGCAGTGAAGGACGGAATCACGATGCGCAAAGTCTCGGAAGCGTTGAGCGGGCCGAAAGAGTGCGCGCCCCAGTTGCTCAAAGCGTAAATCGAACCGGCGATACCGGCCACGAGCAGTACTACGCCGACGCGCAAGCCCGTTTCCAGATTGACCTTCTCGAAAACTTTGTTCACGCGGTCATCTTCCGGCAACAGACCTTCGCTGATGGCAAAGACTTTGGTAAACATCGCAAAGATGACTGACTGAAATCCGACGATCACGGCCAGCGCGGCATAGAGCAAGGTGTGCACGTCAAGCCCGATGCCTTTGATGAGCTGCGGGCCGGGCAAGAGCCACAGGCCGACGATTGAGCCGAGCATCATCAAGAGCAGTCCGGGATAAAAGAAGAGCCAGCGCGGGCTGTAGAGCAGCAGGAATCTCAAGTGTCGCCAGCCGTCGCTCCAACTCCGCAGGTGCGGCGGACGGCTGCGCCCGTCAGGCGAAAGCGTCGTCGGAACTTCGGTGATGCGAGTCTGATGCAAAGTGGCTTTGACCACCATCTCGCTCGCAAACTCCATCCCGGTCGTGTGCAGGTCGAGTTTCAGAATCGCTTCCTTGCTAAAGCCACGCAGTCCGCAATGAAAGTCGCCGCACGGGCTGCGGAAGAAAAGTTTGCCGATGCCTGAGAGCACAGGGTTGCCGAGGTATTTGTGCAGCGGCTTCATCGCATGCGGCTTGATGCCGCCGCGAAAACGATTGCCCATCACCAACTCGTGACCTTCGCGCAGCTTCTCTATGAATGGCCCGAGGTTCTCGAAATCATAACTGTCATCCGCGTCGCCCATGATGACATATTTGCCGCGCGCAGCCTGTATGCCGCCCATCAATGCGCTGCCGTAACCTTTGGCCTTGATGCTGATGACCCGCGCGCCTAGATTCATCGCAATGTCTTGCGAGCCGTCCGTGCTGCCGTTGTCCGCGATCAGGACTTCGCCGTCCACGCCGTTCTCGCGCAGATATTTTTGAGCTTTCTCGATACAGACGGCTAAGGTCTCCGCCTCGTTCAGGCAGGGCATGACGATGGAAACTTCGGGCGCGGGGCGCGCGGGCATGTTGACGACGACATCGTTCGTGTGATGCCTGTGGGCAACTTCCGGCTGGGCCGGGGGAATGATTTGAGATGCGAGTGTGGACATGATTTTCAAACTCCTCTAATTATTGATTCGAGATCGCGGTGTGCTTGAGGACAGGAGACCGGCGCGTGCTTCTGCTCAAAGCAAAGAGCGCGCAGATTGAGAGCAGCCCGACAAGGCTGGCCGCTGCAGAGAGCTGAACGCGCAAAGGTTCGCGGAACTCTAGCTCGACTGAAATGGCGGCGGGCGGAAGAGAAAACAGCAAAGCTCCATCGGCAGCCGGGCGCGTCTGTAAAACTTTGCCGTCGCTCGTTGCCGTCCAGTGCGGGTGATAAAAGGTACGCACGCGCGCTTCAGTTGCCTCACCGGCCTCGACTTGAAAAACGCGCCGTTCGGATTCCCATGACGAAACGTTGACGGCTCTCTGACCGGCTTCGACGTTGCCGCTCATCCGGCGCACTTCTTCTCTGGCCCAGACGGGCATGCCGTCTTCAAAGCCTTCCGAGCCGGGAAGCTTTTCCAACATGGCTTCAAACTGAGGCCGCGACATAAAGAGCGCGCCGCGCATCGGATGCGAGACGGCGAAGGCGAGCGCGATGAGGATGCTGCCGGCCACGACGAGCGCGAGCGGGCGCATCTTTGTGCGCGCCTTTTCCATCCAGTAGGGAATGCTTGCGGCTAAGGCGACAGAGCCTGCGATTGAGGTCACGGCCAGCCATCGCCACGGAAATTCGATTGAGCCGAGCTTCGGAATGATTTTCCAGAGCGGCAGGCTGACGGGCGTTGCCATCAGGAAAGAGAAGATGACTAAAATAAGGATTGTGCGACGACCGCGCTTGTCTTCTGAAGAAGAGTGAGCACGCAGGGCAAAGAACGCGGGCCAGACGAGCGCAATCGTCGCCAGCGCGATGAGGTTAATGAACCAGTTGCGCGGGTCATCCGGCGAGAGCGATTTGAACAGGAAATTGAGCGCATAGTTGTATCGCGCGCCCGGGTCAACCTGATCTCCTTTGATCCATGCGTACTCTGTGACGAGCGTCGTCCAGTAGAGCGCGCCCGCCATGACTCCGAGCGCAGCCGCGACGGCGAGCTTGCCCGTGGCCTTCAAAAAATCTTTCCGCTCGATTCTGACCAGCGCGTAAAGGGTGAGCGCTATCGCGCCCATCATCGTCAAAGGAATGTGCGTGTAAATCAGAATGGCGAAAGAGAGAGCCAGCCCCGCCACATCGCGCCAGCGGCCTTGCCTGCAAACTCTTTCCGTGAACCCGAAACTGAAAGCCAGCGCCGCGCCGCCAGCGTATTGTGCCAGCATCGCGGACTGGTATAGCTCGTTCGCATGAAAGGGAGCGAAGGCGTAAAAGAGGCTGGCCCAGACGGCGATGCGCGGCGCGCAAAAAGAGCGCGCGAAAAAGTAGACGCCGATGCTGCCCGCGACCGAGAGCAGTGTGAAGGCCAGCAGGGCTGCCGCATACCAGTTGCCCGCGAGCGCGTGCGCGAGAGCAAAGAGGTAATGTATGGCCGGAGGATAGAGACGCATGCTCGGGTCGCCATATCCTGCGTTGGTCTCTGCGAGCCAGCTCTGATAGAGATCGCCCTGATGAAGTGAGGCGTTGAAAGAGAGTGTGTTGCGGAAGTGCGCGGGCAGGTCTGGGCCGTAAGGGATGCCGCGTATGAATGCAGGGATGAGGGCGGCGACCCCGATGAGGATGACGATTGCTAAAGGCAAGCAGCTTTGCCAGCTAAGAGAGACGTGGCGGCGTTCCGTCCGTTGAGACTCCTGAGCAGGGAAGGCGTATTCATCCGGCAAGTTGGTCGTCGCTTGCATCTTGAATCGGCTCATCGAGAGAACTGTGACAGCAGAGAAATTTGTGGGGGCTTGGGGTTAAGAAAAAGGGGGCGGAGCAGTTACTCTCTCGCCCCCGCAAGAAGTCAGGTTAAATTCGCCTTCAGCTTTAGTTGCCGAGAGGCGTTTTGCCGGTGCTTGGATGAAAGTCGCCCGTGCCGCTGCCGGACATCTGGGTTCCGAGGTTGGCGGCAGTCGCGTCAAAGCGGATCACGCCGCTGGCGTCAACGCCGAAACGACGCGTGCCTGTTTGCATCACGCCGCTGGCTTGGAGCGGAATGCAGGTGGCCTGAAAATCCGCCTGTGATGTTCCGCTGAAATCCTGTGTGACGACGGCAAATTTGTAACCGCTCTTGATGTTGGCAGAAGAACCTGTGCCGCCGCCGAGGACGTTATCAATCAAGTTCACGGCGCGTAATTGAGCCAGCGAGCCATAGTTTCCATTGCCGGATGTAACCTGATAGGTCGCCTCGCAGCTATGTAGGGTACGCACGCTGGCAATCGCCGAGCCTTCGTAAGCTGCGCGGCGTGATGCCAGAAGATTCGGAATCGCAATCGAGGCGATGATGCCGATGATGGCGACGACGATGAGAAGTTCGATAAGAGAGAAGCCGGACTGGCCTTTACGATGTTGCATGTTCTTTAGTGGCGCTCCTTGCGAGAAGGAATCAAATTGAGTTTGAAGAGCTTGCGCTCGCCCTCCTTCCGAAACACCATTGTTTTCAAGTTACGCTCTGCGTGCACGAGTACTCAGGCTTTCAGATTTTATCTTTCGCTGCCTCAACTTGCTGAGGCGAACAAAGCGAACACGAGGCGGAAGGTATAAATGTGGGGGCGGAGTAAACTCTCCGCCCCCGGTAAGACCTCAAGTCACATGGACTCTTGAGACTTAGTTGTTGCCGAGAGGCGTTCTGCCACTGGTCGGTTCAAAGTCAGCCGTGCCGCGCGGGCCAGCCATCTGGGTTCCCAACGTGGCGGTGTCAAAGCGCATGACGCCCGTCGAGTCCACGCCGAAACGACGCGTGCCGGTCTGCAAGACGCCGCTGGTCTGGGTCGGGATGCAGGTGGCCTGAAAATCTGCCTGTGCGGTGGCCGTGAAATCCTGCGTGACGACGGCAAATTTGAAACCGCTCTTGACGTTGGCTGCCGAACCGGTGCCGCCGCCGAGGACGTTGTCAATCAGGTTGGCTGTGCGCAACGCGGCCAGATCGCCGAAGTTGCCCGCGCCTGCGGTTGACTGATAGGTGGCTTCCGAGCTGTGGACTGTGCGCAAGCTGGCAATCGCCGAGCCTTCGTTAGCCGCGCGACGTGAAGCGAGGAGGTTAGGGATGGCGATGGCGGCGATGATGCCGATGATCGCGACGACGATGAGAAGTTCGATGAGAGAGAAGCCGGACTGGCCTTTACGATGTTGCATCTGTTTGTGTGTGCTCCTTAAGAGAAATCAGGTTGAATTTTTTAAGTTACTCGCGCCACCGGACGCCGATTCAGGCGATGCGCCGTCGCTCTGCGCGATCAGGTCAGCCTCCTGCATTACAAAAGCCGTGCCATATCCACAACCTCCTGCAAACAGGTCAAACTGCTTTACTTTTGAGCAATTTGCTCTGAAAAACGGAGCCTCGGTCAGTTATCTCTGAATCTCAATAACAGTTTCCGTCAGGTGGCGGGTGACGTTTTTTGTCAAAAGAGGCGGCGGAGCTTTATCTCAGAAGAGGCGTTGAGGAACGGCAGTCGGGGCAGTCGGGGCTTTTCTCTATATATAGACTATCTCGTTTGTGCTTGGCTTGTGTCCGGCGCGCTCGTGGCACGCGGATTGTTACAGGAGGGCATGACGCTACGCTCACAGCGCGGCACGCGAGCCTGAGATCGCTGTTCTACGGTGCGAGATTTTCGCGAATACTCTCTCAGAAGATTAAGGACGGCTCGACAATATGAAACAAGATACAGGCCAGCGCGGCTTCTCTCTCATCGAACTCCTGATCGTTGTTGCCATCATCGGCATCATCGCTTCGATTGCCATTCCCAATCTCCTCGCCTCACGTCGCGCGGCCAACGAAGGCTCTGCGATTACCTCCCTGCGCGTTCTTCACAGCTCGAACGCCGCTTTTCAAGCCACCACCGGCGGCGGCGATTATGCGGCTAATTTAAATGCTTTGCTCAATGCGAATCTCATAGATGCATTGATTGCCTCCGGTAATAAAAGCGGTTATGCCTTTCAACTGACCCGCGTCACACGCACCCCGACATCTCTTCCAACCTTTACGGCGACCTGCGTTCCGGCCAACGTCTCAGGCGTCCTGCAAAGCGGCACGCGCCGCTTCGGCCTCACGGAAATTGGTGTTATCTATTTCGATGCGAACTCCGCTCCGCTCTCCACGCACCTGCTCGATTCGGAAATGGTCAACTCCGGCTCCGGCTCGATACAGGTACTCGGACAGAATTAGCCGGCTCAGGAAGATTTAAAACCCCACGCATTGCCATTGAGCGGAAGCCTTAAAAGCTTCCGCTCGATTTTTTTTCATTAACGTTAGGATTGATCTTATTCCGCCGCGCCCTTCGCGGCAGAATCGCGTAGCTGTGCGGTCATGCCGCGAATGCCGTGCTTGTCCAGCAGATGCCTGAGCGAGCGTACGGAGAGATGCAGGAGTTCTGCGGCGCGCGTCTGGTTGCCGCCGGTTCTTTGCAGGGCTTCGAGGATGTAATTTTTTTCGAGGTGGTCGAGATGCGCTGTGATGTTCAGCCCCTCATCCGGCAGTGCGGATTCGGAAGCGACGCGCGCGGGATTATAGTTAGTGACCGCTTGAGGCAAACGATCAGGCTGGATGGCATCGGTGCGTTCGAGTGCGACGGCGCGTTCGATGGTGTGCTCTAGCTCGCGCACGTTGCCCGGCCATGAATAGGCTTCCAGAAGTCGCAGAGCCTTCTCGTTAATTGCCAGCATGCGTCCTGTCTCGCGGCAGAACTTATTGACGAAGTGATCTATCAAATCCGGGATGTCTTCGCTACGGTCGCGCAAAGGAGGCAGCTCAATCGGAATCACAGAGACGCGATAGAAAAGGTCTTCACGAAACTGGCTGTCCTTGACCATCTGCGCGAGGTCGCGGTTGGTGGCGGCGATGACGCGCGTGTCTATGTCCAGCTCGTCATGCGCGCCGACGGGCCGCACCTTTCGCTCCTGAAGAACGCGCAGGAGCTTGACCTGCATGGCGGGCGACATCTCGCCGATCTCGTCCAGAAAAATCGTTCCCCTGTGCGCCGCTTCAAACAAGCCCTTGCGATTGGCCGCCGCGCCCGTAAAGGCTCCCTTCATGTAACCGAACAGCTCGGATTCGAGCAGCGTTTCGGTAAACGCGCCGCAGTTGATCGAGATAAAAGGTTTTTCTGCGCGCGGGCTTAAATCATGAATCGCACGCGCGACCAGTTCTTTACCCGTGCCGGATTCGCCCGTCACGAGGACTGTGGACTGGACTTCGGCGACCGTTTCAATCATCTGATACACGGCCTGCATGCGCGAGGAGCGTCCGATGATATTTCCGAGCTTGCCCCGCTCGCGCTGTGCGCGCCGGAAAGCGCGATTCTCTTTGACGAGGTCGAGCTTTTCCAGAGCCTTCTGGACGATGAGCTTTAATTCATCAACATCGAAAGGCTTCTGGATAAAATCATCCGCGCCGAGCTTGAACGCCTCGCGCGCGGTATCCACAGTCGCAAAGGCTGTCATCATCACGACCGCGAGATCGGGCAATAACTCGCGCGCGGCGCGCAGCAGCTCGATGCCGTTCATATCCGGCATCTTGACATCGGAGATCATCAGGTCTGAAGGCTCTGCGCGCAGAAGTTCCAGTGCGCGCCGCCCGCCTTCGGCTGCGCGCACGCGATGACCTTCGCGCTCGAAGACCAGCGTCAGGAGCTGCCTGATTCCTTGCTCGTCATCAACGATCAACAGTTGAGCCATAATGTTTATGCGTCCGGCACAGAGCCTCCGTCTTTGAAAAGATTATACACGATGGTTGGCAGTTGAACGCTGCTCCTCGGCGAGGGAAGATAATTCAATCGTAATAGTCGTGCCTTGTCCTTCACGGCTGCGCACGTTAATCGTGCCCCCGTGGTCGCGTATGATTTGATAAACGATGGAGAGTCCGAGGCCCGTGCCGCCCGAAGTCGAAGACGAAAAAGGCTCGAACAATCTTTCGACCTGTTCGGGAGTCATGCCCTTGCCTGTGTCCGTGAAGGTGATGCGTAGACGGCCTGCGCTTGTGCGGCGCAACTCCGCGCGCAGGGTTCCGCCGTCGGGCATGGCCTGCATGGCATTGCGCGCCAGATTCCAAAAAACCTGTTTGAGCTGTGCCGCATCCGCGTTTGTCATCGTGGGTTCATCGGGCAAGGCTTCTTCGAGCGTATGACTCTCGCTGACATCAGGGCTGTGGCGCAGGAGCGTAAAGGTTTCGTTGAGCGGCTCACGCAAGTCAATATTGGTGAATGCTCCGGCATGCGGTCGCGCGTAGGTCAGAAAGTCTGCGATGATTTTATTGAGCCTGTCCGACTCGCGCAGGATTATCTCCATCAGTTGCGCCTCTGAAGAGTCTGCCGCCACATCCGAGCGCAAGACCTGAATCGCGCCGCGCATCGCCGCCAGCGGATTTCTGATCTCATGTGCGATGCCCGCCGAGACGCGCCCGACGGCGGCCAACCTGTCCTGCCTGCGCGAAGTCTCCTCCATCGCGCGCACGTCCGTCAAATCCTGAAAGGTAATAACGAGGCCGGTCGTTTCGCCGCCTTCGGAGAAGAGCGGCGAGATGCCAAAGCCGAGCCGCAGGTGCAGCCCGTCCGAGGCCAGACAGTCAGCTTCAAAACGCGGGGTTGGCTCGCCCGCCGCCGCCGCTCTCAGAGAATCACGCACGCGCTCGTTCAATTCTCCGAAAAAGATAGTCGCCTCCTGCCCGCGCACGTCTGCAACCTTGTAGCCTGTAATCTCTTCCGCAGCAGTATTGAAAGTGTAAATGCGTCCCTCTAAATCCGTCGTGATGACGCCCGAGCGGATGGATTCGACGATGCGCTCGTGCAGGGCGCGCAGGTTGGCGAGCGTTTGCGTCGTCGCCATCAACTCTACGTCCGAGCGCGTTTGCCGCTCGGCCAGCCGCGCTGCGAGCAGTCCGACGACGAGAAAGGCTGCATCGTTAAGGCCGATAGTCTGAATCGTCTTGAGCGTCGAGGTTGTGAGGGCGAGACGCGCAAAGCGCGGGAGCACTCCAGTGGCGGCTGCGAGCGAGACGGCTGTGAAAACCGCCGCGCAGCCGACCGAGATGGCAATCGCGCCGCGCGGGCCTAAGAGAATGCCTGCGGCTGCGATGATGATGATATAGAGGACTGTGTAAGGCGAGGTCACATCGCCCGTGGCCCAGACGAGCCACGTGGCAAGCAGCACGTCTGCAAATAACTGTAGAGCGGCCTGAAGCGAGAGGCGATGATAGAAGCGCAGCGCGACGGCGTAGCAAATCGAGAGCGCGACCGTGACCAGAAAAATGGGAAGCGTCCCGTACCATCCTTCGCGGTCGGACGCGCCTATTTGCTCGCGCGTCCACAGCGCGCTCGCCACCAGCAGCAACACGGCTGCCGCCAGCCTGCCCGCGATGAGCCACCAGAGCCTGTTGCCAAGCGTTCTCTCGCTCTTCCAGCCCAATGCCATCACGCGCCAGCGTATCACAAAACGGCTTGATGCTGTGGCCTAACCTTCAATCTGTTAAAGAAGAGAAGTTTCGCGCAAAGGCGCTGGTGGCGCAAAGAAGACGCGAAGAAAACATTCAAGATAGATAACTGTTCACCACCTTTGCGACTTGTCTTCCTTTGCGCCGCCCGCGCCTTTGCGCGAAACTTCTCTTACTTCAGCTCATATCCGAGAGGTCTATTCGCATTGGTCAGCACGAGGTATTCATAGATGTCGAACGGATGTGTGCCGCCCGTAAATTTATGCCTGAAGACATCCACCAGATGGGCCAGCGTTCTGCCGTTCTCATCTATGTCCGCATCCAGAATCATGATGTCATTGCCGCTGGCATCCTTTCCCGGAGCTATCGTCAACTGCACATTGCCGTGATCCTCTGTGGACTTGACGCTGAACATCTTGGACTTCTGCGGGTTAAAGACCGCAGGGATATTGCCGAAATGATTTTGTGCGGGCGTGTCTCTGTAGTCTTTGAACTTACCGAAATCTTTTTTGATCGCGCGGATAAGCTCGCCCATGCGCGGATTGACGATGGCGATAAACCGCTCTTTGCCGATCTCCACGATCTCCTGCACGAAAGAGAACCACGGCTCTTTGCCTTCCGTCGGCTCTTTCAGGTCGGTCAGTTTCGTATAGATATTGAGCAGCGCGGCTTTGGCAAAAACTTCCGTCTTGTCTGCGAGGCCGTCGTAAACTCCTTCCGTCAGCTTGCCGGCCAGTTTGCCGCCACTGACCTTCACCGCAGAAGATTTGCCGAGCACGGATTTCAAGGGCAGGAAATGGCTTGAGAGTTGATTCCATCCGGTAAAGCTGGCGGTGAATTTGTCCGGGCGACGAAACAACGTCAGGTTTCTCAAGATAGTCTCGCCATCCGTGAGCGTAAAAATGCCTGAGCGTCGCTGCCTGTAGCGCGGCACGGTAATCTCGCAAAAAAGATTTTTCTCCTGCGGAAAGGCCGGAACCGCAAATCTGTGCGGCGGCGGGAAATCAAGATTGGAAACTGTCGAGATGATTTTGTTTTCAGTAGCCCGGTTGAAAGTGACCTTGACGCCGGACTCGTTGACAGGTCTGCCCGCCACATCCAGCAAACCCAGTTCAAAAAAACCTTCATTAGCCATCGGATTGTCTCCTGCGTTGGTGAGTTAGAGAACCGGAACCCGCGAGGCATCGAACAGCGATGGCATCTAAACATAACGATAGCGACCTATACAAGCGAGAGCGCGCACACAATTCGCTTGACTCTCGTTGCCGTCCTCGTCATATTTACCGCACACACATGCCTGTGCTCGTTCAATGCACTCATCCGTAAATGAGCATGCGGGCGCGAGTTGAAAAGGATATACGCTTTGTCCCCTGAAACTCCCAACGCCATTAAAATCTTCTTCTCATATGCACATGAGGACGAAGAGCTGCGCGATAGGCTGGCAAAACATCTGAGCACCATGAAGCGTAACGGCGAGATTGACGACTGGCACGACCGCCAGATCGTCGCCGGGAGGGAATGGGCCTCTGCCATAGACGAACGCCTCGACACGGCGCAAATCATTCTCCTGCTCATCAGCGCAGACTTCCTCGCCTCAGACTACTGCTCCAGCATCGAATTAAGCCGTGCGATGGAGCGCCACGAGGCGAAGGAAGATAACTACGTTGTGATCCCTGTCATCCTACATGCATGCGACTGGGAGAAAGCCCCTTTCGGCAAGCTTCAGGCTCTGCCAAAAGACGGCAAGCCCGTGTCCAGTTGGCTTAACTGGGAGGAAGCGTTTACGGACATTGCAAAGGGCATTCGTCGCGTGGTCGAAAAGCTTCGTGCGGCTCAGGGCAGTCCGGATGACCCGTTACCGCAGCGCGGCGGGGCCAGACTTCCTGTGCCTCCTTTGCTGCCATACTTGTGTGACCGGAGTGATCAGGAAATCGAGCTTGGCAGGGTTCTGAGCAACCACCGGAAGCAGACGCCGCGCCGCCCCTTTGTCTGTATCGTTCATGGCGACGAGTTTGAGTGTCATAGCGATTTTCTTGATCGGCTTCAACAGGTTTCCTTGCCCGGCGTGCTCGAACTCAGGAAGCGCGGGCTTTCCATAGAGGACTACACGCTGCGTTGGCCGTCGAACATCAGGCCCGGTCAGGCATCCGAGACTTTTCTGGGAATGCTCGGGCTGTCGCTCGCAGACCACAGCGCTGTGCCTGCCGATAAGCTCTTCGACCATATTCCGCTCGAAAGACCTGTGATGCTCACTGTCCGCCTCAAAACCGAAGACTTCGCCACCGGAGGGACAGAGGCTCTCGCCTCATATTTCAAGTTCTGGGAGGAATGGAAAGACCTTCCGCCGGGCCGCACGCTGCTCAACGTCGTCAGCATCCGCTACCGGCGCATCGAGGAGCTGAGTTTCTTTCGCCGTTGGAAACTGAAGAAGGTTGACAAAGATTTGCGCGCCTATCTCGGCCAGTTGAATTTTTCGCCGCAAGGGAAACTGCCCGGCATAATTCTCCCCGAGCTGGAAGCCATCACGCACCAGCACGTCGTGACATGGAGCAGGAGTAAAGATGTGCGCGCCATCTGCGAAATCCGCGAACAGGAGATAGACAAACTCTTCCAGCGCAAGGAACTCTGCACGCCCGGCGGTCACATTCCGATGCAGTTTCTGGCAGATGAATTGACAAACCTTGTAATCAAAAATCGCCGCTAAGGTTAAGACTAAAATGGCCCCTTCTTTCTACACCGGAAACCCTGACCAGCGTCACGCAGAGCCTGCGCGGCTACCGACTTTTAAGCTCGAATCGCGCAATAACCCGGCAGGCTATCTGCCGGGCGAAGGGCTTGTCAACGCCGTCAACGTCGCGCTCCTGCTGGGCCAGCCGCTTCTCCTGACGGGCGATCCGGGCACGGGCAAAACTCAGCTCGCCTATAACATCGCATGGGAGTTCAACTACGGTTGCGAAATCTTTGAGACGAAATCGACCAGCTCCGCGCGCGATCTCTTCTACTACTACGACACGCTGGGCCGCTTTCATGCAGCGCAGACGGGCGAGGGCAGCAAGCAGCCGCTCGATTACATCACTTATAACGCGCTCGGGCTGGCTATCCTCCAGTCAAACGAACGGAGCGCAGTCAGTCATCTCTTGCCACAGGACTTCGAGCACAATGGCCCGCGTCGTTCCGTTGTCCTGATAGACGAAGTGGACAAGGCCCCGCGAGATTTTCCCAACGACCTGCTCAACGAGGTCGAGAACATGTACTTTAAGATGCCGGAGCTGGGAAACATTAAAGTCCCCGCCTCGGATGACTTGCGCCCGATTCTCATCATTACGAGCAACTCGGAAAAGCATCTGCCAGAAGCCTTCCTGCGCCGTTGCGTCTATTACCATATCCCGTTCCCGGATCAAGAGCGACTGAAAGACATCGTCATGTCGCGCATCGGCGAATATTTCACAGGCCGCGAGAACCTGCTTCTTAAAGAGGCTGTGAGCTTCTTCGACACTCTGTACCACTCAAGCGGCTTGCGTAAGAGACCTGCCACAGCCGAACTCATCGGATGGCTCATCTCGATGCGCGAGAACGGCGCGGAGGTTGACCGTTCGCTACGCGAGTATGAAGACGTGTTTGCCAGATGCACGAGCGCGCTGGTGAAGAGCGAGGAAGATCAATCAGCCACGCAAGCGATTTTTGACGACTGGCGGAAAGCGGCTAAGTAAAGAGGCCGATGACACTCGGACTTGAAGACCTCATCCGGCTCATTGACGACCTGCGACTCGCCGGTTACGACATCGGCACGCAGCAATACATTAACGCTCAGCGTCTGCTCATCGCGCTGGCCGCGCATGGTCGCCATCCCGCAAACGTCAGCGAGCTGTCAACCCTGCTGGCTCCTGTGTTCTGCTCGTCTCCCAAAGAGCAAGAGAATTTTTACGAGCACTTCCAACAGTGGCTCGCGCGTCAACCGCTTTTGCGTCAGCCCGTCGAGTCGGGCGAGCAGGATACTGTGGCGGGCGATGATCGCTCCGCTGCAAAAAGCTCGCTGGCGCGCAAACTCTTTCGTCTCCGGCCAAAGTCACTGCTCGCCATCGCCGCGCTCATTCTGCTGGCAACGCTCCTGGCGGCTCTTTATTACGCCTCGCGCCAGCCCGGTGCAGACCCCGTCTCAGGCGAGGCCGTCACCAAAAGCGAAGCCATCAAGTTTCCAGCCTTGCCTACGCCTCTTCCTGGCCCAGACCCTGCGCAGAAAAGCGCTGCGCCGCAGAAGCCTAAAACATCTCCCTCTGTTACTGCGACACAAGAGCCAACGCAGACGCAGACGCCGCCACCTTCGCCGCCCCCGACGCCCACAGCTTCGCCGCTCATTACCTCTTCGCCGCCTCCGATGTCTTTCAAGCCATTGCGGCTTGCGTCGCTCATCTTGCCGTTGTTCTGCTTCATGGGCTGGTGTGCGTGGCGGTGGTATCGCCGTCGCCGCATGCTTTTGCAGAAGATGCGTAGCCCGCAGCCGCCGCGACTCGAACACCTGACGGTCAAAGGAGTCGCCGGGCAGCTTTTTCAGGGACAACATTTCCGCCGCACGATGCAGGAGTTGCGCCGCCACCGACGCAAGGGTTCGCGCGACCTTGACACGCCGGTCACGATTGAGGCCACGATTCGTCGCGGCGGATTGTTCTCCCCCTTTTACGGCTCGCGCAGAACCCTGCCGGAGTATCTTGTCCTGATAGACCGCCTGAGCGCAGGCGACCAGCAGGCGCGCTTTGAGGAAGAACTCATCAAGCGTCTGGCGCAGGACAACATCTTCATAGATCAATATTACTTTCGCAGCGACCCGCGCATCTGCCGTTTGAGATACGAAGATGCCACGCGTGCGGCGAGATATATCACGCTCCAAGACCTTGCTGCGCTCCACCCTGAGCATTACCTGTTGATCTTCAGCGACGGCGCGAGCTTCATCAATCCTGTCACGGGCCAGCTTGAGATGTGGCTCGAATTATTTTCCCCCTGGACGGGCCGCGCGCTGCTCACGCCTGATCCGCCTGCACATTGGCGTTACCGCGAATGGGCCTTGCAAGCTTCGGACTTTCTGGTCTTACCGGCGGACAGCGATGGTCTGGCTGCGCTCGGCGAAGCCGTCAACGCGAGCGCTCCGCACAATTTCCAACAGCGTCTTAACAAACGACAGCATCCGTTTCCTGAGACGCTTCAGGATCGGCCCAACCGCTGGCTCGAAGACCACAAGCCGCCGCCTGAGAAGGCTGGAAAACTTTTTGCCGAGTTGGCTGCATTGATGGGCGAAGACGGCATGAACTGGCTGCGCGCCTGCGCCGTCTATCCCGCGTTGCATTGGGACTTGACGCTCTATCTGGGTTTCGAACTGGTTGAGAATCGTGAAGAGTTTGAGCGAAAACTGCTCGCGCTGGTAAGCCTGCCTTGGTTCCGCTATGGCACGATGCCCGACTGGCTGCGCGCAGAGCTAGTTGCCGACCTGCCGCCTGAGCGTGAAGATGTTGTCCGCCGCGCGCTTGAAAACCTGCTCGCCAGCATGCTTGACCCGCCGCCTGACGGCATCCGTCTGGATTTCTCAAGGAGCCGCGAAGAGTCGCCGGAAAAGCGATCTTTCATAGACAGGCTCAAAGAGCGTCTGCGCGAGCGAAAGCGCAAGAAGATGCTGCGCGAACTCTTTCGCACGGAAGAGAAGGGAAGCCCGCTTCAGGATTTCGTCTTTCTCTCCTTCATGTCCGGCCAGCAACCGCGCCCTCTCGACGTGACCGTGCCGGATGTCCTGCGCAACATCCTTTTCCCACATGGTCAACGCGCACTCGGCCTCAGACCCGTCACACTGCTGCTCGCAGCCTTCCTCGTCTCCTTCATCGGCTGGACAGCCGCGAGCGCGCTTGAGCCTCAGCTTGGCAATTACGCTTTCAATGCTCCTTCATGGTTCCCGCGCGGATTGAGCGAAGGGTCTCCCTCTCCGGTCACAACGCCTTCGCCCGGCGCGTCTCCATCAGCAAAGCCAGCCGTCACTCCAGTTGTGAAGCCGCCATGTGCATCGTTCAGGACTTACTCAGAGGCTGCAATCGCTGAGGGAAAAACAGCCGAATTCGAAGCAGTGCTTGATGTGTATAACGGGGAATCATTGGGGTATGACTGGGTTGTAAAAGACGACTTGGGAAATAAGGTGGATTTCGATGAAGTTCCTTTTTCCAATATTACTCGGATAGAGGTCAAGACGCGAGGGTTAGGTGGACGAACAATTACAGCCACCGTCTCCATTAATGTATCGGACGGACGCGCAGGCATTACGATACCGAATTGCCGCGTCATCAGCGAAACTATGACAACCTTTGTGGAGTCGAATTCCTCAAGGCACGCGGTAGTGCGCGATAAAATTATTACCATCTCTGCGGCAAAAAAATTGCTTCAAGAAGAAGGTTTTTACAAAGGCCCGATTGACGACAACGATGACGACGCTTTCATTGAGGCGATCAGACAATTTCAGAAATCTCAAGGCATGAATGCAGATGGACTCTTAGGACTTTCAACTTTGAAGCCACTACTGGTGCAGTCGGGCATTACAACACCATCGCCTACACCAACGCCGTCTCCGTCGCCATCACCAACGCCGGAACTAAAGTTAACTTCGGTTGATGTCATCTTTACCACGCAGGGCAATGGAAAAGATCGCGGAGACACTGTTCATCTGGAAATACGATGGAATGGCGCAACCATCGGCAACCAGAGCGTAGGGGCTAATCAGGAATGGAAGAATGGCAACACTCAGACGTTTACGATTCAACTTAATAGAGCTTTGAACGTCTCAGAGTGTAAGGACTTGTCGCTCAACGTCCGGCTGCAAAATAAAGCAGGTGAACGCCATCAATGGGATTTTCAGGTCAGGGTGATGGGAGGGCTATCAAACGGGGATAGCCTCCGACTTCTCCCGACACATCCGACTACCAAGTTGGGAGAAGAATATCCTTACGCGGATACCTTTCAGCTACGTTGCCCTTAACAGCTATCAAGGCGGCCTAATCTGGAAATTGTGAAATAACAAGAACAACCATCTTTCCAAATCAGCATGATATTGTTTCACATTGCCGAAAAGGATTTTAATGTTCGCAGGGGTACGTCTTTGTTCCCGCGTCTTTCCGGTGGCAAGCCGGAGTCGCCCGAAGGTGCTTCCGGCTTGCCACTGGCTACTGTCCGATGCCCCTCTGCTGGGGCACAGGTGACGCGGCTCAACCCGTGTTAGGGAACGGGCGCGCTCACTTGAGGGGCGGTGCGGTCGCCGGCTTCGCCGTCCGCTGGGTTGGCGAGGACGCCTCGCAGATCATGCCGGGCCGGCAAGGCTCGGGGTCCGGGTTGAAGAAGTTGCATGAGCAGGTGTTCGGATTCCACGAGCCGCCGTTGTTATAGCAAGCCTGCTCATCGACCGGGTCGCAGGCTGGCGGCGGGGGCGGCGGCACGAAGGCAAACTCAGGAGGATTCCCGAACCCGGGCGATTGATCCCACAACGGGAGCTGGAACCCTACGCCCTGAAAGACGTAAGAGCTGTGGGGGAAGGAGCCGTTGACCGCTTGTGGGATTTCGGGGCGAAAGGTCGTGTACCAGTAGCCTTTCGATGTGCTGTAGTAGTAGTTGATGGGAGCGCCATGGATAGGCCGTCCGTTAATGTCTAGTGCCGATCCCTGCTGGTAGTTGGCGGGCAGCACCCAGCCGAGCTGCCCCTCGAAGTAGTAGCCGGGGCCGCCGCCGAAATTCGGGCCGGAGTAATAGTAGTAGGTGCGCCCGCTCTGGACGACCCTCCACTGGTAGATGGGGATTAACGGGTTCCCGGGGGCGGGCGTGTAGCCCGGCGGCTGCGGGGGGATGATCCCGGCTGTCAGCGCGCCCGGTTGAAAAGTTTGGAAGACCGACCCCTCGTTGGTGTAGCCCAGGTTCTGTCCGGCTAAGAGGGATTGGTGGAGCATGTAGCCCAGGTTTGAGTTAGACACGCGCCAGCGATAAAGTGTGACCGGGATAGGGGTGGTTCCCGCCTGAGCTTTGACCTCGGGCAGTGGAACCAGACCAATCATGATCGCGGTAAAGGTCAGCGCTATGCACAAAGCGCGGGCGTGTTTGAGAAATCTACGCATAATTTAAGCCTCCAATTCGTTCGGTTAAGGTTCAGTTCGGAAGGGCGCGGAACCCCTGCGGGCGCACGCCTCCGTCCGCCGCCGCGCGTCACTCGGGCGCGCGGGGAAGGATGACTTGATGGCAGCAGTAATGTTTCTTTTGCAAACCAATACGATATCCATCTGATTGATATAGGACGCAGACCTTTAGGAGTTATTACCACTGCCCTACAATTTTTTTCCACGCTCTTAAACCAACTACAATCATTCCTTTGATTTGAAGTGGCATTTGGCAGTAAATCCACACTTTGCCGTCAGTCCTTCTGATATGCATTCCGCTAAAACTTTATCCATCGCTCTGAGAGCCTCCATCAAGTTCGTCAAGCTGGCTGAAAAGTAATTTTCATCCGGTAGGAATAAATCTGAAACTTTCACGTCCAGCTATTTTGAACGGCGTGTAAGGCGTCCGAATACTTAAAAATTTGAATCGCCTGTGTCTCAACAGAAAGAGAAAATTTTCTGTGTGTCTGCTGGCTAAATCAAGCTCGATGAGATGAGAAAGTTCCGTCTCCGCTAGCAAGTGATGACGGAGCTTTTGACAACAATACCTCCGCCGCGCTTTGGGATAAGGATGCAACTGACTGGAGAGACAGTCCTGTCTCAAAGCTGCGGCGGTGGCTCAATCCAGGAGAGAGGAGAGTCACTGATGAAAAGCTTCAAGATTTATTTCATTGCGCTATCCATTTTCGCTTTCGCATTAGTCCCTGTATTAACGACAGGTCAATCACTCACAAGCGAGAGCAAAGGCTATCCGCCTGAGTTTTCGCCGCTTCTGACTTCGCGCGTGCGCCCGCAGCAAGATTCGCTTGAGCCGCAGGCAAAATTCCGCAAAGCTGAAAGGGCGATTCCGAACAAGTACATCGTCGTACTCAAAGACAATGTCGTCTCCGGCTCAACGGCCCGGACGCGGCGGGCGCAGGTCAATGATATTGCCGGAGATTTCGCGCAGCTCTATGGCGGAAAAGTGGACTTCATTTACGAAACCGCGCTCAAGGGCTTTTCCGTTGAACTGCCAGGCGAAACCTTAGCTATTGCTCTCAGTCGAAATCCACAGGTCAAGTATGTGGAACAGGTTGGGACTTTTTACCCGTCAGCCATTCAGTTCAATCCTCCGTGGGGATTGGATCGCGTGGACCAGATGTCGCTGCCTCTGAATGGTCAGTATGTTTACAACGCGACGGGCGCGGGCGTCACGGCTTATGTGATAGATAGCGGCATCAGGATGACTCATGCGGACTTCGGCGGGCGTGCTTCGATTGCCGCTAATTTTATCCACCCGGCTCTTGAGCCGACTTGCACACCCACCTCAACGAATAACGATTGTTTGGGTCATGGAACTCACGTGGCAGGCACAATCGGCGGGGCAACCTACGGTGTGGCTAAAGGAGTGACCATTCGTTCCGTTAAAGTTTGTAGTAATAGTCCGCTTTATGGCTGCCCGCTCGATGCCATCGTCGCGGGAGTTAATTTCGTCACGAATGAGCATTACGCCAATCCTTCTGTCCCGAAGGTGGCGAATATGAGTCTGGGCGGCGGAGCTAATCAAACACTTGACGATACCGTGAGGGCTTCCATTGATGCCGGAGTGTCTTATGTCATCGCTTCAGGCAATAGCGCTGTGGACGCCAGCACAATCTCTCCGGCGCGTGTCATCCCGGCCATCACTGTCGGAGCTTCCGGCCCGACCGATCAGGGCGCGCAGTCGAACGGCTTTTTCTTTTCCAACTTTGGCCCAATTCTGGACATCTTTGCGCCGGGCGAAAATGTCCTCTCTGCCGGGACTAGCCATGATAATGATGCCATCTTTGCATCAGGCACATCTATGGCCTCGCCGCACGTGGCCGGGGCTGTCGCCCTGTATTTGCAGGGTCGTCAGGGCACAGACATGTGCGCTTGGTATCCCATCGCCGGGAGTTCGCCCTTCATCGGCGGGATGATCTCAACCTGTCCTGACAGAGTGGCCCAATTTATCAAGAGCAACGCGAGCTTGAGCAAGCTCAACACCATCGGCTCCGGCTCGGACAATCGCCTGCTCTTTACTGGCTCGCTGCCGACAACGACAAACCCGATTGACAACCAAAGGTTTTTCGTCTGGCAGCATTACGCAGACTTCCTCGTCAACGAACCCGAACCGGATGAAGGCGGATTAAACTTCTGGACGGGCAACATCACTGGAACGTGCGGGGCAGGTTTTAATGACAACAACGGCTGCACACACCAAAAACGCATAGACGTGTCGCGCGCCTTCTTCGTCGCGGCTCATCCGTCGCTTTTCACGAATGGCGGAACGCAACTGACCGACAACGCGCAGTTCGTGCATAAATGTTATGAGATGTATTTGCGTCGCTCTGTGTCCGGCAGCGACAGCGGTTTCCAATTCTGGCTGGGCGTCTTAAACAACCACGGCAATCCGGCGAACCAAAATGGAATCAATCAACTCATAGACGCGTTCACGAGTTCGATTGAGTATCGACAGCGATTTGGGCAGTAAGAAAATCTGTTTGGGAAAACAAGCAAGACAAGGGCGCGAGTGGAGACTTACGCCCTTGTCTTTTTGAAACGCAGCAGTTTGTTTGTCTATGCCTGATGCGTCGCCTGATGCGTCCCGTCTGTTTGTGGCAATCCGTCCGCAATCTCTGCGCCGTTTATTGTCCCCGGACTTTCGCGCTGCTGCTGAGACATTATTGCTCCGAAGCTTACGCAGAAAAAGTTGCTCATGAAAAGTATCACTGCCGGCATACGTGTTCTCATTGGCTATTCTCCATTTAGCGATTGTTGAGATAGCTGGAAGCCATCTCATAAACACCTGAAACGATGTAGCAGGTCGAAATATTCTTAATATAATACGCTGCTTAAGTTCCTTAACTGGCATTTATGAGATAGCTGGATAGCAGTTTGCGAATTTATTTGTAGTCGCAGTAAATTTGTTTGTACATTTGCAAGAGGGCTGAATTATTCCTTTGATTCGCAGGTGCATTTAGCAGTAAAAGAGCATAGGGATAATCGCCTGAGTAATTCTGAAGTGATTAAGACCTCTCTTCCCATCCACCCTATGAATGTTTCTCGAAAGGAAGTTCTCATATGCCTCGCCTGAAGTATCGCGTGATAGCAATCTGTTCTTTGTGTCTGGCTGTTTGTCTAACGGGTCTCAGACCTTTGCCGGTGTTGGCGCAAGTGGATGACGCGGCGGCGATTCACACCCTCATCGAGAGATTTTTTGCCGCATACCAGAAAGAAGACCTCGAAGGATTGATGGCTTTATGGAGCGAGCAGTCGGGCGACCTCGCGGCCAGCAGAAAGAGCCTGCAATCAACTTTCGACGACAATCACAGTATCGAAGTCAAAAAGCTGGACATCGGAAAGGTAGCAACTCACACGGGTACAGCAAAGGTTCAACTCGTCGTCGAAGTGAGCGCGTTGAATACCAAAACGGGCAAGCCTGCTGACGGGTTCGGCAAGATGACGCGCATCATGCAGGTGGTGCAGGAAGGCGCGGGATGGAAGGTCTCGCGTTATGTCTCAGGTGAAGAGGATTTCGCGGCAGACCTGTTGGCGGCGAAGAATGAGGAAGAGCGCAAGCTGCTCATCAGCAGCAACGCGGAGAGACTGACGCCCACGCTGGTCAGAGAACTGAACAAGCAGGGCAAAGCTCTCTTCGGACAAAGCAAGTTTGCACAGGCGCAAAGCGTCTATGAAATCGGCTTGAGCATCGCCACAAGTCTTGATGATAAGACAGGCGCGTCCCTGATTTTAGCCGGCGCGGGGAACGCGCATTATATGGTGGGCGATTACACGAAAGCGATGGAGTCATACCAGCGCAGCTACAAACTGGCGGAAGAGGCCGGGAGCAAAGTTGATATGGCGCGGGCCTTGAGCAACATCGGGGTCGTCCATCGGCAGCAGGGCAATCCCGCGCTGGCGCTGGAAATATATCTCAAGACTTTGAAGTTGCGCGAAGAGCTGGGAGATAAGCTTGGCCTCACCACCGTCCTCGGCAACATCGGCGGCATCTACTTTTATCAGGGCGATTACGCGCAGGCGGTGGAGTATCAAACGCGCGCCATGAAAATATCCGAAGAGTTGGGCGACAAATCCGGCGTCGCTCACGCGCTGAATAACATCGGCGGCGTGCACATGCTTCAGGGAGACCTGGCGCGCTCGCTCGACATGCGCCAGAAGAGCTTGAAGATGTATGAAGAGTTGGAAGAAAAACCGAGCATCATAGCTGTGCTTAACAGCATCGGGCTGATTTACTACGAGCACGGAAATTACGAGCAGGCTTTGGAGTTTTATCAGAGAGCTTTACAACTCGCCACCGAAATCGGAGTGAAATCCAACATTGCCGCCGCTTTAAATAACATCGGGAACGTTCATTATGCGCTGCAAAACTACGTGCAGGCGATGGAGTTCATGCAGAAGAGCCTGAAGATACATGAAGAGCTGGGAGAGAAAACCAACATCGCCAGCTCGCTTAATAACATGGGGACTATTTATCGCGAGCAGGGGAATAACACGCGGGCATTGGAGGTCTTGCAGCAGAGCTACAAGATAGCGGAAGAGCTGGATTACGAACATGTCATCGCCAGTTCACTGACCAATATCTCCAACAATTATCGAGACCTCGGCAAGTACGAGGCGGCGCTCGACTACGCGAGCCGCGCTGTTGCCCGCACCCGTCAAAGCGACCATACGACTGTCTTATGGCAGTCTTTGACGACGATGGGCAGGGCGCAGATGTCCCTCAACCAATTCGATCCGGCGCGCCAGTCATTCCTCGAAGCGATTGCGATTATCGAAAAGATGCGCGGGCAGACAGCCGGAGGTGAGCCGGGACAGCAACGCTTCTTTGAAGACAAAGTGTCGCCTTATTACGAGATGGTTGATTTGCTCATCAAGCAACAGGATGCGGCTCAAGCCCTGCTGTATGCGGAACGCGCGAAAGGCCGCGTGCTGCTCGACGTGCTGAGCAGTGGCAGAGTCAACATCACGAAAGCCATGACCAGTGAGGAACTCGCCAGAGACCGTGAGTTGACCGCCGAAATGGGCGCGCTCAACACACAAATTTCGCGTCTGAAATCCGGCGCTATCTCGACTGAGCTGGCAGAATTGACGGCGCGGCTGGAAAAGACGCGCCTCGAATATGAAAATTTTCAACTCAGCCTCTATGCCGCGCATCCTGAGTTGAAAGTGAGGCGGGGTCAGGCTCACACACTCACGCTTGACGAAGCGGCAAAGCTCTTGCCTGATGACAGGACTGCTTTGCTTGAATACGTGGTTGGCAATAATAACTCCTATCTCTTCGTCATCACGAAGGCTGTCAAGCAGGGCAACGGCCAGCCTGTGACGCTGAAAATCTATCCTCTCAACCTCAAAACTCAGGAATTAACCAGGCTGTCAGAGAGCTTCCGCCGCCGGGTAGCCGCGCGTGACCTGACAGTAAAAACTCCTGCGCGCCAGCTCTATGACCTGCTCATCAAACCTGCCGAGCAGCAACTGCAAGGAGTGAGTAAATTAATCATCGTTCCAGACGGGCCTTTGTGGGAGCTTCCCTTTCAGGCTTTGTATCGCGGCCAGAAGGGATACCTGTTAGAAGACTATGCACTGTCCTATGCACACTCGTTCAGTGTGCTGCGCGAAATGGACAGGAAGGTGCCGAAGCCTCCTGCGGCAAGAAAATCAGGGGCAGAGGCTTCGCTCTCCGGCAACTTTGTACCGGAGTTGCTGGCGCTGGGCAATCCTGTGCTGAACGGGGAAAAAGTAGTGAAGGTCAGCACACTGCGCGGAGATGAGCTGCTTGGCCCACTGCCGCACACGGAAAGAGAGGTCAACACGTTGGGACAACTTTATGGCCGTGCCAGAAGCAAGGTACTCATCGGAGACAAAGCGACAGAAGAAGAGGTGAAAGCAGAAGCAGGGAAATACCTGCTCTTACACTTTGCTTCACACGCGGTACTTGATGACCGTAATCCGATGTACTCGCGCATCATGTTGTCACGCGCCGGAGATAAAGCACAGGAAGACGGTTTGCTGGAGGCATGGGAATTAATGAAGCTTGATTTGACGGCAGAGATGGCGGTGCTGTCCGCGTGCCAGACGGCGAGAGGGCGCGTCGGGGCCGGGGAAGGAATGATTGGAATGTCATGGGCACTGTTCGTCGCAGGATGCCCGACGGTGGTCGTTAGCCAGTGGAAAGTGGACTCCGCACGGACAACCGATTTAATGCTTGAGTTCCATCGCAATCTACTGCGCCGGAAGCAAGCAGGCGAACCCGCCATGACAAAAGCCGAAGCGCTCAGGGATGCGGCGTTGAAACTGCTTCACGGTCAATATAACCATCCGGCTTACTGGGCTGGGTTTGTTTTGATAGGCAACGAAAAATAGAGAAGAAGCGAAGCTACAAGTTTTAGTAGATACGCTAATTGCTTTAGCATCTCTCCTATAAGCTTTTGCATGGGCGCTAAAACTGTTAGAAGCCCTGCAATAAACTTTAACCGTCTTAATGTTTGAGTGACCGCAGGCTGGCTAGAAGTTTTCGCGCAGATGCGGAGCGTGGGTTCGCTTTCAATTCCGCTTGAAACTCTCGCTCGGCTTCGTCCAGCAAACCCGCACGCGCATAAAGTATGCCTAAGCCTAAATGATAATTTGGAAATGCGCGCTTGACTCGTTTCAATTCTTCATCGCTGGTCTGGTCTAGAATTTGAAATTTGGCCTGCGGGGCGGGCATGACGGGCGAAGCGATTTGCTCGCCGTCTTTGAGGGCGGTAACTTGCCACGAATAGATGCCGCCCCTCTTGAGTTGCACGGGCGCGCTCCACTTCGTCGAGGTGAGTGGCTCGCTCGTGGCAACTTCGTTCAGCTTGTTGTCCACGACAGTGACCACATAGCTCGACGCCTCGGCCAGAGGTTGCCAGCGAAATGCCGGCTTGCTGCTCTGCACCACTTTGCCCACCGGACTAAGAAGGCGAAACGGAAGGCCATCACCGGATTCGCTTAAGAGCGTGCCGCTCGTTCCATTAAGCTCGGCCAGTACCTTTGGCCTTTCAAGTCTTTGAGTTGTCAAAGCCGACACGATTGCACGGTGCGAAGCGGGCGACAATTTCTCCATCCCTGCAACATCATCCTGAGTCCCACTCGTTTCACCGGCGCGAGCAGGTTCATTATCAGGAGCAGTAGCAGTCTGATTGCTATTGATACCTGTGGCGTCTTTATCTGCCAGCCGGGGCTGATCTTGTTGAGAGTTCGGCGGAGGTGTGTTCCGGTTATTTTGATTCGCCATCACATCTTCGGCGGGTTGTGATGGATGACCGTTTCTGCTGCGTATGAGAAGCATCGTCATCAAGACTAAAGCAAAAGCCAGCAGCAGGAGAGAGGCAAACTGGACTGGACGGCTCAGAGCAGTGAAGAAAGCAAAGATGCCCGCGCCGCTTTTATGTCCGTATCCGTTTTCTTGTCTACCGACGGTCTCAGTGGCAAGCGTGAATGTGGCAGGGGATGCGGCGCGCAAATCTTCTACGGCCTGCACACATTCGGCGCAGACTTCAAGGTGGCTTTCGGCTGTCTCAAGGGAAACGTCATCCAGATTCTTCTGAAGGTAGCCAGCCACCTCCGCTTTCGTCAGGTGATAGGCTTCGTCATCGGGGTCGGGCAATAATGAGGCCAGCAGAGCCTCATAGTCTTCCTTCATCCTGCCCGTCGAATAGCATTGCTCGTAGCACAAAGAGCAGGCGCGAACGTGCCTGTCAATGGAGAGAAAGAGGTTTGGCGCTAAGGCTCGCCTTTGGTATAGCTCCAACTTCTGAGACGATGGATGCTCTAACATATTTTCATTCGCTCTGAGGTCTTTTCCTCATAAGCCCGGTTTCGTCTTTGCCAGACGTTGATTTTCGAGAAATATTACTATCGCCTGATTCTTTTACAAGTGAATTCATGCGCCTCATCAATCTGTCGCGTGCGCTCCGGCGTAAATTGATGACCTGTTGACGAGTGACGCCGAGGTATTGTGCGAGACTCAAATCGTCCAACGGCAGCTTGCTCCACAGAGCTTCAAACTCTTCGAGCGGTATCTCCAAAGCAGCCGCAATCTGCTCAAACGTCGCCACGCGCGTCGCCGGGAAAAGCGTAATCACATTAATCCCCTGCTGATTTTTCAAGTTGCATAGGAGTGCCACGCGCTGGCGGCGTGGCAGTTGCTGTATCTCGGCCCACATCCGCTCAAGCAGCTGGTGATATTCGATGAGCGTGTCCGCATTCGGTTGAAGACTGGATAAACGCTCCGACAATGGATTGCTGCCCTCGTCGAAAGATGTCGTTGGCGCGTCTTCTATGCCTTTCAGTTTTGCGACGATGGCGGTCAGTTGGTCAAGCTCAACCGGGAAACCGAGAATTTGGAAAATGAGCGTTAACAGTTGATGCAGTTCCAGCTTCTGGACATCAACGCTCTCTAATTTTCCTGCTAACGATTCCAGCAGATGGCTGTGAGGCCGCACATTGCTGCTCGCAGAAGCGGGCTGGCGCTGTCTTTCCCAGTCGGCCAAACCCGCCAGCCATCCCGCGCCAGCCTCTTCCCACAACGCAAGCTCTGAGCGGCTCGTCAAACAGTAACGAATTTTATCTTTTAAGTTACGACGCTGCGGGTACTTTCGCCGCAAGTATTCGTCGCAGGCATTGCGGGCAGTGGTGGCGACATAGCTCCGCAGGTTGGTGACAGCTTTATTAACCGGCTGGCTTTTAAAATTACGCAGTCGCTTCAGCAGGTGCAGTTGAATCTCATTATAAACTTCTTCAACATCTTGATTCCGGTAGCTTGCCTCTCGCTGATTAAAGTCCCATTGCAGCTTGTAGCGCAGTATCTGTCTAACGACCGGATTGATGTGTTCATTTAGCAGTTGAACCAGAAAAAGCTCTTCCTCTTCCTCTGTAGTCGCCTCTAAAAAAGGCAGTAGCAGGGTATCAATATTGAGAGAGGCTGCCTGCTCTTTATTACTATAATCCATATAAGCGGCGACATCTGAAACCGAATTGATGTAGAGGCACGTCTTCCACTGGCGTTCGCAGTTTCCTCAAGATATTCGACCTCGTAGAGATAACTCCCGAACACTTGCTCACCCCTGACCATACCACAATTTGTCTGCGGATATAGAGTTCTGCATCAGGCTCTGTGCAGTATGAGCAATCCAGACATTATAAAAGCAATAAGAAGGAACATGACTTTCATAAAAAGAAATAAGAGCGGACACAAATAAATCTGACGCCTCCACGTCTAGTTGCACAAATGCCGAAAATTAATCGGCGGCAGACGCCAGTCCTGCTGCCATCTGGAGAGTCCTTCTATGCTGTTGAAGAAGATGCTTAACAACATCACCGGAATAGATAACACAGGCTTTGAACGCATCCGCCAGGGTAGCGTTCGAGCCTTCTGGCAACACTGCTCAATCTCTCTCCCGCAAAAACTATGACTCACGAAAGGAAAGTAGAAATGAAGAAGACGATATTTAAGCTAATGCTGCTCCTCTGCGTTGCGAGCCTCGTGCTAATGCTCACCACGCGGGAGTTCTCAACCACCGCCGCAAACGATGCGAGCACTATATCTTCAACTCCGCTCAGCCAGGTTAAGGGACAGGATGATGAACCCTTCATTGTCAACGGGCGCGCCTGGGCGAGCAAGAAGGTTTTCATTGAGAGCGGCGCGCGTTGCGCCACAGAAGAGGTAGACGAGGGTAAACAACAGCAGATTCAAAAATCGCTCGAAGAGTTTGAGGCCAGCCGCGCCAAAGATTCCGAGACAGGGGAGTTTTTACGCGCTCCCGGCTCGGTTACTATTCCCGTTTACTTTCATGTCATCAGGGACAATTCCGGCAACGGCGACGTTTCCGAGTCGAGGCTGGATTCGCAAATCAATGTCCTCAACGCTTCGTTCGGCGGACAGACGGGCGGAACGAACACGCCTTTCAGATTCGTTAAGGTCGAGACCACGCGCACGAATAACTCTGCATGGTACTTTGCCGGTCAAGGCTCATTTGAAGAACGTCAGATGAAAACAGCCCTGCGGCGCGGCGGCCCGTACTCGCTGAATTTCTATACGACCAGCCCGGGCGGCGGGCTGCTCGGTTGGGCGACTTTCCCCTGGGATTATTCATTCGATCCGACTATGGATGGCGTCGTCTGCCTCAATGCAAGTCTGCCGGGCGGTTCGGCCTTTCCCTTCAATGCAGGTGATACGGGTACGCATGAGGTCGGGCACTGGGTCGGACTCTTTCACACTTTTCAGGGCGGGTGTTCCGCTTCGAACGATGAAGTGAGCGACACGCCAGCCGAAGCGGAACCAGCCTTCGGTTGCCCTACGGGCCGCAATACTTGCCCGGCTCCCGGCGTAGACCCCGTGGAGAATTTTATGGATTACTCGGACGACTCCTGCATGTTCCGCTTTACCAGCGGGCAATCAACGCGGTCGGATTCGATGTTCTTGCAGTACAGGGGAAATCCGATTGACGATGCGCGCTTCTTCGTCCGGCAACAGTATCTTGATTTCCTCTTGCGCGAACCGGATATGGGCGGGCTGGGCTTCTGGGCAGGACAGATTACGCAGTGCGGCACAAACCAGACGTGCATTGGCAATAAGCGAGTTGACGTGTCCAGAGCCTTCTGGCAATCAAGCGAGTTTCGCCAGCAGGCCAGAACCGCTAACCTGCTCAATCCATTTCCGCCGCCGGAGTATAACAACGGTCAATTCATAGACCTCTCTTACCGCGTCTATCTGCAACGCGCTCCGAACGATCCACCGGACAATAATTTCGACGGCTATAACTTTTGGCTCGGAAACTTGAACGGCTGTACGAATGGCGGTGGCGATTACGGCTGCTATCACGGCATCATCCGCGCCTTTATCGAATCTATTGAATACCGTAAGAGGTTCGCTCAATAGAATGATGTGAAGCCGTGAGCTAAGAAGCTGTTTGAAGATTCATGACGCGCTTGAGCCTGCTGCCGCATCAAGCGCGTCATGGCAATGTAGCTCATTGCTTCTTGGTTCGTTCAGTGTCTTACGCCTCTTACGAGCGACGGGGCAGAAGTGCGTTTCCGCCCCGTCGCTCTTCCAATGCTTTCAGCGGAGTAACGCGGGTCGCCAAGATTCGTGCGGGAAGGCGGCGATTCAGGCGCGGGCCTCGCAGTGCTTCAACGCTTTCACACTGCGGAGCGAACACTTGATGACATTGAATCAATAAACATGATGCGGAGGGGCAGATCAAAAAGCTAAGCGGTAATGATGCACAAGGGCAGGCAAAGTTTGTCGCCTCGTTCTTTCAGATCGCGGCCTGACCGAAAGGCTTTCGAAGAACTTTCGCGCCTCGAATTAATCTTTGCAACATTACTGATAAAGGATGTCCACAAACAATAAAGTCGTGAACTGAAGTGCCTCTAAGTTGTCGATTCTCCGTCCGAGATTTTCCTCACTCCCAAATTAAAGTTGTGAACTGGAACCGATTCGCAAGGTTAAGGTCTCGGAGTTTGAGACAATAAAGTTGTGAACTGGAGAAGTCTTATATCTCCTCCAAGCAAAACAATAATATTGTTTTGCACTGATGGGAACACTTTCTTCATTTCTATTTGTCGCACTACTTCTCCGACAAAATATTTGAAGCAATACAGAATGCAAATATTGTTTGGCTTAATTTCTACTACGCTGAAATCCACCATTTCGTATGTAGCTATACCATCTTGCATGTGATTGTATAGCGCAGGTAAGACAACTAAACTTCGATGCTAACTATCACAAATGCACACTAGCGGATATGCCACTAGCTTCCAGTTAGATTCTTCACCATTAAAGCTAAATATTTTGAAGACTCTCAAAAACTCACGCTAACACTTCACGATTCAGACGTTAGGGTATGACATTTGCTGTCGCAAATTTCTAAGGACGCCCCCAAGAAGAAACCGTAACAAGAAAGCTTCGAGTTGAAAGTCTCAAGTTTGTGTGAGCAGAAGTGTGTCTATGAAGGATGAGCGTCCGTTAACAAGAATTAATGTGCTTCCTCCCGCCGAGAACAGGGTTGCGTTCGCGGATGACAACGGCCATCAGAAACACAGAACGCCAATATCTGTGCGCCTGTTTTACTGATGAGAACCTTGGCTGATAACACCAGTAAGCGATCATCGAGCATTAGTGCTCGGAGAGCCGACTGGCATACGAAAGGTAGAAAGGAACTCACACCCATGAAAAATCTACTCTCAGGAACAGAGATCCGCTGGTGGTTTCGCTCTCGGCAGTCAGGTCATCTGAATTCATTAAGCTACTGGCTTTGCGTGCTAATGCTTTCAGCCTTGCTGACTCTAATTGTCAGCGCGCTGTGGCGAGTTCATTCCGCCAAACAGTCTCGTCGTGAGCGCAATTATATTGCCGAACAATCACGCCTCCAACGCGCCGCCGAGGATTCCGACTGGTTGGACGGAGCGCCGCTCAAGACGCTTGAACCTTACCGAAACAGGTTTTTAGAGAAACGTAAGGAACTGATAAATCGCATTCGGTATGGAGATCAAGAGCCGCACGTAGGCGACCTTCCGCTTCGTCCGACCAATAACATAAAAAATAAAGGGAGCTTACCTAATAAGGCAAGTAATATGTTAGGCAATCCTGATGTTCGAGTTTACCCTGAGTTCGCTACCTTCTCTTCAAAAGGTAGGCGCGAGAATCTCACGGAGGCGGAAAAAGTTGTCTTCAACAACTTTGCAAAATTTGTGACTTCTCTCTATAACGGCCAGAAAAATAAAGATGCCTCTCATGTAGAACGCACTCTCGCCGAGGCATTGGGATTGTCCGAGCCGAATGCGGGCGCGGCTCCCCTCAATGTCCCGTGGATTTATGTGGCTAGCAAGGACGGAGCCATTGCGCTCTTTCCCGGATCAACCGTAATCCATGAACCCAGTTGGGAAACTACCTCGCGGCCTTGGTTTAGAGCCTCTTTAGGCGGCGATTCACAACTGTTCAAAAAAGGGCTACTGGAAGAAGACCTCTTGACAGTCACATATCTTGACGTGTTGGCAAAGCAGCCCATGTTGGTCAGGACATACATGTACAAGTTTGATTTCGCGGTCGAAAACGCGACGGCAAAGGTCAAAAATCCCACTCAGGAATTTGTCATCTGCATAGATATTTTCCGGGGCAGTATGCCTTCCGGTGTGACCGCTTCATCTGCTGGCGCAGTAACTGATAAAGATGTAACTTTTGTTGAAGCGCTCACTTTGCCGAGGCCATTCGGATATGTCCATTACGCTATCTTTGCGCTCTCGCTGCTCTTATTCACAGGGCTGCGGTGGATAGCGACAGACCAGAACTCGAAGCTGACATTCACGCGAACGAGTGGGCTATATGGCAAGATTAATGTTGAGGACGGTCTGAGGATGCAAACTGATGAGTTGATGATGAAGGAGAACAAAATCGGCCTTGATATTGGGAAGTACGCTCTGGGGAAAATCGAAAAGAGCAAACAGGAAAAGAACAATATCATGATTCACACCAGTGTCGAGAAGCCCCGTCCCGATTTGCGCGGCTGTGAGCTGTGGACAGTTTCTCAAAACACTAGCACGACATGGAGTATTCTTTGGATCGAATTTGAATATACCAAGACGGCTCATGTCGGAACTATTGAACTCGTATATACGAGTGAGGTGCTGCCGGAAGCGAATTGGATTTCTTTCAATCGCCTTGCCTTCTCCGAATGCGAAGTAATGGAGCTTCAGGCCAATCTCTTGAGGACGTTAGAACGGAACGTCGATCTATGCGAAGGTAGTCTTAACATCCCCAACCAAATACCTGATGTCCCATCATTCCCCTGTGGGCCTTCTGCGCCGGAATGGTTGCCAGCATTAGTCAATGCAAAGGAGTTGCTGGCTGTGCGTCAGAGGCGAGCCTATGTCAGGCTGACCAGCGAACAATTTGACAGGCTTTACTCAAAAGCTAACGTTAAGGCCGTCATGACATCAGGCTACTTAGAGCAATTGCTTAATCATGGCGATGTCGATTTCTTGTCAAAAGGTAAGACGATTTCCCGTATCATTTCGTTTCCGAATGAGGCTACGACGCTTAACCTGACGGCCACGGGACACGATGCGTTTGAGGAATTGATGGGTCGCTATTTACCAGTTAATGCGCGTAGATTACAACGTGTGGATGTCCCGATAAATAACCAGAGCGAGCAGTCGCCGGTCTATGATTTTGCTCTTCTTGATAAGTCCTGTGTGATTGTTGCGCATTCCATATCGAAGACAGCCGGCATCGATGGCGCGTCAGGACAGCAGACAAAACCAACCTATGTTATAGAGGGATACATATCTTGGCGGCTGGCTGACATTGAATTCTATCACGGTTTATTCGACCAGCTAGAGAGGCAGGCAAATCCGCTGACTTTACCGGCGAACGGGAATGGAATTATTGATGAGCGGCTTGGCTCTTTGAGCCTCAACTAGATTCTGATGAGAGGAAGGAAGCCGCCTCTTCATAACGCCGGAACGGAGAGATCTATCTCGGGACTGCGATGGCGCTGCGAGTGGGCTTCTAAAGGCAAGGGCTAATAAAGATCGACGCGCCGCTTACAGTGTTTAATAACTCTGCGACGAACTGGAGTGCATCACGAGCTTAAGCCTGCTTCGACCTTTGGGTAAGGCAAGTTCGCAGATCTTGAGCGCGTCTCTGATTCTTTCGGAGCCTAAGCTGGATTCTGATGCGGGCAACTGCGGCGCTTAACGCTGAGCAAGCTCAGCATCTATTTCTCTTCAGTCATTTAGATCACCTCGATGGGCGTGACCTTACGTTCCCCGCTATAAAGCGCGCCACTAGAGCAGTTTTCGATTTAGTGTAAGACATAGCCACAGTGTTTGAACCAAGCTCGTGCATCCGATTCTGTCACCATCGTGATGGCTTGCTTGATGGCCTCTTCCAATGCTTCGCGCGTCCGCGCCTTGGCCGCACGCAACGCTGTCTTGATCTTTGACCAGCATTGCTATCGGATTCAAGTCCGGCGAGTAGGGCGGCAGGAACACCAGCCGCGCACCTCTCTGTTCGACCGCCTGACGTGCCGCCGCACAGCGGTGTGCGCCCAGGTTGTCCAGCACCACGATGTCGCCTTCAGTGAGCGTCGGCGCGAGCACTTCGCGCACGAACGCGGCGAAGACTTCACTGTCAGTGTCACCATCAACCGTCATCAAGGCCGAAAGCCCGGAGGCCGACAGCGCGCCGAGCAGGGTGATGTTAGAGCCGTAGTTCTGCGGGGCGCTGCCCACGACCCTCTCACCCTTCGGCGCTCGCCCGTAGAGACGCGTCATCGAGATGTTGACGCCTGACTCGTCGATAAACTTGAGCCGTTGCAGGTCGAACTCAAGAGCCTGCTTGCCATAAGTCTGGCGCGCCGCTTGCACCCTCTCGGTGTCGCGCTCGGAGGCGTGGATCAGCTTTTTTTGTGCGGCAGTTTAAGTCGTCGCACCGCACGATACATGGTCGGCACTGAGACGCGCACACCGTGCTCTTGGGCGACGCGCTCGCACAAGTCCGAGAGCGTCAGGTCGTTCTGCTCTTGGATCAGTTGATTGATGAGCAAGAGCGCGTGGGCGTCGAGCAAAGGCTGACGGCCTCCGGTATGGCGTGTGGCCGCTGGTTCACCTGTCGCGCGCTGTCGCCTGCGCATCTTCTGAATGAAGGCGAGGCTGACGCCGAACTGTCGGGCGAGTTGGCGTTGGGAGCCAGCACCCTCGTCGTAGGCCCGCACGATCTTGGCGCATAAGTCGGGAGAGTAGGCTTTCATGCCTTGAATCCTACTCTCTTGCTGTCTTACAGCCAACTGAAATCCGCTCTAGGCACCTCAATAATGAGCTGCGTTGGGAAAAGCTCGCTACCCAACAAATGTTCTTCTTACTTGAGCGGATTTATGCAATCTGCGGCGATCAGTATGATGTAAAACTTATTGTTGATGGAACGTTAGTAAGAGCGAGAGTTGACGGATTTGACTTTATTTCAACTTATCATGATCTGCGTGAGATATCTCTTTCCAATAATTCCAGTAGGAATTTCGGGGTGAGGCTATGGTGGAAATGTAGATCATGTGGGTATGTTGAAACTATCGACGCAATTTTCACCCTTTATGATTTAGGACAGCAGCTGGAATGTTTCGGCCCACAACATAATCATAAATGTAAAGCAAAAGGGAAATAATGTTTGAAGTGTATGTGAATGGCAGTCCATTAGCCTAAACGATTCTCGAAGGCACACCAAAAGAATACCCCGCCTTAGAAACTAGGCGGGGTATTCTTCATGATTCAGGTATCTGG
>CAWFML010000002.1:0-330722 GCA_963817025.1 Pyrinomonadaceae bacterium | reverse complement strand
CGGTGCCCATCTTTTCATAAGCCCTGCGCAGGCGGCGGTATTCGCCGATCTGGGCGACGTAAGCTGTCCCTGTGTCCGAAGCGCGCAGGTGAATCTCTGACTGGAAGTTAAAGAGCGTTGAGTGATGCGCGAACCGGCTGTTGCCGGAAACGTGGACGAAGACTTTGAAGCCGCGGTAATGGCCCGCCCCATCTGTGAGACACATCCCGCTTGAGCCAAGTCGCACGCGTTCCATCAAGAGGTCTGCGAGCAGCCGCAGTTGCGCCCCGGCGCGTTCGCGTTTGTCGAACATAGCCGTCTCGGCATCGCCTAAATTCTTCTTGAGCGTGATGCGAAAGCGGTCGTAGAGACTATTGAGTTCTGCTTGTGCTTCCTGCAACTCGTCATTGTCCGCGCCTTCCATCTGGACGGAGATCACTCGCTTTGCGGCGTCGTAGATGTCCAGAAGACTTGTAGCGCGCACCTGCTCAAGTCCGGCACGCGCCTCGCTCGTGCCGACGAGTTCGGCTTGGGCCGCACTTTCGAGTGGGTCTAGCTCCGACTTGACCTGTTCATTGGATTGGCTCTTTACCGTATCAGTATTTGTGAACTGCGCGCTGAAGGGCGCGGTCGCAGGAGCGAACAAGTTCTCCGGCAGCGCACGCCGCAAAGTCTCTTCCAGGCTCTTGCTCAAATCTCTGCCGTCACCTTTAAGAGTGAATTCGTTACGCCCGTAAAGCCCGTGCGCGCCGACGAGTGGCTGACCGAGCATGAGAGTCGGATCGGAGATGAAGGCACGGTTGAGGGTGATGCTCATCGGCGTGCCTTTTCGTGTAGGACAGTCGTATCCTGCGCTTCCACCCAGAGCGGCGGCTCAGCTAATTCTTTCAGCGGCGCAGCGCGTTTGCGTAGGATGATGATGTCGGTGACGACCTGCGTACCCGCATTGGCGGTGAAGGCGTTGTTCGGCAGACGCACGCAGGCTAACAACTCCGCGTGCAGAGCCAGATATGAGCGCAGGCGATTGTCCTGCTTGTCGAGAGTGAACCTCGATGTGATGAAGACTATACAGCCTCCTGGACGTGTGACGCGCAGGGCCTTAGCGAAGTAGTAGTCGTGGATAGAGGCTCGCAGGTAATGTTCCTTCACCTGCGGGTCGCAGACCTTGTAATTACCGAACGGCACGTTCGAGATCACGAGGTCGAACCATGCGGGCGGCAAGTTCGCCGCTTCAAAACCTTCCGCGAACACGCGCGCCTTTGGGTAAAGCAGACGCGTGATTCGCGGCGAGAGCGTATCGAGTTCGACCGCCGCCCAATCGCTCCTCTCTCTCAACTCTTTGGGCATCGCGCCGATGAAGTGACCGATGCCAGCCGCCGGTTCGAGCACGCGCAGTCGAGCTCCTGCGGGAAGAAGGTGAAGACCTGCGTAGCAAAGTCCGGTATAGATGGCGCGGATGACCGGGATGGCCGTGTAGTGCGCGTTCAAGCTCGACGCGCGCAACGCCTTGATCTCCTCACTGGTGAGCAGTTCCTTGAGTTCTTCGCTCGGCGGGAGGTGCGGCGAGACGCCGTTCGGGAAAGCGCGCTTGAGCACCGTCCCGTCGCCCCAACCCGTGTAGCGCGAAAGGACTGTCTGCTCGTGGAGCGTCGCCTCGCTACGGTTCTCGGCTTCGAGTTCCTTGAGTATGCGAAGCGCGTTGATGTTATTTTCGTACTTGGTAGAAGTTGTGCCGAGATCGTCGAGGTTGTCTGCGGGAGCGAACGAGAAATCCGTCATGTGCGCCTCTCTCGATTCACGAGAATTCAAAAGCGCGCACTGCCGTCCGCTTTATTCTGGAGTTCCTGAAGCCCGAGTCGAGCCGAAGATCGAATCAGCAGTGGTTGAGGATTGAGTGTTATTCACCTGTTGGCTTAGTATGCCTAACAAAACCGTCGCGTAAGCAGCCAGGGAAGCAAAATAGGAGCCATGGAGGAGGGTGACATGGCGAAGGAACTGTTGCCTGATGCGTTGTGGGCGCGGATCGCGCCGCTGCTCCCGCCGGAGCCGCCGAAACCGAAGGGCGGGCGGCCCCGGGTGTCGGATCGGGCGGCGCTGACGGGGATCCTGTTCGTGCTACGGCCTCTGCTATACTAGAGACATGACGATCAAGAGATTGGATCACGTCAGCGTCGTTGTCGACGACCTTGCAGCCGCTATTGCTTTTTTCACCGCGCTCGGCATGACGAAAGAAGGCGAGGCGCTGGTTGAGGGCCCGTGGGTGGACCGCGTCAACGGGATCGAAAGTGTCCAGGTCGACATTGTGATGATGCGGACCCCGGATGGGCACGGGCGGCTTGAGCTGACGAAGTTTCGCAATCCAAGACTGGTCGAGATCGAACCGGCGTGCCCACCGCCGAACACGCTGGGCCTACGGAGCGTCATGTTTACAGTCGAAAGCGTGGACGACACTGTCGCTCGCCTGCGCGAGGGCGGTGCCGAACTCGTCGGCGAGGTGGCCCAGTACGAGGACAAGTACAGACTCTGCTACATGCGAGGCCCTGCGGGCATCATCGTCGCGCTGGCCGAGGAACTCTTCTGACGCGTTCACGCCTTCGGAGAAAGGTTCAATGGAAGCGCTTACCTTGGCGGGGCGAATGTCCGCTAACTGCGAATTAGAGAGGTGGATGTGGGCGTCAGGAGCGCAGGGGCCGCGTCTTTCATGACGCGTCACTTATCACTCGTCACTTGTCACTTATTCGGGTGTTGGACGTGCAACTGCAGTAAACAAATAACAATAAAAATATATTGACAAACGATAAATCCCAACATAGGGTCGCAATATAGACCATCAATAAAAGATCAACTATGAAACGAGGCTCAACAATCTTCCTTCAGGCAGTAATTCTACTTCTCGGGGTAGGCGTTTTTGCCTTCTTGCTTTGGGAACCCAACCTAGAGGGCAGGAACGTGAACGCCACGCTTTTTGAGGTATATTTCAAGGACCCATTTTTGGCGTATATATACCTGGCCTTCGTCCCATTTTTTATCGGTCTTTACCAGGGATTCAAGATCTTAGGGTATGCCAGACGGGATGAGATCTTTTTCCAGCATTCAGTGCGAGCTTTGCGGATCATCAAGTACTGCGCGTTAACTACTGCGATCTTTATTCTCGGGGCGGAGGCATATTTATTCATATTCATACGTGGTAAGGATGATATTGCTGGCGGAGTTATGATGGGTGTCTTCGTTATTTTGGTCTCTGCCACCATCGCCACAGCAGCCGCAGTGTTTGAGCGGATATTACAAAATGCCGTGGATAAAAAAAGTCTGAGAACGATCTGACTGTCTAAACAAACATGGCAATCATCATTAACATCGATGTCATGTTGGCGAAAAGGAAAATGAGCGTTACCGAGATCGCCGATAAAGTCGGTATTACGATGGCTAATGTCTCCGTGTTGAAGAATGGCAAAGCGAAAGTGGGGACATGACGATCAAGAGATTGGACCACGTCAGCGTCGTCGTCGCTTGCCGCGCATCGGTCAAGGTGCGCGAGTTCCTCGCAATGCCAATAGAAACTCCAACCCCAGAACACTGAGACTCAAATGAGAAAGCTCAAAATCATCGAACACATCTCGCTGGACGGCGTGATCCAGCACTCCTCCGACGACGGCGATTTCCCCTACGGCGACTGGACCGCGCCCTATCGGACCCCCGCTGGCCGAGACGCGGTTCTCGCCGCGCAGGGCGAGAACTTCGATCTGCTGCTTGGCCGTCGCACCTACGATATCTGGTCGGGCTTCTGGCCGAAAGCGCCGAGCAGTCCGATAGCGGACGGTCTCAATGCGGCAACAAAATATGTCGCTACCCACCGTCCGGAAAGTCTTGCATGGGGCCCGTTCGAGGGCGTTGGACCGGACATCGTCGAGGGCGTTCGCCGCCTCAAGTCGCAGGACGGCCCGAACCTGATCCTCTGGGGTAGCTCCACGCTGACATCGACGCTGCTCGACCACGGGGTTGCGGATGAAGTCCTGCTGATCGTCTATCCGGTCTTGTTGGGCACGGGGAAGCGCTTCTTTGCGGAGGCCACTCCGCCACGCTCATTCGAGCTCGTCAGCACGAAAGCACTGCCGTCCGGCATCATCCTCAGTACTTACAAGGTCGCCGGGCCTTTGAAGACCGGATAGTTCGATGACGCGACATCGTCAGTGAATACCGGAATGCCGTAATCTAACCAAGCGCTCCTTGGACTCGATCGCATGGCTCGCAACCATCCTGCTTTCTCGCCTACTTGCGCCGCGGTTTTGTTAGGCGCACTTAGTCGTTATGTAATGCATCAAGCTGTTTTCGTAGCTTCTCATTACGACAGGCCCACGCAAGTGACGAAACCTTTTAGCCGCTGCAAATCTTCGCTTCGGAGCCTTTAATTGACTTAGCACGCACAAGCGGTTGTCATATCCATGCACTTCATCACAATGGAAAAGGCGAGCGAGACGGCGGGGATGCGCTGCCAGGCTCTACAGGTTTTTTCGGCGCGGTTGATGCCTTGCTTACGATGAAGCGACGTGAGCGCGTGCGAACGCTCGAAACTCTGCAACGTTATGGCGAAGATATGCCAGAAACGGTTGTTCACATGGATGCGGAAACCGGACTTGTGGCGGCTGTCGGCGATCTAAGGGCGCTACAAATCGAAGAACACAAAACGAAAGTTTTAGAAGCACTAGGCGATGAGGCTTTAACTGAAAGCGAAATTCGGGAACGGGCGGGCGGCAATCAATCTCTTATCGCAAAAGCATTGCGCCTGCTATGTGAAAGCAGCGATGTGCAACGCACCGGAACGGGCAAGCGCGGCGATCCTTACCGATATGAAAGAAACTCGGTTTCTCGGTTTTCTGTATATGAAGAACCGAGAAACCAAGAAAACAGAGAAACGAAAACAGAGCAAAGCATACTTTCCGAAGATGAAGCCGAACGTGCCGCATGGCTTGAATATGACAGCGCACCCCAGACCGACGCGACCGCGCTTTGAATCCTTCAAGACATCCCCTTTTGAAATTTACTTTAGAAGATTGACTTTAAGTTTTCCGTGTGCAAGTTTGGCTTTGTTCCTCCGAACTTTTCGGGCTTTTTTTCTCTAAAACGATGCCGCAATTAACACAAGCTGAAATTAGAAATAACGCAGTAGCTTTTGTTCACGAATGGAAAGACGAAACACGCGAGCGCGCCGAAGCGCAAACATTCTGGAATGAGTTTCTGGAAATCTTCGGAGTGAAGCGCAGGCGCGTTGCTGTATTTGAAAAGGCCGTGAAGAAAACAGGCGGCAATTACGGCGCGATTGACCTTTTTTGGCGCGGCGTATTGCTCACCGAACACAAATCAAGCGGGCAGAATCTTGATAAAGCGACTTCGCAAGCTTTTGAATATGTGGAGAACTTACCGGATAACGATCTGCCGAAGTGCGTTATCATTTCCGACTTCGGCAACTTTCGTTTATTCGATTTGGAATCCGGCGAAGTAACCAACTTCACGCTTGACGAATTGCCGGACAAGATACATCTCTTCGGCTTCATTTCCGGCTACACCAAACGCACATACAAAGATCAAGACCCTGTAAATATAGCCGTCGCTGAAAAGATGGGCGAGCTTCACGACGCGCTTTTAGAGAGCGGCTATTCTGGACACAAGTTAGAGGTTTTTCTTGTCCGCCTTGTCTATTGTCTATTCGCAGACGATACGGGCATTTTTCCGAAAGACCATTTCAGATTTTTCCTTGAAGAAAAGACGGATGAATCCGGCGACAATATAGGCCCGATGTTGAGTTTGTTGTTTCAAATACTCGACACGCCAATTTCCGAAAGGCAAAAGAATCTTGACGATGATTTACGGCAATTCCCTCACGTCAACGGCGCACTTTTTGAGCAACGAATTGACTTGCCTTTCTTCAATCGAAAGATGCGGCAAACTTTGTCGCAAGCCTGTGATTTCGATTGGAGCAAAGTTTCGCCAGCGATTTTCGGTTCGCTATTTCAGTCAGTAATGGACAAGGAAAAGCGGCGCAATTTAGGAGCGCATTACACCAGCGAACAAAATATCTTAAAGGTTGTGCGCGGGCTTTTCCTTGATGACCTGTATGCTGAATTTGAATCCATCAAACACAACGCCGCGCGTCTCAGGCAATTTCACGACAAACTTGCGCGCTTGAAGTTTTTTGATCCGGCGTGCGGGTGCGGAAACTTTCTCGTTATCACTTACCGCGAAGTCCGTCTTTTAGAGATTGAAATTCTGAAACAGTTGCGCAACCTTTCACGCAAAGACCAACTCGTTTTAGATGTGAGCCAGATTTCCCGAATTGATGTTGATTCATTTTACGGAATTGAGGTTGAAGATTTTCCCGCGCAAATTGCTACCGTCGCTTTGTGGCTTACAGACCATCAAGCGAACATGAGATTGTCGGCGGAATTTGGTCTGAGCTATGTACGCTTGCCGCTTAGGAAAACTCCGAACATTCGACATGCAAACGCATTGCGGATTGATTGGAGCGAACTTGTCAGCATAGATGGCAACGAAACAGAAACGACGCTTTACATTCTCGGCAATCCGCCCTTTGTCGGGAAGAAGGCTAGAAACGCCTCACAAAATCAAGACATGGAATTAGTATTGGATGGCATTAAAGAATATGGCATTTTGGATTATGTTTGCGCTTGGTACATTAAAGCTGCCGAATTCATTCAAGGCACAAGTATCAAAGTCGCTTTCGTTTCGACCAACTCAATTACGCAAGGCGAGCAAGTTGGCGTTTTGTGGAGCTATCTTTTTGATAAAGGCTTAAAGATTCATTTCGCGCATCGCACGTTCAAGTGGAACAATGAAGCTAGAGGAAAGGCAGCAGTGCATTGCGTAATCATCGGATTCGCCACTTTTGATGTGAATCGCAAACACCTTTTCGATTATCAAACACCCACGTCTGAGCCGCATGAAATTGATAGTAAGAACATCAACCCCTATTTGGTTGACCAAGCTAATATACTTATCACCAACAGAAAGACACCTATTAGCAAAGTCCCTCAACTTAGCTTCGGCAATATGCCAAACGACGACGGCAACCTTTTGTTGAATGACGAAGAACGAATTGAATTTTTAGCGATAGAGCCGAAAGCAGAAAAGTTTATCTTGCCTCTAATCAGCGCACATGAATTTATTCACGGCGAAAATCGTTGGTGTTTATGGTTGAAAGATGCTTCGCCCGCTGAATGGCGTAAACTGCCTGAAGTGATGAAAAGAGTGCAGGCTGTTCGTGAATTTCGTTCCAAGAGCACGCGGGCGGCAACGCAAAAACTTGCAGAAGTCCCATATCTTTTTGGCGAGATTCGACAACCTGAAAGTGAGTATGTCTTGATTCCTCTGCATTCTTCAGAAAATCGCCGTTATGTACCCATTGCTTTCTTCACAAAAGATTTTATTCTGAATAACTCCTGTGCGGCGTTGCCAAATGCAACCCTATATCATTTCGGCGTAGTGACTTCTCAAATGCATATGGCTTGGATGCGTCAAATTTGCGGAAGAATCAAAAGTGATTATCGCTACTCAAATAATCTCGTCTACAACAACTTTCCATTTCCCAAAGACCCAAGCCTTAGGCAGAGAGAAAGAGTTGAAACAGCCGCGCAAGCTGTTTTTCATGTAAGGGCGAAGTTTCCAGAGGCGACACTTGCCGACCTTTACGCCCCGAATACGATGCCGAAAGAATTACTCGACGCCCACCGCGCTGTTGATGCATCTGTTGATGCCTGTTATGGCTCACGCCGCTTCAAATCCGATTTAGAGCGGCTTGAATTTCTCTTCGACCTTTACAGGCAATACACAGACCCGCTCACACAAATCGCGGAAAAAGAGACGCGCAAAGCCAAACGCCGACGCGCGCAAAGTTGAATCATGCGCAGCTAGTCAAAGCGCGGGCGTTCGTCTGACAATTTTTTAATCCGGTAAAAAGGGCGTAGAACAGGCGTCACGTGGGCGTAGAAAAAGGGCTACGAAAGGGCAACATAAAAGGGGTACAAAAGAGGAACAAAAGGGGTACAAAAAATAGCATGAACTGGCCGCCTAAGAAGCGGAAAAGCTGTTTGGCAATGTAGTAGCTACTCGCATCTATGGAGTATTACGGGCTTGCAACGGTTTCGATAAAACCCTTATTTTATAAGGCCATGATGCTCTATGCTATTCCTTGACACATGCACTTTATGAATTGCAAAACCTTTATTCATCGGTTCGATTCCGATCGCCGCCTCCATTATTTTCAATGAGTTAGTGACGATTTATAAGTTCATCTAAAAGGCCACTGTGGGGACTCTTCACCACTTCTCTATTTTTTGAGGCCGCCTGCCATAAAAGTTTGCACTTTCTTCATCGGGCATCAGTCACCAATCGCTTGCGAAGTTGCTCAAGAGTAGACACAGAAGTTTATCGCATAAAAGGAGGTCGGCGAAACGGCGATTACGCAGTATTGTAAAGAAACAAAGGACTTAAAGAGCAATGTGTCCAAAGTAACAACTATAGCTAAGTCCTTTATTTCCACTCAATCAAATCTTTGACTTATTACTTTGCAAGCCTGTTTGGTAAAGCATCTCTTCAAGGCGCGCGGTGGCACTCTATAGAGACGGATTTGAGGCAGATTCGCTTTTGTGAGTATCGGGCGGAAATAGCGATAGGTAAGGTTTGGAATAGAAAGCGGCGTACCCTCTTCGCTGCAAAAGACCAGATCGAAGGCTTGCAACAATGCGCCGAGTTTCAACCGGGCTTCTGCTTGCTTACGCTTATGCGCGGCGAGCCTTTGCAGTAGAGGCGCAGGCAGATAAACCGTGCGACGGCTGTGTGCCGTCTTAGGTTCTTCAAAACTCCAACTTTTCTTATGACGCACAAGAGCGCGGCGAACTTGCGCCGTGCATCGCTCAAAATCAATATCTGCCCATTAGTAGAGCAAGATATTCTTCCGGCCTCATTCCAGATAGCAAAGCGACCTCGAAAATCAAACCATTATGCCAAGCTTGCAGGCTGCTCGGAATGGGTTAAACTTCAAATATAAAAATTCCAGCCAGTGCCTTATACTTGATTAATAATGCGACGAATCTCTACTTTTCAATGGCTTTTGATACTGGCAATGTGCGCTTTGATCGTCTATCTCTTGAGCGCAATTTCTCTCTATCTGAGAATAAATGAGCCGGAAAATGTGTCAGAAAATATCACCGAACTTGCTCCGTTCTGGGTGTTTTGGGCAATTCACGCTCCATTAATTCTCATACTGTCACGCCGTTTTTCTTTTGAACGGAGGCGTCTCATTAAGAGTTTGCTGGTCTACTTATCGGTGGGAATCGTTTGGGCGATGCTCGTTCAGGGATTGCCTCTACTTCTTCTACCCATTTTGAAAAATTGGACAAGTTACAACATCAAGCAATTTTACCGACCGGATAATCATGATTGGGCAACAATCCTCATTACAAACGTGCTGGTTTACTGGGTAATTCTTTCGATTAGTTTGATTTTCTTATATTACGAGCGGTATCAAAACGAAATGTTAAAAGCTTCAAAGCTTGATGTCCAGCTATCCAATGCCAGACTTCAGGCGCTGAAGATGCAGATGCACCCGCACTTTTTATTCAATACGCTGCACTCGATTACGGCTCTGGTGCTCAAGAATGAAAATCGGGATGCGGTTAAAATGATTAACCGTCTCAGTGAACTTCTGCGCTTAACGCTGGATAATATAGAGACACAGGTTTTGACGCTTGAAGACGAAATTGAATTTACGCGGCGTTATCTGGAAATCGAGCGCATCCGCTTTCATGACCGGCTTGCCGTTGAGTGGGAGATTGACCCGCAAGCACTCACTGCACAGGTGCCGAATTTAATCTTGCAGCCGCTCGTCGAAAACGCTATGCGCCATGCCGTGGATTCTAGTTCGGGAACCAGCCGGATACAGATTGTAGCCCACTTGCAAAACAATCAAGTGCTGATGGAAGTACGCGATGACGGAAAAGACCTGAAGAAAATTTCCGGGCAAAACGGCACTGCCGGTCTGGGATTAAAAAACACCCGGGCGCGTCTCTCGGAGCTGTATGGCGAAGATTTTAGTTTCGGCCTCAGCCGCAGGGAAGACGAATGGACGATAGCGCAAATCGTTATCCCCTTCCTCCCCGCTAAAGAACAGGCGAAAAGAGAGTTGCTTTGAATCGAAAAATCCGCGCGTTGATTGTTGACGATGAATCCCTGGCGCGCGAGGCGCTCTCTGTGATGCTGGGCGATGACCCCGAAATCGAAGTGATTGCCGAGTGCCGTAACGGACGAGAGGCAGTGACGGCAATCCGCGAGCAGTCTCCGGACGTTGTTTTTCTTGACATCCGAATGCCGGAAATGGACGGGTTTCAAGTGATTGAAGAAGTCGGGGCAATGCACATGCCCGTAACGATTTTCGTCACCGCATATGATAAACACGCCCTTCGCGCCTTCGAGGCGCACGCGCTCGACTATTTGCTCAAGCCTTTCGATCACGACCGCTTCAACACGGCTTTGCAAAGAGCCAAAACTTTTGTCCGGCACCAAAAACTCGACGAAATCAGCGAGAGTCTGTTGGCCGTGATGCACGACTTGAAATCAAAAACCGGCGAGTTACTTTCGGAGACGAATAATATCAAACCGGATCAGGCTCCTCATAAAGAAGCGTTTGACCGTGTGGTCATTAAATCAGGCGGGCGCATCTATTTTCTGAAGATTGAAGAAATTGATTGGGTCGAAGGCGCTGGTGATTATTTAAGTCTGCACAGCGGAAGCAGTACCCATCTGATTCGCGAAACGATGGGAAACTTTCACGCCAGATTGGATACACAAAAATTTCTCAGAATTCACCGCTCGACAATAGTTAATATCGAGCGCATCAAAGACCTCCGACCTCTAGCGAAAGGCGAATACGTCATTACTTTAACCAGCGGCAGATGCCTCAAATCAAGCCGCGGTTATCGCCATCAGTTGCAGAAGCTATTGGACGAAGCGCGATAGAGTTACGAACGCATAACTCCCGCTTGCCTTATCCTGCCGTTAATCCACCGCTTTTCTACCCCGATTCGTCGCAAACCTGTTCAAAGCCTTTTCAGTGAAATATATCATGAGCTTCATAGCTCATAATGTTCACCGATAGGGGTAAGAAAATTATGCTTGAAAGATACAGGGATTTGTTTTTACGAAAATTTATCGTCCTTATTTTGTTGCTGGCCGGTTTCACCGCCACGAACATTCCGGGACAGCAGAATATGACCGCTCGAACCGGGCATTCTGAAGACGAACTGGCAAAGAAAGCGGATGCGTTTCTTTCTCAATGGGACAAAAACGATTTGCCGGGATGTGCGGTCGGTGTGGTTAAAGACGGCAGGCTTGTTTACAAACGCGGCTTCGGCATGGCGAATCTCGATTACGACATTCCAAACACGCCTTCGACGCTGTTTAATCTTGCCTCGGTGTCAAAACAATTTACGGCAGCCAGCATCGCTCTTTTGGCGCAGCAGGGAAAATTGTCGCTCGACGACGACATACGCAAGTACGTCCCCGAAATTCCGAAATACGACGAGACGATCACGATCCGGCATTTGATTCATCATTCCAGCGGAATCCGTGACTATCAGGCGTTAGTCTTTTTCAGCGGGCTTGGCGTTGATAACGCCTACTCTGATAAAGCCATATTAAATATTCTGGCGCGTCAAAAGAATCTCAATTTCAAACCGGGCACAAAATATCAATACAGTAATTCCGGTTATTTTTTATTGGGAATCATCGTCGGGCGCGTGAGCGGGCAATCTTTGCGCGCATTTGCCGGGGAAAACATTTTCAAGCCTCTCGGCATGAAAAATACCCGGTTTTACGATAACCGTTTTGAGGTCATCAAAAACCGTGCGAGCGGTTACAGGGTTGGTTCGGATAAAAGAATCCGCGCCCGCTCTTCATTGTACGACCTCGTTGGCGCAGGCGGACTTTTATCTACCGTCGAAGACTTGTATCTGTGGGATCAAAATTTTTATGAGCCGAAGGTCGGAAACAAAGAGTTGATTTCATTGCTGACTACGCCGGGCACTTTAAACAACGGGGGGAAACTCGATTCGCATTACGCATTCGGGTTGTGGTGGGCCGACTATAAAGGTCTGCCGGTCATTGAGCACGCCGGCAATATGTCCTCCGGCTACCGGGCGCTGATCTCCAGATTTCCCGAACAGAAATTTACGGCAATTGCTTTGTGCAACAACACTGCGATGAATCAGTATGTAATCGCGCGCCAGCTCGCGGACATCTATCTGGACGGACAATTTCCGACTGGCTTGCCGGACAAAAAAAGAGTTACAGAAAGTTTGCCGGAGGCGAGTCCTCTGTCTGAAAAGGAAGCGCTTCGGTACGCGGGCATTTACGCAAGCAGCGAGAGTGGGGCGGTCTTCAGGCTGAGTCTCAAAGACGGAAAATTAATTAACAGCGGGCTTCTGAAAAACGAAGTGCCGGTAACGCCAATTTCCGAAAACCGCTTTCTGATGGTTGCCGGCACTAATAAATACGAAATAATTCCCGTCTTTAATAAGTCCGGCACAATTTCGGAAATAAAAATAATAACGAACAGCGGAAAGCCGGATGTTTTCGTGCCCGTCAAACCGCCATTCGATTCGCCGCAACAATTATCCGAATACGCTGGAACTTATTACAGCGACGAGTTGAACGCGGATTACAAAATTTCGCTGCAAGGCAATAATCTAGTCCTTCAGGTTGGAGAATCTCTCGAAACCCGGCTCATCGCTTCATACGCCGATTTTTTTACCATTCAGGGTGGCGAGATCAATCTTTCTTTTACTCGTGATAATAAAGGAAAGATCAAGGGGTTTGTGTTCAATTCAGGAGGTGATGAACGAGAGGTTAAAGGAATCACTTTTAAGCGACAGTAGAATTATTGGACAAAGTTAATTGTCCCTTACGGCTTGACCCTCAGCGCCAGCGGCATCGGCCTGTCCGGCGCACCGGTCGCAATCTCGCGGCTGAAGCGCAGCGTTGTCCCGTCGAACATCCACCCGCCGTCGCTGCACCGCGAGCCGGTTTCAATCGACTTCCCCTCGCGCACACGCAGCGCGTTCGCCGTCGCCTCGCGCTCTGCCCGGTAGCGGAACGCGCGACGCCAAACGGATGAAAGGTCTGTTCCAAGCTCATTCATGGGCGTGTTCACATCGCACCGTGTGAGGTTGAACAACTCTTCAGCGATTAGGCGATCATGGTCAATTGACGCTGCGAACCATTTCGTCGGAAAAAACCGCGCGCCGTCCTCCGCGTAAGACGCCGTCTGATACTGAAACGCGTCGAGCAGCGTCCGCACGTTGTCGCGCTCCTGCAACTCTGAGAGCCACGCTGGCGCGGGCAGCGGCATTTTCCAGGCGACCGCGTTGACCATCCGCGCCATCGACAACGCAGCCGTCTGCGCCATCATCTGCGGATGCCCGTCCAGCGTGCGGGCGATTTTCCACACGGCGTGGAGGTCGTCCCACGCCGCCGGATCGTGTGCGCGTGCTTTCGTCAGCGCGCTTGCCACGAGCGCCCTCGCTATAGTCATCTGCGTCGCGCGCATCTCTATGACACCGGCGTCGTCAAACTCGACGCGGCTCTCCCAGATGATTGGCTCGCGCAGCAGCAACTCGCGGATCGCGGAGATGTCTGGGAGCGCAGGCGGCTCGCCGATGTTGAGTTCGCCTCGCGTAATTTCGCGCTCCACGAAATCGTCGACGGCTTTGTCCTTCGGCAATGCTTTGGCGAGCGCCGTCAGCTTCACAGACGCTTCATTGGCCTTGAGCGGCGGCCACCGCCCGGCGGCTGCGTCGAGCGTCCCCATGCTTTCCGGCCACGGTCGAGAGGCCGAGGTGGTAACGGCGTCTTTGTCCCGGAACCACAAGGCGACCCAGGCGAAGAGTGCGATTGCGGCTACGACGACTATTAGCGCTTTCTTCATCGTTCCCTCAGATGAGAATACCGCCCGGCGAAAAGCCGTGGCGAACGAAATCGACACGACTGCCGCCGGAAAACCGCGACACATGGGACTACGCCACATGCCGCTCTTTGCTGGGCGACGATAATCGCAGAAGGCCGGGCTGAATCGCTGAGCCGACAATCGTACTGCCTGACTCGACCTTCCGGTTCCCCTGCCCGACGCACTCTTGAAAAAGCTGTCGTAATCTCTGCTGAATAAAAATACTAAGAAGCTGTTTGAAAAGTCTGTGAAAGCCCCGAAGGGGCGTCATGCAATAGCCTGTGGCATCGCCACAGGTATCAAGTCATCATTATTATCCCAAGCCCTGTAAGGGCGTAATAATTTATGCCGCCCTTTCAGGGCTTGTTAAATTAAAGCTGACCCGGGGCGATGCCCCGGGCTATTACATTGCGCCCTTTCAGGGCTTTCACAGACTTTTCAAAGAGCTTCTTAGCTCGGGCCAGAGGAATTAGCGTATCATAAAGCTCGTTATGCAGCGTCATCCGCCTCCCTTCCTCGATTACGATGACTATACAAAACGCGCTGGCTTGAGAGCGATAATCAATCTTGAGTGAGTCTTTCAGCAAGTCATCGCGGCTCCGATTGCGTTCAAGAGACATCCGGATTTTGACAGTCTGCGCTCTACCCCGAGTTCGTCATCCGATTCAGGGCCGCACATCTCACCATTGATTCCATCATTTGTGTTTCAGCTCGGCGCGAGCGCAGCCGGCCACGAAGATGTTTTTGAAACACTACCTGTCCGGTCTCATGCAGTGGAGACAAACTACTTGCTTTTTCAAAAGTTGCGGAAGTATCATCCGCCCGAAGCCTTACATGTCCGCAGCCATAAACCGGGTCGGAAGTTGCGACCCGCCGACGCGGTCTGAATACACCTTGTTCTCTCTCAAATCGGAGGTCATAAAGGATAAACATGGAAACTTTTCAACGTCCGGAACTAAAAGAGCGCCCGGCCATAAACAAAACCACCGATCAGGCCGCCTTGCAGGCCATCGCTCAGGCCGCCATTGATGTCGAGTTGTTCACCCTCCCGCTCTACATGGTTTCGATGTACTCCATAACGGGGATGCACCAGATCACCAGCAAGGGGAACGACTTCTACCGCGGGCGGCTGTGGCCGGGCGCTTCTCCAGCACGCGACCCTGCGAGCAGCCCGAACGCGACGGCGTTCAACCACTTCTTCAGCGTCTTCATCGACGAGATGCTGCACCTGCAACTGGCCTCGAACATCGCCAAGGCGCTCGGCGTGATGCCGAGCTATAACAGCAAGGGACTGGTGGACGCGAACTACGGCTGGGTCTGTTACGGGCCTGACAACACCGTGCTCCCGCACATCCTCGACTTTCAGGACGCCGTCGAAGGCTACAACGACATCAAGGTCAGGCTCGACGCGCTGACCGTGGAGCAGAACCGCCTCTTCCTCGCCATCGAGGAGAACGAGGAGGACGCGAAGAAGATCATCGACCCGGACAAGATTGACAAATACTTCCCGGCTGCCCCGTTCGAGAACTGGCAGGCGGGTGAAGACCTCCCGATGTTCGGCACCATCGGCTGGATGTACAAGTGCCTCTGGCAGTACATGGAGATCGTCTACGACGACGGCTCCAGCCTCTTCGAGTACGTCTTCAACCGAGGCACGCTGGAGCGAGACCTCTTCAACGCCAGCAGCAGCTACCACAAGCCAGAATACCCCAGGATGCCCACGATGGCGTCGGGCGAGCCGAGCGTCCCCTCCGCGATGGAGAACATCCTGAACATGATTAACGCCATCACCGATCAGGGCGAGGGCGAGGGCGTGGCCGAGTGGATCAGGCGGATGCGCGGGCTGCTCCAGTACGCGCCGGTCAAGGGGCAGTTCCAGCCGGACGAGGAGGCGCTGAACTTCGACTACCCGAACTACACGGACACAGGCGTTCAGAACGACCCTTCAGGGAACAAGGTCGCGCGGAGCCAGAACGGCGAACTCGACCACCACGACCGCTTCCTCGCCATCGACGCTCTGCTGAAGGCGGGCGGCGTCGTCACGTGGGATCAGTGGCACGCGTCCGGCAATAAGTGGACGCCCGAGATGCTGATGACGAACGAGCAGGACTATAAGGCGAACACGTGGAACCTCCCTCCGGCAGAGGACATCGCAGCCGCGCTCAACAACCTGAAGGCCGACGAGGCCAACTACAAGGTCTTTAGCCAGGCGGCGGCTGGCTCCATCGCGGGCATCACGCGCGTCCTCTCCGGCTTCTGGACAGACGAGACGACCGGCTTCCCCAGCCCCTCTATGTACGGCTCGGGCGACCGCGTCTCGATCTGCTGGGCCGTCTTCGGACGCTACCCAGACATCACGGCTGGCATCGCCGCCAAGACTGCGGGCGAACTCTACCACGCCTGTCAGGGGCTTGAACTGAGCGGCACGCGCGGCGACACGTGCGCGCAGGTCGAAGTCTTCCACTCCTGCCGCGGCTCGAACACCTGCAAGGCCGAGGGCGGATGCGGCTTCGTGCAGGTGCAGGGGCAGAGCGCGCTCTGCGGCCACAAGGTCTTGCTCGACCACCTGAACCCGACCCGGCCTTTGCAGGGAGAGTTGCAGGCCACCGGGAAGCTCTACAGCGCGCCCTCGGACAACAAGTGCGCCAGCTTCGGCGGCTGCGCCGTCCCCATCTCGGCCTCGCAACTCTACCCCGTACCCGACTCCACACACCCCGACGAGAAGGTCGGGTGGATGGATCTTTTTGACTTCGTCGGCCAGACGGCCCAGCCGGAGCCGATCAAGAAAGGGATGCAGACGGTGCTGCAAAGATTCGAGGTGGGCGACCGCGTCTACGACATCGCGTGGGAGGCTTACATCAAGGTGCTCGAACACCGCAAGCAGCCTATCCCGGACAAGCCCAAAGACAGCGAGTTGCGCCTCGCCTTCCCTCCCTCCACATGAGTCAGGACTCGACCCGCGAAGTGAACGCAGGCCGACCCCCGCGCCGAGGTCTCCCGAACCTCGGCGCGGGGGTCGGCCTGCGCAACCAGCACTTCTCCTACCTGATGAGACATGACCCGCCCGTGGACTGGTTCGAGATCATCAGCGAGAACTTCATCGACAACTTCGGCTACGCGCGCCGCGTGCTCGAACGCGTGGCGTCCATACGCCCCGTCGTGATGCACGGGGTGTCGCTCTCCGTCGGGAGCACCGACCCGTTGGACTGGGACTACCTGAAGGAGTTGAAGGCGCTCGCGGAGTTCGTCCGCCCCGCGTGGGTCTCAGACCACCTGTGTTGGACGGGCGTCGCGGGCGTCAACACGCACGACCTCCTGCCCATGCCGCTCAACGAAGAGAGCCTGCGTCACGTGGCCGGGCGCGTCCGGCAGGTTCAGGACTTTCTCGAAAGACCGCTGGTGTTGGAGAACCCTTCGAGCTATCTGGAGTTCAAGGACTCGACCATCGCAGAGTGGGACTTCCTCTCAGAGCTGGCGCGCGAAACCGGGTGCGGGCTGCTGCTCGACGTGAACAACGTCTACGTGTCTGGCTACAACCACGGCTTCGACCCGGAGCGATACATCCGGAGCCTGCCGCACGACGCCGTCGTGCAGATTCACGTCGCCGGGCCGACGGACTGCGGGCGCTACCTCGTGGACACGCACGACCAGCCCGTGCCGGCGCGCGTGTGGGAGTTGTACAGGCTGGCGCAGGAGTTGACTGGCGGCGTCTCGACACTCCTTGAGTGGGACGCCAACATTCCGGACTTCCCCGAACTGGTCGCGGAGCTACGCAAGGCCGGGGCGGCGCTGCGGGGCGAGAACCTCGGCGCGCCCGTCCGCAAGTCCGGCGCGGCGGACGCGGTCTCTAACCCGGTCGGCTTCCAACTGTCAACGAGCGATGTCTGAACCGTCCCTCAGCCTCTTGCAGCACTGGATGAAGACCGTCGTCACCGAGCGCGGCGGCCTCGGCGAGAAGCTGAACGCGGCGGCTCGGCTGCACGGGCTGCGCGCCGAGGACGTGGTAGCCGAAGGGCGCGGCCTCTCCGCGCGTGAACGCCTCGCCGTCTACACCGGCGGCTACGTGCTCCGGCTGCTCGAATGCATGCGCGCGGACTTCCCCGCCCTGCGCGGCTTCGCCGGCGACACGGTCTTCGACGCCTTCGCCAAAGCCTACGTCATCACCATGCCGCCGGGATCGCACAGCCTGTACAACCTCGGCGCGGACTTCCCGCGATTCCTTGAGGAGACGAAGCCGAAGAACCGGACGCTCGACGCTGGTTTAAGCACCATGCTCGACCTGCCGCCCGAGCTGGCGCGAATCGAGCGTGCGCGGGCCGAAGTCTTGCGCGCGCGCGGCACGGAGGACGACCCGCCGGAGGCCGAGCCTCTTTCGCCCTTCGCTGTCTTCGGCGATGGGCCGACCCTACAGGCGACGCCGTGCCTGCGGCTGTTGGAGATGAAGTTCCCGCTCGTGGATTTTCTGAGAAGTTCGGACAGGGGCGAGCGCCCAGAACCGCCCGCGCCGCGCGCCTCACTTGTCGGGATGGGACGCTCGAACTATCGCCTCCACATGGAAGAGATTTCGCTCTGGCAGTTCGCTTTTCTGAGAGCCTGCGAGCGCCCCACGTCAATTTACCCGGCGGTGCAGGCTGCGGCGCTTGAGAGTGGAAGAGAGCCGGGGCAAGCGCTCGCAGAGGTCACGATGTGGCTGCCCGTCGCGTTCGAACTGGGCTTCCTGCGCCGGGTCGTCTGAAAGTCCAGACGCCTCTTCAAGCCTCTTTAAGGATTATGAGACCGGGGCACGGGTACATCGCCGTTGAGACCGAACTGTTCGGCCCGAAACGTATTGTTCGTGCTCTGTATCTCGTACCACACTCCCTGACGATAGACGGCGATTTCGGCCTTGCCATCGCCATCGTAATCAGCCGCCACCGGGATGTCAGCGCTCAAGCCAAACTGCTGCCCACGGAATCCGCTCGTGCTCTGCATCAGATACCACGCGCCCTGGCTCGGACGGAAGACCGCGATGTCCGTCCTGCCGTCACCATCGTAATCCGCGGGGACAGGCTTATCTTCCATCACGCCGAACGCCTGTCCGTGCACCGTGCCGTCCGAGCTGTGTTGTAGATACCAGATGCCTGCGCGAAAGACTGCAATATCCGTCTTCCCGTCGCCGTCGTAATCACCGTGGACTGGCAGATCACCGTTAGCGCCGAAGGTCTGCGCGCGCAGAGAATTATTCGAGCTTTGCTGTATATACCAGGTGTTGACGCCGGGCCGGAAGACGGCCAGATCATCTTTGCCGTCGCCGTCGTAGTCACCTGCCACTGGCACATCATCCGCTTGCCCAAAGTAAGCAGAAGAAAAACCTTGCGTCGAGCGAAGCATGTACCACGCGCCGTCACGGAAGACGGCGATGTCGGTTTTGCCATCGCCGTCATAATCGGCTGGCACGAGTTTGTCCGACGAGAGACCGAATTGTGTTGCGGAGAAACCGTTCTGCGAATTATTTAAATACCAGGTTGCGTTTGATGGTCGAAAGACGGAAATATCCGCTTTGCCGTCGCCGTCAAAATCGAAGCGCGTATTTCGGATAGAGGTTTGCGCGCAATAGCGACCGCCGGAAAGTGTAGGAATGTTTGCACCCCAGACAATCATTTCTCTGCCCGTCCAGACCGCCGTGTGATTGTTACGTTCCTTCGGAGCGTTGACCGCGCTCATCGTCCGCCAGGTGTCTGTCACAGGGTTATAGCGGCTGCCGGGATTGCCTGCCCAGATAATCATTTCCTCGCCCGTCCAGACGCCGGTTCTGTTTGCATGGGCTGGCGGCGCATTGGTTAAGGAGGTGGGTCGCCATGTATCCGTCGCCGGATTATAGCGTCCGCCATCTCTGTAATAACACACGCCCGATAGCCGTGCGCACTGGTCAAAATTTTGTCCGCCCCAGACGACCATCTCAGCTCCGGTCCACACGGCGGAATGGAAATGGCGCGCGACCGGCGAACCTGTCGTTGTCATTGTTGTCCACGTGTCAGTCGTCGGATTATAGCGACCGCCCGAACCTGACAGCCGGATTGAAATTGGGATAGCCGCCCCAGATGAGCATTTCCGTGCCAGTCCAAACTGCTGTATGAGTGTCTCTGGCGGCTGGAACATTTATCATGCTGGTCGGTTGCCAGGTGTCCGTGACCGGGTTGTAACGTCCGCCCGTACTGGTCACAGGCGTACCGCCCCAGACGATCATTTCCGTGCCCGTCCAAACCATACGATGCTGGTCGCGCGGGGTGGGCGCATTTAATAAACTGGTCGGACGCCACGAGTCGGTCATTGGATTATACCGCCCGCCCGTGTTCATTTCCGGCAAAGCTCCGCCCCAGATAATCATTTCTATGCCCGTCCAGACGGCTTCGGGATTTTGTCTTGGCGGGGGCGCATCAATCAAACTCGTCGGCTGCCATGAATCCGTCGCCGGATTGTAACGCCCGCCGCTTTTCTTTTGCTGGGCAGAGACGCCGCCCCAAACAATCATCTCCGTCCCTGTCCAGACGGCTGAGTGCTGACCGCGCGATTCCGGCACGTTGTTGGTACTGGTCGGAGACCATGAATTCGTAACCGGATTATAACGCCCGCCGGTGCTTTCAAATTCCGTCGTTGCATCGCTAAATCCGCCCCAGACGATCATCTCTGTTCCAGACCAGACCGAAGTCAGGTCAGCTCTGATGCGCGGCGCGTTAACAGTAGTGGTTAATTGCCAGGTGTCGGTTGCAGGGTTATAACGCCCGCCGACCTGCGGGCTATCGCTCAGATTACCGCCCCAGACAATCATCTCCGTGCCAGTCCAAACGCCCGTATGGCCGCGCCTTCCTGACGGCGCATTGACGCTGCTGGTCGGCGTCCAGGTATCGTTTGCAGGATTATAGCGTCCGCCCGTGCCGTAGTTGCTCCCGGAAGACGTGCCGCCCCAGACGATCATCTCTGTTCCAGACCAGACAAACGCGCCGTCATAACGTCCAATCGGCTCGTTCGCGGTTGACATAGGAGTCCATGAATCAGTATTCGGATTGTAACGCGCTCCGCCGGGCGCGAACCCCGACCCCGTGTAACCGCTCCAGACAATCATCTCCGTTCCGCTCCAAACGGTCGAAGCCAGGTTACGAGGGCTGGGCGCGCCGGACAAGCTGGTCTGCGTCCACGAATCCGTCGCCGGATGATACACTCCGCCCGTGTTGGTTGTGCCGGGGAAGCCACCACCCCAGACAATCATTCTCGAACCCGTCCAAACCGCCGAGTGCTGTGCCCTACCGAACGGCGCGTTTGATAAACTGGTTGGAGTCCAGCTATCGGTCAAAGGATTATAACGACCGCCCGTTCCGTCAGACGTGCCGCCCCAGACAATCATCTCGTTGCCAGTCCAAACCGCTGTGTGATAATCGCGCGGAGAAGGTGCGCCGGTAACGCTCGTCGGTGTCCATGTATCTGTCGCCGGATTGTATCTGCCGCCCGTATTGAATTCGTTGCCGACAATGTTACTGCCGCCCCAGACAATCATCTCCGTGCCAGTCCAAATTGCCGTGTGCTCATAGCGCGGGTCGGGGACGGCTTTGGTCTGCGTCCATGTGTCGTCGGCACAAGCCGCAGGCGCAGTAATACTCGGCAGTTGGTAAACGTAATCGCTTTTTTCAACTGCGCCCGTCGAGATTTCGTTTCGCTTTGACAACCACCATTCATCGAATGATTGTTTTTGCCACGAGACTCGCGCCAGTACCAATCGCTCGTCATTTTTCGATAAGACTCTGGTCACGAAAATGCTCGTCTCGTCTTCGTGAAATGCGGCGACGCGATTAGCCTGCGAATCTTCCGCCTGAGAATATGTCTTCGCCGCTTCGTTCCATTTTTCGGGCGCAAGCTTGAGCGCCTTTTCCGTGCGGCGATTGGCAGGCAGTTTTTCTGCGTCCTCCGCTTTGAGGAGTTCAATTTCCGTATACTCGCCGTCCATCTCGCGCAGGCGGTTGCCGTGCTGCGCCAAATTATTCTGAGCGCGGCGGCGTGCTTCGCGGTGAATAGTTTCATCGTGCGCGTAACTGCTGCGAATCAAACGGTCAGCCAGAAGCGGGCGGGCCAGAATCTCGGCAATCAGAAAAGGGTCGTTATCGAGAGCCGCCCACAACTCTGTCAAGAGTCCGGCATTTTTTGTGTCGCGCGCCATGCGTTCCATCTCGGCTTGCAACTGTTCGGGCGTAATCGCGCGCTGCCAGATTTTTTCAAGCGCCAGCGAGCGGCGCACAGCGTCTTCGGCTTTAACGCGAATCAAAGCTTCTGGCATAGCTTCTTCAAGCAAAGGCTTCGGCTTCCGATTTTCTTTGCCCCAGATTTGATGCCGCCAGTAAATATTTTCAATGCGCTGGCGGTAAGCGATGCGTTCTTCTAAAGACAATTCACGGGCGGGCGAAACCGTCCGCGTACTCGCGTGTGTGGAAAATTGAAAACTCCAGATAAACCATACAAAGCAAACAATACCTGTGGCTAAAATGTATTTCTTCATTATCGTTGCTCCTTTTTAGCGAAGTCTTAAAAGAGCGATCCCCGCTTGAAAATTACCGGATTTCAATTCGGCAAATAAACGGATTGCCGGAACTATGCAGGATAAACCCGATTACTACATCTGGACGAAAGACAGCGGTGATTGCGATTCCGATGAGCTAAATTGATAGACCTCAGCGTCAGAAAAATATGGCAACTTACATGCCAACAAGCTCAAGTAAATTTTCGCCCTAAAAGTCAGGGGTTTATGCAAGTGGGCCGCCCGCTCTCTGTTCCAGGACAGAACAAATCACGGATTGTGTGTTCTATAAGGCTATTCTAAAAACCAATTGACACGCCCATCACGCTATCAAGCCGCTTCATCACCTCACACAAGCCGCTTTGTCACATTGTCATAGACGCGAAAGGAACACGACCTCTAAGCTGCCGTGCGTGACAACAGTCGAGAAGGGTGTGGCTCTGTTCTCTCATCCTTCTCACATATTTAAGTAGAACCTCGCATGAGTTTGTCTGATAGGTTCGGTTTCCCCGCCTTCAAACAGAACGCGGCTTCAAGCATCACTCAATGCCGAACACATTGAGCGGCGCAAAGCGCGAACTGTTCTTAACCCGGCTGCTATCCGAGATACATCTTTGGCTGGCATCAATGATGCCGCAAACTTTTAGTGAGTCAGGAGACTTAGTCATGACACGTACCCCTCTATCCATTACCGGTTTACTTTTGAGAGCCATCCTGTGTGCGGGTTGTCTCGCGCTTGTGCTCATTACCTCTCCCGATACCGGGAGAACTGCGTCGAACGGTTCGCGCGGCGTGAAGGCCGCGCCAGCCTCGCAACCGCAGTTGAGCGTGCAGGGGAGCTTCGCGCCACCTGCATACTGGCCTGCGGACACGCCTGTCATCATACATGTCAGCGTCCTGCCTGATGGTCGCGTCTTGTTCTGGGGGCGCGATAAGGTGAAGGACGGTTTGGGCAACCCGACCGAGTTTGACGAGATCGGCAAGAGCACTGTGCGTATCTGGAATCCCGCCACAGGCTTGTTTCAAGCGGTGAACAACTTCACCACGAACCTGTTTTGCAGCGGGCATAACTTCATGCCCGACGGTCGCCTTTTCGTTGCGGGCGGGCACAAAAACCTGTACCCAAACTCCCTCGTCGGTGACGAACATACCAACATTTTCGACCCGGCGACAAATAGCTGGTCGAACGGGCCTAACATGGAGAAGGGCCGCTGGTATCCATTCAACGTCACGCTTGAGACGGGCGAAATAGCCATCGTGGCGGGGACATATCAAAATGGCACCGGCAATCCTCCGCCCGTCGCCAAGCAGTATAAGCCGGAACTCTACAATCCGAAGACCAATACGCTGACTCTCTTGAACCAGCCCGGCATTACGGGCGAATTCCCAAACTACCCGTACCTTTTCCTAGACCCCCGCGTGGGCGGAAACAGGGGCGTGTTCATAGCCGGGCCGACCAATTATATGTTCTGGAATCCGAGGGGAGGAGCTGACGGTAAAGGTGATTGGTCATCTCCGTTCCCGCTCTTTTTGCCGGGCATCAATGTACAGGCTAAGCATCTTGAGGGGTCTGCCGTGATGTACGACTCGGAGCAGGGCAAGATTCTGCTCACAGGTGGCCGAAGGTCTAATAACAACGTTCTTAATGTGGCCCAGACCATCACACTCAATCAAGACAACCCGCTGTGGCAGGGAACCCAGCCGATGCTCCATCCGCGCACATTCCACACGTCCACATTGTTGCCCGACGGCAAAGTGCTGGTCACGGGCGGCGTCCCCTGCTACACAGGACATCAACTTGTGCCGTGTTACGGCGACGGCGGTCAAGGCGCTGTTGATCTCAACCAGACCAAAGAAGCGGAGATGTGGGACCCTGCAACGGGCGGCTGGACGGCTATGGCAACCGGCGCAATTACCAGAAGCTATCATTCGACGGCGATCCTGCTTCCGGACGCAACGGTGCTGGTCGGCGGTCATGGCCTGCCTGACGGATTAAGAGTTCCGCCGGACGCTCCCAATGACTGGAACAACCGGCGCAGGCAGATCACGGGAGAGCGCAACATAGAGATATTTTCGCCTCCCTATCTCTTCGATGCGGCGGGAAATCCCGCGCCGCGCCCCGTCATCAATACAGTCGCGGCAGAAGTCGCATACGGTCAATCGTTCGGCCTCTCTTACAATAATGCGACAGGCATTAACAGAGTCGCATGGGTCAGACTGCCCTCCGTGACACACGGGTTCAACACAGATCAGCGGATTAACGTCCTACAGCACTCTGTCAACACCCTCGTCCCGAACCAGTTGACAGTCACGGCTCCGGGCGACCCGCGAAAGTGTCCTCCGGGCTACTACATGCTGTTCATTTTCAATCAGAACAACACGCCCTCGGTTGCTAAAATAATCAGGATTCGCCCCGCGTCGGAAATTCCGCCGGAGATCGGCGCACGCGCCGCCTTAGATGCCAGCGGTCGGCTGCATCTCTTCTATCGCTATCTGAACGGCGCAGACCTCCGCTACATCAACCAGACGGCGGCAAGCACGGACAGTTGGTCGCCGCCGGTCAGCCTCGGCGGAGCCTTGACCACACATCCGGTCGTCGTCGCGGATTCTGCAAAACGACTCTGGGTCTTCGTTGGCGGAACGGATAACGCCATTTACGTCAGGCGTCAGAACGGTGCGGCGTGGCAGAATTTCTACAGGATCGGCGGGGCGCGCAGTTCCAACCTTGCCGTTGCACGCAACGTGGACGGGCGCATACAGGTCTTCTTCCGTGGCACAGACAATGCCCTCTGGCAGATCAGGCAAACCGCACCCGGCAGCGACCTGTGGGACGCGCCCGTCAGTCTGGGAGGTTTTCTGACTTCCGAACCCGCCGTCGCCATGAACGCCGACGGGCGACTAGAGGTTTACGTCAAGGGAGCGGATGACGCGATTTATGCTAATCATCAAATCACGCTCGGCAGCACAACGTGGTCAGGCTTTTATCGAGTCGGCGGAAATTTAAGCTCTGCTCCGGTAGTGGCCCGTAACGCTGACGGTCGTCTACAGTTGTTTTATCGCACCGCAGTTCCCCGCGCCAGTGTGGCGATTTGGACTGTCTCGCAGAATTCACCGGGAGAGAGCAAATGGAGCGAGGAAGAATCTTTGGGAGGATTTTCGGCAGGTGTGCCCGGCGTTGCCGCAAATGCCGACGGTACTCTACAGGTTTTTATCCAATGGCAATTCAACAATGATCTGCGCACCGTGTGGCAGGCTTCGCCGGGAGGCCGTTTTACTTCAACATGGCTGAATCTGGGTGGCGCGCTGTCCGACCCCGTCTGGATGAATCCTCCGGCGCTGGATGCAGGGGGACGCATGCATACCTTCGTGCGCGGGGCAGCTAACGACCTCTACTACAACCGGCAAATCGCGCCTTCCAGTAGCGGAAATTGGTCAGGCTACTTTGCTCTGGGTGATTTCGCCTACAGCTTCTAAAGAGCCGCTCTTAATAATTTCGGGAGGGCCGCGCGATGCCTGCTGCCCTCCCGTCTCAACCGACCGGAGAAAGGTGCAGCCATGCGAAGTGAGAAGATGCAAGAGAGAGAGAGCGTCAAATGGCGTATGCTTATTTGCGGCTTGCTACAGGCGAGTCTGGTCGCATTCATCTGCATGACCGCGCGGGCGCAGACGACCGGCAGCGGCGCGTCCACGCAGTCGTCATCATCGCAGACAACTGATGCGTTGGGTCACGGGTCTGCCCCCGCGCACCCCCTTCGACAATCGAGGCTTTTTGCAACCGGCGAGGTGACTTCAATCACCATTCCGGACATCACGCTGACGGATCAGGACAATCGAAAAGTGAATCTTTACAAAGACCTGATGAAGGACAAGCTGGTGGTGCTGAATTTTTTCTACACTACCTGCACAGGCATCTGCCCGACGGCAGGGTTATGGCTCTCGAATCTACAGGACAAGCTCGGCTCGCGTCTGGGCAAGGACGTGGTTCTCATCTCGATTAGCCTGGACCCGGATGTGGACACGCCGGAAAAGATTAAGAAATGGTCTTTGCGCTGGAAGCGCAAGCCGGGATGGTCACTGCTCACCTCGAAGGCAGCAGAGACGCGCGAGCTGGTTAAGCGATTTCTGGTTCTTGAGTCAACGGGCATGCACTCGCCCATCGTCTTCATCGGAGACGGCGCGCAGGACGCCATCGGCTGGGTACGCGTGGATATACTGGATGAGGGCAGGTCTCTTCTGAGTTACTTTGAACAGTTCCGGGTAAGCGTCAACCTCGACGCGATGGCTCCGCAAAAGTGATAAGCGGTCAGACATAAATTCTGGTAGTGGGTCAGTTTGAAATTCTGTTGTAGATCACATCACGAAAGAAGTTCGCGCAAAGGCGCAAAGGAAGACGCAAAGGTTAAAGCATCGCTCAATACCTTTGCGTCTTGTTTTCTTTGCGCCTTTGCGCGAGCTTCTCGTTTTTCTTTGCTGGATTTGAAACTGACCCACTACTTAAATTCTCGTTGACATGTTTTATCCATGAGCATATTATTCGTGTCATCCCTATATGCCCTTTGTAATTGATTGCGCTGTGATCAACCGTCGCTGATAACCTCTGTTGCTGCCGTGGGAGAAAGTTTTAGGCAGCAGCCCCTATCGTCAGGGACGGGTAATCAATTGCAAAACTCGATCCGGGATGTCGAACACAGGTCACGTTAAGCAATAGCACTCACGGCGTGATTCCCAACGGATACTGCCGACAAACCAAAAGGTGAAACTGAAGACACCTCGAATCCTTACTGTCTCACCTCAGATTCGCCAGCAGTTCTCCTGAATCTCGCATTCGCTGCGCTATCGTTTGGCCCTCTCTCTTGAGAGCCACGCGGCGCGCTGTTCCATCAAAAGTGATGCAGAGGAGAAAATCATGAAACAGATAGCAAAGAGCATACTGCTCATCGCCTTCGCATGGGTCGTAGGCTTGCTGTTCGCTGCCGCACCCGTGCGGGCGCAGAACCAGCCGACAGTCACTAATTCCTATGCAGCGAAGTTCATCTGCGGCTTGCAGCAGGATGCCGACATCAACTCGGCACCGGATGCGCAACCGGGCCGCTACTCGACGAAAATCAACGTCCACAACAACACCGGGGTCGATATCCGATTCCGCAAGAAAGTTATCCAACTCAAGGGCGGGCAAGTGCCGACCGAACCCTCTTTCAAGAAAATCGAAGCGCTCAGACCGGATTGGGCAATGGAAGTTGTTTGCCGGGACATCTACGGGCATCTCAACATCCCGCTTCAGAGCGGTCAACCAGCGCCTTACATCGAGGGATTCGTGATCTTTGAAGTGATGTTTGGGCCGCCATTGCCCGCCAATGTGCCGAACGACCCGCTTGATGTGGAAGGCATCTACACATACTCCGGGCCACCTTTCACCGCTGGCGTCAGCATTGACGTGACGGTCTTTCCGGCGAAGAGCAACCGGTATCTACTAGTGCCGTAATGGCTCTCTTCTCTTCGCGGCCAGTCAAGTCCTGAGTGACGGTCGCAGCATTGACGAATGATGATTCAACATTTGAAGTTAATGCTGAGGCGACGGGTCGTTGAGGATAAAGCAGTAGCCGCTGTGGTTGCGACCGCAGCGGCTACTGCTATAACGTTCCGGCGGCTTTGCGCGCCAATTTTTCAAACATACTCACATCGGGCTTTGCTTCAAGCGATTTCGGATTGCGGATTTCGTATTCCTGATTTAGATTGTTGCCGCCGTCGGCGATTTACGTTTGCAGTACGCGTGGCCGGACTTGAGTTGTTCCCCGCCGTCGTTCCTCCGCTCGCAAATTGGCGTATACGGCTGTGGCCTGAGTGCGCGCACATTCTCCGACAAGGCGGCAACCAATCGTGAAAAGTCGTCGGCCAAGTGAATGATGGAAAAGTCGTCGGCCAAAATCGACACCCTGCTCGAACCTCTCTTGCTGGAGGCCAGCGACGAACGGGCTGACGAAATCCTCTTGCGGCTGATCACGGCTCATGCAGAGCCTGTGATCAAAGGCATCATTCGCTACAAGCTCCGTCTCAGCTCTCACCATGCGGACGGGCGAGCCGAGGCTGATGACATTTATCAGGAAGCGCTGGTGCAATTATTGGGGGAATTGCGGCAGCTTCGCACGCAGCCCGCAGAGCATCCTATAACTGACGTGCGCGGGATGGCTGCGGTCATTGCGCATCGCTCTTGTTCCAGATGGATGCGGCGTCAATTTCCGCAGCGGCACGCGCTCAAAAACCGGCTTCAATACCTGCTGACGCGCCAGCGTGGTTTTGCCCTCTGGCAGGACGAGGAGAGGAAATTTGTGGCTGGCTTCGCGGCTTGGCAGGGACAGAAGAAAGCTGTGCCAGCAGCGCGGCTCGAACACCTGTCAGATGACGAGAAGCTGCTGGCACACATCCGCAGGCTCAAGAGCGGCAAACAGCAGGAGTTGGGCGACGCTCTGGCCGCTATCTTCAACCACCTCGGCGGCCCCGTCGAATTCGATGAGCTGGTGAGCGCGCTCGGCAAGCTGCTGCTTATCGGGGATCAGCCTGTCGAATCAATCACTGAGAACGAAGAATCTGCCGCGTCGAACATCGCTTCAGGCGAGCCGGACACGGCATGGCAGGTCGAAAAACGTATCTTTTTACAAAGGCTGTGGGAAGAGCTTCAACAGCTTCCGCCAAATCAGCGTGCGGCGTTGTTGCTCAACCTGAAAGGCGCGGATGGATGCGGTTGTATCGCGCTCTTCCCCGCAACGGGAATCGCAACTGTGCGCCAACTGGCGGACGCGCTGGAGATGAGCGCGGACAGTCTGGCCCGGTTGTGGAACGAGTTGCCGCTTGAGGACGCGAGAATAGCAGAGTTGCTGGGGCTGACGCGCCAGCAAGTAATCAACGCGCGCAAATCCGGGCGTGAACGGTTGACGCGACGGTTGAAGGGATTTATTTGAACTGCCACGCTAATAATTTGAACTGCCGATGCTAATAAGCGGCAACTTTCGCCAACTTATTCATATGGGGAGATGGCCTCGTTGTCTGAGGCCGTGAGGATTAAGAGTCTTGGTCGAACACCTGACCCAAAAACAGATAGAAGATTACTGCCTGCAACAGCTACGCGTGGCGGAACTGCTGTCTGTGTCCGATCATCTGGGCGAGTGTGAAGCGTGCCGCCAGCAAATTGAATCCGCTACGAACGGCGACATGGCATTCTTCGCTATGCGAGCGGAAGTCTTCGGCGCGGCAGCCGCAGATTCTTCACTGCAAACGACACACGCGCATCTACCTGCGGAACAGATAGCCGGATATGTTGATCGAAACCTGCCGGGAGAGGAGCTTCAAATGGTCGTCGATCATTTGAGCGCTTGCGAGCAGTGCGCTCTGGCGGTTGATGACCTCAACGCTTTCAAAGACCAGATCGCGCCCACACTTGAGCGCGAATATCATCCGGCCTCCGTTCCCTCTCCAACGTCCGCTGCCTCTCCAACTGAAAGCTGGTGGCGGCGAACGTTTGCTTCTCTACCTGTCCTGTTTAGCAGGTCTCCCGTACCGGCTTTCGGCGCAGCGCTGGCGATTCTTTTGCTGGCGATGACCGTCTGGTTGGTCTGGCGTGCACAACGAGAAACGGAGCCGAAGCAGGAAGTTGTCGCGTTACCCTCTCCCACTCCGCAACCCGCTTTTTCGCCTCAGCCTGCTCCCACAACGCAGCCCGCACAGATAGCAGTCGTCGCGCAACTCAATGACGGCGCAGGAGGTCAGTTGACTCTGGATCAGGAAGGCAAGCTTGCGGGCGCTGACGACCTGCCGCCCGCTTACCAGAGCAGGCTGAAGGACGCGCTCAGCACCCGGCGCATCGAACGGTCGTCACAACTCAATGGACTCATACGCCCGCCGAGCGCCCTCATGGGTACGGGCGACCAGAAGAGCGAGTTTTCCGTGCTTGAGCCTGTTGGAAAAGTGCTGATGACTAATCGCCCGGCTTTGCGCTGGTCACGGATGGAAGGCGCGACAGCTTACGTCGTTGAGGTTTACGACGACAAGTTCAACCTTGTGACCGCCAGCCCGCAGCTTACAGATAACTCGTGGGCGACGCCGCAATCGCTCTCGCGCGGCAAGGTCTATTCATGGCAGGTGAAGGCCATTAAGGACGGGCAGGAGTTCGAGTCACCGCGCCCGCCCGCGCCGCAGGCGAAGTTCCGCATTCTAGATCAAGCCACAGCGAATGAACTGGCGAAGGCCAAGCGTGCTTACCCGTCGTCTCACCTGACACTGGGACTGCTGTACGCGGAGGCCGGGTTGCTGAATGAGGCCGAGCGTGAACTGCGCTTGCTGCAAAAAGGAAATCCCGGTTCGGAGATTGCCCGCAGCCTGCTCAGACAGATTCAAGCGTTGCGACGCTGAGGCGATTGACGTGCCAGCGTCTTTGCCTTCCCCGCTCGATTCACACTTAAACACCCTTCGTTTAATCCTCACCACATCGCCAGCGCAAAAAATTTTGAGACGGCAGTAATATACCCACAAGTTCAGCAACTTCTTGTTTCGGTGTTCAAAAGGTGAATGCTTACTGACTGCTGCTGCGCCTCACAGGGCGTCCGCCAGCCAGCAGTTTGAACAATTAATATGCTCACGCGCGGACGCGGGCGCAGCAGGAGAAGGAGAAGGTTTTGAGCTTACAACATCTCATACGGGTCGCGGTGTGCGCGGCAGTCATCATCATATCAGTCGCCGGAGCAGGTTTATTTCCGGCGCAATCGGTAATCGGACAGGAAGCCAGGCCAGCCACCTTACGCGGCCCGGCTGCTATCGAGCAATTAAAACAGGATGGTCAATACGATGCATTGCAAACGGCGCTGAATCAGGCGCGCTTCAACGTCAGCCGTGCAGAGAATACGCCGCTCGGACGCGCGGCTTGGCACGCGCCCAATCCGGCGGCTGGCTATGACGCTTATATCACCGAAGCGGGCGTGAGCATCGCCGTCAACGACAATTCTTATGTCAGTCTCAGCTTGCACAGCCTCGGTTATGGCTCGGCCCTGCAAGCAGTCGCGCAGGGCCAGGTCAGCGGCGACAAACAGACGATTAACCTCACGCGCGACGGCGGAGTGAGCGAATGGTACGTCAACGGCCCCGATGGTTTAGAGCAGGGCTTCACGTTGACACAAGCTCCGGGCACGCGGCAGGCTGGCGTGCCGTTGCGACTGGCTTTGCAGGTCAGCGAAGGCTGGCGCGCAGTGGCGAGCGAAGACGGCCAGCGTGTCAAGTTGCAGAGCGCCGACGGTCAAGAGGTTCACTACAGCAAGCTAATTGTGCGCGACCAGATGGGGCGCAACATTGCGGCGCGGTTGACGGTCAGCGAGGGACAGGTCGTCATCGAGGTGGAGGACAGCGAGGCCACGTATCCGCTGACGATTGATCCTGTTTTTAGCTTGCAACAAAAGCTGTTGGCGGCGGATGGTGGAACCCGTGATTTCCTCGGCCAGTCGGTCGCGTTGAGCGGCAACACGGTTGCGGTGGGCGCACGCGGGGAAGGCCCCGGCGTGGACGCGAATCAAGGCGCAGTTTATGTCTTCACACGCAACGGCACGGTCTGGACACAGCAACAGAAAATCACAGCCAACGATGCCGCCGATGGTGATTACTTCGGCTGGTCTGTCGGGCTAGACGGCGACACGCTGGTGGTTGGTGCGATGCAGGATGACATCGCCGGGAACATCGACCAAGGCTCTGCTTACATCTTCTCGCGCAGCAACGGCGTCTGGACGCAGCAACAGAAACTCTACATCACCAGCGGGGATTATTATGATTACTTTGGCCGTGCGGTCGCTATCAGCGGCGACACGGTGGTAGTAGGCTCGCCCGGAGACGACCGCACCTATTACACGAGCGCAGGCTCAGCCTATGTCTACAAGCGATATGGCGCTACGTGGGCGCTGGAAGATAAGCTCGCAGCCAATGATGCGGCGTCGTATGATGTTTTCGGCAATGCGGTCGCAATCAGCGGCGACACGGTGGTGGTCAGTGCAGTGGGGGACGACATTGGCACGAACGACGCTCAAGGCTCGGCCTACGTCTTCACGCGCAATGGCGTGTCTTGGACGCAGCAACAGAAGCTCACTTCCAATATCGGTTATTTTCTTGACCACTTCGGCCAGTCAGTCGCAATCAGCGGTAACACGGTGGTAGTGGGCGCGTATACATCCGGTGTCACGCAGTTCTCTCAAGGCGTGGCTTACGTCTTCACGCGCAATGGCGCGGTCTGGACGCAGCAACAGAAGCTCATCGCCAACGACGCCGGAGAGTATGATTACTTCGGCGGCGCGGTCGCCATCAGCGGCAACGCGCTGGTAGTGGGCGCATATGGCGATACCATTAACGGGCAGGAGACTCAAGGTTCTCTCTACGTCTTCACGCGCAATGGCTCGACGTGGACACAACAGCAGAAGCTCATCGCCAGCGACGGCGCATGGAATGATTTCTTCGCAGTGGGCGTCGCAATGAGCAGTGACACGATAGTGGCAGGCGCGCTGGGCGACGACACCGGAGCGAACGACTCGCAGGGTTCGGCCTATGTCTTCTCCACCCCGCCGCCATGCCCGACGCTCACGTTCTCGCCTGCCAGTCTGCCCAACGGCGCGATTGGCGCTGCGTATCAGCAAGCGGTGACAGTCAGCGGCGGCACAGGGCCGTATACATTCAGCCTCGGCGGCACCACGTTGCCACCCGGCATATCGCTGTCAACCAGCGGCTTGCTATCGGGCACGCCGACGACGACGGGCGCTTATCCATTCAGAATCGTTGCGACCAACACAAGCACAGGCTGTTCCGCCAGCCGTTCTTACACACTTACTATCGAGTCATGTCCCACGCTCGTGCTCGAACCGCAGTCTCTACCCGACGGCACGATAGGCTCGCCGTACAACGTGACGCTGGCGGCGACGGGCGGCACTGCGCCTTACAGATTCGTCGTGCAGGGCGCGTTGCCCACCGGGCTGAGCTTGAGCACGCACGGCGTCTTGAGCGGCACGCCCACGACGGAGGGCACTTCCGAGTTCAGGATACAGATTATGGACGCGAATGGATGCTCGACGGTGTGGGAATCCCGCATCACGATTATAAGATCGGAGAGCGACCCGTGCTCCGCGATCATGCTCGAACCGTCATCTCTGCCGGATGGTATAGAGGGCAAGGAGTACTTCTTGCAACTGATACCGGCGGGCGGCAGAGAGCCTTACACATTCACCGTGCAGGGCACGTTACCCACCGGGCTGAGTTTGACTCCTGAGGGTTACTTGACAGGCACGCCCACGGAAGATGGCAGTTTCTACTTCAGGCTGGTAATCAGTGACGCAAAGGGCTGCTCCAAGACGTTTGAATGCCCTATGACAATTCTGAAAGCTAAATGAAGTCTCCATCATGCCGCCCGCCGGGAGGGGCAGCCGGTAGGCCGTTTCTTACCGGCCTACTGTGCGGCGGCGGCATTGAACCCCACCATCATCCGGGGCTGGTGGGGTTCAATTCTTGGTAGTGGGTCAGTTTGAAATTCTGGTGTCCATCCACAACGAAAGACTCTACCGCAAAGGCGAAGAGAAATTAAAAACGCAAAAATAAGACAGGTCTTATTTTTGCATTTTACATTTTTATAGCGGAATGCAAATGCATGCGCCCTCCCTGACGGTCGGGCTACTGCCCCTGTAGCGTGACCTCCGGGGCTGTAGCCCGACCGTCAGGGAGGGCGCATCACGTCACACTCAATTGCAAATAGCTATAATTGAAGTGCCTTTGCGGGAAACTGTTTTTTCTTCGCTATTTTGAAACTGGCACACTATCCAATTCTTTTACTTGCCGTCGCCGACGAGCACGAATCCCGCCCAGTAAAACGGATGACTCGTCTCACTCTTCCTCATCACCTTAAGCGCAGCTTCTCGCAACGCTTCCGCCTTCGTCAGACTCAGCTTCCTCGCTTTGCCCTGCCCCGATTCTGTACCCGTCATCATCCCCCGATGGAAACTAACCATCAGATCACGCGTCCCCGCCGCCTCCACCTTCCACTGGCTGACCACTATCGTCGGCACTCCTGCGATGAACATAGCCCACGATAGCCCGATCATCCCTTCGCCTGCCCCGAAACGCCCGCGCGCCGTCTCGCACGCAGACAGCACCGCCAGTTCCGCTCTCAATTCCAGTTGCATCAGTTCCCATGCTTCAAGCAGTCCATCCTCATTAGCTCCGCCCTCCGCTAACGCCAGATACGAATACATAGGCGAGGCATTGTTGAGCATCCCGTGTGTTGCGAAGTGCAGCACTCTGGCCTGACTGGCCTCGCTTTTAACGCGTTCTTCGCGCGCCTCCGCTCCTGTATAGACCTTGCTCTGCGACAGGCCATATAAACGCTTCAAGGCTCTGACTTCCTGTTCGGCCTCCGGCAGCGCACCGAGCTTCTCATCTCGCAAGGCCAGAGCAGCCCGGCTCATGGTCTGCCTACCCAGGAGCGGATTGCCCAGCGCGAGCAATGTAGTGGAAGCAGAAGTGACGCTCCTGTTCCGGTGTCGCTTGGTCATCTCGCGCAGCGCTGTGAGCGATGGTGCATAGGAGATGGCTGCCTCCTCGATGAGGAAGCGATTCATGTTGTTCAATAGCGCCTGAAAGGGTAAGTCCCATAAGGTGTCATCGGGGACGATGACGAGATTGGTCTTGCCCCGGAGTTGAGCCTCTGCCGGTTTGAGAAGCAGCTCATAAAGTTTGAGCGCGGGAGCACGAAAGGCGAGATTACGTGTGGCGAGTTGCTGACGAAAGGCTTCGGTCTGCTGTGCGAGTTCATCCCGCTTGATTGGCAGCGTGTAGACGCGAACGTCGGCTTCTGCTTTACCGGCAGCCTTCGTGACAGCAAATAGATAAGTCTCGTTATCAGCAACGACAAATTCAAGCAGAGCGGTAGAAGCATCCGGGAGCAAGGCAGAGAGTTCCTGAGTCTTGATAATTGGGGCTTCGCCGCGTTGAACTCTCAACTCTGGATGCGCGGCGTAGAGGCTGGTTTCGAGAGCTTCATAATCCAGCCGCGCCTTCTCTATGTCTGCCTTCAACTCAGTCACGCGCGCCGGGTCGGGCTTGTCACGACGCAGTTCGTTGTTGTGTTGCGAGTTGAGCGAAACCAGCCGTAGACGCTGCTCCTCCTCTGCTTGCCGCTCCTGTGGTGTGAGCGACTGCCGGAGGCCGGAACGTCCGGCAGAAAGCGCGTCGAGCAACACACGCGCTTTCGACTGTTCGGCGAAGGTCAGAGCCTCTGCATATTCTTGTTGTGCGACGAGCAGCGCGATCATGCCGCGCCACGGAGAGAGCCTGCTTTCAAGGAAGCTTTGCTGCTGTTGTCCGCCCCCGGCAACCTCGTGGCGCAGAGATTCGACGCTGGCAATGGAGGCTAGAAAATTTTGGCGGGCTTCGGTGGGCTGGCCCAGAGCGCGCAAGGCTCTGCCCATGCGCTCGCGTGCTTTCCAGACTTCTTCCGGGTCATTAAGCGCTTCCGCCTGACTGGCGGCGCGACGGCTGACTTCAAGCATCAACGCGTACTTGTCCTGAGACTGGTACAGCCTGCCGAGGTTATTCAGCGTGAGGCTAATCCCTCCCCTGTCGTTGATTTCCTCGCGCAACCGCAGGCTCTTTTGTAGCTGTTCCAGCGCTTCGTCATAGCGTCCCTGCAAACGATAAACGTCGCCAATATTATTCATGCTCCGGGCGATGCCTGCCCTGATTTTCAATGCCTCATATCCCCGCAGGCTTCTCTGAAACCACTCCAGCGCTTCGTCATAAAGTCCCTGCGATTTGTAGATGACTCCGATATTGTTCTGTAAATTAGCGACTCCGAATTTGTCGTCAACCTCTTCCAGTAGCTTCAGGCTTTTACTGGAATACGCCAGAGCCTGCTCCATACGCCCTTGCCGCCTGTAGATCAGACCGATGTTTTGCATGCGGAGGGCCATGCCACGCTTATCGCCTGTGCTTCCCAACTCTTCTTTAATCTTGACGCTCTTCTGAAGATATTCCAGAGCGTCCGCGTAGCGGCCATTGTCTATGTAATGTGTGGCGATGTTATTCAGGACTGAGGCCAGCAGTTCCCTGTCATTCAGTTCTTCACAGAGCGCACGGCTCTTCTGGTACAACTCAAGGCCGAGTTCATAACGCCCCACTGCGCCTTGAGCGAAGCCCATGCTGTTGAAAATCCTCGCGGTCAGGTTTCTATCCCCGGCCTCTTGACTGGCCGCCATGCTTTTGTCGTACCACTCCAATGCCTGATTGAAGCGTCTTTGTGTGACGTAGGTCAGGCCGATAGAGTGTAGCGCCCGCGCCTTTCCCTTCTTGTCGCCAGCCTCTTCAAAAATAGCGAGACCTTTTTGAAAGCAATCCAGAGCCTGCGCCGTGCGGTTCTGGCGGTCATAGACGGAGCCTAAATCACACAACGCGTTGCCCAGTTCCACACGGTCTCCAATCCTTTCCGCAATTCGGACTGCGAGCTGTGAGATTCTTACTGCCTCTGCGTAATCGCCTTTCTGAGTGAAGGGGTTGGCAAGCGCCCTCAACGCGGCGAGGAGCAGGCCGTTTATCAACTCTTTTTTCCGCGCCAAAATCTGCTCCTGCTCTTCCTCTGACCGCGCGCCCGCCAGCGCCGCCGCCAGCTCATTTACTTCCGACGAAGCAGGCGGATTGGGAACTGAGAGCGACTGGGCCAGAACAGGATTGATGAGGTTGAGGCTCAAGCTCAAAATCAATAAGCAGAGAGCTGCGCGGAACGTGAAGGACATGTAACACACTCCCTTAAAATCTTAGAGGGCCGAAAGCCTGCCGCCAAAAAAAATTTCAGGCCGACAGTAATATGGCCCAAAGTTCAGCAACTTTCTCATCCGGTATGCGAAAAGTGATGTGAGTAGCTTCCCGTCTACGAGCTGCTATCCGGGCCGGAGTTTAATCCATCTCACTGAAAAAGCAAGGAGTCAATTGAAAAATTTCGCGCCGCAGTAATATGTTGAAAAGTTCAGCAACTTCTCCGTACGGCGGTAATTTTAGCAGATCATCACCGTCATCGAATGACGATGGCACGGCGATGTTCGCCCCGTATCAACTTAATATGCAAAAGGAAAAGAGAATGAGAAACCAAAGTCTGTTTTTGAAAAAGATGACGGCGATGGCGATGGCGCTCATGTTTTTGGTCGTTTCGAGCGTCACGCGCGTTGAGGCGGCTGCACCACAGGAGCTAACCCCGCAGCAGATCGAGTCGGTGCTTGAGGAAGTATTCACCAGGTTAGCAGCGTTCGACGCACAGGGGGTCGTAAACCATTTCGCCGCTGACGGAGTGATTGAAGACCCTGTGGGCACTCCGCCGATTCAGGGAACACAAGCCATCACAGCTTATTTGCAAACGTTCCCCACTCTCTTCAGTAAGATCAAAGTCCACTCCCTCGATGTCACTGTGCGCGGTCAGGAAGCCGCCGTCAAATGGAGATTACGTTTTAAGACCAGAACCGGAAAGGTCTTCTTCCTCGACGGCATCGGCTTCTTCAAGTTCAATCAGGAGGGGAAAATTCAATTGGAGAGAGAGTTCTTTGATCTGGAGTATTTTCTGGCGCAATTGCAGGACTGAATATGCGGCAATCGTCGCGCAAAGCGTCCCGGTTTTCGACTCTGGAAAGTTACCCTCCGTGTGTGGCGTGGAGTAACTTTCCAAAGTCGTATGGAACCCCTTCCAGAGCGGCACAACCGACAGCCTCATTCACCGCTATCATTCCTGTCATGCAACCCTCCCCTTAGAGAAGAAAACCCTCTACTGCCATAACCGCTTTCGAGGGTCGCTCTCTTTCAGAGAGGATATTTACCTCGGAGCGCAGCTTTCGCATTTACATCGTTTGATGTGGGTCTCTATGTATTGTTCACCATAGTCGATGGTGATTTCTTCCCCGGCTTTGATATTCCTTAATGACCAGATCCAGATTCGCTTGCCGGTCGTATACCCTTTGGCGTTCGGCTCACACGAATGGTTAATGTAGCGGGCAATATTAATGCGCGAGTGGCCGTCAATGACGCGCTCGTCGTCGAGTTCAAAAAGGTATTTACCGCGTCTCTTATTTGCTTCTTCAAGGCTGATAATTGGCCCGATGTACTCGACAATCTTTTTGTCGGCGGGAATCGGTCTGAGTGCCACTAAGCCTAATCCTGAAGCGGTGCGTTTGACTGCGAACTTATTATTCTCGTTGTTCATGTGCTGAGATGATAGCAGCTTATTTCCTATTTCATAATCGCTGCTATGAATAGAGGGATCAGAAGCGAGGTTAATTGTTTATCAAACATTATAAGCTTGCCGATGGCGAGTCAAATAAGTAGCATCTAGCCGATTCGAGTAGCAATGAAAAATCAGAATTAAATGTTTATCCGGCGATTATGGAGATAGAGCAGGTAGATTCGTTGTTATTGCCTTTCGTGAGGGCTGCCGGTAACGCTGAATCCGAGCGCCTGCTCTCGCAGCTCATCACAGAACACGCCGCTCCCATCATCACGAAAATCGTTAATTACAAGCTGTCTCGCGGTGGCCGCAAGGCTGCGCGCGATGACTCGTTGAGCGACACGGAAGATGTGCGCAGCGAAGTGATGCTGCAACTCGTACAGCGCTTGCAAAACTTTCGCGCGGATTACGCCGAGAGGCCAATCGCCAGCTTCAACTCTTATGTTGCCGTCACAACCTATAATGCATGCGACCGTTATGTCAGTCGCAAATACCCGCAACGTCGTCGCCTGAAAAATGGTTTGCGCTACCTGTTGACGCATCAAGAAGGCTTCGCGCTCTGGCAGGACGAGCAGCACAACTGGCTCTGTGGATTAAGCCGCTGGCAGGAGAATGCACGCGCGTTTGAGGCCGGCGGGAACGGCGAGACGAGCGAAACCGGCGCTGGCATGCATCGTTTACAACTCTTGCGAGATGACCCGCGCGCTTTATCGCGCGACGAAGTGGCTCAAACCTCTTGGAGCGACCCGAAACGACCTTATGAATTATTGAGCGCCATCTTTAACTGGACGGGCATTCCCGTCGAGCTTGACCTCCTGACGAGCGCCTGCGCCGAATGGTGGAACGTGACGGATGAAACTATCAGCATTGATGCCGGTCAGGAGGTTGAAGGATATGAGGCAGCCGCAAGCGTGCAGTTAGCAGACCAGCGCCCCGCCGTCTCAATCGAAACCGAGCGGCGCATCTATCTCAAGCGTCTCTGGGAAGAGATCGCAGAACTTCCGCCGCGACAGCGCGCGGCGCTGCTCTTGAATCTGCGTGATGAAGGAGGGCGCGGCATCGTTGACCTCTGGATTATTACCGGGGTGACGACGCCGGAAACAGTAGCCGAAGTATTGGGGCTGGGACTTGAGGAATTTGCCGGGCTGTGGGCGGAACTGCCCTTAGATGATAATCGCATTGCTGCTCTTCTAGGGCTGACACGCCAGCAGGTCATCAACCTGCGAAAGTCCGCGCGCGAGCGACTGGCTAGACGTGTGAAAGATTTCTGAACTTCAAACGTTCATCCAGGCGCGTGCGAATCGTCTTCAAGCTCCCGAAGCGGGAAGATTTCAGAGCGGGAAAATAAAAGATTGCGAATGGTAATATCAACTGCAAAATCGCCTCTCTTAACATAGGGGAGAAGTGTCTGACGCCTGCGGTCGTGGAAAACAGATGAAAAATTTGGAGCATCTGACAGAGGAGGCGGTCAATCGCTATCGAGCGCGTGCGTCGTCGCGTGCGGAATTGCTCGCCGTGCAGACACATATCCACGATTGCGAAACATGCCGCGCGCGGCTTGAGCAGGCTGTTGATGCGAATGCTGCTTTTTTGAGCCTGCAAAAACAGATGACAAGCGCCGGCTTGAGCTTAAATGATGAACCAGAGCATCTGCCTTATGAGCAACTGGCGCTTTACGTTGATAATAAACTCGATGACGTTGACCGCGAGATAGCGGACAGCCATCTGGTGATTTGTGTTGAATGCGCTGGCGACCTCTCTGACCTGCGCCGCTATCAAACCATCGCCACCGCAGAAACCACGCTGCCGCGCACGGATGCGGTAACAGAGGAAGCAGTAGTATCTTCACCGGCAGCGTGGCCCGAACGAAGAACAGCAGCTTCGGAAAAAAGCGGCCCGTCATGGTGGCAGCGCCTCAGGGCGTTTGATTTCTTTCCGTCAGGTGGAACGCTAGCGCCTGCGGGGATAGCCGCCATCGCTATTGCCGTCCTGCTGCTCGGCGTTTGGCTTGCCACGCGCACGATAAATAAGGATGAAGTCGCCAGAGTCGAGCCTGCCAACCAAAACGCGGTCACGCCCACGCCTGCTCAAAGTGTGAAGCCCGCGCCCGTTGACCCGAATGCGCCGAACAATACTGTCGCTCCGGCATCGAATCAAAATTCTTCAAGCAAACAAAACGATTCCGCGCCCGTTCTTCAACCCGCGCAGCGAGCGCCGCAACTGCCGAAAGTTAACTCTCAAAACTCTTCCGCGAATGATGCGCCAGCGATTGCTCTTAACGATGGCGGCGAACGCGTCACGCTTGATAGCGAAGGGAATTTTGTCGGCCTCGAATCGCAATCCCCTTCGGTCAGAGAAGCTGTGCGGCGCAGTCTGCAAGCACAGCGCGCACAAACTCCGCGCTCGCTTGAAACGATTGCCGAAGGAAGAAGCGGCGTATTGATGAGCGGCTCTGCCGTGACGGCTGGTAACGGCGTGCCGTTTGCCCTCGTCACGCCTCTTGGCAAGGTCGTGCGCGAGAGCCAGCCGACTTTCCGCTGGCGTCCGCTGGACGGAGCGAAAAGTTATACAGTCGCCGTCGTTGACTCGAGATTCCGCGTCGTCGCGCAAAGCCCAACCCTGACTGGCACAGCATGGACGCTCGCTCAAGAATTGCCGCGCGGGGCAAATTATTCGTGGCAAGTAATAGCTCTTCAAGAGGATGGAACGGAAGTCGTCTCGCCCGCTTCACCCGCGCCGCAGGCGAAGTTCCGCGTGCTGGAACAAGATGCCTTTGATGAAGTAACCCGCATGGAAAACTCCGGCGAGCGGTCGCATCTGGCGCGCGGCGTGGTGTATGCCGAAGCAGGGTTGCTTAACGAAGCACGCGCGGAATTTGAAGCGTTAGTCCGAGACAACCCGCGCTCCGCGCTGGCTCGCAGGCTGCTTGAGAGCGTGAAAAAGTAGCTTGAAAGATTAAGCTGGAATTCCATTCTGCCTGCAAACACTAAACCGCCTAAACCTCTGTAAACTTTTACTTCCCTGTCATATCCGCCCCGGGCACTTCAAAAAGCTCTTGATAAAGCAGTCATGTGCAGTTCTCTGCTTAAGAGCGCGAACCGCAAAGAAAAAAAGTTTTCGGCAGGTAGTAATAAGCCTTTCGTTTCCTCCTCATCTCCTATGTAACAGGAGAACAGCAACACGCGAGATGTTGCTCAAACGATTTGGGATTGACTTGTTGGAATCAGACAAGTCGCAACTTAGACGAGGAATCAAACCTCACCAAAGGAGAAACGAAAATGCTTACCTCTCAACTTCAACAGCAGTTCAAGAAACTTATCTCTTTGACCCTACTCGCATTCATGCTCAGCGTTTCCATCTTCCCGGCCTTCGGGCAGGGCAGCATTTATAAAATGGATTCAAACACCTGCGTAAAACCTCCGCAGGGTCTCGTCGGCTGGTGGCCGGGCAACGGCAACGCCGAAGACATTCAGAACGCTCATGACGGCATGACGCAGAGCATCACCTATCCGAGCGAGTATCTGGATATCTATAGGCGTGGCTTCGCTTTCAACGGCATGAATAGCTACGTCAAAGTTCCCGCACACCCCGGTCTGGATGTTGGCGCGGGCGATGGCTTCACCATCGAACTGTGGGTCAAACCGCAGGATGTGACCAACAAGCAGCCGCTCGTCGAGTGGAACAATATCAATGCCGAAGGGTACTATAAATACGGACTGCATCTCTGGATTAACGTGGCCGACGGCTATGGCGGCCCGGGTTCCATTTACACCAATTTTTTTGATGGAAACCACCATCAGTTCAGCACCGTCGGCTCCATCGTTCAGCCGAATGTATGGCAGCACATCGCGCTGACCTATGACCGCATCAACGGCATCGCGCAAATCTTCTACAACGGGCAAGTAGTGAGGACTGTAACGGGACTCGGACAGATTATGCCCCGCACAGGCCAGTCCTATGATTTGTATCTGGGTCATCGCCCGCTGGTTGAAGAGACATTTTACAAAGGCAGGATGGATGAGGTCAGCATTTATAACCGCGCTCTTTCGGAGAATGATCTCGGCGCGATTTACGAAGCACGCAGCGCGGGCAAATGTCGTTACACCATCTCCGGCCAGACGGTCGATCCGTGTGGCAACCCGATGAGCGACGTGACTGTGGCCTTAAACACATCTCACTCCCTGAACCGCCTGCGCTTGACTGACGCCTCCGGGTTCTACAGTTTCGACGCAGCCGCCAGAGGAAACTTTACAGTCATGACGGCAGAGGATACGCCCACCGGCGAAGGTTTTAATCCGACAAGCTATATCTTTAACGCCCTCGGCAGTAATCAGAATGCAGACTTCCAGTATCATCTTAATTGGCCCGCCGAATGCCGGGAACAACGATAACTGAAGGCTCAAACTCTTGGCATACAAGCGCGGTCGAGGTGCTCAAAACACTTCGACCGCACTTTCATATTTAATATGTGAATCAAGAGTAGAACACTCTTTGCGTCTCTTTGCGTCTTCCCTCTTTGCGTGCTTTGCGTTAAAACCTTACTTAACCGCAAAGAGCGCAAAGTGAAAGACGCAAAGAGACGCAAAGGAAATGCTGTTCCCTGCAAAACGGTTTCTACTCTTGATTCCCATTTAATGCGAAAACGTTGCTAATGCTGCGAGGGGAAACTACAATCCGCGTATCCCGGACAGGAGTTGTTTACTCAAATGCCCCATGCAGCAAAGCAAAGCGTCTTGGCCTTTCTCACGGCGGCCTTATTTCTTTTCCCCTTCGCTATCACAGCGCAACAACCCGCTTCAAGCCCTACGCCAAACCCTGCGCTTGAACAATTCGCCGCCGTGCTCGCCGCCGCGCCAACGCTGGAAGCACAAGAAGCATTGCTGTCGGCACGCAAAGATTTGGTGACGGCGGAACTCGGCCACTTGTTGCTGCAAATCGGCAACAAAGCTCTGGCGCAATCGGAGTTTCAACGCGCCGAGCGAGCGTTCACGCTCTCGCTGAAGGTCAACGAAACAGCGAGCAACAAACAGGGCATCGCGCTTTCTTTGCGCAGCCTCGGCAGCATCAATGGCAGGCAGGGAAACTTCACACAGGCGCTCGATTATTTTCAGCGTAGCTTCGTTGCTTATCAAGCGTTGGTGGACAAGCCAGGCATGGCGCGGGCGTTGCTGGGCGTTGCCACAGCCGAGAGCGCATCCGGCGATTACGAGAACGGCATCGCTTCATTCCTGCGCAGCCTTGAGCTTTTCGAAGCGCTCGGCAACAAGGAGAGTATAGCCAGCGTTTATTCGAGTCTCAATACCGTTTATCAAAATGTCGGTGATTTTGAGCGGGCATTGGATTACGGCCTGCGCGGGCTGCGGCTCGCGCAGGAGATCGGGAGCAAACCGGGCATCGGCATGGCTTCAACAAATCTCGGCACGCTCTATAAATCTCGCGGCGATCTACGCGCCGCGATGCAGTCTTACGAAGCCGCTTTGCGTTTGTTTGAAGAAGATGATGACAAGGGGCGCATTGCGATGGCTTTGAATAACGTCGGTTCGATTTATCTGGCACAGGGCAATGTTCCGTCCGCCAAAGAATACTTCACGCGCAGTCTGGCAATGCGCGAACAGATTGGCGATAAAGACGGCATTGCTCGTGCCACCCTGCGTCTAGGTGAGCTGGAACTCTTACAGAAGAATTACGCGGCGGCTCTGCTCCATCTCAAACGAAGCCTCGCCTTGCGCGAAGAATCAAACGACCCTTCCAATCTCGCTGCCGCAATGAATATGACCGGCAGAGTCTTTTTTGAGCTGGGCGACATGCGACAGGCCGGAGAGCATTTCGAGCGCAGCTTTCAAATCGCTGAAAAAATCAATGACCGCGAAACGATGGCAAACGTGCTGGTCACGCTGGCACGTTTTTATCTGGCGCAGGGCGAAACCAGACGCGCGATGGACGCCGCCCAGCGCGCCTCAGAGATAGCCTTGCGCCTCGGTCTTCGTGAAATTCTCTGGGAAGCGCGCACGGTCGCAGGGGAAATATATCTGGCGATGAACGACGCGACACGCGCTCGCGCAAGCTTTGATGAAGCTATTACGACAATCGAAGAAGCGCGCCTGCTCGTCGCGGGCGGCGACCGCGAGCGCGAGCAGTTCTTTGAAAGCAAGGTCGCGCCCTATCACCGGATGATTGAATTGCTGGTGCATGAAAACAGACCTGAGGAGGCTCTGGCTTACGCCGAGCGCGCAAAGGCGCGTGTGCTGCTTGATGTTCTGCAAGGAGGTCGCACGCCGCTCAATAAAGCGATGACACCGACCGAGCAGGCGCAGGAAACGAAGCTGAGAGGCAACATCTTCGGCCTTAATATACAACTTCAAAACGAAGCCGGGCGGGCAACGCCCGGTAATGCACGCCTCAACGAACTGCAAGCGCAACTGGTAAAGGCGCGCAACGCCTTTGATTCCTTCACGACGATGCTGTACGTCACTCATCCCGCGCTGAAGTTGCAGCGCGGCGAAGCGCGTCCCGCCACATTATCGGAACTTGCGGCGCTACTGCCGACGCAGCAGACAGCGCTCGTCCAATACGTCGTTACAGAAAATCGCACGTACCTCTTCGTGCTGACGAAAGCGAGCGCGCCGAGTCGTGCATCCGGCGTGAGACGGTCGAAAGACAATACTGTTCGGGCGGATTCTGAAGAAGCGAGACCGTTACTTCACGTCTATACACTCAACATTAAGCGCGACGATTTAACTTCCGCCATCGGGCGTTTCGGCAACCAACTCGCCCGGCGCGATATTCTTTTTAAGCTGGCAGCTAAAAAACTCCACGAGCTTTTGCTGAGCCATGCCGCTTCAGAACTGGACACGCGCCCGTCCCTTGTCATAGTTCCTGACGGCGTGCTCTGGGAACTGCCGTTTCAAGCCCTGCTCAGCCCGCAAGACAAATATCTTGTAGAGGAACACGCCATCTCATACGCGCCTTCTTTCAGCGTTTTGAGGGAGATGAAGCGCGCACGAGAGAGAAATGAACAAGGCGATGAACGCCAATCGACCTTGCTCGCTTTCGGCAATCCGACTCTCAGCGCCATACGTGTAGCTGCCCCGAACGTCGCGCAGGCTAATGAGACGCCGCCAGCGAAGACCAACCCGGCCCTGTCTGACAGTACATTCGCAGACTTGCCGGAAGCCGAGCGACAGGTGCGTCTGCTGGCGAACCTTTATGGCTCGCGCCGCAGCCTCATCTTCACTGGCGCGGGCGCGGGTGAAGAGCAATTCAAACGCGAGGCAGGAAATTTTCGCGTTCTGCATCTGGCGACTCATGGAGTGTTTGATGATTCAAGTCCGCTCTATTCTTACGTCATGCTCGCGCGGAGCGTGAGCGACCGGAACGGCAACACGAAAGCAGCCACTGTTTCAACCGTTGGTGGCGCAGCCTTTGAAGACGGTTTGTTGGAGGCATGGGAGTTGATGAGGCTCAGTTTGCACGCCGATATGGTGGTGCTGTCGGCGTGCGAGACTGCACGCGGGCATGTCCGCACAGGCGAAGGCTTGATCGGTTTGTCATGGGCGCTCTTTGTCGCAGGCTCCCCGACAACAATCGCAACTCAATGGAAGGTCGAATCAGCCAGCGCCACCGAATTGATGCTCAGCTTTTATCGAAAGCTGCTCACAGATTCAGCGACCTCTCGGAGAGCCGGAGCGGTAACTAAAGCAGAAGCCTTACGGCAAGCTTCTCTGTCCCTTCTGAGCAACGATAAATATTCACATCCATTCTACTGGGCTGGTTTCGTCATCATCGGTGATGGTGATTGAGGCAGTCTTGCAACAATCGCTTCCCAACCTATCACCGAACAGCATCCAGGTTGACGATAAGAGACACGCTAATTCTTCTCCGGTTGAATGAATTGTTAGGTGCGTCTTTATTTTTAAAGACACAACCAGTATATGCACCTTGTGCTAGCTACTGTTTTAACAATCCTCACTGTTGACGCTCAGACATTTTTTTGCGTATACGCCAAACGATAATCGTTAACGCAAAAATGCCAGCCCCTGCGCCGAGCACGGCATACAACACTCTTCGCCGGGATTCATTCCTTCTTTCAGAACCTGCGCCGGATGAACTTTCTCCGGCGGGAGCGGAGGTGTTTTCTCCGGACGGATTGCCGCTTTCCCCCAGAGTTGCAAGTACTGTAATTCTTCCGTCCGGCGATAGCTTTCGCACGCGAGTTCCAATCGGCGTGTGCGTCGGTGTGTGCCCGTCCTCCAGGATGTAAAGCTCGCCATCTCTCACAGCAACACCTGCTGGAAACCAGGATTCTTCGGTGCGTATTAGCGTGGCAGCTTGACCATCAGGACTAAACTTCAGAACGCGCCGGTTTCCATAATCAGCGACAAAGGCATTGCCCTGTGTGTCAACCGCGATACCGAATAACTGTGTGGGTGAACTTTCGCCTGCCGAACTACCTGAAGCATTCTCTGCCTTAAGATTACTAGCTAACGCAGTGAGCGCGCCGCTCATCGTCACCTTGCTGACGTTCGCGCCATGAGTAAAATACAACGCACCGTCCGCCCCAAATGCTATTCCGCCAACACTGTACGGCACACCCTGACGGTACTCACGAGCAGCGCTACTGTTCCCGACTAATACCATGACATTACCGCTCGGAGTTCTTTTCAAGACCAGCAGCTCACGCTCATGATAGTTAGTGATGTGATACATATTCCCGTCGCGGTCTCTCCAAATGCTCGTCCCTACAGGCGGCTTGTCAGTAGGTTCCAGAAGGTATGAAAAGCCGCCTGCGGGCGTCATCTTCCAAATGGCGCTGAAAAAGCGTTGTGTTGCCGGGTCGTAAGAATTGTCTGCGCCATAAAGATTTCCGGCTTCATCTATGTTTAAGTCATGAGTATGCCTGTCACCCTCCGCCCTGAACACATTCAGCCTGCCCTGAGCGTCAATCTTCCAGATGGTTTTCAAATCGCTGAAATAGACTTGACCTTGACGGTCAACGGCGATGCCCCATGCCGGATGCGCCTGCACCTTAATATCCGGGAGAAGACATACACAGAGGATGGCTGAAATTGTGGTGACAAGAGTGCGGAACATATTTCTCCTTCTGAGGACACAGCGAGCACCTGACGCTATAGATAACCCGCCGCCCGACATCAGCGACAACACAAATGAAATCAGCAAGCGAGCATGAGAGGCAAGCTAATTCGCGCTCCGGTTCAATGAGTTGTTAGGCGGCCCTTACCCGTAAGCTATTTAATCTCCTTTTATTGATTTGTGATTGTCCATAGCCTGCACATACCCTATTTCAACACCCAACACACAGGTGCGTGCTATAGGCTGGAGCGGACTATCAGATATATTGTTAAGCGATTGGCTTATCTTTCGGAATCTCTCTTTACTTATGCCGCCGCCATCCTCGACTCCGGCTGACGAGCACAAATCTCGTTGTTTCTTTTTCGGGTAAGGCGATAAGGCATTTAGAAATTGCTCCGGTTGTTCTTGGAGCATGTCGGAGTAAAATACTCCAAGTGATTGTGCCAAAGCTCCGTCAGCTTTCTCGGATATATCAAACAGCGGCTTGAATAAAGCGAAATCGCCTCTCCGGCTAAGCTTCATCAGATAATCTGCAACGAAATCGGCACATTGTTCTTCTTCGGGATAAGGTTTACGGGCACACTCTTTCAGCGCATCAAGTAACTTTCCTCGATTCGCTTCATAATCATCGCCCGAGGCTGCCAAAAGAAAGGCAATGCTGGTGGCGCGCTCGCCTTTGGCTTCAGCTTGCGCTTCTCTCAAGGCTTGCATCTCTTTGGACTTATTTCGAGATTGAAGCTGACTATTTTGCGCGGCTGGAAGCTCGGATTTACGCGACGGATAGAAAAGCCAAACAGAAGCAGCAATTATTCCGATGGTAAAAGTAATCAGCGCAATTAAAACGCGAATAGTGAGGTTGCTCATGTCACTCTCCTCTCAGGGTCAGAGTAGTGCACGAAGCGAACAAAGAAAAGTGGGATTCCCACAGTACGATTTTGTAGATGCCACAAATTCAGCCGCCTAACAACCCATTGAACCGGGCGCGAGCATATAGCATTTCTTTCATCGCAGAAGACAACGATGAAAGAAATGCTATCCCGCGCTCCGGTTCAATGGGTTGTTAGGTAGCGGCGCACAGCTTTACATGACATTTCCCGAAGCCACTCCCATGCACCATCACCAGCCACCATAGACCAGTAGCGTTAACGGCCACTCCCAAAAGTAATTATTGAGAAGCTTTCGTCTCCGCTTCTTCCGCAACCTTGAAGCCGGTGCCGTTAATCACGTCACGCAGCTTGGCTTCGGTCACTTTCTGATCGTCATACGTAATGACGGCTTCGCCTTTTTCGTGGCTGACCTGTACGTCCTGCACGCCATCAGTGGCTTTGAGCGCTTTAGTAACTGAAGACGAGCAGTTCCCGCACTTCATCCCCTTGATGTGAATGGTCGTGGTCTTGATGGCGGCAAATGCCGTCGCCAGTCCGAGTGCCAGCGCCAACGCGCAAGCGACCGCAAAGCTAGTTACTCTTCTGTACATGATGCGTCTCTCCTCTTAATTCTCGCTGTTGTAACAGCGGTTTGATCTGTTCTTTTCAAGCGAATCTACATTTTAGAATTTAGCGTTTTATCTTAAATTCCAAAACATCCTCGCTACTGACGGGCAGCTCGCCTTGCGGTTCTGCAACTCTTTGGTCGCCTATTTGCCCGAAATCAACGACCCGTCCCGTTTGCGTCGAGCTTTGAAAGATGTGCCAGCGCAACACTCCGCTGAATGTTCGCCGGGCGACAAAATCGGTTTTGCCGTCGCCGTCATAATCACCGAACAGAGGCATGTATGACGACGCGCCCCAGTACAAATAATATTGCTGTCCATCTGAACTTCGGCGCACAAAAAACACGCGTTGGCCGCTGACAATGCGGTTGACCATAAGGTCTTGTTTACCGTCGCCGTCAACGTCAATCGGGAAAAAGAAGAATATAGAGTCGGTAGCTGATGCGCCCCACTGAAATATCTGCGTTTGTCCGTTAGAGCTGTTGAGAATATACCAGATAAGCACTCCTCCCTCATTGCGAACAACGCATAAATCAGCTTTGCCGTCGCCGTCATAATCGCCGATGACCGGAAGATCATTGGCTGTTCCCCATATTTCGGCGCGGGTATTGCCGGTTGAACTTTCGATGATATACCAAACGCCGGTTGCGCGGCGGAAAACGGCGACATCCAGTTTACCGTCGCCGTCATAATCGGCGGCTGTGATCGCATCTGAGCCGAAGGGCGCAAACTGTCCCCATCTTTCGATGCGTAAAGTGTTGGTTCCGCTTTGCAGGATAAGCCACGTGACGACGTTGGTGTCATCGAGTTTAAGAAGCACCTGGTCAGCTCTGCCGTCGCCGTCGAAGTCGCCTATATTATTGACAATAATGTCGCCCGATCCCGTGCCGAACAAATTGCCGGTGATGTTGTTTTCTAAACTGTTTAAGGTAAAGAACGTGTTGGCTGATTGGCGGAAAACCATGATGTCTGTGCGCCCGTCGCCGTCATAGTCGTAAGGCACGGTGGCTCGTTTGACCTGCCCGCGAATCTCGCCGCCGGGGAAATTCGAGGTGTGAATGTTGACATACCATCTATTTGCGCGCAGGTCGGCGACTTGCGCGGGGGTCGGGTTAAATGTCAGCGGGCCGATAGTGCCGTTTGTGCCGCCGGTAAAAGAAAAGTCGAAACGAATCGGGCCGTTAACACCGACGGGGCCGTTATCGTGAATGTGCGCCCCCACCGCATTTGAAGTTAAATTTTGATAATTACACGTGACCGTCAACTGCGTTTCGGTCGCGTTAAGCGTAATCATACAATTGCCGTTACCGGACGAATTGGTCGCCGGAACTTCTTGTCTGCCGTTAAAGCTGACGGAAAACTTTTGCTGCGCCGCCGCCGTTATCGAAAACATCATTGCCGACAAAATGATTGTCAGCGTTAAGAGGAACTTTCTTCGCAATTTCACCTTATACTCCTTAAGTTTTGAACTATTGACTAACGTTAGGTTTAGAGATGGGGAGAGAGTGCCGCAGGTGCGGGATGCAGTGCTCGCCGCATGAGATCAGGCACATGAGGTGAAGTACTCGTGCGCTCCATGTCTGCTATTTGCACCAGAACCCTTTGAATTAGTTTTAATCAATATCTCATAATAGAAACCTTGCTTTCGACATCTCTGGATGTTCGTCAAGCATCGGGAGTGAACAGATTGATGAGACCTGCTCACTCCCGCCTGCGTAATTCCTGCTTCAAGTGGTCAGGGCCTTTCCACTTGCTTATCGCCTCCTCAAAATCGCCCCTCTCACACTTGATCTCCTGATTCGTCATTCATCAGTATTCGCAGAAGGTTGGGACTTCGTAAGGCGGCCCATACCCTCCTCCACCACCACAGTTCCCACTACAGTCATAGTTGAGGTACGGATCGTATGGCGCACAATCCTCGTCGTCATACCACCCGTCTCCGTCGCTGTCTGGCCGGTCTCTGCCCCAGGCCGTCATCGTCGCCGACCCCACTTTGTTCAGGTAGTGCCCCTCGTAGGTCATATTCGTGACTTTGATCTGATACGTCCCTGAGTAGGCGTTCGACAGGTCTGGCGTGTTGGCCTGCAACGACGTGCCCCCGCCTGACACCGAGCTGGCAATTACCGACCCGACCAGATACCCGTTGCCATCAAAGTACTCCACCCTCGGCTGGCCGTATGTCCCATCAAAGCTTGAGCCTGAGATGGTTCCCGATGTGGGCGGACTGGGCAGGTAAACGGACGACGGGCTGGCCGACAGAGCGAGATTCAGGTTGTTGCCGAATCTCACCGCGAAGCCCACCTGAGAGCAGTTCCATCCCAGCTTCGGAGCCTTAAAGGTTCCATCCGGTTTCACGTTGCCGGAGCGTATCAGCGGTGGCAGGTGATTAGTGTAAACCACGATCCACGGCGCGTTAGGCGGCCCTGTCAGGTTGCAAGTGTCAATCAAAGCGCCACACCCCTGAAGGCCGATAAACGAGAGCGCGAGCAATAAGACGATGACTAGCTTTTTCATTATTTTCCACCTCCTGCGCTCAGATTGAGCATCTTGTCTACGCCAGCCTTGGTAAAGAAGAGGTAGGGAGCCGAAGGATGTAACAAGCCATGCGGGCCGTAAGGTCTGCCGGAGATATGCTTCTGCGCTTTCCTTTGCTCTCTGGTCTGACCGGCCTCCATTCTCCTCTGAAGGAGCAACTGCTCGATGTCGTTGCGCGAATCGGTCAACGGGTCATCAGTCGCCACAGAGTAGGCGATGAGCAGCGCCTGCGTCGGGGTGAAGCCCTCGACGGTGACTCGCCCGAACTGCTGTGGCAGGGCTGTGCCAAGCGTGCCCACGCGCTCGTTGACTTCTTCCTCAATCATCGAACGCAGCGCGACTCGCAGCGCAGCATCACCGCGCTGGCTCCACTGGCGACCTGACTTCGCCTGTCGAATTAATTCCGGTTGAGTCAAGACGCCCCACTTGCCGTCGGCGCGTGACAAGACTTGACCGCTCTCGTCGGACGACACTTGAGCCGCCTGCCCGATCTCAGCATCCGTGAGGGTAGCCAGCCGCTCCACCACAGTGGCTGTCAGTTTGTCTGACAACTCACCGAGCGAGATGTGTTGGGCCTTGCCTTTGAGGACATTGCTTTCGGCCTCGACCAGTTGCCGCATGGTTGCGTCCGACATCTTGAGGCCGGAGCGCCAATAGATGAAATCGGCAGTAGAGCGGACGGCCCCTGCTATCTGGTCAGGCTTGGCGGAGGGGGAGGCGAAACGAACCTCGCTCCCGACGCCTAGATGCAAACGCTGTTGGAGGTTCTGATTATGTTTAGAGGTGGCTTGAGCCGTAGTAGAGGCTTGAGCCGGAAGCCTGGAGGTGCGCCAGAGGGCAAGACCACCGACCGTGGCGGAGGCGATCATCAGGGCGATAAGCAACAATCGCCTGCGTTGTAAACCATTAATCCATCTCATGGAAAATCTCCTTTTAGACAGGGTTAAAGTAGTTAAGCACTTTTGACAGGGTGCTAAGCTACCGAGAAGATGTCCTCGGAGTGAAGACGCTTCTTCATCTCGTAGGCTCATCCTGAGGATTTAATCTTTATTACCCGATTTGAATTACCAATTCTTGCGTTCAACTCGCTCGCCTTGTTTTTGTTGCAACGCTATAATTGCAATTACCGCTTCACTGTAGATTTGGATTAGTAAGGCGCGCTGAAATGGCTCTTTGCTTAATCCCGACTTTGAATTAGTGTTAAGCAGTATCTCCCAATAGAAGCCTTTGTTTTGACATCCTTTGGTGTTCGTCAAGCATCTAGCAATATAATTTAACTTTCATCGCGCACCGCAGAGTGTAGTTCTAAAGATGGCTGAAAATCTTGAAATGCAGGTTTGAAACGACATCAAATTTTCTTGAAAGATTTTATTAAAGGATTTATTAAAGGGTGAATAACGAAAACAAAGCGCGGTGCTTCAATTTTGGAAACTTCACTTTGGATTTGGAGAAACGGCATTTGCTGCGCGACGGCGAACCTGTGCCTTTGACTCCAAAGGCTTTCGACACCCTGGCGTTACTGGTGCGGCGCAGCGGTCATGTCGTGGGCAAAGATGAATTGCTGGACGAGATTTGGGCTGATGCTTTCGTTGAAGAATCCACGATTGCGCAAAATGTTTTTACGTTGCGAAAAGCTTTAGGTCAGAATCACACCGAAAACCAATTCATCGAAACCGTGCCAAAGCATGGCTATCGTTTTATCGCAGACGTTAAAGCGATTGACGGCGCGACACATGCCAAGCCGGAAATCGGACAGCAAAGACCCGCACACAACATCATCGTCAGCGAGAAAATTAGCGACGCGGAAATCAGTGCTGCTGAAACCGGCAATGCGGAAATTGGCAATGCAGAAACGGTTGATGCCGCAAGCAACGGCGCGCGAGCAAATGGGAATGAGGAATGCGATTTCGCAACCGTAAACGTCAGTGCGGAGGCTGCGTCAAACCTGCCGACCGCGAGACGCAGCGATTTACATGTAGCAAAACAGCCCGCGCGCTTTAATTTTCAAACCAGATTGCTTGCGCCGGTGCTGCTTCTGCTTGCCGTTGCGGTTGCGGCAGGGCTTTTTCGTTTTACGCAAATAAACGAATCCGCAGCCAATTTTGCGGCACTGTCGCCGCTCACGCGCACGACACAGCTAACTAACAACGGACAAGTTTTGCGTGCCTCTGTTTCCCCTGACGGCAAATATGTCGCTTACATACAAAGCACGCGCGGACAGGAAAGTTTGTGGTTAAGGCAGGTAGAAATCGCTGGCGGAATCGAAATCGTTCAGCCGAGCGGCAGCCATTATGTAGGCATCACTTTCGCTCCTGATAGCAACTCGATTTTCTATGTCAATTACGATAAAGATTGGGCTATCGGCGGTTTGTATCAGGTTCCGGTACTGGGCGGCGCGGCGCGCAAGATTCTGACGGACATTGACAGCCAAATCAGTTTCGCGCCGGATAAGAAACATTTCGTGTTTGTGCGAAATTATTTAAGCCGCAATGAAGCGCATTTGATAATCGCCAATCTTGACGACCCAAATCAACAACAACATCTTGCCGTTCATGCCGGCGTTCATTGGATGACCGACGCCGCACCTGCCTGGTCGCCTGACGGTAAAATCATTATCCGTCAGGTGAGAGGCGAACCCTCAACCCCTGCGGACACGAAAACTTATCTGGTTGAAGTGAATGTGGCGGACGGCAAGCAAAAAATCTTCAACACTCATCAGTGGGAAGCAGTTGATGCGATTGAGTGGTTGGCAGACGGAACAGGTTTAATCGTTGCCGCACGCGATAATGCTTCGTTGCTCGCTTATCAATTGTGGCAAATAGATTACCCCGGCGGCGAAGCGCGTGCGATTACCAAAGATTCCAATAGTTATTCAAGCGCCAGCGTCACCGCTGATATGAAGTCGCTCGTGACAATCCTGCATCGCCGCATCGCGAATTTGTGGATTGCGCCGGGCGATAGAGCAAGCGAAGCCCTCAAGATTCTTTCCGGTAACAGCAAAGAGTTGGGCTGGCTGTTAGGCGTTGAATGGCTGCGGGACGGCAAAATTATTTACGGTTCGACGGCAAGCGGAAAAGAAGATATTTGGTTGATGAACGCGGACGGAAGCAAACAGAAACAATTAACGACCGCTGCCGGTGCAAACTTCGAGCCGACGGTTTCAGCCGACGGGCGCACCATGGTTTATGTATCAAAAGCTGCCGATGCCGCACCGCACTTGTGGAAAATGAATCTTGATACAGGCGAGTGCGCGCAATTAACCAACGGCGTCTCCGAGCTTCGCCCTGACATTTCGCCGGATGGACGCTGGGTTGTCTATATGTCATTGGTTAAAGACTCGCCGTCGGTGTGGAAGACTTCGATTGACGGCGGCGAAGCGGCGATTCAACTTTCGGATAAAATGGCATCAGTTCCGCGCTTTTCGCCGGACGGACGCTTTATCGCATGCTTTTATCGCGCGGATGTCGATACGTTTTCCAAACTCGCCGTTATCCCGTTTGACGGCGGCGAACCCGTTAAAGTGTTTGATAAATCTCTGACAACTATCGTTGAGTCGGGCATTCAATGGACACCGGACGGACGCGCCTTGACCTATATTGCTAACCGCGACGGCGTATCAAACATCTGGCTGCAACCTCTGGACGGAAGCCCGGCAAAGCAATTGACGAATTTTACCTCCGAGACGATTTTTCGTTTTGCATGGTCGCCAGACGGCAAGATGTTTGTCGCTGAACGCGGAACTGAAATCGGCGACATTGTGCTGATTAACAAATAGAGATGAGAAAGCAAAGATGAGAGACGAGAAATCCTGAGATAGATTTCTCGTCTCTCATCTTTATTTAGCAAACGCTACCTCGAAGCGATGCCTTTATCTCACAAAAGTAAACGGTATAGGCGTGTCTTCGCTGATTCCCCACAACTGACTGATAACCGAGAAATCCGAACTCTTCAGCACATACCATGCGCCTTCCGATGGACGGAACACGGCGACATCCAACTTGCCGTCGCCGTCGTAATCTCCTGCCACAGCCTTGTCCGTGGCGAGTCCCCAGGCGATGCCGACAAAACCATTGTCGGAGCTTCGCAGGATATACCAACTGCCATCGCGGTAAACCGCGATGTCTGCTTTCAAATCCCCGTCATAATCGCCCGGCACTAGTTGGTCTGTGCCGATTCCGAAGTTGACGGAAGTGACGCCGCCATCTGACGAACGCAGGATGTACCAGTCGCCGGTTGATGGACGGAAGACTGCGAAGTCTGCGCGCCCGTCGCCGTCATAGTCTGCCGGTACAGGTTTGTCCGTGCTGATGCCGAACGGGAAAGAGATGTCGTATGGCACTGGCGGGAGGGTAGGTTCACGGTTAAGCGACGAAGGACGTACGCTCCATGTTCCGGTTGACGGGCTAAAGACTGCTAAATCTGTATAGCCATCGCCGTCATAATCTTCCTGCACTCTGATGTCGCTGACCTGTCCGTAGAAGCCGCCGCCCGTGCCGCCGCCGCTTGGCAAGCTTGCCGAGATGTACTGGACATTTTCGCTCGCACGATAGACCGAGAGGTCTGTCTTCAAGTCGTAGTTATAATCGCTCGGCGTGAGCAGATCGCCTGCCACCCCGTAGCGTTCCGCGAACATCGAACCGTCAGAGCTTCTGAGCACATACCAGAAGCGGCTGGACGGGCGGAAGACTGCGAAATCTGTTTTGCGGTCGCCGTCGAAATCGCCGCGCAGGCTCGGCGCAGTGACCGTCGCATTCAGTCGCACCGCCACTAGATGCAACCGCCCGAAATTGCTAATAGGGAGGTTGCCGGTGGCCGCGACCACAACTTTGCCGTCGGCTTGCTGCGCCCCGTCATCCACCGCGAACAAAGTATTCTCATTATTCATAGGATTATTCGTGTACCTGAACTGGCTTGAGCCGCGAAAGCCGTAGCTCAGGTCATGCTGGCCGCTCGGCAAATAGCGCGTGACCGCTATGATTCTGGGAACACTGGTAAAACGCGCATTCGAGCCGACGAGATAGAATTTGCCATCCGGCTGCAAGAGAATCTTTGTAGGTCTTTGCGTACAGCTAATGCAAGCGCCGTTAATAACTTCTCCATGATTCGGAACGAAACCCGAATCAATACTGCCGTCGGCGTTAAAGCGTCTGAGCGGCGGCGTACGCAAGTCGGAATTATTATAAGTGCCGCTCACCAGTATTTTGTCGTCCGTTTGCACGGCGATGGTCGGCGTGAAGTTGTCTGCAAAAGCTGAAGTCGCCGTTCCGCCGGTGCCGAAAGCGGTGTCGAGTGTTCCGTCGGCGTTAAAGCGGACGAGCTTAAACGTGCCCTGTGGCGAACTTGTGCCTGCGATAACTATTTTGCCGTCCGATTGACGGACAAGGCGCGCGTTAGAGATGTTATAAGCATTTGAGGCGATTCTGCCATCAGCGTCAAAACCTGTGTCCAGGCTGCCATTTGTATTAAAACGCGCGACGAACAGCATCGAATTCCCGCCGGTTCCGGCCACCAAGATTTTGCCGTCCGGTTCTATCACCATCGCTCGCGGAGTGCCGCCGAGGTCATCGAACGATTCATACACGATGCCGCCCGTACCGAAGCTGGTATCAAGCGTTCCATTCGGCAGATAACGGACGAGCTTGAATCCGAGCACGTTCGTCTGAGACGGCGTTGTGCCCAGCCCGCCTCCGGCCACCAAAATTTTGCCGTCCGCCTGAAGGGCTGCGGCGTATGTTATTTCGTCCTGACCGGCGTTATCCGTCACCACCGCGCCGTTCGTGCCGAAACCTGTGTCAAGCGTGCCGTTCGTGTTGAACCGCACGACCAAGATGTCATAAGTGCAAGTCGCTCCGACGCAGGTGCGTATGTCTCCGGCTAAGACCACTTTGCCATCGGGTTGAATAAGGACGACTTTGCTGCTCTGAGAAACGTTGCCGTTATTGAAAGCCGCTGTGCCGCGATTGCCGAACGACAAATCGAGCGCGCCCGGACTTGCAGCCCGTCCGGTGCCGACGAAAAGGATAGCGATTGCCATAACGGCCAATCCGATGATTTTAGGCTGGAGACTTAAACAGAGCGAGCGAAACTGTTTACTTAACATTGTGAACCTCATTTGTATGTTTATTGGCTTGTAACCCATTACAGCTCTAAGCAGGCTTATAAATATCTGATAATAAACTCAAGCAGCGTATTATTTTAGGAATATTTTGACCCGAGGCTGGTTTCAGGTATTTCACGAGGCCGGTTCTCGTACTATTTGACCACATCTTATTGGACCACGCGCATTGTATGTAATCATGACCCGACAAATCAAATGGATGCCGGGGTTTCTCCGGCATCCCCTGCGCGACCGGGTATCGTTTTCAAGGAAGGTGAATCAAGGTTAGAAACTCTTTTGCGTCTCTTTGCGTTAAAAAGCCTTTTTAACGCAAAGACCGCAAAGTTTTCTCGCAAAGAGACGCAAAGGAAAATCGGGCGAAACAGCTTAACGCGGCAGCGGTTGCTCTAAATTCGCCAGCCCATAGGCCAGCACGGCCATGACGGCTGCGTTCTCTGCCAGTTCGCGCGGGTCTACTTTATCGAGCGTGTCCGCCTCTGTGTGGTGATAATCAAAATATGTGCGCGTGTCCTGCCACAAACCGAATGTCGGGACGCCCGCCGCTGCCAGAGGCGAGATGTCCGCTTCCGGCGAATCCTCAGACCACTGCGAAAGCCCAGCGCCGGAATCTCTCAGAATAGTCGAGAGAGGCGTGAAGAACGATGCCATCTCGCGGTTGCCCGAAAAGTAAAAGCCGAGCGGATGACCTGCCCCGCGATCGCTCTCAATCGCTGCAAAGTGATTGGCGACATTCGTTTGCTGGTTGCGCGCGTAGGTGCGCCCGCCGACGAGTCCGTTCTCTTCGTTCATCCATGCGATGAAACGTATGGTTCGTTTGGGGCGCAGTCCGAGCCGCTTGATAAGCTGCGCCGCCTGCATCGCCACAGCGACTCCGGCGGCATCGTCAATCGCACCCGTCCCCAAATCCCACGAATCCAGATGGCCCGAAACGATGATGATCTGTTCGGGAAACTCTGTGCCCTTGATGTCTGCTATGACGTTATGACTGACAGCATCCGGCAACTGTCTGGGCGTGAGCAAGAGACGCATGCGGACAGTTCCCTGCTCCGCAAGGTATGCAATCATCTCTGCATCTTCATTTGAAACTGCTGCGGCAGGAATTTTCGTCACGTCAGTGGCATAGCGCGTCTGGCCTGTGTGGGCCAGACGATTCTGCGAGCCTCCGACAGAGCGTACCAGCACGGCCACTGCGCCGAGACGAGACGCCGCGCTTGGGCCACCCCCGCGATAAGCGACGGCCTGCCCGTAAGCATCGCTGCCGAACCCGCTCGCGGCCATCTGCCTGTCGAACTTGTGATTGAAAAGCACTATCTTGCCCTGCACTTTGCCGCGACCCAGAGCATTCAATTCGTCAAAGCTATTGACGACGACGACTTCTGCGGTCAAGCCTGCATCGGGCGTGGCGACGCTGCCGCCGAGCGCGGTCAAAACCACTTTCTGCGTCGTGCCTGCTGCCATCCCCGGAAACTGTACCAGCGCGCCTGTCTCCGCGCCGCGCACCCAGTGAGGCACTTTCAATTCTTCAAGCTCGACGCGCAAGCCTAGACGGCGCATCTCGCCCGCGACATAATCCACTGCCTGCGCCGCCTGTGGCGAGCCGCTCAGGCGCGCTCCGATGTTATTGGACAAATGCGCCGTCTGCCTGTAGGCGTAATCGCTCTCAAGCGCAGCGCGATGCAGTCGCTTCAATTCTGCCAGAGTCTTTTCCGTATACAGAGCCGGAGTCGGCGAAGGGCTGGGCGACGCCTGGGCTGCGGGCGTCGGCGACGTTTGCGGCGCGGGCGGCTGTGTTGATTGCTGCGAGCGCGGCGGGCGACGCGTGCGCGTGCGTCTCTGCGCCGACACAGGCAGGTGGCCGGAGAAAGACACGAAAATCATTAACGCCGCGATGATGTGAATTATGCTGTCACGGGATGAAATCAGACCTTTTCTGTACATAGCTCTCTGCGCTTCCGGGAATCGTTCGGTTGATGTTTGGGGACTTCGTGTTGTGAGAGCATCATAAGGATTTAGAGAGTTTCCCGCAAAGGCGCTGGTGGCGCAAAGAAGACGCAAGGAAAGCAAAGAGGGCTTTTTCCTTTGATTCCTCTTGTCTTCTTTGCGCCACCAGCGCCTTTGCGGGAAAGTGTCTTTAAAGTTGCTACGGCACAAATGCTGATGGAGTGGGAACGTCCCCGCTCAAGCCGAACTGTTGCCCTGTGAATCCGGCTGTGCTTTGCAGCAGATACCAGGCTCCGTCACGATAGACCGCGAGATCGGCTTTGCCATCGCCATCGTAATCTCCGGCGACCGGCACATCCGCAGCGAGGCCAAACTGCACTCCTCTAAATCCGTCCAGACTCTGCAAGAGATACCACGCGCCCTGACGAAAGACTGCCAGATCGGCTTTGCCGTCGTTATCAAAATCTGCTGCGAGGGGTCTGTCTCCTGCGCTGCCAAACTGCGCCGTGCGAAATCCGTCACGGCTCTGCTGTATGTACCACTCGCCGTTGCGAAAGACTGCCAGATCATTCTTGCCGTCCGCGTCATAATCCCCGACGACAGGCTTGTCCGTGGCTAAGCCGAACTGTTGCTGGCGAAATCCGTCGCGGCTTTGCAGTATGTACCAGAAGCCCTGACGAAAGACCGCCTGATCGGCCAGTCCATCGCCGTCATAATCTCCGGGCACAGGGATGTCGCCGCCGATGCCCCAGCGCACGGAGACGTATTGATTGTCAGAGCTATTCAATCTGTACCAGTAGCCGTTGCGAAAGATAGCTATATCAGCTCGCCCGTCGCCGTCGAAATCCGCAGGCGTGAGCAGGTCATCCTGTTGGCCGAAATGAGTTGCGAGGAAAGAGCCGTTAGAGCTGAGCGACAGATACCAGTCGCCGCTTGCAGGCCGGAAGACGGAGAGGTCTGTTCGCCCGTCGCCCTCGTAATCAAAGTTGTTGCAAACGAGACTGGCCGCAGTTTGAATTTCAAAAGCTCCTATCTCGACGGCATTGCCGACGATTCGCTTAAAGCAAGTGGCCCGCTGGTCTTTAGTCAATCCGGCGTTGAGAGCCAGCGTGTTGTTGCCCGCATTGATGACCGGGCTGCCCGTGTTGGGAGCGCGTGTCCGGGTTGCGCCGCCGTTGTATTGCAGGTTGCCCAGATTCGGGCTTTGCCCTGTGATGTTGCCAGTCGTCGTGCCGGTGATGATTGCGCCCGTTGTAGATTCGATCAGATTGTAGCCGAGCGAATTGAAAGCGCCGGACATGTCGTGATTGCTCGGCATTGAGGCGTCGCCGGTATTAGCCGCAACAATCGTGTTGCCGAAACTCGTTGTGCCGAAGATGCCGCCGCCCTGACCACGTACAAAGCAAACAATAATTTCTCCGAAAGCTGTATTGCGCGTCACGGTCACGTTTGTCAAACTGGACGTGCCGGAGAGATACAGCCCGCCGCCCAGACTCTGCCCGCAAGCGTTGACAAAGCCCAACCCCTGCGACCCGCCCCTGGTGCCATTGCTGTCAACAGTGGTATTGGTCATGGCAAGCGTTCCGACGTTTCTGATTGCGCCGCCTTCGCTGTTGGCCCCGGCTCCGCCAGTGCCGGGAATGCCGCCCGGAACCGCGCTTCCTCCGTTTCCGCCATCGCTTGCCCGTGCGGTGTTGCCCGCAAGCAGGCTGTTCGTCACATTGAGCACGGCTGAAGCGTTGGCGTAGATTGCTCCTCCACTTCCTATCGCGCCGTTGCCGCCGTTGCCTCCTCTCTGCGTACCGTTAGAGCCTGTGGAAGTGCCGCCCCTCCCGCTTGCGCCCGCCAGAGCCATATTATCGGAGAGCACGCTGTCTTTAATGTTGACGACGGAAGATGACTGGATATTGATACCGCCCGCGATGGCCGAACCAGCATGCCCGCCCGCGCCGCCGGTGGTTCCGTTGCCCATGCTGTTGCCGCCGTTGCCTGCCGCGCCGCCCTGCGCTTTGTTGGCGCGGATAATCGAATGATTGATGTTGACAGCGCCGTTGATGTAGATGCCGCCAGTGTGAGCATCGCCGCCGCTGCCGCCCGGCCCGGCTGGAAACGGGGTTGCGCCGTTTACTCCCTGCCCGCCCTGCGCCGTGTTATTGCTCACATTCGAGTTGTTCAAGGTCGCAGTGCCGTTGATATAAATCCCGCCGACGCTGGCAGGGCTGCCGCTCTGGCCTGTGCCTGCGCCGCTTGCGCCGAGCGCCGTGTTATTGATGACAGCAACGCGTTCAAGCGTCAGGTTAATTGCACCGGAACTGCCGTCCGCATAAATCCCTGCGGCGAGCGTGGCACGGCCATTCGTCATCGTCAAATCTTTAATGGTCACTGTCCCGCCCGTGACGCGCAGCACGCGCGATTGATTGTTGCCGGAAACCGTAAGCAGGTTGATGCCGGGGCCGTTGATCGTCAGAGCGCCGTTGCCCGCAATCATCAACTCGCCGCCGCTGAGCGTGATGGTGCGCTGTGTGAAGAACACGCTCTCGTCGAAAGCAATCACGTCATCGCCTGCCGCAGAGTCTGCGTCCGCAATGGCCTGTCTGAGACTGCCCGCGCCGCTGTCGTCGGTGTTGGTGACGGTGAAAGTCGCCGCGCGCAGCTCCGCACAGGTGATAAAGGCGCAGAGGAAAATAAAGATTGAAATCAGGCGTAAAGGTTTCGGCAATTTTTTTGAGGTGAAAATGTTCATGAAAGAAGCCTCCTGCTTTTTCGTCGGAGCGACGCGCGCCGGAATCCCTGTCGTCGCCCGCAAAGTGGGATGCGAGTAGAAAGCCTCAACCGCGCTGGAAAGATAACCTTGCATCGGTTTGAGGCGTGGATATTATCATCCACGACGGCGCGCTGTATAGATTTGCCTGTAGCCCGCAAACTCAAAAGTTCTTCTTTGCGCCTTCGGTTTTAACTTTGCGCCTTTGCGTGAACCGCTAGCCTTTCTCGCAAAGGCGCAAACGAAGAAAGACTCAGGGCGCAAAGAGTTGAGTCACTCTGCAAGATGAGCCTTATCTTCTAAAATTCCTCTAACTGCTTTGCCGTGGAAAACGCTTGATGAGATAATAAGCATGCTTTCCAAAATGACACTCTCAGACATCGAAAGAGGACTTTATATGAAACGCTTCCCCTTTCTAATGGCCTTCGTGTTGCTCGTCCTGACAACCGTCATCGCACAGCAAGCGAGTGGAGCCTTTACGATTAACGATCTCTTAAAAGTTCGTCGCTTGGGAGACCCGCAAGTCTCGCCGGACGGCAAGTGGATTGCCTACTCCATCGGCGACGTAAACAAAGAAGCCAATCGCACCATCACACAAATCTACCTGCTGCCCATCGAAGGCGGCGAGCCGAAACAGCTGACCAGCGGCAACAGTTCTAACTCCACGCCGCGCTGGTCGCCGGACGGCAAGCGCATGGCCTTTGTGACCGGCGGTCAAATCTGGACGATGGACGCACAGGGCGGCGAACGCAAGCAGATAACCAATATCGCTACGGGCGCGGGCGATCCCGTCTGGTCGCCTGATGGACGGATGCTGGCCTTCGTTTCCGATGTATATCCTGAATGTGCTGATGATGAATGCAATCGCAAGCGCGATGAGCAAGCGGAAGCGAGCAAGGTCAAAGCGAAGGTCGTTGACCGCCTGCTCTTTCGCCACTGGAACGCCTGGAAGGACGGCAAGCGCACGCACGTCTTCGTCGTCTCAAGCGATGGCGGAGCGGCGCGCGATATGACGCAGGGCGACTACGACGCGCCGCCCTTCAGTCTCGGCGGGCCGACCGATTACGCCTTCTCGCCCGATTCGAAAGAGCTGGCCTTTGCGCGCAACACGGATAAGGTCGAAGCCACTTCGACCAATAGCGACATCTTCGTCGTCAGCGTCACGGGCGGCGAGGCGCGACGCATCACGGCAGACAACAAGGGCTATGATTTATCTCCGCAGTATTCGCCAGACGGACGCTATCTGGCATTTCGCTCGCAGGCCACTGCGGGCTTTGAGGCTGACCGCTGGCGTCTGATGATTCATGACCGTCAATCGAATCAGACGCGCGAGTTGACCGGCAGCTTTGATTTGCAGGTGGACGAGTTTGCTTTCTCGCCCGACAGCAAGACTATCTATTTTGCTGCGGGCGAGCGCGGCAGGTCTCCGATCTATACCGTCGCCGTTGCAGGCGGCGCGATAAAAAAGGTCGTCACAGAAGGCTCGAACGGAGACCTCAAGGTGACGCCGGACGGTAAGACTTTTGTCTTCACGCGCGCCAGCATGACCATGGGGCCGGAAGTTTTCCGCGCCAATGCCGATGGCAGCAATATCACGCAGTTGACCAAAACCAATGAGGCTTTTCTCTCTTCGTTCAAGCTGCGGCCCGCAGAGGACATCCAATGGGAAGGCGCGGAGGGCGCAAAGATTCAGGGCTGGCTGGTCAAGCCCGCAAACTTTTCGCCGGATAAGAAATATCCTTTGCTCGTACTGATTCACGGCGGGCCGCAGAGCGTCTTTGGCGATGCATGGAGCAGTCGCTGGAATTCGCAGGTCTTCGCCAACGCGGGCTATGTCGTCCTGATGCCAAACCCGCGCGGCTCTATCGGCTTCGGGCAAAAGTTCGTCAACGATATTTCGGGCGACTGGGGCGGCAAGGCTTACACGGACATCATGAACGGCGTGGCACACGTCGCCGCGATGCCATTCGTAGACCGCGAGCGTATCGGCGCGGCTGGCGCGTCCTATGGCGGCTACATGATTAACTGGATCGAAGGCCACAACGATGACCCGCGCTTTAAGTTCAAAGTGCTGGTCTCGCATGACGGAGTTTTCAATCTGGCGAGCATGTACGGCGCGACCGAAGAGCTATGGTTTACGGATTGGGAGTTTAAGGGAACGCCGTGGACAAATCCGGAGATGTATGAGCGTTGGTCGCCGCACAAGTTCGTCAAGAACTTCAAGACGCCGATGCTGGTCATCCACGGCGAGCTGGATTACCGCGTGCCTGTGGGCGAAGGGCTACAGCTCTTTACAGCATTACAGCTTCAGAACGTTCCCTCAAAGCTGCTTTATTTCCCGGACGAGGGACACTGGGTACTCAAGCCGCAGAACTCAGAACTCTGGTACAACACAGTGCTCGGCTGGGTCAATCAATACCTGAAGCCGTAAGAGAAAGAACATTTCCCGCAAAGGCGCAAAGCCGCAAAGAAAAGCAACTTGTTTTCTTTGCGGCTTTGCGCTTTTGCGGGAAATGTTCTTCCCTGTTTGCGTTTACTTCAGGCGACGCCTGATTTACGGGCAATTGCTGTTAACGGTGTATTTCACACCGCTGTCTACAGCGGCCCCACCGTTGCCCTGACTCTTCGGCACTTTAACCTGTGCCGTCGCTGTCCTGACATTGCCTGCGGCGTCCCTGACTTTGAAGGTAATGGTATAGACCCTGCCATTACTTCCTCCGTCACGCTCGGCGCGCAGTTGGACGCTCTTGCAGTTAGCCGCAATCACAATGTCATTCAAAGTGTTGCCGTCTCCGCCGCTGTTCTCAAGCTCGTCGCTCGTGACTTTGGAGATCACCACATCATTGATGTCCACGCCTCCATCGCAGCCATCCGAGGCGCTGGCGACTAGCTGCGTGAGATTGATCGTGTGGTAGCTGTGATTCGGCGGCCAGAGGTTGATCACCGTCCCGGTCAGCGTGATGGTCGGAGCAATGGTGTCCGCGACGATGACCGTGCGCGTCACAGTCCTCGTGTTAGCGCCGTCGGTGGCGGTATAGGTGCGTGTGTAAGTGCCGGGCACGTTGACGTTGACAGTGCCAGAAGCAGTCACCGGCAGATTGCCCTTGCAACTATCTGTCGCCGTCGCTCCCGGATCGGTAAAGCTCGTATGACACTCGACCGTCATCGGATTCGCGCCGTTCAGTGTGATGACCGGAGCGGTCGTGTCCACAACTGTCACGTTGCGTGTGGCGGTAACAGTGTTTGTGCCGTCCGTCGTCGTGTATGTGATGGTGTAGTTGCCCGGCACATTCACGTTGACGTTGTTTGATGAAGTGACTGCCGGATTGGCTACGCACGCATCTGTCGCAGTCGCTCCGGGGTCAACGAGGCTGGTGTGACATTCGACGACGAGCGGGTTAGGCCCGTTCACTGTCAGAACCGGCGGCGTCACGTCCCGAACCGTAAAGGTAGCCGTCGCAGTCGCAGTGTTATGCGCGCCGTCCGGGTCTCCTTCAATCACTGTGACGGTAATGGTATGCACGCCCGCTCCGATTGTTGTTTCCGCCGCAGGGCTTTGCGTGATTATCAGGTTAGCCACAGGCGTGCAGTTATCCGAAACTGTCAGGTATGGCCTGAGGTCTGGAACCAGCGCCTCGCAGTTTTCATCTGCGTTCACCGTGGCGACAGCAGGAGGCACATTCACAGACACCGTCGGCGGAATGTTGTCCTTGACTGTAATTCTCTGTTCACAGGTTGTGGTGTTGCCCGCTGCGTCGGTCGCAGTCCACGTGATAATCGTCGTACCCACGCGATACTGTTGACTGCTGATCGGATCGCCGTCGCTGCGCGTGCCGGTGACAGTGACGCCTGAGCAATTGTCTTCGGCTGTGGCCGCGCCCGGATTCACAGTCGCGCTGCATGAGCCTGAAGCAGCGTCAACGGTGATGTCTGCGGGACAAGACGTGATGGTCGGAGCCTGATGATCTACGACTGTGACTGTAAAGCTACAGCTTCGACCCGAAGTTGTAGTGACGGTGACGGTCGTTGTTCCGACATTGAAGAAGTCGCCTGAATTATGTGTCGAAGAGAGCGTGCCGCATTCCGTGCTCGCTGTCGGCGCGGGCCATGTGACATGCGCGCCGCAGGCTCCTGCCTCTGCGTTGACGGTGATGTTCTGAGGACATGAAAGCGCGCAGCCGTCTCCTGTGACCGTCACAGTGAACGAGCAGCTCGCACTGTTGTTGGCTTCGTCCGTCGCGGTGCAAGTGACCGTCGTCGTCCCGACCGGGAAGCTTGAGCCTGATGCCCGTGTACAACTGACTTCGACGATGCCGCTGTTGTCCTGTGCGTTCACAGTGTAGTTGACCGTCGCCGAACCTGAGCCGGGCGAGTCCTCGGTAGTAGTGATGTCGTCCGGGCAATCTATCGTCGGGTTCTCATTGTCTTCGACCGTGACGACGAAGCTGCACGGGTCGCCAGCCTCTGCGGCGCAAACAACCACGGTTGTGCCGACGGCGAAAAACGTGCCGGATGCCTGACTGCAACTCACAGCCCCGCAGTTGCTGCCTAACGTGGTCGGGTCGGCATAGGTGACAATCGCGCCCGACTCGCCCGGGCCAGCCACCACTGTGACATCACCCGGGCAGGAGATGACGCATTCGTCTCCGCCGCTGCCAGGGCCTGTGACCGTCACGGGAGCAGTGGCAGAGTTGTCCGCCGGATTTAGCTCGACCGTCGCGCTGGAAACTCCCACGGTATTGTAAATCGTCGTCCCCGTGGGCGTTCCCGAACTCACTTCGTAGACAAAGGTAAACGTGGCCGTAGAGTTGCGCGGCATATTGGCTAAAGTGCAGGTGCTTGTCCCCGCGCTACCCGATGACGGGTTGGCGCAGGTAAAGGCCGGGCCTGAGTTCTGCGTCTCTGTGACGAAGGTCATGCCATCAGGCACTGTGTCCGTCAACTGCACGTTCTGTGCATCATCCGGGCCGCGATTGATGAGTTGGATCGAATAACTGACGTTGTTTCCCGATTTGACTTCGAGCGGGCCGAACTTGCTGACCGAGAGATCGACTCTCAGGTTGTTCGGGTCTCTGACGACAAATCTGGTGAGCACAACCGTGCTGCCGTTATTTCTGATAAGTCTGACCGTCCATGTGCCGACCTGCGCGTTCGGCCCGGTCAGCGCGAGCGTATCGCTCTGCGGGTTATTTATAATATCAGTTTGTTTCACAACCAGCCCGCTGGGGGCTATCCATTGAAAACGTCTCTGCCTGACACCCATAAATGGCGGCGGCGCATTGGTGGCGACGGCGCAGACCGTCTCGCCAAGCACGTACAGGTTTTCCGGCGTGACGCAATCGTTCTCGAAAGTCTCAACCGCTTCCGCGCCTGATATTTGAGGAGCAAAAAGCATGGGAGGGAAGGCTGTCGTGTTCAGCATGAATGAATAATCACGATGCTGTGCAGAAGTAACTGAAAAAGAGACGGCGACCAGAGCCATGAACACGAAGGCGCTTGAAAGCATCAATCTGAGAGAGAGATGTCTTGACGGCCCGAGTTTATTTTTAGTTTGAGATAGAGATGTTTTCGTCTTTGAAGCATGAACCGGGGGGGTGTCTGTCCGGTGAGAATGCATAATACAGCTCTCCTTACTTTGGATGGATTCGTATGTGAATAACTGATGTCTTGAGCTTTCGAGCCTGACAGGGGACAAGCTCATTCCACGTGGTTAACTTCGCGCAGATGCTAGAAAGAAACTTAGACCTCTTTGAAGCGGGCACATCCTAAGCCGATTAAGGGCTTGAGTCAAGGTCTGGCCGTCACTTGAATGGGCCACAAAGAAAACAGGGGATAGGGTGTCGGGTGTCGGGTATAGTGAAGACAATCTTGTTTTTCCTACGCCCGACACCCGTCCCCCTATCCCCTAGTTGAAGCGCCTTTGCATGAGATTTTCTTACACTTCTTTAAGGCGTTTCATCTGCGGAGAGATTCCGCATCACCTCTGTAAACTTCTCTACGTTGGCGCGCGTGCGCTCCATCGCGCGGCGACTGTCAAGATAAGCCTGCCATTGCGGCGTGTTGGTCAGAGCCTTCGTCGTATCTTCATCGAGCACCTGCGCCATCAACGCGACCAGATCGCTGACCACGCCTGTGTGCTCTAGCAGGGACTCGATAATCGAATACGCCAACTGCGCCTGCGATTGATTCAGGTCGCGCGACTGCACTACTGTGCCGGCGGCTGTTGTTCCCTCTCGCTCACTCATCTTTTCTTACTCTGAAATCGCACGGCCCGCCTCATCCCAGCTTCCGCGCACGAAAGGAAGCTCAGACACCTGCGCCGCGTGCTCCGCATCGCCTGACAAGACTGTGACCTGTGTGCCGTGTGCAAGATAATCGTACTTGATGATTGCCAGCGCAATCCTGCGTTGAAGGCGCGTCGAGAAAACTGTGGAAGTGACGCGCCCGATCTCCTTGCCGTCCGCTGCACGCACCTTTGCCTCATTGCTGACAGCGATTTCTTCATCAAGAATCAACCCCGCGAGACGCTTGGCGACGTGGCCGCGCCAGTGTATGCGCGCGATAATCTCCTGCCCCAGATAGCACCCCTTCGTGAAGCTGACGGCTTCGTCCAGCCCTGTTTCAAGGACAACGTTACTCTCCCCGACATCCACGCCGAAGCGCGGCAATCCCGCCTCGACGCGCAATATATTCAGAGCTTCAAAGCCGATCGGCTGCGCGCCGGAACTCTTAAAAGCCTCCCACAACGAAACCGCATCCGCCGCATTGACGAAGACATCAAAGCCATCTTCAGCCGTGTGCGTCGCGCGAATCACACACGCAGGTTGCCCCTGCCACTGTGTCTCGATAATCCGCCCGCGCTCGACACGCGACGCCTCCTCGCCCAGGACTTCGGCAACAATCTCAACCGCCCGCGCGCCCTGTAGAGAAAGCGTCGCCATCTCTTCCGTCATTTCCGTCAAGCGAAAATCGCCCGCGAGCGTAAAGCGAGAGAGCGTTTTAAGAACTGCTTCTCGCGCCACCGATTCCATGTCAATGAGATAGCCGGAGGCGCGTCGGAGCACGCGCACCAGAGCCAGCAAACGCCCCTGCACATTCGGAAACGCGGCGAGCATCCACGCCCCCTCCGCCAGAGCCTTGACATCATTCGTCACCAGCCCGTTGAGAAACGGCATCGCCTCCGCCCCGCTCACTATGAAACGCGCGCGAGAAGAAAGATCAATCACGCCCGCGCCACCTTCGCGCACAGCCCTGTACTCTGCCGCGACATCGCCATAAGACTCAGGCAACATCCATCCATCGCGTTCGATCATCGTCGCGCCCGCACGCCTGTGCGCTTCATCCAGCACGGATTTTTTGATTTCCACTTGTGCTGCAACTTCAGACATATCTGTAATATGAAACAAGGGCGGAAACTCTTTGCGTCTCTTTGCGAGCCTTCCTTTGCGTGCTTTGCGTTAACACATTACTTAACCGCAAAGAGCGCGAAAGAGCAAGACGCAAAGATACGCAAAGGACAAGCTGCTCCCTACGAACACTTTCAACTCTTGATTTGCATTTGTATAGAGAATTCAGGACTCGGAAGGAAAAGGCTAAAATCTCTTTTCTTCCGAGTCCTGAATTCTGTGTCCTACAGTCCTGCTGTCTATTCCGTCTTCGGACTCTTCTCTGCCGGATTCAGCTTCATCAGCTCTGCGCGCAGCTTGTCGTAATCGGCCTTGTCGCCAGCCTTGAAAGACATGTTGACGTAGCGCACGATGCCGTCCTTGTCTACCAGAAAAATCGTGCGTTTGTTATAGCCCATCTCTTCCATGTAACTGTCGTACATGCGCGCGACCTTGTGGTCGTGATCCGAGAGCAGCGGGAATTGCAGCTTGTGATATTTGGCCCACTCGTGATGCGAGAAGGCGTAATCGCCGCTGATGCCGAGCACAGTGGCATTGAGCTTACCGAGTTCCGCAAAGGTGTCGCGCAGTTCGCAGACCTCTTTGGTGCATCCGCCCGACCAGTCCGCCGGATAAAAAGCCAGAATGACATTTTTGCCCTTCAGCGACGAGAGCGACATGTGCTCATCCGGCTTTAAAAAGACACGCTCCTGCGTGGCATAGGGGAGACGAAAATCCGGCGCGGCGTCGCCGACTTTGGGGGCCGGGCTGGCGCTCGTCTTGTCATAGGCAAGCGCGCTGAAACCCGCAATGGCCGAAAGGGCTACGAGCAGCATGGCGACGGTCGTCAATATTCTGGCTGGCTGATTCAATTTATTCATCTTTCTAAACCTCTCTTCAAAAAAAAGTTATGGCACACTCTCAAGGGGACGCGCTTGAAAGACCTGCGAGTTTGAGTGCCTGCGCGATGGCGCGATAATCCTCTGGCTGTGCGGACTCTCTGCGATGCGAAGCGAGCGCCTGCGGACTCGGATGGTAAACGGGAACGAGCGAGACGCCCGTTCCACACAAAGATTTTTCCGGCGGCTTCTTTCAGAGACAAGTCATGATACTCAATGCGACGGAGCGCATCAAGCGAGACCGCGCCTTGCGTTAAGATCATACGCGTGTCTATTGGAGTTTGATGGAGCTGTCGCAGAAATCAGGAACAGTTGGAGACTTACTTTGATTAGAAGCTGTTTTAAAAGCCCTGAAGGGGCGTCATGTCATAGCCCGGGGCATCGCCCCGGGTCAGCATAGTCTGTAAATAACAAGCCCTGAAAGGGCGGCATAAATTATTACGCCCTTTCAGGGCTTGGAACATCATGATGACTCGATACCTGTGGCGTTGCCACAGGCTATGACATTGCGCCCTTTCAGGGCTTTCACAGACTTTTCAAACAGCTTTTAGAAAGCATAAAGATATACAGCTTCTTTGTGCCTTCATGGCGTGCTTTAAAACCCGGTTCTTATTCAGTCCTCCGCCAGCACGATGATGCGGTCTCCTTTGGCATAGGTGGTCTGTAGAGACTTTTTAGGATTTATTCTGACGCCGTAAGATTTGTCGGCAGCATACGCCTCCGCCTGTACGCGATAGCCGATAGCCACCTGATTGCGTCGTCGCGCGGCTTCGACGACCGTATAAAAGTTGAGCGGGATGCCTGTCTGCACATACTCTTCGGCAGGTTTGAGATAAATTTCCGAGCCTTCAGGATCAAAAAGGTCTTGAAAGACCAGCGCCAGTTCCGCGTTTTCGGAGATTTGCGAGAGCATCAGGCTGAGCAGATTATCGCTGACGACAAAATCATCCGCGCGCGTCACTTGTGCAAGCTGACGGTTCTTGATGTCCAGCATCTCGCTGACAATAGATAAAGGTTGCCCGGATTTATCCGACATATCGCGCAAGTGAAGCAGTGTAATCAACGTCCGCGCATCTGCTTCCTGCGGATCGCTCGGAGTATCATCTTTTTCGCCGGTGCTGAGTACGATAATGTGGTTGTATTCATTAACTGACAGGCTCTCTAAAGTCTGGCGGTTGGTCGTATCGCCCGCGCGGAAGGAGACAGCCATGTGTCGCAAAGCTCCTTCGACACTTCCATTCGGAGACAGATGCGCGTTCACATCTATCTCGTCTCTGTGGACGACTGTGATTTTAGAGCCAGCCCCGACATAGTTATCCAGTTCCCTGATGATAGACGAAGCACGGTCATTCCATCCAAGCATCAAGGTGTGCTCGGCTGCCGTAGGGCTGGCCGCTGTCTCTTTGATCGCGGCGCTCTCAATATGGTATTCGGTGAGGCCGGACAAACGCACTGTGTCATCGTCTTCAGAGATGGCAATCAGCTTATCCCGGCTGTCGAGGCGCGTCTCCATGGGCGGGTTAATTTGCAGGCGGCCATCCTGAAAACGGATGCCGATGATGGCTGAATCCTCATACGCCTGTAAGGCTTCAGCGAATGTTTTTCCGGTCAGGCCGGGTTCTTCCGTGAAATAGATTTCGTCGCCGCCAAAGTCAAGTAGCTCCGTATAAGCCACAGAGAGGCCGGATTGACGGCAGGTTTGCGCCATGATTCGAGCCATCATGTCACCGACCAGCACCAGCTTCACTTCATCGCCGCCGATCATGCTTGCGACTTCAAAATTCTTGCTGTCCCTAATGACCGCTACGATGTGATAGCGGTTCTCTGCGCGATTTGTATCGTTGGTCAACGCCAGCATGGATTTGATGACGTAGAAATCAGGGTCATCGACCTCCGGGGCGAGGATGACTATCGAGCGTGCGCTCTGCGGATTGACGATGTCCAGATCGTCCATATCAATGGGCGAACCCGTGCGACAGACGACGCGCGTCCCGCCGGTCTTGCCGACTTTGGAGCGAATCTCATCCTGCATCTCAACAGCATCTTTCTCCGCCAGAATGGCGATACAGGAATGCCTCTGATTGGCATTGGCCGCGACCAGCTCGGAAATCAAGGTGAAGACCTGCGACGACCATCCCAGAATCACAGTATGATTCTGCTCTGCGACAAACGAGCGGCCTTTGCGCAGTTGCTCAAGCTTGCCTTCGATGCCCGTGGTCAGAACGCCGATCAGGATGCTCACGATAAAGATGCCGCCGAAGGTTACGACCAGCATCGCCAGTAAGAAAGTCCAGTGGCCCTCATCGCCGCCCATCGTTCCGGCGTCGAGCGTACGCATCAGGCTGGCCCATGCGACTTCCAGAAACGTTCCCCGGCCTTCCGGCCCGATGCCGAACGCGACGACGATCAGCGAAATGAGGGCGATCAAAATCGCGGACGCGATGAACAGCCAGCCGATCAAAGCTATCGGGCCTTTCGACATCATGTTGTCGAAGTGATAGCGCAGGCGATCCTTTAAAGTTATCTTTCTCATCAAGCCGGTTCTCCAGGAAATCGAATTGAAGCGCGATAGGTGCTGTGAGCGTTTGATTGCCTACAGAACCTATCACAATTTCACGGCAGAGTGGTAAAGGCTATCTCACACAAAAGAAATGGACGCGTACCCAGACAAGGTAAGCGCCCATTTTAATTTCCCTCGTGCTACGAGCTTAATGAACTTAAAGCAATTTAGCGTGTCACGGTGATCTCGCGCGTGGTCGTGTTATAGCCGCCGTTTTCAACAGGGCTTCCGGCTTTATCAACCAGTTCGAGTTTGACCGAATGCTTGCCTGTGGCCCAGCCGGTGAGCCAGATCGGCTCCCACTTATCCATAAACTTTGCCTCGCCGCCGTCAACCGAATAACGCACCCGATATTCGCCGCCGTCGCCCTGCAATCTGGCGTTCTTGAGCCAGAAGTCAATCATAATCGCGTCCGCATCCGCGCCCTTATATTCGCCCTTCGGACGGCTATAGGTCAGCAAAGGCTTTGCGGCATCAACTGCGCCCGCCGCGCTCGCAGCCATGTCTTTGCCTTCCGGCGGCGCAACGGCATTAGCGTTTGTGGTGGCATTAGCATTGGCGGCATTCTTGTTCGCAGCATTCTTGTTATCTGCCATCACCTGCCCGCCGCTGGTGGTCGTAGGCTTTGAGGCATCCGCGCCGCCGCCTTTGACCGTGAAGGTGACCATTTGAAACGATTCAGGATTTTTATAGCTCTCGTGCCACGGGCGCGAGGCGAAAACGCGCAGGGTGTGTTTGCCTTCCGTGACGTTACGCAGCTCGAACGGCTGGCTCAAATCGTAGTAAGCCTCATACGGCTGGTTGTCCAGAATAATGTGTATGTGATTGCCCATCCCTGTCGCGGGGTCTTTCATCGGCTTGTAGCCTTTGAGGTCGCCGGAGAGGTTGAGTTTGACTGCGACGGTCGAGCTGCTGACGGTCTCGTCATTGCGCGGCGAGACAAAACTCAAAGCAGGCTTGGCCGCGTCCTGCTCGCCGCGCGCCGTCATCATCTCTTTTATCTTCTGCGGGCGTTCGACCAGTGTCAGGTTCTGCGGCGAAGGAGACGCGGCCACGGGCGGCGAGGCGTTGGTCGTCGCCGTCGTATTGGAATTCGCGTTGTCCGTCGTCGCGCAACCTGCGAACGAGAGAGCGGCCAGCCCCATCGCAAGGCAAGATAGAAAGGTGCTTTTCAGTTTCATTTATCCTCCGACAGTTGATGGCATAAAGCAGGAAACAGACATCAGAATCAAGCGAGTGCTCTGTAAATTGACATTTTAAGGCTTCATGAATCGCCGCTAGCTAAAGCTAGCGGCGATTCATGAAGCTAGTGTTAATTCAAATATCTTTGCTGACAGAGCAACAGTGCTTTTCTCTCTTCTGAGTCCTGTACTCCGGCTCTTCATGCTTTCGTTTTCGCCGCGTCCTCGCTCTTGAGTCTTTGCTCGACGGCGTTCCAGTCTATGTTTGAGAAGAAGGCTTCGATGTACTTGGGACGCTCAGCCGGTTTGTAGTCGAGCAGAAAAGCGTGTTCCCAGACATCCATCACGAGTATCGGTGTAAAGCCCGCGACGTTTCCGATTTGATGCAAGGTAATCCAGTGATTCGAGAGATTGCCGTTCGTAGGGTCTTGATAACAGATGGCCCAGCCGACGCCGCGCATCTTGCCGATGCCGACGAAATCCGCTTTCCAGATGTCATAGCTGCCAAAGCTGTCTTCAGCCGCTTTGGTGAAAGCGGAACTCTTTTCCGGGTCAACATTGCCGCCCTGCTTCATGTTCTCGAAATAATATTCGTGCAAGACCATGCCGTTGTACTCGAACCCCAGACGGCGCGTCAGTTCCGAATAGGCCGGCATCTCTTCCTGATCCACTTTCCCATCCTCTAAGATTTTCGTAATCCGCTCGGTCAGGTTGTTGGTCTCTTTGACATAGCCTTCGTACAACTTGAAGTGCATCTCCAAAGTCTGATCCGAGATGCCGTTCAGCCCGCTCAGGTTAAACTCTCTGGGCGTATAACTTTTCAGAGCCATTTCACTTCTCCTTTGATAATTGCTGCAACAGCTTACTATTGCCCTCAAGTGTGACGAATAGATGGAATCCGTTAAGCATTATTGTTGCAAATACAAACAACGAAGATTTCCCGTAAAGGCGCAAAGACGCAAAGAAAGCTTTCAAGCCTCTTCTTTGCGTCTTTGCGCCTTTGCGGGAGACTGCTTTTTTTACTTGCCGAGAATAACGTAATCGCCATGCGAAGTGCCCATAAAGAAGAGCATCGGGAGCGAGAGCCATGCGTTGGTGCGCGATGCTAGAAAAGCTTTGCGCGCCAGCGTCGCAGATTCAGCCGGAATCGGCGTCCCGTTATCCGCGTTGTCTTTGGTCCACGCGATAATCCGCTTCTGCGCGGGCCAGATAATGCCCCACACATTCAACATCATGATGACGCCGAGCGCGCCGCCGATGCCGATGGAATAGGTCTTGTTACTGGCATAGCTGTCTGCGTTCGGCCCCGTTCCCACCAGTTGATACTCAAACCAGCAGACGATGCCGATTGCCATCAAGATCACGAGCACAGCGACGATGGCGGCCAGCACGCGCCCGTCGTTGATACCGGATTTCTTAATCACAAAAAACTCTATGGCGAAAGTAATGACCGGCATCAGCAGCCAGACCAGCAGCAAGACCCAGACATTAACTTTCGCGCCGCCCAGGTTATTAGCATTTTTGACATCCGGCGAAAGGATGTACATGGCATAGTACATCAGGCCGACGAAGACCGTGACGACCGCGCCCCAGCGAAAGTACCAGAGTGCGCGCGGCATTAACTCCGGAATCACTTTGCCTTTGGTCGGCGCATCGAGCGCCTTCATAAAATTGACGTTCACCAGATTGAAGAAATAGAGAATCCCAATCCATGTGATGCCCGCGACGAAGTGGCTCCAACGCAGAATAATTCTGGCGAGCGCGGCTCCATCCGGCATGTGAAAAATCCCGTCCTGCAACACCGTCGCCAAACTGACGGGGAGATGAGCGATTGACTCTAATAACATACGTCCTCCGAAACTTGTGTTGGTTTGTGACTGCCGCATCCGACATGGGGTCTTGCAGGCAGAAAGGGCGGACGCGGGCCGGTATGTCTTGCCAGACAGAGTGCGCGTGGGCTTCACAGGCTGCCCCCTGTCTTAAGCCCTATCAGACGCTGTCTAAATAGTCAGTATGCTCTGTCAGTAATACGCGCGCGAGATTACACCAGAGAGAGTCTGGAAGCAATAACTTCTCATTTTCGATACGGGCCGCTCTAGTCGTCCACGGGGCGCGAGCCTGCATCCATCCCGCGCACGCTCGCCTGATTGATGACCTTTACTTTCAAGTCATCTATCACACGCACCTGACACGAGAGGCGCACATTTTCTGCGAGGTCTGTCTCCATTGCCAGCCGGTTGCGCTCGGCATCCCCAATCTCTCCGGGGTCGCCCGCCAGCACTTCCACGCGGCAGGTAGTACATTTGGCGTTGCCCCCGCAACGATGCAGGATGTCTATCCCCGCATCCTCAAGAGCCAGCACAAGTTTGCGATCCGGCGCGGCTTCAAAAGCCACAGGGCCAGTAGCGGTCTCTGCTTCGATCCTCGGCATGATTCAAAAGCTCCCAGATTGTGTTTTGGTTTGATAGCAGCAAGACTTTGGCACAACTGCGCTTTTTGGGCAAGTGAATTCAGCCCGGGGGAATGTCAACAGGACGAAGAAAAAGAATCTCCCGCAAAGGCGCAAAGGCGCAAAGGAAGACGCCAAGAAAGCTTTCAAGATAAAGCATAGCTCAAACTCTTAGCGACTTGTCTTCTTTGCGTCTTTGCGCCTTTGCGGGAGATTCTTTTTCTTTCTTACAAAAATTTTCTGAAACATCGAATCCATTAGTAATTTATTTCAAACACGGAAGAGAAACAGGTTAAAGCAGCGGCAGGCAGGCGGGGATGCTCCACGCCACTGCCGCTTTCTTTTTTGTGAAATAATTGACCGTAAGAGCCGCGCCGACGGGAACTGTTTGACCCGCGCGCGGCTCTCTCTTTATGATGCAGCCTGTGCGAAAAGTCATACCAGCGAACGAGATGCGAGAGATTGACCGGCTGACGACCGCGCGTTTCTCGACCCCTTCCCTACTCTTGATGGAGGCGGCGGCCAATGCTGCGGCCAGAGCCATTGCGGCGCGCTTTGCGAATACTCTCTCAGGCAAAAGAGTGCGTATCTATTGCGGGCGCGGCAATAACGGCGGAGACGGGGCTGCGCTCGGGCGCGCTCTGTGGCTGAGGGGAGCGCATGTGGATGTGCTGCTGGTCGGGCGCGTCGAAGAGACAAAAGGAGATGCTCGCACCAACTTCGAGATGCTCAGTCGTCTAGCCAGTTTTGAAGCCGGGTCAAGAAATCTCCCTTCGCCCCTGAACTTTATCGAATGCGAGACGGTGGCAGAGTGGGAGGAGCAGGCGGATTCGCTTGGCAAGTATGACATACGCGTGGATGCGCTTTTCGGCACGGGCCTGTCGCGCCCGCTCGAAGGCGTCGCGCTCCATATCGTCGAACATCTGGCGCTCTTGCGCGAGGCGCGGCTCCGTACTTCTGCCACGTTGCCGCTGATAGTCTCTTTGGATATTCCATCCGGCATCAACGCGGATTCGGCAGAGCTTATAGGCGAAGCCGTTCGCGCAGACCTGACCGTCACCTTCACCGCGCCCAAGCCCGCCAACGTGCTGCCGCCCGCCTCTCAACATCAGGGCCAACTCGTTATCGCAGACATAGGCTCGCCCCCGTCTTTGCTCGAAGCGGCGCAGTCAAAACTTTTTCTGATGGAAGAAGAGGACGCGCGGCGTTGGCTGATTAAGACTCGCTATACGCCGGATTCTTACAAGAACACGCACGGCCACGCGCTGGTCATAGCTGGCTCGCGCGGGATGACCGGCGCGGCTGTGCTCGCAGGCAATGCTGCGATGCGCTCCGGCGCGGGCCTCGTCACCATCGCTGCGCCATTGTCGGCGCAGGCAGCCGTCGCCGCGCGCACGCTCGCGGAAGTGATGACGGCTGCGCTGGCCGAGACGGATCGCGGGGCTGTGAGCGATATGGCCCTCGAAGATATTTTGCGGCTGGCCGGGAAAGCGAGCGTCGTGGCTATCGGGCCGGGTCTTACGTCTGATGACGAGCGGACGCGCAATCTTGTGCGCGCAGTCATCGAGAGACGAAGAACGCCTGTCGTGATTGATGCAGACGGCTTGAACGCGCTCGCGCCGTGGCCCGTAGGTTTGAGCGGGTCAGCCGGACGGCCTTTGATACTGACGCCGCATGCGGGCGAGATGTTGCGTTTGATGGGCGCGCATGAGAAGGATGCTTTACAGGATCGCGTCAAGGCTGCGCGCGAGTTTGCGACCGCGCATCAGGTGATTCTGGTTTTGAAGGGGACGCGCACCTTGACGGCTGCGCCGGATGGCCGCGTCTTTATCAACCCGACGGGCAATGCGGGCCTCGGCACGGCTGGCGCGGGAGACACGCTGACGGGCATCATCACAGGATTTCTGGCCCAGAGCTTTGCTACTTTGAAAGATGAAGCGGATGCTGTGGAAGCTGTGACGGCGGCTGTCTACGCAGGCGGGCTGGCGGGTGACATCGCTGCCAGAGAGATAGGGATGCGCTCGCTCGTCGCCTCTGACATACGCGAGCATCTACACGCGGCCATCACACAGCTCGACACGCAGGGAGAGCAGCCATGACCTCTCTCGTTTCCCTTCCGACAGGCGTTTGGACCAGCCACAGTCCCGAAGAGACTTTTGAGTTGGGCGCACGGTTCGGCGGCCAACTGAAGGGCGGCGAGATTATTCTCTTGAGCGGGCCGCTCGGCGCGGGCAAGACGCTGTTCGTCAAAGGATTGGCCCACGCGCTCGATTTCGACACTGACGAAGTGACCAGCCCTTCCTTCACGCTCGTCAATCTCTATCGCGGGCGACTCGTTCTTTATCATCTAGACCTTTATCGTCTGGCCGAAGGAGCATCAGCCGCGCACGCAGTTGATCTGGAAGATTTGCTTGCGGACGAGCGCGCAGTCATCGTCATAGAGTGGGCGGAGCGACTTGGGAATTACAGGCTGCCCCAGCCCGTCTGGCGAATAGAGATTGAAGGCGACGGCGACGACGCGCGCGAGATTAGAAGTCAGACGGCATGAAGTTCAAAAGGGAAAAGGGGGAAAGGAAGAAACAAGCGAGTCCCGTTCTTCCTTTTCCCCTTTTCCCTTTACCCCTTGTTCCCTCTTGTTACCCCTTGTTCTTCGCTATCTCTTAATCGGCCCAGTCGCCTGTGAATTTCAGGCTGTCGAAGTTAATGACAAACCGTGGCTCAAGCGGCGTGCCGTCCGGCTTGCGCGTAAAGGCTAGGAAAGAGTCCGGAGCGATGCCGCCATCTGTCGGGTCTTTGATGACCGGGCAGATGCTGTAGACAGCGCCTTCCGAGCCGTCCATCTTACGCAGCCGTTTCGCAATCAAGCCTTTGCTGGAAAGATTATCAAGCTCGCTCAGAGTCTTGATGATCGGCGTGCCATCCAGCGAACGTCCGTTTCTTCTCTCAAGGTCTGCCAGCGCCTTGATGCCGTCTCTGGTGCTGAAAGCTTTGTCCGTGTAGCTGATCCAAACGTGCGACCACAATCCGAGCGGATCATTGCTGAAGTAGCCGTTACGCATGTCGAGCATGACTGACTGGCGCGTGCTGCCGAGACCGACAGGGTTGCTGCCCGCCGTCGGGAAAACGTATTCGATGTAGGTATTGGCAATCTGCCGTGCGCGTATCCCTGCGCGGTCATTGGTAAAGCCGTCCGCGAAGAGTTCGCCCATCACCGTGAAATAAACGATCTTGCCGCTGTGGTCATAGGCCGGGAGGGTGAATATCGCTCTGACATTCCGTTGAAACGAAAAGTTGGGGGTGTCGAAGACCGAGAGATTGTCCGCGCCGTTGCGGCGACCTTCAATCAACGAAGCTTCGACGCCATTCTTACGATAGTAAGAGTCTGTGAAATCATACAAACGATCTTCGACATCGGCCAGCGCAATTAAAGGCATGGCAACGAGCGCCACGAGCATCAAGCCAAGCATTGCTAACTTTCTCATTTATCTTTTCCTCGTTCAAAAATTTAGGGTTCAATTTCATAGCCAGTTAACAAACACATCGCTTGCACCAGCCGCCTGCGGGTCAGTCTGGACGAAAGAGAAAAGCGATGATCTTTCGTCCCGTGCATCTCTACTGCAATGAATGTGCCGCTCGTGTTATTGCTTGAAATGCGCCTGTTTTGAATAATTGTGCGGATAAATGAAGGCTTGAAGAATGTTTCAGGGCGCATCATCACGGCGCGGCTGTGTTTCAGAAGGAAATTGAATTGGCCCTCAAGAGAGCAAAGAGAATTTTGTGCAATGGCGTAAAGGCAGTCCGCAAAGATGTTGAATGCCAATGATTCTTTGCGAGCTTTCCTTTGCGCCACCCGCGCCTTTGCGGGAAACATTCATGCTTGTCGTCTTTGACCAATTAATCAAAGCTCATGAGCGTTTGATGACAAGCATCGTTTTCCTGCTTATGCTAAAATAGAAGCCGTTAAAGACCGGTAATTAAAAAGGAGAATTTTTCATGCCATATCCTGAGTTTATGATTCGCCCAATGCGCGAGGATTTGACGCGGCTCGGCGTCGAAGAGACGCGCACCCCGGCAGATGTTGACGAGGTGATTAAGAACACTGAAGGAACTGTGATGATGGTCGTCAACTCCGTCTGCGGCTGCGCGGCGGGCAAGGCGCGACCGGGCATCGCGCTCGCACTCGAACACGAAGTCAAGCCGGACAAAGTCGCCACAGTCTTTGCCGGGGCAGACATCGAAGCCACCGACAGAGCGCGCAGCTACTTCACAGGCTACAACCCTTCTTCGCCTTCCATCGGCATCCTCAAAGACGGCCAACTCGTCTACATGATGGAACGCCACCAGATCGAGGGCAAAGACGCGCGCCAGATTGCAGAGGAACTCAAGCAAGCTTTTGAGCAGCACTGCAAGACGGCGACGGCAGCCACCAACTAACGAAGGTAAAAGTAAAAAGGTAAAAGGCAAAAGTGAAGAGGCAGAAGATTATTCTTTTGTCTTAACTTTTGCCTTTTTACTTTTGCCTTTCTACTTTTGCTTTCCTTCCCGGCGGTTTGTAGGCAGATTTCTTCTTCCGCCCCAGAGATTCCAATTCATCAGAATCTATCCCGAACTGCGCGATGACCTGATCTTTTGCGCCGAGCATCAGGTTATGAAACTCCCATTCCCTGGCGACCGCACAGTTGCGCGCGGCAACTGCCGCAGCCAGAGCCTGCGCTTCCGCGCGTCTCAGTTGATGCGCCTCATCATGCGCTGTGCTGATGACCGAGATTGAATATGCAGGATTGGCCGGAGAGTAATTGGTGATTGCCTTGAGCGCAGCGAAACCATTTTCATCGGCTTGGAAAATCGCAGGCTTGAGCCGCCTGTCTTGATTCCGGGCCATGTTGAGCATGCTCCTTTTTTGTGTGTGGAAAGAAAAGGTGCGGGCGAGGCTTCGCGTGCAATCTTATGCGAAGCCTCGCCCGGCAGGCAAGAGATAAATTTTAAAGCTTTAGGTTTCGACGACGCGCGTTGAGAGGCCGAGCCAGTTGCCGGACGCGCTCTTGCCGATAATGTAGACAGGGATATTCGTCTCGCCGATGCGATACACTTTTACGTCATCGAGATTTTCTTTGAGCATACGCACAAGCAGTTGATACTTTTTCGCATCGGCACGCGCCTGCGCGCCGCGCCAGTCTTCTTCCGAAACAGCATTGCGGAAAAAATCTTCCAGGCTCCTGATTTCCACTGCCGCATCTTCCGGTTCCCCTGCCTGTTGACGCAACGACGCGGAACTTATCTCATCCGGCCCTTCGAGGCGCACAACGGCAAACGGGTAGTCGGATTCGCTCATGAAGAGCAAGCCCTCCGCAGCCTGTTCGAGTTCAAGCAAAATCTGTTCGTCGCTTTTCATCTCTTCCCCTTAAATGAAAGAAGCAGGCGACTACTGCTGGCCTGCTTCCTCTGAAACCGCGCTTCCGTGTTAAGCCAGACGTTCTTTATGGCCGCCTGTCAGCGCGCCTTTCGATAAAGTATTGGGTCATGAGGTTGACGTTGGAGAAAAAGTTATAACCCGTCACGGCCTCGACCGTATCCACACTGACCCTGTAGTTTCTCCAATCATGCGCCCTGATACCCTGCGTGTTAGGCATGAGGACGGCAATCGTGCGCGTGGTCTTGCCGACGCGCGACGCGTCGTTGTCGCCGACGGGGAGCACGATGATGACCTTCCATGTGTAAGCCGGAACAGTGACATGGCCGCTCGCAACCGTCATCGTCAAGCCTCCGGCAGAGCCTGTGCCGCCCGTGCCTGCTCCGCCCATGATGATATAGAGTTCGTTGCCTGCATTGACCAGCGTGCGGCAATACGTCTCAAGATTCGCCCACGGCCCCTGATTATTGTCCGGGGCCTGCGGCATCATGTTGGTCATCAGGAAGGTGGCAGAGTTGTCGGGAATGGAGCGCGTGCGGTCTGCCGAAGGCGTATGGTGGCCGCGATCAAAGCCTGAGCCGGAATAGTCCGTTTGCAGCACATGATACCAACCGGCTGGTAACGCAGTGTCTGCCCGGAAATCGTCCTGACGCGGGGCTGTGCCGAGCCATGATGTATCCAGATGCCAGCTCACCCAGTTGGGTCTTCCATTGTCACGATGATACGAGAGCGCATACTGCGGCTTGGTCATCAGGTAGTTGAAAGGGTTCTGTTCATCCGTCGTGGCATTGCTCGGATTGCCCATCGCCAGATGGTCGTCGGGCGTAGGGGAGGCCGTCGGCGAAGGGCTGGCGGAGGGACTCGGCGAGGCCGAAGGCGAGACGCTGGCGGACGGCGATGCGCTGGCAGACGGCGAAGGCGACGGAACGCCGTCGCAGACAAGGCCCGTCGTGCTGGTGTTGCGCGGATTCGGCGCGCCGGAGGCAAAGTCTGCCGTGTTGCTGTCCGTCTCCATGCAGCCGCTCATGTTTCTGAGCGCGGCTGTGGTGTTGGTTAGAGTCGGTGCGGCAAGGCTGCCCTCGAAACAGTTCGCGCTGCCGTAGCCGACGAAATCCACGACGCCTGCTGCAAACGGGCAGCCGGTGCCGCTCAAGGCAGTAGAGCTGTTGACCAGCGCAATTTTGGCGTTGGTCGCGCTCATAGCAATGCTGCCGGTCGCATCGGGCGTCGGCAAATCTGTTGTTCCGCCTGCGCCCGCAGCCTGCTGAATCAGGTAATACTGTCCCGGCCCGATGCTGCCGCTCAAAGCAGTCACCTGCCACGTAGTGCCTGCGCTTGAAGCGTACTGGACAGACCAGCCTGTGACGTTGATGGTAGCTGTACTACGATTGAAAAGTTCTATGTAGTCGTTGCGGAGGGTTGCGCCCGCGTTTCCGCCGCCGCCGTAAACCTGACTGATGACGATATTGTCGGAAGCGGCACGCGCAGGCACTATGCCCGGCAGCGAATCACCGATTCCAATCTGGATGATGAAATAGAGAGCGGTAACGACGGCGATGAGTCTCAGCGTCGCAAAGACGGTCTTGCGTCCGGTACGATTTACAGCAGACAATTTAAAAACCTTTCATGAATAGAAGTTAAGCGCGCGGGCGGCGGCACAAAAAGGGGAAAAACAGACTGTCAGGATGGAAATATCTGTCTGCGAGCGGCGGTCAGAGATTTACAGAGCCTCTCAAAGCGAAGCGGGAGTATAAAGGAATCCGTTGTAGAGATAAAGGCCGCAGGAGTGGATATAGAGAACCCACTTGCGGACATGACATATCCTTAGCAGGAATTACAATAGCCGGGTTTCGTTTGAGGCATGGAGGGAGAGCTTCGGACAGTGGACACAAAGAGGAGCGCGGACGTGAAGATAAAGTCTTCTCATCCGTGCTCTCTTTCGTGTGTTTTTTGAGCTTAGCTTTGCTGTGCGACTTTCAAAGTTTTACGGGATAAAGGCTGTCTCGATAGGAATATCCGTCGTGATGCCCCATTGTTTCTGTGCGAGCGAGCCACTCGTGCTCTGGCGTATAAACCAGAAAGTGTTTGTGCGCCGAAAGACAGTGAAGTCTGCTTTGCCCTCGCCATCGTAATCCGCAGGCACAGGCACATCGTTGGCCGCTCCCCAAACCACCTCGCCATAATTTGTGGCCGGGTCCAGAGAGGTGTACCAGCGACCCGTCGAGGGACGAAAGACTGCGATGTTCGCTTTGCCATCTCCGTCATAATCCATCGGAACGGCCTTGTCCGTCGCCAGCCCGAACGTATACATCAGGGTCTGCCCGTTTGAGCTTTGCAAGATAGTCCACACGAGGTCGTTGCCGTTGACGCGCACGGTGGCGAAGTCCGTGATGAAATCGCCGTCGAAATCCGCCAGCAGCGGCTTGTCCGTGCTGGTGCCCAGCTGCTGGAAGATAAAGCCGCCGTCCGAGCTTCGGCGGACGTAGAAGTGGCCCGTCGAGGGACGATAGACCGCATGGTCTGCACGCCTGTCGCCGTCGAAATCGCCGGGGACAGGGATGTCTCCCGTGATGCCCCACTGAAACGCGCCGTAGTTGATAAACGGATTCCGGGAGGTGTACCACGTTCCGGTCGAAGGCCGCCAGACGGCTACATCCGTGATGGTGTCGCCGTCGTAATCCGCAGGGACTATCAGGTCTTCGCCGATGCCGAATTGAAAATTCTGGAAGGTGTTGAAATCGCTACTGAGGATATACCAGTTGCTGTTGGCTGTCGCGGTCGCGCCCGGACGATAGACTGCTATGTTGGCCTTGAAATCGCCGTCGAAGTCAAAGGGGATGCCGCGCACGCTCAAAGTCGTGATGTCCACATAGCGCGCCATAGCTATATCAAGCTCTGTTGGCAGAGTATTTGTCGGGCTGAAGGTGTTATGGCTGGTGCCGACGGCGAGGATTTTGCCGTCCGCTTGCAGGGCAATCGAAGTGATGAAGTCAACGCGCTGTGAGAAATCGGTGGTGGCTTTACCGAGCAGCGCGCCGTTTGAGGTATAGCGCGCGAGGCCGAAGTTGTTGCGTTGCGGCGAAAAGGTGAGAGAGCTACCGGCTAAAACAATTCTGCCGTCCGGTTGGACGAGGATGGTGACGGCCACATCCCTGCTGACAGGAGTGAAGCTTGTAAAGACGCTTCCGCTCGTGCCGAAGAGCGTGTCGGGCGAGCCGTCCGCGTTGTAGCGCGTCATCATGAAATTATCGAACTGCCCCGGCTGATTCTGCACGCCCGCGAGGATGAACTTGCCGTCAGGCTGGAGCGCAAAGTCGTAAACCTCGTTAGGGATGCCTCCGCTGTAGTTATACAGCGCGACGCCGCCGGAGCCAAAACTGAAATCCAGTGTGCCGTTCTGTTCGAGCCGCGTCACCCTGCCGTTAATCCCGGCGTTATTAAAAGCCAGTGTCAGGAGCTTGCCGTCAGGCTGCCGCAGCAACTTCTTCATTCCATTATTATAAATCACGGAGATGCCGTCGCCGTTGACCCCGAAAGAAGTGTCGGGCGTGCCGTCCGCGTTGTAGCGCAAGATGGCCGAAACAGTCGTGTTGAAGGAAACGATGGAGGCTCCGCCGACAACGATTTTGCCGTCCGGTTGCACGACGACGCCATAAGCTCCGTCGTTATTTGTGCCGAAGCCCTTGATGATGAAGCCGTCATTATCGAAACTGTTATCCAGCGTGCCGTTGCTGTTAAAGCGCATAATCAGGTAATCGGCATTGTTTCCAGAAGAGTGAAAGCCGTATGAGCCGACGGCGACAATCTTGCCGTCAGCTTGCAGCGCGGCGTCGTTAAGATAGCAGTCAACAGTTCCCAGATTAACAATGCTGCTCCCGCCGAGGCCGAAAGTCATATCGGGGCTGCCGTCCGCGTTGAATCGCGCGACAAAAGGGTCTGAGCTATTGGGATTGGGCGGTTGCTGGTAAATCCTCACATGGCCCGCGACGACAATCTTGCCGTCCGGCTGAATCAGCACTTTCTGAGCAGTCTCCGACAGCCCGACGCCGATGCCCGTCAAGACCTTTCCGCCCGTGCCGAAAGCAGGGTCTAGGTCTGCCGCCACAGCCACGCCAGACTGCGAGAACGCTCCGCAGAGCAGCATCAACAGGAGCGCGACACACGCGAGACAGAGCCGCCGCGCGTTCCTTTGAAAACTGTTATCAATCAATAATATGCCTGAAAAAGTATTTGAAGAAAGCATGTTTCCGATGCTTATCATAACCGAGTCTCCTTATCAATACCGCTATTTCCTTGAGGCCCTGCCTACTGAATAACCCTTTTGACTACTGCTGTTGCGAGGCTGCGGCCCTCAAAGCTTATAAAGACAGACAAACTACAAGTAATCTCATAAATACCCTGTGGAGAGCACAAACAGCGTATCACTTTATGAATACTCCAACCCGCCGTCTCATTTCTGGCATTTGTGAAACCGGGTTCGATAAATTTCGAGATGATTGGGATGCTGTCGGGATTTTCCGGCAGACAAAGCCTAAGGCGTCGCGGGTTGGCATGTGCCAGCTAGCTCGGTTGCGTTCGACGCCAGCATGATAGTTTTGTGGAAGAGGATAAGTCAAAGGGAGACAGAACCGGATAGTGGTTGGGTTTCAAGGATCGCAAAGAAAAGACAGTTTCCCGCAAAGGCGCTGGTGGCGCAAAGAAAAGCACGCAAGGAGTGAGCAGCATTCAATCTCTTCTTTGCGTTCTTCCTTTGCGTCTCTGCGCCTTTGCGGGAAATAGTCGTTTCAAGTGAAAACCGCTATGTTTGAAATTAAACCACTACTCAATCGTTCCTCTTCTTCCTTTTACCTTTTGCCTTTTTACTTCTGCCTTCGTGAATTTGCCTTATGCTATCATCTGGCGCGATGGCTTCCAGTTCCCCTATCTCAATCGAAACGCCCGTCATAGAGCTATACCAGCACGGCATCCCGCGTCTGGGCCAGCCGACGGCGCGCAAGCTCGCGCTCGCGCTTGCCACGCTCTCAGCGAAAACCGATGCGGGCGATGCGACCGTCGAAGACCTCTTGAATTATCTGCCGATGCGCTATGAAGACCGCTCGAATCTGGCGCGCATTATGAACCTGTATGACGGCCTTGAAGCTTCTCTTGAGCTTTATGTGAGGGTCGCGGGCGGCTTTCAAGTCGGCAAGAATCGCGGGCCAAAGCAACCCAAGCTCTTTATCTTTGAGATTACAGCGAGCGACCCGGAGCGCACAGGCAAGCCTGTGGTCGTCTGGTGGTTCGTCTCTGGCCGCGCAGCACAGCGCATCATCGCCTACAACAAGCAGCGATTCGGCAAAGGCGCACGCTTTATCGCCTACGGCAAGTGGGAATGGGACACGCGGCGCAACACTTTCGCTTTGCGACTTAATAAGCCGGATGAGCTTGAGATGCTGCCGGGGACTTGGACGCCGCCGGAGATTGGCCTCTTGCGTCTGGCAGAGGAGAACGGGGGACAGGGGACGGGGGACGGGGGACGGGGTGAAGAAGAAGGCGGCGGCGCGGCTGTTGAAGAGGGCGAGTTGATTGATGAAGGGGATGTTGTCGAAGATGAAGAGGCGAGCGATCCGGGTCTGGCTGCGATTCATGTCGGGCGGCGCGTGCCTGTCTATCGCAAGCTCGGAGAGTTTCGCTCGAAACGTCTCAGGGAAATCGTGCACGCAGTCTTTAGCCTGCTAGACGATGCTTCGATCACGGAAACTCTGCCCGCAGATTTGCGTGCGCGCCAGAAGTTGATTGGCCGCGCAGAGGCTTTGCGCCGGATACATTTTCCGTCCGAAGAGGATGACATCGCGCTCTATGAAAAGGGACGCAGCCTCGCGCACCTGCGTCTTATCTTCGAGGAGTTTTTCTGGGTCGCGCTCGCTCTGGGTCTTCGTCGCGGCGAGAGAATCAAAGAGCCGAAGGGCGCGGTCATAGAAATCACAGACCGCATACGCGACTCGCTCGCAAGCATCCTTCCCTTTCAACTGACGGGCGCGCAGGAGCGCGTCATCACGCGCATCTTTGACGACATGCAATCCGATGCGCCCATGAATCGCCTGCTTCAGGGCGATGTCGGGAGCGGCAAAACCATCGTCGCGTTGCAGGCCATGCTGGCGGCGATGGAGAATGGCTATCAGGCCGCGCTGATGGCTCCCACCGAAATCCTTGCAGAGCAGCACTCGCGGAATATCAAACGCCTGCTCGCCAAGACTCCCTATCGCGTAGAGCTTCTCATCGGAAGCTTGCGCGCGACCGAAAAGCGTCGCCTGCATAAAGATGTCGCGGCGGGCGATGTCCACGCAGTTATAGGGACGCACGCGCTGATACAGGAATCTGTGGCCTTCTCAAAACTCGGCCTCATCGTGATAGACGAGCAGCACCGCTTCGGCGTCCTCCAACGCGCAGAGCTTCGCGCGCGTGGCTTTCACCCGGACGTGCTGGTCATGACCGCGACGCCGATTCCACGCTCTCTGGCGATGACTGCCTACGGCGATCTGGATGTCTCTGTGATTGACGAGCTGCCGCCCGGCAGAACGCCGATTAAAACCGTCGTCGTCGGCGAAGACCAGCGCACGGGCGTTTACAAGGGCGTCGAGCGGGAGGTGCGCGCGGGCCGTCAGGTCTATGTCGTCTATCCGCTGGTCGAAGAATCGGAGAAGATGGATTTGAAGGACGCGACGCGCATGTTCGAGCAACTGCGCGATAGAGTTTTTCCAAACTTCAGCATCGGCCTCGTCCACGGCAAGATGAAGGCTGCGGAGAAAGAAGAAGTGATGCGCCGTTTCGTGGGCGGCGAGGCTCAGATACTTGTTGCTACCACGGTTGTAGAAGTCGGCGTTGACGTGCCGAATGCTTCGCTGATGGTGATAGAGCACGCAGAGCGTTTCGGTCTCTCGCAGCTACATCAACTGCGCGGGCGCGTCGGGCGCGGCGCGGAGAAAAGCTATTGCGTGCTGCTGGCTTCGGACAAGCAGACGAGCGTCGCGCGCGAACGCCTCGGCATCATGGAAGAGACCTCGGACGGCTTTCGCATCGCTGAAAAGGATTTGGAGATACGCGGCCCCGGCGAGGTTTTGGGCACACGTCAATCCGGCATGCCTACCTTCCGCGTCGGCAATCTGGTGCGCGACATAGAGATTTTAGAGGCCGCACGCCGCGAAGCAGACCATTATCTGACCACACGCCAGCGCACACGCGAAACCTCCGAGTTGATAGAACGCGTCCGCGCAGATGCACGCTTCGGGCTGGCCGCCATCGGCTGAGATAACTTTCAAATGCGCGCCTTCAACCCTTTGCAGCTTGAGTCTTTCTTTGTTTGCGCCTCCAGCGCGAAACGCAGCTCTTTCACGCTGGGGGCGCGAAGATAAAACCGGAGGCGCAAAGGAGTTGAAGCATTCTTTCGCTTGAGCGTTGAAATCGCCTTATAAACTCGATGCAGGTACTCGCGGGAAAATATAAAGGACAGCAATTGCAAAGCGCGCTCACGGCAAAGGTGCGGCCCACGGCCAGACGGCTGCGCGAGTGTCTCTTTGAGCTGCTCGGCCCGCGCATTGTGGAGGCACGCTTTCTGGATTTGTGTGCAGGCTCTGGCGCGGTCGGCATCGAAGCTCTTTCGCGCGGAGCCATGCACGCTACCTTTGTTGACCGCTCACCGAAGATGTGCAGCTTTATCAACGCGAACCTACAATTATGCGGCGTGACTGAAGCAGAGTCCGCAGTCTACGCAGATGAGGCAAGCCACTTTCTGCGGCAAGGCGCAGCAGACGCACGCTGCTGGGAACTCATCTTTTTTGACCCGCCGTATGCGACAGACTATCTTCCCGTTATCGAGCTGTTGTCTCAAGGCGACCTGCTCAAACGCAGGCGTGGCGTGCTGGTCGTAGAGCATCAAGGCGACTACGAATTGCCGGAGAAGACAGGCGCGCTCCATCGCTGGCGACTGATTCGTCTGGGCGAATCGGGTTTGAGTTTTTACGAGCGGAAGAAGTAAGGGAATGCAAAATTAAAACTGTAGAATCAAATCTTAGAAGGTGTTTTGAAAGCCCTGAAAGGGCGTCATGCAGTAGCCTGTGGCAACGCCACAGGTCAACACGCCCCATTTAAATAACAAGCCCTGAAAGGGCGAAATAATTTATGCCGCCCTTTCAGGGGTTGGAATCATGATGATGACTTGATACCTGTGGCGTTGCCGCAGGCTATTGCATGACGCCCCTTCGGGGCTTGCATAGACTTTTCAGACAGCTTCTTATTTTTGCAGTCATTCTTATGCGAATCATCGCCGGACAATATCGCGGGCGCGTCTTGCGCAGTCCGCCGTCCATGCAGGTGCGTCCCACTTCGGATCGCTTGCGGGAAACTCTCTTTAATATTCTCGCGCCGCGCAGCGAAGGGATACGCTTTCTGGATTTGTGCGCAGGCTCTGGCGCGGTTGGCATCGAAGCCCTTTCGCGCGGAGCCGCGTTCGCCACCTTCGTTGACCGTTCGCGCAAGATGTGCGGGCTGGTCGAGGCGAATCTGGATTTGTGCGGCGTGCCGGAAGAGCAAACAGTGGTCGTATGTAGCGAGGCAGCAGAGTTTCTGCGGCGCACGCAGACGCGCGGCAGCGAGGGCTGGGACATCTGTTTTTTCGACCCGCCTTATGCGAACGAATATGCGCCCGTCCTCTCTGCCTTTGGCGCACCTGATTCAACGCTCCTGCTCGCGGGCGGCATGCTCATCGCAGAGCATCATCACAAAAACAATCTGCCGGACGAAGCGGGCGCGTTGCGTCGCTGGCGCGTCGTCAAACAGGGCGATTCATGTCTCAGCTTTTACGAGCGAGAGTAAAGACACTTCCGGCAGGAAGATTTCCCGCAAAGGCGCAAAGAAAAGACACAAAGCAAAACAGAGTAGGAAAGGAAAGATTTCCTCTTTTTCTTTCTTCGCGCCTTCTTTGCGCCTTTGCGCCTTTTGCGGGAAATTCTCTTCGTTACTTCAAAGCCGCTTGTCCGCCTCAGTTCAGATACATTTCAGCCCGCGTCTAGACAACTCCTGCCCGCTCGACTATATTGTGCGCTCTACTTTTTTTGCATTCCACCTGAGCGGAGATAGCGTCTTTCATGGCTCTCTTTAACTTTCTGCCGAAAGAAGAGCAATATTTTTCGCTCTTCTCGCAAATGACCTCGCATATCTACGATGCCGCCAGCGCGCTGGTCGAGATGCTCAACGATAAAGGCGGCAACTTTGTCGAACACGCCAAACGCATCAAGGCGATTGAGCATACCTGCGACGAGCTGACACACTCGATTGCGACACGCCTCAACAAATCTTTTATCACGCCCTTTGACCGCGAAGACATTTACATGCTGTCGGGCGCGCTCGACGACATTGTGGATCTGATTGATTCCGCAGCCCGCGCGCTCGTGATGTACGACGTGCACGAGAGCACCGATTACGCGCGTCGCTTTGCGGATGTGCTTCAGAGCATGGCCGTGCAACTGCATGAGATAGTCTCCATGCTCTCGCGGCCCAGCGGTCTGACTACGCGGCTGGCAGAGTTGCACCGCCTCGAAAACGAAGGCGACGACATCTATCATGCCGCCATCGGAGAGCTTTTTAAGAACGAACCGGATGCGCTGACCGTAATTAAATGGAAAGGCATCTATGAGAAGCTCGAAGCCGCCGTTGATCGTTGCGAGAACGTCTCCAATATCATCGAGAGCGTGATTATCAAGCACACATAAAAATTAGCCCCGACTCATGACTGTCACATTCGCCTTCGTCATCCTGATTATCATCGTCGCGCTGGTCTTCGATTACATCAACGGCTTTCATGATGCCGCCAACTCGATTGCGACGGTCGTCTCCACGCGCGTGCTCTCGCCGGGGGTGGCGGTCGTGTGGGCCGCCGTCTTCAATTTCATCGCGTTTGCGGTCTTCGGGACGCGCGTCGCCAAGACCATCGGCGGCGATCTGGTACGGATTGATTTAATCACGGCAGACATGCGGCTCTATGTGCTGCTGGCGGCGCTGCTCGGCGCGATTATCTGGAATTTGATTACGTGGTATCTGGGGCTGCCGACCTCCAGCTCTCATGCCCTGATTGGCGGCTACGGAGGCGCGGCCATAGCCGCCTACGGAGGCTTTAGCGGGCTGCTCAAGGCAGAAGGCTGGATTAAGACGCTGGCCTTTATCGTCGCTTCGCCGCTGATCGGAATGACGATGGGCTTCCTGCTGATGGTGCTGGTCTACTGGCTCTTTCATCGTTCGTCGGCAGCACGTGTGGACAAGCTGTTCAGGCGCGGGCAGCTTCTTTCCGCCGCCGCCTATTCGCTCGGACATGGCGGCAACGACGCGCAAAAGACGATGGGCATCATTACCGCCGTGCTGGTGGCGGGCGGGATAGTCGGTTCGGGGCCGCAGGGCGCGCTGCCGGATATTCCGACGTGGGTCGTGCTGACGGCTCATGCTGCGATTGCAGCGGGGACGCTTTCGGGAGGGTGGCGAATCGTTCACACGATGGGATCGAAGATTACCAAGCTCAAGCCCGTCGGCGGATTCTGCGCGGAGACGGCAGGAGCTTTGACCCTCTTCGGCGCAACCGCAGCAGGCATTCCTGTTTCAACTACGCATACCATCACAGGAGCTATCGTCGGCGTCGGCTCCACGCGCAGGCTTTCCGCAGTCAAGTGGGGCGTCGCGGGCCGCATCGTCTGGGCATGGATTCTGACCATCCCCATCTCGGCCTTTATCGCCGCGCTTGCCTTTCTCATCATCAAATTCTTTTACAAGCTCACATAAAAGAAGAAGGAGAAGAGGGTAAAAGGGAAAGAGTGGAAACAGAAAGAAAGATGCAATGTGCATTCCTTCCCTCTTACCCTCTAGTTTCCCTCTTACCCTCTTCCCCCTTTTCATTCTTCCGTGTGATGATCTGCAAAGCTATGTGCGGGGCCGCAGACGAGTAGAATCGTCATCGGCGTTGGCCCCGTATTTTCCAGCGTATGCGTCTGCCCGCGCGGGATGAAGACGGCATCTCCGGCCTCGACCGCGCGCGCCTCATCGCCCACGGTCATCCGCCCTGCGCCTTCGAGGATATAATAAATCTCTTCCGTTACCTGGTGGTGATGTCGCCCGACAGATGCGCCTGCGGGGAGGATTTCCTCTGCCAGACTGCATTGCTCGATAGCGGAAGTCGTGCGGTCTATGAGCGGGCGAATCTCAGAATCGTGCGGCGTTTTGATGATTGAGGCTTGGCGACGATTAACGACGAGCATCGGATATTAAGTCTCCTTCAGGAAAGATTAGTTGCGCTAAGGAACGAAGGAAGTTTCCCGCAAAGGCGCAAAGACGCAAAGAAGAACTTATATGTTTTCCTTTGCGTCTTTGCGCCTTTGCGGGAAATTGTTTTTGCTGAGCGGGCAGAGGCTTATGTGATAGAGACAAGCTGCGGCTCTTCTTTAGCGGACGCGCCTTCTGCGACAAGCTTTTCGGTTTCTTTGACGAAGGCTTCGACGATGTCCGCGCCTGCTACTTTTCGCAAGGGGATGCCGTTCTTGTAAATCATGCCGACGTTGCGCCCGAAGGTGACGCCGAGTTGGGAATCATGAGCCTCGCCCGGCCCGTTCACGGCGCAACCCATAATCGAAAGATGCAAAGGCTCTTGAATGTGCGCGAGGCGGCGTTCGATCTCCGTCACGATGCCGACGAAATCATCCACATCAAGCCGCCCGCACGTAGGGCAAGCGACCACCGTCACGCCGCGATTTCTGAGTTCAAGAGATTTCAGAATCTCCCATGCGACACGCACCTCTTCCTGCGGCTCTGCCGCGAGCGAGACGCGTATCGTGTCGCCGATGCCTTCGTGAAGCAGGATGCCGAGACCGATGGCGGATTTGATAGAGCCGCTAAAGGCTGTGCCTGCCTCCGTCACGCCGAGATGCAAAGGATAGTCTACCTGCTCAGACAGTAAACGATAGGCGGCCACAGTGCGGCGCACATCCGAAGCTTTGAGCGAGATGATGATGTCTTGAAAGTCCAGGTCTTCGAGAATGCGTATATGGCGCAGTGCGGATTCGACCATCGCTTCCGGCGTCGCCGTGCCGTATTGCTTGAGCAAATCTTTTTCGAGCGAGCCGCCGTTGACGCCGATGCGAATCGGGATGCCGCGCTCTTTGGTCGCACGCACGACTTCACGCACGCGCTCATGCGAGCCGATGTTGCCGGGATTCAAGCGCAGCTTATCAATCCCCGCTTCGAGCGCGAGCAGCGCCAGCTTGTAATGAAAATGTATGTCAGCGACGAGCGGCACATCCGGCACGCGCTTTCTGATTTCTTTCAGAGCGAGTGCAGCATCTTTGTCCGGCACTGCGAGACGCACTATCTCGCACCCCGCGCGCATCATCTCTTCTATCTGCGCCACGGTCGCGTCCACATCCACGGTATCCGTCTTGGTCATGGACTGGATAGCGACGGGCGCGCCGCCGCCGATCTGTACGTCTTTGACTTTGACTGCTCTGGTTTGTCTCATAAGTCCCAAGTCCCACGTCGCAAGTCTCAAGTCCCAAGCCGCATTGACTTGAGGCTTGAAGCCTGAGACTTGGGGCTATTTCTGCGGCGCAGTGGCGGCGGGCGGGTCGCCTTTGAATAAGTTCGATGCCACTTTCAAAAGATCGTTGGTGATGACAAAGCCCATTAACAGGAGGAGCATGACAAAGCCCACCTGCTGGATGCGCTCGCGCACGGTCATGGACAATTTCAAGCCGACGACCGCCAGCACTGCTTCGATAATCAGGATAAAGATTGCGCCGCCGTCGAGCACAGGAATCGGCAGCAGGTTAAAGACTCCCAGATTCAGGCTCATAAACATGAGCATGAAGAAGACGCCTTCCCAGCCGAAGTCGTTGGCGACGCGCGCGGATTCCTGCGCGATGCCGATTGGCCCGGAGAGCGTATCGCGCACGGAACGCTGTCCGCTAAAGACCTGCCCCAGAGCCTTGCCTGTCAAGCGTATGATCTCGACATTCGTGTTGACAGCATGTTTGGCGGCAGCGCCGAGGCCGACGCGCTCTCTGGGCGGATTGCCAAAGCCGATGCCGAGTCTCATTTTGCCGTCGGACAAACGACGCGCGGTGGCCGTCAGTTCCTTGCGCTCGCCGTTGCCTCTCTCGATAGTCAAACGAATCGGTTGCGCGTTGTTGTCAGTGATGTACTGCGTCACCTGCTCCTTATTGCGCGCCAGCTCGTCATTGACCTTGATGATGCGGTCGCCTTCCTGTAGCCCTGCTTCCGAAGCGGGAGTGCCCGGCTCGACCTTGCCGACGATGACGGGACTCGCGCCCATGTCCGGCTCAAAGTCCAGACTGCCGAGCGGGTTGCCGCGATTGTCCGTGCGCTTGGTCGGAGTAATGTTTAAGGGAATGCGCTGGCCGTTTCGCTCGACGACGAGCGGCATCTGCTGTTCGGGCGAGATAAGCGTATCGTTGAGGATGCGCTCCATCGTCGGATTCTCTTTTCCGTCAAACGAGACGATGCGGTCGCCGGGCTTGATGCCCGCCTTAGCGGCTGCCCCGTCCTGCGCCACGGTCATCACAATCGGCGAAGGCGTCACCGGCACGCCCTGAATCATCGCGCCGGCCAGTGGAATCGAGAGCGCGGTCAGGATATTCATTACCGGCCCGGCGACGGCGACCAGAAATTTCTGCCAGCGCGGGCGGAGGCTAAACTGCTCTTCGAGCGGAATATCGGATGCGCCCTCGCCTTCAATCGGAGCATTGGATTCATCGCCGCCGAGCTTGACGTAACCGCCGAGCGGGATGGCCGAGAGGCGATAGTCTGTGGTTCCCCACACCTTGCCATAGATGCGTGGACCAAAGCCTACGGAGAAAGTCTCAACGCGAATCTTCAGCAGTTTTGCCACGATAAAGTGGCCGAACTCATGCAAGACCACGGCGGCACCGAGAATGAAGATAAAAGCAAGGGCGCTAATCAAATAATAAGTCATCTATCCGTAACTCTCTCGTTCTCTCTCAAAAATTTACGCAAAACCTTTTCGCTCACGCGAGTTAGACTCCGCGCCAGCCTAATCAGGTTGCACAGCAGTTTACAGGGCAAAGCGCAAAAGGTAAAAGGCTGGTTGGGGCTTTGTACTTGGCGCTTTGTGCTTTGTACTTGGTTCTTTGTGCTTTGCCTATCTCAGTCGCGTTGAGTTTTGTATCTCAAGATATACATGCAAAGAACCAAGCACAAAGTACAAAGCACAAAGTACCAAGCACGTTTTTAGATAGCCACTGCTCTGCGGCTGCGACGCTCAACCTTTTCTCTGGCTAGGACACGCGCCGCGCGGTCTGCTGCGAGCACAATATCAAGGCTCTCGACCTGTTCTATGACATGCTCGTCCATCACCTCTTCAATCACCTGCGCGATGTCCGGCAAAGAGATGCGCTCGTCAATAAACGCCTGCACGGCTTCTTCGTTAGCGGCATTCATCGCCGCTGGAAGCGTGCCCCCTGCGCGCAGCGCGCGATAAGCCAGAGCGATGCAGGGGAAACGTTCGGTGTCCGGGGCTTCAAAATGGAGCGCAGATAGTTTCGTTAAATCCAGCGGCGGCAATTCTGTAGGATGACGCTCAGGATAGGTCAGCGCATATTGAATCGCATGACGCATGTCCGTGACGCCCATCTGCGCTATGACAGAGCCGTCCACGAGTTCGATCATCGAATGAACGACGGATTCGGGATGGACAAGAATGCCGATCCGGTCTGCGTCAAAGCCGAACAGCCAGCGCGCTTCGATGACCTCCAATCCCTTGTTCATCAAGGTCGCGCAATCAATCGTAATCTTATCGCCCATGTTCCACGTCGGATGACGCAGGGCTTCTGCGACCGTCGCAGCCTGTATCTCTTCTTTGCTCCACGTGCGAAACGGGCCGCCCGATGCCGTCAGGATGAGCTTGCGAACTTCCTCACGCTTTTCGCCTCTCAAGCATTGATGGAGCGCATTGTGTTCCGAATCAACAGGCAAAAGCTGCGCGCCGGATTTTTCCGCTGCGCGCGTCATCAATTCCCCGGCCATCACCAGCGTCTCTTTGTTGGCGAGCGCCACACGCTTTCCCGCTTCGAGAGCGCGCAGTGTCGGCACAAACCCGACCGCGCCCACAGTCCCGCTCACAACCGTCAACGCCTGCGCGTGCGTAGCCACCTCGACCAGCCCTGCTTCGCCGGTCATGATGCGCGGCAAAGAGATATTTCCACGCGCCAGTGCCGCGCGCAATTCTTCCGCGCATTCCTCAGTTTCGACCGAGACGATTTCGGGGCGATGTCGCGCCACCTGTTCGACCAGAGTCGCCACGTTGCGTCCCGCGCTGAGGGCCACGACGCGAAAAGTTTGAGCGCCAAGCATTTCAATCACGCGCAAAGTGTTGCGCCCGATTGACCCGGTCGAGCCGAGAATTGAGATGCCTTTAGTTTCCATTACTGCTTTCCGGCGGGGCGGGTTCGTATTGTTCCAACAGGTCAACGGTCGCGCCCGAGCTGTTTTGATAAGAAGCTCCGGTAACACGCCATGCGCGCCCGCTCTGGTACATCAAATCCACCTTTGCCTCGACGGTCTTTTTCTCGCCGATGACTTTCAAGTAGAGCGTGGCTTCGCCCGCCGCGCCCTGCGTGTTGACGCTGCCCGTGACGAATGTGCCAAAGTCTGTGACCGTGCCTGTCTCCTGCTTGAGCTTTTCGTTGCTCTTCAAAAAATTCTTCGCCGTCTCAGCCGCCTGACTGTGCCCTATCGAATAAAAAGCGAGGCCGACAATCAGGCCGACAAAAATCGCAACCAGCAAGACTACTCCGGTGACGATACTGCCGACGACGATTAAAAGCTTCTTTGTGGTCACTTCAAAAACAAAAGTTCAGGAAAAGTATACGAGAGCGAAATAGTAGATGACCGGCGCGTTGAAGAGCAAGCTATCAAGGCGGTCAAGCAGCCCGCCATGACCGGGCAAAAACTGCGCTGCATCCTTTGCGCCCGCGCCGCGTTTGAGCGCGCTCTCGGTCAAATCTCCGACGACGCCGAAGACATTCATCACCGCCGCCAGCGGCAGCGCGGCCTTCAAGCTCAGTTCGGGAAAGAACCAGAAGTGCGCCAGCACGGCCATCAAGAGGCTCGCCAGCATCCCGCCAAACGCTCCCTCCCAAGTCTTACCCGGACTCACCTGCGGCGCAAGCTTATGCCGACCCAGCGCGCGGCCAGTGTAATAAGCTCCTGTGTCCGAACCCATGATGATGAGAAAGAAAAAGAAGAGCAGGTGCGCCGCCAGCCTTTGCCCGCCAAATCCCATCCGCAGAGCGACCAGATGACCTCCGAGCAGGACTACATATAGCACTCCGAGCACAGTCGCGCCCACACTCGCCAGCATCTTATCAAAAGGCGCGCCCTTCAACATCTGCGCCGCGAGCGCGACGATGACGAAGACGATCAAGGTCATCAGCAACAGTTGCGGAGCTTTGCCCGGCGCGTCAAAAAAGAAGCCCGTAAACAATCCCGCCGCACCCAGAAATCCGACGACCACATCCGGCTTCATCTCGCGCCGCTTCGCCAGCAGCCAGAACTCGTATAACCCCAAGACCATCGCCGCCACAGCCATCACGATGAACAAAGGCCAGAGCCAGGAGAAATATATGGAAGCAATCAGGACGGGCAGGACAATCAGGGCGGTGATGATGCGAGACATTTGGTTAGGGTGTAGGGGGCAGGGTGTCGGGTGTCGGGCTATTAGCTTTTCGCTACACCCTACACCCTATCCCCGACTCCCTTATTTAGCGTTAGCCACCAGCTTGAGGCCGCCGAAGCGGCGGTCGCGGCCTTGAAAATCGGCGATGGCTTCGAGCAGGTGCACGCGCCGGAAATCGGGCCACAGGGTTTCGGTCACATGAATCTCGCTGTAGGCGGCTTGCCACAGCAGGAAATTCGAGATTCGCAGCTCGCCGCTCGTGCGGACTAAGAGATCGAGTTCGGGCAGGCCGCGCGTGTAAAGCTCCTGCGCGATTCTCTCTTCCGACAATTCTTCCGGCACGAGACCTTCTGCGAGAAGACGCCTGACGGCGGCGCGACAGGCGTCCACAATCTCCGCGCGCCCTCCGTAATTCAAAGCGACGCTCAAGACCATGCCAGTGTTCGAGACTGTGCGCTCGGTCGCTTTCGTGATTTCACGGCGCACGCTGTCCGCCAAACCTTCCAGACGACCGATGGCTTGAAAGCGTATGTTCTGCCGGTCGATCTCGTCCAGCTCAAGCCGCAGGTAACGCCTCAGCATACGCATCAGCGCATCCACTTCGAGGCGCGGTCGTTTCCAGTTCTCGGTCGAGAAAGCATAGAGCGTGAGTGCGCCGAGGCCGAGTCGCGCGCCCGTATCGACAGAGGCGCGCACGGCTTCGACCCCCGCGCGATGTCCTGCGATGCGCGGCTGCCCGCGTTGCGCGGCCCAACGCCCGTTGCCGTCCATGATGATTGCGATGTGGCGCGGCAGGCGATCCCATGCGAGCGACGCCAGCAATGCCTCGTCGCGCGTTCCAGTCTCTACTACTGCTGCGAAATCAGCGATCATCAAAACTCCAAAACAGATAAGGCAAGGTTAAAAATTTAATAAGGCAAAAAGGATAAAAAAAGATGGCGGGCGATATTTTATTCTTCGCCTTCGATTTTTCATTTTGCATTTTTAATTTTTAATTATCTACTGTCAATCATATTGGACGCACAGGAGCGTCAACCCGCGAGCCTCAGCCGTGACGATAGCCTGCGGGCGCACGCCTGTTTCAATCGCACGCAGGATAACTTCTTTATCTATCTCGCCGCGCCCGGCGGCCAGCAGCGCGCCCGTAATCGAGCGCACCATGTAGCGCAGAAATCCATTCGCGCTGATCTTAATCTCGAACACGGAAGCGCGGGCGCGCTCATCCCAAAGAGCATTTATCTCAAGCCCGGTCACTGTGCGGACACGCGACTGTGCATCCGTCTGCGCGGAAGAAAAGGCCGTCCAGTCATGCTCGCCTAAAAAGACTTGCGCGGCAGCTTGCATGACATCGAGCTTGAGCGGGCGTGCTTCCAGATGCGCGTAGCGCAACCGGAAGGGCGACATGACGCGTGAATTGACGATGCGATAAAGATAGGTCTTGCCGCGCGCAGCATACCGCGCATGAAATTCTTCCGCGACGACTTCGACTTCCATCACGCGCACATCGCGCTCAAGATTTCCATTGACCGCCGCGCGCAATCTCTCAGGCTGAAACTCGCGCTCTAAATGCACGCTCGCCACCTGTCCCTCTGCATGCACGCCTGCATCCGTCCGCCCGGAGCCATGCACTGTCACCTCGCGCCTGTCCAGAAGCGCGAGCACGCGCGTCAAGTCTCCCTGCACAGTGCGACGCTCATTCTGTATCTGCCAGCCATGAAAATCCGTGCCGTCGTATTGCAGCGTCAATTTGTAATTCATAATTCAAGTGACAGGTGACGAGTGACGGGTGATAAGCAAGAAACTATTTTTAGCTTGTCACCCGTCACTCGTCACTTGTCACTGTTTTCCTGCTTCCGGGTTTGACGGCCTCTTCGCCACGCGCGCAGGCTTCGCAAGCTGTCGGAGCGACAGAAGGAACTTCAAGTGTGGCGAGAGCGCGGCGCGCGATTCCGACATCCGCGCGACCGGCTGAGCGGTCAATGATAGAGGCCGCGCCTGTGACGCGCGCCCCCGCATGGGTCAAAACTTCTATCGTCTCGCGCGTCGAGCCGCCCGTCGTGATGACATCTTCTATGACCAGCACGCTCTCGCCCGGTCGAATCGTGAAACCGCGCCTGATGGTCATCTGCCCAGACGCATCCCGCTCTGTCCAGATGAATCTCGCGCCGAGCGAGCGCGCCACTTCATAGCCGATGATGAGTCCGCCGATGGCAGGCGAGGCGACCGTTTCGATGCTCTGGCCCATAAAGTTGTGGGCCAGAGCGCGCCCGAAGGCTTCTGCCTCGGCAGGATGTTGCAGCACCAGCGCGCACTGTAAATAAACGGAGCTATGCAGGCCGCTCGATAAAATGAAATGGCCTTCAAGGAGCGCGCCCGTGCGTTTGAATCTTTCGATGACCTCTTCGGCTTGCAAAGCTTTGCAGACCTCCTGTAGAAATTCCTGACGCAACTTTCAAATCTGCTCAAGCCTTCTTAGCGCCTTGAGTCTTTCTTTGTTTGCGCCTTTGCGCGAAACGTTGGTGGTTCTCGCAAAGGCGCAAAGTTAAAACCGAAGGCGCAAAGGGTTGAATAAATCTGTGACTGAGTTTTGAAACCACTTTTTTCTACTGCGCCGGATTTGTAATCGGTCGCGGGTCAAAGTACGCGCTGACTTCTTTAATCTGCCCGTCAACGACGCGGAAGCATTCGCAGACGGGGATCATCCCCAGAGGAGTGTCTGCCTCCCACATCGTTGCGACATACTCGCCGTCCTCGATATGCCGCTTGATTCGCACGTCATTGATTAAGGGCAGGACGTTGGGCAGATATGCGAGCACTGCTTCCGCGCCGTTGAGCGTCGGTGTCAGCGGCTCTTCAAAAATCACATCCGGCGCGAGCGGGGCTTTGCTCAAATCCTTATCTCTGAGCGCATAAAGATAACTTTCGACAACTTTGAGATTGGGGTTCTTCATAGCTTTTCTCCTCTGCAACGGGGCTTGACGTTTAACCACTCTTTTCTCTTACGCGCCGCCGGAGCGAATCGGTTCTCTGGTCAAGTGTCGCGTCCATGCTTTATAAATCGGGCCTCTCTGCTATACAATGCCGCTCAAATGGCAGTCCGTCGTAACCTCGTTTCCGATTCTCCCCTCGTCCAAGAGACTATCGAGATATTACGTGTGTCCGGTGGCAAAGCGACCGCGTCTGACATCGCCGACATCGTTTTAAAGCTTTCAGACATTGAAGCCGAACTCGCCGCAATGATCGTCGCAGATTTGATTAAAGACGACCACCGCCTGCGCGTGCTCGACGGGGCGATGGTCGAGTTATTGTGCGAAGACGCGGAGACACGCCTGCTGCATGAATCGGATTTCGTAGTCGTTGACGTAGAAACCACCGGAGCGAAAACGCCTCCCTGCCGCATCACAGAAATCGGAGCATATCGTGTCAGTCAGGGACGCATCGTCGCCGAGTTCCAGACGCTCGTCAACCCTGAGACGCAGATTCCGCCGTTTATCGTCAACCTCACGGGCATCACAAATCAGATGGTCAAAAACGCGCCGCGCTTTGAGGATGTCGCTCCCCTGTGGCTGGACTTTGCGGGCGATGCAGTGCTGGTGGCGCACAATGCTCAATTCGATGTGCGGTTTTTGAATCACGAACTGGCGCGCGTCTTTCCCGGTCGCCGGATGGCAAACTCTAACCTGTGCACGGTCGTGCTCTCGCGCCGCATCTTTCCCGGCCTGTTGAATTACCGGCTACAAACCGTCGCCGAACATTTCTCGATTGAGATTATTAATCGCCATCGCGCAGCCAGCGATGCCTTAGCGACCGCAGAAATTTTCATACACATGCTCGCGCGCATGGACGAACACGGCGTCCGCGATCTGGCTGCTGCCAGAAGATTCAAAATCGGTTAAAAGAAAGTTTCCCGCAAAGGCGCTGGTGGCGCAGAGGAAGACCGCAAAGGGTTGAATGCCACTCGCTCTTTGCGTTCTTTTCTTTGCGCCTTTGCGGGAAACTTTCGTTCGCTTTATCCATTCGTTCTCTGCGTCTCCACGTCTGTGCGCTCAACGTTCTTGCTCTTTAAGAGACTACGTCCCACAAAAACCAGAATGATGAGCGCCGCCAGACCGATGCCGATAGCCGGATAGTAACGCGCCAGAATTTCCTTCGCGTGGTCGCCATAATGCGCCGCGAAATATCCTTCGAGCAGATAACGAAACGCGCGCCCGACGGCGATGGCCGCAGCGAATCGCCACACGTTGAGGCGAAAGACGCCCGCCGACACGACAAAGAGCTTGAAAGGAAACGGCGGCGGCAAAAGCGATGCGACCAGCACCGACAGCACGTCATAACGATCCAGCAAATCTTTGACGCGCGCCTGCTTGGATTCAGAGAAACGAGAGAGCGCACGCCTCCCTGCCTTCGCGCTGATGTAATACAGAATCACGCACCCGACCACGGAACCGAGCGTCGCCGCCGCCGCATAAAAAATCATCCACGAAGGACGCGCGGCGGAGAGCAGCATCATCACAGCATCCGGCCCGCCCGGAATCGGTATCAGAGCCGAATCCAGCAGCGCGATGGCAAACAACCCGAACGGCCCGTAGGCCACCAGATATTGCGAGATGGAAGTCAGGCCGTTGGTGATTTTACGCAGGAGCCATTTCATAATATTTGTTCATTTAGCCATTGGCTCATTGATTCATTTTCCGATGAATCAATGAGCCAATGAGCAAATCATCAATCGCTTCTATACGTCGCTCTCTGCCGGAGCAGCCGGCGCATCATCCGGAGCGGGTTCGGTCGTTTCGCGTCTCAGGCGTTGCCTGATGAAAAAAACAGTCAGGCCGACAAAGGCGAGCAGCAGCACGATGCCCAGGATAGCCGCGCCGTAATCTTTGGTGAACTGTATGACCTGTTCGCCATAAAAGACCGCCAGCGTGCCTTCTATGTAATAACGCAGGCTGCGCGCGATCATGATGGTCATCATAAAACGCCAGCGCGGGTATTCGAGCGTGCCTGCCGTCGCCACGAAAATCTTGAACGGCATCGGCGGCGGCAAGAGCGCGGGAATCGCTAAGGCTAGAAAACCGAAACGCGCATAAGCTCGCTCGACCTTCTCTATATGCTCTGCGCGAAAGCGGCGGCGCAAGACCGCCTGACCTCCGCGCCTGAGGATTGCATACAGCAGCATGCAACCGATAACAGACCCTGCGGCGGCGAACAGAGGAAAATAGAAGACCGCCTTCGGGTCTCTGGCGCAGCGCATGACGACCAGATAATCGTTGATTTCGGGAAGCGAGAGAAGCGACGAATCGAGCGCGCCGATGACGATCATCGAGGGCGCAGCGACATACATCGGCACGCCTATGATGAAGTGCTCAAGCCACGTCACGAGATGTGCAAAGGAGCCTTGAATCCAGCGGTATGCTTCGCTTAGCCAACTCATAATTCAAATGACAAGTAACAAGTGACGGGTGACAAGCAAGAAGGCGTTCTTATCTTGTCACCCGTCACTTGTCACTTGTCACTGCGTTTACTTCGCCGGAGTGAATATGCTCGGCGTATCGTAGGTGACGCCAAAGGTGACGCCGGAGCGGGGGCTGAATTCAGTTAAGCCTGCGATGCCTGCGAAATCAAAGCGCAGGCCCGCAGCCTTGATCTGCATGCCGAGCCGTGCTTCCGATTGCGACTCTGTGCCGAGCGGCGCGCGACCGCCGCGCGTGTTGGCGCGACCGTTAATCTCCGCGGCGATGTTGAATTGTTTGTGCACGCGAAAGACTCCGGCAATGCCGTAGAGCAGCACATCATTCTGCGTAAAATCTTCGAGCGGCGCGGTCAGAATGCCGATGCCCAGATTGCCGAAAAGATTGACGCGCCCGTCGCGTCCGAATTTTTTCCCGATGAGAATTGTGCCGAAGGCGTTGGTCTGATTGACGCCGATGCCGCGCGACTGGTTCGAGTTTGGCAGTTGGACGCCCAAACGAAAGCCCAGCGAGGGGCCGAGCCTTGTCTCGCTACGCAACTTGATCTTGGTCGAAAGCGTGAAATCGCCTGTGTCGTTGGTGGAATTTGTGCCCGGCACAAACCCCAGTTGAATCGGAGAGGGCACGGTTTGCGAGTTGATGCTCAAGACGTTCTGGGCCACGCCGTCTATCTGAATTTCCACGTTTGGCGAGAGGCCGATGTTGATGCCGATGACGCCGACGCGCGTCAGATCGCCCGTCAAACCTGAGAGCGGAAATTTCGCGTCCTGCATAAAATCTATACCCGCTTCGATACGCAGTGAGCCGGGCGGAATGATGTCCACATCCTCCGTAATCAAAGGACGCTGCTGCGCCTGCGCGGCTAGGGAGCAGAGCAGGACGCAGAAGATGAGAGCGCACAGGCTTTGTAAATATTTGCGAAGCAACATGAAATTCTTTAGGCCGTTCCTGAGCAAGCTTTTCGAGACAAGCGGATTGTAACGGCTCGTCACTAAAGCGTCAACGCTCCGGCAACTGAAGGATAGGTCATGCGCCGAATACAAAAAACAGTTTCCCGCAAAAGCGCAAAGAAGAAGACGCAAAGAAGACAAAGCTTGAGATGAAGTATTGCTATTTGCTTTGCTTGTGCCTTCTTTGCGCCACCAGCGCCTTTGCGGGAGTTGTCTTCGTCCCGCTGAATCACATCCAATCTTACGTTGTCCTGCAAGTTGATATAAGATAACTTTCGTCAATCATGAAGGTGAAACCATTTCTCATCGGCGGCGAGTGGCGCGCGAATTTAACTACGCAGGAGGTTCGCGCGCCCTTCTCCGGCGAGATTCTGGCGGAGGTCTCTTACGCTGCGCGCGAAGAGGTTGAGGAAGCCATCGCTATCTCTACCGCCGCAGCCGCAGAGATACGCGCCCTACCGCGTTATGAGATAGCCGAAGGTCTGCACCGCATCGCAGGCTATCTCAAAGAGCGCCGGGAAGAGTTTGCGCGCACGATTTCGCTTGAGAGCGGCAAACCGATCACGGCTGCGCGCGGCGAGACGGATAGAGCCGTTGCGACTTTCACTTTCGCCGCCGAAGAAGCTCGCCGCTTTACCGGCGAGGCCGTGCCCGTTGACACGCAGGCGCTGGGGCGCGGTCGCTTCGGCTGGACTGAGAGGATTCCGCGCGGAGTGATTTTCGGCATCACGCCTTTTAATTTTCCGCTCAATCTGGTGGCCCACAAGGTCGCGCCCGCACTCGCTTCGCGCAACGCCATTATCATCAAGCCCAGCCCGCGCACGCCGCTCACCTCGCTCATGCTCGGAGAAGCTTTTCTCGCATCGGGCTTGCCGGGGGGCGCGCTCCAAGTTGTGCCGATGGACATCCCGCTTCTAGACATCGTGTTTGATGACGTGCGGGTGGCGATGCTCTCTTTTACGGGCAGCGCGCAGGTCGGTTGGAAACTGCGCGAACGCGCGCCGCGCAAGCAGGTGACGCTTGAGTTGGGCGGCAACGCTCCCGTCATCGTGGATGAGACGGCGGACATAGAATATTCGGTCGAACGCTCTGCGATGGCTGCCTTCAGTTATGCAGGGCAAGTCTGCATCTCCGCGCAGCGTTTTTTCATACACGAAAACGTCGCGGAGAATTGGACCAATCGCTTTATCGAACGCGCCAAAAACTTACGCACGGGCGACCCGCTTGACGAAGCGACGGAGTTGTCTGTGATGATTGACGAAGAGGCTGCGCGACGCGCTGAAAGTTGGGTTAACGAAGCCGTCGGCGCGGGCGCAAGACTGCTCTGCGGAGGCGTCAGGCGCGGCGCGCTGCTCGAAGCTACAGTGCTGACGGATGTGCATGACGAGATGCGCGTTTGCTCTGAAGAAATCTTTGCCCCGGTCGCAACCATACAGACTTTTAAGGATTTCGATGAAGCCGTGACGGCTGCGAATCACACGCGTTACGGACTGCAAGCGGGAGTTTTCACGCGCGATCTGAGACACGCGCACAGGGCCGCGCAGGAGTTGGAATTCGGCGGCGTGATGATTAACGATGCCCCGGCCTTTCGCGTGGATAATATGCCTTACGGCGGCGTCAAAGAATCCGGCGCGGGCCGCGAGGGCGTGCGCTATGCGATGGAAGAGATGACGGAGCCGCGCATGATTGTCTTTGACCCGAATCATTAACCACAGAGACAGAATGAAAAGAAAGTTTCCCGCAAAGACGCAAAGAAGAAGGCGCGAAGGTGTTGAGCCAAACTTTATCTTGAATTCTTTGCGGTCTTGCTTTGCGCCTTTGCGCCTTTGCGGGAGGTATTGTTTGCTGTCTCTTATCTTTAATTTACGGTTTAATACTTCAACCCTGAACACTGAGGCGATGCCTGTGAGAAAACATTTTGCGACTTACTTTCTCGTCCTGGTTCTTTCACTCTTTGCAATTCTGCCAACTCTTCCCCGCGCTCTGGCCCGGAACTCCGCTGCGAAGCAGGCCGAGCCGACGACGCTCAACCTCGCTAGCCTGCGCGAGCGCGTGACGGTCAGGCGCGACGAGCGCGGCATCCCGTACATAGAAGCCGCGAACGAAGCCGACCTCTATTTCGCGCAGGGCTATGTGACGGCGAGCGACCGTTTGTGGCAGATGGATTTGTTTCGCCGCCGGATGCGCGGCGAGTTGTCGGAAATTTTAGGACGCGCGGCACTGGCCGAAGACAAGAGGCTCAGGCTTTACGGCTGGGCGCAGTTGTCCGTGGCGATGCTGGCAGAGACCGGCGAGCCTGTGCGCTCCGCACTCGAAGCCTATGCGCGCGGCGTCAATGCTTTTATTGATTCGCGCGAGACAAAGCAACTGCCGCCGGAGTTTCAGATTCTGCAATACAGGCCGCGCGCGTGGACGCCCGCCGATTCGCTGGTCATCGGCAAGCTTTTCGCGGAGACGCTTTCGACCACATGGGACACGGATGTCATGCGCGCAGCCCTCTCAGACCTCCCGGCGGAAAAGCGCGAGCTGCTCTTGATCGAAACCACGCCGCAAGATGTGCTGGTCGTCGGCAAAGACAATCTTGACCGGAAAGCTTCAGGCACGGAAGGCAAACCGCTCGTTCCTTATGACATGCGGGGCAGCATCGCCCTGCTGCGCTCGCTGGCCGGAGTCAAAGAGACGATGGAGCGTTCGCTGCGACGCGTCGGCCTCTACATGGAAGACAGGGCGATGAGCAATAACTGGGTTGTTGCAGGCTCGCGCACGCACGACGGCAAACCGATGCTCGCCAATGACCCGCACCTGCCCGCTTTAGTTCCTTCGCTCTGGCACATGGCGCATCTCTCTATGCCGGGTCTGCGCGTGGCCGGCGTCACGGCTCCCGGCGCGCCCGGCATCATCCTCGGACACAACGAGCACTTTGCATGGGGCGCAACCAATTTAGCGCCGGATGTGCAAGACCTCTATCTCGAAAAGTTTGACCCGGCGAATCCGAAAAAATATCAGACGCCCGCCGGATGGCGCGAGGCCGAAGTGCGCCGCGAAGAGGTTAAGGTGCGGAAAAATTTTACGGACACGCAGACCGACACCGAAACAGTTGAGGTCACAGTCACGCGGCATGGCCCGGTTATTTTTGAGAAGGACGGCGCGCGTTATGCTCTGCGCTGGACTGCGCTGGATGCGAAGGCCAACGAGTTTTCAGCCTTCTATAATCTCAACCGCGCACGCAACTGGAACGAGTTTCGCACCGCGCTCAGCCGCTATGACGGGCCGACGCAGAATTTTGTCTACGCAGACAAAGAAGGTCATATAGGTTATTACGGCGCGGGGCGCATCCCCGTCAGAAAGAGCGGCGACGGCTCTGTCCCCTATGACGGCTCGACCGATGCGGGCGAATGGAAGAGCTTTATTCCCTTCGCAGAGCTGCCGCATGTTTATGACCCGCCCGAAGGCTTTATCGTCACCGCGAATCAACGCATAGCTGGCCGCAGTTATCCATATCACCTGACGCATGAATGGTCTGCGCCGTATCGCGCCCGCAGGATTTATGACCTGCTGCAAGCGAAACCGAAGCTCAAGCCGAACGACATGCGAGAGATACAGGCGGACACGTACAGCATCCCTGCCATGACCTTTGTGCGCGAAGTCCTCAAGCTGGCGGGAGAGCAGAACGCGACGCCTGCTACGGGCGATGAGAAGTGGCGCGAGACGCTCAGGCTCTTTGGCAGTTGGGACGGGCGCACGGATTCGGATTCGCGCGGCGCACTGCTGGCAGTTTTGATGCGCGACAGGTTTCGCCAGCGCATCGTCGCCGCAGCCCTCGGCCCGGAACGCGCGAAAGAATACAGGTGGTCGAACGTCAATTCCTTGATTGATAAGCTCATCACCGGGCGTCCGCAGTCATGGCTGCCCGGAGAATTCAAAAGCTACATGGAACTCTTGCGCGCCTGCGAGCGTGATGCGCGCGGGCTGATAGAGCAAAAGCTCGGCGCGGATGAAGCGAAGTGGATTTGGGGCAGTTATCAGCCCGTGCGCCTCTCGCATCCGCTCGCGGGCGTGCCGCTTATCGGCCAGCAATTCGCCATCGCTCCTTTTCCGCAGCGCGGCAGCCCTTCAAGCGTCAACGTCGGCGCGTCCGTCTCGATGCGTTTGATCGCGCTGCCGAATAACTGGGACGAAAGCATGCAGGGCATAGTTTTGGGAGAAAGCGGCGACCCGTCGAGCAAACATTTTAAAGACCAGCTCGAAGACTGGCGCGCAGCCACGCCGCGCGTGTTTCCTTTTACGAAGGATGCTGTGGAGAAGGCTGCGCGGGAGACCATGACGCTCGCGCCAGCGAAATGAGCGACAAAGAAAAACGGTTTCAGTCTCATGCTCAAATGGAGCAGTGGCGCGTCTTCTGTGCTGTTGCTCTGCCCGAAGAAGTGCGCGCACGCGCCGCCGCACATCTCGCGCGCCTGCGTGAAGCATTCCCCAAAGCACGCGCTTCATGGGCCAGAACGGACGCGCTCCACATCACTCTGAAATTTTTGGGCGAGATTGAAACTGCCCGCGTAGAGGATTTGTCCGGCGCAGCAGCAAGGGCTGCGAGCGGCTTTCAATCATTCGAGCTGGCAATCGAGGGCACAGGGACTTTTCCGCCACGCGGAATGCCGCGCGTGCTCTGGCTCGGCGTCACAGATGTATCGGGACAACTCGCAAAGCTTCAACAAAGGCTTGAAGAAGAATGCGCGGCTGTAGGGTTCGCACGCGAGATGCGCCACTTTCACCCGCATTTGACCATCGCACGCCTGCGCGCACCGGCAGACACACAGGGGCTGGCAACCCTGCATCGTGAAATGGATTTTGAAAGGGCGGCTTTTAGCGTGCAGGAACTTTTGGTGATACGCAGCGAGCTTGGGGCGGGCGGGTCACGCTACACTGTCGTTTCAAGTCATATGCTTTGAGACAGCGAAGAAGAAGTTTCCCGCAAAGGCGCAAAGAAAACAGGGGAAAAGGTGTCGGGGGTCGGGGGTCGGAAAAACAAGCTTGTCTTCACTACACCCGACCCCCTATCCCCTTCGCCCTTCCTCTTGGCGTCTTTGCGGGAAAATTTATCTCGGCAGTTCGCGCGGTCGCGGAGGCTGCTGCGGATTGGTGTCGCTGCCTGAACTCTTCTCAGTCGCGTTGAGCATCTCTTTAATTGCGCCGACGCTCGACAGCATGCTCGAAGCTTCGACCGGCATAAAAATGATTTTGGAGTTATTGCTCCGCGTCATGTCGCGCAGTGATTCGATGTAGCTTTTGGTGATGAGATACTGCGCAGGGTTGCCGTGGCCGAGCATGGCCTGCGAGATGCGGTGTATGGCTTCGGCTTCGGCAGCAGCGTTTCTGAGACGCGCCTGCGCAGAGCCGTCTGCTTGCAGGATGGCTGATTCCTTTTCGCCTTCCGAGCGTGTGATGGAAGCCTGTTTCTCGCCTTCCGCGCGTGTGATGGCGGCCTGCTTTTCGCCTTCGGCCTGAAGCACGAGCGCGCGGCGCGTGCGTTCCGCAGTCATCTGCTTTTCCATCGTCAGGCGCACGTCTTCCGGCGGGTTGATGTTCTTCACGTCAACGCGCGTGATTTTGACGCCCCATTTGTCCGTCGCTTCGTCAAGGATGATTCTGAGCTTCGCGCTGATATGGTCGCGCGAAGAGAGCGTGTGATCCAAATCCATCTCGCCCATCACGGCGCGCATGCCTGTAATCGTCAACTGCACGATGCTGCCGACGAGGTCTGCGACTTCATAGACGGCCTTGATCGGGTCTGTAATCTGCCAGTAGACGATTGAGTCCACATGAATCGTCACGTTATCGCGCGTGATCACGGGCTGCGGCGGCAGGTCTATAAACGATTCGCGCAGGTCAATCGAGGTCAGGCCGGGCCGCGTGTTAGTCCAATAGACCGCGCGCGGCCTGTCCAGGAAAGGCACGATGATATTGAGGCCGCTGGTCGCCACGCGGCTGAATCGGCCCAGACGCTCGATCAACATCACGGTCGCCTGCGGCACGATCTTGATCGTCTTGATCGAGACGACCAGAACCGCAATCGCAAGGAACATCATGAAAAAGATAAACAGAACTGATAAGCCATCCATAAATACACGCGCCTCCTAATTAAGAAGTCGTGAGTCTGAAGTCAAACGCTTAATAGCGATTGACTCTTGACTCTTGACTCAACACTTCAGACTCCGGACTGTTCGCTGCACTATAGCGGATTGCGGCTCGCTTACGGAAGAGCGAGCGGTGGCGGTTGCCAGCCGCCGAGCGAGCGTTCCACGATTTGCGCCGCCGCCAGCACAGCCGCTTCAGCAAAAGGTCTGCCGATAATCTGCACGCCGAGCGGCAAGCCTTCGCGCGTGCGGCCCGCTGGAACAGTGACCGCAGGCAGGCCGAAAACATTGTATGCCTGTGCGTAGCTGAAAGCGCGAAAGATACTGATAGCTTGCCCCTCAACTTCAACTTTACGCGCGCCGTGCTCATAGGCTGGCATCGCACCCGTGGGCGCAATAATCAAAGGCGTCTCTTCCATCCATGCGACAAGCCTTGCGCGCAACTGATCTCGCTCAAGCCACGCCCGCGCGTATTCATCAAACGGCGGCGCATCGGCGGCTGAGTCCAGTAAGTAACGCACAAAGTCCCCCGCCTCTTTCTCGCGGCCCTGATACTCTTCGCGCATCTCGACGAGCGCGGAACGCGCAAAGAGCCTGCTCCACAACTCCTGCCCGCGCTCGACGCCCGGCGGCTTCTCTTCTCTCACAAGCAGCCCTCTGTCTGCGAGCGCGTTCGCCGCTCCCTTGACCGCGCGCCGCGTCTCATCAGTGACATGAGTCACTTCATCAAACGCATGCCACGCGGCTCTGAGGCCGCGCACGTCCATCTCATTCAATCCGTCAATCAAAGGCGCGGAGACAGCTTCCCTTTCATCGAATCCTGCGATGACGCGAAAAAGCAGCGCGAGGTCTGCAACGTGACGAGCCATTGGTCCAATCACTGCGCCGAGCGAAGCCGGGCCTGTCGAGCGCGGCAGGTGTCCGGCGCAGGGGACGCGGCCAGTGGTCGGCTTGAGACCGGCGATGCCGCAGAAATGCGACGGCACGCGAATCGAACCCATCAGGTCGCTCCCCAATCCTCCCGGCGAAAGGCAAGCGGCAATCGCAGCCGCTTCACCACCGGATGAGCCGCCCGTCGTCCGCTTGAGGTCATAAGGATTGTTCGCCGGGCCAAAGACAGGATTCGACGTGTCATAAGCCGCAGCCATCTCCGCGACATTCGTCTTACCAGTAATGATTGCGCCCGCCGCGCGCAACCGCGCTACAGCCGTCGCGTCCTGCTGCGGCACATTTGAGGCATGCAGGCGAGACCCGCCCGTCGTGAGCAGTCCACGTGTCTCAATCGTATCTTTGACCGTCACGGGGACGCCGTGCAGCGCGCCCATCTCGCCGCCGCGCATCAACGCCTCTTCAGCCACGCGCGCGGCCTCCAACGCATCCGGCGCGAGCGTGACAATCGCATTCAGTTGCGGGTTGAGACTCTCGATTCGAGACAGGTGCGCTTGCATGACTTCGACCGGCGAGACTGCGCGCGTGCGGATTAACCCGGCCAATTCGACAAGCGATTTTGTCGTCAGCTCACTCATAAGAGATGGTTTCAAAACTCAAACAGACGAACCACTCAACCCTTTGCGAGTTTGAGTCTTTCTTTGCGCCACCGGCGTGAACCGCTCGTTGAGGTTTCGCGCTGGTGGCGCAAACAAAGAAAGACTCAAGGCGCAAAGAAGAGCTTGATGGATTTTCAGATGAGTTTCAACTATTTCTTCAACAATTCGATAAACTTCTGCGCGGCGGTCGAGAGGAGGCGGTCACTGCGATGTATGGCTCCGACGGCGCGCGTCCATTCGGGTTCGGCCAGGGCGATGACTCTGAGCTGGCCGCTACGCTGTTCGTCAACCACGCTCGGACGCGGGACAATCGCCAGCCCGAAGCCGACCTCTACCGCACGCTTGATGGTTTCTATATTGTCGAACTCCGCAACGCGATGCACTGCGACGCCATGCGATTTAAGAATGCGGTCAATCGCGCGTCGGGTTGGAATGTCGCGCTCGAACTGCACGAAATCCTGCCCGTTCAAATCGGCGGTCTTAATCTTTTTCCGCCCTGCCAGAGAATGTTCCGGCGGGCAGATTAACACGAGGCGGTCGCCGGGCAGAGGAATCACTGAAAGCCCTCGCCGCTTCTCCGGATACGCGATCACGCCAAGCTCTACTGCGCCGCTCAAGACATCGCGCACGATGCGCGTCGTACGACTATATTCGAGGTCAATCTTCGCCGCCGGATAAAGCCCCATAAAGCGACGGACGGCGGGCGGCAATTCATGCAGGCCGATGCTGTAAACGGTCGCCACGCGCACAGTCCCGCTGATCGTTCCATCGTGGCCGCGCACGCGCTCCTGCAAGCGGCGATACGCTTCCAAAACACTGCGGCTCTCCTGATAAAAAATCTCCCCGGCGTTGGTCAGGCGCACCTCGCGCCGCCCGCGCACGCGTTCAAGCAGGCGATGCTTGAACAACTCTTCAAGGCCGCGCACCTGCTGGCTGACGGCAGACTGCGTGACAAAGTTTCTCTCCGCCGCCAGCGAAAAACTATGCGTCTCAACAAGGTCGCAAAAGATTTTGAGAGTTTCTATCTGCATGTCGGAACAAAGGTTTCCCGCAAAGACGCAAAGGAAGACGCTAATAAAACAAAAAGCGCTGCTTAAATTCCTGGCTGTTTCTCTTTGCGCTTTCTCTTCTTTGCGCCTTTGCGGGAAACTGTTTTTCTGTGCTCATCTTTTCAGCTTTTAATTCTATATTGATTCTGCGAATTATAAGTAATGCTTTATAAGAACGCTAATATTTTTCATTTTACCTTATAAGCTCTGCCGCGTATGATAATCACTGCGCGGATAGGATTTGAGCCATGCGTTTGTATGATGCGGACTTAACTTTGCGCGAGGCGCGTGAACGCTATTTCGAGGTTAACAATTTCAGGGGTGTATCTGCTGACGGGGCTGCTGATTTTGCTCCCGTTAATTATTGCGCTGTAGCTTGTTTTCAGATGAGATGTACGGCGCGCTGTTGCTTTTGCGGCGCATCTACATATAATTTCATGCGCTTGAAACAATCTTTACCAGACCTGCCCAAAAACAGAAGACTACTACAGCCTTCCGGCGAAGGAGTGAGCTGAAAACGTATGGCTATTCGTTTAAGCAAAACTTTTATTTTAAGAAAGCTGCACCAGCTCTCAGGCATCGTGCCGCTCGGCGCGTTTTTGTTGGAGCATTTTTACACCAACTCGAAGGCGGCGCACCCGTCTCTGGGCCAGCAGCATTTCAACGAAGCGGTGGCAGACTTGCAGGCCATTCCGTTTATCCTGCTGGTGGAGACGACCTTTATCTTCATCCCGCTCTTGTATCACGCGCTCTATGGTCTGGTAATTACGGTCGAAGCGCGCCCGAATAATTTGAATTACCCTTACCCGCGCAACTGGTTCTACACGATTCAGCGTGCGACGGGTTTCATACTCTTTTTCTTCATTCTCTTTCACGTCCTGAACTTTCGTTTCGGTCTCATTCCCGGCCTCAACACGACATCGGTCGCGCATGCGCCGGATCAGGCGTTTCAGATCGTCGCGCGCGAGTTCAGGATGATTCCGATTTTTATAGTCTATCTCGTCGGCATCACGGCAACCGTCTGGCACTTTGCCAACGGCATCTGGCTCTTTATAGTTGACTGGGGCATCGCCATCGGCGCGCAGGCGCAGCGGCTGACGGGTTATGCGTGTATAGGATTCGGCGCGGTGTTGCTGCTGGTCGGCATCAACGCGATGGTCGCTTTCGTTCGTCCGGGAGGCTTGCTGGGAGGTATTCTTTACTGATGGCAACTGTTGGAAAAAACGGTATCAAGATCGCCGTGGTCGGCGGCGGACTCGCGGGACTTGCGGCGGCGATGAAGATCGCGGAGGCAGGACATAGCGTAGACCTCTTCTCCGTCGTGCCTGTCAAACGCTCGCACTCGGTCTGCGCGCAGGGCGGCATCAACGGCGCGGTCAACACCAAAGGCGAAGGCGATTCGACTTGGGAACACTTTGACGACACTGTTTACGGCGGTGACTTTTTAGCCAACCAGCCGCCAGCCAAAGCCATGTGCGAGATGGCTCCCGCAATCATCTATCTCTTCGACCGGATGGGCGTTCCCTTCTCGCGCACAAAGGAAGGCTTGTTAGATTTCCGTCGCTTCGGCGGAACGAAGCATCACCGGACTGCTTTCGCAGGCGCGTCCACGGGGCAACAGCTTTTGTACGCGCTTGACGAACAGGTTCGCAGGCACGAGGCAGACGATAAGGTTCAGAAGTATGAAGGCTGGGAGATGATGTCTCTCATCCTTGACGACCATCAAGTCTGTCGCGGCCTCGTTGCCATGAATTTGAAGACGCTGGAATTGAAAGCTTTTAAAGCCGATGCCGTGATTATGGCGACGGGCGGGCCGGGCTTGATCTTCGGGAAATCAACTAACTCTATGGTCTGCACAGGCTCTGCTGTTTCAGCCTGTTACCAGCAGGGCGCGAAGTATGCCAACGGCGAGTTTATACAGGTGCACCCGACTTCGATTCCGGGCGAAGACAAGCTGCGTTTGATGTCCGAATCCGCGCGCGGAGAGGGCGGGCGCGTCTGGGTTCCGCGCGCGAAGGGCGACGTGCGCGCTTCGACTTCGATTCCGGAACGCGAGCGTTGGTATTTCCTCGAAGAGAAATATCCAGCCTACGGCAACCTTGTGCCGCGCGATATTGCGACGCGCGAAATTTTCCAAGTCTGCCTGGACGGCATGGGTATCGGCGGCGACAATCAGGTCTATCTCGATGTGTCGCATATCCCGGCAGACGTGCTTGACCGCAAGCTCGGCGCGATCCTGGAAATTTATGAGATGTTTGTCGGCGACGACCCGCGCCATGTGCCTATGAGAATCTTTCCGGGCGTCCATTATTCTATGGGCGGCCTGTGGGTAGACTTTGACCAGCGCACAAACATTCCGGGACTCTTAGCGGCTGGCGAATGCGATTATTCGATTCACGGCGCGAATCGCCTCGGCGCGAACTCGCTCGTCAGTTGCGTGTTTGGAGGCTTTATCGCCGCGCCTGCGGCCATCGAGTTTGCCAGGAACGTCGAGCGCAACGGCGCGGATTCTTCCGGCATTTACGAGCAGGAGTTGAAACGTCAGGAAGAAATTAATCAGGGGCTTATCAGCCAGAGCGGGACGGAGAATCAGTACAGGCTGCATGAAGAGATGGGCAAGTGGATGACGGACAACGTGACCGTCGTTCGTTATAACGACAAGCTCAAGGAGACGGATGAGAAGCTGCTCGAATTGATGGAGCGTTACGGGCGCATCTCTATTAACGATTCCAACCTCTGGGCCACAATGGCCCTGCCGCACGCGCGTCACTTGAAGAACATGCTGGAACTCGCGCGCGTCATCACTTTGGGCGCGCTCAATCGCAATGAATCGCGCGGCGCGCATTACAAGCCGGATTTCCCGGAGCGCGATGACGAGAATTTCCTGAAGACGACGATTGCAGAATATTCCGGCGAAGGCCCCGTGCTCTCTTATGAAGCGGTTGAGGTCGGTCTGATTACGCCGCGCAAGCGCGATTACAGCAAGGGCAAACAGGACGCTACGGCGAAGGCTGCGGCGGGAGCTAAAGCCTCCACGCTGCCCCGGAAAGACGGCGCGCCGCAAGTGCTTGGACAGGACACGGAGCAGAAGCCGAAAGACCTCACAGGCCCCGCCATCTGGAATCAGAACAAAGAGGAAGTGCGCGACGTGAATCAGGGCGAGACAGAGACGCGCCGCGAGCAGGGCAAGTCAATCGAAGACGCAGGGGGAAAATCCGACAAGTTATGAGCGCACAACCGCACGCCAACGCAAAACCGAATCGCACGCCGTCTGCAACCGTCGAGATACGTATCCGCCGCCGCGAAAACTCAGACGCCGCGCAATACTGGGAGACGTTTGAGATTCCCTATCGCCCGAACCTCAACATCATCTCCTGCCTGATGGAGATACAGAAAAATCCCGTCACCAAAGAGGGACGACAGACGACTCCGCCAGTCTGGAACATGAACTGTCTCGAACAGGTCTGCGGCATCTGCACGATGGTCATCAACGGCAAGGTGAGGCAGTCATGCTCCGCGCTTGTTGACCAGCTTGAGCAGCCGATTACTTTGGAGCCGATGTCCAAGTTTCCGAACGTCCGCGACCTCATCGTTGACCGCTCGCAGATGTTCGACCACCTCAAGCGCGTGCACGCATGGATCGAGATTGACGGCACGCACGACCTCGGCCCCGGCCCGAAGATGTCTCAGGAGGATGTCGCGGAACGCTATGCTTACTCGCGCTGTATGACCTGCGGCTGCTGCCTCGAAGCCTGCCCCCAATACGACGGCGACAACTACATCGGCCCGCAGGCCATCGCGCAGGTTCGCCTCTTCAACATGCACCCCACTGGCAAGATGAACCGCGACGAAAGATTAGAGGGCATCATGGGCGACGATGGCATCACCAACTGCGGCAACGCACAGAACTGCGTCCGCGTCTGCCCGATGTCAATTCCCCTGACGAAAGCCATTTACGAAGAGAACCGCGAGACCATCATTCACGGATTATTCGGTTGGTTGAAACGATAGGACTGTAGAATGTCATAAAAAGGAAAAGCAGCGGCAATTCAATAGGCCGCTGCTCTTTGCATTCAACGCTAACTTCTTCACTGTTCACTATCCCGCACCCGTTTAAGCGAAGCGCGCACTATCTCCAAACCATAATCATCATTGGAGCGTGTAAAGAGAGTTTCTGCCTGCTCATAAAACTGGATGGCTTCTGACGTGTTGCCCTGCGCCGCTGCAATCATTCCCAACTGGTGAAGGGTCACAGCCTGTCCATGCTCATCGCCGATACGTTCCTTAATTTCAAGACTCTGACGATACCACCGCTCGGCTTCATCTAACCGCTGTCGATGCTGTGCAATCACTCCCAACTGAGAGCGTGGATTGTTTTTCCTGTTTGTTGTGAAAACTCGCTTGCTCTATAGCTCGACTTTACGCGGCTGCCATGATGGCTTCCTAGTCGCTGACGCTCAAAAATCTCATCATCCTGTCGCCAGCAATCACAATAAACTTGCCGTCAGGCTGAGCTAAAACGCCATGGATTGACGAAGTAAAATTAGGCCAGACTAACTGGCCCAAAAGTTTGCCATCTATGCTCAGCACTCTCACATAGCCGGTGGAGGTGCTGAGCGGAGAGAGGATCATGGCATGGACAATCTTGCCATCTGGAAGAATTGCGCCTCCGGCGCTGGGAATCTGGGTCGTCCCCGATGTCAGCGGGTAGTTCGCGGCAAACGTCGGATCAAGCTCCCCCCCGTCCAGAAAACGTGAGACCTTTGTTCCGAGAGCCAGGACTTTACCGTCCCGCTGCTGCTGCACAAAACTGAAGCCGCTGACAGAGTCTCTTCCATTATCGTAAGGCCGTATGAAATCAAGCTTGCCGGTTCTGCTGAGCTGACCAATCACGAATTGCCAATGGCCCGTGTGGTCAAGGTAGCCGCCGCCCAGCAGAATCCTGCCGTCCGGCAAAAGAGATACGGACTTTATCTCCGGATACAACATACAGTTAGTAAATCCGAAGATAAGTCCGTAATGGATTATGGCCTTCGGAGTTAAAAGAGCTATACCCGGAACGTTATCGTGATAGCTGCGTGCAAAGCTGCGGTCAAGCACGCCCGCGCTGGTGTAACGCGCCACCAGAAATGATTGACCACAATAATACATAGTCAAGGGGTCACTGCCCCCGCCGCCGACGACAATGATTTTGCCATCCGGCTGAATGGCTAGGGCGTTGATGGTTGCCCTCCCCTCTCGCTCAACCAGCGAGATGCCGCCGTCGCCGAATGAATCATCTAACCCGCCGTCAGCGTGATAGCGCACAAGCGTCAGATAGCGCGTTGAAGCCTGAAAAGGTTGAAGCGGGTCGTATGAATATCCGGCAACGATAATTTTTCCGTCCGGCTGAATCGCCAACGCAGTAGCGAGGTCACTTAAATGCGTCGGGGATGTGACCACGCGTCCTTTGCTGCCAAAGAAAACATCAGGTCTGCCGTCAGCGTTATACCGTCTCAAGACAAAGTCGTAATAGGTGTAGTCACCGACCCAACCTGTCGCCACGATACCCGCCCCCAGAATCTTACCGTCCGGCTGAAGCGCAAAGGTTGACCAACGCGAAAAGGCTAAGCCTTCGGAGGTCGGAGCTTCGCCGTCAATGCCGAATGTAGGATCGAGTTTGAGGTCAACCGGGCCTTGCGCGAATGCCTGTGCGGCGCAAAGAGTAGCGACAGCCATCAGGCACGCTAAGCGGGAGAGAACAATACGCGAGAGGAAATGCCTGTGTGAAGAGTTTGAGAGACACATGTCCGACTCCTTTTGCCTGACGGTCAGTAAATGTCAACGGCAATTAAAAGTTCTGCTCATGTTTGAGAAAGAGGCCGCGCCATTGTGTGTGCCATTAGTTATCCGAGAAATGGTTATGAAGCAATGCCGGTGAAAGCCTGTGACACTTACGCTGCCTGTAATAGGCGCGAATATTATCAACGAATGCCGGAAGAGGCAATCAGTTTTCGATGACCTGAAAGCCGTGTAGCGCAATTCGCGTGCTGTGGATGAATTAAACGCTCAATCAGTAAAGCGTTCCACTTCCAAAAGAAGATCTGCATTTTTCTCTTGCCATCACCGGCCAACCTGTATAAACTTTGTTTAAGGCAGATTTGTCGCTGCCGTCACCACTTCAAAAAGCTCTTCCCGACGCACATCACAGGAGCTAGGACTGTCTAAAATGGACGAAACAGGCCCCTTTCCGTCGAATTCCCTGTCTCAGATCACCTCGGAAATCAATCAAGCACAGAACCCGCAGGCCATCGTCAACGCGCTGGCGAGTGGATTTGTCTCGCGCCTTCTCAGCTTCGACTGCTGCACGCTCGTGCTGCCCGGAGCTGACGGCAAAGGCTTGCACAGTTGGCGGGCAGCGAGCGCGAAAAGCAGCACGCGTGTATCGACGGCGGAATTCGCAGAGGCGCATTATCTGCTGGTCGGGGTGCTGGCTCAAGGCGGGGCGTCGAAAGTTTTCGCGGAAGATGATTTGCGCTGCGACTATCTGAGCCAGTTCGGGCATGAAGCAAAATCCGCGCTCGCCCTGCCGCTCTCTTTTGGCGGCCAGACCTTCGGACTCATCTGCTTTTCCACCAACGCGCAAGGGGCTTACACGCTGGATGATACGGAGCGTTTGATGTGGCTGGCGGATCATGTGGCGGCAGCGGCGCAAGCCGTTCTGCAACGCGCGCAGATAGAGAGTCTGGCGGACGCGCAGCGCGAGATAGACCGCCTCAAGAGCGGCTTTATCAATACACTCGTGCGCGACATACGACTGCCTTTGACGAGCATCTTCGGAGTGCTTGAGTTGTTCGAGAGCAAGGTGCAGGCGCGCGAGCCTTTTGACATGGAAGACCGTCAACTGCTCAGTTCCGCGATAGAGAACGGCGACCGGATGCGTCGCCTCTTGGACGATCATCTGGAAGTCGCACGTCAGCAGGAACAGCCGCTCACGCTTCGCCTTGAAGAAGTGAATGCCACGCCGCTGCTCGAAGGCATCGTAGAGCCTTTGCGCGGCGAGGCTGCGCTGCGCGGGGTGGAATTGAATGTACAGGTGCGCGACCCGAAGCTGGTGCTGCATGTGGATGCCAGGCAGACGCGCCGCGCGCTGTGCAATCTGTTGAAGGCTGCGCTGGCCGCGACGCACGACGGAGGCACAGTCAACATAGAAGCGCAAGCCATCACAGGCACGCGCGTCGGTGATGAAGGGCGTCGGCTGGTGGTCATCAACATCGCGGACTCCGGCGCGGGGCTGCCTGCGGAAGAAGTGCCGTTTGTCTTTGACGCTTTCTGGCAGGCTCCGGGCAGTCGCCATACGGGATTGCACGGCGTGGGCCTCGCGGTCGCGCGCCGCATCGCAGCAGCGCATGGCGGCAATGTCACAGTCCGCAGCCAGTCCGGCATCGGCACGATCTATTCGATAGTGCTCCCCGCGAGTCAGCTAGAGATTTATACTGAGAAGCGGCGCGTGCTCGTCGTAGACGACGTGCCAGACATCATGCTGTTGCTGGGGAAGCTGGTCGAGCGGATGGGCTATCAGGTGGAGATGGCTTCATGTGCGACAGAGGCTCTGGAAATCCTGCGACGTAAAGAAGTCAATCTGCTGATCACGGACTGGGCCATGCCGGGGATGAGCGGCGGCGAATTGATCGCCACGCTCAAAGGCGAGGCAAGCTGGCGCAACATCCCGACCATCGTGATCACAGGCCACGACACGGAGCTTGAGCGTGGTGAAGCTTTGATGGCCGGTTGCGAATGCTTTCTGGTCAAACCCGTCAAGCGCGACGAGCTTCAACGCGTTATCAACAAGCTCTTATCCAGTGTTCCGGTCTTGGGATAACTATCTCACTCGTCAATCTCAAGCGAAACAATCTCAAACCTTCAGCAGCGGGATAATTCAAAGATAACGAAGGAAACGAACTGTTCCCGCAAAGGCGCAAAGGCGCAAAGAAAGCACGCAAAGAGTGAATGGCATTCAAACCTTTGCGGTCTTCCTTTGCGCCTTTGCGGGAGAATCTTGCTTTCTGCCTCACTCGCGCAGTTCGCCGCATATATCTTGTCTCAGAGGTTCAATTGAGATAGTCTTACGCTTGTCGAAAATTGACACGCAAAGTAAGCCGCAAAGATTGCTATCTTCTTATCAAGAACCAATTCCCGGAGCTTGAGCTTGGCTCTCTTGTTCCCCATTCAAACTCTTTCAAAGGAGACCTAATGAGCAGGCCACGCACCCCGGCATTTCTTTACTGGCATAGATCAGCAGCCTTTATCGTTACCGTGCTTTTTGTCTCGCTGGCCCTGATGGGAACGGCGCAGGGCGCGGGCGAACTGGACATGTCGTTCGGCTACGGGGGCAAAGTCATAACAGATTTTTCCAATAAGATAGATGTCGCTTATGACATGGCGGTTCAGCCGGACGGTAAGATCGTGGTGGTCGGAGTTACCGCTTATATCAATAGCAATAATACTTATGACACCAATTTCGCCCTTGCCCGCTACAACAGCGACGGCAGCCTTGATACTTCGTTCGGTACGGGCGGCAAAGTCTCCACAGACTTCAGATCCACAGACGACACTGCGTACAGCGTGGCGTTTCAAGCGGACGGCAAAATCGTTGTTGTCGGCTTATCTTTAAGAGTCGCCGGCTATTCTCCCAGCGCCGATTTTGCCATCGCGCGTTATAACAGTGACGGGACGCTTGATTCCACCTTCGGGAACGGGGGCAAAGTCACCACCGATTTCATTACTACGGAAGACGTGGCAAAGGCTGTGGTCATCCAAGCTGACAACAAGATTGTAGTCGGGGGTTATGCCAATATTCTACATCCGTTCGGCTGGGATATGGATTTCGCGTTGGTTCGTTACAACAGCGACGGGAGCCTTGATACAACTTTCGATGGTGACGGCAAGCTGACGACGGACATTATCGGCCAATTCGCACACTCAAGCGATGATATAACCGCTCTGGCGCTCGATTCTAACGGTAGAATCGTGGCCGGAGGTTCGTACACGGCCAGCACTACTGGTTTCGCTTTGGCCCGCTACAACCTTAATGGCAGTTTGGATACGACATTCGATACTGATGGTAAAGTTGCCAACGAGACTTTCGGATCAAATGCCGGGGGCAAATTACGGGCGCTGGTCATCCAACCGGACGGCAAAATCCTCGCGGCAGGATTCACAGGTTACAACTCCACCTCTAGTCGCGTCTTCGGATTGGCACGATATGATACCGACGGCAGCCTCGATACAACCTTTGGCGGCGACGGCTCAGTCGTCACTCCCCCTCGCGGCGGGGATGAAGTGGCTACTGATATGGCCCTGACGGCTGGCGGAAAGATAGTGGTAGCCGGCTATTCCTCTGTTGGCGGTTTCACTGTGGCGCGTTACCTGAGCAATGGCAGTCTCGATCATGTTTTCGGTTCGAGGGGCAGGCTCTTTACTTATATGTCACTGGGTTCCGCTCCGGCCTTTGCAGCGGCCATTCAAGCCGACGGCAGAATTCTGGTCGCAGGTCAAAGCAATGAGTCCCTTGAATACAGTGATTTCGCCATCGTGCGTTATAAAGCTAACCCGACTTCCTTCCCCGCTCGCTCGGATTTTGATGGGGACGGAAAATCCGATATTTCTGTTTTTCGTCCCTCAGACGGCGGCTGGTATGTTCTCAATAGCTCTGACGGAGAGATGCGAGGACAACATTTCGGCACGAGCGGCGACATAGCCGTGCCCGGTGATTACGACGGCGACGGCGGCAGTACGGATTTCGCAGTCTTTCGCCCGTCAAACGGAGCATGGTATATCCTCAACAGTTCTGACAACACTTTCCGCGCAGAGCTGTTCGGCGCTAATGGTGATGTGCCTGTGCCTGCGGATTATGATGGCGACGCAAAGACAGACATCGCTGTCTTTCGTCCATCGGAAGGCAACTGGTATATACATCGCAGCTCGGACAATGGTTATCAAGCGCAGCCGTTCGGCATCAGCACGGATCGCCCCATTCCCGGCTATTACGATGGTGACGAGAAAACCGACATCGCGGTCTATCGAAAGAGCGAAGGTAAATGGTATATCCTCCAGAGTTCAACCAACACGTTGATCGTGTATACATGGGGAACAACCAACGACCTGCCCGTCCCGGCGGACTATGACGGCGACGGAAGATTTGAGATCGCTGTGTTCCGTCCGGGTGAGGGCCGTTGGTATATCTGGCATACCTCTAACGGTCAGGTGCTCTATATTTCATGGGGTACGGCGGGAGACAAACCGGTTCCGGGTGATTACAACGGAGACTTTAAAACGGAGATAGCTTTCTGGCGTCCGAGCGACGGCAAATGGTATCTCTTGTACGTGCCGGGAATCGAATTCGGTGCGAGCGGCGATACGCCTGTGCCGAGCGCTTACCTGCCATAGCTAAAGGCGGCATCGTGAACAGCAAAAGGGAGACGCGCGACTGACAATCACGCGTCTCCCTTTTCGCTTGTCTGTTACGCTCAGATACCGAGCACGTCCACGAGTTCCTGCACGGAGGCCGCGCTCTTTTGCAGCGCGATGCGTTCTTCAGCCGTCAGGTTAATCTCTATGATCTGCTCCAAACCCTGCGCCCCGAGCTTACACGGCACGCCCACATACAGACCGTTAACGCCATATTCGCCTTCGAGATAAGCCGCGCATGGCAGAATCTTTTTCTTGTCTTTGAGGATGGCTTCCGTCATCTCGACCGCCGCCGCAGACGGCGCGTAGTAGGCAGAGCCTGTCTTTAAGAGCGCGACGATTTCCGCGCCGCCGTTGGCCGTGCGCTTGACGATGGCTTCGATTTGTTCGGCTGACAAAAGCTCTGTCACAGGGATGCCCGCGCAGGTCGAATAACGCGGCAAAGGAACCATCGTGTCGCCGTGACCGCCCAAAACGAACGCCGTCACATTCTCGACAGAGCATTCGAGAGCTTCTGCCAGAAAGCAGCGCATGCGCGCGGAATCCAGCACGCCAGCCATTCCTATCACGCGATGCTTGGGAAAGCCCGAACGCTTGAGCGCGACCTGACACATCGCATCGAGCGGGTTCGAGACGATAATCAAAATCGAATCGGGCGAGCGTTTTGCCACCTCGTCAACCACCTTGCCGACGATGTCCGCGTTGGTCTTCAATAAATCGTCGCGGCTCATGCCGGGTTTGCGCGGCAGTCCGGCAGTGATGATGACGACATCCGAATTGGCCGTATCTTCATACGTGTTTGCGCCCGTCAGACGCACGTCAAAGCCTTCAACCGGCGCGGTCTCCGCCAGATCGAGAGCCTTGCCCTGCGGCACGCCCTCCACGATGTCAACCAAGACGACATCGCCAAGCTCTTTGCTCGCCAGCCAATGCGCGGCGGTCGCGCCGACGTTGCCCGCTCCGACCACAGTAATTTTGTTTCGCCTGCCCATCTCGATAAATCCTTTCTTTATTCAGTGAATCAATGTTGAAGTGTCAACCGGTTGCTGCTCATGCGCGCCGCTCAGACACAAAAGGAATCCGAGTGCGCGCACAGAGCTTTTACATGTAAGATTGCCGTTGAAGCTTGAAAGAGCGAGAGTGTACAGGCGCGCCCGCGCGAGTGTCAAGGAAGGCTTATAAAAGCTGTATGAGATTCATAGCCAGGCTCAAGAGATGGCTTCGCAGTTCAGGCGTTGAAGCAGCCAGCGACCATGCCGCACAGCATCACTCTCATGAAGAAGAGAGCGAGGTTGATCCCTTCAATCCCTTCCCTGACCCGATAGCATTAGAGATCAAAGATGTCTTCGACCTGCACACCATCGCCCCGCGTGAGGTCAAGCCTGTGGTCGAAGCATATTTACATGAAGCGCGCAGGCGAGGTTATCCGAGCGTCCGCATCATTCATGGCAAAGGCATCGGCGTGCAGCGCGAGCTGGTGCGCAGCATTCTGGCCCGCACGCCCTTTGTCGAACACTTCACAGATGCCCCGCCCGAAGCCGGAGGCTGGGGCGCAACCATCGCACATCTCTCAAGGCAAAAGTAAAAAGGCAAAAGGTAAAAGTGAAGAGAAAAGCATTTCGATAAAATTTTATGAAAGCGGTTTTCGCCTTCCTTTTACCTTTTGCCTTTTGCCTTTTTACTTTCTTACTTTTCCTGCCGTTTCCATTTCAGCTCTATTTCCACCTCTTCCTCTTCACCGTCGCGCTGGTACTCGAACTCTATGCTGGCATAGGGAGGCACATAGATACGCTCTCCTGCAATCTGTATCTCAAAGGTCTTGTCTTCTTCCAGAGCATCCGCCAGACGGCGCAGCTTGGCTACGACTTCCCTGTTCGAGTAAGACTTCTCAACATCCTTTTCATCCGCCATCATTTTGCCTCCTCAAGCATCAGTGCAATTTCTCAAGCGTCTTCCGCCGGAGATAAATATTCGTCGAGCGCATCAAGTATCTCCGCGCTGTCCTCTTCCTGTAGATAAAGCCTGCGTTCTTTTAAAGCAGATGGTGTGGCCGCCGTCATAAGGGAGAAAATATTTCTGCACATATGTGAGTTCCTCCCCGGCGGAAAATTGATTGCCGTAATAATCCGTGAACGGCTTTGTCACGATGTAATGACCATGCGGCTTGAGATCGTATATCGTCAACGCCTGCCCGCCTCCCTGCAAACGAAAAAACTTTCAGCCCAATTTACGATTACAGCCTTTCAGCTCAACTGCCGATTACAGCACAGTGTCATCGTCAATCGTCTCCGGCCAGAGTTCCTCTTCCAACGCCTGCATCCCGTCGAGCATCGCTTCCACGCTTTCCAGTTCTTGCGAGACCTCGATCAATTTTCTTTCGAGCTGGCGGATGCGACGCTTCTGCTGCCGGTTGATGGCTTCGAGATACATCAGATAAAAGAACTCGAAACCCGCGATGCAGGCCAAAGTCAGAGCAATGATGAAGACCGCGAGTTCCATTCCCGTCCACGCTCCAAATGATTAGCAATAGATTTTTATTATGTACCCGAATTTTTGGAAGAAGGAAAGAGTACCGGCGAAGCTTTGAGAGAAATGAGAATAAAATATGGTGCTCCCGGCAGGAATTGAACCTGCGGCCCTTCGCTTAGGAGGCGAATGCTCTATCCCCTGAGCTACGGGAGCACGGCACAAAGCAAATTAGCAGATGAAGCGTGGCACAGTCCAGCACGCTCTTATGATTGATACTTAATCAGCGAGCGCACATCGTAGCCTTCCAGCTTCTGGCGTCCGGGCAGAAATTCAAGCTCGACGACGAAGACGAGACCGGCGACTGTGCCGCCGAGACCCTCTACCAGATCGACCACGGCGCGGGCCGTGCCGCCTGTGGCTAAGAGGTCATCCGCGATGAGGATGCGATGGCCTTCGCCGATGGCGTCGCGGTGAATCTCCAAAGTGTCCTGCCCGTATTCGAGGTCGTAAGAGATGGCAGCGCATTCGGCTGGCAGCTTGCGCGGTTTGCGCACGGGGACAAAGCCCGCGCCCATGTGATAGGCCAGCGCGGGCGCGAAGATAAAACCGCGCGCCTCTATGCCGATGACCGCATCCACCTTCTCGCCAGCGAATTGCGCCGAGAGCGCGTCCACAGTCTTACGCAATCCTTCCGGATGCTTGAGCAGCGTCGTGATGTCGTAAAAGTTGATGCCGGGCTTCGGGAAATCCGGCACTTCGCGGATCATTGATTTGAGTTCGTTCATTGTCAGGGGTCAGGGGTCAGGAGTTGGGGGTCAGTTCGGCCAGTCTTTAACTGCCCGGCCTCTGGCCCCTATCACCTGATCCCTATCTCATCTTTCTATGCGGAATGAAGAATACGAGCCTGACGGCTCAAGATTTATCTCTTCGATGTTAGCAACGTTCGAGTAAGCAGGGCCGGTCGCCAGATCATGCATGAAGGCTTCGACCTCTGCTGGAGCGCCTTCAGCGAGGGCTTCGACTCTGCCATCCTTCAGGTTACGCACATAGCCTGTGACCTGATGTCTGGCGGCGGCGCGCTGCGCGAAGAAGCGATAGCCCACGCCCTGCACTTCTCCGCTAATCAGAAACTTTCGCGCAATCTTCATCTCAGTTCAACTTTACCTTGCCGATTGTTCCTGTCCTGCTTCGGAATTTTTCGCGTGATGCTTGCTCATCTCGCCCGTGGTGAGAGCGCGCGGCGACGTGCGCGGGCCGATGGTTCTGGCCGTCTCGATTGGATTCAGGGTCACGGACGGAGGCCGCGCGCCAAGCTCGCGGTTATTCCCGCTCAGGAGTTTTGTGATGAGCAGGTAGGCGATCACGAAAATCGCGGCCAGCAGCACGCCCAAAACAAGCTCGAACATCAGCCGAGCGCCTCCAGGCACTCTTGCAATGAACGCTGGCGGCAGGTATACATCGGCGTATCGCGCAAGGTGAACATGCTCGCTTTGGTCTCGCGCAGTTCCTGCACGAGGTCTAGAAAGTCCGAAGGCTCGTCCGTCTCAAAGGCGACGACAAACTCCTGATCGTCGAGGCCGAAAGAGTAGGTCGTATGCAGTTTGACAGAGCGATATTTCGAGCCGATGCGGATATGCTCGTCCATCATCTCCTGTCTCTGCTCGGCTGTGCGCGTGTACCACTCGCGCGTTTTGACGAACGGATAGACGAACAGGTATTTCGACTTGCCCGGAACGATGTGGAGGCGGTCTTCGACGTGTTCAGGGTTATCCTTGTCTATGTACATCGAACGCTTGGTCATGGAGAGGAAAGATTGCGTCGCTTCGAGGTATTGGCCCAGACCCGTGCTGTTGAGTCGCGCTGTCATCTCCTGTATAGGGTCGAGCGCATAGCCGATGCGCCAGATCATCATCTCCGCATTGGTGCGCAGGCCGACCAGCGAATAGGGATGAATCAGCAGTTCGCCGTGAAATTCTTCCAACGCTTCTGTAAACTCAAGCCGACCGCGCTCTTTCGCCCCGGTGTCGAGCATGCGCCATTCCGGACGCGCGCGATAGAAAGTAAAGTTGACGAACTGGCGCGGCATCGGCAGATGCTGATGTGGCTGGCGCTCGTCCGTGGCAGGAGCGAGCCGCAGCGACCCGCGTTCGGCATTCGGCGTTTTATTGACACTCATTGCGTATTGCACCTCTTCTGGTCCAGAATTGCCATGACGGGGTCGCCCGGCCTTGTTAGAATATTATAGAATTCCCGTCGGCAGATATTGCTATTCTGCTGTGATACTCTACGGAATGCAACTCAGCCGGATAAGTTTTACGATTGTCAATTTGACAGTGGATTGTAAAACTCAAGTGCAAGTCAACTCAACTCTTTGCGCCTCTGGTTTTATCTTCGCGCCTTTGCGAGAAACACCAACGTTTCGCGCAAAGACGCAAACAAAGAAAGACTCAAGGCGCAAAGGCTTGAACGAATTGTTGCTTGAGTTATAAATTGACTTCTGGATTTCAACATCACTTCTATGACCGATAAAACTCAAACGCAGACATCAACCGGCAGTCATGAACCGGGCCGTCGAAAATTTCTGCTCCTCCTCCCGCTGGGCATCTTTGCGAGCATGGCCGGAGTGATTGCCGCCGCAGCCTTTCGTTTCCTGCGCCCTGTTAGCGTTTCGGCCACACAGCAAGCGACATGGCTGGATGTTGCGCCCGTCGCTGAACTCAAGGGCGAGAAGCCTCTCATGCGCGCCGTGAGGGCTGAGCGCAGCGCGGGATGGGCCACCACCTTCGAGGAACAAAATATCTTTATCCTGCCCAAACAAAATCATCAGGCTCTCTCAAGCATCTGTCCGCACGAAGGCTGTCAGGTGGTCTGGCGCGATGAGTCGAACGATTTTTTCTGTCCCTGTCATGACAGCTTTTTTGCAGCAGACGGAGCGCATGTGAGTGGCCCTGCACGGCGCGGACTCGACCAGCTTCCCTCACGCGAAAAAGATGGCATGCTTCAGGTGCAACATCAGTCTTTCGTCAATAATACAGAGGAGCGAACGCCGCGCTCATGACCCTGCAAACTGACGAACAAACACAAAAAGGCTGGCGCGGCTGGCTCGCTCGCCAGACCAGGCTGGCGGAATTAGAGGACGCGCTTTTTGAAGAACCTGCCGGACAATTGAGCGCGTGGGCCAGAACCACTGCGGGCATTGTCTGCATGCTCGTACTGCTGCAAGTTGCGACCGGCGTGCTGCTGGCTTTTTATTATGTGCCATCGGCGGAGAGCGCGCATACGACCGTCGCTTACATCGAAAAAGTCTTGCCCGCAGGAGCATGGATACGCGCGCTGCATCATTACGGCTCGCAGTGGCTGACGCTTTTTCTCGTCCTGCATCTACTGCAAATGTTCTGGCGCGCAAGCTACAGGCGGCGGACTGTCGCATGGATAGCCACAGTCTTCCTGCTCGCGCTCGTCCTCGCGGGGGGCGCGACGGGTTATTCGCTCCCGTGGGATGCACGCGCCTTTTTCGGCACGCGCGTAGCCGAAGGCATCACAGGCGGGCTGCCGCTGATTGGCGAGGCTGCGCGGCGTTGGCTGCTCGGCGGGACAGAGATTTCTACGCTCACGCTCTCAAGATTCTTTGCGCTGCATGTGCTCGTCACGCCCGCGCTGATGCTGCTCGTCATAGCCGCGCGGCTCTTCATTTTTCGTGATGACAAAGCAGCTATCGCTGGCGCGAAACTTTCATGGAAGAAGTGGAAGCGAGCACAGTTTACGCGTCAGATGCTGGCAGCCGGTCTGGTCTTTCTCGCGCTTGCGCTGTACGCGCTGAAAAACACCGCGCCGCTCGGCCCGCCAGCGAGCGAATCCACGACTGGCTATCTGCCGCGACCCGGCGCGCAATTTCTCTGGCTCTTCCAGATGCTCAAATACTTGCCCGGAAGAGCAGCTTCGACAGTCGCCGCCGCGCTGCCCGGATTAATCTTTGCAGGACTCGCACTGCTGCCGTGGCTCGATGCCAGAAGACAGCGCAAGGCCGCGACCGCGCCGCGCCGCAGGCTCAGCCTTGCGCTGGTCGCTCTCGGCGTTACATTCTTCGCGCTCATGACCGCGCTCTCTTACATCAGCGATGCGCGCGACCCGCGCGTGCGCGAGCTACTCGCGCGTCAGGCGCAAGAGGAAGCAGCCTTTCGCGCAGAGCCTTTTGAGCCGCAGCGCACAGGCGCGCCAGCCGCACAGCCAAGCCCTACGCAAGCGGACGCGACTGCTAAAAACAAAGGCCCGCTGTCGCCTGATAATCCGCCCGCCTCTTACCTTAAACAATGCGCCAACTGTCACGGCGCGCAAGGGCAGGGCGTCAAACCTTTCCCCAAACTCACAGGCGTCCACGCCAAACCGCGCCGCACAGTCGAAGACATCATCGGTCTGCTCAACGACCCGGTGGCTTATAACCTTGAGCCGCCCATGAAATCATTTGCCGCCAAGCTGACGGATGAAGAAAAGCGCGAGATAGCCGAGTGGGTTGTGATACTGAAGAAGAAATAATTGATTTACATATTGGCTCGATTGTTCATTGAGCCAATGTGTAAATCTTTTGCTATACTCGCCGCAGTTTCAACCAAGACGCTTTATCAATCAGAACGCCATGGAGAAGCACACGCATGAAATTATTCAAGCTCGCCCCGGTTATTGCTGCCCTCGCGCTATTCGTCATCGCCTGCACAGACACCAACACCAACACGGCCAACACCGGGACGCAGCCGTCGCCCGCAGCCTCTCCGGCGGCCACCGCTGCCACGCCCAAGCCGGACGAGTTCGCCGCGACGCGCGAGTATTACGCGGACAATTGCGCCACCTGTCATAAAGAGGACGGCGAGGGCGGCATGGTCAAGATAGATAACAAGCGTCTGAAAATTCCGCCGTTTTCAAAGGGCCACGCCCTCTCGCACACGGACGAAGAGTTTGCCAAGCAGATCGCCAACGGCGGCGACGGGATGCCCGCTTTCAAAGACAAGATGACGCCCGAAGAGATCAGCAAGATGGTGAGCTACATACGCAAACAATTTCAGGCCGGAGCGGCGACAACGTCCACCACCGCAGCGCCACCGGGCAAAGCCATCCCGGCAACATCACCTGTCCATTGACCATCTTGACACGCGCGCAAGTTGAGCGTTACGTTGTCTTTCAAACGATATGCACCCGTAGCTCAGTTGGATAGAGCGTCTGACTTCGAATCAGAAGGTCGCAAGTTCGAGCCTTGCCGGGTGTACCATTTAACTCTAATAATAGCAACAGCATAAGAGCGTCGGCGTGGCACTCTCAAATTTTGTTTGCCCCTAAGCATGCCCCTAAGACCTGAAGCTTTCGAGGGCAATTGGCCTCGCTCCATACTTTAGGAGCTTGGTGTGTTTTGGTGAGAGGGGTTAACCTCACACATTAGGGGTGAATAAATACAATAGGGCGAGCGTAACAATTGAGATTAATGCCATCAATGTCATTACATGCCACCACCTCAAAAGCAATGCATTGCAATGGTGGCATCTGAGCCAGAGGCGGCTTACATGATAGGTACATTTCCAGCATCTCACTAGATAAGCATAACACGTGTACCAGCCGTTCTTGATGTGTTTTGGTAGGAGGGGTTAGTATCACAGGCCATGCGGAATCCTTTTAATCTTATCCGCCCTGAATACATTTACCGCCCGCGTCAAATACTTACCCGCATCGGGCCAAAGCTGCCACACGGAAAGGTCGTCGTGACTTTGCCGTGGAAACTTCCTCTAACAATTAACCCGCGCGAAGTCGTAGGACACGGCATCTGGCTACACGGTGTTTTTGATTTACCTGCTACAGAAACACTCTGGCGACTAACAGAGCCAAGTGATTTGACCGTAGATGTCGGCGCAAACATCGGCTACATGACATCTATCTTCGCTGCGCGCTCGCACAAGGTTTTAGTTTTCGAGCCGCACCCCGAAATCTATAAACGGCTCTCTGCAAACGTCGCAGCATGGAATAAAGAGAGTGTTGAGCTATTCAACCTCGCAGCATCAGACCATGCAGGACAGGCTTTTCTTTCCATTCCCGAAGCCTTCACTTTTAACGAAGGGCTTGCCGCGATAGGCGAGAGCGGCATATCAATTCAAACCATCAGACTTGATGAGTTGATTTCCTCTGCGGTTGGCGTCATGAAGATAGATGTTGAAGGACACGAGTTGAATGTTTTGAAAGGTGTGCCACTTCATCTTGTGCGAGATATTGTTTTTGAAGAACACGGGGCTTGCCCGTCACCTGTTACTGAATATCTTTCATTGCATGGCTTTTCAATCTTTCGTATCGAACGAAGATTTAAGAGACCATTGCTAACAAAGGCGGAGGTACAGCATCCCGATATAATGTCTCCAAACTATCTTGCAACGAAAGAGCCGGAAAGAGCTTTGAGGCTTTTAGATCTTTCCGGCTGGCAATCGCTTAGAACTTAGTAACCGTTGCTCTCCATGTTCTACTTGCAGGGTCAATCGCTCCGGTGGTTACATTAGCAAGCCGCACGGTTACGGTATCTGCCGCCGAAACATAACCAGACCAGATCAGTCCTGTTTCGGGTGCGCCATTCGGGTTGACCTGCACGCTGTCTCCTGCCGCCGCGCCAGTGACAGTGATAGTTAGCTCTGTGGTAGCGTTGGCTGCGATGGAACTATAGTCCAACGCTGCGGTATTACTCATTACACCAGAGATGGCCGTGCCATTTGTTCTGTCAATCCTAAGCTTGCCGCTTCCACCGCCTCCATCGGTGACTGACATCGTATTGCTTGCCGTACGCTCAAACCCGGCATCGCCGCCACCACCAAACCTAATATTCCCCCCAACGGAAAAATTTCCGTTTGCCACGCTGACGGTTGGCGTCACACCATCGGTTTGCAAGACGAGCACATTTGTGCCATCAATTTGAAGCCGATGACTACCTGTGCCTTTAGTATTTAAGGTTAGGCCAATATTCGTATCCCCACCCGTTGGGCTAATCGTGGGCGTGTTCCCCGTTGCCGCGCCTGTGACAGTAATACCGTTGACCATTGAGCCGGGAACGGATGCTGTGATAGGTGAATCCGCAAGCCCTGAGCCATCGTAATACGGAACGGCCCCGCTGGTTGGCGTGCCTGAGAAGCCAGCCCCGCCGCCACCGGCCACAGCCACCCAGCCCGTATTGCCCGTGCCGCTTTCTTTGATATACAGAGTTGTGCCGGTGCTGCCGTTTGTTCTCCGATAGACAGAACCGATGTTTGCTGTCACCACGCCTTCAGGAGAGTTGTGCCCGGAGCGGTCAAAAACGCCATCACCCAATTCGAGTTGGCCGAAGCCGTTATCCTCATTATTACGAATGGCAACACTGTTGGGACTTAGAGAGCGGAAATAGACCTGCGGGAAGCCCGAATTCGTAAACTTAACATGATCTCCTATGGTCACTTGATCGACAGGGTTCGTAGGAGTGCCCAATCCGTAGGCGCTGGTCGGCACGATTGTGTTGTCGGCATCTATGGCCCAGAGCGTCGTGTTGTTGCGCCGGAATTGAATTTCTCCATCGCCGCGCGCATTAAATCTGACGGCGATATTCTGGGAGCCGAAAGTGCCGCTGCGAAAGGCTCCGAACTCTATCGCGCTTGTCTCGGCATAGACACGCGCGCCCGTTGTATTTGCGCCGTCCAGCAGGCCGTTAGCATAAATATCGAAATAAGGCCCACTCGCCGTGCCATCGAGCGCGACGCCGTTCGCGGCCTGCTTCAAGTAGCCGTTGAGGAGCGTATGCGAATTTCCGAAGATCGTATAAGCGCCGTCCGAGGGCGTAACAGAATCAAGCAGACCTAAAGACTCGGGCAGCACCCAAGTATTGTTGTCAGCGAGAAAACGAGTTCCGCCGCCCGCTCCACCTGAACCAAGCCGGGCCGCTGTAACCGTGCCGGATGAAATATTGCTGCCATTGAGAGCGGTTAGATTTGCGCCGCTGACTGCGGGAAGCGTCGCGGGAAAGCGCGCATCCAGCACAGTTCCGCTCGCCAGATTGCTTGCATTAAGAGCTGTCAGGTTGACGCCGCTCGCCACTGGCAGTGTCGCGGGAAACCTCGCGTCAGGCACAGTTCCGCTCGAAAGGTTAGTGGCATTGAGGGCAGTGAGATTTGCGCCGGAGAGCGCAGGCAGGGTGGCAGGAAAGCGCGCATCCGGAAGTGTGCCGCTCGACAGGTCAGCAGCAGAGCGTGTTGTCAGGTCAGCCAGCGAACTACCCGTCTTGTTTATCTTCGACCATGCTATAGCAGCCGCTGCATCTATCTCAGTGTTCGTGATGCCTGACAGACGCGCCAGAGGCACAGTGCCGCTCGCCAGATTGCTTGCATTCAGGTTTGTGAGACTTGAGCCGTTGCCGATGAAGTTCGTAGCCGTGACATGCCCGGTGATGGTCAGCCCAGCAGGCTCCCATAGATCCGGATTCGCCGCGTCGAAATAGAACTTAAATCCTCCGCCGGTGGTGAACCACGTAAACCCGCTCTCGACGCCGACGGCGGACTGGTCAGGCCCCACCGCCGGGTATACGAGCAGCTTCGTGCCCTGAAGATTATCGGTTGTGCTCGGCGCATTGACTCCGGTCGAATCCCACGTCAAAGCCTTCGTGCCGGGCATCTGCACTTTATTGCCAATGGTTACGATTGTGCCGTTATCGAAGATCGAAGAGTCTTCTATTTTGCCTGTCGCGCTGTCGTGCTTTTGGACAGCGTTGTCCGTCGGCGTGCCATTGTAGATTGCACCCAAAGTCGTGCCGAGCGCATTGGCCTGCGCCGCCGAGATGAAGCTGTAGCGCGCGGCAAGGTTTGTGTCGGTGATCTTGTAGGGGCCTAGCGTAATGGTCGAGGTCGCCAGCGGAATCTCATAGACGCCGATCAGCTCACGATTGAGCGTGCGCGAGTCGGCGAACCAGACCTGATAGTACGCTTCAGGTGAAAGAGACTTCGAGGGATAAACCTGCACGTCGAACTGACCGCTCGAATTGAGCGCCGCAGAGACCGTAGCAGCCTTCGGAGAAATGCCTGAAGGCGTCGTGACCTGTTGCGTCAGAATAAACGTCACAGTGCCCGTGCGCGGCGCACCGGAGGCATCCGTAATCGTGTCTATGATTCGTGTCTTTGCGCTCGTCACCGTGAGAGTGACCGTGCCCGCGCCGCTCGTTTGGCCTCCGCTCGTCACAGTGTAAGTGAAAGAGTCTGCTCCGGTGTAATCGGTCGCGGGGGTGTAGATGACGACGCCCGTCGCGGTATTGAGATTCATCAGCGTGCCGTGCGAAGGGCTTGTGCCAATGGCATAGACGAGCGGTGTGGCTTCAGGGTCGCTGCCGAGCATAGTGATAGCGGCCTGCCGGTTGACCGGCACGCTTGTTGAAAAGCTCGATGCGACCGGCACGCCTGCCAGCGCGGGGAAGGCGAGCAACAGGGCGAGGGTGAAGGCTAACAAAAGATTCTTGATGTGCATGGATAGTTCCTCTCTTAAGGTAGGTTGATTTCGAGTTCGAGTCTCGGGTTAGGGTCGAAGCTTCCGCTGGAGCCGCCAGAGCCATCCGCCGCCGGGAACGTGACTTCCAGAGTGTTTGAGACCGGCCCATAATTGCTACCGCCGGAATAGGAGACGCGCACATGGCGCGCCTGAGCGGTGTCCGCCGGTCGCCGGACGGTCACGTAGTAAGGCATGACCTGATTAGCGAAGTCCGCGCTGTCGTAGATGGTCGTCTCAAGGTTGACGGAAAAGTCTGCATCCTCTGCCACCTCCACTTTCATGAAGCGCGCGTGACGCGAGAAGCCGGTCGCGCCGACGGGCACGAGGGCGAAGACATCACCGCCCTCTGTGACGGTGGATGCATTCGCTGACTGTCCGATGACAGGCGTCTCCGGCGTGCGCTGGATCGGCAATAGCACAGAGACGGCATCCCTCAGCCGCGACACATCGCGTGCGCCGTCCACGCCGCGCGAGACGAGATAGAAGCGAAGGTCTTGGTCAAAGTCCGGGTTGTGCTCTCTCGTGAGCGTCTGGCCGGGAGAGACCGTGCCGATCAGTTCAGCCGTGCCGTAAGGGTCGTCTGCGTAGCCCATCCAGACTTCGACGAGCGCAGGCTCCTGCGTGACGGTGGGCGCGACATACTCGTCGCCTAAGACGAGGTTGACTCCAGGGATTGATTCGAGAATTAGACTCGTCTTCATCCTCATCGCCGGTGTATTCTTCCTCTTCCGGTGTCTCTTCCTGAAAGAAGCCCATCTTGCAGGCGCCGACGCGCGCCGCCACCAGCTCAGCCTCTTCATATGCCCCCAGAGTCTTGAGCCGGGTGATAGCAGTATGGATCCACGGCACGCCTCTAACCTGCGTGTCATCGTCGGAATTCTCATCGTCCATCAGAAAACTGTGAATGATCTCTTCAGCCGGGACGCGCGTGCGCCAGTTGGCCTTTGCATCCCTATCCAGAAAAAGATAGTCGGATGGAGGAGGCGTCAGGTAATAGGCAACCGGCCGGTCATTCTCATTGAGTTCTACCGACATGATCACGCGGTTGCCGTTCGGGAGTCTCTCGTTGAAAGTCTCGTCGAGCCAGTCAGCGCTGTAAAATTTGAGACCGAAGCCGAAGGGATTGTCGGCGTCAAAGATACGCAAGAGGGCTTCGCCGTCGCGCGCTATGGCGTTGATATGTTTACGTTGAATGGCCGTCCATGAAAGCTTCCCGTTCAATGAAGCATTCTCTTTGTGACACCACTCTCTCCACGCATTTTCAATTGTTCGATTCAAGACCTGGTCAAGCTCGCCTTTATTGTCGCGGGTGCGTGCCTGTAACTTCATGCCAACGGGGCCCGCCACGTTGTTTCTGACCATCGAGAGGAACTTTTTGACGTAATCATTATTGCGAGCCAAATTGCGCGAACGTGCGCGCAGGTACCTGAGAGAGCGGCGCAACTCGAAATTGTTCGAAGTGTTGACTATGGAGAAGTCGCGATTCAAGCGATTGACGCGCGCGGCATCATAGGAGCGCTTGAGAGCAATCCTTTTATCCCGCCTCTCAATCTTAGCTCGCTCTTTGGCCTGCGCCGCGCGGATCTCAGAGAAGGTCGGCATTTCAATGTTTAAATTTACAAAGCTCATTTCGGTCTATCAAACCTCACGTCTATAGTTTTGAAGAGAGTCTTTCCATTGCGCACGCGCGCGCGGCGCAACTCCGCCGCGTAGAGCTTCGCGTAAGCCTCGCGCAGCTTGATCAGTTGCTCGACCGGGATGTGCTGGAGCTGGCGGTTGCCGATGACATACTGATGCACATCCTGGGGGACGCGCCCCGCAATGAGCGTATCAATCGCGTCGAGAATCTTTTTCACCTGCGAGCGATTGTCGAAGGTCGAAGTGACGGCCATTGTTTTCAGGTTCTGCATCACCTTCGTTTCGCCGCGCTCGATCATGAAATGGTCGCTGCCATCCGTGACCCAGGCTTCCCAAGAATATGCGCCGACGGACATTTCCGCAGTCACGCTTTCATCCACGGCTACGTGAAAGTCGTCGCCCTCCGCCGTAGCAGCGGAGTTAAAGCCCTTGCCCGCTCCGCGAAAGTAATAGGTGAGCGTCCACGCGGAAGCTGGATAATCATTGAGGCTCTTCGTCCATTCGAGGGATTCGCCGACGACTATCTCGACAGGCTCAGTATTCGGAACTGCATCTGCATCAAATGACATCACTTCTCTCCATCTCTTACCAGTTATTGACGAATCCACCGCGGCGGCGCGGCCGCGCCTTGCGCCGGGCCGTTTGTTGAACCTGCTCTTCCTCGCTCTCGGCCTGGACCTGCACCTCCGGAGGTACTGAAACAGGTGCCACGACAGCCATGTGCGATTCGCGGCGCTTGAGCATCCGGCGAAAATCGGGATTAAGAATCCTCTTCGCGGCCATCGCATAGACCCGCAAGTCAAGCGCCTCGTTGCGCACGCCCGGCCTCAGCTTTTCCCACCGGCGAACGCTCTTGCCCCGCTCGTGTCTGGTGACAGGGTGCTCGCTCCTGAGCTGCTTGAAATAGTTCTCGCCGTAATAAACAAAGCCGTCCCGGGTAAACTCCGTCGGGAAGTGGCAATAGCCCGGCCCTGGCTCGGCGACCAGCAGATGTGCGGCGATTGTGTCCTTAGCTGTCTCGGTGCCGATGTTGTAAAGCCGGACTGGAGGCTTTCCCACCAGAGAGGGGTTTGAGATCAAGGGCTTGCCCGGAGTGTTCGCGCCTTTGATGGCATACCACTTACGCCCGGCGTTCTTGCGCGCAAAGCGATAGACATCTTCCGTATTATGTCCGCCCGTATCTATGCACGCGCACGCGACGCGAAGGGTTTGCACGAGAGCAGCTTCGCCGTCTCCCTCTTCATTGCCGCCCGCGATCGGGATCTCGAATTCGTAATTGCGCAAGAGCAACTCTTTGAGTTCCTGCCAGACCTCATTCTGCGACGGGTCGCCCATAAGCACCTGATGGTCGATTGACCAGGATTCGTCATCTATGCCCCAGCCCACGATCTCGACCTCTAAACGATTGCCCTGCACGTCCACACCGGCAGTTAAAACGAGCACGCCATCGGGCAACAGTTCACCGTAAGGCTCACGTCGCGATTGCAAGTCTTCGACTGATGCTTGAGCACTGAGGTCTTCCCAGCCTTCGGCCAGTTCTGTGTTGACGAAGACTTTGAGCGTCTCTTTGCTCTGTTTCGCTTCCAGAAAATTCTTGGCCATCTCCCCCCACGTTACAAAGGGTGAATAACCTTCCCAGATAAAAAAGCCGGCGCGGCCCGTAAACGGCTTCTCATGCCCTCCACTCTCCTAGGGCGAGCATTTCAGTCTTATGCTCGTGCTCGATGACGCAGCCGTTGACGCACACGTAGTAGGCGTTGAGCACATCATCGCCGTCCCATCTGATGGTGAACTCTCCGTCGCGCTTCCAGACCAGCGGTTGGTACTCGTCGCAGTGCGGGCAGGGGACGAAATACTTGCGCTTGTCGGAGTTCTCATACTCCAGTTCGATAGGAGAATAGCGGGGTGCATCCGGCGCACTGCCGGGCGGGTTTTCCATCCGCTCGCGCGGGGTCGAAGGTTTGAAGATGATGGCCGAATCCATGAAGGTCTTCGTGCGCGCTTCAGCCAGCTTTGCCGGGTCGCCTTCGCCAGTCGGTCTATAGGCGTCACGCTCGTCGAGGATGACGATGCGTCTCGGCCGGGACGAAAGGGTTGCTGCTGAGGTCGCATGCCCGATGGCAAGGTGTCCGCCGGGAAAGCTTTTGCTGCCGATCGTGTTGCCGCTATCTCTGGAGCGCGGATCGCTCACGATGCTCGCGAGCACGGGCGTGTCCCCGATCATCGGCGCGAGGGATTCTGTTGACCATGCTTCGGCCTTCGGCTCCGTCTCGCAGACATAGAGAATGGGCGACGGGTCGATGTGCATGAAATAGCCAATGATGTTATTGGCGCATTCCGTACCCGCGACTTGAGCAGACTTGACGAAGATAATCTCGCGCACACCGGGCTTGCCCACCGCATCCATGATCCCTACCAGGTACGGGACCAGCTCGTTGCGCCAGCGACCGGGCCGCGCCGAACGCTCCGGCGAGAGATGCCTGTAGGTGGCCGCCCACTCGGAAACGGTCAGTGAAGACTCCGGGATCGCAATGGCAATCGCATCAGAGAAAACGTTGATGATCGCTTCTGAGGTCATTAAAAATACGGCCCGTCTCCGTCTTCAGAATTTCGGTGATCTGCGCCGCCGATTCCGCTTTGTATAGTTGTGCAGCGACCTCGCGCGGCATCTGCACCGCGATCCGGTTGTGCAGACGCTTGAACAGATTGAGCGCATAGTCACGCACCTCTTTGACGGGGACGACTTCCCCGCGCTCAAGAGCCAGCTCATTCTCTTTGAGGTCCGCTTCGGCCTGCACCTTTCGTAGCTTTGCCGCGTCCATCTCAGCTGACGCGCCAGCAATCAGCGCGGGCAGAGCATCAACCAGCTCATACGTCTTCGCGCCCTTGGGCCCGGGCGCAGGCTCTACCCCTTCGAGCCGCTTGCGCACGGTCGCGCGGTCGAGCGTCGTCAGTTTCGCCAAGTCTGAGATGGAGTAGCTCATTCGTAAATCCTCTCGTGCCCTCTCAGCAGGTTCTCTGGCCACACCGCAAGAAACTCCACTTTGACAGAGACCAGCTGTAGCGTATTGACGTAGCCGGTGATGTGCTGCCAGGAGATCCCATGGATGGCTTGGCCGCCCTGCGCACGGATCAGCATCTCGCCCGCGCGCATGTGAACGGGTTGCGCGCAGTTGTAGGTGGCGTACCAGTAAATCTTATAGAGCGTCTTCATTTCGCCGTAGCTATCACTTTTCGGAGCGCATCCGTGAAGATCGTGTCGAATTTAGTCCGGACAATTCTGTCAGTCGTCTCGACCAGAGTTGACTGCTTCTTAATCCGCGCGCGCGGCTCAAGGTTATAAAGCGGCACGAGCCTACTCTGCCCCTTGCGTCCCCGCCGCTGGAAGAGCACACGACCCGCTCTGGTCCTCAGGATTACGTCACGCTTGCCAAGGAGGGCGCGCGGTCGCTGGCTCCGCTGGATCAACTGCTTCTTCGTGCGCCGTACATTCTGAGTCGGGATCGCGAGTTCTTTTCCTTTGGGAGTCTTGGTGCCTCCTGTCTCGTGCAGGCTGAGCCAGTCGGCATCAGTGGCCACTCCAGACTCTAAGCTGGTCTTGGTCGCCGGGATGGCCTTGATTCCGAATTTATTCGAGGGCTTGGTCCAGTTGTTCCTGACGGTAAAGGTGCTCTCGATGTCACTGATGACGGCAGTTTGCGCCACCTGCGCAACTTGCGTGAGCGTCATCGCGGAGGCAAACGTGACCTGCTTATCGAGCTTTGACCCGCCGTCGGGTTTGACTTTGACGCTGACGCTGATCATGTGCTTAGTGCGTTAACCAGAAGATGAGAAAGAGAAGGCCGCTGCCGGCACCAAAACTGCCGAAGACGTTGTGTCGGTCTTCATCTCTTTTTCTCCCGGGCTTCGTTGCGAATCTCTCTGACATCGGATTTGATCTCGGTGATGTCGCTCTTCAAACCGTCGAGATAAGCCTTGAACTCATCCTTGGTCAGCATCTTTTCCTGATGTTCTTTGACCGTGGACTCAATCGTGCCCACTCGATAGGAAGTCACGGCAAAAGACCCGAACACCCCGCCGGCGGCAACAAGGAGGCCGACAAGAAGGGTGATCAGGTTCAGTCGTTCGAGCAGCGAGGGCTTGCCCTCTGAAACAATTTCCGGAGACATGAGCGCGCGACCTCTCAATTCCAGGCGAGCGGCGGATCGTCCGGCGGGATGGCCACTTGCACGATGCGTAGTACGGAACTGCCGTAGCGCAGGCCCGCGAGAACTTTGCTAAACCTTTTCCGTGCCTTTTCGCTCTGTGGCCTGAGCGGGCCTTCCTGCTCCAGCGTAAAGAGAATCGGTTCGATCTCATCCAGCGCTGCCTGAATCATGGCCCGCTTGGCTGCGTTATCCAGCCGGTCATAACCGTCGAGACTGTGACCGAAGTTTTGCGCCGAGATCTCCAGTTGGTCGAGCACATGGCTGATACTCTCGGCTTCAGCCGCATTGAGGTCGCCGCTCTTCTGTAGACTTTGGACCTCGCGCTGACCTTCCTTCGCCCCCTGCGAGAATGCGCGCGCGCCCGCCCGGATTTGGTCCGGGCCACAAGCTATGCTCCCGAGCGCGAGGCAGCAGGCAATGACCAGCACGCCGAATCTGGCCCACCGTTTGAGGTTGATCTTCATCCGATTAAATCCTTTCATAAGTCGCCCCGAACTCTATTCCGGAAGCGGCGACTGTTTGAGATACAGGGCTGCGCTGATGAGACCCGAGATGAGTGCCACCATCAACAGCTTCCGGCCATGTATGGCCGGGTCAAAAGAGATCGGGTCAACGATGACCACGGTGACGCTGTTAGCTGCGCCGCCGATCGCGGCTGCCGTAAGACCTTTTAACCAATGTTTCCAGTTGTTCATTGAGCTCACCTTTAATTAATTCACAGGCCGCGCTGCCCTTTGAACCATTGGCGCACAGGGCGCATAGGAGCAACCACGCTTCGCGGCGCCGGAAAGATTCCAGGACACGCGGCCCGTCAGCGAGTCAGACTATGGCAAATGAAAGATTTATTTCTGTGAGGGTGAATGACCCGACTATCTATTGCGGACAAGGTAATAACAGAGGGTGTTGCTGGCTCGGCCGAGACCCCGCTCGCGCGAGCCCCTTGTATATGCGCCTACAAGATCGACTCTGGCACTCATCAGGTAATCGAGAACTTCCTGCACATCCGCGCGGCAAAGGCCTGTGTCCTCGATGATTTCTTTGAGCGTCAGCTCTCCCGGCTCCAGCGCGCGCAGCACTGCATCCTGTTTTGATTCGCCCTTCTGGCTGAAGCGCAGGCGAAGGCGATGAACGGCTCGATTGAGGTCGCTCCTTGATTCTTCGTCCGGAGCATTCTCTGCCAGACTCATCAATTTTTGCGCGAAATCCAGAGCTTCTTTGCGCTTATCGTCAAAACCTTTTTGTCGCCACGCCTGATACTTTGTTCGGTGACAGGCTTTGCAGACGTGACGGCGACCGCTGCGCCTATCTTTGCGCGCATGGAACTCGGTCAGCGGCTTCGATTCTTTGCAGTTCGGGCAAACCTTATCTTCCGGTGTATGGAGCGGGTCGAGACTTATAGGGGGTGACGAAGGACTCGTCGAAGGAGTAGGGGATATTTCGTAAGACATAGAAGAAATTCCGGTTGCCCTTAAGTGAGCGCCGGGCGTCTCGCACGCCTGTCATCGCTCGGATGTGTGAGTAAATAACAGAAACAGCGGGTTTATTTGCGAGAGGGTGAATGACCCGCGAGCCGCAGAACGTCATCTTCGCTACGAATGATGTCGAGTTGGCCGCGCCAGAGCTGGTGAAATTCCTTCTGATCGGGGGTCAGAATTCCCTTCTCCGTCTTGATCTCGACGATTCTCGTCTGCTTGACGCGCCGTTCGCTGCCGCAGGCGCAGGGCATCTGCCCGCCGATCACGATGTCCGGGAAGCCTTTGCCGACGGCGCTCGTGACCGCGACCGACAGGCCCACCTGCCGGAAGACCTGCACGAGCTTGGTTTGATTGGCATCAACTCTCTTCGACATCTTCAGTAAAAACAAATACAGGCAATGCAGGAAGGCGCTTGCGCGCCCGTTGAGTGATTACAATAAAGTGCCGCAATAGTCGCACTTAGCTCGCCGCGTCGGCGCAGCACCACAGTTGCGGCAGTTAAGATTGATGGCACGCGGCTGCTCTCCTTCAGGTAGGGGCCTGACATCTATGCGCGGCGGAAGTATTAGTGGCCTCCCATATGCTTTAGCCAGAGCCTCATGGACATGCCGCCACACAAGCTCACCCGAGCCATCATCGTCGAACTGAAACCCCATAAAAAAAGTCCTGCTGATGAAATGAAATGAATTTCTGGCACTAGAGACTGTTTGAGGTGGCGCGTTACCCTCAATCTTGAATGGGCTGGAAAGGACCCACGCTTGATGCGCTCATTAAAGAGAAAAGGCTTCTCAATCAATCTAACAGGGTTCGAGGCCCCCGTCGGCACCTACCGTGTCAAGGTAGTGCTCTGGATGTTCTATTACCGCTTCAGTGATATAGCACAAGTAAGCAGAGGAAGTTGTCACGGTCATAGGAATAGCAGAATTTGATTGACAAGTAGAATAAGTCAGTTATATCTTCCGGCGCGCATTTGCTCACATTCTGCTAACAAGTGACTTTCCTTGTTTGGCTCACGAAACTGATTGTTTAATTGAACTGAGAATAGAACGGTCGTCTAATTCTTGCGAGACTAGGGTGTATCACACGCCAGCTAAAGCAGGGAGTGAGGATGAGTTAATGAGAGATTTTTTAAAAAATCTGTTGCAACAGTATGGAGATAACAAGCTATTTATTGCGATAGCCGCTGCTGTCGTAGGTGCCGTACTAACCAAACTAATTCCTACGCTCTGGAGATGGTTGCATTCTTTTGTGCTTTGGATTGGAAAAATAGCAGGTGGTCGGTTTGCATACCACGATTTTCAGAAGCGTTATCTAGATTGGGTTGTGACCGAACATAGGGAATTGAAACTCACAGGAATAGTCACTTCAGATGATGCTAAGAAACCAAAACTTGAACAGGTATTTGTATCACTTCGAGTTGGGAGGCAAAGAGACTCGGATACTGTGGCGAATGAGGTAGCTGAAGGCTTTAGCTTGCAAGGAAGTTTACCCACGTGGAGGGATTTACGCGAAATGTTGTCCATGCCGCTTAATGTAGCTGCTAACTCAACTATAAGATTTAAAGTCGAAGATGCCCTTTCAACAGTAAAAACATTAGAAAGGAAATACAAAAAAAAGAAGCTGTTTACTAAATTATTTGGTTCGTCAGCACTTATTGAAGAACATAGCAGAAACGAGAGAGAAGCTTGGGTTCGACGCAATATACATTTTATTAACCTTTGGTGCTAGTTGAAAAAGTCACGATTTTCCGCTCTTAATGCGTTGGCGACCAAACCAAACGCAAGCGGAGGCAAGAATCGTGACCACTCAAGACTTTATCACTGAACTCTTTTGCCGTGTAGATGACCAGATGCGTCAGATGCCGAAACATAGTCAAGCCGCGCTGCATCCGAGCGAGATCGTCACGCTGGCTTTCATCTTTGCCATCAAAGGCGTCGGCAACCGTCCCTTTTATCGCTGGCTCAAGCGTGATTTCCAAGCTCTGTTTCCCGCTTTGCCGGAGCGAACGCGCCTCTTCCGCCTGTTCAAGACGCATCGTGCGTGGACGCAGCAGTTCATGGCTGAGCCAACGGTGCTGGGCGTCATCGACAGCTATGGGATTGAGTTGATTCATCCGATTCGCGAAGGGCGCTCTCCCCGCCAGTATGGACGGAAAGGGGTGTCGAATCATCGTTGGATTGTGGGCGGTAAACTCTGCCTGCTCTTGAACAAACTCGGCCTCGTCGTGGCGTGGGAGTGCGACACAGCTAACGTCTCCGACACGGTCTTTCAGCCGCTCATCAGGAAATACGAAGATGAGATGATCGTATGTAGTGACACCGGCTTTCATGCTCAAGCAGGTGACCCACAAAATCTCAAGGTGTGTCCGCGAGGGCAATGGAATCAACGGATGATGGTCGAAACTGTGCTCTCGATGTTGACGCTCTGTAATCATTTCAAGCGTGTGATGCATCGTGAATGGGCGTACTTCCAAATGCGGTTGGCCTACACGATGGCTGCGTTCAATATGTTGGTGCACTGGCATGGGCTTGAGCCTGACGAGCACGGTGTGGTGCATCTTTCAATCGCTGAGTTCAGTCTGTAGAACTAGCACCAAAGGTTATTAAAGATATCATTGGAGAATTTCAACTGAGACTCATTCTACGGGAGCATAATCGCGTCGCTATATTAGGAGTTCCTGGGGCTGGAAAGACAACACTTTTACAATATCTTGCGCTTACACATGCACGAGAGCGTGCTGCTGACCCAAAACTCCGGGACCGAGGTGTGCTTAGAAAGAGATTAGGCACTAAGAAGTGGCAATTACCAATCTTCGTTCGGCTAAGCAGCATTGCAAGCATGCTTGTAGATATTGAGGATAAAGAAAGAGATCCATCAATTGTCGATATCTTACATCGTATTCTCCCCCCTGATTTGCAAGCCAGTGCTATTGCTTCTAAATTTTTCACTCACCATCTTAGAAAAGGGAATTGTTTAATCTTGCTAGATGGACTTGATGAAGTTCCAACTGACGAAGAATTTCATGCTGTGGTAAGAGCAATTAAGAGTTTGAGCTTCAGTTACAGTTCAAATCAATTCGTGATTACATCTAGAATTGCTGGTTGGCGAAGCGGTGTAAATGGAGATTTTGAGATTTTTTATGTTAATGATCTTACTGACGACCAAATAAATACCTTTATTGATACTTGGTATTCGGCAGTTGAACGGAACGCGGTGATTGGTTGGCTTCAGGATGAAAGCCATGCAGAGCGAAAGGCGCGTGAAAGAAGCGCCTCTAAGCGAGCCAAAGAGTTGAAAGAAACATTGCGCGACAATGTTGGTATTCGTCGTCTTGCTACTAATCCAATGCTTCTTTCAATTATTGCTGTAGTTCACCGAAGTTTAGCAACACTACCTAAGGAGCGAAGTAAGCTATATGCGCAATGCAGCAAGATTCTTTTGGAGCAATGGGATATCTCCAGAGGTATCCGCGTCGATGATACGAACTTAAAGTTAGAGCAGAAGGAAGCAATTATGCGACGCCTTGCAGTAGCATTCCACAAGGGAGAGATAGGCGACAAAAGTGGCGGACGCGAGGCAAGCAAGCCTGACGTGCAGCAAATCATCGCTGGTATGCTGCCAAGTCTTGGACGACCCATAGAAGATGCTAAACACCTTTTGCAAATGCTTATTGAACGAAGCGGCATTATTATAGAAAGGCAGCGGGATATTTTAGCTTTTGCTCACCATACATTTCAAGAATATTTTACCGCCCAACACCTAGCTATTGGTGAGCACGTCCAAAATAGAGATTTCCTTCTTAGGCAGGAAAATATTTTATCTGATTGGTGGCAGGAGGTTATCTTACTTTATTCGGGTCTTTTGTCTGACAGTAGTGATTTCATTCGTTTAATTTACCAACCACCAGCTGAAGACCTCTGCCAGCAAAAGCTTCGTTTGGCTGCTCTCTGTTTGAGCGAAGCAGTGGAGATAAAGAAAATCGATGTTAGGGAATTTATTGCTGCTGAAGTCTTGAAGGTTCGTACACAAAATGATGATAGTCAATATAAATTTACACTATCTCCTGAAATAATGGATTACCATTATTCAATGGACAAAGAGTCAAAATTGGTATGCTCATGCAGCAGTAGCAAGAGTAAAGGATATTATCCAAGCTAATCGAGATCTTATTATAAGCAATCAAATTCAAGCCGCCTTTGAAGATCGGCGAGTAGTTATTCGTAGCGCAGCTGTGCATTCTCTCTCATTTCTATCTGCAGAGTTAATTTCGGAAGATTTTATTAATCAAGCAATTGCACAGTTGGTTGATGCAGACGATGATGTTCGCCGCAGGGCGGTAAACTCTTTGAGGGAAATTGGTAAAATCGTTAAATCTCAGGAGATATTCCAAGCTTTATTAAGAGTGTTGAGGGACGAAAATGAGTTTATTACTATTGAAGGCATGAGGGCTCTGCTTGCATTGGAAAAAGAGATAAAACCTACGGGTCCAACTCTGACTTATCTCAGAAATATGTTCAACAGCGAACGTTCATCCGTTCAGCAATATGCAATAGAAGTTTCTCCACTATTTTTAAGACAAGCTGATTCACATTTAGTGCGCGAATTTCTTTCCAACCTTAACGACTTAGAGGCTGGTTTATACTTAATACTAATAGGTGGGCTAGAGGAGTTGCCGCCTGAAATTAGTGTTGATCCAATTCTAGCCACAATTCTGAATAGTCTAACTGAAGAGTCATCTAGAAGCGGTCTCATAAATACCTGTGCCATGCTACGATTTTACGCATGGCACGACGAGAAGAACTAACCAATGAACAATGGGCGATCATCGAACCACTGATTCCAAAGCTGCCGCGCCGCGAAGATGAGCGTGGCAGGCCGTGGCGAGATAATCGCCAAGTGCTGGACGGCATTCTCTGGATTCTGCGCAGTGGCGCACGGTGGAAGGATTTACCCGATAGATTTCCACCGTACCAGACCTGCCATCGTAGATTCCAGCAGTGGGTCAAGGATGGGACGCTCCGGCTGGTGCTTGAGGCATTAGCCGCAGACCTCCAAGAGCGGGGTGAGCTTGATCTTTCTGAATGCTTTATTGACGGCACGTTCGTGGCTGCAAAAAAAGGGGTCTCGACGTGGGAAAGACCAAGCGGGGCAAGGGTACGAAGCTCATGGCGGTGGCAGATGGCTCTGGTCTTCCTCTCGCCGTCTACACAACGAGTGCTTCGCCGCATGAAGTCACCCTTGTCGCAAACACTCTGGCTGAGAACTTTACCAGCGAGCAGCCACGAAGATTGATCGGTGACAAAGCTTATGATTCTGACCCGCTTGATGAGACGTTGGCCGAAGTGGGTATTGAAATGATCGCGCCGCACAAGCGAAACAGGAAGAAAGCCGTCACGCAAGATGGTCGCCCACTCAGGCGCTACCGGCGACGGTGGAAGATTGAGCGGTTGTTTGCGTGGTTGCAGAACTTCCGTCGCTTGGTTGTGCGTTACGAGTATCACAGCGAAAACTTTCTGGGCTTTGTGCACTTGGGCTGCATTGTGATTCTGCTCAGGTGCTATTTATGAGACCGCTTCTAAGTATCGAATATTAAGAATAATAAATAAGTCAAGAAAGGCTTTGCTCTCCCGGTTCGCTGGATTTTTGGATAAATTACTTCCTCTTATTTTGGATGAAAACATGGAAATTAGGAAACTTGCAATCAGAGCTATAAGTCGGATAGCAATGGAGTCTCCCACAACTCATATTGAGACAAATCTAATTCAAGTATTGAATAGTACAGACCCCCGTACTCGAATTGCAGCTCTAACTTTAATCAGGCATCTTACTGGAGTTGCCTTCTCGAATATTATCTTCGTAAAAGTCTTTGATTCCCTAGAAGATAAAAAAAGCGGCGTGTGTGCAGCCGCAGCAGATGCTTTAATAATTACAAGCTCAACAGAACATAAGGATCAAGCTATTCGAAAATTAATAAGTCTTACAAAAGATAAAAGATTCTCTGTGCGATTCGCAACTCTTAGGTCCTTAATGGTTTTAAGTAAAAGTTCCATTAATAAGCAAATAATAAGTGAGGTTATTTCAGCACTCGATGATAACAGTGACTTAATACGCATTATGGCTATGAATCTTATTGCCAATTATGCCGATAAGTTTTCCACGACAGGCGTAATAGAAAAGCTACTCAAATCCCTCAGAGGACACTTTGAAGAAAGTCGCTTTTGGACAACATCTTTATCTTTAAGATTAAAAAGGGGGTTGCACAGGAGTGATCCTAGAATAGAAATTACTCAGATAATGGTGACACTCGCGCAGTTGGGTGGCCAAGTAAAATCTGAGCTAGTTTTTAACGAGTTATTTAGAATATTAAAGCTGTATCCATGGATGTTGGATGGAAGATTTCCCACATCGCATATCCATAATATTAATTTTGAAGTCGCCTTAATTGACTTCCTTGATTCTTTCTGGGTACACAGAAGATTTAGAGAACACAGATTTATGAACTATTATTATGATGACTACATGATAAATGAAGATGAGGTAACAGTTCAGTTAAGCAATACATCAGCTTCTCATAATTCAATTGTAATTTTAGGTAAACAACTGACGGCAGATTTTGTGACAAACAAATTGCTAGATGCTGTGTCAGACAATCAAGTTGAAGTTAGAGTTCAGGCATTAAAACTCATAAGTGAATTACATGAAAAAATTGATGCACACCTGGTTGAAAGTAAAATTATCTCAACTTTGCAAGATAAAGAAAGGACAGTTAGGATTGCATCTATAAGTGCTGCCGAGTCAATATGGTATAAAACGAAACGAAAAAGCATATCAGAAGCAATTATTAAGAGATTAAATGAGGAAGACTCCGAAGTTCGTGAAAAGGCTTGGGATGTTTTACAAAGAATCAAATTGAGTGAATTTAAGGCTGTTGATACTGCACTATAGGAATTCAGGGAGGTACTAAGCAGTCTGTGTAAGTGAGTTGTGGTTGAGTCCTCCCATCGGCACTCGCCCTTCAAACAAGATGGCAAACTGATTCATCGCTCCGCTCCAGTTCCTGATCGGCATTGTCCATCGCTGGCTGATATTTTTCAATGCCAAATACATCAGCTTAAACACCGCCTCGTCTGACGGGAACAACGCGCGATTCTTACTCACTTTGCGCAGCGTCATGTTCAAAGACTCGATCGTGTTCGTCGTGTAGATGGCTCGCCGGATCTCTGGCGGATATGAGAACATCGGAACTACTCTGGCCCAGTTCACTCGCCACGACCGCGAGATGACCGGGTAAGCCACATCCCACGCCTCTTCGAACTGTGTCAACTGACGCTCAGCCTCCTCCATGCTTGCTGCCTGGTAAACCTCTTTGAGCCCCTCAGCCACAGCTTTGCGATCCTTGTGTGAGACGTAGGAGAGCGAGTGCCTGACCAGATGCACCATGCACAGTTGCACCTGCGTCTGCGGATAGACCGCTTCGATCGCTTCGGGAAAGCCCTTGAGTCCATCCACGCAGGCGATGAAGATGTCTTGCACTCCGCGATTCTTCAACTCCGTCACGATCTGCATCCAGAACTTGGCCCCTTCGTTGTCAGAAGCCCACATCCCTAAGACTTCCTTTAAGCCAGAGAGGTTGACGCCGAAGGCGATGTAGATGGCCTTGTTCATGACCCTCCCCTGGCTTTTAACCTTTACCTGTAAAGCATCCAGATAGAGGATCGGGTAGACAGTATCAAGAGGGCGCGATTGCCACGCCCGGACTTCATCCAATACGGCATCGGTAACTGTCGAGATCAAGCTCGGCGATATCTCCACGCCGTAAATCTCTTCCAAGTGGCCTTGAATCTCGCGTTGCGTCATCCCTCTGGCGTAGAGCGAGATGATCTTCTCGTCGAGACCGTCGAAGCGCGTCTGCCCTTTCTTGACCAGTTGCGGCTCGAACTCCGAGTTACGGTCACGCGGCACGTCGATCTGGAGTTGCCCGCGTTTGCCGCGCATGGTCTTCGGTGTGGTGCCGTTGCGAGAGTTGCCGGAGTTATCACCGGCAGCATTGTGCTTCTCATAACCGAGAGGATGAGTCAACTCGCCATCAAGAGCACGTTCGACTAAAGCTTTGGTGAGTTGTTGCAGGAGGCCGTCTTGCCCAAGCAAGTCGTCCGGCTTCTGGTAGTCTTTCAATAGTTCGTCGAGCAGTTCAGGTCTAATCGGTGGCATAATCTTTTCCTTTCAAGTGAATGATTGATTATCGCCACTTACACAGACTTTTCATAACCTCCCTAAAGTGACTTCGAATCAGAAGGTCGCAAGTTCGAGCCTTGCCGGGTGTACCATTACTAATAATAAGTTAAGGGCAGCCGTGGAGCTGCCCTTTCCTCTTTCGTGTGCCTATAGCCATTTGCGATTGGATGTAGCCGCTTGGGCAAGGTTTCTTGTCAGAACCGCTATAGAGTTATTGGTATAGAATTATTCGGTATTAGGCTGCGGCGATTCTGCTATAAGCCCCGCATAAATATCCTCAACTGTGCAGGCGGTTGGAAGGTTCTTAATGTAACACGCTGCCTGCCAGCATCAACTGGTATTATGAGGCGGTTCTTCTACCAAAATTTCCCGTTCGGATTAACGGGAGATAGACCTCTTCGGGAGATTTCGACGGAGACGGAAAATCTGATTTAGCGATCTTCAGACCATCAACGGGAACGTGGCACATGCAGCAAACCGCTGCGGGATTCGGAGCAATCCAGTGGGGAGCGGCGACCGGCATCCAAAACTAAAAACGCTTTCATCTCTTAATTGTGGAACCAATTATTTACGACGAGCGCTTATCTTTTTGATTTACTGTGGTTGTCATAGTCTGCCCAAAATCGAGTTCTTTCAGGAGGCTTAAAAATGAAAATTAAATATTTGCTAACGACTCTGATTTGTTTGTTTCTATTTTCGGTTTCGGTTTTTGCTCAACGGTTGAATTACGATAGTTCGTTTACACCGGCACTCAACGGCAGTGTAAATTTTGTCGAAATCTTAAGCGATGGGAAGATTTTGATTGCCGGTGATTTTACGGTCGTCAATGGTGTGGGGCGCGCTAAAATTGCACGGCTCAACCCGGACGGCAGCCTTGATGAGGCATTTAACGCAAATTTGACGACGATTATTAATGGCTCTCAGAACGCGACCATCTTTTCGATGGAAGTTCTGCCTGACGGGAAAATTCTCTTAGCCGGGTACTTCGGAAGCGGACAGCCGTTGGAGTATCATAAATCAGTCGTGAGATTAAATGTCGATGGAACTTTTGACAGCACCTTGACCTCAATCCCGCAAGTAACCGGATTGAACGTATACGTTGACAAAGCCGAGCAACTGCCGAACGGAAAGATTCTTATTTGCGGTAATTTTCAGACTCCGAACGGCAACCCGAAGCCCTGGCTCGCCCGGTATAATTCCAACGGCACCTACGATCCGACTTTCACTACGGTGCTTAACGATAGATGTCGTGACATCGAAGCCCAGCCGGACGGTAAATATTTCGTTCTCGGGAGTCACACAACCGTTAACGGCAGTAGCGGACTCACGCGCTTCAATGCCGACGATACCGTTGATGCAACTTTTAATACCGCGCTAACATTCTTTCGGAGAATCGAGCTGGAGAGCGATGGAAAGTTAGTAGTCTTTCACTCATCGTTCGTATCGCGGTTGAATGCCAATGGAAGCACTCTGACAACTTATCCTACTGAACTAAGTCAAGGAGGAGATGTGGCTTTTCAGCCAAACGGAAAAGTCATTATTGTCGGAGAGTATAATAATGTCTTTGGGCAATCGGATGATTTGAATAGGTTCAACATTGACGGCACGCATGATCCTACATCAAACCGTTTACGTTTTTACGGTTCAAGTTCCGAGACCAGTCCGCAAGCCGTGGCGGTAACGGCGGACGGAAAAGTTATTGTCGGCGGCCCTTTTACAGCATTGCGTGTTAATACCGATGGCGAGTTGATAAGCCGAACGTATCTTGCACGGTTTACGCCGCAGGCCATTCCCATAAAACCAAAATTCGATTTTGACAACGACGGCAAAGACGATATTGGAGTGTATCGTCCGGGCGACACTTACTGGTATCTGAATCGCAGCGCCGCCGGATTTTTCTCGGGGCAGTTCGGACTGCCGCAGGACAAACCGATTGCGGCGGATTACGATGGCGACGGTAAAGCCGATATTGCTATCTTTCGTGACGGCGTCTGGATGTGGCTGCGGAGTTCGGATTTCACCTTCGCTACTAGAGTTTGCGGGCAAGCCGGAGACATTCCGCAGACCGATTACAAAGCCTTCGGCAACTACGGCAACAACGGCAACGCCGGTTTTCTGGTCTTTCGCCCGTCAGACGGAAATTTTTATGTGCAAGCCAAGTTTCACAATGCCACAACCGCAGACATGCGTAATTTGAATTCATTGCCGAACGATATACCTGTCGTGGCGGATTACGACGGCGACGGGGTAGGCGATCTGGCGGTTTTCCGCAATGGTCAATGGCGTATTCTGACCACTGGCAATCTTGCACTCAGGCTCTATCAGTTCGGGTTAGCCGGAGACAAACCGGTGCCAGCGGATTATGACGGCGACGGTCGAGCCGATTATGCGGTTTTTCGCCCGTCAGACGGTTACTGGTATATTCAAAAATCAACGGAAGGTTTTTATGCCGTTCAATGGGGACTGGCAGGTGATTTACCTGTTCCGGCTGATTATGACGGCGACGGGAAAACCGATATTGCGGTATATCGCAACGGAGTCTGGTATCAACTGCGAAGCACGAATTCATATCACTTCGAACAATTCGGCTTATCAGGTGATATTCCGGCAACGTTCCGATAAAGTGTTTTGAAAAGCAGCGGGCAAAAAAGAGGGGAAATAAAACTTCCCTCTTTTTGTTTACGTGAGTTACAAATATTTCAATTCCCTGCAATCCCGCGTTCTTGATTATAGCAGCTTGCAATTGAGCGTACTCTCCCTGACGGCCTCTGTTTCTGCCCTGAGGTGCGTTCACGGCAGAATGCGTGTCTTTATCCCGCCCCATATCTTTCTTTGAAGTCGCGTTTTACGCCCCGCCTCGCGTGTGCTTAAATACTCTTCACGCGGAGAGATTTCATGAGACACGAGAACACGCTCGATGCAGCGCAGACAGCGCTGGTTATCATAGACATGCAGGAGGCTTTTCGCACGCAGATTTCGGATTTTGCGGAGACTGCTGTGCGAATTGCTCTGGTCGCACACGCCGCGCAGCTTCTCAATGTGCCGTTGATCGTGACGGAGCAGTACCCGCGCGGGCTGGGCCACACGGCGGATGAAATCAGAACTGTGCTGCCCGTTGGATTGGAAGTCATCGAGAAGACCGCTTTCAGCTCCTGCGGGGCGAGCGAGTTTGTGGCGCGTCTTGAAACGACCGCCGCGCGGCATGTTCTAGTCTGCGGCATAGAGGCGCACATCTGCGTCAACCAGACGACGCATGACCTGCTGGCACGCGGGCTTAAAGTTCACTTATTGACCGATTGCATCACTGCACGCGCGCCTGAGAACAAAGAGCTTGCTCTTGCCAAAATGCAACAGAGCGGCGCGCTTCTTTCTTCGACAGAGATGGCTCTGTTCGAGCTGCTGCGCGACGCGCGGCACGAACAATTCAAGGCGATACAGAAATTAATCAAATAAAGATGTGCTTTGTTCTTTGTACGCGGCTCAACCTTGAGTTCTACAACTCAAGATAAGGAAGACAAGCAAAGTACAAAACACAAAGAACAAAGCACAAAACCAGTATGGATTTTCTATCAACACTCAACCCGCAGCAGCGCGAGGCCGTCGTCGAGACGGAGGGGCCGCTGCTCATCTTAGCGGGCGCGGGTTCCGGCAAGACGCGCGTCATCACTGTTCGCATCGCGTATCTGATAGCAGAGCGCGGCGTGCAGCCCTTTAGTATTCTCGCCGTCACGTTTACCAACAAGGCTGCGGGCGAGATGCGCGAGCGGGTCGAAAAATTATTGAGCGGCTCGCGCCTCGCAAGCGCGCCGTTGATCTCGACTTTTCACAGCCTCTGCGTACGCATCTTGCGCCAGCACATAGAGGCATTGCAGGAAGGTTACACGCGCTCTTTCACCATCTACGATCAGGATGATTCCGTGCGGCTGGTCAAAGCTTGCATCAAGGATTTGGGCTTTGACGACAAGCAATTGGGCCAGCGCGCAGTGCAGGGCAAAATCAGCGCGGCCAAGAATCGCGGCGAGGATGCGGACACGTATGCGGCACGCGTCGAGCACGGCGACGAGAAGCGCGCAGCCATCGCACGCGCCTTTCGTCTCTACGAAGAACGCCTGCGTAACAACAATGCGCTCGACTTTGACGACCTGCTGATTAAAACCGTCCAGCTGCTGCGCCGCTCACAGGAAGTGCGCGAGCTTTACAACAACAAGTTTCGCTACATCCTCGTTGACGAATATCAGGACACCAACTCGCTACAGTTCGCCCTCATCCGTTTTCTGACCGAGAAACAACAGAACATCTGTGTCGTCGGCGACCCAGACCAGAGCGTCTACGGCTGGCGCGGCGCGGACATCACAAACATCCTCAACTTCGAGCAGCATTATCCTGACGCCAAAGTGATTCGCCTCGAACAGAACTATCGCTCGACGCAGAACATACTGGATGTCGCGGGCGCAGTGGTGAAGAATAACAAGGAACGCAAGGATAAAAGCCTGTGGACGGCCAATCAGGCGGGCGAGCGGATACGTTATTATCAGGCTTTTGATTCGGATGCAGAGGCGCGTTTTGTCGCCGCCAAGATCGAAGACCACCTGCGCCGCGACCGCGAGATACGCGCCGCAGTGCTCTATCGCACCAACGCGCAATCGCGTGTCTTCGAGGAAGCATTAAGACGCGCGCGGATTGATTACAATATCGTCGGCGGCTTTTCGTTTTACGAGCGCATGGAAGTGCGCGACATCATCTCGTATCTCAAGCTCGCGCTCAACCCGCACGACAGCATCGCTCTCATGCGCGTCATCAACACGCCGCCGCGCGGACTCGGCAAGCAAACTCTGGATGAGATCGAACGCCGGGCCAAAGATTACGGCGTCTCGCACTGGGAAACGATTTCGATTCTCGCGGATCAGGGAGCGGGCCTCAGCCCGCGCGCCGTCTCCGCGCTCAAAAATTTCAGGGAGATCATCACCAACCTCGTCAGCGCGGCGAACAATGCAGCCACCTCCGAATCGCCTGTCTCTGATGTCGTCAAGGCCGCGATTCTCGACACGGGCTACTCAAACGCCCTCAAGGCAGAGAACACGGACGAGGCCGAAGCGCGCATCGAGAACTTGCAGGAACTGGTCAACGCCGCCGTTGATTATGACAAGCAGGAGCAGGAAGGTTTGAGGGATTTTATAGACCATGCTGCGCTCGTCTCCGATACCGACCAGTACAAGCGCGACGCGCAGGTGACTTTGATGACGATGCATGCGGCCAAAGGTTTGGAGTTCCCGCTGGTCTTTATCGTCGGACTTGAAGACGGCCTCTTCCCGCACGCGCGTGCGGCGACAGACCCTGCGGAGTTGGAAGAGGAACGCCGGCTCTGCTATGTCGGCATCACGCGCGCCGAAAGATTTTTGTATGTCACGCATGCTATGAAGCGTCGCGTCTACGGCGAAGAGATGGCGGCAGAGCCTTCGCAGTTCTTAAATGAGATGCCGCTCGATCTGATGGAAGACCTCTCGCGCGGGTCGTCATGGCTCTCCTTCGCGCGCAGCTCTTCGAGGCTGGAAAACAAGCACGCGGCGAGCGCGCTCAGGGGCGAAACGCGCGAGCGCGTGAGTTATACAGGCAAGACTTATGACAGCGTGGATTCCATCGCAGAGTTTTTCCGCAAGCGCGGCCAGCAGGTCAATCCGCCGAGCAGGAATCAACCATCCGGCCCAACCATCAAACGCCAACCGGCCAGCGGCAGCGCGCCCGACACATTGCGCACAGCATCCTCTTCATCCGCCGCGAGCGGCGACTTTGTGCCCGGCACACACGTGCGTCATCCGAAATACGGTCGCGGCCTCGTCCTGAGGCGCGAAGGCGCAGGCGATTCCGCCAAATTGACGGTCAGCTTTCCCGGCTTCGGCCAGAAGAAGCTGATTGAAAAATATGCCGGACTGGAAAAGGCTTAAGGATTAAGCACGCTCCGGCGTTTTCTTCTGCTGAAGACTAATTGAAGGAAAGCATGTGCCAGCTTGAGAAAACCGCTCCGCCACGTGTCGAAGTGAATCGCGCCGGATTAGAGCAAGCGCCTGTGCTGGCAAACCTGCTTGAATTGTACGCACATGATTTCAGCGAGTTTGATGATTTAGAACTAGGGGCCGACGGGCGTTTCGGCTATGCGCATCTTCCGCTCTACTGGCAAGAGCCGGAGCGACATCCGTTTCTCATCACGGTCAACGACAAGCTCTGCGGTTTTGTCTTCGTGCATCAGGAATCGCGCGCCCCGGATGAAAAGGATGTCTGGGACATGGCGGAGTTTTTTGTCGCCAGAGGTTTTCGCAGGCATGGCGTTGGAAGACAGGCCGCGCATCAGATTTGGAGCATGTTTCGCGGGCGTTGGGAAGTGCGCGTCATGAACCGGAACGTGGCGGCGAGGCAATTCTGGGAGCGCGCCATCACGGAATTTACAGGCGCGACGCCACGCGCTTTTTCCGTCGAGGCGCAGGGGAAAAGCTGGGATGTCTTCTCTTTTCTCAGTATCCCTTCGGGCGATTCGAGTCAGATTACGCCAGCCTGAAAATTGTTGACATCAAATAACGAAGAGCTTACATTGTCCCACCTGTTCACCTACTGATCTAAGAGTCGCTGATACCTGTTAGTCTCACGCGAATTAACTTTCAACCAACCGGAACACCGGCATGCGATTCCGCTCTTGCAAGCGAGGTAAAAGATGATGTCTTGATTCTTTTTCGTCAGTCGCACGAACACATGTGCTACCCCTTAGAGCCGCCTCGTTCAAAGTCTAAATCGCTTCGCATTCTTCTTGTGCAATTATGTCGAACAGATTAACCATCCCCGATAGCAGTATTCCCCAGTTTGAAGAATTATATGTCATCTCCGACCTGCATCTGGGCGGGCCGCCGGGCTTTCAGATTTTCAATTCGGGCGCAGAGCTTGAGCGCCTGATTAATCATTTGAGGGCGCGCCCGGAGGAAAGCCGCGTCGCGCTGCTCATCAACGGCGACTTCGTAGACTTTCTGGCCGAGCGACCGTCCATGCATTTCGACCCGGCGGGCGCGGTGGAGAAACTCGACCGCATCGCCACCAAAGACCCTGCCTTTAAGCCTATCTTCGATGCCCTGAAAACGTTTGCCGCGACGGAAAACCGCTCGCTGATTATCAATCTCGGCAATCACGATCTGGAGTTGGCCCTGCCGTGGGTGCGCGACCACTTGATGAGTATACTGTCGAAGAATAACGAAGCGGCGCGCGGGCGCATCACGCTCGCCTTTGACGGCGCAGGCTATTTGTGCCGCGTCGGCAAGTCGAGAGTGCTCTGCGTTCACGGCAACGAGGTGGACACATGGAATGTCGCAGACTATGAAACGATTCGTAAGTTCGGGCGCGAAGTCGTACAGGGGCGGCCCGTCGAAAGCTGGATTCCAAACGCCGGGTCACAACTGGTCGTGGATGTGATGAACGACTTGAAAAGCCGTTACCCGTTCGTTGACCTGCTCAAGCCGGAGATGGGAGCAGTCATCCCGACGCTCATCGCGCTCGCGCCGGATCAGCGCAGCAAGATTAGCGCGATCAACGCAATCGTGCGTCGTAAACTTGTGGACTGGGCCAAAATCAAGACGGGATTTCTCGGAGCCGAAGAAGCGGAGGGAGAGTTGACGGGGAGGACAGTCGAGATGGCAGGGTTTGCCGCCGCCATGAATCCGAGCATGCAGGATGTGGCGGGCAGCGGCTTAGCTCATCTCTCCGGCAACGGCTCTGTGGATGATGACAGGCGCAGGCAGGCTGCGGCGATGCTCGACAAGGCTGAAGAGCGTCTGAATCGCGGCATCTCTCCGATGTCTCTGATTCCCGGCGACCATCGCGGAGAATTCCTCGGCTTCACCTCGGCGCTCTGGGAACTCTTCACCGGAGGGGAAACCGTAGAAGTTCTGCGTAAGGCTTTGGAGAAGCTGGGCGAGGATCGAAGCTTCGAGCCGAACGAGCCGGATACGACCTACACAACTTTGGACGAGCGCATCGGCGACACCGCGGATTTTCTGATTGCAGGACACACGCATCTTGAACGCGCGCTTCAGCGTAAGCAGGGGCGAGGCTGGTATTTCAACAGCGGCACATGGGCGCGACTGATTAAACTGGAAAAGAAGATTCTCGACAGCGAAACTGAGTTCGAAAAGGTCTTTAAGGTTTTCGCTAAAGGCACGATGGAAGCGCTGGATACGCTTGAAAAGCTTGTCATGCACAAGTTGACTGTCGTGACCATCCTTGCCGACGGCGACAGAACCTTTGGCGAGTTGCGGCATGTCAGTGAGGATTTGAGCGGAGAAGTCTTTCTCAAACCCAAAGACGACAAATTTCGTTTCCCCAAAAGCTAAAAAGGAATAGAGAGAGATGCGTACTATCACACTTGAGCTGTTGCGTCACGGCCCGGCCCATAACCAGTTGCTGTCGCCCTTAACGCCCTATCTCGCGCTATGTGAGAATCACGGGGCCGTCACGCTTCACGTGCCGTTCGAGCACAATCAATTTCTGCATCGCCTGCGGGCGCTCGCCTATAAAAACAGCGCGGAGTCGCGCATCTTTCAGTTGACGGACACAGCCAAGTCCCTGGGCGACATCCTCGCGTTGATTCCGGGGCTGACGGCTGAATCAAGCAAGGATGAATGTAAAGAAGAGCCGCTGACACATCTGAGGCTCATCATCTCTGCCTCTGAACTGGCGTTGCTGCCTTTTGAGTTGGCCCTCTCTCCGAACGGATTGCCGGGCGCAGGCCAGCATCTGCTGCTGCAACCGCAGATGCCGATCTGCCTGACGCGCGAGGTGCGCCGCGTCTCCGGTCAACCGCTCAAGTGGCCGCAGCAACCGCGCATTCTCTTCATCGCCGCAGCCCCGCCTGCTGTGGGCGCGATCCCGATGGAGTCGCACCTGCTGGCCCTGCGGCGCGCGATCAGCCCGTGGGTCAACTATTACGAGGACGACGCGAAACGCCGGACGCGCGTGGCAGAGCATTTGGAGTTTCTCCCGTACGCTTCAATCGAAGCGATCAGGGAAAAATGCGCGACCGGAAAATTCACGCATATACACCTGCTGGCTCATGGCGTCGAAAGAACCGAGGGCTATGACAAACGCTTTTTCATCGCGCTGCACGACACGCACAATCCTGAGGAGACGGAGTTTGTCAACGGGGCGCAACTGGCGACGGCTTTGCGCGCTTCAAAGAGTCCTGACAGTAAGGGCCTCGCCAGCCCGGTTGTCGTCACCCTCGCCAGTTGCGATAGCGGCAACGTCGGGTCGGTCGCAGGGGCGGGCGCAAGCATCGCTCACGCGCTGCACGAGGCGGGGATTCCGATGGTCGTGGCCGGTCAGTTTCCGCTTTCCTTCGAGGGTTCCGTGCTGCTGGTCGAGTGTCTTTACGAGGGGATGCTCTGGGGGAATGACCCGCGCTTTTTACTCTATGACATGCGGCGGCGGCTCTACGCACAGTTTCAGAATACGCATGACTGGGCCAGCCTGACGGCCTACGTGTCGCTGCCATCAAACTTCGATGCCCAGATTAAGGGCATCCAGATCGCGCAGGCGACTCGCAGCGTCAACGTGGCAATGACCCACGCAGACAAAGCGACGCGCAGGATTTTAGAGTCCTTCGTCAGGCCCTTCGTGCCGATGACCGAAGCAGAAAAGGAGACGATGCTCGGAAACGCCGAGGCGAGAATTGAGGAGGCAAAGAAGAGACTCAAAAGGCTGCTCGACTGTATCCCGGAAGAGAAAGCAAAAATCAATGCTCGATTGGCAAGCACGGAAAAACGGCAGGCTGAAGTCATCTTTTCAAGCACGAAAATAGATTCGGCCAACGAGACCGAAGATTCGGCCAACGAGAAGAGAAAGAAGGATGCGAGAGCATGGAATAAATCTGTCGAAATGTTACGCAAGGCGCGCAACTACTATTGGGACTCATTTCTGGAAAACAAAGCTGACAGTTGGGTCGTCACCCAGTACATCGCCCTGACCATCATCCTTAAGAACCTTGTGCCGAATCCTTATCTAAAAGAGGATGAGTTGCCTGCGGCCACAGGCGCTAGCCCGGAAGAAAGTGATAGCTCGGAAGAGAGGAGACCCGAAAGGAATTTGACATCCTTATGGCATTTATCGCGCCTTCTTTCGCTTCACGAATTGCATGGTCTGGATCGGGATTCCACCTTATGGGCGCACGGAAATTTATTGGAACTGTATCTGATGTCACAGGGTTTAGAGCTAGGCAAGGAGGCTCGTTTCGGAGAGCAAAAGGCACAATGCATCATTGACCGGGATGAAGCAAAAAGATGTGTGTTCGAACATGCCAACAAGATGATTGATATTGCTGGCCGCGATGCATTCGAGGTCTATTCCACGCGGCGACAGATTTCCCGTTACCTGACATGGTTTAGAGAAATTTCCGTCCTCGACCCGCAGATGATAGAGCTGGCCGAACAGGTTCATAAAATTTTCCCGCCCAATACTAATGAAAATTGGTAGCCGGAATCGAATAGAGAAAAAACCGAAGGAGTTATTCCTTTATCTATCATTGAGAGAGAGAAACGCCTTCACACTATCGAGATTTGCCAGACCATCTCTTTAGCTTCTTCATCCGGTTCGTGCCCGCCTTTCGCGTAGGCGTCAGAGATGGCGAGCAGCGCGGAGGCTTTCTGGTATTCCCCTGTAATGAGCTTGCTCTCCGCCAGCGCGCGTCGCAGCAAGACCACGCTCTTCTCTTTTCTACCGGCCTCTGCGTAAAGGCTGGAGCTTTGCGCCAATCCTAATGCGCGATCAACCGGACGCTCCACCTGTTCAATCAACCGGACGGCTTCAGCGAGAGTCTCAAAACCCTTTTCAGCCGTCGCCTCCACGGAAATCAGAGGGCGGCTGATTCTGAAAAAAGCATTGATCTTAGAGACGATTTCATCTATCCCTCTCGCAGTTTGCCGCGCCGCGTCCGCCTCACCGACTCCGGCCAGATGAAGAGCGATTCCCAGCAAGGCCCGGTTCTTCTCCGGCATTGGATCAATCATCTGCACGACCTTCAAGGCGCGGGACTGCTCGCCAAACTCCGCATAGCGAACAGCGACGAGGGCCAGCACGTTCCAACGCTGTGCTTCGTCCTTTTGATTTTCAGGCACATCTCCGCTCAGCAAATCGTGCGCGTCATTAAGCAGTTGGAGCGCGTCCTGTTCTCTTCCCTCTTCAGCGCGTTCGATGACGGCCAGATTGACCAGCGTGTCCGCAGCCATGTAGACATCATTAATTTTTTCCGTGACTTCGATAGCCGTATCGAATTGCCTGAGCCGCGCATGGCTGATAGCAATCTGCGCGAGCGCAGATTCTCTGTACGGCTCTTCTGCGATTTCGGCATCCTCTATCGCCCGAGAAAAAATTTGTGCAGCCTCGTCCGCCTGCCCCGCCTCCGCGAGCCTCAAAGCAATCTCCGCGCGCGTCGTCGCACGCTCGTCATTCGTGTCCATCTCAAGCGCTTCTTCAAGCGCCTGTGATAAAAGGTCAGCCGCTTCCGCAGTGCGCCCGGCTTTGATGTAACTCTCCGCAATCCGCGTCAGCGCGAGAGCGCGATAGAGCGGCAGGTCGAGCATCTCCGTCACATCGAGCGCGCGGTCAAACTCTCCTTTCGCAGCACACTGCGCGGCAATCTCGGCCAGCGCGGAAGAGTTGTCTTCCATGTTGGAGGCAATCTCGACGGCGCGTTCAAACCTCCCGGCTTCGGCGTGTGCGACAGAGATGCGCGTCGCGGCTGTGGCCTGATGCGAAAAGTCTTCGAGCGATTCGAGAAGCTCGAAAGCGTAATCCTCATGCCCTGTGGCGGCGCACCCGACGGCGATGTCCGCGAGCACGCGGTCGCGCGTGTACGGGTCGTTAATCGTGTCCGCAATCTCGACGGCTAGCTCAGACTCGCCCTGCTCTGCGCGCCGGTCGGAAATCGCTGCGGCCAGTTCGTCATATCCTTCCGCATTCTTGACAGCCTCCGACACGCGCAGGGCTGTTGCCAGCAGGTCTTCATTTTCCTGTTCTTCAAATGTTTCACTCATCTCATCACGCCCATCACAAGGTTAAGGTAAAAACCTGAGTTCAAGTAAAAAAGGCAAAAGTAAGGATAAACCATTTCTCCTCACTTTTGCCTTTTTACTTTTACCTTCTTACTTCTACAGTTATTTCGTCAGCTCATCGGCCAGCTCGTTCATCTCGAAAACTTTGCGCAGGATTTCAATCATCCCGCGCGAGTCAACAGAGATGGCGCGGTTGACCGATTCATCGTAGCTGAAATCGCCGACGATGGATTGGATGTTGCCGTCAAAGATCAATCCGACGAGTTCCATGTTCTTGTTGATGGTCGGCGAGCCTGAGTTGCCGCCCGTGATGTCGTTGGTCGAAACGAAATTGAACGGAGTTTTGGGGTCTATGGCAGCCTTCTTTTCCATCCAACGCGCGGGCAGGTTATAGGGAAACTTTTCCTTAAAACTGGCGGAGCGGTCATACAGCCCGCCTAAGGTCGTGAAGGCCGGAACCTTCTTCCCGTTCTCCATGTAGCCCTTGACCGCGCCATACGAGAGGCGCAGCGTGAAGGTCGCATCTGGATAAACCTTGTCGCCTTCGTTATCGAACATCGCGCGTGCAATCTTGGAATAGTTGGTGCGCTCGCCGCTGATGACGCTCTCTTCATAACGCTTGCGCACGTCGCGCGCCTCCATATCTATGCTGCGCGCGAGCACGATCATCGGGTCTGTAGAATCCTGTATGGCCTTCATGCCGCCAGCGGCAAGCTGTTTGCGAAACTCCACGTCTTTGAGCTTCGTGCCGTCAATCAACTCGCTGGCGCGTGCGGCGGGCGTCTTGCCATTCAAGACTCTCTTGACCAGCTCGTTATCCGCGCCGAGAACTTCGGTCATAAAACTGAGCGAAGAGGTGAGCTTCATCTTCTCGTAGTCGTCATAAACCGGCGCGGGCGAATAGAGGCCGAGTTCGAGCGAAGCGCGACGCGCATCCGTAAATTCCGCAAGCCGGTCTGCGTTCGGCTTCTCGCTTTCTGCGGCCATGCGCACGAGGTTGCGCGCCAGACCGAAATACTTCGTATCAAAGGCGGCGGCGGCTTCAAAGAGCCTGCGCTCGCGCTCGTAAGCTGGCTGGCCCTTGCGGCCCTGCGAGATGACATCCCAGGCATCTCCGTATTCCTTCTGCCTTCTGGCATCGGCAGCGACGAATTTACGCAAGGCGTCTTCGCCCTTTTGCTTTCGCTCCATCAGGGATTTGTCGCGCAGGCCCGCATATTGCCCCCTGTAAACCTTGAGGCTGTTCTGCACGCTGTTCAGCTCGTTCTGTGCGCGGCGCGTCTGCTCTTCGCCCATCTCCATATATTTCTTGAGCGCGCTCTCTCTGCTTTCGAGCCAGCGCATGACAAGCGGCACGCCCGTGTCGCGCAGGTATTCAAGATGCGCCACGGTGTTCAGGCGCGCGGTCGAGCCGGGATGGCCCGTGACAAAGACAAGCTCGTTCTCTTTCGGCCCCGCCTTAGACCACTTGAAATAGTTGTCCACATGCAGCGGCTTGTCGTTCTCATAGACGCGCACGAGCGCCATGTCTATGTTAAAGCGCGGGAAGTTAAAGTTGTCCGGGTCGCCGCCGAAAAACGCCGCCTGAAATTCAGGCGCGAAGACGAGGCGCACGTCTGTATATTTTTTGTAGCGATACAGATTGTATCGCCCGCCCTGATACAGCGTCACGACATCCGAGCGCAGGCCCGTCGCCTTCAGCGAGTCGGCCTCGATGGCGCTGATCTCTGCGCGGCGCGCATCCGCAGCCTCGGCAGACGAAGCGCCCGCTTTGACGGAATTGCTGACCCTGTCGGTCACGTCTTCGATGCTCATCAGCACATTGAGTTCAAGGCTCGGAGCTTTCTGTTCCTCTGCGCGTGTGCGCGCGAGAAAGCCTTCCTTGCTGTAATCCTTCTGCTCTGTGCTGAGTTCGCCGACGATGTCTTCGACGATGTGATAGTTGGTCAGCACCAGCCCGTCCGGCGAGACGAACGAGCCTGAGCCGCCGTTGTTAAAGCGCACCGAAGCCATCTGCACTTTCTTGAGCCACGCATCCGTGACATCGAATCCGTAGCGACGCTTAATCTCTGCGCGGGGCACGCTGTTAAATGTCCACATGCCTTCGTCTGCGAGAGCGACAGGCAGGTTGAGAGCGGGAAGCGCGAAGGCCGTCAGCAGCAGCGCGCAAAAAACTTTTCTTAATTTCATGTGCAATCCTCTAATGGGGAAATAGTTTTCTCTGACAGAGAGAGGGATTTAGATCACGTTGCTATCCAAAATGGATGCCTGATTAGTAACGGTTTGCGCCCGCTTGTGTCAAGGAGCATGGGACGAGTGGAATTGTTTTAGGGACGAAAGGCGGTCTTTTTTGGTAAAGATCAAAGGACAAGAAATTTCGCGCAAAGGCGCAAGGAAGGTAGGGAGTATGGGATAGAGGGTCGGGTGCAGTGAAAGACTAAACTGCTTTTCCGACACCCGACACCCGCCCCCTGCTCCCTACTTTTTTATTTCCGGCAAATTGGATGGTGATACAATGCGCCGCTTATGGTGACATGCCCCACATGTTCAACCGCCGTCGAGGATCACACAAACTCCTGCCCCGGTTGTGGCCGGGAGCTATCGAGCGCGGCGAGCACTGACCCGACGCTCCTTGAATCAGCCACCCAACGCTTTTCCACTCCGCCTGATGCGCGCCGTCCCGGCGTCCGGCCAAAAGTTTTAGGAAGCGCGAGCATCACCTCTTCGCATGAATCGCTGGACGGCGCGGCGTTTGTTCCCGGTACGATGCTCGCCGCGCGCTATCGCATCGTCGGCCTTCTGGGGCGCGGCGGGATGGGCGAAGTTTATCGCGCGGATGACTTAAAGCTCAGCCAGCCGGTCGCGCTCAAGTTTCTGCCCGAAGCCTTAGCGACGGACGGAATCGCGCTCGCGCGCTTTCACAGAGAGGTGCGCGTAGCGCGTCAGGTCTCTCATCGAAATGTCTGCCGCGTGTATGACATAGGGGAAATAGACGGCCTCAACTTTCTCTCGATGGAATACATCAAGGGAGAAGAGCTGTCCTCTTTGCTCAAACGCATAGGCCGCCTACAGCACGACAAGGCGCTGGAGATTGCGCGCCAGCTTTGCGCCGGGCTGGCAGCCGCACATGATAACGGAGTGCTTCACAGAGACCTCAAACCCGCCAACGTGATGCTCGACGGCGAGGGCAATGTGCGGATTCTGGATTTCGGTCTGGCGGGCATCGTGGAAGAGTTCAGGAGCGATGAATTGTATGCCGGAACTCCCGCCTACATGGCCCCGGAACAACTGGCAGGCAAAGAGGTCACAAAGCAGAGCGACATTTACGCGCTCGGTCTGGTGCTCTACGAGGTCTTTACGGGCAAGCGCGCTTTTGAAGCCAAGTCCATCGGCGAGTTGATACGCCTGCGTCAGGAGTCAACGCCGACCAATCCTTCTGACCACATCAAAGATTTAGACCCGCTTGTCGAGCGCGCCATCATGCGCTGTCTTGAGATAGAGGCGAAGGCGCGTCCCACATCCGCACTGCAAGTGGCGGCGATGTTGCCGGGCGGAGACCCGCTTCAGGCCGCGCTGGCTGCCGGAGAGACGCCCTCGCCGGAAATGGTCGCAGCCGCTCCGACCGAAGGACTCCTGCGGCCTGTGGTCGCCGTCAGCCTGCTGGCTTCAATCCTTGTCGTGCTGGGTCTCGCCTGTTTTCTTTCAAAGGAAGCTTACCTGTTTCGTCATGTGCCGCTCGAAAAATCGCCGGAGATACTCGGAGAGCGCGCCAGCGAGCTTATCAAAAAGCTCGGCTACGCAGACCCGCCGACGGATAGCGCGCAGGGCTTTCGTGTGGACAGAGGTTATCTACAGCATGTCGCGCAAAATGATTTCTCGCGGACGCGCTGGGACAGGCTCAAGAGCGGCCAGCCAGCCGCCATCTATTTCTGGTACAGGCAGAGTCCGCGCTATCTGGATGCGGAGAGCGCGCGGGACATCTCCGAGAATTTTCCGGCGCAAACGACTTCTGGGATGCGCGGCGTGACGCTCGACACGCGCGGGCGACTGCGCTCTTTCTATTGCCTGCCGCCGCAAAGAGACACGCACGAGGCCAGCAATACGCCAACGCCGGACTGGGCCATACTCTTCTCAGAAGCCGGACTCGATAAATCTCTTTTCAAGGAAACGCCATCCACCTGGATTCCGCCGCATGCCTATGATGCGCGCTTCGCATGGGACGGAGCGTACCCGGAGCAGCCGGATTTGAAGGTGCACATAGAGGCTGCGAGCTTTGAGGGCAAGCCTGTTTACTTTCAGATTCTGGATCAGTGGGATAAGCCCTTACAACAGGAGCCTTTCAAAGAGAGCGTCACGTCAAGAACGCAGTTGATACTGCTGCTCTCCGTTTTTTTAACCGTTCTTGCGGGCAGCGTTCTGCTGGCGCTCAGAAACCTGCGGCTCGGCAGAGGAGACCGCAAGGGAGCTTTTCGGCTGGCCGTTTTTGTGTTCATAGTTCTTTTAATCGGTTGGGTGTTCGACGCGCATCACCTGCCGACGGCGGAAGAAGTTTTTCTGCTTATCGCAAACCTGCAATGGATGGTTTTCTGGGCGGCCTTCGTGTGGCTGACCTACATCGCGCTGGAACCTTTTGTCAGAAGACGCTGGCCCAATCTGATTATCGGCTGGAATCGCCTTTTAGCCGGAGGCTTCCGCGACCCGCTGGTCGGACGCGATATACTTAGCGGCGCGCTCTTCGGCGTCAGCATGATTCTGCTACATCAGTTCATCTACATCGCTCCGAAATGGTTTGGAGCGACGCCGGGCATTCCTTTTATGGATGAAGGGGCGACTCGTTTGCTGGGCCTGCGCTATGTTACTTCAGGTCTGAGCAACCAGATTTTCGCATGCATCCTGATGTCTTTTATCTATCTCTTTTTTCTGCTCCTGCTGCTTATCATCTTTCGCAAGCTCTGGCTGGCGGCCCTCATCGGCTGGTTCATAGCCGCCTCTAGCATCGGTTTGGGCGCGGCAGCCGACGGCATGCACCCCGCCGGGTGGGTGTTTATAGGCTTGTACGCCCTGCTGCACATCATCGCTATGTTTCGCTTCGGATTATTGACGCTCATCTCTGCCAGCTTCTTTTTTCATCTGACGATTTTCTATCCCGTCACCTCGCAGTTCTCCGCGTGGTATGCGGGCGATTTTGTGCTGGCTTTGATTATCGCCATCGCGCTCGCGGTTTACAGTTTCTATATCTCGCTCGGCGGCCAGAGGTTGTTCGGCGAGGGGCTGTTGAGGGATTAAAGTTTTTCAGTGGCCGCGCCGGATGATGATAAGATGCGGTCAACTCAGCTCGATGCCGTGTTAGCACAACTATTCGAGAGACTTAAAAGAGCACGGGGGACAACTCGCATGGACAACGAAGCGATGGCCCGAAGGTTTTACAGGCTCGCTAACCTGATGGAGATACGCGGCGACGACCTGTTTCGCATACGCTCTTATCGCAACGCCGCAGAGACCATAGAGACATGGCCCACGCCGCTTTCAAAGATTGCCGGCGAAGAGGGCTTGAAAGGCTTGCAGACTCTGCCCGGCGTGGGCAAGGCCATCAGCGGCAAGATTCTTGAGTTGCTCGAAACGGGAACTTTCGCGGCATGGGAAAAGTTAATCGCGGAGACGCCGGAATCCGCGCTCGACCTCATGCGCGTGAGCGGCATCGGCATCAAAACTGCCGCCGCGCTGCACCAGAAATTCAAGATTGCTTCACTCGACGACCTCAAAAAATTTGTCGCTGGCGGCGGGCTTGAGATGGTGGACGGCCTCGGCGAGAAAAGCATCGAGAGAATCACGGAAAGTCTGAAACGCTTCTAATCCCTTTGCCCTGCGAGATAGTCAGGCTGCTGAGCAGCGTGCCGGTTTCGCATAGGGCGTGGAAAAAGAGATTCTTTAACTGATTTGTATTCTCCAGCAATTCGAGATTTGACCGCGACGACACACGCCTGTCTTGTACAAGCCATTCCATAAATATCCCAAGCGGTGCATCGGGTTGAAATATTCTTAATGTGAGTTCGATATACGCAGAAGAGGATACGGCTGACGCCGTGGGCTACTACTATGTCGCCCCTCCGGGGCTAACTCACACCTCACTATACTATTCTTACGTCGAACTGACGTTATTCTTAAAATAATACGCTGCCTGAGAGCATCAACTGGTATTTATGTGACGGCTTCCAGTATCTGCGGGTTTGGTCCACAATTTTTTGCGGATTAAGCCATTGGCCGCGTTGCCAGCGCCCAGGCCGGGATAAAAAGTCGCGGCTCGTGCATGACCGTAAATTTATAAATTAGCTGCGCGGCTGCAATCAACAGTCGCATCCTTAAATCCCAACCGGACAACAACGATCTGAACCTGCCTTTGAAAGCTGTTTTCCGGTTGAGTGTTTCCACCTTTGAGGAGACCTTAATATGCTCTATCACGAAAAATCCAAATCGCGCTTTATGTTCCTCCTATTGCTGGCGACGTTCCTGACGGCTTCGACCGTGTGGACAACTCACGACACATTTGCACAGTGTGCCAGACCGGGATTTAAAATCGGTTCCGCATACTATTCAACCGCAGCCAGTAAGGCTGTGACGGGCGACTTCAATGGCGACAGTAAACCAGATGTGGCGACCATGTCTTTTGAGGGCGGCAAAGTCGCAGTCTATTTTGGCGACGGGCTGGGAAATCTGGGGACGCCCGCAGTTCATCTGGTCGGGACAGGAGCCGCTCAGCTTATCACCGCCGATATGAATAATGATGGCAAGCTCGATTTAGTCTTGACGTTTCACGGCTCTCCGAACGCAACCGTTTCTATCTTGTTCAATAATGGCTCAGGCGTCTTCGGCTTTCCCGTCAATACCAGTCAGGGAGTCAGTGCCGAAGGATTGCGGGTCGCTGATTTTAACGGCGACGGGAAGGGCGATCTTGTTTCCGGCGCGTCCATCGGCAGCAATCCTGTAATACAGATTCGTTTTGGCGATGGAGCGGGAAATTTCACGGCCCCGTTCTCTAACTCGATCAACGGCTCTCGCGGCTATGTGATCGGCGACTTTAATACGGACGGCAAGAATGATCTGGCTTTCATCTTTAACGATGCCCCGAATCGCCAGCTTGTCCTCTTCTTGAATGACGGCTCAGGCACGCTGGTGCAAAGCCCGAACCCTTTCCTCATCGGCACTAACAGCTTGATTGGAATCGTCGGCGATTTTAACAACGACGGCAAGCAAGACATCGCCGGGTTTACGCAGTCGAACAATTCCGTCATGGTGCTCTTGAACAACTCGCCTTCGGGTTTTACGAGAACGGATTATCCGGTCTTGTCCACCCTCAATGAGGTCGGCGCGGGCGATTTTAACGGCGATGGCAAGTTAGACATTATTACTACGCAATACAATTCGCCCACGCCCACGGTCAACTCGTCCATCCTCTTCAACAATGGCACGGGCAGCTTTACCAGAAGCGACTCTCTCTCCTTTTTATCTCTCGGATGGACGCTTTCCGGTGCATTATCGGATTTCAACGTAGACGGTAAAACGGATGTCGTGGTGCCTGTCGGCGGCGGCATTCGGCTCTACCTGCGGACGTGTAATGACATTAGAAATACTAAGCGCATAGACTATACGGGCGACGGTTATGGCGAGTTTGCCGTCTGGCGCCCATCGAACGGCAACTGGATTATCAAGCTCGGCTTTAACAATTTCAGAACAGTGCAATGGGGACTTGGCAGCCTCGGAGATGTGCCTGTGCCCGGCGATTACGACGGCGACGGCATTAGTGATTTAGCAGTCTTCCGTGCTCCGACAGGCGGCTGGTATGTGCTCAAGAGTTCAGATGGCAGCGGCTTCGGCATTCACTGGGGCGCAAGCGGTGACAAGCCCGCGCCGGGAGACTATGACGCCGATGGCAAGACTGACTTTGCGGTCTTTCGTCCCTCGGACGGTGGCTGGTATATCCTCAAAAGCTCTGACAACACGATGGCCTCCTATGCCTTTGGCCTAAGTGGAGACAAACCCGTGCAGGCCGATTATGATAATGACGACAGGACGGATGTGGCTGTCTATCGTCCTTCGACGGGCACCTGGTACATTCTCAGAAGCTCGGATAATTCTTTTGTCGGAACGCACTTCGGCATCTCTTCGGACAAACCTCTGCCGGGAGATTACGACGGCGACGGCAAAGCCGACATCACTGTCTACCGCTCCGGCGAAGGCTTTTACATCTTGCGTAGCTGGAACAATTCTTTGCATTCGGTCAATATTTTTGCCTTTTATGGTATCCCTACGCCGCAAGACCAGCCCGCTCCCTACGGCATCGGCGACATCATGGACTTCTCCCTCTGGCGTCCGAGCGAGGGCAGCTTTGTACTCTATTTGTTTAACGGCGGTGTGGTCGGGATGAACGGCGATATTCCTGTGACCGCTCCCTACGTGATTGAGTGACAGGATCGGCACGCGCGGAGAGGAGTGTCTCAGTTTTAAATTCTGTTGAATATCCAGCAACACGAAAGAATCTCGCGCAAAGGCGCAAAGCAAGACCGCAAAAGATTGAATGCCATTTAAACTTGGCGTGCTTTCCTTTGCGTCTTTGCGCCCTTGCGCGAGCCTCTCGTTTTTCTTTGCTCTATTTGAAACTGACCGGCTACTAACCATTGTCTTTTGGCACAACCCCGGTCTAAAATAGACACGTTCAAACCGGCGGCGGCTATCTGGCCGCATTCAAATACAACCCGCAGATGTAGTAAGAAATCCAGACTTTCACTTCGAGTTGGAAGGCGAGTCGCAGTCTACAAAGGAACAAGTTTGCCTTCCGGCTCAATCACGATTTTAAGCCGCTCTTCGGATTACATGCCGTCGAAAGGAACCCGTCGATGACTCGTCAGGGAAAATCAACTCTGCGTTTCGCGCTGCCGCTTTTGCTGGCCGCAGTTTATCTCTCCGCGCCGTGCTTTATCTCTCGGACGGCTTACGCGCAGCAGTGCAACAGGCCGGGCTTTAAACTGAACTACGGGTTCTTTTCGAGTGTCGGCCATAAAGCCATCACGGCAGACTTCAATGCGGACGGTAAAATGGACATCGCCACCTCCGCCTATGGAGAAGGCAAAGTCGCAATCTACTTCGGTGACGGGACGGGCGAGTTTGGGCGGTCTTTCGCCAATCCGACGGCGGCTGGTATATCTTGAAAGGCTCTGACAACGGGTTCTCGGTTTTTCTCTTCGGGACGAACGGAGACAAGCCCGCTCAAGCTGACTTTGATAACGACGACAAGACGGACGTAGCTGTGTTTTGTCCCTCAAACGGCCACTGGTACATGCTCAAGAGTTCGGACGGCTCTTTCAGCGCAATGCATTTCGGAATTAACACGGACAAACCCATTCCGGCTGATTATGATGGAGACGGCAAAGCGGACATCGCCATTTATCGTCCGGGCGTGGGCTTTTATTTTCTGAGCAGTTGGAACAACGTGGCGACCGGAGAAGCGGATTACAGATATGCCGGAACTCCTTCGGCAGCAGACCTGCCCGTGGCTATGAGAAGAACGGATACCTTTTTCCCTTACATCTGGCGACCCGCGAGCAATATCTTCGGCGGCTATACCACATCCAGTTCGGGGCCGATTGGGACGAGCGGCGACATCCCCGTTATGACTCCATACGTCATCGAATAATCAGGTCAGAGGGCAAGATTGAAAGGCGTCAACCTTGCCACTCGACCTGCGCACGCGCCTTTGCATGCAACTTTATTTTCGGCTGCGCCTTACAGCCAATCTTTTCAGGAGATTTCAATGCCCAGCAACACCAAATCAAAATCAATCGCATCCTTTCTATCCATGCTCGTGCTGATGTTTGTCGCCGCTCAATTAGGAGCGAGGCAGAACGTTCAGGCACAGTGTCCGAGGCCGGGATTCAAACTGGCGCATGGAGACTTCAGCTTTCCGGCGAGCAAGTTTATCGCGCGCGATTTCAATTCGGATAACAAAATAGACCTCGCCAGCATCAGCTATAACGGCAGGCTGATCGTCTCTCTGGGCGATGGCGCGGGCAAGTTCCCTTCGCAGAATGTTTATACAGTGGACACGGGCTGGCTCGGAATAACTTCCGGCGACATTAACGGCGACGGCAAACTCGACCTGATTCTCTTGGGCGGCAATGCGACCTATTCGATGTGGCTCAATAACGGGGCGGGAGGGTTCAGTTTTCTCATCAACTTAAGCTACTCGTCGCCGTTCTATAATGAGACCCAGTTTATAGACTTTAACGGCGATGGAAAGGCTGACCTAGTGATTCGCTTTTGGACGCCTGAGACGACGGTTTTACATCTTCGCATCGGGAACGGCGCGGGCAATTTCGCGCCTCCGGCAACCTATGCCAGGACTAATGTGCAGGGCTTTGTGACCGGCGATTTTAACGGGGACGGCAAAAAAGATGTCGCACTGACAGATAACGAGACCGCCGCGCAGCGCACGCTGACTCCGTATCTGAACGACGGCACGGGCGCGCTCACTCCCGGTACAACCATGAATCTCGGCACTGATACCATTCTTAATCAGGCCAGAGATTTTAACGGCGACGGTAAGGATGACATCATCGCCACGACTCAGAGAAATACTGTGACGATTCTGCTGAATAATGGAAGCGGCGGGTTTACCAGAATCGACCATCCGCTCTTTCCTACGATCAACGACACAGAGGTCGCAGACTTTAACGGCGACGGCAAGCTGGATGTGATTACGGCTCAATACCAATCTTCTAATCCGAGAATCAACGCCGCGCTTTTGTTGGGCGACGGCCTCGGAGGCTTTACGCGAAATGATTATCTAACAAGCGTGCCTCTGGGATGGACTTACTCCGGCGACGCAGCAGACTTTAACGGCGATCACATGGCAGACATCGTAGTGCCGGGCTGGGCTGCGGGGACATCTGCGGGGGGAATGCATATCTGGCAGAGAACCTGTAACCTGAACACCAACACCAAGCGAGTTGATTACACCGGCGACGGGCTGGGCGATTTTGCAATCTGGCGTCCATCAAACGGCAACTGGGTTATCCAGACAGGCTCCAATTCTTTCAGAACGCAGCAGTGGGGCATGGGCAGCCTCGGAGATGTGCCTGTGCCCGGCGATTACGACGGCGACGGCATTAGTGATTTAGCAGTCTTCCGTGCTCCGACAGGCGGCTGGTATGTGCTCAAGAGTTCCGATGGCAGCGGCTTCGGCGTTCACTGGGGCGCAAGCGGTGACAAGCCAGCGCCGGGAGACTATGACGCCGATGGCAAGACTGACTTTGCGGTCTTCCGTCCCTCGGACGGCGGCTGGTATATCTTGAAGAGTTCCGACTACACGATGGCTTCATATGCTTTCGGGATTAGTGAAGACAAGCCCGTGCAGTTCGATTATGACGGCGATGATAAGACGGATGTCGCTGTCTTTCGCCCGTCCAACGGGGTGTGGTATGTCCTCAAGAGTTCAGACGGCTCTTATACCGCAACGCATTTCGGGCAGGCCGGAGACAGACCCGTTCCCGGCGACTATGATGGAGACGGCAAGGGAGACCTCGCGGTCTACCGGATAGATGTCGGCCTGTACTACCTGCGTAGCTGGAACAATTCGCAGACCTCTGTTCCTGACTCTCAATACTTCGGGACGCATTCAGGAGCGGATAGGCCCGCGCCGCTGTCTAATCATGAGTTTATGGGACTCAACGTCTGGCGTCCGGCGAGCGGCTTTTTCGGAGGCTACGACAATTCTCATTCGAGCGTCATAGGCACGAACGGCGACATCCCAGTCACCGCGCCATACGTTATCGAGTAAATTTCGTCGCAGCAAACTGCGATGTATTTAGTGGCTGATGAAACTTGCCTAACTCTGGCGAGAGAATACATCCGCCAGAGTTAAAGAGGTTTCACGCAGCAAGCTGCGGGGCATTTACCCGCAAAGAGTAAAAGAAGATTTCCCGCAAAGACGCGAAGAGCAAGGGTGTCGGGGGTAGGAAAAGCATTTTTGTTTTCTCTACCCCCGACACCCTATCCCCGACACCCTGGTTGAAGCGCCTTTGCGGGAAATCGTTTTCTGTCCCGTTTATTTTAATCCCGCACCAGAAACGGCGACGCCTTTCACTTGCCGCTTGACGATGACGAGCGTGATATCGTCGTTGGCGGGAGTGCCTTGCGCGAATTTCGACAGCCCGGCCTCTATGCGGTCGCGTATGCCTGAGGCAGAGGCCGTCAGGTTTTGGGCCACGACCTCATACAGACGCTCTGGCCCAAACTCTTCGCCGGAAGGGCTGACCGCCTCCGAAACACCGTCGGAATAGATGACCAGCACATCGCCGTAGTTCAGTTGCGTGCGGCCTTCGCGGTATTCCGCGTTCGGGATAATGCCGAGCGGGAGACCGCCCGCCGCCAGATGCTCGACCGTGCCGTTTCCGTGAACGATGAGCGGCGGATTGTGCCCTGCGTTGACAAACGCGAGCGAGCCGGACAGTGGGTCAAGCTCCGCATAAAAGAGCGTCACGAAACGATTGGAAGGAATATTTTCCGCCAGATATTTATTGACGGCGGAGATGGTTTCGACCAGCGAGGAATGCGAGGCCGCCTGCGCATGCACAGCCGCATGCAGCGACGACATCAAAAGCGCGGCGGCAGTTCCCTTGCCCGACACGTCACCGAGCGCGACCACGAGCCGTCCGTCCTCACGCTCGATAAAGTCGTAATAGTCGCCGCCGATTTCGTAACAGGAAAAGCTGATGCCCTGCAACTCGTAGCCCTTCACGATGGGCGGCGCGGTCGGTTGAAAACGCTGCTGTATCTCCATCGCCAGATGCAGCTCGTGCTCAAGCCGCTCGCGCTCCATCTGCTGTTCCAGTAGGCGCGTGTTCTCGACGCGAATGGAGGCGACCGAGGCCAGCGTCGTCAGGACTTTTAAATGATCTTCGGTAAATCTGCCTTCGGCAATCGGGCTGTCTGCATAGACGATGCCGAAGACGTTTTCGCCGACGCCGAGAGGGACTGCGAGCACGGAGCGGATGCCCTGTATGGTCATCGTGCTGCTGGCAAAGCGCGGGTCATGCTGCGCGTCTGAAGTGAGCACGGCCTTGCCCTGCCCCACGACTTCTTCGAGCACATGACGACTGATGCGTATCTCTCCGACTTCGCCTTCACGGTCACGCAGGCGCGCCGCAGCGACCTTTAGCTCCGTGCCTCCCTCGTCCCTCATCATAATCAGGCAACGATCCGCCGGGACTGCCTCAAAGACGAGCAAGGCGATCTGATTCAAGGTCTCGCTGAGAGTGGCGGAAGCCAGCAAGGTGACTCCCACTTTGCTAATCAGGGCCAGCAGGTCACTCTGTTTCTGCTCGCCCCTCGGCGCGGAAAAATCAGGCTCTGTCCGCGCGCCTTCGATGGCTTCCAGCAGGCCGGAGGTCGTGCGGTCGGATGAATGCAGGGCGATGGTCGCTTCCGGCTCAGGCGAGGCGGTCGCGTCCGTAATCATCTTCGCGCCGCGCGTAGAGTTATACGAGCCGTCGTCAAAGATGATTTCCGTCTCGCCAATCTGAATCCGGTCTCCCGGCCCGAGCGGGATGCTGCCGCCAGCCGGTGCGCCGTTGAAAAGCGTCCCGTTGGCAGAGCCTAAATCCTGCAAGACATAGCCATCGCCTTCGCGGCGCACTTCCGCATGCACGCGCGAGGCGAAAGGGTCTGGGATACAGAGGTCGTTGCGCGCCGAGCGGCCAATCGTGATGCGCAAACGGCCCAAAGGATAAGTGTCAGGAGAACGGTCTGGATATTTGACTATCAGGTCAGGCATATAATCTTCAAGAAGAACTCAGAACTAAGGACACAGAACTTAGAATAAAATAAAAGCGTGTTCAGCTTTTTCATTCCGAGACTTGGGTTCAGTGTTCTGTGTCCTGCTCTTCAGTCCTTTTTTCTACGCCGGTCGTACTCTTTGCCGAGCCGTTCGGCATATTTTCTGGCTTCATTGCTATGCGCGCCGTCGCGCACGTTCTGGAAAAGCTGCAAAGCGCGGAGCAGTTCTGCGCGCTGTAGTGTCTTAACGTCGCGGCCCTGCACAATGTTCAGGGCTTGGCGATAGAACTGTTCAGAGTTGTTCTCTGCCGGGCGATTGTTGACCGGAGGCGGCTGCTGCGGCGGCGTGACCGCGACCGGCTGATTTGTCAGAGTCGTCGTGCCGTTGGTTTGCGCCGCCGATTCATCAGCCGGACGAGATTGAGTTGAAGTTGCACGCTGGTCGCGCGCTGCTTCAGTATCGCCTGTCGCCTGCGGCAGCGGCAATTGGCCCAACTGCTCGCTCGCTCGATAAGCGAGGTCGCGCGATTCCGAGAGGGAGACTTTCTGATATAGCGAGCGCGCCTCTTCCGTGCGTCCGGCCCGACGCAAAGAGTCTGCGTACTCAAGCCGCAAGTTATCATCCACCTCCGCATCGTTCATCTGCGAGACGAGGCGCGTATAACTCTCGGCAGAGTCTTGATGCAGCCCTTCGGAAGATTGCGCGGCGGCCAGAGCGCGCCATGCGGCAGTGTTAGCCGCATCGCTCTGTGTAGCAGCTTTGTACTCTTCAATGGCCGCGCGCCTGTCGCCCTTTTTTTCCAGCGCATGGCCGAGTCTTAAATGTGCCTCCGCATTCGCAGGGTCGATCCTCGTCGCATAACGCAGTTTCGCAATCGCTCCATCCAAATCGCCAGCGGCCAGCAGCAAGTCTGCTTCCGCCAACTGATCGTCCACCAGCTTTTTCCGGTCGCTGAGAGCGATGGGGGATGCGCCGCTACCGGCATCAATCGGGGCTGGCTGGCGCGAGTAGAAGATGGCGAGCGTCCCGGCTGCGAGCGCGACAAAGAGCAGAAGGATTGCGGCCAGTTGCCACTTGCGGCGCGAAGGCGTGGCGACAGACTTTTGTGCATTGTTTGAAGCGTGCGCGACGACTGCCTGCTCGCCTGCCTTCGCGCCTTCTGGGATGACCGGCACGGGAGATAAAGGATGCGATGCAGACATCTCTTCCGTAGGGGCTTCAACGGGTCTGCCGTTGCCTTCGGCCGCCGGATTCTGCCTGAACATTCGCTCTATCTCGTCCTGACGGACGCGTGCCGTGTCCGGCTTGGAGTACGCCGCGTCTTCCGGCGAGATACCGTCTGTCGGACGGCCTTCGCCCACGAGCGGAATGGTCTGCGCGAGTGGAGAGACGACCTCGCCGCCGCCGCCGGGCGCAGGTTTGAGCGACGAGCCGCAGGTGCGACAAAATCGCGCTCCCTTCGCCGGGGTTGAACCGCAGATCGGACAGAGATTGACCATTAATTCATTTCCTTGCTGACGCGCGAACGCTTCATGGCGCTGACGGCGGGCGTGCTTTATCCAGCACCACGACTGTGCCCGCGATGAGGTCATGCAGAGCGCGACCCTGTGCGTTAAAGACAGCGAGGAAAAAGCCGAGTCCGAGCGTGAGGAGCGACAACGGATACCCGACCAGATGACGTAACAGCGAAGAGAGAATCGTCAAAGGCTTGCCGTCCTGACGCACGATGCGCAGGCCGGTGGCCCACTTGCCGAGCGTTTGCCCGCGCAGGCTCGCCAGCACGCCGAAGTTCAAAAGCACGACGCCGATGGCGATCACCCAACCGGCGGTCTCAGCCGTCCCGCCAGCCAGACGCCCCCCGCCGCCGAAGAGGCGCGCGACCAGCGTGCTAAAGACGATGATGCTCGCCACTATGATGTAATCAATAAGCAAAGCGCCGCAGCGCAAAGAGAACGGCGCGCGGTATCTCTCCGCGTAAGTTTCTGCGGCGTGTGCGCGCATCTCTGCGTCTGTTTGCGGCAAGGCTGTGGTTTCGACCATAAGCAGTAGTCAGAGGTCAGGGGTCAGGAGACGGAGGCAATCAGTTTTTCACTGCCCCCCGGCCCATGGCCCCGCCCGCTGTTTCATCCGACCAAAAAGTGGAGCATCGTTTCGCCCATGCGCAGCTTGTCTCCGTTTTCCAGCACACGCGGCTGGTGCGGGGCAAGTCTCACAGTATCATTGTCTCGCCCCAGCACGACCGTGCCGTTGACCGAGCCGAGGTCTTCGACCAGAAAGGTTTCGCCCTTGCGCCAGATGCGCGCGTGCCTGCGCGAGACTTTCGTTTCAGGGTCAAAGCGCGAGAGGTCAACCTCAGGAAAAATGTTCGAGTGCGGGTCGGAACGCCCGACCAGATTGCTGTCCTTCTGTAAAAGAAATGAAGCGTCAAGCTCTGTCGTGCCCGCGACGACCAGCTTGGCTGTCGTGCGCGCCGCCTGCAAAGCCGCGCTCGGACTGATTCCGGCGAGCGGCTGCTTTGCCCCGCAGTGCGCGCAGAAGAGATCGTCTGCGGCGATGCGGCCCCCGCAGAAACCGCAGAAGACCATCTCGACCTGAAGCGTTTCCCCGGCTCCCTGCGCAGCCGTCACCATCCCGTAAGACACATCGCCGACGCGCAGCTTTTCCAGATGAGCGGCCAGAGATTCACGCATCTCCGCCGCCGAGCGAAAGCGTCCTTCCGGCTTATACTCGACGGCGCGCATCAGTATGCGCTCCATCTCTGTCGAGATAGCCGGGTTGATCTGGCGCGGGCGCGGGTTTTTGGTAAAGTCGAAAATCAGGAGCGGGTTGTCCTGCGGGTCTGAGCCTGTCAGCAGGTGAAACATCGTCGCGCCTAAAGAATAGATGTCAGAGCGCGGCTCGACTTTGCCGCTAAAAAGCTCCGGCGGCGCATAGCCCATCGTGCCGACAGCCGTGACGCCCTTCTCTTCCTGCTTGTTGACCCAGCGCGCGATGCCGAAATCAATCAACATCACCCGACCAGAATTGCCGTCAATCATCAGGTTCGCGGGCTTTAAATCTCTGTAGATAATCGGGCGCGGGCGACGATTGTGCAGGTAGTCGAGCACGTCCGCGACCTCCATGCTCCAGATGGTGACGGTCTTTTCATCCAGGCGTCCGCCGGGCGCGTTCCTGAGCCGTGAAGCAAAATCGCCGCCCGAAATATATTTCATGACGAGATAAAAGCGGCCCGCCTGCTCGTCATAAAAATAGTCGTAGATGGTCGGAATCGAAGAATGCTCAAGCGAGGTCAGCAGCAGCGATTCGCGTTTGAAATCGCCGACGGCCTTTTCATGCTGCGATTCATCGAGATGCGTTTCGATCATCTCTTTGACGGCGCGCGGCGCGTCTCCTAGGTGACGGTCTTTTGCCAGATACACAGCGCCCATGCCGCCGCCGCCGATTCTTCGCACAATCTCATAACGACCGTTGAGCAGGGTTCCCGGCTCAAGTTGTTTGCTGCCACGCTTGCCGCTTCCGGTCGCGCCGGGCGGGACAGTCGCTTCCAGTGCGTGTTCGCCGCTCGCTCTTATCAATTGGCCCGTAGACCTGCTCGCATCCGGCGGCGCAATCGTATCGCTGAGCGCGCCTTCATTCGCTGACATAGGCGTTGGAGTTTCTTCTTCCTGTTGCTGGCTCAACTCTTCCGGTTCGGCTGACTCCGCTTCGCGGCTGGTGGCTGCTGCGGCTGCCGCGCCCTGCTGCGCCTCTACCGCCGGGGCCGGAGGCTCAACGGTTTGTATGGCAGGGCTGCCGGTTTCCGGCGCGGCGCTTTCTTCAAGAGAAGCCGACGGACTCTCTGGCTCTGCGTCGCTCTCTGAAAGGGGCGCATCCGTAGAAGCTGTCTGGGCCAATGCAGAAGATGTCTGAGCCAAATCCGAAGCGGGCTGAGGCTCTGCTGCTTCGATCTCAATCTCGCCAGTTTCAACAGGCTCTGCTGCCTCTTCAACAGGCTCTGCCGTCTCGCCTTCTTCCTGCAACAGAGAACCCAATGTGCCCATCAAGGTCTCTTGTAATTCAGGCGCGGTCTCCCGTTGCGGATCGGCGGCCTGTGCAGCAACCGGCAGAATTTCTGCTGAATCGTAAGCGTTGACGCTTTTGAACGATGCATCGGGCGCATCTGCGTCGATCTCAGTCCCCGGTGCAATAGTGTCCAGAGACTCTGTCGGAGGCTGCTCCGCGTTCTCGAAGTCTTCCATCTGCAAAGGCTCGGAAGGCACGGGAGCAGGAGGAGGCGCAGCGGCAGGCTGCGCAACGGGAGGTGGTGCAGCGGCAGGCTCATCCAGCGGGCTGCTGATGACAGTCGGAGAGACCGCTGCGATTGGTTTTTGAGCAATCCCGCAGTTGCCGCAAAATGGATCTTCCGGCGCGACATGCGCGCCGCATTCATAACAAAAAGGCATCTCTATTCAGAGGAAACTTTTCAAGCGCGTGTTCCGGTTTAGAGGCAACGCGCTTCTAAGCAGGCGCTGGCGACTGTGCCGCTAGAAAAACGACACCGCCGCCCTTTTTTCTACTTCACAATATGGAAACGCAAAAATGTTTTCCCGACAATAATCTCGTCGCCGTCGCGCAGGGGCTGTTTATCGCCCGGCAGCAGGCGTCGCCCGCGATTGATAAAAGTCCCGTTCGTCGAGCCTAAATCTTCGACAAAATACTGGCCGGTGCGCCGCATGATGCGCGCATGACGCCTTGAGACTTTGGCCTCCGGGTCGTCTGCATCAAGGTCAACATCCGGAAAGATGCCGCCGTCCGCATCCCAGCGTCCGATCTGTGATTCATCTTCGCTCAAAGGGAACTGCTTCCCTGCGGAACGCCCGCGCTCGATGACGAGTTTGGCGTGCGCGCCCTCCATCAGGGAAATAGACCCTTGAGAGATAGCGTAAGAGCGTGATGGTTGGTTATCGTCGTTGCCATTCGGCTTTTCCGCGAGTGAAGATTCTTCCATAAGTTTGTCATCCGTTCCCCCGCCAGTATCGCCCGTATGCACAGACTTTTTGGCAAGAGCAGAGTTGTTCAAAAACGCTCCACATTCGTCGCAATACTGCGCGCCGTCAAGGTTTTCCGTACCGCACCTGTCACAGGTCGTCATAAACTTTAAAGTCCTCGTGCGCGTGACTCTTCGTTCGTGAGAAAACTTCGGGCGCACCCCACACCCAACCCGCATCGGGGATTACGCGGGAAACCGGAAACCATTGTAGCGCGAAAAGAAAAGTCGAGACAACAATAACAGTCTAGAGTCCGGCATCCGGCGTCCGGCGTCAAAGCGGATTGCCAGCAACCTGATTCATGACTTTAGACTCCGGTCTGTTATTGTTTATAATGAAACTGTTCGCGCGTTTCTAACGTAGAAGATGTTCTGGCGCGTGGGTCTCAAGCAGATTTCGGGCCGAACCCTCAGCGGAAGCGCACGCGCGAGTCGGTGTGGGGCATCCTATCTCTTCTTTAACAATAGAGGAATTCCAATATGGCATTGAGCCGCAGAAAGAAAATTATTATTGCAGTCTCGGCAGTCGCCGTGCTCGGATTGATTGTTATCATCAGCGTTTTCGCCAGCCGCAAAGATGAGCCGGAAGTGACGACCGTCACAATAGATGTTCGGCCAGAGCTGCGTTCGACCGTCACGGCTTCGGGTGAGATTCGCCCGATACAGTTTATCAACCTGACGAGCGAGGTCGCGGGCCGCATCGAGGAGATTTACGTCAAAGAGGGCGACATGGTGTCGAAGGGCCAGCCGCTCGTCCGTCTCGACCCGACGCAGCTTCAATCCAGTCAGGAAGCGCAACTCGCGGCCACGCAGACGGCCCTCAATGATGTGCAGAACGCGCGCACGCAGATTATCGCCGCCGAGAATTCCGTCGCGCAGGCACAGTCGGGCGTGACGACGGCGGAGGCGCGCGTCGCACAGCAACGGCAGCAGCTCGTCAACACGCAGATTGACCTTACCACCGCGCAGCGCGAATTAAAGCGCACGACGGAGCTGGTCGAGTCCGGCGTGTCCTCGCGTGCGGATTACGATGCGGCAAAGGATCGTTATGATTCTGCGCTGGCCCGCCACGAATCGCAGAAGATAGCCGTGCAGGAAGCCATCTCCAGCGCCAATCAGGAGCGCATTCGCGTGCGTGATGCAAGGCGTTCTGTTGAAACCGCTCGCCTCAGCGTCCGCTCAAGCGAGTCGCGCGCCAACCAGCAGCAGGCGCTCCTGCGCGGCGAATCGAGCCAGCGCAGCAAGGCCACACAGCTTTCTCCCCTGAGCGGCGTCATCGCAGACATTCCTTCAAAGGTCGGAACGTTCGCCGTCGCCAGTCTCTCGTCCACGCCGCTCCTGACGATTGCGGATATGTCCACCATCAACGTCGAAGTCAAGGTAGACGAGACGGAAATCTCCAATGTCGAAGTGGGCCAGCCCGCGAAGATCAAGGTTGACGCTTTTAATGAAAAAGAGATTGAAGGCGTCGTGACGCAGAAGACGCCGCTCGCTGTCGGCAAATCCGCGACGCAGGGCGGACTCTCGAATCAGATCAACGTGCAGGAAGCCAAAGAGTTTCGCGTCGTGATCCAGATCAAGGACACGCCAGATGAAGTTCGTAGCGGCCTGCGTCCGGGCATGAGCGCGACCGCCACCATCACCACCAAAGTCAAGAACAATGTCGTCGCAGTGCCTTTACAGGCTATCGTCGAAAAATCTCCGACGCCTGAAGGCTCGCCCGCAGCGACCCCGGCTGGCAGCACGCCGCAGCCTGCGCCCAATGGAGACACCAAGCCCAAAGACATCAAGGGCGTTTATGTGCTCGACGGCAAGAAGGTCAAGTTCGTAGAGATTACGACCGGCATCACAGGCGAATCCGACATCGAGATTACGAGCGGCGTCAATCAGGGCATGAAAGTCATTACAGGGCCGAGCCGCATCCTCAAGACTCTGAAGGAAGGCTCGACCGTCAAGGAACAAACGAATAAACCCGGCGCGGGCAATGCCAACGCCAGCAGCTAGTCAGAGATTAAAATATGAGCGAACCGGCAGCAATCATCGAGCAGACCGTAGCGGAAGGCGCGCCGCTCACGAACGGCGAGATTCTCGCGCGTGAGGCAGTCCCCGCTGCCCTCATCTCGATGCGCGAAATCTGGAAGACGTACCAGATGGGTTCGGAAGAGGTGCACGCACTGCACGGCGTCTCTTTCGATGTGCAGAAGGGCGAGTATTTAGCGATCATCGGGCCTTCGGGTTCCGGCAAATCCACCCTCATGAACCTGATCGGCTGTCTCGACACGCCGAGTCAGGGTGAATACTGGATCAACGGCAAGCTCGTCTCCGCGATGGACGACGACGAGCTGGCGCGCATCCGTAACAAAGAGGTCGGCTTCGTCTTTCAGACCTTTAACCTGCTGGCCCGCGCGACCTCTTTGCATAACGTCGAGCTGCCGCTGATTTACGCGGGCATGAGTTCCGCCGAGCGACACGAGAGAGCGAAGGCTTCGCTCTCCGCAGTCGATCTGGCAGACCGCATGACGCACAGGCCGAATGAGCTTTCCGGCGGACAGCGGCAGCGCGTCGCCATCGCCCGCGCGCTCGTTAATAATCCTTCCATCTTGCTCGCGGACGAGCCGACCGGCGCGCTCGACACGCACACCAGCTACGAGATCATGAATCTCTTCGAGAAGCTTCACTCCGAAGGCAACACGATCATCGTCGTCACGCACGAGCCGGACATCGCCGCACGCGCGCATCGCGTCATCTCCATCCGCGACGGCTTGATTGAGAAGGACGAACGCATTCGATAAAGCAGTGACAAGTGACGGGTGACAAGTGATGGGTGAAAGCGTATTTGCTTGTCGCTCATCGCTTGTCACCCGTCACTGTTTTTATGCTTGTCCATTTATCGTCACTCTTAGAATCCTTCCGCGTTGCTCTGGCGAGCCTGCGCTCGAACAAGCTGCGCACGGCGCTGACGCTGGTCGGCATCGTGGTCGGGGTTTCGGCGGTGATTGCGGTGGTGACGATTATCAAGGGTCTGGACCAGACCGTCGCTTCCACTTTCTCTTCGCAAGGCTCTACTGTTTTCACCGTCGCCAAACGCCCGCTCATCATCACCTCGCGCGAAGATTTCATTAAATTCAACCGCCGCAAAGATGTGACGCATGAAGATGCGGAGGCCATCGCGCGGCTGTGCGCTTCCTGCTGGCGCACGGGGGTTGCCGCCAACGCGCGCGAGCTGGTCAAATACGGCGACCAGAAATCCGAAGACGTGCCTGTGCGCGGCGTCACGCTTTCGATGTTTGACATCGAAGATGTGAGCATCGAGGCGGGCCGCGCGTGGTCTGAGAGCGAAGGCGATTCCGGCAGCGACGTTTGCGTCGTCGGCGCGGATATTCTCGAAAATCTCTTTGGCGGCGCGAGCGCAGACATCGCTGTCGGCAAAGAGATCAGGCTCTCTGGCCGTCCCTTTCAAATCGTCGGCGTAGCGGAAAAGCAGGGCAAGATTTTCGGCTTCTCGCGCGACAACTTTGTCTTTATCCCTTACCCGACCTATCAAAAGATTTTCGGCGCGCGTGATTCGATTACGATTCACATACAGGTTCCTGAAGCCGCGCGCCTCGAAGCCGCGCAGGATCAGGTGCGCGCCATCATGCGCAATCGTCGCGGCAAAACTTTTAAGGATGAAGACGACGGCTTTGCACTGGAATCGCAGGATGTCTTTCTCAATCTTTACGGCAGCGCGACTTCCAACATCTATATCGTGACTATCGGCGTGGCCGCTATCTCGCTCGTCGTCGGGGGCATCGTGGTCATGAATATCATGCTCGTCTCGGTGACAGAGCGAACGAAAGAAATCGGGATTCGCAAAGCCGTCGGCGCGCGGCGCATAGACATTCTGAGACAGTTTTTGATAGAAGCCGTAACGGTCACGGCCATCGGCGGCGCAATCGGAGTGGTGACGGGCTTCGGCCTCGCTTACCTGCTCTCTTTTTTGATGGGCTTTCCGCTCCTCTTGAGCATCAACTCCGCCGTCCTGGGCGTCGGCGTTTCGTCCATCGTCGGCATCATCAGCGGCCTCTGGCCCGCGTGGCGGGCGGCGCGTCTTGACCCGATTGAAGCGCTCCGCGCCGAATGATTTACTCATTTGCTGGATTTACTAAATGAGCAAATGAGTAAATGAATCAATGAGTGAATTTTATGACTTTCGATGATGTCAAAGAATCTGCGGCGATGGCTCTTGAGACCATCAGGACGAACAAGCTGCGCTCGTCTCTGACGATTCTTGGCGTGACGGTCGGCGTCGTGACGGTCATCTTTATGGTCTCGATCATACAGGGCTTGAACAAAGCTTTCGCAGACCAGATCGAATCGCTTGGCTCAAACACGATTTTTGTTTCAAAGTTTGATCCGAGCTTTGGCCGCCAGCCGGGGGCGGAGGAGAGACAGCGCAAGGATTTGACATTGGACGATGCGGAAGCTTTGCGCCGCGAAGCCCCTTCCATCGCTGGCGTCTCGCCGATTCATCGCAAAGTCGCAGAGACCGTGCGTTATTCCGACAAGCAATCCGACACGCCGATTCTGTTCGGCGTGATACCCGATTACGAGTTCGTGCATTCGCAGTACATCGGGCGCGGACGCTTTATCGCGGACATAGATTTGCAGGAACGCTCGAATGTCTGCGTGCTCGGCGTGGATGTCGTGCGCGCTCTCTTTCCTTTTGAAGACCCGCTCGGCAAAGAGATGAAGATTGGCGGCAATCCTTATAAAATCATCGGCGTGATGGAGCCGCTCGGCAACTTCTTCGGGCAGTCGCGCGACAATTCCATCTTTGTTCCGATTACGACTTTTCAGAAATACTACAAAGACGTGCCGCTGCCGGAGGTCGTCTTCTTTATCATCGTGAGACCGAAGTCCCGTGCAGAGGTAAAATCCGCGATGGAAGAGATGCGCGACATCCTGCGCCGACGCAGGCGCGTCCCGGCAAATGAGAAAGATAATTTCGGCATCTCGTCTCAGGATTCCCTGCTCGATATTTATAATCAACTGACGGGCGCGACCGCGCTCGTCTTGACGGCAGTCTCTTTCGTCGCCCTGATGATTGGCGGCATCGGCGTCATGAATATCATGCTCGTCTCCGTCACCGAGCGAACAAAAGAGATTGGGATTCGTAAAGCTGTGGGAGCGACGCGCGGCAATATCCTTTCGCAGTTCCTGATCGAAGCAGTCGTCCTGACGGCCATCGGCGGCCTCGCAGGACTTATCATCGGCGAGGTGGCGAGCCTTCTGATGAACAGCTACTCGCCGCTCCCGGCCTATGTGCCGCTCTGGGCCATTGCGATGGGCATCGGCATCTCCGCCGCCGTCGGCTTGGTCTTCGGATTGTGGCCCGCATGGAAAGCCGCACGCCTGGACCCGATTGAGGCGTTGCGTTGGGAATGAGCAATGCTGTTCTTTGCGCTTTGTCTTTTGTTCTTTGCCTGTGCGTTTCAAGCTTGAGTTATTGGCCTCAAGCCCAATAATATGCAAAGGAGAAAGCGCCGGGTACAAAGAACAAAAGACAAAACACAAATTTCATAAAATGAAATTACTAAGAAGTGACATTTATGAAAACCTGAAGATGGCTTTCGCCACTTTGCGTGCCAATAAGCTGCGCTCGTTTCTGACGACGATTGGCGTGGTCATCGGAGTGTGGACTGTGATGGCGATTGCTTCGATCATCAGCGGCATTGATGAAGCCGTCAAAAGAGAGATTGAATCATGGGGCACGCGCACGATACAGGTTTTCAAGTTTGAGCCGGGTTTTCATATCGGGCGCAGGTCGCGCGAAGAGCGGATGCGCAAAGAGCTGACCTATGATGATGCGATTGCTATTTCAAAATTGCCCGCAGTCGAGTTGTGCGTTCCCTTCCTTGATTTGACCAACGATTTTTTCGGCCAGAAGACGCTGGTCACGGCTAACGGCAAGACCTCTTCGGCTGTGCGTATGGAAGGCACGCTGCCGGAGTATGAGCGAGCGGGCACGCGCATCATCGGAGAGGGGCGTTGGTTCACACATTTTGAAAACGAAAACAACCAGCAGGTATGTATCATCGGCGCGAGCGTGGCGGATAATTTCTTTCCTTACATCTCGCCGGTCGAGAGAAAGATTGACATCGGCGGGCGCGAGTTTCGCATCGTCGGGGTGATACAGAAACGCGAGCAGTTTGGCGGCGGAGGCGACGGCTCGGACGACGCAGACAACATAATCTTTATGCCCTACAACGTCGGGCGCAAGATTAAGCCGGACGCTGATGGAGTCTCACTGTTTGCAGTCGCGCGCCCCGGCATGGTCGAACTCGCCAGAGACCAGATGGTTGACCTCCTGCGCGTGCGCCGTCAGGTCAAGTTTAATGAGAAAAACAACTTCGGCATCGCCACGGCAGAGGGCGCGATTTCCAGATTCAGGGAAATCACGGCGGGCGTGGCGATTGCGATGGTCGTCATCTCTTCGGTCGGCCTGATGGTCGGCGGCATCGGCGTCATGAACATCATGCTCGTCTCCGTCACCGAGCGAACCAGAGAGATTGGAATTAGAAAAGCCATCGGCGCACGAAGGAAGGATATTCTCTGGCAGTTTCTCATCGAGGCCATGACCCTGACCGGAGCAGGTGGACTGATAGGGCTTGCGCTCGGCTGGATAACAACTTTTCTTATCAGTCTGATCGTGCCGTCCTATGTTCCCATCTGGGCGCCCATCGCTGGATTTGTGGCGAGCGTCGGCATCGGACTCATCTTCGGCTTATGGCCCGCATGGAAGGCTGCACGCTTAGACCCGATTGAATCTCTGCGTTACGAATAGAAAACGTCTTCGCGCTCTTTGCGAAACACTTTGCGGTCTCTCGCGCTGAAGTTGACTTTTAAACGCGAAAGACCGCAAAGAAGAGCACGCGAACGACCGCAAGGGGAAAGCCTTTTCCATTTAATCGGATTTAATCCATGAATCGCATTCTTATGAAAGATGTTTGGGCAGACTTGAAGAAACCTATTCCAACCTATAGCATCTAATCTCAGAAGCTTTGTTACAAAATCCTTTGCTGAAACAAACCTGTTCTTAATCCGTAGTAGCTTTATCGTGAAATTAATCGAAACCTTAAAACTTGCGCTGGCCGCCATCTGGGCGCACAAGCTGCGCTCGGTCTTAACGCTTCTCGGCATGATTATCGGCGTCACGGCGGTCGTGGTCGTCGTCTCGCTCATACAGGGCTTTAATGTTTACATAGACGAAAAGATTGCGGGCATCGGCGCAAAATCTTTTAGTGTTCAAAGGTTCAATCCCTTCGAGGATTTTAAGGACACGGACACCATCGCCGCCGCGCAGCGTCGCAACAAAGATTTGACGATGGAGGATTTCGAGTATCTCAAATCGCGCGCGACCCTGATCGGCAGAATCGGAGCGAAGGCGCGGCCCTCGCGCGCACAGGTCAAGCGCGGCACGGAAATCCTCGAAGAAGTTCAGGTCGACGGCGCGACTCCGATCATCGCCGACATCGAAAATCTGGACATCGCCGAAGGCCGATTCTTCGCCGAAGCGGAGAACGAATCAGGAATGCGCGTGGCCTATATCGGCGCGGATGTTGCCAACAAGCTTTTCCCAACCGGCTCGGCAGTGGGACAGGAAATTGTTATTCGCGGCGTGCCTTACAGGGTCATCGGAGTCGCCACGGCTAAGGGAACAGTCTTCGGCATCCCGCAGGACATGTTCATCACCATTCCTTTAAAGACTTACGCGACCAACTTCGGCGGCTTGGTACGTAATCGCTCGCTCTATTTTCTCATCACTTCAAAGACGGATGAAGTTTTTAATGACGCGGTGGATGAAGCGCGTTTTCTGATGCGCGTGCGGCGCAGGCTTGAGCCGGGCGAGAAAGATAATTTCGGCATCGTTACGCCGGACGCGATTACAGGATTGCGCGACCGCATCTTCGGCACGGTCTTTATCGTCGCTATCGTCGTTCCGGGCATTGCCCTGCTGGTCGGAGGCATTGTGATTATGAATATCATGCTCGTCTCCGTCACGGAGCGGACGAAGGAGATAGGCATCCGAAAATCTTTGGGCGCGCGTCGCTCGGATATTCTCAAACAGTTTCTGGTCGAAGCGGTGACGCTCTCCGCCATCGGCGGCGCAAGCGGAGTTTTTCTCGCATGGGTTATCGGAAAGGCGCTGACGGCTGTCTTCTTCCCGACATTTCTTTCCATCATCGCGGTCATTCTCGCGGTCGGCGTCTCCGGCGGCATAGGCATCCTCGCGGGAATTTTCCCGGCATGGAAGGCCGCGCGCCTAGACCCGATTGAAGCGCTCAGAGCGGATTAGTTATTTGTATTTTGTGCTTGGTGCTTGGCGCTTTGTACGCTATGCAGCATAGAGCCTGTGACTCAAGCTTGAGAGCCACAGGCAAAGAACAAAAGACAAAAGACAAAGCACAAATTTCATAAAATGAAATTACTAAGAAGTGACATTTATGAAAACCTGAAGATGGCGCTTGCCACTTTGCGTTCTAACAAGCTGCGCTCGTTTCTGACGGTTATCGGCGTCGTTATCGGAGTGTGGACGGTGATGGCGATTGCCTCGATCATCAGCGGCATTGATGAAGCCGTTAAGAAAGAGGTCGAATCATTCGGCACGCGCTCCATCTTTATCGCCAAGTTTGAGCCGGGCATACGCATCGGTCGGCTCTCGCGCGAAGAGCGGATGCGAAAAGAACTGACCTATGATGACGCGCTGGCGTTGAAGCAACTCCCTGCGCTTGATACTGCCGTTCCCTTCCTCGACATCACCAACAATTTCTTTGGCGAGAAGATTCTGGTGACGGGCGGCGGCAAGACTTCTTCGGCTGTGCAGTTGCAAGGGACGCTCCCTGAGTTTGAGAAAGCAGGCACGGAGATAATTCAGGAGGGACGATTCTTCTCCGATTTTGAAAACGACTCGAACTCGGAAGTGTGCCTTATCGGCTCAATGGTGGCCGATAATTTCTTCCCGTTCGGCTCGCCCGTGGAGAAGACTCTGGAAATCGGCGGGCGCGAGTTTCGCGTGGTCGGCGTGCTGGAAAAGCGCGAAACTTTCCTCGGCGGCGACAGCGACCAGAACAATGTCATCTACCTGCCATTTAACGTGGCGCGCAAGCTCAAACCGAATGCCGATGATGTCTTTATTCTGGCCGTGGCGCGTGCCGGACAGATGGATGCGGCAAGGGATCAGATAACAGACCTCTTGCGCGTGCGCAGGCAAGTTCCCTTCGGCAAGCCTAATAATTTCGGGATGGCGACCTCCGAATCTATCCTCGAACAATTTCGCGCTATCACGGCGGGCGTGGCAATTGCGATGGTCGTCATCTCTTCGGTCGGCCTGATGGTCGGCGGCATCGGCGTTATGAACATCATGCTCGTCTCTGTCACCGAGCGAACCAGAGAGATCGGCGTCAGAAAAGCCATCGGCGCACGAAGGAAAGATATTCTCTGGCAGTTTCTCATCGAGGCCATGACCCTCACCGGCGTCGGCGGTCTCATCGGTCTCATCGTCGGGTGGTTGACGACCCTGCTGATTAGGCTGTTTGTGCCGTCTTACGTTCCCATCTGGGCACCCATCGGCGGATTTGTGGCGAGCGTGGGCATCGGACTCATCTTCGGCTTATGGCCCGCATGGAAGGCCGCACGCTTAGACCCGATTGAATCACTACGTTACGAATAAAAACATATCCCGCAAAGGCGCAAAGACGCATAGAGAACAATAAAGTTCTTCTTTGCGTCTTTGCGCCTTTGCGGGATATTTCTTCTGCTTGTTGCCTGCTCGCTCTTAAGCGAGGAACCCCGGAAAGAGGCTTGTCCAGCCCACTGCTAAAATCATCGTCAGCGCAAATAGAATCAAAGTGGCTGTCCAGGCGGTTGAACCGCTGACCTTTTCGCCGCCGTGCTTGAGGCCGGTTGCCCTCAGCCAGAGACCGTACAATGACAGCACGCCGATAAAGGTCGCAGCCGCCCACAGCACAGGATGCTGCGCCGGAACAAACAAAATGCCCAGATTGTCCTGCACCAGAGTCTCCTGTCCTATCAAGGGATGTATATCTTCCGGCGCTTTGATATACAGCAGCACAAGGCTCAAGAGCTTGGAGATCACGACGACAGGCAAGGTCGCATGAATCAACACCGACAGCGCCTGCCAGAAGTTGATGCGCCCGCCGAACATCAGAATAATTAAGAGATAGAGACCCGCCATAAAGCACATCAGGGCAAATAAGCCGACGACCGTATTGATGATTTCGCCCAGCCTCTTGGCGGGAGATTTGATGTCTGCGATCTGCCCCTGTTTCATCTCACCGGCTTTGTCAGCCGGAACCCACCCGCTCTCGACCAGCTTTTCAACCGTATGCCCGACGATTCTCTCAGGCGTCAGCCGCTGCATGAAAGCTACTGAGTAAATCACGCTGACCAGTGCCACGATCAGCAGCGCGACCACCCATCTCGGATATGAACGCAGATTCTGAAAGACAACCGAGGGCTGGTAAAAGAGTCCGGTGATGCGCTCAAAGGCATTCATCGGCGGTGGCGCGTCTGCCGCCGGTTGCGGTTGCGGGATAAAGCTCAAACCGAACAGGAGCAGACCGAAAAAGGCGAGGCCCACTCCGGCTCCGACGCCGCCGGGCAAAACTTTGACGATGCCTAGAACGACCAACAAGAGGCCGACGCCGAAAATGATGTAGGTAATACTACGACGCATGCGCTGTTTCCTTTCTTTGCAGTAAGGTGGGAAGACTCATGTGGCGCATACCTTTGCGAGCCACAATCAAAAACGTTTCGATGTCCTGATACGCACATTACACGGCGTATGTTTCAGCGAGGTTCGAGTCAAGCAGCGGGAGGCGCATCCGCCCACCCCGGAACACGTATGCAAGCGACCGTGTGGCCCTGCGTAATCTCACGCAACTCCGGGTCAATCTGCGCGCATTCCTCTATCGCAGAGGGGCAGCGCGTGCGAAAGCGACAGCCGGAAGGAGGATTGATAGGCGTCGGCACATCGCCGCTCAAGATGATGCGCTCGCGCTTGCGCTTCGGGTCTGGAATCGGAATCGCGGATAGCAGGGCCTGCGTGTACGGATGCAGTGGCTGCGCGTAAAGCTCTGCGGAGCTTGCGACTTCGACGATGCGTCCGAGATACATCACCGCGACTCGCGTCGAGATATGTTCGACCACGGCGAGGCCGTGCGAGATGAACAAATAAGTCAGGCCGAATTCCTGTTGCAGGTCTTCGAGAAGATTGACGACCTGCGCCTGCACGGAGACATCCAGAGCCGAGACGGGTTCATCCGCGACAATCAGTTTCGGATTCAAAGCCAACGCGCGTGCAATGCCGAGACGCTGTCTTTGCCCGCCGGAGAATTCGTGCGGGTAGCGATTCATGTAATCCGGGTCGAGGCCGACTTTGCGTAAGAGTTCTGCGACGCGCTCGCGCCGCTCTGACTTATTTCCGAGGCCGTGAATCTTGAGCGGTTCGCCGACGATTGCCAGCACTTTCATGCGCGGATTAAGACTCGCGTACGGGTCTTGGAAAATAATCTGCATCTCTCTGCGCAACTCGCGCAAGCCGCCACGGCCAAGCTTCGTCACGTCTCTTCCATCAAACAAGACCTCGCCCGCAGTCGGCTCGATCAGTCGCAGCAGGCAACGCCCGACAGTAGACTTGCCGCAGCCGGATTCGCCCACCAGCCCCAGCGTCTCGCCCTTGAGAATCTCAAACGTCACGCCGTCAACCGCACGCACGACATCATCGCTGCCCTCGACCGGAAAATGTTTGACGAGAGCGCGCACGCGCACAAGCTCTTCCCGCACGCTCTTATCTTCCAGCGCGTCATGCAAACGCGCCGCCGCAGCTTCCCTTTGCGGCACGCTCTGATTTATGTGTGCTGATTCCTGACTCATAAACACAATGCAAAATTAAAAATGTAAAGTGCAAAAATAAGAGCTGTCTTCCATTTTGCATTTTACATTTTTAATTTTGCATTCCTCTCCTGATGGTCTGCTGTGACTGCCGCCGCGAGGTCATAGAGCACACAACGCACTCTGACTGCTCCTTCAAGATCGTAAAGCGGAATCTCTCCGGCAGTGCAGCGCGGCATGCGATGCGTGCAGCGCGGCGCGAAGTGGCAACCGTCCGGCAGTGCCGTCGGGCTGGGCACAATGCCTTCGATGGTCTCAAGCCGCTTGGCCCGTCCCACTGCATCCGCCGTCAGCTTTGGCACAGAGCGCAGCAATCCTTCCGTGTACGGATGCTTCGGGCGCGCGAAAAGCTCTTCGACCGGAGATTCTTCGACGATGCGTCCCGTGTACATCACAGCGACGCGGTCTGCAACCTCTGCCACGACGCCCAGGTCATGCGTGATAAGCAAGACGCCAAGCTCTCTCGTGCGTCGCAGCTCATTTAATAGCTCAAGAATCTGCGCCTGTATCGTGACATCGAGCGCGGTCGTCGGCTCGTCCGCGATTAACAGCTTAGGGTCGCAGGCGAGCGCCATCGCAATCATCACGCGCTGGCGCATCCCGCCCGAAAGCTGATGCGGGTAATCATTCACGCGCCGCGCCGGGTCTGGAATCGCCACTTCCTTCATCGCCTCAATTGCAGCCTTTCGAGCATCCGCGCGCGACAGCTTGCGATGCAGCCTGAGAGCTTCGGCAATCTGTTCTCCGACAGTGTAGACGGGATTGAGCGAAGTCATAGGGTCTTGAAAAATCATGGCGATGTCGTCGCCGCGTATCTCGCGCAGGCGTTCATCCGAAGCGGCCAGCAAATCCTCTCCGTCAAACACGATCTCGCCGCCGACAATCTTTCCCGGCGGCGAAATCAAACGCATGACAGACAGCGCCGTGATGGATTTCCCGCAACCCGACTCGCCCACCAGGCCAAGCAGCTCGCCCTTCTCGACATAAAAACTCACGCCGTCAACCGCGCGCACCAGCCCCGCGCGCGTCGGGAAATGCGTCTGAAGGTTATTAATCTCTAATAAATGTTTCAACTCTGTCCTGCCCTACGACCTAATATTGCCTCAAATCTCTTGTTAAGATGTTCTTTGAGTTCAGTTATATTTTTGTACTCTGGGACATTATGAACAGACAAATCAAAGTGAAGTGTAGTTCCTTGCTTGCGATAGAGAATGGGGCGTTTTCCAATTGCATGGGCATATCCAACCTCATAATAAACATTTGGTCTTTCTCCTGTCAGGTCAGCGATAAGAAATTCCGAGCTTGCTATTTGCTGTAGAATTACATCAGTTATCTTATCTTGGTGTTCAACCTCATCTGCGCGAAGTGCGCGAATACCAAAGTCATTACAAATTTCCTTTATTGCATTTCGCACATCATCTAGCTCTGGATGCGCAGAGTCCATCCACATAATAATGAAGGCTGTATTTGGAGTATATGCACTTGGCTGAGGCTGCCGTGCTTGATGGACTACGGTTGAGGATTCAGGTACTGATTGTACTAAATTCAGAGCTATTTCCATTCCTTCCTTGGCTTCTTCTTTAGCTCTTTCAAGACTTATCCTACGTTCAGTATCGCCGTGGCTACTAGGACTTGAGAATGGGTATTCTACAACTTCAATAGTCTGTGGGCCGCTCGGCACATAAGGGCGGATATACTGACACTTTTTAATCGCAGCTTCTACTTTACGCAAAGTAAAATATATAAACTGTCGGTCATAAACTATGTGCGGCAGGACTTCTAAATTCAGTTTATTAAACCATCGACGGGTTTCAATTATTAGCTTGCTTACTGCATCTTGATGGCTAACGTCAGTTTTTTCAAATGTGATTGCAAATGATTTTTCATCTTTAGGCCATGCGTCCAAGAAAATTAGAATGTTTTCCTTAAGTTTTTGTCCGTCTTCGTATAACTGCTGGATATTTTCAGGTAATTTGTAATGAGCGGTCATTAGACCCTCCGCATTTACGATAGATTCCATTATTCAATTTCGATAGCTCAAGCTAGATGCCACTACACAAATGAAAACAAGCGATTGATCTAAAAACCTATCTTCCGGCGCGGCGGCACTATAGGCTGCATTAGTTCGCGTATGGCATCGAAAACTATCCTAAATTGCGCGTCGTATTGCTTCTCCATCTTTTCCAGCTTTTGCGCTAATTCCTTGTGTGTGGCAAGCATTTCGCGGAGTTTGACGAAAGCCCGCATAATAGCGATGTTGACTTCGATTGCCTGATCGCTGTTAAGCACGCTTGAAAGCATTGCTACACCTTGCTCTGTAAAAACATATGGCGCGTAGCGTCGTCCGCCCCGGCCTTTCTTTGAGGTCGCAATTTGCGACCTCAAAGATTCTTCCTCTTCTGAGGTAAGCTGAAACATAAAGTCATCGGGAAATCGCTTGAGATTACGGCGAACTTGCTCATTCAACCGCCGCGTCGTCACGCCATAAAGCTTTGCCAAATCACTATCAAGCATTACCTTCTCATTCCGTATCAAGTAGATATGACGCTCAATCACTTCCGCTGTGACAGGAAGTTGGCGAGCTTTTATTATGTTCTTTTTGATTGGCATAAACAGCCTAAGATATTTCTTTCTTCAGAAACAATAGGTTCACAGCATTCGATACTTCCACGCCATGACTAAGCGCGTGCTCGGCAGCCGTCACCAATTCCCAACCTTCGCGCCCCGCCGCGTCCAGATACTCCCAGACCATGGGGCACGAATTAAAAACCGTTTCAGGGCCAGCCACTTCAGGAACCTGCAACCCCTGCCACTGCCCGTTGACATATGTTACACGCGCCATCTGCATCTGGCACACGCGATATTTGAAAGTTTTCGCCACAGAATTAATCCTCGTCGCGGCAATGGTAAACGTCCATCAGTAGATATTGAAATTGTACTCGACTCTGGCGTACTGCGGAACACGCTTCCCGTCCTTCATTGCCGGGATGAAATACATTACGCGCGCAGCCCTGATAGCATTCTCCGTGAGGCCGTGAGGCAGGCCGCCGATTGTTCTGATATTAACGACGCCGCCCGTTGAAGAAAACACTAGCTGGAGGATAACCCTGCCGGTTATTTCCTTTTGCCGCGCCTCTTCTGTGTATTCCGGGGAAGGCTTAAGCACAATCATAGCCTTGCGTGTCACTTCGCTTGGCTTAAATATTCTCGGCGTCTGACTGGACTTAGACCCGCCACCAATATTACCACCACGACCACCGCCCCCTTCGGTCTGACCGGCGTTACCGCCCCGGCCCGGCCCAAGCCCTCCGGATGTCTCCGGCATCTGACCGGGTTTGACACTTTGACTGCTTTGGTTTGTCCTGGCTTGCAGAGGATTGTTAAGAGAGGTCGTGATTTGTTTTGCTCCATTGCCAATATCTGTGGCCTTCTTATTATCTAAAGCGAATGACTCGATAAACTTTTTCATTGAGGAATCGTTCTCGGTTTCCCCTACCGCATCGACTCGATAGACATACTTATTTGTCAGGTAAAACGTCACTATCCGGTCATGGTCATCCGGCTTCGACATTAAGACATACCGCTTGCCCTTGAACTTGTTAAGCGTCACATCGGACTGGGAGACAATCTTGAACTGCTCGTTAAGCAAACTTAGATTTTCGTCAATTATCGCTTCGAGCGATGGGCGGAGATGCGGGGTTTGATACGAAGTCACGATATAGACTACGCCATCAGAATATGCCGCATAAGTTTTCTCCAACCGCACGGTCTGACAGGAAAGGTCTAAGCATGTCTGACCCGAAATCACGCCCGGCAACTCCGGCATCATCACGGAAAACTCTTCTTCTTTGGCGCTATACCTCTCCCACACAGCTTCCTTTTCCTGACTCTGAAGAGAAGTAGCCGCCACCGCGATTGAACCCTGCGCCTCAACTAAAGCCAGCAAGCTGATGAGACTCACACAAGCGATTGACGAATATAATTTAAAGCGCGGCATGGTCTTTATCTTTCTTTCAATCATAATGTTACGGCCTCGCGGTACTCGCCCCAGACGCGGCGGAGGCGATGACTGATTTCGCCGACGGTAACGTAAGCTTCGACACAAGCGAGGATGCGCGGGAGCAGGTTTTCCGTGCCGCGTGCCGCTTCTTCTAAGTTGACGAGGGCGGTTTCGGCGGCAACGCCATCGCGCCTTGAGCGCAGGGCGCGGAGGCGTTCGACCTGTGCTTGTTCGATAGCAGGGTCAACGCGCAGGATTGGAATCCTGGTTTCCTCTTCAATCTGAAAACGATTGACGCCGACAACCGTTTGCTCATCGGTCTCGATGGCGCGCTGGAAATCGTAAGCGGCTTCCTGTATCTCGCGCTGGACATAGCCTGTTTCAATCGCGCGCAGCATCCCGCCCATCGCGTCTATCTTTGCGATGTAATCTGCGGCGCGGCGTTCGAGTTCGCTAGTCAGCTGCTCTATCGCGTAGGAGCCTGCCAGCGGGTCAACCGTGTCCGCGACGCCGGATTCGTGTGCGATGACCTGTTGCGTGCGTAGCGCAATGCGCGCGGCGGCTTCGGTCGGCAGGGCGAGGGCTTCGTCCATCGAATTCGTGTGCAAAGACTGCGTGCCGCCGAGGACTGCCGCGAGAGCCTGAATCGTCGTCCGCACGATGTTGACTTCGGGTTGCTGCGCCTGCAAGGAAGAGCCTGCCGTCTGCGTGTGAAAGCGCAGCATCAGCGAGCGCGGGTCTCGCGCATTGAATCTCTCGCGCATCGTGTGCGCCCACAACCTGCGCGCCGCGCGAAACTTGGCAATCTCTTCCAGTAGATTATTGTGCGAGTTGAAAAAGAAAGAGAGGCGCGGCGCAAACTCGTCAACCTTCAATCCTGCTTCTATAGCAGCCTCTACATACGCGATGGCATCCGCCAGCGTAAAGGCAATCTCCTGCGCGGCGGTCGAGCCTGCTTCGCGTATGTGATAACCGCTAATCGAAATCGTGTTCCAGTTAGGGACTTCACGCGCGCAGAAAGCAAAGGTGTCTGTAATCAATCTCAAGGAAGGACGCGGCGGGTAGATGTATGTGCCGCGCGCTATATACTCTTTCAAAATATCGTTCTGAATCGTGCCTTTAACTTTCTCGAATGAGGCTCCCTGTTTGCGCGCGACCGCCAGATAGAGACACAGGAGCGTCGAAGCGGTCGCATTGATAGTCATCGAAGTCGAGACCGTATCAAGCGGGATGCCGTCAAACAGGCGCTGCATGTCTTCGAGTGAATCAATCGCCACGCCGACTTTCCCGACTTCGCCAGCCGCGAGCGGGTCGTCCGAATCAAGCCCGATCTGCGTCGGCAGATCAAAGGCGACGGAAAGGCCCGTCGTCCCATGTTCCAATAAATATTTGTAGCGCGCGTTCGATTCCTCTGCCGACGCATAGCCCGCATACTGCCGCATAGTCCAGAAGCGTCCGCGATACATGTTGTGACGCACGCCGCGCGTGTAAGGATAATCGCCGGGCGCGCCGAGGTCGCGTTCGTAATCCGGCGGCTCTGTGTTGGCGTGATTGAAATCGTTCGGCAACTCGATGCCCGAAGTAGTCTCAAAATGTTCGCGGCGCTCTGAGCTTGTTTTAGTTGACATGGCTCGTCTCTTTTGGAAATCAATTCACAGCATGGGAAAGTTAAGCGAAGCCTAGCATATGGATGAAGAAGGCAAAAGTAAAAAGCTGTCCTTTGTGCTTTGCGCTTTGCGCTTTGCTTGTCTTACTCAGGTTGAGTTTTGAAGCTCAAGTTTGAGTCGCGTGCAAAGAACAAAGCACAAAAACCAAAGGTCAAACTTATAGTTGACCGCGAGTGCGCGCGTCGCGTAGCATCGCTGTCGCTTTGACCTGTAAACCGATTGCCAGAGCGTAGAATATTTTGGAGATTGACGACGAAGCCAAAGAGATCGTGCAGGAGATAGGCGCGGCCATCAACTCTGCCGTAGAGAATTCGCCGCAGGTCGCGGACGCCATCGAGCGGCTGCGCGAGGCTGGCTATGAGATGGAATTAACCCTGCGTCTGGAGATAGGGCTGCGCCCGCACGACGGCGAAGATTCAGAGATGGAAGGCGAAGACGCCGCGCTCGAATTGACGGACGAAGACCTCAAAACCCTGCGCCGGATGAAGATTCGGATAGACGAGGAAGAAATTTAATCATTGATAGATTTGCTCATTGATTCATTTTTAGATGAGCAAATCTATCAATGAGCAAATCCATCAATTCTCCAAGCCCTGCTTTGCAAGAGGCAGGCGCGCTGTGTTATCTTGTCCAGCTTTTCACACGCCAATTTTTTCGCCTTCACAGGCTCATCTTAAAAGGAGTTAAAAAGTTTAAGTATGGCTACGCCAAATGGAAACCTGAGCGCGGGAAACGGCCATCCGGGTCGCGTCGTGCAGATCATCGGCCCCGTCGTGGACGTGGAATTTGAAGAAAACTATTTGCCGCCGATTTATCAGGCGCTGCGTATCACTTCGGAAGGCTTTGATGTGCCGGAGCCGATTGATGTGGTCTGCGAAGTTCAGCAGCATCTCGGCGAAGGCCGCGTGCGCGCTGTCTCTATGCTGCCGACGGATGGCATGGTTCGCGGGATGCGTGCCATAGACACTGGCGGCCCGATTACTGTGCCCGTCGGCGAAGGCACGCTGGGCCGCGTGATGAATGTGATAGGCGAGCCGGTGGATAGTCTGGGGCCTGTGCAGGCTGAGACGCGCTATCCGATTCATCGTCACGCGCCGAACTTTGACGAGCAGTCAACAGAACTCGAAATGTTCGAGACCGGCATCAAGGTCATTGACCTGATTCAGCCCTTCGTGCGCGGCGGCAAGATCGGCCTCTTCGGCGGCGCGGGCGTCGGCAAGACGGTCATCGTCATGGAGTTGATTAACAACATCGCCAAAGCGCGCTCAGGCTTTTCGGTCTTCGCGGGCGTCGGCGAGCGAACGCGCGAGGGCAATGACCTCCTGCGCGAGATGGTCGAGTCCGAAGTCATCCAGTTTGGCGAAACTTTTAACAAGCACCTGCATGACACCGGCGAATTCGACCTCTCGAAAGTTGACATGCAGGCCATCGGCAAATCTAAAGTGGCGCTGATCTACGGCCAGATGACTGAGCCGCCGGGAGCGCGCCTGCGCGTCGCTCTGTCTGGCCTGACGGTCGCAGAATATTTCCGCGATCAGGGCTTAGACGTGCTGCTCTTTATTGACAACATCTTCCGCTTTACGCAGGCCGGGTCGGAAGTATCCGCGCTTCTGGGCCGCATGCCTTCGGCGGTCGGTTATCAACCGAACCTTGCGACCGAGATGGGCGAGATGCAGGAACGCATCACTTCGACCAAGACCGGCTCGATCACTTCGATTCAAGCCGTCTACGTTCCTGCGGACGATTACACAGACCCCGCGCCCGCGACGACCTTCGCGCACCTTGACGCCGTGACCGCGCTCTCGCGCCAGATCGTCGAACTCGGAATTTATCCGGCAGTTGACCCGCTCGGCTCGTCTTCGCGCATCTTAGACCCGCGCATCGTCGGCGAAGGGCACTACAACACAGCGCAGGATGTAAAGCGAATCCTGCAACGCTACAAAGACTTGCAGGACATCATCGCTATCTTGGGCATTGATGAACTCTCGGACGAAGACAAGCTCGTCGTCGCACGCGCGCGAAAGGTGCAGAGATTCTTCTCGCAGCCCTTCCACGTCGCAGAGCAGTTCACGGGTCTCAAGGGCAAGTACGTCAAGCTCGAAGACACCATCAAAGGCTTCCGCGAGATTGTTGACGGCAAGCATGACGACCTTCCTGAACAGGCTTTCTACATGCAAGGCACTATCGAAGAAGCCATCGAGAAGGGCAAACAGATCGCTGCACAAGGATAAGAAAGGAAATAGGGTGTAGGGTGTAAGGTATAGGGTGTAGCCAAAACATTTCTTTTCGCTACACCCTATACCCTACCCCCTACACCCTCACTCTTATGGCAGAGCAAATCAAACTCGAAGTGGTAACTCCTGAACGTCGCGTGCTGGCGGAAACGGTTGACGCTGTCTATATCCCCAGCCAGAGCGGGGAGCTTGGCATTCTGCCCGGCCACACGCCACTGATCTCGCAATTGCAAACGGGCGTGCTCTCTTACACAAAGGGCGGCGCGAGCACACGCCTGCATGTCTCCGGCGGCTTTGTCGAGGTCAATCAGGATCGCGTCACAGTGCTGGCCGAAGTCGCAGAACATTCGGAAGAGATTGACGCGGCCCGCGCCAGATTAGCGCGCGAGCATGCCGAGAAAACCCTCAGCGCATGGAGCGGTACGGAAGAAGATTTTGAAGTTGCACGCGCACGCCTCGAACGCTCGATGGTACGCATCCAGTTAGCCGCTCCTGCTTCCCCTTCAAGCACAGACCGCTAGGCATTCAACAGAAAAAGAAGTTTCACGCCAGGGCGCAGGGAAGAAGTTTAGAGTTCAGAGAGTTTGGAGAGTTCGAGAGAGTTAAAAGGGAGGATTTAATTCTTTCCGCACTCTACGAACTCTTCAAACTCCATGAACTCTTCAAACTTCTTCCCTGCGCCCTGGCATGAAATTTTTTTGGCTCTTTTTTCTGTTTCATGCTTGAAACAATCGCCCAAAGACGGTATAATGCGGGTCTGTTTGAAGTTCAGTATTTGCTTCTTTCCGGCAGGGGATTTTTGATGTCACAGACCATAACCGAAACTGAAATGGCGTACGCGCCGCGTCCTATCTCAGGCGAAGCGACGCCCGAAGACGCGCAGGCAGAGCCTTCTCTTCGCCCGCGCCGTCTCGAAGAATATATAGGCCAAACGAAGGTCACGAGCAATCTCAAGATTTTCCTCAAGGCCGCGCGCGCGCGCCATGAAGCTCTGGATCACGTGCTCTTTTTTGGCCCGCCGGGACTCGGCAAGACCACGCTCGCCAACATTATCGCCGCAGAGATGGACGCGCCCTTGAAGAGCGTCAGCGCGCCAGCCATCGAGCGCGGCGGAGACCTCGCGGCCATTCTCACAAACTTGCAGGAGGGCGAAGTTCTCTTCATAGACGAGATACATCGCCTGCGCCCGCAGATTGAAGAGGTGCTTTATCCGGCGATGGAGGATTACCAGCTCGACGTGATGATCGGGCAAGGGACGGCTGCGCGCTCTATTAAATTGGAGTTGCCGAAATTCACGCTCGTCGGCGCAACCACACGCGCGGGCTTGATTACGGCTCCACTTCGCGGACGCTTCGGCATCGTTCAGCATCTGGATTTTTATTCGCAGAAGGATTTGGAAATCATCATCCACCGCTCCGCAGAAATCTTAGGCGTCGAGATTGAAGCCACAGGCGCACGCGAGCTTGCGCGCCGCGCACGCGGGACACCGCGCATCGCCAATCGCCTCTTGCGCCGTGTACGTGATTACGCGGAAGTCTTGAGCGACGGGCGCATCACGCAGGCCGTTTCGCGCCACGCGCTTGACGAGATGGAAGTGGATCGTTTCGGACTCGACGAAGTTGACCGCAAACTATTGAGCGCGATTATAGAAAAGTTTGACGGCGGCCCGGTAGGCATCGGCACTATCGCTGCTTCAATCAGCGAAGAGCGCGAATCCATCGAAGAGATAATCGAGCCTTATCTGATTCAAATAGGTTTGCTCAATCGCACGCCGCGCGGTCGCGTCGTCACGCGCGCAGCTTACAAGCACATGGGCTTTGCGATTCCGAACGCCGAGCGTGATGCGTTGGCAAGTTAATTCTACGAGAGAGTTGAAGAGTAACAACCATCACTTCATTCAAAGGGGACTCACGATGACGAAATTATTTGGCGAGCAAATAAATGAGTTTGGCAACTGGGCAGTTACAACTTATGGCTTAGAGTTTTTACCTTCCCCTTTTCCCATTGATAAAGAACGTCTTGATCAGCATTGGGAAGCAGTGATGGAGTACAAGAAGGCAGAGCTTCAACTCGGTTTTACCGAAGCTCTCGATTTTGCACGCCAATACTACTCAGTAATACTTTGATGTTTTTGATGTTGCTGCGTCAGCTAACCTTTTAGAATATTTATCTTAAGTTTCGGTCGCTGCTAAGGCTGGCCGGAAACGACCGGGAGCGACTAAAGACATGCGCGGATCGGGAGCCGCGAGTGCCGGGGTCGCTCCCGGTTTTTATATTGCACGAAAGTTTCCCGCAAAGGCGCAAACAAGAGAAGACGCTATAGCTATTAGCGATTGAGTGTGACCCGATGCGCCCTCGCTGACGGTGGGGCTACTGCCCCTGTACTGTCGCTCACGGGGCAGTAGCCCCACCGTCAGCGAGGGCGCATGCAAGTGCTATCCGCTATAAGGGAATTGAGCTATGCTTTATCTTGAATGATTTCTTGGCGTCTTTTCTTTGCGCGAGATTCTCTTCGTTACTCTAAAAGCTTATATCTTTCTTGTAATAGCCTCACGCATCTCGCGCACGGCATGTTCGAGGCCGATGAAGATCGAGCGGGCGACGATGTTATGGCCGATATTGAATTCCGTGATTTCGTCAATCGCTGCGACTGCGCCGACGTTGCGATAGGTGAGGCCGTGACCGGCTGCGACATGCAGGCCATATTGTTTGGCAAGCGTGGCGGCTTCGCGCAGACGCCTGAGTTCCTGTGCCGCGCGCATTGCCCCCTCCGTGTGATTGGCCCGCGCGCCGAGCGTGGCGTCTGCATATCCGGCTGTGCACAGCTCTACCTGTTGCGCGCCCGCTTCATGCGCGGCTTCGATCTGCTGCGCGTCCGGGTCTATGAAGAGGCTGGCGATGATGTTCGCTTCGCGCAGGCGGCTGACGGAGGCGCGCACGATTGAGAGATTGGACTGCACATTCAGCCCGCCTTCGGTCGTTATCTCGTGCGGATTCTCCGCCACTAAAGTCACGGCATCGGGCAGCACCTCCAGCGCGATCTTCGTCATCTCTTCGGTCGCAGCCATCTCGACATTCAGGTAAGTCACGACCGTTTGCCTGAGCGCGTGTAGGTCGTTATCGAGGATGTGACGGCGGTCGCCGCGCAGGTGCACTGTGATGCCGTCGGCTCCGGCCTGTTCGCACATCATTGCCGCCGCGACGATGCTCGGCTCAGGAGCGCGCCGCGCCTGCCTGACGGTGGCAACGTGGTCTATATTGACATTCAATCTTGCGCTCATAGTTCCCCTCAATGACAACAATTTTTCTTAACGCCCCCATTCAAGAGCATTTCAAAATCGCTCAAGTCTTTGCGCCTTGAGTCTTTCTTTGTTTGCGCCCCCAGCGTGAAACGCCCGTGTTTCGCGCTGGGGGCGCAAAGATAAGAAGGAAGGCGCAAAGGGGTTGAGCTAATCGACATTTGAGTTCTGAAATTACAGTAGTTTCCTGGCTCAATTATCCCTGATGCTTAAAATCTTCGCGCGGCATCGGCCAGACCGTGCGCGGCTTCGCCGGGTAAAGTTTCCGTTTCAAGCTCGCGCGGCGGATTTTCTTTTCCCATTACGGCCTGTGCCGATTTAATGGCTGCGTCGTAAGTGCCGCGCCGCGACTGTGCGCGAATCAGGCGCACCTCTTCAAACATACGCAGGCTGTCGCGCGTCACGTTGACCTTGCTGCCATCATAGTGATCCCAGCGAACTGGAATTTCCTGCAAGCGCAAGCCCGCTTTGGAGGCGACATACAGTAGTTCTACATCAAAGCCGAAGCGTTCAATCGTCGCCGCTTCGACAATCGGACGGCAAACGCTCAAACGAAATGCTTTAAAACCGCACTGCGTATCCCAGAACGGCAGGCCCGTTGCCATCCTCACAAGCAGATTGAAGACGCGGCCTCCCTGCTCTCTGCGCCACGGCTGATGGACGCCTATCAGGCTGCGGTCGAGAGCGCGCGAGCCAAAGGTCAAATCATATTGGCCTCGCTCAATCGGCTCAACAAGCTTGGGCGTCTCTGTAATCGGCGTCGAGAGGTCTGCATCCGTAAAGAGCGCGATGGGAGCCTGCGCTGCGAGCAGCCCTGTGTAAACAGCATGTCCTTTGCCGCGATTCGGGCGCACGGGCATCACTTGCGCGCTGACGTTGCCACGCGCGTCGAGGCTTTGCTCTGCGACCTGCACGGTCTCGTCCGTCGAGCCGTCGTCAACGACGATCACTTCGCTGTCAGGAGCGTGTGCGTGCAGGTAATCGAAAACCGTGCGAAGCGTGCGCCCCAGCCGCGCCGCTTCATTGTATGCGGGAATGATGATGGAAAGAGACGGAGGCATCTGTCGTTTCACCCTTTACTCGTTGTCAGTCAATTAGTTTCAATTGAGCATGGCCGGACGGCTGGGAATCGCCCGTGCGCCATTGACTGCTGACTGCGTGAGTGAATATATCATAGACACTCTCCGGCTTGCGCGCTTTCACATGCGCGGCTCAAGCTGTATTATATTTGCAGCCAGCCATTGAGCGGCGGACAGCTTTTTTCGGATGGAGTACACCAGATATGGAGCGTCTGATGAACAGAAAGTTTGGGATTGTCGCCATCGCAGTTATCGTGGTGGCGGCCATCGTCGGAGGGCTTTCGCGTCACAGCATCGGCAGAACTCCGAGCGCCATCGCCAACCCCGCAGGCGCTGCCGACAATATCGAAGGCGATTATCAAGCCGCGCTCTCCATCATTGATTCAAACTACGCGGGCGAGGTGGATTACGAGAAGGCTACGCAGGCAGCCATACAGGGGATGCTCTGGACGCTTGACCCGCACTCGAACTATTTTACGCGGGCGGAATTTCAAAAGCTCAAGGAAGATCAGGACTCGCGCTTTTACGGCATCGGCGTCTCTATCCTGCAACACCGCGACGGCGTCTATATTCAGGCGCTTGTCGAAGGCACTCCGGCGGCGCGCAGCGGCCTGCGCTATGGCGACCGCATCACAGAGGTGGACGGCAAGGATGCGCGCGAGTGGACGAGCGCAGAGGTCTCGAAGAACGTGAGGGGCGAGCGCGGCGTGCCCGTCCGCGTCAAGATCGAGCGCGCGGGCGTCGCGGCTCCGATGGAATTCACCATCAAGCGCGATGCAGTTCCGCTGCCCTCTATACGCAATGCTTACATGATTCGTCCCGGCATCGGCTACGTCGGGCTGACGGGCGGTTTCCAGCACACGACCGATGAAGAACTGAGCGAGGCGATGATGAAGCTCAAGGCGCAGGGGATGCGGCAGATGATTCTTGACCTGCGCGGCAATCCGGGCGGGCTGCTGGATCAGGCGATTAAAGTTTCGAGCCGTTTTATTCCGCGCGGCGAAGTCATTACTTCAGTTCGCGGGCGCACGGATTACTCCAAGCCGGACGTGTATCGCTCCATAGGCGACGAAACGGAAAACCTGTCTCTCGTCGTGCTTATCAATAACAACTCGGCTTCGGCTTCGGAAATCGTGGCGGGCGCGATACAGGATCACGGGCGCGGACTCATCGTCGGTCAGACGAGCTTTGGCAAAGGTCTGGTCCAGAAAGTTTTCAACCTGCCCTTTGGCTCCGGGCTGACACTGACGACGGCCAAGTACTACACGCCCTACGGTCGTTCGCTGCAACGCGATTATTCGAGCGGCTCGCTCTATGATTACTATGTGCGGCATCAGGAGGACGAAGAAGAGGCCGCATCGCAGCCAAACGGACAGCCGCGACAGTCGCCTTCTGTCACGGCCACGCCTGCGCCGACGCCTCCGCCCACAGGCCCTGCTGTCAAGACTGCTGCCGGTCGCGTCTTCTACGGCGGCGGCGGCATCACGCCGGATATTGTCGCCAAGCCTCTGACCGCAACCACCCTGCGCACGCGCATTGCAGAATCCGCTTTCTATTTCACGCGCCAACTGGCCGCCGGTCAGATAGCGGGACTCGAAGACTATCGCATCGAGAAAACCGAGTTCGGGAAGAATCCGCGCCCGACGGATTACCCGGTTACGGATCGCGTCATCGAAGCCTTTCGCAATTTTCTGCAACGCGACACGCAGCAGGGACTACTCCCCACGCAGATAGATGAAGAGATGGACTTTACGAAGCTGCGGCTGCGCGACGAGATTATTACAGCGGCCTACGCGGGTGATGCGGGCAATCGCGTCCTGCTGGACAGCGACCCGCAAGTCCTGCGCGCTGTGGAAGCCCTGCCGGAAGCGAGGCGGCTGGCCGAGAGCGTGAAGAATAGTCCGGTCATCGGTTAAGCAAGGCAAAAGTAAAAAGGTAAACGGAAAAAGTAGAAGAGCGATTGAGTATTTTTCTACATTTTTCCGTTTACCTTTTTACTTTTGCCTTCTTCCGTCTCTGCGGTTATTTTCTCTCTAATTTAATTTCTTTCAAAAACAGTATTGCAAAATCCAGCGGGCGCGGTTAGATTGTCGCCGTCAACTACAAAACAAGGCGGAGGCTCTCCCCGAAAGGTCTTGCGATGGGTGCGCCTCAACGCTCATCAGAATTGAGGAGGGAGAGAACAGTGCCGACCGGAACATGTCCCGAATGTGATGCCGATGTCCACGTCGATACGGACGCGGACAAAAGCGATGTGGTCTCGTGCGAGGAGTGCGGGGCCGAACTTGAGATCGTGGGTCTCGACCCAGTCGAGCTAGACATCGTCGAAGAGGATGCTCTCGACGATGACGAAGAAGAAGAGGAATACTAACGGTAGTGACAAGTGACGGGTGACGAGTGACAAGCAAGAAGCTTTTGTCTTTAACTTGTCACTCGTCACTTGTCATTGCTCTTATATCCCGGACGGCTCTGGCGCACGGTCAGGCCGCGCGGCGCTTCTATACGGAGAGGGTGAAAACGTCCGTCACGCCGCTTTTCTTCGGGAGGATAAAACGCCAGCACGTAAGATGAGACGACCTCCTCCGCCAGCGCGCGAAAGAAAGAATCGAAATCCTTATCCGTGGCGTAAACGTTAATCCCGCCGGTTTTCTCCGCCAGTCCACTGACATCCAGAGGCGTCGGCAAGGGAGCGCGCGAGGTGGAGATGACCATCCGCGAGAATGACGGCAGCGTGACCGTGTAGATGCTTACGTCCGCAGCATTGGCGCGCTCGATGACGGTGGCGGGCGCAACAGTGTCTCCGACCGGAAACCCGTCAGAGATAACGACCACGGCTCTCTTCATCAAACGGCGCTCGCGCGTGCGCGGGGCTTTTCTCACCAGCAGGCGAATCGCATCATCCACAGCATCGTAAGCATGCGTTGAAAGCCCGCTCGGGTCGCGCGCGATGCGGTCAAAGGCGCGTTCCAGTTTCTGTCTCTCGTTGGTAAAGGTCTGAACGGTTTTGACCTGCATCCCGAAGGTCATGACGGCGAAGAGCGAGCTGCGGTCTGCAAGGCGATTGGTAAAAGTGCGGACGGCCAGGCGCAGCCGCTCTATCTCTTCAACCGTCATGCTCCCCGAAACATCCAGCGCGAAGACGACGGCCACGGGCCGCAGGTCGCCGCCCTTTTTCTCGACGTTGAAGAAAGAGATGGGCCTTTCGATGCCGTCCTCGAAAAGCTTGAAATCCTCTTGCTTGAGATTGCGTACAGGCTCGCCCTTCTCGTTCGTCACGATGACATCAACGGGAATCAGGTCTGTGTCAACGCGCAGGACATCCTCTGTCTCCTGCTCCTGCGGTTTTTGAGAGCGATGCTGTTCGAGCTTCTGCTGCGCAGAGGCGTTCAGCGAGAGCAGCAGGACAACAAGCAGCGCATAACCTAAAGGCGCGTGCAGGCGCAAAAAGGCGAGCATGCGGCAAGGCTTGTGCTCAGGCGTGCTCATTGATTTTGCTCTGGCAGGCAACATAGCGTTCGGTTCCGGGCATCAACAGCACTTGACGCCAGCGTCTCCCGTCTCATGTTACAATATTTTTCGCATTTACCCGGCGGGCTTTCTGCTCTCCGGCAATTATTACGAGAATTCAGGCTATGAGTTTCCACAAATCTACAACCCTTTTTCTGTTGCTGATGCTCACCGCTTCGTTGGCCTTAGCACAAGACCAAAAACCCGGCGGCGTGAAGGGCAAAGTCGGCGTCGAGAGCGGCCCGGCTTCCGGCATTACAGTCACGGCGGAGCAGAACGAGCGCGAGGTGGCGCGCACGACGACCGATGGCAAAGGCACATTCCGCATCTCAGGGCTTGCCCCGGGCATCTATAATCTGACCTTTCGCAAGACGGGTTTGAGCACAGGCACTTTGAGCAACGTCGAAGTGCGCTCCGGCAAAGAGCGCGAGTTGAACAACAAGCTCACGCTGACTGTGGATCAGGGTTCGCTGGCTTTCCTGCGCGGCAGCGTCTTTGATGTCGGTGGCCGCAGCGTGCGCGGCGCAAAGGTCGAACTCGCGCGCGTTGCTGCCGACGGAACTGTGAAAAAGATTGACGGTCGTCTGACAAATGAAAGCGGGCAATTCGTCTTTCGCCTGCTGCCGGAAACGGCTGTGTATCGCGTGACGATTAAGCTGGACGGCGCAGAGACTGCCTCGAAAGATGTAGAGATAGACGGCGCGGCTGTCTATCGCATAGCGTTTTCCCTGAAGCCAGCCACAAATTGATGCCAGTTCTTTTCCGGGTAATGGTTGAGTTGGAGATTACCAGCACGAAAGAATCTCGCGCAAAGGCGCAAGAGAAATTAGAAAGGCAAAATGTAAAATGCAAAATGAAATCTGATTCTTATTTTTGCATTTTACATTTTTAATTTTGCATTCCCTTGCGCCTTTGCGGGAAACTTTCTTGCTCCTCGCCAGCTTTTGAAACTGCGCCATCTACCAATCAATTAATCCATGATGACCTGACCCTGTGCGGAAGTTATAAAGCAGGGAGACGCTGCCTGAGCCGAGGTTAGTGGCTGCTAAATCCAGCCGCCCGTCGCCGTTAAAGTCTGCGGCGACGACGCCTGAAGGCGCAAGCCCCGCGCCGTAAACTGTGGGAAGGCTAAAGCCGCCATCGCCATCGCCCTTGAGGACGGCGATGCCCGCGCCATTCTTATCGGCCACGGCCAGATCAGGTTTCTCGTCGCCGTTCAGGTCAGCCACAGCGACAAAAACGGGCAAGGTTCCGGCAGGAAAACTTCCTCCGTGAATAAAAGTCCCTCCACTCATGCCCAGCAGAATCGTGACGCTGTGCGAGCCAATGTCCGTATTGGCAATCACGAGATCGCCTCGCCCGTCGCGGTTGACATCCGCCGCCACTATGAAAGAAGGACTGTTTCCGGCAGTGAAACTCGCAGCAGGGCTAAACATTCCCAAGCCATTGCCCAGCAAGACGGAGACGCTTTGCGAATCGGAATCAGCAGTTGCAATGTCCGGCTTTCCGTCCTGATTGAAATCGCCCACCGTCACGCCGAGCGGATGCATTCCGACGCTATAGGAAGCCGCAGGATTAAAGCTTGCTTTGCTATTGCCCAGCAGCACAGAGACGGAGTTGGAGTTGCGATTAGCCGTCACCAGATCAAGCCTTCCATCTCTATTGAAATCACCCGCTGCGATTGAGCGCGGGACTGTCCCGACAATAAGCGAAGCCGCCTGTGTGAAACCGCCCGCGCCGTTGCCCAGAAAAATGAGCACGCGATGGTCGCTGCTATCCGCGACGGCCAGATCGAGCTTAGCATCACCGTTATAGTCGCCAATCACGACAGCATAGGGCAGCATCCCGGCAGCGAAGTGTGGCCCTTCCTCAAAGTCTCCGTCGCCGCTGCCCAAAAGGACTGAGACGGTTCCACCCTCATCATGATCCGTGTGTCCTTCTTCGCCTTGATTATTGATGGTCACAAGATCAAGCTCGCCATCTCCATTCAGGTCTCCGGCGGCGAGGGCGCGCGGGCTGCCTTCGACGGCGAAAGGCACGGATGTCTTGAGCCTGCCTCTCTTGTAATTGAAGATTATTGAAACCGTTCTCGAAGCTTGATTGACGACCGTCAAATCAGTCCAGCCGTCCCGGTTGAAATCGGTGGCGGCAAGATGCTGCGGGCCGGGGCCGGAGTCGTAAGCAGTTTTGGCGAAACGCCCGCGACCATCTCCATTCAGGAGTGCGATTATTTCAGACCCGTAAACCGCGACAGCCAGATCAGTCCGCCCATCGCGGTTGAAATCTCCTGCCACCAGAGCGCGCGGGCTTTCTCCAACCTGTAGAACCGCCCCGGCCATGAAGCTTCCACTGCCATTGCCCTTGAGAACGGTGACAGTTGTAGACCCTGCATTCGCCGTTGCCAGATCGAGCTTGTTGTCACGATTGAAATCTCCGGTGGCGAGCGCATACGGGCGGCTGCCCACAGGGAAACTGACGGCTGGCCCGAATCCTCCGTGACCATCACCAAGCAGCAGCGAAATAGTGTCTGAGCCTTCGTTGACCACAGCCAGATCAGCTTTCCGGTCACGATTGAAATCTCCGCTCATGACTGCCAGCGGATTCAGGCCGACGCCGAAACTGCCGACCGGAGTAAACGCGCCATTCCCGCCGCCTAACAGAATCGTCACATCATTAGAACTGGCGTTCGTAGCCGCCAAGTCAAGCATGTGGTCGCGGTTGAAATCACCGATGATGACCGAACGCGGCCCCAGGCCGACGCTATAATTCGTGACCGGCCCCAAACCGCCCATCCCGTCGCCGTGTAAAACAGACAAATTATTAGAACGCTCATTCGCCGTCACTAAGTCCGGCTTACCGTCCCGGTTGAAATCCCCGACCGCCACGGAAATCGGCCCTTCCCCGACATCGAACGTGCGCGGGGCGCTCAAGCGCGCAGACCCGTCGCCCGTCAGGATTGAGACGGTGCTTGCATATTCGTCAACCACCGCCAGATCGGGGCGACCATCGCGGTTGAAGTCACCGACGGCGTTGGCTATCGGTTGTTCGCCCACCCTGAACGGTCGCGCGGCTCTGTAATCAAGCCCGGCGGATGACCTATCAAGGCCAGCGAGCGAGTCATCTGCTTGAGCCTGTGCGGACGAAGATGAGAGGGAGAGCACCATCAACGCTAAAATATAAAAGCAGTTAGACAAGCGCCGGTCTGATTGGTAATGAAACATGAAGTTGTCCTGTCTGGGTCAACGGCTAAGCGCACCGGAATGTTATTTACAGCCATGTTCAGATTAACAGAAATATCTTATGAGGTGGAGCCTGCGGGGCGATTGGTAGCGGCTCAATTTCAAGTAACAAGCTCAAAGACGACAAGAAGTTTCGCGCAAAGGCGCAAAGGTGCAAAGAGAAGCTCGCCAAGAGCGAGTGGCATTCAACACCTTTGCGGTCTTCCTCTGCGCCTTTGCGCGAAACTATTTCTCTCTTCATCACACAAGCCACGAATCACACCTCATCCAGTTCAACCTGACCCACGACTAAAGTCGCGGCTGAGTCTCAGAACCGTGATATATTATTTGCCACAAAAAAAGGTGGGCCATCGGGTAGGCAAACAAGAGCCGCTTGGGAGAATATCAACTCTTGGAGAACAGAGACTTACAGCAAACTTCTGCCGGGACGCGCGAAGAGTTTCTAACGGCGCGACAACTGGCAGCCATCCTGCAAGTGAGCGACTCCACTATCCGCCGTCTGGCCCAGCAGGGACGCATCCCTTCCATCCGTTTAACTTCCAGATTGCTGCGTTTCTATCTTCCAGCCGTGCGCGAAGCTTTAGATGAAGCCAACTCAAAACGCACGCGCCGCCAGCCCGAAGAAGCCGCAGCCGACGACGCGCAACTCTCGTTCGTGGATTTCCTTTAGCTCAAAATAAGAGCGGGAAATTTACTCTCCACAAAATTACACGAAGCACTCGGAAAGAGCCTCGAAATTTATTTTTCGCCGGTCATAGCAGGCGCGCCGGTCTTCGGCATATCTGTGGCCTGATGAAAGACGGCGATCCATTTTCCCGCGCGCTTGACGTAGACAGAGGTGTCGTAACTCGTCATGCTCGCCGTCGTGCCTTTGTAGGTCATCGTCGCTGGTGAGCGATAGGTGAGAATCGCCGTGTCCTTATTGAGCATCATGACATGCGGGTCTTCCAGACCGAAATCCGCCACAGTCAGCTCGGCGTTGAATAAGTCCGGTATAATCTCGGACATCTTACGAGGGCCCTGCGAACCGATAATAGTTCCGTTCACGTCCACCAAGCTTTTGAAAGCATTGGCATCCCTTTTCCTGATTGCATCGAGAACCATTCTCTCCTGAGCAATAATCATCTCTTCCATCGAGCCGCCTGCGGTTTTTCCTTTGGCAGGGCCGCACTGCGCCGCGCAGATGGATGCAAACATCAGTGTGACGACAAACGCCATGCAGATTCGAGCTAGTTTCATGTTAAGCCTCCGGGGATGTAAATCTCTGGTCAAGTGAAAAGCGGTTTTCCTGCCGGTTAGAAGAGACGCGAGCTTGATGTCTCAACCGGCAACTTGTGCAATAACGCAAGGCAAAAGGAAAAGTAAGGAAAGCATTCAAGCCTTCTTCACTTTTACCTTTTACCTTTTTCCTTTTTACTTCTTACGACGCTGTGCGGCGGCTTTTGCCAGCGAGCTGACATCCACCCAGCGGCCTTCGCGCTTGACGTAGACACGCGGCTGGCGAATCGGAAACTTTTTCGCAAAGCCGGGATTCGAGTTCAGAAATTGTTTGATAGTCGCGCGGTCGCCGGTCGCCACGCGCCAGCTTCCATTCTCGCGCACGAGGTATTGCTGCGCGACGATCTTGCCTTCGCTTTCAATGGGGCGATGGACGCGCCCGTACATGACTGTATCCACGACTGCGATGTCGCCGGAAGTCCGCACCGCGCCGATCTCCAAACGATCAAGCTCATACATATCGCGTGTGCGCTCAAGCATCCCGGTGAAACGCTCGCGCGAAAAGTGACGCTGCGAGTTGGACGGCAACGCATCATAGAGCGCGCTGTATTGTCCAGACTTAAGCTGCTGGAAAACTCTCTCGACCACGCCGCGCACTTCTCTGTCATCCGCAGCCGCGCGGGCCGTGACAACGCTCGCGCCAAACATGAAAAGCGCGGCAAAGATAACCGTATAAAATTTAATCTTCATCTGCTGCTCCAATCTCATGGCTATCCGGCTTAGATGCATTCTCTCTCTCTGCGTTCGCTTTGCTAATCCTGTTTCGCAAACTGAGAAACCACGCGACGAGACCGAGCGCGCCGCAGACGAAAGCCCCATCGAACCTGCCGCGCAAGAGCAGCACTGCGGCGGCAGCGGCAAGCGAGCAGGCAATGATAATCCAGGCGCGTTCCATCAGGAGAAAACTATCTCACGCAAAGGCGCAAAGGCGCAAAGAGAAGACGCAAAGAAGCTTGAAGAGGAAAGTTTGTGGCCTTCTACTCTTATGCTTGCTTTGCGCCTTTGCGTGAGGCTTTTCTTCTACTTCACACTTACCGGAATCGAAACTTCCAAAGTGCGCGGCGGGTAACACACGTGGTCATCGCACGGCTGCACTTTGAGCTTTCCTTTCAGCGTCTGACTGCCTTTCTTCGCGCTCGATTCGGCGCGCAAAGGCTGTTTGATAATAGCTTCGCCTTCATACACTGTAATCGGCTCTTCGGAGAAAGAAAATTTCTTAGAGACGGAAGGCGGATAGACGGTCTTTCCGGCTGTGACGCCCTCGCCTTGTTCGACGCTGAGCGAAGTGGCTATTTGAAACTTGGACGCAGGATTGCCGTTGATGTGATAGCCGTCCGCAATCTTTATCTTCACCACTGCCTCCGCCCCGCCGCCCGCTGCGAGCGCGATTTCCTGCGCGCTGGCCTGAACGACATCCGCCGGAGGCCCGGCCTCAGGTGCAGGCGCAGAAGATGCGGGCGCAGGCGTGGACGAAGCGACAGGGGCTGTGGTCGTTTTATTCTCCGTCTGCGAGCAGCCTACGAATAGAAAGCAGATGGCGCAGAAGCACATCAACCGGATAAGCGTTCGAGATGTAAACATTTAAAAAGTTTTCCTTGTCACTCGGATTTCGCAGCCGCAACGGATTCGTCGCGCACGAATTGTTTTGCAAGCTGCATGCGGCGCGTGCGGCGAATCAAATATCGCACGAGCAGGGCCAGCGGCAAAAAGATAAAGATAGCGACGGGCAGCAGCGTGATAAGCGCGCGGATGAGAAAGAGCGTGATGACAGCCGCCAGATCAACGCCGTCTCTGAATGCCTGTTTGACGCTGAAGTAGAAGCCGGAAGTCGAAACAATCGGCGTCGGCGATTGCATCGTGACGATGATAGTCGAAAGGCTCGCCTGATTTTCGAGAAAGCGGCGACGCCCCTCCAGTCGCTCAATCTCGGTGCGCACCTCTGCCAACTGGCTCTGCACCTGTAACGCATCCGTCACGGTCTTGGCCTGCTTCATGATTTCCAGAAACTGCGCTTCGAGTGCGCGCTTGGTGCGGATGCGCGCTTCGAGGTCTATGAACTCTTCCGTCACGTCCTGCCCTGTAATCTTCTCCTGCATGATGCGGTTCGCCGCGCCCCTGATCTCGTCAAGCGCGGCATTGAACTGCGCGGCAGGCACGCGCACGGTTATCTTAATCGTGAGTTCCGGGCGCGTCTGGTCGTTGTCCGCACGCTGCGTCGCATCGGACGTGATGACAAAGCCGCCGCGCGCCTCTGCCACGGAAGCGATGCGCCGCTGGCTCTCTGTCGGGTTGGAAACTTCCAGATTCAAATCGGCATTGCGGATAATCTTGCGCTCAACGGCTGCGGTCGCCGCCTGCGACTTGTCCGCATCCGTCAGCGAAACCGTCTGCATCTTCGGAGCCTCTTTAGAGACTAGGCCGTCATATTCCATGCCTTCTTGCCGGTAGGTTGTTGCGGGTTGAGGCTCTGCCGTTGTAGTGGTGTTGCTGGATCGTTGTTCGCCGCGTTGCGTGTTGCATCCGGCAAGCAGGAGCATCACGATTGTTAAGAGGAGCGTTATTTTTATTCGCATGGGCCACCTCACATTGAAAGATGTCTGGACGGTGCTTGAACGATTCTTGTGATTATCCCTTGCGCCTGCTCTTTCGCGCATCAGGATTGGGCCACGGGCTTGCCGCCGAAAAAGGCGCGCACAGCTTGAATCATACGCCGGATGCGGCGCAAGACCTTTGGCAGTATCCACGCGAGAATCAAAAGGAAGATAAAGATGACCGCGAGAATCACGACCGGATGAAGCACTGCGAAAACGACTGCGCCGATGGCGAAAATATCTTCGATGATTGAGAGCGCCCAGTTTGAGACAGGCTCCGGACTGGTGTTCGCAGCCGCGCGCACAGTCGCCTTTGTCCCGTGCGTCGAAAGCGCGAGGCCGCCGCCTAAGAGCAGAGCCAGCACCTGCACCGTCGGATGCAAATCCGTTGTCGCCGCCAGCGCAATCACCGCCCCGGCAGGCACGCGTATAAACGTATGGACAGCATCCCACACAGTATCCACGTAAGGAATTTTATCCGCGACAAACTCGACCGCGTAAAGAAAGAGCGCGAGGCCGATGATAATCCAGCTATCTAAAACCTCTAGCCCGCCCGGCAATTTCGCCAGCCCGTAATGCTGCAACAGTCCGAGCACGGCAACGGTCGCATACAGGTTGATGCCCGAAGTCCACGCCGCGCCAAACGCAAGGCCGATGATTTGAATGACATTCATGGCTTCGATATTAGAAATAATGCGCTTTCAACATTCAGCTACGGTTTCACCCAAGCCTCTTCTTTGCGCCTTCTGATTTATCTTTGCGCCACCAGCGAGAAACAAAACTATTTCACGCTGGTGGCGCAAACAAAGAAAGACTCAAGGCGCAAAGAAGAGGCTTGAATGGTTTTAAGTTACGACATCAGCGCGTTACTCTTCCTCTTCATCCGCCGTCCCTTCCTTGTCATGCGGTCTTTTAATCCCAAATTTTTCCAAGCGATATTGCAGCGTGCGGAAAGTGAGGCCGAGCAGTTTCGCGGCCTTCGTGATGTTGAAGTCGGTCTGCTCCATCGCCTGCATGATGAGGCTGCGCTCGACATCCTCAAAGGCGATGCCGCCCGCCGGAAGCTTGAAGGCCGATTCGGACACCGGGCGCGACTCCTGCCGGACTTCGAGCGGCAAATCCTCGACGGTAATCAAATCGCCTTCGCACAACAGAATCGCGCGCTCGATGGCAGACTCAAGCTGCCTGACATTGCCGGGCCAACTGTAATCCTGCATCAAACGCCGTGTGTCAGGCGTCAGCCCGCGCACGAGGCGCGAAGTATTGCGCGTGTGCTTCTTGAGAAAGAAATCTATCAGCACGTTGATGTCGTCGCGCCGCTCGCGCAGGGGCGGCACATCAATCGAGAGAACGTTGATGCGATAGTAAAGGTCATCGCGGAACCTGCCGTCCGCGACCATCGCGCGCAGGTCGCGGTTGGTCGCGGCGACGACGCGCACGTCGATCTTGATGGCGCGTGTCCCGCCGACGCGGCGAATCTCGCGCTCCTGCAAGGCGCGCAGGAGCTTGGCCTGCATGGCTATGTCCAGCTCTCCGATTTCGTCCAGAAAGAGCGTGCCGCGATCTGCGACTTCAAACAAGCCTTTCTTCTCCGCATGCGCGCCCGTGAAAGAGCCTTTCTCGTGGCCGAAGAGTTCCGACTCTAAAAGATTCTCGTTGATGGCGGCGCAGTTGACGGCCTGAAACATTTCCGTCACGCGCGGACTCTGATTGTGTATGGCACGCGCGATGAGTTCCTTGCCCGTCCCCGATTCGCCGCGAATCAAGACCGTGGAGCTTGAGCGCGCCACCTTGAGAATCATCTTTTTGACGGCTTCCATTTCCGCAGAAGCCGAGATGATCTCCGCATCGAGCGCGTCGAGCTTGTTGAGCGCGCGGCGAATCGTTTCCAGCAGCGTCTCGCGGTCGTAAGGCTTTTGCAGGTAATCGAACGCGCCGCGCCGCAGGGCTTCCTTCGCGGATTCAATCGAGCCGTGCGCCGTCAGCAGGATGACGATGATAGACGAATCCTGTACCAGCAAGTGCTGCAACAGCTCTATGCCGTCCATTCCGGTCATCTTCAAATCCGTCAGCGCGAGATCGAATCTGCGGTCGGCTGCGAACTTCAGCGCGGCTTCGCCCGAAGAGGCCGTCGTCACATCATAGCCCTCGCTCGACAGAATCATCTCTAAGATTTCGCGCTGCGACTTTTCATCATCAACTACGAGTATGCTTTTGCGAGCCATATCAATCTAAGGATGAAGGATGAAGGATGAAGGATGAAGAGAGTGCTATTTAAAGCTGAGTAACTCAAGCTTTGAATAGCATGCCTTTCATCCTTCATCCTTCATCCTTCATCCTTGCCTTTCTGTTGGTAGAGTAATCGAAAATGTCGTGCCCTTGCCTAACTCTGATTGTACATCAATCGTGCCGCCGTGATCGTCCACAGCTTTTTTGACGATGGCAAGGCCGAGGCCCGTGCCTGTCTCTTTGGTCGAGAAATACGGCTCGAAGAGATGCGAGAGATTTTCGGGCGCAATGCCCTGCCCTGTGTCAGCGATCTCCAGACGCGCACGCTGGCCGCCTGTTTCCGAAGAGAGCCTGACGGTCAGGCTGCCGCGCTTTCCGTCTATGGCTTGCAGCGCGTTGATATAGAGATTGGTCAGCACCGAGCGCAGGCTCTCCGCATCGGCCAGAACCTTTGGCACATCGCCAGCCTGCTCGATGCTGGTGATGACGCCGTTCTCAGTCGCCTGCACCTGAACCAGGCGCATCGCGTCTTCCGCCGCCGCGCGTAAATCCAGCGGGAGCAAATCCAGCTTGGCCGGGCGCGTGTAGTTGAGAAACTCCGAGATGCGCGTATTGATGCGCGCCACTTCGACCTTGAGCTGCACCGCGAGCCGCTCAAAGGTTTCCCGCTTGTCGGCGTTTTCGGGAGCGAAGGCCGTGCGCAGGTGATCCAGTGTGAGATTGATATAGTTAAGCGGATTTCTGATTTCATGCGCGATGGCCGAAGCGAGCCGACCGATGACGGCAGACTGCTGCGCCTGATAGAGCTGTGCTTCCAATTCGCGCGTGCGACCGAGTCCGGCAATCATCTCGTTAAAGCGCGCGGCGAGCTGGCCCATCTCATCGCGGCGGTCTGTGCCGGGAACGCGAAAGTCTAAATCGCCAGCCGCCACGCGCCGCGCCGAATCAGAGATGACGCTGATGGGCCGCGTGAATCGCCAGACGAGAAATCCTGTGATGAGCGTTGCAAAGAGCAGGACGGCCAGTGTGTAAACGAGCGGGCGCGCGGCCTGACGATTCCAGATGCTTTTCCGCTCGCGCTCGGATTTGAGGACGACGATGACATAGCGACGACCGTCCTGCGTCTCCAACGAAAAGGCGTGCGATTCGCCCGGCACGACGCCGTTCTCTCCATTCGTCGGAAAAGGCATGTTCTCATCGGTCAACCGGCCCGCTTTCATCAGGGGCGGCAGCGTCGTCATCTCCCACAGGTAACGATATTGATACGTGCCGTCGTCGCCTTGTTTCGGCAGATACTCGCCCGTCAGCGTATCAATCACGCGCCACATATCATCCACAATCACGATGTTGGCGACGCGCCCCTTCTGCTCATCCAGCAGCGGCTCGTTTTCGTTCTGACGAAGTTCCCTGAGCCGCTCCTGACTGGGGATGCTCTTGACGCCGAGCGCGACTCCGGCAATCAGCGCCTGCTCCTGCCGCTCGCGCAGGCGCGCGTTATTCCGCTCAGCGAGCAGGTTCAGGTAATACTGCACGCCGAGCGTCGTAATGAGCAGCGCGGCCAGCACCAGCAAGAGCCGCGTGCGAAAACTGTAATAGATTCTCAGAGCGCCCATAAGAAGACGTTAGATGTTAGATGCCGGGGTTAGTTAGAAAATAAAAGTCTGGCATCTGACATCTAACATCCAGCATCTATTTTTATTGCCGTTCGTTCGATCAGATGTTATATTTGCTGCGGTCTCAACGCAAACTCCCCGGAGGCCGCCTGTTGGGAATTCTCCCTCCTCAATGTTAAAGACCGAAGGTCAAAGAAAAATTTAGTAATTGCTGAAAGAGTATTTTTGATGCAGGCTCTGAACCCTTCGTATTTAGTCTTAACAAGAACAAACAGCGCGGCGCGTTGCGTCGTTGCCTGCTCCCAGACCCAACCCAGCACTGCTGTACACGAGAGCTGGCTGCCCGCAACGCCCCCTGCGAGCTGGCCTTTGATTTCCACGGACATACTTCAGCGAGGCTTTGCCGATGACCCAAATCATTTATACCCCGACACGCGTGCGCTTGGCGCTCAGTTTCTTTCTCTTTTCAGCGCTCCTTTTGCTTGGCACATCATCCCCGGCCAATGCACAGCGCCGTGCGGCAGCTAAAAGCAAGGCTCCCGCCAAATCACAGGCTAAGAAAAGCACCAGCAAATCTGCCAAAGCGACTCGCGCCGGTAAGCGCCATGTCGCAACCGCGAAAAATTCGCGCGCAGACAAACGCGCGAACAGTCGCACTGCCAGCCGCGACTCGCGCGCGGGCAAAAAAGAGACTGCCAAAGCGGGCCGACCGCAATCGCGCCGCGAGCGTGTGGCCGAATCGCGCCGCGCCGCCGCACAGAGGCGACAGGCAGCGATAGAAGCCGCACGCGCCAGAGAGGCCGCGCGTCAGGCGGCGATTGCACGTCAGCGCGCGATTGATCAAGGACTACGCGACGAGACGGCAGCCAACATCGCGCGCGACGAAACAACCGGCGAAGATTTGGAAGTTCGCCGCGTAGCCGTCGCCGCGCTCGGCAATCAGGCAGGGACGGTCGTGGTCATGGATCCGAAGACCGGACAGATTTATACGGTCGTCAATCAGGAATGGGCCTTGCGGCGCGGCTACAAACCCTGCTCGACCATCAAGCTGGTGACGGGCGTGGCGGGTCTTTGTGAAAATGTCATAGACCCTTTGACGCAGGTTTCTGGGCGCGGCGTTGACCTGACGGACTCGCTCGCCTATTCCGACAATCCTTTCTTTCAAAACGTCGGCGGGAAAGTCGGCTTTGAACGCATCATGAGCTATGCGCGCGACCTCGGTCTGGGCGAGAGGACGGGCATCAACTATGCGAACGAATCTGCGGGCCGCGTGCCGCTCTTTAAATCCGGCTATGCGGTCAACCACATGTGCTCGCACGGAGACGATTTTGAAGTGACTCCGGTTCAGTTGGCGACGATGGTTTCGGCCATCGGCAACGGCGGCGACCTGCTGGTTCCGCATGTCCCGCGCACGCCGCAGGAAACGGTCAAGTTCAACAAAGAGGTGCGGCGCAAAATCAATGTTCCGGCAGACACCTTGCGCCGCCTCGTCCCCGGCATGATCGGCGCGGTCAATTACGGGACGGGCAAAATGGCTTACGACCCGATGCAGACGGTCGCTGGAAAGACAGGCACGTGCATCGGTCAGGGCGGCTGGCTCGGACTCTTTACCTCGTATGCTCCGGTCAATGATCCGAAGCTAGCCGTCGTCGTCGTGACGCGCGGCTCAGGCGCACGCGGGCGCGTCGCTGCGGCCATCGCCGGAAAGATTTATCGCGGGCTGAACACACGCTTTGGCACTCCGACCAATATGCGTTACGCGAACGTGCCGGAGACGCCGCGTCCGAAGGTGGATGCGAAGAATGCTATTGTGAGCGACGAGCTTGAGGCGGACGAGGCTGCGAGAGACGGAATCGTTATTATCGAAGAGGCTAACGAGACGAATGCGACTGGCACAACAGGCTCAACGGGCGCGACGCGCGGCACTGTGAAAAGCGTGCTGATGCCCGTGCCGTCCAGAGCGAATGAAGCAAAGACAGGAGCGACTGTTCCTGCGGCTTCGCCCACGCCGGGCGCGCAGGATGCCCAGAGGCCGCGCCGCGTGCCGACGCCCACTCGCCCGTAAAGCTCAACTCTTTAAGAGCGGTGAGTAAAACCATTCCGCGCCGGACTTTCGTAAATAAAAGCAGAGAAAGTCCGGCGCGGAATTTTTTGTTTTGATGTCATAAAAATTTGATATAGCTTACTTGATTCCGGCCTTGACATCGGGGCGATGGTTGCAGGATTATGCGCGCAACGCACTATTTAGGCTTGAAGGTGAATATTGCAGGCAGGTTGCGGCTTTCTCCCAAGTTGATGGAGCCGTCGTAAGAATCGGCAACCGTCAACAGGCGCATCTGCATCTGAATGTGCGCGATGCTGGAAAAGCCCGCTCGTATATAAACCCCCCGGAAGAACTGCTCAAGAATCGGATTTAGAATATCGCTTGGAGGAGATGCGACCCATGAAGAAGTTAATCCAATTATTGACCCTTGGCGTGATGGCGCTGGTCTTCACAGTTCCAGCTTTCGCGCAAGACCCTGCCGCCTCGCCCGCCGCTGCGGCTACGACGCAGGATGACGCGGATGCCAAGGCTGCGCTGTACAAGAAGTATCTCGACAATTACAAAACCAACCAGCAGGTCGCCTACGAAGCTGCCAAAGAGTATGTAGCAAAGTATCCGACTGATGACCCGAAGATTATTGATTACCTGAAAAATTTCGTCACCAAGTACGAAGAGGGTTCTCAGAATGTGATGTGCAACAAGCTCATCGCAGATAAGAAGTGGGCCGAAGCATTTGCGCTCTGCAAGCAGATTGCCGATAGAAAGCCGGAAGACTTGCAACCGAATCTCAACACTTCATGGACAGGGTTTCAGCTTGCGCTCCAGAACAACAATGCCAACAACACTGTGGCCGCCAACTATGCGACCAAGACGATTCAGTTGATCGAATCCGGCAAGACGCTGGAGCCGAACAAGCCGTATGCCGACAAGGACAAGAACGAAGCCCTCGGCTGGCTCAACTATTCGCTCTACCTGTATAACCTCAAGAACAACAAGCGCAGCGAAGCGGCAACCTTTTTGATTAAAGCCGTCGAGCCGGAAAACACCATCAAGAACAATCCTGAGACCTACGTGCTGCTCGCAGCTCTGTACGAGGCAGAATTTGAAAAGCTCAGGCAGGATTACGACACGCGCTTTAAAGGCAAAGACGAGACGCCTGAGAGCAAAGCTGCGCTTGAGAACGTCAAGCTGCACCTCGACCCGCTGATGGATGCCATCGCGCGTGCCATCGCTTACGGCACAGACCCCAAGTTTCAGCAGAAGAAAAACGATCTCAAGGAAGGCTTGACGGGTTATTACACTTTCCGTTCCGGTTCGGCAGAAGGACTGGAGGCGATGATCGCAGGCATCAAGTCAAAGCCGATTCCGCCGCCGCCGAGTCCGGCTCCGATGACGACCGCGCCAGCAACGACGACAACTGCGCCTGCAACGACTGACGGCAACACCGCGAGCGGCACGCAGACGGGCGCGACGACTCCGGCGACCACGACCACGCCGACGACCACCAAGCCCGAGGAGAAGAAGCCTGCGACCACGACGCCGGCGACTCCCGGCAGCAAACCGAAGAGAAGGTAACTCTTTCAAAAGAGACGGTCGCTCTCTCTGCTTGAGCAGTCAAACGCCGGACGCATCTTTTTTTTCTAAGATGCGTCCGGCGTTTGTTACAATCACAAACACTGTGAAAAAAAACAAGAAGGCCGCTTCTAATCTGGACACGCTCGAAGAGGGACTCGCTTATCATTTCGGCGACCGCGCGTTGCTCGAACGCGCTCTCACGCATCGCTCTTGGGCGCATGAGAGCGTCGCGCCCGGACAGGAAGAAGAGGCGCGCAGCCTGCACAACGAGGTCTTCGAGTTTGTCGGCGATTCCGTGCTCGGGCTGGTCGTCGCGGACTATCTTTTTCAGGCTTACCCGCATGCGACCGAAGGCGAGATGTCGCGCATGAAGCACAGGCTGGTCAGCGCGCCGACGCTCACCAAAGCCGCTGCGAAATTGTCGCTCGGCCAATACTTACGCTTCGGGCGCGGCGAAGAGAAGACCGGAGGACGCCGTAAGTCCGCACTGCTGGCGGATGCTTTTGAAGCAGTGCTGGCGGCTGTTTTTTTTGACGGCGGATTCAGCGCGGCGCAGGATTTCGTCAATCACTCGCTCGGCGACGAGCTTGCCAGCGTAGACCCGGAGGGAGCTGCCGCAGCCGATTTTAAGACCATGCTACAGGAGCGGCTTCAGGCACATGACGGCGACCACCCGCAGTATGATGTGATAGAGACGACAGGCCCGCCGCATCGCCGCGTCTTTACGGTCGAGGTGCGCTGGCAGGGCGGCAACGTGCGCGGGCAGGGACACACCATCAAGGCAGCAGAAACCTGCGCCGCGCGCAACGCACTCGAACAGATGGAAGAGGCGACAGTCTCCGGCGAGCAGTAAAGAGAGAGCGTTAACATTAAAGACAGAAGTAGATGATTGTTCTGCCAACTCCACGCGCGACAATGGCTTTACTTGACCGGCGCGCAGACCTTCTCTAGGATATTTTTCATGAATGACGATTTTACGAACACAGGTATTGCAGAGCCGCCCGCGCGGGCCGAGAAGCTTGAGGGGACGGACATCCACGCGAGCGAGACAGGCTCGAACGGTAATAAAGCGCAGGGCAAATCTTCTGCGCCGCACGCGCATCCGGGGCCGCCCAAAAGTATTATCCGCGAATATTTTGAATCGGGCGTGGTGACGATTATCATGGCGCTCTTCGGGATGACGTTTATCGTGCAGGCCGTCAAAGTCCCGACCGGCTCGATGCAGAACACCATCACCATCGGCGATCACCTGCTGGTCAACAAGTTCATCTTTGCGCCCGGCCCGTCGCTTCCCTTCCTGCCGCAGCGCGACATCAGGCGCGGCGACATCATCGTCTTCAAATATCCGGGCAATCCCAACGACTCCGAAGGCGACAGAAGGCCGGACAACATTCCTTTTAAGACTAACTACGTCAAGCGCGTCATCGGCCTGCCGGGCGAGCAACTGGAAGTTCGCGGCGAGCAGGTCTTAGTCAACGGCAAGGAACTGCCCGAATATCGCATTACGGCTGAAGATCATGATGATGATATGTTGACGCGTGACCGCAATGAAAGTTTCAAGCCGCTCGACATTCTTCCCGGCGGCCAGCCGAAAAGGGACGAGCCATACAACGTCTTCTACAGCATTCATCGCGGCGTCGAAGACCCCGGCAAAAAGTTTAATATCCCTGATGATTCCTATTTTGTGATGGGCGATAATCGCAACAACAGTCTGGACAGCCGCGTCTGGGGTTTCGTCAAACGAGAGTATGTCGTGGGCCGCGCGATGTTCGTCTACTGGTCTTACGATGAAAGCGCGACTTCGAGCGGCAACTTCCTGATAGACTTTTTCCGCAACACGCGCTGGGATAGAACCGGCACGCTGATTAAATAACAGGCGCACGACAAAACAGATTTTCACGCCGGTGGCGCAAAGACGCAAAGAAGAACTTAAATGTTTTCTTTGCGTCTTTGCGCTTTTACGTGAGCCTGTCCGAAAGATTCTCATAACACAATCTTCAGGTCGTGTTAAGATTCGCGGCTGCAATTCATACTTTCTGATCTCTGGCGGAGAGTTAAAAACAGCCTTGAACTTCTGGCCCAATTTACAGGCGGCGGCAGGCATGTCCGGAATCTTCCACTGGGTCGCGCTCTCATTCCTGCTCGGCGCAGCCGTGCTGTATGCGCTCGTTCCCGTTGAGCGGACGCGGATACGCAATGCCGCGCTCTTGTTCGGGGTCTCTTTCTGCGGCCTGCTTGCCGCCGCCGCGCTGCTCAGCTCCGGCGCAGCGCAGAACGGCTCTCTCTATCGCTGGACGCGCTGGGCCTCTGTCTTTATCTGCGGCATCGCCATCGTCAATCTGGCAAGCGTGCTCGTCTTCGATGTCATCCTTGATGCCGTCAGGCTCAAGCCGCCGCGCATCATGCGCGACCTCCTGCTCGCGTTCACTTATATCGTCATCGCCCTCACACTGCTCTCGCAAAGCGGGGTTGACCTGACGGGCATCGTCGCCACCTCCGCCGTTATCACAGCCGTCATAGGTTTCTCTTTGCAGGACACGCTGGGCAATATCATGGGCGGCATGGCCCTTCAGATGGAGCGCACCATAGGCGTCGGCGACTGGGTGAAGATAGACCAGCATGAAGGCCGCGTGAAAGAGATTCGCTGGCGGCAAACCTCTATCGAGACGCGCAACTGGGACACGATTGTGATTCCCAACAGCGTGCTCATGAAGGGACAGGTAACGATTCTCGGAAGGCGCGCGGGCGAGGCTAAGCAGCATCGCATGTGGGTGCATTTCAATGTGGACTTTCGTTATCCGCCGACGGATGTGATTGATGCTATAGAGGCAGCCCTGCGCGCCGAGCCGATTCCGAATGTCGCGCGCGAGCCTGTGCCCAACTGCATCTTTCTGGATTTCAAAGAGAGCTATGGTCATTACGCAGTGCGCTACTGGCTGACGGACATGGCTGTGGATGACCCGACCAATTCCGTCGTCCGCCAGCGCATCTATTTTGCCCTGCGTCGCGCAAACATCCCGCTCTCTATCCCGGCGCACTCGGTCTTTATCACAGAGGACGACGAATCGCGCCGCCAGCGCAAGCACCTGCAAGAGATAGAGGGACGCGTCGAAGCCTTAAAGCATGTAGAGCTTTTCAACTCGCTGACCGGCGAAGAAAGGCGCGAGGTGGCAGAGCGACTGGCAGTTGCTCCTTTCGTGCGCGGCGAGGCGATGACGCGGCAGGGCGCGCAGGCACACTGGCTCTACATCATCAACGAAGGCGAAGCCGAAGTGCGTGTGGCGGCTGAAGGCAGCCAGCTCAGCGAACGCGTGGCGACACTTCGCGCTGGCAATTTCTTCGGCGAGATGGGATTGATGACGGGCGAGCCGCGCACAGCCACAGTCATCGCCACGACAGATGTCGAATGCTATCGTCTGGACAAAGAAGCTTTTCATGACATCCTGCGCCGCCGACCGGAAATCGCGGAAGACATCTCGCTGATTCTCGCGCGCCGCCGCGTAGAGCTTGAGGGAGTCCGCGAAGGACTCAACGAAGAAGCCATGCGCCAGCGCATGCGCCACACGCAGCACGACTTTTTGAACCGCATACGCCAGTTCTTCACGCTTGATAAGCAGCATGCAGGCTCCATTAGATAAATCGAAAGCAGCGATAATCAGGCTTTAAGACGGCGTGATTAGGTTCTATAGCGGAATGCAATAGCATGCGCCCTCCCAGAGGGTCGGGCTACAGCCCCGGAGGTCACAGTACAGGGGCAGTAGCCAGACCGTCAGGCAGGGCGCATCCGGTCATACTCAACCGCTAATAGCTATAATGTTGAGAAATTAGGTTATAACAACGAAGAATTAGATTATAACGTCGAGATATTAAGGTCTAATGTTGAGAAATTAGATTCTAATTCTTCGGCGTTATAACCTAATTTCTATTAAGTAAGTCATAATTTCCGTTCATTATGTCTTACTCACGTTAGATTAAGGTCTTGTGCCGGATAATTATGTCCTGATGTCGCTTCGTTATAACCTAATCTTGCCTCATGATTGCTTACCGACCCGGGATTTGACCGTTATAAATAGCTCATCTTTATACACCTGCCGGTGGCCTGCCTTTTGCTATTGCAGTGTGAATGGTCTACATGAGTGTTGCATAATCGGTCAGGAGGCTCGCACCAATGGCTACGATGTGGAAACTGGGCGGCTTGGGGTGGAAGGAACTGGCAAAGCGCGTCTGGCATGAGTTGAACGAGGACGATGTCTTTGGCCGCGCAGCGCAGTTGTCCTACTATTTTTTGCTGGCCCTTTTTCCGCTGCTGCTTTTCCTGACCACGCTCCTCGGCTATTTCGCAGACACCGGGACGGAATTGCGTGACAGCATGCTCAGGTATCTGGGCGCGGTGATGCCGGGTTCTGCGACCGAGCTGGTTCATACGACTGTTGATGAAATAAGTAAATCCGCGAGCGGCGGCAAACTTTCGTTCGGCGTGCTGGCGACATTGTGGGCCGCTTCAAACGGGATGGGCGCGATCAGCGAATCGCTCAACGTAGCCTACAACGTCAAGGAGACGCGCCCGTGGTGGAAGTCGCGTCTGGTCTCTATCGCGCTCACGATTTCGCTGGCGATTCTGATTATCACCGCGCTGGCGTTGCTCTTGTACGGCGGCGAGATTGCGGAGAAAGTTGCAGCCAGCTTCGGCCTCGGCGAAGTCTTTACCATCACGTGGAAGATCGTTCAGTGGCCCATCGTGCTCGCCTTCGTGCTCCTGTCTTTCAGCTTGATTTACTACTTCGCGCCAGACTTGCACGATCAGGATTGGAAGTGGGTGACGCCCGGCTCTGTCATCGGCGTTGTGCTGTGGCTGCTGGTCTCTTTCGGCTTTCGCGCTTACCTGAAATATTTCGATTCGTACAGCGCGACTTACGGCGGCCTCGGGGCGGTCATTATCATGATGCTCTGGTTTTACCTGACGGGCGCGGCCATCCTCATCGGCGGCGAGATCAATTCCGAAATCGAGAACGCAGCAGCCGAAGCAGGCGCGCCCGACGCCAAAGAGCGCGGCGAAAAAGCGCCTGACGATAATGGCAAGTGACAAGTAAGAGCACAGATAAGTGACGAGCAATGCGAGACGAGTTAATATTGCCAGTGCGATGTAATTGAAATTCCTAGAGATGAATTGCCATTAGCTTTAGCTAGTATTGCCATAGTTCTTGCTCGTCACTCGTCACTGCCCTTTATGCTTGATTCAAATCTCATCCAGCTGAACGCAGAAGTTGAAGCCGCGCTCAATGAAAACCGCGCGGTGGTCGCGCTTGAATCCACAGTTATCGCGCATGGATTGCCGCGTCCACAGAATCTTGAGACGGCCAACCGTCTCGAAAAGATTGTCAGAGAAGGCGGCGCGATTCCTGCGACCATTGCCATCCTTCAAGGCAAGCTCCATGTCGGTCTCAATCCGGAGCAGCTTTGGCATCTGGCAGAGGGCGATGACATTCATAAACTGAGCCGACGCGACATGCCCGTCGCCGTCGCGCGCAGGTGGGACGGCGCGACGACCGTGGCGACGACGATGTGGGTCGCGCACAAAGCTGGCATACAGGTTTTTGCGACGGGCGGCATCGGCGGCGTGCATCGCGGCTCGCTGCCGGACGTGTCTGCTGACTTGCCCGAGCTGGCGCGCACGCAACAGATGCTCGTCGTCTGCTCAGGAGCGAAGATTGTTCTGGACTTGCCCGCGACACGCGAGTGGCTCGAAACACACGGCGTCACGGTCATCGGTTATGGCTGCGACGAGCTGCCAGCCTTTTATTCTCGCAAGAGCGGGCTGCCTGTGGATGTGCGCGCAGAGACGGCTGACGAAGTAGCTCAAATCGTGCTCGCACGTCGCCGCCTGAAAATGGAAGGCGCAACGCTTCTGACCGTGCCAGTGCCTGAAGCAGCCGAAGTCCCCGCGCAACTCTTGCAGGAGTCGCTTGACGAAGCTTTGCATGAAGCCGCGAGCAAACAGATTACAGGGGGCGACCTGACGCCGTTCCTGCTCTCGCGCATGGCGGACAGAAGCGGCGGCGCAACGCTTCGCGCCAACACCTCGCTCCTTGAAAACAACGCGCGCGTCGCGGCACAGGTCGCTACAGCATTGTCTTCATCAACCTAAATTCCAAAAGGAGCTTCCCCCGATGGCACTCGAAACACGCCCCGCTCCGCAGAGCGACAAAGAGCCTGAGACACATCCGGTTGCAGACGTGCAGCAAACCACCTGCTGTATCGTCGGCGGCGGGCCAGCCGGAGTCGTGCTCTCATATCTACTGGCGCGCAAAGGAATCAAAGTCACTCTGCTTGAGTTGCACGCAGACTTTGACAGAGATTTTCGCGGCGATACGATTCACCCGTCCACTCTGGAAATCATGGATCAGCTCGGTCTGGCTGAACGCCTGCACAAGCTCCGCCATACGAAGCTACGCAGCATCACCTTACAGGTCGGAGACGACGAGGGCGTGGTGATTGACCTCAGCTTTCTCAAGACCAAATATCCTTACATCATGATGCTGCCGCAGGTGCATTTTCTGGAATTCATGACGGAAGAAGCAAAGCTTTTCCCGAACTTCCAAATCGTTATGGGTGCGAGCGTGCAGGAGTTGATTCATGAAAACGGAGCCGTGCGCGGCGTCCGTTACAAAGAGCGTGAGGATGGCGAGTGGCATGAGGTTCGCGCGACGCTGACGGTGGGCGCGGATGGCCGCTCATCGCGCCTGCGCAAACTGGCCGAAATGGAGTTGGTCAAGACTTCGCCGCCGATGGATGTGCTCTGGTTTCGCTTGCCGCGCAAAGACGGCGACCCCGAAGGCATCGCCGGGCGCATACGCAATGGTCATATCCTCGTCATGCTTGACCGCATGGAAGAATGGCAGACGGCCTTTGTCATCCTCAAGGGCAGCTATCACGCCCTGCGCGAGGCAGGATTGGAACAGCTCAAACGGCTCATCGTCGAGACCGACCCGACCCTCGCCGACCGCGTGGATTCTTTGAAAGAGTGGAAACAGGTAGCGATGCTCTCCGTTGAATCAAGCAGAGTCCGGCAGTGGTATCAACCGGGACTGCTGCTGATAGGCGATGCGGCGCACGTCATGACGCCGGTGGGCGGCGTCGGCATCAACTATGCGATACAGGATGCTGTAGTCGCGGCGAACGTGCTCAACAAGCCGCTCAAATCAGAAAGCTTGCGGACGAGCGATCTGGCAAAGGTGCAGCGCAAGCGCAAGTGGCCCACGCGGTTTATACAGGCGTTTCAAGCGGTCATCCAAAAACGCATCCTCGCCAACGCGCTCGACACGAGCAAGCCATTCAAGCTGCCCTTCTTTATGCGCCTGCCTCTCTTGCGCAGGATTCCCGCGCGCCTCATGGCCTTTGGCCTCTGGCCCGTGCGCGTCGAAGATTAAGGTACACAGATAAGAAGAAAGAAATTTTAACCACAAAGACACAAAGGCACTAAGACAAAACCCAAATTATCTTAGTGCCTTTGTGTCTTTGTGGTTAGTTTTGATTTGATCCGTGTCCCCTTTATCGCGTTGTGCTGCCGACAGGAGCGGTTAAAAGATTAACCGGCTCAGGTTTGGCTGCTGCGCTTTTTATCACCGGCAATTCGATGAAAGATGCGTGGCGTTTATTTCTCTCGACTGTGAAGACGGGCGTGCCTGTCGCGGGTGTGCGCGCGAACACGCTCTTGTCATGACCGGCGATGGCGACGCGTATGCGATGCCCTTTTTTAATCAGGACTGAGAGAGGCAGCAGGCCGAACTTGATTTCAGCAATCTGATCCACAGCAAGCGGCATCGCGTCTTTCTTCATGAAAGAATGATACGGCACGTTTATCCAGTAGGGCGGCTTGTCTTTTGAGACCTTGCGATGGATGGCGCGCAGTTGGCCTTCGGTCAGATAAGTGACTTTGCCTGTCTCGTCCACGTCTTCGAGATAGATGAAGAAAGCGCTGTCGCTAATGGTCGAGGCCACTTGCAAGTTAATAATAGGATAGCCAGTGATCTCCGTATCTTCCGCGAGCGGCGCGCTGGTATAAGTCAGCAGGCGCGCGTCTTCCTGCGCGCGGTCTGGATACGTGACCTGCCCGCCGAGTTGTGTAGTCCAGCGATTTTTCGTTCCCGTCGTGACTTCAAAATCAACAGTATATTTATCCGAGCCTGAAGCTACTGTCGGGGCGTTCATCGCAAGCATGTTGCCTTCCGCAAAGTAGGCGCGCAGCGTCTCGCTTCCGGCGGGCGGCCAGCTTTTCGTGGCCTTCCATTTCTCTTCGCCCATCGTGTAATAGTAAAGCGTCCTGTCAGGCAAGACTTTGGTGTCAACGCCTTTGAGATAGTGGTCGAAAAACCTGAGCCACTCGAAACGCTGCCGCACGGCCTGCGAAGCCGCGTTCAAATACGGGCTGGCGTTTTGTGAAGCCCCGTGATTCCACGCGCCGATGACAGCGCGCTGCGGATTCTTGAAAGTCATAAAGCTGCGTATGATTCCATCCGCCGTGCCAGCGTCAAACCAGCTTCCCCAGTTATTGATGGCCGCGCCGGAGCGTTCCACCTCTTTGCGAAAACTGTGCACGCTGAAATCGTCAATCGAGAATTCGTTAAACGGCTTATCATCACGAAACGTGGTCTTGCGCGCGGCTTCATAGAGAGCTATGTTGCCCGCGTGCAGCTTGATGGCTTCACCAAGCAACGCCTTATCCTTGTCCGCATCCACGGGCCTGACACCGGGCTTTAAATCCAGCTCGTGATTGCCCTCGTCCCATTTCTTAATCATCCATTCGTTGAAGACGCCGCCGGGGAAAGCCACATCCGTATAAACATCGAATTCATAATGGCGCGGGATAACGGCCTTGACCGCCGGATGATTCGGGACGGCGAGCATTTGAGCGCTAGAACCTTCATAAGAGTTGCCGACTGCTCCGACTTTGCCATTAGACCACTTTTGCGAGACGACCCATGCAACGACTTCGCCTCCGTCGGCAATCTCATCGCGCGACCACGGCATAGTCCAGAGGCCGAACGAAGCTCCAGTCCCGCGCGCGTCTACAGAGACGACTGCGTAGCCATATGAAGTGAAAAATTTCTGAAAGCCGCTGACCGCAGCGCCTTCGCCCGCTCTGTGATAACGCGTCAGTTGCATGACGGTCGGAAGTTTCGCATCCGCAGGCAAATCTTTTGGCAGGGCAAGGTCAATCGCAATCCTGATGCCGTCGCGCATCGGCAGATACAGCGATTGAATTTCTGCATCTTTATATTGCGGCTCGCTATATCCCGTGTATGCAGGGGGCGCGGCGCTCTGTCGGGTTTGATTAGTTGCGGGCGCGGTCTGTGCCAGAGCACGCGGGCTGATTGACGCGCCGCAAGTATAGAGGAGAAGCGTGCACAGAAAGAACGAGAGCAATCGGCGGTTCATAATTTCTCCTTGGCTGTCCGAATATATGAGCGCTGCGGGAGAGACAGACTATAGCAGGCACACGATACCTTAACCGATGAGCGCATCAAAGAGAGTGACCTGCGGCGTCAGGCCATTGACTCTTGACGACAATTTCGCGCGCGGCACAATTAGCCACAGAGACCTGTGAGGATTAAAATGTGAAGCGCCTTTGCAGGAAACTTTTTTCTGAAAATTGCTATCAGTTCATAGAGGTTTTGTTGATGCCGGATGTCTTAACCATTTCCGTCAAGGCCGTTGAGAAGATTGCTAACGCGGCAGCGCACAAAGGCATTGAGCCTCAAGAACTCTTTCGCGCCGTCGGCCTTAACCCGTCGGTGCTCGATGATCCAGACAATCGTTTTCCCTTTTCGCAGGTTGTCGCGCTCTACGAATACGGCGCGCGGCTGACAGGCGATGATGACTTTGGCCTGCATGTGGGCGAGCGTACTAACGTCAAGATGTTTGACATAGTCGGCTATGCAGTTGCCAATAGCCAGACGCTCGGTGATGCGTTCGACAGGGCCGTTCGTTATCATACGATCTGGAACGATGGCGCTGGTTTCAAGCTTGAAATTATTGAAGGGCTGGCCCACTTGGCATATCGCTATGCGGATTTGAACGGGGCTGAGTGCCGGCAGGACAGCGAGATGACGATGTCGCTCCTGATAAAGTTCGGGCGCGACGTGACCGGGGTTGACTGGACGCCGCGAAAGGTCTGCTTTCAACATGCCGCGCCGCCGGATACTTCAGAGCACGCGCGTATCTTTCGCTCGCCTGTGCGATTCAACATGCCTGCTATTGAGATGGTCTTTGAGAGAGAGATTCTACAACTCCCTTTAATTGCCGCCGACCCAGCCCTCTGCGCCCTGCTTGACCGTCATGCGGAAGAGTTGCTGGCGAAGTTGCCGCGCAAGGGCGGCCTGACGGATGAGGTGCGACACCTGCTGCGTCAGGCCATCAACGGCGGCGACGCATCCCTGGAAGCCATCTCGCAGCAACTCAATCTCAGCCCGCGCACGCTGCAAAGAAAGCTGAAAGAAGAGCATACCTCTCATCAGGATTTGCTCGACGAGATGCGGCGCGACCTTTCAGTCAGTTACCTGCGCGAGCCTGAGATGGCTATCTGCGAGGTGGCTTACCTGCTGGGCTTTTCCGAGCCGAGCGCGTTTCATCGCGCTTTCCGGCGTTGGACCGGAACCACGCCGCGCGAATACAGACGCCTCCATACCTGATTTTATTTAACACCCGCGAGTAATCTCAGCCGCTGCCGTGCCTCCACAGCCTCCGCGCTGCGCGGGTAGCGGCGCACAATCTCGCGCCAGTTTGCCCCGTCATAGCGATATTGTTTTGTCGCTTCACTGTAAACAAAATTGACGCCCAGACGCCGGTAACGGTCAAGCCCGCTGTAGCTCATGAAGTAGCTCAAGAGCGGCGCGCCCGTCGCACGCATCTCATCTTTATCGAGTCGCCTGTCAGCCTCGCGCGAAAGTTTCTGCGCCGCCTCTTCCGCCGCATCGCCTGAGAGCATCAAGACCGCCGGACGCAAAGACGAGCGCGCGAATGTGTCCAGAAAGATGCTCGCCCGCGCAATCCGGTCAAAGTCTTTTGAGGCTTGTACGAGTTTGAGCAGCCGGCTGTCATCACCGTTTCGAGCAGGTGACACGATGGCTTCGCTCTGCAACCAGCCGCGTGTGCGGCGCGTGACGGCCACGCGATGAAAGACCAGCCCGTCCGGCGTGCGCTTTGTGCTTATCACAGAAACCAGGCGACCGCGACCGAGGCGTTGGACCAATTGCGCGTAGAGGCCCGGCTCGTCGCGCAAAGCGGCCAGCCTTTCGTCCACGACAACGGCGCGCTGGCCCATGCCCGGCGCGCGTCTTCTTTGCGCGTGCGAGTTTGAAGAGAATGCTGTCAGAAATGTGACGGCAGTGAGCAGCAAACAGGCCGATGCTATTTGTGCGCGGTAATTTTCCTGTTTCGAGAAGGATGGAAGAGACATGGCTGTGCCTTCTTTCGTGAGGTGAAGGTTGACAGATGTTGCGCCCTGTTCGGTTAGCCGCGTGCGTTTTTTGTTAAAGCCTAGCGAGAGGCGCGGCGACGAGACGCAGTCAGCGTTGAGAGCTTGATGCGGGCATCTGCTGCAAGGATGCGCTGCTGTGCGCCCGCGTGATGAAAATGACAGATGGCGATGGCGAGCGCGTCCGCAGCATCATGCGGCTCAGGAATTTTTGAGAGCGAGAGCAGCACCCTGACCATCTCCTGCACCTGATGTTTTTCGGCGTTGCCATAGCCGACGACCGTCTGTTTAATCAGTCGCGGGCTGTATTCGTGAATCTCCACTCTGGCGCGCTCTGCCGCCAGCAGCGCCACGCCGCGCACCTGTCCGAGTTTGAGCGCGACTTTGACATTCGCGGCATAGAAAGCCTCTTCAATCGAAAAGGCATCCGGCTTGAATTGCGCGATGAGGCTTTCGATCCCGTCGCTGATTTTCAAGAGCCGCGCCGAAAACCTCTCACGCGGCACAGACTTCACAGTCCCGTATTCAATCAGCCTGTAGCCGCGCCCATCGCCCTCCACGACGCCCCAGCCCGTCGTCTCGCTCCCCGGATCAATGCCTAAGACTTTCATAAGTGACGAGTGACAAGTGACGAGTTAAAGACGAAGAGCATTAAGCATGCCTCTTGTCACTCGTCACTTGTCACTGCTCTACTCCATATCCGCTTCGTCTATGTCGAAGTTGGCGGAGACCTTCTGCACGTCGTCGTTGTCTTCGAGGGATTCCATCAGCTTGAGCATTTGTTTGGCTTCATTGCCCGCGAGTTTGACGTAAGTCTGCGGAATCATTTCGACCTCTGCGACCTGTGGCTCGATGCCCGCGCCTTTGACGGCTGAGAGCACTGTGTCGAAATTTTCCGGCGCGGTGATGATCTCGAAATTGTCTTCGTCGTCTCTCAAATCCTCTGCGCCCGCGTCGGTCACTATCTCAAACAATTCATCTTCCGACCTCGCGGCTTTCTCAACCACGATGTAGCCCTTCTTATCAAAGAGGTAGCTGACGGAGCCGGACGCGCCTATGTTGCCGCCGTTTTTCGAGAAGATATGCCTGATTTCTGCGACTGTCCGGTTGCGATTGTCGGTCAGCGAATCAATCATCACGGCGACGCCGCCCGGCCCGTAACCCTCATACGTAATCTCGTCATAGCTGACGCCTTCCAGCTCGCCCGTGCCGCGTTTGATGGCGCGGTCAATCGTGTCGTTAGGCATGTTGGCGGCCTTCGCGTCAGAGACGGCCTTGCGCAGCCGTGCGTTGGCCGCAGCATCGCCGCCGCCCGTGCGCGACGCAACAGTGATTTCTTTAATCAGCTTGGTAAAAGCCTTGCCGCGCTTGGCATCGAGCGCGCCCTTCTTATGCTTGATGGTATGCCATTTAGAGTGTCCAGACATCAGAGATAGATTCCTTCGATATGAAACTTAAAATGTTGAGCGGGCATGGACTATATCACGCGCATTTTGCGCCCCGCAACCGCTTTCACTTTGCTGCGGCGAGAGCTTCCAAAACAGCGCGTGCCACGCCATGAACGCGCACCTGTTTGACCTTTGAGGCATGGCCGCTCGTGATTTCGATGTCACGCGCCGGTACTTTAAAAGCCTGTGCCAGAGTCCGCACCAGTTCTTCATTAGCCGCGCCGTCAACCGGAGGCGCGGCCACGCGCACGCGCAATGCCCCGTCGTGCTCGCCCGCCAAGAGGCTGCGCGAAGCGCGCGGGACAACCCTGACATTAAAAGTGAGCGCGCCGTCTCGTTCAGTACAACGGAGCATTTCCGGAGCCAGCCTCTCAGCCGAAGAATATGAGCCGCTGCCCGCTCAGCAGTGTTCCGACGACGGCTGCCTGAAAGAGCCAGATGATAATAAAAGCGACGATGGGCGAGATGTCAAACATGCCTACGGTCGGAATCATGCGGCGCAAGGGCACAAGCAAAGGGTCTGTCGCACTCGCCAGAAAACGCATCGCACGATTTCGCTGGCTGACCATGCCCCAGGAGAAAATGATGCGTATGAAAATCAAGAGCGAATAGAGTGCGAGCAGTCCATAAAGCAGGTAGCCGAGGATGGCTGCCAGTGCGCCCGATTGAGCGGCGGTGTTGATGCCCGCTAATGTATTTAAGACGCTGGTGGTCAGCATGACCGCGAAGTAGCCGACAAGTATGACCAGCAGGATTGTCACAAGCGGCGCATACTTGGCCTGCACGCCGAAGTTGACGAGCGCGCGGCGCACCGGATTGATTAACGGGTCGCTCAGGCGGCGCGTGTTGATTGCGGCCCACGTGAAGGGGTTAACATCCATCGCATTCATGATCAGCCGCAAGACCATCAAAGCGATGGTCAAGGTGATGGCAATGACTACCAGATACCAGATAAAAAGATAGATTGCAGCAAGAACATTAAACATAGTAATTAAATTTCAAAGCGCACAGCGGAAATCATATTCGACTCCGCAAAGACGTAAAACATCAACCCGCGTGGGTCGCGCCACGCTCTCCGAAGATAGCCGTCCCGACGCGCACCATCGTCGCGCCCTCCTCGATTGCCATTTCAAAGTCGTGGCTCATGCCCATCGAAAGCTCGCCGCCGCCCTCTCCGAATGCGCCGCGCGCTTGCAGCTCGTCACGCAATTCTCGCAGGCGGCGAAAGTATGGCCGGACGCGCTCCGTGTCTTCAAAAAAAGGCGGGAGCGTCATCAGGCCGCGAAGCCGCAAACGCTCGGACGCCATCACGGCTTGGACCAATTCCGGCAACTCTTTCTCAACGGCCCCGGTTTTGGTGGCCTCGCCCGCAAGGTCTACCTGAAGCAGCACGGGCAACTCATCGCGCTCTTCTTCGCAGCACAGACGATCAAGCCGCTGTGCGAGCGCGACTGTATCCAGCGAATGTATCTGATCGAAGAGTTGGACGGCGCGACGCGCTTTGTTCGCCTGCAAGTGGCCGATCAAATGCCAGCGGACGCGCTCGCGGCCAAGCTCTTCAATCTTTGTCTCGGCTTCCTGCACTCGATTCTCGCCCAGATTGCCGACGCCTGCTTCGATAGCCTGCCGCAAAACCTGCGCCGGGTGCGTCTTGCTCACGGCAATCAACTGCACCTCTTCCTGTGCGCGACCCGCAGCGCGTGCCGCAGCTTCGATGCGAGCGTTGACTTCATCAAGTCGTTCGCGCAATTCCAAGACAACTCCTGAACTTCGGCGGCTTCATTTTCGATAATCAAAATGTCATTTCACTATAACAATCACGCGCGCCTTGCCGCAACATGACATCAAGCCGGGAGAAGCATGCAGACTGTTCTTTGATGGCCCTCGCGGCTTCGATTATCTTTCTCTATTGGGCCACACTTTATACGATACGGTTTCGTTGCCTGACGTTATCGTATATAGCCCGCAGCAAAATATTCCGGTATGAATGAATCTTCAAAGAGTTAGCGCGTTAAACCCAACTGGCACGGGGCTTGTTGGGCTAATCACTGCTCCGCAGCAAAAAATAGAAATGGAACAAGCGTTAAAAGCGCACTAGGGAGGTAGCCGATGTTGAGTTTGAGTTTCAAACGCCTGTTTGTCTCTGCCACTATTCTTTCGCTCCTGTTTGCAATCTCATTGCCGACAGTAGCCCTGGCAGATCAGGGACGCAGGCACGGACGGGATAGACGTTTCGAGAGACGGGATGACCGTTCAGATAGATTCAGAAGAGATGACAGGAAGTCTCGTAGATTTAGGAACGGACACGACGCGCGGGATGGACGTTGGGACGGACGCGGGCCGCGCCGCAACCGCGTTAATGACAGGTACAACGACGATAATGTGAGGTATCGCAGCCGTTCCAGCTATCGTAACCGCTGGCGTAACAATACACGCACCCGCAACTATCGAACCAGCGACTATCGCCGCTATGATGACAGCTACTATCGCACTAACGATAATGGGGGCGGCGTAAGCGTGCTGGGCGGCATTCTCGGAAGTATTCTGGGCGGCCAGTAAAGGGTCTTTAGAGGCTTGCTTGACACCCGCGCGTCGCAGTTCGTATATTGATGACTGCACACTTTTGCGGATGTGGCGAAATTGGCAGACGCGCGGGTCTCAGAAGCCCGTGGTAGCGATACCGTGGTGGTTCAAATCCACTCATCCGCACCAAAATCAAGGTACAAGTAAAAAGGCAAACGCGAAGAAGGCAATGATGCTTTCCTCACTTTTGCCTTTTACTTTTTTACCTTTACCTTCTTCAGTTCACTGCTTCGGAAGCTTCCGGCGCTTGTCCCGCGCGTCCGTCCGTGACGACAAGCGGTTGTTCATCGAAAAGTTGAGAGTCAACGAGCGTTTGCACCCAGTATTGACCGGGTGAAGGAAAGGTGACGTTGACGAAGAAGCTGATGTTGTCGGCAAATCCGCCGGGCGCAATCTCAAAGGGCGTGGGCTGTGAGACGACGATAGGCTGTTTTTTGTCCGGCGTCAGCACGCGCACTTCAGAGAGATGCGCGCCCTCTCCGCGCCAGTGGTTGACGACCGCAAACTTGATGAGCGAGACGGGAAGTTGCTGCACCATGATGCTCTGAAAAACGCCCATCAGTGAAAGCTTGTTGCCGACTTCGAGCCGCACGTCATCGCAGAAGAGCGTGTAGACCAGTTCGAGATTTTCTTTTTGTTCCAATGCTTCCATTTTAACTCCAATATTTTAATCGCAGAATTTTGTTAGCGGCTTTAGTTTAGCATCTCTTTCAAAATAGCTTCATCTATCACACGCAGGCCGAGTTCCTGCGCCTTATCCAGCTTCGACCCGGCGTCTTCGCCAGCGACGACGTAATCCGTCTTCTTGCTGACGGTGGAAGTGACGCGCCCGCCGCGAGACTCTATGAGCGCACGCGCCTCGTCGCGCGTCAGTGTTTCAAGCTTGCCCGTCAGGACAAACTGCTTGCCCGCGAAATTTTCATCGAGCGTCAGAGTTGCGCCGCTCTCCATCTCCGTCCTCACGCCGACAGCGTGCAAGCGTTCGCAGAGAGCCACGTTTCCCGTATCGTCAAACCAGTCGCGGACGCTCTGGGCCACTGTGAGACCGATTTCATGAAGAGCATCTATCTCTTCGATGCTCGCCGCGCCGAGACGGGAGAGCGTGCGAAAGTGGCGCGCGAGAATTCCGGCTGTCCGCTCACCCACATGACGGATGCCAAGAGCGTAGACCAGATGCGGCAGGTCACGCGTCTTGCTCGCCTCGATCTGGCCCAGCAGATTTGACGCGGACTTTTCCGCCATACGCTCAAGCGCAGACACGTCTTCAAGCTTTAAGTGATACAGGTCACCGACATCGCGCACCAAATCTTTGGCGACCAGTTGTTCGACCAGAGCTTCGCCCAGACCTTCTATACGCATCGCTCGGCGCGAAGCGAAATGCAGAAGGCGAGCCTTTCTTTGCGCGGGACAATCGGCGGCGACGCAGCGCGCGACGACTTCGCCTTCGGGCCGCGAGATGATGCCGCCGCATTCGGGGCAAGTGTCCGGGAAAATGTAAGGCTGCTCTTCGCCCGTGCGGCGCGCGTCAACCACTTTCAGGACTTTGGGAATAATCTCGCCGCTCTTTTCAATCATCACCCAATCGCCGGTACGCACGCCGAGACGCTCTATCTCATCCGCGTTATGCAGTGTGGCGCGAGAGACCGTTGTGCCTGCCAGCAAGACCGGCTGGAGGTTGGCGACGGGAGTGAGCGCGCCCGTGCGTCCGACCTGCACGACGATTGAAGTGACCTGCGTGGTCGCCTGACGCGCGGGATATTTGTAAGCGATGGCCCAGCGCGGTGCTTTGGTGGTCGCGCCAAACTCTTCCTGCAAAGCTGTCGAGTTGACCTTGACCACAACGCCGTCAATCTCGTAATTGAGTTCATCGCGCTCGAATTCCCTCTGATTGCAAAAGTCGATCACTTCATCAATCGTCTGGCAGAGAGCGCGATGCGGGTTGACGCGAAAGCCCGCGCGCTCAAGCCATTCAAACGATTCCCAGTGCGTCGGAAATGGACGGCGTTCGCCCGTCAAGACTTCGTAAGGAAACAAATCCAGCCTGCGCGCGGCGACGATTTTAGGGTCAAGCTGGCGAATCGTGCCTGCCGCAGCGTTGCGCGGATTGGCAAAGCGCGCCGCGCCCTCTTCTTCACGCTCGGCGTTGATCTCCTGAAAAACGTGGCGCGGCAGATAGGCTTCGCCGCGCACCTCTATCTCTTCAGGCACATGCAATCCATCCTCTTTGAGACGCAGCGGAACGCTGCGAATGGTACGCACGTTCTGCGTCACATCCTCGCCCCGCCGCCCGTCGCCGCGCGTCACGCCAGAGATGAGCACGCCTTTCTCGTAATGCAAAGCGATGGACAGGCCGTCTATCTTCAACTCTGCGACATATTGAAGCTCGCGCCCGTCCGCGAGCCTGCGGCAACGCTCATCAAAGGCGCGCAGGTCGTCTATGTTGTAGCTGTTGTCGAGCGAGAGCATCGGGCGGCGATGCACAAATTCGTCAAAACCTTCGGCGGGACGCCCCCCCACACGCTGCGTCGGGCTGTCGGGCGTGACCAGCTCAGGATGTACGGCTTCAAGCTCCTGCAAGCGCGCGAGCAGCGCATCATACTCGGCGTCGGAAATCTCCGGGCTGGCGTGAACGTAATACAACTCTTCGTGATGATGCAGCTCAACGCGCAGAGCTTCTATCTCTAATTTAATTGTTTGAGCTTTGGTCGGCATGTGTCTCAACTAGGTCAACATGAAATTTAGCTTCCATCTCAAATTCCGTTCAACTCTTTGCGCCTTAGGTTTTAACTTTGCGCGAAACAAAGCGGTTTCACGCAAAGGCGCAAACTATGGAAAGACTCAAGGCGCAAAGGGTTGAATCAATTCTTGCCCGAGTTTTGAAATCAACGCTGATTCAGTGCTGTTAACTTTAGACTTTAGGGCGGCCTGATGGCAAGTTTAGCTTTTGACGAGAGCGAATGACTGCGTATCGCGGTTGTTTTTGTGTTTCAGCGGGTGGCCCAGATAATGAATTATCCGACCGAAATATTTGATGCTTTGCAGGAAATCATCGAGGCGTATGTTTTCGTCCGGCCCGTGCGGGTTCGAGGCGGCATAGCTCGTCCCGAAAGAGACGACCGGAGTTGGAGGTGAACCCGTGCCGCAGACTGCTCCGACGGGGCCGCTCGAAGGGTCAAGCGGATAGACGACGGGAGCGGTGTTGTAAACCTCCTGAGCCGATTCGATGGCCGCGCGTGCGACCGTCGAAGTGACGGATGATTTGGCGTAGGGCGAGCTGGCGAGTTCGACAATCTCGACATCCTGAAAGTCGCGCACGTCCAGATGTTCGCGCAAGAGTGCGAGCACAGTTTCCGAAGTCAGGTCGGGCACAAGCCGCAGGTCGAGCCGCGCCATCGCATTGCTCGGCAAAACGGTTTTTGGCCCGGCCTCCGTATGCCCTGTCTGGATGCCGCAGATGGTACAGGTCGCGCCGAAGATATGCTCTTTCGCCAGCGCGTGCCCTTTGAGTCCGCGCAGCCAGTGGCCGATACGAAACTCGCGTTTGAGTCCGGCTTCATCCAGCTCGACAGTCTTCAAAGCTTCCGCGTCTTCGGGCGAGATGGGCGCGATGTGCGACGAAAAGCCGTCTATCGTTATCACGCCCTTTGGCGACATGATGGTTGACAGAGCCTGCACCAGACGCCACGCGGGATTAGGCACAATCGCGCCCCACTTGGAATGAAGGTCTGTGCGCGCGCCGTGCACGCGAAGCTCTATAAAAGTGATGCCCTTAAAGCCCAAGCTGATGACCGGACGCTCTTTGGTATCTTTATAACCTTCATCCCAGATGCAGCCGTCGGCGGTCAGCATCTCGCTGTGCTCGACCGCAAAGCGTCGCAAAGAGGGACTGCCCAATCCATCTTCGCCTTCGACGATGAAGCCCAGACAGACGGGCAGCTTGCCGAAAGTTTTCTGATAAGCTTCGATGGCGGCGAGCCTTGCGACCAGATCGCCCTTGCTGTTGGATGCGCCGCGCGCGTAGAGCTTGCCGTCCACAATCGTCGAGGCGAATGGGCCATAAGACCAATCCGTCAGATGTCCCACGGGCGCGACATCGTAATGACCGTAGACCAGATATTTATGATTGCCCGCGCCGCATTCGCCATAGATGACCGGATAGCCGCTGCCCATCGTAAATGAGCGCGTGCCTGCGCCTGCTCGCTGCATCAGTTGCGAGACGGTCTCCGCCATCGCGCGCATCCCTGTGCCGCGCGCAGCCACGGACGGCATACGGCACAGTGACTGAAGGCGCTCTGTAAAAGCGCTCGCATGACGGTCAACGTATTTGTCGAAGCGTGCGAAGGTCATAAGTTTTAGTGACGAGCGACAAGTGAAGAGCAAGAATTATTTTCTCTTATAACTTGTCATTTATCAGTTGTCACTTGTCCCTGTCGTAAAGCAAGTATTTCGGATGCAATGCGTCCGGGGCAAAGCCTTTGCAGACGAGACCTGTGGCAAAGGCTTCTGTAAATTTTTCGCGGACGCGCAGTTGCTCGCGGCGCGCAGCGGCTGCGTCTTCTTTGATGAGCGCAGACCACTCCGGGGGAATCTCTATCATCATCACAGGCTTACCGGCGGATTCCTGCGCGTCGCCGTGCGCCCGTCGCTTGACCCGCACTGAATCAAGTTCCCATTCTCCGAACAGCCTGTCGCTATCAATGCCCGGCCCGCTTGCGGCAGCGGCGGGGACGCTGTAATCCGTCCCGTAAAAGTTGGCGGCGTAGGAGCGTACGACGACTCCCAGACGGTTGAGATTGAAATGCGCGTTGCGTGCCTGCATGGGGTCCCAAGTCCAGCGTATCAGCTTGCGGCCTTCCGCGAGTGCGCGCTCGCGCTGCGCCCACTTGAGCCGCGCGCCGACGCCCTTGTTCTGATAAACGGCCCTGACCGCCAGCATGTGCGAGTAGCCATACACTTCCGCGCCCTCTACGGCGGGCAGGTGATGAACGAAGCCTATCAACTCGTCTCCGGCAAACGCGCCGAGCGCCCAACCGCCCGCGCGCCGCGAGACTATGAAATGGCGACGCGGCGAGACCTCCACATCCGGAAAGCCGAAGACCTCGCGCTGCAACGCGACGCATTGCTCAAACTCTTCAATAGAAGTGCATTCGCGCACTTCGATGTCTACAGACTCTGACATAATCAACCACTCGAAAAGCGTGAACGCGCTCCTGAAATGATATAAGAAAAAAATTTGTAGGTTTTATGTCTTTCCCGATTCTTCGCAAAATAAAGCTCAAACAAGATTTCGCGCAAAGGCGCAAAGACGCAAAGGCAGACCGCAAAGAATTAAATGCCACTGACACATTGCGTGCTTTTCTTTACGTCACCAGCGCCTTTGCGTGAAAAGTTCTTTGCTATAGCTCTATCTTCATATACGAATCTATTTAGCTGACAGCCAGATTTCCTGCGGGCGGACGGTGGGCGAAACCAGATGGACGTGCAATCCTTCGACATCGCGGCGATGTATGACGGCTGCGCTGCGGTGTGTGAGAAAAGCGCAGAGGGCTTCTTCCGCGATGCGGCGTTGCAGCTCGCCGTAGAGCCGCGCACGCTCCGAACGGTTAAAGAGCGTGCGCGCTCTGGCCGACAGTTCATCTATCTCTGCGACCTGAGCCGTGCGCCCGACGCCGCTCTCTTTATTCTCCGAGCTAAAGAGCACGTAAGTGAAATTGTCAGGGTCTGCATAATCCGCATACCAGCTCAATTCGACCAGCGGGGCGCGGCCATCCTGCGCCGCAGCCATCAGGTCAGCAGTGTCCGTGATATGTATCTGGCACTTGATGCCTATCTCTGAAAGCATCTCGCACATCAGATGTCCGGCCATCTCGCTGGCAGACTGTTCAGGGAAAGAGCGCCAGAGTTTGAGGCTCAAGCCGCGACGATAACCAGCAGCCGCCAGCAGCCGCCGCGCCCTGTCAGGGTCGTATTCAAGCCCGCGATAGTCAGGGTCATGGCCCATCAAGCCGGGCGGGATCGGGCCGGAAGCGGTCACGGCCATGCCCGGATAGGCTTCGCGTATGAGCCGCTCTTTGTCTATCGCATGCGCGACGGCGCGGCGCATACGCACATCATTAAACGGAGACTGCTCTGCATCAAAGACCAGACATTGCGTGTGCAGTTGCGTTGCAGAGACGATGCAGGAGCGCCATTCGGGATCGGCTGCGAGACGCGAGATGCGCTCCGGCGAGCCTTCGCGCAGGAAGCTCAACTCGCCGCCGCGCAAACGCTCGAACAAACGCTCGCCGTGCTCGTCATACTCTATAGTCACGCCGTCAACATACGGCTCTTCGCCGTTCCAGTAATCATCAAAACGCGCCAGCTCCACACGGCCCGCTTCCCTGTCGCAGGAAACGAGACGAAACGGGCCTGTGCCGACAGGCTGCCGTATAAAGCGCGCTCCGCCGTCCTGCTCTATCTCTTCGCGCGGGACGATGGCGGCAAAGCGCAGGCAGAGCATCGGCAGGAAAAACGCCAGTGGCTCAGACAACTCAAGCTCTACAGTCTGCTCGTCAATCACACGCGCGCCCGGAAGTTCTTCAGTCTCGCCGCGCGCAAAAGCGCCCGCGCCCGCGAGGCTCTTAAAAACCCATGCGCCGGATTTCGATTGCCGCAGCGTGCGCCGGACAGAGTAGACGACATCAGCCGCCACAATCATCCGCCCGTTATGAAAACTCGCGCCGCGACGCAAATGAAAAGTGTAGGTGCGCCCGTCTGCGGAGACATCCCAGCCGGTCGCCAGCACAGGCTCGACCTCCGCCCCCTCGCCCGATCCGACAAGGCATTCACAGATCATGCTCAACAGATCGTGGCTCGAAAGCGTCGCTGCTTCGAGCACATCGAGCGTGGGAATGCTCGCAGGCACGCCGCAAGAGAGCGTGCCGCCGCGTTGAGGCTCCGGCAGTTGAAAGGGGCTGACGGAATCACGTAAGGACGAGGCTTCGTATTCGAGCAGCCCTGCCGTGTAATTTATCTGGACGATGGAAGCCTGATTGTGTGTCACGGAATCGCGTATAATCTCAATCGCCCTTAAAACCTCCTCCGCGCCGCGATACTGTTCCCCGACGGCATTTCCGATCTGCTCTACGACGCGAGTCAACTGCTCCATGTCCGAAGCGATGTGCTTTGAGACGAGCGCCTGTTCCTGCATCGCGCGGCGTACCTGCTGTGTGAGTTCGGCCATCCGCACCGCGCGTTCGCCAATCTGCTGAGAGGTCTGGGCCTGCTCTGAAGTGGCGCGCTCGATCTCCTGCGCGCGCCTGCGAACTTCTGCCATCAACTCCGTCACCTGATGCGATTCAAGCGACTGTGCGGCAGCATCGTCCGCAATCTGCCGGATCGCAGCGGCGGACTGGCCCGTCTTGTGATTGATGTCGTCGAGCGAGCTGGCGGCGCGCTCGGCCAGTTCCGTTGCCTCGACAGCCATCTGGCGATTATTCGAGACCTGTGCGATTGAGGCTCCGACGGATTCGCGCACGCCCTTGATAAGCTGCGCGATCTCGTCCGTTGAGCGCGCCGTGCGCTCCGAAAGCTCCTTAATCTCTTCCGCGACGACGGCAAAGCCGCGCCCCTGTGGCCCGGCCTGCGCGGCGAGGATGCGCGCGTTCAAAGAGAGCAGGTTCGTGCGGTCTGCAATCTCGTTGATGACGCGCGTGATGTCACCGATGCGTTCCGAACGCTGGCCGAGCGCGCTGATAGTCTCCGCAGCCTCTTCGATGCCGAGCCGTGTGGCGCGCATGGATTCTGCCGTCTCGCGCACGATATGTGCGCCCTGCCCGGCGGATTGCTGCACCTCGTCCGCGAGCGCAGCCGTCTCGCCCGCAGCGATGCCGACGCGCCGGGTTGAAGCGTCAATCGCGCGCATGGAGCGTTCCGTCTCATCGGTCGCCTGCGCCAGCGATTCCGTCGAAGCCGCGACGGTCAAAACGGATGCCGCCATCTCTTCGATAGACGAAGCGGTCTCTTCGACAAAAGCCGTCAGCGTATCCGCGTTGGCGGAGACTTCATCAATCGAAGCGGCCATCTCAAGCGAGGAAGTAGAGGTCGTCTGGGCCAGATGCGAGAGCGCGCTGACGGCATCGGAGACCGCACGCGCAGACCGGCTGATCTCGGAAATAGAGCTGACGGTCGCATCCACCGAAGCGGCTTCATCGCTGACGGAAAGAGCCAGCGCGCGCCCGCCTTCGAGCACACGTCCGGCCACACGCTCCACAGCATCCGCTGCACGCCGGAGCCGGCTCACAGTGCGGCGCATATTGCGCGCCATCGCTTCCAGCTCGCGTAAGGCCCGTCGCTCGCTCGCGCTGATCTTCGGCTCGCTCTCGTCGCCGGATAGAGAGGCAGACAAATCGCCGCTCGCCAAAGCCGCTGCCGCGCGTTCGACCGCGCCGGGACGCGCGCCATTGTCGCCTTTCGCGGCTTTTCCGGCTCGCGGACGACGGACATTTTGCAGCTCCACGGCAGCGCCATTCGTCGCCGCGCCGCTCGTTTCCACGCTGTCATTATTTTTCGCAGAAGCCATAGATTAAGAATAGCATAAAGGTTAAAGATGAAGGATAAGAAGAATTATTCAGGTGAGCGCGCGGTGGGTTAGAACGATTAAAACATTTTCCCGCAAAGGCGCTGGTGGCGCAAAGTAAGGCCGCTAAGAAAACATTCAAGTCGAACGATGGTTCAATCTCTTTGCGGCTTGTCTTCTTTGCGCCACCAGCGCCTTTGCGGGAAATTTTCTTTGCTTCTAGCCTTCGGTCGGGCGGGCGGGCAATTCGATTGTCACTTTGAGGCCGTGCGGCTCAGGCGTGTCCAGCCTGATAACACCGCCGAGCACATCCGTCAGGCGGTGCGCGATGACCAAGCCCAACTCGTTCATGCCCGTCGCATGCTCGCTCGGAGCTTCTATGTCTACTGGGTCAAAGATGTGCGAGACATCTTCTATCCGCTCGCCTGTATCTTCGATAGTGATAAAGAAGCGACACGGGACTTTCTTTTCCGCGCGCACGATGACCGAGGCTCCTTCGGGGCTGCGGTTGATAGCAAAGGCTAGAAAGTTATAGAGCACCTGTCTGAGCTTGCCTTCATCAGAGACGATTGAAGACAACTCCGGCGCGGAGACGCAATCAACTTTGACGCCCTGCTTGTGGGCCAGACGCGCCACCGCCGCGCAACTCTCGCGCAAGGTCTCGCGCAGCGAAAACTCGTGCAGGAACAGCTCCGTCTGTCCCGCTTCGAGGCGCGACAAATCCACCAGTTGATTGAGGCTTGTTTGCAGTTGCAGCCCGGAAGACTGAATCTTGGTGCAGAAGCGTCGCTGCGAATCTACCAGAGTCTCCTGATCCAGAAGGATTTCTGCAAAGCCGAGGATAGAAGTGAGAGGCGTGCGCAGTTCGTGAGACATGCGTGCCAGAAAGAGCGAGCGATAATGTGCCACGCGCCGCAACTCGCGGTTGGCTTCTTCCAAGTCCTGACCGCGTTGTTGCAATTCATGGACGAGTTGTTCGATACGGCGATGCTGTTCGCGCATGGCCGCTTCGCGGCTGGCGTTGCCGATGGCGATGACAATCGGCGCGGCGACAAAACGGATGCCGTTCAGAGCTTCGCGCAGGTGCTCCGGTTCGGCTGTCGCGGCCACCATCACGCCAATCTGCTTCGACTGTGCGTGTATCGGAATGGCGATGCAGGCACGCGCGCCCGCTTCCCGCAAAGCCTCTCGCAGCCGCGCTTCGTTTTCTAATTCGCTCTCTGCGTCATTCAGCCAGACCTGCAACTCGCGCTTCTCTTCCTCGACCACGCCGGAGAAGAGGCGGCTCATCTCGCGCGCTTTCTCTTCATCCACATTTTTGTCCATGTGGATAGCCACCTCACGAAGCTGCCCGTCCTCGCCGCGCAGGTAGGTGACGATGCAGCATAGCTCCCAATGGCGACGCAGCATGCTGGAAAAGGCCGTGCACACATCCGGCGGCGTACTGATGGCGTTGGGCGAAACGGTCTGCGTGTAGAAGAGGTCAACGATTTCTGCGGTCAGCGAATGAATCTCGCTGAGACGAGCGACGAGCGCGCTTTTTTCGTCTTCAAAAGAGGTCTGGGCCAGTTTGTCTTGTGCCTGCGTGGTCATAAAAGCACGAACCGGCCCGATGCATGAAGCGATGGGCCAAAGTACAAATCTTCAATTTTTTTTTCGGACGTATCTTGATGACAATATAGAGCGCACTCCGGCAAAGTGTCAAAGCGCGAAAAGAAGGCTTCAGGGAGCAGAGTGAAGAGTAGTGGTGTTAGATTAAACTTTGAGAGGTGAGTGGTGATTCGGGACTTATGTGATGAAGTGAGAAATAGTTTCGCGCAAAGACGCAAAGCAAGACCGCAAAGGTTTGAATGCCATTTACGCTATGCGAGCTTTTCTCTGCGCCACCAGCGCCTTTGCGGGAAACTTTCGGTTATCTCTGAGATTGAACCACTACCGAATGAAGAAGCAGCAATAGCTTTTCTTCTGAATGCTGAGTCATGAATCCCGCTTTTCGCTTTCCCTCCTTCGTGCGTTATGATGTTGTGAGAAGCGTGAGGGCCTTTTTGAGCTACCGGCTTCGATCCTTTTCTGTCGTTATGACCCAACAAGGCATTGAGCAGAGCGGCCAGCTTGGCGCACATCCGCTTGCGGAGTTGATTCGGGAAACTTCTGCTGCCGGTTTGTCCGGCGCGTTCCGGCTGGCGCGCGAGAGTGTCAAATCCGTCATCTATTTTGATTCGGGCGAGCTTGTCTTTGCAGTCTCTAACCTGCGCCTGCAACGACTAGCAGAGTGCGCGCGGCGTTGGAATTTTGTGACCCCGGAGCAGTTGCAGAAGGTGGGCCAGAAGGCTTCGGATACGGAACTGGGGGCGGCCCTTGTCGCTGCGGGCGCGTTGACAAAAGACGCGCTGGCAGAGCTTATGTCGCGTCAGGCGACGGATGTGCTGCGCCCCGCGCTGTTGTGGACGGATGGCGCATGGAGCTTTGACCCGCGCGTGCGTCTGGCCCAGGATGTGCGCGCAGAGATTCCCGTGCGCGAGTTATTGATGGAGAGCGCGCGGCGTCTGCCCCCGGAGTTCATCGCCGGAAGGTTCAGCAACACCAACGAAAGTGTCTCGATTGAAGCCGCGCCGCCGGTTGAAGGAGAGATGCAGCCCGTTGAAGCTTTCGTGCTCTCGCGTATTGATGCGGGAGGGATGCGCCTGCATGAGCTGACCGCAGTCAGCGGGTTATCCGAATCAGATACTTTGCGCTCGCTCTATGCGCTTGCGCTCGGCGGGTTCGTCGAGCGCGAGAGATGGCCGCGCGCGTTTACGGATGAGCATGTCGCTAGATTCAAGGCAGCGATGGCAGCGGCGGCGAAGAAGGTCGAGCCGGAGGGCGCGGGCGTGGTTGCAGACGTGCCTGCGCGCGAAGAAGTCACGGTTGTGGCAGCGGCGACGCCTACTGTGCCGGAAGCTGTGCCGCCGGTTGACGAGCATGCGGAGCTTGAACAGTTCCTGTCGCGTATGGAGCAGGCTGAGGATCATTACGAAGTGCTGGGCGTGACGCGCACGACTGAAGCAAATGCTATCAAGCGCGCCTATCACGCGCTCGCGCGCCGTTATCATCCAGATCGTTTTCATCAACATGCCGGGACGCCTTTGCATACGCAGCTTCAGGCGGCCTTCGCGCGCATCGCGCAGGCTTACGAGACGCTCAAAGACGCGCAGGCTCGCTCGTCTTACAACCTGCGCCTCGAAGCCCAAAGAAGAATGAGACAACCCGGCTCAGTCGCAGGAAAGCAAAGAGCAAACGGCGCACAACAGGCTGCCGGAAATGATAAGGTGAGCCAAACGGCTGCGGGCAATGTTCCGCAGGATGCCGAAGAGAGTTTTCAGAGAGGTCTGGCCGCGCTCAAAATGGGGAACAGCGCGTTAGCCATCCCGCTGCTTGGAGAGGCCGCGCGGCTCGCTCCGGGGCAGGCGCGTTACAGAGCTTTTTATGGCCGCTCGCTGGCAGGCAACAGGCAGATGCGTCATCAGGCAGAGGGGGAGTTACAGGCCGCCATTTCGCTTGAGGCGAGCAATGCTTCTTACCGCGTGATGCTGGCAGAGCTTTATTCAGACCTCGGCATGAAACGTCGCGCGCAAGCCGAAGCCCAGCGCGCACTCTCTCTGGATCAGCAGAACGCGGACGCGCAACGCCTGCTCGACGAGTTGAACAGCAAAGGATAAAGAGATTACAGTAGCCAGCGTTCTCGTATCAGCGAACAACAGAAGCACGCGTGTTGTTCCGGCTGAACCACAGACCGAGATGGCTACTGACTACCGAAGTTATGGATAACGATCTGGTCACCAGCGAAGCTTTTACGGAATTAGCGACTGCGGCAGACGAGTTTGAAGGTTATGCTCATCCGCATGCTGCGCGTATCGCACGGCTGGCGGATGAAATGGCTAAGCTTTTCAATCTGGCCCGCCGCGACCGGCTGAGCCTGCGTGTCGCCGCGCTCGCGCATGACCTCGGCGAAGCGGCGATGAAGCGCGATTATATCAAGCGCGCGGGCGCGCTCAATGATGAAGAGCGGCTCGACCTGAAGCGTCATCCGGTGATTGGCGAGCAGGAGGCCGCGCGTTACGGCGCGGATCGCGGCGCGCAACTGCTGGTGCGCTGGCATCAGGAATGGTGGAGCGGCTCAGGCTATCCGGATGCTTTGCGCCGCGAGCAGATTCCGCTCGGCGCACGCATCCTGCGCGTGACGGATGCCTATTGCGCTTTGACGGATGCGCGCCCCTACCGCCCTGCGCGCACACAGGAAGAAGCGCGCAAGCATCTCTCTGAATGGGCCGGACTTGAATTCGACCCGCGCGTCGTGCGCGTCTTTCTCTCGCTCGATTCGATACCGGAACTGAATTCTTATGCAGAGACACAGAAGCTCCCGGACAAGCCGTGGGAGGCCGACGACATGATTCGCCAACTGGCGGAGGAACTTAAATTTTAACAGAATGCAAAATTAAAAATGTAAAATGCAAAATGCAAGAGAGTTCTTATTTTTGCATTTTACATTTTTAATTTTGCATTCTGAACTGACCTCTTATGACCCTATCCACTGACACAATGCCTAAAGGCTGGCTCGCTTTCGAGCTGGGCGTGCTGCGCCGTTTCAAGTTCAAATCCATCGCGCTGCCCTTTGCGGGCGAGCCTGACATGGGGCTTTATCTCAAACACTGGGGCGTGAGGGTTGCCGCCAACGACCTCGCGCGCTGGGCTTACACCAAAGCGACAGCCGTCATCGAAAATAATGACGAACTGCTCACGGACGGCGACCTTGAGACAGTGCTCGAAGACGCGTATGTTCCGGGCCACAAGCTCGCCAATCCTTCTCTGCGCCTGTGGTTCAACGAAACCGATGCGTGGTGGTTCGACAACGTGCGCGAGAATGCAGAGAAGCTGAGCACGACTTTCAAACGCGCTCTGGCATTGACCATAGGGATGCAGACGGGCGATTACGCGCTCGCATTTGACGAAGAGACAAGAGAACTGCGCCAACCCCTCTCGCGCATCTATCGCCGCCTCTGGGAGACGATGGGCCAGCCCGTCAATAACGGGCAGCGCAATTCCAGCTCGAACCGCGAGGCGCGCGAGTTTCTCGCAGAGCAACATACGGAGCTGATGTTCCTGCGCCTGCCGCGCGCGAAAAACCAGCGTGAACGCGACCGCACGAGCCTCTCGGCGTGGCGCGAAGACTGGGTGCATGGCAGCGACGGTTTCTGGGACGACATGGAGAGCGCGCGTGCCGGAAGGCTCGGCACGCATGTCGAGACCAAACAGCAATACCTGCGTTTCGTGCAAGACCTGCTACAGACCGCAGCGCACCTGCCCAAGTGGGCCATCGCTTATGTCGAAGACGGCTTTATCTCCACAGCGGAGCTGGTCGAAACCATTAGCCGCATACGCAAGGTTGACACCATCTACACCAAAGATTTTTCCGAGCTGATAGGCGCACGCGCCGCAATCATCTCCGCTTGAGGGCATCGGGCGGTCATTCTCAGCAAAGTATTTCCAACGCAATTTTTTCAAAGGAGAAAACGGATTGGGAAAGTGGCATTGATTCTGGGAATTATCGGCACGATTATCGGGGGCGCAGTTTTTCTGGTGTCGGTGATGCTGCCGCCGATGACCAACGGGCGTACCAGTTGGGAAGAAGCCATGTTCGGCATCATTCCCGGCCTGATTCTTCTCTTCTTCTCACTCATTCTGGCGGTCGTCGGACTGGTCATCACGCTCAAGAAGAAAAAGGCTGCTCAACCATGATGAGTTAGCGGGAACACAAAGGCTTTGTTTGTCCAGCCATTTGCAATATTTGCCTTCCCGAATGAAGTTCTTGGGAAGACATTTGTAATGTGAAACAAGGGGGAAACTCTTTGCGCCTCTTTGCGAGAGAACTTTGCGTTCTTTGCATTAAGAAATCACTTAACCGCAAAGAGCGCAAAGAGTAAGACGCAAAGAAACGCAAAGGACAAGCAGATTCCTGTGCCTTCTCTTATGCTGGCTGGTCGAGCAGCGATTTGACATTGGCTTTACGCAGTGTGAAGACAGTCCCGCCTTTTTGATTTCTGGTCCATGAAACATCTGCTTCGATGAGGCTCGCGCGGGCGCGTATGTTGCCGAGGCCACGTCCGAGTCCGGCCTTTTTATCTCGCGGGTCAAATCCGTTTCCGTCATCCGCCAGCGTCAGCTTCAATTCATCCTCCGTCAGAGAGACCGTGAGGCGAACCGTATGCGCGCCCGCGTGGCGGCAGATGTTACTGACGGCTTCCTGTGTGATGCGATAAATTTGCATCCTGACGCCCGGCGCAAGCTCTATCTTCTCTTCCAAATCCTCTTCACACTGAAACTCGTAATCAAACTTGCAGTTCTCCGGCAGGTGGGCCACGGCATCGGCCAGCGCCCATTCGAGCGCGGCTGAGAGACCGACGTTCTCAAGCACGGACGGACTCAAGTCTTCGCAGATGCGGCGAATCTCAGTCGAGACCGATTCAATCTCCTGTCGAAAAACCGCCGGGTCAAGGGCAGCATGCTTGCCATTGCTCTTGCCTTCGGCGGGCAGTTGGTCTGTCAAAAGCAGCAGGCGGCGCAAATCCGCCAGCGTCTGATCGTGCAGGTCGCGCGCGATGCGTCGCCTCTCCGTCTCCGCTTCGTTGGCGAGGCGCAGGCGCGCGTCCGCCAGTTCATGATTGGCAAGCGCGAGCGCGGCGCTGGCGTGCGCGATTCTTTTGTGCTCGATGATGGCCCAGATCAAAGCCAAGAGCGCGAGCAGGAGCAAGGCGGAGAGCGCGGCAGTCGTCCACGGGAAAGGAGATTTGGCGACGTTGAATTCAAAGGCGAGCGGCGCGGACGAAATCAAATCCGCAGTGTAGGCGCGCACCTCCACGCGATATTTGCCGGGACGCAAATCTTCCATCGAAAGCTGCGCGTCGCGCGCGAGCTTTTGTTTGACCAACTCGCCCTTGCCATCGAAGAGCAGGAAAGCATACTGAAACTGTTCAGGGAAAGTCCGGCTGCTGGTCGCGCTTACGTCCAATACCAGACTGTTCTGCGGGTATTCGAGATTGAGTCCGTCATGGACTTCTTCGAGCGTGTGTATGCGCTGACCTATGAGCCGCGTGATGGTTAGAATGGGAGGCGCGCGGCCCGGGCTGTAATGCGCCAGCCCGCGATTCGTGCCAATCAACAAGGCTTCTTCCGCGCCCTTGTCCTGCAAGAGCGCAAACGCGCTCTGCGACGGCAACCCCTGCTCTGCATCCAGACGCGCCGTCATCGCTCCGAATCTCTGGTCCAGAGCGACCTTGACGAGACCGCTGCCCGCCGTCGTGCACCAGACCTGTCTCGAACGCTTGCGCTCGCCCATGACCAACACACGGCGCGCATCCACATCCGGCAAAATGTTTGCCAGCTTGCCTTCCGCAAAGCTGTACAGCCCGCGCGAAGTGGCAAACCAGAGCCAGCCGTCGCCAGTGCCGTCCACAGACCAGACCGCGCTGCCCGTCAATTCCGCGAGCGCGGGTTCGCTTTTGATAGTCTTGCCGTCAAAGACATAGACGCCTGAGGTCGCAGTCCCGATCCAGAGACGGTTGCTGTCGTCCGCGTAGAGCGAGACCACTTCGCGCGCACGCGCATCCTGCGGGTCTGTGGGCCAGACCAGCGTGCGGCGCGAGTCGTCAAGCCTCTCCAGCCCGCGCCCGAAGGTGGCAACATAGGTCTGGCCCTGAAAGCGCGTGATGGCGCGCACGCTGTCGCCCGCGTTCGAGCCGCCGCTGCTCACATCCAGCCGAGTAAATCGCAGCTCTTTATTTTTTTCATCTGCGGGCTGGTCGCTCAGATAAAGCCCGCTCGCAGAGCCTATCAGCAGTCTTCCGCTCTCGCCCGCGACAATCGCATAGATAGTCTTTTGCGACAGCTCCGGCACGGAACGCCACGCGCTCGTTCCCTCCTCGCGCACAAACAGCCCGCGATTCGTGCCGCACAGCAGGCGGCCACCGGGCGTTTGCAGGAGCACGCGCACAAAATTGCTTTCAGGATTATCGGAGATGGTTTCGACGCGCAGGGCATACGGGTCAAAGCGACAGACGCCCCTGTCCGTGCCGAACCACATCACCTCTTCGCGGTCAACAAAGATGGAATAAACCTTATCCGAGCGCAGGCCGCCCGCAGTGCCTTCAAAAGTGAAATGCGCGATGCGCTCTGCGCCGCGATATTGAAAGACGCCGCGCCCGTCCGTGGCAACCCATAAATCGTCGCGCCGGTCTGCGCTCAAATCAGTCACGATTCCTGTCCCGCCGTCAACCAGCACGGGGCGCAAGCTATCGCTCGCTTCATAGAGCGCGCCTTCCTCTCCCTTCATCCTTGCGCCAATCCATAAACGCCCCTTTGCATCCGCTTCAAGAGCTTCGATAAAAAACGCGCGCGGTCGGCTCTGGACTTCTCTGACAGTGCCGTCTTCAATGGCGAGCAGCCCGCGACTGCGCGTGCCTGCGTAAAGAGTGTTGCCTGCCTGCGCCAGACTCGTAATCTGTAACAGCCCCGGACGATCCACATCCGCGCTGCTCAATGGAGCGTCTGGAAGAGGCCGCGCCGTCGGCGTGCCGTCCGCGCCAAGCGTGCAGTCAAAGATCAATCCTTCTTCGCTCGCCAGAAACGCGCGCCCGCGTTCCCTGCTGATGATGTCGGTGACGGCTTTGCCTTCCGTCTCTTTAATCGGAGAAAAATGGTTATTGAAGAAACGCGACGCGCCGCCTTCGGTTCCGATCCAGAGCGCGCCGTCGGCATCAACTTTGAGGGCCAGCACGCGGCCCTGCGGCAAGCCTGCGGCAGTGATGGTTTGCGTGCGCCGCCCGTCATACCTCGCCAGCCCCGCGTCCGTCCCGAACCACATCACGCCCTCTTGATCCTGCGCTATCGCGCGCACGCGGTCAGACGGCAGGCCATGAAACAGCGTGACTGCGCCCCACTGGTGCAGGCTCACCGGCTGTGATTGAGCGCGTTTGGTTTGATTGGTTGATTGGGTTTGAGAGAAATGCGAGGTCAGTGCCGAAAGACAAAAGAGCAAAAGCAGCAGACCATAACCCGGAGAATGCGAACCGCGAACCACTTTCCGAGTCCAGAGTCCTGCTGCCTTCGTCCTGCCCTTCACTATTTTCCTCCGCGCGGCTTCTGCTCTTCGAGAAAGCGTTTGCGGTCGCGCTCGATCCACGCTTCCAGATCATGCGCGGCGTTTTCCAGCTCGTCGCTATTGAGCAGGCCGCGCCTGAGGGCTTCAAAGAAAGCGCGCGTCCGTATGTTGTAAGCGAGCTTGTCGTAACCCTCGTTGGCTGTGCCTTCGGCAATCGAAGCGAAGAGCTTTTCGTAGAGCGTCGCTAAGCGACTCTCGACGCCGCGCAGTGAGAGGCTGCACTTGCGCGCGATGGCCCAGTTGGAAAGTCCCAGAGCGAGATAATAGAGAGCTTCCGCTTCAAACTCTGTCAGGAGCGGACGCTTGAAGGAATCCTTGAACGCGGGGTCAATCATATCCGCGCCGTCTTCCAAAACGGCTGCGACGAAACGCAGAAAGCGTGATTCAGGATTGTTCTTATGTATAAAACCGTAAGCGGGAGGAGGCTCTACGGATTTCACGATCTTGCGTATCTCGTTGATATAAATTTCGTGCGGAAACTGTGTCCAGAAAATAATTCGCGCCGCAGGATATTCGCGCCAGATGGCCCGCGCGGCCTTGACGCCGGACAGCTTCGGCATCTGTATGTCGAGCACGCACAATTCCGGCCTCTGGGCCAGAGCCATCGTGACAGTCTCTTCGCCGTCCGCAGCCTCAATCACAGGCGCGTGCTGTGTAAACTCTTTTTCCAGAATCTCGCGCAGGTAATGTCGCTGCGCCACGTTGTCTTCGGCAATTAAAATAGACATATGAAATCGAAGGTCAGAGATTATCTTCCGAACGCAATTCCCGCAGGAAATCCATATCAACGAGAAGCTTGTTTGTCCTATCTCTTATCCTATCATTAACCTCCGAAACCTAACATCCGACATCCCTTTATCAAGGTCAATGTGGCTGCCCACAGTCGTGTATGGCGGGACAACCCTAAACAGCGCGGGTGTTAGCCTGTCCTGCTACTGTTCGCTTCCGCCTCGCAAGGCTTCAGCCCTCCGGCCATAATCCACGCCCATGAGGATTGCACGCTTACACCGTAGACCCGGACGCGCATTGATGAGAGTGACGCTTGTTTTAAGCTGCCTGCTCGTCATCTCGCTGATTTCGGTGGCGTGGAGTTTTCGCGGGCGCAGGCCGCGCGCGTGGAAGGCTGAAGAAGTGCCTGTCGCTTTCTGGGCATGGCGCAACGAGAGTCCTGCGGAAACGGAAGTCAGGCAGGCGTTCGATGCGACACGCGCGCAGGCTCTGTTTTTGCGCGCGAGCCAGATTGATTACGGGAATCGAAAGCTCACACGCATCCGCGAGCTGTCTGGAAAATTCCCGCGCGAGGTCGAGCTTCAACTGGTCTATAACGGCACGCGGGCTTTGCTAGCGGAGTTTGAGCAGGTTGACGTAAATGCGCTCGCAGCCTTGCTTGCGGATTCTTTCAAAGTTGATGCGGCACGCGCCGCACAGGATGGAGCGCGCATTGTCGGCATGCAACTGGATTTGGATGTGCCGACGCGACTGCTCGGACGATACGGGCAAGTCCTGCGCGTGTTGCGAGAGCGTTTGCCAGCCGGGATGAAGCTGTCCGTCACAGGATTGCCGACGTGGATGGATTCGGCTGCGGCTCTGGCAGAGATGCTCAAGGCCGTTGATTTCTGGATTCCGCAAGCCTACGGCGCGCAGATTCCAGAGCGACTTGACCAGCTCGTGCCGGTCTCTTCGCCAGCGTTGGTCGCGCGCACTATCGCACGCGTGCGCCAGTTTGAAACCCCTTTTTATGCAGGGCTGCCAGCCTATGGCTACGCCGTGCTCTATTCATCAAAGGGCCAGTTGATAGAGGTGCGCGGAGACCTTGACCCTGCGCGCATAGCCGTTGATGCCAACTTCGAGTTGATCGAGCGTCGCCCGTTCACGCGCACGCCGCGCAGCGAGGCTTCAGGACAAACGCCGCTCGCCAGCGAATGGCGTTATGTCTACCGCGCACGCGACGAGGGCGTGATTGATGGTCTGGTCGTGCATGAGGGCGAATCTCTGATGCTTGACGTGCCGACCGCCGAGACGCTGCGCGCGTATGCGCGTGCGGTGCGCGAAGAGGCCGGAGAGAAATTGCTGGGCATCTGCGTTTTTCGCTTGCCGGTGAAGAGCGATGCGACCGTGTTGACGCTTGAGCAGATCAGGGCCGCACTCGCAGATGCGCCTCCTTCAGTTGACACTGTCATCAAGCTTGAGCGCGGAATGCAGGACGAGAGCGGCGCACAGCTCTCGTCTAACCTGTTACAGATTACTGCGACGAACGACGGCGCGGCTACAGCGCGGATGGGCGACGACGCCATGACGCTGACCTTGCGCGTGCCTGCTGGCAGCGTGCGCGGCGTGACGGGTCTCGACGGCTTCAGCTCAATCGAAACTCTTTGCCAGACGGAATCTTTAACGGGAGACAGCCCGCGCATCTTTCAACGCCAGTGCAGCATCAGGCGCGCAAACATTTTTCGCTTGAGGACGCGAACATGGATGCCCGGCGCAAAGGCGCGGGCCGCGCTCAGTTTCGACGATGCGCCCCCGTCTGCGTTGGAGGTCAGCACGGAAATCAAGGTAGACGACGGGCGCGTCTTTACGGAAGCAAGCACGATAGACCTCAACACAAGGTAAACGGCGATGAATCATCAGTCTCTTCCACAAATGTATTCAAAGCTTGCTCAAGCTGTCCTGCATGATGGCAAGTGGCGTTATGCTTCTCTCTGTTTGCTCATCACGGGTCTGGGAGTCGCGTGGGCCGGAGTCTACGCCTGCGGCTGGCCCGGCACGGATGAAGCCGTACGTTTCAATTCTTTTCGCACGCCCTTTGAGATGGGGCGACTGCCCCCGCTCCCGACGATGAGTAACGGTTTGAACGAAGCACGCGCCGGATGGATAGATGAGGACTACGAATCGACGGATCCCGACTCGGCTTACAACGCGGGCCAGCAGCTCGCAGAAAATTCGAATGAACTGTGGCAGAGGGCCGGGGAAGCCGAGACACACGGCGAATTTGAAGAAAGCCGGCAACTACTGCGCAAGTATCTTGACCAGACAAAGATCGGGCGCACGGCTTGGACGAACATCGAAGGTCGCCAGCAGCGGCGCAACTCTGCGATTGACCGCCTGGATGTTTACGATTCGATTGATAGAAATGCAGACCTCGCTGCGCTTGAAGGCTATCTCGCCGCGCGCCGCGCATATGACGAGGGCAAACAGCCGGATGAAATTCAGAAGGCGATTGATGCCGCCCCGCCGGAAAAATCTTTGCAAGACAATGTGGCTTACCTGCGCGCCGCCGCGCTTTATCGTGAAGACAAGTTTGATGAAGCCGCACGCGCCTTTCATGAAATCCACACGCTTTACCCGCGCAGCGAAAAACGAGAAGCCGCGCTCTTCATGGCTTCAGTCGCAATGATGAAAACCAGCCTGAGCTTTGACGGCGCAAGCGGCGATGAAGCACATAATGATCGTTCGACTACGGAAGAGGAAAATCGTGATGACGCATGGCGCGCGGCGCGTGCCGGATTCCTGCGCGTCATCGGCGAGCACCCGCGCGGGCGGTATACGAGAGAGGCGCGCGGTTGGCTGGCGCATTTGAACCTGCGCGGCGGCGACCGCGCGGGCGCGCTGGTCGAATACTACAGGCTGCTCGCTGATGAAACGGATGAGAACGCGCGTATAGAGGCTGCGGCTTCTTTATCTATGGTGCGACATCACGCCACTGAAGACGAGATGCGCCGCGTCGAGGCCGAATTGGAAGCCGAACCGCTGCCTGCGCTCGCCTATGCCTATCACAATATTTATAACTATTCGATTGACCCCGGCTGCCTGTCAGATTATTACGGCGAGCAGGACGAATGGGATGAAACACAACTCGAACAAAAGAAGCTCGACATCAAGCAGATAGAGAAAGCCCGCATCGCTGCCTTCGCGTCTAGATTGCTGGGTCGCTATCCCGGCGCACAGCTCAACAGCAGATTTGCCCTGCGCGTGGCTCAGGCAAATCTGGAACAGTGCGAGAATCGCAAGGCCGTAGAGTTCGTCCGGCGTGCGCTGCGGGGCAGTCTGCGCGGAGAAGAACGCGCCGACGCGCTCTTTGTGCTCGGCGTCGCAGAGCATCGCCTGCGTAACTACGCAGCGGCAAGCGCGGCTTTGACCAGCCTGATAAAAGAGAACCCTGACGGAAAATTGCTCAAGGATGCGCGCCGAATACTGGCGATGGTTGCAGAGGATGCTGGCGAAATTGACGCCGCGCTTGAGCAGTATATTGCGCTCGACTACACACAGGACGTGGCCTATCTCGTTGATGTCCTGATGACGCCTGAACAGATTCTCCAATTCATTCAACGTCATCCCGGTTCACCGAAACGCGACGAGATGATGTATGCGCTCGGACTGCGCCACCTGCGCGCCGGACGCTACCGGCAGGCGCGCGACATCTACGCACAGATTCGCACGACCGGCTCTGAAGATATGTACTCCGGTTACTCAAACCACTCGTTTTGCAAGAACGGGTGTAGCCCCAAAAATCCGCAGCTCAATTCCGGGCAGGGCGTCAACCCGCGCTGGATTCTGAGCGATGTGCAAACAGCAAACGTGCTGGAAGAGCGCGAGCGCGCAGTGGAGAACGCGCACGGCGATGAAGCCAAAGCGGAAGCCATGTATCAACTGGCGAGCTATATCTATCAATCGCGTACCCTGTTATTCTATAATCCTTCGGCGTGGCAGGGAGAACGCTATCTCAGTCTCTCAGAACTTCAAAGCTCAGGAAATTTCCGCGCGCCGAATGAATCACAGGCGCTCTTCCAGTACATGCAGGAGCATGATGTCTATGCACGCGCGCTGCCGATTTTTCTGGAAGTCGCCGGGCGTTACCCGGACACACGCGCCGCCCGCGACGCGCTCTACACAGCAGCCGTATGCCATGACCGGCTGGCGAATTTCAATCCCTACTGGCGCAGCATTTACGCGTCAGGTCTGCACGCCGGAAACCGCATGGTCACCTACAAGGATGTTCGCGCGAAGTATCCCGCTTACCAGTTTCCGCGCGGGACGGATGGCTGGGAGCCTGCGACGAGAACCGTCAACGGCGGGCCGGGATGGGCTGCAAAGCCAAAGCCGCTGCCAAAGCTGACGCGAAGCCAGAGGCTTCAGCATTACGCTTCGCTCTCCTTTGTCTGGATAAGGCATTTCTATACGTGGATAAAATCTTTCTGGGAAGGGACGGTTCGCAAGTGGCTGACCATCTTAATCATCTTCGTCAGCATTCTCTTTATCTCGCGCAAAGCCGCGCGACATAGAACGTCCCTCCGCTACAGGCTCGCGCGTCGCAAAGTCCGGCAACTCAAGATGGAAGAAGAAACAGAAGCCGCATCGCCGCCGACATGGCGCGCAATCAACGAGTGGGAAGAAGAAGCTTTGCGCGGATTTCGTGACCGGGCATGGCGCGTGCTTGCCCCGCTGCTCAAACGCGCGGGAGAGCTTGTGCACGACGCGCGCGTGCGCCCGGCTCTTGCTACCGGCGTCCTGAGCCACGGACTGCTGCTGGCTCTCTTAATCACGCTCTCATGGATGATTTATGGAAGTTAAGAAAATAGACATTCCCCGTATGCGCGTGTGCCTGTTCGCGCTCTGTCTACTAGTAGTCACTTTGTATGCGACCGGATGCGGAGGCGTTTCAGATGCGCGCGATAGCGCTCCGCCCAAAAAGCCGCAGCCGCGCGCCGAGGCCAAATGGAACGACGCTGACCGCGACGGCGTGCCCAACGGAGCAGAGCTTTCTTCCTTTAACGACCGCGAAAACTTTCGCCACTGGTTCACGGGCATCGCGGAGATGCAGTTCTACGAATTGAGCGCATCATGGAATGCGGAACAAAGAGACTGCTCCGGCCTCGTTCGCTTCGCGTGGCGCGAGGCTTTGAGAAAGCACGACCGCGAATGGTTTCAGAAGATGGGAGCGAACTATGAAGCCTTTGCGCCGGACGTTTCCGCTTACGATCTCGAACGCGGGATGCTCAAAGAGAGGCTCTTTCGCACGGACGCAGGCGCGTTCAAGGATGCGGACATAGACGACGGGAGCTTTGCCGAATTTGCGGACGCGCGCACGCTCAAAAGCTTTAACTCCACCTTCGTCAGCCGCGACCGCCGCGAAGCCGTCGCTGGCGACCTGCTTTTTTATTATCAACCGTGGGTGCAAAAGTATCCCTATCACGTCATGATTTTTCTGGGCCAGTCGCGCGAGGCCGCAGAGGGCGCGAGCGACTGGGTTGTGTATCACACAGGCTCTTCGCCCGTGGACATAGGCACTATCAAGAAAGTCCGTCTCGCAATTCTGGATCAGCATCCGGACCCGCGCTGGCGGCCCATCGAAACCAACAAAAACTTTTTGGGATTTTACAGGCTCAAAATTCTCAACTGAGAGGCTAATAGTCATGCATCAAGATGCCACAGAGACACAGGGGCACAGAGAAGAAGTAAAGCGTCACACGACAGAGAGGCGGCCATCGTCAAAACAGAGCGCGATTGCCGCAGGCTTCCCGCAGGCCGCAGACGGAGCGATGCCCTCCGGGGCGATTTGTGCCTCTGTGCCTCTGTGGCATCTGCCGACGGAATGGCGCGGCGACCGGCTCAAGAGACTGCTGCCGAAGCTAGCCATTTATTTTGCCATCGCCCTCGCGGCTCTGACCTTCACAGCGTTTCGCATGCGCGCCGAAAATCAGAAGCCGCAGAGCGCGCCCGCCGTCACGCCTCCGGCCTCTGAGACAGACGAGCAGCCAGCCTTCTCCCTGACATCGAGCCGCACCTATGGAACAGCAGACCGCCCGCGCGTCTGGCTCAATTACAGGGGCATGGAGCAGATAGATTTTCGCGTCTATCGCATCAAAGACCCCGTCAAATTTTTCAAGCAACTGGACGACCCGCACCAGATGGGCGACCGCGAAAAGGCGGAAGCCGCGCTTTATCGAGAGCCGACCACGCTCGAAACCCTGCGCGCTGCCAAAGACCATCTCTACAATTCTCTGCGCGATTACGTACGCGCACAGATTCGCTACCTGACGCGCAAGACCTTGAACGAGAAGGTGCAACGCTCGCATGCGGACGACGGACGCCGCCCGCTCAATGTCGCCGACTACGCGCGCGTGCCCTTGCTCAACCCCGACCAGCTTGTCACTAGCTGGCGCGAAAAACTGCCCCCGCTCGAACAGCATGACCGTCGCCTGATTCCGCTCGGCAAGCGCGAGCCGGGCGTCTATCTGGTCGAAGCCGTCGGCGGCGGAGACCAGCGCGCCTATTCCGTGGCGATTGTGACAGACCTCGTGATGGTCAATAAGACCACGCCCGAAGGCGAAGTTTTAGTTTATGCCGTCAACCGCAAGACGGGCGCGCCGAGCGCGGGCGTCAATGTCGAAATCGTCAAAAGCAAACAGACGCTCATGACAGGCACGACAGATGGCGGCGGCATCCTGAAAACGAAAGTGGCGAAAGAGAAACCGAAAGCCGTGGCCGCAGAACCCGGCGACGAAGAGGCGGAAAACATAACCCCGCCGCCCGACGATTCCTACATCGTGATGGCTTCGGACAAAGACAACTTTGCCATCTCCGATCTGGACTCTTTCTATTTCAGCGAATACTACTCGGACGAGCTGAATGACCAGACTCTGACCGGCTACGTTTACACGGATCGCCCGATTTATCGTCCCGGCCAGAAGGTTTATTTCAAAGGCATCATGCGTAAGCTCAACTCCGGCGGCTATAGCCTGATTAACAGCGACACGGTCAAAGTCACCTTTGAAGACCCGAACGGCGGCAAGTTGCTTGAGCAGGATTTTCCGCTCAACTCGCGCGGCACTTTCAACGGCGAGGTTGATATTCCAGAAGCAGCCGCGCTCGGCGACTATCACATCACGGCGCAAATCGGCGAAGCCTCGACGACCTACTATTTCAAGATCGAGGAATATAAAAAGCCCGAATACAAGGTCAAGGTCTCGACGCAGAAAAAGTTTTACTCGGCGGGCGAGAAGATGAAGTTTGAGATTGATGCCCGCTACTTTTTCGGCGCGCCCGTCGCCGAAGCCGATGTCAAGTATTACATCTATCGCTCGCGCTACTATCCATACTGGTGGAGGGGCGATGACGACTCCGAAGAGCTTGGCATAGATGAAGAGGAAGGCGAGGACAACGACGAATACTACGGCTACAGCGGCGATGTGATGAAGGAAGAGTCCGGGCGGCTGGACAAGCAGGGCCGCCTGTCCGTCGAGTTTGAAGTGCCGCAACAGAAGGATGAGGAAGCGTGGGATTACGAATATCGTCTCGAAGTGCAGGTCACGGACAGCGCGCGTCGCACGATTGAGGGCGCAAACAGCTTTGTCGGCACGCGCGGCAATATCGTCGCCCGCGCCAACCCGACCAACTATGTCTATTTCACAGGCGACACGGCGAAGATAGAGATCAAGTCTGCCGACTATGAGGGCCGCCCGGTCTCCGCCAAGCTGACGCTTCAGTTTCAGGAGCGTCGCTGGGAGAAGGTCAAGAAGAAGAGCGAAAACGGCTCTGAGTATGAAGAGTGGGTCGCCAAAGAACGCGAGCTATCCACCGTTGACCTCAAAACGAATGATGCGGGCGAGGCTTCTTACGATTATGCCGTCACCAATCCCGGCAGCATTTATATCAAAACCATCGTCCACGAAAAGAAGAAAGATGTCATCTCTCCCGGCGGCTATCTCTGGGTGGCCGACCGCAGGGGCGAATGGAACGATTACACTTACGAAGACTATGGCTCGATCAAGCTCATCCCCGATAAGAAATCCTATCGTCCGGGCGAGACGGCTCACGTCCTCGCCATGCTCAAGACGGACAACGCGCATCTGCTGGTCACGACGGAATTGATGAGCGTGATGAGTGCGCGCCACATACAGGCCAAAGGCCGCGCAGTCATCATTGATGTCCCGATTGAAGCGCGTTATGCGCCGAATGTTTACTTGAGCGTTTCGTATGTCGAAGACAACCAGATGTACTCGGAAGACCAGATGCTGGTCGTGCCTGCGCGCGACAGATTTCTTGACCTTTCGATAATCCCGAACAAGAAAGAGTACAGGCCGCGCGACACTGCGTCTTACACCATCATGGCGCGCAATGCGGACGGCTCACCGGCGGCGGGCGCGGAGGTCAGCGTCGGCGTCGTTGATGAATCCATCTACAGCCTCGCTTCGGAAAGCGCGGGCAATATCCGCAGAGAGTTTTACGGTCGCCGCTATCATCAGGTGCAGACGAACCTCTCGCTCTCTTTCCGTTTCACAGGCTGGTCGGGCGACAAGCCTATCGGCATCGCCGAGCGCAAAGGCAAACCCAATTACCAGCTCGCGGATTTCAAGAACGAGACGCTGGTTGACCCGACCGTACGAAAGGATTTTAAGGACACAGCATTCTGGCAGCCGGATGTCATGACGGGCGCGGACGGCAAAGCCACTGTCCAATTCAAGCTGCCCGATAATCTGACGACATGGCGCGCGACCGCGCGGGCCGTCACCACGGACACGCGCGTCGGCTCGACCGTCGAAAAGGTTGTCGCGCGCAAGGATTTAATCCTGCGACTTGAGACCCCGCGCTTTGTCACGGCGGGCGACACGGTCACGCTCTCAGGCATCGTTCATAACTATCTGAAATCGGGCAAGGAGACGCACATCTCTCTGGAAGTCAGCGGCGCGCAACTGCTCGACAGGGCCAAAGAGACTGTCAAGATCGAGAGCAATGGAAAGCACAGGGTTGACTGGCGCGTGTCTGCCCCGCAGACGGGCGAGATGCGTCTCTTAGCCAAAGCTCTGACGGACAAAGAGTCTGATGCAATAGAGCTGGTCATCAATGTCCTGCCGCGCGGTCTCAAACAGACCACGGCTCAAGCGTCCACCTTCTCGCAGAATGATGTGACCGAGGATTACTCTTTCGATTTTCCCGCCAACGCAGACGAGCAGGCGCGCACGCTTCGTATAGAGGCTTCGCCCTCTGTCGCTGGCTCGCTCTTTGGCGCGCTCGATTATCTGACGGGCTACCCGTATGGCTGTACGGAGCAAACCATGTCGCGCTTTCTGCCGACGGTGATCGTGGCCCACACTCTGAAAGATGTGAAGACCGCTTCCATCAACAGCAAGAACAATATCAACGATAAGGTGCAGAAAGGTTTGGAGCGACTCTATAACTTCCAGCACACGGACGGCGGCTGGGGCTGGTGGAAGGATGACCAGAGCGATCCGTTTATGACCGCTTATGTCGTTGACGGATTGATGCTGGCAAAGAATGCCGGTTACGAAGTTGAGGAATACCGCATCACTCAGGGGCGCAGCAAGCTCAAGGAGATGCTTGATGAGAACAAGGCCGGTGACAAACAGATTGATCTGGAATCGCGCTCTTACATGATCTACTCGCTGACCGAAAGCGGCGAGACGGATCGCAAATACGTTGACGAGCTTTTTGCCAAGCGCGGCGAGCTTCAGGCTTACGGGCGTGCGCTGCTCGCGCTCACGTTCAAGCTTTTGAAGGACGAAGAGCGCGCACGCACCGTCGCCTCTGAAATCGAACGGGCCGCGACTGTCACCGAGACGGACGCGAGCTGGACTTCGCGCAGACGCCAGATGATTGATTTCTCAGAGGTCAATGACATAGAAGCGACTGCGTTCTCGCTCAAAGCTCTGGCCCAGATCAATCCGCAGAGTCCTTTGCTGCCAAAGGCTGCGCGCTGGCTCGTTTCCAACCGCACGAATGGTTACTGGTGGGATTCGACCAAGCAGACTGCCTTTGCCATCTTCGGCCTGACGGAATATCTCAAGGTCAGCCGGGAACTCTCGCCGGATTATGTGGTCGAGATTTACCTGAACGGCGAGCAGGTCTTGAATCGCCCCGTGACCGCCAGCGATGCGGCCACCGCACAGACCTTTATCATCAAGCGAAAGGGGCGCGAGGTCAGCCCTGTCAATCGCGTGCGCGTCGTCAAGCGCGGGAGCGGGATGCTGTATTTCTCCGCGACGCTTGATTACTTCACGGGCGACGAGCAGGTTGCTGCGCGTGGCTCTGAAGAGTTGCAACTGACGCGCGACTATCTGCGGCTGCGGATAGACGAATCGAGCGGCAAGCCGGAGTGGAAGCTTGAGCCGCTGACAGGAGAAGTGCGGTCGGGCGATGTCATCGTTTCGCGCCTGCGTCTCAAGGGCAAGCCCGCGCAACGGCTGATGATCGAAGACCCGATTCCGGCGGGCGTCGAGCAAATCACGCGCGTCGGCAGCATCGAACTCGATTACTCGAATGACAGGTGGAGAAGCTACTGGTACAGCTCGCGCGAGTTTCGTGATGACAGGACGGTTATCTTCCTCAGCGAATTCGACGGCGAGGCAGAGTTCCAGTATGCGATGCGCGTGCAGATTCCCGGCGAGTTTCGCATCAATCCCGCGCGCACGGAATTGATGTATCGCCCGTCTGTGCACTCCAACACTGCCAGCGCGAGCATGACCATTCTAGACAAGAAGTAATCACGCCGGCGGTCGCCTGTGAAAGCTGGCGACCGTCACACGCGGAGGAGACAGCGATGTTGAAAGAGGTCTTAACTGATATGCGGGAGACGGCGCGGGGGCTGGCAAGAAACAGGCGCGCAGTGCTGCTGTTTTTTGTGACCTACGTGGCGATGCTGGGGGCGGCGGCGCTGTTCGTCTCCACCAGCGTGGCGACCATCAGGCAAGTCTTGCTGACCTTCGCCGCTCTCTTCGCCGCGCCCGCGCTCTTTTTCCTCTTGCAGGCGATGTGCGTCAGCTTTACGGAGACGAACGGGGCAGTCGAGATGCTGCGGCGGGCCGCAAAGAATTTCTGGAAGCTCACGACGGCCAGCATTCCCGTCATCATCCTTGCGGTCGCGCTCTATCTGCTGCTCGGAAAAATCGAATCTTCTTTTGTGCAACCGAACGAAACTGGAATCGGCCAGCGCGTTATCTTTTCCACCATGCGAGTGCTGCTATTTGGCCTCGTCGTGCCGCTTGCCAGCATTCATCTCTGGATCGAGCTGACGCGCGAAGAGACGCGGCGCGTGCTCACACAACTCAGGCCGCTGCTGTCACGCGCCTTTGCCCCGCGTTCCGTGACGACTTACGTTTGCGGGCTGGCGTTGTTCGGACTGCTGCCGTACCTGCTCATTTTCTCGCGCACTCCTTCGGAGCGTGCATGGCTTGAATTGTCTTTGCTCGGAGCGCGGCTCGTCGTGGCTCTCTGCTTCATTCTCCTGGGCTGGGTGATAACCGTCGGGGCGCTGCATAAAGGAACGCGTGCGGAGGCATAAAGGATGAATAGCTTCGTTCTCAAATTTCATCCGACACGGTTTGCCGTTCATCCTCTCTTGATGATGTGCGCCGCGCTCGTCGCGCTGCTGGTGACTTTGCCGGGCGGATTGGACTTGAGGCCGACGCGCGGCGTGGCAGGCGCAGCAGATGCGGATGAAGAGGATGCTGACTTGCAGCGCGCGGCGATGCTCGCTCTGGGCCAGCGCGAAGGCACGGTCATCGTGATGGACGCGCAGACGGGGCGCGTACGCGCTCTGGTCAACCGGCACATGGCATCTGAAGAAGTGTTTGCGCCCGGCTCGACCATCAAGCCATTTGCCGCGCTGGCGGCTTTGCGCGCCGGTTTGATAACAAAGGAATCGCGCCTGCTCTGCCGCGAGCGTTACCGTCGCGCAGATTTCGAGATTAGCTGCTCGCACCCGAAAGAGCAGCCGCCCTTTAGCCCTTCGGAAGCGCTTGCGTTTTCGTGCAACTACTTTTTCGGAGAACTGGGCGAGCGGCTGAGCGAAGAGACTTTTAACAGGACGCTCAGTTCATTCGGCTTCGGCTCGCGCACGGGCTTTGGGCCAAAAGAAGTTTCAGGGAAATTGCCGCGCGGCTCGCGCAGGCCAAGCAACGCGCTCGGCGAGGGCGGCGACCTGAAGGTCAGTCCGATGCAGTTGGTGGCGGCTTATGCCGCGCTCTTGAACGGCGGACACCTGTACGTCCCGCAGCAAACTTCGCCCGCAGAATTTGTCGCGCGCGAGCGTGCGCGTCAGGAGATTGCGGACGAGCACCGGAAGATTTTGCTCGAAGGAATGCGCGGCGCGGTCGAGTATGGCACGGCGGAAAAGTCCGGCCTCGCTTCTCTGCCCTCAAAAATTTTCGGTAAGACAGGGACTTCAACTGCGAACGATGACGGGGGGCGCACGCAAGGGTGGTTTATAGGATTGGCGGCTGAAGGAAATCAGCAGGCAGACGCGCCGCCTGATTCGATGAAACTTGTCGTGCTGGTACTGCTCAAGCGCGCGAATGGAGCGGAGGCTGCGGAGGCTTCCAAATTGGTATTTGCAGATTTCGCCCGGAAGGGGAGCCGTGGCGAAACAGAGACGGGTGGGCGCAGCGATACAGAGCAGGTCGCTGCGTCAGCCCGTCTCACACAAAGGCCCGTGCGCGTTCATCTCGTGCGCGAGAATATGACCCAAACAATCCCTTTTGAAGACTACGTGCTTGGCGTCGTCGCCGCCGAAGGGAGCATCGAAGATGAGATGGATGCTCTCAAGGCTCTCTCTGTAGCGAGCCGCACGTATGCTCTCAAAAATCTCAGACGCCACGAGCGCGAGGGTTACGACTTTTGCACGACGACGCATTGCCAGCGATTCGTGCCCGTCAAGCGTCAGGAGGTGCGCGAGGCCATCACGCGCGCAGCGGCTGAGACCGAGGGAGAAGTGATGCGCGATGTGGATGACAGAATCGTCGAATCATATTTCAGCGCGTCGTGCGGCGGGATGACTGCGGACATCAAGACGCTGTGGGGCGTCGCGCCGAAAAGCTACCTGCGCGGCACGCGCGATGATTACTGCAACGAGATGCCGCACAGCCATTGGACTGATGTTATTCCGGCGGAGAAATTGGTTCAGGCGCTCAAAAGCGATGCCCGGAGCGATGTCGGAAACAGGATTGATGCCATCAAGATTAAAAAGAGAGACGCGACGGGCCGCGCAGAGTTGATGGAGCTTGTGGGCGAGCGCAGGCTCACTCTGCGCGGGTGGGATTTTAAGATTATCGTCGGGCGCGCACTCGGCTGGAATCTTTTGAAAAGCTCGCGCTTTGATGTCACGCGCGCCGGGCCAAATTTTATCTTTCGCGGCAGGGGCTTCGGTCACGGACTCGGACTCTGTCAGGAAGGCGCGCATATGATGGCCGCGAGCGGCATCGGTTATCGCCAGATCATCGCGCGGTATTTTCCCGGCACGGCATTGAGGAAAGAGATTTCCATGTCCGGTTCCTGAGGTGATAGAGAAATGAAACTCAACGCAGAGATGCTGAAGCGGCGCAGAGCCGAATACAAATTTTCCGTCTGGCACATCATCTTCCCTTGCGTGCTCTGTGCCTCTGCCTCTCTGTGGCTGCTGTTTCGCACGCATGAAGTCAAACCGGGCGCGGGCGCGCAACAGGCGATTAATCAAACTGCTCTGTCAACAAGCCCTGCCCGCGCAACGCCCCCGCGCACGCGCGTCCTCGCTCCTTCTCCCGTCCCAAAGTCTTCTTCGGCGCGGACTTTATCGAGTGCAAAATTTCGCGCGCGATTCTCTGCACGCATCGAGCGGCGCGAGGTTGAATCCGTCCTCAACACTCTGGAAGCGGCGCGGCGCGATGTGGCGCGGCGGACGACTGCCGCATCCGTTCATCCGGTCGAAACCTCATCGCTCGATATTGTGATTCACGACACGACGGGCGATTTCGTCGCCTCCACAGGACAGCCGTGGTGGGCCGCCGCCGTCACGCACGACAACCAGATCGAATTGCAGCCGCTGGAAATCCTACGCAGTCGCGGCGTTCTGGACCAGACCCTGCGCCACGAGTACGCGCATACTGTGATTGAAAACTTAAGCGGCGGAAACGCCCCGCGCTGGCTGGCCGAAGGACTCGCCGCGCATCTCTCAGGCGAAGGAATAATCCTCTCGCGCGAGCCGGAGATGAAGACGGCTCTCACGGTTGACGAGATCGAGAAAGGACTGGCGCAACCCGCTTCGGCGGAAGAGATGCGCCAACTGTACGCCGCTGCCTATCGTGAAGTCTGGGCCTTGATTCGCGCAGAAGGCGAAGCGGAAGTGTGGCGGCGTCTGGCGCAGAATTAAGCGCGGCAGAAGGAATCTCGCGCAAAGGCGCTGGTGGCGCAAAGAAAAGCACGCAAAGTGTCAGTGGCATTCAATCCTTTGCGACCTTCCTCTGCGCCACCAGCGCCTTTGCGCGAAATCTCCTGCCGGATTATCCTTCATCTCGAAAATAATCTTTCAACAGGTTCGGAGCATCATATGAAAACTTCTCTCTCGGAAGAATCCACGCGCGAAGTGACAGGGCGCTTGCAGCAGGCCAACGCCGCCTTCTCTCAAAAATATCCCGGCGAGACCGGACGGCGTCAGCCCGTGCATACTGTTTACGGCGGCGCGCATCTTTTCAAATTCGATTCCGCGCAACGGCTCGGCACGCTCGCCCGCCGCGCGCTGGATCAGTACGCGCCCGACTTTATCAGTTTCGCCAGAGCCATCAATCTGCCCGGCGCAGATGAATTACCGGAGAGCGCGCCGCAAGCTGTTGAGGCAAGCGCGCAGTCTGAGAATAAATCTTTGTGGCTGGCCCAAACCATTTACACGCGGGTGCTCGAAAAATTGCAGCGCGAGCCGGTAGAAGATTTTCGGATAGATTTCGAGGACGGTTACGGCAATCGCCCGGACGCGGAAGAGGACGGGCATGCTGTATCGGCTGCGTCCGAAGTCGCCGCAGGCATTGAGGCGGGGACGCTCTCGCCCTTCATAGGCATCCGCATCAAGCCTTTCACGGAAGAGTTGCGCGAGCGCAGCATACGCACGCTCGACATCTTTATCTCGACCCTGTTGGAAAAATCCGGTGGCCGCCTGCCGGACAATTTCGCCGTCACGCTGCCAAAGGTCGTGATTCCCGAACAGGTCTCTGCGCTGGCGGATTTGTATGACATCTTTGAAGACAGGTTAGGGCTTGAAGCGGGCGCGCTCAAATTTGAGATCATGATCGAGACGACGCAGGCGATTATCAACGATAGCGGAAACTCTAACTTGCCGCTCATGCTCGCTGCCGCGCGTGGCCGCTGCATCGCCGCACACTTCGGGACTTACGATTACACTGCGAGCTGCAATATCACAGCCGCCCACCAGCACATGACGCACCCGGCCTGCGATTTCGCGCGGCACATGATGCAGGTCGCATTTGGCGGCACGGGCGTCTGGCTCTCGGATGGAGCGACGAACATCATGCCCGTCGCCCCGCACCGCGCGGCGGAAGGAGCAGAGTTGACGCCGGAGCAAATTGAGGAGAACAAACAGAGCGTGCATCGCGCATGGCGACTGCATTACGAGCACATTCAGCACTCGCTTGAGAACGCTTACTATCAGGGCTGGGATTTGCATCCGGCGCAACTGCCGACGCGCTACGCAGCCATCTATTCCTTCTTCTTACAGAGCCTCGACGCGGCCTCTGAGCGGCTCAGAAATTTTGTTGAGAAGGCTGCTAAAGCGACTTTGGTTGGAGATGTGTTCGATGATGCGGCGACGGGGCAAGGCTTATTGAACTATTTCCTGCGCGCCATCAACTGCGGCGCGCTGACGGAAGAGGAAGCGACGCGGCTGACCAGCCTCACGCTCGCGGAACTGAGGACAGGCTCTTTCGTCAAGATTCTCAAAGGGCGGCAGGGTTAATTATCATTTTGGAAAAGGATTTAATCAGCCACAGAGGCACCGCAGACAACAGAGATAGAAAAGAATTTCAAATCTGAGATTCTGAATTAAATCTCTCTGTGTCTGCGGTGCCTCTGTGGCTAAATGAGTTTTCTAACTCAAGCCATGACAAATAATCACAAGGAAGAATTTATCGCCGCGATGTCAAAGAGTCTTGAAGAAAACTCTTTCGTCAAACTATCTCTGGGGAAATACAGGGGCGCGGATCAGAACCTGCAAAAGATTCTGATTCGCCTGATACAGGTCAAGCGGGGCACGCGGCTTTTCTTTCTCTATCGCTATAACACGCGCGATATGGTCAAGAATTATTCTTTCGCTGAAGGAGTCGAGATCGTGCGCGACCTGCTCGGCGAGTCTTTCATGAGCGGTCATCTCTTTACCTTGCAGCAGGACTTGCAGATAGAGTTCAGCAAGAAATCGAAATCGAGATTGAACGCCAGCAAGCCGACGTTCAAGACCGCGCCCTCTGCCGCGCATAACCGCGAGAAGCGTTGGCAGATCGAGCCGCAAAATAATTTTTATCTCACAGCTCTCGGCGTGACGGACGACAAGGGCGAAATCAAGGAGCGGATGGGTGACAAGTGGAAACAGATTAATAAGTTTGTAGAGATTATCGGCAAGCTGTTCGACTCGTCTGCTCTCTCGCAAAAAAAGGAACTCTCGATTGTGGACATGGGGTCGGGCAAAGGTTATCTGACCTTTGCGACTTACGATTATTTCAATAACCTGCGCGGCACGAGTGCGCGCCTGACGGGCATAGATGCGCGCGAAGAACTCGTCAGCCTGTGCAACGACATCGCGCGAGCAGCCGACTTTGACCAGTTACATTTCGAGCGCGGTTTTATACGAGATTACGAAGTGGGCGAGGTTGACATCCTGATTGCGCTGCACGCCTGCAACACCGCGACGGACGAGGCCATCTACAAAGGGATTGTCGCCAACGCTTCGATCATCATCTGCGCGCCGTGTTGTCACCAGCAAATCAGGCCGCAGATCGTCGCGCCCGAAATGCTTCAGGGCGTCCTCAGGCACGGCATCCTGCTTGAGCGTGAAGCGGAGATTGCAACCGACGGCATCCGCGCGCTCTTGCTTGAGCAGTATGGCTATGCGACCAAAGTCTTCGAGTTTATCTCAACCGAGCATACGCAGAAGAACACGATGATCGTCGGCGTCAGGCAGGAGCAGGCGGCGGACAGTGAGGCTCTCGCGCGGCAAATGGAAGAGCTGAAAAACTTCTATGGCATACGCGAGCATCACTTGGAAACATTGCTCTCCGGCGAGGCAGGGCATAATTAACCACAAAGACACGAAGACACAAAAAGCTATGACAACGCCCTTTGTGTCTTCGTGTCTTTATGGTTTGGAAGCTTACATTTTTCGCGCGCCGCTCTTTGTTGGCGCAGGGCCGCCCGCAGGCTTTGCAGTAGCGGGCTGCGCGCCATTGACTGAAGCGCCGGATGATTCAGCATAAGCTCCGGCAAAGGTCAGCACGCACATCGAGCCGTAGCTGCTGCGCTCGCCCGTGCTGACGCCGATATAGCGATAGTTCGAGCTGAGCAGGTTTCTTCTGTGACCGCGCGTGGCAACGCCGTCGTCAACCAGCCATCCCAGCACAATCTCGCGCGCGGTGTCCGACTGGTACACGATGTTCTCACCGATGCCGTTCGAGAAACTGCCGTAGCGATTAACGCGCGCTTCGGTCGAGCTGCCGTCCGTCCCTTTGTGACCGCTGTTGCCGGTCTTGCCCAAATCTTTGACGTGATCTTTGGCGGCCAGCGTCATGCCCTTCGACAAGGAATAGGGCGGCAGGGGCTTGGCGGTGCGTAGGAAAGCGATGGCTTCATCAACCGCGCCGACGCCCTCGTTCGTCATGAGCGTGGGCTGTCCCGGTCGTTGGTAATCTTTGCCTTTGTAAAATTTCTTCATCTGCTCAAGGTTGGCAACATACCCGGCAGGGTCTGCGCGCAGCAGGTTAATCTCGCGGATTAAATCCTTCTCGAACGGGGATAGATAATCTGCCGTCTCGACATCCGAGCCGCTCGCGGCGCGTCCACTGTTTGCGGGTAAAGCAAGGAAAAGCAGGACTGAGAAGATTGAAATCGCGGCGACTGTCAGGCTTCTGTTTCGGGGGTTCATGGGGGTTTCAATTCTCCTGTTAGATAAAAAGGGGTTACTGCACTGATTCGGGCGTCCAACGAACCCGCTTTTTATCCTAATCTCGATTTTTCGTCAAGGACTGAAATGCAAGAGTAGTGAGTCAGGTTGAACTTCATGAGCGGTGTCGTGATTTGCGTCTTGTGTGATGAAGAGAGAAATAGTTTCCCGCAAAGGCACTGGTGACGCAAAGCAAGACCGCAAAGGCTTGAATGTCATTCACTACTTGCGAGCTTTTCTTTGCGCCACCAGTGTCTCTGCGGGAGACGTTCTTTTCTCTATGAGCTTGTTGGCTGAAATCGAACCAATATCAAAACAAGAATCTTCTTTCACTCTGCAACTTTTATGCTCTTCTGATGAACTTCGCGGCCACCCACCCGGCCAGCACTAGGGCCGAAAGGATAATCCAGTTGTACTCGCTGCCATAGGTCGCCGTCGGAAAGTGATTGCTAATCATTGTGAAGACGACGGGCACGACCATAAAGGTGTTGTGTTTAGAGCGCAGCTTGGCGCGCGTTGCCAGTGCGGCGTCCACCTGCTTGCCTTCACGCATGGCTGCAATCATCTTGCTCTGTGAAGGGAGAATTCTCATCCACACGTTGGCCGCCATGATCGTGCCGAACATCGCGCCGACATGTATATAAGCCGCGCGCCCGCTCATGACGCGCGTCAGGCCGTAAGCCACACCGACGACCAGTATGTAAGCGACGGCGGCAAAAGCCATCTCCTGTTTGACGAGCGGCGTCAGGCACAGCAGGTCATAAATAATCCACGCGACGACCAGAAGGCCGAGACCGATGGCTGTCGCCTTGCCGACGCTGATGTCAAGCACGTCCGGGTCTACGAGCGCGCCGCCCATGTAGTAGACGAGCACGAGCAGGACAAAGCCGCTCAACCACGTCAACGCAGCTTCCCAGCGAAACCAGTGCAGCTTTCTCGACAGCTCTGCAACCTTTTGCTTTTCGACGACATAAAAGCCGCCGCTATGAACCATCCAGAGCTGCGCCTTCTCGCCTGTTTTGAGTTCGGCCTCTTCCTCGCTCAAACGACCGTCAAGCCATGTAAAGAAATATGTCTGCCCGATCCACAGGATGCCCGTGAAGACATGTATCCAGCGCGCGATCAGGTTGATCCATTCACTGACGTAAGGGTTGATTCTCATTGGTTAGCTTCCGCGATAAGTGGAATAGCCGAACGGGTTTAAAAGCAGCGGAACGTGATAATGCTCCGACGCCTCGCGTATCATAAAAGTGACAGACACCTGCGGGTAAAAGCTCTCGATGCGCTGCGCTTTGAAATAGCTTTCGGTCTCGAACGTCAGCCTGTATGTGCCTGTCAAAAGCGTTGCCTCATCCGGCAACAGATTCCGCAGGCGGCCATCCTCATCCGTCTCGCCGCGCCCAAGCTCAAGCCACGACTTCTCATCCGTCAGATATTCCAGAATGATAGCCACATGGCTTGCAGGTTTGCCTTTTGAAGTATCAAGGATATGCGTCGTAATCGCGCTCATCGCTTTAGCAGTTTCTCCAACCTGAGCTGCGTGATGCGCCGCTGTTCTTCGGCGGCTATTCTTAATTCCATATCCGGCTCATTCTGCAAACGCTCGCGCAAGAGGGCGAGCATCTCTTCCGCGCTCTTGCCTGTTGCACAGACGATGTAGATATAACCGAATCTTTTCTCATATTCATGATTGGCAGAGGCGAGCGCAGCTTGCGTCTCTTCAGAAGCGCGCCGCGCGCCCGCCTGCTCCTCTTCCGACCAGCGGCTAAAGTCCGTTGGCTCAGGCGCGGCCTTTCTTTCGCCAATCTTCGGATGCGCGCCGAAGGCTTCGAGCCAGTCTGCGGCATCGAGCGACCACCACACGTGGTCAGCAGTCAGCAGCAATTCGTGAGTGTTCTCAAATGGCCGTTCAAAAACCATCCTGCGCGCCCACTTCTGCGAGCCGCAGCAGTTGAGCAGGGCCGCCAGAGCGTCTTCACTTTCAAGCGCATTCAGTTGTGCGACTTCGTCACTCATCTGTGCCGGCTGTCCCGTAAACACGCAAACGACTCACGCCGCCGTCCGGAAAGATATTGAAGCGCACATGCGAGACAGGCCCGGCGGCTTTAATCTCTTCCTCAAAAAAATGGCGCGTGTGGGCCTGCAACTTTGTGCGCGCGAGTATCTCTATCCACGCCGCAGAGTTGAGCGCTTCCGCGCTCTGCCCGCTCGCATGGCAGGCTTCGAGCGAGCAACTATCAGGAAAGTTACCTTTAAAGTGCGACGTGTCAATCTCTATGCGATGAATGATGCCCGGCTTGCCCAGTTGAATAATGCTCCAATCATAGCCGGGGCCGCGCCTGCGCTTGGTCTCCCAGCCGTCGCTCATGTTCGCGGCGCGTCCCGGCATAATCAGGTTATGACGATGACCAAAAAACATATCGCTGCAATCAAGCACCAGGCCACCATGCTCGACCGCAGCAAGGTCTATCTCGCTCTGGCTCTGTCTGGCAAGCCTCTGCCAGTCGGGCGCGACCTCGCCGTAAACCCTGAGCCGCGCCACGCCGCCGTCAGGAAAAATCTTGAAGCGCAGGTGCGTGAAGCGTCCATCATGATTGATAGAAAACTGGTTCTGCGAATCGCCCTCTAAATCTGAAGGCGACAGAATTTCGACCCACTTAACCTCTTCGCCAATCAACTGCTCGACGCTGGCATTCCCGTCGAGCGCGCACGCTTCGACAGAGCATTGTTCCGGATAATTGCCTTTGAAGAAACTAGTGTCCACGACCACGCCGCGAATGATGCCGGGCGAGCCGAGCCGTATGATGCACCAATCGAAACCGGGCACGCGTTTGCGGCGCGACTCCCAGCCGTCCATCCACTTGCCGCGATCCGTATACTTGCCTTCGATAAAGACGGGCACGGACGGCTTCAACAAATTCTCTTTCTCCGCAAAGAACTCGTCGTTGGCATAGAGCACAGCCCCGCCGAGCCTCTCCGATGCTAAATCAACCAACTCTGTCAAATCCATCAAAGCCTTCCCCTATCTTGTCAGAATCGCCTGCGGTAGCGGGCGGGTTTTAGATGACATGGAAATCTGCTTTAGAACCCGAGAGACCCGCCCGCTACCGCAGGCGATTCTGACCTGTCTTGCTACTCAGCATCATTCCCACCGGTTCAGATGAGAAATTGCCGTCATCATAAATCAACTGCCCGCGCAGAAAAGTTTTCCGCACCACGCCGCTCAAAAGTCTTCCGGCATAGGGCGTCAGCTTATGCCTATGCTCAATCATCGAAGGCTCAACCGTAAACTCCGCTTCAGGATTCCAGATTACAAGGTCTGCATCACTCCCTGCGTCGAGGCTTCCCTTTCGTTGCTCCAAACCCGCGAGCCGTGCAGGGGCATGCGCCAGCCATTCTGCCAGATGATTAAAAGAATATCCGCGCCTGCGCGCTTCCGTCCACATCACTGGCAGGCGTAGCTGCAAAGAAGAGATGCCGCCCCACGCTTCCAGAAAATTTCCGGTGTCCGCGCATTTCATCCCCGGCGGGCACGGCGAATGATCCGAGACCACCATCTCTATCAAACCCTCTGCGAGCGCGGCCCAGAGTTGTTCGGAATTTTCGCGCTCGCGCACGGGCGGGCAACACTTAAATTCGGTCGCGCCGTCAGGGATTTCTTCGGCAACGAAAGAGAGATAATGCGGGCAGGTTTCAAGCGTAACGGGCACGCCCTCTCTCTTCGCTTCGCGCAGCATCTCCAGCGCGCTCGCGGAACAATGATGAACGATATGAACTCTGGCCTTCGTCTCGCGGCTCAGGCGTATCACCAACGCCACGGCTTCATCTTCGGCCTCTTTGGGCCTCGTCGCCAGAAAGGTCGAGTAACTGCGCGGGTCTGCGCCGCTCGCGGTTTGCGCGGCAGAAGCTTTTTCAACCGGCGCGGGCATCTCTGCATGAACGATAAGCAGAGCATTCAATCTAGCCAGCTCCGGCATCGCTTCAAAGAGGTCTGCTTCCGACACATTCGGAAAATCGTCAACGCCCGAATGAATCAGAAAACATTTAAAGCCAACGACGCCTGCGCCAAACATCTTCGCCAGCTCTGTGACATTGCCCGGCACGACTCCGCCCCAGAAACCCGTGTCAACCGAGAGCTTGCCTTCAGCCGCAGCGAGTTTTTTCTCAAATGCTTCGAGCGTGGTCGTCGCCGGAATATTATTGAGCGGCATATCCACAATCGTCGTCACGCCGCCTGCCGCCGCCGCGCGCGTCGCCGTCTCGAAACCTTCCCAATCGGTGCGCCCCGGCTCGTTGATATGCACATGCGTGTCAACCAGACCGGCCATCAGGACACAATCATCCTCGACTTCAAAGACCGGACAGCCGCGCGGGAGTTCATCGTATGCAGTAACGGCGTCAATGATTCCATCGCTGATATGAACCGCCGCCGGGACAGTTCCCTCTTTTAAAACGACGCGCTGGCCGCGTACTATCTGATCTGGCAAAGGCATACAGAGACTTAAACCATAAGTTCAAATCTTTCGCAATGTTTGTTTGCAGGAAGTAGTGTGTGAATTTCAAGCAGGGCAAAGAAAAACAGTTTCCCGCAAAGGCGCTGGTGGCGCAAAGCAAGACCGCAAAGCGTTGAATGCCATTCGCTCTTTGCGGCCTTCTCTTTGCGCCTTTGCGCGAGATTCTTTCGTGTTGCCGAGAAATACTCAACTTCAACTTAAGCCCCCACCTAGCCGTTTTTACTTCTCTTGTGGAATTATAGCTTCGCGGGCAAACTTTATTTTTCCGCGCTACATCGTAAGAGCAATCATTACCAAGTTTTTGAAAGCCGGATGCGCGCAAAAAAAGTTTCCGGCATCATCCATTCTCAGGCCGCCGTGACAGTTGAAGGGAAGCAAAATCTCATGCGATCAGTGTTCAAGGGCATCTGTCTTGCCGTTCTGGCCTTGATACTCGCCTCCGCCGCGCTCGCGCAATCCGGTCGCAGCAAGCAGCGCACCAGCGACACCAAAAAGAATCAACCGCCCGCCGCCAGCGCAACGCCGCAGCCCTCGCCAACAAACGCACAGCCCGACGCCGCGCCCGCAGACGATGTCCAGCAGGATGTCGAGTCCGTCAAAGTTGATACAAACCTCGTCGCCGTCCCGATCATCGTCAGCGACCGCAACGACATTTACATTCCAGACATGCGGCAGGACGAGTTCACCATCGAAGAGGATGGAATCAGGCAGGAAGTGGTCTTTTTTGCCAGCACCACGCGGCCCTTCCACGTCGTCCTGATGCTCGACACCAGCGGGAGCACGCAGGACAAGCTGGGCCAGATTCAACGCGCCGCCAAAGCCTTTGTCAACGAATTGCAACCGGCAGACCGCGTGAAGCTGATTTCGTTTGACGATAAAATAGTTGATTACGGCGCATTCACAAACGACCGCGAAGCTCTGCGCTCGTCAATCGAACGCACGCGGCCCGGCAATGGAACAAAGCTTTATGATGCGATGGCTCTGGCTATTGATTCGCTGCGGCGCATAGAGGGGCGCAAGGCCATAGTTATTTTCACGGACGGAGTTGACTGGTACAGCGACCATAAGAGCATAGACGACAACCGGCGCGAGTTGGAGGAAGCGGGCATCATCGTCTATCCGATTCGCTATGACACGCGCGAAGAGGTCGAGCGCATCGTGCGCCAGCAGCAGCAGCAGAACCGCACGGTTGACCTCTCCACGATTCTCGGGGGCGGCTCTTCAAAGCCCTCGACGCCGACCACTTTTCCCGGCGGCAATATTCCTCTTCCGCCCGGCGCAGGCGGCAGCGGCACGCCCACGATTGGCGGCATTCCCATTCCGCCGATTATCATTCCACGCCGCGACGACCCGAACACACGCACAGACCCGAACGGCATTCCGAGAAACGATCCGTATCCGGGGCCGGGCAACGACCCGAACAGGCCAAACTCCGGCGGGATTGATCCAAGCATAGATGCCATGCTCGATATGGCCTACGCGACAGCGGACGGTTATCTGCGAGACCTCGCGCTCATCACCGGAGGCAAGCTGCATCGCGCCGACACGCTCGGCTCGCTCCCGGTCGCTTTTGGCAACATCGCTGCGGAGCTGCGCACGCAATACTCGCTCGGATACTATCCCTCGAACCCCGCGCGCGACGGCAAATTCCGCAAGCTCAAGGTGAGAACGACGCGCAAGGATGTTGTCGTCCGCGCACGCCCCGGCTATCGCGCGCCCAAAGACACAAGATAGGTTCGCGCAAAGGCGCAAAGAAGGCGCAAGGAAAGCAAAGAAGAGTTTCCTTATAAAGCTCTCTTGTTCTTCTTAGCGTCTTCTCTTTGCGCCTTTGCGCGAAATTTCTTCTTCCCAACTCCATCGAGCTTTGCAGAATGCCAAAGCGGAAGCGCGACTCATGCGCTTTGCCAAGCAAAGAGCAGATGAAGGCTATGCTGTCGAAGCTTCAAAGAACTGTCGAAGCCGCCGAATCTCCCGCAAAATCAAACAAATCCGGAATCAGGCAAATATCTCTCTCAGGGCATGCGCGAGGTGGCACGGGCGTTGCCCTTTCGACTGTTGCTATGCGACTGAGCGAAACCATCACAATTTACATGGCTGCCGGAGCGCCTTTCGCGGTCAGCTATTTTCTGCACCAACGACCGGCTAACAGCCGCGCGCGCCTGTTATTGAAGTCGGCTCTCACGGGATTTCTCTGGCCGCTTGTCGCCCTCAAATTTTTCCTTATCCGTGAGGCAGTCCAAAAGTCAGAGCCTGCGGCAGGCCAAGCCTTGCAGCCGCATGAAGAAAAAGTTGAAGCGGCGCGGAAAAGTCTACAGGCGACGATTTACACAGTTCAGGACTTGGCTGCGGGCGCGTTTGGCCGTGAGCGCGAAAAGTTGGAACGCACAGCCTACCTGCTTCGTGAAAGCGTCGAGAAGTATATAGGACTTTCAAATGCCGTAGCGGAAGCGTCTGCCGGTGCGCCGCCGGACGACCGTGAGTTGGAACTCTTTCGCGTGGCGGGGCGCAAAGGCGATGACCTGCTGCTCGCAGGCAGTTGCATTCACAGGCGCAACGTGGCCCGTCTCAGAGAGCATCATGCGCGTGCGCGCACAGAACTGCTGCATGCGTTCGCAGAGATAGGCGAAGTGGCGGGCGGGCCGCGCGTCGAAGCAGGAGGCGCAAATGCTGCGGCCTCTCGGCGTCTTAGTATTGAGACACTTGGGCTTTACGTGCGGGCAGTTGACCTGCTCTCGCTGCTGGAGGACGAGGCTGCGGCCATGAGCGTCGCACAGCTTCTCAATCAGGAATGTCAGCGATTGCGGCGTTTGCAGGCCGCGAGCGAAGGCCACGAAACGAAACCGGAAACAAGAGAGGGATTATGCATAGCACACACATCTCGCCTGCCCCGCGCACCATCTCCAAACGAGACGGGGCTGGCGCAAGGCTGAACTGGCTGCTCGCCGCCAACGAGCATGAGAGAGAGCATCGCAAGCTGTTTCGCAGCGGAACGGAAGAAGCGCAGATGCTTTTGATGAGCCGCGCGGTTTCGACACAGCACGCCTATGCATTGTTTGGCATGCTGCTCGGCGCGCTGCCGCCCGCAGCTATTTTTGCAAGATTGCTCGGCTATGGCGCGGACGGCTCGATGCGTATGATGGCAGCGGATTCGGTCATGTTCATCCTCTGCCTGCTGATGAATATTGTGTGCTGCCTGCTCGGATACCTGATGGGTTCGGCTTTGGGCCGTGGCGTGTTGAAGCTGGAACGCGCTTCGTGGACCAGAATGTTGTTGATGACTCCGCTGCTTGGCGCAATGTGGGGATTAGTTGTAGCCGCATCGGGCTTCTTCTTTTTCCTCGTCGGCGCACTCTATGGCATCGCCTTTACCGTGCCTGTCGGAATGATCGGCTTTCTCTTGTTCGCCATTGTTCATCGCCTGCTTGAACGCGGTGGTATGATAGAGACGCGCCATTTTCTGCCGCTCGCCTGCGGCATCACGACCATCATCTCTGCGCTGATTCTCGGACTGTGAAGCAGTTTGCCGGAAGAGGATGAGAGCGGCGCTATTGTAGATGAGTGTTTTTGAACTGCTGGCTGTCTGCTGCTGCCGACTCCTTTATGCTTCTGGCCTTTCTGCTGCTGTCTCTGTTCCTGCTTGTGCTGCTGGGCTTCTATGTCTTTGTGGCCGCGCCGCGCAGTCGCACGCATCAGATGTTCGCGGCCTTTGTCGCGTGCCTCGCATTGTGGACTGTCAAAGACATAGTGCTCTGGGGATTTAATGCGCGCGACGGAGCGTCTGCACACTGGTGGGCCAGCGCGAGCTTCACCATCTCGCTTTTGATGCAGGGAGCGTTCGTGGTCTTCGCATGGGTCTTTCCGGATAACAGGCCGGTGCCGTTCAAGCGCGCGGCGGTCATCTTTGCGCCGGGCGCGGTCTTGATTCCGGCAGCTTTAGCCGGACTGATGTGGGAACAGGTCGGTTTCGCCGGCGGGCAATTTGAGATTCGGCTGACGACGCTCGCCTATGCCTTTGTGCTGTACGTCTACGGGCTGTTCGCGTACGGCTTCGCAGTGTTGTATGCCAAGTACAGGCGGCATCGCGGCAGCATAGAGGGCAAACAGATAGGCGCAATCCTCTGGGCGCTGGTCATCACGGGCGCGCTCAAAACTTTGGCGAACATCGTGTTGCCGCTCGTCGGCTCATACACACTTTTAAAAGTCAGCGCGCTCTTTGTCCTGCCGGGAGTTTTTATTTACGCTTACGCTATCTCTAATTTCAAGCTCTTCTCATTTCAATCCGCGCTGGATCAGTTTCGCCTCTTCCCGCTCGCGTACAAGGTCGCGCTCTCCATCGCGGCGGTGGCGATTTCAAGCTTTCTGCTCTTTCAAGTTCCGATTGTGTGGTGGAGTTTTAACGGCGGGATGGAGAGCTGGCGACGTTATCTGGTCTTTAGCGTCATCACCGCGCTGTTTCCCAATCTGGTGCTGGTGGCCCTCATCGTGCGCAGCATCTCGCGGCCCGTGCGCCGCCTGACAGAAGCCGCAGTAGAGGTGGCGGGCGGCGCATACGGCGCACAGGTCGAGCTTCAGAGCAATGACGAGATGGGATTGCTCGCTGCGTCCTTTAACGAGATGAGCCGCAAGATGGCAGCCGACATCGAAAGCCTGCGCCAGTTGAATGAGCAGTTGATTCGCACAGAAAAACTGGCCGCCGCAGGCACTCTCGCGGCAGGCGTCGCGCATGAGGTCAACAACCCGCTCGCTTCCATCTCGTCTTTGATTCAGATGTTGCAGGCGCGCGCGAGCGTTGACGATGAGACGCGCGAGATGCTGCGTCTCGTACAGACGCAGATCGCGCGCATCACGCAGGTCACGCGCGAGATGATGGAGTTTGCGCGTGCGCGTCCCTCCGCACGCGCCCCGCAAGACATCAATCGCATCATCGAAGCGAGCATTCGCCTGGCAAGCTTTGACCGCGCCTTTAATCGCTTGAAGCTCAAGACGGAACAGGACACGAGCGCGCCGCTCGTCTACGCCGATGCAGACCAGATGCAGCAGGTCTTTCTCAATCTACTGCTCAACGCGCGCGACGCCATGCCCGATGGCGGCGACCTATATGTACGCACGCGCTATGATAAAAGCGCCGGAGAGATCGTGGTCGAAATCGCTGACAGTGGGACAGGCATCACGCCCGAACATCGCGCGCATATTTTCGACCCGTTCTTTACGACGAAGACCGCAGGCAAAGGAACCGGCCTCGGACTCGCAGTCTGTTATGGCATCATCACCGCACATGATGGAAGAATCGAAGTCGAGCCAAACGCGTTGCGCGGCACGTGCGTGCGCGTCTCGCTGCCTGTTGAGGAAGTGAGGAAGAGAGCCTGATGCCGCTGATTCGTCTCGAAACTTTGATAGACGCTCCGGTAGAGTTGTGTTTTGATTTATCGCGCGACCTGGACGTGCACATGGCTTCGAGCGGGCCGACGGGCGAGCGCGCGGTCGCAGGAGTGACCTCCGGCATGGTCAAGCTCAATGATACGATCACATGGGAAGCGACGCATTTCGGAGTTCGCCAGCGTCTGACCTCAAAGATTGTCGCCTACGAGCGGCCACATCTCTTCGTTGACGTGATGCTGCGCGGGGCTTTCAAACGCTGGCATCACACGCATCTCTTCAAAGCTCAGGCGGGCGGCACGTTGATGATTGACGAAGTTGACTACGCCTCGCCGCTCGGACTGCTCGGACTAATTGTTGATAAGCTGTATCTAGAAAATTACATGCGCCGCTTTCTGGAACATCGCAACGCGCATATCAAAAAGGTTGCAGAGACAAGGCAACAGCCTGAAGCCGTTCTATCTTAAAGCTCGTTTCAACACTCAAGACAAAGAATGCTTCAACCCCTTTGCGCCTTCTCTCTTATTTTTGCGCCTTTGCGAGAAATACAAACGTTTCACGCAAAGGCGCAAACAAAGAAAGACTCAAGGCGCAAAGGCTTGAAGGGTTCTTAAGGATGCTCTTGGATTTCCACATTCTTTGAAGAAGTCTCTTTTATGAACACATCACCGCTCATTCTGATTGCCGAAGATGAAGATTTGATGCGCGCCATTGTGACGCGACTGCTGGAAGAGGCTGGCTATCGCGTCTCGACTGCGAATAGTGCGGAGACCGCGCTTGAGCTTTTCGCGTCGGCTGATGTCGCAGTCACGCTGACGGACATACGCATGGGCGGCATGGATGGCCTTGCGCTTTTGGACCACATCAAGAATATTGACGACGAGGCGCTCGTCATCGTGATGACCGCTTACTCTTCCGTTGACTCCGCCATCGCAGCCCTGCGTAAAGGCGCATACGATTACATCACCAAGCCGTTCGTCAACGAAGACCTTTTGCAATCGGTCAAGAACGCTATCCGCCAGCGCGAGCTGTTTAGCGAGAACCGCGCCCTGCGCCGCGAACTCGACAGCCGTTACAGCTTCTCTGAAATCATCGGCAACTCCGAAGCCTTGCAGGCAGTCTTTCGTCTGGTCGAGAAAGTGGCAAGCACCAATACCAACATTCTCATCGAAGGCGAATCCGGCACGGGCAAAGAACTGATCGCCCGCGCCATACATCACAATAGCCCGCGCGCCGCGCGCCCCTTTGTCGCCATCAATTGCGGCGCGTTGCCGGAATCCTTGCTGGAAAGCGAACTCTTCGGCCACACGAAAGGAGCTTTCACGGGCGCGGTTGCCAGCAAAGCGGGCCTCTTTCGCACGGCTGAAGGCGGGACTGTTTTTCTGGATGAGGTCGGAGAGATTTCCCCAGCCATGCAGGTGCGCCTGCTCAGAGCTTTGCAGGAGCACGAGGTCGTGCCGCTCGGCTCAAGCACGCCCGTCGCCTTTGACGCGCGAATCATCTGCGCGACAAACCGCGACCTTGAAAAAGAGGTGGCCGAAGGGCGTTTTCGTGAAGACCTTTACTATCGCTTGAATGTGATAGAGGTGCATCTGCCGCCTTTGCGCGAGCGGCGCGAAGACATTCCGCTGCTCGTCCGTCACTTTATCAAACGCACTGCGCGCGAACAGCAGCGCGAAGAGAAAGCCATCGCACAGGCAGCCATGTCCGCGCTCATCAACTATGCGTGGCCCGGCAACGTGCGCGAATTGCAGAACGCGATTGAGCGCGCTTTCACTCTCAGCAGCGATGAGATTGATCTGGACAGTCTGCCGCCGCGCATACGCGAGGCAGCCAGCCACACCGCGCCCATGCGCGACCCGGACGGGCTGCGCCCGACGCTCGAAGAAATAGAGCGTCGCCATATCTTCGAGACTTTGGCCTCAGTCAATCAGGACAAAACGCGCGCCGCCAACATCCTCGGCATAGACCTCTCAACGCTGTACAGAAAACTGAAGCGTTACGATGCCGTGTGAGGCGGAAGAAAAGTTTCGCGCAAAGGCGCTGGTGACGCAAAGCAAGACCGCAAAGCCTTGAATGCCATTCATTCTTTGCGCGCTTCTCTTTCTTTGCGCCTCTGCGCGAAACTTCTTTCCTACACTTCCTTATAATTTACAGAGCAGCATAGAACGGCTATCTCGGATGTTCTGCGCGGTCAAGGTGAGAGAGCAGGGCCGTTTAAGGTACGGCGGAATTTGTACTCCCCTGCCGGTTGGAAGACAAGAGCTATATTTTTCTATCGTATAAACTTCTCAACTCTCAAATCGCGCCCGTCCGTGCTGACGAAAATCGCGCCGCTCTCTCCGGTCGTCAAGACCTCTGCGCCCGCCGCGCGCCAGCGTTCGACGACCTCTTGATGAGGATGATTGTAAATCGAATGTTGCCCGACCGGGATGATAGCCAGTGAGGGACTCGCGGCTTTGACAAACATTTCGGTTGATGAAGTGCGGCTGCCGTGATGCGAGACTTTGACGACATCCGAGCGCAGCTCGTCAGGCATGCGTGCGAGCACGGCTTCACTACGTTTTTCGATGTCGCCCGTCAAGAGGAAAACTCTTTCGCCGAAACTGAGGCGCAGCACGACCGAATCCTCATTGCCTGAAGCAGCCTGCTTATCTTCCGCGCGCACAGGCCAGAGGACATCTATGACCACAGCCCCGAAACGCAGCGCATCGCCGCGCGAGATGAAATGCACCGGCACACCTTCTCTTTGCAAAGTAGCGGCAAAGCGTGCGTACTCCGCATCGGCAGCCGGAGCGCGTGCGACGAGCGCGCTACGCACTCTGAAATTGCGCGCCACATCATTGAGGCCGTCAATGTGGTCTGCATCCGCGTGCGTCGCCAGCAGGTAATCAACCTCTGAAAGCCCGCGCCACCAGAGATATTCCGAGACCACAGCCTCGCCTATGCTGCGCGTATCTCGCTCAAACGTCTCGACAGCGCCTTCTTCATCAGCTCCTTTTCGCCCGGCAGCGAAACGCGGACGCCCGCCCCCGTCAACGAGCAGCGTCGTCCCGTCCGGCATCGTCAACAGCGCAGCATCGCCCTGCCCCACATCCAGAAAATCAATGCGCAATCTGCCATCCACACTGCCCGCGCTCAATGGATGCGCGACGATGACGACGAGCGCGAGAGCCAATCCGGCAACGGCCAATCCTATCGCTCCGGCGCGGAAATCGTTTCCCCGCACGCGCTCTGCAAAATCCGGGCGCAGCGGCTTCCAGCGCGCGAGGGCAACCGTCAGAATCACGAGCGGCAGATAGTAAAGACCATAAATGATTGCCGCCGCTCCGCTATATTCCGGCAGGCGCACAGACGCTAGACGCGCGCTGACGAAAGGATCAACGCTGTGCACCATCAGCCAGCTTAAAGCTTCTGCGAGCGAGATGAGCGGCACGGCCAGAGTCTCGCTAATCTGCGAGACTAGCAATGCCGCGAGCGCGCAGAAAGAGAGCGCCGCCATCAGCGCGCCGACGATGATATTCAGAAAAACCGTGGCGAGCGAGAGACGATGAAAGTATAGAATCAGGAATGGCAAGAGTGCTATTTGAACTGCTGTAGAAACGACTGCTATGCCGAACACGTAACGCAAGAGCCTTTGCACATGCAGCCCCTGCAAACGCGCTGCGAGCGGCGTCTTAAAGAGACGGCAATGCCACGCGGAGAGTTTTATCTCCTTTCGCCATGCGCGCTCGTTCCAGAACAGCGCCTCGCCTAAGATTCGCCACCAGCGCGGGCAGACAGGCGGCTGCGGCGACTCGCGCGCCGGACGCCAGTCTCCGACCGACCGCAAATTTTGCAACAGCGGCCACGCCACAGAGACAATCGCCAGCACCGAGAGAAACGTCAGTTGAAACGAAGGATTGAAAAGCTCCGACGGTCGCCAGATGAGGATTGCCAGTCCCGCCCCGCCGAGCGCGTTCAACGAACTCGCACGCCGTTTGACGACCGGCGCAAGCGCAACCATCGTGAACATCAGGGCCGCGCGCACGACAGATGCTTCCGCGCCGACCGCCAGCGTATAGGCCCACAGCAAAGAGACTGAGCAGGCAAACTGCCACACCCGCCCGCGTGTCAGGCGTCGCATTATCATGAGCGCGACAAAACCTATAAAGCTGATGTGCAAGCCGCTGATGACGAGCACATGAAACGTGCCGCCCGCGCGAAATCTTTCTGCCGCTCCCTGCGAGAGATAATAACGATTTCCCAGCAGCGAGGCCGCAAGCACGCCCGCCGTCTCAGGCGAGAATTTCCGGTTCATCAAAACCGAGCAATCGCTCGCGCCATTCATACAACCACGCGAGCGGCAGAAAAACCCTCGCGTCGTCCAGACGCTCTACGAGCAGCGGGCTTTTGATTGTCCCGGTCGCGTCAAAACCGCGCTGCTCCAAATATTCCGTAAACGAAGAAACGCCCGGATTGCGAAAATTCTCCGCTCGACGCAGGGCCGTCATCACGCGCACGCGCGCCCCGTATCGCAACTCAAGCGCGTCATACTCCGCAGCAATCCCCGCGTCACGCACCGGAACGAACAGCCAGACGACGCCCGATGCATTTTGTCCGGCATCATCTCTGATTCTGAGCTGCTCTACGCTGAGCGACAGATAAAAGCCATCCGGCGCAAACTCCGGCGGACTATCAAGCGCGCCCGTCACTTCCAACGGCTGGCCCGAAGCAATCAAGCCCGAATCATAAAATCTCTGAACGCGGTTCTGCCCGACGCTACGCTTCTCAATAACAGCCAGCGCCGCTCCCATGCAAAGCAACGCCAGCGCGAGCATCACTGTAGCGATGCCCTGTTTCCGCTTTGCATAAAAATAGATGACGAGCAGCGAACAGACCGCGCCGCATGAGAGAAAAGCTGCTAGAGATGAAAGACAAAAGCGCGCGATGACAATCCCCGCGACAAAAGACACTGCGAGTATAGCGAGCGGATGATGCGCGAGGGCCGGTCGGTGAGCAACCGATGGCTGAGTCATAAAATCAAGCGCCGTAGACAGACGCTCTCTGTCAGTTAATATCCAGGCGAGGTCTCAAAAACACAAGTCGATGCGAATAATATCATTAAAAATAAGCTATTGACACAGAAGCCATTGCGAAGGGACTGTCTAAATCAAAGCTGAGAGTGTTATAACTCTCGGCATGACTACTTGTCCCCATTGCCTAGACGCTGAGCGTCAAGTCAAAGCTGGCTTTACGCACACCAAGAACCAACGCTATCAGTGCCAACTGTGCCGTCGCCAGTACACGCCAGAGCCTCGTCCGCTCGGCTACGACGAGAAGACCAAAGAGATGGCTCTCAAACTCTATCTTGAAGGCAACGGCTTTCGTCGCATCGGGCGACTCTTGAGCGTCAACCATCAGTCAGTCGTGAACTGGATCAATGCTTTTCATGCACAGCTGCGAACACGAAAGCTGGCTCTGCCTGTGCCCGGCACGGTCTCTACCCTAGAGATGGATGAACTCTTCACTTTCATTGGGGCGAAAAAAAGCCAGTCTTTATCGTCACCCTCGTTGACCGCTCGTCGCGCTGCATCGTCTCTCACGCGGTCTGCGAACACCGTACGCCGGAAGTGATGCAAGCCGTAATCGACGCTGCCCCGCACGCTGAAAGCTACTTCAGTGATGCCTTTCTAACCTATCGAGAGTTGTGCTGGTGGGGTACTCATCAGTCAATGTACGACAAGTCTCAGACCTACTCAGTTGAAGGCGATAACGCAGAACTGCGTCATTACCTGGCGCGCCTAACACGCAAAAGCCGCTGCTTTTCCAAATGCATCAAGGCCCTGCGCCGCGCCGTCGAGTTATTTGTCTGGTGCTGGAACAAAAGGCAATTGCATAAGCAACGATGCCCACGTTATCCAATACACTTGATTGATTCTGTCTCTTCTCTGATTTAGACAGTCCCCATTGCGAATATATACAGAAGACGCTGCGACGGAATTTAAAATCAACTGAAGTCATTGCGAAGACTTTAGGAAATAGGTGGGTCGGAAACAGTGCCAGTTAGGAAGGTTCCTAAAAGCTATCAAAACGTCACGGGACTTGTGGCTACCGATAAGTCCGACCAACCGACAGCTTATGAATCAAGGCTTGAGTTCTATTGCCAGAAACTCATAGGGTTCAATCTTAATGTTTTGAAATATGAAGAGCAGCCAATAAAGATCTACTTCAAGGATACCGAAGGTCACCTACGTCATTACACTCTGGATATGTTGGTTACTTACCGAAGCGATATAGTTCCTGCCAAATACTGGAAGCCCCTACTTGTCGAGGTCAAATATAGAGACATTCTATTCAAGGAATGGCAAGAATTAAAACCGAAGTTTAAAGCGGCAAGGCATCATGCAAAAGAGCGAGACATGGAGTTTACAGTCATAACCGAACGTGAGATCCAAACTCCTTACCTCGACAATGCAATATTCTTAATTGATTATCGCTGGCTTCCGGTTAATGAGGTGTATACAAACCTTGTACTTGAAACATTGAACGAATTACGCGACACAACCCCGCAAGCTTTGCTACTTACCATAACTGAAGATCGCAGTAAAATAGGAGAAATGATTCCTTTTCTCTGGCAGTTGGTAGCCAACCACGTAATCGGAGTCAATTTGGAGGAACCACTGACGATGGCCAGCCGCATTTGGTCCAAGCAGTGGAGAATGGAGGATAAAGTTTATGAGTCTCTTCATCAATTACGTAGAGGGCGAAGTCGTCAAATACGATGGCAAGCGCTACGTTATAACCCACCTCTTGGATCTTGAATCTGTCCTAGCCAAGGACGAAGAGACAGGCAAAGTAGAACACCTCCGCATTAGAGACCTCACTTCGCTCGGGCATTCCAATCAAAACAATATTCAAGAAGGTGTAATGCCTGTCTTGATGAATAAAGAAGAATGGGAAGAAGCAGAGCAGTGGTTTGAACGAATTAGCCCATTATTATTGTCCAATCGTCGTACTACCGAGATGGTTGATGAAATAGCCCGCGATGCTGGAGTGCATAGGGCTACGGTTTACCGCAAACTTGCATTGTTCGAGCAGCTAGGAAAAGTATCAAGACTTGCACGTTCAAAGCCTATGGGTGGCAAAGGTAAAAGCCGTCTCAGTGAAGCTATAGAAACAATCCTTCAAGCCACGATCAATGAATTTTACCTTAATAAGCAGAAACGAAAGCGCTCCATAAAGAAGACCGTTGAGGAGGTAGAACGCAGATGCCGTAACGCCAAACTGGAGCAACCTCACGCTAATACTATTGCTAAAAGAATAAGAGCCATATCAAAAAAGAAAAAAGACGAACATCGTTTAGGGACTTACAAAGCCCAAATAGAAAACGAGGCGTTCACCGGTCACTTTCCGGGAGCCAACTTCCCTCTTTCTGTTGTGCAAATTGATCACGCTCAGCTAGACATAATAATAGTGGATGATGTCTACCGTAGCCCCATCGGTAGGCCGTGGATCACCATAGCCATAGACGTATTCAGTCGCATGGTTCTTGGCTTTTTCATTTCTCTTGAACGTCCTAATACTATGTCGGTTGGTTTATGTCTTGCCCAAGCAATATTGCCGAAGGATAAATTCCTCGCAGCGCATAACATTACAACACCATGGCCATGCTGGGGGATTATGAGGAAAATTCACGCGGATAACGCCGGGGAATTCCGCGGGGAGATGATTAGAAAGGCATGCAAAGAATACGGCATGGATATTGAGTGGCGACCAGTCAAAAAGCCGCATTACGGGGCACACATCGAAAGACTCATAGGCACAATACTAAAAGAGATTCACAATCTCTCCGGTGCCGTCTTCTCAAATCCCGACGAACGAGGGCAGTATGACTCTGAAGGGCATGCAGTTTGGACGAAGACGGAGTTGGAAAAATGGCTCGCTGACTTTATAACCGGGGTTTATCACCAAAGGATGCACAGTGCTTTGAATACTAGTCCAATCAACCGATACGAGCTTGGCATTTTCGGCAACGAGGAAATGCCAGGCCGCGGAATTCCTGCGCGTATCATAGACGAAGACCGGCTGCGCTTAGATCTAATGCCTTACCTTAAACGCACAGTTCAGGGCAGCTATGGCGTCACACTCGACAATATAAGTTATTTCAGCGATGTACTTAAAAGATTTGTAAAAGCAAAAGATCCTGATAATCCTAAGCTAAAACGTAAATTTATTTTCAAACGAGACCCACGTGATATAAGCGTTCTTTATTTTTATGATCCTGATCTCAATCAGTATTTCAAAATTCCTTATCGTGACACTTCTCATCCTCCGATTAGTATTTGGGAATATCGAAAAGTTTCAAGAAAACTGAAAGACGATGGCAAAAAAGGCATTAACGAGAGATTAATCTTTGAAACCTATGAAAAGATGAGACAACGGGAGGAAAAAATAGAACGGGAGTCAAAACGTGTGCGACGTGATGCACAAAGGCGCAAGGATAATCAACAAAGTATTAGACCGAAAACAGCGGACGAAGCCCCTTCAATCAATATTGAAGATAATGCGTTGTCTACTAATGTTAAGCCTTTCGAGGACATAGAAGAGCCAGAGTAATGTGACTATGAGCAAGATTGTCAAACGTCTCGAAGACGTAAATCACCTTACCGATAAAGCTAAAGCTGTGCTGAAACTAAGTGATGGAGAGCGCATAAACTACATCCGTAAGCCACGTTGGATAGGCTATAGCCAGGCAAATAAAGTCACTGATAGACTTGAAGATTTATTAACATATCCTACACGACATCGAATGCCAAACTTATTGATCGTAGGGGACACTAACAATGGTAAGACTGCGATCATTAACAGATTCTATAAACGGCATCCACGCGATGAGAATCGAGATGGCGAGTCCATCATCGTGCCTGTGCTGATTGTAGAGGTTCGTCCCGTACCGGACGAAGCAAGTCTATACAACGCCATATTAAAAGAGATAAACGCGCCGCATAGAGAAAGGGGTGATATTGATCAGAAGCGAGATCAAGTAATTGATATATCAAGGTCTATCCATTTGCAAATACTTATTCTTGATGAAATTCACAACATGCTTGCCGGGAATCTAAGTAAACAAAGCGGCTTCCGGAATGGCATCAGATTTCTAGGGAACCGCCTACAGATTCCTATCGCTAGTGTTGGGACAAGAGAGGCATTTCAAGCTATACAAACGGATCAGCAATTGGCAAATCGCTTCGACCCTGTTTTCTTACCGCGGTGGGATATGGATGATGAGTACATAAGGCTTCTCTTAACCTTCGAGACTGTGTTGCCATTGTGGCTACCGTCAAATCTTGCTGAAACTTCACTTGCGCTGAAGATACTTAGTATGAGTGAAGGACTCATAGGAGAGATTTCAACGATACTTGAGAGAGCAGCTATTAAAGCTATCAAGACGGGTAGTGAAAGCATTAACACTAAGCTGTTAGAGTCAATAGATTGGATTCAGCCATCTAAGCGGAAGGAGGCTAGCATTCTTGTTAAGGGGAAGCACAGTTAAAGGATTGTTGCCTGTGCATTTGAAACCGAAAGATGGCGAGCTTTTATCATCTTGGCTAGCTCGTTTGGCAAGTGGTCATGGTTTGGCTCCGAACACCTTCTGCTCGCTTATATGGTCAAGCTACCGCTTACCCGGTGACATTGATCTGATAGATGACCCAAAGATTTTAAAAATACTCAGTAAAGGGACTGGAACGCCGATGAAGAGAGTAGTTGCGACTACTCTCTCTGCATATAGAGATCGGCTCTATGATCCCGATGATGAACGTCGCCCATGGATTATGCCGGTTGACGATGTTCCAAGAAACCTAGCTTTCGGACTACAATTTTGCCCCCAGTGTTTGTCAGATGACAAAGAACCGTATTTTAGATTTCGGTGGCGTCTGGCTTTCGTTACCATTTGCGAAAGGCATCTTACACCTTTAATGGATAGCTGTTCGCAATGCGGGGCTTGCATAGCCAATTTAACGAAGAGAAATACTTCTCGGCCAATTCAAATGTTAAGTTGTCCATCATGCAAAACAGACCTTAGGACTGCAATATTTGATCCGACAACATGTGGAGTTGATTCAGCAGACGTCAAATTCCAAGAGTGTCTGGTGGGAGCCGTACATCAAGGATGGACTGAAATCCCCGGGAATGACCCGGTCCACTCTAGTTTATATTTCAAAGTGTTATACACGCTAGTGAATCTGCTTTCCGTATCTATGTTCGCTGAATCTCTTCGTGCACAGATCAGTCGACACTTTAACATTTCCCAGGTGACCGTATCTCTGCCACAGAGAGACCCATCATTTGAACGGCTTCGGATTGACGATCGTAGAGGCGTGCTAGGAATAACTCGCCATATGTTGGAAGATTAGCCAGACAAATTCATTAGCTTCTGGTCATCACATGGCCTTTCGAATTACCAGTTGTTTACTAACCATTTATCTAAATATAGCGACCAGATTGATATCCCGTTTTGGTGTTGGATTGTATTACATGATTTTGTAATTGAACCAGACCATCTTGGATGGTATGAAATGTATGCAGTAAACCTGCACCATGAAAAGAGGGGTTCTTACCCTAAATATTCTGCCATGCTGCGAATAGGTTTAGAGAACATAGGAAGCAAAGATCTAACTAATAGACAATGCGAATTAATCAAACTACTCATTTCAGAGCTTCCAAGTGATCTTTGCCACAACAGTCCTGCACGGCGAGATTTCGCGAGAGTGCTGAACGGCGTGTTGTGGAAGTTCCGATCAGGTAGTCGCTGGCAATATATGCCTAAGCGATTCCCGTCTTACCAGACTTGCTTCCGCAGGTTCCAACAGTGGCTAAACGACGGAACGCTACGCAAAGTGCAGGAAGCCTTAGGGCGGGACTTGGAAGAGCATTCGGGTATTGATCTTTCCGAGTACTCTAATAACAGCTTGCTGATCGAGGCAGAGAAAAGAGGCTTATTGTGGGTATTATCAAGTAAAGCAAAGATACGAAGCTCTTGGTTTTGGCAGACTTTAATAATCTTTCTCTCGCCGTCTACACAGCATATGCTTCACGATATGAAGTCGCCTTTATATGATAGACTCTTGGGCAAAGAGTGAATCAGTAACCGGGATTATTGTTATAACCATACCTGACACAGGCCCACGACATGTAATACTGAATTCGCGTCTCACCTTGATTTCCGTTGTGTCATCTTACCTCTTGAACTTAATCTCTTCCTAATTCCTTCGCTTTTAGGATTTGCCGGTAGGTTTTCAGGTAGCTCGAGTTGATCGTCTCTTAAAGCTTCCACTGACACATTGGCAGTTCGTGCATACTGTAATATTACGTCAAGTGGGGGTATGCGCTTGTTGCGCTCAAAGTCCGAAATTTCTTCGCGCAACAACTCACCGACAAGGCCCATTTGACTGATCATCTGATTTTGCGAAAGCTCCATTGCATTACGAATGTGAAGAAGTATTACGGCTAATACTGGCTTGCGTCTCTTCGTTCTTGCCATCAGGAGTGCCCATCATGACATAACTATATTAATGCAACGTTTGCAAACAACAGCGAATGATATTAAACTTAGCCAGCTAGTAGTAACTACTGCTAGTCGATTACTGCGAATCATTTCCGTCGAAAATCCTAATTTCTTGGACTTCGCCGGAATACGCATCATTCCGAACGTAATGCTATATCACGCATAACTCTACAAAGGCGTCTATCAAAGATGTGGCACACTCATATGATAGCAAATAAGATGAAAATTGTTTCGCTCTTTTATGACTTAGCATTACGCAACAGCTAAATTCTGGCGGGAGTTCTTACATGTCGCGTCTTTCATTACTTCTTCTTATAGTATTGCTTCTTGTCAGCCTTACGTCTGTTTCTTCTGCACAAACTGGATGGCAACAAGTCATAGACAAAGAGGCGGGGTTTACCATTAGCTTCCTGGGAAAGCCTATTTATATAGCGGAGACCGACCCGGCTACAGGTTTACAAATAGAAATTTACAAATTCTTTTATACAGGTCGCCTATTGCGTATTACCTTTGCACCGCTTTCGGGGTCTGTCCGCACTCCATCTGAACTCAGTAGAGTCTATAGTGAATTCGCTAACCAAGTAGTTCCGCAAAACGGCACTCTGTTACGCCAGCAAAAATTAGCAGATGGTGGACGGCAGTACGACACGCTCGCTGAAACTAAGGATGGAACTATTTATGGACGTACGCGATTTTACCTGCATAACGGCAGATATTACACCATCGCTTTTGAGATGTTCGCTCGTGACGGAATTAACGAGCGGAAGCAGAGCAATTTCTCTCTTCGTTTAATTTTCTTAATGAACAGCCTGCCCGGCTAAGACGAACAGCTCGCAATAATCGTCTGTCGAAGAATATCGCAAGAACTTCAGGGCAGGCAGCGTGGTATAACTTTAATGCTCCCGATAATGACTTCGTAGTAAACTTTCCCGGGAAACCAAGTTACCAACTTGACCCTTCATCTGGAACTAACACACCTTTTCACAGATACCACTATTTCTATGGAGAGAACACCTTTCAGGTTTCCTACCGAGAGGATCCAGAAGCAGAGACTCGGCCAAAGCAAGTTATCCTAGAAGCGCTAAAGGTTTATACCTCTTATCGTAAAAATTTAAAGGCACTACGGCAGATAGAAATCCCGAACGGTGGGTATCAAATCGAGAGTCAGAGCATAGTTGATGGCACTCCCTTTTATTCGCTCACTCGGCTCTACGTTCGAGGTGCGCGCGTTTACTACATCACGGCCTTAACCCAGAATTTGGTTGGAACGAACAAGGATGATGTGAATAGGTTCTTCCAATCTTTCCGCTTTTTGTAAAAGCACTACTCTTATTCATGAAGGCCATAGCCGTGATAAGCCAAGAGGTAGAACAAGTGTCTCCAACAACGTCAGATAAATCAAAGCTGTCGTTTAGCCGTTCGCTGTGGATGATCGAAGAAGTTGAGCACATATTACAACTTGTGCCTGATGAAGCTGAACGATATTACAGCCTCGCGTTGATCCAGATAATGCGCGGATTTTTTAACGATGCAGTCAAAAGCCTAGAAAAGGCTATCCAAGCTAATCCTGAACACGTAAAAGCACTTTGGTTATTAGGTGAAATTTACTTCAAGTTAGGACGTTACGAAAAGGCCGCTGCCACATTGGAGTCTGTCATCGAACGTGATCCTGACAACCTCACGGCAATCACTTGGTTATCTCTGGCTTACCACTGTCTCGGCAATAAAGGTAAAGCCGTCAATACTCAAAGCATCCTGCAAACTATTGCTCCAGACTTAATTGTTTCTCGTCCGGGCAAGTGATCCCTAACGAAATATAAACTTGGAAACGGCACGAGTAACTGCAGTCAGAAAATCCAGCGGATTATGGCCGCTTCACTTAAAGCCCAAGGATGATGAACTCTTATCTTCATGGCTTGTTCGTTTAGCCCGTGCACACAGGCTGAAATTACACACATTTTGCTCTCTCACTTGGCCTCGAAAACAAATCTGGAATAGGGATATTGACAACTCAACTTATACAGAAGTATTGGAAGTCCTCTCTGCTAAAACAGGAACATCTTTCAAACGCGTGCGAGCGACGACCCTCGCCGCTTATGAAGATGTTCTTTATGAAAAGCACAATACTCTTCTACCGACATCATGGATCCTACCAATCGGTGTTTACCACCGTATTCATAAGCAATTTGGCTTACAATATTGTCCGCTCTGCTTAGCTGATGACAAAGAGCCGTATTATCGTCGTAAGTGGCGATTAGCTTTCATTGTGTCTTGTGAAAGACATCAAACTCTGCTCCATGACCGCTGCCCGCACTGTGGGGCAGCAATTAATTTCCATCGGAATAAGTTAGGAGATTATCGCAAGCTTACTGCTGATTCACTAATACTTTGTCACGTTTGCCGTTCTGACCTCAGAGTCGTCAAGAGGCATCTCGTTTCATCTGTAACATCTACAGAAACCGAGTTTACAGATAAACTATTGAAGGCAATGGACGCCGGCTTCGTACGACTAAGTGAAAGCGTAGCCATATCTTCTCAGTTGTACTTTGTCGGGCTACGCCAACTGATGAAGATTACAGCAATGCAGAATCGACGCATAGATGAGTTGCGGCGTGCAATCAGCGAAGAGTTGGGTGTAGTGGCTAATTCGCCCTCAACTACACGTTCACGAAGGGATGTGCAGGAGATGGATGTTGAGGAACGTAGGAAGTTATTAGGGTTTGCCTGCTACTTACTTGGAGAATGGCCCAACCGGTTTATTAAGCTATCTCAGAGATATAGAATATGGAGTTCAATCTGGCTGCGGCACTTGGATCCTCCGGCGAGAGCAAGCAATTTACGAGCACCGTTTTGGCTATGGAGCGTTGTTCACGATAACTTATACCGTGCTAAGTATTGTCCCTCGAATGATGAGATAAGGGCAGCAGTTCAACATCTTGAAGGAAATGGGAACGTGGTGAATAAGTCCAAGCTTGCTCGTATATTGGGAGTTGCTGTGGTACGTCGATAGTTCTACTTGATAATAAGTAATACTGAATCGGTTAGTTTCATGCCTTTAATGCGGAATAACATCGTACCTACAGTTAAGTTTTGCATTGAGCTTCTTTATATCCATTCCGTTAAGTAATTAAGAGACAGTTCTCAGAAAACAGAGTCTATCTTCTACTCACTCTTTGACATTCTCAGACTTTATCCATTCTTCATTATCATCCATATCTTCTCTCTAAGCTAAACTAAAGTTGTAATTACTTCCTTGTAGTATTAGTATTGCATTTCCTTCTATTGTTATATCTATATATTACTTCTGCATTCTAAAATCCCTTTACCTTGTATCGTATATATGTTAATATACTTTCTTAAAACTATAATCTATTACAAGCTATACACTAAATTTTATCTAGTTCTTTCATCTTCTAAGCATTTTATCTATTTATTAGTTAGCATACAAGTACTTTACATTATAGCAAAACATATCCTATCTCCTATTGTTTCTGAGATAATTAAATATCTGCCATATATCACCTGTTTATATCTTTTTTCTATCATTTGCTCTGTTACAATAGCACTATCTTCGACATATCTCTAGACTTATTGCAATGACATTCAAAAATATGCAACTGTAATATCTAAATCCTTAGTAACATCTATCTTATCACCCATTACTGATGTGCAATCATTAGTTAATCTCCTAAAATCATTTAAGAATAATTCTTCTTCTTTAAATCTACTTTTTTATATTCATCTTAAACTATAGTCATTATCACTTTTACTATTATCTTATCTCACCTACTATAGAGTATCTAACAGATATATCCACTCTTATAACTATACTTATATCTCTGACTATATACTAATCTTTCTATCTTCATCATCTTTTCCATATCTACTATTTTCTCTCACTTATTCTCATTTTTACTTTTATCTTCTCCTATCTATTTATATATATAATCTGCTATACTCTATATACTATTCACATAATCATAATTATATCTATAACTAGCTATCTCAGTATTACCTTTCAGCATTTATTGAAACAGCTAGTAAGGTGTGTACAGCGCCAGGCCATTTAGCACAATATTTAGAAGTAAAGAACAAATCTACTTACAAGCACATACGCTCCCAAAGGCGAAGACAAGTTTGGTCTGTTTTCATATCCTCGCTTAAATCAATGACGCCCTATGGGACGCAAGGCTGGCGAGCCAAGAATAGAGCATTTTGTAGTGACGCGATGCGTTTACCGTATGATCTTATGGAGCACGAAAGCCGTCCTCGTATAATCTACGCAGACCCACCATATTCAGAGGCACAATACTCTCGCTATTATCACGTACTTGAGAACCTAGTTGAATACGACTATCCGACTGTAAAGAGTAAAGGTAGATACCGTGACGGGCGTTTTACTACCCCTTTCTCATTGGCTAGTTCTGTAGGTTGCGCTTTTGTCAGGCTTGCTAGAACTTCTGTAAAGTTAGGAGCTAATTTGGTCATTAGCTATCCTTCCAACGGATTCCTTTTCCAGCGAGGTGGAAACTTATCTTCTATCCTACATGATCATTATACCAGAGTTAATATCATTAAGATTAATCATACACACTCGACGTTAGGCGGTAGACATGGTCCAATGAGTTCGAATGTCGAAGAATTGGTATTTATTGCTAAAGCACCGCGCCGATGAACATCCAGCTTTGTTTTTCACTCAAAAAGTAATTAATCTTTCCTAAGTCTTACCCTTTGAAAGATTAACTCTCCATGATACCTGAGTTGCATTCAATACTAGAGGTAGATAACCATGGCCGAAACAGTAAGGCTAATCGAGCCGCAAAAACTTGAACGAAATCCTGAGAACCCACTCCTAATCTTTCGTCCGGAAGAACTTCAAGAACTAGAGTCTAGCATCGCGAAGCAAGGTATTCTTGTTCCATTGACCGTATTTGAGGATAAGCATACTTATTTTATTCTAGATGGAGAGCGCCGATGGAGATGTGCGCTAACGCTAGGTCTTCAAAAGGTTCCTGTCATTATTCAACCTAAGCCAGATCGTATGGAGAACATCATGATGATGTTTGCTATCCATAACGCACGGAAGACTGGGACCCGCTTCCTACTGCTTTTAAGTTAGAGGAACTTGAAAAGGAATATACAACGCGCTTCGGTAAGAAACCGACAGAAAGTGAACTTGCAGGTATTGCATCTTTGACTCGTGGTGAGGTACGCCGCCTCAGTATACTTTTACAAATTTCTAAAGATTATCAATACGAGCTATTGAAAGAGTTAGAGAAACCGCGCTCCCAGCAAGAGATTTCAGTGGATCACGTACTCGAAGCAACGAAGGCAGCGACAGCTCTTCGGAAGCAATCAGTCCTAGACACAGATGAAGAGGAGCATCTTAGAAGAGCAATAGTTAACAAGTTTAGAACACGAGTGATTACCAACACCGTAGGTCCACGCAAATTAATCAAATTAGCTCAAGCAATTTCACGTAAAGAAGTACCCCGGAAAGCTGCGTCGCGGGCAGTAAACAAAATTATTAGTGAACCTCATTACAGCATTGATGACGCTTTTAAAAACGCTGTCGAAAAAGTAGATTTTGAACACTCTATTGAACAATTAGCGACACGGCTGATAGCAAAGCTTGAAGAGCATAAGACACGGAGCTACAAAATTTCTGAATCTCTAGCAAGTGCGCTGAATCAACTTGCTCAAATAATCTCAACATATCCTCATAAGTAACTTATGCCACGACGAAACTTTAAAACAGTTTCTGCCGACCTGATTAAATTTGCTGATGAAGCCGCAAATCACTTTGAGATGCGCGGGTATAGAGTCCGTGTCGAGGAATTTGAAAAAGGTTTCCCATATATGCCTACATTCATATGTAGGCGACAACGCACTAAAGTTATTATTGAGGTCTGTAGCAAGATAGATTTTAATCACATCCTAGCATGGATAATGTATGCCAAATCATCTAAACAAGATACAAGAATAGCCATATGTTTTGAAGCGAGTTCTACGGAAAAAGATATTACAGACGAGCAGGAGCGTCTCTTGCGGGATCAAGGGGTTGGCTTATATATTGGTCACGGCAGCGGGGTTATAGAATCCGCTCCTCCAACTGATTTAGCTCTCGGCGTGTATCTTCCCCAGTTAGAATCCCTACCAAGAAAGCTCAGAACGTTGCTAGTGCTCTGTCATTGAAGTTATTGTAAATACCCTGAGCCACTGCTATCTTTCAACAATGGCTCGACACACACAATTCATTCAACTCTCGGACGCAGAACGTCGCTCTTTGAAATCTCTCTTCCGCTCCGGCAAGGGCGCTAACCGGCTGCAAACACGTGCTCGGATTCTCCATTTGCTTGACCAAGAAGTGCCGCCTCCTGAGATTGCACAGACTCTCTCGTGTGGCATTGCGACTGTCTATAACATCAAGCGCCTCTACGAGGGCGAAGGCTTGGAATCGGCACTCTCGGACAAGGAGCGTAGCGGCAGACCTCCGCGCATCGATGGTCAGGCGAAAGCCAAGATCACAGCCTTAGCTTGCTCGCAAGCGCCAGAAGGACATGCCCGCTGGACATTGCGCCTCTTAGCTGACAGAGCTGTCCAACTCGGCTTCTGTGAAAGTATCTCGCACAATGCAGTCAAAGAGATTCTGAAAAAAACAGACTCAAGCCGCACTTGAAGAGGCAATCGTGCATAGGCTCAATCGACGGTCAATATCTAGCACGGATGGAGGATGTGCTCTATTTGTACAATCTTCCCTTCGATGAAAAGCGTCCTCTGATCTGCTTCGATGAGATGCCCGTGCAACTCTTGGGTGAAGTGGTTGCGCCCCTGCCGATGAAAGAAGGGCAAAGCACTCGCTTCGATTACGAATATGAGCGCGAGGGCACAGCCGTGCTGCTTGTCGCCTTTAAGCCGCTGACAGGAAAGCGCCTCGTTGAGACGAGCCACCAGAGGACGAAAGCCGACTATTGCCGCTTCATGCAGAGAGTGGCCGAGATGTTCCCGCAGGCAGACAGAGTCGTGCTCGTGCAAGATAACTTGAATACGCACAACACCAGTTCCTTTTATGAGCACCTGCCGCCAGCAGACGCCTTCGAGTTGGCGCAGCGCTTCGAGATGCACTACACACCGAAGAAAGGTTCATGGTTGAACATGGCGGAGTTGGAGTTGTCGGCACTGTCGCGCATCTGCTTATCACGGCGCATCTCGTCAATCGAGGCCCTCGACCGCGAAGTGCAGGCGCTTGTCAAAGATCGAAACGAGTTGCAGATCAAAGTTGAGTGGCAGTTCTCAATCTCTCAAGCGAGAGAAAAGCTGAGTCGCCACTACGAGAACGTGAAGTCTAAGAACTAACATTACAGAGCACTAGGTTCTGCTTATGATCAATTCAATAGGTCTCAGTGGAGAGAGGGATTTGAAGACGCATGTCAAGCATTTGAGAACGAGGCAAGGCGTTATTTGAAGATTGGGATGTCTGGTGCTAGCTCTCGTATAAGACTTGTTTCAAGCACTGGGCCAAGAATCTTAACAGATAGGCAGATTGATAGATTAACAATCGGCCAATTAGCGTTAGCCTTTTCGCAAATCCAGAATCAGAACAAGGCTGATGCAGTCGTCAGCCAGGCACTGAATGACATTTATCCTGACCGAAACGCTGTAGCTCATCATAAATCAAAAGCAGAAACTGAGCGGCGATTACGTTCAAACGTGGGCGAGCATATGTGTACAATAGTTAAAGCAATGAAAGAAATGATCTAATCAATATATAAATAAGGCGATACAACAGTGCAATTAATAACTGAATATTTAATTATAATTGAAAGGGAGGCTACGCCAGCTTTTTACCACCTTTGTGACAGTGTGGACGAATTTAATAAATTACTCCAAACCGACTCGGATATCGTGGTAATAGCGCCTCTTATCAAATATAAAGAGAATCTTTCGGTCTCTTACGAGCTTACGATTGGAAAGGTGGAGGGGAAAGAACAAAGATTTTTCCACTTGAAATTAAGCTTCGATGGAGGAGAGGGAGATATTGAAAAGCTTATCGGATTGCTTAGGGCCATCCGTTCTGCGGTAAAGAGTTCAAAGGGAGAGGTGGAAACGCTTTGGGACGACGTTTCATTCTATTATGCTAACAAATCATATCCGCTTATACATAATGTAGAGAATCTCATGCGAAAGCTGATTACCTATTTTATGCTCACAAATGTAGGAAAAGAATGGGTTGCTGAAGCATCACCTACTAGCTTCAAAGAAGCGATCAATAAGAGCAAACGGCAGGAGTATGTAAATGTGTTACATCAAATCGATTTTAATCAATTAGGAGATTTCTTATTCAAAGCATATCCGTCTAGAAATATATCTGAGCTTTACAAAGTCATTGATAACGCGTCGGAAGCACGCGATATAAATTTAGACTATCTAAAGGAGTTCAGAGAGAGATCTAATTGGGAAAGGTACTTCTCGAAGGTGGTTGAATGTACTAACGAGTATTTGAAAAACAGATGGAGCGACCTTTATGACCTACGTTGCATGATTGCTCATAACGCGATTATCGGCAGAGCCGAATATGAGAGAATTGAAAAACTCGTTAACGAAGTTGAACAGCACTTAAAGAAAGCAATTGATAATCTCGGTAGTGTTCATGTTCCCGTAGAAGATAAGGAGCAGCTTGCTGAAACCGTAGTTAGTAATCTCAGTACTCTAACAGGCAATTTTATAGAATTGTGGAGGGCATTTAATGCTGTGCTATCTAAGGTCGCAACTGATCAGGGCTTACTAACACAACATCAAACCCGGAGATCACCAAAAAATGTCTTGCAAGTTCTTTATGCAAATGGAGCAATTGATGATGAGTTATTTAAAGAAGGACAAGCGCTTGTAGATTTTAGAAATAGACTGGTACACGGAAGTGAGGTAGAGATTACTGAGCAAGAAATAGGCAGCTATATTATCCGTTTAGAATCGTTAACGAAGTCACTAAGGCGTAGTTGGAAGGATGAGATCGTCAATACTTTGACTGCGCTTGGCGGCAGAGCCAGCCTTCAGGAAATATATGATTACATCGAAAATAATACTTCACGAAAACTACCCAGTACATGGGATTCAGCAGTTAGGAAAACTCTACAGGAGTATTCATCCGATACCGATGCATATAAAGAAAGTAGAGAGGATTTATTTAAGCACGTGGAAAAGGGAGTATGGGCGCTAAGAATTCCAAACGTGACCTCAAAGTCATAAACGTCATTACAATAAATACTGCCACACCACTTACTTTACCAAATATCTCCACTTTACTCACATGAACCGCGGTGTTATTGAACTCGGTCGCTTAATTCGCTCCTTTCGCAAGAAGGTGGGCATTACTCAGCATGAATTGGCGCGTGAGGTATTCGCAAGTCGTTCTGCTATTGCACTAATGGAGCAGGGGCGTCGACTTCTCACCGCAGACGCCCTCCAAACTGTGAGTCAATATCTGGGTATTCCTGAGGACGTGGTTGCGCCTTTTATGTCACACGCCCTCCAAGATCGGCGTAACAAAGTCGCCCCTGAGCCAGCGTCATTTGTCCCTTTTCAGATTTTATGTGTTTCAGGAATCAGCGGATCGGGCAAGACAACCCTTGCAAACGTGATCGCCCGCACATTCGGAATCGATCTCATTGGTTCCCACCCAGCCGGGCGGGCATATCTCCCAGACTTAGCAATCAACCAGAATCGCTGGGCGTTTGAGGCTCAGGTTGCATTTCTAGTTACTAAGACATCTCAGATCCTACAGAAGCTCGAACGTGGCGAACCATTCGTAGTCGAACGATGGATAGAGGAAGACATTATGGTCTATGAGCGGCTGTTTGAGGAGGCAGGAGCCATAGGTCCTCGTAGCCACGCTACCTTCGAGCAGGTCGGCAATCTCATGTGTTCCTTGCCGCCTAAAGCTCCAGAATACCACTTCTATTGCGATTGCAGCGCAGAAACAGCATTCGAAAGGACACACTCCCGCGGGAGATCAGACTCAAAACTCCATACCATAGACTACCTCCGGCGTTCGAAGCAGCTATACGACAAATGGCGTGACAATCTACAAGGGCCTGAACTCTACGTCCTGAATACCGATGCTAGCGACCTAAGCAAACATGGTGTCCTTGAAGAGGTTTTCAGTGAGATTGAATGGGTGCTCACGCATAATCTGAGAGATCCACAGATATCCCTATTTGATAACGGCCCAGTTATCGGCAACAATCACTTATATCACCTTCGGCCTTTTCGGCAAGATAGATGGTCCCCGATTATCAAAACTCATAGAAAGACTATTACCTCAGCGAGTCCCCTGATCACCCCGGTGGCATACCTAGCGGCCCCGTTCAGCGGTCGGGATATCGCCCAAACTGAACTTGAGGAGCAAAGCTATCTTTTTGAGATCCCACCGAGTCATGGGATTATCCCCCGACATGGCTTCAGGAACGGTCTTCTTGGCATAGAGCGCGCCTTACGCGAGCTAGGTCTTTCGGTGCTTCTGCCACACCGAGACGTAAATGAGTGGGGAAGAAAGCAATTGACGCCAGAGGAAGCCATGCGAGAATGCACACATCATGTATCAACCAGCGACTTATTTGTTGGCATTCTCGGAAACAGTTGCGGCTCTCACTATGAATTCGGTATCGCTTCCTCTTCTGGGAAGCCCTGCATTCTTATCGAGGTCGAAGAGATCGCTAGTTCCTTCCTTGCCAGTGGAGTCTCTGCCCTTGACCCTAAATCTCAGGATCTAATCCATCTGTCTTGTAAGCGTTTAAAAGACGCGGAAGACCTTCTTTCAAATTCACCCGACGTAAAGCAATTCATTAAGCGTCATCTGGGGCGGGGAGTAAGTTTGCTATGATTAGAAGGCTAATATCTTGGTTTGATGGTTTTTCATTAGGATGGCGCCTCCTAATCGGAGCAATTTCTACTGCTATTCCTTTTTATTTTGCCGCGCTTCTTTCTCATCTAGTTGCTGAAAGTGCAAAGTTAAATCAGCCTTATAGGCTTGCCCTTCACGCTGCGATTTTCATCGTACTCCTTACTGCTGTTGTATTCATAAGTAGATATACTTCTATCATTAGAGATACAGCCAAACGGGAAATTGAAGAAAGGCGTGCCGCTCTAATGCACGCATATACCTTCATTGATCGTGTTGAGATAAAACAATTTGAGGATCTTCATTTACACACTAATTTAGAAGATAACTTCGTAGAAGCCTTTGTCACGTCACTCCGATTATTACAAAGAGTAGTAGAGGCTACATACAGCACTTTTGAAGCTGCCTTTGGTAAGTCCTTGGGTAATGAGGAGAGGATAGATTTTGAAGTGACATTTATGACGAAATCTTATGTTGATGGAGAAATAACAATACCGGCATATGCAAATCGCGAAGGGCGAGCCCCACGCAGCATGTTGCTCAAGGCCGCAACGCCTAGTATATATTCGACTACAGTAACATCTGTTATATATCGTGAAGTGCGCCCTTCAATACATGTTATCGAAGATACATTGAGCCGAGAGGCGGACTACCATGAACTCTATCCAGAACAAAAACGCAGAATTCGTTCATCAATAGTTTACCCAGTCCTATCTGACAGGAATGAGTTATTAGGGACGCTTGTCATCCACTGTGATAGGGCGAATTTTTTTAGGCGTCAACACGAGAAATACTGGACAGACATGTTGGAGATTTTCGCAAAAAGACTAGCTATCGCAAAAGCAAAGATGGATGTATTGATGAACTTACGTGCTAATGGAACTACACAAGTATTGATTAATATTCCAGAATTAGAATTCTAGTTAGTGATTTTCCACTTTTTCTCATTAACTTAAGCTAAACTTGTATTTGAGTCTTTTCCACTACACTTACCTCGCTTTCCTTAATGTTTCCACCCTACCAAGTTGATATGTTAGTTTTAGCCACCAGTTCTTCACACTTACCTTACCTTAGCAAAAAATGACAATGAAATTCCCGCTTATCCTGCTTATACTCCAACTATATGCTTTGGACCATTCGGGTAGTCTAACAATCCTAACTTTACCTGCTATCTCATCGACACTCTGCCAAATACTTTAAGGACTTTGATACTTAGGAATGTTTGGCTGGAATTATTCGCAATCCCTTATGTGCTTTTTCGCAGCGTCTTGTGTTTATTCGCATTCACTTATGTGTTTTGAGAAGAAGAACAAATGCGCCACCGTCTCGACGTGATGAGTCTGCGGAAACATATCAAATGCTGCGATAGAGTCAAGCCTGTAGCCGCCGCCGGTCAAACCTCTGAGGTCGCGTGCTAAGGTCGCAGGATCGCAGGAGACGTATGAGATGCGGCGCGGGCGAAGCGCGAGCATCGCTTCTATCACACCTTCCTCTGCGCCCGTGCGCGGCGGGTCGAGCAGGATGAAATCAACCTGTTCCTGCATGGATGCATGTGCGCCGCGCAGCCACTCGCCGACCGTAGCGCATTCGACGGAAGCATTAGTCAACCGCGCTGCCGATAGATTGCGCCGCGCGTAAGCGACTGCGACCGGATGCGCTTCGACGCCCGTGACCTGCGCGAAGCGATTCGCCAGCGGGAGCGTGAAAAGCCCCGCGCCGCAATACAAGTCCAGAGCCGTCAAGCCCTGCGCGCTATCCACTGCATGCGCGATGAGCGCGGAGAGCAGCTCCTGATTGATCTGAAAAAAACCGTTCGCGCTGAAGAGATAGCGTTGCGCTCCTATCCGGCGGCTGACCTCTCGCGTGCCGTCTTCATCAACCGGAGGAAAGATAGATGCGCCCTCGTCGCCCGCGACTGCCTGAAACTCCGAAGTCTCGCGCGGCAGAGTTCCCGCGCGCATACGCACGCGCAAACTTTCAAGCGTCTCTTCAAGCGCAGGCACGAGAACCGGACACTGTGCCACATCGCAGACAGTATGCGAGCCGCGCTCGAAATAACCCAGATGATTTCTCAGCGCATCATATTGCCACTGTGCACGCGAGCGATATTGCCATTCGACAGGCGAAGCAGTTATCGGAATGTTGTCTGTGAAATCCAGCCGCGCGATGCGCCGCAGGCAATCGCGTATGATCTCGACTTTTGCCTCAAGCTGCGCTTCGTAATTTAACTGCTGGAAATCACAGCCGCCGCAACGCCCGAAGTATGGGCACGGAGGCGTGACGCGCGCGGGCGATGGTTCTATGATGTCTATGATAGAAGCGAAAGAGACTGCGCCGCGCCTGCGTTCGAGGCGCACCAGCAGGCGGTCGCCCGGCGCAGCCAGCCCGACCAGAATCGTCTGCCCGTCCGCGTGGGCCAACCCCGCGCCGCCCGGCAAAATCCGCTCAATCAAAACCTCTACAGTTTGATTGCCGCGCTCTTGTGTTTCTTCTGCCCTGCGGTGATGCCTGCTGCGTGTTCGCTTCATTCCTTCATTCACACCGGCGTTAGAGATAGAACAGGCTGAGACGCGGGACATGGGCTTGCTCGCGCAGAGTTTTTAGTACCAGATTATCAAGCGTCTGCCGGTAGGTGGCTGCATCCATACGGTTGCGATAAGAGTGAAGCTGAGCTTCTGTCTCTGCACGCGCGGCTGATAATTTCGCGGGAGAGAGACGCGAGAGAAGCGCCCCGTCAAGCATCTTTTCCAGACTCGTCAAAGATTCTTCGAGCTTCTCTGCATCCGGGCGCGCGGCCCCTGCGAAATCCTTTTCGAGACTCGACAGGCGTATGACGACGCGTGCAACCGTGTCCGTAAACTCGTCCGAACGAGTTCCCTTTCGCTCGCCGCCAAGCTCTTCGAGAGCCTCGCGCGCATGCGAGAGATGCCCCAGAATCGCTGCGCGTGAAAACGGCAGATTGACATCCTGTTCGCCAGCTTCGACAACCGCGCCGTTGTCGTTCTCGTCTTCCGGGCTGGCTCCGAGCTGCGATTCGAGCCATTCGGCATACTGCGCCTCGACCTCTTCCTGACAGTACATCAAGGTCTTGACGCTGCGCCGTCGCGGCTTCGCGGCGTGCGAATCGAACGCGCTCTCAATCCCGCGCAGGGCCACAAACAGCGGCACGCCCTGCTCTTTCCAGCTCTCTATCAAAGCCCAGTCCACAGGGCTGAGCAGCAGATGTTTGCCGCGCCTGCGTATAAAAGTGTCTTCGATTTCGGTGAAGTAATTAAAGTAGTTCAAGACAAAACCCAAGCTTAAGAATTGAATAAAAATCATGTTCCCGCAAAGGCGCAAAGTAGTTGAGCTATTACTTATCTTGAATGCTTCCTTTGCGCCTTTGCGGGAGATTCTGTCGCATTGATGAGCTATTCACCTGAATTTTAAATTGACCGCTGCTCGTCTCTCATTCTGAGCCATGAATTCCGAGTCCTGACGCCTTATGCCGTTCATAAATTATTCTCATGCCTTCGAGCGTGAGCGTGTCGTCAACCGTTTGTATCAGCTCAGAGCCAGTGGCGATGAGCGGCGCGAGGCCGCCTGTAGCGATGATGTGCGGCTCGCCGCCGAGTTCCGCACACATGCGTCTGAGGATGCCGTCAACCAATCCGGCATAACCATAGTAGAGACCCGATTGCATAGAGCCGACGGTTGAAGTGCCGATGACCGTCGCGGGTCGTTTGATCTCTACGCGCGGCAGGCGCGCGGCGCGTTCAAAGAGCGCGTCGGCGGAGATGTTGATGCCGGGCGTAATCACGCCGCCCAAATATTCGCCGCGTTCGTTAATCGCATCGAAGGTCGTCGCCGTCCCGAAATCCACGATGATGCACGGCGCGCCATACTTTTCAATCGCCGCCACCGCATCCACAATCCTGTCCGCGCCGACATCCGACGGCGGGTCGTAGAGAATCGGCACGCCCGTCGCCGTCGAGTGATCTATAAAAAGCGGCGTGCGATTGAAATAGACTTCGGACATGCGTTTCAAAGCGAAGTTCAAAGGCGGCACGACGGACGCGATAGCCACTCCCGTAATCGCTTTGAAATCAATTCCGGCGAGCGAGAAGAGATTGCGCGCATGGACGCCATACTCATCGACAGTGCGAGCACGCGCGCTCGTCAAACGCCAGTGCTTGACCAGCCGCTCGTCCTCATACACGCCGAGCGAAGTATTCGTATTGCCGACATCAATGACTAAAAGCATAAGTTTTAGAAGCTGTTTGAAAAGTCTGTGAAAGCCCCGAAGGGGCGTCATGTCATAGCCTGTGGCAACGCCACAGGTATCAGGTCATCATTATGATTCCAAGCCCTGAAAGGGCGGCATAAATTATTTCGCCCTTTCAGGGCTTGTTATTTAAAGCTAACCTGTGGCGATGCCACAGGCTATTACATTGCGCCCTTTCAGGGCTTTTAAACCAGCTTTTTAGCGCTCAGAATGCGGCACTCAGAATTAAGATTGAACCTAGCTTTTCATGCCGGGTTAATGAATTATGACAACTGTTTTTCAATCTCTTCACATGCCCTGCGCGCTCCGTTCTCACTGCGAACGCGTGCGCTGACTTCGGCTGCGCGTTGTGCGTAGAGGGGATTGTCCAACAATTCCTTTAATTCCTCCACTACGCGCGCGGCCTTGTAGCGGTTTCTGGAGAGAGTGCGCCCGACGCCGAGCCGTGTGACGCGTGCTGCGTTATCCGGTTGGTCGTGGTTGTAGGGCATGACGAGCATCGGCTTGCCCGCGCGAAGGGCTTGCGCGGTCGTGCCCACGCCGCCCTGATGAACGATGACGCTTGAACGCGGCAGCAGCTCGCCATACGGCGCATAATCAAATGCCACTACGCCATCCGGCAAAGGCTCTTTCGGCATGTTTCGCGCATCGCCTATCAGCAGCACCGCGCGCTGGCCCAATTCTTTAACCGCCGCGATGCTCTGATGAAAAAAATCATCCGCGATAAAGACTGCGGACGAGCCGAGCGTGAAGACGACGGGGGGCGTACCCGCATCGAGAAATTTCAGCAGCTCAGGCGCAATGGGCGTCTCATCCTTCTTGTCATAAAAAGGAAAACCCGTGACTACAGTGTGCGGCGGCCAGTCAGGCTGCTGTGTGCCAATCACTTCTGAAAAGAGCGCGAGGACGAGCGCGGGCGAATGCTGTCCTTCAAACAAAGGATGCAAGCCTTTCTGCAACCCCAGTTCTTTGCGCAAACCGGCTATCGGCTCCATCCATCCTTGAGTCCATCTTCTAACGACGGAGAGAAACGCGCGGTTAATTCCCGGCCCTGCCGCGCGCAGGAGCGGCGCAATCCAGATCATGTTTGGCGGCACGAACGGGTCATACGCAGACCACAAAGAGACGGGAGCCAGGACGGTCGAAGTCCATTTGATGCCAGTCTTCTGTGCGACGAGCGGGCCAGCAAAAGTGATGACGTGCGTGACGAGCATGTCGGCTCCGCGCACGGCTTCCATCAAATCATCATAAGAGTCGCGCAGGTGGGGCAAGATGATCTCTTTAAAAGAAACTCCCCGCCCGTCTGAGGCTCCATGATTTTTCTGAGCAGCTCTTCCGTGCCGGGGTCGTCCGGCCCCTGTATGTCAGGGCGCACGGGATGAAACTCGATCCCCGCGCCTTCGATCTTCTCACGATAAATCTCGCTGGTCGCAATGAGGGCCGAATACCCGCGCGCCTTTAGCTCAAGCGCGAGCGCCATGTACGGATGGATGTCGCCGAACGAACCGAAGGTCGTCAGCACGATTCGTTTACCTGTCAGATTCATTTATTCAACATTGGAACGAGATATAAGGAAGTAAAAAGTAAAAAGGTAAAAGGCAAAAGTGAAGATAGCGTCACTCTCATATTACCTTTTTACTTTTACCTTTTGCCTTTTGCCTTTTTACTTTTACCTTGACCGGACGCAATGCCGTCACGTCTCCGGCGTGCACGAGTCTGATTTCTCCCGCGTCAGTTTCTACACGCAAAGCGCCGTCGCTCGCAAGCCCGCGCGTTGTGCCTTCAAAAGATTCCTCCGCGAGCGCGACGCGCACGCGCATCCCTTCGGCATAACTTGAGCGCGCCGCCCATTGGTCTAATAAATTTTTCGGGCCGGACGATTCATGTAGCAGTTCGTAAAGCCGCGCGATGGCCTGAGTCAGCGCGGGCAATAACTCTTCCATCAACGGCACGCTTCCCGTCTCTTCCTCGACGGAGGTGGCAGCGTCTCGCAACTCCGCCGGAAACGCGCTCGACTTGAGATTGATGCCGATGCCAACGACGACCGCGCGCCCGCCTGCCGTCTCGACAGTCTCCGCCAGAATGCCGCAGACCTTGCGCCCGCCCGCGTAAATATCATTGGGCCACTTGATGTCTGTTTCGAGCTGGCAAGCATCAACGAGCGCATCTGAGACTGCAAGAGCGGACATCAGAGTGATAAGCGGCCAAGCGCGCAATTCAAGACGCGGGCGCAGAACAATACTGAAATACAGCCCCGCATCCGGCGGCGAAATCCAGACGCGCGCTCTGCGCCCGCGCCCGCGCGTCTGCTCGCGCGCGACGACGCACAATCCTTCGGCTGCGCCGCGCGCGGCCTGTGACGCCGCCTCGCTATTGGTCGAAGGCAACGAATCGTATTTCAAAATCGTCAGTCGCATTGATTCATTTGCTCATTGATTCATTTGCTCATTGATTCGATGAGCAAATGAATCAATGAGCAAATGAATCAATGATTAAATATTTGAGTGCCTGCTCAATTCATGCGCGGCGCGTGCGAGGCCGAGGACGCGCCGGTCAAAGTTTCTGAAACGCTTGTCGCGCGTCTGGCCGCGCACGAAGCGGAAGAAAATCTGTTGCAGGATAACCGCGACCTTGAAGAGCGCGAAGGTCTCGTAAAATTTGATGCGCGACACATCGTGGCCCGTCTGCGCGGCATAACGCTCTATCAACTCTTCGCGCGTCATCCACCCGTCGCCGTGCGTGACCGCGCTCAGCGATTCCCCCTGCGTAACGCCTTCATCCCTGAGCGTCCAGTAGCAAAGAAACAATCCCACATCAACGAGCGGGTCGCCGACCGTGCACATCTCCCAATCGAGCACAGCCACCACGCGCGCAGGGTCTGCCGCATCGAGCATCACGTTATCAAGCTTGTAATCGTTATGAACCAGAGTCGCCCCGGCAGCAGTTTCCGCACCGGTCTCCGCAGGAATCCTGTCCACGAGCCAGCGAATCACTTCTTCCATCTCTTCGACTTCGCCGGTCTTTGCTCTGCCCCAACGCTCCGCCCAGCCCTTGACCTGCCGCGCGACAAAGCCTGCGGGCTTGCCTATGCGCGCGATGCCGGACGAGTGTATGTCAACCGCATGCAGAGCAGAGAGCGTGTCCAGCACAGACTCGCTGACGCGATGGCGCATGCTTAAGTCGTCACCGATTTCCGGCGGGATGCGATGGCGCACGATGAGACCGCGCCTGCGCTCCATCAAATAGAAGGGCGCGCCGATGATGGCAGGCTCTTCGCAGAGCAGCACAGGTTTCGGCGCAAGCGGAAAAAACGGGTGGACGGCTTCGATTAACTTGTACTCGCGCGGCATGTCGTGCGCGGTCGGCGCGACAGGCCCAATCGGCGGGCGGCGCAAGACAAATTCCTGTCCGCCGAAGTTGATTAAATAAGTCAGGTTCGAGTGGCCGCCGGGAAACTGTTCGAGTTCGACCCGCGAGTTTCCACCATGAGATAAATGCTGGCCCAGATATGCGCCGAGCGCTTTGAGGTCTAGCTCTTCACTGGGTCTGACGGGGGCTGTGTCTTTGCTCATTGAATTAGTTATGCCCGCGAAGTTGACCTAATTGCAACGAGAAAGTTTCGCGCAAAGGCGCGAAGAGAAAGACACAAGGCGCAAAGGGCTTGAGCTTTCTTTGCGCCTTTGCTTTTCCCTTTGCGCCTTTGCGTGAAACTTTCTTTCTACATTGATTCGGCATCCTTGAAGCCTCGCAGTATGCGGCGCGCGACTACCATCCTGTGAACTTCATCCGGCCCGTCATAAATCCGCGCGGCGCGTGCGTCTCTGTAAAAAGATTCGAGCGGCGTGTCTTTTGAATAACCGAGCGCGCCGTGAACCTGTATGGCGCGGTCAACTACGTCGTTGAGCACACGCGCGCCGAAAAATTTTATCAGCGAAATTTCTATCCGCGCGTCATCGCCGCGATCCATCTTCCAAGCCGCCTGCAAGGTCATCAGGCGCGCGGCGTTGATCTCCGCCGCCGAATCCGCGATCCAGTTCTGCACGGTCTGCTTGTGCGCGAGCGGCTCGCCAAACGAGATACGCTTGAGCGCATAGCTGCACATCATTTCAAAACTGCGCTGTGCCGCTCCGATCCAGCGCATGCAGTGTTGAATCCGGCCCGGCCCTAGCCGCGCCTGTGCCAGCTCGAATCCCTTGCCCTCCTCGCCCAGTAAATTTTCAAACGGCACGCGACAATCTTCAAACTTAATTTCGCAGTGGCCGCCGACGCTGCCCGAACCCATCACTGGCACTGAGCGCACGATATTAAAGCCTGTGGTCTGGGTCGGGACAAGAATCATGCTCGCGCGTTTGTGCTCAGCCGCCGCAGGGTCTGTGACGGCCATCACGATTGAGAACTCCGAGCCGAGCGCGCCGGAGATAAACCACTTGTGACCGTTAATCACCCACTCGTCGCCCACATGCTCGGCGCGCGTGCGCAGGCCCGTCGGGTCTGAGCCTGCGACCTCCGGCTCTGTCATGGCAAAGCACGAACGGACTTCGCCCGCCGCGAGCGGCTTCAAATATGTCTCCTTCTGCGCGTTCGTCGCGGAGAGATGCAGCAGTTCTATATTGCCTGCGTCCGGCGCAGCCGAGCCGAAAACGCGCGGCGCGTGTGTCGAGCGTCCGATGATTTCATTGACCACGCCCTGCCCCACAAAACCGAGGCCCATTCCGCCCCACTCCTCAGGCACATTCGGCCCCCATAAACCGCGCTCCTTGACCTTCGCCTGAAGCTCGCGCTCCAAATCTTGCGGCAATCCTTCGTGCTCTATGACGTGCTTCTCGTTCGGATAGACGTACTCATCCATAAAGGCTGCGACCCGCCGGCGCGTCTCTTCCAGTTCGGGGGAGATGCTGAAATCCATTTTTATGTTTCCTCAACTACAGATAAAACCACAAAGTCACAAAGTCACAAAGATAATTAAGAAGGCTTTCTTAGTGTCTTTGTGACTTTGTGGTGCGTAGTATTCCGCCACAGTTTTATGCGTCGGCTTCAAATTAAGTTTTTGCATGACGGGTCTATTCTACGATAACCTCACGCTTCGCAGGACAAGAAAATAAGGTCAGAACCGCCTGCGGTAGCGGGCGGGCCTCTCTGTTCTACAGCTTGTCTCTTATCCATCTCAAACCCGTCCGCTACCGCAGGCGGTTCTGACAATTAAGAGGACACCGGAATGAAAAAGCTATCTGCGTTGCTCTGCTCCATGCTCTTTCTCTTAACTTCACAGACATTATTGATGGCGCAGTTTCCATCGGGCAAGGTCATTGACCTCTCGCACGCCTATGACGAAGAGACTGTCTACTGGCCCACTGCCGACACGTTCAAGCTCGAAAAAGATTTTGAGGGCACGACGGAACAGGGCTATTTCTACGCGGCCAATAAATTCTCGACCGCAGAGCATGGCGGCACGCACATAGATGCGCCGGTGCATTTCGCCAGAGGCAAACATACTGTGGATCAGATTCCGCTTGAGCAGTTGATGGGCGCGGCAGTCATCATTGATGTCTCGCGCGAGTGCGCGGCGAATGCCGATTACCAAGTCAGCGCGAGCGATTTTCAAAAGTGGGAGAAGGCGCACGGGCGTCTTCCGAAAAATGTGTTGGTGCTCATCAGAACGGGTTATGGAAAATTCTGGCCCGACCGCAAGAAGTACATGGGCACGGACGAGCGCGGCCCTGCGGCTGTCGCACGGCTGCACTTTCCCGGACTTCATCCTGACGCCGCGCGCTGGCTGGTCACGAATCGCTCCATCAAAGCAATCGGTCTTGATACGCCGAGCATAGATTACGGCCAGTCAACACTCTTCGAGAGCCATCGCATCCTTTTCGAGAAAAACATTCCGGCCTTTGAGAATCTGGCTAATCTGGATCAACTACCGCTCAAGAATTTTCAGGTGATTGCGCTCCCGATGAAGATCAAGGGCGGCAGCGGCGGGCCTCTGCGCGTGATTGCTATCATAAATACACAAACTAAATCTCGACACTAAGGATTAGAATCGTTTAGCCCCGTCAGGGGCCATAGAATTTAGCCCACGTCGTCAGACGTGGGAACATGCAACAAACAAATCACCAGCCCCGGAGGGGCGAAAGAATCATGTCGCATACTTATGCCAATCTCCTATCACATATTATTTTCAGCACTAAAGAACGTCGTCCATTTATTGATGAAGAGTTAAAGCCCCAGTTGCTGGCATATATGGGCGGCATTCTTCGAGAATCAAACTGTATAGCCATACTTATCAATGGCGTGGCGGATCACGTTCATCTACTTGTAGCAATTCCTCCAATCCTCTCTATGGCAGAGGCCATGCGAATTTTGAAGACCAATTCATCACGCTGGGTTCACGAGAAATGGGAGTCGCGGAACGAGTTCGGCTGGCAGACCGGTTACGGAGCCTTTAGTGTTAGCCAGTCAAATGCTCAAGCGGTAATGAAATACATAGCCTGTCAGGAAGAACATCATCGAAAAGTGTCGTTTCAAGAAGAGTTCATAGCATTTTTGAAGAAGCACAAAATTGAATATGATGAACGCTATCTCTGGCAGTAAGTTCTTCCGCCCCTCACGGGGCTTAACACTAACTTTCTTCTCTGATCCCATAGCTTGCGCTATGGGCTAAGTTCTTTTGCCCCTTGCGGGGCTGCGTTCTTGCGCGATGATTCATAATATTGATTGGTTTCCCATCAAGCTCTCGTTTATGGTCGCGGGCGCGGCCACGATGATTGCGCTGGTGTCGGGTTCGTGGCTGGCGTGGGTGCTGGCGCGAAAACGTTTTCCGGGGCGCGATGTGGTGGATGCGCTGGTGACGCTGCCGCTCGTCTTGCCGCCGACGGTTCTGGGATATTACCTGCTCGTGCTGCTTGGCACGCGTTCGTGGTTCGGCGGATTTTTATATAACCGTTTCGGGATTCGCCTGACCTTTACAGTGACGGCGGCGATTATCGCGGCGACGATTCACGCGCTGCCGCTGGTGACGAAAAGTTTGCGCGCAGCCTTTGAGGGCGTTGACCTGCAACTCGAAGCAGCCGCACGCACGCTCGGCCTTAACGGGCGGCGCATCTTCTTTCGCGTCACGCTGCCGCTCGCATGGCGCGGCGTCCTCGCGGCCACAGCGCTCTCTTTCGCGCGCGCGCTCGGCGACTTCGGCATCACCATCATGATTGCCGGAAACATCCCCGGCAAAACTCAAACCGCATCCGTCGCCATCTACGATGCGGTGCAGGCGGGCCGCGATAACGAAGCCTTCACGCTCGCCCTCATCGTCTCAGTCATCGCAGCCGTGATGCTGTATTTCATTAATCGCTTTGGTCGTTTAAGATAAGAGGGAAAACAATTAGCCACAGAGGGCACAGAGCAAATTAACTATCTTCTCTATGTCCTCTGTGCCCTCTGTGGCTAATTGTTTTTATTTAGCCTTCTTTAGAGCACGCCGCGATATTTTGAAGTGCCAGCAGCATAACCCGGAAAGACTTTTTGCAGGCTCTTGCTGCCGAGATGTTTCTGGGCCACTTCGCCAAAGACATCGCGGAAGTCTGTCGTCAGGGCCAGGTCGCGTCCCTCATATAAACTGCTATTGCCGAGGCCGGGCCAGTCTCCATAAACTTTGCCGCCGCGCACGCTGTTGCCGATGACGAACATCGCGTTGGCATGGCCGTGATCCGTGCCGCGCGTGCCGTTCTCGCGCACGGTGCGCCCGAACTCTGACATAGTGAGAATCACAATGTCATCCATGCGCCCGCCGAGGTCTGTCACCAGCGCGCCGATGCCCGCGCCGAATTGCAGCAACAGGTTTGCGAGTTGCCCGCGTGAGTCGCCCTGATTGGAATGCGTGTCCCAGCCGCCCACGTCCGTGAAGGCGACTTCGAGGCCGATGCCCGCCTTGACGAGCTGCGAGATTTGCAGCAGCGAATTGCCAAAGGGCGTGCGCGGGTACTGCGCTCCGTTCTCCGGCTTGTACTGCGACGGGTTGACCTGCTTCAAAAAGTTGACGGCCTCAAAAGTCTCTTTGCCGGTTCCCTTGAGCACATCATTGACGCTCTCGTCATAGATGGATTCAAAGCCGCCCTGCACGCTCGCGCTGCTTGCGCCCGCGCGAATCGTGAAATCGGAGAGATTGTTAATCGCCAGCGCGGGCGCGCGTCCCTGCAAAGTGCGCGGCAGGTTCTGCGTCATCGAGACCGCGCGAAACGGCGAAGCCTTCTGATCCACATTGCTTTGCAGGTAACGATTGAGCCAGCCATCGCGCGTTGACTTAACACCGGGCGTGGCAGATTCCATGTAATCCTGCGCGTCGAAATGCGAGCGCGTGTTGTCGGGCGAGCCGACCGCATCCACAATCGCCAGCCGCTTTGCATCCCACAGAGGCTTGAGCATGGCGAGCGACGGATGGAGGCCGAAGTGCCCGTCCAGATTAATCGCTGCTTCGCGGTTTCCGCTCGCGGGCTGCGGGATGGCGAGCGTCGGGCGCAGAGCGTAATACTCGCGCTCGCCATGCGGCACGACCATGTTAAGACCATCCACCGCGCCGCGCTGGAAAATCGTAATCAAAGTTTTGCGGCGACCGCTGGCCGAATTATTTAAGCCTCCGGCCAGCGCGACGCGCTCCAAAAATGACGGTGCGCCCTGCATGAGACCGATGCTGGCGAGCGCGATGCCCCCCGACTTCAAGAAAAATCTGCGATTGATACTCATCTCTTTTAATACCTCGGTTTTTTGTGCAGCCCTGCAAATCTTGTAGCAGTCCTGCTATTAAATATAGACGCCCCGCTCTAATTTATAGCAAGACATCTCCAAATTGGAGCAAGGCATCTCCAACTTATAGCAAGACATCTCTAAATTAGAGCTATCTACCTACAATTTGTAGCAGTCCATCTACAATTTGTAGATATTCATCTACAAGTTATAGCTGTCCATCTACAATTTATAGCTGCCCATCTATATTTAATGCCGTCTTCGCTTCAAATAATAATTGCACAGCATCTGATGAAGACGTTTCGATAGCTTGCCTTTCAAATTCCATCCATGCATTCAAACGCCGCGACATCTTAAGAGAGGATGACCCGATAAATTTTCTCTCAGGTGTTGCGGCGTCTGCGCGCGAGATCGCCTGCTTACTGCCGCTGAAACTCAGGCGACCCTAAGATCAAACCGACGATTTTGACAGTCTCCGATGTGCTGCCCGCGTTGAAATCCGCACGCGCCATCTGGCGTCTGCCGCGCGTGGCATCGCTCTTCTCATTCGTCATCGTTGAGGCATCGTTCTTCGCCACAGGCTCAGGCAGCGGCTCGTTCAATTGCTTCAAGAGCGTCTGCTTGGTCTTCGGAGAAACGTCTCCCTGCAAGAGCACGCCGAAGAAACGCTCCATCGTCTGCGCTTTGTCCGCCCCCGAAGTTTGCCCGTCCTTTGCAAAGCGTTCGAGATTGACGCGCGTCCCCGGAATGCGATTGTTTGCCAGCGCGAGTCCGAAGTTCAAACGCTCAAGCAGCGCGCCCGTGTTGACCCAATCCTCCGCCGTGTCCGGATAGCCTGTCGGAGCCTGATAGCCGTAGATAGGCTCGCCCATGCGCGCAACCCATTGGTGGAAAGAAGGGCCGCCGTTGGTCTCGCCGCCGAGCGTGCGAACTGCGCTGACGGCCAATTCAAAAGGCGTTTTAATCTTCGCGCGATAAGTGTCGGGCGAGATGAATTCGGGCGCGGTGAAGACTGCGCGCAGGGTCTCGCGTATGTTGCCGTCGCTTGCGGTATAAGCCGCTGCGATGCGCTCGACCAGCGCGGGAGAGGGATTGTCCGAGACGAATTTCGTAGCCAGCTTGGTAGCAATGAATTTCGCCGTCGCGGGATGTTTAGAGAGAATATCGAGCACCATCAGGCCATCGTTGATGCCGCCGCCCGCAGGAATCTTTTTCCCCAAAACCGTCTTCTCGCCGTCGTCATGCAGGCGCGGGTTGAAATAAAACTTGCCCGCGTTGTCCGCCATCTGCGGGGCGACGCGAGAGCTGACGCCGCGCGGGTCAAAGATAGTCCAGCCGGTAAAGCAGCGCGCAACCTCCTGCACGTCCTTCTGCGTGTAGCCGCCGTCAACGCCGAGCGTGTGCAGTTCCATCAACTCGCGCGCGTAGTTCTCGTTGATGCCGCGCTTCACTCTCTGCTGCTGTGCTCGCTCAGGCATGTCTTCTTTAATCATCTCGCCATCGGGTCGTCGCGGTTGCTGAGCTGTGCCGAGACCGCGCCGCTCCTGATTACGCCTGTTGCCAAGCATGCCATTGAGACCGCCTTGCCTGTTTTGTTGTTGTTGCGGTCTGCGATTCATGCGGCCTTGCTGCTGGGCATCCGGGCTGACGCTCTGAAAATTGTCGAGATAGAAAAGCATCGCCGGACTCTGCGCGGTTGCAAGCAGCAGGTCGCGGAATTTTCCGAGCGTGTTCGGGCGAATCGTGTCGCGGTCATAAGAGACCAGCAGCCAGCGATCCACGCCTTTCCCGGCAAAGACATTAAAATGATTGGTCCAGAAATCGACCAATACTTCCTGCAACTGCCGCTCGCTGTAAACGGCGCGCAGGATACGCGAGGCTTGCAATTCCTGAGTCAGTTGCTGCGGCGGTCTGAGGTTGTTCTTGACATAAAAATCACGAATCGCACGGCGATACGCAGCGCGGTCTTCGTCGCCTCGTTCGACTTCTTTGCCTGCCTCGCCTTCCTTCGGCATCATCTGATTCGCAGCATCCGGCGGCGGAGGCGTATTGCCGCCCCTGCGATTCTCATACAGCTTAGCTAAATCTTCTGGCAACTGTCCCTGTCTCTGTAGCTGGCGAAGCAGCAAGGCAGGGTTCGGATATTTGGCATACAACTCTGCCGTAGACATCGAGAGCACGGGCAGATTACGCACCTTTGCTTCGGCCATCTCGTCGGAAATGCTCGCGGGGTTAAGCTGCTGCTTGATGTAATTCTCAATCCCCACGGCGCGCACGCGCTCGACATCTCCGGGCCGCGCGCCGAAGCCCAAACGATTGAGCACATGCAGAATTAACTGCTCGTCGCTTAAACGCGGCTTGAGGGTTTTCTGCTGCGCGCCGACGAGAAATGTGCCGGAGACGAGCGCCAGTATAGACAGGAGCGCCGCCGCACGTTGCGTTGCGCGTGTTAATAAATTTTTAGGATTATTTGAGTAAACTTTCATTCCCACACCATTCCGGCTAAAGTTTTGGACGTAAATGCTGCGCGGCTTTTCGGCTTGAGAGCGATTGCCTGCATCGTCAACTTAGACGCGCCCGGTGGCCTGAAAGTTGAACAAATGTCTGTGAAGTGATTATCGAGGGCATTTGCGCGGCGGCTCTTCGCTCTCGCTTCCGAAATCCAGAATCCCGTCCACTGCGAGAAACGTTGGTGGTTCTCGCAAAGGCGCAAAGTTAAAACAGAAGGCGCAAAGGGTTGAGTTAACCGGTGGTTGATTCTTACTTTAGAAAACTTCTTATCGCACAGGGCGCGGAAAGCTGACGGGGCTGCGGTTGCCTTCTCTGTCCACTGCGCGCACGCCGAAAAAGTAGTTGTCCTTTGACATCCCTTTCATGGTGTAACTCGTCGCGTTGCCGACATTGCGCGCGTTGGTCCAGACAGCCCCGGTCGTCTCGCGCCAGACGATTTCATAGCCCGCGAGGTCAGGCTCTTTGTTCGCATCCCACTGCAAATCCGTGTCGTTGGTCAAACGCTTGGTGACGATGCCGACGTTCTTCGGCATGGCTGGCGCGAGGGCGAGGGTTGAGAGCGCGGCGGCGTTGACGCGCGCGACCTGTGCTATGTAAGCGAAGTCTACAAACTCCGGCAGGTCTCCGTATCGCACTCCGTTCTCCGTGCGGACGTTCTGATGCTGGTGTGTGTAATCTTCGTTCGGCTCTGTAAAGCGGACAGCCGGAAAGCCGCGTTCGAGGAAAGGAATGTGATCGCCGCCTCTGAGGTAGCGGTCGCGCCTGTAAACCATCATCACATTAACGCGCGGCACGTAGGCTGTGCCAGCTTCTTTGATAAGGCGCGCGAGCTGGCGCGAAGTGGAATCGTTTTCGCCGCCGACGCCGCGCCGCGTGTTGCCTTCCGCTTCGGATTCGTTTGAAGGGACGCCCTCAGAAAAGACGCGCAATGTTTGGCGGTCGCGCACGCCGTTGCCGCCGAGCGTGTTGCCGACGATGTCGTTGGTGAACATCGCTTCGATGTTCCACTTCTTCTGCTTCGCCTGCTCTGCGAAATAAGTCGCGCCGAGCAAGCCCTGCTCTTCGCCCGCCACGGCCATAAAGATAATCGTCGCGTCGAACCTGCGCTTTGACATGACGCGCGCCATCTCGATTACGGCAGCCACGCCGGACGCATCATCGTTTGCGCCCGGCGCGTCGCACTTCGCATCCGTCGGGCTGGTGCACATCGAATCGTAATGACCGCTGACGACATAGATGCGTTCTTCCGAAACGGTTTGCGTTCCCGGCAAAGTGGCGACGAGGTTGGTAATCATCGTCGGCTCGGGAACGCGCGCGGCCTTCGCCTGCTCGAAGGATTGCTTTTCAACTCGCAGGCGACCGCCCGATTCGGCTCTGATTTTGAGAAACTCGTTATAAATCCAGTCGCGCGCCGCGCCGATGCCGCGCTTCGGGTTGTCCTGCTCTGACAGAGTATTGCGCGTGCCGAAGGAGACGAGCTGGCGAATCGTGCGCTCTATGTTGCGCGCGTCTATCTCGGAGAGCATGCGCGCAATTTTCGCTTGACGTTGAAAGCTTGTCGCGGCTGAAGGCGTGCGGGTTTGCGCCCGCGTTGCGCGTCGCCTCTGGCCCGTGGAAATCGTTGGCAGGAGTAAGCAGATGAAAAGAGCTGGCAGAATTGATTTGAAGGTTACGGTTCGCCGGAAGCGTGTGCGAGGCGTGTGTGCCATGTGCAATCTTGATTCCTTTCGTGGAAAGCTATTTGTTGCGCTCGACCGGCTCTCTATAAACAGGCTCGAAGAAGCGCGTCGTGTTTTCCGTCACGCTCGGCGCAGGCTCAGGCAGCGCGCCAGCGGGCCTCGCCTGATAAAGCTCGGCGGTCACCTGCGGCTTGAATTGAGCAGGCTGCACAGGCTGCCGGTTCGTCATGACCATACGCGATAACTGGCGGAAAATCATAGCGACGAGCGCGATGATGCTGCCCAATCCCGCAATCACAATCCACGTCAGGGCGACCGCGTTGACGCCTCTGTCCGCCAGATTCACGACCGAGCCGAAGATGATTCCAGCCATAATCACAATCATCAGAGCCATCGCCCAGCTTGGGCCTGTGAGACTGACAGGGCTTGCCTGTAGAGAAGTTTGCGGATTAAGGATGCTGCCGCAACGTTTGCAGTAGACCACTTCCTGCGTGGCTTCCGCGCCGCACGTCGAACAATACATAAGACCTCCGTTTTATGACAAATAGTTTGAAGGCAATGGTAATCAAGGTTTCGGATGATAACTGCTATATCATCAAAGAAGGATTCTCATCAAGAGCGTTCCTCTTCGGATACGAAGCGCATGCATTGGATGTTCGGAAAGAGAGGATTAACTTAACCCTTTGCGCCTTACGGTTTTAACTTTGCGCCTTTGCGTGAAATGGTTTTCGTTTCACGCAAAGGCGCAAAGAAAGAAAAACTCAAGACGCAAAGGGTTGAGCGGTTTCTTCGTGTGATTTAGTGTTTGGTGGCCCTGTGCAGATTTTGCTAAAAGCAATCAACGTATGCGATAGGCTCTGCCCTTCCAGACGATGACGACTTCGCCGTCGAACTGCGCTGCGATATTACGCAGGCCCGGTTCGTCTGCGGCGAGAGAGCGATATTGTTCCGTCCCGCGCCTGATGTTGGTCGTCGCCTGCGCCCTGTAAGCCGTATCAACCCATGCGTTGCCGCGCCTGACGAATTGCCTGCCGCCAACGCTGCGTCTCTCTTCAAGCTTGTTGGCCTTGTCTTCTCGCCCGGCGCGGTCATCCAAAGTTGCTCCGGCTGCGTTCTCTCGCGGCTGTGATTCAGACCTGCGCGACGCAGCGGCACGCTTCCGCGCGCCTGCTGTTTGCTCTTCGTTAAAGGAAGGCTGCGGCTTATTAGCGGGGGTGGATGTTGTGTTCGTGTTCTTAAGATTCGATTCGCGTTCACTCTGCGCGCGTCCGGTGGACAAATCCGCGACTCCGCTTTTCGAGTCTACCCCGTCAACTTCATTTTTATCCTTGCTCAGCACGGGCGCAGCAGGAGACGGCGGCCTGTATCCGCCAAGCGCCGAATCTTCATCACGCGCAACTTCCTTCTCGCCTGCGGACGCGCTCTCCGCCGTTGAAGAGGAAGTAGAGCCTGTGACCGAAGGCCCCTGCGCAATCTCAGTCTTCGGAGCATCCGCTGGCGCAGGCGTCTGCGAGTCATATTTGACGGGAGGCGAACCGGAGACGTTTGCATTCGGCTGTTGCTTACTCTGATCCTCAGGCAATACGGGAGCATCATTGCTTGTGCCGCCAGTATCATTCCCTGTGCTCGACCCTCCTTGACTGTCGTCATTCCGAGTCGTCGAAACATTCCCCGGCTCTGGTTGCAGCGAATCAAACTTCATCTGCCTTCCGCGAAAAACCATAAAAGCGATGGCGACGACGCCTACGATCAAGATTACGGACGTAGCGTAGCGCAGCGCGTGCGGGGCGAACAGAGCAGCCAGACGCATGCGCCAGGTGCGCGCGGGCGCGATGTAGGTGGAAGCCTGCGGCGCAGCGTTCGGCTTCTCCAATTCGCCCGCGATGCCCGAAGAGACGACCAGTTCTGTCACCAGTTTCCGGCACGCATCGCAATCGGCCAGATGTGACATGTAACGCGCACGCGCCGGCGGCGGCAGAGCATTCTCCGCATACGCGCTCAACTCATCCGCGTCCATGTGAGCCTCTCGCCCGTCCTTGCCGTCGCCTTCCTGACGCATGATATTTGAGACGGGCGCGCCCGTCCCGCGCCGCGACTGGCGTTGCAGGAGACGATCTATTTCCATGTTCGGGTCGAGTTTCATTTCGGCTACATCAGCGCGCCGCGATTCAACCAGTGCGGCTATTTCAAGAACGCACGCGAGCCGTTTGGCTTGCGCCTCTTTCTCGCATCTGCCCCCGCATCGCTCAAAGGAAATTAATCCACGGGCGGCAAATCAATCCGCGGGCGGCGCGCGGCCTTCGCCCAGCGCGCTTTCCGACAGCATCATCTCCAAATCCGTTTCGAGATGCGCGGCGGCCTCTGACAGCGTGCGCGCAGTCTCGCTTTTGGTCCAGCCGTGCTCCTTCATCAGAATCGCTTCGACGCGTTTTCTAATCTCCGACTGCACGCGTGTCAGACGACGGCTCGCGGTCGCTTCATGCACGCCGAGGACTGCGCCCGCTTCGCGCAAGCGCAGGCCGTCAAAGTAATAAAGCTTGACGAGCAGGCGGTCTTCCGTCGCCAGTTCGCCGACCGCTCTCTTCAGCGCGGCTTCGACATCTCCGGCAGCACGCTGTTCCGCCAGCGCGTTCTCAGGATTGCTCGGAGCCTGCGCCGCGCTGAAAGATTCTTCGCCGCTGTGTGAAGCCCTTGCGAGACGATCAAAATCCGCGTCCTCTTCCGTCTGAACCAGCCGCGCGCTCTTGCGATGCTGGTCAACGGCAAGCTGGCCCACGACCGCACGCAGCCAGCCGCCGAGGCTTCCGCGCCCAGAATAATATGAGAGCTTGCCAGCGGGCCGCCCGTCCGCGCGCACGCGCAAGCCATGCAGTTCGGCCCAGATGGATTGGGCCAAATCTTCCGCAGCATCCTCGTTGGAACTGGTCGAGCGCGCAGCCGAACGCACGGTCGCGCCAAATCGCTCGACCAGATCGCTCCAGGCCGTCTGGTCGCCGCGCTCGCAGGCCACGATCAAGCACAAATCGTCTGCATGCAGCGCGTCGAGAAATTCGTTGACGGCTTCGGGCCGGGCCGCCGGTTCATCTCTTAAAAGATATTTATCGAGTGCCGCGCCAACACGCGCCGAAAGGTCTTCCACCTTGAGCGAACGCGCATCCAACGCACGCGCAATGAGGCGGGCCGTGCCTTCGGCAACTATTTTTTCCGTTTGTGCTGTTATCTGGCTCACGGGGGCTGCTCTGTTTGACCCGCTTGATAAAAGCTATGCTATCACGAACCGGCCTTGTTTCACGCCTTTACAG
>CAWFML010000001.1:0-990504 GCA_963817025.1 Pyrinomonadaceae bacterium | reverse complement strand
CTGGAATCTCCTTCTGCTGAATCGAAAAATGGCAACACTGATCCTGAGCCTTGTCTGCCGGAAAATCTCTCAGACAAAGTCTGTTACTTCTGCTTTCTGTTTTTCCCGAGCCGAAAATTCTCTCTAGCTCATTCGTATCTCAGTGCGACAGTCGGCTCGACGCGTGTCGCGCGCCGCGCGGGGATATAGCAGGCCAGAAGCGCGATGGCGACGAGCAAGAGAGAGATGGCGACGAAGGTCAAAGGGTCTGTCGCGCTCACGTCGTAGAGCAGTTTTGACATAAAGCGCGTCAGCGCGAGCGCGGCTATGAGGCCGATGGCGACGCCCGCCAGAATGAGCCTCAATCCCTGTTTAAGAACGAGCATCAAGACATCCGTGGGGCGTGCGCCGAGCGCGATGCGAATGCCTATCTCGTGCGTGCGCTGCGCGACCATGTAAGACATCACGCCGTAGATGCCGACCGCCGCCAGCACGAGCGCGACCAGCGCGAAGATGCCCATCAACAGAGTGTTAAAGCGTGGCCGCACCAGCGAATAGACCAGACGCTCGTCCAGCGTCTTGATATTGAAAAGGGGAAGCCCGGCATCAACCGATGCCACCTCTCTACGCACGGCGGGCACGATACTCAAAGGGTCTGAAATGGTACGCACAACGATCTGCATCGAACGCCTGTGACGCTCGATAGTGCGGCTATCAAGCAGCGGCGCTTGCGCGTAAGTGAAATAGATTTCCGGCTGCGTCAAATCGCCTATCCAGTGATGCCGCACGTTGCCGACGACGCCGACGACCGTCATCCACGGGTCTTCCTCGCGGCCTCTATGCTTGACGCGCTTGCCCACGGCTTCTTCATTGGGCCAGAAGAGTTGGGCCATCGCTTCATTAATGATGACGACGCCCACGGCCTGCGCCGTGTCGTCGTCTGTGAAATCGCGCCCGCGCAAGAGTCGTATGCTCATCGTCTCAAAGTAGTTCGGCGTGATGATGCGATAGTTGTATGTAGGCTCTTCACCGGCCTTCGGCATCGGCCTGCCTTCCGGATGAAAGTAACGACCGGAGTTGTCGCCGCTCCACGGCAGGACATGAATCGCGCCCGCTTGCTTGACTCCGGGCAGTTGCCTGATACGCGCGAAGGCGTGTTGATAAAAGCCTAAAACCTTTTCGTCTCCGTCATATTTCTCGTCCGGCAGAGAGACGCGCATCGCCACCAAATTGCGCGGGTCAAAGCCGGGGTCTACGTTCTGCAAACGCACGAAGCTGCGCATCAAGAGTCCTGCGCCGATAAGCAGGACGAGCGAGAGCGCGACCTCCGCGATGACTATCAGGCTGCGCACGCGGTCGCGCGCAAAGCCTGCCGGAGAACTCCTGATGCCCTCTTTGAGCAGCTCGTTGAGATTCGGTTTTGAAGCCTGCAAGGCCGGAGCAAGGCCGAAGACGATGCCCGTCAACAGCGAGACGGCCAGCGTATAGCCGAAGACCCACCTGTCCATTCCTATCTCTTCGACGCGCGGCAAATTCCCCGGCGCGAGCGCGAGCAGAGCATCCACGCCCCACACGGCCAAGAGCAGCCCGAGCGCGCCGCCGAGCAGCGCCAACAGCATGCTTTCCGTCAACAACATACGCACCAGCCTGAGACGGCTCGCTCCCAAAGCGATGCGTATCGCAATCTCTCTCTGCCTGCGCGCAGCACGCGCTAAGAGCAGGTTGGCGACGTTGGCGCAGGCGATGAGCAGCACGAAAGTGACTGCGCCGAGCAGCACCAGCAGAGAACGCCTGACATCTGCGACGACCAGTTCTTGCAGCGGCGTGATCTGGACGCCCCATCCGGCATTAAAGTCCGGTCGCTCCGCAGCAAGACTCTGCGCGACTGCCTCCATCTCTGCGCGGGCCTGTGCCAGCGTGACCTGCGGCCTCAGCCGCGCCAGCACATTGATGATGCGCCCGCCCATGCCGTCCACAGTCCCGTCGTTAATCGCCACCGGCGTCCAGAGTTCCGTGTCTGCATTTGGAAACTCGAACCCGGCGGGCATCACGCCGACGATGGCGTAGCTGTTGCCGCTCAGGTTAAGCGGCTGGTTGATGATGTTCGGATTCGAGTTGAACAGTCGCTGCCAGAGTTTATGACTCAGGATAACCACGCGCTCGCGCCCCGGCTGGTCTTCTTCGGGTAAGAAATTCCTGCCCAGTTGTGGCTCTATGGAAAGCATCGGAAAGAGGCCAGCGGAGACGCGCAGGGCGGATAACTGTTCCGGCGCTTCGCCGCCCAAAAGGTTATAGCTATAACCTGAGAAGGCTACTATGTCTTCAAAAACCTGATTGCGCTCGCGCCATGCGATGAAGTTGGCGGGCGCGACTGTGGCCCAGACTTCTCCGCCCTTGCTTTCTGTGACGACGACCACACGCTCAGGGTGCGGCACGTTGAGAGGCTTTAAGAGAATGGCGTTGACGACGCTGAAGATCGCGCTGTTCGCGCCGATGCCGAGCGCGAGCGCGATGACCGCAACCGCCGTGATAGCCGGATGTTTCCAGAGCGTGCGCCAGCCGAAACGTAAATCCTGAAGCAGCGTTTCCATCAGGCGACCTCCACCTCTTCCTGGCTCTCTTCGACGATTCTTCCGTCAAAGAGATGAATCGTGCGCCCTGCATAAAGCGCATAACGCGGGTCGTGCGTCACCATGCAGATGGTCGTGCCGCCGCGATGCAGGTCTCTGAGAAGCTGCATCACCGTTTCGCCGTTGGCGGAATCGAGATTGCCCGTCGGCTCGTCCGCCAGCAGAATCAAAGGCTCGCCGACGACCGCGCGTGCGACCGCGACGCGCTGCTGCTGCCCGCCCGAAAGCTGGCTCGGCAAATGTTTGCCGCGATGCGCCATCCCGACTTTTTCCAGAGCGGCAGTGACTTTATGTTTTCGCTCTGCCGCGCGCATGTCCCAGTAAGTGAGCGGCAGTTCCACGTTCTCAAACACCGTCAGGTCGCCTATGAGATTGAAGCTCTGAAAGACGAAACCGATCTCACGATTACGCATCCGTGCGCGCATCGCCTGCGGCAATTCGGAAACAAGTTTTCCATTTAACCTGTAACTGCCCGTCGTCGCAGAATCGAGCAGTCCGAGGATGGCGAGCAGCGTAGATTTGCCGCAGCCCGACGGCCCTGCAATCGCCACGTACTCGCCCTTACGGATGTCCAGATGAATATCTGAGAGCGCGTGCGTCTTGACCTCAAAGGTAGAAAAAATCTTGCCGACGCCCTCAAGCCGGATAAGCGATTGCGCCTGTGCGCCGTCTTCTGTTTGTGCCGTGACCTTCAGCATTTCGAGTTGAAGATTTTTGAGAAGGAATTTGAAACCGCATGCTTGCCTGCCTGACGGGCAACATCATACGCCGTGCTCGCAAGCGTTTCGGGAAATTCTCTACGGCGTGACGGATTACAAGCCGCGTGCCAGCATCGTTTGAGAAAGAGGATCGCTAAGAGGCTTGATATTTACAGAGGAAATAAGAGATGTCGCAGCTCAAAGTGTCCGATTGTGGGATTCGAGAATCCCACAATCGGAAAAATTGAAAGCGCTTTGCCAGCTTCCTTCGGAAGAAAAAACTTATCCGCGAAATCACACGAATGATTAGTGCTCATTCGTGTGATTTCGCGGATAAGTTTTTTCTTCAATTATTAGATCAGGCTTTTCCAACAATAAAAAGTCAGTATCAATCCAAGACCTGCGATGACCATCGGGAGCATAAACCATACCCAGTGAACGCTTGTAAAGATGCTCCATATTTTATTCTTCCTCTTGAGTAGCGCACGTTTGCTAATTCTCTGGTCATCAGCGCAGTCTTTAATATCCTTGAGCTTTCTAAGCTGATGGCTTCCCTTTATAGTTTTCTCATCGGGAAATAATATTTCGTCTATCGCATCTCTGTAAGCGTCAGCCCTTTGTTTATGACGATGGTAGCGGACAAATAGTGAAAGGTTGAAGAGCGCGCAAAGAATGCCCAGCGCGATAAGAGAAAAAGTGAGGGGTAAGTCTTCGCGTCTAAACCCTCCCGTAAAAACCAGCGAGACCATTGCGCCCGCGACCAGAATAAGAAAGTTATTTACAGTAGACCTTTGAGTTTCATGATGTCGCGCACTCACCTGATGTTCCTGATACATTCCCCAGTAAATATCAACCCGGAGCTTCTTATCATCATCCGGCTTAACAACTTTTTCGCCCGTTTGGTTTACCATCTGGCTTCCTCATTTATGGGGGTTGCCGCCTGACTATAAGCAGGCCGAATCTTTCGGTAGAACTTTTGAGAATGAGTTGAGCTACCGGCGTCTTCGGCCTGACATATATCAATGAACAGCTTTTGCAGAAGCTTGATTTTCCGCAAGGATGTGCCAGAAGAAGTTGATTATGGCTCAGCGAACATTCGAGGCGTACATGGAGACGTTGCGGTTGAGGATGACGCCAAACTCCGTGCCGGACTTGACCTCCGCCTCTTTGCCCTTCGAGAGCAGCGAGCCTGCGATGCCGAGTCCTGCGCCGACGCCTGCACCGATGGCCGCGCCTGAGCCTCCGCCCGCAATCGCTCCGATGAGCGCGCCGCCAGCCGCGCCGCCGCCGATAAATCCGATGTTACGCTTCTTTGACGAGCGACCTTTGACGCCGCCCTCGTTGTCGGAATTGACTGCGCCTCCATCTTCGCCCGCGAGCGAGCCGTTGATGGCGTAAGTGGTCGCGCGCGGCGTGCGAATCGAGATGAACTGGACGCCTATCTCACCCGCTTTGCTTTTGCGCGCGGCACGCTTGACCATCGTCACGCGCCCCGTCAAAGTGCTGCCCGCCGGAACGACTTCAACTCCACCGGCATAGACCGGATCAACCACCGTCGTCGTAAAAGTGTCGCCGACGCGTGCGCTTTTCGAGGTCAGCTTCTCGTTCATCCGCACGCGAATGATGGTATTGGCCGCGACTGTATAACGTCTGGCCGTCGGGCGTCTCTTCTGGGCCATCAGCGGAAGCGTGTGGCTAAAGGCGATTGCGAGAAGAATCAAGACGCTCGCGGCGCGTGGCGCAAGGCTTCGAGCAATGTTATTCATACGTGGTTTCTCCATTCTCTTCGAGTCGGGATAAGGGCATCAATATCACCCTACGGATTTGGATTCAGAGCTTGCGGGGGCTGATTGTAACATGAAACGTCTCACGCGAAAGACGCCTGTGGCGCAAAGAAAACCGTCGGGTCTTTCTTTGCGCCACAGGCGTCTTTCGCGTGAGATTGTCTGTGTGATTGTTATGGCATGTAAACAGCCGGGGCGGGCCTGTCGCCATTGAGGCCGAACTGCTGGCCCACAAAATCTCCGTTGCTGCTCTTCAGCAGATACCAGCTCCCGTTTGACGGGCGAAAGACAGCGACATCCGCTTTAGCATCCCCATCATAATCGCCTGTCGCCGCCACGTCTCCGTTAGTGCCGAAGATTTGCGCCCGAAATCCAGCCGCGCTTTGCTGTATATACCACGCGCCGTTTGACGGGCGAAAGACTGCGATGTCTGCTTTATTGTCGCCATCGAAATCTCCCGTCACGGGCTGGTCGCCGGGACTGCCGAACTGCTGGGCCAGAAATCCAACAGCGCTTTGCTGTATGTACCACGCGCCGGTCGAAGGCCGGAAGACTCCGATGTCTTTTCGACCGTCAAAATCATAATCTCCGACGACAGGCACATCTCCGCTCGTGCCAAACTGCTGGGCCAGAAATCCCTCGAAGCTGCGCAGGATATACCACGCGCCGCTCGAAGGACGAAAGACTGCGATGTCAGTCACGCCGTCGCCGTCAAAGTCACCACTGGCGGCGATGTCGCCGCTCTGTCCCCAAGCCTGCGCGCGGAAAGTGTTGGTCGAAGAGTCTATTATGTACCAGTAGCCGTTTGACGGGCGGAAGACCGCGAGGTCTGTGTGGCCGTCGCCGTCGTAATCTCCGGGCATCAGTTGGTCGCCGCTTGCTCCGAAGTGCTCTGCGCGGAAACTGCCATCGCTACTGTTGCTGATATACCAGTGTCCGCTCGACGGGCGGAAGACGGAGATGTCTGTCTTGCCGTCGCGGTCAAAGTCGCAACTCGTGCGGCGCGGGCCGAAGGTAAAGGTGACGGAAACATTGGATTGCAAAGAGGTATGCGAGGAACTGACCGGCGATAAACTGTACAGGGCATTCCACGGCGTCAGCGTGTAGTCTTCACCAGCCGGAAGGTCTGTGAAGGCGATTGTGCCGTTAGTGCCTGATGTGTAGGCGATTCTGTAAGCTCCGCCTCTGAGGACAACCGGCACGCTGCCAATCGGCTGGCCCGCGCTGTTCTGCACAAGCGCGGTCAGTGTGAATTTGCGTCTCGCCGCTTCAAAATAGAGGGAGCGCTCCTGGTTGAGCAGAGGGATGTTGATGGTCGTAACGTTGTAGGTATAGATGGGCGTCTCAAGCACGGTCACGGCGTAAGACTGCTGAGCCGGCAGAAGTCCGAAAGAGAATTTGCCGCTTGAGTCTGTCACAGCAGTGGCCGTGACATGGCCGGTCAGATAAACCGTCACTCCGACCATCGGCTGGCTGTTCCACCCTTTGATGATGCGACCCGAAACCAGATGGGCCGGTGGGCCACTCATAAAATTAACGGTCTGGTTGACTTGCGGGTTGACGACCGTCTGCGGGGTAAAGTTCAAGCTGCCGAGTTGATCGACACTGATCGTGTAAGTGTCGTTGCGCGGCAGGTTATCGAAAGAGTAGTTGCCGCCCGTGTCAGTCGTCCGTGTGATTGTCCCAAGCTGCGAGCTGACCAGTCTGACGGTAGCGTTTGAAACCAGGATGCCGCTATTGCTTGTCACCTGACCGCCGATGTTGATGCCGGGGTCGCTGCCGCAGTAATTGAACAGCACGCCGACAGAGCTGCCGAAGTAGATGCCCGCAGCCACGTCAAGCTTGTTGTCGTTATCAAAATCGGCTGCGACCAGACTACGTAGGTCGCGGCCTACCACATAGCTCGTCGGCTGGCCGAAGTTGCCAAGCCCGTCGCCGCGCAGAATAACAAGATCAGACTCTCCGACTATCCCAACGAGGTCTGTCTTAGCGTCGCCGTCGAAATCTCCCGCGACTACTTTACGGGTCTGCTGTGGGCCAAAGGAGAATGGAATCGGAACGCCGAAGCCGCCCGCGCCGTTGCCGAACGCGATGTATGTCTCATTGAGAAAATCCAGTTTGCCGTCGCCGTTGATGTCATGAAACTGCGGGCGGTTCACATTGCTCATAGCGGTGTTGACCGGCGCGCCGAAATTGCCCGCCCCGCCACCAAAACGCACTGACAGATTTGCGCCGTTTATGACAGCGATGTCCGGCTTGTTGTCGCGGTTAAAATCTCCCACCGACGGAGACATGCCGTCAAAGGTCGCTACCGGCGAGCCGAAACCGCCGAGGCCGTTGCCGAGAAGAATCGAAACGGCGTTATTGTTCGAGCCGCCCTCATACCACACGGCCAAATCCGTCTTGCCGTCATTGTTGAAATCTGCGGGGACAGTTGAGTAATGGAAATGCGTCCCGACCGTGAACATGATCGTCGAACCGAACGCGCCTGCGCCATTGCCGAACATGACCTGCACGGAAAAACCGTCCGTCACAATCAGGTCAACATTGCCGTCTGTAGTATTGACCTGCGCGACCGTGAGATGCATCGGCGTCCCGGATGATGTTTGATAAGCCGTCGCAGGGCCAAAGCCGCCCGCACCGTTATTTAAGACGACATTCACACTCAGGCCGGAACCCGAATGCCCTGTCGCCAGAGTCACAATGTCTTTCTTGCCGTCATTATTAAAGTCTGCCGAGGACATACTGTTTGGAGTGTCGAACAGTTGATAATTTCGCACTCCACGGAAAGACGGCGTGGCGCAGGAGCTAAACTCCTGCCAGACGATAAAGGTTTGGCCCGCGACGGTCACAGCGCCGCTGCGTGGCGCGGTGGTCGGCGAGACAGAGAAGGTCACAGTGCCGTTGCCGTTGCCGCTCGCGCCCGAAGTAATGGTAATCCAGCTTGCATCGCTGGTCGCAGTCCACGGGCAATCGCCTGTCGCAGTGACGTTGATGCTCCCGTTGCCGCCGCCTGATGCGATGGATTGACCGGCGGGCGAGATGCTGTAAGCGCAAACCATAGAGCCGAAGTTCGCCGTCTGGTCTTGCTGCAAGTTATTGAAGCTTTGTGACGGCGGCGTAAAAGTATAGCTCGGCTTCGAGGGCGTGACGGTGAATGTGCCGCCCGTAGTGAGATTGTTGAATTGATAATTGCCGTTCGCGCCCGTCTGTACGGCAGAAGATTGTGTGCCGCTCAGGGTCACTGTCACGCCGCTCAAACCGTTGTTTCCGGCATCCACGACGCGGCCTGTGATCGAGGGCTGCGAAGAGATGTTTGTGCTCTGTGTCGCAGAATTGTTGGCCGCGTTCTGTTCAGGCTCGTTGCCTGCGACTGTGGCTGTGTTGCTGATCGGGCCAACGACGGTCGGCTTGACCGTGATTGTCACAACCGCAGAGCCGTTCGCCGCCAGACTGCCGATGCTGCAAGTGACTGTGGTCGTGCCGCTGCAAGTCCCTTGAGTCGAAAATGCAGAGATGAAGGTCAGCCCCGCAGGGAGCGCGTCCGTGACCGTCACGCCTGTCGCAGCAGAAGGCCCGTGGTTGGTGGCCGTGATGGAATATGAAAAATTGCTATTGACCATCACAGGGTCGCGCGAGTCCAGCTTTGAGATGGACAGGTCAACGACTATTCCGAGCTTGGCAACGAAAGCATCTGTGTTGCCCCTGTACACGGATTGAAAAGGATTGACGGTCGGATAATTCAGCGAAGTCGTATGGCCCGCAACATAAGCATTGTTGCTGGCATCCACAGCGATGCCGTTAATCTGCTCCTGACTGTTGCCGCCAAGATAGGTAGAGTAGATGATGGGCGCGCCGCCCGCGCCGAGCTTGGTCACAAACCCGTCCACAAAGCCGCCGTGCGTGGCCTGCGCCGGGTCAACCGACGGAAAGTTAAACGAGTAAGTGAAGCCTGCCGCCACAGCATTGCCCGCAGCGTCCACTGCAATGCCTGTCGCAACGTCTGCGTCCGTGCCGCCGAGATATGTCGAATAGACGAAGGCAGAGCCGGACGGATTCAACTTGCTGATGAAGGCATCGGGCGTGAAATCCAAGCAACTCTCGCAAGCCGGCTGAAGCGCATTGGCGGTGGGGAAATCTGCGGAGTAAGTCATTCCAACGACATTAGCGTTGCCGGACGAATCGACGGCGATGCCGGTAGCAATATCGTCATCTGCGCCGCCGAGATAAGTAGAATAAACCGGAGCCGAACCCGCAGCATTAAACTTTGCGACAAAGCCTCCGATTCTTCCGCTATTAACGGACTGAAGCGCATTGACCAGCGGGAAGTTGGCGGATTCAGTCTGTCCTGCGAGATATGCGTTGCCCTGTGAGTCAACGGCGATGCCGTTGACATGGTCACTTAAAGTCCCGCCGAGATAGGTGGAATAGACAGCGCTTGTGCCTGCCGCATTCAGCTTCATTAAGAAGGCGTCAGAGCCGCTAAAAGCTCCCGCGTAGACAGTAAACGTGCTCAGCGGTTTGAGCGCGAGAGCATAGACAGTGGAATTGGGAAAACCGTTATCCATTCTGACCCATGTCGCGCCGCCGTCCATCGTCTTGAGCACGCCGGTTCCGGTGGTGGCGAGATACATCGTCAAAGGATTGGCAGGGTCAATCACGATGGCCTGAGTTGTCAGGTTGGTCGCGCTGGGAATGAATGTCCAGTTGACTCCGCTGTTGACGCTCTTGTAAAGACCGAAACTGGTGGCCGCATAAAATGTCGTCGGAGTGATTCTATCAATGGCTATGTCGTAGATAATCGTATTCGTCAGGTTGGCCGGGCCTACCCAGTTGGCAAACCCTCCGTTGTCGCTCCTGTAGACGCCGCGACTCGTTCCTATATACATATAAAGAGGATTAGCGGGGTCAGGCATCAGGATAGTGTACACAGAGGTGTTGACGGGAATGCCCGTGCTGCTCGCAACCCAATTGGCTCCGCCGTCTACGCTGCGGAAAATGCCTCCGGTTCTCGTTCCGGCATAGACGATGTTTGGCGAGTTAGGATTGATGGCGACGGAAAGCATTTGGGTGACGCTGAGGCCCATATTGATCTGAGTCCAATTGCTGCCGCCGTTCGTGCTCTTATAAATGCCGCTGCCCGTGGTCGCTACATAGAGCGTGGAAGGATTCGTCGGGTCTATCGCCAGATCATAAACGAACGTGTTGAGCTGGTCGCGGCCCGCGCCCGCCCAACTGTTGCCGTCATCCGTCGAGATAAAGACTCCGGTTTCCGTCGTCGCATAAATGATGGACGAATTGGTCGGATGAATGACCAGCGAGCTAATCTGTGCGGCCACCAGTCCCGTGTCGGCAGCGTTCCACTGGCCTCCGGCATTGCTGCTTTTGAAAAATGTGTTGCCCTGCCTGTTGGCCTGAAACGGTGCGACGGTCGGAAAGTCTATAGAAGAAGTGTAGCCCGCCAGATATGAGTTCCCGGCAGCATCCAACGCGATATCGTATGCCTGATCGCCGCTTGAGCCGCCCGCGTAAGTTGAATAAACCAGAGCCGAGCCAGCCGGATTCAGCTTGGTGACGAAAATATCCGAAGCTCCGCGCAGAGCCGGCTGCCATGCATTCGCCACCGGAAAGTCAGGCGAAAAAGTGTTCCCCGTGAGATACGCATTGCCCGCTGCATCCACAGCGATGCTTTGAGCGCGGTCGGTTGCGTTGCCTCCCAGATAAGTCGAGTAAACCAGAGCCGAACCCGTAGCATTCAATTTTGTGACAAAGACATCCGAGACGCCTACTCCATTGAGCGTGCCCTGCAAAGGACTGGCGGTCGGAAAATTGGTTGAGAGCGTAAAGCCTGTGACATGCGCCTGCCCGGCTGCGTCCACGGCAATCGCTAAAGCCTGATCCGTACTTGTGCCGCCGAGAAAAGTCGAGTAGGCCAGCACAGGATCAATCACGAGCGGCTTCGTGCGGTCGTAAGCTGCGAGGTCAAAGCCGATCTCGTTTTCGCTGGTCAAGACATAGCGGCTCGGAATCTCCTGCCTCACGCCATCCGTTTCCTGATAGACAAGTGGCTTGAGCTGGCGGACATCGCCGCCCGGTGTACGCAGTATCAGGTCGCCCTGAGCGTCAATCTCAATCCGCTCTGCTCCTGTGAAGGCGAGCTTGATCTGGGCCGGATTCGCGCCGGGAGCAAGGACAAAATCATACTCAAGCTGCTGTTGATTGCCATAGTAAACGACGTTCACGCCCGGATAAACTTCGCTGTATTCAACGCGCGCAAAAGTGGGAATGTCCGTGCGCCAATCTTTTTGATTGCTGCCGATGAAATAGTTGATCTTACCGGGCAATTGGTCCAGACCAACCACCTGCGGATTCTGTCTCGCGCCCGCCAGCTTCAAACGCAGCACCGCACTCTCTGTGGCCGCGTCCGCTTCGGCCTCGCCAGCTTTCTCCTTGAGCCTCACGTCTGCGGTCTGACGCGACGCGACGCCTCTATTCAGAGCGAGCACAGCTTCATTGCCCGTCAGGAAAAGCTGATAGCCGCTGCCGCGTGAAATGAACTTGACGGATGTATCGGCCTGCCCGTGGTTGGCTTCAAAGCTCAAAGGCAATTTGCCGTAAACGCTGCTGATGTGTTCGCGCGTGGCCTGATCGGGCTGAGTCGCGGCAGCCTTGCGATTCGTCGCGTTGTCCTGTGAACGGCTGGCTTCCGCCGTTCTGTTGGTGGTCAAAAATATAAAGCCGCTTAATAAAGCCAGAAAGGAAATTATCAGATAAGCAGGCGCAAGTCTGGGCTGAAGGGAACTGGGCATAATATTCTCCTGAGAGGAAATAGCTGTGAAAAATTCTTAAGCTAAAAAACTTGAATTAAAGTGAAAAAGGCTTAAATGTTTAGCAAATAGGGGATGATCCGGGATTAAAGCGGTCTGTGAATTAGCTCAAACCTTTCTGAACAGACCCGGTTAGATGCACTGTCGCGGCAATCCGTTGACGAAGATGGTTAATAATTTGCTTCTGACCTGACGATGAAGAGAAGCCTGACTCCGGCGGGAATCCGGAGCGCGTATCCTAAAATTGTCCGGCAGTTTTGTCAATTAACGAAGCCGATAGTGGTAGTGGATTAGTTTCAAACATAAAACAGAAAAACGAGCGGTTCGCGCAAAGGCGCAAAGACGCAAAGAAAAGACCACAAAGGATTGAATGACACTCACTCTTTGCGGTCTTCCTCTGCGTCTTTGCGCCTTTGCGGGAAACTCTTGCTCCGTGCCTGAGACAAGTTACGAATCACAACTCAACTTAATTAAGAACCTGAACCAATAATAAACCAATTAACGGACTGCTTTTGCGCACGCTAGGCATGCTGTCCGGCGGCGAAACCGGAGGCCCATGCCCATTGAAAATTGTAGCCGCCGAGATGGCCCGTCACGTCAACCACTTCGCCTATAAAATAGAGGCCCGCAACTTTGCGCGACTCCATAGTCTTTGATGACAACTCGCTTGTGTCCACGCCGCCGACTGTGACCTCAGCCTTTTTGTAGCCTTCGGAACCGTCGGGCGCAAGCCGCCAGTCATGAATCTTCTGGGCGATTGCGGCCAGCTCTTTCTGCGTGTAACTGTTGAGCGGTTTTGAAGGCGCAAAGAGTTCGCACCACGCGTGTGCGAAGCGGCGCGGCAGAAATTGTGCGAGCAGGTTATCGAGTCCGATGTTTGATTGATGATGCGCCGGCAAAACTTCCGTTGCTTCAATCAACGGCAGTAGGTTGACGTGTATGACATCTCCCTTCTTCCAGTAAGAAGAGACTTGCAGGATGGCCGGGCCGCTCAGGCCGCGATGCGTGAGCAGGATATTTTCTCTAAACTCTGCGCCGTTGCACCGCACCAGCGCGTCCAAAGAGATGCCGCTCAAAGCCTTCAACTCTTCCAGCTTGTTTCCAGAAAAAGTGAGAGGCACGAGCGCGGGCCGCGTCTCTCGAATCCGCAAGCCGAACTGCCGCGCGATGCGATAGCCGAAATCAGTCGCGCCGATGGGAGGAATCGAAAGCCCGCCCGTCGCAATCACCAGCGAGCCTGTCTCGAAAACACCCTGATTGGTTTCAATCTGAAAAGACGAATCTTTGCTGACCGCGCGGACATGGCAGTTCAAACGCATCTCCACTTTCGCCTGTTCACACTCTGCCAACAGCATGTTGATAATCTCGCGCGAGCTATCGTCGCAGAACAACTGGCCCAACTTCTTTTCGTGATAGCGTATGCCGTGCTTTTCAACCAGCGCGATAAAGTCTGCGGGCCTGTAGCGTGCGAGCGCGGATTTGCAAAAGTTCGGATTGGCCGAGAGAAAATTTTCGGGGCCGGTATAGATGTTTGTGAAATTGCAACGGCCTCCGCCGGAGATGGCAATCTTCTTTCCGATACGATCCGCGTGTTCAATCAAGAGCGCCTTGCGGCCACGCTTGCCAGCCTCTATGGCGCACATCAGTCCCGCCGCGCCGCCGCCGATGATGATTACGTCCTTTTTCATCTCACGCTTGCCGTGTCGTCTTTTGTTCCGCACTCGCTTATAATTTTCCGGGATAGCTTAGCAGAGTTGGTTTTGAGAAACAGTTACAGCCGATGCCGGAAAATGATTACGCACAGGAAGAGTCGGTACTGACGGAGGACGAGACGCGGCTGGAAAAGCCGCCGCTCTACAAGGTGCTGATTCACAATGACAATTTCACGACGATGGAGTTTGTCATCTACGTGCTTCACAATATCTTCCAGCTCTCGGAAAGCGAGTCCGTCCGCATCATGCTCAATGTGCATGTGCGGGGCGTCGGCGTGGCGGGAATTTATCCCTTCGAGATTGCCGAGATGAAGGTTGCAAAGGTGACGAGCCTCGCGCAGGCCAACGAGTTTCCGCTGCTCTGCACGATTGAGAAAGAAGGATAATGCAAAATTAAAAATGTAAAATGCAAAATGAAAGACAGGTCTTATTTTTGCATTTTACATTTTTAATTTTGCATTAAGGTTAATAATGATTACCAGAGAATTACAGGCCACATTAAGTTTTGCATTGAACGAAGCCGTGCAGCGGCGGCATGAGTTTGTCACGCTCGAACACCTGTTGCTCGCGCTCCTGGATGACCCGGTGGCGGGGAAAATCGTGATTCATTGCGGCGGCGATTTAGACAAGCTGCGCGCGGAGCTGGAAAAATATTTCGTGGATTATTTGACGCCGCTTCCGGATTCGTCAGACGAATTGCCCGAGCACACGGCGGCATTCCAGCGCGTCTTGCAGTATGCGGTCTTGCAGGCGCAGGGCGCGGAGCAGGCGGAGATAGACGGCGGCAATATCCTCGCCGCTCTGTATCAGGTAGAACAATCGCACGCCGTTTTTCTTTTGAAGCAGCAAGGCATTACGCGGCTCGACGTTTTGAACTACATCGCGCACGGCATCTCGAAGATAGAGGATGAGTTCGAGCCTGCCGTGGACGGCGATGAAACGGAAGCTGGCGAAGCGCAGTCGCAGCGAGACCCGCTCGCGGCCTTCACAGTTGATCTGGTTGAGCGCGCCAGCGCAGGTCACATAGACCCCTTGATTGGCCGCCTGCCCGAATTGCAGCGCACGATTCAGATTCTCTGTCGCCGCCGCAAGAACAACCCGATCTATGTCGGTGAATCCGGCGTCGGCAAGACCGCCATCGCGGAAGGACTCGCGCTCAAGATTCATCTGGGCGAAGTGCCGGAAGTCTTGCGCGACGCGAAAGTCTACGCGCTCGACATGGGCGCGGTGCTGGCCGGGACAAAATATCGCGGGCAATTCGAGCAGCGTTTCAAGGCTATCATCAATGCTCTGAAAAAACTGCCCGGCGCGATTCTCTTTATTGACGAGATTCATACCATCGTCGGCGCGGGCGCGGTCAGCGGCGGCTCGATGGATGCTTCAAATATCCTGAAGCCCGCGCTGGCGACGGGCGAGCTGCGCTGCATCGGCTCGACCACATATGCGGAATACAAGAGCGCGTTTGAGCGTGACCGCGCGCTGGCCCGCCGCTTTCAGAAGATAGAAATCGGAGAGCCGACCGTCGAAGAGACCGTGGAGATTTTGAACGGCCTCAAGTCTTATTACGAAGAGCATCACAAGGTAAAGTACACGGACGAAGCCCTGCGCGCGGCTGCCGAACTCGCGGCCAAGCACATACACGACCGCTTCCTGCCGGACAAAGCGATTGATGTGATGGACGAAGCGGGCGCGGCCCTCAAGCTTTTGCCCGAAGCGGCAAGGCCCGAACACATTACCCCGCATGATGTCGAAATCGTCGTCGCGCGAATGGCGAAAGTTCCGCCCAAGACAGTTTCCAGTTCCGAGAAACCACGCCTGCGCGACCTCGATGCGGCACTGCGCTCCGTCATCTACGGGCAAGACCACGCGATTGCGCAGGTAGTCAAAGCCATCAAGCTCTCGCGCTCCGGCCTCGGCCATCCGGACAAACCTATCGGCTCGTTTCTTTTTTCCGGCCCGACCGGAGTGGGCAAGACAGAGCTGGCAAAGCAACTCGCCGTCGCGCTCGGCGTAGAGTTCCTGCGCTTTGACATGAGCGAATACGCAGAGCCGCACACGGTCTCGCGTCTCATCGGCGCGCCGCCCGGCTATGTGGGTTTCGATCAGGGCGGGCTGCTGACGGATGCCGTCAACAAAACTCCTTACGCCGTGCTGGTGCTCGACGAGATTGAGAAGGCTCATCCGAATCTCTTTAACATCCTCTTGCAGGTCATGGATCACGCGACCCTGACCGACAACAACGGCAAGAAGGCAGACTTTCATAACGTCATTCTCATCATGACGACCAATGCGGGCGCGCGTGAATTGAGCGAGGGCGGCATAGGGTTTCAGGGCAACACGACGGGCAAAGGCATCGGGCGCGGAGCCATTGAGCGCACCTTTAGCCCGGAATTTCGCAATCGCCTGGATGGCTGGATCGCTTTCGATTCACTGAGCTTTGAAGTGATAGAGCTGGTCGTGGACAAGTTCGTCAAAGAATTGAACAAGCAGCTTGCGGAAAAACGCATCACAGTCCGGCTCACGGAAGAGGCGCGTGCGTGGCTCGCCAAAAATGGTTTTGACAGGCTCTACGGCGCGCGTCCGATGGCGCGGCTGATTCAGCAGAAGATCAAAGAGCCGCTCGCAGAGGAAATTCTCTTCGGCACATTGCAGGCAGGCGCGGAAGTTCTGGTAGAGGAAACGGGCGGCGAGCTTGCGTTGCGGTTTCCTTAATCATGTCAGAACCGCCTGCGGGAGCGGGCGGGTTTTAGTTGGCTAAGAGACCCGCTTTAGAAAACCGAAGAACCGCCCGCTCCCGCAGGCGGTTCTGACTTTGGTTAGATGCCGCATACATTCAAAAATCCTGTAACCCAAAATCAGTTCTCGTTCTTTGTGGATGAGCGTCCGAAACCGAAGCGATAGCTGAGCATGGCTTTAATCCGTTTTCCTGACCCAGAGTTCGCCGCCGTTGAAGGCATCGTGGTGGTTGGCGGCGCGCTTAACGCTGCCAACCTGCTCGGCGCATATCGCAGGGGCATCTTTCCGTGGCCGGTAGACGGATGGCCGCTGCCGTGGTTTTGCCCGGAAGAGAGAGCGATTCTCGAATTTAAAGACCTGCATGTGCCGCGCAGCCTGCGTCGTGAACAAAAGCGCGGGCGGTTTCGCTTGACGATTGATAAAGATTTTCGCGGGGTGATTGAAGCTTGCGCGAAGGTCAGGCGTAAGGAAGAAGATGGAACATGGATCACGCCGGAGATGATTCGCGCCTATAGCGAGTTGCACGCGCTTGGACACGCGCATAGCATCGAAGCATGGGAAGACGAACGGCTCGTCGGCGGAATCTACGGGGTGGATGGAGGCGGCGCGTTTGCGGGCGAGAGCATGTTCTTCTTGCAACCGAATGCTTCCAAGCTCGCGCTGCTCTTTCTCGTAGAGCATCTGCGAGAGAGGGGTTTGGACTGGCTCGATATTCAGGTCATGACGCCGCACATGCGCGTCTTTGGCGCAAGAGAGATTAGCCGCCGCGAGTTTTTACGGAGATTGGAAGCGACGCTGACGCGCGGGTTAAAGCTGTTTTGAGTTTGCGAAGCAAGTTCCCGCAAAGGCGCTGGTGGCGCAAAGAAGCAAGGAGCAAAGGTATTGAGTCGTTATCTATCTTGAATGATTTCTTGGCGTCTGTTCTTTGCGCCACCAGCGCCTTTGCGGGAAACATCGTCGCACGTAATTATGATTGGCTACAGGTAGGAAAAAATCTTGAATCCATTATTAAATGCCACTGAGGTGCGCGTCGTCGGCGCGCTGATTGAAAAGCAGGTGACGACGCCGGAGTATTACCCGCTCACTTTGAACGCGCTGGTCAATGCGTGCAATCAAATCTCGAATCGTGATCCGGTGGTCTCGTTTGACGAGAAGACGGTCGCACGCGCGCTTGAGAGTCTGCGCGAAAAAAATCTGGCGTATGTCTTTTACGGCAGCGACAGCCGCGTGCCCAAGTACAAGCATATCATGACGGAAATCTTCAAGCTGTCGGCGGCAGAGCTGGCGGTGATGTGCGTGCTGATGCTCAGAGGGCCGCAGACGATTGGCGAGCTGCGCGGGCGCACGAGTCGTTTGTATGAGTTTGCGGATTTGGTCGAAGTCGAAAAGACTCTGGATGGACTCGCGGCGGCGCGCGATGATGGGCCGCTGGTCGCAAAACTCCCGCGTCAGGCGGGCCAAAAGGATTCCAGATACGCGCATCTGCTCGCAGGCGAAGTCACGTTGGAAGAGCAACCGCCACGCGCGCCGCGCAGGGAGCCAGCCGTCGCGGAAGTTCATGCGGAGAATGAAAAAATCTCGCGGCTCGAAGCCGAGGTCGAATCCCTGCGCGGCGAGGTCGCAGAGTTGCGAGGGCAGTTTGAGGCGTTTAGAAAGCAGTTTGAGTAATCTCAACTGATAAAAACATTTCCCGCAAAGGCGCAAAGGAAGATGCTAATGCAGGAGATATTCTTTGCTTACTCTTACAACTCCTCGACTGCAAAGTTAGGCTCGCCCGCCGGAGTGGTCATCTCGAAGGGCTGTCCGTCTACGAGTGTCTGCCGGTCGCGCATGTTATCAACGAGTTTGAGCTTCCATCCGTCCGCCGTTCTGATCCACGTTTCGCGCTGCGTGACGCTCGACTCGATCAGGCACAGGCGGCCTGAGACCTCCTGCATCCGTGAAAATTTTTGATGGACGATAGCGATGGCTTCATGATCCATCAGAATCAGAGTCTCAATCGTCCTGCTAATATTGATTGGCGGTTGAATGCGTTTCATCAATTCTCTGGAACGCGCGGCCAACTGCTCGCTATTTTGAATCCTGCCGTCAGGCGTCCACGTCAGAAAATTATCAGCCCGCAGTTTTTGCAGCGAGGCGAGGTCTTTATTCTCGATGGCTGCGTCAAGCTGCGCGTAACGCGCTTCGAGTTCGGTGCGGACGACGCTCGCCGTGGTCTCTACAAAAGACGGCACGAAGCCAGCCCCGCCGCTCTCTTCCCTGAGCCTGTAAAAGAGTCCGGTCAGAGTCAATCCGGCGACCTTGACCTGCATGTTATCCACGATGATACCGAACGCGCTCTGGCCGTTCATGATGCGATTGGCAAAGACGCCTGAGAAATTTTCCGCAGAGCCGTCCGTGTAAATCTTGATGGCGGTGATAATCGCGCCCGCGACGCGTATGTCTTTGAGCACGGCCTCGCGCTCGCCTTCGTAGCTGGTGATGCTCAACCCGCCGTCGGGCGCAAGCTCAATCTCTATGAAGTAAGAGTCTTCGATGCCCGTGTATCTGCCTTCGTAATCCTTTGACGAAGCGCGCACCGTCGGCTCGAATCGCTTGTCTTTAACTTTCTTTTTCTTCTGCGCGAAAACTTCGCCCGATGCCGCCGTCAAAAGCAGCATCAAGGTCATGACGAGCGCACACTTTCGTCTCATGATTCTTCTCCCTGATTTACTTCGCCAGTAATTCTTCAAAGAAAGCGAGAGCGCGCTCGTCGCCGGTTCTGCCGAGCCAGAAGATTGCGTCCTTGCGTACTTCCGGTTTGGGATGCGTCCGCGCAATCTTGATGAGCAAGGGCACGGCCTCTTCTTTCGCTCTGCGGCTGAGGACAAAGACCGCGTGCTTCTGCACCTCTGTGTCCGCATCCGTCTCCGCCGCGTCCTTCAAAACTCCCAGAGTCTTCTCGCCTGCCTTGTGGCCCAGCCAGAACATCGCCTGCTTTCTGGCTTCCATGTCCTGCTCTGTCTTCGCTACCTTGATGAGAAAATCTATCGCCGGGTCTTGACTATCGTTGATGGAGATGGCGTGAATCAGCTTTCGTTTAATCTCTCGATTCGGAATCGTGCGATAGAGGTCTGTCAGGATATTGAGCGCGCCCGCGTCGCGGCTGATGCCGATGGCATAGGCTGCGGTTTCACGAAGGCTTGCTGACTCCTGTTCGTTGCGCACGAGGTCTGACAGAAAGGCCGTCTCGCCTCCCGTATGACCTATCCAGTAGACGGCTGTCTTGCGCACTTCCATCTCGGATGAAGAAGTCACAAAGCTCTTGAGCACGCCTGTCACGCGCGGGTCATCGTGCAGCGCGATGGCGACCACTGTGCGCTCGTTAAGATTGCGCGCACGGTTGCCTGTCGCAAGCTGGCGCAGCAGATTGAGACTCTCTTCGTTGCCGCCGCGCCCTAGCCAGTAGACAGGATAGCTGCTGTATTCGCGTTTGCGGTCGAGGTTATAAATCTCCAAACGCTGGACGGCGCTGCCGTCCGGTTCGTAGAGCAGAAAGATGCCGAGGTTTCGCGTCTCGACCGTGACGCCGTTGGATTTTCCGCGAAAGACCGTGAGGCCGTTGTAATCGCTCATGCTGCCGTTGAAATTTCCTCCGTCCATATCCACCGCGACGCCGGGACGGACATCGAAAGAGTAGGCCAGCCAGAAGCGCGTCTGCGGCGACAGATTACGCCCCATCTTCTGAGCCGTCTCCATCTTCGCGCGCAGGTCTGCGCCCTCGACCGTGATGAAACGCTCTTGCTGCGGCGCTGGCCCAACCTGAAAAAGCATTGGTGAATTAAAGAGCGACGAAAATAGAAGCAGGCTTGAGATTAAGATAGCTGAGAGATACATGACGCATACCTTTCGGTTAAAGACTTAAAAGAATTGAGCCACGGATGGACGCAGGTGGACACAGATTAGAGATAAATTAAACGGATAAATAAATCTGCGTTTATCCGCGTCCATCCGTGGCCCGTCCGGGTTATTTCAGAATGTCTTCCAGAAACTTTGCCGCTTCCGGGTCATCGCTGCGACCGAGCCAGAAGACAGCCTGCTTGCGTAGCTCAAGCGATTTGTCGTTGCGCGCAATCTCCATCATCTTTCTGAGCGCGGCTTTCTGATTTGTGCGGCTGAGGGCGAAGATAATCTGATTCTTAACCTCTGTGTCGTTTTCCTGATCGTAGGCTTGAATCAGATATTCGACGGCCTGCGCGTCGCCGCGCTGGCCTATCCAGTGAATGGCTTCCTTGCGCACTTCCGCGTCGTTGCCGCTACGCGCAATCTCGTACAGCTTGGTTGTGGCGCGCGGGCTGTTCATGCGCTTTAAGGCAAAGATAATCTGCTTTTTGATTTCGGCATCCGATTCCGCCTGAAAGATTCTCAAAAGCTCATCGAGCGTCGCATCATCTCCCTCACGAGCGAGCCAGAAGATTGCATCCTTGCGAACCTCTTTCGACTTCGCGCTGCGAGCCATCTCAAAGAGCGCGCTGCGCGCCTTGTCGCCTTCAAAACGCGAGATGGCAAAGACCGCTGCCTTACTCACTTCATCATCCGCAGAAGTCTTGACCAGCTCCATCAAAACTTCAAAAGCCCGCTCATCGCCCGTGCGGCCAAGAGTGTGAATCGCAGACTTGCGCAATTCGCTGTCAGTCTGCGTGCGTATCACTTCGATCAGCAGCGGCACGGTCTGCTCGCGGCCATAGCGACGGATTAATTCGATTCCCGCTTCCTTCATGCGGCGGCTGTCGGTCGCGCCGGGCTGAAGCATTTTTCTGACATACGCCATCCCGCGTTCGGGATTGGATTGAAAGAGACTCTGCAAGGCCACAATCTTAATCTCTTCGTCGTCCTCGTTGAGACTCTGATTTATCTGATTGTTGTTGCCCAGGTTCGGAGCGATTTGCACCTGCAAGGCACGCGCGTCATCGGCCCAGTTCGAGCGCGGATATTTTTTGAGCAGGAGACGGAGACGGCTGTCCGCCTCTGCATACTTCTCCTGCTTGACCTGCGCGAAGGCGAGCCAGTAGAGCGCGGCATCCACGTTCGGGTCTTTCGGATAAGCCTCTATAAACCCCTTGAATTTCTCCGCCGCGCCCGTCCAGTTTTCATCACCGATTAAATCTCTGCCTTCACGAAAGATTTTCTGCGATGCGCCGGAAGTGGTCTGCTGCTCGACAAAGCGATTGAGCTTCTTGATGTCCTGTCCTTCCGCGCGGGCTTTGATGTTCGCGCCGGCGAGCAACACGCCTGAGAAAATCGTGAGCGCGATAAGCGTCATCAAGACAAAGCGTGTGCGTATGACGCGTGATGTACTTGTGGCTGGTGTGCCTGTCTGTTTGTGCATGATTTTTAGTTGCCTTTATCAATATGAATTCGGGGCGATCAATGAATGAATCTGTAGCGCGGCGACGATCTCTTTTTTCCGCATCCGCTGTTCGATAGCGCGCACGTCGCGCGCCGTCGCGCGTGCAGGCAGATTGGCGATGTCGAGCAATATAGGCTCAAGCGTGCCGAGCAGTTTTTCGGCGGGCGCGTTGCCTTGCGTCGCAGCCTCGCGCCTGAGGACGATGTTCCGGTAAAGCAGCCTCCGCGATTGCTCTTTCTCATAAGAGATGTCAGGCGCATGACTGGTCTCCGCCAGTCGTATGTTCCTGAACGAGCGCAGGAGCATCTGCGCCTGCTCGACATGGCGCGCGATCCCCAACTGCGGGTCGCCAGCAGGCTGCGGCATGTTTGTGATGAGGTCGTTTCCAATCCTCGCCGTTTCGGCTATGGACTCGGATTCAACAGGCGTTAGCTCAAGCGAGCGACGATTGCTTGAACGCGTAGACGCACTTGCGAGAAAAGCTTTTTGACGTTGCCTCTCATGCTTGCTGGCGGCGGGCGCAGCCGGTTGCTTATCTGCTGGTTGAATGATGGCCGTCGCAGGCTCGCCCGTCCCGTTCGGCGTCAGCTTGCCCGGTTCGACTTGCGTCAGATTATTTTCCGACGGCTTGACCTGTGAAAGCATGGTCTGCTTGCTCTGATCCAAGAATTTGACGACGGCAAGAGTCGTGACGCCGAGCGCAATCAAAATCAGAGCCGCAGTAAATGCCGGGCGCAGAGAGAATCGCGCGTCGAATAACCCGGCCAGCCACCCCGGCCCGCGCTTGAAGATGCCCGCGTGCGGCGCGGCCTTTTCCTGTTCTATGCGTGCGCGCACGCCCTGCCACATCTGAGGCGTTATCTCTATCTCGCGCCTGTAACCGGCATACATCTCCTGCTCGCGCACGAGTCCTGCAAAAGCTTCTTCGCAAGTCGCGCACAGCGAGAGATGCTCTGCCACACGCGCCGCCAAAGGCTCTTCGAGTTCGCCGTCCACATATTCTTCGACGAGTGGCAAGCATTCATCGCACTTCATCGCTCACCTCCAGATAAGGGCGCAGCAGGCGGCGCATCTCTGCACGCGCGCGGTGCAAGTCCGTCTTGAGCTTCGACACAGAAAAACCTGTAATCACTGCTATCTCCTCATAACTCTGCTGCTGGAAAATTTTTAGCGTGAAGACCAGCCGCTTGTCTTCATCCAGTTTGCCCAGCGCCGCGCGCATCGCCTGATTCATCTCTTCGTTAATCAAGTTTTCGTCCGCCCCCGGTCTCACGTCGCGCAACTCTTGAACGGCAGGGTCGTCGAGCATCACCTTGCGGCTCGACTGCTGGCGAGCGCGCAAGTGTTCGCGCGCCACGTTGCGCGCGATGCCGAAGAGCCACGTCGAGAGCCTCGCCTCATCGCGCAGGGCCTCAAGGTTTTTGTAAGCGCGGACGAATGTTTCCTGCATCAATTCCTCTGCCGCCCCGCGCTCGCCCACCATGTCGAAAATAAAACTGACGATGGGCCGTGCATAGCGTTCAAAAATCAGACGAAAGGCTTCATCGTCGCCCGCACGGACGCGCGCTATCAGATCCGCTGCACTGTTCATCAGTGTTCCAGATGCCCGGTCGGATTGGGCCTCCTGCCTGATCGCATCAATTGCCAGCCGCTTCATCATCGTCCTTCTAAAGTCGAGGGCTAACTTACTGTCAAAAGGTTTCACAAAAGTTCGGATGAAGTCAAAGCCGACTTGAGCCTTTCAATTGAGTAAGTGGCGCGCAAGTGGAAAAGGTTGCAACTTTTTTCCGGGAAGGAAAGCGAACGTCTCCCGCAGAGGCGCTGGTGGCGCAAAACAAGTCGCAAAGGTATTGGCAGTTATTTACCTTGAAAGCTTTCCTGGCGTCTTTCTTTGCGCCACCAGCGCCTTTGCGGGAAAATTTCTTTGCCAATGAAGATGAGTCTCCGTTGCGCTGTTTGTGCTATCGTTACTTTAATGTCAACCGAAGCAGCAGAAAAAGCTCCGTATCGCAGCGGCTACGTCGCGCTTATCGGGCGACCGAACGCCGGAAAGTCTACGCTCCTGAACCGGCTCGTCGGCGAAAAGATTGCTGCCGTCTCGAACAAGCCGCAGACGACGCGGCACAGGATTCAGGGCGTCATCACGCGCGACGACGGGCAGATCGTGCTCGTGGACACGCCCGGCGTGCACAAGCCCGGTTATCTTTTGAATCGCAGGATGATGGCCGCCGTGCATGACGCGCTCGAAGGCGTAGACCTCGTGTGCCTGATACGCGATGCGACGGTTTCGACCGGCAACGGCGACCGCTTCGTGCTCGACCTCGTCAGAAATTCCGGCAAGCCCGCGCTCCTGCTCCTGAACAAAACTGACAAGATGCCGGACAAGTCAAAGCTCCTGCCGTTGATGGAGTTTTACGGCGCAGAGCATGACTGGCAGGGCGTCGTTCCGCTCTCCGCTTTGAAGGGAGACATGATTGATGTCCTGCTCGCGGAGATGATTCAACACTTGCCGGAAGCCGAACCGATTTTTGAAGAAGACGAGTTGACGGATCAACCCATGCGGCAACTGGTGGCGGAGATCGTGCGCGAGAAGATTTTGCAGACGACCGGCGAAGAGATTCCATACGTGACGGCAGTCGTGACAGAGAAGTTTGACGAAGTGCGCCCGGATTTTACGCGCATCCATTGCGCCATCTTTGTCGAGCGTCCGACTCAAAAGAAAATCATCATCGGCAAAGGCGCAGAGCGTTTGAAGGAGACAGGCATTCACGCGCGTCATGACATAGAAAACCTGCTCGGGCATCGTTGTCATCTGGAACTGTTCGTCAAGGTCGAAGCGGGCTGGCGCGACAAGGAACACCTGCTCGACGATATGGGAATTAATAAAGGATGAGAGGATTTATTCATTTGCTCATTTACTCATTGATTCATTTGTTCATTGAGTAAATGAGTCGATGAGTAAATGAATCAATGAGCAAGACGTGGTATGCGCTCGATGTATCGCTGGAAGCGACGGCACGCGAGGCCGTCGAGTATGCGTTGATGGAAGGCGGCGCGCTCGGCACAGAGACCACGGAGGAGGGCGGCGAGTTGATGCAGGTCGCGGCCTACTTCGATGCTCCGCCCGATAAAGAGCATGTGCGCGCGGCTCTCTTTGATGCGCTCAAGCTTTACTCGCTTCCTTCATCTGCTGTGCGCGACATCCGGTTCAGAGAGGTTGCAGACCGCGACTGGCTCGGTGAGTGGAAGAAAAGCTGGCAGCCCGTCGCCATCGGTCGCCGCTTAATCATCGCGCCGCCGTGGGGCGAGGTCGCGGAAGCTCCTGACCGCATAGTGATACGCATTGAGCCGGGCATGGCCTTTGGCACGGGGACGCACGAGACGACGCGGCTCTGTCTTGCGGCTATCGAGAAATATTTCGACGGCGGGAGTTTTCTGGATGTCGGCACGGGGACAGGCATCCTCGCCATCGCCGCCGCCAAACTTAAAACTGACGCGCGCATAGAAGCCTGCGACACCGATGCGGAAGCCATAGAGATAGCCGTTGAGAATGCGCGCCTGAACAAAGTGGCCGGACGCATCAGCTTTCGCGCGGGGACGATTGACGAGACGGCGACTGCTTCGGCCAATCTGGTCTGCGCTAATCTGACTGCGGATGTGATCGTGCCGCTCCTGCCGCAACTATTGGGCGCGACATGCGGGCATCTGATTCTGTCCGGGATTTTGCAGGAGCAGATGGAGATGGTCTCTGCGAGCCTGAGCGAGCACGGCATCGGCGAGTTCGATGTCGAGACGGATGGTGAATGGACGGCAATCATCGTTTGAAGTTGAAGATACAAAATACATTTCCCGCAAAGGCGCAAAAGCGCAAAGAAGATGCAAGGAAAGCAAAGAGGACTTCTTCCTATTTATCTCTTGGTCTTCTTTGCGTCTTCTCTTTGCGCCTTTGCGCCTTTGCGGGAGATTCTTCAGTATGACCCGCCGCAGATTCTACGCGCCGCCCGAAGCATTCGCCGGAAACTTCGTCACGCTTGCCACAGACGAGGCGAGACATCTGCGTGATGTCCTCAGACTCAAGGCGGGCGATGAAGCCTACGTCTTTGACGGCGAAGGCCGGGAATATCTTTGCGGTGTCGCGGAAACCGGAAGAGGCAGGGACAACGCAAAGCTCGAAGTGCGCGAAGAGACACAGCCTGCTCGCCCCGAATCTCATTTAAATCTCACGCTCGCCCTCGCGCTGCTCAAAGGCGAGAAGTTTGATCTAGTCGTGCAGAAAGCCACAGAGCTTGGCGTTTATCGCATCGTGCCGGTGATAACAGGACGCGCAGACCTGCGCCTGCGTGATGCCAGCGATGCAGCGAAGCGCGTGGCGCGCTGGCAACGGCTCGCGCTCGAAGCCTGCAAGCAATCTGGCCGCGCGCGTGTGCCACAGATTGATGCGCCTCTTGCTTTTCCGGTTTTGATTGAAAGCATATCTCCAAACATAGAAGTTTGCCTGATGTTCGCAGAGCGAAGCGGGCGCGGATTGTCTGAGCTGGCGGGCCACATTGAAACTCGTCCGGCGCGCCTGATTGCGCTCGTCGGGCCGGAAGGCGGTTGGGAGGATGAAGAAATCAACGTGGCCGCAAATGCCGGATGGCACATCATCACGCTCGGCGGGCGCACGCTGCGCGCAGAAACGGCAGGCATCACAATCGTGGCTCTGCTGCAACACCTCTTCGGCGATTTAAGGTGAAGAGGGAAAAGCAAGGATGAAGGATGAAGGCGGAAGGATGAATGCATGCCCTTCAACCTTGAAGGATGAATGCATGCTGTTCAACCTTCAAGCCTTAAAGCCTTCATCTCTGAATAGCATTTCTTTCATCCTTCATCCTTCCGCCTTCATCCTTGCTTTTCCCTCTCTGTTAATTTTTCTCTGGCTAACTTACGATCGCGTTCTGCTTCAAACATCCACGCGGGGGCAGGCGGCGCATCGAGAATTGCTTTGAGCTGCGCGCGTGCTTCCGGCTCGTCTCCGGTTTCGATTAACAATTCTGCGAAATAGATTCTCGTGACCGTGTTGGCCGGAGCAAGCCGGATGGCCTGCTCGAAGTTCGAGCGTGCGCGTTTATGGCCTCCGCCGAGGATGCGCGGGAGCTTGTGTTGGAGACGCGCAAGCACGCGCAACGGCCCGGCTGCATGATAGGCGGCGTCAATCTGCGCGGCCCGCTCCAAAGCTTTTTTGGCGCGCAAGACATGTGCGAGAGCGTGCAGCGGATTTTCCTTCCGGGCCACAAGCGCGAGATTGACGCCGAGCCAGAAATGGCCTTCAACGCGCTGCTCTTCAAGCTCTGCGGCGCGCGTTGATGCCTCGACGCCTCTCGCGTAATGTGTGCGCGCGTCCTTTCCGTTTTCCGCTTCCTGTCCCAGAAAAAAGTGCGCGCGTCCCAATCGCCATGCCGCTTCGTAATCAACGCCCGCTGCTTCCTGTAAAAGATTGATGCTCGCGCGAACGTTTTCAATCTCTGGGCGTAAAGCATAAAGAGCGTCTGCTTGCTGGCGTATGTTTTCGGCAGCTTGATTCATCAATCGTCTCGCGCGGCAAGGCTTTCGAGAGCTTCTACAAGCGCGGAGCATAAGCTCCGGCTTCGGGTTCAGGCAAGCGGTCAAAGGCGATTGCGCAAAACTGTATTCCGATGCTTGTCTGAAATTATAATAAGGCTCATAATCATTTCCGAAGCGGAGGAGATGGACGAACATGGCTTTGAGCAAAGAAGAGGCGGTTACAAGAGCACGGCGCGATTTGGCACAGCGTCTCGGCGTCGCTGAAGACGAGATTACCGAAGAGGCCGTCGAGCAGGCGGATTTCCCGGACATGGCGCTCGGCGCAGCCGTCGAAGACGAGATGAGCGGGCAGATGATGACCTCCGGCTGGCGCATACGCCTCGGAGCAGGCGCACATGGCAGCCACGAATATCGCACAGGCAATGATGAGCTAAGGCTTTACAACTTCAAAGGCTCGAATTATCGTATTTAGTAGTTTGGAGAGTTTATGGAGTTATAGAGTTCGGAGAGTGCGAAAAGGATTGAGTTTGCCTTTTAACTCTCTACACCTTCCAAACTCTCTGAACTCTCGACTCGAAATGAGGTGATGTAATGAACCGGCAGAACTTTCTCGGACATCTGGCGTTGGCAGTGACAATCATTCTGGTGGCGGCGTTTGCCGGACAACTCAGACGCTGGGAGCGACAGCGCGATTATCTCCCGCGCACGCCATCCGCACCCTCGACACGTGTAGCCGGCAACGTCTACATGCGCGAACTGCGCGGGCCGGAAGTGCTCGTGCGCTTTCGTGAAGGCACAAGCCTTGAGACGGCGAGGCAAATCACGGGGCGGCTCAACGATACCATCGAAGATGAGATAGAGAGCGTGAGCGGTCTCGTCGCGGTTGACGATCTGGATAACGCAGACCCGCAGGCAACTGCAAACTTCTACAGCCGCATGACGGATGTGGTCGAGTATGCCGAGCCGAACTATGAGATCAAGCTTGAGCCGGAGTTCGGCAAGTTCAGCAATGCTCCCATCGCGGATGAATCGAGCGAAGCGCCTGCGGCCAATATGCCGGATGACCCGATGTTCGGCGAGCAATGGTCGCTGGCAAATACGGGCCAGCGTGACGGCAAAGCCAAAGCGGACATCAATGCCCTGCTCGCGTGGGAGAAAAAGACTACGGGCAGCGAAGATGTGGTCGTCGCAGTGCTCGATAGCGGAGTGGATTATACGCATCCCGACCTCGTTTCAAATGTCTGGACGCGTCCCTTCGAGGTCGAAGAATATTACGACCGGCAGATTGGTTATGTGGATGACCAGTATGGCTATGATGCCGTCACGGACAGCGGCGACCCGATGGACGACAACGGGCACGGCACGCACTGCGCTGGCATCATCGGCGCAGACGGCAACAATAGCATCGGCATCGCGGGCATCAACTGGCAGGTCAAGATTATGCCCTTGAAGTTTATGTCGAAGGGCGGTTTCGGCTCGACGAAAGATGCGATTGAAGCTATCAATTATGTCATCAATCGCAAAGAGGCTGGCGTCAACGTCCGTATCATCAGCGCCAGTTGGGGTTCGACGCAAAAGTCCAAAGCCCTCGAAGACGTGATACGCAAAGCGGGCGAGGCTGGCATCCTGTTTGTCGCCGCGAGCGGCAATGCCAGCGCGGACGCGGACAGGAATCCGCATTTCCCTGCGAGCTACGATCTGCCGAATGTGATTAGCGTCGCAGCCCTCAATCGCAATGACGAGTTGGCCTCGTTCTCGAATTATGGCGCGAAGAGCGTGCACCTCGCCGCACCCGGCGCGGAAATCCTGAGCACGTGGCTGGGCGGCGATTTCCGCGAGGCATCTGGCACTTCGATGGCGACACCGGAAGTGGCGGGCGTCGCGGCCCTCGTGCTCGCAGTGGAGCCAAAGCTGTCGCTTGAAGATTTGCGCGCACGGCTCTTCAAATCCGTGGACAAGCTGCCAGCCTTAAACGGCAAAGTCTCGACCGGCGGACGCCTCAACGCGGCCCGCGCCGTCGGGGCGGAATAAGAAAGAGCAAAAGGATAAAAGGGGAAGAGGGGAAGCGGGAAAGAGAGATTCCCTTTCCCCTTTTTCGCATTTAAACCTCTGCCCTGATGCTCTTGTCGGCTTGCATGCGAGGCACTGGATGTGTGATATTCAGTTATCGAAATAATAGTTCTCATTTATCTGAATCGGTTTTGATCTTTTGAGGAGACGAAGAGAGTGAAAGCGGAATTAGAGCAGTTAATCGCTTTGCAGAAAACGGATACAAGTTTACGCAAACTACAGGCAGACATCGAAGCCATCCCTGAGAGGCGCGCTGAAATCGAAAGAGAATTCGATCAGCGCGCCTTTGAAATTAGGGAGTTGGAAAAACGGCGCGATGACGGGAGAAGCGAGCGCGCCGTGCTTGAAGCGGAAATAACGGAACAGCGCGTGCGCCTTGAGCGAGCCGAGCGCAACCTGATGTCTTCGCAGAACGAGCATGAATATACTTCTGCAATACGCGAAGCAGACTCCGCGCGCAAACAAATCTCGCAGCTTGAGACGCAGATTCTGGAAAAGATGGAGACGGTCGAAGGGGCCGAAGCGACGCTCAAAGAACGCGAGCCGGAAGTCGCCAGCTTGAGCGGCGAGATGGAAGAGCGCATCAAGGAGTTTGAAGAGCAGACGCGCACGCAGACGGAACAACTGGCCGCCGCACGCATCGAGCGCGAACGCCTGATGTCAGTGCTTCCGAAACAGATGAGCGCGATGTACAACCGCATCTCGACGCGCATACGCGACGGCATCGCCGTGGCCGAAGCGCGCAACGGCTCATGCACGGCCTGCTTCATGCCCGTCCGCCCGCAGATGATGGCCGAAGTCCGGCGCGGGCAGGAGGTCATCACCTGCGAGAATTGCAATCGCATTCTCTATTATGCTCCGGCAGACAGCGCGCAGGATGTTTCAACCCCCGGCTCTGCGAGGACGACGGAAGCCGCCGCCCCGTAAAGCACTCTGGTCGAGACCTGAAGGCTTGAGGCGCGAGATGGTTGCCGCTTCTTTGTCAGCGATCCAATATCAACTCAAGAGCTATCCCCAAATCACACGGAAAAACCGGCGACCAAGCGCCGTTCTTTTCGCGTGATTTTGTGATTAAGCTGCTTCACAAACTAACTCGGAAAAGGATAACAGGATGCGTGTTTTAGTCACGGGCGGGGCTGGCTATATCGGCAGCGTGGTGACGGAAGAGCTGTTGAAAGACGGCCATCAGGTCATCGTTTACGATAGCCTCTATAAAGGTCATCGTGAAGCCGTAGCCGACGGCGCGCAATTTGTCGAAGCTGATTTGATGGACGGAGAAACCCTGCGCCGCACGCTCACATCGCAGGGCGTGGAAGCAGTCATACACATGGCTGCGGATTCTCTGGTCGGTGAATCGGTCGAGCAGCCCGCAAAGTATTTTCGCAACAACTTCGTCGCGGGCTTAAACCTGCTTGATGCGATGCGCGAGGCGGGAGTCAATCGCTTCGTCTTCTCTTCGACGGCGGCGACGTATGGCGAGCCTGCCAAGCAGCCGATTGAAGAGACGGACGCGACCGCGCCGACCAATCCTTACGGCGAATCAAAGCTCGCTTTCGAGCGCGCTCTGCACTGGTATGAAAACGCTTACGGTCTGCATTACGCTTCCTTGCGTTATTTCAACGCGGCGGGCGCAACCCGCCTCTGCGGCGAGATGCACGACCCGGAAACACATCTCATCCCGATTGTCCTGCAAGCCGCCGCGGGGAAGCGCGAGGCTGTCACCATCTACGGCGACGACTATCCGACGCGCGACGGAACCTGCGTGCGCGACTACATACATGTCGTTGATCTGTCACGCGCGCACATTCTCGCGCTCGGCATTCTTGATGAGAGAAGCGCTATTTATAATTTAGGTTGCGGCGGCGAGGGATACAGCGTCCGCGAAGTAATAGAGACCGCTGAAAAGGTCACAGGCCGCGACATCCCCACACGGATTGGCCCACGCCGCGCGGGCGACCCTGCCGTTCTCATCGCCGCCTCCGACAAGATCAAACGCGAACTGGGCTGGCAGCCCGCGCTTCAAGACTTAAAACTCATCATCGAATCCGCCTGGGTCTGGATGCAGGAACACCTGCACGGATACAAATAAGGAAAAAGTAAAAAGGTAAAAGGCAAAAGTTAAGACAGAGTGGCTGTCATGCCTCTGCTTCACTTTTGCCTTTTACCTTTTTACTTTTTCCTTTCTCAGGCACGCCGTTTGACTATCTTCATTTGAACATAATTAAGCCGAGGCGTTTTCGGACAGTTGGGGGTATTTGTGGGATAAAAGTGTCCGCAAACCGCCTACCTTTATCAATAGGAGATTAGAGTCATGGCAGAATCATTGAGGCTGGCGGCGGAAGAAGCGGGATTAATTCCCCAAGAGGAAACACCAGGGACAAAAGGCAAGCAGTCTGACAACACAGAGAGCAGCAGAGATGTCAATATCAGCGAAATTGAACGCTGGGGTTCTTCGATAGGCGGCGGCGCATTGGCCGTCTATGGCATCTCGCGCCTGTTGACACGTCGCTCAATAGGCGGCGCGGTGCTCGCGCTGGTCGGCGGCGCGCTCGTCTATCGCGGCACGACAGGACACTGCGAAATGTACCGGTCATTCGGCATCAACACTTCCGAGTCGAGCGACAATCCGAACGTAAGCGTGCGCGGCGGCAAAGGTTTTAAGGTCGAAAAAAGCGTGACCATCAACAAGTCGCCGGAAGAGCTGTATCGCTTCTGGCGAAATTTTGAAAATCTGCCGCGCTTTATGAACCATCTCGAAGCGGTAAGCGTCACAGGCCAAAATCGCTCGCACTGGACAGCGAAAGCTCCTGCGGGCATGACTGTCGAATGGGATGCGGAAGTTTATAACGAGAAAGAGAACGAGTTGATAGCCTGGCGCTCGCTCGAAGGCGCGGACGTGGACAATGCGGGCAGCGTGCGCTTTGAGGCTGACCCTTCCGGGCGCGGGACAGTTGTGCGCGTGGCGCTCAAGTATGACCCGCCGGGTGGCAGCCTGGGCAAGATCGTCGCCAAGCTCTTTGGCGAAGCTCCCGATCAACAGGTCGAAGAAGACCTGCGCCGCTTTAAACAGTTAATGGAAGCAGGCGAAGTGCCGACCACTGAAGGCCAGCCTTCAGGTCGCAGCGCAACAGCAGGCAGATAAAAAAAGAAAAGGGGGAAGAGGGTAAAAGGGAAAGAGGGAAAGGGGAAGGCGAAAATCAACACAGTGATTTTAACCTTTTACCCTTTACACCACTTCCCCTTTTTACCCCTAAAAGTTTTATGAAAGCTTTATGTTGGTTTGGCAAGAACGATGTGCGGGTCGAGACTGTGCCTGACCCGAAGATACTCAATCCGCGTGATGCGATTATCAAGATTACTTCGACGGCCATCTGCGGCTCTGACCTGCATCTCTATGACGGGTACATTCCGACGATGGAGAAGGGCGACATCATGGGCCACGAGCCGATGGGCGTCGTCGTCGAGGTCGGGAGCGAGAATAAGGCTCTGAAGGTCGGCGACCGCGTAGTCGTGCCTTTTACGATAGCGTGCGGCAACTGCTTTTTCTGCCAGAAAGAGTTGTGGTCTTTGTGCGATAACTCGAACCCGAAGGCCTGGATCGCGGAGAAGCTTTACGGCTACTCGCCATCGGGTCTCTTCGGCTATTCGCACATGACCGGCGGCTATGCCGGAGGGCAGGCCGAATATCTGCGCGTGCCGTTTGCGGATGTCGGCCCGCTCGTGATTCCCGATGACATACCGGACGAGAAAGTTTTGTTCCTTTCGGATATTTTTCCGACGGGCTACATGGCCGCTGAAAACTGCGACATCGAAGGCGGCGATACGGTCGCCATCTGGGGCTGCGGGCCTGTGGGCCAGTTTGCCATCAAGAGCGCGTGGATGCTCGGCGCGGGTCGTGTGATTGCGATTGACGATGTGCCGGAGCGTTTGCAGATGGCGCGTGAAGAAGGCAAGGCCGAGACGCTCGATTTCAATGACGAAGACATTTTTAACAAGCTCAAGGAGATGACCGGCGGGCGCGGGCCTGATCGCTGCATTGATGCCGTGGGCCTCGAAGCTCACGGGGCGACGCTCGATGCGATTTATGACCGCGTCAAGACGGCGATGTACATGGGAACGGATCGCCCGCATGCTTTAAGGCAGGCGATTCATGCGTGTCGCAAAGGCGGCACGGTTTCCGTCCCCGGCGTCTATGGCGGATTTTTGGACAAGTTCCCGTTCGGCGCGGCCTTTAACAAGGGCCTCACGCTCAAGATGGGCCAGACGCACATGCGCCGCTACATGAAGCCGCTGCTTGAACGCATCCAGAAGGGCGAGATTGACCCTTCCTTTATCATCACGCACCGGATGCGACTTGAGGATGCGCCCGCAGGCTACGAAACCTTTAAGCACAAACAGGACAACTGCATCAAGGTGGTGCTCAAACCTTAACAGGGAGGAAAGATGGAAGAGAAAAACGAGCGCGACGCGCAACCGCAGAATCAGGAAAGCGAGTCTTCGACCCGCAGCCAGTCGCAAACGGGCGACCCTGGCCGCACGCCGGGCAAGGCCGAAGGCGAGAGGGAAACAGCCGACGAAGATGATAATCAAAAGCTCGGCAACAGCGATGCCGAGAGTAATTGAAGTCAAGTCAGAACCGCCAGCAAGAGCAAGGCGGAAGGATGAAGGCGGAAGGATGAAAGGCATGCTGTTTAAGCTTGAGTTGCTCATCTCTAAATAGCACTCTTTTCATCCTTCATCCTTCCGCCTTCATCCTTGCTCTCCCCGGCGTTTCTGACCTGTTGGGCCTTTGCGTAAGATACAGGGTGAATATTTATGCAGAATGATTCAGGGGAAACCGTCTCTGTGTGGATGACGACGGCTCAAGAGATTCCGTCTGACGGCGCGCTCGGCGCGGATGCTCAGGCTGATGTGTGCATCGTCGGCGCAGGCATCGCCGGGATGACGACTGCTTATTTGCTGGCGCGCGATGGCAAGTCTGTAATAGTGCTCGATGATGGGCCAATCGGCGGCGGGATGACGGGCCGCACGACCGCTCATCTGGTCAACGCGCTCGACGACCGCTTTTACGATCTCGAAAGCTATCACGGCGAAAAGGGAGCGCGTCTCGCAGCCGAAAGCCACACGGCGGCGATTGACATGGTTGAGAAAATTGCCCGCGAAGAAAATATTGATTGCGAGTATGAGAGATTGGACGGTTATCTCTTCACGCCGCCGGATGAATCGAAAGAGTCGCTTGAGCGCGAACTGAAGGCGACGCATCGCGCCGGTCTTACAGGGACTGAGCTTGTCGCGCGTGCTCCCGTTGATTCTTTTGACACGGGCCAAGCCTTGCGCTTTCCAAATCAGGCGCAGTTTCATCCTCTCAAATATCTGGCCGGACTTGCCGCCGCCATCAACAGACTCGGCGGGCGCATACACACACAGACGCACGCCTCGAAGATAGAGGGCGGCGAGGCGGCGCGCATCGAGACGGAAAGCGGGGCGGTCGTCAACGCGCGGTTCGTCGTCGTGGCGACCAACACTCCCGTCAACGATTTAGTCGCTATTCATACCAAGCAAGCTCCGTATATCACTTATGTCATCGGCGCACGCGTCCCGCGCGGCTCTGTCACACGCGCTCTTTACTGGGACACGCCAGACCCTTATCACTACCTGCGGCTTGAGAGCGTTGATAAGGATGATGCAGCTCAAGCCTATGACATCCTGATTGTCGGAGGCGAAGACCACAAGACAGGACAGGCGGAAGATTTCGCGGAGCGATACGCGCGGCTCGAATCGTGGACCAGAGAGCGTTTCCCGATGGTCGAGGGCATAGAGTATCGCTGGTCTGGTCAGGTCTTGGAACCGATTGACGGCATGGCTTTCATCGGGCGCAATCCGCTGGATGCGGAAAATGTTTTTATCGCCACGGGCGATTCCGGCAACGGCATGACGCACGGCACGATTGCCGGAATCCTGCTCACGGATTTAATTCAAGGCAGAGATAACGAATGGGCCGCGCTCTATGACCCTTCGCGCAAGACCTTGAAAGCCATCAAGGAATTTGCGAAAGAGAATCTCAATGTCGCCGCGCAGTATGCGGATTACGTGACGCCGGGCGAGGTGGATTCGGCGGACGAGATTGCGCCGGGCGAAGGCGCTATCATTCGTCATGGCCTGACAAAGGTGGCGGCCTATCGTGACGAGGCGGGGACGCTTCATGAGCGTTCTGCCATCTGCACACACTTGGGCTGCATTGTGGACTGGAACACCTCTGAGAAGACCTGGGATTGCCCGTGTCACGGCTCGCGCTTCGATGCCAAAGGGCGCGTCGTGATGGGGCCTGCGAATAGTGATCTCGAACCCGTGCGGTCGAGCGAAGCAGCGGATTAAAAGCTTAACCACAAAGACACGAAGACACAAAGTTTGACAGGTTACTTTGTGTCTTCGTGTCTTTGTGTTGGAATTGTTTTTGATGGCAAACAACATTACCAGCGCGCCTGCCAGGGTGGAAAAGAGCGTAATTGAGATGGTCGAGCGCGGCGCGCGTGCGCGGTGGTGGCGCAGGCGCGGGGCAAAACGCCGCTTCTGGTATGAGGATGCGAAGGGCCGTAAAATTACTGACGGGGCGCAGTTAGAGCGCATCAAGTCGCTCGTGATTCCCCCTGCGTGGACCAATGTACGCATCTCGCCCGGCCCGCGCAGCCGCCTGCAAGCCATCGGCATAGATGCCAGCGAGCGCGTGCAGTATCTCTATCACGCGCAATATGCCGCGCGGCAACAGCGCAAAAAGTTTGAGAAGATAGAACGCTTCGGCGAATATTTAGCGCGCTTGCGCCGCCGTACCAATGAGGACATCGCACGCGAAGACCTCTCGCGCGAGCGCGTGCTGGCCGTCGTTATCCGCCTCATAAACGAGTTGTATTTTCGCGTCGGCTCGGAGGACAGCGTCAAACGTTATCGCACTTACGGTGTCACGACCCTGCGCAATCGCCATCTGGAAATCAAGCGCAACGGCCAGCTTGTCTTCAGCTTTAAGGGCAAGCATCACATACATCATCGCCGCGTCATCGTGGACAAAGAACTGGCGATGCTGATGCAGGACATCAAATCAATCGGCGGCGCAAGGCTCTTTGAGTATTACGATGAAGAAGGCCGCATCCGCGCCATCACGCCGCGCGATGTCAACGACTACATCAAGAGCGCGACCTCGCCTGAATTTTCCGCGAAAGATTTTCGGACGTGGGGCGGAACACTGCTCGCGGCTGTGGAACTCGCGGAGATGGGACGCGCGGATGATGAGAGGGAAGCTAAAAAAAATCTGGTCAAAGCGGTCAAGCGTGTTGCGGAGCGTCTCGGCAACACGCCGACGGTTTGTCGCGGCTGCTACATACACCCGACCGTGCTGGAGCTTTACCGTCAGGGCACGACGCTCGAAGAGTTTCGCCGCCGCGTCGAGCGATACGTCACACGCATCGAGCCGGAATACGAGCCGGAGGAAAAAGCCCTGCTCAACATGCTGCGCGCAAAGGCAAGGATGAAGAGCAAGGCGGAAGGCGGAAGGCGGAAGGATGAAAAGAATGCTCTTCAGAGATGAATGCTTCAAGCTTGAACAGCATGCCTTTCATCCGTCCGCCTTCATCCTTCTGACTTGCTTTCCAACTGCGTGACGGGAAATTTCTTCAGCATCTTCCAGAGAATAATCAAGCTGCCGTCCATATCCTGACGCACGACGCGAAAGGCGACGAGCGTGTCTGAAATGCCGTAATCAATCGAGCGTACGATATATGACCTCTCAACAAGCGCGGGCACAATGCTCTTGTAGGTCAATCCATTTGCCTGTATGCCGTCACGTACCAGACGATACTGCTCACGCGCTTCCGCCTCTTTGGATGGCGCGGCGTATTTAACCAGAAACGGAACGCCAGCCGTTTCCAGATTGACGGTTTCGAGCGGCACATCGCCGAGCGAGAGAAGGAAGCCGAAATTCGCGCCTGAAAACCCGACCTGAAAATTTCCTTTTAGTAATTCAAGGTCAGAGCCGCCGTATTCCTGCGAGAGCCGCACGAATGAATAGTATGCTCCGCCGCCACGGATGCTCAGCTTGCCGTCGTATTTCTCTCTGGGCAGCAGGCGAATCAAACCCGTGCCGGGCTGCTTAAGAAAAACCGCGTAGGCTTCCTTGTCTTCCGCAGAGGGTGCGAGTAACTCGACCTCCTTCGCTTTGATCTGATTGTGCAGCGTATCTATCTCTGAAATGAGCTGCGCGCGATTCGTTGATTGGGCCAGCGCAGCCGTTGAGAGAAAGCAAAGCAGGCCGCAACACAGAACTGCCCGGTATGTTTTTAAGCGCATCATGATGTTGTCTCCTTAGTAAGTCTTACTTGGCACTGTTTTAGAAATGCTTGCTCGATTTCCCGCCCTTCCTTTTTCTTCTCTTCCCCTTGCCCTCATCCGTGCCTTTCAAAGAAGCGAGCGGCCAGAGCGTATATTCTATCTCCGCCAGATTTGCTCCCGTCACAGCCTTGATAACTTCTGCGGAAGATTTGTAAGCGGGCGCGGCTTCGTCTAGTGGCACATGCCCGTCTATGTTGACGAGGATGCCTGCCTCTTTGTACTCGTCGTCAATCGCGCGCTGCGAGAGCGTCTTGTTGGCCGCGCTGCGCGAGAGACGGCGGCCCGCTCCGTGATTGACCGAGTAACCGCTTCGTTCGGCTCCGGGCAAAGGGCGCAGGATATAGCTGTAGTCCTTGTTGCTGCCGGGAATCAAAACCGGATGGCCCGTCTCTTCCCAGAAAGTTCCTTTGAGCGCGGGATGGCCCGCCGGAAAGGCGCGCGTCGCTCCCTTGCGATGCACCCACACCTCGCCAAACTGCGGATGCCATTCCTGCTGCACAAGGTTATGACTGATCTCGTAAATCAATTCAAGCTCTTCACCGAAGACCTCGCGGAAAGCCTCTGAGATTTGCTCGAAGATAATCAGGCGATTGAGAATCGCGTAGTTGCCGCCAGCCGCCACAGCGTTCAGATAATCTTTGTAATGACGCGAATCGGGCATGAAATATCCGAGGTCTATATCGGTGATGGCATCGGGTCTTTCCTCGCGCGCCAGCTCGAAATAATTTGTCGCCAGTCCATGCCCGAAACCTCGACTGCCCGTGTGCACCTGCACAAAAAGAGTTCCGGTCTCTTCGGCGCGCTGCAACTCTATAAAATGATTGCCGCCGCCGAGACTGCCCAGTTGATTCATCCCGCGCTCAGGCCGTCCCTTGCCGCCAAAGGGAATCTGCCAGTCGTCATCCACAGGGATGCGATGCCTCTCTGCACGGCTGCGGTCAAAGGCCGCGCCGTATTTTTCCACGTAATACTCCGCGCCGCCGCGCACCAGATTATTAAACTCCGGCCCGGAGACCTGCCCCAGACGTTGACTCCTGCCGCCCGCGCCCATCTCGACGCGCTCCATCACGGCACGGTTAAAAGCCAGCTTCTTCTCCGGCGTCGCCATCTCTGCGGCAACTTCCGAACGCGCGGACATCATCCCGCAACCAATATCGTAGCCGACAGGCCCCATCGCCACCGCGCCGCTCCCGGCATCTGTGATAAGCACGCAGCCGACTGGCACGCCGTAGCCGTAATGCGTGTCGGGCGTGATGACGACCATCAGAACGCCGGGAAACCGCGTCGCGTTGACTATCTGGCGATAGAGCGTATCTTCCGCATCACCGAGCAGAGACGGCGTGAGAAACAGACGCACGGGAACATCGCCCGTGTCTTCCGTGTGGAGTTCGTAATAGCCCTCGCCGTGCCAGCGCGCGAGGTGTTTCCAGTTATCAGCGTTCCTGAGTGTCTTTGCTACTTTGAGCGCTCTTGCAACAGTTTCGTGTTGAGCCATTGCCTGCCCCTTGTCTTAATCCTTCTGAGATAATTTCATAACGCACGAAAGAATGAATAGTAGATTAAAAGCAGGCTGAGGGGAATAATAAAAGCGCCGCCCCATGCATACGTGCGCTGTGCCTTCGGGCCGTCGGATGAAGCAAATGCTAAATCAAATGTCCATCGCTTGCGCTGTGTCCCTGTTGTCTCTGTGGCTGAGGTTTGTGCGGCGCTCTTAGAGAAAGCTTTGAGAGAGGTTGATGATTTTCAGGGCCAAAGCCTCTGCTTCCACTTCTCCGTTCGCTTCGACCCGCAGCATGGCAAGCTGGTAAAGCTCCTGCCTTTCCACATACAGCCTGCGCGCCTGCTCCTGCTCGCGCGCCAGAGGTCTTGAGTCATCAGTAGTACTGTTTACGATTCTCTGCCAGCACAACTCAAACGGCGCATCGAGCCAGATGGTCAAACAGTTGTGCTCTCTAATCAGCGCGCGGTTTCTCTCAAGCGTCCATGTCCCGCCGCCGAGCGCGATGATGCGCGCGAGATTTTCCGCCAGCGCATGTTCGAGTGCGCGCGTCTCTATCTCTCTAAATTGCGGCTCGCCGTCTTCATCCATGATGGCGCGGATGCTGCGGCCTTCGTGTGCGACGATGAGTTCATCCAGATCAATCATCCGGCAAGAGAGTTGGCGCGCGAGGGCTGCGGCGAGGGTGGTTTTGCCCGCGCCCATAAAGCCTGCGAGAGTGATGCGCTCTTCCAGTGTCCGTCTCATCTTTCCGTCACCGATTCGAGGAGTTCGTAAAACCCCGGAAAAGAGATGCCGGCGCAATCCGCGCCTCTGATCTCACTCTCGCCGTCTGCGAGCATCGCGGCCACTGTGAAGGCCATTGCGATGCGATGGTCGCCGTATGAATCAAGTCTTGCGCCGCGCAAGGCTGTGCGGCCTGCGACCTTCAGGCCGTCTTCGTACTCTTCCACCTGCGCGCCCATCGCGCGTAAATTCTCGACTGTGGCGCGGATGCGGTCAGACTCTTTGAAGCGCAGCTCCTGTGCGTCACGAATCTCAAGCCCGCCCGCGACCTGCGTGCCGAAGACCGCGAGCGCGGGCAGCTCATCTATCAGGCGCGCTATGACCGGCCCGCGCAAAATGCTCGCCTGTTCATTCTCATCGCGGGGCATGAGAGCTTTGCTGCCGCGCACCTGTATGTCCCCGACTGCTTCATTGCATCGCTCGCGCTCATTGCTGACGCGCACGTTTGCGCCAAGCTCTTGCAGAGTCTCTATCATCCGGGAGCGCGTCGGATTGAGACCGACATCTTTAATCTCCAAATCAGAGCCATGCATGGACGCAGCCGCTATCAGAAAAAAAGCGGCAGACGAAACATCGCCAGGCACTTCTATGTCATGCGCGCGTAAACTCGCAGGGCCGTTGAGAGAAATTTTCTGGAAAGATGCCTCACTGCCCGTTTCCATTTCTGTCTCAACCGCGACGCCGAACCACTTGAGCAATCGTTCGGTGTGATCTCTTGTCGAGGCCGGTTCTTCAAACACTTCCGTCCGGCCTTCTGCATTGAGTCCTGCGAGCAGGATGCAGGATTTGACCTGCGCGCTCATGACAGGCATGCGATACGAGAGAGCTTTTAAAGGGCTTTGTCCTTTGATGACCAGCGGCGCGCGGCCATTTTCGGATGAGATGTTTGCGCCCATGCGCGCGAGCGGCTCTATGATTCTCAGCATCGGGCGAGAGCGTAAAGATTCATCGCCCGTCAGCCCGGAGACAAAGCTTTGCGCGCCGAGCACCCCCGCCAGCAGACGCATGGTCGAGCCGCTGTTGCCGCAATCGAGCGGCGCAAGCGGCGCACGCAGGCCGTTTATGCCCGCGCCTTCGATTGAAACGCTTGAGCCGTCCCGCTCGATACCGACGCCCAGTTGCCTGAGACACGAGAGCGTCGAGGCGCAGTCGCGGCCACTCGAAAAGTTTTCGATTCGCGTGCGCCCGTGGGCCAGCGCGGCGATGATGGCGGCGCGATGCGAGATGGATTTATCGCCGGGCAGGAGCAAACTCCCGTGCATGCGGCGTGCAGGCTGTATGAACACCTTTCCATACTAACATCACGCGCGAATGATGGAGGATGAGAAAAAGAGTGTCGGGGAAAGGGTGTCGGGTGTAGCTCAAGACATTTCTTTGCTACACCCGACACCCTATCCCCGACACCCTTTCACTTCAGTTGCATTGCCATCCGTTGTTAATGCGCTTGGCGATTGCGCCGCTGCCTGTCGTGCCACAGTTCGAGGTTTGAGCGCAGTCAGAGCAGTAGAACAAAGTGCCGTTGGCCGAATAGGTCGTGGACAACTGGCTCTGCGTAATCGTTCCGAGCGTGATGGTGTAGTTCGCGTTAAAGCTGATGTTGCCGTTGTTGAAGCGATAGCCGACATAAGCCGGATTGCCGTTCACGTCAGTTTGATTGCCTGTGAAAGACAGCATACCCGCGCTGTCTCCGCTGACGCTTCGCGTGATGTCGTAGAAGAAATCTATGTTCGACGAAGTGTAAGGCGGCAGAGGGTCTGACTGACTTCTCTTTGTGCCGATGCGAAGCGCGGGCACATCCGTTTCATCATAGTCCGGGAAAATGCTCAGCCGCGCAGCGGGGACGGGAATCCGTATCATGTTCACGGGGTCAGTCGTCTGCGTTTGTCCCGAACGTGCCGGGAGCACGGGAGGTCTGCCGATATTCACACGCGGATTGGTGATGGTGGGAACGCCCGACTGCACCGGGAGTTGGCCCCAAGAAGTATAGCCCCCCTGAAAGACCAGCCGCCCGGTAGTCCCCATGTTGAATTGACGGCGGCAGTTCGCCGGGATATTCGCGTTCGTCTCAGGGTCAATACCTTGAGGCGCAGTCGCCCCGACGGACGGACACCATAAGTGATTGCTTGTCAGGTCGCTGATGTAATCTCCCATCGAAAAAATCATCGCGTGAACGCCGTCAGCAACTTCTACAGTATTGCTGTTGTAGATATTGCCGGAAGAGTTGAAGTAAACGTCTCCGCCGATTCTGATTCTAGCGCCAAAGATGCTGTTGATGATGTTGAGCGGATATTTCAAACCGCCGTAATTACCCTCGCCAAGATTTGTCGGCGCGAGGTCTCCAAAGACCCGTATGGAATTTCTGAAACCTTCACACTGGCTGTTCAAAATCGTGATTGAGCCGAACGAGCCGATGGTCAGAAAGGTCTCGGCTTTATCCTCTTCCGGGTAGTTTTCCTCAGAAGTGGGAGGGCCGCCCGCCATGACGCTCTTAATCAGCATGAAGCCGACTCTTCTCAAAAAGATTCCGTACTTGTCTGTCCGTGCGCCGATTTGCGTACTGTTGATTTGCCACGGGCCTGCGTTGTTGGAGTTGATGTAAATGGCATAATCGGCGTCGTTGATAGTCACGTGATCCAGTTGCACATTGCTGCACTCCCATTTCTCATAGTTGCCTGAGTTCTGACCCTTGTTGACGGTGATGCCGTTCTCAAAGCCGTTGATGGACATGTTGGTAAACAACAGCGAGTCTGTGCTATACGGTTGCTCGCCCTCCATTTTGATGCCCGTCGTTCCGGCCAATGGTGTCGAAAAATGATCCGCCATCAGCCTGATGTTCCGCATGGTAACCCGATGCGTGCATCCCAAAATCGTAAAGAGACTCTGGTTCGCACTGGTGATTCGGATGCGGGAGTTGCTGGTGGCCTGATCGCCGTTCGCGCCTTCAATCGTGATGCCGGAATACACGCGGATCGGATTTGAGCCGGTTGCTGCCAGATAATCGCCATGCGGAAAGTAGAGCGTCCCGCCGCTCTTGATAAACATGTAATACATAGCGTTTCTGAGGGCTTGTGTGTCGTCAGTCACGCTATCTCCCTTCGCGTCAAAATCGTTCTGGACGTTGTAGAACCCTGTGCTCACGGGCCATGGATACTTGATGCTGCTCACGCCCACAAATTCAAGGTCGTATCGAGGAGATAGCCCGACAAACTCGAAATAGCCAGCAGACGAAGCAGTCACCTGACCGGTCGTAATCGGGGTTGTGCCGTTTGGCTGGTAGATATCGGTTGCCAAAGTTTGGGTTCGAGCGGTGTAGATTTTTACCGTGGTGCTCGCGTGAACCGTCGGCGAGGCGCACGGGCTGGGAGCGGGAGTGGCTACCACGCCAGAGAATTTATTAGGCCCGGCTTGGGTTGCGGAAACAAAGCACAGCACGAGCGCGAAGGACAAAAGCAATCGCTTCATCAAGGTGTTCATTGTCGTCTCCTTTTCGGTGGGCCGCTTAAGGATTTGCCGCTTGAGCCTGTGTTTGAGTCGCAAGGCTCAATCGAGTTTGAGGGGAAGCAGATAAACCCCAGATAGCTCCGGCAGAGGAAACACGTCGCCGCGCTTAGTCTTTCGGGCCAGAGCACCGGTGAAAATGCCCGTGCCTCTGCTAAGGCAGTTTTGTGTCGCAGCGTTACCTTCCGGGTGATAGGCTTTACGCTGGCGAAATCGCCGTCACGTCAACGTAATTGGGGCATGAGTAGCGCGAGATTACTCCCGCGCCACGGACGTGTCAAGAAAATTGCTTTTAGCGTAGTGAGTCAATGTGAAGTTGCTGAGTCGTCAATCGTGAATTGAGTGAGGCAGAGAGGAAGATGTTCGCGCAAAGGCGCTGGTGGCGCAAAGGAAGACCGCAAAGCATTGAATGCCACTGACACTTGGTAAACTTCTCTTTGCGCCTTTGCGGGAAACGTTATCGCTTGTCTATCAGTTTATTTGCTGAAACTGAACCATTACCCCGTGACACTCCTTCTTGACAGGCAGCGAGCGGGCATGTTAAACCGTCTATCTTCCGGTTCGCTTTCCGAATTATGTTTTTGTAGCCCGGCCCGCCGGATGGCTTATGGAAAGGCCACGCCCAGAAGTTGTGACCGAAGAGAAGACTGAACTCGTATTACCGGGCCGCATAGAGGCCGTCGCTGACGCGGCTAACGCTGCGGCAGAGATTGTGAGCCGCGCGGCGTTTGGCGACGAAGCCATTTTCGGAATTGATATGGCCGTGCGCGAAGCCGTGACTAATGCCGTCCTGCACGGTAATCTACAGGATGAGACCAAGACGGTCGAAGTCACGTTCAGCACTTCATCCGAAGTAATTGAAATCAGCGTGCGTGATATGGGCGAAGGCTTCGACCCGGCGGATGTGCCCGACCCGACCGACGAGCAGAACCTGTTGAAGACAAACGGGCGCGGCATCTTTTTCATGCGTACTTATATGGACACGGTCGAATGGTCGCGCCATCCCGAAGGCGGCACCCTCGTGCGTATGACCAAGAAGAGATAGCATCTTTCAGATTTTAGATTTTTGATTTGCGATTTTATGTGGCATATTAAAATCGCAAATCAAAAGTCTAAAATCGCAAATTCGTTTGAGGAGATTTTCCGTTATGGCTGAACTTGATATTAAAGAGCGACAAGCAGGCGATGTGACCGTGCTCGACATGAACGGCAAGGTGACGATTGGCGAAGGCTCTGTGGCCTTGCGCGGCGCGATTCGCCGCCTGCTCGAAGAAGGCAAGAAGAAGATTCTCTTAAACCTCGCAGGCGTCGGCTATATAGATTCGAGCGGCATCGGCGAGCTTGTCTCAAGCTTTACGGCGATCAATAAAGAGGGCGGACAACTCAAGCTTCTCAACCTGACGCAGAAGCTTCAAGACCTGCTGGCAATCACCAAGCTCTTGACTGTCTTTGACGTTTACGAAAACGAAGCAGAGGCGCTCAACAGCTACAAATAGCAGCCATGAGTAACCGGTGACGAGTGACGGGTTTAAAAGCTTCCATGCTTATTGCTCGTCACTCGTGACTGTCTTTAGACCGGGTCTTCAATCCCGCCGCCGTCTGCTCGCCAACCCGCCGCAGTGGACTGCCCAAGCGTTTTCTGCCGTCAGCTTTCCCTTTCATCCTTCGCTCTGGCATCCGTCGCATGGCTGGAAAGCATCTCTATAAACTCTCCGGGTAATTTGAGAAGAGCGTGCCCGGCCCGCGCGCATCCAGGATGAGCCGTTTACAAACTAAATCATGAGCATAAAGCTACCAGTTATCTTCCTTTTGATTTCGCTTGCGAGCGTAGCAGCGCAAGCGCAGGACAGAGCAACGCCGTCGCCGCGCACAGCCAACAATGCTTCAAACTCCGCCCCGCAGCAGCAAGGTCAAACCGGGTTTGATTTGGCGGCATCCGGCGTCCGTATTCAGCCTGATGCGCGTCTCATCGTAGTGATGGCTGCGCTCGATGCGGCAGGTTTTGACCCGACGCCGAAAGGGCAGGAGCCGTCCCCGTTTCGCGCGCAGGTGCGGCGCGAGCAGCAGGACTTGGACGCGGATTTAAGACAACGCCTGCGAATTTCCTTTGAACGCAATAATCGCCAGCTCGCAAACGCGACGCCCGCCGAACAGGCCGCGCGATATGTCTCGCTCGCTTACGCGCTCGGGCCTGCGCCGACCTTTGAAGCGCCCGCGCGCACGGTTGACCTGCCCGCCAGCCTTTTGGAAGTTCTGGATTTTGCCCCGCTCGTCCGCGAGTTCTATCACAAGTCCGGGATAGACGAGCGGCTGCCGGAATATCTCAGAAAGTATCAGGCGGAAGGAGACCGCCTGCGTCCCTCCGCGATAGAGATGGTGCGCAGCGTGCTCTCTTATCTGCATGCGCGACCTGTGACCACAGTGACGGAACGCATCCCCGTCAACAGCCCCGGCGCAGACGGCAAGAAGAAGAACGCCCGTCAGGCTTTCACCATCAAAGAACGCGAGCGTCGCTTCTTTATCGTTCCCGATCTGCTGGCCGTGCCCGGCACAATTAACTTTCGCGTCATCGCGGATGACTATTATGTGATCGCGCCGTTTGACACAAACGCTTCATCGTCGGAACTGCGGCGCGCTTACGTGCAGTACATGATAGACCCCATCATCCAGCGTTATGCGCGTGACATCGCAACGCGCCGCCCGCAGATCAGAGCCTTGCTGGACGAGCGCATTGCCGCCGGAGGCGAAGCCTCGCCGGACGTGTTCCTGTCGGTCGTGCGTTCGCTGGTCGCGGCGACAGAAGTGCGTCTGGACGAGACTCAGCGGCTCGAAGCCATCTCGCGCGAAGCGCGGCGCAGGATAGATGCGACTACAGATGCTGCCGCGCGCGAAAACATCGCCAAAGAGTTGAAGTCGCAGACAGCGGCTCTGGCAGACGAATCAACGGCGCAGTTGGCAGAAGCTTACGAGCGCGGCGCGGTGCTCGCTTTCTACTTCGCAGAGCAACTGAAGGGCATAGAGACTGCCGGGTTTGACATCACAAACTTTTTCGCAGACATGATTGCTAACTTCGATGCGGCGCGCGAAGGTCGCAGGCTGGCGGAGAGCGCCGAAGCGCGAAAGCGCGCAGTGGATGCGCGCAAGCTGCGGCAGGCACAACGCGCGGCGGGCGCAGACGAGGCCGAAACCCCTGAGGCCGCTCGTCGCAATGCTCTGCTGAAAAGTCTGTCGGCGGTGGATGACCTGCTGCGTGTGAAGAATTACGCCGAGGCCGAGTTGCGTCTGCGTGCCTTGATGCAGGAATATCAGGGCGAGCCGCGAATCTTTTTCGCGCTCGGTCAGGCGGCGAGTCTCTCGGCAGAGGATGCGACGGATGAAGATGTGCAGGGCGAACGCCTGCAACGCGCTCTCACGCATTACAGCAACGCCATTCGGCAATCATCCCCCGACACAGACAAGGCTCTCATGCAGCGAGCCTATGCAGCGATGGGCCGGATTCTGGAATTTTTTGAAAACACGCAGGAAGCCCTCAAAGCCTTTGACGCCGCAATCAAACTCGGCCCCGTTGACCGCAGCGCGTATGACGAGGCGATGAAAGGCAAGTCAAGATTGGCCCAGCAGAAATAAGTAAAAAGTAAAAAGGTAAAAGGCAAAAGTGAAGATAGCATTTCTCTCATTCTTCACTTTTGCCTTTTACCTTTTTACTTTTACCTTTTTTTAGAGCGGTCTATCACCAAGCAGTTCTCTGACACGCGGCAGGGCCTGGATGCGCGGCAGGGCTGTCTTGTCAAAGTTGGGCGAGACGCGTATGCGCGGCAGATTCAACTGGCCGATGCGGGGCAGTCCTTGAATCTTCATTTCCGGGGTAAAGTATTGCATGCCCTCTCCCTTTTCGGGCGTCACGCGAATCGTGCGTTGAGATTTATCGCGCACAATCGTGAGCGTAATCTCGCCTTCAGTCTTGCGATTGATGGCGCGCGACAAATCGCCCGCATCCTCTATCTTCTCTCCGTCAACTTCCGTAATTATATCTCCGGCTTTGAGTCCGGCTTTGGCCGCAGGACTGTCATCTCTGACGCTGGTCAGGAGCACGCCATGTCCTGCCGCTGCCCCGAAATAATCCGCAAGCTGTTTGGTCAAAACTGTGGTGCTGACGCCGATGCGGCGGCTTGAGCCGAGAGCGAGATTGAATGTCCCCTGATTGCCAAACAGATTTTCCAGTTCCTTGCGCGACTGGCCGTCCATGCGCGGCAGGGTCATAGCAGTTGTGAAATCCTTACGCTGGGCGAGGGTGACGGACAATTCCTGCTCGCCTCCGCTGCGGCTGATGGTCACGCGGGCCGCGTGATCGGGCGCGACCTCGCTAATCAGGCGATTCAGTTTGCGAACGCTGGTCACGTCTTCTCCGTTAAAGCGGACGACGACATCATCTTTTTTCAATCCGGCCTTTTCCGCCGGGCTGCCTTCGATCACTTTCGAGATGGCGACGCCGCGCACTTCGCGCAGATTGTAGCGTCCCATGTTCTCGCGCGTGATCTCTTCCGTGTAGATACCAAGAAAACTCCCGCCGTTAAAATGAAAAGTAAAGTTGTCCGGCAACTCCGGCGCGGCGGGCGTTTGCTGCGCCAATACCAGACCGGACGGGATTAACAACAGAGCGAATGCTGAAAGAAACAGTTTTCTCAAGCTCATGGGTAGAATCCTCCGTAAAAGAGAGATAGGTTTCCAGACTTGCACGCCTGATTTGAGGGAGAGTTCCAAAAAGCTCTGCTAAAAATTTTAACCACTAAGACACAAAGGCACTAAGAAACTGTTTTAAAAGCCCCGAAGGGGCGTCATGTAATAGCCTGTGGCATCGCCACAGGTTAGCTTTAAATAACAAGCCCTGAAAGGGCGAAATAATTTATGCCGCCCTTTCAGGGCTTGGAATCATAATGATGACCTGATACCTGTGGCGTTGCCACAGGCTATGACATGACGCCCCTTCGGGGCTTTCACAGACTTTTCAAACAGCTTCTAAGAATAAGAATCTACTTTTCTTAGCGCCTTTATGTCTTGGTGGTTAAATTCGATCTGTTTCAGGCTTTTCTATAAATCTCGCGGTCGCCGCTAAACTCTACTCCGAGCTTGCCTTCCGTCTGCGCCAAGTCCAGATGCGCGACCGATTCGGAGACGGCGAGGAAGCGGTGCACATCGTCCGCGCCGGGGAACATCTCCTGCGCCACGTCCCAGGCGGTCGCGCCCGTCTTCGGCACAAGTCGTATCACCTCTGCCTGACGCTCGTTGATGGCGCGCAGGTAACGATTGAAAAGCTCTTCGTAATCCGTGACAGAATCGCCGTGACCGCCATGAACCAGCGTTGGCGAGAGCGAGCGTATGCGCGCGAGACTGACTAAATATTCCGAGAGCGAGCGAAAGCGTTTGGATGGATCAACAGGGTCTGGCGAGAGCACAGGATTCGGAGTGATGCGCTTTAAGACGCAATCGCCCGCAATCACTGTGCGGTCTGCTTCGCGCAGGAAAGAGCAAGAGCCGGGCGTGTGTCCCGGCGTGTGCACGACGCGCAGAGAGCCATTCGCAAATTCCAGTTCCTGTTCATCATGCAGCTCGCTGTGCTCATCATCTTCGAGCGCATCGGCCAGAGCGCGCACGCCCTCATACATCCGGCGCATCTGTGCTATCTCTTCATCCGGCACGCCCGCGCGGACAAGCAGATGCCTGTGCTCCTCATATTCCAAACGCCCGACGCGATGCCCCGTCTCCCACCCGTGGACCAGAACTTCGGCCTCCTTCGCTTCATCTCTCAAAGAACGCGCCAACCCGCAGTGGTCTTCATGTGCATGCGTCAGCACAATGCGGCGCAGGTCTGAGACGCGAAAACCCGCGCGCCTTAAACCCGCGCGCAAAGCCGTCGCTGCCTCCTTCGTCTTCGGCCCTGTGTCAATCAAGGTTACAGGGTCTTCCGCGATGAGATAGCAATTGACCGGCCCGACGTAAAAGGGCGTGGGGACTGAGATGGAAACGATGCGCATGATAAAGAAGGGGACAGGGGTCAGGGGACGGAAAGAACGCTGTTTTTACCGTCCCCTGACCCCCGTCCCCTAACCCCTTTCAGTATGTGTACTTGTTCGCCTTAATCATCACCTCCGCGATGCGCTGGCGCGCGGCGATGGTGTTCATCGGCGTCAATTTGGTAAAGCGGCGCAGGGCTGCGAGCAGTGTGCGTAGCTCGTCGCCCTCGCTCATGGCCGCGAGCGTGTTCTTGGCATGCGCGTCTATTCTCTCGACCGCGTCGTTGCAGAAGACGCGCGTCATATCAAGATAGCGCGCCGCAGCCTCTTCGCCTTTTGACGCCGCAAGCTTCTGTGCGCGCAGGATTGCAGACTCCATTGCGAAAGCATCCGTGATGATGTCCGCCACGCCCATCAGAATCTCCTGCTGGTCTGCGAGCGTCATCATGTATTTCTGCGCCGCAGTGCCAAGCGTCATCAAGGCCACCTTCTTCGCGTTTTGGGCCAGCTTCAGCTCGGCTGCGAGCACGGCTTCGTCTTCGTCAAAGCCCGGCATCGAAGGCGAGAGCACTTCGTCCATCAAAGCCTGCGCGGCGGGCAGCAAAGCAAGCTGCCCTGTCATCGCACGCTTCATCAGCATGCCGGGAATCAACATCCGGTTGATTTCATTCGTGCCCTCGAAGATGCGATTGATGCGCGAATCTCTGTAGGCGCGTTCAGCCGGATAGTCAGCCGAATAACCGTAGCCGCCATAAATCTGCACCATCTCGTCGGCCACGAAATCGCACCACTCCGACAACGCGACTTTGATGATCGAGCACTCCGCCGCGTATTCTTCGATGGAACGCAGCTTGGCTTCAGGGTCTTTCGTCTCGCCAATCGCGGATTCGATAAGGCCGACCGTGCGATACGTCATCGCTTCGCCGACCCATACTCTGATAGCCATCTCCGCGAGCTTCGCTTTGATTGCGCCAAAGCTGGAAATCGGTTTGCCGAATTGATGACGCTCATTCGCATAACGGATAGCATCATGAATCATCAGCTTCATGCCGCCGGCGCAGGACGCGCCCAGTTTGAAGCGACCGATGTTCAAAATATTAAAAGCTATCTTCGCGCCCTTGCCGACTTCGCCCAGAAGATTTTCGACAGGCACTTTGGCATCCGAGAGAATGAGCGCGGTCGTGCTAGAGCCTTTGATGCCCATCTTGTGCTCGTCTTCGCCGTTGGTCACGCCCTCGCCGCGCTCGACCACAAAGCCGCTGAACTTGTCGCCGTCAACTTTGGCAAAGACGATGAAGATGTCCGCAAAGCCGCCGTTGGTAATCCACATCTTCTCGCCGTTCAGGATGTAATGCTTGCCGTCTTCACTGAGGCGCGCAGTCGCTTTCGCTCCCAGAGCATCCGAGCCGGAACCCGCTTCCGTCAAAGCGTAAGCCGAGACAAGCTCGCCCGACGCAATCTTCGGCAGATACTTTTTCTTCGTCTCTTCGTTGCCGAAATAGAGTATGGGAAGCATGCCAATGGAGGTTTGCGCGCCGAAGGTGACGGCGAACGAAGCCGCGCGTCCGAGGTTTTCGGAGACGATGACGCCGCTCGTCTGATCCAGATCAAGCCCGCCCAACTCTTCAGAGATGTTGACGCCCAACAGGCCCAACTCCGCGCACTTGACCAGCAACTCGCGCGAGAGTTTCCAATCATGATTCTCAAGCTCTTCGAGACGCGGGCGGACTTCCGAGTCCAGAAACTCGCGCGTCGTCTGCCCGATCATCTGATGCTCTTCGGTAAAATCCTCCGGCGTGAAAACCTCTTCCGGCGTGCGTTCCTCGATCAGGAAACTTCCGCCCTTGATAACCTGTTTATCTTCGGCTACGGCTGACATTGGGTTTTTCCTTTCTAGTATTAGGGTCTTAAGTTTTGGTTTTAGTTCTTTGTCTTTTGTCTTTAGTTCTTTGTCCGTCTCACGCAACTTGAGTTTCAAAATCCGAGCTTGAGGCGCGTGCAAAGAACAAAAAACCAAGAACGAAGTACGGGTTTAGATTCTCTCAAAAATCCCGGCTGCGCCCATGCCGCCGCCGACGCACATCGTGACCATGCCGTAACGACCATTGCGCCTTTCAAGCTCGCGCAGGATTGTGGCCGTCAGTTTCGCGCCCGTGCAGCCCAAAGGGTGGCCGAGCGCGATTGCGCCGCCGTTGACGTTGACCTTTTCGGGGTCTAGGCCAAGCTCTTTGATGACTGCGAGGGACTGTGCTGCAAACGCTTCGTTCAGCTCTATGACATCAATCTGGTCCAGAGTGAGTCCGGCTATCTTCAGAGCCTTCGGGATGGCAAAGACAGGGCCGATGCCCATCTCTTCGGGCGGGCATCCGGCGGTCGCATAAGCCACGAAGCGCGCCATCGGCCTCAAGTTAAGCTGCCTGGCGCGCTCATCAGACATCACGACGGCGGCAGCCGCTCCGTCAGACATCTGCGAAGCATTGCCCGCAGTGATAGTGCCTTTGATATGAAACGCCGGCTTCAGCTTTTGCAAGCCCTCGATGGATGAATCGCGCCTGACGCCCTCGTCCTTTTCAAACACGACCTCGCGCTTCTGCTTGCGTCCCTTCTCATCCAACTCTTCAAAGGTTACGTTAAGCGGAACCACTTCGTCTTTAAATTTATCTTCATCCAGAGCACGCTGCGCGCGCTGGTGAGATTGAAGCGCAAAGGCGTCCTGCGCTTCGCGCGAAATCTCGTACTTGCGCGCGACGTTTTCGGTCGCCAGTCCCATGTTCAGATAAAAGTCCGGGTAATGTTCGACGAGATACGGGTTCGGGCGAATGATGTGGCCGCCCATCGGAATCATGGACATCGTCTCAAGCCCGCCGGCGATGATGACATCCGCGCCGCCTGACCTGATCCGGTCAGCCGCGAGCGCGATTGATTGCAGGCCCGAAGAGCAGAAGCGATTAATCGTCATCGCAGATGTTTCCACCGGCAGCCCGGCGCGAATCGCCGCCGAGCGCGCCACGTTCATGCCCTGCTCCGCCTCCGGCATCGCACAGCCCATAATCACATCTTCGATTTCCGCCGCCGCTAAGCCTTCCGCACGCGCGATGGCTTCTTTGATAACCGCCGCGCCCATCTCGTCGGGCCGCATGTCTTTCAAAGTTCCCTTCGGAGCTTTGCCCACAGCCGTACGCACGGCTGATACGATGACTGCTTCTCTCATATTTGTCCTCTATGATTCTTCAATTGCTACTTCTACTTCCACTGCTTGCAACAGCTCTTTCAAAACTCGCGGCTCGATCTCTATAAGAAAGCCGCGCTTGCCGCCGTTGATGTAAATCGAAGGCAAGTCGAAAATTGTTCTCTCGGCATAGACGGGCAACTGTGCGCGCGTGCCGAACGGGCTTGTGCCTCCGACCATGTAGCCCGTCAACTTTTGTGCGCGCTCGATCCCGCATGGCTCTACGCTCTTGACCTGCAAAGTGCGCGCGAGTTGTTTAGCAGAGACGGTACAGTCGCCATGCATCAACACGACGAGAGGCTTGCGCGCATCCGTTTCAAAAATCAAAGTCTTGACGACCGCGTGTTCTTCGACGCCGAGCAACTGGGCCGAACGCTTTGTCCCGCCGTGCTCTTCATAAGCATAAAGATGCGGCTCAAAAGAAATTTTCTTCGCGCGCAGCAAACGTATGGCCGGGGTGACAGGGTAATCCATCTCTTCTTTAGATAGAGCCTGCTGTGGCCGAGATGCCCGCCTGCTGCTGCGGGGCGACTGCCGGAACTTCCGCAGCCTTTTTCCGCGCGATGTAGAGCGTCTTATCCACCTCTGCGTGAATCTTGCCGTGACGGTCAACCAGCTCTACGCGATAGACGCGCTCTGTAGACTTACTGCGCGTCAGCTCTTCCTTTATCAATTCAATCTCGTCCGGCGCGATGACAAATTTCGCATAAAGCGTTTCGCGCCCCGGTCGCTTGAAACGTATGCTGGCGGCCTTGTCCCAGACGACATAACCGCTGCCTAGAATCCTGATAAGCATCACCATGTAAAGCGGGTCAACCGCGCCGTACATGCTCCCGCCAAAAATCGTCCCGACATAGTTGCGCGTGCGCCAGCTTAAAGGCAGCCGGACATGAATCTCGTGGAAATCATCTGCGATGTAAGTCAGCCGCCCGCCCGTTCCCCTGTAAGCCGGGAAGAAATTAAAGCTCCAACGCAGCACTCTGGTTTTGAGCGATTCCGGCATTCCTTAAACTCTTCTTTGCGCCTCTCGTTTTAACTTAGCGTCACCAGCGTGAAACACGAACCTTTCATGCAAAGACGCAAACAAAGAAAGACTCAAGGCGCAAAGGGTTGAATGATTCTCTCTCTTGAGTTGTGCAATCGCGCCTTTTAATTTTCCTGAGAGCGCGGGAAACCTTCGGCTTCTAAAACCCTCTGCGCCTGCATAAAGTGTCGCCGTTCGTGAAAGACCAGAATCGTGTATGCGTCCCAAAAGCTATAGGTGACAAACTTCGCTACCGGAGACGTGACTTTGGTGCGGCGTAAATCCAGTTTCCCGGTCGCCTTTAGCTTCTCTATCAACTCGTCCTGATGCGCGACAAACTTTGCGATAATCCCGCCGTCAATCTCGCTATTCGATGGCGCAAAGACTTTTGGCGCTTTTGATTTCGCGGTCGCTTCTGGCCGTGCGCGCTTGATAATCATGCTGCCCCAGAAGTTTGAGAGCAGCGGCAGACGCTCCCAGAATGTCGGACGCTTTTCGCCGCGCATGAGCCGCAACACATCCGGGTAAAAAGTCTCATTGGTCGTAATCAAATGATCGAAGCACTGCCCGATGCTCCACTCGTCGGCAGATGGTTTCCAGTTGAGCTGTTGCGGCGTCAAATGGCCGAAGTCCCTGCGCGAGTCTTCTGCAACGGCCTTTACCTCTTCGAGCAAACTATGCAACTCGGTGTTTGAAGAAACTGCGCCCGCCTTGATCTCCGAATTTTCCAGAGCCGCGCGTGTGGACATAAGCCGTGCTCCTTTCTAGTTGCGTAAAGGTTTGCCGGATTTGAGCATGTGGCCGATGCGCTCCTGCGTCCGGCGTTCGCCGCACAGAGAGAGGAATGCCTCGCGCTCAAGGTCTAAGAGATATTGCTCTGAGACGCGCGTCGGGTGATTCAAATCGCCGCCCGTCAGGATGTGCGCCAGCTTGGTTCCGATCAGCGCGTCGTATTCCGAGATAAAACCGCCGCGCACCATTTGATGTATGCCGAGCTTGAGGGTCGAGAGCGCTGGGTTGCCGAGCGCGAGTATGTCCGTGCGCTGTTGCGGCTGGACATAGCCGGTTGCGGCCAGCGAGAGCGCTTCCTGCTTGGCATCCGCAATCAGGCGGTCGCTGTTCATCGAGATCGAATCGTCTGCGGAGAGGAATCCAAGCGAGCGCGCTTCTTCGCCGGAGGTCGCAACCTTTGCGAGCGCGATAGTTTCAAACGCGCGCTTGATAAAGGGGAACGGGTCTGCATCCGTCACGCCCTTCGGAATCGAATCGAGCACGCGCAAAGTCATCTCTTTCGTCCCGCCGCCAGCCGGAATTAAACCGACGCCGACTTCGACCAGTCCCATGTAAGTCTCTGACGCAGCCCGCACGCGGTCTGCATGCAAGGCCATCTCGCAGCCGCCGCCGAACGTCATCTGAAAGGGCGCGACCACGACAGGCTTTGCGGAATAACGCAGGCTCATCGTCGCGTTCTGAAACGCGCGCACGATCATGTCTATCTCTTCCCAGTTCTCCTCCTGCGCTTCCAGAAGCAAGAGCATCAGATTCGCGCCGACGCTAAAATTCACGCCCTGATTGCCGACCACAAGGCCGACGAAATTCTTTTCTACTTCAGAGAGCGACTGCTTTAACATCTGCAAAGTGTCGCCGCCGATGGCATTCATCTTTGAATGAAACTCAAGACAGGCCACGCCGTCTCCGAGGTCAATCAAAGACGCGCCCGCGTTCTTCTTAATGACTGCTGTTCTGTCTTTGACGGATTTGAGGATGATGACGCCCGGCGTCTCTGCGAGCGGCACGTAATCGCCTGAAGCAAAATCGAAATAAAACTTTTGTCCCTGCTCTTCCTTGTAAAAAGATTTCGCGCCCGCGTCGAGCATCTTCTGCACATTCTCAGGAATGCTCTGGCCCTCTTCGCGCATCCGCGCGACGGACTTTTCGACGCCGATGGCATCCCATGATTCAAAGATGCCAAGCTCCCAGCTAAAGCCCCACTTCATCGCGCGGTCAACCTCGACCACCGTGTCCGCAATCTCAGGAATCCGCGCGGCTGCATATCGCAGGGTGCGCGAAAAAGTTTTCCAGAGGAACGCGCCCGCGCGATCCTTGCTCCACACTAAAGACTTGAGACGCTCCGGCGTGTTCTCGATGTTCTTCGCCATGTCGAGCGCGGGCAGCTTTACTTTCTCCGAGGGTTTGTATTCAAGCGATGCCACGTCCAGCGTCCAGATTTCCTGCTTCTCGCCTTCGCCCTTTTGCCGCTTATAAAAACCGCCCTTTGTCTTGTTGCCCAAAATTCCGCGACCGATCATCCCGGTCAAAAATTCCGGCGCGATAAAAACTTCGCGCTCATCGTCTTCCGGCAGGTTCTCGTAAAGATTTTTGATGACGTGTCCGAAGACATCAAGGCCGACGAGATCAAACGTGCGGAAGGTGGCGGTCTTGGGTCGCCCGACCGGTTGACCCGTCAGCTTGTCCACCTCTTCAATCGAATAACCGTCTTCGAGCATCGTCTTCATGGTGACGAGCGCGCCGAAAGTGCCTATGCGATTGGCTATAAAATTGGGCCTGTCTTTCGCGGCCACCACGCCCTTGCCGAGTCGCTGATCCAGAAATCCGAAGAGCGCGCAGGAGACTTCCGGCCTTGTCCATTCCGTGCGAATCAACTCGACCAGCTTCATATAGCGCGGCGGGTTGAAAAAGTGTACGCCGATAAAGTGCGCGCGAAAGTCTTCGGAAAAGCCTTCGGCGAGAGAGCGAATCGGAATGCCGCTCGTGTTCGAGGCGATGACCGAGCCGGGCTTGCGATGCTGCTCGACGCGCTCAAAGAGACTGCGCTTGATTTCCAGATTCTCGACGACGGCTTCGATCACCAGATCGCAGTCTTTCAACTGTTTGAGGTCGTCATCAAAATTGCCGACAGAAACGAGCGCAGCTTTATCTGGCGTGAAAAACGCTGCGGGCTTGGCCTTCTTCGCCGCCTCCAGCCCTGCGCGTGCGATGCGGTTACGCACCTGCGGGGATTCCAGCGTCAAGCCTTTGGCCTGTTCCTCAGCCGTCAATTCGCGCGGCACAATATCCAGCAAGAGCGCGGGGATGCCTGCGTTCGCCAGATGCGCGGCAATCTGCGCGCCCATCGTGCCCGCGCCCAATACAGCAGCCTTTTCAATCCGAAGCATAAAGAGTGAAAACCTTTCCTCAAGAGGGTCGATTGCGAGAAGCCGCTATCATAACTGAATGAGCATTCATTCATCAAGGCCGGAAGACCCGACTCGGCGGTCGTTCGTTGACCTCTGCCAGTGTCAGTTCGGACATAAATCCTGAATCGTTTGGCATAAAGCGTGAAAAATTCCGGTATAAAGTATGAATTGAAGGCTTCCCAGACCTGGCGCTTTTTTCGTAAATGTGCTAAGTCTTTGTGTAGATTCAGTATAAGGGGCTTTGGCTATTTGCTCATAAGACGCTTTCTTGAATAGCTGTCTTGAATAACGCAGAAGTCCCATTTCTTTGTAAAGTAAACAAAATGCATGAGATGCGATTACATCTCATAGCGTTTTAAGTGCTGCATCTCAAGCAAGCACCCTCAGCACAAGAAGTAAAGCTAATTGAATTAGATTTGCCCGGTTAACCAGGGTTGGATTTGACCTGGCTGAATTTGACCTGGCTGGAATTTGTAACCCGAACAGATTGAACGGCAGACTTTTTACTCAAATCTTTAAGGAGCTGATATGAAAAAAGATCCAAGAAGAATCGATGCTGAAATACAATCACGATTAAATCATTATTCTAAATCTACGAAAGATTATTGGTCTTTTAGGACAAATGCTTCACGAGATTATATGCATTCATGCTTTCAATATCCGGGCATGATGGTGCCACAGCTTCAAGAAAAACTAATGAGTACGATTATTGAAGTTGTACCCTCGACAAAAAGCGTATATGAGCCTTTTGCAGGGTCAGGCACGGTAATGATCGAAGCAATGAGAAATGGATTAAATTTCAGCGGCCAGGATATAAATCCATTGTCTGTTTTACTTTGCCGAACAAAAAGTGGACCGTTTTATGAAGATTCATTGAGAAGTAGGATCAACGACCTCATCGATAATATTAAGTCGGACCGAAAGACCAGAATTGAGGCCAACTTCCCAGGATTGAATAAGTGGTTTAGGGACGATGCCATTCGGGAATTATCAAAGATACGTCGTGCAATTAGAAATGAAAATCAGTTATGGTGCCGAAGGTTCTACTGGACATCGCTAGCTGAAACGGTGAGACTAACGAGTAATGCTCGAACTACAACTTTTAAGCTTCACATAAGACCAGAGGAAGAGCTTAAAAGTCGATCACTATCTCCAATCAACCTCTTTACTACTTTACTACAATCTAACTTGAATAGCCTTTATCACCAGAAAAAATTGTTGCAGGAAAAAGGCTTATTATCTAAAGGGCAATATAAAGGAAATATTGATATACGCTTAGCAGATTCATCAATTAAAAATAAAGAAACTGCAAATGCTCACGATCTATTAATCACATTGCCTCCATATGGAGATAATAAAACAACTGTCTCTTACGGCCAGCACGCCTATCTTCCACTACAATGGATTGATCTTAAGGACGTTGACAATAATTTAGATGAAACATGGCTTACGACAGCTTATGAGATAGATAATCGCAGCCTCGGAGGAAAACTAAAGAGTGCAATTGAAGATATAACAGAATTACTCGATATATCTAAAAGCCTCAGATGCACAATGCAAAATCTTAAAAATGAACCCCAAGATAGACGGCTACGTGTTGCTGCGTTTTGGCGTGATTTAAATAGATGCATAGAGCCTGCGCTTGCGGCACTTAAGCTAGATGCATATATGATTTGGACAGTGGGAAATCGAAGCATTGCAGGACGCCCGATTCCAATGAATAGAATTATGATAGAACTTTTTACTGCTAGGGGAGTAATGTTTGTTGAGCAGATTCAAAGAACTATCCCTAGTAAGCGTATGGCTATTAAAAATAATATCTCTACAACTATGAGAACAGAGAAAATACTGATTATGAGGAAATGTAGTTTGAAAGGGTAGCTATTATAAGAGTTTCATCCAACATCTACTTGGATATAATTAAGTGCTAATCTTAACTCTGTTTCTATTTCGCCTCTTCCCAAAGAGATTCTTTAATCAATGAATTTATATAGGACTCTATTCCTGTAGTGAACCATGAATCCGCTGTAAACCTCTGAGAGTCAATAGGTGACATTGGGCCAGTTTGTTGTTTATGTTTAAGAATCACGCCACGACCCGGTCTTACCTCTCCAATAATGTGCATCTCAGTAGAAAATTTTTCAGTCACAGTTTTTAGTTCATCTATTATAGCTGGACTACAACAGCAAATCAGTTACCAGTCGCCCCAACCAAGAGAAAAACGGACTGGGTCAATTCCAAGCGAGGAGCTAACGTAAAGTGTATCTGAGGAAAATGATACTCCTTCCATGTTTACATACATCTGTACCCCATTTACTTCCGCAAGTTGAGCAAGTGAAGGATAGAGACCATCTGAATTATCAAGACATGCTGTGACCAAGTTTGTATTTGCCAGTTCTCGTCCTACACGTATTTGGGGAGTAGGGGTGAGCACATTCTTGAGGAGTCGGTCTTTTCTATCCTCAATCGGTATATGGTTCTGAAGTGCAAGCACTCCCGCCCAAAAAAGCCCTAAGTCACCAATTACAACTATTAAATCACCGACTTCGCAGCCCTTCCTAGATAGAAACCTACCTTCCGAGCAAGCACCAATCGCTGTTGCTGCTAAATCAATCTTCTTACCTTCTTTTATATTGCCTCCAATGACCTGGGTTTCGCAGGCACGAGAACAATCATCAATCCCGTCAAGAAGTCTGAGTAACTGATCTACCGTTGTATCGTTTGTTAGTATTAATGAAGTAAGCAAACCAAGAGGCCGTGCTCCCACCGCCGCTAAATCACTAAGATTAATCGTTGCCAGTAGCCAGCCTCTATAATATAGGTCTGTATATCCTAGAAAACTTGCCATTGGCTCAGGACATGGATCTGTAGTTGCGACTACAACACTGTCTGTTAATGTATTCCCATATGCGACTACCGCGCAATCATCACCAAAATAATCATCCCCCCGTTTTCCATAACGAGGTCGAAAAAACTCTTCAATAATTCTTCTCTCTCCTAATTCATCCAGACGGCGATTATCCGACATCCCTGTTTTTCCTTAATACGAGTATTTTTTCGTGATGTATGCTTGGAACAAGTCTTCTCTCGATTGAAACTTTCCTAGATATAGAATCATTAATCTCAAGTCCTATATCTGTGCAGATCGTTTCAAATATATCAATGTAAGAATTGTGGCTTGGCGACTCGCCAAGCACTACACAACAGAATCGGTTGCGCTTGAGAACACGCGCTACTTCCATGAAAACATCTCTCATTGCCGCCATATACTCATCCAATGAGTTTTTCCTTCCCCTCTTATATCTAGCGCCAATTTCTTTCTTCTTGATTACATTAGTGTCGTGAGAAAACCAAAGATTGGAGAGACGTTGTGATTTCACATAGTCGGTCATATTGTAGTAAGGAGGAGAAGTAACAACGAGATCAAACGCCTCATCAGGATAACGTGCTAAAACCTCTGTACAATTACCTTCAATTACTTCCATCTCTTCAAGCTTAACCTTGCTCTCTTGAAAGGTATTTGCTTCAACCTGCAAAGTTTTAGCGTCAGAAACGTATTCACTCAGCTTTTTGAAGAAGCTTCTAATGGCATTTCTATAGACTAATTTTTGAGGTTTTACATTGTCGCAGACCCAACCAAAATGCTTCATTTGGCTAGAGCAGTATAGGAGAATTGAAGAAAATGCGGTTTGACCTACAACAAGATACTTTGAATCTATATGATCATTTATAGCCGTCCATATAGCAGCCAATTGAGTTAATGTAATCGGATCGTACCAACAAAAATTCTCTCGATAATTAGGAGCATAATTCTTAACTATAGAATCTCGATCTTCGCTGCCTGAAAAAAGTGCAAGATAATCCTCTACGCGCGCCATTAGTTCGATTTTGTATTGTAAGAAATCACCTTCATTGAAGCTAACTAGCTTTGCTCGCGTCATTAATACTGCCGTCGGAGTTAAATCAATACCAACAGCAAGCCGTCCAAATTTATATGCTTCTACTAAGGTCGTACCACTTCCACAGAATGGATCGAGGATTGTTTCGCCAGGCTCACTAAAATAATTGATAAGAATACCAGGCAACTGAGGAACATATCTAGCAGGATACCAATGGTAGGCCGCAAATCCAGCTCTTCTCTTTCCACCAGTGAAATCCCAATTTATGCTTCGTAACTCAGAATGGAAATGCTCTTTGACCAGGGATTTCATAAGTATGATGCCTTTTAGGAATGTCTTTCAAACAGGATCGATATAACCCATAATCCTCTAAAATATCTTTAATACTATTAGAAATTCTTTTTCTAGCAGATGAACTTAGACCACTTGCAGGAGTAAACACGGAGACAATAGTTGATTCAGATTTCTGACCAAGGTCCCGTAGTTTAAGCTCTGAACCCATTCTAAATGTTAAACTTAATTTCTTTGAAAAAGTCCGCTTATGGTCTTTGACAGAAGGGTTCGGTAATTAAATGCTCGCGCTTATCGGGTGTGGGATTTGCTGCTTAAGGGGGAAATATGCACCGCGTAGAAAAACGCCCGTCAGCAAGGTGCTTTTGAGCTATTACCATCTGTTGATGATGGGCAGCATCACGATGTGTGACCAACTTTATACGCTAATCTCCCAGAGAGCTTTGAACAGTGGGGGTCGCGTCAGGTTCTTGAAGCATTTGCGATCTACGACAGGAAGCAAATCGCTGATCATCTGGGATGTCTTCCTGATCCATCGCAAAGGGTTTTTGCTTTTATGGCTAGTGGCGAGGCCAATGACATTCAGCTTGAGCCATTACCGCCCAATCCCCCTACTGAATCCAACTGAAGGAGTGTGGCACCACTTCAAGCATGTGGCTCTGCGTAATGTCAGTTGTAAGGTTCTTGAACATCTTCATCGGCGGCTAAACTTGGCTATCCTAAGATTGAGGGGCAAACTGCACTTGATTCAATCCTTCTTTGAAGGCACTGGGTTGCTCATTAATAGTAAGCTACTTATGCGACGGTCTATAATTTTATCCCGCAGGATGCTTTTTATGAAAATCCGACTAAACGGAGCACCGTGTTTAGTTTTTCAATTGGCGGTTTTGATATTTTTATGTATTGAAATCACTTGTCCACAACCAGCTCCGAATAATATCTCAATCGTCAACCCGCAGAGAGTGGAAGTCAAGCGTACGTTTGTCGATGGGATGGCGGCACGAGATGCGGAAGATCAGAGAGAAACGGCTATCACCAGGCTGGAAGCGACACTGAAGGGCTGGCAGGACTTAAAGGAAGAGTCTATGGCGGCATTGACGGTGCAGCGAGTCAAGCAACTCAAAGAACCGCCAGCACAAGCAGCATCAGGAGAGCGCGATGAGCGCCCGCTTTTGATTGGCGAAACGGTAGAACGTCCGCTTAAAGGCGGTGAGCTTCATTTCTACACAATCGAACTCAAGCAAGGACAAGTTTTGCAGGTCAATGTACAGGAAAAAGGTGTTGACTTGAGGGTTGGTCTTCGCCGCCTGACCGATGAACAAATTACGACGAGTTCCGATTTCGGCTTTGGTTATGAACGGGAAACATTAACGATAGTGATTAGACAAGCAGGCAATTATGAAGTGTTGGTTGGAGCGCGTGAACAATTGTTGAGCGGAACCTATCAGATGACGGCAACGCTTAAGGAAACGACGGATAGCGATAATGAACGCGTTAGAGCCGAGAGATTGTTGACAGAAGGATTGGCAGGGCGAAACAAAGGAACGACAGAAGGATTGGCGGAAGCCATAGAGAAATGGGGAGACTCGCTGGGGTTATGGAAAAAATTGGGAGAAAAGTATTGGGAAGGCTACACGAGCAATCTTCTTGGCATAGTTTGTTCAACGTTAGGCGACCAGCCGCTAGCCCTGAAATTCCACAACCAAGCGCTAACGCTGCTTCGCGCCGCCGGAGACAAGCGTGGAGAAGCGGCGGCACTCAACAACATTGGCGCGGTTTATGATGCTTTAGACGACGAGCAGCAAGCCTTAAAATTCTACAACGATGCCTTGCCGCTTTATCGTCAAGTCGGAGATAAATCAGCCGAAGCCTATGCGCTCAGCAATATCGGAGCCGTGTATTTTGATTTAGGCGATAATCAGACAGCCTTGAAATTTTTCAACGATGCACTATCGCTGCTTCGCCAAGTCGGAGATCAATCAGCCGAAGCCACCACGCTCACGGGCATCGGCGCAGTTTATTCAGCGTTAGGCAACCCGGAACAAGCCTTGAACTTCTACAACGAGGCTCTGCCGTTGCGCCGTCTAGTCAGAGATAATTCGGGAGAAGCCACCACGCTCAATAATATCGGGGCGGTTCATGACACTTTGGGCAATAAACAATTAGCCTTGAAGTTCTTCGACGAGGCGCTGTCGCTGGCTCGCAAAATCGGAAACAAACGCGGTGAAGCTCAGACGCTTACCAATATAGGCAAAGTTCATATAGATTTAAGCGACAAGCAGCAAGCCTTAAAATTTTTGAATGAGGCGTTGCCGTTGCGCCGTCTCGTTAAAGACAGACGTGGAGAGGCTCAAACGCTTACCAACATCGGTACAGTTTATTCAATTTGGGGCGATACTCCGCTAGCCTTGAAATTCTTCAACGACGCACTGCCGCTCAGTCGTGCGGTCAAAGACAGACGCGGAGAAGCTACAACCCTTATGGGCATTGGCGGAGTTTATTCGGCGTTAGGCGAAAAGCCACAAGCCTTAAAATTTTTCAATGATGCGTTGTCGCTTTATCATCAAGTCAAAGACAAATCAGGAGAAGCCCAAGCGCTTACAAACATTGGTAAGGTTTGGTCAGATCTGGGCGACAAACAGCAAGCCTTGAAGTTTTACAACGAGGCGATTCCGCTACGTCGTCAAGTCAAAGATAAGTCCGGAGAAGGCACAACGCTCAACAACATCGGCGCAGTTTACGCAGCGCTAGGCGAAAAGCAACTGGCCTTGAAATTCTTCGACAAGGCGTTGGAGCTTTATCGTCAAGTCGCATATAGATTCGGTGAAGCCAACACGCTCAACAATACCGGCGGAGTATTTTCAGATAAAGGCGACAAACAGCAAGCCCTGAAATTTTACAACGAGGCATTACTACTGCGTCGTCAAATTGGAGACAAATCAGGAGAAGTTCAAACGCTTACCAACATAGGCGCAGTTTATTCAGATTTGGGCAAAAATCAGCAAGCCTTGAAATTTTTCGACGAGGCGCTGCCGCTTCATCGCGCTGCCGGAGACAAACGTTCAGAAGCCGTCACGCTCAACAACATTGGCGCGGTTCATGATACTTTAGGCGACAAGTCGAAAGCCTTGAACTTCTACAACGACGCATTACTGCTTAGTCGCGCCGCCGAAGACAAATCGGGAGAAGCTGTTACGCTCAACAACCTGATGTTTATTTGGGCATCGCTCAACAATCGCTCTTTAGCCATTTTCTACGGTAAACAATCGGTCAATAAATTTCAGCAGTTGCGAGGTTTAGCTCAAGGCCGGGAAGTCGATAGTGAAACTCAGAAATCTTTTCTCAGGAGTTTTCAGGATGCTTACAAAAGACTTGCCGAGCTACTAATTTTCGAAGGTCAACTCAATCAAGCCGTTCAAGTTTTATCTCTTTATCAAGACCAGCAGTTCTTTGACTTTAATCGTGATACTAACTTCTCTATTCGCCAAGTTGATTTTTCTTCTCGTCAGCAAGGGTTTGCAGATCGCTATGAGACTACGAGCGATAGGGTCGGGCAAATTGGCTCTCAAATTGGGGAGTTGAAACGAAAATTCGCTGCCCATCAACCTAATGAACAAGAATCCGCTCAATTAAAAAACCTTGAAGTGGAACTCAAAAACGCTGCTGCCGCCTTTTTAAAAGTTCTCAGGGATGTTGAGCTTGAACTTTCTAAAAAGCCTGACGAAAGAGATAAAGTGCTGATCAATGATGACGTTGACAATATTCTGAAGTTGTTGGATGAGATTAATAATTCGAAACAAAGCGCAGTAACAATTTACACCCTGATTGGAGAAAAACAGTTTCATTTGCTTTTAGTTAGTAAAGACGGAATCAAACACTTCTCAACTACTGTTAAAGGAAGAGAATTAAATAAAAAAGCGAAAGAATTTGCCGAAAATATAAACGTGCTTGATAGTCTGACAGGCAGACCAAAGATTGATGTTACCAACCAAGCAAAAGAACTATACATCATTATTTTTAAATCGATTGAGAATGAATTGCCTAAAGACACTGCTACCATTATGTGGAACTTGGATGGAAATCTTAGATATGTTCCGATCAATGCTCTTCATGATGGCAAAGATTATTTGGTTCGTCGAAATTTGAATAATGTAGTTGTCACCCGCTTTGATATAGAACGCATTACTCGTTCGCTCAATCCTATTTGGAACGCGACTGGATTTGCTACTACGGAAGAAAAAAAGCAAGTATTGAACTTAAAAATCCCTTACGATTTTCCGCCACTGTTCGCTGGTGAGTATGAAATGAAGAGTATCTTCAAAACAGGAACTTCTAATCATGGAATACTTGAAGGCGATATACTTCTAAACGCTCAATTTAGAAGAGAAAATATGTTTACCGAATTGAAGAAACAGAAACCGGTAGTGCATATTTCATCACATTTTAAGATTCAGCCAGGAGACCTTACCCGTTCGTTTTTAGTCCTCGGCGATGGGACAGCGTTTTCGCTTTTTGATATGAGAGAAGAAGCAAAGAACTCATTCCCTGAAGGGAAACTGTTTGCCGGAGTTGACCTGTTAACGCTTTCAGCATGTGATACAGGAATTTCCGAGCCGGATTCTGACGGGCGCGAAGTAGACAGTTTTGCAGAATTGGCACAGAGATTCGGGGCCGCATCAGTGATGGCAACATTGTGGTCAGTCAATGAATGTTCAACGGCAGAGTTTATGAGACTGTTTTACAAGAACAAAATCGATGACAAGATGAACAAGGCAGAAGCAATCAGGCAAGCCCAACTTGCTTTATTAGATGGCAAAGTGAAGTCAATAGCAGGATGCCCGAAGAAAAGTGAAGGAGATACGGATAAGAATAAGCCAAGGAGACCAACATCAACTAAGAGTTTGAAAGCATATAAAGAAAATCCGGCAAAACCCTTTGAGCATCCATATTACTGGTCGCCATTTATTCTCTATGGTAATTGGAAGTAATCTAAATTTGAAAATACTCAAAAACACTTACCTGTTGAACTTTTTAGTTATGTAAGCCGCTGCTCCATTAAATAAGGAACCAAAAGTCTCTTTATATTTATCCATTACCCAGTCAAAAAGGGCAACAAGTAACCCATATGAGAAGACCAAAATCAATACTGGAAATCCAGATATATTACCGTATTGCGTCAGGCTAAAGATTACACCTAAAACAATAATTGGAACTACCGCAATAACAACTGATTTTTTATTTAAGCCAAAATACGTGAAGTTTATTGGGAAAACAAATATCATTAAAAGATTTATTAAAATTCTCGCTAGTGAAGAAATCGGTTTTTGAGGTTGTCCATACAACTCAGTTTCAACAATTGTGGAATGTATTTCTACGCCATACATTTCGCCAAAGGGAACAGTCCCTCTATCTCTCGAATCAGAATACATCCCGCCAAGTAACACAATTTTGCCTTTTAGAAATTTCTTAAGTTCTTCAAGATTTTCTTTATTGGATTCATCAAGAATTTGAGATGTCGGAATCACCAATCGCTCGTCCTGTTGTTTCTTTCCTGCAAAGCGGATGTAGTATTCCTCGTCATTTACTGTTTTGGCTTTAGCTTCTTCTGGCTTTGCCAACTCATAAATCTTCCACGCAAATGTAGGATGTATTTTCTCACCTCTTTTCTTTATTTCAATTGCGCGTTGATATAATCGATGAATCCCGTCCGACTCAACAGGTATTTCAGGTAGAGCCGCATAATGCATCTTCAAGAGACCTTGATTAGCAAGCGGATTTTTATAATCATCAATCCCTTTTTCTTCGTCTTTGATTGCTTCTTCTGTCCAAACAATCGGGAAAGTTGATTCTGTAGGGATGTATTGTTTATGGATTGCATCGGATGTAAGTAAATTAACTCCAAGGATTTTGGGCTTCTCCTTTTGAAATCGCAGTAATAATTTCAGTAACTCTGGCAGGTGAGAGCGGACTGGTTGAATTAAAAAGGGTTTTATAATCTCCATCTGTAATTCCAACAATAACTACTTGTTTATCTTTTGAAGGAATACTATTGAAGCTAAGCAAGAAATCCGACACTTTTCTCTCAAAACCAAGATAGGAATCAGCAGAAATAAGAATTAATGTAAAGCCAATCAAAAAAAATAACTTCCAACCCCAAATCTTCCACCAGGTTCTTCTTTTGGGAAGAACGCCTGAAGTTTCTTCTGTAGCAGACTTTTTCGTCTGTTGTTGAGAAACCTTTTCAATTTTATTACCTGAATTTAGTGATTGGGATCTGCCATTTTTAGTCTTTAGCTTTGGTTTTCTTTTTATCTTTTTTGATTTGGGCTTCGTATTTTTCCGCGACATAATCAAGATAAGATTGGGTAAAAGTTTTAATTGTACAATTGCTTAAACCTTGTTCTCTCCAATATGAAATCTTGTTTTGAATTTCCGCGAGAGACTGTTTTTCTCTTTCATAAATCTCAGTCGGCAAAATCAAAATTCGGGAAGTAAGCTTTCCTTGTACGACATCATAAAATCCAACCTGCAAATCTCTCACTTGGGGATTTGAGACCATCACATCATATATCTTTTCTTCGATATTATCGCCAACCTTCTTTTGAAACTTTAGATTTAACCTACCAGATTTATTAGAGAGAAATTTCAAAAATGCCGATAAGTTGGTGATACCATTTTGCTCAATGAATGCGATCCCATCGAAATTATTACACTCATCTCCTTTAGTTGCGAAAGTTGTGTATTTTTTGGAGCCGCAACCAATTATCCTGCACCAAAGATACTCTCCCCAAGATTGAGTGTTTGGAATAACAACGCTTTTACAATCATTTGTGCAGGAGACAATTATTTTACCGTTTGCGTCAGCAATAAAAATTGAATCGCCGCTTTGCTCTGATACTTTGTTAATACGAGTTCCGGCATTTATTTTTTGTCTGTTTTCGACAATTACTCCGTTGTTTTTTTTCCAAGTTCCTTGGATTTCAACGATATAGCCTTGTGGTAAGACTAACGCCGGAAAACCGATAAGAAAGATGATTATCAACAAAACTTGATGTACCAATTTAATAAAACTGCTATGACACATTAAAAAAGAAATCCTCTTAAACAATCTTGAATTTCCAGGTATTTTTTATAGTACAGGAAATTCCAAATTGAACTCAACGTGGATTCAACGACGAAGGTAATGGGTAGTTATAGTAGCAGAACAGGAAAGTTGGCTAAGTTGAGCATTTGTCTTTGACCTTCTCCCCAAGTGAGGTGAATCATAACGAGAGTTCTTCCGTTTGTGTGGTCTCCCCAAAGTCTGGGGCAAACTTAGTGAGAAAATTTGGTCTGCCTCAGCCTGCTCTAGCTTGTTGCCAAGCCTTGTTAAATTCCTGCGGTGATACCCACCCCTATATGGGGAATTGGCTCATACATCCAGAAGGGGATTCTTACGGAACCCTAAATGGCACAAACACCACTGCTGGATGTCAATAGTATAAGCCGCCAGTCATCTACGTTTCACAGGCTGTTGCCTTACCCATTTGTTCTTCCGGCTGCTCGGCAACTTTGTTGGCATGTCTAGCTCGTCATTGATAAGCACATCTACCCAAATTCGCCGCTTCCGCGTATGGACGTGGGTGGACATCGACGCGGCGCAGGAGTATGAGCGGGCCAAGCTGCTAGGTAAAAAGAACTGACCATAAGATGTTGGCTCGACTCTGCTTTTTCTTTCTCATAAATCGAAGAAGCTTGCCTGAACATATTTAGATTTTTGTTTGAGACTCTCGTCTTTAGACTTCTGATTCCTGATGTATTCCTTTACAAGCTCCGTCGTGATCTGATCGCTCACGCTGCCGATGTAGTAGCCGATGGCCCACAGAGTTCCTTCCTTCCAGATGTACTTCTTTATTACGTTGAGGAACTCCTGCCTCAATCTTCTTGAAGAGATGCCCTTAAAAAGCTGGACGATTTTTGCGGGAGCATACCTGGGCGGTGCTTCAACAAGCATGTGAACATGGTCGGGCATTACCTCCAGTGCAATAATACGGATGCGGTAATCGCGGGCGATCTCTTGGAGTATCTGTTTCAGCCTCTCTGCTATCTCTCCGACCAGGAAGCTGCGACGGTACTTCGGAATCCAGACGAGGTGATATTGCAGGCTGTAGCGGCAGTGTGAGCCAGACTTTGTGTTGTCTTGGTAAAAATAATGCAGGACTGCCTTTAGCGTTTTCTGTCGTTCTGCTTGTTCCATTTCATGTCTGCCTATGGCATCCTTTCAGCGATGCAACTCGCTACATGCTTGAGCATCTGTTTCGGGCTGTTTTGCTTCTTCTATTTCCTGACTCCTTCGCCAAAGCGTCGAGCTGAAGAAGCAAGCACCTCACGGCAATGTTGTGCAAGGCGCTCTTGGCGTGTTGCAATCTCGAAGCGTTTCTGGAGCGTCGATTCGCTCTTACCAGAGTGAGGCGCGTAAATAAAGAACACGTGGTGAAAGTGCTGCCTTACTCCTCTTCATCCCAATCTACATACTGGGGTGGACTTTTTCCGATTCGCTTAATCACCTTCGGTAGCTTTCCTCGCACGGCCCCCTCCTCAATGGACACAACATTAATCTGATGCCACCAGTCATCACCAAAGTCGAACCAATAGCCAAAGACATCATTGACTTGCAGCCCAAGTGACGCAATCGTCGTCCGCTTTACGTCCCCTGCTGGCCTATCTTCATCATTAATAGATGCAGGAAGCACGTATCGTTGTGCCTGCGGGTCCATCGGCCCCTCACCGCCGAGTTGAAATTCGTACATGTGCTCCTCTTCCCGGTCAAAGGCGTCGAAGATGGCATGATGCAGATCCTCAAGTGTTTGGTCGCCACAAATCTGCATCGTTCTGGAGATCACCCGGTTCTTCTTCATAAAGCTCTCCGTCATTGGCCCACTCATGATGAATACATCGAGGGTATAGAGCTTGTCATCGCTTCTTTTCGTCCGCGTTGCTTGCTTCTTCGTCTGTTGTTGCGCCATGATCTATTCCCTCTGCCACCGGAACGGGGTTTTGCCTAGCTTGCGGTTCTGCTACGGGCTCTTTACTGTCTCTTCTTCGCCGCTGCTTTGCCTGTGTGCCCACGCCGTTTCTGACCGGCAGCTAAAAACCTCGCCAGTGCTTCTCGTCCCCAGTCGCTGCTCTGCGAGATAGCAGCTTCGAGCCGCTTCTCAAGCCACGTCCATTCCTCATCATTGGCGTGCTCTAAAACTGCCTCGCGGGCGCTCGGTGCTAAGTCAATTCCGCCCATTTCAATATCTATCAGTTCAGCCTCTAAAAGTGCTTCCAGCCACGCCCGGCGAGTCTGGTTGTCAGCTTTACTTTTCTTGAGACACTGGCTTAGCCCCAGCGCGAACGCATCTATCATGATGGCGATCTCGCCGTCTTCATCCATTTCTCCCAATATACTGACGTATCCGCGAACCGTCTCGTCCAGAACCGCATGATAGACCGCGCCAGCATTCAGCCAGTCGCCTGCCTTGACCAAACCGACAGCCAGTTCCCGTAGTGACTTTAATTGCTTATCTACCACATGCGGGCTCTCGTATTGGAGCGCCAGCCGCGCTTGACGGCGGTACGCTGTCACATCCAACGGCTTGCCTTGCCGGGCTTGCTCAGTAGCAACAGAGAGTTCGACCAGCGATAGCAACTCAGGCTCTAGCTTAATCATCTCGCCGATGAGGGAGATCAGTTCCTTCTGACTGCGCCCGGCGAGCAGTGCGGCGAGTGGCGGTATGAAACGGAATGCTTGTGGCTTGTGAATATAGGTTAACAGTAAGGCGACGATGTGCTTGCAGATGCCGCCGTAGTCATAGGGACATGTACAGGAAGTCTCTTCGATGCCACTTTTGGAGAGCGTCGCTGAGACCTGATACGGCTCATAGTCCGAGCCTTCGCATTGGGCGCGCAGTTCCGTCTCCTGCTGGACAGGTTCCAGCACAGCACCATCGTCATAATATTTTTGGCCGCGCTCGAAGCTCTTCTCGCTGGCTAGATTACGTATGTGCGCCTCGGTCAGCCGGGGCAACTTTCCCTCAGCCATGCAATCCTAATCTCCCGGATTAATTCTCATTATTTGCGCGAAAGATACTGGTTTTTCGCGTTTTATGCACGACTAATTTCTCGCTTTATGAGCGAGCCCTTTCTATAAGTTGTTGATCTTACGTAAAGGGATTCACGCTTTATGCCCGAACCTACAGCCAGCGCATTCCTGAAGCAATCAGGGTGAGGCTCGCCAGGCGTGGCTGAGAGATGCTTTTTAAGATTCATGTTGCTTTCGTGCGCTTTGGCTTCTTGCCTGTTTTCTTGTCGGCGGTCAGACGCAGCACATCGCCCGGTTGACAGTTGAGGGTCAGGCAGATTTTCTCCAGCGTCACAAAATTAATTCCCAGCGCCTTGCCTTTTTTTAGTCGCCACAGCGTAGTGTGGCTAATGCCTGTCTCCTTTGCTAGCCAGTAGAAAGAGCGACCGCGCTCTTCCAGCAGTTCATCAATCCAAATCTCAATCACAAGATGTATCCTTTCTCCGATAGAGTGTTATTCTTCACCTCTGCCATATATCGCTTATAGCATATATCTTACATTTGACATATATGTATTATCTAGCGTAACATCAGGTAGAATCGAGTCAAGCTTACTCCCTTCTCAGCTCCTCTGGAATCACCCAGACTACCTGAAACCAGCAGCTTAAAACTCCAATTTTAACCCTCGATTTAAGCCCCCCTTTGACCGCAAAGCGAAGGAGACCGCGATAATGAGCAGCCTGAGTATCAAAGACCGTCAGGTCGGGAATGTGATCGTTCTGGACATCGACGGCAATTTAAGAATCGGTGGTGAGAGCGCCGCTTTACAAAAAGCCATTCGCCGTCTGCTGGCGGAAGGTCAAAATCAGATTCTGCTGAATCTGGCGCATGTCTCGTATATTGATTCGAGCGGGCTGGGCGAGTTGATTGCAAGCCACATTACCCTCAAGAAGAATGGCGGAGAGGTCAGGCTTTTACACCTCACGCAACGCGTGCGTGAATTGATGACGATCACAAAGCTCCTGACCGTTTTCGATGTTTTTGAAGATGAGACGGAAGCCCTCGACAGCTTCAAGAGCAATGGCGCGGATGCGACGGAACTTCAGCCTGCCGCCCGCGCGGACGCCTATCGTGAAGCGCATTCTTAGAAATCAACTGCCTCACTTTATGAGCCGTCTGACATTTGGAAGGCGCGCGGGATGAGGGGAGATGCCCTTTGAGTATTATATATGCCATGCAGCGCGCTAACGGCGACTGGTTCGGACTTGATGATCTGGGACGTTTGCGTGTGCCGGTCTTTCACAGCCAGAGCGAAGCCATGCAGGCGCGCTCGCGTAACAATCAGATGCTGCTCTTTAAGCCCGTCATGCTAGACGAGCTTGCGCTCGGTGATCTTGCCCCAACGGAGACGGAAAACCCTGTCGGCTTCTGGCTGGTGGACGACCCCTCCGCCAAACTAAAGCGCGGTCATCCGCTTGAGCATGCGCAGCTCGCTTTGCTGGTACGCGATACCGCACGGCAAACGAAACAATCCTCAGAGAGGTCTCAAGATGTCGCCCAGGTGTCATAAATGCGGAAGAATGTTAAGGTTCTGGGAGATGAAATGCCCGTCTTGCCATCACTCGGCGACGAGTTGGATACACATAGCCATCATCACTGCTTTCTCCGTTCCGATTATTTGTTACATGTTCAATGTCTTTTAGGACACAGCCCGAAATGACACCGGACGAACAGTTCACACATTTGATACGATCATCAACCAGAGGAGTCGAAGCCTTTTATGACAGACACGAATAAACACGACGGCAGGGGTTCTATTAACGTCTCGGACGCAGATCAATGGCCCGGAATAGATTCACGTTACCGGTTGATTATCGTCGCCGCTTTGAGAAACAAACAACTCCTGCACGGGGCCACTCCGCGCATCGAAGCTGACACACGCAGGCGCAGAAACATCAGCATCGCTCTTGAAGAAGTCAAAAGAGGACTTGTCCCTTTTACGACCATCGTCAAAGATTAAGTGTAGAGAGGCGAGGGCAATATGAGCTTCAATAGAGAAGAAACTTTTACTATCAGATTCGTAGAAGGCACGCCGAAGACTCTTTTGGAGTTGACCAATACGACCGACCACACGCTCAAGTGTGTCGAGGTGCTCAGCGTTTTTCTGAAAGATGAAGACACTCCCGGCGGCCCTTCACGGTCTCATATTAAATTTGATGCCGTGAATGTTATCCAATCAAAAGAGAAGGCAGTCCTCTCTCATCGAACATGGATTGACGGTCAGCCAACAGACGCGCCTCAAGATCAGTTAGCCCGTCTGCAAGCGATGCCGGGCGAAACCAAACCCTATGTGCTGGATATTTCGTGGCAGGATGCCGAAGGAAAGACGCGCTTTCAGCGAATCGCGGTCGGACATTGATAAGCTCAACTGTCCTCGTGGAATTATAAGGTAAACGGATGATGGTAGTTTGTGAGTTCTGTGTGCAGTATAAACAGGATGGAAAATGCAGCGTTGACCTGCCTATCCCGAAGGGGATGGGGTGCAACAAGTTTGACCCCGGCATAGAGAAGTTCTGCGCTGACCCGAAAGATTTCGTCAGCCCGCGCCAGATCGTCGAAATGGCAACCTTTTTCGGCATCAAAGGCGCGGAACTCAAGAAGGTCAAACTGATGGCCGCCCGCGAAGGAAATATCCGGGTCTAACCAAGGCAAAAGTAAAAAGGTAAAAGGCAAAAGTGAAGAGGAGTTGAAGACTTCTTACTTTTGCCTTTTACCTTTTGCCTTTTACCTTTTGCCTTTTTACTTCTTTTGCGCCTTTACGTGAACATGTCTTTCACTTTATCTCATTATAAAATATCGAACCTCCTGCCCGTTTGAGCGTGAACCTCACAGGCTGCTCTGCCTGAAGCTTCCGAAATCTATTGCTAAGCCGTGCAAGCTTGTGCTAAGGCAAGAGCGAAGAATTCAAATGCTGTGAGTGCTGTTTATTCTCTAACCTCAGGAGCCACCAGATGAAATCTCTCTGTCGCGCTTTTTCCGGCCTCGCTTTATTAATCCTGTTAGGTTCGCCTGTCTTTCAAACGTCGAATCGCGTTCCGGCGCAAACGCCTGCGGCCACCCCGCAGCCCGCTGAAATAAAAATCAACCCGCAGATTTTTGATGCTTATGTCGGGCAGTATCAGGATGCCAGAGACTCCGAATTCATCTTTTCGTTTTTTCGTGAGGGCGATAAGTTTTACGGGCAGGTCACAGACCAGCGAAGGTTCGAGATTTTCCCTTCCTCCGAATCCAAGTTTTTCCTCAAAGACCTTGACGCGCAGGTGAGCTTCATACGCGATGCGGGCGGAAAAGTCGTCTCCATTATCTGGCATCAGTCAGGCAGAGATTATCCGGCAAAAAAAAGCAGCGACCAGCCCGCCAGAGACACGCGCGTCCAGTTTACGCGCACCGAAGCGCGTATCAAGATGCGCGACGGCGTCAGTCTCTATACGGTTATCTTAGCCCCTGAAAATCAGTCAGAGCCGCTGCCGATGATTATGAATCGCACGCCTTACAGCGCGAAGGGGTGGAACTCAGACCGCGTCAACGGCTCGCGCAAAGAGATGGTGGCAGACGGTTACATCTTCGTCTTTCAGGACATACGCGGAAAGTTTGATTCCGAAGGGCAGTTTGTGATGGTGCGCCCGCCGCGAGACAGGCGCGATGCAAAGTCCGTAGACGAAAGCACGGACACATACGACACGATTGATTGGCTGGTCAAGAACGTGCCGAAGAATAACGGGCGCGTCGGCATCGTGGGCGGTTCATATGACGGCTGGCTGGCAACGATGGCGCTCATCGAATCGCACCCGGCCCTCAAAGCCTCTTCGCCACAAGCGCCGGTCGCAGATTTTTGGATGGGCGACGATTATTTTCACAACGGCGCGTTTCGCCAGACTTACGGACACGAGTATGTGAAGTCTTTGGAATCTTCAAAGGAGTCGGAGAATGTCAGCTTCGGCACGACTGACGCTTATGATTGGTATCTGGCTTTAAAATCGCTCTCCACTCTCACGGCACAGCTTGGCGGAAAACTGCCGACGTGGAACGCCTTCGTCGCGCATCCGAATTACGACTCTTACTGGCAGCAGCGCGCCGTGAAAAGTTATCTCAAAGAGGTGACTGTCCCGACTTTGGTGGTCGGCGGCTGGTGGGATCAGGAAGATATGTACGGCGCGCTGACGACCTATCAGGTGTTGGAAAAGTATGACAAAAAGAATCTGGTTTTTCTGGTCGAAGGCCCGTGGAATCATGGCGGCTGGGGCGGTCGCGGGCGGCGGCTGGCGGACGTGGATTTCGGCAGCGACACCGGCAGACATTTTCGCAGAGAGATAGAGGCTCCGTGGTTCGCTTATTATTTGAAGGACAAGGGAAATCTCAAACAGGCTGAAGCCACAGTCTTTCAATCAGGGACTAACAAGTGGATGACTTATGACTCTTGGTCTCCGCGCCGTGGCGTGCAGAAGCGCGAGCTGTATTTGCAGGCCAACCGCCAGCTTTCGTTTGCCAGGCCGCAGGCGAAACAGGCCGCCGAAAACTTTGACAGCTACGTCTCAGACCCGTCGAACCCTGTGCCGTATCGCAAACGCCCTGTGGAAGCGACTTATGATCCGAACGGCTCAAGATGGTATACGTGGCTCGCGCAGGATCAGAGATTTTTGGGAGAGCGTCCGGACGTGCTCGTCTGGCAGACAGAGCCTCTACAGGAAGACCTGACCATCACGGGCGACATCATCGCGCATCTTTTCGCTTCGACCACGGGGACGGACAGCGATTGGGTCGTGAAGCTGATTGACGTTTATCCCACAGAGTACCCGGCTGACGCGAAGCTGGCGGGTTATCAATTGATGGTGGCGAGCGAGATTTTTCGCGGGCGGTATCGCAAGAGCTTTGAAAGGGCTGAAGCGATTGTGCCGGATCAGGTGAACGAGTATGCGATTGACCTGCACGGCAACAATTACAGCTTTCTGAAAGGCCACAGGATTATGGTTCAGGTTCAATCGAGTTGGTTTCCGCTCTACGACCGTAACCCGCAGAAGTTTGTGAGTAATATTTTTCTGGCCGGGGAAAGCGATTTTCAGAAAGCGACGCAACGCATCTATCGCTCAAGGCAGTATCCTTCGCGCATCAGCGTGGCCGTGGCTCAGAAGTGATGTTTTTGTTCTTTGTACTTTGTGCTTTGCACGCTCTTCGGCATTAAAGCTGCTGGCTCAAGCTTAAATGTCAAAGGCAAAGTACAAATCACAAAGTACAAAGAACGAAGAACAAAGAACGAAGAACAAAGAACGAAGAACAAATCACCACTCAGTAATTAGTCAAAATCTCTTCCGGCGCAAAGCCCATTTGCAAGAGCCTGTGGCGCGTCTGCTCTATCATCTCGCGCGAGCCGCAGACGAGTGCGACGGGGGATTTTAGCTCCGGCACGATGTGATCCAGAAGCGATTGGACATAGCCTGTTGGCCCAGACCAATCGTGGCCGTCCGGTCTTGAGACGACCTCGCGCAATTCCACCCCCGCGCGTTCCCAATCTTCAGTCTCTTCCATATAACAGAAGTGCGCGGGCGTGCGCGCTCCATAAAGGACAACTAGTTGCCCGTAGTCCTCTTTGTGCCGGATGGCGTGACGCAGGGCCGAGCGCAAAGGGGCAACGCCCGTGCCCATCGCTACGAAAACAAGGTCTTTGCCCTTTTGCTCGTCGAGCGGGAAGCCATGCCCGGCTACCTCTCTTAATTCCACGCGGTCGCCCGGCTGCATCTCGTAAATCCTGCCGCTCGCGCCGCCTCCGCGCTTGATTAGAAATTCTATCTCCGCATCTTCCGGCGCGCTGGCAAAAGCGAAATAAGCAGGGGCTTCATCCTCTACGCCGAGCACGGCCACCTGTCCGGGCTTGTACAAGAGTCTTTGAGATTCGTCTCCATCTTCGAGCAGCATGTCAAAGGCGCGTATCTCGCGGCCCTGTTCACGTATGCGCTTGATAATTAATTGACGACCTTTGTTATCTTCCATGCGGAAAGCTTAAGCCAACCATCTATCTCAGTCAAAGACAGGGCTTCTCAAGCGATTTATGCCATCCTGGCCCGCCGCCGTCAAAAAGGCCGGAGCAACCTCCGAGAGACGGCGCACGCGTGGCGATGCCCTGTGCTTTACAGTGGCTTTACATATATTTCAGCCAACCGTAAAGCGTGCGCAATCATCAAAAACGAGACTGTACAGGAAGCTTGGGAGACCTCCAGCCCGTACTGCATGAACCATAGAGAAGCAGCTTGCGGAAAGAGATTTAACCGGGCCGCAGCGCGGCTGTCGTGAGCCGGTGGCAGCATCGCACGCTCTTGACGGCAAGCGGCATATAATCGCAAGATAAATCACACAACTTTTAGACGGACAATTCTTTTATGAGCAACATTGGATTTCGCTTTTACCGGATAGCCGCGCTCGCCTTCGCATTGCTCTTAGCGACCGCCAGCGCATATGCACAGCAGCAGACGACGGGCCGCGCGCGTTTTGATGTCACGCATTACCGCATAGAGGCGCAGCTTGTTCCCGACCAGCACCTCTTGCGCGCCGCTGCCGAAGTCTCTTTCACGCCGCTCGATGCAACGCGCTCTGTAGCGTTCGAGTTGAACGGCTCGCTCAAGGTCGAAGGCGTCGAGCGCAACGGCAAGCCCGTGACAAATTTTGTGCAGGATGCTGTGGGCGCGGACGCTTTGGGGCCAAACGTGAGGGTTGACTTAGGCGAAGTCGTGCAGGCTGGCACGCCAGTCACTTTGCGTTTCCGCTGGAGCGGCGCGCTGGTGACGCCCGAAGGCGGGCCGCTGGCGACAAAGCGTCTGGCCTACATCGGCACAGAAGGCTCTTATCTGATGTATGCCGCGCGCTGGTTTCCGTTCCACGATTATGCTGCGGACAGAGCGACCTCTGACATCACCATTCTCGTCCCGCCGGGCGTGCAGGTCGCAGGCTCCAGCGACGAGCCTTTCTCGACGCCGCCTCCGGGCAAAGACGGCAACGTGCGTTATCGCTTCGTTCGCACCAAGCCCGCGCTCATCGGTAACTTTGCAGCCGGACAATACATCACAAAATCTCTGCGTTTCGGCAACTACGAGATACAGTTTTTTACCAAAGTCGGCAGCGAGAATCGCATCGAGAGCTATGGCGAATTGATGGGCAAGGCTCTGGAATTTTACACGCAAGCCTACGGCGCGCCGGAGTTCGGCACGCGTCTCGTCGTCGCGCAGATTGACGACGACAGCCTTGATGCCTACACAGCGCCGGGCATGCACTTTTTCGCTTCAAAGCTTTTCAGCCCCGCGCGCCCCGTGCCCGAAGAGAGGTTGCAGCGCGAGGTTGCATATCAGTGGTGGGGCCAGACCGTCGGTCTCAAATCTTTTGACGATGCATGGCTCTCGCAGGGCTTGGCCGAGTGGAGCGCGTTTGCTTTGCGCGAAGCCAGCTTGACGGGAGGCGCGCTTGACGGCTCGCAGCGCGAGATGCAGGAGCGCGCTTTGACTTTCGAGCAGACAGCCTCCATCGCCCGCGCTCCCGGCGCGCTCGACGATCAATCCGCAGCTTTCCAGTCAATCGTTTTCTACAAAGGCGCGATGGCTTTTCGCATGCTGCGCCAGACAATGGGGCAGGAAAAGTTTAACCGGCTGCTGCGCGATTTTCTCAATCAGTATCGCGGCAAGAACGCTTCGATTGACGATTTCGAGCGGCTGGCCTCACAGGTCAACGGGGAAAACCTGCGCTACTTTTTCGCGCAGTGGGTAGAGGGCACGGGCGTCCCTGAATTTCAGGTCGAGTATCAGATTATACGCACGCGCTCCGGCAAGTTTGTCACGCGCGGAACTGTACGACAGAATTTTGAGACCCTGCGTTTGCCCGTCGAACTGGCCTTGAGAAGCGAGGGCGGCAACTCTCAGCTCACGACCGTGCTCATGCAGGAGAAGAGCGAGGATTTCAACTTTGAATCCAACGGCCCGCCCATCGAAGTCATTGTTGACCCGAACAACAAAATCCTGCGCATGTCCGACGAATTGCGCGTCTCTGTGATTGCGCGTCGCGGCATAGAGCAGTTTAAGGAAGGGCAATACGCAGAGGCGCAGCAGCAATTCGAGGCCGCGCTCAAGCTGGATAGGTCAAACTCGTGGGTCTATTACAACATGGGCTTGCTCTATCTTGAACAGCGCAATTACCAGTTTGCGCTCGACAACTTTAAGGCGGCGATCGAGGGCAACCAGCGACCCGCATGGGTCGTCGTCTGGTCGCACATCAAGCGCGGCAACGCCTACGATGCCAGAGGCGAGCGCACACGCGCCGTCGCCGAATACAATGCTGCTGTCCAGACGGGCGAGAACTACGACAACGCTCAGGCGACCGTGAAGAAGTTTTTGGCGATACCTTACGATCCAAAGATCGCGCAAAATTCCACGCCAACCGGCGCACAATAGCATCATTCTCAAATAACATTTCCCGCAAAAACGCGGAGAAAACAGGGAGAAGGGGACAGGGGGCCGGGTGTCGGAAAAGCAATCGCCTTTCACTACACCCGGCCCCCTGTCCCCTTCTCCCTATAGCTATTGCCATCCGCTATAGTTGACGCTCCTTTGTGGGAAACTTTCCTTGCTCTTTACGCCCCGTGCGGGACGGCAATCACGGAGATGCCTTTTTCGTCTGCTAGTTTAATCATCTGTTCGCGGTCGAACATCAGCGTCTTGCCCTCAGTGATGCAGAGGCAGGTTGCGCCAGCCTCCGCCATCGTCACAATCGTCGGGATGCCGACCACCGGAACATCAAAGCGCATGTCCTGATCTGGCTTGGCGACTTTAACGACCGTCAGTTTCCCGCGCGCCAACTCGCCCGCGCGACGGACTGTGGCATCCGTGCCCTCCATCGCTTCGATAGCGACGCAGGCTTTGGCGCGCACGACGATGGTCTGGCCCAGATCGAGGCGCGCTATCTCGTGCGCGACTTCGAGTCCGTATTCGATGTCGCCGCGCTCGCGCCCGTCCGGCTGACGACGCGTCAAAGTTCCCGTCTGCGGCAACAGGTGCTGTAGAAAAAATGTCGAGTCAATCAACTCTATGCCTTCGCTCGCCAGTTCTTCTGCGACCGCGCCGATCAGCGCATCCGTATTGCGACGCGGCAGGCGCAAGAGCATCTTTAACATACGCAGGTCAGGAATCGCGCCGCTGAAAATCTGCACATGCTTGACCTGTCCGGCCATGATCGCCTTCTCCACGCCTTCGCGTTTGAAAAAGCGAATCATCTTATTGAGCTGGCCGATGCCGACCCAGATGAAGCTGTCCGCGACGCGCTCGATTTCAGCATCCGTCTCTTCGCGTATCGCCGCCACAGAGACACGCGCCCCCGCCCGCCGCGCGCCATCCAGCACGAGAAAAGGAAAACGCCCGTTGCCTGCAATTAAGCCGTACTTCATAAGAACTGTGCTTTGTATTTTGTGCTTTGCCTGTGGCATCAAGCTTGAGTTTTAGGGCTTAAGCTTGAAGAGCGTGCAAAGAACTAAGAGCCAAGCACTGAAAATACGAGGTTTATTTAATGACTCCGCGTTCTGAAGCTTCGATAAAGCGCACGAGTTCTGCGACTTCTTTTGAATCCGTAAGCTCTTCTTTGATGCGTGTGATGGCCTGTGAAGTGTTGAGACGCGAAGAGAGCAGTAAGCGAAAAGCATGATGGAGAGCGTCTATCGTCTCGCGCGAATAATTGCGACGCTTCATGCCCGTCACATTCAGGCCATAGCATTTCGCATGATTGCCGACCGAGAGCGCGAAGGGCAGCGCGTCTTTGACGACGACCGAATAGCCGCCGACGTAGGCTTCGCGCCCGACGCGGCAGAACTGGTGAACCCCGGAATATGCGCCGATGTTGGCCCTGTCTTCGACTGTGACGTGGCCCGCCAGAGTCGCGCCGTTAGCCATGATGACGCCGTTGCCTAAGATACAATCGTGGGCCACATGCGCCTGCGCCATAATCAAACAATCGTTGCCCGTCGCGGTCAGCATGCCGCCGCCCTCCGTGCCGCGATGAATCGTGACAAACTCGCGTATCGAATTGCGCTGGCCGATGCGCGTTTCCGAAGGCTCGCCTTTGTATTTTAAGTCCTGCGAAGCGAGGCCGAGAGAAACGAAAGGGAAGATCTGCGTGCCGTCGCCGATGTCTGTGCGCCCGTCTATGACGGCGTGTGATTCGATACGCACGCCGTCGCCAATCGTCACTTCATCGCCGATGACAGTGTAAGGCCCGATGTGGCAGTCTGCTCCGAGTTTTGCGCCTGAGCCGATGACTGCTGAAGGATGAATAGACATAAGGCAAAAGTAAAAAGGCAAAAGGTAAAAGTGAAGAAGCAACACGCTGTTCTTACTTTTACCTTTTGCCGCTTACCTTTTTACTTTCATTGAGCCGGCTCTCTATCGGCGACGATGCTCATGATCTCTGCTTCGGCCACCAGTTGGCCGTTGACCTTCGCCTCGCCGCGCATGCGCTGTGCGCGCTGGCGAAACCTGAGGGCCGTGACTTCGAGCACAAGGGTGTCGCCGGGGACGACCGCGCGTCGAAACCGCGCGTTGTCAATCCCGCTAAAGAGCACTAGCTTTTTGTCCCGGTCTGCGATCTCGCGCAGGGCCAGCACCGCGCCGCACTGGGCCAGAGCTTCGACCACCAGCACGCCGGGCATGACGGGCGCGCCGGGAAAGTGGCCCTGAAAGAAAGGCTCGTTGATCGTCACCTGCTTGAGGCCGACGATTCTTTCCATCGGCACAAGCTCGATGATGCGGTCAACGAGCAGAAAGGGATAGCGATGCGGCAGGAACTCCTGAATGGCGCGCGCGTCGAGAACCGTGTCCATAAGAAAAAAGGATGAAGGATGAAGGCGGAAGGATGAATGAGATGCTGTTAGAGATGAATCCTGCATGCTTAGACAGGATACCTTTCATCCTTCATCCTTCCGCCTTCATCTTTGCTACTAACGTCCGGGGGCTGCGGTTGAAGCGGTCGCCGGATTCTTGCTGTTGTACTCGACGATGAATGCCTCTGTGACATCCATGTTCGGGTCTAAAGTGATAATGGCTTCCGCCAGTTTGCTCACGTCAAGAATCATGGTGATGCCGCGCTGTTTGGCGAAGGCGTCCAAAGCTTTGCCGATGTCGTTGGAAATCGGCCCGACGATTTCAGTATAACGCTTCTGGAAAGCCGCTTCGGCATCCTTTTTCTTATACTCCAAATCGCGTTGCAGCTTCTCACCTTCTTCGTTCTTACGCTGAATGTCTTCCGGCTTAGCCACAGCCTGTATTTTGGTGATCTCTTCTGCGAGCGCTTTAATGCGCGCCGCCATGGCCTGCAACTCTTTCTGACGCGGGTCAAACTCGCGCTCAAGGTTTTTCACCGCTGCAATGTAGCGGTTAATGCCTGCCTTCTCATCGCCGAATGCCTGTGTGTTGACAAAAGCAATCTTGGTCGAGGGGACAGGGCCGTTGTTGGCTTGCGCGGGGGTTGCTGCCGGTGGTGTTCCTGCTCCTCCGCGTTGCTGTGCGAAGGCGGGGAGGGCGGCGATAGCCGCGATAAACATGGTCGCGGCGAATAGGCGAAATATTCTCATGACTTTCTTGTAATACTCCTTACAGTAAATGGCGATGCTAGTGATATTTAGTGAAGAGTGAATAATAAATAACATCGTCCTGCTATTTATCATTCACCTTCTTTCAGATGTCTGCGCCGCCTATGTGGTTGACTCCCGGACGGTCTTAAAATGTCCGCCCGACGCTGAAGCGAAAAACGCTCTTCTTTTCGTCAAAAAAGAAATTGGACACGCCATCAACAAATCCGTTGCGCGCGTTCGGGTTATAAGCATAAATCAAGCGAAACGGCACGTTGACGATGGGTACTTGCACGCGCAGCTCAAGACCGATGCTCGAACGAAAATCCGTAAATTTGGCAAAGCGGCTCTGGCTCACATCAACAAGCGTGTTGGTCTGCGCGTCGCCGCGCAGGAAGATTTGCTGCATCCCGAAGGGCAATCCTGTCAGCGGGTCAATCGGGCCGACTTCGAGCGCCTGTGCAAACTCGTCGCGCGAGACGAGCCGCGTGTCGCGGATAATCAGCCCGCCGAGAGGCGAGGCCGCCAGTTGCGGGTTGTTTTGCAGCGCGAGCGTGCTCAGGCTGAACGGATTCAGGAATGGCTGGTCAGCCAGAAAGTTGGTGTTGATAAACTGCTGGCCGCCTTTGCGCAGGTTGAAAACCGTGCCGACATCTACGAAGGCCGCGAGGCTCGCAGGGCCATAGATGGGAATCCGGTATTCAAAGTTTCCTAAAAACTGTGTGTCGCCGCCGATAGAGGTGAAGGTCGTGTTGCCGAGTCTGGCCGGATTCGCGCCGCTCGCTCCGGTGAAAGTGCCGACCTGTGCCAGCGCCGAGACAAACGAAGCGGGCAAGCCTTCGACAGGCGTCGCCGCCCCGAAAGAGTTGGTCGCCACCGTCACGTTTCGTGAACTGACGAAGACATCCACAGGCGCAATCGGACTGATGGAGCGAACGTTGTAGCCGCGAATCGTAAATTCGTCGCCGAGAAAATAACGCTCGAAGATCGGCACGCCGTTGACGAAGGAGAGCGAGTTGGCTTCTCTAACCTTGTTCGACGTGGCAAAGCTGCCGACATTGCCCGCCACGATGCGGAAACCGAAAACTTCGACGCGATCCGTGTTCTTCTTGCGAATCGGAATAAACTGCGTCCACGAGATGCTCGGTTGATACGTGCGAACGTCGCCTCCGAGTCCGGCGAAAGCTAAGGAGGCGGAAATCTGTTTGCCGCTCGTCGGGTCGTTGGCGTCGCGCGTAAAGGCGCGCGTGTCGTAAACAAAGCTCGGCGTGATGCGGCTGGTGATAATGCTCGGCTGGGTGTAGATGACCGGGATAAAGTTTGCCTGATTGGCATCTGCGTTGACCGGAGGGTCTTCGACGCTCGTCGTTGACAATGAGTAGGACGCGCCGACACGCGAAAACTGCGTAAAGCGACGCTTCTTGTAAAACTCCGAGAGCGGCGCGCTGGCGAAAAGCGATGCGCCGTAGGAAGTGCGCGTGAACAGGTTCTGGTCACTCACGCCTTCAAAACCGAGAGGCGAGAAGGCTGCAAGCTGTATTTCCTGATTCTGCGAAAGCTGTGTGCCTTCGCCGAAAAACTTCTGCGAGAAAGTGAACAGCGAGAAACCGACTGTAATCGGGCGGTCGCGGAAATACGGCTCGGTGAAAGAGAACTGGAAAGAACGCTGGCGATTGCCGTATGCGACGTTGAAGGAGAGCGTTTCGCCTCTTCCCAACAGGTTGTTGGTCGAATACTCCAACCCGAAGAATGAGCCGCCGATGCCGGAGAGACCGCCGTTGAAAGAGATTTGCTGGCGTCCGCGCTCGGCCACTTTCAGATTGACATCCACGTTGCCGCTGTCTTCATCCGTGCGATAATCAACGTCTTTGTCTTTGTCTATCGGGTCAAAATAGCCTAGCTGATTGAGGCGCAGGACGGAATATTCAAAAGCCGTCTGGCTGTAGATGTCGCCTTCGTTAACCAACACCTCGCGGCGCAAGACGTTGTCTCTGGTAAACGTGTTGCCCAGAAATTCCAGCCGCCTCAGGGTATACTGCTTGCCCTCGTCAATCGCAATATTGAAATCAACGATGCCTTCTTCAGGATTCGCCGGATTATCCTTGAAGGTCGGGTCAGGCTCTGCCGAATACTGTATGAAACCCTGCGAGCCGTAAAGCTTCTTCAGATTCTCAAACAGCGCGTCGGAGATTCTCTTGCCGTCCGCGACATCGCCTTTCCTGAGGCCGATGACCGATTGAATCACCTGCTCGGAGTAAATGGAGTTGCCTTCGATCTTAATATCACCGATGCGATAGAGCTTGCCTTCGGTGATAGGCACGATCACGCGCAAGGCTTCGTCGGTCGAAGAGAGAAAGGGGAGCGGCAGGAAAAATCCGGTGCGACGCTTGCCCAGACCTTCGACACGCGGCTCGCCCGTGCGCGCCTGCAAGTAGCCCTTCGAGCGCATGTAATTGCGCACGTTGTTCAGGTCATAGTCGAGCTTGGCGCGATCCAGAATGTCTTGTTCGCGGAAGCGCGCGATGAGGCCCGATTCTTTGACGAGTTTTAATTGCGAGCGGAGTTTGCCGTCGCTGAAAATGGTGTTGCCTTCAAACTGAATCTCAACGATACGCACTTTATCGCCTTCGGCGACGACGAAAGTGATGGCGGTCGAAGTCGCGGAAACTTCGTCTTCACGAATCTCTACGGTCGCGTTGGGCCGCCCGCTCGAAGCCAACAGTTCCTTGATGACGCGCACGGCGTTGCGCGCCTTGACGGGATCGTAGATGGATTCTTTGGAGATGCCGACACGCTGCTCGCGGAAAGCCTTGAGCACATCCGACTCCGGAACGCTCTTCAAGCCTTCAAACTGAATGTCGCGGATGATGGGCAGTTCCTTGACTTCAAAAATCACGTTGACGCCGCCGCGTGTTCCTTCTTCGGTAAAGACACGTGTGGCTGTTTTGTCGAAAAAACCGAGCGCGAGAATGGCTTGCAGGTCGCGTTCGACCTGCGGCTGGTTAAAGACATCGCCGGGGCGTGTCTGGACATAATAAAGTATGTCTTCGTCGCGCAGGCGGCGATTGCCCTGTATGTCAACGGATTCGACGAGTTGTTGTGGTGCTGTGTTCTGTGCATCTGCGACCGGCAAAGTCGCAGATGAAAGAGTGATGCCAATAATGGCGCTCAATAAAATGAGCAGAGATACCCGGCGGATTTGCATAAGTGCTTTTCCCTCAGAGGTTCTGTAAAAGACTTCAGGGAGCGCGAAATTAAGGTAAAAGTAAAAAGGTAAAAGGCGAAAGTAAAGCCTTCTGGATTTGTGTCTTCAGATATTACTGGAAGCACTTGGATTCAGGAGACTACCGCTCCGTTGCCAACTACCTCCCTAACAAAGTTGCGCATTATACAGGCAAAGGAAGTCTAAAGTCCAAAGTCTGGAGTCCGGAGTCAAGGTCAAAATCGTGTTTTTGACTATTAACTCCGGACTCCAGACTTCAGATTCCAGACTTGATTTCAGTGAATTAAAAGCGCATCGCCCGGTTCTTCCACCCCCGCCGAGCGATAATTTAGCTCATTCTCATCCAGAAATACTTCAATCAGTGATGCTTCGTCCAACTGTCCCTGTATCAAAGCTTCGGAGAGACGGTCTTCGACATGCTTTTGCAGCGCGCGTCTCAAAGGGCGTGCTCCATAGGAACGGTCGGCGCAGGTTTTTGTCACCAGCCATTGCTTCGCCTCGTCCGTCACACGCACTTCCAGCCCGTGATTGTGGAGCGTCCGGTTCATCTGGTCAATCTGCAACTGGACGACTTCGAGCAGGTCTACGTCCCGCAACTCGTCGAAGATAATAATCTCGTCCAGACGATTGATAAATTCCGGGTTAAAGGTCTGGCGCACAGCAGACATGACCATCTCTTCCAGCTTTTCGCGCGAAGCGTCCGGCGTTCCCTGAAATCCGAGCGTGCCTTTCTTCTGTATGAAACGCGCGCCGATGTTCGAGGTCATGATGATGATGACATTTTTGAAATCAACGGTGTTGCCGAGCGCGTCCGTCAGAATGCCGTCCTCGAAAACCTGCAAGAGGATATTGAAAATATCCGGGTGAGCTTTCTCGATCTCGTCAAAGAGCAGGACGGAATAAGGCGAGCGGCGGATGCGCTCCGTCAACTGCCCGCCTTCTTCGTGGCCGACGTAGCCGGGAGGCGAGCCGATCATCTTCGAGATGGAATGCTTCTCCATAAACTCCGACATGTCGAAGCGAATCATAGAGCGTTCCGAACCGAAGAGGCATTCCGCCAGAGAGCGCGCGACCTCAGTTTTCCCGACGCCCGTCGGGCCTAAGAAAAGAAACGAGCCGACAGGTCTTTGCGGATTCTTTAGCCCCGCGCGCGAGCGGCGTATGGCACGCGCTAAGGCGGAGATGGCCGGACGCTGCGAGACAACTCTTCTATGAAGCTCCATCTCGATACGCAGAAGCTTTTGGGTCTCTTCTTCTTTGAGCGAGGTGATGGGAATCCCTGTCCAGCGCGCAATCACTTCTTCGATGTCATCTTTGGTGACCTCGACTGCGGCCAGCGGGTCGGCCTCTTCCTCCGGGAGGCGCAGACCGATAGGTCTGTCCATCCCGTAAGGAGTCCGAGGCCAATCAGCGAGGGGCTGATTCCAATTCTCTTCCAGATTGACCTGCTCACGTCTCACGCGCAGCTTGACGCGCGCGCCGGCTTCATCAAGCACATCAATCGCTTTATCAGGCAAAAATCTATCGGGAATGTAGCGATTCGATTGATACACGGCTGCTTCGAGAGCATCGTCGGTGTAGCGCACCTGATGAAACGTCTCGTAACGCTCGCGCACGCCGTCCAGAATCTGCACGGCTTCGGATTCCGAAGGCGGCGGAACTTTGACGGCCTGAAAACGTCTTTCGAGCGAGCGGTCTTTCTCGATTGATTTGCGAAACTCTGCGGGAGTGGTCGCGCCGATGCACTGGATTTCGCCGCGCGAAAGAGCAGGCTTCAAAATGTTCGCGGCATCGAGCGAGCCTTCCGCGCTGCCCGCGCCGACGAGCGTGTGCAATTCGTCTATGAAGACAATGTAATGCGGGTTCTCGACCAGCTCGCGCATAATCTGCTTGAGCCGTTCTTCAAACTGCCCGCGATATTTCGTGCCCGCGACGATGAGCGACAGATCGAGCGAGAGAATGCGTTTGTTCTCAAGAAACGAAGGCACTTCGCCGCGTATGATTCTCTGCGCGAGACCTTCGACGATAGCGGTCTTGCCGACGCCGGGTTCGCCAATCAGGACTGGATTATTTTTCGTGCGACGGCAGAGGATTTGCACGACGCGCTCGATCTCTGTTTCGCGCCCGACGAGCGGATCCAGCTTGTCGGCGGCGGCGTCGTCCGTCAGATCGCGCGAGAACTCTACGAGATGCGGCGTGTCCTTCTTTTGCGCCGAGCGCGAGTCCGCGCCGGACTGCCGCGCAATCTCGTCGCGCACGGCATTCAGGCGCAAGCCCCTCTCGTACAAAATCTCTGCGGCCATCGAGCGTTCTTCTCTGAGAAGTCCGAGCAGCAAGTGTTCCGTGCCGATATGGCGATGCTGCAAGCGGTCGCTCTCTTCATGCGCGTAAGCCAGCACGCGCTTGGTCTCAGGCGCGAGCGGCAACTCGACCGAAGTCGAAATCTTTTCGCGCAGGAGCGTGCGGCCTTCTATCTCTTTGCGGATGGCTTCGATGGAGACCTGCGCGCGTGGGAAGAACCGGCCCGTGAGGGTTTTGTCTTCGCGCATCAGACCGAGGAGGAGATGCTCAGGCTCAATGGCGGGCGCGCCGAATTGCGATGCTTCGTAGCGCGCAAAGAAGATGACACGTCGAGCCTTTTCCGTATAGCGTTCGAACATAAGAATCCCTAATCTTCGAAGTGCTGATTTTGAATATTGCGCCGCGCGAATAACTCGTCAGGGGAGACTAAATCAATTCGCGCTGCCCCCGCAGTATAACCTATTAATGAGACAGGCTGGAAGTAAGAAGTTGAGAGTCTGGAGTCAAGAGCGAAGTCGCCGGGTTCTGTTTTGTCTTTTTGACTTCAGACTCCAGGCTTTAGATTCCAGAATCTTGACCCCAGACTTCCTTGATTTCCCCATCCTGCAAATGCAGCGTGCGGTCGCAGGCGTGTGCCAGCCGCTCGTTGTGCGTGGCGATGATGATGGCCGCTTGATGCGTGCGGCAATAGGCGGCGAGCCGCGCGCCGATTTCGTCGCCGATGGCGGTATCCAGATTTCCCGTCGGCTCGTCTGCCAGCACGAGTCTCGGCCCTGTGATGAGCGCGCGGGCGACAGCGACCCTCTGCTGCTCGCCGCCGGAGAGATGCGAGACCGGATGACGCGCATGTGCGCCCAACTTCATTTCTTCGAGCGCAGAGACGGCCTGACGTATGGCAACGCCGCGAGCCTTGCGATTGATTAGCAGTGGCAGCGCGATGTTTTCCGCAGCCGTCAGGTCAGGCAGGAGATGATGAAACTGGAAAATAAATCCTATCTCGCGCCCGTGATTGCTTGAAACTTTCGCCTGGCCCGCCCGCGCCAGCTCCATCCCGTCCAGACTGACGCTGCCTTCGTCCGCCGCTTCTAAACCGCCGATGATGTGCAGCAGAGTTGACTTGCCTGCTCCGGAAGCTCCGGTGATGGCGACCATCTCGCCCGCCGCGACTGCGAAAGAGACGCCGCGCAAGACTTCGTGCCGCGCTCCCGCCGGAGTGCGAAAGGCTTTGCGAAGTTCAGAAACGATTAATAGAGTTTTGATTTCAGACACGGCCTTCAACGGCAATTACATCGTCCACGAAAAGACACGAAAAAATTTCCCGCAAAGGCGCTGGTGGCGCAAAGGAAGACCGCAAAGGATTGAATGCCATTTATACTTTGCGTGCTTTTCTTTGCGCCACCAGCGCCTTTGCGGGAACATGTCTTTGTCTTTGTTGCACAAGGCAAGAGCAGATTTTGTCGGTTGCTTTCTACTCGCTCGCCGGATGATTGATGCGCCGCATCAGTTCTATCAAACGCGCGTCCGAGCGCACAGGGTCTAGCTGCGGCTCTGTGGCGAGCCAGACGAGCCAGCCGTCTTTGATAGCGAAGGCTTCTTCAAGCAGCTTGAACATCTCTTCAAATTCACCGAGCCGGCAATGAATGAGCGCGAGACGATAGGGCGAGACATAGCGCGTCTCCGCCTGTTCTTTGAGTTGATGTAAGGCTGCACGCGCCTCCGCCTCTCTTCCGGCTGCGGCATAAGCCTCCGCCTGCACGCTCAGGACAAAAGGGCTTCTGCCAAGCATCTCGATGGCGGTCGTCGCTTCGCTGATGGCCTCTTCATGGTCGCCCGTCTGCGAGAGCGCCCAGCTCAGACCATAGTGGCCCATGCCGTAACCCGGCTCGGCTGCGACCAGCTTGCGATATTCCCCGATGCTCTCTTGAAAACGATGCGCGTGATAATAGACCCAGCCCAGACTGTACCGGTTAATCGGCGAGAGCGGGTCAAGCTTGACTGCGCGATGTGATGCCGCGAGAGCTTCGTCGAAACGTTTTTCCATCGTGAGTTGAAAGCTCTGCCACAGATAGGCGGTCGCGTAATTCGGATTAAGCTCTATGGCGCGGCGGTGCAGCTCTTCGCTCTTCTTCCAGTCAAAGTCATGGCAGAGCACTGCAAAGCCGAGCGCGGTGTAGGCTTCGGAAAGCGTCTGATCCAATTCGATGGCCTTCTCGGCAGCCTCTTTCGCCGCCGCCGCACATTCTTTGAAGGGCAGCACTGTATAAACGCCGAGCCAGTTGAAATAGTCTGCGATGCCCGTATAGGCCGCAGCATAATTCGGGTCGAGCGCGATGGCTCGTTGATAGCAAAGAAGCGACTTGGCGAATCCTTCTTCCGTAAAAGTGTTCCAGTGATAACGACCGCGCAGGTAAGACTCGAAGGCTTCAGGGTTGTCCGTGCCGCGTTTGGCAAGTCGCACGCGCTCGTCGCCCGTCAGTTGCGGAACTAAGGCTTCGGCCACCTGTTCCGAGATGGAGTCTTCCAGCTCAAGCACATCCGTAAACTTTTCATCAAAGCGCCCGGCCCAGCGCGTCGCGCCTTCGCTAACGCTTAAGAGCTGTGCCGTCACGCGTATGCGCTCGCCCGCGCGGCGAAGGTTGCCGTCAACGATGTAATCAACTCCGAGTTCGCGGCCCGCAGGGAGCGGGTCGCTGCTGTCGCCGTAACGCAGGACGCTGCTGGTCGGGCGGACGATGAATCGCTGCACATTGCTGAGCCGCGTAATCAAGGCATCCGCCAATCCGATGCCCAAATATTCATCGCCGGTATCTTCGCCGCGCCGCGCTCCAATCAGCTTGAACGGCAGGACGGCGATGGATTTTTCCAAAACTTTCTCTGCCGTGGAAAGCTCGCCGGTCGTAATCTGCTTCGGGGCCGCAGGGTTATTTGTGTGCCGCAGGAGCGAAATGAAACGCGGGTCGTCGCGCAGCGAATCAAACTGCGGGTCAACGCCGAGCCATGCAAGGCGGCCATCGCGTATGCTCCACGCGCGTTCAAGCTCTAAGAGCGCACGCTCTCTGTCACCGAGATTGCAATAGACCATTGCCAGCAGGTAGGGCGAGACATAGCGCATCGCAGACATCTCTTCGATTTCTGCGAGCAGCGCGCGAGCCTGCTCCACCTCGCCCGCAGCCGCGTAAGCAGCAGCGAGCCAGACCAGCGTGTACGGGCCTCTCCCGATGATCTCGACGCCGCGCTGACCCGCCTCAATGGATTCCGCGTATTGCCCCGTTTGCCATAACACGATGCACAGCAGGATATAAGCCAACCCGTACTGCGGCTCGGCGGCGATGAGCTTGCGCGCAGAGGCGATGGATTCTTCATACCGCCGCGCATAATAGTAATTCCAGTTCAGCGTGTGATGGATGATCGGCGTTAAAGGATCAAGCTCAAGCGCGCGGCGCACCTGTTTGAAACCTTCATCGAAGCGTCCCGTCATGCCTAAGAAATAGCAGTACCACGTCCGGCCTATCGCATAGTTCGGATTCAGCTCGACCGCGCGGAGCAGGTGTCGTTCGGTCGTCTGCCAGTCGAAATCATGGAGCAGCGTGGCGATGCCGAGCGCGGAATAGGCTTCGGCCAATTCGTCATCGAGCGCGACGGCTTTGAGCGCGGCCTCTTTCGCCGCCGCAGAGGTTTCCGAAAAAGGCAGCACCGCATAGACGCCGAGGAAAGTGTAATAGTCCGCGATGCCTGTGTAGGCGAGCGCGTAGTCGGGCGCAAAGGCGACGGCGCGGTTGTAACAGACTAAAGCTTTGGCAAAGCCTTCAATCGTGAACGTGTTCCAGTAGTAACGCCCGCGCATGTATGACTCGAAGGCTGCGGCGTCATCCGTCTCGCGCTTGGCAAGCTGCCTGCGCTCGTCGCCCGTCAGTTGCGGAACCAAGACCTGCGCGACCTGTTCCGAGATAGAGTCCTGTATGCCGAGCACGTCCGTGAACCGCTCGTGAAACTGCCCGGCCCAGACGGGTTTGTTGCTGCGTATGCTGATGAGCTGGACGGTGATGCGTATCGAAACGCCCGCGCGCTGGATGCGACCGTCGAGCACATGCGTCACGTTGAGCAGGCGTCCGGCGTCGAGCGGGTTCGCATCGTCACCGGAAAAATGCGCGATAGAGCTGGTCGGTCGCACGTTGATGCGCCGCACATTGCTGAGCCGCGTAATCAGCGCGTCCGCCAATCCGATGCTCAAATATTGATCGTCGGTATTTCCTTCAGCCGCGATGTTGAAAAGCTTGAAGGGCAGGACGGCGATGGATTTTTCGCCGTCGTCAAAGAGCGTCTCCGCGCTCTCCGCGACCTGCCGCGAGACTGCCTGTGGCGTCGGCGGGGCCGCCGGATTCCTTGTGCGCCGCACAAATTCCTGATAGCGCGGCTCCGCGCGCAGCCGTTCAAATTGCGGGTCAACGACGAGCCAGGTGACCCACGTATCGTTGATGACAAGAGCTTGATCCAGATGCGCGAGCGCCTGCTCGGTGTCGCCCAGATGGTAATAAGTGATTGCCAGAAAATATGGCGAGACATAACGCTTGAGCGCGGCGGCTTCGCGCACTCGTTCAAGCACCCCCCGCGCGTCCTCAACCCTTCCGGCAGCGGCATAAGCTCCGCCGAGCGCAGTCAAATAGAGAAGATTATCGCCTCCTAATTCCACAGCCTTTTCGGCCTGCACGACTGCTTCGTCAAACATCCCCGCGCAGGTCAAAGCCCAGCTATAGGTCGTCCTTCCCCAGGCGAAGCGCGGCTCGGCTTCGATTATTTTGGCATGAACTTTCACCGCTTCATTGAAACGGTGGGAATGATAATGACACCACGCCAGCGATTGCCGGACGACGGGGGTGATGGGGTCTAGTTCGAGAGCGCGGTTGATCTCCGCCAAGGCTTCTTCAAAACGCGCCGTCTGCAACAGGAAGAAGCTATACCAGTTGTGCGCGGTCGCGCTGTTCGGGTTCAGCTCTATGGCATAGCGATAGTGACGCTCGGCCCCTTGCCAGTCGAGGTCATGCGAGACGAGCGCGAAGGCGAGCGCGGCATGAGCTTCCGCGAGCGTGTCGTCAAGCTCGACCGCTTTTTGCGCCGCCTGCTTCGCCGCCAGAGAGCTTTCGGCAAACGGCATGATGCAGTAGATGCCAAGAAAAATGTAATAGTCCGCGATGCCCGCATAGGCCAGCGCATAGTTCGGGTCAAGCTCGATGGCCTGCTGGTAGCATTGAATGGCTCTGGCAAAGCCTTCTTCGGTCAGACTGTGCCAGTGATAACGCCCGCGCAGGTAGGCTTCAAAAGCCTGCGGGTCATCCGTGCTGCGCTTCGCCAGTCGCTGCTGCTCTTCGCCCGTCAGTTGCGGAATCAAAGCTCCGGCGATGTGGCCCGAGAGCGTGTCTTCGAGCTGAAGCACGTCCGTAAACTTTTCATCAAACCTTTCAGACCAGCGCGTCGCTCCATCCTGCGTGCTGAAAAGCTGTGCCGAGACGCGAAGCGTGCCGCCGACGCGGCGTATGTTGCCGTCAACTATGTACTCGACATTGAGTTCGTGTCCGGCGCTCAGCGGGTCTCCTTTTTCGGCATACTGCAAGACGCTGCTGGTCGGGCGAACGATAAATCGCTGGACATTGCTGAGCCGCATAATCAGCGCGTCGGCCAATCCGACGCCCAGATATTCGTCGCCCGTGTCGTCAGACTTTGACGCGCCTATCAGCTTAAAGGGCAGGACGGCGATGGATTTCTGCCCCGTGCGCGGCTCGCCCGTGACTCTTTCGCCCGTAAATCTCTTGCCGCTCAGAGACTCGCCCGTGGCGGGTTTATCAAGCGCGGGCTGCGGCGCGGGGTTATTCGTTCGCCGCAGCACTTCCTGAAATCTTTTATTGCCGCGCAGGACATCGAATTGCGGGTCAACGCCGAGCCAGATGATGCGCGCGTCGCGTATCTCAAGCGCGCGATCCAGCTCACGAAGCGCGTCCTCATACTGCTTGAGGTGGACGTAAACAGCCGCCAGCAGGTGCGGCGAGACGTAACGCGTCGCCTCCATGCCCGTCACTTCTTCGAGCAGCCGGAGCGCGGCTTCGCGCTGCCCTCCGGCGGCGTAAGCGCAGGCCAGCCGCGTCAAAGTGTAGGGGCTTCGCCCCAAAAGCTCGACGGCTTTGTGGCCCGCCGCTATCGCCTCGTCATAGTCGCCGGTTTGCGTCGTCACCAGACAGAGGATGACGTAGGACAGCCCGTATTGCGGGTCGTCGGCGGCTGTGCGGTGCGCGGCTTCGATGGCTTCGTCGTAAAGTCTGAGGAGATAAAAAACCCAGTGCGCCGTCTGCTGTATCATCGGCGTGAAGGGGTCTAGTTCGAGCGCGCGTCGCGTATACGGGAGAGCTTCCTCCGGGTTGCCCGCGAGCGCGTGGTAGTAGCCGTACCACAGTTGGCCTGTCGAATAATTCGGGTTGAGCGCGACGGAGCGTTGCAGGTGCTGCTGCGCCGCCTGCCAGTCAAAGTCGTGCGTCAGAGCGGCAAAGCCGAGTGCTGCATAACCTGCGGCGAGCGTCTCGTCGAGCCGCACGGCCTTGAGCGCGGCCTCTTTGGCTTTGGGCGCGGCTTCGGCAAACGGCAGCACGCCGTAGACGCCGAGCATGTTGTAATAGTCCGCGATCCCGGCATAAGCCAGCGCGTAGTTGGGGTCGAGCGCAACGGCGCGGTTATAGAAAGCAATCGCCCTGGCGATGTTCTCTTCGTTCGGCGTGTTCCAGTGATAACGCCCGCGCAAGTAAGCATCAAAGGCTTCGGCATTGTCTGTCCCGCGCTTTGAGAGCCGCTCCTGCTCTTCGCCGGTCAGCTGCGGAATAAGCGCGACGGCCACTTGCTCGGAAATTATATCTTCAAGCAGGAGCACCTCCGTGAATTTCTCATCAAACTTTCTGGCCCAGCGCGCAGCCTCTTCATGAACATTCAAGAGTTGCACTGTGACGCGCAGAGTCTCGCCCGCGCGGCGTATGTTGCCCTCCACCACGTAATCAACACCGAGACTGCGTCCGGCCTCAAGCGGGTCAAGCGTCTTGTTGTACTGAAGGACGCTGCTCGTCGGGCGCACGACGAGGCGGCGCACATTCGAGAGACGCGTAATCAGCGCGTCCGCCAACCCGACGCCGAGATATTCGTCGCCCGTGTCTCCCGTCTGCGGCGTGCCCATCATCTTGAAAGGCAAGATGGCGATTGATAACTCTTCCGTCTTCTTCTTTTTTTCCGTGGGCGCGGGGCTTCTTGAGCCTCTCTCGGTTAGCCGGATGTAGAGCGGCGCGCTGATCGGCTTGCCTTCGAGAAAGCGCGCGATGTCTTCGCGCAGGGCCGCAGCCGATTGATAACGCTCGGCAGGATTTTTGCTCAGAGCCTTGAGAGTGATGTTATCGAGACCGCCGTGCAATTCGCGGCGCAGGCTGTCGGGAGTTTCGCTACGCATCTCACAGAGGTGGCCGATGGTCATCGCTTCCTGATCCACATGCGCGACCGGCAGCAGGTTCTCGGAACGATTGACCGCGACGCTCGGAAACTCAGGCTCTTCTTCAGAGATGACGCGCGCCATGTCATGCAACAGGCGATTGCGAAAACGATACGGGCGATGCCCCGTCAAAAGTTCGTAGAGCAGCACGCCGAGGCTGTAGAGGTCGCTCAAGGTTGTGACGGGCAAGCCCTGCACCTGTTCCGGGCTGGCATACTCGACCGTCATCAAACGCATCGCCGTCGCGGTCTGCGGCGCAGTGTCCGAAGCCATCTCAGGATTCAAAAGCTTGGCGATGCCGAAGTCGAAAAGCTTAGGCGTCCCGGCAGAGTTGACGAGAATGTTTGAGGGCTTGATGTCGCGGTGTATGACCTGATTCTGGTGCGCGTACTCGACCGCGTCGCAGACCTGACAGAAGAGACGCAGGCGTTCGCGGACGCTCAAACGCCGCGCGTCGCAGTATTGATAAATCGGCTCGCCCTCGATGTACTCCATGACGAAGTAGGGCCGCCCGTCATCGGTCGCGCCGCCGTCCAGAAGGCGCGCGATATTGACGTGGTCGAGCGACGCGACGATCTGTCTCTCGCGGCGAAAGCGGCGCAGGATAAAGTCCGTGTCCATCCCTCGCTTGACGACTTTGATGGCAACCCGTTTTTGAAAGACATTATCGGCGCGCGTCGCCAGATAAACCGCGCCCATCCCGCCTCGCCCGATCTCGCGCTCGATTTTGTATGCGCCGACGAGCCGCCCGAGCATCGGGTCGCCCTCGTCATTAATCAAAGAGGCCAGAGCCTGCACGCCGCTCTGCTCGTACAAAGGCTCGTCTATGAAATCGCCTGCCTGTTCGTATTGCGTGAGGAGGGTTTCGACCTCGCGCTGCAACTCGGCATCGCCCGTGCAGGCGTTCGTAATAAAACGCTCGCGCTCGCCAGGCGCAAGATCCAACGCGGTCTGGAAAATTTCTTCTATGTGCTGCCAGCGTTCGGGGGTCATAAAACAGTAATTCTGGACAATCAGATGATAGGGGAGACGGTAAATGACGAGTAGCTATTCAGAGTCCGTTTCAAAATCCTGCGACCTTCAAAATCCTGCAACTCTTTGCGCCTTGAGTCTTTCTTTGTTTGCGCCACCAGCGAGAAACAACAACGAGCGGTTCACGCTGGTGGCGCAAAGTCAAGAAGGAAGGCGCAAAGGCGTTTGATGCTTTCTCTCTAAATTATACAACCTTGCTTTATTCACTGCTTTTGCATCTGGCCGTAGAGCCAGGCTTTTGCCATGCGCCAGTGGCGTTTGATGGTGATGGGGGTGACGCCTAAAACTTCCGCAGTCTCTTCCACGGTCAGGCCGCCGAAATATCTGAGTTCGACTATCTTGCTTTTCTGCTCGTCAACCTCTGCCAACTCTTTGAGCGCGTCGTCCAGCATGATTAATTCCGCGCTGCGCTCCACAGCCTTATCAATATTTTCATCCAGCGAGAGCTTTTGATAATCATGCCCGCGCTTTTCCGCGTTGTGCTGGCGCGCGTGGTCAACGAGGATGCGTCGCATCATCTGCGCGGCGACGCCGAAAAAGTGCGCGCGGTTCTGCCAGTTGACCTGCGTCTGGTCTATCAGGCGCAGGTAAGCCTCGTGCACCAGCGCGGTCGGTTGCAGCGTGTGATCCAGCCGCTCGCGGCGCAGGTAATTGGCCGCCAGCTTACGCAATTCGTCATAGACGACCTGCAACAATGTCTCGACAGCGGCGCGGTTGCCGTTGGTCAATTCAATCAACAGTCGTGTGACGCTGTCAGCCCCGGACTCGTTCACTTGGGAAGTTTCCAGTATTCAGGATGGTCCATTCAATAAAGATTATAAACAAATTGTTCTCAGATGAACAATTTGCCCTGCGTCGCCTGATACTTTTCGCCCGCCCGCTGCGCGTTAGTTATTTGAGAGCAATTATTTCGTAATCACTTCATAACCGGAGAGGAAATCATGACCACACAGAATAGCGCAGCCACCGCAGCCACCACACAGCAATTACCGCCCGAAGCCGTTTTGATGCAAATGGTCGGCGGGGTGTTTGTCTCGCAGGCCGTGTCGCTTGCGGCAAAGCTCGGCATCGCAGACCTGCTCGCCGCAAAGCCTAAGACGGTCTCCGAACTGGCCGCCGAGACCATGACGCACGAGCGTTCGCTGTACCGTCTTTTACGATGTCTGGCAAGCGTCGGCGTGTTTGCCGAAAGCGACCCGAAAGTTTTTGAGCTGACGCCGCTGGCCGGGTTGCTGCGCGCGGACGCGCCCAACTCTATGCGTGATGCGGCGATTTTTATGGGCGAGCAATGGCACTGGCGCGTGTACGGCGAGATGCAGTATAGCGTCCAGACGGGCAAACCCGCCTGGGGCCGCGTACATGGCGCAGAGGTCTTTGATTATTTTGGCGGGCATCCTGAAGAAGCGGAAATCTTTAACCGCGCGATGACGAATCTCTCGCTGATGGCGGTTCCGGCAATCGTAGAGGCTTACGACTTCTCAGGCATCAACACACTGGCGGACATCGCAGGCGGTCACGGCCTCCTGCTCGCGGGAGTCTTAAAGGCGAACCCTGAAGTTAAAGGAATGTTGTTCGACATGCCTTCGGTCATCGAAGGCGCAACCGCTCTTCTGGAAAGAGAAGGCGTGGCGGGCCGCGTCGAACTGGCGCGCGGCAACTTCTTCGAGTCAGTGCCTGCGGGCGCGGATGCTTACATGATGAAGCACATCATCCACGATTGGGACGACGAGCGATGCGTGGCTATCCTGAAGAACATACATCGAGTGCTGCCCGAAAGCGGAAAAGTCCTGATCGTCGAAATGGTGATTGCGCCCGGCAACGAGCCGCACTTCGGCAAAATTCAGGATATGGAGATGCTCGTCTCTCCCGGCGGCATCGAACGCACGGAAAGCGAGTACGCAGAACTTCTGGCCGGGGCCGGATTCAAACTGACACGCGTCATCCCGACCAAATCGCCACTCAGCATTGTCGAAGCTGTGAAGGCCAGATAAAAAGAAAGCAGAACGTCTCCCGCAAAGGCGCTGGTGGCGCAGAGAAAGCATTAAGCCCTTCTTTGCGTCACCAGCGCCTTTGCGGGAGATTTTCTTCGTTTCACTTCTGTTCATCTCCAACTAAGTAAAGACAGCCGCGCCTTCTTCTTTCATCCCTGCTTTTCATCCTGTCTATCCTGTCCGTCCCTGTTTATAATCCCTCGCACACATGCCCTACGAACTTTTTCTCGCGCTTCGTTATCTCTACTCGCGCCGTCGCCGCCCGATGGCGCGCGTCACCGCGCTGGTCGCCATTGCGGGTATTGCCGTCGGCGTCGGCGCGCTGATTGTGGCGATGGCCCTCGCCAACGGTTTCCGCGATGAGATGCGCGAGAAGATTCTGCGCGGGACGGCGCACGTCACACTGATGCGTCAGGACGGAGAGGCGATTGAGGATTGGGCCAGAGTCGTCGAGCGCGTGCGCGCCATAGAAGGCGTTCGCGCGGCTTCTGCGACGACCTATGAAGGCGCGCTCCTGAGCGGCTCGGCAGGCTCTGCTTACGCAGTCCTGCGCGGCGTTGATGTAAACTCCGCGCACGCCGTGGGCGAAGTGCGGCGCAACATCACAGATGGCAGCATCGAGCCGCTGCTTCAATCCGCGCCCGCCGCACATGAACAACAGCAGCCTTCTCAAACTTCTTCAATGGATGAACAACGCGCCACCGATTCGCAGCCCGCAATCCGCAATCCGCAATCCGCAATCGAACCCGACTTCAAGACCTTCGCGCAAGCGCCGTCCGAAGCCGTGCTGTCTGAAGCGATTATCGGTTCTGAACTGGCTGCGCGGACGGGCCTCGGCGCGGGCGATGTCGCGCAGATTATTTCCGGCGACGCGCAACTGACTCCGCTCGGACTCGCTCCGCGCTATCGCCGCTTAAAGATCGCGGGCATCTTTCGCTCAGGACTTTATGAATATGATGCGACATGGATTTACGTCTCGCTGCCGACGGCGGCGACGATGGCGGGCGCGCCGCGCGACTCCGCTCCGGTCATCAGCATAGAGGTCGTGGACATCTACGCTGCCAATCAGGTTGCCGCGCGCATACGCGAGCAGATGGGAGCAGCTTATACGACTGTTGACTGGCAGGAAGCGAATCGCCCGCTCTTTGCCGCGCTCGCGCTTGAGCGGCGCATGGGCCTTGTCGTCATCGGCTTGATTATTTTTATCGCCACGCTGAACATCACCGCGACGCTCGTGCTGGTCGTCGTCGAGCGGCGCACGGACATAGCCATCCTGACGGCGATGGGAGCTAGAGCGCGCAACATCATGCTCGTCTTTATGATCGAAGGCGCGTGCGTCGGATTGATCGGAGCGCTGGCGGGAGTGGTGTTCGGGCTGGCGGCATGTTTGATAGGCGACCGCTACAAGCTGGTCAGCCTGCCCGCAGATGTTTACTCGCTGAGCAATATTCCCTTTCATGCGCGCGTGCAGGATGTCGCGCTCGCCGCCCTCGTAGCCTTTCTGCTGAGTCTGGTGGCAACCATCTATCCGGCACGCGCAGCCGCACGCGTCCGTCCCGCAGAAGCTTTGCGAGACACGTAAGGTTGCAAAAAAGTTTCCCGCAAAGGCGCTGGTGACGCAAAGAAAAGCAACTTGTTTTTCTTTGCGTCACCAGCGCCTTTGCGGGAGACGTTCTGCTGTTTGTCCGGCTGTGTGAGCTTAACCGGATTTTCCCTGACCCGGACATTTTTTGATTTCGTCCGGCCTGTTCTCCGGCAGCAGTCTTTGCAGTTGCGGGTCGTCCTGCGCCTGCGCGTCGTCGAGCGGCCTGATCTCGTAAATGGTGTCCGTGGCTTTGCGAAAACGGAAGCGAGAAGAGAGCGCGGGCAGCACGCGTGTCTCTTCGCTTTGCCAACCGCAGGGCGACCACCAGCGCGGGTCTGCATCTAGAAAGACGCGGCGGCCTTCGCGTAGATAAGTTTCGATTTGAGGAATCAAATTCTGGCCGGGCCAGCCGCTGCCCGTGCCAATCGTGATCCATTGTCCCGCGCCGATGCCGCGCCAGTAGTTGACGGCAATCGTCTGCCCGCCCGCGATGACCACAGCATCTGGCGGCAATTGGGCCAGCCGCGCGCGATAGTTTTTCGTCTCTGCGCGCTTGCGTATGTGCTCGCTGCTGATGGGCTTGAGATAGATGCCGCAGACGATGGTCGTGAAGGTGATGCCTGCGACGACGCTCCAGAACGCGCGGCGCGGATGGCCGAGCTTGACCGTCTGCTCTTTGAGAAAATAGTCTGCGACGAGAGGAACGATGGCGGGCAGTCCCGTCAAAAAGTAACGCCAGTTGATAACCGTGCTGTAATTGAAAAAGAGCAGCAGGTTGGCGAAGAGTCCGGCCAGCGCCATCAAGAGCAGCATGGAAAGTTTGTTCGCGCGCCACTCTTTCCATGCCGCGACGGGGAGCGCGACCAGCGTCATCGGCGAGAGCGCAAAGAAGAAGAGCAGAAAGGGAAACAGGTTGCGCGCCTCGACCGGATGGCGCGCGATTTCCGCGTTCATGGATTCACGCCATCCATGCCATGCCGCGCGATAGGCTTTGACATCCGACGCATACAAGAGCGCAAACGGAGTCAGGGCCAGCACGACAAAGATGACGCACGCAAGCAGTGTCCAGAGCATCTCTCTTGAGCGCAGTTTCCACCCGCAGACAAACGGCGCGATGACGAGCCACGGCGCATAAAAGGCGACTGTCTCGCGCATGTTGACGCCCGCGCCCAAGAGGGCCGCGCCCAAAAGCACCAGCCACACGCGCCCCGTCTTCAACCCGCGCAGGTGAACCGTGAGCGCGACCGTGACGAGCAGGAGCGATGGCACGTCTGTCATGACTTGACCGCTGTAGATGACGAAGATGGGAGAGACGGCGACGAGCAGCGAGGCGATAGTGGCTGCGCGGACTGAGCGTGTCAGGTCGCGCGCCAGAGTCCAGCAGGCCATGACCGCAAGCGGGCTTTGCGCGACGACCATATATTTGAAAAGCAGGTATGCCTTGTCCGCCGGAAACCCGAAAAGCGCGTGGGCCGTGCGCCAGAGCGCGTGATTGGCATAGATGAAGAGCGTGCGCCCGAGAGCCATCGTGGACGGCTCGCCGTGCAGTGAAAGCACTGTGTAATCGAGTCCGTCCCAGTCGCCGATGAAGGGGTCTACTAAAAGGAGTGCGAGTGCGAGCGCGACGAGCGCGGGAGGCAGCCACCAACGCCACGCGGCGCGAAAGGTTTCAGGCGGCGAAGTCTCTTCAGTGGCGCGCGTGGCCGTTATCGTCTTTGTTGAGGGCGTCAATCAGTTCTGCGTCGAGCGAATCTTCGGGGCGTTTGACCATCGTCAAGCGATTGCCGCGCTCATTGTACTTGACTTCGTCCATGATGTTATAGATGAGAAGCACGCCCCGGCCCGAAGTCTTAAAAAGATTTTCCGGGTCGCGCGGGTCTGGAATCTCATTGACATCGAATCCCTCGCCCTCGTCTTCGACGGTAAAGCGCGCTTCTTTCGCAGACAGTTCCGCAGTGATACGCACCAGCTTTGAATGATCGTTCTTGTTGCCGTGTTTGACTGCGTTGACGAAAGCCTCGTCGAGCGCGATGAAGAGGTTGGAGCGTTCGGGCTTGATGACGCCGAGTTGTGCGACGCGCTCGATCAGGTAATGCAGGACGCCGTTCATCAAAGAGACATCGCTCGGCAATTCAAACTCTATTTTTTCATGGACGTGCGAGAGCACTTTGAGGTCTTCGACAAAGCGCAGCTTGTAGGCGAGCGTTTTATCAACGATGTCGCATAGCTCTGCTTTGTCATATGGCTTGCGCAGGTAATTGACCGCGCCGAGCTTAAAAGCCTTGACGACGCCGGGCTGCTGCGCTTCATCCGAAGAGATGACGACGGGAACCAATAGCCGCTTGCGTTTGATTTCGCTTAACAGTTGGACGCCGGAATCGGCATCATCCGTCAGGTCGGAGATAATCAGGTCAAACTCGTCCAGGTCTTCGCGGCCCAGAGCTTCCTCGCGGTCGCCCGTGGCAACCACTTCATGACCCAACTCGCGCAAGACCGCATCAAGCGATGAGCGCAGTTCATCATTATCATCTACGATGAGGATTCGTCGTTTCTCCATCAGCCTCTTTTACCGCAACGAACCTTGATTGAACCTTGGAAGGGAAGAGAGCGCACCACGCTTTCCGCAAACCCTGTACGAACAAGCGGCGCGTCTCGTTTCAAATATATCTCTAAAGACGGCAAAAGGTAAAAGGGAAAAAGTTTATCCGGCAATATTTGTTTTTGATAAACGACTGCTATTTAGCTCTTGAACCTAATCAATATCAGGTTCATAATTCACGCGATGAGTGAAGAGACGACACAAAACATAGCTGATGAAGGCTCTTTTGAGCAGCGTGTCTTTGCACGTTTCGATGCCATTGATGCGCGCCTGAGAGCATTAGAAATTCAGGCTGAGAAACGTGCACTGGAAACAAAACCAATCTGGGAACGCGCTCTGGCCGAGATAGTTGAAGTCAAAGAACGACTTGGCTCTTTGGAGCAGCTTTCAAAACAGGTGGTGCGAAAGGTTGACCTGCTCACCAGAGACATGATGACTCTGCGCGCAGATCAGTCAGACCTTGAAGATCGCGTCGAAAAGCTTGAGTCAAAGCCTGTCCAATAGCTTCTCGGAAGTTCTCAACACACCAATTATCAAGCTTCCATCACTTCTTCGGTAGTGTGTCAATTTGAAGTAGATGAGTCATCACTCGTGAATTGAGTAAGGCAGCGAGCAGGATTCTCCCGCAAAGGCGCTGGTGGCGCAAAGGAAGACCGCAAAGGTGTTGAGTGCTACTCGCTCTTGGCGTGCTTTTCTTTGCGCCTTTGCGGGAACATTTCGTGGTCTTCGCTCTCTTTGAAATTGACCCACTACCGCCTCTTTTCCCTCCTTACATTTTAATCTTCAACTTGAGCGCGGCTTCCCTTTTTCCTCTTTTCCTTTTACCCTTTGCCTTCTAATGCAGGCATCCGTCGAACAAGAGAACCAGCGCGTCGCCAAAGGTGGACGCGGGCGTGTCGAAGAGAGCGTCGAGCGCGCTTATACTTTCGCAGACCTTTCCGCCTATCCTTTCAAAAAGCGTTTGCTGATACGCGCCGCCGACCTGGCTTTTTACGTGCTGATAAAGCTCATCGGGCGCACGGCGCGCTTTGAAGTCATAGACTGGGAGAATCATGACCGCGCGACCGAAAATGGCGGGCTGCCGATTTATGTCTTCTGGCACGACCGCATTTTCCTGACGACTTACTGGTGGCGACGGCGCAAGATCGTCGTCATGACTTCGCAGAGCTTTGACGGCGAATACATAGCGCGTTTCATACAGCGTTTCGGTTACGGCGCGGTGCGCGGCTCAAGCACGCGCGGCGCGGTCGGCGCGGTGGTCGAGATGGCGCGATTGATGCGCGCCGGATGCACCACGGCCTTTACGATTGACGGGCCGAAGGGGCCGCCCTACGTCGCCAAGATGGGCGCGGTGCTCTTGGCGAAAAAGTCCGGCCATCCCATCATGCCCGTGACGATGACGCTTGCGCGCTGCTGGAAAGTTCCGAGCTGGGATTCTTTTCAGATACCGAAACCTTTTACGCGCGCACGCGTCTATGTCGCCCCGCCGATACGCGTTCCGCCGGATGCAAACGAAGAGTTATTGCAGGCCAAGCGCGACGAACTGCAAGCGGCGCTTGATGATTTAAACCGGCGCGGCGACGCGTGGCGCGCCGAAAAATAGCTAGTCAACAGCAAATGGTCAATGGTAAATAGATACCATCGCGCGACCGCTTCCCAATATTACGATTCACTACTTTCTATTTACGGAGGCTCAATGATTAATCAGGAACGCATCAAAAATCTGCTGCTCGAACTGATCCAGATAGACAGCCACTCGCGCAAGGAGCGCGACGTGGCCGAGCGCATCAAGCAATATTGCGAAGAGTTGGGCGCGGAGGTCTCGATAGACGACGCGGGCGAGAAAGTTGGCGGCAATAGTGGAAACGTCATCGCTCGTTTCAAAGGCACGATTCCGGATGCAGAGCCGATTATGATGAGCGCGCACATGGACACGGTCGTTCCGGGCGAAGGCGTCAAGCCAATCGTCGAAGGCGACATCATACGCTCTGACGGCACAACTGTTTTAGGCGGCGACGACAAATCCGGCTGCGCCGTCATCATTGAAACCATACGCTGTCTCAAAGAGCAGAACATCCCGCACACGGACATCGAAGCCATCTTCTCCATCTGCGAAGAGGTCGGGCTGTTGGGCGCAAAGAACGTGGATGTCTCTCAAATCAGATCGAAGTATGGCATCGTCTTTGATTCGGATGACCCCGGCTTTCTCTTCACCAAAGGCCCTTCGGCAAATCATCTCGAATTCAAAGTCCACGGCCTCGAATCGCACGCCGGAGTCGCTCCCGAAGAAGGCATCAGCGCCATCAGGATTGCCGCCGAAGCCATCGCTAACATGAAGCTCGGACGGATTGACCACGAGACGACCGCCAACATCGGCGTCATAGAGGGAGGCAAAGCGACCAACATCATCACCAACCTCGTCACCCTCAAAGGCGAGGCGCGCTCCCTCAGTGAAGAGAAACTGAAAGCGCAGTGCGACCACATGGTTCAATGCTTTGAAGAGGCGGCGGCGAAATATGAAGTGACCGTCGCGGACAAGACGACCAAAGCTTCCGTCGAATCGAATGTCTCTGAGGAATACTATTCGATGGACGTGCCAGACGAATCGCGCGTCGTGCAGCTTGTCATACAGGCGGCCTCGCGCATGGGACTCGAAGTCAAGACGATGGCTTCGGGTGGCGGCTGCGACGCAAACATTTTCAATCGCAAGGGCATACAGTGCGCCAACCTCGGCACGGGGATGCGCGCCATCCACACTGTCAACGAGTGGCTCGATGTCAAAGACATGTACGCCTCTGCCGAGATGACGCTGGAAATCCTCAAGCTCAACGGCGAGATGGCGACGAACGAAGCATAGATTTCAAAAGACAATTCACACGTCAGAACCACCTGCGAAAGCAAGGATGAAGGAAGAAGGCGGAAGGATGAAAGGCATACTATTCAAACATGAATCATTCAATGTCAAATAGCATGCTTTTCATCCTTCATCCTTCCGCCTTCATCCTTGCTCTTCCTGCTTGCCTTGTAGCGTGAGGCATCTAAATTGCTTTAGCGCATATCAGGTGTACCGATATGAGCCGCTTCTGAATCTCGAAGCGGTTGCGGACTGCTGAATGCTAAAATTTTTGTAGATGTCGGCTAATGGCCTTGAAAGTGAATGTCGTGATTCGAGTCATGCATGGCATTCAAGCTTGAGCCGGTTTGCCTGTAGCGACAATCGTTAAAAGAGGAGAATTTCAAAAATGCGCTGGAGAGATCAACGTCAAAGCACCAATGTGGAAGACAGGCGTGGCATCGGCGGCAAAGGTCTGGCCGTCGGCGGCGGACTCGGCTCTATCCTTCTGGTTGTGCTGGCCCTCCTGTTCGGCGCAGACCCGCGCACTGTTCTGGACCAAGCGCCGCAGCAAGGCTCTAATCAGGGCACGCAGTCCGCGCGAAATGTTAACCCGCAGGAAGAAGAGCTGCGCCAGTTTACAGGAGCCGTGCTGGGCAGCACGGAGGATGTCTGGCAGGACATCTTCAGGCAAAGCGGCAGGCAGTATCGCGTACCTACGCTGACATTGTTTACGGATCAAGTCCGCTCGGCCTGCGGGCAGGCCGGTGCGGCGGTCGGCCCTTTCTACTGCGGGGGCGATCAGCATGTTTATCTTGACCTCTCGTTTTTTCAGGAACTGAGATCACGCTTTCGCGCGCCCGGAGATTTCGCACAAGCCTATGTCATCGCGCATGAAGTCGGGCATCACATACAGCAACTGTTGGGGACGATGGACAAGGTAAGCGGGATGCAGCAGCGTATGAGCGAGGCACAGGCCAACCAGCTTTCCGTGAGGCTCGAATTGCAGGCGGATTTTTATGCGGGAGTGTGGGCGCATTACGCGCAGAAGAAGGGAATAGTGGAAGCGGGCGATCTGGAAGAAGCTTTGAGGGCGGCCACTGCTATCGGAGACGACAGGCTTCAGAAAGAAACTCAAGGCTACGTCGTGCCGGATTCCTTCACGCACGGCACTTCAGAGCAACGCGTCCGCTGGTTTCGCAAAGGCTTCGAGACGGGCGACATCCGTCAGGGAGATACTTTCAATACGAGAAGCTTATGACGGGATACAGATGAACGCAGCTGAAAAGATGAGTTGATTTAAATCCGCGTCTCTCCGCGTTCATCTGTGGCCCGTTCATTTATGCTGGCGGCCTTGATGACTATTTCTTCTTCTGATGCCGCTCGATATACGAGCGCGCGAAGGCAGTCAAATGCGGGCTTTCTCTTAAGCCGACTTTCTTTGCTTCCTCTTCAGCCTTTTCAATAGTCCACCCGTCGCGCAAGACTCTGCGTATCATCCAGAACGCGCCGACGCGCACGGCCCCGGCGCAATGTATAAAGGCTGGCCGGTTCTCTTTATCATCCGTGATTTTCAAGAACTCTGCGACCTGCTCATCCTTCGGGTCTGCGAAGACGACAGGGATGTTAAAGTAGCGCAAGCCCAACTCTTTTGCCATCGCTTCCTCTTCGGCTGCGCGATGTTCGCTCGGAGGCCGCAGGTTGATAATAGTTTTGACGCCGTCGGCCTTGAGCCGCGCCAGATGCTCAACCCTCGGCTGCGCGCCTGTACAAAAATCTTCATTGATGCGCAGGAACTCCCTGATTGGCGGCGGCTCCGCCTGCTGCTGCGCCGGAGCTAAGACGTTGACGAGCAGCAGCAACGCCGTCAGGCAGATTTGTTTACTGATGCAGGAAATTTTTTCTTTGCGTTTCATAGTTTGTCAGAAGCTCTGTGAAGTGAATAACCGGCCACGTGCCGGTTCAAAAAATTGTCCGAAGCGCGAACGGCAAGCGGCGCGAGCAAAGCAGTCGAACCGGTGGCTGGAAAATCGCTTCTCTTCATTTTTAACCCTCCTTAAAAATAAAAGTGATAGAACATTTTCCCACGGATTATTGTCAATGCCTACAACTCGCCGCGAAAGGCGCGATGGAGCAGGGTTTGAAAAAGATGTTCGGCCTGCCGCACGGCCTCGCGCTGCTGGCGGCGAACGCGCTCAAACTTCTGGACGATGGCGGCGAATTTTTCTTGTAACGGAAGCGGTGGAATTGGAAATTCCAAATCTGAAACCTGTTCAGCGTTAAGATGGGGCTGCCCTGCTCTGCGAGTAAGCGGCAAGATGACAGCCTTTCCTTCATCAGAATTTATTAGTGAATTGTAAAAATGATTTGTCGGGTAATCAATTTCAACAATCAAATCATAAGCAGCATAAGCTCCATTGTATTTTTTAGGAATCAAAGCGCAATCGCCCGTATTTACCCCACTACGAACAATAATCATATCGCCTTCTCTGACTCTACATTTTGGAATTTCTTTTGCATCGGACTCCGAAATGAAAGCCATATCTTTTGGTCGTATTGTCCCTCCTTTGACATTTGTTGCTCTAACAAATGGAACGCCTTTATCTTGATAATCAGGTGGCGAACCTGTTCCATATCTAATGTTTTTTATTTGTGTGCCGATTTTCTTCACATCAAAACCTTTCGGATTTGATAGAGGGTTGCCGAACATTTCGATAAAGACGGATTGGAGAAAAGAATCAGAAAGAGTTTGGGCAAAACGGCGTTGGCGGCGCAGGCGGTCAGCCTTATCTAAAATCGCGGCAATACGCTTTTGTTCGTTGGGTTTTGGAAATGGAATTTCAAGCGTTTCAAGTTGCGGCAATCGCAAATATTGAATGATCGAACCTTGTGATTGGCCCTTTAATTCTAATATTGCTCGTTTGAGAATCGCATATAGATAAGGTAAATAAGTTTCATCTTTGAATTCATCCTTTGCTGTTACAATGTAAGTTCGTTGATAAGCATTAAATTTTCCGTTGTAGTAATTGACTGCAAATTCGCCGTTTCCAGCAATCAAAACACATTCGCAGTCATAATCATAAAAATCAATTTTGACGGGAGTTTCGGCACAGGTAAAAAACGGATATTTCCCACGAGGGCTTTCAGCATTTACGTCAAGTTTGCCCGTTTTAATATCACAAATTTTGCCGAGAAATTCTTGAGTAATCATATCGATTGTAATAATTCGTGTGCTTCAAGCTCTGTTGTTCGGTCTAATTCCATCAATCTTTCAAGCGTAATATTTGGCTCTTCGTAAAATGTTTCGTCCGCTTCGATGTGGCGGTAACGGCTGGCGGAGAGGTCGTATTTGTTTTTCTGAATCAGTTCTTTATTGACCCAAAACTGATTGCCGAGTTGGTCAATCTCTTTTTGAACCGGCGCGATTCTCTCGTTTAGTTCGGCCAGTTTTTGCTCTTCGGTTTCGAGCGCGATGCGTGCCGTCTCATCATCATGCGGGGCAATCACGCTTTCAAACATCAGGCGGTTGATGTCGCGTTCGAGATTCAATCTTACGGCTTTCATCGGCGCAACCGTTTCCTTCAAAAGATTCAGACGATTGACGCGGTTTTCGTAAAACCCCTCATTCTTCCGGTTGTTCCAGCACGCGAGAATGTCCGGAATATCGTTGTCGGCGGTCTTCTGCCGTTTGTCGTCGAGCGAAAGACCGTCCGCCTGCATATCGTAAAACCAAACTCTGCCGGTCGTGCCGCCTTTGGTGAAAATCAAAACGGCTGTCGAAACTCCGGCGTAAGGTTTGAAAACTCCTGACGGCATCGAAACGACGGCTTCGAGGCGGTTTTCGTCAATCAACTTCTTACGCACAGAGACATGCGCGTTTGACGAGCCGAACAAAACTCCGTCCGGCACAATCACGCCGCAGCGTCCGCCCATTTCCAGAATACGCAGGAAAAGATGCTGGAAAAGTATCTCTGTTTTCTTGACGTTGGCGGGCAAGTCTTCGCCGATTGAAGACGCATCCATCGCGCCCTTAAACGGCGGGTTTGCCAGCACGACATCATAACGGCGTTCTTCCGTGTAAGTTTTCGAGAGCGTATCGTTGTAGAAAAATCGCGGGTGCTTGATGCCGTGCAGCATCAAGTTCATCGAGCCGATACGAAGCATCGTCATTCCCGAGTCGCTGTCAAATCCGGTCAGGGCTTCGGTCTGCAAAAACTTTTCGCTTCGTTCATCAAGCAGGTTGCCCGCCAGATTGTGCGGCAATCCTTCCTCATCGTAAGTGAGAATTTCCTTGCTCGTATTTTTTTCGAGAATGTATTGATAAGCGTTGACCAGAAAGCCGCATGTCCCGGCAGCAGGGTCGCAGATTCTCTCATTCACTTTCGGGTCTATCATCTGCACCATCATCCGAATAATGTGGCGCGGCGTGCGAAACTGCCCGTTGCGTCCGGCGATGTTCAGATAACCAAGCAGATATTCGTAAAGGTCGCCCTGCACGTCGTAGTTATATTGCGAGATGTGCATCGCATCAATTTCTTTGCAGACTTCCAAAAGCATGTTCGCCTTGTTGATTTTGAACTCGGCGTTCTCCATCTGAATCGCAAACGAGCTTGCGCCGCTGCCGATCAGTTTCAGCGCGGGAAAAACTTTTTCCTTGACGTGCTTTAAGGCTTCAGCCGCCGGAAGATTCGTCCAGTAGCCCCATCGCAGTTTTTCATCATCGAACAGCGGCGCAAACTCCTGCCCGCGAAGCCGCGCATTTTGTTCGCGCTGCTTCTCCTCGTCATCAATGCGTTTTAAGAAAAGCAGGTAAGAAAGCTGTTCGATGGAATCGAGCGGATTCGGCAAACCGCCGGAGTGGAGTTTGTTCCAAATGGCATTGACCTGTGAACGCAGTTTTGAGTCTGTCAGCATGAGAAAGTCTGTCGAGTCGGTCGAGTCTATCGAGTCTGTCGAGTCGGTCGAGTCTATCGAGTCTGTCGAGTCGGTCGAGTCTATCGAGTCTGTCGAGTCGGTCGAGTCTATCGAGTCTATCGAGTCGGTCGAGTCTATCGAGTCTGTCGAGTCGGTCGAGTCTATCGAGTCTGTCGAGTCGGTCGAGTCTATCGAGTCTGTCGAGTCGGTCGAGTCTGTTATATCTCGCTACTCGGCAGACTCGACCGACTCGATGGACTATTCTTTAAACAGATGTTTAGCGAGCGCAAAAATCATTCTGGAAATTTCTTCAAGAAGTTGGTAAATCTCGTCAAAATCTTTTTGATTTACATAATTTTGGTCGAGTGAAACATATAAATGGGATTGGACTTCTGCAACCGAAGCCCGCGCGATATTCAAAAAATGAGCGAAGTCTTTATCTGAGCGGCGCGCTTGACCCTCGGCAATGTTCGCCATAATTGAAACCGAAGCGCGCCGAACCTGATCACGCAAACCAAAATCTTTGGCAAATCCACCTTCGTTTGTAACTTTATAGATTGCTTTTGTAACCAGCCGAGCTTTTTGCCACGCCTGAATATCTTCAAATCGTTTGAATGTTGCCATCTGAAATTCTCCCTACAAACTCAACAAACCCGACAAACTCAACAGACCCAACCGACTCGACCGACTCGATAGACTTGACCGACTCGACCGACTTTCTTACACCGCAATCTTCCGCGCAAATTGCAAAATCTTAGCTTTGTCGCTTTCGGTGAAAAGTCTGTCAACCGCATTATTTCCAAAACGTCTGATCGCGTTTGAATCGTAAAGGTCTGCTTCTTCAAGTTTGTCTTTGCGTAAAAACTCGCTTTGCAGCACACGTAGGAAAGTTAATTGCTCGTCCGTGTAATTATGTTGCGCGGAAAACTCTTCAAACTTGCGTGCGACGATAGTTTCATAATTCGGCAAAGATTCGAGTTCGAGCAGATGACGGATGAAGCCTAGAAAACTATTGACGCGGAAACCATAAGCCTTGCGAATGTTGTCTTTTGTCAGTTGCACATCAGCCGCGCTCAGGGTTTGACGCAGGACTTTTTCGAGCGCAATCAGTTGTTCGTCGGAAACCGCCGCGCCGCGCCGGATGGCTAAAACTGTCGGATGATTTTCGACTAATGAATTTACTTTCTGCTCGACGCGCTCGCGGTACTGCTCGACGAAAATATGTTCGCCGCCTTCGCTCAAAGTGATATAGCCGCGCGTGGCGATAAAGTCCGGCAGGTCAATCGTGATAAAAAGATTTTCCTTGTCACGCCGGTTTTTCATTTCGGGCGCAAGATTGCGAATGACCCCGTTTAATTGCTGCGGGCTGGCGCTGCGAATTTGGCCGGTCATACACAGCTCTGCCGACTCCCGGCAAAAAGTTTTGTCTAAAACAAAATCGGGCAAGCGGCTGACATCTTCATTGATTGACTCAATCGTGCTTTCCGCAACATTGCCGGTCAAAATCTGATATTTCAGCCGCTCGACTTTGCTCGTAAAAGTTTCGGCCTGAACGTCTACGTTCGGCACGAAACGCAGCAGCGGCGAGATTTTCAAACGCAAGAAATCAAGCTTGTTCTGACTCCAAAACTGCCAGTAGGAATCTTCCCACACTTGCGAAATCTGCGGCAGAATCTTTTTCACTTGAAAAGAATCCTGCGGAATGTGACTGACCATTTCCCTCACAGCGGCAATCGTCGTTTTGAAATCCTCCGAATCCTGCTTTTTGAGATACAGTCTTGCGACATTGAGCCGCGTGTTAAAGACAGTTACCAGAACGGGAACGGTCTGCTTATTCGTTTCTTCTGCTTTTTTGTTGAAGTCGTTTTCCCAAAAATCAATTAGCTTGAATTCGGTTTTCTTGCCGTCAGGCAAGCGGCTGTGAAAACGACACGCTTCATTGCTGCGTGTGCCGCGCCCGATCATCTGCTCAAGTTTGATTCGTGAACGGACAGGCTTCATAAAAACCAGATTCACGATTTCGGGAACGTCAATCCCGGTGTCGAGCATATCCACCGAAATGGCGATGCGCGGCATGTCACGCTTTTTGAATTGAGTAATCAAACCATCGCCCCATGCGCCGTCGCGCACTCGTTCCGTGTCGGACGTGATGACGCGAACTAAATCTTTAAACTGCGGATACATTTCTTCAAAGGCGATCATCAATCTTTCGGCATGAGCCTGCGTCATCGCAAACACAATCGTTTTGCCCGGTAGTTGCCCCGACTCGTCTTTCAAACAAACATCCCAAATCTCCGCCCATTGCTTGCGGAGCGTGTCTTTATCGCTGACCTTCTTTTCGATGTCTGTTCCAGTGTAATCAATCTCGTCCGGGTCAATGCCTTGCTCGATCAAGAGGTTCTGCTCCTCTTCGGTCAAGTCCACGCCTTTGATTCCCGCGCGTTGAAAATTGGTTTGCGCTTTGTAAAGGCTGTAATCCACCAAAACTTTGTCTTCGATGGCCTGGCTGTATGGATAGCAGAAAGTCGGGATTGCGTCGGGACAATCGAAAAGTAAAAACGTATCGCGGTCAACGAAACCGGCTGGCGTTGCCGTCAGGCCAATCATTCGAGCATCGAAATACTGAATCACTTCGCCGAGCTTGTTGAAGATCGAACGATGTGCTTCGTCAAAGATAATGAGATCGAAAAACGCCGGGCTGAATTCTTCAAAGCATCTGCCAATGGTGTGAAGGGTGGCAACATAAAGCCGTTTGGTCTTGTCTATGGTGTGGGTGAAAATCCGGTCGTTTGGCTCATCCGGCAAATGCTGTCTGATACCGTCGGTGAGGGCCTGGTCAACTAAAGCATCACGGTCGGCGAGAAACAGCACGCGGCGGGCTTGATTGGTCTTTAGAAAGAGGTCAATCAAGCCCATTGAAGTCCGCGTTTTACCTGTCCCGGTTGCCATCACCAGCAAAGCGCGACGCTTCTTATCAACCTCAAATGTTTTCGATACCCTGCGAATCGCTTCTTGCTGGTATAAGCGTCCTGAGATGTTAGTGTCAATTGAAGCCCCTGCCAGAGCGAGTTTATTTTGCTTGATAAAAAGCATCCGCTCTAAATCTTCGAGGGCAAAGAATCCGGCCACTTCTCGCGGCGTTTCCTCTTCGGTGTCCCAGAACCAAATTTCAACTCCATTAGAGAGAAAAACAAACGGGCGAAAACTCTGGTTCTCCTGGATTCTTTTGGCGTAAATCTTAGCTTGCTCGCGGGCGGTCTGCGGGCTTCGGCTCTGGCGTTTGGCTTCGACGACGGCGATTATTTCGCCGTTCGGCAGATAGAGACTGTAATCGGTAATGCCGTCAAACCAATTGTCATCGTCGCCGCTCGCGGGAACTTCAAACCTGACCTGGCTGCGGTCGCGCAACTGCCAGCCCGCTTTTTCCAGTTGGCCGTCAATCAATTGCTTTCTTGTTTGAGCTTCAGTTGGATTCATAGATTACGAAGGCGCAAGGGCCACGATTTTCTATTGAGGTAATTCTCGTCCGAAGTTCTGAGGCAACAGGTTTGTGGGTCGTCGGTTCTTGCCAGCATCCGGTTGAAAGTAAGATTGATTGTAGAGAAGATATAAATAAGTCTCAAGTCTCAAGAGTTTGTTTCAACATAAGATGTTTCAAGTTTGGTTTATTTTACTTGGCAGAAGGGCTAAGCCAGACATGGAAGAACAACCGGTAAGTGATAAGGATGGAGAACTATAGCGGATTGCGATCGGGTGCGGCTCAGCTCAGAAACGCGCGCTGTGCCGGGATGGCCGCAATGCAATTGCAAGCGGCTTTAACTTATTGAAAATAATGGTGGAGCCGAGGGGGATCGAACCCCTGACCTCATGACTGCCAGCTAACCAATCCCTAAGAAATACGCTTTCTTTTGTTTTCAACAATTTACCCGCACAAATCCGCTTCGTAAATTGTCAATTCATACAGTCTAAAACACCTGTATAGCGAAATATTTTAGCATTACACTTATCCTTCTGTATAATCCCACCCCCTGAAGTTTGGTAAATGATATGAATGTAAAAACTCTCTTAGCAATTCTAATAGGGATTGGTTTGGTGTTAATCGCTCTGGGCGTTTATATAGCTCTGAAGCCTGTTCCTATACCGCCTAATCAAAATACACCTACTTCTCAAGCGACCCCACCTACGCAAAGCATATCGCCAACTGGTCAGAGTTATCGCCAATCTATTGCATTGCCTTACAGGAATTATTCGGCTTCTGATTGGGATGAGTATGGTGTTGGCTTTGACCCAGACCCAAGATATATTTGTATCTATATGAGAAAAGTGGGATACATCACTTACACCTTCCCCCTTACTGAGATAAAAGCCTCGACAATGATTGTTTCTACAAGGCTTTCGTCAGAGCTAAGAAACACCACAAGCAGTGAAAGTCAGTTTTCCAGTGATGTAACTTTGTCAGTTAATGGTGTTGAGCAACAAACCCAGAATGTAATGCCTGATGATGTAGTAGGGCAGGATTATACTTGGCAGGTATCTACAAATTTACTTAAACCAAACGCGGACAACTCTATTACTCTTTCTGTAAAAAGGGGAGCGAGAAATCAGAATGGGATAGCGATATATAGTCCTATTCAGATTACAATTCAATAGTTATGGCTTGGATATTAATAATTGTGGGTGGGGTGTTTATTGTAGGCGCAGCCGTCGCCTTAATGTATTACTACGAAAGAACTAGTGCTCTGTAATGTTAGTTCTTAGACTTCACGTTCTCGTAGTGGCGACTCAGCTTTTCTCTCGCTTGAGAGATTGAGAACTGCCACTCAACTTTGATCTGCAACTCGTTTCGATCTTTGACAAGCGCCTGCACTTCGCGGTCGAGGGCCTCGATTGACGAGATGCGCCGTGATAAGCAGATGCGCGACAGTGCCGACAACTCCAACTCCGCCATGTTCAACCATGAACCTTTCTTCGGTGTGTAGTGCATCTCGAAGCGCTGCGCCAACTCGAAGGCGTCTGCTGGCGGCAGGTGCTCATAAAAGGAACTGGTGTTGTGCGTATTCAAGTTATCTTGCACGAGCACGACTCTGTCTGCCTGCGGGAACATCCCGGCCACTCTCTGCATGAAGCGGCAATAGTCGGCTTTCGTCCTCTGGCGGCTCGTCTCAACGAGGCGCTTTCCTGTCAGCGGCTCAAAGGCGACAAGCAGCACGGCTGTGCCCTCGCGCTCATATTCGTAATCGAAGCGAGTGCTTTGCCCTTCTTTCATCGGCAGGGGCGCAACCACTTCACCCAAGAGTTGCACGGGCATCTCATCGAAGCAGATCAGAGGACGCTTTTCATCGAAGGGAAGATTGTACAAATAGAGCACATCCTCCATCCGTGCTAGATATTGACCGTCGATTGAGCCTATGCACCATTGCCTCTTCAAGTGCGGCTTGAGTCTGTTTTTTTCAGAATCTCTTTGACTGCATTGTGCGAGATACTTTCACAGAAGCCGAGTTGGACAGCTCTGTCAGCCAAGAGGCGCAATGTCCAGCGGGCATGTCCTTCTGGCGCTTGCGAGCAAGCTAAGGCTGTGATCTTGGCTTTCGCCTGACCATCGATGCGCGGAGGTCTGCCGCTACGCTCCTTGTCCGAGAGTGCCGATTCCAAGCCTTCGCCCTCGTAGCGGCGCTTGATGTTATAGACAGTCGCAATGCCACACGAGAGAGTCTGTGCAATCTCAGGAGGCGGCACTTCTTGGTCAAGCAAATGGAGAATCCGAGCACGTGTTTGCAGCCGGTTAGCGCCCTTGCCGGAGCGGAAGAGAGATTTCAAAGAGCGACGTTCTGCGTCCGAGAGTTGAATGAATTGTGTGTGTCGAGCCATTGTTGAAAGATAGCAGTGGCTCAGGGTATTTACAATAACTTCAATTACAGAACACTAGCGGAGAAAACCAAGAGGATAGCGCTCAATCCCCTTAAATACATTAAGCAACATGCCAAGCAGATTGAAGCCAGTAATGCAGTACAAGCTATAAGGTCGCTTTTCTGGGGAAACCGCGTTGGCAAGACTGAATGGGGCGCACAGGAAGCTGCAAAAGTTGCATTAGGTGAACACAAACGAATCCAGCCCGGAAAGATATGGGTATTCTCGCCATCGTTTGAGGAACAGAAGTACACCACCCAAGACAAGCTTCTCAAGTACATTCCAAAGCACAGAATTTTAGATAGGACGTGGGTTCGTAAAGGGATTCTCAAAGAACTGAAGATTGATGCAGGAAACGGACTTGAATCAGTAATTATTTTTAAGAGTTATGAGCAAGGAGCAGAGAAAGTACAAGGTGCTGGATTAACACTCATCTGGTTTGACGAAGAACCCCCGTATGACATTTGGGAAGAATGTTTCGTCCGTCAGGAAGCAGGAGTTGATCTAAACATTATTCTAACAATGACTCCAGTAAAAGGAATGACATGGGTATATGACGACATTTATTTGAATACTAGCAATCCTGATTTATTCGTTTCAGAAGCTACTTGGGAAGACAATCCATTCTTATCCGATAAACAGAAAGAGCAGATGACAAGAGGCTTGAACCCCTCGGCTCTCAAGGTTCGTAAAGAAGGAAAATTTGTTAAGAAAACAGGACTCGTCTGTGCATGGTTTAATCGGACTACCCACCTTGTAGATATTACTGAACTACCGTTTGGAGATACTTACTTTGCAATTGACTTCGGCTTCTCGAACTACTGTGCAGGATTATGGGTAAGGATTGATAGAGAGTTTAACTTTTGGATATATGACGGCTTCTATCGGAAGGGACTGACAAACCCAGACATTCAAAAGATTATTCAAGCGAAAGAGGTTGGACTTGGATTAGTTAGAAGAATCGGGGACTCAGCACAAGCCAGTGATATTAAACAACTCAATGATAATAAAATTAAAATTCAAGGTGTTGTAAAACAACCTGGAACCAGCAAAGAGAATTGGGATGAATGGCGAGCTAGACTTATGGAAGAACAAGGGCGAATTCAAGAAGCCACTGGCAAGCCTAAAATCTTTATTTCTAAGTCCCTTGTAGATATTGACCAAAACGAAAAGAGTAAGACTTTTGGACAACCGATTAACTTCTTTGTTAAAGAGATTGAAAATCTAAGTTGGGAAGAACAAGCAAGCGCAGACGGCAAAGAAAACAGAGCCGTATGGGGGAAACAACCAAACCACGCAATTGATGCTTTCACTTACATCCTCGCTACTATTAACAAACCAAAAGAACCTATCAAAAACCCACCCCCTCCAACAACCGGAGTTAAAAAATACTATCCTTCACTTGGAATTTAATGAACCCAGTCAATTACGAAGACCTCAAATCACAATTAGATAATAACGAACAGGCAGACTTTGATTTTCAGAAGCGCAGGCACGAGCAATGGACTGAAAACTACCAACTCTACCGCGATAAGATTATTGTAAATCGCCTAACTCAAAGGCAGTCAATCAATGTTCCTTTTATTAAAGGCATTGTAAAGACAGTTCTTGCCAACACTGACGAATTCCCAAAGATAGAGTTTGAAGAACTCGGCAATAACAAAGACCAAGAGATTATCTTAAATGAGCTATGGAGTGATTTTGTCATCAAGGACAAGCTCGAAGTAAAAGACATTGTAGATAAGAAACAGAATCTTCTTTACGGGAAAACTTGGCACAAATTTAATATCGTCGGTGGGCGTATTGTCACTGAAATAAAAGATGTGTTTGATATTCTGGTAGACCGCTACGGCGACCCGGCAGACCTTGAAACCTACGACCACATTTCAGAACACGGAATCTACCGCACTATCTCTCAGCTAGAGGCCAACCCAGCATTCGATAAGAAAGCTATCAATCGTCTTAAAATCTTCTACGGCACTAAAACCGGACTCCTTAAAGCTGAAGAACTCACCCAGATAATCGCTGCTAAAAATGAACGTCTTGAATCCCTTGGCGTTCCGTCAATGAGCAATCCTTTACTCGGGCAGACTTGGGTAGAGCTAAAAGCTCATTATCAGAAGATTTGGGACAAGGACGATAAAGAACATCACCTTCACGTTATCGTCAAAGCTGACCACGAGATATTAATGGGAAAACCATTAAAGGAATTACTTGGCGTTGATTTCTACCCGCTTGTTACTTGGTCTGATGATCCTGAAAGACTTGATCACTATCCTGATGGCGTAGCAGATACCGCGAGAACTGCCAACAAACTTCTAAACGCTAATGTCTCAGCACTAACTGAAAATAGAATTCTCCGCAACTTCGGTATGAACTTCTACGATTCAGGAATGGAAGGATTTGTGCCGCAGACCTATGAGCCTCAGCCGTTCGGTTGGTACGGTGTTCCAGTACCAGATGGCAAATCGCTTAAAGATGTCTTCCAGAAAGTAGATATACCAGACCTATCAGAATCGATTGATGAGATGGAATACGTCAAACGATTGGTAGAAACAGCCGTTGCCGCAAACTCTACAGTCCAAGGAAATACCGAACAAAAGAAAGTTACTTTGGGTGAAGTTGAACTGGCGATGTCTGCCGCTAAAGAGCGTCTTACTTCCATTGCTAAATTCTACATGCTTGCCGCCACTGAAAAGGCTGATAAATGGGCAAAGCTGATGAACGCCAATAGTGACAAACTCGAAGCCGTCAAACTTTATAAGAAATCCCATAAAGGCAATTACTTCTCAAAGACTGTTTCGGGCAAGGACTGGAAATCAGAAGCCGGGTATAACTGCCGTGCTGTTAGCTCTGCCGAGCGTGAGAATCAATCCCTCCAAACTATTCAGAAACTAAACGCCGTCAAAGCTCAGTTCCCAGATAATCCGGCAATGAATAAGATTTACGGCAACAAGATTCTTGAGTTCGGAGACTTAAACCCGGATGAAATCAAGGAGGTGATGGACTACGAGGATCAGAAGATAACTCAGATGCAGGGTATGGCTACAGGAATGCCCCCAGAGGCCACCCAAGGCTCTCCACCGCTCCAAATGGCCCAAGCCGTACCATCAGACCCTATGCAATTAACCCAGCCAAATGTTTGATACATTACTCTCTAAATTCGGCGTTAAATACGAAGACCTTAATGCTCTGGAAAAAGAAACGCTGACTAAATGGGTAGAGAATCTATCCACCAAACAGCTTACTGTTCAAATCATTAAAGACCACGTTGCAGAGCTGATAATAGCCATTGAAAAAGAACTCTCCGCCTACGACCTACCGAAAGAAAAAGATTTATTCCTGAAAGCGCGGCTGAAAAACTACCTTTTACTCCAAGATTTTCTGACCTCACCTGATAAGGCTCAGAAACATATTGAAGAATCATTAAAAAACATTAATTAAGAAAGGAAAAAGACAATGAGAGACCTAAATATCGAAGCAAGTAACAAATTAGAAACCTTGCTCAAGACCGAACCAACCTCATTAACAGAGCCGGACATCGAGTTTTTGAAAGCTCGCAGCTCATACCTCAGTGATGAGCAACGAGAAATGCTCAAGCGGTTCGATACTGCCAAGAAAGAAGCAACAGAGGAAGAAAATAAAAAAGCTAATTATTCTTCCCTTAATAAGCCAGACCTTCAAAAAGTTTTGCAAGACCGCAATATTGTTTTTGAAGAAGCTCATACAAAGCCAGTATTAATTGCAATGTTGGAACAATCTGATGCCGGTATGACTCCGCATATCGTAACAGAGGAAGATTTAGAAACTAATACTGAGTTAGCCAGCCAAGGCGTAAAAGTCGGGGAAGTTATTGGCCTACCAGTAGAAGAAAAATAATACTTATGAAGAAAGACCAAGAACAACCTTTGGTAGAGCCTGAAATCAAGACTTTCACCGAGGAAGAAAAGAAAGAGAAACTACAATATAACGAAGTTGAGCCAACCAGTGAATTCTCTGTAAATAACGACTACCCAGAACAAGACACCAAGCACGGAGAGCTTGAACCGGAGCTTGATCCGATTCAACCAACCGTCGCTGACAAAGTAGCTCCTGATGTTAGCCAAGGTGCAAGGAACTCCGGCGCAGTGACTAATGATTTACCGCTCGTTCAGCCAGGTGAAGTTCCTCATCTTTACCAGCAATACGAACCAATAGAGCCAGCCGACAATAAAGAGCTAGATATGCCCTTAGAGGCTTACGGTGACAACGGCAAGATTGTAGAAGAGTACAAACCAAAGCTTCCTGATAACGCTGTAGATACAGTGATTGAACCAGTAGAGCCATAAACTGTCGAAGAAGCCCCCGTAGCTACGCCAACTCGCACAGGTCGCAAAGCCATGTCTAGAAATTAACTGCTATTTATTCTTCTTAGATATGATGTCTGCGAGGCTCAGAGCCATATTTTTGAGTATTGTCGGCTCTTTGTCTACATGGTAAACACCACCCTCCCGGTTTAGTAAAACCGTGGCCTGATTGTTACATGACTGACATCTATAAGTATGTGCTCTATCAGAAAGCTCTCTACTGAAGTTCATCAACTCACCGCACTTGCATTTGATGTTGTAACTACTCGGCATAACAGCCTCCTTTTAGGAAAAAGATTATAGAAGCTATCTCAAAAATAAGCTCTGAGCAAAACCAGCATGCAGCCGAGATGCACAAAGCCTAAGTAGTTCTCATCATGGTACTCGTAACGCACCAGAATCCGACGGAAGTTTTGCAGCCACGCGAACAACCGCTCAACCTTCCATCGTCGCTTGTAACGACGAAGCTTTCGCCCGTCTTGCGTCTGCGCTTTAACGCGGTTCGATTTATGCGGCGCAATCAACTCTACGCCCTGCTCTCGCAGTTCTTTATCAAGCGGGTCAGAGTCATACGCTTTGTCGCCAATCAACCGCTCTGGGGCATCGTCGGTAAAACGTTCGACGAGAGTTTGCCGGACAAGTCGGACTTCATGCGGCGAAGCATTCTGCGTGTAAATGGCGAGAGGAAGACCAGAGCGGTCTGCCACTGCCATGAGCTTCGTACCCTTGCCCCGCTTGGTCTTTCCGACTTTGCCGCCCCTTTTTTCGCGGTGATGAACGTCCCGTCAATAAAGCATTCGGATAAGTCCAACTCGCCGCGTGTTTGCAGGTCTTCAGCTAATGTTTCCAGCACCCGTTTGAGCGTCCCCTGCTTGACCCACTGCTGGAATCGGCGGTGGCAGGTCTGGTATGGCGGAAACCGAGAAGGCAAGTCGCACCATCTCGCGCCACTGCGCAATATCCACAAGACGCCGTTCATTACTTCGCGTTCAGCGCGGCGCGGTCTCCCGCGGGTCTGGACGGCTGGCGGCTTATCAAAAAGCAGTTCAATCAAAGACCATTGTTCGTCGGTTAGTTCTTCGCGTCGTGCCATGCTGAAATCGTAGCACGACTATTTTTGAGATAGCTTCTAGTTTAAGAACCAAGTTTATCATTTAATTGCCAAACTCCTCCAATAAAGGAACGGCACAATCAAAATGTCCGATGAAATCCAAACCAACGATGAGTTGACGGATAAGATAAATGCCGCGCTCGAAGCAGAGCCGGAAGTTACTCCTGAAGTAACAGAGACGGAGACGGAAACTCCTGAAATCCCAAGTGAAGAAGTTGAAACTCCAGAAGTAGAAACCCCAGAGCCTTCACCTGAACCTGAACAGCCGACTGAACCAGACTACAAGCAAAAGTTTGTGGACTCTCAAAGAGAAGCAATTCTCTTGGCTGAACGGAATAAAATCAAAGATGCTCAATTAGAAAAACTAACCAAAACAGATACTCCGACAGATGAAGCGATGCGGCTGGTTTATCCCGAATGGGACGAACTGAACGAAGTCACTAAAAAGGCTCTCGTTAAAACCGAAGCGCAGGAAATGAGGCAGAAAAGCTTAGAAGCTCGTCAGGAAGAAATCTTTAACCGGATAAAACTTGATGAGGAATTAAGCACTGTCATTGACAGCAATCCGAAACTGCTGGGCAAAGAGTCCGAATTTAAAAGGTTTGCCGCTAATCCTAAAAATAAAGGTATTAGTGCAGAAGTCCTTGCCAAAGCATTTTTGTTTGACGTTGAAGACACTACGCCCGCTCCGCAGGTTCCAAAAGGTGAAGCTATTCCGCAAGGAAACGGTGGCTCCCGCGAACCAATCCGCTCAAAGAAAGTTTCCCTCGAAGAAGCCGCAAACATCCGCAAGACTGACAACAACCGCTATATGGAGCTTGTTAAATCAGGAATGATTGATGACGACATTGACTAGGGAGTATCTAAAGAAAGAAATAATTAAATGCCGAGTGCATACGCAACTAAACTCGCTGAAGGATTTTCTAGTAAGTTAATCAAACACTATCTATGAAAACGCTCCGATTGATGAAATGGTCAATCGTGATTACGAAGGCGAGATTAACGCAGTCGGTTCAAAACTAAACATTTTGAGTTTGGCGCGTATCTCAGAAAAGACCTACAACGGTTCTAACCTGACACCTGATGACCTCACGGAAATCAACTCCCAGTTAGTGATTGATCAATACAAATCATTCTACTGGCGTGAAAAGACAATTGATAAATGGAAGTCTTATATCAAGAATCCAAAAGGCACTGTTCTACAGCAAACTGCTAACGAACGTCGCAAGAACATCATGACCTACTTGATGGGCTTCTGGGCTGATGCCGCTGCTGGTAACTGGTACGGAACAGACTACACAACTGGTACTGTGACTGTAGATGTTACTACTGGCGCTGTTACAGGCTCCGGTACAACCTTTACAGCCGCTATGGTTGGAAAGCCTTTCAAGGCTACCGGTCATACCAAGTGGTATCGCGTAAAAACCTACTCATCTGCAACTGCAATCGTTATTGAAAACGACAGTGATGATGAAACATCCGCATATGACGGTGGCGCAATCTCCGCAGGTGCTACTTATGTAATCCAAGCCAATACAGTAAAGACTATTGATAACACTTCAGGAAAATACTTCCTTGATATGATCATCGCTTTGAACCAGTTAATGGACGAAGCAGAAGTACCACAAGAAGACCGCGTTATCTTTATTCCACCTGCTGGAAAAACTGCTTTACTAAAAGACCCTTCAATTAAGTTGAATGTTCCTGCTGCCTACCAAGACTTGGTAATCAAAGGAATGTTGACTGAACTCGACGGAGCAAAAGTATTCGTTTCTAACCGCGTTGTCGGTGATAACACCAACGGCTATCACGTTCTCGCTATGCAAAAGAGTTTCTTAACCTTTGCTGATAAAGCATTGGAAGTCGGAATGGAAGAAGACCTTATTGGTAACTTCGGTTCTGCTTACAAAGACTTGTTTGTGTACGGTGCAAAGTCGCTGATGAACGCCGCAAATTCGGTGCTCATGGTTTCGTTAAGTTCGCCTAGTTCTTACACTCTGAGCCTCTATTTTAGGGGCTTAGAACTGTGATAATTAATTAATCAAAAACCACATGGCCGAACCAAAGAATGACTCTCACGCAAAAGCGTTAGAGATGCGAATCGAGTTCCTTGAAAACAAACTCGAAAATTACAACTTGAGAATTAAGTATGTCAAAGCGGAGATAAAAGACTGCCAGACACAATTGAAAGAACTTGAATAATGGCTGATGTAATTTACAACAGTTTTAAGGCAAAGATTATGGACGAATCCATTGACTTGGACACCGACACAATCAAAGTTGCCTTAGTAACTTCGTCTTATACACCGAACCAAGATACTCATGACTTCTTTGATGATGTCACTAATGAAGTATCAGGGACCGGATACACCGCAGGAGGAGCAACCCTGGCAAGCAAAGCAGTCTCAGCAGACAACACCGATAACGAAGGTGTCTTTGATGCCGCTGACGTAACTTGGTCAACCTCGACCATAACCGCGCGAGGAGCAGTAGTCTATAAATCTACCGGCACGGCTTCAACCTCGCCGCTGATTTGCTATATAGATTTCGGATCAGATAAATCCTCAACCGCAGGGGACTTCACTCTTCAGTGGAACTCTGAAGGTATCTTGAACTTGAACTAAAAACACTCCTTAAATGGCGGTATTAATTGATAGCTATTCAGAAACCAACCGGAATTCTAGTGGGAACATAAATTCAACTTTTCTAGTTGGGGACAGTCCTTTACAGGGAATGGATATCTACTCACTCAAGCCAAATTCTACCTGTCAAATGGGCTCGCCGGAACCGGAACGCTGACCGCATATCTTTATGCTCACACTGGAACATTTGGAACGAACGGGACACCTACAGGAAGTCCACTTGCTACCTCAACCAACACGATTAGCGCAGCCACTATTGGCGCTACGTACGCTCTTTATAGTTTCGATTTCGACGGCACGTACCAGCTCGTAAACGGCACGAATTATTTCATAATCGTTAAATACACCAGCATCGGAGGAGGAGGAACGGTTAATGTCGGTATGGATACCACTTCTCCAACCCACGGTGGAAATTCAACATTCTCCATTGGAGCTTCATGGTCATCTTCCTCTAACGACTTATGTTTCTATGTTTATGGAGACATCCCCGGCACAGTTGTAACTCCGAGTGTGGCTTCAATCGCTTTCTCTATTGGCGCAGTCGCAGTTATCGCTTCTCAGATACTTTCACTTTCTCCTATTAGTGCAACATTTGATACACCGGCTCCCAGCGTTTCTATTGCAGGAGTCGGAGCCAAACCGATTGGGTTACTTCTTGCTCTTACTCAGCAGACCGGAGCGGCAACGATTACCCATAGTGCGCTATCAGCGACATTTGAAGTTCAAAGTCTGACAGTCGTTACAAATCAGAATCTTGTTGTAGGAGTTCAAAGCGCAACTTTCAATATTCCTGCACCGGATGTCTATTCTCCCGTTCTTTTATTCCCAGACGCCCAAGAGCTGACGTTTACGCTCAACCCAACAACGGTTGATGTAATCCAAAGCACAGTTGTAGAAGTATCAGTACAGACGGCTACTCTCTCTCTTCCAACAGCGCAGGTAAATCATAATGCAGTTGCGATAGCTGGGGTTCAAAGCTTGGCGTTCTCAGTTCCTGAAGTAACGCTAATTGTTCAGACTAATGCCCTCGTTGAAGCCACTGTAATTAGCGGATCATTCAGTGTTCAAACTCCAAATGTAGTTACTTCTCAGGTTCTACAAGTCGGAATACAAACGGCTACTTTCTCGATTCCGGGCAGTACGGTTGTTATCAGCTATACGAACGCGCCAGCAGTTCAATCTCTCGCCTTTACGACCAATGCAGTATCGTTTATCACCCATAACAGATTAAGCATTGCTGCTCAAACTCTTACTTTCTCGATTCCTACACTAACCAGAACAGGCGGATTCTACTCAGATAAATATCAAGACAGAAATTCCAGTTACGGAGACAAGTACACTACAAGGAACACGACTTACTCAAATAAACTCTCCGCTCGTAATACCTCTTACGACGATAAATACACACCATTAAATCTTTAGTACATGGCAGATTCAGGAATTAATATCACCGAAGGCTCTGGTCAAGTAATTGACTCTAGAACCGAAGGAACCAACGGCAATCACCGTCAGGTGGTCGTCTTAGGTGATCCCGCTACCAATGCAGGTGTTGCGCCAGTAGACGCGACCAATGGCCTTGCAATAGACAATAAGACGCTTCCGCCCGGAGCTTCCACCGCAGCCTACAAACCACTCTTAATGGTTATGTTGACCAAATCGAGGGATACGTTGACCAGATTGAAGGCTATGTAGATGGAATTGAAAGTACTTTAACTACCATTAGCGGTAATGTCACGGACTAGAAACTTCTAACTCCGCCATTCAGACCTCAGTTCAGCTTCTTGACGATACGATTATTGCTGATGATGCCGCATTAATCGCCACGACTAAAGTAAATATGGCTGGCTTTCAAGCTGACGAATCTTCTACTGACTCGGTAGATGAAGGGGATGCGGGTGCAGCTCGAATGACCTTAGACCGTAAGCAAATAACTACGGTTCGCTCAAGAACAGGCACGCTCTCCAATGTTTCTTCTTCGGCTTCTTCAGTAACTATTCTAGCTTCTAATACGGCTCGTGAAGGAGCAACAGTCTTTAATGATTCAACAGCAATTCTTTACTTGAAATTTGGAGCAACAGCCTCAGCTACTTCTTATACGGTTCAAATCGCTGCTGGTGGATATTATGAAGTGCCGTTTGGCTACACGGGGATTATTGATGGTATCTGGGCATCTGCCAACGGCAATGCGCGGGTAACGGAAATTACATAATCTATGCCTTTATATAATCCAAATACATCATCAGGAGGCGGAACCAAAGAATTCTTTATTCCTTTGCTTGAACAGATTTCTTCTGCTAGTTCAGGCTACGATAGTAATTCTGACAACTTCCCAACAAACAAGCTGCAAAACGCAGAAAATGCCGCTGGTGTTTTCCTTGCTTCCTTAAGATTTCACCACCCTTACAAATTTAGAATTGCTAGTTTTCGGTGAAGCAACTGGTACTTGGAATTACAGTGTTCAATACGGCGTAACTGCTGTTGGCGAAAGTAACAACAACAGTACGGGAACAAAATCTTCTACAGGAGCATCACTTTCCAGTGGTCAATTAACTTCAATTAACATTAGTGCCAATTTACCAAGTATTTCGCCCGGTGATTATGTAGCTCTCAGGGTTCTTTCGACTACAACTAACATGGGACAAGTATTAGGGTTTAGATTTGGATATTTGTAATGCTCGTACAGCAAGACATCTCACAATTTAATGGCTTCGGCCAAGGGAACATTCCAGGGAAATATACTTTTTCTTCTGGTTTTAAGCGTACCGATACTGGCATAACGCCAAGCTGGAAGATAGCCAGTGATACCGCTAGTTTGACAGCTTTGCACACAGCTTTCACTGAGCTAAATGGAGACATCTGGTCAGTTGATGGATCTGACTTATTTGGTAATGGCCTAACCCAGCATACTGTGAACCAAATCGGTGTTATAACCGACCAGAAAAACCGTCTTCTATATTTCAGGAACTCATCTCACCTCGGCAACCTTGACGGTGTAACTTACACAGATAACTGGAAAGATTTAGGTACGGCTGCAACTTTCCGACCGATGGAACTATATGAAGATATGGTTTTCATGGGCAACAAGAACAATGTCGCAGCTCTATTCACTTCAGATGACAGCATTAATGCAAGTGCATTCAGTTTCGCTACGGGCTTCTCCGTGAAATGCATCAAAGTCGGAAAGTCCGGGATTCTTATTGGTGCTAATTTCCAGAACAAAGGTTATTTGGTTTTGTGGGATGGGAACAGCATTCGCTCCATCGCTCCGTGGATCACGCTACCAACTACAATTTCATCTATCACTACTGATGAGAACGGAACTTGGATTGTGACTACAGCTAACAGTATTTTTATTACAAATGGATACAGCCTTGAACCGTATGCAGAACTGCCGAATGTAAACACGAATAACGCGATATTTGCCGATGTGCTTAATACCGGCACTCTCTATCACAACGGACGGTTATTTATCGCCTTTAATCCGAAGAGCAGCTATACGCCTACATTTAAAATGCCTGCTGGGGTATTAATTTACGATTCTAAGAGCAGACTTTGGGAGCATGTTCCTGTTTCCAACAAAGATACGGTTAAAGCAAAAGTGGGAGCGCTGTTCCTCGATACTTCGCTGAATATCTGGGTTTCATACGGAACCACGTCTCCGTCAGCCACATACAACATTGGTAAATTAACCGAGGCTGCGCCTACAAAAGCCATCTTAATCACTGATGAGTTGGGGCAGGGGAGTAATCCAAAATACGCTGAAGCTCTTATCGCAAATATCCGGTACTCTCCGAACCAATCTATCCGATACACGAACCCCAGCTGGACTATTACAGCGAAAATCTACGACTTCAAACGCCAGCTTTATGGGTATGGCCTTACTAATGGAACATCAGCGACTACCAACACGATTAAGAACACAGGTAATACCGCACAATATCAATCCGCTCAGGTTGGAGATGAAATTACTATACTCAACGGCAACAACTCGGGAGAAACCCGCCATATCACGGCAATTGCAGACCCCGGTACAAGTACCGAAATCTGGACTCTCGATTCTGCCTTGCCGAACGTAACAGCCAGTGGGGTTTACATCCAAATCACTCCGTTTAAAACAATCAGTAGTAAAGCCATGACCGCTTCTGGAGATTATTATTTCGATATTCAGAACCGGCCTAAAGGAAAACGGTTTTTGGCAAAGCTGATGGTTGAAACAACCGACTCTAACGTAATGCTCCCCGAACTTACCGGACTTACATTTATTTATGACGATAACCCAACCGTATGACCGAATCTCAATATGAAAACCAGAAGAAAGAGATAACGCCAGCACCGCAGATTGAGCCTATACCCATTCCACCGGCTCCAACTCTAGCCCCGGATTTAGCGACTTATTTGGCTGTATTGGAAGTACTTCAGCGACCGAAACGGTATCTATCATCCGCTCCAACCTCTACTCCAAAGAACTTCGCTGAGCAGATTCAATTCTATGAAAACGGTTCTACTCGCAGAATCTATTGCTACGTCAACGGAACGTGGCGGTATGCAGCATTAACTTAAAACAAATGACCCTCGCCGAAGCCAAACAGCATCTATCACGAAAACTAAATATCAACTATTCAGACATTGCCAACAATGACCTTTTTACCGACACGGATCTAGGCGAATATATCAAGCTCGGACTTATCAAGGCATGGGACTATAAGCCTTGGGATTTTACTGAAGGCTCAAAAACTGCGACGACCGTTTCAGACATGCTCACATCAGGGTATGCCGACTATCCGACTGATTTTCAATCCGGTTCGATTTACTTACTTAAAATTAATGGTGAAGAATACAAGAAACTTCTATTTCAGGATTACTTGAAACTCCGTGAAGATTATCCGAACTCAAGTGGAAGATATTGGAGCGAACAGAAGCGATTTATTTTCATCAACCCTGATGCTTATAGTGCCGGTCAAACCCTCGACCTCTACGGCAAATTAATGCCGCCGATTTTGAGTTTATCTACAGACCTTCTGCCCTTCTCACCTGATTCAGACAACTACGAACACTCCGGCAATGAAGCAATTGTTTTACTCGCTTACTCGGAAGCTTTAGCAAGTGAAAAGAAAAAGAATATTCAAGGCGCGGAAGTCGAACGAGGCAAAGCTTATCAACTGCTAGACTTTATATGGAAACCGATGGAAGCAGCCCGTTCACTCCTTCAAAACAAAAACCGACCTTTCATGAATGTGCCTGACTTTTTCGGTAAAGGCAGTCCAAATGATTCTATCGGCAATTTTACCTATCTCAATTAATCAATAAACAATGGCAGTTAAATTATTCGGCAACGTCAATACTTTGCAGGGAGGAGGAGGAAATTTGCAGGGTGGATATAACCCGATGCAAACCGGCAACCCTCAGCAGGTTTATAACCCTCTTGCACCTGCACCAGTTGCCACAGCTCAAAGACCAGCAACTCCGCGTGTCACTGCACCGCAACCGGCAGCAGTTCAGCCCGTTCAAATTAGCGCGCAGTATGCCCCCTACGTTCAGACTCGACCCTCACCATCAAATCCGGGCGTTTTAGAGTATTACAATCCTCAAAACGGAATCGGGTTTTCCAATCCAAATGACGTTTTCAATTATCTGAGAACAATGACTGGTCAATCAGTTAATGATCTAAGCCAGTTATCAGCACAAAACTTTGGCGGTCAACCGACACAGCAAATACAGACAGATTCAAATCAACAATTCGCGCAATTAGCCGCGCAAGCAGGATTGTCTTTAGATGATTACATTAAATACTCAGGCGGTGGGATCAGTTCAGATGACCGCAGCAATATCAATACTCAACTTGGTATTCCAGACCTTTACAAGCAGCTTTTCACTCCCGCGCCATCCACTCAGGAACTTTATAATAATGCTTATAAGTCGGCTGGGTTATCCGACCTTAAAGCCAAAATTGAAGCTCAAATTGCCAGAGTAAATTCTATCCAGAGTAAGTACACTGAGACCGGAGGAAAGATAAATGAAAATCCGTTTCTTTCCGAAGCCTCACGAGTTGGCAGACTGAGAGTTTTAGATGACAAAAGATTGCAGGAAATTGGTAACCTCAACAATGAGCTACAGTCCATGCAGGACTTGTATAACAGTGGCATCAATGAAGTGAACTCAGTGGTCGGTAGAACCACGCAGGACTTTTCCAATAATCAACAAGTCAACGCTTACAAACTTCAAATTTTACAGCAGCAAGCCGAACAGCAATTAAGTGACTTGCAAAGTTCTAAACAAGCCTCGGCTTATCAGTACCTACCGGAGTATTTACGAGCGAAAGCCCAGGCCCAGAAACCGGATACTATCGGAAATGCAGACACCGGCTACTTCAGTTGGAACCCAGCCACCAGTTCATTTGAACAGGTAATTGGGCCACAAGCTGATCCATATAGACAATTACAAATTCAGGAACTACAGCAAAGATTAACAGGCGGGAGTCTGACTACCGAACAGAAGAATAAAGTTGCTTCTGTAGGAGTGTTACAACAAACAATCAGTTCGATTGAAGCTCTCGGTCAACAAATTGGTTGGTCTGGAGTTGGCGGATTGGGTCAAGGTTCTATTTCTCAGTTCTTAGCTAAAAACTTTGGCAAAGGCAGCCAGCAGGAACAGATGCTAAGAAGCTATATTGGAAACCTCCAAGCTACGATTGCAAAAGAACGTGGCGGTACTTCCTTCACAGCGAACGAACAAGCATTGCTTGAGCAATACACTCCAACTATTAACGACAGCCCTTCAGTCATACAAAGTAAGCTTCAAGCATTAAAACAATACTTCAATTCATCACTTCCAACGGGAGCGCAGGGGACAAATCCAAGTGATCCGCTGGGAATCCGTTTTAACTCGGTTGGCAATACCTCAGCTTCCACCCCATACCTGAAAACTTTGGGAGCAGTAACCGGACTTAACGGAAGTGAGTATTGGGCAAATGGACTCGACGTTGATCTGAAAGTTGGCGACCCTGTAAAGGCACCGGTCAGTGGAATGGTTATCGCAGCTAAACCAAACGGAGGCTTTGGAAATCAAGTCAAGATTAAAACTACTGATGGAAAAGAAATCTGGCTCTCTCACCTCGACAGAGGAACAGTAAAAGTAGGGCAGGTCGTACAAGCCGGTCAATTAATCGGCTATGGAGGTAAAACCGGAAATGTTATCCCAGGCAAAGGCGGCGACGGCTCACACCTCGACATCACGATTAAAGACGCAAACGGAAAACTTCTATCAGCTCCACAAGTCAAATCTTATCTCGATACTAAATACGTATAAAATGGCATTATCAGTACAGCCTCTTCAAAATCAACCAACATTAAATCTGAGAGTCCAAACCGCACCAACGCTTGCGCCTCTTAAAGTTGCGCCAGTTCAGCAGCCACAACTAGCTCCACAGGTCGTACAAGCCGCGCCACAGCCCCGAATTAGCGTTCAGCCTATCAATCCTCAACTACAGATAAACGTGGATAACAGCCCCCGTTTTGTGCCTTTGGGAGAAGCAGTCAAACAAAAGTATCCCGGTGCGTATGACGACATAGATAGCGGTCAACTCGGTAAAATTGTCGCAACACAGTATCCGGGGATTTATGACGATTTGATTGAACCCGGAATTCCTGAAGAAGAACCAGAACCAGAGGGACTTGGAGGCTTAAAAGGATTTGCGCTCGGAGCCACCAAAGGGGTATTCAGCACTGCAAAAAATCTAGCCGGTTTCGCCTCAAAAGTACCTGACAATCCGGTTTTCAACCCGTTTGGAATTTACAGTAAAGTCACTGGCAAGATTAATGAAAAGCTATCTGAAGCCAATCTTGAACCAGAAGGAACAGCAGAAAAATTTGGATTTGGCGCTGAGCAGGTATCTGAATTCTTTATACCAGCGGGTGGAGTTGCCAGAGCAGGCAAAGCCATTGATGCAGGAATCCAAGGGTTAAACTATGGTTCAAAGGCCACGAAAGTATTAAGTCTTGCCGGTAAAATGGGACTCGGTGCTACTGAAGCGGTCACTGTTACCGCAGCTCAAGGTGGAGACAGAAATGAAATAAAAAATGCCGCTATTTTCGGCGGTGCATTCCCGATTTTAATAAAAACTATTGGTGCTGCCGGTAAGGCCATGAGTGAAGTTGCTAAATATACAGCTTCTTCATTAAGCGGTATCCCCAGAGAAGCGATTGAATACGCCCTTAAAAATCCTCAGAAAGTTCAAACAGCAATTAAAACCGCCGTGGAAGAAGGCGGCGATGCAGCAACTCAAAGAATTTATGACAATGCAGTTGGCGCACTAGATGAACTGAAAAAAGCCAGACGATTAAACTTTGAATCAGGACTCGCAAAACTTGAAAAGGAAGCTACCTATACAAAAAACGGCCAGCTCTATGTGAAACGAGTTCTGACCGGTGCGGAAGCAAAAGCTACTAAAGGGTATGTTGCAGGAACGTCAATAGGTGTACCGACGAACCTTACAACCAAAGGTATAAAAGATGTCGCTACAACGACCCTTAAAGAATTTGGAGTTAAGGCCAAAGGAAGTTTAATTGATTGGAGTGAAGCTGCGATTGATAACAGTCACGGCAAGAAATTACAGGAAATTATTTCAAGAGTTTATAAGTGGTCAGACTTTACACCTACCGGATTAAACAGGCTCCGTCAGATTGTTGATGGATACAAGCTTGGCGGAATAAATCTCGGCTCATCAGAAAAACAATTCAACTCGATTATCGGAAAGCTCCGAACAAACCTAAGTGAATATGTTGGCACCAGAGTACCCCAAATTGCAGAGATGAATAAGAAGTACGCCCTTGAATCCGAAGTAATTGATAACATCAGAAAGCAGTTGAAAATCGGGAGCGCGGATCCGAATACTGCCTTGAGAAAACTGGTCAATGTCTTCAACCCAAAATCACAAGTCTATCGTCCGGTAGTTGAAGAACTAGGAGAGAAGGCGGGTAAAGATTTGATGTCAGATATTGCCGCTCTTACGATGGTTCAATGGACTGCCGAAGGCTTAGGTAAATATCTTACTGGCTCGATAAGCGGAGCAGGTCTCGGATTAGGGTTTGTAAATCCCGCAGCCTTAGCAACTATCCCAGTAACATTAGCAACGAGTTCACCAAGGATTGTTGGGAGCGTAACGACAGGACTAGGGAAACTCAATAATACAAAGACAGTTGAAACAATTAAAAAAGCTGTTCCAATAATTACTAAAGGATTTGGAACTCGGATAGCTCGTTAGTTTCTACTCGGATTGAATATCCAACAAATAGTTATGGTAAATAAAAGCCAAATAAGTAATACATACATAACCGCACATTAACAGTTTCGCGGGATCCGTCAATAGAACATTCGTTCACCATTAATTAATCGCTCATCTATGACAGAAGAAAGACGGCAAGGAGATTTGCTGATAATGGAGAAATTATCAGCGATGCACACCGACCTTGCCCTTAACACTCAATCTACAAAACAAACCACCGAACAACTGATCAAACTTAACGGCAAGGTTGTTGCCCATGAATCAAGACTACAAACCCTAGAATCTAACCAAGCTTTGATCAGCAGCAATCTTGCTAAAAGCGATACTAAAAGAGCCGATTGGTTGGAGTGGTTATTAAAAGGATTAGTCGTTACTGGTCTTGCTTTGATGTACTACCTATTAACTCACGCCGGGGGGTTCCCCGATTTTCTTAATTAATTAATCTTACATGACTGAAATAATAAATCATGGAATTCTTCTGGGCCAAAGACCTGAAGATTACCAAGCAGGAGCGTTTACTTTTGTATCTTACGAGGAGCGCAACCCAAAAGGAGACTGGCAGCCCTGGCTACCTGTAAGTGAAAAACAACGTCTCGAAGTAGAGACAATGGCTTGCGTTTCTTTCTCTGCGTGTAACTGTATCGAGACGCAGGAAAAACACCAGACCGGAATAGAAGTTAATTACTCTGACAGATGGATAGCCAAGATGAGCGGTACAACGCCTGAAGGAAACTATCTCTACAAAGTGGGAGACACCATACGCAATTATGGAGTGGTTCTTGAATCTAGTTACCCTTCAAAATCTTCGATGACTTGGGACGAATACTACGCTCCAATCCCAGAAGCAAAGATGAAAGAGTTATTAGCTGAGGGGAAAAGGTGGCTTCAGAAGTGGAATGTAAAAACTGAATTCATAGATGCTACGAAGCCTTCAATGCTCAAGCACATCAAACATGCACCGCTTCAAATCGTAAAGCCCGGACATGCTATTGAGAATTTCTTTTGTGAGGCTGATATAGCTCACTACTTCGATACTTACCAACCATTTATTAAGAAAATTAATATCGCTTCAGTACAGGCGGCTTATAAATATGTACTTACACCTATGGAACAAGTCAAAAAACTTTATATCAATGACGGAGGAAAAGTGTATTGCGTTCTTTTGCAAGGATTCGGCGGTACGGTCGTAGCTGCTAAATCTCCTGAAGCCTTAAAAGGACTTAAGGATGCCCTAGAATTTAAGGGCAACGAACCAACTTATAATTATCCAAACTAAGAAACGAAATATGAACATTCTAATCAACGGAGCAATAATCGCAGTAATAGTCTTGATCACTAACTGGCTTTCATCGAGTTACACCATCGCACAGAACGACCTTATAAATTTATTCATTTGGGCTTGTGTGATTGGTCTCTTTGTTGGGGTTGGAACCCGCAACTTCAAGTGGCAACAACCTGGGGATAACTCTCTATTGTCCTAGTTTCTATACCTGCTACACTTTAAGTAAATAACAGCCTCAAAATCTTGCTGAGAATTTCTGGAGGATTAGCAAACAAGTCTGTCGGCTGAATAAAAGGTATTCGTTTGGAACGGATCCTACTCGCCTCAATTATCTGCACTCTAACGTGGATTTATCCACTACACGCCGCTTCTGCAATCGCAGAAAAAGAAGAACCCGCAATCTTCATTAACTATGAGCAATTTCATAAGCCCAAAATTCTTCCAGAAGTTCAGTCCCTATCGAAAACCAAACCTAGAGTTTTATCGGGCAATCACCAAAATGGAACCGACTCGTACAGTGGACGGCATTATTCCGTTTCGGAAGTCCAACAGCTCATCAAAGACTACTCATCTCAATACAAAATCGACTCAGACACACCCCTATGTATCGCCAAACTTGAATCCGATTATAACCAGTTTAGTAAGAATAAAAGTAGCTCAGCATCTGGAGTCTTTCAGTACCTATCCGCTACTTGGAAAGCAACTGATGAAGGCAAAGCTGGTTTATCTGTTTTTGATGCTGACGCTAATATTCGCGCTGGTATTAAATATATGGCCTCACGCAAGTCTGCAAAGCTTTGGACAGTAGCCTCAAAATGCCCACCAATTAAAACAATTAACTAAACAAACATGAACGAAACAATAAAAGAAATTTTACTGCGCTATACGGGAAGAAAATTTGTAGCCGCAGTCGGAGTATCTACTTTTGTAGTTTTTGCTCCAAGTCTAGGAATTACTCTTAATGAATTACAGCTCGATTTTCTGCAATGGGTATTACTCGGATTTATCGGGATTGAAGGTGGAGCCGATATTGTGAGCAGGGTTACTAACATCCCTAAGCAAGATGAACCAAAAGCTAAAAGCTCATCGAAAAGCCGTTAGAGAAGCAGAACTAAGGTCTCAAAGAAATAGAAAAAGAACCATTGATAAATGGCTTAACGACTGGAAAGAATCTCGCGCTGATTACCCCGTAACGAAGACCAAGAAGAAACTAACTTGGTCTCAGGTAAGAAAGTTTATTAGAAAGAACAAAGCCTAGCTTTGTGCATCCTCACTAGCAATGTCACCTGTTCATTTCATTGCTGGCTGAGGTGGGGACTGGAACACGAAGTCATCCATACATTCCAGTCACCGCTTCAGTCTCCCCGCTCATTAACAACACCCCAAGGAGGTTAATACGTGGCTAAACGTAGTGTTTGGCGTTGTCCGAAGTGTGGACAAAATCGCAAGAGAACCAAGCACCACATCCTACCGCTTCGCTTCTATCGTAACCAGCAACATCCACCCATTCAAGAACTCTGCCGCGATTGTCACGACGACATTGAACGGCTCATCCCGCAACACGAAAAGATGGACGACGAGTTTTACTTTGAAGTCGTCAGACGATTTATGGAGGGAACAAATGATTATCGAATGTCATGGCAAATGCGGAAAGAAGATAATCGCAAACACAGATGGCAAAGCCTACCTGTGTAAGACCTGCTATGCCGCCTTGATGAACACCCTTCTGGACATCATCAGGCCAGCCAAAGAACCACACTTACAAGTGGTCAAACCAACCATAGAAACAGAGTCAGTCGCCTAAAAGGAGGCACACAGAAATGCAAGTATTAGATAGATTACTCGGCAGAGGAAACAACGGCGATGCTGAACAAGCTATCGTCACCCCAGAGGTAGTAACACCTCTTAACGCAACCCTGATGGCTCACGCAGGTACAAACAAAGTCACCCGCCTTGACCTCGCCTCGCTCGATACACCCGCCGCTACGGATACCTTCCAGCCTATCGCTCACTCCCGCCTGATTGACCAGCTCGAAGAAGCTCTGTCTTTTAGGCACATCACAATCACTCGTGATGAGTACGCTGTCAGCAACGATGGCATGAAGCTGTTTGGCCTTCTCGAACTCAACAGTGAGTACGAGGATGTCAGATTCGCTATAGGCCTCAGAAACGCCAACGACAAGAGTATGCGTCTCGGCATGGTCGCCGGATACAGAGTCTTCATCTGTGACAACATGGCGCTCTCAGGAGACTTCAAACCTCTCCTCGCCAAGCACTCCAAAAACTTTGATTTGGTCGAAGCCGTCTCTATGGGCGTTGACCGGATTCAAAGAGGATGGAACCCGCTCCGCGAACAGATTGACTTCAGGCGCAAGTACCAGCTCTCAGACCAAGAGGCTCAGAGCATGATTTACCGGGCGTTCATGACGGAGAGATTTCCGGTCAAGCTTCTGAAGGCTGTCCACCAAGAATACTTCGTCTCTCCGAGCTACGAAGCGTTCAAGGAAAGGACAGTGTGGAGTCTGGAAAACAGCTTCACCACCGCTTTCAAGAAGCTCGCCCCGGTTCAGCAGTACAGCGTCACTGCCAAGCTCGGCAAATTTCTCAAACCCTACTCTCAGGGTTTCTAATGGAAGCCACAGAAGAGGAAGTTGACGAAATTCTTGACTACCTTTACTCAACAGGCACTTTGCTTGTCTAACCCACGTTAATACCCGCAGGCTCCCCTATGAGCCGCTTAAACAATCTGATTCACTCTCGGATTGTTTTTGTTATACTCCGTTCGCTCTCCGAACCCCGAAGGACTGATCCTCATGTTCAAGGACGTGCTGAATGGAATCATTGAATCTAAAACCAACGCATAAGCCGGTTAGAGAATATTACAAATCTCTTGAACAGTATGAAGCATTGGGCATCTCTCATGAGGGTGCTGTAAAGGTCGCCTTTCAAAATCTCCTTGAGTATTGCTGTAAGACTTTTAAATGGACACTCATCAACGAGTGGAAATACGACCGTCCAGGGCGCAGACCTGCATTCATAGACGGAGCCTGTGTAGATGAATTTCGGCTCGTTCATGGCTACTGGGAAGCAAAAGACGAAGGGGATGATTTAAAGAAAGAAGTCAAAAGGAAGTTTGCTGAAGGTTATCCCAAAAACAACATCTTATTCCAAGCCCCTACCCGAATAGTTTTATATCAAGATGGAAAGGTAGTTCTCGATAGCGACATTGCTGAACCAGAAAATCTGGTCGAAGCTCTTGAATTGTTTTTCGATTATAGCCCGCCCGCTTTCACGGAATGGGGCAAGGCAGTAGAGCAATTTAAAGATAAGGTTCCCGACCTAGGTAATGCTCTCTTAACCATTATTGAAAAAGAGAGGAGACAGAATCGGAAGTTTAAGGAATCCTTTGAAAACTTTTATGAGATGTGCCGAGAAGCAATCAACCCGAATCTCTCGGAAAAAGCCATCGAAGAAATGCTGATCCAACATCTTTTAACCGAGCGTATATTCCGCAAGGTTTTCAATAATCCTGATTTTTCCCGCCGCAACATCATTGCATCCGAAATTGAAAAGGTAATTGATGCTCTTACGTCCAGAGCTTTTAGCCGCGAAGCATTTTTAGGCAAGCTCGACCATTTCTATAAGGCCATTGAACAGACAGCAGCGACCATCAGCAACTATACAGAAAAGCAAAGCTTTCTTAATGTTGTATATGAAAAGTTCTTTCAAGGCTTTGCCATAAAAGAGGCCGATACTCATGGCATCGTTTATACGCCACAGCCCATTGTTGAATTCATGGTTAGGAGCGTCGCTGAAATTGTAAGTACACAGGTCGGCAACCAGCATAGTGGGAAGAATGTTCACATCCTTCATCCATTTGTTGGAACTGGGAATTTCATGATTCGCACAATGCGAGAGATTAAGAAATCATCCTTTACCTCATAAATACGAAAGCGAGATTCATTGCAATGAAGTGATGTTGCTTCCTTACTATATAGCTTCAATGAATATTGAACATGAATACCTAGAGCTTACCGGAAATTATGAACCGTTTGCCGGTATTTGCTTGGTTGATACCTTTGAATTAGCAGAAAGCCATCAAACCGCCTTCTCCTATATGACTACTGAGAATACGGCTAGAGTTGAGCGGCAGAAAGAGAAGCCCTATAACGCAAAACAGGTAAATGAGAACGACAATAATAAGAATCGTAAATATAAAACAATAGACAAACGGGTTAGCGATACCTATGGAAAAGATTCCGCTGCCACACTAGTTAATAAACTGAATGATCCTTATATCAAGGCTATTCGCTGGGCAACTGACCGAATAGGGAAAGAGGGAATTGTAGCCCTTGTTACCAACAACAGTTTCGTTGACGATAACCCTTTCGACGGGATGCGTAAGCACTTAGCCCAAGACTTCGATGCCATATATGTTTTAGAACTGGGCGGGAATGTCTGGAGAAACCCGAAAATCTCAGCTAGTAAGCATAATGTCTTTGGAATCAAAGTCGGGGTTAGCATCAACTTTTTCATCAGAAAAAAAGGCAGCAAATCTCCGCGCAAGGCAGATATTTATTATGCGCGAGTAGATGAGTATTGGACGAAGCTAGAGAAATACAAATTTACACTTTAGACTCCGAACAGCGAAGCAATATTGATTGGCAGAAAATCACGCCAGACAAAAATAATAATTGGCTTACGGAGGGTTTAAGTTCCCTATACGAGAACTTCATACCTATTGGAAGCAAGCAAGCTAAAGCAGCCGATTCACTTTATTTCTCAACCATATTCAAAACCTATTCTTCAGTGCCCATCCACAAACCGGGATAGTGTAGTTTATCAGCTCAATGAAGAAAACCTACTTGAAAGGGTTGAGCAATTTTGCGATGACTATAACGCCGAAATTTACCGTTATGTGCAAAAGGGCAAGCCAGAAGACGAGCTTGACGACTTTTTAAATTACGACAAAATCAAGTGGAGCCGGAATCTAAAACGTGATTTCAGGAATGGGAGTTTCGTTGACGTTTAATCCGAGCAGACGTTCGCACGGTCATATACCGAACGTTTACTAAGAAATACTAGACGTGGCAAAACGATCGTTGATGAACCTGGGTCAAATCAGAACTTTTACCCAAATAAGGAGGCCGAAGATGAGAACCTTACTATTGGGGTATGCAATCACTCGCAGGCCCCTTTCTCCGTACAAATGTTCCATCGGATTGCTGGCCTCGACGTAAATGGTCGTCCGACGCAATGCTTTCCGTTCTACACTTACACATCTGACGGAACTAACAGGCGTGAAAATATAACCGACTGGGCGCTTGAGCAGTTCCAAAAGCACTATAAAGACAACATCATAAGCAAGTGGGATATTTTCTTTTACATGTATGCGATTTTTCATCATCCCACATACCGAGAGCAGTATGCTCTTGATCTGAAAAAGAGATTGCCCCGGCTTCCGCTTGCCAAAGGATTTAAGAAATTTGTCGAAGCAGGAGAACAGTTGGCACGATTACACGCCTACTATGAAGACCAACCGGAATATCCGCTTGAGCGTATTGAGAATGAGGAAGAGGATCTTAACTGGACAGTTGAAAGAATGTCATTTTCGCCGGACAAGTCTGAAATTAGATATAACGACTTCCTTACTCTATCCGGTATCCCGCCGAGAGAACGTACCGAATATAAGATTGGGAATCGCTCTGCGCTGCATTGGGTTGTTGACCAGCATCAGGTGACAAAAGATGATGAAGGGAATGTAGTTGAAGACCCGAACAACTATGATGATGAAGAATACATTGTCCGGTTGATTGAAAAGGTAGTACAGGTAAGTGTGGAGTCAGTCAAGATAATCAATAAACTTCCGGCACTGAAACTTCCAAAAGATTAAAAATCGTTCTGGGATAGCAGCTTGTTTTTATTGATTTAAGTGAAAGACACCATCTGATTTTGTCTGTCTATGAAATCTTTACAGCAATATATAATCATCATTCTTTCCTTTTTATCAATAATCATCGTCGTAAGAAAGCGACACCTTCTGTAAGTACCACTACCCCTAGTCCTAGTCCAACTCCAGAGGCAACTGTGTACCCTGAACCTATAGCTCAATATGACCTTGGGTATAGAGCATTAAACATACCTTTTGAAGTTGATGAAAACGGAAAGGCTTATATCTGGGGACAAATAAATGGCAGTAGAAGGATACGCTTCTTAGTTGATAGTGGGGCTGATAGTCTTCTTATTCTGGATCGAGGATTAGCTGAGTCTATGAAGCTTAAACTCGTAGAAGGTTATCAAGCTAAAGGAACAGGAAGCTCTATAATTGCAGCAGCAGTATTACGAAAAAGGACGTAGCTGTTAATTTACCTGGAGTAGACCTCCTTCACCTAGAAGCCTTTATTATTCCTCTGCATGAGCCAGAACCGCAAGGGCACAAAGAAGGATTACTCGGATTGGGTCTATTTAAAAATCCAGTAATTGAATTTAACTATGAGAAGCGCCTTTTAAGTATTTATGATCCGCGAGTTTTTGAGCATGATGGCAGCGGTGAAGTTATTAACATGACTAGAGCAAATGGATTTATTTTGCTCCCAGCGTTAGTAGTTCTTCCTAACATTCCACCTATTTTGGAGATCTTTTTAAAGTTGATACTGGATCAGGAGGTTCATTAACTTTCCATACACCTTATGTCAATAAACATCAACTGTTGAACAGAGTTTCCTATTGAATCTATGAACATGCTGGTATCGGTATTGGAGGCGAAAATAAAATTGCTATTACAACTGCCAAATTGATTCAAGTCGGCGAAGCTAGAGTAGCAATTCCTAGGGGTTGCGTTTTCTAGGGAAGAACAGGGGAATATTAGCAACGGAGGAAGCAGGTACGTTAGGAGCAGGATTCTTCAGTCACTTTAATGTAATTTTTGATACCCCGAACAATCGAGTTATATTCACTAATATAGTAAAGAAATGACCTACCGCAAGAGATTTTCAAAGAAGTGATATAAAGCCGGTAAATGAGGAGCGGCTTTAAACGCAATATTCAGTAACGCTCAAACCTGTCTTAATGTAATCGAGCTTTAGCTTTGCCCGTTCTATAGTATTCGGATCTCCTTTCAAGGCTAATTTGTTGATGCTTTTTATTTCATTTTGGAATTCTTCTTTATCATCGTCTGACAATGATGACGACTGGAGTAATTCAAGAAGTTTTGAAATTGCATTATCAAAAGCAGCATCGCCAGTAGTTGTAATTGTCTGGTTGATATATTGAGTGCTGTTTTGGGTGTGCTGTTGGACTCCACCAACCGGGGCATAAAAGATGTTAGTAATATTAGCGGGTAGATTGTCTGTGCTTTTTCCTTGCTTGGCCTCCTCTATCTCATCACGCCCAGCCGGAGTAAGTTTTCCGTCATACTTGCGACCTCTAATAAGCCTTTCTGCTCCCAGTAAATAAGGATGTCATTAACATCCGTAAACTCCATCCCCAGTTCTTTTACTAAACTATCAATTATTACCCAATCCATTTTACACGGACCAGCCATTTTATAAACTTTATGCAACACCTCTAAGCGTTCTTTCATCCGCTCGGCTCCATTCATTTCAATATCTTTATTCATAATTCGACTCGCTAATCCAAACAAGTATGCCCGTAAATTATGGTCCACTGTGATTGAAATTTTGCTAGCTCTGTAGTTGAGGACTCATGGACAAATCCCATTTGAGAAAAATTATTTGCTTCTTTCCTGCCAACGTATTTTATTCAAGTATTAACATTGTCTCTGTTTTGGTCTTCCATTCTTTATACTGCTGAAGGGCTACAGCTGGACTAGCAGCCGAGGTAGCACGATTTAATATACTCTCAAGCTTCTCTGCCTTTTCAGTAATTAAGCTTTCAAGAAAAATGGGCCCTGAACCTTTCATGGCTTACATTATACTTTAGTGTAAATAAAACACCCTCCAAATCGGAGGGTGGTCTTACTAAAACGGAATGTCTTCTACGCTGATGTCTTCGCCGCCAGCCTGAATGGTTGGCAATTTTTCCGGTGCATTCGCAACAGGCGCAGTAGCGGGCTTATCAAAGTCAGCAAAGAACCGTTTCTTACCATCAGCTTTAATAGTTTGGAATCGTTCCCAGAAATACCCATTGTTGATATAAGTAATTACGTCAACATTTTCCGTCTCGTGTCTTTGTAACAAACTACCAGCCCACCGTGAGCAACATTTCTCATAGGCTTGCTTCTCCCAGAACTTGTCATCTTTAGGGGTCTCAGAGGCCACAGGAGCCTCGCTACGAGACGTTTTCCCCTGAGCCATAGCATTTGCCATCCCATTGCCAATATCTTCATTTATCGTTCTAATAGTTCGGGCTGTATAAGGCTTTCCTTCATATTCTTTTTGTTCTTCGACATACCCGATTTGGATATTTGAACCGAGACCTACTCGCTCTAAAGAAGCCCAAGCCGCTGAGATAGAGCCATCCTTTTTTTTTTGCCAGACTGTGTATGTGAGATTGTCTTGGTCTTTTATTTTGGCTTGCTTGCCGTTCAGAAAAGCTTTCTCAGTAATATCAGATACTTCAATTAGCTTTGTTATTAAATCGTTGTTTGGCATGTAATGCCTTTCGCATTGACCCGACATGGGTATGCGTAACTTCTAATTTCGCTTTGTATTGATTTATCAGCTTATAGTGCCATTCACTTGAATGCGACCGAGGCTCAGGAGTAAGCTTACAGCCTATGCGCGCCTACTCTTTAGACCTCCGGCAGAAAGTCGTCGCCGCTGTTGAACGCGGTGACTCCACCATTGAAGAGGTTGCGGTCTCCTTCGGTGTCGGCCAGACCTAGTTAAGAAGATGATGCGCCAACACCGCAAGACCGGAGACCTCTGTCGGCCCGCCCACACGGCGGCGGGCACACGCCGCTGCTGTCGGCCAAACACATCAAGATGCTCCGCGCCGAGGTGGCACGCTATCCCGACAAGACGGTCGAGGCGTTGCGCGAGCACTTGGCAGAGCGCGCTCAGGTGAGTGTCAGCGCGCCAACTGTTAGCCGCGCCCTTTCAAGGCTCGACCTCTCGCGTAAAAAAAAGCATGGCGGCCTCTGAGCGTAACAACTACAAGCGCGGGTGGTTCCGCCGCCGCGCCCGCAAACTCAATCACCGGCGACTTATCTTCCTCGATGAGTCAGCGGTTAACACGGCGATGACTCCGCGCTACGGGCGCGCGCCGCGTGGCGAGCGGGTCGTGGACTATGCGCCGCGCAACTATGGCGAGCAAACGTCTCTCATTGGTGCGCTCAGCTTCGGGCGGGGGTTGATCGCGGTGATGACGCTCACCGGGGCGGTCGATACGTTGGCCTTCGATGCCTATCTGTCAGCAGGAGCATAAGCGATGCTTACGCAAGGGGGACGTGCTGGTGCTCGACAACCTCAACGTCCACAAGGCCAGTCAGGTCGAGCAGGTTGCAGGCGAGCGCGGAGCGCAGGTCTTATGGCTGCCGCCCTACTCGCCCGACTACTCACCGATTGAGCAGTGCTGGTCAAAGATCAAGAAAGCGTTACGCGCGGCGAAGGCGCGCACGCGCGAGGAACTCGACATAGCGTTGGCACAGGCGATAACGCTGATTTCAAAAGCGGACATTCGCGGCTGGTTCAAGCATTGTGGTTACGAGGTCGCATCCGTATGAATGCCGCTGTAGTCATTATCTTTTGCCGATAACTTTCAAAATCCTCCGGTTGTCCGCCTTGGGATTCGTGAAGGCGGAATAATACGTTTCTAAGTTGCTGGGATAGGGTCTTTTGCCCATCAAATTCAATTGGTTCATCAGGAATATCTGACTGCTCAATATCCGAGATAGAGAACACAAACCAGCCGACTTTATTGTGAAGTTGCATGACTTCCGCTTTATCAGTTGGATCAAGTTCCTGCGTATGGATTATGAAGTTTAAACCGCCGTCTGAAGTTGTTTCCACTTTGGAAACTTGGCTAGGTTTTTTAAGAATGGTAGTCCTTTCATAATTGCCCCAACAAAGGGGTTTACTTAACGACCTTTGTATTTTAAGAATAGCAAGTCAACAGATGCCGTCAATAGGATATAATTGGCTTAAATATGAGGGTTGCTTGTGATTATCAACAGGAGGGCATATGAGTAGCAGAGATAAACTTGTCGACAAATCTTAAAACTAAAACCCCCAGTAGACAATGCAACACAAAGTCTCATAGACGATGCAATGAGAGTTAATTCAGACAGCTCAATTCAGTTGCTTAAGAAGCAGGCACTACAAGCCCATGAAGCACGAAGTACAGTTCAACAGTTCATTAATTCTCAAATACTAAGTGAATATAACAACCTAGGTAGATACGCTGCTGAAGCCATTGCCAGAAGTGCATATAGTAATGTACAAAGCATCGCCCAAACCCTTGCCAAAAGCTCAATCTTATCATCGTACGTTCGAGACATTCACAAGATTGTTATCCCCACCATGATTCCGCAATTCGCTGAGGCCCTTCGTCGAAGCACTATGATTCCTGATACCCAGAATCAGGCTATCAGGGCCTTAATGGAATCTTCTGATTCCATGAAAAAAGTTGGTATGGAGCGGCTTTTTGAAACTGTACTAGTCAGACTAAAAATATTCCTTACGAACTGTTAGGTGGTATAGCTGAAAGTGCAGTGTTAGCTGCATTCAAGCAGATAAAGCCGCAACTGCCAGGAATCCTAGAAGAGATCAATAGGACATTCGCAGGGACAGTTGCTGAAGCCTTAAAGCACGCACTCGAAGCAAGAGACGAAAAATCTTTTAAACGAGTGGAAGCATTGATAAATGAAAAGATTGACAGCCTGCCTCAGAATGATGTGGCTTCTAAAGGGGCTTGGCAGGTTGTTGTTACAATTCTGACGCTTCTACTCGCGTTTGGAAGCTTTAGCGCAGACATTTACCAAGTAGTTAATACTCACGAATCAAATGCGACACAGCCAGCTCAGATCCAGAAACTTACAGACCTCCTTAGTAAAATTGCTAGAAGCTATCTCAAAAATAAGCTCTGAGCAAAACCAGCATGCAGCCGAGATGCACAAAGCCTAAGTAGTTCTCATCATGGTACTCGTAACGCACCAGAATCCGACGGAAGTTTTGCAGCCACGCGAACAACCGCTCAACCTTCCATCGTCGCTTGTAACGACGAAGCTTTCGCCCGTCTTGCGTCTGCGCTTTAACGCGGTTCGATTTATGCGGCGCAATCAACTCTACGCCCTGCTCTCGCAGTTCTTTATCAAGCGGGTCAGAGTCATACGCTTTGTCGCCAATCAACCGCTCTGGGGCATCGTCGGTAAAACGTTCGACGAGAGTTTGCCGGACAAGTCGGACTTCATGCGGCGAAGCATTCTGCGTGTAAATGGCGAGAGGAAGACCAGAGCGGTCTGCCACTGCCATGAGCTTCGTACCCTTGCCCCGCTTGGTCTTTCCGACTTTGCCGCCCCTTTTTTCGCGGTGATGAACGTCCCGTCAATAAAGCATTCGGATAAGTCCAACTCGCCGCGTGTTTGCAGGTCTTCAGCTAATGTTTCCAGCACCCGTTTGAGCGTCCCCTGCTTGACCCACTGCTGGAATCGGCGGTGGCAGGTCTGGTATGGCGGAAACCGAGAAGGCAAGTCGCACCATCTCGCGCCACTGCGCAATATCCACAAGACGCCGTTCATTACTTCGCGTTCAGCGCGGCGCGGTCTCCCGCGGGTCTGGACGGCTGGCGGCTTATCAAAAAGCAGTTCAATCAAAGACCATTGTTCGTCGGTTAGTTCTTCGCGTCGTGCCATGCTGAAATCGTAGCACGACTATTTTTGAGATAGCTTCTAGCAATACAGAGCAACATGTCCCTGAAAGAGATGAGAACATTTACTACGTTGTTGAGCGCAAGGTAACAATGCAAGTAAAACCAAAATGCAAATCTCCCGTAATCGCAGTTTTATTTCCTAACCAAAAAGTCCAATTAATTCAAATCAATCATAAATGGATTTATGTTGAATACTTCGATTACCTAGAAGGTATACCTAAGTATGGTTGGGCCAAAAAGAAGTATTTCAAGAGGGTTAATTAAAGGAGATAAGTCAATGAATCATGAATTAGAAGAAAAGATACGCGAAATCATTAGGAATGATTATGGCTTCGGGGATCAGAATATTGATAGTGAAGAAATCTACAACAAGCTTACTCAATCAGGACAAGAAGTGCTTGAGCTAGCTATGTGTGACATCTTTGATAAATTAAAAAAAGACGGATTAATCAAAGGCCCCCGTGCATTGAACAGAGAGGAAGTTCATAAGCACGGCGCATATTCAATTATGTGGGTTAGCCGATATATTTGAAGATATACACCCTCAATAGAACCGGCCAGAAGTTTGGTGATCCAAGCTTCAGCAAAGTAGGTGAGACGGTTTATCTACAACTTAAAATGTGAGGCTATCAACGCCCATGGATACAAACAGCCGCGATACTATTGGTGTTATTGACCCCTCACTCATAAGAGGGACGGGGGGAGCCCTTGCTCTGTTTAAGCAGCAGGCTTTGTTCTTTGAGCGCTTAACTTCGCCCTGGGCCAATCAAATAATAAAAAAGGTCAATTCCGCTTTGATCCTGAAGCGGCTGACGAATTACAGTGGCTTTTTGAACAAGGCATTCTTTGTGATCAGGAAATAGACAAAAGGGTTAACATTGAAAGCGCGGAACAAATTTCTCTAATCTGGGCCTCATTAAAACCTGCTACAAAAATTGTCTCTGAGTTGAACAGGAGTAGTAGTCCTTTCAAAAAGGTTATTCTAACCCCTGACGAAGATAAAAGGGGTGTCCTTATTGACAAACTCTATGCGAGTGTCATTAGTGGTGAACAAAAATTTGATTGGGATATTTCAGAGGAAATCAAGGCGCAACTTGAATTGGCGACATCGTATATTACTAGGTTAGGGTGTATCGCCTTAAGAGAGCATGGGCTAGATTCATATCCAGTTTTGCTATCCACACCAATTGGTTCTAACCTATCCAGTGATCCCAAGACTGATGTTATTCAAATGACAGTTCGAGCCCTACCACTACCTGATGACCTTACTCCGTGGGAGCAGATTTTGGAATTTAGGAGTGATCCTAGTGCTCTGTAATTGAAGTTATTGTAAATACCCTGAGCCACTGCTATCTTTCAACAATGGCTCGACACACACAATTCATTCAACTCTCGGACGCAGAACGTCGCTCTTTGAAATCTCTCTTCCGCTCCGGCAAGGGCGCTAACCGGCTGCAAACACGTGCTCGGATTCTCCATTTGCTTGACCAAGAAGTGCCGCCTCCTGAGATTGCACAGACTCTCTCGTGTGGCATTGCGACTGTCTATAACATCAAGCGCCGCTACGAGGGCGAAGGCTTGGAATCGGCACTCTCGGACAAGGAGCGTAGCGGCAGACCTCCGCGCATCGATGGTCAGGCGAAAGCCAAGATCACAGCCTTAGCTTGCTCGCAAGCGCCAGAAGGACATGCCCGCTGGACATTGCGCCTCTTGGCTGACAGAGCTGTCCAACTCGGCTTCTGTGAAAGTATCTCGCACAATGCAGTCAAAGAGATTCTGAAAAAAACAGACTCAAGCCGCACTTGAAGAGGCAATGGTGCATAGGCTCAATCGACGGTCAATATCTAGCACGGATGGAGGATGTGCTCTATTTGTACAATCTTCCCTTCGATGAAAAGCGTCCTCTGATCTGCTTCGATGAGATGCCCGTGCAACTCTTGGGTGAAGTGGTTGCGCCCCTGCCGATGAAAGAAGGGCAAAGCACTCGCTTCGATTACGAATATGAGCGCGAGGGCACAGCCGTGCTGCTTGTCGCCTTTGAGCCGCTGACAGGAAAGCGCCTCGTTGAGACGAGCCGCCAGAGGACGAAAGCCGACTATTGCCGCTTCATGCAGAGAGTGGCCGGGATGTTCCCGCAGGCAGACAGAGTCGTGCTCGTGCAAGATAACTTGAATACGCACAACACCAGTTCCTTTTATGAGCACCTGCCGCCAGCAGACGCCTTCGAGTTGGCGCAGCGCTTCGAGATGCACTACACACCGAAGAAAGGTTCATGGTTGAACATGGCGGAGTTGGAGTTGTCGGCACTGTCGCGCATCTGCTTATCACGGCGCATCTCGTCAATCGAGGCCCTCGACCGCGAAGTGCAGGCGCTTGTCAAAGATCGAAACGAGTTGCAGATCAAAGTTGAGTGGCAGTTCTCAATCTCTCAAGCGAGAGAAAAGCTGAGTCGCCACTACGAGAACGTGAAGTCTAAGAACTAACATTACAGAGCACTAGGTGCTCAACCAGCTTACTAAAATCCCGCCTGATGTTGTTGTAATTTAGTTTCCCTCCATGCCTGTTCGGGAATACCAAATCAAACTTATGCAGCCTCAGAAATTTGAAGAGTGTCTTTCTTAGCTCGACGCTAAAAGGTACGATTCGTTCTTTGTTGCCCTTACCAATTACAGAAATCAGCATGTTGTCAAAGTCTACGCCACTACGAGTAAGAGTAAGCGCCTCATTGATTCTAATGCCCGTATCAAGAAGTATCAGTAGTAAGCAATGAAGTCGTTTCTCGTAATAGTCCGTTGGCTTGTGATTGATCATTGCTTTTACTTGAGCCTGAGTGAACGTTGTCATCACTCTCTGTTCTAGCTTCTGTCTTTTAATTTTGTGATGAACCGGAGTCAGCTCGTTCTCGAAAAGCCACGTTAGAAACGGATTCAATCCCCTGATATACGCATCAACGCAATTAGCCGATAGCCCTCCCTCACGCATGTTGCCCACGACCTCAATAAAGTGTGGCTTACTCAACTTCTCAAAGTCCAAACCATTTTTCACAAAGGCTTGAAACGAGTATTTATAAAACGCGAGTGTGTGCTTTGAAGCGTTGTGGACGAATGCCTTCTCCCTCAAAAATAATTCAAATTCTTTCATGGTCTCCTCCAGATACCATAGAGAGCGTACAAAACGCTTGATATGGCAGAACAACCGCAGGGCTGAAAACCGAGAGCGTTATTGGCTGTGGCTATCAGACAAAGCGTGTGTTGATTGTGGAGAAGCGGATATGGTTGTGCTGGAAGCTGCCCATATAAAACCGAAAGGAAATCGCAAGAAAGCAATCTCGCTTTTAGTCGGTTCTAACCGGAGTTGGGGCTACATTCTCCAAGAACTTAAAAAGTGCTTGGTCAAATGTGCCAACTGTCACCGCAGGGAAACAGCCGCCCAGCTAGGTTATGGGAAGGTTGAATACAAAAGCCGTTCATGTGGTCAATTGGAAAATCCAACTGACACCACAAATTATTAAGTATTTCTATTTAGAAGGTTTGGTGGAGCCGAGGGGGATCGAACCCCTGACCTCATGACTGCCAGTCATGCGCTCTCCCAGCTGAGCTACGGCCCCGTATAAGGTGTGGTGCGACGCTGTCAGACGACGGATTGACAGATTAGCTTAGCGCGCGAAAGCCCGTCAAGCGGCCATTCACATGGATTTGCGGCGGGCGGCGAAAAAGGCCAGCCCCGCGCCGATGATGAGCAGGATGATGCCGCTCGCAAGGCGCAGGGTGTTAGGAATCTCGCGCACGCTTTCATCTGTGATGACCACGCCCGTGGCCGGTTCCAGAAACAGAGCGCGGTAGGCGATGACGCCGCCCGCTGCGGCGACTACCAGCCCGATGATGATGCCGACGAGCCTCATGGGATTTGCGATTTCGGATTTTTGACCTGCGATTTTCAGAAAACGAGAAATCGAATCATCAAACGCAATCAAAGCTCTGAAATAAATCTACCTGCCTTTGAACAGAGGTTTGCGTTTTTCCAGAAATGCGCTGACGCCTTCGTCCTTATCTTCGCTCGAAAAGCAGAGGGCGAAGAGGTCTACTTCGCGCCTTAACCCTTCGTCCAGATTTGAGCGCGAGGCGAGCTTGACCGCTTCCTTTGCCATGCGGAGCGCGATGGGGCTTTTCTCCGCAATGCGGTTCGCCATCTCCATCGTTTTAGCTTCGAGGTCTGCGGCAGGCACGACCGTGTTGACGAGGCCCAGCGTGTAAGCAGTCTGCGCGTCAATGATGTCGCCCGTCAGGATCAACTCCATCGCTTTGCCTTCGCCGACGAGGCGCGTCAGGCGTTGTGTGCCGCCGCCGCCGGGGATGATGCCGAGATTGATTTCCGGTTGGCCGAAGCTGGCTTTGTCGCTGGCGATGCGTATGTCGCAGGCGAGCGCGAGTTCGCAGCCGCCGCCGAGGCAGTAGCCGTTGACCATCGCAATGATGGGTTTCGGAAATGTATCCATCGCCGTAAAGAGCGAGCGACCGAGCATCACTGCGCGCTGCGTGAGCGGTGTGCGCCCTGCAAACTCTGCGATGTCCGCGCCCGCGATAAAAGCTTTATCGCCCGCGCCTGTGAAGACGACCACGCCGACCGAATCATCGTCACGCAACTCTTCGAGCGCGAGCGCGCCCTCTTCGCGCGTTTGAATGTTAAGGGCGTTTCGTTTTTCGGGACGGTTGATGGTAATCAGAGCGACGCGGTCACGCCGCTCGACAAGAAGCGTTTCGTAAGTTTTTGATAAGGACTCTTGAGATTGTGACATGGTTCTTGATGGCTCCGATGAATTAAGATTTGAGATTTGAGATTTGAGATTCTGGAATTGATATTTTATTCCGATGTGGATTCGTTTTCCATTTCCGGCGCGGGCTGATCGTCTGCGACCCACGAGACAAAGAGGCGCAGCCAGTTTTCGACCGGCTGGCTGATTGCGACGCCGATTCTGGCTGTGCCGTAAATGGCGGGCGCGACCCTGACGACCGTGGCAGTGACTTCGATTGGCGTGCCGTCCGGGCGATGCGCGCGTAAGTAAAGCCGCTCGCCCTTCAACACTCTCTGGTTGAGATGAAAGAGCGCGCCGCTGGTCGAGATGTCATCGGTTTCGGTCGGCTCGCTCCACGCCGCGCCGTCTTCCGCGCGGCCCGACACGACAATCGGCAGGCGCAAAGCCATGCGTAGTGCAAAGCGTCTCTCTTCGTTGTTCGGCGGGCTACTCATCAGTCAGATGTCAGATGCCGGATGTCAGCTTGCGGATGTAGTTTTACTGACATCTGCAAGCTGACACCTAAAATCTATTCTATTCTTCCCACTTATAAAATCCTTCACCGCTTTTCTTGCCGAGCTTGCCTTCGCCGACCATGCGGCGGAGGATTTCGGGAGGGCGAAAGTTTTCCGTGCCGAGCGCGGCGTGCAAATATTCCGCAATGTCCAGGCGCACGTCGAGGCCGACGACATCCGTCAGGCGCAACGGCCCCATCGGATGGTTGTAGCCCAGCTCCATCGCCGTGTCTATATCTTTCGCGCTCGCCACGCCCTGCTCAAACATCCGCATCGCTTCGAGTCCGAGCGCGATGCCCAGACGGCTCGAAGCAAAGCCGGGCACGTCTTTGACCGTAATCGGCTCTTTCCTCATCTTACGCGCGACCTCAAGAATTGTCTGTACGGTCTCTTCCCCGGTCGCTTCACCGACGACGATTTCGATCAGCCGCATCAGGTGAACCGGATTGAAGAAATGCATCCCGACGATTTTTTCCGGATTGCTTGAGGCGCGTGCAATCTCCGTGATGGAGAGCGAAGATGTGTTGGTCGCAAAGATAAAAGGGCGACGGGCTGCGGCCTCTGTCTCGCGCAGTATTTCCTGCTTCAGTTCCAGACGTTCGGGCGCGGCCTCGATGATCAAGTCCGCCTCCGAAGCTTCTGCTAAATGGGTTGTGCCGCGTATGCGCTGCAAGGTCTGGTCGCGGTCTGCTTCCGTCAGCTTGCCGCGCTGGATGCCCTTGACTAGATTGCGCTCGATGGCTTGAATGCCGTGGGCCAGCATCTCTTTATTGATGTCGCGCAGGATAACCGGATAGCCAGCCATGGCTGCGACCTGTGCGATGCCGTGGCCCATCGTGCCCGCGCCGAGCACTGAAATGGTTTCAATCAATAGCGGTTTGCTGTGATTACTTTCCGTCGCGCTCAAAGTTGTTTCTGAGTTGTTGCTGTTTCAGGCGAAGCTGTCGAAAGAGAGTGACCGACTAGATTGCCGCCAAATTCGCCAAGCCATATTCGACTACCAGTGCATGACTAGTTATACTACACGAGCAAGCGAAAGGCTATACCGAAGAAAGGGCGAGATTATTTACAACTCTCCCGCCATTATTCTGTAAGGAGAAAGAGCAAAACCCCTATGGCAAAAGATACGCTGCACAGGGACGTAGTCATCATCGGCTCAGGGCCAGCCGGGTTGACGGCGGCCATTTACGCCGCCCGCGCAGACCTCAAACCGCTCGTCATCGAAGGGCCGCAGCCCGGCGGGCAACTGACCATCACGACAGACGTGGAAAATTATCCGGGCTTTGCCAAAGGCATACAGGGGCCTGAGCTGATGGAAGAGTTCAGAGCGCAGGCCGCGCGCTTTGGCACAGAGTTTCTGACCACGTGGATTGATAAAGTAGACCTCGGCAAGCGGCCTTTTACGCTCCACACGGAAGACCACGAGATCAAAGCAGAGACTTTGATTATCGCTTCCGGCGCGTCCGCCAAGTGGCTCGGCATTCCGGGCGAAGCTCCCGCGCCGGAAGGTTTAGGCGGTCACGGCGTCTCGGCCTGCGCGACCTGTGACGGCTTCTTCTTTAAAGGCAAGCCGCTGGTCGTCGTCGGTGGCGGCGATACGGCGATGGAAGAGGCCACGTTCCTGACGCGCTATGGCTCGCGCGTGACGGTCATGCACAGGCGCGATTCTTTGCGTGCGTCAAAGATCATGCAGGACAAAGCCTTTGCCAACCCGAAGATTGATTTTATCTGGAACACGGATGTCAAAGAGATTTTAGGCTCGAAGGAGACTGGCGTCACAGGCGTGAGCGTCGTTAACAACAAGACCGGCGAAGAGAGCATCTTCCCTTGCGAAGGCGTCTTTATCGCCATCGGCCACAAACCGAACACAGACCTCTTCAAAGGCCAGTTGGAGATGGACGACGTAGGTTATCTCAAAACCGCCGGACGCTCGATGGCGACCAACATCGCTGGCGTCTTTGCCTGCGGCGACGCGCAGGACTCATTCTATCGTCAAGCCGTGACGGCTGCCGGAACGGGCTGCATGGCCGCGATTGACGCCGAAAGATTTCTGGACAACCTGCCCGTCCCGGTCGCCAGCGGCGAAGAGATTACCATCGAAGGCGAACGCGTCACCGCCGACCACGAAAGCATCATCATGCCCGACGGCGAAGTCATCTCCAACAAGGCGGACGAAACAGAATCCGTGCATGGCGATTAAAAGCAAATCAAGAAGGAGAGGCAGGCTTGAAATTCTTTTTCAACCTGCCTCTCCTTACTTTTACTGGTTCTTAATTTTGTCCGGGTGCATATCGCCTCCCAAGAGGCAATCCAGATAATCACAAAAAATAAAATCCTCCCTCAGAGTATCAAACACGCAGAGCGTCTTTCTGTCTCCCAGAAAAATCTCTTTATTGATAGAGACGATGTATCTTTGCAAAAACGGAAAAAATGCGTAGGTCTGCATTTTGTAGGCTTTCTCAGGGAAAAAATATTTCTTGCCAGTCAGGGTTTCGATGTAGTTCGGGCGATTACTAAAGTCCGTCCCGAAATAGTAGTCGCCGTTTAGCTCGACCATCGCTGTGTATCCTGACCAACGCTTCCTGACTCTTTTCAAAAACTTTAGCTTGCTTCCCTCTATGGCCCACAAATCCAGGAGCTTGCGGCTATCGCCGGTTGTGACATAGATGTCCTGTCGCTTTGGAGAGATGGCGTGAATATGGCGCACGCCCTTGACCTGATTATAGTAGTCGTTAATCGAGCAACCACCGGAAGTCACGACAGCAATCCTCGCCGAATCAACTGCATACTCGCCGATGATTAATGATTCGTTGACGACAGCGATGCTTTCCGTCAGAGCGCCGGAGAAATTCGCGGGCAGAGAATCAATCGCAAAATTCTTTTAAATTTATCTACTAATTGAGACCTCTCTAAATACAGAGAGTTTAAATCTAAATCCCTGAAGCCTGCCACAAAGTTTTTCAACTCATCATCAATTGTCTGATTCAAAACGGAAGAGGGGCGATAAAGCAGGCCGCAGTAAATCCCGTACATCAACTCGGATGTTCTTCTTTGCTTTAAGATTTGGGCCGTCGCCTTAGCCAGAGACAGCACGTTGCCGGTGTCCCTGAATTCGGCAATATTCTCGGAAATGTACGCCATCTCTTTTCCCCATTAGCTTCTGATTAGAAACTGGCTCGTAAATACCAGCTTAAACTGATGGGCAGCGTATTACTTTAAGAATATTTCAACCCGACGCGCCGTGCAGGATATTTATGGGATGGCTTGTAGAACGGTGGATCAGAGCAGCACAATCGAATCATCTCGCTCGCGGCGACGCCGGGGCGGGGCCGGTGTCTGAGACTGTTCGACGTTTCTGTGCGGGCAGGCTTCGCAATATTCGCCCCTCTGCGCAAGGCGGTCTTCGCATTCGTTGCAGTCTAAAGTTTCGCCGAGTTTTTTGAGGGCGTCGAGAAAGGGAAGCAGGAGGCATCCGCGCTCTGTCAGGACATATTCGACGTGCGGAGGATTGCCGCCGTAATCTCTGCGCTCGATAAACTGGTCGCGCTCCATGTCTCTGAGGCGTCCCACGAGCGTGCGACTGCTGATGGGATGCAGCATCGTCAGCAATTCTGTCGTGCGCTTTGGCCCACTGACGAGGTCGCGCACGACGAGCATCGTCCACTTGTCGCCAATCACTTGCAGCGCGCCCGCCATAGGACACCCGTCACCTTCACGTCGTCGCACGTTGCGCTCGCCTCCTTCATAAACAGTTTCAGAGTTCGGAGTCAGAGAGTTCGGAGTCTGAAACTATAAATTCAAGCGGGCGAAGCTTAACACAAAAAAAGTGATTTTAAGCCGGAGAATAAATACTCCGAACCCCGAACTCTAAACTCCACACTTTTTGAACATTGCGGCGACAAATGAAATTGTTCTAAGATGAATTGCCCCGTGAGGTTTGCGCCTCGACAGCTCTCACCAAGCCCGTGTGATAATCGAAGCTAGATGCAGGCGGCATTGAAGCGTCTCGTTGCCTGCGATGCTCTAGCGGCTTTCTTTTATATGGCCCAACCCGATAAAAATTCGCGCGCGACGGAAACCCCTCAGCACAGTGATGAGCATGACCCGGAATCGCTGCATGCCGTGTCTCTGCTCGCGGGCCATCTCAACACGGCTGCCACTGCGACAGAGGCTTATCACCTTGCGATGCGCGGTCTCGCACAGTTTCTGCCCTGCGACAGCGTGCGCCTGACGCTGGCTGCCGGAGAAGACCGGCAACAGTTGTGCGCGATCTTTGAGCACGGAGAGTTTTCTGCCGTCCCGGATGGAGAGCTTGAGCGCGTCGCGGACACAATGTTGGAGCGCGCGGTAGAAACAGGAGCGCCCGTCTTCTTCAATCATGCGCCGACTGAGCTGAACAGCGGCGCGCTGCTGCTTTCGCTTATCTCGCCCGACGCGCAATCAGTGTTATGCGCTCCCCTGATGCTCGAAGGACTGGCGACTGGAATGCTCGTCGCCAGCGCTACGCGCGCGGCTGCATACACGGACTCGCATGCCTGCCTCGCCGGAATCGTTGCCACCCTCTTAGCCCCTGCTCTCGCGCGCCTCAGATTGTCAGAGCATGTCACCGGAGCGCAGGAGCGCGAGAGCCTGCGACAGCGCGAAGAGGATTTGATCCGGCGGCTGGGTTCGGCGGCGCGCTCGTCTTTTGACTTGGACAAGATTATTCAACAGGCGATTGATGCGCTGGCACGCGCGCTGCCCGCCAGCTTTGTAGTCTTGAGGACAGTCTCGTTCGGGCGGCCCGCAAACACTTTGCGCGCGTGGACGCCGGGCGACGACCGCCCGCCGCTTGAGCTGCACGCGCCCGCTTCAAAAGAAGAACGCCCGGTTTACACAGAGCAACGCACGGTCTTTATAGAGGATGCGCGTGCGGGCCGTGGCCTAAGCCCTGAATTGCGCCCGCTCGTCGAGCGTCTGGGAGCGCGCTCGATTCGCTTTGCGCCTGTGATTTACGGCGGGCAGACTTTGGCCGCGCTCGGCCTCATCGAATCCGACAGGCAGCGGAGTTGGACTACGGATGAGCAATTCATGCTCACGCGCGTTGCGGAAACCATCGCGCCGCTGATTCTCAACGCGCAGCTACACGCGCGCTCGCGCTCCTTTATAGAAGACCTGCTGACCTTGATGCGTCTGGCCGGAGACGTAGACAGCGACGCGCATCTGGACCACGCCCTGCGCGCAGTGCTCGCTTCGTGGGCCAGAATCGCGGGCACGGATTCCAACGCCATCTTGCGCTGGGATGCAGAGGCCAAGCTTTTCCGTTTGGCGATGGCCGAACATTTGCCGACCGGGTTGCTAGAGAGATACACGCAGGGCATCGCGCTGGATGATCCTGTGTGCGGGCTGGCGGCCTCGCGGCGTGCGGGAGTGGTTGCAGACCTTGCGGGTGATGCGCGCTTTGAGACGCTTTATGCAGCCGTGCGTTGGAGCGGCCTGCGCGGCATGTGGGCCACGCCGGTTACAGGCAGGGCAAACCAAGTCATGGGAATGCTCATCTCTCTCTCACGCGTGGTGGTCGAAGTCTCTGCGGATGAACAGCGGTTGGCGGATTTGTTTGCGCGACCCGCCGCGCTGGCTTTGCAGAATCTAGAAGCCAGCCAGACGCAGCGCGGCCTCGTCTTGCAGGTCGGGCAGCTTGAAGCAAACTTGCGCCGCGCAGAGCAATACAAGGCGGAGTTTATGGCGATCATCTCGCACGAACTGAGAACGCCGCTCAATGCCATCATCGGTTACGCGCAGATGTTGATAGACGGGTTTTCGGGCGCGCTCACGGATGAGCAGCGCGCGGACGTGCAGACCATCGCAGATTCCGCAGACAAGCTCTTGATGATGGTCGAAGACGCGCTCGATCTGGCGCGTATGGACGAGCACCGTTTCCCGATTTTTATGGACACGGTGGCCTTTGACGAGGTGGTGCGCCGCGCCATCGCCAGCGTGACCTCCGAGGCCGACAAAAAAGGCTTGAACATCAAAGCGCGTATTTCCGATGACGTGCAGCCTGTGCGTACAGACCCTGAGCGCGTGCGGCAGATTCTCTCGAACCTGCTGTCGAACGCCGTCAAGTTTACGGAGAAAGGCTCGATTCACGTCAGCGTCGAGCGCGATGAGCTGGGCGGGGCGCGTTTCAATGTGACGGACACGGGCATCGGTTTTGACGCGGCAGCCTTCCCGCACATCTTCGACGATTTTCGTCAACTGGATGCTTCGACGACGCGCATCCACGGCGGCAGCGGCCTCGGCCTCGCCGTCTCAAAACGTCTGGTCCAGAGATTGGGCGGGCAAATCGGCGTCACTTCAACGCCCGGCGAAGGCTCGACCTTCTGGTTTCGTCTGCCGCCGGAAATACCGGGAGCGGATACATAGGAATGAAGAAGATTGATTCATTCAATCATTTGCTCATTTAATCATTTGCTCAATGACTCATTGAGCAAATGAATCAATGGGTCAATCTCTTAATTTGATTATGCTTGAACAAAAAGGGCGCGAATCTTTTTCGACAATTCTGGTGGCGGACGACGAGCCGATTAATCGCTCGTTGATTCAGCGCAGGTTAGAGCGCGCGGGCTACAGGGTCTTAACGGCGGAGAACGGCAGCGAGGCTGTCGAGCGGACGCTGGCCTCGCTGCCCGACCTCGTTATTCTGGATGTCATGATGCCCGTCATGGATGGCCTCGAAGCCTGCCGCCGCATCAAGGATGACGAAGCGACGCGCGACATCCCCATCATCTTTCTCTCGGCGCGTGATGAAACGGAGGTCAAGGTCAACGGCCTCTTGCTTGGCGCGAACGATTACATCAGCAAGCCTTTCAAGGCCGAAGAACTGCTGGCGCGCGTGGATGTGGCGATGCGTTTGAAGCATGAGCGAGACCGCTTGCGCGAGACGGTGGAGGAAGCCCGCGCGCATGCGGAACTGGCGCAGGAGCGCGCCGTGACGGATGCCCTGACGGGCCTCTCGAATCGCTACGGGCTGCAACGCTCGCTCGTGCGCGAACATGCGCAGGCGCGTCGCTATGAACGCCCGCTCGCGTGTCTCATGATTGACCTCGACAACTTTAAGAAGGTCAACGACACTTATGGTCACAACGCAGGCGACACGGCCCTGCAACAGGTCGCAACCATTCTCATCGAAGCAGTGCGTCGCTCGGATATGGTCTTTCGCTATGGCGGCGAAGAATTTCTCGCGCTCTTGCCCGAAACAGACCTCGAAGGCGCAGTCGCGCTCGCAGAGAAGATTCGTGAAGCGGCCTCTGCGCGCCTCTTCGGTGACGGCCAATATGTCTTCTCTCTGACCTTGAGCGTCGGCGCAGCCAATCTCTACGGCAGCGAATCCGGCAACGACATGATCGCACGCGCAGACCTGGCCCTCTATCACGCCAAAGAGCAGGGCCGCAACCGCGTCGCCAGAGCGGAAGTGCGCGCGTAATTCAATGACAGCGATTTGCACTTGCATGCGACCTGTTGATTAGGAAGAACATCTCCCGCAAAGGCGCAAAGGCGCAAAGAAAAGATTCAACCTCTTCTTTGCGCCTTTGCGCCTTTGCGGGAGTTAGTCGCTTGCTCTCCTTACAAGTCGCATTCGATAATATTCTTACCGAAACGCTCCCAACGCCCCAAACAATCCCTTCAGGATAACCACGAGGATGATGACGCCCGTGCTGCCCAGAATAGCGTTGAGCGTGATGCCCAGCACCGGGAACACCTTTCTGTTTCGTGAGGGGATGACGGCCACGACTCCCAGTATCACCCCGGTCAGATGACCGAGCGGCGCGAGCAGGCCAAAGATTAAGAGCGCCCACACGGCGTACCACCCCACCGCATCTTTAGTGTCTGTGCCGAGCACCATCGTCAACACGATCAGCAGTATCAAAACCAAAGGGATGGACACGCCCATCACAAAGGAGGCCACGCCCAGCTTCGATTGCCGGCGGTCGAGCGGCGGCTGTGGATGATAAAACGCAGGGGGGACATTCATCATTTTCACCTGAAATTGAAAGCCGTTTTGATTCTTTTGCTTAAAGTTTAGAGTGCCTGACAAAACCACAGATTAGCCACAGAGATAAACATAGACATGTTATTTAGCATTTCCTTCATCTACTTTTTGTCTCTGTGCCTCAGTTTTGGTAATAGCTTTTAGTTGCGAAAACGCCATTGCCGGTTTCTGACGGGGACTATCATTCCTGTCACAAAACGAGGCTCGGCGGCGTCTGTAAATAGTAACAATTTGTTTAGAGGTATCATAATGATAAAACGATTAGGTAGTGGGTCAGTTTCAAACAGAGAGAAGAAAAAACAGTTTCCCGCAAAGGCGCTGGTGGCGTAAAGCAAGACCGCAAAGAGCGAATGGCATTCAACGCTTTGCGAGCTTTTCTTTGCGTCACCAGCGCCTTTGCGGGAGAGTCTTTCGTCATGGATAGACACCAGAATTTCAAACTGACCCACTACCAACGATTACTTGTAGTTTTTCAGGTTCTTTCGTTGCTCTTTCTGGCTTCTGCCGGGGCAGTCGCTCAAAGCGGGCAACCTTCACGGTCTAATTCCCGGTCTGAACAGGTCACTCCTCAGGCGGATCATCACCAGCATCTGTTCAGCGCGGCTATGGCGGAGTTCCAGAAGATAAATCCGGTCACGGCTCAAGACGTAATCGGGCTGCTGGACGCAGCCGGTATAAAGCGTGCTGTTCTCTTGTCCACTGCGTTTTCTTATGGAAGACCCGGACGCGAGCCGCAGGACGAGTATGCAAAGGTTAAGGAAGAGAATGACTGGGTAGCCGCCCAGGCCGCCCTGTTTCCAAAGCGCTTTCGGGCATTTTGCAGCTTCAATCCTCTCAAAGATTATGCGCTTGACGAACTCAAGCGATGCGCCAAAGACCCGAATCTACGGCACGGCATCAAGCTGCATTTCGGCAACTCAGACGTGCAACTGGAGAATCCCGAGCATCTCGAAAAGTTAAAGAGAATTTTTCGCGGGGCCAATTTCCATCGAATGGCAATCGTGATACATATGAGAGCTTCGATCTCCAAAAATCGACCTTACGGTGCGGAACAGGCTCGCGCTTTCCTCGAACAATTGCTTCCGCTTGTTCCGGATGTGCCGGTACAAATTGCACACCTTGCTGCTTCGGGGCCGGGCTATGATGATCCGCCAGCCCATTCGGTGCTCGAAGTGCTCGCCGACGCCGTAGCAAAAGACGACCGGAGGACGCGGAAGCTTTGGTTCGACGTAACGACCGTAGCTGTTCCCGGAAATTCGGCAGAGACTTCAGCCCTTTTGGTAAAGCGGATTCGCCAAATCGGAGTCAAACGGATTCTTTATGGCTCGGACGCGGCGGTAGGCTCCAACCCAAACCTTCTACCACGCGAGGCATGGGAGGCGTTTTGCCTCCTCGAACTCACAAAGAAAGAGATAAGGACGATAGCAAAGAATGTCGCCCCGTACCTGCGTTAAAACACCCGGTTAACGTGAGTTCGGGCGGAAACCACAGATTTGCACCAGAAGCGCTTGAACTTGCCCGAAAACTCTGTGGAAAACCGGACTTTTCAGGCAAAGCTCGTCTCTGCTGTGATTGATCTCTACTGGCGCGGGTCTATGTTGTAAGTCTTGATTTTGGAATTGAGCGTCGTTGCGTTCATCCCCAGCAGGCGCGCGGCTCTGGATTGATGGCCGCTGGTTTGTTCCAGCGCGCGGCGGATGATGTCTATCTCAAAGCGGCGCACTTCGTCATAAAAGTTTATGCCGCGCCCGATCTCAGGCACGGAGAGCGCGCTCGTGCCTTCGCGTGTGGCGGCGCGTGCGGATTGCGGGTCGCTGATTTCTGAACGCAGGCACTCGCGCGTGATTTCGTTGGCGGGCGCGATGACGACTGCGCGCTCGATGGCGTTCTCTAATTCGCGCACGTTGCCCGGCCACGTGTGCGCCTCCATCAGGGCCAGCACCTCCGGCGCAATCTGCTCGGAGACCTGACGATTATTCTCTTCGTTATACTTGCGTATGAAATGCTGGGCCAGAGGCAAGATGTCTTCGCGGCGGTCACGCAAAGGCGGCAGCTCAACCGGCACGACCGAAAGCCTGTAGTAGAGGTCTTCACGAAATGCTCCCTGCTTGACGGCTTCGCGCAAATCTATGTTGGTGGCGGCGACGATTCTCACATCAACTCTGCGCGGGGTGGTGTCGCCGAGCGGCGTAAACTCTCTTTCCTGTATCACGCGCAGGAGACGAACCTGCGTTTCGGGCGGGATGTCTCCGATTTCGTCCAGAAAGATCGAGCCGCCGTCTGCGACTTCAAACAAACCCTTCTTGGCTGCCACCGCGCCCGTGAACGCGCCGCGCGTGTGGCCGAACAGTTCCGACTCCAAAAGCTCCGTCGGAATGTTTGAAGAATTGACGGTCACAAATGGCATCTGCGCTCGCGGGCTTGATTCGTGAATGGCTTTGGCGATTAACTCTTTGCCTGTGCCGCTCTCGCCCGTAATCAAGACGGTCGAGCGCGCGGGCGCGACCTGATCCACCATGCGAAAGACTTGCTGCATAACATCCGAACGCCCGACGATGCCGCCGCGTTCGACCGAGCGGCTCATCGCGCGGCGCAGGGTCTGCCGCTCCTCTTCTTTGCGCCGCCGCTTGATGCCTGAGGCGACTGTGGCCGTTATCTGCTCGTTCTGAAAAGGCTTGCGAATGCAGCCCAATGCGCCCTTCTCCCATGCCGAGATGGCCGTGTCGTAGGTCGCATAAGCCGTAATCATGACGATGGCCGCGTCCGCATCCATCTTCAAAAACTCTTCGAGCGCACGCAGGCCGCCCATGCCGGGCATCGAGACATCGAGCAGGACTACGTCATACGAGCGACGCCCGTAAGCCTCTAAACCCTCCTCGCCGGTCTTCGCCAAATCAACGCGATAGCCTTCCGCCGAGAGCAGCGTCTCAAGCACATCGCGCATAATCTCCTCGTCGTCAACGACGAGCACTGAACCCTTCTTCGCCATTCTTAATCCTGTTCTTAAATTGATTCCTTAAAGCATGATGAGAAAAATTCTTTTGCGCTTCTTTGCGGCTTTCACTTTGCGCTCTTTGCTTTGAAAAAATACTTTAACCGCAAAGACCGCAAAGAAGAAACACGCAAAGCACGCAAAAAAAGACCTTTTGCTCTCTCCACATCGCCGTCTGTTAAAGCGCGTTCTGTATGATGTTAATAATGTATCGGGGGTTTATTCGACAATGAGTTTCAGCAACTCTCTGGCGGCGCGGACGACGCTCTGATGGTCTGTGCCAGACTCCAGCGGGCGGCCTATTCCCGATTCCTTGCGATTGAGCGAGAGCTGCTCCTGACGGAGCTTCTGCCATTCGTCCGCGAGCTGCTGTTTCTCTTTCGTGCGCGCCGCTTCCAGACCGCCGCCGCGTATGAATTCGACAATCTGTTGCAACTCGTTCCGGTCGAACCACGTGCCGTGGCCCTTGCACACATCCACCACGACGCCTGAGCAACGCGCAAAGTTAACACGATTCATGAGCTGCCCGCACACAGGACACGGGACATAACGCACGCGCTTGCCGCCGTCGAAATCCTTTGTCGCTTGCGGCACAGGCGAGGCCGCGCCGAGCACTGTTGATTGCTGCTCGCGGTCGGCGCAGATATGCTCGAACGCCGCGACATCAACCCACAGCCCTGAGCAACGCGCGCACTCGCGCAAAGTAGTCGCTCCGACCCTGACGCTTTCAAGCTCAACCAGACAACGCGGGCAATCGCGCCGCACAGCTTCGCCTGCCTCTTCTACAGTGCGCGCCGCCTGCGCCCCGCAACGCGGGCAGTGCTTGCTTCCCATGAACATCATGCCGAAGCACGAAGGACACGCCACGGTCGCCAGCCGCGCGCTGCAAAACAGACACTGCGCCGAATCGGTCGAAACGGCTGCTCCGCACATCGGACAATTTAGTGATTCAGGATTCATACTTAAAGTAATTCAAACAGGTATAGACAATAAGTAAATACGGCATCAGACGGAAATGTCAACCATAAAGAAGATAGCGTATTGGGTCAGTTTGAAATTAAGGTGAATATTCCTCAGGACGAAAGAATCTCGCGCAAAGGCACTGGTGGCGCAAAGCAAGACCGCAAAGATTTGAATGCCATTCGCTCTTTGCGAGCTTTTCTTTGCGCCTTTGCGCGAACCGCTCGTTTTTCTGTGCTCTGTTTGAAACTGGCCCACTACCCTTTTCCCTTTTCCTTTTTCACGGTGCGATAATGTTATACTGAGTTCGTCTGCATCACCTCTGACACAATGCGACGCTTTTGCATCTCATGCGCAGGACGTACGGGAAAACCGGTCTCTCGCTCAAACGTCCTATGCTGCACATGCGTCATGCCGCTTGAGTTATAGACAGGTGACGGTTTTAAGCTAGAGTAATATCATGTTTGAGAGGCAGAGTAAGAGATGAAGTGTCCGTATTGCGAGAGACCTATGCGCCCCTTGAGCCTGAGCTGCCGCATCTGCCGCCGCTTTGTGCCGAGATTGCCTCATCTGATTGTGCTGGGCTTGCTGGCGATTGCCTGTCTCGTCGGCATCATCATCCTGCTTGAGATTCTCGCCAAATCGCATTGATGAAAGTTTTCAGAGACCGTCATGCCGTGCCGGTTGACGAACGTGTGTCGCTTGACCCGCACCGAAACTCACGCGTGGCGGTTTCGTGTCTCGTTGCGAATCATTAAATATAAAGAGGAAACGAAAATGAAGGCTAAGAAAAATCTCTATATTATCCTGATGGCGTTCGTCGTCCTGAGCTTGATCGGTTGGACAGTCTACGGGCAAAAGCAGAGCCAGCCAAAGGTCACGTGGGAATACAAGGTCGTCTCGGAGACGGATAAGATTTCGCTCAACGAGCTGGGCGCGCAGGGCTGGGAACTGGTGACGGTCGAGATGGGCGGCGCGCAGGAAGTCTATTATTTCAAGCGCATGAAATGAAGAGCAAGGATGAAGAGCAAGGATGAAGGCGGAAGGATGAAGGATGAAGAGAATGCTGTTCAAGCATGAGCAGTCATCTGCTGTAGCACTCTCTTCATCATCTGTGATAGCTCTCTCTTCATCTGCAAGAGCACTCTCTTCATCAGTTATCCTTCACGTTTAAGAGCCACGCTTTCATCCTTCCGCCTTCATCCTTCCGCCTTGCTCTTCTACGGCACGTATGCAGCAGGCACAGGCACATCGCCGCTTGCGCCCCACGCGCGCGACATCAAGGCTCCGCTTGAGCTGTGCAGCGCGTACCAGGCCCCGCCCGAAGGTCTGAAGACCGCGACATCGGTTCGACCATCGCCGTCGTAATCCCCCGGCACAGGCACATCACCACTCGCGCCCCACGTTTGCGATCTAAAGATTCCGGTCGAGCTGTGTATGAAGTACCAGTTATTGTCCGTGGGACGAAAGACTGCAAAGTCCGCTTTGCGGTCGCCGTCATAATCTCCGACTACGGGCCTGTCTCCATTGATGCCAAAAAATTGTGCCTTGACACTATTGTCCGAACTCTGAAGCACGTACCAAACGCTCTGCGCTCCGGCCCTGTAGACCGCCACATCCGTCTTGCCGTCCCTGTCATAATCGCCCTGCACAGGCTTGTCCGAACTGACGCCAAACTGGCGCGCAAGCAGCATCCCGTTTGAGCTTTGCAGGATATACCATGCTCCCTGCGACGGTCTGTAGACGGCTATGTCTAGTTTGCCGTCGCCGTCATACTCGCCGGGCGCGGGCAGGTCTTCGCTGATGCCCCAAGCTTCCGCGCGCACGGTGTTGTTCTGGCTCTGATAGATGTACCAGACTCCGTCCGATGGACGAAAGACAGCGATGTCCGCACGGCCATCGCCGTCATAATCTCCGGGCACGATGCGGTCGCCGCTTGTGCCCCACGCCTGCGATTGCAAAATGCCGTTCATGCTCGAATTGATATACCAACTGCTGGTTGACGGGCGAAAGACTGCGACATCCGTTCTGCCGTCGCCGTCGAAATCAGTCAGGTTCGGATAGACCGGGGTGGACTGTGTAATGGCGCGCACAGGCCCCCAGTTGCCCAGCGAATCTCTCGCGCGCACGTAAAACGGCTCGCCTGTTTGGCCCGGCTGGCCGACCGCGAACGCAACCTCGTTCGGGCTATCAAAGCTTCCGTCCAAAGCAGTCATAGGAGCGGGCGTGCCGCCAGCCCACGGCGGCGTGTCGAGATAATATTCCGCAGCGGTGATGTTCTGCCCGCCGTTGTACTGCTCGCTAAACTGCGTGCGCAAGGCGTAGATGCGCGGGTTGCGAAGCACGATGGTGGCAGACGCGGAATCGGGCGTCGGCCCTTTGCTGAGCTGGTAAGGCGTGCGCGCAATCCTCGCTGCATAAATCAGCGCGGGCAGGTTGCGCGACCAGAACCGCCCGTCGCTGCCGTTGTCCAGACAAGAGAAGGGCGGCATGAATCCGCCGCACGCGCCGGTGTCCGGCCCGATCTCAAAAGTAAAGCTGGCAACGCCAAGCGCTCCATAGATGTAGTCTCTGGTTGCGCCTGACGATGGATACAACTCTATGGATTGAAACGGAGTGTGGCCGTTATATGAAGCGAGCCGCCTGCCGATGATTTCAAGATCAGGGCCGTTGGGCGGGGCGGTGCTGTTGTGCGCCCACGCCCACATCACCAGATTGCCGTAGGAATGCAAATCTATAAAAACGCCTGTGGTCGTCTGCGGCGCGGCGTCTGTATCTAGCGGCCCGCGCTGGTCTGCAAAGAGCGACGCTTTTAAATTCTGAAGCGCCGCTGTCTCCGGCTCGGAAGCGGCTGTGGGGCCGGGATACGTCTGCCCGCACTTCGGCTCTGTCGGCATGTTGACCGTCCCCCATTTGAAATTAAAATTCCGGTTGAGGTCAACTCCGTACTGGTCGAAAGGAGTCGGCGGATTCGGGCAGCCGCCGCCGTAGCTCGTGTTCGTGTTCTTGCGCTGGAAGAAGCCCTGCTCTGCGAGCCTGCGCCCGTCCGGGTTGGCGGTCGGCACGATGACTATCAAGTGATCGTTGATGAGCCAACTGACATCGCTGTCATAGCCGTAGTTGTTCATCAGGTATTCCATCAAACGCAGCGCGATTTCCGATGGCACAAGCTCGCGCGCGTGAATCGCGGCGGTGATTAAAATCGTCGGCTTCGGGCCGGGTCGCTGCCGGTTTGTGATCTTGACCGCGAAGAGGTCGTGGCCCGCAGTCCCGCCGCTATTTATCTTTTCCCAACTCTGGCCGTAGTTGACGACCTCTACGTGATTGGGCCAGCGCGCGGCCAGAGCATCTGCGAAGGCGCGCATCTCCGGCACTGTGCGATAGCCGCCCTGCACAGTATCCGCGCTCTGCTGGCGCAAGATGTTTGTACGCTCTTCATCCACGCGGATTTGCCACCCTGCGCGCCGCAGTTCATCAAGCTGCTGAGAGGTTGTCATGATAAAGCGGTCATCGCCCTCGCGCGATTCCAGAAGGTCGAGGCCGAGCGTGACGAGTCGCTTCATCTCCTCTGCGCTCTTGATGGTGACGCGCGCGACTAGCAACTGCTCGCTGTTCGCTGCTACGGGTTGCAGCGCGCTCGCGCCGGTCTGCGCGGGCCGGATGAAAAGGGCAAGTGAACCGAGAAGAAAAAACAGTAGGACAAGATAGTTTCTGTGACTTGATTTCATGGTGTTACTCGCTTTCCACCGAGAGGATAAATCGAGTGGTTGATTAAACGCGGGAGACGGGCGACGGCCTGCATAGCCAGCTTCGGGTAGACTCGCCCTGTTTGCAGCGCGGGATAGAAATACCAGAACTCAAAGCAAATTGAAAGGCCCGCACGGCTTTCACGGATTGCAAATTTCAGACCTTTGCCATATTAAGTAGTGCGGTCGGCAATTCAATTTTTAGCGCGCCTTGTCACGGCGCAAGCTCTCTTCAGGTAAAGATAAATCATGCAAACATCTCCCCCGCAAACAGCCGGGCAAAAAATTCATCGTTATCCGTGTACGGCCTGCGGAGCCAATCTGCTGTTCGAGCCGAAGGACGGCTTTCTCTCCTGCCCTTATTGCGGGCACAAGGAGCCGATTCCGGCTACGGCGGAGCAGATAGAAGAACGCTCCTATGAGCAATATCTTCAAGTTCGTCCCGGGCAATTGGAACGCATGGCGGAAGGCGCGCTCGAAGTGCAGTGCCAGTCGTGCGGCGCGACTGTCACGTTCACGCCGCCGGAGGTCGCGCGCCAGTGCGATTTCTGCGGCGCGCAGATCGTGGCTCAGCCAAAGATCGCTGACCCGATGCTCGCGCCCGAAGCAGTGCTCCCGTTTCGCCTCACGCAGCCGCAGGCGAGCGCAGCGCTCCGGCAATGGCTCTCCACGCGCTGGTTTGCGCCCAACGCGCTCAAACACTTCGCGCAGCCGGACGCGATAGACGGCGTGTACCTGCCGTTCTGGACGTATGACACGCACACGACCAGTTATTACACAGGCGAGCGCGGTGAGCATTACTACGTGACGGAAACCTATTCCGACCGCGACGCGCAGGGCAATCAGGTGCAGCGCACGCGGCAGGTGCGCCACACGCGCTGGTACAATGCTTCCGGCACGGTCACGCGCTGGTTTGACGACATCCTCGTCCCGGCCACGCTCTCGCTTCCGCAAAGCCGGCTCGAAGCTTTAGAACCGTGGGATTTGGCTGAACTCAAACCCTACGACCCGGCCTTTCTCTCCGGCTACAAAGCGCAGCGTTATCAGGTCGAGCTGGCACAGGGCTTTGAGCGCGCGAGGCAGGTGGCAGAGGGCGTCATACAGGGCGACGTGCGACGCGACATAGGCGGCGACGAGCAGAGGATTCACAACATCCGGACGCATTATTCGGGCATCACTTTCAAGCATCTGCTGCTGCCCGTTTACGCTGGCGCGTATCGCTTTAACCAGCAGGTTTACCAGATAGTCGTCAACGGTCGCACGGGCGAGATACAGGGCGACCGCCCCTACAGCTACATCAAGATCGCGCTCTTCGCGGCGGCGATGCTGTTCCTTCTTCTATTTATTGTACTTGTGCTCAGTCTGTTTAAGAGTTAGCCACAGAGACACAGAGGCACAGAGATAATATAAAAAGGAAAAGCGCAGCCAAGTTATAGGTTGCGCTTTTTCTTATTGCATCTCTGTGTCTCTGTGGCAGATTTATGGACTTGGTTTGGCGGTGGGGCTGGCCTTCGTGTTGGCGTTGCCATTGCCGTTGGCTTTCTCTTCTTCGGCTTTTTTCTTCTCGGCTTCCTGCTGTTTCTTGAGGGCGACTTCCTGGTGCTTGACCATTGCGGCGAGACGTTTTTTGTCGTCCTCGGCTTTTTCCAGAGCTTCGACCGCGCGATAGTTGTCCGGGTCAAGCTCGACTGCTTTCTTAAAAGCGTTGACGGCTTCGTCGTAACGCGCCAGCCTGTTCTGCGACATGCCTAGTTCATAAAGCGCATCTGCATTTTCCGGCTCAAGCTTTGTCGCCTGCTTAAAAGCTCTGGCCGCGTCCTCGTATTTGTGCAGGCGATAAAAGGCTTGTCCCATCTCGTAATGCGCGCGTGCGTCCTTTGAATCCTGACGCACACGTTTCTCATAAGCTTCGACAGCAGACTTGTAAGCCTTCTCCGCGTCCTCGTCCCGGTTCAAAGCGTTGTAGGCCAGACCGAGCTTGAGATAGGCTTCGGCAAAATCCTTGTCCTTCTCAGTTGCGCGCCGGAAAGATTCTGCGGCCTCGTTGTCCTGATTGTTTTTGAGAAACTCTGTGCCCTGATCGAAATAGCCGCGCGCGTCCGCTTGCTCAGGCACTGTGACTTGCGTGTTACCCGACGCAGAAGTGGACGCTGCGCCGCCCGGCAGCGCGGAAGGGTCTGCGGTCTGACCGCCCTTGCGCTGGCAACCCGTCTGGCCCAGCGCGAAACCGAGCGCGGCCAGCGTCAGAATAATTGCTTTGACCGGAAACACTTGCCTCATAGCATCTCTAACAGCAAGGCGGAAGGCGGAAGGCGGAAGGATGAAAGCGCGGCTCTTAAACGTCAGCATTGAAGATGAAAGCAATGCTATTGAAGATGACTGCTCATGCTTGAATAGCATGCTCTTCATCCTTCATCCTTCCGCCTTCATCCTTGCCCTTTATCCCGGCGGCCAACTGAGAGCGCGCCCGCCGATGACATGCGCGTGCAGGTGAAAAACAGACTGTCCCGCGCCCGCGCCAGTATTGATGACCGTGCGATAGCCGCTCTCCGAAAGACCGCGCTCGTTGGCAATGCGCGCCGCGATGCGAAGCAGGTGGCCGAGCAACGCTTCATCACGCTGCGAAGCTTCATCGAGCGATTCGAGGTGCTCGTGCGGAATCACCAGCACATGCACAGGGGCTTGCGGGTTAAGGTCTTCAAAGGCCAGCGCGCGATCATCCCGGTAGACAATCGTCGCCGGAGTCTCGCCCGCGATAATTTGACAGAAGATGCAATTGTTTTCAGACATATGGAATCAGTGACGAATGACGAGTGACAGGCGACGGGTGAAAGCAAGTGATGTGTCTTATCACTCGTCACCTGTCACTGCGGTTAAGCTACTTCCGCCGCCACTGCCTGCTCGGGCATGTGGAGCGGAGCGGTGATTGAATCGCGCAAGCGTTCGATGTCTGCGCCGACAGAGCGTAGCTTGTCTTCAATCTTTTCATAACCGCGATCTATGTGATAGACGCGGTCAATAATCGTTTCCCCTTCGGCGGCCAGCCCCGCCAGCACGAGCGAGGCGGAGGCGCGCAGGTCAGACGCCTGCACACGCGCGCCCGTCAAGCGGGTCGGGCCTTCGACCGTCGCCGTGCTGCCTTCGATCTGGATGCGCGCTCCCATGCGCTGCATCTCAGAGGCATGCATAAAGCGGTTCTCAAAAATCGTTTCGCTAATCACCGAGCGGCCTTCGGCCTGAGTCATCAAGGCCATGTACTGCGCCTGCATGTCTGTCGGAAAACGCGGGTGCGGCTCTGTCTCTACATCCTGCGACTTCAAACCCTTCGGACAGCAACTGACCTGCAAAGTGCTCTGGTTAATCTCTTCGATCTCGACTCCGACCTCGCGCAGCTTTGAGATGACGATGGCCGAGTGTTCCGGGCGGCAGTTGTAGATTTCCAACTCGCCTTTAGTGATCGCCGCCGCGACGAGGAACGTGCCCGTCTCTATGCGGTCAGGGATAATCGTGTGCTCTGCGCCGCCCAGAGCCTCTACGCCTTCGATGGTGATGACGGGCGTGCCCGCGCCGCGTATGCGCGCTCCCATCTTATTCAAGAGTTCGGCGAGGTCTGTTATCTCAGGCTCGCGCGCGGCGTTGTTGAGCGTCGTTTTCCCTTCGGCGAGCGCGGCGGCCATCATCAGGTTCTCAGTGCCGGTGACGGTCACTTTGTCAAAATCCACCTCGCTGCCGCGAAGGCGTCCGCCGCGCGGCGCACGCGCCACCACATCGCCTGCTTCAAGGTTGACTTCTGCGCCGAGAGCCTTGAAGGCCGTGAGGTGTAAGTCAATGGGCCTTGTGCCGATGGCGCAGCCGCCCGGCAGCGAGACCTTCGCTTTGCCAAAGCGCGCGAGCAGTGGCCCAAGCGCAAGCACGCTGGCGCGCATGGTCTTGACCAGTTCATACGGAGCTTCAAAAAGTTCTATGTTGGAGGCTGCGATCTTGTGCGTGCGCAGCTCAGGCGTGAGCACGGTCGCGCCTAAATCTTCCAGCAGGCGACGCTGTGTAATGATGTCGCGCACGTAAGGGATGTTATGCAGCGTGACGGTTTCAGGCGTCAACAGGCTGGCTGCCATGCAGGGCAGCGCGGAATTTTTCGCGCCGCTGATGCCGACGCGCCCGCGCAGGGGGCTGCCGCCCTTGATACGGAATTTCTCCATAAAGCTTGCTCCTTCAGTCATGCCCGGCTCCGGTTTCTGATCCAGACTCGAAGACTTCATAGCGGCACGCTGCCAGACGCGTGCGTGCTCTTTCGACACTGCTAAAAACTTCCCCCTTAATTAGAGCAGGAACGAAGAATGGAGTCTGGTTTCTTGGGGCAGATAATTCGGGCGAATTTTACCACGACCTGCAAAAAGTCAAAAAGGCCGGAAGAGGGAAAAGCAAGGATGAAGGCGGAAGGCGGAAGGATGAAAGGCATGCTCTTCAATCCTTCATCGTCTCATTTTTAGAGCCGCGTTTTCATCCTTCCGCCTTCATCCTTGCTTTCTTAACGCGACCGTGCGCGGGATGCCCTGCAAGTCTTTGTGGATGTCCAAAAGCGTCCACACCTCTCTGTCAATCATCTCGCGCACAGCTTCGTGCTGGTCGAATCCTATCTCCATCAGGAAATGCCCGCCCGGCAAGAGAAACTGCGGCGCGTCTCTGAGCAAGCGGCGAATCACGCCGAGGCCGTCGCCGCCGGGCGTCAAAGCGAGACGCGGCTCGTGCTCGCGCACTTCGCGTTGCAAGCTGTTGTAATCATGCTCTGTCACGTATGGAGGATTCGCAGCGATCAAAGAGAACTGCGCCCGCGCGCCGTCAAGCGCGCTGAAGCAATCCGAAGCCAGCAGCGAGAGCCGCGTCTCTATTTGATGACGCGCGGCATTGTGCGCGGCCACCGCGAGCGCAAGAGGCGAGATGTCCAGACCCACGCCGCGCGCATCCGGTCGCTCGTGCAAGAGCGAGATAATGATGCAGCCCGTCCCTGTGCCGGCATCGCAGATGACCGGCGTTGGCCCGGAACTTTTGAGCAGCTCAAGCGCAGTCTCAACCAGCAGTTCTGTTTCGGGGCGCGGAATCAGGACGGCGTTCGTGACCTTGAAATCAAGATTGAAAAATTCCTGATGTCCTGTGATGTATTGTAGCGGTTCGCCCGTCGCGCGCCGCTCGATAAAGGCGCGGTAACGTGTGACATCCGTTCCCGCCAAATCTCTTTCGGCATGCGTGATGAGATACGTCTGGTCTCGACCGATGAGATGCGCCAGCAGCGTCGCAGCATCACGACGCGCCTCTGCAAGTCCTGCGCGCCTGAGCAACTGCGTCGCTTCAACGAGCGCCTGTGCGATTGAAAAGTCAGTCATGGCAATTGAAAGGGTAGGAGTAAAGAAGGAAAAAGTAAAAAGGTAAAAGGCAAAATTAAGAGTCAATTTGAAGTTGATGAGTTGTTAATCGTGAATTGAGTGAGGAAGAGAGGAGGATTTTCGCGCAAAGGCGCTGGCGGCGCAAAGAAAAGCTCGCCAAGAGCGAGTGGCACTCAACACCTTTGCGGTCTTCCTTTGCGCCACCAGCGCCTTTGCGCGAACATGTTTTTCTTCGCTGTCTTTGAAACTCCCCCACTACGCCTTTTTACTTTTTCCTTTTCAACGCTGATAATACGACGCAACATATGAAGATGAGTTAGACGGCTCAGATGATATGGCGCTCGTGTTTGGACCAGCGCGGCTTTCTCTTGCGCCAGCGCGAGCGGAAATAAAATCAAGGAGGAGAGGGGCATGAAGAAGGAGTTCGATATTGAAGCGATGCATTGCGATTCGTGCGCGGCCAGCATCAAGGAGACGCTCGAAGAGACTGCGGGCGTGAAGAGCGCGGACGTGACTTTCAAACGCAAGACGGCTATCGTCGAATTTGATGATAATGTGGTGCAGCAAAGCACGCTCATTAGTAAAATTCAGGACATCGGGTATCAAGCAACCGTGTCCGGTGAATCACAAAGCGAGGTGGGAGCATGAACGAAGAGAGCACAGCAGGACAAGCGCCGGTCACTTCCGGCGGCGAAGTGGACGAACGCGGCACATCGCAAACAGAGGCGCGCACGCTGCTGACAAAATTGCGCGATCAGGGTTTTGAGGGCAGCGATGAAAAGCTTGCCGTCGCACTGGGCCGCCCCGTCGAAGAAGTGCAGGGCTGGACCAGCGGGGCCGAGCCGGTTGACGACGATGTGGTGATGAAAGCGCGCGGCATCGCTCAAGAGCGTGGAATAGAAGTCGAATAGAATTCAGGACTCAGAAGTTGATTGAAAAGCCCTGAAAGGGCGCAATGTAATAGCCCTGGGCATCGCCCTGGGTCAGCACGCCCCATTGATAATAAGCCCTGAAAGGGCGCAATAATTTAGCATTACGCCCTTTCAGGGTTTGGAATCGTAATCATGACCGATACCTGTGACGTTGCCACAGGTTATTACATGACGCCCCTTCGGGGCTGTTATAGATTTTTCAAACAGCTTCATTAGAATGCAAGGCTGAACCCAATTCTTTCTTTGTTCTGAGTCCTGTGTCCTGCTTTTTTATGTCCGACAAAATCCTACAGGCAGTAAACGAACTGCTCGAATCGTATTCGGTTGAGGGCATCAGGATTCATCACCTTGATCGCCAGCCGCTGCCGTCACACGCGGAGATCATACGCATGCTCGTGACGGCGCATGAGCTTTTCTTTCCCGGCTACATCGGCGCGCAAGGGTTGACGGGCGAGAGTTTGCGCCTCCATGTAGAGTCGCGCATGTCTTGGCTCTATGAAACTTTGACCGAGCAGATACGCCGCGCCATCGGCCACAGCCAGCAGATAGGCGAAGCCTGCGACATCACTCTGCGCGAGGCAGCAGAATGCGCGGCAACTTTTCTCGCAAAATTTGTGAGCCTGCGCGAAGTGCTGGCGAGCGATGTGGAAGCGGCTTTTGACGGCGACCCGGCGGCGACCTGTAAGGACGAAATCATTTTCAGTTATCCGAGCATCTATGCAGTGATGGTCTATCGTCTGGCCCACGAGCTGTTCAGGATGAAGATTCCGCTGTTGCCGCGCATCATGACAGAGCACGCGCATCATCGCACGGGGATAGACATTCATCCGGGCACACAGATCGGCACGCACTTCTTTATAGACCACGGCACGGGCGTCGTCATCGGCGGCACAGCCGTCATCGGCAACCACGTCAAGCTCTATCAGGGCGTTACGCTGGGCGCGTTCTCGTTTGACAAGGACGGGCATGGCGAACTGGTGCGCAACACGAAACGCCATCCGACGATTGAGGACGACGTGGTCATCTACGCCGGTTCGACGATTTTGGGCGGCGAGACGATCATCGGGCGTGGCTCTGTCATCGGCGGCAATGTCTGGCTCACGCATTCCGTTCCGCCCGGTACACGCGTCCTGCAAGAATCTCCAAACCTGCGCATCATCACCCCAGACGCAGAAGCCGCTGCCTCCTAAAGTTAAGCCTGTGAAGATTGTTCTGCTCGCACTCGATGGAGAAATATCACGCGCGCGTCATATCTTAAGCGAGCGTTACCCGCACGCTTCCATCGAAAGCATTCCGCGTAAAGAGTTTGAGAGCGCAAAGCTGGCCTCGCGTCTCGCAGCCCTGCGTGCGCGCCGCCCGGAAATCTTTGCCGTCTCCAATGAACGGCTCGCGTGGCAGCGAGGGCAGAATGCCTTTCTCCTGTTCGGCGCGATGGCGGGCGCGCGAAGTTCTGTTCTACTGGACGCGCACGGCAGTCTGCGCGAGGAGCAACGCGCGCAGATTCTGGCACACGCGCCCGCGCGGCTCGCATGGGAAGCGGCCCTGAGCGGCGTCACGCTCGCGCGTGCGCGCAAAGAGTTAAAGCGGCTTGAGCGCGCAGTGGCTGAAAACAAGCCGCGCGATGAGAAAGAATTTGCCCGCGCTAATTTTGATGCGCCGGAGATAGTTTACCTGCGCGCCACTCCGGGCGCGGGCACGCAGGTTGGCGGCGCGTCCAGCCACATCAACGGCTTTCTCAACGCCGCGCTTCAGCAGGGCGCGCGTCTACGCCTCATCAGCAATGACGAGATAGCCGGATTGGACGAGAGCAAAACCCCTTTGCATATCATCTGGCCTGAGCCTTTGGGTTCGACCCGCGCCATCTTTGACATGCACAACAATCTGCGGTTCACGCGCGGCGCGGCTCAGGAGATTGCACAAAATCCTCCTGACTTTATCTACCAGCGGTACAGCCGCTTTAGCTTTGCGGGTGTCGAAGCGAGTTTGCGATGCGGTCGGCCCTTGTTTCTCGAATACAACGGCTCTGAGGTCTGGGTCGGCCAGCACTGGGACAAGGTCGGGATGCTCGGCCTTCTTAAACGCTACGAGCGTTTGAATCTGGATGCCGCCGCGCGTATCTTCGTCGTCTCGGAGGTCGAGCGCGACAATCTGCTGCGGGCCGGAATCGCGGGCGACAAAATCATCGTCAACCCGAACGGCGTGGACGCGGAAAAGTTCCGCCCCGGCATCGGCGGAAAATCAGAGCGCGCAAAGCTTGGCCTTCATGATGATGAAACGCTCGTCGGCTTCGTCGGCACTTTCGGCCCGTGGCACGGCGTGTTAGCTTTAGCAGAGGCCGTGACGCAGATGCCCGAACAGGCGCGCGTCAAATTTCTGCTCATCGGCGGCGGAACTTTGAAGGGCGAAGTCGAGCGCATACTGCAAGAGGCGAACGCCATAGAGCGCGTTATTTTCGCCGGAGTGATAGAGCACGAGCGTGTGCCCGCTCTGCTGGATGCGTGCGATGTGCTGGCCTCGCCGCATGTCCCGCTCGCCGACGGCAGCCCGTTCTTCGGCTCGCCGACCAAGCTCTTCGAGTATATGGCGATGGGCAAAGGCATCGTCGCCAGTCGTCTGGGCCAGATCGGGGACGTGCTCGAAGACGAACAGACCGCGCTGCTGGTCGAGCCGGGCAATGCGCGCGAATTAAGCGAAGCCATAGGGCGTCTGGCCCGATCAAAAGATTTGAGAGAACGGCTCGGCGCAGCAGCCAGAGCCGCAGCCATCGCGCGCCATACGTGGGGACACAATGCCGCGCGCGTGCTTGATGCTTATCGCGCTTGGATGGAAAATTTTAATTCACCGCAGAGACGCAGAGAAAAGACTTTATGAGAGAAGCAACAGAAACAAATGGCAATGTTTATGTGGTGATTTTAAAACTCAATGCTACTTAATGCCTCAACTCCTTTGCGTCTTCGGTTTTATCTTTGCGCCTTTGCGTGAAAGAGCAACGTTTCGCGCAGAGGCGCAAACAAAGAAAAACTCAAGGCGCGAAGGGTTGAGTAGTTTTGAAATGAAATCTTATTTCTTATCTGTATGCTCTGCGTCTGCGGTGGCTCTGCGGTAAAATTTCAAAATGAGTCTGAAAGAGACAATCGAAGTTAAAAGCGAAGCGACGCTTGAAGAAGATAAGCGACGTGCGCGCGAGCAGTGGGGGCAAGACCCCTGCGGCGCTGTGCACGGGCGCGAGCACGAATTTGGCACGCGCGAGTTTTTCGATGCGGTCGAGCGGCATCGTTACACGGAGTATGCGCCGTGGATGCCGAGCGTGATGGGCTTTAATGATTTCGCGGGCGCGCGTCTGTTGGAGGTCGGCTGCGGGATGGGTTCAGACCTGTTGCAGTTTGCGCGCGGAGGAGCAAAGTGCACCGGCGTTGACCTGACGCCGCGCTCCGTAGAGATTTCGCGCCATCGCTTTGAGGTTTACGGCGAGCGCGGAAATTTTCTGCTCTCGGATGGCGAGCGCCTGCCCTTCAAAGATGAAAGCTTCGATGTCGTTTATTCCAACGGCGTGCTGCATCACACGCCGGACACGGCTGGCGCGGTGCGAGAGGTTCACAGAGTCCTCAAACCCGGCGGCACGGCCAAAGTGATGCTCTATCACAAAAACTCTCTGGCCTACTGGGGCGAGATTATCCTGCGTCACGGCGTCGTCGGCGGCGAACTGGTGCGCGGCCACACGCCCGAAGAGATCATGAGCCGCCGCGTCGAATACTCTGAGCATGACGCGCGCCCGCTCGTCAAAGTCTACACCCAAAAACAGTCGCGCAAGCTGTTCGAGATGTTCACCGAAGTGAAAACGGAAGTCGAGCAGATGACGCGCGCAGAGCTGCGCTTTCTCTCATCCCTCGTCCCGGACAATCTTTTCAATCGCCTCAGCCGCTCAATCGGCTGGAATGTCATCATCACTGCCAAGAAGTGATGAGTGACGTGTAATAAGCGATGAGAAAAATACGAATAGCATTTCTCTCATCGCTTATTACATGTCACTCATCGCTTATTTCTTATGCTTCATAATCAATCCATCATTTGTTTCGGAGGCGAGGACTGGTGGTATCACCACCCGCACTCGAAGAACCACCTGATGCGTAGGTTTGCGCGGGCGGGGAACCGTGTCATCTTTGTGAATTCGATTTCGATGGGCTTGCCTTCTATCAGGAACAAGGATTTGCTGCCGCGTGTGGTGCGTAAGATTCGCAGTTATTCAAAGCTGGCGCGGACAACCAGCGAAGGCATCACGGTTGTCTCGCCTGCCGCGTTGCCTTTCTTCGGGAGCCGTGCGGCGCGCGATGCGAATCGCCGCTTAATCAGAGCGCAGATCGCGGGGCTGGCGCGCAGGCGCGGACTCGTGCGACCAATCCTCTGGATTGCCATCCCGACTGCCGTCGAGATGATTGGCCGCCTGAATGAATCGCTGGTCGTCTATCAGGTCTCGGACAAGTATGACGCAAACACTATGGATCATGCGACAGACCCTTTGACGATTCGCCGCCTGCACGAACGCGCGCTCGATGCTGCTGATATAATCTTTTATTCGGGCCGCAAACTTTACGAGGAAGCGACGCGCGGGCGCGAGCGTTCTCATCTGTTGGAGCAGGCCGTGGACTTCGAGCACTGGGCACAGGTCGGGAGCGGAGAGCTAAAAGTCGCTGATGAAGTGGCTGCTATCCCGCATCCGCGTCTCGGCTACTTCGGAGCGATTGAGCCGTGGCTGGTGGATCAGGAGTTAATCAAACGCGCGTCCGCAGAGCATCCGCTCTGGCACTGGGTCTTTATCGGCAACAAGTCGCGCGGGATGGAGATAGAGAATTTGCCGAACGTGCATTTTCTGCCGCCGGTCAAATACGAGGAACTGCCGCGCTATGCCGCAGGCTTTGATGTCTGCGTGCTGCCGTGGGAGACGGAGCAGGCGTTTACCAGCTACGGCTCTGCCATCAAGGTGCGCGAATACTTGGCGACGGGCAAGCCTGTCGTCATCGCGCCCTTGCCGGAATACGAGCCGATGCGGGATGTGCTACGCATCGCGCGGGGCCGCACGGAATTTTTAAGTCTCATACAGGATGCGCTCGATGAAGATGATGCTGAACGGGCGCGTGCGCGACAGGCTTCGGTCATCGGCGGCACATGGGACGCACGCGCCGAATGGGTCAGCGAGTTGATTGAAGAGGCATTGTTGCGAAGAGAGGCGAAGGTGTAAATTCGTGCTTTGTGCTTGGTGCTTCGTATTTTGTGCTTTGCACGCGACTCAGTCTTGAATTTCAAAACTCAACTTAAGTAAGACGGACAAAGAACAAAGCACAAAGAACAAAGCACCAACTTTTTATGTGCGGTATCGCCGGACTCATCACTAAGAATCCTGAGACGCGCATCGGCGCGATGCTTCAGAGTTTGGAGCATCGCGGGCGTGATGATGAGGGTGTGTGGAGTTCTCAAGCAATTGACGATCAAGGGCGGCGCGCGTGTCTGGGCCATCGGAGGCTTTCGATTATTGACACAAGCCCCGCCGGCCATCAGCCGATGCTTTCGGCAGATGGACGCTACGCTGTAACTTTTAACGGCGAGATTTATAATTATCTTGAGTTGAAGAAACGGCTTCAGGCAAAGGGCCACCGGTTTCGGACGGACACGGACACGGAGGTCTTGCTCGCGGCCTTCGCAGAGTGGGGCGAAGGATGTCTGGCGCAGCTCAACGGCATGTTCGCTTTCGCCATCTGGGATGAGCGAGAGCGGCAATTAACAATCGCGCGTGACCGTCTGGGCATCAAGCCGCTCTATTACGCACAGGGGACAGGCGACGATAGCAATTCCTTCATCTTCGCTTCCGAAGTCAAAGCTATTCTTACGACAGGCTTGGTCAGGCGCGAGCTTGATGTCGAAGCTCTCAATCAGTATTTCACCTTTCTCTGGACGCCCGACCCGCACACGCTCTTTCGCGGCGTCTGGAAATTGCCGCCCGCGCACCTCCTGACATGGCGCGAGGGCCGTATAAATGTGCGCGAGTGGTGGGATGTTTCATTTGACGAAATCGAAGAAGGAAGGGATGAAGCATGGTGGCGCGAGCGCGTGCTGGAAACTTTAGACCGCGTTGTGGGCTTAGAGATGGTCGCGGATGTGCCGCTCGGCTCTTTTCTTTCCGGCGGCGTGGATTCCTCTTCCATCGTCGCGCTGATGAAAAATCATTCGGCGGGTCGCCGCGTTCAGACCTACACCATCGGCATCGAGCCTGAAGATTTGCATTACGACATCATTCCCGATGATGCTGCATGGGCCAGACGCGTCGGCAAAATTCTCGACACGGATTATCACGAGATAATGCTCAAGCCGGATGTCGCGGAGTTGCTGCCAAAGCTGGTCTATCACATGGACGAGCCTGTCGCAGACCCTGCCGTGATGACCAGCTATCTGGTTTCACGCGCCGCGCGCGAAACCTTGACAGTGCTTTTGTCCGGCGTCGGCGGCGATGAGATTTTTGCAGGATACCCGCGCCAGCTTGCGATGAAACTGGCGGGCGCGCTCGACCCCATGCCGCAGCTTCTACGCGCGCCCTTGATGAAAGCCGTGGCGGATGTCTTGCCGGGAGGCTTGCCGGGAAAATTCACTGCGCCGCTCAGGAATGCGAAAAAGTTTGCGCGCAGCGCAGCGCTCGATTTTGAAGATCGCTATCTGGGCTATGGCACATATTTCAGAGACGCGGATAAGGCCCGGCTGTACACGGAAGATTTGCGCGAGCGCGTGCGCGGGATGGATGCGTACAAAGAGCATCGCCGTTATTTCGCGCGCGTCAAGACGGCTGCGCCGCTCAATCGCCTGCTCTATGTTGACCTGAAAACTTTTCTGCCGTGTCTCAATCTGGCTTATACGGACAAGACTTCGATGGCGGCCAACCTGGAAGTGCGCGTGCCGTTTCTGAATGTCGAGCTGGTGGAGCTGGCCGCGCGGATGCCGCCCAATTTGAAACTGCGCGGCCTGAAGCGCAAGTACATTTTGAAGCGCGCCGCAGAAAAGCTTTTGCCGAAGGATGTCGTGTGGCGAAAAAAGGCTGGCTTCGGCGCGCCTATCAGGGCCTGGCTGCGCGGGCCGCTCCTGCCGCTGATAGAGGAACTGCTATCTGAAACTGTTGTCAGGCGGCGCGGCCTCTTTCGACCCGAAGAGGTTTCGCGCATCGTCGCAGGCAATCTTTCAGGCCGCGAAGATTACAGCCTACAGGTCTTTCAACTGCTGACGTTGGAGTTGTGGCAACGCGCCTTTATAGATAGCAGCGGGTAAAAGGTGAAGAGGGTAAAGGTTAAAAGGAAAACAATATTTGCCTTTCCTTTTAACCTTTACCCTCTTCACCTTTTACCCCTTTATACCTGTCTGCGAGATGATTTTATTGACAAGTCTTCAATGCTTTGTTAGTTATGCATCACGTTTATAGTGCGGCGGGCGCGTTAAGCTGTTTGTGGACAGCTTACTTCTGACTTCAAGACATTAACCACAAAAGCAATTTTGAGATCGAAGCGGCTTTGATTGCCAGCAACGAAAGGATTGTTTCTGATGAATAACAAACTGGTGCCAGCGCTAATCGGCGGGGCCATCATTGGAGTGCTTTGTTCGATACTGGGCAACATCCCATTTGTGAATTTATGTTGCTGCCTCGTGGGAATCGGCGGCGGCGTTCTGGCCGTGATGTTTTATGTCAAGAAAGCGCCAACGCCCATGACCATTGGCGAGGGCGCGATGCTCGGCGCGATGGCAGGCGCAATCGGTGGCGTGATCTACTTCGTGCTAACGTCGATCATCGGAATGATTATCGGCGCGGCAGCCTATGAAGCACAGATGCGCCAGTATGGCGGCAGCGTGCCGATTAGTGGATTCGCCCTCGTGCTCATCGGCGCGTTGATGGGAGGCATCATTCTGGCCGTCCTGTCAACGATTGGCGGGCTGATCGGCGTTCCAATTTTTGAGAAGCGCAAGCCGGGAGGCGACGCTCCTCCGCCTCCGCCTGCTTACGGCGGCGACCAGCCGGGCGGCTTTACTCCGGGCGGCGGCGCAGGCTACGGCACTGGCGCATAAGAGCGCAAAGCCGAGGCTGCTCAAACTCTTCTTTGCGGCTTGAGGTTTTATCTTTGCGCCCCCAGCGCGAAACAGCAACGTTTCGCGCTGGGGGCGCAAAGATAGAAAAACCAAGGCGCGAAGAATGACGGCAGGCGCGCGTTAAAGTTCGACATAGCGAGAGGTTTTATGAAGCGTATGCTTGAGCGAATGACGCTGGCGACTGCCGTCTCATTAATCCTGATTTTGACTTTCTCTCCAATCACTACTGCTCAGCAATCATCCACACCACAGTCGCCGCGCCCCACGCGTCCCGTACACACATACTCAATCGTCGCGCGCGACCCCAATACAGGCGAGATAGGCGTCGCCGTGCAGTCGCACTGGTTCAGTGTCGGCTCGATCGTGTCGTGGGCCGAAGCAGGCGTCGGCGCGGTCGCCACTCAATCCTTTGTCGATCCGGCTTACGGCAAATTCGGTCTCGACATGATGCGACTAGGGAAAAGCGCGCCCGATGCTTTGAAAGCTCTCGTTGACAGGGACGAAGGGCGCGATGTCCGTCAGGTGGCGATGATTGACGCGCAGGGGCGTGTGGATGCGTGGACGGGCGCGAAAGATATTCAGGCCGCAGGGCATATTGTGGGCCAAAACTTTTCCGTGCAGGCCAACATGATGGCGAACGAGAAAGTGTGGCCCGCGATGGCAAAGGCTTTTGAGACGGCTAAGGGTGACTTGGCCGAGCGCATGATGGCCGCGCTCGATGCCGCGCAAGAGGCTGGCGGCGACATACGCGGGCGTCAATCCGCCGCGCTCATCGTCGTCAAAGGCAAATCGACGGGCAAGCCGTGGGCCGACCGCCTGTTCGATTTAAGAGTTGACGATAGCCCGGAGCCTTTAAAGGAACTGCGACGGCTCATCACTTTGCAGCGCGCTTACAATCACATGAACGCGGGCGACCTGGCCGTCGAGAAGAAAGACAACGAAGCCGCGTTGCGCGAATATGCGGCGGCGGAAAAGCTAGTGCCGGATAATGCTGAGATGATCTACTGGCACGCCGTCGCGCTCGTCAACATGAACCGTATGGAAGACGCGCTCCCGCTCTTTCGCAAGGTCTTTGCGATGGATAAAAACTGGATGACGCTCACGCCCCGCCTCGTCAAGTCAGGACTGCTGCCGGATAATGCGAAACTCATTGAACGCATTCTGGCAGTAGGCAACAAATAAGTTCGACTAACTTAGGCGACAGATAAGTTCAACTAACTATAGACACCGCTGTCTCGCGCCGTCTTCGGTCAGACGCAAAGAAAGCTATTAACTGTTTTCTTTGCGCCTTTGCGTGAAAATCTCTTTTACAGTCTGTAACAATCATTTAACGGGACTCAAAATTGACGCCCTCACCCGGCTCTGTTAAGCTTTTCTGTTTGGGATACGAGACAATATCTCCACTATCGAAAGGTCATTTAAGATTTATGTCACGTGATGTTTTTATACTGGGCGGCAAGCGCACGCCGATGGGCGAGTATGTCGGCGGACTCAAGGATATTTCGGCAATAGACCTCGGCGCGATTGCCGCGCGCGGCGCGCTCGAAGCGACAAATGTTTCTGCGGAAGAGATTGACCACACGATTATCGGTAACGCGCTGCAAACCTCCGGCGATGCGATTTACGGAGCGCGTCATGTCGCGCTCAAGGCCGGAGTCCCGTTTGATCGTCCGGCCCTGACCGTCAATCGTTTGTGCGGCAGCGGCATTCAATCAATCATCTCAGGCGCGCAGATGATTCAACTCGGCGAAGCCGGGACGGCTCTCGTCGGCGGGATGGAATCCATGTCGCAGGCTCCGCATGTCATTTACGGCGCGCGTGCTGGCTTTGCGCTCGGACAGGGTAAACTGGAAGACAGCCTGATGGTCGCGCTCTTGGATACTTACTGCAACACGCCTATGGCCGGGACGGCTGAGAACCTTGCGCGTCGTCATGAAATCTCGCGCGAGGAGCAGGACAAGTACGCCTTGCGCTCGCAGCAGGAAGCCAAGCGCGCTCTGGATGCTGGCTACTTCGCGGAAGAAATCGTTCCCGTCGAGGTCAAGACGCGCAAAGGCGTGACGCTCTTTGACAGGGACGATCACCTGCGCCCGGACACGACCCTTGAGGGTTTGGCGAAACTGCGTCCGGCTTTTAGCAAGGACGGGTTTGTCACGGCGGGCAATGCTTCCGGGATTGTTGATGGCGCGGCGGCCCTCGTCATCGCGGGCGAGGATTATGTCAAGGCTAAGGATGCAAAGCCGCTGGCACGCATCGTGAGCTGGGCTTATGCCGGAGTCGAGCCGGAGATTATGGGCATCGGCCCTGTCCCTGCGACGCGCAAGGCTCTGGAAAAGGCCGGATTGAAATTGGAAGATATTGATCTGGTCGAAGTCAACGAGGCTTTCGCCGCGCAATATCTCGCGGTCGAAAAAGAGCTTGGGCTTGACCGCTCAAAGACCAATGTCAATGGCGGGGCCATCGCGCTCGGTCATCCGCTGGCCGCCTCAGGCACGCGTCTCGTGTTGACGGTGGTCAATGAACTCGGTCGTCGCAATGGCCGCTATGGACTGGCAACCGCCTGCATCGGCGGCGGTCAGGGCATCGCCATCATCGTCGAACGGATGTAAGAACAAATGATAAGCGACGGGTCATATATCAGAGCAGATAAAACGGTTTTTGTCTGACACTTATCACTCGTCACCCGTCGCTCGTCACTTGTCACTTATCACTCGTCACTTGTCATAGCTTTTAGACTTGCGTAAACGCCTTCGGGCGTGGTAGAAGCATATTTCTACCCAGCGGTTGTTCACGCCTTTGTAAATGGTAAACGCAATTCAGATTTGTTCAAGAAAACTTACAGGTTCTTTCTGCGCCGGTGAAGCGCGGATAGTTTCAATTCTCAACTGATTTTTTTAAGGAGTTCCCTACATGTCCAAAATTCTCCGGCTCTCTCTTGGTGCGTTCATCCTCTCCCTGATGAGCGTAGTAGCGATGGCCCAGTCCACTGTGGATGGAGCCATCGGCGGCACAGTCAAGGACCCGAACGGGGCCGTCGTGCCGAACGCAACGGTGACCGTCAAAAATGATGAGACCAACAAGGAAGGATCGGCCACCACTGATAGCGAAGGCCGCTTCCGCGTGGTTCAGCTTCAACCGGGTAACTATACGGTTTCGATCAACGCCTCCGGCTTCGGCTCATTTACACAGTCGAAGATCGTGGTCGAGGTCGGTCGTGTTACTTCTCTGGAAATTCCTCTCTCGGTCGGCGGCGTCGGCGGCGATCAGGTCGAGGTCACGGGCGAAGCGCCTGTCATCAACACCACGCAGCAGGACTTTTCCAGCAACGTCAACCAGACTTCTATTAACGAGCTTCCTATCAACGGACGCCGCGCCTCTAACTTCGTGCTCTTGACGCCGGGCGTCGTGCCGGACGGAAACTTTGGTCTCCTCAGTTTTCGCGGCATCTCCGGCCTCTTGAACAACAACACTGTGGACGGCGGCGATAACAACAACGCTTTTTATTCGGAAGAGCGCGGGCGCACGCGCATCAGCTATGTCGTCAGCCAGGCGGCGATTCGTGAGTTTCAGGTTAACACCTCAAACTATTCAGCCGAATATGGCCGCGCCGCCGGCGGCGTCGTCAACAGCGTGACCAAGAGCGGAACCAACGAGTTTCACGGCAGCGCCTTCTTTTACATTCGTGATAACCAACTGGGCGCAACCAATCCGTCAACTGTCCGCTCGCTTGGGTTAGTTGGCGGCGTTCCCGTCAGCGTCGCTTTCAAGCCGGAAGATAAGCGTTACCAGTTTGGCGGCTCAATCGGCGGCCCTATCGTGAAGGACAAGCTCTTCTTCTTCTTCGCGTATGACGAGCAGCAAAGAGATTTTCCCGGCGCGGCGATTTTCCCCGGCTCCAGCTACTTCGCCGGACTTAACCGCACGACGCTGCTGGCCCGCTCGCCGCTCATCACCAATGCGCGCATTGATCAGGCGATTGCTTTTCTGTCGGGCCTGACCGGCCCCGTGCCGCGCACGCAGGATCAGCGCATCTTCTTTCCCAAGATCGATTGGGTCATCAACAGCAGCAACACCTTCACGGCGTCATACAACCGGATGCGCTCGCAGTCTCCGTCAGGAGTCGAGACGCAGCCGACAACGCTCAAAGGTATTGCGACCTTCGGCGACGACTTTGTCGAGACCGACAGTCTCAACCTGCGTTTGACTTCGACCATTACGCCGACCATTTTGAACGAAGCCCGCTTCCAGTATGGGCGCGATAACCTGTTCGCTTTCAGCAATCCGCCTTCGGCGGGCGAAGCTCTCTTAGCCACCTCTGGCGGGCGTCCCCCGCAAATCTCCGTCAACGGATTTGTCTTTGGCAAGCAGGATTTTCTTGAGCGCGTTGCCAACCCGGATGAAAAGCGCTGGCAGTATGCGGACACGATGACGGTTTCACGCGGTCGCCATACCTTCAAATTTGGCGGAGACATCAATCGCGTCAACGACCTGCTGGACAACCTGAGGCTTGAAAGCGGCTCCTACCTCTACAGCAACGTCAACGATTTCATCGTTGATTATCTGAATGTCAGAGGCGCTGGAGATTTGCGCTTGGCTAATGTGCAGTGCTTTACCAACACGGCGGGCAGAATCGCCGGACGTTGCTATACCAGCAACTACCAGCAGGCATTTGGTCCGACCGCTTTCAGGATTTCAACGACCGATTATAACTTCTTCGTGCAGGATGATATCCGCGTCACGCCGCGCTTGACCGTCAATCTCGGCATGCGTTACGAGTACGAGCAGTTGCCGGAGCCGCAGATACCGAACACGCTGCCGAATCTGGGCAACCAGTTTGTCGGGCCGGAGCAGACGCAAACGATCCCCTCGGATAAGAATAACTTCGGGCCGCGTTTTGGTTTCGCCTATGACATCACGGGCGATGGCAAAACCTCGATTCGTGGCGGCTATGGCATCTACTACGGACGAATCATCAATTCGACCATTATCAATGCCATCAGCAACACGGGAACCGCAAATTCACAGCGCACCTTCCAACTGGGGGCGACAGCCGCCGCCGCGCCTGTTTTCCCGAACGTGCTGGCCGCCGCCCCGACTGTCGGAGCCGGCGCGCCGAGCATCGTCGTCTTCTCGGAGAACATGGCGAATCCGCAGATTCATCAGGCGGACATCGTGTTTGAGAGACAGATTTTGCCCAACACGGTCGTCTCCGTTTCGGGTTTGGTGAGTTTGGGCCGCAGGCTGCCGACCTTTACGGATCGCAACCTGCCGAATCCGATTCCCAGAACCTTTACCTTCGCGGGCGGCCCGCTCGCCGGGCAGTCGATCACGGTTCCTTCTTTCCAGGGAACCAGACCTGACCCCAGATTCTTTGCCATCACAGAGATCAGCGGCTCGATCAAGTCAGAGTATGCCGCGCTGGTCTTACAGGCGAATCGTCGCTTGTCGAAGGGGTTGCAGTTCCAGGTGAACTACACCTATTCCAAGACGACCGACACGGGTCAGAATTCTGCGACCTTTACCTTTAACAACGGCCCGCTCAATCCTTTTGACCTGAGCCTTGAGTCTGGACGGTCAAATCTGGATATTCCGCATCGCTTCGTGGCGAGCGCGGTCTGGACGCCGGGTCTTCCGTTCGGCTTGGAGAATAGCAAAGTCGGCAAAGCGATTTTTGGCGGCTTCACGATTTCGCCTATCGTCACGGCACAATCCGGCGTGGTCTATTCGGCGAACATCTCCGGCACCGCGACGGGCAATATCTCCGGCGGTATCACAGGCTCCGGCGCTCTTGGCCGTATTCCCCTCGTGTACGAGCGCAATGCTTTCCGTCAACCGAAGATCGTCAACGTTGACCTGCGCATCTCCCGTCGTTTCCGCTTTACCGAAACGATGAACCTTGAGTTTCTGGCTGAGGCATTTAATCTCTTCAACCGTTATCAGGTGACGAGCGTTAATACCAATCAGTACAGATTCGCCGGCGCTATCCCGACCTTCGTCACTGACGTTCCCTTCGGGTCGGTCAGCGGTACGGGTAACTCGCTCTATCGTGAACGGCAGGTGCAGTTCGCGCTCAGATTCCATTTCTAAAAAGAGTCTGAAACCACTGAATAGTCGGGTGATGTTCTGCGGAGCATCACCCGACTATTTTTTTTATAGCGAATAGCACTTGCCTGCGCCCTCCCTGACGGTCGGGCTACTGCCCCTCTACAGTGACTTCCGGGGCCGTAGCCCGACCGTCAGGGAGGGCGCATCCGGTCACACTCAATCGCAAATAGCTATAGTCCCGCTCGATCGTATACCGTAATAAAAACCCTCATCGGGCATGTTTAGCCCGCAGATTAGGCCCGCCACACTTTTTTCTAGCCCTCTCTTGCAGGTTTCTGCTAACATACCTGTGCCCTTCGTGGTCGCAAGCCTTGTGACCGCTTGAAACTCCTGAAATTTAACCGCATGGAAATCTTAGACCTGTCCCACGAAATCGTGATTGATGACCGCCCTGTGCCGGTGGTGTTAATAGATTCAATGCCGCTTCTGGATGCAGCGCTGGATTCGCTGCCCGACGGCTTTTATCTCTTCGACACGGATCGTCGCCTGTCGCGCGCCAATCCTGCGGGCCGGGAACTGGAATTTTCCGAAGGCACGCCGCTCGAAGGCAAACGCTGCTGCGAGATGTTCTGGTGCGTTGCGGGGGCTACGGAGTGCGTCGTGGATCGCGCGCTGCTGAGCGGAGAGACTGTCGAAGTCGAGATGTTGACGGGCCTTGAGGGCAACCGCCCGACGCTGCTCATCATCATTCCGCTCAAAGAGACAAGGCATTCTCCAGCCGGGAGCGCGGTCGTCATCGCGCGCGACATCTCCGAACTCAGGCGTGCAGAGGCCGAAGTCCTCGAACACAAATCCTTCATGTCGAGCCTCGCAGACCTCGCGCCCGATGAAATCTACACGCTCGATTTGAATAGCCGCTTTACATGGATGAACGAGCGCGCGCGTGCTTCGAGCGACCTGATTCCGACCGGACTGCTGGGCAGACAACTCGGCGAAATCGTCGCCGCCGAATCAAGAGAGCGTGTGGCGGATAATCTCGCGCGTACCTTTGCGGGCGAAGCCACGCAATGCGAAGTGCAGGTCATTCGCGCGGACGCGACGGTGCGTTATGTCGAAGCCCACACTTCGCCGCTCTGGAAAGATGGCAATGTCTCTGGCGCGCTCGTCTTCCTGCGCGACATGACCGAGCGCAAGCGCGCACAGGAACGCATGGCCCAATCCGACAAGCTGCGAGCCGTTGGCGAACTGGCCGCAGGCGTGGCCCACAATCTCAACAACGCTCTGACGGTCATACAGGGCCGCGCGCAGCTCTTGATGATGCGGACGGAAGACGAAGCGACCAAGAAGAGTCTGGAAATCATCACGCGCGCAGTGGCCGACGGTTCTCAGACATTGCGCCGTATCCTTGATTTCGCGCGCCGCGACACGGCGCATGATTTCGCGCCCGTAGACCTCGCCGAACTCATCTCTTCCAGTGTCGAGATTGCTCGGCCCAAATGGCAGAACCGGAGTGCGACACGCACGGGCAGCATTGATGTCACCATAGAGAATCAGGGCGCTGTCTATGTGCTCGGCGAATCTGCGGAGCTGCGCGAAGTGGTGCTCAATATGATCTTCAACGCGGTGGACGCGATGCAGGACGGCGGGACTATCGAGACCGGCACGCGCAACGAACTGGACACGGCCTGCTTCTGGGTGGCGGACACCGGCTGCGGCATGCCGCCGGATGTCGTCGAACGCATCTTCGAGCCGTTCTATACCACAAAGGGCGAGCGCGGTACGGGTCTCGGACTCGCGGCTTCGCACGGCATCATCGCGCGACACGGCGGGCGCATCATGGTCGTCAGCGAGCAGGGTCTCGGCACGCGCTTTGAGGTCAGACTGCCGCTCTACGAAAAATCCGTGCAAGTGAGGAAGCGCGAAGATGCAGTGGTGGCCCGGTCGCATATGCAGGCGACGCGTGCGCGCGTGCTGATTATCGAGGATGAAGAACGAGTGCGCGCCGTCCTGCGCGACACGTTCGAGACGGCGGGTCATGATGTGACGGAAGCCGCGACAGGCTCGCAGGCTATCGCGCGGCTGGAAGAAGCGAAAGAAGAAAAGTTTGATTTAGTGATTTCCGATTTGGGCTTGCCCGAAGTCAGCGGCGTGCATGTCGCGCGTTGGGTCAAAGAACACAGCCCGGACACTTTTTTCATTCTCGTCACGGGCTGGCCCGATATGGTCTTGCCCGAAGATTATGAGAAGGGTCGTCTCGACGCCGTTATCAAAAAACCCTTCGCAGGCACGGATGTACTCGAAGAGGCGATGAAACTGCTGGCAAGCAGAGAGTGATGATTGCGGAACAGTCGATTGCGGAATGTGGATTCGCCCGATTGCGGAATGCGGATTGAGATTGCGGATTTCAAGAAGAGCAGCTCTCTATCGAAATCCGCAATCCTCATTCCGCAATCAGTGTCTCGCAATCAAGTGTTTCGCAATCGGTTTGTCCGAAGATGGGCCATGTTCCTGTGCGTGTATGTATGGAAACGTACTCCGGCGAACATGCTCGATCCGCCCCCGCAAAATGCTTTGGACTAACCTCTATCTTCCTCTTTCTTAAACACTTTTCCTTGCGCGGGCCAGTCATAGAAAACCGGTTTCGCGCTTATGGAACATGTCTTGCCATTTAATTCAGCAGAGCGCGGGAGATTGAAGCTTGTCGAGCCTCGCGCCGGGAAGAGATGTGAAGAAGAAAAGGGAGGAATTTGCATCATGGGTTTACCGAATAAGGATGAGATCGAAGGCAAATGGGATCAGGCTAAAGGAGCCATCAAAGAGAATGTCGGGCGCGCGATAGATGACGAAGAGATGGAAGCCGAAGGTCAGGCCGACCGCGCGAGCGGCAATGTGCAAGAGGGTTATGGCACAGCCAAACGCAAAGTAGGCGAAACCATAGAGGACGTTGGCGAAGCCATCAAAAAGTAAATCAAAAAGTAATAAAGGTAAAAGGCAAAAGCGAAGATAGGGTTGAAACCATCTTCGCTTTTGCCTTTTCTACTTTTACCCTTTTTAACTTTCGACCCGGCTTCATCGTCGCCAGCGATTGCTGGGCGCATCGTCCATCAGTTTGTCCACGCCGCGACTGAAAGCTTTTTCCGTATAACCGTAATCAGGCTCACGGCCCTGTCTTCGCTCGCGCGCTCTTTCGCGCGGCGTCATGGCATAGCCGTGCGTGCGCTCGTCGCTGTGCGTGCGCTGTTCGCGGCCTCGTGCGTCTTCATAGCGCGCGGGAGCCTCTCTTTCTCTAAACTCTTCCCGGCTGCGCTCGCGCACGGCGTCGCGGCGTAGCTGTTCATCGCGTTCCATATACCTGCGACGCTCTTCTTCGCGCCCGCGTTCTTCCATGTGGCGGCGTCTGCTTTCGAGCTGGCTCAGACGCGCGGCTCTCAACTGGTCATCGAAACTACGGCTGCGCTCTCTTCCATGCTCTTGTCTCTCAGGCTCAAAGCGATAGTTTCGCGCAGCCTCATCCTCATCCCGCACGTCTGCGTGCGTTCTCCGGCGCGGGGCCGGACGCGCATCACGGTCGTCGTAAGCGAAGTTTTGGGCGCTGCTTCTGCCACGCGGCGCGCTTCCCGACGAACGCGGCGCATAATCATATTCCTCTCGCCGCTCGCGCGCATCGCGGTATGGGCCGGCAGTCCTGCGTCCTTCAGCGACGGCGGCAAAGCGTTCGAGGTCGTCTTCGAGTTGTTGTTCGGGATTTGCGCCGAAGAGGCTGGCGATCATCGCGCCGAGTCGTCCGGCTGGAGGACGATAGCCGAGCAGGACATGCATGCGTGTAGTGCCGCGCCGCGTCTCTTCAAAAATCACTTCGCCTTCGGTGTCCACATCGCCGCGCACGGAACGCCATGCGATTTTATGATCCGGTTGATAGATGGTCGTTTCCGCTTCCCACTCGACCTCAGAGCCGAGCGGCGCGGCGGCAGTCCAGCGCGTAAAGTGACGCCCGCTGTAATGCACGTCCTTGATGTTACGCATCCAGCGCGGAAAGTTCTCAAAGTTGCTGAACAGGTCAAAGACGCGCTCAAGCGGCGCGTCAATCTCGATGAATTTTTCTGTGTACTGCATTTTTTTCAAGTCCTGAGCTTTGAGAGTTCATAGAGCTTGGAGAGTTAAAAACAGATTCGATTCCTGTCCGCATTCTCTAAACTCTATGAACTCTGCGAACCCTCAAACTCTATTCCTGCCTGACGTGTTCCGCTCCTATGTCTTCGAGCAGTTGTTCCAGTTTGTCCGCGTCCTCATCCGATTTGGATTCGACGCCGAGCAGGATGCCGCCGCCGCGCAAGCCGGAGTCATAAACTTTGGCGCGATGTTCCGGGATGCCTGCGCCGATGAGCGCGCCGATGATGCCTCCGGTTGCGCCGCCCGCGCCTGCGCCCGCAAGGGCCGCGACAATCGGGCCAGCGATGATGATGCCGGGCAGCGTGATGGGCGCGCCCAGAGCGACGATGGCCGCGAGCGCAGCGGCCCCGACCGCGCCGCCAACCGCGCCGCCAATGCCCGCTCCGTCCGCCGCGTGCGTCCGCGTCTCGACGGCAAACTCTTTGGTCTTGGTCGCATCCGACATCAAGACGCTGATGTCGTCGCGCGTGTAACCACGCTTGATAATCGCATCCACGGCTGATTCAGCCGCCACACGTGTCTTAAAAAGTCCTGTCACAAGTTTAGCCTTAGCCATAACCCTACACTCCTTCAGCTTATACGTAAGCTCTCAAAATTTTCGCCCGCTTGAGATATATCCGCATACATTACAGCAACGCCCGTGCCGATGCCCCGCTCTCTGAAGCCAAAGCCTGTGACCCCGCGATTCAGCCTGTAAACCTTGAAAATTCAAGGCTTCAACAGCTAAGCGAGAGCCTCAAGAGCAATCAGGCATCTTTCGCTTAGCGTATCAAAGCCAAACAAACGCCTCGACGGATTCGGACAGGGATGGACAAGATGGAAAGTCAAAGGGTAAAAGGGGAAGTGGTGAACAGGGGAAAGAGCAGAACAGTCTTCTTCCTTTTAACCTTATACACTATTCCCCTTTTTACCCGCTCCCTTCTCTGTCCATCCCTGTTTAAATTTCCAAGTCCGGGGAGCTTGGTGTAAGGTAAGAGAAGCAGTTTTCGCAAAGGGGAGCATAATGATTAAAGCCGTTATCTTTGATATTGACGGGACGCTGGTGGATTCGGTTGACCTGCACGCGCAGGCTTGGAAAGAGACTTTTAAGGAGTATGGCAAAGACATTCCTTATCAGCAGGTGCGACATCAGATAGGCAAGGGCGGAGATCAATTGCTGCCCGTCTTTTTTTCGAGAGAAGAGCTGGAAGAGTTTGGCGAAGAGATGGAAGAGCATCGAAGCAAGCTCTTCAAACGCGAGTTTCTGCCGCGCGTGCGTCCCTTTCCGCAGGTGCGCGAACTTTTAGAGCGCATCAAACAGGACGGCAAACATCTGGCGCTCGCTTCATCTGCCAAGAAGGACGAGCTTGATGCTTACAAAAAGATTGCGGGCATCGAAGACCTGATCGAAGATGAGACTTCAGCAGACGATGCCGAAAAGTCAAAGCCGTATCCGGACATCTTCAAGGCTGCGCTCGAAAGATTGGGTGACGTACGCACGGATGAGGTGATCGTCATCGGCGATACGCCCTATGATGCAGAGGCCGCAGGCAAGCTTCGCTTGCGTACCATCGGCGTTCTCTCCGGCGGCTTTCCCGAAACGGAACTGAGCGGCGCGGGCGCGTCTCCGATCTTCGAGGATGTTGCAGACCTGCTCGCGCGCTATGACGACTCGCCCCTGGGCCAGCGCGCAGCGGACTCAGCGGGCAGATAATTCCAGAATCATAAGAAGCCCTTGCGAAACGCAAGCATGCCAATCATTCAACTCTTTGCGCCTTGAGGTTTTATCTTTGCGCCACCAGCGAGAAACAAAACTATTTCACGCTGGTGGCGCAAACAAAGAAAAGCTCAAGGCGCAAAGAAGAGTCTTGAGTGATTGCTAACAGTGGTTTGACATTAAGAATTCATTTGATTGACCAATGACTTCTCGCGCGCCATCAAGCCTGTTCGGCAGTGACCGCTCGGTCATCGAGGCCGAAATCAAAAACATGGAAGAGGTGTTATGCCCCGTCTGCGGCATTGCGCCCAAACCCTTTGCGGTTGATTATCAGGGCTTTCAACTCTGCCGCTGCCCGCAATGCGAGTTACAGTTTCTCAGCCCGCGCCCGACCTTCGAGCAGCTTTCCCGGAGCGTCTATAACGAGACCTATCACGCAGAGCCTGCTGGCGATTTAAGCGAGGCGAAGCGTTACCAGTTTGAAAGACAATTCGGCACGATAGAAAAACTGTTGGGTCGCAAGGGCCGGATACTGGATGTCGGCTGCGGCAACGGGACTTTTCTGCAACTGGGCCAGACGCGCGGCTGGGAGGCGTTCGGCTGTGACATCTGGCTTTCGCCTTACGTGCGCGACCTGAATAAATTTCCGCTCCGGGAAGGCCCGCTGCTCAAGATAGATTTTGGCCGCGAGCGTTTCGACGCCATCCGTTTCAATCACGTCCTTGAGCACACGCAGAATCCTCTGGCGGAGCTTGAGCGCAGCCGCGAGCTTTTGAATCCCGGCGGCATCGTCTTCGTCAGCGTTCCCAACATCGGCGGCATCAGCACGCACCTCAAGAACCTGCAAAGCCGCCTGCATCTGAAAAAAAGACGCTGGCGACATTACGCAGCACTGCATCACCTGTGGTTTTTCACGCCTGCGACTTTGCAGGGATTGATTGAGCGCGCGGGCCTCCGCGTGCTGTTGTGGGAAACTCCGATCTTCAAAAAAGAGGGCCAGAGCGCGTTTGTCGAAGGCGTTCAAAGACAACTGCTCGAAAAATCACATACAGCCAGCATCCTTGATTTCTACTGCACCCGGACAGACCAATGAAAGCCACAGAGACACGGAGACACAGAGATGAAGAAGGCAAAGGGAGGAATAAAAAGGTAAAAGTCAGAAGTCATTTAAGCCTTCTTCACTTTTACCTTTTACCTTTTACCCCTTTCCTTCCTCTGTATCTCTGTGTCTCTGTGGCAAATTACTGATGAGAATCCTGCAAGTCTGCTCCGCGCGCACGCTCGGCGGCGGCGAAAGGCATGTGGCCGAACTGGCAAACGCTCTGACCGGGCGGGGCCATGAGGTCTATGTCGCGCTCGCGCCGCGCTCGCCGCTGGCAGAGAAACTGACCGATGTGTCTGAGCGGAACATCGTCAGCCTGCGGATGCGAAACGCTCTGGATGTTTTGAGCGCCCTCAAACTCGCGCGCTTTGTGCGTGAACAGAAGATAGAGATTGTGCACGCGCATCTGGCGCGCGACTATCCGCTGGCTTCTTTAGCCGTACGCCGCTACGCGCAGCTCGTCATCACGCGTCATGTCCTCTTCCCGCTCAGCCGTTTTCATTCCTTAACGCTCAGAAGAGTGGCGCGCGTCATCGCTGTTTCCGAAGCCGTTGCGCGCACTCTTCGCTCGCAACGCATCTTTGACGAGCGAAAAATTCGTGTCATTCACAACGGCATCAATCTCAAGCGATTCGAGCACGCGCGGGCGGAGACGGCGCAACGCGAGGCTGTGCGCGAGCGCCTGAGAGCGAGCCACGGACGCATGCTCGTCGGCACTGTCGGAAGCCTGCTGCCTTTGAAGGGGCATGAAGAGTTTGTGCGTGCGGCTGCGCTTATCGCCGCGCGCCGCGACGATGTGGATTTCGTCATCATCGGCGACGACGAGGCGCGCAATCGTGAGCACCGCGCGCAGCTTGAGCGTCTGATTGCGGAACTGAATCTCGCGCCTCGCGTCCGGCTGATGCACTGGCCGGATGATTTAGCTCCGTTCTATGCCGCACTCGACCTGTATGTTTCGCCTTCGCGCACGGAAGCCTTCGGCCTCTCAATCGCAGAGGCGATGGCATGCGGCAGGGCTGTCGTGGCGACCGCCACGGAGGGCGCGCAGGAGATTATCGAAGACGGCGCAAACGGTTTGATTGTGCCTCTCGGTGATGTGGAAAAAATTGCCGCAGCCATTTCAGCCCTGCTTGAGAATGAAGCTGGCAGAAATCGTCTCGGCACGCGTGCGCGCGAACATGTGTATGAGAATTTCAGTCTCGAAAGAATGATTGAGGCGACAGAGCAGGTTTACCTTGAAGCATTGCAAGCAAGATAGCGGCGGATAGGAACGAAGGTTTCCCGCAAAGGCGCAAAGAAGACGCGGAGAAAGCATTCAGGATAAGTAACTGCTCAATCCCTTTGCGTGCTTTTCTTTGCGCCACCTGCGCCTTCGCGGGAATTCTTCCGTGCTTTCTCTCTGCTGCCTTAAGGCAGCGTCGCCTCAAGCACTTTTTGTTCCTGCTCTTTGCGAAACTCTCGGAGCTTTTCTCTAAGCTCGGGGCGGCTGTTGGCGAGAATCGCAATAGCTAAGAGCGCAGCGTTCTTGGCTCCGGCATCTCCGATGGCGAGCGTGCCGACGGGAATGCCGCCGGGCATCTGCACCGTCGAGAGCAAAGAGTCCAATCCCTGTAGCACGCTTTTCATCGGCACGCCGAGCACCGGCAGCAGCGTGTGCGCGGCGATGACGCCCGCGAGATGCGCCGCGCCGCCCGCCGCCGCGATGATGACCTCGACGCCGCGCGCTTCCGCTCCAGAAGCAAACTCCAACGCCAGCGCGGGCGTGCGATGCGCGGACATGACGCGGCATTCGTGCGCGACGCCAAACTTCGCCAGCGTTTCATCCGCCTGCCGCATCGTCTCCCAGTCTGACTTGCTGCCCATGACGATGGCGACAAGGGGAGCTAGCGCAGCCGTCGTTTCTGCAGCCTGTTTCGATTTCTGTGTTGATTGTTTAGTGCTTTTGCTTTTTTTCATCCGGCCTCTTCCTGATTTCAGCTTAGGTTTTAAGAGATTCTATTGCATATCATTCCGGCGTCGGCAAAGCAACTGAGGGGGCGACATTTGCCAGCAGGTGTCTGGTAAAAAAGTTTCCCCGAGCCGGAACAGTGACGGCCTTGCCTGGATTTCGTCCGGGCGAACTGCTGACGACCTCGCCGCCGCTGGCAACGTAGTTTGTGATTTGTGAGTGATTGCCAAAGAGCGCGGACAAATTTGCCGCGCCGACCAAAGGAGCGGGATTGATTGTGCTGGCCGGGATTCTGAGATTGACAGAACAAAATGCCGCCAGCCCCCCGCCGAGCGAATGTCCGGTCAGGTGAAGACTGCTGCCATATTTTAAGCCCTGACATTCGGCGGTTCTCAATAAAGCCTGCATGTATTGTATCGGAAGTCCTCCGCCGACTTGACGGATGTCCGCGACGACATCAATCACCGAATCGGTTCCGGCAAACGAGAGGACAGTAACATGCCTGCTCGCAGAGCGCGGCCTGATTAAGATGGCCTTAAAGCCGAAAATCGAATTCCAATCATCTTCCACATACCAGAGCGAGTCGTCTGGAAATCTGTATTGCTCTCCCTCGACGGCATCATAAGCGAGGAAGCAGGTTGATTTTGTTTCAGCGAAAGAAAGGTGCGGTAGGGTCATTGAGGATTCTCCTTGGCCGTGGGTGGAGCTTCCAAAGATTAGCTTCTCTTTAGAAGCGTGAGCGCGGCCCGGTGAGTGCCGCGATAAAATTACAGCTCAACCTTGAACCCAATACCACCTGCGCCGGTCATCACACGACAGTGACCGGGCCGGAAATTGCTTTTGCCTCTCGCTCTCCCCGCTTAATCGGCTTTGACTTTCCGCTGCCGTTCTATCCTTTAACTTCCTTTTCCCTTTCTACTTCGTCGCCCCCGAAAAGCCCGCCTTGCCGTCAAAGTTATAAAGATTCTCCGTCTTGATAAAGTCAAAACCGGCGGCTGAGATTTGTTCGAGCAAGACTGCAATCTGCGCGTGTGTCATGGCATCGCCTGCTGCGAAATAGCGGCAGCGCCAGTGATCCGTGCAGAAAGTGTCTGGCTGTCCGGCGGGCCAGACCTCTACGCCGCGATTGCTAATCAAAGCCAGTTGCGCGCCCTCCGCTGTGACCGCCTGCAACGCCGCGCCCAACTCTTCGGCAGAGCCTGCGTTCCAATCCAGAAACACGTCAACTCCGACAAGCTCTTTTTTCGCGGGCGGGCGATTGCTAATCAGCGGCTTGGCTTCGACCGCTTCATCACCGGCTTTGTAGGCGACGGCCTTTAAAGTCTCGGGCTTCTGGCCCAGACGTTTCACGACAGCTTCTGCAAACTCTTTTGTCCCGACCTTCTCTTGACTCACGCCTTCCGTGTAAATGTCATAAGTGTGCACGCCTTCTTCAAGAGTTCTGAGCCACGCGTTGTGCACGCGCTCCGCGATGTCCGTCTGGTTGATGTGAACCAGCATCAAGACCGCGCCGAGCAAGAGGCCGGAAGGATTCGCTAAGTTTTGTCCGGCGCGGCGCGGGGCTGAGCCGTGAATGGCTTCAAACATGGCTACGTTCTCGCCTATGTTGGCAGAGCCTGCGAGGCCGACGGAGCCGGCGATTTGCGCCGCCACGTCAGACAGAATATCGCCGTACAGGTTCGGCATCACGACGACATCGAAGTTTTCGGGCGTGTCCGCTAATTTAGCCGCGCCGATGTCCACGATCCAGTGATCCGCAGTGATGTCCGCGTAGTCTGTTGAGATTTCATCAAAGACGCGATGAAAGAGTCCGTCGGTCTGCTTCATGATGTTGTCTTTGATAAAGCAGGTGACTTTCTTGCGGTTGTTGCGCCGCGCGTACTCGAAAGCATAACGCACGATCTTTTCGCAACCGGGACGCGAGATGAGTTTCAAGCATTCTTCGACCTGTTCCGTCTGGCGATACTCTATGCCCGCATAAAGGTCTTCTTCGTTTTCGCGGACGATGACGACATCCATCACAGGATGCTTGGTCTCGACGAACGGGTGATAAGAGACGCACGGGCGGACGTTGGCATAAAGCCCCAGAGTCTTGCGTACGGCGACGTTGAGGCTCTTGTAGCCTCCGCCCTGCGGCGTCGTAATCGGAGCTTTCAGAAAAACTTTCGTCCGGCGCAGAGATTCCCATGCCTCCGGCGCAATCCCCGCGCTGTTGCCCGCCAGATAAACTTTTTCACCGATCTCTATGGTCTCAATATCCAGACGCGCGCCCGCTTCCTTCAGGATGTGCAGCGTCGCAGCCATAATCTCAGGGCCGATGCCGTCGCCGTGCGCGACCGTAATGGGAACATTATTCGACATGATGCAAAATGCCTTTCGATAAGTTTATTCTTGTCCGCGAGAGCTTAAAGGGATGAAGCAATATAAGTCAAAAGAGTCCGGGCAGGCAACGATAGCGCAGAACCGAGAAGGTCGGAAAAAACAATTACAAATACAGGACACGCAAGATTGGAGATGCGAATGGAGGTTTGGTTTATGGATTTGTCAAAAAAGATTGAGGTTAGATTATTCGACGGGCTGCGTTACTCCTGTCTCTGTAGCTAAACGTAAAGCTAAAAAAGCCTCTTTCAGAGAAGGATTAACAGCACTATCTGCCTCGCTCATTACCAGAGCCTGATATGCTTCAATGAACTGCATGCGGATACGATAAAAGAAGTATAGGAAATGCCGGAGAAATCCGATGCAATCGAGTATGACAAACTCTACGCCTATGCTTGCGTGAATACTTCCTGCGTATTCGCTAACTTCACTGTCAATATTATCTGTTGTGATGAAAATGTAATTCTCAATCTCGTATTTAGCATCTGCTATTTTCTGTAAAGCAATATCAATATCGTCGCGTGTAACGCGCTTTGCTTTCATTTCATAAACAGTTACTACTTCCTGCTCATTCTTCAGAGCTATTTCGACATCTCCTAATGAGCCGGTCTGTTTATCTGCCGCATTGTGTCCCTGTAAAGGTAAATGATATTCGCCCAGATGTATTTGCGCTGCCTGATAGGCTGCGGCTATCACGAGCACCGGCAACCGCGACGATTTTGGCAAGGCCATATGTTGAGTAATGAGAGTGATAATGCTGGCGGCGGGCAGCGATGAATCATTCATCGAATTCTTTAATGAGGCGACCAGAGTTTCGACACGCTGTTGTCTTTCAGCTTTCACAATCAACAGCCAGCGAATTATCTCCGCGAGAGCTTTTTCAGCCGAAAGCTTACCCTTATGAACTGCCGTGATTAAATCAACGACAGTGGTATATAGCTTCTTTGGTCGTCCGACAAGTTGTACTCCGGGCTTGATGATTGCTTTGTTTGTCCTGAATGCCGGAGTGAGAAAGCTCGTTGTCGGATTGACAGGCAATCCATGCTTGAAAGCAAACGGAGCTATATAAGTCTCATCAAAGTGACGCCCTGAAAAGATGCCCTGACCACCGATTTCCGTATATGGCTTGCGAATATCCAGCGTTGGGTCTGAGAGTTTGGCGATGAGGCATGCCATAAGAAATCGAGTGCCAGCGAGATTAGCGCAGCGACAAACCAGTTCTACTTTTTCAACCGCCTGCTCGTCGTGAACTAAAGGAGTATCTATGCTCTCGGATGCACGCTGATAGGCTAACTCCAAATTGTCTGCTGGCGAGGCTCTGCCCGCTGTGGTCTTTTCAGTTGACAATTAAACGTCTCCTCAAGCTCGTAATTAATCCAGAGAACTTCGGTGCGCAGTGTTTTGACGGAGTGAATGATTCTCTCTTTCGATTCGACACGTTGCCAATCGCCATAAAGCTCATCCATCAATTCGCATTGATACCCGGACAATGCCACTTTGCCTTTGACCTTTCGGAGTGTCTCAGCTAATTCACGGTGTTGCTCGTTAGACATTTCGTAAGCATATGCGTTGGCGTCGCCACGCGAAGCATGAGGATATGGAGGATCACAGTAGAAAAGTGTTTCCTCGGTATCATATCGCTTGATAACGTCTATCGCCGGTGCGTTTTCAATCTGAACGCGGAGCAGCCTTTGCGCGATAAGCGGTAAGTCTTCAACCGCCCCAAGCCAGCGAGAGACCGCCCCAGCCATGCCTGCGCGGCTTGTCAATTTGCAATGCGCCCAACGTCCAGAGCTTGCTTTTTGCGCGAGGCCGGTTCTAACTTGCCTCGCAAGTACGTAGAATCTTCGCGCCCGCTCAAGGTCTGATAGCCCTCCGGTTGGCTCTTTGATAGCGATTTCAAACTCTGCACGCGAGAAGGGCGTTAAACCGATGGCTTCGGTAAGAGCATCTTTCTGTTCGCGTAGTACGCGAAAGAAATTGACTACTTCGCTGTGAACGTCGTTGTATGTTTCTACCGGCGCTGGCTCGCGGTTAATCAATACGGCCGCCGAACCTCCAAACGGCTCACAGTAGTGCGTTGTTTTTGGCAGTAAAGGTAATAGCCAATCAAGATGGCTATACTTGCCTCCATACCAGCCAAAAGCTATTAACTTCCCCATTCTTAAACCTCATCTGAATTTTACTCGCCTGCTTTCAGATCGCTAAGCAATCTATCACATATATTATCCGTAGTTAATCATTCTCTGAGACCGACGCGGTGCATCAGGTCTGTGAAGCGCGGGTCTGTGCGCAGGCTGTCCATCTCCGGGTCAACTTTGAGAAAGATGAGGCCCGGATAGCGTTCCTCGTAAGCTTGGTTGAGATAGTCCAGCGCGCGGTCTTTGTCGCCGAGGCCGATGTAGATGAGGGCGTAGCTGTAGGGCGAGACGTTCTCGCGCGCGGCCATCCGGTTCAGCTCGTCAATTATCTGCGCGGCTTTCTCCCGCTGTCCGAAGATGGCGCAGGCATGACCAAGCCCGCTTAAAATTCTCGGATTGCTGACTGAAATCTCCGCCGCCTTTTGAAATTGCGCGAGCGACTCATCGGCTCTCCCCATCTGCTCGTAGCAGTAGCCGATGTCGCAGTGAACGATTGCCAGATGCGGCGCAACTTCCAGCGTGCCGCGCATCTGCTCGATGGCCTCTTCATAGCGACGGGCCAGATAGAGCAGCACTCCCATGCTTTCGCTGATGTTCAAAGAGAGCGGGTCAAGCTCAAGCGCCAGCGTCATTTCTTTTAAGGCTTCATCAAAAAGGCCCAGCGCGCTCAGACAGCTTGCATGCCACTGGCGCGCCAGACTGTAGTTCGGGTTAAGCTCAATCGCACGGCCCAGAGATTCTTTCGCGCCCGGCCAGTCCCAGCCGTAATAAAGCCGCGTGTAGCCAAGCGAGGCATGCGCCTCGGCCAGCTCGTCATCAATCTCCAAAGCTCTGGTCGCCGCAGCCTTCGCGCGCGGATAAGATGTTTTCGCAGAGAGTGCGCCCCAGTGCGGCAGCAGGTTGTAAGAGTCTGCCAGCCCTGCAAAGGCGAGCGCATAGGTCGGGTCTAGCGCAATCGTCTGCTCGAAATATTCTATGGCCTTCCTGAATCCCTCGATTGAACGCTTGTTCCAGAAATAACGTCCTTTGAGGTATGTCCTGTAAGCTTCTATGTTCTCTGTGTATCGCTTGGTCAGGAGCTTGCGACCCGCTCCGCTCAGCTTGAGCGCGAGCGCGCGTGCGACCTGCTCGGCAATCGTGTCCTGCACGGCGAAGATGTCCGTCATCAGGGCATCGAACTTTCCAGCCCACATCTCCGTGCGGTCGTTGATGCTGACCATCTGCACGGTCAGGCGCAGGCGTGTTCCTGTGCGCTGTAAACTGCCTTCGAGCACTGCGTCAACATTCAGCTCGCGCCCCGCAGCGACAGAGTCGCAGTCCGGCCCCGCGAACTTTCGCACGGCGCTCGTCGGGCGGACGACGATCTGGCCGGTGTTGCCAAGCTGCGTGATTAAAGCATCGGTCAATCCCAGCCCCAGATAATCGCCAGCCTCTTCCGCCCCGATGGTGCGGAAGGGAAGCACCGCGATGGTTTTCACCGCAAGCTCCGGCGCGAGGGGAGCTTTTGCCGGTTCAACAGGCGCAGGCTCTCTGCCCGCGTCGTTGCTCTCGGAAGCATGCACGACCGCCTGTTCAAGCTTCAGCGCGCGTCCCTCCGCGAAGGCTTCTGCGAAAGCTTCTTCACCCAAAGATGCACGCAGGTCTGCGTTGATGCTTTCGTAGAAGAAGCGGTTGGCCCTGTCCATGTCTGAGCCGACGGCCTCGCGCAGTGAGTCGGCTGCTCCGAGCAGGCACGCTGCGCGTGCGCCGCGCCCGGCCCTCAAAGCCAGTCCTGCAAACCCGTCAAGCAGACAGGCAATGCTATGCAAGTCGCCAAGCTCGCGGTTGAGCATCAGGCTCTCTTGATAATATGAGCGCGCGACCGCGTGTTTGCCCTGTTGAAAGGCGACGCGGCCCAGATTGCCGAGTCCGATGGCGATGATGCGTTTGTTGCCAAGCTCGCGCTGAATCGCCAAGCCTTCTTCATAGAGGTTACGTGCCCGCTCATAATCGCCACGATTGCGCGCGTTCTCGCCCAGGTTGTTGAGAAAGAGTCCGACGAAACGCTTGTTGCCAGACTCGCGGCTCACTCTCAAGCCCTCTTCCAGAAAGGCTCGTCCGGCGTCATAGTCGCCCTCTGCCCCCGCGAGAATGCCAAGCCCGTTCAGGGAACTTGAGATGACATCCGCGTCCAGCAGCTTGCGCCCGATGGCCTGCGCCTCTGCAAAGTACGCGCGAGCCGCTTGCAGGTCGCCGCGCAAGCGTTCCAGAAAACCTGCTCCCACCAAAGCTTTCGCTCTCACCTCTGAAAGCTCGTCGCCGCTCAGGCTGAAGGCGCGCTTGAGCAGGGCGCTTCCTTCCGTCAGATGACCGCGCACGAACCAGAACTGCCAGAGGGCGCGCGCGAGACGCAGCATTGCTCCGGCATCGTGCTCAGAGGCCCACTCCATCAACGCGCGCAGGTTGCCGTGTTCCTGCTCCAGGCGTTCGAGCCATTCGGTCTGTCGCGCGCCGCTCAACTCCGGCTGCGCCTCTTCCGCGAGAGCGAGAAAGAAACTCGCGTGATGCTGCTGCATGGCTTCAAGCTCGCCGCTTTCGCTGAGACGCTCCAACCCGTACTCGCGCACTGTTTCCAGCATCACGAAACGCGGCTCATGTTCCCCGCGCTCGATCTTGCGCAGCAAGCTGTTGTCGAGCAGCGTGGTCATGCCGTTGAAAATATCCAGCGCCATATCGCCCGTGGCATTACAGACAGCTTCGGCTTCATCAAGATTGAGGCCGCCGACGAATATCGAAAGACGACGAAACAGCCTCTGCTCTCCCTCGCTTAGCAGGTCATAGCTCCACGCGATGGCCGCGCGCATTGTCTGTTGCCGTTGCGGGGCATCATCCGCTGCTCCGCCGGTCAAAACTTTCAAACGACTCTCAAGCCGCGCGAGCAACTGCATCGGCGGCAGCAGCTTGATTCTGGCAGCCGCCAGCTCAATCGCCAGCGGCAAGCCTTCGAGCCGGAGACAGATGTCCGCCACTGGGCGCGCGTTCTCCGCCGTTAACCGGAAAACGGGCTGCGCTGCGCGTGCACGCTGGACGAATAATTCGACCGCAGGATTTCCGGCTAACTCTTCTATGGAAGCTGGCCGTGCAGGAGCAGGCAGCGCGAGCGGCAGCACAGGAAACTCCAGCTCGCCGTGGACGCGCAAGGCCGCGCGTGTCGTGACCAGAGCCTTTAACAGGAAGCAGGACGAGAGCAACTCCCACACCAGCGGCGCGGCCTCAATCACCTGCTCAAAGTTGTCCAGCACGAGCAGCATACGGCGTTGACGCAGGCTTTGCTTCAAACTCTCTTCAATCGAAGCTGTGGCAGATTCTTTGACGCCGAGCGTTTGCGCGATAGTCGAAGCGACGAGCTGCGGGTCGCTGACCGGCGCGAGGTCTATGAAGAAGACTCCGTCTGCGAACGATTCAAGCAATCGAGTTGCGAGATATGTTGCGAGCCGGGTTTTGCCAGTGCCGCCCGGCCCCGTCAGGGTCAGCAGTCGCGTCTCATCTCGCTTGAGCAGGGCCAGAGCTTCAGCCGCCGTCGCCTCGCGCCCGATGAGCTGTGTCGGCTGCGCCGGTAAATTGTTCGGACGGCTCTCAAGCAGTTCAAGCAGCGCAGCCTCAGCCGACAAGGGCAACTGCAACACGCCTTCAACCGGCAGCGCGGCATTCGTTTCGACAGAGTCGTCTTCCTCTTCCGTGGAAATGATGTGCATGCGCGTGCGGCGACGCACCATCAGCTCTGCTTCATCATTCTTAACCTCTGTCACTTCCGCCACAAAGCGATAGCCGCGTTTGGGTAAAGTCTCTATGTAGGCTTGCTCCTCCGCGCCCTCGCCGAGCAGCTTACGCAGCTGCGAGACGTTGCGCGTGAGGCTGCCCTCTTCGACAAAACTGTCCGGCCAGACGCGCTCCATCAGGGCGTCTTTCTCCATCAGGTGGCCGCTGTTTTCGACGAGCGCGAGCAAGGTGTCAAAGACTTTGGGCGTCAGCGGGACGACTTTTCCGGCGCGCAGCAGCAGCCGCTCCGCAGGGTCTAGGCGGAAGGAGCCAAACTCGTAAAAGTAGTCTGCGCGCTTACCCATCTCTAACCGGATTACCCATTTCTGACTGGTTCAGACTTTTCCATTTTTATCACTTGGATTACTTCGTGAGGCCAACGCGCATGAGCAGGTCTGTGAAGCGCGCATCGGCGCGCAAGCTTTCAAAGAATGGCTCGATGTTGAGGTCTATCAGATGGCCGTCACGCTCTTGATACGACAGCTCAAGCCACTTGAAGGCTTCATCAGCCTCGCCGAGGCTCGCGTAAACGGTCGCTAGCCCGTAGGTCAGGATGTGTTGGCGTCTGGATATTTCGAGCAGGCGATTAACCATCTCCACGGCTTCGGCGCGGCGTCCAGCCGCTGCGCAGGTGGCCGCCAATCCCGCGAGCGCGAATGGATGTTCGCCCGACAGCGACAGCACTTTCTGGTTCATGGCAATGGCTTCATCAAACATTCCTTTCCACGTGTAGGCGAGGCCGATGGAATAGAGCGCGGGGACGAAGTTCGGGTCCAGGTCGAGCACCTTGCGAAACTGTTCTATCGCCAGCTCGTACTGGCCCGAATAAAGATATGGCCCGCCCGCAGCCGTGTTGACCATCAGGGAAAGCGGGTCAAGCTCCTGCGCCAGTTTCATCTCCGCGATGGCTTCGTCAAAGCGTTCGAGCGCGACCAAGAGCTTGGCATACCACTGGTGCGCCGTCGCGTAGTTCGGATTCAATTCCAGCGCGCGACGGTAAGAGCTTTCCGCCAACGCGAAATCCCAGTCGTAATGGATGATGGCATAGCCCAGAGAGGCATGCGCTTCCGCGAGCGTCGGGTCTGATTCGAGTGCGCGCATGGCTGCTGCTTTGGCGCGCGGGCAGGATTCCTTTGAAGTGACCTCGCCCCAGACGGGAAGAATGTTGTAGGTGTCCGCGAGGCCCACATAGGCCAGCGCATAGGTTGGGTCATGCTCAATCGCCAGATTGAAATATTCCAGGGCCTTCTGATAGCCGTCCAGACTCCGGCGATTCCAGAAGTAACGACCCTTTAGATAAGCCCTGTACGCTTCCGTGTTCTCCGTGTAGCGGCGCGTCAGACGCACGCGCTCGTTCTCGTTCAATTTCAACATCAGAGCTTTCGAGACCTGCTCCGCAATCGCATCCTGCACCTCGAAAATATTCGTGAAGGGAATGTTGAATTTATCTGCCCAGAGCGGCGTGTCCTCGCGCACGCTGACGAACTGCACAGTGATACGCAGACGCTCGCCTGCCATCTGTAAGCTGCCTTCGAGCACCGCGCCGACCTTGAGGTCGCGTCCTATCTGCGCCGAATCCTGCCGCGCATCCACATATTGCCTGACCGCGCTTGTGGGGCGCACAGCCATCTGCCCCGTGTTGCCGAGTTGTGTGATAAGCGCGTCGGCAAGTCCAAGTCCGAGGTATTCACTCTCCGGCCCCATGCCGAGCGTCATAAAGGGAAGCACTGCGATGGACTTCATCGCGGCGGCTGTTTCGGGCAAAGCCGCGACAGGCGATTGAGCTTCCTCTTCATCCGTCTCTATCTCTTCCTTGATGACAATGCGTGCGCGCGTGCGTTTGCGGCGCACTATCAGATCAACGCTCTCTGCTTCTGCGAGGCTCACCTCAGCCGTGAAACGATAACCGCGTCTCGGCAGCGTCTCGATGTACTGCCGGTCGGAATCATCGTTGAGAATCTTGCGCAGCCGCGAGATGTTCTGCGTCAGATTGCCCTCTTCGACAAACGTGTCCGGCCACAGCGACCTGAGCATCTCTTCTTTCTCAAGCGCGTGGCCGTTGTTCTCGACCATCAGCACCAGCGTGTCAAAAACTTTCGCCGTCAGCGGGATGATTTCGCCGTCGCGGACGAGGACGCGCTCCTTTGTGTCGAGCAGGAAAGGGCCGAAGGTATAGCAGTTTTGCAGGGGCTTGCTCATCTTTTCCGGCTGTCAGAACAGTGTCAGAAATCTTTCAGAACATCCGAAGGACTTTCGCGCCGCACTCAGGTGATGATGACACTGCCCGCTCGAAAACGAACCGTGCGGGCGGGTGAGTTTCTGAATTCGAGCCGCGCCGATTGTAACGCGAGATAGCCGCCGGAGGCCATGATGAAAAAAAATAGAACCACGGAAATCATCATCGAGACAGACGAAATCTTCATCACGCGCAAATCAGGCGAGCCGCTGCGCGCCCTCTGCGAGCAATGCGGGCGCGAGGTCGAACTGATTCTCACACAGCCGATCAGGGTCATCGAAGACCCACAACCTGACAGCCCCAAAGGAGACAGTTATGCACACGATATTTCATAAAACACGCGGGATGCTTAAATCATCACTTCTCAATTTCGCGCTCATCTTCGCGCTCATCTTATCCACCTCCATTGGCGCGCACGCGGCAGCGGTATTGGACTTTGACGGCGACGGCAAGACGGATGTCGTGGTCGCGCGCCCCTTGAACGGCGCATTGATCTGGTATCTGCAACGCAGCACAGCCGGTTTTCAGGGCTTGCAATGGGGCAGCTATACAGGCTCGAATAATGACAAGACCGTGCCCGCAGACTATGACGGCGACGGCAAATGGGACATCGCCGTCTGGCGTCCAGCCGCGCAGGCCAACTTTTTTATCCTCCGTAGCCAGACCAACACGTTGCAAGTCATCCCGTGGGGCATCAATGGCGACGACCCGTATCTGACGCAGGATTTTGACGGCGACGGCAAAGCAGACCCGACCGTTGTGCGCCGCGCCGGTGGAAACCTTAACTGGTACATACGCCAGAGCACGAACAATCAGTTGCGCTCGGTAGCTTTTGGCCTGAGCAGTGTGGATGTCGCTGTGCGCGGCAATTACGACGGCGATACGAAAGCCGACATAGCTGTCTATCGCGGCGGCTTCCCCAATCCGGCCAGCACTTATTATGTGCTCAAAAGCTCTAACAATCAGGTGATGGGCCAGCAGTTCGGCAATGCTTCGGATGATGTGATAGTGCCGGGAGATTATGACGGCGATGGCAAGACGGACTTCGCAGTCTTTCGCGTGAGCACGGGCGCGTGGTACTGGCTGCAAAGCTCTAACAATCAAGTAAAGGGCATGTTCTTCGGCATCGGGACACTCGATAGCGCCGTGCAGGGAGATTATGACGGCGACGGTAAAACGGATGTCGCCGTCCGGCGCAACTTTGGCTCGGCGGCGGGCGCGTTCTATATCATGCGTTCGACAGCCGGATTTACAGGGTTCTATTTTGGAGTCGGCATCAACGACCTGCTGGTCGGCTCGCTGGTCCAGAACACGACAAATCCTTTTTAAGTCACAAAAAGTTTCCCGCAAAGGCGCAAGGGCGCAAAGAAGAACTCATGTCTTTCTTTGCGCCACCAGCGCCTTTGCGGGAGATGTTTTATTTCTTCTTCACGCACTCAACAATCCATCTACCTTCGCAGCCAGAACAAAATCGCTTTCGTTGAGGCCGTCAATCTTGTGCGTCCAGATTTTTAGCTCCGCATAGCCCCAGCCGAAACAGATGTCCGGGTGATGGCCCTGTTGTTCCGCCAGCTCTCCGACGCGCATGACGAAAGCCTGCGCTTCGAGAAAGTTCTTGAACTCGTATCTCTTTCGCAGGTGATGTTCCTCTACGACTTCCCATTCGTCGCCAAGCTCATCCGCAAACTCTTTTATCTCCGTCCCGCGCAGAGGCGGAATGCCGCCGCGACACGGCACACACTCGCGGCTCGCTAAATCGCTCATTTCTCAATCGCTCCCTTTGTTAGTGAACATAGAATAGAGAAGATTTACCACAGAGGACACAGAGGAGCACAGAGGAATTTCAAATTCGGAATCTCAAATTTGAAATCCTCAAACGCCTTCAGGACTTGGCAAACGAGTGCCGAAACGGATAGTCTTAAGCGTTTCAATTCTTTCCGCTCAAGGCTATAAGGAGATAAGCAGATGGCTGTCGTTCATCCTTTTCGCGCGCTTCGTCCGCCCGCAGAGCTTGCCCCGCAGGTGGCGAGCGTGCCCTACGATGTGGTTAACACGGAAGAGGCGCGGCAACTCGCCGCCGGAAACCCGTGGAGCTTCCTGCACGTCTCGCGTCCAGAGATTGGCTTGCCCGCCGGCACGGACATTTACAGCGACGAGGTTTACAAAAAAGCCGCGGACAATTTCCGCGAGCTGACGGAGCGTTGCCCGCTCAAGATGGAGCCTGAGCCGAGCCTCTATCTCTATCGCCTTATCATGGGCGAGCAGGAGCAGATAGGGCTGGTCGCTGCCTGCGCCGTTGACGAATACGATAACGACACGATTCTCAAACACGAGAAGACGCGCCGCGACAAAGAGGACGACCGCACGCGGCACATGCTCTCTTTGCGCGCACAGACCGGCCCGGTCTTTTTAACCTATCGCGGCAATCAGGAGATTGACACGATGGTCATGGAAGTGACCGTGACCGAAGCCCTCTATGATTTCACTGCGCCGGACGGCGTGCAGCATACAGTCTGGCATGTGCCAGACCCTGTGCGCTTTGTGCAGGCATTTCGTGAAGTGCCGAAGCTCTACATAGCCGACGGCCATCATCGCGCCGCCTCTGCCTCGCGCGCCCGCGGCTTTCTCAAAGAACAGAACGGGGACAATCACACAGGCGAAGAGGAATACAATTTCTTTCTCGCCGTGCTCTTTCCCGCAGAGCAGCTTCGCATCCTTCCATACAATCGCACAGTGCGCGATTTGAACGGCCTCGCGCCGGAAGAATTTCTCGCCGCCGTCGGCAAGACTTTCGAGGTCACGGAAGGAGCCACGCCTGCGCCCGAATCGCGCGGTCAATGGAGCATGTACTTGGGCGGAAAGTGGTACAAGCTTGTGCTCAAAGACGAGAGCCTGCGGCAATCAAGCGATCCTGTGGCTTCGCTCGATGTCAGCCTCTTGCAGGAAAACCTGCTTGACCCGATTTTGGGCATCAAGGACGTGCGGACGGACAAGCGCATAGATTTCGTCGGTGGCATACGCGGCACAGCGGAGCTTGAAAGACTCGTCAACGAAGGACAGGCGGCGGTCGCCTTTTCGCTTTCCCCGACGACGCTGGACGACCTCCTGAATGTTTCGGACGCAGGCAGCATCATGCCGCCCAAATCCACCTGGTTCGAGCCAAAGCTGCGCGACGCGCTGTTGATACATAACATTTAAAACAGTGGCAGGTGACAAGTGACGAGTGACAAGCGCTTCTGCTTTATCTCGTCACCTGTCACCCGTCACTCGTCACTGCTTCTTTATGATAGAGACCGAGCGATTACTCCTGCGTGAGTTTACGATTGATGACTTGGATGAGTTGGCTGCCTTGAGAGCCGACCCTGAAGTGATGAAGTATATCGGCGTGCAGGATAGAGAAAAAGTCTTGCAGCGTCTTAGTTATTACATCTCGCTTTACGGGTCGCACGGGTTCGGCGCGTGGGGCGTGGTTCATAAAGAGCAGCAAAAGTTAATCGGCTGGTGCGGGCTGATGTACCTGGAAAATTCGCCTGAGGTGGAGGTCGGTTACGGCGTCGCAAAAGCTTACTGGGGACAGGGACTTGTCACCGAAGCGGCAGCAGCAAGTCTGCGCTACGGCTTTGAGCGCGCCGGTCTCAAGCGTATCGTGGCCGTCGCGTTGCCTGAGAACACAGCCTCGCGGCGCATCATGGAAAAGCTCGGGATGAAGTATGAGAAGAACGCGCTGCACTACGGTTACGACTGCGCTTTTTACGCGATTGCGCGCGAAGATTTCAGGCCGCATGAGCATTCCCTTTATGTGGTGCATGAGTAAGACGTGTTCTAAAAACTCAAACCTTCTTCTTTGCGCCTTGAGTCTTTCTTTGCTTGCGCCACCATCGTGAAATAGTTTTGTTTCGCGCTGGTGGCGCAAAGATAAAACCTGAGGCGCAAAGAATTGAGTCGGATTTTAACTTGAGTTTTGTATTGAACTTGAAGTGAGGCTAAACGGATGAGAGTTTTGATTGCCGATAAGTTTGAGCAGTCCGGGCAGGATGGTTTACTCGCCATCGGCTGCGAGGTTTTGTATCAACCGGACTTGAAAGACGATGCGCTCGTCGCCGCCATCCGCGAGGCCGGGCCGGACGCGCTGGTCGTGCGCTCGACCAAAGTGACGGAAGAGATGATGGATGAGGCCGCGCTGAAGTTAATCGTGCGCGCGGGCGCGGGCTATAACACGATTGATGTCGCGGCGGCGTCAAACCGTGGCATCTATGTCTCAAACTGTCCCGGCAAAAACTCCATCGCTGTGGCAGAGCTGGCCTTCGCTTTAATCCTCGCGCTCGACCGCCGCGTGGCGGACAACGTGATTCAATTGCGCGCCGGACAGTGGAACAAAAAAGAGTTTTCCAAAGCGCGCGGCCTCTACGGGCGCACGCTCGGCCTCATCGGCGTCGGCAAGATCGGGCAGGAGATGATTCCGCGCGCCAGCGCCTTCGGGATGCCTGTCGTCGCATGGAGCCGGAGCCTGACGCCTGAGCGCGCAAGTGCGCTCGGCATCGAATTCAAAGAGAGTCCGCAGGAGGTGGCGCGAGTCTCGGATGTGGTCAGCGTGCATCTCGCCTTAAAACCCGAAACACGCTCGCTGGTCGGCGCGGATATTTTCAATTCGATGAAAGAGGGCGCGTCTTTCATCAACACTTCGCGCGGCGAGGTTGTGGACCAATCAGCTCTGGTTCAGGCGATGAAGTCGCGCGGGATTCGCGCGGGGCTTGATGTCTATGCGGCAGAGCCTGCGGGCGGGACGGGCGAGTTTACGGACGACATTGCGCGGGAAGAAAATCTCTACGGCACGCATCACATAGGAGCTTCGACGGAGCAGGCGCAGGAAGCCATCGCCGCCGAGACCGTTCGCATCATTCAGACTTTCAAAGAAACGGGCCGCGTCCCGAACGTCGTCAACGTGGCCGAGCGCACGCCCGCCACGCACATGCTCGTCGTGCGTCACCGCGACCGCCCCGGCGTCCTCGCGCACGTCCTCGAAGCCATCCGCACGGCTGGCATCAACGTGCAGGAGATGGAAAATATTATCTTTGAAGGCTCAGAAGCCGCCGTCGCTCGCATCAATCTTGAGAGCGCGCCGCCTGATGAGACCTTTGAACGATTGCGCGCGGAGAATGAAGACATCATCGAGTTGAATCTGATAAATCTTTGAGATTCAAGTCTCCGAGACAAAACGAATCCATGTTGCTTTGATTCTGAGTCCTGAGTTCTGCTCTTATGAAAACCACACTCATCACAGGCGCATCGAGCGGCATCGGCGAAGCCTTTGCTCGCAAGCTGGCATCACGGGGCGAGAATGTCTTGCTGGTGGCGCGCTCGGAAAACAAGCTGGCCGCGCTGTCGAGCGAGTTGGGACGCGCGCACAACATTAACGCGCAGTTCGTCGCGCTGGATTTGACGGAAAAGGATGCGCCCGCAAAGTTGTTGGCAGAGACTTTGGAGCGCGGGCTTGAAGTCGAGATGTTGATTAACAACGCGGGCTTTGGCTCGATGGGAGATTTTCTCACGCTTGAGATAGAGCGCGAGTTGGAGATGATTGATTTGAACGTCAAGGCGCTCGTCGCTCTGACGTATCTGTTTTTGAAACCGATGCGCGAGCGCGAGCGCGGCTCGATCATCAACGTCGCTTCGACGGCGGGCTTTCAGCCGGTGCCGTACATGACGACCTATGCCGCGACCAAAGCTTTTGTGCTCTCTTTTTCCGACGCGCTGTGGGAAGAGAATCGCGCCTATGGCATCAATGTCATGGCGCTTTGTCCGGGCGTGACGGATACAAATTTTTTCGCGGCCTCGGAGATGGAGCGTCCGCCGATGCGCGTCTCGCAGACGCCGGAGCAGGTGGTTGAAACGGCCCTCAGCGGCCTCAAGCGCGGTCGCGGCCACATCATCTCCGGCTGGACTAATTACTTGATGACCGAAGCCGAACGGCTCGTGCCGCGCTCTGTGGTCACGCGAATCGCAGGCAAAGCTTTGCGTCCTCAAGAGGATAAAATGCAGGGGACGGGGGACGGAGGACAGGGAGCGGCAAAATAAATCCGACCCCTCTTACCTGTCACCCGAATTCTGATCCCTGAAAACGTTTTTGGAGAAAACAAATGACTGAGAGAATCTTTAACTTCAGCGCAGGCCCTGCCGTGTTGCCACTTCCTGTGTTGGAAGAAGCGCAGCGCGAGTTGGTGACTTTGCCCGGCGTCGGGATGAGCATCATGGAAATCAGCCATCGCTCAAAAGCTTTCGATGAAATCATCGGGCGCGCGGAAGGCGGGTTGCGCGAATTGATGGGCTTGCCGGACAACTATCACGTCCTGTTTTTGCAGGGCGGCGCGAGCTTGCAGTTTTCCATGATTCCGATGAACCTGCTGCCGGAAGGCGGGAGCGCCGATTACATCGTGACCGGCAGCTGGGGCAAGAAGGCCGTCAAAGAGGCCAAGCGCGAGGGCGCGGTCAACATCGCCGCCAACACAGCCGACGGCGGCTTTACGCGCGTGCCGGCACAGGACGAATTGAGTCTGGATCAGAACGCGGCCTACGTGCACTTCACCTCGAACGAGACGATAGAAGGCGTGGAGTTTAAGTCGGAGCCTGAAGCGGGCGATGTGCCGCTCATCTGCGATGCTTCGTCGGATATTCTGTCTCGTCCTGTCGCGGTGGAAAAATACGGTCTCATCTATGCGGGCGCGCAAAAGAATATCGGGCCAAGCGGCGTCACGCTCGTCATCATCCGCGACGACCTCTTGCAGCGCATCCCTGACGGGCTGCATACGATGCTGGATTTTCGCACGCATGTGGAGAACAAATCGCTCTATAACACGCCCAATACTTTCGGCATTTACATCATCGCACTGGTCTGTGATTGGCTCAGGGAAAAGGGCGGCCTCTCTGCGATGCAGGGCGAGAATGAAGCGAAAGCAAAATTGCTCTACGATGCGATTGATGCGACTGAATTTTATCGCGGCCACGCGGACAGGGACGCACGCTCGCAGATGAACGTCACGTTTCGTTTGCCTTCGGAAGAACTGGAAAAGAAATTTGCGAGCGAAGCGACGGCTGCCGGACTGGACGGCCTCAAGGGCCATCGCTCGGTCGGCGGCATACGCGCCTCGATTTATAATGCTTTCCCGCAAGAAGGCGTCGCGGCTCTCGTTCAATTCATGAAAGAGTTTGAAAGCAAGAACGGTTAAGTAAAGCTGAAGAAGATGAAACAAAGAAGTTTCGCGCAAAGGCGCAAAGAGAAAACATAAGGCGCAAAGAAGACTTTTATCTTCAAAGAAGACTTTTATCTTTTGCGCCTTAAGTTCTTACTTTGCGCCTTTGCGCGAAACCTCAAGCTTTCGATTTTATCCAATAAAGCTTGCAAAAAGATTCGTGTGTCTCGTTCTTCCACTGAAAGTTTCCCCATCGGTAAGCATCCAACATCAGGAGGTACTACCCTCAAGTGTCCAAACAATATCTGCGCGCCGCCTCTCTTTTTTTAGTCGTCTCGCTGTTGCCTTTGTCTCTGGTTCTGGCCCAGGAGAACAAGCCCCAGCCGCCTTTATTCAAACCGACGGTCAAGCGCGTTGCCGTTTTCAAGAACGGTTATGTCTTCACGTATAGTGAAGGACAGGCCGCGCCGGTCGATGGCTGGGTCTATACGACGGAAGTGCCGATTGGCGTGATGGGGACTGTGTGGGGCTATAGCACGTCGCCGCAGGTGCGCGTGACGCAGCTTCTCGCCACAGAGGCCGAGAAGAAAGATGCCGGGCGCGTCGCCAATCTGGAAGAGCTGCTCTTTATCAACGAAGGCTCTCGCATACGCGTCAAGTCGCAATACTCGGATAAGATTTTAGAAGGCACGTATGTCATCCTCAACCCGCGCCGGACTTTTATGGTCGGACAGACGGGCGAGCTTTTGCGCAACACAGGGCCGGAGAGAATTCAGAACGGCGAATCGGACATCGCCGTCACGACCGAAACCGGAGTCACGGTCTTGCGCACATCGAGCATCGCGTTTATGGAATTCACTGGGCAGCCGCGCTGGGACAAGCTGACGACGAGCAAGGAGAATCGCCTCGTGTTCAAGACGGAGAATGTTCCTGCCGGGCAGACGGTCACGCTTGGCGTCGCTGCTCTTGAGCGCGGGATTCGCTGGATTCCGGCCTATCGCATCGAGCCGAAGGGCGACCCCGTGACGGAGGCTAAGCTCGAACTGGAAGCGATGGTGATAAACGAACTGGTGGACATCTCCGGCGCGGAGTTTTATTTCGTCGTCGGCGTGCCTCACTTTCTTTATCAGGATTTGCTCTCGCCGCTCTCTTTGAACCAGACCTTCGCGGGCGTTTCGAGTTATTTCAACGTCAGCCAGAATCAATACTCCAACGCCATCATGACGCAGAGCCGCGCGGGCGAGTTGCGGCCTTCCGGCGGAGCGCGGAGCGGCGGCGATTCATCCGCCACAGTGCCTGAGGAAGGCAGCCTGCCCGCGATGTCCGCAGACGAGCTTTATCTTTATCGCACGGATCAGGTGGCTCTCAAGAAGGGCGAGCGCGCCAGCCTGCGTCTCTTCTCTCTGACCGTCCCGTGTCGTGAAGTTTTTGAATGGACAGTGCCGGACGGCAATACTTCCGGGAGCGAATACAGCACGCGTGGTTTAACCAATCTCGCGGGCGGCTTCTGGCGTTCGCTCAAGCTGAAGAATGAGACGGGGATGCCGTGGACGACTGCGCCCGCGCTGACCTTCCGCGACTGGAAGCCGCTGGGTCAGGACATACTGGCCTTCACGCCCGTCAGCACGGAGACGACCGTGCGCGTCACGCCTGCTACGGAAGTGGTCGGCACACACAAGCTGACGGAGAAATCGCGCGTCCGCGAGGTGAGGCCCAAGAAGCCGGATGAGGATGCGGAGGAATATGATATTGTCACGGTTGAAGGCGTCATCAAGCTCCGCAATATAAAGAAGCAGCCGGTTGATGTCAGTATCGTGCGCAGTATCTCCGGCACTATCATGCAGGCGACGGAGCGCGGCGTCATCAGCCGCGACGGCTCTGACCTGCAAGCCGTCAATCCGCAGTCGGTAGTCAAATGGGAATTCTCGCTGCCGCCCGGCGAAAAAGAGCTGCGCTATACCTATAAGGTTTACGTGGCGCGTTAATACTCTCCGCGCTTTTAGAAACAGTTAAGTTTCAAAGATAACGAAGAAAAAGACATATTCGCGCAAAGACGCAAAGAAAAGCACGCAAAGTGTCAGTGGCATTCAATGCTTTGCGGTCTTGCTTTGCATCTTTGCGCCTTTGCGGGAAATAATACTCACGCAAAGGCGCTGTTGACTTAAAGGAAAGGGTTACGCTTAATCGCTCACATGAAAATCAAACACACACTGCTTATTTTTACTTCCCTGTTTATCTTCTCGCTTGCGCTTCAGGCGCAGGACGGCAAAAAGCCTGACGCAGCGATTGAGCATCCGCAGGAAAAACACTTGCGCAACCTGCGACAACTGACCTTTGGCGGCGAGAATGCGGAGGCTTATTTTTCCGGCGATGGCCGCCAGCTTATTTTTCAATCGAAGCGTGAGAGCCGCGAATGCGACCAGATTTATACGATGAATGCGGACGGCTCAAAAGTGCAGATGGTCTCGACGGGAATGGGCCGCACGACCTGCTCTTACTTTTTTCCGAAAGGCAATCGCCTGCTCTATTCGTCAACCCACCTCGGCGCAAAGGAATGCCCGCCGCGTCCTGATTTCTCGCGCGGCTATGTCTGGGCCATTTATCCCTCGTATGATATTTTCACGGCACGCGCAGACGGCTCTGACGTAAAGCAGTTGACGAAGACGCAAGGCTACGATGCGGAGGCGACCGTCTCTGTGGACGGCAAGAAGATTGTTTTCACTTCGATGCGCGACGGCGATCTGGATGTGTATACGATGGACGCGGACGGAAAAAACGTGCGGCGTTTGACCGACGAGCTGGGCTATGATGGCGGCCCGTTCTTTTCGCGCGACGGCAAACAGATAGTCTATCGTTCCTTTCATCCGAAAACAGAGCCAGAGATCGAGCGTTACAAGCAAAGATTGACAGAGAATTTGATCGAGCCGAACAACTTTGAAATCTGGGTCATGAACGCGGACGGCACCAATAAGCGGCAGGTGACAAAGCTCGGCAAGGCGAGCTTCGCTCCATACTTTTTACCGGACGGCAAACGCATCATCTTTGCCTCGAACGTCAATGATCCAAAAGGGCGCGACTTTGACCTGTACCTGATAAACGCAGACGGCACGGGGCTTGAGCGCATCACTTACAACGAGAGCTTTGACGGCTTTCCGATGTTCTCGCCGGATGGCAAGCGGCTCGTGTTCGCTTCAAATCGCAACGCGCAGACGCGCGGCGACACGAATGTCTTCATCGCTGATTGGGTAGATTAAGCATAGACGAACGCAACACACATTCCGACCTCCTCGCTTGACGGCTCTCGCCCGCGATGGACGGCGACGCCTCTTGATCGAAGCTTGCGCCGGACAAGGCGCGCGGACTTCTGCGCTCCATTCCAAACTCACACAGGACTTACCTGTAAGTCCTGCACACAAGGCTCTGTCTGTAACTTGACCGTGAGAGAGAGATGCCATGACCGAACAATACGCCTTATTTGAATACCTGCCTGAGCCGCAACCGGTTGAGCGTCCGAAAGAAAGCTTGAAGGAAAAGGTCTATAGATTTTTTCTTGGCGACGACATCTTCAAACAGATCGCTCTGGCTTATGAAGATGGCTTTATCAGAATCTGGAATGTCAACTCAACGGCATTGGCAGACTCTAAAATTCTTTACGACGCAGGCGCTTTGCACCCGTCAATGGGCAGGATAGACGCGCTGGCCTTTGACCCGCAAGGGCAATCTCTGGCGGCGGTCATCCATGGAGAAAACATAAAAATATGGGGGATCATAGGTGGACGAGAGGTGGCAAACTTCAAGCACAGCGGAATCATGCAAGTCTCGTTTAGTCCGGACGTGAGCTATCTTGTCAGCGCAAGCTTTCTTGATAAAACAGCGCGCGTCCGGTCAGGTGAATACGAGCAGGCCGGAGTTTCCGTCAACTATTGCCACCAGTGTCAGACGCCGCGCGTCTCACATTGCGTAGCCTCTGACGGCAAGCCGACTCTTGAGAAATATGATATATCTATCATCCATCATCTTCTGCCTTTTGTGACTTTAAGTTTATGCGACAAAAAACACTTTCCCTGCTTCTGATTTTCGTTTTCGTCTCAGGCGCGTCCGCACAGAAGAAGCGTGCGCCAGATGCGGGCATGCCGGATGCTTCGCGTTTGCGCGCTCACGTTACTTATCTGGCGTCTGACAAACTTGACGGGCGCAGAACCGGCACGGACGGAGCGAAGGCGGCTGCGAGTTATATCGCAGCGCAGTTTGCGCGTCTGGGCCTCAAGTCCGGCACGGGCGGCAAAGCTGCCGCGAAGAATGCAAAGGCTGGCGGGCAGCAGCCCTTTATGCAGAGCTTTCCGTATGTCGCGGGCGTGGAACTCGGAAAGACGAACGCGATGTCTCTGTTGCGCCGTGCGCCAGCGATTGAGGGCGAGCCTGTCGGCGGAGGCATCACGACCCTTGATATGCGCCTCGGCGAAGACTGGACGCCGCTGGGGTTTTCCTCCAACGCGCGGCTCTACACTTTGCCCGTCACGTTTGTCGGCTACGGCATCACTGCTGCGGATTTGAAGTATGACGATTATGCCGGGATGGAGGTCAAAGACCGCATCTCGATAGCTCTGGCCGGAACGCCCGACGGCGACAATCCGCATGGAGAGTTTGCGCGCTACTTTGACGTGCGCTGGAAATCCATCGCCGCGCGCGATCATGGAGCAAAGGCTCTGGTCATCGTCGCGGGCGCGGATAATTTCCGCGACGACAGGTTGACCAGACTTACTTACGACAACAGCGCGGGCGATGCGGGCTTGCCCGTGATAGTCATTTCCAGACAGGCTGCGTCGCAGATACTCGGCCTCTCAGGCATCACGCAACTGGCAGAGTTAGAAAAGCGTGTTGCTGCCAGCGCGGCTCAGGCGAAGAAGGACGCGGCCCCTCCAACGCTCTCGCCTGTTCTTGATGCCGTCAACAAAGCTTCTTTTATGGAACAGAGCCGCCTCACGCTCGCCACGGACATCGTGCGGCGCGAAGCCCCTGCAACGAATGTCATAGGCATTCTCGAAGGCTCTGATGCAAAGCTCAAAAATGAAGCCATCATCATCGGCGCGCATTACGACCATCTGGGACGCGGCGGCAGCGGCAGCCTCGCCACACGCGAAGGCGAAGTGCATTACGGCGCGGACGATAACGCTTCGGGCGTCGCGGGCATGCTTGAGCTGGCGCGTCTCTTCGCCGCCGGGCGCGGGAAAATCAAACGCACGATTATCTTCATCGCCTTTGGCGGCGAGGAGGAGGGTCTCATCGGCTCAAACTTTTATGTCAATCAGCCGGTCGTGCCGCTCGCAGACACTGTGGCGATGATTAACATGGATATGATCGGGCGGCTCAAAGATGACAAACTGGTTGTCGGCGGAGTGGGCACGGCGCAGGAGTGGAGAAGTCTGATTGAGAGTGCCAATCAGACCTTTAGCCCATTGGGTCACTCGGTGGCAATGCGACCGCCCATGCGCAAAATATTGACACTGACGCTCAACGAAGACGGCTACGGGCCGAGCGACCATTCCTCATTCTATGCGAAGAAAGTTCCTGTGCTTTTTTTCTGGACAGGCACGCACGCCGATTATCACAAGCCTTCGGACACAGCGGATAAAATCAACTATGAAGGCGAGGCGCGCATCCTCTCGATGATAAAGAGCATCGTGCAGGCCGTTGACGGCAATGATCGTCGGCCCGCGTACACGGTTGCGAAAAGCGAATCAACCGGGCGCACGAATATGGGCTTTAAGGTCTCGCTCGGCACGATTCCGAATTATGCAGAATCGAACGGCGGACTGCTGCTCGACGGCGTGCGCGACGATTCGCCAGCGGCGAAGGCCGGATTAAAAGCCGGTGACAAGGTGGTTCGCCTGGCCGGGCGCGAGATACGCAACATAGAGGATTACACGTACACGCTTGGAGAGATGAAAGCCGGAGAGGAATATGAAGTGGAAGTCATGCGCGGCAGCGAAGTGGTTAAATTGAAAATCATCCCCGCCGCTAGAAAATGAAAAATTAAAAATGTAAAATTCAAAATTGCAGAGCAACAAAAATGCAAAATGAAGAAAGCTTAACGCCCTCTTCATTTTGCATTTTTAATTTTTCATTTTTAATTACCAGCGTGGTTCGCGGTCGTTGCGTCCGCCGCCACCGCCGCGATCACCACGGTCGCGGTCTCCACCGCCACCGCCGTAGCCGCCGCCTCCGCCGCCATAGCCTCCGCGACCGCCCCCGCGACCGCCGCCACCGCCGCCCCGGTCAGCCTTCGGCTTGGCCTCGTTGACGGTCAGGTTGCGACCGCCGAGGTCTTTGCCGTTAAACTGCTCGATGGCTGCCGCAGCCTCTTCCGGAGTCGCCATCTCAACAAACCCAAAGCCGCGCGAGCGTCCCGTTTCCCGGTCTTCGATGACGGAAGCCGACTCGACCGTGCCCGCCTGTGAGAAAGCTTCTTTCAAATCTTCGCTCGACGTGCGAAACGACAGATTTCCAACATAGAGTTTCGTAGACATATCTTATCCTTCAAGGGTCAAAGGAAGCGCGGGCTGCAAATAAGTCCAGAGATGCGAGAGAAGGGGAAGACCGACTTCTTCTTCTACTACTGGCGAAACGCGACGCGCCCGTGTGCTCTGACAAAAACGCGAGAGCGGCTTCAAACAGGTTGACAACGAGCCTCACTCTCTCCTCAGCCGAACGCGGGTCGCTTCACGGTCACGGACAGGCACATCACCTTTGATGCGCGAGAGCAGGAACATTAACGCGAAATAGTATGCCGCGATTCTGTGCACAGCGCAAGACTAAAAACTTTGACGAAAGCAGGGCCAGCCACAGAGAAAGTAAAAAGGTAAAAGGTAAAAGGTAAAAATCAGAAAGGCATTTAATCGTTCTTCACTTTTACCTTTTGCCTTTTTACTTTTGCCTTCTTCGCCTCTGTGGCTAAATCATCGTTTGCTCTTGGAAAACAGACGGTTTTGTCGCAGAATGGAAGAGCTTTAAAAAGTTCTGCCCAGCGCATTCCGGTCGCTGCTTGCTCCGGTTTCGACCGGTAAGAAGTATTCACCTTTTCCTTTTCGGGCTATCGGCACAGAGCGAAGAATCGTCGCTTGATTACATGATCGGCCAGACCGTTTCACATTACCGTATCTTGAGCAAACTCGGCGAGGGCGGGATGGGCATGGTCTACGCTGCGGAAGACATGCATCTCGGTCGCCATGTCGCCATTAAATTCCTGCACGCTTCGAGCAGCGATCATCACTATCGCGCGCGCTTCCTGCGCGAGGCGCGTGCCATCTCTTCCCTGAGCCATCCGCACATCGCCACCGTTTACGATTACGGCGAAACAACGGACGGGCAGCCCTTTCTCGTGATGGAATTGATTCAGGGAGAGACCTTAGGCGAGCTTTTGGAAGCGAGCGCGCTCACGCTCTGGCGGGCCGTGGAGATTGTCGAATACGTCGCAGACGCGCTTGACGAAGCCCACCAGCGCGGCATCGTCCACCGCGACATCAAGCCTTCAAACGTCCTCGTCACAGATCGCGGGCAGGTCAAGGTCTTAGACTTCGGACTCGCCAAGCGGATGAACGAAGAGAATCATCAGGACACGGATCAGGACGCGCGCACGCTGCTCGCCACGCACACCAGAGACGGCGTCGTGGTCGGCACGCCGCTCTATCTCTCGCCAGAGCAGGCGACGGGAGCGGAGGTGGATGGCCGCAGCGATCTTTTCGCGCTCGGCGCGCTGCTCTACGAATGCATCGCTGGCAAGCCCGCTTTCTCCGGCAGCAGCGTGATAGAGATCGGCGCGCAGGTCTTGCACATAGACCCGCCGCCGCCATCTTCCATCAATCCCGAAGTGTCGCGCGAACTAGATCGCATCACGCTCAAGGCGCTCGCCAAGAAGGCGGCGGAGAGGTATCAGACCGCAGCAGAGATGCGCGATGATTTGGCGGCTGTGCGTTCTCTGCTGAGCACGGACGGCCAGAGAATCCCGCGCGTCAGGCAGACGCACGGAGCGGGCCAGCGCACGAGCGCGCTCCGAACCATCTCGACCTCTCTGCGCCAGCCGCGCATCTCGGTCTTTACTCTGGTCATCGGCGTGCTGGCGATTGGCTTGCTTGTCACCGGTCTCGTCTGGATGTTACGGACTAAAAAACCTCCGCCGTCAGCGGAGGCTCTTGTGTTCTACGAGAAGGGCACGAATTTTCTGCGCGAAGGGGCTTACTATCAGGCCAGCAAGTCGCTGGAAAAAGCCATCAGCATAGACGACAAGTTTGCGCTCGCGCATGCGCGTCTGGCAGAGGCTTACTCAGAGCTTGATTACACTGACAAGGCGAAGGACGAACTGCTCAAGGTCAATACGCTGGTTCCTGACCGCTCGGCTCTGGACAAGCTCGACGGCCTTTATCTGGAGGCGATCAATGCGACTGCCGTCGCGGATTTCGCGCGTGCCGCCTATCTCTACAGCCAGCTCGCAGAGGCCCGCCCGGATCAGGCGGAAGTTCATGTTGATTTGGGCCGCGCCTATGAGAAAAACGAAGAGATTGACAAAGCCCTTGAAAGCTATCTCGAAGCGACAAAGCTCGACGAGCAATATGCGCCTGCCTTCTTGAGGGCCGCCGTCGTATATATCAGAAAACAGAATGTTGAGAGCGCGACGGCCACGCTCAACGGGGCGGCCTCGCTCTATGAGGCTCTGGGTAATATGGAAGGCCGCACCGAAGTCCTGTACTTGCGCGGCGTGCTCCTCACCGAGACGAGCAAGCCGGGAGAAGCCCGCGCGGTCTTAGAGCAGGCTCTTAATTTGACAGGTTCGACCGGCAACGAGACGCAGAAAATCAATATCCTGCTGCAACTGAGCCGTCTCTCGTACAGCGAAGGCGCGACCGACAAGGCGCTCACGTCTGCCAACGAAGCTCTCACCTTTGCAGAGCAGCGCGGGCTTGGCAATTCGGCCATTATCGCTTTGCTCGATCTCGGCAACGCCTACAATGCGAGCAATGATTATGGTAAAGCCGAAGAGATTTTCCGCCGCGCTCTCGATCTGGCCCAGCGCAATAAGGGCGGGCGGCTCGAAGCGAGGTGCAAACTCAATCTCGGCGGCAACCTGATGCAACAGCTTCGCACCAACGAAGGTCTGCCGCTCGTCGAAGAGGCTCTGGCGGTTTTCCAGCAGGGCAATTATCAGAAGTACATCTCTTTCTCTCTCACTTATCTCGGACGCGGGCATCGCGGCAAAGGCGAGTATGAGCAAGCGATTCAGAGGTTTCAACAAAAGCTGCAACTGGCGCAGGCTTCAGGCATCAATTCCGAGATTGCTTTCGCTCAGGGAGAGATTGCCACAGTGCTCGCCAAGCAGGAGCGATACCCGGAATCTTTGCGTAGTTATGATGAGAGCTGTGCCATCATCAAGAGTTCTGCGACCAACAAAGGTGTAGGTAATAGGCAAGTCCTGGCGTATAATCGGATGAATCAAGGCCATGTGTTATGGCAGCTTGGTCGTTATCAGGAAGCGGGCGCATCGCTTGATGAAGCGTCTAAATACGCAGAACATCCTGACGGCACGTACAAGGCCGTGCTGGCCGAGATACAAATGCTGAACGCGCAAATCGCTCTCAGCCAGCGCAACTTTGACAGGGCCAAAGAGTTTAGCCTGCGCGCCATAGAAAAGGCAGGCAAGGCTTATGTGGGCGTTGCCATCGGATCGAAGATTACGCTCGGTCTGGCCCAGAGTTATTCCGGCAACGCACGCGAAGGACGGCGCAACTGCGAAGAGGCTTTGCAGATGGCCGAGCGCACGGGCGACGAGTCGCTGATCTTGGATGCGATGCTGGGGCTGGCCGAAGCTCTTTATCAAAACGGTGATACGGGCGAGGCTCTGACGCGCGCGCTTCAAGTGCAGGAAAGGCTGGCGCGCTCCGGCGAGCAGGAATCCGAGTGGCGCGCATGGCTCATCGCTGCGCTCGCCACCTTGCGGGCCGGTGACAGGCAGTTGGCGAGCGAGCGACTGTCGCGCGTCACAGCGGCTCTCGCCAAGCTCCAGCAACAGTGGGGCGCGGAAGCCTTTGACCGCTACCAGACGAGACCCGACATTCAGTTTTTTCGCAAGCAGCACAGCGATGCACTATCCGCTGTCCAGTAATTCTCACCAAACAAACAAGGAGAAACGGATATGCAAGAAGAAGAAGGCGACCCGCCCGGAACCGGCGGCGAAGGTGATCCGCCCGGAACCGGCGGCGAAAGCAATCCGCCCGTAGCTAGCGGCGAAGACAATCCGCCCGAAACTGGCGGCGAAGGCGATCCGCCGGGAACTGGCGGCAGAATAGGTGATCCGCCGGGAACCGGCGGCAAGATGCCGGTTAGCGACGAGCCGAAACCCGGCGAAGAAGGCGACCCGCCCGGAACCGGCGGTGAAGATGCCCCTACACAACCATAACAGGCCGGAAGCCGAGCGGCGCATGAAGCATCCCACGGCTTCTGTGAAATTAGTTTTCAGAAAGGATTGCTGAGCGCACTTCTCAGTCGTGCGTCAATAGTCCGGAAAAAGCATCACGCGGGCGCGTCCTTTAAGATTCGCCCGCGTGATGTTTGTTTTGATAGAGAGCTACGTGACGTGCGAAGTTCTCACGCGCATCTTCATCGGGCGCGCTTTGCCGCTCCGGCGGGACGGGGTTTTTACTGCGCCGCTCATGAAAGACAGACTCCGCGATATTGGCGAGCCACAGCAGCGTGCCGCGAGTTCCCAAGTGCTCGCGCACGTGCTGGAAAATGCGCGGGTAGAGCTTAGTGGTGCGCGCCAGTAAATTCTTGAACGCGCTGAACGACATGCGGTCTTGAAAAAAATCCTGCCGCACGCCCTCATCCAAACTATGCAGCGCAGCCATCACAGCATTCATCGTCTCATTGACCACGGGCGGAGCAGAGCGCGGCGCGGGCCGCATCAATTCTCCGAGACTCGAAAGCTGTGCGAGACGCGGCCTGCCCGCGTTGATTTGCGCGAGAGATTCCGCATCCAGCAAGTCTGCTTTGAGGGCCAGCTCGGTCAGGTGCGTCACGCGGCGCAGGCTGCGGGCATGCGCGCCAAAGCCGCAGAACGTGAATGGCCCTGAGAGATTGGCCGCCTCGCCCACCAGCAGCACCCTGTCATCCGCCGCTTGCCGCCGCTGGTTTCTCGCGCGAGATTGCAGGCTCGGCAGATAGCCGAAGACAGGCTTTAAAACGCGCCACTGCGCTCCTGCGCGTTTATAACCCGGCAGCGATTCAAAGTAGCGCTCAAAGAGCGAGAGCAGAGATTTATCTGCCGCAGAGTTCGCCGCGTCATAAAAGAAGAGACAGGTCGTGTACTCGTCCTTCAGCGGGTTTCCGGCAAAGCCTTCCCAGATTAACTGGCGATGGTCGCGCACATCTTCGTTGCTGACCAGAATTTCGCCGACGCCGAAATCTGCTTTGTCAGGCTCAGGCCCGCGCACAAAGCCTCTGGCGATTGTCCCGACGGTCGGGCGCACATGCATCAAAGCCTGCCCGTCGTTAAGCTGGCGCGCTGGCAGGCTGCTCGCCGTGGTCGCGTCCACAAAGAGACGCGCGCCATATAACTTTCTCTTTCCCGTGCGCGTGTCTTCGACCTCGACCGTGACCTTATCCGTTTGCACATAACAACGCACCAATCGCATGCCTTCCAGCATGACGGATTTCGTCTCGCTCCGGCGAAGCTTTTGCGCCGCAAGCGCGAGCAGCTTGTCCGCTTCGACCGCGACATCCAGCACGCCTTCCATCCACAGCGGCGGCGCTTTGATGCGCGAGGCTGCGTCATGGAATTTGACGAACCCTGAGCGATAACGATTGACGACGCTGGCTTCGATCTCTTCTTTGCTAAAGAGACCTGCGCGCTCAAGCTCCTTTAACTCTTCATTCGAGATATTCCATCCGCGCTCTGCCTGACCGATAGCATGCTCGTCAAAAACCAGCACGCGTCTTTGATACAGGCAGCTCATCATTGCTCCATGAAGCAGCCCCAGCACGCCGCCCGCATAGATGATTTCAAATTCCGCTTCGACTGCCAGCCCTGCCGGCGGCGCGCCCTTGACGATGCATTCGGGCGCGCTCGCGCCTTGCTCTGCCAGAGCCTGCTGCCAGCCTGCGTCCATTTCCCAGATGCGCCTGAGCCATGCTTCACGATTGGCGAGCGCGCCAAAGCTGGCAACGGTCAGCGGGTAACGTTTACGAAAATCGCTCAGGTCTGGCGAGGGATGAGCGTTGCGGGATTTGGCTGGAGCGGCGACCATAAAACTTAAAATTCTACCGGCGCAAAGAGGCTCGCTTATCTTGCACGCGAGCCTGAATTACTTCACATATATGAGAACTGGGGAACTTTCGTGTGAGTGTAACCGATGCATCAAACATTCGTCTAGTAACTTCCAGAAGCGGTAGTGTCCTGGTTTGAAGATTCTGGATATGATAAGTTCATATCTGGCAAAGCAAGGCTGCCGTCTCGTGTGGAAGTAGCGACCAGACGGCAGCCTCTCCGCAGCAACCCGTCATACCCCGGACGACAGGCGTGCGGCAGGGAGCGCAGAGCACACCCCTCTTGCGCTCCCCTTTTCAATTTCCCTGTCAAGCTTTTATGAGGTCTTGACTCTCTGCTATGATTGCGCGTCTTTGAAAACCAGCAACGGCTTATGCGTAGCTCGCCTCTACCTCAATTGAGTAAATGAGCATCGCCGTTGAATGTGAAAGGTTCACACTCACGGCGCGGCGAATGAGCAAACGCATTCTAACCGGAATCGCGGTTAGCAGCAAGGTTTGTTTTCCATCGGAGGAAAGTTTCTGATGGGAGGCAAAGCACGCCAGAAACCCGCACGCCTAGCCGAAAAGCTTTTGCAGATTCGGACAAGCTTAAGGCTGTCACAGAATGAGATGATTAAACGGCTCGGAGTTGATTTGTCGCAGAACCGGATTTCAGATTATGAGCTAGACAGAGGCGAGCCACCTTTGCCGCTTCTCTTACTCTATGCGCGTGCGGTGAATGTCTCAACCGATGTCTTGATTGATGATGAGATGGACTTGCCCGCGAAGTTACCGGCCAAGCCAAGACACGCTCGCCGTTGAAGCTATGCAACTTCACGCAAAGGCGCAAAGACGCAAAGAAAGCCTCAATCGCTTTCTTTGCGTCTTTGCGCCTTTGCGCGAAACTTGCTTTTCTCTAAACTCTGTTGCGAGTCAGCAAGCTAATGACCGCCACAAAGAGCGCAGAGCCGATGATAGACCAGATAATCGGGAATTTCGTGCCGCCGATATTGACCGCGAACAACTCCGGCAGCGCGAGCGCACGCGCCAGCCACACGCCAATCAACGCGCCTATAAAACCGAGCGCGATTGACACCAGACAGCCGCCGCGTGAATAACCGCTGATGGCCTGACCGAGCGCGCCGCACAGGCCCGCCACAATCAACAGGATAATCAAATCAACAATGCCCATCGGGAATCCTCCTGCCTTTTCATCTTCCGCACATCGCTTCCTTTTTTCCGTCGTGCGCTTTTTCGTTGGCGCATGCGCCGCAACTCCACTCTGCGGGCGAGCCGAAATCGGACTTATCCGAATACTCGAAGCCGCCCTGATTGCTGTTCGTGTTCTTCACATCAATCTTATCTTTGCCGACCTTGACCCGATAGATGCTCGTCTTGGCCTTGATAGCATCCTTGATGCGCCATGTCGTGTTGTTGCGCACGACGACGGGCTGCGTTTTATCGAGGCCCATGATGTAGTCCGCCGCAAACTCGCCGATGCCCGCGACCTCTAAGCGATTACGGCGATTATCATACTCCTGTTTGACGGAGAGGTAACGCATATCCTTTGCGATCTCTCTGGCGCGCGTCTCTGCTTCTCCAGCAGAGGCGCGAAGGATGACGCGCGCGATGATAACGCGCAAAGCTTCGCGCTGTTTCTCGGTGGCGCGCTCGTCTATAAAGAGCGTGCGCCCGTGCTCCATGTCCGTCGCGCCGAAGCGCAGGCCGTCGAGCGAGACATCATTGTAGCGTCCCTTTCGGATGTCGTAGGCGTAAAAGGCATGGCAGTAATCATGCGGCGAGGGGCCTTCGCCAAAGTTGCAGGTGCAGGGTACGTCGCAGGTGCAGGCTTCGGTCAGCGCGCCTTCTATCTTCCATGCGCCCGGCTGAGGCTCAGAGGCAATCGGAACCACCACGGCGGGATGCTGTTTGACGAACAGTTGCGAGCCGATAAAGAAGGTGGCGACGGCGAACATGCCTGCGGTCAGCAAGGCCAGCAACGCCGCGAGCAAAGCGCGCAGGGTTTCCTGAAACGGGAGCGAGAGTGTGCCGAACCGTATTTCATGAGTGCTCATGGATATATTCTCCCTGACGGAAATTTGATGCAGACGGAATTTCCGTTTGGATGCAAGGGCTTTGCGCGCTGCTGCCCCGTTATGCCACAGTAGCTTTGTAAAATTATTGTCAATCAAGTTTTGAGAGCATAGCTCACAATCAAAGTCAGTCCTTTGCGCCTTGAGCTTTTCTTTGTTTGCGCCTTTGCGAGAAACGTTGAGATTTCACGCTGGGGGCGCAAAGTTAAAACCGAAAGGCGCAAAGGGGTTGAATGATTTAAGCCCTTTGAGCTTTACTTGCATCAGCGGCTTATCTCATTACGCACGACCTCGCCGCCTTTCATGACAAACCTGACTCGCTCAAGCTCTGTGATGTCCTTCAACGGATCGCCCATGACGGCGATGATGTCTGCGAGTTTTCCAACCTCAACCGCGCCGAAATCATTCGGTCTTTCCAGCATCTCTGCCGGGACAGTCGTGGCGGATTGAATCGCCTGCATCGGCGTCATCCCGTAGCGCACCATATAGGAAAACTCTTTGGCCTGATTCTCCGTCCAGGCATAGCCGCCTGCGTCCGTCCCGTAGGCTATCTTGACGCCTTTGCGCACGGCGATGCCGAAGGCTTTGGCTTCGAGGTCGCGCATCGTGAGCCAGATAGGCGCGCCCGCCGCCGCGCGTCCTTCCGCGACATACACGCCGACATAAATCGTCGGACACCAGTAGACGCCCTGACGCACCATGCGCGTCATCAACTCTTCATCGAGACCGTAGCCGTGCTCTATCGAATCCACACCGGCTTTGAGAGCGGCTTCGATGCCTTCGCGTCCCATCGCGTGCGCGGCGACGCGGCGGCCCAGACGATGAGCTTCCGAGACAAACATGCGCAGCTCTTCTTCCGTGAAATTGACCCACGAATGAAGCGCGCCGTCTTTCATGAAATAACGACGGTCTACGTAAAACGTGAGTTCGACATAAGCAAACTAGAACACAAGCTGCAACTGCTCTTTGACACGAATATTCAGCGACGGCTTCTTCTCTCTGAACGTGTAGGCGATCAGCCCCGCCACCAGATTGACGAAAAAGTTAGCCACACTGCGATGGCGGCTGTGTTCGATCTGCGAGATGTTCTTGAGTTGATCCGTCACACTTTCAATAATCGCGCGCTTTCGCAGCATGATCTTGTCGAACATGGAGATGAGTCGGCTCTTCATCTTCGTCCGTAGTCTAGTCACAAGTTGCACCTGCTGCTCAAACAAAGTCTCGAACAATGGTTGCGAGATATAGCCCTTGTCGCCGAAGAGCTTGCCGAACAAGCCTTTGACCAACTCCGGCACGGGTCGCCGATCATCCGTGTTGCCGGGCGTGAGCCGCAAAGCAAGCAACTCGCCGCAGTCGTTGATGACCAGATGCAGTTTGAAGCCGAAGAACCAGTCCACACTGGTCTTGCCGCGACGAGCGCATCCGGCAAAGACTTTATGCGAATGAATACGCCGATTATGGCAGACTTTCAAGGAAGTCGAGTCAATGAAGGAGATGCCGGAGCATTCTGCTTTTCGGCTCTGTAAATAGCCGCACAAGGGAACCAGCGCCAAGGGCATCAACTCCACAAAACGGTTATAGCTGGGCAAGCGCGGGAATGCCCAATAGAGCTGCTTCATCACATACTGGGTGTAGTAGCTCTTGAAGTTGCGATAACTCGAAGTATGGAAGAGCACAATGATGGTCATGGTCTCTGAGAGGCACAAGGTCGAGGCGCGCTGGCGCTGACGCGGTTGATATGTCAGCAGCCGTTGTCTCCACAATGGTTCAAAGAACAGGCAAAAGTCGTCTATGTCGCAGAAAACAGGTAAAATGTTCATTGAGAGAGTCTTCTTTCGTCGTGATGGTTGTTTTGGCGAACTCCATCTTACGAAATTTAGGTTCTCTCTTCACTTTCTTACGTCGAACTCACGTTACGTAAACCTTGATCCAGTCTGCGCCATACTTGACCTGCTCGCGCACGGCGCGGCGAATCTCGTCCGGCCCGTCAACAATCTGCACGCCCTCCGGCACTTTCAATTCCCACGAATAGCCTGACAGCGGGTACATGCCCGTCGCAGAAAAAGCGCGCGTCGAGACGAACATGCGAGGCCCCTGTATGACGCCGCGCTCGATTGCTTTCTTGACATCCACGTCGGCATACATAGCGCCTTCGGTTTCGAGATCGCGCAAGACCGTAAAGCCGTTCATCAATGCCGTGCGCGCGGCGACCGTGGCGCGGATGGTTCTGTAGGGAATGGATTCTTTCAGAAGCTGCTCGTCATAGTCTTCGGCTGTGATGTCGCCTTGCAGGAGAACATGCGTGTGACAGTCCGCGAGGCCGGGAAGCACCGTTGCATTCGAGAGGTCTATGACGCGCGCATTGGGCGGCACGGCCCCGGTTCGAGAGTTAAAAGGCATAATGGCTTTGATGCGGTCGCCTTCAATCAGTATCCACTGATTTTCCAGCACACGCCCGGCACGCACGTCTATCAGCCGCCCGGCCTTGATTAAGACCATAGGCTTAATGCTCGCTCCGGTCTGTGCACAGAGCGGCAGTTGCCAGAGCGAGACGACAAGCAATGCGATGATAAATCTTCTCATTTTCCTTCTCCTTCTAAACGCCCTGAGAGATTTTCAGCTTTCAAAATTCCGGCGGGTACACATATAATGCGAGTGGCCGTGGAGCTTCGATCTGCAAAGGCCACGACACCCTCACGAATTAAAATTAACAAGCTTCAGCAGTACAGGAGATTTAAGAAATGCGTAAATTATTCGCGTCCGCACTCATACTCGCAGCGATGTTCGCCCTCGGCATCGCGCAGGACGACAACACTTCAAACGCCAGCCGCGAAGAGATTGCCAAACTCGCCAGAGCGCCAATCGAGGCGGAAGGGGTTGGCCGCGCAGTCATTTTTGTTTCGGACGAAAGCGGCAATCCGGTCAAGGGCGCGCATGCCACGCTGGAATCTACTTACGGCAATGATCGCTTTTGTGAATCCTTCGGCTCGACCAACAAAGAAGGCGCAATCGCACTGCTGCCGATTCACATGGGCGCGCTCAAGCTGATCGTCAAGGCCAAAGGCTACGAAACAGCGAGGCTCGATGTCACAGCCAGCTCTCTGTCAGAGCCTGTCCGGGTCACGATAAGTAAAAAGTAAAAAGGCAAAAGTAAGGCGAAAGGCAAAAGCGAAGATGCGAGGGATGCTATCTTCACTTTTGCCTTTTTACTTTTGCTTTTTACCTTTACCTGTGGCCTTCACTTCTACGTTCCTCGCCGTGCCAAGCCGTTGCCGCTGCGGTCGGTTGCAACTCTTCAGCAGACTCTTCAACTCTCGGAATCAAATCGTCGAGCGCGCGTTTTAAGCTTCGTGCCTGTTCGAGCGTCAACAGAAATGTCGGCGCGCGTTCGCTGGTTCCTTCAACCGTCAACGCCAGCAACTGGCGCGCGAAAACCGAGACGCGCACATGCCCGTCGCCAGCGCGCCTGCCGACGGCAATCTCCACTTCATGCTCTGTTAAAGCCATTGCAAACTCCAGTGACAAGTGACGAGGGATGAATGACAAGATAGAACAAACTCTTCCCGCTTGTCACTCATCCCTCGTCACTTGTCACTGCTTTGCAAGCCATTCGCGCACGACCTCTTTCGGCGCTCGCTTGTTGCCGTCAACTTCGTAGTTCAGGCGGCGCATCGCTTCCGTGCTTATCGAGTTGCGTAGAGATTCAAGAGTTTGAGCGATGACAGCAGAACGCGCGAGCGCATCGCGGCGCGCGAGGATGACGGCTTCGTAGGGCGGAAAGTAGTGGCGGTCATCTTCCAGTTGCAAGAGGTCGAGCGCGGCTATCAAGCCGTCTGTCGAGTTGCCCGCGATGATGTCAACCTGTCCTGTGGCGAGCGCGCGATATGTGAGCGACAAATCCATCTCGCGCGGCGGCTGGTTGAATTGAAAACCGTAAGCCCGCGCAAAGCCCGGATAGCCGTCTGCGCGCGACATAAAATCCTGCCCGAAGCCTGCGCGCCAGTTGCGCGCGAGCGGCACGGCATCCGAAATAGTCTTCAAGCTCTGCTTGCGAGCCTCCGCGCCGCGCACCAGAATCGCAAAGTCATTGCTAAAGCCGAGCGGCGCGCTGACTTCGATATTAAACTTTTCGGCATACTCGCGCTTGACCTGCTCATAGACGGCGCGCGTATCCGTAATCGGCGGATGCTTGAGAATCGCCGTGTAAGAAGTGCCTGTGTATTCGGGATAAAAATCCGCACGCCCGGCCACGAGCGCGTCATGACAGAGATTGCCGCCAAGCTCGAACTGTCGCTCGACCGCCGCGCCGCGCGCTTCCAGCTTCTGCGCCAGAATTTCCGACAGCAGCACGCTCTCCGTGAAATCTTTCGAGCACACGACCACGCGCGGCGCATCAACAGATGCCGTCCCTTGCTTTCCACCTGGCGAAAAGTTAGCGCGCCATGCTGCGAATACGCCGAGCGACAAAACCACTGCGGCAAGCGACGCCCACACGAGCTTGCGCGCGAAAGAGCTATTTTTTCTTTGAGCTTTGCTCGCGCCGGTATCGAAATGCTTTTCAAGTCGTCCGAGCAAAAAATCCGCCGCCAGCGCCAGCAGTGCGGCTGGCACTGCTCCCGCTAAAATCAAAATGTCGTCGTTCTGCCGCAGCCCGCGAAAAATATATGTGCCTAAACCGCCCGCGCCCACGACCGCCGCAATCGTCGCCACGCCGACATTAATCACGACCGCCACCCGCACGCCAGTCAGTATCACGCCCATCGCCAGCGGCAGCTCGACCTGCCACAAAATCTGTCTATCGGTCATGCCCATTGCGACCGCCGCTTCGCGCACGTTGGCATCAACGCCGAGGATGCCTGTGACTGTGTTGCGAATGATTGGCAGAAGCGCGTAAAGCACCAGCGCGACGATGGCGGTACTCGCGCCGATGCCGCCGATGAAGGGAAGCGGAATGAGAAAGCCGAAGAGCGCGAGACTCGGCACGGTCTGCATCACATTGGCGAGGCCGAGCACAGGGCCGCGCAGTTTCGGATAGCGCGTGAGCAGGATGCCTACGGGCAGACCAATGGCGACGGCAATCGAAGTCGAGAGCAAGACCAGCCAGAGATGCTCTGCAATCAGCGTCAGCATCTCGCTTCTGTTCTGGGCCAGAAAATTCCAGAACTTCATGCGCGTCTCCGTGCAGAGTCAGAAAGAAGTTCCCGCAAAGGCGCAAAGGCGCAAAGAAGACAAGACGCAGGAAGAACAGTCAAAGATTTCTTCCGCATAGTCTTTCTTTGCGGTCTTGCTTTGCGCCTTTGCGCCTTTGCGGGAAAATTTCTTTCCATCATGCGTGACTCAACTGCAACGTTTCGACGTATGCTTGCGCGTATTCGTTCTCAGAGCGCAGAAAATTTTCCGGCGTTTCCAGCAGCACTAACTGCCCCGCGCGCATGAGACCGATTCGCGTTCCCAACAGCAGCGCTTCGCGCACGTCATGCGTCACGAAGATGACTGTTTTGCCGAGTCGCCGTATCAGTTCTGCAAACTCTTTTTGCAAGCCCGCGCGCGTCAAAGGGTCAAGCGCGCCGAAGGGTTCATCCAGCAGGAGCAGCGGAGGCTCTGCCGCGAGCGCACGCGCGACGCCGACCCGCTGCCTCTGCCCGCCGGATAACTCGCGCGGGTAGCGGTCGGCAAACTTTTGCGGCTCAAGCCCGACCAGCCTGAGCAATTCCTCAACACGCGAGCGCACGCGCGCCTCGTCCCAGCCTTCCAATTCAGGCACGAGCGAGACATTACGCGCGACCGTGAAATGCGGAAACAGTCCCGCTTCCTGTATCACATAGCCTGTGCGACGGCGGAGTTGAATCGCATTCCAACGATTCGTCGCCACGCCTTCGACCAGCACTTCGCCTGAGGTCGGCAGCAGCAGTCGATTGACCAGCCGCAGCGTCGTCGTCTTGCCGCAGCCGGATTCGCCGAGCAGCACCAGCGTCTCGCCGCGAGAAACTTCCAGCTTGAGGTGAGAAAGAATCGGCGCATGCGTCTGCGGCGCGTTGTAACTCACGTCGCAAAACTCTACGACCGCGTCGCCGGTTGATGATGAAGGTAATGCTGTGCTCACTTCTTTAGCGTTACTTATAAAACCACAAATTAGCCACAGAGCCACGTAGATAACGATAGACACTTCATGTGAATCAAGAGTAGAACACTCTTTGCGAATCTTTGCGTCTTCACTCTTTGCGGCCTTTGCGTTAACACATTACTTAACCGCAAAGAGCACGAAAGAGAAAGATGCAAAGAGACGCAAAGGACACGCTGCTCCCTGCACAACACTTTCTACTCTTGATTCGCATATTTCATATAGCATCTCCTTCATCTACTTTTCCTGCTCTGTGGCCTCTGTGGCTGATTTTTGTTTGGCGTCCTTGATGTCTTGACTCACTTCTTCGCCGCAGGCGCGGTCTGCGTTCGTGCGATGACGAGCGGCTGCGTTTCCAGTTCGCGGCGATAAAAGACGCGCGGCCTTTGCACGCTGCGCTGCTTCGGGTCTGTTTGTTCTTCGCCTTCGACGAAAGCCACGTCCTCTTGTTCGAGTATACGCCCTTGCAGATTTTCTTCCTGCATTTGCGGGACGCGCTCTGTGGCATAGTTGAGCCATTCGCGCACCGCAACCGTCCCGTCGCGCGGCTCTGTGTCCGCCGCTCCCTTCTTCAACCCTTCTTCGACGAGCGCGTAAGTCAGATAGCCGTGGCCCAGTCTGGAGGCTTCCATTGCCGCCTGATAGCTCTGCGCGGCGGTCAAAATATACATGCCTTTCTCATAAGCCAGTTGGGCCAGACCCTTCGAGTTCATAGGCCCGCGTCGCTTCTCTTCGGCTTCCAGAGCCTGCCCGCTGTTGCAGGCATCAATGACGAGCATCAGTTGCCCCGCATCAATCATCAGAAACGCCTGCTCAAGCTCTCTGTCAGAGATGCTGTGCTCAAGAATGGATTGCAATCCTTCTTTGGACAGCTTCTTGCGGTCGCCTTTGTAGCCGAGGTCATGCGGAATGAGATAGAACTGATTCTGCTGCGCCGTGCCGTGACCGGCGAAATAGACGACCACTGCATCTTCCGGCTGGGCCAGAGCCGATAGCTTGTTGAACTGCTCTGTGATCTTGGCTTTGGTCGCGTTCCTGTCGCTTAAAGAAATAATTTCGACGCGCGCGTAGGATGGCAGGCGCTGTTGCTGTCGTTTGAGTTCCGCGCCGAACGCCGTCGCATCCGCCACGGCATACTTGAGATTGTATTGCCGGTTGTCATAAGTATTGACGCCGATGGCTAAGAGATAGAGCGTGCCCTTGCGTCGCAATCCTTCGTCGCCTGTGACGACGAGCGTGGCATCCGCGCTTTTGATGTTGTCCCGGTTGAAAGCGTAAGCCGTCAGTTGATTCTCTCCGGCGGTGATGGGCAGGGTCGTTTCAATGACCGCGCTCTTTTGTCCTTTGAGCACATCGCCCTTAAAACTTCTGACCAGAGAGCCGTTGCGAAACAGTCTCACGTCCTGCGCGCCGCTGCCCGTCTTGTGCTTGCCGCCTGCGGCGGCTTCGTTGATTTCGATGCGAACTTTGATCTCACGTGCCGGGCCTGCCGAGGCGCGCGGCAACTCGGCTTGCGTGAGCGTGAGCAGGGGTTGGCGTATATCTTTCTGCGCGATGTTGGATTCGGCGCGCGGCTGTTTGCCGGAGAGAAGTTCCGCGAGCAGACCGGGATAGAAAAAGTCTGCAAAGAAGGCTTCGACAGGGGCTGTGTTGTAGGTATCGCCAAAGCGCCAGCCAATATATTGCCACGCGACGGGCGACCCGTCGAAGAGTCCGTCGGGCGTGACGACCAGCCAGTCGCCATCGCCCAGCAAGATCAGCGTCGCCAGTTCCACCCCGTCCGACTCGCGCCAGAGTTTGCTTGACCCGTCTTTGCTGCAAGTGAAAAGAAACTTGCCATCCAGTGAATAGGTCACGGCGCGAACATCCGTGCTGTGGCCCGTCAGGCTGCGCAGCAGGCGGCCCGTCGCCACGTCCCAGACATTGGCTTTGTGAGCCATCCCGCCGTTGACCAGCTTCTTCCCGTCCGCGCTAAAGATTACGGAGCGAACCATCTCGCCGTAGCCGGACAGCGTGCGAAGCAAGTTGCCAGTCGCCACGTCCCAGAGCTTGATGGTCGTGTCGTTGCTGCCGCTGGCGAGCATGCTATTGTCAGGACTGAAAATGAGAGAGCGAACCGACGCGCGATGTTTTGAGAGCGTGCGGACTTCCTGCCCTGTCGCAGTGTCCCAGATTTTGGTGAGGCCGTCGTCGCTGCCGCTCGCCAGAAGTTTTCCGTCGTGACTAAAAGCGTAGGCGTAAATGTCGGATTGATGGCCGGAGAGCGTGTGCAGCAGTTCCCATGATTTCACATCTCTTAAGCCGATGCGGTGGCCGCTTTCGAGCGTCGCAAATCTTTTCCCGTCGGGGCTAAAGACGGGCATGGCAAAGTTCATCTTGCCGATTTTGTCCGCCATCATCTGAAGCGCGCCGATTGCCTCTTCGAAGGGGTTTGGCTCCTCACCCGGCTTGGGCGTTGGCTTGGTCCTTGGGCGTCGGCGTTGGCCTCGGTTTCTTGACCTCAGGTTTCTTTGTCTTGTCCCCGCCGGGAATATATTCGCTTCGCGTCGTCATGTCCCAGAAGCGCGCGGCCTCTGTGACGCCCGTGCTGGCGAGCAGCCGGTTGTCGGAACTGAAAGCCAGCTCGACCACGGCTGATTCCACATCGCCGAGCGGCTGGTCTACTTGCCCCGAAGCCAGATTCCACAGGCGAATCTTTTTATCCGCGCTGCCGGATGCCAGAATCCTGCCGTCCGGGCTGAGCGCGATTGATTCGAGGCTCGTCGTGTAGATGGCCTTGATGGGACGCTCTGCGCCCGTCTCTGCATCCATAATCTTAAAACTGGCTTCGAGCGAATTGGTCTGTTCGATTGATTGATAGCCGCCGCCGATGAGCAGCTTGCCGTCAGGGCTGTAGACGATTGCTTCTATGAGATTGTTTTTAATCTCAAGCGTCTTTTTCCTCTTGCCCGTTTCCAAATCCCAAAGCTCTATGTCGTTGCCTGCGACGACAAAGGTTTTGCTATCGGGGCTGAACGCGGCTCCGTAGGCCAGACTTCTTCCGCGAAACAGAGAGCCTTTGGTCTCGACATCCCAGATGTACCAGAAATCCGTCCCGCAGGTGGCGAGCATCTTGCCGTCAGGACTGAAGACGACGGCCTTGACCGTTGCCGTCTCCATGTGTGTGGCGACGCCGAGTTCCGCTCCGGTCTTGGCGTCATACAGGACGACCAGATTGCCAAAGCTCGCGGCCAGCATCGGCACGCCCGTCTTCGTCGGACGAAAAGCGACCCGCAAAGGCTCCTTGTTCGGAACTTTCAGCTCCCGCTCTTTTTTCTCAACTATGTCCACCAGCACGACGCGACCTATCGTCGCATAGGCCAGTATTTTTTCATCCGGACTCAAGGCCATCGAACTGACCATTCTCTGCGTCTTGATCTCGCGCGTCATCCTGCCTGTCGTCACATCCCACGCTCTAATTTCCCGGAATGCGCCGCTCAGCAAAATGTTGTTCGAGACGAAGAGCAGCGAAAAGACCGTGCCGGAATGACCGCTCAGCGTCCGCATGACCATCCCGCTCTGCACGTCCCAGAGCCTGACTGTCCCGTCCGTACTGCCGCTCGCGGCCAACTTGCCGTCCGGGCTGACGGCGACGGCGCGTATGATGTCCGAATGATTCGTTCGCACGTAAAGTTCAGGTTGTTGCTGGGCCGGAACAAGCGGCGCGAAGAGGCATACTGCCAGAAACACGAGAAAGAGTTTGCGTTGGAATGTCATACTTGTTCTACTTTAGAAGTTTAAGGACACTAACAAAGCTCCGGGTTAGCCACAGAGACACAGACATAAAACGAAAGGGAAAAAGGGAAAGAGGGTCAAAGGCTTGGTCGTGAGCCGTTTGTTTTTTTCCTTTTACCCATCTACCCTCTTCCCCTTTTTATTCTCTGTGTCTCTGTGGTTAATCTTTTGTTTGAATGTCTAAGCTATCCGCAGGTACTTGATTACTTCGTCAATCGAGCCATGCCACGAGCCGTGCCAGTTACGCAGCAAAATATCCGCAGGGGAGATGCCCTCCTCTATGACCTGTTGCTGAAGCACGTCCAGATAATCTAATTCATCCGGCGCGATGTGCTTCAGCCCGTCCTCTGCCAGCCTGATAATCTCTCTTGACAGCTCTAGGACGTTGACGCCCGCGTATCTTGCCGCCAGAGCGTCGCGCGCCACCTCTTCGCGCAAGCGTAAGGCATCCGTCTGGCCCAATTGAGGCGCAAGCCTCAAGGCTTCGTCGAGCGTTCCGGCGTCGTACATCAAGCCCTTCCAGAGAGCTTGCAGCGCGAGCGTGTGCGCGAGATTTCCGCAGTCCGCGCTTCTCAATTCGATGTGCTGTTTCAAACGCGCGTCCGTAAAGAGCGTCGTCAAATGATCCGCCCAGTCGCCGAAGACCGGCTGCACCGCTTCGCATCCGCCGTCCAGAAACTCGCCAAACTTCATCCCCGTCGGCGCATCCAGATAAACGCCGTCACGCTGCGCGAAGATCATCGGCACTTCGAGCGCATAAGAGACAAAATCTGCGGGCGTAAATGTATCGTTAAGCGCGGGCGGCGCAAGCCCCGCGCGGTCTTGGTCAGTATTGAGCCACACCACCGCGCGCGTTGATTTATAGCCGGAGGGGCGACCGTTCTCAAAAGGCGAGTTGGCAAAGATGGCCGTCACCACGGGAGCGAGACGATTGCCAAGCAGAAATTTTTTAGCGAGGTCTTCCACTGAGCCGTAATCCAGATTGGTCTGCACGGCGCAGGTGCGCGTCATCATGTCCCATGCACGCGCGCCGCGCGTGGCGAGATACGGGCGCATCACTCCATAACGCGCTTTGGGAAACCACTGCTGCTCTTCAAGCGTTCGCAAAGGGTCAAAGCCCGCCGCCAGAAACTTCAGACATTCGCCGTCCGCAATCTCTGTCAGGCGTGCCAGATAACGCTCGATTTCGTGCGCCACATCATGAAGCTTGCGATGCGGCGCGCCTGAGAATTCGACCTGCCCGCCCGGCTCGACCGTCAGGCGATTCATCTGCCCCGCATCGACTTCGATGAGGACGCGGCCCTCGTAAACCAGATCGTTTGAAGACGGAGCAAAGCCCGCGAGCAGGCGTTGCACCTGCGCCGGATTCAGACGCTCAAACTCACGCGCCGCGTCATAACCGAAAAGCTCAAACTCGACGCCGCACATCCAGTCGCTTTCATGCTTTGCCCCGCGCAGCAGATTCTCTTCAAAGCGCGGCGCGCTCGCTTTCGAGACCGGATCGGTTAAGAGCGGAAAGACCTCTCGCCTCGTCTGCTGCTGCTGTGAGGATGATTGCATGGTGTCTGTCTCGGCCTCTTCGGCACAACTGTTATTTGCTATGTCAGGTTGATGCGGCATTAATTTAAAGACAGCTTTCTTTTCATCGTCAGCGAACCGTTGCGTTCTGCGACAATCTCGAACCCGAATCTTTGATAGAGACCGAGCGCCGGATTTTCGGGCGCGACGCTTAAAGAAATATTTTTGTAAGCGCCTCGCGCTTCATCTATCAGGCGAGAGAGCAGCCCCGTGCCGATGCCGTGGCCCCTGTGACAGGGCAGCACGGCCATCCCAAGCTCAGGCGTCTCGTCATCCACATAGCCAAAGCCCTGCTCCTCGTTCTTTAATAAACGAAGCCACACAGCCCCGACAGGCAGATTGTTTTCAGCGACGGCTTTAAAACCCGAATCATCTGGCCGCCCCCAGTCTCTCACATATCTTGCCAGATGCGGCTGAGAGACTATCTCACGCTCGAACGGCGCACCTCCCGCCGGAACATAGAGGGCTTGATAGAGCATCTCCCACATGAAGGATTGGTCCAGAGCCGTCAATGGTTCGATTGTATATTCCGGCAAATGTTTCATCACCCTTGCGTTCATGCGGCGGAACCCGGTTTACCGGACGGCGAGGAAAAGATTGCTGCTAAATTGCTCGCGCTCGTCGAGCCATGTGCGCGCCCGCGTGAATCCTGTTTCTACGGCCATTTGTGAGAGTCCTTCGAGGTCATACTTGTAAGAGTTCTCTGTATGAATACGCTCGCCTTCATCGAACCGGATGTCCAGCTCGAATTTGCCGAGACGAACGAGCTGCTCGCGCAGGCTTTCCATGTAAGTCTCTACGCGGCCCACCTCTTGATTATAGGTCACTAGATGACGAAAGAAGCGCGGGTTAAAATCTGCGTCAAGCTCGCGGTTGATGCGAACCAGCAGATTGCGATTAAAGGCGGCGGTCACGCCGAGCGCGTCATCGTAGGCGGCTTCGAGCACCGCCGGGTCTTTCTTCAAATCCGCTCCGAGCAAGAGCGCGTCTCCGGCGCGCAACACCTGACGCAAAGCGCGCAGGAATCTATTCGCTTCGTCCGCGTCAAAGTTTCCGATATTAGAGCCTAAGAAAAGCGCGAGCGTTGTTGTCCCTTCGGGCCTTTCACCGAGCGCGGCAAGGCCGTCGTAATAATCGCCCGCATAAGCCTCTATACGCAGGCCCGGATAAGATTGCAGCAACACGCGCGAGCTTGTCTCAAGCGCGGTGGCCGAGATGTCTACAGGCACAAAGAGCAGCTCTGTTTGTTGTTTGAGAATGGCCTCGATGATGCACCGGGTTTTCGACGCGCTGCCGCTGCCCATCTCAAGCAGGGTCTTGCGCCCGTCAACCGCGCTCACGATTTCATCCGCATAGCGCGTGAGGATTTCGTTTTCGGCGCGCGTCGGGTAATACTCCGGCAGCAGGCAGATGGCCTCAAAGAGCTGTGAGCCAAGCTCGTCATAAAAATATTTCGGGAGCAGTTTTTTAGGCTCTGCCAGCAGCCCCCGGCGCACGTCTTTGGCAAAGCCGGATTGGGCCTCTGTGCGCGCGAGTTTATGTATCCGCAGCCCGTCGTCAGCAGTCTGGCCGGAAGTTTGAGACATTGATTTTCTCCGGTGGTATGATAACTCATCACGGTTCATTATCAACCCGCCACACGACGCGCACTTTGATTGCTGCGGCGTGGGCCATGATTGTTTGAGATATACAAAGTGTCACTACAAATCAAAGAAGAGATAGCGCAGCAGATGGAGGCCGCGCGCGTCGATACGCTCAGGCTCTTTGACCTCGCGGAGGAAGAGCATCTGCACAGGAGTCCGGGCTTTGGCTTTCGCCCGATTATCTGGCATCTGGCACACATCGGCGTCTTTGAGGGTTACTGGCTTTTGCAAAAGATGCAGGGCGAGGCTGCGCCCGATGAACGCTACGAGCGCATCTTCGATCCCATCAGCACGCCGCGCGAGGACTCCAAAAATCTTCCGCGACGCGGCGAGATGGAAGCCTATCTCAAGAATGTGCGCGGGCGTGTCACGGATTATCTGGACAAAGTTCAGTTTGACGAATCGAACCCGCTGCTGCGCGACGCTTACGTTTTTCAGCTCGTGCTGGAACATGAATACCAGCATCAGGAGACGCTAGCCTATTTGCTGCACTTGCTAGACCCTGCGCTCAAGTCGCGCCCCGCGCCGGTTGATGAGAGCAGCGCTATCGAACATGCTGTTTTACAGGCGCGCGGGATGGCGACGGTTGAGGCTGGCGCGTTCGAGATGGGATCGGTCTGGAACTCTTTCGCTTATGACAACGAGTTGCCCGCGCACGCGGTCGATCTTCCGGCTTTCAGGATTGATAAATTGCTGACGACCAATGAAGAGTACGCGCAGTTTATCAGTGAGGGCGGCTATGAGCGGCGCGAGTGGTGGAGCGTTGAGGGATGGCAGTGGCGCGAGAAAGAGAATTGGACCAGCCCGCTCTACTGGAAAATTGCGGGGGAAGAATGGCGCGTGCAGACTCTGTTTGATGAAGGCTTGTGGCAGCCCGCGCATCCTGTGACGGGCGTGAGTTTTTACGAAGCGGAAGCTTACGCGCGTTTTATGCGAAAGCGTCTGCCGACCGAGGCCGAGTGGGAAAAGGCCGCTTCATGGGATGCCGCGAAAAATCGCAAGCGGCGGTTTGCGTGGGGCGATGAAAGCCCGACCGCCGCGCTCTGTAATTTTCACGAGCGATTTTGGGGCACGACTCCGGTCGGGAGTTTTCCGTCAGGCGCGAGCGCTTACGGGTGCTTAGACATGACCGGCAACGTCTGGGAATGGACGGGCGACAGTTTCGCAGGCTATCCCGAATTTAAATATTTTCCGTATCCTGAATATTCCGAAGTCTGGTTTGACGGCGATCACAGAGTCCTCAAGGGCGGCTCGTGGGCCACACGCGCGCCGCTCCTGCGCACTTCTTTCAGAAACTTTTTCCGCCGCCATTTTCGTATTGCCTTTGCCGGAATCAGGCTCGCGGCTGAAGTGTAAAATGGTTGTAAATTTCCGCCCGTCAAACTTGCTTTTGCTGGAAGGCCATGAGCAAGGCGGATAAAATGGCGAGTCTGTTAATTAGCCACAGAGGGCACAGAGACATAGCGGTACAAAGCAATTTCAAATTCGAGATTTCAAATTTCAAAAATTCTCTGTGTTCTCTGTGCCCTGTGTGGCTAATTCTTAAGTGAGCTAATTCTCAAGTGTGTTGATTCTTAAATTAATGCCCATCAACGCAGGCACATTATTAGGTCGTTATGAAATCCGCGCGCATCTGGGCACGGGCGGGATGGGCGAAGTTTACCTGGCGCAGGATACGCAGCTTGAGCGCACGGTCGCGCTCAAAATTCTGCCGCCGGAGTTTGCCACAGACCAGCAGCGCATGCAGCGATTCGTGCAGGAAGCGCGGGCCGCTTCCGCGCTCAATCACCCGAACATCATCACGATTCACGAGATAGTTCATGCCGGTGCGACGCACTTTATCGCCACGGAATTTATAGACGGCTTGACCTTGCGGCAAAGAATGAACGGCGCGCGGCTCGGCGTGCTCGAAGCTTTAGAGGTAGCGGTGCAGGTGGCGGGCGCGCTCACAGCCGCGCATCAGGCTGGCGTCATTCATCGTGACATCAAGCCGGAAAATATCATGCTGCGCAAGGACGGCTATGTGAAGGTGCTGGACTTCGGGCTGGCGAAACCGACCGAGCGCGGGGCGGCTTCGATAGACACGGAAGCGGCGACGAAGATGCTGGTCAACACGAGTCCGGGCATGATTATGGGGACTGTGAGCTACATGTCGCCTGAGCAGACCCGTGGCCTTGCGCTCGACGGTCGCACGGACATCTGGAGTCTGGGCGTGAGCCTCTACGAGATGTTGACGGGCCGCGTGCCGTTCACCGGAGAGACGACGAGCGATGTCATCGTCTCTGTGCTCGACCGCGAACCGCCCCCGCTGGCGAGTTATGTGCGAGACGCGCCCGCAGAACTTCAGCGCATTGTCAAAAAGAGTTTGAGGAAGGATAAAGAGGAACGCTACCAGACCATCAAGGATATGCTGGTTGACCTGCGCTCGCTCAAACAGGAGTTGGAGTTCGAGGCCAAGCTTGAGCGCACGACGAGCAGCGGCGGCGCGCAGGCGTACAGAAGCGGCGACATACATCGCACGAGCGGGCAGGCTCCGCAGCCTACTTTTGAGACGGAACGCGAGGCGGCGGTTGAGACCGAAGCCGTCCTTGCGGCGCGCAATACGGCTGGTACGGTAGAGCCGCTGGCGGGCGAGAGAAAGAGCATGGGAGGGATGCTATTGCTGCTCTCGCTCTGTGGCGTGCTCCTGTGCGCGGGGCTTGCTTTCGCGGCTTATAAAATTTTCTGGCAAGGGGCGCATAGCTCTCGCAGTATGCTTTTCCAGTCCACACGCATCAGCCGGCTGACTTCGACCGGCAAATCTATTGATGCCTCCATCTCGCCAGACGGCAAGTATGTCGCGCATATTTTCAGCGACGGCTCGCAGCGCAGTCTCTGGGTCAGGCAGGTTGCTTCGTCGCGCAACGTACAGCTTGTCCCGCCCGCCGAAGCAAATTATTTCGGCGCGACCTTTTCGCCCGACAGCAGCCATGTGTTTTACGTGCGCGGCGATAGAAACCAACCCGTCAAAGACCTCTATCAAATCTCTGTCCTCGGCGGCGAGCCGAAGAGAGTGCTTTCCGATGTGGACAGCCCCGTCAAGTTTTCCCCTGACGGCAAACGCCTCACGTTTATGCGCCTCACCCCCGGCGGTGAACGCGCGTCGATGCTGATGATTGCCAACGCAGACGGCACGGGCGAACAGCAGCTTGCTTCGCGCAAAGCTCCTGACGGGTGGTGGCATCCTGTCTGGTCGCCGGATGGGAAAGCGATTGCCTGTATTGCAGTCAATTCGATGGCCGACTGGAAGGTGAATGTCATAGAGGTGCAGGTCGCAGACGGGAGTCAAAAACCTCTGACGACACACACATGGCGCGAGGCGGCGCATCCCGTGTGGTTGCAGGATGGCAGCGGGCTGTTCCTGCTGGCTCCTGCCGATGAAGCTCTCGAATCATCGCAAATCTGGTTCGTTGACAGGGCGACGGGCGCGTCGCGCAGGATTACAAACGACCTTAATACTTACGTGGCCTTGAGCGCGACGGCAGACTCAAGCACACTGGCGACCGTGCAATCAAACAGAGTCTCGAACATCTGGGTCGCGCCCGGTCTGGATGCGGAGCGCGCACAGCAGATCATGAACGAGTCTAGCTGGGGTTACGGACTGGCATGGACGCCGGACGGTCGCATCGTTTACTCGTCAAACGCGAGCGGCAAGCAGGACATCTGGATTGTCAACGCAGACGGCACGGGGCAGCGGCAGTTGACGGACAACGCGGGCCTCAATCTTTATCCGGCGGTCTCGCCTGACGGACGCACGATTGTCTTTGTCTCCGACCGCGCGGATGCAGGCACGCATCTCTGGAAGATGGACATCAACGGCGGCAATCTCAAACAGTTGACCGGCGGCATGCATGAGCAGTATCCGCAATTTTCGCCGGATGGTCGCTGGGTCGTTTACACTTCGGGAAACGCGGGCAAGCCGACGATCTGGAAAATCTCGATAGACGGTGGCGAGGCCATGCAGTTAACAGATAAGTTTTCCAAGCTGCCTGTGGTCTCGCCGGACGGCAAACAGATCACCTGTTATTATTGGGAAGAAAATCCCAACACTTCGTTCGGCAATGCGGTGATACCGTTTGAAGGAGGCGCGCCCGTCAAGACATTTAATCTGCCGGGGGCGACTGTGCGCTGGGCCAGCGATGGACGCGCCCTGATTTACATAGAGACGCGCGGCGGCGTCTCAAATCTGTGGAGCCAGCCGCTGGACGGCGGCCCGCCGAAAAAAATCACAGACTGGAAATCAGACCGCATCTTTGATTTCATGTGGTCGGCGGACGGCAAACGCCTCGCGCTCTCGCGCGGCGATGTGACCAACGATGTCGTCCTCATCAGCGATGTCAAACAGGTCGAGAAGTAAGAGAGTTTTATTCGCTGTCATTAGTTATGAGTGAATTGCAAGATCAACGTTGGGCCGTCATCAGCCAGCGCGGCGTCGAAGCGTCAGCGTTGATATATGACGACGCCCTCAAGCTCATGCGCAAGCTACAGGCCGGGAAAATCCACGGCCTTTGCATCGTCACCAGCGAGGCGGCAAAGCGCGATGCTAATAGTCCTCCGCTAACCACAGCAAGACGCACCTGAAAGAAAGTTTCCCGCAAAGGCGCAAAGACGCAAAGGAAAGCATTCAAGCTCTTCTTTGCGTCTCTGCGCCTTTGCGGGAAACTTTCTTTATTATCTTCCCTCAGCCTTCAACGCAAAATCCGCCACGAGCGGCAAATGATCCGAAGCGATGAGCGCGGCGCGGCTGCGATGCAGCGTCAGATTTTTTAATTCCAGCTTATCATCGTAATAGATGTGATCCAGATGCAAGAGCGGCAGCACGCCCGGATAAGTACGCGCTCTACGCAGGTGCTGGCGAATGTCAACGCTCCTGAAATGTTCCGCCAGCAGGCGCGAAGCTAAGCCGCGCGTCCACTCATTAAAATCTCCGAGCACGACCCGCGCGCCATGCAGTTCTTTGTTATTGAGAATCTCTTCGCCGACCAGTTGCCGCGCCTGATGCCGTCGTTCTATGAAAGCCGTGCCGAGATGGATGTTGAATACGTGAACCGGCACGGAACTCTCGCCCGCATCAAAGCGCACATCCGTGCGCAAGGCTCCGCGCCGCTCGCGCCCGCGCCATGTGATGTCATAGTTGCGCGCCCCATTCAAAGGCAGGCGGCTCAAGGTCACGTTACCGTAAGCCCCGCCATCTAGCCGACGATTCTCGCCGATGTGATATGCCATCCCAAGCTCTTCGGCAATGAACCGCGCCTGATTGCGCTCGCGCGCCGCAGCGTCCTCGATGCTCAAAACTTCCTGCAAGGCTATGACATCGGCCTCCGTCTCGCGCAAGACTTCCGCAATGCGCGCGGGCCGCACGCGCCTGTCCAGCCCGCGACACTTGTGCACATTGTAGGTAACGATGCGAAACATAAAAACAGAAGTTAGATGTCAGATGCTGGATGTTCGTACGCAAACTGACATCTGACATCCATCATCTCGACATCTGCTTTTCTCACTGTTGCCTTTCCAGCAGCCATCCGGCCCATTCGTGCATGCGTTCGAAGATAGAGCGGCGTTGCCATTCCTGATAATCCACCGCGCGACTGTTTTGCAGGTCGCGTGCGAAATCTTCTTCGAGGCGGGCGGCGAGTTTTTCGTCAATCGCGGCGAGGTTGACTTCGTCGTTGAGGCCGAAAGAGCGATTGTCGAAATTGGTCGAGCCGACGACGCTCCAGATGCCGTCAATGGTCATCGTCTTGGCGTGAATCATCGCCGCTTCATACTCGTAAATCTGTGCGCCGCCGCGCAGCAGCTCGCCAAAGAGACGACGGCTCGAACGTCTGGTCAGAAGATGATCGCTGTGTTTGCCGGGGACGATGATTTTTATTTCGACGCCGCGCTCTTTGATGGCTCGAACCATCTCTGCGCGTGCGCTGCGGTCTGGCAGAAAATATGGAGTGGTGATGTGAATGCTCTGTTGCGCGGACGCGAGCAGCGTTTGATAGAGAATCCGTGCGCGCGTCGAGCGGCCCATAGAGGGCGAGCTATCCACGATGAGCGAAGGCACGCCGTCCGCGGGTTTCGAGAAAGGGAAAAAATCTTTGCTCGCCAGAATCTCGCCAGAAGCTTCGAGCCAGTTTTCGACAAAGCTCGATTGCAGGCTTGCGACAGCATCGCCTTCGACGCGAAACATTGTGTCGCGCCACGGCGGATTCTTCTCATCGCCAATCAGCCAGTGATCCGCAAAGCCTGAGCCGCCCAGAAAACCGACTTCGCCGTCAACGACTATGATCTCGCGGTGCGTGCGATTGTTGATGCGCGCGATGGTGGCCCAGCGCACGGGATGATACCAGCAGACGCGCCCGCCCGCCGCGCGCAGCTCTGCAAAATAACTCTCCCATGAAGCAAAGCTGCCGATGGCATCGAGCACCAGACGAACCTCTACGCCCGCACGCGCTCTGTCGGTCAAAGCATCTACAAAATCTTTGGTGACTTTGCCCTTCTGAAAAATGTAAGCTTCCAGATTGACGCTCTTTTTCGCGGCGCGAATCGCGGCCAGCTCCGCCTCATAATAAACATCCGCGTTGGTCAAGACTTCTATGCGGCTCTGCGGCTGCACCTTCGCATCCGTAATCGCTTCGAGCGTGCGCAGGAACTCTTCCGAATCGAGCGCGGCATCCGTCCGCGCAGAGATTTTATAATCCAGCCCCGGCTCGAAGAGAGCCAGAAAGAGCAGAAAGCTCAGGACGAAAATGGCGATGATGGTGAGTGTCAAAAACATTGCGATAAGTTATAAATGATAACCGATGAAAAGAAAGCCGTTCCTTATTACTTATGTAGATCAAGAGCATAAACTCTTTGCGTCTCTTTGCGGCTTCACTCTTTGCGCTCTTTGCGGTTAAGTGATTTCTTAACGCAAAGACCGCAAAGGAATGCTCGCAAAGACCGCAAAGAGAAAAAAGCAGCCGGCTTTATTTCTACCCTTGATTCCGTATTACTCATCACTGCTTTCTAATCCTGACGCAGCGTTCGAGACCGTCCACGGCTTCGAGGACTTTGAGGCGCAGGTCGCGGTCGAGCGTCTGTTCTTCGCGCTTTAAGAAATCCTGAACAGTGGCGAGCGCGCGGGGGTCGCATTGGCCGCCGATAAAGGCCGCGAGCCACTGGTTGATAAAGAAAATCTTGCGCGTGCGCTTGAGCTTCGGCAACTCTTTCAAGGCCGGTTCGAGATAGGGAAGCGTGAGCGCGGATTGATGAATCGTATTAAACGGATTAACACTCGCCTCGATCCAGCTTTCGGCCAGCTTCGCATCGTTCAGATACGCCTCGAAATATTTCTTCTTGTTCTCAACAGTTCCGATGGCAGCTCCGGCTGCATAGGCGTAACGCTGCGCGTCATCCGTCGCGTTATCCTCCTTGCTCTGCGCCTCAAGCAGCGCGGGAGCCTCCGCGTCGCCGCGCGCCAGAAGCTGCGTGATGATGTCAAAGCGGTCGCGCGGGCGAAGCTGCAAGCCGGGCACACTTAGCTCGCCCTTTAAAATCTTTTTGAGTTCGCCGCGCGCCGCTTCGGTCATCGCCATCGCCTGAAAAGCGCGGAAGAAAGTGATTCGCATCCCGCGCTGCCCGGACTTCATCATGCCGTCAAAGAGCATGCGCTCAAGACGCGGCGCAACCTCTCTGGCCTGCGCTTGTGTTAGATAAGCGTTGAAGGCCAGAGAGACGCGATTGAGGATGCTCTGCACTGTGACTTCGTCGCGTTCGATGGCGAGATTTTTTATCGCCAGCTCGACATATTCCGACGGCGCGAGTTCGGCCTCGCGCACGCTGTCCCACAGACTTCCCCACAGTAGAGCGCGCTGGAAATCATCCTTCTCTTCGCCTAAGTGTGCGAGCACATACTTGCGGCTCTGCTCGTCAAGCAGGAAACGACCGTAACCGTAATCTTCATAATTAGCGAAGATGTAGAGCAACTGTTGTTTCTGTTTCTGCTTGTCCACCTCAAAAACTTCAGAGCCTCTTGCGCCATTGAGCGTGACGGTGCGCGTTTCCGGCGGCGTCTTGTCAAAGACGAGCAGCACCTTGAGACGCATGGGCCACGCGCCGCCTTCGCCTAAAACATTTTTTTGTTCGAGCGACGCCAAATAGGTTTGCTTCTGCTCGCCCCAACCGTGAGTGACGCGCACCTCAGGCATTCCGCGCCGCTTGACCCATGCATCTGCCCACACATCCAGCTTTTGTCCCGAAGTCTTCTCAAACGCTTTTACCAGATCAGCCCACTCCGCATTCGCATAAGCATGTTCTTTGAGAAAAAGCCTGACAGCCTTTTGAAAATTTTCCGGCCCCAGATAAAACTCGGCCTGCCGGAGCAGCGAAGGAGCTTTGCGATAGACTATGTTGCCGTAAGCGGATTTCGCTGCCGAAAGATTCGCTATCTCCTGAAAAATAGGCGTCGTGCCTTTCGTCGCATCCGTCAGATAAGCCGCTGGCTTCGTGCGCTCGTAAAAAGCTTTCCACGCATTGAACTCAGGCATGATGGCTTCGAGAGCTTTGAATGACATGAACTCTGCGAAACCCTCTTTGAGCCACAGGTCATCGAACCAGCGCATCGTCACAAGGTCTCCGAACCATTGATGCGCGGCTTCGTGAAAAATCACATTCGCCCTTGAGAGATAATCGTTCGCCGTCGGCTCCGACGGAAAGAGGATGGATTCCTCGCGCAGAAAGGTTGCGCCCGCGTGCTCCATGCCGCGATAGGCGAATTCAGGGACGATGACGAGATCGTATTTCGGAAAAGGGAATTTGTAATCAAAGTACCGGGCCAGAAACCGCAGCCCTTCTCGATTGAGACGAAAAACTTCAGGCAACTCCTGACGCGCGCGTTCAGCCTTTGATTTACGGACATAGACATGCATTGAAGGCTCTGCGCTTTGCATCAAGCCCGGTGATTTCTCAATCAATTTCATCGGCGGATAGCCTGTAGCCTTAGCGCGGGGCATGAATTCCGCTTCTTCAAATTCGACGAACGGCCCGGCGGCAAAAGCGAAGAGATAAGTGCTGATTGGCTCGGTCTCAGAGAAGATAAAACCTTGCATCCCGTTCTTGAGAGTTTGACCATTGAGGCGGAGGCTGGTTCCGGGAGGCATGTCTTCAGCAGGAATATTTATTTGCTCTGCGCCTGTATTGGTGATTACTTTCCAGTTAACGGGAGCCACCACATCGAGCTTAAAGCGCGCTTTCAAATCCGGCTGGTCGAAACAAGGGAAAGCTGTGCTCGCATCCGAAGGAACAAAGAGCGTGTAGATGTATTCCGAATTATCTTCACGATCAAGATAGCGCGTGACCGCGCTGCCGGATGTCGCAATCGGAGATTCAAACTTGAGGCTGACAACGTTCTCTCCCTTTATCGCGCCCGGAATGATGAGATGCTCGTTGACCTCACGCATCCCGCGCGCCTCTTTCCCGTTGAGCATTGCCTCCCACACGCGCGGGCGCGCCTGCCCCGCTTTAAACGGATTGAGTCGCCAGTCTAGAATAATTCTGTCCGCGCCCTCTTTGAGCGTCACGCGAACCTGCATCGCGCCCTTTAACATCTGCGCGCCGGGCGCAAGCTCAAGGCTCAGCGCATAGCGCGCGTCACTGTAATGCTCTGCACGCCAGCGAGCCAGTTCGCGCGGCACTCCCGGCTCAGGGTCTGCCGTTTGAGCCTGCGCGTTGAGCGTTGCGCCGATGGCGAGCGTGATAAATGTTAGAAGGATGAGTTTCATCATGTGTCGTTCAATCCTGCTTGAGAGTCACGAGCGAATAAAAGTTTTCCGGCAAACGGGCAAAGAAGAAGTTGACGCATCTGCCGCTCATCTTTAATAGCATTTCTTTCATCCAGGTCTATCCTGTCCATCCCTGTTTGAATCTGCTTTAAATCATCAGCAAGACTTTGCCGAAGCTCTCGTTGGATTCCAGCCGCTCATGCGCGGCGGCGACTTCGCTCATCGGAAAAACTTTATCAATCACAGGACGCACCAGCCCGCGCGCCAGCAGCGGAACGACATGCGCGGCAAAGCGACGTGTGGCAAACGCCTTCTCTTCGTGAGAGCGTGCGCGCAGGACTGTGCCGGTAATGCGCAGGCGTTTGCCCAGAGCTTTACCGAAATCAAAGGTCGCGCTTGAGCCGCCGGTTGTGCCGACAAGCAGCATCCGGCCCTTGACAGCTAACGCATCCAGATTGGCTGCAAAGTATGGGCCGCCGACGAGGTCTAAGATGACCTGCACGCCAGCCCCTTCTGTCCACTCGCGCACGGCTCCGGCAAAGCGCGCAGGCTCATTGCCGACAGTGACAGCTTCATCAAGCCCGAACTCGCGCACGCGTTCCAGTTTCTCAGCCGTCCGCGAAGTGCCGTAAGTTATCGCGCCAGCCGCATGTGCGAGCTGGACTGCGGCAGTGCCGACGCCTGAGCCTGCTGCGTGTATGAGCACGCGCTCGCCCATCTCAAGCTGCGCTTGTGTGAACAGCGCGTCATGCGCGGTGATGAAAACTTCCGGCACGGCTGCGGCCTCTGCCCAGTCCAGATTTTCGGGGATTTCCGTCAGTGCGCTTTCAGGCACGGACACATACTCGGCCTGCGCGCCGCCAGCCGTGATGCCGAAGACTCTCTGGCCCACGCGAAACCTGCGCGCCTCTTCGCCCGTCTGCTCGACCTCGCCAGCAAACTCAAGACCGGGAATATCCTGCACTGTTCCGGGCGGCGCGGGATAATGCCCTAGACGTTGGAGTATGTCCGCGCGATTCAATCCGGCGGCACGCACGCGCACCAGTACGCGATCCGCCGTTGGCCCGACGGGGCGCGGCACAAGCCTGACCTGAAGACCTTCCGCTCCGCCATGAGCAACAATCGTCACGGCGCGCATCATTTCAGCTTCCATTGTTCCTGCCCCTTGAAACTTCAATTTCGTATTTTTATAAGCTTATCATCAAATCGCGTGCGAGGCTCAATATGATAGAGTGAGCTTAATGGACTCGCGCATGCTCGTCATCGTTAACAATGTCGCCGCCAATGCGCGCCGCGCGTGGCCCACTGTCGAAGCCTCGCTCAAAGAAAACGGATTCCGCTTTGAAGCGCATGTCACGACGCGTGCGGGGGATGCGACAGAAGCTGTGCGCGCGGCTCTGCGCGCAGGGTATGAAGTCATCGCGGTGGTGGGAGGCGACGGGACGCTGAGCGAGGCTGCGGCGGGTTTCTTTGCGCTTGATGAAAAGGATGCTGTGGGGGATGTGCCGCCACGGCAGGTGAAGCGGGATGCTGTGCTGGCTCTGTTGCCTGCCGGGACGGGTGACGACTTTGCGCGCGGCTTGAAAGGCAGGCGCGTGCCTTTGAGCGAATGGGCCACAGCTCTCATCGAATATTGTCGCCAACCTGATGCAGAAAGGACGCGCAGCATTGATGTCATTTACGGGAGCGTGGGCCAGAGCGCGCGGGGTGCGGGCGCGAATCGCTTTATCTGTCTGAATGTCGTGACCATTGGATTAGGGGCCGAGGTGGCGTTGCGCGTTGGAGCGCAGGGAAGTTTGATGCAACGTTTGCCGGGCGAGGCGCGTTTCGTGGCGGCTGCGTGCGGCGCGTTGTCCGCGTGGCGCGAGCGCGCAGTTCGCATCAGGATTGACGAAGAGGCAGCTTTGGAATGTCGCTCGAATTTGTTAGCCGTCGCCAACGGGGTTTATGCAGGCGGCGGGATGATGTTTGCGCCTGCGGCGCGTGTGGATGACGGGCAGTTGGATGTGCTTATCTCCTGCGACATCACGCGCGCAACTATCCTGCGCGAGTTGCCGCGCATACGTCGCGGCACGCATCTCTCGAATCCGAAGGTGCGCGCAAGGCAGGCGACGAGCGTGAGCATCGAAACATCTGGCGAAGATGATGCGCTGCCGGTCGAGGCGGATGGAAATGTGCGCGGCATAACGCCAGCGAGTTTTCGCATCATGCCGGGAGCGTTAAGGATAATCTTATAAATCATCAAGAGCGCGGAAGTTTCCCGCAAAGGCGCAAAGAAGAGAAGACGCAAAGGGGTTTAACAGCTCCTTATCTTGAATGATTTCTTCGCGTCTTGCTTTGCGCCTTTGCGGGAACTCCTGTATTTCATTGCCCTAAGTTCTGTTCCAAACGAAAACGCGCCGTGCGGTAATCTATGATTGCCTGAAAGTATGCCATGCGCGCTTCGGCATAGGCGGCCTGCGCGTCAACGACATCCGTAATCGTAGCTTTCTTCATACGATATTGAGCGAGTATGAGCATCATGTTTTTCTGCGCTTCATTTGCCCCGGCGTCAGTTTCACGGATGCGCGTGAGGGCCGAGAGCGCCGTGGCACGCGCAGCATAAAATTCCTGCTGTAAGAATCTGAGAGTTATCTCACGCTGCATGTCCAGCGATTTTGCGCGCAGGCGCGCCTGAGTTTCGCGGCTCTTGCTGGCTCCGAAATCGAAGATTGGAATCGTCAGCGTGACCGTCGCAGAGCCGCCCGAATATTTTGTCAGGGGCCGGAAATCGCCCGCGTCAAAACCTCCATTGATGGTGTAGGCGAACTGCGGGAGACGCTCTCTTCGCGCGGCGCGTGCTTCTTCCTGCGCGGCGAGTTTCTGAGCGTCCACCTGTGTCAACTCCGGTCTGGATTTCAGAAGCTCTTCCGTGTAGCTCGAAAAATCGCTGGCGGTCGGCAAGTCCTGACCGATGCGTGAGACATCTATCGCGGTCGTGAAATTAACTCCGGTCAAGACCCTTAAAACATCCATCAAGGCCGATTCGGCTACGCGCGCCTGTTCCAGTTCATCGCGGCGCGTGGCAAGCTGCGAGCGTGCGCGCAAATTGTCCGCGCCTTCGCTCTCGTCCTCGCCGCGTTGCTGTCTGCCCTCTACGACCTTGAGAAAACCTTCGGCCAGCGAGAGCGTCTCTTCTGCCAGACGGCGACGCTGGCGCGCGAGCACCAGATTGTAATAAGCATCAATCGCGTTGAGCGCGAGCGCGCGGCGAGCAACAAGTGTTCCGGCGTGTGCGGCTTCGAGCAGGTAGCGGCTGCGCTTGAGCTGTGCGCGCAGGCGGCCCGAAATGTCTATCTCGCCCGAAGCTTGAAAGAGCGCGACGGTCTCGTTAATCGCGCTTGATGAAACATAACTGAAGGTCGGCGGCTCGCCCTCTATGCGATAACGCGAAGGCGTCGTGCCGAAATAAGTCAGCGGCACGGAGAACTGCGGAAAGAATGCCGCGCGCGATTGCTTGACATCCTCTGCGGCGATGCTCTCGTCAACCTCCGACTGCTGGTAAACGGAAGCCTGCTTGAGCGAGAGCGCGATGGCCTCGTCAATCGTCATCGAGCGCGCGTTGCCCTGCATCTGGTCAAAGCCAGCAGGCGGCCTCTCCACGCGCCGCGAGTCCTGATTGCTGTCCGGCGCGCTCTGCGGCGTAGCAGCAGGCTTGGCGGCGGGCTGAGTCGTTTGATTCGGGGCCGAAGGCTGTTGCGGGCTGGTCGCAGAGGGCTGCTGCGCGAGCGAGCGCGATGCAGGGCAGAGCAGACAGGTAAACAGCAACAGGATGCCGGGGCCGGAAATGTAGTTTCTTTTCAAGGGGGGAATCTCCTTAGCGGTTCGTATGTTTGAGAGCGGTCAAAGGCGAAACAGCTTTTACCATAGAGGATATAGAAGAGTGCAAAGGCATTTCAAATTTCAAATCTGAAATTTGAAATGCCCTTCTCTCTGGTGCTCCTCTGCACCCTCTGTGGTGAAAGCGCTTCTCACTGTGATACTAAAGCCCGCGCGTGCTTGAGCACGGTTTCGACGTTGAAGCCGAGATTGTGCAGGGCGACATCGCCGGGGGCCGAAGCTCCGAAGCGTTCGAGGCAGAGTACGTCGCCCTGTGAACCAACCCAGCGATCCCAGCCCTGACGGACGCCCGCTTCGATGGCAAGCCGTGAAGTGATAGAAGGCGGCAGGATTTCGTTTCTGTATTCTTCCGTTTGCTCTTCAAATAAGTCCCAGCAGGGCATCGAGACAACGCGCGTCGGCGTGCCTTCCTGTTGCAACTGCTCGCGCGCTTCCATCGCCAGCGAGACTTCAGAGCCGGTGGCAATCAGAATCAACGCGGGCGCAACTTTCTTATCTGCCGCTGCATCCTCATTTGCTGTTTCAGCCTCGACGAGAATGTATGCGCCGCGCCGCGCGCCTTCGGCGGAAGCGTAAAGCGCGCGGTCTATGACGGAAACTTTCTGGCGCGTGAGGGCGAGCGCGGTCGGGCCTTTGCGCCGCAGGATAGCTGTGCGCCACGCTTCGCGCGTCTCGTGCGAATCCGCCGGACGTATGACGTACAGATGCGGAATGGCTCGCAGGCCAGCGAGGTGTTCTACCGGCTGATGCGTCGGGCCGTCTTCGCCAAGCCCTATCGAATCGTGCGTGAAGACGTAGATGGCTTGAACTTCGGAGAGAGCCGCGAGGCGAATCGCAGGCTTCATGTAATCGGAAAAGGTGAGAAACGTTCCGGCAAATGGAATCAGTCCGCCGTTCAAACTGATGCCCGTCAGCGCAGCTCCCATCGCGTGTTCGCGCACGCCGAAGTGCAGTATGCGCCCGTCGTAAGAGTCTGCTTCAAAGCTGCCGCCGTCCTTGATGTCAGTGTTGTTGGAAACGCCGAGGTCTGCCGAGCCACCGATGAGCATCGGCATGTGCGGCGCGAGCGCGTTGATGACCTGCCCACTCGCCACGCGCGTCGCAACCGGCTTGGCGTCCTCAAACGAGGGCAGGTGCGCTTCCCAATCTTCCGGCAACTCGCCGCTCATCGTCACGCGAAAAGCGCGGCCCGCCTCTTCATGCTCCCGCTCATACTTTTCGACAAGCGCGTTCCACTCTGTCTCCCGCTCTGCGCCCTGCTCTGTGGCATGGCGGAAATGAGCGGAGACTTCATCCGGCACATAAAAAGTTTTGTCTTCGGGCCAGCCCAAATGTTTTTTTGTTTCGCGCACGGCCTCTTCGCCCGGCGCGTCCGAATGAGCCTTGCGCGTTCCTGCGGTCGGCATCCCGTAACCGATGGTTGTCTTGACGGAGATGAGCGACGGGCGATCCTTGACAGCCTGCGCGTCGCGTATCGCGCGCTCTATCGCATCCAGATCGTTGCCGTCTTCGACCACGGAAGTATGCCAGCCGTAAGCCTCAAAACGCTGCGGCACGTTTTCGGTGAACGCGAGGTCTGTGAAGCCTTCGATGGTGACGCGGTTGTCGTCGTAAAGATAGATGAGCTTTCCCAGTTTGAGATGACCCGCGAGCGAGGCTGCTTCAGACGCCACGCCTTCCATCAAATCTCCGTCTGAGACAATCGCATAGACGTAGTGGTCTATCAACGAAAACTCTGGCCGGTTAAATCTTTGGGCCAGATGCGCCGCGCCCATCGCCATCCCGACGCCGTTGGCAAATCCCTGACCGAGCGGCCCCGTAGTGATTTCCACTCCGGTCGTCAAAATATTTTCAGGATGACCGGGCGTCTTCGATCCCCACTGGCGAAAGTTTTTCAACTCTTCCATCGGCAGGTCGTAACCCGTCAAGTGGAGCAGTGAATAGATGAGCATCGAGCCGTGACCCGCCGAGAGCAGAAAGCGGTCGCGGTTGGCCCATTTCGGATTCTGCGGATTGTGGCATAGAAAGCGCGTCCACAGAACATAGGCCATCGGCGCGCAGCCAAGCGGAAGGCCCGGATGACCGGACTCGGCCTGCTGGACTGCGTCTAGCGAGAGCGTGCGAATCGTGTTAACGCACAGTTGATCGAGGTCTGTGGTGGCGTTGCTGTTTTCCTGCGGCATGGACGCGCTCATGTTTTGGGTTTCCTCATTGAGTGATGGATTATGAATTTTAACTGCGAGCGCCTTGTATTTTGCCTGTCATCTGCAATGCAGGCAAGAGCGAGGCGGAAGGCTGAAAAGCCTTGATGGTTGAAGAGCATGCTTTTTATCCTTTCGCCCTGCTCAGGCTTTTTCCGCTTAACGAAAATGTAAGCTGACGATAACATTAAAGTAGCCGCCAAAGGTTATAAAGAGAAGCTTAATTCAGAAGGTTGACGACAGCTTGACTCGCTTCGGATATTCCGGTAAAAAGCTTCTTCAACCTTCTTGCAGAAGCGTCTTTAAGCAAAGCCGCAGACGCTTTTCCCAACTGTCAATAATCACGAAAGGAATTCCACCCAAAGTGTCTACACACCCGCGTCGGGGACGAAATTTTATTTCCGTGCGTCGTCAACTGTTAGCCATTCTGACGCTCGCGCTTCTTTTAACTACCACTCTGCTGCACAAATCCGTGCCGCTCGTGCCAACTGCCGAGGCTGTTTCCAGCACCATCGTCATCAGCCAGATATATGGCGGCGGCGGCAACGCCGGATCGACCTTTACACACGACTTTATCGAACTCTTTAATCGCGGCAATACTACGATTGACCTGACCGGATGGAGCGTGCAGTACGCTTCGGCAACCGGAACGACATGGCAGGTCACGAATCTCAACGGCCTTATGCTTGCGCCGGGCAAGTATTATCTGGTGCAGGAAGCGCAGGGAGCCGGAGGCACGACCCCTTTGCCCACGCCCGATGCGACAGGCACTATCGCCATGAGCGCGACCGCTGGCAAGGTCGCGCTGGTCAATAGCACGACCGCGCTGACGGGCGCATGTCCGACGGGCGCAAACATCATTGACTTCATAGGCTTTGGCGCGACGGCCAACTGTTTTGAAGGCACGGCGGCTGCGCCTGCGCCGAGCAACACGACGGCTGACATCAGAGGCGCAGCCGGTTGCACCGAGACAGACCAAAACGGCACAGACTTTGCGACCGGCGCACCCGCGCCGCGCAACACAGCGACGACTGCTAATCCCTGCGGAGGAGGCGGCTCGACTCCCCCGACGGGCGTCGGCGCGGCCAATCCCAGTTCAGTCCAGGCAGGCAACACGACGCTTTTGACCGTCACCGTCACCCCCGGCACAAACCCGCCCAGCACGGGCATCACCGTCACCGGCGACCTGACGACCATCGGCGGCTCTGCCACACAGATGTTCTTCGACAACGCGACAAACGGAGACGTGACGGCGGGCGATAATATCTTTTCGTTTCTGGCGACGGTCGCGGCTGGCACGACCGGCGGGTCAAAGACGCTGCCCTTTACAGTGGCGGACGCGCAAACGCGCACGAGCAACGGGACTATCGCGTTGCTCGTGACCACGGCTCCGGTCTCGATTCACGACATACAGGGCAACGGCTCTATGTCGCCTCTGGTCGGACAGTTCATCACCACTTCGGGTATCGTCACGGGAACGAAGAACAACGGGTTCTTCATACAGGAACCGACCGTGGATGCCGATCCGAATACTTCGGAAGGCGTTTTTGTGTTCACCTCTGCCGCGCCTCCGGCGTCGGCTGCTATCGGCAACAACGTTACTATCTTAGGCACTGTCGCAGAGTTTATTCCGGCGGCTGAGCCGGGTTCTCCGCCGTTGACGGAAATCACTTCGCCGTCAGTGGCCGTGAATTCGACTGGCAATCCGCTGCCTGCTCCGGTAACGATTACCGCTGCCGACACGACGCCGAATAATCTTGAGAACCTCGAACGGCTCGAAGGCATGCGCGTGCGTGTCGCCACGCTGACTGTTGTTGGCCCGACGCAGGGCAGCATTACGGAATCGTCTGCCACGGTCACTTCCAACGGCCTCTTCTTCGGCGTCATTCCGGGCATCCCGCGCCCCTTCCGCGAGCCGGGAATCGAAACTACGCTCCCGCTTCCGGCTGGCGCACCGGCCAACGTTCCCAGATTTGATACCAACCCTGAACGTCTGCGTATTGAAAGCGACACGCAGCCGGGAGCGCCTGCTCTCGACGTGACCGCCGGAGCGACCGTCTCGAACATCGTCGGCCCGCTCGACTATGCTTTCACGACGTGGTCCATTTATCCTGATGCGGCGACGCCGCCGACCGTGACAGGCAATGTAACTGCGCGTCCAGTGCCTCAGTCCACGTTCAATGAAGTGTCCATCGCTTCATTCAATATGCAGAGGTTCTACAACGACGTGGATGATGCAGGCGGCGATGTCGTGTTGACGACAGTTGCATTTAATAAGAGGCTGAACAAAGCTTCGCTCGCTATCCGCAACGTGATGCACATGCCTGATGTCATCGGCGTTGTGGAGATGGAAAATCTTGCTACCTTGCAAGCCGTGGCGACGAAGGTCAACGCGGATGCTGTGGCGGCGGGCCAACCGAATCCGAATTATCAAGCGTTTCTGGTCGAAGGCAATGACATCGGTCTGATTGATGTCGGCTTCCTCGTCAAGTCTACGCGCGTTTCGATGGTGGACGTGACGCAGGCAGAGCTTGGAGGCTGCGTGCAAACGGCTGCGACCTGCAACAGCTTCATCAACCCGAACACAGGCACGGCTGAACTGCTTAACGACCGCCCGCCGCTTATCCTGCGCGCGACCGTTCCGCAGCCCGGCACTCTGACGCCGATTCCTTTCACGGTCATCGTCAACCACTCTCGTTCGCTGAGCGGTATTGACAGCACTGCTGTCAACGGCACAGGAACAGAGGGCGGTCGCATACGCTTCAAGCGTCGCGCGCAGGCGGAGTTTCTTGCCAACCTGATTCAAGCACGGCAGGTGGCAAATCCGAATGAGAACATCGCTGTGGTCGGTGACTTTAATGCGTTCCCGTTTAATGACGGATACGTTGACGTGGAAGGCACCGTGACAGGCATGCCGACGCCCGCCGATCAGGTGACGCTTGCTTCGAGCGATCTGGTCAATCCTAACTTAACCAACTTGATAGACACGCTGCCGCCGGGCGAAAGATATTCTTTCACTTTCGACGGCAACGCGCAGGCGCTCGATTACATTCTGGTCAACCAGAACCTGTTGTCGCGCTTGAGTCGTCATGCGTATGCGCGCAACAACGGCGACTTTCCGCAGAAGTATTACGAAGACGGAACCAGGCCCGAACGCCTGTCGGATCACGACATGCCTGTGGCCTATTTCCGTCTGGCCGTTCGCAACGATCCGGCAGACTTTGACGGCGACGGCAAGGCGGACTTGTCCGTCTTCCGCCCGAGCGACTCACGCTGGTATATCCTCAGAAGCAGCAACGGCACGCTTCTCGTGCAGTCGTCCACCACAGTACCAAGCAAGCTTGTGCCCGGCGATTACGACGGCGACGGCAAGACGGAAGCGGCTGGCTTTATGAACGGCCAATGGTCTTACAGACAAAGCTCCGACAACGGCTTCCGCTTGCGCTTTTTCGGCAACGGGACAGACATTCCCGTTCCCGCAGATTACGACAACGACGGCAAGACAGACCTGGCTGTCTTCCGCCCGTCAGAGGGCGCATGGTATGTCGAGAGAAGCTCGGATGGCGGCGTCACGTCGCAGTTGTTCGGGTCTACCGGAGACAAGCCTGTGCCGGGAGATTACGACGGCGACGGCAAGGCGGACTTTGCCGTTTACCGTCCGTCGCAGGGCGCATGGTACGTCTCCAATAGCTCTAACGGCTCGTTCAACTCCATGTTCTTCGGGATTGAGACAGACCTGCCTGCCCAGAGCGATTACGATGGCGACGGCAAGACGGACTTCGCCGTCTACCGTCCGTCAGAGGGCGCTTGGTATATACAGGGCAGCACGAGCGGATTCCAGGCCACGCTGTTTGGTCTTGCTACCGACAAGCTGGTTCCGGCGGATTATGATGGCGACGGCAAGACAGATGTCGCTGTCTTCCGCAACGGCGAGTGGTATATCCTTGACAGTTCCGGCCCCGGCAGCGTGTTCCGTGCGGCTGCCCCGGACTTGAGCGGCGCAATCTGGGGACAGGCAGGCGACAAACCTGTTCCGTCAGCATATATACCTGAACACTAAGCTCGTCTTTGGCGAAAGAGAGAAGAGGACTGAGCGGCTTTCAAAGCCGTTCAGTCCTCTTTCTTCATCGCAGCATGTCTTGCCTGCTAAAAGCGCTCATGCTATTCTCCGCCGCATTGAAACCTTGCGGGGATATTCCGGCTCCCGCGTGCGGAATTGTTCCAACCAACTTAACAGTCTTTCGCAGGATGTGTTTAGCCTCTGAGCGGTCTCTTTAATCGCCCTGCGTTACTTCAGATTTTTAGTCAAGCTCTGATTCCGGGCGGCCATAGTAACCCGCCAACTCACCTCTGATTAAGCAGGTACACAGGAGATAATCATGAGACACCGAAATTTTATCATCACGATATTAACAGTCATCTTTTTCGCATCCGTTTCATTATCCATCAGCTTTGGCTCTCTGCGCGGCGATGGCCCGGTCAATGGCGGGCCAACGCGCTCCGCAGTGGAGAACGCTGAACTGAAAGAAGCTCCGCAGGCGATTGATAATTCAACATTCAACGAAGCAGAATTTAATAGCGAGTATGTTAAAGCCGTACGCGGCAGCGAAATCGCCTTCACCTTGCCTCAGATCGTCATTCCTGAACCGAGAATTGAAGAAGAAGGAGAAGAAAGAGAAGAGGGAGAAGAAGGAGAAGAGGGAGAAAAATCTGAAGGCGACGTGGAGAAGCGGCGGCAATGGTTTATGTACCAGAGAACCTTTCCGTTTGGCAAACTGCCAGACGAAGCTCGCCGCAAAGCATGGGAATCGCGTCCGACCGGAGCTGAAAACGGCGATTCGCCGTCTCTTGCGCAATGGCAGCAGATCGGCCCGAGGCCGACCACTTCTTTTTTCCCGTCCAACTGGGGTCTGACGAGCGGGCGCATCAACGCGATTGCCGTCTCGCCTACAGACCCGAACATAGTTCTGGTTGGAGCCGCGACCGGCGGCATCTGGCGCTCTGCTGACGGCGGCGCGACTTTTACCTCAACCTCAGACAATCAGGTTGATCTGGCCGTCGGCACGATTGCCTTTGCGCCGAGCAACAGCTCGATTGTTTACGCCGGAATGGGCGACAAGGCTCAAAGCTATCTGGGCACAGGCATCTTGCGTTCGACCGACGGCGGGCAAAGCTGGACGCGCGTCAACAATACCACGCTGCCCTCTTCCGGTTTGTCTTCGCAGATACTCGTTGACACAGCCGACCCGAACCGCGTGTATCTGGCCCAGTACGCTTATTTTGATTCGTCGAGCGGCAATCTCTTTTCCGGCGGCTTTTACTATTCGACCGACGGCGGCGTGAATTGGACCAAGACCATCAGCGGCACTGCGCGCGATCTGGTGCGCCACCCGACGCAGCCCGGCACGCTGTATCTGGCGTTAGGCTTCACAAATGCAGCCAACGGTTCGGTTGGCGGAGTCTTCAAATCTGTTAACGGCGGTCTAAACTGGACGCGCGTTTATACAACGCCCTACTCCTCGACCTCGAACATCAAAGTCGCCGTCACGCCTGCCGCGCCGTCAAACCTTTACGTGCTGGTCGGCGGCTCAGGCACAGCGCGGGTGGAAGTCAGTATTAACGAGGGCGGCAATTGGACCAATATGGGCATCAACTTCGATGCCGGGCAGTTCGGCTATAACTGCTACCTGTTCGTTCACCCGGCAAACGCCAACACGATTTACGTCGGGACGCGCGACCTGTGGCGCTCCGTCAACGGCGGCACGTCTTATACCAACATCACCAGCAATTTCACACTCACAGGCGGCTACACTCCAAACTCGTCCAAAGCGCATCCTGACCAGCATCACTTCTATATTTCGCAGTCCGATCCGAACATGATTTACATTGCCAACGACGGCGGGCTGTGGAGGTCAACGGATGGCGCAGCCTCGTTTTCGTCTTTGAACGCCAAACTTGCGCTGACGATGTTCGTCAGTTATGACATGCATCCGACCGACGCGACGCGCAGCTACGGCGGGACGCAGGACAACGGCACGCAGAAACGCAACGGCGGTCAAAGCTGGCGCGAGTTTGCGACAGGCGACGGCGGGCAAACATTCGCTGACACGCTCAACCCGTCCATCGTTTACACGACGTATGTCTATCACACGGTTTATCGCCACACTAACAACGGCGATACCTTCTCCGCGACTATCGGCAACAGTTCTATTTTTGCCAACGACAGTGTTGATTTTTACCCGCCGTTCGTCGGTAACGACGCCAATTCAAACCTGTATTTCGGAACGTATCGCCTGTGGGTCAGCGTTAATCAGGGAACGAACTGGTCGCCTCCGGGCGGAGCGACGGATTTGACCTTCGGCGGCGGAACTTTGTCTGCGATTGGCGTCTCGCGTTCAAATACAAACGTCATCTACACAGGCGCAAACGACGGCAGGCTGATGGTCAGCACCACCGGCGGCGTGAGTTGGGACGACCGCACGTCAGGGCTGCCGATAAGATATATCACCAGCATCGTCGTCAGCCCGACTGACCCGAACACTGCTTATGTAACTCTTTCGGGCTTCGGCTCAGGACACGTTTTCAAAACCATAAATGCCGGAGTGAGCTGGACGGACATCAGCGGCAATCTGCCGGACATCCCGACCAACACTTTGCTGATTGACCCGCGCGCAGGTCAATCGAACACGCTTTACGTCGGCACGGACATAGGCGTTTTCCGCTCGACTGCGGGCGGCGTGACGTGGGCCACTTTTAACAACGGAATGCCGCCGACGATTGTGACAGAACTGGACGCGCAGCCGGGCGGCTTGATGCAGGCCGGAACGTACGGGCGCGGGGCTTATGAAATAAACCTGAATAACGACACCGCCGTGCGCGCTCCCTTTGACTTTGACGGCGATGGCAAGACGGATGTCTCAGTCTTTCGCCCGTCGAATAGCTACTGGTACATCAGCAACAGTTCCAACAACGCTTTCCGTGCCGAACAGTTCGGCGCAAACGGAGACCAGATTACGCCCGGAGATTTCGACGGCGACGGCAAGACAGACCTCGCTGTCTTCCGCGCGTCGAACGGCTACTGGTACATCACGCAAAGCTCGGATGGGCTGTTCCGCTACACGCAGTTCGGGCAGGCCGGAGACATTCCTGCGACCGGAGATTATGACGCGGACGGCAAGGCGGACATCGCAGTCTTTCGTCCCTCGGCAGGCACTTTCTACCTGCTCTATAGCTCGGATAATTCCTTCCATTACCAGCAATGGGGTTCTAACGGAGACCTGCCCGTGATGGGAGATTATGATGGAGACGGCAAGACAGACATCGCCATCTTCCGTCCTTCCGCGAGCACTTTCTATATTCTCTTAAGCTCGAACGGCACGTTCAGAGGGCAGCAGTGGGGAGCTATTGGAGATAAAGCGATTGCCGCAGACTTTGATGGCGATGGCAAGACGGACATCGCTGTCTACAGGCCGTCCGTGGGCGCTTGGTATTACCTGCAAAGCACCGACAACGCCTTTAGAGGAATCGCCTGGGGGACAAGCGGCGACTTGCCTGTGGCCGGAGATTACGATGGCGACGCGAGATGGGATGTGGCCGTCTTCCGTCCTTCGACCGGGACATTCTACATCTTGCAGAGCGCGAGCAATCTTTTGAAGGCGGAGCAGTTCGGAAGTAATGGAGACACGCCTGTTCCCTATGCCTACTAGATGAGATAGCCAGAGCTTTGGGATACAGAAGAGAGCCGGAGAACCTTTCAATCTCCGGCTCTCTTCTTTGGTAATGTTGTGGAAAGAAATTTTCGCGCAAAGGCGCAAAGGCGCAAAGAAGACAAGACGCTAAGAAGTTGCATGGTTCTTCATCCTCAGTGTTTCCTTTGCGTCTTGCCTTTGCGCCTTTGCGCCTTTGCGCGAAACTTCCTGTTTGTCTTGCCACCCGCCTCTTGACTTTTCCCGCGCGTCCGTCAAAATCTCTGTTAGCAGTTTTAAAGCAACTGAGTGAAACGTCGATGCCGATTTCCCCCGGAGACCAGTTAGGCCGCTACCAGATTCGTTCGCTGCTCGGCGCAGGCGGAATGGGACAGGTCTATCTGGCGCAGGACACGCAGCTCGACCGTCCCGTCGCGCTCAAGATGCTGCCCGCCAATGTCACTTCGGATGCGGATCGCCTGCGCCGCTTCAAGCAGGAGGCGCGTGCCACCTCCGCGCTCAATCATCCGAACATCCTGACCATTTACGAGGTCGGAGAATCCGAAGGCGCGCATTTCATCGCCACGGAGTTTATAGACGGAGTAACCCTGCGCGTGCACATGGCGCGCAACACTTTGAAGATCAGCGATGCTCTGGACCTTGCCATCCAGATGACGAGCGCGCTGGACGCGGCGCATCGTGCCGGCGTGGTGCATCGTGACATCAAGCCGGAAAACGCGATGCTGCGCGAAGACGGCTATCTCAAGATTCTGGATTTCGGGTTAGCCAAACTGGCAGAGCGCGCGGCTGCGGATTCGGAAGCGATTACGCTGGCCGAAACAGACCCCGGCATCGTGATGGGCACGGTCGGTTACATGTCGCCCGAACAGGCGCGTGGGCTGGTGGTTGACACGCGCTCGGACATCTTCAGCATGGGAGTCGTGCTGTATGAGATGTTGACGGGCCGCTCGCCTTTTGCCGGAAACTCTACGAGCAGCGTGCTGGTCTCGATCCTCGAACGCGAGCCGCCGCCGCTCTCGCGCTTTATCCCGAATGCTCCGGCAGAGCTGCAACGCATCATCACGCGCTCGCTGGCTAAAAACAGGGACGAGCGATACCAGACCGTCAGAGACCTTTACGTTGATCTGAAAGCCTTCAAACAGGAATGGGATTTCCAGCTCAAGCTTGAGAACACGACGGAGAAACAGGGCATCTTGCACGGAGGCGGCGCGACGCTGATCGGCAGAATCGCGGATACGGTTCAGGAGAAGGAAAACGATTTCTATAAAACTCTCAACTCGACGCAGCCCAGATTCTCGCAGACCGCCAGACGGCTCAATCGTGACGAGCCGATAGATTCTCTGGCCGTGCTGCCGCTGGTCAACGCCAGCAAAGACCCCGGCGCGGAATATCTCTCGGACGGCATCACGGAGAGCATCATCAACAGTCTCTCGCAACTGCCGCAGCTTCGCGTGATGGCGCGCAGCACAGTCTTTCGCTACAAAGGGCTGGAGGTTGACCCGATGGAAGTGGGACAGGCGCTGGATGTGCGCGCCGTGATGCTCGGACGCGTCCTGCAAGTCGGCGACCAGTTGGTGATTAAGACGGAGCTGGTGGATGTCGCGGACGGCTCGCACCTGTGGGGCGCGCAGTATAACCGCAAGCCCGCCGATATTTTCGCAGTGCAGGACGAAATCTCAGGCGAGATTTACGAAAAGCTGAGGCTGCGCCTGACCGGCGAAGACCATAAAAAGCGTCTGGTCAAACGCTATACGGACGACACTGAGGCGTACCAGCTTTATCTTAAAGGCCGCTTTCACACGAGCAAGGCGACGCGCGATGGTTTGCAGAAAGGGATTGATTATTTCAACGAGGCTATCGGGATCGACCCGACCTACGCGCGTGCCTACAGCGGTCTGGCAGAGGCTTACTACGGATTGTCGAGCGCGCACCTGCCGCCGAAAGAGGCGATGCCGAAAGCACGCGCCGCCGCGATGAAGGCTCTGGAAATGGACGACACGCTGGCGGAGGCTCATGCTTCTCTGGCGCTCGTCAAAGTCTTTTATGATTGGGACTGGAATGGCGCAGAGACGGAATATCGCCGCGCCATCGAACTCAATCCCGGATATGCTTCGGCGCATCACTGGTACGGTTGGTATCTGGCCTTGATGGGCAGGCTCGATCAGGCCACCTCGGAGATGAATCGCGCGCAGGAGCTTGACCCGCTCTCGCTTGAAATCACGGCAGACCTCGGCCTCTCATTCTTCTTCGCACGCCGGTACGACCGCGCGATTGAGCAGTTTCGCAAAGCCCTTGAGATGGATCAGCATTTTATCTGGGCGCGATTCTTTATCGGCTGGGCCGAAGAACAGCAGGGCATGATTGACGAAGCGATTGCCGAGTATCAAAAGGCCGCGCAGGTGGAGGATGCTCTGGTCATCAAGGCCGCGCTCGGACACGCTTACGCCGTTGGCGGGCGCGTTGATGAAGCGCAAGCTATTCTGGATGAGTTCGAGCGGCTTTCAGAGAGCAAGCATGTCTCGCCTTACGACTTTGCAATCATTCACACCGCGCTCGGCGCGCGCGAGCAGGCATTCGAGTGTCTTGAGCGTGCTTACGAAAATCGCTCGGAGGCTCTGGTCTGGCTCAAGGTTGACCCGCGCCTAGACCCCTTGCGCGCCACACCGCAGTTCATAGACCTTCTGCGGCGCGTCGGTCTTCCGCTTTAAATGAAGATAAGAGCGCGCTGAACTCTCTTCAACTGTATGCGAAATGTTGATGCGGCGCACAGGCTCTCTTGAAAGAGGTGTTGCGCCGCATCTGAAAAGTTCCAAAGCTACTTGGTAACGTGTATTTCCTCTTCTACGCGCGGGTGACGGATGAAGTAATAGACCACGCAGGCACACGCCAGGATGGCTGCTCCGATAGCAAACCAGAGATGAGTCATGCCGAACGTCATGTCGGTAACCCCCGTCTTCGGGTCTTTCGCCGTGACGAACAGCATGATTTGCCAGAACGCTACTCCAATAGCTCCAACCCCCACGACCAAACAGAGTATGTCAACCATGCTCTTCATGTTGAACCTCCAGCCTTTGGTGTTGAGAAATAACAAGGGGCTTTATTGTCCGCTGAGGATCATAAGCGTAGCCTAAATTTACCGCGCGCGGGCTGGCTTTGTAAATAGCGTATGCGCGGTCATGACACGCCTCGCTGGCCGGGCTTGCGCGCCTCACTTTAAAATTATTAACTTCGAGGTCAACTCAATTGTCTTGACTTGATAAGATAATTGGAATATTTTTCCCGCTGCCTGTAGAAGCTCTCAGGCCGGTCGTGCGGGAAATAGCAGGAGACGCCTTGTCTCTTCCGCATGATTCGGATTGGTTATCCCCCGCTGCGTGCAAACCCATGCGCGCAGCCACTTCCCGATAAGAGAGGTCTTCCAATGCATCACACACATAAATTAGAAAAACTTTTTTCGTGGCTTGTGCTGTCTCTTTTCTTGGCTCTGGCCGTCGCGGCGCAAGAAAATAACGGCGACCCTGCAAAGACCCCTGAGCCGGGGTTTCGTGAGTATAAGGGCGTCATGCTCGGCATGAGCGCGGCGGACACTAGGAAAAAGCTCGGCGCTCCGCAGGAGAAGAGCGACGAGCAGGATTTCTTTTCCTTATCCGATAAGGAAACTGTGCAGGTTTATTATGATAAAGCGAAGACTGTCGAGGCCATTTCCGTCAATTACCTCGGCGACAGCAATGACGTTCCCAAAGCCAAAGCAGTGCTCGGCACAGAGATTGAAGCCAAGCCGGACGGGTCAATGCATCGCATGGTTCGCTTTCCGAAGGCTGGGTGCTGGGTCTCTTACAGCCGCACGGCTGGCAACGACCCTTTGATTACTATCACTCTGAAAAAATTGTAAGCGGGGCTGAGGAATAATTGCAGGGGCAGACCGCTTGCCCTCTGCCCCGCCGGTTTCGCTTAAGATTTTTTCTTCAAACGAATCTCAAAGAGTTTGGGCCAGCGTTTGCCGGTGACGAATAACCTGTCGTCCTTCTCGTCATAAGCGATGCCGTTCAAGACATTCTCTTCGGGGTTGATGCGCTCGTCCTCCGGCAAGAGGTTTGTGAGATCAATCCAGCCGAGAATCTTGCCCGTCTGCGGGTCAATCCGCACGATGCGATCCGACTTCCAGATGTTGGCGAAAATCTCTCCCTTGACGTATTCCAACTCGTTCAACTCCATTAAGGGCGCGCCATGATCGCAGACGTTGATGGTGCGCGTGGCTTTAAAAGTCTGCGGGTCAAGGAAACGTATCTGGTGCGTGCCGTCGCTCATAATCAGAGACTGCTCGTCATCCGTCAGCCCCCAGCCTTCTCCCTCTATGCCGAACTCGCCGTCGAGGTGAAAATTTTTCAGGTCGTAGATAAAGCCCTTGTGCTCCATCCACGTCAACTGGTAAATCTTGCCCTGAAAGATCGTCATCCCCTCTGCAAAATACTGCCCGGAAAGCTCTATCTTCTTGTTGACTTTGCCGGAACGCAGCTCGACTTTGCGCAGAGTGGATGAGCCGTATTGACCTGTGCTCTCGTACAGCGTGCCCTGATGAAAGACCAGCCCCTGCGTGAAAGCTTGCGTGTCATGCGGCCAGCTATTGACGACTTCGTAAGTGTAGACGGGCACGTTCTGCGTGGAGGCATTGCCGCATGGCTGAGGCTGAGAGTTGGCGGCGCGTTCTTTCTGCGGCGGCGCGCTTTCAGGTTGTCTTGAAGCATCTTGCATCGTCACATCTTTTCCGCACGCCGCCAGAGGGCAGATGATAGCCAGAAGAGCAAGCGACAGCATGGCGCGCAGAAACTTTAAAGAGGCAGCATTCATCTTCAGCTCATTTAGCAGGCGCTGGTGTGGCTGCCTTCTTTTGGGCCAGCGCGCGGTCAATCGTCTCGCGCAGGGTTTCAGGCGTCAGAGTGCGAATCTTGATGCCGTTGACGAAGACCGTCGGCGTAGCCATCACGCCGTAGCTTTCGCCGTCCGCGACATCCTGATTGACTTCGGCTGCGTAAGCGCCGCCATCGAGCGCGGCATCGAAACGCGCTCGATTGAGTCCCACTTCAGTCGCGTACTTCTTTAAAAGAAGCGACATCGAGCGCCTTCTGGTTTTTGAAGAGCACTTCTATATACTCGAAAAACTTGCCCTGCGCGTGCGCCGCGTTGGCTGCTTCGGCTGCCTTACGCGCGTCTGCGTGCATCGCCAGCGGAAAGTCGCGTATGACGAGCCGCACGCTCTTGCCATAAGTTTTCAAAGCCTCTTCAATCAGCGGATGATTCGCGGCGCACGAGGGACATTGAAAATCCGTAAAGACGACGACCGTGACGGGCGCGCTGGCCTCGCCGCGCGAAGGCTCGCCATCCGTGCTGACCGCCAGCACAGGCATTTCCGGCTCAACAATCATCATACGCACGCTGGCCTTTGCACGCAGCCTGTCATTGAGAGCGAGTTCAAGCTTGAACTGCTGTTCTTGCCCCAAGTGCTGAGCAATCGGCGCGCGTGCCGAAGCAAAGTCCATGCTGATACGCGATTTATTCTCTTCGTAAAATTTTGCAATCTCTTCGTCGGTCGGAGCGAGCAGCTTGTTTGTAATCTCCGTGCGGATGATAACCTCCGGCCCAACATTCTGTCGCCGCGCCTCTTCCAGAATCAGCAGGTTATAAATCATCTGCTCGACCCCGGCCTTCGTGGCCTCGTAAGCGCGCATGCGCAGGTCGTAGATAACCGGCTTGAGACGTTCGAGGATTGGCCCTGCGGTGAGCGTGCGGCCAGCGACGGTGGCGAGCACTGTGCCAGCGGCGAGCCGGGGCGAGTTGATGTCAGTCCCCATCGAAACCGCATGGCGCTTGCGCAGGCGCGCGGCCAAATCCGCAACCAGTTTATCCTCGGCCTGCTGTCTGAGATAGGCCGTAATCTGCGGGCGCGCGGCATTCAAATCGGCTGCGCCAAACTGCGCGCGGTTGGCTTGATAGATGGCCCGAATCTCTTCCGCCGTCGGTTCCGTCACGCGCCGCCCGACTTCCAAATCGAGCAGGCGGTCAACGGAGATGCGCCGCGCTTTGGCTTCGGTTTCAAACAGCAATTCGTTAACCTGCTCTTGCAGCACGCGCTGGCGCGCTTCGCGTATCTCTTTGTCGAGATTGGCAACCAGTTGCTGAATCTGCGGGTCAACATCGTCGAGGGTGATGGTTTGATTATTAACGATAGCGAGCGCGCCGGACTGTTGACTCGCGCTGCTGCTTAAAGCCAGTGCCTGTGCACTCTGTGAGAGAGGAATCAGACACGCTGGGATGAGTAAAAAAGAACACATCAAACACCCGAGCAGTTCTTTGCGCCTTGAGATTTGAGGCTTTGCGCCTTTGCGAGAAACGTTGCTGTTTCTCGCAAAGGCGCAAAAGTAAAACTTAAGTCGCAAAGAGTTGAAGCATGTAGTCGCTTGAATGTTGAAATGATCTTTAAATAATTTTCTATAGTCCATTAAATACTCTCTAAAAACATGTACAGTTGCCATCGCAAAAAAAAGGGATGGACGGGAAAGCAGGATAATTATCTTTCTTTCAGCTTATCCTGTCTATCCGATCTATCCCTGTTTTGTTATTGATTCGGCGCGGCTGTTCAGCGTTGCACGGGACGCATCAGGCTGCGGCGGCGCGGCTTGGCAGGCGTTCTCGCAGGGAGCAGATTTTTCTGACGGCCCTGAAGAATAAACGCTAAGCCCTGATGTGTGACGCCCAGAAGACGTGCCGCGCGCGTCACGCTGCCTCCGGCAGATTCAAGTGCGCGCTTAATCAAGCTGCCCTCGTAACGCAGGACTTCTTCCTCAAGCGAGCAGCCAGCCCACGGCTCTGTCAAATTTGCTTGCGGCGTCCGCCTGAGCGACATCGTCTCGACGGCTTCTGCCGTCAAGACTGTGCCGTCTGCTGCCGTCAAAACAGTATGCTCAATCAGCGAACGCAATTCTCGCGTGTTGCCGTTGAAAGAGAGACGGCTCAGAGTTTCCAGCCCGGCGGGCGTGAAAGAGATGTGCTTGCCAGCGGTCGCGCATTCTTTTTTGAGAAAGTGTTCTGCGATGGCCGGAATATCTTGAGGCCGTTCTTTGAGCGGCGGAATCAAGAGGTTAAAAGCTTCGAGCCGGTAGAAAAGATCGCTGCGGAAATTGCCGCGCTCGACTTCCTGCTTGAGATTGCGATTGGTGGTGACGATGATTCTGACATCCACATGCTCAGGCTCAGGCGCGCCAATCGGATGCACTTCTCCATGCTCTATGAAGCGCACGAGCTTGCCCTGATCCTGTAAGCTCAAGGCAGTGAGTTCATCTAAGAGTAGAGTCCCGCCTGTGGCCCTGCGCGCCGCGCCTATCCCGGCTGAGGCAGATTCGGAAAAGCTTCCCTGAAGATAGCCGAAGAGTTGCGACTCGATTGGCTGACCTGAAAGGGCGTGGCAATTGACCACCACAAAGTCTCCCGCGCGCCCGCTCCATTCATGTATCAGGCGCGCCAGTTCTTCTTTGCCCGTGCCGGTTTCGCCGGAGATGAGTACGGGAGCCTGTACGCTGGCAACGCGATGCGCGAGACGCAGGAGCGCAGCCGTTTCTTCTGCCGCATAGACGAAGTTCGGAGAATGAAAAACTTCTGCGGGAAGTGGACGCGCGGCGAAGATGCGGCGCGCACAATTGCGCAAGCGAGCAATCATTTCAGGGCGCGCCGATTCTCCGAGGAACTGGTCTGCGCGCTCGTAGGCAGCGCGTCTCTCATCATTGGTGAGCCGCGCGCCAAGCTCTTCGAGCAGGGTCAGCGCAACCGCACCCGCGTTTTCGCAGTGCCCGGATAGTTCTATGACTTCGAGGGCGCGTTCAAAATTAAAGCGCGCCTGCTCAAAACGTCCAAGTCGCGCCAGAGCGGTTGCGTGCGTGGTCAAGGCTTCCGACAGAAAAGCCTGCTCGCCGCCTTTGTCCAGCGTTTGCACAGCCGCACGCGCCAGCCGCTCAGCCTCTGTGGGCCTGCGCTCTGCGAGAAAGGCGCGGGCGCGCGTCTCGTCCACCTGCGCCACACTGCCGCTCTCTTTGAGCGTCACGAAAATCCGGCGCGCATGATCCAGATGCTCATGCGCCTTTTGCAGCTTGCCGATGCTCAGCAGCAGCAGTCCCAGATTGTTCTCGACGCGCGCGAGGTTGCGTTGATGTCCGGCTTTCTCGTAGTGATAACCGGCGGCGGCATACTCTATCAGCGCGCGGTCTATGTAATCTTGACGACCTTCGGCGAGGCCGAGATTCCTCAGCGTCGTCCCGAAAGTGTTGTGAAAATTTCCATTGAGCGGATGATTGTCGCTGATTTCAAAAAGCGGAGCCGCCTCAAGTAAATCGTCGAGAGCGTCTGTGAGCCGCGTGGCCGCGTTTTCGACCATCGCGCTATTGAGCAGTGCGCGGGCTTTGAGTTCGCTCTTATCGTCTACGAGATGACTTAAAGCCTGCTGCAATGTGACGCGCGACTCGTCATATGCGCCTTCGCGGAAATAGCAGACGGCCAGAGCGTTGTAAGCTTCGGCAGCCTTCTTTGTCTCTTCAAGGTCAATGAAGATGGCTGCGCTTTCCGAGAGCAGGTCTTTGGCAGTTTCCTGCGCTCCATCTATCTGCCGCGAACTGCCAATCCAGCCGGACAGAGACCCCGTCCGCAGCAATACTTCAGCCGCCACTGGCCGTTCCAGTCCTTCAAGCAGCGGGCGCATCCCGACGCGCTCCCAGAGACCGCTCAAAGCAGCACGCGCCGCCTCGTAATCACCGGCTTTTTCCAAGTCCCCGGCGATTCGGCAGCGCAACAACGCACGCTCGTTTGTATCGAGCGCCGGATTATCAAGCCTTTGGTTTAACTCAGCCACTAAGTTCATGTGAGGCAAGCCTTTCTATGATGTTGCAAGTTTCCTTGCAAAGCAAATTTGAGATGATATGATGGAGCGCCCCAACTTGAGGCTTACTCGTTCTCACTTTTGAATAGATAAACAAACACCCGTTAGGAGAAGACCATGAAAACCACCCAACGATTTTTAACCGCCACAGTGCTCACTGCTGTTCTTGCTGTTTCAACATTTGCAGGCGATATGCCCACACCTTCGTTCGCGCCGCCGCCGCCGCCAGCTCAGGGCGGGAGAGAGGCTTCTTCGCAGACCGAGGATCCTTCGTCGGGCGAAACTATTGACGCATATGACTTAATAACTGAGGCCACGCTGTTCTTTTATAAGAACGTACTGTCGGTTCTGTAAGCATCCTGCCAGACATATTTAAACAGGTTGCTACATCCTGACAAACGGCGGGCCAACGTTTTATTGTGCGCACGGGGAGAGTCACTGGACGATTTTCGCATAAGGCCCGTCGAGGAAGCCCTTGACAGCCGTGCATCCTAACCTTTCTGGGCGGTGAAAAGCAATAAATAAGTTCCACGCCAGGCCCTGCTTTTGCAAGGCAGGGCCGTGGCCTGCCCTGCCGTCTCAAGCTATGGAGATTCTACTAGACGGCGCACGCTTTCCAGCGTGTCAATATCGGCCACGGTCTTATCCTCGCGCAGCCGCAGGATACGCGGAAAGCGCAAGGCATATCCGCTCTTATGCCGCTTTGATTCCTGCACCCGGTCAAAGGTGACTTCAAGGATGATTTGCGGCTCGACCGTGCGGACGCGCCCGTGTGCAAACTCCTGTAGAGTGTGCGCGCGAAACCAGTCTGTCAATTCCAAAAGCTCTGCATCCGTCAGTCCCGAATAGGCTTTGCCGACATTCAAAAGCTCCGAGTCTTCTTCCGAACGGCGCACGGCAAAAGTGTAATCTGACAACAAGTGGCGACGCTTGCCGTGTCCGACCTCGACTGCCGTGACGACGACATCCAGCGTGGCGATAGCCCGTTTGAGCTTCAACCATTCGCGCCCGCGTCTTCCGGGCTTGTACTTCGAGCGCGGGTCTTTAATCATCAAGCCCTCGTTGCCGCGCGCACGCGCCGCGTCGAACTCCTCATCGAGCGCGGCCACGTCAGATACACGCTTGGCCTCTGAGAGTCTCAACGTCCCTTCTTCCGGCACGAGGCTTTCAAGCATGCGCCTGCGCTCTCCGAGCGGCTCATCAATCAGCACGCGCTGCTGTGCATAAAGCAGGTCATAGGCGATAAAGACGACGGGAGTGGCCGACAAAATCTCTTCGCTGATGCTTTTGCGACCGAGACGCTTTTGCAACTCTGCGAAAGGCAGGATAGACGCGCCGCGCGCCGGGACAATCTCGCCGTCAATGATAGCATCTGTCGAAAGCCCTCTGAGCGGCGCGACCAACTCCGGGAAGCGATGCGTGATGTCATCCATCGTGCGCGAGTAGAGAGCGACGCGACCGTCTTTCGTATGAGCCTGCCCGCGTATGCCGTCAAATTTGTCTTCGACGAAAAAATCAACGGGCATCGTGCGCGCAATGTCCGCGAGGTCTGCGGCGGCTGTCGCAAGCATAAACTTGAGCGGGTGAAAGAGGCGCATAGAGATGCTGTGCAGGGTCTGATGGCGTGCGCGGACAGCCGTCTCGCCGATGTCTCCGAGCATCATGTTGGCCTGCGCGACCGCCGACAGCGGCTGCTCGAAAGCGCGTGCGATTGAATCCTCAACCAATCCTTCCTTGAGTCCGATTCGCAAATCTCCCAACAGCAGCTTGACCAGATATTTTGCTTCGAGCGCGGCGGCGCGAGACAATACCTCTGTCAACAACGCGCGCTTGTTTTTCGTCCCGCGCATCTCGCTCAATTGCGCGATGAGGATTTCAGTTTCCGCGAGCGTGAGGGCCGGCTTCACCGCATCGCCCCTGACCTCACGAATCGCTTCGCAGGCCACCTCGCCAGCATCGCCGAGCCGCACATAACGCGGGCGCAACTCTTCGACGGGGATTCCGGTCGCGTCGCTCAAGGCATCACGCAGCACGCTCGAACCGACATTCGTCGTCCGCGCATCATGCAGAGCAAACTGATGCCCGGCAAAATAGCGCGCCGCGCGCTGCAAGTCTTCATCACTGAGCTTGCCGAGATACGCGCCGACGAGCGCGGCCTTCTCAAGCTTCTTCGTCGTTGCCGCGACTCGCTCAGCCGTTTCGGCAAAGCTTTCCAATAAATTGCTTTGTATCATGCTCATCAAACAATAAGAATCTCGCGCAAAGGCGCAAAGAAGACCGCAAAGATTTTGAGAGGCAAGCTAGCTTGAATGATTTCCTGGCGTCTTGCTTTGCGACTTTGCGCGAAACTTAAACGTTCATTAGCTCTGCGCTAACGCGCACGGCTTCATCGTCATCCGGCTCGCCAAAGATTTCCGGATGCAGTATGCGTGCGAGGATTTCCGCGCCGCGCACGACGCGTGGGCCGGGACGACTGAAATATGAAGTCGCATCGACGGCCCACACTTCGCCGCTACGGACTGCCGGGAGCTGCTCCCACCCTTCCGGCAGGCGCGAGTTTGGAAGCTGGCGCAGGATGTCCTCTTTGTAATAGCCGCAGGGAATCAACACTATGACTTCGGGCGCGTAAGCTGTAATCTCTCCGGCTGTCGTCGTGACAGAGGGCAGGCCAGCGCGCCCGAAGGCGTGGTCGCCTCCGGCAATCAAGACCTGCTCGGGAACCCAGTGGCCCGGCGCAAAGGCAGGCTCAAGCCATTCGAGCATCAATGTGCGCGGGCGACGCCCCACACGGGCCAGAGCATTCGAGACAGCATCCAGACGCGCGGAAAGCTTTGCCGTCAACTCTTCGGCCTCTTCCGCTCTGCCTGTCAATTTGCCGACGGTGCGTATGTTGTTGAAGATGTCCGCGATGGTATTCGGCTCAAGCGAGACGACGCGCACCTCCGTCTCAAACATTCGCGCGGCCTGCTCAACCGTCTTGTAACTGACGGCGCAGACCTCGCATAGCTCCTGCGTCAGAATCAAATCAGGCCGCAGCTTGAGCATCTCTTCCTCATCAAGCTCATAAATCGAGCCGTGCCCGTCGAGTTGCGACCTGACGGCATGGTCTATCTCCGCGCTCGACATGGTTTCATGCGAGATGCGGCTGGCCGTGAGCTTTGGCTTGCCCACAACGGAAGGCGGATAATCGCATTCGTGCGTGATGCCGGCGAGCGCGTCTTCAAGGCCGAGCGCGCACACGATCTCCGTCGCAGAAGGAAGCAGCGACACGATGCGCGGCGTTTGTTTCCCAGACAAAATTTGAGACCTCTTTCATTTGTAATTAAAAAGTTTCGCCTGACAGGTTGACGCGGGATGGTCGCGGCTGTCAAGAAAGCGTCACGGCTGCTTACCTCTTTGAGCTATCTGCTGATACAATCCGGTCAATTCACAGAAACTTATATTCAACGAGGGGGCAAGAGAGAGATGCAGGACAAGCCGACGAATCTTCCAGATAAGCAACCGGACGGCAAGCCGCTCAAGCCGATTACAGAAGCGATTCTCGAACGGCGTTCCACCATACATTTCACGGACGAAGCGGTGCCTGATGAAATCCTGAATGCGATTTTGCAACTCGGCGCGCAGGCTCCTTCGGGCTATAACTTGCAGCCGTGGCGTTTCGTCGTCGTCCGCGATGAAGAGAATCGCAAGCGTCTGCAAAAGGTCGCCTTCAACCAGCCGAAGGTCGCAGAGGCTCCCGTCATAATCATCGCTGTCGGCATGAAAGAAGAGTGGCAGGCACGCGCCGACGAAGTGTTCAAGGAAGGCGCGGAGCGCGGCGCAGGCCCGGTTGACAAATGGGAGCAAGCGAAGAATGGCGCGATACAGTTTTTGACGGGCATGCAGAAAATGGATGTGTGGGTCAATCGTCATACGATGATTGCAGTGACGACGATGATGCTGGCGGCAGAGGCTTACGGCTTTGACACAGCGCCGATGGAAGGCTTTGATGCTGCCGCCGTCAAAAAAGAGTTCGACATCCCGGAAGAAGGAGAGGTCATCGCCCTCTTAGCCATCGGGCGCGGCGCAGAGCCTGAGAAAGTATATCCCGGTCGCTTCTCTCTTGATCGCATAGTGTTCGCCGAAACGTTTGGCGAAGCATGGAAAGAATAAGGGACGATTCATGCGAACGCCTGTTATTAATCACAGGGAGTTTGACAGATGAGCGAGCAGAACGAAGCGCGGTTTGCGGGCGTCATGGATCACATCGCGGTCAACTCGGAAGACTTGCAGCGCGATGTGCGCGAGTATGAACGGATAGGATTCCGGCTGGAAACTCTTTATCACGACTGGGCCATGCTGCGTGACGGTCATGGCTTTGGCATCGCACTGCTACACGGCTCAAAGCACCCGCCTCATCTTGGCCTGCGCGTCGAAACGCGCGAGGCTTTGGATGAGGCAGCGGCCAGAGAAGGCCGCCCCGTCAAAGAGCACCGCGACCGCTCCGTCTCTTTCTACACCAAAGGCATCGGAGGTCAGGCGGTCGAAGTCATCTACTATCCGCCCGAATATGGTCTGGAAAAAACAGAGTAGCCGGTGCAGCTTATCAGCTATTTCAAAACCCAAGCTGTTCGATGCTTCAATTTCTTTGCGCCTTCTGTTTTAACTTTGCGCCCTAGCGCGAAACAGCGACGTTTCGCACTGGGGGCGCAAACAAAGAAAGACTCAAGGCGCAAAGGCTTGACTCTTAAATCACTTGAGTTTTGGAATCGCTTCTTAGTGTGACGGGCTAATGCTCTATCAGGCTCTGCTCTGCGTCGGCCTCTTCCGATTCTTCTTCTTGTTGACTAGTCAGGTCTGCGTTTTCCAGATGACTCATCAACCATTGACGGAAGATGTCCGCCTCGCGCCCCTTGCCCGTCCAACGCGCGCGGTCGAACATTACCAACGCCATCATCAAAGCATGATGCTGTCCCGCGCGGTCTTGCGCAAACTCGAACTGATTATGCAGGCGGTCAATCGTCTCTATGCTGGCGTGCGCCGTCTCTTCATCCTTGAAGCCCAATTTGTTGGCAAAGAATTTTGAATAGACGTTCATCGGATGCGCCGACGAGGTATAGAGATCGAAGTAGCCGGTCATCAATCCGGCTTCCTGCAAGACAGAGCCGACGTAAGAGGGCCGCGAGCCTGTGATGAGCGCGAGGTCTGCAATCTCGCTCATCCCTGAGAGATAGAGCGCGATAATCTGATCCTTCTTGCTGACTTTTTGTGAGCGCGGTTGACGCTCCGCAGTGCGCCCGGTCTGAGCTTTGGCAGACTTAACCTTACTCATAATTCTTCCCCCTGTGCAGTTGAAATGATTGAGACAGAATTTATCACGAAACCTGTATGAGAAGCTCGAAAAAATTGTCCGGGGAATTTTATACGCGCGGCGACACGCTCCGCATCGCGCGCGAGCTTTTGGGCCAGCGACTGGTCATTCCCGCAGCGGACGGCACGCGCGTCTCAGGCATGATTGTCGAGACGGAGGCTTATTGCGGGCCGCTCGACAAAGCCGCGCACTCCTACGGTCATCGCCGCACGCAGCGCACGGAATCCATGTACGGGCGTGGCGGCACGGCTTACGTCTATTTCATCTACGGCATGTACTATCAATTCAACGTCGTCACCAATCTGGAAGAAGTCCCGCACGCCATCCTCATACGCGCCTTAGAGCCTCTGGAAGGTTTGGAAGTGATGCGCGAGCGGCGGCCCGTCAAACGGGATGTAAACCTGACCAACGGGCCGGGCAAGCTGTGCATAGCTTTGGGCATTGACCGGAGATTTGACCGCGCGAATCTGCTCGGCGACGAGGTCTGGATTGAGGCGGGCGCGAGCATCAAGGCGAGACAGATTGCCACAGGCCCGCGCGTCGGCATCGGCTATGCCGGGGAATATGTCACCAAGCCGTGGCGTTTCTGGCTTAAAGATAACCCATATGTCAGTCGCGCTTAAAAATATAGAACAAGAAGTTCGCGTAAAGACGCGAAGAGCAAGGGTGTCGAGGAAAGGGTGCCGGGTGTAGGAAAAGCAGCATTATTTTCACTACACCCGGCACACTTCACCTTACTCCCCTGTTGAATGTGTTTTGAAGCTTTCCGGCACAGTACACCGTTTCGTTTCAATGCAAGCCGAGATGGTTTAACAATCGTTTTGCGCTTGTACAAATGCCCGTTTTGACAGTGATTTAAGGGATAGACGCAGCATGGCATCCTGTTTGCAAATAAACGGGCTATGAACACAGATGCCGCAACATACCCAATCTGGCAAAAGGTCGCAAACGCAAGCCTCGCCGGAGAGGCGAAAGAGTCCAGGCCCGGTTCGACGGACTATACTCTGGCCCAGCGTGCCGCTAAAGGCGACATGGAATCTTTCGAGGTCTTGTATCAACGACATCATCGTCGCGTGTATAGCCTGTGCCTGCGTATGACTCAGAACGTGCAGGAAGCGGAAGATTTGACGCAGGAAGCTTTCATCCAGCTCTATCGCAAGATCGGCAGCTTTCGCGGAGACTCTGCGTTTACCACCTGGCTTCACCGGCTGACGGTCAATCAGGTCTTGATGCATTTTCGCAAGCGCAGCGTGAAGATGGAAAAGACCACGGAAGAGGGCGAGACGCCTGTGCAAATCGTGCACGGCACGGAGAACCCGCGCTCAATGCCCGTCGTGGATCGCATCGCGCTCGACAATGCTATCAAGCAACTGCCGCCGGGCTATCGCTCAGTGTTCGTGCTGCATGACATAGAAGGTCATGAGCATGAAGAAGTGGCACGCATGCTCGGCTGCTCGGTCGGCACGTCCAAGTCGCAGCTTCACAAGGCGCGTATGAAACTGCGCAAGCTCCTGACGCAGCAGAACCCGCCGCAGAATGCTGCACATCAGTAAGGCAAGGCAAAAGTAAAAAGGTAAAAGGCAAAAGTGAAGGAGGCTTGAATGCTTTCCTCACTTTTGCCTTTTACCTTTTTACTTTTGCCTTCCACTATGGATAATCCTTCGCATGACGGAACAAAGCCTGCAAGAAAAATACGCGCCGCATAACGCCTGCTTCGGTTGTGGGCCAATGAACGAAAAGGGATTGCACATACGCAGCTTCGCGCAAGGTGAAGAGACTGTTGCGGAGTGGATGCCTGAGCCGCATTACGAAGCCTTTCCCGGCATGCTCAACGGGGGAATTATCGGAGCCTTGCTGGATTGCCATTCAAACTGGGCGGCGGCGCGGCATCTGATGAACCGCACCGGAGCGAGCACGCCGCCCTGCACTGTCACGGCTGACTACGCCATCAAGCTCTTGAGGCCCACGCCGACGGATGCTCCGATTAAGCTCACAGCAAGAGTCACAGAATCAACTGATGACCGCGCGATTGTCGAAGCAGAGTTGATCGCTCACGACAAAGTCTGCGCCACCTGTCGCGGAACTTTCGTCGCGGTCAAAGAGGGCCACCCGGCTTATCATCGCTGGTGAGTTTTTAAAGCTGTTCGAGATATGAGATGTCGAGCGTCCATTTGTGCTGGCTGCGCTGCGTCCATTGCTCGAAACAGGCTTCGAGATAGAGCCGCGCGTCCTCTCCTGACCAGCGGTTGACTTTCGCCAGATGCGAGAGAGCCTGCCGCTGCCGCCCGCGCACGCCTGCCAGCCCTATGTGTTTGACCTCATGGCAACGCGGGCAGAGCGCGATGAGCCTCTCAAGCCGCTGCACATGCCGCTCGTCGTCATAAAGCCATACCTCATGACACTCTACGGGCCACTTCTGCCCGCGCCCGCCGCAGATTTCACACACGCGACCGGCCCGCTCAAAGATGATTCTTCTGAGCCTGTCCCATTCATCCTGCGAAACGTGCGAGCGCACATTGCTATACCAGCAGGTCTGCGGCACTAGCTCGATGGTGAGTAAAGTTCGTACAGTCATTTCTTAAGAACATAAACGTCTCCCGCAAAGGCGCAAAGAAGGCCGCAAAGCTGTTGAGCAGCAATCCATCTTGAATGATTTCCTGGCGTCTTGCTTTGCGCCTTTGCGGGAAACTCTCTTCAAAGATTCAGCTTCTCAATCGTCAACTCAACAATGGCCGGGTCGAGCGAACGCTTGAAGACGATTACATTCGACGGCACGCGCGCCAGCGGCTCGCGGCTGCCGCGCAGTTCATCCCATGCGGCGATGATAAAGTTTTTGAAGCCGCTTAGCTCAAACTCTTCCACGCGCGCCTTGAGATGTTGCGGCGTCCAGAAGCCGAGTATCTCCAGATACACGCGCCTGCCGTCCTCCGCGTGATGCAGGACGAAGTCTGGAATAAACGCGCTCGCGCCGAGGTCAATCACTTCGCCGCTCGCTTCCAGTTTCCACGCACCGTCGTATTTGGCCCACTTCGCGGACAGCGTTTCGCGCGCGGGTGTTTCATAAGGCATCTCGCTCAGGTAATGCGTCCGAAGCTGAGTTTGATCGCTCTCAAGCTCGAACCGCGCGCCCGCGCCCGGCTTCTGGATGATTTCCGCGCTCATGCGCCAGTTCTTGCAGGTTAAGAGCGCAGGCAGAAAGACGGCCATCTGCACTCCATATTTTTGCGAGCGATGAAACATCGAGACCGGCCCGTTGAGCATGATTTCATAGCCGTCCAAAGCGCTTCCCCTGATGGAATGAATCAGCCTGTAGGCTTTGATCGCGCCGAACAATTCACGAAAGCTTGCGGCCTTCTGCGGCGCGACCTCAAGCCGCATCTCCGTGCAGCGATAAAGCAACGCCTGCGCCTGCGCCAGATTGTAACGGTCAAGTAGCTCTGCCGCGCCGAGGCTTTCAAACGAAGTCAGGATTTGATTTTCGGGCAGGTCTGCATAAATGTTATCGAGCACTATCTCAGGCGCGCAGCCAATCTCGCGCGCTACTTTGTGGGCCAGTAGTGCGCGCGTCTCTTCGTTGTCAATGATCGGATGAAACTCTCTGGCCGCGAGAAACAGCGCGCGGCGCAACTCCGCAGCATCCGTCGCAATCGCCGACTCAAACTCGCACCTATCCATCAAGAGCTTAATCAGGCCGCGCAGTATCTTGTAGTCGGTTCCAGTCCCGACGTACTCCTGCAAAGCCGCTTCAAGCTCTGCGCGTCGGCGTCCCGCGTGCTCATCGAAAACTGCGATGAGCGCGTGCGCCTCTCTCTGATGCGCCGCGTCCTCCGTCTTCAACAGGTACGGATGAATGCGTCCTCCGCGCCGCCAACTCATTGCCAGATCAGCCGTCAACATAGAAAAGCAAGGATGAAGGATGAAGGCGGAAGGATGAAAAGCATGCTATTCATCCTCAAAGCCTTCAACTTCAAACGGCGCTCCTTTCATCCTTCATCCTTCCGCCTTCACCATTGCTTTTCTATCCTGTCTATCCCTGTCTGAATTTTCATCCGAACATTCCCGCATCGCCCGACTCGTTTCTGGTTTCACGAAACTGCCCGCCTTCGCTGCGGCGTTTGCTGATGTGCTCTTCAGTCGTGTCGCGCGTGACGACTTCGTAGAGGATAGCTTCTTTGTCCGGGCGTTTGCGCAGGATGCGGCCCAGTCGCTGTATATGCTCGCGCGAAGAGCCGGAGCCGGAAAGGACTATGGCGACCGAAGCATCTGGAATGTTGACGCCTTCGTTCAAAACTTTTGAGGTCGCAAGGGCCAGCACTTCCGCTTTATTAAATGCTTCGAGCCAGTCGCGTCTTTCCTTCACGCCCGTCTGGTGCGTGATGGCCGGAATCAAAAACTTTTGCGAGATGCGATAGACCATCTCGTTCTCTGCCGTGAAGATGAGCACGCGGTCACGCTTGTGACGCAGGAGCAAATCGGAGAGCACGCGCAGCTTGGCATCCGTGCCCAACGCAATGCGCTTTGATTCCCTGTAAGCCATCATCGCGCGGCGTCCTTCTTCGCTGCGCGCACTGGCGATGATGAAAAGTTGCCACCCGCGCAAGCCGCCGAGTGAGATTCCTTTGTCATCCAGAAACCTGCGAAAGATTGCGCGCTCGCTCTCATATGCCATGCGCTCGTCGCGGCTCATTTCGACATGCACGCGCACGATGCTGTAGTCGGCCAGATACTCGCCCGCCAGTTCCTGCGCCTCGCGGCGGTAAACGATTGGCCCGATCAATTCTTCGAGCAGGCGGTCTTCGCCGTCCGCGCGCTCCGGTGTCGCCGTCAGCCCCAAGCGAAACGGAGCGATTGCCATTTCGGCTGCATAGCGATAGATGCTGCTCGGCAGGTGATGACATTCGTCAAAGATTATGAGGCCGAATTGATTGCCCATTCGCTCCATAAAGCGAAAGGCCGAGGCATAGGTCGTGACGGTCAGCGCGCCCGTCTCGAAATAGCCGCCGCCGATGAGGCCGACCTCTGCATCGAAAGACGAGAGCAGCAGGTCGTACCATTGATTCATCAGGTCAATCGTCGGCACGACTACCAGCGCGCTGCGGCCCACCTGTTCAATCGCCATCTGGGCCACCATGCTCTTGCCCGCGCCCGTCGGCAGGATGACGACGCCGCAACGCTCCGTTCGTCTCCACTCGGCAATCGCCTGTTCCTGATATGGCCGCGCCTCTACATGCAGCTTCGCGCGAAAATCAAACTTGTGATAACCGCGCGCTTCATCCGTGTAAACGATTTGACGCCGGATTAAATCCCTGACGATATGCCTGTAATCGTGTGCGGGAGCGCGCCACCTGAGCACGCGTTCATCCCAACGAAACGCGGGCGGCGCTTTAAAAGCCTGCTCCGCGCCGTCGAGCAAGAGCGTGCCCGCATCAAAGCGCAGCGTGATTTGAGGCAAAGACATCTTGGGACGAGCTTACAGAAATTTATGAGGATAATGCAAAGGGGCTGCGGAAATTGTCAGGGCAGAGAACTTGTCCTCTGCCCTGACAAGATAGTTGTCAGGCGGTTCTTAGTTGACGTTGACCCGTCTTGCTCTTCCGCATCAAACGCAACTGCGCTCCGAGCAGGTTGGCCGGAATCAGGAGCGTCAGGAACGTGATGTGATACCACGCGGGCGCGGTGTTCCAGAATTTGATGGTCGCCATAATGCCCATCAGGAGTTGCAGGACGCCGAGAATCAACGCATGTTTCATCTCGCTGCGGCCAGCGATGAGCGCAGTCACATAGCCGCCCAGCACAGAGAAGAGCAGGCTGTAAAAACCCGAAAAGAGCAGCAGTGGAACGCTCACGACCATGACGCCCTCGATGTACAACTGTGGAAAGAGACTCATCATAATCTTATCCATCCCTAGCGCCGTCACCATCCATGTGATGCTTCCGGCAATCACAGCAAGAATACTTCGCAACATGATTTTCTCCTTTAAGGTTTCTTCCCGGCGGCGAGCTGCGCGACGGCCCGCTCGATGCGGCGTGCGCGCGTTTCAGGTCGCTTCGCTTCTTCGATAGCCTTCGCATGCTCTTTGCGATGCGTGTAGCTGAGCTTGTCCCACATCGCTTGCGCCGCTTTGTTAGCTTTTAGCGCGCGTGCTAAGTCTGGCGGTGGTGTGATGGTGCGCGGCTCTTCGTCGCGTTCCATACGGACGCTGACTGTGTCGCCGCCTTTGGCCTTTGCGCCCTCCCGCGTCTCTTTGTTGACAGCCATATAATGACCGCCACCCATCGGAAAGATAGAGCTGCGGAAGGAGAAGCCGTTGATCGTGCCGCACACAGGGACGCGCGCACGCGTGCCGAAAACTTTTTCTACGTCGAAGGGAATCTTGATGCCTGTGGCTTCGCTGCTCTCATGCTTTTCCAGCAGGACGCGGAAACGTTTTGTAGGGGGCATGACGTTCTCCGTATAAAGCAAGGATGAAGGCGGAAGGATGAAGGATGAAAGCGCGGCTCTTAAACGAGAAGGATAACTGATGAAGAGAGTGCTCTTGCAAATGATGAAGAGCGTGCTATAGCAGATGACTGCTCATGCTTGAATAGCATTCTCTTCATCCTTCCGCCTTCTCTTCATCCTTCATCCTTCCGCCTTCATCCTTGCTCTTCTTACGCTCTTTTGAGGGTGCGTGCGGGCTGCGCCTTCGCGGCGGTAGCGGCTTCTTGCTTTATGTTACTGCCCGCGTCAGCTTGCGCGCCGCTCATCTTTTCAATGCGCGCGGTGATGCGTCGGTCGAGGTCTGCTATCTCATCCGGCGTCAGGCGGTAGATGTTCGGCTGATTGTGATAGAGCTTTGCGCCCGTCACGATGTCCGCCTGCTTGAAGCCGTGCTGTTCGGCTTTGGCGACAAGCTCCTGAATCGTCATCTGCGGCGGGACGATGGAGAGGCGCGAAGGCTTCTCTTCCAGCGTCTCAGGCACGGCAGACGGAGCGGGCTTGTCAAAGGCCAGATCGAGAGCCTCTTCGCCCTTCATGTGATCCAGAAAGTTTTTGAAAGAAATGTTGCCGCTCATCTCAAAGCCGACTTCAAAAGCGGAGCTGTTGCTCTTGACGACCTGAAAGACGCGCGTGATCTCGCCGTCGCGTTCCTGCAAAGAGACCTCGACCATGATGTCCACGAAGTATTCCAGGCCGCTCGCGGTCATCGGCAGGACGCGCCCGACCTCGTTGTCTTCCTTCGCCTCTTTTCCTTTGGCTGCAATCTGATCCACGATGACGACGGACTTGCCGCTCTCTATGCAGAGACGGCGCAAGACGCCCTGCAAGACCATCTGATCCGCCGCCAACTCTTCCGCAGAAGGCTGTGCCAGCGGGTCGCCCGTGCGCTCGCGGACGGCTGTCAGCATCTCGCTGTGCTTGGCGCTGAAATAGCTGGCCCACGAATCTAAGGCAAAGCAATCGTAATTCTGCTCGCGGCCTTCGCCCGTCAAAGCCCAGTCAATAAACTCCGGCAACTCGTCCGGTCGCTCTATCTCAAAAGCGTCGAATGTCTGGCCGACGCCTTTCAAAAGGCGTGCCTTGCGCTCTACATCGAAGATGCAGAGCCGGCCTATGCCAGCCTCGGACATGCTGCGTATGAAATAGCTCTTGCCGACGCCTGCCCCGCCGCGCACGGCCATCACCAGACGCTGCTGGCGCGGGCGTCGGCTCAACGGGTTGACCTTCGATTTCGTTGGGTTGCTCATCTTGTTTCACTCCTTAAGTTTGAGCCGTCTCCGGCTTAGGTTTCTTCAAGCGATTTCTCGCCCCAAGTGACTTAACTGTAACTACCGGAAACGGTAGCGCCCATCCATCTGACCGCGCAGCACTGTATCACATTTCAAGCGGGAATGGAACAAAATTTCATCTATGAAACAAAAAATATGCCTGATTATGCCTTGCGGTAAGTGCTTAATGAACAGGAACGCTGTAAATACCTTAAGTTTTAACGTGAGTTCGATATAAGAGGTCGCCACCTGCTTAGCTCCGTAGGAGCGGCATATCTTAGCCCACGACGCCAGTCGTGGGATAGATAGACACCAACGCCAAGCCCCGTGAGGGGCGGCATATGATGTCGCCCCTCACGGGGCTGCAAATTCAATGGAGCCTGAGTTCCCACGACTCAAGTCGTGGGCTAAGATACGCCGCCCCTGACGGGGCTGAGAACACAGTTGTCTTATGTCAAACTCAGGTTAAGTTATTACGCTTTGATTATCGGAAAGGATAAATAGCAAGGCCGCCGCTTTCCGCGTGGGAATGCATCAAGCGACGGCCTCTCCGCATCAAGCCATCTCTAGCGGCTTACCAGAGAGGCGAGCGGCAGGGAGCGCATCCACCCCTTGCGCTCCTTTTTCAATTTCCCTGTAAAACTTTTATGAGGTCTTAACTCTCTGTTATATTGAGCGCGTTCTATTTGAAAACTTAAGTAACGGCATATGCGTCGCTCACGCCTCAAACTGAAGTCATGAGCATCGCCGTTCGGAATGAAAGGTTCATTCTCACGGCGTCAGTTTTGAGCGAGCGGATTTTACCCCATGTTGGGGATAAGGGCAAGCTGTACCGGGCGAGTGTCGCTCTGTCAGGAGGTCAATCCTGATGGGAGCACCGCGCCCGAAGCCAGAGCGTTTAGCTGAGAAACTGCGACAGATTAGAGATACATTAGGCTTATCTCAAAGTGAGATGCACAAGCGTTTAGGAGTTGGGGATAGTATTGAATTTAAACGAATCTCTGACTATGAGTTGGGAAACCGGGAGCCGCCGTTAGGGATTCTCTTGCAGTACGCGAGAGCGGCGAACGTGATTTTAGATGTTCTGGCAGATGATGAACTGGACTTGCCTGAAAAATTGCCAAGCCGGACAAAGCATGAGGGCATCAGGCGTCTGCCAAAGTCTCGCGGCAAGCGCAATCGCTCATGAGCTTTGGCTGATGCTAATCTTTTTTGTCGTTCTTTGACGGCGGGCCTTTTGGCCCCCAGTAATGTTTTCTGATAAGCAGGACGTAGAGCGCGACGATCAGGATTGTGGCGGTGGTGGCGACGATGATTAAAGGAAGCATGGCGTTAACTATCTAGCCTTTTGATGCTGAGCTACTTTTGTTCCAGATACATCTTGGCGGCCATCTTGGCGAGTTTCCACATCTTGCCCCATTCGATGCGCCCTTCCGCATCGCGCCCTGTAAACTTGCTGAGGAGCAGCTTGCGAAACTGTTTGCTTTCGCGGCGGAGCATAAACTCTTTGGCGTAGGGCTTGGCCGTGTCGAAGAAGTTAAAGCCGGGGTCTGTGACGATGCCTATGCCTTCCAGAGTCATCAAGGCGCGCATGATGTATGTGAAATTCGCCGGAAGACGAAAAGGATATTCGTACATCACTTCGGCCAGATCATAGGTCAACTCTTTAAAGTTCACCTCGCCCAGCTTCAGATTCAGATAATGCTGAAAAAGTCCTTCGATGACTGGGCGCACGGTCTCAGGGTCAACGCTCGGCTTGAGAAAGTTGAGATTGATTAAGTCCTGCGCAAGACCCGGCACGTCTTTCGCCACAACGTGAAAGAAAGCGTCAATCATCTGCGATTGAAGTCGCGGAGTGATGCGGCCAGTCATCCCGAAATCAAAGAAAGCGAGGCGACCGTTATCCATCACCAGTAGGTTTCCCGGATGCGGGTCTGCGTGAAAGAAGCCGTCTTCCAAAAGCTGTTTGAGATAGGTGCGAATCAGCAGCCGGTTGACCTTGACGGCAGAGATGCGACGCGCTTTCAGGGCATCGATGTCAACGACCTTTGTGCCGCGTATGAACTCCATCGTCAGCACGCGGCGCGTGGAATGGCTCCAATAAATCTTCGGGACGTGTACGACGCGCCAGCTTTTGAAATTCTCGCGGAAGCGGTCTGCATTGTGGCCCTCTTTGACATAGTCCATCTCTTCGTGGATGGTCTCGTCAAACTCGTGGAGCATGCCTGACCAGTCTGCGTTATCGCTGACCTGCGGAATGCGATTGAGAAAGTCTGTGATGCGTCGCAGGATGGCTAGGTCAAAGTTGATGGTCGCTGCCAGATTGGGCCGCTGGACTTTGATGGCGACCTCTTCGCCTGTGTGCAGACGCGCGCGATAGACCTGTCCCAGAGAGGCTGCGGCAACCGGTTCGGCATCAATCTCCGCGTAAGCTTCCGCGAGGCTGCGTCCGAGTTCGGCTTCGATTCGGGCAAAGGCTTCTGCGGTCGGGAAGGCTGGCACCTGATCTTGCAGCGTGGAGAGTTCTTTGACGTAAGCGAGCGGCAGCAGGTCTGCGCGCGTGCCTAGCGATTGACCGATCTTGATAAAGGTCGGGCCAAGCGAGATGAGGCTTTCTCTGAGCCACGCGGCCTGCTTCTCAACCTGCTTCGTCTTGTTTTCGCTCTCGCTTGCGCCGCGAAAGACAAAGTAGCGCGCAACGCGAATCAGCTTATCCACAGCGCGGCGATCAACAGCCCTGCTCCATTCCTGAAAGAGCGCGACGCGCCCGCGCGCACGCGCTTCCACGCGTCTCCGCTCATTCATCCGCCGGTTAAATTCCGCGCGGATGTCATAACTATCCAGATAAAGATAAAAAGAGAAGAGGCCCAGCACGCGCGTGACCTGCGCGAAGCGCAACCAGCCGCGCCGCCCGTAACGCTCTGTTGTTTCCTGCTCATCGCCTGCGGCGGGTGCGGATGAAGGCAATGCTAAATGGCCGTTTCCATTTCCGCTCGAATATTTATGGCCGTTGCCCCGCTCGATTTTCGGAGTTAACACCAACGCCTGTTTGTTCTCTAAAGCTGACATAACATGATTACAATAAAAAAAACTTGTCCCGAACCTATTGCTAAAAAGTCTCAAGTCCCATGTCCCAAGACCCAGTTGTTAAAGCTGAATAATCCGGAGTCCTGAGACATAGGACTTGAGACTCAGATGATGGATAACGAGCGGTGCACCGCGCTGCGTTCAAAATAATTTCCGGCGCGCTGAATATCTCTCTGAATCTGTTCTTTCAATTCGTCCACAGATGAAAATTTTCGCTCGTCGCGCAGTCGCCTGAGAAAGCGCACGCGCGCCACGTCGCCATATAAATCTCCAGACCAGTTCAGGACAAATGTTTCAACCGTCGGCGCGGCCACCTGATTAAATGTCGGGCGCGTGCCGACATTTGTAATACTGCGCCGCCATGCGTCTTCGATGAGCGTGGCAGTGATGTAGACGCCTGAGCGAGGTATGACGCGGTTCTGCGGCGAGAGGTTGGCCGTCGGAAAGCCGAGGGAGCGCCCGCGCTCGTCGCCGCGCACGACGCGGCCTTCGACGCCGTAGGGCCGCCCCAGCATGCGCCGCGCAAGATTGACGCACCCCTCCGACAATAGCCCGCGAATCCTGCTGGAACTGATACGCTGGCCGCGCAACTGCACCTCCGGCACCTCCGCCGCATAAAAGCCCAGACGTTCGCTGACTCTTTTCAATAGCTCAAAATTGCCCTCGCGTTCCTTTCCGAAAGCGAAGCCGCGCCCCAGATAAGCCTCGCGCGCATGCAGGCGTTCATGAACCACTTCATGCAAAAAATCTTCCGCCTTGAGCTGCGCAAACTCTCTGGTAAAGGGAATGACGATGGTCTGCTCAATGCCGAGCACGCCGAGGGCTTCTATCTTTTGATCGAAGGTTTGCAGGAGCGGCGGAGCCGATTCGGGATGCAGCACGGCGCGCGGGTGCGGGTCGAAAGTAATCACTGTCGGGACAGCATTGATCGCACGCGCACGCTCGACCAACGTGTGCATGATTAACTGGTGGCCCAGATGCAGCCCGTCAAACACGCCGAGGGTCAGCACCGTGGGCCGCACTATCTTCGCGTTATCCGTTCCGTGAAAGAGACGCATAAGAAAAGCAAGTAGGAAGGAAGAAGGCGGAAGGATGAAAGGCATGCTGTTCAAGCATGAAGCACTCATCTTTCGCCGTCACGCTTTCATCTTTCCGCCTTCATCTTCATTCTTCATCCTTCCGCCTTCATCCTTGCACTTCTAATCCATCATAAGCGAACTCGACGCCGGGCGGCAGAAGGCGCGAATCGCGCGCGTGCTTGATGTCATGCGCGATGTGCGTCAGGAATGTGCGACGCGGTTTCAGCTCGTTGATGTAATCGAGCGCGCGTTCGAGCGTCAGATGCGTCGAGTGAGCCTTGAGCCGCAGGCAGTCGAGCACCAGCACGTCCAAATCGCGCAGGCCGTCCATCGTCACTTGCGGAATCTCGCTCAGGTCTGTGGCATAAGCGAAATCGTTGAAGCGATAGGCGACGACAGGCAGGCGTCCGTGTATCACTTCCAGCGGCGTGACCTGCAAAGACGGGCCGATGCAGAAGGGCGCGCCCGCTTGAACAGTGTGCGGCACGATTTGCGGGAGACCTCCGCCAAAGTGTGACGGCTCGAAGATATATTTGAAGATGCGGCGGATGTCCCGCCAGGCAGTCTCGTTGGCATAGAGGCCGAGCGGGCCATGTCGAAAGTTAATCGGGCGGATGTCGTCAAGCCCGAAGATGTGATCCACATGGCAATGTGTGACCAGCACGGCGTCGAGCCACTTGATGCCGTGCCTGAGAGCCTGCTGGCGAAAGTCTGAAGAGGTATCGACGATGACTGTCTGCCCGCCGTGCTCGATCAGGATAGAGACGCGCAAACGCTTGTCGCGCGCGTCCGTGGACGAGCACGTCTCGCATTCGCATCCGATGGACGGCACGCCCGTCGAAGTGCCTGTGCCGAGAAAAGTCAGCTTCATAACAGCCGGGGAAGTTTAGAGAGTTCGGAGAGTTCAGAAGACCCGACTTATCTCGAACTCTCTGAACCCCTAACTACTTTCCGCCGATGATGTCGCGGCCTGTGAAGCCGCGCGGCGGCTGCGGGGCGGTGTTGCTGAGGGAGACAAACTGCATGCGCAAATCCGAGAGCAGCCCTTTGAAAATCTGCTCTTCCTGCGGGTGCAGGTTGCCGCGCGTCTTTTCCTGCAACATGCCGAGGATGTCTATCCAGTGTTTGCCGAGTTGCAGGTCAACGCCGCGCTCGCCCGTCACAGGATGCTCCATCATGCCGAGCGCAGAGGCTGCGTTCGAGGCGATAGACATCAAAAAGTTGATGAAGCTCGCGGGATCATTCGCTCCCGGAATGCCTTCTTCATCGAGCAGCCCCGACGGCTCATCTTCGAGCGACGGCAACTCTTCAACGCGGCTCGCGGGCGCGGCTGCTGCGCGCTCCTCTTCGCTCACGGTCGGCGGCGTTGGCGGCGTTGGCGGCGCAGGCTCGCTTTGCGGTACGGCCTGCGCCGCCTCCGGCGCGCTTGCGGTCGCAGGCGCAGCAGTTTCCTCTTCGCGCTCGATGTCGCGCGGCGTCCCGTCCTGATTAAAGAGGCGACGGTCTGTGACTTTGAAATTGGATTGTTCTTCGCTCATCTGGCTTTGCCCTGAAAAGCGCAGGACTCAATGTCGCTTGAGGCCACAGAGACCGCGCCTTCGCTTCTTTCTGTTAAGATTTCTCGTTGATGGTAGCAGTTTCAAGTTCAAGGTTCAAAGCTAGCTTGGAACATCCGGTCATGTGCTTTAGACTCTGAGCGATGTTTTCAAAACTCAAGCGTTGATTCGTTCAACCCTTTGCGCCTTAAGTTTTATCTTTGCGCCCCCAGCGCGAAACAGCAACGTTTCACGCTGGGGGCGCAAAAAGAGAAAGACTCAAGGCGCAAAGAAGAGGTTGAGTGATTTTAAGACTGACTCTGAATCCTGAACTTTGAATTAATCCGATGCCTGCTACATTCGATGATCTCGTACAACTGATGGCTCGTTTGCGCTCGCCCGAAGGATGCCCGTGGGATAGAGAGCAAACGTATGCGACGCTCGCGCCGATGCTGCTCGAAGAAGCCTACGAAGCTTTTGAGGCCGTGGAGGCAGCGCGCGAAGGCCGTCCACAGGAGCTGCGCGACGAGCTTGGCGACCTGCTCTTTCAGATAGTTTTCTACGCGCAGGTTGCCGGAGAGCGCGGCGATTTTGTGATTGATGATGTGACGGATGCGATTCACACAAAGATGGTGCGCCGCCACCCGCACGTCTTTGCGGATGCGACCGCAGATGATGCTGCGGAAGTGTTGCGCAACTGGGAAGCCATCAAGGCCGAAGAGAAGCGCGTCGCGGGCAAAGATACAGAGGCGCAGGATTCTTCTTTGCTCGACGGCGTTTCGGCCAAAGCTCCCGCGCTGATGGAAGCGCACCAACTCTCCACCAAAGCCGCGCGTGTAGGCTTTGACTGGCAACGCCTCGAAGACATTTTCGATAAGCTGCATGAAGAGATTGAAGAATTGCGCGAGGCAATCCTTGAGCACAAAGAATCCGCAGAGCCGGAGCAGGCGCGCGTGCGCGAAGAGATAGGCGATGTGCTCTTTGCCGTCACAAACATCGCGCGCCACTTGCAGGTCGAGCCTGAGGCCGCGCTGAAAGTGACGAACAGAAAGTTTCGCAAGCGCTTTCGTTACATCGAGCAGAAGTTAAAAGAGCGCGGGCGTGCTCTAGATGCTGCGACGCTGGAGGAGATGGAAGAGTTGTGGCAGGAAGCGAAAGGGCAGTGACAGGTGATGAGTGACGAGTGACAAGCAAGAAGTTGTTTTAACTCGTCGCTTATCACCCGTCACTCGCCACTGCTTTATCAGCCGTTAAGCTGCAAACTACGCGTGATGGTATTGAACACGTTGCCGTAGTTCGCTGACTCGTTCTGCGGCACGACGGTGATGAGATAGAACAGATTGCCGTCTTGCAATTGAGTGGTATAGACGGTCACCGTCTCATTCCGGCCAGTGATGCTTGACCTGCCCGCGAGTGATATTGCCAGAGCCTCCCGGCTCGCCAGATTGCCGCGCCGGAAATTGCTCTGCTGGCGCAGGTACGGATTATTTTGCATCAGACTGTTGAGATAGGCGTTCGTTGACTGTTGCAAATTCCCGCCAGACCCCTGCGCGATGCCGACCATCACTCCATGCGTGATGCCCTGCTGTCCATAACCGCCTTCAGGTGCGAAGGTGATGGAGTTGTTATTGCCGCCTGACATCTCGCGCCAGTTGCCGGGGACGTTCAAGCGAAACAGGTTGCCGCCTGTATATGTGCGGTAACGCGAAGAAGGATTCTCGACGCTGCCGGAATATGTGCCGCCGTTGCCGACGCTCTCGCCGTTCGGAGACTGTTGCCCGCCCTGTGCTATCTCCTGCATCGAAGGCGCACGCGACATGTTGCGCAGACGCGCCTGCACGCTCTGAAACTGTCTGGAATTCTGATAGCCATCGCCGTTGACGCGCAAGAGTTGAGCTTCGCGCGTAATCGCTTCATAACGATTGCCCGGATTCGGGTGGCTGCTCAGCCACTCAGGCCCGCTGCTGCCGCCGCCCTGTTGCTCAATCGTGCGAAACATGTTCGCCAGATCGCGCGGGTCATATCCGGCACGCGCCATAATCTGCGCGCCGAGGATGTCTGCCTGCGACTCATACTTGCGGCTATACTTCAAAGCCCATGCGCCAAAGCCGACCTGACTGGCTCCGCCGATGACCTGACCGAGGCCGCCGCCGATGACTGCGCCCGCAATCTGGCCGAGCACCGAGCCGATCTGCGCTTTCTGCGTTTCGGTCGCTTGCGCCGTCGCGTGTCTCAGGGCCACGTGGCTGATTTCATGCGCCATCACGCCCGCCATCTCGCCTTCGTTGCGCGCCGCTTCGATCATCCCTCGATTGACATACATCGGGCCGCCCGGCAACGCGAACGCATTGATGTCACGCGCATTGACGACCTTGAAGGAGTAGCGAAATTCAGGATGCTGAAACTCCGGCGGAATCGCCGCCACCAGACGCTGCCCGACATTTGAGACATAGCTCTGAATAGTGTTGTCGCGCAGGATAGGCATCTGCCGTTCGACTTCCTGCGAAGCCTGCTGTCCGGCCTGCACATCGTCTCTGATATTGTACTTATTCTTCGGGGCCGCAATGCGTGTCTGGCCCATCACAGAGAGAGGCATGGCAAAGACGGCCACAGCCATCAGCCACACGGTCAATCTCTGAGCTTTCCGATAATTGCTTTTTAACATCTTCTTCCCTCCTCAACACGAACTGCATGAGACATGACCTGCTCAAGCTTTTTCGTCAATCCAAAAATCAAAAGAGCGACGCGCCTATTTCCTTAACGGGAGGGCGCATCACTCATTCAAATAGAAAGCTGAATGCGAATCTCCCCCCAATTACATGTCAACTGCACAACACGCGGCGTGCAGGGGGAGAGAGCACGTCAATCTCTTGCCAAAGGGGCCGCTGACACAAAACTCACTTGCAGGCGACTTTTCATTGGCGTCTTCTTTGATGAAGCCTGCCTCCGAAGTGGTTGGCCTCGCCGGTCATAACGAACGAGAGCCGCGTTTGTAACGCCTGCGTTGTCTATTGTTTCGCTGATTTACGTTACGATTTTGTTCTTGTTTTATAACATCGTCCTCAAACTTTACGAAGAGGCCGCCCGCCGGGCGCGGAATCGAGACCGCGACAAACGGCGAAGTCAGCGCGTCGGTCGTGATGTCTCCCTGACCCGGAATCTGTTCTTTGGCGCGCACGACGAGGCTCGTGCCGACGCGCCGGATTTCATCAACGGCGATGCTGTAGCCGCCCGTAGGCTTTCGTCCCTGATAAACCAGAAGGACTGCGCGCGTGTTAAAGTTGACCTCAGGCGCGGGACGCTCATTGCCGATGATGCGCCAGACGCGCTGCCAGTCGCTTTGACCGGAGACCAGCTCAAGCCTGCGCGCTCCCTCATAACTGCTCCCGGTTCCGGTTGCCAGCACTGTGAACTCAACGGCGCGCGCATCTTCTTCTGCCGTCTCGGCGTGCGATGCGCTGTTGCCGCTTGTCTCGCCGAGCATTGCAAGGCGTACTACTTTGATCGGCGGCATGCCAAAGCTCAGCAGGCGGTCATGAAATTCTCCGAGCCGAAAAGATGTTCCGAGCCGCGCTTTCCATTCCTCGCGCAGCTTCATGATTTCCATCTTGCCGAGCGTGTAGACGAGATATGTCGGATCCATTGTCCCGCGCCGCGCCTCGCGCTCCGCGTTGACTCTTTCCTGATAACCTTCGCGCATGAAAAAATCCACGCCCTGCTCATAGCTCATCCCCTGCGTGTGCATCCGCAGTCCGACGAGATAACGACACAAACGCAAGAGCGCGAGATTAAGCTGGGCCAGACGCAGTTTCGGATTGTTGCCCCCGAAACCTTCGTCGAGCATCATCTGCTCGCAGTAGTGCGCCCAGCCTTCAGCGAAACTAGCGTTGCCAAGCACTGTACGCACGCGCGAGAGCTGATTCTTGAGCGCGAGATATTGATAGTAGTGGCCCGGATAAACTTCGTGAATCGAAATCACCGGCAGCGAAGAGCGGTTGTAAAAACTGAGATGCTCATCCGTGCGGCGCGCGTCCCACTGCGCGTCCGGCGGCGTCACGTAGTAATAAGCTTCCGTGGCCGCGCGCTCAAAAGGGCCGGGCGAATCCATCGAAGCAAAGCTGTTGGAGCGTGCGTATTCAGGCGTCTCTGCGACTATCAGATTTTCGCGCGCGGGCGGCGTCAGGATATTTTGCAGCCGCACAAACGCTCGTATCCGGTCAAGCTCTGCGCGCGTGTCTCCGACCAGCCCGCCCGCCGTCGGGTGGTCGCGCCCGAGTGTTTGCAAAGCGTAGACGACGTTTCTGCCCGGCGTAATCTCTTCGGCCAGCGCGCGCATCTCTTCCTGCGTCCGGCGCAACTCTCTTTCGCCGTCACGAATCAATTGCGCGATGGGAGTTTCCACCATTTCGTCATAGAGCAGCTTGCGGCGATAAAGCTCTTCGCCGATGGCGTAGTCTCCGTTTGAGCGCGGCAGCAGGTCGCGCGCCAGCCAGTCTGCGAAAGAGTTGAGCGCACTGATGACGCCCTGATTAGAGGCTTCTATCTGCGCGCGGCGCGCTGCGCTCAAGCGGCCTCCGCCCGCCCGCTCGATCATCTGCGGCACGACGCGCGAAAAGTAGTCGAGGCTTCCGCGCACCTGCGCGATGGCCGTCTCTGTGTAGATGCGCGGCGGCTGATCCAGATTGACGCGCGCCTCGTTCAAGAGCCGCGCGATCTCTCGCTGGCGCGAGAGCATGGCTTCCAGTCTTTGTTCAATCGGCGCGTAGTTGCGCTTCAAGATATTGTCCACGCCTGCGGCGGCCAGCCGGTTGTAAACGTTCGGGTCGCGCTGCCACATCCGCACGTCTTCGAGTTCGAGAAGCTGCGCGCGCGCGTGCGACTGGAGAGTCAAATAATCGTAACGCGATTCGGGCGCGAGTCCGTTTGGATTGATACGCGCCAGCTCTGCGAGCGCGGCGCGCAGGCGTTTGACCTCCGCAACCACAGCGTCGCGGCTGCGTGATTCGAGACGCGAATCGTATTCATGCAGGCCGAGCGCGGTCGCTTCCGTCGGGTTAAAAGCGTAATAGCCGCGCAGGTATGCGTCCGCGATTTTGTTAAAGCGTTCCTGTAGAAACTGGCTGGTATATGTGCCTGCGGGGCGCGTGCGGCGCGCAGCCGGTCTGCGTCTCTGACCGGAGATTTCGAGCGGCTCAAAGATGCTCGCCAGCGTGGCGATTGCGAGTAATAGAAAGAATAGCTTCCTCTTCATCAAATCGAAGACCTGTGGCAAAAAAAATGTTAACAGAACAACGAAATATGAGGAGAGTCTTTCGCTCTATGGAAAGCTTAACACAGAAAGGGCAGGGGCGTGCGGCTTACTTTCGCGGCTCAATCGCTTCGTTGAGCCATTTGGTCGCATCATCGAGCGGCGCGATGTGATGCGGCTCGCCTTTCCAAACGCGTATCATCGAGACGATAAAGAAGACAAAGGCGGAGATGGATAAGACCACGTTGCCGATGCGTGCGCCGAGGAAAGCATTGCTGAAAATGCCGAGCAGAAATTGCATCGCGGCGACAGCCAGTTGCAGCGCCAAAGCCTGCGCCGCATGAAAGCGCACGCGCGTCTCGTTGCGCGGAACCATATACAGCTCGATTGCCGCGACCGCGATGCTCAGGACGAAAAAGGGAAGATACGGCAGCACCAGCACCACGTTCTCAGGCAGGTTGATGCCCGGAATATTGCGCGAAGTGGGCGGCTGCACATTGGCGGGGGGCGCGAACGCGGCTCCCTGCGCCACAGGGGGCTGGTGCTGTTGCGGCACGAAGACAGACGGATAAGATGCCGGGGCCGCATATGGAGCGTCGATGCGGCGCGTGGGAGCTTCCGATTCGAGCGTGGTTGTTTGCTGTTCCGACGCGCGCGTCGCATCATCTGTCGCGCGCCCGACCTCCTCCGTCCGGCGCGGGAAGTCCGGATCGAGCGGGTTGGTGTCGTACTTGGTCTTCTTTTCCATGATTCAGAAATCTCTTTACGACACGCGAGGGATGATTGTTCAACTCAACAGAAATTACGGATTAGCCACAGAGGACACAGAGAGCACAGAGCAAAAGGGTTATTTTGAAATCTCAGATTTGAAATTTTAATGAATCTCTGTGCTCTCTGTGTCCTCTGTGGCTGAATGTTGATTTTCGTCCTTAGTCGCCGCTGATGGTGTAAGCGATTCGCTCCCAGACGCGCGCCTGCTCGCGTATGCGAAAGGCGCGCAGGCTTGCCTCTTGACCTTCGAGGCCAATAATAAAGTAAATCGCCGATGGATAATAGGCTAGGCGAACATCCGTCTCTGACGGCACAGGGTCGCCGGAGCGCGGATGAGAATGATAGATGCCGACAAGGAGTTCGCCGCGCTCGCGCATCTGCCTCTGCGCGTCAAACAAATCTTCGGGCGCGGCTTCATAAGAAACGAAGGCATCGCGCGCGACATTGCGAAGGCGATAAACAGAGCGCACAGCCTCACGCGCCCCGCCCACCAGACCGCAACACTCTTCCGGCTGAGCCTCGCGCGCGTGCGCGTACATCTCTTCGACATGCGCTCGTTGCAGCGTAATCATTTTCACTTCGTGAAAGCAGCGTCAGGGATTAGTGGACAGGGGCCGGTAATTCGTTTCCGGCCCCTGTCCCCCGACTCCTGAATTATGCTTCGGCGCTTTGCGTGCGCGGCGTTCCGGCGGCGGCCTCTTTAATCAGGCTTCTGCCGATGACGAGGCGTTGAATCTGATTCGTGCCCTCGTAAATCTGCGTGATCTTGGCATCGCGCATGTACTTCTCAATCGGATAATCTTTGCAGTAGCCGTAGCCGCCAAAGAGTTGCACCGCGTCAGTCGTGACGGACATCGCTGTGTCAGTCGCAAAGACTTTTGCCATCGCAGCCATCTTGGAGACATTCTTCGCGCCCGCATCAATCGCACGCGCCGCAGCATAGACGAGCTGGCGCGCGGCTTCGACTTTTGTCGCCATGTCCGCGAGCATCCACTGGATGCCCTGAAAGGAGGCGACGGATTGTCCGAACTGTTCGCGCTTGGTCGTGTAATCAACTGCGAGGTCGAGCGCGCCCTGCGCCAGTCCCAGAGCCTGAGCCGCCACGCCCGGACGCGCGAGGTCGAGCGTCATCATCGCGTGTTTAAAGCCATAGCCTTCTTTGCCGCCGAGCAGGTTTTCCTGCGGCACATAGCAATCGTTAAAATGCAGCTCGTGGACAGGCACACAGCGGATGCCCATCAAATCTTCCTTCTTGCCGATCTCAAATCCGGGCGTGCCTTTTTCCACCAGCAGAGCAGAGACGCCGCGACCGCCGCGATCAGGATTGGTCGAGCAGAAGATGGAATAGAGCGTCGCAGAATTTCCGTTCGTGTTCCATTTCTTATCGCCGTTCAGGACATAAAAATCATCGCGCTTTTCCGCACGCGCTTTTAGACTTCCGGCGTCAGAGCCAGACGCCTTCTCAGACAGCCCGAAGGCCATCAGGGTTTTCCCTTGCGCGACATCGGGCAGGTATTTCTGTTTCTGCTCATCTGTTCCGCCGACGATAATCGGAAACGACGCGAGCGCATTGACGGCATACGTGACGCCGACGCCGCCGCAGGCTTTTGATAATTCTTCGACGACGATACACAGGTTCATCACGCCGCCGCCGCGCCCGCCATACTCTTTCGGAATCCACACGCCCATCAGCCCTGCGTCCTGCAACGCGCGCACGACAGACCACGGATACTCCGCCGTGCGGTCAAGCTCAGCCGCCACCGGCCTCACATGCTGATCGGCAATCTCACGCGCCAGCGCGCGGTATTCAAGATTCTCTTTAGTTAAAAGTTCGTCCACGTTTTCAGTCTCCTCAATGTATCTACGATTCAATGCCTACTTAGAAATTGTTTCAAAGCTCAAGAGCAAGAGCAGCTTTCAATTCCTTTGCGCCTTCTGTCTTTACCTTTGCGCCTTTGCGTGAACCGTTCGTCGTTGTTTCACGCAAAGGCGCAAAGAAAAGAAAAACAGAAGCTCGCAAAGAAGAGCTTTGAAGCTTTGCCACTGCCGCTTAATCTTTAACGATCTTCAGCTTTAACTCTTCCAACTGTTTCGTATCCACTTCGCCGGGCGCGTCAATCATCAGGTCAGCCGCCGAGGCTGTTTTCGGGAACGCCATCAGGTCGCGTATGTTCTCGATGCCGGTCATGGACATCAGCAGTCGCTCGATGCCAGCCGCGATGCCGCCGTGCGGCGGCGTGCCGTATTCGAGCGCGTCCAGAAAGAAGCCGAAACGCTCGCGCGCCTTTTCCGGCGTCAGTCCCAAAGCTCTGAAGACAAGTCCCTGCACTTCTCTTTGATGAATACGAATCGAGCCGCCGGCGGCCTCTACGCCGTTGACCACAGCGTCATATGCTTTGGCGCGAAGCTGGCCCAATAATTCCGTCTCGCCTTCTTCGACCGCGCGTTTCAAGAGCGGCAGGTCTTCATCCAGCGGCGAAGTGAAAGGATGATGCATGGCATAAAAACGCCCGTCTTCTTCATGAAAATCGAACATCGGAAACTCTGTTACCCAGAGCGGCCTGTACACATTTTCCGCAATCAGCTTTTCGCGCCGCGCCACTTCGACACGCAACGCGCCGAGAGCTTGCGCGACAACTTTCGCTTTGCCTGCGACGATTAATACTGCATCGCCCTTCTGCGCTCCGACCGCCGCCGCCATGCGCTCGATAGTCTCCTGCCCCAGAGCTTTCAAGAGCGAAGAAGAAATCTCATCACCGAGCTTGACCCACGCCAGACCGTTCGCCCCGTATCGCTTCACAAACTCTTGCAGCTCGTCCAGAGTCTTGCGCGAGAGCGCAGCCCCGTTTGGCACAGCGAGAGCCTTAATCTCTCCCTTGCCTTCAATGACGGCGGCAAACGGCGCAAAGGTCGTCCCTTCAAGCGCGCCCGTCATGTCTTGCAACTCCATCTCGAAACGCAGGTCAGGCTTGTCCGAGCCGTAGCGGCGCATGGCCTCCGCATACGTCAGGCGCGGGAAGGGAGCTTCGAGGTCTGCGCCGATAAGCTTAAAGACACGCGGGAACAGACCTTCGACAAGGCGATAGACAATCTCCGGCGAAGCAAAGCTCAGTTCGACATCGAGCTGCGTAAATTCCGGCTGGCGGTCGGCCCTTAAATCTTCGTCACGAAAGCAGCGCGCGATCTGGTAATACTTGTCAAAGCCCGCGATCATGCACAGTTGTTTGAAGAGTTGCGGCGACTGCGGCAGCGCGAAAAACTTTCCCGGCTGGATGCGCGACGGCACGATGTAATCACGCGCTCCTTCCGGCGTAGACTTAATCAGAATCGGCGTCTCGATTTCCGTAAAAGTCTGCTCGTTCATGTAGCTGCGAATCTCGCTCACGACGCGATGACGCAGGTGCAGGTTCGCCTGTAGCTGCGGGCGACGCAAATCGAGATAGCGATATTTTAAACGCAGGTCTTCGCTCGCCAAAGCATCCGACGAAGTGACTTCGAGCTGGAACGGAGTCGTGCGCGCATCATTCAGAATCAGAATCTCACGCGCAGCCACTTCCACCTCGCCCGTCGCAAGCTTCGGATTGCGCCGACCCTCTTCGCGCAGGACGAGTTCGCCTGTGACGGCGATGACATATTCGCCGCGCACTTCTTTGGCCTTCGCGTGCGCTTCCGAAGCTGTCTCTTCGTTAAAGACGACCTGCGTAATGCCGTCGCGGTCGCGCAGGTCTATAAAGGTCAGCGGGCCGAAATCCCTGCGCCGCGCGACCCAACCCATCAAGGTCACGGTCTTGCCGACATCTTCTGTTCTCAACTCACCGCACGAATGCGTGCGCTCAAGGTTTCCTAAATTATCAAGCATAACTATTGTTTCTGATCTTCAGCTTCCTTTATAAAATCCTGCGGCGCATCGAAACGATTTTGCCTGCCCTCTTTTTTAACCTTCTCTGCCAGGTAACTGTTGAATTCAGCCGAACGATTGCGCGGGATGCTCAAAGTTTTCCATGCGGCAGATTTGAAATGCTTTGCCAGAAAAATTATCTGCCCGATGTGAGAAGCGTAATGCGTCTGTTGCCTGCTGATGGCTTCGAGCACGGAATGCTCTTCGCCGCGTATAAAAACTTTGCGGCTGAAATCCTCCGGCTGCAAAGGCTCAATCGCATCAAACACGCATTGCCAGCCGCGCTCCCACTGCTCCAGCACATCATCGCGCGTCGTCTCAGCGGTCATCACAAATTCCAGGTCGCGTTGACGCGTAGGCTTCTCGCCGTCGGTCGTCAAAAAATCCGTCCAACGCGAGAACATGTTGCCCGTCATGTGCTTGATGATGACGGCGATGCTATTCGACTCTTCATCCAGCGTCAGGAAAAATTCCTCGTCGCTGACCTGCGCGAAAGCCTTCTCCGCCAGCTTCTTGTAATTACGAAAGCTCCGCAGAGCCTCCGCTAGATATTGTGCTTCCAGTGAATCATTCATCATTTTTAGATAAAGCTTCTCGAATAGTTGCCGCCACGCGCTCGCGCTTCACTGTTTGCTGCTCGCCCGAACGCATATCTTTGAGTGAAACTTCGCCGCGCTCTTTTTCTTCCGCCCCGATAACCACGACGAATGGAACGTCGCGCGATGAAGCATACTTGAACTGCTTGCCGAGCTTGTCAGCTTCGGGATAGAGGTCAACCCGCAGCCCTTCAACTCGCAACTCTGTTGCGAGTTGAAGCGAGTCGCCGATGCTCTCTTCATTCCAGACAGTGACCATCACCTCCGCTGCTGCCGAAACCAGAGCGGGCGGGAACATCTCGCGCTCTGTCATCACGACGATGATGCGTTCAAGGCCCAGAGAGAATCCGCACGCCGGAACATCCTGTCCCGAAAACATTCCCACTAAATTGTCATAACGCCCGCCGCCGCCGAGGCTACCTATGCCTTCTACTTTGATTTCCATAATCGCGCCAGTGTAATAAGAGAGGCCGCGCGCGAGGCTCGGGTCGATTTCGATTTTTGCCCCTGCTCCGCTGGCAGCAGTAAATTCCACAATCTGGCGTAACTCGTCCACGCCACGCGCGCCCGCTTCATGGTCGCCAATAAATTCCAGTAGTCGTCCGAGCACGGCTGCATTCAAGGGCTTCTGCTCTGCCTGTAACGCTACTTCGTCAGGCACGATGCGCGCGGCCTGCTCAAGCGAAGCAATGCCTTCAAAGAAAGAGAGCAGAGCATTGCCAGCCTCTTCTGTAATTCCGCGCGCGGCAAATTCCTTCGCCACACCTTCGCGTCCAATCTTGTCCAGCTTGTCGAGCGCAACCAGAGCATCAGCATGTTTGCCAGCAGCGATGCACGCAGCATCCAACACGCCCGCGAGCGCCTGACGATGATTGATGCGAATCGTGAAATCATTAAAACCTAATTTTACCAAAGCCTCGCTCGCAGCCGCGCATAGTTCAGCCTCGACAATCATCGAGTGCGAGCCGAGCGCGTCCACATCGCATTGATAAAATTCTCTGAACCTGCCACGTGCGGGGCGGTCTGCGCGCCAGACGGGTTGAATCTGGTAACGCTTGAAAAATTTCGGGAGCTGCGATTTATATTCAGCGACGACGCGCGCCAGCGGCACAGTCAAATCATAACGCAGGGCCAAGTCGGCCTCGCCCGTTTTCTCGTGCTCCCCGCGCTTCAGGATTTTGTAGATAAGCTGGTTGCCCTCTTCGCCATACTTGCCCGTCAGCGTCTCTATGTTCTCGACCGCAGGCGTCTCAAGCGGCTCGAACCCGTAACGCTCGTACACTTCCTTGATGACGCCGATGACATACTCGCGCCGCCTTACATCCGCCGGTAAAAAATCGCGCATCCCGCGCGCAGGCTGTGTCTTTGACATAACAGTAACGAGTAACAGGTGACAAGTGATGAGTGATAAGCAAATCCGCTTTCACTCGTCACTTATCACCCGTCACTTTTATAGAGCCTTGTGTATTCGACGTAGTTCTGCCAGTAGTGAGCAAGTCCTGCGACCTCTTCATCCGTGAGCGGGCGTTTAACCTTTGCGGGCACGCCGATCACGAGCGAGCGCGGCGGAACTTTTGTGCCGGGCGAGACGAGCGCGCCCGCAGCGACGATTGACTCTGCGCCGATACGCACATCATCCATCACGATTGAACCCATGCCTATGAGACAGCCGCGCTCGATATGGCAGCCGTGCAGCGTGACGTTGTGGCCGACAGTCACTTCGTCTTCCAGAATCGTCGGGTGCGTGCCGTTGGTGACATGCACGACCGTGCCGTCCTGTATGTTTGTGCGGTGGCCGATGCGTATGTAATAGACATCGCCGCGCACGACCGCGTTAAACCAGACAGAGGACTCTTCGCCGATGTACACATCGCCGATGACGTGCGCGCTCTCTTCGATAAATGCTGTCGGGTGAATCTGCGGCTGCACGCCGCGAAACGGTCGAATCATAGTGTCAGGCTCTACTGTCTCTACAGCAGAGCTTTCGCCCCTTCCGGTGAAAGCGAAAACGGTAACATGATGAGATGCTGAGGGGCAAGGAAGAGAAGTGTTGACAGCGTGCAAAGCTGCGTGAGAGAGTGCGCGCTTGAGATGAAGGGAACAATCGTGCGTCGCTTAGAATGGAAAATCACTGTGTGGGTCATGCTCCTTGCCGTGCTCGCTTTAACGGCGGCGTGCGGCGGCTCGCTCTATAAAGTCAAGCCAGTGGTCGAAGCTCCAATCGCGGACGGGGCTGCGGGCACGGAGGCCGGAGGCGTGCGTGTGCGCGCCGTGCCGCTTTTGACGGATGAAGAGAGTCAGGAGCTTTTTGAATCCAACCTGCTGCTGGCGGGACTCTTGCCTGTGCGCGTGGAACTCGGCAACCAGAGCGGAGCGGCCATTGATTTTAAGAAGATTCGTTTCCGCCTGCGTGACGGCGCGGGGCGTGAATGGAAAGCGCGCTCGGCCAGACAAGCCATCTCGCGCATACTGGATGCCAATGCAGTCTTTCTCTACAACCCCAACTCGCGCGCGAAGTTTGAAGAGGATTTCAGGGCGCACGCTCTTGAGTTGGAAACGCCGCTCGCGCAAGGGGAGCAGCGGCGCGGTCTCATCTTTTTTCAGACGCCGGAAAAGGAGCCTGTCTCAAGCCCGCGCGGGCTGGTGCTCTCAATCGAAAAATTGCCGCAGCCTTTGGAGCTGCGTTTGAATTAAGAAGAGCGCGAACGTCTCACGCAAAGGCGCTTCAACAGGGGAGTAGGGGATAGGGTGCCGGGTGTAGTTAAAGCAGTTGCCTTTCACTACACCCGGCACCCTATCCCCTTCTCCCTTGCTCTTTGCTATTCGAGGTCGGCCCAGGCCTTGCCCGTTTTGGCGTTGTAGTGGAGCGTGACTTTTGAGATTTCGAGCAGGTTGAGATTCTCCCACTCGATGGCGTTGCCTTCGCTGTCCACAATCCTCAAGTCCCACATCTTGGCTTTCTCTGTGCGGCTGAAGGTGATTTCCACGCTCTCGCCGCCGGGCAGGGTGTCGCGTCCGAGCACGTCTTCCTGCCAGTTGTCTGCGCTATGCGGAGAAACATAAAGCTCTGCAATCTCGACGCCGGTTGCGTTCACCACTGTGAAATCCTGCTTGCCCTGCGCAAAGGCTGTGAAAGCGAGCAGCATGGTCATCGAACTGATGGCGACGAGCGCGGTCAGTCGCCGAAGGCTCTTACGGGTCACATAGTTCATGGTAATTCAGGGACTCCTTTTCAAGTAATTTGTTGACGGCGAAAAATATCGCCGGTTAACGACAGCGGGGGATGAGAGAAGCCACTACTGTGCTCTAAGCGTGCGCGCAAAAGAGTGTTGGCTATTTGACTTCAGCCGTTCCTTTGCCGTTCTCGTAATGGAGCGTGACTTCGGAAATCTCCATCAGATTCAAGTCATGCCATTCGATGCTGTTGCCCTTGCTATCCTCGACCTTCAGATCCCACTTGGCAGCTTTCTCTTTCGGGCTGAATTTGATGTCTAAGCTCTGGCCGCTCGCCAGAGTGTCTTGGCCGAGAATATCTTCTTGCCAGTCGTCTTTGTCGCTGGGGGAAACATACAGCTTGTCAATCACGACGCCTGTTTCATTGTGGAGCATGAAATCCTGCTTGCCTTCGCTCGCAGCCGTGTCAGACGCCGGGGCAGGGGCCGTGGCTGTGTTCGAGTTGGCGGTGGCGGCGGGGCTGGCAGCCGTGTTGGCATTCTTGTTGGCGTTGGTATTCGCGGTGTTCGTATTCGTGTTCGTGTTGGTGGCAGAGCATGCTCCGGTGACAAACAACGCGACGGCCAGACAGCCGATCAGGGCTTTATTCTTCATCTATTTTTCTCGCTTTCGTTTTGTGGGTGAAATGATTGTCTTTTGCACAGGCGGGCACGGCAAACAATCTTCGCCTATGTAATTTTACCTTGATGCAATATGGATTCGCAGTCTGTCAGTAGCATAACTTAACAGGACAGGAATCCCGTGGCGTGGACATAAAAAGCCGGATATTTGAATAATGCGAATTCTGTGGAAACTTTTAATGGCTCTGGAGATTTAAGACCACTTCAGAATTTATACTATTAACTGAATGTAAGTCAATCACATGGCATAAACGGTAGTGGGTCACTTTGAAGTAGATGAGTTGTCATTCGAGTCTTGTGTGATACATAGAGCAAGAGTTTCGCGCAAAGGCGCTGGTGGCGCAAAGCAAGACCGCAAAGGTGTTGAGCGGCACTGACACTTGGCGTGCTTTTCTTTGCGTCTTTGCGCGAAACTTTCTTCGTCTCAGAGAAATGCTACATCGAACGAGATTCTTTGCTCGGAGATGATAAAGGGCTGCTCGCCTTCGTTGACGAATCCGTAATTGATGCCCGCCGGAATCATCAACACATCTCCGGCGGCGACTGAAAGCGCGGGCGGAGTCGTGCGATGAGCTTCCTCTTCATCCGCAATAATAATTTGACCTGCGCCTCCGGCCACATAAATGCATGCAGCGCGTTCTGCATCGAGGAAAATCTCGCTCGCCTTTCCCGCCTCGATCAGATAACGCGAGGCATAGATGGCCGTGCGCGCCAGCGGCGTCATCCTCCCGCCCTCTATCTCGACCGGATGGATGTCTTCAATCTGCGGCCCACCGGGCGAGCAGTTGTTGACCATCCGGCTCGTGCGCGGGAAAGAGATTTCTTTGAGCTGCTCTTCGACATAGCCGCGCGTGAAATGCTTCGGGACTTTTCTGCCTTCGTTCTGGTCGTGTAGCCTGTCAACCATATCCGTCGAGACCGTGGCAAATTCTTCGAGCACGCAGCCGATGACCGTGTGGACTACTCCGAGTTCGTTAATCGTAAAGACATCGCCGGGCTGCGGCTGGTAGCGAAAGCGTTCGTAACGCTCGTCCGCTGTGCCTGCGAGCCACGCCGCAAACGTCTCCTGAATGTAGCACTGCTCCCAATCTTTGAAATCGCAGATGAAGACATAACCGCCGGGCTGGACATCCAGAATATGAAAGACTTCAGTCTTGTGCGTGACGTGACGCTGAAAGCTAAAGCCCTCGCCCGCGCTCTGCAAAAAAATAGAGTAGCCGAGCGGGCTGGCGCACTTGATCGCGTAGGATTTGTACTTGCCCAAAAGGCCGATCTCTTTTTGAAACAACGCCACACGGCGCGCCGTTTCGCCCGACACATGCCCGCGCAAATTTGCGCGCAGCACAGCTTTTAAAATCTCCTCGAACCTCTCAAGCGTTTCAATCTGCAACTCGCCTGTCAGATGTTTAGCCAGCAGCGGCAGCATGTTTAAGTCAAGCTGGCCCAACTCGTCTATCGCCAACTCCGCGCGCCCGTAGGCCATATCGAGCAGCGCGTCCTCTATGTTTTGTGTTCTCTGATTCATCGTTAAAGTATATGTCCCCGTGTTCTCAAATGCGGCATGAGAATATCTTAGAATTGCGGATTTCGGAATCGCCCGATTGCGGAATGCGGATTGCGGATTTAAGAACGACTCAGTTTTTCAATCCGCAATCCGCATTCCGCATTCAAGCAGTTCCGCAATTATGCCAGTATCCGGCGATAGACTTCCGTATCCACATTGCCGCCGCTGACGACGCAGCAGACCGACAGGTCGCGGAATTTTTCAGGCTCTGTGAGCAGGGCTGCAAGACCGAGCGCGCCGGTCGGCTCGACCTTCAGATTGGCGAGCGAGAAGAGCAGTCGCACGGCTTCCGTGATTCGCTCTTCAGGGACTTCGACGATGCCTGCAATGCCTTCGCGCAGGATGGCCCAGTTGTGCTGGCCCAGACTCGGCGTGCGTGCGCCGTCGGCGATTGATTGCGGCTCTTTCTCATTGACAATGATGCGGCCCGCGCGAAGCGAGCGTGCGGCGTCGTTAGCAATCAAAGGCTCTGCGCCGAAAACTCTGGTGGATGCGCCAGACGCGCGTATGCCTGTGATGAGACCTGAAGCCAGACCGCCGCCGCCCACTGGAGCGATGATGACATCAAAGCTCTTGTTCATGGCGGCTAACTCTTCTCCGAGCGTAGCGTTGCCCTGAATGACGAGCGGGTCATCATACGCGCTGGCGATATATGCATCTGTGTGCTCGCGTGCGAGTTCGGCCACACGCTCGTTGCGTCCCTTGACCATCACATCTGTCAGGTCAACCGCGCCGCCATACTCGCGCACGGCATCAATCTTGACGCGCGCGGAAGTGTCCGGCATGACGATGATGCAGCTTTTCCCCAGCAGCCGACAGGCGTAGGCCATCGCCTGACCGAAGTTACCCGAAGAAGCTGTGAGAATTTCCGCCTGCGGAACTTGCGAGGCGACGTTGTAGGCCGCGCGAAATTTAAAGCTGCCTGTGTATTGAAAAGTTTCCGTGGCGATGGAGAGACGCGCGCCCGTCCGTTCAGACAGGCGCGGCGATTCGATGAGCGTGGTGGCGCGCACGGCCTCGCGCAAAGGTTTGAAGGTTGTTTCCATTAGACGCTGCGGCTCAGAATCGTTTGCAAAACAGGACTGAGTGATTCAACCCCTTTGCGCCTTCGCTCTTATTCTTAGCGCCACCAGCGAGAAACAAAACTATTTCACGCAAAGGCGCAAAGAGTGAAAGACTCAAAGCGCGAAGGCTTGAGTGGCTTTGAAATATTTTCTAAGCTTACACTTCAAGGCGGAACTGGTTCAATAACCGGGGGCGATGCCTTCGGGTATTGTATCCGCTACCAAGCATCTTAGCACTCGGAGACTTTTTTTTATCCGGCTGTAGTTTCGCCGCCGAGCAAGGTTAGCACTTCGCCGGTCACATAGCTGGAATCAGCTTCGGAGGCGAAGAAGACAAAGGCCGGGGCAATCTCTTCGGGCTGCGCGGGCCGCTTGAAAGGCGTGTCTGCGCCGAACTTTGCGACCTCTTTGGCAGGCTTGTCCGAAGGATTGAGCGGCGTCCAGACAGGGCCGGGCGCGACGCAGTTGACGCGTATCCTGCGCTCTACCAGATTCTGGGCCAGAGATTTTGTGAAGGCGTGTATCGCTCCCTTCGTCGAAGCGTAGTCGAGCAACTCCTTGTTGCCGTCAAGCCCCGTGATGGAACCCGTGTTGACGATTGCGCTCCCCTCCGCGAGGTGCGCGAGCGCGGCCTTTGTCATGTAGAAGTAGCCGTAGATATTTGTTTTGAACGTGCGATCCCATTGTTCTTCGGAAACTTCTTCGAGCGATTTCTGATGCTGCTGAAAGGCCGCGTTGTTGACCAGAATATCCAGCTTGCCGTATTCGTTGACGGTCTGCTGGACGGCCTTGCGACAGAAATCCGGGCGGGTCACATCGCCCGGAATCAGCAGTGCGCGCCTGCCTTCGGCTTCCACAGCCCTCTGCGTCTCTTCCGCGTCAGACTGTTCGACGGGCAAATAAACGATGCTCACATCCGCGCCCTCGCGCGCAAAGAGCACGGCTACTGCGCGACCGATGCCGGAATCGCCGCCCGTGATGAGAGCCACTTTGTTATTGAGCTTGCCTGCGCCTCTGTAAAGCGGCGCTTCGTATTCCGGGCGGGGCGTGAGCTTAGATTCCAGCCCCGGCTTGCGCTGGTGCTGCGCCGGAAAAGGATTCTCGGGTTGCTGCTGAAGCTTTGCCACGTCACTCTGCTTCTTCGCCGTCTTCGTTTTTACAACTGCCGCAGCTTTGTTCTTCACAGCGCCCTTACGCGCCTTGCCGCTCGTTTTCTTTGCCGCCGTCTTGCGCTTGCTGGTGTTCGCCATCTTTCCTCTTTCCCTTAATAGAAATTCAAATCACGTATGGTTTTGATACCGGAATTACTTCGTTTGAAGTTCAAGAGCAAAACCCAAGCCAGAGCGGTTACTCTTTTTATCTTGTTTCATCTGTAAAACAGTGTTCCATGCGCGCTCCAAATGTGTTACAATGCTTTTCGATTTAAGTTGAGAGGTTTTTAGAAGCTATGACGACGAAAAAGAATGAGACGCAGAACGTGCATGCCTTTACGGCTGCGGAGCAGCGCGCGGCGCGTTCCGAGCGCGTGAAGGTTTTTGAGGCAGAGCCTTATGGCTGGATTGCTTTTTCCGAGACAGGACAAGAGCGCGAATACCATCTCTTCTGCGAGCCGCAGACAAAACAGTTGGCCTGCACCTGCGCGGATTTTGTGTACAGGGGCAATGCCGAGCCGGGCTATGAATGCAAGCATGTCTCTGCGACGCTCAAATTTATCGCGCGCCGCTATCTGGCTTATGAATACAACCCGCAACGCCAGCAAGCCCGTGTGGCTTGAGCCTCAAATTAAAGAAGAGAGGTTTGATACGGAAGATGAGTAAAGATTTCAAATGCGAAGCGTGCCGAGCGTCTGCGCCCTCTCTGCACATGCGCAACTCTGACGGCAAATGGGTCTGCGCCTATTGCATTCCCGAAAAAGAGTTGGACGCGTGCGCGGGCCTGCGTGAGCGACTCGGACTGCAATCCAAGCGCGTCGCGCCGCGCCGCAAGGCCGCTTGATAAAAATTAAGCTGTCAGGAAGATCGAAGCAGAAATGATAAGAGATACTTCTTTGCGTTCTTTGCGTCTGACACTTTTGCGCTCTTTGCGATTAAAGTTTTTTTCAACGCAAAGACCGCAAAGTTCTTTCGCAAAGAGCGCAAAGAATAGAGCGCTTATTAACTGATGCGTTACGTCGAGAATCCTCCCAACCCGTGGCTCAGCACGAGCGTCGAATGGATCGGCGAGCCGCCCGAAGCGCGGCTCGAAGTGTTTGAAGAGACTGCGACGCGCACCATCATCACGCATAACAAGAGTCCTGATGTCGGTTTTGATTATTCGATCAATTGCTATCGCGGCTGCACGCATGCCTGTAGCTATTGTTTCTCAAGACCGACGCATGAATATCTGGGCTTCGGCGCGGGGACGGATTTCGAGCGCAAGATTGTGGCGAAGGTTCATGCCTCCAGACTTCTGCGGCAGGAATTGATGAAGCCTTCATGGAAGGGAGACGATTTGGTTTTCTCTTTCACCTCGGATCCGTATTTGCCGCTCGAAGCTCATTATCGTTTGACGCGGCAATGTCTGGAAGTGTGTTTTGAGTTTCGCCAGCCGGTCAGCATCGTGACCAAGTCCGCGCTGGTGCGCCGTGATAAAGAATTGCTCGCAGAGCTGGCACAGCAGGCAGATGCCGCCGTCTATTTCACGATTCCTTTCAGAGATTATGAGACGGCCAGAGCTTTGGAGCCTTTTGCGCCGTCGCCCGATGCGCGCTTTGCGGCGATGCAGGAGTTGGCAGAAGCAGGGATACGCGTCGGTCTCGGCCTCGCTCCCGTGATACCGGGCCTTAATGATTCACATATCCCCGAACTGCTCAAACGCGCGCAAGCGGCTGGAGCGCGCACCGCATGGATGACGCTGCTACGGCTTCCCGGCAGCGTCGCGCCGTATTTTGAGATGCGACTGCGCGAGCGTCTGCCGACGAAAGCCGCGCGCGTGCTCAATCACATCAGGGAAGAAAGAGGAGGCCGCCTCAACTCAAGCGAGTTCGGCTCGCGCATGAAGGGGACGAGCGAGCAGTGGCGCATGATAGAAAAGATTTTCAAAGTTCACTGCCGTCGTCTCGGTTTCAATAGCGAGCGATACATGGCAGAGCCAAGAGCGCGCACGTTTCGTCGTCCAACTTTGCAAAACTCTCTCTTTGAATAACAGTCAAGAAAAATTCCCGCAAAGGCGCAAAGACGCAAAGAAAACTGTTAAGTTCTGCTTTGCGCCACCAGCGCCTTTGCGGGAGACTTTATTCTTCAATCATCCGGCAGCAGTTGATGCAGCAATTCGTCGAGCCAGTTGAAATCCACAGGCTTGGTTGTGTAGGCATTGCATCCGGCGGCCAGCGCGTTGGCGCGAAACTGCGCTTCGTGATGGGCCGTGACGGCGATAACCGGCACGTCTTTCATTTGCGGGTCTTGACGAATGCGGCGCGTGGCGGTCAGGCCGTCAAGCTGCGGGAGGCTCAAATCCATGAGGATAGCATTCGGACAGGTGCGCCATGCCGCCTCGACAGCCTCTTCTCCATTGCTGGCCTCGACCACTCGATAGCCAAGCTCCTCTAATGACAGTCGCATGATCAGACGTATATCCTCGTCGTCCTCGACGACCAGCACTGTCAGACCTGAAGCCCTGCGCTCGCTCATAGAACATTATCGTCCGGCAGAAAAAGTTGGTTCGGCAAACCGGAATCGCCTGATTCAAGAAGAGTAGAAAAAGTCAGCGCGGATGATAAACGGAAAAGGTGGGTTCGCACAATCCCTGCTGCGTAGGAATGCAAAATGAAAAATGTAAAATGCAAAAATAAGAGGTGTCTTAAATTTTGCATTTTACATTTTTCATTTTGCATTGTTCGTTATTCTTCGCGCGCGTGAATGAGCCTGCGCAGGCGGTCTGCAAAGAGCACGTCGATCTTCTGCGGTTCGATAAGAGCCGTGACTTCGCCCATGCCATAGACAGGATGCATCATCGTCTGTCCGGGTTTGTATGTGCGTGTGCGGTCGTATGGCGCTCCGGTCTGTGTCGCAGTGGCGGCAGTGGTTGTGCGTCCTTTGCTTTTGAAAGTGCTGCGCGTGCCGCACTTCGGGCAGTCAACGCGTGAAATCTGGCCGCGTTTGGTGATAGTCGCCACGACGTGGCCGCGCTCCTCGCTGCATACTGTGCAAAGCTTTTCCACGCGGTCGCCGATTTTGTAAGCATGTTCTTCCATGACTCTTGTTCTCCCTTGCTTTCGGAGCATGCCTGGCGTTGGAATAAATCGAACGCCCCCGGCAAAAACCATTGTCTTGCCAGGGGCGCTTCAAAGAAAAAGTGTCACTGGGCCGGACAGTGTTTACCAGCGCGGCGTGCGGTCGCCGCCACCGCCACCACCACCGCCGTAATCGCCGCGACCACCGCCACCGCCGCTACGACCACCGCCGCCGCCGCGTCCGCCACCGCCGCCGCCGCGACCACCGCCAAAGCCGCCGCCACCGCCGCCGCGACCGCCGCCAAAGCCGCGACCACCGCCGCCGCCGCCACGACCGCCGCGATCTTCACGCGGGCGCGCTTCGTTGACATTCAGATTGCGGCCATTGACTTCTTTACCGTTAAACTGCGCGATGGCCGCTTCGCCTTCTTCTTTGGTCGCCATTTCGACAAAGCCAAAGCCGCGCGAGCGACCCGTCTCACGATCTTCAACCACTGAAGCCGATTCCACTGTTCCAGCCTGCGAGAACAACTGTTGCAAATCTTCGCTCGAAGTCTGGAAAGCGAGATTGCCAACGTAAAGTTTCATAGCCATTAAAGTGTACCTTTCCCTCAATTGGAATTTGGAGAGAAGCTTCGAATCAAAGTGGCTTCGGTGTAACGGTCGTCAGCGAAGTCTTTAGGGTTCGGATGCTCATAAGCGAGCGGCTTCTGTCGGTTGAATTCATAGCCTGCTCTCGTACTATCCGAACGCCGCCGCCAGCGATTTCGAGGCGCGGGGCGCATCACCGTTGATGCGCGAGAGAAGGAGTAAACACCGGCTATGATGCACTATTCACGGGGCTACTGGCAAGCAGTCTGCGCTATTAGATAGGCGTCAAAAAGCTCGCGCGAAGGCGCAAAGGCGCGAAGAAAAAGTAAAGAGTTCAGAGAGTTCGGAGAGTTTATAGAGTGCGGAAAGAATTGAATCTGTTTTTACTCTCTAAACTCTCTGAACCCCATGAACTCTCTGAGCTTTTTCTTCGCGCCTTTGCGTGAAGCTTTCTTCGTTTATCTTCCCCAGACCTCTGCGTAGGCAGCCGTAATCAATCCCTGCAAGCTGAAGCCGTCGAAAAAGTCCTGATTATCTTTGTCGTCTCCCGCGAACCGTCGCCGCCATGCAGCGACATCAATTGATTTGAGCACCGCTTCGCGCACAGGCTCCAGATTTCTCGGACCATTTCCAACGCGATGAACCTCTACGCTCACCTGCGCGATGACTGTTTTGAGAAAATCTATGACCAGATTCAGATAAGCCTGACTGGCTTTATCGCGCATCAAATCGCCGTGGCCGGGGATGATTGCCTGCGCCTCAAGCCGGGCCATCCTTTGAAGGGTGTTGACCAACTCGGACGGGTAGCCGCCGCCGAGGTAAGGAACCGGATAATCCAGCAAATCGCCCGCAATCAAAATCTTTTCTTTCGGCAAATAGACCACAGCATCTCCGGCTGTGTTGCCGCGCCCCAAATGTTTGAGCTGCACTTCACGATTTCCGAGGTCTATCTTCAGCTCGCTCTCGAACATCAGATTGGGCAGCCGGTCAACCAGAGCTTTGAATTCCGCCCCGACCGGCTCGACTCCGGCCAGAGCCGCCGCAAAATCTCTCTTTTGAATTTCCGTCAAAGGTTTGCCGTCCGCATCTTTTCCGGTTTCAAGCCGCTGCTTAAAGATGGCTGCGCGCTGCGGATACCTCTCGAACCAGCCCGGATTGTAGCCTTCAATGTTTTTTCGCGTCTCCGTCTGGGCAATAATCATGAGGCCGGGAAACGCGTCCGCGTATGTGCCGTTGCCCATCGTGTGGTCATAGTGCCAGTGCGTGTTAACCAGATACCGGACGGGCTTATTGGTCCACTGGCGAATCTGCGCGATGTCCTCGCGCGCAGACGAGGGCAGGTAACAGGAATCAACCACCAGCACGTCCCTGTCTCCGATGATGACGGTCGTGTTGCCCTGCGGAAATCCGTCGGGCGCATCCTTATGACGAATCATATAGATGCCTTCGCCCACCTTCGTCACCGTGCGCTCGTTTGTGTTGACGGAATCTGCGAGCAGATGCGTGGCGCTGAGTAAGATAAAGACGAGCGGCAAACTTGTGCGTCTCAATAAAGCTCTGCCCTGTGCGGATGACATGTCAAGCTTTCTCCTTGCTGGCTGGCGTGGAAATCCTGTCCGGGGAGAGCTTGAAGCTTATCAGAGGAGAATGGTGCGGTCTTGAACGTTCTTGCTACTCAGGCGATATTGGCCCGGCGTCACTCCGACCAGACGCTTGAAGTGGCGCGTCAGATGGCTCTGGTCTGCAAAGCCTGTGCGGGCCGCGATCTGCGAGATCGAATGACCGCGCAGCAAAAGCGATCTGGCGCGTGCGATGCGAAGCTGAGTCTGAAAGGCATGTGGAGGTATCCCCACCTGCTCGGTGAATAAGCGGCTGAAATGAAACGGGCTGAGATTAACCAGGGCTGACAGCTCATCTAAAAAAACGTTTTCCGCGTAATGCTCTCTCAAATATTCGCAGGCGCGCTTGATGCTTGTCGTGCGGCTTCTCTTGAGCGAATCTGTTGAAGCCCGCTCTTCGCCAAACCGCGCGACCATGTGGCCTATAAATTCCAGCAATAATGTTTGACGTTCGAGCGTCGCGGAAGAATTTTCCAAAGCCATGTGCAGCCGTGTGAAGAGCGAGAGCGGTTCTTTATCAAATACTATGGTTGAGGGAAAGAAAGGCACGCCGCAGCCTCTGCCGGAAAGCTCTGCGGCGACAGAGCGCATCATTTCCGGCTCTATAAAAAGAGTCCTGTAGCTACAGCCTGTCAGTTGAAACGAGCGATTTGAATGAACCTCTCCGGGGTGAACGATAAAGAGGCTGGCGGGCGGCGTGGGATGGCTCTGGCCGCGATAGGTCAGGTCGCCCTCGCCCGCTTCTATCAAGCACAACTGAAATTCTTCGTGCCAGTGGCGCGGGACGGGACGATGCACACACGTGCCTCTGTGCAATTCCAACTGATGTAAATCATCTGGCCGCCAGACGTTGATCGAGCCGTGTGCGTTAACTGTTTTCATCTCTCTTGATACCGGATAGCAATCAAAGGAAATGCTATTCAAGAGTGGAAAAGAGATTGGCTGTCTAAGGCTTCTCTTTGCGTTTCCTGGCGTCTGACACTTTGCGGTCTTTGCGTTTAATCTCAATCTTAAACGCAAAGAGCGCAAAGGTTTTCGCAAAGAAGCGCAAAGAGTGTTCTTCTCTTGATTCACATTAAAATCATCAATTAAATCCGTGCCTGTTCGTGTGCATCTGTGGCCTCTTTTTCTTCCCCACTTTTGGTATTAGATGTCTGGAATCTGCCAGTCTATCTCCGGCTTGCCCGCTTTTTTTAACGCTTTGTTGACGGCGGAAAAAGGCTTGCTTCCGAAAAAGCCCCTGTGGGCGGAGAGGCCGGATGGATGCACGCCCTTGATAATCACGTGCCGTGCGGTGTCAATCAGCTCGATTTTTTTCTGCGCGAATCCGCCCCAGAGGACGAACACGACAGGCTCTTCTTTGTCGTTGACGCGCTTGATAATCGTATCCGTGAAAATCTCCCAGCCTTTGCCTTTATGCGAGTTGGGTTGTCCCGCGCGGACTGTGAGCACTGCGTTCAGCATCAGGATGCCCTGTTTGGCCCAGCTCGCCAGATAGCCGTGATTGGGAATCTTGAAGCCGACATCATTCTTCAATTCCGTAAAAATATTTCTGAGCGAAGAAGGGATTGCGACTTGCGGTTTGACTGAAAAGCAGAGACCGTGCGCCTGGTTTGGGCCGTGATACGGGTCTTGGCCGAGCAGCAGGACATTGGCCCCGGCAAAGGGCGTCAGCTTCAAAGCCTGAAAAGTATCCGCTTCAGCCGGATACACTTCAAACTGCTGCCGCTCCTGCTCTATGAATTCTTGCAGTCGCTGAAAATAGGGTTTCTTAACTTCGGCTCCAAGCTGTTGACGCCATGATGTGGGAATTGTCGCTGGCATAGCTTTCACTTTCTCACGACCCTGAAAGAGTAATCGGCGATGTCCTCGAATCCGCCGTCAGGACGCTTTCCATTGAGAAGCAGAATATAGTCGCCGGGGGGAAGATTCTTCGCAGGCAACGCGGGAAGGGTAAGCGTGCCTGCAACGCTTTGTGGCCTTGCTAAATCCGCGCTCCAAACCTTGCGTCCGCCGGCAGTCTCAATCCCCGCGCGGTAAGTTGCATAATCACTGCTCGCCTCTGTGTTGAGCCGAAGCACGATGGAAGACGCGCCGTGCGGCACAGAGAGCGTTGTGGCCCCGCCGCCTCTGACGAGACCGGGCGTCAGGACGAAGGAGAGAACTGAAGGTGGCTGCGTTTGCCCGCTATTTTTATCGGGCAGCTTGTCATTCTGTTGGGATGCAAAGTCTTCCTGCGGGTCTGTCTTCTGCGGAAGCGTTGCCTGCTTGCCTTCGAGTTGTGCGCGCAACTCTTCGTTTCGCGTCTGCTCGGCGGCGACACGCGCCTGCATCTCCTGCACACTGTTGCTGAGCGTCGTGCGCTCGGCGCGTAATTGCCGCAATTCTTCGCGCATCCTCGCGCGCTCGACAAGGAGCCATGCAAGGCCGACGACAGCGGCCAGTGCTATAGCCGCCAGAGCGAAGCTCAGGGTTGCGCCGCGTGCATGGAGGGCTGCAAAGAAAGAAGGCGGAGGCGTGAGAGGCACATCGTCAGATTCTTGCGGCGCGTGCCCTGCCTCTTGAGATGTTACGGCGGGCTGCGCGCCCGAAACGGCAGCCGACAGCGAGCGCGCGAACTGCACACGCTCGCGCCAGCGCGGCGAGGCCATGAACAGCTCCTCGAAACGTTGACGCTCCTCCACGGACATCTCCCCGCGCGCGTAGGCGTCTATCAACTCCTCCTCGGCGATGAGCATCTGCTCGAAGGCTTCGTCATCAGCGAAGTATGCTTCCTCCGTCTGCTCAAGCTCGCGCACGGAAATCCGGCCCAGCAGATACTGTGTCAGCCGCGCCCCCTCTTGTGTTTTACCTGCCAACAGGAAAACTCCCTTCGACTCGACTCATATATAAGTGGCCGAAAACAAAATAGGTTTCACTCATTCTGTCCTAAACATTGACTGACGCACGATTCCATGCCCACGCGGATGCGATGCGCGCGTATCCTCAGGGCATTGAGCGGGATGCCGCGCCGTGCGGCCAGATATTTGCGGCGTTTAATCTTATCGCCCTTCTCATCCTGATAATATTCGATGATGAGAGAGCGATTCTCTTCCGGCAGGCGACGGAGGCAACGGTCGAAGCATGCTTGACGTTGAGCCGCGTCTAGGTCTTCGTCCACAGGCAGTTCTATCGTGGGCAGATGCCGGAACGCCTCTTGCTGCTTCTCACGCGCCTTGAGAGATTCAGCGAAGACCAGCCGCGCCACGCCATAGAAGTAAGCGTTGAGGTTTTGAATCTCCGCTCCTTCCACTATCTTGCGTGCGACGCGGTTGATCGTCTCGTCTGCCTCTTTGTCGGGCAGTTCCGCCCCGTGCCACTCAAAATATTTAACGAGCTTATGCCGGATGCGCTCGTATTTCTGGCCCGCCTGCTCGCGGTCTGCGTCAAGCATGTCGAGCAGGTGGTCAAACGCCTGCTGCGTCAGAACCCACTCCTTTTTAAGTGATACAGGGGTATCCACGTGCCAGAGCACTCCGTCCGAAGTTGATTGATAGATTTCTGCCGGAAGCAAAGGGAAGAGCGAAGCTTGAAACGCATGCGCTTCCCGCGACGAATTCTCTACTCTTTTGACTGGAAAGGGAAGTTTTGATAAGCAGGCGGGTGAAAAATTTTTAGGCCAACCTCACTTCGGTAGCGCTTCAGTTTAGAATGTTGTTGGCTGTCTACAACGAACGAATCTCGCGCAAAGGGGCAGAGAAATTAAAAATGCAAAATGTAAAATGCAAAAATAAGAACCCTCTTTCATTTTGCATTTTACATTTTTAATTTTGCATTTCTCTGCCCCTTTGCGCGAACATGTCTTTCTTTTCGACTTCTTTGAAACTAATCTATGACTCTCACTTCCACTCGCCTTGCAGTGTGAAGGCCGCCCAGTAGTATGGCGAATGCCAGCGCGGTTGTTGCGACATGCGGAGTTGTGCGGCACGCAACGCCGCAGCAGGCTTGAGTCCTTTGCCGAGCATCTCATTGTAGAACTCGCCCATCAGTTTTGCGGTGGCCGCGTCGTCCACTTTCCAGAGGCTGGCGACGACGCGCGCCGCGCCCGCATACATGAATCCGCGCGTGAGGCCGACCAGTCCTTCGCCTCTGACATCTTTACCGAGCGCAGTCTGGCACGCGCTCAGGACGACCAGATCAGCCGGTAAGTTGAGATTGTAAATCTCATTCAATTCGAGGAAGCCCTGCTGCCCGCGTCCCTTTTCGTCGAAGAGCGAGAGGACGATGCCCGAAAGCTCTGGCCGTTTGCTGTTGAGAAGACCGTGCGTTGCAAAGTGTACAATACGATATTGCGAGAGGTCAGGACTCGTGGCTGTCTCGCGGCTCGCGCGAAAGCCTAAAGCCAACATTCCATCGCCTGCCGGCACGGATGCCATGACCGCCTGCGCCTCGCGCCGCGAGAAGGGAAGCCGCGCGATTCCTCCCGCGCCGTCATCCGGCCCGTCGAAATCTCTCAAAGCTCTTTGCGCCACGGCGACGGGCACAACATCCACGCCGTTAGCCGACTTGTCGCGCCGCGTAACGGCGTCGTCGGGTTGACGCTCCTTCACTGCTCGCACGGATGCCAGCCGCTCATCTTCCTTATCAAAGACTGGGTCGGCCAGCACAGCGACTGATCGTGGGGCCGGACGACGACCGCGCAGTTCTTCGCGCATCAGGGCAAGCACAGAAGCCGACGGCAAACTCACGACTTCGTGTCGGGCTATCAATGGCGTGAATCCGGCTCCGGCATCCTGTTGCAAGTGTGTGCGCGTAGCCAGTAAATCTTTTGCCGTCGCGGCCACGTCTCGCGGCTCCTTCGTCTCAGGCTCTTTGCCGGGCGTAGGCAATGCCGCAAAAGGCACATACTGTAAAGCTCCATCAGCGACGATGACCACGCGCTCGCGTCGCAACTCGCCCGCCACAGGATTCAATAGCATCGCGCTCAACTCGCGCGCGGCCTCCGCGTAAAGGTCTTCGTCTCTGGCGAAACGCGCCATGCGCTGCTTGTCCGTCTCCCCCTTCACCTGCCGGTTGCGCGTGGTCAGAAGTTCGTACACGCGCCGAGCGCTCTTCTCGACTTGCGCCCGCGCGGGCAGCTCAAAGCCCTTGATCGAACCGGCTGTCACAGCCCACACGAAGCTGCGCTCTTCACCGAGCGAGTATTCCAAAAGCACTGTGTCTTCATCCAAAACCTTTTCCTGAATCTGCTTGAGCGTGAGCGGCGCAGGCTGCACAAACGCTGCATAGCGCGGGCTTGATGCCTTGATCTGATCTTGCAGCTTTTGATACTCGGTCGCCAGCGCATCAACCTGCTGCTCGATTTCCGCCAGCTCGTTCGGACTCGCTTTGGCAGTCAATAACTGGACACGCCGCCCGGCCTTCGTGTTGAGCCGGAGTTGCAGCTCGCGTTCGCGTTCTAACAGGGCGGAATCAACGCCCCAGCGGATGTTGACGCGCGCTTCTGCGATGGTCTCAAGCAGCGAGCGTGCACGCCCGCGCTCGCTGGCCTCAAAGGCAGCGGCGGCAAAACCTGCGTCCGGGTTGCGCGCGTGCAGGCGCATAAGCACGGCGACGTAAAGCTCGAACTGGCGATGAGCAGAGGCAAAATAAGATGTACGCAGTGCGTTGCTCGTGACCCTTGAGCGCAGTGACTCTGTGACCTGTAGCCCGGCCTCTATGTTTGCTCGCGCGGATACATCATCACCAAGCTCGAACCCGGCACGCGCGATATTGTAAAGGGTCAAAGCTTCATGCAGGCGATCTCCAACCGCGCGGCAGCTGGCAAGCGCACGCCGGAAATAATCGGCAGCCTGTTGCCAGTTGCCACGCCCGCCGAAGTACCATCCGATGTTGTTAAGCGCGAAGGCTTGTCTTCTCTGGTGCTGCGCCGTCTCATAAGCCGAAAGCGATTGGCGGAAAAGTTCATAAGCCTCTTCCGCTCTGCCCTCGGATAGCCGCAACAGCCCCAGACCGTTGAGCATATCCGCTTGCAGCAAAGCGTGATTCGTCACCAGCGCGAGGCCGCGCTCGTAATGCGCTCCGGCCTCCTGCGTCATTCCGAGCTGCATGCACAGATCGCCGATGAAAAGCGAAGTCAGCGCACGGGCGCGTGGGATGGCGAGCTGGTCGAAGATGGCTAACGCCCTGCGATGATGTGAGAGCGCCGTCTCGTAATCGCCCAGCGACTGGTAGACGTAGCCGATGTTGTTGTGAGCGATGGCCTCTTCTTTGAGGTCTCCGGCCTCAAGCAGTAGCGGCAGCGCGATTCCATCCAGATATTCGAGCGCGGTCTGGTTCTCGCCCAACAGTGCGTAAGTCAGACCCAGAGCGTTGAGCGTCCTGACCTCATTCTGCCGGTCATGCACCGCCCTCCATAACGGCAGCGCCAGTTGATAAGAATCGCGCGCCACACGCAACTCGCCCCCGTCGTTGCGTAGTTGTCCGATGTTATGGAGCGCCTGCGCCTCTTCCGCCGGAGCGCCTGCCTCGCGTGCGTGTGCGAGCGCCTGTGCGAAATGCGCGTCGGCTTCTTGAAAATTGCCGCGTGTATAGCAAACCCTGCCGCTGATGTTCTCCGCACGCGCCATCAGGCGATGGTCGCCCAATTCGCGTGCGATGGAAGCGGCTTCCACAGAATTTTGCCACGCCTCCGTGTCTGGACGCTCCATGAAAAACAGAGGGCAGCTCGCATCAACCAGCGCGTAGCCCTGCGCCAGACGGTCGCCCGCTTGCTTCCAATACTGAAGAGCCTCTTGATAAGCGTCCAGAGAATCTTTGTACTCACTGAGCGAGAAATGTACGTCTCCGATGCGCTTAAGCGCGCCCGCCTCTTCTCGTCTAAGACCGGCACGACCCCAACACACGCGCGCACGCTTGAACAGGTCGAGCGCAGACCTCAACTCTGCCACCTTCCACTGCGCGCTCAAGCCCTCGGCCTGTGCCGCCAACGCTCCGGGCGCAGCGCAGTCATCCTGCGGTCGCGCGGCCACGTGTGAAGCAAAAGCTAAGGCTGCGAAGGCGATGATGATGAGGCACGAACCCGTGCGAAGCCGCGCTGCAATAGCAGGGGGCGGCGCGCTCTGAAGCGAAAATCGCCGGTCAGGCTTTGCCATCAGTTTGAGATTTAGATTTGAGATGAGCAGCCGCATTTGTGGGAGCGTGGCTCGTAAAAATTATGCCTCATAAGAGAGAGACGGCACACGTGTGCCGTCCCTCCGGTATCATCTGCTATGACCTGCTATCTTTTCTTGCGGCCTCTCTTATCGGCGTAGCCTCCCGTATCGCCGCTGCCGAAGTCGCTGAGCGCGCCGCCCGCGCCGCCAAACTGAATCCCGCCCTTTTTAGCGCCGCCCGTGCCTTTCTTCGCGCCGGACTTTTTCGACGCTACGCTCTTGGATGTTGCCGCGCCCTTTGATGACGCTGCGCTCTTGTATGCTGAGCGAGCCTGAGTTTGTTTACCCCGTTTCGCGGAACTATCTTTTTCACCGAAGTCGCTGAGCGCGCCGCCCGCGCCGCCGAATTTAGTCCCGCTCTTACCGCCGCCCTTCTTGGCAGCTCCCTTCGACGACTTGCTTCCCTTAGTTGCCGCTTTTTTAGTTGCTGCTTTCTTGGTTGCTGCTTTCTTAGTTGCCATAATTGAGTGTCCCTTTCAAGGAGTGTTTGGAAATCTAAGAACGAGAAGAATAAAAGTGCGTCCCGGAGCGAGTGGCTTTCATTTGGACGAACTGTTATATGCGGAAGCCCATTCCCGCTTTCATGCCGAGCAGGAGACGCAGGAAGGTATTGGAATTCATCGGCGACATCAGCCTCGCCTTTGGAAAATCGTCCGAGGCGGAGATCACTATCACACGGCTCTCGTTGCGGCGGCGCGGCTCAGCTTCAGCATCCACTGGCGGAGCGACGAACCAGAGCGCCTCAAGCGAATACTCCGCAAGACTCAGCATCCGCGCCTCCACGTCTTCGGTGATCTGGTCGTCGGCAAGCCGTATGGCCTTATCCACCGCAGCCGCCAGCGGCGACAGAAAGAGGTCACGCACAGACCATTCAACGGACAATGTGCCCAACAGCCAGGAACGTGCATAGGCGATAGGGACATCTCTGCTATCCGTTCCATCGCTGCTGATTCTAATCTGATGATGCCATGCTCCGGAGGGGCGTGCCAGTGAGGCGAGGTCTTCGCCCGTCAGCACGAACTCATCCAGCGCACCGGCTCTGAGTCTCCACACCTCGAACGATTCTGTTACCTCGAAGCGGGCCGCCGTGAAATCAGTGATACCGGCAAGCGGCTCAAAATCAGGCGGCGGCTCTTCGCCTTCAAATGACGCTGACGGCACGGAGGCCGGTGAGAGAGTCGAAAAGAGCCGCGCCCCGATCTGGCGCGCGATGCCGGGCAGAGCAGCTGCCGGAAGTTGTTTCAGGTATGCCATAAGGTTATCGCGGAGTTAAGCCCAGCCAAGTGCATTCCCATGTTCCGTTGTCGTTGGGGCCATAGGATTCTCTGAGGTCTGTGTAACGGATGTCGCCACGCCCGTAGATAGGATCGTTGACCCTCACGAAGCGGACGTTGTTGACCACGCGCCAGCCGTTAATGACGACCAGATGCCCGCCGCCATTGGCCCACTTCACACCGGCCACAAGCGGGCGGGGATTCTGGCCCGAATTAATTTCCTGCCGGATGGTATCAAAAGAGACCGACCTGTCTACGCGATCAGAGTCCAGACCGGCGCGCGTGAAAGCTTGATCGACCTCGTCGGCTGAACAGTCCTGATTGCAGGAAGGAAGAGAGAAATGTGCACAGCACGGCTTGCCCAGTTGCCTCCGCGCAATCTCGCACTGTTTAAGGAATGTCCCGTAGAAGCGCAAGACCATCTGCGCGCAGGCAGCCCAGCACCACTTTCCTTTGAACTGCTCGAACAACGGAACTTCGAGTTGCCCGCCGGACGGGCCGAATGCCATCAAGTTCTCATCGGGCAGAACTGTGACGCTGTCCAGCATTGCTCCCAGCAGTTCGGATATTGAAGAGGGAACTACGGGAACCGGGACGCCATCGTCAACGCGGAGGGGCATAGAAGGCGCTCCTGTTTAGATAGGATGAAAGAGCGTTCTAAAAGTAAAGAAAAAATCTCCCGGCGGTTAAGCAGCGCGATTCTACCGGAAAACTTTTTCCAGTCAATCAAATTCTTGAAGCCGGAAGAGCGATTGCAAAGCCGAACCGGCTTCAAACTCCAGTTGATGAATCCGGTAAATGCTTACTTCACACATCTCTACTTGATTGTGCGATTTTGCAGCTAAACGTTTCATGACGCGGCCCGAAGATTTGAGACACCGGAATTGTTCTTTCAAGCTCTCCCGGCTTTTTTCCACGCGCGCCGGACGTGAAACGTTTTCTGCATCACAAGCATATATTTATAGGAGAGCAGCACAACGCGCTTAAAACGAGCGCCGCCCGACCTGACACTCCCGCTCGTAGTCGCTGGTCTCGACGCGGGTGAAGGTTGATGAGGCCATTGCGAGCGCCGCGCGATGAGAACAACCGGACATCTATTCACAATGATAGAAACTGAAACTAAAGCTCCTCGCCTACGCAGACGGCAGTCGCCGCCACTCCCGGTGCAACCCTTACCTATCCCTCTACTGCCGTTACACCTCATGCTCCGGCGATGACCATCCCACTCCTCCCGGCCCGATTAATGCGCCCGGCAAGCATCCCTCTTTAAAAGCTCCGGGCGCACTCCCCTCTCTCCAACTTGCGGCGTCCTCACGGAATTCCATGACGGGGTGTTGAGCGCGGTATAGAAGACACACCGCGCTCAGAGCCAGTCCTTGCTAGTCCTTGTACGTGAAATGCTTATTACACGCCCGAACTCCGCACAGGAACTTAGGTGTCACGTCTGACGTAAGGTAGTTCATCATGTCGGACGCCTAAGTGTCGTTAAGCCTCCGAAGGGCAGGAATATCCAAAAGCAGTTCTCATAGTCAGAAGGAGAAGACCATGAAGTCACGATTACTAACTTCCGTTGCAGCGCTTTGTTTATGCTTCTTAGCTGTGTCCCTGACGAGGTCTGCCAGCATGGCTGCTTCGACTTCCGACTGGCCTCAGTGGCGAGGCCCGGCACGCGACGGAATATCGAAGGAGAGCGGCCTTCTTAAACAGTGGCCGAAGGAGGGGCCGAAACTGCTCTGGCAACTGGACGACATCGGAGACGGGTATTCGACGCCGGTGGTCGTCGGAACGCGTATCTACCTGATGAGCAATCGTGGCATGGACAATGAGTTTGTTCAGGCTCTCTCAACACAGGATGGAAAACCTGTCTGGAACACGCGCGTCGGCAACGTCGGCAACCCGGATCAGGTTCCGCCTTACGCGAAGGCCCGCTCGACTCCGACCGTTGACGGGAATCTCATTTACGCGCTCGGCTCGGACGGCGACCTCGCCTGCCTCGAAGCCAAGAGCGGCAAGATTCGTTGGCAGAAGAACATCCGTAAAGAGTTCGGCGGCCAGCCGGGTACATGGGCCTATGCAGAGTCTCCGTTAGTTGATGGCGACCTCGTTGTCGTGACCCCCGGCGGCGCGCAGGCTACGTTGGTGGCGCTTAACAAAAAGACGGGCGCGCTGGTCTGGAAATCGGCGGTTCCGGGCGGCGACACGGCGGGTTATGCATCGGCAATCGTCGTTCAAGGAGGAGGCCGCAAACAATACGTGCAGCTTTTGAGCAAGGGCATCGTCGGAGTTGATGCGAAGACCGGGCAGTTCCTCTGGCGTTATGCGGAGGCGGCCAAAGGGCCAGCGCAATATTTCACGCCAGTCGGGCGTGACGGGTATGTGTACGGCGGCGCGCTTGGCGTCGGCGGCGGCCTCGTCCGTTTAAAAGCGGAAGGCGGCGGAGTTGCCGCTGAGCAGGTCTACTTCGCGCGCGGGCTTCCGAACGGCATCGGCGGAGCGGTGCTGGTTGGTGAATATCTTTACGGCACGGAAGTCGGGCAAAAGCTGGTCGCGGCTGAGTTCACTACGGGGAAGGTGAAATGGCAGGCCGAGACTATCGGCTGGGCGTCGGTGGCCTACGCCGATGGGCATTTATATCTTCACGGCATCAATGGAGCGGTCTCGCTGGTGGAGGCGACCCCTGACGCGTATCGGGAAAAGGGCCGATTCACTCCGCCGAATCAGCCGAAGAAAAAACAGGTAGGGCAGTTTCCGGAGGGGGCGTTTGCGTATCCGGTGATTGCTAACGGGAGGCTTTACATTCGCGACCTCGGAACCTTGTGGGCCTACGACATCAAGGCCAGCCGCTAGACACCTACACCTGTTGAAATCGAACCTCGCTGCCGGGTCTCTTCGGATGTCGCTGCATCTCCAAGATTGGGAGCATAAGTTTGCCAAAACGGCAAACTTATGCTTCCAATCACAGATAATGAAATTCCCTGGGGCAATTTTTCTTCCAACGTCGTGGGAGATTTAACATTATAAAAAAGGAATGGTTTTATTCCTCTTGCAAATTAAGCTGCTTTTGCCAGCCCATTCAGCAGTAAACATTACACTCAAAGGTGTTACTACATGGTTAGCGGGATACAGATATGCATCTCAGAGTTCTTTAGACATAAAGATTCAGCCTCAACAGTATTTGAAGTGCCGCAGCGAAGTTTTGTGTTGAGATTCAGGAGCGGTGAAATAGCTTCACTTCGCTCGCCGGGCGAGTTGATGCTTCCCGTCCAATAATACTTCACCGCAATCCGTGCCAAGTCTTCACTTGATAGCCTTTGATTGGGATTCTCAACTCTAACCCTTAAGCAATTTCGCTCTTGTAATAATGATTTATTAGTAGTTGGCTCAGGTTTCCTTTCTGCTGCTTCGTTCTCGGCGAGCAGGAAGAACATCAGGGCTGTAAGCACGATCAATACCAGCAATCCAATCCGCAACTTTTGCGAACAAGGCTCAAGGATGGGTTCAAGATATGTAGTCATGGCAGTGGAATCTTCAGCTCAACGATTACAGGAATATGTTGCGGGATAAACGGTGCCTGATCCGGTGTTGCATTTGCGTCCTGAATTACTTGCCACGCAGGCTTATCTTTGCCGACAGGCTGAGTGAGGATGTTTTGCAGGTCACCATAATAAAGCTGCGCTAGCTGGTAGTAGGAATCTCCCGATTTAACCTTGTGAACAATATATCGCCGGGGGTATCCACGCAAGGTTCGGCTCTCATCTATATACGGAATAGCCTGAGAACTGGGAGGTGAAGGCAGCCCTCGCCCTGCCTCCCGTCGCTCATAGACAACTAGAAAAATTGCGCCGATGAGACTGAGGAGGAAGACCGCAAGATAAGGCGCGCCGCGCGCCGCGTGCAGGTAGAGAGCAGCAACACGCCTCCGCGTCAAACAAGTCTCTTCAGCCAGCCGGCGATAATCCGATTGAGACGGCTTGAAGGATAGAATGAGCATTGCGATGATGAATATGTTTCCTCTGCGCTCCAAGTTCGCTGGAGGTTACCGTCTCCTATTAGTGCTTGGAGCTTTGCCTATGACCAACACATCTCCTGCTTGCAGTCTGTAACAGTCAGCTTTAGGGTTGTATTTCTTTATATCATCCGGCTTCAGTCCCTTTTGCGCGGCAATCAATTGACAAACATCACCCTTTATATCCGTGGTAGCTGCATTCTTGACATCAGTGCCCTGCACAACGTAAACACTCAATTCTGGCTTACCTTTAACCAGTGCTTGAGCGTCAGGGACTATCAACTCATACTTTTCCCAATCTTTCAGACGATTGAAAAGCTGTTCTTCAGTCTCAAATTCCATCAGGGTTTCACCTGAACGCTCGGGGAAACTCTCAAGATTCAGCATGGCTTTAAGTCGCGTCTCTCCGCTCTGCGGGCGAATAATGAAAAGTGATCTTCCGTCTGCCCGTATCGCTATCTTAAAGTTATTGCCGGCGGGAGCAGTATTATTGTTAGCATTAACATCACGGTTCGCGTTTAGCTGCGGTCTGTCTCCGCTGCTGCTCCAACTTCCAATCATCCACTTGATGATTATCGCAGCTAAGCCTGCTACGATAACCACTAAAATTGTGCCGATGCCGACTTTGAATATTATTTTTTTATGTTTAGCCAGCCACCTGCCAGCAGCCATCAACCTTAATTGGATGGGTGAATCAACAGGAGGAGCGGCAGCATCGGGCGACTGCTCGTCAGGGTCGGGAGACACTATATCCGCAGGCAATTCGTCGCCGTCAAATGCGGCATCCCCCGTGCCGTCAGATGCCGCGTCCCCCGTTTCGTCCACTGTCTCGCGGTCAGCCGTGAAAGTTTCTTTATCAGTCGGGGTGACCGGTTCCTGAGTTTCATTCAGCCGTGTATCTACTTTCTGCATCAGTTCTTGAATACTGACCAAATGCTGCTCGACAGTGGCCTTGAAGAGCGACAGTTCTTTAGCCAGACTCTCATCCTCAACCAGCTTGACAGGCACATATTCTTCCTCGTTCTCTCCGGCAGGGAGGTCTTTGTCGGAAGAGTAGCCGGAATGACCGTCTTGTTTGGGCTGGATTTGCAGTTGCTTTATTTCGGAGCTGAAACCCTCGATAAGATTGGCCTGTATCTCGCCGAGATGCTGCTCCCATCCAGCTTTAAGATTGTTCAATTCGGCCCTTAAATCTTCCTGATTGAACGTGGCTTTCGTCGGGGTGGCTGCTGGCGGTTCACTAGCCTTCTCCATCTCGGAAAGCCGGTCGCGGATTTCACTCAAAGCTGTTTTGAATGTCTCTCCCTGATTTTTAATTTGATCGAAAAGACTAGAGCTTATCTCGCTCAGAGAGCCTGCCAGCGTATTCCGTACTTCGTCGAGATGAGCAGGGAAGGTTGGCAATGACGCAGTTGAAAGCTTTAACGTTCCCACTGCCGCGATAAGACTCCCCATTAATTGTTTATAACCGTCTATCGAAGTCGAAACGCTTTGATGCTGCTTGTTGGCAGAATCTTTGAGAATCTTTAGCGAAGATTTCAGTTGATCGAGACCTTCTGTGATAGAGCGTACTTGAGAGAGGGTGGCAGTGTTTGCCTTTAACTCCTCCATAGTATGGAAAGCCTTGTCGATTTGCCCGTGAAGGTCGCGCAAATCATCATGAAGACGAGATTGCATATGCTCTATCACCTCCATAGTCTTATGCTCGAACGGCCCGGCCACAACGACCAGCGTGCAGTCATCCCCGCCTCCTCGCTGTTGCGCCTCAGACAGCGTACGCGTGACCAGTGATTTCGGGTCTTTGATACCTTCATCTCTCTCTGATGTATTAGCCGAACTTAGCTTCGCCGTTTCCTCAACCAGTCTCAGGCGATCAACCGGACTGAGATTGCGTTCGATGCCGTCGGAGAATAACAGGACGAGGTCTTGCTTTTCGAGTTGGAAGTTTTCCACGTCACGCGCTTGAATGAAGGTCGAGCCGCGTCCCACTTTCATAGTGCGCGACGGCGGCCACGGAATCGCCTGCCCGCCGCCAGTTGCCTCGTGCTTCTCTTCGACCACCATAAAAGGCACCTTCCAGCTTGAGCCGTTCAGTAATTGCAAGCTCCCTTCTCGATAAATGTTGATCCCGCAGTCGCCAATCGTCAGGTAATGCAGCATATTCCCATCACTGATGGCCCCGGCGGCCAGCGTGAATTCGATGTTGTGCCGACCTTGCGCAGCGTTTTTCATGAGCTTATCAAGATCGTTAGCCAACTGGCTCAATAGATGTCTGGGTGGAAGTTTGGCGATGCGCTTCAGAATTTCTTTTATGGAGAAGACGGCTTGTTCACCGACATCAGGGAACGTAGTAGCCATGAAATCGCCGACGACGAACAGTTGTCCCGTGGGCAACTCGTTCGGCTCGGAAACGTAGAAGAAATCTTCGTTCCCTTTATTCAGCGCAATCTTGACCTCATCCGGCACGGATTTTCCGCAATGTATCATGAGTCTCTCACTCCACGAACATTCGTTGAAAAATTGGCGAACGGCGTGCCGTTTGTCACTGGCCCAACGCAGAGCCGAGCAGGTTTTCGGTGCGCTTCACGTCCTCATGGTTTTTGAACTTTGCGCTCAAATCCACCAGCACAGTTTTCATCTCCTCTTTCACCTCCCGGGCCGTCGGTCGCTCGGTGGCAGTATCAGCCATCATTCGCTCTAATAGTCGCCCGACCGACTCACCGTGTCGAGACCCGGGCAATTCTTCATCCCACTGCCGCGCCAACTCTTGACCACTAATTCCCCTGCGGATTGAAAGAAGCATCTTCGCCAGCGCATAGACGCTTGAGGGCGGCCCAATTTGGTGAAGTATTTTAGCGCGTTCGGTTTCGCTGGCAGACAGGAACTGGCGTCGCTCCGGCGACAGGAATTTATCCTCCGGCAATCCGGTGCTCACCAAAAAACGATGGATGAGTTGGAGCGGTTCTCCCTCATTCAGCACGGGGAAGACGCTGTTATAGTCAATCAACTTAATTCTTCCCTGATCGTCCGTGCCGATTTTCGTTGTCCGCACGTCATAATGCACGAGGTTTAACTCCTCCAGCCTTTCCAGCAGAACCGCCAGCGTATAGCCGATGGCGAGTATCTCCGGGAGGGAGAGGCCGTTCACGTCCAGCGGGTTCAGTCTCGGCATGATAAGCAGTTGCGGAAGTTCATCGCTGGGCAGCGCGGCAACTAGCGGCGGGACGACTGGTAGGTCTTCGCACTTTCGATATACTAGCACCTCCTGCTGCGCGAGCGCTCGATCACTCTCGTTGGACTCCAGATCGCTTCTATAACATTTAACAAAATATCGCTCGTTATCTTTCCCGAAGAAGACGAACCCCTGGCTGTAAGTGCCTTGTACGTCCCCTCCGGCGTGCTCGACCTGCACGTCCTTCCATTCAGGAATTTTCCGCAAGGTGACTTCCACATTCTCTCTCGAAGCCCAGCCTAATGGCTCAAGTATCTGCTCGGCAACAGTGCCCGCCGCCTTTCTCATTTCCGGCATAGCGCCGAGACGCACTGAAGACGACGTGTTCAGGATCAGCGTCGTGGTTCCGCAGATTAACAAAATGCTTTCGCCGGATAACTGTAGTGGCTCCCCTTTGTACTGCACCAGATTAGTCTCATCTAGAGAGACTTCTGTGAACTGGCTTCCACCATACGTGACAGTTTGTTCTCCGTCAGACCTGGGCGAATATCTCAGGTAGAGCGGCCCTTCATAATCGTTCTGGTGAATAATAAAGACTTCGGGACTCACAGCCTTGGGATAGAGTTCCAACTTGTAGAGGGCGCGCGTGCGCGCATCTCGCCCACACGAATGTAGCTTTAAATGTCCTAGTTCGGTCATGGATCTATCGGACATGGAGAATGGCTCTCTTCGCCCGATAGCCTGCACGTGACCTTTGATTGCTGTGATGGCAAGAGGCTTGATGGCGGCAGAGGGATATTCAAGTTCGCCGACGTAGATGTCAGGCAACAGCGAACTGGGCCTGTTATATCTCCAGATATACACAGCAATGCCCGTTGCATACGTCCCCCGGTGCGACAACTCGGTGCATTCCCAATTTGCTCCGCCGCCGGAAAAACAGAGCCATGCGCGAAATTCATTTGCGCCGGGACTGCTTTGCGCGATGAGCCAGCATTGGCCGGGTTCGATTTCTATGGCGCTCGCCACAGAGTCTTCGGTGATGCCCTGTCTCGTTATGGCATCCACCAGCACGCCATTCTGTAAAAAGAGGCGGAGGTGACCTCCGCTGCGCGGCAGGACACGGCCTCGCGGGCGGATGTTCGGCTCGTAGCCCGTTTCCGAAGCGGCCTTGACGTAATCCAGATAAGGACATTCATAGCCCATCACATCCAACTCGACATCGCTGTTGCCCGGCGGCTCAAGCTCAATCGGCCAGCCGTCTCCGCGCCGCCACGAGACTTCCTTGATGATGATGGTCTGCGGCTCGGTACGGTTGATGATGAAATGGTCGTGTTCGAGCGACCCGGCTGTAAAGTCCCAACGCTCCCGTGTGTCTATGATATGTATGTATCCGGGGTTGCGACGATTAATGTCATGCGAATTCACGCGCCCCTCTGACTTAAGCCTGAGACGGGCGGCGAGATGAATCGGCTCCCCGCGTTCGACTTCCAGATTTTCAAGATAGGGTCGGTAATAAAGATTAGGCCGCCCAACGATATAAACCTGCGACGAGAGATCATCCCTTGGATAAGCGCGCACCCAGCACCCCAAGACATTGTCGCGTAGCCAGACTCGTTGGTTATTAATTCCATCCCAATAGCTTTTAATTTCTGTCTCAGCTAGTCCGCTTGCCAGACAAGCTTTGCGCAGTTCCTTATTAACCAGCTCTTTCAACCCTTTAAATTCTTCGATCGCAGGAGCAGCTATCGGGGGAGACTGGTTGGGGCCAGCAGCGGGCGACTGTTGAGCCGACGCCTTTCCGCCCGGCATAACCTGCAAGAATTTGTCCCAGAGCTTGCGAAGTACGGCGGCTATTCTTGAGTCGTCCTCTTGTTCGTTATTGGAGGACGGCGCATGGCCTAAATAGAAAGAGAGGATTTGGTTATAAACTTCCTGCTGAATCCGGCTCGCAGCATCCTGAAACAACTCTTCTCGGCTCCGGGGATAGTAGATGTAGAAAGTCCTGCAATGAATCTGCATTGATTCCAGTTTCCTGATCTTCTTCCGAAAATCTCCGTCATCGTAAGAAGCCCCTGCGTCCGGGAGGATGCTGAATACCAACTTGATGACCTCGTCAGTCATTCTTTGGAACAATGTATTTTCCGGCAGTAAATTCAGAGCCTTGAAGTAAGGCTCACGATTAGGCTTCAGCCGATTTTTGAGGATGTCGGCCTCTCGTCCGACCGCGCCGGGGTTGATTCCTTGGGACTGACCCATATTCATCTCCTCTCTTTTGGTGACAAGTTTGAGGCTCAGGTCGCGGCGAGGCAAAAGCGGGTTGACCCGACAATAAACTCAACGCAATCCGTTGAAAAGTTTTCCAAGCTCCATCTGGCCTCTCCTGACGCATATAATTCGAACTGGCTGAGCCTATCCGATTTAACCCAAACGGGCCGCGCACTCGCGCCTCCGGGGGGCTGCAAGCGAAAGTCAAATCCGTTTTCAGATATTAAAAACACCTGCCCTTGTAACTCATCCAGATGCTCAAAGAATATGTCCCTTAACGATCGTTTGATGTTTGTCGCCAGACGGCGTCTGATCGGCTTGTCGAATGTCAATTGCCCGCAGAAGTAGGCGGACAATGGATCGCTATTTTCCAACGCGAACGGCTGCCATGTCGCGACCATCCCGTCGAACACTATGCTATCCCCCGGTTGAAGCAGGCGCGGGCTTGAGCCTTGATGATCCATACAATAAACCTGTTCATGCTCAACGAGGAACAAATACGCGCCGTCAACGGACAAACGTATGCAACTGCGGATCGCCTGCCCGGAATATCTTTTAAGTTCATCGGCAACGTACCCGTAGCCTAATGCCGGACCGAGCGGCAGCACCCTTGAAGTGATGTGCAAGTCGCAAATCGGAACTCTGTTCTGCTGCATCTGCGCCTCGAACGTTGGCGCAGGGACGAGGATACGGACTTCCATGCGCACTTCGGTGGATGCCTCTCGCAAAATCAACTCCGAACTGCTTTCGCTTTTGCGCAGCACCTTCATGCCTTCCGCGTTCTCTGCAATCAGCAACTGCCTGTCTTTCTCCTGAAAGACCACAGTCCATGTCTGCTCAAGTGGCTCACAGACAAATTCACAGGCCGGATGCGGGCCGACCCTGAACCAGTTCCACTCTCTGGTCAGGTAAACCAGACGACGGCTCCACCTGAGTCCGCGCTGAAAGCTGTCTACGTGCGGGGCCACGCGAATCGACGGCGACTTGGCCTCTGCGACAGCGAGCAGCGACGCATTATCCTTGAGCGGTGGCTGCGAACGCATCACCAGATTCAAAACTTCCGGCTGTCCCCCTTTATCAAAATCGCGGAAGATGATTTCTAAAGTTGCCAGCGGTTGCTGCCGCCGCCTGATATATTTCAATTCCAGTATGTGCGGCTCTGCGGTTGGCGCTATCTCAAAGCTCCATGCAAACATTACGCTATCGTCCAACGAGCAACTTTTGAGCAGCGCGAGTTCATTCTGATAAGCTTCAAGCAGATGCTTGCATAACTCTCCGGCGGCAGTCGTCGTAGATAACCAAAGACGGTGTGTATCCGCCGTATGATAAAGCACGTAAATGACGGTGTGCGCGCTCGCGGGCGGAGGATATTGGTCAAGCACGTTCAGCAATGCCCTCGCCAGCAACCGCGGGTCTCCCTCGCAGCTGGGAATTTTTGCATACCTGTCAGGCAAGTCATCCAGCATTAACAATCTCTACTTCAGCCATGAAATTTCATGAACGTCCCGCAGGAGCGTCCCAGCGATAGTATTGATTTAATAATTCAAGCAACTCTCTGGCAAACTTCTGCGAGTTCTCCGCGCCGCCTTGTTCGAGATATATCACTCCGACCACGGAGCCTTCGAGTCGGCGCAGAGAATTATTCCAGAAGCCAGCCGCGAAAATGTAGATCGTGTCCGGGACGGTTCCCTTCAACTCATCTTTGTAGAGAGTTCCCGTTTTGGAAAAGACCGTGAAATATCTGTCGCCGCCATTGCCGGAAGGGCTACGGTTGATGCGCGTGCTGAATGCGTGTATTTCATCATAGGCTGTCCCGCCGGGGGTGTTTGCTACACCCTCCAATCCTCTCAACAACTCAAACCTCCACGGGGCAGTCTCGTTCCAGCCTTGAAATGGCTGCTGTTCGTGAAGCACGATTCTGGCCTTGACTTCCTTTCCCATGACTATTCTTGAGAAAGCCTGTCCCATCAGGACGTTGCACCATTCACTGCCCAAGTTGCCATACTTCTCATCTCCTTCAACCCCGCCCCCGAGCAGGATGGAGCGGAGTTCCCACGTCTTTGACACATGCGTCAGATTGAGGTTTGTGCGCGCCGGTGAGACGGCAAAGAGATTAGCGTTGTCGCCGACGCTCCTCAGCAAGCCCAGCGACTGAGCATTGTCCCAAACGCCCGTGTCATAATCGTTGACCTTGGCATCATGACGCACGCCGAACAGCTTGACGTAGTTTCCCGCCAGCGGCGTGAGTTCGAGATTACCGACATTGAATTGTTTGTCGGCGTCGTCGCTGAACACATCGTTGACAAACAGCGGTTGATTCCTCTGCACAGGCCCAGTACCAAATTGCATGTGCAACCCCTGTGCATCTTTATTGCTGAATGGCACAGAGCCACTGCCATCCTGTTGAGTCAGCCCGATGAGGCCCAGGGCAACGGCGTAGAGATTATCCGAGAACGGAAGGAAGTCATTCCACCCGACACTTGTGCGCCGCCCACGCGTCGTAATCCACGACTTTGCGTCGCCCCTCTGCCCATCGCCCATGATTTTGCCGAACACCGTACGTTTATCTGCACGCTGATCTATGATGGTCATCTCTGTCAGCGAGGGATAGCTGTACAACGTCGCGGCGGCAGTGAAGGGTTTGACAGTTGAGCCAATGATATGCCGCATGAAGTTGCCGTTGATGGCGTTGGCTTGGGTGCGAAGCCTGCGCGCGTCATCTTCATCCTCGGGATAGTAGGTGTTGCCGTTGTCCGAAGCGAGCGCGAGCAAATCTCCGTTTTCAGGATTCATCAGCGTCACAGCCATGCGCCGTGACGTTCCTTCTTTAATAGGCGGCAACACCGGGCGACGCGGCCTTGGAACACCGGCACGCCATTCACCCAATAGCTCATAGACCTCACGATTGAGCTTCGAGTTGAGCGTCAGAGGCAGTGAAAGAGTCCTTTCTGTCGTCTCTCTTTCGATAGCTTCAGCAGTCAGCAGCGCCATAGGCAAGGCATCGCTTTGCGGATAGACCCTCTGCGTCTCACCGTTGAACCAAGCCACATATGAGAATGTCGCCGGCTCGCTATGTTGAAAAGTGAATAGATAGCGTGGCGGCCTCTCCAACTCGCGTTTCGGATTTGCATTGTCCTCCACCGCGGCGACGGCAATGGTATCCATATAGTCCAGGCGGACGGGCAGCGACCGCCCTTCATGGAATAACCGAACGCCGTTTAGGTAAATGATGTCAGACTCCGGGGCCAGCACGGCTCCGTCCGCGCCGGCCACGGTGTAAATACGGAACAGTGTTCTTTCCCTCAGTGTCCCGTTCTTGTCCGCCACTCTATCTATGACGCGGAAGCCGCGACTCGACGGGTAATTCGGTTGCGGAGTGTTCAGATTGACGGTCTCAATGGTCGCACCGGGTTTGATTAACTGATCGTTTGCCGGGGCAGACTTGAGCCTGAGATTAATACCGGCTCCTGAAAGGACATCCGTCGGTTTCTCATTGCCTTCGGTGATAGCTCCCTGCCACTTCTCCCGCGCGCGGAAAGGAGAGCGATGGTAATAACGAGTGCGGTTAACAGTCACAGTGCCGCTCTTGGTGTCTATCTGAAACCACTGCCCCTCGTCGTGCTCATCGCCACGCTGAGTCCGACCATTATACTTGCTTATAAGTTCGCCTAGGACATCGCCGGTGATGGCGCGTGTCATCCCGCGGTCATAATCCAACTCGTTCCTCGCGCCGGTCATCTTTGCTCTGATATAACCTTTGTCAATCAACCCCTGTAACTCTTCATTGAGATATTCAAGCGTAAAAGTGTCTTTATTCTTTTCCTGATTGACGATAGCGATGTCCCTCATACACCAGATCGTCCACAGCGTCGGCACTACAAGGAGCAGGATCAGGAACACTCGATTGCGCTTGGCAATCTGCCAGCCAGTGCTTTCAGCGGCAAGCGGCTGGCTGGAAAGACCGGCGGTAGCCAGCCCTGAAGCAAGGAGCAGTAGCAAGAGGCCGTTGTGAAGGAGGTCTGTGTGAGAGCGCAAACCCAGCAGCGGCATATCCTGCCCGGTAAAAATAGCGCCGTTGACGTTAGCCGCCGCAACGTAGATTGCCGGGAACACTATGGCTAGAGCGACTCCGATCAGCAGCGTGATGCGCATGACGGAATCCGGGAATGAGCGAATGGCTTTCCGGCTCACGACAACGAAAAGGAGCAGGTAGAGCAATATCAGGCACAACCCGCCCCAGAAGCCATGTTCACCTAAGACATAGACCGAAAAAACAGCATCGCTCAATGAAACTAGGGCGAAACTCGCTCTGGCATCAATAGGTTTGCCGCGGTTATCCCATTTCCCTTCCGGGACAGGCACAATCGCAGGTTTGTCATCTTGCTTGTATCCTATCTGGCCGCCGTTGGCCGCATAGTTGGACATCATCCAAAACTGTTCCATCGCGCCTATCAGTCCCGTGCCCCCCATCAACGCGGCACGCTCGGCGCGCCGTTGTCCTTCCCTGATGAGAACACGTTGCGTGATGGTAGATTTCGGCATCTTCTCCACCAGCAAGTCGCTGAGGCCGGGGATGCTTTTCGTTCCGCTGAAGACCAGAGCGACCCCCAACAGTAGAAGTGAGGCCAACCCGATGGAAGCCCAGCGCCATTTGCCTGGCACCTTCTTCAAGAATATGGAAGACCCAGTGACGACTAGCGCCATGCCCAGAAGGGGAGGCCAGTTGACCAAAATCGAGCCAGCGTCGCTAGAGGCCATGTATGGCAGCGCGATGAATAAAAGCGGCGCAATGAAGATGACCAGATACCCCCACAAGCCGCGCCCGCGCAAGGGGTCATTCAACCGCTGCCAGTCCTGGTAGAAGAAGATTGCCAGCAACCGTATGGTTAATATCAAGCCTAATAGTTGGAAGGCCGCACTGGTGCGCATCGGCACGGCCCTGAGCAAGATGTCCTTACTGCGTAGTCCGAGCAGGGAGAAGACACCCAATACTCCTATCAATATGAGTATGACGAGAATACTCTCTAAGGCTGCGCTCACCGCCCCGCTCCATGCTCTCAGGCGCTTGTGCAATCGCAGAATGCCGCGGAGAAAAGATACGATGCGTCCCTTTCGCCTCGGCTTGTCAGGTTCCGGCCCTGCCGCCGCAGGAGGGTTTTCCAGGGCATAAAGAATCGGGTCATGCGTCGGCGCGCCATAATTCTTATTCTCTTCTCCGCCGCTTCGCACATACCTGCGCGTTATCCACCAATGAATTGCCAAAGTCCCTCCCCAAATGAGCGGGGGGACAGCCACCAGCAGCCACATCGGTTTCGAGAAAGACGACCACTCAAATGATTTAGTGAAATTGAAGAGGTAACTCGTACGCTGCGAAGAGGATTGCAGCAAGTAATATATCAGGGGCAATATTACAATCGTACTCAGCCAATAATAGAAAGGCGGAAAAGATTTAAAGAAGCTATAAGTCCTTTTGAGACCACTGAAACGTCCGCTGTCCGTTTCGCTTCCGCGCTCGAAGAGGAGTCGTAAGGTAGCGCCAAACAACCCGCAAAAAATCATCAGCGGAATAAACAAAGCGCCCCACAGCGCACTCTCTACCCCTTCGGCATTGTAGGGCGGAAACAGGTAAGTCCTGACGCTCAAAACTATCCGCACTGCCAGCAACATTTGCAGAATCGGGAGGAGCATCCAAAGACCGTTAGAACGTGAGATAAAACTCGAGCTGAGAAAGGAGAAAATCGGGAGCGCCCACAGCAATAAGATAATTAATATCCACTTGCCCACCGGAGCCGAAGGGGCCGCAACTGTAATCAGTGTCCCGCGCTGGCTTCCAATAAGAACCTCTGTGCCAAAGCTGTATCCGAGCTTGGTCAGGCCGTTATTGACGACGAAATCTCTGGGGCCGTCTGTCCCCTCCTGAGCCTGAATGGGCAATTCGAGGAACGTGCGCACGTTGCCAGCCTGTCTGGTCGGCCTGACCGAAATAGTGGCGAGAAACGTTTGGGCGGCATCCACATCCACTACCGGGTCAGGATCATCTGTGATGCGAACCAGTCGCACCTCCTCGCCTTTTTCATTCTTGTGTTTAGGCAGTCCAGCCAGCGAGATGAACCGAAACGGCTGCGGATGGTAGACAATCAACAAAGCATCTTCGACCCTGATGACGACCTCAACAGCAACACTGTCTCCCCCCGTCGCATTTTCCGAGTGAGATTCAATGACGATTCTGAATTGCGCAGGCGAGTGGATGGGCAAGCTCGCTCTCTGTCTTCCAGTACCACTTATGACCTGCCGAGACTCTTTGTTGTTTCTTCCGGTTACCTCATAGAGGGTTAAGGGTTGTTTTAAATCAACTGTCTCAATAACGAGATTGTTAGGAGCATCTCCCGTTCCCGTCTGGCGTTCATAGGAAAGCTCAAAAAGTCCCTCAAAACCGGATAACAGCACATCCGGGTAATGGGCATTGTCCCCGATAGTGATAGGCGGTGTTTCCACGTTGCTTCTATCAGGGATTGGGAAGAATTGCCCTAATTCAACAAAGTACGGGTTTGACTGGTAAGCTCTGAAATAATTTATAGCTAATATCACGAACGCCAGCGGGACGATTGAGAGTAAGATAAATCCCCAGACACGGATTCTCCCGCGGTGTTTTTGCAGAACAAGTAATAGGATAAGGAGGATCGTACAACAGGCTACAAAGATTCCAACGAATTGCCATAGACGATAGTCTAGCATTGTGATTCACTCCGAAGAGATGATTCGACCACCACTCTCAATAATTGACTGGCAAATAGAAGATAGAGAATTAGCCAGTGCTATTAGGTATCGGACGCTCCAGAGACGCGACGACGGCCAATACACTCTGACTTAGAGCCAAGCCGGAATTGAAATTTTAAGCGTTCAAATTGTGAGACCGCACTTGTTCTGGATGAGTTTAGGGAATTGCCCCCATGATTAAACAAGTTAGATAATAGAGCATGTCGCAATTGCAAAGCCGTTAACAAAATGGCTGGGATGTGAGCACTATAAAACTCCGCTGACAATTATCAGAGGTAATGAATTTTAAAATGCTCACAACAATTGCGAGGAGGACCAGCGTCTGATGCGTTTACTCTAGAGAAGTCAGCCTGCCATGCAACCTCTCAGGTTTGCCTGACAATTCCTTCAATGGAGCAACCGCATAGGTCGGTACCATATTTCTAAAGAGAAGAGATGTCAACATTTATTATCTACGGGACTGTCTAAATCAGAGAAGAACCGGAATCGCTCAAGTGTATTGGATAGCGCGGGCGTTGCTGCTTGCGCAACCGTCGCCAGTTCCGGCACCAGACAAATAACTCAACAGCACGACGTAGCGCCTCAATGCGCTTTGAGAAGCAGCGCGTTTTACGAACCAAGCGTGCTAGGTAGTGACGCAACTCGGCGTTGTCGCTTCAACTGAATAGGTTTCCGACTTGCCATACGTTGACTGATGAGCGCCCCACCAGCACAACTCTCGATAGGTGAGAAAGGCATCACTGAAATAGCTCTCAGCATGCGGTGCACCATCAATCACAGCTTGCATTACTTGCAGCGCAACATTGCAAAAAAGTGGACGATGCCGGTCAAGAACCGGAGGCAGGCGATGCAAGCTTTTTCAATTATCTTTGAAGGGCGCGTGCCGACGTTGGATGGAAACTCGTTTACACAATTCATCTGATACCCCCGTACAAAGAAGGCTATGCTTATGAAAACTATAAAGGCGAGGTGCTGGAGGCTATCGCCTCCACCATGCCGGAATCATTACTGGAAAGCGCAGTAGCGATTGCGAAGAAAATTCCCAAGCAGGAAGCTAAGCTCGATACCATCATCGCATTGCTGCCGAGATTGACGGGGGAGGCGCGACAAAGGGAGTTTTCATCTGCCCTGAGGGCGACGCGCGCGCTCGACGAGCCGGTGTGGCAATCACAGGCGTTGAAGAAGTTAGCTGCACTAGTACCAACACAGGAGGATTCGCTCCTAAAAGAGGCCCTGGATGCCGCGTGCAGAATCAATGTCCCATCCGAACGCGCGGCACATCTCGCAGAGTTGAGCTTCCAATTGCCTCCCCTGTTAAGGAAGAAAGCGCTACAAGAAGGCTTGTCCGCTGCCCGCATTATCAATGATGTCTATCAACGTGTACAAGCGCAAGCCAAGATAGCGCCGCCGTTAAGTGATATAGATTGGGAAAACCTCTTTGTCGAAGCGCAGAGCATTCCCGCAGCACATGAGCGATTCAGGATGTTCACGTGGCTCGCTCCTCACTTGCAGGAGCCATCAAGAGGAGTCGCCTTGAGGAAAGCTCTGGAAACCTTACCAAGATTTTCTCACCCAGGCGTCATCTGGAGATTGCTCCAGCTACTCAAAGAGCAAAGGCAATGGAACCACTTATATATACGGACAGCCGAGCTACCACGGGATGTGCTCCACTCTATTATAGGTGACTGTCTGCATTTTTCAGTGCGTTCTTCTCGTGAACAATTACTTACTAATCTTCTACTCCTAGCACCCGTGATTCAAACTCTGGGATGTATGAGGGGGCCAATCAAACTCGCGAAGCGTTGCAGGAAGTAGAACATTGGTGGCCGTAAGCTTCATTCCACATAAGAGCGTCGTCTGATACGCTCAAGTAGACTTGATGATGCCACTAGCACTGCGTTGCGTGTGCAGCGGCTCCGTGGTCGGGTGTTCTTGATAGCAGCGTTTAGGAATTGTAGAAGGCGGCATCCACCCCAAGCCCTCACCGGATGGACGGGGGCAGCCTTGTGGAGTGAACAGACTTGATGATCTTTTGATGCCACAGCAGGAGCATGCGGCTAAGGCCGAAGACATCCTGCGGATAGACTGACGGCTGTGCCACACCGCCTCTGCCCACGCCATAGTACGTTTTCTCCCAGCTTACCAGCGAGTGTGCCAACTTCAAGAGCCTCCCTTCACCTTCCGCGGTCTGCACGACGGCCAACCCGTCACGCCGCTGCTTGAGCGCGCCCCTACCGGTCTGGAAACTCGACTCGTCGAGCATCGCGGCCAACTCCGCGCCCCCCTCCTCCCGTTTGAACGCGCGCGTCAGCGCGTTGCCGAGCGGACGTATCCAGTCGGAGTGCTCGAACGCAACCAGCTCGCGGAACATCGGCGTCAGGCGTTGGCGTTCCAGTAAAGCCGCCATGATCGTCGGTTTCTCCCGACGCCAGAGTTCGTCCAACTGATTGAAGGCTTCCACCTTCTGCGGCAGATCCAAGGCGTTGACGATGCGCCCAGCCTCGGACTCCGAGGGCGTATCGCGGAAGATGCGCAGGAACAGTTCGACCAACACGGACTGCTCCGAGTCACGCGGCACGCGCTCGCGAGACTCAACCCATAACATCAGCAGTTCGGGACTCCATTCTCCGGCCAGAATCCCCAGCCGCAGGATTCGCGGCTCCCGCTTCAAACGATCCCGCCTGACGCCACTGAGCGATTGCACAATGTATTGCCTTAACTTGCCGAGGCCGGCTTGCTCCGCGTCCCGTACAGCGAGAACCGCGTGCGCCGCGATGTCCGCTGCGGCGAACGGGTCGGACACACTGGCCGCTACAGGTTGCGCTACTTTTGCGAGCCATGAAGCATCGGCTTTGTGGCTATCGGACTTCCCAACGATGGTCGCCCAGGTGCGCAGGAGCGAAAGCAGGGCCTCGCGTCGCGGGTTGTCGTTCCATTCAAAGCGTTGCTGGCCGGCTAAATCATCACGAGGTACCACGCTGATGAAGCGCCAAGCCAGCCCTACGGCGTCGTCCCAGAGGCCCGCTCGGTACATCAGGCGCGCCAACACGGCAGCGGTTGCGGGACGGCCTTCGAGCGCTTCGTAATCGCTCCCGGCAGCCTCCCGGATGGCCTGGATCGAACTCTCCACCCTGCGGTTGTCTAACAGGCGAGTGCCCCGCGCGTCGAGCCAGTCGAGCGCCACCTCGCGCGGCAGCCTTGAGACCTCGCTCGGCGACAGCGGGGCGGACGTTTTGGCGCACACGAATCTGCGCGCGGCACTGTGCCGGTCGAACTCTTCGGGGTCTATCCTCGGGTCGAACGAGATTGAGTCGGGCCACAGTTTGTTCAAGAGACCCAGCGACTCGTCCAGCCATAGCCCGTGGTAGATTGCTTCGGCAGCGGAAGACAGGTCGCTCGGGTTGTCCTCGGCGCGCCGGCGGAAGTAGTCGAAGGCCAGTCGGTTGAGCGCCTCGAAGCGTTTGGGCCGGGCGGCGCGGATGAGTGGCAGCATCTGCCGCCGCAGATCCGTCCGGTGGCGGAGCGAGTCCCCTTCAGGCTCCACCAGACTGACCTCCCTCTCGAAGGCTTTGAAAATACTCAGCGCCTCTTCATCGTCAACAACCCACGGCGTCTGCGGCTCGGTGTCGGCGTCTGTCGCCTCGCCGGCGTCCGGGCGTGCCGTGCCGCGCGTCATCACCTCCTTGATTACGTCCGGGGTGATGCGGCGCACGACCAGCCCGGGGTCTGTGAGCGCCTTGACGCGCGGGTCTCTGATGTGCCCGAGCACGCGCCGCACCAGGATGCCGTCAATCAGCCTCTTCGCCGCAGTGCCGTCCGCGTCCAGCGGCTTTTTCATCTCCTCCGTCAGCTCGCTGATAAGCGACGGGCCGTCCTGCTCTTCGTCCTTGAACACCTGGCCGAGCAATTGCAGCCGCAGCGGCTGCACGCCCTTGTTCTTCTCTTTGGTGGCCTTCGCCACGGCAGCCACGAGCCTTTTCGCGTCCGCCCGCTCAACGGGCTTGCCGGCGTTGGCGGCCAGCGCCACCAGCAGGTCGGCTGAGCCTTCGGGATCGAGCGCGCCCAGTTCCAGCTCTTCCACTTCACCGAGGAATGTTGTCACTTTGCGGCGTCCCGAGATGATGAGCCGCATCCTCGGCCACACGCCCTTCTCTTCTTCCGGGAGTGAGAAGCACTGGACGAACTCTTCCAGGGAAGTCACGTCCTCCTCCGTGTACTGCACGACCTCGAAGGTGTCGAAGACCAGCAGGAACGGGCGCTTCCACTCGAAGACCGATTCGAGAGAGGCTAGATGTTTGTCCACGAGCTGCCGGAACTCGCGCGCGTACAACTCGAATGAAGACGTGCTCTCAGACTCCTGCGACGCTTGGAGCTGAAGCGCCAGTTGCAGAGCGCGCGCGCGCAGGTTGCTCAAAGGCTTCGACATCTCCTCGAACTGCGTGCCCGTGTGGAGGCACATCTCCGCGAGCAGCCCGTAGCGCTGCCGCGCGCTGATGGTGGGCCTGTCGAAGTCCAGATACGCAAACGGGAACCGCTTATCGGAGGCCGCGGCACGCGCGTGCTCCAACATGAACTTCGAGATGAGCGTCGTCTTCCCCACCCCGCCGACGCCCCAGACGTTCATCACCTTGCGGTCGCCGACGAGGCGCGGAGCAGACCTCAACGCACGGCGGAACAGGGCAGCGAAGGAGGGTGCTCCGATAACCCCAACGTAAGCGCGCAGCAGGTCAAGCTCGTATTCGCGCCCGAAGAAATAGCGCTTCACCATCCCGCCGCTCTCGTCGGTGCGCTGCTCGACCATGCGCTCGAACTGCGCCAGCACGCGGCGCAACTCAATCTTGCGGTCAAGCCCTTCTAGCTGACGGAGACCCACGTTGGAGAATGAGAGTCCTGACAGCAGCGAGGCGGCGGCGCGCACGGCTTCGAGCGACTTCAGATCCAGGGACTGCTCGGCGATGGCGTCCAGGCTCGGCGGCGGGTCAACGGGATCGCCCGGCGCGGGGACGACATCCAGGCACTTTCGCAGTGCCCGGCTGATGGGGTCTGTGAACTGCTCGGCTGTGCGGTCTACAGCCCTTAACAAATCGCCGCTGCTGTACGCAGCTTCGAGCACCTCGGCCCGCGCCTGCCGGTTGAGCATCCACTTCACGCCCTCTGGGCCGTAAATCATCTCGGCAAAGTCGAGGATGACCTTCTCGGCCCCCGGACGATCCTCTTCGCCCACCAAGCTTGGGGCCAACTCGCGTGGGAGGAAGGCGTTGACTACTGCGGCCTCGACGAGCAACGGCCAGGCAGCCGCACCGCGGTGGTCGGCGGCGGAGGGGGCCGCCGCCGCCACACGCTTCAATGCCGCGTTGAAGGTTCTCACAGCCCACTCAGGCATTTCTTCAGAGTCAACTTCAGGGAGGTCGTCCATCACTCTTCTCCGCCCTCCAACAGATCGTCCCTAATTATCTCGCTCACATAGATCGCCAGAGATTTCCGCGGCGGCACGACTTGGCCGTCCGCCCCCTGCTGTTTCTCCCTTAGCATCTTCCGCGCCTGTAGCCGCAAATACTTTTCGGACATCATCTCATCCTTGTTGTTGGCGCGCCAGGCCCTCAGCATACACTGCGCGAAGTCTATCTCGTAGTCTGTCTCTTTGCTCAAATCGTCCTTCAGGTGCTTGATGCCGACCAGCGGTAGCGGCACCGCGTTCGAGTTCGCGTCCGGGTCTTTCGCCAGGAACAACCAGCGGAGCTGGGGCAGATCCGTGCCGGGGTTCTCGGCGTCGTGTGCGCCGAGCAGCGCCGCTATCAAGTCCAGCAGGCTATCGGCCCAGAGAAAGGACTCATCCTTAGGCACGACGGTGTTGAGTACCACCCACTTGGGGTACGCGGTCGGGTTAATCGCCTGGTCACTGGTGAGCGTTTTTAACAGCCATTGGGGTAGGTCCACACGCAGCCAGTGCGGGAAGCTGTCCATCGAGGGCAGGTCAGGGATCGGCTGGCCGGTCAGCCCGATGATGCCGAGGTTACCTACGATGTGGCGCAAAAACTGCTGCGGCGTCATCGTCTCGGACTGCAACTGCTGCGGCTTGAAGATGGCGACGGGGACGCCCACGCCGCCCAGCACGTTCCGCAGCAGCTTGATGGAGAACTGGAGGCCGCTCTCTGGCGACCCGTTGACGACCAGCGCACGCTCGGCATCGGGCGCAGCCATCTGCGCGACTGCCTCCCGGAACGCGTCCCGCCCGATGATAGGCTGCGAGTTGCTCAGGTTGTCGTTGAGCGACCAGTAGAATGCTTTCTCCTCCTGCGGCACCTCCTCCCTTGGGACGACGGACGCCAGGTCTTCGGAGATTCTGTCAATGCGCACGCCCTGATTGACGCGCCGTCCGTTGGCGGCGTCTACTTTCGCCAGCACCTCTGCGTTGTGCAGGGCGAAGAGCCGCCCCTCAGTGTCCACCGCCGCGCCGCCTGAAGAGCCTTTCGACGTGCTCACCGTGTACCAGACGCGCGAGCCGCTCGGGTCCAGCCGCACGTACTCGCCTATATCGAACTGCTGAGGTGCTTTCTGCGGGTGCTGGAAGACGAGGATTCGTCGCTGCGCATTGAAAACATCAATGTTGGTTTCGAGCGGTAGCCAGCCGCGTATGACCCCGCCGCTGCGGCGGTGCGACTGCCGTCCGATGGGCCGCGCCAGCTTGACAACTGCGTAGTCGTACTCGTCTGTGACCTTCGTCGGGCTGGGTGCCTCGCCGTCGCGGTCCAGCCTCACGCGCGCCTGTATCAGCCAGTTCTGTGCGGCGGTCACGCAGACGCTCGCCTGCTTCCCCGCAGGCGGCACGACCGGCTCGGGCTTGAGCATGTAGTCGAAGAAGAAGAAGATTTTGTCGCCGGGGCCGACGGGCTGGATGACTTTCGTCTGCTGGTCTACCTTAAGGAAAGGCTCAAGCACGTGGAAATTGGTGAGCACCTTGTCGGGGGCGATTAAAAAACCAGACCCCCTGATCCCGCCGAAAGGATGCGGCGCGTCCAGCGCCACGGCGCACACTGTCCGCCCGACCCGCGGCAGCAGCTCCATCATCGAGGCCGAGCTTAACAGCGGCTGGAACTCGTTGACGAACGTCTCCACCGCCTTGTCGCTGTCGAGCCGCCCCCCGCTCAGGATGCGCCTCACGCCGAACGCCATCGGGCCGTTGCGGTGAACCCCATCGTACAGGATTTGTATTACCTGAGAGATGCGGCCCGCCTTCTGCAACGCGCCGGCGACCGCGCGGGCGTAGGCATAAACGTCGCCCACGTCGTTGCCAGCCTGCTGAACCACATCGGGGCCGCCCGCCTCACGCGCGAGCTGGGTGGTATTGTCGCGCCCGAGGTACTTCGCAAGCAGCCACGCGAAATCGTCGAGTTGCTCCTCGCTCAGCGTAAGGTCGATTGGCACCGCTGATACTATCGTCTCTGCATCGCCCACGAACCCATCTCCTTAAAGCTTACCCGTACGAAGTATGTCGGCGGCCCGGTGCGTCCCAAGCCGCGCGAAGGTCAGCGCGAGGTTCGCGCTCCCGCGCCCCGTCGCCTCGTCCACGCCGACGCCGCCGACGTGCATCCCCACTACCGAGTGCCAGTCCACCGAGAGCACACACGACCCGGAGTTGCCGCCGAGCGTTGAGCAGTCGTGCTCCAGCAGTGGCTTGTCGGGTTGCAGCCGGACGACCAGACCGGGCGACCAACGCTTGCCGCCGTCCGCGTTGCCGAAGATGGCGACGGTCAACTCCGAGCCGAGAGGCCGGTATGGGTGCCCGACCACGTAAACCGAGCTGCCCTTGAACCACGACGGCGCGCTGCTCTCCCCCGCTGTCTCGCCGCCCAGCGACTCCAGCTTCCAGTCGAGCGCCAGCGGACGCGGGAGCGCCTTCGTCGCACTGGCGGTCACGCCGAGCAGGGCCACGTCCACGTCCTCCTCCTCGGCGCAGTAGGTCACCCCGGAGAATGAGAAACGCAGCGAGTCGGGCGCTTGGTCTGTGGCGGCGAATTCAATGAACGGCTGCTTCGACGCGTCCACCTTCCAGGAGGTGGGCGGGTCGTTCGGGTTGCTCACCAGTCCGCGCACGACGTGACGGTTCGTGGCGATCAGGCCACCCGCCGCACACCAACCCGTGCCCTTGTGTTCGTCCAGGCCCGCGTTGCCCTTGACCGAAATACGCCCCACGGAGGCCGACGCCTCGTTTATCTCCTCGCGCGCGGTGGCGACGAGCACGCGCCAGTTCTCGTTCTCGCCGAGGTCACTCGGCGGCATCTGCACCTGCCCGTTCGTGTAGCGCATTGAGGGGCGGCCCGTCACCTCTATGACCGCTTCGAGGGCGGCCATTTCGAGGTCTGTGAGGTTGGACGGCGAGCCGCCCCCGGCAGTTTTTTGTAGAGCGCGCTCAGCACTCGCCAGCGCCCGGGCCGCGGCGGCCTGCGCCGTCAGCGATGGCGGGAGTTGACCGGAAGCGGCGTTCATCTCGGCGCGCCTCCGTAGCGCCTCCTCCAGCCGGTCGCGTCTGACCGGCGCGCCGCCGCCGCCGACAGACTCTAGCTGCCAGCCCCCCGTCAGCAGGGTGCGGGCCAGCAAGAGCGCCCGCTCGGCTCTGGCCGCGTCCCCTGCCGGGAGATTAGTCTCTCCCCCCGTATGCTGCCCCATCCCTTTATCCTTCCCGGTAGTCCGATAGGCTCATACGCACGTATCCCCGGGGCGGTGCCGCGCCCTCTGCCATGATGACGCTCTCGTGCGTCGTCTGCTTAACGGTCGGCTCGCGCGCCCGCTCCCAATCGAGTTCGAACGCCTCTGTGTAATACTGCGCCACCTCCTCGTCGTCGAAGAGCAGGCTGGCGTCCCGGTTCAGGGTCACGCCAGAGCCGCTCCAGTTCTGGCTCCCGAGCAGCACCTGCGTGCCGTCCACGATGATGCCCTTCGTGTGCGACTTCGAGATGATTCGCACTTGGCTCTCGCCCTTCTCCATGTTGATCCCGCGCTTCTTCAGGCGCGACAGGTCGAACGCCAGGTTGTCGTTCTCGCTGCGGAGGATCATGCGGAAGTCGTCCAGCTCCTGCGCCTTCTCGACGAGGGCGTTCACGAGCTGTTTGAGGAAACCGCCGTCGGCACCACTCATGCTGATGTACTGATTCTGGAAAAGGAGTTGCGTCTCGGCGGAGCGTATGAGTCGCAGCACGGCCCGGCAGAAGACGGCTCCTTTCTTATCGGGCGTCAGCAGCGGCTTGACGCGCACGCGCCGGCTGATCTTCATCGGCTCAATCAGCCTCGACGGCGGCTTTTCGAACGCGATTGATTCCAGCACGTCGCGGCGCACATCCACCTCAGCCTCCTCCACGCCGACAAACTCGGGCGAGCCGCCCAGCGAGCGCGACTGCTGGAAGTCGGCGAGGATGTGGTTACGGAACCGCTGGGCCAGCGTCTCGTTCTCGACGACCACGTGCCACTCGCGGTTCCCAGCATCGCCAGCCGCCTTGAGGTCGTTGAGGTCGTCGGCGGAGATCAGTGGCTGGCTCGAACGCTTCCAGTTGCCGCTCGACAGCCAGAAGGCGGTGCCGTCCCTTACCGTGACCTTGATGTGGTAGGAGTTGGCGACTAGTCCCTGCTCACCCAGCGGCACGAAGACGCGCCTGAAGCGCGGGCGGCCCTGATCGTCAACGAAGGACTGCTCCCACTTCGCAAACGTCTTGCCCCGGCTGAAGTCGCCCTCCTCGATGTTCCCGCTCTTCGGGTCGCGGCTCTGCCGGGCCAGCACCAGAGTCATCTTCGCACCCTCTTTGAGTTCACTCTCGATAGCTTTGGCGATGTGCGCGGCGTGGAATTCGTAGATGGATGAAACGAGTTCCTTCTTCGCCCCGTCAAGGAAGTCCGAGAGTACGAACCAACTCCGCTCGGGGCCGACGTGCAGGATGACCGTCATTTCCTCGTCCACCCAGTCGAAGCTGAAGCCCTGGCCGGTGCGGTCGGCGTCGTTATACTGGATCGAGGTGACGGGCGCTTCGATGATGCCAGCCGCCTCCGTCATCTCGCTGATCGAGGCCGGGCGAACCTCGACCGGGAACCCGGCGTACATGTCCGGCATCGCGTTGCGCACGGCGTCGAGGCGCGCAGGGTGCGCGGAGACTACCAGACACTCCGTGTCCGACAGTCGCCCGTCGTCGTCGATTTCGTACCCGCCCCAGATCGAGTAGACGCCCTCCGCCCTATGCTCGCGGCGCAACTCGCGCGCGGCCCCGTCGCTGTCGAGTGGCGGGCGGCGGTCGCTCTCCACGCCGCCAGTAGGGGCAGGCGGGGGCGTCTGTCCACCCTGGCCCGGCTGCTGCGGGGCACCCAGCGCCACAGTAATGGTCAGCGGGATGGTAACTGACACCTGCCCGTTGACGAGGCTGGTCTCAACGCCCGAGGACGAGCCGCCCCCGCCCGGCGAGGGCGGAGGCGGAGTACCCCCGCCTCCGCTGCCGTTGACGCGTGTGGTATCAGGAGTGGCAGCATCCACGGAGGCGGGTCGCTCATCGTGCCACGGCCTCTCGCTCAAGTACCTCTTAATCATCGAGGCCGGGACGGCGTAATTCTCTATCATGAATGCGCCCGCGAAGTGCAGCGCCACGGCCTTCCCTGTGCGCATGTCGATGACGACGGAGCCGGAGTTGCCGCCGAGAGTGGTGCAATCGTGCGTCGCCCATCCGCGGCTGTTCGCGCCGGTGAGGCCGGGGGCGATGCGTTTCACGTCATAGGTGCTGCCGTAGATGCGATCCATCCACGCCTGATCGGGGATGATGTGTGCGGGCGCGCGTGCCGGGTAGCCGATGACCACGACGTGGTTGTTGGGGGCGGCGTCAGCATCGGCGAGGGGTATGTATTCCGGCGTTGTCCCGTCGCTGTATCGCTCCACCTCCAAGAGTGCGAAGTCTGCCTTCCGCTCGTCCGGCTCAATCCAGATCACTCGCTTGACGCGTACGACGGCCTTCTCGCTTACTTTGTGTTCATGTTTGTAGTCGAGGGTGACCCGCATCTCCTCGCCGAAGCGCCCCGGGCGGAATCGGAACTTGCCGTCGTCAGACTGCGCGATCAACTGGGCGACGTGGCGGTTGGTGATGACGACGCTACGTCCGTCGTCGTGACCTGCGAGCCAGCCGGTGCCGGCGTAGGGGAGCGAGCTGGGGTAATTCTCTATGTCTATTCGCCCGACTAGGGGGATGAGCGGCTCGACCACGTGGGCCGCCGCCATCAAGCGCTCCACGATGACTTGAGCGGCGGCATCAGCGGCTTTCCCTTCCGGCGCGATCCGGTTATCCCGAATCAGGAGTGCGGGACGGCCATCCCGCACAATTGTCTCAAGCGCAGCGGCCTGCAAGTCTGTGCCTGCGGCGACAGCCTCCAACGTAACGTCCGTTCCCGACGGGTGGACGGTCTCCGGCTTGGCGGTGCGCTGCTCAAGCCGCGACGCTAGTTCTGCGTAGAGCGGAGGATCGGTCGATTTCAGCGACTCCAGCCAACTCTGAAAAACAGATTTTCCCGGCGGCTTAGACGACATATAACGGCCTCCTACACATATATGCATCTTTAGATAAAAACATGTCCATTTATTTGAGGAATGCGACCGGAACAGAATGCCAATAAATCAGACTCTTCATAAAAAATATGCAGTCGCCTTTGAGGCTTCAATGTCAGATGAAGTTGTATGCCAAATACTCAGGCATTACAACACTGGAAGCGGTTTCATAAATGGTCGTGCTAAGCTTTTGGCATGGCACGACGAGAAGAACCAACTGATGAACAATGGGCGCTTATCGAACCCTAAGGCTTATGACTCCGACCCGCTGGATAAAGAGCTGGCCGAAGCTGGCATTGAGATGACTGCGCTGCACAAATCCAACAGAAAGAAAGCTCGGACGCAGGACGGCAGACCGCTCAGGCGTTACAAGCGCCGGTGGAAGATAGAGCGGTTGTTTGCCTGACTGCAAAACCTTCGTCGGATAGCGATGCGCTGTGACTTTCATGACGAGAACTATCTCGGCTTCGTTCACTTGGGCTGCATCAGGATTTTGCTCCGATGCTATTTATGAGACCGCTTCATCGTTGTTTTACAAGAGGACGGGCAGTATGCTTCAGAAAATAAAATTAGAAAAATTGTGAGAGAGAAGCTACTGATAGTCGGTAAAGCCGCAAATCTCAAAAAAATATTGCGTGAGGTCAAAGAGGAATTAAGATTTGAGGACTGAGGCCAAACAGAGGAGCAAAATTGGAAGCATAAGTTTGCCATGCCGACTTGGAAGCATAAGCTTGCCGGAGCGGCAAGCTTATGCTTCCAGTTACACTACAACAGAATTAAAGACGAGAGTAGGTTAATCCGGTCTGGCCCTGATATTTCCCGCCACGGTCTTCGTAGGAGGTGTCACAGGCTTCGTCCGATTCAAAGAAGAGAACCTGACCGATGCCTTCGTTGACATAGACGCGGAGCGGGAGGTCTGCGAGGTTGCCAAGCTCTATCACGAGGCGGCCCGTCCAGCCCGCTTCGAGCGGTGTGGTGTTGACGATGAGACCCGCGCGGGCATAGGTGGATTTTCCCATGCAGATGGCGGTCACGTTGCGCGGCATGCGAAAGGTCTCGACCGTGACGCCGAGGGCGTAGGAATGCGGCGGCATGAGATAGTATTTCGAGCCGTCGTCAGAGGTTCGCAGAGGGGGTTCGGCCAGCGAGCTGTCGTCAAACTTTTTGGGGTCAATCTCGCGCCCGTGAATCGGCGAGAAAACGCGAAAGCCGTCGTCCGCCAGACGCATGTCGTACCCATAAGAAGATGCCCCGGCAGAGATGATGCGGCGGCCATCCACTTCGCGCACCAGCTCCGCGTCGAAGGGTTGTATCAACTGCTCTTCCTCTGCCATCCGCCGAATCCAGCGATCTGATTTAACTGACATTTTTTTGCAGCCGTCCGATGAAGTTTTAAGAGAGCATTAAAGCAGTGATGAGTGACAGGTGACAAGTGACGAGTTAAAACAATCTCTTGCCGGTCACACCATCACCCGTCACACATCACCCGTCACTTGTCACTGTTCTTAATATTGATGTTGCCGTCGCCGACGGTGAAGATGAGCACGACGCCGCCTGCGCCTGTGCGACCTTTGATGGAGCGCGGGGTCGTGTTTGTGTCTTCGCGCGCTTCGAGCGCAGTGTATGTGTTTTCAACCTTGCCTGTGCGGAGCACGTCTGCGTTGATGTCCGCGCTGAAGCCGGGCGGCAACTCGACTGTCAAATCGCCGAGCGCGAGACGGATTTCCGCGCCGCGCCCGCGCCAACTGCGTTGCGGGATATTGAGATTGACTTTCCCGGTCGCAATCGTCGCCATAAAGATGCCGCCCGTCAGTGTCAGTTGAGCCTCGCTTTGCACGGCCTTGAGGCTCGTCGCTCCTTCGACGCCGGAAAGATTGATCGGCCCATGCCCGGCATCTATCTCAAGGTCTACCATCTGCGGCACGCGAATCTTGTAATCAATCTTCCACGGCAGTCCAATCAGATTTTTGGGAAAATCTTTGGCCGCTTTTTTCATAAACTTTTTATCGTGCGTGCCGGTGGACATAATGCGGAGGTGATTTCCATCCTTGTCGAGCGTGAAGCTGTTGACCAGCGCGAGCCGCGCGAGGTCTTCTTCAGTATCAGCGCGCAGCTCTATGTCCGCAGTGATGTCAACTTCGCTCTTGTTCCATCCCTCAATGGTGATCGACCCGTTCGGCGCTCCGAGGATCGTGACCGTGCTGCCATAACCGAGTCGCCGCGTTTCATGGCGCGTCGTCGTGCGCGTCAGGGCGGGCGGCGCAGGCGGCGATGCGGCTTGATTCTTCTTGTCCTTCTGCTGCGCGAAGCAGAGCGACGGAAGCATGATCATGACGATCAAGCTATAGCAGACGAGACTTGCGCGGCGCGTGGTAAAAAGCTTTTGGTTTTTTGGCATAGTTGGTTTCAAAAAAAGAAGCGGACGCTGCTCCGAGTTATTTGAGAACAGAAGCAGCGTCCGCGTCAAGAGAATAATTGTCTCGCTTGTCAGGTTAGCGACGGATGAAGGAGATGTTACCGCGCTGGTTCATGATGCTCAGGGCGGCGCGGGCTTCGCCCACATTGCCTACCACCTTGCGCCCGCCGATAAAGCTCAGGCCCGAATTGGCAAACGAGCCGAGCGTGATATTGCCAGCCGCAGGAGCGGTCGCCACCAGACGAAACGCGGAGTTTTCGGGGATGCGTATGTTGATGTTGCCGACCGTTGATTGAAAAGTATAAATGCCTTCCGAGAGCAACTCTCCGTCAAAGAGAATATCGCCGGAGACATTGCGCGCCATCACCGTGTTAGAGCGTATCTGCGTCAGCGAGATGTCGCCTTCGAGCGAGACATGCGCGCGCACCAGAGACCCCTGAATGTTGGCGACCGTCAGATCGCCAAAGCGTGTCTCAATATCAACGGTGGAATTGACCGGAACGAAAATCTTGAAGTTGACACTGCCGACCTCGCCGTTGCGTCCCTGATTGTCGCGCACGACATCGATCACCAGACTGTCGCCATTCATCTGCGGCGTAAAGCGCGCCGCAGGAGCTTCCATCTCCGCACTGATTTTGATCTGGTCTTTCTGCCAGCCTTCGACAAAAATCGGCCCGGACAAATTGTTCAGGCGAATCCGTATATTCTTGCTGGCCGGATATGACTTGGAAAATTTTTGCTGGGCGAAAACGGTGGCTGCCGTAAAACTGAAGAGAGACAGGGCGGCCATCATCAGGATGGCGCGCAGTTTCGTACACTTGCTTCGCGCGTGGGGAGAGCGAATGTTGATCTCTGCTGTCTTAGTCATCAATTCGGTTAAAACAATGCTGTTTATTTTATTGGAGAACTTCCGCAATTTTGCGCCCGCGCTCGTTTCCCGGAAAATGCAGAAAGCGCGGGCGACATGCTCTCAAGTCGAGTGCGAGGTTATCGGACAGCGTCTCACAAATCCGAAAACTCTCTTAAGAGATCCATCTTTTCGTTCAGCGCGATGTTGAGCATCTCTTCCGAAACTTCGTCGTTCGGATTGCGCCGCAACTCTTCGCTGTGAGCCGCGACGGCCTGATCCAGCACCTGTAAATTGCGCTCGAAAGTGTCGCGCATCTGCGCGTTCCACTGCGTCTTGCGCGTCTCGATGCGGCGGTTCCAGTAATCTATCTGTTGCTGCTGCCGCTTCATGCGGTCGTCGAGGCTGCCCGGATAACTTGCGGCAGCGATGGAACCACTGGAGCGATTCGTGTCGTTTGAAGCGACTACAGAACTGTCCTCGACCGGTTGCAGATTTCTCAGGCCGAGCGCGGTGGCAAAGGAAACTACGATTGCAATGGCCGCCACAGCCGCAGCCATTTGCGGCAGCGACAGTTCCCACTGGCGATTGAAGAGGCCGGAGAGCCAGCCGACAGCTCGACCCTGCGCGGGCGGATTCGCCGCCAGCGGGCGCGTTGTCGCGGGTTGGCTATCAATCGTGTTGCGGATGCGAAGCCATAAAGCCCTCTCGTTGGGCGGCGCGTCGTATTCGCCCCGATGGTCGCGGCAAAAGCTGACAATCTGGTCAAGCTCATGATGCGCGCCATAGCAGGAGAGACATGCTTCGAGGTGCGCGCCGAGGGTGCGATGATCCTCGTCGCTCAAGACACCATCCAGAAAGTCGCTCAAGAGTTCCTGACACTTCTCGCAGTTCATCTTACCTGTAACCTCTGTCACCGCGCGTGCGTCTTTAGCATTAACGCGCGGGTTCTCTCAAATTCATTTTCAAGCGATCCGCCGGGGAAACTGCTGTCGAGAAATCTTTCGCTCTCAAAGGGCGGACGTGGTTTGAAGCTATGCGGGCGCGTTCTGTTGCCTGAGCAAGTCGCGTAATTTCATGCGCGCTTTATGCAATTGCGACTTTGAAGTGCCGACCGAGCAGCCGAGCATGCGTGCTATCTCTTCGTGCTCATGGCCCTCTATGTCGTGCAAGATAAAGACCGTGCGATAGCCGGGCGGCAACTGCTTGATGGCTTTGTCGAGCGCGATCCGGTCAACGACCGGCATCGAGTTCGGGTTTTCCGTGCCGCGCACAATCTGCACGGGCGTGTCGCCCTCGTCTGTGGTCTGTTCCAGCTTGACGCTGCGCTTGCGAAAATGCATCAAGACCTGATTGACCGTCAGGCGGTGAAGCCACGTGGTGAAGGCCGATTCGCCGCGAAAGCTGCCGATCTTGCGAAAGAGCTGGATGAAGACCTCTTGCGTCAGGTCTTCGGCTTCCGAGACATTGCCTGTCATGCGTAGGCAGAGGGAATAAACTCGACGGCTGTGTCGCTGGTAAAGCTGCTCGAAGGCTTGCATATCGCCTGCCCCGGCAGCTTGCGCCAGTCCGTAATCCGACGTGTCGTTTGTCTCGGTTTCGGCTGCGGTCACGTGTCCGTCTGTTCGGGCGAGCAGCAGAAGATTGTTGATAGCGGTTTTCGCTTCCATACTGCTGATTACCGACACGAGAGCGCCCGTTAGAATTTTCCTTGAGCAGTGGCTTGCCGCTTACGCTTTAACTCGCTTGAGTCAGGCTATCTTTCGAGCGGCGAACTGTCTCACGTGCTTTGTGATGCGGCGCTTCGGGCGCGTCGTTGCCTTGCCCTCGTAAATGTTAAGCTTTTTCGTGTGCCACTATCAACGCCTTTGTGCAGCCATCAGACCGTTTTTAAGTCCAATAGGTGCGGTCGAGCGAGCGATAACCGACTGCTTCGGCAACATGCACCGCAGCAATCTCTTCGTGGCCGTCAAGGTCTGCAATAGTCCGGCTGACCTTTAAGATACGGTCATACGCTCTGGCTGACAAGCCCAAACGCGTCATCGCGCTCTCTAAAAGCTTTTCGCTCCCGGCATCAATCCGGCAAACCTTGCGAATCAGGCGCGGCGTCATCTGCGCGTTTGCGAAAATCCCTTCATGCTGAAAACGCTCGCGCTGCCGCTCTCTGGCACAAATGACGCGCCCGCGTATCTCCGCAGAGCCTTCGCCCTCTGGCGCTGCGTCTCCGCGCAGTTCCTTAAAGCGGACGGCGGGCACGTCTATGTGAATGTCTATACGGTCAAGCAAAGGGCCGGAAACGCGCCCGACATAGCGCTGGATTTGGAGCGGCGTACAGCGACACTCATGGCTCGCGTCATTCCAATAGCCACAGGGACATGGATTCATAGAGGCGGCGAGCATGAAGGAAGCGGGAAAAGTGAGCGTCATGGCGGCGCGGCTAATCGTCACCTGCTGGTCTTCTAAGGGCTGGCGCAGGACTTCCAGCACGCTCCTGTCAAACTCCGGCAATTCGTCAAGGAACAGCACGCCGTGATGCGCTAAGCTGACTTCGCCGGGGCGCGGAATCGCGCCGCCTCCAATCAACCCCGCATCGCTGATGGTGTGATGCGGAGACCGGAAAGGTCTCTCTGTGACAAGACCTGCGCGGCCCGTCAGGCCCGCGACCGAATGAATCTTCGTCAGCTCAAGCGCGGCCTCGAATTCGAGCGGCGGCAGAATGGTCGGCAATCTCTTGGCAAGCATAGTCTTGCCGGAACCCGGCGGGCCGATAAGCAAAATATTGTGGCTGCCCGCGCTCGCCACCTCCAAAGCGCGCTTGGTCGCCAGTTGCCCGCGCACCTCGCGGAAGTCAACGTGGTAACGATCTTTAAAAGACAACACTTCGGACGGCTCGACGCAGAGGGGCGCGGGGCGTCTATCCGGCGGGCCTGAGAGCGCGCCAATCAACTCGACCGCGCCGCGCAGGTCTGAAACCGCATATACATCAACGCCTCCGACGACCGCAGCCTCTTTCGCGTTCTGTTCAGGAAGGAGCAGATGCTTGATGCCTGCTTCGCGTGCGCGGATGGCGATGGAGAGCGCGCCGCGAATCGGGCGCACGCGGCCATCCAGCGAAAGCTCGCCCACGCTCAGCGTGTCCGTTAAATCTTCCATCTCCCCGAGGTCTCCGTTCGCGCCGAGGATGCCGAGCGCAATCGGCAGGTCAAAGCTCGCGCCTTCTTTACGCACATCTGCGGGCGCGAGGTTGATGGTCGTTTTGTGAAAGGGAAAGAAGAAAGCGCAATTGGCGATGGCCGCGCGGATGCGCTCGCGGGATTCGCGCACGGCTGCATCGGGCAAGCCGACGATGGTCACAGAGGGCTGTGAGTCGGATTCCCCGCGCGCGGGCGTGAGGTCTACCTCTATGTCTACGAGGTCTGCATCAATGCCGTAAACGGCTGCTGACTGCGTGCGAAAGAGCATGGCGAAGCACCACTCCTTAACGCGAGGGAAGGAGGAAACAGCTTGTGCGAGGCGATTGGTTCAGAATTAAGAGGTGAAAGACAATGAGCGCGCTTTCAATCAAGAAAGCGCGCTCATGTTATCTCAGGTTGAGTGGAAAGTGAATGCTGTTTTTAGCGACCACGACGCTGCGAGCGTGTGGAGGTGTTGCCGGTTGCCGTTGACGGCATCCTGATTTCACGACCCGTTTCGAGTTCGGCATCAACCATCACGCCGTTCAGCTTCGCCAGCTCGTCCGCCGCGATGTTGTATCGGGCAGCGATCTTGGCAATCGTATCGCCTTTGCCCGCCTTGACGGATTTGAGGCTGCTGGTCGTGCCTGACTTGGCCCGCACCAGAGCGACATTGCGTACAGAGCTATTCGGAACCACCAGCTTGTTAGTGGCGCTCAAATCCGCGCCGCCGTTCATCGCGTGAATCTGGGCCACGCTGAGGCCCGTGCGATTTGCCACGGCCTGTAGGTCTTCGCCAGGCGTAATCGTAATCACGCGCGCGGCTTCTCTGCGCTCAACCGGGACTCGCTTCAAGACTGCAACGAACTGCTTGGCTTTGCCACCGGGCACGCGCACTTGATAAGCCTCGCCGCGCGGCGTGATGTCGCGCCTCAGTTCAGGATTGAGAGTTCGCAGGTAATCAACGCTTGTGTCGGTCGCGTCGGCGATAAGCTGCAAACTCGTAGCAGACGGAACCTGCACCACGTCATAAGAGAGCGGCGCGTCGGGCCGGATATTTTTGAAGCCGTACTTCTCGGGATTCTTGGCAATCAGAATCGTCGCCAGAATGTTCGGCACGTAGTTGCGCGTCTCCTGCACGATGTACGGATAAATAGTCCAGAAATTGCTTGAGCCGGCACGCGAGATGGCGCGGTCAATGTTGCCCTCGCCAGTATTGTACGCGGCCATCGCCAGTTCCCAGTTGCCGTTGTAGCGATTGGCGAGAAACTTCAGATACTTGGCAGACGCGCGCGTCGCCTTCTCATAGCTGTTGCGCTCGTCAACCCATGCGGTCTGCCTCAGGCCAAAGCGCGAGCCTGTGCCAGGAATAAACTGCCAGAGACCTGAAGCGGATGCCCATGACATAGCTCTGACGCGCCATGCGCTCTCGACCTGACCGAGCCATGTGATGTCTTCGGGCACGCCTTCCTCGCGGAAAATCTTGCGCGCCATCTTCATAAACTGGCCTGAGCGACGCAGCCCCGACTCCATCGTCGAGCGGCCACGACCCTGATAATAATTGATGTACTGCTGAATCAGCGGGTTGGTGTTAAAGCCGAAGTCAACGGTGTTCTTCGCCAGTTCCAGATCGCTAATCTCGCCCGGCGAAACGTTTTGTTCGTCAGGATTCAAGACCAGCTTGCTCAATTCATCAAGCGGCGACGGCTCGAACTTCTGTTCGCGGAAGCCGACCTGCGGAGTCTCCTGCACGCCGTCCTGCACGCGCCCGTCGCCGGTCGTGGATTGCGAGTTTTGCGCGACCAGCGTGAAGGGCGAAGCAGCTTGCGGAGCAGACTGCTGCGGCACTTCGAGACGATAAATACGCTCGATCAGTTCGAGATAGAAAGTTTGCAGCCGGTGATTGGCGCGGACATCCAGCCCCGATTCGAGAATGGAATCCACCGCTTTATCGAATTCGTCGCGGGCCTGCTCGCGTTTGTTGTCGTCCAGATTTAACTGGCCCTTGCGGAAATGGTCTTCGGCACGGTTAATGACCTGCGAGACGCGTCCGTCCAGCTTCTCGACCTCTGTCGGTATGAAGCGCGCGGAAGAGCCTGAAGTCTGTGCGTTTAAAATGGCTGTCGGGGCCATCAGCCCCATGATAATACCAGTGCAGGCGATTAAGCGGGGGAAGCTCGTCTTCATCAAATCGTCGTTCTCCTTTATACGAGGTTCAGGGCACATCCACGACGGCGACTTCTTCCCGTCAGAGAGTCGCACGAGCGGCACCATTACTTACAACGCGAGGGTTTGATAAAAGTTCCTGTTTGAACTCGGCTCCGACCGGAGGGGCTTCACTTCTTTTTGCGGAGCCAACAGGTCGCGGAGGTTATCACACGGTCTCAGGTGTGTCAAACAATCCCCTCATAGCAAATATAAAGCGAAGCGGTTAAATTTTCCACTTAAAACCGCTTCGCCAGATATAAAGATGCTTCCAAATCGCGCCGGGTTGCGTCAATTCTGCATCATTTTATGAGAAATTTCGGCATCTCTAACTGTTGCAATGATTAGAGAATGGCCGCCTTGCCGCTCCTCCCCGAAGCCGCCTGCGGGACACGCGCCGGACGCGTGCCTGCCGGAGCCTGCGGCGCGACTCTGTCCTTCAAAGCCTCACGGAAAACCTGCCGCACATTGTCCACGAAAACGAACCGTATGTCCTTGAAAGGCTCTTTCGGGACTTCGTCCATATCGCGCCGGTTTTGCTGCGGCAGAATGATCGTATTAACGCGCGCACGCCGCGCCGCTAAGACTTTTTCCTTGACGCCGCCCACCGGCAGAACGTTTCCGCGCAGCGTAATCTCGCCCGTCATCGCCACATCTTTGCGAATGGCGCGCTGCGAGAGGGCCGACACCATAGCGGTCGCCAGCGTGATGCCAGCCGAGGGGCCGTCCTTCGGAATCGCGCCCTCAGGAATGTGTATGTGCAGGTCGTAGTTATTAAAATCCTCTTCGTCTATCTCCAACTCTTTGGCGCGCGATTTGGCGTAAGAGTAGGCTGCCTGCGCGGACTCGCGCATCACTTCGCCGAGTTGCCCGGTCAAGACCAGATTGCCCTTGCCGCGCATCTTGAGGGCTTCGATAAAGAGCACATCGCCGCCGACTGCCGTCCATGCGAGTCCCGTCGCCACGCCGATTTGATCTTTCTTCAAAATCTCGTCGGGCAGAATCTTCGGGGCGCGCAGGAACTCGTGCAGATTTTTGAGCGTCACGCGGGTCGTGCCCGTGTGGCCTTCCGCCAGACGACGCGCCACCTTGCGACAGATTGTGCCGATTTCGCGCTCAAGTTGCCTCAGACCGGCCTCCTGCGTGTACTGCTGTATGATTGCCGTCAGCGCGGTCTTTGAGATATTCACATCGCGCGCGGTGATGCCGTTCTCCTCCATCTGCTTGGGCATCAGGTGACGACGCGCTATCTGCAATTTTTCCTCTTCCGTGTAACCCGCCAGCCGAATGATTTCCATGCGGTCGCGCAGGGCCGGTTGAATCGTGTCGAGCACGTTTGCCGTCGTCATGAAAATCACGTTCGAGAGGTCAAACGTAATGTTCAGATAGTTATCACGAAAAGCGTTGTTCTGTTCAGGGTCTAAAACCTCAAGCAAAGCAGACGACGGGTCGCCCCTGAAATCCGCTCCGACCTTGTCTATCTCGTCGAGCATGATGAGCGGGTTATTCGTGCCAGCCTGTTGCACTGCCTGAATGATGCGACCGGGCATTGCGCCGACATAGGTTCTGCGGTGGCCGCGTATCTCCGCTTCGTCATGCACGCCGCCCAGAGAGAGGCGCACGAATTTTCTATCGAGCGCGCGTGCAATCGAGCGACCGAGAGAAGTCTTGCCAACGCCCGGAGGGCCAACGAGACACAGGATCGGGCCTTTCGGCGTCTTGCGCAGCTTGCGCACGGCGAGAGCTTCGACGATGCGCTCTTTGACTCGCTCAAGACCGTAGTGGTCTTCGTTGAGGATGCGCTCGGCCTTCTGCAAATCCAGATTATCGGTCGAAGATTTAGACCACGGCAGGTCTGTCATAATCTCCATCCAGTTGCGAAGCGTGGCCGTCTCAGCCGCGTCCGGATGCATGCGCTCAAGCTTTTTGAGCTGGCGCAGGGCTTCTTCTTCGGCTGGCTTCGGCATCTTGGCGGTTTCGATTTTTTCACGAAACTGCGCAATCTCTTCGGCCAGTTCGTTGCCTTCGCCAAGCTCGCTCTGAATCGCTTTCAACTGCTGACGCAGGTAAAACTCTCGTTGCGAGCGGTCAATGTCGGCACGCGCCTGCGTGTTGATCTCCTGCTGGACGGTGAGGACTTCGATCTCTTTGTTGAGCAGTTCGTTGACGCGCCTGAGCCGTGCGGTCGTGTCTGCGATGTCGAGCACGCTCTGCGCGTCTTCGACTTTGAGTTCGAGATTCGAGGCCGAAAGGTCAGCCAGCCGCCCCGCATCATCCAGATTGGCGATAATCGCCATCACTTCCGGCGAGATGTTTTTGCCGAGGTTCGCGGCCTTCTCCATCGAAGCACGCACGTTGCGAATCAAGGCTTCGACTTCGAGTGAGCGTTCGGGCGCGGGTGCTTCCTGCACGACGCTCAATTTGGCGCGCAGGTATTCGCCTCCCGTCTCGACCGCATCAAGATGCGCGCGTGCCAAACCCTGTACGAGAATGCGTATGCGGCCATCCGGCAACTTGAGCATACGCATGATGACGGCCACCGTGCCGACCTCGTAAAGGTCTTCGCCCGCAGGTTCTTCTTTGTCCAAATCCTTCTGCGAGGCGAGCAGGATCATGCGATTCTCGCCGAGAGCTTCGTCCACCGCGCGTATGGATTTGTCGCGCGAGACAAAGAGCGGCACGATCATAAAAGGATAAATCACGATGTCGCGCAAAGGCAGCACGGGCAGCTCGCCCGGAATCTGCAACTGCTGCTCGCCAGTGTCCGGAGCCTCCACGCTTTCAATAATGTCTTCGTTGGTAATAGCCATTTGATTAATTGAAAAAGATTGATTCATTCACTCATTTGCTCATTGATCTGATTTTCAAACGAGCACATGAATCAATGGTTAAATCTTCTCATTTCTCATCCTTCTCTGTAATGGGCACTTTAAATTCTGCGCCGCGCCTGTCTTTTATCTTGGGCAAACGCACCATAAGCATGCCGTTTGTTAATTCCGCCGTCGCCTCCGCGATGCTGATTGTCCAGCGCAAAGTGACGACGCGACTGAAATGTCCGTAGCTGCGCTCGGAACATAGATGCGAAATGACGCGCTGGCGTGGTGCGCGTTTCTTTTTTTCGCCGCAGACGCGCAGTTGCGAGTTGGTCAGCCCGATCTTGATTTCGGAGAGGCGCACGCCCGGAACCTCTATGCAGACGGTGACGGCTTCCTCTGCTTCGTAGACATCAACAGAGGGCGACCACGCGCCGGGCGCGAGCGGCATATCCGTCTCCGTCGCTTCCTGCAAAGCGACATAGAGACGGCCCACACGGTCGCGCAGCCGCTCAAGCTCTATCCGCTCAAGCCCTGTCGCATGAACCACCTTAATCATCCTGACTGTGACCTCGCGCGGGCGAGGCGTTTTTCGCTCGCTCATACTCGTCTGGTCGCCGCCCCTCCGGCGCGCGCGCGCACCAGAGTTTTAAGTTCGTTCATAAACTCCGAAACATCTTCAAATTCAAGATAGACGGAGGCGAAGCGCACGTAAGCGACTTTGTCCAGCTCTTTCAAGCGGCGCATGATCTGCTCGCCGATCTTGCTGGTCGGACGCTCGCGCTCCGGCGATTCCTGCACATATTTTTCCACCGAGTTGACGATGGATTCGAGCTTCGATGAAGGCACGGGCCGTTTTTCGCAGGCGCGAAGCAGTCCCGCCATGATCTTGTTGCGATCAAAAGGCTCGCGCCGCCCGTCCTTTTTAATCACCATGTAAGGGATTTCATCAATCCGCTCGTAAGACGTGAAACGCCTTTCGCAGCGCAGGCATTCGCGCCGGCGGCGAATCGAATCGCCCTCGCGCGACTCTCTTGAATCAACCACTTTGTCTTCGATAAAACCACAGAAGGGACACTTCATAGAAAGCTCCTCAACAAATTGGTCTTAGACTTTTGTAGTTTGTAGTTTGTGCTTTGACTTTTGTTCTTTGCAACGCAACTCAAACTTGAACGCCACATGCAAAGCACAAAGTACAAACTACAAACTACAAACTACAAACTACAAACTACAAACTACATTTAAGTTCCTTCAGACATCCGACCGACTTTCAGCTTTTCAGCCTCCACCGCGTGCTCGACCGCTTCGGGCGCAGCGAGTTGGCGCAAGCGAGCAATGCTAATATTGCTCCGTAGAAAATAGTAAATGCCGAAAATAACTGCGGGGGCAAAGTAGGACAGGTGCATGACGATGGCGATGGCCGCTGCCTGATTCTGCTCGACTCCGAGAAAGGTCGTCAGGCCATACTTGGTCGTCGCATGAAAGCCCCCGGCGGCTCCGCCCGGCGTCGGCACGAGCGAGCCGACCAGCGCCCAGCCCATGATAAAGAGCGCGTCTCTGAAACCGGGCGTCAGTCCGAAGGCGCGCATCACCAGCCACGTCGTCGCCGTCACGGCCAGCCACAGGAGCGCCGTCCATCCCGCCGTTGCCGCCAGTTCGCGGACATTGACAAAGACGCTGAGCGCGCGTGCCAGATTCTCAAGCAGTCCGGTTATCGTTTCGCTGACGCGCTTTGGCACAAAGCGTGTGCCGTTAAGTTTACGCTCAAGCCACGGAATGATGCTCCGCGAGTGTCGCTTGAACAAAGCCAGAATAATGATGCCAAACGCAATCGCCAAGAGCAGCGCCAGCCCTGCCTTGCGCACATATGCGTAATCGGCCTCGCGCCCGGTGGGCGCGTGAAACCATAAAAGATTGACGGCGAAAACCAGCGCGACAGCCATCATGTCGCACATCCGCTCGACCATGATGGTGACGAACGACGCGCTCGGACGCACGCGCTCGTCTCTGAGGGGCAGCACGACGGGCCGCACTACTTCGCCCGCCCGGCCCAGCAAAAAGATTGCGCTGAAACCCATCGTCGTGGCCGCGAATAGCTCGCGCAAGCTGGCCGGAGTAATCGGCGCAAGCAGCGTTCGCCAGCGAAAAGCGCGCACCATGTAGCCCAAGCAGATAATCGCCGCGCCCAAAGCCAGCAATCGCCAGTCGGCTGTATTCAGGCTGGCGCGCACCTCCGTCCAGTTCAGATTGCGCGCAAAGAGCCACAGGATAAGAGCGGCTAAGAGCAATAGGACTATAAACTTCAGATATTTACGCAATCTGTTCAGACCCTCGGCCAGATGTCCGTTAGAGCCTTCGGGACTTCTGCGCCAAACTTGACTTCACTGATAGGCAACCACAAGATATGGTGTAGCAAAGTAAGGCTACAATAGATTACTGTAGGGGCGCAAGAAGGCAGAAGACAGGGAACGGGGGACAGGCGACAGGGGGCAGTGCCCGGCGAAAGAAGCCAGAGTGTTTTAAGAACTGATTTTTAACCAATCCCCGCCCCCTGTCGCCCGTCCCCCGTCTTCGTGGAACTTTAGCTCTCCGAGTGTCGTAATCCGGTCTTGACAAGGGAGTTTTCCCTCCTGCGCCACAGGCTTGACAGAGACGGGACGAACCTTTTCGGAGAAGCATCAGGTGGGAGCTGCACAGACTTTGGCTGCCAACGAAGGAGCCGAATTAGTCAGAAGATGCCGCGCGGGAGACGGCGCGGCGTGGGAGGAGATTGTCCAGACCTATTCGCGCCGCATCTATAATCTCGCGTATCGTTTTACCTCGCGCGCAGACGCCGCAGAGGATTTAACGCAGGATGTTTTTATACGCGTCTATCGCTCGCTCGAACAGTACGACCCGAAGCAGGGCGACTTGCAAAACTGGCTCATGCGTCTCGCGCGTAATTTAGTGATAGATGATTACAGGCGCAGGCAGCGCACGCCGCAGGACACGCACGCGGACGATCTTGAAGACCATACTTATCATCTGCGCACGAGCGGCAATTCCGTGCAGGGCGAGATGGAGCGGCGCGAACTCGGCACGCAGGTGCAGGCTGGCATAGACAAGCTCTCGCCGGACTTGCGCACCTGCGTCATCCTGCGCGACATAGAGGAATTGAGCTATCAGGAGATAGTCGAGCTGCTACAGATTCCGGAAGGAACTGTGAAATCGCGCATCAATCGCGGGCGCATCGAGCTGGCAAAAATCCTGCGCCGGATGCGCGTGGTGGCGATGACATAAAATTTATTTGGACAAAACCTGAGGGCCGCTGCGTCTTAACGGCTGGTGGAGAAAGATTGTGGTAAAAGCTCTCGCGCGGAAAATTTAATTATGAGGGATAGAAACGAGTAACAAGATGCTTTGCGCAGATTTTGAAGAACGCCTGACAGATTATCTGGACGGCACGCTTGATGCACAGACCAACAGCGCGTTTGCCGGACACGCCATGCGCTGCCCTGTCTGTCACGAGCTTTTAAGTGAAGTTAAAAACACAGTGCAGGCGTGCCGCATGGCGGACACTCCTGCGCCGCCCGCCCAATTAGAAGCACGCATATTGATGCAGACCATGCCCGCAGCGGCCATGACCTGCGAAGAGTTTGAAGAATACCTGACGGATTATCTGGACGGATTTCTCCCGGCTCCGATTTTTCATCGCTGGGAACGCCACGCGGCGCTGTGCGAGAGTTGCACGGAATTGCCCGGACAGGTCGTCCGCTCTATCGGAGCCTGTTACACCTATATCAGCGAAGAACGCGCAGTCCCGGCAGGTCTGCATGAAAGAATCTTGCAGGCGACTTTGGGAACGACGGAAGCAGAGACTGTGCAAGCTCCTTTTGTCCCGCGTCTCGCGGCATGGCTGCGCGGGCTGCTTGACCCCCTGGTCTCGCCGCAGCTTGCGACCGTCGCCATGATGCTGCTTTTAGCCGTGCTGGTTCTGACCAACACGGTGTCTGCCGACGGCTCGATCAGCGGCATGTATCTGGCGAGCGTCAAGCTGGCCGAACAGAGCTATTCACAGGGCGCGAGCAAATCCGTTCCGTCCAAAATTTCCGAGGATGTGAACCGTCTCTCTGAAGGGCTGAAAACGGTCTTCAGAAGCGAACAGAACACCAACAGCATGGAGCAGAAATCAAACAACGCTCCTGCAAATAAGGGTGAAGAGAAAAAGCAACAGGAGTAGTCAGACCGCGAGGGGGCATACGGCAAGTTAAAATGATCTGCGCATACCATCCAAGAAATCAGGCGGTCGTGCAATGCAACGGATGCGAGCGGCCATTGTGCCCTGCCTGCGATCATCGCATACGCGGTTTTCCGTTCTGTCAGGATTGCATTGTGATGGGCGTCGAGATGCTTCGCCAGCAGCAGTCGCAATCCTCCGCCGTGCCGATCATGCGGCGTAGAAGCTCTCCGCTGGTGGCGACGCTGCTCTCTCTGATGTGTCCGGGACTCGGCGCGGCCTACAACGGGCAGACCTCGAAAGCCATCGTGCAGTTCGCCATCTTTGCGAGCTTCTTCCAGATGTCTATCCTGACGGACGGCATACTCTTTTTCATTTTAGGTTTCGCGGGGACATGGCTCTTTGCAGCGGTGGACGCCTGCCGCACCGCGCAACTCTTGCGCGCAGGTCTTGCGCCGGATGCGGCGGAGGATGTGGTCGCGCGCAGGCTGTACGGCAATCCTCTGGCGTGGAGTTTGACGCTGCTGGTCTTGGGCACGGTCTTTCTGCTTCATACGATGCTCGGCATACGGTTGCCGGTGCGCGAGCTTCTCCCTGTGCTGCTGGTCGCGCTCGGCGTGTACATGCTGGTTGACTGGGTGCGGCGCAGAGCGCAACGCGAGCGCATGCAGCCCGCTTTCGACACGCATTACCCGCCGCCTTCTGTGGTGAGCGCGCCGCTCGATTCGGCAAGATTTCGCACGGGCGAGCTGATTACACACGTCTCCGCGCGCGAGGCCAAGCCCTTGCCCTTTGAGCCGAGACCGTAAAGAATGAAAGATGCAAAATTAAAAATGTAAAAATAAGAATTTCTTTCATTTTGCATTTTACATTTTTAATTTTGCATCTATGATGGCTGTGGGATTCGGATTTGAGGTTTTGAGCAATTAAGCAGTAAAGGAATCATCATCATGTTAGCTTTCTTTAACGCAGCAGGCAGATGGGGCGGCATTGTAACCATCATCGCACTCATCATCACTTTGTTGACCACGCTCATTAAATTCGTCACCTTCCTGATGACGGCCATCAAGATCGGCATCATCGTCATCTTCGTCGGGCTGATGCTGCTCATCGTGCTCTCGATCCTGCGTGGCCGCAGAAGTCGCAGGCGCGAAGCTGAAGACTTCTAAAGAAGGTAAAAGGTAAACGTAAAAAGGCAAAAGGAAGGAAAGCAGTTGGAGCTTTCTTCACTTTTGCCTTTTTACGTTTACCTTTTGCCTTTCTCCCGCCGGTTGCATTCAGGCTCTTCGTGTGATAATTTGCCCTCCCTTTGCAGCATAAATATGCGCTCCTAGAGTTTCCGGGGATGAATTTGGAAACTGTCTCGGCGTCTCGCTGCGATTCTTCAAGCAGGTCACGAAGTAATATTGTAATTTCTTAGTTTTTAGCACCAGTCGCCTTCGTCTGGCGGTTGTGCCTTTTGCGACGCTTGCGCGCCTCTCCATTATTAGATTTTTCGCGCGCCGGTGACGCTCAAAGGAGATTTATGATTAGAGACGACCGTTTTTACGCTTTTATAGTTGCACATACCTCTCGTTCCCGCTCTCGCATACGCCGCATCGCAATTCACAAAAGTTGGCTCAAGCTGACCGCAGTCGCGGCTCTAATTATGTTCTGCGCTGCGCTCTACGGCTTTTATGGGCTGGCGCAGCAGGCCATCTACTTGCAGACCCAGAGCGAGAATACGCGCCTGCGTCAGGAGAATGAGAAGCAGCGACAGCAGTTGGAAAATTTGAATAACCGCGTCGAAGCCGTGGAAGACGCTTCGCGCAAACTGGTGGAGATGTCCGGCGTCGAGAGCGATGCTCAGCCGCCGGTCAGTGGCGGCACGGGCGGCCCCGCGCTCCCGTTTGACGAGATGACCGTCAATTTCCTCGAATCAAAAGCTCAATACGTCGAGCAGGAATTAAGAGCCTATGAAGCTCTGCTCAAAGAACAGGCCGTTGTTCCTTCCGTCTGGCCCGTCAAGGGAAATCTCGAAAGCGGTTTTGGCGGGCGGCACAATCCTTTCGGCGGCTCGTCCTATGAATATCACGAAGGACAGGATATTGACGCCGAAATGGGCACGCCTGTCTGTGCGGCTGCGAGCGGCACGATCATTTTTGCCGGATGGCAAAACGGCTACGGGCAAGTGGTGTACATAGATCACGGCAGCGGATTGACGACGCGCTACGGGCATCTCTCGCGCATTGATGCCGTGATCGGGCAAACAATCTCGCGCGGCGAAACTCTGGGCCTCGTCGGCTCGACGGGCCGCTCGACAGGCCCGCACCTGCACTACGAAGTTCGCATCAACAACGAGCCGGTCAACCCGCGCAGATACCTGCCCGGCGCAAATTAAAATTCTTTCGGGCAAAAGGGTAAAAGGGAAAACGGGGAAGAGGGAGCTAAAAACCCTTTCCCCGTTTTCCCTTTTACCCTTTTCACCTTTATTATTCCGCCACTCGTCGTTCACAATCTGCAAAGAAGGAAGATACATCTATGAAGTCTCTTAAACGCTCGCGTGCGACAGCTGTCGCGCTGCTGGCCCTGCTGATGTTCTACGCGCTCTTGCCGCTTCGTCTCGCGCACGCGGAAGAAGGAATGTTTCTGCCCGATGCGATTGCCTCGCTGCCGGTAGACAAACTGACAAAGCGCGGGCTGAAGATTAAGCCGAGAGACCTCTATGACCCGGCTGGCGTGAGCATCAAGGATGCTGTCGTGATTGTCGGCGGCGGGACGGGCGAATTCGTCTCGCCCGAAGGTCTTCTCCTGACCAATCATCACGTCGCCTTCGACGCGCTGGTTGACGCCTCGACGGCAGAGAAGAATTACGGCGAGCTTGGCTACACGGCGATGTCGCGCGCAGAAGAGCTTCCGGCGCAGGGCTATACGGTTTCCATCACGCAGGAGTTGAAGGATGTGACGAGCGAAATCATGGCCGAGGGTACTGCGTCACTGCCGCAGCCGGATAAAGCGCGTGCTATTCAAACCAAGATTCGCGCGTTTGAAGCCGCCGGAACAAAAGAATCTGAAGGCATACGGGTGCGCGTGCAGGCTTTGAACGACGGCTTGTGGTATTACAAATTTACTTATCTGGTCTTGCAGGATGTGCGTGTCGTCTACGCTCCGCCCAAGATGATAGGCTTTTATGGCGGCGACGATGACAACTTTGAATGGCCTAGACATTGCGGCGACTTCACTTTCATGCGCGCCTATGTCGGCCCGGACGGCAAGCCCGCCGAATACTCTCCAGACAACGTGCCGTACAAGCCGAAGAAGTTTCTGCCGATCTCTATGGCCGGAGTCAAGGAAGGCGACTTTGCGATGGTGATGGGTTATCCCGGCTCGACGCGCCGCTACAGAGAGAGCTATTCGGTCGCGCACAATCAGGACATCACGCTTCCTTTTCAGGTAGACATCTTTGCCAACCAGATAGAGATACTGGAAAACTTGAGCAAGCGCGACCCCGCGCTCGCAGTCCCTTTGCAGAGCACGCTCGCAGACCTGAATAACACGATGAAGAATTACGCAGGCTCTGTGCTGGCGATGCGGCGCGAGGGGATTGTCGAGAAAAAGCGCGCCGCCGAAGCGGCGTTTACGCGCTGGGTGGCCGCAGACCCGTCGCGCAAAGCAAAGTACGGCGAAGTCTTGCCGGGTCTCGAACAAGCCTATGCCACACTCAACAAGACATCCCTGCGCGACCTGCTCGTCAATCAGATGTTCGAGTCCAGCGACCTGCTCGGCATAGCCTTCTTCGCGCAACAGATCGCCGTAGACAAAGAGAAGCCGGAGGCGGAACGTAACCGCGCTCTCGGTCTCGCCACTCAACGCGCTCGCACGCAGATCGCCGGAACCTTAGAAAGACGCAACGCGACCGTCGAGCGCGAAATCCTGACTTATCTTTTGAGAAAAGCGGACGAGCTTCCGGCGGATCAGAAAATCCCTGCTATTGAAAAAAGGTTCGGCCAACTCAAGGGCGAAGCGCGCCGTCGTGCCGAAGAAGATTTCGTGCGGGCCGTCGTAGATAGCAAACAATTCTTGACCACCGAATCGCTCTCAGGACTGTTCGATCTTTCTCTGGCCCAACTGCGCGAAGTGCGCGAGCCGCTGGTAGAGTTTGCCGTTGAGCTTGGCACAGAGGAACAGCAGTCGCAGGTACGCACACAGCGTTTCAACTCGATAGTGCAAACTTTGCGGCCCGTCCTCACGGAAGGCATGAGCCAGATGAGCGGCACAAAGCCATATCCGGATGCCAATCGCACGCTGCGCTTCAGTTACGGCGAGGTCAAAAGCTATGTGCCGCGCGAGGCGATACTCTATTCGCCGTTTACCACGCTCTCAGGCGTGCTGGAAAAAGATACTGGCCGCTTTCCCTTTGATTCGCCGGACAAACTCAAGCAGCTTTATCGCGCGAAAGATTTTGGTCCATACGCGCTTGCCGGTGGCCGTGATGTGCCGGTGAATTTCATCTCGACGACAGACATCATCGGCGGCAACTCCGGCAGTCCCATTATGAACGGGCGCGGCGAGCAGGTCGGCGTCGTCTTTGACGGAAACTATGAAGGCCTGGGTAACGATTTTTTCTACAACGCGGAAAGAGGCCGCACCATCTCCGTTGACATCCGCTACGTGCTTTTCGTCACGGACAAGTTCGGCGGCGCGGGTTGGATTCTGAAGGAAATGGATATTAGAGGTTCAGGGAAGAACAAATAGAACGTCTCCCGCAAAGGCGCAAAGACGCAAGAGGTTACAAATATAAGAGAGCCGTTAAAAACCTGAGCAGTTCTTTGCGCCTTGAGTTTTTCTTTTCTTAGCGTCTTTGCGCGAGACGTTGCCGGTTCTCGCAAAGGCGATAAGATAAAACCGAAGGCGCAAAGGGTTGAAATGTTCTCTCAGTTGAGTTTTGCAATTGCCTCTCAGTCGCTTTGAATCGCGCACATGTGTTTGGCGAGCGATGGGCGCAAGTTTAAAGAAATCAGCCGCTAAAGCCAATCCACCCGAATGCTTCCGGCACATGAAAGTTTGGCTGCCCGGTTCGTGTCGGTTGCCATGCCAGATAACCGCGCCTCGCGCCGCTGCCGATGCAGCGAAATAGATTCGCGCGCCAACGCTCTCCAGCCTGCGGGATGCGTCCGAACGCTTCCCACGGCATACGCATCGCAATCGTGATGCGTCCTTCAATGACGCGCGCGGCAGCAGTCATCCCGGATGAATATTCCCAATCGGTCTCGCGCTTATCCGGCAACTGTCTGATTGCCAGATCGAGCCACTCGCCCGTCGGCGCGGCTTCAAACTCGAAATATCTTTCAGGCTGCTGCGCGTCTGGCGCGATAAAGATTTCGCACACGTCTCTTTCCCAGAGGCCGATGGTTTTACGTGCGACTTGCGGCTCGCTGCCGACGACGAGCGGTTCTGCCTGCCTGCAATCGAAGCGCACACAAAGCGCAGCCGCCGTCCACAACACGCGTGCTTTTGCCTCACGCTCAGGCGGAGCAACTTCGCCAGACCAATAATGAGACAGCCGGACAGCTTGCGCCGCGTTCCATGCTGCATCGGTAAAGTCATCTGCCGCGATGTCTGCGTTTGCGCGCACGGCTGCTAAAGATTGATTCATCAATTCATTCTTCATAGACTTATTGCGCTTACTTCTCTGATTATATCAACAAATCAGTTTCTCTATCCCACCAACGCTGCGTCAGAAACCAGAGCACGGCAGGCATCATAAAGAGCATGCCCATGCCGACGGTCACAGCGCGCGGGGAATAGCCAAAGCGGTCAAGCAACTCTCCGGTCGCATAATTCGACGCCGCCATCGTCAGCGTGAGGAGCATAAACTCGGCTGCAAAAACGCGCCCGCGAAAGTTGTCTTCCACAAGGCGTTGCAAGAGGACTGTGGAGTTGACCCACACGACGCTGCCGCCCGCGTGCGCTATAAACAGCATGGCGAGCGCGAGCGCAAAGTTGGTCGCCGCGCCAAACGCGATATAGAAGATGCCGCCAATCAAAAATGAAATGCCGATGGCCGTCTGCATCCTGTCCCTCGTCTCTCCGGCAAAGCGGCGCATGACGATTGGGCCAATCGCTGTGCCGATGCCGCGCGCCGCGTAAAGTATGCCGATACCCGTCGCGCCGCTGCCGCCGACGGGGAAAATCTTTTCGCCAAAAACCGCGAGCAGCGCGAGGATGCCGCCCCCCAGACCCCACGCAGGCTTGACCAGTAACATCGCCAGCACGCGCGGTCGCCGCAACACATAACGCGCGCCTTCAATCGTATCCGCGATGCCGAGAGCTTTACTCACAGTCAGCTTGCTTTTCAATCGTGGCAGGCGTTTCGGAAGGCGCACGGTGGCAATCAGCGCAGCCGAGGCGAGATATGAAAGCGAGTCGAAGACAAACGCCGCGTCTGTGCCAAAGGCTCCGGTAATCAAGCCGCCAATGGCCGCGCCTAAGGTCAGCATCGCAGACCACGTGGCCGAAGAGATAGCGTTGGCGGCGACGAGTTCGCGGTCGGACACAAGAGACGGAATCGCAGCCGTGCGCGCAGGCTCAAAGAAGCTGGAGCAGACGAGTTGCAGCACCGTCAGGACGTAAACGAGCCAGACCTGATCCGGCCTGCGTATGAACAGAAAGCCGAGTACGACGACGGCCCGCGCCGCGTCCGAGACAATCATGATCGTGCGACGGCTAAAGCGGTCTGCGATGACGCCGGACAATGGCCCGACGACAACCGTCGGCAGAAAGCGCGCCACCAGCACCAGCCCGATAGCACGCCCTGAGCCTGTGAGGTTGAGCACGATGCTGTAGAGAGCGATGGTGTTGAACCAATCGCCCATCTGGCTGACGACCTGACCCAGCCAGAGCTGTCGAAAATTCCTGTTCCGCCGCAGCAGCTCAAGATAGCCGACAGGCCGTTCCGGCCCTGTGTTTTCAGTCATCGCTTCGCTCATAAGACAGTGATGAGTGACGAGTGACGAGTGATGAGTTAAAACAACTTCTTGCTTGTCACTCGTCACTCGTCACTTATCACTGTTCTTATCACGTTCCGGGTTGGAGATTGTCAAACGGCTGCGCCGGCGCGAGTTCGGTCAAACGCGTGTGACCATCTTATCAAGTTGACCTGTCAGATTGACAAAGGGAGCGACTGGAACAGCCTGCGAGAATCTCCGCAAAACAGGTTAAGTCTCGCTATTTCTTCATTTACGCCGACGCGCGGACTGGCTTGCGGGCGCGGCACATGAGTTGTAATAGAGTGTGGCGCGGCTTGAAGCGTTCTAAACAAGCGCTTCACGGACTCTCCGCACGGAGTCCGACAGCCGCACCAGATTTGAAAATTTGGAGGCGTCCGACGAGTCAGTGCGGCTGGGCGCTTTTTAAGGAATCTCACCCCGAGAATGGCGGACGAGTGCCACCTGTCCGCCACTTGCCCTGTCCGGGCCGTAGACGAAAAGCCGAAGTTGCTCCGAAGCTTTAGTCTACGGCCCGGACGTTCCCATAAAGAACGGGGCTTGAAGATTCCGCTTCGGCTTTGGCCCTGAAACTTGAAACGGAAATCAAGAGCGAGGTAGTTGTGATTATTCACAGTTCAAAAAACAACCCGCAGAGATTGAGCGCAAACGGGAAAAGAGCTTCACGCCCGTTGGCGAAAGTCTGTGCGCTGCTGTTGCAGCTCATGCTGGTCTTCAATGTAGTCGTTCCAGTGTTCGCCCAGAACGGTGTTGAACAAAACGAGCAGCCGTCAGCGGACGCTGCAAGCAGGAAGATCGCGCCGGAAGTCAAAGCGCTCACACGTCTCTATCAAGGCAACGGCAAGAAAAGTCGCCTGAGCATCATTCTCAGCACGCGGACGCAGTTATCTGCCGGGCTGAGAGATGAGCTGCTCTCGGTTGATGAAAATTATATCGCCGGAAAAAATTCACGCGGCACGCACAAAATTGCAGCAGAGATCGCGCTCGAAGACATAGAGCGCGTCGCGGCGCATCAGGATGTCTTGCGTATCTCTCTGGACACCAGAAAGCAGGAGTGGGAGACGGGCGTCCAAGATTCAGAGGTCGCGCAGACAATTATCAGCCAGAAGGTTACGCCGGAGATTCAGGAGCTGGTCGAAAATAAATCCGATGAAGATTTGAATCGCATGGTTCGCGTCATCATTCAGACCAACGATGCCCCGCAAGAGGATTTGAAATCCGAGGCGCGCGTCGTCGGCCCGGAGTTCAAAGCCTTTGACGGCCTCGTCGCAGAGCTTCCTTTGAAACAAGTTAAGGAACTGGCGATTCGTGACGATGTCGCGCAAATCTCTCTCGACAACGAAACACACGCAGAGTGGTTTAAGATCAAGGGCACGACCGGCAAAAGCGAGCTATTCGCGCGCGAGCCGGGTGTGACAGGCGCGGGCGTGGGCATCGCTATCCTGGACAGCGGCGTAGACCGCAACATGTTCCCGAACCGCGTTGTCGCCAACGTCAATTTCGTCACGGGCGAAACCACCACCAATGATTTGAACGGGCATGGAACGATGGTCGCCTCGATGGCTGCCGGAGATACAGAGAAGGGCAGCGGCGGAACAGCGCAAAGTGCCAACATCATCAACGTGCGCGTGCTGGGCCAAAATGGTTCGGGGCTGACAAGCGATGCGATACGCGGTCTCGAATGGGCCATCCAGAAAAAGAGCGCGTACAACATACGCGTCATCAACATGTCGCTCGGCGCACGCTCGACAGCTTCGTTCTTCAATGACCCGCTGTGCCGCGCCGTTCGCAAAGCCGTCAACGCAGGCATCGTCGTCGTTGCTTCGGCAGGCAATTATGGACAGGACGCCTACGGGCGCAGGGTTTACGGCAGCGTCACTTCGCCCGGCAACGAGCCGATGGCGATCACCGTCGGCGCAGTCAACATGCATAACACTGCCAGGCGTTCGGACGACACGGTGGCTAACTTCAGCTCTCGCGGCCCGACTCTGAGCTGGAGAATAAACTCCAGCGGAAAGAAAGTTTACGATTTTGTCATCAAGCCCGATCTGGTTGCGCCGGGCAATCGCCTCGTCGGCAGCAAGCCGAGCGCGGGCAGCAAGTTGTCCAGCGAGCATCCTGAAATCGAAGTCGAACCGGGCATGATGCAACTGAGCGGAACTTCTATGGCCGCTCCGATTGTCGCAGGCACGGCGGCTCTCATCATTCAACGCAATCCGGGACTGACGCCCCAACTCGTGCGCGCCATCCTGCAATTTACAGCGCAGCCGATTCGCAATACGGATGTCGTCTCGCAGGGCGCAGGGCTTTTGAATATTGATGCGGCGGTGAGACTCGCCGGAGCGATTAATACGAATGCCGCCTGGGCGCAGGTCGGCTCGTCGCTTTTGAGCAGCGCGCTGCCTCCGTCAACGATCACGGTCGGCGGCGAAAGCGTCAAGCGCAGCGGAGTCGTTTTCTTCAACGGCTGGAACATCTATGGCGGCGACGAGCTTTTCCGCAAGATGCAGTTCCCGTATCAGGGGCAGGCCAACTGGTATGCCTACAGGCTTTATCAGCCTATCGAGTTGACGCCGTCGCTGCTTAATCCGCCATCTGTGCTGACTCCCGGCGTGATGTACATGACCTACACGGTGCTTTATAACGGCGGGACGCTGAACAATACGACGAGCGGCGTGACCTTATCGCAGGGCATCACTTTAAGCGAAGGCATCACGATGAGCGAAGGTCTCACGCTGCCCGGCGGCATTACGATGAGCGAAGGCATCACGATGAGCGAAGGCTTTCTGTTCCTCGAAGGAATTACGATGAGCGAAGGCATCACGATGAGTGAAGGCGTGATGTTCAGCAATACTTTGAATGTCGTGCTCAATGGCGAGCCGGAATAACAGGCAGGAGTCGTGAGTCTGAAGTCAAATGCTTTTGACTTCAGACTTCAGACTGACGATTCCAGACTTACCCACATGCCCCAACCACAGACCTCCACACTTTCGTAGCGAAACGGAGACGCGGCGAGTGAAATTCATAGACATGTCAGATTACAACTTAGCGGCCAAGATTTACTGGGGCGTGATGGTTGCTGCCGGGCTGCTGACGGGCGCATGGGGATTCTATCATTGCCTCGAATTTACTTCGTCGCAGTGGGGACAATTTATCGCACTGCTGACCCTCGTTCTCATCACCAGCTCGTATCCGATTCGTATTCCCAACACGACCGCCAGCGTCACTGCGGGCGATGCCTTCACTTTTCTGAGCGTCATGATGCTGGGCGTGCCTGCGGGCATCCTGCTCGGCGTGGTTGATTCATTCGTCAGCTCGCAGCGCACGACCAGGCGCGTGACGAGCTGGATCGGCGCGCCGATGATGATGGCCGTCTCAGTCTTTATCTCCGGCCACTTCTTTTATTTCACGCTCTCGGCCTACGCGCATATCGAAAGCGTGCCGCTCGGCACGACGACCGCAGCCCTCGTCGCGCAACTGCTGGTTCCGCTCGCGGTGATGACGATTCTGCAATATCTCTTGAACGGTCTGACGGTGGCGACGATGTGCGCTTTGAAGAACCGCCGCTCGATCTGGAGGTTCTGGCGCGACGGTTATCTCTGGACGTGTTGGACTTTCTTTGCGGCAGCTATCGCGGCGGCGTTGATTTACGTCTCCATCACGACGTTCGGCTTTCTCTATGTGCTCCTGAGCGTGCCGGTCATCGCCGCCACCTACGCCACTTATAAAATCTATTTCGAGCGGGTCGCGGAGAAGACGCGCGAAGCGTCTGAGATGAGCCGCATTCATCTGGCGACCGTGGAAGCCCTAGCGACGGCGATAGACGCCAAAGACCAGACGACGCATTGCCATGTTCGCCGCGTGCAGATTTATGCCGCCGGAATGGGAAAGCTTTTCGGTCTCTCGGACAGCGAGATCGAAGCCTTAAAGGCCGGAGCCTTGCTGCATGATGTGGGCAAACTGGCTGTGCCGGATCATATTCTCAACAAACCCGGCAGGCTGACCGCGGCAGAGTTTGAGAAGATGAAAGTGCACACGACGGTCGGAGCGGAAATCCTGAGCCGCGTCGAGTTCCCGTATCCGGTCGTGCCGATTGTGCGGCATCATCACGAGCAGTGGAACGGCCTCGGCTATCCGGATGGTCTGAAGGGCGAAGACATCCCGCTCACGGCGCGCATACTGGCCGTCGTAGACAGCTTTGACTCCGTGCGCGAAGACCGTCCCTATCGTCCCGGCATGACGCACGATGAAGCCAGCTCGCTTTTGCTGAGCGGCGCGGGCGTTACCTTTGACCCGAATGTGGTAGACCTGTTCCTGAAAAATTTACATCGCTTTGAAGATGAGATCAAAACTCAGGGACTGGACCAGCACGGCCAGTTGGGCGAGGCCTACGGCGCTGCCGCTGTGGCCGATAACAGCCTTGCTCCGAATCGCTCGACCCCGGCTTATCTGGATCAGATTAAGAACGCGCACCGCGAAGTCTATGCGCTTTACGAGATCGCGCGCACTTTTGGCTCGTCCTTGGACATCAAGGACACGCTCTCCATCATCGTCAACAAAGTGGGCCACATCATCCCCTTCGACACTTGCGTTGTGTACCTGCATGACGAGTTGAAGGGTTATGCGGAAGCCGCGCACGTCGCGGGCAAGAATGCTGACATCCTGCTCGGTCGTTGCGTCGCGCCGGGCGAAGGCGTGACCGGATTTACGCTCGCCAACCGTCGCCCGATCAACCGGATTGACCCGGCCTTAGATTTCGCGGGCATGCATCTCGCGCCCGGCAGCCGTTATCGCTCGATGGCCTCGCTGCCGCTTGTAGACAAAGATGAAAGACTGCTCGGCGCAATCTCCGTCTACTCGACCGAGTTGACCAATTACACGGACGATCACATGCGCCTGCTGGACACAGTGGTGCGGCTCGCTTCGGATGCGCTCTCCAACGCGATGCATCACGCAGAGGCAGAGTCCAATGCGCTGACAGACCCGCTGACGGGATTGCCGAACGCGCGCTGCATGTACCTGCGTTTCGAGCAGGAAGTCTCGCGCGCCAATCGCAGCAAGCGACCGTTTCAGGTGGTGATGCTCGATCTGGATGATTTCAAGCAGGTCAACGACACCTTCGGTCACAAGGTCGGCGACCAGATGCTGCGCGAAGTGGCGCGGCTGCTTCAGGCGCAACTGCGCGAATATGATTTTCTGGCGCGCTATGCGGGCGACGAATTTGTCGCCGTCGTGCAGGAACTCGTGGGCGATCAGGTGGACGAGCTGCGCGAGCGGATAGAGAAGACCATCTCGACTTTCCTCCTGCCCGTGCGCGTGGGAGAGTATGCGAACGTCGGCATCAGCGTCGGGGCAGCGACCTACGGCGTCCACGGCGAAACTCTGGACCAGCTTCTCATCGCGGCGGATCAAGCCATGTACTCCTCCAAGTCAGAACACAAACAGCGTCGCCGTCGTCACTCGCTCGCAGCGGACGCGACAGAGCTTCCGGATTTGCAGACGGGCAAGCTGGCTTCGACAGCGATCAATTAAGAAAAGGGGTAAGTGGGGAAAGGTTAAAAGGGAAAATTTATTAGCTCTCGATTACCTTTTACCCCTTTCCCTTTTACCTCTTTCCCCCTTGAATAATTATGAGCTATCACATTCTTCATCAATTCGACGAGCAGTGGTTTGCGGACAACGGGCCGGATAAAGACGCCCGGCACGACAACCTCCTCGGCACGCTGGACAAGCATCTCGCCAAGCCTTCGCAACGCCCCCAGTGGCTGATTGTCGGCGCTTCGCTGTTGATTGCCGCCTGCGCGCTCTACTTCGCCCTCGATGCACGGCGTCACGCAGCCAGCCTGCAACAGCGTCTGACAGAGCTTGAAACCACGATGAAAAAGTAAAAAGCAGAGTGTAGTGCGTAGTTAAAACAATTTCTTTTTCTACACCCAACAGCCTACGCCCTACACCCTTCTTCTTGACAATCCCCTCCGGCTGACGCTTTCAATCCCCTTTAAGATATGCGATGAAATACTCATCGCAAGTGATAGAATATGTGAATCAAGAGTCGAACACTCTTTGCGCTTCTTTGCGTCCTGTTCTTTGCGGTCGTTGCGTTAACACATTACTTAACCGCAAAGAACGCGAAAGAGAAATCCGCAAAGATACGCAAAGGAAATACTGTTCCCTGCAAAGGACTTTCTACTCTTGATTCGCATAGAATATAAAGGATTGATTCATTTGCTCATTGAACCATTTATCAGAATGAGCAAATGTATCAATGAGCAAATGTATCAATCCTTGAAGAGGATGAAAGCATGTCTGCTCCGTCCGGCAATGGACTAACAAAGACCTCGCTCCTGATAGTGGATGATGAAGAGAGCGTGCGCCTGCGTCTGCAAAATATTTTTGAGGGCGCGGATTATCAGGTGCTGACCGCGCCGGATGCGCCGACGGCTCTCAGGCTCTTGCACAAAGAGAGTTGCGATCTGGTCTTGCTCGATGTCGAGATGCCGGATGTCAACGGCCTCGCGCTGTGTCGTCTCCTGAGGGCGCGGGCCAATACCAGACAATTATCTTTAGTCGTTATCTCGGCCAGCGACGACGAGCAGCGCAAGGTCGAAGCCTTTGCCGCAGGGGCGGATGATTACATCGTCAAGCCATCAACGGCGCGCGAGCTGCTCTCACGCGTCAGCGCGCGGCTCGAAGCGGCGCAGCGCACTCGCGCACTCGTCGGCAGCAACCGCGAGTTGATGTTTCTGGCGGATTTGGGCCGCAGCCTCCTGCTCACGCTCGAACCGGAACAGGTCGTGAGGCGCGTCTCCGGCGCGACTTATGAAGGCACTGATGCGGTGCTCTGCGCGGTGGCTGTCAACATGCATGAGTTTGGAGGGGCGGTCTGCGTCTTTGACCGCGAGGGCAGCGCGGAGGGCGTCTCGCACCTCAACATGGAGCGGCTCGATGCGTGGCTCGCGTCGCCGCAATCTTTATCTTCAATTTTTCTGGACCAGCGCGAAAAGTTTTTCCTGCGTGATGAGAAGCATGCTGTCGAATATCTCGCGCCGCTCTGTTTCGGCGGGCGGGCGCAGGGAGCTTTGATAGTCGGCTTTGACCGCGAGGAGGATTGCACGGAATCCGTCCGTCGCCTTGTGGATGCAGCGGCGCAGCAGACCGCGCTCGCGGCTCATATCTCATCGCTATATGATGCCGCGCGCGATGCTTCCATCTCGTATGCGACGGAAGAGCAGCGGCGTTTTACAGAGGCGATTGTGGATACCTTGCCGCTCTCGCTGTATGCTGTTGACAGGGACTATCGGATCGTCGCGTGGAATCGCAATCGTGAGTTGGGCGGGCAGGGCATCCCGCGCGACGACGCGCTGGGGCGCAACATCTTCGAGGTGCTCACGCGGCAGCCGCGCGACGTGCTCGAAGCAGAGTTCAAGCGCGCGTTCGAGCTTGGCGAGATAGAGCGGTTTGAGCAGGAGACGACCGATGCCAACGGCGCGAGCCAGCACTGGCTGATTAGCAAGATTCCGATGCGCGACGAGAACGGAATGGTGACGCACGTCATCACGCTCGGCGAAGAGATCACCGCGCGCGTCGAAGCCAACCGCGCCATCGGTCGCGCGGAACGACTCGCCTCCGTCGGACGACTCGCGGCAGGCGTCGTGCATGAGATAAATAACCCTCTGGCGACCATCGCCGCCTGCGCCGAAGCTCTCGAATCGCGCGTCCTGGAGGGCGCGTTCGGCTCTTCGGATGAAGTCGAAGATTTAAAAGAATATCTGGGCTTGATACGCAGCGAGGCTTTCCGCTGCAAGTCAATCACGAACGGGCTGTTGGATTTCAGCCGCACGCGCGCCAGCCGCCAGATGCCCGTCAGCATGTCCGAGGTCGTCAACTCCGCCGCGCGCCTGCTCTCGCATCAAAGACGCGGCGAGGCCGTGGAGATTCGCGTCGAGGCTGCGAAAGACCTTGCCTATATCGCTGGCGACGAGGGCCAACTGCAACAGGCCGTGATCGCGCTTTCGACCAATGCCATTGATGCGATGCCTGATGGCGGGCGACTGACCCTGCGCACGCGCAACGCGGAGGGCGTGGTGCTGGTCGAAGTCTCAGACACGGGGGTGGGCATCGCTGCCGAAAACCTGACGAAAATCTTTGATCCGTTTTTTACGACGAAGGAGGTCGGGCACGGCACGGGTCTTGGTCTCGCCGTCTGTTATGGTATTGTAACAGAGCACGGCGGACGCCTTGACGTGCAATCAACAGTCGGTGTCGGCACCACATTTACGATTTCGCTGCCTGCCGCCAAGACCACATCTGAGACGGAGACTAAGAGAGCTTGAGCGAAACCATTCCGACGCGCATCCTTGTTGCCGAAGACGAAGCCAACCTGCGTCTTGTCATTCAAAAAGAGCTTCAGCGATTAGGCTATAGAGTGCAGGCCGCGCCCGACGGCGAAGCCGCCCTGCGCCTTTTGGAAGAGAGCAACGTAGACGTGCTCCTGTGCGACATCAACATGCCGCGCATGGATGGAATGGAACTTCTCAGGCGCGTGCGCGAGCGGCCCAACCCGCCCGAAGCCATCATGCTCACGGGCCACGCGACGGTCGAGACGGCCATCGAGGCCATGAAGCTTGGGGCTTACGATTATCTCTCAAAGCCGTATCGCATTACGGAACTCGACGCGCTGGTCAAACAGGCTGCCGATAAGCGCCGGCTGCGTGTGGACAATCAAAGATTACGCGCGCAGCTTGCGCGTCAATCAGCGATGCCCGAAATCGTTTCCGACTCGGATCAGATGCGCGAAGCCGTCCGCCTCGTCGAGCGCGTCGCGCCTTCGGATGCTTCGGTCTTAATCACTGGCGAGAGCGGCACCGGCAAAGAGCTTATCGCGCATGCCGTGCATCGTCTCTCACATCGCGCGGATTCTTCTTTTATTGATTTGAACTGCGCGGCGTTTCAGGAATCGCTGCTCGAATCCGAACTGTTCGGCTACGAGGCCGGAGCGTTTTCGGGGGCGAAGGGGCGCAAGCTCGGATTGATAGAACTGGCCGACGGCGGCACGCTTTTCTTAGACGAGATTACAGAGCTGCCGATGCCGCTTCAGGCAAAGCTCTTGCGCGCCATCGAAACGCGCTCGTTCTATCGCGTCGGCGCGGTGCGCAAAGTCGAAGTCAATGTCCGCATCGTCGCCGCAACCAATCGCAATCCTGATGAAGTGGTGGCGGGCGGCAGCTTTCGCGCAGACCTGCTGTATCGCATCAACGGCTTTCAAATCAATCTCACGCCGCTGCGCGAAAGGCCCGAAGACATAGAGCCGCTCGCGCATCACCTGCTCAAACAACTCGGCGGCGCAACCCCGCCTGAACTGACGCCCGAAGTCCTCGATGCCATGCGCGCCTATCACTGGCCCGGCAACGTGCGTCAGCTTCGCAACTGCCTTGAGCGCGCAGTGCTGCTTGCGGATCACGGGCGCATCACGCTTTCCGAACTCCCGCCCGAAGTCACGCGTCCCGCCGCGTTTGTTGCTCCGGGCATGACGGCTGTTCCAAATCTTGCCTCTGCCAACGCTTCATCAGACGCGCCCGCCTCCGCCTCCCTGCGCGAAGTCGAGCGCCAGCAAATTCTCGCCGCACTCGAACAGACGGGCTGGCATCGCGGCAAGACAGCGGAGATTCTGGGCATCTCGCCCTCAACCCTGTATCGCCGCCTGCGCGATTACAACCTCGAACACCGTAGCTGAGCAAGCAATGCTTCTTAAGTAAGGGGCGGAGTTTGGAACATGGGCCGCTTGAGAATTAAAACCTCACACCGTTTCGCTTTCACCTAAAATCCGAATCGCCAAAAATCAGATGAAAAGAAAAAAATCCCCCGCGCGCATCACAGGCTCTCTGAAGCTAGTTTGCCTGAGCCTGTTTCTTATCGCAGCCATCGCAGGCTTCGTCCCGCGCCTTATGCGCGCAGAGCGCGGCGCACAAGCCTTCGTCTCGTCAACGATGTCACATGGAGCGGCGGACAATAAGATTCCCGAAATGGCTCCGGTGCGTATCAAGCGCGTCGGGTTGGGCCAGCGCATACATTTCGGCCTCGGCGCGATTGACGAAGAGAGCGACGACGTGCGCATCGAAGTGATTCAAAAGCCTGCGTCCGCCAAATTTAATGAGCGGACGCTGACTGTTGACTGGACGCCCGTGCCGACCGATGACCCGAAGGGAATGTTCAGCATCCGCATCACGGAATACCCGCTCGACAGAACCAGACAGCCGCGCACGCTGACCAAAACTTTTATGATTCCGGTCGAGGCCAGGGCCGTAGAGATTTTTGAATGGCCGACCGCGCCGCTCGAAGTCGAAACGCTCGTCTCCGTGATAGACCCCGCGCGCCTCGCAGCCGCCAACGAGCGTTGGCCCATCGTCAAACTCTTCGACCGCATCGCAGGCATCGAGACCACCAAGCAGGTCAAGCCGGACAACAACATCCAGCCGACAAACGGCGAGGCGCTCTTTCGTGATGCGCTGAAAAATCTCGCCGCACTGCATCGCAATGAAGAGCTTGACCCGGACAGCCCGAAGTTTAATCCAGAATGGAAAGCGGAGAACTGGCGACTGACAGCCGTCCGCCCGCGTCTCAACAAAAAGACTTTCGAGCTGCGCCTTGTTTATTTCAACGTGGTCGCGCCCGAACCCGTCTACCTGATGCCGCGCATGCGTATCGTGCGCGGGGGCGATGCCGGGAGGCCCGAAGAGTTAAGACAGAAGAACAACAAAGAGTTTGCGCGGCTCTTCTATAACGCTTTCTTCGAGGGCGAAAACCTCAAAGATTTTGTCGCAGGTGATAAGAAGAAATACGGCGAGGCGCTCGCTGAATTTATGACGAGCGTGCTTGGCTACAGCGACCCTGACGATCCCATGATGCAGGCCAACTTTGCTGCGATGCCGCATAATGCGCGGCTCGGCGGCGATAACAAATATGACGCGAAGGGGCGTTACCTGACCGGCGACGGCTGGGCTTTGGGAGCGATGAAGGTTGGCCCAATCGAGCGCAATGGTAAAAAGGCGCTGGCCTTCATCAGCCCTTTCATAGACGGCTTTGCCACCAGCATCCAGCCGAACGCAGACGGCACTGCTTACAAGCCAGCCCCTGCGCCGCGCTTCAGTCCCGATAGCAAAGATTTCATGAAGGGCTGGGACAGGCTGGTTGACGAAGACGATCATGGAAATGTTGCTATCCCGGATGTCGGCGTGGACGGCTCCGTTAAAGCGAGCAACATTGATTCGGCTTCTTTCTCGCGCGAGCACAAAATGAAATTCATGGTTGCTGAAACTTCACTGCGCGACCCGCGCCGCCGCCTCTTTGAAGAGCGCGGGATGACCTGCATACAGTGTCACGTGCGCAACTTTGACGAGGGCGATTATCTCAATCCTGTGAACGACCCAAAACAGTCTGCAAGGGTCGGCGCGACGCGCGACATCGAGCGCGTTTTCTTCGTCATCGTCCCGACTCTGGGCGAAGGCCGCAGTGAATATATCCGCCGCGAAGAAGATGAACAGGTGGGCAATCTCAAAGGCGTTTTCAGAGATTATTTAGGCATCAAGGTCAATATCAAATCTCCGCTCGCAACCGACTGGCCGCATGACACGCGGCGCGGAAGAAGCTGAAGAGCGTTTCCCGCAAAGGCGCAAAGGCGCAAAGGAAAGACGCCAGGAAAGCACTCAAGATAAATAATATCTCAACTACTTTGCGACTTGTCTTCTTTGCGCCTTTGCGCCTTTGCGGGAGAATGTTTTTATCGCGTACTGGCTAACCGCACTGCTGGCGCTATGAAGTGTGACGGCGACAAAGATGGGCAGAAAATATTGGATGGTGATGACGTACCTGTATTCTGTGTGCAGCATGGATTGCACGCTGAGATAATAAACAGGCACGATGAGCAGCAGTGCGAGCGCGCTCTTGTCTCGTCGTCGCGCGAGCAAGAATATTCCAACCAGAAAAAGCGGCAGCATGATGGCCGTCGTGAAAAGCTTTTGCACGCTCTTGAGGATGATTCCCGGATAACGCAGCAACGCAGCCGCTCCTGCTGAATCTCTCCTCGCAGGTGTCAGCGGACTTCCGGCAATGACCGGCACTCTTTCCATCCTCAACATTGAGCCGGCTCGCCGCAGCATCACTCCCATAAACCAGAAAGGTTGCGAGCGAATCGCAGTCAGCCCGCGCGCCACACGCGCACGCTCGCGCGCGATGCCGTCAGGATTATAGAGCGAGCCAGCATAATCCGCGCGTTTGTAAACTTCCGCCTCGCCGCGCAAGACCTCCATATCCGTCCCCGGCAGACCTGTTCGTCCCTCTTCATCATAATCTGCGATGCCTTCGATTAACGTCACGCCTGAGCCGAGCGAGAGCGGGATAAACTGTTTGAAGACGACCAGATTGCGAATCGTCAACGGAACAATCAACAGTACGGCTGCGCCTGCGAGCAGGAGGGCGGCGCGCAATCTCTGGCCGCGCGGTAAGACGAGCGGCACGAGCGCGGTGAGATAAAGAGACAGCAGCAGCGCGTTTGGCCGCAGCCAGCATGAAAGCCCCAGCAAAGCTCCTGCGACAATTAGATTGAGCCAGCGCAGAGGCTTGCCCCTTGCGCGGGCTAAGAGATAAACGGACAGCAGGACAGGCAACACAGACAGGGAATCCGGCAGCAGCAACAGCGAGTTATAGGCCAGTTGCGGCGACAGTGCGGCCAATGCGCCCGCGATGACGGCTATGCTTTTTGACGAACAAAGCTCAAGCGCAATCAGAAAGACAAGCAGGACTGACAGTGCGTCGCAGAGAATTTGAAAAAGGCGGAGCGCGGAATCTCTTTCTCCAAAAAGCTTGAAGATAACCGCCATCAAAATAGAGTAGCCCGGAGGATGTGCCAGCACGTTGGCATCGGACGGCGGCGCAGGCCCGCGCACGAACAGCATCACCTCGCCGCTCAATAAAATCCGCGCGTCATTCCTGTATCCGGCGGTCAGGCCGGTCATCACTTGTTCGATGTCAGAGTGATTGTGTTGCCAGACCAGCAGCCGGACGCCAAGCGCGACAAGAAAAATGAGAAGCATCGTGACAGGGATGTTGCGCTTGAGAGAGAGAGGGGAGTGACGGTCATCATTTGGAATCTGCGCTGGATGCTCCGTTGTCATTAGCGACAGATACTAAATCAATCTGAGGTGCAGGTAAAAGGAAAGGCAAAAGTAAAAAGGTAAAAGGCAAAAGTGAAGCAGCCTTGAATGCCATCTTTACTTTTGCCTTTTACCTTTTTACTTTTGCCTTATTTCATGTCTCTCTCTACACTGGCAAGGCAAGTCTCATTCAACCAAGCGTCAACGCATTTGTTGATACAACTGAGAAAAAAGAATTGGGAGCTGAAAACTAATTATGGCTGTTGCCTCGCCGAGGCCGCCCGCAACGCCCGTGCGCGCCAGTCTGCCCGTCGCGGCTAAATCTCCGGCTAAATCCGATGAAGAATGGTGGGTCGCGCCTGTCAAGTGGGTTGCCCTCGCGGTCTTTATTGCGATTCCAATTTTCACTGCCCTTGTCCAATCGCTCGCCGGACGCGTCGTTTGGACTATAGCTGTCGCCGCGTTGCCGCTCTTTATCGTGCTGGTCGGTTATCACAGGTGGCGACGCATCTGCCCCTTAGCCTTTTTCGCGCAGATTCCTGTCCGCTTGCGTCGTCCGGGCACGAGCCGCGCGTCCGAGTGGCTCGAAAAAAAATATTATTACCTCACTTTCACGATTTTTTTCATCTCGCTCTGGTTCAGATTGATTGCCACCAACGGCGACGGCCATGCCCTTGCGACCTTCTTCGTGCTGATCTCGATTGCCGCGCTTATCTGCGGCGCGTTCTTTACGGGCAAGACTTGGTGCAACTACGTGTGCCCGCTCTCGTTTATCGAAAAGATTTACACGGAGCCGCATGGCCTGCGCGAGACCGAGAATTCGCAATGCACGAAATGCACTGCCTGTAAAAAATTCTGTCCGGACATCAATCAGGAAAACGGCTACTGGAAAGAGATAGACTCGCGCCCGAAGCGATTCGCGTATTTTGTCTTTCCCGGTCTGGTCTTCGGTTTCTATTTTTATTATTTCATGCAAGCGGGCACCTGGAGCTATTACTTCGGCGGGAGCTGGACCAACGAGCCGATGATGATTCATACGGCATTCCTGCCGGGCACGGATGCGAAGACGGCTGGCTTTTTCTTTCTGCCGCTTGTGCCGCGGGCTTTGGCTTCGATTCTGACGCTCGCCCTGTGCGGGCTGGCAAGCCTCGGTCTGTTCTCGCTGCTTGAGAAATTTGTCGGCGGCTATCTCAAACGCAGAGACGCCGAGACGGATGATGCGCGCGTGCGTCATGTGATATTCACGCTGGCCGCGTTTACTGCTTTCCTGACCTTCTACACGTTTGCGGGCGCGCCGAGCCTGTGGAAACTGCCGTGGGTCTTTCCGCATCTGTTCCTGATTACGGTCGTGCTGACGGCGACGCTGTTTCTCACACGCCGCCTGCGCCGCACGCAGAAATCTTTCGCCGAAGAAACTTTAGCGCGCAATATCATCAAACGCTGGACGTGGACGGACATCCAGCCGCCAAAGGATTTGCACGAAGCCTTTCTGATTCACACCATTCGCTCACGCGAGACGGAGCGCGGAGCGGCTCAGACTCTGGACATTTACAAGGACGCCGTGCGCGAAACCCTCGCCAACGGTTTCGTCACGCGCGAGGAAGTGCAACTGCTGGAATCCATGCGCCAGCAGCTTCATATCAAGAAGGCGGATCACGAGAAGGTGATGTCCGCGCTCGCGGAAGAAGAGCGCGCCATCATGAGCGACCCGTCAAAACAGATTTCCGTCGAGAAGCGTCTTCAGCTTGAGACTTATGAGCGTGCGCTGGCGCGCTACCTTGAGCGCGTGCTCGTGGCAGAGGGCGACCCGGACGATAGTTTTATCTTGCAGCTGAGGGCCGAATATCGCGTCTCGAAAGCAGAGCATGCGGCGGTGCTTGACGACCTGCTGGGCGGCGAGCAGGGATTAGCCACGCGCGTCGGTCAGGAAGTCGGCGCTATCGAACGCGCCGCGCTCACCATACAGGTGCTGGAAAGATCGCCTTCACCGACGCATGATTTTCTGGCGGAGCTGTTGCGCCGTCGCCGCGCGCGTTCCATCGAGCGTTTGATGCGCGGCCTCAGTTTTACGCTTGAAGGCGCAGACGAGAGAGACCTGCGCGCGGGACTCTCTTCAAATGACGACGCCGAGCGCGAGTCTGTCATCGAACGCTTGCGCTCGATGGTCACGCCGCAGATTGCCGAACAATTGCTGGCGGCCTACCGCGAGACGGTGTCTATGAAAGCGACGCTGCCGACGCTGTCCGACATGCTCTTTGCGCGTACCAAGAGCGTTGACCCGTATGTGCGCGCCGTCTCTCTCTACGGCTTGAGCGAGCGCGGCGCGGCTGATGAAGAAGTCTTAAATCGGCTGGTGCAGGATGAGCATGAATTGGTGCGCGAGACTGCGCTCAGCCTGATCGAGCGCGGGTTCGCTGTGACGACGGAGCAGCCCGCCTCTCAGCCGCTCAACACTGTGGGCAAGATGATCGCGCTGCGGGCCGTGCCAATCTTCAAGCATCTCGCGCCGGAAGAACTGGCGGAACTGGCGCGTGCGAGCCGCGAGGACTTTTATGCATCGGGCCAAGCCCTGTGCATAGAGGGAGAGCGGGGCAATGAAGTATATATCCTGCTCGCGGGCACAGTAAGCGTCATGCGTCGTGAGGAAGACGGCGAAGAAAGAATCATCAACACGGAAGGCGCGGGCGGCCTGATAGGCGAGATGGCTGTCCTCGATCCTGCGCCGCGCATGGCAACCGTCGTCGCTGAGGAAAGCGGCGTGCGCGTCCTGCGTCTCGACGGCGAAGCTTTTCGTGATGCGCTGGCAGACGACCCCGCCATCGCTTCAGGCGTCATTCGCACGCTCGCACAGCGTTTGCGCGCAATGTCTTAAAACGGATTAGAGAAATAATAACGTAAGTTCGACGTAAGAACGGTGAGGTGTTAGTTAGCCCCTCCGGGGCTGTCATGCTGCATCGTCTTCTGCTTATATCAAACTCACGTTCATATATTTGACTCGCCATTATTTTTGAACTCGACCAAATCCCAGAGGTTGCCGTAAAGGTCTTCAAAAACGGCAACCGTTCCGTATTCCTCACTTTTCGGTTCTCTGACAAAGTTTATGCCTTGCGATTGCAGGTGTTGATAATCTCTCCAAAAATCATCGGTCTTCAAAAATAGAAAAACCCGCCCGCCCGTCTGATTTCCGATTCTGCTTCTTTGTTCTTCACCGACGCCTTTAGCCAGCAACAAAGAACATTCTTCCGAGCCTTTCGGCGCGACTAAAACCCAGCGTTTGGTTTCGCTTTGAGGGGTATCTTCGAGCAGTGTGAAATTTAATTTCTGAGTATAGAAGCTGATGGCTTCGTCATAGTCATCTACGACCAAAGCGATGTGGACAATACTTTGTTTCATGGTTTTATTTGTCTATGGATGAGCCAAAGGTATTGATGCCGGTTATTGCTCGAATGCTTTTCGATATTTGTCAGGAATCGGAACGGCGCGGCGTGTGTCGAGGTTCATGCAGACCTGAACCTGTGTCGAGCGTGCGCAGAGAGCCTTGTCACCGGCGCGTCTGGCCGCATACTCGAAGGTCGCGGACGTGCGGCCTATCTTTGAGACATAAATCTCAAGGTCAACTTCGTCGCCATAAACGAGCGGGATGAAAAACTCCGCCTGCGCGTTGACCGTCGGAAAGCCTATCCGCTCGTCCGACATCAGCCTGTGATATGGGATGCCGCAACGCGCTGCAAAATATTCTTCGAGGGCGATGTGGAAGTAGTGGAAGATGCGCGGATAGTAGACCAGCCCCGCCGGGTCTGCGTCGCCAAAGCGCACTCGGATGCGTGTCTGGAAAAACATGAGAGCAGGGATGAAGGCGGAAGGATGAAGGATGAAAAAGCAGCGATTAAGGATAAAGGAAAAGATGGGAGGCATGCTGTTCAAGCTTGAGTCACTCAAGCTTGAACAGCATGCCTTTCATCCTTCATCCTTCCGCCTTCATCCTTGCCTTGCTTACCACTGAATCGGTCTGAGATCGGGGCCGACGACGTGGTTGCCGGAGAGTGTGTCCACCGAGCCGCTGCGGTCAGGGTTGAACGCAGGCGGCTCTCCGGCATGTATAAAGTGCGCGCCGTACCAGACGACCACATCCTGATTGTCTATTGACTCGCCGTTGACGAACTGTGCAAGCTTGATAAACGCGTTCTGGCTGGTAGTCGAGTTGAAGCCGTCATCAATCTCTTTGTTGAACGCGCTTCCGGCTGCGTCGCCTTTGTAGCGCAGCACCCAGAAATCGCCGACGCCGAAAATGTCCGCATTGCCGTCCGAAAGATTCGGATTCAGAATATAGCCTTCGTTGCCGCTGCCGTTCTTAATCACGAGCCTGCGATTGGTGTTGTACTTACGCAGCATCGAAAATTCCGTCGTCTGCGGCAGCAGGAATCTCTTGCCCTGTTCAGAAGTGTAGACGCGGTTGCCCGTGCCGTTGATGTCAAAGTCGAATCGCCAGTAAACATGATGATGATGCGTGCTACAGATGCAGCTATCGCGGACTGCGCCGAAGCCGAAGCGCGGGCGAATCGTCCCGTCGTTCCCCAGTCGCCATTCCATGATGTAGCGATACCAGCCCGCTTCCAACTCCGTCACGAGCACAGTCTCGTTGCCCTGCGGGTAGATGGCAACGCCTCTGAAATCGCCTGTATCGTTTGCTGTTTCCAGAGCCGTCGTCGCAGGACTCGGGCATGAGCGAAAGCCGGGAGCGCCGGGGATGTCAACCGAACCCGGAGGCGTCTGAAACATGCCTTCCTGATACTGCCAGTCACGATACGGGCCGCACTCGTCTGCCCCGTATTTAACATTAAGAACCGGCGCGTGGCCGCGCTTGAGCACCAGCTTGCCGCGATACCTCACATTGTTTAGCTCGATGCCGGAAGCGCGCGTGCCCGAAGACCTGTTTGCGGGCCTGACAACATTCATACGCCACAGTTCCGTCGGCCCCTGCGTCACAACCAGCTCATATTGCCCGACCGCATTGGAGACGGTGCTCTGGTTGGCATCAACCGGAGTGCCGCATTCCGCTCCATCGGCACGCGAAGCCGGAGGAGCGTTTCCCTTGAAGCGCAGGACTGTGCCACGGCTGATATTGACGCCGACAATCTCGTTTGGCAGCAGTTGGCTGGTCGGGTCGCCTCTGAGGCCAATCGTGACGATGCGGTCGCCGTGTGAGATGGAACTGTCTTCGATGACGGGAGGCATCGGGTGATAAGTGGCGAGCGTGCCTGCGCTCAGGGCCGCGCTGAATCTCTGGTCTTCTCCCAGGGTTTTCAGAGCGAGGTCATATTCTTCCTCGTTCGGTGACGGCTGGTAGAAAGACTCTGTGACTTTATCAACGACTGAGCCGGGATAACTGCCCTCAGCCGTGATGACGCGATTGTTTGTGTAATCATAGAAGGTGGCTTTAAAACGCGTCGGCGTGAGGCTCGCCTGACCTGTGTTGCCCGGCTCAAGCAGTTCAAAAGTGATGAGCCTGTTGCTTGTGCCGCTCAAATATTTTTGCACTTCAGGGCTGCGCGCGGCAGTCGTCCTGGCCGCGTCTATCTCCGCCTGTGTCGGGCCATACGGGATGATCTTGAACTCCACAGGTTGCTGCGAACCGGCCTTTGTCGCATCGGCGCGGCTGGAACGCAGGAAACCTGTAGTTAAGATTGCCGCCAGCAACAGGGCGCAAAATCCGAATGAGAAATAGAGTCTTCGTCGCATGTCAAGCTCCTCTTCGATTATCCGAGCGATGCTTACGGGATTGACAGCATCAGTTGTCTTGAGGCCCGGCGAGGCCGGGTCTTTGATTCACAGTAGATAAGAGAATGCCGGTAGCAGCGACTGAGGCTACTACCGGCTCCTGAGCGGAGACGGTCTCCGCTATCAAAAGATTTCGTTACCAGTTAATGGGTCGAATCTCAGGGCCGGGCGTATAGATGCCGTTGAGACGGTCGCTGCTCCAACCCTCACGACTGGTGTCGTCATCACGTCTGAGGTGGACGCCGTACCAGAGCACTATGTCCTGATTTGCGGTCGGTTCGGGCGTGCTGAAATACGGCGCGAGATTGATGCCGCTGTTGTTGCCGCTCGTGTCGCTGACCTCCGTCGGGAATGTCTTGTAGCGAAGCAGCCAGACATCGCTTTGCGCGAACACGCTCTGGCCTTCGAGTGATGCTGTGCCGTCTTTGCCCTGCGGGTTCGGAGACACCATCACGGCCTCGCCGGTCGTCGGATTGGTAATCAGCCAACGGCGACGCGTCTGCTCATTGCGAAGCTGCGTGTACTCGCTGGTAATCAGCTTCTGCCACTTCCTGCCGGTGTTCAATTCGTAGAACGACTCTGCGAAACCGTAGTTCAACTCGTAGACATTATTGTTTGCGCCGTTGATGTCAAAGTCAAAGCGCCAGTAGGCGTGATGGACGCGCGGGCTACAGGTGCAGCTATTGGTGGTCGAGCCGAATCCGTAGCGCGGGCGAATCGTGCCGTCCTCGTCAAAGCTGTACTCGTTGAGATAGCGATACCAGCCCGCGCTCATCTCCGTGACGAGGACAATCTGCGTGCCTTCCTGATAGATGGCGACGCCGTTGAAATTGCCCGCATCATTTCTGGTTTCGACGATCGTGGTCGCGGGGCCGGCAGAGCACCCTTGCGAAGGCAAGCAGACGCGTATGCCGCTGCCCGCAGCAGGATTCGAGACCACGTCTGTGCCCGAAGCCGTAAACTTGCTTTCATTGTATTGCCAGTCGCGGAACTCGTTGCAGTTTCCGCCCGGCAGGTATTTCACATTGAGCACAGGGATGTTCGCTCGCTTGAGCATCATCTTGCCCTTGTACTTGACATCAATCAACTCGATGCCCGATCCCTGACTGCCGGAAGAGGAAGACGGGCGGTTGACCATGTAGTTCCACAGTTCCTCGCCGTCTTTCGAAACCATCACCTGATAAGAGCCAGCCAGACTGCGCGCAGACGAACTGCCGGAGGCTGTGACGCCGCAGGCATCCGGCGAGACATCAACTGTTGGCGGAGCTTTGTCAGGGAATCTGACCACTGACTGGCGAACCAGATTGATGCCGACGATTTCATGCTCGACGCCGCTCCCTCTGGGAAGCAAGCCGACGTTGATGGTGCGCTCGACGGTCGGGTCATCGGTGGCGTGCGAGAGCACGGGCGGCATCGGCGCGTAGACCTCAAAAGATTTGTCGCGGATGCGCGGCCCAAGATTTGAATCTCTCTCCAGAATGCTGACGGCCTCTGCAAACTCTTCGTTGCTCGGCTCCATCTGGTAGTGAGACTCTGTGACAGTCACGCTGCCTGTTCTGTCAAAGCGGCCTTCGGCGAAAATGGCGCGGTTGTTTGTGTAGTCATAGAATGTTGCCAGATAGCGCGTCGGCGCGATGCGCTGCCCGCCATCTTTGTTCTCGTCTTCGAGCATCTGGACGGCAATCAGGCGATGACGCGTGCCTTTCAAATATCTCTTCACTTCGACGTTCGCGTTCGCAGAGCGTCCGGCCTGATCGAAGGCAGCCTGATCCGGCCCCCACGGAATGACCTGCACCTCATAGTTCGGTCGCCCCTGTGCGCCGCTCGCCTTCGCTTTGCCCGATTTTGAGATCGTGACCGTCAATGCAAGACCGATCAGGATGGCAACTATCCCCCCTGAGATATACAACCCTCTTCGCATTATGACTTCTCCTTCGTCAAAAGAAACTTAGCAGCTCACGCCTTGCCGGCTCATGCGGCTGCGCGGAAACCCTGAGTGATGGCTCTGGCGACCCGTGCGGGTCGCGGGGAAGATATTGAAAAAAAGTAGGTTGAAAAGCGTTAGATTGTTCCAGCCTGCGGGGGCAGGCAATGGATAACACATTGCCTATCACAAATCAAGCTCGGCAGCCTGTCGGTCGTAGGTCAATGTCAAAGATAGCGAAGAACACGAAATGTTCGCGCAAAGGCGCTGGTGGCGCAAAGAAAAGCACGCCAAGAGCGAGTGGCGCTCAACACCTTTGCGTTCTTCCTCTGCGCCTTTGCGGGAAAACTCCCGTTCGTTATTCTTACAACTGCTTTAAGGAACAAAAGCCGAAGGCACGGAGACATCGCCGTTCGCGCCGAACTGCTGACCCTGAAAAGCCCCGTTGCTGCTATTGAGCGCGTACCAGCCGCCATCTGACTGGCGGAAGACTGCGAGGTCGGCTTTGCCGTCGCCGTCATAATTTCCGGGCGCGGGCCTGTCCGTCGAAAGTCCGAACTGCTGTCCGGTGATATTGCCGCTCGCGCTCTGCTGTATGTACCACGCGCCGTCACGGAAAACTGCGAGGTCTGCCTTGCCGTCTCCATCATAATCCGAGACGACCGGAGTATCCGTGCCGAGACCAAACTGTGCGAAGCGAAACGCGCCGTCAGTCGTTTGCAGCCAGTACCAGAAACCGTTTGACGGGCGAAAGACAGCAACATCCGTCTTGCCGTCGCCGTCATAATCCGCAGGCACCGGTTTGTCTTCGCTGCTGCCAAAAGCCACCGCGCCGAAAGACCCGTCTGAGCTGCGCAGGTAATACCAACTGCCCGCGCTCGCCCTGTAAACTGCGATGTCGTCTTTGCCGTCGCCGTCGAAATCCGCAGAGACGGGCAGGTCTGAGCTGATGCCGAACTGCGCCGCGCGGAATGCCCCGTCAGAGCTTTGCAGCCAGTACCAACTGCCTGTCGAAGGACGAAAGACGGCGACATCCGTCTTGTTGTCGCCATCGTAATCGCCCGGCACTACGCGGTCGCCGCCCGCGCCGAAGGCATAGGCTGCAAATCCTTGCAGGCTGCGCTGTATGTACCACGCGCCGTTGCGATAGACCGAAACATCCGTCTTGCCGTCGCCGTCAAAGTCTGCCGGGGCAGAACCCGTGCGCGCGGCTGTCGTGTAGATGTAATCGCCTGTTGGGCTTTGGTCGTTATTGCCGCCGTTGCCCGCCGCATAAAAGCTCACGCGGCCCACTCTCTGCGACGGAGCCTGCCATGTGAAAGTCCACTGCTTCTCGCCTGCGGTTGTGGGGACTGCACCGGCGGCTGTCTGCTCGACGTAGATGCGCGACGTAGTTCCGACATCATCCTTGAGCTGCGTCTCTACAGCGTCGGTGACCGCGAGCGTGCCAGCCGGATTGCCGTTCTCGTCCAGCGCGGTCAACTGAAAGCCGAATCTGGCCGCGCCGCTGTGTTTGAGTTTGACGGTAATCGGCACGACCTGATTGGGAGCGTAGTTTTCCGGCACTTGTAATATTTGCAGAGAGCCTGTGCCGCTGTTGAGCGGAAAATCCCCGTGACACGCCGTGCAATTATTCTCGTCAGGCGCGCCCGAAAAGCCCGGATTAGGCCCGCCGATTTTGGCTTCCGTCTCCTGAATGGAAAAAGCGTAAGCGGCAAAGATTGCCGAGAAAGCGATGATTGAAAGCTTGATATAAAGTTGCAAACGAAATTGACGCGGCATTCCTATCTTCCTTCACACAAGATTCCGCTAAGGCACGAACCGAAGCAGGACTGGTTGTTGATTTAATCTACGGATTTGACGGGGGCTTAACTTAACGGGAACTCCCCTTGCGGGCGTAACAAGCTTGGGACAATAAGCTTAATGAGCATGGATGTCAAATTCAGAGCTATCGTCACGAAAGAATCTCGCGCAAAGGCGCAAAGATAAAACGTAAGGCGCAAAGGAGTTAGAGCAACTGGTGGCTTGAGTTTTGAAATCGCTTTTAAGTCCGTGCTATTACAAACCATGTGTCGGATAATATAATCGAGCTTCGATGAACAGCATTGCTTTTATAAACAGGCGACACGAATGAAGAAAGGCATCAGCAGCATCGTTGGTCAGACCACTGATGCGGAGGGCGAGAGCATCCCGCTCTATCGCGCAGAGCGCAGCCTTACCTGCTCTGCCTGCGGCGCAGACATTCCTGCGGGAGAGATATTCACGCGCCGCGCGCCGGACGGACAGAGGCTTCGCATCTACGCACAGTGCCGCAAGTGCGCGCCGCTCAGTCAGGACGAAAAGAAAGATTCAGGGATGATTCAGATGCTCCTCTCACCTGAGGGACAATCTGCGCCCGCTCCTTCATCAAACAGCGAGGCGCGCCAGAGAACTATTGCACAGGAAGTAGAGCGACGGCTTGGGCCTGCGCTCCGTTACAGTCGTCGCAAACGAACCTGAGAAAGCAGGTTTGCTCTCGCTCTGGATCGCCAGCACCTTTGCACATGAACGCTCCATTCAACCAGCCGCCGCCAACCCTTTCCAATCAGTATGAGGATGACGCAACGCTGCGCTCATATCTCAGGCGTGCGCTGCCTGCCGGAATGTTAGAAGAAATTGAGCCGTCGCTGGCAGAGTTGGGCGAGCTGGCTGGCGGCAGCCTGTACCGTATGCAGCTTGCAGACCGCCTGAACGAGCCTGTCCTGACGCAGTGGGATGCGTGGGGCGAGCGCGTTGATCGCATAGAAGTTTCGCCGCTCTGGCGCGTCGCCGAACGCCTCGCGGCAGAGCACGGCATCGTCGCCACGGCCTACGAACGCGCGCATGGACGTTTCTCGCGCATACATCAATGCGCGCTCGCGTATCTTTTTACCCCCTCGACGGACATCTACAGTTGTCCCTTAGCGATGACCGACGGGGCGGCGCAAACCTTGCTGCGCTCCGGCAACAAGCAACTGGTAGAGCGCGCCGTGCCGCATCTCACCAGCCGCGTGCCTGAAGAGTTCTGGACCAGCGGGCAGTGGATGACGGAATCCACAGGCGGCTCTGATGTCGGTCTTTCGGAAACCGTCGCGCGGCTTGATGTAGAAGGCGTCTGGCGGCTGTATGGGAGAAAGTGGTTTACCTCCGCCGCGACTTCGCAGGTGGCCCTCACGCTCGCGCGGCCAGAAGGCAACGGCCCCGGCGGGCAGGGTCTCGCGCTCTTCTTCATCGAGACGAGAGATGAAGCGGGTCGGCTGCAAAATATTCAAGTCAACCGCCTCAAAGACAAGCTGGGGACGCGCAAAGTCCCGACCGCAGAATTGACTTTGAACGGCGCTCCGGCTGAGGCCGTGATGGGGACGACCGACGGCGTGCGCAACATCGCGCCGATGCTCAATATCACGCGGCTCTGGAACGGCATCAGCGCGGTCGCACTGATGCGTCGCGGGCTGGCTCTGGCGCAGGATTATGCGCGCCGGCGCGTCGCCTTCGGCTCGATGCTGTCAGAGAAACCTTTGCATGCAGACACGCTCGCGGGCCTACAGGCGGAGATGGAGGCTGCGTTTCACTTTGCTTTCTTCGCAGCCGGGCTGGTCGGGCTTGACGAAGCCGGAGAGATAAGCGAAGCGCAGGCAAAGCTCCTGCGTCTTGTGACGCCGCTCATGAAACTCGTCACTGCGCGGCAGGCTGTGATGGTCACGAGCGAGGTTTTAGAAGCATTCGGCGGGGCCGGATATGTGGAGGACACAGGGCTGCCCGCTCTGCTGCGCGATAGTCAGGTGCTCTCGATCTGGGAAGGCACGACCAATGTTTTATCGCTCGACGCGTTGCGTGCACTGGGGCGCGACCGGAGAGGGCTTCATCTCTTAAAAGCGGAAGTCGCGCATTGCGCGGAGAAGATAAGCGAGCCGGATTTAAAGTGGGCCATGCATAGAGCGCAGGAGGCAATCGAGCATGCGTCACGCTGGCTGGAAGACGCGGAAAAAGATGGAGTGGCAGCGGTCGAAACAGGAGCGCGCAGATTTGCGATGACGCTCGGACGCTCGCTCGCGCTCGCGCTGCTGGCTCGACACGCGCAGTGGTCGCTTGACGTTGAACGGGACGGTCGCGCGATGGCTTCAGCGCGGCGGTTCGCTCAGAACGGAATTGATCTTATCTTTTGAAAGTGAGAACGGAAATTTCCCGCAAAGGCGCTGGTGGCGCAAAGAAAAGCACGCAAAGGTGTTGAGCAATTATCTATCATGAATGCTTTCTTTGCGCCTTTGCGCCTTTGCGGGAGACGTTTTCTTTTTCCTGCTTAACTCGCTTCCATTGCGAGCAAGCTTTTGAGCAGGTTGTACGTCACTTCGACATCCTTGCGTGCGCGATGATTTCCTCCCTCAAGCCCGTAATGGATGCAGGCTTCTTCGAGCGTCGGCGAGCGTCTCGTGCCCATAGCCTTTCTGACAAACTGCATCGCGCATCTCCAGCCTCTGACGGGCGAGCTGTGCCTGTGTCGCGCGCACATGGCTCCCATTGAGCGGCGGTCAAACGCGGCGTTGTATGCGATCAGCAGTTTGTTGGCGACGAGCGGCTCTATCTTCTCCCATGCGGCGGGCCATTCCGGCGCGTCCGCAAACTCTGCCCTGTCGAAACGCTGGCGCTTCGTTGATCTGGGCAGCGGATTGAAGAGCGGGTGGATCAAAGAGTGAAAGACTATGTTGCCCTCCGTGTCGCCCAGAGCGATTTCCACGATCTCGACCAGCGGGCCATTCCCGACCGTCTCCGTATCAATAATCAGCGCATGACGATTGAACTCGTAGCGTTCGAGCGGCAGCGTATATGATTGTTTCGCATTATAAAGCATCATCAAACTCGCTCTGGCTTACTATACTACGCCTTTAGCCCGATTATTATAGCGGATAGCAAATGCCTGCGCCCTCCCTGAGGGTCGGGCTACTGCCCCTGTACTGTCGCTCGCGGGGCAGTAGCCAGACCGTCAGGGAGGGCGCATCTGGTCACACTTGCAAATAGCTATAATGCGAAACAAGTGTAGAAAAGAGATTGGCTGTGTGATCTTTCTCTTTGCGTTTCTTAGTGTCTGACTCTTTGCGGTCTCTGCGTTAAATCTCAACTTTAACCGCAAAGCACGCAAAGGTTTTTCGCAAAGCACCGCAAAGATTGTTCTACTCTTGATTCACGATATTAACGACCCCAGGCATCTCCGGCAGCATGTCCGGCATGACTGCGGGCGTCGCCCCGGCCTGCGTCGCAATCCAGCTTCCCATACGATTCGCGGCTTCGCTGATAAGATGCAGCGGCACATCCAGCAGGTAGTGATGCGCGAGCGCGGCTGTGAAAGCATCGCCCGCGCCGATGGTGTCAACTACCTCTACGCGAAATCCTGTATGAGCGATGGTCTCCGCTCCGTTGATTAACAGGCTTCCGTTCTCGCCGCGCGTGACGGCAACAAGCTCGATTCTGAATCTTTCAATCAACCGGCGGGCCAGAGCTTCTTCATCGCTCGCATCAAGCTGCAAGAGCCGCGCGGCGATTGACAACTCTTCGCTATTGAACTTTACAATCGTCGCCAGCTCAAGCGCGCGTGACAACATCTCTGCATTAAAGAAAGAATGCCGCAGGTTAACATCAAAGATACGCACTGCACCGTGGCGCATCGCTTTCAGAAAACGAATGATGGTCTCTCTCGCCTGCGGATGTCTCTGGCCCAGCGTGCCAAAGCAGACGGCATCCGTGCGTGCGGCTAACTCTTCCCACTGCGGAGTCCATTCCAGATAATCCCATGCGGAGTTTTGGTTGACTGTAAAGTGCGGCTCGCCGCGTTCGCCTATACGCACGCCGACAGTTCCGGTCGGATGCAACGCGTCATGTTGCAAACAGAGTGTGGAGATTCCCATCCGCTCCAATCTCAAAGCAGCCTCGCGTCCCAACTCATCGCTGCCTATCCGTGTGGCAACAACCGTCTTGGCTCCGAGGAGGCGCGAGATATATGCGAAGTTGGTTGGCGCGCCGCCCAGTTGTTTGCCGCCGGGCAGAATGTCCCAGATCAACTCGCCGAGTCCGACGACTGTGGGCCGCTCTTGATTCATGGATTCATCCGACGTTGGATTCACTTCCAGACTAGTCTTCAACGCCTGCGTCAATCTCGTCCGCCATGCGCTTTGCCGCGCGCTCTGCGGCCACGTCCGGCAACTCGCCTACGATTAACTGTAACTGCGCGATGGCCTCCCGCGCCTCTTTGAGAGAATCCAGATATTGCTTACGCACCTCTGCGGGCGAATCCCAACTGGAATCCTTCATGTTCGGCACGCGCGACCAGCGCGCCAGTAATCTCTTGGCCTTTGCCACGCTCTGGCTGGCGCGACGCCGCGCGGCTGGCTGGCTGCTCTCTCCCTGAGCGAGCGCCTTGATAAATGTCGTCATAAAATCTTCGCGCGCGGCGTATGCGCTGACGCTCAACAGCCCGTACATAGTCCCGCCCCCGGCCTCTATGTAAACCATATTCCATGCAGCCTTGCCCAGCTTTGCTAAATGTTCCCTCACTGCATACACTTGCTTGCGCCTTCCTACGGGCAAACGCCGCTCCTCTGCATCATTCGCGGGCCGCTTGCAGTCAACATAATATCCATACGCCTGCTTCATCCCGTACGTCGAATAATCCTGAGTCTGCTCGCCGTAAACATCCGTAAACTTATCCAGCCCCAATTTCAAAACCTGCGCGCAAGGCATCTTGAAGGCGGGCCGCTCCTCCTCCTGCTGAGCGCAAACATGCGTCGCTGTAAATGCAAGCAGAAATAAAAACACTGCAACCGGCAGGATTAACTTTTTCAAGGTTTTGGTTCCTCTTCAGATAAGGATGTCTGAACGACTAGCAATTGCGCGCCGATTATACACGCATCATGTTAGTTGTGACGCAGGCGAAGAAAGTCTCACGCAAATGCGCAAAGAAGCCAAGAGGAAGGGAGTAGGTGCAAGGGTGTCGGGTGTAGGAAAAGCAAAATCTTTTCACTACACCCGACACCCTTGCACCTACTCCCTAGTTGAAACGCCTTTGCGTGAACTCTGCTTTTACTGTGTTGACATCTTGCCTGCGGGCTTCTCTCTACTTTTGCGTGCTGTTGGTCTTCGCGCCCGCGTCCTGTTTTGTTTTGGCGGTGGCGCGTTCAAGGTTGGTTTTGAAGATTTCCGTGTTGGGGTCGTTGTTCTGTTTGCCGAGCGTGTAGGCTTTCTCGTAGTTTGTTTTGGCGAGGTCAAAACGCCCGCTCGTCTCGTAGGCTTCGCCGAGGCTGTCATAGACGTTGGCAGAGAAGGGATAGCGTTCGACGTTGAAGTTAAAGGCGGCTATGGCTTCCTCCATGCGCTGCGCGCCCATCAGTTGATAGCCAATCTGGTTGACCAGAGCTTCGGGCGGCAGAATCTTGTAGCCGTATCTTTGCGTGAGCTTTTTATAATGTTCCTCGACGCCCGCCAGCGCGCCCGTCTCTGCGTCTCTCGGAATCTGCCACCCGGCAAAGACTTTGCGCAGTCCCTGATAGTGGCTGCGGAGCACGACGGAGCCGTGGTCTTCATCTTCCATCAACTCCGCAGACCACTCGAAATCTTTCAGCGGATTTTTGCCCAGAAATTCGCGGAAGCGATTAAAGCCAGCGGTGATGTCGGCAGGCTCGTTGCCGAGCGTGATAAAGAGCGTCTTCTTAAATTCCCTGCGCGCTTTGAAAAACTCTTCGGCGCGTTTGAGCGTCGATTGATTGTCCCATTGCAGCGACGGGCTGACGGCGATGTAAGCATTGAACACATCAGGCCGCGCGATCATCGCGTGGATGGCAAAGAGGCCGCCGAAGGAATGGCCCGCCAAAATCCTGTAGGGCTGCACTCTGTACTTGCTCTCGATCTGCGGAATCAGTTCCGTCTCGATGAACTTTAGAAATTTATCCCCGCCGCCGCTCGTCGGAAATTGCTGCGCCGTTCCATTCGGAAGCTGTAGTGAGCCGTTGGTCGGAGTCAAATCGCGCGTCCGGTCTGTGTTCGTGATGCCGACGATAATCATTTCCGGGATGCGCGCGTTGCGCGCCAGAAAGGCGAGCGTGGCTGCCGTATGGGCTATGTGCCCGTCGCCGTCCGTCAGGTACAGCACCGGATAGCGTTGCTGGTTGCGTTCGTATCCGGGAGGCGTGCGGACGAGGATGACGCGCTCTTCGCCGAGCGTTTCAGACTTGAGCGCCAGACGCGCGGGAGCCTCGCCGCCCGCCTGCCCTCGCGCAGGTGGCGTCATCAGCAGCACGCCGAGCACAAACGCCAGCATCAACAGGTTTTTGGAAATCAGGTTTCTGTTCATAATCGTCTCCGGCATAAACTTGCAGGTCAAAAAGGAAAGCGCTGCGGGATTCTACAGGATTATCAAAGCTTGAAGGCGTGTGTGGCAAACTATTTACAACGCGGTAATAACTTTTTACCATTATTTACAAGCCGCTTCTGTTTTATAATTCTCCAAGCACATGTTTATGCTCTTTGCGTTGTGGTTTTCTCTTTGCGCTCTTGGCGGTCAGGTGACTTTTAACGCAAAGAACGCAAAGTGTTTTCGCAAAGAACGCAAAGAAGTGCTGTCCTTTGTTTGAACTTCACCCTGAAATCTATCTTGAGAGAAAAGCTCAATGCCTATACCTTTCAAATGTCCTTCATGCGGCGGGCCGCTACAGTATGACGGCGGCGACATCACGGTTCGTTGCGAGTTTTGCACCAACCACGTCATCGTTCCGGAAGAGTTGCGCGCCATGCAATCGCCCGCGCGTGGCGACGTGCCGCTGCAAGACCAGTTGGGAAAGCTGGCGGAGATTGGCCGTCTCATACGCGACGGACAGAAGATTGCCGCCATCAAATTGTATAGAGAGACTTTCGGCGTCGGCCTGAAAGAAGCGAAGGATGCTGTCGAGAATCTGGCCGCCGGAAGACGCGTCGAAGTCTCAAGCTCATTTCAAGCGGGCGGCTATCAAACGGCACAGCAACCCTACGGCACGTTCCAGTCGCCGCAGCAGTTCACACAATCAAAGGGCTGCTCGCGTGTCGTCTGGGCCTTTATTTTGCCTATCTTCGGTCTGCTCGTCTTCGGCATCGGGGTCGCCGTCTATTTCTTCAACGCCGGCGGGCCACGGCGCGGCGGAGTCGAGAGCGTGGACACGAAGCCGCCAGAGACACGCACAACGCCGCGCACAAAGCAGAGCAAGGAAACTTCATACGGCTTTGCGCGCGTCGTTCTCAAGTTTGGCAGCGACGGCATCGGCGCGGGCCAATTTAAGGACGCGCGGAGCGTGGCCTTTGACGGCGAAGGAAATATTTATGCGGCGGATTATACGGGCGGGCGCGTGCAGGTCTTTGACGCTAACGGAAAATTTCTGACGCAGTGGATGATTGATGCGAGGATGCCGCTGCTTCGTCTCGCGGCAGACCGCAAGGGCATCGTCTACATAGTGCAAAGCGGCGACATCAATCGTTATGAAGGCAAAACGGGCAAGCCTCTGGGCAAAGTTCCTGCGACTGGAAGATGGTTTAATGATGTAACGGTCACTGCCGATGGAGGTCTGGTCGCGGTGCAGGACGGGCAGGACATTGTGCGCTTTGACAGCAGCGGCAGGACTGTCAGCGTGCTCAAAAAACCGATCACGGAACAGAGCGGCGATTCGGAGTTGAACGGGCAGGTGGCTGTGGACGGACTCGGCAACGTTTACGAGCTTGGCACATTCAATGACGCGGTTTTTAAGTTTGGCCCAAACGGAAAATACATCAATCGCATCGGCAGCGGCGGAGACGAAACCGGACTCTTTCGCGCGGCGCACAGCATCGCCGTTGACGGGCAGGGCCGCGTCTACGTCAGCGATGTCAAAGGCATACAGGTCTTTGACACGAATGGCCGCTATCTGGATGTGTTCAAGGTCGAGGGCAACGTCGCCTTCGGAATGGTTTTTAATGATAGCAACGAACTCTTCGTCGCGGCGCGCACGCACATCGTTAAATTCGCGCTGAATAAGTAGGGGAGATTAGCCACGGATGCACGCGGATAAACGCAGGTAAAATCAAAACCGTTTCAAAGACATAAGGCGATTTTTACCACAAAGACACAAAGGCGCTAAGATAGAACTCATTTTTCTTAGTCCCTTTGTGTCTTTGTGGTAAAACCCGTCTTCTTCTGATCCGCGTTTATCCGCGTGCATCCGTGGCTGATTCTCATTGACCGCTTTTCAGCTTCTTGCGGTCAATCTTGCCGCGATCATTCTTTGGCAGGGACGCGACAAACTCTATCCAGCGCGGGTATTTGTAAAGAGCCATTTTGGATTTGGCAAACTCTTTGATGTTTTGGTCCAATTCTTCGCCCGCCACATGGCCTTCGCGCAGGACGATAAAAGCTTTGGGCTTGACGAGATAATCGCCCGCGTCGTGGCCTATGACGGCGCATTCCATGACCGCTTCGTGTTGCAGCAAACAGTTCTCGATCTCTGCGGGCGCGACATAGACGCCGGAGACTTTGAGCATGTCGTCCGTCCGCCCGTGATACCAGTAATAGCCGTCTTCATCCACATGAAACTGGTCGCCGGTCGTGCACCAGTCGCCCGCAAAAGTCTCTTTCGATTTCTCGTGCGCCTGCCAGTAACAGAGCGAGGCCGAGTCGCCTTTGATGCGTAAAGTCCCCATCTCGCCCGTCGGCACTTCTTTGTCAGACGCATCCACGATGCGCGCTTCGTAACCCTCTACGATGCGGCCCAGACTGCCGGGCCTGACATCATCCGGGCGATTCGTGATGTAGATATGAAACATCTCTGCCGAGCCGATGCCGTCATAGATGTCCACGCCGAAGGTCTCCATCCAGCGCGTGTAAAGCTCTACGGGCAGAGCCTCGCCCGCCGAATAACAGAAGCGCAGACTCTTCACATCGCGCGTTGCTCCGCCCTCTGCGTTGAGCATCGCATTAATCATCGTCGGCACGGTGGTCAGAATCGTCGGGCGATATTTCTCTATGACTTCAAATAATTTCTCAGGCGTCGAGCGTTCGGCGAAGAGAGCCGTCGCGCCGCCCACAGCGAAGGGAAAGAGCAAATTAGTACCCGTCGCATACCCGAAAAAAAGCTTGGGCACGGAAACCGTCAAATCATTTTCGTTGACGCCGATAGCGCGCTTGGCAAAAACCTCTGTGTTGAAAGGCAAGTCGTGATGCAAGTGCACAGCGCCCTTCGGGTGTCCGGTTGAGCCTGAGGTGAACAGCCAGATGGCTATGTCATCTCTGTGAGTGTCTGCGGGCGTGAGGCTCTCAGGCATGTCTCTCAAAACTTTATCGAACGAGAGAAAGTCTCCGCACTCTTTTCCCACCACTAAAATTTTTTGCAGATGCTTTGCCTGCTGCGCCGCTTCCGTGAAAGTTTCTAGCAGCGATTCATGTATCACCGCGACGGATGCGCGCGTGTATTCCAGATAATATTTGTAATCCTCTGCGGGCAACAGCGGGTTGACCATCGTAATCACGCCGCCGACGCGCGCCGCTCCGAACCACGTCCACACAAACTCCGGCACATCCGGCAACACAATCAACACGCGGTCTTCCTGCCTCAGCCCTAACTCTCTGAGAGCATTCCCCGCGCGATTCGACCACCGCACGGCCTCACCGTAAGTGTACTTCTCATCTTCAAAGTAAAGACACGTCTTGTGCTCGCGCCCTTCCTCCACATTATGATAGAGAAAGTATTCGGCCATGTTGAAGCGTTCGGGGAATTCGATTTTCATAGACTCATGATTTACCGGCAAACGGACAACCCGCTCCGCCGTGCTTGGTGTCGAGAAAGGTGCGGGCCTCCCAGAGTTCGGGGAAGAATTTTTTCCTGAGCGTGGTGCGTAGATAGCCGACGCCTTCAGAGCCGCCCGTGCCGCGCTTTGTGCCGACCATGCGTTCGACCATGCCTATGTGATGTGCGCGCCAGAGCGTGAAGTATTCGTCATGCTCGACGAGGCTTTCGGCGAGCTGGAATTCTTCGTAACGCTCTTCAAAGTGGGTCAGGATTTCGAGCACGGCGCGCGTGCGTCTGCCGTAGAGCTTGCGTTTATCTTCTTCTGAAAGATTTTCTACATCAGCCGGAGCATCGAGGCCGCGCTGGCGGAGGAGCGCATAGAAAGCTTCTGCGAGCGAAGGCGCGCGAAAGCGTGCTTCGAGCCGCTTGAGGGCAAACTCATCTTCTCGAAACTCTTGCAGCACGGTTTCGTCCTTGATGCCGGAAGAGATTTCTATCTCGCGGAATTGCATGGACTGAAAACCGCTCGCGGGATTCAGTTCGTCGCGGAAGCCTAAGAAGCTGATGGGAGTCATCGTCTCAAGGATGTGAATCTGGTTGACGAGGATTTTTTCTATCTCGACGACGCGATGCAGCGAACGAGCCGCCGCCGCCGCGCGGCCTTCGCTCATCTGCGTGATGCTGGCATCAATCTCATGCAGAATCTGCTTGAACCATAGCTCGTAAGTTTGATGAATCGTAATGAACAGCAATTCATCATGATGCGCTGGGTCTGAAAGGCAGTCCTGCAAGCCTATCAAATCCTGAACGCGCAAATATTTGTTATATGAGAGCAGCGCTTTGCTGCCGTATTCATTGCTCATTTGTACTTTGCTTTTTGTGCTTTGTGCTTTGTGCTTTGCCCTGTGATTCCTTTGAGACTTAGCGTGTATAAAATATGCAAAGCACAAAGAACAAAGCACAAAGCACAACAGTTAAAATGCTGCGCCCGCCGCTTCGTGTGCGGTGTAGGCGCGCGTGTCGCGTATCTCTTTCATCTCGCGTATGACGAGTTCGAGTTCTTCGTCCCTGGTGTAAAAGTGCGGCGAGATGCGGACGCCCGCGCCGGGGCGATAGTCAACTATAAATTCACGACGGATCAGTTCTTTGGTGACTGCGCCCGCGTGTTCCGCTGCAATCGTGATCGTGCCGCCGCGTTGCGCTGCATCGCGCGGGCTGGTGACGCGAAAGCCTGCTTCTTCCGCCAACTCGATTAAATGTTGCGTCTGACGCATGCTCTTGGCGCGAATCCGCTCGACGCCGATTTCGTTGATGATGCGATAACCGCTCTCGGCGGCAAAGAGCGCGGGGACTGCGGGCGAGCCATGCAGAAAGCGTGTGATGTTCGGCGCGTAGCTCATCTCGCTCTCAAACGCGAACGGCGATTCATGCGCCATCCAGCCTGTCGTCTTAGGCTCTAATTTCGCTTGCAGGTCAGGGCGCACATACAGGTAGCCCGCGCCCGGCCCTCCGCAGAGCCACTTGACTGAGCCGCCCGTCACAAAATCCACATTCAGCTCCGTGGCATTGAATGGAACTGTGCCAGCGGATTGATATGTGTCGAGCACGACCATCGCTCCGACTTCATGTGCGCGCTCGATGATGGCCCGCGCGTCTTGCAGGAACGCACTCTTGAAAAGCACATGCGAGACGGGCACGAGCAGAGTCTCTTCATCTATCGCCGCGAGCATGCGTTCGAGCGGGATCGTGATGCCGTCATCGGACTTGACCGTCTCGATGCGCAGCCGCCCGTCGCGCGCGTGCGCTTCGTAGACATAGAGCACGGAAGGGAAGTTCAGTTCTTCGCAAACGATCTTGTTGCGCGGCGCGCGCGGCTCAAAGCAGGAGAGCAGCAGCGACTGGCAGATGGAGACGTTCTGATGCATGACGACCGTGCCGGGCGCAGCGCCGATGATGCGCGCCACTTCATTGCCGACAGTGACAGGCATGTCCCACCAGCCTTCCGCCCACGCGCGCACGCCGCGCGTCGCCCACATCTCCGCGTAATCCTGCAAACGGTCATAAGTCCCGCGCGGCATCGCGCCGAGACTGTGCGAAATCAAATAAACCGTCTGATCCAGAATCGGAAATTCGGCACGCCATTTTAAAAGCTCGTCTGTCAAACAGAGGTTCCTCCGGCATTTTTAAGCGATGATTGATTTTAGAGTAGTTTTGAGAGCTAAGCAAAAGAACTGCTATCATAGCCGCAGATATGACACAATACTGAGCATAGCTTTCAAATCTCAAGCGACGATAATTTTTAACCCTTTGCGCCTTATGTTTTAACTTTGCGCCTTTGCGCGAACCAGCAACGTTTCACGCAAAGGCGCAAAGAAAGAAAGGCTCAAGGCGCGAAGATGGCTTGAGCGGTTTTTTTTATCATAGGCTTCCGGCGAGCTATACTTTCTGAAACTCAAAAATGATCTGGCGTTTCGATAAACCTATCCGGCATGAAATCCCTGACGCGCGCTGGCCGACGGCGGAAGAGGCTGCGCGCTCCCTGCTGTTTCAACCGATTCGCGTTGGCCCAATCGAGCTTGAGAGCCGGACGTGGGTTCCGGCGATGGTTCCGTGGCGCGCGACCGCAGATGGTTTTGTGACGCGCGATAATCTGGATTGGTACGCTTGTTTCGCTAAAGGGCAACCGGGCGCGCTGGTGGTCGAAGCGACGGGCGTGAGGGATATTCCGAGCGGGCCGCTCTTGAGGATAGGCCACGACAGATTCGTTCCCGGCCTCAGAGACTTGGTCCAAACCGTGCGCGAGGCGAGCGGCGGGCGCACGCGGCTCTTTATTCAAATCATAGATTTTCTTTCCGTCAAACGCCGCCCTGAAAAAGCTAAGTTCTTTGAACGCTTTTTGAAATTGGAAGCTCGCCATCGCCGCGCGATTGCGGAGGCGATGGAAGAAGAAAGCTGGCTCGATAAAGATGAAGCTGAAGTCCGCTCTTTTCTGAAAGACGCGCCGGAAGAAATGCTCGCTCGTATACTTGACGAGCGCGAGCTGGAAGCGTTGCGCTTCGGCTACCGCGAGCGCGTCACGGACACAGACTTGCCTCACATACAGGAGTTGCCGGAAGTCTTGCCGGGCATGTTCGCCGCTGCCGCTGCCCGCGCACGCGAAGCCGGATTCGACGGCGTAGAGCTTCATTACGCGCACGCTTACACGATGGCTTCGTTTCTCTCTGCGCGGAATAATCGCGCGGACGTTTATGGCGGCGCAAGAGAGAATCGCGCGCGGCTGCCTCTGGAAGTTTACAGGGCCGTGCGCGAGCGCGTGGGCCGTGATTACGTGGTCGGCGTCCGTTTTTTAGGCGATGAAGTGATAGAGGGCGGCAATCGTCTGGCGGATGCCGTTTATTTCGGCGCAGAGTTTGCCCGCGCGGGTTTTGATTATCTCTCTATCTCAAAGGGCGGCAAGTTTGAAGACGCCGCGCAACCAAAAGTGGGCCAGGCCGTTTATCCCTACACGGGCCAGAGCGGTTATGAATGTATGCCGACGACGCTCTCGGATGAGCGCGGCCCGTTCTCGCGCAGTGTGCCGCTCGTGGCCGCCGTCAAACATGCTGTGAACGATGCGGGCTTTAAAACGCCGCTCATCGCTGCGGGCGGCATCACGACTTTCGAGCAGGCCGAAGGCATCCTGCAAAGAAATGAAGCCGACATCGCGGCGCTGGCGCGTCAGGCTCTGGCAGACCCGGATTGGTTCTTAAAAGTAAGGCTCGGGCGCGGCGCAGAGATACGCCGCTGCACTTATACAAACTACTGCGAAGGTCTCGACCAAGCTCACAAACAGGTGACATGCAAGCTCTGGGATAGAGTTGATTTGGATGAGCCTGAAATTACTTTGAGCACGGATGGCCGCCGCAGACTGTTGCCGCCGCGCTGGGAAGGGGCAGAGAAGACTGTATAAAGAAAGTTTCGCGCAAAGGCGCAAAGAAGATAAAGCAGAAGGGCGCAAAGGGATGAGCGGCAACTTATCTGGAATCGTTTTCTTTGCGAGCTTTGGTTTTTCCCTTCATTTGCGCCTTTGCGCGAAACTGCTTTCTAACTTCCTGCTGCCTCATACGCGGCGATAAACTCGGGGTCGCGCCTCTTCAGATTCTCGTAATCAATACGCTTGCTCCGCGTCATCAGCTTATAAGCGAAGGGCAAAGGGCTGAGATGCACGTAGTCTTTGGCGTGCTCAAACCAGATAAGGCTCTCTTGCGCGGCCTCCTGATATTCTTCGATGATAGGCTTGCGGACAGTTTCAAATCGGGCCAGAGCTTCTTTGACATCCACTACATCCTGAAAACATTTGTAGAGCGCGATGGAGTCTTCGAGCGCGAGCTTCGTGCCTGAGCCGATTGAGAAGTGCGCCGTGTGCAGCGCGTCTCCCAGGAGCACGATGTTTCGATGACTCCAATGACGATTCTTAACGGTGACGAAGTTAATCCACTTGGAATTGTTGGACAGCAGCTCATGCCCGTGCAGGTCGTTGGCGAAAACTTGTTCCAGATAGTCGCGCGTCTCTTCATCCGACATCGTTTCAAATCCTGCGCTGGCCCATGTCTCCGGGTCGCACTCGACGATAAAAGTGCTGGTCGTCTTATTAAACTTGTAAGAGTGTGCGGCAAAGACTCCGGCTTCCGTTTCATGAAAGGTGAGCGTCAGCCCGTGAAACAACTGCTGTGTGCCGTACCAGATATATTTGTTGTCGCGGATACTCAAATCCGGCTCGAAGAATTGACTGCAAGTTTGCCGGACGGAACTGTTGATGCCGTCCGCGCCTGCGAGCAGGTCGCACTCTGCGGCCAGCTTCTCGATGTCCGAGACTTCTGTGTGAAAGCGCAGGTCAACTCCCAAATCGAGAGAGCGTTGTTGCAGGATATTCAATAGCTCTATCCGCGCGATGCCTGAAAACTTGTTTCCGCGAATCGTCACCTTCTGGTCGCGGTGCACGACATCCACGTTGTCCCACATCTCAAAACGGTCAGTGATGCTCCGGTAAGATTCTTCGTCCGTCTCTCTCAAATAAGAGAGCGTCTTATCGGAAAAGACCACGCCCCACCCGAACGTGTCGTCGGGCGCATTGCGCTCCCACACAGCAATCTCATGCGCCGGATCGGATTTCTTCATCAGGAGCGCGAAATACAATCCGGCTGGCCCGCCGCCGATGATGTTGATTTTCATGTGTTCTATTCTTTCAAAAGCTGGCCCGCAATCACAAGCTTCTGAATCTCAGACGTGCCTTCATAGATTCTGAGGGCGCGCACATCTCTATAAAGTCGTTCGATAACATGCCCGCGAACCAATCCTGCGCCGCCGTGTATTTGAAGAGCCGCGTCTATGATGCGCCCTGCGGCTTCTGTCGCATAGAGCTTGGCCTGACTGGCTTCGCGCGTGACGCTTTCGACGCCCGCGTCCTTTAAGTAGGCCGCGCGATAGACAAGGAGGCGTGCGGCATCCAGTTCGGTCGCCATGTCCGCGAGCTTCTCTTGAATCAGTTGATGTTCCGCGATGGGGCGTCCGAACTGTGTGCGTGATTTGGCGTAGGCGATGGCCTCGTCGAGCGCGCGTCCGGCCATGCCGCAGGCCGCCGCGCCGACGCTCGCGCGAAAGGTGTCAAGGGTTTCGAGCGCGAGACGAAAGCCGTCGCCCGCGCGCCCGATCATGTCTTCCGCGGGCACGCGCAAGCTCTCGAACTCTATCTCGCCAATCGGATGCGGCGCGATCATCTGCGTGCGCTCGCGCACACGAAAGCCCTGCATGCGCGCTCCGACGACAAAGGCCGAAAGCTCTGCGCGCCCGTCCGCTCGCGCTCCGGTCTTAGCAAAGACAGTATAAAAATCCGCCAGCCCTGCGTTTGAGATAAAACGCTTGCGCCCGTCTATGACATAAAAGTCTTCTCCGCTTTCTTCCTCGCGCACGCGCTGCGCGGTGGTCTTGATGGCTGCGACATCGGAGCCTGCGTCCGGCTCTGTCAGGGCAAAGGCGGCAATGGATTTGCCAGTCGCCGCGCGCTCAAGCCAGAAGTCGCGCACATGTTCCGGCGCGGCCAGACTGATGGCGTAAGTGCCTAAGCCCTGCATGACGAACGCGAGGTCTGCGAGCGAAGAGGAATAGGAAAGAGCTTCGCGGACGAGACACAGGCTGCGCGTGTCGAGCGGCACGCCCGCCTCTGCGACGGCAAAGCGCAACAGGTTTGCTCCCGCCAGCAACGCCAGCAACTCGCGGAAATGCGCCTCCTCATCCTCGCGCTCGGCTGCGCGCGGCTCAATCTCACGCGCGACAAAGTCCGCCACGCTCGCCGCCAGACGGCGTTGCGCGGAAGTGAAAAACGGCGTCTCTTCTATAAAGCTATCGGTCATTTTGTTTTGGTGCTTTGTGCTTTGTTTTTTGTACTTGGTTCTTTGTTCTTAGCACACGATTCTGTCTTGAGTTTCAAAGCTCAATGTAAGCCAAACAAAGTGCAAAGAACCAAATACAAAGAACTAAGTACAATGCTTTATTTGAATCGCGGCTCGCGCTTCTCGACAAAAGCTTCGTAGGCTTCGCGGTAATCCGTATGCTGCATGCAGGTGGCCTGTGCCTGCGCTTCCCATTCGAGCGCGGTGTCGAGGCTCACTTCCATCTCGCGGTTGAGCATCTCTTTGGTCATGGCGAGCGCGAAACCGGGGCCGCGCGCCAGTTTTTCCGCAAGCGTGCGCGTCTCAGTCTCTAACTCTTCCGCTGCGACGACGCGATTGTAGAGTCCGATTTTTTCGGCTTCTTCAGCCGCGATAAAATCTCCCGTGTAAAGCATCTCCGTGGCCTTTGCCAGCCCGACGAGGCGCGGCAAAAGATAGGCCGCGCCCATGTCCGCGCCCGACAGGCCGACGCGCACAAAGAGAAAAGCAATCTTGGCTGAAGGGCTGGCGATGCGTATGTCGGAAGCGAGCGCGATGCATGCGCCAGCCCCTGCGGTCGTGCCGTTCAAGGATGCGATGACGGGCTTTGGCAGGACGCGTATATTCCGAATCAACTCGCAGGTCATGCGCGTGAATTCCAGCAGCCCCTGCATGTCCCGCTCGAAGAGCTGGCCGATGATGTCATGCACGTCGCCGCCGGAACAAAAAGCGCGGCCCGCGCCCGTGATGACCACTGCGCGCACTGCTTCTTCATGACGCAGGGCAGCAAACGTGTCAGTCAATTCACGATAGACTTCAAACGTCAGCGCGTTCAATCGCTCTGGACGATTGAGCGTGATAGTGGCTACAGCATCGCGCACTTCGTAAAGAAAACTTTTTGGCTCAAGCATAAGATTCTTGAATTGTATTCTTAAACACTCATCTCATAATCCGACTCAAGCCTTTGCGCCTTGAGTTTTTCTTTCTTTGCGCCCCCAGCGCGAAACGTTTGTCTTTCTCGCTGGGGGCGCGAAGTTAAAACTTAAGGCGCAAAGAGTTGAATGAAGCCGTGGCTACTTTTCATCAATCACAGCGATGCCTTCAATCTCCACCTTCGCGCCATCTTCGAGCAGTCCTTTGACTTCGACCAACGCCATCGCGGGAAAATGTTTCCCCAGCAGAGCGCGCCATCTCTCACCGACCTCGCGCGTGCGCTGGCAATATTCATTTTTGTCTGTGACGTAGATAACGAGGCGCGCGATTTTATCAGCCGTGCCTCCGGCTGCTTCGACAACTGCGATGACATTTTGCAGGGCGCGGTCAAACTGCTCTACGAAATCTGCGGAGACGATTTGCTGCGACGCATCCCATGCTATCTGCCCTGCGATAAAAAGCAGCCTGCCGCTGGATGGCGTCAAGACGCCGTTTGCATAACCGCGCGGCGCGCCGAGGGATTCAGGGTTGATGAAAGTAAAAGACATTTATTTTAGATTTGCGATTTGATAAAGACAAAAACTCAATCAAATAAATCTTAAGAGACCATTTCAAAACTCAAGGGATTTAAGAGTCAAGTCTTTGCGCCTTAGGTCTTTCTTTATTTGCGCCTTTGCGTGAAAGGTTCGTGTTTCGCGCAAAGACGCTAAGGTAATACAGAAGGCACAAAGGAGTTGAAGCATTGGGCAGCCTGAATTTTGAAATTGCTTCTAAGTCTGCTTTCAATCGTAAATTAAGAGAGCACGCTGCCGCCGTCAATGTTAATCGCCTGTCCGTTGATACCTCGTCCCTCTTCGCTGGCGAGCAGCAGCGCGAGCGCAGCGACCTCTTCCGGTGTGATGAGGCGATTTTGCGGACTCATGCGATTCAGGATGTCGCGCGCTTCTTCGCTCGTCTTGCCCGTCTTGGTCGTGATGTTGTCGATGGCATGCGCGGCCATCAACGTTTCGACATAGCCGGGGCAGATGGCATTGACGGTCACGCCCCTCGTCGCCACTTCCATCGCCAGCGAGCGCGTCAGTCCGACCACAGCATGCTTCGACGCAGTGTAAGCTGTGATGTAGGCCGCGCCGGTCTTGCCTGCGATGGAAGCGACGTTGATGATGCGTCCCCATCCGTGCTCAAGCATCGAAGGCAGCGCGGCGCGCGTGCAATAGAACGTGCCGTTGAGATTGACGTTGATGATGCGCTCCCACATCTCGTCGCTGGTCTTAACGAGCGGCGCGCTCTCGGCGATGCCCGCATTGTTGACCAGAATATCCACCCGCCCGAAGCGTTCTATGACGCTTGAGAAAGCGTGCTCGACGCTCTCTTTGACGGACACATCACACTCTGCGGACATCGCCTGCACGCCGCACTCGCTTTCGATCTCGCTGGCGACGCTCTCCACCTGTCCCGCTGTGCGAGCGAGCACGGCCACCTGCGCTCCCTCTCGCGCAAACTCTAAAGCGACGGCACGACCGATGCCGCGTCCGCCGCCCGTAATCAGTGCAATTTTATCTTTAAGTTTCAAGTTCCAAATCCCAAATCCCAAGTCTCAAGTCTCAAGACCTTTTTGAACCGGGTCTTGAGACTTGAGACTTGGGCCTGAAGTTATGCTTGCCTGACTTTGCGCGGCTCGCGTTTCTCTAAAAATGCTTTGACGCGTTCGCGCGCTTCCTCGGATTGAAAGCATTGAAGCTGTGCTTCCGTTTCGTATTGCAGCATCCGTTCGAGGCTCGATTCCTCGCTCATGTAAACGGCATGCTTGGCCGCCGCGATTGATTTGTAAGGCGCGTCGCGCAGTCGCGCAGCCAACTCCAAAGTTTGCGCGGCCAACTGCCCGTCAGGCACGACGCGGTTGACCAGCCCTAATTGCAAAGCTCTTTCGGCGTTAATGGCATCGCCCAAGAAAAACATCTCGCAGGCGAGATTGGTGGGCACGACGCGCGGCAGAAAATATGTCCCGCCCCAATCGGGGTGTAAACCGACTTTGACAAACGACTGGCTGAACGAAGCCGATTCGGAAGCGAGGCGCAGGTCGCAGGCGAGCGCGAGATTAAAGCCCGCGCCATAAGCCGCGCCGTTGACAGAGGCTATGACAGGTTTCTGCATCTGGCGGATAGCGGTCAAGACGCGGCGACCCGCGCCGAGCAGTCGCGCAAACTCTTCTACATCCTGTCGCTCCATCAACTCGGCCATGTATGCCACATCCGCGCCCGCGCAGAAACCGCGCCCCGCGCCAGTGATAATAATGACGCGCACGCTTCTCTCAACGGCTGCGCGCTCCAGAGCCTCTGCCAGATCGCGCCGCATGTGGCCCGCAAAAGCGTTCAGCTTTTCTGGACGATTCAAAGTGATAGCGGCAATGCCGGATTCGTGTGTGACGTTGATGTTGTCGTACATGATTTTGCTCTTTGTGCTTTGTGCTTCGTGCTTTGTTTTTTGCCTGTGACGCTCAAACTTGAGACATCAGCTTCAAGTTGGAATAACGGGCAAAGTACAAAAGACAAAGCACAAACTAAAAATCATCTGCCTTTGAACTGTGGCTTACGCTTTTCGGCATATGCGTTGAGTCCTTCTTTGGCGTCTTCCGATTGGAAGAGCTGCTGTTGCAGTTCGCGCTCAAGAGCCAGCCCGGACTCTAAGGGAATCTCTGCGCCTGATTGGACGCTGCGCTTGATACGCCCGACCGCGCGTGCGGCCTTGTCCGGCAAGGTGAACTGCCGTGCGTAATCGAGCGCCTGTTTCATAAAAGCTGCGCCCGATTCGGCTTCGTAGATTTGATTGATAAGACCGAGTTCGAGTCCCTTTTCAAAATCGAAAAGCTCGCCCGTCGCCATCAACTCAATCGCGCGCGACTTGCCGACCATGCGAACCAGTCGTTGCGTGCCGCCAGTGCCCGGCAGGACTCCTAAAGAGACTTCGGGCAAACCCATCTTGCCCGCGCCTTTGCGTGCGATGCGAATGTCCGCCGCCATCGCTACCTCAAGACCGCCGCCGACCGTGTGGCCGTTGAGCGCGGCGATGACAAGCTTCGGCGTCTGCTCTAATCTGGACAGGGTTTCATTTGCATGCAGACAAAAATAGTATTTGTATTCGGGCGTCACGCTTGAAAGCATCTGTATGTTTGCGCCCGCGCAGAAAAACTTTTCACCCTCTCCGGTAATCACGATGACATGCACGCTCTCGTCCATCCGCGCCGCGAGCACAGAGCGGTCAAGCTCCTGCATCATCTCGTAAGAGTAAGTATTGGCCGGAGGATCGTTGAGCGTCAGAACGGCTATCCCGTCCTCGACGCGATACCTGACCAGCTTGCCCGTTACTTCCGTTTCATCCTGAACTTTTGCTTCCGCTTCTGCCATCTTAAATTCGCTCCATTATAAACTCTATATTCTTTTGCCTTTGAATATACTCTGCTTTTTCAAAAATGCTCAGTTCTTCTTCGCGCCTTGAGATTTTTCTTTCTTAGAAGCTGTTTGAAAAGTCTGTGAAAGCCCCGAAGGGGCGTCATGTAATAGCCCGGGGCATCACCCCGGGTATCGGGTCATGATTACGATTCCAAGCCCTGAAAGGGCGACATACATTATTGTGCCCTTTCAGGGCTTGATATTTACATGGACGTGTTGACCCGTGGCGATGCCCCGGGCTATTACATGACGCCCTTTCAGGGCTATTGCATTGCGCCCCTTCGGGGCTTTTCAATCAGCTTCTTAGCCGTAATACTTGAAAATTATGATTCGCGCCAGACGCTGAGATGCTCTATGTGCGGCGTCTTCGATGTTAATTGAAGCTCAACGCTGCCCGCTCCCGCCAGAAAACCGGAGAGAAAGAGGCGCGTGATGTTGTTGACGAGTTCCGTCACGGAGAGCTTGCCATGCGGGTCATACCAGTTATAAATCCAGTTCATCATCCCGAACAGCGCATAGGTCGCCACCGTCAGGTCAATCTTTCCGCCGCTCTGCCCTGTTTGCACTTCAGACAAAATCCGGCGCACGAGTTTTGTGTACTGCTGCTTCTTGCCCGAAACATGCTCGTGCATCTCGCCCGCGAGCGAATCCGCTTCATGCGAGAGCACTTTCATCTCGGCCATGTTCGCGGCAAAAAACGAGAGATGATTTTCGATGACGAAACGCAGCTTTTCGATTGGCTCTGTGGTCTCTTTCAAACGCCCTTCAAGACGTTCCAGCACATGGCCGAAACAGTTGTCCTGAATCAGATAGAGTAATTCTTCTTTCGACTTGCAGTAGTAATACAGGCCAGCGAGGCTCACCCCCGTCTCGCGCGAGATGTCGCGCATGGAGGTCGAGTGATAACCCTTCTCCGCAAAGATACGCGCGCTGGTGCGCAGGATAAATTCCAGCTTCTGATCGTAGCGCGAAAACTCATCCGATTGCGGAATGCGGAATGCGGAATGCGGATTGACAGCGGCTGCGTTTTGGTTGCTGCGCTCTTGCTTCATGGCATGTTCCTATCTGTCAATCTCACGGCCTTATCGCTTACACATCCGCAATCCGCATTCCGCAATCTTCTTAAAGCCTGACGTATTCAAACTCGAACGGCTTGCCCTTGATGCCAGCGTTGGGCGGCGCGATCCAGTTGGCTATCTTGCCGGGTTCGGTCACGGGATGCATCAGGCTGCGGACGTACTCGCGGTCTTCCAGCGTCGGCAGCCATTCGTCTTTCATGCGCTCAAACTCTTCTTTGTTAATCAGATTTCCTTCGACATCAAAAAAGTGTCCCGCAAATTCTCCGACGTGGCGATGAAAGCGCGTGCCCGGCAAATAAAGCTGCGTGTCCGCGCCTTCGTCTTTGAGATATTTGTTCCAGCGCGTCATGGCGCGCTCGCAATCCTTGACGTACTCGCCGCGCAGGACTTCGTTAAGAGCGTTTCTCAAGGGCACTTCGCGCGGCACGATCTTTCCGTCCTCGACCACCATCAAAGTGAAATTCTCGTTGGCGGCGATGTGGTCTTGATACTGATCCTGTTCCTTGTAACGACCTTTGAGTCCGGCAGCGAAAAAGTCCGCGCTGTTTGAGCTGATCTCGCCGCCGAAGAGGTCTAGCGAGTAGCTGAACCAGAAGTTGATGTAACGCTGTATGATGTCGAGCGGGATGCCGCCAAGCTCGCGCACGTCGCCGCCGTTCGCTTCGCGCATCAACTGCGCCGTGCGCCTGACGACGCGCCCCACTCCCGTCTCGCCGACAAAGAGATGATGCGCTTCTTCCGTCAGCATAAACTGGCAGGTGCGCGCCAGCGGCTCAAAGCCGGATTCCGCCAGAGCCGCGAGTTGATACTTGCCGTCGCGGTCTGTGAACATCGTGAAACAGAAAAAGTTGAGCCAATCGTCGCACGGCTGGTTAAAGGCTTCGAGGATACGCGGCTTGTCGGGATTGCCGCTCCTGCGTGCCAGCAACTCATCGGCTTCGTCGCGCCCGTCGCGCCCGAAATATCTTTGCAGCAGATAGACCATCGCCCACAGGTGTCTGCCCTCTTCGACGTTGACCTGAAAGAGATTCCGCAGGTCGTAAAGCGAAGGACAGGTCTTGCCAAGCTCGCGTTGCTGTTCGACCGAAGCAGGTTCTGTGTCGCCTTGTGTGACGATGATGCGGCGCAGGGCGTTGCGAAATTCTCCGGGCACTTCCTGATAAGCAGGCATCCCGTAATTATCGCCAAAGCCGACCCGCGCATCCTTGTCTGCGGGTTTTAAGAAGATGCCCCAGCGATAATCCGGCATCTTGATATAATCGAAGTGCGCCCAGCCTTCCGGCTCGACGCTGATGGCCGTGCGCAGGTAGACTTCCTTCTCCTGAAAACCCTCCGGCCCCATCTCGCGCCACCAACTCAAATAATTCGGCAGCCATTTCTCCAACGCGCGCTGGAGCTTTTTGTCTTCGGACAAATTGACGTTGTTAGGAATGCGTTCGTATAAATTCATGCTCATGATGACACTCTCCGAATTAGATGAGCCGCAAAGAGGCACAAGGGACACAAAATCAAATCAATCCCTTTTGCGCCTTCTGCGCCTTTTCGCGGCTCACCGGTTTATGTTCGTTTATAGTCAAACTGCGATTGCGTCGGTTTGCCGTAATTGGTCAGCGCGCCCTGCGGGCCGACTGCATTGGGCCGCTGGAAAATCCAGTTCTGCCATGCCGTCAGGCGGCCATAGATTTTAGTGTCCATCGTTTCCGGCCCGGCAAATCTGAGGGAAGCCTCCATGCCCGTCAGCGCGTCCGGCGAGAGCGACGTGCGCTCTTCGATGGCGACGCGAATCTCGTCTTCCCAATCCAGATCGTCAGGCGCGAACGTGACCAGCCCTGCTTCCTCTGCTTCTCCAGTATCGAATGCGCCTTCATGCGCGAACACTTTTTCTGCCAGCTCAGGCTCTGCCAGAAAGCGCGATTGCAGCCGCGTCAAACCATTCGACATCGGGAGCGCGCCTTTGTTCAACTCGCTCGTCGAGACTTCGACCTTCTCATCCGGCGAGTTGAGCATAAATGTGCGGTCGGCTGAGAGAGCGAGTTCAAGCAGATTTCCGGCAAAGCAACTGCCCGGTTCGATCATGGCAAAAAAGCTCTTGGCCGTCAGATCCAGGCGGCGCATGACGCGCGCCATGTTGAGCAGCGTCTCCCGTATGAGCCAGTGGTCTTTGTGGGCCACTAAAGTTTCATCAACGCGGAGCACGCTGTCTATGTCGCCAACAGTGCGCAGGCAGACGAGACCGGTTTCGAGTTCGTTGACGCGCAGGTGCAGCAGCGCATCATCCAACTCCCTGTAAGCCTGCACGGGCCAGTAAGCGTCTCCAAGCTTTTCTATCTCTTCAATGGTCTGCGGCGTGCCGTTTTCAGGGCCGCGCAACGTCAGGTCTGCGTAACGCTTCTCGCGGTGCAGCTTTAAACTGACATATTTGTACTCGCGCCCGTCTGCCATTGCTTCGACCTGAAGCGGGTTAAGCTTGATGCCTTTCGCCGCCTGATTCTGATTGTTCGCTTCGACAATATTTTGGACGCGTGACGCGACCTCTTCCTGAAACTTGCTCGTCGGAAAATAGCCGTCAATCAGTCCCCACTCCTTCGCGCGCTTGCCCTTGAGTCCTTCGGCCAGCGTCGAGAACACATCCGCGCGGTCGCGCCGCACTTTTCTTTTATCCACCAGGCGCGTCAAACCGCCCGTGCCGGGCAACACTCCGAGCAGCGGAACTTCCGGCAGCGAGATGGCGGAGTTTCCATCCTCCACCAGATAAATCTCTTCGCACGCAATCGCCAGCTCATAGCCCCCGCCGGATGCCGTGCCGTTGAGCGCGGCCACATATTTTTGCCCCGAATTACCGGAAGCGTCCTCAATCGCACAGCGCGTCTCGTTGGTAAACTTGCAAAAGTTGACCTTGAAGGCATGGCTTGATGTGCCGAGCATGTAAATGTTCGCGCCCGCGCAGAAGATGCGCGGCTTGAGGCTGGTGATGACTACCACGCGAACCTCCGGATGCTCAAAGCGCAGACGCTGGACAGCATCGGCCAGCTCTATATCCACTCCCAAGTCGTAAGAATTGAGCTTGAGCTTGTAGCCCTCTGCGAGCGTCTGGTCTTCCTGCACATCCATCGAAAGCGTAGCGACCGCTCCATCAATCTTTAACTTCCAATGCTGGTATTGCTCCGGCGTCGTCTCGAAATTAATCATGAACTTCTCTTTAGCTCCCTGCAACCTTATCGACAGCTCAAGCGACCGGCTTTCAATCGTTCGAACGTCCGTTCGAATATATTATGAGCCTTTATCCGTGCCGTCAAGTGTGTGAAGCGTATTGGACTGCGAACTGCGCCGCGCGTTGAAATACCGGACAAAGCTTACTTGACAGCCGCCACTCGCCGCGCGTAGGGTCTTGTTCGCTTTGAGGGACAACAGGGGGGGGCGCATCTGTTCTGGTGAATGGCGCGGTCTTCAAAACCGTCTGTGAGACTGTGAGAGCAGGCTCAGGTGGGTTCGATTCCCACACGCCTCCGCCATCACGCGACGCTTGGTTCGGGATTTGAAATCTCAGATTTGAGATGATGAAAGATTGGGTTGCGCTCAATATGACGCCGGGTGTGGGGCCGCGTGCTGCCGCAAGGCTGTTGGAGCGTTTCGGGTCTGTGGAAGGCGTTTTCGGCGCGCGGCGTGCAGAGCTTGAGAGTCTCAGGCTGAGGCCCGAAGCCATCGAGAGCATCATGGCGCGCGATAGGGAAGCGCAGGCCGCAGCGGAGATTGCGCGCGTTCGCCAACTCGGCGCAGACATCCTTTTGCTGGATGATGGCGTCTATCCGTCCCTGCTCAGGGAGATTGCAGACCCGCCGATCACGCTTTATGTCACGGGAGCATGGGAGGCATGTCTGGATCAACCCTGCGTTGCTCTGGTCGGCTCGCGCCGCTGTTCGACCTACGGGCAGAACACGGCCTTGATGCTGGCGCGCGATCTGGCGCAGCGCGGCGTGACGATTGTGTCTGGCCTTGCGCGCGGGATAGATGCTGCGGCGCATCGCGGCGCGCTCGAAGCGGGAGGCCGCACGGTGGCTGTGATGGGAACCGGGATCGACCAGATTTACCCGCGCGACCATAAAAAACTGGCGGGTGAGATTTTAGGGAACGGTGGCGCGCTCGTCTCGGAATTCCCTCTGGGCACTCCGCCCGCGCCGCAGAATTTTCCGTATCGCAACCGCGTCATCAGCGGCTTAAGTTTAGGCGTGGTGCTGGTGGAAGCGGCTGAGAACTCTGGCTCTTTGATTACCGCGCGTCTAGCGATGGAGCAGAACCGCGAAGTCTTTGCAGTCCCCGGCAATATCACTTCGCGCAACTCTTTCGGGACGAACTATCTCATCAAAGGCGCGGGCGCAAAACTGGTTCAGCAATGGCAGGATGTCGTCACAGAATTGCCGCCGGAGATTGCGGCACACCTGCTGCCGCCGCCCCTGGAAAAGAAGGATGAGAAGAACCTTGTGGAGCAGTTAGAGCTAGTGCCGGGAGATTTGACTGCGACCGAGCATGCTGTCTGGAAGTTGCTTTCCCCGGAAAGCCCTGTGCATATTGATGCGCTCGCAGAGGCCGGTCAGCTTTCGATTCCTGAACTGACCGGCGCGCTGCTGGCGCTGGAAATGAGAGAGCTAATCAGACAACTTCCGGGCAAGTGTTTTGTGAGAAAAATGTGAAGGCAGTGACCGGGGACAAGTGATGAGTGACAAGATAAAAGCAATCTCTTGTTATTGTTAATAGATTATTCGGAGCAAGCGAATTGCTCCCCTAAGACATCTAATAGAGTGTTCAATCGAAGGAGTAAAAAGTAACAGGTCAAGAGTGATGTTAGCTGCGAGATTTAACTCGTCACACGTCACACGTCACTTGTTCACTGATTTAAAATGGCAAAGAATTTAGTCATCGTCGAATCGCCCGCGAAAGCGAAAACGATTAACAAATATCTGGGCAGCGATTATCGCGTGATGGCCTCCATCGGCCACATCAAGGATTTACCGTCTAAAGGTCTGGGCGTAGATGTCGAGCATGATTTCGAGCCGACCTACGAGGTCATTCCAGATACGAAGAAGCGCAATAATAAAAGAATCGTCTCGGATTTGAAGAAGGCCGCGAAGGAAGCAGAATCGATCTTTCTCGCAGCCGACCCTGACCGCGAAGGCGAAGCCATCTGCCAGCATCTGGCTGAAGAGATTGTGCCGAAGCGTCCGAAGAAGCCCACGTTTCGCGTGATGTTCAACGAGATCACCAAGCGCGCCGTGCAGGATGCCTTCAAAGAGCCGAAGCAGATTGACGCTAATCTGGTGGACGCACAGCAAGCCCGTAGAGTGCTCGACCGTCTAGTCGGCTACAAGGTCTCGCCGCTCCTGTGCCGCACCGTGGGTGGACGCCTGAGCGCGGGCCGCGTGCAATCTGTTGCGCTCAGAATGGTGGTCGAGCGCGAGCGCGAGATAGAGAAGTTCGTCAAAACAGAATACTGGACTGTGACCGCGAATCTGGCTGCGAAACTGCCCCCTGCTTTTGACGCGCGCCTCTGGCGCATAGGCGAGCAGACGGTTAAAACATCCGGCTTCGATCAGGACATCAAGAAAACGGAAATCCTGATCGGCAACGAAGCGCAGGCCGCAGAGATCGTCGCCGAAGCGGAAGGGCAGCAGTACGTCGTCAGCGAGGTGACGACGAAGGAGCGCAAGCGCAATCCTGTCCCGCCGTTTGTCACTTCAAAATTGCAGCAAGAGGCTTCGCGCAAACTAGGCTTTGCGGTCAAGAAGACGATGATGCTGGCCCAGAAGCTTTACGAGGGCGTGGAGCTTGGCTCGGAGGGCGCGGTCGGTCTTATCACATACATGCGTACGGATTCGACGCGCGTCTCGGATACGGCTTTGAATGAAGTGCGCGATTTTATCAACGGCCAGTACGGCGCAAACTACTTGCCGGAAAAGGCCATCCACTATCGCTCGAAAAAAGACGCGCAGGACGCGCACGAAGCGATTCGCCCGACGGATGTGGCGCACACGCCCGAATCGGTCGCGCGCTTTCTGAATAAGGAAGAGCTGAAGCTTTACAGGCTCATCTGGCAGCGTTTCGTCGCCTCGCAGATGATGCCGGCCATCTTTGACCAGACGACGATTGACATCTCGGCGGGCCGCTTTATTTTCCGCGCGAGCGGCTCTGTGCAGAAGTTTGACGGCTTCTTGAAAGTCTATCAGGAAGGCCGCGACGAAAAGACGGAAGAGGATGAAGAGGCCGAGCGCAAGCTGCCGCTGGTCGAAAAAGACGAGCCGCTCAAGCTTAATTCAATCGCGCCCGAACAGCATTTCACAGAGCCGCCGCCGCGTTACACCGAAGCGACGCTCGTCAAGATGCTTGAAGAGAAAGGCATCGGTCGGCCTTCGACGTATGCCGCGATCATGACGACGATTCTCGACCGCGAGTATGTAGAGAAACATGAGGGGCGTTTTCACCCGACCGCATTGGGCACGACCGTCAACGACCTGCTCGTCGCAAGCTTTAACGATCTCTTCAACGAGACCTACACGGCGCGCATGGAAGAGGCGCTGGACGAGATTGAAGAAGGCAAGCTCAAGTGGACTGCTGCGCTGCACGAGTTCTACGGCAAGTTTGCGAAGGACTTGAAGAACGCAGAGAGCCAGATGCGCGCGGCCAAGCAGCAGGCGATTCCGACAGACAAGATTTGCGAAAACTGCGGCTCGCCGATGGTCATCAAGTTCGGACGCTTCGGCCAGTTCTTAGCCTGCTCAAACTATCCCGACTGTCGCACGACGCGCGAGATAGCCAAACCTGCTGCGAGCGCGGACGCCGCTGGAGGTGATGCCGGGACAGCATCCGCTTCATCAAACGCACAGGCTGACGGCGCAGACGAAGCGGAGGAATGCGAGTTGTGCGGCAAGCCTATGGCGCTCAAGCGCGGAAGGTTCGGGCAGTTTCTGGGCTGCACGGGCTACCCCGAATGCCGCAACATACGCAAGATTGCCAGAAGCGGCGCAGTCGCGCCCGCGCCGGTTCCGCTCGACGAGACGTGTCCGGTGGACGGCGCGCACCTCGTCAGGCGACACGGGCGTTTCGGCGAATTCATCTCGTGCTCAAACTATCCGAAATGCACTTACATCAAACGCGAGACGACGGGCATCGCCTGTCCGCGTCCGGGCTGCAAGGGCGAAATCGTCGTCAAGAAATCGAAACGCGGCAAAGCCTTTTATGGCTGCTCGGAATATCCGAAGTGCGATGTGGTCTACTGGGATAAGCCAATCGCCGAGCCATGCCCGAAATGCAACGCGCCTTTTATACTGGAAAAGACGACGAAGAAGGAAGGCACTGTGCGCTCCTGCGCGAAGGAAGACTGCGACTACCGGGCAGATGCGAGCGTAACCGAAGCGGTCGTCAATCCAACCGCTGCGCTCGACGGCCAGCCGGTCGCAAGCTAAACGAAAAGTTTCCCGCAAAGACGCAAAGACGCAAAGACGCAAAGAAAACATTTAAGTTCTTCTTTGCGTCTTTGCGGGAAACTTTTCGTTTATTTGTTCAAGATGAAGAACTCCATCAGATAGCGTCTGAGCTTATCCCGATTGTTCTTCCGGTAAGCTTCATAGTCCTGCGTGATGTCATCATTGGCCCGCGCGAGCAGCACATAGGCTTCGAGCAGTCCTGCCTGATGGACTTTGATAAGATTGGCGAGCGACGGCGAGAGGGCTTTGACCTTCCCAGATTTTAAGTCCTCCGTGGCGACCTCTACGACTTTCAAAAGGGCCGCAGTCTCTTCTCGCAGCGTGTGGCGATAACCCCGTTCGTTTGGAAACTCTGTGGGGAACCGTTTGGTGATCCATTCGACGCGCGTGACTGCATAAAATTCCCACGCGCGCGAGCCGTCCGGGCTTTTGCGCAAGTCCTCATTGATATAGACATTAAGATTTTTCTCGCCTTCGATGTTGACCCCGGCCAGCACCTCTATTTTCGGATGCGCGAGCGTGGTCTGGCTCCGCTCGGCCCAACGATCAAGAGCAGACCAGACGAGCCGGTTGTAAGGCTCTAAGAGAAAGGCGTCAATAAACCTGTCGCGCGCCGCATCCATCTTGCCCTGCGCCAGCAGCGCGTCTCCCCAGAAGCGATGCGCCTGTTCTCTGTCCGGGTTTATCGCCACCGCACGCGCGAACCACTCACCGGCTTTTTCATAGCGTTTGGTGTTATAAAAAACATCTCCCGCAAACAATGCTGCTTCGTATAACTTCGGGTCGAGCTTAAAGGCGCGTTCGTATGCGGCGAGCGCCTTGTCATACTCGCCATGTTGAAAAGCCGCTTCGCCTTCGCGCAAGGCTACGTCAGCATCCTTGTTAGCAGAGAGCGAGATTGTGCTGCCGTCCGGCGGAATGCCGTCGAGCGCGGTCAGCATCAGCGCGCCGTTTGCGCCCAGCTCTTTGGCGCGCACCAATATCTCGCGCCCGCGCTTGCGCTCCAACCGGCGCGCTTCTTCATCTTTAATCGCCTCGGATTTAGCCAGCACGGCGATGCCCAGTTGTTCCAAGACCTGCGCGTCCTTCGGCCTTGCGGCGGCGAGCTTTTCCAGAATCGGCAGCGCATCGCCGTATCTTCCCACCCTCGTAAACTCAAAGGCGCGCTCGCGCTCCGCTTCGTAATTTCCAGACTGTGGTTGCGCCTGCGTCTGCGCCGCAAGCGCCGGCACAAAAAGCAATAAGCAGCCGAGTAAAATTATCTTAAAGAATGTGGTGTGTCCGGGCATCTGGCGAAATCCCTTTCGTGAGTGTGTTGCAGCAGGGGAGCAAACTGTTTGTTACGGGGGCTTTTTTCTATCTTAGAGTCTACACTAAAAGCCTCTCAAGCTCTTCTTTGCGCCTTAAGACTTTCTTTGTATGCGCCACCAGCGAGAAACAACAACGAACGGTTCACGCTGGTGGCGCAAAGTTAAAATGGAAGGCGCAAAGGTTTTGAAGCCGTGGTCACTTGAGCTTTAAAATCATCTCTTAATCTTCATAGACAATATCCGCCGTCGCTTCGTCAGGCACGCGCTCCCATCCCTCCGGCGTGTGCTGGAAATGTTCCGTGGAAGCAACTGCAAACAGAGAGCGTTCGGGTTGCCACGAGAGACGCTCGACAGAGATGTTTGGATGCTTGATGCGAAGCACGTTGAAGGAATTTGTCTCGCCGCGTGCGCGCGTGGAGGTGGCCGTCCCCGCAGAGATGACGAGCGCGTTGTGCCCTGCAATTTTGTAGCGCGTGAAGGTTTGCCCTGTGTGGCTGACGTGCAGGTGGCCCGCCAGCAGCACATCCGCGCCGCAGGCCGCGAGAGCCTCCATCGCCATCTCCGCGCGGTTCACCAACTCATCTTCATCATGTCCTTCGGGCAGTTCGAACGGATGATGCGTGACCACTATCTTAGTCACCTCGTCGCCGTAAGCGCAGAGCCGCTCGCGTATCCTGCCCGCCTGCGCCTCGTTCACGCGCCCGTCTTTGATCGTCAAAGAGCGCGCCGTGTTAATGCCCAGAACAGCAATCTCTTCATCTGCGAAAAACGGCTCAAGATCATCCGTGATGTAACGCTTGTATTTGTCTAAGGGCTGAAGAAAGCGCGCAAAGAGATTATAGAGCGGCACGTCATGATTGCCGGGAACGATGATTTGCGGCGAGGGCAGTTCGTCCAGAAATTCGCGCGCCTCCTGAAACTCATGGCTGCGCGCACGCTGCGTCAGGTCGCCGGAGACGACGAGCACATGCGGCGCAAGCTCCGTGATGTTCTGAACCAACGGCTCTATGACCGTCTGATCCACACGCCCGAAATGCAGGTCGGAAAGATGAACGATAGTACGCATAATAACCTCTTGATAAATTGACAAGTGACGAGTGACGAGTGATAAGAAATTGCTTTTAGTTTTTATCTCGTCACCTGTCACTCGTCACTCGTCACTGTTCTTGGAACGATGACGCGCAAAGCTTTTGGCCTGACTTTATAATGAAGCGGCGTTTCCATCATCGTGACCTCGCCGTCCGTCGCCACGCGCAGACGCCTGCGCCGGGTCGCAATCCAGACCTCTCTGGTACAGAGCGCATCAAAATCCTCTTCGTCCCTTAACCCGCCGAAGAGCGCGCGCCACGCGAGCCTGACCAGCCCCCTCCGTCCCGTGCGATGCGCGATATACAAACTTAAATGTCCGGCGTCGAGGCATGAACGCGCGCCCACATTAAAGCTTTCCATCTCGTATTCATTGTTGCCGATGAAGACAAAAGGAGTGCGGCGCACCATCTCTGTTTCATCTGCGACGAGACGCACGTCCAGAAACGGATAACGCCTGAGCACGGAGAGCGCGGCCCAGAGAAACGCAGACCACTTGCCGCGTCCCAGTCTCTCCTGCTGCTGCTCGCGGCGATGCACGATGCTCGGATACAGCCCCAGACTCGAATTGTTGAGAAAGATGCGGCCATTGACTTCGCCTACATCCACCTGCGTCTCGCGGCCTTCGATAATCGTCCGCGCCGCGTCTTCCAGCTCAAGCGGGATATTGAGGTCTTTGGCAAAGTGGTTGAGCGTGCCGAGTGGGAGCACGCCGAGCGTGCGCGTTGTGTCTACCAATTCTGCTGCGACGGCATTGATCGTCCCGTCGCCGCCGCCCGCGACAATCGGCTGGCAATCATCTTTCACGGCGCGGCGCGTCAGCTCTATGATTTCCTCCCCGCTCCCGGCCAGAGAGATACGCGCGTCAATCCCGCTTGATGCAAACATCTCCGTCAAAAGTTCTACGGCCTGCTCCTTGCCATCTGTCCCGGACGAAGCATTGATGATGACTGCCGGACGCGCAGGCATGATGATCTCTACCCTTTCGCTCGAAAGAAATCTGCGTGCCGTAAGAATAACATAAGGGAGTAGGGGGAAGGGTTCCGGGTGTAGTAGAGCAAGCGTCTTTTCACTGAACCCGGCACCCTTTCCCCTACTCCCTTACTTGCCTCCGCCGGTCAGCACATATTCGATGGCATAGCGGCGTAGCTTGTCGCGGTTGGTTTTAAGGTAGGGGATGAAATCCTGCACGATGCCTTCGTCCGGACGAGCCATCAGGATATAAGCTTCCAGAAGGCCCGCCGCGTTCAATCTCTTGAGCCGCGCCAGCGACGGGTCGAGCTGTTTGATTTTATTGTCCTTTACCTGCTGATCCAATGAGCTGAGCACCAGACGGAGGGCTGCCGCTTCTTCGGCCAGACTGTGCCGGTATTGCTTCTCGTTCGGATAGGTCTCGGCAAACTTTTTGTTCACCCAGTTTGCACGCGTGATGCCGTACATCAGCCATGCTGATTTCCCGTCTCCCTTGTCACCGATCATGCTCTGGTCGAGTGTAATGCTGGATTTGCCTTTCTCGGTCGAGGAAAAACTGGCCGGGATTTCTATCTCAGGATGGGCCAACTGCACCTGTTTGCGATTGGCCCACATGATGAGGCTGGCATTCGTCAGGCGGTAGTACGGAGCAGAGATATATGCCTCGACCAATTTGTCGCGCGCCTCATCCGGTTTGCCTTGCTGTGTCAGCAACATCTCTCCCCAGTAGCGGTGCGCCGTTTCGATTTGGGGATTGATAGCGATGGCTCGCGCGAACCATTCTGCGGCTTTCGCATACTCTTCGGTTTTACGATACACGTCGCCGGTAAAGAGCGCGGCTTCGTAAAGCTTCGGGTCTGCGCGCAGCGCGCGTTGATAAGCCTCAAGAGCTTTGGGAAAGTCTCCGCTGGCAAAAGCCGCCTCGGCCTCATGCATCGCGTCTTCGGCCTCTTTGACTTTGGACAGCTTCGCGTCGTTATCGCTGCCATCCGCAGGCACTATCTCAAGCATGTTGTGCAAGAGCGTACTGTCCGCGCCCAGTTCTTTGGCGCGCACCAGCAGCGCGCGACCACGCACGCGCTCTTTTTTCCGCTCCGCAGCATCCTTCATATTCGCCGAATGCGCGATAATCAAAAAGCCCAGCAGCTCAATCACTTCGCGGTCTTGCGGGTTTTCGACGGCGAGTTTTTCCAGCACCTGTTTGGCATCGGTCATCTTGTTCTGCTCGTAAAGCTCAAAGGCGCGTGCGCGTTCGGCCTCGTAGTCTTGCCCTTTCTGCGCGAATGCGGGCGAGCCGGTTAGGAGGCACAGGGCCAGAACGATGATGTAAAAAACGTGTGAAGTTGATTTGTGCATGCGAGATTCCTTTGTTGTAGATTTAATCGGGGCCGGGAGACCTGTGCAGCGTTTCCAACAGGACGCGCCGGAAGTTTATGGTTGATTGAGAGAGGTGTCAAACACACGCCCTCAGTGGTAGTAAGGTCAACTTGAAGTTGATGATTCGTCAATCGTGAATTGAGTGAGCAAGAGCGGAAGAATTTCCCACAAAGGCGCTGGTGGCGCAAAGGAAGACCGCAAAGCATTGAATGCCATTTACTCTTTGCGTGCTTTTCTTTGCGCCACCAGCGCCTTTGCGCGAACCTCTTCGTTTTCTTCTCCCTGCTTGAGCCTCTTGTTTGAGTCTCATCCCGTCAAGGCAGTAGAATCAGAGCTATGACAAGCGAGAAGAGAAGCCAAAGCGAAACACACGCGCGAGAAAACGCCAGCCCCGACCGGGATGTCGAACACAGCCATTACGATGCTGACAAAGATGCGCGCCAAACGACGCTGGAACATCGCCGTGAAGCTTCCGCTTCATCAAGCGGCGATGCAGTGGAGAGCCGCGAGAGCCACAGGGATTTGAGCGGCGTGCAGGCGCAATCGCCGGACGATATTGCAGGCATCAGGCTTGAACCGGCCAGCAAGGTTGCGGGCGGCATCCCTGCTGTTCTGGCTTCGCTCAAACATGCCTGGCGCGAGATGGGCGCGGCGCGCAGTTTGAAGACGCTGCTTGAGGTCAATCAAAAGGACGGCTTTGATTGTCCGGGCTGCGCCTGGCCCGATCCCGACGGCGAACGCGCGCACGCGGAGTTCTGCGAGAACGGAGCAAAGGCCGTCGCGGAAGAAGCCACCACAAAGCGCGTCACGCCAGACTTTTTCAAACAATGGAGCGTCGGCGACCTCTCGCGCAAATCCGATTTCTGGCTAGGCAAACAGGGACGCCTGACAGAGCCTATGTGGCTCAAGGATGGCGCGACGCATTACGAGCCTGTCAGTTGGGAACAGGCTTTCAAGGTTATCGCGGAAGAGTTGAACGCGCTCGCTTCGCCCGGTGAAGCTCTCTTTTATACATCGGGCCGGACGAGCAACGAGGCAGCGTTTCTCTACCAGCTTTTTGTACGACAGTTCGGCACAAACAATCTGCCTGACTGCTCGAACATGTGTCATGAATCCAGCGGCTCTGCGCTGACGGAAACCATCGGCATAGGCAAGGGCACAGTCACTCTTGAAGATTTCGAGCTGGCCGAAGCCATCTTCGTCATCGGCCAAAATCCGGGGACGAATCACCCGCGCATGCTGACCTCTCTGCAAGCGGCCAAGCGCAACGGCTGCACTATCGTCCATATCAACCCGCTGCCCGAAGTCGGTCTCAAACGCTTCAAGTATCCGCAGGAAGTGCGCGGGGTTCTGGGCAGCGGAACTCAACTGGCAGACCTCTTCCTACAGGTTCGCATCAACGGCGATGTCGCGCTCCTCAAGGGCATCATGAAGGAATTGCTGTCGGAAGAAGACGCGCGGCCCGGCGAAGTTCTGGACCAGAAGTTTATCGCCGGGAAGACCAACGGCTTTGAGAGCTTCTCAAGCGCGCTTCGCACAGTTAGTTGGGATGACATAGTCGAGCAGAGCGGCATCACGCGCGAGCAGATTCGCGCCGCCGCCGAAATCATGATGCGCTCTCATAAAACCATCTTCTGCTGGGCGATGGGACTGACGCAGCACAAGAACGCCGTCGCCAACATACAGGAGATAGTCAATCTACTTTTGATGCGCGGGCAGATAGGCAAACCGGGCGCGGGCGCGTGTCCTGTGCGCGGCCACAGCAATGTGCAGGGCGACCGCACGATGGGCATCTGGGAGCGGCCCACGGAAAACTTCTTAAATAGCCTCGCGCAGGAATTTTCTTTCGAGCCGCCGCGCGAGCATGGCCTGGACACGGTCGAATCCATCAAGGCGATGCATGAAGGCCGCGCCAAAATTTTCTTTGCGATGGGCGGCAACTTTCTGTCCGCGACGCCGGACACGGAGTACACAGCCGAAGCCTTGAGCCGCCTGCGTCTCACGGTTCACGTCTCGACCAAGATGAACCGCGCGCATCTCATCACGGGCCGCGAGGCTCTGATTCTGCCGTGTCTCGGGCGCACGGAAAAAGATGTGCAGGCAAGCGGGCCGCAGTTCGTCTCTGTTGAAAATTCTATGGGCGTCGTGCATCAATCGCACGGCACGTTGCAGCCAGCTTCGGAACATCTGTTAAGCGAGCCGGTGATCGTCGCGCGTCTTGCGCGTGCCGTGCTCGGAGAGAAATCTGCCGTTGATTGGGAAGGGCTGGTGGGAAACTACGACCGCATACGCGAAAGCATTGCGCGCGTCATTCCCGGCTTTGAAGATTACAATCGTCGCGTGCGAGAGCCGGGCGGCTTTTACCTGCCGAATGCGGCGCGCGACGGAGTCTTTAAAACCAAAAGCGAGCGCGCGGAATTTACAGTCCATGCGCTGCCGCAGCACGGGCTTCAGCCCGGTCAGTTCATGATGATGACCATGCGCAGCCACGACCAGTACAACACGACGATTTACGGACTCGACGACCGCTATCGCGGCATCCACGGGGGCCGCCGCGTCGTGCTCCTGAACGCAGAAGACATCACGGAGCACAAGCTCTCCGCCGGACAAATCGTTGACCTCACCAGCCACTTCGAGGGCGAAGAGCGCACCGCCGAACGCTTTCTCGTAGTCCCCTACAGCATCCCTCGTCGCTGCGCCGCAACCTATTTCCCCGAAGCTAACGTGCTTGTGCCTATCCGAAGCGTCGCTGAAAAGAGCAACACCCCGGCCTCCAAATCCGTCATCATCAGCATTAAGCCATCACTCAATCCTTCGGCAGCTTTTGACTATGACCATGTGGACGGAGCCGTTACATAATTCATCACAACCCGACCTCACTCAGGAGAAAACCTAAACGCCATGCCAAACGAGAGCGCAAACAACAAACTCCCACCCGGCTTCAAACTCCGGCACACGCTCAAAGGACATCAAGACCTTATTTTTTGGATTGCTTGGTCGCCGGATGGACAGATGCTTGCCTCTGCGCACAAAGATGGAACTATTATTTTATGGGACGCTGAAACAGGACAACTGAACCTCACACTCAAAGGACATAATCACTCAGTCAACAGCGTTGCATGGTCACCGAATGGGCAAATGCTTGCTTCCAGCTCGGATGATGAGACGGTTCGTGTGTGGAATGTGGAAACCGGACAATTGAATCACATACTCGAAGAGCATACGGATACTGTGTACGGTGTAGCATGGTCGCCCGATGGGCAGCTGCTTGCCTCTACGGATATAGATGCTATTAAGTTGTGGGACGCTGAAACAGGGCAATTGAAGCTAACACTAGAAGGGCATACGGATGCTGTGCTCCGTGTAGCATGGTCGCCCGATGGGCAAATGCTTGCTTCCGGCTCGGATGATGAGACGGTTCGTGTGTGGAATATAGAAACAGGGCAATTGAAGCTAACACTAGAAGAGCCTGAGCATGCTGTGTACGATGTAGCATGGTCGCCCGATGGGCAGATGCTTGCTTCCGGCTCGCATGATGAGATGGTTCGTGTGTGGAATGTGGAAACGGGACAACTGATGATTGCCATAGAAGGACACACAGAGATTGTTACAAGTGTCTCCTTTAGCTTTGATGGTCGTTTGCTGGCTTCTAACTCTGATGATGGGACTATACGGCTTTGGAACTGTAGCACTTGGGCCAATGTTGCTGTGATTGAGGCACCAACAAGCGGTCTCTGGCTTCATCCTGCGGCCTTCAATCCCGTGTCACAGGCTCTGGCTGCAATTGGCGAAAAAGAGACGGTCATTCACATCTGGGATTTGGATTTTGATGTCCTACTCGGCGTTGAGCCTGTCCGGGAATCGGTTTACTACACGACGGCGAAGATTGCGCTAGTGGGTGATAGTGGGGTTGGGAAGACTGGATTGGGGTGGCGGCTGGCGCATGGGGAGTTCAAGGAGCATCCTTCGACGCACGGGCAGCAGTTCTGGGTGATAGACGAACTCGGCACGATGCGCGAGGACAAAACCGAATGCGAGGCTGTGCTCTGGGATTTTGCGGGGCAGCCGGATTATCGTTTGATTCACGCGCTCTTTCTGGATGACGTTGATCTGGCTTTGGTGCTCTTTGACCCGACCAACAGGCAAGAGCCGCTCAAGGGTGTGGAATACTGGCTCAAGCAGCTTTGCCACAAAGAGAAGCAGAGGCAAATGATTCTCGTCGGCGCGCGTGCGGACAGAGGGACGCCTACGCTGACGCAGGAAGAGTTGGCAGACTTCTGCAAACAGCATGGCATTGACGGCGGATACATCAGCGCGAGCGCGATGTCCGGCGAGGGGCTGCCGGAATTGTTTGCGCGCTTGAAGGGGGCGATTGATTGGCAGGCGATGACCGCGACGGTCACGACTCTGACGTTCAAGCGTATCAAAGAATATGTGCTGGCTCTGAAGGAAGACAGCGAGCGCAAAGGCATTCTGGTAAGTCCTCAAGAGTTGCGTGCGCGTCTTGAAAAGACTGATGCCGGGTGGGAGTTTAGCGACGGCGAGATGCTGACGGCTGTCAGGCATCTGGCGAATCATGGCTATGCGGCTATCCTGCGCGGGTCGTCCGGCGGAGAGACTATCTTGCTCGTGCCTGATGTGCTCGCCAATCTTGCTTCGTCGCTGGTGTTGGAAGCGCGGCGCAATCCGAAAGGGCTGGGCGCGCTTGAAGAGGGGCGCGTGCTGCGCGGCGAGTATCAACTAAAAGAGCTTGGCGATCTGGAAAAGCGAGAGCAGGATGTGTTGCTCGATTCCGCGCTCGTGCTGTTTCTGGAACACAACATGTGCTTCCGCGAGACGCTTGGCGAGCAGACCTTTCTCATCTTCCCCGCTCTGATCAACCAGAAGAAGCCACAGCTTCAGGATGTGGAGACGGTGGACGATGTTTCGTATCGTGTGACGGGCGCAGTCGAGAATGTCTATGCTGCGCTCGTGGTGCAGTTGGGTTACACGAATACTTTTACGCGCACGAATCAGTGGCAGAATCAGGCGGAGTATGAGACAGCGCGCGGTGATGTCTGCGGCTTTCGTCAGGTGGAAGAGCGCGAAGGCGAGATCGAGCTGGTGTTGTACTACGCGCAGGAGAAATTTGGCGCGCGTCTTCTCTTTCAGGGACTCTTTGAAGAATTCCTGCGCGGGCGTGATGTGACGATCACTAAATTCCCTCCGGTTGTTTGTCCGAAGTGCGGCTACAGGCAACAGCGTAGCGAGGTCGTGAAGCGCATCGGAGAAGGAAAAGGGTTTCTCTACTGTGGCGAATGTGGCAAGAAGATTACGCTGCCGAAGGAAGGCGAGCCGGTTGCGCTGAGCCGCAGCGAGCGCGAGAAATTGAGCCGGGAACAGAGACACACACGCCAGCGAACGGCCTTCGAGGCTGCGCTGTCCCGCGTCAAAGGCTTTGTGCGCGATGAGAATCTCGCCGCGCCGAGTTGTTTCATCAGCTATGCGTGGGGAAATGAGTTGCAGGAACGCTGGGTGCGCGAGCTGGCAAGAGACCTGCAAAAAGCCGACATCGAAGTTATCCTGGACCAGAAAGACAACGCGCAAGTCGGGGCAAATATTGCGCGCTTTGTGAGCCGCATTGCAGAGAGCGACTTTATCGTCGTTGTCGGGACGCCTCTCTACAGGGAAAAATATGAGAATAAAGTCTCGGCAGCCGGGAGCGTCGTTGCCGCCGAAGTTGACCTCATCAACCAACGCCTGATACGAACCGAAGAGCAGAAGAACACCGTGCTGCCTGTGCTGCTGGAAGGCGACGTGGACAATTCTTTGCCGCCGTTAATACAGGGGAAAGTTTATCGCAGCTTTCTCGTCGAGAAACTGTATTTCGCCAGCCTGTTCGATTTGATTCTGACGCTCTATCGCATCCCTCTCGAACATTCCGCCGTCAGCGATTTGCGCGAGGCCATGCGCGGCGAGCTAAGGAAGTTTAGATAAGTAGCATCGCGGAAGTGCGAATGTACCCGAGCTTGATTCACTTGGCGACATCAGGCGCAAGTTCAACGTCTAAAGTTCTTGATATTTTGTCTATATTCAGACTGCGGGCCGAGGCGTTGAAAATTTCGCGGTAGGTTCCGTTCTGGTCATACAATTCTTCATGCGTGCCATGCTCAACGGCGCGGCCTTCTTTCAATACATAAATTATATCCGCATCAATTATTTGCGAGATACTATGCGAAATTACGACCACGGTGCGCTCCTCTTTAATCGCATCGAGGCTGTTCTTGATTTGCTCCGTAGCGACTGCATCAAGACTGGCGGTCGGTTCGTCTAAGAAAATAATCGGCGGGTTTTTCAAGAAGAGCCGCGCAATAGCGATGCGTTGCTGTTGCCCGCCGGAGAGAAGTTGCGCGTCCGTTTCGTATTTCTGCGGCAGTCTTTCGATCTGCTCATGCAGAAAGGCTTTGCGCGCAGCCTCTTCGATTTCCGGGAAAGAGGCTTTGATATTTCCGTAGCGAATGTTCTCTTCAATCGTGCCTTTGAAGATATGATTCTTTTGCAGGACTAAGCCGATCTTGCGACGCAGCAGATCGGTTTCATATTCGGCAAGCTCTTTGCCGTCGAGCAGAATCCGTCCGCTCGTCGGCTTATAAAATCTCGTCAGGAGATTGAGCAGCGTGGATTTTCCCGCGCCGGAAAGGCCGACGAACGCAGTGGTTTTCCCGTGCGGTATTTTCATGTTGATGTGATGTAGAGCCTCTGTGCCGTTCGGATAGGTGAAGCTCACGTCAATCAATTCAAAGTTGCCTTCAAGATTCGAGACTCCCAGTTTGCCGCTCGCTTCGATTTGATCGTTTGCATCGAGGATTTGAAAGTAGCCCTCGGCGTAGGTCAAAGCATCGTTCATCTCATCGTAAATTCGATGTAGTTGTCGGATCGGCGCGGAGACGTTATTGAACAGCATGATGTGGAACATGATCGCGCCGATTGACATCTGGCCGTCCAAAACCAGATATGCGGTCAGGATGATAATCAAGACGACGCCGATCTGTTCGAGAAAGGTTTTCAACCCGTCAAAGATGAAATTGGTTTGCCGTTGTTTCAGTTGCGCGCTGACCAGATTTCCCTGCAAGCGAAATTGTTTCTCTTTTTCATACTCTTCACGCACGAACGATTTGATGACGACGATAGACTCTATGATGTTATGAAGACCATTGTTCTTTGCTTCGCGCAGTGCGCGCAAGCCCCTGCGTGCGCCTTTGAGCATCGAAGCCTGTCTCTGACTCAACAAAAAATAGAGCGGCAAAATCGCCGAAGCCACCAGACCGACGTAAATGTTGGCGTAGAACATCACGACGAGCGCCATAATCGCGTTAGCGAACAAAGGCAGAATATCTATAAACGCGCTCTGCACGAGTTTCGTTAAGCTCTCGGCCCCGCGATCAATCCGCGTCTGGAGGATGCCTGTCTGGTTGTCCGTATCGCTGTAAAAGGCTAGTTGATACGTGAGAATTTTTTCGACCGCAAACTGGGAGAGCCGGCTCGAAACATTGACGCGGATTTTCTCTCCGAAAAGATTCTGTCCATACTTCAAAGCCGTATTGAGGATTTCTTTGCCAAAAAGAATTGCGCTAATGAGCAGTAGCAATGAGGTTCCTTCGGTCGCGGTTTTGCGCTCTCTCAAAAGCCCTTCGATAGTATCCACCGTGTAACGCAAAACTATCGGATTGACTTGCGCCGCGAAAGCCCCCAGAAGCGTGAGAGCCAGAGAGAAGATTACCCAACGGCTATAAGGCTTCACAAAGGGAATTAACCGCCGGATAATTTGCCAGATACTCATATGGACAATCTTAAAAGAGTTTTCCTTGATTTCCAAAAACGCGAATGCCTGATAGAAACGCCGCAAACTTGCAACAAGGGCGAGCTTCTCATGAGAAGCTCGCCCTTGTTAGTTATCGGTTGAGTTTTTCCTGTTAGCCGCCGCTTTCTTTCTCCGAGAGATTGCTGCTTGTGTCTGTTGTCCCCGGCTTGCTCTCGTCGCGCGCTGGCGTGCCGAAGCCGCGATTCTGGCTGTGCGCGTAAAGCTGTGATTCGCGTTCGTAGCGGTCATCGTAGCCGGGATTGTTACGCAAACTGCTCTCGCTCTGTGTGCCCGGCCCGCTGTCTTCTACCAGACGGTCAAACTTGCTGCGCGTGTCTGCGCCTGCTGTGGTGGCCGGTGCGCTTGCGGATGAAGGCTGCGCGCTGCCGGTGCTGCTGCTACCAGCGGAAGCGGCTGCGGTCTGCGTGCTGCGCGGCGCGGGTGCGCTGCTGCTGCTGGCAGCCGGACGCGCAGTGCTTGCGCCCGTGCTCTGTTGTTTGTTTGAGAGGTCAACGCCGACCAGCTCTTTGATTTTATTAAAGAGCGCGGGCAGGACGATGGTGCGCGCAGCGTTCGAAAGTTCATCCATAAAGCGATTGCCGAGTTCGGAAACCTCTTCCTGCAAACGGTCATAGGCGCGCGTCTCTTTGAAACGCTCCATCAGGCCCGGCCCTTTGTCTTCTGCTGCGGCTTCGGGCGTTGCCTCATAGCCGCTGCTGTATGACGGGCGAGATTCCGGCGCGCTGTCAAAGCTTGCGGCTGCCTGAGGCGGAGCCGGAGCAGCCGCTTCGGCATATTCGGATGAGCCGTATGGGCCGCTCGTAATCGCGTGCGAGGCGTAAGAGCGATGATCCGTAAATGCGCTCTGCGCGCCTGCGGCTGGCGTCGCCTGCGCGCGTGCGTAGGCATCCGTTTCATCATAAGCCGGATAACCTCTGTCATCTTCACTGTCGCCGCCGATTGCGCCGCCGAGGCTATAGCCGACGACGAAGCCTACGCCGAGCGCGCCGACAGTCCACGCCACGGGCCGCTTGCGATACTGCTCGCGCCAGTCCAGAGCCTCGCTCACGCTGTCTCTGACCGACTGGTATTGATTGGCAACTGTGTCTTTGATTTCGGTCACGGTTTGGGTAATGGATTCGCGCGCTTCCTCCATGCGACGTTGAAGCTCCGCTTTAGTGTAATCTTCATCATCCGCTTCGGGCGCACGCGCCACTCCTAGATTTCTTTCTTCAGCCATTGCTTGTCCTTTCTGAGTTCTTCAACGCTTCTATGAGGCACCGGGTCTACCTTTGTCAGGCGGCTCTTCATCATGAGGATGATGCTGCCGCCGATGACCATGTAGGCCGCGCCCGTGATGATAAAGCCGAGCGCGTAATTGACCGGCTCGCTGAATTTAAATAGGGTCGAGACGAGGAACGCGATTGCGACATTCAGGAGCGCAAAACCGACGGCGGCAATAACGCCGCCAATGGCGATCATCACGCCGTTGCGGACATACGACTCCGCGTCCTCTTTGACCTCGACTTTTAATAAACTGAGCTTCGTGTCAAGAAGCGTCACCACATCATCGCCCAGACGCCCGAACAGCGCAGGCAAAGTCTCCAGTTCGGCTAATCCCTCTGCGCTTTTCGCGGGCGCAGTGCCGGTCATTCTCTCTAAATCGGCCATCGCCCATGCCTCCTTTTAGTCCCAAAGTCTCAAGTCCGCAAGACCCAAGCCCGAAGACCGCTTGTAACCTGTGGTCTTGGGACTTGAGTCTTGAGACTTATGCTTTACCGTCTGCTTCCGCGAATCAAAAGTCCGAGGACTAATCCTGCGGCGGCGGAGATCAAAATCGCCTGACCGGGATTCTTGCGTGCATAATCTTTGGCCTCGTTGGCGACTTCGCTAAAATCTCTGTTTGATAGGTCTTTGATTTTATCCGACACAACCGAAGCTTTATCCGTCATAAAATCTTTGGCCGTCGTCGCCGCGTCAGCGATCTTGCCGCCATACTCTTTGGCGGTTGCTGCAAGGCCGGTCGCCGTGGCTGCGCCCGTGCCGCCGCCTGTGCTCTGGCCCGCGCTGCTCGTTGACAAGCCCTGATTGACGTTGCTCGAATCGCGTGTCGTTCCGGCGTCGGTCGCGCCCGTGCCCGCTCCGCCCGTGTTTCTATTTTCTGACATTTCCCATTCTCCTTCTTAAATTGTTTTTGTATCCGAACAAGGGATACAGATGCGAGGGTTACTGTTTTTTCAAATAGGTCGCACTAGTTACTGCTGAGCAAACTTCGTGCCGACGCTTTTAACCCCTGTTAACCTCTGCCCGCGCGAACGCGCACGCACGCCATCTATAAGACAAATGGCGTCTCGCGCGCACACCGCGCGCACTTGCGGCCTCGCATGTTTTGTTGCGAAAAGGTACGCGTTAAGATACTGCAAAGGTCGGGAACAGTACAACCCACCGGGAAGAGTCAGGAGTCAGGAGTCTTGAGCCAGGAGTCAAAGGCACCTGTTTTTGACTCCTGGCTCAAGACTCCTGACTCCGGACTTTTTTTGAACCCGCTCTCGCTTGACATCGTTAAAAGGAGATGGTAAGTAAGTACTTACTTTTATCCTGAGCGGAGAAACGGAAAAGCATTATTAGTGAGCAAGCAACCGAACATCGCCGATAGCATCCCTCCCATCATCACGAGCGGGCGGATGGCCGGCGACGAACGTCGTCTACAAATCCTGCGTCTCGCCGTGAGCCTCTTTTCGCAGAGGGGTTTTCGCGGCACGACGACCAAAGAGATAGCGCAGGCGGCGGGCGTCTCGGAGGCGATGGTCTTTCGCCACTTCGCCACCAAAGAAGAGTTGTATAAAGCGATTCTCGATCACAAGGCTTGCGCCGGGGGCAAATTGCAAGACCCGCGCGAGATGCTCTCAGAGGCTCTCAGTCGCAAAGATGACCGCGCGGTCTTTGAGACGCTGGCCTTTGAAGCCTTGCAGCATCACGAGCATGACACGGAGTTTCAGCGTCTGCTCCTGCATTCCGCGCTCGAAGAGCACGATCTGGCGCAGATGTTCTGGGAGCGCACGGTGCTTAAAGTGTATGACCTCTTAGGCTCGTACATCCTTGAGCGGCAGCGCGACGGCGTGTTCCGCCAGGTCAATCCCTTGATCGTCGTGCGCGCTTTTCTCGGCATGATTATTCATCATTCACTGAACAATAACCTGTGGGACAAACAGCGCAACCTGCTCGACATTTCCAACGAGGAGGCGGCGCGCGAGTTTACGGAAATTTTATTGAGCGGCATTCTCGCCGTTAAAGCCAGTTCGCAAAATGGCGCGCGAAAAACTCGTGCGGCTGCTCGCGTGACTACCAAAAAGATAAAGCGATGATCTCCTTTCAGCGATTAAAATTAATAAGCCTCGCGCTCGTACTGACGTGCCTCAGCCTGCTGGCCGTGGCCTGCGGTCGCGGGTCGAACGCGCAAACGAATCAACCGAAAGAGGGCGCGGGCGCGCAGCCTGCGGTCGTGGATGTAACGACTGCTCAAGCCATTCAACGCCAGTTGCCGCGCTTCTTCGAGGCGACGGGCAGTCTCGCTGCGGATGAGCAGACGGATGTCGCTCCGGCTGTCGCGGGCAAGGTGGTCGCCGTCGGCGTAGACCTCGGCAGCTATGTGCAGCAGGGCGCGGTGCTCGTTCGGCTAGACGACAGGGATGCGCGCATCCGGCTTGAGCAGGCGCAGGCGCAGGTCGCGCAGGCGCAGGCCAATGTCAGGCAGGCAGAGGCGCGCATCGGCCTTCGCGCAGGGCAGAGCTTTGACCCTTCGCGCGTCGCGGAAGTGCAGTCTGCGCGCGTCGCGCTCGATCTGGCGGAGAAGAACCTGCGGCGCTATGAACGCCTGATCGAATCCGGCGATGTCTCGCGCTCCGCTTATGACCAGCAGCGAGCGCAGCGCGACCAGTTGCAGCAGCAATACGAAGCGCAACTAACGCAAGCGCGGCAAAATTATGCTGGCGTGCAGACGGCGCGGGCCGCAGTTGATTCGGCGCAGACGCAGATCTCGCAGGCGCGCAAGGCCATCGCGGATGCTGTGGTCATGGCTCCGATGAGCGGCTATGTGTCCGACCGTCCCGTGGCGCTCGGCGAGTATGTGGCGACGACCAACAAGGTTGCGACTATCGTCCGCACCAATCCTTTGCGCATGAAGATAGACATTCCTGAGCAGGCCATCAGCGAAGTGCAGGCGGGCCAGAGCGTGTCTCTGACCGTCAGCGCATATCCAGACCGCACCTTTAACGGTCGCGTCGCGCGCGTCTCGCCGAGCGTCACCGCGACCTCGCGCACTTTGACCATCGAGGCGGAAGTCGAGAACGGCAACAATATTTTGAAGCCCGGACAGTTTGCGACCGTCAGAATCCTGCTCCCGCAAAGCTCGCCCGCAGTGCTCGTGCCAGCACGCGCAGTCCGCACAGAGGGCAGCACGAGCCGCGTCTTCGTCATCAGGGACGGACGCGCGCAGGAACGCCTCATCCAACTCGGGCAGACGGAAGGCGACCTCGTGGAAGTCAAAACCGGAGTCGCAACGGATGAACAGGTTGCGACGAGCAATGTCGAGAAGCTGAGTGATGGGATGGCTATTAGACAGTAGTGATTTGTTCTTTGCGCTTAGTTCTTTGCTCTTTGTCCGCGACCCGCCCTTGAGAGACAAAACTCAACGCTGGCGAAACAGCAAACTACAAAGAACTAAGCACAAAAAACTAAGAACTGAAGGTTTTTATGCAAAAGCTTGCTGAAATTTGTGTCCGCCGTCCGGTCTTTGCGACGATGCTTATCCTGGCCCTTGTGGTCGTCGGCGTCTTCTCTTATGCCTCGCTCGGCGTTGACCTTTTTCCAAAGATCGACCTGCCCACGATTACCGTCACGGTCGTCAATCCCGGCTCTTCGCCGCAGGAGATCGAAACCGAGATCACGGACAAGATAGAGGGCGCGGTCAACACCATTAGCGGCATAGACGAATTGCGCTCGACCTCGGTCGAAGGCGTCTCGCAGGTCTTTATCACGTTCCTGCTCGACAAGGATGCAGACGTGGCCGCGCAGGAAGTCCGCAGCAAGGTTGACCTCGTGCTGCCTGACTTGCCTGAGACGGCTGAAAAGCCTGTGGTCCAGAAACTCGATACCGATGCCGCGCCTGTCCTCAGGATAGCTCTTTCCGCGCCGCGCTCTTTGCGCGAAGTGACGTATGTGGCCGACAAGCAGATCAAGCAGCGCATTGAGGCCATCAACGGCGTCGGTCAGGTGGAGATCGTCGGCGGGCGCGAGCGCGAGATACAGGTCTGGGTTGACCCGGACAAGATGCGTTCTTACAACGTGACGGTCGCGGAAATCGCCGCCGCCGTGCGGGCGCAGAACATGGAAGTGCCGGGCGGGCGTGTTGACGAAGGCGCGCGAGAGTTGACCGTCCGCACGATGGGCCGCATCACGAATCCTGCGGAGTTTAATAATCTGATCGTCGCTACGCGCGGCGATTACACGGTCAAGATCAGCGACATCGGATATGTCGAAGACGGCGCGGAAGAGCAGCGCACGCAGGCCACGCTCAACGGCCAGCCAGCCGTCACCGTCATCGTCTCGAAACAATCGGGCCAGAACACTGTCGCCGTCGCGGATGAAGTCAAAGCGCGGCTGGCGGAAATCACGCCGACTCTTCCGCAGGGGTTCAAAGCGGAGATTGTCGGCGACCAGTCCGTGTTCATCAAAGCCTCGCTCCAAGCCATCCAGACGCACCTCATAGAGGGCGGCATTCTCGCGGCCATCGTCGTCTTTGTGTTCCTGTGGAGCTTGCGCTCGACCTTTATCGCCGCGATTGCGATTCCGACTTCGATTATCGCCACGTTCGGTCTGATGATGTGGATGGGTTTTACGCTCAACAAGATCACCATGCTTGCGCTGACCCTGATGGTAGGCATCGTGATTGACGACGCGATTGTGGTTCTGGAAAACATTTTTCGCTTTATAGAAGAGAAGGGCATGCCGCCGTTTCAAGCGGCGATTGAAGGCACGCGCGAGATCGGTCTCGCCGTCATGGCGACGACGCTTTCACTGCTCGCGGTGTTTCTGCCTGTAGGTTTTATGGGCGGCATCGTCGGTCGCTTTATGTCCTCGTTCGGTCTGACAGCGAGCTTTGCCATCGCGGTCTCTTTGCTGGTCTCTTTCACTTTAACGCCGATGCTGGCCGCGCGTCTCATCAAGCGCAAGGAAGACCCTCTGCCCGCGAGCACCGGCAGCGAGCCGTCCGAAGGCGATGCTCCCTCGATGCTGGCGAACGAGTCGCGCGTCGTGGCGGCTGAGAGCGATGCTGAAAAGAATGTCCGGGACGGCGCGAGCTACGAAAGCAGGGAGACATTGCCGCCGGCAGAAGCGGTTGAGGCTTCTTCATCCGGTGAGAAAGAAAACGGCACGGCAGCCACTACTGAGGATCATGGCGGCGGGCACGGCTCGAAACAGGGACGCTTTTATCGTCCGATTGATAAGACATACACGTGGATGCTCAGGTGGTCTATGGCTCATCGCTGGGCCATCGTGTTGATATGCATCGGCGTCATCATCAGCATCGTTCCGCTCTTTATGTTCGTCGGCAAAAACTTTTTGCCGGTGGACGACGAATCGCAGTTCGAGATTAGCGTGCGCACACCCGAAGGCTACACCTTAGCGGCGACTAACGCGGTAGTCGAGCGCATCGCTGCGGATTTAAGAAACAAGGAAAAATTTCCGGGCGTTTTGGACACGCTCGTGACCATCGGCGGCGGGCAACAGCAGCAAGTCAATAGCGCCACCATCTACGTCAAACTCGTGGATATTCACGAGCGCGCGAAAACGCAGGAAGATTACATGACGGACGCGCGTGCGATGCTGGTGAATTATCCGAAGGAGCTTCGCACGAGCGTGCAACTGGTGGCGGCCATCTCCGGCGGCGGTTTTCGCAACGCGGATATTCAGTATGTCATCGGCGGGCCGGACTTGCAGAAGCTGACGAAATATTCTGAAGAGTTGCTGGCGAAGATGAAGACGATTCCGGATATTGTGGACGCGGATTCGACTTTGATAAACGGCAAGCCAGAACTGCGCGTCGTGATTGACCGCGCGCGTGCGGGAGATTTGGGCGTGCGCGTCGGCGACATCGCGCAGGCTCTCAACACGCTGGTCGCGGGCCAGCAGGTTTCCACTTTCAACGAAGGCACGGATCAACGCGACATACGCGTGCGCGCCACGGGCCAGTTTCGCGCGAGCGTCGAAGGCTTAAAGCGGATGATCGTTCCTTCAGCGAAAATCGGCTGGGTCAGTCTGGATAATCTGGTGCGGATTGAAGAGAGCACCGGCCCGTCTGCGATTGACCGCATCAACCGCGAGCGACAGGTGACGCTGCTCGGCAACGTGAGGCCCGGAGGCTCGCAGGCCGCCGTCATCGAGCAGATGAACAAGTACGTCAAAGAACTGAACATCGAGAGCACCTACAAGACAGGGCTGGCCGGACGCTCGAAAGAACTGGGGCGCGCGGGCTACTATTTCGGTCTCGCCTTCTTTCTCTCTTTCGTCTTTATGTACATGGTGCTGGCGGCGCAGTTTGAATCGTTTACCCATCCCATTACCATTTTGCTGACGCTGCCGCTGGCGATTCCGTTCGGCATCCTGTCGCTGCTCGTGACGGGGCAGACAGTCAACATCTATTCCGGTCTCGGACTGCTCCTTTTGTTCGGCGTGGTCAAGAAGAACGCTATTTTGCAGATAGACCACACAAACGAGTTGCGCTCGCAGGGGATGGAGCGGGGCGAAGCTATTATTCAAGCGAACCGCGACCGCCTGCGGCCTATCCTGATGACGACGATTGCGCTCGTCGCGGGCATGATGCCTCTGGTGATTTCTTCTGGGCCGAGTTCTGGCACGAACCGTTCTATCGGCGTGCTGGTCGTCGGCGGGCAGAGTTTGTGTCTGCTGCTCACGCTCTTGGCCGTGCCGGTCTTTTATTCGCTCTTCGATGATCTGGGGCGCAGCCGCATCTGGGGCCGCATCGGCTCCGGCGTGACGGGAACTTTCGCATGGGCCAGACGCAAGGCGGCGACGGCGACCGCATCATTGTTTGGTTTGATAAATAAGAATTGAGCGCGGAGAAACATAGATGGGAAGTCATTCAACCTCTTCTTCGCGTGCTTGAGTCTTTCTTATCTTTGCGCCTTTGCGTGAAACGTTGGCGTCTCGCGCAAAGGCGCAAAGAAAAGAAAGACTCAAGGCGCAAAGGGTTGAGTGAAATTTAACGGGCATTATTTTTAATTTTATGAGAACACAGGACAGGCAATTTATCTTTCGTGCGTTGATGACAGGGATGCTGTTATGCCTACCGCTGCTGGCGCAGGCGCAGCAGCCTTCGAGCCAGCCCGTGTCGCCCGCGCCTTCGGGCAACACGCCGCAGACATCTGCTCCGCCGTCTTCAAGCGGCGTCAACATCGCTCCGTCGGGCAATGCGCCGCAGGGCCAGTCGCCGCCGCCCGGCTCGAATGCTCGCCCCGTCACTCCGGCAGGACAGACGGAGCAGAGCGTACAGCCGACCACGCAGGCAGACCAGCAGGGGCGCGGCACGCAGTCACAGCCAGACACGCAGCCGCAAACTCCGCAGGGCGGCCAGCAGAGCGCACCGTCAAGCATTCCCATGAGCGATAGCTTGCCTGCGAGCGGCGCTGCGCCTTCGTCCATTCCGAATATTCAGCCCGGACAGACGCCCGCGCCCGCCATGCAAACTATTCAACCGCCGTCTGCCGGGAGAGGGCCGGGACGCGAGAGCGTGCCGGGGCCTGCGCCGGACATCCTGCCGAATGTGCCAGCGGTTGCGCCGGATTATGTTGCTCCCGCGCGGCCCTTGCCGGAGATGTCGCGCGTCGGAGTTGACCTCGCGGAACAAAAGCCGCTCTCTTTGCGCGAAGCTTTAGAGATGGCCCTCGTCAATAACAAGGACATAGAGGTCGCGCGCTCGAACGTCAAGATCGCGGAGTTTGACTTGCAGGGCGCACGCGGCGTTTATGACCCGCGCCTCAGCTCGCTCTCTTACTATGAGCGGACTGTGACGCCGGTCGCCAGTTTTCTGGCCGGTGGCGGAGCCAATGCGACGGTAACGCAGTCTGACTTCACTGGCACGTTTCGCTTTGAGGGACTCGCGCCGAAATACGGCGGCGGTTATCGAGTTGATTTTTCGAGCATCCGCCTCGTGACGGACAATCAGTTAACCGTGCTCACTCCGCAGTATCCGACTGCGCTGACACTCAGCTATACGCAGCCCCTCTGGCGCGGCTTCAGCTTTGACATCAATCGCCGCCAGATAGAGGTTGCCAAGAAGAATCTTTCTTTGACCGACGCGCAGTTTCGCCAGCGCACGATTGAGACCATCACTTCGGTGCAGCGCGCCTACTGGGATTTGGTTTACGCTCTGCGCAACTTGCAGATTCAGCGCGATGCCGTGAAGGATGCGCGCACGCAGCTTGAGCATAACAAGCGTCTGGTTCAAGAAGGCATGCTGGCTCCGATTGATGTCGTGGCGGCGGACGCGCAGGTCTCAGGCTTTGAACAGAGCGTCTATACCGCGCTCGAAGATGTCTCGCGCGCCGAGAATAATCTCAAAAATCTGATTGCCGAAGATCGCAACGCTGCGCTCTGGAATCTCTCGCTGGTTCCGACAGACGCGGTTGACCTGACGCCGCCTATCATTCCTCTGGAAGACGCGATGCAGGCTGCGATAGAAAATCGCCCGGAGCTGAAACAGTCTGACGCCGCGTTGGAGATAAACCAGCTTGACCAGCGTTACTTTCGTGAGCAGACCAAGCCGCAGATTGATTTGATCGGCAGCTATGGCGCGGTCGGCCTCGCGGGCGACCTCAATCCTTTAGCCGCAAACAATCCGCTGACGGGTTCGAGCGAGCGCACGCGCCTGAAGATTAACGAGATTATCAACGCGTTGCCGAACACAGCGATTCAGCCTTTGCCGCCGACAGCGACGGCGACGATTCCGGGCAATCTGGTGGGCGGCTATGGCGACTCGCTTTTGAATCTGGGCGCGAATCGCTACAACAACTTTCGCGTCGGCGTGCAGGTCAACCTGCCGCTCAGAAATCGGACGGCTGAAGCGCAGCTTGGCCGCTCGCTCGTCGAAGGCCAGCGCATACGTGCGCAGCGCGAGCAACTCGAACAACTGATTCAGGTGGATGTGCGGAATGCTTTGCAAATAGTGCGTACCGCCGAATCGCGCCTGCGTGCGGCGGCGGCTGCGCGCAACGCTTCCGAGCAGCAGTATCAAAGCGAGCAGCGCAGATTCGATGCCGGACAATCAACGCTCTTCCTCGTCCTCGAACGCCAGACCGGGTTGACGACTGCGCGCGGCAACGAATTGCGCGCACAGACGGATTTGAACAAAGCCATTGCAGAGTTGCAGCGCGCGACCGGCAATTCCCTGCAAGCGAACGATGTTGTCGTGCGTGTGCGCTGAAGCTTTTTTAGGAAAGCTTCCGGCAGCACTACACGACAACGAAGGCGGTGAGTTTTCTGGGGCGAGGACTCACCGCCCTTTTATTGTTGATGCAAACATTCTGCGGTAGTGGGCTGTTCCACAACCTGTCAGAACCCGCCCGCTACCGCAGGCGGTTCTGACCTGTGCTTACACTTGATCGCAAATCGCTATCTTGCTGGCAACTCCTTCCGGCATTGTGATTGACTTTCAGTGGGAGATGTTATAGGAACGTCTCATCCCGGCGAGTCCTCGACACACTCTAAATCGGAAGGAATCTACTATGAGAAAATCATTAGTCACCTGCGCGGCCTTAGTCGTCTTCTTCGTGCTGGCGCTGACATTCACTGCGTTTTCTACCGGCAGCACTGTACGCGCTGTGCAGCCGCCAGACCCCTGCGTCAAATGTCAGGGTAAATGCCAGAGGGAATACGATAAGTGTCTGAACAGGCATCCGGTAGAGGAGCAACAGCAGTGCCACGACGGGTTCAACAGTTGTATCGTTGATTGCTATGCCACCGTCTGCGAGCAATAACACGCACTTGCGCTACAACATCCTCGCATAAGAGCCAGACGTGATAGAGGTCTGCGCGGGGCGGCTCAGTCGCAGCCGTCGGCGTCGAGGTTTGTCCGGGCGACGCACCACATCCACACTTCCTCATTCGGCTCCGGCGGTCTACAGCAAGAATCCAGCAGAGCTAATTTCTTACTCAAAATGTTTTAGGTGGAATATTGAGGCGGGTGGTAAAGCGGCACTACACTTATTCACAAGATGCAGGGCCGCAACAAGCTGTTGGTGAGACTACTTTCTACATACACCGACGGCCTGCCTGACATCCGAAGCAATCGCGTCTAAAGCGCGTTTGTTGCCGATGGCAAAACCTCCGGTGGAATAGACATTGGGATTTGGCCCGCTACAGTTGTGACACTTGACGGCCAGAGTGCCATCTGCGATATAGAAATTTACGAAGCCGCCTGTCCAATCCTTTTGCGTCACTATTTCGATGCGGGCGGGGTCAATCTTTGCCAGATTCACGCTCCACTCGGCAGGCCCGGAGGGATAGCCCTTTGACGGATTCTGCTTGGCCGGAGCCTGCTCGAAGTTGTGGCTGTCGCTGTTCTCTTGATGGCGCAGGCGATAGCGGAACACGCAGCCTTCGCTGCCCATGTATTCAAAACGTTGTAATGTCTGACGGCCCGGAAACGCCGGGCCATAGGAAATTCTGACAATGCCATACTGCTCCAGCTTATCTCCGAGCAATCCCAGCGTTCCCTCGATTGAGTGTTCATCTCTCTGCTGCGCCACAGCGTTGCCGGTTGTCAATGCGATTAGAAGCAACCCGGTTAAGATAGATGCAACTGTGATTCTTTTCATCGCTACCTCCATTTTTGACTTAGGCCGCGCCCGCCGCGTCTTGCGTTATCTAATCCATCTTATCATGTGCAGGAATGGCTCGACACCGCGTTCTGTCTCGCTTTTGGATACCCGATTCCTCCTGCTTTGCCTATTGCCGTGGAGAATGTTATCAACACCAGAAGAAATAAGAGACCGCGCTTCATACGCCAGAATTTTCTTTCAAGCAAGTAGGAGTCAATGCGCGTGGAAGATAACTTTGCGCGGGGCGGAGTGTCAATGATTTGGCCTTGAGCAGGTCGGTAAAGGACAGACGCAAGGCTGCAATGAGCATAGACATCAGAGGTGTGAGATGAAGGAATCGAATCCGGAAGTTTCGCTGCGCGAGGTTACAAAGGAGACGTTGCGGGACATCACGCGCTTGAAGGTAAATCCCGATCAGGAGCGACTCGTGGCGACGAACGCAGAGTCTATTGCGGAAGCCTATTTCTCGCCGGACATCGCGTGGTTTCGTGCTATCTATGCTGACGATGTCCCGGTAGGGTTTGTGATGTTGGAGGATAACGCGGCCACAGAGAGCTATTACCTGTGGCGGTTCATGATTGATGCGCGGTATCAGAAAAGAGGAATCGGACAAAAAGCTCTGGAGTTGTTATTTGAGCACGTCAAGACACGACCCGGCGCAAAAGTTCTATACACAAGCTGCGTCCCCGGTGAAGGCAGCCCCGGCCCCTTCTACGAAAAACTGGGCTTTGTGTACACGGGCGAGGATGATGGTGGTGAACTCGTCATGCGGCGAGAACTCTGAACCAGAAAGGCGCGAGAGCGACCCCGACAAAACATATTGCAACCGGACTTCATGCCGCAACAGTCGCCTCATTAACTCATCTAACCCGTCGCCTCAATACCGCATCAGTCAAAATGTTTTAAGCGGAATCTTGACGGAAGCGTTATTCGAGTTGAGCCTGCGGATTCATTCACGCCATAAAAGGTCTGAGGTCTTTATCTAGACGAGACCGGTAAATGAAGTGATGCCCGATGAGCGTTCACCTTAGATAGTGTGCTCACCGGGCATCACGAACATAATGGCAGCATCCTTACTGCGACATGCTTTTTTTAAGAAGGGCCTTAATTATTATTCAAACTCTAAGACAAGGTCTTCTTCACAAAAGTCGAACTTCGCAGCCGGAGAGACTCCGCCGTCAGCGAACTTCGCTTTAATCCACTGTTCACAATTTCCCTCATCCGTGGATTTATCCCAAACCAACGTGACAGTCTGACCGGCAGGGATTCCCTTGCCAATATCAAACTGACCGTAAGTTCTTCCATCTTCAGAGGCTAAGAGCGCCGTGATGGCACTTTTACTTTTGTTGTGTACCTTGTAGGTGTACTCGACTGTCGAGACCTTGTACGCATGAGCATAGTTAAAAGCAAGGCTCATTGTAATAATAAGCGCAAAGGCAAGCAGCGTGACTTTCTTGAAGCTATCGTGGAATCTCACTGAAAATTTTCTCCTGTATCTGGTTTGTGTGTTTTCATTTATGCGGGAAGATGCATAAGTCTTTTACATGATAGAGGCTGAGGGTATGTTTAGCAATTGAAGAACGGTTTAATAGCAAATTAGAGGCAAAATCTGTTTTCCATTCTACCGCCCGCGCCGTTGGCGCGCACTTTTACCTCAAAAATCAAAACGAACCCCGACGCGATTGGCGCAGGTCTGATCTTCCCCTGAAGAAAAGCCTCAATGGTTTTCTTTGCGCTTTCGCGTGAGTCAGCTGCTTACAAGCGAGAACTGCTATAACGGTCTATCTGCTTATCTGGCGGTGCGCTTTTCGTCTTTCATCTTCACCACAGTCCATAGCGGCCAGTGGTCTGAGAGGGTGACTTTTTTATCAATGCCGTGTGTTTTCGCGTCGAGGCCGCGCAGCCAGAGCCAGTCGAGCTTGAGTTCGATGATAAAGGTTTTCCATGTCGCTTTGTCATTGGAGAAGGGCGTGTGAAAACCGTTGTCTGTGAAGAGGCGCGAGGTGGCGTTGACATCCTTGCCGGTGATGGTGTTGAAATCTCCGAGCACGATTGCAGGCGTGTGTTTGTCAGTAGCCTGTAGGTCTTCGAGGACTGCTTTGAACTGCTCAAGCCGCTTCTCGTTCGAGGTGCGCGTCTCTGCATGAACTGAATAGACGCGCAGGGTTTGTGGGCCAGGGTGAATGGTTGCGCCGAGGGCCACGCGCCGGCGGCCTCCGGGGCCTTCGTTGGGCAGCACGATGCGGCGCACGTCCGTCATCGGATACCGGCTCAGGAGAGCCACGCCTGTCTCTTCTTCCTCAAGCTCTTTGCCTTTGGCCTGCGGCGGCGCGGCCCATGCGTAATGCATGCCCAATTCTTCGGCTATCAGGCGCGCTGTGTTCGTCCTGCCCGTGCGTTGCTTATTGCGGTCAACTTCCTGTAAGCCGATGACTGAGGCTCGACCTATCTCCGCGTCCTCTTTGAGGAGCTTGATCAACGCGCGCAAATCTTCTCCGCCGCGCCAGCGCATGTTATAGGTGACGATTTTAATCTCATCCGGCACAACGGCAGCCTGCGTCTCTGCTTTCAACGCGCTCCCCGTTTCCAGAAATTTCGCATCCGTCAGAGCATGCGCGGAAAGAGCAAATGAGATGAGCGGGGTCATGACGAGCGCGGCAATCAGCAAGACAGTCCGGGCGCGTGTGAAGTCTGGTCTCGAAACAGGCATTGGCAATTATCCTTTTTTTGCGTTCCGCGTTTCATTATCTCTTTCCGGCTCTGCTTTGAACTTCAGCCGCAGGCCGTCCGTCGCGGCGATGACCTCGCAGCCGGGTTCGTGCTTCAGGGCTTCGGCGTTGATGTCCACTCCGTCCCATTCCGGATAGAGATGCGCGAGCAACACTGTACGCGGCATTGCGCGGCGCGCGAGCCGCATGGCATCTTCCAGTTCGAGATGCGTGTTGACGGGCTTGTCGCGCCAGAACGAGCATTCCAACATGAACAGGTCTGTCCCTTGCGCAAACGCGCCGAGCGCTTCGGCATAGCCAGTGTCGGAAGTGTAAACCAGCGATGTGCCCTCTTCATCCGTCAGGCGCAGGGCGAGGCTCTCGCGCGTGTGCGGCGTCGAAAAGGTTTGCGCTGCGAGTCCCGGCAGCAGCTCGAATTTCGCGCGCGGCGCGACCTCGCGGACTTCTACCGGAAACGCCTGCTCAAACAGCTTGTAGTCGTTGGCTTCGTCAAAGGCGCGCAGCAATCTTTTCAAACCATAGCCACCATAAATCATCAGCGGCTTACGCCGCGCCTGTGTTTGCGCCGCCCATTTCGTGCCGAACAGAAAAGGCGCGACGCCGCCGATATGATCCAGATGAAAATGGCTGATCCAGATGGCATCGAGATTGGCCCAATCCAGATTCTCCTCGGCCATGCGATGCACACAGGCCGCGCTCGCGTCCAGCAATAATGTGCCGCTCGAAGTTTCTAGCCAGTGCGCGCTCGCAGCCCTCTGCGGGTGCGGCACGGATGTGCCTGAGCCTAAAACGATCAATTCCATAAAAGCCGTGCAACCTTGCTTTTCATGAAGGGGATGTGCGGGGAACTTTTGTAAGTGAGAGGCTATCAACATCGGCCACTGCTCGTCAATGGCTTCCCTTGACCTATGCCTCCCTGTTACGCTAAATCTCAAGAGAGAAAGTCTGCGCAAAGTTTTTTTCATCGGAGAGAGGATGAATACACAGGACACGACGCTAGATGTGCTGGCGGTCTTTTCGCATCCGGATGATGCGGAGTTGACGGTCGCCGGAACGCTTTTAAAGCTCAAATCGCTGGGCTATCGCACGGGCGTGCTGGACATGACGCGCGGCGAGATGGGGACGCGCGGGACGACTGAGATTCGCGCCGCCGAAGCGGACGAGGCCGCGCGCGTGCTGCGGCTTGATGCGCGGCTCAATCTGGATCAGCCGGACGGGCATGTCTGGCCCACAGAGGAAGCGCGTCGCGCGATGGTGCGCGTCATCCGCACGCACAGGCCGCGTGTGATTTTCACTTCGCACTGGGACGATCCGCATCCAGACCACGCTAACACCAGTCGCATCGTGCGCGAAGGCGCAAGGCTTGCCAGCATGCGCCGTTATGATGAAGAAGCCGGACAAGATGCCGCGCCTGTGCCTGCTATCGCGCACGCAATCTATTCGCGTCTCGTCGCGCCCTCGTTTATCGTGGATGTCTCTGAATTCTGGGAAGAGAAGATGCAGTCCATACGCGCGCACGCCTCGCAGTTTTATCGCCCCGAAGCGCAGGAGCCTGAAACGCGCATCAGCTCAGAAGGCTTTCTGCAACAGATAGAATGGCGCATGCGCTATTACGGCTCGCTCATCGGCGCGGCGGCGGGCGAGGCTTTCTATGTGCGAGAGGCTCTGAATGTTGAAGACCCCTTCGCGCTGCTCACGCGCCCGATGAATATTTATTCTTGAAGAAAGATAAGACGGGATAGTTTCCCGCAAAGGAGCAAAGGAAGACCGCAAAGCTTTGAATGACACTTACACTTTGCGGGCTTTTCTTTGCGCCTTTGCGCCTTTGCGGGAAACTACTCTTTCTTTATCAGATTGAAACTGACGCGCTAGATAAAGAACTTCTACCGAGCAGGCTTTGCTCCCGGCTCCTGTTTTTTCTCAAGCGTCTCGCGGACAATCGTAATCAAGGCTGTGGCGCGCGGGCTTTCGCCGTTGAAATCTTTGGCGAGCAGGATGGCGCGCTCAAGATTGTCTTTAGCCATCAGCCGGAAGATGCCGGGCAAATCAAATTCGTCTGCGGTGAAGGTGTGCATGGAGTTCTGCCTGCGGGATTGAAGGCTGGCGATGATGCGCGTGTCCTCGCCTGAGAAATCTTCCGCAGCATTGTTGGCCGTCCGCACGACTTCGCTCATCAAATCCCACCCGCGCTGGCGGTCAAGCTCAAAGAGCACTGTGGCGACGGCGACGAAGGCGCGCGGGCGGTCTGCCTGAGAGCCGCCGATGCGCCGTGCCTCGGCCAGCGCTTCGTCAAGTATGTCGCTGGCCTGCTCGCGGTCAGTCTTGATGTAAGAGCGCGCGATCAAGATCATGGCCCAGATGCGTTGCATGCTTGTCAGCGCGCCCTTGCGCGCGAGCGGCAAAGCCTCTTCCATACGCTTTTTCTCCACAGCCTCTCTGACCATGATGAAGTCAACGTAGGCGCGCACGTTCTTACGCATCGCGCTCTCCTCAATCTTGTCTGCAAGATCGAAGGCGCGGGCATCGCTTTTTTCCGCTGCCATCAGAGCGGCCTGAGCATAGAGGTCGTCTCGCGCTTCCTGATTCTCGGCGCGCTCCGCTTGCTTCAGAATTGATTCAATCGAATCTTCACCGGAGTCTTCGGACTCTACCCCACGCGGCGACGGGGCGCGACCCTCCCCGCGCTTGTATTCGTCCGGCACTTCGGGCGCGAGCGCGGTCATCTGCGCCTTCATCAATCTGGTCGTTTCCTCTGAAGCATACCTCTCAAAGAGCGGCAGCAGCCGCGCCATGACCATATATTTTCCGACGCGCCCGGAGGACGTATGATCCTGTTCGGGCGGCGGCAAGGGGCGCAGGAAGATATTCTCTGCGACGCGGAAAAAGGCCGCGCGCAATTCGGGAGCGATGTCAGGCGCGGGCTTCGACTGGTCAAACTGGCTGCTGTTCGTGCTGCCGTCGGACGTGAACCGGACAAACAGAAACGGCGTGAAAATATATGAAGAGAGCAGCGAGACCGCGTTGGCATCAGAGGCCGCGTCCGCTCCGGCGCGCGCCAGCATCCCCGCATAACGCTCATCAGCCGCCGCCGGATTTTTCTCTCGCAGGTAGGTGAGAAAGACCAGACCATCTATGCTGACGCGCCCAAGCGCGGGGTCTGCAAACTCTATCGCGCGCGGCACATCTGTCTCAAGCAACTGGCGCGCAAGTCGCAGGCGCAGGCGTAAGGCGGAAGGCAGCGCAAACGGGTCTTCCTCTTCATTCGAGGTGTTGTTTGGCTGCGTCGTGGAAGCATTGGCGGCTTCCTGTTTACGAGCCTCATCGAGCCTGGTCAAAAACTCTTCACCGAGAGCGCGCTCGCGCTTGGCGGCCATCCGCAAGACTTCCGTGCGCAGGCTCGGCGGAACGGAGCCTGCCCAGCGTCTGCCCTCCTTCTCCAGCGCGCGACGCTCTTCGTCAAAACGTCGCTGGCTCTCCGCGTCAGCCGTTTCCGCAGCTTCCCATGCGCGGCGAAAAAACGTGCGCGCTTTCTCTGCGTCCGTCTCCCACAGAATGTCTGCGGCGCGTGCCTGAATGCGTGCGCGCAAAGTCTGGTTGCGATAGCTGCGCGCTTCGTCTGCGACGGAGAGGAGCAAGGCGATGGCTGTGGCGCGCCTCTGCGCCTCTATGCGTTTGGCTTCATCGCGCGCCGCAGCTTTATTTTTGTCAGCAGCGCTTTTATCTGCGGCAGTGGTTTTCGCGGGCGGCGCGCTCTTCGGCGGAGGCGAAGTCTGCGCGCGGGCTGATGATGAAATGAGTGCTATCGAAAAAAACGCGAGTAGATAAAAGCGAGATTGACGGATCATATTTGTCTCCAGAGCTTTCAGCAGGCCAGAGCGAGTAAGGAACTTCGATTACTTATACGTTCGCGGAGAGGCGCGGTTGCAAAAGTTAATATGCTGTGAGGTCACATTTGCTTGATCGGGAAAAATTTTAGACGGCGACGACTTCCATCTCAGGGTCAACTTCCTGTCTGAGCATGCCTTCGATTGCCATCAAGGTTCCAGAGAGAGAACTGGGGCAACTGCCGCACGCGCCCTGATAACGTATCGTCAGGGTATGGTCTGCGAGTCCCATGACTTCGAGCCACCCGCCGTCGCCCGCGAGCGCGGGGCGCACCTTCTCGTCCAGTATCTCGTTGATACGCACGATGCGCGGGTCAGAGCTTTCGACTGCGGCTGCGATAGAGCCGCCGACGGCAGCGGCTGCGGCGGTTGCGGCCTCACCTGTGGATTCGGCTGCGCGAATGGGAATGGCGAGCGTGGGCAAAAGATCGTCCCAATCCGCAAACTCTTCTTTCTCGACCGTAATCATCCGATCCATATAAAAGACCGAAACCACCTGCCCGACATCGAACAGAGATTTAGCCAGCGCATCATCCTGCGCCGCTTCGCTGGAAGCGAATTGATGCGCCGTGCCATTGCTGACAGGCTCTTTGAGGATAAATTTGACCGCGTTCGGATTCGGCGTCTCTTCAATATCACTGATCTTAGGCATTCTTTAAAATCTCCATTAATGCTGTTGCTGTATAAGATAAATTCAGACGGCTGAGAGCTAATTTCAGATGTCTTAACTGTCAATGGAATTATACCCTCTTTCGCCTTTGCATGCAGCCGCCGACGCGCATCCACGGAAAGCTGCGGAGCTGAGATTGACGGCCCGTAAGCCGCCGGAAACTCAACGGTTTTTGTGAGGTAATTGACGCTTCCGCGATTAAATCCGCCAGCGGTTTAGATTTAACATGAATAGTCAGTCTTCTTGCATGCGAAGCGTTGCCAAAGCTCAAGACCGGGTATATACTTTCAGACCTCGCTTGACCCCCTGTTCACAGGTGAGACAAGTTGAGACGAGAAGCAGGCAATTGCGAGGGTTGCCTGCTTTCTCGTTATTCAGGACTCAAATAGATGCCGGATGTTGGGTATCAGATGTTAGTATAATGCTCTAACTAACTTCTGACATCTAACATCTGGCATCTGCTTTATGAACATCGGCATCACTGTTTATCCGACTTACGGCGGCAGCGGCATCGTCGGCTCTGAGCTGGGCAAAGAGCTGGCGGCGCGCGGTCATACGGTTCATTTCATCGCTTCGTCTTTGCCGACGCGGCTCACGGAATTGAATGAGCGCGTGCGTTTTCACGAGGTCGAGATGATGTCTTACCCGCTCTTCGAGCATCAGCCGTATACGCTGGCTCTGGCGACCAAGATGGCAAAGGTCGCGGAGACAGAGCGCCTCGATCTGCTGCATGTCCATTACGCGATCCCGCATTCGATCAGCGCCATTCTCGCACGCGAATCTTTGAAACCGGCTTTGCGGCTTCCGGTCATCACAACCTTGCATGGAACGGACATCACGCTCGTCGGAGCAGACCGTTCATACCTGCCCATCACGCGATACGGCATCGTCCAGTCGGACGGCGTGACGGCCATCTCGCAATATCTGAAGCAGGCCACGATAGAGACTTTTCAGTTCGATAACATCACAGTCATCCCGAACTTTATCTGCGCGACCGATTATCAAAAGCATGACGTGCCGCAGCTTCGCCGCCAGCTTTCGCCGGACGACGTGCCTTTACTGGTTCACGTCTCCAACTTTCGCCCCGTCAAGCGACCCGTAGACTGCGTGGAGATTCTGGCGCGCGTCCTGAAGCAGACGAAGGCGCGGCTCGTAATGGTCGGCGACGGCAGCGAGCGCACCAACGCAGAGCATCGCGCACGCTGCCTGGGCATTTATGAGCACTGCTCATTCGTCGGCAAGCAGCCGAAGATAGTTGACTATCTCTCTGCGGCTGACGTGCTCTTGCTGCCTTCGGAACAGGAATCCTTCGGCCTCGCCGCGCTGGAAGCGATGGCCTGCGAAGTCCCCGTCATAGCCTCGCGCGTGGGCGGCCTCCCTGAGGTCGTGACGGATGGCGAGACAGGATTTTTGAGCGCGGTCGGGGATGTCGAAAAGATGAGCGAAGACGCCGTGCGCCTGATTGAAGATGAAACACTGAGGCGCGAGATGGGCGCGAGAGCGCGCCAGTCCGCACTCTCGCGTTACAGCACTGATTTAGTTATCCCACAGTACATAAACTTTTATGAGCGCATCATCGCCGCTTAGAGCGGCCCCTGCGGAAGCGGAAATTCCGTCCGGCGAAAAACCGATTCGCTACATTATCCAGAATCTTGAGCGCACCTACGGCGTGCCGGAAAACAAGCGCGCCTCAGACCCGCTCGATATGCTGATCCAGATAATTCTCTCGCAGGCGACGAGCGACACCAACAGTCACCGCACCTTTGCCGCGCTCAAAAAACGTTTTCCGAATTGGGAAGCCGCTTTAAGAGCCAGAGAGTCAACCATCGCCACGACGATTCAGGCTGGCGGCCTAGCGAATCAGAAGGCCAAAGTCATCAAGGCGTTGCTCAAGCAAATTAAAGCCGAACACGGGACGCTCGATTTAAGTTTTTTGCATGACTTGTCTGAAGAAGAAGCCGTCAATTATCTCAAGCAGTTTCGCGGGATAGGGCCAAAGACGATTGCCTGCACGCTGCTCTTTGCGTGCCGCAAAGAGGTCTTTCCGCTCGACACGCATATCTTCCGCATCCTGCGCCGCGTCGGCTTGATTCCGCAAAAATGCACTGACGCACGCGCTCACGAGATGATGAATAGCATCGTGCCGCGCGGAAAGTTTTATTCATTCCACGTCAACCTGATACGTCACGGGCGCACGCTCTGCCGCCCGCGCGAGCCGCTCTGCGAACGTTGCCCGATTGTCGAATACTGCGATTATGGAAACTGGCGAATTTAGACGATAGCAACGGTGTCAACACTTCTTCTTTGCGCCCTGAGTCTTTCCTTGTTTGCGCCCCCAGCGTGAAACGTTGCTGTTTCGCGCTGGGGGCGCAAAGTTAAAACATAAGGCGCAAAGGGTTGAGTCAATCGCTAACTTGAATGTTGTCATGCTCTCTTGAATTTTAGATTCACGATTTCTACGGAGGCTATCTGAGATGACCTGTCAGAACTGCGGCAACGAGGTTGCTCCATATTTGAAGTTTTGTCCGAAGTGCGGAACGCCTGCTGCGAGCGCGCCGTCCGCCTATTCGCCGCCCGCCGAGCAAATGCAATCTTCATGGGCGCAGAATCCGCAGTTTGCGCAGACGCCTGTGAAACGCAAGTCGCGCGTCGGAAAGGTGCTGCTCATCATCGGCCTCGTTCTGATGCTGATTGTCGCGGGCGTGGGCGTGGCGGTCTATTTCGGCTACAGGTATCTGGAACGAACCCTGAAAGCTTCCGAAGCTTATGCGCTGGCCGAGTCCACGCTCAAAGAGAGCGAGGCCGTCAAGGCACGTATGGGCGCGATCAGGAACACAGGGTTTCCGATTGGCAGTTTCAAAGAAGATGCGGATGGCACAGGCAACGCCGTCTTCAATATGTCTGTCGAAGGAGAGAAAGCGAGCGGGCGATACTTTGTAGTTATGCGTCGGGAAAAGAGCAGGTGGAGCATCGTCCATGCCACCGTCAATTTAGCGGACGGCGAGTCCATCAAGATTATAGATGTGACGACGCCAGGCGGCGACGATGACAGGCCGGAAGACAATACGAACGGCAATGCCAATAGCAATGCCAACCAGCCGCCCGCCAGCAACACTAACCGGAATACAAACAGCCGCCCCATCTCCGGCGGCGTGCTCAACGGCAAGGCCATCAGCAAGCCCGCGCCGCCTTATCCTCCGGCGGCCAAAGCCGCACGCGCGCAAGGGACTGTGACGGTCGAGGTGATTGTTGACGAAGAAGGAAAAGTCATTTCCGCAAAGGCCGTGAGCGGGCATCCACTCCTGCATGCGTCTGCGGAGAGCGCGGCCAGACAGGCGCGCTTTTCTCCGACCCTGCTTTCGGGCAAGCCCGTCAAAGTCTCCGGCATCATCAATTACAATTTTACTCTGGAAGAGTAAGGCTCTTGCGTCATGTCTTATCTGATTGACGGCAACAACGTGATGGCGCAGCGCGTCGGCTGGCATCGTGACAAAGGGAAAGCGCGGCGCGGATTGATGGACGAGCTGGCCCGCTTTGCGGCGGCTAAACGGGCCAGCGTCGCAGTGGTTTTTGACGGCCAGCCGGAACAACATTTCGCAGACGGAGCGGGCTACAAAGGAATCAAAGTTTTTTACGCGGAGCACGGCTCGAACGCCGACGAGCGCATCAAGCAACTGGTGGAATCGGCCAGAGAGAGGCGCACGCTCACGGTCGTCACCTCAGACCGCGAGCTTGCTTCTTATGTGCGCCAGTGCGGCGTGCAGGTCTTGCGCTCAGGCGAGTTTCGCCAGCGTCTCGAAGAGTCTGCCGTAGACCGCTCGACCTCTACGGAGGAAGAATCAAAAATCAACCGGAAAGATGTCCCGGAATGGATGCGCTACTTCGGCGTTGGCCCTGAAGATGAGAAAGACAAGTGACGAGTGACGAGTTAAAGATAAAAGCTTCTTGCTCGTCACTTGTCACTCGTCACTTATCACTGTCTTGTCGTTCGACCAGTTCGATGTCGAAAATAAGTTTTTGGCCTGCGAGCGGGTGATTGGCGTCGAGTGTGATGGCCTCTTCCGTGACTTCGGTAATGGCGACGGGTATCTCGTTGCCGTCCGGAAGCTGCATGACCAGATTCATGCCCGGCTGCGGCTCTGTCTCAAGCTTGATGCTGTCGCGCGGGACGGAATTTTTGAGCGCCTCATTGCGCGGCCCGTAGGCGTCGTCGGATTCGATCTCGATGGTTTTTTTATCACCGACGCTCATCCCGCGCACGCCTTCGTCAAAGCCCGTAATGACCTGTCCTGAGCCGACCTCGAACTCCAACGGCTCGCCGTCTGCGGAAGAATCGAAGACCTGCCCGTCCGTCAGGCGTCCCTCGTAATGTACGCGCACCACGTCGCCTTTTTTCGCTTGCTCTGGCATGATTGAACCCTCTATCCGGAAGTGAAAATTGCGCGGGCAGCATCGCATATTGCCTGATGAAAAGCCAGTGTGCAGCCAGTGCGCCCGGACTGCATCAAGATGGCCCGCCTGTCGCTGGTAGAAAAGCGTTTGGCGAGTTATATTTTCAGACATTCTGTGTGCCTGACGCGTCTTTCTTTTGAGAGAAACATGTGGCCGGAATCACAATCACCCGGAGGCTCATCATGAAGAAACAATCCTCGCTCTCGATCATCATCATGCTGGCGATGCTCTCGCCCCTCTTCGGACAGAATCCGACGCCGACGCAGGATCAATCTTCCGGCGAAGATGATGTCGTGCGCATCACCACCAACCTGATACAGGTGGATGCCGTGGTGACGGATAAAAACGGCAGACAGGTGACAGACCTGCGCGCGGACGAATTTGAGATTCTGGAGAACGACAAGAAGCAGGAGATTACAAACTTCTCTTATGTTCCGGTCGCGCCTGTGAGCGCCGGGCCGGATGCGCCTGTCGCAGCGGCGGATAAGAATACTCAGCCGGGGCCGCCCGTCCGCCTGCAACCGGAACAGGTGCGTCGCACCATCGCGCTCGTCGTAGATGATTTGGGCCTCTCGTTTCAGAGCATTTATTACGTGCGCAACGCGCTCAAAAAATTTGTGGACGAGCAGATGCAGCCGGGCGATCTGGTCGCCATCATCCGCACGGCTGGCAGCATGGGCGCTTTGCAGCAGTTCACTTCCGATAAGCGGCAACTCTATGCGTCAATCGAGCGCATGCGCTGGAACCCGCTGGGGCGCGGCGGCATCACGCCCATCGCGCCGCTGACAGGCGGCGACATAGGCACGCAGATGCGCGACGAACTTCCTGGCAGGTCTAATGACGACACGGACATCAGCGGAAACCTGAGCCAGTTCAGCGATGAGATTTACACCGTCGGCACACTGGGCGCGCTCAATTATATCGTGCGCGGTCTGAGAGAACTGCCGGGCCGTAAATCCGTGATGCTGGTTTCCGATGGCGTCAAAATCTTCAATCGCGCGGGGCAGAGCGACCGCATCTTAGAGTCTCTGCGCCGCCTGACTGATCTTGCCAATCGGGCTTCAGTCGTTATCTACACGATGGATGCGCGCGGCGTGCAGGGCATCAACCTGACTGCGGAGGACAACATCAGCGGCCTCAGTCCGGCGCAGGTCGAATCCAGCCTCTTCAATCGTCGCGCGGATTTTATAGAGTCGCAGAACGGCCTTATCTACCTCGCGCGGCAGACCGGCGGTCTTGCCATCCACAGCAATAATGATTTGAGCGCGGGCATCAAAGAGATGCTCGACGACCAGCAGGGCTATTACCTGATCGGCTATCGCCCGGACGAGGGAACTTTTGACCCGAAACGCGTGCGCTTTACCAATCTCAAGATCAAGGTCAAGCGACCGGGCCTCAAGGTTCGCTATCGCAACGGCTTTATCAACATCACGGATGAGCAGGCGCGCGACGCCGTCCCGCGCACGCGCGCACAGCAATTGGTGCGCGCCATCACTTCGCCTTTCGCCTCCGGCGAGATCGGCTTGCGCCTGACCTCTCTCTTTGCCAACGACCCGAAGAGCGGCTCTTTCATGCGCTCGTTGCTGCATGTGGACGCGCAGGGGCTGACCTTCAAACCTGAACCCGACGGCTGGCACAGATTTACTTTCGATGTCATGGCCGTCACGTTCGGCGACAACGGCACGGTCGTGGACGAAGTCAGCCGCGAGCACAACGTACGCGTGCGCGGCGAAACCTATCGCCGCATCATGCAGAACGGCTTCGATTACGTCATCACCGTGCCGGTCAAAAAGGCCGGAGCTTACCAGTTGCGCGCGGCCCTGCGCGACAGCGCAACGGAACGCGTCGGCTCTGCCAGCCAGTACATAGAAGTGCCGGATTTAAGCAAAAACCGTTTGACTATCTCCGGCATCATCGTCAACGGCTTTGATAAAACGAAGCTCACAGCGGACGCGCCCGCCGGAGCACAAAATGCAGACGGCGCAGTGATGGAAACAAACCCGCAGGCCGGGCCAGCCGTGCGACAGTTTCGGCGCGGGATGATTCTGGAGTTTGGCTATGTGATCTACAATGCGCGGCTGGACAAAGCCGCACAGAAACCGCAACTGCAAACTCAGGTGCGCCTCTTGCGCGACGGCAGGGAAGTCTTTGCAGGCAATGTCACGCCCTTTGACGCGGGCGATCAGCCGGACTTGAAACGGCTCAATACAAGTGGCCGCGTGCAGCTCGGCACGGAGATGATGCCCGGCGAATATGTGCTGCAAATCACGGTCACAGACCTGCTCGCCAAAGATAAGGAGCGCACGGCGACGCAGTGGATAGATTTTCAGCTTACCGAGAAGTGATGACGCGGAGGAACGTTTCCCGCAAAGGCGCAATAGAAGTAAAAAGGTAAAAGTAAAAAGATAAAAGTCAGAAAGGCATTCCTCGCATCTTCACTTTTGCCTTTTACCTTTTTACTTTTACCTTCCGTTGCGCCTTTGCGCGAGACGTTCTTTTCTTTAAGTTCGCCTGCCACAGAAAATCTCTATATTATTTCCTTATGCGCTCAATCATCGTCGGCACAGCCGGGCACATAGATCATGGCAAGACTGCGCTGGTGCGCGCCCTGACGGGCGTGGATGCGGATCGCCTGCCGGAAGAAAAGAGACGCGGCATCACGATTGACCTCGGCTTCGCGGAGCTTGAGCTTGACGGTGTGCGGCTCGGTTTTGTGGATGTGCCGGGACACGAGCGTTTCGTAAAGAACATGCTGGCGGGCGCGCACGGCATAGATGTGGTCGCGCTCGTCATCGCGGCTGATGAAGGCGTGATGCCGCAGACGCGCGAGCACTTCGACATCTGTCGCCTGCTGGAAATCAGATCGGGTCTCGTCATCATCACCAAAACGGATGCGGTTGACGAAGAACTGCTCGCACTGGTGCGCGCAGAGGCGGAAGAACTGGTGAAGGGAAGTTTTCTCGAAGACGCGCCCGTCATCTCCGCCAGCGCACGCACGGGCGAGAGGATAGAAGAATTGAAAGAGACTCTGCGCCGTGTGGCTTTGAGCGTGCCTGAGCGTGCGTCCGAAACCATCGCGCGGCTGCCTGTGGATCGCGCCTTCACGATGCGCGGCTTTGGCGCAGTCGTGACGGGAACGCTCGTCGCCGGAAGCATCGCGGAAGGCGATGAGATGCAGCTCTGGCCCACAGGTGCGCGCGTGCGTGTGCGCGGGCTACAGGTTCACGGGCGGGCGGTCAAACAGGCAGGGGCAGGACAACGCACGGCGGTCAATCTAGGCGGCGTCGAAGCCTCTTCGATTGAGCGCGGGATGATGCTGGCCGAAGCGCATCGCCTGCGCCCGACGCAGATTATAGATGTGCGCGTGAATGTGCTTGAGAGTGCGCCGCGCCCCTTGCGCTCGCGCTCGCGCGTGCGGCTTCACTTGGGCGCAGCCGAAATCTTAGCGCGCGTGCGCGTCCTTGAAGAAGGCGGCGAGATTGCGCCCGGCGATTCCGGCTTCGCGCAGTTGCGGCTCGAATCGAGCGTCGTCGCTCTGCCGCAAGAGCATTTTATCCTCCGCTCTTATTCCCCTTCGAGCACGATTGCGGGCGGGCGTGTGCTGGATGCTCTGGCCCACAAACATCGCGGGCGCGAAGCCACTGAGGCGCGCACACGCCTCGCGGCTTTGATGAAAGCTGACAGGGCCACACAGGTTGCGCTCTTTGCAGAGACGGCTGGCATCATGGGCCTCTGGCGCGCAGACCTCGCAGCACGCACTGGCTGGCGCGATGAAGTTTTGCAGGAAGCCATACGCGAGGCCGTCGGGCGCGGCGCGTTGGTTGATGCGGAGGGAGTGTCTCTGGGGCAAGCGGCCTTTGCTTCTCTGGCACAGGCGGCAGAGGAAGAGGTTGCATTGCATCACAGGCGCGAGCCGCTCTCGCGCGGTCTCTTGCGCGAAACTTTGCGCGAGCGTCATTTCGCACGCGCCGCGCCCGAAGTCTTTCGCGCCGTCCTCGCGTCGCTGGAAAAATCCGGCGCGCTCATCGCGGATAAAGAGGTCGTGCGCGCGGCTTCGCACAGCCTGTCTCTCTCGCCAGCAGACGCCGCGCTCAAAGAGCGGCTGGAAAAAGTTTACAGAGAGGCCGCGCTTGCCGCCCAAACTTTTGAAGAAGCTCTGGAAAGCGCAGGCGGCCCGCGCGCCTCTTCGCGTGAGCATAGCCGCAAGCTGTTACAGCTTCTGCTTGACGCGGGCGTGCTGGTGCGCGTGACTCAAGACCTCTTCCTGCACCGCGATGCTCTGAACCGGTTAATCTCTCAACTGCGCGCCTATGCCGCAGCGCATGAGCCGGAACGCCTGATAGATGTTCCGGCCTTCAAAGACCTCGCGGGCGTCTCGCGCAAATACGCCATTCCGCTCCTTGAATACCTCGACCGCGAACACATCACGCGCCGCGCTGGAGATAAAAGAGTCATAATTTAGGGTGTAGGTATTAGGGTGTAGGGTGCAGAAGAAGCAAACTTTCCCCCGACCCCCGACCCCCGACCCCCCGCGCCCTCATGCAAAAGGGCTTGCACTTCGCCGCAGGGTGGCTGTAACATATCCGGCGTATCAACCCCAAAGCAGTCTCTTGGCGGCAAGAATATTTACCCGACTGTTCTCTTCTCTGAGCGATAATTATGAGTGTGATGGGCTTGGCCTTCTCTCCAAAGCCATCATGTGTAACTTAAAACGGACGCTGGAGGTACGACATGAAGAGCATGCTGGATATTCTGATGTGGGTGGTAGGTTTAGCGGCAGCGATTTTTGCCATCTACCAGTATTACCTGTTCGCTACGTATAAAAATCCGACGGGCGGCTTTGATATGCAGGGCGGGCGCAACTATCTCTGGATGGCAATCGGCGCGACCGTCGTGGCGCTCGCGTGTGGAATAATTTATTTCGTGCGCCACGTCAACAAGGAAGAAGAGATTCACATTACTCAATAGATGTGAGTTGCCCGGTGTTGGTTTCGCTTGAGGCGACGAGGAACTGCGACCGCAGCAGGCAAGTGAGAGCTTCTCGTCCGACCGCAGAGCCGGAAACCTTTTTGACGCCGTTTGCGCGACAGTCGCAGCAATTCGTCTGCGCGCGTGCAAACGGCGCTTTGATTTGTCTTTCAGTGTAGGATTTCGCCGTCGCTGAATCGTAAGGAGGAGACACCTGTCTATGTTCGCCACTTCGCTCTGGTTCTTGATGCAGGAGACCGGCACGCGCGCCACGCAACCAGACTACTTCGTGCCCGTCGCGCTGGCGCTCTTTGTCCTCGGCGGCATCGCGTGGTTAATCGCCGCCGTCTTAGGATTCGGGCGCGCACGCGCACTGGGCGCACCGGCCCGCTGGTTTGCGCTCTCCGCCGCCTGCTTGCTACTTTATCACCTGCACTTTTTGTTGATCGGCATCATCGGCGTCATAGAATTTAACCGCCAGCGCGAAGATTACGGCAGGATGCTCAGCGTCGGCGCGTTCTTTAACCTGTTCGTCGTCTTGGGAGCCATCTGCGCCATTATGGGTTTTATCAAAATGAAGTCTCCCGCGCCCGTTGCGAGAGCGACAGCTCAGGACGGGCCGCTGGATATAAATACGGAATAGCCGTCATTCATCGGCTCTAAATTTTTTTGAACGCTTCTGAATTCATGAGAAGAAAACATTTTCTGTTAGCCGCGTTCGCACTACTGGTGGGCGCGGCGATTTTTTTTGCGGCGCAAAGGAGCGACCGCGAATCATCATCTGCTGGGCGCAGGAGCGCACGTGCGGGCTTTGTCCAGACGCGCGGCGGGCGATTCGTAGTTGACGGCAAGCCCTTTCGCTTTATCGGCGCAAACGTTGCCGTCATGTACCGGAATGACGACCGCGCGCGAATGCCTGAGACCTTGCGCGTGGCGGCTCAAGACGGCGTGCGGGTCGTGCGCGTCTGGGCTTACGGCGAGGGCGGGGAAGATTCTCCGATCAAATCCGTCGGCGGCGACCGCGAGGATTGGCCGCGCCAGCATCCCTTTCGCACGCGCCCCGGCGAATGGAACGAAGAAGCCTTCGTGCACCTAGACCGCGTGATTGCCGAAGCCGCGCGCAACAAGCTTTACGTGCAGTTGTGCCTGACAAACTGGTGGCGCGACACAGGCGGCGTCACGCAGTATTTGAGCTGGGCAGGCATTACGGACGCAGCAGACGACAAACAGCCCTTCGGCATCAACGTCGAGCGCGCTCTGCTCTTTTATTCAAACGAAGAGACGCGCCGCCTGTATCGCCAGCATGTCGAAAGAATCGTCACACGCCGTAACAGCGTGACGGGAGTTTTGTACAAAGACGACCCGACCATCATGGGCTACGAACTGATGAACGAAGCCCAGGCTCCGACAGGAATGCGCCACGCGCGCCGCGCATGGGTCGCAGAGATGAGCGACTACATACGTTCGCTCGATGCAGACCATCTCATCACGCCGGGCACTTGGGGTTATCGCTCCGCGTGGGAGCGGCGCGAATGGCTGGCAGAGCATCAATTGCCGAATGTGGATTTCGTGGACGTGCATAACTACCCGCGCGACGATCTGGACAGCTATGTTGAATCGCCGGCGGCTTTGCAGGAGTTTATGGCAAACCGCGTCGCCGCCAGTTATTCGATAGGCAAGCCTCTGGTCTTCGGCGAGTTCGGCATGGGGCCTGAGGGCTACAAGGGACTTTCGGCGGCTGACTGGTACAGGGCTTTTGTCGAAGGGGCTGCGCGCAACGGGGCAAGCGGCGCGATGTTCTGGATTCTGACGCCCGACCCGAAGCGCGGCTACGGCGTCAATTATACGATGCCGCGCGACGAAGCAGTCCGCGCAGAGATTCGTCGCGGCTCGGAACTGATGGCTGCGTTACAGAATGACTGGCCGCCACAAAGCTTGCGCGACGACGGGAAACATCTTGTCCCGCGCCAGTTCGCTTTCACGCGGGCCTCGAATGATCCGGCCATTCAACCTGAAGTTAAGTTTCAGGAAGACAAAACGATTCTCTATGGCTTCAAGCCGGAGCAGGCCATCAGCCAGCGATTTGAAAAGGTTGGCGGAGGCGACGGTTATATCTGGGGGGCTGGCGTCGGCCATGTTGAATATCTAGTGCCCGCGCGCGAAGACTACAGGCGCGTCGGCAGCATCAACGTCCGCGCGCACCTGCAACCGGTCATCCCGCATGACGCGCGCGGGCGCATCGCTTCAACGCGCGTGACGCTCTTTATCAACGGCAGGAATTGCGGCTCGCGCCTGATTCCGCTTGAGCAGGTTCCGCAGGCGCATGTCGAAGAATGGAAGATTGATGCCTTCGGAGTTCGTCTCGACGCGATGCGCGGCCAGCCGCTCGCCATCCGCTTCACGGTCGAAGTCGAAGCCGACCAGCCCTTCGGCATCAACATCTCAAACTGGCCCGAAGGCTATGATGCAAAGGGAGCTAAGCCAATCGAGGTGGAAGTGAAAAGACAGTGACAAGTGACGTGTGAAAGCAGTTTCTTGCTTGTCACACGTCACTTGTCACACGCCAATGCTTTTACCGCTTCGCGTGCGTAGTAAGTGATGATGATGTCGGCTCCTGCGCGTTTGATGCTGGTCAGGGTTTCGAGCATCACGCGCTCTTCGTCTATCCAGCCCTTTTGCGCCGCCGCTTTAATCATCGCGTACTCGCCGGAGACGTGATAGGCGGCGAGCGGCAGATCAAATCGCTCGCGCAAGGCGCGCAGGATGTCCAAATAAGTGCTGGCAGGCTTGACCATCAAAATATCCGCGCCCTCCGTATAATCCAACTCGGCTTCGCGCAGAGCCTCGCGCGCATTGGCCGCATCCATCTGGTAAGCCCTGCGGTCGCCGAAAGCGGGCGCGCTGTCGGCAGCCTCGCGGAATGGCCCATAAAAAGCCGAGGCGTACTTGACCGCATAAGACATAACCGGCACTTGCTCGAAGCCGGATTGATCCAGAGCCTCGCGGATAGCGCCGACCTGACCATCCATCATCGCAGACGGCGCAACCATGTCCGCTCCCGCTTCGGCCTGACTGACGGCTGTGCGCGCGAGGAGTTCCAGCGTTTCATCATTGAGGACTTCGCCATCGCGCACTACGCCGCAGTGACCATGCGAAGTGTACTCGCACAGGCACGTGTCTGCGATGACGATCATCTCCGGCACTGCCTTGCGGAGCGCGCGCACGGCCTGCTGCACAATGCCGTCTACGGCGTATGCGCCAAGCGCTGTTTCATCTTTTGCTTCCGGCAACCCGAACAGGATCACACTGCGGATGCCCGTTTCGTAAGCCGCCGTCGCTTCGCGTGTGATTTCATCTACGGACAGATTGTGTACGCCGGGCATGGAAGAAATCTCGCGCCGCACCCCTTGGCCCGCACAGGCGAAGAGCGGCAACACAAAATCCTCCGGCGCGAGCCGCGCTTCACGCACCAGCGCGCGCAAGGCTGTGCGCCGTCTCAGCCGTCTCGGGCGATGAACAAGGTCAGACATTTCAGCGAGTTCCTTTAAGCCGGATTTGCCAACATGCCCGGCATCATACCCGCCCCTCTCAAGACGGGCAACCACATCTCAGGCAAAATAAAAACCGGCACCCGCTTGACCTTTCAATCAACGCCTTTATAATTACCCATTCCACCTGACGTGGCGGGGTAGCTCAGCCGGTTAGAGCGCGGGATTCATAACCCCGAGGTCGGGAGTTCAAGTCTCCCCCCCGCTACCAATCTTTTCAAGAATATACGGCCACCGGCGACGGTGGCTGTTTGCTTGTGGGGGCAAATTGTGAGCAGGTGAACTGCGATTGGGCCACGCACCCTCATCCGCGCTGCCAGCCGACACCTTATTCAACCCGACCGCGCGCGTGCCTCGCTTAGAAACTTGAGCGAAAAAGCCGGTGTGTTGATGAAGGATTGCGACTCGTGTCTCTATCTAATTACCGTGCCGTTAGTATATCCTCTTGCCATTATGTGAGGAGGGGATTATGAGCTATGCACATCGCTTGGAAGGCAAGGGCCGGATCAAGCTAAAAGATTTTGACGCGGGAGAGGTCGCAGGGCTAAAGCGTGAGAAGGCCGAGGAGAAGACCGCGCGACTCATCGAAGAGTTGGTCGAGTTGCAGGAACTTCTTTACGCCGTGCAAACCGAGAGCGTGCTCGTCGTGCTGCAAGGACGCGATACGAGCGGTAAAGATGGGACGATCCGCCATGTGACAGGCCCGCTCAACTCGCAGAGCTGCACAGTGGCTTCTTTCAAAGTCCCGACGGAAGAAGAACTCGCACACGATTTTCTCTGGCGCGCACATGCTCAGACGCCCGCCACCGGACAGATCAAAATCTTCAACCGCTCGCATTATGAAGATGTGCTGGTGGTGCGCGTTCATGAACTCGCGCCACAGGAGGTCTGGCGCGAGCGTTATGAGCACATCAACGCTTTCGAGCGATTGCTGGCGGATTCACGAACCATCATTCTCAAGTTCTACCTGCACATCAGCAAAGATGAGCAAGAGCAGCGGCTGCTCAAACGCGAGACAGACCCGGTCAAATCATGGAAGCTCTCGGTCGGTGATTGGAAAGAGCGCGAGTATTGGGATGATTACACCAAAGCTTATGAGGACGCCATCAATCGTTGCAGCACGAAACATGCGCCGTGGTTCATCGTGCCAGCCGACAAGAAATGGTTTCGTAATCTGGCGGTGGCAGAGGCCCTGCGGGATGCGCTGATGCCCTTTAGAAAGAAGTGGCTGGCAAAGCTGGATGAAGTGGGGCGAGAAAGAAAGAAGGCGATTGAGGAGTATCGCCAGAGCCTCAACCGCTCCGTCTGATCGCAACGCCGCATTCTACAGAGCGATAGCATTTATGTATAAGGAGTCATGATGTCCGGTTCGTTGATTATTCGTTCTCCGGCTCCCACGGATTTTGCCGAGTGGGAAGGATTGTGGGAAGGCTACAACAGTTTTTACGAGCGCACGCTTGCGCCTGAGATTACACAGATGACCTGGTCGCGTTTCTTTGACGCCTATGAGCCGGTTCATGCGCTGGTGGCGGAGAGAGATGGACAGCTACTCGGTCTGGTTCATTATATTTTTCATCGCAATACGAGCATGCTAGGCCCCGTCTGCTATTTGCAGGATTTGTTCACGGCTGAGTCCGCACGCGGGCAGGGAATCGGACGTAGCCTCATCGAATCGGTCTATGAGCGTGCAAAGGCCGCTGGCTCGCCGCGCGTCTACTGGCAAACACACGAAACGAATTTGACAGCCATGAAGCTCTACGACAAGGTGGCCGAACGCTCAGGTTTCGTCATCTACCGCAAGCAGGTTTGAGCTTTTCAAGAACAGTCCTGTACAACTCATCTCAGGAAGAAAAAGAGTTTCGCGCAAAGGCGCAAAGAAAAGCACGCCAAGAGTAAGTGGCATTCAATACCTTTGCGCCCTTCCTTTGCGCCACCAGCGCCTTTGCGCGAAATTTCTTGTCGTCTCTGAGCTTGTTACCTGAAATCGAACCACTACTTTCTTTTCAAGACGCTTTTCTAAAGCAAGTTGAAAGAATGCATTCGCGGCGAGTTAATTCGGGAGTTATGCGCTAAGATGACCGCCAAGACATCCGGTTCGGGAGGTGAGAGACGGCGTATGCATCCGCACGAAGAGCTAATCGAAAGCTTCTACACATCCTTTCAAAAATTGGACGCCGGGGGCATGATTCGTTGCTACCATACGGACATACGCTTTTCCGATCCGGTCTTTCCGAATTTATCCGCCACGGAAGTCGGCGCGATGTGGAGGATGTTATGTTCACAGGCTAAAAACTTCGAGCTGACGTTTGCTGGTATTCAGGCGAATGACCAAACGGGGAAAGCTCTTTGGGAAGCTCACTATGATTTCTCCGCAACCGGGCGGCGAGTTCACAACCGGATCGAAGCCGGGTTCCGGTTTCAAGACGGGAAGATCATCAAACACACGGACGCCTTCGACTTTTGGAAATGGAGTTCTCAGGCGTTAGGGCCAGCCGGACTGCTGTTAGGTTGGACGCCGTTACTGCGAAAAAAAGTTCAAAAGCAGGCCCGCGAGCGTTTGGCAAGATTTATGACCCCATAAACGATTCGATACAATCTCCCTCGCCTAACAACTCGTTGAACCCGACGCCGCGACAGCATTCCGCTCTGTTGTGTGAGATTGAATCGGGAGCTTACGACGAATATTTCAAAGCCATGTCAGAGGGCTGTTTGAATAGTTGACCTTGCTCAGAATTAAAGGAACCCCTGTCATGGTCAGGCGTGATAATGGTCGTCCCGGAACGTTCACACAAAAAGGAACCCACCAATGATAAGACCAATCAGAGCTTTTCCGGTTGCTGTTTGTGCTGTAATACTTTTCAGCATTTCATCCTTTGCTCAAACCCCGGAACGTCGCCAGACAAATTCGACACCTCAGGAACAATCGCCAACTCTCCCGCCCAATGCCAATTCAACGGACATGGTGGCAAATGAAATCGGTCTCCTGCGAAAATCTCTGCAAACTTTGAACGCCAGATTGCGCGAGATCAGCGAAAAAGTTTCCGCGCCCGATACGGGCCAGCTCGACAAACAAAATCGCATCTCGCTCGGCCTCGATCTTTTAACACGCGCCGAGCAACGCGCCGGAGCCTTACGAAAAGAGCTTCTCGAATTGATCGAAAAAGAGACTGCGTTTAAAAGCCGTCTCGTGCAGATCGAAGAAGATATGCGACCCGAAAGTATCGAGCGGGCTATGAATCTGGTCGGCACAACGCGCACCGCCGAGCTGCGTGACACTCGACGCAGGTTTCTGGAAAATGAGCGCAAGGGAATTGAAAGCCTGCTCAATCAAACTGCTCAAACACGCGTCCGGCTCGAAGACGACGTGAGACAAGCCGATACGCTGGTTGCCAGACTCAGGCAGCGCGTGCTCCCGTTGATCGACAAAGAGATTGATAAAATCGATCCCAATTAAAAGTTATCTGAAAAGGCTCTGTCATAAACCTGCTTCACGCGCGCGTCATTAGCAGCTCACTTTGAAGTTGATAAGATGAGCCGTCATCTTTGAGTTGGGTGAGGAAGAGCGCAAGATGTTCGCGCAAAGGCACTGGTGGCGCAAAGGAAGGCCGCAAAGGATTGAATGCTATTTACTTTTGGCGTGCTTTTCTTTGCGCCTTTGCGTCTTTGCGGGAAACTGTCTTTTTCTTCTCCATCTTTGAAACTGAACCGCTACACGCGCGTCCATCTCCTTGACAGCAATCGAGGCCATCAATATCTTGCTCCTGCTCAACGGGCAAGCTCGCGCAGCTTTACATGTGCGCGCGTTGCCATCCCGATTCTCGAATGGAAGGTTTCAATGAAAAAATCTATCGTTGCAGTTCTAGCCCTGTTACTCCTCCTGACTGCTTCCGCTGCCGTCGCGCAGAAGCGTGTGAAATTCCCTCCGGGGCGCACCACCGCCATCTTGAAGGGGAAGACCACAGGAGGCCCAAGCGAAAGTGGCGGCATGAATCCGGTCACTTACGTGCTCCGCGCACGCAAAGGCCAGCAAATGATTCTGCACCTGACTTCGGCCAAAAAGAACGCGCTGTTCGGCCTCTATGCGCCGGGCATGGACTTGGTCGAAGGCGCGCAGAGCGTGGCGGACTGGAGCGGCACGCTGCCGAAATCCGGCGACTATGAAATCATCGTCTTCCCTGAGGACGAGATGACAAATACCACGTTCACGCTCGAAGTCACCATTCGTTAATAAGCTCGCTGCGTGATAGCGGGCCAGTTGCAAGCAAGGGAGAGAAGAAAGCATGTTTGCGCTGGTGGCGCAAAGAAAAGCACGGCAGGTGTGAGTGAAGGAGAGCGCGCGTTTGAAACCCCGTCAGCGTTTCGATAGCGATATGTTGGCCTCTATCCGCGACGATAAAATTCTGGGCCTGCGCGCAGGCACAGAGCCGCATCGCTTGATAGGCATTTGGGCCGTGGTCGTCGAAGGCCGCGTCTTTGTGCGCTCGTGGAGTCTGAAGGAGCGTAGCTGGTACAGGACTTTTCTCAAAGAACCGCAGGGCGTCATCAATGTCGCGGGCCGCGAGATTCCAGTCCGCGCCGTGCACACGAGGAGCGAGCGTTTGAAAACGGCCATCAGCCGCGCCTATCTGGAAAAATATCACACGCCCGGCTCTATCAAGTACGCGCAAGACATGGGACGCGCGAAATCCCGCGCCACCACGACAGAACTTGTGCCGCTCTGAGAGCTGTTTTAAACATTCAATCATCTTCTTTGCGCCCTGAGTCTTTTTTTATTTGCGCCTTTGCGGGAAAATTCTTTCGCATTCTCAAGCTTCACTTGTCTCTCGCTCTTTCATCGCGCGGCTTCCACGCCAGAGCAGCAGCGCGCTCAAGGCACAGGCCAGCGGGCATATGAGGAGCGAGTATCTCATCATAGAGGGCTGACTTTGGACGCCCAGCCGGTCGTTGAGCAGGCCGATGAGCGGCGAGCCGATGATGTAAGCGAAGATGTTAACCGTAAAAAAGTAGATACCGATGCCGAGTCCGCGCAGTTGTGGCCCGGCGATGTCATGAACGTCTGCTGCGGCTGGCCCAAGCCAGACCAGCGCCAGACCGAGCAGCAGGAAATTGATTACCACCAACAGCGCGACGTTACTGCTAAAGAGCAGCCCGAACCAGAGCGGGATTGAGATGAGGGCCGCGCACGCGCTAAAGAGCATGCGCCCGCCTTTCCCGAAACGGCGAAACCAGTCTGAGACATAGCCTCCCATAATCGTTCCCGGCACTCCGGCCACAATCGAGAGGATTCCGGCCACTAGGCCAAACGTCGTGAGGCTCATCCCGTGAAACCGCACGAAAAATTGTGTGCCCCAGAACCCCAGATTGTTCGCGGCCAGCCCGAACAGCGCGTAACCCAGAAACAGGTAACGCAGAGGAGCTGAGCGAAACAGTATCTTCCAGTCGCGGCTGCTGAAACCGGCCTGAGAGCTTTCCGTGCGCCCGCGCGGTTCTTCTTTGAGAAAGAAAACCAGCGCGGCGAGAATCAGTCCGGGAAATCCGAGCAGATAAAAAGCCCAGCGCCAGTTGTAAGCCTCCGCGACCCTGCCGCCGAGCAGAAACGCGATGCCGCCGCCGATGGCGATGCCGGAAGAATAAACTGCCTGCACAGTGGCGCGCATGCGCGGCGGAAAATAATCGCTCAGCAGCGAGAGCGCGGCAGGGCCGAGCGTCGCCTCACCGACCCCGACCATGACGCGACAGAAAAAGATAGACCAGAAGCCTGTGGCAAATCCTGTCAGGCCGGAAAAGAGGCTCCACACGGCAAGCCCCACCGCGATCATATTTTTCCGCACGGCAGAGTCGGCCATGCGCCCGAAGGGAATGCCGAGCAGCGTGTAAAAGATTGTGAAAGACGTTGAGCCGAGCAACGCCAGTTGAAAGTCTGAAAACGCCATCTCATCCTTGATCGGCTTGAGCAGGATATAGATGACTGTACGGTCTAAAAAATTCATGACATAGACCGTTGTCAAAAGGGCCAGCGCATACCATGAATAGGCTGGCACTCTTGCCACGGCGGCAGTTGCCTTCTCGACCGCGCCTTGTTTGATAACCGTTTTATCTGGCATCTTTTTTATCTCTGCCCTCACGCCTTGTATTTTAAGCTTACGTTTTCAGCACCACCGCTTCGCCCTTAATCAGCGTCTCGCCGTTCTGGTTGAGACACACAGTCTCCAGAGTCAAGATAGGCTTGTCTGCTCTAACGTTCGTGACGGTCACGCGCGCCGTCACAGTGTCACCCGGATAAACGGGCGCGACAAATTTCAATGTCTGGCTGAGATAGACTGTGCCATCGCCCGGCAACTCGTTTGCCAGCAGGGCGGAGATTAAGGACGCGCTCAACATCCCGTGCGCGATGCGGCGACCGAAGCGTGTTCCTTTAGCAAAGCTGTCATCCAGATGAACAGGATTGTGATCGCCCGTCAGCTCTGCAAACGCGCGTATGTCTTCATCCGTAATCGTTCTTGACAGGGATGCTGTATCGCCGATTTTTATATCCATAAACTTTTTCCTTCCACTTCAAGCCATCTTTGCGCCCTTGAGTTTTTCTCTTTTTGCGCCTTTGCGTGAAACGTTCGTGTTTCGCGCAAAGGCGCAAAGATAAGAGAGAAGGCGCAAAGAGTTGAAGCTTCTTTTAACTTGAGTTTTAAAATCAAAGCCTACTTTGACATCGCGGGTAGCGTCAGAAATTTGAGTAGCGCGGCATTGAACTCGGCTGCCTTCTCGACCTGCGGGAAATGCCCGCACTCTTCAAAGACGATGAGCTGCGAGCCGCCGATCTCTTTCTGAAATCTTTCACCGAACTGCGCGAGCGGCGTCAACCCGTCGTTGCGTCCCCAGATGATCAGCGTCGGCTGCTTGATGGCCGACAGGCGATTGTCGAGCAGGTCTTCGCGGCGCGCGATGGATTCGTTGAGGCTCTGAATGGTATAGCCGTCGCCAGCCTTGATGCGCTGCGTGAGCAGCAGGTCAATGGCAGAGTCCGTCAGGAAAAGTTGTTTGTTATAGAAGACCAGAGCGGCCAGCCGCTTCATTCCTTCGCGCGTCGAGGGATTCATCGCGGCAAGTTGCCGCACATCAAAATTCTCCGGCGGCGCAAAGCCCGCTGCGTCCACCAGCACTAGCCGCTCGACCTTTTCGGGATGCGCGAGCGCATAGCTGGCCGCAATCCACCCGCCCATCGAATTGCCGACCAGCGACGCGCGCTCGATCTTCAGCTCTTTGTAGAGCGCGTCGAGAAAGTCAACGTACGTGCTGATGCGATAGTTGATAAACGGTTTGTCAGAGCGTCCGAAGCCAATCTGGTCAGGCACGATGACGCGAAAGTTGCGTGCCAGCGCAGAGGTGTTCAAAGCCCAGTTGTTTGTGCTGCCGCCAAGCCCGTGCAGCAAAATCACTGTCGGGCCGCTTCCGGCCTCAAGGTAATGAATCTTCGTCCCGTAGATAGTGACTTCCTTTTCAACCGGGGGCGCAGGCTGTTGCGCGCTGGCGGCTGCGAAACAAAAGAGGATGAGCAGAGACGCAAGAAGCGTGATGGATATATTTTTGCGCTTTATGAATATATTTTTGCGCTTTGTGGCTTTGATGTGGTCTGACATTTTCTCGTGTGCTCCTGAAAACAAGTTTCGCTGGCTAAGCTTTTTGAGACGACCTCTCAACCCTTTGCGCCTTACTTCTTATCTTTGCGCCTTTGCGAGAAATAAAACCGTTTCACGCTGGGGGCGCAAACAAAGAAAGACTCAAAGCGCAAAGGGTTGAATGAATTCGTGCCTGCGTTTGATAGCCGTCTCAGCTATACATGCTCTGTAAAACTTCGCTGTATCTCCCGGTCACGATGTTGCGCTTGAGCTTCATGGTCGGCGTCACTTCGTCCGTTTCAATCTGAAAGTCGCGGTCTAGGACTATGAATTTTTTGACGGCTTCGCTTGAAGAAACTCTGGCGTTGACGCTCTCGACGATTTTCTGTACTAGCCTGGTCATCTCTGCGTGCCGCGTCAGGTCTGCGAAGTTTTGATACTCAATCCCGCGCGCACGCGCATGCTCTTCCGCCTCCACAGGATTGAGCGTCAAGAGGGCGACCAGATAACTCTTGCTTTCGCCATAGACGAGCGCATGGCTGATGAGGTGATGTTCCTTGAGCAGGTTTTCAATCAGCGCGGGCGCGACGTTCTTGCCCGTGGACATGACTATCAACTCTTTCTTGCGGCCAGTGATTTTCAGAAACCCGTCCGCGTCCATCTCGCCCAGATCGCCCGTCAGGAGCCAGCCGTCGCGCATCACCTCCGCAGTCTGATCCGGCTGCTTGTAATAGCCGCTAAACATCATCTCGCTGCGGACGAGGATTTCTCCGTCGGCAGCAATTTCTATAGCGCAGCCCGGCATAGGAGGGCCGACCGTGCCGAACTTGTAATCGTCCGGGCGATTAAAGGCGACGCAGATATTTTCCGTCAGCCCGTAAGCCTGCAAGATTGGGATGCCCGCCGCATCAAAGAACTCTGCGACTTCCAGCAGCAAAGGCGCGCCGCCGGAAGTTGCCAGCCGCATCCGCCCGCCGAAATAGTTGTTGACTCTGCTTAATACCGGCAGAGCTTTTTCCTGATACTCTGTTTGCAATTCCGCCGGAATAATTTTTCTCTCCTGTCGCAGGCGACTCAGTGCGCGCCCGGCGGCGAGGGCTTCATGAAAGCGATGCTGTTCTTCATGAGAATCTTTTTCGAGGTCGGCCAACACGCGCGCGTGAATTTTTTCAAAGAAGCGCGGCAGGCTCGCAAACACAGTCGGCTTTACTTCCAGCATGTACTCCCAGAGCTTTGTCAGGTCGTCAACGAAGTAAGCGGACGCGCCCGCGTAAAGGCGGTTGTAGAGACCTGAGATGCGTTCGGCGACGTGGCAATAGGGAAGATAAGAGAAGGAAACATCCGTGTCGTAAATCGGAATCGTCCGGCGCAGGGATTCGACGCTATTAAGAATATAGCGATGGCTCAGACACGCGCCCTTCGGCAAGCCCGTCGTCCCGGAGGTGTAAACCATAATCGCTGTATCATCCGCCCGCGCGGTTTCGGCGCGTTCCCTGAGCAGCGACTGAAAGCTCGCGCGGTTGTCTCTTCCGAGCCGCAGAAAATCTTTGTAGCTGATAACGCCCGCAGCCGTGCGTGCAGCCACTTCGTCAAGCGCGATGACGGCTTTGACTTTCGGCAGCTTGTCTCGAACGCTCAGAATCTTATCGAGCTGTTGTCTGGTGTCTACTAAAACGAACTCTGCGTCCGAGTGATTGATGATGTACTGGCACTGCTCCGCAGAGCTTGTAGGGTAGAGTCCGCAGCCAACGCCGCCCGCGCTGATCGTGCCGATGTCGCTGATGGGCCACTCGGGAACATTACCCATCAAGACACACACAGCAGCGCCGCGCGCCAGCCCGGAAGCCAGCAGCGCAAGGCCGAACTCATGCGCCTCGCGGTCAAAGCGTTCCCAGGAGATGCCTTCCCAACGCCCCTGCCGGCGGAAATAAAAGGCATCACGCCCGCGCTCGTCGCCATCGCGCAGGCTGTAATGCTCCACGCGCTCGCGGAAGAGAGAGTAGATGTTTTGATACTTCATGCGAATTGCGGATTGCGGATTGCGGAGTTAAGAAGCAGAAGACTTTTGCTTTTATAAATCCGCAATCCGCAATCTAAAATCGAAAGGCTGCGCAGGCCATGTTGAGTCCGCCGCCGGAAGCGCACATCACGAAGATGTCGCCCGGTTTGAGCTTGCCTTCTCTGACGGCGTCATCCAAAACCATAGGGATGCAGGCCGAACCCGTGTAGCCCCATTTCCGCATCACCGTATGCGTGCGCTCCATCGGGAGAGAGAGATTGCTCATCACTTCCCTGATCGTGCTCAGGTTGACCTGCGTGAACAGAAAAAGGGCCACGTCGTCTAAGGTCAAATCGCATTTCCCTAGCACGTCATAGACGATAGCGGGCCAGCCTTCCGTGTTGACCGCTGACGGATATTTTTTGGCAAAGCGAACTTTGCCCCACATGCCTTCGCGCAGGATTTCTTCCGTCATCGGCATCTGCGTCCCGCCCGCATAAATTCCCATGTGGTCGTGATAGCTGCCTTCGGCTACGAGCTTTGAAGCCAGAAAGCCGGGGCCGTCTTCCGCCGCCTGCAAGAGAACCGCGCCCGCGCCGTCCGCAAAGATGGTCGCGGTCTTCTTCTCTGTCCAGTCAACATATTTGCTCATCGCGTATGCGCCGATGACGAGCACGTTTTTGTAACTGTCGTCTGCGATGACATACTTCGATGCGGTATCGAGCGCGGTCACAAAGCCCGCGCAGGCGCAGTTGATGTCAAAAGTACCCGCGTTCTTTGCGCCGAGCCTGTGCTGTACGACGACCGAAGTGGCGGGCGAGATGTATTCCGGCGTGTCCGTCGCAAGGATGATGAGGTCTACGCTCTCCGCCTCGACGCCCGCTGCTTGCAGAGCCTTGCGCGCGGCTTCGGTCGCAAGGTCAGCAGTGCTCTCATCGGCAGCGCAGACGTGACGCTCCTCTATGCCCAGCACCTGCGAGACAAACTCTCTGACATCCTCGCCGACCATGCGGCTGAGGTCATCGTTAGTCAGAATTTTTTCCGGGACGTATGAGCCTGTGCCGGTGATTCTTGCATAACGCATTCTTAATATGCCCTTACGGATATTGTTGTTCTATAAATTTGACGACGGCGCGATTAAACTCTTCCGCGCGCTCGATAAAGAATGTGTGGCTGCCGCCTTTGAGAATGACAAGCTCTGCCGCCGGAATTTTGTGCGCCAGATTGAGCGAGTTATCGTATGGGACGATGATGTCGTCGTCGCCTGTGATAACGAGCGTCGGCGCTTTGATTTCAGAGACGCGCGTTTCCGTGCTGAAGTCTCTGGCCGCTTGCAGTTGATGCAGATAAGCACGTTCAGGCACGGGATTCTGTGCGCGCATCTCTATCACGCTCTTTACTTCCTCGCTCTGCTCTTCCAGATAACCGGGCGAAAAAGCCAGCAGCAGGTTTTCCCTGACGCGCTCCTCTGTGTTCAATCCCCTTGTCGAAGCAATGGCTTGCAAAGTGGCGAGCGGCGGCGGAATGTGATTGATGCCGCCAAAGCTCGTGCAGCAGAGAATCAGGCTGCGCGTCATCCGCGGGTAGGCCAGCGCGAATTCCTGCGCGACGAACCCGCCAAAGGAAGCTCCGAGAATGTGCGCGCTCTCGATTGAAAGCGCGCCGAGCAACTGGGCCACATCGTCTGCGATCAGTCTTATCGAGACCGGAGTGTCGGGAGCCACGGAACGCGAGATGCCGCGCGGGTCAAAGGCGACGACGCGAAAGTTTTCTGCGAAAGCCGGAATCTGTTTGAACCAGATCCAAAGCCCGTTGCCAAAACCCGGAATCAAAACCAGCGGCTCGCCCGCGCCATGCTCTTCGTAGTACAGCTCTATTTCGCCCGTCTGAATCTTCGGCATGCTCTGAAGTTTAAGTTAACCCAAGCTCTAAAGAGAAGACGTTCTCAACAACCGGAAATTTTTTTTATCCACGAAGCCACGCGAAACATTAAATATGAATTTTGTTCGAGATGTTTCGCGTGGCTTCGTGGACGGTCGCTCTCTTCCATTTCTGTTCATGGCCTGACGCTCATCAAAGTCTGATGAGCGTTTTAGAAATTTAGCTTGAACGCAAACTGGATCACGCGCGGCCCTGTGCTGGTCTGCGTGATTTTGCCAAAGGTCGCAAGATTGGCGAGGTTTGAGTTCGGGTTCGCTAAATTGACCCAGTTGAAGATGTTGAAGAATTCCGTGCGAAACTCTCCGCGCACGCGCTCTGTGAAGGGGATGAACTTGACGATGGAGAAGTCCATGTTCTTTTGCCCCGGCCCGCGAAAACCATTGCGCGGCGTGTTGCCAAAGGGCGCGTTGCGGTCAAACGAGCCATTCGTCACCACTCCGACGGCTGCTCCATCCAGTCTGGGGCGCGAGATAACGAACGCAGCCGGATTAAGGTAATTGCCTGGCGTCCCGTCTCCGAAGATAGAGCCGGAAAAATTCGGGTTGAAGTTCGCGCGCTGGATGATGTTGTTGTTCGGGTTGTCGATGACGGAGAAGGGAAGCCCTGTCTGCAAAGTCAGGATGCCTGCCACCTGCCAGTTGTTAAGCAAGGCTTTGGCAATGCCGGATTCCGCTTCGACCTTCGGCAGGTCGTACACAAAGCTCGTCACAAAGCGATGCCTGCGGTCAAAATCCGACGGGCCGAAATTCGTGCGCCAGTCGCGCTGGTCGCCCGGCAAAGTCGCAATCTCGTTGACGCCGCCGCCTGCGCCGCCCGAATAGTAGTCTTCGGATTTGCCGAGCGTGTAGGCGGATAAAAATTGCAAGCCGTCGCTGAAACGCTTGGTGACGCTGATCTGTAGCGAGTTGTATTTCGAGTTAGAGCTTGATTGCACCTGCTGTATGCCGCCCGAAGCATTCTTCTGCGTCGAAAGGGCTGTGCCGAACGGAGCAAAAAAGCTGTTGGTCGCAGGATTGAAAACAGGCTGGTTGAGCGTGATGACCTGCAACAGTTTTCTGCCGTTCGAGCCGACATAACCGACCTCTAACAGATAGTTATTCAAAAACTCCCACTGCACGTTGACGTTGTACTGCTGTATGTAGGGCGTGCGCAGTTGGGGGTCTATGAAGAGTCCGCTAATCGGCACGCCGACGACCGGCGCGAGCGGGGTTAAGGGAGAAGGAATGGTCGCTGCGACCGGAAACTGCGTCGGCTGCGGAACCTGTATAAACGGATTCGAGAGCGGGCGGAATACCGGCGCTCCGGCGGAATTGACCAAGCCTACGGCCAGAGCCAGATAGGGAAAGTTCAAGAGCTGCGTGTTGGCATAGCGCGTCGAGAGGCGATCATAATAGATGCCGTAACCGCCGCGCACCACCAGCCGATTTTCTTCAGAGAGGGTGTAAGCGAAACCGACGCGCGGCGCAAAGTTGTTTCGATCATTCGGGACCAGCCCGTCGTCCACGAGCGGCACGCCCGGAATCGGATTCGTCGCGTTACCCGCCTGCACAAAACCGTTCGCTGGCCCGCCGATGCGAAACTGCTCCGGGATGAAGTTTACGAGACGCCCGCGTATGTCCGTCGGATAGCCGTAATAGTCATAACGCAAGCCAAGATTGAGCGTCAGGCGGCTCGTGACCTTCCAGTCATCCGTCACATAGGCCGCAAAGTCGTTCGTCCGCAGAGCGCGGTCATAAACTCCCGAGCCGATAATCGAGATGCCGTTGCCTGTAAGGAAGTTGACGAAAGCGGACGCGGGATTCGCCGTGTTCGGAGAGAATTGCAGGAAGCCACGCGAGAAAGCGTTGAAATAAAAGTTGACTTGCGAATAGCGATACTCTCCGCCAAAACGAAAGCGATGATTGCCATGCACGTATGAGAGCGTGTCGTTCACGCTCCACGCGTTGATGCGCGAGGATTGATCCGCGAAGGTGGATGACCCGAGCGTGAACAGCCCCGCGACCGTAATCGTCGGCAATCCGGGGAACGCTCCCGCCAGCGGGCTGTTGATGCCAAACTGCTGCGCCGTAAAAGGCTCTTCCGGCGTAGAGGTGACGCGCAGGCGGCTGAAACCGAAGCGCGCCTGATTAACCACGTTCGGGCTAAAGACGTAATTGTCAGCCAGCGAGATCAGCGTCTGCTTGATCTGCAAGCTGCTGCCAAAGCCGGGAAGCTGTGTTGACCCGTTGCCCAGTCCGGCGAAACTGAAATTGGCTTGCCGCGTCGGATTAGTCGCTGTGAAAGCCTTGCCGGAAATAGAATGCACATCGCTCAGCTTAACATCCACATTGGCGTTGAGCTGGTCTTCACGAAAGCGCGAGATGTCGGAAATCGGAGTCAGGCCGGAGCCTGTGGTCGGACTCGGAATCGCAAACTGGCCGCTCGCCAATCTGGCTTGAAGAATGGCGAGCGCGACGGGGTTGATCTGCGCGACGGTCAGCGGCAGTTGTTGTTGACCTGCGGGCAGCGTAGCGTTGTAAGCATTGAAAGCCGCAACGATTCCCGCTGCCGTGCGATTGTTATCGCTCAGGAAAACAGGCAGCGTCGGCGACATCAGACTGTTGACCAGAGATGCGCCGTTGCGCTCGCGCGTGCCCTGATAAGAGGCGAAGAAGAAAGCCCTGTCCTGAACCAGCGGCCCGCCGACGGTTCCGCCAAACTGGTTGCGCGAGAGCACGGGCTTCTGCTGCCCTGCGGCCTTGAGAAAAGCTTCGTTGGCGTTTAAAGAGCGATTGCGGAAAAACTCGTAGACGTTGCCATGAAAGTCATTTGAGCCGGATTTGGTCACGGCTTCGATGTTGCCCCCGGCGTTGCGGCCCTGCGAAGCATCGTACAGGCTCGTCTGGACGATGAACTCCTGAAGACTGTCCGTCGCGGGAACGGCCAGATTCGGCGTCGAGTTCGTGCCGATAGAGTTGGCGTCCACGCCGTTGATACGCACGTTGTTGCTCGTCGGGCGTTGCCCGTTGACAGAGATGATGGAATCGCCGCGCCCCAGCTCCGTGTTGTTCGAGACGTTTGCATAAGTTCCGGGCGAGAGCGTCAGCAGTTGCTGGAAATTGCGCGTCGGCAGGGGCAGTTGCCTGATCTGCGTCTCTTCCATGACGCGACCGACCTGCGAAGACTCCTGCTGAACCAGAGGCTGCACGGCGGTCACAGTCACCACCCCGCCTTCAACGCTGCCCGCTTCGAGCCGTATGTCAACGGTCGCCGTCTGCGCGACGTTGACATCAATCTCTTCGACTACGACCGACCTGAAGCCCTGTGCCGAAACCTCTGCGCGGTATCTGCCCGGAGGCAGCAGTTGCACGGCGAAGTTTCCTTCCTCGCCGGTCACCACCTGCCGTTCAAGCGCGGTGTCAAGGTTGGTGATTTTGACCGCTGCGCCGGGAACGCGTGCGCCTGCGGCATCCACGACCGTCCCGCTCAGTTGTCCGGTCGCATTCTGCGCGGGCGTGCGGCCCGCGACCGCAGACATCAGGATGCCGATCAGCATCAACATCACAAACCATCTTCTCTGCAACATATTCAAGACCTCCTGCGATTCGAGCTTCAGTGTTAAGCCGGGAGTTGTGTCGTAGATAAAAACGAACGTACGTTTTTATAGAACTCAAATGATAAGAGCGCCGACGAGCGCGCCCGATTAGGTTGAATTTACTTCTGATCTGATTTAGCCCGGCGCGCGACTCCGGCGCGGGGGCGACCTTTCGCTTGACCGTCAGGGCTTTGCGGCCAGTGGATGGCTTCCGGCAGCATGACGCCGCGACAGAAAATATCCGTCAGCTTGACGATGACCTGATCATCGCTGATGCCGAAGTGGCGATTGCCGCCGAATAGCTTTTCCACCAGAAAGTAGTTAAAGAATTGCATGTAAGCGGCTGTGAATCCGACCGCCGGATCAATGCCGTCATAGAGCGCGCCGCTCGCTTTCAACTCGTTAAAGTAGCTGCTGAAACGTCGCCTGAGGTTCTTCGTCAACCCCTCGAACATCTTGCGAAAGTGGCGGTTTTCAAATTCCAGCACGTCTATGTACATCAACAGCCAGAAATCGTGATGGTCGTTGACCATCTCTTTGACCAGCCGCCCGAACCGGATCAGGCTCGCGGGCTGAAAAGGCTCCTCAATGCCCTCGAACATCTGATGCAGGCGAGCGTCTATGACCTTCTGATACCCGCGAATGATGGATTCGAGAATCTCTTCCTTTGTCCGGTAGTAATTGTACAGGTTGCCGAGCGACGTGCCTGTGCGCCCGGCGATGTCACGCATTGAAGTGGCGTGAAACCCCTGTTTGATAAACAACTGCTTGGCCGCTTCTTCGATGCGACCTTTCTTTTCTTCGATTACTTCCTGGCTGAGTTTGGGCATGAGCCGCGCCTGAAAAACGAACGCTCGTATTTTATTATCATTTACGCTGTTGTCAAGAACTTATTTCCGGATGACGGCTTGATTTCTTATCCGATTCGCCAGAACAGACCATCCACGATGCCTATCTCGTAGATCATAAACAGGCCGAAGCCTAAGCTGAAAATGCCCGCCAGCCCGCGTATCGCCAGATTGACGCGCGTAAAACGCGTGGCCGTCAGGTAGAGCGGCAGGCTGACGAGCGCGCTCATAATCATCATCCCGCCGATTGAGCCGATGCCGAAGATTGCGATATAGACCAGCCCGACGAGCGGCTTCTGGATGGTCGAGAGCACCAGCAGCATGAGGGCCGCGCTGCCCGCCAGCCCGTGAATCATCCCGACAATGAGCGGGCGCAGGCCCAATCGAAAGCCGTGATGCGTGTCCCTGTCTGTGTCCGGCGCGCTGGCCTCGTGGATGTGCGGGTGGATGTGTTCGCGCCCGCCGTGCCGGTGGACGTGCAGATGCATGCGGCCTCCGCGCGCGAGTTTGCGGAGCGCGTTTGCGCCGAGCGCAATCAGCATGAGACCGACGCAGAATTCGAGCGCCAGCGCAATGCGCTCGCTGATCTCGACATGAAGCAGAATAATAACGACGCCTGCGATGACCAGCGAGATAGTATGGCCCAGACCCCAGAGACCGCCGACCAGCACAGAACTGAGCAAGCTCTTGCGCTCTGTCACGATGGTCGAAACGGCTGCCAGATGGTCAACTTCGACAGCGTGCTTGAGGCCAAGCACGAAACCGAATGCGAGCGCCGAAGCGTTTGAAAGCGAGTCTAGCTCAGACATAAAAGACTTTCACCAATCAGGAAATGCAAAATTAAAAATGTAAAATGTAAAAGGCAAAAATAGGAATCAGATTGCATTTTACATTTTTGCATTCCTCCATTTAGACCTGTCCGGTTCTTCCGGCGAGAGCTGCCACCGTCGCCACTAACTCTGACGGCTCGACGGGCTTGGAGATATGCGCCTGATAGCCTGCCAGAAATGAGCGCATCCGATCTTCCGCTCTCGCATACGCGGTCAAGGCGATGGCCGGAATTTTTCTAGTCGCTTCCAAATCCATCGCGCGTACCCTGCTAATCAATTGATAGCCATCCATCAAAGGCATCTGTATGTCGGAGACCAACACGTCTATCTCCAACTGTCCGAGCATTTCCAGCGCGCGCACGGCTGTAGCGGCTCCCGTCACGTCTGCTCCATATCGTTTCAGAGTCAGCTCAAACAGCTCTCGTGAATCAACTTCATCCTCGACGATGAGGACACGCAGACCTTTAAGAATGGCTGAATGCGGGTTGCGGATTGCCGGTTGAGGGGCGTCCGTCTTTCTTTCCTGAAGCATGCTGCAATCAACTTCCCGCCGTCGAAGGAGCGGCAGCGAAACAGTGAACTTTGCGCCTTGCCCCGCGCCGCGACTCTCCGCCGCGACTGTTCCGCCGTGCAGTTCTACCAGATTGCGCACGATTGCCAAGCCGAGTCCGAGTCCCCCGTGTGTGCGCGTGATAGAGCCGTCTGCCTGACGAAAACGCTCAAAGACGAAGGGCAAAAACTCCGGGCTGATGCCTTCGCCCGTGTCCGTGATAGTCATCTGAGCCTGAGAGTCAACGCGCTCAAGTTTGACGGACACGCGCCCGCCCTGCGGGGTAAACTTGATGGCATTGGACAGAAGATTCCACACCACCTGCTGCAACCGCACGGGGTCTACGCGCGCCAGATTCGCTTCCGGTGCGATTGATGTTTCAAGGTCTATCCGGCGTGCCTGTGCTGTGGGTCGCACGGCATCAATGGCTGCTTCGACCACTTGCGCGAGTTCGATTTGACGAATATCGAGCCTGATCTTGCCGGTGATGATACGCGAGATGTCCAGCAGGTCATCAATCAGTTGTGTTTGCGAACGGGCATTGCGCTCGATGGTTTCAAGCGCATGCTCGGCGTTGCGTTCGTTAAGCATCCCTTTACGAAGCAGGTGCGTCCAGCCGACGACGGCGGTCATGGGCGTGCGCAGCTCATGCGAGATGGTTGCGAGAAACTCGTCTTTGAGACGATTGGCCTCCTCCGCCTGCTGGCGCGCAGCCTGTTCGCGCGCCAGTAGTTCCGCGCGTTCCTGTTCCGCGCGCCTGCGCTCTGCGATCTCCAGTTGCAGCTCCGTATTCGCTCCGGCAAGCTCGCGCGTGCGCTCAGCGACGCGCATCTCCAACTCGTCATGAGCTTTGCGCAGAGCTTCTTCGGCGCACTTGAGATTTGTGATGTCAAACCCTACGCCGTGTATGAACCACGGTCGCCCGTCATCGCGGCGCACCATCTTGGCTTCGCATTGAAACCAGACCACATGCCCGTCGCGGGCCATCACCCTGTAGATGGATTGCAGCGGCTCGCCTGAAAGAAACATGTGCGCGGCTTCAATGCTCCAACGCGCCTTGTCGTCCGGATGAACCTGCTGATACCAGAGCACAGGATCATTGAGCCATTCTTCCTGCGTGAAGCCGAGCACGGATTCGATCTGCGGGCTGACATAAGCTTCGCCAATCCCTTTGTCAAGAAAAGCCATAAAGACGACCGCCGGAATCTGCTCGACAAGGGTTCTATATCTGGCTTCGAGGTTAGGCGGTTCGGTGGCTTCATTGCTCGCGCGCGCGCTCATCGAGACGCCGTTCGCAGATGCGGAATCGGCGGGGAAGAAGACGCTCGCCAGCCCGTGCAGGATGCCTTCAGCTTCCACCAGATCGGGAATGCCGTTGGCCGCCGCCAGAGCGGCAGCGTGCGCCTCCTCAAGCGTCTGCGGCTTACTCTCTATGGTGCGCGATTCTTTGTCACCCTCGAAAGTATGCATCTTTATCTCTTCTCAAGAATCCCCGATTGCTCGACGTATCCGGTGTTCAATTTACTCCCGCGTCGCCGCCACGGAGGCTCTTTGTTGAGCGAAGTTTGCGTAAACCTGCGCAGGGCATGGATGGCTCTGCCATAGGTCATCACCGCCGCCGAAGAGAGCAGCGATCCCGGCGGCTGATCCATAAACGGCATGAACTTGTCTGGAAAACCCGGCATCGTGCAGCCGATACAGATGCCGCCGACGTTCGGACACCCGCCGATGCCTGCCATCCAACCGCGTTTGGCGACGTTGCATTGAACGACAGGCCCCCAGCAGCCAAGCTTGACGATACAGGTGCGCTCGCCGTAATTTTCTGCAAACTGGGCCTGCTCATAATATCCGCCACGGTCGCATCCTTCGTGGACGGTTTGACCAAAGAGCCATGTCGGTCTCAAGGCATCATCGAGCGGAATCATGGGAGCGCGCCCTGCTGCCTGATAGAGCAGGTACAGCAGCGTCTCCATGAAATTGTCTGGCTGCACAGGGCAACCCGGCACACAGACGACCGGAACACCGGCCCACGATTTCCATTTCCATCCCAAATAATCTGACAGACCCATAGCGCCCGTCGGGTTGCCAGCCATCGCGTGAATCCCGCCGTAGGTCGCGCAGGTTCCGGCTGCGATGACGGCCCACGCGCGCGGGGCCAGCCGGTCAATCCATTCACAGGTCGTGATGGGTTGCCCCGTCTCTTTGTTCGTGCCGAAGGCGGCCCAGTAGCCTTCCTCTTTAATCTCTTCGTTGGGGATAGAGCCTTCGATGACGAGGATGAACGGCTCGATCTGGCCTTCTGCGGCGCGATGAAAAAGGTTGACGAACTCATCGCCGTTCTCATAAGCCAGAAACGGATTATAAAAATTTACTTTGGGGATGCCGGGGAGCGCGCCGAGGATGATGTCTTCGAGACTCGGTTGAGTGGCGGCGGTGACTGCAATTGTGTCTCCATCACAACTCAGGCCAGCCGTGATCCACAGCACTGTGATTTCCTTGATTGGTTGAGGAACATGGCTTTCGACCATAAGCTCACGTGGCGTACTCCATTAAGAAGATTTACCTGTGCCTGAAGTGTCGCACCGGCTTTGATTGCGCGTCAACAGATTCTCGGCAACTGCTCGCCGACCAGCATGTCCACGATGCGCGTGCCGCTAAAACTATGGAATTAAAGTTGCTTTCTCCATTGGTCAAGCCCGGCTAATAGAACATCATTTAACCATTGATCGAAACGTTCTTTTATTAGTTCCTCTTTTTCTTTATATGAGAACTGAAAAACATCTCTACTGAGTTTATGGGGGCCATCAACTGAGACTTCTCCATCATCTTTCCTATCCCTGAATTCCATAAAAGCAGATACTGCCATGAGACCAAGAAACTCAACGCCGAGCGAGTGAAATGAAAGAACAATATTAGTTTGACGATCTTCCTTAATACGTAGATGTATCCAGGCGCGGTAGGTTCGCGTATCAGCGTAATATCCCAAATCCTTCGCTACTGATACGATCTCGTTTCTGAACCAAAAGTCGTTCTGTTCATTATTGTGCCAAACATTTACGAAGTAATTTTGGTCCAGTGACTGTAACTCTCCATTCAATTCTGTTGCGATTGATTCAAATTTCTTCTCGGCTTGCGCTTCCAATTCTTTGGAGAGTTCAAATGCTTTAGACTGCATTTCTGCAAGATTTGACCTCTTCCTTGCCCTTAACCTATCTGCGGCTGCTGAGATAACCTGCCGTAAAGGCGAAGGTTTTTGGAGAACATCAACCGAAAGGCTTAGTGCATTTAGAAACGCTTTTTTTTGTACTCTCGCGAAAAGGTTTACCAATAATGACAAATCACCGTTATCTGCTGTTTCAAGGGCATCAATATATTCTTTAAGTATGTCCCGATGGATGACCAAAGGAAACCAGCCAGAACGCAAAAAGACCAGTGAAGCTAATGCTCTGGCAACCCGACCATTCCCATCTTGGAATGGGTGGATTTGCGTAAATCTATGATGTAACCACGCCGCTTCAATCTCTGGCGGCACTTCTCTTTCTATATGCACATGATGCATCTCTATGAGTTTGTCCATCTCTGCTACTACATGTTCTGGCGGACAATATTCATGTAGATCACCCTCTGGCCTTTTAGGATTGTTAGGTTGTTGCTTCCACTGACCGTGTAAAAGTTTAACCTCAATATCTCGGCCAAGACCATTAATAGCCTGAACAGTTTCTTGATGTTCAGTTAATGCTTGGTGTAACTCCTTGATATATGAAGTTGAAAGGTCACGCCTTTGAGCAACAAAATCAAATAATCCTTCAAGAACCTCTTCTTGGTCACGAAGAATCGGTACGATCAACTCGGCAGGTTTATCAGTTGACCCATGTGGGATAAGACTGGCATCTATGCCTTGTTCAATGAGAAGTTGAGTAATACCTCTGTCAATAGAATAGAGGTTTTCAATAATGCCGGTTTCAATCGCCCATTCTCTACGCAAACGATCATTGAACTGCTTCAAGGCGTCTTTTTGTCGGAGCGTAGTTGATTGTTCCTTCCATACTGACGCCAAACTCTCTAATTCACTAGAGCGTAAGACTTGCCAGTTTTCCGACAAGTCTTCAATGAATTCCCACCTTTTGGTAACCATAGCGAATCATTTCCCCTATAAATTATGCTCACAAGCTTATCTACAATAAATGGTTTTCAACAGATTCTCGGCAACTGCTCGCCGACCAGCATGTCCACGATGCGCGTGCCGCCAAAGCCCGTCTTCATGGCGACGATGCCCTGCGGCTCTGCCTTAACCTCGCCGATGATGCAGGCATCTTTACCGTAAGAGTTAAGCTTCATTCGCGCGACGAGCGCATCGGCCACACCGGCTGCGACTATCGCCAGCAGTTTTCCCTCGTTGGCGACATAGAGCGGGTCGAGGCCCAGAATCTCGCACGCGCCCTTCACCTCCTCGCGCACGGGAATCAGGTCTTCATAAATCTCTATGCAGACTTCGGAACTGAGCGCGATTTCGTTCAAAGTCGTCGCAGCCCCGCCGCGCGTCGGGTCGCGCAAAGCATGTATCGCATCAATAGACGACGCACGCGCGGCTTCATCAAACATCTCTGCCACCAGCGAGCCGAGCGGCGCAGTGTCGCTCTCGATCTCCGTCTCAAGCTCAAGCTCGCCGCGCGCAATCATGATGGTCGTCCCGTGGTCTCCGAGCGTGCCGCTCAAAATCACTTTGTCTCCGGCCTGTGCACGCGACGCGGAGAGCTGCACGGGCGACTCTATGACGCCGATGCCCGCAGTGTTGATGAAAATCTTGTCCGCGCTTCCTTTCTGCACGACCTTCGTGTCGCCTGTCACGACCTCGACGCCTGCCTCTGCCGCCGCCGCGCGCATGGATTCAAGCACGCGCTTCAAATCTTCGATGGGAAAACCTTCTTCGAGAATAAAGCCTGCGGAGAGATACAGGGGCCGCGCGCCGCTCATCGCAAGATCGTTGACAGTGCCGTTGATGGCGAGGCGTCCGATGTCGCCGCCGGGAAAAAAAATCGGGTCTACGACATACGAATCGGTCGTGAAAGCGAGCTTTGACGAACAGCCATTGCCGTTTGCTTTTCTCTCGCCTGCAAGACTCGTGTGGCCGATTTCAAAGACGGCCTGATCTTCGAGCATCTCCAGCAGCGGGTTTCTCAAATATTCCAGAAACAGCCCCTCGACCAGTTCATGCATGGCTTTGCCGCCGCTGCCGTGCGCGAGCGTGATGTGCGTCTCTTTGATCTTTCGTCTTCTACGCCGCGCACGCTCAACACGCTCGAACAGCGGCGAGGAAGAAAACTCTGTCGTCATCTCTTTTTACGCTTTCTGCTTTCAGGAGCTTACAGAACGCTGCGCGATTTTCGACAGCCGTCCGAAGTTATAGTAAGCCGCGCAGGCTCCTTCGCTCGACACCATGCAAGAGCCTATCGGAGTCTCAGGCGTGCAGGCCGTGCCGAAGACTTTGCACTCCCAGGGCTTCTTGACGCCCTTGAGAATCTCGCCGCACTGGCACGCCTTCGGGTCTGCGATACGCAGCCCCGGCACGCTGAACTTCAACTCGGCATCGAACGCAGCGTATTTGCGTTGCAGCTTCATCCCGCTGTGCGCGATTGAGCCAAGCCCGCGCCACTCGAAATAATCGCGCGGCTCAAAGACCTCGAAGATAACTTCCAGAGCTTTGCGGTTGCCGTCGCGGCTGACACAGCGCGCGTATTGATTCTCGACCTCCGCGCGTCCTTCGATGACCTGTTTGACGACCATGTAAACAGACTGCAACACATCCAGTGGCTCAAAGCCAGAGACGGCGACCGGCTTGCCATATTCGCGTGCGACAAACTCGTAGGGGCGCGTGCCGATGACCGTGCTGACGTGGCCCGGCCCGACAAAGCCGTCGAGCTGTAAATCCGGCGAATCGAGCAGGGCTTTGAGCGCAGGCACAATCGTGATGTGATTGCAGAAGACGCTGAAATTCTCCACGCCGTCTTTCGCCGCCTGCAAGACCGTCATGGCCGTCGAAGGCGCAGTCGTCTCAAAGCCGAGCGCGAGAAAGACGACCTGCCTGTCCGGATTCTTCTTCGCAATCTTCAACGCATCTAATGGCGAATAGACCATCCGCACATCCGCGCCACGCGCCTTTGCCTCGATCATATTCGTCTTCGAGCCGGGAACTCTCATCATGTCGCCAAAGGTCGTGAAGATGACATCCGGCTGCAAGGCTATCGAGATGGAATCGTCCACGCGCCCAAGCGGAATCACGCAGACCGGACAGCCCGGCCCATGAATCATAGTGATGTTGGGCGGCAACAAATCCTCTATGCCGTACTTGAAGATGGTGTGCGTGTGTCCGCCGCAGACCTCCATCAGCTTGAGCGGCTGGTCGGTCATCCGCGCGATCTCGTTCGCCAATCGCTCTGCGATGTCGCCCTGACGATATTCGTCTATGAATTTCATCCGTTGCCCCCTTCGGACTGTTCTTCGACCAATGCCTTGTGCTGCATGAAGGTGTGAACCATGTCCCACATGATGTGATAGAGCGTGACATGCGTCTCCTGTATCCGGTGTATGCTCGAAGCCGGAACGGTGAGAAAGAAATCCAGCAAGCCTTGCTCGCTCAGCGCAAGCATCTTCCCGCCGTCGCTTCCGGCAAAGCCTATGGTCAGGAGCTTCATCCTGCGAGCGGTCGCAAAGGCGTGCTGCAAGTTTTCCGAATTCCCGCTCGTCGAAATTCCGAGCATGATGTCGCCCTCAGTCCCAAGCGCGATAATCTGCCGCGTAAAGATGTCATCGAATCCCACATCATTCGCCACCGCCGTGACCATCGCCATATCATTCGTCAGGCAGATGGCGGGCAGAGCTTTGCGTCCGACGATGACCGGATGCATAAACTCGACTGCGATATGCTGCGCGTCCGTCGCCGAGCCGCCGTTGCCGCAGACCAGCATCTTGCGCCCGCGATGAAAAGCCTTCGCCAGCGCAAGCGACGCAGCGAGGATGGTATCTTTATTGTCTTCAAAAAATTTAGTTTTAACTTCGACACTCTCACGCGCCTTTTCCAACAGAGAAAAGCGCAGCTGCTCCATCAACTCCTCCGGGTTCTTCCTATCTTCATGCAGGAAAGGATAAAAAGCGCGTGAAAAACTTTCCGCCGACTCCTTGCTCATTTTCTTAACCCTCTGAACATCTTTACTCTAAAGTTGTTTTGAATTGGCTCAGCTCTTCTTCATACTGGCCTATCTCATCCAGCACGCGGAGCGTTTCCTGAGCTTCCTTCTCATCAATCTTGCTCATCGCAAATCCGACGTGAATCAGCACGTAGTCGCCCACGCCGATGCCGTCTTCGTCGAGCATGCCGATGTTGACATTGCGCTTGACGCCGCCGACTTCGACCTTCGCCAGATGATTTTCAGCATCCACGATTTCAACGATTTTTCCCGGTATGGCAAGGCACATAATTTTTAAAATCTCCCTGATGCGATTCGTGCGTTGGCGATTGCCGCCTGACCCAGACTGATGCCGCCGTCATTCGTCGGCACGCGGCTATGCGTAAAAACCTCAAAGCCGTCCTGTCTCAATATCCGGCACGCGCTCTCTAAAAGAATCATGTTTTGAAAAACGCCGCCCGATAAGACCACCCTGTTAAGCCGCCGCTCGCCACGAACCTGTCGGGCGACTGCGCTAATCAAATGGGCCACTCCGAGATGGAATTTGGCAGAGACTTTTTGAGGCGAAACTCCACCCAGCAAATCCTCCACCGCGCGCCGGACGACCCGTTCGGCTTTGATGATACTCCCATCCGACGAAATCTCGAATTCATATCTCTGCCTGCACTTGCGCTCGGCAATCGCCTCCAACTCAATCGCCGCCTGTCCCTCATAGTTGACGGTGTTTCTCACCTCCATGAGGCTCGATACGGCATCGAAGAGCCTGCCCATGCTAGATGTCTGCGGGCTGTTCGTGCCGGTGTGAGCCATGCCGCGCAGGGTCTTCCAAATGCTCCGGTCAAGCTTCTGCACGAACGGGAGATTCAAGCTTAAAAAGTCTTCGCCGAATGTTCTGTGCAGGTAGACGGCAGCCATCCGCCACGGCTCGCGGATCGCTTTCGCGCCGCCGGGCAACGGAACATAATCGAGATGCGCGATGCGCTCGGCCTCTATAAAATCTGCGACAAAAAACTCGCCGCCCCACAGGCGGCCATCCGTGCCGAACCCCAGCCCGTCCATCGCCACGCCTATGACTTCGCCTTCAATCCGGTTATCCGCCATGCAGCTTGCGATGTGCGCGTGATGATGCTGGACGCCGATTCTGATCCGGTCATTATCGAGCGCGTGCGCGTACTTGGTCGCTAAGTATTCGGGATGCAGGTCGTGTGCGACGACTGTCGGGTGCAAATGGAAGAGCTTTTGAAAATGCTCTATGCCCTGCTCAAAGGAGCGCAGCGTCTCAAGATTTTCCAGATCGCCGATGTGGTGGCTGATGAAAGCGTAGCCTTCGCGCGTCAGGCAGAAGGTGTTTTTCAACTCTGCGCCGCAGGCCAGAATTTCCCGCTCGCATTTGAACGCCAGAGCGACAGGCGCGGGCGCGTAACCGCGCGAGCGTCGCAAAATCATCTCCCGCCCATCGGAAACGCGCGCGACCGAATCATCCATACGCATGTGTATGCGACGGTTGTGGCCCAGAAAATAGTCCGCAATCCGACAGAGCCGCTCAAGCGCATCCGCGTCTTCATAACAGATCGGCTCGTCCGAGATATTGCCGCTCGTCATGACCAGCGGGCGGCCAAGATTTTCGAGCAGCAGATGATGCAGCGGCGAATAGGGAAGCATAAAGCCGAGCGATTTGGCGCGCGGCGCGACCGTCGCAGGAATCCTTGCGTCGGCCCGCTTTGCGAGCAGTACGACCGGGCGTCGTGCGGAAGAGAGCAAAGCTTCTTCTGCCGCCGAGACATGGCAATACTCCCGTATGACATCGACCGAAGCAGCCATCATGGCAAACGGTTTGTCTTCCCTGTACTTTCTCTCTCTCAAGCGCGCGACCGCCGCCGCATCCGTCGCATCGCAGGCCAGATGAAAGCCTCCGATGCCTTTGATGGCGAGGATTTTTCCGCCCGACAACAGCCGCCGCGCATGACTGATAGCATCCTTCTCATCAACGCCCGCAAGCGAAATTTCATGGCCCTGTGCGTCCTTCAAAACCAGACGCGGCCCGCAGGCAGGGCAGGCCGCCGGCTCTGCATGAAAGCGACGATTAGAGGGATTCTCGTATTCGCTACGGCACTCGCGGCACATCTCGAATTCGCGCATGGTGGTCTGTGCGCGGTCGTAAGGAATGTCTTCGATAATCGTGAAGCGCGGGCCGCAGTTCGTGCAGTTGATGAAAGGATAGCGATAGCGACGGTCGTGTGGGTCTGACAATTCGCCTAGACAATCCGCGCAGATCGCTACATCCGGCGAGATGGGCGTGAGCTTTTCTCCGACGCTTGTGCTTTCGACAATGCGAAAGTCGCTGTAGTGAGCCTGGCTTAAATCGACGCTGCGCTCGACCGATTCAATCAGCGAGAGCGGCGGTGGGTTCTCCCTGATGTCATTGATAAATCCTTCAATCTGCACGCCCTCGCCTTCGACATCAATCAGGACGCCCGTCGCGTTGTTCAAGACCTGACCCTTGAGAGCGCGTCGCTGCGCGAGCGAAAAAACATAAGGCCGAAACCCGACGCCCTGCACCATGCCGCGCACAAGTATTTGAACGCGTGTGGTCGTCGGGCAATGTTCGATGCTGCTCATGAGAGATAATCAAAGACGGTTTTAAACTCTGGAAAGTGAGCCGCTAAACTCTTTGCGCCGTCTATTGAATCTTTGCGCCTTTGCGAGAAACAGCAACGTTTCTCGCAAAGGCGCGAAGAAAGAAAAACTCAAGGCGCAAAGAACTGATTTAAATACGCTCTTAACTCCTGCGCCGAATGCCTAGCCTGCTATTACTTCTTTCTCTGCTCCGGCGAATTGTGATGCGAGAAGTTGTATCAACTCGTTCATCCCTTCGCCCGTCCTGGCGGACACCTCGAAGACACGCATGCCGGGCCGGACGCGCTGAATATTTTCATGCGCCGCCGCACGGTCAAACTCGACCGCCGCCGCCAGATCGCTCTTGGTAATCACGGCCACGTCCGCCGTGTTGAAGATCGTCGGATACTTCAGCGGCTTGTCCTCGCCCTCTGTGACAGAGAGCAGCACGAGTCTCAGGTCTTCGCCGAGGTCGTAGCTCGAAGGGCAGACGAGGTTGCCGACATTTTCGATAAAGAGCAGCTCAAGCTCTTCCAGTTGCCATCCGTCGAGCGCGCTCTCGACCATCGCGGCTTCAAGATGGCAAACCGTGCCGGTCGTAATCTGCCTGACAGGAGCCTGACTGCGCGCCAGTCGCTCGGCATCATTGTCCGTCGCAAGGTCTCCGACGAGCGCCGCCACCTGCTTGCCTTCCAGCTTGAGCAGAGTCAGCAACTTTTCCAACAGCGCAGTCTTGCCCGCGCCGGGGCTTGAGACGAGACTGATGACAGAGACGCCCGCCGCGCGGAAGCGTTGGCGCAGACCGCGTGCGAGCAGGTCATTCTGCTTCAAGACTTTTTGTCTGACTTCGACCAGACGGGGTTCTGTGCTCATCATTCAATCTCCAGAGCCACGACTTCCAACTCCTTGCCTTGTACGACCTGAGATGTCGGAGCCTGACACAGGGCGCAACAGAATCGTTGAAGAGAGGCAAGTGTCGTTTCGGCTTCGCACGCCGGACAAAAGACGACGACCGGCACTTCTTCTATCAACAGCCTTGAGCCTTCGAGCGGCGTGCCCTCGCAGGCGACCTCATAAGAGAACAGGAGGGCTTCCTTGACGACGCCCGACAGCGGCCCCAGCTTGAGATGAATCGCGTAGACCTGCGCGCCGCCACGGCTCGCGGCCTCTTCCGCAGCCATCTCTACCATGCTCATGGCAATGGAAAGCTCATGCATCTTTTTATTGCGGAATGCGGATTTCGGATTGCGGAATGCGGAATAAACATATCCGTGCACCGCTCATCAAAGAACTAGCTCTGATTTAATATCTTATCAATCCGCAATCCGAAATCCGCATTCCGCAATCGTCTCATTCCGCGACCCCAATGATGTCAAAGGAGAGCTTGACTTCATTCTTAACCTTGAGCGCGCCGCCTCCGACGGAGACATTCTTGATGTTGTAGTCCGTCTGCCGGAGCGTAAACTCTCCCTGCGCGCGCAGGCTCTGGTCGCTGATGTTGACCTCGGCAGAGACCCAGAGATTTTTCTGCGTCACGCCGTGCAGCGACAACTCGCCGATGATGCGTCCGCGATAGCGTCCCTCTCTGAGACGGCTTGCGCGGACACTGGCGCTCGTAAATGTTATTTCAGGATATTGATGCACTTCGAGCACTTCCTCGCGCATCATGCGTTCGATCTCGTGGCGGTCTTTCTCCTTGACCTCGTTGGCTACTGCGAGCGAGTCGGCTCTGACGGTTAACCGAACCTGCGCCGCTTCCAGAGTGCCGGGCACAAACTGCGCTTCGCCCGTGAACTCGCGGACAGCGATGACGGGGTCGTGACCGAAGGCGGAGAACAAGCCTTCGGCAAACGCCTGCACGGTAAAAGCGCTCCCGTCTGCGACCAGCCGATAACGAACCACACCGGTTTCGCTCATAGAATCCTTTATGGATTGCGGAATGCGGATTAAAAACCTATCTGTGCTCAAGCTTCATGTCTGAAAAATCCGCATTCCGCAATCGTCTTACATTGATCTGATTTTCATGTATCTTTGAAAGTCAGGAACCACTGTGGATAACCCGCCAGCGATGTTCTCCGGGATTCCCTGTGGAAGCACTCTGCCCAACCCGTCGCGCAACTGCTGCCGGACTGCCGGGTGAGCCATAATCAAGCCCGCACCGGCTATCAGCAGAGCGATGCCTCCGACGAGATACAACATATCTTTCGACCCGGCAGACCCATTGTTTTCCATAAGCTGACCTCCTCTTGACTTACATTGATCTGATTCTCAAATAACGCCGGATGTCATGCAACGACGTGAGCACCGTAGCGGCCACGAGGACTACGGCTGCGCCGCCGATGATGTACCACACGCTCTTGCCCGGCGAAGATTTTTCGCGTCCTCTTTCCAGAGATTGATTGCGTTCCATGTCTGTTGCCCCTTTCCTTTCTCGTGAAATGCATTTAAGGCAAAGCAGCCTTGCCTTGCCCGTTCAGAATTTTTGTGACGAGCGAGGCGACGACTTCGACTGCTTGATCCACAGATGCCGAGACGACCTCGCTCAAACCCATCTGCCCTTCCTCCGGCCCAAGCGTCGCAGGCTCGCATCCGACCAGCAGGATTTGCTTAAACTCGCCGCCCATTGATTTCACCATGCCGAGCACTTTTAAAGGATTCATCCCGTGCGGCTCGACCATCATGCTCTGCGGCTCAAGATCATCGAGCTGCTTCAGGTCAGGCTCGATGGTATAAACCGTGCCGGGTTCACCGCCGCGCGGCGTCGCGTCAATAAAAATCGTCGTCTCGTAGCCATCCAGCAGCGCGTAGACGAGATCAAAACCGCGTATCCCGAAATCAACCACGCGCACCTCTTCGGGCCACTCGCGCTCCGACAGGCGTCTTGCCACCTCGCAGCCAAAGCCGTCATCGCCAAGAAAAATATTTCCGATGCCTGCGATGAGGATGCGCTGCGGCTCGGACATTAATCCTTTCCTTCCGCGGCATCCGGCGCGAGCGCTTCGACTTCTTCAGGAGCGAAGAAGAAGCGATGACCGGGCTGCCTGAGCATCCCCATGTCGCGTCCCGGATCGTCTTCGAGCACGACCGCGAGATGAATCTTGCCCTCGTAGTCCTGCTCTATGGATTCGATGATGGCGACCTGCCCCGCGAGCGCGAGGTCGAAGATGTCGCCCCCGGCACGCGGGCGCAGGCGCACCCTCTCCCCTGCTTTCAGCGCGACGCCGGAAGCCTCAACGCTCTCAAGCGAAGTCTTTTCTTCCAGCAGTTGCCATTCCCATTCGTTCATCGCTCACCCTGAAATGAAGAATGCAAAATTAAAAATGTAAAAGTCAGGCGGAAACCGTTTTTATTAATTTCTCTGAAATGCTTTTTGACTTCATTTTTGCACTTTACATTTTTCATTTTACATTCTTCATTGCGCCATGCATTTTCATCAATTGCTCGACGGGCATCGTCTCCGTGCGTTCGAGTATCTGGCGTGCGCGGTCGTCCGCGCCGCGCATCTCGTGCTTCTCTTCGTCCGTTAAAGTCATAATGCGCAGGGTCAGAATCTCATCAATCTCCGTGCCGTCAAACAGGTCGCCCGCGCTTTCGGGCGCGATCTGCGGATAGTCGTAAAGGATAATCGGAGACGAGAGCATGCAGTCGCGCGCTCCCTCATCTCCGGCTAAGACAGGATACGTCCCTGTGTTTTGACAACCGGCGGCGGCTTCGCGCAAAGCTTCGGGCGGGTCGAGCAGAGAAGCGAACTCGCCTTCAGACACGCCCAAGATAGTGTGCGTCGAGACAAAGGAGCGCATCAACGCTTCGTCTCGACTCCTCTGCGCGGCATCCTCAAGCGGCGTCAGGTTCAGGATGCGCGCAGTGATCTTGAAACATTGCGGAATGCGGAATGCGGATTGTGGATTGTTGGTTGTGGATTTATCTTCTGCCTCATTCACTCCATCCTCCATCTTCCGCAATCCGCAATCCGCAATCCGCAATTCTATTTCTCCTTCGACGGCTTGCTGCCTGCGAAGGATGAGGCCGGCTATCTGCCCGCTGGTCTCGTCACGAAGGAGTTCAAACGCGCGGCTTGAGGGAAAGCTGAATGCCAGCCGCTCGGCCCGCGCGACGGCTTCGCTCAAGTTAAAGCCCTGCAACAGGACATCACGCTCGACCGCTTCCTGCCATGTTTGAAAGAGCCTGCCGTTGACTTCAAGCGACGGGACGATTTGAAAATCAGAATCGGTGAGAGAAGATTGAATCTGCTCGTCACTGAAATCCGCAATCCGCAATCCGCAATCCGCATTCACCGCGCAGACCTCTCGCGTGAGCAGATGCAAAAATCTTATCTTCACCTCAAGCGTCGTCTGCTCATTCCCCTCGACGAGACACTCCGTTTGCATTACGCATGCTTCCGTGCCGCCCTGCGCCAGACTATATGACGGCGGGCAGAGCGCGCCAAAGTTCCAACGCTGCTGGTTCTTCACGGCAGACGGACGGTAAGGGTAAAGAATGTACCCTTCATAGAGCACCGCGTCGGCAATTCTTTCTACGAGTCTGAGATTCATCTTTTCGATTTCGGATTGCGGAATGCGGATTGAAAAAACACGAAATTCGGTTCTTCTAATCCGCATTCCGCATTCCGCCATCCGCCTTCAAAAGTTTTTCTACCGCCTGTTCCCATGTGGGAATCCCGCGCTGCATTTTGTATTGCGCGAGCTTTTCAAAGACATCCCGGCGCAGACAGAGCCAAGCGATGTTCGGGTAATAGTGATCCATCATCTCGCGCCAGACGCGCACGGGCAGGCGATACTGCGCCTCTTTGTCCCATGAAATCTGCTCGACCTGCAAAGCTCCGTCATTCGTCTCATAGAAGACAGTGCCGCTGAACATCAGGTTGAGCGGCGCTTCTCCATCGTCCAGCCCTGCGAAATATTTTGTCGCGGCGATGTTGAAATCGAACGTGCACGGGACTGGAAGCTCAACGACGGTGCTCGCTTGAAACGGTGTCACGATAACGCTCGCATGCGTCCACAGCATCGCGCGCAATGTCTGTCCCCAACGCTCCGGCTCGCCAAAAAGGTCTGAAAGCCGCTCCTGCTCCTGACCCGTATAATGTCTCTTCGTCGGTTCAAGCTGAAGCTGGCAGCGCAGCGCAACCGTCTGAATACGTTCCTCCGCATGAGCGTTTGTGACGCGCAGCTTAAAACCAAGCTGCGGGGACACGGCAAAAGGGACGGCCTCTGCGCTCTCAACCTGAAAGCTCAAATCAGGCATGATGAAAAGTAAAAAGGTAAAAGGTAAAAGGCAAAAGTGATAAAGATAAAATCAATTTCATTACTCCTATGCTCTAAATCTGGAAAAGCGGTTTCAGCCAATACTTGTGCCGTTTACCCTTTTACTTGTGCCTTCTCTTTCAGCGCGTCGAAGAAGCGCGCGATCTCTTCCCAGACCTCTGTGCCTCCCGAAAGTCCCTGCCAGCGCATGCGTATCAAGCCGACAAGCTTGTAACACTCGTCAATCGGCGCGAGGTAATATGCTCTCTCTCCCCTGATGCGATTGACGAGCAGGGCTTCCGTGTCGGCCTCCATCTCTTTTAAGACGGGATTGTCTGCGACGATGCCTGCCCACGATTCGAGCGAGAGCAGGGATTCGGTCGCGCCCGCCGGACTCGGATACAGCGCGAGCGTTTTTCCCGTCGGGCTGCTGTGAAAAAAGAAGGCCATCCCGATGGGGAGCATCAGGCTTTCCCACTGCCCGTCTGTCAATTGAAAATCGGAGAGATAGCGCACGCGCCGTGGCACGCGCCGGTATTTTGTTTCGGCATGGCCGCTGAACAGAATCGCGCAAGCCTGACAGGCGCAAACGATTTGACGCGCCTGCGGCTCGACCAGATGATCGTGCTCATCCGGCAAGTCCGCGCTGCACAGGTCGCAACGCTCCACCGCCACGGTGCGCGGCCTGACGAACCGCCGCAGCACGCTCAAAGCGGAATGCGGAATGCGGAATGCGGAATGCGGATTTTCCGGCTCATCCTTTTCGTAATTGCTTGTCATTCTCACACCTTTTCGGATTAAGAGTTTCCAGTTGCTACCTTAAATTCTATTCCGCAATCCGAAATCCGCATTCCGCAATGGCGTTAGGCTGGCGGCAGGTTCGGGGCATTCGGGTCTTTCGACTCCACATCGCCGGGATTGATGGCTGTGGAATCTCTGGCTGTAGATGTCCCTGCGGGACGGTCTGCGCCGGTCGTTCCTGCATCATCGCGGCCCGGTTCTTTGCCTTCCTCGCCGCTGATCTCTTCGCCCTGTCTGGTGCCCGGCGTGTGCGAGGGCAAAGTTGCTTTGCTATCGTGGTCTTCCATCGTCTCTCCTTCTCACAAGTGTGATCGAATCATTGAGGTGACGGGTACATGAATCAATTAGGTAAAGCCACCTTCGCACGCCCCTGTTCGATGAGCAGCGGAAACGGCTCAAGATGTAGACCCGGCTGATCCAGCCCGCGACCCGCGCGAATGAGGTCAAAGCGTTGACCGCAGTGTGTGCAGATGAGATTCGTTAATTCAAGCTGAGCGTCTTCGAGCGGCTTGTCGCAGCCGGGGCAGAGGTTGCCGTAAGCGTAGAGCGATTCTCCCAAACGACAGAAGAGGACGGAACGGTCGCGCACCTGCATCAAACGCAAAGAGCTGTGGCCCAGTAGATGTAAGTCGCTGACCTCTTCCCATCCTTTGCCATTGGCCGGATGCGAGTCGCCTTTGCCCTCGCGCTTGCCTATCTGCACAAAGCCTGTCGGGGCTGGCAGTTGTTCCGTCACTCCTTCGGCTTCAATCGCCGCCACGTCCGGGGCCGCAGCCATGATGGCCTCTTCGATGGCGAGCTTGAGCGTCATCGAAGACGAGGGGCAACTCTTACAACTTCCCTGCAAGCGCAGCCGCACCACATCGCCATCCACGCCTATGAGTTCCACATTGCCCCCGTGCGAATCAAGGTAAGGGCGCACTTTGTCCAGCCCCTGCATGACACGCGTTTCAATCGGCAGGGGATGCAGCCCGTAGAGCAGCAATAGACTTCCAACCAGCTCGTCCTGCGCGAAATTGTCGAAGATGGCATAGCCAGCCTCGCCCGCCTCCGCGACGAGTTCCATCAGGCGGTCAAGGCCCGCGCCATGAAAATCCATCAGCGACTGTACAAGCTCAAGCGCGCTCGAACGCGCCCCGGCATCAGGCAGGCTTTCGATCTTGCGGATTAGCCCCTCTATGCGCTGCATCCCCTGTTGAAGTGTTTTTTCTTCGTGCATCAGTGTCTCGATTGCGGAATGCGGATTGCGGATTTGAAAAGCAGTTTGTCTTTCTAAATCCGCAATCCGCATTCCGCATTCCGCAATTTCTTTACTTGACCATTCCGAACATCGGCGAGTGATGCGTCTCAAGGACTTTGCCGTTCCCCAGATACATGTGCACGCCGCAGGGCAGGCACGGGTCAAAGCTCCTGACTGCACGCATGATGTCTATGCCTTTAAAGTTCTCCGGCCCGTTCTCCTCGAAGATGGGTGTGTTCTGCACAGCATCCTCGTAGGGGCCGGGCGTGCCGTAGATGTCGCGCGGGTTGGCGTTCCACGGCGTCGGCGGATAGGGGTGATAGTTGGCTATCTTGCCGTCGCGTATGACGACGTGATGCGAGAGCACGCCGCGCACTGCTTCGTGAAAGCCGCAGCCGATGGCTTCATCCGGCACTTTGAACTCCGTCCAAGTCTTGGTGCGTCCAGCGTGAAGTTCTGCGAGCGCCTGTTCGACGAAGTAGAGCGCCGACGCCGCTGCATAAGCTTGAAAGTATGTGCGCGCTCTGTCTCTCTCGATGGCGTTTGACCATTTCGGAATCTTCCACTCGAACTCGACTTCGGGCTTCATGGCCGTCTGCGGCAGGTAAATCTTGACGCTGTGGCCCGTCGCCTTGACATAGCCGATGTCCACCTTATTCGCCAGCGCAGTGGCCCAGAGGCGTGCGATTGGCCCGCCGCCCGTATCCAGCGCGAGATACTTGCTGCCGTCGCCCTGTTCGCCCTCGTGATACCAGCGCGGCGACATGACCCACGTATATTTGCCGTCAAAGTCGCGCTTCTGCGGGCGCGGGATGGTCGTCTGATTCCACGGGTGACGCTGGTCAACAGGATTGCCGAGCGGGTCTTGCTGCACGAATTTTTCGGATTGTTCCCAGTCGTCGTAATAGGAGCTGCCGAGCAGGATGCGTATGTTGAGATTGATGTCAACGAGGTCTGTCGTCACCAGCTTGCCGTCAACCACGACGCCCGGCGTGACGTACATGTCGTTGCCCCACTGGTTCATGTTCTGGTAGGTGTAGTCGCAGGTCTCAGGATTCTGGAACGATCCCCAGCAGCCGAGCAGGATGCGACGCTGGCCCACCTTCTCATAACCGGGCAGGGCTTCATAGAAGAAGTCGAACAGGTCGTCATGCAGCGGCACGACCTTCTTCATAAACTCGCAATAACGCATCAGGCGCACCAGATAGTCCGTGAAAAGCTGAATCGTCGGCACTGTGCCGACGCCGCCCGGATAGAGCGTCGAAGGATGCACGTGGCGGCCTTCCATCAGGCAGAACATCTCGCGCGTGTAGCGTGAGACGTGCAGCGTCTCACGATAAAACTCTCCGCTGAACGGGTTCAAAGCCGTCATGATGTCGGCGATGGTTTTGTAGCCGTGCTTGTCAGCATTCGGCGCTTCGGTCGTCCTGGCTTTTTCCCAGACGGACGGGTTGGTCTCCTTGACCATCTGCTCGCAGAAGTCCACGCCGACCAGATTGTCCTGAAAGATATTGTGGTCGAACATGTACTCCGCCGCTTCGCCCAGATTGACGATCCACTCTGCAAGGGCTGGCGGGCGAACATTGAAAGCCATGTTCTGCGCGTAGGTCGCGCAGGTCGCGTGATTGTCACCGCAGATGCCGCAGATGCGACTCGTGATGAAGTGCGCGTCGCGCGGGTCTTTGCCCTTCATGAAAATCGAGTAGCCGCGAAAGATGGAAGACGTGCTCCAACACTCTGCGACCTCTTTGTTATTGAAATCAATTTTAGTGTAGATGCCCAAAGAGCCGACGATGCGTGTGATCGGGTCCCAGTTCATATCCACCAGCGTGCGCGGGGTGGCTGGAGCCTCTGTTCGTGTGGTCGTTGTAGTGCTCATGACTGTCGCTCCTTTGGCTGTAATTGAGGTTGCGGCTGGTAGCCCGTGGTCAGTTCAGGACGATTGTGTCGCCACTTCGGTTCTTTGTTGAGCGTGCTTTGCGTCATGTTGCGCAGAGCGCGTATGGCCGCGCCGTAGATGCTAATGGCCGAAGAAGAAATCTTCGCGCCCGGCGGTTCGTCCATAAACGGCATAAACTTGTCTGGAAAACCCGGCATCGTGCAGCCGATACAGATGCCGCCGACGTTCGGACACCCGCCGATGCCTGCCATCCAGCCGCGTTTCGGCACGTTGCAGTTGACCACAGGCCCCCAGCACCCCAGCTTCACAATGCACTTGGGAGAGCCGTATTCCGTGGCAAAGTCGCCCTGTTCGTAATAACTGCCACGGTCGCATCCTTCATGCACCGTCTTGCCAAAGAGCCATGTCGGACGCCCCGCCTCATCAAGCGGAATCATCGGCGCAAGTCCCGCCGCCAGATAGAGCAGGTACAGCACCGTCTCCATGAAATTGTCCGGCTGCACAGGACATCCGGGGACATTGACAATCGGAATCCCCGCGTGCGATTTCCAATCCCAGCCGAGATAATCAGCGAGACCCATGCAGCCCGTCGGGTTGCCGGCCATCGCGTGAATGCCTCCATAGGTCGCGCAGGTTCCGATGGCGACCACCGCCAGAGCCTTCGGAGCAAGGCGGTCGATCCACTCCGTCGTCGGAATCGGTTGACCCGTCATCGGGTCGTTGCCGAGCGCGGCCCAGTAGCCCTCGCCGCTCAAGTTCTCATTGGGAATCGAACCCTCGACCACCAGGACGAAGGGGTCTATCAAACCCTGCTCGGCCTGATACCAGTACTTCATAAAGTCGTCGCCGACCTCATAGGCGAGCACCGGATTGTGCAAGTGAACTTTGGGAAGCCCCGGTATCGCGCCCATCACCACATCTTCGATGCTTGGCTGGGTCGCCGCCGTAATCGAAACGGTATCGCCGTCGCATCCGAGACCGGCTGTAATCCAGACGATGTGTATGTCTTTGACCGCCGGAGCATGTTGAGTTATCCGCCCGTATGGAGCAGTTTCTGCCGCCATTGTTCTCTCTCCTTTCAATCGAGAGTACAGACTTAAAAGATTCCGGTGCCGGTGCGACGGGAGACTATTCCCGGCACACAAATTCTGAGCCGCGCGTCATGAAAATTCGAGCTTGGTGCTTACCATTTGATGACGAGGATTTGACCAGCCATTGTCAGAAACGCCTGAGATTAAGTCAATACAGAGAATCCCGTAGACGACATAGGGAAATACCTGAGAAAGTTAAAGCTACATCCATCAAGGCTGCATCAGTTGATTGCGGACGGCATAGCGTATCAGGTCGCCAAACGAGTGCAGATTAAGCTTTTCCATGATATGGCTCCGGTGCGTCTCGACGGTTTTGACGCTGATATTAAGGCTGTCTGCAATCTCTTTGTTGGTCTGTCCTTCTCCCAAAAGCTGGACGATTTCTCGCTCGCGCGCGGTCAGACGGTTTGCCGGTGACTTGTAGTTTTCCGCCAGATTCCCGCCTTTGAGATAACCTTCCAAGACCATCTCCGATACCTTCGGGGTGAAAAAAAGCTTGTGCTGGCAAAGGCTCTCGACGGCTGCGATGAGGTCGCGGCCCGCATCGGATTTCAAGACATAGCCGCGCGCTCCTGCTTCCAAAACTTCATGCACCAACTGCTCATTTTCGTGTATGGAGAGAATCAAGACCTGCGTGTCCGGCGCAATCTTGTGGAGCTGGCGTGTGGCCTCAAGACCGTTCATCTCCGGCATGGTGATGTCCATAATCACCAGATCGGGCGCGAGCCGCTTGACCTCTTCGATGGCCTGTCGTCCGGTGATGGCTTCACCGACGATTTCCCAGTTGGGTTGCGTCTCAAGCAGCGTCCGCAAGCCGCGCCGCACGACTTCATGATCGTCTGCAATCAGGATACGCACGGGATTCATCTGTTGCTCCTGAGCGGAAGCGTGACTAAGAGTCTCGTGCCTGCGCTGCTGGAACTGATTTCCATGCGCCCGCCGAGTTGCTGCGCGCGTTCGCGCATGCCGGGAATGCCGACTCCGAATCGCGCCCCGTGACCGTTTCTCCCGCCTTCCACAGGAATCTTTCCAGAGCCTTCATCCTCCAATTCCAGCATCACTTCCGTCGCTGAAAGCTGAATCCGAATATCTGCTCGCGGGCTGCCCGAATGACGATGGATGTTTGCCAGGCCCTCCTGCGTGATGCGAAAGAGCGCCGTCTCCAATTCCGGCGCAAGGCGTCCGAAGTTGGGCGGCACATACAACGTGACGCGGATGCGCGTCCGGTGGCTGAAGCCTTCGACGTAGGATTTCAAGGCGGAAGCGAGGCCCAGATCATCAAGCAAGGGAGGATGCAGCAGATAAGAGAGATTACGAACCTCTGCCACACACTGCTGCGCCAGAGCCAGACTTTCAGAGAGGATGCGGCGCGATGGCGGCTCTAAAGCGGCAGCCGGAGAATCCATCAACAGCGAGAGATTCATCGCCAGCGCGGCCAGATTCTGCGCCGTGCCGTCGTGCAACTCGCGCGCGATCCGCCGACGCTCCTCGTCCTGTATGGAGAGCAGATTCGCGGTCAGCGCGCGGAGTTCTTCGCCTCTGTGCTTGAGCGCCTCTTCAGCCTGCTTGAGTTCCGTGATGTCGAATCCGACTCCATGCAGAAACCACGGACGACCGCTCGCGTCCTGCACCACCTTTGCCTCGCAGTGGAACCACACCACATGCCCATCGCGCGCGATGACGCGGTAAACGGAACGCAAATCTTTCCCGAACAGAAACAACTGCGCGGCCTCTGTGCACCAGCGTCCCTTGTCATCCGGGTGAATCTGCTGGTACCAGCGTATGGGATTGTTCAGCCATTCTTCACGTGTGAAGCCGAGCGTGTTTTCGATGTGCGGGCTGACGTAAGCCTCGCCCACGCCTTTGTTCAGGAAAGCCATAAAGACGACCGCCGGAATTTGTTCGACGAGAATATGATAACGAGCCTCTGTATCCGGCATCTCTCCGGCAATGAGCCTCGTCGTCGTCGTGCCTGCTTGGGTGTTCTGTAAGGCAGCGGCCAGCAAAGCGTCGGAATCGCCGGAGGTGAAGACGCTCGCCAACGCTTCAAGAATTTCTTCCGCCTCCTCGACAGAGGAAGGCTCTATCTTCTCGAAAAGAAATTTTTCAAGGTCGCCGAAATCAACCGGCTTTGTTTCTGCTACCTCTCGCATTGCTGCTTGTCCTTGAAAGTCGCCTGTGCGGAGTCAGCTCAAATTGGTTAGCAGACGACTCATCCGGTCATCTGCAACATGCGGGAAATATTGCTGCAACCGGGGGAGTTACAGAACAATCTGAGTGGAAACTTCAGTGAAGGACACAGCGCAACTTACTGGCAGAGGGGTCGGAGAATGCTCCGCGTCAATTCTTCATCAAGAAGGCCGATTCAATTCCGCTATTAAAGTAACAACAGTCTAAATCCGCGCTCTTGCAAGTGTCAACGATTTCAAGTGGTGGGTCGATTTGAAGTTGACGAGTCGTCATCGTGAATTGAGTGAGGAACAGAGTAGGATTCTCCCGCAAAGGCGCTGGTGACGCAAAGGAAGACCGCAAAGGATTGAATGTCACTGACACTTTGCGTGCTTTTCTTTGCGTCACCAGCGCCTTTGCGGGAAACTGTCTTTTTCTTTGCTACATCTGAAACTGAGCCTGTTGTTTCAGTTGACTTCAAAAAAGCCTATTTGCCCAACATCATCTCTTTCAAGGCATTTCTGGCGCTCTCCATCTCAGGGTCAAGCTCAAGCGCTTTCCGGTAATTTTCGATAGCTTGTTCTTTGTTGCCATAAGAACGGTAGGCTTCTGCGAGGCTGTCGTAAGAATTGGCGGAGCGGGGATAGGCTTCCACGTTGAGCTTGAAGACCTCTATCGCTTCCGCCAGCTTTTTCTTCGACATCAGCCTGTAGCCCCAGCCGTTGAGGTCGGATTCGCTGGTGTACATATCCTGCCCGCCCGCGTTCTTCAGCTCACGATACTGTGCGAGCATGGCCTGTGTGCCTTTGTCCGTGAGAGTCTTTGAGAGGACTTCGGCCAGCGAGGTTGACTTGATGTCCACCAGTTCGATGATGAAGATCAGCGTCGCATCGGGCGGGATGGCATTGCCCGCGCCTCTCTTTCCATAGCCGAGTTGCGGCGGGATGATGAGAATCCCGCGGTCGCCCATACGCATCCGTGCAAAACCTTCATCCCAGCCTTTGATGACCTGCCCGACTCCGAGCTTAAAAGCGAGCGGCTCGCCTCTATCGCGCGAGCTATCGAACTTGACGCCGTTGGTCAGCGTGCCTGTGTAATGCACAATTACTATCTCGCCTGCTTTCGGCTGCCTGCCGCTGCCGGGCTGAGTAATCATATATATAAGGCCGGATGGAGTTGTCCGCGCGGCGGGGGTCGAAGCAGTGGCGTTTGCCGTCCGCGTGGCGGCTCTGCGTCTTTTGGTCTGGCCGGACGCGTCTGTGCTCAGGGCTGTGGCGGCTAAGATGACGAAGGCGAACATCAACAGGCTTTTGATTTTAAGCATCTCTCTACTCCTTGAATTTTGATGATAATGTGTTTATGTAAATCTATCACAGGTTGAGTTCATCGCAGAGACGCAGAGGAAGGAAAAAGGTAAAAGTGAAGATGAAGAGGATGCTTTTCCGACTTTTAGCTTTTGCCTTCCTCTGCGTCTGCGGCGTCTCTGTGGCGAATATGAACTAAGCCATCGCCAAAAATTGTTTGCTTTCAAAAACATTCATCGTAAGATATTCATCGCACACGAAATTCGGCGGGGAAGTCGCAAACTCATCTCGCTCAACAAAACTATACTCACAACCCTGTAGAGAATCGAGGTGTCGTCAATGTTTCATGCGCTCATGACTTTTTACGCACGCTGTTTCTACCTCGTCCTACTTTGCGCCTTATCTGTTTTGAGTTGCTTTGTCCAGCCTCAATCCAGCCCGGTTCGCTCAGGGACTATGCAGCCCGCTCTGGTCAATCTGGATTTCGAGCAGGGAATCGTCGGTCAGGTTCCTGAAGGCTGGTTTGCGCCGCCTGCTATCACAAGCCACACAGCCGAAATCAGTGAGGAGAACCCGAAGTCTGGAAAACGCGCGGCTCTCCTGCGCAGTGTGCCGGATGCAAAGTCTAATGGAAGTGGATTCGGCAATCTGACGCAGTCCACTGACGGTACGCCCTATCGCGGGCATCGCGTGCGCTTTCGTGCCGCCGTGCGCCTTGAAGGCGCAGAGCCGACGACGAATGCGAAGTTGTGGCTCTGCGGGGATCGCAACGGAAAACAGACGGACTTCTTTAAAGATTGTTTGGGCGAGCACCCGATCACTTCCGGCGAGTGGCAGTATTACGAAATCGTCCGCGATATAGAGAACGACGCGGCGACCTTAAATATTGGGATGATGATGTTCGGCAAGGGCAAAGCGTGGATTGATGATGTCTCTGTAGAGGATTTGGGCAAGGTTGTCGTGCTGGCAGAGCCTGCGCGACCTCTGACGAAAACCGGCCTGGTAAATCTGACCGCCTACGCGCGCCTCTTAGGATATGTGCGCCATTTTCATCCAAGCGATGAAGCGGGGGCGGCTGACTGGAACGCTGTAGCTGTGGAAGGCGTGCGCTACGTCGAAGACGCCAGAGACGCAACCGAACTGGCGCAACGGCTCCAAACATTTTTTAGCCCGCTCGCGCCGACCTTGCGCGTCTTTCCCACAGGCGGCAAGACGCCTGCAATCAATCCGCTGCCGCAAGCAAGCGAGCCTGCTCTCAAAATAGTCTCGTATCGCCACGTGGGGTTCGGGCAGAAGACTACGAGCCACTACACTCCTTACAAAACCGAGCGCGCGAGCGCGGATGCGCCCGCTGGCAAAGTCCCGGAAAATTTTCCAGACCCGCAAAAGCCTTTCATGGCCGATTTGGGTGGAGGCGTCTCGTGTCTGTTGCCGCTCGCGCTCTACGCCGATGCGAGTGGCACGCTGCCGCGCGCTGCCTCTTCGCCTAAAAGTTCTGCCGCTGCTGCGCCGTTGGTCAGATATTCCGGCAACGATAGAGCGACGCGCATAGCGGATGTCGCGCTCGCGTGGAATATCTTTCAGCACTTTTATCCATACTTCGATGTCGTCAAGACCGATTGGCCGCTCGCTCTCAAAGACTCGCTCATGGCTGCTGCCCTTGTTGCGGATGAGAAAGCTTTTCTTGATACCCTGCGGCGCATGGTGGCCGCGCTGCATGACGGGCACGGCATGGTCTCTCATGCGAGTGATGCTCTGGCCCATGCGACGCCGTTTCTCTTCGGCTGGGTTGAAAACAAACTCGTCATTACGCAGATTGGCCCGCAGGGCGCAAACGGTTTGCAGCCGGGCGATGTCGTCCTCAGGATTGACGGCAAGAATGTCGCGCGGACTCTGGCCGACACGGAAGCTCTTATCTCAAGCGCGACGCCTCAGTGGCAACGCTATACGGCTTTGCAAAAACTCAGGCTGGGCGCGATAGATTCCGAGGTCAAGCTCGACGTGCAGCCGCGCACGGGCAGCCCGCGCACAGTAGTCGTGCGGCGCGATGCAGCATCTTTGAGTTTGCATGAGACGCGCCCGGAGAAAGTCAGCGAGATTAAGCCCGGCATTTTTTATCTTGACCTTGACCGCATCAAGAATGAAGATTTCAAGGCTGTTCTGCCGAAGCTTGAGAAAGCCACCGGCATCATTTTCGACTTGCGCGGCTACCCTTCTTCAGTCACGGACGACGTTATTTTTCCTCACCTGACGGACAAGCCCATCGAGTCCGTGCGCTGGTTGGTTCCGATCATCACGCAGCCCGACCAGAAAGGGCCAATCACATACGATGAGAAGAGCCGCTGGTATCTGGAACCGGTTGCGCCGCGCTTAAAAGCCAAGATCGCGTTCATCACGGACGGGCGCGCTATCAGCTACGCGGAATCCTTCATGGGAATCATAGAGGCGTATAAGCTCGCCAGCATCGTCGGAGAAACGACGGCAGGCACAAACGGCAACACCAATCCATTCACACTGCCGGGCGGCTATGACTTCTTGTGGACGGGAATGAAAGTCCTCAAACACGACGGCTCGCAGCATCACGGCGTAGGCATCCGGCCCACCGTGCCCGTCTCGCGCACCATACGCGGCATTGCTGAAGGCAAGGATGAACAGTTGGAAAAGGCGATTGCGGTAGTCAGTAAAGGGGCCGGGGATTAGGGGCCGGGGATTGGGGGACAGGGGACGGGATAGTGAAAACATAACTGCTTTTCCGACCCCCGTCCCCTAATCCCCGGCCCCTTTCCCTTGCGGTATGATTAATGCTTTGACAACTTTTCCCGACGCAATGTCTTCGAGAGCTTCGTTGGCTTGACTAAGATTGTAGCGGCTGAGTTCCAGCAGCGACCACGGCTGCGAGCGCAAAGGGTCTGCCATTACCTGCGCTCCGCGATAAAAATGCGAGAAGTCCGATCCCCAGCAGCCGCGCACTTCCAGGTGTTTTCTGTTCAAGTCCAGATGCGGATTAAAGGCCACATCGCCGTGATTCGTATACTGCCCGACGATGACTGCGCGGCCCGCGTCGCGCGTATAGCGCATGGCCTGTCCTACTGCTGCGGGCGCACCCGTCGCCTCAATCGTAATATCCGCGCCGCGCCCACACGTCCGGGCCAGAACCCACTCTGCACGCGCCTCTTCGGAATGCGTCTCGATATTGAGAGTCGCCGCCGCGCCGACACGCCGCGCCGCCGCTAAGCGATTTTCGGGCGCGCCGATGCAGAGGACTTGCTGCGCCCCGCGCATCAAAGCGAAGATGACGCAGGAAAGCCCTACCGGGCCGCTGCCCAAAACGAGCACAGTATCTCCGATGGAAATTTCCGCGCGCTCAACGGCATGGAGCGAGGTCGGCAACGCGCAGCCTCCGGCCATGAATCTCGCCGGACTCGTGTCCGCGAGGCGAATGCATTTCGTGCCCGGCTTGAGATAAATCTTCTCGGCCCAACCGCCGCATAAACCATCCTCAAGGCCGTACGTGATGCCGTAAACTTTTCGTCGCGGGCAGCGCGTGGTCGTCTTGGCGACCAGACAATACCAGCAATCGTTGCAGGTCTGATGCACGTCAAGAAAGGTGACGAGGTCGCCTTCGCTGAAGTTCACGCCTTCGATGTCAGAGATGCGCCCGCGAATTTTAGAGAGCCGTCCGACCGAGACGTGGCCCGGAATCAAAGGATACGGCACGCCTTCGAGACGGCCCTGCTGCAAATACAAATCCGTCCCGCAGACCTCGCTTAATTCGACCTCAAGCAGGGCCGAATTTTGCTCCAACTCAGGCTCTGGAATCTCGCGCAGCTCGACCTTCGAGTGCGGCTCAGGGATAACTGCTGCGATGACGCTCGGCATAGTTTGAAACTAATTTTAGCCACAGAGGGCATTCGATTGCGGAATGCGGATTTCGGATTGCGGATTAGAAAAACAGGTCTTTTTTAGTCCGCAATCCGAAATCCGCATTCCGCAATTCTACTGTGGCTAATTCTTTGAACTACTTCTTAGCCCTGACATCATAAGCATAAATCGTATCCTGATCGCGCAGGTAAAGGCGTCCGCCTGCGACGACCGGGTGCGACCATGTAGGCAGAGAATCCTGCGCGATGCGAAAGCGTCCCTTCTCGCGGTAGCCTTCCGGCGTCGCTTCGACCAGACCGACCACGCCGTTTTCGCTCAGACAATAGAGATGCCCGTCTGCGTAGACGAGCGAGCCTTTGCCGACGCTTCTATCTTTCCATGAGACCTCGCCCGTGTCGAAACGCATGGCCGTCAGGATGCTGGCCGAAAAACCGTAAAGATAATCGCCAATCAAGACGGCGCTGCTGTGATGCGTCCGCATCTCTTTGGTGAAGTAGACTTCTTCCGCCGTCATGCCTTTATCGCTCGCTTTAATCTCGACCAGTCCGCCGCCGTTGCCGTAATCCGAAGCGACAAAGACGCGATTGCCGCGCGCAATCGGCGTCGCAGCGTTGGCGACATTGTTGGCCGCGCGCGGGTACTCCCACAACAGTTTTCCGGTCTTCAAATCGAGTCCGAGCGCGCGTTGATGTGTGAAGAAGACGACCTGCGTCATGCCTCCCGCCTCGACCGGAATGGCTGATGAATAGCCTGCCTTGTCGCTCTGACTCTTCCAGAGCAGCGAGCCGTCCTTTTTGTTCAGGGCCACGATGGAAGCCCCCGGCCCGCCCGCGTTGACCAGCAGTTTTTCGCCCACGATGAGCGGCGATTCGCTGATGCCCCAGACGATGTTCGAGCCGCCAAACTTTTGCAGGATATTCATCGTCCAGACGACTTTGCCCGTGTTGACATCCAGCGCGGAAAGGTCGCCCTCGCCGCCCAAAGCATAGAGCCTGTCGCCGTCAATGGTCGGCGTGCCGCGCGGCCCGTCGCCCCTGTCATTGCGAAACGCCTTGCCGTGCGCGGTGGCCCACACTTCCTTGCCCGTCTTGACATCAAAGGCGATGACGTATTCGCGGTCTCCGCGCAGGCCCATCGTATAGATGCGTCCCTTTGATATGGAGAGCGAAGAGTAGCCTCGTCCCGCGCCCGTAGCTTTCCATGCGAGCGGCGGCCCGGCCTCCGGCCACTGTTTGAGCAGGCCGGTCTCTTTCGAGATGCCGTCACGATTCGCCCCGCGCCACTGCGGCCACTCGCCAGCTTGTTGCGCTGCGGCCCCCGCGCACAGGCACATGAGCAGGCTGGCGGCAATTATTAACGACTTCAGAGATAGGCTTTTCATCATTGATACATCCTTCCTTAGCAAGAGGCTTTCAGGCCCGGTCTGACTTTTAAATAGAGCGCGGCGAGACCGGAGCAAAATGGTCTCGACGAAGATTCGCTGTTGTGCTCGTTAATTATAGCCGCAATTATAGCCGCGCTCTCATAAAGCTGGTGTAAAATGTTGTAAATGAGCCGGAGCACGCCGGGAACAATGTTTTTAACTTCCAACCTCTTGCCCTCCTTCTGACATCTAAGCTGGCGGCCATTAATCAGCCCCGCGCCTTAGTCTCTGCCGTTGCACCGACAATCCGAGAACAATCAAGGCATAAATAAAGGGTCGTGAATGAAACTTTTTCTTTTACGGCTGATACGCATGCGCTCCCGTTTGCGCGTTAGCAGATAGAGACATTCAGGACGGGCAAGCTTACTGGTTAATGACTGAAACGGGAGCATTTATCATGAATCATAAAACTAACATCCGCGTCATCAAGAGCGCGCAGAGAAAAAATCAGGCCGAGACGGCAAAACCCGCGAAGCCCGCCAGTCAAAGCCTACGAGATGCGACACGGGAAATTGCAGGCAATGTGGCCTCATGGGTCAAAGATTTTCAAGGGCGTCGCCGCCCAGACCCGCGCCGCAGCTTTGCCAACCTGTTCGTCGAGCCTGCGTCCACAACTTAATTCAGCTTTATAAATCAGAAGCTTTTATCCGTCAGGAGCTAAGACCATGAAGAAGATTTTCAGCCTATTCGCAATCATCATTCTCTCGGCCATAGCCGTTTCCGCGCAGACCGGCAAGAAAGACGAGTTTGCCAACTCGCGCGACGGCAAAGTGGAGAGCAAACGGGTTCCGTCGAGCCATAAGATTTCAGTCAAGAATGATCCGCGCGTGCTGCGCGTCGGCCCTTCGACCACTTATCTGAGAAACGGACTCAGCATCAACGATGTCACCAGAGTGCTCGGCAAGCCTGAGAAGGTCTCGGAAACGCAGAACGGAGATGTCCGGCTTGCGACCTATACCTTCTCACGCAGCGAGGGGCGCGTCCTCATCGCAGAGTTTGAAAATGACTTGCTGGTCAGTTCGCGCATAGAGACGCCCGAACTGGTCGTGCAAAACAAGTAAGCACGGAAGAACTCACGCAAAGACGCTGGTGGCGCAAAGAAGAGGTCAAATCTTTTCTTTGCGCCTTTGTCTGGGTTCAGGGGTCTGACGAATATGAAGAGTAGCTATTAACGACGGTAAAGATAAACTTTCTTTACCTGCTCTCATTTATCAAACCGGCAATTCTTTCTGCCAGCGCTATCAATATCTCATCCTGCTCGTCTTCCGTTAGCTTCGATAACGCGTGCAGAGGATCGTTGACGGCTTGAAACGCCGCAAGTTTTTGGTGCTTTGCATACAGGCAAGGTTTTAAAATTAATGGGAGAATAGTCGCGCCGTCGTTTTCAGCAGCTTTTAGTAGCAGCGGAAGTTCATCGTTGAGGATAAAGTCCGAAGCCAGAAAGTCTGTGCTGACCAGCAAGATTGCCACTTTGGCGGCGGATAAAGCTTTTTCAATCTCTTCGCGCCAGAGCATTCCTGATTTGATTTCATTATCATCCCATAAATTTACCGCGATGCCTAAATTCTCCAAAACCTTTAAATGCGTCTGAACTCTCTTCAGCCATGCAGCATCTTTATGCGAGTAACTTATGAAAACCTTATTTCGTTCGACCTTCTCAAGGAGACGATTATTGCCCTCTGAGCTTGGCGCATTCTTGACGTAGCTGTGCAGGTCTTCATTAAGCACCTCGTCAATCAAGCCGCGCACATTTACCATCTCATAACTCTTTCCACATTCGACCTCTTGCCTTCCTTTTTCAAGGCGGCGTCTGAGGTCTTTATATTTGAAGAAGTAAGGCTGACCATCCTTTTTGCACTCGCCGCAGGTGCACGGAATCAGCTTATCTATTTTCATCTTTTCATACTGCGAGTTTATCTGGTCGAGTTGCTCGGTAATGATAGTCATAAAGTCGCGCCTGTTGATGCCTGCCACTCTTATTTTGATAGTGCGCGCATCATAGCTTTCGACAATTTCCGCAGTCGCGCGTTCACGTTCAAGCACGACTCCGCGCCGCCATGTGCGATCATGATCGCTGATGTAGCGGTGCATCCGCACGGTTAGCTGCGACATGATTCCCTTCGGCATGAAAAAATCATACTCGTAACGCAGGAAGAGATTGTTTTTTTCATCCCAATCGTATTCCGGCTGAGCGGGCGGAAGCCTTTCCGGCACGATGTACTCGCCTGAGCGCTCTACTTCGTAGACGAGGAAGAATTTTTGCATGAGGCGCAACAACTCATCCCTTATCAACTCGTATTCATCATCGCCCCAGATGATTTTGGCGTCCTCTTTGTCGAACCGTCCATTTTTCCGGTTGAGCAATTCGTGGTCGAGAATTTTGTAAACGGCATTGGTGGCCCAGTTCGGTTTCAGAAAAATAGTTTTTTTCAGCAGGTCATCGTCCTGAAAATGTAGAAAGACGCCGATGTCATGAAAGTACTGGCTGAGCACCATTGCATCCGCCAATCTGGTGATGCCGTTGTTCTGGCAGATCGTCATGTAATCCTGAAATGTAATCGTATTGCGCGGGTCATCTTCTGTAGCTTCGCGTATGACAGTCCATTTGGCCGGGACGGGACTCCCGATGTGCGGGAGTTGTGAGACATAATATTTGATGGCCCGCTCCAATTTATTGAGCCGGGTTTTGTCTGCCTCTGCAAAATCAACATCTATCACTTCCGAGATATTGGTAAATCTTTTTTGCATCGCTGAAATATCGAGATTGCGTTTGCGTTGATGCTTTTCGTTGAGGACAATTAAGAAAGGGCTTTCGCCGCCAAACATTTCAACGATATGAAGCCAGTAATTAAAGTCCGTATCCTCGTTGCGACTATCGGCAACGAGAGCATAGAGCGAACGTTTGGAGAGAAAAAACCGGTGCGTGGCTTTATAGATTTCCTGACCGCCGAAGTCCCAGAGGTTGAGGCGAAATTTTCGATTCTCAAGTTTCGCCGGATGTTTGAACGCGGAGAAATCCTCTTTCTGTAGCGGGAAATAATACTGCTTCACAGAGATGCCTTTCGTTGTTTCCTCTTCCCCCGGCAACAGGCAAGCGGGATTTTCTATCTTCCCTGCCATAGAAGTTTTCCCCGCCCCCGGCTCGCCAACTATCAGCACCTTTGCCTCGAATAAATAGTCCTCTTCCTGCTCCTTTAATTGATTGAAATAATTTCTGATAGCCTCGTTGCCCTGTCTGACTATTTCAAGCGGCGGAGATCTAAGAGGATTATTCTCGAACTGAATATAATCATCTTCTACGTAGTCATTCCAAACTATCTTCAAGCCAAAATCGGTAATCCACGGTGGTAGCTCTTCTATCGCATTGTCTTGCAATGTCAAAACTTTCAAACACTTCATCTCTCTCAAGGGAGAAAGATTACTGATTAGATTTTTCCATAAATAAAGCCTTTCCATTTTCTTTAAATCTTTTAGCGGCGAAATATCCTCTACTTGATTCCTACCTAAATATAATTCTCTTAAATTCTTTAGCTTGCTTAATGAGAAAATATTCCTGATTTTATTACCGGTTAAATATAAATCCTCTAAGTTTATTAAGCCTGCTAACGGAGAAATATTCCTGATTTTATTACTGCCGAGTTCTAACCCCGCTAAGTTTATTAAGCCTGCTAACGGGGAAATATTACTGATTTGATTATCATTTAAATCTAGTCTCGTTAGATTTGTCAGAGCAGCTATCTGAGAAATATCTTCCAAAGCATTGTTTGTTATTTGTAAATCCCTTAACCAGGCCAGCTCTTTCAGTAGAGGAAAAATGCGGTGAACTTTAAGACTTTCTACCCCATAACCGGATAAGCCCAAGCCAGTAACCTGGCCTTGTTCGTTTAAGCTATAGCCCCGACTAATAAATGTTATGTCCCGTACGACATCTAAATTCATTCCTAATATTCTTTCGATTTGTTTTATGATTTCGAGGTCTGCCATGGCTTTATGTTCCTGTGTCTTTCTTTGAAAAACTGGCAAGGTTATAAGGCATCGTGCCGGAAGATTCGGCCTCACGTATTGTGAATGTTACGTTGACCACGCGGCTTTTGCATCAAAAATTCCGCTCGATGTAAAAGTCATTTGAAGTTTGCGCTTTTGGGGCAAAGCCAGCAGCGGTCTTGAAGACTCGCCTGCCGGATATTTTGACAGAGGGAAAGAGAAGCTTTGATGCTGCGCGAAGGATGGAGTTGAGCCGTTTGTTGCGATGCTTGAGATAGAGACAGCGCGCGTCGGTTATGCCGCCGAGCCGGGTCTTGAGGTCGTAAGAAGTCTGGCCCAGAACCAGCGTTTCCGCTCCGGTGTTGATGGCTTGCCTGACGACCTCTATGACCAGATTGAAGTAGGAGTGATAGAGGCGGTTCTGCTCGTAGTCTATGCCGGCCAGCAGGAAAGTGGCGACGCGATTTGTCACAAGCATGATGGCTGCGGCCAGCAGTTCTCCATTTCGCTCAAGCAGAATGGCGCGCGATTGTGCTCCGAAATCGGCGTTCAGTTTTTCAAAGAATGACAGGTTAAGCCGTTCGAGCTGAAACTCTGCGCGCTCCATGACCGCTTCATAAAGCCTGTGAATGGATTCGCATTCCGCGCCGAAACCATCCAGCACGCGCACCTTCAATCCCGCCTCTTGCCGCCTGCGAAGGCTTGTCGTCAACTGCCTGCGATAACCCGCGCGCATGCTCGTCAGGTAATCGTCGAACGTGGGCCAGACGATTTTCATGGAACAGCCCGGCAGGCTCTCCGCGCGAAAGTAGTCGAAGCGCGTGAGGTCATCCAGCGCGGCGGCTTCATCGTTTGTGAACTCTTTGAAGCACAGCACGGACACGTTCAACTCCTGCGCGACAGACTCCATCGCGCCGTTTATCATTTCCAAAATTCGCCGCGTGTCTGCTCCTGCTCGAAAACGTATGCACGAATTTCCGAAGGAGACAGGCAGCCCGCACAGCAAGAGCTGTATGCGCAGGAAGTCCGGTCGCAGTCGGCGGAGCAGGCGGATAATTTTTCGCGGGATGCCTGAAGAGAGCAAGTCCAGAGAGACCGGCATCAGGCTCAGACTCGCAACGGAGACGAGCCTGTCGCCCTCGTAAATCATCAGGTGGCGATACGAAGCCTGTTCGACCGCCGCGCTCTGGCAGGTTCGTATGAAGCTGTGTGTGGCTTGCAAGTCATCCGGGCCGATGATCGAGTCCCACACGGCGGCATCCACTTCTTCAATCCGGTCAAAGACATGAATGCTGTATTTGTCTTGTTCCTTTTCGATGTCCGGTGGTTGAAGAAGAAGGCTCATTTGAAGGGGAGTTCTGATAGAAAAGAAATACGTTTCCCGCAAAGGCGCAAAGGCGCAGAGAAGAGAAGACGCAAAGGGGTTGAAGCTCTATTTATCTTGAAAGCTTTCCTGGCGTCTTTCTTTGCGCCTTTGCGGGAAATTTTCTTTCGTGTCTTCAATCACGGACGAGACGAAAAGCTTCCAGAGCCTCGTCCAAATCCTGCGCGGTTTGCGCGGCGGTGGCGCACAGTCTGAGCATGGCCGCGCCGCGCGGGACAGCCGGATGCACGACTGCCGAAACAAAGATGCCCAGTTCATAAAGCCTGCGCGCAATCCTGTATGTCGCTTCTTCATCATGCAGGAGGACTGGCACGACGCAGGTGCTCGAAGCTCCTGTGTCATAGCCGAGTTCGTTCAAGCCGCTCCGCAGTCGCTCCGCATTATGCCTGAGCTTGTACAGCCTTTCCGGTTCTGCCTTGAGGACTCTCAGAGACTCAAGCGCAGCCGCAGCAGCAGCGGGGCAGAGCGCAGCCGAAAACATAAACGGGGCTGCGGCATGCTGCAAATACATCACCAGTTCCTGTGTGCCCGCCACGAATCCGCCGTTGGCCGGAATGGCTTTTGAAAGCGAACCCATCCAGACATCAACCTCTCCGGCCTCAATCCCGTAAAGCTCGTTAACACCTCGCCCGGTTGGGCCAAGAGAGCCGAACGAATGCGCCTCGTCCACCATCAGAAAAGCCTTGTAGCGATTTTTCAACTCGATGATTTCCGGCAGCGGGCAGACATCGCCGTCCATCGAATAGATGCCTTCGACGACCACGAGCGTGCGTTGCCCCTCCGCGCTCAAACGCTCAAGCTTATAACGCAAGTGCTCCGGGTCGTTGTGGCGGAATCTGGCCCACTTGACTCCGGCCAGCTTGCAGGCATCAAGGATACTGCGGTGCGCTCGTTCATCAACAATCATTCTGTCGCGCGGCCCGAGCAGCGCGGGCACAAGGCCGAGCGTAGCCATGTAGCCGGAGCTAAAAGTCAGTGCGGCCTCCGTGCCTTTGAAGTCGGCAATCTCGCTTTCCAGTTGCCTGTGAAGCTCAAGCGTGCCGGTCAAGAGTCGCACGCCGCCCGTTCCAGTGCCGTACATGCTCAGGGCCGCGTGCGCCGCTTCTTCGATCAGCGGGTGGCCGAGCAGCCCCGCGTAATCATAAGCGGAGAGCATCAACATCATGCGGCCATCGAGACGCACACGCGCGCCCTGCCGTTCATGAAGCGGCTGCTGGTAAGAATAGAGGTCTCTGGTCGAGACGGACTCCATAGAGGCAAACCACTGCCGGGCGTTCTGTATGTCAAGCAGCCCGCCCTCCGGCGGCGACCAGTTTGCGCGCTTCTTAAAGAATCCGTCGAAGGGATCAACGAAAGAGGATGGAGCAGCGACAGTCTCCGTAAAATCTTCCGCAGCCGCCACTTCATCAACGCAATCATCTGTAGCTATGTGGAACATCACGCGCTTCACCTCAAGCGGATTTTGTAATCTTGTAGAGAGCTTCCGGCTCGATGGCCGCAGCAAATTGCGGAAGGCCCGCGACCTCCGGCCCTTTATCTTTGGCCCGCGCCAGTTCCGCCGGTTTGTGATGACGATGCGCGCCGCGAAACTGCATCATGATCTGAAACGCGCCGAGCCAGAGCCGCAGGTATTTGAAAGACCACACGGGAGGCCGCGTCCGAAGCGTGAGCTTGCTGGCGCGTGTGATGCTCAAGCACGAGCGCACGTAAACTCCAAGAAGCGAGCGGTAGTAATCCTTCAAAGGCATACGCGTTGGCAAAACCGTATGCGACAAATCCCACAGCCCGTGCGCGTCGCGGTCAACCGTGACCTTGTCTTTATACATGTCCCAGATGACAGTGCCCGGCAGCGGCGTCAGGGGCGAGATGTTCAGATAGTAAAGCCCGTTCTCGTCTATGAACTCCTGCAAACGCTGCCACTCGCGCGGCGTGTAATCGGGCTGCGTAATCAAAGAGCCGTAAGTGTCCACGCCATATTTTTGCAGGATAGCGATGGCGCGGCGGTTGTAATCCACAGAGCATTCCTTGTTCATAGAATCAAGCTCAGGGTCTGTCACGGCCTCCAAGCCGATGATGACCGCAGAGAGTCCAAGCTCTGCCCACTCTGCGACGATCTCTTCATGCTCGGAGATGAAATCCGCACGCGCGTAAATCAGATACTTTTTCCGAATCCCGCGCTCGCGCAGGATGCCTGCAAGCTTTGCCAGTCGCCCCGGATTAATCAGAAAAATGTCGTCAACGATATAAACTTCTTCCGACTCGATGGTCTCAAGCTCATCGGCGATGGATTCGGGGCTGCGCGAATACTGCGCGCCGTCCGTGATGCGCCACGTAAAGCAGAAGTTACATTTGTACCAGCAGCCCCACGTCGTCTTCATCGTCGTCACGGGTTGATGGAAAAGGTAGTAGTATTTTTTTCGCAGGTGAGAGACGAGATCGCGGCGCGGAAAGGGAAGCTCATCGGCCTTTGGCATGTAAGGTCTGTGCGCGGTCAGGCTGACTTCAGTTTCGCTTACGGGCAGCGCGAGGCCGGGAATGTCTGCGAGCGGTTTGTCATGCTCAAAGGCATCCATCAATTCCTGCATGATAGAAGTGCCGTCGCCTGTGACGATGCAGTCTACGGCGTGGTCTGCAAAATCCGCAGGAGCTTTCGCTGCATGAACGCCGCCGACCACAGTCTTGCATCTCGGATTCCAACGCTTGGCGGCGCGGCAGATTTTCTTGACCTCGTTGACGCCTGTGATGTAACAACTCGTGCCGACCACATCCGGCTTGAATCGTCGCAAACGTTTCTCATAGCCGCCTTCGACGATGAGGTCGATAATCTCTATCTCATGCCCTGAGAGTCCGGCGGCCACGTATTCCAACTCAAGCGGCTCGCAGATCATGATGTGCTTGAGTCCCATCGTGTGGCGCGGGACGGGAGGACGAACAAGTAGTACACGCATCACATCACCTCATTTGATTAGAGCTTGTCTAAAAATTTTAGCCACAGAGGACACAGAGGGAAATTTAAAGCGGATTCAACTTTTCTTTCTTCATTATTCTCTGTGCGCTCTGTGGCCTCTGTGGCTGATCTTCTTAAATGAACTCTCGCTTAGACAATCCCCGGACAGATTCGATTGAGGACGTGCCTGCGGTAATGCAGGTTGACGCCGACGACGAAGGCGCGCATGTATGGACTGAGCGAAGCGCGGTTGCCCGCGACGCGACGCTTGATGGCGCGCCATGAGAAAAGGTTTTCGTAGAGCCGCCAGTAGCCCGTCTGCAACTCGTCCGCTTTTAATTTGAGCGGGCGATATGTGACCTGTCCGCCGCTAAAGCGGCTGAAGTCCACCTGCATGATTCTGCCTTCGCTTTTCAACTCTTCATAAAGCGGCGTGCCCGGAATCGGCGTCATGATGTGGACTCGCGGGACGGAGATTTGATTGTCCATGATAAAGTCGTAAGTCTTCTGAAAGACAGACGCATCATCGCCGTCAAGACCGATAATCATCTCCGTCGAAACATCTATGCCGTGCGCGCGGATGGTTGCCACCGCTTCACGATAACGCTCAGGGCGATTCCATTCCTTGTCCACAGACTTGAGACTCTCCGCGCTCGTCGTCTCGATGCCGAAGGAGAGCAGGCGACAGCCGCTTGCTCTGGCAAGGCTCATCATCTCTGGCCGCTCCGCGATGTGCAGGCTGCACTGGCTGATCCAGATAATCTTTTCGGGAATCAGAGCCTGCCAGAGTTCCGCGCAATAGTTGAAATCAACGCCGATGTTGTCGTCTATAAAAGCTATATAACGCGTGCCGCTCCGCTTTGCCGCGCGCACATCGCGCACGACTTCTGCCACAGGACGCTTGCGATACCCGGCTTTGAAAAAGGCTGTGATGGAGCAGTAGTTACAGGTAAAGGGACAGCCGCGCGTGGCCTGCACGGGTCGCCAGAAGCCGAGCTTTGAGCGGTTCATCAAATCATAACGGGGCAAAGGCAGCGTCTCAATCGGCGGCGGCTTCTGCATCCGGTACACATCTTTAAGACGACCGCTCTCAAAATCGTTTATCAGCTCAGGCCAAATCTCTTCGGCCTCTCCGATGACGACGGAGTCTGCGTGCTCTAAAGACGATTCCGCCCCAAGCAAACTGGCAGCGATGCCGCCGATGACGACCTTTGTGCCGCGCTTTTGAAACTCGTCCGCGATCTGCCACGCGCGGACGATGCCCGAACCCATGCCCGTGATACCGACCAAATCCCAGCGCTCTGTGAAAGGAATGTCTTCGACCGTTTCGCTGACGAGACGCACTTCGCAATGCGCCGGAGTGACGGCGGCGAGCATCGGGAGAGTCAAACCCGGCAAATGAAGCTTCCGCTGTTTGATGGGTTCGCCCTTGCTGTCTAAGGCTGTTGGACCAATAAGAAGAACGCGCATGAACCGGACCTTTCCTGCGAGATTTGAGTCAGGCGGCCCCCGTGAAGTTTCAGTGAGGATTACATATCACGCAATGATATTTCTTAGCAAGAAAAAATCTGACGGCGTCTTCAGAAGCGTAAGCAACCAGATGCTTTTGACAGGCTGCCTCATAAATATCCGAAACGCTGCGGCGGGTTGAAATTATTCTTAAAATCATACGCTGTTTGAGAGCCGCGGCTTTTAGGATGAGGCTCCTTGTGCTTGTTCCTTTGCGCCGGCACAACGTCCCTCAATCATTAAGGAGTATAAAAGTCATGCTATCTGAAAATCTTTCGTCCCGCCGCAAGAGCCGCTCTCGCTTCTGGTCTCGAAAAGCCGCTTTGGTTATCTGTCTATTCTGTTTTCTTCTACAGGCGCAGGCGGCTCCCGGCGACCTCGACCCGACATACGGGAACGGAGGCAAAACCATCCTGCGAATTAATAGTCAGTCGGACTCGTTTGACGGGGTGGCGATTCAACCGGATGGCAAAATCGTTGCTGCTCGAATAATCAATTCGTCGCAGTGCAGTTCGGACAAAGCGGCGACATTCCGAGACCCGGAGATTATGACGGCGACGGCAAGGCCGACATTGCCGTGTTTCGGACTTCAAACGGCTACTGGTACAGATTGAATAGCGGCAATGGACAGACCGTCTCCGAACAGTGGGGAACGATCGGAGATATTCCCTTGAACGCAGACATGGATGGCGATGGCAAACTCGACCTCACCGTTTACCGCCCGTCGAACCAGACATGGTACGCACAGCGAAGCTCTAACAACTCGTTCTTCGCCGTCCAGTTCGGTTCGCAAGGCGATATTCCGACGCCTGCCGATTATGACGGCGATGGTAAAACCGATGTCGCGGTTTATCGCTCAACAGAAGGCGCGTGGTATCGCTTGAACAGCTCGAACGGAGGATTCGTCGCCTTACAGTTTGGCACGGACGGAGACACGCCATGCGCGGCAGGCTACGACGGAGACGGCAAAGCGGACGTGGCGGTTTACCGTGGCTCAAGCGGCGTCTGGTATTTGAACCGCTCGACACAAGGTTTCTACGCCGTGCAGTTCGGCGCGCAAAGCGACCTCCCAACGCCCGCTGCTTTTAACGGGTTGGGCCAGTAAGCTGTAATTCGAGTTTTTAGGAAGATAGAAGAAGTTTCCCGCAAAGGCGCGGAAGAAGTAAAAGGACTTGGCAGGGCTTAATACGTTTGGAACATACCCTGCCAAGTCTTTTTATTTGGTTTGACGCAAGTGAGACCTTTGTCTCTTGGTCAAGCTTGCTGAAGCATTGTCAGGCTGGTGATTATTCACCTGCGCCAGGATACTTATCAACGAGGATTAGGGCAATTCTTGCGATAGGATGTCTTGTACTGTGTGACGCACCCCCATGATTCACCTTCACAAACATCATGATAGCCACATTGGACTGTCAGAGATGCATCTGTGTAATAGGTATAAACGGGGAGCGACACGTCAGGCGCGGCTTTGGCGCGGTTGACAACCACAGTGGCGCAGAGCGAAAGATAAAGCATTGGAACCGCTACGATGAGTAACGAAGCGCGATTAGTGAAGAATCCGGTTAGCCTCTTAGTCATGTTAAATTCTCCTTTTGCGGTTGATGAGGTTAGTAACGGACTTCGCAATAATCTCAGGTGAAGATACAGCTCAAGGACATTGCGAAGCGGAACGTGTGACAGAAGATAGCTTAATCCACAGGAGATGAAACCGCAATATATTTGTTGCGTGCATACAGTGCCTGCACGAGCCTGGAATTGACCCGACTTTCCATGCGGAAATTACGAGCGCTACATCTTACGCATGATTTATCCTGGCAAGAAAAAGCGGTTCGGATTTTCTATCTCAGTTGAACCGGAGTAAGATTCACAGGCTCACGAGGTGAAATCTTTGTCCTGTAAGAAACGAGGCCGGGAAATAGCAAACCGGCGCATGAAAGCGATGCTCATCAACTCTTTATCACAGCCCGCGCGCCTTTGGGGCGCGTGTCTCTTGATTCTGCTTGTGTGGCCGCTGGCGGACATCAAGGCCGCGCCCGGAGATTTAGACGCGACTTTTGGCGCGGGCGGCAAGGTCATCACTCCGGTCGGCTTAGAGCGCGACCATGCACACGCGATAGCTATTCAAACAGATGGCAAGATTGTCGTGGTGGGCGACAGCCTCGTAGACCTCACATGGGACATCGCTGTCGTGCGCTATCAGACAGACGGCAGCCTCGATACCTCTTTTGGCAACGGCGGCAAAGCCCTCACTCCGGTGGGCAACTTTGATGATTTCGGTTATGCAGTGGCCCTGCAAAGCGATGGCAAGATTGTCGTGGCCGGGGTCAGCGACGCCACATACAATAATTTTGCTCTCGTGCGCTTGAATGCGGACGGCTCGCTCGACAGCTCTTTCGGCACGGGCGGTAAGGTCATCACTCCGACCAGCGTGGGTCATGACGAAGCTTACGCGGTCGTCGTTCAAAGCGACGGCAAGATTATCGCGGGCGGGCATAGCGACAGGGACTTTACGCTGGTGCGGTATCTGGATGACGGCTCGCTCGACGGCTCTTTCGGCACAGGCGGCATCGTCAAAACTGATATTGCGGATAACGTGGATATTCTTTACAGCCTTGCCCTGCAAGCGGACGGCAAGATTGTCGCGGGCGGGCGGGGCGCGATAGCCGGAATGAACGGATATGTCTTTGCGCTCGCGCGTTACAACGCGAACGGCTCGCTCGACACGTCGTTTGGCACAGGCGGCAAAACCACTTTGCGGCTAGGCTTTCCGGGCGGCAATGAGGGCGCATCGGGTCTGGTCATTCAAAGCGACGGCAAGATTGTCATGGGGGGCGACTTTCTGACAGGGGGCAATACAAGTGATTTCGCGGTCGTCAGATACAACGCAGATGGAACGCTGGATAGCTGCTTCGGCAACGGCGGCATCGTCTCCACGGCGATTGGCAGCGGCAATGATTTTATCTCCGCCCTGTCGCTGCAAAGCGATGGAAAGATTGTCGTCGCCGGAGACACATCTGCGGGCGGCGGCCTCAGCTTTGCGCTGGCGCGCTACAACGCGGACGGCTCGCTCGACGCAAGGTTTGGCGGGGGCGGCAAAGTTATAACCAACCTCGGCGATAATAACTATTCCTACACCACTGGCGTCGGCATCCAGAGCGATGGGAAGATTGTGGCGGCGGGCATCTGTTCCAATGGCGGGTCGCTAGACATCTGCGTCACCCGGTACGAAGCCGCTCCGCTCCAACCCGTGCGGCGCACGGCCTTCGACTTTAACGGCGACGGTCGCGCGGACGTGGCCGTCTTCCGCCCTTCCGATACCTTCTGGTACGTGCTCGACAGCCTCAATTACATTGATTTCTGGTCCAGACCGTTCGGCCTCTCGACGGATAAGATAGCGCCAGCGGATTATGACGGCGATGGTCGAACGGAAATCGCAGTCTTCCGCGACGGCACATGGTATCGCTCGCGCACCATTTCATGCTTTGACGCTGTGCAGTACGGGCAACCGGGTGACGTTCCGGTGCCGGGCGATTACGATGGCGATGGCCGCGCAGATATGGCCGTTTACAGGCAGGGCATCTGGCATATCTTGCAAAGCTCCGATAACACCTCGCGCGCGGTCGCCTTCGGTCTCAGCTCGGACAGGCCCGTGGCGGCTGACTATGATGGTGACGGTAAGTTTGACCCGGCTGTTTATCGCGCAGGCGTCTGGTATATGCTTCGTTCTGCGGCAGGGTTCGGGGCGGTGCAGTTTGGCAGCATGGGCGACACGCCCGTGCAGGCGGATTACGACGGCGATGGAAAAGCGGATGTGGCCGTGTATCGTCCGGCGGAAGGCATCTGGTATCTGTTACGCAGCCAGACGGGTTTTACTGCTTCGCATTTCGGCATAAGCACAGACAGGCCCGCTCCGGCAGACTATGACGGCGATGGTCACACAGACCTCGCTGTGTACAGAGATGGCGGGTGGCACATTTTACAGAGCAGCAATAACGGGTATGTCTATAGAAGCTTCGGTCAGGCCGGAGACCTACCCGCCGCGTCGGCTTATATACAGTAGCGGATTTCGGATCGGGATGGATGACCGCTCTTTGGATGGTGGTCTTGCATCCTAACCTGACCGGGCCATGCAGCATAGCTCTCTTCACATCAAGCCGGTCGAGTCGCGCAGAGAGCACAAAGCTTTCTGTGAACTTCCCTATCAGTTATATCGCGGAAACCCGGCTTGGGTTCCGCCGCTCAGGCAAACGGAAAACGCGCGCTGGTCTGCACGGCATAATAGCTCGCTCGGCGCGCGTTTCGTCCGGCGATTCGTGGCGAGCCGCAATGGAGAAACGGTCGGCAGGGTCGCGGCGATAGTTGACGAAGCTTTCGCTTCAAGATGGGAACGGGGCGCGGGCTTCTTCGGTTTCTTTGAATGCGCGGATGACGCCGAAGTCTCTGCGGCATTGTTGGAACGCGTCGAGGAGACTTTGCGACGCGAGGGCCGAAAGAGCGTCTTTGGACCAATCAATCTCTCGACGCATGAAGAGGTCGGGCTGCTGGCCGAAGGCTTTGACATACGCCCGATGATCCTGACGCCGCACAACCCTGCATACTATATTGCTTTGCTCGAACGGGCCGGATATGCTGCGCGGCAGGAATTTCATTCTTATCTGTGGACTCCTGAGCGCGAGTCGTCGCCCGCCGTCAAGCGTCTGGTGAGGGCTGCGGCGCGTCAGGCAAACTCGACAGGAAAGCTCGTAGTTCGTTCGTTTGAGGCGCAGCGTTGGACGGATGAGAACGAGAAACTCTGGCGGCTCTATAACGCTTGCTTTGAGGACGTGTGGGGCTTTGTCCCGCTCTCGCGGCGAGAATATATGGAGCGCGCGGAAAATTTTCGCAGGTTCTATCAACCGGAGATGGCAGTTATCTGTGAGGTTGATAAAGAGCCTGTCGGATTCGGTCTCGCGCTGCCGGACATCAATGAAGTGTTGATGCGTCTCAATGGCAGCCTCTGGCCCTTCGGCCTGCTACGCCTCCTGCGCGAGATAAAGCGCATCCGTGCGGCGCGTTTTATTTTGATGGGAGTGCTGCCGGAGTTCAGGGGACGCGGCATCGCTGCTCTGATTGCCGCGCGGATGGGTGACGTGATGCTGCGGCACAAGATCGAACGCGTCGAAGTCTCGCTCGTGCAGGGAGGGAACAAACGCATGCAGCGCGTGATAGAAGCCTTCGGCTGCCAGCGGATAAAAACTTTCAGGCTTTTTGAGAAGAGATTAACGACTGAGGATTAGTCACAGAGGAAATGACGAAGCGGTTAAAAGGGTAAAAGGGTGAAAGGGGAAGAGGGTAAAAGGGGAAGAGGGGAAGGAAGATAAGCGACTTTCCATTCTACCTTTTCCCATTTCCCCATTTCCCCCTTCTTCTTTCCTCTGTATCCTCTGTGGCTAACCTTTTTTTGCTCAGGCTACTATAACCAAAATCAAAGGAGGCTCTTTCGTGAGCACGCTTCAGAATCGTCAGTTCAAACTCGCTTCCAGACCCGTCGGGCCGGTCAAGCGCAGTGATTTCGAGTTCGCCACAGCGCCTGTCAGTGAACCTGCCGAAGGCGAGGCGCTGGTCAGGGTGCAATACATTTCGCTTGACCCGGCGATGCGCGGGTGGATGAACGAGGGCAAGTCTTATATCCCGCCGGTCGGCATCGGTGAAGTGATGCGCGCCATCGGCCTCGGGCAGGTGGTTGCGTCGAATGATGCGAGCCTCGCTGTCGGCGACACGGTCACGGGCATGACGGGCATGCAGGATTACGCGATTGCCAAAGCCTCTGAGTGGATCAAAGTCAATCCGCAGCTTGCGCCGCTGCCGCGATACCTGGGCGTGCTCGGCATGCCGGGGATAACTGCTTATTTCGGGCTGCTCGACATCGGGCAGCCGAAGGAAGGCGAGACGGTCGTGGTCTCAGGCGCGGCGGGCGCAGTCGGCGCGGTCGTGGGCCAGATTGCAAGGCTCAAAGGTTGTCGCGTCGTAGGTATCGCCGGAGGCGCGGACAAGTGCAAGTACCTGATTGACGAGTTGGGCTTTGATGCCGCGATTGATTACAAGAGCGAAGATGTTCTTCAGTCGCTCAAGGCGCAGTGCCCGGACGGCATCAATGTCTATTTCGATAATGTCGGCGGCGAGATATTAGACTTCGCGCTGATGCTGCTGGCGCGAAAGGCGCGCGTCGTGCTCTGCGGCGCAATCTCACAATACAACAACACTGCGCCGCCCAAAGGCCCGGCCCATTATATGTCGTTGCTCGTCAACAGGGCGCGGATGGAAGGCTTTATCGTCTTCGATTTCGCAGCGCGCTACAGCGAGGCCGTCACGGCTCTGGCCGGGTGGGTGGCCGAAGGCAAAATCAAGGCGCGCGAGGATGTGGTCGAAGGCTTAGAGACGTTTCCCGAAACCCTGCTCAAGCTTTTTAGCGGCGAGAACTTCGGCAAGCTGGTGCTCAAAGTGTCCGACTGAAAATAACTAAGAGCAAATATCAAAGCTCAAGGAATTAAGACTCAACCTCTTTGCGCCTTGAGATTTTCTTTGTTTGCGCCTTTGCGCGAAATGTTGAGATTTCACGCAAAGGCGCAAAGATAAAACCGAAGGCTCAAAGGGGTTGAATCGCTCGATAGTTTGAGTCTTGAAATTGTCTTTAATGAATCCATCAAGGAAGAAAAAGCTTGCAGCCTGTTGCTGAAATCGAATCGCTCACGGAAGAGCCGCGACGCGGGCGTTTGCTGCAAGTGTTGGGCGTCGTCTTCGGGATAGCCGTGACTGTCGGCATCACTATTGGCATGGGCATCCTGCGCACTCCGGGCGAAGTGGCCGCGCACCTGCCTAACGGGTGGCTCTTTATCGGCGTCTGGCTTTTGGGCGGAGTCTATGCGCTCTTCGGCGCGGTCTCTGTCGCGGAATTGGGGACGATGATGCCGCGCTCCGGCGGCTTCTATGTTTTCGCGCGGGATGCTTTGGGCGAGTACGCGGGCTTTATCGTCGGATGGAGCGATTGGCTTTCGACCTGCGGGACGCTCGCAGCCGTCTCTCTAGTGATAGGCGAATACACTGGCGCGCTCGTCCCCTCGTTAAAAGGCAGAACAGTGCATGTCGCGCTTGGCGTCATCCTCCTGTTCGCGCTGCTGCAATGGAGCGGCGTGCGCTGGGGCAGCCGCGCGCAGGCTTTGACCAGTTTTATCAAGACGCTCGCTTTTATCCTGCTCATCGCAGCCTGTTTTATTCTCGGAGGCTACGGAACCGAAGCGCAGGCGGGCAACACGATCACGCCGCAAGTTCCTGCCGGACTCGCCTTCTGGACGGCGTTGGTGCTGGCTTTGCAGGGCATCATCTACACTTACGACGGCTGGTACAGCACTGTCTATTTCGGCGAAGAGGTGCGCGACCCCGGCAGAAGCGTCCCGCGCGCGATGATCGGCAGCGTGCTGCTCGTGATAGGCATTTATCTGCTCCTGAATCTAGCGCTGCTGTATGTCATGCCGCTCAGGGAATTTGCCGGAGACAAGCTCGCTGCCGGGCGCGCGGCGCAGGAGATTTTCGGCGCACGCGGGCAGCTTATCATCAGCGCGCTCGCAACCATCTCGATGCTCGCCTCGATTAACGGCAACACCTTAGCAGCCCCGCGCGTGCTCTTTGCCATGAGCCGCGATCACCTGTTCTGGCGGCAGGCGTCGAAAGTGAACGCGGGCGGCACGCCGACAGTCGCGCTTTTTTTGAGCACGGCGATGGTCGTCCTGATGATTGTCTTTAGCGGAACTTTTGCCAGAATCTTAGCCGCGCTCGCCTTCTTCTTTGTCATCAACTATTCGGCCAGCTTCTTTGCGGTCTTCGTGCTCAGGCGGCGCGAGCCGGAGAGGCCGCGCCCCTATCGCGCATGGGGCTATCCATTTACCACGGGTCTCGCGCTGCTTGGCTCGCTGGCCTTCCTCGCGGGCGCAATCGCCAGCGACACGGCCAACAGCCTCTTTGCACTGCTACTCTTGGCCGCTAGCTATCCGGCCTTCCTGTTGCTCAAATTAGGCACAAAATGATTCGGGTCAGGGTGGTTGAAAGATTCAGCAGTCCTGCTTTTCTCAGCAGTCCTGCTTTTCTATTCAGCAGGCGTGTTGAACTTTTCAGCAGTGGTGTCGAAGCTTTAGTAACGAAGAACTTCTCCCGCAAAGGCGCTGGTGGCGCAAAGGAAGATGCAAAGAAAGCATTCCAGATAGATGATTGCTCAATCTCTTTGCGACTTGTCTTCTTTGCGCCACCAGCGCCTTTGCGGGAAACTTTTTCTCTTTTATGCGGTCATAGCATCCGTCTCCGCCAGCCTGCGTTTGAGCGCATGGCGCACCTGCGCGCCAAGCTCTGCGTGTTGATGCATAAGTTTCTGTAGCTGCTCGCGCTGCAAGATAAGGAAGATGCTGGACACCAGCGTCTCGACGGTGGCCGTGGTCGGCTTGTCCGTGAGCAGGGCTATCTCTCCGAAATAATCCCCGTCGTCTAAGGTTGCAACGCGATGCACGTCTCCATTCTCGTCTGCCGCGCTGACTGACACCTTGCCGCGTATGATGATATAGAAGCGGCTGCCCTCGTCGCCCTCTGCGATGACCGTGCGGCCAGCAGGGACGCGCTCCGTAATAAACATGTCTGAGATTTCCATCAGGTAGGCTTCGTCCAGGTCTTTGAACAGAGGCACGTCGCGCAGGATGTTGATGTCCGTGACGCGCATGTCGCCAGTAGGGGAAAGAGCCGTGCCGGATTGCCTGCGCCACATGCCTGCGTAAGTCCCGCCGCGATACAAGAGAGCTTTGTGCGTCCCCTGCTCTATGAGTTGGCCTTCCTGAAAGACGTAGATGTGGTCGTAGTTGATTACGGATTTGAGCCTGTGCGTGACGGAGATGACCGTGCGGCCTTTGGAGACGCGCTCAAGCGTCTCGTTAATCGCGGCCTCTGTGCCGGGGTCAAGCGCAGAGGTCGCTTCATCAAGAATGATTAATGAAGGATTGCGAACCAGCGCGCGTGCGATGGCTATGCGCTGCCTTTGCCCGCCTGAGAGCAGCCCGCCGCGCTCGCCCACGTTTGTGTCATAGCCGGCGGGCATCTGCATAATAATGTCATGAAGCTCTGCGGCTCTGGCAGCTTCTTCAACCTCCGCGTCGGTCGCGCTTAATTTGCCGAGGCGTATGTTCTCGCGCACGCTCGTGTTAAAGAGAAAGCTCTCCTGAAAGACGATGCCTATCTGATTGTAAAGCGAATCCAGTTTCGCTTCGCGCAGGTCTATGCCGTCGAACATGATTCTTCCGGTCTGCGGGTCATAGAAGCGCATGATGAGATTCAGATTCGTGCTCTTGCCACAGCCGCTGTGGCCCACAAATCCGATGCGCGCTCCCTTTGGCAAATCCATCGTCACGTCCGTCAGGTTGGTCTGCTCGCCCTGATAACCGAAGGTCACGTTCTCAAAGCGTATGCCCGAAGAGAGAAGGGGCAGCGTCCGCGCGTTCGGATGCTCAAAGATGGTCGGCTGTTCGTCAAGCAACTCGCGCACTCGCTGCATCCCGCCAGTGGCTTGCAAGAGCGTCGGCGTCACAGCCGTCAGGCCCATGACGGACGAGCTGACGGTGATGAACAGAGCATTGAAAGAGACCAGGGAACCGATGGAGAGCGCGCCTCTGTAGGCTAAGTAAGAGCCGCCGCTGATGAGCAGGACATTAAAGAGCAGCATGCCTATGTTCGGGCTGCGCTCTGTGACATAGCTTAAAAAGTTAAAGCTAGTTGCGCGCCGCGCCAGCCTGTCGGCCTGTCCCTCGAAGTTTGCGAGCACGGATTTTTTCAGGCCGAAAGCCTTGACTATCTGCTGCGCGCCGAGGTTTTCATGAATGATACTGGAAATCGCAGACTGTTCCGTGCGCAAATTATCGCCCTCTTTTAAGGCGCGCGGCCCTAGCAGCTTTGGCCCAAGCAGGCAGAGCGGAAGCCCGCACATCGCCGCGAGCGCGAGCCTCCAATCGAGCACAAATAAAACGCACGCGCTGAACAGAATATTGATAACGCACAACAGCGCGCCCGGCACGCCGAGCACGACCGCGTTCTCAATCGCATTCAAATCCGAAGAGAAGCGCGACAACAAATCTCCCATCCGCGAGCGCGCATAAAACCCCAGCGACAATCGCTGGAAGTGCCGGAACATCTCTTTGCGTATGTCGTTCAGAAGATGCGCGCCGAGCCATGCGTACAGGTAATCGCGCACGACCTGCGAGATGGCCGTCAGCAGAAACCCTATGCACAGCCCGCCGATAATCAGGGCCAGAAACTTTATTTCTCGCGGCGTGATGGCGAAGTCTATGAGAAACTTGAGACTGAGCGCGAGCAGGGTGACGAACACTCCCTCTATCAGGAGCGTGATGAGCAGCAGCACGCCGCGCCACGCGTAGGGCCTGACGTAAGACAACAAAATCCGCAACAGCCTCGCCGGGCCGATCTTCTTCGCCTGCGCGCCGCCGGAATGTTCCACAGCCTGATTCGACATCCTCCTCCTTCAGCCGCTGATGAAGTTATTGGCCCACTGTTCAGAGAGTATAACCTACTCACCCGCTCCGGCTCCGGCATCTGAAGTTTGGCGTGAACCTGGAGTGGTGAGACTTGCTTAGTGAGTTGTCTCGTGAAGAAAGAAATAGTTTCCCGCAAAGGCGCTGGTGGCGCAAAGAAAAAGACGCAAAGTGTCAGTGGCATTCAACGCTTTGCGGTCTTGCTTTGCGCCACCAGCGCCTTTGCGGGAGATTCCTTGATATGTAAGAGCATATAAGCTGAATGTGAATCACTACCGTCAACGTGTTGACAGGAATGGCCCGCGCAGCTTTAACTTCTGAGATATGACTAATCCGATACCATCAACACAAACACCGACGCGGCTTCCGGCGTGGAGCGCGCTACAGGAACACTATCAAAAGATTGTGGACACGCACCTCAGCGCGCTCTTTAAGGACGACCCGGCGCGCGGCGAGCGGCTCTGTGTGGAAGCAGTCGGACTCTATTTCGATTACTCGAAACAGCGCGTGACGGACGAGACCATCGAGCTGCTCCTGCAACTGGCGACAGAGTGCAAGCTGGCGGAGCGCATCGAGGCCATGTTTAGCGGCGAGAAGATCAACCTCACGGAGAATCGCGCGGTGCTGCATACGGCTTTGCGCGCCCCGCGCGGCCAGCAGATTTTTGTGGACGGCGTTGATGTCGTGCCGCAGGTGCACGAGGTTCTCGAACGGATGGCGGCATTTTCAAACCGGGTGCGCGATGGAGAATGGAAGGGCCACACGGGCAAGCGCATACGCAACATCGTCAACATCGGCATCGGCGGCTCAGACCTCGGCCCTGTAATGGCTTATGAAGCCCTGCGGCATTACAGCCAGCGCGAGCTTGTCCTGCGCTTCGTCTCGAACGTAGACGGCACAGACTTCGCAGAGGCCGTGCGCGACCTCGACGCGGCGGAGACGCTCTTTATCATCGCCTCAAAAACCTTTACCACGCAGGAGACGATGACCAACGCGCACACAGCGCGTGCGTGGGCCTTAGAAGCTTTGCATGAAGAAAGCGCTATTGCGAAACATTTCGTCGCCGTCTCGACAAGCTCCGCAGAGGTCGAAAAGTTTGGCATTGATACGGCGAACATGTTCGAGTTCTGGGACTGGGTCGGCGGGCGTTATTCCATGTGCTCGGCCATAGGGCTTTCGACGATGATTAGTATTGGGCCGGAAAACTTTCGCGCGCTGCTCGATGGTTTTTACGAGATGGACGAGCACTTTCGCACCGCGCCCTTCGAGAAAAATCTGCCCGCGCTGATGGGCCTGCTCGCCGTCTGGCATAACAACTTCTTTGCAGCCGAATCAATCGCCGTGCTGCCTTACGATCAATATCTCAAACGCTTTCCGGCTTACCTGCAACAACTCGTGATGGAGTCGAACGGCAAGAGCGTCAACCTCGCGGGCGAGCACATGGACTGCCAGACCAGCCCTGTTTACTGGGGCGAGCCGGGAACGAATGGACAGCATTCCTTTTATCAACTGATTCATCAGGGAACAAAGCTCATCGCGTGCGACTTTATAGGCTTCTGCCGGTCGCTCAATCCTCTGGGGCGTCATCAGGATTTGCTGCTGTCGAATCTCTTCGCGCAGAGCGAGGCGCTGGCGTTTGGCAAGACGGCGGAAGAGGTGAGAAGAGAAGGCACGCCGGAATGGCTTGTGCCGCATCGCACCTTTGAGGGCAACCGCCCGTCAACGACTATCCTCGCGGAACGTTTGACGCCCGCCACGCTTGGCCGTCTGGTAGCGCTCTACGAGCACAGCGTTTTCACGCAGGGCGTCATCTGGAATATTGATTCGTTCGACCAGTGGGGCGTCGAGTTGGGCAAGGCGCTGGCCCAGAGAATCGTGCCGGAATTGGAGAACGTGGAAGAGCCGAAACTGAGTCACGATAGCTCGACCAACGCGCTCATTCGTCATTATCGAAAGTTGAAGAGAGGTTAAGAAAACGAATAGCTCCCGCAAAGGCGCTGGTGGCGCAAAGAAGACAAGTCGCAAAGAAATCCAGGAGTTATTTATCTTGAAAGCTTTCTTCGCGTCTTCCTTTGCGCCTTTGCGCCTTTGCGGGAAAATTCTTTTTTTAGATTTTTTTGACCTGCACAGTCACCTGGGAAGGGCTTCCGTGTGTGATGACCGGATAGCTTTGCATGCTGATAAAGTCGCCGGGACTCATCTTGCCGTCTCCGTCCGCGTCTATGTGCGCGCTGACGGTATAGTCTCCGCGCTCGTCCTGAATCTCGCCTTCCAGAATGAACTTGATCGTTTCACCTTCATTTACTTTGCGTGCGATGTCCTCAAACACTGCTTCGGCCACTGTCTTTGCTGCCGCATCTGCCAGTGAGGTGTCGAGCAGGCGGACGTAGGCTTTCGCTTGCGGCGGCAGCTCCGCCCGCTCCGCAAAGGTTATCTCTCCATCCACACGAAATTTTTTCATAGTCTGAAGCCCACACGCTGAAGAAGGTAAAAGTAAAAAGGTAAAAGGCAAAAGGGAAGACAAAAGCATTTCAATGAAATTTAATGAAATTGGTTTCCGCCTTCCTTTTACCTTTTACCTTTTTACCTTTTTACTTGTTTATCACGCGACGTTGAAGAGCATGGTGTTGAGGCGATGAGCCGGGTCTGTTCCCGTCCAGCCCCAGACGAGGCGGTTGCCGAGAGGCGTCACGACAGGCCCGTCTATGCATGTCTCGCGCGCAATGAATTTGGCTCCCCAGTTGATGCCGTCGCTGCTGGCGAGCACGTTCAAGAGTTGATTGCCGACTCCCTGCCATGTCAGAAAAGCCCTGTTCCCGCTCGCGGAAAGCTGTGGCTTGGAAATAGTCGTCTCGCCGAGCATGACCTTGTTAGTAAAGCTCGTGCCGTTGGCGCTGCGCATGACATTCAGTTGATTGTTGCCAACCCCGCGCCAGCCGAGCAAGAGTCGTGTGCCGAGTGTGGTCAGCGTCGGCCCTGAAAGCGTGGTCTCGTTAAGCGTTACTTTGTTGCGCCATCGGATGCCGTCGGAGCTGCGCATGACGTTCAAACGATTGTTGCCGACTCCGCGCCATGCGATGAAGAGTTCGCTGCCGAGGACTGCGAGCGAAGGCGATGATTGAGATCTGTCTGCGAGCGTCACTTTGTTGACCCAGCTCATCCCGTTGTTTGACTGCATGATGTTGAGCTGGTTATTGCCGACGCCGATCCATGCGACCACGAACCTGTTCTGGAAGACAGCCAGCGCAGGCGCGGCTGGCGAGATGTCGCCGAGCGTGACCTTGGCGGTGAAGCCTAGACCATCCGTCGAACTCATAAAGTTGAGCCGCAGGTTTCCGGTTCCAGTCCAGCCGAGCAACAAGTGCGCGCCTTTGGTCGTCAACGCCGGGCCGTTGTTGCTGGTCTCTCCGAGCGTGGCTTTGCGCGGATAGATGGCATTGATGGCGGCAATGTCGCCCGCGCTCAACGCTGTGCGTTGGCCTATGGGAACATTCACATCCGGTTTGGGCGTGATAGTGTCTCTGCTGGGGTCAACGGCGAAGGCGTTGCGCGGGTAATGCATGATCGAGGCGTAATCATAACGGCCTATGTCGTCTCCGTCCGTAATGTGCTGGTCGAAGTTAAAGGCCATGCCCTGCTGCACGTTGGCGAAGTTGATCGTGACGAAGTTATCGCGGTCTTCTCTGCTCTGTTCGTGCCACAGTCCGGCGGTGTGGCCCAGCTCATGAATCGTGTTGCCGGTCGAACAGCCCGCGCCCAGATTGACGAACTGCTCTCCGCCGCGCATCCCGACATTCGCGCTGCATCCTCCGCCGGGACGAAAAGTGACAAAGTTAAGTTCGTTGGTGCGTTGACGAAAGCGCAGGTTGGTATTCGTTTCCCAGTGGCGTATGGCATCGGTCACTCTCTGCTGGTTGGGCAGGTTCGGGTCAATGCGAAAGGCTATAACGCCGTTGGGCCAGCGAAACTGGTTGCCAGCGATGACTGCTGCAAACGCCACGTCAGTATCACTCTCACGCTCTTCGACCTGCTGCCTGATGGCCTCCATCTCTCCGACAGAGCCTAAGACAATATCGCCCTCAAAGATGGCTTCGCCGTCAATCGCGCCGTACTGTATCTCCTTGAGTCCGAAGGTCGCGCCTGAGATATAACTGCGGCGCACATCCGGCGCTTTGAATTGCTCACCTGATTCCGGGCCTTTACTCTTTGGCTTGCCTGCGCCCTTTTTAGAGGCAGAAGTTTTCTTGGCAGAAGCTTTCTTGGATGAAGCGGCTTTTTTCGCGGAGCCAGTCTTTTTCTTAGACACAGCTTTTTTGGCAGCGCCTGCTTTTTTGGATGCGCTCTTTTTAGTAGCCATAATGATTTTCCTTTATTGAGGTGTGGGCCAGCAGCGGAGGTGGCCCGACAGTGGTTGATTGCAGCCGCCGCTTGATTAGCATTGAGGTTTGCGAGGGCCGTTCAAGCAGCTAAGACGGGCCAGACTTTATGCCCAAATAAGACACAGAGTCAAGCTTTATGTGATTCGGGGACTGTCTAAATCAGAGAAGAAACAGAATCAATCAAGTGTATTGGATAACGCGGATGTTGCTGCTTCCGAAGTTGCCTTTTGTTCCAGCACCAGACGAACAACTCCACCGCACGGCGCAGTGCGTGGATGCATTTCGAGAAACAGCGAGATTTGCGTGTCAAGCGTGCAAGGTAGTGACGCAATTCCGCGTTGTCGCCTTCCACTGAATAAGTCTCTGACTTGTTAGACATAGCTTGATGAGTGCCCCACCAACACAGTTCGCGGTAAGTGTTAAAGGCATCACTGAAGTAGCTCTCAGCGTGCGGCGCAGCATCAATCACAGCTTGCATTACTTCCGGCGTTCGGTGCTCGCACACTGTGTGCGAGACGATTGAGCGTGTTTGCCGGTCAACGAGGGTGACGATAAAGGCTGGCTTTTTTTAGTCCCGATGAAGGTAAACAACTCATCCATCTCTAAAGTGCTGACCTGGCCGGGCACAGGCAAAGCCAACTTCTTGGCCCGCAGGTGGGCATGAAAAGCATTGATCCAGTTGACCACAGATTGATGGTTGACCGAGAGCAGACGCCCGATGCGGCGAAAGCCATTACCTTCGAGGTAGAGTTTGAGAGCCAGTTCTTTAATCTTGTCGTCGTAACCAAGCGGCTTCGGCTCAGGCGTATAGCTGCGACGGCACAGTTGGCATTGGAAGCGTTGGCTGCTGGTGCGTGTAAAGCCAGCTTTGACTTGTCGAGTAGTGTCTTGGCAATGGGGACAAATAGTCATGTCAAGGGTTATATCATTATCCAATCTGATTTAGACAGTCCCGTGATTCGAGTGGGTCAGTTTGAATTTAATTGAAAACTTTAACTTGGTTTTTTGTAGATGTCTTTGATTGACCGACTAAAATCGGCAAACGATGCAGAGAAAAGCCATTTTGCGGCAATATGGAAAAGGCCGAGCACGCTCACGGTTGTCGAAGTAATGTAGGCAATTACCACTTTGTCGGAAAGGCCAAAGTTCCATGCGTGGAAGCCTACCATAAGCAATAGAGCGGCGACTGATGCGAGCCATAAAACCACCAATATAAATAACGCGCCAAGAAGAAACAGTCTTACGTAATGTAGGTGTTTGGTATGCTGTATTTCTTGCCGCAACCAAGTTTGCCCCGTTACGAGAAGAGCGTCCTCGCCTTCCAAAGCACGGGTATCAGGAACATCCACTTCGGCAGCCTGAGCATCAGCTACTGCCTGGATACCCTCAAACTGCTTCAGTATATCGGAGGAAACAATACTAGACTGGGATGATTCCGGCTCGCTCATTTAATAACTTGACGTAGTGTTGTGCTATCAATGGATCAGGGATGACATCATTATGAAAGTGGCCTTGAGGGTTATACACCTGACGCCATGGCGTATCTTCTTGGTGAGTCATTGTGGAAAGTTGAGGGCCAGTAAATCGGCCATATGCAGTCTCCACCTTTGCCACTAAAGTGCGTTCCGTTTCTGATAACTGCTCACGCGAAAGTAAAGCTATAGGCTGACTGACCACGCCCGCACCATACTGATTTAGTGCATGATATAGATCGGGTATTACAGGGCCATAGCGCCAGGCTTGGACACTTTGCTTAATAAGTGGTTGGTTAAGAATTGCGAGAGCGTATCCGTGGGCGATGTATACTAGCTTTTGAAGCTGCATATTGGTTAGCACACGACCGCCGCTCTGCGCTATTCTAAGAAACTCATTGGCTACGCTTCGAGCGTCATATGACATGTCTCTTTACCTCCTTTTGTTTCATACATGAAACAAGAAACTTTATCAGTTTAGAGGCGATAGGTCAACGGTAAATGGTCGATTTTAGCTATCGCAGGTTGCAAGTAATAGAAGCATAAACAGTTGAGATATGACACGGATTCTTAATTCGCTTGGAGGACACTCATGAGTAAAGCAAACATCAAGGAATCCTGGCCCGCTCTTTCGCTGGAAGAATGGAAAGACACGTATGCGACGCTGCATATGTGGACGCAGATTATTGGGAAGATACGGCTCGCGCAAAGCCCGCCGGTCAATCACTGGTGGCAGACGCCGCTTTACTTAACGGCGCGCGGGCTGACCACTTCGTCCATGCCTTACGAAAACAGGTTCTTTGAGATTGACTTCGACTTCATAGACCATCGCCTGCTCATCAAGACCAGCGACGGCGCACAGCAAACGATTGAGCTTGTCCCGCGCTCGGTTGCGGATTTTTACGCGGAAGTGATGTCAGCCCTCAAATCTCTGGGCATAGAGATACGCATCTGGACGATGCCGGTTGAAATCGCAGACCCGATTCCTTTTACGGAAGACCACCAGCATGCCTCTTATGATGCGGAGCAGGTCACGCGCTTCTGGCGTGCGCTCTCACAGGCGGACAAAGTTTTTAAAGAGTTTCGCGCACGCTTTATAGGCAAAAGCAGTCCCGTTCATTTCTTCTGGGGCAGCTTTGATCTGGCCGTCACGCGCTTTTCCGGCAGGACTGCGCCCGAACGCGCAGGGGCCGACGCCATCACACGCGAAGCCTACTCGCATGAAGTCATCAGTCACGGCTTCTGGCCCGGCGGTGGCGCAGTCAAAGGCGCGGCCTTCTATTCCTACGCGGCTCCTGAGCCGGAAGGATTGAAAGAGCAAACAGTCCGCCCCGCAGAGGCTTTCTATAGCCGCGAGCTGTCCGAGTTTTTATTGATGTATGACGATGTGCAGAAAGCCGACGCGCCCGAAGAAGCCTTGATGGAATTTCTGCAAAGCACTTACGAGGCAGCCGCGACGCTGGCCCACTGGAATCGTGAAGAGTTAGAGCGAAAGTAAAAAAGAAAGTTTCCCGCAAAGGCGCAGAGAAAACAGGGGATAGGGGTGTCGGGTGTCGGAAAAGCAATTGCCTTTCACTTCACCCGACACCCTTGCTCTTTGCGTCTTTGCGGGAAACGTTTTTATCTTGAACTAGAAAAGCCTGTAGATAGCAACCACCAGCCAGACGACGAGAACGAGCGTAAACACCATTGCGAGCATCAATGCCATGACCTGTCGCAGAGACGTGCCAAGCTCTCGTTCCTCTTCTTCATCCTTAACAAGACCACGAAATCGCCAGTTACTTTGAAACGGAAGTCGCCTGTCCGGCTTACCAAACACCAGATACCAGACGCCGCTCAGTACGAACAGGATGAATAAGCCAAATAGGTCTTCTAACATCTTTATTCCTCCATCATTAAATACGATGTCGGGTCAAAGAGATGTTGCACGATCAGGCTTTAAGCTTCTCAAGATACTTCTGCCGAAACTTTGCGACTTTGGGCGCGACCACTACCTGACAGTATGGCTGGTAAGGATTTCTCTGAAAGTAATCCTGATGATAATCCTCCGCCTTGTAAAACTCCGCGAGCGGCTCAAGCTGCGTCACAACGGGAGCGTCCCACACCTTCGCGGCTTCCAGTTCGCCTATGACCTCTTCGGCAATCTGTTTCTGTTCCGGCGAATGATAAAAGATGGCCGAGCGATATTGCGTGCCGATGTCCCCGCCCTGCCTGTTCAAGGTCGTCGGGTCGTGGATGGTAAAAAAGACTTCGAGCAGTTCTTTGAACGACACGATTTGCGGGTCAAAGGTCAACTGCACTACTTCCGCATGGCCCGTCGTCCCTGTGCAGACCTGCTCGTATGTCGGGCCTGCGACCTCGCCGCCCATGTAGCCGGATTCGACACGCTCGACGCCGCGCAAGTCCGCGTAAACAGCTTCGAGACACCAGAAGCATCCGCCCGCGAGCGTTGCCGTTTCAAGATTTTTATTTGAACTCATAGCCTGAAGTTTATCTTCTGCAACTTCTCATGTCTATTCATCTCGCTGTAGACTATCTTCATGCAGAAGCCATTTCATTCCATCTACTCGCACAAGTTTATACGCGCGACCGTCTGCATTCCGTTCGTGCGCGTCGCAGACCCGGAATTCAATGTCGAGCGCACACTCGGCCTTGCGCGGCGCGCGTCGGAGATGAATGCCGCCGTCACGCTCTTTCCGGAGCTTGGCCTCTCCGCCTACACCAACGACGATCTGTTTCATCAGGATGTCCTGCTTGACGCGACCGAAGCAGCCATCGCGCATCTAGCATCCGAGAGCCGCAAGCTCTCGCCCGTCCTGATTGTCGGCGCGCCCCTCAGGTTTGAAGGCAAGCTCTTTAACTGCGGCATAGTCATCTACAAGGGACAAGTCTTGGGCATCACTCCGAAAACTTATCTGCCCAACTACAGGGAGTTTTACGAGAAGCGTCAGTTTACTTCGGGCCGCAATGCTGTGAGCCGCGAAGTGATGTTTCTGGGCCATAAAGTTCCGTTCGGCAGCGACCTGATTTTCGATGCCGTCAACGTGGAAGACTTTTCGCTGCACGTGGAAATCTGCGAGGACGTGTGGACGCCGATTCCGCCGAGCACCTATGCCGCGCTCGCAGGCGCGACAGTCCTCTCGAATCTTTCCGCCAGCAACATCACGGTCGGCAAGGCCGAATACAGGCGCGACCTCTGCGCCTCGCAATCCGGTAAATGCATCGCGGCTTATCTTTACTCGGCAGCCGGGCCGGGCGAATCAACTACGGATTTGGCTTGGGACGGGCACGCGCTGATCTATGAGAACAATGAGTTGCTGGCGGAAGCGGAACGCTTTCCCGCAGATGAGCAGATTATTGCCGCAGACCTCGATCTCGAACGTCTCGCGCAGGATAGGATGCGCCTCACGAGCTTTAACGATTCGGTGGGCGAGCATAGAGAGCGCGTGCGTGCGATTCGCCGCGTCGAGTTTGAGTTTGAAACGCCCGGCAGCGAAATCTCTCTGATGCGGAATGTCGAGCGGTTTCCCTATGTCCCGAACGACCCGCGCGTGCGCGACGAGCGTTGTTATGAGGCATACAACATACAGGTTCACGGGTTGATGAAGCGGCTTTTGAGCGCGGGCATAGAGCGCATCGTGATTGGCGTTTCGGGCGGGCTGGATTCGACGCATGCCTTGATCGTCGCCGCGAAGACGATGGATCGTCTGGGGTTGCCGCGCGAGAATATTCTGGGCTACACGATGCCGGGGTTTGCGACGAGCGATGTCACGCTGACAAACGCGCATGGCTTGATGCGCGCTCTGAAGATTACGGGCGAAGAGATTGACATCAAGCCTTCCTGCTTGCAGATGCTCAAAGACCTGCGCCACCCGTTTGCAGAGGGCAAAGCTGTTTATGACATCACTTTCGAGAACGTGCAGGCGGGCGAGCGCACTTCGCATCTCTTTCGTCTCGCAAACTTTCACAACGGCATCGTGCTCGGCACGGGCGATTTGAGCGAGCTGGCTCTAGGCTGGTGCACCTACGGCGTGGGCGATCACATGTCTCATTACAATGTGAACGGCTCTGTGCCGAAGACGCTGATTCAGCATTTGATCGGTTGGGTCATCGGGACATCGCAGTTCGACGCGGAGACGAGCGGCATCCTGCAATCAATTCTCGATACGGAGATTTCGCCGGAGCTTGTGCCAGCGGACAGCGAGGAACAGGAAAAGCCTACGCAGAGCACGCAGGAAAAGATCGGGCCATACGAGTTGCAGGATTTTAATCTTTACTATGCCTCGCGCTTCGGCTTTCGTCCCTCGAAGATTGCCTTCCTCAGTCATCATGCGTGGAGCGATAAGACGCGCGGCGCATGGCCCGATTCGTTGCCGGTCGAGAAGCATAACGAGTATGAGCTGGCGACGATAAAGAAGTGGCTTGATGTTTTTCTCTTACGCTTTTTCAAGACCAGCCAGTTCAAACGCTCCTGCTTGCCGAACGGGCCAAAGGTCGGCTCAGGCGGCTCGCTCTCTCCGCGCGGCGATTGGCGTGCGCCGTCCGATTCGGAGGCGACGGTCTGGCTCGAAGAGCTGCGCGGCAACGTGCCGGACGAGTAAGAAGAAGAAATTTCCCGCAAAGGCGCTGGTGGCGCAAAGCAAGACCATAAAGAAGAGGAATAGATTGAAAGAAATGTTTGACTGCTTTCTTTGCGACTTGTCTTGCTTTGCGCCCCCAGCGCCTTTGCGGGAAACTTCTTTCTCTTCTTCTCCATCTCTCTGCGGCCAAATCTTAATGCTTTTTGAGATGTTCTAAGGGATACTGTCCGCTATGCGCGAAGAGGCGATAGCGGAATATCACAGGCTGCTGTTGAGCGATGAGACTTTGACGGCAGACCTCTTCGCCCGTTTGACAGAGAGGATGAAGATAAATCTTCTCTCTTACGGCGAGCGTCCACTCGGCGTCTCGCTCCGTCCACACTTTCTCACCCGTCAGCAATACACCAGATTAGTCCATGCTTCTGAGCTGCTGGTCAGCGCGTTTGACAAGATTGCCGCCGCGATGATTGAGAGGCCGTCTTTGATGGAGCAGGTCGGCTTGCTCGAAGCGGAGCGGCGCATGGCTCTGGTTCATCCGGGATTTTCTCAAGTCGCTGTGACGGCGCGGCTCGACGCATTTGTCTACGGCGATGAAGTGAAGTTTGTCGAGTATAACGCGGAGAATCCTTCGAGCCTGACGGATCAGGCGGGCTTGAATGATGTGCTCTTTGAGACTCGCGCTCTGGAAAGGTTTGCCGGGCGTTATCGCCTGCGGCAGTTTGACCCGGCGGCGGGTTTGCTCAAAGCCCTGCTTGAAACTTACAGCGAATGGGGCGGGACGGGCGTGCCGCAGGTTGCGATTCTCGACTGGGCGGATTTGCCGACGGCCAACGAGTTTACGCTGATGCGCAATTATCTCGTCGCGCGCGGAATCCCGGCCATTATCTGCACGCCGGATGATTTGGAATACGTGGGCGGACGACTGCGTTGCAGAGACTTTCGCATAGACCTCGTTTACAAGCGCATCATCATCCACGAATTTTTATCGCGCTATGATGAGACGCACCCGCTCGCACGCGCCTATATCAACAAGGATGTCTGTCTGGTCAATCCCTTTCGCTGCAAGATACTGCACAAGAAAGCCTGCTTTGAATTATTAACGGACGAGGCGCATGAGGGCTGGTTCACGGCTGCCGAAATGGAAGTCATACGCAGCAGCGTCCCGTGGACCAGACGTGTTATAGAGAGCCTCACCACACATCGCGGCCACAACATAGATTTGATCGAGCACATACGCAGGCATCGCGCGGATTTTATCATCAAGCCGAATGACGACTATGGCGGCCACGACATCTTTCTGGGCCACAGGTCAACGGTTGCAGAGTGGGACGTTGCCCTCGCGCAAGCTCTCGAAGGGGATTACGTGGTGCAGGAGATTATCAACCTGCATACGGAAGAGTTTCCTATCTTTACGGAAGAGCGTTGGAGCCTCCAGCCGATGTTCGTGGACACCAATCCTTTTATCTTTCGCGGCAAGGTTGAGGGCGCGCTGGTGCGTCTTTCGGATTCTCCGGTCGTCAACGTCACCTCCGGCGGCGGCGAGACTGGCTTCTTCGTCATCGAAGGCAGGGTCAATCAATAAAATTTCACCACAGAGGACACAGAGGGAGTTCAAATACATAATCTCAAATTTGGGTAGTGGTTCAGTTTGAAATTCCGGTGAATATTCCTCAGGACGAAAGAATCTCGCGCAAAGGCGCTGGTGGCGCAAAGCAAGACCGCAAAGCTTTGAATGCTGCTCGCTCTTGGCGAGCTTTTCTTTGCGCCACCAGCGCCCTTGCGCGAACATGTTCTTTCTTCGTTGTTTGTGAAACTGAACCACTACTGAAATTTGAAATCCTCTTCTCTGTGTCCTCTGTGGTAAATCTCTTGTGATGAAAAATGCTAGACTGTCAATACCAACAGATGAGCATGTGGAGGAACGGATGAGCGCAGATACTTTAACCATCACAGACAATCGCACGGGCAAGCAATACGAGGTTCCGATTGAGCACGACACGATTCGAGCGATAGACCTCAGGCAGATAAAGGTCGCGGATGACGATTTTGGCTTGATGACTTACGACCCTGCTTTTATGAACACGGCTTCATGCAAGAGCCGCATCACTTTTATTGATGGAGACAAAGGTATCCTGCGCTATCGCGGCTATCCGATTGAGCAGCTCGCAGAGCAGAGCAGTTATCTAGAAGTCGCGTACCTGCTCATCAACGGTGAGTTGCCGACCGAAGCGGAGCTAGCAGACTGGACGAAAAATATTACTTATCACACCTTCATCAACGAGAACATCAAGAAGGTCTTGGACGGCTTTCACTACAACGCGCATCCGATGGGGATGTTCGAGAGCATGGTCAGCGCGCTCTCGACCTTTTACCCGGACGCGAAGGATATTTTCGAGACCGTGTGTCGCCGCAAACAGGTTTACCGCCTGATTGCGAAAGTGCCGACGATTGCCGCCTTCGCGTATCGTCACAGGGTCGGGATGCAGTATGCCTATCCCGATAACGATTTGAGCTATGAAGGCAATTTTCTCAACATGATGTTCAAGACGACAGAGCTGAAGTACGAGCCGAATCCCGTGCTCGAACGCGCGCTCAGCATTCTCTTTATCCTGCACGCAGACCACGAGCAGAACTGCTCGACCAACTCGATGCGCTCCATCGGCAGCGCGCACACAGACCCGTTCTCCTCGCTCGCGGGCGCGGCGGCGGCGCTTTACGGCCCGCTGCATGGCGGCGCGAATGAAGAAGTCCTCAAGATGCTCAAGGAGATAGGTTCGATAGACAAAGTGCCTGAGTACGTGCAGCGCGCCAAGAGCGGAGAGTTTCGCCTGATGGGATTCGGCCATCGCGTCTACAAAAATTATGACCCGCGCGCACGCATTATCAAACAGGTCGCCTACGAGGTCTTTGAAGTGACGGGCAAAGACCCGCTCTTAGACATCGCGCTGGAACTGGAACGCATCGCGCTGGAAGACGAGTATTTCGTCAAGCGCAAGCTCTATCCGAACGTGGATTTCTATTCGGGCATCATCTATCGCGCGATGAAATTTCCGGTGGACATGTTCCCCGTCCTCTTTGCCATTCCGCGCGCCTCCGGCTGGATCGCGCAATGGGAAGAGATGCTCCTCGACACGGAGCAGAAGATTGCGCGCCCGCGCCAGATTTATCTCGGAGCGGATGAGAGAGATTATGTGCCTCTGGACCAGAGAGCGGCTCAAGAGGGTTAAAGTAGACATCGGTCGTATCCGGCAACTCTTGATTGAAAAGCGAGCGACTCACGCAAAGACGCAAAGGCGCAAAGAAGCTCAACAGCTTTCTTTGCGCCTTTGCGTCTTTGCGTGAACATGTCTTTCTCTTTGCTAAGTTGAAACTAACCCAACGCCTTGTTGAAGCGTGTGAACAATTCCGGGCGGCTGTTCGTAAAGGCTGCGGAGAAAAAAACAATGCATGATTCGGTCGAAACTCTGAAGCCTGAGGCTGCTGCCGATAAAACTGCCGAAGCGCCGACGGGGATTCTCTCGGCCATCGGCGAGGCGATTCGCGGCTCGCACAGGGATTACACGCAAGGGGCCATCGGACGCTCGATTTTGCTTCTGGCCGTCCCGATGGTTTTGGAGATGCTGATGGAAAGCATCTTCGCCGTCGTGGACGTGTTCTTCGTCGCCAAGCTCGGAGCAGACGCGGTGGCGACAGTCGGCCTGACGGAATCACTGTTGACGCTGATTTATACTTTAGCCATCGGCTTGAGTATCGGCGTAACGGCGACGGTCGCGCGAAGAACCGGCGAACAAAATCCTGATGGAGCAGCCAGAGCAGCCGTGCAGGCCCTGATTATCGGATTGATTCTGTCCGGCCTGCTAGGCGTGTGCGGGGTGTTGTTTGCGCCAAAGCTCCTTTCACTGATGGGAGCCTCGCCCGGAGTTATCAGTCAAGGCTCAGGCTTTGCCAGAGTGATGCTTGGCGGCAACGCTTCGGTCGTGCTGCTCTTTCTCTTGAACGCAATCTTTCGCGGCTCAGGCGATGCGGCGATTGCCATGCGCGTGCTGTGGCTCGCTAACATTATCAACATCGCGCTCGGCCCGTGCCTGATCTTCGGGCTTGGCCCGTTCCCTGAACTCGGCGTCACGGGCGCGGCTGTTGCCACCACCATCGGGCGCAGCACGGGCGCGCTCTATGCTTTCTCAAGACTGCTGCGCCCCGGCAGCCGCGTGCATATCGAGCGCAGGCATCTCATACCAGACCCCGTGCTGATGTTGCGGCTGGTGCGCCTCTCTGCCTCGGGCGCGTTTCAGGTCTTTATCGGCATGGCGAGCTGGATCGGGCTGATTCGCATTCTTTCAGGATTCGGGAGCAATGCTCTGGCCGGTTACACGATAGGCATACGCATCATCCTGTTTGCGCTGTTGCCTTCGTGGGGGATGAGCAATGCTGCGGCGACGATGGTCGGGCAGGCTCTCGGAGCAGGCAAGCCAGAGCGCGCGGAGAGCGCTGTCTGGAAAGCAAGCTTTTATAACATGTGCTTTCTGGGCGGGATTGGCTTTCTCTTTGTGATGTTCGCAGGTCAGATCATTCGTCTCTTTACAAATGACCCGAACGTGATTCCTTACGGCATAGACGCGCTTCGCATCATCGCGTGCGGGTTCCTTTTTTATGCATACGGGATGGTCATCACGCAATCGTTCAACGGCGCGGGCGATACCTTTACGCCGACGGTCATCAATCTCTTCGTCTTCTGGTTGTGGGAGATTCCGATTGCCTACGTGCTGGCCTTCGTCTTCGGCATGGGGCCGCGCGGCGTTTTTCTGGCCGTGACGATTGCTTTTTCCACGCTCGCGGTCGTCAGCGCAGTGATTTTCAAACAGGGACGGTGGAAGAAGAAAATGGTTTGAGTATAGCTGTGAAGCGATAATAAAAACGTCTCCCGCAAAGGCGCAAAGAAAAGCACGCCAGGTAGCTGAGCAAGTATCTGTCCTGAATGCTTTCCTGGCATCTTCCTTTGCGCCTTTGCGGGAAATGGTTTTTAGCTATTAATTCATGCTCTGTACAAATTAATTGGCAATCCGTTTCGCTCCCTTGCCCGAACCGCGTATATTGATTCCGGCGCGAAGGAGTGTTTATTGAGTCCGGATCAACGTCAGCATCGTGGAGCACATCCGTCGGACAGAGAGCTGTTCGCGGATTCCCAACTTCCTCTGCTGCGCAGAGCCATGTCTGATCTCTGCTGGCTGCTCAATCATGGATATACCCTCAGGGCTTCGCTCAAACTCGTGGGCGACCGTCATCTGCTCATAGAGCGTCAACGCCTCGCTGTCTCGCGCGCAGCCTGTACGGACGCGCAGAAAGCGCGCAGGGCCGCGCGTCGCCTCGCGGTCGAGAGCATCCGTGGCGAGAGTTTGATCATTGATGGATTCAATCTCTTGATTACGATGGAGGCTGCGCTTTCAGGCGGGCTGCTCTTGCTCTGCCGCGACGGCTGCACACGCGACCTGTCCGGCGTGCATGGCACGTACAGGGCGGTCGAGGAAACTTCAAGCGCGATTCTCTTAATCGGAGAAACTCTGGAAGCCTTGCAGCCCAAAGAGGTCTTGTGGCTGCTTGATAGCCCGATCTCGAATAGCGGGCGACTGGCGCAGAGAATCCGAGAACTGGCGACGCGCTCCGGCTGGCCGTGGGGCGTGGAAGTGGTCTTCAGTCCGGATGCGGAGATTATCGTCTCGGACAGCATCGCCGTCACTTCCGATTCGACGATTCTGGACAGAGCGAAAAGATGGATTAACTTAAATGAGTATCTGTTGAAGAAAATCCTTCCGTCGGCGTGGATGATAGATTTGCAAAGCGAATAGCTTTTCCAGACGAACGGCAACCTCAGGAGTCATGGTGTTATAATTCAGTGAGCTTGGCTTTTAAGATATAATTACAAAATTCGAGTCATGATTCATCCAACTCTTTGCGCCTTGAGACTTTCTTTGTTTGCGCTACCAGCGCGAAACAGCAACAAGAGTTTTGCGCTGGTGGCGCAAAGATAAAACTCAAGGCGCAAAGAAGAGTTTGGCAGACAAATTATTCATGAAGAATCTGAATCGTTTTGCTGTGTATGCATGGGCGGTCGTGGCCTACAACGTGTTCGTCATTTTGTGGGGCGCGTATGTGCGCGCGTCCGGTTCCGGGGCGGGATGCGGCAGCCACTGGCCGCTGTGCAACGGAGAAATGCTGCCGCGCGCTCCGCAGATAGCGACGCTTATCGAGTTGACGCATAGAGTGACGAGCGGTCTCTCGCTGCTGTTTGTGATTGGCCTGGTGGTCTGGGCCTATCGCGCTTTTCCAAAAAAACATCAGGTGCGGCGCGGCGCGCTGCTCTCGCTCTTCTTTATTGTCACGGAGGCGTTAATCGGAGCGGGCCTCGTACTCTTTGAACTGGTCGCGGACAACGCTTCGATAGCCAGAGCGATGTTTATGTCCGTGCATCTGCTTAATACTTTCACGTTGATGGCTTTTCTGACTTTGACGGCGTGGTGGGCTTCGGGCGGGCAGGCAGTCCGGTTAAGAGGACAGGGGATTTTTCTCTGGCTCTTCGGGCTGGCCTTGACTGGAACTCTGATTCTGGCCGTGAGCGGGGCCGTGGCTGCTTTAGGCGACACGCTCTTTCCCACAGGCTCGCTATCAGAAGGTCTCAGTCAGGATTTCTCTCCGACTGCACATCTCTTGATCCGGCTCAGGCTGCTGCATCCGGCTCTCGCCATCTCGGTCGGAGGCATCGTGGTGCTCGTTGCTGGCGTAGCCAACTTCCTGCGTCCGGGCGGTTGGGTGAAACGCTGGATGTTAGCCGTGACCTTGCTGGTCGTCCTGCAACTCGGAGCAGGATTGCTGAATGTCATGCTGCTGGCCCCTATCTGGCTGCAACTCGTGCATCTGCTGCTGGCAGACTTGCTCTGGCTCGCGCTCGTGCTGCTGACGGCCTCAACTCTGGCCCATCCGGCTCAAGAAAAGAGCGTTGAGGAATTGAGTTTGAGGCCCGAACTGACAGCGTAAGGCAAAAATAAAAAAGTAAAAGGCAAAAGTGAGAAAAGCTTTCAAGCCTTCTTCACTTTCGCCTTTTTACTTTTACCTTACGCCTTTAGCTTAATCTTCCAGCAAGTTCTCTTTCTTGAGCAGTCCGCGCAGTTTCATGCGGGCCTTGTGAAGTTGAGATTTGGATGTGCCGACAGAGCAGCCCAGAATCTTTGCGACCTCTGTGTGCTCGTGTCCTTCTATGTCATGCAGGATAAAGACGGAGCGATAGCCCGGCGGCAACTGCTCAATCGCTTTGTCGAGCGCGATGCGGTCTATGATGGGCATCGCATTCGGGTCTGCCGTGCCGGTGACAATCTGCACGGGCGTTTCGCCGTCATCGGTCGTCTGCTCTGTCTTGGTGCTGCGTTTGCGAAAGTGCATCAAAACCTGATTGACCGTCACGCGGTGCAGCCAGGTCGTAAAGGCGGATTGCCCCCGAAAGCTGCCGATTTTGCGAAAAAGATGTACGAATACGTCCTGCGCCAAATCTTCTGCCTTCTCGACATTGGATGTCATTCGCAAACAGAGCGAATAGACGCGGCGGCTGTGCCGTCTGTAAAGTTCTTCAAAAGCTTCCATGCTGCCCTCCGCGCTTTTTTGCGCGAGCATCAAATCGGAAGCCTGCGGCAGTGCAGTTGTATCTTCTGCCGCTTCAACATTTACCCAGCTTGAAAAGGTTTCAGTTGTTGTCATGATACGTCTCAAAAATATTGTCCCGGTCTGCCTCACCAGACCACTCTCTTGGAGCCGCTATTGACTCTTTCGGACAACTAGTATTATACTTAATTCATCTTAAATATTCAAGTGGGTTAAATAATAATTTTAATGACTAAACTAAAGCCTGTGAGAATTGAAGAAGTGTTAAATAGTTTCGCTGAATTGATGTCGGCGGTAATGATCGACCAGTATCAGAAGCAGATTGCCGAGCTGGATTTAACGCTGCCGCAGGCACAGGCATTGCGTATTCTGCGGCGCGGCCCCGTGCCGACAGGGCAACTCGGTTGCCAGTTGCATATTTCCGCCCCGGCCATTACGCAACTAACAGACCGGCTAATCCGTAAAGGATTGATAGAGCGGCGCGCGGGGGAAGACGACAGGCGTTGCGTCATCGTCGCGCTTTCCGAGCGGGGCCGGGAGCTTGTGGATCAGTTTCGCCAGAGCCGGCGCGAAGTCTTCAGCAGCGCGCTTGAGCATCTGACGCAAGATGAGCAGGAGCAGATCGTTGAGACTCTGGTCAAGGTGGTGACGGCGCTTGAGAGCTATGAAGCGCGGAATACTGCCGCAAACCAGTCGTCCGGTGATAATTTGACGGGCAGGAAACAGAAAAATAATCATTTATCCAGAGTTGAGCAGCCATCTGCAAACTCCTGAGCGACAAACGGCTCAAGACAAAGAAAAGGTGAGTTTTATTAATCACTTAACGATTACGGGCGCGGGATGAACGGAAGTCTGGCAGGCGGGCAACCTTTTGTCTCGCCGGACTGTCTTTATTAACCGGGAGATGACAAACTTTCTTTAGTTAAATGATATGCTCTTAGCAACAAGATAGTCATCTAATAGGGGGTTAGTTCGTATTAAGTATCGGGTAACTGAAGAGACAATGCTATTATTCGAGTTCTGAGACGTTTCTCAGCCGACCAACCGAAGATGGAGATGCAGACCGCGAGACTCTCTCCCTGAGTTTTAAGATTTTCTCGCGTAGAGGGGAATCTACATTGGCTATGAAAAACAAAGATCAAGGCGGAGTTGAGCTGATGGAGATGGGCACGGAGAAATATGTGCCTTTCGAGGGGCTTGAGCAAGAGACTCCCGAAGATGACATCTCGACGGCTGATCTGGAGGAAGTGCTGCAAATCATCGAAGGCGCGGGACTCAACGAGGATGTCCCCGCAGAGCTTTTGATAGATGAGGATGCAGTGGCTTCTGCCTCTGACGAGACTGAGGAATCGCTTGACGACGATGTAGAGCTTGATTTATCTGCCGGAGAGCTTGAGAAGGGCAGCGACCCTGTTCGTCTCTATCTGCGCGAGATGGGAACTGTCCCGCTCCTGACGCGTGAGAGCGAAGTCTCTATCGCCAAACGCATCGAGCGCGGCCAGCGCAAGGCGCGTAAATCCCTTTCGCGCTCGCCCATTGCCATTGAAGAGATGCTGCGTATCGGCGAAGAGCTTGAGGCGGGGAAACTTAACATCCGCGAGGTCGTCAACTTCTCGGATCAAGCGGAAGTGAGCGAGGAAGAGGACAAGGCGGAAGAGTATCTGCGCTGGACTCTTGAAGGCATCGAAAACATACGCAGGCTTTACAAGGCCGGTCTCAAGGACTGGGAAAAGCTTCATGCCGAGCAGCGTCTGACGCGCGGCAAGAAGACCAAGAAGCTACTGCGTCTGCAAGGCAAAGTCGCCCGCGCCCGCCTCGAAATCGCGCATGAGATTAAACAGTTCTCTTTGAAGGAGAGCGCCGAGCGGCGTCTCATCAACTCGATTGGCGCGGCTCATAAAGAGATTCGCACCAACGAGCGCGAGATAGAGAAGTACACTGAAAAACTGAATCAGAAGCGCGTCAAGCCGGACGATGCGAAGGAATACAAGCGACACTGCAATGCCGCCAAACGTCGCTTGCAGCAGATCGAGAAGGACACGAAGCTCTCGCTCGTCGAAATCAAACGCTCGCACCAGGCCATCGTCATCGGCGAAGCCGAAGCGATGCAGGCCAAGAGCGAGTTGACGGAAGCGAACCTGCGTCTCGTCGTCTCCATCGCCAAGAAGTATAAGAATCGCGGGTTGCAGTTTCTGGACTTGATTCAGGAAGGCAACATCGGATTGATGAAGGCCGTGGACAAATTCGAGTGGCGACGTGGCTACAAGTTTTCGACTTATGCGACGTGGTGGATACGGCAGGCCATAACCCGTGCGATTGCGGATCAGGCGCGCACGATTCGCATTCCCGTTCACATGATCGAGACCATTAACAAACTGCGGACGGCTTCGCGCGAGTTGACGCGCGAGTTTGGCCGCGAGCCGAGCACTGAAGAGATTGCCAAGCGTGTTGATATGCCCATCTCGAAGGTACGCAAAATCTTCAAGATGGCGCAGGAGCCGATTTCGTTGGAGACTCCAATCGGCGAAGATGCCAACTCTTTCCTCGGAGATTTTATAGAGGACAAGACCTTTGTCAGTCCTGCCGACAGGGTCGTCTCGCAAAACCTGCGCGACGTGACGGAGGACGTGCTGGCGACCTTAAGCCCGCGCGAAGAGAAGGTCATCAAGATGCGTTTCGGCCTCAACACCGGCGGCGAGGAGCACACGCTCGAAGAAGTGGGCCAGAACTTTACTGTGACGCGCGAGCGCATACGGCAGATCGAGGCCAAAGCTTTGCGCAAACTGCGTCATCCATCGCGCTCGCGCATTCTCAAGCCGTTCCTTGAGAGCTTGCAGGCGCAATAACTTCCAAAACTGTTAGATAAATTAAAAGCAGAAGCGGCAGAGGATACAAGGCTGTATCCTCTGCCGCTTCTGCTTTTAAATTCAACGCATGCGCCGCCGGGTAGGGAATCATCTGTGAGGAAGATTTATATTGACAGTTGGGATGTGTGCTTCTATGCTTTGGCCTCCACAAAAAGTCGGACTGAAGAACTCCGGCACAACTTCTAGCTTGGACAAACTGTTCTGATGAGAGAGACCGCCAACCTTTGTGTGGCGTTTCGGTGTTTACCCCCCATTATCGAAAGTCTTTTTTCTGAAGGATGCCAGCGGACAAGCGCGTTTTTTCAGCGCGGACGTAAGCTACCTCGCGCTTCAGGCCCAGAGCTGCAACGCAAGTGCAGTTCCTCAATTTCAAGGAGACTTTAAGTTATGAACAGGATGTTTCGCCGAAGAAGACTTGTGAGCAAGCCGCTCGCCAGTTGTTTTGCTCTCTTCCTAACGCTAACCCTGACCGTCCCCGTTTGGGCGGGGGCAGGCGGCACGTTTACCAACCCGGCTACAATCACCATCAACGATCCGATAGCCGTCGGCGTCGCTAACCCTTATCCGTCAAACATTAGCGTCAGCGGTATGGCGGGCACTGTCACCAACGTGGCGGTGACACTTAACAATATCAACCACACATTTCCGACAGACATGGAGATGCTGCTCGTCGGCCCTACAGGGACGAATCTCATCCTCTTTGCCGATGCGAGCAACGGCAACGATATTACCAACACCACCATTAGCTTTGCCGACGGGGCACCGGCCATTCCCGGCGGCACTATCACGCTCTCAAACGGCACATACAGTCCGACTAACGTAGCCGGAGCCGACGTGTTCCCCGCGCCCGCGCCCGCGCCTTCGGCCAACACGACGCTGGCCGCCGCTTTCAACGGCATAGACCCGAACGGGACATGGAGCCTGTATATTACGGACGAAGTCGGCGGCGACGTGGGCACGCTCGGCAACGGTTGGAGCTTGTCGATTACCACGAGCGGAAGTTCCGCAACGAATTTCTCAAATGGCGCGGCCATTTTTGTCAACGACGCAAGCAAGGGCAAGGCATCGCTGTATCCTTCGCCCATCACTGTCAGTGGTTTGGCCGGCGGAATCACAGACGTGAACGTCACCCTCACAAACGTCAACCATACGTTTGTCGATGACGTGGACATCTTCCTCGTCGGCCCTAGCGGAAAACGCATTATTCTGATGTCCGATGTAGGCGGCGACCCTGACCTCGTCGGCGTGAACATCACGTTTGACGATCAGGCAGCCACTGCGCTCGCGGATGCTGGCCCCATTGCGACGGGAAGCTTCAGGCCGACCAACATCGGCACGGGCGACATCTTCCCTGACCTGCTTCCGCCTTTCCCGACTCCGGGAACGGCTGGCGGCGTAGGAGCCTCTGCGACCTTAGCCTCGGTCTTTAACGGCACAGACCCGAACGGCGTCTGGAAACTGTATGTCGTGGATGCTTTCACTCCCGATCCGGGCGTCATCACGGGCGGATGGAGCATTACAATCACGGCTGGCGGCTCGCTCGGCGCGAAGCGTTTCACCCCCGGCGATTTTGACGGGGATGGCAAAACAGATGTCGCCGTGAGGCGTGATTCGACACGTGAATGGTACTGGCGCGAGAGCACTGCTTATTCCAATCGTGCCTACAGCGCGTTTGGCGCGGCGGGCGACATTCCGGTTCCCGGCGACTATGACGGCGACAAGAAGACGGACATCGCTGTCTTCCGCCCGTCAAACGCCGTCTGGTACATCGTCCAGAGCGGAACGAACACGCTGCGCCAGTCACCGTGGGGACAGAATGGAGACATTCCAGTCCCGCAGGACTATGACGGCGACGGCGCAACCGATCTGGCTGTGTTCCGTGGCGGTAGCTGGTTTGTCTTCCAGAGCACGACCAACACAGGACGCGGAGTGGTCTGGGGCAGCGCGGGCGACATTCCCGTGGCAGGCAATTTTGAAGGCACAGCGGGAGCAGATTTCACAGTCTTCCGTCCTTCGGAAAATAACTGGTACATCCTCAATAACGCAGGGACTTCAAACCGCGCCATCAGTTGGGGAGCGACCGGCGATAGACTCGTCCCCGGTGATTACGACGCAGACGGCAAGACAGACGCAGCCGTTTATCGTCCGACTACAGGCGACTGGTTCATCCTTCGCAGCGGGGTCGGGACATCTATCTCGTACCACTTAGGTGCGACCGGTGACATCCCTGCGCCCGGCGAGTTCGACGGCGACTCGCGTACAGATATCGCTGTGTGGCGTCCTTCGACAGGCAGTTGGTATATACTCAACAGCAGTGTGAACGTCATCAGTAACGCCACGTTCACCGCCGCCTTGAGAATTGACAACTGGGGTCAGACAGGCGATACGCCGATTCCAACCTACTACTTGCCGCAGCAGCCGTAAAAGCGCTGACGCTCTGCGACCAAGTATTACTTGCTCCCCTGCATGGCTAGCCATGCAGGGGAGCTTTGTTGCCTGCAATTCGATTCTATTTATTGACAGTTCGAGCGCGTTGCTTCTATGCTGAGGTCTACACCGGAAATTTAGGAGAGGACTAGGACACTACTTTCAGCTTGCACAATCTATCGCCGTCAAAGATGGCATATATTGTACGGTGTGTCATGTTCCTCTTTGCGCTTGAAAAGCTCTTTTTGAAGCATGCCAGTGGACGGCTTGGCATACGTCGTGGACGCATTCTACGTCACGTTTCAGGCCCAGAATTGCGAAAGAACTCTGTTCCAAATATTGAAGGAGACTCTAAAACTATGAATAGGAAGTTTTACAAAAGAGGATTCATGAGCAGATCGCTTGCCAGCGGTCTTGCTTTCCTCTTGGCTCTGACTCTGACTGTCCCCGCCTGGGCAGGCGGCGGCGGCGTCTTTACCAACCCGGCGACGATTACGATTAACGATGCAACAGCTATCGGCACAGGCAACCCTTACCCGGCGACCATCGCCGTCAGCGGGTTGACGGGCACGACTACGAATGTGACTGTGACGTTAAGCAATGTCAATCACACATTCCCTGATGACTTTGATATTCTGCTGGTCTCTCCCACAGGGGGGAATCTGATTCTCATGTCCGATGTGGGCGGCAGTGATGACCTGTCCAATACGACCATCACTCTTGATGACGCGGCGGCCAACTCGCTGCCCGATGCGCTCAAATACACCAACGGCCCCTTTAAGCCGACGAACATCGGAGCGGGCGACACATGGCCCGCGCCCGCGCCCGCGCCTTCTGCAAGCACGACTTTTGCTGCGGCTTTTAACGGCGCAGACCCGAACGGGAACTGGAACTTGTTTGTCGCGGACGACCTCGGCGTTGACATGGGCGTTATCGGCAACGGCTGGAGCTTGACTATTACGACTTCCGGGAGTTCCGCCACCACCTTTTCAAATGGCGCGGCCATTCACGGCGGGGACGGAGCGCGCGGGCGTGCGACGCCATATGCTTCGACCATCACGGCCAGCGGCCTCTCGGGCGCAATCACGGACATCAATGTCACGCTGACGAACGTCAGCCACCTGAACCCGGACGATCTGGACATCCTGCTGGTCGGCCCGTCAGGAAAAAGCATCCTGTTGTTGTCTGATGCCGGTGGAACGACGGATGCCGTCAACGCGACTGTCACATTTGACGATGCGGGGGCAGCAGTCGTCCCGGACGCCGGGCCGCTTGTCACTGCAACCGTCAGGCCGACCAATTTCGGCACGGGCGATACTCAGCCGGATATACCTGCGCCGTATCCGAATTCAGCGACGGCTGGCACAGCCACTCTGGCCTCGGTCTTTAACGGCACAGACCCGAACGGCGTCTGGAAACTGTATGTCGTGGACGATGCGACCACCAGCGCGGGCACTATCGCGGGCGGTTGGAGCATAGACATCACGGTTGGCGGCTCTTACAACGCGAAACGTTTCACCGACGGCGATTTTGACGGGGATGGTAAAACAGATGTGGCCGTGCGGCGTGATTCGACACGCGAGTGGTACTGGCGCGAGAGCACTGCTTATTCCAATCGTGCCTACAGCGCGTTTGGTGCGGCGGGCGACATTCCGGTTCCCGGCGACTATGACGGCGACAAGAAGACGGACATCGCTGTCTTCCGCCCGTCAACAGGCGTCTGGTATATCGTCCAGAGCGGCAACAATACTCTGCGTCAGCAGGCATGGGGCGCAAGCGGCGACGTGCCTATCCCGCAGGACTATGACGGTGACGGGCAGTATGATCTGGCAGTGTTCCGCAATGGACAGTGGTTTGTCCTTCAGAGCACGAACAGCAGCCTGCGCGGCGTGACATGGGGAGGGAGCGGCGACATCCCCGTGCGCGGCCACTTTGAAGGCACAGCGGGAGCGGATTTCGCCGTCTTCCGTCCTTCGGAAAACAACTGGTACATTCTCAACAATGCCGGAAGCTCAAATCGCGCGTTCAATCTGGGCGCGACGGGTGACAGGCCCATCCCGGCAGACTATGACGGCGACGGCGAGACAGACATCGCTGTGTTCCGTGTCTCGTCGGGCGACTGGTTCATCCAGCGAAGCTCGACCGACACGCTGTTTGGAATTCACTGGGGCGTAGCCAACGACGTTCCCGTTCCCGGCGACTACGACGGCGATTCGCGTGCGGATATTGCTGTCTGGTCTCCGGCGAGCGGAAGCTGGTACATCCTCAACAGCGGCACGCCTGCGGGCGCAGCCGCCCTGAGAACCGACAACTGGGGGCAGACCGGCGATAAGCCCGTCCCAAGCCTCTACTTGCCGCAATAGTCGCGCAAGCAGTAATGCGCTCAAACACGCTCCCCTGCCTGTTACCGGGCAGGGGAGCTTTTTATTACAGGTTCTAATCGTAATGCGGCCTATGATGAGAGCGTAAAACGTTTCCCGCAAAGGCGCAAGAGAAATTAAAAATGCAAAATGTAAAATGCAAAATTTAAGAAGATTCTTATTTTTGCATTTTACATTTTTAATTTTGCATTACCTTGCGCCTTTGCGGGAAATTTCTTCCATCATGGATGGACACCGGAACTTCAAACTGACCAACTATCCTTATTTCAACAACCTTCTGTAGAGATTAAAGCCGATGGTGAATTTTCTCGGCGGCAGTTGGAGGTTGCTGGAGTTGTAGTGTGCCGTGGTCGTCGTTTGCGTGTTGGAGAAAGTGAGCGCGAAGGAATGGCGGCCAACGCGCTTTTCGATGCCGAAACCGATCTCGGCTTCGGTCACGTTTCTGAAGTCAACGATCTGGTTCGTGCCGGGGCGAAAGACAGGGATGAGGCGGCCCTGTTTGAAGCCGAAGCGCGGGGTGTATTCAAAGAGGATGGAGACTGTGGGGCGTATGTGGCCGCTGAAGCCGAAGCCTAAAGAGAGCGTGTGCTTGGGCTGGCTGAATTGGTCTGCGATTGGTTGGGGCGGGAAAAAGTTAGAGGCGCGCGGGTCAAACCGCCTCTGCCCGTTGGCGTTGAAATGTCCGGCGGGAGAGAAAAAAACATGCGCCCACCGGGTGATGCTGCGCGAGACCATCGCTTGCAGGTTATAGGTAAACTCTTCCGTGAAATTATCGTTGCCCTCTATGCTCGCATAGGTCGTGAGCGCGATGGGCGAGCGTCCGCGCTCATCCAGCCAGTGATAGCCAACTCCTATCTCTATGGTCTTGCACATGCCCAACTGGCAGACGGGCGAGCGGTAGGCGTTGACGTAGAGTTTGTCCGTGATGCCGTAGGAGAGTCCGAGCGAGGAGACGGAAAAGCTGTCTAGCCCGAGCAGGTTTTCCCCGCTCAGGCGGACAGGGCGGACGGGCTGTGCAAAGCGATGCGTGAAGTGCAGATTCAGACTGCCCTTCACCACACGCTTCGGCGTCGGGATATTTATCAGCCGGTAATCATACGGCTCAGGCTTTGGCCTGTTGCTCTCCGCCTCGTCCGCCTCTGCGATTTCTTCCTGCGTCTGCGCGGGCATCGTTTCGGCAGGAGCTTCAACTTTGGCGACCGCTTTGGCGGCGGTGTCGATCCTGATCTTCTCGCCGTTAGCTTCGACGAAGACGACGCCGGGCGCTGTCTCGTCAAACGTCACTTTCATGTTTGAAGCCTGCGCCTCATCCTGACTTCCTTCTTCTTCAGCCGTCGCCGTTTCGATAGCGACAGGCCCGTCCGTGACGACAAGCTCTCCGGCCATGTCGTCATGCCCGTCGCCGCAATAGACTGAGCAGTAGATGCGAAAGCGACCCGCTTGCTCTGGCTTGAAGCTGATGACTTTGGTTTGTTTGGCTTCGACGCGTTCCTTGATTTTCAGTTCCCTGATGCCGAACCCGTGCTCGACATCTGCGGAAGTGACTGTGATTTTGACCTGCTGTCCTTTCTGGACTGTGAGCCGTCTGGGAACGAATTTGAACTTGCGCATGGTGACGCGAAATTCCGCCACAAGCATCGGCTCTGCGCTTTCAAGGTTGGCCTCTACGGTTTCCATGCGCGCCTCTACCAGAAGAAGCGCGCAGAAAAAGATAAAGATGCTGCTGACGAGGATAGTTGTTCTTTTCACTTGTCTTCAGACCTCCGGTTTTGTTTCTCGTTAAGGGACGTAAGCTGACGGCGCGGGGAGATCGCCGTTGGTTCCCCATTGCTGGCCGCGTACTCCGTTATTAGTGCTTTGCAAAATGTAGAACGTGCCTTCTGCCGGGCGAAAGACCGCGACATCCGCTTTGCCGTCGCCATCGTAATCCGCAGCGACGGGCCTGTCCGTGCTGATGCCGAACTGGTGCGAGCGGAAAGCGTTGTTAGAGCTTTGCGAGATGTACCATGCTCCGGCCTCCGGGCGAAAGACCGCGACATCCGCTTTGTTGTCGCCGTCGTAATCCGCAGCGACGGGCGTGTCAACGCTGGCCCCGAATTGCTGGCCGCGAAAACCGTTGTTGCTGCTTTGCAGGATGTACCAACTGCCCTCTGAGGGACGAAAGACCGCGAGGTCTGTCTTGCTGTCGCCATCGAAATCTCCGAGCACCGGTTTATCTGTGCTCGCGCCCCAGGCGACGGCTACGAATGCGCCGTTTGAGCTGTTGAGCCTGTACCATGCGCCGCCCGACGGACGAAAGACAGCGATGTCGGCTTTGCCGTCGTTGTCGTAATCGCCCGGCATAGGCACATCGCCGTTCGTGCCGAACTGCACGGCCCTGAACCCACCGTTGCTGCTTTGCAGGATATAGAAAGTCCCTTCGGATGGACGAAAGACAGCCACGTCCGTTTTGCCGTCGCCGTCATAATCTGCGGGCGCGCGGCGGTCTGTGCTGTTCCCGAAAGCCTGACTGCGAAAACCGTTGTTCGTGCTTTGCAGGATATACCAGCCGCCGTCCGATGGGCGAAAGATAGAGACATCGGTTTTGCGGTCTCCGTCAAAATCCGAGTTGACCGCGTGCTGAACGGTGACGGCGTTGACGACCACGACGCCCGTCATGGCGTTAAAGCAATGCGGGCTGCAAAAGTAGTTAAAGGTTCCCGCCTGATTGAAGGTGTGTGTGTAGACGGCTCCCGCAGGGGATGAGGCGGTCACAGAGCAGTTTATATCGTCCGGCGAGCAGAATATGTTGTTGGCGTTGCAGGCGCTGCCGCTTACGACATTGTGGCCCACATCAGTGAAAGTCCACCTCACTGTATCGCCGGCATTGATCGTCACCTGATCGGGAGAATAACTCAAAGAGGCTCCCGGCCCGACCGCGACATCAACTATCTGCGCCGCACGATTATTAGAGGCTCCGGCAGGCAGCACGGCCTTGCCGGAGAATCTCGCCGCCGAAGCGGCAAAAGCGTTTGAGGAATAGGGACTGGTCTTGAGCATCGAATCCAGATTCGTCAGCGTCGTCCTCCCATTCATGTTGTGATTCATCTGCATAGACCTGTCCATCTTCTCAGGCGTCTGCGTGATGTTAAGCTGGAGCGGGCCAAGCCTCGCTGTCTTGATGACGGGGCTGGCCGTCTCATGTTTTCCTGTGCCGTGTGTGTCGCTTGCCATCGCGCCTTTGTCATCGGAGCGCGAGTGAGTTGCTGTATGTTTGGAAGTGTTGGCGCGGCTCAGCACGAGCGCGCCGGATGAGAGCGATAAACCAAGACTGAGGACAAGCACTATGACGAGTGAGCTTGAGAACTGACGACGAGAGCGCATGATTTGGTCTCCTTAGATTAGGCGAGGGAACACGTAACTAGTTAAAGTAAATTACGAGGGACGTGCAGCGGCGCTTTGCTTGGCTGCACACAAGCGTTTCAAACCTTCCCGGCCACAAGTCAAAACGTTTGATATGCGGGAAGAGAACAGGCTTTTGGCGGCAAGATGCCATCCATATCTCGACCGCAGCCTTTAAACCGGAAAAGACTGTTGCTGGAGGGAATAGACTGACCTTGCCGCCAAATGCCTTATGCGAGGTATCACGCCATTTTGCGGAAGCCAAGTTATATTCTGATTGCTCTACCATGACCGTGTCAATTTCGGAATTCCAAGATTGACACGCTGTCCCGGCGGATGGCGGCCTATACTTCGGAACGGCTCGACAGTATGCCCGAAAAGTTTTTGCATTGAGCGATTGAATAAAGCCCTCCCTGACGGTCTGGCTTCCGCCGTTGAGGGGCATTGAGGGCAGAAGCCCGACCGTCGGCGAGGGCGCGATAGTGCGTCACATGCAATTGCAAGCGGCAGGCTTCATTTACTCTCATAGTTCTTTAGAGTAAATGAATCTATAAACCTAATGAACAATCTGTCCATAGACGAACTGCTGAACAAAGCTTTCTCGCTGGCCTGCTTTATTTTGGGCAGCCGGGAGGATGCCCTTCGCACTGTCGAAGAGTCTATGGCGCGGCTCAATGTGACGACCGCCGCGCAGGACAAGCGGCTCTATTACAAATCCAGCGCGCAGACATGGATGGGTGACAGGTATCGGAACAAAGTTCTCTTCAGCGAACTGCACCTGCTGCAAAGGCTCGTCTATATCTCCTCAGAGCCGTACGAGCAAAAACAGGAAGAGGCATCCGGCAAAAATTCGATTAATGAAGAAGCAATGCTCATACACTTTATTAAGCATCTGGTCAGAATCACGACGCGGCGCAACTCTTTCTACGTCACGCTCGGCCTCAGCCGCCTGCTCTACAACTACACGACAGCCGAAACGATGGAGGTCTACAACGCTGTGATTCAAGACCCTGAGCGCGTGAAAGATGATTATTACTATCGCTCTCGTAAAGGAGTCCTCATGCAGGAGCTGAAAGAAAGATTCGGCAGCTTGATAGAGGTTGCGCGCGGCCCTCGCGGAGAAGAGAGATTTCGCGCCTCAAGTGAGCAGGGGCGACTGACGGAACTGGTGGATGAATGCCTCTCTTTCTTTACGCCGTGGTACACCCCCTGTCTCGTCCCAGCCGGAGTCAATCCCATCATGGACGGCATCACGAGCCTCTCTTCACGCGGCCAGAAGGAAGAGGACAAGGTCGAGGTAGACCGTATTCATGCGGTGCTTCACCCGAACTGCCACGAGCGTTTAATAGATGCGCTGGGCTTTGATTCGCCGACGCGCCGGCTGGAAGTCCCGCACTTCTTTCTCTCTAAAAATAACGGCAACGGGGAAGGGACGCGCGGCGGCGGTTGCGACGGCGAGCGGCGTCAGACGCCGGGGCTGGACCAGAGAGAGCTGGCCGAGATCAAGGGCCATCTGGATGAGCAGTCCGTGCGGCGCAAGCGCGCCTTCGCAGGGTTGCTGCGCGTGCTGGTGGACGGGCATGAGCATGCGCGCCTTGACCTCTCGCGCTCAAGCCGCGCGCGGTTTGCGCTCGGAGAGGATGCAGGAGAGCTGCTGGAAGTTCGCACGACCGTCAATGGAGACGACCTCTTGCTGGCGACGCATTTCCTGACGCACAACGGGCCGGAGAGCCGTGAAAAATCTGCTCCCGCCTCCATCGTGCTCGAAGGCGGGCAGAAGCTGACCATCACGGTTGCCCCGACCGTTGATGAAGAAGGCGCTATGGTGGATGTCGCTTATCGAGAGACGCATATGTTCAAAGCGGCTTCTCTTTATTTGCGGCAGCTCGTATCGTCAAACGGCAACGCAGGAGGCAGCAGAAGTTTGACCAATACGCGAGTTCCCGCGCTCGCGCTCGGCTTTGCGCTGCTGATGCTGTCTGCGTTTGGCGTCGTTCAATTCTTAAGAAACAGAACGTCCTCACCCTCCATCTCTGAAACCGTGACTAGCAATCGCCCGGACGAAAAACCGGCTGAAACGATTCCGCGTCCAGTGGAGACCGGGCCTGCGGAAACGGCGAAAAATCCGCCCGCCCCGAGCGCGCCCGCAGATAAGGGCGTCCCAAAAAGAGTGAGGCCGGAAAACAGAATTGCTGCGCCCGCTCCTGCATCACCCGAAGCGGTTGAAGCCGATAACGCGCCGCGTCGCAGGCTCGAACAGCCGGAACGGAAAGAGGCTCTCGCCGTTCGTCAAACGGAACCGAGCGCGCCGCGCCGCACTATACAGCCGGAGCGCGACCCGTCTGACAGCGAGAGGACGCGCACCACTGAGGGTGCGATAGTCGGGTTGCCGCTCTCCGGTGTCAAAAAGATTTATGTGGAGTTGAGCGGAGACGGCGCGCTGTATGAAAGAGTGCGCGCGAAATTAATCGAGAGGTTGAGCGCGAGCAATAGATTCACCACGACCGAGAGCAAGGATGAAGCGGATGCTCAGCTCAGGGTGAACGTCACGGGCGTGGCGGGCGAGCCGGAAAAGGTCAACCTCAGCGCGCGGCTGGTAAATGCTCGCGGCAAAACCCTCTGGCCCAGCGCGGGTGCAGGCGGTGTGGAAACAGGTTCTATAGAGTTTGTGGCTGGCGGTGTCATAAAGGGTCTGCTCGACGAATCGCGGAAGTCGGAAGGGCGGCGTTAGAGCAGCGCAGGGGGAGACCAAAAGCCACACACGGGCCAGCAGGCAGTCTGTCAGCAATTTTCACCGGTTTGAGTTGCTGATTGGATTGTTCTGCTGGCCCAATTTTTTAGTAGTTTATAGCGGATAGCAATTCGATGCGCCCTCCCTGACGGTCTGGCTACTGCCCCACTCCTGTCGCTTACGGGGCAGTAGCCAGACCGTCAGGGAGGGCGCATCAGGTCACACTCGATCGCACATCGCTATAGTTTCAAACAGGGCAAAGAAAAAGAAAGTTTCCCGCAAAGGCGCAAAGACGCAAAGAAAAGCTCGCAAAGGTGTTGAGTCAGTATTTATCTTGAGTGCTTTCTTGGCGTCTTTCTTGGCGTCTTTGCGCCTTTGCGGGAGATTCCTTCTTATTGATAGACACTCACAGGAAATTCAAACTGAGCCATCGCTTTTTTCTACCTGACTTCGCCCTGAAGCACAAACGCGGCCCAGTAGTAGGGAGCTTGCCAGCGGCGTTCTTTCCAGACGGCGAGCTGCGCGTTTCTGAGAGCCGCTGCCGGACGAAGCTGCTCTTTGCCAAGCATGCCTTTGTAGAGCTGCGTCATCAGCTCGGCGGAAGCCTCGTCCGAGATGCTCCACAGACTGACGACGACGCGCGCCGCCCCCGCATACATAAAGCCGCGCGTCAGACCGACAAGGCCCTCGCCCTTGATCTCTTTGCCGAGACCCGTGCGACACCCGCTCAGGACGACCAAATCTGCGGGCAGCCGCAGATTGAAAACTTCGTGCGCCCACAAAAAGCCATCCTGCTCCGCGCCCTGACGATTGACCAGCGAGAGCACGATGCTTGACAGCTCGGGATGCTCGCTATCGAGCACGCCGTGCGTGGCGAAATGGACATAGCGATATTGTGATAGCTCTTGACCCATGGCCGTCTGGCGGCTCGCGTCGAAATCCAGAGCCTTCTTGCGCTGTGCCAGCGGGACGAGCGACAGAATCTCATTCGCTTCCAGCCGCGTGTAGGGCAGACGCTGAATCCGCTCTATCTCCTGTGCCGTCGCTGCTCCCGCCCGGTTCGCCGCTTTCACTTTCGCAGACTTCTGTGCGCCGTGCGCGCTGCTCTTTGCGCCCGGACTTTGCTTCGCATTGCCGGGGGCGTTCCTGCCCGTTCTGACGCGCTCATCCGTTTTATCAAAGACAGGGTCTGCGACGACTGCGAGCATTTTCCCGGCGGGCTTGCGCCCCGCAACTTCGCGGCGCAACGCGGCCAGCGTCGAAGCCGAAGGCAAGGTCACGACCTCATGTTCAAGAATTAAAGGGGAAAGGGAAGCGGGCGATTGCGTTGCGGCGGCGTCGCCAGCCGGGACAGGCAGAGCCGCAAACGGGATATAGTTGAGCGCGCCGTCTGCGACAATCAACAGCCGCTTCTTCTCTAGCTGCGAGGCGATTGGGCCGAGCAGCATCCGGCTTAAACGCGCAGCCGCCTGCACATAATCTTTATCCGCCTGTATGATGCGCTGCCCTCTCTCTTCCGGCGTCTCGAATCTGATCCTCTCGTTGCGCGCCGTGAGCAGCCTGTATGCCTCGCGCGCCTCTTTCTCTATCTCGGTACGCGCGGGCAGCTCGAAACTCTTCAAAGTGTTTGGCGTGACGAGCCAGAGAAAACTCTTCTCGTCGCCGAGCGCGTATTCCAGCAGCACTGTTTCCGCGTCGAGCGACTGCGACTGAATCTCTTTCAAGCTCAAAGGCGCGGGCTGCGTCAGGGCCGCATAACGCGGGCTGGCGATTCTGATTTCGGCCTCGACCTGCCGGTACTGGTCTAGAGTTTCTTTGATGTCTAATTGCAACAGGGCGGCTTCACCCCCGCTCTGTCCTTCGTTGAGCAGGCGCGTCCGCTCTTCTGCTATCATCGTCAGTTGTTTCTGCAAACGTCGCTCGCGTTCAAGCAGCGCGGGCGAGATGCCTTGCCGGATGTCCGCGCTTGCTTCCGCCAGCATCTCAAGGGTGCTGCGTGCGCGCGCCCTCTCGCTGGCGGAAAGCGCGAGCGCGTCAAAGCCGCGCGCGGGTTCCTGTTCGTGCAAGCTCATCAAGATGGAGATGTATGTCTCGAAGTGATCCTGCACGGAAGCGAAGTAGGAGTCGCGCAGTTCCTGACTGGCGATTTTAGTGCGTAGATTTTCGACGATTAAAAGCGCGGCCTCTATCTTCGCACGCGCTTCCGTGAGATTGCCGCGCTTCTGTTCGAGCAGCGCGAAGCGGCGCAGGGTAGAAGCTTCGATGCTGCGGTCTTCAACGGCGCGGCTCAGGCGAAGCGATTCGTTGTAAGAATCCAGAGCCTGCTCTATCTGTCCGAGCGCGGCGTAAACCAGCCCCGCATCGCCAAGCGTCTCGGCCTCGCCGGAGCGATCTTTTACAGCCTGCCTGATTTTCAACGCCTGTGTGAAATAATCCAGAGCCTGCTCGTACTTGCTCCACGAGCGATACACGAGACCGATGTTGTTAAGCGTCGTAGCTTCTTCGGGACGGTTGCCCGCATCGTGCAGGATGGGCAACGCCTGCGCGTAATAATCCAGAGCTTTCTGTTTATCTTCGAGCGAGTCATAGGCATAGCCGATGTTGTTTAATGTGAGAGCTTCCAAGCGCGCGTTGTGTGTCCCTTTGAGAAGCCGCCGCGCCTCATTGAAGTAGCCGAGCGCCTGCTGTAGCTCGCCCAGATTATGATAGACGAGACCGATGTTGTTCTGCGTGACAGCTCCGTCGGCGCGCTCTTCAATGTCTAGTTGGATGGAGAACGCCTGCCGGTAATAGCTCAGAGCCTTTTGCCTTTCGCCCATGCTGGCATAGACGAGACCGATGTTGACGAGCGTGACGGCCTCCGTGCGCTTGTCATTCGTCTCGCGCAGGATGGGCAATGCCTGGTTGTAGAATTCAAGCGCCTTGCGCTTCTCGCCCAACGCATCGTAGCTGAGTCCGATGTTGACGAGCGTGGCCGCCTCGCTCCGCCTGTCCTTGATCGCGCGGAGCAAGGGAAGCGCCATCTCATAATAATCAAGCGCCTTCTGCTTCTCTCCGCTCAAGTCATAAATCGTGCCGATGAGGCTCAGCGTGGCGGCTTCAGCGCGACGGTCTGTTGTCGTCCGCAGGATAACGAGCGCGCGGGTGTGGGCTTCGAGAGCCTTCTCCTTCTCTCCGAGTCCCTTATACATGAGACCGATGTTATTGAGCGTGCCGGCTTCTGTGTATGCATCTTTGGTTTCGCGCAAGAGCGGCAACGTCCGGTTAAAATAGTCCACAGCTTTCTGCTGCTCTCCGAGCGTGCCATAAATCTTGCCGATGTAGCCGAGCGAGAGTGCCTCAAAGTGTTTATCTCCGGCTTTTTGCCAGAGCGGAATCGCGGCTTCAAATTTTTCAATCGCGCTTCGCCACATGTCTCTGGAGTCTTCGCGGAGCAGTTCTACTCCTTCCGCATAGAGTTTTTGCGCGGCGGCACGCGCGGCGGCGGCATCGTCCTGCGCGTGATGAAGCGACTGTGCGCGAGTCGGGCCAGTGACCGACAGAATGATGAGCAGGCAGGCGGCAATAAAGCGCTTTTGCCGGAGATTTTCTTCGATTCGTACTTTCATATAGACGTTCTGCCGCCGTTACATGGCCGCATACACTAATCTTGACGTTTTGCCACGGCTTGTCAACCCAAAGACTGGTAGACTAGTCCAAGACGGTGTAGAATGCTTCGCACCAAAGCAGGGGCCTGTAGGTATTCACCCCTCTTCTTAACCGGCAAAGTTACAGGCAGTTTCGAGATTGCCGGTTCGGAGAAAGTAATGTCATCCATCTCTCGCAACTACACGAGCACACATCTCTGGCTGGCGCTCTCTGTCCTGCTGCTCGCAGCCTCTTACTCTTTCGCCCAGAACGCGGAGCCGGTCAACAAAACAGCTCTGTCCGGCGGCACACCGGCGACGGCCACGCTCAACGGCGTGGTGACGGATGAGAATGATGCTGTCATTGCTGGCGCGAGCGTGTCCGTCAAAGATTCGGGGCGCGGCAAGTCGCAGAAGGAAGCGACGACCGGCGCGGACGGCAGCTTTGCGCTGACAGAGCTACTGCCCGGCAGCTATATCATCTCTGTTCGTCAACAGGGATTCTCGACCGCTGAAGTCAGAGATGTGGTCATCAGCCAGACACAGCAGACGGCGCTCAAGATTCGACTGCGCGCGGGCCACATAGACGAGACGGTGACGATTACGGCAGAGCCTGCGGTGGTCAAAAAGTCTCAGGCGACGGGCCTCACGCTTGAGCGACAAACTCTTGAAGAACTTCCGCTCAACGGGAGAAGCTTGCAGAATGCGATCCTGCTTGCGCCCGGCACTGTGGCGACCCGCGCGACTTTTGCAGAGCAGGGCCAACTGAGCGTCAACGGCCAGCGCGCCAACGCCAACTATTTTATGGTGGACGGCGTGAGCGCGAACATAGGCGTCGCGGTCGGCGCAACCGGCACGGGCCAGTCCGGCGCAGGCTCTCTGCCGGGGCTGAGCGTGATGGGCAGCATGAACACGCTGGTCTCCGTGGATGCTTTGCAGGAATTGAGGGTTCTAACCAGCCCGTTTGCGCCTGAGTATGGCCGCACGACGGGCGCGCAGGTCTTACTGACGACGCGCGCCGGAACAAACCAGTTTCACGGCAGCTTCTTTGAATACTTTCGCAGCAATCTCTTTGGCGCACGCGACTGGTTTATGCCGCAGGAGCAGGGCGTCGCTCCCTCTACGCAAACACATAATTTCGGCGGCGTGTTCAGCGGGCCAATCTTCAAAGACCGGACACACTTCTTTTTATCTTATGAGGGACTGAACTCGCGTCTGCCGCAGTTTACGACCAGAGACGTGCCGTCGCTGTTCGCGCGCGAGCAGGCTGTGGCAGTGTTGCAGCCTTTGCTCAACGCCTTTCCGCGTCCGAACGGCCCTGATAACCGCACCAATCCCGCGCTGGCAAGCTTTACGGCTGCTTACACGGACACGGCGCGCTTCAATGCCGCGAGCCTTCGTCTGGATCACAGATTCAACGACCGGATGGACATCTTTGCGCGCTACAACTATGCGCCCTCGGAAATCGTCCAGCGCGGAGCGGGCAGCAGTCTCAACAATCCTCTGCGGCTGTCCTTCAAGACGGAGACGCTGACAGCGGGCCTCACTCATATCATCACGCCGAATCTGATTAACGAGTTTCGGGCCAACTACAGCAGCAGCAATGGAGAGAAAATATTTGAGCTTGATGATTTGGGCGGCGCGTCGTTGCCCAATGATGCGAACCTCTTTCCCTCGTATGCCGCGCGCCAAAACTCTTTTTATAGTTTCAGTCTCGGCGGCAACACGGTAATCCATTTGGGCAAGGATGCCACCAGCTTTCAGGATCAGCTCAACCTCGTAGACCACCTGTCCTTCAATATCGGCGCGCATCAGCTCAAGTTTGGTTTTGATTATCGCCATTTGACTTCCATCTATGATGAATGGAAGTACAGAGAGAATGCTTTCTTCAATCCGGATATACTGGATTTCCAATACGGCTATGCTCAATCGGTGACGCTCAGCGCGCAGGATCGCACGGCGATTAACTTCACCAACCTTTCCGTTTACATGCAGGACACCTGGCAGGTCAAACGCCGCCTCAGCGTGACCTACGGCTCGCGCTGGGAATATAACCCCGCGCCTTCCGGAGAGGGCAGTCAAAGTCTCTTTACCGTGCAGGGGCTGGATAACCCCAAGACCCTGTCGCTCGCGCCTGAGGGAACGCCGCTCTATCAAACGACTTACAATAATTTCGCGCCGCGCCTCGGCGTGGCCTTCCAGCTTTCAGAGCGACCGGGGCGCGAGACTATGCTGCGCGGCGGCTTCGGCGTCTTTTACGATCTGGGCACAGGGCCGCTCGGCAATTCCGCCAGCTCCTTTCCCTACCAGCGACGCAGAATCTACACCAGTTATACGTATCCGCTTGATCCGACCATTAACACGCCGCTTCTGTACACGACCGCGCTGCCTGTGAGTGTGATACGCGTCGCGGAACCGCAGCTTAAATTGCCGCGCGTGATGCAGTGGAACATCGGCGTCGAGCAATCGCTCGGAGCCAAGCAGACCATTTCGGCCAGTTACGTTCGCACGTCCGGTCGGCGTCTGCTCCGCACGGAACAACTGCTCGAACCGAATCCAAGCTTCAGACAGGTTTACGTCACGACCAACAAGGCCGAGTCGGATTATTATGCCCTGCAAGTTCAATTTCAGCGCAGGCTCTCAAGAGGCTTTCAAGCGCTCGCTTCATACACCTACGCGCATTCGACCGATACCGCCTCGAATGATTCGACCGCCAATCTGCCCGCGCTGTCAGGCTATGATGTAGAGCTTGATCGCGGCCCGTCAGACTTTGACGTGCGCCACTCTGTCTCAGCCTCAGTCTCTTACGACATTCCCTCTTTCATCAGGGATGGTATCGGCGGCGCGCTCCTGAAAAATTGGTCGCTGAACGCAATCTTCAACGCGCGAACCGCCGTGCCGGTCGAAATCTATTCCAGCCGGTTTTCAGAATTTGGCGCATCCAACCTGCGCCCGGATTTGGTGGAGGGCGAGCCGCTCTATCTCTCTGACGCGGGTGCGCCGGGAGGCTGGCGCATCAATCCTGCGGCCTTTGCCATCCCGGTCGAATTGCGACAGGGCACGCTGGGCCGAAACGCTTTGCGCGGCTTTCCTCTGGTTCAGGTTGATATGGGAATCCAGCGTCGCTTCGAGCTGACGGATCGCGTCAATCTGCAATTCAGAATCGAAGCCTTCAATCTCTTCAATCATCCGAACTTCGGTGCGCCGGTCGGCGATTTTGACAGCAACCAGTTCGGGCGCGCGACCTCTTTGCTGGGGCGCAGCCTGACCGCGACCAACAGCACAGGCTTTAACCCGCTCTTTCAAACAGGCGGCCCGCGCGCAGTGCAGTTCGCCGTCAAAATACAGTTTTAATGCGAATCAAGAGTAGAACTCTCTTTGCGTATCTTTGCGAGTCTTCCTTTGCGGTCTTTGCGTTAAAGAATCACTTAACCACAAAGAGCGCAAAGAGCGAGACGCAAAGGACACGCTGCTCCCTGTGAATACTTTCTATGCTTGATTCGCATTTCTAATAATTTCTCTCGCAATCGCTTTTCGAATCTCATGGCAAGCCAGTCCAAGTTCGTCGTACAGGAGCATCATGCAAGCCACCTGCACTGGGACTTCCGGCTTGAGATAGGCGGCACGCTCAAAAGCTGGGCCGTCCCGAAAGGCCCTTCGCTCGACCCGACAGTCAAACGTCTGGCAGTCGAGGTCACAGACCATGCGCTCTCCTACCTGACTTTTACGGGCGAGATCGGTGAAGGCCATTACGGCGCGGGGCAGGTCTATCGCTGGGACATAGGCGTTTTTGAATCAACGGAAAAAGAAGACGCGCTTGCGAGTTGGCAAAGCGGCTCGCTCAGGTTTCGCCTGTCCGGCACACGGCTCAAGGGCGAGTGGCGGCTCTTCCGTATGAAAGGCCGAAGGGAGCGCGGGAAACCTTTGTGGCTTTTGCAGAAGGTCAAAGACGAGCATGCGGTTGTGGGCCACACGGCGGAGGTCATCGGAGAAAAGTAGCGCGGCATAAACGCGGCGGCGCAGGTGACGCATGATGGATAATCCGGGCCGGAGCTTGAACCATTGGGCGCTTCTAATCTTTGCTCCGATACTCATCCTGGGATTGGCCTGCATCGGAATTTATAAAGGACGAAAGCGGCGCGGGACTCTGAGCGGGTAGCGGGAAAATTAAAGATTATTTCCCGTCAACCGGCAGCAAGCGGCTGAGCGTTTCTTCCAACTGGCCGAAGTCCAGAGGCTTGTGCAGAAATTCGTCGCATCCGGCGGCGAGTGCGAGCCTGCGATGCTGTGTGGGTTCGTGGCCGGACATGATAATAATCGGAACGGCGCGCAACTGTGCGTGCTGGCGCACGTGGCGCGTGACGGCGAAACCGTTGAGACGGGGCAATTGCAAATCCATCAGGATGAGGCCGGGTTGTTCAGCTTCGGCGGTCATGATAGCCGCCTCGCCGCTTTCGGCTTCGACCACGCGATAGCCACGCATCTCCAGCAGCGTTCGCATCATAAAACGGCTGTCCGCGTCGTCTTCGACGACCATGATGGTTGGCTGCTGTTTGAGAAAGGTCTTCATAGAAGAATGACTGTTAGCTGTTGAGGATTCACCGGTAAATGGTTTTGGTAACATCAAAGTAAAGCTCCCGTGAGTTTGATGTTGCCGGGGAGTTAAATTGTGCTGCTGAGAAAAAAGTGCTGATTGCCGTTCTACTGTGTAACTTTGATAAAGACAGCCCATCCCGAAACGGTCTTTAATTCTTCTACACGAAGTATACACTATAAGCCGGACAGCCTGTCTGTACGACATAGTACAGACGCGCAAAGCGTGATATATTCTCTCTTGCCTAGAGACGCTCTGCCGCCGCACAAGAGATGTTCTTTCACAAGTTCTAGCACTCCTTCTCAAGACTGAGCCTGCGGGTTCCGCCACTTCTTGCATTGTTCCGTTCAATAGAAATAGAGCCGGAAAGGAAGTAAGCAAAAGCTATGAACCTCGCGCCCGTCAAATCTATTGAAAATCTTTTTCTGGCCTCGTTGCCGGAAGTTGAATACCAACATCTGCGCCCACACCTGAAGCTGGTTCATTTTAAATCCGATAATACCGTTTACAATCAGGGCGACCTGATCGACGAGGTCTATTTCCCGCTCAACTGTGTGCTGTCCTCCGTCGCCGTGATGAATGACGGCGCGGTGGTGGAAATCAGTATGGTCGGCAGAGAGTCCGTGCTGGGAATCGTGACCATCTTCGGCGAATATCATGCGCGCAACTGGAATCGCGTCCTGATTCCCGGCGACGCCTTGATGATTAAGGGAGAGATGCTGCGCCAGCTTTTCAGCACGAGATACGAGCTACAGCCACTGCTCATGAGCGCATATCGCTCGATGATTACGCAGGTTTCACAGCGAGCCGTTTGCAACGGTCGCCACACGGTTTTGCAAAAATTAAGCACGTGGCTCTTGATGGTGCATGACCGCGTCGGCGCTAATGAGTTGCAACTCACGCAGGAACTGATCTCGCACAGGCTCGGCGCGCGGCGCGCGGGCATCACGCAGTCAGCCGCCGCGCTTCAGCAAATGCAAGCCATCAGTTACAAACGCGGCCTCATCCATATCGAAGACCGCAAGGCATTGGAGCGCGTAGCCTGCGAGTGCTACGAGATACATCGAAGCGAGTTCGAGGGGTTGAAAGATTGCGCCGGGCGAAAAGACGATTCGATTCGTTAACTGATCGGGATATTCCTGCACATCAAGAACGTCTCGCGCAAAGGCGCAGAAGAAGTAAAAAGTAAAAAGGCAAAAGGTAAAAGTAAGAAGGCATTCAACGCGTCTTCACTTTTTCCTTTTGCCTTTTTACTTTCTTTGCGTCTTTGCGAGAAAATATTACGGTTATCGTGAAACTTATAGCTATTTGCAATTGAGTGTGACGTGATGCGCCCTCCCTGAGGGTCGGGCTACTGCCCCGGAGGTTACAGTAGCGGGGCATTAGCCCGACCCTCAGGGAGGGCGCAGGCAAGTGCTATCCGCTATAAAGTCGCGCTTCGACCCTTTGTGAAGTTATGACTGAGCCTCGGATGAGCGCGCATCCCGTTCGGTGACGTTCTCTGTGAAGATAACTATGCCGTTCACCTGACCAATGTCGTTATGAGTGGGGATGATGTGATGTATGAAATAACTTTCCTTCGTTTCGCCGCTCTCGTCCAGCACATGCGTCAACATGTGCTGCGTGGTGTGCGGTTCGTCCTTGCGGTAAGTAGTCCTGACCAGCTCGACAAACCGCTCCATCTCCGTGCCGACAAAAATCTCTTCAAACGGATGGTTTTTGACCTCACGATTCCCCAGAATCTGCCGGTAATGATCGTTGAAGTTTTCGACCAGCAATCTAGGCCCCTTGAGCAGCAGGATATAAAGCGGCGACCTCTTGATCATGTCTGTCAGGCGCGTGCGCTCGCTGGCAAGCTCTCGCGTCATGTCCTGTAGCTCATGCGTGCGCGCCGTCAGCTCGTCGTTCGTCGTTTGCAGCTCTTCGTTGGTCGCTTGCAGTTCCTCGTTGTTCGTTTCCAGCTCTTCGTTGGTCGCCTGCAATTCCTCGTTGGTCGCCTCAAACTCTTCGTTGGTCGCCTGCAATTCCTCCTGCGTTAACATCAACTCTTCATTGGCGGCTTGCAGTTCTTCGTTAGCATCCTGCAACTCCTTGTTCATGTCGCCGAAACGCTTGTTGCCCGCAGACAATTCGTTGACCAGTTGCGCCTGCTCCGCCTGCACGGCTTCGAGCCGCTGTCTTGTCTGCACCTGTTCGGTCGCATCGCTGATGCTGATGACGGCAATATCCGGCTGGCCCGGCTCAAGCTGCGTAAGCATGATGATGAGATTGATATAGCGGATTGCGCTGGCGGCAGTCGCGCCAAGCTCAAGCTCGTTAAGCGTGAAAGTCTTGTGCTCGCGGAAGGCCGTGTCAATGGCCTCACGCACCGGAGTGTAAGGCAGCCCGCGCACAGTATGCAGAAAATCCTGCTCCTGTGCGATTTCGCGGATGCCCAGAAGCCGCCGCGCGCTCGCGTTAATCGTGATGATGTGATACGAGCGATCAATGAGAATCACGCCGAGCGGCAGATAGCGAAGCAGCGTTTCGTTGACCTGCCGTAAGTGTGTCGTGTCGCGCCCGTCTGCCGGAAGATTAAGCTTTTCCATCTCCGGCAGATAAGCCTGCGCGCGTCTTTCGGAATAGGGCAGGCCGATGCCGAGGTGCGCGGGCGAAGCCTGCTGGCGCGGAGGCAAAGCGAGCGGCCCGCCCGTGCAACGGTAAATCCTCCACTTCTTATTAACGACCTCAAAGGTAGCTTTGGTCGGGCGCGCAGTCTCCGCTTTGCCCAGAAACAGATAACCGCCCGTCTGGTGCAGCGAGTAAGCGAAGAGGTCTAAGATGCCCTGCTGCAATTCCGGTTTGAGATAGATGAGCAGGTTGCGGCAGACGACCATATCAATGCGCGGAAAGGGCGTGCCGCGACTCAAATCCTGATGGCCGAAGATGACCATCTGTCTGAGCGGCTTGGCAATCCGATAGCCCTGCTTCAGCTCCTCGAAAAATCGCTCGCGGTAATCATCCGGTAAATCCCTTAAAATGTTCGCCGGATAAAAACCGCGCCGGGAAAAGTTGACCGCGTCTTCGTCCAGGTCTGTCGCAAAAATCTTGATGCTCCATTCCGGCAGCTCATCGTTGAGCAAGTCCGCCAGCAAGAGCGCCAGCGAATAAGGCTCTTCACCCGTCGCGCAACCGGCAGACCATAAACGGAGGACGCGTCCCTGCTCGCGCCCGCGCTCGATTAATTCCGGCAGAACAAAAACCCTGAGGTATTCAAAGGCTTCAGGGTCGCGGAAGAAACCCGTCACTTTGATGAGAAATGCCCTGACCAAATCCCGCACCTCTTCCGGGTGCATTTCCAGATACTGCGTATAGTCTCTGAGACTTGAGTTATGCGTCACGGCCATCTGGCCCGTGATGCGGCGCATGATGGTCGAGAGCTTGTAGCTGCGAAAATCTATGTTGGTGTGACGGCTAACGAGCGAGAGCAGGTCGCGCAAAGGGTCTTCGATCTTTTCCGGCGGCGGCGGCAGCTTGACGCTCTCGATGATGCTTTGCAGGATCGGCCCGATCTGTTCAAGCTCAAGCACGTGATCCACGACCGTCGGCGGCAAGCTCATGGGCATCGAAGGATACTGCGCCGTCTCAGGGTTCTGGATAATGACGACGCCTCCGGCCCTTTTGACTTCGACTGCGCCCGCCGCGCCGTCCGAGCCGGAGCCTGTCAGAATCACTGCCACCAGATGCTCGCCATACGCCTGCGCCGCCGTCGAGAGCAGCCAGTCCACAGAAGGACGCGGGCGTCCCTCATGGTCGGATTCGAGCCGCACATGGCCGTCTGCGATAACCACATGACGATTGGCGGGCACAACATAAATCCTGCCATTCTCCATCTTCGTCGGCTCTATATCGCTGACGAGCACCACTGGCAACTTGCTGCGCCGTTCGAGTATCGAGCCGAGATTGCTCGGTCGCTGCGGGTCAAGATGCTGTGCCAGCACGACCGGCGCGGGAAAGTTTTCGTCCAGCGTGCTGACAAAGACAGAGAGCGCGCCGACTCCGCCCGCAGAAGAACCCACGACCACCAGATCGCTGATTCCCGGATGTGGATTATCCTCTATGAGCATTTTCTTTATCTCAGCGTAACTTCTTACACCCTGACGAGACGAGAACGGCTTGAATGAAGACAGCCTTTCGCAGGGAGCGTCAAAGACCGCATCCGGCGCATCTCTCGCGCACAGCGAATTTGAAATGACGCGAAATTATTTAAAAAATTGTTAGAAAGTTTCAAGGGCATTTTAACACAGTCGTTATATCAGTTCGTGTACCTTCTATAGTAACCCAAGTTGCTAGATAAACGCCTTGTCCAGTGCAAAGGCAATGATGAACATCGATAGCTTCAACAAGAACCCATTGAGCGTGACAGCATGAACGTGCTTCGGAAACATACTGGTGATCTGACTGAAGACAGTCTCAATCCGTTTTCTCATCAGTTGCTTGTAATATCTGCGCCAACAATCATCGCTGCGCTTGGAGTTCTTCTTCCGGGATGGCGCAAACTCAACTCCATCAAGTTCTGCCGCCGCATCCTCGGCTCCGTAATCAGTATAACCACTGTCCATGAAGAGCTGGCTGCCAGCAGGCAAGGCCAAAGGCAACACATCAAGCCCGCGCGTGTCCGAAGCCGAGCCGGGCAAGAAAGCAAACTCTACAGGCACACCCTCTTCGGTGGTCACGACCTGCACTTTGATCCCATAAAAGTAGCGACGCTTCGAGCACATGCGCCCTCGGAACTGCTTGCCTTTAACCATGCGAGAACGCGAGATGCGGATGTTATCGCAGATCGGCACGGGAAAAGAGTCGAGCAAATATTTGTTCGAGACGCCGGACTGTTTGAGCACTTGGCCGAGTTGGTGAAACAGCGTGTAGGCCAGTTCGGCGACCGAGTGCAAACGGCGGCACAAGCGCGATTTGCTGAGCATCCGGGGCATCAGGTGCGTCTCATACAGAAAGCGACGCGCGTGCTCCAGGTTGGAGCCGAAGAACTGCGCGGCGACCAGCGCGGTCGTCAAAACCTCAGCATCGCTCATCTGGCGTCGGGCGTCCTCAGTGTGGCCTGTAGCCTTGAGCAAGTCATCAATGATGCAGTACAGTTCGGTCGTGTGATCGATCACCGCTCCCCTCCTACTTTCGTTTGGCGACGAAGTGGAGGGGATTCTCTTTTGTTCTCAAAGAACTGGCAAATCGCTAACTAGCAACTTGGGTTATAGTAAGAAAAATTTTCTACAACGAGCAAGGGGAGGGGGAAAGGGCGAGTCAATTAAATTGACTCGCCCTTTCTTTTTTTTGAGTAAGCTCACAGATGATTCAAAGTTTTTGACGAAACTTGTCTCTAATATTCGATTGAAGATTTTTCGAGCGTCGAATCCCTCAATGCCGCGCGCCGCCGGAACAAAGACATCACGCTCGAAGACCTTGCGGCCCTCAAAGCGCGCGGCGGAGCCATCAAAGAGGTGGGCGGCAAGGCGGGCGATGTTAAGTTTGGCTCAACCACGCTCTTTCGCGTCTGCCTCGTGGCGGCGACTCCAGAATATGGAAAGCCGCGCGGCTGCATCCGATTGAAGCCCTGAGATACGAGTAAAGCCGGACATCAAGAGCTACAAAAAAGCACAAAGAGCACAGAGGGGATTTCAAATTCACAATCTCGAATCTGAAATTGTTTCCGCCTCTGTGTGCTTTGTGCTTTCGTGCGATTAAATCGGTCTCGCGCTACTGCTGGACTTGGCCGTGAATCATGCGGCGCAGGCGGTCTGCAAAGAGCACGTCGATCTTTTGCGGCTCGATGACCGCCGTCACTTCGCCGAGACCGAAGACCGGATGCATCAGCGTTTGACCTGCGCGATACCACGTCTTCTGGTCATAAGGCGCACCGGCCTTGATGGACGCGCGCGAGCCTGTCGTCTTGACGCCGCTCTTAAATGTGCCGCGCGTGTTGCAGGCCGTGCAGGTGACGCGAGAGATGCGACCCAGCTTGCTCAGGGACGAAACCACGTGGCCTCGCTCCTCGCCGCAAACAGTGCAGAGCTTTTCTACTCTGTCGCCGATAGCATAGACATGTTTTTCTATCATAAAACCTCTTCGTTAATCAGTTTAGAGTTTAGAGAGTTCGGAGAGTGCGGAGTAGAAAATATTACTCTGAAACCGTCTCCAACCTCTACTGAACTCTTCAAATCTTATTTGTACCTGTAAGTGATACGGCCTCTGGTCAGATCATACGGAGACATCTCGACGCTGACGCGGTCACCTTCCAGAATGCGTATGTAGTTCTTGCGCATCTTGCCGGAAATCTGGGCCAGAACCATATGCTCCGTACCATCCAGACGGACTTTGAAAAAGGCGTTGGGCAATTTATCTATGACCACGCCTTCTGCCGGTATCAAATCTTCTTTCGACAAATTGTTTTTCTCCTGATGAGTTGATTAAAGACGGGCCGCAATGCTTTTTCGGCTAACCACGGCCCCGTGCTGTGTCAAAGTTGCCCCGCGCGCTTATCTGGAGCGACGCGGGCGAAATGAGCGGCGACCAGCGCTGCTGCTGCCGCGCCTGAGGGCTGCGAACGGTTTAGCCGTGGCGGGAGCCGCCTGTTGCACTCCGCCAAAACTGGGCAGCATGACGCGCTCGACCGTTTGCCCTGTCAGGCGTTCGATGGCGCGCATGTTCAATTCCTCGACTGGCGTGACCAGCGTGATCGCGCGACCGGCGTTTCCAGCGCGTCCTGTGCGCCCGATGCGATGCACATAATCTTCAGGCACGTGCGGCACGTCGTAGTTGATGACGTGCGAGATGGAATCCACATCAATCCCGCGCGCAGCGATGTCTGTCGCCACCAGCACGCGCGTCTGACCGTTCTTGAAGGCGCGCAATGCTGCTTCACGCTGCGGCTGCGAGCGATCCGCGTGAATGCGGTTAACTTTGTGCTCGCGCGCTTCTAAGATGTGCGAGAGGCGTTCGGCCCCGCGCCGTGTGCGCGTAAAGACGAGCACGCGCTCGAATCGCTCGCGCTCTAAAAGGTCTAGCAGGAGAGCCGTCTTTGATTCCGACGCGACCGGGTAAGCCATCTGCTCGACTGTCGCAGCAGCCTGACCGCGCGGGCTGACCTCTATCAGTTTCGGAGAGCGCATGTTCGAGCGCGCGATTTTTTCAATCGCGGACGACATAGTGGCAGAGAAGAGCAGCGTCTGCCGTTCTTTCGGAAGAGCCGCGAGCACGCGCTGAATCGCGGGCCAGAAGCCCATGTCGAGCATCCTGTCCGCTTCGTCCAGCACGAGCGTTTCGAGATAAGAGAAATCAATCGCGCCGCGTTCCATGTGGTCGAGCAGCCGGCCCGGCGTGGCAATCAAAACGCTGACGCCGCGACGCAGCGCATCCGTTTGTCTCGCCATTCCCGCGCCGCCGATGAGCGTCACACAGCGCGCGTTCTTCTTCGCGCCGAGCGAGCGGTAGCTGGCTTCGATCTGTGATGCCAGTTCGCGCGTCGGCGCGAGAACGAGCAGGCGAATGCCCGGACGCTCGCGCTCAGACATGCGTTGAATGATTGGAAGCAGGAAGGCTGCCGTCTTGCCCGTGCCGGTTTCGGCGCAGCCGATTAGATCCGCGCCTGTCAAAACGATGGGAATTGCTTGTTGTTGAATGGGTGTTGGTTCAGTGTATCCGAGAGACTCGCACACGCGCGTGAGCGCAGATTTGAGGCCCAATTGAGAAAAGTTCATGAAGTTCCTTGTCGCGGCTCAAACCGTCAAAACGGGAGCACGCATCTTTCTATCCTTGTTTCTATCTTTGTAAATATTGTGAAGCGCCTCCGGCGCAAGTGTGTCTTCGTCGGAGGCGCTCGATGCCGGGTAGCCACCTTCTAAAGAAGGAAGCTTACCAGCGTGAATCGCGGTTGCCACCGCCGCCGCCGCCGTAGCCGCCACGGCCACCGCCGCCGCCACGATTGCCGCCGCCGCCGCCAAATCCGCCGCGCCCGCCACCGCCACCGCCGCCACGACCACCGCGATCTTCGCGCGGGCGTGCTTCGTTAACGGTCAGGCTGCGTCCGTTGACTTCCTTGCCATTGAATTGCTGTATGGCTGCCTGGCCTTCTTCGCTGGAGGACATCTCGACGAAGCCGAAGCCGCGTGAGCGACCCGTCTCGCGATCTTCGACCACGGAGGCTGATTCGACTGTGCCCGCTTGTGCGAACAGTTGCTGCAAATCGTCGCTCGAAGTCTGGAACGAGAGATTGCCGACGTAAAGTTTCATAGACATAGATATGTACCTGCTCCTGAAAGGTCAGGAGTATCAGAGAGAAGCTGCGAATCTAAGTGGCTTCGATGTAACGGTAGGCAGCGAAGGCTTGCGAGTCGGGCGCTCTTTGTAGAGCGGCTTCTAAAGTTAAAATCAGCCTACTCTCGAACTATCCAAAACGCCGCTGCAAAAGACTTATGAGCGAAGCGCATCACCGTTGATGCAAGAGAGAAGGAATTACCAGCAGCTATGATGCACTATTATAGTGCATGGTTGCAAGGGCTAAAGCTACATCTGACTTTGCGGGCGTGTGTTTGGCGGGCAGCTTTATCGTCCGCCGCCCGGTTCTCTAATCACTTTCCAGACCAGCCCCGTCCGTGCCATCAAGCGAATCACATAACCCGATATGTCCACTTCATACCAACGCCAGCCGTGAACCGCCGCCGCCGGACGCGCGTGATGATTGTTATGCCAGCCTTCGCCTAAAGTCAGCAGCCCCAGCCACCAGACGTTGCGGCTTTCGTCCTTCGTCGCATTTGGCCGCTTGCCCCAAACATGACACACGCTGTTGATGCACCATGTCAGATGCCACAGGCTCAGAGTCCGCAGGACAGTGCCCCAGAGCACGCCGCGCCACCCCGCGACCGCATAACAAAATAAAGCCGTCAGCACCCACGGAAGCGTGAAAAGAAATCCGCGATCAAGCACGCGTATCCATCCATCTGTGCCTGAGACATCCGGCACAAGCTCCCTGTAATCGCTCCCGTCTTCGGCATCCAGACATAACACCCAGCCGACGTGCGCGTGCAGAAAACCCATCAACGGCGTGTGCGGGTCGCCCTGCTTATCCGTCATCTGGTGGTGACGCCTGTGAATGGCAGCCCAGCGTGCAGGCCCGCCCTGCAAAGCAGCCGCGCCCGTCCATGCCAGTATGCGCCGCATCCAGACGGGGCAAGCAAAACCCCTGTGCGTCAGCAGCCTGTGATAGCCGACTCCGATGGCAAGCGTGGTCGAGAGATAGAGGCCAAGAAACAGCGCGAGGTCAACCGGGCGCGGCCAGAACCACAGCCCCAGCAGCCCGCAGGCATGCAAACTGATGACTAAAAAGCTGTGTGTCCAGTTAAGGCGGGAAAGTATATTCGCAGGTTGCTCAAGGGCGAGGCCCGGCCTGAAATTTTTTGACAAAAACGTTTCCTTTAAATATTTCCGAAGCGGACGCCGCTCGCCCGCATGAATCTGTGTGCTGATGTCTTTAGCTATTTGCGGTGCTTGGTATCGCGGCCCGTTTGCGTCGCGCCCCGCGCCATGCGCTCACGCCTTCTTTCAAGAGCTTGAACATCGTCCCACGGTTCTGCGCAATCAGTTTCAGCCACGCGCGTTTGTTCATCTGCGGAAAATAGATGCCGCGAAAGAAGAGGCGCGCTATCAGGTGGCTGATGCGATATTTGATGTGCGCGTGTTCAATGGAAGTAATCGCCGCCGCGTTACGTTCAGGACTATAAGAGCTAGACCACGCGCGGTCAACTTCACGACGCGCTTCTTTGATAGACATCTTCAAAGGGGCGTGCGCCATCTCGAAGGGAGCAAAATCGAGCCAGTGCTTGGGGCGCGCGAGCCGTCCGGCTTTCTGCAAACGGTCGTAGAGCGGAGTGGCCGGAAACGGCGTCAGTTGGCCGAAGACGGGCAAGCCCGGCGGCCATGAATGAATCTCTTTCAGGGTGCGTTCGGCCACGCCGGGCGTGTCGTTGTCCATGCCGAAGATGAAAGACGTGATGGCATAGATGTTTCGCTGGGCCAGACGTTCCAGCACGGCTCCGTATTCCGAGGGTTTGCTGAAATTCTTATTGACATCGGCCATGTTCGCGGGGTCTATGGATTCCATCCCGATAAAAACCCACTGGCCGCCCGACTCTGCTATCAGATCAACGAGTTCTTCATCCTTCAAGAGATTCGCGCTGATCTGCGCCACCCACGGCAACTGCGCGTTGGCGTTGATAATATCTTTCAAGAGCGACTTCAAACGCTTTGTATTAATCGCCAGATTGTCGTCAATGAAGAAGACTGCGATCTGCCCGCCTTCGCGCCTCGCGCGGGCCTTGAGCCGCAGGAGTTCGTCCAGCACGCTCTCGTTCGAGCGAAAGCGAATCGAGTCGCCAAAAAATCCTGTCACGGTGCAGAACTCGCATCCGTAAGGACAACCGCGCCCGGTCTCAATCGGCACGACATGAAAAGTTCCCCAGCCTTCGCCCATCCGTCCGAGCAAAGGGCGCGCGATTTTCGGCACGAGGTTGAACTGATCCAGCTCAAGCGTATCCCACGGGATGACCGGATAGGGCTGCAAGCTCGGCTTGAGGTCATTGCCCTTCGCGTCGCGCTCAGGCTGATAAATTTCTTTAAGCTCTCCGCGCGCCGCGTCCATGACGATCTGCGGCCATGTCTCGTCTGCTTCGCCGAGCGCGACAGCGTCCGCATGACGCACGCCGCCATTGCGGCCCAGAGCTTCATCTGGCACTTCCGTCACATGCGGCCCGCCCATCACGACGCGTATGCCCGCCGCGCGCAAGGCATCAGCCATGCGATAAGCTTTGGCAATCATGCGCGTCATCGCGCCGATGCCGACGAGTCCGATGTCCTGTTCGCGCACAAAGCGCACAAGCTCTTCTTCGTTCATGGCGTGCGCGTTGCCGTCAACGAGCAACACCTCATGGCCTTCCGGCGTCAGCGACTGAAGCAGGAACATCCAGAGGTGCGGCATAAAATTGCGCGTCACTCCATTGTCCGGGTTGTATAAGAGTATTTTCATGGTCCCTGTCCTCTGGTTTAGATTAGGAGGTTTTACTACTCGCTCGGATAGTAGCAAACAATTATTGGTGACCAGCTTCAGCAGAAGGAGCAGGGAAACTCTATCCTGATGGCGAGCAGCTAATGTTGGAATGAATATACCAGATTTGTACGCTAGCGTACAAAGGTGTGCCGCTATCAGCCCTTCAGCTAAGAACTTAAGAACATGACCGCCAAACCATTTAAGGCTACTAAAACAGTGTCGTTAACGCATTGCCATGAGGCCGCTAAGTCGCCAATAGTCAATAGGAGTATCTATTCCCGATATGACCAATATGTTATAACCCGCCCATGATTCAGATAAAACTGAGAGAGCTGCTTGAAAGTCGTGGGCGTTCGCGTTACTGGCTGGCGCATGAAACGAAGTCATATCCACTCTCTCGCATAAATAACCTGCGGCGTTGATAGAGTCCGCGCCTGTCAGCAGGAATGTCTGATTTAAGAATGAGTCAATCGGGCGGCAGCTACTCTGATAGATTTTCCAGACGGTGTTGCGCTTTTAGAATCTGCCGGTTGATGCGTTCGGCCTGCTCTGCGAGAGAGTCGCGCCCGCTTTGCGCTTCTTCATCAACTTTGAGCTTGAGTTGATAGAGACTGTTCTGCTTCAAACGCTTGACGCCGAACTCGACTGTGCGTAGTTCTTCTTTGAGTTCGACGAGACGGCTGGCGAGGTCTTCAGGGTCTTCGTGCGCGCGTGTGCCTGTGCAGAAGAATTGCAACTCTTCATCGCCGAGCAGGGCGTGTAAACTTTCGACATCGCCCTCGCGGTAGGCGCGGCTCGCTTCGGCCATCACCGCATGACGGCGGCGCGACTCTTGTTCATCGCTTGCATGATCCGGATGAAACATTTTGGCGACGGCCCAGAACAGTTTGCGAAAACTGCCGCCCGCAGGCGACGGCTGCGCGGAAGATGCCGGGTCATCATCGCCCTCATCTTCCGTTTCCACTTCGGCTTCAAGTCCAAACAATCGCGCCTCCGCCTCTTTAATCGCGCGCTCCAATTCAGCCAACTCTGAGAGACGACTGCCGACCACCTGCGTATAGCGCGTCCTGAACCGGCGAAACTCTTCCTGCAAAGCAGTCAACTCGTCGCGGCGCGTTGCGAGCAGAGATTCGAGACGCGTGATTTCGCCCGCCAGATCAGCCGGTTCGGTTTTGGTCGAAGAGTTGCTAAGACTAAGGCTCTGCATATTATGAAAACAGCCACCGTGCTTGCCAGTGGCTTTAAGTCAAAAGCATCTTAATCCGGTAGCAAGTCAATTACAAACATGCTACAAAGTTGCAAAGATGCGGTAGACGATTTTCTGATGAAAACAGCTATTCAAATTTCTATTCATCGAGTGGGCCAACATGTTCGAGAGCGTCAAGCAAAACGTCAGCTTCCCGGAATTGGAAGAAGAGATCATACGGTTCTGGCAGGAGCACAAAATCTTTCGCGCGGCTTTAGCCAAAGCCTCTCCCAAAGGCAACTATGTTTTCTACGAGGGGCCGCCCACAGCCAACGGCAGGCCCGGCATTCATCACGTCAGCGCGCGTGCTTTTAAAGACCTCTATCCGCGTTACAAAACCATGCGCGGCTATCGCGTCGAGCGGCGCGGCGGCTGGGACACGCACGGCCTCCCCGTCGAAGTCGAGGTCGAAAAAGAGATCGGCTCGACGGGCAAACAGGACATAGAAAAGTTCGGCATCGCAGAGTTTAACAGGCTCTGCCGCGATTCCGTCTTCCGCTACATACAGGATTGGAACAGGCTGACGGAGCGCATAGGCTTCTGGATTGATCTTGAGCATGCTTACATCACATACCAGAACACCTATATCGAGACATGCTGGTGGATTCTGAAATCCTTTTGGGAGCGCAGTCTTCTCTATGAAGATTACAAGACCACCATGCACTGCCCGCGCTGCAACACGAGCCTTGCCGACCACGAGGTCTCGCAGGGGATGAAAGAGGACGTGGACGACCCTTCCGTCTGGCCCAAGTTTCCCGCGCGCAGGGAAGATTTAACGCGCGCCGGAATTTTATCTGCTGATGACAAGCATGCTGTCTCTTATCTCGCGTGGACGACGACGCCGTGGACGCTTGGGGCCAACACCGCGCTGGCTGTCAGGGGAGATGAAGAGTATGGACTCTTTGAATCCGCTCCGGCTTACGGCAAAGAGGACGAGCGCGCAGAGCTTTTCATTCTCGCAGTCGCGCTGGCGGAAAAAGTTTTTGGCGAAGGAAGCTTTCGCCTGCTCAAGACTTTTTCCGGCTCTGCTCTGGTCGGCTTCAAGTATGAACAGATTTTGCAGGGCCGCGCGCCTGAAGGGGAAGACCTCTCGAAAGGCTTCCGCATAGTGGCCGACGATTTCGTGAGCATCGATGACGGCACAGGCATCGTTCATATCGCCCCGGCCTACGGCGACCTCGAAGTCGGGCGCAAGCATGACCTGCCGACAATCTTTTCCGTAGACCTCTCAGGCAAAGTTTACGCGGAAGTGACAGCGCCCGTTTGGCCTCAGGCCGATGGCCCTTACGCCGGAATGTTTTTCAAGGAGGCGGACAAACAAATCACGCGCGACCTCAAAGAGCGCGGGCTAATGTATCGCTCCGAAAGAGTCCGCCATGCTTATCCTTTTTGCTGGCGCGACGATTCGCCGCTGCTCTTCTATGCCAAGACGAGCTGGTATATACGCACCACCGCCGTCAAACAGGCATTGTTGGAGAACAATCAAAAAATCAACTGGATTCCCGAACACGTCAAGACCGGGAGATTCGGTCGCTGGCTTGAGAACAACATTGACTGGGCTATCTCGCGCGAGCGTTACTGGGGAACGCCGCTTCCCGTCTGGACGAGCGCGGACGGCGCAGACAAAATCTGTGTCGGCAGCGTCAGCGAGCTGGAAGAGTTGACGGGACTAGAGCTTGACGACTTAGACCTGCACAGACCCTTCGTTGACGACATCACGTTTGAAAAGAACGGGACGGTTTACAAACGCTTGCCCTACACGATTGACGTGTGGTTTGAATCCGGCGCGATGCCTTACGCGCAGTGGCATTATCCTTTCGAGCATCAGAAGGAGTTTCCCCAAAACTTTCCAGCGGATTTTATCAGCGAGGCTATGGATCAGACGCGCGGGTGGTTCTATAGCCTGCACGCGCTTGCCACCTTGCTGACGGACAGGGGCGACCCTGCGGACGGGCGTGCGCCGGGCGCTCTCTCGGAGCTTTTCGCTCCGACATCTGCTTTTAAAAACTGTATCGTGCTCGGCTTTATCAACGACGAGAAGGGACAGAAGATGTCCAAGTCGCGCGGGAACGCCGTTGACCCGTGGACTGTTTTGAACGAGCAGGGCGCGGATGCTCTGCGCTGGTACATGTATGTCTCAAGCCCGCCGGAGGCGAACAAGAGTTTTCATCCGAGATTTGTGACGGAAGTTATCAAAGATTTTCTGCTCACGCTCTGGAACGTCTACAGCTTCTTTGTCCTCTACGCCAATCTGGACGGGCCGGATTTCGAGACGCCGCTTGAGGTGGCCGCGCGTCCCGAAATTGATCGCTGGATGATTGCCAAGCTGCATCGTTTGATTGAAAAGGTGACGCTTGATCTGGACGACTACGATGTGACGGATGCTTCGCGCGCCATCGGAGATTTCGTGGTCAGGGATTTGTCCAACTGGTATGTGCGGCGCAACCGCCGCCGCTTCTGGAAGAGCGAGAATGACGAAGACAAGCGCGCGGCCTATGTGACCTTGTATGAAACGCTCGTCGCGCTCTCAAAGCTCTGCGCGCCGATGATTCCGTTTGTCACCGAGGCGATGTACGGAAATCTGGTCTTGAATGTAAACCCGGATGCACAGCCCTCTGTCCACCTGGCGGACTGGCCGGAGACAAATGCGGAATTGATAGACGAAACGCTGTTGGGGGAGATGGGCCTGCTCATCAAGCTGATAGAGCTTGGACGCTCTGCGCGTTCGGCAGCCGCGATACAGTTTCGCCAGCCGTTGCCGGAAATACTCGTGCGCGTCTCGACGGAACCGGAAGTGGCTGCTTTGCGTCGCCTCGAACATCAGCTCAAGGAAGAATTGAACGTCAAGCAGGTCAGCTTTCTGGATTTCAATTCTGACTTTATCAACTATACTCTGCGCCCCAACCTGCCCGTCGTCGGCAAGCTTTTGGGCAAACGTGTGCCGGAGTTTGTCAAAGCTTTAAAGACACTGGACGCACGCGCTGTGGCGGATAACGTCAGGCGCGGCGTGATGACTCAGGTTCGCATTGGAGACGAGACCGTCGAGTTCGAGCCGTCCGCCTTTCTCGTGGATGTCAAGAGTCCCGAAGGATACGCTGCGGTCGAAGATGGCAGCTATCTGGTCGCGCTCAACACGACGCTGACTCCCGAACTGGTGATGGAAGGGCAGGCGCGCAATATCCTGCGCGCAGTCCAGAACGCGCGCAAGAAGGCGAATCTGAACATTTCGGATTACATACATCTCGGCCTCAGCACGACCGTGGAACTGGCCGCGGCTTTGAAAGCACAGGAAGAGTATGTGAAGAGCGAAGGTCTGGTCTCGTCGCTCGTCTATGACGCGCTCAGTCCTGCGGATTATGAGGAAGAGGTGAATATGGACGGCACGCCCGTGACTATCACTCTCCGCCGCGCCGAGAGTTAGAGACACCATCACTATTGGCTGATTCAAATTTTTGCGCTTTAAGAAGCTGTTTGAAAAATCTGTGCAAGCCCCGAAGGACGCCATGTATTGAAGCCCCGAAGGGGCGCAATGCAATAGCCTGTGGCAACGCCACAGGTATTGAGTCATGATTGTGATTCCAAGCCCTGTAAAGGGCGAAATATAGCGGATTGCAAATGCATGCGCCCTCCCTGAGGGTCGGGCTACTGCCCCGTGAGCGACAGTACAGGGGCTGTAGCCCGACCCTCAGGGAGGGCGCATCTGGTCACTCTATCGCAAATAGCTATAAAAGGGCGTGCTAACGCGGCGCGTTGCACCGGGCTATTACATTACGCCCTTTCAGGGCTTTTCAATCAGTTCAGCTTCTTAATTTTTATTTAACCTGCCGTGCAAGGCAAAACTCTTGACAGGAAATAGTCTTCGAGCTTAGAGTTGCGCCTGCTTAAAAAAACGGTTGCGCCAGATGTATTTGCTGCGTTTTGACCGTAGGGAAGTTTCCCTTGCCCCGTGCTCTTTGTCTCACACTTGCCTCGTCATTGAATTGCCTCGTGTGATTGAAATTCCAGAAAACTTTAAGCCTGAGAGCGAGAGCTTTCGGGAATAGTTTTGTTGTCGGCGTTTATCAACTCTGACCGGCAGAGGCGACGCCAGCCATCCGCTTTCGGCGGGTGCGTCTGACGCTCGCTCTCAAGGACAGGTTGCGAATCTCGTTGTAAATCGAACAAGCCGGGCTGGTTCCTGAGTGTTATCACCTCAACCTCAAAAGGAATCATAGACATGAAGCAGTCCGATATTTTACTGATTAATTGTAACCCTCAAAGAGCCACTGGCAACGCGCTCGAATCCATCCTCGCGGTCTCCACTTCAGTGGGCAAACTCCGTCATGAGGTCATTATAGATTCGAGCCAGATGAAATTTGACAAGCGGTGGTTTGATGAGCAACCCCTCTTTGACCCCTCTTTGATCTTCCTGATTCTGCTCCCGGAGCAGTTGCCGTGGGGCGGCACTCTGATCGAGTCCATCAAAAAGAGACAACCCGAAATTCCTGTCATCGTCGTGACGGAAGAATGCGGAGCGGTTGAGACGCTCGCGCTGCTTCAAAAGGGGGCCTCGGATTTCATCACGCCGCCTTTGAAAGCCTCGGACACTTTGCCTCGCGTCTGGCGGCTGCTTGAAAAACCGGGCGGGCAGGAGCTTGCGACGCAGAGGCTCAAAGAAAAGGTCGGCTTAAAACTTCTGGTCGGCAAGGCCGCAAACTTTCTCGCGGAGATAAAAAAGATTCCGCTCATCGCGCGTTGCGACAGCCGCGTTTTGATTACGGGCGAGACGGGCACAGGCAAAGAGATGTGTGCGCGCTCGATTCATTACTTAAGCCCGCGCATGCGCCAGCCGTTTGTCCCTGTCAACTGCGGAGCGATTCCCGTCGAGCTGGTCGAGAATGAATTGTTCGGCCATGAGCGCGGCGCATTCACAGGAGCCAACGCGGCGCAGGCCGGTCTGATTCAAGAGGCAGAGGGCGGCACGCTCTTTCTGGACGAGATAGATTGCCTGCCGCTGATGGCCCAGACAAAGCTGCTGAGGTTCTTGCAGGAGAAAGAGTACAGGCGACTCGGTTCATCAAAGATGCGGCGGGCGGATGTGCGCGTCATCGCCGCCTCGAATGCGCCGCTCGAAGAAGCCGTCCGCGAGGGGAGGCTGCGACAAGACCTTTATTATCGTCTCAACGTCGTCTCGATTATGCTGCCGCCCCTGCGCGAAAGACGCGAAGACATCGCTTTTCTGGCAAGCCACTTTGTCGAGAAGTACGCAGAAGAATTCGATAAAGAGATGACGACGCTCTCCGCCGAAGTGATACGCAAACTCACTTCCTACGCATGGCCCGGCAATGTCAGAGAGCTTGAGCACACAATCGAGCGCGCTGTGATGTTCTCCGAGACAAACTCACTCACAGAGCCGGACATCGCGTTGCCTGTGCCAGACGCACAAGACGACGCGGAAGAATCATTTCAACAGGCCAAAGCACGGATCGTAGAGCAATTCGAGAAAGAGTATATTCAAAGACTCTTGCTCTCACACGACGGCAATATCAGCAAATCGGCTCAGGCCGCGCACAAGAATCGCCGCGCGTTCTGGGAACTGATACGCAAGCATGAGATTGACGTGGGCAAGTTCAAGCCGGGAACTTCATAAGTAAAAAGGTAAAAGGTAAAAGGTAAAAGTGAAGAGCGATTGAAGGCTTTCTTACTTTTGCCTTTTACTTTTTACTTTTGCCTTCCTTTTGGTCTAGGACATTTCCTCACCAACGCGTGGACAAATTTGTCCACACAGTTTTTCTGCCACATCGGAGCTTTCCTTCCCGCAACACTCTTTCCGCTAGGACAAAAAAGGCTTGGGACGGTCGGCATTTTGCCGGAAAAACTGTGCGCCCGGTTCTGGTCTTGAAATTGCAGACTGCTGAGCTTAAGTGGATCGAAAACCTATGTGTGTTCCCGACAAAGCTCAAATCACGCAGGATGTGTTGTCCTACTTGTCTGAAAACTCTGCCGCGCAGGACACATTGGATGGCATCGTCGAGTGGTGGCTGCTTGAGCAGAAAATCAAACGCCAGACCGCCGAAGTCAGGGAAGTTTTGGACGATCTCGCCGCCAGAAAAATCATCATTGAATACAAGACACGCGACTCGCGCACGCACTACCGCCTGAATCGTCGCAAAGAGAAAGCCATTCTTGCTTTGCTAAAGAATAAAGATTGATCCGCAGCAGCAAGCCCGCGCCGGAGACCCGCGTCGGCCTCCTGCAACAGAGCACAGAGCGCGGCTGACGTTATCAAAATTTTTGCCAGAGCTTGCCTGCTCAACCACAAAAGCTTCACGCCGTTCAAGAGCGAGCGGCGCGTGATGGAGGAATAAATAATGCCAGTACAGGTCAGCTATCCGGGTGTCTATATTCAGGAGGTTCCGAGCGGTGTGCATACCATCACCGGCGTCTCGACTTCCATCGCGGCATTCTTCGGCAGGACGGCCAGAGGCCCTATTGACAAGGCCGTGCGCTGCCTGAGCTTTGCAGATTTCTTGCGCGAGTTCGGCGGCCCGCATCCCTTGAGCGATCTGGCCCAGAGCGTCAAGCAGTTTTTTGATAACGGGGGGACGGATTGCTACGTCGTGAGGCTTGCACCGGGCGCAGCCGCCGCCAGAGTCTCGCTCAGAAATATCGCCTCCGGCGTTAACTCGAAGAATGTGTTGACGGCGACCGCCAAGCAGCCCGGCCTCTGGGGGCAGGACATCAAGCTAGAGGTGGATTACAACACGACCAACACGGACGAGACCTTCAATCTGGCCGTCATCTACGAGGTGGACGGGGCAATCATCAGTCAGGAAAATTTCAGCGGCCTCTCGATGATGCCCACATCGCCCAGATTCGCTCCGCCCTTCGTCACGCAATCTTCCAAGCTCATAGACCTCAAGCTGCACGCGGATATGGGAGACCCTGCTAACCCTCTGGCGACCATCAACGCGTCGTCGCCTCCCGGCTTCAGCCAGAGCCGCAGGGTTTTCACAGGCTCCGTCGCGCAACTGGTTCTGGACATTAACGGCCTGCTGGCGACCAATAATAAATTCGTGATGAACGTCAACGGCACGAAAGATGTCAACATTGACCTGACGGGCATGACCGTTGCAGGAGCTGGCCTGACAGATGTCGCCAACTCGTTTGCCGCGCTGGTCAATCCGCAGCTCGCTTCCGCCGTTCCCGGCATGAAGGTGGCCTGCCGGTTCGATCAGGTCGGCCCTGCCGGTATCAACGCCAAAGTGTTACGCATCATCTCCGATCTGGACAATTTCAGCAGCGTGCAGATACGCCGCGCGGCGGCAAATGATTTTGCCGTGCCGATGATGCTCGGTCTGGATCAGGGCGGCATAGAAGTCGTGCGCTACAGCAACATGAGGCCGGTCTATAACGGCGCTGTGTTTGTGGGCGGCCCGGCTCCCGGCGATTTTGCGGACGGCTCGGACGTGAGCACCAACGGCCTCAATAATTTTGCGGGGCTGACGCAGGGAACGATTACCGGAATCCAGATTGCCGGAAGCCCTGCGGTCACAGTTGACCTCGTGACCACTGCTTCGGGCGAGCGCAACTTTGTTTCGGCTGGCCCCGGTCTTGACGGCGTCAGGGAAAAGCTACGCCGCATCGCGCAGAAAGTTAACGCAGACCCGAACGTGCCGTGGAAGGCTGAAGTCTGGGGCTATCATCTGGCCTTTCGTAAGAAGCAGGGCAGCATCAACGACATCTCTACTGTGACGACTACGGGCGGCGCGAATGCCAGCACGTTTGGCGCAGGCTTTGTCGCCAATGTTCGCCAGTATAGTCTCGGCACGACAGGCACGGGCGCGTTTCAGTCAGGCGGAACGGCTGGCAATGACGGCCTGACCCCGCCGGGAGCAGCGGACTACGGCGGCAATCCTGTGACACATACCGGCTTTTATGCGCTCGACAAGGTTGACCTCTTCAACCTGTTGGTCTTGCCCGGAGACAGGCAGGTCAATGAAGCGACTTATCTTCAACTGCTTGGCCCGGCCAGCATCTATTGCGCGCAGCACAGAGCTTTCCTGCTGGTTGACGCGCCGGATAGCTGGACGGCTGTGGATGTGCCTGTCGCAGATGCGACTGCCGTCAACAACCTGCGCGCCCTCGTCGTCAAAGATCACTCCGCAGTCTTTTATCCGAAAGTTCAGTACAGCGATGCCGGCATCAAGAAGCTGATCGGCCCTGCGGGGATGATTGCGGGCTTGATGGCGCGCATTGATTCCGAGCGCGGCGTCTGGAAAGCTCCCGCCGGAACAGAGGCAGACCTGCGCGCCGTCCTCGATCTGGAAGTCAATCTCACGGACATGGAGAACGGCGTCCTGAATAAGCTCGGCGTCAACTGCCTGCGCAAGTTTCCGAGCGGCATCGTCAACTGGGGCGCGCGCACGCTCGACGGCTCGGACGACATCGGCTCCGAGTGGAAATACATTCCCATACGCCGCCTCGCGCTCTTTCTCGAAGAGTCTCTCTTTCGCGGCACGAAGTGGATCGTCTTTGAGCCGAACGACGAGCCGTTGTGGGCCAGCATCCGTCTCAATCTCAACGCCTTTATGTTGAGCCTCTTCCGTCAGGGAGCCTTTCAGGGCAGCACGCCCGACAAAGCCTTTTATGTCAAATGCGATGGTGAGACGACCACGCAGAACGACCGCAACCTCGGCATCGTCAATATCGAAGTGGGCTTTGCCCCGCTCAAACCCGCAGAGTTTGTCGTCATCAAGATTCAACAGATTGCCGGTGATCTTACTTGATTGAGAGGGAATCGCAATGGCTAAAGGTTTCATCAAGAATGCAAAACGTGTTGACCCCTACAAGAGCTTTAAGTTCCGCGTCAAGTGGGACGGGAAAACAGTGCTCGGCGTGAGCAAGGTCAGCGCGCTCAAGCGCACGACCGAAGTGGTCAAGCACCGCGACGGCGGCGACAACAGCACGGATCATAAATCGCCGGGCCGCACGACCTATGATGCGATTACATTGGAGCGCGGGCTGACGCACGACCCGGAGTTCGAGAAGTGGGCCAATATGGTCCATCCATACGCGGGCGATGCGGCGATGGATCTGGCTAACTATAAAAAAGAGCTGACGCTGGAAATGATGAATGAGAAGGGCCATGTCGTCTTTCGCTATTTCCTGCACGACTGCTGGATCAGCGAGTTTACGGCGTTGCCCGAACTCAACGCCAACGCCAACGCCCTCGCCATCGAATCGCTCAAGATAGAGCTTGAAGGCTGGCACCGCGACCCGGACACGAAAGAGCCGAATGAAGCGGATGCTGTTCCGGCTGCCTGAAGTGGCTAGAGGTTGATTTGCGGATGTTCATTTCGGAAAGACATGAGCCTCTCTTGCCATTTCCGCAGTTGCCGGAAAAGTTCAAGACCGCGCACAGGGTCACAGACCTCGCGCTCAGACCTTTCGGGCTGTATGAGAGCGACCTGAATGTGGATTTCCAGAGAACGCTCAGGCCATTTCTGGTGACCGGCATTCTTGAGCGATGCACCAGAGACGCGCGCGAGGAAAAAATCGAGCCGCAGTTCTTCTGGAATCTGACGGTCGGCAAACGAATCGAATGTTTGCTGAGCCTCGTTGCCGCAGGCGAGAGATTTGAGATTCCCTTCGCGTTGCGCTGCAAAAAAAGCGCGTGCGTGCAGGAGCTTGAATTAGAGATTTCCGTCGAGGAGATTTCTGCGCTGCAAGCAGAGGCTTACGCGGCAGAGCATGTTTCCATCACGCTTGAGACAGAATCGCTCGCCTTGCGCAGGCCGACGGGCGGCGATCAGTTGGCATGGCTCAAGTCCGGCTTTACCGATCAAGAGACTGCGAGCCGCGGCATGCTCCGCTCGCTCTTGCCATTGAAGACAGAGAGCGAAGTTTTCGACGCCGCGCTTCTTTCCGGCGAGTGGGTGAATAGAATTGAAAGCGCGATGCAGGAGCAAGACCCGCTTGTCAATTTCAGCTTGCAGACCGCCTGTCCCTATTGTGAGGAGGAGAATTTATACGAGATTGATTTAGAGGAACTCGCCTTGAGCCGTTTGCGACGGGCGCAATCGCGCCTGCTCGCATCCGTGCATACTTTGGCCTCGCGTTATCACTGGAGCGAGCAGCAAATCTTTTCCGTCCCCTTCTGGCGTCGCGCGCATTATCTGGCTCTCATCGAAAAAGAGAAAAATCAATGAAGGGATATTTCAAGCAACTGGCGCATCACACCGGACTCAGCTTCGAGTCCGGCCAAACTGCTGTCGCGCACAATTCCTTCAAATCACAGGCCAACGCCGCAGAGCATACGGGCCGCGCGCAACATGTCTCGCCGCTGCATGTCGAAGAGGTTTCCTTCGCCGCGCCGCCGCAACCCGCCGCTCATGAAGCCGTAAAAGATAATGCTGGTCGCGCTGATGCTTCATTGTCCGGGTACGGCGCAGAGAGCAGTAAAGCTGTTGAAGCGGGCATGAGCATTCTTCAAGCGGGAGAGGCAGGAGGAGGGAAAGAAAGCGCGACGGAAAATTTCTCGCAAGCGCAGGCTGAAATCCCGCACGGGACTTTTCCGGAGGAATCTCAAATCCGTTACACGCAACGCGCCTCGCCTCAGGAGAATGCAGAGGGAAAAGAAATTCACGCGGGCGAGCGCCGGGCGCATCAGCTTTTTGAAGGACGCTCTGTATTCGTGCAAAACACCGGCCCGCTTGAGTTGTCGGAAAGAATGGAAATCTCCGGGAACGCGTTTGCAGAGCAGTCAAAAGAACCGCGCGAACAACCTCTGACAAAATTGCAGTCGCATGCGATTAAAGCGCAAGACGCGGAGCAGCAACGCCAGCCGCTCGATGTCGATGAGCAGGAGGCGCGCGAGTGGCTTGAGGTGGAGCATGAGCGCGATGCGACCACGAAAAATTATTTGAAAGAGGTGTTGGAGTGGGTCGCCGCGCCGCCGTCGATTGACGAGAGCGATTTTGAGCAGCCGCGCCGGATGGATGCGCGTTTGCCGGAAAACGATTTCGCGCTTGACGATGAAACCGAAGCCGCAGCCATCGCCCGTCATGACAGCGCACGCGAGCCTGAAGTGCAGGACTTAAATCTTTCCATCGGCACGATCAGCATCGTGATTGAAGACCCGCAGAGGGAGACGCCCGCGCTGCCTGCGCCTGCGCCGAGAGTCGAGAGCGCGCCCACGCGCGCGACCACAGAGCCGACAAGCTTGAGCCGTTACTATCTCAGAAGCTTTTAAGGGATTTCCGCAAATGGCACTGGCCGATTCAGGAAAAGCGATAGGCGCTGTCACAGAAGCGATACGCCAGCGTCTTGAGACGAAGACGGGCATCACTGTCACTGCGGGCAGGCCGGAGCCGCCTGACAACATGGGCGCGGGCAATCGTCTCAACATCTTTCTGTACGAAGCGCAGTTTGACGCCAGCTTCAAAAACATCGCGCTCGAAGACGGGCAGCCGCCTCCGCTCTGGCTGAGCCTGAAATATCTGCTGACCGCTTTTGAGAACGACGGCATCACCAGCGATTCCATCGAAGCGCACGAAAATCTCGGCCTCGGCATACGCGCGTTACAGGAATTGAGCCTCCTGCCACTGGTCTCCGGCCTGCCCACAAGCGTCCTCAAGGCTTTGAGCGATAACCCGGAAAATCTGCACATCACGTTTGACGAAGCGCCGAGCGAGCTGCTCTCTAAAGTGATGATGCAGGGCGATGAGAAGTACAGGCTGTCCATAGCCTTTCAGGTGCGGCCAGTGATGATCGCGTCCGCCGAGCCGCCCTCTTACTCGCTTCTGGTCGGCGTGGATTACACCACCAGCCCCGCGACGAAGATCGGCGAGCAGGGCGTGCATAATTTCGTGCTTCCTTCGATGGGGCCGACCATCACAGAGATCGACCCGCCCGGCTTTGAGGTTGGCGACACAGTCACTGTTTACGGAACTGACCTGCATCTCTCGAACCTCTCCGTCAGTCTTGGCCCGGTCATTCTGCCCGTCACTATGCAGCAACCGGATCAATTACAGTTCGTCGTCAGCGATGGCGTAGCGACAGGCTCTGTGATTTCGGCTGGCAGTCATCCGGTCTCTGTGGGCCAGCTCTTGCCGTCAGGACGCCGCCGCGCAAGCAATCTGCTGGTGGGAAATCTGCTGCCTACTTTGACTAATGTTTCTATTCTCGCAGGCTCGTTGCAGCCGGTCACGCCTCCGCCTCCGCCGCCTGCTGGATGGAAGTTTGCCACCATTAATTTGACCGGCAAACTCCTCGGCAAAGACGACGCGGACGATTTTTATTTCGCGCTCTATAGAAACGGCGTGACCGTCAAACTGTTTGAGAACGACCCTCCTTCAGAGCACTTAAAAGACACTTCGCCCGCAGGTGCGCCGCAGACTGCGCGGCAATGCGTGATGGTCAAAGCCGACGGCGTGCCGCCGGAAAAATATCTGGCGCTCTATCGCGTCAACGGCCAGCAGGCTGTGCAGAGTTTTGAGATAGACCTGACATGATGGCAGCCAAAGGAAAGAAAAAAGAGTCCGTCACTTTCTCGCCCGAGTTGCGAGCGGATGATGCATGCGCCAATTACTGGATGCGGCAGGTGACGCTCAGGCTGCGCCGCGAGATCGCCTGGTGCTGGCACGAGCGCGGCATGCAGCCAGCGGGCGAGGCTGCGACGCTCCCGCCTTTTTCCGACAAGGTTTCAACTACGCTTGACCTCAGTCGTTTCTGGGCCGAGAAGCAGAACTTCTACATGACCGACGCGACGGCGCGATATTTGACAGAAGAGCTTGACGCGAAGCTCGCGCATCAGGCGAACCACGCGCAAGGCTCTTTCGGTTGGGCGGTTCAGGAGCTTGAGCTGGATGAGGTGTCAGCCTTTGTGCTGGCTCTGTCCCTGACAGTCGCTTTTGACGGGAGCATGGGCAGCGTGATTGCAGCCTGCCAGAACGACCACGCCAAAATTTATCCGACTCTGGCCCTCGCGCAAAAGCTGTGGGACGAGCCGGAGGATGTCTTACGCCTCGCAGACCCTTTTCACCCGCTCTTTAGCTGCGGCCTCGTCAAATACAGCGGCCAGAGCGCGCACTATCAGGCAGAGACCGGATGGGATGCTCCCCTGACAACCCCCTCGCTCGTCGCCGCACAACTGCTGTTTGCCGGAAATCCTCTCCCGCATGGCGTCACTGCGCTCGAAGAGATCGAGAGTGATGAAGAGATGCCGGAGACGGCGCGCATCGCTTCGCTCAGGCTTCGCGCAGCCGGTCAGGGAGAAGCTTTGCGCCTCATTCCTGTGCTTGGAGCAAAGGGTTCATCGCGGCGCGAAGTCGTGCAGGCGATTGCGCGTGCGAACGAAAAAAAAGTTGTCGAGTTCAAAGGCGACGCGGGGCTGCTCTCTGACAATCATTATCTGAACTCGCTTGCCACCGTCTGCTGGCTCAGAGACGCCTATCTCTTTTTCGGCAAAGAGCTGTCCGTTTCTACCGGCGGCGACAAACATCACGCCGTAGAACATCAGTCGCTGCCATCGCAAACTATCCCCGCGACACTCTTCCTCGCCGTTAATGAGCGCGGCCAGCTTGCAGGTCTTCCCGCTAACCTGTTGCTGCCCGCAGTGCATGTGCCCTCGGCGACTTATCAGGAGCGGCTTCGATTCTGGAAAAAGAATCTGGGCGCGAAGGCCGTAGGTTTAGACCAGTTGATTGCGGAGGGCGCGCGTCGGTTTCGTTTTGAGAGAGAGACTATCAGCGCGGTCTGCGAGGAGCTGAAAGAGCTGCCCGGCAAAATCACCGAACAGGATTTCGTGGCCGCCTGTCGCGCAGAGCTTGATTCAGACATCGGCGAACTGGCGAGCCGCGTCATGCCGCGCTTTGACAAAGAAGAGCTGGTGCTGCCGCACAAACAGCATCTGCAATTCGCGGAGATTTTAAAAGCGATGCAGTCTCTGACCGAAGTCCATTATGCGTGGGGTACGGGTCAGGTCTGGAACGAAGGCGGCATCTCCGTGCTCTTTGCAGGGCCGCCGGGGACGGGCAAGACGATGGCCGCGGAAATTCTCGCCATCAAGCTTGACCTCCCGATGTATCGCATAGATTTGTCGCAGGTCGTCAATAAATATATCGGCGAAACGGAGAAGAACTTAAAGCGCGTCTTTGATGCGGCGGATGTCTCGGACATGATTCTCTTTTTCGACGAAGCCGATTCGCTCTTCGGTCGCCGCACGGAAGTCGGTGACGCGCACGACCGCTACGCCAATCTCGAAATCAGCTATCTACTCGAACGCATGGAGCGATTCAAGGGCCTCGCCATTCTTGCCACCAACCGGAAGAAAGACCTCGACGAAGCTTTCCTCAGAAGGCTGCGATATGTCGTTGATTTTCCGCTGCCGGATGTCTCTGAGCGCAGGAAAATCTGGCAGCAGGTGATCCCCGCACAGGCAGATGCTGCCGGACTCGATTTCGATTTTCTGGCGCGGCAATTCCAACTCGCGGGCGGCAACATCCGCTCCATCGTCTTTAACGCCTGCCTGCAATGCGCGGACGGCTCGAAGGCCACAGAGAACGGCCACCGGCGCGGCGTGTTGACGATGGAAGAGATCATCGTCGCTGTCAAAAGAGAGTATGACAAATCGAATCGCACCTTGAGCCTTGAGCAATACGGGCAGCACGCATCTTTGGTCGAAGGATTAGAGCATGAGAAAACGCAGCATCAACATTGAGCGACTGGAAATCCGTCTCAAGGGCATCAAGCCTGAGACGGCGCGCGATGCCACGCACGAGCTTGGACAGGACATCCTGGGCCAGCTTGCCGCAGAGCGAAAGACATCCGGCCCACAGCGCGCCGTCAATATCGGCAGAGTTGATGCGGGCACGGTTCGCCATGCGGGCGCGGGCGGCTCTGCGGAATTGCGTAGCTTGATTGCAGGCAAAATTGCCGCTTCCATCAAGTCGAAAATGAAATAGTTATTCAAGGAGAGCTTGAAAGTCATGCCATATCTGATGAGAGGAGCGATGATCGAATACGGCTCGGATTTTCTGGGGCCGTTGCCAAACGTCGTCATCTTTCAATTCAATCCCGAAACCCTGACGCGCACGATTCAGATACCGCAGCGTCCTGCCGGTGCGGCTGCGCGCGAGGCGACGCAGGCGGGCGAGCCTTCGATTGAAAAGATAACTTTGAAAGCGCAGTTCAGCGCAGCCGACGGGATGGGCACGGGCAATGTGCTGGCGCGCACGATGGGCGTCGGGCCACGACTCGCCGCGCTGGAAAAGATGGTGCATCCGGTGGGCAAACTCGGCGGCTTGATCGGCGCGGCGATTGACGCCATCGGCGATGCTCTCGGCGGCGGCGACGCGGAGCCGCGCCAGACCGTTCCGCGCCAGAGCTACCCGCGCATACTTTTTATCTGGGGGCCGTTTCGCGTCCTGCCCGTCGTCATCGAATCCATGAGCATCACCGAATTGCAGTATGACTTTCTGCTCAACCCGATTCAGGCGGATGTCAGCATCGGCCTCGCAGTTAATCCGATTGATAGCTGCTCTGACGATGTGGTCGGCAAAGGCGCGCTCGAATATTCGAATCTGGCGAAAGAGGCGCAGGCGATTCTCAATCTCGCCAACACCATAGAGCAGGTCGCAGAGCTGATTCCGTTTTAAGGAGACGCAGGAAAATGTTTCTTGAAAACTCAAGATATTTCACAGTCAAGACCGTCGAGGCGGAAGCCGGAGAGGGCCGCAAAGTTTTGGCCGTCAAGCTCCGCAGGCTGCCCTACGTGGCCGGGACTCCGACGGTCGTGAAGGGCAACGACCGGCTCGATGTCATGGCCCAGCGCAAGTACCGCGACCCGACCATGTTCTGGCACATCGCGGACGCCAACACCGAACTCGAAGCAGGCGAGCTTATCAAACAGCGCCCGCAGGAAAAAGAGGCGCGAGAGATCAACGTTCCGGAGAAATAATTTTGGGCGCAGTTGAATTCAAAATGTTCTTCGATGGCGAGAGCGCGACTGAGGAACAGCTCGACAAGATTGACGAGATAAAGGTGGATCAGGCCGTGGACAAAGCCTGGGAAGCCCGCATCAAGATACCCGTCTGCGTCAACAACGACGGCAAGTGGGAGGGCGAAGACGAGGCTTGGATGCGCGCCTTCTCTAAAATTCGCGTCGAGGTCAATCCCGGCGACGGAAAATTCGTCGCGTTGATTGACGGGCCAATCGTCGGCTTAGACAGCGAGCGCAGCGCACTGCCGGGCAAGAGCATCGTCACGGTCGTCGTCCATGACGACAGCGCGCTGCTCAACCGCAAAGCCAAAGTCGAAGTCAAACAGGGCCAGAAGGACAGCGACCTTGCCAGACAAATCTTCACCGATGCCGGAATCAACGACACGCAGATTTCGGAGACGCCGCCGCAGCCAGACCCCGTCACGGACGCAGCCGTTCAACGCGGCACGCCGATGCAGTATTTGCGAGAACTGGCGCGGCGCAATCAGGAATGGCACGCGTATGTCCTGCCGGGCAAGGACAAGGGCCAGAGCATCGGCTGCTTTAGAAAGTTTCCCGAAGAACTGGACGGCTTGCCCGAAATGGTCTTGCTCGGAGACGACCGCAACATAGGAACTTTTAACGTCAACAACAAAGCGCAGAACGCTTGCATGACGCAGGCCGCGACGCTCAGCATCTCTGACAAGACTATCAAGACGAGCACGTCCAGTTATCGTGATGCGACCCTCTTGGGCGACCAGCCGCCCGCTGCCGACAACACCAACGAGGCAAGCTGCCTGCTGCCGCCGGGCCAGAGCGACAGGGTTGACCTCGATAGCGTGACCAAAGGCGCGGCCAACAATTCCAGCTTTACGCTCGAAGCGACGGGCAGCATCGTGCCTTTCTGTTACAAGGCCGCGCTCGCTCCGTATCGCTGGGTGCTGGTCAGAATTTCCGACAGCAAGTTCAGCGCTAAATATTTAATCACACAGGTGACGCACACGCTGACGCGCTCTATCTATACGCAATCGTTCTCGATGAAGAGCAACGGCATCACTGTTGCAGCCAGCGCGGCTGCGGCTGGGCCACAACCGAGCGCGAGTCTCAGCGTCAGTTTCAATATTCAGGCGAGCATATTCTGATGTCTACCGAATTAGAAGAGATGATGGTTGGACTGGCGGAGAACGCGCGCTCCCGTTTTTACGGGAAGTATCGCGGTCTCGTCACAGACGTGGACGACCCGGAAAAGATGGGCCGCATCAAGGCTCAAGTTCCAGAAATCTACGGGGAAGAGGAATCGCCGTGGGCTTTGCCCGCAGTTCCTTTCGCAGGGCCGAAGCACGGCTTTGTCTTTATTCCAGAAGTGCAGGATGGAGTGTGGATCGAGTTTGAAGCCGGAGACCCCTCGCGGCCCATCTGGACGGGCGGCTGGTGGGCCAGCGGCGAACTGCCAGACCCCGGCGACACAAAGGTTCGCGCCATCGTGACCACGCCCGGACACAAGCTCGTCCTCGATGACGATGGCAAGGAGATACAGCTTCTTCATTCCGGCGGCGCGTTGATGAAGATGACGGACGATGACATCACGCTGACCATCGGCCAATCCGAAGTGTTGATGAAGAGCGATGAGATCACGCTGAAAATCGGCGTCGCGGAAATCAAGATGACGATGACGGAACTGACCCTCAAGGGCGGGCCGACCGCGCAGGTCAAGCTCTCTGCGACGGGCGTGGATATTAACAACGGCGCGATCAAGGTGATGTGACAGGCAAGTTGATATGCGAATCAAGAGTAGAGTTTTCTTTGCGGTTCTTTGCGTCTGACTCTTAGCGGTCTTTGCGTTTAAGCTCAATTTTAAACGCAAAGCGCGCAAAGGTTTTTCGCAAAGATGCGCAAAGAGCAGGCTCACACAGGCATTCTCTTTCAGCCTTTGATTCACATTTGAAAGGCTAGGGTGATGTGAAAAGCTTATGCCCGGATACGTGCTCACAATCAGCAGCACAGTGATGTGCATGCATGGCGGCTCGGCCATTCTGACGACCGCCAACGCAAAAGTGTCGGCGGATGGTGTGCCTGCTTTGCTTGAGTCCGATGTGCACTCTGTCGCCGGATGCCCGTTTCAGATTCCCGCGCCTTCGGGCACAAAGCCTTCGCCGTGCATTCGTATCGAGTGGGCTGGCGGCGCGGCGCAGATGCAGGTGGGCGGAGTCGGCGTGCTGATGCAGAGCAGCATCGGCAAATGTTTTAGCCCCGAAGGAGCTATGCAGGGCATCGCCATCATCGCCGCCACACAAACGAAGGTCAGCGCGATATGAATCCAAACAACGGCAGACACCTTGCTTTTCCTTTTCGCATCGGCCCGAACGGGCGCGCGGTACAGGTCACTACGCTCGAAGACCATGTGCGTGATGAGTTGATGCAGTTGATTCTCACCAACCCTGCGGAGCGTCTCTTTGTGCCGGAGTTTGGCGGCGGCGTCCGGCGACTGGTCTTCGAGAACATAGACGAGACGACGGGAGCGATGACGAAAGCTATCTTGACGCGCGCCATTTCGCGCTGGCTCGGTCACAGGGTCGTGCTGGAAAACCTGACTGTCGAGATCGAGAACGAAAAGATAGAAGTTGACCTCAAATATCGCATCGCGGGAACAGAGGACACGCGCGTCTTGAGGTTCCAGAGAAACGGAGGATAGCCGCAGGCAAGATGTCCATCATTGAGCACAAAACTCTGAGAAGTCGCGCGACGGATAAAGAAGCGCTCGCCGAACGCGCGCGTAAATTATTTACCGTGCCGACCACGCTCTCGCTCCCGGATTTCGGGGCCATGGACATAGCCTGTCAGGACGACCTGACGACCGGCGTCTTGTCTCTTTACAAGCATGTCGGCCCGCGCTTTGTCCTGCAAAAGGCCGTGAGCGAGCTTTCGCTGACCGAAAGATTTCGCATCCTTCAATGTCTTAATCTGGCAAATGGCATCAAGCTCGTCTTCGTCTCCATCACCGGCGATGAGGCGCGGCTCGAAGTCCAGTTCTTTAATCGCAACCACCTGCAAAAGATCGTAGACAAATACAACGCGGACTTGCCGGCAGACCCTTCAATCGCGCGCCGCATCTTCTCTGTTTCGGGCGGGCATCGCGTTCCGGCTGGCGCGGCGGCGGGTCAGGTGCAGGTGCAAGCCATCAAGAAGTCTGCGGACTTTGATAACCCGCTTTCCACGCAGCCGACCACACTGGTCTTGAGCATCAAGCCCATCGGCGATTATTCGACGTATAAACTGAGTCTCAACACCAGCGTCTTTCCCTCTGCCGACTCGGTCATCATTGATCCTGTTTTTAACGAGATAGATTTCAAGTTTCGGCCCGGCTGCTTCAACATCAACTGCGCGCCCGATTGGGACGCGGCCCCCGCGCCCCAACAAGACCCCGTCATTGATTACCTCGCCAAAGATTACGAATCGTTTCGCCACACGATGATCGCCGCGATGATGCAGCGCGTGCCGGATTGGGAGGCGAGCAGCGAGGCGGATTTGGATCAAGTGTTGCTGGAACTTTTCAGCGCTGCGGCGGACGAGCTGAGCGATTATCAGGACAGGGTGATGAACGAAGCTTACCTGTCCACCGCGCGCAAGCGCGTCTCGCTGGCACGCCACGCGCGCCTCATGGATTACCACATACATCAGGGCAATCAGGCCAGCACATGGCTCGCAGTGGAGGTCGCGCTCGCGCTTCCCTCGGAGCCGCAGTCGGGAGCAACGCGCCAATATTTTCTGACGGACAATTTTAAGGTCTGGTCGGGAACGGATACGGAAAAGGATTCTTCCGTAGTTTTCTTGACGCGACAAAAACAACGCGTGCATCAACTCGTCAACCGGATGGGACTTTATACCTGGAGCGATTCGATTCCGTCGCTCGTGGCCGGAGACACAAGCGCAGACCTCAAGCTTTTCCTGAATGACGTGACGCCCGCGACGGACGAAGCCTCTGCGCGCGTAGTCGAAGAGTTAATCCGCACAGGCGTCATCAAGCATCTGCTCATTGAAGAGCATCTCAATCCGGCGACCGGCACAGTCAATGGCTTCAATCCTCTCAAGCGTCAAATCTTAAAACTGTTGCCCGGAGACGAAGGCGCAGAGGCGATGTATGACCCGACGACGGGCAGCCCTGCGACGGCGCAGTGGTTTGTGCGCGTGCGCTGGTCTGAGAAGGACAGGCTGAAGACCAACTATTGTTTCACGGTTGACTGTGGGCCGGGGCTGGGCAAGGTGGAAAACGTCTCGCTCTTTCACGGCAATCTGGTTGAGGTCAATCACGGGCGCAGGCAGGTCACATTCTTCAAAGAGCCGGGCGCGCAGCTCAACAACTCTATGGAGTTTCACTACGAGCGGATTGGCAACTGGGACACGCTCGAAGAGGGAAGCGGCAGATGGGGAACGATGTGTGCGCTGCCCGCGCGCCCGCTCGCATATCGCAACACGGAGCCGGGAGGCGACGTGCCGCCGCTGTCAACCTTGAGCGTCGTCGTCTCGCAGCCCGGCGGCGGCGTGGATTTCTGGGACGAAGTGCCGAGCCTGATTCACAGCGACGACAGCGATGAGAACGGCGACCACTTTATCGTCGAGACGGATGAAGAGGGCTTGAGCTTTATACGCTTTGGCAATGGCCGGAATGGAAAAGCCCTGCCGCGAAATTCTGTGGTCGGTTGTGCTTATCAGGTCGGCGTTGGGCCGGAAGGCAATATCGGTCTGGGCAAGCTCGTCAATTTCGTCAAGACGACGAATCCGTTTCTCAAATTGGAAGCAAACGTGCTCGCGCCAGCCGTGGACGCGAGCGCGGTGATTCGCTGCTGGAATCCGTTCGATATAACCAGCGGCAGAGCGCTCGAACCGGCTGCGGAAATTATTCGCCGCGCGCCCGAAGCCTACCGCGAGCGGCAACTGCGTGCCGTCACGCTTGAGGATTATATCCGGCGCGCGGAGGAATTGCCGGAGGTCTCGCGCGCGGCTGCGCGTTACGCTTGGACTGGAAGCTGGCGCACAGTTCAAGTCACGATTGACCCCGTCGGCACAATCATTCTTGAAGACGAAGTGCGCCGCAAGATAGAGCGTTATCTCAACGCCGTGCGGCTCATCGGAGAAGATTTAGAGATTCGCCCGCCGCGTTTTGTGCCGCTTGAGATTCACGTCTCGCTCTGTGTCCTGCCGGATTTCTGGCCCGAAGATTTGCAGTCAATACTGGAACAGGAGTTTTCCGACGGCTGGACGCCGGACGGGCGCATGGGCTTTTTCCATCCAGACCTCTGGACTTTCGGGCAGAAAATAAAAGCCAGTCAGATCATCGGGCGCACGCTCAAGGTCTACGGCGTCGAGCATGTCATCAGCGTGACCATGAAACGCTGGAACGACCCCGCGCAGGCCAAAGGCGAAACCGTTGAGTTGAACTTTAACGAGATCGTGCAGGTCTTGAGCGACCCCGACCACATGGAAAAAGGTTTTATAGATTTTGATGTGCAGGGAGGTCGCCGTTGAAAAAAGATTGTCGCAATGATTGTGTCGAGAAACTGCGCTTCCCGCGAAGGCCGGACAATCGCTACGGTCTCGCGCACATCAGCTATCGCATAGGGACGTATGCATCCATACGCGAATTTCTGTTACGCAATCTGGACAAGACTCCGAATCTTTCCGCGTGGACGCATCGCGGCGCGGACGATCCGGCCATCGCGCTCTTGGAAGGCGCGGCCATCCTCGGCGACATCCTGACCTTTTATCAAGAGCTGTATGCGAATGAAGCTTACCTGCGCACAGCGCAATGGCGTGAGAGCATTGCTGATCTGGCTCGACTCCTGGGCTATCGCCTCTCGCCGGGGCTTGGCGGTCGCGCGATTTTCGCCTTTGAGATTAAGGGCGACGAAGCGGTCACAATCCCCGCCGCCTTTCCCGTCAAAGCAGAGGTCGAAGGTTTGGACAAGCCTGCGGATTTCGAGACCGCAGAGCAAGCCATAGCCTATCCGTGGCTCAGCAAATTCAATCTCTATAGCCCGCTGGCGACGCCGAACATCTCGCCCGCAACCGCGGAGTTTTATATACAAGCTCCCGACCAGTTGAACACGACCTCGCCGGTCGTTTTAAAAGCCGGAGACCGCCTGATGCTGGGCGAGGCGGATTCAATGGCGAATCCCAAACGGCTCAACAAGGCGGAGATAGTCATCATAGATTCCGTGCGTGAGTTGCATGGCATCAAGCTCTTCAAGATTAAGGGCAAGATGAAACGCAGCGGCAATGTGCAGGAGCTTGCGGCATATAAGCTTGGACGCTCCTTTCATCATTTCGGACACAACGGGCCGCGCACGATGGTTGTGCCGCCGGATAAAGTTGCGTCCACCATCAAGGTGATTTCGGCCACGCAAACAGAGGTCGAGAGCGACTTGCCAAAGCAGGTCAACCTCTCTTTCTACAGAAGCATCCACGCAGACACCGCGAGCACGCAGAAAGCTTCAAAGGGTATCTCGATTCAGCAGGCGGGCAGCGTCGCGCAGCTTAGCGCTCTGGCCCAGCAACTTCAGGCACAAGCCAATCTCATCGTCGGCCAGTTTGGTCAGGTACAGGTCGCCCCTGCCTTCGGCCTTGATTCTCTCTTTAACGCTCTCGCGCCCAAAATTATCGCAGACCCGACTCTAGGCAAGACCGAATTCCCGCTCGATGCGGAGACGCAAGACCTTGCGACGGGCATCACGCTTGTCATTCAAACGCAGCTTCACAAGAGCAGCGGCGGCGGGACAAACGACGAGTTCAACATGGTACGCACCATCGCCAGTATCAAGACCACTTCCATGACGTGGGGACTCTCGACCGGCACGACCAGCATGCTGACTCTGAATGAAGCTTTGAACACCACTTCCGATAGCTTCGACTACATGGACATCCGACAGACGCTGTTCCATGAAACTATTAGCCCGCTCCTGACCATTCGCGCAGCGATGGAGCCGCAGTTGCCAGCCAACAAAAACATCCTGAATTTCTACGGCACGACCGTGCAGGCGCAAGACCTCGTCGGGCGCAATCTGATGTTCGTCAAAGAAGGCAGCGCGCCCCTGAGCGTCCATGTCAAAGCCGTTGCTGCTGCCTCCGCGACGGACGGCCTGCATCCGCTGCTTCATCAAATCGAAGTTGACCGCAATGATTTGAACTATGCGGATTTTCCCAACTCGCCGCCGTTCGTCTACACGGTTTACGGCAATCTCGTCGAAGCGACGCAGGGCAAGACGGAAACCGAAGCCGCGCTCGGCAATGGCGACAATCGTCTGGTCTTTCAAAATTTCAAAATCCCGAAAAAGCCTCTGACGTATCTCGTCTCGAAAACCGAAACGCCGCCCGAGGCTCCTGAGCTACAGGTTTACGTCAACAACCGTCTCTGGAAAAGAGTCTCTTCGTTTTTCGGGCGCAAACCCGACGAGGAAATCTATATCGTTCGTGAGGATGCGGAAGACAATAGCTGGGTGCAGTTTGGCGACGGCAAGACGGGCGCGCGTCTGCCTTCGGGCATCAAAAATGTCGTCGCTAAATTTCGCACCGGCACGGGAGCTTTCGGCGCGCAGAAGGAAAAGACGAAGGCGCAGGCGGGCGCAAAGCTGGATCGGCTGGACAAGATTCAGATGCCGGATGTCGCGGCGGGCGGGTCTGAGCCTGAAGACGGCGAGAATGCCAGAGAGGCTGCGCCGGGAAAGATACAGAGCCTCGGAAGGCTTGTCAGTCTCAAAGATTTCGAGAGCGAAACGCTCGGCATGGCTGGCGTCACCAAAGTCTCTGCCGCGTGGAAATTGGTCCAGAACATTCCGCAGGTCGTCCTCTTCGTGTTGATGGACACGGGCCGCGACGCCGAACTGGATCAGGTGCGACAAACGCTCAACGGCTACAACATGAGTCGCGGCCCGAATCGCTTTCCCGTCACCGCCGTCAAGGGCCAGCGCAAGTATGTCGCCATCAGCGCGACCTTCGGGTATGACTCGACCTATCTTGAAAAAGATGTCAGGCAGGCTGTGTTGAAAGCTCTGGGCGTGAATAGCGGAGCGCCTAACGCGGATGATGAGCAATCCGGCCTCTTCAGCCTGCGCCGTCGCGGCTTCGGGAAAAGAGAATATGCCACGTCTATCGCGGGCGTGATTCAGCAGGTCGAAGGCGTCATCTGGGCGCAGGTCAAACGCTTCGACTCGCTCGGCGTCCTCACAGACCCGACCGCCACCGCTTTCCCCGTAACGCCCGAAAAAGTTTTGAAGGCCGTCGAGTGCGACGCAGACCAGAATGTGCTCAGCCTGTACGCAGGACACTTGCAACTCACGGCCATTGCCGAAGCGGTCGCGGGAGGTGATGCGAAATGAGCGAGCAGCGACGCGTCCAACTCTTCCAGAGACTGCCGGAGATTTACCGTACGAAAGATGCGGAGCAGTCTCCGCAGGATCAACTGCGCGATTATTTAGCTCTGGTCGAAAGCGCCTTCGGGGCGATTCACGAAAATATCGAATCGCTCTATCACGACCTCTTCATAGAGTTCTGCGACGAGTGGGCCATTCCATACATCGGCGACCTGCTCGGCACAAGCCACCTCAGCGGCGACGCCTGGACATTGCGCGCGGATGTCGCGGACACGATTGCCCTGCGCAGGCGCAAAGGCACGCTCGGCGCGATTGAGCTTTTGACTTTTAACTTAACCGGCTGGGGCGTGCATTGCGTAGAGCTTTTGGAGAACATGGTCTGGAACCAGCACCTCAATCATCAAAGGCCGGATGAAGGCGGCCCCGCGCCATATCGTGACCCCAACCCGAACGTCAAGCGGCAGACAGTGATACGCGGAGGCACTGTCACCTTGCGCGACCCCGCGATGCTGTCCCTGCTCGGCACGCCTTTCGATCCGTTCGCGCACACCGCCGACATCAAGCCTCCGACGGGTGGCAGCATCCGTTACAACCTGCCTAACCTGGCAATCTTTCTCTGGCGGCTGGCGGCCTATCGCGTGCGCGTCACGCGGCCAATCTTTAAAGGCCCAATCGTTAACACTGGACTCGTCGCGCCTCTTGCGGCGCACGTCGTTCGCTTTAACCTCAACCCGGTTGACCGTCCCTTCATCGCCGTCGAAAAAGAGCGAGAGCCTGTCCGACTCTTTAATACGAATCTGGTGGCGATGACCAACACCGCGCGAACCGGAGCGGACAAGCTGGATAACACGCGCCTCGCGCCGTCCATCTCTTTGATAGACGAAACGCCCGGCCCGGTTCCTGTGGAGCGGCTGACGGAAGACTCTGCCGCAGGAGCGCCGGAAGCTTACGTCTCTGTCGAGACTTACAACGCGGCGGTGACGGACTTGAACACCTTAGACCTCTCCGATGTAGGGCTTCAACTGCATCTGCCCGAAGCAGTATTTGCGGGCGAAACGTTTCCTTCAGCTCCGGGCCAGCCTTTCACCTGGAAGATTCGCGGGGCAAATTTGTGCGCGTGGGAGATCGGCCTGCAACCTCCACTCGAAGAACAGGAGATAGCGATTGATCCTGTGATTGGCCGTCTGGTGATGGGCGTCGGGACACCTGCGCGGGCTGCGGCTCTGGTGGACGACCTGCTTGTGACATACACCTACGGTGCGGTTGGCCCTGTGGGCGCGCATCCCGTCTCGCGCCCGCCGCTGCCGCAGGACAAGTGGGGCATCCCCGCAGCCAACGTGCGTCACGTCAATGCTAACGATCCTGCCGGGCCGACTCTTGTCCAGTCGCTCAAGGACACGCATCTCGCGGGCGAGCCGCTGGTCATAGAGATTAACGACAGCCTGACGCATACGCTCGACCTCGGCGACCCGTTTTTGACCAGCGAGAAAACGACGGAAGGCAGCAAGCTGACGTTGCTGCTCAACAGGTCTGTCGTGATTCGCGCCGCGAACAACCAGCGGCCAATTATCGAGCTGGCCCAACCGCTTCGTTTTCGTCCCGTCAACGTCGCGGGCAATACGCCGCAACAGCAGAATGAATTTAACGGCGTGATGTCGGAGTTGACTGTGCGGCTCGAAGGCTTGTACCTGACGCGCGGCGCGACGTTTCCGCCCAGCCCCGGCAGTCATGACGAGCCTTTGATAACCAGAGCCGCGCTCAACAGTCTGGAACTTATCAACTGCACTTTAGACCCCGGCGGCTATCTGATGATTGACGGAGAGAATCGCGCGCCCGTCTACACTTCCTTGCTGCTCGATGATTCCTATGGCTTCGAGCAGGCCAATGAAGAATCCGCTTTCAATCAGATTCCGGACATTATCCTGCGCCGCACAGTTAGCGGGCCGCTGTTGATTGACTCTTTCTATCGTCTGGATGTCGCGGATTCGATTATTGATGCCGGGCAGGGCGTCGGAAATACTGCGAGCAGTTTTGCTGTCACGAGCGCGAGCAATCCTGCAAGCGGCTGGGGGCCGCAGACCGTTGCGAGCGGCGTCACCATCTTGGGCCGCATGCGTGTCGAAAGCATAGAGGGGCGCGGCGGCATCTGGGTGCACGCGCTTGAAGTCCTTGATAACCAGAAGGGCTGCATCAAGTTCAGCTATTTTTCCGGCGAGGCGCAAGACCGGCTGCCGCAGAATCACGCGTGCGTTAAGGGAACGGAGGCGCAGCTTCGTTTTCGCAGCGAGTTGTTTGGCAATCCCGCTTACTGTCAGTTGGCCCACAGCACGGATGAACGCATACGCGAGCAGGGGCCGGAGTCAAACGAGATGGGCGCGTTCGGTTTTCTGGCCGAAGCGCACAAATGGCTCAATCTACAGATTCGTTTCAGGGAATTCATGCCGGTGGGAATCCGGCCTTTGCTGATACCTGTCACTTGAGGAGAGCGCAGATGAAAGGCGATTTTTCGAGTTGGCGCGATGAGCGCAAACGCAATTTTGCAGGAGTGTTGCATCAGCAGGGCCGCGTGTTGTTGGATGCCGACTGGAACGCGCAGACAGACATCGTCAACGACTGGCAGGACACTGCGGCTGTGGACATCATCGGCGCGGGCGTCGCGGCGGTTCCCTCGGATGTGCCGAACAGCTTTAAAGTTACCAAAGCCGTCCACAGCCTTGCAGACAAGAATGTACAACTTAAGATCAAGCCGGGCCGTGTCTGGGCCGATGGCCTGCTGGCGCAGCTCTACGGCGAGCCTGACCCCGAATCGACAAGCGATGTCACGCGCGTCGCAAAGTATCTCAAACCTCCCGTCCAAGACCCCGCGTTTAACGAAATGACCATCGCCAGCGGAGAGCGTGATGCGGTCATCCTCGAAGTCTGGCGCGAAGAGATTAACGGCTTCCAGTTAACAGACATTTTGATCGAGCCTGCGCTTGGCGGCCCGGATACGACCGAGCGCGTGCACACGGCGATGGCTTTCAGGCTGATGCGCCTGAAAGATACTGACACCTGCGAAAATATACGCGGGCGGCTGAAGGATGATTTTAGCAAGAAGGGAAAACTGAAGGTCACGCTCAATCCGCCGAATCCGGGCGCGGGCGATTGCCCTGTGGTTGCCGGAGGCGGCTACACGGGTTTTGAACATAACCTGTATCGCATTGAAATCGCCGATGTGAAGAGCGGGCCGGTGCAGTTTAAGTGGTCGCAATATGGAGGCGGCCTCGTCGGGCGCGGCCATTTCGATGCTGCCAAGAAAGAGGTCGAGCTTAAAGCCAATGTGCAGGCCATCACTAACTCCGGCCTCTCTTCCTTCTATCTCGAAGCGGTCGAGTATGACCAGATGCTCGGCCACTGGCGAGTCACTTACGGGGCAGAGGCGACGCTCAACAATAATCTCCTGTCGCTTGGCGCAGAGATGTTCGGGACGATTCCGAATAATCCGCAACCGTCTGACACCACCTTCTTCCGTCTCTGGAACGGCATCGCTCCGGTTCAGGATTTTACGAGCGACGACGAACTGCCGAATAACGTCGGCATAGTTCTGGATTTTGAAACTCCTGCCGCGAGCAACTATGCGCCGGGAGACTACTGGACGTTTGCAGTGCGCGCGGGCGAAATCTTCAACCCCGAAATCCTGATTGATAAAAAAGCTCCGCAGGGCATTCATTATCATCGCGTCCCGCTCGCCGTCCTCACATGGGCCGACACAGAGAACACTGTGCAGCCGGTAGAGGATTGCAGGCACATCTTTCATCCGCTGACGAGGCTTGCCACGTGCTGCTCTTACCGCGTCGGCGACGGGATGCAGAGCTGGGGAGATTTCGACAAGATACAAGACGCGATAGACAGTCTGCCCGCAGGCGGCGGAGAAATCTGCGTGCTGCCCGGAGAGTATAAAGAGAACATTGTCATCAAGGGCAGGCAGAACATCACGCTCAAGGGATGCGGCAGGCGCAGTCGCATCTTGACGGCGACGGACGCCAATGCAGGCGCTTCCGACCCGGTTATCAATGTCGTCAAATCACAAAACATAAAGGTCGAGTCGCTGGCCGTCTTCGCACATCAAAACGGCGTCGGTGTGCAGTTGGAAGGGCCGGACATGACAGGCTCGCAGGGCGGAAGCCTGCGCGACATCAAGCTTGAAAAACTTTACATAGAGGCCGCGACGCGTTGCGCGATACAGGCGCACATCGTTTTTACGGCTCAGATTAGCGGCTGCGTGATAGAGATGAACGACGGGCCAACGGATGCCGTCGGAATTTTTTTGACGGGCGACGATTGTCTCATCGAAGACAACATCATCCGCGTCATCTCGTCGAGAGAGAAGACCGTGAGCAGCCTGAGCGGCGGGCGCACACTCGACACGAATCTCTTCGCGCCTGCAAACGCAGGCAAGGGCGGCATCCAGATCGGCGGGACTTCCGAGCGCGTTTACATCGTCCATAATTTGATTCAGGGCGGCATCGGCAACGGCATCACGCTCGGCTCGCTTGCCAAAATCGAAGACCTCACAATCGTTCTCATTCCCGGTTGGATCGGCGTGATAGACCCTTGCAACCCTTGCAAGCCGACGGACACCTATCAGCCGCCTGATGGCTCGACGGGTGAAACTAGGATTGTCTCTGCCGGAGCGCTGCTCGATATTTATATCAAGCACAATCTCATCTACAACATGGGCGCAAACGGCATCGGCGTCGTTAAATTCTTCGACCTCGAAAAGCAGGACGAGTTCATCACGGTCGAGCGACTTTCAATCACCGGCAATGACATACGCGCCTGCCTTAACCGCACCATCGCGGAGATTCCACAGCACATGACCAGCAGCATGGGCTACGGCGGCATCGCGCTCGCGGATGTAGAGTATCTGACCGTTGATGACAATCTGATTGAGAACAACGGGCCGAGCCACATGATGCCCATCTGCGGCATCTTCGTGCTGCACGGCGAGGGGATAGAAATGTCGCGGAATCGAATCCTGAACAACGGCGCGAGCGACGGCCAGCCAGCCGTGGCCGCGCGCACAGGGCCACGCGGCGGAATTTATGTGGTTTACGCCATCGCGCCGCGTGCGCCTGTCCCGCCACCGCCGCCGGGGGGAGCAGTCTTCAGCCTTCCCGTGCAGAACGGCGTGCCAGCTTTCAAGGCGCATAACAATATCGTCAGCACGCCGCTCGGACATGCGCTGGCGCTGGTCGCGCTTGGCCCTGTGTCTGTCGCCGGCAATCAATTCACAAGCCTCGGCGTGATGCGCGCGGGCAGTTCTGCTATCGCGCGGATCACGACCGTGTTCATCTTGAATTTGGGACTCTCGAATGAACTTTACCTTCAACTGCTGGCCTTCTGGGCGGTCGCGCTGGGTCAGGTCAAGGCCGACAATTTTTTTGTTCCTGACGACGATGCTTTGGTCATGCCGAAGCCGGGGCTAGACGACCAGTTGCCGGGGCAATATCTGGCGAACGGCAATGTGCTCTTCAGCGATAATCAATGCTCTTTGAATACTATCAATCTGACGAGGGACACGGCCATCGCGTCTGTGCTGATTGCGAGTCTCGACGATGTGAGCTTTCATGGCAACCAGTGTGACTGCGACCTGTTTATAAAAGACTTCATTCTTTCGCACGCCATCCTCTTCGGCATCTCGCTGCGGGTGACGGACAATCGCTTCAAAGAGGGACTGCCCAATGCATTGCTGTCTGCGATAACTCTTGGTCTGCTCAATATCACGACGGACAACCAGTCAACGCATTGCATGCTGATACGCGGCAAACTGGCCGAGAGCAGGCCAAATCAAGCGCTGCTCTCTGCGTTTTATCCCAAAGCCTGCGCGCCGCTTGAGCGCGTCGGCAGAGACCTCGGTCAGAGCCAGAATCAGGTTTCGACCGCACAAACCCCGCCCGCCGCCGGGCAGACCTCTACCAATAATGAAGGCTACCCGATAAGAACTTTTAAGTAGCCGGGATGAGAGCGCGCGGGGGACAGTCTTTTTCTGAGGCGGCTTTGAGAAACGAGGAAGCATCATGACGCAGGAGAGAAAAACCAAACTGGATGACATCGCCGGAGGAATTGCTGAGGGACTAAGCCGTGCCGATGAACAGCGTGCGGCGCAGTTTGAGCGATTGCAGTTTGTCCGCAACGCAAAGGCCACCGGCCTGCAAAGAGAGCACGCGCGCCTGAGCGCAAAGTATGGCCCGGAGCACCCGCGCGTCGCGGCCCTCGCTAACAAGTCCGCGCTCAATCTCAAGTTTTTGAGCAACATCGTGACCGAAACGATTCGCGCCCGGACAGAAATTCCCGTCGTCGATAAAGACACATGGATACTGCATGGCTACGTCCGCGACAAGAGCGGCGCGGGTCTCTCGAATCTGACAGTCGCCCTGTATGACGCGGGCGGCGATTGGATTGAAGATTTGGGCCACGCCTGCACCGCCGCCAACGGGCACTTCAGGATTAAAACCACGGGCGATTCTATCCGCCGGGAACGCTCTGTCTATATCCGCGTGCTCAATAATCAGGCGCAGCATCTCTATGCAAGCAAGAGCGCGCTGATTCCCGCGCCGGGTGAGGTTGATTATCGTGAGATAGTTTTGGACGGCGAGGGACAAATCTGCTCGCCTCCCGCCACCAGCAGGCAGGAGCCGAGGAATGAGCCGGACTCGTGGGTCGTGCGCGGGCGCGTCACGTATGCGCGCGGTCAGGGCATCGGCGGCCTCATTGTCAGCCTGTATGACAAAGACCTTTTCTTTGACGACCGGCTCGGACAGGTGGAGACGGATAAGGAAGGAAACTACAGTCTCGTCTATCGCACGGAAGAATTCCGCGACCTGATAGAGAGAAAGCCGGACATCTATCTCAAAGTTCTGGATCAGCAAGGTGAAACCCTGCACACGTCCAAGCGACAACTCAGATGTGAAGCCGGGCGCGTCGAAATCATCAACATCAACCTTGACGAGTGAGACGAATTGAACAGGCTCTCTCAAAGCGCTTGATGAAAAGTAGATTGCCAAAGCTCAAGCTTCTTCTTTGCGCCTTCTTCTTCTTTGCGCCTTCTTCTTCTTCTTTGCGCCTTGAGACTTTCTTTGTTTGCGCCTTTGCGCGAAAACTTGATGTTTCGCGCAAAGGCGCTAAGAGAAAAACGTAAGGCGCAAAGAGTTGAATCACATCATGGCTTGAGTTGTGAAACGACCTTGTGAAATGACCTTGTGAATCCGGCGAGTGACCATGAAGGCTGTTGCCGTACAATCCGTGTCGCCTCACTCTCCTGCCAAAAAACAGGAGGCAAAGTCTCTCTCTGCTCATTCCTCGCCCGTCTCAGTTCAGCCGACTTCATTAATTGACGGCCCCTTCATCCAGCGCAAAGCAGGATGCGCCTGCGGCGGCGACTGCCCGCGATGCGAGAGCCGTAGCAAACCGGCCCATCAAACCAAATTGAAAGTCAGCACGCCCGGCGACCATTACGAGCAAGAGGCCGACCGCGTTGCAGAGCAGGTCATGCGGATGCCTGACTCTGCAAGAGGAACTGGCATAGGAATGGCGCAGTCATCTCCTCTTCAACTCCAACGCAAGTGTGCGTCCTGCGAGAGCGAGCAGAAAGGGAAGGAAGAAGAAGAGACCCTGCAAAGAAAAGAGCAGACCGGGCACACTCTGCCCGCGCCGCTCACTGCGGGCGCGCAGGCGCAGGTCGCGGAGTTGCGCGGAGGCGGTCAGCCTTTGCCTGCCTCGGAGCGGGCATTTTTCGAGCCGCGCTTTGGCCGGGATTTCAGCCGTGTGCGTATCCACACGGATGCGCGTGCGGCAGAGTCTGCGCGCTCTGTAAACGCGCTGGCGTATACCATCGGGCCGGATATAGTTTTTGGGGCAGGCCAGTTTGCGCCGGAGGCCAGTGGCGGGCGCAGGCTGCTCGCGCATGAGTTGCAGCATGTCCTTCAACAGGGGGCTGCCGAGACCGTTCGCCGTCAGGAGGGCGAGGGTAAAGAGGATGCTGCCGGAGAGCCAAAGGATGCGACTGATATTGACGCTCCCGAATTCGGCGAAGAGGCTAAGGAACCGGGCTGTCCTACGGGCAACGTCCAACTGGGCAAGATTGAGCCAGACCCGCCGTGTGCAGAGGATAAAAGCCTTGAGAGCGATGATACATGGGAGCACTTTGAATTCTGTAGAGGCTCGGACGTTTTCCGTGACTCGACCGCTCCGGGACGCATACGCACGCTCGCACGAAATCAACCGTCTCTGGCCCGCTTCAATCTGCACACCTATGCCAGCATTGAAGGTGATGATCGAGAGAACGCCAATCTCTCTTGTCATCGCGCGCGGCGCGTTGCCCGCGAGCTGCTCAACGCAGGGGTGTTGCCGGAGAACATAGAAATCAAGGGCAAGGGCGAAACCACCAAGTTCAACATCACACGCTTCGATGATTTGCGCGAAGACAATCTACGCGCCAACCGCCGCGTCGTGCTCAACGCGGATACGAAGGATATTCCAGAGCGTCCTAAGCTGCCTGAGCCTGAGCCTGAGCCGGAAGAAGAGACCGGGGCGGAGAAGGCGGCGCGGGTCATACGCAGACGGCATCAGATGTTGGAAACGGCCAAATCTACCTTGAGCGGCGGGCATTATCGTCTGGCTGCCGACGCTTACATCTCGCACTGGACGTGCGGGGAATATCCAACCCTGCGCTCCGCCGTAGACCAGACAGAGGTGCGCCTTCAGGGAGACCCTGAAGCAGCCGGTCTGGGAGCCGGGCCGAGGGGAACCGAAACAATTAAAGAACCTTTTAACCTGACTATCCTCCCTCCGGAGACCTTCACCACCATTGATCCGATGAGCTGCCTGATGGCACGCATCATTGATCTCTCTTTCCATCTCAAGGCCGAACCACATATCGCAGAACCCTTCAAGGGACTTGATGCGCGGGAAATGCGTCACAGAGGCGGACTCTTCCTCGTGGAGTTAGCGGGTGTCTTGCCCTGCGCCGACCGCGACCCCTCCGACGCAACTAAGTCCACCACATGGTTTGGCTCTTCTGACCGGCCCAACCGCGACCCGCTGGCCCAATACCCGCAACCGCCCTGTGCCGAGAAGCCTCTGGAAGGAGCATGGGTCAGCGAGAAAGAGAAGAAGACAAAGGAAGAACATGATTTGGGCGCGGGCAAAAAGCCTCTGACCTTCACGCCGTCCAAGCCGCTCTCGACTTCGACTACGGTGGAGCCGACCGCTTTCCGCTTTGACCTTCAGAAAAATAATGCCTTTCTGGGAAAATCCGGCGAGGCAGCCCGCCCGCGTGTGCTGGCTCGTTCGAGCGTGCAGGCGCAGGGCGACCCCACGCTCTTTCCACGCTATCAGTTGGGCTTCGTCCGCACGATACAGGATGATGAAACGGTCATCGAATACGTTGACGGCTTCCACCTGCGGCGTCAACTGCCCTCGTCCATGCGCGATGGCTCGCCCGCCACTCCGGCCCCGTGGCTGGACAATCCGGTCACGCCCAAAGAGGTCACAGAACTGGAGAGTGATGCGCCGCCAAATCCTCCGGAACTGGAATTCCCTTTCGCTTTGCTCACGCATGCGCTCTTCACGATGAAACGAGACAAGGACGACAAACTGCTGGCGCAGGATCAGCCCGGCAGACTGCCGATTGACCCGCTGGCTGAGAACATCGTGAACCGCGTGCGGCGGCGCATAGAATATACGCTCTGGACAGCGGCCCGGCGCGAGAACGCTCCGCTGGATCGCTTTAACACAAATTTTCTGGAAGCCGAGCGCGTGGTTGTCTTGCAAGAGGCGGACATCAAGCTTGACTCTTCTGCCAAAGTGTCGGCTTCCGGCGATACCGTCGTCAACGGCGAAGACGCAGGCATCGGCCTGGAACGCTTCGCGCGTCTGAGCGGCCCTCTGCCTTCCTCCTTCGGGGCCGACGGATCGGGCTTTGCTTTGAGCGACAAGCGAATCCTGACGCGCGACATGCCCGAAGCCCGCGACGAAGCTGAAGAAGGGCTGGATACACAAGCCTACAGGACGCGCGTTATCGCTTTAACTACACCGCTGCGCGAGGCTCTCGGCCTGACGCAGGCACTGGACATGCTCATCTTTGTGGATGTCAAATCGGGCCGCATGATGGTGCCGGGCATAGGCCATCGCACAGGGGATCCGAAATCGGACTTTATCTTCCCCGTGGCAGGAAGCGGCATCGGCGAGGCGGGGCCGACGATGAGTTTGCCTGTGCATGTCGTGCCAAGCGTACAGGGAGATAAGCCGGGCGCATTCGCACAGCGTAACCTGCTCGACAACTTGGCCGAACGCTTCTACATGCAGGGACGCAAAGATTTAATCCTGCGCCAGACGAAGCTCATAGATGAAAAGAAGAGAGGAGGCAGCAGCACAATCGAGGTCTCACTGCCACCCCTCTCCGGCACGCCTGCGGTGCAACGCCACCTGCATGAAGTGCCCGGCGCATTGACCATCTTCCGCGAGGTCTGGAGTGAATTCACCAAAGACTGTAGGATTGAGCGTAGCGCCACGATCATCATAGACCGCCGCACTGGTAAGCTCCGCAGGATTTTGCATATCGGCAAGGAGCCAAAAGTGGTTAACGGCCAAATTATCCATTCGGTGACATTCTGCGTAGAGCCGTCCGAGGGCGGGGACAATCATCTGAACGTGAATGAATCCGTGCTGGGCGCGGTGCACGCGCATCCAAAGGGTATACGGCCCTCCCTTCAGGATCAAGAACAAGTGCGGGAAATAGAGGGGCTGGGTACGCCGAGCGCACAGCAGAAGATGCAAAGGATCTGTGGCAACGAACTCTATGTCTTGCTGCGTGACTCGTCCAATGATCTCGACGTTATTCTTCTGGGTTCGGATGAAGGCAGGCATCGGGAACTCGGCCCCATTCTCGGCAAAGTCGAAGGGTGCAAGCTGTGAGGCGGTTGCGAATTGCTTTACCGTATGAAAGACCTCGATGATAAAAGATTCTTCAAACTCTTCAACTCTGAACCACCGCGCCGCCGCAGCTTGAGCCTGCGCCCGCAGTGCAGCCGAAACAGTGTGAGGCGGTCATGATACGCCTTCCGGCAAATTTCAAAGGGTCGAAGTCCGAGACAGTTTGCGGCAGCCCCGGCGCGACGCCGAGTTCGAGCATCTGGTTAAAATCGCAATCGTAAAGTCTGCCCGTCCAATCCACGCTCACAAGGCCGCGACACATCAAGCCCTCGACCGCCTGCGGGTTGAATGCCTCGACCAGCTTGCGCATGTAACGCTCTTCGTTGCCGCTGCGGCGCAGGTAATCCAGAAAGCGTTTGATGGGCATGTTCGTAATCGTATAGAGCTGATTGAACGAGATGCCATAACGCGCCAGTAGCTCGCGCTTGAAATCCGTTTCGATAGAGCCTTGCGGCGGCGGCAGAAACGCTCCGACCGGATTGTAAACGAGATTTAAGATGAGACCGCTCTCCTCAATTCCGTAGCCGGCGGCGTTGAGCCTGAGAAGCGCAGCGATGGATTTTTCAAACACGCCAGCCCCGCGCTGCGCGTCCGTCTGTTGTTCCAGAAAGTAAGGCAGCGATGAAACCACTTCTATTTCATGCGCGCGGAAAAACTCCGGCAGGTCTTCCTGTCCCTGCTCGAACATGACCGTCAGGTTGTGCCGCACCATGACATGCGTTCCAAGCGAGCGCGCCTCTGTGACGAGACGGCGGAAAGACGGATTCAATTCCGGCGCGCCGCCGGTGATGTCTAAGATCGGAATGCGAAACCGGCGCATGACATTGATGACCTGCTCGATTGTCTCGCGCGTCATAATCTCCGTGCGCTTTGGACTCGCATCAACATGGCAATGCTTGCATGCCTGATTGCAAAGCTTCCCGACGTTGACCTGCAAGGTCTCGACGCTCGAAGAGCGCAGCTCAAGACCATGCGCGTCCAGCTTCGCGTCAAAACTTGGATGCGCGTGCGCCGCAGCATTTTGAGAATTGATAACAGGCAGAGCTTGCGGCATTACATCGACACCTTGTTGACGGAGTTGTGCGCCTGTAGCCCGTGAATCAGGCTCGCGCCGCCGCGTATGGCAGAGGCCATATGTATGGCTTCGGTCATCTGTTCCATGTTCGAGCCAGCTTCGAGCGAAGCCTGCGCGTAGGCGTCTATGCAATAAGGACACTGCAAAGCATGCGCGACCGCAAGACCGATCAAAGCCTTCTCGCGCCGCGAGAGCGCGCCGTCCTCCTGACAAGCCTGATACCACGCCATAAACTTTTCAAAGAGGTCTGGGCGATGCTTGCCGATCTCGCTAAAACGCTGTAGGTCTTCTTCTTCGTAATATGACATTCGTGTGATACTCCGTGAAAAGCAAGGATGAAGGCGGAAGGATAAAGGATGAAGAGAATGCTATTTGACATTGAATGCTACAAGCTTGAACAGCATGCTTTTCATCCTGCATCCTTCTGTTTTTATCTTTGCGCCTTTGCGAGAAACGCTGGTCTTTGGCGCTGGTGGCGCAAACAAAGAAAGACTCAAGGCGCAAAGCGTTGAGTCATACTTCAGCTTCTCGCTTTCGCATTTCGCACAGGCGCGTAAAGCTTGCTCAGCACGCGCGGGTGAACTCCGGCCCAGTAGAGCAGTTGCAGAATGGACCAGCGCGCGAAAGTGAGCGCGAAACTGCGCCCCTCGAAACGCCGCGATGAAGTGACCACCTCCGCCGGTAAATGAATCAGACGCCCCTCGCGCCTGAGCCTTCGCACCAGATCCAAATCCTCAAAAATCGGAAACGGCTTAAAGCCGCCGATCTCTTGATAAACAGAAGCGCGCACGAAGATGCCTGAGTCGCCATAGCAGAGTCCGAGCTTGCGCAGTTGCGGATAGAGCCATGTCAGAAAACGCGCCGCGCGTCGCTCGCCGTCAAAACGTATGCTGAAGTTGCCGCCGACCGCTTCTGCATCGCGCGCCAGAGCTTCGATGATTAGTTCCGCAGCATCCGGCGGAACGTTTGTGTCCGCATGCAGGAAGAGCAACGCTTCGCCGCGCGCAGCACATGCTCCGTGGTGCATCTGAAGCCCGCGCCCGCGTTCGCTCTTGATGAAGCGCGCTCCATGCAGGCGAGCTATCCCGGCAGTGGCGTCCGTGCTGCCGCCGTCAACGATGATGGTCTCTACAGGGCCGCCGCGCACGCGCGCCAGGGCCGCCAGCATCGCGCCTATCGAATGCTCTTCATTAAGCGCGGGGATGATGATGGAAAGCGACGGGCGCTCCGCTTGTGTTTGCAAACCCATGATTTAAAAAAGCTCTTGCAGTCTTCTTGATTGCTCAGGCCGACAGCCGTGTCGGCGGCGCAGGCGAAGAAGGCACGCGCCGCAGTCGTGGCTGCTGTCCGTCTCGCATTAAGAGCCATGCCGGACGCTGTTCGCCAAACGGCAGCCGGAGGATTTTCTCAAGCGCGACTTCTTCCGGCGCGCGATAGGCAGGCACGCCGATGCTAATCTCTTCCTGCGCGACGTTCAAGCGCAGAGTTCCATGCAGGTAGTCCCAGATGGTCAGGCCGCTCGACCAGTTCGAGTTCGTCTCTTCGCGCGCCATCGAATGATGTATGCCGTGCATGTGCGGCGTGACGAGCAGGCGATTTATCACGCGCTCAAACTTAACCGGCAACCGCACGTTGGAATGATGGAACATGATCGAGAGCAAGAGAAAAGTCTGCCACACGGAAAAAGAGAGCGGCGAGACGCCGATGACTAAAATCTGCGCGGCACGCCACGGAATGGAGATGACCAGCTCTGCGAAGTGAAACCGGAGCGCGGTCGAGGCGTCAAGGTCAAGGTCTATGTGATGCACGACATGCGTGCGCCATAAGAACGGCACGCGATGCGTCAGCACATGCCACACGTAGAGCGTATAGTCCAGCAGGATGACGGCGAGCGTGACCTCTATCCACAGGGGCAGGCGCACGCGCTTGAGCAGCCCCCAACGCCTTCGCTCGACCAGAGCCGTGAGCCGCTCGACAACTGGCCGCTCTGTGATTTGCAGCGCGGCTGCGCTGATGGCCGCCACCATTAGATTGCGCGCTTCATGCCTGAGCTTTGGCTCAACCTCGCGGCGCAAAGCGCGCCTGCGCTCCAGCCACACGAGCGCGCCGAATGCGCCGAGCATGAGCGGCGCGCTGAGCCACGTTGATAGCTTTCCCGTCTTCATCATTCAGGACTCTCGACACATCCGGCGCGCGACATTGAAAAGGTCTCTGAAATTTAAGCGGCAATGTTTTGCAACAAGTTTCGATTATGTTTCAATCCGCACATTTTTACCACAGGAGAAAGCCGATGAAGCCTAATGACGAGAGCGGGAAACTCCCGACTGCCGAACGCCCTTTTCGCCTCCTGATTATCTCCGGCTCTGACCGCAGGCAATACAACTGTCCCGGCGTTGACCCCAAATCGCGCACGCTGATGCTGCGCATGGCCGAACAACTCCCGCAGGAATGGGAGATTGACTACGAAGATTTGGGAAACGTTTACGCGCGTGCGCGCATACAGAGCTGCAATGCCTGCGTTTCGACCTCGATGGCGCTCTGTGTTTGGCCCTGCAACTGCTATGAGCCGGGCAGCCTGCTTGAGGCTGATTTGATGTGGAATCTGGACATGTATGCGCGGCTCGACCTGGCGGATGCGTGGGCCATTATCGGGCCGGTCAACTGGTACGGGCCGACGAGTAATTTGAAGCTGATGTTTGACCGGTTAGTGTGTATGAACGGGGGGAATCCGCGCGAGGATTTGATTGAGCACAAGAACGCGGAACTGGCGATGAAGCTTGAGCATGAGCCGGAGTGGGAAGAGTTGAGCGTCAATCATCTGGAAGGAAGAACGGCTGCTTTCTTCTGTTACGGCGATGGCGGCGGCGACGAGCTGGATGAAGAGGGCCGCCCGAAGAAGCTCTTGCACAAGGATTACTTTAACCCGAAGGGCGAGCCGTTCGACAACGAGCGCGACACCTATGCTCCGCTCGTCTGGCAGTGTCGCTATAGCGGCATCGAAGTGCCGGATCATCTCTGGCGTTATCTACAGTTTGGCAAAGGCAAAAAGTATAGCGACAATCAGGCTGAGCAGATGGCGACGGAGACGGGCGTCTTCGATAAGTTTGACGAGTGGACCAGAGACTTTGCGGCCTTCGTCGGCGAAAAGGGAAAGGTCGAGCCGGGCAAATATCGTGCGTATGGCTACAAAGCTCCGGGCCATTTGAAAGAAGATTTGAAACTCAAGTGGCGCGAAATCAAGATCGGTCTGGGCCACCCGCCCGAAGACTCTTCGCCCGCCCATCAGGAAGAGCTGGGGCTGAATAAAGACGAAACGCTCAGCCCGCGAAAGAGTGAGGGCGAGAAATTGCGGGAATCATGAAAACATCCTCACGCGAAGGCGCAAGGGCGCAAAGGAAGACGCCAGGAAAGCTTTCAAGATAAATAACGACTCAAATACTTTGCGACTTGTCTTCTTTGCGCCCTTGCGCCTTTGCATGAGAATTTCTTGCGATTGAGACTATGGTGGAGAAAAGCAACAGCGCCGCGCTGGTCTTTGTTTATAATGCCGGGAGCGGTCTCTTCGATCTTGTCTCCGACATGGCTCATAAAGCTTTTTCTCCCGACACATATCAATGCCATCTGTGCGCGCTGACACACACGACGTTCGGGATGCGGAAAGACTGGAAGCAATTTCTGGAAACTCTCAAAAGACCTTTGGAGTTTTTGCATGCAGACGAACTGCTCAATCGCTACGGCGTCTACGGCGTGCCTTTACCGGCAGTCTTCCAAAGGGAGGGCGACCGTTTGGAGCTGATGCTCGATGCGGATGCGATTAATCGTTGCCGGACGATAGATGCTTTGCAGCGGCTCATCCGCGACAAAATGGATTAGCGGTTTTCGTAAAAATTTTTCCGGTTGCTTTGGTAAGTTGCTATAGCATACTCTTGTGGGCTAATAGCAATTGATAACAACTTAAACAAACAGGGTGACAAATCTCATGAGCGGGAAAGACTCTGCCGAAAAGCCTGCCGGTAAAAAAACTGCGAGCCACAGTTCCGGTCTGAAGAGGATGCAGACGGGCATCGAAGGATTGGACAACATTCTGGAAGGCGGTCTGCCGGAGAATCGCCTCTACCTGATAGAGGGCGACCCCGGCACAGGCAAGACGACGCTCGCGCTGCAATTCCTGATCGAAGGCGCGCGGCAGGGAGAACCGGGACTCTATGTCACGCTCTCGGAGACGAAGGAAGAGCTGCTGTCCGTCGCCAACTCACACGGCTGGTCGCTCGACGGTTTTACTCTGTACGAACTTGTGCCGCCCGAAGAGAGCCTCATGCCCGAATCGCAGTACACAATCTTTCACCCGTCCGAGATAGAGCTGGGCGAGACGACCAACGCCGTGCTCAAAGAGGTAGAGCGCATCAAGCCGCGACGAATCGTCTTCGACTCGCTCTCGGAGATGCGGCTGCTGGCCCACGACGCGCTGCGTTACCGGCGACAGATACTGGGGCTTAAGCAGTACCTATCGGGGCGGCAGTGCACGGTGTTAATGCTCGATGACCGCACCTCCAACTCGAATGACCTGCAAGTGCAATCAATCGCGCACGGCGTCATCATGCTGGAACATCTGGCGGTCGAGTATGGCGCGGAGCGTAGACGATTGCGCGTGCTCAAGCTGCGCGGCTCGCGTTTTCGCGGCGGCTATCACGATTTCAATATCGAGACCGGCGGCATTGATGTCTTCCCGCGTCTCGTCGCAGCCGATCATCATCATGAGTTTGTCAAAGAGTCTGTGACCAGCGACATCGCAGAGTTGGATCAATTGGTCGGCGGCGGATTGGACAGGGGCACGAGCACGCTCTTCATCGGCCCTGCGGGTTCCGGCAAATCAACGCTGGCCGCGCAGTTTGCCGCTGCCTCTGCCGCGCGCGGCGAGCGTGCAGCCGTCTTTATCTTTGACGAAATTCTTGAGACCTACGTCACGCGCGCCGAAGGAATCGGGATGGACATCCGCACACACCTCGCAGACGGCATAATCAGCGTGCAGCAGGTAGACCCGGCTGAGCTTTCGCCCGGAGAATTTGCGCATACAGTCCGCAGCGCGGTTGACCGCGAAGGAGCGCGCGTCGTGGTCATTGATAGCCTCAACGGTTATCTGAACGCGATGCCGGACGAGCGTTTCCTCTCGATTCAGATGCACGAGCTGCTGACATACATGAACCAGCAGGGAGTCGTCACAATCATCGTCATGGCCCAGCATGGTTTTCTCGGCAACGCTATGGTGTCGCCCGTGGATGTGAGCTATCTGGCCGACACTGTGCTGATGCTGCGCTACTTCGAGGCGACTGGCACTGTGCGCCGCGCGATCTCTGTGGTGAAGAAACGCACGGGCGCGCACGAGAACTCTATCCGCGAGCTTCGCATCACTGCCGGAGGCATACGCGTCGGAGAGCCTTTAACGGAGTTTCAAGGCGTCCTGACAGGCGTTCCGAGCTACGGGAGCGCGAAAGACATGTTGATCCGCAAGCCCGGTGAAGATTCTTGAAGCCGCAAGACCAACATGATGAAAGCGTCCTGATTCTCGCGCCGACCGGCAGAGACGCGGCTCTTTCAGCGCGATTTCTGGACGGGGCCGGAATCAGGCCCGAAGTCTGCCGGACTATCGAAGAGTTGTGCGGGAAAATGCTGGACAACTCCGGCATCGTCTTTCTCACGGGCGAAGCGCTCGTGCCGGAAGCGATGCTGTGTCTCGTGGATGCGCTCCGGCAGCAACCCGCATGGTCTGATGTTCCGATTGTCGTCCTCACGAGCGGCGGCGCGGAAACCCCTGCCAATGTGGAATCGCTCGCCGCGCTGATAGAGGCTGGCAATGTCACGCTCATCGAACGGCCCGTGCGTGTGATGACGCTCCTGAGCACGCTCAAGTCGGCTTTGCGTGCGCGCCGTCGCCAGTATGACGTGCGCCAATATCTCATCAAAGAGACTCAGGGCAGAGAAGAGTTGAAACGTAGCGAAGAGCGTTTGCGAATCGCGCTCGACGCCGCGAATCTGGGTTCATGGCAGCTCGATCTGGCGACCGGCGACCTCGATTGCAGCGCCATCTGCAAAACCAATTTTGGGCTTTCGCCGGATGCAGAGTTTACTTACGACGCGCTGCTCAAACAGATTCACGTAGATGACCGCGAGCGCGTGCGCGAATCTGTCAAGCGTGCGCTCAGCGAGCGAGCGGTTTACAGGGAGGAATATCGCGCCGTGTGGCCCGACGGCAGCCTGCACTGGATTCTAGCCAGCGGGCGCGGCTATTACGACCCGCACGGCAAGCCTTTCAGCATGGTCGGCGTGACGCGCGACATCACCGAGCGGAGACTGGCCGAGGAAGAACGCGAGCGGCTTTTGACGAGCGAGCGCGCGACGCGTGTCGAGGCCGAAGCGGCCAGCCGTTTGAAGGATGAATTCTTAGCAACCGTTTCGCATGAGCTGCGCACGCCTTTGACCGCAGTGCTCGGCTGGACGCACCTGCTGCGCGGCGGGCGGCTCGACAAAGCGGCTGCCGCACATGCTTTGGAAACAGTCGAGCGCAATGCCAATTCTCAAAATCAATTAATTGACGACCTGCTTGATGTCTCGCGCATCATCACAGGTAAACTGCGGCTCGACGTGCAGCCGCTCGCGCCTGCCTCTTTCATCGAAGCAGCGGTCGAGGCCGTGCTTCCGGCGGCTGAAGCCAAAGGCATTACTCTTGAGAAGCAACTGGATACGGATGCAGGCTCTATCTCAGGCGACCCTGCGCGCCTGCAACAGATCGTCTGGAACCTGCTCTCCAATGCCATCAAGTTCACACCGCGCGACGGTCATGTACATGTTCGCTTAGAGCGCGCTGGCTCGCATATAGAGATTTCCGTAAGCGATACGGGCAATGGCATCTCTGAGGAGTTCCTGCCCTTTGTCTTTGATCGTTTTCGTCAGGCCGACGGCTCGACGCGCAGGCAATACGGCGGTCTGGGGTTGGGGCTGGCGATTGTGCGCCATCTGGTCGAATTGCATGGCGGAACAGTTCTGGCCCACAGCGACGGCGAAGGACATGGCGCGACCTTCACTGTCAGGCTGCCACGTGTGCCAGTCTACCGGCGCGAAGCGGAGACGACGCGCGCACAAACGGCTGGGAGAAATACAGGACACTTGACGGAGTGTCCTGACAAACTTGACGGATTGAAAGTGCTTGTTGTTGACGATGAAGCTGACACGCTCGAACTGATAAGGGTTCTGCTCGGCCAATGCGGCGCAGAAGTCTTCACAGCCAGATCGGCTGCGGAGGCTTTGGGGTTAGTCGAAGACGCGAGGCCCGATGCCATCGTCAGCGACATCGGGATGCCGGGCGAAGACGGCTTTGAGTTCATACGCAAATTGCGCGAGCTGTCGCCTGAGCGCGGAGGCAGGATTCCGGCTATCGCCCTGACGGCATACGCACGCGCTGAAGACCGCTTGCGCGTCCTGCGTGCGGGCTACCAGATGCATGTCGCAAAGCCTGTCGAGCTGGAAGAATTGGTGACGATTGTGGCAAGCGTCGTGGGCCGCGCTTAAACATAAATTATGTGAATCAACGGTAGAACACTCTTTGCGTTTCTTTGCGAACAACCTTTGCGCCCTTTGCGTTTAAAATTAAGATTAAACGCAAAGCACGCTAAGAGTCAGACGCCAAGAACCGCAAAGAGCGTTCTACTCTTGAAGCCCATGATTTCTCAAATTTGTACCGGATGAAGCGTCGTTCGCATCGCGTCCTGCCTGACATGACTCTTCAAGTCCGCGCCGGAGGTGGTGTCCAGAATCAGGCGCGTCGTTTCCTGCGGGACATCCCAGTGCGGGAAGTGTCCGCAGTGTTTGAACCAGTGCAGCCGCGCGTCAGGAAATAATTCCGCCGCGCGCCGTGCCTGGCGCGGGAAACAGACGCGGTCGCGGCGTCCCCAACCGATGACCAGCGGATGTTCAATCGAACCCGCAGGCGCGCCCTTTTGCTCCTCTCCGTAAGCGAGTTGGAGCAGCATCTCGTCGAAAGATTTAGAGTCCGCATAGCTGCGCATCTCGTCGAGCATTAACTGCGGCGACAAACGCCACGGGCGCGGGGAAAGTTGAGCGAAGAGCAGCGTGCGCGCCAGCGCGTTTCCGGTCAGCAGAGGCATGACTGGTTGCAGCATTCTGACGAGGCGTATTGACAGCCAGAGCGAGCCGAACAGGACATCGCGCTCCCACCCGCGCCAGAAGCCGCCGGGGTCTAGCGAGACGACCGCTCCGAGCAGACCGCCGCGCCGCGCGAGTTCGAGCACGAGCCGCGCTCCCATAGAGCTTCCGACAGCATCCACGCCGATCAAGTTCTGCGCCGCCAGAAAATCCGTCACGGCATCTGAAAGAGTTCGCATCGAAACCTCGCCCGAGAGCGGCGGCGTCTTGCCAAAGCCTGGCAAGTCCACAGCTATCACCTCACGCTCGGCTGCCAGACCATCCAGAATCGGATTCCATGAACGCCAGCTTCCGCCAAGTCCGTGTACCAGCAGCAAAGGCTTTCCGGAGCCGCGTCGAATGTGGTGCATCTGCATGAATCAATCATCCGCCTTACGATAGAGATTTGCAATTGCCTGAAACCGTTTAGAGGCAGTTCTGGCCTGAGCGCACATATGCGTCTACCGTGTTGGCGCGTCCCGGCTATGCCTCTGCCGCTTCGTCAAAGCGTACGTTGCGATAGATGTCGCTCAGGCTCATAGTGAGGCCGATTGATATGAACTCACACTGCTCATCTGCTTCTGTGAAGATTTCCGTTTGCCAGTCATCCCCGCTCCGGCGGTGTAGCTCAAGCATTCTTGTTTCCTGCGAAACCAGCGCGTATTCCTTAACGCTCGGGCAGTTCTTGTAGGCGGCCAGCTTTTCATGACGATCCGTGCGCCCGGTCGTCGGACTTAGCACTTCGATAATGAGACAGCGGCTCTGTGCGAAAGTAAGGATCGCCGCCCGGCCCATCGCACGTGACGACGACATCCGGATAATAGAACAGTTCGGGCGAGACGCGGATTTTCATGTCTGAGATAAACGGCTCACACTCTGCGCCGTCAAGATGAGCGTTGAGGCGCGCGAAGATGTTTCCGGCAATGCGGTTGTGGCAGACACTCACACCCGCCCGTTCGTTCGTCTCATCCATCGCGTAAGCTTGCCCGCTCACGTATTCGTGGCGCACCTCGCCGTCCTTTTCTCCCGCGAGATAGTCCGTCACGTTCAAGTGGAATCGTTCTCCCGGCAAACTCATCGCCAGTGGCCTCCTCTTGCGGTTAAGCCTCTATCTGATTTCGGGTTGCTTGTTACGTCAATTATATGCGCTTGTAGGACGGCGCGGAAGAAAAGATTAAGGCCGCCCAAGCTTGGGCGGCCTTAAGTCGTCACTAAAAATTTTCTCCGCAGGTAAGACTCGAACTTACAACCCTCCGGTTAACAGCCGGATGCTCTGCCATTGAGCTACTGCGGAATACGCGTCATGCATTGCCTGCGAGGCTTTGCAGAAACGCGGAAGATTTTTATAGCAGACGAATGTTTGAGCGTCAAGCGGAGCAGATGCAGGGCCTCGGAGTTGATTTTATGCGCGGGCGAGCTTGCGCGAGATGAGTAAATGTTAGATTATCTTCGACCGCTACACCTGTTACAGCAAAAATTGAGTTCTTCGATCTTGACTCGCCCTTGCGCGAGATACGGGAGAGAGCACGCATGGATCGCCGCACGACCAGTTGGTACAGTCACAATCTTGGAAGGGAAATGCCGCTCGTCGCCTACGGCCACGCGGGCTTCCCCTTGTTGATGTTTCCCACTGCCGCCGCAGATTATCTGGAGTATGAAAGATTTCTGCTGGTGGATGCCATCAAAGAGCAGATCGAGGCGGGCCGCGTGCGCGCCTACTCTATCAATAGCGTCAATCGCTATAGCCTGCTCAATGACAAGGCTTCGCCGCCGGAGAAGGCGGAACTCCTGACGCGCTATGACCGCTACATAGTGGAAGAGGTATTGCCGCTCATTAGAAACGAGTGCGGCGCAGATGCGCGGCCCATCACGACCGGAGCGAGCCTCGGCGCATTTCTCTCGGCCAACGCTTATTTTCGTCATCCGGATTTGTTTCGCGGCGTGATTGCGATGAGCGGCAGCTATGACATACGCTCTTACCTGAAGGGCTATACGGACGACAATGTTTATTTCAATAACCCTGCGGACTACCTGCGGAATCTGAACGATGATTATCATCTGCCGCTCTTGAGACGCGCGGATTCGATTTACATCGTCTCAGGACAGGGCGCATATGAAGCCCCTGAGCGCAGCCGCGACCTCTCGCACCTCCTGAACTCGAAAGGCGTCCCGCATTATCTTGAGTTGTGGGGGCATGATGTCAACCACGACTGGCCGTGGTGGCGCAGGATGCTGCCTTATTACCTCGGAAGAATAAATTGACGGGGAGAAGTAGATAAGGGGAAGAGGGTAAAAGGGTAAAGGGGTAAAAGGAAGAACAAGTTTTCTCTTCCTTTTACCCCTTTCCCTTTTTACCCTTTTGACCCGAAAGTCTATGGCTCGTCCGAGCCTTTCTTGCCCTTCTTCTTAGGCGTTTCTACTTCGCGCGGGCGCGTGGCTCCGTCGCTGCGCGGGGGCGGGCCGCTGTCCGTGCTTTTGGGCAGACTGTCTGTGGATTTGGGCAAAGAGGGCGGAGCGTCATCCGAGCCGCGCGGGGCCGGCGGCAGGGTCACCTGTTCCAGCTTAGGCTCTGTCATCGGAGCTGGAAGGTCTGAATCGTTCTCGCCTGCTTTGGCTTTAGCGGCGGCGACCATTTTGGCCCTTTCGTCAGTCATCTCGCGCGAGCGTTGGCGGTTCAACTCCTTCATGTCTTCGGGCATCTTGGGAGCCTTGTCAAAATCTTCCTTCGGCTTGCCTTTAAGAAACTCTTTCATAAAGCCGACGAAGAAGGGAAGCGCGCCGTGGCCGCCCGTCATATCATTTCCTAAAGGTTTCTTTCTGCCGGGATAACCCATCCACACGCCCGTCACATAGGTCGGCGTATAGCCTATGAACCAGACATCCGTGTGGTCGTTGACCGTTCCGGTCTTGCCTGCCAGGGGGACGCCCAGAACTTTTGCGCCCGTCGCCGTTCCCGCATCAACCACGCCGCGCATCATCGAAACCATCGTCAACGCGACGTATTCGTTCAACACTTTATAGGTCGTCTTCTCCCACTCTTCCAACACATTGCCGTCTCTATCCAGAACTTTGCGAATCAGGTGCGGCTGGACGCGCACGCCCTTGTTGGGAAAAGCGGAGTAGGCCGAGACCATCTGATCCAGCGGAACTTCTGTTGCTCCGAGGGCCGAAGGCAGATACGGAGCCATCGGGACGGTAATGCCGAAGCGGCGTACCATCTGCGCGCCCGTCTGTATGCCGACCATGTCTAGGAGATGGACTGCCGGAACGTTTAAGGATTTGGCGAGCGCAATCTTCATCGGCACATCGCCGTTGCCTGTCGAGCCGTCATAGTTGTGCGGCGTCCAACTGCCGCGCGTGATCGGCGCGCCTGAAACGATGGAGTCGGGCGTCATGCCCCATTCAATCGCTGCCGCGTAAACATAAGGCTTGAAGGCAGAGCCTGTCTGGCGATAAGCCTGTGTCGCATTATTGAACTTGTTGGTGTTGAAATCATAGCCGCCGACCATCGTCACGATCTCGCCGTTCTTGGCGTTCAAGGTCATCATCGCGCCCTGCACGGCAGGAATCTGCGAGAGGTCTACTTTGAGGCGACGCTTGTCGTTATCCACTTCCGTAAGTTCAAACTCGCAGAGGTCTCCGAGCTTGAATTCCGTGCGCGGCTGGCGTCCGCTCCAACCCATGTCTGCGGAGGTGACGGTCGCCGTGTAATTGCCAAAACGCGCGGTCGCTTCATTGCGCGCCGAATCAATTTTGACGATCAGGCCCATGATAAAATCGCCCGTCTCGTACTTGTTGCCGTACCAATCCGGGTGCCTGTAATTCTCAAGCTGATCTTTGGTGACTGCGCTGACGCCGTTGTTGACGGAGGCGATGTTGGTATAAGCCGAGCGCCAGCCGCTGTGCGAGCGGTCGTACTTACGCAAGCCGTCGCGCACGACTTCCATCGCCTTCTTCTGCGCTTCGACATTAATCGTCGTGTAGACGGAAAGTCCGCCCTGCGCGACGCGCGTCGTGTACTTGTCCTCTAACTCCTGCCTGATCTGCTCGACCGGATAATCGCAGACGTTTGAGCGTTGCTGTTGTTGATAGCTCGCCGTGTCCGCCAGATTGATCGGCTTGGCTTTGGCTGCGGCAACTTCCGCCTCGGAGGCGAAACCGTATTTTGCCATCTGATCCAGCACGACATTGCGACGCTCTTTGGCCGCTTCCGGGTTGACGGTCGGCGAGTATTGGCCCGGCGCTTTCGGAATCGCCGCCAGCAGCGCCGCTTCTTCGAGCGTCAGGTCTTTCGCGCGCTTGTTAAAGAAGGTCTGCGCCCCTGCCTCTACGCCGTATGCTCCTGCGCCTAAGAAAATATGATTGGCATACATCTCCATGATCTGCTGCTTGGTATAGTAGCGTTCGATCTGCAAGGCGACGAGCCATTCGTTCATCTTGCGCTGGAGGGTCTGCTCTCTGGAGAGGAAAAGATTTTTGGCAAGCTGCTGGGTCAAGGTCGAGCCGCCCTCGCGGCTGCCGGTCAGCAGATTTTTCCAGACGACTCCGGCGATGCGTATCGGGTCAATGCCGATGTGCTCGTTAAAGCGCGCGTCCTCGATGGCGAGAATGGCGTTCTTCATCACCGTCGGAATCTCGTCATACTTGAGCGGGATGCGTTTCTCAATCGCAAACTCTCCGATCACAGTCTCGCCGTCGTCAGCGTAAACGCGCGTCACCACGCTCGGACGATAGGCGGCGAGCGAAGCGACTTCTACGGCGGCCTGCGAATAGTTGAGCTGGTATGCGGCGACGATACCGGTCAATCCGCCTGCGGCAATCGCCAGCATCAGCACCGCCGGAAACCAGAAGCGGCGCAGAAACTTGCGACGCGCGGGCGGCGCGGTCGCCGGGCGGGTTTGCACGGAAGCAGCACGGTTACGCGAATCTTTTGCAGCCATGAAAGCAATTCCTCTTTGAAAAGTAAGCTCAAGCGTTCAGATGCACGTTGCCCGAGCCTGAGTTTTATGGACGCGCGACTTTTGGAGACTTTTTTCGTGTCGCTGGCGCGTTGAGAATTATAACGCAAGTGTGAAGAATGAGAGAAACGAGATTGCCTGTCTCTGGCCGAAGAAAAGCGGTCATCAGGTAGTGGTTCAGTTTCAAAGATAGCAAAGAAAACGAAATGTTCACGCAAAGGCGCTGGTGGCGCAAAGAAAAGCACGCAAAGAGCAAGTGGCATTCAATGCTTTGCGGTCTTGCTTTGCGCCACCAGCGCCTTTGCGTGAGAATTCTGCTCTCTTGTCGTACTCAATTCAGGATTGACGAATCATCAACTTCAAGTTGACCCACCACCAGACATCAATAGTTCTTGACCTCAACCCGATTCTGCTCCTAAACTCCAAGCTCACCTCTGCTTTGAGATTTCAGACCTTCCTCGACAGAGGGCATAAAGAAATGACTAACGAAGAAATGCAATCCACGATGCAATTCATTCTTGAACAGCAGGCGCAGTTCTCCGCCAACCAACAGCTTATGCAAGAGAACTTCGTGCGTCTCGAAGAGACGGTCAACCGGCTCAGTGAAAAGGTAGATAAGCTGGCCGAAAGGATGGACAAATTAGCTGAATCACAGGAGAGCCTGCATAGACTGGTGGGCGCGATAGCCGTCGCACAGGCTACTACGGAATCCAATCTTTCCAGAACCGACGCCAATCTGGCTAGGACGGATGAGCGTTTGAATAGTCTGATTACTATTGTCGAGCGGTATATCAGTGAAAGGCGGAACGGGAAATCATAGGCGCGCCGGGCGGCGCACGTTTTGACCGCCACGGGCATCAAAAGCTATACTTGAAATTGCTTTCAAGGGGGGCGACAGGCTTCGACAGGAGTCTTGTACGTCGAGTGAATGCATGCCGGGCTACTTCATGCAGCTCGTTAAAAAGCGTGGAGAAAAAACAATTGCCAATAATCAAGAATTGGCTCTCGCTGCCTAATTAAGCACCGAGCGTCTCGCCGCAAGTTGCTCATACGCGCGGAAGGAGATGTCACTCAGTTGAGCTGGCGCGCTGCTTCGGTCCGTGGCAGTGCGTGAGATAAAGTCGGACTAGCTCTTGCGGAGGTCTTGTCGTTTCACAGACTCTGCAAAGGGCGAAAACCGCAACGGCCTTCGGGTCTTTGCGAAAAGAGAAACGACTAAGCATGTAGACGGCACCGGCGGCGACTTTTGGATCCGAGTTCAATTCTCGGCGCCTCCACCATCTTTTCTTTCCACTTCAAAAAAATCACTCTTTGCCTTCGCAGCCTCTTTGTCTTTAAACTAAAGATTAACCGCAAGAGGGGACAGAGAAAGAACATAAATTCAAATTCGAGATTTCAATTTTGAAATTCTGCCTTGTCCTCTGTGGCAATCATTTCTTTTCGAGGAGCGACTGTGAATTTTCCAAGAGCGAGCGGCATCCTGCTGCATCCGACTTCGCTGCCGGGCGAGTTCGGCATCGGGGATTTGGGCGACGAGGCCGCAGGGTTTATAGATTTTCTCTCGGCGGGCAAACAGGGATTGTGGCAGGTCTTGCCTCTGGGGCCGACGGGCTACGGCGATTCTCCGTATCAGTGTTTCTCCGCCTTTGCGGGCAACACGCTGCTCATCAGCCCACGGCGTCTGGTCCAGACAGCTTTGCTCTCATCCGATGATTTGAAATCTCATCCGGAGTTTGCGGCAGAGCGCGTGCAGTACGGGCTGGCGCATGAATTTAAGACCGCGCTGCTCAAAAAAGCTTACGAGAATTTCCGGCAGGCGATGGACGGAAAACTCCATGCGGCTTTTCAGGAGTTCACGGAAAAGGCTGCGGCGTGGCTAGACGATTACGCGCTGTTTCGCGCGCTCAAGGACGCGCATGACGGAAGAGCCTGGAACACCTGGGAGGCCGATTTAGTCAGCAGAGATGCGAGCGCGCTCAAGCATGCGCGCGAGAGCTTGAGCGATGAAGTCAATGCGCAGAAATTTTACCAGTATCTTTTCTTCTCGCAGTGGTCTGCGATCAAGAAGCTCTGCCATGAGCGCGGCATCAGGGTGGTGGGCGACATGCCGATTTTCGTCGCGCATGATTCGGCGGACGTGTGGGTCAACCAGCAGCTTTTCAAACTGGACGACAAGGGCAGCCCGCGCGTAGTCGCAGGCGTGCCGCCGGATTATTTTAGCAAGACAGGACAGCTCTGGGGCAATCCGCTTTACGATTGGGAGCGGATGCGCGCAGACGGCTTTCGCTGGTGGATCGAGCGCATGCGAGCGATGCTTGAGATGTTTGACATCGTGCGGCTCGACCACTTTCGCGGATTTGCGGCGGCATGGGAAGTGCCGGGCAAAGACAAGACTGCGGAGCACGGGCAATGGGTCAACGCGCCGGGACGCGAGCTTTTCGCGGCGCTCGAACAGGCTTTCGGAGAGTTGCCCGTGATGGCGGAAGATTTGGGAGTCATCACGCCGGATGTCGAAGCCCTGCGCGACGAGTTCGGTTTTCCCGGCATGCGCGTCCTGCAATTCGCCTTTGGCGGCGACGCGCATAGCACGCATCTGCCGCACAAGCACATTAACAATTCCGTCGTTTACACGGGCACGCATGACAATGACACTACAGTCGGCTGGTTTGCTTCTCTCTTCAGCGGCGATGCCGATTATCAAAAGCGCACGCGCGAGCATTGTTTGAAGTATCTCGACTCGGACGGCAGAGAGATTCACCGGGACATGATGCGCGCCGCGCTGATGTCTGTGGCGGACACTGCGATCATTCCCTTGCAAGATGTGCTCGGACTCGGAGCAGAAGGGCGTATGAATCTTCCGGCCACGAAGGACGGCAACTGGAGCTGGCGTTTTCGCGCGGGAGCTTTGACCGAACAACTCTCGGCGCATTTAAGCGGGATGTGCTGGCTTTATGGACGAGAAGCCGTTGAGCCAAGCGCGTGACACACGCGTGATTTCTTGCGATACTCGCGCGAGACATGGTTTGGATAGCATCGCTCTCATACTAAAAAAATATCTTGAAGCAAAACCTTCCCATCGGAATCTTTGACAGCGGCGTCGGCGGCCTGACCGTCTATCGCGCGCTGCATGCGGCCCTGCCCGACGAGCACTTCGTTTATCTGGGAGACACGGCGCGCATCCCTTACGGGACGAAATCCTTAGCGACGGTTGAGAGGTATGCTGTCGAAAACTCTCGCTTTCTGGACGCGCACGGCATCAAGCTGCTGGTCGTCGCCTGTAACACAGCATCTGCGCTGGCCCTGCCCGCGATTCGCAAGAGCGTCGGTATGGATGTCGTCGGCGTGATAGAGCCGGGAGCGCGCGAGGCAGTCGCCGCTTCGCAAAGTCTGCGTATCGGCGTCATCGCCACCGAGGCGACCGTTCAGAGCGGAGCTTACAGCAAAGCGATTGCGCGGCTCGCTCCCGCCGCGAAAGTCATCGAAGAGCCTTGCCCGCTCTTCGTCTCTCTGGCGGAAGAGGGCTGGGCCGATTCGGATGAGGCGCGCTCGATTGCCGCCAAGTATCTGAAAGACATCAAGCGCGCGGAAGTGGACACGCTGGTCTTGGGCTGCACGCATTACCCGATCCTGCGCGGCGTGATTGAGGAGACGATGGGCCAGAGCGTGCGCCTGATAGATTCCGGCGAAGCGGCTGCGCTGGATGTGGCTGCGCTGTTGGAGTCGAAAGGATTAGCCTGCGGCGCGGGCGCTGAAGAGAGCGCGAGAGAAAGAGAGTTGTGCGACGACTTGGACCACTTTTATGTTACCGATGCGGCGGCGCGTTTCGCGCGCGTCGCGGAAAGATTCTTGGGGAGCGTGCCTTCTGTTTTAGAGGCCGTCGAAGTCTGGGGGCATGATGAGCTTTGTGCGAAGTGACGGACGCCGCGCGGACGAGCTGCGCCCGGTAAGCATCACGCCCGGATACCAGCCGCATGCCGAAGGCTCTGCGCTGATCGAAGTGGGCCAGACGCGCGTCATCTGCACGGCCTCTATCGAAGAGCGCGTGCCGCCTTTCCTGCGCGGTCGCGGGCAGGGCTGGGTGACTGCGGAATACGCCATGCTCCCGCGCGCCACCTTGCAGCGCACGCCGCGCGAGACAGGACGCGGCGGCCCTTCCGGGCGCACGCATGAGATTCAAAGATTGATTGGCCGTTCCCTGCGCGCTGTGACAGACATGTCTCTGATCGGCGAGCGCACGATTACGCTCGACTGCGATGTCTTGCAGGCGGACGGCGGCACGCGCACGGCTTCCATCACAGGAGCTTACGTCGCCTTTGCGCTGGCCTGTCAACACTTGATGCGGCTGCGAAAAATCAATCGCCTGCCGCTCAGAAGCGAAGTCGCAGCCATCAGCGTCGGCCTGCTGGATCGGATGCCGCTGCTTGACTTGAATTATGTCGAGGACTCGCGCGCAGAGGTTGACATGAACGTCATCTGCGCGGGCGATGGCCGCTTCATAGAGGTGCAGGGCACAGCCGAGCGCGAGCCGTTCACACGCGCGGAGATGGATAACCTGCTTGAGCTGGCGCGCGTGGGCATCGAGCAACTGGTTGATATTCAACGCAGCGTGCTGGAAAAGCAAGGATGAAGGCGGAAGGATGAACAGAGCGCTATTGAAGATGAGCAACTCAAGGTTGAATAGCATGCTTTTCATCCTTCATCCTTCATCCTTCATCCTTGCTCCTGGCAACGACGCCGCGCGAGACAGGCATCAAAATATGCGAGTTTGATTCAATTCGTCCTTTAATTATTTTGACTTTCAGCGGAGACACGCAAACGTTATCTCTTGGCCCCAAACCTCAAAGGAGTTGTTTTAAGAAATGCGACGCTTGACAGCCTCTCTTGCTATCGCTCTCCTCTTCGCGCTCGCTTTATCGTCGGTGGCGGCAGCGCAGTCGAAGACTTTCAGCGATGATAAGGTTGATTACACGCTTGAGCTTCCGTCTGAGACATGGCGCAACATCTCGCGGCCCGACGGGATGCACCAGCAGGCGGAGTTCGTCTATGGCGACCGCCTCGACGGCTACTTGCAGGTTCGCAAAGAGATGGTTGAGGCGGGCGTGACTCCTTCAGACCTTGCGAGCCGCGATAAGGAAGAGAAGCTACGCTTTCGCCCCGGCTATGTTGACGGCAAAGAGGACAGATTCCCCGGACGCCTGGAGGGCGTCACCGTCTCTTACGAATTTACACAATCGGGCAAGCCTATGATCGGGCGCGTCTATTACCTACAGGCGGACAAACGCACGATTTACGTCCTGCATTTCACCGGCCTCCGCGACCAGCTTGCACGGATACGCAATCAGACGGACTTGATTGCGCGCAGCTTTGCCCTCAAATAAGATTAGAGTTAAAGAGTTTGGAGAGCTAAAATCAGAACTCTCCAAACTCTCTAAACTCTCCAAACTCTCCTATGAAGCTCGCGCCTGGACTGGCAATCGAAAAATCGCAGATTAACGGCAAGGGCTGTTTTGCCACAATTCATTTTCCTTACCGCAAGAAAATCGCAGAATACACCGGAGAGAGAATCAACGAAGAAGAGGTGCAGCGGCGTGCCGGGCGGCGCAAATTGCGCATCTGCGCGATTGACGAAAACTGGAGCCTTGACGGCTCGCGCGGCGGCAACGGCACGCATTACATCAATCACTCCTGCCAGCCCAACGCCTTCCTGATGAGCACGAGCGGCCACCTGATCTTCTTCGCCCTACGCGACATACACCCCGGCGAAGAAATTACAGTGGACTACATTGCAACCCTTCATGACGACGATAAGCGTTGCACCTGCGGCGCACAGAAATGTCGCGGCACGATTAATAAAAGGCAAAAGTAAAAAGGTAAAAGGCAAAAGTGAAGAGGGCTTGAATGCCTTTCTGACTTTTGCCTTTTACCTTTTTACTTTTGCCTTCTTTAGAGTCTGGGCAGCGTGAAGCTGAAGGTCGAGCCGCGCCCGACTTCGGATTCAACTTCGACCTCGCCGCCGTGCTGCTCTACGACTTCGCGCACGAAGGCGAGTCCGAGTCCGGTTGACTCTTCATCCTTCTCCTGCCCGTCGCGCGCCACGCGATAAAATTTCTCCCATACTTTATCAATTGATTCGGGCGGGATGCCGTAACCCTTGTCTTCCACCTGCACGCGCACGGCATCTGCTTCGAGCACTGTCGAGACCGTGACGGTCGTGCGCTCAGGGCTGTACTTGATGGCGTTGCCGACGAGATTGGCGACGACCTGTGTGATGAGGCTCTTGTCTGCGGCCACAGGCGGCATGCGCGAGGCCGGTTGTTCTATCAGACGGATGCGTTTTTTCTTGGCGACGGGCAGCAGGCTGGCGAGAGTTTCGCGCACCACATCGTCCATCTTGAGCGGGATTTTCAAGACCTCCTGTTTGTCTGCGGCTTCGAGCTGCGTGACGGCGAGGAAGGTATTAATCATCCGCGAGAGGCGTTGCGATTCATTGGAGATGATGGTCAGAAACTCGCGCGATTCTTCGGGAATGCTTTCGTCCATCGCCAGCAATTCCGCAAAGCCGTTGATGCTCGTAATCGGAGTTCTGAGTTCGTGCGACATCAGCGAGATCATGTCGCTCTTCAATTTTTCATACTCCTTCATGCGCGTCACATCGCGCACGGTGACGGACAGGCAGAGCGGTTGCGCCGCGCTTTCTTCATTCTCTCCGGCGGCGCGCGTGCCCTCTGTGATGAGGGCTATCCGCAGCTCAAGCGTCTGATTGCGCTCGACGTAATGCAGCTCGCGCTCGTAGGGGTCGCCTGTTTGCAGGACGCGCCGGACGGCTATGGAAGGCTCGTCAAAGACGCCCGTGCGAAAAAGGTCTAAGAGGCCGAAGATGTCCAGCTTGCGCGCCAAATCTTCCGTCAGCCGCGCGGCCTTGAGCATCTCCGGGTTGATGTGCGCCAGCGTGCCGTCAAGATATGCGACCGCATGGCCGTCAGAGGTTTCGGCCAGAGCCTGCGCGCCGAATCTCTGCTCCGTCATCAAACCGCTGACGACGCCGAAAGAGGCCAGCCGCCGCTCTGCCGCGTGGACGGAGACGTAGTCCCACAAATCTTTTTTGAGAATCTGATTGCGCGCTTCGTCGCGCTGAAAATTCCGGGCCATCTGCGCGCTGACCGCAGCCAGCAGCGGACGGTCGCTCTCGTCAAATCCCTCATAGAGACGTACCAGCAAAGCTCCGACAGCACGACCTTCATGCCTCAAAGGCAGAGCGATGCTCGCAGGGCCGTCTCCTGTCTCGGCCATCATCATCATCATCTTGCCGGTCTTGACCGCGCGCTCGCACAATTCCACGCCCTCGCGCCATGCAGAGTTCGGATTGCTTTCCGGCTTCTCTCCGGCAGTGGCGCGCAAGCGAGCAGCCGGGGCGAGATGGTTATTCTCGTCCGGATGAAAAATCACGGCCTCGTCCAGAGGGAGGACTGTGTCCAGCAGCCGTAGGCCGCTCATCAGCCGCGCGTGGGCTGCTCCGCCTTCGAGCGCGTGAGTCTGCGCGGCCACCTGTCGCATGTTGCGCGTCAGCATCACATCAACGTGCCAGAGGCGCGCTGTCTGCACCAGAGCGGCAGCGGCCAGCGTGGAGAGCGCGGCGGGCGCAAAGACCACATCTACCTGCAAAAAGTAGGAGCTGAGAAAGCTCGCCGCGCAACCGGCTATCAGCGCGCCTGAGATAAAGGGCAACGCGCGCCTTGCGCCCATGCGCTCCACCGCGAGGCCCGCGAAGATGCCCGCCGTAAAAATCAGCAGCAGCGCAATCCATAGCTGCGGCGCAACTATTTCAGCCGTGATCTCCGGATGCCTGAGCAGAAAGGCTTTCTGCATAGAAGCCAGCAGCCCCGCCTCCCACAGCGCACAAATCGAGAGCGCGGCCAAGACCGAGAGCAGGAACGAGAACACAAATGTTTTGAATGATGTCGTTGAATATTTCAAGATGTTCGAGATTGCAAGCTTGAGGAGGAAAAATATTTAGATGGGCAATTGCTAAGCGAGAGAGAAAATCTCGCAGGCAAAAGCATTATATAACGAAGCGCTTCATCCCGGCTAGTCCCTTTTTCAGGGAGTAGTGAGTCTGCTTCACAAATAGCGAAGAAAAGCATATTCGCGCAAAGGCGCTGGTGGCGCAAAGAAAGACCGCAAAGGTGTTGAATGACACTCGCTCTTGGCGTGCTTTCTTTGCGCCACCAGCGCCCTTGCGCGAACATGCTTTTGGTTTCCGGGCTTGTCATCTGAAACTGACCCACTACCTGAATTTCCCTCAGATTGAAAGATTTACCGCAATCACGTGTAAGGTGGCTATGTTTCTGGCCTAAGAAAGCTTCTTGAAGATTACAAATCCGCGCTTCTCGCCAAATGATGCCAGCCGGAACTGATTTCCAGAGTCGCCCCAACTGTTAGAACCAATCTCGTCAATGCCCGGAATGCTGCATCAGCTTGAAATATTCCTAATATAATACGGTCTTTGTAATCATTAACGGGTATTTATGAATTCAATTTCGGAAAATGTGAAAGAGATAAAACCTCGCCGCCAATATAGGAAAATAGAATTATGAAAAAAAATCCCGCTAGAACTGCCTCCCACGCGCGCCGCCTGTTGTTGGTCGTCGGGTTAATGCTGCTCGGTTGCGCCGGATTTCTGCTGCTTACCAAACCAGCCGAAATGCATCCCGGCTTGCGCGCAGACAAACAGGCTCTTGCCGATTCTGCGGCCCAGCCCGACACGCTCGGCAGACTGGCCTATGCCGTAACGATTTCTACTTTTAGCGGCCCGCGCGCTACCCTGTGCACCAGTAACGCGGACGGCTCAGGTCGGACGTGTGTGACGGAGTTTCCGCCTTATTTTCCGAGAGAACCGGCATGGTCGCCGGACGGCAGCAAGATTGCTTTTGTCACTTTCGACGTTATCCATTCTATCAACGCAAACGGGACGGGCGGCGTTATGCTGGGACCCGGCTCCAATCCGTCGTGGTCTGTGACGGGCAAAATCGCTTATCAGCGTTCTGACCAGATTTGGGTGATGAACGAGGACGGCTCGAACCAGATGCAGTTCGCGGGCATCACTCAACCGACGCCCACTGCTCCCGCATGGTCGCCGGACGGCACGAAACTCGCTTTCACGAGCGGCGGGAGAATCTACGTCATTGACGCGAACGGGATGAATCAACTGCCCGTCACCAATAATGCTCAGACAGACAGCAATCCCGCATGGTCGCCAGATGGCTCGAAGATTGTTTTCGCCAAGAATGGGAGCATTCATGTCATCAACCTTGACGGGTCAAACGAAACGAATCTTTCGCATGGCACGGTCGATATAGAGCCTGCCTGGTCCAGTGACGGGACGAAAATCGCTTTCGCCCGGAAAAGCGGGATCGATAACGGCCTGTATGTAATGGATGTTAATGGCGCGAATCAGCGCCGAATCATCGAAGACGTGCCCGGCTCTACAGGCAACGTAGTCAACTCACCCGCGTGGCAGCCAGTGCCTCAAGCGCCCGATACTTTTGTGATTCACGGGCGCGTCACGCGCGTCGGCGCGGGCGTGAGCAGCGTGACTGTCAGCTTAATCGGCCCTTCCGGGACGACGACGACCGTCACAGATTCTTTCGGCAGTTATCGCTTTGATAACGTCCCGGCAGGCGGCAACTATACTGTGCATCCTTTTTTGGCGTACAACCTTTTCGCCCCGGCCAGCCGCGCTTTTAATAACCTGAGCGCGAATCAGCTCGTAGACTTTACGGCCACCGAGACCTGTATCGGGACAAACTGCTCCCGCAACGGCAGGATTGCTTTTGAGCGGAATTCGGAAATCTATTCGATGAACGCGGACGGCTCGAACCAGATCAACCTGAGCAACAATCCGGGGCTTGATACCGCGCCTGCTTACTCGCCGGACGGCAGCAAAATCGTCTTCGTCAGTGCACGCGATGGCAACAACGAGATTTACCGGATGAATGCAGACGGCAGCAGTCCTCTTCGTTTGACCAATAACACGGCTGATGACGGCGTGCCTGCTTATTCGCCGGACGGCAGCAAGATTGTCTTTAGTAGCTTCCGCGATGGCAACTACGAGATTTACCGGATGGATGCAGACGGGATGAACCAGACCAGATTAACCAATGTCGCTGGAACAGATTATTTCCCGTCATATCATCCGGATGGAAGTAAAATCCTCTTTACCGCGAATCGTTCGGGTTTCTCGCTCCGAACCATGAACGCAGACGGGACGAACGAGACGCTGTTGACCAACACCCCCCAATTCTATGGCCGTGCGTCTTACTCGCCGGATGGCAGCAAGATTGTCTTTGTCTACGGTCAGGACGTGACGACTCAGACAAACTGGGTGATGAACGCGGACGGCTCGAATCGCATGACGTTGCCCAATGGCGGTGACGGCAATCCTTCTTTTTCGCCGGACGGCAGGAAGGTCGTGCTCACTTGCTGTCTCGTAGTCCAGTCTTTGAAAGGGATTTACACGGTCAATGCGGAGGGCACTGGACGCTTGCGCCTGACGGCAGACCCATCGGATACTTTGCCGAAATGGCAGCCTTTGCGCGTAGCGCGCGTGACCGCTTTTGATTTTGACGGCGACACCAAATCCGATGTCGCTGTCTGGCGTCCGGCGGACGGCTACTGGTATCGCTTGAACAGCGGCGACGGCCAGTTCACTTACTCCCCGTTCGGCACGAATGGAGACAAAATCGCGCCCGCAGATTACGACGGCGACGGCAGAACGGACATGGCCGTCTGGCGCGAGACCACGCCCGACAGAGCTTATTTCCATATCTGGCAAAGCGCTGCCAACTCGTATCGCTTTGAACAATTCGGCGCGGCGGGCGACGTGCCAGTCTCAGGCGATTTCGATGGCGATAGCCGCGCCGATGTCGCTGTCTTTCGTGCCGGAACTGCTGGCAATCCGCAGAGCTACTTTTTCTATCGCCCGTCGTCGCAGCCCGGAGTTGATTTCCGCGCGATTGAGTGGGGCGCTCTTGGCGACAAGCCCGTGGCGGCGGATTACGATGGCGACGGCAAGACGGATGCGGCCATCTTCCGCCCGTCAAATGGAGGCTGGTATGTCCTGCAAAGCTCTAACAACCAGCTTCTAGCCATCAGCTTCGGTCTTTCGACAGATAGACCTGTGGTTTCGGATTACGATGGTGACGGGCGCGCAGACATGGCTGTTTATCGAAACGGCGACTGGTATTTGAATCGCTCGACGCAGGGCTTTACGGCCCTGAATTTCGGCATCGCTTCCGACACTCCGACGCCAGCCGATTATGACGGCGATGGTCGCGCTGACATCTCCGTCTTCCGCGACGGTACATGGTACATACAGCAATCGTCAGACGGGCTATTTCGCGCGGTCAACTTCGGCATGGCGGGAGACAAACCCGCCCCGGCTGCTTTTGTGCCGTGAGAAAAGAGACGAATCAGCCACGGATGAACGCGGATAGGCGCGGATAAGAATAAAGACAGATTAACCACAAAGGCACAAAGACACTAAGAAAGAGGAATCATTTTCTTAACGTGAGTACGACGTAAGAACGGTGAGGTGTCAGTTAGCCCCGGAGGGGCGAGATGTTAGATAGCCCCGGAGGGGCGACATAGATTAGCCCACGGCTTCAGCCGTGGACACAGCAGCCACATCAAAAGTCGAAGCCCCGGAGGGGCGGCATAATATGTTGCCCCTCCGGGGCTTCGTCCTTGTAGGGCGTCTTGTCCCGGCACTGACGTGCCGGGCTAAGCTATGTCGCCCCTCCGGGGCTGTCATGCAGCATCCTCTTCTGCTTATATCGAACTCACGTTTCTTAGTGCCTTTGTGCCTTTGTGGTTAAAGCGGCTCTCTTTTCTTTAGCCACACGGCCAGATTTCCGATTGACTCAAACCCTGACGCGCGAAGCTTGTCCGCCAACCCGATTCGCTCATAGCCCACTATGTCCGAGCGTTCGATTGAGCCGTAGATAAAAGCTATCATCTCAGACCAGTAGCCAATGTCTTCGACGGGCGAGAAGAAATTTGAGACGCCTAAAACATCATCCGTCCGGTTGATGAAGCACCCGCACAAGATTTTATCTCCGCTGTATCCGGCGACGAAATAAACGCTTTCGTCAGCCAGTAATTTTGCATCGAAGATTTCTTTTCCGAGCTGCTCTTCCGCGTCCCATGCGCGCCGCCACAGGGACAAAGCCGCTTCTGTCTTCAGAATCTCATAACGCAGTTTCGGGCCTTCGGCTGTTGGTTTAAAATTATCCGGCTCAAGATAGAGCCAGCGCGCATCGAAAAGTTTTGTTAATCCATAGCGGCTCAAATCCAACACGCCAAAGCTATCTTTGATTGACCACTTGCTCCATCTTTCCTGCTCGTATTTGAGATCAATGCTGCGGAAAATGTCTTCAGGCTTCCAGTCTGCGGAAAGAGTGACGAGGTTGGAATAAAGCGGCGGAGTCTCTGCCGTGCAATACCATAGAGCATCTGTGAAGTGAGATTTTATCCCGTGACTGCTGAAGATCGCCTCATAGAGACGGTTGTTATTTCGGATCGCTTTTTGGAGCTTATCTTTCATGAGGAATCCCGCCAATAAACTTTCGTGCGCGCAGATAGATATATACGTCTTGACCTGATAATCCGTTTGCGCCTAGTGTAAAGCGCATGAAGACACCACTACGGCCCGCGCGGCTTATCTTTTCAATAATGGTCATCTGCGCCTGCCTGCCTGCCGTCTACGGGCAACAGGCATCTGTAACCTCAAAGTCATCAACCGCAGACAGATATTACATCAGAGTCCGCAATTGTGATGACGGGGGCAAAGCTTTTGTGAACGGCGTTTTGATGGTGGATGTGGGTTTTGATGAGGACAGCAACTGGCTGGACATCACTGAAGATTTAAAGAGAAGCCGGAACCGCATCCGTTTTGAAGTCAAAAACAAGACGGGCGCGATTACCTACATCTTTCAGGTCAAACGGAACGACACCATTATTTATGACCAGTCGTGCGGCACTGTGAAGGTCGTCGGCTGCGAAAATAATCGAGCCTTCCGGGTGGGCATCGCACGCCGCTTCACTTATCTGATTCCGAGATGACAAGCTCATAAAGAACGACTCGCGCAAAGGCGCAAAGGCGCAAAGAAAAGCACGCAAAGGTGTTGAAGCTCTATTTATCTTGAACGCTTTCTTCGCGTCTTGCTTTGCGCCTTTGCGCCTTTGCGGGAAATTATACGTGGTCAGGTTCGATTGGCGCGCTTTGCCAGTCCGGCGACGATGGCCGCGAGTGTGTTCGGATTCACGGGTTTCGGGATGTGTGTTTGATAACCTGCGTCGAGCGCGCGCAGGCGTTCCTCGTCTCTGACATAAGCGGTCAACGCCGCTGCCGGAATATTGCCGCCCTGCTCCGGCGTGAGGTGGCGCACCTTGCCGATAAGCGCAAATCCGTCTTCGTCCGGCATCCCCAGATCGGAGACCAGCACGTTCGGTTGCCATTCAAGAAAAGTCTTTAACGCTTCTGCGCTGGAAGCAGCGACGCACACCTTCGCGCCATACTGGCTCAACATCTGGCAGACCATCTCGCGCGTATCCGGGTCATCGTCTACCAGCAGCACGCGCAAGCCTGTCAAATCCGGTGTGCCGGTTAAGCCGTCATCCGGCTCTTCCGCCTGACGACGTTCCGCTGGCGAATCGCCCGCAGCCGTTGTCGCAGGCAGGCTCAAAGATGCCAGAGGCAAGCGCACAGTGAAGGCCGCGCCCAGACCCGCGCCCGCGCTTTCGGCGGAAACGGTTCCGCCGTGTAGCTCGACCAGATGGCGCACAATCGCAAGTCCCAATCCAAGCCCGCCGTGCGTGCGCGTCGAAGACGAATCGGCCTGCCGGAATCGTTCAAAGACAAAGGGCAAAAACTGTGAGTCAATACCGATACCGTTATCGCTGACCCTGAATTCGAGTTGCGAATCCGCCTGCGCTAAGAGAATCTCTATGCGCCCATCCTGAGGCGTAAACTTGATGGCATTCGAGACCAGATTCCAGATGATCTGCTGCAAACGGTCGTGATCGCCTGCGACGAGGCCAGCCGCTTTATCGAGCGTGACTGTCATCGCAATGGATTTGGCTGCCGCCGCCGGGCGCACATTGTCAACGGCGGATTGAATTATCGGGACAAGGTCAACCGGCTCGGAATCAATGTGAAACTTGCCTGTGATGATGCGCGAGACATCCAGAATGTCATCTATGATTTCAGCCTGCGCTTTGGCATTGCGTTCGATAATCTCAAGCGCATCGCGCGCCATCCCTGCTTCCAGATGACCTTGATTAAGCATCCCGGCCCAGCCCATGATCGAGGTCAGGGGCGTGCGCAGCTCGTGTGACACGGTTGCCAGAAATTCGTCCTTCATGCGATTGGCAGTCTCCGCTTCGCCGCGCGCGGACTGCTCAAGCTTGAGCAACCTCTCGCGCTCCTGTTCGGTGCGCCTGCGCTCGCTGACATCATGAAAGACTATTATCACTCCGATGATTTTGCCGCCCGCATCCCTGATCGGCGCGCCGCTGTCTTCTATCGGAAGCTCTCTGCCGTCTCTGGTCAGCAGCAGCGTGTGATTGGCAAGGCCGACCACGTTGCCTTCGCGTTTGATGACGGAGAAGGGATTCTCAACCGGCTCGCGCGTATCTTCGCTGATAACTTGAAAAACTTCGTCGAGCGGCTTGCCGGAGGCTTGGGGCATCTTCCAGCCGGTGATGGCTTCGGCCACAGGATTGATAAAATTTATAGAGCCGTTGATGTCCGTCGCAATCACAGCGTCGCCGATGCTGTAGAGCGTGACATGCAGCCACTCGCGCTGCTCGCGCAATTTCCTCTCGACGTTGCGGCGCGAGGTGGCGAATAACACCAGACTCACAAAGAGCACCAGCCGGTTAAAGCTCAGGACGCCAGACTTGAATGTGTAGGGCGCAGTCGAGAAATAAAAAAGCGCGATCTCAAGGACGAATGCGACCAGCAGTCCCGGCCCTCTTCCCAAGTACCACGCGCTGGCGATCATCGCCGCAATGATGAGCACAGTGAGGTCGAGCCTGAGCGAAAAAAATCTCTGAAGGCCAAGAGAGATCAGCAGGATGAGCACGAACGATCCCAACGCCAATCCATAACGCAGCACGGCTGAGATTATCTTTCTTATCATTTCGGGATTCTCTAAGCGATGAATCTACACCAAGAGACGGCCATTATCTAGGATAATATGATCGAGCCTCTCCGGCAGGCGAAAGAGTTTTCAGGCTAGGCGAGCGTTTGCGATGCGGTTATTATTCATCGCATCAGCAGCCTGCCAGTTTCCCCGGCAGCACAGTAGCGAACCTTTTTTTCAATTGGCCGCGCGTGGTGCGGCTCTCTATATCTTAAGGAGCGGAACATGGAGACTGGCAAACCCAAGTCGGAAGCGGAATTACGCGCCAAAGATTCTTTCCTGAATCGTTTTCTCGGAGTCATCGAAAAGGCCGGAAATATCCTGCCGCATCCGGCGACGCTGTTTGTGATTCTGGCGCTCTTCGTCGTTATCCTGTCGGCCATCACAGCGGGCCTCGGCGTGTCGGTCGTGCATCCTGGAACAAAAGAAGTGGTGCGCGCAGAGAGCTTGCTGACGGTCGCGGGGCTGCATCGCATCCTGACCTCGCTGGTCACAAACTTTACAGGCTTTGCGCCTCTGGGAACGGTGCTGGTGGCTATGCTCGGCATCGCCGTGGCCGAAGGCAGCGGGCTAATCTCTGCCGTGCTGCGGGCCGTAGTGCTCTCGGCCCCGCGTCGCCTGTTGACGTTCGTGGTGGTCTTCGCGGGCGTGATGTCGCACATGGCTTCAGATGTCGGCTATGTGCTGGTCATCCCTTTGGGCGCGATGATTTTTCTGGCTGTGGGGCGTCATCCGCTGGCGGGACTGGCGGCGGCGTTCGCGGGAGTGTCGGGAGGCTTTAGCGCAAACCTGCTGCTTGGGCCGACAGACCCGCTGCTCGCAGGGCTGACGCAAGAAGCTGCGCGCATCCTTGATAAAGCTTATGTCGTGACGCCTGCTGCGAACTATTATTTTATGGCGACTTCGGCGGTGATGATCGCGCTGGCCGGGACATACATCACGGAAAAAGTGGTCGTGCCGCGCTTTGGCGAATACACGGGAGACGAGAAGCCTGAGGAATTGAAGCAGTTGAGCGGAGCGGAAAAGCGCGGGCTGTGGTGCGCGCTGGTGATGGCGCTGATACTCATCGGAATCATTTTATGGGGACTCGTGCCTGCGAGCGGTTTCCTGCGCGACCCGAAAACGGGCGGCGTTTTGCAGTCGCCGTTTCTGTCGGGCATCGTGGCGATCATCTTTTTCGGCGGGGCGCTGATTGGTCTTGCTTACGGCATCGCCGCGCGCACGATTCGCAACGACAGCGACGTGATGAAATCTATGGAGAAGGCTATGTCTACGATGTCGCTCTATCTGGTGCTCGCGTTTTTCGCAGCCCAGTTCGTAGCCTTCTTTAACTGGACGCACCTCGGCGTTATCACCGCCGTCAAGGGAGCCGAGCTTCTGCGCTCGTCCGGCATCGGCGGCATCCCGCTTATCATCAGCTTTATCTGCATCACTGTGCTGCTCGATCTGGTTCTGGGCAGCGCGTCTGCGAAGTGGGCAGTGATGGCTCCGGTCTTCGTGCCGATGTTTATGTTGTTGGGATATTCGCCGGAGTTGACGCAGGCTGGCTATCGCATCGGCGACTCGGTTGCAAACATCATCACGCCTTTGATGTCATACTTCCCGCTCGTCGTCGCCTTCGCGCAGCGATACGACAAGAAGGCAGGCATCGGCACAGTCATGGCGACCATGTTGCCCTACTCTGTGACCTTCTTCATTCTGTGGACGTTGCTCTTAATCGTCTGGTATCTGTTTGGCCTCCCGCTTGGGCCGGGTTCGGGCATCTACTATCAGGCTGCGCCCGTTGTTCCATGACATAACTCTTAAGCGGGAGCCGTACCTTTTTGCGGAGAATCACGCGATGAAAGAAGCTGACCGCAGGAGTTCACAGCCCGCGCCGGAGCAAGGGCGCGATGCTCTGAGCGAGGCACAGGCGTTATATACACAGATGGCTAGACAGGCCGGGCTTGAGCGGAAAAGGGCGCGGCATCGTGGGCCACTCACGCGCCTCCTGCTCCTGCTCACTATCACTGCGTCTGTGCTGGCATCTGCCACCTTGATCTACGGGGCTTACAACTTTCCTGATGCGCCTATCAGGCAAACCGGAAACGGCTACGCAGGCAAGGGCGGCACGACGCGCACAGAGGAAGACTTCGAGAAATTCCGGCTCTGGGAGAAAGCGATGTTTATCTTCTTCCCTGCGACCTTCGTCTTCGGATTCGCCTTTGCCTTCACGGATGCAGGAGAACGGCGCAAGCGTAAATCAAAAATTGGGTAGTGAGTCAGTTTCAGATGACAAGCGCGGAGACCAAAAGACAGTTTCCCGCAAAGGCGCAAAGGCTTAAAGAAAAGCACGCCAAGAGCGAGTGGCACTCAACACCTTTGCGGTCTTCCTCTGCGCCTTTGCGTCTTTGCGGGAGAATCTTGCTTTCTTCCGCACTCAGTTCATGATTAACGACTCATCAACTTCACCTTGACCCACTCCTAAAAATTGAAAGCGCGTAGAGCATCAGAGGAGTGGCAAACAAAGGAAAGGTTCGATATTCGGAGCGATGCGAAATGCTTATGATTTGATTGCCGGAGACTGGCACGCGAGCCGCAAATTTTTCGGGGCGAAGAAATATGTTGACTTCGTTCTCGATAGGCTTGAGCCGGGCGCGAAAATCCTCGACCTCGGTTGCGGGACGGGGATGCCCGTCGCACATTATCTGGTCCAGAAAGGCTTTCAAGTCGTCGGGCTGGATCAGTCGGCAGCGATGCTTGAGATTGCGCGCGGGGTTGTGCCTGAGGCTTTACTGATAGAGGGCGACATGTGCGAAGTTGAGTTGACCGGAAGCTTTGCGGCGGCGATTGCGTGGGATTCGATTTTTCATGTCGAGCGCGAATGCCACCAGAGCGTCTTTCGGAAAGTTTACGAGCGGCTGTCGCCCGGCGGCCCGTTTCTGTTATCCGCCGGAGGCACAGGTCATGAAGGCTTTACCTCCGAGATGTTCGGCCAGACGTTCTTTTACAGCGGCTATGAGCCTGTCGAGACATTACGCCTGTTAAGAGACGTGGGTTTTGAGGTCGAGCTGTGTGAGGTGGACGACCCGACTTCTCGCGGGCATCTGGCCTTGATTGTGAGAAAGAATGTGGCTTGAAATATTGAAGGCGGAGCTGGCAAAGAAAAAAGGCGATTTCTCGAATTCGGGAAATCGCCTTTCTTCTTTTAACTCCTTCCGGACTCAAGACCGGAAGCGGTCAGTGGCTTTGCTTTGTGAGGAAAGCCGGGGAGTATCTTACATCTTGATCACTTTCTCAGCCTGCGGGCCTTTCGGGCCTTGCGTGACTTCGAATTCGACTTCCTGACCCTCTTCGAGAGTCTTGAAGCCGTCGCCCTGAATGGCGCTGTAGTGAACGAAAATGTCCGAGGAGCCGGGCTGCTCAATGAAGCCGTAACCCTTCGAATTGTTGAACCACTTGACCTTGCCGGTTATTCTAGACATAGCAAACGAATCCTCCTAACGATTCGGTAAAACGCGGGAGCAAAAGCTTTCTGAAGGCTTTGGCATCGCTCAGGTTAATGCTTGTGAGCCGGATGGCGCTTTTGATGGGGCACCGCACGGAAACTGCACAATACAAGAAAAAGCCTGTGCGGAATCAAGAGAGCGCCGGGAGCGCAACTCTTTTCATCAGACACAGACTCAACGGGGAAGAACTAAAACTCATTACTGTAACGCTTGCAAATCTAACCACGGGGATGGGTTAGAGGAAATACTTGCCTCAAACGACGGCGCATACTAAGCGATTGCCCGCAAACATGTCAAGCACAAAATCCAATCTTTGGCTAATAAGACCGTTCCTGAATCCGTTGCGCCGGAGCGTTTGCCGCAGTCGCCTGTGACCACGGGGACAGGCGAGAGGGCAACTGATGGCATCTGGCAGAAAATCGAAGACAGCGCGATTGCCAATCGCCGCCCGCGCGCTTCGATGCCAAACTCTTATCTCACATTGAGATTAAATCATGATGCGCTCCGGCAAGCGTTGGGCAAAGCTCCGATGCAAAGCGCTGTGGGCTTGAGACATTCTCAGGCGATGATGGCTTTGCCGATGCCGGATGGCAGCCTTGCCAGATTTCATTTCGAGGAATCGCCGGTCATGGATTCGGAAATTGAACTGCCTCGCGACGGCAAAGCAGACCCGTCGGTGACGCGCAATGTGGGCGGCACGCTCAGTTGGTATATCCAGCGCAGCGCTTTGGGATTTACAGGCGTCGTTTTTGGCAACACGGCGACGGATGTGAATGTGCGCGGCGATTTTGACGGCGATGGTAAAGCTGATGTCGGCGTTTATCGAACAGATGCAGGTAGTCCGGCCAGCGCCTTCTTTATCTTAAGAAGCTCTGACGGGACTGTGGCCGCACAAAACTTCGGCAACTCTACGACGGATTCCGTTCTTCCGGCAGATTTTGACGGGGATGGAAGGGCGGATTTCGCCGTCTACAGGTTCACAGGAGCCGGGGCTGGCAACTGGTACTGGCTGCGTAGCTCAGATGGAGCATTTGCCAACGTCTCGTTCGGCATCAGCGGAGACATCCCCGCGCCGGGAGATTACGACGGCGACAGGCGGACAGATCAAGCTGTGTGGCGCGCAGGCTCGCCCGCAGCTTTCTATCTCAATCGCAGCTCAACGGGATTTACAGGCTTCTCGTTCGGAACGACAGGAGACATCGTTCCCGGTTACAGTTTGCAAGCGCGATAAGCTGGCACGCGCAAGCGGCGCACGCTGGTGGCGCAAAGGCGCAAAGAAAACGATTAAGTCCTTCTTTGCGCCTTTGCGCCACCAGCGTGAGTCGTTCTTCAAGATTATCTCTTGTGGCTTTGCAAGTAAGCGTTAAAGCGTGCGCGAGCCTCTTCGGTCATCTCCGTGATCCGCGTGCCGATAACGTATTCGCTCCTTGCTCCCTCTTCTTCCAGCCGCTCGTAACGCACGGCGACGGCCTGCACTTGAATCACCTCATCTGGCAATTCAAGCTCAATCAGCAGCGTGCTGCCTTCGCCCGTCAGGTAATGGTCGCCGAGGCGAATCGCAGGCATCAGGAGACTGATACCGGTCGCGCTTAAATCCCTCGTCTGGCCTTCGAGCATGGGGGCTTTGCGTGCGCCGTTCGCGCCCGCCCTGCGCGCCTTAAGCGCGACGCGGCACACGAGTCGCGCTTCATAGCGTGGCGCGCTCCGGCGATTGCCCACAAAATGGCGCAAACGGGCGGCAATAAGACGCATCACTTCCGGCATCGCAAAAAATGAGCTTCGAGCGCAACGCTTGCCTTCCTCAAGCGGCTTTCATTTCTGAGACAACGGGAGAGTCTGAATGTACAGGATGGGGCGAGGTTGATTATAGCGGGTTTTGTTCGGTTGCGACTAAAAACTTTACCGCAGAGCCGGAAGAAGGCAAAAGTAAAAAGGTAAAAGGCAAAAGTGAAGAGCAGTTGAATGCTTCTCTGACTTTTGCCTTTTACCTTTTTACTTTTGCCTTCTATTGAGGCATGGTCAGGTTCATGCTCTTGCTCTGTTTCGGCAGCAGCGTCACGCGCTGTGCGTTTACGGCGCGTTCTCTAATCCACGCCTCGTTGATGGCGTTCGGCTGGTCTGCCGGTCGCATGAAGACGATGAGATACTCTCCGGGCGCGCCGCTGACGGTGTAGCTGCCGTTGCCCGCAGAATCTCCGAAGAGATAAGAGATGCGTGCGCGCCAACGAGTTAGGTCTGCCGGGATAAGCACAAAGCGCGCGCCGCTGACAGGCGTAGCGTCCGGTGCGAGCACGCGGCCCGTGAGCGTCGCCGCATCAGGCGAGATGACAATCTTCACGCCATTGATGTTCGCGCCCTCGCCGACGGCGAGCGCGTCACGCATCAAGTCCGCGCCGCCTGCCGTCATTGATTTCACGTAATAGTTTTCACTCGTGGCTCTGACAGAGACGTTCGGGTAAACGGCTCCCGCAGGCAAACCGTCTATCGTGAAACTGCCGTCTTGCTGCACCTCCACCGGGACATCGCTGACCACCGCGCCGCTCGCATCCGCCATCGTCACATAAGTCAGCGGCGGGAGCGGTTTGCCCCCGTCAACCATCACAGTGCCGTTGAGGATTGCGCCCTCTATGAGAGTGATCGTCAAATCCGCCACATCGTTGCCGTTGACGGTTACGTCCTGCTGCTTGCGTATCAGCTTGCGCCTCGACTCGTTGGGTGCCGTTGACGGCGACCCTTCTTCATCCACTTCAGTTCTTACCTCCGGGCCTGAATAAGTTGATTCGACCGTCAGGGTGTAAACGCCGTCGGGTATCTCGTTGAGCGTGAAACGGCCCTGCTCGTCTGTGGATGCGCCCGGCCCGACAGACATAAAACCAAAGTCTGGAAGGGTGTCGGTTTTGCTTTTGATGCTGATGCGAGTATTGGGAAGAGGCTTGTTGTCACGCCGCGCGACGACTGTTCCCGAGAGTTTATGCAGCACGCGCTCGACCAGCGAGATGTTGATCTCGTTATATTCCTGTCCGGCGTCAACCTGTAGGGAAGTCGCCTCTTTCTCATCGGTCGCGCCCTGATAATATGTGACCAGCAGAGAGTTGCCGCCGAACATGTTCATCCCCATATAGTATTCTTCACGACCGCTGCGCCCCTCCGAGTGATCCACAGTCTCTGCTACGCTGATGTTGTATTCGCCGGGCGGCAGCCCTGCGATGCGATACATCCCACGGTCGTCCGTTTGAATCCCGAATAACGCAGACGGGTTAAGATTGGTGATAAAGCGCGCCAGCTTTCCGTCTTTCTTGCGCATGATGTTGACACGCACGTTGATGGCCGCATCTCCATCCGCGTATGTCACTTTGCCGCTGATGGCTCCGCCCTTTCGCGCACGCACCTTGATGGTCTGGTCATTCGTGCCGTCCACGGCGATTTCCGTGAAATGCTTTTTCACCTCTTCAAGATTGAATTTCTCGCCGCTGGCATCCTCAAAATCAACGAAGCTGATAGGCGTAATCACTCCCGTCATATCCACCATCACAAAGTAGTTGCCTGCCGGAACTTCCTTGATTTGAAACTCGCCGGAGCCGTTGGTCATCCCCGTGCGCTCCGGCCCGCGCTGGTTCATATCCAGCAGCATGACGCGAGCGCGGCGCACGGGCCGATCCGTATCATCATAGACGGCGCGGCCACGGACAACGGACTTGGCCTTGACTGCTTCCTTTGTCGCACGCTCGACGGCATTCGTCGTGGTGGTCGCCTCTTCCTGCACGACGACGGGCGTTTGCGTCTGCGCGTTGACATGCGCGTGCGTGATAAGCAGGAGCATGAGCGGCAGGCTCAGGAGCAACGCCATGCGCGAAAAGATGTTTGCCTGAGAGGGAGACGCAAGGCTGTTTGAGTTTTTCATGGGAGAATCTTTCCGAAATGAGAACGTAACCTAAAAAAACGGTAGCTCTTCAGTTTCAATAGCAGCGAAGAAAAAACATGTTCGCGCAAAGGCGCGACAGAAGTAAAAAGGCAAAAGGTAAAAGGTAAAAGTAAGAAAGGCAGTCAACTCGTCTTCACTTTTGCCTTTTACCTTTTTACTTTTGCCTTGCTTTTGCGCCTTTGCGCGAATCTCTTTCGTCCTGATGAATATTCACCGGAATTTCAAACTGACCCGCTATTGAAAAAACTTGCTTCCGCTTATTTCTTATCTGGTGTAAGCGGCTTGCCGCCGGCATCCTTTTTCTGAAACACTCCGGTCGAATCCAGATGAAAAGAGAGGCGACCCGTGCGCCCGTACTGTGCCGGCTCTGCCTGTGCAAAATAAGTTTTCTTGTCGCTCGCAAGCGTCAGGCGGTAACGATAGCCGGTCGAGGCCGTGCTCTCGATGTCCGGCGGCAGCAGTCCGGCTTTGACGAGCACCGGAATCTCCGCGTACAGCCCGTTGTTCTGCGAACTGTAGACAAGCTGCGCTTTGATGATGCGCTCCATCATCACTTTGACTTCTTCTTCATGCGTTTGGATGCGGATTCTCAGAAAATAGTCTTTACCGGCCTGTTTGATAGCTTTCTCGTCATCACCGTTGCCGACGATCCAGATGCCGCCTGAGCGAATCAGCTCGACCTTTGAGGTCTGCACCTCTCCGTTATCATCCGGCACTTTGACGAACACGGTTGCGGTCTCGCCGCTGATCTGTTCTCCGGCCACCTCAAGCTTATTGGCTCCGAGAGACATGGCCTCGAAGTCCGGGCGCAACTCGTCAAACTCCTTCTGGCTCATGCCCTCTATGGCAGACTTGTAGATGCTGATGCTGAGAGCGTCGCGGAATCTCTTTTCGTGTAAAGCCTTGTAGAATTCGCGGACGGTTTCGCCGGGAGTGCGCGCGGGCGTTGAAGCCGTTTGCGCGAGCACGCCCACAGTCGAGAGCGTCACGAGCAGGAGGGCGGAAATAAAAAGAGCAGCGATACGTGCGCCGCCAAATCTTTCATGCTGAGACATCAATTGCTTTTCCTCTGATAATGCGAATCAAGATTAGAAACCGTTCACCGGGAATAGCATTTCCTTTGCGTCTCTTTGCGTCTTACTCTTTCGCGCTCTTTGCGGTCAAGTGACTCTTTAACGCAAAGCACGCAAAGTTTTTCTCGCAAAGCGATGCCATGAGGTTCTTCCCTTGTTTCACACTGATAGTAAATATAAGGCGCGCCGTCTAGCTTGCTGGCGCGCCGCCCATTCATAGAGGATTGAAAAACGAAAATCGTTGCCGGTCAAGTGAAAAATGTTGAAGAGCGAAAGATAAATCGGCTCTAAAAACCGGCTTATCTTTCGCTCTTCGCTTTTCGCGCGCACTTATCTTTCGACTCTGCGCGTTTTATCTGCGAGCACTATCCCGCGCCCGACCAGATAGAGCAGGGCGGTCAGCAGGATAAAAGGAATCAGCGACAGCACATCTGCCCACGGCCCCTCGAACATCGGGTTCGAGTGTTTGGACCATTCCTCTATGCCTTTGGTCGTGTCCGTCAAAACGCCTGCCATAAAGGCGATGACGATTCCGGCAATCGCGCCCCCGGCGATGTAACCCGAAGCCATCAACACGCCCGGACTCTTATCGCCTTCTGCGACCAGTTCTTCTTCCGTCATATTTCTGTGGGCCAGCTTCTTGCGCAAGTGCTTGTCCACCAGCCAGCGCACGCAACCGCCGATAAAGATCGGGCTGGAAGAAGAGAGCGGCAGATAGACGCCGACCGCGAAAGCCAGCGAAGGAATCCCAGACATCTCAAGCACGATGGCAATCATCACGCCTAAGAGCACGAGTCCCCACGGCAGCTTTCTATCGAGCACGCCCTTGATGATATAGGACATGAGCGTCGCCTTCGGCGCGTCAAACTTCGTGACCTCCGTGCCATCCGGCCGCACCTTGTGCGTGCCGTTGATGCCGGGGTCAACCAGCCACACCGGCGCGCCCGTATCGTCAACCAGATATTGTCCGGGAGGGCCGTTGGCCGTATCCGTTTTGTGCCAGATAAGATATTGCTTGCTATCCGCTCCGGCCTGCGGGCCTTGCAGCCCGTGCCGCTCTGTCAACTGCCCGACGGGAGCGCGCAGGTCAGGCGGGAAGTTGCGCGAAACTTTATGTGTGACTTTGCCGGAACCGTCTACCAGATACTCGCCAGTCTTGAGTCCTGCGACAGGCGGCGGCGCATCGGCGGCGACGGTCAAAGTGCGGAAACTGCCGGTTGCGCCCGCAGGCTTTGCTTCTTCCGTGTAAGCCGGAAGCGCGCTCGCAGTACCCGCATCCAGCGGCTGCGAAACTTCCTTGACCGGCTCAAATGTCACGCGCGGCACATAAACCGTCGAGGCGTTATTGAGGCTAATCAGGATTGGCCCAAGAATCAGGGCCGACGCGCCCGCGCCGAAGAGAATCGCAATCTGCTGGTACTTCGGCGTGCCGCCGACCAGGAATCCGGTCTTCAAGTCCTGCGAAGTCGTGCCGCCGTTCGAGGCAGCGATGCAAACGATAGCTCCGATAGAGAGGGCCGTCACGAAATAGTTCGGGCCTGTCCAGCCGACGACCAGAAAAATCAAACAGGTCAACAGCAGCGTGGCGACCGTCATGCCGGAAATCGGATTCGATGACGAACCAATCTCACCCGTCAGGCGCGAAGAGACTGTGACGAAGAGAAAGCCGAAAGCGATAATCATCAAAGAGCCGAGGATGGCGACAATCGGACTCGTTAGAAGATAGAGGCCCAAATCCTTGAAGAGCATGATGGCCGCAATCATCACGATGATGCCGCCCAGCACGAACTTCATCGAAAGGTCTTGATCCGTGCGCGGGGCAGAGGCCGCCTGCGCTTGTCCGCCGCGCAAATCCGCAATGCCGCCTTTGAGGCCGTGCCAGATGGTCGGCAAGCTGCGGAAGAGGCTGATGATGCCGCCCGCCGCCACCGCGCCCGCGCCTATGTAGAGCACGTATGCGCCGCGTATATCGTTTGGCCCCATGTCGGAAATCAGCTTGTCTCCCGGCGGCAGGACAGTCGTCATCCCTTCGCCGAAAAACTTGATTGCCGGAATCAAAACGAGATAGGCGAGCACGCCGCCCGCCGCCATGATGGAAGCGATGCGCGGGCCGATGATGTAGCCGACGCCCAGGAGCGCAGGGTTGATCTCCATGCCGACAGAGCCTGCTTTGAGCGGCGAGCCGAAAACTTTCTCCGGCACTTCCTTCCAGCCGTAGAGAGCCTTGTTGATGACGTAGTAAAGAAAGCCTACGCCGAAGCCCGTGAAAATGGTCTTCGCGCCGATGTTGTTCTCACCCGCAGCGGCCATCTCCGCTTTAGCTTGCGATGAAGCCGCTGCTTTGGATTCCTCTGATGCTCCGGCCTTGAGCACTTCGGCGCACGCAGTCCCTTCCGGATATTTCAAAATCCCGTGCTGCTGCACGATCAGAGCGCGCCTGAGCGGAATCATCATCAGAATGCCGAGCAGCCCGCCGAGGATTGAGACGAGCAGGGCGCGCGAGAGGTCTAGGTCAAAGCCTAAGATCATAATCGCGGGCATCGTCACGCCGACGCCGAACGCGATTGATTCGCCCGCAGAGCCTGCCGTCTGAACGATGTTGTTCTCAAGGATGGTCGCGTTCTTCGCGCCGAAGGTCGAGAAGAGACGAAAGAGCGTGATCGAGATGACGGCCACCGGAATCGAAGCGCTGACGGTGAGTCCCACCTTCAGCACCAGATAGAGCGATGACGCGCCGAAAATCATGCCGAGCAAGGTGCCGACGATGACGGCGCGCGGCGTCAACTCGCGCATGTTCGTTCCGGCTGGAATATACGGACTAAACGCAGCGGCTAGCGGATTCTCCGGCTTGGCCCCGACAATATCCGGGAACTCGTTAGTCTTGGCGACATCCGGCTTGACAGTATCAACGGTCTCGGTTGACATCAGAAATGACCTCCGACTTTATTTTCCGAAAAAGGGAGAGCGTGCGGGGACTTATTCGCGCGCTACTTTACCGCGCCCGGCATAAACAGAGCAAGCAGAATAAAGCCCGAAGATAGAAAGGCAAATGTAAAAAATCTGTGACGCTTAAACACGTTGCCTCTCAAGAGAAGCAGTCTGCCTCTTCAAATCCGCTGCGCTTTCAGGTTACACTCTGCGGCGCACAGCAATCTTTATCCAACTTCGACCAACATTAAAGCATTGGAGTCTTGATGCATATACGCCTACGGCTGCCCGTCTCTTTTATCTTGATGCTGCTGATCGTGATTTCGTGCGCCGCGCCGTCTTTAGCGCAGCGAAATTCCAGAGGGCGACAGACGCCGCGCGCCGCTGCCGCAACCAGCCCGCCGAATATTCCCGCGCCTGAAACCGTGCTCGGCTTTCGTCCCGGCGATGACCGCAAACTCGCAAGCTGGCGCAGCATCGTGGATTATTTTACACGGCTCGATGCGGCCTCAGACCGCGTCAAGTTTGAGACTTTGGGCCAGTCAACGATGGGCAGGCCGTTTGTGCTGGCAACCATCAGCGCGCCGGAAAATCTGGCGCGACTTCAGGAATACAAAAAGATTCAGAAGCAACTGGCAGACCCGCGCAGGCTCGGAAGCGGCGCAGACCGCAAAGCCGAACGCCTTATCGCCGGAGGAAAAACCGTCGTCCTCATCACCTGCGGCATACATTCAACCGAAGTCGGCTCGACTCTTTCAAGCATGCTCATCGCGCATCGCCTCGCCTCATCGGATGACCCGCAGGTGCGTAAGATTTTAAGCGAGACAATCGTGCTGCTAGTCCCTTCGCTCAATCCTGACGGCGTGGACATCGTCAAAGATTGGTACGACAAAACCCTCGGCACTCCTTACGAGGGAACAGAACCGCCGGAGCTTTATCACAAATACACGGGCCACGATAACAACCGCGACTGGTACGCCTTCACACAGGTCGAGACCCGGTTGACCGTAGACAAGATTCATAACCTCTGGCATCCGCAGATCGTCCACGACATACACCAGCAGGGAGCGAACGGCGCGCGTCTCTTCCTGCCGCCCTACATGGAGCCTGTCGAGCCGAATGTGCCGGAGCAAATCGTCGAAGGCTACACCGAACTCGGAAACGCGATGGCCGCAGAGCTGCGCGCGGCAGATTTTAAAGGCATCACGACCAATACGACCTACGACGCATGGACGCCCGCACGCGCCTACTCGCATTATCACGGCGGCGTACGCATTCTCTCGGAAACGGCATCGGCGCGCATCGCCACGCCGGTGACGATTAAGTTTGAAGAGTTGCGCGGCTCGGTCGGCTATGACGCGAAGAAAGAGACGGACAAATTCTCACCGCTCTGGACGGGCGGCGAGTGGCATTTGAGAGACATCACAAATTACATGACCGCCGCCGCCTTCTCGCTGATGACGCACGCGGCGGAGAACCGCGAGCGTTGGCTGAAAAGGTTTTATGAGATTGGAAAAGAAGCTGTCAGGCCGCGTAAAGATGGTGAGTTATACGCTTGGATTATTCCGAAGTCCGAGAATGATGATAATACACGCGAACTCATTTTAACTTTGGAGAAGGGCGGCGTCGAAACCATCGAGATAGATAAGATTAATCTTGACGGAGTTACTTACACGGCAGGCTCGACCCTGATTCCTATGGCGCAGCCTTACGCAGGTTTTGCCAAAACTCTGCTTGAGGCGCAGCGCTACCCGGATTTAAGGGATGCAGCAAACCATCCAATATCGCCCTATGATGTGACAGCGCATACTCTGCCGCTGCTGATGAATGTTGACGCCAAGCCCGTCTACAAATCCTTTAAATACCGGGAGAAGCTTGCCGGCGGAACAGGTGGAATAGAATTGTGTCGAGGTTCGGGGCCGCCGCGCCGTGCGGTCTATAAATCTCACGTTCCTTCAATGGACGAGGGATGGACCAGATGGATGCTTGAGCAAGCCGGTAGCTGTTTCGATTTTTTGACCTTACAAGACGCAGCCATCAGAACGGGCAACTTACGCGCGCGATTCGATACGATTATCATTCCAGACCAATCGCCGCGCGCAATTCTCGAAGGCCATCGCAAAGGCTCTATGCCGGATGAATACACTGGCGGGCTTGGGCCGGAAGGCGTCAGAGCTTTGCGCGATTTTATTTCAGAGGGCGGGACGCTCATCTTCTTGAACCGCGCGTCGGATTTTGCCATCGAACAATTCAAGCTGCCCGTGCGCGATGTTACAGAAGGCTTGAAGCGGACGGAGTTTTACGCGCCCGGCTCTATCCTGCGGATTGAACTTGATACCACGCATCCGCTTGCCAAAGGGATGCCGCGAGAATCCATCGCGTGGGTTGAGAATTCTCCGGTCTTTGAAATCAGCGATGAGAAGGAAGCTGCGGGGCGTGTGAAGGTCATCGCGCGTTATCCACCGGAGCGTGACCCGCTCCTTTCGGGCTGGCTGTTGGGCGGCGAGCGGATGCGCGGGCGTGCCGCGCTCGTCGAAGTCATGATAGGCAAGGGGCGCGTCATTCTCTTCGGCTTTCGCCCGCAGTATCGCGCGCAGTCCTCTGCAACTTACCCGCTGCTTTTCAATGCATTGCGTAAATGAAACATAGCGTGCCTGCTTTGCGCCTGTGCGGGAGCTTTTAATCTCGCGCACAGGCGCGGGGGCGCAAAGGAAAACGAGTTAACTTTCGTGGCTCTGGAAAAACTAAACTTCGCAGCCCGAACTGTCGTATAATGTCCCTGCAACAGGACGCCCCGGCAGAAGCGCGGAACCCCTTGGAAAGCCATCGCGCAGGGCGTCTTCAGGCCACGAATGGTCACCGCTCTCATCGCTTCATTTATCCTACTGGCTGCCATCTCTTTCGCTATTTATCGTTCCCGGCAAAACGCTCTGCCAGACGACGACGCGAACAAGGCTCTGCCACCGCCGCCGCCGAATTTCAAAGGTTTGTTTGAGACGGACGGCGAGCACGCGCGGCTCGAAGCCCTGCAACTGGAAAAAGAGCGTACAGAGAAGCGACAAGCCCTGCTCGCACGCGCCGCTGCGGGCGAGAAAGCAGCCTTGCTGGACGCGCACACATTTGGCGACAAAAGTTTATACGAAGAGATTTTAAACACGCTCGTCGGGCGTGCGGAAAACGACAAACAGCTTCTCGCGCTCGCTTCCTATATCACGCGAAACGAAAGCTTGCAGGTCAACGGAGAACTGGCCGGAGCTTTCCTTGAATCATGGAAACTGTCCCCGAACCGGCGCACGACCCCGCAGATGCTGCATCTGACCGCGCTCGCCGGAGATGCAAGCCTTTATCAACAGGCGATTGAAGCCATGCTCGGATACTGGCGTGAAGAAAAGCTGCCGGGCATGGCTGCCGCCGAATTAGTCCAGTTAGCCGAAAGTGAGTTCTGGATTCTTCCGTCTGAGGCCAGAAATTCAGGCGCGGGCTTTCTCTTGAAACAGGAGCTTGCCCGCATCCGCCGCGAACTCGCGGCACATAAAACAGTGACGAGCGATGAGTGACAAGCGACGAGCAGGAAGTTTATAACTCGTCACTCGTCACTTGCTACTTGTCACTTCTTGAGTGAGGTTTCTAATGAACATAGACATCATGTCTTTCGTCCCTTTTCTGATCGTCGCGTTTATCGCGCTGATCGTGCTCGTCCTTGTCTTGCGTCGCATCTTCGTCAATGTCGGTGCGACGGAGATTGCGATTAAGGAGCGGCGTTACTTCGGCTCAAAGATGCCTCCGGGCCGCGTCGTCGCCACCGAAGGCGAAGTCGGCATACAGGCGGACGTGCTCAAACCGGGCCTCCACCTGATTAAATACCCCTTTGAGAGCGTCGTCCGCAAAGTCCCCCTGATCGAGATCGGGCCGGATGAGATCGGCATTATCGAAGCGGTTGACGGCGACCCGATGCCTGCGGGCCGCATCTTCGCGCCCGATAGAGCACAGAACGCGCACAACAACTTTCAAGACCCGATTGCTTTTATCAAGCAGGGCGGCGTCAAAGGCATACAGCTCAGAACCCTGCCGCCGGGATTGTGGCCCATTCACCCGTATCTCTTCCGCGTCTCAGTCTCGAAGATGACGGTCATCCCGCCGGGCAAGGTTGGAGTGGTGACGGTTGCGGACGGCGCGCAACTCGACGCCGGACGTCTGCACGGCAAAGCCATCCAAGACCATCGCAATTTTCAGGACGCGGAACAGTTTATCGCCAGTGGCGGTCAAAAAGGCCCGCAGGTCGAAATCCTGACGCCCGGAACTTACCGCATCCTGACGCAATCGGTTCCGCTCGACGGCGGCAACGAAACGAAGCCCGGCCTCTTTTTCGTGCGGCTCTATGACGCGACAGTGATTACGGAGAATGCTATCGGACTGGTCGAAGCCCTCGACGGCGCGCCCTTAGACCCGCGCGATTACGTCGCCACTCCGGTCGAAGGCCACGACAACTTTCAGGACTGTAACGAGTTCATCACGCGCGGCGGACAGCGCGGCCCGCAGAAAGACATCTTGCTGCCCGGCACTTACTACATCAACCCGCTCGTCTTCAAAGTGATTCCTGAGTCGGCGAAAGAGATCAAGCCCGGCGAGGTCGCGGTCATCGTCTCGAACATCGGCAAAGACCCCGGCGAAGAAGTGCGCCGCGTGATGGCGACGAAGGTCAGAGAGCGTATGGAGCGCGAAGAGAAGGAGCAGGTGAGCAAGGCCGTCGCGCGCCTCGACAAATTAGAGGGCGAGCAGAAGATGGTCGAAGACCTCGAAGCAGAACTGCTCGCCAGCGATCCCGCAGACCAGCGTTTGGATCAGGGCGCGCACGAAGCCTACGTCGTGCCGGAAGGTTTTCGCGGCATACAGGAAACGGTGATGGGGCCGGGTCGCTACTACATCAATACGCTGGCCGTCTCGCCCATCGTCATCCCGACGACAAACATGACGGTCGAATGGACTGCCGAAGAACTGGACAATACCTTCGACCCGTTTGAAGTCATCTCGAAAGACGGTTTCACGATGAAACTGGAAGTGCGCGTCGTCTTTCGCGTCAAGCCAGAGGACGCGCCCTTCATGGTCGCCAAGATCGGCAGCACCGAAAAGCTGGTCCAGAACGTGATGCATCCTTTGATCGACTCTATCTTCCGCAATCAGGCATCCGAATCAAGCGCGATGGCGTACCTGCAAAATCGCCACGAGGAACAGGAGCGCGCAGAGGCACGCGTCCGCATGCATCTCTTGAAATACCACGTTGATGTCGTCAACGTGCTCATCTGCCACATCCATCTGCCGGAAGAGCTGATGAAGACGCAGACCGAGAAGATTCTCGCAGAGCAGCGGCAGAACATGTACAACGCGCAGCGCGAAGCCGAAGTGCAGCGTATCCAGCTTGAGAAGACGAGCGCGCACGCGGACAATCAGAAGTCGCTGATGGCGGAAATCGTCGGCGTCGAGATTGCAGGCAAGCGCGCCGAACAGCGCAAGGCCGAAGCGGATGGCGAAGCGCACTACATTCTCTCGACGGGTAAGGCCGAAGCGGAGAAGGTGCGCCTGATGGGCGAAGCTCAGGGCGTGGCCTATCATGAACAGGTTGATGCGCTGGGCGCGCAGGGCGTCGCCCTCGTCGAAACTCTCAGGGTCATCGGCGAGAAGAACGTCCGCATCACGCCGGATGTCATGGCCTCCGGCGGCAATGGCGACAGCGGCGCGGGCAATCTCGGAACTCTGCTTTTGCTTAACCTGTTCCGCGATCAGATGAAAGCTCCGTCGGAGAACGGAACCAAGGCGGCGGAGAACGGGCCTAAGCCGCTCACGAAGTAATCCGGCTTTCAGGTCGCTGAAAACAGAATTGGCTGCTCGAAATTGAGCAGCCAATTCTGTTTTCTAATTTGAAAACCGCGTGGCGGGTATTTAGGCACGGTTTCCAGATATATCCGTAGCACAATTCACCTGCTCTATTTAATCTAACGTGAGTTCGATATAAGCGGAAGAGGATTGCTCCATGACAGCCCCGGAGGGGCGACATATATTAGCCCAGCACGTCAGTGCTGGGACAAGACGCCCTACAAGGTCTAAGCCCCGGAGGGGCGGTATAGATTATGCCGCCCCTCCGGGGCTTAGACCATTGATGTGGGTGCTGTCCCCACGGCTGAAGCCGTGGGCTAATATATGCCGCCCCTCCGGGGCTAACTAACACCGCACCGTTCTTCCGTCGAACTCACGTTAATCTAACCAAATTCCTGCGGGCAACTACTATAGCAATTTGCGATTGAGTGTAGACACAGGTCAGAACCGCCTGCGGCAAGCGTGCGGGTCTTCAATGCTAAGAACCCGCACGCTTGCCGCAGGCGGTTCTGACAAGATGCCCTGCTCAAGCGGCTATATCCAATCGCTAATGGCTATAAAAACAACAAAACTCACTCTGAGTTTGAAATCTGTGCGACTTGAGTGTTATTTATTGATGAAACGGATTCTTCCTATTTTATCTCTGGGACGAACTTTGCAGCAGTTATATTTTGAAAGTCTCTTCGGATAACCCGCACGGAGGCAGTTGTTAATGAGCTATTACGAAAATATTTTAGGACTTGTGGGCCACACGCCCTTAGTTAAGCTGAATCGCATCACAAAAGATTTGAAGGCAACGGTGCTCGCCAAGATGGAGAATCTCAATCCGGGCTATTCGGTCAAAGACCGCATTGGCATGGCGATGATCGAGGCGGCTGAGATGGAAGGGAAGATTAAGCCGGGCGGGACTGTGGTCGAGGCGACTTCGGGCAACACGGGCGTGGGCCTCGCGCTCGCCGCCTCGGTCAAAGGCTACAAATGCATCTTTGTCATGACCGACAAAGCTTCTACGGAGAAGGTGCGTTACCTCAAAGCTCTCGGCGCAGATGTCGTGGTCACTCCGGCGGCGGCCAAACCCGGCTCGCCCGATCACTATATCTCGACGGCGCAACGCATTGCCAAAGAGACGCCCAACTCTTTTTATCCGGATCAGTATTCTCATCCGGCCAACCCGGAAGCGCATTACAAGACGACGGGGCCGGAACTCTGGGAACAGACCGAAGGCAAACTGACGCACTTCGTCGCGGGCATCGGCACGGGCGGAACCATCTCCGGCACTGCGCGCTACCTCAAAGAGAAGAACCCTGACATACGCATCATCGGCGCAGACCCGTTCGGCTCGATCTATAAAACTTATAAAGAAACGGGCGAGATTGTAGAGGCCACGCCCTATCTGGTCGAAGGCATCGGGCAGGCGACGTTGCCGAAAAATTTTCATGCCGAATATGTAGACGAAGTGATGAACATCTCTGACCGCGACTCTTTTGAATTGTCGCGGCAGCTTGGGAGACTGGAAGGCATCTTCTGCGGCGGTTCGACCGGGACGAATCTGGCAGCGGCTCTGCAAGTGGCGCGCAATCTGGATGAGAACGCGCTCATCGTCTTCATCGTCTGCGACACGGGCGAGCATTACCTGTCAAAGCATCATTCGGATGAATGGATGAAAGAGAAGCGGCTGCTTGAGCCGCAGAAGATTACTGCGGGACTCATCAGCGAGACGAAGACCAAGACCGGGCCGGAGACGCTCATCACCGTCGCGCCGCATGAGCGCATCGTGGATGTGCTGGCAAAGATGAACGAAGCCGGTGTCACACAAGTGCCTGTCGTGGAGGATGGACATTCGGTTGGCTCTCTGCGCGAGCATCGTATCCTGTCGAAAGTGCTCGGCAACCGTGACCTGCTCGAATCGCCCGCCAGCGAAGTGATGGAAGAGAGTTTCCCGGTTCTCGATGTGGACGCGAGCCTGAGCGAGGTCACGCGCGAGCTGCAATCCAGCCCCGCCGTGCTGGTCGAAGAGTACGGGCGCATCACAGGCATCATCACGCGCCACGATGTGCTTGACGCGCCGGCGACCAATTCGCGCGGTTAGCATCGCTCTCAAATAAATCTCAGACAGAGAAGATTAGCCACAGAGGACACAGAGATTTTAAAGATTTCAAATTTGAGATTATTGATTTGAAATCTCTCTGAGTCCTCTGTGGCTAATTAAAATCAAAGTTGCCGTCAAGGCTTGGCGGCTTGCCGGTTCTGCTCTATGAGGATCAAAGCCTGCCTGAGCGGGTCGGGCGAGACATGCACGCTGCCGTGAAAGGGATTGTCGAGCGCGACGATGAGGAAGAGGACGAAGGAGAGCACGCTCGCCAGTCCGGCTGTCATCAAGGCTTGAGAGCGGATGCTCTTGACGCCGAAAAAATATGTGAAGGCCAGCGTCATCAGCCCGCCTCCCCACAGCAGAATCCGCACGATCATAGGTATATCATTCGAACGAGAACATCATAGAGAGCTAAAGTTTTAGAATGCGCGAAGGTGAAGCGGTAAGGCTTTGAGCAACAGCTCATAACTCCTCAAACGCGGGCAACATAAGCTCTTCGCTTTTGAAAGTCAATATTGTATTTCAGCTTCGCTCATAAAAAGTCACCTTGAGATTATCTTCCAACTGCCTCGTCTCCGTAGCTCTGAAGCCATTGAGAAAACCTTCCGGCATCACAGCCTCCGCGCCTTCAATTACGAGCGGGACTTCGGTCACAATCCAGCGGTCTATGTCTCCGAGAAACGCGCTGTAAACCTGCGCGCCGCCGATGATATAGAGGTCGCAAGAGAGATATGATTCGAGCGAGAGCACCGGGAGCCTGTCTCTGAGCAGGATGACGGAGGGTTGCGGCGAGACTTCGCTTGCGCGGCTGAGGATGATATTGAGTCTCTGCGGCAGAGGTCTCGCCAGCGAGAGCCACGTGCGATGGCCCATCACGCAGGCGTGTCCCATTGTCTGCTGCTTGAAAAATTTCAAGTCCGCAGAGTAATGCCACGGCAGCCGCCCGCTCTTGCCGATGGCGTTGTTTCGATCAACTGCGACGATACCGATGATAGACATAAAATTGATGCTCGCTGAAATGCTACATTAACATAGCTGGAAAGTGAGTTAAGCAGATGCCGGATGATAAATCAAAATTTGCCGGAGCGCGCGATTCCACCGACGAGCCGTTTTTCCGCGAATGGAAAAGAAGAACGGCGGGCGCAACGCGAAGCTTGCCGCGCGCAGAGAGGATAGCCGCCGCTCTCGGACTCGATCAAATCAGTCTCCCGGTTCTGACCGTCGTCGGCTCTAAAGGAAAAGCCACGACTGCCGTTTATGCTTCCGCCGCTTTGACTGCGGCGGGCCTGCGTGTCGGCGCGATCACCAGCCCGCCAATCCTGAGCAACCGCGAACGCATACGCCTTGACGGGCAAGGCGTCTCGCCGGAAAGTTATCTGAATATTTCAAAGCGGCTGTCGAGATTGCTTGACGAGATACCCGCTCAGGCACAAGAGATTGGCTATCTGTCTCCGTCTGGGCTTTACACTCTGTCGGGGCTGCGCCATTTTCTGGACCAGAGCTGTGATGTCGCAGTGCTGGAAGCCGGAATGGGAGGAAGCTCCGATGAAGTCTCAATTTTCCCTCCCACGCTGGTCGCCGTCACGAGCATCTTTGGCGAGCATTTGAACGTGCTTGGCCCGGACGTTGCGCTCGTGGCGCGGGATAAAATCGGCGTCGTTAAGGATTCCACAAAAACTGTCCTGACTCTTCCACAGACATCCGATGTAACAGAAGTGTTGCTCGATGAAATAAAGAAATATGACTGCAACTTAACTGTTATCGAGCCGCAGGCAACAGATGTTTCTCATGAGAGACGATTGCCGGCGGGTCTTTCCTTATACAATGCCGCGCTTGGGATAGAAGCCGGTCAAAGGTTTTTGAAGCTGCTCGGAATCACTGCTCCGAATTCGTCCCAGCTCAGGCAAGTTCTCTCGACCGTCAAAACGCCGGGCCGCCTGTCTATGCATCAGGACAAAGACGGTCGCAGTTGGATTGTTGACGCGGCGATTAACGGACGCGGAATCGCAACCGCGCTCGAATGGGCCACAGCACAGTTTGGCGAGATTGATACCGTCCTGATTTCTCTGCCGACGGGAAAAGATGTGACGGGCGCACGCGAGGCTTTGGGCGTGCGCTTTTACGTGCCCGTCAGTTTAGAGACAGAGCACTTGAGCTTTGACGATGAAGAGTGGGGAACACCTTTGATTTCATTTCAGGAGATTGAGCGTCACTTGAAAGGGAAACGCATTCTCGCGCTCGGCACATGGAGCTTTGCCGGGGCGATTCTCAAACGGCTCGGTGTGAGTTACGAAAAGGCTTACGGATAATTCTTAGATACTTCAAACAGCCACGGGCGCGGTGATGCTCGGGTGCGAGGTGTAGCCTGTCAACTCAAAGTCCGCAAACTCGTAATCGAAAATCGAGCCGGGCTGTCGCTTGATGATGAGTTGCGGCAACGGGTGCGGCTCGCGCGCGAGTTGCAGCCTCACTTGCTCCAGATGATTGAGATAGATATGACAGTCGCCGCCCGTCCAGATAAAGTCTCCGGTGGAGAGTCCGCATTGCCGCGCCATCATATGCGTCAAGAGAGCATAGGACGCGATGTTGAAAGGCACTCCGAGAAAGCTGTCGGCAGACCTCTGATAGAGCTGGCAGGAGAGTTTGTTTTCCGCCACGTAAAATTGAAACAGTAGATGACACGGCGGCAGCGCCATCTGCTCAAGCTCGCCCACGTTCCACGCGGAAACGATCAAGCGTCGTGAATCCGGCTTGTTCTTAATCTGATTGACGACCTCGCTGATCTGGTCAATCACACGCCCGTCGGGCGTTTCCCACCTGCGCCATTGCTTGCCATAGACGGGGCCTAGATTGCCCTCCGCATCGCTCCACTCGTCCCAGATGCTGACGCCGTTTTCCGTCAGATATTTGATGTTGGTCTCGCCGCTCAGAAACCATAACAGCTCGTGGATGATCGAGCGCAGGTGCAGCCGCTTGGTCGTCAGCACCGGAAAGCCCTGCTGCAAGTCAAAGCGCATTTGATAACCGAAGATGCTTAACGTGCCAGTGCCTGTGCGGTCTTCTTTTTTAACGCCGTGTTCCAGAATATATGAGAGATAGTCCTGATACTGTTTCATAGCGAAGCGCAGCCGGTCTTTAATGAAGGATAAAAGTCTTGTATTCTAAAACCGAAGAGCAAGTCCAGATAACTAAGATTGAACAGCCTTGTCAAGTTTTGTCTCAACATTATTACATGAACCAGAAACTAAAAGTCAGCTTTAACAGCCCGCAGAGCGGCTGGATGTCCATCGGTCTCAAGGCCGGTCAGGAAAGCTTTGTGACAGCCGTCTCACACGCGCCCTATGATTCGCTGCGCGATTTAATCCAGGCTCTCTCCGCGCTTCTCGGCGGCGAAAAAAACTTGACCGTCAAATGGAACAGAGAGCCTGAAGAATATGATTTCGAGTGGCTGCAAAATCAGGCGGGGGCGGAACTCACGGTCGTGCGTTTCCCGGATCACCGCAGGCTCAAGAGCAAACGCGAGGTTGTCTTTTCACACACGGCGACCCCGCTCGACCTCTGCCTCCCATTCTGGACAGCTCTGCGCGAATTGCACCGCGACATAGAAGTTGACGAGTTCGATAAAAACTGGCGGCGTGAATTTCCGGAAGCAGAGATGCAGGCGTTCACAAAGCTTGTGCGCGCAGCAAAGCGTGGGAGTTAGCCACAGAGGACACAAGAGAAAGGAAAAAGGAAAAAGGTAAAAGGTAAAAGTCAGAACGGCATTGCTTTCATCTTCACTTTTACCTTTTACCTTTTACCTTTTTCCTTTTTTTACTTGACGGCCTTCGCATTCGCCGGACGCGTAAAGAGGCTGTCGGGGACGGGCGCGTTGAACTCTATGGATTGATAGTTGGTGCGGCTGGTCTGCACTCCCGCGCTGTAGTGGTCTATGACGAAGGGAGCAAGGATGCCGTTGAGGTTGAGATACTGCGCCATGCGGTCTTCTTCCTTGATAAACTCGTCATCGTTCTCAGGATGCTTTTTGAGATAGATGATTTTGGCCGGGAGATGATCCTGCGCGCCAAACTCGAACTCGACTGTGAAGCCGTCAGGATAGGAGACGCGTACAGTCTCATTGCGTTTGGCAAGGCCCGCCTCGCGCCTTCCGGCATAGCTGATCTTCGCGCCCTCTTTGCGCCACGCGCCGCGCAGCAGGTTATCTATATTGATACGCATTGCCAGTTTGAAGTTGTTGATCTGATCGGGCTTCAGGTCTTTCAAGCTTCTGGCCCCGCCGTCAAAAATCCAGCCCGTGTCGCCCGTGTTGACCTGAATGGTTTTAATTCCCTCGCTGCGAAACTCCGTCCGCTCTTTGTCCGGGTAGACGAGGTGGTCTGTAAAGGTGAGAGGCAATTCCGGCTGGCCTTCCTTGTAAAGCGTGTACATGCCGCGCCCGACGACGGTGCTGACACTCAGATAGCTGTTGCCGCCAAGCGCGGCTGCGGCTTGCTGCAAAATCTGCTCGGCCTTCTCTTCGCCGGCGGGCGCGGGCTTCGCGGCAGGCGCGGCCTTTTCGCTCTGCGCCTGAATGTTCAAAGTCGTCAGGCAGAGAAGAAGCAGCAGGGAAAGCATGGCGAGCGGCCATTTCGTGTGAAAAATGATTTTGTAGTTCATAAGTTTAAGAGTGATGCTAAGTGGCGAAGAATTTTCTCGCAAAGGCGCAAAAGGAAGGTAAAAGTAAAAAGGTAAAAGGTAAAAGGCAGGAAAGCATTCAATCACTCTTCACTTTTACCTTCCTTTTGCGCCTTTGCATGAGACGTTCTCTTTCAAATTCAAAGCTTACCGGAAAAGGAAAAGGGCTTCAATGAAAGTCTCACTGAAACCCTTTTCTTCAGATGCGCCCGAAGCGGAAATTAGTTTACTACTTCGCTTACTTCCGTCACATCGTCAATGGCTTTGATGACGACCTCGCCGTCTTCAGTGTCAACCAGGAAACGCGAGCCGCCCTTCCACATAGTCGTAATCGGCAATTTGACCTTCTCGTCTATGTGCCGTTTGAGAAAACGCGCGCCGTAGGTCGGGCTAAAGCCCTTCTCTGTCAGCTTGTCAATGGCGCGTTCCGTCACTTCGACGTACTTGCCCTGACGCTCCATCTGCTTGCGCAGTCTTTCCAGATGCAGCAGCGCAATTTGCCTGACTTCATCCATCGTCAGCGGCGAGAAGATGACTATCTCGTCTATGCGATTGCGAAACTCCGGCGAGAATCTCTGCTCGGCTGCCTTCAGCACTTCATTCTTGATGGCTTTGACATCGCCCAAAGTCTTGAGACCGAAGCCGAGCGGCTTCTCGAATCTCTTAAAGCTCTCCGAGCCGAGATTGGAAGTCATGATGACGATGGCGTCCGAGAGATAAACCTTCTTGCCGCGCCCGTCCGTCATCCAGCCTTCGTCAAACCCCTGTAAGAAAAGATTCATCAGGTAAGGCGAAGCCTTCTCGACCTCATCGAGCAGGAGAACTGTATAAGGATTCTCCCTCAACTGTTCTGTCAGGATGCCGCCGCGCTCTGAGCCGACGATGCCGCGCGGCATGCCGATAAGTTTCTCTATGCCGACAGTGCCGTCGCCATATTCGGACATGTCTATCCGCACCATTTTCTCTTCGTCGCCGAACATATATTCCGCGACGGCCTTCGCCAGCTCGGTCTTGCCGACGCCGGTCGGGCCGAGAAAGAGCAGCACGCCGTCCGGCTTATAATGCGACTCTTTGAGCGGGCCTTTGTTCAGACGCAGGCGTTGCGCGACGGCTTTGATAGCTTCCTTCTGGCCGATAACGCGCCCGCCCAAATCCGCTTCCATGTGTGCGAAGCGATCATTGGTGTCGCGGAAAATCATGTCGCGCGGAATTCTGGATTCCTGCGAGATGACATCAATCACATGCTCAGGCTTGACGACCAAAGTTTGCGGCTCGTTGATTTCAACTTTGACCGCAGCCGTGTCGAGCCAGCCGATGGCTTTGTCCGGCAGATGCAGGTTGCGTATGTACTTCGGAGCCATCTCCAAAGCAGTGTTGATTGCATCATCCGAAATCGTCACCGAATAATTCTTTTCGAGACGCGGGCGCAGGCCCAGCAAAATCTCTCTGGTTTCAAGCAGCGTCGGCTCGTCAACTTTGACCTGACGGAAACGACGCGCTAAAGCTTCGTCTTCGCCGATATATTCTTTGTACTCGGTCAAGGTGGTCGCGCCGATGATACGCAGCTCGCCGCGTGCGAGCGCGGATTTGAACATGTTGGCAGCATCGCTGGATGTGCCGAGGGCCGCGCCCGCGCCGATGATCGTGTGCGCTTCGTCAATAAAGAGAATCAGATTTTCTTTCTCTTTGACTTCGTCAATGATGCCCTTGATGCGTTCCTCGAACATGCCGCGCAGCATCGTGCCCGCGACGAGTCCGCCCATCTGAAGCTGCACGATATGAGAGCCGCGCAGGCGTGCCGGAACTTTTTCCGGCTCAAGTTCTATCAGGCGCGCGAGTCCTTCGACCACAGCCGTCTTGCCGACGCCGGGTTCGCCCACCAGCATGGGCGAGTTGGCGCGCTCGCGGTGGCAGAGAATCTCTACCATCTGCTGTATCTCCATCTCGCGCCCGATGGTCGGAGGAATCTTGTCCATCCGCGCCAGCCGGTTCAGCGAGACGCCAAAGTGTTTGAGATACGGCGGCAGCTCGAATTTTTTCTTGTACTGTTCTTCTTCCTGCTCGCGTATGCGGACGCGTGCGCGGACGTTCTCGATAATCGCTTCAGGCTGCGCGCCGAGGTCTCTCAAGACCTCTACGAATAGCCCTTGATCATCCTGCGAGAGCGCGAGGAAGATGTCTGTCGCTTCGATGGTTTTGCGCCCCTGTGCGCGTGCGCGCTCCATCGCGCGCTTGAAAAGGTCTGTCGTGTCAGGCGCAATCTTAAAGCCTTTGCCGACGTGCTGGCGGCTCGACTCAAGCCGCCGCTCGATCTGAAGCTTGACCGAGCGCGGGTCAATCGAGAGATCGCGCATCGTGGAATTGAAAAGGTCTGCCTCTTCGCTTACCATCGCATGCAGGATGTGCTCGACCGATACGTAATTTTGATCGCGACGGCGTGATTCGTTGAGCGCATTCTCAAGGATGCGCTGCCCGCTGTCGCCGAATTTATCTTTATATGCCCCTAGATCTATCATTCTTTTTTTCTCAACTTGCTAGAGTCTACCCGGAAGCGATGAAGGGCCAAGCAAAGCGTCAAGCGTGTGCCAAATGTTTGACCTTTTAGTTTCGACCTTCTCCCTATTGCTTTCGCTTCTAATTTGCTGTACGTCCCACAGTCCAGGTTTAGATGCGAGGGGCACATGGGCCGTTGCGTTTCCATGCAATGACCCACAGGCATTATCGCTTACCTGCAACTGCCTTGCCAACAAAATAAGTAAGAAGGCAAAAGGTAAAAGGCAAAAGTGAAGAACAGCCTTGATAAGTCCTTATATCTTCACTTTTGCCCTTTACCTTTTTACTTTTGCCTTTTAGTAATCGTAGTCTTCACCGCCGCCCATTTGCGGCGCGGCCCTCTTCGGCTCAGGCGCGTCCGTGATGGCTGCATCGGTTGTAAGCAGCAGCCCGGCGATGGATGCAGCGTTTTGCAACGCCGTCCGCACGACCTTTGTCGGGTCAATGATGCCTGCGGCGACGAGGTCTTCATATTCTCCCGTCGCAGCGTTAAAGCCCTTCGCGCCCTTGGAGTCTTCGACGCGTCCGACGACGACTGCGCCCTCTACGCCCGCGTTCTCCGCTATGCGCCGCAAAGGTTCTTCGAGCGCGCGACGGACAAGACGAATGCCTGTCATGACATCAAGGTCGTCCGCCTCAAGCTTATCGAGAGCCTTGCCAGCGCGCAGCAGCGCGACGCCGCCGCCGGGCACGATGCCTTCCTGCGCCGCAGCCTTAGTCGCATTCAGAGCATCTTCGACGCGCATCTTGATCTCTTTCATCTCCGTCTCGGTCGCGGCCCCGACCTTGACGACCGCCACGCCGCCCGCCAGCTTTGCCCGACGCTCCTGCAATTTCTCGCGGTCATAATCCGAAGTTGACTCTTCAATCTGCCTGCGTATGGCAGCCACGCGGCCCTGTATCGCGGGCTTGTCGCCCGCGCCTTCGACCAGCGTCGTGTTGTCTTTGTCCACAATCACGCGCTTGGCCGAGCCGAGGTCTGCGACCGTCACATTCTCAAGCTTGATGCCGAGGTCTTCCGTAATCACGCGCCCGCCAGTCAGCGCAGCGAGGTCTTCCAGGATAGCTTTGCGGCGGTCGCCAAAGGCCGGAGCCTTGACCGCGCAAACTTTAATCGTGCCGCGCAGCTTGTTAACCACCAGAGTTGCCAGCGCGTCGCCGTCAACATCTTCGGCGATAATCAAGAGCGAGCGGCCCTGCCCGACGCTCTGCTCAAGCACCGGGAGCAAGTCGCGCATCGCCGAAATCTTTTTTTCATGAAGCAGAATCAAAGGCTCTTCGAGCACGCATTCCATGCGGTCGGGATTGGTGACGAAGTAGGGCGACAGGTAGCCGCGATCAAACTGCATCCCCTCGACTATGTCCAGCTCCGTTTGCATCGTCTTGGATTCTTCGACCGTCACGACGCCGTCCTTGCCCACCTGCTCCATCGCTTCCGAGATTAGCTCTCCGATGCGGCGGTCATTGTTTGCGGAAACGCTGGCGACATTGGCAAGCTCTTCTTTGCTTTTGACCTTTTTCGACATCCGCTCAAGCTCTGCCACAGCCGCCTCCGTCGCCATCTGTATGCCGCGCTGCAAGCTCATAGGATTTGCGCCCGCCGCCACATTCTTGACGCCCTCGCGGAAAATCGCCTGAGCCAGAACCGTCGCGGTCGTCGTGCCGTCACCGGCAGTATCGTTGGTTTTGGTCGCCACCTCGCGCACCATCTGCGCGCCCATGTTCTGATACTTATCTTTAAGCTCTATCTCTTTGGCGACCGTCACGCCGTCTTTGGTAATGACGGGCGAGCCATAAGACTTGCTGAGCACGACATTGCGTCCCTTTGGCCCAAGCGTTACGCGCACGGCGTTCGCCAGCGTGTTCACGCCTTCAAGCATCGCGCCACGCGCGGCTTCCCTGAATTTCAAATCTTTCGCCACTTTTTTCTCCTTAAGCTTTTGTGCTTTGTGCTTTGTAATTAGTTCTTTGTGCTTTGCTCCTGATGCTCAAACTTGAGCCATGAGCTTTATGATTGCATAGCGCGCAAAAAACTAAACACAAAGCACAAAGAACTAATTACAAATCTTCATTCCGCAGCCTTCTGAACTTCGCCACGCGCTCTGCCGACCTGCACGCGCGCGGGCCGCAAGAGCCTCTCGCCCATGCGATAGCCGCGACTGTATTCAGCCGTCACCGTGCCGTCGCGTTCGGGTTCGACTTCGATTGTATCAACCGCTTCGTGAAGCTCAGGGTCGAACTGCGCGCCGACGGACTCGACCGGCTCGACGCCAGCCCCCGTGAGCGCGCTCTCAAAGCCGCTGGCCGTGCCGCGCACGCCTTCCAGCAGAGCCTCGACAGAACTCGTGTCCGCCAGTTCAAGCGCACGCTTGAGATTATCCATCACGGGCAAAAGCGCGGCGACAAACTCTGCCTTCTCGCGCCGCGCGCGTTCTTCTGCCGCGCGATTGAGTCGTTGTCTGGTTTCGTCAGTCTCGCGCTGCAACTGCGAACGAAGTTGTTCAAAGCGAGCCTGCACCTCTACGAGCTTCTGCTCCGCAGCCTGCTTGCTCTGCTCAAGCTGTTCGACATACGTGGGCTTCGAGCGCGGCGCATCACCGGCAGCATCCCTGCCATCCGTCGCCTCGCCTTCGAGATTGACCCGCCGCCTGTCTGTGACACGAATTTCTTCAGCCGAAGAATCTTCGCTGGCCTCTGCCTGCAAATCTTCAGCCGCCTTGTGCTCCTGCATATTGCTTCTCTTTTTCCCCCTGCGAAAAGATACCATAACAATAGTGATGTGTGACGTGTGACAGGTGACGAGTGATAAGATAAAACAGGTTCTTGCCTGTCATACGTCACTGAACTTTGATTTCCACGCGGCGGGATTTCTTCTCCGCGCGTTTGGGCAACGTGATGTTCAGCACGCCGTCTTTGTAATCCGCCTTGACGCCCTGCTGCTCAATCGTCGGCGGCAGCGGGCCAAACCTTCTCAGGAAATTTCCATGAGGCCGCTCGACTCTCTGCTGCGCCTCGTGTTCGATGGAGCGCGTGCCGCGAATCCAGAGACGATTATCGTCAATGCTGATGTCCAGCGTCTCGCGGTCAATGCCCGGCAGGTCAACCGTGATGACATACTCCGTCTCACGATTATAAACATCCGCCGCCGGAGTCCAGTCCGCGCGCTCTATATCATTGGTTTCATCATCCGTGCGCGCACGGCGGTCTGTGGCGTCTTCAAACAGACGATTCATGCGTTCCTGAAGCGTGACTAAATCCCGTATCGGGTCCCAATGCTGTGCCATCTCGCCTTCCTCTTTTATGCTGTCGCGTTTGCCGTGACAGGCTCGAACTTCATCTCGTCGCCATCGGCAGAAACGCGAATTGTTTCACCCGCAGCCATCTCGCCGCGCAGCAGCCTGATTGCCAAAGGGTTCTGAATCAGAGTTTGAATCGCACGCTTCAAAGGACGCGCGCCATAGTTCGGGTCATAGCCTTCGCGCGACAAAAGCTCTCTCGCAGAATCATCCAGCTCAAGCGTGATGTTGCGCTCTGCCAGCATCTGGCGAAGCTTCTCAAGCTGCACGTCTATGATCTCGACGATCTGTTCGCGCGAGAGCTGGTGGAAGATAACTATGTCGTCTATGCGATTCAAAAACTCCGGCTTGAAATGATCGCGCAAGACCTGTAGGACTGCTTCGCGCATTTGCTTGTCGTCGTCGCCCAAGTCCTGTATGTCGCGCGAGCCTAAGTTAGAAGTCATAATCAGCACAGTGTTTTTGAAGCTCACCGTGCGTCCCTTTGAATCCGTCAATCGCCCGTCGTCAAGGATTTGCAACAGGACGTTGAACACATCCGGGTGCGCCTTCTCGATCTCGTCAAAGAGAATCACGGAATACGGACGACGACGCACGGCTTCCGTCAACTGCCCGCCCTCTTCATAACCGATGTATCCCGGCGGCGCGCCGATCATGCGCGCGACCGCGTGCTTCTCCATGTATTCGGACATGTCCAGACGAATCATCGCGCGCTCGTCGTCAAAGAGAAACTCTGCCAGAGCGCGTGCGGTCTCCGTCTTGCCGACGCCTGTTGGACCAAGAAAGATAAACGAGCCGACCGGGCGATTAGGGTCTTGCAAGCCTGCACGCGCGCGGCGCACAGCATTGGCGACGGCTGTCAGAGCTTCGTCCTGACCGATGACACGCTTGCGCAGACGCTCTTCCATCGTGACCAGCTTCTGCATCTCGCCTTCGAGCATTTTCGAGACGGGCACGCCAGTCCACTTGGCTACGACTTCGGCCACGTCCTCTTCGTCAACTTCTTCCTTGAGCATCACGCCGTCGCTTTGCAACTCGACAAGCTTCTGTTGCTCCTGAATCAGCTTTTGCTCAAGCTCTGGAATCTTGCCGTACTGGATTTCCGCCGCGCGCGTCAAATCGCCTGCGTTGCGCGCCTGATCCAATTGCAGGCGCAGTTGTTCAAGCTCGTTCTTGGCCTCGCGCATGCGCTCGATCTCTTCCTTCTCGGATTGCCACTTGGCTTTCATCCCGGAAGATTTTTCCTTGAGGTCTGCGATGCGCTGCTCTATGTCTCTCAAACGCGACTTAGATTTCTCATCCTCTTCGCGCCCCAGAGCCTGCCGCTCGATTTCGAGTTGAAGTATCTCGCGCTCTAACTGGTCTATCTCCTGCGGCAGCGAATCAATCTCGATGCGTAAGCGCGAGGCGGCTTCGTCAATCAGGTCAATCGCCTTGTCAGGCAGGAAACGGTCTGTGATGTAACGATTCGAGAGGGTTGCGGCGGCGACAATCGCAGAGTCTTTGATACGCACGCCGTGATGCACTTCGTAACGCTCTTTGAGTCCGCGCAGGATAGCGATGGTGTCTTCAACCGTTGGCTCACCGACGTAGACCTGTTGAAAGCGACGCTCAAGCGCGGCATCCTTCTCGATATATTTTTTGTATTCGTTGAGCGTGGTCGCGCCGACGCAGCGCAGCTCGCCGCGAGCCAGCGCGGGCTTGAGCATGTTTGAAGCATCAATCGCGCCCTCTGCCGCGCCCGCGCCGATGATTGTGTGCAGCTCGTCTATGAAAAGAATGATTTGCCCCTGCGCGTTCTCAATCTCTTTGAGGACGGCTTTGAGACGGTCTTCAAACTCGCCGCGATATTTCGCGCCCGCCAGCATCGAACCCAAATCAAGCCCGACCAGCCGCTTGTTACGCAAAGTTTCGGGCACGTCGCCGGAAATGATTCTCTGGGCCAAGCCTTCGACGATGGCAGTCTTGCCGACGCCGGGTTCGCCAATCAGCACAGGATTATTTTTCGTGCGGCGCGAGAGCACCTGAATCGTGCGGCGTATCTCGTCGTCGCGCCCGATGACCGGGTCTAGCTTGCCTTGCCGCGCCAGATCGGTCAGGTCTTTCGCATACTTTGAGAGAGCCTGATAGTTCGCTTCCGCGTTCTGATCCGTGATACGCACGCCGCCGCGCATCTGCTCGATCACTTTGAGCAGGTCGTCGCGCGTGACCCCGTGCTGTCTGAGGATTTTGCCTGCGCCCCCGTCCTTCTCATCAGCGATGGCGAGCAGCAGATGCTCCGTGGAGACGTACTCGTCCTGCATCCCCTGCGCCAGCTTTTCGGCGGCAGTAAATATCTGGCTGAGACGCGGGCTGAAATACTGCTGCCCGCCCTGCACTTTTGGAAAGCGCGCGATGGCCGCCTGCACGTCGTTGAGAACGACCTGCACATTTGCCCCGAGCTTGCCGAGGATAGGACGCACAGTCCCTTCCGCTTGCTCAAGCATGGCAAGAAGCAAGTGCTCCGGCTCGACCTGTTGATTCTGATTGCGCTCGGCTGCCTCTATGGCAGACTGTATGGCCTCCTGGCCGCGCAAGGTGAATTTATCTAAACGCATAAAAGCAATGATCTGCGACAAGTGACGGATATTGAGCGATGGCCCGGATTACCCGTCACTTGTCTGAATGACTATTAGCGAGCAGTAGCAGAGCTTGACTGTTCGCCTTTGGTGGCAGCGTTTTCAGCTTTCGCTTCGATGGTGCGCGCGCCCTTCGCTTCGTTGGCTTCGCCAGCGATCTCTATGCGGCGCGCTTTGACTTCTTCGCGCTTGGGCATGGTGACGCGCAGGACGCCATTGCGATATTCAGCCGTCACGCTCTCGGCCTGCACTGTTTGCGGCAGCGTAAACGAGCGCGTGAAAGAGCCATAAGCCCTCTCGACCCTGTGATAATTGTCGCTCTCGTCTTTTTTCTCAAAGCGGCGCTCGCCGCGCAGAGTAATGACGTTGTTTTCAATCGAAAGGTCGAAATCCTCGCGCTTCATGCCCGGCAGTTCCGCTTCGAGCACGATCTGGTCTTTGTTCTCGTAAATATCCACGCTCGGATTCCAGGCCCCGCGCGCGATGCCCTCGTCGCCGTCGTAGGCGCGCGTCAAATTAGTGGAAAAGAGACGATTAACCTCGTCCTGAAGACTACGTAAGTCGCGGAATGGATCGTAACGAACGATGCTCATTTCAACTTCCTCCTCAAAATTCTTAGAAAAATCAAAATTTACCGCCAGCCAAAAGAAAAACTGGAAAATTCGATGTTCTTTCGGCTCCTGAGCATGAGCAGATAATAAATCTTGAGTCCATCTTTGTCAAGTCTCATCCGGTCGGCGCGGTGTATTCAAGCGGGGTAGCTAAAATTCTGCCATTACGTCCAAATGGGGAACAATATTTGACAATATGGCGTATTGAGTGTATCTTATTCGGCAAATCACCGATAATGATAGAGATTGACAGATGATGGATGAAAAAGACGCTTTAATTCTCGAATTGCTTCAGCGAGATGGTCGGATGACCAATGTCGAACTGGCTAGGGCCGTGGAACTGACGCCCTCTGCGACTCTTGAGCGGGTCAAGAAGCTAGAGGAGCGCGGCTTTATCAAGGGCTACATGGCTCTGGTTGACCCGCATGCGCTGGGGTTGGGGCTGGTGGCTTTTATCTTTGTGCGTGTGGATGAGCAACACGATGTCGTAGAGGAAGCCGACAAGACAGCCGAACTGATGGCGGCGTTGCCGAGCGTGCTGGAATTGCATCATCTGGCGGGCGAGGATTGTTTTCTGGTCAAGGTGCGTGCGCGCGACACGGATGACTTATACAGGATTCTGAAAGAGGAGTTCGGTCAGTTTAAGTACATACGCTCGACGCGCACGACAATCGTGCTCAAGACGGTCAAGGAGTCTCAGCGTTTGTCCGTCAAGCGGGAGGGGTCAAGCTTATGACGAGAAGGGAACAGTTTGCAGCATACGGCGCGTGGGCTGCCGTCTGTTTTTTCTGGGGCACGACCTATCTGGCGATTCGCGTCGGGTTAGAGACCCTGCCGCCGATGCTCCTTGCGGGGATGCGTTTTCTCATTGCGGGCGCATTGCTCTTTTCGTTTGTCTATTTCTGGCGGGGGGCGCGTCTGCCGCAGGGCAGAGAGTGGTTAAATCAGAGCATCATCGGCCTGATGCTTCTGGGCGTCGGCAACGGGGCTGTGGTGATGGCGGAGCAGTGGGTTCCGAGCGGCCCTGCCGCACTGCTGGTCGCAACTTCTCCTTTCTGGGTTGTGGGGCTTGAGAGATTCCTGCGCGATGGCGAGCGCGTCAGTGGCCGCGCAGTGGTTGGCCTGTTGATTGGTTTCTGCGGTCTGGCCCTGCTTATCGCGCCGAACCTGTTTGGGACGACGCTCAATAGTTATTACCTGCTGGGCGCGGTCGCCATACAGGTTGGCTGCGCTTCATGGTCTGCCGGTTCCGTGTACTCGAAACATCACCAGACGGATTTGCCGCCGCTGATGGCTGCCGCCGTGCAGATGCTCATTGCAGGCGTGGCGCTGACGATGCTCGGCACTACTTTGGGCGAATGGCGTGTGATGCATTTCAGCGGCAGGTCGCTGTCGGCCATCGCTTACTTGATCGTCTTCGGCTCAATCGTGGCCTATGGCTCTTACACGTATGCGATTCAGAAACTGCCGCTCTCGCTGGTCTCTATGTACTCGTACATCAATCCCATTATCGCAGTCCTGCTTGGCTGGGCTGTGCTCTCGGAATCTCTGGGCTGGCGTGTGGTGACAGCGATGTTGATCATCCTGTGCGGCGTCGCGCTGGTCAAGACATCGCCCAAGCGTGCGGAGAAAAGAGAGTCGCTCTCAACCGGGGTCAGCGCAGAGAAGACGCGCGCGGAAGTTATCTCTGCGGCCCGGAAAGCTTGTTCGGTCGGCACGAACTGAGAGCTGTCGCATAAACATGTCCGGCCCGGAAATCTGCTGTTCCGGGCCAGACCAAATTCGGATTTCTTGCGACGGACATCCCGGTGGAACTGTAAAACACTCTTCTTGCGGGTTCCCGCCAAAATTATTGTTGACTTAGCTTGGCCCGGAGCTATAATTCACGCGCATCTGCCGAAGTCTTCTCGCACTGGACGCAACACGACCTCATGTTGGTCAGACTTCCTTCTAATGTTTAGTTTCAAGGTAATGAACATGCTGGCAGATAACAATCAAGCTTTCCCGTCTTAAACGTGGCAATGGTTGCCGGTCGGTTTATCGAGCCTCTGTTGCTGAAATTGAAAATACCAAGCCACCGGCAACGTACTCAGGGAACGGTTGAGAGCGAAACGTATCCACCCTTTAGGGAGACGTGGTATGTCACGCCTTGTATCTCCTCGCAGCGCCTCTTTTGATAGCATCGCTCGCTGTCCGTTTGAGCCTGAAAAGCGTCAAGCTACTTGTGGGTTTCTCTCTTTGAAATCCTTCTCCTTCCATTGCGGCGTCTTACCTTTTTCTTGCTTCGTTTAAGAAGGAACGAATCATGGCTACGCAGAACGGGCAAACATTCGAGAGCGTGAGTCAGTCGATAACGACAGCGCCTGCTGCGGTCTCTCAGGGAGTCACGCCGCACCCGAAGCCCAAACAACTGCCGATGGTTGGTTGGTATGACCCGCGCCAGCTTGCCAAGACCGGAATCGAGGTCGCCATCTCGACCATCTTCGGTCATCACTCCGATAGAAGATTGGTGGAAGCGATGGGCGCGGGCGAGCAGGAAAAGTTCTATGACTATAGCTTTCATTACAGGGACGATGGAAAGGATGACTGTGCGCCTGACACGACGCGACCGCGAGATTCAATCTGGATAGATTACGTCGGCGATGTCGGTGACGGCTGGAACTCGACCTATGCGATAGCGCATCATCTGGCCGAAACGGGTCGCACCTTTACCTACACAGACCCTCAGACCAAAGAGCAGCGACAGGAGGAGACGCACAGGGGAGACATACTCATCTTTGGCGGCGACGAGGTTTACCCGACGGCCAGCCGCGATGTTTACAACGAGCGATTGATCGCGCCATACGAGACCGCGCTCCGTTACACGGACAGCAATCACCCGCACGTCTTCGCCGTTCCCGGCAACCATGACTGGTATGACAGTCTGGTGGCTTTTACACGCCTCTTCACCTCTCACCGCTGGTTCGCCGGCTGGCGCACGCAGCAAGCGCGCAGTTACTTTGCTTTAAAACTCCCGCACAACTGGTGGCTGCTGGGAACGGACGTGCAACTCGGCTCGGATATAGACGGGCCGCAGGTCGAATATTTTAGAAGCCTCGCCGCAGAGATGGAGGCGGAGACGGCTAGAACCAATGAGCACGCGAGCGTCATCCTCTGTCATGCCGAGCCGCACTGGATTCGCGCCGCGCAATTTGAAGGACTGGACGAACCCAATTACAACGAGAGCAATCTGAGACTGCTCGAAAAAAGACTTGGCAAAGGCGTGGCCGTCTTTATCGCCGGAGACCTGCATCATTATCGCCGTCATGAATCTCTGGACCAATCAACACAGAAGATTACGGCGGGCGGCGGCGGCGCATTCCTGCATCCGACGCACGAAGGATATTTGGGAAGAAAGCTTGATGTCATTGTCGAGAAGAGCCTTGACGGGATGATGAACGACCGCGTCTTCGCGCTCAGAGCCTGCTACCCGCCAAGAAAAGAGTCGCGGCGATTGTGCTGGCGCAATCTGATATTTCCTTATCTGAAAGGGAATGCGAGCTGGACTTTCGGGCTGGTGACGGCTGTGCTGTATCTGGTTATGACGCTCTCTGTCGTCGCCCGGATAGATGATAGCTACTGGCGTTTCAGCCATCTCAATTACGATCTAGGAACGATTGCCAGCACCGCTCTCTACAGCGTGCTCGATAGCTCCGTGACCTCTTTTCTGGTCGTGCTGACGCTCGCCGCCTTCGTCTTTTTCACGGACACCCGCTCCAGACTTTACAGGGGCATCATGGGTTCTTTGCACGGGGTGGCGCACATTCTGGCTGCGTTCGGGGTCGCCATCGTTGCCGTCTCCTTTGTGTCGAAGATTTCATCGCTCGCATGGGTCTCGCAGGTGTCTCTGGCAAACTATGAGTTTCATCTTGATTGGCGCATGCTGCTGGTCTCTGTGCTGATTCTGCTCGGCGGCTTTGTCTTCGGCTCGCTCGTGATGGGGCTTTATCTGCTCTTGTCCATGAACTTCTTCGGGAGACATTCAAACGAAGCCTTCTCTTCGATTGCCGTCGAAGACTGGAAGAACACGCTCAGGCTGCACATAGATAAAGACGGAAGCCTGACCATCTATCCGATTGGCATCAGGCGCGTGCCGCGCAAGTGGAAGCCGCGCCCGGATGCAGACGACAAACGCCCTGCTCTTGTCTCCGACGACCCGCGCGCCACCGAGCCGGAACTGATAGAGCCTCCTGTCATTTTAAAGAAAGCGGGCACGCACACAGGCGTCGAGAGCGTCTCGCACCTGCACGAAGCTTGATGGTCAGCCAGCACGCGAATCAAATTCTTAGTGGTGAGAGAGAAAGGCTTGCTTCATCATGGACAACGAACATTTCGATGCGGTCATCATCGGCTCGGGCTTTGGCGGCGCGGTGATGGCCTACCGCCTGGCGGAAGCTGGCCTGAGAGTCTGCCTGCTTGAGCGCGGCAAAGCCTATCCGCCAAATTCCTTTGCGCGTGCTCCTTATGATTTAGGAAAAAATTTCTGGGACCCTTCCTCTGGCCTCTACGGCATGTTCGATGTCTGGTCGTTTAAGGGGTCTGGCGCGCTCATCTCCAGCGGTCTCGGCGGCGGCTCGCTCATCTACGCGAATATTCTGATTCGCAAAGACCCGAAGTGGTTCGTCAAGGACGAGACAGAGGGCGGCGTCACCGAATCATGGCCCATCACTTACGATAACCTCGAACCGCACTACGGGCGTGTCGAGAAAATGATGAACGTGCAGAAGTACCCGCTGAGTCATCCGCCCTATGACGCGACGCCAAAGACTCTGGCAATGCGCGAAGCAGACCGGAAGATGCAGCTCGACGATAACTCTACGCACAGGTGGCTGCCGCTCAATCTGGCCGTCAGCTTCAAACGCAAGCATGTCAGCAACCCTGACGAAGATGACCCTGCCAACCCGCCCATCGTCGGCGCAGAGCTTGACGAGCCTTATCCGAATTATCATGCGGTAATGGCTGGCCGCGAGATGCCGCGCCAGACCTGTCGCCTCTGCGGCGAGTGTGACATCGGATGTAACTACGGCAGCAAGAACACGCTCGACTACACTTACGTGACGGCGGCCATACATCAAAAGCCGAACCCCGCGAAGGTGGAAACTTTGTGCGAGGTCAAGACCATCGCGCCACTCGACGGCAAAGGATACAAGGTCGTCTTTCTCAGGCACGACCCGAAACAGGTTGACCCGCAGACAGGCCAGTGCCCGCCGCCGCCGGAAGGGACGATTACCTGCGACCGCTTGATACTCGCCGCCGGGACGTTTGGCACGCCACACCTGTTATTAAAAAATCAGGCTCAACATTTCCCGCGCCTGAACATGCAGACGCTCGGCTCGCGCTTCTGCGTCAACGGCGACCTGCTCTCGTTCATCGTCAAGAGCATGGAGGAAAAGCACGGCCAGAGCGTGCCGCGCCGTCTAGACCCCAGCTTCGGGCCGGTCATCACCAGCGCGATTCGTGTCGGCGACACGCTGGACGGAGATGGCCCGCAGGGACGCGGCTTCTATGCTGAAGATGGAGGCAATCCTTATCTGCTGAGCTGGTTTTCGGAATTGTCCGGGCTTCCGGCTTTTTTGAAACGGTCTCTGAAGTTTCTCAAGATTGCCGCCAAGTATCGTTTGGGATTCAGCAATGATGCAGACCTGAGCGCGGAGATTTCCGATTTGATCGGCCCGGCCAGCAGTTCCGTCAGCTCATTCCCGGTGCTCACGATGGGACGTGATATTCCGAACGGCAAGCTGTATCTCTCTGAGGACGGCCTGCTCGAATGCGATTGGGCGATCAAGATCTCGAAGGACTATTTCGACCGCGTGAGGCGTGTCGGCAAAGCCATCGCCAGAGCCTTGAACGCGGAATATCTGGACAACCCCGCTTACACGCTCTTTCGTCAAGTCCTGACGGCTCACCCTCTCGGCGGCGCGCCGATGGGCGCAGGGCCGGAGCAAGGCGTGGTGGATCAATACGGAGAGGTCTTCGGCTATCCGGGTCTATATGTCGTTGACGGCTCTGCCATGCCCGGCCCGGTCGGGCCAAATCCTTCATTGACCATCGGCGCATTCTCTGACCGCTGTGCAGACCATCTCATCGCACAGCGCAAGGGAGCATGAGAAGAGAAGTTTTGCAAGGAGAAGTAATGTCACAAGCAGTATCTCAAGACCTACAGGGCAAGAGGAATTACACGGAGCGCACAGTTCCGTTCACAGCCGGTGACGGATTCCAGTGCAACCTGATACATGTGCAGGGAGAAAAGCCTCCGACCAGAGGCCCTGTGATGCTCGTGCACGGCGCGGGCGTGCGCGCCAACCTGTTCCGCGCTCCGGTTGAAACCACTTTTGTTGATTACCTGATCGAGCACGGCTATGACGTGTGGATGGAAAACTGGCGCGCGAGCATTGATCTCAAGCCGAACCACTGGACGCTGGATCAGGCAGCCATCTATGACCATCCCGAAGCAATCAGGACGATTGTCAAAGAGACCGGCGCGGATGAAGTTAAAGCTGTCATTCATTGCCAGGGTTCGACCAGCTTTATGATGTCTGCGATGGCGGGCCTCGTGCCGCAGGTCAAGACCATCGTCACCAACGCAGTCTCTCTGCACACGGTCGTCCCCGGCCTGTCTGCGACAAAGCTCAAACTCGCCGTCCCGATGATTGGCCTGATGACGGATTATCTCGACCCGCAATGGGGCTTGAACGCTCCGACCTTCGCGGCCAAGATGATTTCCCTGCTCGTCAAGCTGACGCATCACGAGTGCGATAACGCCGTCTGCAAGCAGGTGAGTTTTACTTACGGGAGCGGCTTTCCGGCCTTGTGGCGACACGAGAATCTGAACGACGAGACGCACGAATGGCTCAAGCACGAGTTTGCCAAAGTTCCCATCACATTCTTTAAGCAGATGGCGCGTTGTGTCAGCAAGGGCAACTTGATTTCCGTCGAGGGCAAGAAAGAACTGCCAGCGGATTTTACGGCCCAGCCGCCGCAGACGGATGCGCGCTTTGCTTTTTTCGCGGGCGCAAAGAATCTCTGCTTTCTGCCGGAAAGTCAGGCGAGGACTTTCGAGTATTTCGACAAACAGCGCAAGAATTATCACTCGCATCATGTCTTTGAGACCTACGGCCATCTGGATGTTTTTATGGGCCGCAACGCGGCTCAAGACACCTTCCCGCGACTGGTGGCGGAACTGGATAAAGACAACTAAAGGAAATTTCTTATGGGAATGCCTGGACGTTTAAAGAGACAGTCGGGCCGTTATTCGCTGGTGGATCACATCCCGTATCACCTGCCGATTGCGTGTCACGAGACGCCTGCGCTCTTCGCTGTCTTTAAGATCAATGCAGACAAAGCCAAAAAATTGATGCCGGGCAACGAGGTCTATCCCTATCGCCTGTGGAACGAAGGCTTGCTCGTCATCACCGTCATCAACTACGTCAACACGGTCATCGGCAAATACATAGAGTTCAGCATCGCCATCGCCTGCACGCACGGGCGCAAGGCTGCGCCGCGTTTCGTTCCCGCGCTCTTCTGGACGCACTACGGTCTGGGCCAGTACGTCATAGACCTGCCCGTCAGCACGGAGATTTCCGTCAAAGGCGGCAAAGGCATCTGGGGCATGCCCAAGCATCAGGCCAACTTGGATTTCGTCATCACAGACAAAATCGTCAGCAGCCAGTATGACAAGGACGGGCAGTTTGCCATGCGGATTGACATCGAGCGACCAAGCAAAGCATGGATGCCGCTCAACATCGGCGCGATTAACTATTGCGAGTTTCGCGGGATGCTGATGCGCTCGCGCATTTATTTCAAAAGCAAGGTGGGGTTCTCTTTATTCAAAAAAGGCGCGGCCACACTGACTCTTGGCGGCCACCCTTTGATGCAGCCCTTGAAAGAGCTTGAGATCAGCAAAGACCCTGTCTTTACAGCATTTCTCCCAAGCACCAACGGCACGCTCGACGATTACTGCGAGAGCTGGTTCGTCACTTACGAACAGGCCCCGCAACACGCGCCCGAAGGCTTGGAGAGCGTCGTCAACCTCGGCCTCGGCGAAGTCTGGCTCACGCCGCCAGACCGCGCGGCTGTGGACGCGCAGTTGAAGGCGGAGCGTCACTAGAGCGCAGGCGACTCACATAATGGAGATGGAAGCAGTCACGACAGAAAATAATCTTTGCGCTCTTTGCGAAAATACTTCGCGCCCTTTGCGTTAAAAAAAACTCTTAACCGCAAAGAAGAACAGACGCAAAGCGCCGCAAAGAACATCTGGTTCAACGCTCTTGTTTGGCCCGCAGGCGGAAATTTTCAGACGAGTAGGAGGAACGGAGTCATGGCAGAGCAGGATGTCATTTTCGAGCCTTTACAGTTTCGCAACCTCACGGTGAAAAATCGTATCTTCCGCTCGAATATCTCCGGCAGGTTCGATTACTACAACGGCATCGGCACGCAGGCGCGCATCAACTGGGAAGAGAAATTTGCGCGCGGCGGCGTCGGCGCGATTATCTCTTCGCATGTGCCCATCAGTGCGCGCGGGCGTATCCTGCCGAACTACGCCTTCATAGACCACGACGACAAGATTCCTTTCTGGCGCAGGGTTGGAGAGAAGGTGCATGAGTACGGTTGCAAGTACATCATGCAACTCAGCCACGGAGGCCGCCAGCGAGATGTCGGCGGCGTCGAGAACTCTTTCAACAGAGCCTTAAGCTCGACCGACACGACAGACTCTTTTCACGGCCTCTTGTGTCAGGCGATGACGCGCGATGAAATCAAGATGGTCGTCGGGCAGTTTGGCGACGCCGCGCGCCGCGCACAAGCTGCCGGATTGGATGGCGTAGAACTACACGCCTGCAACGGCTATCTGATAAATCAATTCTTAAGCTCGGGCATCAACAACCGCAAAGACGAATACGGCGGCTCGCTGGAAAATCGTGCGCGCTTCCTGCTCGAAATCATGCGCGCGGTCAGAAGCGCGGTCGGCGATGATTTCCACTTTCAGGTCAAGCTCAGCGCAGTGGATCACAACAACGCGCTCGCCTTCTGGGAGAAGAAGGGCAACACGCTGGACGACACGATTCCGATTGCCAAAATGGTCGAAGAGGCCGGAGCCGATGCCATACATGTTTCGAGCGGCAGCACTTTTCCGCATCCCTTGAACCCGCCCGGCCCGTTTCCGCTTGAGCACGCCGCGCGCACCTACGGCGGCATGATTCCGAGCGGCGTGTACGGCTTTCGCAATTTCCTGTTGTTTCGCTACAGGCTGCTCCGTCCCTTCTTTAATTTCCTCTGGAACCGCACCAAGCCGGACATCATCGAAGGCATCAGCGTCGGCGATGCGCGCGAGATCAAGAAGCACGTCAAAGTCCCTGTGCTTTGCACAGGCGGTTTTCAGACGGCCTCGTATATACGCAAGGTGATTAAAGAGGGCTACTGTGACGGCGTCGCCATCGCGCGCCCGCTGGTGGCGAATAACGACCTGGCACACATCTACGCTTCCGGCAAAGACTTGCCTGATAAACCCTGCACCTATTGCAACAAGTGTCTGGTACACGCGATTTCTGACCCGCTCGGCTGTTACGAGCTGTCGCGTTATGACGGCGACTATGACCGGATGATTAAGGAGATCATGACCGTCTTTGAAGGCACGCCCGCTTATCACTAAGTCAGAACCGCGAGCGAGAGCAAGGATGAAGGATGAAGAGCATGCTATTTAAAGTTGAGTGGTTCATGTTTGAACGGCCTGCCTTTCATCCTTCCGCCTTCATCCTTCATCCTTGCTCTCGCTCGCGGTTCTGACAGGCAGGCCGGAAAGCTTATCTACAGGGAGGCTTCTCCTTTATGAAAGATCAAGACCCACTAACACCCGTCGAGCTTGCCGAACGCAAGAGATTCGGCAAATGGACGCTCATCGTCCTCTTCGTGCTGGCGATGATCGTCACCTATCTCTTCTGGAAGCTTATTCCGGTCGGGAGCGCGGCGGTTGACTACCCTGACATCAACGAGCATTTCAAGTACGGCTCTATCGGCAGCGAACCGGCCAACGGCATTCCCTACTGGATTTGGAAAGTGATGCCGGACATGTTTCCAGACAAGTTGCCTGTCGCCGGAAAAGGCTATGCCGGTTTCGGCTTGTTGGAAGAGCCGGGCAAGGATACGCCGATAGGCTTTTCAATCCGGCGCGTGCTGGTTGACCGCGTCGGGATGAACTGCGCGCTCTGTCATACGGGAACCGTGCGCGACACCGCGCAGAGCAAGCCGCGCATCATCCTCGGCATGCCCGCCAACAATTTCGATTTACAGGGCTACGCGCGTTTTCTTTATGGAGCGGCGCAAGACCCGCGCTTCACAGTGGACAATGTGATGCAGGCCATAGCGCAGCGCACCAGCCTCAACCCGATTGAAAAGCTGATGTATCGAGAGGCCGTCTGGCGCACGCGCGAGGTTTTGACGGAACAGGCGCGGCGCACTTCTTTTATGAATGTGCGCCCCGATTGGGGGCCGGGCCGCGTGGACACTTTTAATCCATACAAAGCTCTGCAATTCAATTTTCCGATGGAGAAAGACCACACCATCGGCACGGTTGACCTGCCGGTCATCTGGCATCAGAGACCGCGCGAAGGGATGCAGCTTCACTGGGACGGCAACAACACTTCCGTGGTCGAGCGCAACAAATCCGCCTCCTTAGGCGCGGGCGTGACGCCGACGACGATTGACCTTGATCGCTTGAAACGTATCGAAACATGGCTCTGGGATTTGCCCGCGCCGCCTTACCCGTATCCGGTCAATGAAGCGTTGGCGGCAAAGGGACAAACGGTCTGGCAACAGAACTGCGCGGGCTGTCATGCCTTTGACGGCGCGCAGGTCGGCAAGGTGACGCCGATTGAAGAGATTCAAACAGACCGCCATCGTCTTGATTCATACACGTATGAATTGCTTGAGAATCAGAACACGCTGTATGCGGGTTACGAGTGGCGTTTCTCACATTTTAGGAAGACGAACGGCTACGCCAACATGCCGCTTGACGGCGTGTGGCTGCGCGCTCCGTTTCTGCATAACGGCTCTGTGCCGACCCTGAGAGATTTGCTTGAGCCTCCTGAGAACCGTCCCAAAGAATTTTATCGCGGCTATGACGTTTTCGATCAGATCAAGCTCGGCTTTGTGACAAACGTCGCGGAAGAAAACGGCCACAGGTTCTTCAAGTTCGATACGGCGTTGCAGGGAAACAGCAACACGGGCCATCTCTACGGCACAAAGCTGACGCCGGAAGAAAAGGACGCGCTGGTCGAATATATCAAGAAGCTCTAAAGGGTGATTCCCGACTTTTCGAGGAGACACGACCGATGAAGATTGAGCGACCGACGAACAAGTATGCGATCTGGTTTGGCCGCGTAGTGTGGCTGGGCATCATCGCTAATTTCATGTTCATCCTCCCGACGATGATTGTGCCGCATCGCGTGCTGGCCTTTCTCAATCTGGACCCGACCAACACGCCCATCTGGGTACGTTGCTCGGTCTTCCTGCTGGGCCAGCTCACGCTCTTTTATATCCCTGCGGCGATGAATCCGTATCACTACCGCGCGAACGCTTATCTGGCGATCTTCTCGCGTCTGGCGGGCACAATCTTTTTCTGGTCGGCTTACCTCTTTTTCGGTTTCCCGCGAACGTACATCATGCCCTTCGGCATCGTTGACCTCGCATTCGCCATCCCGGAAGCGATTCTTTTGTACCTTGCCTTTAAGACCGAAAAGTGGAGCTAGGGTTTGAGAAGCCGAAAGGTAGGTTTCAAAGTTTATGAGAAGAGCAACGCGCAGATTTCTTCTAAAGCTGTTGGTCGTCGTGGTCTTGCTCGCAGGCGTCGTCGGCTTGATGGCTTGGTACTACCTGTTCCGCACGGTCGAGACGCATCAAGCCTCTGCGGAAAATAATTTCAAGTACGGCTCGCTCGGAAACGAAAACACTGACGGCATCCCGTACTGGATTTGGCTCGTCCTGCCGCGCATGTTTCCCGAAAAGCTGCCGGGCCTCGGCGGCTATGCCTCGCTCGGCCTCGTCTGGGAAGAAGGCGTTGAGCTGCCCGTGGGCTTTTCCAAAAAGACCATCGGCTTTGACCGCGTGGCCCTTAACTGCGCCTTCTGTCACACGGCGACCTATCGCATGAAGCCCGGAGATAAACCGACCATCGTGCCCGCTGGCCCGTCGCACCAGTTCGACCCGCAGGGCTATGTGCGCTTTCTCTATGCGTGCGCCAGCGACCCGCGCTTTAACGCGGACAACATCATGGCCGAGATAGATAACGTCTATAAGCTCTCGGCTGTCGAGCGGCTGCTCTATCGTTACGTGCTCATCCCGCAGACGCAGAAGACGTTGCTCAAACAGAAAGCGCAGTTCGCGTGGATGGACTCGCGCCCCAACTGGGGACATGGCCGCATAGACCCTTTCAATCCGATCAAGTTCGGCATTCTCAAACAGCCAATGGATAACACCATCGGCAATTCCGATATGGTTCCGCTCTGGAATCAGAAGCTGCGGCAGCAGAATGGAATGTCTTTTCACTGGGACGGCCTGAACACTTCTGTGGATGAAGTGGTTTTGAGTTCGGCCATCGGCGACGGCTCGACGCACAAATATATCGAGCGCGAAAACCTGAAGCGCATGCAGGATTGGATAACAGAGCTACAGCCGCCGAAATATCCCTTTGCCCTCGATCAGGAACTGGCGAAGCGCGGCAGCGAAACTTTTGCGCGCCAATGCGCCTCATGTCATGCGCCGGGCGGCGAGAGCACTGGCAAAGTGATTGCGGTTGAGACTGTCGGCACAGACCGCCACCGCGTTGACATGTGGACTGACGCAGCCGCGAAGGCTTACAACAATTACCAGCCGGAGTATGCGTGGGGCTTTAAAAATTTCCGCAAGACCAACGGCTATGTCTCCGTGCCGCTCGACGGTCTATGGCTGCGCGCTCCTTTCCTGCACAACGGCTCTGTGCCGACGCTCTTCGATCTCTTTGAGACTGAGGACAAACGGCCAAAGCTCTTCTGGCGCGGCTATGATGTTTACGATCAGGAGAGAGTCGGTTTCATTTCCACCGGAGAAGAAGCCCAAACGCGAGGCTCTCTCTATGACACGAGCCTTCCGGGCAATTCCAATCAGGGACACTTGTGGGGCACTGATCTCGCGCCCGATGAAAAGAAGGCGCTGATCGAATTTCTGAAAACACTATAGCGGCCTTTTCAGCCCTTTTGAGAAGAGAGCTACAGTTCAAGTCTTTTTGTTCGTCACCTTCGTCAGGAGGATTCTTGCGATGATTAGCTCACGACTGAGAACTTCTATCTATGTCCTGCTCGTCTTTCTGGTCATTCTGGACATAGTCCTTTCCACCACCTGCCTGCTCTATCCAGACAAATGGTTTATGACGTTTCATGGCGTGCATTACGACAACCTTGACGCGATGGGATTGCTCAAGCGCACGGGCGCGGTGTGGGTGGCCTTCACGCTCTTGCAGGCTATCGCCGTCTTTAAGTGGGAGAAAGAACCGTGGTGGCTGATCCTGATTGCGGGCGTGCGCCTGACTGAGCTGTTCTCCGACTGGACTTATATGTATGTGGCCCAGAGCATGACGACCATTGGACGCATCGGGCTGTTTATCGCGCCTCCGGGCAATCTGGTCTTCGGCTGGTTTCTCATCTGGGCTTACAAAAAAATCATGAGAGACAGATACGGCGCGACGGCAGCTTGAAACCGCCGCTCTACTTTCATCTGACTGAATAGACCTCTTACTTCACACCAGTAGTGTCGAGGCACATAGCATGAAAGAAATCTACGACGTGGTTGTCATCGGCTCGGGGTTTGGCGGCGCGATTAACGCGTGTCGTCTGGCGCAGGCGGGCCGCTCTGTCTGCATTCTTGAAAGGGGAAAGCGTTGGGGGCGCAAGGATTTTCCGAGAACGACGGGACAGGTCGCACGCGCCTTCTGGAACTATACGGACTACGGCCTGCTGGATTATCGCGCCTTCAATAAGATTGATGTCATACAGGCGAGCGGCGTCGGCGGCGGCTCGCTCGTCTATTTCAATGTGCATATCAGAACGCCCAAAGAAATCTTTGAAGACGCGCGCTGGCCCGCAGGCGTCAAGCGTGATGTGCTCAATCCGTTTTATGACATCGCCAAAGACGTGCTCGAAGCCAAACCGCTCACGCCCCCTGTAGACCTCGATATGCCGAACCGCACACAGGCATTCATGGCTGCGGCAGAGGGCGTGGGCCGCAAGGCGGAATTGGTAGACATCTGCGTCTACACAGGCCCGGAGAAGATCAATCGCCAGGGCCAACGACAGGAAGGCTGCGTCTATTGCGGCAACTGCATGCTCGGCTGTCACGTCCACGCCAAAAACACTTTAGACCTCAACTACATTCCGCTGGCGGAGCAGAACGGAGCAGAAGTTTACCCGCTTCACATGGTCGAAAAGATAGAGCCGCTTGAGCCTGTCGAGCAGAACGGCTATCGCGTCCACTTCAAACATTTCGATTCCATCAAGCGCGGGCAGTTTGAGCTGGGCGCAGTCACAGGGCGCAAAGTCATCATCTCTGCCGGCTCGCTCGGCTCGACCGAAATACTTTTACGCAGCCGCGACCTGCATCGAACGCTAACGAGGCTCAGTCCCGCGCTCGGCAAAAAGTTTTCCGGCAACGGCGATTTTCTGCTCGCCGGAACTTTCGAGGCCAACCGCGAAGTCGATCCGGGTTCCGGCCCGGACATCACAGCCGGATTGGATTACTCGACACAGAAGAACAGAATTTTTATCGAAGATTTGGGCTTTCCAGACCCGTTTCTCTGGTATCTGGAAAGCGCGCTCCCTGTCCCGAATCGCTGGAAGAACCTGCATCTCTTTGTGAAGAAATATCTCATGCGGACACTTGGCCTGAGTCATGCTTCGGCCTTCACGGACGGCGCGGACAAACTTTTTCAGGGCGGCGTGACTCCCAGATTTCTGCCCTACCTCGGCATGGGCACGGACGCCGCCGACGGCAAGATGGAACTATCCGGCGGCAACATAGACATCAAGTGGAACAGCCGCAACAGCCGCGAGATGTTCAGAGAGATGGAGAGCGCCATGAAGGAATTGAGCGCGGGCATCGGAGGCAAATACAAGACGAGCGTGCTCTGGGGCTGGCCGCTGAGGAAACTGCTGACCGCGCATCCACTGGGCGGCTGCGTGATGTCGGATGGTAAAGAGCAGGGCGTGGTCAACGAGTACGGAGAGGTCTGGAATTATCCGAACCTGTATGTCTCGGACGGCTCGATTATCCCGACCGCATTATCGGTCAATCCGTCCGCGACCATCAGCGCGCTCTCCGAACGCATTGCGGAACACATCGTTAACTCGTAAGGATTCACCCTGAATGTGAAAGGAGAGGAACATGCATTCACTTAACCGGCTATGCTTGATGATAATCATTTTAGCTGCTTTATCTACGGCCTCTGGAATTGCCCAGCAGACGCCAGAGCAGGCTGACAAACATGAAGAAAGAGTTGTTGAAAGATTATGGCGCAAACCGGCTCCTTTAGAAGTAGCAGTGATAAAGACGAATAGGGGTGATTTTTTGTTGGGGCAAAAATTCGCTGGTGACGATTCCTGGTTTCAAGAAGTCTCAGTTGTTTTAGAGAACACTTCCAAAAAGAGAATTATCTACATCGGAGCAGGGTTTTTATTTCCCCGGCCAAAGAGTGAAGCAGGAAAACCCCCGCCCTTCTACCAATCTGTTTCTTACGGGCATCACCCAAGTGCTCCGCTCGAAAGTAATCTGAAAATTCAGCCTTTGAAGCTGGAGCCGGGCAAAAGAATCAGTGTCAATTTCTCTGATTCCAACTCTCTCAGCCAAATTAAAGCTGCCCTGCGCCAACTCCAATATGCCTCAAGTATCAAGCTGATAAAGTTTAATCTGGAAGAGATTTATTTTGACGATGGCACTGCTTGGGTGGCAGGCACTTGGCGAAACCAAGTGCCGGATCACACTAACGATTATCCTCAGGAGCAACAACCATTCAATAGCCAGCCTGCTTTTGTGGCAAGACGTGAATCACAACGGCATTTCAGAACAAGGCGAGTTGCACACACTGTCTTCACTAGATGTCGTTGCGATTGAATTGGATTATAAACAGTCGGGACGGACAGATGAGCACGACAATCAGTTCCGTTATCGTGCGAAAGTACGAGATGCAAGGGAGGCTCAAGTTGGACGTTGGGCATGGGATGTATTTTTGGTCTATCGCTGAGCTTCACGTCACGGACGGCTCGATTATCCCGACCGCATTATCGGTCAATCCGTCCGCGACCATCAGCGCGCTCTCCGAACGCATCGCGGAACACATAGCTAAGGAATGAAAAATTAAAAATGTAAAATGCAAAAATAAGAACCCTCTTTCATTTTGCATTTTATATTTTTAATTTTTCATTCCTCTCCGCCGTTAATCAAATCTCTTTGAGCTTGAAAGGACACGCATCATGGACTCTGATTTTCTCCCCAAGCCGGACAACGTCAACGTGGAATTTAAGAAGCCCGTCTCGTGGCTGGTGGGCCGAGACCTGATTGCGGGTCTCAAATGGATTGCGCTGTACACGGCTTTCAAGGGCAAGCTAGACCCGCGCGACTGGATGAAGCCGCAGGTCTTCCGCTACAAAGAACCTGCGACGGCCCTCAACTTCTGGCGCAAGCGCAGTGAGCGCGAGTGGCGTTGGAAGATTAAGAACGATAAGTTCTGGCAGCAATACGAGGCCGCTCATCCAGACTTCTGGAAAGCTGGCGAAGGCACGGAGACGGAAGAGTTCTGGTTTGATTACATAGCCGATTCGGGCGACGGCCAGATGGCGACTTATAACGTCGCTTATATGTGTCTGAGCGATATGTGGGCCGACGGCTCGCTGAAAACGGCGGCTAATCCAAGCCTGCCCGCAGTGGCTGCCGATGCGGAAGTCCGTCTTGAGATGACGAATAAATACAACACGCTTCTGCCGCGCGGGCAATTTCTATTCGTCGGCGGCGACACGGCCTATCACATCGCAGACTACTCGACCTTGAGCGAGAGATTCCAGCATCCTTTCCGCTGGGCCTTTACGAGCCTCAGAAAATTTCTACAGGATCAGAATCGTTTGCGCGAAACGCCGGATAAAGAGGGCCACATTCCTCTCAAAGATGCTGCGGGAAAAATCCTGCGCACTGACAGCGAGCCGCCACGGCCCATTTTTGCAGTGCCCGGCAACCATGACTACTATGATGTGATTGATGGATTCAACCGTCAGTTTCGCCGTCCCGCCACGCCTGAGCATGGCCGCAAACTGGCTCGCCCGCAGTTGTCTCTGCCCGGATTCGAGCGTTATCAGGATGCCAGTTATATCGCGCTTCACCTGCCGTTTAACTGGTGGTTTCTGGGGCTGGACACGGAGATCAGCGAGCTGGATTTGCGCCAGCAGGTCTTCTTTTTCAATATCAAAAATCGTCAGACCGGGCAACTGCCTGACAAACTGATTATCGCCACGCCTGAGCCGACGACGGTCTTTCGCCAGTGCAAGCCTGAGGACGATAAAACCTTGCAGGCTTTCAAACAGCTTGGCGTGGCGCGGCAGTTTCTCGAATGCGCTCCGCCGGAAGTGACCCCGCCTCTCAAATGTCGGCTTGATTTATCCGGCGACGTACATCACTACGCCAGATACTATGGTCCAAACACCAAGCAGTTGACGAATTCGAGGCTTCACGCAGACAACTATGCTTCGGTCGTCGCGGGCGGCGGCGGCGCGTTCCATCATCCGACGACCACCAGGGCCGACAAAGGGATAGAGGAACAGGTGCTGTATCCACCGCCGGATGTCTCGCGCGATGCCGTCGCGCCGCGTGTCTTTGACCTGCGTAATATCTGGCATGGCGGCTACGTCTGGCTCTTCGGGATGATTATCACGGCGATCATCTACTTTGCGGCGACCATTCCGCCGAGCAGCAAAGAGGCTGTTGACTGGCTCTTCGCCGCGCTGCATCGCTTGCCCTTTGTGCCCGAAGATACTTTGCCGTGGTTTCGCAAGCCTGCCCGCGTAGCGCTCTTTGAGCCGATTAACTACTGGCTGTCAACGCTGCTGCTGTTGGCTTCGTTCGCGCCTCTCCTGTGGGCCATCATGCGGCTTGACAGGTTTGTCAAGCAACTGATTCTGGTTCCCGTAGTCTGGGGCGAAAAAGAGTCGCCGCCGGTTGATGTCAAGCAGTTGCCGATACGTTATCACGACCTGATTCCGATTGGGGTGGCGCTGCTCGCGACCCTCGCGCTCTATATCTTAGGCATCTGGAAATATGTGATTGATGCCAGAGAGCTGCACCCGTTCAGTTGCAGCCTGATCGTGCTTTATCATCTGGCCTTAGCGGTAGGAATAGCCGTGCTGTGCGTGCAGAACTCCGAATGGTTGACGCACCGCGTCAAATTTATCATGGGCACAAAATACGATTACATCCCGATGTCGATTGCTTTGAGCCTCGCGGCCTTAATCGGACTTTTTGGCGTCTGGATGTTCGGTTATCACGCGGCGGCTTATGTCCTCTCGGACATCATCTTCTCGCTCGTGGTGCTTGGGCTGCTGGTGGCTCTGGTGGCTGTGGCCGTCACTGTGGCCGGTAAACTCCAAAACACTCCGGGCAGGATTCTGATGGCCGTGCTCGGACTCTGGCATGCCGTCCTGCATCTGGCCGTGCCGCTCTTGCTGGTCAGGCTCGGCGACTGGCGCGCAATCCTGCTGACGCTGGTGGTCGTCTTTATCTTTTCGGGCGTCGCCCCGCCCTTCACCAGAATCTCTGTCCCCGGCATCGGCGTCTTTCTGATGCGCTGGAAATCTCCAATCGCGCGCTGGCTCTTGACGCTGGCGTGGATTGTCTATGGCGGAGTGATTTTGTTGCTGCCGGTCTGGTTTCACGAGCGAGCGCAGGTCAGAATCTCTGATGGCGGTGGTTCCTATTTTTATAGCTCATTTCTGCCGCAAGCGTGGGTGGATGCGATAGCAGGGTTTTACGCCGCGCGCGGCATCGAGGGAATCTGGACGGCGGTGACGCTCATGCTTATCTCCTTAGCCGTTGCCATCGCGCTGGCCTTTCTCCTGAGCATGGCATGGCTCAGTTGGTACTTCGCCGTCTCGCTCGGTTTCAATGCCCATAACAACGAGGTCGGCGGCGCGGCGCGCATCGAAGAGTACAAGCACATGGTTCGCATCCGTCTCAGGAAAAATGATTTGACCGCCTTTGTCATCGCCATAGATGACCCGGAGGTCGAGGGACGAAACCTGAAGCCGAAACTGATTGACGTGTTTCAGTTGAAGGCTTAGCGCAGCATCACTGGCTAATCCCGAAAAAGCGTTTGACGGCGGCGAGCAAGCCTTCGGACTCCATCTCGTCTGGTTGGGCGTCTTCGGATTTGGCTTTGAGGTCGGCGCGGCGTTCGGCGATGGTGTGACTGAGGGCTTCGACCAGATCGGGGTTGGTGTCAAACAGATGCTTCATCGCCTGAAAGCCGATCTCTAAGACTTCCGTCTCTTCGGCGGCGACGATGTTGGCCGTGCGCGGCTCGCCCGTGAAGAGAGCCATCTCTCCGAAAAAATCTCCCTCATTCAAGACCGTCACTGTGCGCGGCTTGCCGTTGTCGTTAATCTGCACACGCACCTTGCCTTCATGGACGACGAACATGCTTGAGCCTTCGTCGCCCGCCCGAATCACGGTCTCGCCGGGAGCGAAGACGCGGCGGACGCTGTTTTTCGCCAGCCGCGCGGTCTCTTCGGCGGAGAGCGGCGCGAAGATGTCCACGGCATTGAGGCGGTCAATAAATTCGCTGCCGTCGGCGCGCATCCCGTCGCCTTTGGTTTTGCGCTCGACAATGAGCGTGCGCGTCGGGAACGCGAAGTTGATTCCGGCGCGACGAAAGGCATACCAGATTCTCTGGCGCACGAGCGCATCCGTGTCGTTATATTTCGCGTAATCTTCGAGCCAGTATTTGACCTCATAATCAACGCCGCTCTCGGCCAGGTCTCTGATGCGGACAACCGGCCTGATCTTTTGCGAGACGTTATCCGCTTCGCGCACGGCCTCGCGCACGACGTGTATCGTCTTGGCGGGCGAATCCGTGTAGAGCGTGTTAAAGAACACGATGCGCGCGTTCAGATTGTCGCGCGGGCAGACCTCTATGGATTCTTTGCCCGCGCTGCTGTTGCTGATGAGGACGATGTGATTCGTAAAGGTGCGAATCTTGATGCCGCGCCAAGTGATGCTCTCGACCACGCCCGTCCACTTGCCGACGGTAATCACATCGCCGACCTGAAATGGCTTGTCGGCCTGCAAAGAGATGCCCGCGAAAAGATTGCCGAGCGTGTCCTGCAAAGCGAGACCGATGATGACGCCGAAGATGGTCGAAGTGGCGAGGACTGCGCCGAGGTCTGTCGCCGGATAAAAGCGTTTGAAGAGAACCGCAAAGATGATGATGTAAGCGACAATTGAAAAGGTGTTGCGCACCAGATTCGGCGCTTCATAGCCTTTGCGCAGCCGAAAAGCAAAACCGAAGATCAGCGCGTTGATGGCCCTGATAAAGACTATGAAGAGGAACATCCAGAGCACTATCTTCGTGATCTTGAAAACATTGTCGAAGGAAGCTCCGGCAGCATCGTGCATCTGCGTGTCCGTCACGCGATCTACGAAGTAAGCGCGCAAACTTGGCTCGAAGGAGTAGACGAGCGAGAGGGCCAGCGCGACGAGGGCCGTCGTGACGAGAAAGATGACTAAGTTTTTCTTAACCTGCGAGACCGGCATAATGATTCATGATGCAAGCCCAAAGAGCGGGCGACGCAAGAGACAATTCCTAATGTCTCAGGAACAGGAAAGTAAAGAGCTTGTGCGGCAAGTTTTTACCACTAATCGGGTCGCATTGGCGAGCGGAAAAGCCGGGCTTTAAGTTTCCGGTAATAGCTCAGTTTCAAAGATAGAGAAGAAAAAGACAGTTTCCCGCAAAGGCGTGGAAGAAGAACGCAAAGCATTGAATGCCATTCGCTCTTTGCGGTCTTCTCTTTGCGCCACCAGCGCCTTTGCGGGAAACCATTTCTTTCCTCATAAAACAACTCACGAATCACGACACGCCTGATGAAGTTCAAACTGAACCACTACCAAGTTTCCGTAGAGCTTTCTTAAGAAAAGCCTCAATGGTTTCTTTGCGCCTTTGCGCGAGACGTTCTTCGCTCTGGTGGTTATTTAAAGAGATTCGGAAAGAGGGTCGCCAGAATCAGGAGCAGCGACAAAGCCGAGACGACGATGGTCGTCAGCCATGCCGCGACATTATAGACGGGGCCGTTGGTCTGCTCGCCCATCAGTTCTCGATTATTAACTAGGCGCAGGACTGCAATCAGAATCACAGGCAGCAACAGGCCGTTGATGACCTGCGTGACCAGCAGCACGCGTATCAGCGGCAAGCCGGGAAGCATCGCCACGAGTGCGCCGACGACTATCAGAAAAGTAAAGATGCCGATAAAGATGGGCGCTTCACGAAAGCTTCTGGAAACTCCCTTTTCAAAACCGAGAGCTTCGCTGATGGAGTAGGCGGTCGCCAGCGGCAGCACGCCCGCCGCCAGCATGGATGCGCCGAAGAGACCGATTGCGAAAAGCAGCCCAGCGTATTGACCTGCCAGCGGCTCCAGAGCACGCGCCGCATCCGCAGCCGTTTCTATCCGAATGCCGACCTTGTGCAGCGTCGCCGCCGTCGAGACGACGATAAAGAAGGCTATGGACATGGCGAACAGCGTGCCGACAATCACATCCGCACGCGTCAAATCGTAATCTTCAGCGGTCGTGCCTTTCTCGACCACAGACGACTGTACGAAGACCTGCATGTAAGGCGAGATGGTCGTTCCGATGATTGCGACCAGAGTGAAGAGATAAGCCGTGTCGAGACTAAAGCTCGGTTGGATGAAACCGCGCGCCACCTCGCCCCATTCGGGCCGCGCCATGAAGGCCGAAATAATGTAACCGAAGAAGACCAGCGACATGAGCAGGAAAACGCGCTCGACGCTCTTGTAAGAGCCTTTGACCACGAGCCACCAGACAGTCGCCGCCGCGAGCGGGACGGAGACAAAGCGCGGCACGCCGAAAATCTCCGTCGCCGCTGCGATGCCTGCAAACTCCGAAACTGTGACGCCGCCGTTGGCGATTAACAGCGCAAGCATCACCAGCGCAGTCCAGCGCACGCCGAATTGTTCGCGTATCAGATCGGACAGCCCCTTGCCCGTCACCGCGCCCATACGCGCGCACATCTCCTGCACCAAGGTGAGACTGATGGTGATGGGAATAAAGGCCCAGAGAAGCTTGTAGCCGTAGTTTGCGCCGACCGAAGCATAGGTCGCAATTCCGCCCGCATCGTTGCCTGCGTTAGCCGCAATCATGCCGGGGCCGAGGATTGCCAGATAGGTGATCAGCCCTCTGCGCCCCGAAAGCGTGCGCTGCACACCACGAGACGTGCGCCGCAACAAGCGACGCCCGGCGGTGCGAACCGCTGCGCGTGATTCGGCCATTTGGAGGGTCTCCGTCGGACATCGTTTCCTAAAAGTTAGCTGCCTGAATGTCTCTGGAAGAATATCTGTGAAGCACCTTAAATCGAAACCCGCTGTGCTGGCAAGCTAACGCCTTAGACGGCTCAATAAATGATGAACTCACGAGAGCGCATGTCAGGCAAGTTTTTTTACTTGAAGCTGTTTGTAAAGTACAGAGCCGATCTACGAGCCGGCTCGATTTTTTGTGAGGAAGATGGCGCTAAGCTATCCCAGAGGAAAGCGCAGGAAAAGTTTCTATCTTCGCGAGCTTTTTCGTGGTTGCGCGGGTCGCTGTTGTTGCTGGCTTCTTTTATCGGGTCGTCGTTGCGGCTTCCTTTTATCAGGCGCTTCGGTCTTGAGTATATCGCGGAATTTAAGCGGCACTTTAGGATTTTCGGCGAGTTCACGAGCCAAGTCACGATTAAGCGTTTGCAATTTCCGGTAGTGCGCCACAACCGCTTTCTTATCGTCCATCAAAATATTCACGAGTACTAGATTGTAAGTCGCCTTATCAAAGTCTCGCTTATGGACTTTTTTATATGATTTAAAGGCGGTCTCGTACTGCTCGCGTGCTGCCTGATAGTCTTTGAGCGCAACAAAACTGTTGCCGTAAAGGATGTGCGCTTCATAAAAATTTTGCTTGAGTATAGCGGCTGCCTTAAACTCCTGTGCGGCTGCCTTATATTTTCCGCTATTGGCATAAGCGATGCCTCGATTGTAGCGTTTCAGAGCGGCATCTCGGTGATGGCTTTCAATCTCTTTCGGGCTTATGAGTTGAGCATGAATATCGTGGTGAAGGCGGGCCTCCTTAGCCTCTTCTCGCTCTCGTTGCGGATGTATCGGCGATGGCTTAGGAACTTCAGGTTGCTTTTTATCAACTGGCCGAATGTTTCCCGGCAGGCCGTTAGTGTTGGGCCGCGTATTATTCGGCGCAGGATTTTCCGGTAGCTGGTTAGTGTTAGCCTGAGGGCTAATTGACCCGCCCAATGGCAACGTAGGATTATCGCTGCCCTGTGTATAGTTCGACTTCGAAGCGGTGTTTTGCTTGGTGCCTGACCTGAAGTAGATAATAAAGGCAAAGGCAGTCGCAATCACCAACAGGGCTGCGAGTGTCGATATGATTGGCCTAAGCCGCCTGCTCTTCGCGCGTCGCTCTGCGATTGATGGGATGTGAACTTCTATACGATCAGGAGGCGCAGGTTGAACAACTTCTTCTACAACGGCGCGAAGCGCATCCTCTTCTAATTGGCTTTCATCTTCGGAAGCCATTACAGGCTTCACTACTTCTTCCTCCGGCTGGCTGGTCTCTTTCCGTTGTTGCCGTTTATCCTGTTCGGCAGACTGTATGACTATCGGGGAATCTTTAACCTGTATGTTGGTAGAAGAAGTTGGATGCTCGAAAGAATTTCTCTCGGCGTCGATTAAATCTACGGCATGTGCATCGCTTTTGATTTCGACTCTGCGAACTATCTCTTCCATTTCCTGTCCAACTTTGGTGATCTCAGCCTGCACTTTCCCAAGCTCGGCCCGCATCTCTGCGGCAGACTCGAACCGGTCTCCAGGATTTATAGCCATTGCCTTTAACAATATTTCAGAAAGCTGGATAGAGACTGCCGGATTCAAATCATGTGCGAGCGGGAGCGGGTCGCGACCGCTCTTCGGGAACTGGCCCCAGCGTTGCGCGGCGTCGCAAGGCAACTGCCCTGCCAATAAATGATAAAGTGTCGCGCCGAGCGCAAAGATGTCGCTCTTCGCGTCTGTGCCGTAGCCGTTCAACTGTTCGAGGGGCGCATAGTGTCTAGTGCAGGCGAAGACGCTCGAAGTCCCTTTGCGGGTTTCAGATAATATCACCATCGAATCCGCTTCGCCCTTAGCCAGACCGAAATCGACAAGGATAACTTTACCACGCGTCGTGAGGATGATGTTCCCGGGCTTAATGTCTCTGTGAATTATAGGCTTGCTTTGATTGTGCAAATAATCAAGAGCATCCAGCAGATCATCAGCCCAACATAAAACTTGCTGCACCATGAAATTTGGTTTGCGCTTGAGCAATTTTCCAAAATCGTCGCCTTTGATGTACTCCATCACCAAGAATGGGATGTCGCCCTCGGTAAAGTAGTCAAAGACCGAGGGCAATGCCGGATGTTGCAAGTTCGCCAAGATTGTGGCCTCGCAATTGAATTGCCGACGCTGCTTCTCGTTGCTTATATCGTGTAACAATTTGATCACCACGAGGCGACCCAGATTGCCATCCTCCGCCGTTAAAATCTGCCCGAACCCGCCCTTGTCGAGCAAGTCGCGGAGGCGGAAACGGTTATGTAAGAGTCCGTTTGGTTGTGTTAATTCGAGGAGCTTGTCAGCGCGTTCCGGGTCAAGTTCCTGTAACTTCCGATGCCATTCTAAACCGGAGTTGCTATTATTTGAGGGTCGTCGGGGCGTCATGGCTTTAAGCTTTCTGTCTGAGGCTAAGAGCCTGTTGAACGGAATCCGAATGACGTTGCAACTACAAGCAGACAACTATCCGCCGGATTGAAACAATTTAAGAAGCAAGCGCGTTCCGGTCAAGCTTCTAAGACTTCTGATGTGCTCTTAAGCGGGGCTTCTATTCTGTTGTGCGTCTTATGCTTTGCCCAAGGTCTGGTACGCCCGAGCGTAATCAATGGAAGAGACTGGGAGCGTGTCTCATCCGTTATCATAGCGAGGCATAAACCCCGTACAGGCTCATTGAGAGCAGACTAAACATAAGCCTGATTAAAGTCAACATCTTTCCTGATTCGATAGCGAGAATTTTAGTTGAGATTGAGGGATTGGAGGCTAGCCGAAAAGTCTGGGGACACGCTGACGCCAGCCCTTCGGCAGCAGCAGTTCCATTGCATCATCCACAGTAATAATGCCCAGAATGTCGCCCAACTCATCAACCACCGGCAGAGCCAGCAAGTTATATTCAGCTATCTTTTGCGCCACGGCATGCGCGGCATCGTGCGCGCCTGCCGTTTGAAACTCGTCGCGCATCACATCCGCGAGCGGCGCGTCCGGCTCAGCCAGGATTAGAGAGCGAAGCGCGATGACGCCGCAGAGCTTCCAAGACCCTTCCTGCTCGACGACGTAGAGGTAATAGATCATGTTCGGCGTCTCTGCCATCTCGCGCAGGCGTGCGAGGGCTTCGCTGACTGTGAGGTTGCGCGGGAGCGTCACAAACTCCGTCGTCATCAAGCCCCCCGCCGTGTCATCTTCATATGGCAGCAGTTCTGCGACATCCGCCTGCTCTTCCGTCTCCATGCGCTTGAGCAAATCTTCGGCCTTCTCTTCCGGCAAATCCCCCAGCACGTCCGCAGCCTCATCCGGCGACATCCATTCAAGAATGTCTGCTGCCCGCTCTTCATCCATATCGCCGATGATGCGCGCCTGATCTTCCGCAGACATCTCTTCCAGCATTTCCGCCGCCGACTCGTCATCGAGCGATTCGACAATCTCCGAGCCGTGATGATAAGAGAGAGCCTCTGCGAGCCGCGCAATCTCGACCGGGTGCAGCCGCGCCAGCTTGTCGCGCGAAGATTTCAACTGCACCGTCGAAGCATCCGTCGCAAGGTATCCTACGTCTGCCCAGTCAATCACTTCGACGGGACGATTCGTCCCGTAAAAATTATGCGGCGTCAAACGTCTCCACAAACCCTGTAGACTGACATCCGCGCCCGTCACACGCCACTCGTTCGCAGCCTCTATAAGTTGCACATCATTGACGCGCACCACGCGCTTGCCGTCCACATCAATCAACTGCTTGTCGAGCACATCGCGCGCCAGCAAGACCTCGTTCTCGCGCCGCGCGAACGGGCGCAGGTCAAGAATATCCGCATTGAGCCGCGCGCCATGCTCGTTAAATTCCTTGATGCGCGGGCGCGGCATAAAAAAATCCCTGCGCCTGTAGCGCGCGACAAGGCCCGTCACGGGCGGATGGTCTCCCTCGCCCAGACGCACAATGACATCTTTAATCGTCGCCACACGCTCGCCTTCGAGATCGCGTATGGGACGACCCAGCACCTGCGATAGATACAGCATCTTTGTTTCAGGATTCGCACAACGCTTTAACTCAAGCGCGTTCGGCGGGATGATAACACGGCGGGAGAATAGCTCACAGGATACATTTTTGAGCGGCGATATAAGTTTGAGATTATGAGTTAACTCTCTGTCGGAGGTCGCAATTTGTTCAGAGGCTGATGAATCAAATCTGAATCCCGCGCAGCTTCTCGATCTTCTTGCCTGAGCCGGGTTTGGCGAGGACTGCGTTGTCCTGCGTGCGCTTTTCTATGGCTTCGCCGGAGTGCCATTTGGCCCACTCGTCGGGGGCGTCGAAGGTTTCGCCGCCGTGGCGTGTGATGCGCGCTCTGATGCGGCACATGACGGGCGTGTTGACGCCGACTCCGCTAATGACTGCCTGACCTTTGGTGAGTGCGGGGAGTTCGTCCAGAAGTTGGCGGCCTGCGCCTTCGACTGATTTGGCGACGGTGTCCTGATCAATCGGGTTGACGATACGCATGATGATTTGCGTCATGCATTGCGAGAGCACGTCCTGATCGAGTTTGCCCGGTCGCTGCGTGATGAGGCCGATGCCGACGCCGAACTTGCGCCCTTCGGAGAGAATCTGTTTCAGGATATTTGTCGAGACCACTGTCTGTCCTGCGGGAGCGAAGCGATGCGCTTCTTCGAGGAGCGCAAAGACAGGATAGGGAAGATGGCTATCCGTGCCTTCCAGTGATTCCCCGCGAACGGTGGCGACGCGCGCTTTGTTGACGCGGCGGAGCAAGGTGGCGACGACGACCTGTTGCTCGTTCTGCTCGATGTCGGAGAGTTGGAGGACTGTGCAGCGACCGGGCCGGAACATGTCGCTCAGAGGGATATGCTCGTGGTCTGAGAAGATGGAGTCCGGTCTGTCAAAGCGATTGTCGAGTCTCCACAGCAGGGCATCAATCGAGCCGACGTTGCCGCCGGAGCCGCGCCCGTCCTCGTCGCCGTACTTCTCTTCGGTCACGGCGTCGCGCAGGTCGTGATAACCCCACGCGCCGCGCTCGCCACGCTCGCCCGCAGTCAGTTTCCTGTAAGCCTGCGAGAGATAATGCAGCATCTTGTCGGACGTGCCCTCGGGCAGTAAGTATTTGATGTCAGCTTCGGTCAGCGAAGAGACGCGCACCTTGATGCGGTCGTGCGTGAAGATTTTGACTTCGGGTTGATAACCGTCAGGGCCGCTGAATCTCTCGTCGCCTTCAATCGAGCGCAGCGTGTCATACTCGCCGTGCGGGTCAACGATCAAAACTGCCGCGCGGTTGTATGGCCGCATCAATTCTTCGACCAGCACGCCCGCCGTGTAGGATTTGCCCGCGCCCGTCGAAGCCAGGATAGCCAGATGCGTCGAGACGACATCTTTGATCGAAAGCACAACGGGAACTTCGTTCGCGCTGCGCGTCAAAAGGCTGCCGAGATGTGCGGAGCCGACCTCTGACACCATTCGCGGCGAGAGCACGCCCGACAATGTTTCCGATGAAGCGAGAAAAACAGGGTCGCCCGGATTCGGCGGGATGCGCGGGTTAACGAAATCGCCCAAGCCCTCGCTAAAGTAACCGATGGTCTCGACAGTGATCTCGTAAAGCTCGCAAGCATCGCCGTCAAGACCTATGAGCGACGAGACGATGGCGGGCGGCGTCTGCGGGTCTGAGAGAAAAGTGTCCGGCAGATTGCGCACCAACCTGCGCGAAGTGATGTTGCCGAGGATGTGCCGCACATCGTCAGCCTCACGCGCCAGATAGTAGACAAACTCGCCGATACGCGCACGCTTATTGTCGGCGGTGATAAAGAGATATTCATGCGGCAACTCGCCGGGGCCTTTGACTGTTCCGGTCAGAATGTCTGCTGAAGCTGGATTCGAGCGCATAAGAGAAAACTTTGCGAACACTAGCGAGTGGGCTTACAAAAGCAAGTATAACATGACAGCTTTCTTTGCGCCTTTGCGCCTTTGCGGGAAAATCTTCCTCTCTTGCTCACTCAATTCACGATTAACGACTCATCAACTTCAAGTTGACCCACTACCCGGTTTTCTTCTACGTTTACGTCCGTGCAGGTGTCTCTGTTATGATGCCGCGCTTATGAGAGGACAGTTCTGTCTGATTGCGGATGATGTCAGGCTCGGAAGCGATGTCGCCATCTACAATTTCGTCAACCTCTACGGCTGCGAGATTGGCGACGGCACGAAGATCGGCTCGTTCGTAGAGATTCAAAAGGGCGCGCGTGTGGGGCGCAACTGCAAAGTGTCGAGCCATACGTTTATCTGCGAAGGCGTGACCATCGAGGACGAAGTCTTTATCGGTCACGGCGTCAATTTCATCAACGACAAATACCCGCGCGCGACCATAGAGGGCGGCGCGTTGCAGACAGAAGCCGACTGGACTGTCCTGCACACAATCGTCAGGCGCGGCGCAAGCATCGGCACGGGCGCGACCATCATGGGCAACATAGAAATCGGGGAGCGAGCCATCATCGGCGCGGGCGCAGTCGTCACCAAAAACGTCCCCGCAGGCGCAGCCGTCGCGGGCAATCCGGCACGAATTTTGAAACCAGTGACAGGTGAAGAGTGACAGGTAACGAGCAGGAACAAGATTTTATCCTGTCATTTGTCACTCTTCACCTGTCACTGGTCACACGTCATTTATCACTATTCTTATGATTCCTTTCGTAGACTTAAAAGCACAGTATCAATCAATCAAGACGGAAGTGGACGCGGCGATTCAGCGCGTGCTCGACAACACGGCTTTTATTTTGGGCCGCGAGGTCGAAGCGTTCGAGGCTGCTTTTGCAGAGTATGTCGGCGCAAAATTTTGCGTGGGCGTGTCGAACGGGACGGCGGCAGTTCAAATGGCCGTGACGGCTTGCGGCATCAAGGCGGGCGATGAAGTGATCGTGCCAGCCAATACTTTCTTTGCCACAGCCGAAGGCGTCTCAACCGCAGGGGCGACGCCCGTCTTTGTGGACGCAGACCCGGTCTCTTATGCGCTTGATGCGGGCAAGATCGAAGCCGCCATCACGCCTCAAACGCGCGCCATCATGCCCGTCCATCTTTACGGGCAGGCAGCAGACCTCGATGCGATTTTCGACATCGCCGCGCGCCACAATCTGCTTGTCATAGAAGACGCCGCGCAGGCCCACGGAAGCGAATATAAAGGGCGGCGCGTCGGGAGCCTGGGTCACGCCGGGAGTTTCAGTTTTTATCCGGGCAAAAATCTTGGAGCATACGGCGAAGGCGGCGCGGTGGTGACGAATGATGAAGCGGTTGCGCGACACCTGCGCCTCCTGCGCGATCACGGCTCTGAGCGCAAGTATCATCACGAAATCATCGGCTATAACTTCAGGCTCGAAGGCATACAGGGCGCTGTGCTCTCCGTGAAGCTCAAATATCTTGACGGCTGGAACAACCTGCGACGCGAGCACGCCGCGCGCTATGACGAGTTATTGAAAGAGAGCGGCCTCATGCTGCCGCAAGAGATGAATTACGCGCGCCACGTCTATCATCTCTACGTCGTGCAGGCGGAAGAGCGCGATGCCCTGCAAACATCTCTCACGGAATCGGGCGTGCAGACCGGCGTACACTATCCGATTCCGATTCACCTGCAACCGGCCTACGCTTTTCTGGGCCACAAAGAAGGGGACTTTCCTGAAGCCGAGCGTCAGGCGCGTCGCGTGCTCTCGCTTCCGATGTTTGCGGAGTTGACGGACGAGCAGGTAAGGGAGGTTGCAGAAGCCGTTCAGACGGCAGAAGCTAAGCTGCAAAAGGCAGGGACGGTTGCCTAGCTGCTTTCAGTCAACGTCAAGAATTTTATGAACGAAGCTCTTAACATAGGCGTCATCGGATGCGGCTACTGGGGGCCGAACCTGTTGCGAAACTTCGCGGAGAATGAGGGCGCGCGCCTTCGTTGGATATGCGATGTGGACGAGCGCAGGCTTGCGTCCTTCGGCAGGCGTTATCCTTCGGCGCAGCTTTCAGCGGATTATAAAAAGCTGCTCGCAGACACGCAGCTTGATGCGGTGGTGATTGCGACTCCTGTGGCGACGCATTTTCGGTTTGCGAAAGATGCGCTGCTCGCGGGCAAGCATGTGCTCATCGAAAAACCTTTCACGGCGAGCGTCGGCGAGGCGGAAGAGTTGATTGAGCTGGCAGAGCGTCAGAGCCTGACCGTGATGGTGGATCACACCTTTATCTACACCGGCGCGGTGCGTAAAATAAAAGAGATCGTCGAGAGCGGGGAACTGGGCGACTTGCTTTACTTCGATTCCGTGCGTATCAATCTCGGCCTCTTCCAGCGCGACATCAATGTCGTCTGGGACTTAGCGCCGCACGATCTTTCCATCATGGATTTTATCATCGGGCGGCAGCCTGAAGCCGTCACGGCGACGGGCAGTTGCCACATCGAGCGCGGCATAGAAAACATAGCCTATGTGATGCTGCGCTTTACAGACGAGTTCATCGCGCACTTTCATTTCAACTGGCTCTCGCCCGTCAAGATTCGCCGCACCCTTCTGGCCGGAAGCCGCAAGATGATTGTGTATGACGACATCGAGCCGACCGAAAAAATCCGCATCTACGACAAGGGCGTGACGACCAATCGAAGCGAAGAGGCGTCTGACAGGGAAGCCGCCTATCGCACGCTGGTCAGCTATCGCACGGGCGATGTGTGGGTTCCGAAGCTTGATTCGACGGAAGCCCTGACTCACGTCTGCGAGGAATTTTTGAACGCCATCAGAGAATCACGCGCGCCTTTGACGGACGGCCACGCGGGCCTGCGCGTCGTGCGGCTTTTGGAAGCGGCGCAGCAATCCATCAACGAGGGCGGGCGTCCGGTCAAAGTTTGACGGACTGGAAACTTTTGTCAGATGTCGAATTGTTAGTACAATACGCTTCGGAGGAATTAAAGACTTTTCCCGCAAAGGCGCTGGTGGCGCAAAGGAAAGACGCAAAGAAAGCATTTAAGATAGATAGCTGCTCCATATCTTTGCGCCCTGTCTTCTTTGCGCCACCAGCGCCTTTGCGGGAACTTTCGTCTTACTCTCTCAAAAATAACTTATGACGACAGAGAACGAGCAGAACAGCGAGACCGTGTTCGATGAGCGGCGCGGCACTGACCCGAATCAGCCGACGGAAGTGGTTCAGCCAACGGTCGCGGCGCAGCCATCCACCAATTCGACAGGCGGACTCGGCATCGGCGCGAACATCAACGGGCGTTACCTGATAGAGAAAGAGCTTGGGCGCGGCGGCATCGGCGTCGTCTATCTGGCACGCGACCAGCAGCTTTTATCAAAGCGCGTCGTTGTCAAAGTCCTGCTCGAAGAATCGCAGCAGAACGAATGGGTGCGCCGCAAGTTTCAGCAGGAGATAGAAGCCCTCACGCGCGTCGAGCATCCGGGCATCGTCGGCGTGCTGGACGCGGGCGCGCTCTCTGACGGCAAGCCTTTTCTAGTCATGCAGTATGTCGAGGGCGTGCCGCTGCGCGCGGTCATGCGCGTCGAAGGAATGGAGCTTGAGCGCGTCGCCAACCTGATGCGGCAAACGGGACGCGCGCTCTCAGCCGCGCATGACAAGGGCATCCTCCACCGCGACCTCAAGCCTGAGAACATCATGCTTCAAACCCTGAGCGACGGCGAAGAGCAGATCAAGATTATCGACTTCGGCATCGCCAAGATTAAAGACTCGCTGGTCGCGCCTGAAACCGTGACGGCGGCAACCGTCGGCACGATCCTGTACATGGCCCCTGAGCAGTTGAGCGCCAAACCCGTTTCGATGGCGAGCGATATTTACGCGCTCGGCGTCATCGCGCACGAGATGTTGACGGGCCGCAGACCATTCAACCCCGATTCGTCATTTCAGCTTTTAGAGATGCAGCGCACGGGAGTTCGCATCCAGCCTGTAGATTTGCGGCCAAGCCTTTCGGCAGAAGCGCAGAGCGTGATGCTCAAAGCTTTATCTTTCAATCCGAAAGACCGCTACCAGCGCGCTAAAGATTTCGGCGACGAACTGGCAAAGGCTTTGACTGCGGAAGTGGACGTGCTCGACGCTTCCGTCTCAAGTCAAATCCACGATCCGACACAAGCCACGGTTCCGGCTGGGCAACCGGCTCTCAATCAAGCTTCCGAAGCGACTCGTCCGGTGGCGGGTGTTGGCCGCGAGACTGCCGCACCGGAAACTCCGCGCCAGCCCGTTGACATGCATCCTGTCTCACAAACGAAGCGCGGCATCAGTCCGCTCTTGCTTGGAGTTGCCGGTCTCATCCTTATCAGCCTTATCGGCGCGGCGGTGTGGTATGCCTTGAAGTCAGGTCAAACGCAGCCGCAGCAACCGGGCGTTCCTGCGGCAGTTGCCACGACAGGGCGCGAGATGAGCTATTCGCTGACCGTTAGAAAGATGCGCGACGGCAAGCCCTTTCAAGAGCCTTTTGAAACTTCGGGACAGGAGATTTTTGAGAACGGCTGGCAGTTCTGGATGAACATCACGAGCCAGCAGGCGGGCTATCTGTATGTCATCAACGAAGGGCCGGAGCCGCGCGACGGTTTGCCAAGCTATAACGTTCTCTACCCGCTCGATGGAGGCTCTGCGCAGGTGGCCGCCAATCAGAAAATCGAAAGCCCGCCGCGTCAGGGTCGTGGCTACTTCTTCGATCAGGAGGCAGGCACGGAAAAGATGTGGATGATCTGGGCGGACAAGCCCGTGCCCGAATTGGAGAATGTCAAAGCGGTCGCCAACCCGCAGGACAAAGGCATGATTACCAATCGCGCGCAGGTCACAGCCCTACAGGATTTTTTCAAACGCCACACGGCTTCCAAGCCGCAGGTCGAGAAAGACAAGCAGCGCACCATCGTCAAAGCGCAGGGCGATGTGCTGGTCAATCTGGTCGAGCTGTCTCATCACTAAAGGCGCGCTCGCACATTTCATCATTGGCTCTCCCAAAAAAAGATGTGAATGCCGGATAGCAAGTCTCTTAAATTTTATCGTCTCCAAACTTGCTCCCTCCATGCCGGACATTCAATCGCGCGTCATGATGCATCCAAGCAGAGAGCGAGCGGGTCTGCATTAATAGAGCTTGAAAGAGGAATGAAGATGAGAGAAAGCGTGACGGACAACCGGGTTAACTTCGCGTGCAGGCTATGCGCGCTCTGTCTCTGCCTTGTGGTAGCGGGTGCGGCTCTGGCCCAGAAGCCTATCAAGCCGCCGACCGCCGCCGCGCCAGCCGCGCCGCAGGCCGATGAGCAGGAAGACGAATCCAGACAAATTTATTTCGAATATGCCGAGTCGAGGCCCAAGAAGGCCACGAACGCCAAGTCCACTGCAAAGCGTGCGCGCCGTTATGTTCGCAAGTCTCTGAAGTCCGCGACGCAAGCCGCCACGGAGGCGAAAGACAAAGCCATCAACGCGGCACAGAAGATCGCTGGCCTCGCGCAGGTCGGCGTCACGCTCTGGCGGCTGCGTCCATCCAGCGCGTCCGACGAAAAAGAGACGCGGATTCTGGATCAGGAAGAAGAGACTAAGGATTCGCCTTTGACGCCCGTGCGCGTCGAAGCGGACACGCTCTTTGGCGTCAAAGATAAAGTGCGCCTCAGCGTCGAATCGCCGCGCGCGGGCTATCTCTATGTCATTGACCGCGAAGTCTACGCCGACGGCAGCCGGAGCGCGCCGTATCTTATCTTCCCCACCTTACGCACGCGCGGCGGCGACAACAAAGTGAGCGCAGGGATGCTCGTTGACATTCCCGCGCAGGATGATCGCCCGAACTATTTCACGGTCAAGTTCAGCCGCCCCGATCAGGTTGGGGAAGAGTTGACGATGATCGTCTCAGACAAGCCGCTCGACATTCCTGCGCTCCAGCGCAAGTACATGAAGCTGGACGAAGCGAAAGTCAGAGAGTGGGAACGCGAGTGGAAAACGGAAGTCGAAAGATTCGAGATGGAAGGCGGCGCGGGTCAGGTCTGGACCAAAGAAGAAAAGGCTGCGGGCGCGGATGGTCAACGCCTGCTGGATCAGGACGGCCCCGCGCCGCAAACTATCTATCGCGTCGCCGCAAAGCCCGGCAGCCCGGTCTTGATTACAGTCCCATTGCGTTATGTGCAGGCTAAAACTGCTTCAAAGAACAGAGGCCAGGCCGCGCCTGCGAGCCGGGCCGGAACCGCGCCTATACAAAGATAATCGAAACCCATTCATGAAAACTTATCAAGGATTGAAGCTCTGCTTCATGCTCGTTTCTCTCTGGCTGGCTGCGTCTGCCGTCACTCTGGCCCAGAAGCCGGAGCTGGTCGTGCAAACAGGACATTCAGCCTCTGTCCGTCTGGTGGCCTTCAGTCCCGACGGGAAAATTCTGGCGAGCGCGAGCGGGCGCGTCATCAAATTGTGGGAGGCCGTTTCGGGGCAAGAGCTTCGCACACTCAACGGACATACGGATTCCGTCAGCTCAATCGCCTTCACGCCTGATAGCAAAGTCCTCATTAGCAGCGGCGGCACGGATGCCGCCATCAAATTCTGGGACGTGATTTCCGGCGCAGAGCTGCGCTCGCTGAAAAAACATTCGACGTTGATTTATTCGATGGCCCTCAGCGCGGATGGACGTGCGATGGCGAGCCTCGCTGTGGACGGGTTGCGTTTGTGGAATCCGGCGGACGATTCATCTGAGCGCATCGCAGAGGGCGGCACAGGCGCAGTCAGTTTTAGCCCGGACGGCAAAATGCTGGCGAGCATTATTTACGGCAAGCTTCAGTTGTGGAATGTGGCCGCGAACAAAGAGAGCCGCTTGCTGGGGCGCGCTGCCTCAGTCCTCGCCTTCAGCCCAGACGGCAAAATCCTTGCGACACAGGACGGGGATGATGCCGCGCAAGTCGCTTTATGGGATACGAGCACGGGCGTCAAGCTCAAGACGCTCGACGGTCACGCGGGAAAAGTTTACGCGCTCGCTTACAGCGCGGACGGCAAGACGTTGGCGAGCACGAGTAAGGACAAGGTCAAGCTGTGGGACGTTGCCACAGGCAAAGAAGTTCGCGCGCTCGAAGCGAATACGCAGCAGGTCTACTCAGTCGCCTTCAGCCCGGATAGCAAAACCTTAGCCAGTGGAAATCTGGACCAGACCATCAGATTGTGGAATGTCGAGAGCGGCCAGCTTACGCTCTCGCTCGACAGTCATGCGCCCTCCGCCGGCGCGGTCGCCTTCAGTCCGAACGGCAGATATTTAGCGAGCCTCAATCGCGGCCTGCGTCTGTGGGACATGACCGCAGGCAATCAATTACGCTCTCTCGGCGACAGCACACAGGTTTCGTCTTTCGCCTTCAGCCCGGACAGTAAATTTCTGGTTGGCGGCGGCGAAGGCGCGCTCACAATCTGGGATGTCGCGTCCGGCACGAAAGGGCGAACCATCAAGGGCTTGCCCGGTGTTTTCAAATTCGCGCTCAGTCCTGACGGCAAGTTAGCAGCGATTGACGCTGCCGAAAATGAGATCGTGTTGTGGAATCTTGCGCTGGGCCGGAAGTATCGAACGCTCGTTAACACCAGCACGTCAAGCTCTGTGGCTTTTAGCAGTAATAGCAAAGTTCTGGCTTGCAAGGGCAACGATGGAACAACCATTGTCTGGGACATCACTTCGGGCAGAAAGCTCAAGGCCCTTAACAGTCAGGAAGTCGCAGGCGCAGCCGTCGCGCTCAGCTCTGATGGAAAACTTCTGGCCTCTGCCGTATGGGATGGCGTGGTGATTTGGGATGTGTTGACGGGCAGGAAAATTCGCGCGTTGAAAGAAGAGGTCAACTACTACACGGCGATTGCGTTTGGCCCGGACGATAAATCGCTGGTCGTTGGAAATGATGACGGCGCTGTGAAGCTGTTTGACGCAACGACCGGAGAGCGAATGGCTCTCGTAAACGGACTGCTGCCTGAGTGGATTAATCTCGGCGGGCATTTCGCTGTCAGGAACATCGAAGGTCATTCACTGGTCGCGCTTCGTGAGAGCGGAAGAATCAGGCTCTTGAATCCGAATGCGAAACAGGAACTGGTCTCGCTGATTGCTTTTGACGAGCAGGATTGGATGGTCGTTGCGCCCGACGGCTTGTTCGACGGCTCTGCGGCAGCATGGCGGCGCATTCTATGGCGTTTCAACAGCAACACTTTCGATGTCGCGCCGGTGGAAATCTTCTTCAACGAATTTTACTATCCCGGCCTGCTCTCGGACACAGTGGCAGGCAAGCAGCCACGTGCCGCCGCCGACATCTCGCAGAAAGACCGCCGCCAACCCGAACTGAAACTAGCCCTCTCCGGAGAACAGTCCGCAGCCAATCTTCCCGTCGCCACGCGCAATATCAAAGTCAGTATCAACATCACGAACGCGCAGGCCGGAGCACAGGACGTGCGCCTGTTCCGCAACGGCTCTCTGGTCAAAGCATGGCGCGGCGACGCGCTCAAAGGACATGAGAGCGCAACGCTTGAGGCTGTGATTCCGATTATTGCAGGAGAAAATCAACTGACCGCTTACGCCTTCAACCGCGATAACATCAAGAGCCGCGATGCCCTCTTAAACGTCAACGGCGCGGCATCGCTCAAACGCGCGGGCACGGCTTATGTCTTGACGGTCGGCGTCAACGCATATGCCAATCAGGAATTTAATCTGCGCTATGCAGTGCCGGATGCAGAGATGTTCGGCGCAGAGATAAGCCGTCAGCAGGCTGGGTTGGGCCACTTCGCGCAGACAGAGGTCGTCCCGTTGCTTGATAATGACGCAAGCAAGGCAAATATCCTGCTGGCGCTCAAGCGTCTCGCCGGGACAGATACGGCAGAGTTGAGCGATGACAAACCGGCAGCCCTGCGTAAGCTCAAGCCCGCGCAGCCGGAAGATGCGGTCATCATTTATTTCTCCGGTCACGGCCTCGCGGTCGCGCCCGGCTTCTATCTCATCCCGACCGATCTGGGCTACGCTGGCGCACGCACGCGCGATGGCATCACTGCTAACCTGCAAACGATACTCTCGCACAGCATCTCAGACCGCGAGCTGGAAGATGTCTTTGAAAAGATTGACGCGGGTCAACTGGTCTTGGTCATAGATGCCTGCAACAGCGGGCAGGCTCTGGAAGCCGAAGAGAAGCGGCGCGGGCCTATGAACTCGAAGGGCCTCGCCCAACTGGCTTATGAAAAAGGGATGTGGATTCTGACGGCGGCAGAGAGTCAACAGGTCGCAGTCGCGCCGAAAAAATTGGGTCATGGCTATCTGACCTACGCGCTGATCGAAGAGGGCGTGAGGGGCGCGCGTGCGGACAAAGAGCCGGGTGATGGTGTGGTCTACCTGCGCGAATGGTTTGACTACGCGGCCCAACGCGTCCCGCAGATGCAGGAAGAAGGAGAGCGCGAGCGGCGCATTCTTGAACAGGAAGAAGAGACACAGCCGAAGGATAAATCAGGCCAACGCGCGAAGAAGGATGAAGTGCAGCGACCGCGCGCCTTTTACCGCAGGGAAGTAGAGACACAGCCGCTCGTTATTGCCGCCTCGAAATAGTAAAAAAGAGAAGTTTCCCGCAAAGGCGCTGGTGGCGCAAAGAAGACAAGTCGCAAAGAGATTAAGCAGTTATCTAACTTGAAAGCCTTCTTCGCGCTTCCTTTGCGCCACCAGCGCCTTTGCGGGAGTTGTTCGTCTTCCATTCCTCTCCTTCCATTCGTCTATGGTAAAGTTGAATCCGATTTTGGATAAGAGTTCCTGAGAAGCTGATTGAAAAGCCCTAAAAGGGCGCGATAATGTATGTCGCTCTTACAGGGCTTGGAATAGTAATCATGACCGATACCTGTGGCATTGCCACAGGCTATGACATGACGCCCCGAAGGGGCTTTCATAGAATTTTCAAACAGCTTCTGAGACAAGGTAAGACCAATGACGGCGAGCATCGCTCCGAAAAATTTGCAGCAGCAGAAAATGAAAGTTCCGCTCTTAGACCTGCACGCGCAGTATGAAACTTTGCGCGAAGAGACGCAGGCGGCTGTGTTGCGCGTGTTGGAGTCGCAGCAGTTCATCCTCGGCTCTGAGGTCGAAGAGCTTGAGCGGGAGCTTGCAGCTTATTCACAGGTGCGCCACGCCATCAGCTGCGCCAACGGCTCTGATGCCCTGTTGCTGGCCCTGATGGCTCTTGAGATCGGCGCGGGTGATGAGGTCATCACGACGCCCTACAGCTTTTTTGCGACGGCCAGCTCCATCGCGCGACTCGGCGCGCGGCCCGTCTTCGTGGACATCAACCCGCAGACCTACAATCTTGACCCGGAGAAAATCGAAGCCGCCATCACGCCTCAAACGCGCGCCATCATGCCCGTCCATCTCTACGGGCAGTGTGCGGAGATGCCCGCGATTATGGAAATCTGCGAACGGCGCAACCTGCATGTCATAGAGGATGCAGCGCAGGCTATCGGCGCGGATGCCGGCTCGCGTCGTGCCGGGGGCATCGGGGCCATCGGGTGTTTCAGCTTTTACCCGTCGAAAAATCTCGGCGCGGCTGGCGACGGCGGGATATTGACGACGAATGATGACGGGCTGGCGGAGAAGCTTCGCATCCTGCGCGTGCATGGAGGCGAAAGGCGTTACTATCATCGCGTCATCGGCATCAACAGCCGCCTTGACGCTTTGCAGGCCGCAATCCTGCGCGTCAAGCTGCCAAAGCTTGACGGCTGGTCTGACGGGCGCGCAGAGAAAGCCGCGCGCTACAACCAGCTTTTCAAGGATGCGGGGCTGCTGGAAGAGATCGCCACGCCCGTGGTGCAAAGCGGGATGCGACATATTTATCATCAGTATGTCATCCGCGCGGCGCGGCGAGATGAACTCTTCGCGCATTTAAAAGAGCAGGGCGTCGGCACGGACATCTATTATCCACTGCCGCTGCACATGCAGGAGTGCTTCTCTGATCTGGGATATGCGGAGGGCGATTTTCCGGAAGCGGAACGCGCCGCCGGAGAGACGCTCGCGCTTCCCGTCTATCCTGAGTTGAGCGAAGAGCAGCAGCAGTATGTGGTGGAAGTGATACGCAGTTTTTATCATTAACGCTTGCTTTGTCGCGGCTTATAGAATAGGGTTTTTAGGATTCCGTAAGTTCAGGTCAGAGATCGTAAGGAAGATGTGTCTCAGGCAGCATCCGCTCAACTAAAATTGATTAATGTGCGTGCGCCGTTGATGCGCGTGCTCTTGATTGTGCCGGTCTTGCTGGCGCTCATGGGCGCGTGGTTTGCTGCGCGCTGGTACATGGGCAACACGTTTGCAGAGTTTGCTCCGAGCGTGGAAGAAGGCGGATTGGAAACTACGCGCCGCGCGCTTGAGCTTGCGCCGGGCGACCCGCTCGTCTATGTCAGCGCGGCCAATCTGGAAAAACGAACTCTTGACCCGGCCCGTTTGCCTGAAGCCGTGCGGCTTTATGAAGAAGCCGTGCGCCGGTCGCCGAATGACTATCGCTTGTGGCTCGGTCTGGGGAGCGGGCGCGAACAGGCTGGCGATGCTGCCGGAGGCGAAAAGGCGCTGCGCCGTGCAATCGAGCTGGCTCCGGCTTACGCTGCTCCGCGCTGGCATTTGGGCAATCTGCTGCTCCGCGCAGGGCGCACAGACGAAGCTTTTATCGAGCTGCGCCGCGCAGGGGATTTGAACCCCACTTCGTTTCGCCTACAGGTCTTCAATCTCGCGTGGAATATTTACGGCGATGATATAAAGACGATAGAGCGTGTGGCCGGCGGCAACGCGGAGGCGCGCGCACAGCTTGCGGCTTTTCTCGCCGGACGCGGGCAGGCCGACGATGCTGTGCGTTTGTGGACCAGCCTCAGCGCGGCAGAGAAAAATGAGCAGCGCAAGGCCGGTGAAGATTTGATGAAGATGCTTTATGAGAAGAAGCATTATCCGGCGTCGCAGGCGCTGGCGCGCGACCTCGGAATCGAGAGCGCAGAGGGCGTCGGAAAGTTAGCCAACGCCGGATTTGAATTGCCCATCAGCGCGCCCGGCACAAGCCCCTTCGGCTGGCAGATTGCTCCCGTCTATCAAACGGAAGTGACGGTTGACACGGGCCAGCGACACGGCGGCACACGCAGCCTACGCATTATCTTTAACGGATATTCAAAAGCCAATTTCTATAATATCTCGCAACTGGTCGTCGTCGAGCCTTTGACGCGCTATCGCTTTGACGGCTATGTGCGGACGCAGGATTTAAAGAGCGGAGGCACGCCCTTGATCGAAGTGGCAAACGCCTCTGACAATAAAGTGCTGGGCGCGTCGCCGCCTTTCCCTATGGGCAGGCACGACTGGCAGCAAGTGACCGTCGAATTTTATACGCCGGAGAAGACTGAGGCCATTTACTTGCGCACCAATCGCGCCTTTTGCGGCGACGTGTGCCCGATCTTCGGCATCATCTGGTATGACGACTTCAATCTCCAACGTCTCGGCCAAGCAAGCGGCGCAGGACAGAGCGGAAGCTAAAGAAGCGACCGCGCCGACCCGCATCCCGCAACCGCTCGCCGGGCTAGAGCAGACATGGGCAGGCAGCCTGATCTTCTTTACGCTCTGCCTTGCGATCATGCTCACTGCGCTCGCCTACGGCACTGTGCACTACTGGGCGCTCGCGGTCTTTCAGGCTGGCGCAGTCCTCATCATCACGGCATGGGCTGTGGATGCATGGCGTAGCGGCACGTTGCGTCTCAGTCGTAACACGCTGCAATGGCCGCTCGTTGGAATGATTCTCTTAGGCTTGATTCAACTGTTGCCGCTCGGCGGCGCGACCGGCGCGGGCGGCGCGCTCTCCGGGCAAGCGCAACAAGCTCTCTCGCTCGATCCATACTCGACGCGGCTGGTTCTGGTCCAGCTCGTCTCCCTGCTCATCTATTTCGCAGCCGTGCTCGCTTACACGGACAGCCCTGTGCGGCTGCGCGCCATCGTCCGCCTCATCATCATCTTCGGTTTCGCGCTGGCCTTCTTAGCAGTCATTCAGTCGCTCATCAGCCCGACAAAGATTTACGGCATTTTTGAGCCGCGACTGGCGAAACCGTACGGCCCGTTCGTCAATCGTCACAACTTTGCGGGCTATATGGAGATGACGCTCGCGCTCCCGCTCGGTCTGATGTTCGCGGGCGCGGTTGAGCGCGAGAAGAGGCTGCTGTATCTGACGGCCATCGCCTTGATGGGAGTCGCGCTTTTCCTGAGCGGTTCGCGCGGCGGCATGATTAGCTTTGTCGCCATGATCTTCTTTCTGGTCGCGCTGACGAGCTTGAGGTCAAAAGTTGAAGGCATGTCATGGCATGGCTTTGAGCGCACGCGGCAGATAGCCTTGCGCATCGGGCTGGCGCTTGCGCTCCTGCTGGCACTCGTGCTCGGCGTCATACTCATCGGCGGCGAATCTTCTCTCAGCCGCCTACTCGATTCGGTCAACGCGAGCGACCCGACGACCGGGCGGACGCAAATCTGGAACGTCACGCTCCAAATCATCAAAGCGCATCCGGTTATCGGCGCGGGACTCGGCGCATACGGCGTCGCCTACACGCCGTTTGACCCCCACAACGGCGTCAATCGTCCCGAGCAGGCCCACAACGATTATTTGCAAATCTTAGCCGACGGCGGAATCGTCGGAGCCATCCTCGGCCTTTTCTTTATCATCGCGCTCTTTCGCACGGCCCTTAAGAGAATGCGCAGTCAGGATGTTTTCCGGAGCGGCGTGGCGATGGGCGCGCTGGCCGGATGCTTTGCCGTTCTGGTCCACAGCCTCTTCGATTTCACCTTGCATACCACCTCGAACGCGCTGCTCTTTCTAACCTTCGCCGCGCTGGCGACGGTCAACGGGCGCGTCGAGCGCGTCGTCCGGCGTCGCAGGCGCAGGCGCGCTTCGCGCGAACTGTCTCCTGAAGAGATTCGTGAGCTACAGCGGAGGCAGCAGCCAGTGCCCGCGCCGGAGGATGAGTACGAGGATGTCTATGAGTATGAAGACGAGTTCTCTTCGCGTGCCAAGTTCACGCAGTGGTGGCAGGACATGCGAGGCGATGGCAGGCGTCGTCGTTAAGCCGGATAAGATTTTAAAGCTGATTTGAAATCACGAAGCTTCTTCTTTGCGCCTTGAGTCTTTCTTTGTTTACGCCACTAGCGTGAAACCTCAACGAACGTTTCACGCTAGTGGCGCAAAGAGAAAGCAGAAGGCGGAAAGGGTTGAATCGGTAGTAACTTGATACATGTAATGGCTTATTAGTTTATGGCGGCAAATATTCTGGAATCGCTCAAGAGCAGGGGGAAGCAGACAGTCCTCCAGACGCTTAACATCAAGATCGAATCCGCAGAGAAAGAGCTGGTTGTGCTTTCGATGCCGGTCGAAGATCGTGTGCATCAATATACAGGGCTGCTGCACGGCGGCGTCTCGGTCGTGATGGCGGAGACGGCGGCCTCCATCGGCGCGGCGCTCAACACGGATTTGACGCGCTATACTCCGGTCGGCGTCGAGATCAATGCCAATCACCTGCGCTCCGTCTCGAAGGGGATTGTGACCGCAGAGGCGCGGCCCGTCTATCTAGGCAGGCAGATGAGCGTCTGGTCAATTGAGATCAAAGATGAGAGAGAGCGTCTCGTTTGCGTCTCGCGCTGCACGCTCGCGCTCAAACCGGGCAGCGCGCTCGAAGAAATAAAAAGTTAAAAGTAAAAAGGCAAAATAAGAAAAATGGTTTCTGCCTTGATCTCCGAACATCCGAACGGGTCACAGCCGACGACGCTTCCGGCCCTGTGCCTTGAGGCGATTCGCAGCTTTAACAAAGCGGATGCGCTCAATAAAAGACAGGACGGCGAGTGGCTGCATATCGCCGCCGGAACCTTTATCGAGCGCGTGCGCCGCATCGCGCTCGGCCTCGCAGAGCTTGGCATACGGGCCGGAGACCGCGTGGCTATCCTCTCGGAAAATCGTCCCGAATGGTCTATTACGGATTTGGCTATCCTTGCCTTGCGCGCCGTCAATGTTCCAATCTACACGACGCAGGCGGTGGATCAGGTGCGCTACATCTTAGAAGATTCGGGCGCGCGTGCGCTCTTTGTCTCCGGGCGCAAAGTCTTCAAGCACGCGCTGCCGGGCATCGAAGGCGTCGAGCAGCTTGAGAATCTAATCTTCTTTGACACGGACGCCGCGCCGGACATCGAGCAGGCGATGTCGCTCGAAGAGCTTGAGCGGCGCGGCGCAGAGCTTGATCTTGAGGACAGAGAGAGATTCAAAAATCTGCTGGCTGAAGTTCGCCACGATGACCTTGCGACAATCATTTACACTTCTGGGACGACGGGCGAGCCAAAGGGCGTGATGCTGACGCATGACAACTTCGTCTCCAACGTCCTTTCGATTTCGAGCGTCCTGCCAATCCTCCATCAAGATGTCGCGCTCTCCGTGCTGCCGCTCTCGCATATCTTCGAGCGCACGGTCTTTTATGTCTTCTGCTGCAACGGCGTCTCTGTTTATTACTCGGCCTCTTTCGATCAGGTGGGAGAGCATTTGAAGGAAGTGCAGCCCACAATTATGACCGCCGTGCCGCGCCTCTTCGAGAAGGTCTATCACAAGATAGTCAAGAAGGGGATGAGCGCGGGCGGGTGGAAGACAAAGCTTTTTTCGTGGGCGATGGAAGTGGGCCAGAAGTATGCCGAAGCGAAAGACAGGCGCGAGCGCGTGCCGCCGCTCCTTGAGATTCAACAGATGATTGCCAACCGGCTCGTCTTTTCCAAATGGCGCGACGGCATCGGAGGCCGCCTGCGCTTTTTCGTCTCGGGCGGAGCTTCACTTTCTCCCGCGCTCTCTTACGCTTTTCTGGCGGCGGGCATTCCTATCCTGCAAGGCTACGGCATGACGGAGACCTGCATCGTCTCTGCCAATCGTCCCGAAGACAATCGAGTCGGTTCAGTGGGCCTGCCTTTCCCCGGCCTTGAGGTGAAGATTGCAGGCGATGGGGAGATTCTGGTGCGTGGGCCAAACGTCATGCGCGGTTATTACAATCACCCGGAGGCGACTGCCGATGTGATGAAGGATGGCTGGTTCCATACCGGCGACGTGGGGCGCATGGACGAGGGCGGGCATCTCTATATCACTGATCGCAAGAAAGATTTGTTCAAACTTTCCAACGGCAAGTATGTCGCGCCGCAAATGGTCGAGAGCCTGATTAAGCAAAGCGAGTTCGTCAATCAGGTGGTCGTCATCGGCGCGGGACGCAAGCAGCCTGCGGCTCTCATCGTCCCCGATTGGGAAGCCTTGAAGTCCGCCGTCTCGGAGGCTGAAGACAGCGCGCCGAAATCGCACCGCGAGCTGAGCGCACACCCGGCGGCCATCAAGCTCGTGCAGCGCGACGTGGCGGCTTTGACAAAAGAGCTGCACGATTATGAACGCGTCCGCCGCATCGCACTCTTGCACGAAGAATTCACCATTGACAGCGGCGAATTGACGCCGACGCTCAAAGTAAAACGCCGCGTCGTGGACGAAAAATACCGCGCCGAGATAGATGAGTTGTATGGCGAGAACGGTTAAAGAGCTTCATCATCTTGAACGCGCTTAACTAAAAATAGGAGCTATTCGAGAGTGTAGAAGTATCTAAGGCGTCGTGGCGGGGCGTCGTGGGAAAGTTTGATGAAGTTGCTGGCGCGTAAAGCGCTCTAGGCGTCCGTCAGCGTCAGACGCTCTTTCTCGTAAGCCATTCCGGCGAAGGTCTCTGCGGTCAGCAGGCTGCCTGCGAGAATCTCTTCGGCGAGGCGGCGCAAGGGAAGAGGAATCTCCGCTGTTTGCGTTTCACCTTCGTCCACCTGTGGAAATTCCGCGAGCAGTTGCAGTTCCGCACAGCAGAAATCGCAGCCTGCCAGATGTTTTGCGACCCGCGCCGTGCGCCCGGATAGCAGCCTGTGCGCGCTGTAGGAAAGCAGTGTTTCCGCAGAAGGGCAGCTTGCCTGTTTGCAAAAGGAGGTCAAGTTATTGGTTCTCATATATTCCCCTTCAAGCTTCGCCTACCTGTCAGCTTCTGTTCGGGACAATCACGGCTCACACAAAATTAAGATCGGCAGCGCCACAGTCTAACAGGGGGGCGAGGTCTAGGGGCAAGAGCAAGATTACCTGAGCCGCAACTGAACTCCCTCTAGTCGGCGCTTCGGTTGTTCAACGAAAATAAATAGCCAATAGGCCCACTCTTCCACAAGTTTGACCCTCCCGAAAAGATTTTTATCTAAGGTATTTCAATATTTAGCCCCAAGTGTAAAAAGATGTTGCTCATTTTTCGGTTTGCTGATAACATCTTTTTTGTCAATCAAGGAGGCCAGACGCTCCTTGACCCTTTCCAGGTTGGCCGCGCCCGTTCCCCTTTTGCGGTCATCTTCAGGCGCGGACTAAAAAGACAGGGTTGGCAGATGTAAAGCTTAGCAGGACGCTCTGAGGCTAAGGCTGCCCCGGATTAGAGAGACGAGCCGCAGTAAAGGCCCGTGCCGGGCAAGCCTTTGACACTTTACTCCCCTTACAAAGAGGACATGCCCTTTCCACCGGTCTCACAAATAACGCCTGCCGAAGTTTTGAGAACGCACCAGAGTCTTACCAATCTTTCAAAGAATGTGCCGACCGACCAATGTGCTGACGGCTTGACCGATAGAAGAGGCTTGCAGCGGCACGGGCGAGATGCAGTAAATATTCAAGATTGTGAAATCTACTAGCCATAACAATCCGAAAGGTTCCATGATGAGCGCTATCAAAGAGCAGCCGCGTTCGCTCAGGCGTCGTGAGACCGAGCGTGCGACGCGTGGTAACCACTGGGTGGAAAGCTTGCGCTGCTCGGATGTCAGTCGTCTGTGGACGGAACTGCATCGTCTGGTCTCACACCATCCTCTCGTCCGCGCCTCGAAAAGCGCGGGTCTCTTAGTCGAAGAGGGAGCGCATAACGCCTATACAGACCTGACGCAGGAGCTGTTTGTGCAGCTTTTAAGCAAGGGTCGCTTCCAGCATTATCTGGACACGGAGATGACCGACTCGGAGATCGAATGCGAGATCGGGCAGATCGAGCTGACGAACCTTTTGACGGCAGAGCTTCGCAAACGTCATCCGGAATCCTATCGTCTCGCGCGCCGCATCTCGACCCTCATTCAATCGAGCGCCAACTTTCGCCGCTTTGACACCTCCGGCATAGACGACGAGCCGCATCGCCGCCTGGCAGACCGCGTCTACGGCCTCAGCGAATGGGCCGATCATAAAGCCGGACGCCAGATGCCAGACCTCGAACAGCGCGTGCAGATGATCTCCGTGCGCCAGCGCGATACGCGTCTTGTCGGCTGTACGGGCGACTCGCAGATTGTCATCAGCAATTCAGACCTCGAAGATTTAATCATCTCCGTTCTTGAAGCAGCGGATGCGCCGGTTGACGTACGCACGCTCAGAAGCCTCGTCATGTCGCGCCTGCCGGTGATGGATATTTATCTGGTGCCTTTGACGAGCGGGGATGACGGCGACGAGAACGGCCAGCGTTTTGAGCCTGTGGATGAATGCGACACCCCGGAAGAGGGATTGCTCAGGCGCGAGTCAGAGCAGGAAGCAGCCGGATTCGTTGACCGTTTTCTCAAAGGCTTGCAGACCTCCGTGCGCGGCAAAGCCAAGCAGTATAACCGCATGCTCGGCGTGCTCTGGCATTGTTATCTCAGTCAGGAACATGGGACACAACTCGAAGTCGCTGCGACTTTAGGAGTCTCCGACTCGCTGGTCTCAGATTATCGTCGCCGCATCGAGGCGGAACTGCGCGCTCTAGCCTTCTCCGAAATCGAAGAAGCGCGCCGCTTTGAGATGGCGTTGCGCGAGCGCGTCCGCGTCATCGTCGGCGACCCGGAGAGCGTGGCGGTTTAAAAGTCGGGAGCCGGGAGTCAAGAGTCAAGGGACGAAGATAAAAACTGTAATCTGAAGAGCAGATAGATGTTATCTCTTTCCGGTTAGACTTCGGACTCTTGACTCCCGGCTCCTGACTCTTAACTTCCGTCTCTTGACGCGCATCCTGCCACTTGCCTACAGTGACATGGGATGCTTCCGCTGTTTTTGTCTTCGTGTCTTTTCGAGAAGGCAAAGGCGAACCGCTTGCGCCTCTTGATTGCCCCGGACGCGCGCGGAGTTTCGAGTTGCCGGATTCTGCCGCTCAAGGCGGCAGCCGCCGACTGAACGAAGCGACGATCATTCCGAGAGTGCCGGATGTCATATCGGAATCAACAGCCAGTAGATTACGAACCTGTGGTGCGACGCGGGCATGCACCGTCGCGCGCACAGGAAGAAGAATTTGCCGCGCCGCCCGCGCTCGAATTTCCCGCGCCGCGCTTTGAAGTCATCAAAGGAGACTTTGACGGAGAAACAGTCGGCGGAAAGGCTGCTAAAGATTTAACTGAAACTCGTCCACCTGTGCGCCAGCGACAGGCTGCGCCGCGCGCCGCGCGCACCGGAAAGAGCGATAGCTGGATTGCACGGCGCGGCCACACTTTTAGCTACGCAGGCATCTTTCTCTTCACTTTCATTCTCTATTTTCGTCCATACGAACTGTTTCCCGCGCTCTCAGGATTTTCCTCGATGGCGTTGGTCGCGGCGCTCCTGACGCTCGCCATTTTCGTCCCGACACAGGTTTCTCTCGAAGGCAACCTGACGGCGCGCCCGCGCGAAGTCAATCTGCTGCTGCTGCTCGCGGCGGCGGCCCTGCTCTCGATTCCCTTTGCGCTTGCGCCGGGGGAAGCGTGGGCCACTTTCAACGAGTCGTTTCTGAAGGCCGTCATCATGTTTATCGTGATGATAAATGTCCTGCGGACTGAAGCGCGGCTCAAGGGCTTGATCTGGATTTCGGTGGGAGTCGGCTGCCTGCTCAGTTTGAACGCTCTGGATAACTATCGCGCGGGGAATTTCACGGTCGAGGGTTATCGCGTAGAAGGAAACTTGGGCGGCATGTTCGGCAATCCGAATGACCTCGCGCTTCATCTGGTGACGATGATTCCGCTCGCGGTCGCGCTGATGATGATGGCGCGCAACATCGCCGTCAAGATGATGTACGCAACGTTTGCCGTGCTGATGGTCTCAGGCACTGTGGTCACTTTTTCGCGCGGCGGTTTTCTGGGATTGTTGTTTTCAGGGGCCGTGCTGGCGTGGAAGTTCGGCAGGGGAAAAAGGCTCACAGTGATGGTGCTGAGCATCATCGTTGTGGCGACGTTTATCGCTCTTGCGCCGGGAAACTACGGCCTGCGACTGCTGTCCCTGTTCGATTCCAATCTGGACGCGGTCGGCTCTTCGAGCGCGCGGCGCGAACTACTGATACGCTCTATCATCGTCGCTCTCAGAAATCCGCTGACCGGCGTCGGGATGGGAAACTTTCATATCGTTTCCATCAGGGAGCACGTCAGCCACAATGCTTACACGGAGGTGGCTGCGGAACTGGGCATGGCCGCGCTTGCCTTCTATACGCTTTTTATCGTCACGCCGCTCAAGCGTTTATGGCAGATCGAGAAAGAGACTTTCGAGACGCGTCGCCAGTCGCGTTTCTATTATCTGGCGGTCGGGATTCAGGCGAGCCTTGTGGCTTATATGGTTGGCAGCTTCTTCGGCTCCGTCGCCTATCAATGGTACGTTTATTATCTGGTCGCCTACGCCGTCGGCCTGCGCCGCATCTACGAATTCGAGCATGGCGCGGAGATGACACTGGACGAGCAGGCGGCAAGCGATAAAGCGAAGGACAGCAAAGGGGCGTCTGCGGCCAGCGGCCTCGGCGTGAAAATGGAGCGGGCAGCAGGATGAGCTACGGATTAGCGGCAGCGATAATTTTCTGGGCGAGCGTGTTCGCGCTCGGCTATACCTATGCGGGTTATCCGCTGCTCGTGCTGCTGGTCAGCAGTTTGCGCTCTCTCAACGTCGCGCGCTCGGCTTACGAGCCGGTGGTCAGCGTCATCATCACAGCCTATAACGAAGAGCGCGACCTGCGCGAAAAGCTCTTGAACACGCTCGCGCTCGATTACCCTGCGGACACACTGGAAGTGATTGTGGCTTCGGATTGCTCGACGGACGCGACGGATGCCATCGCGCGCGAGTTCGCCTCTGAGGGCGTGCGCCTGCATCGTCAGCGTGAGCGGCTCGGCAAGACCGCAGCGCAGAATGCTGCCGTGGAACTGGCGCGCGGCGAGATTATTCTTTTCTCCGACGCGACGACGCTTTACCAGCCGGATGTGCTGCGCGTGATGATGCCGGATTTTGCGGACGCTTCTGTCGGATGCGTCGCCGGAAGATTGGTCTATGTTGACCCGGCGCAGACGAGCGTCGGGCATGGCGCGCGTTCTTACTGGAACTACGAAACATTTCTCAAAAAGCATGAGAGCCGCGCCTGCTCGCTGATCGGCGCGTCTGGCTGTCTCTATGCCGTGCGCCGCGCGGCCTATGTGCCGATGTATAACGAAGCGTGCAGCGACTTTTTGATTGCGACGAAGATGATGGAGCAGGGCTTGCGCTCCGTCTACGAGCCGGATGCGGTCTGCACTGAAGAGACGAACCGGCGCACGGACAAAGAGCTTCGCATGCGCGTGCGCGTCATTACGCAGACCTACACAGACCTCTGGCGGCATCGCGCGATGATGAACCCCTTTCGCAGCGGGTTTTATGCAGTACAGCTTTTCTCTCATAAAGTCCTGCGCTATCTCGTGCCGGTTTTTCTGCTGGCGACGCTCATCACTTCAGCCATCCTCGCGCCGCGCTCATGGTTCTATGCAGCGGCTTTTGCGTTGCAACTGCTTTTTTATGTGATGGCTGCATTTGGCTGGCTGCTTGAGCGCGCAGGGTCAAAGCGTCTGCGCTTGCTCGCGCTGCCGCACTATTTCGTGCTGGCGAATGCGGCTTCGATGATTGCCTTCTACAAATTTCTGCGCGGCGAGCGTTACGCGCGCTGGGAGCCGATACGCGAGCCTGTCAATAATCCTGCCTCTACGGCTCAGGCGGCTCCGGCGTCGCACGGGAGAGACTGATGAGCATGTTGATGGAAGCCCAAACCGAATTGATGGAAGCCCAAACCGAAACGCCGCAACGCATCACGCGGCACACAGCCGTGCCGCCCGCTGTCAGCGTCATCATTCCTGCCTACAACGTCGCGCCCTATATCGCGGAGGCTCTGGATTCCGTGCTCGCGCAGACTTTTAAAGACTACGAAATCATTGTCATCAACGACGGCTCGCCGGACACCACGGAACTTGAGCGCGTGCTTGAGCCTTACCGCGCGCACATCGTTTATCTCAAGCAGGAGAATCGCGGCGCGGCCTCTGCGCGCAACACAGGGCTTTATGTGGCGCGGAGCGAGTTCATAGCCTTTCTCGATGCGGACGATTGGTGGCTGCCTGACTTTCTTCATTCTCAACTCGATTTCATCAAGCACCATCCGAAGTGCGATCTCGTTTACGCCAACGCCACTATCTTCGGCGAGACGCAGCTCGCTGGCAGCACCTACATGAAGACTGCTCCGTCAAAAGGCGAAGTCACTTTCGAGAGCCTTGTTACGGCGCGCTGCAATGTGATTACGTCGGGCGTGGTCGCGCGCAGGCAGTTGATTATGGATGTCGGGATGTTTGATGAAGACCTGCTACGCGCGCATGATTTCGATCTCTGGCTGCGGATGGTCAGGCACGGCGGGCACGCTGCCTATCAGAAAAAGGTCTTGCTCAACTATCGCGTGCGACCCGATAGCCTGTCCGGGGATTCGATTCAGCAAGTGGAAAGAGAGTTGGAGGCTTTCGATAAGATCGAACGTCATCTGGATGTCACGCCGGAAGAGCATCAGTTGATGGCCGGAGTGGTTCAGAGGCTCAAGGCTGACCTGCGTATCGAGCATGGCAAGCTGCATCTGATACGCGGCGAGTTTGAGGCTGCCACAAGCGAGTTTCGCACCGCCCAAAATCTTTATCCGAAGTGGAAACTTCCGCTCGTCTTGCTGATGCTGCGGGTTGCGCCGCAACTCCTGTTGCGCGTTTACAGGTCGCGCCGCGCGCGTAGCCATCCGGCTGAGTTGCATCATGACTGATATGTCTTCAAACATTCAATTGCCGGAGACGGGCGAAAGCTCTACGGGTCGCAGAAAGAGCGAGCCGCGCCGCAGGAGAGTGCTGCGCCCGCCCGCGCTCTCGCCCGGCGGTCTGTTGGGCAGTCTGATTGATCTGGCGCAATATCGTGACCTGCTCTTTACGCTGAGCATGCATCGCATCAAGGTGCGCTACAAGCAGTCCGTGCTGGGCATCGCATGGGCCGTCTTGCAGCCGCTGATGCTGATGCTGATTTATACACTGATTTTTTCCGTCGTGGCGAAAGTGCAAACGGACGGCCTGCCCTATGCCATCTTTGCCTTTGCGGGACTGCTGCCGTGGATCTGTTTTTCTACTTCTCTAACGAATGCGACGAACTCTCTGGTGAGCAATTCAGAGCTGGTAACGAAGGTCTATTTCCCGCGCGAGATTTTGCCGCTCACGTATGTCTTTGCCGCGCTCTTTGATTTTCTGGTGGCGTCGGGCGTGCTGGTCTCGATGATGATTTACTATCGCGTACCCGTAACCATCAATATTTTATACGCGATTCCAATTCTCCTGACGCTGCTCGTGTTCGCCTCGACGATGGCGCTCTTCTTCTCTGCGACGCAGGTGCGTTTTCGTGACATAGGCGTGGCGATGCCCTTGCTCGCGCAAGTGTGGATGTTTGCGACGCCGGTGGTTTACCCTCTGAGCGCAGTGCCCGCGCGCGTGCGTATGTTTTATGTCCTCAATCCGATGGTCGGCGTGGTGGAGAATTTCCGCCGTGTGGTTTTGCAGGGCATGGCCCCTGACTTTCAACTGCTCGTCGTGACCATGCTCATTTCACTCGTCATGTTCCCCGTCGCGTATATCTATTTCAAGCGCATAGAGGCGACCGTGGCCGACATAATCTAAAAAGAGAAGCCGGACAAGAAAGCTCTTAAAGGTCTGTACAGATGACGACCCCCGCTTTAGTTTCCATCATCATTCCTTGCTACAAGCAAGCGCATTTCCTGTGCGAAGCGATTGAGAGCGCCCTACGGCAGACCTATGCGCCTGTCGAGGTGATAGTCGTTGACGACGGCTCGCCGGACAATACGGATGAAGTCGCAAGGCGCTACACGGAGGTGCGTTATCTGCGGCAGGAGAACTCGGGGCTTCCGGCGGCGCGCAACGCAGGCATGCGCGCGAGTCGCGGAGAGTTTCTGATCTTTCTCGATTCGGATGACAGGCTTTACCCGCGCGCGGCGGAGATTAATTTGCAGCGCCTGTTAGAAAGGCCCGATTGCGCGTTCTCTTGCGGGCTGCACTTTCTGATTGCGGCGGACGGCAGCCCGTTGCAAAGGTCTGAGCAACTGCATGTCACGCAGGAACATTATTTGAACTTGCTGCAAACAAATTTCATCGGCTGTCCAGCGACGGTCATGTACAGGCGTTCGATGCTCGAAGAGTTGGGCGGTTTCGATGTCTCTATGAAATCCGTCGAAGACTATAAAGTGTATCTCGACTTGGCGCGCGAGCATCCCATCTTTAACCATCAGGAATTGATCGCGGAATATCGCCTGCACGGCGCGAACATGTCCGGCAATCACGCGCGCATGTTGGAATACGCCATCCGCGCGCTCGATTCGCAGTGGGAGCATATCAAGGATGACAGGCGGCTGGTCAGGGCTTACCGGCGCGGCCTCAGAAGAAAGAAGAAGATGTATCACTGCGAGCTGCTGGTCGCAGAGTCGCGCCAGCACGCGCGTGCCGGAGAGAAGCGTGAGGCTTTCATGAAACTGCTCACGCTCCTGCGTCATTACCCGTCCGCCGTTGCCGTTCATGCCGCGCGCCGGATGCGCGGCGTCTTGCCCGGCAACGGCGCGAAAGAGAGCGTCATTGCCGCGCCTTCATCAGTCAACCAGAAATGATTGATTTAAAATTCAACAGCGTTTCCAAGCAAAGTAAATCGCGCGAACATCACAGCCGCCGACGAGAAATGATTGATTTAAAATTCAACAGCGTTTCCAAGAGGTATCGCATCCAGCGTGAGCATGAAGACACGGCTGCACAGCATCCGCTCGTGCGTCGCCTGCGAAGCCTGCGTAAACCCGTGCAGGATTTTTACGCTGTACGCGACGTAAGCTTTGATGTGCCGCGCGGCGAAGCCCTCGGCATCATCGGGCATAACGGCGCGGGCAAGAGCACGATTCTGAAACTTCTCTCGAACATCACCTCTCCGTCCTCCGGCGAGATTACGATTGAAGGCCGCCTCTCGGCTTTGATCGAAGTCGGCTCAGGTTTTCATCCTGAGTTGACCGGGCGCGAGAACATCTACCTCAACGGCTCTATCTTAGGCATGCGCCGCCGCGAGATTACGGAAAAGTTTGACCGCATCGTGGAGTTTGCAGGCATCAGCCAGTTCATAGACACGCCCGTCAAAAGATACTCTTCCGGCATGCATGTCCGTTTGGGCTTTTCCATCGCAGCGCATCTAGACCCGGACATCCTCTTGCTCGATGAAGTGCTGGCGGTCGGTGATGCGGAGTTTCAGGCCAAGTGCCTGCAACGCATACGCGAGCTAAAAGAGAACGGCACGACCATCGTTTTTATCTCGCACGACCTCGGCGCGGTCGAAGGGTTGTGCGACCGCGTGCTGCTGGTTCAGCGCGGCGAGATTATCGCCGACGGCAACCCGCATGATGTCATAGCTCAATACCAGAGCGCGTCCGCCAGTCTCACGGCAGCAGAGCAGAGCGAGGCGGGCGGCGTTGAGCTTGATAAGAAGGCTGCCATCACGGCGGTGGCCTTTTATGATCTTGAAGGCAGAGAGTTGGCGGCGACGCGCACGGGTGGGCCAATCGTGGCACGCGTCAATTACACCGCGCGCGAATCAATCAAGGATGCGGTCTTCGAGTTCTTTTTCTACACGGGCAATCGCAAGCTGCTCTGTCACCTGTCCACTGCATTCAGCGAGCAGGAGCTTGAGATTGAAGCAGGCTCAGGCGTAGCAGAATTTATCGTCGCGGAGGTCGGCCTGAGACCGGACATCTATTACGCCGACGCGACTATCCGGCAACGCAACGCCATCGAAGACATAGACTGGCAGCGCAACTGCGCCACCTTGCGCGTTGACCCCGGCAAGATGCAGCGCGGCAGTTTCTACATGCCGCACGAGTGGCGCGTCCGCCAGCGCAGCAACGCTGCTCCGGCAGGCGTCAACATGACTTTAGCCACACAAAGATTAGCCACAGAGACACAGCGACGCGGAGAGAAGAAAAGCGGATGAAGGAAATGCTATATCAAATGTTTAATGCTGGCTCTGTGGCTCTGTGGCTTCGTGGCTTCGTGGCTAATCTTTGGCTTTAGTATCAAAATCTTGAGAGATCATAAAAATGTGCGGAATCGCGGGATTTATTGAGCAGAGGGCGGGCGGCGCGTTGGATGAGCGCACGCTCACGCTCGACCGCATGTGCCGCCGGATAGCGCATCGCGGGCCGGACGATCAGGGCATGTTCGTGCGCGGCGGGGTCGCGCTCGGCATGCGCCGTCTCTCGATCATTGATCTCGCGGGCGGGCATCAGCCCCTGTCGGGATGCGACGAACAGGTGACGCTCGTCTTCAACGGCGAGATTTATAACTACCGCGAGTTGCAGCCGTTACTCGAAGCGCGCGGCCACTTTTTTCGCACTCACTCGGACACGGAAGCTATCGTCCATGCGTATGAAGAGTTTGGGCCGCGATGCGTAGATCACCTGCGCGGCATGTACGCTTTCGCGCTGTGGGACGAGCGCGCACAGCAGCTTTTTATCGCGCGCGACCGCGTCGGCAAAAAGCCGCTTTATTACACCCTCACGCCGGACGGCGCGTTTGTCTTTGGCTCGGAACTCAAATCTCTGCTCGAACATCCGTCGGTCGAGCGCGAAACAAATCCTGTTGCTCTCGATGCATATCTCTCATACGGCTACGTGCCTGACCCTTTGAGCATTTTTAAGGGGATACACAAACTGCCGCCCGGACATCACCTGCGCTTTGCCGGTGGCAAAGTCACGATTGAGCAATACTGGGATTTTCGTTATGAGCCGGTCGAGGTCAAAAGGGAAGAGGACTATCTCGAAGAATTGCGCGCCCTGCTTGATGAAGCAGTGCGCTTGCGTCTGGTGTCGGATGTGCCATTGGGAGCGTTTCTCTCAGGCGGAGTTGATTCGAGCGCGGTCGTCGGCCTGATGTCGCGCCACATGTCGCAGCCCGTCAAGACTTTCTCCATAGGCTTTAACGAAGACACTTATAACGAGCTGAAATATGCGCGCATCGCTGCAAGGCATTTCGGGACGGATCATCACGAGTTTGTCGTCACGCCGGACATCTGCGACATAGTGGATGAATTGGTCTGGCATTTTGACGAGCCGTTCGCAGATTCTTCTGCGATTCCGACCTACATGGTTTCAAAGCTGGCGCGCGAGCATGTGACGGTCGTGTTGTCCGGCGATGGCGGCGATGAATTGTTCGCGGGCTACACGCGTTATGTCGTTGATCGCAAGCGCAGTCACCTGTCGCGCCTGCCGCGCGTCGTGCGCGAGGGATTGATGCAGCCCCTCAGCGAGAGCCTGCCGCATGGCGCGTGGGGACGCAACTATCTGCGCAATGTCTCGCTCGCCCCGCTCGACCGCTACATCGACAGCATCTCGCTCTTTACGGAGCTTAATAAACGCTCGCTCTATACAAATGATTTTCGCGGGCGGCTGAAAGATGTAGACGGAAGCGGCGCGATGTTTCGCCGCTATGCCGCGAGCGTCGAGACCGGAGACGCTATAGACCCGCTGCTGTATCTGGACAGCAAGACTTATTTGCCGGGCGACATCCTGACCAAAGTTGACCGGATGAGCATGGCCGTCTCGCTCGAAGCGCGCGTGCCGCTGCTGGATCACAAGCTGATAGAGTTTGTGACGCGCATCCCCGCATCTTTAAAGATGAAGGGGCTGGAAACCAAGCATATCTTCAAGCGCGCGATGAGCGGCATCGTCCCCGAAGAGATTTTGCATCGCCCGAAGCAGGGCTTTGGCGTCCCCGTGCAGGAATGGATTAACAGTCAACTGAAGGAACGCATCCACGAAACCTTGACCGAACAGCGCACGCGCGAGCGCGGCCTTTTCGATTCGCTGTATGTCAATGTCCTGCTCGAAGAGCATGAGCGCGGGCGGCGCGACCACTCTTCTACTTTGTGGGCTTTGCTGATGCTCGAACTCTGGCAACGCACGTTTGTTGACCGCGCGACTGATGCGCCGCGCGCTCAAACAGAGCATACGGCGAATCTTCCGGTCATGGCCTGAGCCGTTTAAATTTGAAGGTATAGAGCAACCGATGTCTGCGACAGAGTACAACACATATTTGAGGGCCGAGTGGGAGATGTTTGTCGGCAACCCTGCACGCGCTCGCGCCTCGCTCGCCGCCGCAGACGGAATCAAGATCGGGCGCGTGCTCGATGTCGGCTGCGGCGCGGGACAGGAGCTTGTGCCGTTCGTTGCCGGAAAAGATGTGCTCGGCGTTGGCATTGACCTCGCTCCGCAGGCTGGACAGGTCGGGCGCGACCTCTTCGCCGCGCGCGACTGTGCGGGCCGCGTGGCTTTTATGCGAGCGTCTGCCGAATCGCTGCCCTTCGGCTCGCAAATCTTCGATGTGGTTATCTGTCGCGTCGTGCTGCCCTACACTGATAATGGTCGCGCGCTCGACGAGATTGCGCGCGTGCTCAGCAGCGAAGGAGTCTGCCTGCTCAAGATTCATCACGCGCGTTTCTACTTAAAGGAACTGCTGGACGCGCTCACTTCGCTTCAGGCGCTGTCGGCGGTTCATGCCCTGCGCGTGCTCGCGTCGGGCGCGATTTATCATCTCTCAGGAGTGCAGCCGCGCAACAGGCTGACGGGCAACGAATCGTTTCAGACGAAGCGATTGCTGCTGCGCGAGTTGAAAAAGCGCGGGCTGAATATTACCGGAGAGATGCCTGATTCCAATCCGGCAACGCCGTCTTTTATCATCTCAAGCGGGAAAAGTTCGTAGAAAAAATGAGCGGCAATCATTCAACCAAATTGGATAAACTCGCATGGTCTTTGCCGTGGCTCATGCGCTATCCATTCTGGCGTGCGCGAGAGTTTGCGGGCCGCAGAGCGTCTGCCGAAACTTCCGGCCCGCAACATCTCATCTTCGTCGTCGCCAATCATTTCGAGCCGGGATGGAACGAGCAGGGAACGACGATTGATTGGAATACTCAACTCTCAAAGCTTGATCGCTGGTGCGAGCAGGCGCGCAGCATCGGCAATGCCGTGCGCGATGCGGACGGCACGCCGTTTCGTCACACAAACTTTTATCCGGCGGAACAGTATCACCCGCGTCTCCTGCAAAGGCTCGCAGAGTTGCAGGCAGAAGGTTTTGGCGAAGTCGAAGTGCATCTTACATCACGGAGTCGAGAGGCCGGACACGGCTGAGAACTTGCGCCGCGCGCTCGCGGAATTTCGGGATGCGCTGGCGTCTGAGCATAAATGTCTCTCGCGTTTCGAGGACAAAGGCTCTGCGAAATATGCGTTCGTGCATGGCAATCTCGCGCTCGGTAATTCCGCCGGAGGCAGGTTCTGCGGTGTGGATTCGGAGATGCAGATACTGGCGGAGACGGGCTGCTATGCGGACATGACGCTGCCCTCCGCGCCGGATCAATCGCAGGTCGCACGCGTCAACGCTATCTATCAATGCGGGCATCCTTTGCATGAAGCGAAACCGCATCGCTCTGGCCCACAGCTTCGCGCCGGAGACAGAGAGCCGCAACTGCCGCTCATCATGACCGGGCCGCTGGTCTTTAACTGGACGCGGCGCGTGCGCGGGCTGCCCCTGCCGCGACTTGACGACGGCGCGCTGGTTGCGAGTCAACCGCTCGATGTGGCGCGGCTCAATCGCTGGCGCAGCGCGCGGATACATGTCGAAGGACGACCCGAATGGATTTTTATCAAGCTCTACTGCCACGGGTTTTTCCAGTTTGACCAGCCCTCTATGATCGGTGAAAGAGTGCGCCGCTTCTGGGAAGAGGCCATCGAATACGGAGCGGGCGAGGGCCGCTTTAAAATTCACTTCGCCTCCGCGCGCGAGGCTTTCAATATCGCGCTGGCTGCTGCCGACGGGCGCGCGGGCGAGCCGCATCTGTACCGCGATTACCGCCTGCGACAAATCATGCGGGAAGAGTCAAGACGCTCGACAGGCACGGAAGGATAAATAATGCAAAATTAAAAATGTAAAATGCAAAATGAAAGACAGGTCTTATTTTTGCATTTTACATTTTTAATTTTGCATTCTTAAGAGATGCAAGCAAACGTTCTCCAACTGATAGACAGCTTTCATCAGGGCGGCACTGAGCGGCAGGCCGTGCAGCTTGCGCGCCTGCTCAAGGAGAGCGGTCTCTATCGCGTGCATGTCGCATGTCTCAAAGGCGAGGGCGTGTTGCGCGATGAGTTGGAGCGCGCCGGGCTGTGTGACATTCAGGAGTTTCCCTTAAACAGCTTTTATGACCGCAACGCCGTGCGGCAGCTCAGACGCTTCGCGCGCCTGCTGCGCGAGTTGGAGATTGATGTCCTGCACACGCACGATTTTTATACCAACATTTTCGGGATAGCCGGGGCCGTCGTTTCGCGCCTGCCGCTGGTGCGGATTGCCTCGCGCCGCGAGACGGGCGGGATGCGCTCCGGCGCGCAAAAGTTTCTACAGCAACGTGCCTTTGCGAGCGCGCACAGGGTCGTTGCCAATGCCGTAGCCGTGCGCCGCGAGTTAATCGCGGAAGGCGTGCGCCACGATAAGATAGAGATTGTTTATAACGGACTCGATATGGCGCGTCTCGCGTCGCCGGAAAATCTGTCGCGCGACGAAACGCTGGCAAAGCTTCATCTGTCTGAAACCGCAGGGCAACGCCTCGTCACGATTGTCGCCAACATGCGGCATCGCGTGAAAGACCAGCAGACATTCCTGAGGGCCGCGCGCCGCGTGCGCGGGCAGGTTTCCGATGTGGCTTTTGTGCTGGCGGGCGAAGGCGAGTTGTTGGAATCCCTGCGCGCATTTGCCGCAGAGCTTAATCTTGCCGGAGACGCTTTCTTTACGGGGCGGTGCGAGGATGTGGCGTCGCTTTTGTCCATCTCCGAGGTTTGTGTGCTTAGCTCGACCAGCGAGGGCTTTGCGAATTCGATTCTCGAATACATGGCCGCCGCGCGCCCTGTGGTGGCGACGGATGTCGGCGGCGCACGCGAGGCCGTGATTGACGGCGAGACGGGCCACATCGTCCGGCCCGGTGATGATGAAGCGATGGCCGCACGCATCGTTGCACTCTTGCAGGGGCCGGAGAGAGCGCGTGAGATGGGCCAGCGCGGTCGGCGCGTTGTCGAGGAAAAATTTTCCTGCGAATCGCAGCTTGCACGCACGGTTGAGCTATATGAAAAACTGCTGGCAACTACCGCACATGTCGGAAACAGGGCGCAGCAAGAGGCGACTAAAAACTCACAGGCCACTTTGATTGAGCGTTCATGAACCAAGTCTTTGGAAAATTAAGTAAGCTCAAAGGCCGCAGTCTGGCAGAACTCAGAGACCGCGCGGCGCAGGCTCTTGCAGCCCGTGCGGAACGGCATGGCTGGGCAGAGACTGCGCGCCTGCCATCCGATGATGCGCTCTTTCATCAACTGCTTGACGCAACGGTCTTGGGCCACGCTTCGCAGTCTCCCGAAAAATTGCTTGAGCATTTCCGCACACGAGCTGCGCCGAAATTTTTCGCTGCCTTTGATGACCGCCGCTTGATGCAGAGTGAGCTGCGGTCGCGCTCCGGGCCAACCGAGCAGCGGTCTCTGATCGAGAGAGCGGATAAAATTATTGAAGGCCGCTTTCGCCTGCTGGGCCACACTCATCTGGATTTTGGCGACCCCGTTGACTGGCATCTTGAGCCTGTTTCGGGCAAGCGGTCGCCGCTGGTTCATTGGAGCCTGATAGATGAGCTTGACGCCGTTGCGACGGGCGACAAAAAGATTGTCTGGGAATTGAATCGTCATCAATACTTTGCCACGCTGGGCCGCGCCTACCTACTGACGGGAGATGAGCGTTACGCGCAAGCCTTTGCCGCGCATCTGGCGCACTGGATGAACGAGAATCCGCCCAAGCTCGGCTTGAACTGGATGAGCAGTCTCGAAGTCGCTTTTCGCTCGATCTCATGGCTGTGGGCGTTACACTTTTTCAAAGACTCAAAGCATCTTAGCCACGCGCTTTTTTCAAGCGCGCTGAAATATCTCTACCTGCACGCGTGCCATCTGGAAACTTATCTCTCGACCTATTCGAGTCCGAACACGCATCTGACGGGCGAAGCTCTCGGCCTCTTCTATCTCGGAACTCTGCTGCCGGAATTTCGCAGGGCCGCAGGCTGGCGCGAGCGCGGGCGCGGGATTTTGCTCGAAGAGCTTGAGCGGCATGTCCTCCCGGACGGCGTTTATTTCGAGCAGGCCACATATTATCAACGCTACACGGCAGACTTTTACACGCACTTTCTGATTCTCTCGTCGCGCAATGATGAAGCGGTTCCGCAGAAGCTTGAAGCAAGGCTTCAAGCGCTTCTGGATCACTTGATGCATATCACCAGACCGGACGGCACGACGCCTTTTATAGGAGACGACGACGGCGGAAGATTGATGATGCTTGACGAGCGCGAGACGAATGATTTTCGCGCGGCTCTTTCGACGGGCGCGGCGCTCTTCAAGCGTGCGGATTACAAGTACGTCGCGGGGGAAGCGGCTGAAGAGACCTTCTGGCTTCTAGGTCGCGCCGGGATGGAAAGCTTTGAACAGCTTGCCGCTCAAACTCCTGCGGAGTTGTCGCGCGCTTTTCCCGCAGGCGGTTATTACGTGATGCGCGATTCATGGGCTGATGACGGCAATTACCTTTTGATAGATAGCGGCCCGCACGGCGCGCACGGTTGCGGACACGCGCATGCGGACGCGCTCTCTTTTGAGCTGGCTGCGCGCGGGCGCACATTGCTGGTTGACCCAGGCACGTACACTTATACAGGCTCTGCCGAACTGCGTGACTATTTCCGCTCCGGCGCGGCGCATAACACGCTCTTGATTGACGGGGAATCATCATCCGTGCCGTTCGGGCCTTTCTCATGGAAGCAGACCGCAGATGCTTCCGCCCGCGCGTGGAAAACTTCTGCGCGGTTCGATTATTTCGCGGGCCTGCATGACGGCTACATGCGTCTCGCGCCCGCGCCCGCAAGACACACGCGCCATGTGCTCTTTCTCAAAAACGATTACTGGGTGATACGCGATTCTGTAGAGACTGTGGGCCAGCATCGCTATGACCTGCATTTTCATTTCGCAGCCGGTACGCATCCCTCGATCGACGACGCGCAGGAGAGTGCGGCTCTTACCGAGCAGTCTTCCGGCGTGCCGGGGCTGCAAGTCTTTTCGTTCGCGGACGGCGGCGAGTGGCATATGGAAGATGGCTGGGTTTCGTCGTGTTATGGAGAGCGCAGGCCCGCGCCGGTTTATAAGCTTACTAAGAGCGGGGCGGGCGAGCAGGAGTTTTTTAGCTTTCTCGTGCCGCGCCGCGCTACGGAATCTGCCGCACATGTGCGTGAGATTGAAGCCATCGGCGGGCGCGCCTTTGAGATTGACGGCGATGGATTTTGCGATGTGCTGATGGTTGGCGATGGCGCGTTGATCGAGACAAAGCGCCTTGAGACGGATTTCAAGTGGTGCTGGGCGCGCTTTGCAGATGATGGAGAATTGCTGGAAGAGCTTGTTTTGATAGATGGCCGCCAGCTTCGTCTGGGCGAGCGGGAGATTCTGAGTTTGCACGAGTCTGCCGCTTATGCTGTCGCGCGTCGCGCCGGCGATAAGCTTCGTGTGGAGCTTGACGACAGGATTTTGGAAGTGGTTTTACCGGCGGGCGAGTTGGTGGCTGTCGCGTCAATCTCAAATCTGAAATCTGAAATTTGAAACCCGGAATCTGAAATCTGAAATCTATTTATGTGTGGAATTAACGGGATAGCATTTTCGGGTCGCTCGCAGCGCACGATTGACGTGCGCGTTTTGGAGCGTATGCGCGACTGTCTCACGCATCGCGGGCCTGATGATGCAGGGCTGTACGTGGACGGCAATGTCGGATTGGGCCACCGCCGCTTGAGCATCGTTGATGTCGCCAGCGGGCAGCAGCCGATGACGGTCGAGGACGGGCGTCTCTATATCACTTACAACGGCGAGATTTATAATCACGCCGATTATCGCCCCGCGCTCGAAGCCAGAGGCCATCACTATCACACGCATTGCGACACGGAAACGATTCTGCACCTTTACGAAGAGCACGGGACGCGTTGTGTCGAGCACCTGCGCGGGATGTTCGCCTTTGCCATCTGGGACAAGCAGCGGCGCGAGTTGTTCATGGCGCGCGACCGTCTCGGCGTCAAGCCGCTCTATTACGTTCACGCGGATGACGGCTCGCTCTACTTCGCTTCGGAGATCAAAGCTCTTCTCGAAGCCCGCGCTGTCAGGCCGGAAGTCAATTTTCGCGCGCTGCCTGATTATCTGGCGAATCATGCGACCGGCGGCGCGGAGACTCTGTACAGCGGCGTGCGCAGGCTCTTGCCGGGGCATACGCTCGTCTGGCGCGACGGCGAGATCAAGATCGAGAAATACTGGGACGTACATTTCACGCCGCAGGACGAAGCGCGGCGCAGCGAAGCTGATTACATAGACGAATGGCGCGAGTTGTTCCGCGAATCTGTGCGGCTGCGCTTGATGGCGGATGTGCCGCTCGGCATGTTTCTGTCGGGCGGGATAGATTCGTCGGCCATCGCCGCGATGATGAGCGGGATGGTATCCGAACCGATCAAGACTTTTTCCGTCGGCTTTACGGAGCGCGAGGCCAACGAGCTTGAGTACGCGCGTCTCGTGGCTCAAAAGTTCGGGACGGAGCATCATGAGATCATCGTCAGCCCGGAGCAGTTTTTCGCGGCGCTGCCAAAGCTCGTCTGGCATGAAGATGAGCCGCTGGCGCACGTCGCAAGCGTGCCGCTCCATTTCGTCTCGCGGCTGGCGCAGCAGCACGTCAAGGTTGTGCTGACGGGCGAGGGCAGCGATGAGTTGATGGCCGGATACGAGCGTTATCGCAAGACCGTTTACAATCTTGCGCTCGGCGCGCGTTATGACAGCCTGACGACGGAAACGATGCGCCGCGCGCTCCGTCGCCGGATAGAGAGCTTGCCTTCCGCCTCGCGCGTGAAGCGCAAGCTCGTGCGCACTTTCCTCTGCCTGCCGAATGAAATGGAGAGCCTCTATTTCGACAACTTCGCGGTCTTTCACCACGCGATGCTGGACAGGCTTTTAACGCCGGAGACAAAAGAGCGCGCCGGAATCGTTGATCCTTACCTGAACATGCGCGGCTACCTGCAAGAGACGGATGCAGGCACAGCGCTCAACCGCCTGCTCTATGTTGATATGAAGACTTACCTGCAAGAGCTTCTGATGAAGCAGGATCAGATGAGCATGTCCGCTTCCATCGAAAGCCGCGTCCCGTTTCTGGACCACAAATTGGTGGAGTTTACCGCGCGCTTGCCTGAGCGTCTGAAACTGCGCGGGTGGACGACGAAGTATATCCTGCGCCAGAGCATGAAAGGCATCCTGCCCGAAACTATTCTGAAGCGGCGCAAGATGGGTTTTCCGGTTCCGGTCGGCGCATGGTTTCGCGGGCAGTTCAAATGGGTGATCGACGATTACGTTTTGAGCGAGCGCGCGACCGCACGCGGCTTCTTCGAGCGAGCGTATCTCAAACAGCTTGTCTCGGAGCATCAATCCGGAACTCAAGATCATGCACAAAGGCTCTGGTCGCTCGTTAATCTTGAGATGTGGCTGCGACAATTTGTGGATGGCGAGATGGCGCAGGAGTCGCCACAGGAGTTAGCAGAGCCTTCACTGGTGGCTCGCTGAAAATTAGAATGTGAATCGAGGGAAGAAACTCTCGGCGTCTCTTTACGAGAAAACTTTGCGCGCTTTGCGTTAACAAATCACTTAACCGCAAAGAGCGAAGACGCAAAGAAACGCAAAGGACAAACTGCTCTCTTCAAAGCAGACACGCTTTTAGCAAACAAATGAGACTCGTACTTTTTTCCAGAGTGCCGCGTTGGTATTCGTTCCGGCAGGACAGGCTGGTGCGACGCCTGGCTGCGGAGGGGCATGAGGTGGCGGCGGTGGTTGTCGAGCAGACGAAGACCCTCACGTCCGTTCGTGAATGGCTCTTCAAACTCGGCCCGCGCGTCTTTTTTGAAAAGGCTGTGCGGAAAGTTTCAGGCCGCATCAGAGGGTCGAGCGCGTCCGCTCACGACAACGAGGCGCGCTCTGCTTCGTCTCCGGTGGACGTTAATCCGGCGGTGCATCTGGTGGCTTCGCATAATTCTGCGGAGTGCGTGGAGATTGTTCGCGCGCTCAAACCGGATGTCATTATCCTGCGCGGCTGCGGCATCGTCAGGAAACCCGTTTTGGAGATTCCGAAATGGGGGACTATCAACCCGCATTACGCGCTGCTGCCCGCCTATCGCGGGATGGATGTCACGGAATGGTCTGCCTTGCACGGCGACCCTGTGGCCGTCAGCGTGCATACCGTCAACGAAGGAGTTGACACGGGCGCGGTGCTCGTCTCGAAGCTGGTCGAGGTTGAGGCGGGCGATACCGTCGGAGCGTTGCGAGACAAGAGCGCGGCCCTCGCAGTCGAGTTGATGGTGGAGGCTCTGAAGCGTGTGGAGAATTTTGTGCCTGCCGCGACACCGGAAAGCGCGAGCCGCCAGTACTTCGTCATGCATCCGCGCTTGCGCCAGTTGGCGAACGAGCGGCTGCAAAGATTGGGTTGATATAAAGAGCGATGAAAGAAAAGTTAAAAGGCGTTTCATTGACGAGGCTCGCGCGTGCGGGCGTGCGGCTGCTGCATCCGTCTCTGGCTGACGTGCTGGTGCGCGACCGTTTAGGCTCAAGCCATAAGGCGCGCTCGACGCGGCAACATCTGGATGCGACGATGAAATGGTTGTGCCGCGCGCATGATAGCGCCGGGGGCAGAGGCGTCTCCGGCGGCTACTCGCTGATTGACGGCTGGCTGCCTCCTTATCCCGAGACGACCGGATACATCATCCCGACGTTTTATGATTACGCGCAGGTCGCAGGGCTGGAAGAGTTCAAAGAGAGAGCGCGCCGGATGGCCGATTGGGAAATCGAAGTCCAGCTTCCGACGGGAGCCGTGCAGGCAGGGCTTTATAAAGGCAAAGACTCGGAGCGGCAGCCCGCAGTCTTTAACACAGGGCAGGTCATACTCGGATGGTGTCGCGCGTTTGCCGAAACCGGAGACCAAAGTTATCTGGAAGCGGCGCGGCGCGCGGGCGACTGGCTCCTGAAAGTTCAAGCCGCAGACGGCTCGTGGCCCTTGAGCGGGCAGGAGACGGAGACGACCGTTCACGCTTACGATGTCCGCACGGGATGGAGTCTGCTGGAGCTTTATCAATCAACGGGCGAAGGGGCTTACGCGAATGCCGCGCGCCGCAACCTGCAATGGACTCTGGCCCAGCGCGAAGCCAACGGCTGGTTTAATCACAACGCCTTCTTTGTCTCCGGCGATAAATGGACGCTGCCGCTGACGCACACCATCGCTTACGTGATGGAAGGGCTGCTGGAATCATGGCGCATCACAAATGAAGAGCTTTATTTTCGCGCCGTTCATCAGACAGCCGAACGGCTCCTGCGTATCTTCGAGCTTCGCCGTTTTATGTCCGGCGAGTTTGACAGCGCGTGGAAATCTGCTGCGGCTTATAGCTGTCTAACGGGCGACGCGCAAATCGCCGGAGTGTGGCTGCGTCTCTATCAGGCGACGCGCGACACGCGCTTTCTCAATGCCGCGCTCAAGCTCAACGACTATGTGAAGAGCACGCAAAGCCTGCGCGCCGCACACGGAGGAGTGCGCGCGGGCGTCAAAGGCTCGCAGCCGATCTACGGGCGGTACACGCCTTTTATTTATGTCAACTGGGGAGCAAAATTTCTCGCAGACTCTCTGATGCTGGAAGAGAAAGTGATGGCGGAGTTTGAGCAGGCCGCGCGCAACGGCGAACCGCTCGGCCCGCGAGACCTCGAAGCTTCTTCCCCGCCGCCGGGCCATGAACATGATGAAGAAGAGCTTCCTTCTCATCTGCAATCTTCGCCGCATGACGAACATGAGGTCTTCGCCAAACAGATAACATGATAGCTCAAACTATTGAACAGAAAACCGGCGCGAGAGCGGGCGGCGCAGAAGCTGCTCTGCGCGGGCGAGACATTCTTTGCTTCAGCCATGATTGGAGCGGCGACCCGCTGTCGAAGACGCATGTCATGCGAATCCTCGCGCGCGACAATCGCGTGCTGTGGGTCAATTCAATCGGCTATCGCGCGCCGACAGCTTCAAAGGCGGATGTGAGCCGCGCCTTTAACAAGCTGTTGATGGTCGCCACGCCTGTCCGAGAGGTGGAGAAAAATATTTTCGTCCTCAACCCGCTCGCCATCCCCGCTTACGGCAAGCCGCGCATACGGGATTTGAATCGCCACCTGCTGCGCTTTCAGGTCAAGCGCGCGATGCATCGTTTGAAGTTTCAGAAACCTCTCAACTGGGTCTTTAATCCGGCGGCGGCCATCATCGCCGGAACGCTCGGCGAAGATAAAGTTTTTTACTATTGCGTGGACGAGTACACGGCCTTCTCCGGCGTCTCTTCGCGCTCGCTGGCAGAGCTTGAGGAAGGATTGCTGCGCCGCGCGGATATGGTCATCGTCTCCGCAGATTTGCTCTATCAATCCAAAGCTCCTTTTAACCCGCGCACAGTATTGATTAGACATGGCGTTGACTTCGCTCACTTTCGCCGCGCGCTCGATGCGGAAACAATCGTCCCTGCGGAGATAGCCAGCCTGCCGCGTCCCGTCATAGGATTTCACGGGCTGATTGCAGACTGGGTTGACCTCGATTTGATGGCAGCGGCGGCAAAGCATTTCAAACACGGCTCGCTCGTCATCATCGGCAAGTCAACGACGGACACTGCTGTCCTCAAAGATTTGCCGAATGTGCATTTCCTCGGGCGCAAGCCGTATGCGGAGCTTCCGGCTTATTGCAAAGGATTCGATGTCGCGCTCAATCCGTTTCGCATCAACGAGCTGACCTTGAATGCCAATCCCTTGAAAGTGCGCGAATATCTGGCTGCGGGCCTGCAGGTCGTTTCGACTGCGATTCCCGAAGTCGAAGTTCTGGGCCAGTGTCGCATCGGCAGGGATGCGGAAGAGTTTATACGCGAGATAGAAGCCGCGCTCGATGATGCAGGGCCAGGCGTCGCCCGCAGCGAGGCTATCAGGTCTGAGAGCTGGGACGCGCGCGTGGACGAGATTCGCCGGCATCTGGCGAATTTTAATTTAACTTAATCTCAAACAGCATGCCGACATGGTTTTGATAAAGAGAGTTTACTTTGAGCTTTAAAAGCACAGCACAAAATTTCTACGGCAGCGCGCGGAGCTTGATCGCGCCCGGGTTGCAGTATTCACAATCACTGTATGAAGACGTGTTGAAAGAACAGGTCACGCAGGAAACAGAGTGGTTGGATTTGGGATGCGGGCATCAGGTGTTGCCCGGTTGGCGCGCAGAGGCAGAGAAACAACTGGTTGAGAAATGCCGGAAGATCGTTGGTCTGGATTATTCTCTGCACTCTCTCAAAAATCACCTCAACATCAGTTTGAGAATCAGGGGCGACATCACCAAGCTTCCTTTTCGCGCGGACGCTTTCAATCTGGTGACGGCCAACATGGTCGTAGAGCATCTGGATGACCCTGCCACGCAGTTTCGTGAAATCCATAGGGTGCTAAAGCCGTCCGGCATCTTTACCTTTCATACGCCTAACAGTCTGGGCCACGCGACGGTCATGGCGCGGCTCGTCCCCGGCTCAATCAAAGACAAGCTGGTTCATTTTCTGGACGGCAGGGAAGAAGAGGATGTGTTTGAGACGCATTACAAGGCCAACACGCAAAAGCAGATTGCAGAGCTGGCGCAGGCTTGCGGATTTGAAGTGGTGAAAATGAAGATGCTCGTTTCCGATGCCGTCTTTGCCGTCATTCCTCCATTGGCCGTGCTTGAGCTGGTCTGGATCAGAGCTTTGATGACAAGGCCATTGAAGCAGTTGAGAACGACCATCATCACAGTCTTGAAAAAAACAGGCGGAGCGCAAGATGGCTACGGCCAGCAGCAGTGATTCCGATAGAGGACGCGCCGTCGCCGTTTAAGTGGAAATTGAGACGCAAAAAGAGAGTTGTAGTAATCTTCCTGTTATCGCTGGCCGTCTGGTCTTTGCTGGCATGGGTGCTTGCGTCCGCGCTGGTCGTGAGCGTGCCGGTTGAGCGTGCGGATGCGCTGGTCGTCCTGAGCGGCTCTGCCACTTATCTTGAGCGCACGCATCGCGCGGCGCAGCTTTACAAAGAGGGCCGCGCGCCGAAAATCATCCTGACCAACGACGGGACGCAGGGCGGCTGGTCTAACGCGCAACAGCGCAACCCTTTTTACATAGAGCGCGCCAGAGAAGAATTGCTGAGCCTGAATGTCCCCGCCGGGGCGATAGAAGAGATTCCGCAGGCGCTTTCAAATACGCATGAAGAGGCAGTGGAACTGCGCAGGTTTGCCGTCGCACGCGGCTGTCGCTCACTCTTGATAGTCACCTCGGCATATCATACGCGTCGCGCGCTGTGGACGCTGCGACGCGTCTTTGACGGCAGCGATGTCTCGCTCGGCATGGAATCGCCGCCGCCCGGAGAGCAAACGCCGCGCCCTGCTCTCTGGTGGTTTTCCGGCAGCGGGTGGAGAATTGTTTTCGGCGAATACGTCAAACTTATTTACTATCGGCTTAACTATTAAGAATTAAATTTAAAAGCTCAAGTCGAATTTTGACTCAACCCTTTGCGCCTTCTGCTTTAACTTTGCGCCTTTGCGTGAAACGTTGCTCTTTCGCGCAAAGGCGCAAACAAAGAAAGACTCAAGGCGCAAAGAAAAGGCGCAAAGAAGAAGTTTGAAGTCAATTTTGCGAGCAGTGACATTTTCATCGTTTAATAGTAGTGCGTTATGAAAGGTTAAAGCCTTGAAACGAAAAAAAAGAAGAAGAGGACAAAGGAAGTGGCCGGTCAAATGGCTGCTTGTGCTGGCGATTGGGATTCTTCTGGTCGCGGGGCTGGCCTTCGTCTTTGCGCATCAGGAGCGAAGCCGCCGCGTCGTGGTCAACGGCAACACCATCACCGTCAAGGCCGGTGGCGATGTGCAGGCGGCGATTGACAAAGCGCGTCCCGGCGACACCATTGTGCTTGAGGCCGGAGCGACTTTTCGCGGCGCGCTCAAGCTGCCGAACAAGCCCGGAAGCGAATACATCACCATTCGCTCGTCCGCGCAGGAGGCGCAACTGCCCGCTTCGGGCGAGCGCATAGACCCTGCGCGTCATGCCGCCGTGTTGCCGAAAATCATTTCCACGACGCCGGGCGAAGCCGCCGTCACGGCCTTAAGCGGCGCGCATCATTATCGTTTCATCGCTATCGAGTTTGGCCCAACGCCGCAGGGCGTCGGCAATATCATCGCGCTCGGCACGACCGAAGAGAAGACAGTTGCAGAGTTGCCGCATCATTTCGAGTTCGACCGCGTTTACGTTCACGGCTCGCAGGCGGAAGGACAACGGCGCGGCATCTCTCTCAACGGTCGTCAGATACGCGTCGCCAACAGCTACTTTGCGGAGATCAAGCGCAGGGGCGATGAGAGTCAGGCTCTGGCCGGATGGGCCGGAGACGGGCCATTCGAGATCGTCAATAATTACATTGAAGCAGCAGGCGAAGGCGTTCTCTTTGGCGGCGCGTCCGGGTCGTTGAAGCTGATTCCCGCAGACATCATCGTGCGCGGCAACCACTTCAACAAACCGCTTCAGTGGCGCAACGATTCATGGGTGGTCAAAAACCATTTTGAGTTGAAGAACGCACGCCGCGTCAAGGTAGAGAACAACCTGATGACGAACAACTGGGCCAAAGGTCAGGACGGCACAGCAGTTCTGTTTACAGTGCGCGAGGACATCGGCCCGACAGCGACGATTGAAGACGTAGAGTTTACAGGTAACCTCGTGCGCGGCGCGGGCGGCGCAATCAACGTCAGCGGCTCTGAGGGCAGCGGCGGCCATCGCCTTGTTATCCGCAATAATGTCTTTGACGACATCAACTCGGAGAAATGGGGAGGCGACGGCCAGTTTATGAAAATCACAAACTGGAAGGGACTCGTTATCGAGAACAATACGATCTTGCAGACGGGCGTGATTACCAATGCTTATGACGCGCCCGTCACAGGCTTTGTCTTTCGCAATAACATTGTGGCCCAGAACGCTTACGGCTTTGCGGGAGCGGATCATGCTCCGGGGCAGGATTCGCTCGACACTTTTTTCCCGCAGAGCATCGTCAGCAACAACGCCATCATCGGCGGCGATGCGAATTATTTGAAGACTCGCAATATGTATCCCGCTTCCATCAAACAACTCAGGCCCACTAATCCCGCGAGCGGTGATTACAGACCCCTTGCAGATAGTCCCTTAAAGAAAGCCGGGGCAGGCGGCGCGGACATCGGCGCAAACCTTGACCCGCAGACGGTCGGTTGGAGCCGCTGAAGCCGAAGATCATAAGCAGATTGCAGAGAACTTTATGCCTACCACACACGATGACATCAGAACATGGGAGCGCGTCGAGATCGAGCGCAGCGCGTCCGAGGCAGAGCACACGGACGCGAATAATCTGCGCGTGAACGAGAAAACCCTTGCGCGATATTTGAACCCGCCGCAGGATACCTGCTTTCCTCTCGAATACTCTTATTACCTGCTCGGCGATGTGCGCGGCAAACGTGTGCTGGATTTCGGCTGCGGCTCTGGCGAGAACAGTCTGCTCATCGCGCGGCGCGGCGCGAAAGTCCTCGGCATGGACATCTCGGAATCGCTCATTCGTGTCGCACGCCAGCGTCTCGCGGTCAACGGGATAGATTCCAACGTGCATTTCTTCTCAGCCTCCGCGCATGACATTGCGCTGGCCGATGAATCCGTAGATGTCGTTTACGGGATGGCTATCCTGCATCATCTGGAATTGCCTCTGGTGGCGCGCGAGGTCAAGAGGATTCTACGCAAAGGCGGGCGGGCGATTTTTCAAGAGCCTGTGCGCAACTCGAAATTCATCAAGTTTGTACGCAAGCTGATTCCTTACCAGTCTCCGGATGTTTCTCCTTTTGAGCGACCTCTGACCGATGCCGAATTGAAAGATTTCGCGGACGGCTTCTCTACTTATCGCAGCCGCGCCTTTGCCTTGCCTTACATCAATGTCGCGGAAATTCTGCCCGCCGCAGACCCTTTCATCCATTCACTCTACAGGATGGACGGGGCGTTGCTGAAAAAGCTTCCGGGCCTCGGTTATTACGCCTCAGTCAGGGTCGTCGAAATCATTAAGTAAGGTGAATCAAGAGTAGAACTTTCTTTGCGTTCTTTGCGGTTAGGTGACGTTTTAACGCAAAGACCGCAAAGAGTTTCTACTCTTGATTCACATAGGTCTCAAACAGCCAGACTTTTTCCTACCCTCGTTTCATATAAATAATGCTTTGCTATCTTTAGCTGTCCTGCATTAGTTCCTGATAAAGCTCAATTACGGCTTTGATGTTCTCGTTATCCGCATCGCTTTGTGGGCCACGCGGCTCGTCCTGGGCCAGACGTTTTTCGATAGCTTGAGACAGCGCGCCTGCGTCGGATGCAGGCACAAGGTCAACTCCTGCGGGTCGCATGGCATTGTCCGTGGCGATGACGGGAATTCCTATGTGCAATGCCTCGCGCACGGCAATCGAATCGCCGTCATACAGGGTCGTACGCAGGAAGAGCTGGCTCTCTGCCATCATGCGTAACGTGACCGGATGGGCCACATCGCCGCAGACCAGTATGTGGTCTCTATAAGTTTTGGAATCAATCTGCCGTCGTATCTCTTCTTTCAGAGGGCCTGAGCCGACGATGACTAGTCCGGCCTGCGGAAAACGCTCGCGGACAAGAGCGAGAGCTTCTATCTGTGTCGGCAGGTCGTAAGCTTCTTCCAGTCCTCCGACAGTTATGAGCAAAGGTTTGTGAGCTTGCCTGAAACTCTCGAAAGTCCCCGGGAGCTGTGTGTCCGGCGAGGGAGCAGCGACCGCATGAGGACTGATGAGACGTATGCGCTCAGGCTCGACGCCGAACTTCAGGAACATTTCGGCTATCTCCTGATTGACGGCGATGATGCTATCCAGACGGCGAAAGATGAATCCGCGCAGTGTGCCGCGCCGCGCCATCTTGCCTTCGGGTGAAGAGGGATAGCCACCTGAATGAAACGTGAGCACGCTTTTGCTGCGCGGCATGAGCGTGCAAGCGAGCGCGAGCGCGAGCACGCGCATGGTGACGTTGCCCCCCAGATGCAAATGCGCGATGTCGTATCTGAGACGCAGCATCAGCCGCAGCAGGCTCAATGGATTCGAAGGGCGATAGACCTCTTCATCCGTCGCGGCCTTGTCCGAGCGTGTGATGGCAATCACCATGCAGGGAACTGCGCGCCTGAGAAGCTCGCCGCGAATGGCTGCCAGATTGGCCTGAACTCCCCCGTGCGGCGGAGCATAAGGCCCTAGTTGAAGAATACGCATAACGGCTTGACGAGAGCCTGAGTCCGGCGTTTAGAGATGAGCAATGGATACTCTTAAACACAGGCTATCCATGCCAGAGAGCCTAAAATGGCATGCCGTCAGGCGTTTGTCAAAACTTAATAACATGAGGCGCGTTATTGAAATTAAAGGAGTTAAGTCTTCAAAGCTTCCTCTTTATAGTCTTGCCGCGCCTTTTTTGTCGCCTTTGAAGTAGAGCTTGATTTGTCTTCAAAGAGAGTTGTTGACAAACCATGTCAAATATTGTTTAATCAATCTGCCTGCCGCGCTTGTATTCCGGTCGAGCGGGCAAATGATCTTTCGCAACGTGACGATTGCACACGATAAAGGCAAACCTGCTGTGAGGCAGGGACGCAAAGCCGTGAGTCTCAAGAGAAGCTTGCCGGGTTGATACGAAAATCAGCCGCGCGCTTTTTATGAGATTGTCTGGTTGCCGAAGGCGGTCGGAGACGGCTGAGAATGTAGAAGCTTTAAAGCTCTTGCGCTCTCGGTCGGAACCAGTCTATGCGTTTTAGCCCTATCGCTGGTTCCGTCATCCTCCATCCCTCCACTCCTTTCGCTCAAACCCAAACACTGGTTCTGCCTTCATCAAAGCGCACGCATTTATGCGCCGTCATAAGTGTCGCTGCCGGGCCATCTTTCCCGGATTCGCGCGAGTCCGCGCACGTCTCTCGTCATCTATTCAAACCTGCAAGAGGGCTGTGCTCTTCAATTCCGAAGAGAGCAGATCACATCACCGATAAAAGGCACACCCGCAGTGATGCGGATTCGCAAAGCCAGGAGTCTCAAGCCGCTTTTGAGATCGTCCGGTTACCGAAGTGAGGATCAATATGATAACGTCAAATAGACCCGGGACAGCCTTCCTCCGTTTCATTTCCGCAAACTTGAAAAACGCCTTCCTGTTGGTTTTCTTCCTCCTTCTCGCAGGAGCCGCCGCGACTACCGCACGCGCCGCCACCATCACTGTTTCAGCGGGCGGCAACTTGCAAGCGGCCCTCAACAGCGCGCAGCCCGGCGACGAGATAGTGCTTCAGGCAGGAGCAACCTTTGTCGGCCCCTTCACGCTCCCTGTTAAATCCGGCGCGTCCTACATCACGATTCGCACTTCTGCCCCGGATTCGAGTCTGCCCGCGGCAGATGTGCGCGTCACCCCTGCTTACGCTGGCGTGATGCCGAAAATAGTTTCCAACGGAGCAGGCGAATCGGCATTGCTCACCGCCCCCGGCGCGCACCACTTCAGGTTTCTAGGCATCGAGTTCAAACCGAGCAACGGCTCTGCTGTGATTTACGATCTGGTTCGTTTCGGCGACGGCTCAAGCGCGCAGAACAATCTCTCACAGGTTCCGCATCATTTGATTCTTGACCGCTGCTATGTGCACGGCGACCCCGCCGGACAACTCAAGCGCGGCGTGGCCGTCAACAGCGCGCACACGACGATCATCAACTCTTACATCTCCGACTGCAAAGGCTCAGGCTTTGACACGCAGGCCATCGCCGGATGGAACGGCCCCGGCCCCTTCACCATCATCAACAACTATCTCGAAGGAGCAGGGGAAAACATTCTCTTCGGCGGCGCAGACCCTTCGATTCAAAATCTTGTTCCTTCGGACATAGAGATTCGTCGCAATCATATCAACAAGCCTCTGTCATGGCGCGGCATCTGGTCGGTCAAAAATTCTCTGGAGCTGAAGAACGCGCAGCGCGTAGTGATTGACGGCAACCTGATTGAAAACAACTGGCTGCATTCACAGGTCGGATTTCTGATTCTGTTTACGGTGCGCAATCAGGACGGCTACGCGCCGTGGAGCGTGGTGCAGGATGTGCAGTTCACCAACAACATCGTCCGCCACAGCGCATCGGCCATCAATATACTTGGCTACGATGACACCTATCCGAGCCAGCAGACGAAACGCATCTCGATTAAAAATAATTTATTCGACGACATCAGCCGTGCCAACTGGGGCGGCGACGGAAGATTCTTGCAGATCGCAGGGGCTGCGGATATTTCGATGGAGAACAACACGGTCTTTCATGACGGAGCTATCACGATGGCTTACGGCTCTCCTACGACCGGCTTTATCTTTCGCAACAATCTAATCAAGCATAATGATTACGGCATCATCGGTGACAGCATGGCTCCGGGCAACATGACTATCAACGCCTTCTTCCCCGGCGGCGTCTTTGCCAGAAACCTGATTGCCGGAGCTACGCAGTCAACCTATCCCGTCAACAATTTCTATCCGAACTCGATTGACGCCGCGATGTTCATGGATCGGACGAACGGCAACTATCGCCTGTCTGCGGCCAGCCCTTACAGAAATGCAGGGACTGACGGCAAAGACGTGGGCTGTGATTTTGACGCGCTAACGGCAGCGATGGCCGGAACTGCCGGGCCGGGGCCGACGCCGACCCCGACTCCAACTCCGACCCCGACACCGACGCCCACTCCGACACCAACGCCGACCCCTGCGGCGGGCGGCGCGCTGGTTGATGATTTCAATGACAACGCCTTCGACTCGAACAAGTGGGTTTACAACACGATTCAGGGAGCCATCTACACAGGGCCGTCCGCGTGGGATGCGTCCGTCCCCGTCATGGAACGCAACCAGCGGCTTGAGATTTCGCCGCGCACGAATGTTTCCGGCGATCATTACAACGGCTATGTGTTCGCTAACGGATGGAATCTGACGAACTCGCGTGCCGGTGTCGAAGTGCTGCAAACGACCAGCAGCAGCGCGGACACGAATCTGGCCGTCTGCTTAAACTCTACAAACTTCTACATGATTTCGGTTGAGGCGGGACAACTGCGCTTTGAGCAGGTCATAGGCGGAAGCAGAAACACTACCGTCATGGCGTATAACGCGGGCCAGCATCGCTTCTGGCGGATTCGTCACGAAGCCTCCAACGATTCGATTATGTTTGAGACGAGCGCGGATGGTCAGTCGTGGGCAACGCGGCACAGCGTTGCAAGGCAGATAGCCATCAACTCTATGCGCGCGGAAATCAGCGCGGGAACATGGGAATCCATCGGCTCGCCCGGCATGGCTGTCTTTGATAACTTCCGCCTCGAATCTAATAATCCTGCGGCGCTCCTTTTATCGCCGCAACTGGTGTCCAGCGCGTATGAGATGGCTATGAACATGACGCGACCGGGAAGCGTCATCACCGCGCGGGTCACTTTGCTGACCACCAGCATCGAGCAGGCTTACGCAACCTTTGCGGGCGAGTATAACCGCTTCACCGCGGCCAGCGAGATAGATTGGAACCTGCGCAATGCTCTCGCCTCTGCCGCCATCATTCAGCGGACGCAGCCCGCGCTCAGGCGCAAGCGGGTGCTCATCACGGCGCAATACCTGAGCGATGCTTTGAGGCTGATGCAGGAGACGGGCGCGCGTATGGCTGGCACGAACAGCGAGCCTGCGTTTGAAAGTATGCCTTCGAGCGATGCGTCTTCTCTCACTTCAAATGAAGCGGGCGGAAGCAAACGACGCGTGCAGGAGAATGCGCGTGCGCGTTGAAGGCGCTTGAAAGAAACTGCGTTGCGCGCATGTCTCGCGGGCGGTTTGTTTCGCGCCAGCACGAGCGGCGGCAATTTTGAGATTGGCATGGGGCCTCCCGTGTCATAAAGAGAGGCGCGAAGGGCGATAACTCAGGCAATCGCTTTTCGCGCCTCTTAATTCTAATAAGCTGTTTGAAAGCCCTGAAGGGCGCAATGTAATAGCCTGTGGCGATGCCACAGGTCAACTTTAAATAACAAGCCTTGAAAGGGCGGCATAGATTATTACGCCCTTTCAGGGCTTGGGATAATAATGATGACTTGATACCTGTGGCGTTGCCACAGGCTATTACATGACGCCCCTTTGGGGCTTCAATACATGACGCCCCAAAGGGGCTTGCACAGATTTTTCAAACTGGTTCTTAAAGACAGGAGAAAAGCGGCTTCAGGAAAAAGCTGTGGATTAATCTTTTATCAAATCCCGGCCTGCCGCGCAGTTTTTGATTGTTCCGGCAGCAGGTTTTGCGCTAAGCTCTTAAGCGAGCGACTTCCCGATTCGCTCTTGCTTGCTACATAAGCCCTGATGCGGGGAAAGTGCCCCTTCTCCCACATCATGGCCGTCTCCAAGAACCAACAGCCAACATGAGTGCTATCCGTGCGGTCTGGAAAACTTTTGCTGTCGCTGCTGCGCTCAGCTTTCTCTATGCGAGCGTGCTGGCGAAGCTCGGCCATAATTGGTGGGTGGACGAGAACTATTCGCACGGCCTGTTGATTCCTTTCATCATCGGTTACATTCTCTGGCTCGAAAGACCGCGCCTCAGCCGCGCAGCAGGGCAACCTCAGTTGTGGCTTGGAGGCGCGTTTATCCTGTGCGCGCTGTTGGGCCTGTGGGCCGGAACCGCTGGCGCAGAGCTTTTCATACAGCGTCTCTCGCTGGTTCTGATGCTGGCGGGCATCGTCATTTACTTCTGGGGACACAAACTGCTGCGCCTCGTTTTCGTTCCCCTGCTGCTGCTGCTGCTGGCGATTCCCATCCCGGCCATCATCTTTAATCAGATAGCCTTTCCGCTTCAGCTCTTTGCCTCGCGCTGCGCCGTGTGGGTCATGCGCGCGTTTGACATTTCGGTGCTCAGGCAGGGAAATATCATCGAGCTGATGCCGCTTGGCGCGAGCCAGCCCAAAAAGCTCGAAGTCGTGGAAGCCTGTAGCGGCATACGCTCCCTGATGACGCTCGTCACGCTCGCGGTCGTCTTCGCTTATTTCACATATCCGCGCAAAGATGTGGAAAGCGGCGACGCGGGCGATTCCGGAAGCGGCACGAATCAATCAGAAAGCGAGACGGGCAAGTCCGAGTCGTCGGGTCTTTTCGCCGCGCTGAAGAGTTACGGTTTCTGGCGTTCGATCATTCTGGTGCTGTCTGCGGTTCCGATTGCGATTGTGACCAACGCTTTGCGCGTCAGCGGAAACGGAGTGCTGGCGCATTATTACGGCTCGAAAGTGGGCGATAAATTTTTCCATTCCTTCTCCGGCTGGGTGGTTTATATTGTCGCGTTCCTTTTACTGCTCGCCGTCGGCTGGCTGCTGGATCGCGTGGGCCGTCTGTTTGGCAAGCATGAGAGTGAAGCTCTTGACACTTTGACTTCAGCGCAGGAAAAGAGAGCCGTCAAGGTCGGAGCTTCTGTCAGGACGAGAGAGAAAGCTTCCTCGCCCACGGTCAAGGCAGTTCCGGTCAAGGAGACGGATTAAGAGCATGACGAAAAAGTCGAATGCCGCCATCTCGTGGCGTTTCGGATTGCTGCTGGCCGTGCTGTTGTCCGGCGGCGTCTTCATACATCTCTGGGAGCGCGCGGGCGAGGCTCGTGTCGCGCGTCGTGCGCTGAAAGAGTTTCCGGCGCAACTGGGCCAGTGGCGACAGGTTGGCGCGGACATGCGTTTTACTCCAGAGGTCGAGAACCTTTTGCTTGCAGATGATTACGTGGCGCGTGCCTACGCCCGCGCGGACGGCCAGTTGGTCAACGTCTATATCGGCTACTATGCGACGCAGCGCACGGGCATCACTTATCACAGCCCGCTTAACTGTTTGCCCGGCTCAGGCTGGTCTTTGTACGACCCCGCGCGCATCACTATTAAATATCCTGACGGCCCGCGCTCGTTTGAGGCCAATCGCTTTATCGTGCAGAACGGCAACGACCGCGAGTTGGTGATTTACTGGTATCAGGGACGCGGGCGGGCCGTGGCGAGCGAGTACTGGGATAAGTTTTTTACAGTGATAGACAGCGCCAGACGCAGGCGTTCGGATGGGGCTATGGTGCGGCTGATGACCCCTACAGCGAAATCCGAAGCTCAGGCGCTTGAGCTGGCCGCAGACCTTGCGGCGCAGATGTCTACGGAGCTTCCGGCCTTTGTGCCGGACTAAAGAAGCCTTTGAAACCGGCAAAATCAGGTAAAATTCCAGCCTTTTCAGGAACTTTGCTCGAATTGTCACTTTTCATATATTACTTTCCTCCTTCCCTTTGAAGGGGATTGAGGGAGGCCGCCGTCAGTAGATTTTTGAGACAAGGAATGTAACCTGCCGCCCTTAAACTTTCCCGTCTGCGAAACGGGAAGGGAAGCGAGCGCGGCGATTGGCGCAAAGTTTTGATATGAGCTTTGCCGGTTACTTTGATTCACACGCGCCCTGCGGCCTTGCCCGTCGTGAGAGAGCGTGAGAGATTTGAAACGCCCAGATGCTGCTTTCAGTCGCGCCCGCGAGAGACCGTTTGCCCGGTCAGGCTGGCGAAAAGGAGGCGGCAGTAGGAGTGATAGCCCCTGATGAATCAACAAGAGTGCACACGTCCCCGTATTCTGCGAACGATTCTGTGCGCGCTCGCCCTCGCCCTGATGGTGGCGATGGCCGGTTGCGCGAATCCCGAAAAAGCCAAGAATGAATACCTGCATCGCGGCGAGTCTTTCCTGAAAGAAGGTCGCTTTCAGGAAGCTTCAATCGAGTTTCGCAATGCGATTCAGATTGACGAAAGATTTGCTGCCGCGCACTGGGGACTCGCGCTCGCCTATGAAGGCTTGCAGCGTTTCCCGGAATCAATTGATGCCTTAAAGCGCACCATTGACTTTGACCAGAATCATCTGGACGCACGCGTCAAGCTCGCCAACTATTATCTGGTCAGCAGGCCGCCGCAGATAGCCGCGGCAGAGCAGCTTGCCAACGACGTGCTTCAGAAAAATCCGAATCACATCGAAGGCATCATCCTGAGGGCCAGCGTGCTGTCGGCGCAGAATCGTTCAGCCGAAGAGGTTCTGGCGGAGATCAACCGGGCTGTCAGCCTTGACCCGAAACGCATCGAGACTTACCTGAGCCTCGCGCGCTTTCATCTCCTGCGCAACGACCCCGGCAAAGCCGAAGAGACTTTTCGCCGCGCCATCTCGATCAACGAAGGCTCGGCTGTGGCGCACACGCAGTTCGGCGCGTTTCTGGCTCAAGTGAATCGCAGCGAAGAGGCTGAGAGAGAGATGCGCCGCGCCGTCGAGGTCGAGCCGAAGAACCGCGACTCGCGTCTCGCGCTCGCCAGCTTCTATCTCGCGCACAAACAACTGGACAAGGCAGAGCAGTCTTACACTGCGCTCGCAGAGCTTGACAGTAATCGCGTGGACGGGCGCGCAGTGCTCGCAGACTTTTATGCGACCATCAACCGACCCGATGATGCGGTCAGGATTTACACGGAGATTTTAGGGAAAGCTCCCGATTACACGCGCGGGCGTTTTCGCCTCGGCGAGATTCTGCTTGAGCGCGGCGACACCAACGGCGCTGCCGCGCAGGCCGAGCTGGTTCTTAAAAAGAATGCTAGTGACCGTCAGGCGTTGCTGCTTCGTGCGCGCGTGCGCCTTCAGACGGGCGCGACACGCGATGCCATCAAAGACCTTGAAGAGGTCTTGAAGCAAGAGCCTAACTCGCGTGCCGGTCTCTACTTTATCGCCGAAGCGCGGATGCGCGCGGGCCAGCTTGAGCAGGCGCGCAATCATGTCGGAGATTTGAATCGCTATTATTCCGATTATCTGCCGGGCAAGCTCTTGCTCTTGCAGATCAACTTCGCGGCCAAAGACCCGAAGTCGGCGCTCTCTCTTTCAAACGAGTTGCTGGACCAGATAGCCAAGACTTCGCCGGACATAGAGACTTCGCCGCAGCTCCTCCTGGATGCGCGTGCCAAAGCTTTGATGTCGCGCGGTCTGGCCCAATTACAGCTCGGCAACACGGAAGCAGCCAAACAAGACCTCACGATGGCGCGCGATCAGGCTCCGAATTCACCGACCTCTTACACCAATCTGGCGCGCATCTCTCTCAAAGAGAACAAGCAGGACGAGGCGGCGCAGCTTTACGAGCGCGCTCTGGCTATTGACAGCGCCAATTATGATGCGCTAAATGGTCTGGTCAATATCTACGTCAGGCAGAATCGCACAGACCAAGCCCATGCGCGTGTAGATCAGGCCATCGGCTCGCAAACGGGAAACCGCGACGCCCTCGCCACGCTGCATTATCTGAAAGCGCAAGTCCACGTTTATGAGAAGAACACCGCGAGCGCGGAAGCGGAACTGCGCCGCGCGCTCGAAAACAATCAGAACTATCTGGCGGCCTATTTCGCGCTCGGCGCGCTCTTTGCCAACACGAGCCAGCAGGACAGGGCCATTGCAGAGTATCGCCGGGTCATCGAACGCAAGCCGGATGATGTCGCGGCCTATACGCTGATCGGCATGATTGAAGACAGTCGCCGCAATTACGAAGTGGCGGCGGATAATTATCGCAAGGCTTTGGAGCTGGACCAGAACATGGCGATTGCGGCCAACAATCTGGCATGGATTTACGCGGCCCACGGCAAAGGCAATCTGGACGAGGCGCAGAGGCTCTCGCAGGGAGTGGTTCAGAAATATCCTGATGAGCCGGGATTCGTGGACACGCTCGGTTGGGTCTATTTCAAGAAGGGACTTTATCCGGCGGCGGTCGAGCAATTGCAAAAAGCCATCGCGCGCGACGAAGCCAACGCCAACCGAAACGGCGCGGCCCCGACTCCGGCTTACAGGTTTCACCTGGGGATGGCGCTCGCGGCCAGAGGCGACAAGGCGGGCGGGCGCAGAGAACTCGAAGCCGCGCTCAATCTCGGAAAAAGAGCGCCGTTTGCCGAAGCCGAAGAAGCGCGCAAGGCTCTGGCGACATTGTAAATTTTTATCGCTTTTGATAACCCTCGCGGACAGCTTCAAGCATATGCCCTGCTTCAAGTTGAGCCGCTTAGACAAACGAAGGTGACAAGTCATAAATGACGGGTGACGGGATAAAAGCTTTTTCTCTTTGACTCGTCACGTATCACTTGTCACTCATCACTGTTTTAAGGAGTGCCGTGTTATGAGCGTTGATTTTCGCCAGCGAACGCCGGGCGAGTACGCGCAGCTTCTCTGGAAACGCAAGTGGCTGATTATCCTGCCTGCCATCGCTGTGGCCTGTGCCGTCGCATGGGTCGTCTGGCGGCTGCCGAATGTTTATGAATCGACCACGCTCTTGATCGTCCGCCAGCCGACGATTCCCAACGCGATGGTTCCTTCGCTTTCAGACGAAGACCTCTCCGTTCGCATCAACACCATCAACCAGCAGGTGCAGAGCCGCTCGTCGCTTGAGCCGCTCGTGGTCAAATACAATCTCTATCAGGCAGACCGCCAGAAGGGCGTGCCGATGGAAGAGATTATTGGCCGGATGCGAAATCACATCCGCATTGACATCGAAAGCGGCGGCGACGATGCGACCATTCCAGGCTTCCGTCTCTTCTTCAAGGGGCGCGACCCGCAGACGACGCGCGCCGTGCTGGCCGAACTGGCGAGCAAGTACGTCAACGCGCAGGCCGAGAGCAAGCAGGGCGAAGCCGAACAGACGCGTATCTTCTTTGATACGCAAATGAAGCAGGCGCGGCAAGAGCTGGATGAGATTGACAACAAGCGCATCACTTACATGATGGAGAACGTCAATCGCCTGCCTTCGGGGACGGCGGCCATGATCGGGCAGTTGACCGGCTACCGCGAGCAGCAGAAGACGCTCATCACAGAGATTGGACGGATGCGCGACACGCGCACGCTCCTTAGCCGGCAGCTTAACGATTATCAGGAGCAATCTTCGCGCGACGGAATAGAGAGCGTGGAAAACTTGACCGACCCGCGCAACACGCAGACATGGAGCATGCTCACCAGCCAGAAGGCCGCTGCCGAGGCGGAGTATCAGGAGATGATAACGAGCCTCAGACCTGAGAATCCTGATGTCAAGAGAAAGCAGGCGCAGATTGATTCCATCAAGCGCGAAATGACGCAGCTAGAGGCAGACGCCAGCGCAAAGGCCGAGCGCATGAAATCCAACCGTTCGGGCGCGTCGGATTTGCGCGCCAAGAGCATCGGCTATGAGATAGAAAAAATAGATAGCGAGATTGTCCGACAGGAAGCCATCTTAGGCCAGACCAACGGACAGATTGACGCCTTGCAGCAGCGCATCAACAGCGTGCCGGATGCCGAAGTGACGCTCGAATCCATGAGCCGCGATTACACTACGAAGAAAGCGCTCTATGACCAACTGCTGGAAAAGAAGCGCGATGCAGACCTGGCCGCCACCGTGCAGATTAACGCGCAGGGCGAGACGATTCAGGTCATAGACCCTGCCAACCTGCCGCAGAATCCGGTCGCTCCAAAGCGTTTGACGCTCATCGGTCTGGGTCTTTGTCTGGGCCTCGGCGTCGGGTTCGGTCTGGCGCTTTTGTTTGAAGTGCCGCGATTGTTGACGATTCAAACGGTGGATGATGCGTCGCATTACACAGGGCTGCCGGTGCTTGCTTCCGTGCCGGATTTGCTGACGCCGCAGGAGGCGCGTCGCCTGCCGCAAAGGCGCATGCTCTGGCTCGCCGCAGGCGTCATCGCCACCATCATCAGCATTCCGCTGCTCGCGCTGGCTTTGAAACTCTCGCATGTCTTCGACCGCTTTGTGACTTAGAGAGATTTATTCATTGAATCATTTGCTCATTTACTCATTGAGCAAATGAAGTAATGAGTGAATGAGTAAATGAATAAATTGCTTTTTTTATCTCCATCTGCCCCGGAGGTTGATTAAAGAGTGTACAGAGAATTTTACGGACTACAGGAACTGCCCTTTGCGCTGACCCCAGACCCGCGCTTTATCTACTTCACTCCTTCGCACAAAGAAGTGATGGCGAACCTGCATTACGGCATCGAGAACGGCAAGGGTTTAATCGTCATTACGGGTGAAGTCGGGACGGGCAAGACGACCATCCTGCGCTGGATGCTTGAGCGTTTAGACCGCACAGTGCTGGTTGCCTATGTCTTCAATCCGCGCCTGACAGTGCCGGAGTTTTATCAATACTTCACGACCCTGCTCGACGTGCGCGAGTGGGAAACGAAGTCAGAGCTTTTGATACAGCTCGGCAAAACTCTTGAGTCGCGCCACTCGCGCGGCCTGCGCACGGTGCTCATCGTGGACGAAGCGCAGGGACTTTCGCCATACGTTTTGGAAGAGATACGCCTGCTCTCAAACTTCGAGTCGAATTCGGCCAAGCAGTTGCAGATCGTCTTGACGGGCCAGCCGGAATTGCGCGAGGTCTTGAATAAGCCGGAGCTTCGCCAGCTTAAACAGCGCGTCGCCCTGCGCGGGCAGATCAAGCCTCTGCCGAATGTCGAAGAGACCGAAAAATATATTTTCGCGCGCCTGCTGGTCGCAGGAGCAGAGCGCACGGACATCTTCTCGCCGGGCGCAGTGGATTTTATCTTCCGCTGCTCTGACGGCATCCCGCGACAGATTAACAATCTTTGCGACAACGCCCTCTTGACGGGCTACGCGGAGGGCGAGCCGACCATCGGACGCGCCATCATCGAAGAGGTCGCGGAAACTTTTGACATGCTGCCGCGCTCGGAGCGCGGGCGGCAGATGGGCGAGGAGCGCGAGGCTCCGGCGCGTATTTTTTCAGCCGCCGGGCGCGCGGAATTGTGGAATGCCGGAACGGGCCACGCGCCGCCCGCCGCAGGGTCTACAGCCGGAGCAGCGTCTCCTTTGGCGATGCGCGACGACGCGCCGCAGAGGGAAGAATCAACCGCTTCCGGCACCGAAGAGGTCGGGACGGCTTTTCGCCAGTCGGGATTAATGGGGGAATAGATTTATGGGCAGAGTTTATGAAGCTTTAAAAAGGGCTGGCTCGGGCGGGGGAAATGGTTCTCCGCGCCGCAGCTCGAATGATTCACACCGCAACGGCGACGCGCGCCCGCAAAGCAGCGCTCCTCCTTCTGCTGCACACGCGCCGGAAAACGGAAACGGAAAAAAGGCCGAGCAGCATCCGTGGGATCTCTCGCCTCTTTTTCAAGGCTCCGTCGCGGCCACAGTTTCAGCGTCCACTGCGCACACCGATGCGATAGCCGGGTCGGCACTCTCCGGCGAATCTGTTTCGCGTGCTGCTGGGGCAACTTTGGACGCTGCCGGTTCGACGCGCGTGTTGCGCTGTGTCTCGCAGGACATCAACGCAGCGCGCGTCGAACCACATCTTGTCGCCATCACACAGCCGCGCTCGGCCTATTGCGAAGAGCTGCGCTCCTTGCGCACGCACATCATCCACCTGTCACAGCGCAAGAAGATGAAGTCCATCGTGGTCACGAGCACGGGCGTCTCGGAAGGCAAGAGCCTGACCGCGCTCAATCTCGCGTGGCTGCTCGCGCAGACCGACGGCGTGCGCTGCCTGTTGATTGACAGCGACCTGCGCCAGCCTTGCATCACGGAATATCTGGGCATCGAAGACGACGACGAAGTCGGACTCTCGGAAGTGATGGGCGGCGAAGCCACACTCGAAGAGACGATTATCAAGCTTGAGCCTTCGGGGCTTTATCTCTTGCCGGGCGGCGCGGCGCGCGACGATGTGGCGGAGCTTTTGTCCGGGCCAAAGTTTAGCGACATTCTCGACGAAGTCCGCGACATGTTCGACTACGTCATTATTGACGCGCCGCCGCTCGGACTTTTTACGGATGCGACGGTGCTTATCAACCGCGCTGATGGCGCGCTTCTGGTCGTGCGCTCAGGCAAGACGCGTTACGCGCTGGTTGACCGCCTGCTCGACACACTGCCGCGCAGCCGCATGCTCGGCGTCGTCCTCAATCGCAGCCACGAGCAGTTGGAAGAGAGCAACTATTACTACAAACAACGCTTTCGCCGTTCCGACGGGGGCGTAGGGGTGCGCGAAGAATTCAGAGAGGGGGCGCAGTCCGAGAATTGAAAACGACGCGTCTCAATGCACGCACGGTCTTGCTCATTCTCGCCGAAGCGATGTTGCTGTTCGGCGGGATGATCGTCGCCGTCTACGTGCGTCTGGGAACGCTCGATGCGGATTTCGAGCTGATTGAAAAACACGGCTTTTATAAATCCGCTCTCGCCTCGCTCTTTTGTCTGAGCGCGTTTTATCTTTACGACCTTTACGATTTCGTCATCATGCATGACCGGCGCGAGCTGGTCTTGCGCTTGATTCAAGCATTGGGCCTCGCATGGATGGCGCTCGCGCTCGCCTTTTATGCGATGCCGGTTTTGATGATCGGGCGCGGCGTCTCGTTGATTGCGCTCCCTCTGGCTTTAGGGCTGATGGTCGGATGGCGGCTTTCGATTCACTGGCTGCTGGGCCACCCGCACATCGGCGAGAGAATCCTGATCGTCGGCTCCGGCGAGATGGCCGTCGAGACCGCGCGCGAAGCTCTTGAGCGGCGCGACGCGGGTTATCGCATCATAGGCTTTACGGATAACGACCCGGAGCTTTTGGGCAAGAGTTTGATTAACCCGCGCGTCATCGGTCTGACGAATGATTTGATGGGAATCGTCAAGCGCGAGAACGTGGATCGCATCGTCGTGGCGATGGGCGAGCGGCGCGGGCAGTTTCCCGTCGAGCAGCTTTTGGAGCTGAGCCTCTCCGGCGATGTCTTTATCGAAGAATGCGCTTCGTTTTACGAGCGCGTGACGGGCCGCGTGCATCTGGGAATGATGCGTCCGAGCTTTATGATTTTTTCGGGACGCGGGCGACAGGCCAAGCTCAACTCGTTTGTCCGCGTGGCGATGCACAGGGGCGTGGCTTTCATCGGCGCGATTCTCTCTTTGCCGATTGCGCTGCTGACCATGATTCTCATCAAGCTGGAATCCAAAGGGCCTGTGCTCTACAGGCAGGAGCGCGTCGGCAAAAACGGTAGACCCTTTACCTTGATGAAGTTTCGCTCGATGCGCGTGGACGCGGAGAAGGACGGGCCTGTGTGGGCGCAGGACGGAGATGACCGCACGACGCGCATCGGTCGCATCATTCGCCAGATTCGCGTGGACGAGATTCCGCAGTTCTGGAACATCCTGCGCGGCGACATGAACTTTGTCGGCCCCCGGCCCGAACGCCCGCACTTTATCAAGCAACTCGCGGAAGAGATTCCATACTATGAACAGCGACATCTGATTGCGCCGGGCCTCACGGGCTGGGCGCAGATTAAGTATCCGTATGGCGCTTCGATTGAAGACGCGCGGCAAAAGCTGCAATACGATCTTTACTACATCAAGAACCAGACTTTGCTGCTCGACGCAGCTATCTTGTTCGAGACGGTCAAGACGATTATCTTCAGTCGCGGCGCACGCTGAAGAAGGCAAAAGTAAAAAGGTAAAAGGCAAAAGTAAGAATGGCCGCTTAATTTTTGGTTTCAGTTTGTTGGAGGTTAGGAAGATGAAAGCAATGCTCAAAGTGATGACGCTCGTGGCCGTGTTCGCGTTGGCGGGTCAGGCTGTTTTGGCTCAGCAGCCCGTGGAGGGCGAGACGAAGAAGTCGTCCGGCTTCTTTGAAAAAGTCTTCGGGCCGGGCGCGAAGACGAAGAAGCCGCAGAAGGACGGCGCAGCAGCAACCGCTTCATCTACGCCCCGGCGACTTGAGCCGGATGACACGGCCTCGCTGCCAGCAGATGTTCCGGCGGAGACGCAGGCCAACCGTCGCGGGATGATGTCCGAAGAAGAGGCTGCGATTGTGCCTTACTACAACAACTTTATGACGAGCTATCATTTGGGGCCGGAGGATGTCATCTCGATCACGGTCTTCGGTCAGGAGCGTTACTCGCGCGCGGGCATCACAGTGCCGCCGCATGGTCGCATCTCGTACCCGCTGATTCCTGAGGGCCTCTTTGTGGCGGGCAAGACCGTTGAGCAGGTGCAGGACGAGCTGACCAAAAAGCTGGACGAGTACATCATTGACCCGAAGATTTCCGTCTCGCTCGACAAGGCTGTCTCGGCCAGATACGCAGTGCTCGGAGATGTCGGCACGCCGGGCATGAAAATTATGACGCGCCGCGTCAGCGTTTATGAGGCGATAGCCGAGGCGGGCGGCGTCCTCAATACCGGCGACAAGAGCAAAGTGTTTATCGTGCGCCTCAAGCCGGACGGCATGCCGATGCAGATTCCTGTCAACCTCAAAGACATCGAACGCGGGCGGGCCAAAGAGATGGCCTTTCTGGTTCCCGGAGATCAAGTATTCGTCCCCGGCAACAAGCTCAAATCATTCCAGCAGATTATGAGCTTCACCTCCATTCTCAGCTTCGCGCGCCTCTTCACGGGCGGCTGGTAAACACTCAATGTAAAAGGCAAAAGTAAAAAGGTAAAAGGCAAAAGTCAGACGAAATCTTTTTGATTTTCAGTTCTTTACTTTTACCTTTTTACTTTTGCCTTTTACATTCTTCAGCAGAGGATTAACGATGGCGAAAACAACTGCCTTGCAAAAGACGCCTTTGGCCCAGTTGATTACAGACCGCTTGCAGGCGCTGGGTCTCAAGCAAGTGGATTTTTGTCGTCAGACGGGATTTGATCAGGGCTTGCTCTCCAAGCTGCAAACCTCCGTCATCAACACTATCAATCTGGAAAGCGCGCTCAGGTTGGCCGACGGCCTGCAAGTTCCGCCCGGCGATATTCTGACGCTGCTCGGAAAAACGGACGCGCACATGCTAATCAAAAAACTCTACGGCAATAACGTGTGCGCTCAATGCGCCGGAGAAAACGTGACGCCTGAACCCGTGCGCTGGATTACGAAAGCAGCCGAGCAGGCTTTCATACTGGGGCGCGATGTCTCGCCCGTGCTCATGCTGTTGCAGCACCTGAGCATGTCACGCCGCTCTTCCACGGAAGCAGAGCGTCTCGCCATCCGTGGCGGACACTCTTAAAAGCTAAGGATGAAGGCGGAAGGCGGAAGGATGAAGAGAGTGCTATCACAGATGAGCGGTTCGAGGTTGAAGGGCATGCCTTTCATCCTTCATCCTTCATCCTTCCGCCTTGCTTTTCTTCTCCTGGTCTTTCTCGTCGCGGCTCAAGGCGCTCTGGCAAGCGGTTCGTGGACGAGGCAGAGGTCTGGGACGCTGTCGTGGTTGCGTGCGGTCTATTTTCTGGATCAGAACAGGGGCTGGGTCGTCGGCAGTAGCGGCGTCCTGCTGGCGACCACGGACGGCGGCGAAAACTGGAAGCCGCTGCCGCGCCCGACAGAGGACACCGTGCGCGACCTCTATTTCGCGGACGAGCAGCATGGCTGGCTGGTCTGTGAGCGCAGTATCTATCTGCTCAAAACCAGAGATGAGCAGCGCAGTTATTTGATGACGACGGCGGACGGCGGCAAAGTGTGGCGGCGCGTCAACCTGAACGGCGAGCCGGACGCGCGCCTGCTGCGCGTGATGTTTACGAGCGACGGGCACGGCTGGGTCTTCGGTGAAGGCGGGATGATTTTTACGACGAGCAACGGCGGCGCAGTCTGGACCAAGAAACGCGCGCCGACGCGCCACATTCTCTTTGGCGGAGCGTTTCTCAATGAGACGCAGCTCTGGCTCGTAGGCTCAGGCGCAACCGTGCTTCAGACCAGAGACGGCGGCGAGAACTGGCGCGCGGGCAACGTGCTCGGCATTACGGAGAGCGTGCGCTTTACCGCGACCTCTTTTGTGGACAGGGCGCGCGGCTGGGCCGTTGGCAACGAAGGCCGCGTCTTTATGACCCCGGACGGCGGGCGGACGTGGTCCGCGCAGGCTTCAAACGTGCAGGAAGACCTCAATGATGTGAAGTTTCTGGACGCGGCTGAGGGCTGGGCTGTCGGCGGCGGCGGAACCCTGCTGCACACGACGGATGGCGGTTTCCACTGGACACAGGAACAGACTGGCACGACGCACCCGCTCGAAAGGCTGTTCTTTATCAACCGCGAGCGCGGCTGGGCCGTAGGCTTTGGCGGCACAATCTTTTCCTACACGCCGGGCGCGCCCGACAAAGCTCCGCGACTCAGACCGCCGCCCGTCCTCAAAGGCGCAGGACTTCGTTAAGAGTTTTTTAGAAGTTTGGAGAACATAATGCAGGATTTTAAAAATCAAATTAACTCAGTGTCGCGTTCTTTGCCCGCCAGCGCCTTTGCGCGAGATTGTTTCCCGCAAAGGCGCAAAGGCGCGAAGGTAGTTAAAAGTTTATTGAGCATCGTTTTTATGCTGATGTGTTCTCTCGTCGTGACGCAGGCGCAGACGGGTTCGACTAACGGCAGCACTGAGACGCGCGCCCGCCGCGCGCCCGCCGCGACTGCCGATGCGAAGAAGAGCGAGCCGGATGCGACTGCTACGGATGATGTCGTCATCGTCAGCGAAGCGCAGCCAGCGCAGACCGACGCGGCCACACAGCCAGACGATATTCCGCCCGCGAAAGATCAGGCGCGGCCAGACCGCATCGGTCTCCTGCGCTCGCAGATTAAGAATGCGAAAACGGAGATCGAGCGCGTGCGTGCACAGCGCACGCTGGTGGATTATCTGGTCGCCTTGAATCGCCAGAGCGAGGCCGTCGCAGAGCTTCGCTTGATGCTGGGCGCAGAGAGGCTTGACGCCGCCAGCTATTACAATATCGGCAACGGCTTGGCGCGGCTTGGCGATGATGAAAAAGCCATCGAAGCTTATCGCAAAGCGATAGATGCGCGGCAGGGAAATTATCCGCGCGCGCTCAATAATCTGGGCGTCATCCTGCTTGGCTTAGGCCGGATGGATGAAGCTTATGATGCGCTGGTGCTGGCAATCAAACAGCAGGGCTTTCGTTATGCCGAAGCGAGCTACAATCTGGGCAAGCTGTACGCCGTGCGCGACGAAGCAGACCTCGCCATCAGCGAATGGACGCGCGCTCTCACAGTGCAGCCGGATCACGTTGATGCAGCCATCGCGCTCGCACGCGCCTACGCCGTGACGGGCAAAGCCGAACGCGGTCTCGAAGTCATAGACATGACGCTCAGGCGCACGAACGGCAACCAAAGGCTCGAAGCCGCGCGCGATGAGATAGCTGCAAACTCTGCCTCTAATAAATAAGAGTTGGCGAATCGTTAAACCACAAAGACACGTAGACACAAAGGAGATGATGGAAATTCTTCCTTTGTGTCTACGTGTCTTTGTGGCTAATTCTTTTCTGCATCTCTACATAAAGCACGGCCAGCACATCCACGAGGGCGCGCCCTCCGGCAGGAGATGTGCTGGCCGTTTTCGTTTTCACCCGAGGCTGCTATTTGGTCTTTTGCAAAGCAGTCAGACGGTTAGACACCCGGACAATAATAAATGTTCCAACGCCCGTCTCCTCTCGCTTCGCCAGCCTTCAGGGCTTTTCCATCGGCCTCTTAGTTGAAATTTTTAACAGACCCTCCCCAAGCTTTAACGGCCAGTTCAAAACTTTAACCATCTTCCCCTCTTTTGATCTGCTCTCCCTGAAGCTTTAGGAAGCGTTCCCGCTTTCGTTCAGTCCCGCGCCATGGTCGGCTGCGGCCCTCTCTGTTTCTTCGCCCTGCGTCTTTCTTTCTGGCCGCATGTGGGGGAAGAGAATCACATCGCGTATGGAATGCTTTCCGGTCAGGAGCATGACGAGACGGTCAATCCCGATGCCGATGCCGGCGGCGGGTGGCATCCCGTAAGAGAGCGCGCGAATGTAATCTTCATCCAAGACCATCGCCTCTTCATCGCCTCGCTCTCTCTGCTGCCCCTGCTCCATAAATCGCTCGTACTGCTCTTCAGGATCATTCAACTCCGAAAACCCGTTCGCGCATTCCATCCCCGCGATGAACAGCTCGAAGCGTTCCGCGATTGCCGGATTGGCGGGCGAAGCTTTGGAGAGCGGGGAGATTGGTTTCGGAAAGTCCGTAATGAATATTGGCTTAGTCAAAAAAGGTTCAACTACATACTCAAACAAGTAAGCAATGCCGTTAGCTATATCGGATTCTTCAATAGTCTTAGGCCGGTACGCTGGATTATTGACCGCTGCTTCAGCCTGTTCCGCAACTGTCTTAAAATACATGTCCAGAGATGCCTCATCTGCCGGATAAGGTTTATTGGATTCATATTTTACTATTGCGTCTTCGCCTATTTTAGTAGCTTTAACAAGCGTTTGTATGTACGTTAAATCATCTAATTTGCCTGCATCAATATCTATCTTAATAAACTTTGTCTTTTCGTTGCTTCCCCAGAATTTACTAATCGCCTCTTTCATCGTCAGTCGCTCAAACGGGTGTGAAAAATCAAATTCAAGCTCGCCAAATCGAACAAACGTGCCGCCTGTTGCTTTGATAACCGATGCGCGCAACATCTCTTCACAAAAATCCATCATCCCGTTCGCATCCATGTACGCTGCATAAAATTCCAGCATCGTGAACTCTGGATTGTGCGTGCGGTCTATGCCTTCGTTGCGGAAATTGCGGTTCAGCTCATAGACTTTTTCAAAGCCGCCGACGACGAGGCGTTTGAGATAAAGTTCGGGGGCGATGCGCGCGAAGAGGTCTATGTCTAAGGCGTTGTGATGCGTCTTAAAGGGACGCGCAGCCGCGCCTGTGGCTTTGGGGGAGAGCATCGGCGTTTCGACTTCGAGGTAGCCGTGATCGTCGAGGTAGCGGCGCAGTTCGCGGATAATCTTTGAGCGCAGCTCAAAGACCTCACGCGGCGAGAGTGCGTCTGTGTCGGGGTCGTCTTCGGTTTTGACCTTGAGGCTTCCGGCGATTAAATCCGCGTAGCGTTGACGCTGGCGAATCTCAGGGTCTGCGATGCCGTGCAGCTTGTCGGGCATCGGCAAGAGGGCTTTGGAGAGAAATTGAAATTCTTTGACGTGCACCGACAACTCGCCAGTTTTGGTGACGAAGAGATAGCCTGAGACGCCCAGAAAATCGCCGTGGTCGAGCAGTTGGAAAACTTCCCATCCTTCTTCGACTGGCGCGCCGTCGTCGTTATGTATAGCTTTGACTTCCTCTTTGCGTATGTAAACCTGCAAGCGCGAGATGCCGTCAGAGAGATGCACGAAGGCGGCTTTGCCCATCACGCGCGGAGGCGTAGCGATGCGCCCGCTGATGCTGACTTTAAAGTTGTTCAGTTCTTTGTTGGCCGCTTCGAGCTGTTCGGGCGTGGGACGCTGGCCCTCTGCCAGTTGCGGGACATGGCTGTTGATTTCGTCGTGGCTGGCAATGGCTGTGACAGTATCTTCCACGCCGGTCACGCGGCTGCGCTGGAATTTATTCGGGTAGACATTGCCGATGCGTTGGCGCAGCTCCGTTAAATGTTCCTGACGCGCACGCGTCTGGTCGTTCTCTTCGATGAAAGGGATGCTCACGGTTTGTGTTATCTCCGGTAAAGAAAAAGGGAATTATAGAGAAGCTTTCAAACATCAGCAATCAGCGATTAGTGAAAAGCCTTTGGAGCGACGGCGTTTAGCGATGCGCGTGAGGGTGTGGTAAATTTTAAACTTCCGAGACAATGAGAAATGGGAATCTCCCGCAAAGGCGCAACGGCGCAAAGAAAAGCGCGCGGTAAGAAGCGCGTCGAGCAGACGGCTGGCGGGCATTATGTGTTGATTGATGGCCGCAGGTGGCGCGCGACCAACCCGGCGATTGCAGAAGACGAGCGCGTGCGGCTGGTGCGTCTGTTGATGAAGGCGCGGCGCGATGTCGGGCAGGCTCTGAAAGAGAATGACAGGGAAGCTGAGCGGCGTGCGCGGCGGCGCGTCAATAAATACAAGACCGCTTTAGGTGAGCGCGGGCCGAAGTGGTGGGAGCAGGAAACGGAAAAGAAATAGACGATGAGCAGCACGGTTGAGTCCACATCAATTTTGCAGGGCGCGCTCGGTCGCGTGACTGCTGCGTCAGAGTATGCGCGGCTGTTGGAAGAGTTGCGTACGGGCGCGCGTGTCATCTCTATCAGCGGCCTCGCGGCTGGCCCTGCGCGTGCGCTCGCGCTCGCGGCTTTGCAGCTTGAGACCGGAAAATCTTTCGCCGTTCTGACGGAGGCGAACCGCGATCTGGAAACGTGGGAGCGTGATGTGCGTTTCTGGTATTGCGCCCTGCGCGGGCGGTCTGAATGTGAAGAGACTGTGCTGACTTTGCCGGCCTCCGAGGGAGACCCTTACGCGGGCGTCTCGCCGCACGCGGAGACTCTGGAGCAGCGCGCTCTGACACTGTGGCGTTTAGCGCGCGGCGCGCAGGATTTCGTACTGCTGACGGCGCGTGCGCTGGCGCGCAGGACTGTCTCGCCGCAGGAGGTCGCGGGGCTTGGCGCGGTCTTGAGGCGTGATGAGGATTACGCGCCCGAAGAGCTTTTGGAAAAGTTGCTCGCGTCCGGTTACAGGCGCGAAGACCCGGTCGGCACGGTCGGAGAATTTTCGATGCGCGGCGGCATCATGGATGTCTGGCCGCCGGGTCGCGGCGCGCCCGTGCGTATAGAATTTTTCGGTGACACGGTTGATTCGATACGCGAGTTTGACGCGGAGACGCAGCTTTCGACAGCGCAGTTGAAAGAAGTAGAGATTGCGCCGATGCGCGAGCTGGCGATGCGCGGCGAGGACTTTCGCCTGTGGGCGGAGTTTGCCAGAGAGCGTTGGCAGGACGAGCGATATGCGCGCTCGTTGCTCGACCGCACTGTGTATGCGGATGAAGGCGAAGCTTTTAACGGTTGGGAATGGTTGATGCCGCTCGGCGAAATCAGAACGACGAGTGCGTTCGATTATTTGAAAGACGCCGTGCTCGTGGTGGACGAACCCGGCGCGGTCGAAAAGTTTCTAGGCACTGTCTATCAAACGCTTGAGACGCGATATGCGGAGACGGAAGAGGCGGATGATCTTGGCCTGCGTCCCGAAGAGCTGTATCTGACGGCGGAAGAGTTGCGCGAGCGTGTTGATAAAATGCAGCGCGTCGAATTGCGCACGCTCGGACGCGCAGCCGCGAGCGTTGACGAGGCTTTATCTCTTGAAGCCGAACAACCGAGAGTCACAATCGGACGCGCGCAGCCCAAGAGCAAGCCGCTCTTTCTTTTTCCGACAGCGCAGCCAGCAACAGAAGTCGAATGGAACGCGCAGAGCGTCCGTCGCTATCACGGGCGCATCAATGAGCTGGCGAGCGACATACAGACCGCGCGTGAGAAACAAGGCGCGCTCACGTTGCTTGTCATGCACTCACAGGGCATGGCCGAGCGCGTCGCGGAAATTTTAAGCGATTACGAAGTAGAGGCGCGCATCGCGCCCGGCGGCGAGAAGGGGAGCGCGATGCGCGCGGGCGCGCTCGTCACAGTGGGCCGTCCCTCCGGCGGCTTCGCGCTGCCTTCGTCCGGCCTGATCGTGCATGTCGAGAGCGACCTCTTCAATGAATCGACCGACGCCCCACTGCGCGCCGAAGGAAAAAGGCAAAAGGAAAAAGGTAAAAGGAAGAAATCAAAAACAGCGGCTTTCCTTTCCGACTTCCGCGATTTGAAGGTCAACGATTACGTCGTGCATGTGGATCACGGCATCGCGCGTTTCGGAGGGCTTCAGACTTTAGACCTCGGCGCGAACAAGCGCGGCGAGTTTATGCTGCTCTTCTATGCGGATGACGCGAAGCTGTATGTCCCCGTCGAGCGGCTCGATCTGGTCCAGAGATATTCGAGCGCGGAAGGCAAGCAGCCGAATCTGGACAAGCTTGGCGGCATCGGCTGGCAGAAGACGAAGGCCAAAGCCAAGCGCGCGATGCGCGACATGGCGGACGAGCTTTTGCGGCTCTATGCCGAGAGGAAATTGGTCGGCGGCTACGCTTACGCTTTCGACACGCCGTGGCAGAGCGAGTTTGAGCAGGGCTTTGAATATGTCCTGACGCCGGATCAAGAGACCGCGATTGAGGATGTCAAGAAGGACATGGAGCAGCCCCTGCCGATGGACAGGCTCCTTTGCGGCGATGTCGGTTACGGCAAGACTGAAGTGGCTATGCGCGCGGCCTTCAAAGCCGTCATGGAAGGCAAGCAGGTCGCCGTTTTGACGCCGACGACCGTGCTGGCTTATCAACACTTCGAGACGTTCCGCTCGCGCTTCGCGGCGTTTCCCGTCAAGGTGGAATTGCTCTCGCGCTTTCGCTCCGCCAAAGAGCAGAAGGATGTCGTCAAGCGCGTCGAGGCGGGCGAGGTTGATATAGCCATCGGGACGCATCGCCTGCTTTCAAAGGATGTGAAGTTTCGTGAGCTTGGCCTTGTCGTGGTGGATGAAGAGCAGCGTTTCGGCGTCGCTCATAAAGAGCGTTTGAAGCAGTTGAAGAAAAAAGTTGATGTCCTGACTTTATCCGCGACGCCGATTCCGCGCACGCTGAATATGTCTCTCATGGGATTGCGCGACATGTCCGTGATCGAGACTCCGCCGCGCGACCGTCTGGCGATTAACACGCAGGTCGTGCAGTTCTCCGAAAGCGTCATCAAGTCTGCTATCGAATTGGAGCTGGCGCGCGGCGGGCAGGTCTTCTTTATACATAATCGAGTCGAGTCCATAGAGACCATCGCCGCGCTCGTCCAGAGGCTTGTGCCGCAGGCGCGCATCGTCGTCGGGCACGGGCAGATGAACGAGCAGGAGATGGAGCGCGTGATGCTGGATTTCGTTGATTATAAATATGATGTTCTGGTTGCGACGACCATCATCGAGAACGGAATAGACATCCCGCGCGCCAACACAATCATCATAAACCGCGCAGATGCTTATGGCCTGTCGCAGCTCTACCAGTTGCGCGGGCGCGTCGGACGTTCCAATCGCCGCGCATACGCCTATTTATTGATTCCCTCGGAACAGGGCCTGTCGCCCATTGCGCGCCGCCGTCTGGCCGCGATACGCGAGTTTTCAGACCTCGGCGCGGGCTTTCGCATCGCGGCCCTTGACTTGGAGCTACGCGGCGCGGGAAATCTTTTGGGCGGCCAGCAGTCCGGGCAGATGGACGCGCTCGGCTTTGATCTTTACACGCAGATGCTCGAACGCACTGTGCAGGAGCTGAGGGGCGAAACCATTGAGGACGAGACGAGCGTGTCTATCAGTCTCGGCGCGGACGTGGCGATTTCCGAAGATTACATCTCGGACATGGGCCAGCGGCTGAGAACTTATAAACGCATCTCTTCGGCGCGCGATGAGGAAACCTTAAGGGAGATTATGGTCGAGACGCAGGATCGTTACGGGCGTCTGCCGGAATCGGCGCTGAGGCTTTTTGATTATGCGCGGCTGCGTCGTCTGGCCGAAGAGATCGGCGTGGTTTCGATTGACAGAACGCCGGGCGGCATCGCTTTCAAACTCGGAGAAAAGGCGCGCGTCGCGCCTGAGAAATTGCTGGAGTTAGTCGCAGAGCGAGAGGGCGCGACCTTTGCGCCGACGGGCGTGCTGAAGGTCACGCTCAAGCCGGATGAGAGGGATGCTGTATTGGAGACTGCCCGCGAGGTGTTGCAGGGCATCCGTGCGGAAGGGTAGAATCCGCAGGCTTGAAAGCCACTGAGTCGCAAGAGTCCGCTTTCAGCATCAAATTCAAAACTGCTCTTCGGCAGTAGTTCGTCCCGAAAATTCTCTGGTTCTGATTTTTAAGGAGTATAAGCTGTGAGATTAAAAATAACAGGCTTGGCGCTGGTCATTCTCGTACTGGCTTTGTCGCTGGCCGCGCCCGCGCTGGCGCAGGAAGGCGAGACACGTGTCATTGACGAAGTGATCGCTCAGGTCAACAACGATGTCATTACGCTCTCGATGGTCAAGCGCGAGATGAAGGAAGCGATTACCGGGCTGCAACAAAACGGCAAGACAGAGCAGCAGGCGACCGAAGAGATTACGCGCCGCCAGCCGGAGATTATCGCCAGCCTGATTAATGAGCAACTGCTGTTGCAGCAGGGCAAGGAACTCGGCCTCTCTGAAGATGTCGAAGCCGAAGTCAACCGGCGCATGCTCGATGTGGCGCGCGGGCAGGGCATCAAGACCATAGAGGGATTGAAGGAAGCCATGCGCGCGAGCGGGTTCGACTATGACGCCGTTCGTGCGACGATGCGGACGGAGATAATGAAGCAGGCGGTGATGAGCCGCGATGTGGATGCGCGGATTTTCTACGGCCTCAGCAATGAAGAGTTGAAAAAATATTATGAGGCGCACAAGAACGAATTCAAAAAGCCTGAGAGCGTCCGGTTGTCCGAAATCTTTCTCAGCCTTGCCGGAAAGTCAGAGGCCGAGGTCAAGGCCACTGCCGACAAATTGATCGCGCAGGCGCGCGGCGGAGCGGACTTCGGCCAACTGGCCGTGACCCATTCCGAACGCATGCAGAACGGCAAACTCATCGCCCCTGAAACCAAAGGCGAAGTCGGCCTCTTCGAGGTTCCGAATTTAAGGGACAACATCGCTGCGGCTATCAAGGATGTCAAAGCTGGCGGCATCAGCGAGGCGATTCGTTACGACGAGGGTTTTCAAATCCTGAAAGTGACAGAGCGCACTGCTGGCAGCGACACGCCGACCTTTAACGAGACACGCGTGCGCGAAGCCATTACCGCAGAGCGTGGGGAGAAAGAGCGCGTCGCCTATATGGAGAAGCTGCGAAAAGGAGCTTTCATCAAAATCTCGGAGGCTTATCGCGCCTCTGTCACTCCCTTTCTGGGCACAGGCGCGACTCCCGCCTCGACCACCGCCAATCAATCAACAGACGCTTCTTCGGCCAGCGCTGCCGGTAAAAAATCCAAAGACGGCAGCAAACCGTAAAAGGCAAGGATGAAGTATGAAGGCGGAAGGATGAAGAGTGTGCTCTTCAAGCATGAGCAGTTATCTGCTGTAGCACTCTCTTCATTCTTCATCCTTCATGCTTGAACAGCATGCCTTTCATCCTTCATCCTTCATCCTTCCGCCTTCATCCTTGCTCTTATGCGTCTCGATCTCTTCCTCAAAGCGACTCGTCTTGTGCTGCGCCGAACGGTGGCGCAGGAGATGTGCGAGGCTGGCGCAGTGCAGGTCAACGGCGCGGCGGCTAAATCTTCGCGCACCATCAATGTAGGAGACGAGATTACTCTCAGGCGGCGCAATCGCCTGCTGACAGTGCGCGTCGTGGCCCTGCCCGCTCAGCGGCAGACCTCGCGCGGCGAAGCTTCTACTCTCTATCAAATCCTGAACGAGACGATTGTGGCTGAAGAGTTTTAAAATAATTGCTATCCTAGCTGCTCTCGCCTGTGATAAATAAAAGAAGAATCTTTTTGCAGAAAGGAGGGAAGCCATGACGGAAGATGAAATGCAGAGAAAGATGGAGTTCATTCTCGAACAGCAAGCACAATTTGCAGCCGATATGCAGCAGATGCAGGAAAAGCAAAAAGTACTGACCGATTCTATCCTGACAGTGGTTGGAATCGTCGGCAAATTAACAGTTGCACAGGAACACACATGGGCTGCGCTGGAACGCACAGATGCCAAGCTTTCAGAAAGAGATGCAAAGTTTTCAGAAAGAATGGACAGGCTGGCAGAAGCTCAGGCCAATACGGATGAGCGTTTGAATGCGCTGATCGGCATCGTCGAGCGATACTTCAGCGATGGCCGCGACGGAAAATCACAGGCTTAAAGTTTCTCTGAGTGACCGTTTGAGATAACCCCTTCCACCCTTTTTTTTATCACCCGCACAGCGTCCGTTCTTAGAGCGTTCCGCTTCTTCATATAGAACTAAAATCAATTCAGCGATCCGATTCGGATAGCGATTTCGTGTGATTCAATGAGCGAACGAGTCAATGACTTCGTCCTTCATTCTTCATCTTCGTCTCAATCGTTTCCGTCTCCGGCCTGACTTCCGTTGCTTCATCGAGCAGGAATTTGCGCTCCTGCGTGAGTTCTTCATGCGGTGCGCCGCGCTCGACCGGAGCAAGCCGGGTTGAGGCCGCGATTGGTTTGACTGCCTCGTTGGTTTCCGGCGCGGAGGGCAGCAGGATGAGACCTGCGACGTAGAGCGCGAGTGTGAAAAAAGAGATGTAACCCGTCGCGGGCGCGAACGCCTGCGTGTCGAGCGTGCCGAGCGAGACGCCTTCAAGGAGCGCGCCCGCGACGCGCTTGAGCCACCCGCCTTCGGGCGCGTAGAGCGTCGCCAGCAGCATGTGCTTTAAGACAAACGCCGTCCCGAAAAGCACCGCCAGACTCCTCAGCAGCCGCTTAGCGTCAAACGAGGCGAACTGGTTATTCCACAGCGTCCACAGGAAAAAGAAAGAGAAGAGCCAGAAGAGCAGCCCGCGCTCAGGCAGCACGGAATTGAAAGCCTGCGCCGAGGCGAAAAAGAGCGAGAGCAATGTCAGCGCGTGGGCCACATTCTCAAGCGCGGGCCGCTCGCTGTTGAGCCATGCTTTCAATTCGACGAGCTGGCCGCGCACGAAGAGCAGCATGAGAAGCGTCGCCAGCACGAGCGTTACCAGCGGCGGCCCGACAAAGACAAAGACGCGGTCTTCCGCGCTGACGCGCAAGCCTCCCAACAGCGTCACCGTCATAAAGATCATCGGCAACGCGATAAAACGCACCAGCGCGCGATTTCGTGAAAGGATTTTATTCACAATTATTTGCGCTTTCGCAAGATTCTCAACGGGTTCAGGTCGTCGAGGCTGCGCTCCGCACCCTGTTCCAATTCCGCCTTCAACTCTGCGGGCGTCCCTATCTGCAAGTCCTCGTCTTCGACCTTGAGCGCGGCGTCTAAATTGAGAGCGCGGTTGACTGCCTCGACGCCTTTTTTAAAAAGCTCATCGTCGTTATAGACGCGTCCCCAGCCCTCGCGGTAAAAAGCGTATGCGATATAAAACTGCGTCAGCGCGTCTTGTTGTTGCGGGTCTGCGCGTCCCCACTCGTCGCGCGCCGCGCGGAATTTCTCTTGCCGGAAAAGCCCTCGCGCGGTCTCAAACTTTTCCTGATCGATCTTGTAAGTCCCCGCTGCGACCTCTGCGCCCGCTGCTACTTCCTTAAAAGTGCGCGGCTCGGTCGCGTAAATCCAGATAACGAAAACCGCATACAGCAGTGTCCACGCGACGCCGACGCTTTGGATGAGTTTGTGTTGCATTTGATATAATCCGTGTCCGGAAATTGAAGCTAGAGGATGTCTCCCTGTGTTGTCAATCAATGACGTTATAGGCGGATGGTAAAAGCTTTCATGTCATGATGAGAGATGAGACAATTCAAGACCAGATTATTCAATATCGCGCGACGGCGCAGGAGATGGGCGAGAGCGCGCTTGAGGCGATGAGTCGCGGCGACATAGGCTTGGCGCGCACAGCCGCGAGGCAGGCGGCGCAGTATGCGCGCGTCGTGATGCAACTGGAGAGCGGCGAAAAACAGATCGGGTCGGAAGAGGAAGCGGGACAACCTTCGTCGCGCGCTTGAATCTGAAATAATAATGAGATTAATCACCCGGCTAATTTTCGCAGGAGCATTGCTGGCATGCTTGATTGGCTGCGGCCAGAGCCGCGAGAAATCGGATACAGGCCGCGCGCGTCAAGACTCGCGGGCGCAGGCGACACAGCCTGTCAAGGGAAAACCAGCCGGACAAAATCCGGGCAAGCTTGTGCATGTGCTGGTCGCGCTGTGCGACAACGAGAATCAGAGCATCGTCCCGGTCTCCGCCGCGCTCGGAAACGGCTCAGACCCTGAAAGAAATCTTTACTGGGGCGCGGCCTACGGTATCAAGACCTTCTTTAGCAAGAGCAAAGACTGGCAACTCGTTTCCGATACGCGCGAGCCAAAGTATGCTGTCATGGAGCGGCTCGTCTTCAAGCATCGGAGCCGTAATGTCTATCTCGTCGCGGATGCTTATCAGGGCATCGAGATTCAAAGAGCGATTACGGATTTCCTCGCTGCCTCGGCAGGCGGGATGGACGAAGCTGTTGAAATCAGCATGGATGCCAAAAAACTTAACTTGAACATCGGAGGCGGCGCAGACCTGCTGGCTTTTGTCGGCCACAACGGGCTGATGGATTTCAGTCTCCCGGAATATCCTTTGAAGCAGGACGACGCGCGGCGCGAGGCGATTATTCTCTCCTGCGCCAGCAAGAGCTATTTCTCGGCCCCGCTCAAACGCACAGGCGCGCAGCCGCTGTTGTGGACCACAAATCTGATGGCTCCCGAAGCATACATTTTGAAGTCCGCGCTCGATGGCTGGATGATGGGCGAAGACGGCGAGCGGGTTCGACAGCGCGCCGCCGAAGCGTATAATTCATATCAGAAATGCGGGCTGAAAAGCGCGCTGGGTTTATTTGCCAGCGGTTGGTAAGGATGGATTGCCGCCGGGTTGTGTTGATATAAGGAGAATACTTTAGTTGCCACTAGCTTTAGCTAGTGGGTGAAATTAGCAAAAGAATATGGCTTTAGCCGAACAAATCCGATGACTCTTCCGCTTGGCTTGAGCCTGATTTAGCTAAAGCTAAAAGGACTGACTGACGTGCTTTGATTAGTTTCGGCTTAAGCCGCAAGCAGAACCATCTTCTCGCCACTAGCTAAAGCTAGTGGCAATTGAAAAAATCTTTTTATATTAACAGCACCTAACTATAATTGATGTCGAGATGACCAAGCCTTTTAAGATTCGTGACATTGAAATCAATCCGCCGCTTATCCTGTCGCCGATGGCGGGCGTGACGGATATTTCGTTTCGTCGCCTGCTCAAGCGGCGCGGCGGCATCGGTCTGACCGTCTCGGAGTTTATCTCCGTCGAGGGCTTGACGCGCGCCAACCCGAAGTCGAAACGACAGATGCGTTTTTTTGAAGAAGAGCGTCCGTATGCCGTGCAGATTTTCGGCGGGCAGCCCGAACGGATGGCGATGGCTGCCGAGATGGCTCAGGAAATCGGCGCGGATATTTTAGACATCAACTGCGGCTGTCCCGCGCCAAAGGTCGTCAAGCACGGCGGCGGCTCAGGTCTCCTGCGCGACCACACAAGGCTGGAAACGATTTTGAAGGCAGTCAAAAAAGCCATCACGATTCCGATGACCATCAAGATTCGCGCGGGCTTTTATGACCATACGATCAATGCTGTCGAGACCGCGCGGCTGGCCGAAGACTGCGGCGCAGAGCACATAGCCTTGCACGGGCGAACGAAAGAGCAGGGCTACAAGGGCTTAGCCAACTGGGAACTTGTGCGGCAGATTAAAGAGACCGTGAGCGTGCCCGTCTCAGGCAGCGGCGACGTGACGACCGTCGAGGGAGCCTTTGCGCGCTGGCGCGAGACGGGTTGCGACGGAGTTTTAATCGGGCGCGGCGCGATGGCGAACCCGTGGATTTTCCGGCAGATAGAAGACTCTATGGCGGGCCGCGAGGTTTTTCAGCCGACGCTCGAAGACAAACAAGAGGTGCTCCTGGAATATTTCGACATGCTGCGCGACGACATGCCTGAGCTGGCGGCCATCGGGCGCATGAAGCAGCTCGCAGGACAATTCACGCGCGGGCTACAGGGCGGCGCGCTCTTCCGCACGACCCTTTATCACTCACATTCCGTGACGGAAATCCTCGACCGCATCGCGGAATATTTCAGCGCCATCTCAGAGGGCCGTCCCTACTACGGCGAAGCGGGCGCGCCCGTCGAAGAACCCTTTGAAGAAGATGCGCCCGTGCTCGATTCATGCGAAGCGGCGACGACAGTTTCATAACTAACGCGAATCAAGGGTAGAAACAAATCAACTGCTTTTGCTTTGCGTTCTGTGCGGGGATTCACTTTGCGTTGAAAAATCACTTAACCGCAAAGAGCGCGAAAGAGAAAAGATGCGAAGAGCGCGAAGATATTCCCCTTCTCATGCAGTCTTGTTCTACTCTCGATTCGCATTTCTTATCGTTTTAATCCCAAAGGTTGCAGCGGGCGCGGGGCCGTGCCCTCGAAGAACCAGCTTGCGCCGACCTTCAAGCGGTGATGCCATGTCGGCAGCCGCGAGGTATAGAGCGCAAAGCGCGCCTGACGCGCGAGTGCGCCGCCAAAGGCTTTGCCTCCCGTGAGCACTGCCGCGCGTTCCGTGCCGAGGCTGACCGCTTCTCCGAGTTCCTCGAAATGCTTGGACTTTAATTCTCTCCCACGGAGAAATGCTTTGATGTTATCGCTTAAGAGTCCTGCCTCCTGCATTGCGAGCTGCGCCGTGCCTGCTAAGGTCTGCGTGGCGTCCGGATAAAAAGCTATGTCGCCGAGCGCGAAGATATTGTCATGCTGCTCTGTTTGCAGCGTCGGCCTGACGAGTATCAATCCGCGCCCGTCTTTCTCTACCTCAAGCCTTTCGACAATCGGATTAACACGCACGCCGCCAGTCCAGATGGTCGCTGCGGCTTCAAGCTCCGTCGTCTGCCCGTCATGCTCGAAGGTCAAGCCGTCTGCGCGCACGCTTTTGACACGCGTTTGTGTGTGCAACTCGACGCGCGCCTCTTTCAAAGCATCCTCGACGAAGATGCGTATGTCCTCTCCCATGCCGGGCACAACCCTATCGCCCATCTCTATCACCATCACGCGCGGCTCGCCCGGCAGCGCGCGTCTCTGGAAGGCGTCGCGCAAGAGGTCTGACATCTTGGTAGAAAGCTCTACGCCGCTTGCGCCGCCGCCGACCACCGCGAAGGTCAAGAGGCGTCTGGCATCCTGCGGCGCGAGGTCTGGCGCGACTTTGTCGAGCGTCTCTACCATTCTGCGGCGCAAGTCGTCCGCGTGGGCCAGCTTGCGAAAGGGCATCGCGTGCTCTGCCGCGCCTTCGACATTCCAGTAGTTCGTGATGCCGCCGACCGCCAGCACCAGCACGTCATAGGCGATGCGGCGCGTGCGCCCTGCAATCGCAGCCTCTCGCGCATCCAGTTCAATCTCCGTCACTTCGCCCTGTATAAATCGTATCTGGTCGTCTATCAGCTCTGTGTAATGCGGCGCGATGTGCCATGCCTCGACCTCGCCGCTCAGGTATTCATAGAGCATCGGGGAGAAGAGAAAATGGTCTTCACTGCTAACGAGCGTGACTTCGCATGCGCCCGAAAGTTCCAACGCCGTAAAGAGACCGCCGAAGCCGCCGCCGATGATTAAGACACGCGCTTTTTGAGACATGTGTGTTTACCGGGTCATCAGTCGAAAGACTGGTGATGTTTGCCTGCCGTTTCAAATGTGATGAAATTATCAATGCTTGTTTAGACTCTGCGGCAAGTAATGTCAACAGTAAGTAGTGGTTCAGTTTCACAAATAACGAAGAAAGAACATTTTCGCGCAAAGGCGCAAAGAAAAGCTCGCAAAGAGCGAGCAGCATTCAACCTTTTGCGGTCTTCCTTTGCGCCACCAGCGCCTTTGCGCGAACCGCTCGTTTTTCTGTGCTCTGTTTGAAACTGGCCCATTACCGACTTGCCCCCTCGCTGGACAGTTTTCAAAGCGGCGTGTTAAATTGCCGTGTACTTTAATTTTAGCGGTTGCCGCTTTTACGGCGGGTTGACTGCGGTCTGGGAGGACCATCGAGAGCATATGTCGTTAGCTAAAGAAACAAAAGAGAGAATACTTACGGATTACCGTACGCATGACTCGGATACGGGATCGCCACAGGTGCAGATCGCACTGCTCAGCCAGCGCATCAACGAACTGACAGAGCATTTCAAGCTGCACAAAAAAGATAACCACTCGCGGCGCGGCCTGCTCAAGATGGTCTCGCAGCGCAGGAGTCTTCTGGATTACCTCAAGCGTAAGGACATAGAGCGTTACCACGAAGTCGTCAGTCGTCTCGGCCTGCGTCGCTAAAAGAGCGCAGGCGTTTGTCGGGCGGCTGATTCTTCGTTCGTAAGCCAACAACCACAGAGAGAGCTTCGATTCTCTAACGAACAATTCGTATCCATCGAAGAGCTTGCGGGCAGTGCCGAACGTGACGGCGATGACTGAAGGCAAGCGGATACGAGCAAGAGCCTCTAGGCAAAAAACTCGAAGGCGACGCAAGGCTTCACGGCACTCCGATGGAAGCGGCGTCGCTTTTGGTTTATGCATAGAATTTTATCCGGCAATGCTCCACCATCGCGCCTCACGTAGCGCGGCCCAGGGGAAAACTCTTGCCGGTTGATCAATAATTTGTTCCAAAGGCGCGGCGGATGAGACGCCTTGCGCCCGCTCTCCTGCAACCTGTTGCAGGAAAGTCGTTCTCTGAAGGAGACAAACCAAGTATGTCAGTCAAGAAATATTTAAAAGAGTCGATTAAACTGGGCGATAAAGAGTTAACCGTCGAAACCGGACGAGTCGCCAAGCAGGCCAGTGGCTCGGTCGTCATACGCTACGGCGATACGATGGTGCTCGTCGCCGCGGTCGGCGCGCCCAGCCCACGCGAGGGGATAGATTTTTTCCCGCTCACGGTCGAATATCGTGAATCCAATTACGCCGCCGGGCGCATTCCCGGCAACTACTTCCGGCGCGAAGGCCGCCCCAACGAAAAAGAGGTTTTGACAGCACGCTGCATTGATCGTCCCTGCCGCCCGCTCTTCACCGAAGGTTATCGCAACGAAACACAGGTCATCGCCACAGTCATCTCGGCAGACCCGGACAACGACCCGGATGTGGTCGCCATCACGGGAGCCTCGTGCGCGCTCTATCTCTCGGACATACCGTTTTCGACACCGATTGCGGGGGTGCGCGTCGGACTCATTGATGGCCGCTACGTCATCAATCCGACGTATGACGAAAGACGCGAGTCGCGTCTGAATCTGGTCGTGGCCGGAACGGAAGAGGCCATCGTGATGGTCGAAGCGGGCGCGCTCGAAGTCTCTGAAGAGATTATGGTCGAGGCTCTGATGCTCGCGCACAAGGAGATCAATCGTCTCTGTCGCTGGCAGAAAGAGCTGTACAAGGCGCTTGAGATTCAGAAGCGCGAAGTGGTCGCGCCCGTGCTTAATGAAGAGATGCTGGGCGAGATCGAGAGGAATTACGCGGATAAACTTCGCGCTTCGCTCGACACGACGCAGCAGGACAAGATCGCTTCTTATGCTGCCGTTGACGCGCTCAAGAAAGAGGTCGTCGAGTCTTATCCGGAAGACCAGCCGGAACAGCGCCAGATGGCAAAGACGATTTTCAATCATCTCAAGGAAAAGATTTTCCGCGACGACATTCTGAACAATCGTCGCCGCCCGGATGGTCGCCGCTTCTCAGAGATTCGGCCTATCACCTGCGAGGTCGGCTGGCTGCCCCGCGTCCACGGCTCTGCCCTGTTCACGCGCGGCGAGACGCAGGCTCTGGTGACGACCACTCTGGGAACCAAAGACGACGAGCAGTTTATGGACGACCTTGAGAGCGGCGAGATTAAGCGTCGCTTCCTGCTGCACTACAATTTCCCGCATTACTCTGTCGGCGAGGTGGGCCGCTTCGGCTCGTCCAGCCGCCGCGAAATAGGGCATGGCGCGCTCGCGCGTCGCTCCATCGAGCCGGTGCTGCCGGACGAGTCGGTGTTTCCTTACACCTTGCGTATCGTCTCGGACATTACGGAATCGAACGGCTCTTCTTCGATGGCTTCGATCTGCGGCGGCATCCTGAGCCTCATGGACGCAGGCGTGCCTCTGAAGCGAACCGTGGCCGGAGTGGCGATGGGACTCGTGATGGAGGGCAACAAGTACGCCATCCTGTCTGACATCGCGGGCGCGGAAGACCACTACGGCGACATGGACTTTAAGGTCGCAGGGTCGCGCGACGGCATCACAGCCCTTCAGATGGACATCAAGATCGGCGGCATCAACGCGCAGATCATGGCCGAAGCTCTGGAGCAGGCCAGAAAAGGTCGCCTGCACATCTTGGGCGCGATGGAGAAAGCCCTCGCAGAGCCGCGCCCGGAGATTGCGCCGCACGCGCCGCGCATCATTCAAATCAAGATTAACCCGGACAAAATCCGCGACGTGATCGGGCCGGGCGGCAAGATGATTCGCTCGATTGTCGAAGAGACAGGGGCCAAGATTGATGTCGAAGATGACGGCACGGTCTCGATTGCGACAGCCGATGCAGAGGCTGCACAGGCCGCCGTGGACAGGATTCGCGGGCTGACGGCGGAAGCCGAAATCGGCGAAACCTATCTCGGCACGGTCTCGCGCATCGTGGATTTCGGAGCTTTTGTCGAAATCTTTCCGGGCACGGACGGCCTCCTGCACATCTCTGAAATCGCGGATCGCCGCGTCAAGGATGTGCGCGACGAACTGAAGGAAGGCCAGCAGGTTCTGGTCAAGTGCATCGGCAAAGAGGGCAATAAAATCAAGCTCTCGCGCAAAGCCATCCTGCGCGATGAGAAGCAACAGTCCGAAGCCGCAGGAGCAGGCGACGGCGAGTAAAAGTCATGGGTTAAAGGGTCACAAGGGGGAGAGGGAAAAACAGAAGCCTGTCGGATGCTTTTCCCTTCCCCTTTTTCCCCTGTGACCCGCATTTTTTCTTGACATTTGGGTATAAAGACGAGTTTAATCACGGCACGAAATTGGAATTCATGCAGTATTCGGCGTCTTTCTCTAGTGATGAAGGAAGCCACTTCATCGGTTTTCACCATTGGATAGAGTTCTTTTGACGACGAACAAGCCATGAAGCAGGTCAAATCCGGTAAGGGAAGTTCCTTTATAGTTTGTCAGCCCGCTCCGACGTTTGCTAAAGCTCCGACAGCAAATCTGGCTACTTGATGTGAACCATCGGTCTCGTTGTCTTTAGTCGGTTTTAACTTTGAAAGTCTTTATTGATTCGAGCCCAGAGTGCCCCAGAGCGCTTCCCTCGAATCAGGAGTGTCCAGGGAGGGACTCCTAATCATGAGGAATCGAGCTTTTCGCCCCATTGCTACGATACTCTGCACCCTGCTGATGACTGCTGTCACAGTGCAGGCCAGTCCAGTGCAGATGGGTGATGTGGTTAACGTTATCAACGGCAGTTCGCGTCAGGGCTGGCAAAATGCCTCTACGGAGCTTCGTCTCGTAGGTCAGGACGACAAAGCCGCAAGCACTTCGACCACGCAGGAATCAGGCGCGCCCGCAGGCGATAGCGCGGGCGGCATACAGGTTCAAACGGAAGAAGTCACCGAAGTCACCGCCGAAACATGCGAGTGCGCAGACATTCCCATCGCAGGCGGCTTTCCGAAGTGGCCTTTTCTGGCCCTGGTTCCGGCTGTCTGTTTGACGGGCATCTGCACCGGCGATGATGAAGAATGTCCGCCGACAGAGCCGCGTTGCATCAAGACATCACCGACGCCTCCGTCCGAGCCTGTGCCTGAGCCTGCGTCGCTCCTGTTATTCGGCACGGGACTCGCCGCGTTAGGCGCGGGCGCACGTCGCCGCTACAATCGTTCCAGAGCAGCCAAGCAGTCTATCAACTAGGAGGGCTTAGAACACAAAATGAAAAGAATCTACGTCTCATGCGCTTTCGCCCTCATGCTCCTGCTCACGTGTTCTGTGGCGCAGGCGAACAACGACACCAAAACCAAAGAGCCGAAACTCAAAAAGGGTTATGGCCGGATGGACTTGAAAACGTCCCCTGCCGGATACCCCTTGATCGTTGACGGCAAGCCTTACGGCATGACATACAACCCTGCCCAGTCCATAGACCTTCCGGCAGGCGAGCACATAGTTGAAGTGGTTTTCCCGAACCGGCGTTGGACACAGCCGGTCAACATTCTGGCCGGGAAACGTAACTGCATCTGTCTCAACTACACGACGCGCGTGATTACGCGGCCCTGCCCGTATCCGGTCAGCGTCTCTGCTCCGGCTGTGGTTGACGATGGCGATGTGATTACTTACAGCTCTGATGTCGCCTATGGCGGCACACAGCCATTGAATTACACCTGGACGGTCAGCCCGCCCTCGGCCAGAATCCTGAGCGGCACGGGCACAAACACCATCACGGTTGATTCGACCGGGCTGGGCAAACAAAAAGTTACGGCCATCCTCGTGGTTGACGATGGCTCTGGCGACGCATCCTGCCGGCAGATGGCACAGGCGAGCGTGGATATTACAGCGCCGCCGCCGCCCGCTCCGCCGCGCAGGAGATTTGACGAATTCCCGTCAGTCGCCTTTGACGAAGACAAGGCGCGTCTGGACAATCTGGCGATTGAATTGCAGAACACGCCGGATGCGACGGGCTACATGATTGTCTACGGCGGAAAGAACAGCCGCATCGGTCAGGCAGATCGTCTCGGAGCACGCGCGCTTGATTATCTGGTCAACACCAGACAGATTGACTCGCGTCGCATCGTAGTCATGAACGGCGGTTACAGAGAGACAGACTATTATGAGTTCTGGCTCGTGCCGCCGGGCGCGGAACCGCCGCAAGCGTCTTCGACCGTGCCGCTCAGCGATGTCAAGCCTGCCCCTGAGCAGTCGCCGCGTCGTCGCTCATCGCGCCGTCGCAGATAGGAAAACAGTGAGCAAGTGACAGGTGACAAGTGACGAGTTAAAAAGCTTTCCTGCTCGTCACTTGTCACTTATTACTTGTCACCGCTTTATCAGTTTCTCTTGCAGGAAAATTTCAGGCCCCCGATGATTTGTGGTTTCGCAGACTTGAAGGAGGATTGGCTTTATGGCTGATGATAATGGCGGAGGCGGAAGCAGCGTCGGAGTGGTGGCTATTCTAGTGATCTTCATCATCGTGGTGGTGGCGCTGGTTCTGGCATATCGCGGCGGCATGTTCGGCGGTAGCAAGAAGACTGAGGTTGACATCAACGTCACGACGCCCGCCAAATAGTTTCCGGCTAGAACTTCGGAACGGAAGAATTTGAAGAGAGAGGAGCGACTCAAACGCTCCTCTCTTCTTTTGTTTGCGTGCTGAATTTTCCGGCGACGAGAGCGCGGCTTTTGTCTTTTAGCCGTTTACCATTTACCATTAACTATTCACCGATTACGATTCAAAGAGGATTAAAAAAGTGTCTGCGCCAAATATCGAAACCATTGTCTCTCTCGCCAAACGGCGAGGCTTCGTCTTTCCCTCATCCGAGATTTACGGCGGACTCGGCAGCGCGTGGGATTACGGCCCGCTCGGCGTAGAGCTTTGCAATAACGTCAAACAGGCCTGGTGGCGATGGATGGTTCACGAGCGCGACGACATGGAGGGCATTGATTCCAGCATCATTCTCAACCCTCTGGTCTGGAAATATTCGGGTCATGTGGATACTTTTAGCGACCCTTTGATAGATTGCCGCAAGTGCAAGAGCCGTTTCCGGGCAGATAAGTTGGTTGAAGAATTCGGAGACCTTACAGCGGAGACTACGCCAGAGGTCACAAGCATCAAGTGTCCGAGTTGCGGCTCGACGGATTGGACTGAGCCGCGTCCGTTCAATCTGATGTTCAGCACTAAACTCGGCGCGGTGGCGGAAGATGACGATCCAACCGCGCTCGCCTATCTGCGACCCGAAACGGCACAGGGCATCTTTATCAATTTTCTGAATGTGCAGACGACGATGCGACGCAAGCTGCCTTTCGGTATCGCGCAAATCGGCAAGTCGTTTCGCAACGAAGTGACGCCCGGCAACTTTATTTTGCGCACGCGCGAGTTCGAGCAAATGGAGATGGAGTATTTCGTCAGGCCCGATGAAAAACATTTCCAGTTGGTTGATTACTGGGTCGAACAATATCTCGGTTGGTTCACGACGCTCGGCATTGACCGCGCCAACATCAATCTCTATGAAGTGCCGGAAGGAAAGTTGGCGCACTACTCGAAACGCACCGTTGACATCATGTATCGCTATTTCCCCGAACGCGAAGAAGAGGAGCGCCAGTGGGAAGAGTTGATGGGCATTGCTTATCGCACAGACTTTGATTTGAAAGCCCACTCGAAGAATCCCGTTGATGAAGATGGAAAGCGACTCAACCCGGATTCGACAGAAGACCTTTCATATTTCGATGAAGCGCAGAAAGAGCGTTACCATCCACACGTCATCGAACCCGCAGCCGGAGTCAATCGCACGGTGCTGACGGTGCTGATGGATGCTTACACGGAGAAGGTCAACGATAAGGGCGAGAAGCGCGTCATCCTGAAACTGAACCCTGAGCTTGCGCCGATCAAGGCCGCGATTCTGCCGCTGGCGAAAAACAAGCCGGAGATTGTCGGCATGGCAAAGGCCATCAAACGCTCGCTGCAACCCGTCATGCGCGCCGTCTATGACGACACGGGCGGCATCGGCAAGCTCTACGCGCGACAGGACGAGATCGGCACGCCCTTCTGCGTCACCGTTGACCATCAATCGCTCGAAGACGAAGCCGTCACGGTGCGCGACAGAGACACCTGGGAGCAGGAGCGCGTCAAGGTCGCAGACCTGCGGGAGCATCTGCAAAGCAGGTTACAGGCCACTTGTCATGTTTAGAGACTCAAACAAAAATTAGCCACAGAGCGCACAGAGGACACAGAGATAAAACTAAACATCTCATTTGGCGCTCTCCGCATCTGCTTTCCTGCTCTCTGTGTTCTCTGTGGCTAAATCTTGTTACTCGTCACTCGTCACTATTCTTAAAATGGCTATAGTCAAAAAACGCAACGAGCAAACCGAATCGCGCCTACTGCTGGAATCAACAGAGCCTGTGGAATTGCCGCCCGCTGAAATTCTTGACAGCGCAGTGCTGGTCCAGTTCGATAAGTTCAAGCCGTTTGTGCCGGAGCTTTTGGAAACCCTGCGCGCGGGAACTGTGGCAGAGCCTGTGCCTGTCATGCTCGACGGCTCGACCTTTGCGATTCATACGGCTTCGCGCACCTTCTGGGTCAAGCTCTGGCACGCGGCTTCGACCGAATTGACGCGCATAGAGCGCGCACAGGTCATCAGTTGCCTGCCTTCTACGCGCGGCGTGCAAATCGTGGTTGACGAATTTGACGAAGATGATGACTACGAAGATGAGGATTAATTTCCAACTTCAAAACCGTTCAACTCTTTGCGCCTTGAGCTTTTCTTTGTTTGCGCCTTTGCGCGAAACGTTGCTGGTTCGCGCTGGTGGCGCAAAGTTAAAACCTAAGCCGCAAAGGGTTGATTGATTTTCCATTTTGAGGTTTGAAACAATCTCCAAACTCCAACCTGTTTGATGTTGTCTTCGATTCCCGAAAAAATTCTCGAACTCGCGCGGCGCGTGCGCTCAATGGGCGGGCGCGCTCTGCTGGTCGGCGGCTGTGTGCGGGATGCTTTGATGGGCCAGACGCCGAAGGATTGGGATGTAGAAGTTTATCATGTTGCGCCCGCAGACTTGCGCGCTCTGCTGGAAACCTTCGGGCGCGTGGATGCCGTCGGCGAAGCCTTTACGGTCTATAAGCTAGGCTCTGATCTGGATGTCAGTTTGCCGCGACGCGAACGAAAGACAGGGCGCGGCCATCGAGCCTTCGTCATCGAAGGCGACCCGGCGATGACGATTGAAGAAGCCGCGCGACGACGCGATTTCACCATCAACGCGATTCTCAAAGACCCGCTCACGGGCGAGATTCTTGACCCGTATCAAGGGCGCGCAGACATCGAGCGTCAAACCTTGCGCGCCGTCTCGCCCGAAACATTTGTCGAGGACAGCCTGCGCGTGCTTCGCGCCGCGCAGTTTGCCGCGCGCTTCGAGTTTCTGATTGAGCCGGAGACTTTAGAGTTATGTCGTGCGATTGATTTGACTGACTTGCCCAGAGAGCGCATCCGGGGCGAGATGGAAAAGCTGCTGCTGCTCGCGCAAAAACCTTCCATCGGTCTCAAGCTGCTTTATGAAATGGATGCTATTGAAAAGCTCTTTCCGGAGTTGCAAGCTCTGGTCGGCGTGCCGCAGGAGCCGGAATGGCATCCGGAGGGCGATGTCGCGGTTCACACACTGCTCGTCGTTGACCGCGCGCGCGAGTTGCTTGACGGACTCTCTTATCCAAAGCAGGTGACGGTGATGCTCGGCGCGCTCGCACATGATTTGGGCAAGCCTGCGACCACGGAGTTTACGGAAGGCCGCTGGCGTTCGCGCGGGCATGAAGAGGCGGGCGCGGCTCCCACGGAAAGTTTGCTTGAGCGGCTTAACATGCACACGCTCGAAGGCTATGACGTGCGTGCGCAGGTGATCGCGCTGGTGAGCGACCATTTGAAGCCGGGAGAGTTTTATAAGAAGCGGGAAGAGGTGGGCGACGGCGCGTTTCGCAGGCTCGCGCGGCGTTGCGAGTTAGACCTTTTGTATCGCGTGGCGAAAGCGGATTCTCTGGGCCGCAACGCCCCGTGGGTTCCGCGCGAAAAATGGTTCGGCTCGGAGGCGCAGGAATGGTTCATCGAGCGCGCCAGAGAATTAGAGATTGAAGAGAAAGCTCCCGCGCCGCTGCTCATGGGTCGGCATCTATTGGAAATGGGCATCAAGCCCGGCCCGCGCATAGGCGAGATCACGCGCGCCGTTTACGAGATGCAGCTTGACGGGCGCGTGCGTGATTTGGAGGAAGCGTCGAAGGCTGCTCGGCAGATGCTTGATGGCAAGTAGTAGCTTTAGTGATGCGTGAGTTGAGTGAGAGAGAGAAAACATATTTTCCCGCAAAGGCGCAGAGGAAGACCGCAAAGAGAGAATGGCATTCAACCCTTTGCGGTCTTCCGCTTTGCGTCTTTGCGCCTTTGCGGGAAACTTCTTGTTTATCTGCTTGTGCTCCGAAGCTGAACCATGACTATAGTTTTCGCTGCTTTTGTGCCTGCTCGATGATGATGTAAGATGTGTTGTTACACAGCCATTAAAAATCATATCCATCTAAAGGAAGACGACCCGCATGATTGAATTTGAATTGAACGAAGACCACAAAGCCATACGCCAGACCGTGCGCGATTTCGCGCTTGGCGAGGTCGCCCCGCGCATTAAAGAGCTGGATGAAAAACAGCAGTTCGACCGTTCTATCTTAGACAAGATGGCGGAGCTTAATATTCTAGGCGTCTGTATCCCGGAAGAATATGGCGGCGCGGGTTTCGATTACATCTCGCTCGGCCTCGTCTGCGAAGAACTCGAAGCCGTTGACACGTTCCTGCGCGTCATCATGAGCGTCCATACGGGCCTTAACTGTATGACGCTTTTGACGTGGGGCACGGAAGAGCAGAAGCAAAAATATTTAATCCCGCAAGCGAAGGGCGAGAAGATTGCGACCTATGGTTTGACAGAGCCGGGCGCGGGTTCCGATGTGGTGGGCGCGCGTTCGACTGCGCGGCGCGAGGGCGACGACTGGATTCTGAACGGCGAGAAGATGTGGATCAGTCTCGCGGATGTCGCGGATAACTTTCTCTTCTTCTGCTGGACGGATGAAGAGAAGCGAAAGCAGCGCGACCACACGGGCATGTCCTGCTTTATCGTCGAGCGCACGATGCAGGGATTTTCTTCCGGCACGATTCACGGCAAGCTCGGCATACGCGCGGGCAACACAGGCTACTTTTCTTTGCAGGACGTGCGCGTGCCGCAGGCGAACATGGTCGGTGAAGAGGGCGAAGGTTTTAAGATTGCCATGTTCGCGCTTGAGCAGGGACGCTATACCGTCGCGGCTGGCGCGACCGGACTCATTCGCGCCTCGCGTGATGCGAGCGTGTCGTATGCTCTTGAGCGAGAAACTTTCGGAACCAAGATTGCCAACCACCAGCTCGTCAAACAGAAGATCGCAGAGATGGAGGCCGATTACCAGATGTCTCACCTGCTCTGGCTGCGCGCAGGCTACTTGAAGAACGAAGGCAAGCTGAACGCAAAGGAAACCAGCTTGGCGAAATGGCAGGCGACCGTCAGGAGCGAGAAGGCGGCTTCGATGGCGATAGAAGTGCACGGCGCGAACGGCTACGCGAACGATTATCCGGTCGAGCGTTACCTGCGCAACTGCAAGGCTGCGGTCATCTACGAGGGGACGCGCGACATACACACGCTGATGCAGGCCGATTGGGCTTTGGGACTCAAGAAAGAGAAGACCGCGCGCAGAACCTTGCCGCCCTATAAACCCTCAGAGGCGCGCGAACCCGTGGCGGCTGATTAGCTTCATCTTCATCTTCGAGTTGTAAGGGGCGGGGCTGGCATATTGTAAGGGGCGAGGCTGGCATAAAGCCTCGCCTTCTTCTTTTAGACGCTGTTTGAAAAGCCCCGAAGGGGCGCGATGCAATAGCCTGTGGCAACGCCACAGGTCAACACGCCCCTTTAGATAATAAGCCCTGAAAGGGCGGCATAAATTATTTCGCCCTTTCAGGGCTTGGAATCAGCATCATGACTCGATACCTGTGGCGTTGCCACAGGCTATTACATTGCGCCCCTTCGGGGCTTGCACAGACTTTTCAAGCATCCTTTTTATAGAGGATTGCAACTGCCTGCGCCCTCCCTGACGGTCGGGCTACTGCCCCTGTCCTGTCGCTCACGGGGCAGTAGCCCGACCGTCAGCGAGGACGCAGTTGACTCATTCGCTAATAGCTATAGAGAGTGATATTGCGCTTGCCAATCGCAATCTGCGGCCAAACAAACGCGGCTTGAAGATGCTTGAGCGCCATCCTGAGCAGGATATGCGCCGCCTTGCGCTCGTCAAGCGCAGTGTTGCGCTCGTCGTGCGCCGCCTTGCGCTCGTCGTGCGCAGTCGCGCGCTCGTCGCGCGCAATCGTGCGCTCGTCAAGCGCAGTCGTGCGCTCGTCGTGCGCAGTCGTGCGCTCGTCAAGCGCTGAGCAGCGCGTGACGAGCGCGAGGCAGCGCTTGACAATCTCAACTCTGCGCTCGTCCATCTCAGCCATGCGCACGACGAGCGTAATACTGCGCTCAGCGGTCGCAGGTGTGCGCGTGACGAGCGCATGGCTGAGATGGACGAGCGCACGATTGCGCACGACGCTCGACCAACACTTTCGGCTACCAGTCATTCTGCCGTAGTTGAAAAATCAGAACCCTCCCTGTGGTAGCGGGCGGGTCATTCTCTGCCAAGAACCCGCCCGCTACCGCAGGCGGTTCTGACTTAAACAAGCGAAAAAGCCAGCCGTCCTTCTCATAGGAATGCGGCTGGCTTTTTCTTGTCCAAACTGCTGAAGCGCAAACTCTCTATTTCTTCTCCGAGTCCATTGACTCCATCTTATCCATTGCTCCGGCCATTGCGTCCGCCAGCGCGATCTTCCATTGACCGTTCTCTTTGACAAAGGGAACAGTGCTCCAATCCTTCATCTTGTCATCTTTGATTTCGACAGTGGCCTTGTCGCCATCTATCTTCTCATTACGTATTTCGGGAACACTTGACGGGGCGTCTTTGTTCATCTCTTTAAAAGCTTCGTCTACCGATTTCTTCTCTTCGGCAGCAGCCTTTTCCATGACCGCCATCGTCTTTTTCGTCATTGAGCGCTTCATCCCCTCAATGTCATTTTTCTTTGCCGCTTCGTAGAAAGTTTTAAAGGCTGCGGTCGGCGTGGAGTAATCTCCGGTCGCGGATGCGTCGGCGGCTACCGGCGGCTTGTTGCTGTTTGCCGTCGCGTTCGAGTTTGCAGTGCTGTTGGCGTTGTTGGTGTTGGTCGCCGCTTTATTGCAACCTGTCAATGCCAGCGCGCAGAGGGCCAGCGTGGCTGCCAGCACTGTTAATTTGCTTGTTTTCAAGATGTGCTCCTTCGGAAACTTTGTGTTGATAAGAGAAAGACGAGACAGTATACACGAGTCTGCGAATTTCCGGCTTACGCGTCAGGGCCGATGCGCCGTGCAAAGTCCTGAAAGCGAGCATCCGCGCGCAGGCCGTCGAACATCGGCTCGACGTTGACGAAGGCTAAAAACCCGGAGCGTTCCTCACGCGCGCGTTCGAGCCAGCCGAGAGCCTGCTCCGGCGCGTCCAACCCCAGATAGATAATCGCCGGATAATAAGCGGGCACGTATCTCTCTTTCGCCAGCTCTTCCAGTTCCGTCAGAGCCTGTTGGGCGTCCGTCCAGCGTCCCGCCAGCGCGTGGACGTATCCTAGATAAGCTTTGAATGTCAGCCCGCCCTCCGAATACTCGACGGCTTGCTCTAAAGCGTTGATGGCTTCCTGGATTCTTCCCAGTTGGGCCAGCGCGAGGCCCATGTTCCAGTAGGCGAAGACGAAGCGCGAATCCAGTTCGAGCGCCTTACGGTTCTGCTCGATGGCCTGTTCATATTGCCGCGCGAAATAATAGGCCCAAGCCGTGCTGACATGCGCGAACAGGGAAAGCGGGTCAACTTTTTGTGCGCGCAGGCATTCGCGGATGGCTTTTTCGTGCTGCCCGGTCGCTTTGAAATAGAAGCTGTAGCCGTCATGCGCGTTGGCATAACCGGGATTGAGTTCGATGGCGCGCTTAAAAGCTTTTCTGGCTTCCTCAAAATTCCATTCATACATCACGTAAAAGAAGCCGAGCGAGGTGTGCGCCTCTGCCAGAGAATCGTCAATCTCCAAAGCCTTCAACGCGGCGGCTTTTGTCTTCGGGTAAAACTCTGCGGGCGGACGCTCGCCCGTCGAAGAAGCCAGAAAGGCGTAAGCGTCCGCGAGGCCCGCATGGGCCAGAGCGTAGTTCGGGTCGAGGTCAATCGCGCGCTGGAAATGCTCTATGCCCTTCTTGATCCATCCGGTCGTGCGCTTGTTTGTAAAGTAGCGGCCCTGCAAATAAAAGTGATAGGCATCCGTGTTCTGTGTGTAGCGTTTGCCCAGCCGCTTCTTCTCTTCGCCCGTCAAACGCAGGCGCAGCTTCTCGCTAATCTCCTGCGAAATCTCTTCCTGCAAAGTGAAGATGTCCGTCGGGCGTCTTCGATACTGTTCGCCCCAGAGCTGCGACTCCTGCTCGACATCAATCAACTCGGTTTTGATGACCAGCACCTCGCCCATTTGAAAAACGCGCCCCGCCAGAACAGCCCTCACACCCAGCTCGCGCCCTGTCTCCTGCGGGTCGGGGGCGCGTCCCTTGTAGCGAAAGACAGTGCTGCGCGGCACGACCCTCAGCTTCGGCAGTTGCGAGAGGATGTTGATGATGCCTTCTGTGATGCCGTCCGTCAGATATTCGAGCTGCGGATCGTCCGCAGCATTTTCCAGCGGCAGGACGGCAAGCGAGTCTATGGCTTTTGATTTGGAAGAACGCCGCCTGCGCCTGAGCGGACTCGTCAGCGAGGAAGAAGTCACAAGGCTGCTCGCCGAGACCGCGCCGCCGAAAACCTCCGTCCCGATAGCATCGCTCTCATGCGAAGGAAGCTGCATCAATGTCGCCTGTTCTTCAGCAGTCGGCGACAGGACGCCGGTGAGCGCAGTGCCGTCAAAGCGGCAATAGCTCATCGAATCCACATAGGCGTGCTGGCAGGCGGGGCAGCGTTTCATGATTTAGCTGGAAGACAGGATTAAAATAACGAAGCCATTCTAAATCACGCCGGAGGAGATTCAAACAGGGATGGACGGAATGAAAAGATAAGGAGCAAAAGGGTAAATGGTGAAAAGGGTAAATGGCAGAACTATCATCTTCCTTTTACCCTTTTACCCTTTGGCCCTTTGACCCTCTTCCGTCTCCTGCTTATCCCTGTTAATTCAGCATCTGCTCTGCTACTATGACCGCGCAATTTTCCAACCCACGCGAGCTTCAGAAGCGAGGTTGCAGGACGCTTCGCGCGGCGCAGACTTTCCATCGAACAGGAGAAGCCTTGATGAGACACGAGTTGAGAACGGAGCGCGAGTTGTCGCTCGACTTTTTGCGCGTCTGCGAGGCGGCGGCCATCGCCGCTGCGCGCACAATGGGGCAGGGCGACAGGAAATATTCAGACCATGTCGCCGTCGAAGCGATGCGCGAAGTGATGGATACTGTGCCGATGCGCGGTCGCATCGTCATCGGTGAAGGCGAGCGCGACGAAGCCCCTATGCTCTACATCGGCGAAGAGGTGGGCGGCGGCGGCATCCTCGAAGAAGACATCAGAAACGAGTTTCCAGAAGTTGACATCGCCGTTGACCCGCTCGAAGGCACAAACCTCTGCGCGCTCGGCGCGAACAACGCTATCGCGGTGCTCGCGGCGGCAGAGCGCGGCGGACTCCTGAATGCGCCGGACATTTACATGGATAAAATTGTCGTCGGCCCATCCTCGCGCGGCGCAGTGGATATTGATGCGCCCGTCAAAGATAACCTGAAGAACATCGCGCGCCGTCTGGGGCGTGACATAGAAGATTTGACGGTCATCGTGCTTGAACGCTCGCGGCATAAAAAGCTTATCAACGATGTGCGCGAGGCCGGAGCGCGTATCCGTCTCATCTCGGACGGGGATTTGTCTGCGGGCATCTCTGCGGCTGTGGCCGGAACGAATATACACGCGCTGATGGGCATCGGCGGCGCGCCCGAAGGCGTCATCACGGCTGCGGCGATGAAGTGTCTCAACGGAGAGATACAGGCCCGTCTCGTCTTCGACCCCGAACGGCTCGGCGTGGATAAAGACAAAGTGCCTGCCAGAGAAGAGGTCATCGGGCGCTTGAAGGAGATGGGCATCAATGACCCGGACAAAGTTTACGACACGGACGATCTTGCGCCGGGCAAAAAGATTATCTTCGCTGCCACGGGCGTCACAGATGGCGCGCTCTTGCGCGGCGTCAGGTTCTTCGGCTCAGGCAAGCGCACGCACTCGCTCGTCATGACCACGGAATCCAAGCATATACGCTTTGTTGACACAGTCCACGTCGAAGGCGGCCCCGATGCAGTGATTCGATTCTGAAGCGCAGGACGCAGAAGAAAGAGTCAGTTTCTTAGTCTATCGGCACGCGTGCCGGGAACCTCGGCAGACGCGCCGAGAGCTTAGGCAGACATGCCGAGAACGTCGGCGAGCGTGCCGATAGCTTCGGCGGTCTCGCCGAGAAGCTCGGCGGGTGTGCCGAGAACATCGGATGACGTGCCGAGAGCCTCGGCAGGCTCGCCGAGAGTCCCGGCGGATGTGCCTAAAGCTTCGGCACGCTTGCCGAGAAGCTCGGCGGGCGTTCCTAAAGCTTAGGCGGGCGTGCGGAAACGATAAAGCGGGTTCCGCTTTTTAATTCAGAGTTCTTAAACTTTATGCTTTCTCCGGCAGAATACATTCCGCAGTCGGTTCAGACCAGTCGCGCGCAAGTGCTGATGTGGAGCGGGGCGGCTGTGTGCGTGCTGTTGTGGATGGGGATGATTGTCGGCGCGCCGTTCGCGCTGGCGCATGGCTATGTGTCTGTGGCGCAGGTTATTTACAAGGGATTTAGCCCGCTCTGTCATCAAATCCCGGAACGCTCGTTTCATCTTGAGGGGCATGCCTTTGCCGTCTGCTCTCGTTGCACAGGCATCTACGCAGGGTTTGCTGCGGGCGTTATCCTGTACCCGCTCCTGAGATCGCTCAAGCGAACGGACACGCCTGCGCGGTTGTGGCTGTTTGTGGCCTGCGTGCCGCTGGCGATTGATTGGTCGCTCGGATTTTTCGGCATCTGGGAGAACGTGCACCTGTCGCGGGTTCTGACGGGCGGCTTGCTCGGCTTTGTCGCGGCTCTTTACGTCGTGCCCGGATTGATGGACGTGCTACAGACTGACTGGCGAAGCTTTTTAAAAATTCTTCGACGGCTGGCACGCCGGAGCCAAAGACGACTTCGCGCATTACTTCAGACCGCGTTGTGCCGAGTGACTATAGCTCTCCGTCGAGTCGCATTTAAGGACACGCGGAAGATGGTTTGACGCCTGAATCTAAAGAAAGCAAACTCGAAGGCATGGAAAACAAACTAAAACCTGCTCTGATCGGCGGCGTCGTGTTGGGCGTGCTGTCTGCGATTCCGTTTGTCAATCTGGGCAATCTATGTTGCTGCGGCTGGGCTGTGCTCGGCGGCGGGCTGGCGGCTTATCTCTATATCAAACAATCGCCCGTTCCGGTCAGCAAAGCCGAAGGCGCGATGCTCGGACTGATGGCCGGCCTGATCGGCACAGTCATAGCATGGGTCATAGGCATCCCTTTAGGTCTCATCATCGGAGATGTTTTCACTCCGAAACTCGTCGAAATTATTGAGAGCATAGACCCCAGACAGGCGGAAGAGCTGCGGCGTCAATTAGCAGCTCAGCAAAATCAGCCGTTCATCCAAAAGCTGCCCGCGATGCTCGTCGGGATGGTCATGGGAATCGTCGCGTACACGGCTTTCTCGACTCTCGGCGGCTTAATCGGCACGTCTATTTTTGAGAAGCGAAACCCCATCGTGCCTGACATCCCGCCGCCGCCGCCGTCGCAAGGCTATGGCGGACAGTTTTAACCGGCAGAGCGGGCTGCCCGCGCCTTTCATCCGGGCATCGAATAGAGTACAATCCCACATCTTACAGCGGGCAGCGCATGAATGCTTCCGGGCAGATGCGCTGCTCGTTCTGTGTGGTAGCGGCGGGCCGGTCGCATTCGCGGGATTTTCCGGCTTCGCCAAACTTTTATGACTCGCTCTCCCGCCGCATTGATGTTTAGATTTTGGAATTGACTGCTATGTCCCTGCACACGCTTGCCGCATTTATCCCGACCACCGAAGAACTGCTTAAAAAGTATCTGGAGGTCGTGGATAAGACAGAGAAAAACATCAGCCCGCTGTACCAGCTGGATGGTTTTGATTACACGGTTCTCATCGTCTACTTCAGCATCTTAAGCGTGCTGGCCGTCTACGGCATGTATCGCATCAAGCAGGTCGTGGACTTCTGGCGATACCGCAAGCTTGTGCCGCAGCCGAAAGCGCATTTCGCCGCAGATGATCTGCCGCACATCACTGTGCAGCTTCCGCTCTTTAATGAGATGTATGTCGTCGAGCGGCTTTTGAAATCCATTACGGAGATTGACTACCCGCGCCACCGTTTCGAGATTCAGGTGCTGGATGATTCGACGGACGAGACCGTCAAGCTCGCACGTGCGACCGTCGAGTCTTACGCGGCAAAAGGTTTCAACATCCATTACATACACCGCACAGACCGGACTGGTTACAAAGCTGGCGCGCTGGAAAACGGATTGAAGACGGCGAAGGGCGAGCTGGTGGCAATCTTCGATGCGGACTTTGTGCCGAAGCCGGATTGTTTGATGAAGCTGGTTCACTACTTCACAGACCCCTTAGTCGGTTGCGCGCAGATGCGCTGGTCGCACATCAACGGCGGCTACAATCTTCTGACGCGGCTTCAGACCATCATGCTCGACGGCCACTTCGTCGTCGAACAGACGGTCAGAAATCGCACGGGCGGCTTCTTTAACTTTAACGGCACGGCTGGCATCTGGCGGCGCAAAGCCATAGAGATGAGCGGCGGCTGGCAGCATGACACCCTGACCGAAGACACAGACCTCAGTTTCCGCGCGCAGCTCATGGGCTGGCGTTTCGTTTACCTGCTGGACGAAGAAGCGCCGTCGGAGATTCCGGTTGAGATCAATGCTTTTAAGGCGCAACAGCGTCGCTGGGCCAAAGGCGTGATGCAGGTCGGCATCAAGCTCTATCGTCGCATCTGGGCCGCGCCCCTGCCCCTGCGCGTCAAGCTGGAAATGTTTTTTCGTCTGACGGGTAACATCAGTTATCCTTTGATGATCGTCGTCAGCTTTTTGCAATTCCCGCTCTTGCTCGTGCGCTACAATCAGGGCTTTTATCACTTGATGGTGTTCGATGTGCCGCTGCTGTTTTTCTCGACCATCTCGGTCGTGCTCTTTTACGGGACGGGCGTGTGGTACCTGGACGAGAAGCGCGCGAAGCGACTCCTGCATCTGCCGCTGGTGATGGCAATCGGCATCGGCCTCGCTTTCTCAAACGCGCGGGCAGTTCTGGAAGCCATCGTCGGCTTTAAGACGGAGTTTGTGCGAACGCCCAAGTATCGCGTCGAGGAAGCATCGGATGAAACATGGAAGCGCAAGAAATATAAACGCAAGCGCGGCTGGCTGCCGCTGCTTGAGCTGAGCTTCTCGGCCTATTTTCTGCTCGCCATCCTCTATGCCGCGCGGTTCAGTTTGTGGGGGACGATTCCGTTCCTTTCGCTTTTCTGCTTCGGCTACGGGTACATGGGATTGATGAGCATCTTGCAGGCTGCCGGTGCAAAGCGCCTGCAAGCCCTCTGGCGTCCATTCGCAACGCTCAGGCGCACTTAATAACGAAAAGTTGAGAGCCGATTTCAAAACTCAGGCACAAACTAACTCAACCCTTTGCGCCTACCGGTTTTAACTTTGCGCCCCCGGCGCGAAACGTCGCTGTTTCGCGCCGGGGGCGCAGGCAAAGAAAGACTCAAGGCGCGAAGAAGTGCAGGGGGAACACGCAAATTTCATGAAAAGCGAAATTGATTTTGTCTTATCCTGAAATTCTGTCGGTTCGTCACTTCGTTTCTCTAATCAAGCCAATCTAAAGAAACCAAATCCGGAAACTTGCCGTAACATGGCACGGAGGAAATTATGCAGATAAAAAAACTGCTTGCTATCGTGCTGTCCATCGGCTTGTGCGCCGCTGCGTCTTACGGTCAGACAAAGACAGGTCAGAATTCGGGGAAGGCTGCGACCGCGCCTGCCCCTGCGGCCAACCAGAAGCTTGACGAGCGTGCCGCGCAGGTGGATGCGTTGATGGCCGGGTGGAGCGACAAGCCCGGCGCAGCCGTGCTCGTCGTACAAGACGGGCGCGTGTTGCTCAGCAAAGGCTATGGCCTTGCAAACGTCGAGGGCAAAGAACAGATTCGCCCGGACACCGTTTTCGATCTGGCTTCCGTCTCCAAGCAGTTTACGGCGATGGCTATCCTGATGCTGGCAGAGCGCGGAAAGCTCAGCCTTGACGATCCGCTCACGAAATTCTTCCCGGAGTTTCCGGCCTACGCGCAGAAGATCACAGTCCGCCACATACTCAATCACACTTCCGGCCTGCCCGATTACATGGGTGCTTTCACGTCCACAGGCAAGATTGATAAAGACTGGAAGGCCGGAGGATTCGAGCCGACTTCAGCCGATGTTGTAAAGCTCTTGTCAGAGCAGAAAGAGGCCCGCTTCGCCGCTGGCGAGAAATGGGAGTACAGCAATTCCGGCTATGTCGTGCTGGGCCAGATTGTCTTGAAGGCTTCGGGCAAACCCTTGCCGCAGTTTCTCAAAGAGAATGTCTTTGAGCCGCTCGGCATGAAGAGCACGCTCGTCGCGGACGAGTCGAGGCCGAAGATTAAGAACCGCGCTATCAGCTATGCTCCGGAAGGAGACAAGTACACGAATATTGACTACACGCCGCTGAATCTCATCTACGGCGACGGCAACGTCAACACGACTATCGAAGACATGTACAAGTGGGATCAGGCTCTCTATACGGAGAAGCTGGTCAAGGCGGCGACGCTCAAACAGGCTTTCACTTCCGGCAAGCTTGCGAGCGGCAAAGAGATTGGATACGGGTTCGGTTGGGGCATCGGCAAATACGGCGACCTTGAGACGGTCTCGCACTCTGGCGGTTGGGCCGGATTCAGAACGGACATCATGCGTTTCCCGCAGCAGCGTTTTACGGTCGTCGTGCTCTCGAATTTCGGAGCCTTCAGACCGGCCAGCATCTCGAAAAAAGTCGCTGCCATCTATTTGGCAGACAAGCTCAACCTGCCCACTGCCGTCAAAGTTGATCCGGCTATCCTGCAAAAATATGTCGGTGAATATGAACTGAGGCCGGGGATGGTGTTGTCCGTCACGCTTGAAAATAATGTCCTGCGCGCACAGCCGACTGGGCAGGGCAAGACTACGCTGGCCGCGAAATCCGAAGTTGATTTTTATCTCGAAGAAGTGGAGAGCATCAGCCTGACCTTCAACAAGGACGAGAAGGGCGAAGTCAACGGCCTGACTCTGCATCAGAACGGCGATCATGTGGCGAAGAAGATAAAATAAGAGTGGACAAAAAATTGACCACAAAGACACGCAGACACAAAGTGATACCTAAATGTCCCTTTGTGTCTGCGTGTCTTTGTGGTTAATTCCAGAGCTTGAAAGGTTAATATTATGAGATTGCTTAGACAGCTTTCCTTAGTTGTGTTGCTCGGCGCAATGCTTCTGTCGCAGGTCGCACAGGCATTCGCGCAGGCGGGTGAATATGACGAGCCGGGCGTGCGTCTTTTGAATCAGCCGCTCAGTGATTATCGCGCGCGGCGGCAAAAGCTGATGAGCGAGATCAAGGACGGCGTGGTCTTGATTCTCGGCAATGTCGAAGAGGACACGGGCATCGAGGCGCGTTACCGCCAGAACAACTGGATGGGCTATCTGACGGGCGTGCGTACTCCGGGCGCAGCCCTGCTGCTTGTGCCGCAGGGTTTGCCGTCGCTTGGCGGCGCGCGTGAGATTGTGTTTATCCCGCCGCGCAACCTGGTGATGGAACGCTGGACGGGCGTGCAGCTCGCGCCCGGCGAAGAGACTGCGAAAGCCTTTGGCGTCGAGCGCGTGCTATCTATCAGAGAGGATTTGTGGCCCAAACTGAAAGAGGCCGCCTCGCTCCCCGCGTTCAAAGAGGCGCAGGGGCAGAGCAAGATGAAGCTCTACACGCGTGCGCCCACACAGCCGAGCAACGGCAGCGTGCTTGAATATTATTTTGTCCAGCAGGCCGTCAAGGAATTACCGGGCGTAGAGCTTGTACGCGGCGAGCAATCAGTCCTTAACATGATTGGCGAGATGCGTAAGTTTAAATCGCCCTCCGAAATCGCGCTCCTGCAAAAGGCTATAGACATCACGGGCGAGGCCCACCGCGACATCGCCTTCAATCTCAAGCCGGGGATGTACGAGTATCAGATTCAAGCCATCCTCGAAGCGGCCTTTATGCGCGGCGGAGCAGAGCGGCCCGGTTTCCCGTCCATCGTCGGCAGCGGCATCTATTCGACCATCCTGCATTACAGCGAGAACCGCAAGAAGATTGACGCGGGCGATTTGATAGTCTGCGACATCGGCGCGGAATATTCGCTCTACACGGCGGACATCACGCGCACCTATCCGGCGAGCGGAAAGTTCACGCCGCGCCAGCGAGAGATTTATCAACTCGTCCTCGACGCGCAAACGGCAGCCGCCGCCAAGTACAAGCCGGGGATGACGCACAACGACGTGCACGAGTTTGTCGTGGACTTTTTCCGCAAGAGTCCTTTAAGGGCGAAAGATGTGGACGGGAAAGAGTACACGATGGATCATTTCTTCATACACAGCCTCGGCCACTACCTCGGCATGGATGTGCACGACACTGGCGATTACACCAAACCCATCCAACCCGGCGAGGTCTTTACGATAGAGCCGGGCATCTACATCCAGACGGAAAAGCTCGGCGTGAGAATCGAAGACGACTACATGATTATGCCCGACAGCAGCGTGCGGAAAATGTCCGCGAAGATTCCCTCGACGATTGACGACATCGAAAGCCTGATGCCCCAATCCGCGAAAGGCAGAAGGGACTGAAAGTCTCATTCCTTCCGCCACCTTGCTATATTTTCCCGCAATGTTTGAGGTTAACGCCCTGTCATGAGTAGCTAAAGTCGCCACTTTGTTAATTATAGCGGGTTGCAATTGCCTGCGCCCTCGCTGACGGTCGGGCTACTGCCCCTGTACTATCGCTCACGGGGCTGTAGCCCGACCGTCAGCGAGGGCGCATCAGGTCACACTCCATCGCTAATAGCTGACGCGGGGCGATGCCCCGGGCTATGACATGCGCCCTTTCAGGGCTTTTAAAACAGCTTCTTAAGTCCTCCAGCTTTAGCTGGAGGCAATTCATTAAATCTTAAAAATTTAATTACAGTGCACTGGCTTTATTCTGAGATGTAAGTGGAAGGTGCGGGAACGTCGCCGCTTTGTCCCCACTGGCTTGAGATGATGCCTGCGTCGGAGCTTTTCAGGACATACCAGTAGCCGGAATCTGACCGCCAGACAGCAACATCCGCCCGACCGTCTCCGTCATAATCGCCGGGAGTGGCTGCATCATTAAAACTCTGATTGCCCCATTGATGTGCGAGTAAGGTTTCGCTCTCGCTGCGCCTGATATACCAGTAGCCGGTTGCGCTGCGCCACACCGCGATGTCCGTCTTAAAGTCTCCGTCGTAATCCCCAGGCACTGCCACATCGCCAGCGAGTCCCCATGCTTCCGCTCTGAGCACGCCGTTTGAACTCTTGTTGATATACCAGATTCCCTGACGAAAAACCGCGACATCTGTCTTGCCGTCTCCGTCATAATCCCCTTGCGCCGTCTTGTCCGTCGAGATACCGAACTGCTGTGCGCGCAAAGCGTTGTCCGAGCTTTGCAGCACATACCACGCGCCCGCGCGAAAGACAGCGATGTCTGTCTTGCCGTCTCCGTCATAATCGCCGGGCACGGGCCTGTCACCATTCGTTCCCCACGGCTGAACTCTCGCAGTGCCGTTTGAGCTATTGAGGATGTACCAGACGCCCTGAACTGTGCGGAAAACAGCGAGGTCAGTCTTGCCATCGCCATCGTAGTCTCCCGGGACTGCGACATCGCCCAAGCTGCCTGCGCCCCACACTTCGTTTCTGGTGGAATTGTCGTTGCTATTGATAATCTGCCAGAGACCGCTCGCGGGACTCCACACGACAAGGTCTGTTTTTTTGTCCCCGTCAAAGTCAAAAGTCTCTGCGACTCTGGCGCGCTGGATAATGGTCGCGGCGCGGAACTGTGTGGCGATGACGCCGTGCCCTGTGTCGTTCGGATGCAGCGCATCGAAAGAGATATAGCCGCGCGAGCCTGCATCCACATCTCCGCTTGGGCCATTGAATGCGTTTGAGACTTTAGCGCAGGCGATGCCATTCTGCGTCGCCCGTGTCCGAATGAAATTGTTCAGGTCGTCCAGATAAGGCTTAAAAGCCTGATAGTCGTTAATCCCGCCGTCATTGGCCCACGTGTTCGCATTTCTGTCCGTGTTGACGTAAGGGTTGTACATATCCATCGTGCGAATGATGGTGTTTGAGGTGCTGCGTAAAGCGAGTATTTGTTGAATGATGCCGTTGATGTTGGTCTTGGCGCTGGCGAGCGTGCTGCGCAGGCAGTCTTGATTGTCCGGCCCGCCGCACGTGCTTTGCTTGTAAGAACTGCGCGCGTCCAGCAGGTCGTTGCCGCCGATGTCCCACGTCACGACCTGCGAAGTCGAGATCGAATTGCGAAAGCTTGCGTTGTTCGTCAAAGCATCCAGCAACTGGCCGCTCGTCCAGCCGTTGACACCCAGATTGTTGAGATTGATTGTGACGCTGTTATCCGTTTGCAGAAAGTTGCGGTATCTGGGGACATAGCCGCTCAAGGCGAAAAGCCCGAAACACAGGGAATCGCCGACGGCTGTGTAATTCCATGTCGTCTGCGCTGTCGCCGGAACGGCCAGATGCGCCAATAGCATCGCTGTCATGAGCGTCAGACATAGCGCGCGGCTGATGCGTCTTCTGAAACCGGACGCGCACTGAAACGCACGCAGGGTAAACTGTGTAGATGACTTCATCTTCTATTGTCTCCTTAGGAATGCCTGAGTCAGCAGGAACTGAAAAGCGGACGTGCAGCATGCAGAGAGTAGTTTCGCCGCCGGGAAATGTCAATTTATTAAAGCGTCTAAAAATATGTGAATGCAAGAGTCGAACAATCTTTGCGGTGCTTTGCGAAAAACCTTTGCGCTCTTTGCGGTTAATATTGAGCTTAAACGCAAAGAGCGCAAAGAGTCAGACGCAAAGCACCGCAAAGAGAAAGCTCACACAGCCAATCTCTTTTCTACTCTTGATTCACATAAAATAAGAAAGGGCGGCGGTAAGCTTGAGGCTCACCACCGCCCTTGATTTTTTTGACGCCGCGCCAGCGCGCTGCGCGTGCTCTTATCTCTTGCCCGCGTTCAGAATCCGAAGCAGCGCGAGGAAAATATTGAAAGCGTCCAGATAGAGACTCATCGCGCCCGCTATGTATTCGTTGGTCGGATAACGGCGAATGATGTTGGACGTGTCGTAGAGCACGAAGCCCGAAAAGAGCAGCAGGGCCGCCGCCGCAACAGCGAACGAGAGCGCGCTGGAAGCGATGAAGATATTTAGCAGGCCCGCCAGAAAGACTACTATGAGGCCGGTCATCACCATGCCCCGCATAAAGCTAAAATCGCGTTTGGAGATGAAGACGTAAGCCGTCAGACCGCCGAAGATGCCAATCGTCAGGAGGCCCGCCTGTAAGATCGAGCCGGGATTCGTCCCGCTAATGATATACAGCAGCGGCGAGATAATCGCGCCCGTCAGGGTCGTAAAGCCAAAGAAAGCCAGCAGATTAATGCCCGGCACATGCCGCACGGCCTGCGCGCCGATGACGCCGCCCATCATCACTATGAGCGCGATAAACGGATGCTGCGCCACCGCTATCATCAATGGCGGAAAGACAAAGCCGAGCGCGGCTCCGCCCACGGCAAACAGGATTCCGACGAAAAAGATCGTATACACTTTGCGTATGAAGCCAAGTCTCTCAGAAAGGCTGGCCTGCGCCGCCGTCGGAGATTGAAAGTTGCTCCACCCGTCTTCCGTTTGCCATCCCTGCGGCTGATTCTGAAAAGGGGATTGATTCATTTTTAGTCCTCATAGGAGAAATTGTCGGCTCAATCAAGAGCCATTCTAACAGCAATCATTGAGCAACACTAAGATGCTATTTAAAACTCGCCGGATGTATCAGAGAGCTACTCAGGCTTGCAGGCTGGCGAACGAAAACTGAGCATATCGTGTGTGCACAATCCATATCGCATACCAAAGCGGGCTATGATTAACGAGAGGCTATGCCCCGCAAATATTATGATTTTATTGTGGTGTCTTAATTTATAGGGATGAATCGCGTAAGTGCTTATTTATTAACCCGTCAATCCAGTTATCCTTCAAACTTCACGGAGAGAGGAACAGCACTTGCCATATACCTGCATGGCCCGGCCAAACAGCAAGGCGCGGGGACAAGATTGATAAAGGAGAAACTGAAGTGATGACCCCAATGAAAAGAATCTTACCAATCGCGCTGGTGGCGGCCCTCTTGGGCGGCTCTGTGGGAGCGTTTGTGATGCGCGCCCCGAAAACTGCGGAAACTAATACGGAGGCCACCACGACCGGCACGCCCGTTCAGGCTGCGAATACGACGGCGGCTCTTCCTATCTCTGCGACGCAGGCGAGCTTGACCGGCGAGCAGGCCGCTTTCCGCGACGGATTTGAGGAAGGCTTTCTCGCCGCGCAGGAAAAAGGCATGTCGCAGGCCGAATATCAGATAGCCAATCAGGAACGCACGAATGCCGCGACGCCGGTTGTCTATCAAAACAACACTCGCTCAAGACGTGTTTCCAGAGGCGGCAACAACTCGCGCAGAGTCTATTACGACTATGAGCAGCGTCAGCCGCAGAAACGCTCTTTCTGGCAGAAGCACCGTGACAAGTTGACGGTCGCAGCCGGTGCGGGCGGCGGCGCGCTGATCGGCGGCCTCATCGGCGGCAAAAAAGGCGCGCTGATTGGCGGCTTGGCGGGCGGCGGCGGTTCCGCGCTCTATACCTACAAACTGCGTAAGAGAAATAACCGCAACTAACCATCGAGAGAAACACGATGAAGCATGCTTTGAAAAGCAGAGCGCTCGTCGCAGCTTCAATCGTTCTCGTCGCACTGACAGTCTGGGCAGCTTCGTATACTTACGGGGCTGCCCAAAGCTTTCTGCGGCGCGGGCAGCAGAAGCGGGCCATTCCTTATCCGGCGAGCTTCAGAGAGGTTGAAGGACGCGGGCTGCTGGCAAAGGTCTGGATCAACGGCGCGGGCGCATACACCTTTGTCATAGACACAGGGGCGGGCGCGACCATTATCTCCGACCGCGTTGCCGCCGAGGCGCGCGTCGCCATCCGGCGCGGCTCTACGGTCAACATCAGCGGCATGAGCGGCATGCACAACGCCACAGGGCGCGAAGGCGTCTTGCGCGAGCTTGCGATTGGCGATGCGGATAATCTGCTGCCGCCACAGCGCGGCCCGGTCATCGTCGCGGGCGGGCTGCCCGCAGACATTGACGGCGTGCTCGACCCGTCTGAGAGCTACTGGCCGCTTGGCTTTATCATTGATTTGCCGCAAGGCGAGATCAGCGCGTTCAACCCACAGTTCGAGCCTGTACGCACAGGCGATGTGCCGCCGGGCGGCGCGGTTGTGCCGTGGGTTTTTCAGAGCGGCAGCCGTCGCCCTTTCGTCACGCTCGGTGATGGACGCCGCGCATTGATAGACACAGGCTCCGGCTTTGGCCTCGCCGTCAGCGAAGAGTCGGCGCACGCGCTCGGTCTTCTCCCGCGCGACGGCAGAGAGGGAAATGTCGTGCGGGATTTGGGCGGCGGCAGAGTCAGCGCAAGACGCATCGCTCCCGCGACCATTCGCATCGGCTCGATGGAACTGCGCAGAGTCCCGACAGATTTGCTCTCAGGCGTTGCCACAGGCTCGCCTATCCTTTTGGGCCGCGATGCGCTCGCGCCCTTCCGCTTGACTTTTGACCCGCTCCACAGGCTTATTCGGATTGCACCACAGTAATGTTGAGCAAGTCTCAGGCGGGAGGGGCAAAAGCCATGATTCGCTTTCAAAGCCATGCGCCGTGTGTGGCGACGCTGCTATTAATCTCACTGACCGGCGCGCTTATCCTGCTTGATGCTCACGCGCAGGAGAAGCAGGCTAGCTCAAACGCGGCGCAGGACGACGAAGTCGTGCGTGTCGAGACAGACCTCGCAAATATCCTCTTCACAGCTATTGATAAGGACAAGCGTTTTGTGACGACGCTGCAAAAGGAAGACCTGCGCGTCTTTGAAAACGATGCGCCGCAAGAGGTCTTTACCTTTCAGCGCGAGACAGACCTGCCGCTCTCGCTTGTCATCCTGATAGACACCAGCCGTTCGCAGAAATATACGCTGCCGGAAGAAAAGGCTGCGGCACGCGCCTTTGTGGATGCTGTGATTCGACCGGATAAAGACCGTGCGGCAGTCATCTCTTTCACAGGCAAGCCGACGATTGAGCAGGATTTAGCCAGCGACCGCGCCAGCCTCAGAAGCGGCATTGACCGCGTGACCATCAAACTGCCGCCGGATGAAGACGCAGGCGGGCGGATTGCCACGCCGCAGGACATAGCCGATCCGAATTACGACCCGACCATCGGCTACACAGCCATCTGGGACGCGCTGGCTTTTACTGTAGATGAAGTTCTGATCCACACGCCTGAGCGCACGCGCCGCGCCATCATCCTGCTGAGCGACGGGAGCGATACCTACAGCCGCGTCAAAAAGTCTGAAGCGATTGAGCGCGCAGTCAAAGCCAACACGGTCATTTATTCCATCGGCATCGGCTCGGAAGAGTTTGGGATCGAAAAAGACACGCTGCGCAACGTGTCGCAAAAGACCGGCGGCAGCGCGTTTTTCCCTGAAAATGAAACTGTCCTGACGGCTTCCTTCAAACAACTGGAACAGGAGCTGCGCTCGCAATACCTGCTCGCTTACACGCCCTCAAACCGGGCACGCGACGGCTCATTTCGCCGCCTGCGCCTAGAAATCGTCACGCCGGAGCTTCGCAAAAAGAAACTGCGCCTGCTTTATCGTCAGGGATATTACGCAAGGCAAAAGTAAAAAGGTAAAAGTTAAGATAAGTTGAACGCCTTCTTACTTTTACCTTTTACCTTCTTACTTTTGCCTTTCCCTGATTCCTGCCTCAAGTATTTCTCAACCGCGTTTCGAGATAATCCTTTGTGTCATTCGGGCGCGGCTCGTGACCCGCCGCGCAAGAATGCGGAAATCGTTGGTTCTAAAGAAGTAAGGATTTTCTGAGGCTTGTCTTAACATGATCCTCATCAGTTCAGCCAAAACCGAATCGAGAGGTAAGGAACCGAAAAGCATGCAACTGATCCTCAATAAAATTAAGATTCCCTCCGAATTAGCCAGAATTTCGCGCCCGCGCTTGATGACGGAATTGCGCGTGTCGCTCAATTCGTGCACTTCGACTATCATCAATGGCCGTGCGGGAACGGGTAAAACCATGCTGGCAACTGACTTTGCGCTCGGTTGCGGGCGGCGCATAGCATGGTACAAGGTTGATGCTTCGGACAACGACAGGCGCATCTTTTTTCAATATCTGGTGGAAAGCGTGCGCGCACAGCGTCCGGCTTTCGCCGCTGACGCGATCATGCAGCTTGTCGAAACATCCGGCCTCGAAGATATTCCGCTGCTGGCAGAATCTTTTATCTACGAACTACTGGAAAGCGGCACAGACCCGCTCCTGATAGTCATCGAAGACCTGCACTTGATATATGACGCGGAGTGGGTCGTGCCGTTCTTTCGCAGGCTGTTGCCGCTCTTGCCCGCCGAAGCTCATCTGTTGATTACGGGCCGGAGTCTGCCGCCCGCGCCGCTCTGGCGCATGCGTTCCAAGCAGACGCTGTGCGTGGTGGAAGAGCAGATGCTTGCCTTTTCAAAGGAAGAGGCGAAAGAGTTATTCGCCACTTATGATTTGACCGGAGCGCAGTCGAGTGCGGCTCATAAGCAAACGCGCGGTCGTGCCGCCGCGCTCGATACTATGGCACAGTTGCTGGCGGGTGCGCCGCAGACCTCTGCCAGTAGTAGTAGCAGCAGCAGACAGCAAAGGGCTGCCTCGCGCAGAGGCTTGCGCGTCGTCCAGCAGCTTCACGGCTATGTTTTCTAAACCGTAGGGCAGAAGAGTTTTTTTAGTCCCTGCATACTCCTCGCATAGTGCTCCGGCGCGGAGCATTCAAAATCGTCCGATGGAGCATAGATAGCACTGCTTTCATTGTGTTAATCTCCATTCGAAGACCGCTCAAAATAATTCGTGAGGCCCGTAACGCCGATGGTTCCCAGACCACGTCGTGACAATGTAGCGCCGCCTGCGCCCGTAGCAGAGGCGGATGAGATGTCTGCCGTGCAGACTCCGCCGCAGACCGCTGCCCCGCGTCCGGCCTTTTTCCTGCGCACCAAGCTGCTGCCGCCCCGGCCCGCGCCCGAACTCCTCACGCGCCCGCGTCTGACCGAAAGACTACTGGCAAATCTGGCCCACCCGATCACGCTCGTCGCCGCCAACGCAGGCTCCGGCAAGACAACGCTGGTCGCGGATTTTGTGCGCCAGCACGCGCGGCAATTTGTCTGGTATCAATTAGACCACACGGACGCAGACCCTTCGGTCTTTCTGGGCTATATCACATACGGCATCAAGCAGGCCGTCCCTGGTTTTGGCGAGGTGATGTTCTCTTACCTGCAAGAGTCTGCCAACGAATTGGCGCGACAGCCTGAGCGCGCCGTTGACGTGTTGCTCAACGAAGTGCTCGAACGGGTCGAGCAGCAGATGATTCTGGTGCTCGACGACTATCACCATCTCGGCGCGGAAACTCCTGTGCACAGGGTTGTTGATCGCTTGCTCGCATACTTGCCGGATGTGATGCACGTCATCATCATCTCGCGCGATGTGCCGCCGCTCGCGCTCGCTCGCCTCAGGTCGCAAGCCTCTCTCTCGATCATTGACCGCACGGAGCTGCTCTTTACGGACGAAGAGACGCAGGAACTGTTCAGACAGGTTTTTGATCTGGAACTGACGCCGGAGCAGTTGTCCGAATACCGCGAAAGGACGCACGGCTGGATTACCGCGCTTCAGCTTGTGAGGCAAGTGGCGCAGCGTCAGGCTCTGGCCCACGGCGCGCGTGACGGCGAGGCCGAATCGCTCAACCTCAGCGAAGTCTTGAGACAATCCGAGCGCGACATCTTCGACTATTTCGCAGAAGAAGTTTTCGCGGACGAAACGGAAGAAGTGCAGCAGCTACTCTTGCGTATCTCGCTGCTCGAACGCATCGAGATTGACACCTGCGGGCGACTTTATCCCGAGATGCATTGCGGGTCTGCTCTGCCTGCGCTGGTGCGCCGCAATGTTTTTATGACCATCGCCAGCGACGAGCGCGGCGAAGAATATCGCCTGCATCCACTGTTTCAGAGTTTCCTGCGCAGGCGTTTTCGCACAGAAGCCGGACGCGCCGCTGTCGCCGCCGAGCACGCGCGCTATGCGGATTATTTTCTCGGTCGCAGCAAATGGGAGCAGGCCATGCATCACCTGCTGGCGGCGGAAGACCATGTGCGCGCGGCTCATCTGATTGCGGAACGCGGCGGCGAATGGATTGCTTCGGGCGCTCTCTCTTCCCTCGTCTCGTTTTCCGAAGCCCTGCCCGTAAGCGTGCTCGAAGCGCAGCCGCGTGCATTGGCACACCGCGCGGAGGTCGCGCGCTTGCAGGGAGACGACGACGCGGCGACCACCTGTTTTCGTCGCGCCGTGACCTTGCTGCGCGAGCAGGGCGACCTCGAAGGCGAGGCCGAAGCCCTGCATTCGCTCGCCGCCATCACGCGTCGTCAGGGCGACTACGAGACGGCCTTTTCTTATCTCGACCGCGCTGTGGAATTGACGGATGAAAAATCCGTTGTTCGCATCAAGTGCGGCAACACGCGCGGCCTCTGTCTGGTGGCGATGGGCGAATGGACCAGAGCCGAGCTGGAATTTCGCGTCGCCTTGCAGGCCGCAGAAGAGCGCAATGACGAGCACTACATACGCCTCATCGCTCATAATTTAGGAACTCCGGCGGGCATTCGCGGAGACTTTGGCGAGGCGCTTCGCTGGCTGCGCCGGATGCTCAGAGACGGCGGCAGCGCGCCGATGCCGCAGGAAGCCATCGGCCACCTGAACATCGCGCGCTGTTATCTCTATCGCGGAGATTTCGCGTCGTGCGAACAGCATCTGGATCGCGCGCTGGAAACCTGCCAGCTTTTTAATCTGATGTCCTTGCGCGGCGAAGTCTTTGAGGCTTACGGGAATCTCTACCGCGAGAGAGAGGATGCCGCACATGCCGCAGAGTTTTATGAACGCGCTGCGCGGGCTTATGACAAGGCCGGGATTGACCCGACGCGGCGCGAGTTGTGGGAAGAACAGGCTCTGCTTCGTTTGCAGGTCGGAGATGCTGCGGGAGCGCGCATGCTGCTTGACCGTCTCGTCGGAGCGCGCACTGACGCGAAGGATGAGATGGGTCGTCATACGGCTGTGTTGACGCGCAGCCGCGTCATGCTGGCGCAGGGCGAGCATGAACGAGCGCGTCAGGAATTGCAGCCCGCGCTCGCTTACTTTCATGAGCATCAGCTTTATTATTACGAAGCGCAGGCATCGCTTGCCAGCGCCGCTTCGCTCTTTGCGACCAATGAGAGCGAGGCCATGATCGAGCCTTTGGGCCGCGCGCTCGATCTGGCTGCGCGCTACGATTACGAGTACTGGCTGCAACGCGAAGTGGCACACAATCCGCAGCTCTTTGCTTCGACGGACGCGGCAGAGCTGTTGCCGCCAGATGTGCGCGAGCAGGTTCCCGCCGCCGCCGCCGCGCTGCTACAGGCTCAAACGATTGCTGCGCGCCCGGCGCTTGTCGCTCAACAGGTGACAGACCTGACCATCAGGATGCTCGGCCCTGTGGAGATTTTCCGCGACCCTACACGACCGCTCGCTGCCGACGCCTGGACCACCAAACGCGCGCGAGACATCCTGTGCTTCATAGCCTCGCGCAGGCATCGCCGCGCCTCCAAAGACACAATCATAGATACCTTCTGGGGCGAAGCGGATTTCGACGCGGTCGAGAAAAACTTTCATCCGACCGTCTCGCACATACGCAAGGCGCTCAATAGTAATCAACCCTTAAAGCAGAACTTCCTGCTCTACCGCGATGGCGATTACCAGTTAAATCCTGACTTCTCTTACTTCATAGACACGGAAGAATTTGACCGTCTGGTGGCAGAGGGCGAGGCCGCGCGGCGCGCAGGCCAGCAGGAGCGTTATATAGAATCTTACGAGAAGGCGCTCGCGCTTTATCGCGGCGATTTTATGCAATCGGTTTACGACGAATGGGTTGACGAGCATCGTTCCTATTATCGTGAACAATACTTGCGCCTGCTGGAATCTTTGGCCGCCGCCGCCGAAAAGATGCAGGAATGGCCGCGCGCTCTGGACCTCGCGCAGCAAATCCTGCGCGACGATGCTTTCCGCGAAGACATGCATTGCACGATCATGCGCGCACACGCCGCGCTCGGCAATCGCGTCGCGGTCAAAGAGCAATACGAGTCTTTGCGTAAATTGATGAAAGAAGAGCTGGGCGTCGAGCCTGTCGCGGAGACACAGAAGATTTACAGGGAGCTGATGAAGTGAACAGTGAGCGGCTTAAAACTTTGATGCACAGGTTTGATTCGTTATTGAACGGAAGAAATATTTGGATGCATTCGACGGTTCGTGATAGCATAACTCGATTTTTGGGGCGCTTCCCGACCTGCGTGCCTACTATATCCCCCGTATCGAAAATTGAACGCCTCCGTTTCCGGCTCTGTGCAATCTCTGCCGGTGTATTGCTGACTTCTATGCTTAATCAATTCTGCCACAGGTCAAGACGCTTGATAGCCCTTTTGCTGGCTCTTCTGCTTGGCGCGGGGCCAACTCTGGCTGGCGTGAGCATCATCGGCACGAACGGCATCACGATGACGGGCGCGGACGGCATCAACTACGTCAACACGAACGGCATCACGATGACGGGCGCGGACGGCTTTCTCTCATTCACCCCCAACGGTATCACGATGACGGGCGCGGACGGCATCACCATGACAGGGGCTGACGGCGCGACTTACACAGGCCCCAACGGCCTCAACGCGACCAGAGCGAACGGTATTACGATGACGGGCGCGGACGGTATCACGATGACGGGCGCGGACGGTATCACGATGACGGGCGCGGACGGCACGACTTATCAGGCGGATTCGGTCTCTCTACGCCAGCCGAACGGCATCACGATGACGGGCGCGGACGGCATCACGATGACGGGCGCGGATGGCGTCACCAGAATGGGCGCGGACGGCATCACGATGACGGGCGCGGACGGCATTACAATGACAGGCGCGGACGGCATTACAATGACGGGTGCGGACACTCTCACGGCCACGCGCGCTGACGGAGTTGTGTACTCCATTCCGGCAAACGGCATCACGATGACGGGTGCGGACGGCATCACGATGACCGGGGCTGATGGAATTACGATGACGGGCGCGGACGGCATCACGATGACGGGCGCGGATGGAATTACAATGACAGGCGCGGACGGCGCGAGTAGCGGCTTGCGAAGTCTTGATCCTGAACTGGCTGTGCGGCTCAACAATGCGACTGATGACAGCAACGTCAACGCAGTGGTTGTCTATCATCGTCTGCCGACGGATGCAGACCTCGCAGAGTTGCAATCATTCGGAGTGCTCGGAGGCACGCGCTATCGTATGCTGCCGATGGTGGCTATCACCGCGCGTCGAGACCAGCTCATAGCTATCTCGCGTCTCTCGTCCGTGCGTTCGATTTACGGCAATCGCACGCTGCAACTGAACATAGATACGCGGCTCAACATCAACGGCGCGTCACGCGTGCCGCGCGATAGGGATTTGACCGTCAGAAATAACGGGATGCCTCTTTCGGGTCGCAACGTGACGGTCGCCGTGCTGGATACAGGGATAGACGGCACGCATGCAGATTTGTCTGGCCGCGTGGTCAAGAACGTCAAGCTCGTTGATACGCAGAGCGTGAGCGTGGGCTTTATCAATCCGACGAATATCGAAAACCTGCCGAGCACGGATCAGGTATACGGTCATGGAACATTTGTCGCGGGCGTGATTGCCGGAAACGGAATGCGTTCGGGCAACAAGTACAGCGGCATCGCGCCGGGAGCGCGGCTGGTAGGTTTGAGCGCGGGCGATTTGAACCTCTCTTATGTGCTGGCGGGCTTCGATTATCTGCTCTCTAATGGCGCGAGCCTGAACACGCGCGTCGTCAATTGCAGTTTCTCGGCCAACACGCCTTTCGATTTTAATGATCCGGTCAACGTGGCGACAAAGATGCTCGTGGAAAACGGCATCAATGTGGTGTTCTCTGCGGGCAACACGGGCGCGGGCCTCAACTCGCTTAACCCGTATGCGATTGCGCCGTGGGTCATCAGCGTCGGCGCGACGGATGAGCGTGGCCGTCTGGCAAACTTCTCTTCGCGCGGGGCGTTTGGCAACAGCCTGTTTCGCCCGACTGTGGTTGCGCCGGGCGTGAGCGTCGTCTCCCTGCGTAGCGCGCTGGTGACGAGCGTGTACGGCGCGCTCGGCAACGAATCCGAAACAGACTTGCAGCGGCTGACGCCGGGCGAGCTTCCTTTTTATACAACCGCGAGCGGGACTAGTTTCTCCGCGCCGCAGGTCGCGGGAGCCATCGCGCTGATGCTCGAAGCCAATCCGTCGCTGACTCCGGCAGAGGTGCGTGACATACTGCAACGCACTGCGACTCCGCTTCCGTCTTACTACGCGCACGAGGTCGGAGCAGGGATGCTGAACACGCACGCAGCCGTGCTGGAATCAGCTTTCCCGCAGCGTCGTATGGGGCTGTGGCGCGCGACGCTTGATCGCGGGCAGGTGCGATTCGTGACGGACAATTTCCAATCCTTTACGGGCACTGTCCAACCCGGCAGCCCGTTTGAAGCGAACTTCAATATTCCGCATAACACGCTCGTTGCTTCCATACAGGCCGCGTGGGGGCCTATGACCAGCCTCAACGATCTGGGCCTCACCATCTATGACAGAGATGGCGTTGTGCGCGGGGAATCGAATGCCATCAACCAACCCGGATTGACGGGCAGGCGCGAGCGCGTGGCCCTCAAACTTCCCGCGCCGGGCGCATATCAGGCGCGCATTATCAACTCGCTAAGTGTGGCGGGCACTGCACAGCCGGTCTTTGGCGTGCTGGAAACGACGCGCGTCGAGTATGCTCCGCTCGCGGATTTAAGCGGGTTGAGCAACGCGACGCAGGCGGAGATTTATCAGGCTTTGCGAACTTTTGTGATGTCTTCTTACGGCGCGAAGTTTCGTCCGGGCTTTAGTGTCTCGCGCGGCGATTTGGCTCAGGCGATGGTGCTCGCGGGTCGCGCTCCGCAATACCTCGCGGCCCAGCACGGCTTTGCAGACGTGCGCGACCTGACGACAAGAACTTTTGTCGAGAGCGTACAGGCTGCGCCCTCCGGCCCACTCTTTTTGGATACGACGGCGGGAGGAAATTTCCGTCCCTTTGAGCGCGTGGATCGCCTGACGGCGGCGGTCGTGCTGGTGCGCGCGGCGGGCCTCAGTTCCGAAGCCAATAGCGCAGTGCCGTTGACGACGCTCGACGCGGGGATGGTTCCGGCCAGCCTGCGCGGTTATGTCTCTGTGGCTCTCTCGCGTGGATTGCTTGCCAAAAACGGCGCGCTCTTTAACTCGCAAGCCAGCTTGACCCGTGCGGAACTGGCGCACGCGCTGGCCGTCATCAACAAGCTGGCAACCGAGTAAAAGAATTTTTCCCGCAAAGGCGCACAGGCGCAAAGAAAACAATTAAGTTCTTCTTTGCGCCTGTGCGCCTTTGCGGGAAACTTTTTCTTTCCGCTCAAGTTTGCTTCTTCTTCTTTATCAATTACCTGGTCGAGTACCTCAACGACATACATCGCCGCTCGGATTCTGTGCACAGCCCAACCGGGCAGGGCGATTTTCCTGACAACTCACTGGCCTGCGGGCGGAGTGAAGGCAGAGGGAACCGGCTTGTCCGTTGCGATGCCGAACGAACTGTATACCGGCGCGCACGGGCAGCTTGAGAAGATGTGCCACGTTCCTTCCGACGGACGATAGACGGAGAGGTCTGCCTTGCCGTCGTTATCGTAATCCGCCGCGACAGGCACATCGCCCGTCTCGCCCCACTTCTCTGATCGCATGCTGCCATTGCTGCTTTGCATCACGTACCAGAATCCTGTCGAGGGACGCCAGATTGCTATGTCATCCTTGCCGTCTCCGTCATAATCTGCCGGAACGAGTAGGTCTGTCGAGACGCCCCAGTCCGCGATGGTCGTTCCGTTATCACTGCTTCTACGGATAAACCAGCGGTTCAGGGATGGACGCCACACGGCCACATCGGTCTGACCGTCGCCGTCATAGTCAGCCGGAACAGGCTTGTCTCCTGAAACTCCCCAGCCTCTGACCTCTGTCCCGCCCGTGCTCTTGACGATATGCCAGTTGCCGTCAGAGGGACGCCACACAGCGATGTCCATCTTCGCGTCCGCATCATAGAAGCCCGGCACGGGAATGTCTCCGTTTGAACCCCACTGCACCGCGGCGTAGTTTGGTACCGGGTCTTGCGAGATAAACCACGTGTTGATGGACGGGCGAAAGACTGCGATGTCAGTGTCGCCGTCGCCGTCATAATCGCCGGGGACGAAGACATCGGATGCTTGACCAAACTGCATGCTCTGCACGCTGTTGTCGCTGCTCCTCAGGACATACCAGTAGCTGAGGGCAGCAGTGGTCGCTCCCGCTCGATAGACAGCCACATCGGCTTTGCGGTCTCCGTCAAAGTCATACTCTGTCGGAGAGGTCGGCGGAGCGACGACGTTGAGCGTGAATACTCTTTGGAAGACCGCGCCGTGATTGTCTGTCGCCGTGATAGTGATGGCGTGCGACCCCACAGGCCCGTTGCCCGTGACCGTGACTGTGCCCGTCACAGCATCCACAGAGATGTCTCCTGTAAAACCCTCCGGGCCTTCGCCCGTCACGCTCTCCACCAGTTCGTTATCCGCCGGAGCGGCATCAGGCGTGAGAACAAGTTTGCAATTCTCTACAATAGTCGAGTCGGCATAATTGCCGAGCGTCGGCGCGGGGTTGGCTTGCTCGTTGACGACCTGCGGGTTGCCGATCAACGAGCCGGTCGAGGCATTGAAGTTATCGTCACCTGAATACTGTACGGTGATGGTGTGATTGCCAACCGTCAATGCGCTTGTCTCGCAAGTCGCTTGCCCTTCACGCACAGTCACAGCGTCACAACCGGCTATCGGGTGGCCGCCGTCGAGGAATTGAAACATGCCCGTAGGAGCGGCTTCGACGCCCCCGTGTTCAGGCCCTGTAGCTACCAGCGTCGCCGTAAAGGTCACGCTCTCGCCGAGGATAGAAGGATTCTGTGACGATTCCAGCTTTGTTTCCAAATCCAGCTTGTTGACCGTCAGCGTGGCCGCGTTCGATGTGGCCGTGCCAGCAGAGTTGGTCAGCACGGCCCTGTACCTGTAGCCGCTCTGCGACGCGGCGGCGATGAAACTGAGCGTCAGATTCGTTTCGCCATTGATGTTGATATAGTTGAGTCCGCCGTCAGCGCTGTACTGCCACTCTACTGTCGGCGTTGGCGTGCCTTCGGCGGCCACTACGAAAGTCGCAATGTCACCCGCCGTCACTGTCGTGCTGCCCGGATGAGACGTGACTGTGGGCGGGATTGCGGTAGGCACGCAGTCGCTCAGCAGCACGGAGACCATGTTCGAGCTGTTGTTCACGACTGCGAGATCGGTCTTCGCATCGCCGTTGAAATTGCCCTGCGCGGTCTGCCATGAACCCTCCCCCGCCGCGTAGGTCACAAGCGTTTGGAACGTGCCGTCGCCGTTGCCGACCAGCACAGAGACGCCGCCGGGCATCCCCCAGTTCGTCACTGTCAGATCAGACTTTCCATCGCCGTTGATGTCGCCCGCTGTAATGCCACTGGTGTTGCCGCCCGCCGCATAGCCGACGGGGTCTTGGAACGTGCCGTTGCCATTGCCTAACATCACCCATGCGTTGCTCTGGAAATTCTCCACCGAAGCCAGATCGAGCTTGCCGTCGCCGTTGAAGTCTCCGGCGGTAATCTTCCACGGAACCTTTCCTGCGCTATAGTTGATGGTTGCCTGAAACGTGCCGCTGCCGTTGCCCATCCACACGCAGACACTAGCCGGAATGGCTGACTCGCCGTCGCCGGGATTGGCGACTGCTATATCTATGTTGCCGTCGGCGTTGAGGTCGCCTGCGACGATGCTCTGAGGGGCTTGCCCCGCTCTGTAACTGACGGGGTCTTGGAACGTGCCGTTGGCTTTACCCAGTAGAATCCAGAAGCCAATCGCTGCATCCGATACTGCCATATCGAGTTTGTTATCGCCATCAAAGTCTGCGACAGCGATGCCATTCGGTTCGTCACCCAGATTTTTGCTGAACGCTGCCTGAAACGTGCCGTCGCCGTTGCCCGAGCGAACCGAGACGTTATCAGTACTCGCATTCGCTGTCGCCACATCTGCCTTACCGTCATTATTGAAATCGGCCACCGCCACATAGGTCGGCCCCCGACCGGTGCCGAAGGAGATAGCCTCCTGAAATGTGCCGTCGCCGTTGCCCAAAAGTATCGAGCAATCATCCGACGTGCTGTTAGCCGTCACCATGTCATCCTTGCCGTCGCCGTTGAAATCTGCCGCCGCGACCGAACGCGGGCTTTCTCCGGTGGCATAGTCCGTAGCCGCTATGAAGCTGGTCGTCGTGCATCCGGCAGACGGTGCGGTCGCTAACGCGAAAGCCTTTGCGGCGGTCAGCTTGCCGGAGCGTCCGTTTGCATTGCCTGCGATGTTGACATGTTGCAACAGGTCTTTGGCTATCGAGCCTGTGGCCGAAGCATAATTAGCCATTCTTCTCGACGCCGTCTGCGCCGTTCCTGTAGCCAGCGACAAGAGGTAGATGAAAATGGCGACCATGAGTAGACTCAGGATGATGTCCTTTGGCCGATGGGCTATGAATTTGAGTAACGGATTCATGATGGTTCTCCCGGTAGTTGTGAGTTTGTGCAATGAGTCAGTCGGAGCGCTCTCAGAAATCCGGCTGACTTCGGGTGAAGTGTTTTATTTGCCAAGTCTGTTGCTGTTTAGCTGTAAACGTGTCAGGGGTGCTGTCTAACTTTGTGATACCTGCGATTGTCCGGTCAGGTGCGTCGGGAGAAATGCCCCTGCCCATCCTTTTCTGGTATCCCTTTTCGCCCTAGAGAATGTGAATCAAGAATAGAAACCGTTCGCCGTGAGCAGCTTGTCCTTTGCGCCTCTTTGCGTCTTTCTCTTTGCGGTTAAATGATGTGTTAACGCAAAGACCGCAAAGTTTTTCTCGCAAAGAGGCGCAAAGAGTTTCTGCCCTTGCTTCACATAAAAATCAGTATGAGCAGTTCAGGCAGGTGGCGCGGGCCACGTCCTGCCGAACCCTTCCGGTATAGCTGACAGCAACCCTTATGCCGCCGGGTAATGGCCCTCGTTCCGACCCGCTTTTCCCGCCTCAAGGATTCCTCAAGTGGCCTCAAGCTCCTGAGAACCCTCAAATTTCCTAACAAAATCGCAAATTAAATTTTTTTTCGGCGGCTCAAGTTTTTCTCAGGGGGCAAACTCTATTCTCTGAATCGTTGACAGCACGCACCGCCCCTCGCGGAATTGAAAATTAACCAAAATAGATTTTGGGACTTTGTACCCGACACGGAGGCCGACACCAAAATGATTAAGAGAATAGCCACGACGCTTATCGCAGCGCTGCTTATCAGCTTTGCCACACTTTCGGCGGCGCAGGCCGCGACCCTCAGCCAGACACTTTCGGGCCAGCTCAACCAACTGGGCGATGCGGCCAGTGTCGGCATCGTCATTGTTTCCTTTAACACCGCGAACGGCCTTAACGCTTCGCATCTGAACATCCTGCGCGGCATCGGCATCAACAAAGGTTTTACTTTCCAGAAGCTCGGCATGGTCGCCATTCCGGCGACAGCCGGGCAGGTGCGCGCACTGGCCGGCAACAGCGCCGTCCGCTCCGTCTGGTCTAACGATAAGCTGCATTACTACATGCATCAGGCGCGGGTCGTGGCGGGCGTGGACAGAGTCCTCTCCGATGGCGCGTACACCGCACGCAACGGCGGCATGCCCGTTTCGGGCAAAGGCGACTTTTCCGTGATGGTCATTGATTCGGGCGTTGACGCGACGCACAACGATCTCAAGCTCGGTGAAAAAGTTATCCAGAACGTGCAGGTCTTGACCAGCACAGACCTCGTTCAGGCGGGCTTTACGCCGCTCGTCACGCTTGAGAACGTGCCGAACACAGACCAGACCGTAGGGCACGGCACACACTGCGCGGGCATCATCGGCGGCACGGGGCAGAACTCCGGCGGGCTGTATCGCGGCGTCGCTCCCGGCGCAAAGATCATCGGCGCGGGACTCGGCGCGGGACTCTTTGTCCTCAACGCCGTCGGCGCGTGGGAATGGGCGCTCGTACACCAGTTCGATTACAACATCCGCGTTATCTCCAACTCGTATGGAAGCTCAGGCCCGTTCGAGCCGGACAACCCGATCAACATCGCCAGCAAATCCGCCTATGAGCGCAACATCACGGTCGTCTTCGCGGCGGGAAACTCCGGCCCCGGCAAGGGCACATACAATCCGTATGCGAAAGCCCCGTGGGTCATCGGCGTCGCTGCGGGAACGAAAGAGGGCGGCCTCGCCAGCTTCTCTTCACGCGGTCTGCCGCGCGAAGAGCGTCTGGGCAACACGGACACGCTGGACGACTATGACACGCCGACCATCACCGCTCCCGGCACTGGCCGCGAGTTTGAAAGCAACATTTCAAAGTTCACTTCCGACATCGTTTCCGTGCGCGCCATCTCTAACCTGACGGCCAACGGCACGACCGCCGATGCGGACTTGCCCATCGCGCACATTCCTTTCTACACGCAGATTTCCGGCACTTCGATGGCGACGCCGTTCGTCGCAGGCACAGTTGCCCTCCTGCTCGACGCAGACCCGACCTTAACGCCGGATGAGATTCGCAGCATTCTGACGGAGACTGCCTCGCGCATGCCCGGCTATGAGGACTTTGAAGTCGGCGCAGGCTATCTCAACGCTTATGCTGCTGTCGATAAAGTTTTCAATCGCTCAAGAAATTACGGTTCGTTCCGCGAGCCTGTTTACAACGCGCGTTTCAGCGTCAGCGGCCCGGCTCCCGCGCCGTTCCACATAGACTACAGCCCGGCGGCGACTCCCGGCGCAGGCTCTACCAATTCGACGACGTTCACAGTTGACGAAGGCATGAGCGTGCTGGATGTGTTCGCCACTTTCGATAATGTCATCGAGACGGGCGACGGCAACACCATCGGCCTGCTGTTGACCGCGCCGGACGGCACAAAGTATTCGAGCGGCGTCGCGCTCCCGATTCTCGACGGCACCACGCGTCAGGTCGTCGTCAAGAATCCGCAGCCCGGCGAATGGCTCTTAGAAGCGCGCGGCGTGCGCGGCCTCGCGGCTTTGCCGAACGTCAGCCTGCCGACTTCAGGCGCGGCCCTGCCCGGCCCCGTTGACGGCACGATTACTCAAAAACTCTACACGCTGGAAACAGTGGCGGACATTCAGGGACATCAGGCGCAGGCGCAGATTGAAAGCGCGCTCAAGAATCGCCAGATGGATACGTTTGCGGACGGCACGTTCCGCCCGAACGATGCCGTGACGCGCGAGAATTTCGCAAATCTGCTGGTCTCTAATACGTCGCTGCGGCAATCGCTCGGCTCCACGACGCGCTTCAATGATGTCTCGGCAGCGTTCGCTCCGATAGCAGAAGCTGTGACCGCCAACGGCTCGACCACACGCGATTACAACTTCGCGTCGAAAGGCATGCTGAGCGTGAGCGGCAGTTCCTTCAGTCCTGATGCCAAGACCACACGCCTTGAAGTCGCCGTCGCGCTCGTTCGCGCGCTCGGTCTCGATGCGGAAGCCAAAGCCAAAGCGGGCCAGCCCGTGACGGTCACATACAGCGGGCAGACGCTGGTGCTGGCGGACAACGCGGACATTCCTTCAGCCATGCGCGGTTATGTGCAGTTCGCGCTCGACAGAGGGATTCTGCAAGCGACCTACACGCTCGAACAGGGCACGTTTGACTTACAGCCGACCCTCAAGGCGCGCGTCGCTCCCAACAGCGGTATGTCGAGGGCTTTCATGGCCTACGCTCTCAATAACTTCAGACAACACTTCGTCGCAGGTAACTAAAGATCGAGCTGTCGCGGCGTCACTTAGTCGGGAAGGGGCGCTGCGACCTCGAATGGTTCGGGGGCGACCCGAGCACTAAAAAGGTTTAGGCCGTCCCCGGGCCGATTCAAAAAGTTTCAGGATGATTGATCTTCGGAGAAGGAGCAGGCAATGAGAAAGGCTTTCATCACAACAGCTCTCTTAGCCCTCGCGCTGATGTTCCAACTGACGGGCGAAGCGACAAATCTGCCCGGCTTAAACACAAGCGCACGCATTGATCCTTTGCTCATCTCGTATCTCTCGACGCGCACGCCGAACGTCAGAGTCCCGGCGGTGATTACTTACAGGAATCGTCCCGGCGCGGCAGAGCTTAATCGCTTGCAGAGTCTGGGCATCACAAAGGGCTACGCGATGCGCGAGCTTCCGATGGTCATCGCTGATGTCTCTCTCTTACAGGCCAACGCCATCAAGACACAGCCCGGCGTCGTTTCCATCTGGGCCAATCGCGTTCTCAAGCCTTTCACCAACACGAGCCGCCGCTTTATAGGCGTCCCGCAGATGATGGCCGATACCGAAGTCACCATGCGCAACACGCAGCATCCGGGTCTGCCCGTCACCGGCAAAGGCATCGGCATTGGCTACATAGACACTGGCATTGACGGCACGCAGGAAGACCTCAAGTACGGCACAAAGACAAGACAGAATGTGATACAGCCGCTCGCGCAGGGAGACATCTCCGATGCGGGCTTGCTCGGCCTCGTCTACGTTCCCGTGTCGGATACGATTGCCGGAACAGGCTTTGTCCCGCCGGTTTATATCGAGAACGTGCCGACCTCTGACCTCGAATCGGGTCACGGGACGCACGGCGCGGGTGTGGCGGCTGGCCTCGGCACAAATTCGGGCGGCTTTTACGGCGGCGTCGCGCAGGGAGCGCATCTGGTCGGCATTGATTCGGGTGATGACAAAGGCTTGCCGCTCGTCGCCATCATCGGCGCATACGATTACATGCTGGTTCAGCAATTCAATCACAACATACGCGTTATCAACAACTCCTGGGGAGGCGGCTATGCTCCGAGCGAAGTGACGCCGGAGAATCCGATTAACACCGCGACGCGCATCGCGCATGACCGCAACATCATAGTCGTGTTCGCAGCCGGTAACGCTGGCGACACTCCGACCTCTATCAATCCGTATTCGACGATGCCGTGGACTATCTCCGTCGCGGCAGGCGAGAAGCAGGGCTTCGGCTCGCCCGCAGGCTTTAGCTCGCGCGGCATAGACAACGGCACAGGCACGGACGTGGCAGGCCAGCCCGCCAATCCAGAAGCACAGCCCAATCTCAGGCCGGACATCACTGCTCCGGGCGTCGGCATTATCTCCGTGCGCTCGCATGGCGCGTCGCCCTTGATGAATGCGAGCGGTATGCTCAACGGCGATGCTTTGAATATCGCGCCGGGATTTCTGCCCTACTATTTGTCTTCGCAGGGGACAAGCTTTGCTTGCCCGCATATCTCAGGCGTCGTCGCGTTGATGCTCGAAGCAGACCCGACCTTAACGCCGGATCAGGTCGTGACCATACTCAGGCAGACGGCCACGCCGATGCCGTATGACGAGCGCGTCGTGGGCGCGGGCTATGTTGACGCGCATAATGCCGTCCGCACTATCTTTGGACTTTCACCCGTCAATCATCCGGCGAATCTGTTCCCACCGGCCAACTTGGAAATCGTGGATGTCGAGGGCGACCAGTTGACCAATGCCTCGCTCGATATTTTGAGCACAGACTTTTCTTACGACGCCGCGACGCAGCAGATCGTCTACACACTGACGGTCAAAGATTTGAGCGCGCGGACGGTTAACAATCAATGGTACATCGGCTCGAACTACGGCGCGACGACGCTCTTTGTCTCTGCGGCCAACGGAGAGACGGGCGCGATGACATACGAGTTCGGCATCATCTCGACCTTGCCCAACGGGACGCGCAATCAGGGCGCGGTTGAAGATGCGAACGGCAATCCCGTGCCGGTTGATTCAGGAGAGGTCGTCGGCAATCAAATCATCATCAAGGTCTCGCTCGATAAAATAAATCGCGCGCTCGATGCAACGGGCAATACAAATGTGCTCGGCACGACTTCGACCTCAACGGAGGTCAACGCACAAGTCCTGCTCGGCGCGTCCGCCACCGGAGGCTTGCTCTTGAACGCAGACACTGCTTCGGGCAGAGATTTTCAGATTGGTAATTAGCATAACCTCGCCCCAATCGTGATGCGTCTCCGTTGGGGGACGGAGGCCGCGTCACGGTTGCCCCGCCGGTTCTGTGCTCAGCTTGTCGGGAGTTGAACACAGAACCGGCTTTTTTTGCTGTCAGAAACGCCAGCAAGAGCAAGTAGGAAGGATGAAGGCGGAAGGATGAAAGGCATGCTGTTTAAGCTTGAGTCACTCATCTCTGAAGAGCACTCTTTTCATCCTTCATCCTTCCGCCTTCTGACTTGCTCTCGCTGGCGTTTCTGACCTGAATGCTTTAAGTCAAATAAATGTTTGCAGCATCTTTACCCATCGTGCTAATTATTAGTGTCACTTGAAAAGCCGCGCGAAAGATTTTGGGCTGAGTTAAAAACAGCAGTGCTGCTTGATCTGAAATTATATCTCTGAATAAAAAAGGAGAGCTGGAAGATGACCTATGTCGTAGTAGAGCTATGTGTGGACTGCAAATATACGGATTGCGCTGCGGTCTGTCCTGTCGAAGCTTTTCATGAGCTGCCGGATCGCCTCTATATCAACCCGGATACCTGCATTGATTGCGACGCCTGTGTGCCGGAATGCCCCGTTGAAGCTATCTTTGCCGATACGACTTTGCCGGAGAATTGGGCGGACTGGCTCGCGCTCAATGCGGAAGCAGAGAATTACCCGACCATCAGCACGAAGATTCCGGCACTGCACGGGCCGGGCTGCTCTGGCCCAGCCGAAGGCTAAACGCACTGGCGCGGGCGTCGCTGTGCCCTGTGAGTCCTTACCCGTCGCATGGCGCGAGGTTAAGCCTTAGTCTATGTGCGCAGCGCGTCCTCTAGCGCGCAATGTGGCAGGTCTGTCGTTCCTCCGTGCGAACGACAGACCTGCCAGCAGAAATAGAGGTTGCTTTGAGCGTTGATTTTTCATGAGCTGGAAAAACTCGAACGCCTGTTTCTGCCCCCTGCAACTGAAATTCTTCAAGCTCCCTTGCCTAGATTCAGCTTCTCATTCTCACCCGGCTCATAACTCTCTCCGGTGGCAATCGCTTTAACGAAGCCAAAGAGATGTATGACCGCGCCCGAGGGCGAATCCCAGTATTCCGCCTGTTCGACGCTCACTTTGAGGAGAGCCAGATTCGGGTCATCGAGGCCATCCGGAAACCAAGCCTTGTATGCAGGACTCCACAACTCTTCGGCCTTCTGACGGTCGCGCACCAGCGTGGCTTTGCCGGAGACGGAAACGTAACGATTGTCATCCGGCGAGGCGTAACTCAAATTGACATTTTGCTCTTCGCGTATCTCTTTCACTTTCGGCGAATCAGCCCCGGTGAAGAACCAGAGGTCGCCATTAAACTCCACCTCTTGCGTAGACATCGGGCGGCTGCGCAGCGTGCCGTCAGGCAGCACGGTCGTCAGCATCGCAAAGTCTATGTCTTTAATCATCTCGCCAAGCTTCTTTAGCTCTTCGCTGCGGTTTGTGTTTTCACTCATCACTTTTTCCTTTTCGTCTGATTGAACTTCGTGTGGCGATTTTATCAAGTGGCGGATCGCCTGATTGATAGCATCTTGTTGTTGAACAAAGGTCATGATTGAGTCTCATTTTCTTCTGCAAATGTCCCGCCGACAGAGGAAAAGGTCGCTCTCAACTCTGTTGCAAATCAGGGCCGGGATAAAACAATGATTAAAACAGTTGTCAAAAGGCCCCTCTTTATCCTAATATCTTAGTTGTTGGACTTTACTGTCCAACTCTTTGCCGGAGCGGCCCGGTCGGGCAGCGACGGCCTCCTGAAATCCCGATCTCTCGATCTGAATAAACCGTTTCCGCTGACAGCTTTAGATTGTTTCCGAGACCGGGAATAAATCGCCAATTAGCGGAAATCACGCGGCTTTAATCCTCTTTTTATATTGCCAGAGGATGTCCAGACACCTTTCAGGCTCAGGCCAGACCCTCGACGAACATGCGTGCGGGAAGACCTCCTGACGGAAGTGCCCCAAATGAGCAGCACCTTAACGACAACGCCCAGACTTGACTGGCTCAGATTGTTCAGAGCGCGGCGGACTGTCTCTGCGCCCCGCAAAAAGGTGCTCACGCTTTTCGGCACGCGCCCGGAAGCCATCAAACTCGCTCCGGTCATACGCGGGCTTGAGGCTCACGCAAACTCCTTTCAAACCATCAACGTCGCATCAGGCCAGCACACAGACTTGCTCTATCCCTTCGTCAAGCTTTTGGGCATCCGCATAGACCACGACCTGCAAGTGATGTCGCCGGATCAGACGCCCAATCAAGTCTGCGCGCGCGTGCTCTCCGCGATGGACAGGATATTAGAGAGCGAGCATCCCGATTTGATTCTGGTGCAGGGCGACACGACGACTGCGCTGGCGGGCGCGCTCGCGGGCTTTCATAGAAAGATTGCTGTCGGTCATGTGGAAGCGGGCCTGCGTTCGGGCAATCCGCGCAGCCCGTATCCGGAAGAGATGAATCGCCGGATGATAACAAAGCTGGCAACGCATCATTTCGCCGCCACGACGCGCAATCGCATGACGCTGCTGGCAGAGGGCGTCGAGCCGAGAAATATTTTCGTGACCGGCAATCCGGTGGTCGATTCTCTGAAAGAAATCATCAAACAAAATTCGTCAAAAAATCCGGCCATCGAAGAATTGCTCTCGGCGACAGGCGGACTGAAGCGCGTCGTGCTGACCACGCACAGGCGCGAGAGCTTTGGCGAGTTGATGCTGGAAAATCTTGTCACGTTGCGCCGCTTTGTGGAAGAGCACGCGGATGTCTCGCTTATCTTTCCGGTGCATCCGAATCCTGCGGTCGGCGTGGCGGCACGCGCGGCCCTCTCGCATCATTCGCGCATACATTTGATAGCGCCTCTCGGCTATGAAGATTTCATCGCGCTGCTTTGTGCTGCGTGGCTGATAGTTTCGGATTCGGGCGGCGTGCAGGAGGAAGCGCCGACGCTCGGCAAGCCGCTGCTGGTCTTAAGGGAAAATACAGAGCGGCCTGAAGCCCTTGAATCAGGCGTTGCGCGGCTGGTCGGCGGGCGACCCGAACGTCTGGCGTTGATGCTCGAAGAAGCTTACAGCGACGAGAGCTGGGCCAGCGAAGTGCATCGCATCGAAAACCCTTTCGGCGCAGGCGATAGCGGGCTGCGTATTGCGTCTATCATCGCAGAGGTATTAAATGTCAGCGCAGAGTCTGAAGCAGTCGCGGTGAATATTTAAGATGAGCGAAACGCCTTCCATACAGAAGCAGCATCTGTTGACCGTCCTGCTGGAAGACTATTTCCACGTCGGCGCGTTCAATCGCATCATCCAGAGCAGGCAATGGTATCGCTTCGAGACTCGCTTTGAGCAGAACACAATCAAGGCTCTTGACCTGCTCGACCGCTATAACATCAAGGCGACGTTCTTCGTGCTCGGTTGGATTGCGGATCAGAATCCTGAACTGGTGCGCGAAGTCGCGCGGCGCGGGCATGAGATTGCGAGTCGCGGTTATTACCATCGCACGATACGGCAGATGACGCGGGCGGAGTTTCGTGAGGATTTGCAGCGCGCACGCGAAGCGCTGGAACGCGCGAGCGGGATGAAGATTCTCGGTTATCGAGCCGCGCATCGTCTCTCCGCCACTTCGGATTTGTGGGCGCTCGATGTGCTGGCCGAAGAAGGCTATGCCTACGATTCCAGCTTCGTGCCCAACGTGCGCGCCACGCATCAGGAGCCGCGCCTGCGCTTTACACACCAGCATCACTACGGCGATAAAGACATCTGGGTCTTTCCCGTCTCGACCTTCAAACTGGGCCGCTGGATGGTTCCGATTGCGGGCGGGAATTATTTCCGGCAGATTCCGCACACCCTGCTGCGTCATGCTGTGGATCACTGGCATCGAACTTATGACGCGCCCTTTGTGATGTACTTTCATGTCTGGGAACTAGACCCCGAACAGCCGCGCATCAACGCCGCCTCGCCCATCAATCGCATACGCCATTATCGCAAGCTGGACAAGATGGAATGGGTGCTTGAGGAATATTTCGGCAAGTATCGCTTTGTCGGCGGCGCGCAGTATTTGGGACTCGGCACAGAGCTTGATAAGACCATCTCAGCCGCAGCAGAGACGGATGCTCCACCAGCTCGTCTCCAACCTGAACGCGCGCCGGTCATGGAGATTTCATCGCCGCCTGTGGCTCCTGAGACCGCTACGCAAATCTCTACTGCGGGCGGGCGCACGCCCGTTTCAATCGTCGTCCCCTGCTTTAACGAAGAGCTGGCGCTGCATTATCTCTCCAACACTTTGAAGAGCGTCGAGGCCACGCTCGAAAAGGATTACGACCTGCGCCTGATCTTCGTTGACGATTGCAGCACGGATAAGACCTGGAAGTCGCTCAACGAGTTGTTCGGCGACAAACCGAACTGCAAGCTTTTACGGCACGAACAGAATCGCGGCGTCGCCGCAGCCATCCTGAGCGGCATCCGTCAGGCGGAGACGGAAATCGTCTGCTCGATTGATTGCGACTGCACGTATGACCCGCACGAGTTGCGGCACATGATTCCGCTCTTAGCAGAGGGCGTTGATATGGTGACGGCTTCGCCCTATCACCCGCAGGGCGGTGTGCGTAATGTGCCGTCGTGGCGGCTCTCGCTCTCGAAAGCTTCGTCTTTTCTTTACCGGCAAACGCTGAGGCAAAAGCTCTATACGTACACAAGCTGTTTTCGTGCTTATCGCCGCAGCGCGGTCGTTGACCTCGAAGTGAGGGAAAGCGGCTTTCTAGGCGTCGCGGAATTGCTGGGTCGTCTTGACCTCAGCGGCTCGAAGATCGTCGAATATCCGGCGACTTTAGAAGTGCGTCTCTTCGGCTGGTCCAAGATGAAAATCCTGCGCACCATCGCCGGACACCTGCGTCTTCTCTCGCGCTTAGCCATGATGCGTGTCATGCATCGCGGCGCGGGCGCATCACACAGAGCACAGCTCTCCGGCCATCTCCTGCCGGAAGCGACGCTCCCAACAGGCTATCAAACTCCACCCGTAGCGACACCACAGAAATACAGAACATGACAGACACATTATTGCACCCCGAAAAGCTTATAACGCTGCCGTCGGATCAGGATGCATCGGGCAGAACTCTAGGCGCAGAAGAGCTTCAGCTTCTCGCAGAGGTCATAGAGAGCGGCACGCTGACGAGCACCAAAGGAAATTTCGTCAGGACGCTGGAAGAAAGATTCGCCCGCAAGCTCGGCGTCAAACACGCCTACGCCTGCGCGTCCGGCTCTGCCGCAGTGCACACGGCTGTGGCCGCCATCAACCCGACACCGGGCGATGAAATCGTCACCACAGCGATTACGGACATGGGCGCGCTTGCGCCGATTTTGTATCAGGGCGCGATTCCCGTTTTCGCGGACGTAGACCCGCGCACTTACAACGTCACTGCCAGCAGCATCGAAAAAGTTTTAAGCGAGCGCACGCGTGCCATCATGGTCACGCATCTTTTCGGCAACCCCTGTGAGATGGACGAGATTATGGAACTCGCACGCGCGCGGGAGATTCCCGTCATCGAAGACTGCGCGCAGGCTTTTCTAGCGGAGCATGACCGCAAGCGCGTCGGCGGCATCGGCTCGATTGGCTGCTTTAGCCTGCAACAGGGCAAGCACATGACGACGGGCGAGGGCGGCATCGTCACGACCAACGATGATGCGCTGGCGCGGCGCATGTTTCTCTTTATCAACAAGGCCTGGGGGTATGGCGATGCGAACCCGGATCACTACTTTCTCGCGCTCAACTATCGCATCAGCGAGTTGCAGGGAGCAGTCGCCGTCGCGCAGCTTGAAAAGCTGGATGCGGTGGTCGAAAGCCGTGTCCGCACGGCAAACAGCCTGACTGAGAAACTGCGCGGCGTGGGTGGGCTAGAGACTCCGCACACGGGCGCAAAAAGTTTTCACACCTACTGGAAATATTGTTTGCGCGTGGACGAGACTCGCATCGCGGACGGCGCGCCCGGCATGGCGCGTCTCTTAAAAGAGAAGGGCATCGCCTCCGCGCCGCGCTACATACAGAAGCCAGCCTTTATGTGCGAAGTCTTCCAGAAACAGCGCACCTTCGGCGAGAGCAATTTCCCCTTTAATCTCGCGCGGCCCGAAACGGTTGATTACAACGCGGAAAAATTTCCCGGCACATACGAGGCTTTGCATGATGTGCTGGTGCTGCCGTGGAACGAACGCTACACGGAAGAGCATGTAGAATATATCGCGGACGCCGTGCGCGAAGCCGCTGAGCGGTTAGCAATTTAAACAGGAATAGACAGGATAGAAGGAAATGAGTCAGTTATTCATTTGCTCATTGAATCAATGAACAGATGTATCAATGAGCAAATCTTCCCATCCTGTCCACCCCTGTTAATTTTCCTGCTATGAAAAACAAACTCAAATTCGGCTTAATCGGCACGGGAAGCATCGCGCAGGCATATGTGCAGGCGTTCGAGGATTGCGAGACGGCGCGTCTGGTTGCCGTTGCGGATGTGCGGGCGGAGGCGGCGCGTGCGCTGGCAGAGGGCTTGGGCTGCCGCAGCTATGATTCTTTTCAGGCTCTGGCGGGCGCTGAAAAAGAGCTTGCTGCCGTCATCATCTGCACGCCGCCGGTCACGCATCCCGAAATCTCTCTGCACTTTCTCGAACGCAAAATCCATGTGCTCTGTGAAAAGCCTTTGAGCATTGATTCGTCGAGCGCGAAGACGATGCTTGACGCGGCGAAAGAGCATGGCGCGCTTCTGACGATGGCGACCAAGTTTCGCTTTGTCGAAGACGTAGTTCGCGCCAAATCAATCGTCACCTCCGGCATTTTGGGCGAGATAGTCTTGTTTGAAAACGCCTTTACCTCGCGCGTGGATATGACTTCGCGCTGGAACTCTAATCCGGCTGTGAGCGGCGGCGGCGTGTTGATTGATAACGGCACGCACTCGGTTGACCTGATGCGATATTTTCTTGGCCCACTGGCGGACGTGCAGGTCGTCGAAGGCAAGCGCAGTCAGGGACTCGCCGTCGAAGAGACCGTGCATATCTTCGTTCGCAGCACGAGCGGCGTGATGGGCGCGATTGATCTTTCGTGGAGCATCAATAAAGAACTGGATAGCTTTATCAACATCTACGGCTCGCACGGGACTGTCTCCGTCGGCTGGAAAGAATCAAAGTATCGCCAGTCGTCCAGCCGCGACTGGGTCGTCTTCGGCAAAGGCTACAACAAGGTCGAGGCGTTTCGTAATCAGATAAACAATTTCGCACGCGCCATCAATGGAGAAGAGCAGCTTCTAGTCACACACGAAGACGCGCTCGCCTCCGTCGAAGTCGTCGAAGCCGCCTATGCAGCCCTGCGCCAGAATCGCTGGACTACTGTCAGCAATAATGCTTTTGAGCACAGGCGCGGCGAGGGCTACATCATAGAAGCGCGCAATATCGTATGAGCGATGTCAGGATTCATCCGACCGCGATTATTGAAGAGGGCGTGCAGCTAGGGCGCGGCACATCCGTCTGGGACAATGTGCACATACGCCATTCGACCACCCTCGGCGAAGAATGCATCGTCGGCGAAAAAACTTACATCGCTTACGGCGTCTCTATCGGCAATCGTGTCAAGATCAACGCGATGGTTTATATCTGCAACGCCGTGATGATTGAAGACGGCGTGATGATTAGCGCGGGCACGATTTTTACCAATGACCGTTTCCCGCGCGCGACCACCACAGACTTGAAAAGCTTGCGACCCTCAGAGCCGGACGAGCACACGCTGCCGACGCTCGTGCGCGAGGGCGCGACCATCGGCGCAGGCTCCGTCATCGGCAACGATCTCGTCATCGGGCGCTTTGCGATGATCGGCATGAGTTCGCTGGTGACGAAATCCGTGCCGGATTTTCATCTGGCTCTCGGTCATCCGGCGCGTTCAGTCGGCTGCGTTTGTCGCTGCGGCCAGATGCTGCTGCGTTTCCATGAACATGAAACATCGAATGTGGATAAAGTGAAGTGCGGCGCGTGCGATTTGAGATATGAGATTCGAGACAGGGAGGTCAGAGAGCTAAGCGCGGTTGAAGCCGGTTCTGCAACTGAATGATTCAATCTTCAACATCTGAACAGTGGGCCATTGTCGGCGGCGGATTGCTCGGCATGACGCTCGCGCTTCGTCTGGCTGAAGCGGGCAAGCGTGTGACCCTGTATGAAAGCGCGTCTCATCCCGGCGGATTGGCAAGCGCATGGAAGTTGGGCGATGTAGTGTGGGACAGGCATTATCATGTGACGCTGCTTTCGGACTTGCGCCTCCGCGCTTTGCTCGAACAGCTAAAGCTCGAAAAAGAGATGCAGTGGGTCGAGACGCGGACGGGTTTTTACACGGACGGCCAGCTTCTTTCGATGTCGAACACTGTGGAGTTTCTCAAATTCCCCCCGCTCGGCCTGTTGGGGAAACTGCGTCTCGGCGGCACGATTTTTTATGCTGCGCGCGTCAAAGACTGGCAGCGGCTGGAAAAGATTCCGGTCGCAGACTGGCTCAGGAAATTATCCGGGCGCAAGACGTTCGAGAAAATCTGGCTGCCGCTCCTGCGCGCCAAGCTCGGCGAAAATTATAAAAAAGCTTCAGCGGCTTTTATCTGGGCCACGATTGCGCGGATGTACGCGGCGCGGCGCACGGGCTTGAAAAAAGAGATGTTCGGCTATGTCCCCGGCGGCTACGCGCGCATCCTTGCACGTTTCAGCGAGGTGTTGGAAGAGAAGGGCGTCAAGATCAAATTGGGCCACGCGGTTAAGAGCGTGGAGACAGAAGCGTCCGGCGCATTGAGCCTGGAGTTTGCAGAAGGGAAGCGCGAGACCTTCGATCAAGTTGTGCTGACCGTGCCTGGAACGGTTGCCGCGCGGGTTTGTCAGGGATTGACGGATGAAGAGAAAGCTAAGCTTGATGGCGTGCAGTATCAGGGCATTATCTGCGCGTCGCTCTTGCTGAAGAAGCCGCTCGCGGACTTTTATGTGACGAACATCACGGACTCTTTCGTTCCCTTCACAGCCGTCATCGAGATGTCTGCTTTAGTAGACCGTGAACAGTTTGGCGGGCATGCGCTGGTTTATCTCCCGAAATATGTTGCGCCGGATGATGCGGCTTTCTCTCTCTCGGACGAAGAGATTAAAGAGAGTTTTCTGAAAGCGATTGCGCGCATGTACCCGCATTTTGTGGAAACGGATGTCGTCAGTTTTCGCGTCTCGCGCGTGCGATATGTGTTTCCGATTCCGACCCTCGACTATTCCGCAAAGCTCCCCGCGATGGAGACGAGCGTGGACGGTTTGCATATCATTAATTCGGCGCATATCGTTAACGGCACATTGAACGTCAACGAAACCGTACAGCTTGCGGAAAAATCTGTCGCCCGGCTTTTGGCATTGCCCGAAAGATTATTTGCTACGGAAAATTTTTTGAAGGATTATGAAGAAGAAGCTATCTGCCAGCCTGTCTCTAGACCTTGATAACCAGTGGTCTTATATGAAGACGCATGGCGATGCAGGCTGGGAGACTTTTCCTTCCTACCTCGATGTGGTCGTGCCGCGCGCTCTCACGTTTCTTGCAGAGCGCAAGCTAAAGATTACTTTTTTCATCGTCGGTCAGGACGCCGCGCTGGAAAAGAACGCGGAGGCCCTGGCACAGATTTCAGCCGCCGGGCATGAGGTCGGCAACCATTCGTTCCATCACGAGCCGTGGCTGCACCTGTATCCCGAAGCGGAAATCGAAGCCGAGCTGGCCGAAGCCGAAGAGGCGATTGAGCGTGTGACAGGGCAGCGGCCCATTGGTTTTCGCGGGCCGGGCTTTATCTTCTCGAAGGACATTTTAAAAGTGCTCTTGCGGCGCGGCTACCTGTATGACGCTTCGACCTTTCCGACTTACATGGGGCCGCTCGCGCGTTATTATTATTTCATGACGACGAAGCTGACCGCAGAGGAAAAGCAGGAGCGCAAAGAGTTGTTCGGGAAAATGAGCGAAGGCTTGAGGCCCGTCAAGCCGTATCGCTGGCAGATGGACGAGCGCGAGTTGCTGGAAATTCCAGTGACGACGATGCCGCTCTTTAAAATTCCGATTCATGTCAGCTACATTCTTTACTTGAGCGTGTTTGCGCCGAAGGTGGCCGTGCGTTATTTCAAAACCGCGATGCAGCTCTGCCGTTTGACGAAGACGGAGCCGTCGCTGCTGCTGCATCCGCTTGATTTTCTCGGCGCGGACGATACTTCGGAGCTTTCATTTTTCCCGGCGATGAGAATGCAGAGCGCGCAAAAGTTGGAAGTGGTCGGCGAAGTGTTGCGCCTGCTGGCGGAAAATTTTACAGTGCTGAATCTGAGCGAGTACGCGCAAAGGGTGGCGACCGGCGGAGCGAACCTGCCTTCGGTCAAACCTAACTTCAGCCTCCCACGCGTCAGCCGCATGCGCAGCGTCGGCACAGAGGGGTAACAGGAACCAAAAATCTTTGCAGACACCAAACGGGGCCGGAACAAAAAGAAAATCGCTGGCTGATGTTTATGCAAAGCTGGCCGTCCCCTTTATCATCCTCGTCAATCTCGCCGTCACGCTCACACTCTCTTACAAGCTCAACATCTGGGTGGACGAAGCTTTTTCGCTGCACACGACCGACAGGGGCGTCGGCGATGCTCTCTCACAGGCTCTGAACTTCGAGTTGCAAGCCCCGCTCTATTTCGTGCTCCTCGGACTGTGGCGAAAAATCAATAGCTCGATCTTCTTCGCGCGACTGGTGTCCGTCATCTGCGTGGCAATCGCCATCAAGGTCGTAGCCGTTCTTTCAAGCAGGTTCTGGAAGGATGTGCATCCGGGCTGGATTGCTGCGGCAGTGGCTTTTAATCCGCTGACCATTTACGTCGCGGTTGAGATACGGCTCTATGCTCTGGTGCTGCTTTTATCTGCGCTGCTGCTGCTCGCGTTCTATGACGGCTACCTGTCGGACGCGCGCAAGCGGGGCGCGCAGGTCTGTTACATACTGCTCGCCGTCATCTCGCTTTATACGCATTACTACGTGGGTTTTCTGCTGGTCGCAAACGCGTGCGCGCTGCTTATCCTGCGGCGTTGGCGGCCACTGTTTGAATATCTCGCCGGGATGGCGATAGCCGGAGTCTGCTTTGCGCCGATGCTGCCTTTTATACGTCATCAGATGTCGGCGCACACGGCTCCGATGCGTGATAAAGGCTCCTGGTACGAGGGCGTCGAGTTTGTCTTCTGGCGTGTCAAAGATTATCTGGTGCCAGCCGTCGCTGAGCCGCTGTCTGAGGCCCGCGTCTGGTTGTTGAGACTCTGCTATGTTGCCATCATCTGGATTGTTGCCAGCAAGCGTCGTCGCATCGCTCAGGAAGACATAGCTCTCTGGACTATTGTGATGACGCTGGCGATTATGCTGCTCTTGATCTCTCGCGTCTCAGGTCAACTGCTGCTTCAGGAGCGGCACACGGTCTTCATTTTTCTTCCCATCATCTTTGCAGCATTTTCGATAGTCATCCTGTCGGGCAAGAAAAAGGCCATCGCGGTCTGGACTTTGATTGTGCTCATCCTCGCCTCTGTTTTTCTTTACGGGCGGTACGGGCAGATGGCTAAGCAGGGCGACTGGCAACGCGTGGCCGCTTACCTGATGGCTGCGGAAAAGCCGGGACAGGCCATCCTCGTCTTTCATGGGGGAGCGGAATTGCCCCTGTCGCGTTACTATTCTGGTCAAAATCGGCTTGTGCCTCTTCCGCGAGAGAACACTTTTGAGCGGTTTGATTTTCACGACTATATCCTGCGGGACGAGCGTGAGATTCTCGCCGCGCTGGAACGCGCCGGCAGCGACCCGGCGCAATTGTGGCTCGTGACGGACGGGAACTGCGAATTCGCAAACATCAGTTACAACTGCGCGACGCTCGAAGAATTTGTCAACAAGTATTACACCGTCGAAGAGACCAGATATTTCTACCGCTCGATTGTCAGACGCTTGCAGCGGAAGTAAAAAGGCAAAAGGTAAAAGGCAAAAGTGAAGAAGGTTTGAATGTTTGATAGTGGTTGAGTTTGAAATACTGGTAGCTAGCCATCATCACGAAAGAATCTCGCGCAAAGGCGCAAAGCAAGACGCGAAGAGAAGGTTCAAGATAGATTAATGCTCAACACCTTTGCGTGCTTTTCTTTGCGCCTTTGCGCCTTTGCGGGAATATGTTTTTTCTTCGCTGTTTGTGAAACTGACCCCCTACTGAATGCTTTTATACCTTTTGCCTTTTACCTTTTGCCTTTTTACTTATATCCTCTTCGGCGTCATGTGCCGGAGCTTTCCTATGGAAGAGCGTAGACATCTTCGACCTGCAAGCGCGTCTGTGGTCTTGCTCACCAAATATGGCCCTTCGCGCCTTTGACGGTGCGAGAGCATCATTGCAGGTCGAAGTTGTGTGCGCTCTCTGGTGGGAAAGCTTCAAGCGTGCATGCGAGACTGCTGCCGGGAATTGAGGAGAAGAGATGACGGAAGCTATTAAAGATGCTCCCGTGGTATGCGAGAGATGCGATCAGGAGAGCCAGCACCTTATCAAGTCCATCGGCCCGGACAATCGCGCGCATTATCTCTGCTGGTCATGCGTCAGCAGGCAGGAGAAGCGCGTCAATCTGAAAGAGACATGGAAGCGCGGCGGGCGCGTCGCGCGTGACAGGCGGACAAGTTGAGCGGACGGCGATGGCGAGTTTGAAAATCACAGAATATCCCGCAAAGGTTCTCGCAGAAGCCGGTGACGCGGTCGAAGAGTTTGACGACGAGTTAAAGCAACTGGTCGCGGACATGTTCGAGACGATGTACGAGGCGGAAGGCGTCGGCCTTGCCGCGCAGCAGGTCGGTCTCTCGCTCCGCCTGTTCGTGATGGATTGCGACGGCATCAAGCTGGTTGCGGCCAACCCCGAAATCATCGAAGCAGACGGCGAGCAAGCCGGCGAAGAAGGATGTCTGTCTGTTGGCAAGGTTGCTTCTCAACTGAAGCGCGCCGCGCGTGTTCGCCTGCGCGCGCAGGATGCGGAGGGGAATTTTTTCGAGCAGGAAGCGACTGGCCTCGCCGCGCGCTGCTTGCAGCACGAAACGGATCACTGTGACGGCATACTCTTTATCAACCGCCTCTCGCCGCTCAAGCGCGAGATGGTCAAAAAGCGTTTCCAGAAAATAAGAAAGTGGGATTAGCCGAGCATCACAGAGCCTGATGAGAAACCATGACCGAGCAGGAACTTGAAGAGCTAATTGATTTTCTGGCGGAGACTCCCGCCGCCGTGCGGCAGTTGACCGAAGGCTTGACCGAAGGCGAGACGCGCTGGAAACCTTCTGCGACAGATTTTTCGGCGGTCGAAAATATTTGTCACCTGCGCGATATTGAAGAGGAAGGCTACAGCACGCGCATCGGCAGGATTTTGACGGAAGACCAGCCTTTCCTTCAGGATTTGAATGGCGCGAAACTGGCTGAAGAGCGTGATTATAACGAGCAGGAATTGAAGGCCGCGCTGGATGCTTTCACACATGCGCGGCAGAGCAATGTGCAAACAATCAAGAGTCTCTCTCAAGAGCAACTGAAACGCACTGGAACTTTCGAGCAGACAGGCCACATTACGCTGGAAAGATTGCTCTGCATGATGCAGGAGCACGACCGCGCGCACTTGCTTGAGTTGAGCGAAGTGCGCGGCGGATTAACAAAACGTGCGTCGCTATGAATCCTCAGTCTTGGTCTGCCCTGTCGCTCCACATCCAGCTAGCCGCCAGACAGGATATTCCGCCCGGAATGTAGAGCGCGGCGTTGAGCCTTGCCGTCGTCGGATGCGCGCTCCAAAACGCCGTGGACATCATCTGATGCAAACCTTCACCCACGGCCAGCGCGCCGGCCAGCAACATTATCCACATCACTACTTTTGAGCTTGCCATAGAACTGCTCCTGAAATAGAGAAAGGATCGGGCAGATGCAAGTTTACTGTTTGGCCTTTCGGGCCAGAGCCTTGATCCTTTCGTTGATGCTCTTGATACGTGTCTCATAAAAATTCGCATCGTTCTCTGCTTGCATCAGGTCGCCACTAATATGCTCGTGGGCCGTGCCGCAGTCTTTACATTGCGCCTTTAGCTCCCGGATGTAGTTTTTTAGTCCGGTCAGTTGCGCCTTATGTTTCGCCTTCTCATTTCTCAAAGCGACGCGTTCTTTATTCATGTTGTATGTTCCTCTCTTGATGGAAAATCAATGGACGAAAACCAGGCTGTGTTAATGATTAACTTTGAAATTTACGAACGAGCGATGCAAGGGGCGCATACTTTATCGCCGGGTTTTGTGCCTGTCAATGAAAACCCGGCGGACGCGCCTGCTGATTTCAACTCTGTTTTGTCGCTTGCGTTGACAAATCACACGTGAGAGAACAAAATCTTACAGCTTCGGGTTCAAGGAACTGCACGCGCCGGGCGTTTCCATTTCAGACCGTTGTGGGCCAGTCTGCTCTTCATTTGTCTGAAGTGGTTCGGCGTCTCTGCTCTTCTGTAAACTGTTCCCACCCGCGCCCGTGAGAGATGTGCGGCGGCCACCCGTTCCGGCAAGCCTTGATGCCATAAACCGGCAGCTCCGGCTGCCTGTAAAATCTATTCAACCCGACAGGAGATGTTCGGCAACGTATGACCCGGTATCGCAAGATTGTCTGGAACGAGGGGATGCTCCTGACCCCACATCACTTCCAGCAGTGGGACAATTATTACGAAGACCTGCTCAGCACACGTCTGGCTTCCGTCATGCCTTACGAGTGGGGCATACTGGATTTACAGGTCAATCGAGAGGCGGTCGCTAACGGCAATTTTCAGCTCGTGCGCTGTCGCGCAGTGATGCCGGACGGACTCCTGCTCAACATCCCGCAGACGGATATGGCTCCTGACCCACGCCCTATCGAAGAACATTTTCATCCTGAAGCGGAACGCCTTGATGTTCATCTGGCGATCCCGGCCAAGCGTGTCGGCGCGGCAAACTTTCAAGCCAACGGCGGGCTGCCCGATCAGATGGTGCGCTTTCATCAGGACGGCGCGCTCGTGCCGGACGAAACGACGGGCGACAATGAACAGCCGCTCGCTTTCGCGCGCGGCAACCTGCGTATCCTGTTTGCGGATGAATTGCGCGACGGGTACAGCGCCGTCAAGATTGCCGAGCTTGAGCGCACGGCGACCGGGCAACTCACGCTTTCGGAAAATTATATCCCGCCCGCTTTGAGCATCACAGCCTCGCCGTGGCTCGTCAACATGCTGCGGCAACTGGTCGAGATACTGATTACCAAGAGCAGCTCGCTTGGCGAGCAGCGCAGGCAGCGCGCCGCCACGCTCGCTGATTTCACGACCTCGGAGGTCGCTGTCTTCTGGCTCCTGCACACAGTCAACTCTTCGATTCCGGGACTCGCGCATCTCTTTCGCACGCCGGTCGTGCATCCCGAAAGACTTTATGGCGAGATGGCCGAACTGGCCGGACGCCTGATGACCTTTGCGACGACGCATCACCCGAAGGACATCGTGCGCTACGAGCATCTGGATTTATACTTTACCTTCAGCCAGCTTGCAGCGCAGATACGCGAACTGCTTGAGACAGTGATTCCGACCAGATGCGTGCCGATTCCTTTGGAGAAGACGCGCGAGTCTCTTTACGTTGGCCGCGTGCAGGACGAGCGTTTATTGCAGGAAGCGGGTTTCTATCTTGGCGTGCGCGCACAGGTTCCCGAAAGCCGCCTCATCGAAGGCGTGCCGCGTGTGGTGAAAATCGCTTCGCGTGATGTGATAGATGCTGTCATCGGTTCGGCCCTGCCGGGCGTGACCTTGACGCATGCTTCGCCGCCGCCCGCGCCGATTCCGACACGCGTCGGCTTTCACTATTTCATGCTCGACACGGTCGGCCCGTACTGGGATGGCATACGCGGCTCCAAGACCATCGCCGTCTACGTGCCGGACGAAATCCCAGACGAGACTTTGGAGATGTACGCGGTCAAACCGTAGAAGAGCAAGGATGAAGTAGGAAGGATGAAGGATGAAGAGAGCGCTATTGGAAGATAAAGGCTACATGTTTGCACAGCATGCCTTTCATCCTTCCGCTTTCCGCCTTCATCCTTAAAAGTTATGAGCGCTACAGCAGAACGCAGAGCCGCCGCGATGAGCCGGAGAGCCGCCCGTTCGGGCAGTGATCTGGTGAGTCTGGCTGCGCCGGTGTTGGAACTGGTAATGCGTGTGCAGGCCGGAATCCTTGCGCCGTCAAACGAATTGCGCCCGATGGTGGCGGGGCTGCTGACAGACATGGAAGAGCGCGCCGCGCGGCATCGCCTGAGCGAGAAGCAGGTGCGCTCCGTCAAGTTTGCCCTCGCGGCCTTTATGGACGAGACGGTGCTGACGAACGATTTCCCGTTGCGCGAAGAGTGGGAGAAATTTCCGCTTCAACTCGAATATTTCGGAGAGCATCTGGCGGGCGTCAAGTTCTTTGAGCGGCTGGACGAGCTGCTCCTTGCGATTGAGACAGAGGCCGATGTGGTCGAAGTCTATTACGTCTGCATGCTGCTCGGTTTTAAAGGCAAGTACAAGATTTATCTCGAAGACCAATTAAAAGGCGTGATCGAGAACACAGCCGAGCACTTGCGCCGCGCAGGGCGTTTGCAGGAGAGCGAGCTGTCGCCGCACTGGCGCGTCACAGACCAGCCTGAGCCGCCGCGCGATCACGGCCTTCCGCTCTGGGCCATGATTAGCGCGGGCGCGGGCCTCGCGCTGGTGCTATTGATTTATGTCGCGCTGAATTTCATTCTGGCGGGAAAACTGAATGACGCGATAGCACAGTTGCTGCGGTGAAGAGCAAGGATCAAGAGCAAGGATGAAGTAGGAAGGATGAAGGATGAAGGGCATGCTGTTCAAACTTAAAGCCTTCATCTTGAATAGCGCTCCCTTCATCCTTCCGCCTTCATCCTTCATCCTTGCTTTTCATGCTTGACAGGCTAACGGCGTTGCGATACACATGCAAAGCAACGCTAGGTTCTGAAACTTTCGAGGCTCTTTTTGGGCCACAGATGTTAGCAAAGACTTTTGACAGCAGGCTCGTTAAAAGCTTTCGTAGATTGAGAAGGTCAGGAACTCGCAATCGGCTTCGTCTCATCCGAAGTTGCTTTATGGCCCCGCGCAAAAATCTATTGCCCGTTCCTAATCACTAAGAATGATTCGCTAGTTCTGTTGTCACACCGACCCAGAGGTGATTGATGTCATCGCACGGCGACCAGCTTAAATACGCATTGGGCATTTCGTCTCTCGTGACCTTCTACGGAATCGCCAGCCTGATTGTGTTTTATCTAGGCCCGCAGTACGGCATCGGCATCACCTATCAGATAGTCCTCGTCGCGCTGATCTTAATCACGCTGCCCTTCGCGCTCGTCATCAACGCCATACGCAAGCGGCGCGCGGCCAAAGCGGAAGCCGCCGCAGCCGGAGGAGCAGAGGCTGCGCCGGATGCTGCCGCTGCGCCGCAAGCGGGCAAAGCCCCCGCACGCGCTTTTGAGGAATTGACGCGCGGCGCGGAAGAGGCCGTGCAGTGGCTCAAGAGCACGCGGCTCGGCGCGGCCAAATCCGGCGATGCCGTCTATGCCCTGCCGTGGTATCTGACCGCCGGGCCGCTCAAAAGCGGCAAGTCTTCTTTGCTGCTCTCTTCGGGCTTGGATTTCCAGTCGCTGCCGAGCCAGCGGCGGGCCGAATCCACCATCGTGCGCCCGACCAGAAGCGTCGAATGGCGCGTCACGGATTCGGCTGTCCTGCTGGACACAGCCGGTCGCTATCAGAACGACAGCCCGGACAGAGATGAATGGGCCGCGCTGACAGAGACTGTGCGCAAGTATAGAGAAGACCGCCCGCTGGATGGTTTTCTGCTCGCAGTCAGCGCGTCGGGCGTGCTTCGTTTGAGCGAGACGGAAATCGAGCAGCAGGCCAAAATCCTGCGCGCACGGCTCGACGAAGTGATGCAGCGCGTCAAGTCGCGCTTTCCCGTCTACCTCATCTTCACGCACGCGGATGCGATAGATGGCTTCAAGAATTTCTTCGACTCGGCGCGGCGCGAAGGACAGGCGGAAGTGTGGGGCGCGACCATCCCGCTCGAAAAGAGTGTCAACGCGCACGCGATGTTTGACGCAGAGTTTGACCTCCTTTACGGTTCCCTGATGCGCCGCCGCCTGTTCAAATTAGCCGCGCCCGCAGAGGCCGCGCAAAAGCTACGCATCTTCAATTTCCCGACCCGCTTCGGTGAATCGCGCCGCAAGCTGGGGCTGTTCACGTCTGTGCTCTTTCGTCCCAACCCGTTTAGCGAAAGCCCGCTCCTGCGCGGTTTCTACTTTACGGCGACGCCTGCGCCGGGCGCGGACGGCGACGGCAAAGGGCCGCGCACAAACGCTTTATCTTCCGTCAATTCTCCGACGGCTGCCTTGAGAGAAGATGCCGTCTCGGAAGTCCTGCGACCTGTGGGCGAAGGCTACTTTACGGAAAAGTTTTTCAAAGAGGTCGTGCTCAGAGACAAAGACCTTGCGGCCTCGTTTCAGGCTCTGAAAAAGCGTCCGCCCCGCCTGCGAAATATCCTGATTATTGCCGGAGCGGTTCTGTTGCTCATGCTGCTCGCCGGAGCAGTGGTTTCGTTCTTCGCCAATCGACGTTTGCTTGAGGACGGGACGGAGCGCGGCACGCGCGTGCTTGAGATAATCCAGCAGGATCAGGGCAAGGATGTGCTCAAGAAAGAGGCCGGGGCGGCGCGCGTCGAGCTTGAATCCACGGACGATTTGAGAGAGATGCTGGCGCGACTGGATCAGTACGATCAGGTCAGGCCGCCGCTCTACCTGCGCTTCGGTTTGTATTCGGGCAATGAATTGAACGAACCCCTGCGCGTGCTTTACTTCGACATCGTCGAGCAGCGTTTCAAGAAGCCCGTCGTCAAAGCGATTGAGAGCGACCTGCGCGCCTTTGCCTCAGGCAATCCGGTGATGACTCCTGCCTCTGCCACCTCTTCGACCGACGGCAAGCCCGCATCGGAAGAAGAAATCTTAGGCCGCCATTATGATTTGTTGAAAGCTTACCTGATGCTCTCGGACGAGCACATAGACAAGATCGAGCCGACATTTCTAGCCAACCAGTTGCGCGACTACTGGAAAAAATATGCGCCGCCCGATATGGAATTGCTCTCGCAGCAGCAGCTCGATTTCTGGGCCAGACAGGCCGGTCGCAACGACTTTCCGCACATCAAGGTTGACCCGCAACTGGTCTCGCAATCGCGTCTGAAGTTGCAGGCGTATCCGGCTGTCAATCGTTTCTACAAACGCATCACGACTGAGATAAATACGAAAGTCAATCCGATAAATCTGGACACTATCTTAGCGGGGCGCGGCGGCGGCGTGCTCAACAGCGCATACACAGTGCCCGGCAGTTTTACTATCGAAGGCTACCGCGATCACATGAAGCAGGCGATAGAGACTGCCAATGAAGAGATCAGCAAAGACGATTGGGTGATGGGCACAGGCGCGGCGAGCGCGGCCACGCAGGGCGACGAGATAGGCAAGCTGCAAGAGATGTACTTTAACGAGTACACGGATCAATGGATGAAATTCGTGCGCGGGATGAGCGTGCGCGAGTTCAATTCCAAAGAGGATGCTGTCGAGGCCCTCAAGGCTCTCTCGTCCGCCGAATCGCCGCTCGAACGCGCGATGCAGGAAGTGGCGCGCAACACGAACCTTTCAGCAAAGCCGGAGGCGCAGAGTTGGTGGGATTGGTTTATCAGCTGGTTTGTCAGCCCCGAAGATACTGCGACGGGCGGCAACACGAAAGTTGAGAAAGAGTTTCTGCCGCTCTTCCAGTTCGCGCAGAGCGAAAAGGGCAAGACCGATTCCGCGCCCATCTCTCAGTATCGCGCGGAGTTGCGCCGCGTGCATGATTCGGTCGAGCCGCTCTCGCAAGAGCAACTGGCCGGAGCACAGAAGGCTCTCGCGGCGGGCAAGGATGACATAGGGTTGCAGAAGGCGGAGCAGAATGTCTCGCGCATGCTCGAAAGCTTTAAATCTGTTCCGGCCTCTGCGGTCGCAGCCCTCTTGAAACAGCCGCTCGATAATTTGCGCGTGCTGGTTTACGGCAAGGGCTACAAGGAAATCGAAAAGACATGGCGCGAGCAGGTTTATCCGAAGGCGCACGCGCTCGAATCCGGCTTCCCCTTCACGGACACGGGCGAGTCTTCCGTGACAGACCTCGCGCGATTCCTGAATCCGTCGAACGGTCAATTCACGACTTACTTTAACGAGCGGCTGGCCGCTTCGTTTGAGGACGCGCAGGGCAAGTGGAAACTGAAAGAGGCGAGCGTCTTTAAGTTCTCGGATGATTTCGTCAAGTATCTGAATGACGCGCGACGCCTGCGCGAAGCCCTGTTCCCGAATAACGGCGCGCAGCCTGAAGTGAGCTATGACATCACTTTGCAGCCCGCGACCGATACGGACATCACTATCGAGATTGACGGCACGCGGGTCGAGACGCGCGGCACTTCTCCTGCGTCTGCCAAGTTTATCTGGCCCACGCGTTCCGGCGCATCCGGCGCGCGAATCACTGTGCTGCCAAACGGCGGCGAGCCTTCAGAGAAGACTTTTCCGGGCGAATGGGGTCTGTTCAAGATGTTCAATGCGGGCGGCGCAAACAAGACAGGCGAGAATCAATACACGCTGCAACTGAACATCGGCGGCGTGCCCGTCAAGGCCACGCTCCGCCCGTCGAGCGCAAATAACCCGTTCGAGCGCAGTCTCTTTACAAACCTGCGCGCACCTGAAAATCTGGAGAAATGAGGAAGGGCAGAACCGAAAGGTAAAACTCAGAGCAGGAATAAAGAAAGTAGTTAAATTTTTGTCCTATCTTTTTGACCTGTTTGAACTCTGAATTGCGCGTTACCAAGTTGGAAGGAGAACTCGGAAGATGCAAAAGGCCAAAACGCTGCTTGATTCCGGCGATTTGAATGGAGCCGTCGAGCAGCTTATCAGCGATGTGAAGGCTAGTCCGACCGACACGACACTGCGTACCTTTCTCTTCGAGCTGCTCTGTTTCGCAGGCGAATGGGAACGCGCCGAAAAGCAGCTCGATGTCATCGGTCATCAAAGCATGCAGACGGCCATCGGCGTGCAGGCGTATCGCAACAACATCAAGGCCGAACGCGACCGCCAGCGTCTTTACACGGACGGCCTGCAACCGCACTTTCTCTCCGAGCCGCCAGCCTATGTTGACCAATTGCTCGCGGCCAACAATCGCCTGCGCGAAGGCCATCTGGCGGAGGCGCGCGAACTGCTCGACCGCGCCGAAGAAGAGCGGCCAGCCTTGTCCGGCAAGCTCAATAATGATAAGTCGTTTGAAGATTTCAGGGACTATAATGATGCTACGGGTTCTGTCCTCGAATTGATTGTCAAAGACCAGTACACCTGGCTGCCGTTCGAGCAGATCAAGCGCATAGAGATCGCCGGGCCGAAAAATTTGCGCGACCTGTTGTGGGCTTCCGCCCGTATCGAATCGCTCGATGGAACGATGGGCGAAGTTTTTCTGCCGACTCTCTATGCGGGGTCTGAGCAGCATGAAAACGATCAGGTCAGGCTCGGACGGATGACGGACTGGCGACAGGCGAGCGAAGAGCTTTATACGGGAGTCGGGATGCGCCTCTTTTTAGTGGATGATGAAGATAAGGCGATGCTGGAATTGCGGAGCGTCGAATTCGATGCCCTTCCGGTTGAGGCGGAAACTCCACCGGCTTGAAATGAGAAAGTTGCTTACAAAACGATACGAGCTATCTTTGCGCCTTGAGTCTTTCACTCTTTGCGCCTTTGCGTGAAACGTTGAGGTTTCGCGCTGGGGGCGCAAAGTTAAAACTTAAGGCGCAAAGGGTTGAGTTATATCTGTTGTTGAGTTTTGAAACCGGAGTTTGAGTTGGAAAGAGGAGACGAATAAATGTCGGCGGCTGTCGAAACAACTTCACCAGCGCCGGTCGTGCCGGCTGTGGCCGATCTTGAAGCCCTGCTTGCGCCAATCAGCGAGGAAAATCCTGCGGGCGAGAGCCTGCAATATTCCGGCCTGCATGACGAGATACGCGAAGCGCGTCGCGCCGAAGATAATCTTGAACAGGGCGACTGGCAGCGCGAGACAAAGGCTGCGGATTATCATCAGGTCATCAATCTCGCCACGCCCGCGCTGACCTCTCAGACCAAAGATTTGCAGGTCTGCGCGTGGCTCGCGGAATCGCTGGTCAAGCTGCATGGCTTTCCCGGCCTGCGCGACGGCCTCAAGCTCATGCGCGGGCTGCATGAGCAATACTGGGACAAACTTTACCCGGAGATTGACGAGGGCGATCTGGAAGCGCGCGCCAACTCTCTCTCATGGATGGATCGTGAACTGGCAATGGCGATCAAGGAAGTGCCGCTCACAGATTCCTCCGGCGGAGTCAATTACAATTATCTGCAATGGGATCAGTCGAGGCAGTTTGATATTCCCGAAAAGCTTGAGGACATGGATTCCGACAAGCTCGCGCGGATGGAAGAGATGCGCGCACAGGCTCTGGAAGAAGGCAAGACGACGGGCGAGGACTGGCGCAAGGCCGTCGCTGCGACACGCCGCGCATTCTATGAAGAGCAGTGGTTTGTGCTGAACGAGTGCTGGGAAGAATTTCAGGCTCTCGACCGCGTGATGGACGAGAAGTATGACCGGCAAACGCCGGGACTCGGCACGCTCAAAAAATCTCTCGACGAGATTCGCACGCTGGTTGAAAAGCTCGTTAAAGAGAAACGCCTCCTTGAACCGGACGCGTTGGCAGATGCAGAGGGCGGCGAAGGCGCAGAGGCGGGCGCGGAAGGCGGCGGCGCGGCCACAGGCATCGGGAGCGGGCCTGTCCGCAGCCGCACAGAAGCCTTGCGCCGTCTCGCAGAGGTCTCCGAATATTTTCGCCGGACAGAGCCGCACAGCCCCGTCGCTTATCTGGTTCAGCGCGCCATCAAGTGGGGACAAATGCCGCTTGAGACGTGGCTTCAGGACGTGATTAAAGACGACGCAGTGCTCGGACAACTGCGCGAGACGCTCGGCCTCAACACGCCGTTTGACGGCAGCGGTGAAGGAGAATAGAGCCGACGCCTGCAAGTTTTTTTACGCTGTGACCGAAAGCAGTGAGGCGATTGTTTCAAGTCACAACAAAATGATGAAGAACCAACAACCCTTAACCATGTGGACGATTAATCATTCGATCAAGCCGGTTGGAGTCCAACCGCGAACCCGTCTACTGCAAACCTAGAAAGGAGTGACCCTTATGCCCAAAAAGGAGAGCACACAACATAAACTCGACCGCGTTCGCCCGCCGCGTGTGCATATTACTTACGACGTGGAGATCGGCGGCGCAATCGAGTTAAAGGAACTGCCTTTCGTGGTCGGCGTGCTGGGCGACTTCTCCGGCAAGCCGGATCAGCCCCTGCCACGACTCAAGGATCGCAAGTTCGTTGAGATAGACCGCGACAACTTTAATCAGGTCTTGAGCGGGATAAAGCCCCGCCTCGCCTATCGCGTGGACAACAAGCTGACGGACGACGGCAGCAAGATGAACGTCGAGATGCGCTTTAACAGCATCGAGGATTTCGAGCCTGACCAGCTTGTCAATCAGGTCGAGCCGCTTCGGCGGCTGGTCGAAGCCCGCAAAAAATTGTCAGACCTGCTCTCGAAGATGGACGGCAATGACAAGCTGGAAGAACTGCTTCAGGAAATCATCAGCAACACCGGCGCGCAGAAACAGTTGAGCGAGCAGCTCGGCATCGAAGCCACAGGCGCGGACGGCGGCGGGACAAAGGAGGAGCAGCCCAATGAGTAAGAATGTGGAAAAGAAAGGCGCAGCCGTCGTCACCGAAGAGCAGCAGGGCGAGACAGACCTGCTGAGCCGTATTCTTGACGAGGGACGACTCGTGCGCGATGAGAGCCAGACGGAACGCGCCAAAGACATGATTGCGGAATTTGTCCAGCAGGTCATGCAAGGGCAGATGGTCATCTCCAAAGACATGGAAGCCACCATCAACGCCCGCATCGCCGCCATAGACAAGCTGCTCTCGGCGCAGCTCAACGAAATCATGCACGCCGAAGAGTTTCAAAAGCTCGAAGGCTCTTGGCGCGGCCTGCATCATCTGGTTCACAACAGCGAGACCAGCACGATGCTCAAGATTCGCGTCATGAACGTTTCCAAGAAAGACCTCTTGAAAGACCTTGAGCGCGCGGCGGAGTTTGACCAGTCTGCGCTCTTCAAGAAAGTCTACGAAGAGGAGTTTGGAACTTTTGGCGGCGCTCCCTTCGGAACATTGATCGGCGACTACGAGTTCGGCAATCACCCGCAGGACATGGCCCTGCTCGAAAAAATCTCGAACGTCGCGGCGGCGGCCCACGCGCCGTTCATCTCTGCGGCTTCAGCCGGTCTGTTCGGGTGGGACACCTTCACAGACCTGACGGAAGTGCGCGATCTGGCAAAGATTTTCGACCGCACGGAGTATGTCAAGTGGCGCTCTTTCCGCGAGTCAGAGGATTCGCGCTACGTGGGCCTTACCTTGCCGCATACTTTGATGCGCCTGCCATACGGGCAGGAAACCATCCCGACCGAGAACTTTAATTTCGAGGAAGACGTGGACGGCAAGGATCACAAGAAATATTTGTGGGGCAATGCCGCTTACTCTTTCGGCACGCGCCTGACCGAAGCGTTTGCGATGTATAACTGGTGCGTGGCGATTCGCGGCGTGGAAGGCGGCGGCCTCGTTCAGGGCTTGCCGTCGCACACGTTCCAGACAGACGAAGGTGAAGTCGCGCTCAAATGCCCGACGGAGATTTCCATCACCGACCGGCGCGAGAAAGAGTTCTCAGACCTCGGATTTATCCCGCTCGTGCATTGCAAGAACACCGATTATGCAGCCTTCTTCGGCGCGCAATCCGCCAACAAGGCCAAAAAGTATGACACGGACTTTGCCAATGCCAACGCGCGGCTCTCGACCCAGCTTCAATATATGTTTGCCGTCTCGCGTTTCGCGCATTACCTGAAAGCGATGATGCGCGACAAGATCGGCAGCTTTATGTCGCGCAAAGACTGCGAGATGTTCCTCAATCGCTGGATCAATAATTACGTGACTGAGGACGACACCGCCAGCCCTGCGACCAAAGCCCAGTTCCCGCTTCGTGAGGCGCGAATCGAGGTGGCGGAAGTCCCCGGCAAGCCCGGCGTCTACAAGGCTGTGGCTTTCCTTCGCCCGCACTTCCAACTGGACGAGTTGTCGGTTTCACTGCGGCTGGTCGCGGAGCTTCCGCCGCCGGTTAACAAGTAAATTTGTTTCAAATGAGAGGCCAAAAGAGCCTTTTTGGCCTCTCATCAAATAACTTGCCACAACGCTTTTTGGATGAGGCCGCAAGAGCGCAAATCTACTTTGGGCGTGCGTCTCTGATGGCAACGACGATGAGATGCACAGAGCTAACAGCTAAAGAATAATTGCAGGATGGCGAGACGGAGCTTTGACGCTCAGGGATGAGGCTCCGGCAAGGCGCGCGAAGATGTCGCTGAAAAAAAATCCCGGCGCGCATGATACTTATGCGGCCGCGGCTACGCAATTATAAGTGACAAGATTTTTGGAAACTTAAAGACATCCGGAAGAGGCTGAGAGATTCAGACTTCCATTCCCACTCTCGAAAGGAGATACAACAATGGCAGCGGTTGACATGTTCTTAAAGATTACCGGGGTTGAAGGCGAAAGCGGTGACCACGCGCATAAGGGCGAGATTCAGCTTGAGTCGTTTTCGTGGGGCGCGACCAATTCGGGCACGTTCTCCTACGGCGGCGGCGGCGGCGCGGGCAAAGTTTCGATGAACGATTTTCATTTCGTGATGCGAAACTGCAAGGCCAGCCCGAAGCTCTTTCTGGCCTGTGCGACTGGCGAGCACTTTAAGGAAGGCTTGCTGACCTGCCGCAAGGCCGGTAAACAGCAACAGGAATTTCTCAAAGTGAAATTCACAGACCTGCTCGTCTCGTCCTATCAGACCGGCGGCTCATCGAACGGCGATGTCCTGCCGATGGATCAAGTCTCGCTCAACTTCGCTAAAATCGAAGTCGAGTACAAAGAGCAGAAGCCGGACGGCAGCCTCGGCGGCGCGGTCAAGGCCGGTTACGACCAGAAGCAGAACAAGCAGGTCTAATGGCTCGCGTCCAGAGCTTCCGGGTCTGCCGGTGGGAATGTAAGCGCTGGAGTCGCAAGGAAATCTGTTAGGTGGTTTGGCGGGCGCTTGCGCGTTAGAGTAGCGTGACCCGGCTTCTGACGCGAGAGAGCGCCCTCTTTTTATCGGCAAGCGACATGGCGGCGCACGGGTTGCGCCGCCATGTCGCTTCGCCGCATCATCGCTTTTAGGACGGAGCGCCAGCCTGCAAAAAAATCCCCTGCGGGCCAAAGGGTAAGAGAGCCGTGCTCAGAACTGACAACGAAGTCCGCATCACACCTTCTGTGCTTGATCGCCTGCTCGATTACGAGCCGGAACTCTCGCGCGAGGCTCCGGCTTCGCGCGCCAAGAGCCTGCGCCAGTTGAAACAGTCGGTCAAGCGCGATCTCGAATGGCTGCTCAACACGCGGCGTTATGCAGAGGAATTGTCGCCCGAGTTGAAGGAGCTTAATGAATCGCTGGCCGTTTACGGGTTGCCGGATTTTACGACCGCCAGCGTCAAGAATCCTGCGGATCAGAAACTGATGCGCCGCTCGCTCGAAACCGCGATTCGCATCTTCGAGCCGCGACTGGAAGATTTAATCGTGACGCTTGAGCCGCTTGACGGCATTGAGCGCGTGATGCGTTTTCGCATAGATGCGCGCCTCAAGGTCGAGCCTGCGCCCGAACCCGTCACCTTCGATACGGTCTTGCAATTGGGCAGCGGTCAAATCACCGTGCTGGAGAAGTAATGCGCGACGAACTCTTGGGATATTACGAGCGGGAGCTGGTCTTTATGCGCCAGATGGGCGCGGAGTTTGCCCGCAAGTATCCGAAGATTGCCGCGCGCCTGCTGATTGAAGAGAACACCTGCGACGACCCGCACGCCGAACGCATCATCGAAGCCTTTGCCTTTCTGGCGGGCCGCGTTCACCTCAAGATAGACGACGAGTTTCCTGAGATTACAGAGTCGTTTCTCAATGTTCTTTACCCGCACTATCTGGCCCCGGTTCCCTCCATGTCCATCGTGCAGTTCTCGCCCGAACAGTCGAGCCTGACGACCGGATACATGCTGCCGCGCGAGACGAATCTTTACTCGCGGCCCATACAGGGAACGCCGTGCCGGTTTCGCACTTCTTATGCGGTGACGCTGTGGCCCATCGTTGTCGAATCGGCTTCTCTGGAATCGCTCGACCCTGTGGACACGCGCGGGCGTTGGGGAGAAGCGGTCATCAAGCTCGGTCTTGAATGCTATAACGAGACCAAGCTCTCGACGATGCGCACCGGAGACGGAGAGAAGATTAACTCTCTCAGGTTTTATCTGAACGGCGACGCGCAGATCAGCTACCCGCTGTACGAGATGATTTTTAATCAGGCGACGCGTGTAGAGCTGCGCCCGAAGGTGACAAAAAAAACTTCGCGCACGGCGCTCTTGAAATCGCTCCCGCCATCATCTCCGATAGTGCTGCCTCCATCCGTGCTCAAGCCCGTCGGCTTTAATGCAGATGAAGGGATGCTGCCTTACACCGCGCGCTCGTTTGCCGGTTACAGGTTGCTTGCGGAATACTTCTCCTTCCCGAACAAATTTTTATTCTTCGATGTCACGGGTCTGGACAACGCCGCGCAGGCAAGCTTTGGCGACCGTTTTGAGATTGCGATTTACTTAAAAGACGTAGTGCCGCCGCGCGGGACTGTGGACGCGGAGACTTTTCAACTGAGCTGCGCCCCGGTCATCAACCTGTATAAAGAGCTGTGCGAGCCTGTTCAGTTGACCTCGCAGCAGCACGAGTATCACGTCATCCCGGATGTGCGCAGACAACTCGCCACTGAAATCTACGGTGTCGAGACAGTCAGCGCGACAGACCCGCGCACCAAAGAGACCAGAGACTTTCAACCGTTCTACTCGTTTCGTCATGCGTATGACCGCGAGCAGGATCGCACTTTCTGGTACACGGCGCGCAAGCAGTCGCAAAAGCCTGAAGACCCCGGCACGGAGATTTTTATCTCGCTCGTGGATTTGGGTTTTAACCCGCATGTTCCGGCTGTGGAAACTCTAAACGTGCACGCGCTGTGCACGAATCGAGACTTGCCGGGCAAGCTCCCGTTCGGCGGGCGCGAAGGCGATTTAGAGGTCGAGGGCGTCGCGCCTTTTTCCCGCGTGCGTTGTCTGACCAAGCCGACGGAGACCTTGCGCCCTCCCTTGCGACGCGCGGCGCAGTGGCGGCTGATTTCGCATTTGACGCTCAATCATCTCTCGCTGGTCGAGAGCGAGACCAGCGGCTCGCCCGAAGCCTTGCAGGAGATTTTGTATCTTTACGATCTGGCGGATTCATCTTCGACGCGCAAACAGATTACGGGCATCAACAGCGTCGCCAGTCGCCGCGTGACGCGGCAGACAGGCTCGCGGATCGGCGCAGGCTTTGTGCGCGGGCTGGAAACCACTATCGAGTTTGACGAAGAGCAATACGTCGGCAGCGGCCTCTTTTTGTTCGCCTCGGTGCTGGAACGCTTTCTCGGCCTGTACGCCTCCATCAATTCGTTCAACCAGCTCGTGGCAAAGACCAAACAACGCGAAGGAAACTTGAAGCGATGGCATCCGAGGGCGGGGGAGCACATACTCCTCTAGTCAAAGTTTTATTTGACGAGCCGTATCGTTTCGATTTTTTTCAGGCGGTGCGCTTGCTCGAAAGAATTTATCCTGAGCGTGCGCCGGTGGCGCGTGGCCCTGTCCCCTTGCGCGAAGTCGTGCGCTTCAGAACGCGCGCCGCGCTCGGATTTCCGCCGAGCCAGCTTTACGAGCTTGAGCGAAATAATGATTCCGAGCCGGACGCGCCGATGGAAATGACCGTGGCCTTTATGGGCATGACCGGCCCGCTCGGCGTGCTGCCGCACCAGTACACTGAGCTGCTGGCCGAAAGGGCGCGATATAAAGACACTTCGCTCTGGAGTTTCTTAGACCTTTTCAGCCACCGGATGATCTCGCTCTTTTACCGCGCGTGGGAAAAGCATCACTTCCCCATCGCCTACGAGCGCGGAGACGAAGATCGCTTTACGGAATTTCTGTTTGACATCATAGGCATGGGCACGCGCGGGCTGCGCCCCGGTCGCCTCAATACGGAAGACCAGAGCCTGATTTTTTACGGCGGCCTCATCGCGCAGAAGCCGCATTCCGCGAGCGCGTTGAAGGCTATGCTGGGCGACTATTTCGGCGTCCCGTGCGAGATAGAGCAGTTCAAGGGCCAATGGCTCAAGCTGGATGAGGACAGCATCAGTTACTTAGGTCAGGCCAATTCGGAATTAGGGATGAACACGATTGCAGGCACGCGCGTCTGGAACGATCAGGCGAAGTTTCGCGTCCGCTTTGGCCCACTCTCGTATCAGGAGTTCAAAGCCTTTCTGCCCGTCGGCACGGCTTATAAACCCGTAACTTCACTCACGCGCTTTATGGCCGGGATGGAATTCGATTTCGATGTGCAGCTCGTTTTGAAAGCAAGGGAAGTCCCAAGCTGTATTCTGACCACACGCGCGCGGCGCAGACCCATGCTCGGCTGGAGCACATGGCTCAAGACAAGCGCCTTCACCGAAGATGACGATCAGGTAGTTCTTCCGGTGAACAATTAGAGAGATGATGTTTGGCGAACTATCATGACCCGGACACTTAACTTTCAGGGATAAGGCAATGAATATCACGTCGGCGACAATCTTAATCGCGCTCGGATTCATTATCTTGATCGTCATTCTGATATGGATTTTTAAAAGGCGGCTACAAAGCGATGATAAAGAGTTAGCAAAGCCCCTGAGCGAAGCAAGACGACCTGCTCTTGACGAAAAGCGAATAGTGAGGGTTGATGAGTCAAGACAGGTTGTCAAAGAACTTCTGGCTCAGCCAACATCACTTGCATCGCATGATAAAGGAAAAACAGAAGCTCTATACCGAAACCTGCGCGTCAAATGTCTGCATAATGAAAATGTAGTTAAAAGATTGATCGAGCATGAGCGCGCACGTAATCCTCTGGGGAGTGAAAAGGAGTGGGTGCAGGCAGCAATAGATCGTTGGGAGCATGATAACAGGTAGCAATAAACACGGGTAATCACCTCAATTATGATATGCGGCGCATTTGCGTTGATTTTCAATTCTCAATAGTCATCGCTATTGCAAGGAGAAAGCCATGAACGTCAATTTAAAATCTTTAATCGGCAGGCTCAACGAGACTGGCCGCAGCGCGCTGGAAGCGGCGGCGGGCCTCTGTCTCGCGCGCACTAATTATGATGTGGATGTCGAGCACCTGTTGATGAAGCTCTTTGAAGCGCAGGACACGGACATCGCGCGTATCCTGCGCCACTATGAAGTGAATCAGGAAAAATTTATCCGGGATTTGACGCGCGCTCTCGATAGGCTCAAGACGGGCAATGCGCGCACGCCTGCGCTTAGCCCGCGCTTGCCGCGCTTGATTCAGGAAGCATGGCTGCTGGCCTCCGTTGACTATGGCGCGCAGAAGATTCGTTCGGGTCACATGCTCCTGGCTTTGCTCGCGGATGACGACATGGCTCGACTGGCGCGAGAGATTTCCGGCGAGCTGGCGGGCATCTCCGTCGAATCGCTCAAGAAGAATTTTTCGGAGATAACGGCTGGCTCTGCGGAAGACAAAGAAGCCGCGGCGAGTTCTGCCGAAGCTTCTACAGCAGGCGACGGCGCGGCAACTGCGACGGGCGGAGTCCCCGGCAAAACCAAAGCTCTGGATCAATTCACCATAGACCTGACGGCCAAAGCCAGAGCGGGACACATAGACCCTGTGCTGGGGCGCGACTTCGAGATTCGACAGGTCGTTGACATCCTGACGCGCCGCCGCCAGAACAATCCGATTCTGACGGGCGAGGCGGGCGTGGGCAAGACCGCTGTGGTCGAAGGCTTTGCGCTCCGCATAGCCGAGGGAGACGTGCCTGCGCCGCTCAGGAATGTCGCCGTCCGCACGCTCGATTTAGGATTGCTGCAAGCGGGCGCGGGCATCAAGGGCGAATTCGAGAATCGCTTGAAATCCGTCATCGAAGAGGTCAAGTCGTCGCCGCAGCCCATCATCCTGTTCATAGACGAAGCGCACACGATGATCGGAGCGGGCGGTCAGGCGGGCCAGAACGATGCCGCTAATCTTTTAAAGCCTGCGCTGGCGCGCGGCGAGCTTCGCACCATCGCGGCCACTACATGGGCCGAGTATAAAAAGTATTTTGAGAAGGACGCCGCGCTCGCGCGACGTTTTCAGGTCGTCAAGGTTGAAGAGCCTGATGAAGAGAAAGCTATTTCGATGATGCGCGGCCTGACGGAGATGATGGAGAATCATCATAAAGTGCGCGTGCTTGACGAAGCGGTTGTCGAATCGGTCAAGCTCTCGCATCGCTATATTTCGGGTCGGCAATTACCGGATAAATCCGTCAGCGTGCTCGATACAGCGTGCGCTCGCGTCGCCATCGGGCAGGGCGCAACCCCTCCTTCGGTCGAAGATTCACAGCGGCGCATTGACCGCCTGACGACGGAGATGGGCGCGCTTGAGCGCGAGGTCGTCACAGGCTCTGACCACGACGAGCGTCTGGAAGAACTGAAGATCGCTAAGACTGAAGAAGAAGCGCGGCTCGCCAAGCTCAAAGAGCAGTGGGAAAAAGAGCGCGGGCTGATCGAGCGGATTCGTGAGATTCGCACGCAGCTTGAAGAGAACGCTAAAACGCGTGCGGCGGCAACTGCAAGCGGCAACGGCGCATCCGCCGACGGCGCAGGGCAATCCGCGAGCGGCGACGCAGCATCTCCGTCGAGAGATGCTTCATCTCCGGCCACGGATCGTCAAGCGCAGTCCGGCGCGGGTCAAGCGCAGTCCAGCGCGGGTCAAGCGCAACCCGGCGCGGGTCGAGCGCAACTCGGAGAACGTCAAGCGCAGGCGGGCGCGGGTCAAGCGCAAGCCGGAGAACGTCAAGCGCAGAGTGGAGAACGTCAAGCGCAGGGCGGAGATGCTTCTGCGCAGACCGGCGCAGAAGCATCTCCGGCGATAGATGTGACAGCTCTGCGTGCAGAACTTTCAAAATTAAACGATGAATTGGCCGTTTTGCAGGGCGAAGAGCCTTTGATGCAGGCCACTGTCAACGCGCAGACCATCGCGGAGGTTATCTCAGGCTGGACTGGCATTCCTGTCGGCAAGATGCTGACGGATGAAATCAATGCTGTCTTAGCCTTGCGCGACCGTCTGGAACAGCGCGTCATCGGTCAATCGCACGCGCTCGAAGCCATAGCCCAACGCATACGCACGGCCCGCGCTGGCCTGACAGACCCGCGTCGCCCTGTCGGCGTCTTTCTCCTGGTCGGCACAAGCGGCGTCGGCAAGACTGAAACCGCGCTGGCTCTCGCAGATACGCTCTATGGCGGCGAGCGCAATCTGATTTCCATCAACATGAGCGAGTATCAAGAGGCGCATACGGTCTCGTCGCTCAAAGGGTCGCCGCCGGGATATGTCGGTTATGGCGAGGGCGGCGTGTTGACGGAAGCAGTGCGGCGCAAGCCTTACTCGGTCGTGCTGCTCGACGAAGTCGAGAAGGCGCACCCGGATGTGATGGAGCTTTTCTATCAGGTCTTTGACAAAGGCATGCTCGAAGACGGTGAAGGCCGCGAGATAGATTTCAAGAACACGGTTATCCTGCTCACTTCCAATGTGGCGACCGACACGATTATGAAGCTCTCGGCAGACCCGGACACGCGGCCTGAGCCTGAAGGCTTGGTGGAAGCCATCCGGCCCGAACTGATAAAAGCTTTCAAGCCCGCGCTGCTCGGTCGCATGGTCGTAGTGCCTTATTACCCTATCTCCGACGACGTGATGCGCCAGATTATCAAGCTTCAGTTGGGCCGCATCGGCAAACGCCTCGAAGAAAATCACGGGGCGGATTTTTCTTACGACGAGCAGGTCGTGCAGGAGGTGGCGAATCGCTGCAAAGAGGTTGAGAGCGGCGCGCGAAACGTGGATCATATCCTGACGAGAACGCTGCTGCCCCAGATGTCGGGCGAGTTTCTCTCGCGGATGGCGACGGGGCAGGGCGTGGCGCGCGTCCATGTCGGCGTCGCGGACGGCGGGCAGTTTAAGTATGAGATTACATAAAGCGACGGTCTTACCACAAAGGCACAAAGACACTGAGAGGCGATTTCAAAACTCAAGCGACGGAATGCTTCAACTCTTTGCGCCTCCGGTTTTAACTTTGCGCCTTTGCGCGAAACAGGAACGTTTCGCGCAAAGGCGCTAAGAAAGAAAGACTCAAGGCGCAAAGAAGAAGTTTGAGCGGTCTTGATTGGAGATAGTAAAGAAAGTTTTATGAGAGAGTTGGTCAACGGAAGATTGCCCGCGCGCTGGCGTGCTCCATTTGAAGCTTCATACGGGCAGAGCTTTGCGCGCGTGGCAGCCATCAGTGGACGAGAGGCCGGGCATCGTCTCGCACGGTCGGGCGCGCTCGCGCTGGCTGTGGACGCGGCGACGATTCTGCTCTCACAAAAGCTATGTGAGATGTCTGAGACAAAGCGGCTGGCAATCATCGGGCATGAGCTGGCCCATACGATTCAGCTTGCGCGCGGCGGCTCGGATGCCAGCGAGCTGCTTGAGAGTGAGGCGTGGCGCGCTTCGTGGGCCGCGCTGCGTGGCGAGAGGTTCGCGGTGCGCGGGCGTGCGAGGCAGGACGTGGCTTTGCCCGCCGTCGCTCTGGTGATGGATAACAACGGCGCGGAGTATTTCAAGGTCTTTGACACGCTGGCTTCATTGCAGGTCACAAAGGTCGAGCTGATTAAGCCTCTGACATACGAGAAGCTTTTGGATTTGTTTCTGGATCAGAAGTTTGCCAGCGAGAAAGATTTCGTGATTCAGGCTCACGGCATCAATTCCGGCTTCTTTATGCCGATTGTCACAGGGCAGGCCAAGAAAAAATCGGCCCTCGCGCACATCCTGCGTCAACTGATGCTGCTCGGCACGCTGCTCGCGGCTTATAAGGCTGCGGGCGACGATCTGGATAAGCTCAAGGCCGTGATGAAAGACGTGATGAGGGTTGACCCGGCCAGCGATGCTGCGAGCGCGAAGAGCACTATCGAGCGGGAGATAGGGCGGCAGAAGGGTCTGGTCGGGATAGACAAGGACGAAGACATCGAGCGTGTGGTCAAGAAAATGGCCGACGTGAGACAAAAGCAGCGCGGCGCTATCGAACTCAGAACTTGCAGCATGGGGGCGAGCAAAGACACGCTCACTTTTTTCCGCGAACAGTTTAACGCCAACAGTCTAGCGGCCCCGGATGTCTTGAGCGCGTTCGGCTCTTGCAGGCCGGACATCGGCGCGAAAGCAATGGAAACGTTTGTTAAAAACCATGCGGCCAAAGGCGCTTTCACCAAAGTGGGGAAAGACCAGTTCGGTTTTACCTATGACGACATCACGGAAACTTTCGTGGTCAACACTTTCAGCGCGGCGGTCAACGAGGGTGTGGTCAAAACCTTTGTCACGGATTCCATCATGGGCGGCAAAAAGTTTAAAGCGAAGGATTTTCCGGTTCACTTTCTAGTCACGCGGCCCGCGCTCTTTCCGCTCAACCCCGGATACCAGAGTCGCATCGTGCGGGTCAAACGTCCATAAGGTTGCGCGCCAGGCCGGAAGACGACTTTGAGATGAGAAGCGGCGCGCAGGACGAGTTACAGGAGACGATATGCCAGACGTAACGAAATCGCTACAGGACGAACGGCTGCTGACAGTGCAAGTGGCATCGTTGGGGCGGGATGACCTGCTGGTCACGGGTGTGATGGGCCACGAAGAAGTCTCCTCACTCTTCTCCTTTCGTCTCGATCTAATCTCGGACGTGCCGTCAAAGATTGTGCTCGGCAACATCGTAGGGAAAAACGTGACCATCGGCTTGATGTTGCGCGACGAGACCTATCGCCACTTTAACGGTTTTATCAGCCGCTTTTCCCTGAGCGGGCGCGATACGGGAGGCGACGCGCGCTATACGCATTACCGCGCAGAGGTCGTGCCGTGGCTCTGGTTTCTGACGCGCACGGCGGATTGCCGCATCTTTCAAGACAAAAACGTGCCCGACATCATCGAGCAGATTTTTCAAGACCTCGGTTTTACGGATTTTCGCTTTGACCTTGATAGAGAATATACGAAGTGGGACTACTGCGTGCAGTACCGCGAAACCGATTTCAATTTCGTTTCGCGGCTGATGGAAGAGGAAGGCATCTTCTATTTCTTCGAGCATGAGAACGGCAAGCACACGCTCGTCATGGCCGATGCGACCCAAGCCTACAAGCCCTGTCCGAATCAGAAGAAAGCAAATTTTTTCCCGGACGGCGGTTTTGGTGACAGAGAGGATACTGTCAACGGCTGGGAGATGTATCAGGAGTTCAGGCCGGGCAAATATGCTCTGCGCGATTATCACTTTCAGATGCCGAGCAAAAATCTGGAAGTGGTCGAGCCGACCCAGTTCAAGGTCGGCGGCAACGATAAGTTTGAGGTCTACGATTATCCGGGCGGACATGCGCAGCGTTTCAATAAGCCCGAAGAAAGATTGGAAAAGGTCGAGCCGGAGGGGCGCACCATCGTCGGGCTGCGGATGGAGGAAGAGGAAGCTCCGCATCTGGTCCATTACGGCGTCTCCATCTGCCGCGCCTTCACCGCCGGAAAACGTTTCGAGCTGGTAGAACCTCCGCCGGGCGTTGACTCAGGCCCGTATGTGCTGACCTCCGTCCAGCATTCTGCCACGCAGCCCGCAGAATTCGTCTCAGGCGGAGGCGGCGCGGCTTCCGACGCTTCCTACACCAACAGCTTTACCTGCATCCCCGCAAGCGTAACCTTTCGCGCGACGCGCATCACGCCCAAAGCCATCGTGCAGGGGCCGCAGACAGCTGTCGTCGTCGGGCCGAAGGGCGAAGAGATTTTTACGGACAAATTCGGTCGCGTGAAGGTGCAGTTTCACTGGGACAGGGAAGGAAAGAAGGACGAGAACAGTTCCTGCTGGATGCGCGTCGCGCAAGTCTGGGCGGGCAAACGCTGGGGCGCATCCTTCTGGCCCAGAATCGGGCAGGAGGTGATTGTAGATTTTCTCGAAGGCGACCCGGATCAGCCGATTATCGTCGGCAGCGTTTACAACGCAGAGCAGATGCCGCCTTACCTCGGTGACGGGCCTGACTCGAAACACAAGAACGATAATAAGGTAGCTGGCATCAAGTCGAATTCCACGAAGGGCGGAGTCGGCTTTAACGAATGGCGTTTTGACGACACCAAAGATAAAGAACAAATCTTTATCCATGCCGAGCGCAATATGGACACGCGCGTCAAGAACGAAAACATGGAGCGCATCATCAGTCACCGCCACCTGATAGTCGGCAGCGAGAAGGACGGCAAAAAGTCTGGCGACCAGCGCGAGATGGTCTATCAGGACAAGCACATGAAAGTGCATCGCCATCAGGTCGAACACATCGGCGGCAACATGGAGTTGCTCGTCGGCAAAGGCGACGAAGGCAGCGGCAGTCAGGACATCTCCATCGCAGGCAAGAAGACCGAGACCATCGGCGGCGACAACGACTATCACCTTAAAGGCTCGCGGAAGGAGAAGATAGACGGCTCGACCTCGCTGACTGTCGGCGGCAGCCAGCAGGAAAAGATCGGAACCAAGCACGCCGTCGAAGTCGGGCAGGAGATACACCTCAAGGCTGGCATGAAGGTGATTATCGAAGCGGGCGTGCAACTGACCATCAAAGGGCCGGGCGGGTTTGTGGACATAGGCCCTTCGGGCGTGACCATACAGGGAATTATGGTCTTGATTAACAGCGGCGGCGCAGCCGGTTCCGGCAGCGGCTCAAGCCCTGATACGCCGAAGGATGCGAAAGAAGCCAAACCGACCGAGCCGACGGTCGCAGACGACGCCAAGACGGGCCAGAAGTCCGCGCCATAAGGATGACGGTAAAACTCAAGGCAAGGGTTCATTCAACCCTTTGCGCCTTGAGTTCTTATTTTCTTAGCGCCTTTGCGTGAAACAGTTTTATTTCGCGCAAAGGCGCAAAGTTAAAACCGAAGACGCAAAGATGGCCCGAGTGTTTTTTGAATTGAAGTTAGAGAAAGGATAAAAGCCATGCCTCCGGCATCACGTCTGGGTGATATGCACATTTGCCCGCTGGTTAATCCCGGCCCTGTGCCGCATGTCGGCGGGCCAATCCTGCCGCCCTGTATGCCGACGGTGCTCATCGGCGGCCAGCCAGCCGCGCGCGTCGGCGACCTGTGTGTCTGTACAGGGCCGCCCGATGTGATTGCGATGGGTTCGCCGACGGTGCTCATCGGCAACATGATGGCTGCGCGGATCGGCGACCCGACCGTTCACGGCGGCGTGATTGTTCAGGGCTGCCCGACCGTCATGATAGGCATCCCCGGTCAGGGGTCTGTGCTGACTGTGGCGGCAAGCACAGGCGCAGCCTTCGCCGAAAAATGTTCTTAGGCGCGAAGCCATGAAGACCGAAAATATTTGAGCGATGCGAGTCATTGTAGAGATCACATCCGACCCCGGCAGTGGCGAAAAGATACGCTTGAATTCCGGCCAGACTATTAGCGTTGGCCGGACTACGCGCGCAGACCACGCGCTCCCGCATGACACTTATCTGTCCGGCGTGCATTTTGCGCTGGAATGCACGGATGATATGTGCCTGTTGCGCGACCTGAACAGCAGCAACGGCACGTTCGTCAAGGGAAAGCGGGTCAACGAAGCCCGGTTGCATGAAGGCGATGAGTTTACCGCAGGCCACACGAATTTCACCGTGCACATAGAGGCCGATGCAGGCGCAAGCTTGCCGACGGGCGTCGCGGAATTTCCCGGAGTCGCAGAGCCTCAAGCGAGCGCAGCCCTCGCTCAATCCGCTGACGCAATTCCGCAGGAGGCTGCGCCGCCGCACCTTGCCCGCTTGCTGCAAATTTTGCGCGGGCAGCCTGAGCCGCTGTTTGCTTTGCTGGATGCCGCGCGAGACCCGCGCGTGCTCGAACTTCTGCGTGCTTCAGAGGCGGAATATCAATCTCTTTATGAAGGAGAGAAGGGACGAGAGCTGGATGATTACGCGCCTTATCTCGTCAACCTGCCGCTTCAATCGAAGGCATTGGAAACGCTGGCGCGCGAGGGCTGGGGGGAAAGCTGGGGCTTGTTTCTCACCTCCGACAGGCCATTTGCGAAGGTGCGTAGATACCTGCGCCAGTTCCTGCTGGTCAAAGACGAGCGTGGCCGTGAGCTATACTTTCGTTTCTACGACCCACGCGTGATGCGCGTCTACCTGCCGACCTGCGACGCGGTTGAAGCCGGACGAATGTTTGGTCCAATCAGTCGTTATCTGGTCGAAGCGGATAAGCATGATGCGCTGTTGCAGTTTACAGCTAGCGAACAGGGAGCAGCGCAGCAGCGATTGCCGCTGACCGGGGGCGGGGGACGTGTCGAATCGTCTGGAACAATATCTTATGTGAATCAAGAGTAGAACACTCTTTGCGTTTCTTTGCGTCTTGTTCTTTGCGCTCTGTGCGTTAAAAACTCACTTAACCGCAAAGAGCGCAAAGAGAAATCCGCAAAGAAACGCAAAGGACAAGCTGCTTCCTGCAAAACACTTTCTACTCTTGATTCGCATATCTTAAAGAGACTAGAACGAATAGATGAATGTCTTAGATGATGCTCAAAATACGTCGTGAACAGTTTGAGGCTCTTCAACTCGCAGCAGCTGACGGATTCGTCATCCGTCTCGCCGGGTACGTTAGGAAAAAGCATTCGGATGTCATCGCTCAACTCCCTGACGGGACATACACGGTTTCGCAGTTATCTGAAGAGCAACTGCGCGAAATGGTTCAGAGTGGAATTGCCCGCGCGCAGAATTATGGAATCACTTGGGAATCCGGTTTGAGCGCATTTGTCGTCCTGATGTTTGTCGTTGCTCCAAATTTTGATGAGCATCCGCTGATTGAGAAAGCCTTGAAAGACCGGACGGTAGAATCCAACGCCCGGATTGATAAGTTGTGGGAGCAAACTTCGGAAGAAATCTGGAATGAGACGAAGCAAAATTATGACGCAGGCGCATGGAATCTGAAAGCTCAATGAGGGGCGGATTCCAACCGGACAAGCGCCGTTAAGATTGGCCTGTGCTTGACAGGCCGAAGTAAACAGAGCACGCGAACATCACATGTCTAGCTCGCCTCCATCTTCAAATCCGCCAGTAGGGGCAGCGGCCCAAAACGCCGCGACCTCGGCTCAGAATTCGTTTCCGAATAATCCGCCGAGCGCGACGACTTTTTGTCCGATCCCGGAACCGGGCAAAGGAGGAGGCGGCTCTCCCTCTGATTGGGAAGCCGAAGATGTAAAGAAAGGTCTACAGTCGTGCGAGAGTGGCAAAGAAATTTGGGAAAACGGGAAAAAGGCAAACGGCGGGAAAGACCCGACCGTAGTCAAGGGCGTTCCCCGTTCCGGTTTTAAGGCGGAAACCGACATCAGTACCGGAACTATCACACTCAGTAAAGACCTCGATAAATGCAATGCGACACAGGCCCTGTCTTTTGAATTAAATAATCTGTCCAGCACGAAAGAATTCAATAAAGCCGACGGTGATTGCGCGGCTGGTAACCTGGGTCAGGAAGAGTACACGCAGGCCAGCGAGAAAATCGAATATGAAAATGCCAAGAAAGCTCTCAAGGCATTTGAAGACTGTGGTGAAAAATGGGGATGCGCGAAAGGAACGGCGAGCCGCTATGCGTGGATTAAACCGGCCAAAGACTTTGACGACTATTATAAAAACTACTTAGCCGAAGAACACAAAAACCACTACAGAAATGACTGGACCAGAAACTGTAAAGCAAACTATGAGAAGAAACATCCGCCCAAAAAGCCTTAGCCGAAGGCAGAAGGAACGACTTTGCCAACAGTAGAGATAAAGCCTCCGCCAAAGAAAATTAAACCCTGAGTCCGGCAAAATTTTTGACCGGTAAAATCGAGTAGCATTCGTCAGAACTGAGCTTTATTTCGACAAGCTTGATGGCGCGTCCCTGTTTGAAAAGAAAAACGGATGAAGAAGCGCATCTCTGAGCGACGCATATTGAATGGCAGTCCGGCCTCGAAGCTCGCAGGCTACCGTCTGCGGGCGCGGATAGTGAGATCATTCATCGCAGCCGTCATTTTAATGGCAGGTCTTGGCTTTAGTTGCAAACAGAATCAGAGGAGACGAGAAATGAGCGCGGCAGACATCAAACAAGCATTGGCAGCAGGAGCCACACAATTGAAACTCCGCGTGGGCGAGGTGGATTTCCAACTCGTCAGGATTCCGGCGGGCGAGTTCCGGCTAGGCTCTCCAAGAGAAGAGGAAGGCCATCAGGACAACGAGGAACCCGTCCGGCAGATACGCATCTCAAAGCCCTTTTATCTAGGCCCTTATGAAGTCACGCAAGCTCAATACAAATCAGTCATGGGGAGCAATCCAAGCAGAGTGGAGGGCGACACTCTGGCGGTCGATCAAGTCACTTATTCTCAAGCACGGGAGTTTTGTCGAAGACTTTCAAAAATTGCAGGCGTCACCGTTACCTTGCCCACGGAGGCGCAATGGGAATATGCCTGTCGAGCCGGAACTAAAACTCGATTCTACTCCGGTAATAAACTTGAAGAACTCGATAGCGCGGGATGGCATAAGGGCAATGCGGGCGATGGTGTTCATCCGGTAGGTCAGAAACAGCCGAACGCATGGGGGCTGTATGACATGCACGGCAATGTGTGGGAGTTGTGCGCCGACCTCATAGAATCGTATGAAGAGATCGCAGACACAGACCCGATTGGAGCAACGCATGCCAGTTATGGCGCTATGCGGGGCGGTGGGTGGATGAACCCTCCGGAGTATTGCAGGGCTGCCAGCCGATTGGTAAGCGATGACATGTTCGGCGGGACGGGTCTACGCATCTTGATAAATCCTTAGCGAAAGACTCCCTCGATATTACGGCTTTCAATCGTATGCGAGATGTGAGGGAAGCAAAGAACGCCTCGCGCAAAGGCGCAAAGAAAACAAGTTGCTTTTCTTTGCGCCTTTGCGTGAGTCCGTCGCTTGCTATTGAAAACTGCTGTTAATAAGAATTCCATCTTCCATGCAACGGCGTCACGGGAGCCGCCAGCGACTGAAAGCGCGCGAGGCGCACTGTATCGCGTCCCTGAAATGAGATGATCGGCATCAAGCCTTCGGCCAAAATCTTTTCGGCGGCACGCGTGGTCAGGATAGTCTCTGCGCAGGGCTTGATATAAGAATCGCCGTCCGCTTGATAGATGTGCAGGGGCAATCCTTCTATCTCCTGAAGAATGCCGGGCTGAAGATTCCATCCAGCTTCCGTAAACGCCCGTCCCAGCAGATAAGCACAGGCGAAAGACGGGTTGGCCCACAAATAATTTTCATGCTCCGGCGTTTCCGTCATCTCTTCAAAATCGAAATTTTCCGTCGGCTCTGTTTCCGCGCCGTAAGGCAGTCGCAGGAGAAATCGCGGCAGGGCAAGCCCTAGATATGAAGCCTGCGGCAATCCTCTGAGAGCGGCCCAAGCCTCAACACTCTCCCCGTCCATCTGCGTTTGCCAGTCGTCAGGGTCGGGCGTTTGGGCCAGAGAGTCACAGCCTATCAGGCCGGAATCGGCAGCCGCAAGAAACGGCGCGCCAGCACGCGACGCAATGTGTGCCAGTCGTTCAAGCAGCCTTGCATCCGCGCGCGTGGCCTCGAAGGTATAGTTGCCTGCGAGCACTGCCCACAACTCTCCGCCGTAGGTGTTGATCGATTGCTCTACAAGCAGTTTGTAAGCGGCTGTCGCTTCGATGTCATTTGTCGCGCCGGAAGCAGACGCCAGTTCTTCTTTCGTGATGTCGATCAGGTAAAGCTTGAGGTCTGTTCCCGTTTCCAAATGCGAGACGAGAAAGTGCGCCGCGCGCCATGCGGATTCGAGAGCCTGGAAATCCCTGTGATGAAGAATCGAACGCATCAGCCGCGAGGTCGCTTCATCAACCAGCGAGACAAGCTCCGCTTGTTCTGCTTCGTCAAAGGAGACCAGATGCGGCCTGACGACTGCGCGCAGCATAGCCTGTAGCTCATCGTCTGCGTCCTTTGATGTCCGCCGGGCGTCGCCTGTCTCTTCAATCATCCGGTCGAGCAGGCTGCTGCCGTCAAGCGCTGCGACGGGCGGCGAATCTATGGCGTGCTGCTCGCCGTGCAGAGTCGCGCTTTCCTCTTTATCTTTGCGTCCGGCCCACCCGCGCACTTCCTCTGCTGCCGACGCGAAGCTCGAAGGATTGTCCAGTCGCTCGCGCGTCTGCCTGAGAGCATCGAACAATTCCACGCGCTCGAAAATGCGGTCGGGATGAAAATCGTCAAGCTCTTTGAAATAAAGCGTCAGATGCGCGTCGCCGCCATCCGTGACGGGCAGGCGAAGCTCCACGCCGAGCTGAGACATCACTTCATCAAAATTATCGCGGTCTATGAGAAGCGGCTTGACGCTTCCGGGTTCGACTGTCAGGCGGCGATGAGCGCGCCCGCTCCAATCGCCCATGAGAGCGATGCGAAACGGCGAGTCCGGTTCGGCCACGCTGCCGCGCGTCTCCTCCATCGTCGCCAGCGCGTTAAACTCGTCAAAAGAAAAAGTGTTTGACATACAAATTCAGTCAGAACCGCCAGCGAGAGCAAGGCGGAAGGAAGAAGGCGGAAGGATGAAAGGCATGCTGTTCAAACATGAACGACTCAACTTTAAATAGCATTCTTTTCATCCTTCATCCTTCCGCCTTCCGCCTTGCTCTTCACGGCGATTCTGACTTGTTATGACAACTCTTCGCCGTAGCTTTGAACCAGTTCCATCAATCGTTGCTTGAGCGGGTCGCGCAGTTTCTCAATATCTTCGAGGCTCACGATCTCTTCAAAGACATCCATGCCGGAAATCTCTGTGCTTTCGATAATCACGCTGTCGGGCGGGCGCACGGTCGAGATGGAAGAAGAGATATAGGTGATTGGCAGGTGGCCGAAATCCTCTTCCGTGCCGGAGTTGATGGGGAAATGAAGCGCGTCGAGAATCTGTGTCACGCCGGTCTGCTTCTGCATCACGACATGCATGACCAGCGAGTGCAGGACGTATCTTTGCACCTCTTCGCCGGAGCGCCCGCGATCACGCAGTATCTCTTTGAGCTTGCCGGGAGCAAAACCGGAATAGGTGAGCATCCACTTGAGCGGCGAGATGACGGTCACGGTTTTGCTCTCGCGCTCAGTCCGCGCCTCGTGGCTATATTCCATCGGCGTCATTTCCAGCGCGCTGCTGGTAATCTCGATTGGCGGCTTGAGTTCGCCGGAGAGATTGAAAGGCGCGGCACGGGCGACCGATTCATAAAGCGTCTGCAATTCTTTGAAAGCCGAATCGGCAATCTTGCTGGTCTCGCGCGTGTTGCTCTGGACATAATCACCGAGCGTAGCGCGCGGGCGCAGGAGCGGCGCGAGCGTCGAGAGATATTCTTTCATCTGGCCGCGCAAAAGGTCTGCTATGGCCCGCGTCAGTTTTCTCAAGACCAGCAGCCGCTGTATGTCATAGCCCTCTTCCATAATTAGATTTCTCTCCGCATGCTCAGACTTAAGTGTAGAACGCTTGTGCCCGCCCGGTAGGCTTTGAATGGGCCAAAGCCTACTAAGCTGCGCGTATGATTGTCAACAAATGTTTGAGACGCGTTGCGGTTCAATTTGAACTTCGTAAGGTGTGCTGTGATTCGTGACTTCTTCATGAAGTGAGAAAGAGTTTCCCGCAAAGGCGCTGGTGGCGCAAAGGGAAGACCGCAAAGGTTTGAGTGCCGCTTACTTTATTCATGTGGATCGTGTAAGAACCTAAAAAATATTTAATAATTAATTGAGAGCCATCTAAAGACTTTAGCGTACAGAATATTGTTTACTGTTGCGTGTTAAGGTCGGAAAAAGATTTTCAAGCGCCGGGGCTGGCATGGGATTGCCGGAGAGCGAGAAGGGCAATGCGGCCATATTTCGTAATCACTCTAAATTTAGAAACTCTCCACAACGTTCGTAGCCGGTGAGAACTCATCGTCGCCGATGAACATCTGTCTTTCGCTCCCCCCGAATCGAGGCGAAGAAGATGGAGCCTAGAATCTACAGAGCTATCCGTTTAATGACGATTGATCCTGACCGCAAGATACCCCTCGACGAGTTGGCGAAGTCCGTCAACCTGTCTGCCTCGCGCCTGCGTCACCTTTTCAAAGAGGAGACGGGAAGCTCGCTGACCCAATACCGGAAAGCTCAAAGGCTACAGCGAGCGAGGCAGCTTTTGGAAAACACTTTTCTCAATCTCAAGGAAGTCATGCATAAAACAGGATTTACAGACAGGAGTCACTTCATGAGAGATTTCCGAAAAGCATATGGCATGGCTCCTTTACAGCACCGGAATCAATATCTCATGGCGCAGCAGAAGCAGGGTTCCGGGGTCATAGCCAAATCGGCCACTAGATAGCCGTTTTCGCAGCAAACCAGTCAAATGCGCTACACAATGTTTGTTGCCTTTGTTCTTTGAACCGTTTATTTTCCGTTTTGTCCTCCAGTCTAGCAGGGTTGAATGTCGCTCGGCACCTGTGCATCCGCAAACTAATATGAAGAAGTATTCCTCGGCTGCTGCCTTGTACAGAATGTTCGCGCCTCAACCGGCTACAGTCCCCCCATTTCCGTAAATCAACAAAAGAGGAGATAGAAATGAAAAGAGGTTTGTCCTTACTAGTTGCCACCATCCTTGCGGTGCTCCTTAACTGTGTGGGAGCCAACCCGACTGTCAACGCCCAGACTCAGCAGTGTACTCCGCCGGTAGATTTTCACCGATTTATCGTCAACAATACTGAACTTGGGACTTTACTTACCACAAACTATCAGGAAGGCGTCAACCTTAATTTCGCCTACTACCCGTTCCCCGGCGGAGTCGGAAAGATTGCCGTCCCCCCCGGCCCGGGCTGGACGCCTGTTCCCGGACAGGGACTCCAACCGTTGTATCGTTATCACATCACACAGAACGGTAGAATCTATTACGGTTATTTCAACGGCTTTGCCTCGGGCAGCGGTTACACCTTTCAGGGAATAGCCGGTTACACCCTGCCCGGTTTCGGTCAATTCGGAGGCGTGCCCCTGCAAGCCTATTACAGCCAGACTCGCGGATACTTTTACACCGCCGGTAGCGAGACGCCGATTGGCTATCCTTACTCATATGCATGGTCTTATCATGGCTCGCCCGCGTACCTGCCGCAGGGTTCGTCATACTGCTGGAACCCGCCGCCCGAGCAGTGCAGCAATCCGCAGGCAGAGCAGACCTGCTACAACAACGGCGGAAACTGGAACCCCAGTAACTGCACTTGCAGCTATTATCCTCCCGATCCCTGCCGTGGAACGGTCGGGGGAGACAAAGCTGATAAGGTTGGCGACAAGGACAGCGGAAGCGCTCGTCCGCCGCTGCCTTGCAGGCAGGCAGGCTCGGAGAATTAAAATCAACGGGGACACTTACGGGTGAAAACAGGAATGGACGGCGAATCCTTTGGGTGGGATTCGCCGTCCATTCCTGTTTTAATGCAAAATTAAAAATGTAAAATGCAAAATAGAAGACGATTCTTATTTTTGCATTTTACATTTTTAACTTTGCATTCTTCTTTAGTATGGCAACCCGTCGCGCCCTTCGGCCTGCCTGCGCAACTGGTCTATCACGGAACGGATGGCGGGAGCGAGACTGCCTTCCGGCGCAAGCTCCAGGTATTTCTCATAGGCCGCGACAGCCTCTTTATACTTCTCTAGCTTTTCATATACCGCGCCGAGCAATTGATATATCACAGGCTCCGTATCGGAAAGCTGCGAGATGGCTTTGCTAAACTCAGCCGCTGCTTCTTCATACTGCCCTTTGTCTTCATAGAGCATGGCAAGCCCTGTATGAGCTTCCGGCTGAAAGCCTTTCGAGTCTCTGATGGCACGCTGAAAAGCCTGTATAGCAGCCGTTTCATCCGCAGCCATGCGTAAGATGCGGCCCTCGACCGCAGAAGCTTCAGGGTAAACGGGCCGGGCGGCATACGCGGCATCTATCTCTACGAGCGCGCCGTTGTAATCATTGAGTTCAAGCAGCACGCGCGCCAGACCCACGCGCGCCTGGGCAAACTCCGGGCGCGCTTTTAAGCTGCTGCGATAAAGCTCAGCCGCACCTTTGCGCGCTTCTTCATCGCGCGCCTTCTCGCGCGCGGCCTCTGCCTGTTGAAACAATAGCTCCGCTTCGTCCGTCGTCTGCGCCAGCCGGACAGCCACCTCTCCGCGCTGCACAGCCGTGAGCGTCATGCTCGTCTCCTTGAAACCGCTGGCACGCACGCGCAAAGCGTGACGACCCGCCGCGAGATTCCTGATAACAAGCTTGCCCTCTGCATCTGTCACGCCGCGCCTGACTTCATCAAGCCAGACGATTGCGTTCGGCTCTGTACGAATGTTGACGGATTTACCGGAGGCAGGTGCTTTGGCCGGTTGCTTCCGTTTTTGTGCAGAGGCATCCGATGCACAGAGCGTCGCTACGCTGAGCAAAGCAGCCAGCGCATAAGGCCAGAGAGAGCTAAAGCGTAGAGCGTGAAATTTATAGATGGCTAAGAGCATGACAGCGCTTTCAGACAGTTTTGGAACGGCTGACCACTTATTCTTCATTCCCGCCAATCCGGCGCGGGCGCACAGTCGAGTTGGCAGGTTGCACGGCGGGCGCGCCGGACTGTGGCGCATCCACTACGGGACGCAGGGCGCGCGTGCCGACCTCCGCGCGAAACTTGCCGTTGTCGTCATAGAGCCGCTTGTATTGCAGGCCATTACGCACCACGCCCTGCACATAACCGCGAGTCTCTTTGAAGGGAATCGCCTCGGCCCACTCGTCCATCTCAAGCGGCAGGGAAGCGCGCCACTGGACAACGCGCCCCGGCCCTGCGTTGTAGGCTGCGGCGACATATTCGATGCGCCCGTATTTGTCTATCTGGTCGCGCATGTAACCCGTGCCGAGTTGTATGTTCAGACGCGGCTCGTAAAGAGATTCGGCTGTGACTTCACGCTCGACGCCATACTTTTGCGCGGTCAGCTTTCCGGTCGGGACAAGCAGTTGCATGAGGCCGTAGGCGCGTGCATTGGAGCGTGCGCGCGTGTTAAAGACAGATTCCTGACGAATCAACCCGGCGACCTGATGCGGGTCGAGCCGTCGCGCGCGTGATTCCTGCACGATGATGTCCCAGTAGGCCAGCGGGTAGAAAACATCCCACTGCTCGCGCGTCATCTCTTCCGGCTTCATCTGCGCGTAATCGGGAAAACTCTTCTTCAAGATGTTGAAGGCACGCACGTTGTCATCCTGCGCGCGGTAAATCTGGGCCAGAGCAAGATTGATGCGCGGGCTGTCGGGCGCGGATTGCGAAGCTAAGGTCAGCTCATCTACGGCCCAATCCTGAAGACCGATGTTGGTCAATTGATCCGCTTTAGTAATCCGCTCAAGCTCTGCCGCGCCCGCTGTCTCGTCCGTGACGGTGACTGTTTGCAGGTTGGCGACGGCGCGGCCAACCAGAGAATCCTGTGCAAACTCCTGCTGCGGCACATTGCGATTGCGGCTCATGACATCCAGCCGCTGCTGCGATAGATAGCCATACCAGTTGGCATCATAACGCCCCAGCATCCCCTGATAGATGGCTCGTGCTTCGGCCAGTTTTCCGGCGCGCTCGGAATCACGCGCGGCCCAGTAGCCAGCGCGACCGCGATTGTCTGTGTTCCTGTCGGCATAGAGGGCTAAGTGCTCTGTCAGGAGACGAGAAGATTCCTGAAAGTTTTTCGATTCATGCGCGAGCCATGCCAGCTCAAACTGCGCCTGCGCGACCTCAATCGCGTTCGGATAAGAGTTCAGAGCCGTGCGGAAAAAATAGGATTCGTCCGCCGTGTTCTTGGCATCTCGCGCCAGCTCTCCTGCTTTGACGAGCGCGCGGACAGTCCACTGGCTTTCGGAAAACGAGCGGCGCATCTCTTCAAGCGTCCGGCGGGCCATGTCCCATTGCCGCGCCTGCGCGTAGGTCTGCGTGATGTGGTAGAGGGCTTCGGCCCGCTGGTCGCCCGCAGAGGCCGGGATGAGATTGAGAGCCGCGACAGCATCCGCCGTGCGCTTCTGATTTGAAAGAGCGATGCCGCGTCTGAGCTGCGTCTGCGCGTTGGCCGTGTTTGGAAAACGCCCGAAGGCTTCTGCATAAGCATCTGCGGCCTCTTTGTATCGCTTGGCCTCGTAGAGTTTTTCGGCGCGCGTCGAGGCTTCTTCAGCCGTCGCAGGGGAAGCGGTCGAGTTGAGTCGCGTGATGGCCGCCTGCGCCTCTGTGCTTTCGATTGAGGCGGGCGCGTAAAAATAGAGACGGCGATAGTTGGCAAGCGCGCGCGTCTGGTCGCCTGATTGCTCGTAAGCTTTAGCGGTCAAAAGCAGCGCGCCAGCATCATTGCTCTCGCTCAAATTCTTCAAGAGAGAGGGCAGGGTTGCGGGCTGTCCATCGCGCATCACCATCTCTGCATGACGCAGCGCAGACTCGCGCGCACGCATCGAAGACGGATAATCCCGAAAAAGTTTTTCATAAGCGTCGCGCGCTTCTGCCTGCCGGTTGGCCTGTTCGAGGGCGCGTGCGCGCATCAAGAGGGCGTAATCGCCAAGCGCAGTGTGCTTGCCGATAAGATTTGAATCAAGGAGATCGGCGGCCCCGACAACATCGTTGGCATTAAGTTTGATGCGTGCGCGAAGCAGGCGCGCCAGCCCTGCCGCCTTTGTGTCAGGATAATCCGCTTCAATCCTGGCGACGACCGGTTCGGCGGGCAACACTCCGCCGCGCGTCATCGAACGCAACTGCGCCAGAGCCTGCGCTTCGCCCTGTGCGGAAGAATGGCGCGTGCTGCAACTCGCGCTCAAGAGCGGCGAGATGGAAAAGCCTATGACGACGACCAGACCGACAATGATTAAAAGAACGTGATGCTTGCGAACATTGAACATGAAATTTACTAACAGCCTCCTCGCTGGAAGTTCGGGCCGGAGCGGCCACCAACGGCGCGCCACGTCTTCGCTCAGGCAAAGGGGAGTGAGAGCGAGTTTTCGTTTGAGCAGTTAAAGTAGGGCTTGGATGCATAAGCCTGTATCAGATGTTGGCTTTAAAACAGTGACAAGTGACGGGTGACAAGCAGAAAAAGCATTTAACTCGTCACCCGTCACCCGTCACTTGCCGCTGTTTTTACACTGAGACGCTTGAGCCGGGATAGCCCTGTCCGAGTTTCGATTCGTCGCCTTCGGCGAGCGTGTTGATTAACTCGTGATGAAAGTAATCGTATTTCGAGCCGACGGCTTCAGCATAACGCTCATTGTACTTCTCGCGCGAACGGTCTATGGAATCGCGCAAGCGTTCATAGAGGTCTCCCTCCGCGCGTCCCGCCGTCACCTTCGACTCGTTATACATCTTGATCTCGTCAACGAGCAGCCGCGCGAAGCGAAGCGCGCCGACATGCTGCGGCCTTTCTTCATCGCTCACCTCGACCGGAAGCGGTGTGTCAGCCACTCTGGTGTAACGGCGGGCCGTGCCGAGCGGGTTGGCGAACTGTTGCGCGGGGGCTGCTGGCTGCGCTTCTGCCGGTTGCGCTTCTGCCGGAGGCGGCGCGGACGCTTCGGGGACAGCGGTCGTTTCATCCGCGATGGCCGCTTCGGGCGCGGCTTCCGTTACCTCTGTCACTTCCGCAGCTTCTTCGTGCACGGGCGCGGCAGCCGCAGGCGGTTCTGCGCGGCGCGCAGTGACGGGCAGCGGCTCGACGCGTGCGCGCGGACGCTCTCCCGGCTCGGGCCGCGTGACTGAGAGCAGTTCGACGGCCATCCCCGCGACGCGAACCAGAGTTTCCAGCGCTCCTAAATTGATGGCATCCGCTTCGAGCGCGGCGGAATCGGCATAGAGCACTGCGACGGCTTTGCCGCGCGCGATCAAAGGAATGGCGGCCAAGCGTTGCGGCGGTTCTTCGCCGAACTTGGCGAAGAGCAGGTGATTGTCTGCATGGCTGCCGGGCGAGCCGCTCCACGTCGCGCGGGTCTTCACGACATCGCTCAAGACCGTGTCGGACGAAACCGGCAGGGAGATGTCGCGCACGGCGTTGTCGCCGACCGTGCCCTGTAGCCCGCGCGCTCGCCAGCCAATCGTCTGCTCGTTTTTGACGACAAAGAAGACTATGCGCGGAGCGAAAGAGGCTGCGCGGTTGACGAGCGTATTGAGAATCTCCGTCTGCGAGCGTTGGTCGTCCAGATCGTCTATCGCAGCCTTGAGAATCGCAATGTCGCTGCCGGACTGCATGTGCGTAGACTGTGCCGCCGCGTCTTCTAGGCCGCGCTCGTGCGCCGCGCGAATATGCTCAAGGATAGAGACGCCGACAGAGGTGTCCGATTGAGTATTGCTGGTCGCGCGTTCAAGCAAATTACCCAGCGCATCGTTAAGCTGCCGCTGCAAGCCTTTGATCTCTTCCTGCAATCCGCTCAGACGCGAATTGACATAGACATCAATATCCGCGCGCAGACTCTTTTCCAGTTCTTCGCTCGCCACAGTTAATCATCCTCCATGATGGACGCGCCGCCGTACCTGTTTGAATTAGAACCTTGCGTACCTCTGGCGCTCTCGGGTTTGAGATAAAATCGAGGATCGAAGACGCACGCATTTTGCGTTATACATCTTCCTTCGGATTATGGACGGGCGGACAGAAGGGTGTCAAGAATTGCTTTTACAGAGCCGCGCCTCCCGTCAACGGTTTGACACGTCTTCGAGTGCTGGGCTATAACCATTCGCTAAATCAAAAAGACAGATTATGCCTGCACGTATCCTGATTGCCGACGACTTTGATGACAATAGAGAGATTTTGCGTCTCATGTTAGAGGGCGTGGGCTACTCGATTCGTGAGGCGTGCAACGGGCGCGAGTGCGTCGAGATGGCTCAGGCGGAGCCGCCCGACCTGTGTTTGATTGATCTCTCGATGCCGCTTTTGGATGGCTGGGGAGTGTTGCGCGAACTGCGCGCAGACGCACGCACCTCCGGCATCCCCTGCATCGCCGTCACAGCCTTCACAGACACAGCGCGCTGGCGCAAGCATGACACAGACGACTTTGACGCGTACATCTCCAAGCCGTTTCGCGGCAAAGACCTGATTGAAACCGTCGCCAGCATGCTCGACAAGCGCGAAGAGCAAGGCGGAAGGATGAAGGCGGAAGGATGAAAAGAGTGCTATTTACAGATGAAGGCTTCATGTTTGAACAGCATGTCTTTCATCCTTCATCCTTCCGCCTTGCTCTCACTGCGGTTCTGACAAAATCCAATGGCGGATGAATTAAGCGCGGGCGTCATCAAAGTCGCTTTTGAAAAACTGTTCGGCGGCGGGCGCGGCGTCAAGAAGTATGCGCGTTCGGGCCTTCGTTATGTGGAGCTTGGCGGGGATGCTGTGCTCATCGAACAGAATCCGAAAAAGAAGAGCGAGTGGGCGGAGTTGGCCCGGCAGAGCAGCCACCGCGTCGCGTGGGTCTTGCGCGATGGAGAATATTTGGCGCGCGTCGTTGACGGCGAAGTTGTGATGCTCGATTAGAGAAATTTTGCGAGGGGAAGAATTGCATGGCTCTCACAGGAGCAAATGAACTGAAACGTAAGATGATGATTTCGGTGGACGGCCAGCCCTACACCGTGGTCGAAGTCTTTTTCTCGTCACCGACGGCGCGCGGCGCGGCAACAATGGTGCGGACGCGCCTGCGCCATTTATTGAACGGCGCGGTGCTAGAAAAAAGCTTTCGCTCAAGCGAAAAGTTTGACGAGCCGGATGTCCAGTTGACGCCAGCCTCTTTTCTTTACGCTGACGGCGATGGCTTTCACCTGATGGATGAATCCACGTACGAGCAGTTCGCTTTTTCGAGCGAGCAGGTCGGGGATGATAAAGGCTATTTAAAGGAAGGCACGACCTTGCAGATTTTGAAGTACAACGGCGAGCCTGTGGCTTTGCAATTGCCGCAGTTCGTCGAACTCAAAGTCGTGAGCGCGGAGCCGGGCATGCGCGGCGACACAGCCGCCGGGGGCGCGACCAAACAGGCGACGCTTGAGACGGGCCTGCAAGTGCGCGTGCCGCTCTTTATCAAGGAAGGCGAAACGGTGCGCGTCAACACGCAGACGGGCGAAGTGGCTGGCCGCGCCTGAAATTGTTTCTCTTATTTGCTGCGCGGCTGTGTGCGCCGTTACTGAAATTTCTGAATGGGCCTCTCGCTTGGAACCTGCGCCGGAATCAAGCTTCGCAAATTCTCAGGTCTGGCGCGCTCGTCGAGCAAGCCGTTGCGCACGAACTCAACCAGGTCACTAAATTCCTCAACACTCAATTGAACCGGCGTCGCTATCAACGGGTCGAGACGATTAAGCACAGGCTGGATCGGGCCGGGCTTGCCTTGCAGGTCGGCATCCACGCCCGCCTGCGCGGGAATGTACCTGCGCGCAGAGCTAAAGACATTCAGGTGATGATTTATCGCATCCTCTAGCCGTGTGAATGCGCCGTTATGAAAGAAGGCCGGTTGCAGCCCTACGTTACGCAGCGGCGAAGTTCTGAACAGATAACGGTCGCTCGCGTTGCCTGTGACCTGTTCCAGACCGAAGTCTTCGTTTGCTCCCGGCCCGTCAAAGATCATGTTGCTGTTGCGCGGGACGATTTGCGGCACACCTATGACATGCTGTCTGAAATCGCTGAACATCTCATTGGATTGCCCCGAGACGGCATGGCAGGTGACGCAGTTGGCTTTGCCGAAAAACAGCAACGCGCCGCGCTTTTGCGCTTCGGTCATCGCGGCCTGATTGCCGCGCGCATACCGGTCAATCGGCGCGTTGGCAAAAGTTAGAGAGAACTCGAACTCTGCGAGGGCGCGTGCCAGCATGTCGTAAGTAATCGGCGAGCCGGTTCTCACTTCGGGGAAGATAAACCCGAAGAGCCTGCGATAAGCCATGTCTCTATTGAGGCGGCGCATGACCTCCGCGCGGAGTGCGAAGTTGTCGCCGGGAAACTCAAAGCCTGCGGCTTCGACGCGTTCGGTCGGCGGGATGAAGGCTTGCGCCGCCAGCAGATGCGGCTGGTTCGAGAGCGAAAGTCCTTCGGGCATCGGGAACATAAACCCCGCGCTATTGTTGAACGGATCGCCCGCAATCGAATTGAAGCGCGAGTTCCACATCAGCGTCGGAAAGAAAGCTGTGTTGACGACCGACGGCGTGCGCCGCTGGTTGCGCGGCCCCGTGCGGTCAGGCCCGACGACGAAATTATTTTCAACCCCGATGGCGATTGACTGCGTATCGCCAAAGCCTGCGGTCGCGGCATGACAGCCCGAACAGGAGTTGTCGTTGTTCAATCCGAGTATCGTGTCGTGAAACAGGTTGCGTCCCAAATCCACAAGCTCTGGGTCGAGCTGGCGACCGAGTCTCTGCGGCAGGGTTGCTTCGATGTTGCCTGTGAACTCGTGCAGGCGAAGCACGCGGATTAATTGTTGATTGAGAACCTCGTCGCTGTTATCTCCCTGAGCGGAAATCTTTGGCGCGAGGAAACACGCGGCGATGAAGAAGAAGGTGAACAAGAGAACGGCTATCTTGCATCTCTGGACACTCATGATTTTAATTCCTCCCCCTTGTCGAGAGCTTAAAGGCTGGGCCGGTAAGTTTAAGAGTCGCACCACGATTCAGGAATTTGAACAACAGCGCCTGACTAACAACAGTGTCCGGCGGCGAGGCAAAAATACATCTTCAGCTCGGGGTGGTTAAATTTCAGATACGCTCAGAGAACCGGAAATTTCCCGCAAAGGCGCTGAGGGCGCAAAGAAAAGCGCGCAAGCAAAGGCGCAGAGGAAGACCGCAAAGGCGTTGAATGCCACTTCTTCTTTGCGTGCTTTTCTTTGCGCCTTTGCGGGAAACTCTTATTTGTTGTTGCCTGCTGGCTGCTTCTCATAAACTACTTTGCCGCCGAGAATGGTCATCACTGCTTCGGTCTGCAAAATCTCTTCCGGCTTGATGGTCAGAAGATCGCGCGAGTGTATGACCATATCCGCGAGCATGCCCACGGCAAGCTGGCCCTTCTCTTTCTCTTCAAACGAGGCGTAGGCGCTTTCGGCTGTGTAGCAGCGTATGGCGTCTGCGATTGTGAGCCGCTGCTGCGGCCACCATCCGCCCGCAGGCTCGCCCTCCGTGCTCTGCCGCGTGACGGCTGCGTAGAGACCCAGGTATGGATTGATCGGCTCGACAGGCCAGTCAGTGCCGAAAGGCACATGCACTTTGAAGGCGCGCATCATGTGCCACGCATAAGCTCCCTGCACGCGATACTCGCCCAACCTATCCTGCGCCCAACGCTTGTCTGAAATAGCATGCGAGGGCTGCATCGAAGCGATGACGCCATAATTATAAAACTGCAAAAAGTCTGACGGCGCGACGACCTGCGCGTGTTCGATGCGATGGCGAACCAAAAGAGAATAGTAATAAGGGAATACTTCGGACGACCCCATGCCTTGAGGCACTGTCTGCCCGGCAATCTGACTTGTTCTCCAACTAGTCTCCATCGCTTTAGCGAACCCTTCAAGCGCCATTCGATTCGCCCTGTCTCCGATTGCATGAAGCGCGATTTGAAATCCTTCCTTGTTGCGCTCAATAATCATCTTTGTGAGTTCTTCGGGCGGGCGGCGCGGGATGCCGCTGTTGTGCGGGTCGTCAGCAAAGGGCGCGAGCATCGCAGCCGTGCGTGAGCCGAGCGTGCCGTCAACGTAGCCTTTGAGCGCGGTCAGGCGCAGCCGCAACGGGTCATCCTTGAAGGAAGCAAACTCCGCGCGCTGTGCCTTCAGCTTTTCAATCGAATCCTCGAAATCCTGCCATTCTGCGACCCTGACTGTGAGCTTGTTCTGCTTCAATAATTCTCTGTAAATCTTTGTCGTGTCATAGCCGGAATTGTCCTGAACGGAAGTGATGCCATAACGTCTTGCCTCTTCCATCGCGCGTTCAATAGCGCGCGTTTTTTCTTCAACGGTCGGCTCAGGGACAATCTTTGAAACAAGCTCGCCCGCAGTCTCCTTCAAAATCCCTGTCGGCTCGCCCTGCGCGTCGTGCAGGATTTCGCCGCCCTCCGGCGCTTTCGTCCCGCGCGTGATGCCTGCCTTTTTGAGCGCGAGAGAGTTGGCCCAACTGACGTGGCCGTCAACTCTCTGCACGAAGACAGGATTGCTCGGAGCGATGGTGTCTAAATCTGCGCGCGTCGGCCACTCGCCGCCCCACAGCGTATGATCCCAGCCGCGCCCTAGCACCCATGAGCCTGCCGGAAGCTCTCGAATCTTGGCGGCGATGCGCTGTTTGGCTTCTTCCAGCGTGCGCGAATTGTTCAGAACCACGCGCAGCAGCGAGAGGCCGCCGCCTGCGAAATGTATGTGCGCGTCGTTAAAGCCGGGCGTGACGAGTTTGCCTTGCAGGTCAATCTCGCGCGCGGCCCCGTAGCGCGATCTGATTTCGCGTGTCGTGCCGACGGCCACGATGCGTTCGCCTTCGACCGCGACGGCTTCGGCCATCGTGCCGCTCGCGTCCGCCGTGAAAACTTTCCCGTTAAAGAGAATCAGCCCCACGCGCCGCTTGCCCTGCGCGTGCGAAGCGAAAGAGGAAGAGAGCAGCGAGGTAAGAAGCAGCGAAGTTAAAAGCAGGCGTAGTCGCATCATTTTTAAGAGTGAATAGAATGAAATTGTCGAGCGGGAATTGTTATATCACATAAGGCAGGGAGTAGGGGGAAGGGTGCCGGGTGTAGATAAAAGAATTGTCTTTCACTACACCCGAGACCCGACACCCAACTCCCTGCCTTATTGCCCCTTTGCGCGAAACGTCTTATCTTATCTCGCATCAAACACCACCGGAGCGCACAAAGATGAAGACAGAAACCATGAATCTCGAAACCGGTTTTGGCCCGACCACAGCCCACATCGCATCCCCTGACGATTCTCAAAGACAGGCCGCAGTCGTCCTGATACAGGAATGGTGGGGCATCAACGAGCACATCAAGGACATCGCAGCACGCTATGCGCGCGAGGGCTACCTGTGCGTCGCGCCGGATTTGTATCGCGGCAAAGTGACGCGCGATGCGCAGGAAGCCTCTGCGCTGATGCATGAGCTGGCGATAGATGACGGCATAGAGACCATTAAGCGTACAGTCGAAGAAATCAAAAGCCAGTACGGGATTGAAAGAATCGGCATCACAGGCTACTGCATGGGCGGGACGTACGCGCTGCGCGCGGCCTGCTTGATAGAAACGCTCGGCGCGGCTGCTCCATTTTACGGCGACATCCCTGAGACGGAAGTTCTGGCCCGTTTGAAAGTTCCCACACTCTTTATCGCAGGGGCGCGCGACAACTGGATCACGCCTGAGAAGGTCGAAGGACTGAAAGAAGCCGCGCGCGAATATAGCCTGCCGCTCGAAGTCGTCTCTTACGATGCAGACCACGCTTTCTTCAATGACACGCGGCCAGAAGTTTATAAGCCGGAAGCGGCGGCAGACGCGTGGCGTCGCGTCCTCGAACTCTTCGATAAGCAACTACGTCAATAGAATTGCGGGATGCGGAATGCGGAATGCGGAATTAAAGAGAACTGCTTTTCTAATCCACAATCCGCATTCCGCATTCCGCAATCGAATATTCCGCAATCTTTAAAGAAACTCATCAAGCTCTGCCTGCGTCGGCAGCGTCGTGCGCGCTCCCAGACCTCTGCATTTCAGAGCCGCTGTTGCGTTGGCGATTCTCAAACTCGCTTCAATCTCTTCGCCCTTGAGCAAGCCGTAAAGAAACCCCGCATGAAAAGCATCGCCCGCGCCGGTCGTGTCGCGGCAGCCGCCGGGAACTTCAAAGGCCGTTGATTCGAGAAACACCCCGTCGTGATAAAGCAGCGCGCCCCGCGCTCCTAAGGTCATCCCGACCAGCGCGGAGCCGTAACGCGCTTTGACTTCGATCAGGGATGCGCGCTCATCCTCAATGCCCGTCAGCCTGCGAGGAAACTCCGCAGAAGAGATGAGCACATCCACTTGCGGCAACAGCTCCTCTAGCCCTTCATAAACATTATCTATGTCGGCGGAGACGATGCTTCCGGCCAAGCGTGCCGCGCGAGCCATACGCGCGCAGGCTGGCGGGTCGTGCGCGTCCAGATGCAGCACGCGCCCGCGCGCGGCCAAACCGACGGGAGCATCCGTCGCTCTGTAAGCCAGTCGCTCGTCACGATCCCAGATAATCGTGCGCTCGCCGCTCCGGCTGTCAATGATGATAAATGCGACTTGATTGCGTGCGCCTTCGATGACTTCGGCATACTCGACATCCACGCCCTCCGCGCGAAGTTTTTCAAAGCCGAACCTGCCCTCCGCATCCGAACCGAAACGTCCGGCATAAGCCGTCTTCAGCCCCAACCTTTGCAACGCGACCATCGCCGAAGCCGTCTGCCCGCCAGCCGCCTGCACGTGCTCCGCGAGCCGCACCTTTGTATCAAACGCCGGGTATTCGGGCACGACTATCAGATGATCCACGGCATTGAGGCCAAAGCCGACGGCGTCGAATTCTCTACCGGATGGCAAGTTGAAAGGGAAGCGCAAGTTTAGTTTCCTCTGGCATGACTTTTAATGAAAAAGCAAAAAGCATTCTCCCGCAAAGGCGCAGCGATAATGCAAAATTAAAAATGTAAAATGCAAAAATAAGAACTGTCTTTCATTTTGCATTTTACATTTTGCATTTTGCATTTTTAATTTCCCTGCGCCTTTGCGGGAAACCTGCATTTTCATTGTTCCTGACTCTGCCTTAGAATAACACCATCATTTTTATCAAACAGATGTGAATAGCATGACGCCGACTTTAGACGACAAACTCAAGAACCTTCCGCTCTCGCCCGGCGTGTATCTTCATAAAGATGATGCTGGCAAGATTATCTATGTCGGCAAGGCGAAGAACCTGCGCCATCGCGTGCGCTCTTATTTTCAATCGGGGCGCGGGCATGACCACAAGACGCGCGAGCTTGTGCGCCGCATCGCAGACCTTGAGTTTATCGTCACCGACACGGAAGTCGAAGCTCTGGTGCTCGAATCCAATCTCATCAAGCAGCACAAGCCGCGCTTCAATGTGCTCTTAAAAGACGACAAGCAATATCCGCATCTCAAGCTGACGATTAACGAGCCGTTTCCGCGCGTCATGATTACGCGCAAAGTGAACCGCGACGGCGCGCTCTATTTTGGCCCATTCCTTCCGGCCTCTCTGGCCCGCCGCACGATTGATCTCATCAACCGCACGTTTCAACTCCGCACCTGCGACATAGAGATTGACGGCAAATTACCGCGCCCGTGTCTTGAGTATCACATCAAACGCTGCCTCGGCCCGTGCGTCAAGGGTCTGTGCGCGCCCGCAGAATATGAGGAAGCCGTGCGCGATGTGCGTTTGCTGTTGGAAGGAAAAAATAAAGAGCTGGGCGAACAACTCGAAGCGCGCATGATACAGGCTTCGGAAGAGATGCGTTTTGAGATGGCCGCTAAATATCGTGATCTCAGAAAAACTGTGCTGGCGATTGCGGAGCATCAGAAGATGGCTACCTCGCCGGACAGGGACGTGGACATCTTCGGTTATTACAGGGAGGGCGCGCGGCTCGCTTTGCAGCTCTTCACGATGCGCGAGGGCAAGGTCGTCGGGCGGCGCGAATTTTTCTGGGAAGATTTAGCGGAAGAAGATTTCGACCCGTCAGCATTTTTGAGCGAAGTGCTGGCCCAGTATTATTCTACGGATTACGTGCCGCTTGAGATTCACGTGCCGGTTGATTTCCAAGACCGCGAAGTTTTGGAGAAGGCGCTGACAGAGCGGCGCGGGCGTCGGGTGCGTATCCTTGACCCGCAGCGCGGCCAGAAGCGCGAGATGATTGACCTCGTTGAGAAGAATGCCAAACTCGCTTTTGAACAGCGATTCCGCATCTTAAAGCCCGACATGGAACGCGTGCTCGAAGAGATGCAGGAAGTGTTGGAGCTGCCGCGCTTTCCCGCGCGCATAGAATCTTTCGACATCTCGCACATACAGGGCGCGGAGAATGTCGCCGGGATGGCCGTCTGCGAAAACGGCAAGATGAACCGCGCGGAGTATCGCAAGTTTCGCATCAAGACGGTTGAAGGCTCGAACGATTTCGCCTCGATGCGGGAGGCCGTCTTTCGTCGTTATCGTCGCCAGCTTGAGGAACAAAAGCCGCTGCCCGATCTGGTGATGATTGACGGCGGCAAGGGGCAGTTGAGTGCGGCTGCCAGCGCCATGCGCGAGCTTGACCTCGAAGCCATCCCGATGATCGGCGTCGTCAAACCGCCGCGCAGGCATAACGACATCTCGCATCTGCTGGTCAAAGGCAGAGAGCACGAGCCTGTCTTTCTGGATTCGCATTCGCCAGTGCTGCGCCTGATGATGTTGATCCGCGACGAGACGCACCGCACAGCAGTCTCTTATCATCGCAAGCGTCGGGAACTGCGCGACTTTACTTCGGAGTTGACGGCGATTCCGGGCGTCGGCGACAAACGCAAGACAAGGCTGTTGAGAAACTTCGGCTCGATTCAGCGCGTCGCCTCGGCTTCTGTGGCAGAGTTGTCTCCCTTTGTCGGGCGCAAGACGGCTGAAGATATTGTCGAACACTTCACGCGCCAGCGCGCACTCGCAGGAAGCGGCCAGAGCGAAGACGAGGCGTTGAATGATCCGGCCCTTGCCAGCGAGACTGTGATAGAACCGGAGCAGATTGAAACGCGGCTTGACGACCCGCAGGGCGAGGCGGAAGATTTACAGCCGATTCGCTCCGTAGATCATCTGGGCCAGTTGCGCCAGAAGCGCAAGCGCACACGCAAGCGCGGCGAGCGTTCGACCAATCCGCATGCCGTCAAAAGAGAAAAATCAAACGATTAAGAATTAGCCACAGAGGACACAGAGAGCACAGAGGAACACAAAGAAAGAATTTGAAATTCAGCATTTTAAATTTGAAATCGTCTTTACACTCTGTGTTCTCTGTGTCCTCTGTGGTAAATCTCTTTTTCAAATTAATGCTTAAAAGGAGACTTGTAGATGAAACCGAAAATCCTGTGCCTCATTCTGGCTGTCTGTGTCGGCCTCGCTGCTGTCTGTTTCTATGACGGCAGTCAGGCGCAGACAAAGCGCGGCGCACAGCAGCAGCAGCGCGGGCAGGTCTGCCCCGACCCGACGCAAGCGTGCAGCACCTTTGCGACCTTTGAGTCTTACGACCTCCCGTTTCGTGTCCGCCAGAACAGCGTCATCTGGGAATCAGAACCCTTCTATGCCATCATCCTCAAGAGCGTGCGCGCGGCAAATGATAATTGTGAGCGGTTCATCTCCGAAGATGTGCGGCTGGCCGCGCAGTCAGTCTTTCCCAAACACAAAGTTTTCACCTCAAGATGCGCAGAGCCAGCCAGTTTGTATTACACGGGCGTCAATGAGAACGCGCTCTTCATGGCCGTCTATGCCGGAAAGACTAAAGCCGAGGCCGCGCGCATGCTTGAGACGGTCAAAGCCACAGGCAAATTCCCCGGCGCAAATATCCGCCAACTGCGCGCAGGCTTTAACGGCACATAGGCTCTCGCGCGAAAATCTTTCATATCTCCTTTCAGGTAAAACGTGATAGATAGTAGACTCAGAAGGAGAATCACCCGATGAGTCTGGCTATCAAAATCAGTCTGCTGGCTTCCGGTCTGTTCCTGTTGGCGGGAATGCTGATCGGCATTTTGAAGTATCAAAGAATGCTGGGCAGTCAGACGCATACTGCGCCCGTCTATGTGGACATAGCGCATCGCGCAGCCTTGCTTTATAGCTTTGCCATGCTGGTGATTGCGCGCCTGCTCGAATACAGTCCCTATTCGGAGCGCGTGCAGGTCTGGGCGATGGGATTGGTGCTCGTCTTTCTGGTTCTGACCGTTGGCGGCTATCTCGCTCATGGTCTGAAAGAAGACACGGATAATTTATTCCGCGAGCGCAACTTTACGACGACATGGTATATGTACATGCTGATTGCAGGTGAAATCGGCGGCCTCTCGGTTATTCTCTGGGGCTTTATCTCAACACAGATTATCGGCTGAAAGCGAGAAGCAATGATGGACTACAAACGAGCGCACTGGATTCAATGGCTCTTATGTTTCTGCGCGCTATTTTTGATAACGGCGACGACGGCCTGCGCGCAGCAGAAGGACGCTGCCAAAGCTGAAACAAAAGCTGAGACGAAAACCGCTCTGTCCGACACGAAAGCAAAGGGCGCAATCTTCGAGGATGTGCCGGAAAAGATTGACCCGCAGGCCAGATACCTGTTCTACCTGCACGGAAGAATCATAGAAGAGAAGGGCATTCGCCCGACCGATGCGAAATGGGGCGTCTATGAATATGAAGAGATTTTAAAGACGCTCGCGGGCCGGGGCTTCGCCGTCATCAGCGAAGCGCGGCCAAAGGGAACGGATGTCAAGCAGTATGCCCCGAAGGTTGTGGGCCAGATTAACGCGCTGCTCAAAGCCGGTGTGCCTCCTAACCGGATTACTGTCGTCGGGGCGTCGAAAGGCTCTTTGATTACCATGCTGGTCTCGACCGGATTGAAAAACAGGGATGTCAACTTTGTCCTGATGTCGAACTGCAACGATTGGGTGCTAAAGAATTACGAGGTTGACCTCTACGGCAATGTGCTCTCGATTTACGATGTCAAAGACGAGTTCGGGCTGACCTGCCGGAAATTTTTCGACCGCGCGACGGGCCTCAACCGCAGCAAAGAGGTCGAGCTTAAAATCGGCACGGGCCATGCGATTCTTTATAAGCCCTTGAAGGAATGGGTTGATCTTGTGACCGAATGGGCCATGCAGTCGTAAGGCGAGTTTCAAAGTTAGCGAAGACACTTTCCCGCAAAGGCGCAGGTGGCGCAAAGAAAGCAGTTAAGCTTTTCTTTGCGCCACCTGCGCCTTTGCGGGAAATGTTTTGGCTTTGCTGAAAATTTAATAAAAGGGGGTGAAAAAATCCTGTCACAAATCCTGTATGCGCGGTGTTTACCTTTTGGAAGCGCAAAAAACGGGCCGCAAGCGGCGGCTTAAAGGCGTAAAAGAATCGTAAAAGTTTGCCGGGCGGCGGTAACAAACAGGGCTTCGCGGCGTATTATAGGTTAGAGAGACAGGCTGCAAGAGGGCTTTCCGATTTAAAGGCTACACAACACGGCAGGTGCGAGATGAAACGCAAAGGGCTAACAATAATCTTCTTCTCAATGACGGTTTTAGCGGTGACCCCGCGAGTCATGCATCATCTTAATAACTACGTCGCTGCCGCTCAGAATCAAGCTCAGGTTCATCTGCTGAACTTCCTTCTGAGCTACGGCGCGCCCGCTGAAGAGGCAGATGCGGCATCGCAGAAGGCGCAGGCCGTCTTCACCGAGCAGGTCGCAAGCGATGCCCTGAACGAAACGAACAAGGCGCGTCGGGGCACGCCCTCGCCTTCAAAGTCAGCCGTCGCGCAAAACTTGATGAGCAAAAGGGCCAGCCGGAAATCTGTGCCCGCCAACTTTTCAGAAACTGCCGGGCTGTCTCTTGAGCACAGTCGCCTGATTGCTCCGGCAGAGCAACACTACACTTTTCAGCTTGACCAACAGGCAAACCTGACCGCGCCTGAGATGATTCAGGTGAAGGCTGAAACGCTCAAGTCAATGCGCTGGGTGGGCGATAAGAAGGCTCTCCTCGCGCTGCAAAAAGAATTCGATGTGCTGGTCAAGGCAGTCAATGTGCGGCCAAGAGCAAGGCGCGCTCCAGTCATGCGCGCCAGCATGGAGCGCGAGGTTGTGCCATCGTTCGAGACAGAGGCCGCCCCTCCGGCTCAGAAAGTTGAAGATTGCAGCAGCAAGCTTTCTTCAAGTGAATTTTAAGGAAGCCCTTTTGTCTGGCTTCAATCAATAGCTTCGGATAGATAAAAAGTTTCCCGCACGGGCGCAGAGAAGAGCACACCTGCTTTTCTTTGCGCCTTTGCAACTTTGTGGGAGATGTTTTCATCTTCTTTTGTCGTGATTTTAAGTGGAAGCAGCCGCATACATAACCGGCAGGACGTAGAGGCTTAAGATATTCTGAAATTGATACGCTGCCTGAAACTGCTTTTCTGCTATTTATAAGACCGATTTCGAGGCTCTTATTCATCAGATTTCCCCCGTAAGTACGCCGCATGCTCGCTCCGTTTTAACAGCTATTCTCAAGCACGGCGGAAGAAAAGGCCGTGCGCTAAATGTTTGGCCCGGAGCGCAAATATTTTTCGGAAGTCATCCATCACTTTAAATAACAAGTTTGCCGAGACAGGTTCGGTCAAGATGAAAGCGAGATAGAACAATGGAAAAAAAACTCTCACACGTTACTCATGCTGTTCTGCGTAGGAAAGCTCATGCAGTGTTGCTCATATTGGGCCTCGCGGGTCTGCTCTTTCTCGGTCAATCCGCCAGATTGCAGTCCGGCGCAGGTGATGCTCCTGAGGTCGCACAGCAGCCGCAAACGCTCGGCAAGCTGGCTTTTGTGAGGATGACCTTCACTGCTGGAATCCCTTTTGTTACGCTGCTGACCAGCAACGCCGACGGCACGGGCGCAGTGAACCACACAACCACACCGCCCCATATTCCCGCGCAGCCATCATGGTCGCCGGATGGAGTCAGAATTGCCTTCGCCAGCACCGGAGACATTCACACCTTCAACACGTCCACCTTAGGCTTCGTCAATCTCACTAATAATGCATTTAGTCCATTCGAGGAAGACCCTGCGTGGTCTGTGACGGGCAAAATCGCTTATGAGCGCGACAGCCAGATTTGGGTGATGAACGACGACGGCTCGAATCAAGCTCATTTCAGCGCGATTACCAGACCTGTGCCGACAGACCCTGCATGGTCGCCAGATGGCTCGAAACTCGCCTTTGCCAGTGGCGGAGACATCTATGTCATCAACGCGAACGGAACCGGCGAGACACCCGTCACAACAGGCGCTGGAGTGGACAAAGACCCTGCATGGTCGCCTGACGGCCAGCGTCTTGCTTTCAGCCGCACGGGTTCGAGCATCTTTGTGATAAATCTTAACGGCATGGGCGAGATGAATCTTTCGGGCGGCGTGGATGACAGAGAGCCTGCGTGGTCGCAGGACAATACGAAAATCGCTTTCGTCAGAAAAGGCACGAATGTCAACGGCATTTATTTGATGAATCCCGACGGAACCAATCAAATCCGCGTCATTCCAGATATGCAGGTCTCTTTGGGCAATGAGAATAATTCTCCGGCATGGCAGCCTGTGGCCGTGACGCCCGGCACTTTTAGCATCAGCGGTCGCATCACGCGCGCCGGCGTGGGTCTCGGCGGAGTGACAGTTAATCTGACGGGTTCTGTGACGGCTTCAACCACCACGGATTCATTAGGTAATTACCAGTTCAGCAATCTGCCGCCGGGCGGCAACTACACAGTCCGCCCTGTGCTGGCAAACCATATCTTCTCCCCGCTGAATCGCATCTTCAATAATCTCAACGCGAATCAGGTCGCGGACTTTACGGCCAGAGAAATCTGTCAGGGCGTAAACTGCGCGAGCAACGGCAGGATTGTGTTTACACGCGGCGGATCAGAGATTTGGACGATGAATGCAGATGGCTCAGACCAGATTAATTTAACCAATAACGCTGCAATAGACACTGAGCCTGCTTACTCGCCTGACGGTCAGAAGATAGTTTTCAGCAGCAACCGCGACGGCAACAGAGAGATTTACAGTATGACTCAGGACGGGAGAGATGTCACACGTTTGACCACTGACGCGGCGGATGACATCACTCCGTCATACTCGCCTGACGGCAGCAAAATCGTCTTCGTCAGTTCGCGCGACGGCAACACAGAGATTTACACGATGAACGCCAACGGCTCGAATCAGGTCAGGCTAACCTCCAACACAGTGAATAACACGACTCCGTCATACTCGCCTGACGGCGCTAAGATTATCTACGTTCAGGCTGTGACGACAGGTTTAGACATCTTCACGATGAATGCGGACGGCTCGAATCAGGCCAACCTGACCAACCAGCCGGGCTTTTACGCCAGACCATTTTACTCGCCTGACGGCGCGAAGATTGTCTTTATCTATGGCTTTGACATCACGGCGCAGAAGAACTGGGTGATGAATGCCAACGGGACGGGCCGCGTGATGTTCCCGAACGGCGGCGACGGCGGCCCGTCATATTCGCCCGACGGCACGAAGGTTGTGTTCACGTGTTGTAATACGAACCCCGCTGCGAACGGTATTTATGTTGGAGCGGCGAATACCACAGAGATGCTGCGCCTGACGACCGCGCAAGACCGTTTGCCCGACTGGCAGCCTGTACGCTTTTCTCGCTCGACCGCTTTTGATTTCGACGGCGATATGCTGGCAGACATAGGCGTCTATCGTCCGGGCGCAACGGCGTCCGCGCCGAGCTACTGGTATGTCCTCAGAAGCTCTGACAACACATACACCGGCGTCCAGTTCGGCTCAGGCGAAGACCGGATTGTGCCTGCGGATTTTGACGGCGACGCAATCACAAACATAGCCGTCTGGCGGCCTTCGACCGGAACGTGGTACACCTCTCTGAATCCGGCGACTAACTACGGCGCGTTTCAGTGGGGAGCGGCGGGAGACATCCCTGTGCCCGGAGATTTCGACGCAGATGGAAAAGCAGACCATGCTGTCTTTCGTCCCTCGAACGGCTACTGGTACATACGCAGAAGCTCTGACGGCGTGTCCGTCTTCCAGCAGTTCGGCGCAAGCGGAGACAAGCCTCTGGTCGGAGATTTCGACGGCGATACGGCAACAGATTTTGCTTACGTCAGGATTGTCGGCGCAGAGCTTTCGTGGAATATTCTGCAAAGCACCAACGGCGCAATCGTGTCACAGCTTTTCGGCCTGGCGGCGGACAAACCAACGGCCATGGATTTCGACGGCGATGGCAAAGCAAACATCGCTGTCTTTCGTCCCTCTACCGGACGCTGGTACACCTCTACGAATCCTGCTATCAATTACGGCGAAGTGATCTGGGGTCAGAATGGAGATGCGCCCGCGCCCGCAGATTTTGACGGCGACCGGAAAGTTGATGTCTCCGTCTTCAGAGCTTCAAGCAGCGTCTGGTATGTTTTGAAGAGCGGAAACGGCGGCATCCTTAGCCAGCAGTGGGGCGCAAGCGGAGACCTGCCTGTCGAGGCCGCTTTTATTCCATAGCCCGGCTCGCGGCGGATGATGTGAAGAAAACAAGACAGGTTCGCGCAAAGGCGCAAAGAAATGCAAAATTAAAAATGTAAAATGAAAGAGGGTTCTTATTTTTGCATTTTACATTTTGCATTTTTAATTTCTCTGCGCCTTTGCGCGAGATTCTTTCGTCTGCGCGCTTGACCGTCAAGGCCGCACACAGGCACTATCAGGCGTTATGATTTACCCGAGTTGTGCCGTGCATCTCCCCGCGCGCGTTCCCCATCTACAGAGAAAATTTTTGGCCGCGCTCTGTGCCGCGCTTATCTTTCTTGGCGGCGCGGCGGCGACTCGCGCGCAAAATCTTGAGCGCGAGTTGAACACGCCTGAGAAGGTCTCCATCTCTATCAAGAACAGCAACGGTCGCGTCAGCGTCATTTCATCCGAAGACCAGTCGAAGAAGGTTTACATCAACGCCGTCTCGCAGGGCGCGGCCATCGCCGAAGGAGATGTGACCTCCGTTGTTTCCGGCGATAAGGTCGAGATAGATGTGCGTGGCCGCAAAGAAGAGGATCGCATAGACCTGACTGTGCGCGTGCCCGTGCGTGCGCGCGTGAAAGTGACGAGCCTTGCGGGATCGGTTGATGTGGCGGGAAACCTTGCTTCCGCAGAGGTCGAAACCGATACCGGCACGATTCACGCGGATGTGCCGCTCGATGCCGTCAGGTTCAACTTTGTCTGGCAGGCCAGCCGACCGCGCTTTATGAGCGAGGCGGAGTTACCTGAAATTAAAGAGAAGGCGGGCGGGTGGTATGTCATCAGCGGCAAGCTTGGAGACAAGAAGGCCAGGAAGGACGCGCGCATCCAGCTAGACTTTGCCACGCAGCGCGGCGTCGTGCTCTTTAATGTTGACCCGAACCTTGCTCCATCGGATTTGCGCGAGCGGTCTTTGACCGAAGCTGCGCGAGCCATCGTCCGCAGCGGCAACGGCAATCTGATGGAAGCCATCCGTCGCGCCGCGCCAAAATTGTTTGGAGATTACGCAAGGACTTTGCCGCCTCCGCGTGAAGCTCCGAGCCTCGTCGCGCGCCGCCCGCCGGGAGATTTTGCCACGGCCATCGCGCCGCAGTTGATGCGCCTGACCGCGAACGTCACAGACCAGCAGGGCCGCGCCGTCAGCGGCCTCACTGCCGCAGACTTCGTCGTCATCGAAAACGGCGAGGAGCGCGCTATCACAGAGGTCACGCCCTCGACCGCGCCATTTAATCTGGTCTTGCTACTTGATGTCTCAGGCAGTGTCGGAGAGCGTATAGACTTTATACGCAAGGCCGCGCGTAATTTCCTCAACACCGTCAGCGCGCAGGATCGCATCGCCATCATCAGCTTTCGTGATGACATACAGATTATCTCTAACTTTACGACTGACCGCCGCCTGCTCTCCGAACGACTGGAACTGATTGACGCGGGCGATGCCACCGCGCTTTACGATGCGTTGGCTTATGTGCTGGTGGACACCCTGAAACCCTTGCGCGGCGAGAGGACTGCGGTGGTGGTGATGTCGGACGGCGATGACAACAGGTCGTTTGTGCCTTTTGAGTCGCTGGTTGATGAAGTGCTCGAATCTGGCGCGCTCGTCTATCCGCTCTACATTCCTTCCGGCTTGGTGCCGGAAGCGAGCATGCCCAAACCGAATGCCACGCTTGACCCCTTGCGGACGCGCTATCTGACGCTGACCACACGCGCAGATGAGGAAGGCAAGCGGCTGGCGCGCGTCTCCGGCGGAGTCTATTATCCGATCAGGTATCTGGAAGATTTGCAGCGCGCCTATGATGACGTAGTGGCCCAACTGCGCATGGCTTATACGATTACTTACGCCTCGAATCTCGCGGATACGCGCGAGCGGCGCGTGCGCGTGCGCTCGAAGCGCGAGAATCTTTCCGTTCGCCTGCGTCCGGTTGTGGAAAAGGATGAAGCCGGAAGTATTAAATGATTTGCTCATTTACTCATTTACTCATTTACTCAATGGTTAAATGAGCAAATGAATCAATAACTATGACTCATCCGTTGCTCATGTCACTGTTTGACGAAACGGAGCGGCGTCCGCTCTCCGTCTCCGAGTTGACGATGCAGGTGCGCGCGGCCCTTGAGAGTCGCTTCGCTTCCATCTGGGTCGAGGGCGAGATTTCAAATTTTAAAGCGCATGCTTCGGGTCACTGGTACTTCACGATTCGGGACGAAGGAGCACAACTGCGCTCCACCTGTTTTCGCGGCACGAATCGCGCGATACGCTTTCGCCCGTCTGACGGCTTGCAGGTACGCGCCCGTGGCCGCCTCTCTGTTTACGAGCCGCGCGGCGAATATGAACTGGTGGTCGAAGCTCTGGACCCTGTGGGCGCGGGCGCGCTGCGTGTGGCTTTTGACCAGATGCGCGAGCGGCTGGCTGCCGAAGGATTGTTTGCCGAAGAACTGAAACGACCGCTGCCGCTTTTCCCCAACCGCGTCGGTGTCGTGACCTCGCCTTCGGGCGCGGCCATACGCGACATCCTCAATGTCCTCTCGCGGCGCACGCGCACAGTGCATGTCATGTTCTCGCCCGCGCGAGTGCAGGGCGAGGGAGCGGCGCAGGAGATTGGACGCGCGATTGAGCTATTAAACGAGCATCACACACAAGCCCTGCTTGAGGGGCGCATGGATGATATGATTGATGTCATCATCGTCGGGCGCGGCGGCGGCTCTGCGGAAGATTTGTGGGCCTTTAATGACGAGCAACTGGCGCGCACGATTCGCGCCTCAAGGATTCCAATCATCTCTGCCGTGGGCCACGAAACGGATTTCACCATCGCAGACTTTGCGGCAGACCTGCGCGCCCCGACTCCATCGGCAGCCGCCGAGATGGTCGCCGCGCGCGAAGACGAGCTGGCCGCGCAGGTCCTGGATTTGACGCGCGATCTTGCGCTCGCCACGCGTTATCGCTTGATGGAGATGCGCGCACGCTTGCAGGAAGCAGCGATGTCTTCGTCATTTGACGAAGTTCGCGTGCGGCTGCGAGATGCGCGTGCGGCAATGGATGAAGCCGCGCATCGTATGGAAAATCTGATGGCGCGACAGCTACAGCAGACGCGTCGCCGCGCGGAAGCGATTTCATGTCGCCTGTCGCCTGCGCGCCTCGGCGCGCGTGTCTCGGCTGCGCGCAACAGGTTCAGTCTGCTCTGCCTCGCGCGTGATGCTGCGGTTCAGTCGCGTCTGGAACATGCGCGCTTGCGCTTTCATCTCGCTGCGGCTTCGCTGGATGCCCTGTCGCCGCTGGCGGTCTTGCAGCGCGGCTATGCTCTGGCACAGGACGGCACAGGCGCGCTCGTGCGTGACGCGGGCGCAGTCAGTGTCGGAGACAAGATAAACTTACGTTTGGCAAACGGCAGGTTGCGTTGCCGCGTGGAAGATTTGGAGAAGCCTTGATGCCCCCTTCAGTGGAAAACAGCAATCGCCCGAAGCCGAGCCGGATCATCATAGATTTAGACCGCGCACAGCCGTCCACGCCTGTCCGGCAGCGCGGCGAGGGCCGTGGACGCGGCGCGAAAATTCTTGGCATCATCGCCATCGCGCTTGGCGTCATTATCTTAGGCGCGGTCGTGGGCGGCTATTTCTGGTGGCAGAGTTATAAAACGAGGCCAGCCTATACGCTTGCGCTCCTTGTGGATGCGGTCGAACGCAACGACATGAAGACGTTTGACGAGATCGTTGATACGGATAAGGTCGTCGAAAGCTTTGTCCCGCAGGTGACGGAAAAGGCTGCGGGGCGATACGCCTCTGCGCTGACCGGGCCACTGCGCGGACAAATCGAAGCTCTCATTCCAAAGCTTTTGCCGGGCATCAAGCAGAAGGTGCGCGAAGAGGTCGCCGCGCATGTCAAGGAACTGAGCACGCGCGCCGAAGGCAAGCCGTTTGTTTTAGTCGCCCTCGGCATTCCTTACGTCGTGGACATCAAGGAAGAGCAGGGCATGGCGAAAGTCGCTGTCAATCTCAAAGACAGGCCCGTCATGCTCACGATGCAGCAGAACGGAGAGCGTTGGAAGGTCGTTTCAATTACGGATGACACGCTCGCACAGCGCATCGTGGATAACATCGCAAAAGATTTACCGGCGGTCGGCAGTCAGGTGGAAAAAGAGCTGAAAAAGAACATCAGAAAAAATCTGCCCGGCGGTTTGCCGAACGTGCCGTTACTCAATGATGAAAATTAACGATAAGTCTGGGGTCTGAAGCCGGGAGTCCAGAGTCCGGAGTCAAAGAAAATTTCTTCAGACTCTGGACTCTGGACTCTCGACTCCGCTCCAGACTTTTATTCGAGGCTCAGATGAAAAAGACGGATGCGCGTGGCCGAAACTTTGAGGCGTCGCTGGCTGCGCTGGAAAAAATCGTGCGCGAGCTGGAAGGTGGCGATCTGCCGCTCGAAGAAAGCCTCAGGCTGTTTGAAGAGGGCGTCAGCCTCTCGCGCGAATGTCAGGAGCGGCTTAATCAGGCGGAGCGTCGGATAGAGACTCTCCTGCGCGATGCGGAAGGGCGTCCCGTTCTGCGCGCGTTTGATGAAGAGGCGGGCGAGCTTGGTCTCTCGGCAGAAGCGGGAACGGAACAGGATGAAAGCGTCTTCTGAAACTCCCGCGCCTGTGGGCCAGAGCGCAACACAAAGCTTCTTCGCCGCCGCGCGCATGCGTGTTGACGAAATGCTCGATGCGCTTGTGCCTGCGGAAACAGCAGAGCCTGCCGGTGTCCATAGCGCGATGCGTTGGAGCCTGTTTGCGGGCGGCAAGCGTTTTCGCCCCGCGCTCGTGCTCGCCACGGGCGCGGCCTTCGGCGCGTCTGACGAAAAACTGCTACGCACGGCCTGCGCTTTTGAGCTGCTTCACACATACTCGCTGATTCACGATGACCTGCCCGCGATGGATGACGATGAACTGAGACGCGGGAGGCCCACCTGTCATGTGCGCTTTGGCGAGGCGACGGCGATTCTCGCTGGCGACGCGCTTCAGACCTTAGCCTTCAAAGTGATTGCGGAGGACACACATCTCGCGCCGGAGACATCGGTGCGCGTCATCACGGAACTGGCAAGCGCGGCTGGGACTCCTTCAGGCATGGTCGCAGGTCAGGCTTTTGACCTCGATGCCGAATCTCGCGCTGTGACGGGCGCGGAGCTTGAGCGCATACACCGCTACAAAACGGGCGCGATCATCTGCGCCGCCGCGCGCACGGGCGCGATTATCGCGGGGGCCGGCGCGTCCGAACTAGAAGCTTTGACGCGTTATGCAGCGCAACTCGGCCTGTTATTTCAGATTACGGATGATTTGCTGGACGTGACTGCGAGCGTCGAAGATTTGGGTAAAACGCCGGGCAAAGATGCGCGCTCGCAGAAGGCCACTTACCCGTCTCTCTACGGGCTTGAGGCGACACAGGAGCGTGCGCGGCAGGTGCATAAAGCTGCCTGTGCGGCTTTGGCCGAAATCGAGAAAAACACAAAAATGCTCAACGAAATCGCGGATTTTATTCTTCACCGGCGAGGTTGAAAAAGTGTCTTCTGAAGAATTGACAAATATCTCACAATACTGTAAAAATCTCCCGTTGCTTTCAAGAAGACAGCAATTCCCGACCTCATCGAAGTGATTGTCTGGGATTAACTTTTCTGCACTTTTTTTACCGCCTTGTTTTCTGTTACGCGAACTTTGCAATTTTCCAAGTGATTATCCTTTCAGATAAACATTCGTGGCTAGGATGAAGAAACATCTTCAGCTAGCTCTGGCCGCCCCCATGCACAAGAATTCAGCTACATCCCTTCGGAGGAAAGAAATGAACAGAAAGTTATTCGCCGTGCTGGCGCTCGTCGCACTCGGCCTCGTTTTCGGACTGACCCGTAACTCCCTCGTTAATGAGGCGCAGGCCCAGAAAGCCCAGCATGACGGAACTGAAGTTTCGTTGCAAAGCGCGGAACAAGCAGGTACAGAAGGCCCATTCGTTTTCAACGGCACGACCTATGCCAGCAAGCGCGCTTTTGTTGAAAGCGGCGCACGCTGCGGCACTGAGCCGGTCTCGTTTGAACGCTCGCAGGCCGTCGAGGATCAAATAGACATTTACAAACAGAACCACATGCTCGCCACCGGCTCTCAAGAGACGATGAGAGCGCCGGGTTCCGTGACCATTCATGTCAGGTTCCATGTCATCAACACATCCGTTGGCAGCGCCACCAATGTCTCGGATGCGATGATTGCCAACCAGATAACCGTCATGAATAACGCTTTTAGCGGGGCCGGGCCGGGCGGCGCGGGCTTTAACACGCCTTTTAGATTCGTGCTTGATGGCACAGACCGCACGACCAATAGCACATGGTTCAATGCCGGGATGGGTTCGGCGAACGAAATCGCTATGAAGGCTGCTCTTCGTCAGGGCGATGCGAAGACGCTGAATATCTACACGACTAATGGCGGTGGACTGCTCGGCTGGGCCACTTTCCCTGATAGCTATGCTGGCAATCCGCAATATGACGGCGTCGTTGTGCTCTACTCTTCGCTGCCGGGCGGTTCGGCTTCTCCCTACAATCTGGGCGACACGGCGACGCACGAAGTCGGCCACTGGCTCGGTCTTTACCACACTTTTCAGGGCGGTTGCAGCAAGTCAACCAGAGGCGACCGTGTCTGGGACACGCGCCCCGAATCAACCGAGACTTTCGGCTGCCCGACCACCCAGCGCTCTTGCCGCAACATCGCTCGCGGCTATGATCCGGTTGAGAACTTCATGGACTACACGGATGACGCCTGCATGTACAAATTTACTGCGGGACAAGCCAATCGCGCGGACGCATTTGTTTTGCTCTATCGCGGGCTGTAAAGCTGTAGCTGGCTGGCAACTGCTAAGTCAAAAGAGGGAGTGCTTACTCAAGCACTCCCTCTTTTTTATTTGCCGTCAGTTTGAAAAGAAGCTGCCGCCACTCGACTTCGTAAAGCTATGGCGTGCCTGGCGGGGCAGGGCCGTCGCCGGTTGGCGGTTGCCAGTCAATAATCGGTCTGTTTCCATCCTTGCAAACCCATGCGGCCACGCGCATGTCCGGCAGCAGACGGCCTTTGGATGATTCTATGCTGGCCCAATCGCTTCCCTTGAATTTTTCGCGGCGCAGCAGAAACCATCTCGCAGGGCTGTTGCCGCGCGGGTGACGCAATGTGACTTTCTCCGTGGTGTTCTCGTCTGTTTCAATAGTTAACTCGACGCGGCCCGTGCGGCGAGAATAGGACACAACCCTTCCAGTATATACGGTCAGGTAGTTGCGGTCGCACGTGATGTTATCGGGCGGTCGCAGGCGGCCTTGTTGCGGGGTGCGCGCAGAAGAAGCTTGCGACGGCGCGCGTCGTCCCTCTTGAGCTTTGATTGCGAGGGGTTGTCCGATTAGTAGCCCGCAGGTCAGAGCCAGCGATAGTATCTCCCCCCGGCTGCAAATAAACGTCATCTAATGTGGCCTCCATTATCTTTGGTGATAGACACCGGGAGAGATTAGTGGCTGTTACCGGCGCGCTGCATCGCGCGCAACGGTTCTGGGATGAGCATTGTGATGTGATGCGTTGCCGTGTGTCCATCGGCGAATGCCTGATAGAGCGTAAAACTCGGCAACTCAAGACAACTCAGAGGAGAGTGAACATCGTAGCCTGTATCAATGCCGATGGCGCTGTGAAGAATATAGATGCCGTGGCGTCCGAGCCTGCCGCGTAAGGGGAGAAAAGGCGTCGGCGTGTGGCCGAACAGGCAGGGCTTGCCCGTGTAGTGCTTATAAAATTCCATGTCGCGTGTCCACAGGAGCGCATGCGTGTCAGTCTCGCGCGGGTGCTTGCCGTGATCCAATCCTGCATGGACATAAAGCGCGTAATTGTCCTCATGATAGAAGGGCATCTCGCGGAAAAATTCTATGTGCTCTGAAGGGATGGTCGCTGCGATTTTCTGTTGCGCTTCGTCAAAATCCGCTTCCGTCTTGCAGCGCAGGGCACAGCCTGTGTATTGCTCAAAGGTGCGCCCGCCGCCGGTTTTCGGAGCGAACCAGATGCGTGCGCCTTCGTCTATGCAATCGAGCAGCATCTGCTCGTGATTGCCGCGCAGGGTGACGACGCGCTCAGGCTGTGCGCGCTTGAGTTCCAGAACATCAGAGACGACGCCGGGCGCATCCGCTCCTCTGTCAATCAGATCGCCGAGAAAGACGAGCGAATCAACAAGCGGGTCGCGCGGGATCATTTGCAGAATGCTGTGCATCTGCGCGCGGCGTCCGTGAATATCTCCGATGACGAAGGTTCTCATCCGGCTATACCTGTGTGTAATCTGTTTAGAGCCGCAAAAAGTAAAGAGGAAGCGCGAAACCGGGTCAGGTTTAATCGCCCGGACATTATCTCACAGTTGGTGCTGTGAGGGTGGCGATTTTGCGCGCCGTCTGGCGGCTCTTATCTGGGGGCTTGTTTGGATGCGCCCACTTTGCGCATCAGTTCTTGAAACTGCTCGTCATCGCGCAGGGCATCCCAGTTCGAGTCTGATTCAAACCATGTGCGATTCTCATTGCCGAGGTCTATGGCGCGCTCAAGCCAGCGAAAGGCTTCGTCGCGCTCGCCTTCCAGAGCATAAGCGGAAGCAGTCCAGTAGGCTATGTCGTGGTCGGCGTCCGCCACTTCGAGCACGCGCTCGGAAAGTTGCGCGCGTGCCTCTTCATGCTGTCCGAGCTTGCTCAAACACATGGCATAGATCGGGCGAACGCCGTCAAGGCTCGTGTTCTGGTCCAGAACTTCGCGCAGCAAACTGGCCGCCGCTTCGACCTCTCCGCGATAATAAAGAATCCGCGCGCGAAACGTTTTAATCAACGGATGGTCAGGCTCAAGCGCGCTGCCCTGATCCAATTCCTTGATTGCCTCTTCATATTTTCCCTGATAAGCAAAGATACGTGCGCGGTTATAGCTCGCCACCACAATCGCCGCCGGGTCGAGGCGCGCGAGCTTGTCCCAACTGCGAAGCGCGCGGTCGTATTCGCCGTCAAGCCTGTGAAGCGTGGCCTTGACGAAATAAACGGAAGCCTCGTTTGGAGCTTTGCGCCGCAGGCGGGCCACCTCGTCGCGCGCCTTCTTTTTCTCGCCGCGCGACAGGTAGATAAAGACCATCAGCATCCGCGCTTCGACCAGTTCCGGGTCAAGAGCGAGCGCCTCTGTGAAGGCATCTTCGGCGCGTGCATAATCCTCTGCATCGCCAAAGCCTTTGAAGACGCGGTTGGCATAACAGGCTCCGAGTCCGCTGTGAGCGAGCGCAAATTCGGCGTCAAGATGAATGGCGCGCTGAAAATATTCTATCGCCTGATCGCTGTCCTCGCGCGCCAGCGTGCGGAAGATATAGCGGCCAAAGCAATCGCGCCCACGCAAGTATTCTTCGTACGCCTCGGCATTCTCGGTCGGTCGTTTGGCTAACTGGCCCTGCTCGTCCGGACTCATCTCGATCCTGAGGCCGTCAACGATGCGCTGCACGATGGTGTCCTGCACTGTGATGATGTCGCCCGCAGCCACATCAATCTTATCGCTCCACAGGATTTCTCCGCTGCCGACATCGAGGAGCTGCGCCGTGACGCGAAACTTCTCGCCCGCCTTGAGGAATCTGGCTTCGAGCACTGCGTTGACATTGAGTTCGCGTCCGATGCGGCGCGGGTCGTCCGTCTGGCCCTGATACTTTGCCACCAGAGAAGAAGGGCGCACGATGAGAGAGCGCAGTTGAGCCAATTCCGTTATCACTGCATCCGCCAGCGAGAATTCGTAAAAGGCCGCTTCGGCATCGTTATTGATATTCTTGAAAGGCAGGATGGCAACGCTCTTTTTCTCCTGATCGCCGATGCTCGTCAATGGAGTCTCATGCAGCTCTCGTCCCTGCGAGGTCTGCGTGTTGGAAGCGGGCGGGAATGTGCGTTGGTCGCCGGTCGTCATATTGCGCAGCCACCGCAGAGCGCGCGAAACTGGACTCGCGCTCGCAGCATGACGCGGCGCAACCGGAGAAACCCTATCCATAAATTGATCGCCCTGAGTGCTGCCCGTAGAAACTTCCTGAAGGATGCGTCGCAACTCGTCTCGCATTTCCACAATCTTTTGATAACGGTCGCGCGGGTCTTTCGCCATCGCTCTATCAAGCAGTTCCTGCAAGCCTTGCGGAAGATAACCGGGACGCGCTTCTGCGAGCGGCTTGGGATTGTCATGCAGGACTGCATGGCGCACGTCTATGCTCGTCTTGCCGTGAAAGGGCCACATCCCCGTCAGCATCTCGTAGATCAAAACGCCCGTCGAAAAGATGTCTGCGCGGTGATCCACGCGGTCGCCGCGCGCCTGTTCCGGCGCGGCATAAGTGGCCGTTCCATATGGCACTCCGATCTCTGTCAATTCCGTGCGATGGATGCCCGCTGCGTTCGCTTCCTCTTCATCCAAGAGCTTTGCCAGGCCAAAGTCTAAAACCTTGACCTGCCCTGTGTCCGTGACCATCACATTGCCAGCCTTGATGTCGCGGTGAATGATTCCGCGCTCGTGCGCAGTCGCCAGCGCGTCCGCGACCTGAATGGCGATGGTCAGCGCGCTTCTGAGTTCGAGCGGGCGACCGTTGACAAGCTGGCGCACGTTGCGGCCCTCGATATACTGCATGGCGATGTAGTGAACGCCGTTGGCGTCGCCCATATCGAAGATAGTGCAGATGTTCGGGTGATCCAGGGATGAAGCGAGACGCGCCTCGCGCTCAAAGCGTTTGAGGTTGGCTTCCTTGACGGTCAGCTCCGGCGGCAGGATTTTGATGACCACCGTGCGCCCCAGCTTCGTATCGACAGCTCTATAGACAGCGCCTTGCCCGCCCTCGCCGATCTTTTCAAGGATTCGATAGTTATGAAGAGTTGCGCCGATCATTTGGACTTCGGATTTTAGATTTCGGATTAAAGATTTGCAAACATTTAGCGTTTGAGATTCCGCGACCTGACGGTCAATTTGCAATCTCAAATCCGAAACCCGCTTTTGAATTGGCTCACGGCCAATTAATCATGGACAGTTCAACCACGCGGCGGCGTGCCCCAGCCTGAGCCTAGATATTCGCCGTCCTCGACGATGCAGGGCACGGTCGGGTCGCCGTCCGACAGCGCGAGCATCTCACGCCTGCGCTCGCGGTCGTTCTGCGCGTCGTATTCCGTAAACTTGATGTTCTGCGAGTTGTAGTGCTCCCGCGCCTGCTGGCAATACGGACATCCCGGTTTCGTATAAATCACTAATGACACTGTTTGGTTTCCTCCGTGCCCGGTAGTTTAGCAGCGACTGGAAAGAATCAGAAAGGGGAAACGGGAGAGCAAGGCGGAAGGCGGAAGGATGAAGGATGAAACGAGTGCTATTTGAAGATGAATCCTTTAGGTTTAAATAGCATGCTTTTCATCCTTCATCCTTCCGCCTTCCGCCTTGCTCTTCCATGTTATACTCGTCGCGCTTTTCCAGCAGCGCAGCCGGAGCCTCTAACATCAGTGATGGACAGCGATCTCTACGAGCCATACGAAAGGCTTATCACGATTGAAATTCTGGGCAGGCGTGTCGAAGTGCCTGATAATAATCGCTTGCTCAGGTGCTTTCAATATCTTTCGATGCAAACGATTTCATACGGGAACTTTTGCTGGAATGGCGAATGCACCAACTGCCAAATCTGGTATCACGCAGAAGGTCAGACGGAAGCGGATGACCGCCCGGCCCTCTCCTGCCGCATGCCGGTTACGGAAGGACTCGTCATCACACGCATGAGCCACTGCGTCGAGCTTGAAGGCATCAATAAATAACCTCACCTTCGATTCCAAAACTCAAGTTATGCTTCGCTCAACCCTTTGCGTCTTGAGTCTTTCTTTGTTTGCGCCTTTGCGCGAAACACCAACGTTTCACGCAAAGGCGCGAAGATAAAACCGGAGGCGCAAAGGATTGAGCGGTTTTAAAATGGCCTTCAAGCTTGACGCAGTTCTCTAACGGATGAATCACGTGGTCTCAATACTTCGGCACGCCCGGGTCTACTTCATTTGACCAAGCCGTGATGCCGCCTTTCAGGTTGATGAGTGTGCCTGTAAAGCCCGCGCGCCTGAGAGCCTCTATGGCTTTGGCGCTCCGCCCGCCCATCTTGCAATGCACGACCGTCTCGCGGCTTGAGTCTATCTCCGACATGCGATTGACCACCTGTCCGAGCGGAATCAATTTCGAGTCCGGCAGGCGAGCGGTGTCATACTCGTTTTGCTCGCGCACGTCTATGACCTGCACATCGTCGCCCCTGTCGAGCCGCTCTTTCAATTCGGTCGCGGTCATCTCCTGCATCTGCTGGTTGCTTTCCTGATTCACCTTGTCTCCTCCGTCTGTCGTGTGATTTTGCGGCGGATTGTACTCCTCAATCCGAAAATATGTAAACGGCTTAGGGCCGGGCGGGCGCGTGAAAGCGATGAGAAGGCTGCTATTCAGCATGAGACGGCTTAAGGCTTCAATAGCGCGTTCTTCATGCTTCATCCCTTCGCCTTAATCCTTGCTCTTCTATGCTAAACTTTACGCATCAGCTTAAAGCCTCGCCGCCGGATTTGACGGAAAGGATGTACCGCTTTATGAGATTCGAGTATTACCACGAGGGGCTTGAAGATATGCCCAAGCTCTCGATTGACGGCACGGTCTCGAACGCCATTCACTTCTCGCACTGGGAAGGGAACGAAACTCCCGCTTCAGTCAAAGCAGACACCTCGACGGAGATTGCACTGAACCTCGTCGCATCGCCTGAGCGCGATGAGTTGACCAGAGGCATAGAGCTGGTCACAAACAATCATTTCGACACTGACGGCGTGCTCTCTGTTTGGACTGTGCTCGCGGGTGAACGCGCGCTCGAACTCAGAGGCGAGTTGATCGCCGCTGCGGAGGCAGGGGACTTTTCAGAGTTCACGGGCGAAAGGGCTGTGCGCGCGAGCATCGTCATACAAGGCTCTGACGACCCGATGGACGAAACGGGTTCACCTCTCGCGCGGCATCTGGCAGGCGAAACGGTAACGGATCATGCACGCGCTTACGAGTTGGTTTTGCCCGAAGTCGAAAAGGTTTTGACACGGATAGATGATTACGAATTCCTGTGGCGCGACGTGTGGCAACGCATAGAGGGCGCGATGGAGAGCTTTGAGCGCGGAACATCGAAGGTAGCAGAGTTCGCTAATGCGAAGCTTTCCCTGATTACGCTCGCGCCGGAAATTTTTAGCTCGTCTGGTTTTAAGCCGACGCGGCACGGCGCGCCATACACGGCTATCTCGCGTTACGCGCGCGGCGAGTTGTACCTGATTACAAGACCTCTGAATGGCGGTCTGGGCTATCGCATGGATTATCCATACTACTCCTGGGCCGAAACGGTTGTCCGCCCGCGCATAGAGCGGCGCGATTTGTCCGCGCTCGTCGCAAGGCTCAACGAATTGGAGCAGAGCGCGGAAGGCGTTTGGAAAGTTGATACGAGCGAATTGTCTTCCGCTGCCAAGTTTGTAGACCGGACGGGAGCGCCCGCCGCATCCACTCTTGCGCCGGAAAAAGTTGTCGAAGCGACGCGCTCTGCCTTAGAGCAGCAGCGAGAAGAATCGGTCGTCGGAGCGTAAAATAAAGTGGCCGATTGGGACGAACGCTATCGTCGCGGAGAACACGCGACCATCGAGCCGGGCCGACTGCTGGTGAGCGTCGCCGGAAATCTTGAGCCAGGGCGCGCTCTGGACATCGCATGCGGCGCGGGCCGTCATGCGGTTTATCTGGCAGAGTGCGGCTGGCAGGTGACTGCCGTTGATGCCTCGCGGGTCGGCATTGAAATCACAAACGGGCGTGCGCGCGAGCGCGGCGTCACAATTGATGCGCGCGTCGCGGATTTAGAGCGCGGCCAGTTTGCGTTCGCAGAAAACGCTTATGACCTCGTTTGCGATTTCTACTACTTGCAGCGAGACCTGTTTCCGCAGCTTCAATCGTGCGTGCGGCCCGGCGGTCTCTTCGTCGCGGCGATTCACTTGGCTGACGAAAATCCCGAAGTCAAACAGATGAATCCGGACTTTCTGCTTGAGCCGGGAGAACTGCGCGAGCTTTTTTCCGGCTGGCAGATAGAGCATTACTACGAGACTCCTGAACACGACCCTGTCCCCGGCGACCACACGCGCCGGACAGCGGAAATCGTTGCCAGGAAAATGACAAGTGACGAGTGACGAGTGACAAGTTAAAAACTTGTTCCGACTCACCGCTCATCACATGTCACTCATCACTCGTCACTTGTCACTGATTTTATGCATGACGTAATCATCATCGGCGCGGGGCCAGCGGGTTTGTCAGCCGCCTTGTGGTGCGACGAGCTTGGTCTCGACACGCTTGTCATCGAACAGCAGGCGGAGGTCGGCGGGCAGCTTTCGTGGATTTACAATCCCGTCAAAAATTATTTGGGCGTGCAGACGGAAAACGGGCGCGAGTTGCGCGAGCTGTTTGCGGCTCAAGTCGCAGATGCAGAGTTTGACCTGTGGACAGATGCTGAGATTGAAAGCATTGACTTGCGCGCGAGGCGCGTCAAGCTTCGTAGCGGCGAAGAGCTACAGTCAATCAGTATCATCATCGCCACAGGCATCCGGCGCAGGCGTCTGTGCATACCGGGTGAGATGGAGCTTGCAGGCAAGGGCATTGTCGAATCCGGCACGCGCGACCGCGAGTTTCTGGCGGGAAAGGATGTGTGCATCATCGGCGGCGGAGATGCTGCGGCGGAGAATGCCTTGATGCTGGCGGAGATTTGCCCGACCGTGACGCTCGTGCATCGCGGGCCAAAGATGCGCGCACGCAAAGATTTCATAGAGCGTCTGCGCGGGCAGCACTGCATCACTGTCTTCAAAGAATCCGTCCTGCGACGAATCATCGGTGAAACTGAAGTCGAAGCCGTCGAAATCATGCGCAGCGGCGCGATCAAGCCTTTTCAAATGGCCGTTCGCGGCGTCCTCATACGCATCGGCGTCGAGCCGAACACGGAACTCTTCCGCGACCAACTGCACATGGATGAGCAGGGCTACATCGTCACGACGGGCGAGCACGAGACAAGCGTCGGCAACGTCTTCGCCGTCGGTGATGTCTCAAGCCCGCTGGCCCCGACCATCGCAGGAGCTACTGGCGCGGGCGCGACTGCCGCGAAAGTCATCGCCTCGCGGCTGAATAGTTAATTATCCTGTGGGCGGAATTCATGCCATTCTTTTCTACCGGTTATTCAGAAAAAGAACGCCTTGAAGTGAGGCTGTTGGGGTCTCCCGCTAATCCGAAAACAGACGGTTATGATTGGATTAAAGCTTTTGTGTACATTGAGGTAGGTGGTTTTATAGCTATTAGCGAATGAGTGTGACGTGATGCGCCCTGCCTGACGGTCGGGCTACTGCCCCGTGAGCGACAGTAAAGGGGCTGTAGCCCGACCGTCAGGCAGGGCGCAGGCCATTGCTATCCGCTATAGAGGTGACGTTGAGGTATAGATGTGTGTTAGTGACATGATTGGATTCAGAAAACAACTTATGCCTGTCTACCGAAATCTGAAGGGAATAGCAGAGTTTCAGACAATCGAGGGCCAATTATATTTTCGGATAGAGCTTGATAGGCTCGGTCACGTACAGGCCAGTGGCTATCTGATAGATGATCTCGCAGGAGATAACAAGCTGAGTTTTAAAACTCACTTTGACCAAACGCAACTCCGGCATACGATTTCAGAAATTGATGTGGCGCTATCCGAGTTATCGCAGAAGACTGCTTGATTCATCAGTGATAACTGCAATTTCAGCTTTAGCCAGTATGTGAATTTTAAGGTAAATTGTAGCTCATAAGTTAAATCATCCGATTCGTACAGGAGAATAAAATGAAACGTAACGCATCAGCCGTCTGGGAGGGCGGCCTGAAGGATGGCAAGGGAAGGATTTCGACCGACAGCGGGGTGCTTTCGGAGACGCAATATTCCTTTAGCACGCGGTTTGAAGACGGCGTGGGAACAAACCCGGAAGAGTTGATCGCAGCCGCGCACGCGGGCTGTTTCTCGATGGCTCTCTCAGGCCAGTTGGGGCAGGCAGGGTTGACTGCCGAGAGCATCAATACGACTGCGAGCGTCAGGCTTGAAAAGACGGACGCGGGGTTTGCGATTACGTCCGTGCATCTCGAAGTGAGGGCGAAAGTGCCGGGCGCAGACCAGCAGGCATTTGAGACGGCTGCGAACAATGCCAAAGCAGGATGTCCCGTCTCCAAAGTTTTGAATGCGGAGATTACGATGGACGCGAGCCTCGAAGCATAAGAATTAAAAAGGCAAAATGTAAAATGCAAAATGAAGAATCAGATTTCATTTTGCATTTTACATTTTTAATTTTGCCTTCCCCGTCGTTTAGCTTTTTCGCGTACCTGTGGTTTAATACGCCATCCTCTTCAGTGCTTTGCCTTGACCCGCCGGTCAAGCGCGGCGTCCGGTGTTAGTCAAATCCCGTGAAGGAGTTTTGTTAATGAAAAAAGGCATCGTGTTACTGGCCTGTCTGGCGTTGATGGCGTTTGCATCCATCGTACAGGGACAGGAGGGCAAAAAGAGCGGCGAGGCAAAGGCTGCGGGAACGCCTGCGAAGGGCAGGGATGCGGCAAAGATGACACGGCAGACCGCTGTGACGGACAGCGCAGTGTATGTTCCCGTGCATGTGTACGACCCTGCGCGGAATGCAGATGTGGACATACAGGCGGCTGTGGCCGAGGCCGCGCGAACTAACAAGCGCGTCATCTTGGAAGTCGGCGGCCTGTGGTGCATCTGGTGTCGCTACATGGACGAGTTCTTCGAGAAGCAGCCCGACCTGCTGGCCTTTCGGGAAAAGAATTTCGTGATGGTCAAGATCAACATGAGCGAAGAGAACGAGAACAAGGCGGTGCTCTCGCGCTATCCGAAGGTCAGCGGCTACCCGCACCTCTTCGTACTCGACAGCGAAGGCAAATTGCTGCACTCGCAGGACACAGAGAAACTGGAAGAAGGCAAAGGATACAGCCTTGATAAGTTCAGCGAGTTTCTGAAACAGTGGTCGGCGTCTCCGGGCGAAGCCATAGAGAAATGAGCTACGGGACGATTACGCCTGCGGAACTTGCCGCGCGCCTCAAGAGCGGCGAGCCGTTCGCTTTGATAGATGTGCGCGAGGCCGTTGAGCATGACACCGCGCGCATAGAGGGCGCAGACCTTTTGCCTCTCAGCCGTTTTCAGGAATGGGCCGGACAGTTGAGGCCGGACGAAGAGATCGTCGTCATGTGCCATCATGGCATACGCAGCGCGCAGGTCTGCGCTTATCTCTCACAACAGGGATTCAAAAAGCTATACAACCTCGCGGGCGGCATTGATCGCTGGTCGCATGAAGTGGATGCAAGTGTGCCTCAGTATTGAGAATTTTATTTGAACCGCAGAGACGCAGAGAAAGGCAAAAGTAAAAAGGTAAAAGGCAAAAGTCAGACGAAATCTTTTTGATTTTCAGTTCTTTACTTTTACCTTTATTACTTTTGCCTTTTTACTTCATTGTCGCTGCGGTTAATTTCTAATTGAACAGTTGAAGACAAAACGTAAAATCCTGTTGACTCTCGCGCTGCTCATCGGAGCAGTTGTGCTGTACCTGCTGCTCTGGCCCGTTTCGATTGATCCTGTGGCGTGGACGCCGCCTGAGCCGCCGCCGCTTTCGGGGCAGTATGAGCCGAATACAAAACTCGCTGCCATCGAGAAATTGCCTGTGGGCTATCATAATCCCGAAGGCGTGGCGATTGATGCGGAGGGCAGAATCTACACGGGTCTGGAAGACGGGCGCATCATGCGTCTCAAACCGGACGGCAGCCAGCCTGAAACTTTCGCGCGCATAGAGGGCAGGCCGCTCGGCATGGAGTTTGACGGCGCGGGCAATTTAATCATCGCCGGAGGAGATAAAGGTTTGTTGTCCGTGGGCCGCGACGGCGCGACGACTGCGCTGGTGACGGAAGCGCAGGGCACGGTCTTTCGCTGCGTCAATGATTTAGCAGTCGCCGCAGACGGCATAATCTACTTTAGCGATACTTCTTTCAAATTCCCGATCTCGATTTACAAAGAGGATTTGTTTGAGCATCGCCCGAATGGACGCTTGCTCGCCTTTGACCCGCGCACGCGCCAGACGCGTCTCGTGCTTGATAAGATACATTTTGCCAATGGCGTTGCGGTCAGCCCCGACCAGAGTTTCGTGGTCATCTCAGAGACAGGGAAGTATAGAGTCTTGCGCGTGTGGCTGACGGGAGCGCGGGCCGGGCAATCGGAGATTTTGATTGACAATTTGCCCGGCTTCCCCGATAACATCTCTGCAAACGGACGAGATGGATTCTGGCTGGCGCTGGTCACGCCGCGCAATCGCCTTCTGGACGCGCTCTTACCGAGACCGTTTCTCAGAAAAGTTGTTCTCAGGCTGCCGCAGTTTATGCAGCCCGCACCGAAGCGTTACGCTTTCGTGCTCGGTCTGGATCAGAACGGGCGCATCACGCACAATCTTCAAGACCCTTCAGGCAAATCCTTCGCGCTCATTTCAAGCGTTCTTGAGCATGAAGGCAAACTTTATCTGGGGAGCATCGGAGAGGAATCCGTGGGCCGCCTGCCGGTTCCTGCAAAATAAGGACTATTGAACGTTTAATAAGGTTGTTGGAATTGATGATGAAAACCTGTCAGTGCGCCCTCAAAGTTTCAACGCACGGACAGGACGTTTGGAATAATAAAGCTTAGCTCCCACCCCGAACGATTAATCGATAAATTTTGGGCGATACGAACAGTTTCACCGCTGTGGGACGTTGGACTGTTATGTCACCCGTTCCCCCGATATATAAAATGTTTTCCCTATTAAGGAGTCTCTCCAATGTTAGTAAATTTGCTTTCGTCTGCGACTGCGCTTCCCCCGCACAGGTTCAGCACAACGGAATTGGTTGCATCCCTGATGCACAAGCTATCGCCTGAATTAATCAACACGATCGGCACGCTCGGAGTGGATCAGAGATATTCGACGCTCGAAAATTATCCTTCTTATCTGGCGGGCGAGGAGATGAATGCGACGACTTCCGTCACGGACATCAGCCTCAAAGCAGCCTCCGATTGTATCGAGAAATGGGGCGGCGATCCGCGTAAAATCGGCCTGCTGATTGCCGCGACCAATACGCCTTCACAGCTTCTTCCGTGTCTCGCCTCGGAAGTGATGGCGAACATGCACGGCACGCTCTCGCGCAACATCAGCACCGTCAGCATGCAGGCGCAAGGCTGCTCTGTGCTGCTGAAATCCATCGAGGTCGCGCGCTGGTACTTGTGCGCCAACCCGAACAAGGTTGCGCTCGTCCTTGTGGCCGAAGCCCACACGCCTTACATCCGCCCGCTCCTGAATGACGATTACTTCGGCTACAGAGAACTGGCGCGCTTGCGCAAACGCTGCACCGAAGAAGAGCTGGAAAAGTTAAGACTGGATACGACCTTTGTCGTGCAGTCTATGTTGTTCGGCGACGGCGCGGTCGCTTTCCTCATCGGCAAGGAAGAGGGCGTCGCCACCTTTGGCCCGATCTCTCACTTGACCAACGACGAGGCGAATGATGTCAATCTGCTGGCGATGGAAGGCGGCAGCCTCCAACCCTGCACCAACGGCAAGCCGCAGTATCTGATGCGCCCCAACGTGCCCAGTCGCGGCGCGCATTACGCCGTCTCGACCGTCAACAGCGTGCTCGGCGACCCGCGCTCTCCCATCACGAGTTTGGGCCAAGTCGAACGCTGTCTGATTCACACCGGCAGCAAGAAGATTCTCGACGGCGTTTGCGCGCAATTGGATTTAGACCCGGATTCAACTAAAGTAAGAACTTCTTACGATGTGTTACAGAACTACGGGAATCTTTCCAGCGCGTCCACGGGCTTTATGCTGGCAGAACAGGGACTCAAGCCCGGCCCCGCGCTGGTCGTCGGCTTCGGCGTCGGCTTCGCGGCGAGCGCGGGCCTGCTCAACTTCAATTAAAGAATTAGCCACAGAGGACACAGAGAACACAGAGAGGAGTTGAGAAAGAAAGCAGAGCTTATTTTAATTCCCTCTGTGCTCTCTGTTTCTCTGTGGCTAATTTTATAACTGGCTCTATAATAAGATTTCATGAGCACAGGCGAGAAAAGCGAAGACGAGTGTCCGGCTTATACAGCCGAGCATCTCGCCGCCTATCCGATTGAATACTTCGCTGGCATAGACCTCTACAACGAGCGCGAGTTTCACGCGGCGCATGACGCATGGGAAGATCGCTGGATGGGCGAGGTCGGGCCGCAGGAAAAACTTTTCCTGCAAGCCATGATTCAATCGGCGGTCGCCTTTCATCATCTGGAAATCGGGAGGCCCGGCGCGGCGCGCAGGATGTATCAAATGGCGAAAGAAAAGTTTGCGCGGCTCGGAACTAAAAGCTTTATGTCATTAGACCTCGAAGATTATCAGGCACAGCTTGACCGCGCGCTGTCCTGGCTCACGAGCGGCCCAGACCCGCGCGAGATTGTGCAGCCGGATTTTGAGCCGCCTTATATCAGATTGCAGCCGGGCGTGATGGAGTTCGATTAAAGATGAGCGTCGAGACGCGAGAAGGCAGTGCCAGCTTACGAACCGCTGCGGCGCGCGACGAAGCGCAGGAGGCGGAGCAAGGCCGAAACAGCGTGCCTGTCAGGATCGTGCGCGATGTTCGCCTGTCGCTTATCGCCGTTTGGCTGGGCGCGGCTGTCTTCTTCAGCTTCGCCGTCGCGCCGAGCGTTTTTAGCGTCTTGCCCGCGCGCGAGCTGGCGGGAGCAGTCGTCTCGCGCACGCTCTCAATCGTCAACACAGGCGGCTTTGTCATCAGCTTGCTGCTGCTCTCAAGCGCGTTTCTCTACCGGAAAATTGCCAGCCGCCGCGCCTTCTATGCAGAGCTTGTTACGCTTTCAATCGTGGCCCTCACAACCTTCACAGGCCAATGGATAATTGCCGCACGGCTGCAAACCTTACGCGCAACGATGGGGCGTCCGATTGACGAAGTGGCGCAGAGTGACCCCTTGCGGATTGCTTTCAACAGTCTACACGGTTACTCTGTCACAGCGCTCAGCCTCGGCATGCTTGCCGCCCTGTTAGCCCTGTTGCTCATCGCGCGCCGCTCAAAATAGTTAGTCGTTTAGAAATCAGAAGTATGAAATACCCCGCCCTTCGCAAGCTCGTCTTTCTCGCGCTCTGTGGTTTGCTTCTTTTCCCCTGCGTCACAGGCACACGCCCCGCTCTGGCCCAACAAAAAGTCGGCCCCACTTCCATCAACTCAACCCCTGCGGCGACGGAAGCGACCCTCCGGCAAGAGGCATTCGAGATTGTCTGGAGAACGATCAAGGAGCAGTTTTACGACCCGAACTTTGGCGGCGTGGATTGGGACAAGGTGCGCTCGCGCTATGCGCCGCGCGTCGCCCTGACCAACAGCAACGAAGAGCTTCACCTGCTCTTACAAGAGATGCTCAATGAGCTTCACCAGTCACACTTTCTCATTATTCCGCCGGATGCGATTCCTAAGTTTCCGCAGGCGGACGGCGCGGAAGAGATGCTCGAAGGCGAGGATGATAGCGCGTTAGAGAAGCTTAATAACGGCAACTCTAAATTAACAGAGCAACTGACGACGGGCATCGGTATAGACCTCCGCGTGATGGGCGGCTCGGCTGTCGTGACGCGCGTCGAGCCGGGTTCGTCTGCTGCGCGTGCGGGGCTTCGTCCGGGCTTTATCATCAAGCGCGCGGACGGCATGTCGCTCGATCTGGTGATCGAAGAGACCTTGAGAAACCCGATGTGGCAGGCCATCATTCGACCCGAAATGCATCTCGTGCTGCTGGCCGGATACATCAACGGTGAATCACGGTCGCCCGTCCAGCTTCAATATCTGGATGGTCATAATCGTCCACGCAACGCCAGAGTCCTGCGCGAAAAGTTGAAAGGCGAGATGTCGCCGCCCATCGGCAACCTGCCTTCGATGTTCACGGAGTTTGAGACAAAACGCCTTGCGGGCGGAGTCGGCTACATACGCTTTAATGCTTTTGTGCCGCCGCTGATGGAAAAGTTGTGCAGCACGCTGCGCACGATGAGCGACGCGCCCGGCATCATCATAGATTTGAGAGGCAATCAGGGCGGCCTGATAGGCATGATCGGCGGCCTCGCAGGATTGGTTGACCCGCGCCAGATTTCGCTCGGCACGATGCAGATGCGCGGCGGGCGCTCAGACTTTTACACTTTCCCGCAAACCGCGCCTTACGCGGGCGCGCTGGTGCTTCTGGTTGACGGCTCGACGCAATCCGCCGCCGAAATTTTTGCCAGCGGGATGCAGGAGAACAACCGCGCCGTGCTGGTCGGCGAACGCAGCGCGGGCAACACCTTGCCCTCTGTCATCAAAGAACTGCCGACGGGCGCGCTCTTCCAGTATGGCTTTGCCAACTATCGCACGCCGCGCGGGACGATGCTCGAAGGACGCGGCGTCGTGCCGGATATAAATGTGAAGCTCAATCGCCGCTCGCTGTTGCTAGGCCAAGACCCGCAACTGGCCGCCGCCGTCGAGCAGGTCAAGCAACGGATTGCGCAGAACATCAGTGTGCACAAGGCTATAAAGCAAATCGAGTCGTATGCCATCGTTGCCGCAGCAGCAGGAGAGCGTTCTCCTGCGTCCGGCGCAAGCCCGGACTCTCCTGTCATCCGGCTTGAAGATTTGCCTAAGCGTGCGCTTCCGCCGCCGCCAGCGCCGGTTCCGAATGGCAAAGCAGTTGAGATAAAGCCGGAAGAGAAACGCGCGGACGGCTTGCCGGCTGTGGATCAGATAATCGAAAGATATGTCGCGGCCAGAGGCGGACGTGTCGCGCTGGAAAAACTGACGAGCCGCGTGACGAAAGGCAAAGCAGAAATCTCCTCCATGAATCTTGTCGGGACGACGGAGCTTTTTGAGAAAGCCCCTGACAAAGCCGTCACCAACATCAACGTTCCCGGCCTCGGCCTCATGCAGCGCGGCTATGACGGGACAAAGGGCTGGTGGCAGGATTCGATGCGCGGCTATATCAGGTTCAACGGTTACGGCCTGACGGATATGCGGCGCGAGGCCGTTTTCCACAGAGAACTCAAACTCAAAGAGCTATACGACAGGCTTTCCGTCACCGGCAAAGAAAAGGTCGGTGAGCGCGAAGCGTATGTCTTGCAGGAGATGTTCGGCACGTTTGGCGCAGAGAAATTATATTTCGATGTCGAGACGGGACTCTTGCTCAGGCGAAACAATATCTACTATGAAGATTACCGCGAGGTTGACGGCATCAGCTTGCCGTTTACGATCCGCGAAGAGAGTTCCAACGGCTTTAACTTCATCTTTCGCGTCACAGAGGTCAGGCACAACATAGCGATTGACGATGCGGTCTTTACAGAATCACCAAGCTGCTTTACGCGCACGGGGAATGCAAAATGAAAAATTAAAAATGCAAAAAAGCAGGCTTGAAATTTCATTTTGCATTTTACATTTTGCACTTTGCATTCTTTAATAGCTCTCATTCCATCAGCAGCATATTAAAGAGGGGGCTTAACTCCAGTGGAGACGATTGAGCGGATTGACGAGTGGCAGCGACGCTACGCTGACTGGCAAAGGGGACGCGGGGCATCTTCTGCGAGCGATGATGTCGGAGACGATTATCCTTTCGTCGAGAATAAACGCGCGCCTTTTATTCCGGCGCGGCGCGCACTGCCGATGATGAATCTCGCCTTGATCTCTTCTGCGGGCGGCTACATTGACGGCACAGAGCCTTTCGATGTCACGGCTGCGGGCGGCGATACTTCCTTCCGCGAGATTCCGATTGAAGTCGAGGCCGAAGACATCTTGTTCGCCGCGCGCGGGTATGACCCGCAGGCTGTCCGCGAGGACATGAACGCGCAAGTGCCGGTTGCCAGACTCTTCGAGTTTGAAAACAACGGCATCATAGGCCAGCTCAATCCCGTCTGGTGGAGTTTTTGCGGCTTTATCCCGGACGCCGCGCGGCTGGCCGAAGAGCTGCTGCCAAAGCTTATCGAGCGCGTCAAAAGATACGAAGTGCAGGCCGCGCTGCTCATCCCTGCCTCCCGCCTCTGCCATCAATCCACTGCGCTCGCCGCACGCGCGCTTGAGGCCGAAGGCATCCCGACGATTATGCTGGCGGCGGAAAAGGATGTGATCGAACGCGTCAGGCCACCGCGCGCAGGATTTTACGACGGCGAGTTTGGCAGCGTCGCAGGCCGTCCACGCTGGCCCGAACACCAACGCCGCGTCCTCGACGAAGCCCTGCGCTGGCTCGAACCGATAGACCAGCCAACCATCCGCAAGCTCGTCGTCGAATTAGAAAGCGAAGTTGAAAAGCAACGTGGAGAGAAATAGGAAAGGCAGGGAGTAGGGGTAAGGGTGTCGGGCGTAGCTCAAGACAGTCCTCTTAACTACACCCTATCCCCTACTCCCTGCTTTTGAGTCACTTGAGTAATCGTCTCTGTCACTTGATCGAAATCAAAGGGCTTGCCGATGATGCCGTCGATGAGGTTCTTTTCGCCGGAGGGCGGCTCTGTGCCTTTGCCGTAGCCTGTGACGAGGACGATTAAGATTTCCGGCCAGCGGCGGCGAATCTCGCGCGCCAATTCCCAGCCATCCATCTCAGGCATTGAGAGGTCTGTAAAGACCAGATCGAAGTGCTGCGTGCCGAGGACTTCAAGCGCGTTGCTCCCGCTGTTGACGCGCGTCACTCTGTGCGACAGAACCGTCAGCATCTCGCCCAAAGTTTCAAGCACGAACTCTTCATCATCAACCACCAGTATTGAGAGCGAATTCGTGTCCACAGCGGAGAGATGCTCGTCTGCTTTCGGCGGCAAGGCTTCCGCGAGGGGCAGGTCAATCTCGAAAGTCGCGCCTTTGCCGACCTCCGACTCGACGTTGATATGCCCGCCGTGTCGTTCGATGATGCCGTAGCTGACGGCCAATCCAAGCCCCGTCCCCTGCATCCCTTTGGTCGTATAGAAAGGCTCGAAGATTCGCTCGCGCACCTCTTCGCTCATGCCCATCCCTGTGTCGCTGAAACGCAGGCGCAGCCTCTCTTCCTGCCGCTCGCAACTGATTGCGAGCCTCCCGCCGAAGGGCATTGCATCCACCGCGTTGACGATGAGATTGACGAAGACCTCGCGCAATTCCGAAGCCGAGCCGCGCGTGTACATCTCGCATTCAACATCCAGCTCGACTTCATAATGCAGCCCGCGCGTGCGCGCCTCGTTCTCCCAGCGCGTGCGCGTAATTTCCACCGCGTCGCGCAAGAGGCTTCCGGCTTCCAGCAGCTCAAACTCTTTGACCTGCGACTGACGCGCGAAAGTCTGTATGCGGCGCACTGTGGCGGCGGCATCTTCGGCAGCGGTCTGTATGATGTCCAGATTCCGTGTTTGCGCTTCGTCCCTAATCTGGCGGCGCATCAACTGCGCGCGGCCCAGTATAGCTGCGAGCGCGTTATTGAAATCGTGTGCGACGCCGGATGCAAGCTGGCCCAGAGCGCGCAGTTTGTCCGCCTGCGAGGCGCGCTCGCGTTCCTGTTTCTGCTCGGTGATGTCGCGCGCGATGCCGAGCACGCCGGTCGTGCGCCCGTCAACCACCAGCGGCGCATTGTCTATCAACGCGTAACTGACGCTGCCGTCCTTTGTGAAATAGCGCATCTCGTAAGTTTGCGGCTCGCCTTTGAGCGTCAACTCGAAACGCTCACGAATCATCTCGCGGTCGCCCTCGTAGGCCCATTCGAGAAACGGATGTCCGATCAGCTCTTCGGCCTTGTACCCGCCCGCCGCTAAGGTCGCGCTATTGCACCATTGAAAACGGCCTTCCGTGTCCACCGCGTAAATAGCCTCGCGCGCGCTCTCTAAAATATTCATGAGAAGCGATTGATTCTCGCGCGCCTCCGCCTCGACCTTGCGCAGCTCGGACAGATCGCGCGCCGTGCAGACTGCGCCGACGGTCTGATTGCCGCCTTCTATAATCGGCTCGACCGTCACCAGCAGCGGGCGATTGTAACGCTCAGGCGTGATTTCAACCGTGATAGTGCGGCCCTCGTTGATTGTCTGTTCGACGATGCAGGTGCTGCCATCGCCGCTGTTGGTGCGCAGTATGTCGCAGCATTTGCGACTGAGCAGGAGATGCGGCCAGGAGTCTTCCATTGCCGCTCCGGCGCGATTGACGCGAATCAGATGGCCTGCGTTATCAAAGATAAAGAGGCCGTCCGACATCGCGTTAAAGGTCGTCTCCCATTCTTTGCGCGCTCGCTTTGCCATTTCATAAAGCTCTGCCTGCGCGATGCCGGTCACAAGCTGCGCCGCAACGGATTCGACCAGCGCGACTTCATCTTCTTTCCAGTGGCGCACGCGGTCAGTCTGGTTGATACAGAGCGTGCCGCGAAAACGCCCGTTGACCAGCAAAGGACAATCAATGCTTGAGCGCAAGCCGGTCAGCCGCGCCTGTTTGCGAACGTGCTCATTGAATTCCGCAGGGCCGCGCGTATAGTTGAGCGCATCGTTGATGACAATCGTCTGTGATGAACGAAGCAGTCTCTGTCCGACCGGATCGTCATAGCTCACGTCTATGTGCTTGATGCTCTGGGCATGCGCGGCCACGTATTCGTGCTCAAGCGGCGAAGTCGGATGGCCCGGCTCCTGCAAGCGCAGGTGAACGCGTGAAGCAGCGAGCGCGCGTCCCAACTCGCGCGTCGCAGTATTTAAGACTTCCGGCAGATTGAGCGAGGCGCGGATGGCAAGGCTCAGCCGGTTAATCAGAGCTTCGCGCGCAGAGGTCGCTTCGGCTTTTTGAAAGAGCTGTGCCTGCCGGATGGCGATGCCCGTTTGATCCGCGACGGCTTTTGCCAGCGCGATGTCTGTCGGTTGCCAGTGGCGCATGCTGCGCGTCGTCGAGAGCGCAAAGGCCGCAGGCGTTTCGTCTCCGACCTTAATGGCGACATACATGATCGAGCGGACGCCAACCCCGCGCAGAACTCGATTATAAAAACCGCTTATCCGCTCGTCGGTCGCCGCTTCATCAAAGATGAGCGCGCCCTGCTGGTCTATGCCGCTAATCAAGTCTCTGAGCATTCCGACATCAAAGTCGCGCCCGACCGATTTCACTCCCGGCGCGGCATACTCTGCCATGTTGCGCGCCAGCCCCGCTTCATCATCGCTCATAAAAAGCGTGCAGCGGTCAACACCGAGGTAAGAGCCAAGCTCGCGGACGGCGGTGCGAAAGATTTCCGTGAGGTCGAGAGAGCGACGCACAGCGCCTGAGATGCGATTAATCATCGCTTCGCGCTCGGCCTGCTGGGCCAAAGCTTCCCCGGCCTGCTGCTGCGCGAGCAGTTGCGTGATTTGACGCGCGAGCGCGACGACGGGCAGCACGCTCTGTCTATCCGGCGCGCGGCCAGAGCGCGGGTCGTCCAGAGAAATGAGGCCGGTGTATTCGCCCTCGTGCGTAATCAAAGGGACAAACAGCTCGTCTCCGGCATACCAGCGCGGGCCGTCCGTCGGATGCGGCAGCCCCATATCCGTTTTGTAGCGGTCAGGCATGTGACGGTCGAGCAGGTGATAATGGCTCGGCGGATAATAGGCCGCAAACCCGAGTTCGCCGACTTCGATACGCATACTGCTTTCGAGCATCTTGCGCATTGCGCCGGGCTGGAAAGGCTTGTTGCATACCAGCTCGATGAATTCTGTGGACACGTTTGAAGAGCGCGAGAGGCAGCGCGGTTGAAAGGGTGGCTCTTGACGAAAGAGCCAGACGACGCAACTGCGATAGTCCGTAAAATTCGTAATCGAATCGGCAAGGCCGACCAGCAGCCTGTCAACGGCCTTTGAATCTTTGACGGCAGTGGCAAGGGCCGTGAGGGTCTCTAACTGCTGCATGGAGGCGAGCATGCGCTGCTCCGCTTCGGCGCGCTCTGTGACATCTTCTCCGATGCTGGTCGTGCCGATGATCTCGCCGCGAGAGTTGCGCAGCAGCGTATTGCTCCATGAAATCAGCCGCCGCTCTCCGGTGTGCGTCTGAATCTCATTCTCAAGATGCGAGGTGATCTTGCCCCGCCCCAGCATCTCTCTGAAAATATTTTCCAGCACTTCGCGTTGCCCTGCGGGGATGAAAATCTCGAACCAATTACGTCCGATGACTTCCTCGCGCTGCCAGCCGGTCGTCCACAGCAAGTAGTCATTGCAGAAAGTCACATTGCCCTCGGTATCGAGCATGAAGGCCACGAGCTGTATGTTCTCCAGCATCTCGCGGAAGCGTCTTTCCGATTCGCTGAGGGCCGCTTCGCCGCGTTTGCGCTCGGTGATGTCGCGGGCGATGCCCTGCACTCCTGTGGGCTGGCCTTCGCTGTAAATCAATCTCGTGCTCAATTCCAGCGCGACGCGCCGGCCATCTTTGGCTGCAATCGCCAGCTCGTAAACGGTCGAGACATCCTGCTCTGCCTTGTGCGCGATCATCTGGCGCGCGCGTTCCAAATCCTCCGCGACCACGACCTCCGCGATATTCATCTTCATCGCCTCGTCGCGCGTGTAGCCTGTGATGCGCTCTCCGGCTTTGTTGAGCGAGGTGAAGTTTCCCGCGAGGTCATGCGTGTAGATAAGATCGTTAGCGTTTTCAAACAGCTCGCGGTAACGCTCTTCACCATGACGCAAGGCTTCTTCGGCGCGCTTGCGGTCTGTGATGTCCTGAATCTGCGAGATGAAATAGAGCGGCTCGTCCTGTGCGTCGCGGACGAGCGAGACGCTCAAGAGCGCCCAGACCGTATGGCCCAGCTTGTGTATATAACGCTTCTCCATCTGGTAAGTCTTGATCTCACCGGCCAGCATTTGCGCTACATGCTCAAGGTCTTTCTCAAGATCATCCGTGTGCGTGATGGTCTGGAAATCAATCGTCAACAGCTCCTGCTCCGAATAGCCTACGCTCTCGCACAGCGAGCGATTGACTTGCAGCCAGTGTCCATCGGGCGAGACCAACGCCATCCCGATAGCGGAATAATCAAATGCGCTGCGAAACCGGGCCTCATTTTCCTGCAAAGCGGCTTCGGCGCGTTTGCGTTCCGTGATGTCATGAACAATCGAGTACAACGCCTTGCGTCCATTTTCTTCAATGGTGCTGGTGTGGATTTCGACATCGCGGATTTCACCCGAAGCGAGCCGGTGCTGGAAGATAAAGTAAGTGCCCGGCCCGTTGACTATCTCGGCCCTGATGTCTGCAAGCTCGTGAGCAGGGAGCGTATTGATGTCGGAAACCTTTTTTGCTCGCAGTTCTTCCAGACTGTAGCCGTAAAATTCGCAGGCCGCCGTGTTGGCGTTCAAAATCGCGCCGTCTGCCGGGTCAACCACGAACTTGATCGCGCGGTTGTTTTCAAACATCTGCCGGTAACGGCTCTCGCTCGCGCGCAGGGCTTCTTCCACACGCTTGCGCTCTGTGATGTCTCTCACCACACCGCGCACGCCTGCGGCACGCCCCTTGTTATCACGCACCAGCGTAACGATGCATTCCAGATAATGGGCCACGCTCTGCGTGTCTTTCAGATAGTGTAGCGAGCGCAGCGGAAATTCAGTGCCGGGTTCTTTGGTGACGGCAATATCTCTGGCGGCGTCTTCCGGGCCAATCATCTCACGCAGGTGAGCGCCGGCCAGTTCAGAAGCGGGCCGACCGAAAAAGCGCGCCCCGGCTTCGTTGATGCTCGTCAGATAGCCGTCCATGTCGCGCGTGTAGATGATGTCTGCGGCCTGTTCGACGATTTCCCGATAGTGACGCTCGATGCGGTGACGCTCTGTAAGTCGCGCAACTTTGACGAGAAGCTCCTGACGACGGAAAGGCAATTCGAGATAATCGTCTGCGCCCGCAATCAAACCCTGCAAGCTGTCCTCGTCCGCCGTGCGCAAGGCGCTGATCAGCAGCACAGGCACATCCGCCGTGCGGGGGTGTCGTTTGAGACGACGACAAAAATCGAGTCCGTCCATCTGAGGCATGACGACATCGCTGATGACAATCTCCGGCTCGATGGAAAAGGCCAGCTCAAGCGCACGCTTGCCGTTGTTCGCCGTCACCACTCTGTAGCCTTCGCGCTCAAGCAGCACGGTAAAGAGTTCGAGCACGTCCGGCGTGTCATTGACAATCAGAATTGTCGAGCTGTGTCGGGATGACTTCATATTTTACATTGGAACTTTCGCCCGCCGAAGCAACGCGAGTGGGAGTGGAGGCGCGTTGTCAAATACATTCTGCGACAAGCGACGAAGCAAGCTTGAAAGCACATTTAAGCAGGGATGGCAGGGATAAATTTCATCCCGGTTGAAGCTTGCATGTATCTACTGTAGGCGATTCGCGCTCAAATCGCATCAGGGCGGATCGGGCCACTGACTGTTTTGAGTATAGCAAAGCAAAAATCGGCTTGCCAAGCAGAAGGCAAAATAAAAGGTAAAAGTAAAAAGGTAAAAGGCAAAAGTTTAAGATAACGTGAGTACGACGTAAGAATAGTGAGGTGTTAGTTAGCCCCGGAGGGGCGACATAGATTAGCCCACGGCGTCAGCCGTGGGCTAATCTATGTCGCCCCTCCGGGGCTGTCATGCAGCATCTTCTTCTGCTTATATCGAACTCACGTTAAGATAAGAGAAATGCTATCTTCACTTTTGCCTTTTATCTTTTTACTTTTACCTTTTACCGCTTTCCCTTTTCGCCGCTTCTGGCAAAGTAGCCCTGACGGTAGTTGAGCTTAACATTCTGGCTGCGCAGCTCAGGATTGACGATCTCAATCTGGACTTTGCGGAAAGTGGCATCGCGTTTTTGATTCGTGGGCGCGTATGCTACGAGATACTGCTCGCGCAACTCTCTTTCGATCTGCTTGAAGGCCGCGCGCAAATCTGCTTCGTTGCGCGGAAAGTAAGCGCGACCGCCCGTGCGCTCTGTCACTTTACGCAAAGAGCCTTCGTCCACGCCCTGATACCTGTAATCGTCGCCGATGCCGATGGCAAAGATCAGCGCGTCGGCCTTGATCGCGCGCTCAATCGCGTCGCTCATCTTCTTGCTGCTGGATGTATCCACCCCGTCCGTAACTAAGATAATCGCGCGCCGTGTTTTATCGGCAGCTTCTGCCAGCACCTCGTCGGATGTCACCCAGATGGCGTCCCAGATGGCTGTTGAGCCTGCGCGCGATGTATTCGACCCGGAGATGGGCGGCGTGCCGACGACGACGCCTCCGCCGACATAGCCGGAGGGAAACACTATCTCGACCTGATCTACCGCCTGCCTGAGACGCGAGACGTTTCCTGTCAAGCCCTGTTCGAGCGTTGATTCTCCTGTGAAAGAGATGACCGCCGCTTCGTCCTTGCCCTGACGAATGATGGCGTCAATGAAAGCGCGCGAGGCAGATTTCTCATCCGGCAGCGTGCGCTCCTGCGACATACTGGTGTCAATCAAGAGCGCCAGCGTGAGCGGCAGATCCGCCTGCGTTTGAAAAGTGAAAATCTCCTGCGGCTGGCCGTCTTCGATGATGCGTATGTCTTCCTTACGCAGCGTGGTGATAAAGCGTCTGTTCTTATCCGTCGCCGTAAACAGGACGTTTGTCAGGTCTGTGTCAACGCGCACGACATCATCGTCCTGCACCTCTTGTACATCCTGAGCAGGCGAAGCTTGCGTTTGTGCGGGCGTTGGCAGGGCAGAAGGATTCTCGTCCGCCCGGCGGGGACGGCTCGCATCCTGCGCTGCGGCTGTGTTCTGCCCGCGCGCTCCTCTCGCCAGCCAAATGGTTGAGACCAGCGCGGCCAGCATGACGACCGCAAGTGCGCGCATAATCTGTTTATGATGGAACATATTTTTTAACTGCTTTCTAGGGCAAGCCGGGGCAACCTTAATCGCTTAACCTGACCCGCCCGCCAACTTCTCTTATTGCCGGATGCTATCTTTGATGGCGTTATATCCGCTTCTGGTTCTTACCTTCCAACCGTCGCTTTTATTCCTGAGACGGACTTCAATGGCGCGGAATCTGCCGTCGTACTCTTTGTTCGTCGGCTCATAGGTAACCACATATTTCGTCCGCAGCTCTGTTGAGATGCGCTTGAAAGAGCGTTCGAGCGCGAGAATGTCGCCGGTGAAAAAAGATGCGCCGCCCGTTTCTTTGCAGAGCTTTTCGAGATTCTTGTCGCCTTCATCCGAGATCATCCCGGCTTCAACTCCGGGCACAGAGCCGGAGAATCCCGCTTTGGTCGAGATGGCAAAGATGGTCGTCTCCGTGCGCTGCGCAATATCAATCGCGTCGTAAAGGTTTGCGCGGCTATACGTGTCATCGCCGTCCGTGATGATGACCAGCACGCGCAGGCCCGGCACGCCGCGCATCTTCTCATCGCAGAATTGCCAGATAGCATCATAGAGCGAAGTCTTGTCGCCGGGTTTTTTGACGCTGTCCACGGCGCGGTCAAGCGCGTCCAGCTTGTCCGTAAAATCCTGATGCAGCTTGACCTCATGATCGAAGGTCACGAAGGCGACCTTGTCTTTACGCAGGCGCGTGACGGTATAGATAAAATTTTTCGCAGATTCCTTTTCAAACTTGAGCTTGCCTGCGGTCGAAGGCGAAGTGTCCATCAGGACGCCGACGTAAACGGGCAGGCTGTCCTTCTCGTCACGAAAGCTTTTAATCACCTGCGGCTGCTTGTCCTCAAGGATTATAAAATCGTCTTTGGTCAGCCCCGTCACCGGCAGTTTCTTTTTATCAAGCACGCTGATGGGAAGGCGCACCTCGCGCGTAAAGACCTGCCCGTCGTTCTGCACAGGCTCCTGCACGGGAGGGGTCGGGCTGGCTTTGGGTTGCTCCTGCGGCGGCTGTCCCGGCGCGGCGAAGTTCCACGCCGTCAGGCACAGGCCGAGCGTCAGTGTGAAAAGCGATGTACGAAAAATTTTTCTCATATCCGAAAGAATTAAAAGCGGACTCTAAAATCCTGCTAAGCGTCCGGTGCCCGCGGTTTGGATGCCTTGCCGGCGAATACCCGTTGCTTTAACGAAGACGAATGTCTGATACCATAGTATATCAATCAGTCGCCTTGAGCGCATACCTCAGAGAAGCAGTCATCGCGCCGGGATAAAGCAGAACAGCTACAAAACCACAAACCTCTTCTTTGCGCCTTGAGATTTTTCTTTGTTTGCGCCCCCAGCGTGAAACGTTGCTCTTTCACGCAAAGGCGCAAAGATAAGAGAGAAGGCGCAAAGGGTTGAATGAATTAATGCTTGAGTTTTGAAATCGCCGCTTACTCTAAAGCTTCGAGCAATGTTGTCAACTCCGGTGGAAGCGGGGCATTAAAGCGCAGTTCATCATTCGTGCGCGGATGATGAAAGCCAAGCTGCGCTGCATGTAGAAAGATGCGTCCAAGCTTATTGACAGCGGCGCGCTGGCGCACGTCCGGAATCGTCTTATCACGCCCGCCGCTGTACGTCTCGTCGCCGACGACCGGATGCTTGAGCCATTGCAGGTGCACGCGGATTTGATGCGTGCGCCCGGTCTTGATGTCTACGTCGAGCAGCGTAAAGCGTTCAAAGCGCTGGCGCACGCGATAGAGCGACAGGGCCGGTCGCCCGCCGCGCACCACTGCCATGCGCGTGCGATGTCTGGGGTCGCGCGCAATCGGTTGTTCGATGCGCCCGCTCTCTTCTTTAACGGGGCCATGCACCAGCGCGACGTAGGACTTGAAAACTTCGCGCGTGCGAAATTGCTCCGCCAGCTTTTCATGCGCGTCTTCCGTTTTGGCGACGACGATGAGGCCAGACGTGTCTTTGTCCAGGCGATGGACGATGCCCGGACGCGTCGCGCCCGCGCGCTGTGAAAGATTCTGGAAATGAAAGGCCAGCGCATTCGCCAGCGTGCCCGAAGCGACACCCGCGCCCGGATGCACAACCAATCCGGCGGGCTTATTGACGACCACCAGCTCTTCATCTTCGTAAATGATTTCGAGCGGGATTGACTCAGGCGCAAAAGAGGCGACAGAAGGCTGTACCAACTCCACCTCGACCACATCGCCAGCTCGCAGTTTATAAGCAGACTTGACGACGCGCCCGTTGATGAGCACATCGCCATCTTCTATCAGGCGTTGAATGCGCGCACGGCTCCAGCCCTCAATCTGCGCCGCCAGATATGAATCGAGCCGCGCCTGAGAATCAGTCTCTCCGGCACGCAGCTCAATCGTCACCTGTTCAGGTGTCTCAAGTATGATGTGGCTTTCTTCCATTTCAAACTGAAGAATGCAAAATCAAAAATGTAAAATGCAAAAATAGGAGTGCTCTTGCATTTTGCATTTTACATTTTTAATTTTGCATTCCTACGCGGGCACGGAAGAGATTTTTCCAGTCTCCTCAAGGCCGCGCCTTCTGCGGATAAAGAAAAGAATCAGTGCGCTCGCGCCCAACAGGATGCTAATCATCTGCGAGCTTGAGAGACCCGTCAGCGTCGTCAGCCCGCCGATGTCTCCGCGCGGGTCGTCGCGTAGAAGTTCGATGAGGAAACGCAGGATAGAATAGATGATGGCATAGGAGAGAAAAACCTGACCGCTAAAACGCTTGCGCTTGTGCAGCCAGAGCAGGAAGAAGAAGAGCAGCAGCGTTGCTCCCGCTTCATAAAGCTGAGTCGGGTGAAGATGCAGGGCCGCGCCCGTGGCATCCTCAATCGGCACTCCGGTCACTTCATGCCCGGCTTCCGTAAAATGCACGCCCCACCAGCCGCCTGTCGGCTTGCCCCAGCAACAGCCTGCGGAAAAACAGCCGAGCCGCCCGATTGTCTGGCCCAGAGCGATGCCGCATGCTCCTGCGTCTGCGGTCGTCCACCACGGCAGCTTGTAATAACGCACGCCGACATAAGCAGTGATAAGCGCGCCGATGAGTCCGCCGTAAAAGACCCCGCCGGAGCGCAGGAAATCGAGCGAGATGAGATGCAGCGGATTATCTCTGTAGACAGGCTCAGTCCAGAGCAGCAGTATCTTCGAGCCGACAATCGCCCCCAGTATGATCCACAGCCCCAGATCATAAAGCCGCTCGCGCGGCAAACCATCACGCGCGCCCATTCTGGCCCAGATGAGAATGCCTGACATCAGGGCCAGAGCCAGCAACACGCCATAGGTGTTAATCGGAAAATTGCCGATGCGAAAAAGCTCTGGATACATAGATTAGTAAGATGACACTTGCCTGATATTCTTCGCAAGCCGCGAAAGCGATTGCGGAATGCGGAACCTCAAATTGCGGAATGCGGATTTCGGATTGCGGAATAAAAAGCGATTGACTCAGCTTCTAAATCCGCAATCAGAAATCCGCATTCCGCAATCTCCCTCACTCGATGGTCACTTTCTCCATGCGCACTTCTGAGAGCGGCTTGTCGTTACGATCTTTTTCAGTGGTGGCGATAGCATTTACGACATCCTGCCCTTCCGTGACGCGCCCGAACTTGGAATAGCTGGGCGGGAGCGGATAGTCCACATGCATGATAAAGAACTGCGAGCCGTTGGTGTTCGGCCCGGCGTTCGCCATCGCCACAGTGCCCGCCGCGTATGGCCCCTGATAGAGCGCGGACGAGCGATTGATCTCGTCATTAAAGCGTCCGCCCCACGCGGATTCGCCGCCACGACCCGTCCCGGTCGGGTCGCCGCCCTGTATCATAAAGCCATTGATGACGCGATGAAAAATCACGCCGTCATAGTAATTTTTCTCAGCCAGCTTAATAAAATTCTCTGTCGTCTTCGGCGCTTCGTCCTCAAGCAACTCGAAACGAATCGTGCCCATGTTGGTCTGTATAACTGCGGTGCGGTTTGCCATATGTCTATCTCCTTTTAGATTCAGAACCTATGACCCGGAATATTAAGACTGCAACAGCTTTTCTTCCGAATCCTGAGTCCTGAGTTCTGTGTCCTGTTGTGCAAAAATAAATTTTTCGATGGCGACGGCCACGCCGTCTTCATCATTAGTCGCCGTGACCTGAAAATCCACCAGCTCGCGCAAGGATGAATCGGCATTGCCCATCAGTATGCCAGTGCCTGCGTAGTGAAGCATTTCAAGATCGTTGTAGTTATCGCCGACGGCCATCACCTCTTCGCGTGTCAGGCCGTATTCGCGCGCGGCAGCGGCCACGCCCACGCCTTTCGAGGCTTCCGGGTGCAGCACGTCGAGCAGTGTGAAATCCTGTCGCGGATATTCGGTGCTCAAAACTCTGATGGCCTCTCCGCTCTCCGCCGTCAAGCGTTCGCGCAAATCTTTCATCGTCGCGCACTGGCCGGAGAAAGAGATATGTACCGGCGCGTGATCCAGATATTCTTCGAGCGAGGGCACACGCCGCACAGCCTCCACAGCTTCCTCGCCATGTATGCGGCGCGACCAGGCGATGTATTTCGCCAGCGCATGATTGCCTTCGCTGATGCGGTCGTAAACCAGTATGCCGTTGCCCTGCGGGTCATCGCTGATCATCGCATCCATCTCTCGCTCTCGCGCGACGCGCAAGACCTCGCGCGCGGCTTCCAGCGGAAGCAGGGTCGCGTTGACCGTCTCCAAAGTGCGCGCGTGCTTGGTCAGCGCGCCGTTGTGCGAGATGACCGGAACGTCAAGCCCCAGTTCGAGCGCAACCGGTCTGGCATCACGAAAGCGGCGGCCTGTCACGACTGCGACCCGCACGCCGCGCGCACGCGCCTCTGCAATCGCGCGCCGGTTACGCTCGGACAATTCACCACGCGAATTGAGCAGCGTTCCATCCAGATCGAGGGCCAGCAGGCGTATCGGCATAAAATCAGCGACAAGTGACGAGTGACAACGGATAAGTTTAAAGACACAGCCATTTTAACTTGTCACCTGTCACTTGTCACTTGTCACTGTTTTAAGGGGCGCAGGACGAATGCTCCACCTGACGCGAAAGATTGGCAGGGGTTATGATGTTTGACGAACAATTTTGCCGAAAGGAAAACGAATTAGCTATGTATGTGACGCATCTTGAATGTGCCGCGTGCGGTCTCAGGCACGAGGCACGACGCTTGCAAAACCTTTGCACGGAATGCGGAAAGCCTCTGCTCGTGCGCTACGATTTGGAGCGCGCCGCGCAGAGTTTGACAAAAGAATCTCTTCGGGAAAGAGACGCGAGTCTGTGGCGTTACCGCGAAGTCTTGCCGGTAAAAAGCGATGAGAATCTCGTCACGCTCTGCGAGGGCTGGACGCCGCTTCTACCTGCGCGTCGTCTGGCCCAAAAGCTTGGCTTGCGCGGCGAGCTGCTTATCAAAGACGAGTCGCAGAACCCCACGCAGAGCTTTAAGGCGCGGGGGATGACGGCGGCGGTCTCGATGGCGAAAGAGCTGGGCGCGCAAAAGCTGGCCGTCCCTTCAGCCGGAAACGCTGCGGGCGCGCTCGCGGCTTACGCTGCACGCGCCGGAATGGAAGCGCACATCTTTATGCCGCGCGACACGCCGCGCGCCAACATCGTCGAATGCGAGCAGACGGGAGCGCATGTCACCTTGATGGACGGTCTTATCACGGACTGCGGCGCGGAGGTCGGGCGGCGAAAGGATGCCGAAGGCTGGTTTGATGTCTCGACGTTGAAAGAGCCTTATCGAGTGGAAGGCAAGAAGACGCTCGGCTATGAACTGGCCGAACAGCTCGATTGGACATTGCCGGATGTCGTCATCTATCCGACGGGCGGCGGAACAGGATTGATAGGAATGTGGAAAGCCTTTGACGAGATGGAAGCGATGGGTTGGATTGGCCCGCAGAGGCCGCGCATGGTGACTGTGCAGTCGAGCGGGTGCGCGCCCATCGTCCGCGCCTTTGAGGAAGGAAAGCGGTTCGCGGATGAGTTTCCGGACGCTGCGACCGTCGCCTCCGGTCTCAGAGTCCCGCGCGCCATCGGAGATTTTCTGATTCTCGACGCGCTGCGAGCCTCCGGCGGCACAGCCATCGCGGTTTCAGATGAAGAACTGCTCGAAGCCGTCCGCGAGATAGGCGCGAGCGAAGGATTGTTTGTCGCGCCAGAAGGCGCAGCATGTCTGCCTGCTTTAAGAAAATTACTGGAAGCGGGCGAGGTTGGAACAGACGAGCGCATCGTGCTTTTCAATACGGGCGCGGGCGTCAAATATCTGGAAGCTTTCGAGATGGTTTAGGTTGGGTGAAGTCAGATATGAAGTGTGGCTTGAATGATGAAGAGAGCAAGAGTTTCGCGCAAAGACGCAAAGCGGAAGACCGCAAAGCTTTGAATGCCACTGACCCTCGGCGTGTTTTTCTTTGCGCCTTTGCGGGAAAATTTTTTTAAGAGGCTGAGTCGGAAAGGAATTTATTGATGATGATGAAAAGATTGATAATTGTTTGCCTGTTACTGGCTTTAACGGGCCACAGCATCGCCGCGCAATCAACAGTTGAGCAAGCATCGCTGACGGGCGAGCAAATCGCGGAGCGCGTTTCCGCTTCCGTGGTTTTGATTCTCACGGGCAAAGGCGCTGGGCGGCTTGAAAGCACAGGATCAGGGCTGATTGTACGCGCTGACGGGGTGGTCTTGACCGCATATCATCTCATCAAGGACGCGCGTGAAGTTCAGGTCAGGCTCAAGAATGGCGAAGCTTACGATAAAGTTCAGTTAGTGGCCTTCGATGAACGGCGCGATGTCGCCGCGCTTCGCATCTCCGCCACGAATCTCCCAACACTTCCCGTTGGTGAGATAGATAACGCGCGCGTCGGCGAGCGTGTCTTTGTCGTCTCGAACCCGCGCCTGCTGACGTGGACTGCTGCGGATGGAATACTGAGCGCGATGCGATTGGCGGACGAGGTTCCCGGCGCGGGCAGCGGGTATCGCCTGCTGCAATTCACCGCTCCGGTTTCAGGAGGATCGAGCGGAGGCGTGCTGGTCAACTCGCAGGGCAATGCGCTCGGCTTGATTGTCGGTTCTGCGGGAGGGCAGAACCTAAACTTTGCAGTTCCCTTGAACAGCGTGATGGGCTTAGCCAACGCCAGCGGGGCCACGCCGCTTGGCGATGGCAACTCGCTGCGATTGCCGGAACCTGTGCGCCCGCCAAGCTCTGCCGCTATCGCCAGAGCCGACCCGGCGGAAATGCTGCGCTCCGCTCAAACCGTCTACATCAGTTCTAACACGGACTTTTTCGAGCCTGTGCAACTGCAAAACGCGCTGGGCCAGAGAGATGAGTTTGTGACATGGAAAATGATGGTGGTTGACGGGTGGGATTCGCGTAAGCTGGCCGATATAGAGATCGAAGTAGATCGCCCTCTGTTCACCTACACTTTCACTTACAAGATAACAGATCAGAAGACCAGCGTGCTTCTCGCCACCGGAAAGGTCACAGCCTTTGACGGCAATCTTGCCGCGCCCGAATTGGCTAAGGAGATTGTCAAACGGATTAAAGCCGTGCGCCCGCTGCCCGTTGCGGAAGCAAAGGAAGCTAAAAAGAATTAGATGATTCAAGGCCGGGATATTTAGAAGCGATTTCAAAACTCAAGTTACCAGATGCTTCAACTCCTTTGCGCCTTCTGCTTTAACTTTGCGCCTTTGCGTGAAAGACGAACGTTTCACGCTGGGGGCGCAAACAAAGAAAACTTCAAGACGCAAAGGCTTGACTCTTAAATCTCTTTTAGTTTTGAAATCGCCTCTTAGTCGAGGAAAGCTTATGACATATCGAAGTTATTTATTTTTGTTGCTGCTTCTCGCGCTCACACCTTTCCACGCTGCCGCGCAGCAGGTGAATGCAACATCGAGCGCGAAGCCGAGCGAAGCCGGGCAGGCGAAGTTTGAGAAGCTGCGCGATGAAGGATTCGGCGCGCTTTACAATCTTGATTATGAAGGCGCGCGAAAAAGATTTAAGGAAATCGCCGCAACCTTTCCGGAGCATCCGGCGGGGCCGCAGTTTTTGGCCGCGACCTTGTGGGCCGAGACCTTGAATGAATCGAGACGTTTGCAGGCATCGCTCTACAACTCTGAATCCTTCTTCAAGGCTGCGGAGGATAAGCCGAACCCGAAGACCGTAGAGCAGTTCAGGGAATTGACGCGGCAGGCCACGCAATTAGCCAAAGCGCGGCTCAGGCGCGATAAGCAGGACATAGAAGCTCTCTATTTTCTGGGCGCGACCGAAGGCTTAAAGGCTGCGTTTGCGACTGCGGTTGAGCGTCGCTTTATGGCCGCGCTCGGCGACGGCTCAAGCAGCGTTGACCGCCATCGTGAAGTCGTCAAGCTCGACCCGAACTTTCATGACGCCGAGCTGACCATAGGGCTTTACGATTACATCGTCGGCGGGTTGCCGCTGCCGGTCAAAATACTGGCGAGCATCGCGGGCGCGCGTGGCTCGAAAAAGAAAGGCTTGCAGACGCTTGAGCGTGTGGCGAAGGAAGGACGCTGGGCCAGAGATGATGCGAAGGCTCTGCTGATCGTGCTCTTCAAGCGCGAGAAGCGATATGCGGACGCGCTTGCGCTCTCACGCGAGCTTTCCGAAAAATATCCGCGCAATTATCTCTTCAAGCTCGAATCGGCAGACGCGCTGGTCAAGCAGGCCGCGCTTGAGCGTGAAGCGAATCATGCGGCGGCGGCCAGCGGAACGGAACAAGAGGCTTTCGCTATCTTCGATTCACTCGTCAAAGACCGCGCGACACGCGACACCGCCGCTCGCTCGCTCGACCTGATTCATTATCGTTATGGCGAGGCTTTGTTCACGGCGGGGCAATCCGAGCGCGCGGCGAAAGAGTTTCTGGCGGCGGCAACAGTGCAGGGCGCAGAAGCTACGCTGTTGACGATGGCTCGCCTGCATGCCGCGCGTGCCTTTGATCTGGCGGGCAAACGCAACGAAGCTCTGGCCCAATATAAAGTCGTCCTGGCTCGCCCGGATATTTACGGCTCGCATGAAGATGCAAAGAAGGGTTTGCGCGAGCCTTTCAAGATGAAAGTTAAGGAACAGAAAGTCTCTCAATGACAAACCACGGAAAGAATTTTACCGGCCACGAAGAGGGCGCGGGACGCACGCGCACGCGCAGGCTGCTGCTCTGTCTTGACGGAGTGCCGCACGAAGTGATGGACGCGGCGAAGGGCAGAGGGTTGTTCGACGCTTTCTGCGCGCCGTCCAAATTGCTCTCGCCGTTTCCGACGATGACCAACATCGCGCTCTCCTGCATGCTCGACGCTTCTGCGCCGTGTGGTTACGAGAGTCTCTACTTTGACCGCAACGCGCGCGAGCTGCGCGGCGGCGCACGCAAGTACATTGGAAGGCGCACGCCGGACAAAATGCCTTCGTCCTACATGGACAAGCTGGATTACCAGGAGCCGCTCGCCTTCGAGTTCCTTGTTTACGTTGCGCCTGAGATGGTCTGGCGCGCAGACATGCAGCGGTTCCGCGAACGCTTTCGCAACGCGCCGCAGGACAGAGATTATTTCGCTTTTCTCAAAGGCACGGACGGCCTCCTGCACATACGCGGTCGCCAGCGGCTTGATGCCGCGCTCGAATCGCTCGACCGCATCCTGCGCGAGATACATGAGTTTTGCGGCGAGGAAACAGAGATCGTGCTCTTCTCCGACCACGGGATGAACCTGGAAGAGAACCGGCGCATCCACTTACAGACGCATCTGGTGCGCTACGGCTACAGCGTGAAAAATTTTCTGGACAAAAGATCGCGGCACAGTGTGGTCATCCCGGCCTTCGGTCTCTGCGGTTATGCCGCGCTTTATTGCGGAGGCGAAGAGGACGCGCCCGCGCTCTCCGATGTGCTGGTCTCGCTCGAAGGCGTGGACTTTGCGGTTCATCGTGAGGGACTTGAAGAGGCCGTGTTGGTCAAGGGAGCGCGCGGCGCGGCGCGCATCCGGCGGCAGCAGCAGGATGGAGGCTGTACGCTTTATCGCTATCAACAACTGTCGGGCGACCCGCTGCAACTCTCACCGGTTGTGAACTCACTGGCCGAAGAAAAACTTCTGGACCAGAACGGCTATGCGCCGGACGAGGCATGGTATGCGCGCACGGCAGGCCACCTGTACCCGGACGCGCTCGCAAACATCTTTGATTCACTCCACGCACCGCGCGTCGGCCACACGGCGGACGTGCTCCTCAGTCTGAAGGATGGCTATTATTACGGCGCGTCTATCTTCAGCCGCTTTGTGCGCCTCGCAGCCACACACGGCAATGCCCTGCGCTCCAGCACCAACGCTTTTTTGATGAGCACGCATCGCAGCTTTCCACCTCACGTGCGCGCCGTAGAAGCCAGACCCTACCTGCAAGGATGAAGAGCAAGGATGAAGGCGGAAGGATGAAGGATGAAATGAGTGCTATTTGACATTGAATGCTTCATATTTGAATAGCATCTCTCTCATTCTTCTTCCCTCCTGTCGAAGAGCATGCTTTTCATCCTTCATCCTTCCGCCTTCATCCTTGCTTTTCCTGCCTGCTGCGCGTACAAGTCGGATGTATGACAACTGTTCCCTCGCTTGAAGTCGCCGCGCCCGCGCCCGCTGTCGAGACGGAAAATCTGGTGCGCCGCTTCGGCGATTTCACGGCGGTTGACCACATCAGCCTGCGCGTCTCGCGCGGTCAGTTCTTCGGTTTTCTCGGCCCGAACGGCGCGGGCAAATCCACTACCATCAAAATGCTGACGGGCCTGCTCGCGCAGACGAGCGGGAAGATTCGCGTTCTGGGCCGCGATATAGAGACCGGGCCGCTCGAAGTCAAGCAGCGCATCGGCGTCGTGCCGGAGGACTTGAATCTCTTCGAGCGACTGACCGGAGCGGAGATGCTGACCTTTACGGGCCGCATGTACGGGCTTCAGAAAAAAGAGATTGCGGAACGCACTGGCGAGCTATTGTCGCTGATGGAGCTTGACGCAGAGCCGAAGAAGTTGATCGTCGAATATTCGCACGGGATGAAAAAAAAGCTCTCGCTCGCCTGCGCCCTGATACATCGCCCGGAAATACTTTTTCTCGATGAGCCGTTTGAAGGCATTGACGCCATCGCCTCGCGCACGCTCAAGGATTTGCTCTCGCGCCTGACCACGCGCGGCCTGACGGTCTTTCTCACCTCGCACGTCTTAGAGATTGTCGAACGCCTCTGCACAGACATCGCCATCATCCACGAAGGCAAGCTCGTCGCCACAGGCTCGCTCGACGAACTCAAGCGCGGCATCACCGTCGAAGACGACGGACACCAACCTGCTGGCCCACTCTCCCTCGAAGATTACTTCATCAAAGTCATCGGCGGCACGCACCAGACCGGCGACGACGTGCTCGAATGGCTCGCTTAAAATCATTTGGATTTGCAAGGCAAGAGCTAAACAGGTAAAAGTGTGTGCGTTGTGAGACCGACCATTTATCTTGCATTGACGGACGATTGGGAACTGCGCGGCGACGGGTCTGGGGAGATTGAAGCAATCCAGTTCCAGCCGATGCGCGAGCTGGTCAGCCTGTATCAAAAATATGATGTGCGCGCGACGTTCAATGCTGAGATGATGCAGCAGTTGGCCTTCAGGAAAAATCAAGAGCGGCATCCCGAGTTGAAAACCCTCGCAGACCTCTGGGACGCGCATGTCACAGAGGCTTTCAGGCAGGGGCAGGACATACAGCTACACCTTCATTCGCAGTGGTCTCAAGCTCAATACGAGGATGGCAAGTGGAAATTAAACGGCGACTGGTCCATTCTCAATTACGAGCCGGAAGTTGCACGCGACTGGCTCGCGGCGGGCAAAGAATATCTGGAAAACCTGCTCCGCCCCGTAGACCCTGCGTACAGGTGCGTGGCCTTTCGCGCAGGCTCTCTGGCAATCGCGCCCTCGCCGCACATGCTTGAGCTTTTAGCCGGACTCGGCATTGAGATTGACACGAGCATCGTCGGCGGCTTGCGCGTCGAGACGCGAAATCTACAGCTTGACTATACGAATTGCGAAGAGAGTTTTTTGCCCTTTTACCCTCGCATGGACGACGCGCGCAAGGTTTCAGACAAAACCGAAAAAATCATCTGCGTGCCGATACATCACTTCTACGGGTCGCGCCCGCAGGTTTTCAAACAGATTCTCTCGATAGGCTGGCGAAAGAGCATGCAGCGATTGAAGCGCGCCGCGAAGAAAGACGGGCTTGCAACTGAAAGCTATGCTCAGCAGGAATGGGCAGACGTGCGGCGCTCTTCCAAACTCGCGGTCATCTATGATAAAGCTCTCAAGCCATGTCTCAAGGGCAAACATCTGACTTCGGATTTCAGCCGCCTCAACCACTCTTTTATGCGAGAGATGCTACGGGCCATCAGGCGGCAGGCGACGGCAACAGGTTTTGAGAAAGTCCCTGTGGTTCTGACAAATCATTCAAAATATATGGAAGACTACGCGCCGCTTGAAAGCTTTCTCAAGGAAGCATCCGGGGCCGATAATATAAGGTTTGTGACGCTTTCAGAGTTGGCCGGAAAATTACAGGCGGGCGAGTTTAATATCAAAAAATTAGCCACGGATGAACGCGGATAAGAACAAAGACATGCTCACCACGAAGGCACAAAGACACTAAGAAACATTCTTCTTCTCTCTTATGTGTCTTTGTGCCTTCGTGGTGAAATGGTTTTCTTTTGGCTTTATCCGCGTTCATCCGTGGCTAATTTTTTTGACTTGGCTTGCTGAGGAATTCCTTTGCATAGATCGAGCGCGGGTAAACAGTGATTCCATCTTTCGCCAGCCGCAGCATCTCTTCAAACAACTTTGCCGCGTCAGCCCTGAAAAATTTCATGCCGCCCACCACCAGATCGCTGCACACTTCAGCGGAAATGTGCTGCTTCATATAACGCGGGACATCATGCGTGTCTACTTTCCGCGCGTCGTGCACATAGGTCTCGACCGTCTCCGGCTCGCCTTGATAGTTGATACAGGGAGCGGCAAAAATTTCAGGGTGATAGGTGCGGACGGGGGCAGTCTCTTTTAAAGCATCATCCGTGCAATAGACGAAAGAAAGATTAAATGTCCACACGCCGAGGCCGACGATCTTGGCCTTGTGCTCGACGAGCTTGTAGTAAGGGCTGCACGTGTCGTAAGGGTATGGCGAGAGCTGGTGTGTGGCCGTCAGCTCTGCTGCCTGCGGGCCGATGGCGCAGACGGATTTGGTCGGGTGCAGGCTGCGCCGCGCGCCGCGCTGTCTTCTGGCAAACTCCGTCAAGAGTCCTATGTAAGAGGGAGTGCGCCGGACATCGAAGACATTCCCCTGCCGCAGATATTCGTAGGAAGAAATGCGATGGTTCGGATAAGTCGGGAAGAGCATCGTGCCGCGCTCTCCGATGACGCTGCGCAGCAGGGACAGGATGCGATAGAAAGGGAAGTCTAGATTGAGCCTGTCAATCGAGCTATGAACGAAAACAGTATCGCCTTCGTTTAATCTCAACTCCTGGACCAGAATCTCTGTGAAGTCGCGCTCTTGCAGCAGCGGCAGGCGCGCGATTCTCGCCCGGTCAAGCTTTTTTCTGGCGCGGGCCAGTGTGGCGACCGTTCCGGCGGGCAACAGTTTTCGGGCAATGTCTCCGAGGCTCATCTTGAACAGTTGGAAAGAGAATTTCCCGCAAAGGCGCAAAGACGCAAAGGAAAGATGCAAAGAAGAACTAAAAATAGAGAGTAAGTTTTCCGCTTTGCTTTCTTCGCGCCTGCTTTGCGCCTTTGCGCCTTTGCGGGAAACTTTTTATACGTCATGCCCCAACCTCTATCAATGTTGCAGCCCACGAGTAGCCGACGCCGAATCCGATCAGCGCGACTTTGTCTCCGGTCTTGACCTGTCCCTGTTCGAGAGCATTTTCGAGGGCGATGGGAATGGTGGACGAGACAGTGTTGCCGCAATGTTCCATGTTCATATAAAACTTGTTGGCAGGGATTTTCAGCCTGCCGCGAAGTCGTTCGAGCATGAACTTGTTGGCTTGATGCGGAATAAAAAAGTCTATCTCGTCCAGCGTGCGCCCGCTCTTTTCCAGCAGTTGATTCAGAGCCTGCGGGACTGTACGCAAGGTGAAGTTAAAGACCTCGCCGCCGTTCATGTACAGGTTGCTGTCTGAACGCCAGTTGCCCTTGTCGTCCTCTTTTTCAATCAAGGCTGCTTCGTCAAACGGCCTGCGCGCTCCGCCAGCCGGAACGATCAACTGCCCGGCCCCGCGCCCGTCCGTGCCGAAGACAAATGGGCCAATCAATGCTTCTTCCGCTTCCGTCTTGCAGACCAGAGTCGCTGCCGCGCCGTCGCCGAAGAGCGTGCGGTTGGTGCGGTCTCTGCGATTGATAAATTTTGTATAAGTGTCCGCGGTGATGAGCAACACGTTGGCTGCCATGTCTGTCTCAATCAAGCTCCTGGCAAGCGAGAGACCGTAGACGTAACCTGAGCAGCCCTGATTGAAATCAATCGCGCCGCAGTCGGTTCTCAAGCCCAAACGCTCCTGCATCGTGCAGGCCGTAGCCGGGAGAAAATAGTCCGGGCTTTGCGTGCAGAAGAGCAGGAAATCTATCTCGTTTGGAGAGCACGCGCCACTCTCAAAGAGATGTCTGGCCGCAGCGACTCCGAGGTCTGAAGCGCATTCGTCTTTCGCTGCCACAGAGCGCACGGCGATGCCTGTCTTTTCCAGAATTTTTTCGGCGTCGAGGTCTGCAAACTCCGCCGCCAGTTGCTCATTCGTCAACGTGGCTGCGGGCAGAAAGGAGCGTATGGCTTTGATGACAGCTCTGCTATTTCTCATGTCGTCGTTGTTACACTCTTTGCGTGCTCTGCGTTAAGAAAAGTCTTTAACCGCAAAGAGCGCAAAGAAAATCACGCAAAGGGATTGATGTGTTTCCTGCTTCTCTTATTCTTCTACGCATCTTTCCCGTCATCTTTCAAAATCTTTTCCAGATAGTCCGTCAAAGTTCCCAGAGTAGAGAAGGGGCTTTTTTCTTTGGACAAAAGATTCTCGTCCGTAATCATCACTTGCACGCCAAACTCGTCGTTGACCTTCTCTTCGACTTCCATGATAAAGGTCACAAAATCCAGTGATTCCAGTTTGCTGGACTTGCCGTATAATACCGCGTCGGGCGATTTCTCCAGTGACACTCCTGTCGGCAATTGCGTGTTCAGTTCGTCAACCGCGCTGTAAATCGCCTGCACTATTCTGTCCCTATTATCCATCGCATCTCCTTCAAAAAGGGTTGCCGCATTCTACCTCAGCATGGCGAGAGATGCATTTGAGCGCGTATGACATGAAAGGTTTACTAATGAGCAAAGATAAAAAGCAGCGCGGGCGTTTGCTTATCAACCGGAGAGACTTTCTGCAAGCCAGCGTGGCAGGGAGCGTGCTGGCCCTCTCGACTCCTGCGCTGGCGTGGATAAGAGAAGCCCCTGCTTTCTCTTCACCGGCCTCGAAGGATTTCGAGTTTGCGGAGGTGACTGTTCGAGAGCTGCGCGAAGCAATGGATGCGGGCAGGCTGACGGCGCGCAGCATCGTTAAGAGCTACCTTGAACGCATTGAAGAGATTGACAGGCGCGGCCCGCAGCTTAACTCCGTCATCGAACTCAACCCGGACGCCGTGGAGATAGCAGAGTCGCTTGATAAAGAGCGCAAGGCCGGGCGCGTGCGCGGGGCTTTGCACGGCATCCCGGTTTTGATCAAGGACAACATAGACACAGCCGATAAGATGAAGACAACCGCCGGTTCGCTCGCGCTCATGGATTCAAAGCCTGCGCGCGATGCTTTCGTCGCGCAGCGTTTGCGCGAGGCCGGAGCGGTCATCATCGGCAAGACGAACCTGAGCGAGTGGGCCAATTTCCGCTCGACGAATTCGACGAGCGGGTGGAGCGGTCGCGGAGGACAGACGCGCAATCCTTACGCGCTCGACAGAAACCCTTGCGGCTCAAGCTCAGGGACGGGCGCGGCTGTGGCCGCTAATCTCTGCGCCATCGGCGTCGGAACAGAGACTGACGGCTCGATAGTATGCCCTTCATCCGCCAACTCGATTGTCGGCCTCAAGCCGACGCTCGGACTCGTCAGCCGCACAGGCATCATTCCTATCGCGCACAGTCAGGACACCGCTGGCCCAATGGCGCGCACAGTGTGGGACGCGGCCATCCTGCTTGGCGCGCTCGCAGGCGTTGATGCGAGGGATGCTGTGACGAATGAAAGTCGTGGTCGGGGGCAGGCTGACTACACGCAGTTTCTCAAAGCGGATGGCCTCAAGGGAGCGCGCATCGGTGTCGCGCGAAAGTCTTTCGGCTTCAATGTCGGCGTGGACAAGCTGATGGAGGACGCTATCAAGGAGATGAAGCGGCTCGGCGCAAACATCGTAGACCCTGCGGACATTGCGACAAGCGGAAAGTTTGATGATTCGGAATTTGAAGTGCTGCTGTATGAATTCAAGGCCGACCTCAATGCGTATCTCGCAGGGCTTGGCCCGAATGTGCCCGTGCGTTCTTTGAAAGACCTGATAGATTTCAACGAGCGAAACAAAGAAAAAGAGATGCCCTATTTCGGTCAGGAGATTTTTATCAAGGCGCAGGAGAAAGGGCCGCTGACGAGCAAGGCTTACAAGCTTGCGCTGGCGAAAAATCACCGGCTGTCGAGAACCGAAGGAATTGATGCGACCTTAGGCAAGCACAGGCTGGATGCGATTATCGCGCCGACGGGCGGGCCTGCGTGGCCCACAGACCTCATCAACGGCGACCACTTCGGCGGCGGCAGCAGCAGCGCGGCGGCTGTCGCGGGGTATCCGAACATCACTGTTCCGGCTGGCTATGTGTACGGTCTGCCAGTCGGCATCTCCTTTTTCGGAGCGGCTTACAGCGAGCCTGTGCTGCTCAGGCTCGCTTACGCCTTTGAGCAGGCGACGAAGCTTCGCCGCGCCCCGCAGTTTCCGCCTGCCGCCGACTTGCAAATGAAGTGAGAGCGACAAACAAATCTTAGCCACAGAGACCACAGAGAAAGAATTATCAAATTCAGAATTTCAAATTTGAGGTTCCTCTGTGGCTAATTCTATGTGTTAGATTCGCGCCACTGAAGATTGCGCCGAGCCGCGCACGCGTGTCGTCTCGCTCTCAAAGATAAAGGCCAGCGATTTATAGATAAGTTTGGCGCAGAGGAAGGCAGAGGCGTCGAAGCCCTCGACGTAAGAGTATTCCGTCAAATCCATGCCGACCACCCGGCGCTTGCGCGCGAGCGTGCGAATCAAGCCGATGGTTTCGTACCAGCCGAGTCCGCCCGGCTCAGGCGTGCCCGTCTGCGCGACCAGCGAAGGGTCTAGGCCGTCTATGTCTATCGTCAGATAAACATTCTCGGTCAGACCATCCACAGCAGCATCCCACCAATCACTACGCCCGACAATATCTTTGGCCCAGAAGATACGCGTCGGCAGGTTGTCGAGCGCACGCGCTTCTTCCGCAGAGATTGAGCGGATGCCGCATTGCACGGAAGGGATGTGCATGTCGCGCACGACCCGCGCCATGATGGAAGCATGCGAGTGCGGCGTCCCGTCATAGGTGTCTCGCAGGTCTGCGTGCGCGTCTATCTGCAAGACGGAGAGATTGCCGTACTTCTCCGCATGTGCGCGTATGACAGGCGCGCTGACGGAATGTTCGCCGCCGATCATCGTCACAAACTTGCCCGTCGCCACCAACTCTTTCGCGCGCTCATAGAGCGATTGCATCATCTTTTCCGGCGGCTCGACCGAAGGCGACTCTGCGACAGTGTGTATGCCGAGCCTGTAAACCTCCGCGTCCGTCTCTTCGTCGTAAAGCTCCATGTTGCGCGAAGCATCAATCACGGCCTGCGCGCCAAGCCCTGTGCCTGTGCCGTAAGAGACAGTACCCTCGTAAGAGACGGGCCACACCACGACGCGCGCCCGCTCGAAATCCGCAAACTCTTCTTCGGCAATCCCGCCGAAGTTCATCGGAAGCTGTTCTGATTCAGACATGCGCAAAGTTTACAGAAATCGGAAGGCAGAAGCTAGTAGTCAGCAGAAAACGGTGAGTGTTATAATTCGACTCATGAAAATCCTGAATTACACGGTTATCATGACTCCTGACGAGACGGGCGGCTATGTCGTCACTTGTCCCGCGCTGCCTGGCGTAGTCACAGAGGGCGACACGCTGGAAGAGGCGCGTGTGATGGCCGCCGATGCCATTCGCGGTTATCTCGAAGTTCTGATTGAAGATGGAGAGCCAATTCCTGCTAACAATTCAATCGCTCAGGAAATAATTGTTGAAATGGCCTGACTTGCTCACAATCCTCTGAAACTACCTTAGCCTTGAAGTAAATCCAAAAACTCTTCGACAGTAAAACCAGCTTGATTGATAATTGATGCCAGTGTGCCTCTCTTCAAATCTTTATTGTGATAGGGAACGGTGACGATTTGACTTTCCTTCGTTAAAATATAAATGACTTCCTGCTATACGCCGGATTTTGAATCCATTTCGCTCAAGCGCTTTAATGAATTTCTTTGGTTTCAACGCTGGCAATTTCTTAGACATATCTTTTTAGGTCTCCTATCGCCCTAACCATCTAGCGGTTTCGCCATTATCCCCTTTAACAGAACTCTCTGTGTGAGCGAGACATAGAGACAATTTCGCCAGTGAAACTTAAAAAAAATAGCCGGCAATCAGCATTTCTACTGACTGCCAGCTATTATAAATTAGCATAAGCTTCTATTTACGGAACCTCTATCGTCAAATCCTTACCCGTAAAAGTAAAGTTCGGACGCTTGCGGCCTTTCATGTATTTGGCTGCGGTTTGTGAAAGGGCCGTGACTAAGATTGGAAGCGCGATGGTCGCGTCGCAGTTGACGTAGGCAGTGTGCGCGCCGCGCGCGAGCTTGCCGTAGATGAGCGAGTCGTCGCTGGCGGTGGCGTTGGAGCGACCGCCCGGATGCGGGGCGTCTGTGGCGACGGTAATCGCATACTTGTGCCCGCGCGCGGGAGTCTTGACGATGTTGGTGGCGACTTCCATCTGCTGTATGAAGCTCTTGGAAGTGCCGCCGCCGAGGTTAATGATGCCGGAGACGCGCGAGCGCGCGGCAATCTGCGTCATGTCCAGCACATCTTGAATCAAGTCAAACTGAAAATTATTTTTCTTCTCAAATCGTGCGGCGGCGATGCCGATGGCAATCGCGCTGTTGGCGATGGCCGGGCAGAAGACAGGCACGCGCGCTTTGTAGGCTGAAGTCAGGACGCCGTCTTCCGTCGCAATCTCTGCCAGCTCGCGGCCAAGCAGGTGCAGAAACTCGCGCGTCGAATAGGGGCGCGTCTGATCCAGTTGATTGGCAAAGCCGCCGACCCATTCTTCTGCCTCGCGGTATTCCTCATCGCTCGCCAGCAAATCCCACATGCGATTGATCTGCGACGCTTCCAGCTCAGCATCCGTCATCGAGGGATGCGCCTGAAAGTGATGCCGTCCGAGCGTTTCATGCAGGTCATGAAAAATAATCGCGCCTGAGAGCACGAGCACGTCAACGAAACGATTCTTGATGACGTAGGCAAGCAGGCGACGCATCCCTGCTGGAACCAGCGCGCCGCTTCCGGCGACAAAAATCGTCGTGTTGTCGCCCAGCATGTCGAGCCAGATACGGTGCGATTCGGCCAGTTGCCGCGCGCCAAAACCAGTGCCTTCCATCTTTTCCAACAGTCCCGCCACTGAGCGGTCGCGGTCAACCTGCACCGGGCGCGTCGGCGTCGTCAGATACTTTGAAGCTCTGGGTTTTCGTTGAGTTACCATAGAGGTGATGTCATCCTTTTAAGATTCAGTGACAAGTGATAAGTGACGAGCGACAAGCAGGAACTTGTCTCAAACTCGCCGCCCATCACCCGTCACCCGTCGCTGTTTCAGTCTCTGCCTCGTTTGCCGCGAGTCGTTTCGCCATTTACTTCGAGGTAGGTGTAAGCGTTAAAGCGTGCTTCGTAAAATTCGGTGATCTTCGCGCCTTCCGCCTCCGTCAGATCGCCGCGCTTGACGCGCTGCGCGACCTGGCGGCGAAATCCGTCGTGGAGCTGGCTGCGATCATACCGCGCGCGTTCCACCGCTTCTCCGATGGATGTCCCGCGAATCACTTTCTTGATCAGGTAGCCATCGTCGTCTATGTGCACGTGCGCTTCGTTTGGCGCGCCAAACAGATTGTGATTGTTGCCCATCACTTCCTGGTAAGCCCCGACCAGCATAAAGGCCAGATAGTACGGCTCGCCTTTGTGCAACGGGTGCAGCTCAAGCACCTGTTTGACATCATGCAAGTCTACAAACTTGTCCACGATGCCGTCCGAGTCGCAGGTGATGTCGCAGAGCGTGGCGTATTCAGTCGGCGTTTTGTTCAACGCGTGAATCGGCAGGATGGGAAACAACTGGTCGAGCGCCCAGTGATCCGGCACTGAGCGAAAGACGGAGAAATTGGTCAGATACTTGGCGCAGAGCAGGCGGCGCAGGTCGTCAAACTCTTCGGCGACATACTTGGCCTGCTGCGCGTATTTGTCCGCGCGCTCGCACACATCCCAGAAGAGCACTTCGCCTTTGGCGCGGTCTTCCAGCGTGATGAGTCCCAGATTGAACATCGTAAACAGTTCGTCTCTGTGCTCAAGCGCGTCGTGGTAATACTCCCTGTAATTTTTGGGGCCGATGGTCTCGCGCAAATCGCTCAATTCGACGACCACCTGCGGGTCATGCTCTGCCACTTCTATCGGCGTGATGTCCTCGACGACGGTTTCGATTTCATCCACCACATTGGTGATGACGATGGCGTGATAGGCGGCCAGAAAGCGACCCGATTCCTGTATGATGGTCGGATGCGAGACGTTCTCGTCGTCGCAGACCTGCTTGATGGTATAGGTCACGTCGTTGGCGAATTCCTGCGCGGTGTAGTTGGCAGAAGAGTCGAACGCAGTCTTTGAACCATCGTAGTCCACAGCCATCCCGCCGCCGACATCCAGATAATCAATCGGGGCTTTCATCTGCTTGACTTTGGCATAGACGCGCGCGGCCTCTTTCATAGCGTTCTTGATGCGCTTGATGTCCGTCAATTGCGAGCCGATGTGAAAGTGCAGCAGGCGCAGCATGTCCATCCGGTTTGCTTCCTGCAAGCGGCGTATGACTTCCAGAATCTCTGTCGTCGTGAGGCCGAACTTGGCCGCCTCGCCGCCACTCTTTTCCCAGCGGCCAGAGCCTTTCGAGTAAAGCTTGACGCGCATTCCGATCATCGGCAGCGCGCTTTCGCCCTCATGCTCGTCCGCGAGCGTGAGGATGTGTTCAAGCTCGCTCATCTTTTCGATGACGATGACGACGCGCTTGCCGGATTTGGCCCCGATAAAGGCAAGCTGAATAAACTCTTTATCTTTGAAACCGTTGAGGACGAGCAGGCTCTCAGGAGACTGCTCCATCGCAAGCGCGGCATACAATTCCGCCTTTGAACCGGCTTCGAGACCGAAATCGTAACGCGAGCCTTCGCGCAGGTATTCCTCGACAACGGAGCGTTGCTGGTTGACCTTCATCGGGTAGACGCACATGTGTGCGCCTTCATACTCGAATTCGCGTATGGAGTTGCGGAAGGCTCTTTGAAGCTTTCGAACCTGCGCGGCGACGAGCTGCGGAAACCTCAAAAGCACCGGAGTCGAGATACCGCGACGGCGCAAGTCCTCTATAATCTCTTTCAAATCCGCCGTGCGCGAGTCGTTTTCAGAGGGGCGGACGATGAGATTTCCCTTGCGATTGACGCCGAAATATCCGGCCCCCCAGTTTTCTATGCCATAAGTTTCGAGCGTCTGTTCAATAGCCGTCGTCAATTCGCAGTCTCCTACCTTCTGGCTGTATGTGCCTGCATGATCTCGCTATCGTCGAGACGCAAGGGCATCCCGTCGGAATGTCATGGGGGACTTTCATGGCTGGATCACTAGGGGCGCAATGTAACAGAAAATGCGAAGTCGGTCAAAAACTATTTTTTTTGCGCCCGAAACACACGGCGCGCAGTTAAAGTTGCACATGGCAAAGGTTTAAGGGAAAAGCGCGGATCTGAAAGAGCGTTGGCGGATTGCCGCGTGCAGCAAACCGCTTGACACAGGCTCAGAGGTCAATATAATGCCAAGCTTTTACACGCTGCTCAGATGATACTTGCCGCGCCCTTTGCGCGCCAGCCACGACTCGGAAATCTCGCCGCACCACAACGCTTCGGGCGCGGAAAGAACCTCCGACACTCCCAAATTTTTCAACAGGAGATTATATGAACGCAAAAACAGCCTTGAAGTATGCCTCGGATCAGGGAGCCAAATTCGTTTCCATCAGGTTTACAGACCTGCCGGGAGCTTGGCATCACCTGACTTTTCCTATCGCACAGCTTTCGGAAGATTCTTTTGAAGACGGTTTTGGGTTCGATGCTTCATCCTTGCGCGGCTGGGCTGCGATTAACGAATCCGACATGCTGCTCGTGCCGGAGTCTGCGCGCTACTGGATGGACCCGTTTTCGGACGAGCCGACCCTGTGCCTGATTGCCAACGCCGTTGACCCGATCACCAAAGAGGGCTACGGCATGGACCCGCGCTCCGTCGCCGCACGCGCCGAGAGTTATCTGAAGTTTACGGGCCTTGCGGACACGGCCTTCTTCGGGCCGGAAGCAGAGTTTTTCGTTTTCGATAACGTCAAGTTTCATAACGACCAGAATTCAGCCGGGTACACTTTGGATTCCGACGAAGCGCACTGGAACACAGGGCGCAACGCGGACGAGTTTAACGGCTCAAACCTCGGCTATCGCATCCGCGCTAAAGAAGGCTATGTGCCTGTGCCGCCGACGGATTCGCTGAGCGACCTGCGCTCGGAGATTTCTTTGACGCTCGGCGAGGTCGGCATCAATGTTGAGTGTCATCATCACGAAGTCGCCACTGCCGGACAATGCGAGATTGATTTTCGTTTCTCGACCCTGCTCGGCACAGCCGATAACCTGCAACTCTTCAAATACGTCGTCCGCAATACCGCTTACAACTACGGCAAGGCCGCGACCTTTATGCCCAAACCGCTCTACGGCGACAACGGCTCAGGGATGCACGTGCATCAATCGCTCTGGAAAGATGAGAAGCCGCTTTTCGCGGGCGACGGTTACGCGGGACTCTCAGAGATGGCGCGGTTCTACATCGGCGGCCTCTTGAAACATGCGGCGGCTGTGGTGGCCTTTGCCGCGCCGACGACCAACAGCTACAAGCGACTTGTGCCGGGCTTTGAAGCTCCGGTCAATCTCGCCTACTCGGCGCGCAATCGTTCGGCTGCGATACGCATCCCGATGTTCTCGACCAATCCGAAACAGAAGCGGCTTGAGTTTCGTCCGCCAGACCCGTCCTGCAATCCGTACCTGGCGTTTTCAGCGATGCTGCTCGCGGGGCTTGACGGCATACAGAATCGCATTGATCCGGGCGAACCGCTCGACAAAGACATCTATGATCTCTCGCCCGAAGCTTTGAAGGACGTGCCGTCTTTGCCCGGCTCGCTCGACGAATCCTTGAAGGCATTGGAAGCCGATCACGACTTTCTCTTGAAAGGCGATGTCTTCACGCCGCAACTGATTGACCGCTGGATTTCTTACAAACGCGAGAAGGAGATTCAGCCGCTGCGTATGCGCCCGCACCCGCTTGAGTTCGGAATGTATTTCGATATTTAGAACTTTGGGGAAATGGGTAAAGGGGGAAGAGAGGAAAAGGCCAAGCGCTTTTTATCTTCCCCATTTTCCCGCTTCCCCGCTTTCTCTTTTAACCCAATGATTGTAGAGCCAGTCACACTTGAAGGAAGATTCGTCCGGCTTGAGCCGTTATCGCTTGAGCATCACGCCGCGCTCAGCGAAGTGGGCCTTGACGACGATTTGTGGCGATTGAATCCGCAGCCCGTCACTACGCCGGAAGAGATGCGCGCTTACATCGCGGACGCGCTCGAAGGACAGGTGCGCGGCATGTTCCTGCCGTTTGCGACCGTCGAGAAGTCTTCGGGCAAAGTGGTAGGCTCGACCCGTTACGGCAACATTGACCTGCAAAATCGCCGCGTCGAAATCGGCTGGACATGGATTGCGCGCCACTGGCAGCGAACGGCCATCAACACGGAAGCGAAATATCTAATGCTCCGCCACGCCTTTGAAGAGCTTGGCTGCATGCGCGTCGAACTCAAAACCGATTCGCTCAACGAGCGTTCGCGCGCCGCCATCCTCCGCCTCGGCGCGAAAGAGGAAGGCACCTTCCGCAATCACATGACGACCTCCACGGGCCGCATACGCCACTCCGTCTACTTCAGCATCATTGATTCCGAATGGCCCGAGGTAAAGAAGAGGTTGGAAGAGAAGCTCTCTCGCACTTATTCGTAGCAGGCAGGCTGAGAATGCTCTTTGATAAAACAGTTATCAAGAAGGCCCGATGCGCACTACCTCACCCGGTTTGATCTGTTTTAGCTTTTCAAGCGCCCGGGGAATCAGCGGCTTGAGCGAATGGTATGCGTTGCTTTTCGCAATCATAATAAGAATTGCGATATCAAAGGATGGGATGTTTTGTTGATGGGCAATGTTCTGGTCAACGGTAATCAGCACATCGAAAACGTCTGAAGCAGCGCGCAGAAGTTTGCCGTTCCTGAGACCTTTCATTCCCGCTTCATCAACGGTTTTCACCTCATGTCCCGTTAAATCTGATTTCAGATAGCGGGTGACGCATTCATCAAGCAGCAACTTCATAGTCTGTGAGCAGCCATTGCTTCGATGCCTCAAGCACACCTAATGCTTGTTCACGGGTCACGGTCGGAAACTGGTCTAAGAACTCATCCAGATTGTCGCCGTCTTCCAGACAATCAAAGAGGTTCTTGATTGGTACACGCGTGCCGAAAAAGACAGGAGTGCCGCCGAGTTTTTCGGGATCGCGTTCGATCAATTCATTAATATTCATAAAACACCTCACGCTTTCAAAGACTGGCTCAATGATAACAGAAAAGTTATGTGTTGATGCTTGCGCTTTGCGCGAACCGTAATCATTCATGAGACTAACAATCCGAGCCGCGCCAGTCGCGCGAGGTTCTGTTCAAGGAGTTGCGGCAGGTTTTCCAGAATCACTTTCCTATCGGCTGAATCTTCGTCCGGCTGAATCGCGCCTGACTCAATCAACGCGGTCATTTCCGCAAGCAGCGAGGCGCGGTCGCGCGTTCCGTCGAGCAGTTGCAGGAGCTTCTGGCCCAATGCGTCCTCGATTTCAAGTCCTGTCGAGAGCAGCGTGGTGACGACGGGGCCGTGCCCTATCTGCCAGCGCGCGAGTGGACTGGCGAGGGGACGCTCGCTCGCTACGGTCGCAAACTTCGGCTTGTGAACATGCAGTTCCACCAGTCCAGCCGCAAACACCTGCAACAGAATCTGGCCCAGCATGAGCGCGTCACTCTCTTGCTGCACGGACGGCTGTTCTTTATCTGCGCCGGTGCGTGCGCGCACACGCGCCAGCAGTTCTTCAAACTGTAGAGACTGCGGGTAAATTTCGCTGAGGCAAAGAATCGTGGCTTTGGCGAAAGGATGATCCGTCTTCATCGCCGCGCCCTTCGCGCCGTGAAACTCTTCTATCGCGCTGCCCAACACGTCAGGACTCGCGGAAACCGGACGCGCCGATGAGGCCACATAAAAGACGCGCATCCCTTCGGGCTTCAGTTGGCGGTTAAGCTCAACCTCTTGATGACAGAGCAGTGTCTGGCGAAACCTGCGACACTTGACGAAATCCAGATACTGTTCTCTGGCGATGATGTCGCCGGAGAGGACGCTGAGAGCCTCTTTGACCTCCGCCGTGTAGATGTGATCCTGCATCTCGAAATAATCTACTTCGGAGAGAAACTGTAAGCCGTGCGCGGCGGCCTTCTCCGCAAACTTGTAGAAATAGTATGGCTGATTAAACGTCTCCAAGTCGTCGTGAAAGACCTGCTCCTCACGACGTTCGAGAATGTGCTCGACCTCTTCCTTGAGAAATAGGCGATACAGGTCAGGCTCTGCAAACGAGTCCGAGAGAAATTTCAAGAGCGCAATCGCCTGCACGATCTTCTCCTGCGAATCCGTCACACGCCGCGTGTGAAAGAGCATCATCTCGCGCGTCATGTCGCGCAGGTGACAGCCGGGATAAGCGTTGTAACTGACATGCGCGACTCCCTGCGGCGCAAGATTCCGGCGGCAGATTTCCAGAATCTTTTCGCGCACTTCCGGCGGAACCCATGAGAAAAGTCCATGCGCGACGATGTAATCGAACTCGCCGAAAGATTCGTCCACCTGCATCACGTCAAACTGTCGCAGCCGCACGTTTCTGAGGCCCAGAGCTTCTATTCTTTGCTGGCCCAGAGCGATGGGACGCGCGGCAAGGTCGATCCCCGTAAACTCGCTTTCGGGCAGGTGGAAAGCGTAAGGAATCAGATTGCTCCCGTCATGGCATCCGAGTTCGAGCACGCGACATTTCTCGATCGGCGCGGGCTGCATCCCGAAAAACGTCGCCATCGTCGCCAACCTATCCGGCTGCGTCTGCGTGTGCAGATAGCTCGGATACAAAACTTCTTCGTAAGATTCGGATAGCGCGTCTGTCATGGTGTTCTCTTCTTCTTCAGGTCGAGCTGCATGATGGTGACAGGCTTGTCATAATAAATAATTTTGTCAACGGTTTGCCAGCCGCGCCCGCTGTAGTAATCCTCCGCACGGCTGATGCCGATATAAAGCCTCTCGACGCCAATCGCTGCGGCTTCGTTAACGAGGGCGTTGATTAATTCCGTCGCAATGCCCTGATGTCGCCATGCTTCAGCGACATGAAGTCCAGCCAGCCACGGGGCCAGATGCCTGTGCGTGGTGATGGATTCTTCGACGAGCGAGACAGTGCCGAGAGGTTGATTGTCTCGATATGCGACCAACGTCAGCGGCACGCGCGCACGATTCAGCCGCTCGTCAAGCGTCGCCGCCACATCTTTCCATGTTTTGTCTTTATAGTATGCGGGCGACTCTGCGAGAAACCAGCGCGACAGCGTGGGAATGAAATGTCTATAGTCTGCCAGATACGCAATCTTCATAAAAAGGAGAAGCTGAATCAAATCTTAAACGATTATAATAATTCAGGAACAAAGTAAACAACTAAAGCGTGATTGCCACAGCGATGAGAGCAAAGCTGTGTCTTATTTCAGTCTCGTCGCTGCTTTCCTATCTCAATTCAGAGCGGAGAATAAAATCATGTGCAAGCTGTTTATGGCTTCCGTCTTCATAGTTCTGTTGTGCCTGATTGCGCCCGCAACTGTCGATGCGCAGCAGGAAGCAATCGTCGGACATTGGGAAGGCGCTTACTCGCGTCTGGGCGCGATTCAAACAGTGAGACTCGATTTCACTTTGGAGGGCGGCAAGCTAAAGGGAACTTATGATCTGCCAGACCTGAGCATCTTCGATGAACCCGTGACAGACATCAACTATGCTTCACCGCAACTCGTCTTCAAACCGAAGTATGGCACTTTCACCATGCGGGTTTTTCCTGAAATCGGAGAAATGACGGGAGAAAATAAAGCATGGGGGCCGCCAGTCTCGCTCCATCTCAAGCGCAGGCCGAAAGAGCCGACGCTGACTTATTCGCAGGAAGAAGTCCGCTTCAAAAATGGAGAGGTCACGCTCGCAGGCACTCTCTTCAAGCCCGTCACCTCCGCCCCGTATCCCGTACTGGTTATCGTTCACGGCTCAGGCGCGCAGGGACGCGCGGAGAGTTACTATCGCTTCTGGGGAAACTTTTTTGCGCGACAGGGCGTGGCGGCTTTGTTATATGACAAGCGCGGCGTCGGCCAGTCTACGGGAAATTTTGAACAGGCGGGTTTCGATGACCTGGCTGGAGACGCGCTGGCCGCAGTCGAGCTTTTACGAAAGCGCAAGGACATCAACAAACAGCAGCTAGGGCTATTCGGTATCAGTCAGGGAGGCTGGGTCGCGCCGCTCGCCGCCTCGCGCACGAGTGATGTGAAATTCCTGATTCTCAACGTCGGGCCAGCCGTGACGGTCGAAGAACAGGAGCTTGATCGCGTCGAGTACACACTGCGGCGCGAGGAATTCACCGCGCCGGAGATAGCCGAAGCCCTCGCCTATACGAAACTGCTTTTCAAAGTTGCTTACACCGGAGAAGGGAAAGCAGAGCTTGATGCTTTGACGAAAGAATCGCGGGATAAGAAATGGGCCGAACACGTTCAGCTTGTAACCACGCAAAAAGATTTGGACGACTGGCGGCTGATTAAGTATGACCCCGCGCAGGTGTTGATGAAGACGAAAATTCCAGTCCTCTCGCTCTTTGGAGAGAAAGACATCCTCGTGCCGCCCGCAGAGAATCAAGAGAAGATGGCGGGATACTTAAAGCAGGCTGGAAATACTGACGTGACCATCCGCGTCATTCCCGGCGTCGGGCACGACATGGAAAACTTCGGCTCCTTGAAAGGCGGCGAATGGAAATGGCCTGAAAACTTTTGGGTCTGGCCCAAAAAGTCGCTTCTGTTCTACGACACAATTACAGGCTGGTTGACGGCGCATGGCATCGCTGCGAAGTAATGCCGGAACGAAGAAGCAGAAAGCAATTCAACCACAAAGACACAACGACACAACGACAGCAAAGGAGAAGCAGGATTTTTCTTAGCGTCTTAGAGACCATTTCAAACCTAAGAGTCAAGCCTTTGCATCTTGAGTCTTTCTTTGTTTGCGCCCCAGCGTGAAACGTTGGTGTTTCTCGCAAAGGCGCAAAGATAAGAGAGAAGGCGCAAAGGAGTTGAAGCATCGGACAGCTTGAGTTTTGAAATTGCTTCTTAGCGTCTTGGTGGTTGAATTGCTTCTTTCCTATCCGCGTTCGATGGCATCGCGCCGCGCGTTGTACTATCCTTCTGTGGTTGCCGCAACCAAAAGATAAAATCGAATCGCTGGCGCGCGACCTGCCGGATAAAGAAGGCGCGCGGCTCTTCTTTGAGCGACTCTCGCAAGAGCACCCGCGCGAGGCCGAGCGGCTCGCGCGCAATGAGGGATTGTGCTCGGACGCGCTCGCGCTGGCCGCGTGGAGTCCGCTATTGGCGACGACGCTTTCACAACATCCTGATTACATACAGTGGCTGGCGCGCGAGCGTCTGCACACGCGCGTCAAGACACGCGACGAGATACAGGAATCACTGGCGCGTTTCCGGCTCACCAATTCGCAGCTTGAGCCGCAGGTCTTGCTCGCGCGCTTTCGTCGCCGCGAGCTGCTTCGCATCTACCTGCACGACATACGAAAAGTGTGCACGCTGGTCGAAGTCACGGAAGAGTTGTCGAATCTGGCGGACGTGGTGCTCGAACACGCTTTGAGCCTTGCGCGGCAGGAGCTTGATAATCGCTATGGCCCGGCTTTGAAGATAGATGAGAAGGGTCGTGTCACGAATGCCAGCTTTTGCATCATCGCGCTCGGCAAGCTCGGCTCAGGCGAGTTGAACTACGCTTCCGACATAGACCTGCTGTTTCTCTATTCGGATGACGGCCTGACTTCCGGCAAGGGGACGCGCGGCGAGACGACCAATCGTGAATATTTTGTCAGGCTCGCAGAAGCGGTCGCGCGCGTGGTTGGGAAACCGTCTGGCGAAGGCGCTGCGTATCGAGTCGATTTGAGATTGCGCCCGCATGGCAGAGATGGCGCGCTCGCTTCATCTCTGGATGAAGCCGTGCGTTATTACCGCGAGAAGGCGCAGGCATGGGAGCGGCAAGCGTTGATTCGCGCACGCGCGTCTGCTGGCAGCCATAAGCTCTACGCGCAATTCTCCGCGCGCGTTACAGAGAGCGTTTATGCGAGCGATGTCACGGTCGGTCGCGCGCTTGGCAATGTGCGTCTCGCCAGGCAGAAGATTGATCGTCATCACGCGCAGGATTTCCGTGGCTTTAACGTCAAGCTCGGACACGGCGGCATCCGCGAGATCGAATTTATCGCGCAGGCTTTGCAACTCGCTTTCGGCGGGCGTGACGAGTGGCTGCGCGCACCGCACACGCTCATCAGCCTCGGTCGCCTCGCAGACCGCAAGCTCATCACAGAGCGCGAACGCATGCAGCTCTCGGACGCTTACGATTTTCTGCGCACGCTCGAACATCGCTTGCAGATGGAGCACGGCCTGCAAACGCATGTCGTGCCGGATGAAGCGGAGCGGCGCACGCTCTTTGCGCGGCGCATGAATTTCAGCGGCGAGAACGCGCTCGCAGATTTCGACGAGACACTGAAACTTCATACCACGCAGGTGCGCGATGCTTATCAACGCATCTTCGGCGAGCCGGAGAGAGATGATGCTGCGGACGAAAACAGCGCGAGCGAGGTTTCCATTCCAGAGCATGTCAATGTACGGGCCGTGCTGGACGAGCCTGTGGACGCAGAGCGGTCTGCGACGCACGCCGCTGCAAACGTCTTCGCGCGCTGGATGTCCGGGGATGTCGAAAATTCTTTCATCGAAAAAATCGCGCATGACCTGCATCAATCGGCTTCACAGTCGCTGAATCCTCAACGCGCCCTGACGCTCATCTCGCGCATCGCTGCGTCGCTCGATAAATCAAATGTTCGCCTCAATCTGTCCGCAGCGCATCTGTCTGCTCTGGTGCAACTGTGCGGGGCATCGGAATTTTTCGGCGAGATGGTGGCGGGCCATCCGGCCCTGATTTCCGCCATCGCGCGCGAAGATGTCGGGCAGCCGGATTATCGCGCGCTGCTTAACATGGCGGTCGAAAAAGAAGAGACTTTTCGTGAGGCTTTGAGCGCGCTCAGGCGCGTCTGGTCTGGGCTGCTCTTACACACCGGCATGCTGGATGCGGCGGGCGCAATCTCTATGCGCGAAGCCAACAGGCGGCAGACTTTGCTTGCCGCCGCGAGCCTTGACACGGGCTGCCTCATCGCGCGCCGCGAGCTTGAGCGTCGTTATGGAAGTTTTAGTACGGAGCCTGAGCTGGCAGTGCTCGGGTTGGGCCGTCTCGGCGGCGGCGGGATGGATTACGGCTCAGACCTCGATGTCGTGCTGATTTATGAAGACGAGAAACCCTCGCCGCTGGCTTCGCTCAATCACGCTGAATTTTATTCGCGCATGGGCGAGCTGCTGGTCGCCGCGCTCTCAAGCCTGACGCGCGAAGGGCATCTCTATCGCGTAGACCTGCGCCTCCGGCCCGACGGCAGAAACGGGCAGACCTCTACGGGCGCACGCACCTTCACCAGCTATCTTTCCGGGCGCGCGCTGGCATGGGAATGGCTCGCCTACGTCAAGCTGCGCGCAGTGGCGGGCAATGTTTCTCTGGGCCAAAAAGTCGAAGACGAAGCGCGGCGCGTGATACACGAGTCAGCGCGGCAGATGAATGATAAAGAGCTGCGTGCGGAAACGAGGCGCGTGCGTGAAAGATTGGAGAGAGAGAAAATCCGGCGGCGCGGTCGCACCGGAATTGACATCAAGTACGGGCGCGGCGGCATGCTCGATGTTTATTTTGCTACGCGCTACCTGCAATTGAGAGACGACGTGCGCGACGAAGGCGAAGACCGCTCAACCATCCGCACGCTTGAGAGACTGCATGCCGGAGGCTCGCTCAAAGATGAAGATTATGCTGCGATGAATGAAGGCTACGCAGTCCTGCGTGCGCTCGACCATCACCTGCGACTCATCATCGGACGCTCGACACACCTGCACGCGGGCGACCATCCGGCAGTCAACGACATCGCGCGCCGCATGAATTATCCAACCTCCAACGCCCTGACAGAAGACCTCACAGCACACATGTCAAACATCCGCGCCGCCTATGAAAGAATCACAAAAGAATGACCGGAGAAGGATAAGAGAAAAGCTGTTTTAGGAATCGCTCAAGCCTGATGCTCTGTGCTTCCGGTCTCTTCATGCCAGCAACGCGTGCACCATCTGTGCCTCGTCTCGCGCTCTGCCAGCGAATAATCTGCCGAGGCGGGCAGGCGTCTGACGATCATCTGCTCTTCTTCGTTCAATTCATTCCAGCGGCGGAGGCGGCCCAGACGGCAGCGCGTGCACTCGTCTGCGAATTGTTGGTCCATGAAATCTCTCCTCATGTGCGCGCGGCTCGCGGTTTGAGAATCAAAGCGAAAGCGCGGTAATATCGAAGGGCGTTCCGAATTCTCCCTTTGTAGACGAAGAAAGCTTGCCCTGACTACAGATGATGCCACATCTACGCCTTCCCGCCGCGCTCCTGTTGATTTTCGCCGCACTTGCCATCAATGCTCAAGCGCAACGCGACGATTCACGCTTTGACTTTTACGCGCGCGGCCCCTACCGCGAGAGCGTGCCCAAACCGCAGAGCATCCTGCGTTTCGATGTGGGCGAGTTCCATACGAACTACGCCCTGATGGAGCGCGTCATCGAAAAGATTTCAGAGGCCGCAAAGGATCGCGTGCGCGTCATGGACATCGGCGAGACTAACGAGCATCGTATGATGCATCTCGTCGCCATCAGCTCGCCTGAGAACATCGCGCGTCTGGATCAGATCAGGGCTAACCTTGCGCGCCTCGCAGACCCGCGCAAGCTCTCCGACACGGAAGCCCGCGCCATCATCAACGAGACGCCCGTCATCGTCTGGCTCAACTATACGATACACGGCAACGAGTCCGCGTCGTTTGAAGCGATGATGCAGGTCGTCTATCAACTCGCGGCCTCGGACGAAGCGGCCACGCAGAACATACTTAAAAATAGCATCGCTCTCATCAACGTCTGCCATAACCCTGACGGCCACGAGCGTTTCGTCTCGTGGTACAACTCTTACGGCATCGGCAATCCTGAGCCGCTCGCGGGCGAGCACCGCGAGCCGTGGTCTGTTTACGGGCGCGTCAATCGCTATCGCTTCGACCTCAACCGCGACAACATCGTCTCTTCGCAAACAGAGACGCGCAATGTGCAGCGCGCGTATCTGGAATGGAATCCGCAAATCTTTGTGGATCATCACGGCCAGCCCGCGCAGTTTTTCTTTCCTCCTGCCGCACAGCCGATAAATCCGAATCTTCCATCCGAGCAGACTGCGCGCTGGCTGACGACCTTCGGACGCGCCAACGCCGCGCAGTTCGATCAAAGGCAATGGGACTTTTACGTCCGCGACATCTTCGACCTTTTCTATCCGGGCTACTGGGATTCGTGGCCCAGTCTGAACGGCGCGACGGGGATGACTTATGAGACTGACGGCGGCGGTTTCAAGGGACTCAACTGGAAGCGCGATGACGAAACGATTGTCACACTGCGCTCGGCCATCGCCAAGCATTTTGTCGCTTCGCTGACGACGCTCGACACTGCTTCGCGTCATAGCGCGGCGCGGCTCAATGATTTTTACGAGTTTAAGAGAACTGCTATTGAAGAGGGCCGCACGGAGCGTATGAAACGCTTTGTGATTGTGCCGGGCAAAGACCCGCGCAAAGCCGTGGAGCTTGTAGAAATCTTGAAGCGCGCGGGCGTGGAAGTTGAGCTGGCGGCAGAATCATTCCGCTCACAAAGCGCACATAGCTACACTGGCAGCAATTCTGCCAGCGCGCGAACCTTTCCGGCCTTTTCTTACGTCATGGATCTGGCACAGCCGCAGAAGCGTCTGGCAAAGGCTTTGCTTGAGCCGGGCACAGAGCAGGATGCCGCTTTCGTGCGCGAGCAGCTTGCGCGTTTTCAGCGCAACCAGCGGCGCGGCGAGAATGCCGCGAAAGAAGAGTACGGTTTTTATGACATCACTGCATGGTCTTTGCCGCTCGCCTTTGGAGTCGAAGCATATTGGACGGAAGATACGACAGGCATCGTCAAAGTCATCAACTCAACGCCGGAGGGAGTCGAAGTTGGTCGGCCTCTGAATGCCAGCATCGCTTACGTCATTCCTTACGACCGCGACGGCGCGGCCTCGCTCGCGTATCGCTTGCAGCGCGAAGGCTTCCGGCTCGCCGTCGCCACGCGCACTTTGAACGCGGGCGGGCGCGACTGGCCGCGCGGCACTATCGTTGCACGCGTCTCGCGCAACCCGGAGACGCTGCATGATGCAATGAGGCGTCTGGCGCGTGAATCGGGTGTCGAGGTGACGGCTGTTAATTCCGGTTTCAACGAGACGGGCGAGACGGGCATCGGCTCTGAGAATGTCATCTCTTTGAAACGCCCGCGCATTATCATCGCGGCGGATGATGCTGTGAGCCAGACGAGCTACGGCTCGCTGTGGCATCTCTTTGACCGCACGGGCGTAGACTTTACGCCGATGACGATCTCCAACATCAAGCGCGCGGAACTGGATAAATACAACGTCATCATTTTGCCGGACGGCTCGCCCGACACATACTTTTCAGCTTTTGGCAAAGGCGGGATAGAAACTTTGCGCGGCTGGGTGTCGCGCGGCGGCGTGCTCGTCTGTCTCAAGGGCGCAGCCGTCTTTGCCGCGCTCAAGGATGTCAACCTCACTTCGTCGCGCCTTGTCGGAAGCGATGATGACGACCAGAAGCCGCCAGCCACGCAAGAGAAGGAAGCGGAACCCGCGCCTTCGCCGCAAGCGCGCGAGATCGGCGCTGCGGCAGAGGCTCCGACAGCAGGACGCAAAAACCAGCAGACGAGAAAGACCGCCACCGAGCAGCGACGCGAAGAGGCGAATCAGACGGAAAAACTGGAAGGCGCGTCGCCGGATTTGCCGCCCATCGCTTCGCCCTCGGCGCGGCCCGGACAGGTTCCTGAAGCCGTGCCCGGCGCGATCATGCGCGCGACCATTGACCGCACGACTTATTTGACATACGGCTATGAAGAAAGAGAGCTGGCGGTGCTGATCTCGTCCGGCTACTTTTTCCGCCCGTCCAAAGAGGGAACCAATGCAGTCGTCTTTACCGCAAACGGCAATCAAGCTTTGCGCATCTCAGGATTCGTCTGGCCGGATAATACGGAGCGGCTGCTGCGCGGCACGGCTTACGTGATGGACGAGCCGACCGGGCGCGGCCATGTCGTGCTCTACACGGAAGACCCGCATTTTCGCGGCATCTGGCGCAACATGACGCGGCTCTTTTTTAACTCGATTCTCTTTTCATCTTCGATGTAATGATTTTACTTTCAAGAGGTGTCACATGTTTCGGATCAAGGCAGAATACACTGAGCAACTGGAACTCAAGACGGGCATTGAGCGGGCGCGGGAATTTTTTACGGAGTGGCGCAACTTTGTCGAGTTGATGCCGGGCATCGAGAGTATCAGGACAGAGGCGAGCGGCCTGCTGCGTTGGACTGTGCGGACGGATGTGCCGATGCTTGGACCAATGCGCGCGGCCTTTGCGGTCGAGTTAACTGACAATAGCCCCGACCGCATCGAATGGTCGCCCGCGCCGGTCGAGAAGAAAAATTACCTGCGCTATGCCGCCAGCTTTGTCGAGCGCGGCACGACTTCTACCATTGTGCGTATCACGCAGCACGTAGAGATGCGCCGCCAGCACGCCAGAGAACTGCACATGCTCGCAGGTCTTGTGGGAGAGAGCCGCATCAGCGCGGAGATGCAAAAGCGCATCGCCGAGATGATTAAAACATTTCTCGAACGCGCACGCGCAAAGCTGGAAAGTTGATTAGCGCATAGAAGCAAGGCAATCCACGAAGCTACACGAATCAGCCACGGATAAACGCGGATGAGCGCGGATAGAAATCAAATCATTTCTTAATCCGCGCTCATCCGCGTTCATCTGTGGCGCGTGTCCGCTTTTATCGTTTGCCACTAATGAGCGTCGTAAGTGGCAACCGGCAAATCTGTGGTGAATCCCCAGTTCATGCTGAGCAAAGTGCCGTCCGTGCTCTTCAAAACATAGAACGTGCCGCTGGTGTCGCGCCACACGCCGACATCCGTCTTGCCGTCGCCGTCGTAATCATTCTGAACCAGCGAATCTGTTTCCGAGACGCCGAAATTAACCGCACGCAGTTGTCCGGTTAAGCTCTCAAGAATATACCAGTCCAAACTCGCGCCGTTCCTGCGCACAACGGCGATGTCTGTTTTTGTATCGCCGTCGTAATCGCCCGTCGCCACGGTATCGCCTGCAAGGCCCCACTGCACGCCATAAAATCCAGACGTACTGCCCAAGATGTAGAAAGAGATGGCAGTGCCTGTGCCGCTGCTGCGCGTCACGGCGATGTCGAATTTGCCGTCGCCGTCATAATCGCCGGGAGCCGTGTAATCCGTGCTTAAACCAAACTGCTGCGAGCGAAAAGTGCCGTCAGAGCTGTTGAGGATGTACCAGAACATATTGCCGCCCGTGCGCCGCACGACTGCAAAGTCCGTTTTATTGTCGCCGTCATAATCGCGCTGGGCGATTTCGTCGCCGATGGCTCCCCAGACGCTGGCTTTGAAAACCCCTGTGCTGCTTTCCAGATAATAAAAGGCAGCATTGCTGTATCGCCAGACGGCCAGATCGCCTTTGTTGTCGCCGTCATAATCTCCGGGCGCGGGCGTGTCCGTGTGAGTCGTGCCGAAGGCTTGACCGACAAAGCCTGTGCCGTTGCTCTTCAGTATATACCAGCCGTTATCGCTGTTGCGAAAGACGGTAAAGTCGGCTTTAGCATCGCCGTCATAGTCCAGAGCGTTACGCAGTTTGATTTGTGCAACAGATGCTGTGGCGAGTGCGAAGATGGCCGCTAAGGAAAGGGCCAGGCGAATGACGACTCTGTTTGAGAGAGTAAAAGTTTTCATCAGTTTGCTCCTTTCATCAAGCAGCGCAAGTGGTCGGCGTCGTGCGGATGCCGATGGTTTTGACGGCCTGCAAATATTTATTGTTGACCAATCGGGAAGTGAACAGAAAAGGCAGCACGCGCGTCAGATTTCCGCCGATGACGTTATCCGTAGCGTTGGTCGTGTTGCGGTTCGGGCGGTGCGAATAGTTCGGATGGCTTCTGTAAATAAATTCGCTCACGCGGTCTAAGAAGAAGAACTGCGTGGTGGCGATGGCCGTGTTGTTCAGGCGTATGGTGGCGTGTATGTGCGTCACGCGGCCCGAATACCAGCCCGGATAAATCGTGTCGAAATAGGCCCAGCCGTTGGCGTCCGTTGTTTGGATGCCGCGCCCGAATCTCTGGGTCTGAACGACGGGGTCTGTGCCGTTGCAAAACGTGCTGATCGGAGCGGAGTAGATGCCGTTATTGTCCGTGTGCCAGATGTCAATCGAAGCATTTGAGATCGGCTCGCAGGTGTCCGCGTTGACGACGCGAAAGCCGAGGCGCGTCGGCAGTCCCGGTTTGCCTTCGGTGATGTCGCGGCGAACGAGGCCCGTGTTGAAATAGCATGGCCCAAGCGTTGACGTGCAGGTCAGGACGCAGGGTTCGGCGGCAAGATAATCGAGCGCGCCCGATGGAATATTTGCCAAAGCTCTGGCAATGAACGGGTCGGAATCGCCCACAGCTTTCAAAGCGAAAGCGCCAAGTCCGAGCGCGGCTGCGGTTTTGAATCCTCTCGTCAATAGAGAACGACGGCTAATCAAATTGTTTTCTTTCATTTATCCTCCTTCTTGAAACTTCGCTTTGTCGGTGAGCGGTTAATAACTCATGTGTGGCAGGAAGCACAGGCAGCCTACACTGCTGTGAGTCCAACAGGTAACCCCAACCTTTATGGGCCAGCAGCAGCGATTTTCGGCGCAACGGCGCGAGCCACCATGCCTTTCTGCGCCCTGAGCAGCCTGTGCTTCCATCTTGAGCGAGCCTTTAGAGAGCGAAGAGCAGCTTTAGTTTCGCTGCGCCCCGCCTTCCGGCCCACGTCCTCTGCGATGAAAGTCAGGACGCTCCTGTTCGATCTGCGCGAGACTCGTTTTCTGTTCTGCCGTCAGCAGGTTGTAAATCGCCGAGTCCGTACGCAGGCGTATGATTTCCAGCTCGGTCATGGCCTTCGCTTTATCCGACAGCAGTTGCCTTGCCTGCTCTTCATTAAAGCTTGCGGCCTGCACAACTGTTTTCAGTTGCTCGTCCGCAGATTTCAACTGCTCGAAATACTTCTCCGAATCCGTGCGTGCCTTTTCATGAAGCGCGCGGGCCTGTTCGGTTTGAGCATCGCTCAGGTTGAGACGCTCAAGCATGTGCGGGTGAAGACCTCCGCGCGGCCCTCCCGGCGGCGGCGGCGGCCCGCCCCTCTCCATTCTTCCGTCGGCTTGCGATCGTTTGCCCTGCTGTGCAAAGCCGATGACCAGCGACCCGACTGCAAGCGCTATGATAAGCGCGGGGATAATGTATCTTAATTTTTTCATTGCCAATTCTCCTTCTACTAAGCTCCCGGACGTTTTTATACGGGTGACGCAGAATGGAGTTTAACTCTTTAACGTAAAGGGAATATGTAGAATAAAGGGAAAATTGTTAAGGGGGTGTAAAGTTTATTCCGCCGGGATGATTTCGCGCTAAACTTAGCATTGAGGGCTGCCGAAGGACAAGTTTCCGAAGGGTCAGTTTCAAAGATGGCAAAGGAAAGACATGTTCGCGCAAAGAGAAGCGCGCAAAGAGCGAATAGCATTCAATCCTTTGCGGTCTTGCTTTGCGCCACCAGTGCCTTTGCGCGAGATTCTTTCGTGATGTGGAATTTCAAACTGACCTACTAATAAGCATACTAAAGATGAACACTAATACGAACGACCAGACAAAAATCCGCGTGCTGATGATTGACGACGATGTGAAGCTGTGTCGGCTGGTCAAAGAGTATCTGGAGATGATGGGCTTTGTGGTCGAGAGCGCGCACACAGGGACGGAAGGCTTGGAGAAGGTTGTTCAGGGAAATTATCAGGCAGTCATCCTGGATGTCATGTTGCCGGGGATGGATGGTTTTGAAGTCCTCAAGCAGATTCGCAAGATGTCGTCTGTGCCGGTCTTGATGCTGACGGCTCTCGGCGACGAATCGGATCGCATCGTGGGTCTGGAAATCGGGGCCGACGATTACCTGCCGAAAACTTTCTCGACGAGAGAATTGCTGGCTCGCCTGCGCGCAGTCACGCGCCGCTCTTTTCTGACGGCGAGTCAGGCGAAAAACGAGACGGAGGAAATCGTCGTCAACGACATACACATCAACCCTGCCGCGCGAATCGTCAGGCAGCACGACGAACCTGTGAATTTAACCGCGCTCGAATTCGATCTCCTGCTCTGTCTGGCGCGCTCTGCCGGTTGCGTCCTCGACCGCGACAAACTGCTCAACGAGATTGCCGGAAGAGACTACGATGTGTTTGACCGCTCGATAGACGTGCATATCTCTTCTTTGCGCCGCAAGCTGGGCGACGATCCGAAGCATCCTGTCTACATCAAGACTGTGAGGTCTGTCGGCTACATGCTGGTACAGGAACAGGCGGAGAAGGCCGAAGGGTAAGAATTTTATGCGCGGCTTACGTTTTTCGCTCTTCTCCAAAATCATGCTCTGGTTCTTTTTGAACCTGCTGCTGCTCGGCGCAGTCCTCGCGCTGGTCTTGAGTTTCTACTTTCGTTTTGACATGCGCTCGCCCCTGCTCGGCGGCTCGTCCGGTCGCATCGAAGCCCTCACCCGGTCAATCGAAAGCGAGATGCATGATAAGTCCAGAGCGGAAAGAGACGAATTGTTAAAGAGATATGCGGAGACTTATCAAGTCGAGTTTTTCATGTTCGACAACAAGGGGAAACAGCTTGCAGGGAAAGAGACGACACTGCCCGCAGAGATTTTGAGCGAGATAACGCGCCCTGAGCCGCCTCCTTCTGCGAGAGGTCAATCCGGCCCGATGCCTCCGCGAGAGTCGAGAGAGCAGCCGCCGCCACCGCATAGACCGCCGGGAGGGCCGCCGCCTTCTCTTTATTTCAAAACCGCTAACCCGCAGTTGTACTGGTTTGTCGGGCGCATCATGATGTTTGAGCGGGAACAACCTGAGCCTGTACGCACGCGCCTGCTCGTGGCATCGGATTCGTTTTCCGGTCACGGCCTGTTTTTTGACCCGACGCCGTGGATAATCATGCTCGGCATTATCTTCTTCGGCTCGACAATCTTCTGGCTGCCATTCGTGCGCCGCCTCACAAAAGCCATAGGGCAGATGACCAGCGCCACAGAGCAGATTGCCGAAGAGCGATTCGACGTGCGCGTCAACGAGAGACGCACGGACGAACTGGGGCGTTTGGGCAAAGCTATCAATCATCTGGCGACGCGCCTTTCAGGTTTCGTTACGGGACAGAGACGATTTCTGGGCGACATCTCGCACGAACTGAACTCGCCGCTCGCGCGCATGCAGTTTGCTCTGACCATTCTCGAAGACCGCGTGGACGAATCGCACAGGCGTCATGTAGAAGATGTCAAAGAAGAGGTCGAGCTGATGTCAAAGCTCGTCAACGAGCTGCTGGCGTATTCAAAGGCTGGCATCAAGGGATTGGAAATCGAGCTTGAGCCTGTGCGCCTGCGCCCGCTTTTTGAAAGCGTGATCGCGCGCGAGACAGCGAAAGAGAACGCGGACATAGAGCTTGAGGTTGATGACAGGCTGGAAGCTCTGGCCCAGACGGACTTGCTCGCACGCGCTCTCGGCAACGTGATTCGCAATGCGGTTCGCTACGCAGGCAACGCGGGCAAGATACGCGCTGCGGCTGAGACGAGCAACGGCCACGTTCGGATTACCGTCGCGGACAGCGGCGCGGGCGTTCCAGAAGCAGACCTCGAAAAACTCTTTGACCCGTTCTATCGCATACAGTCCGACCGCTCGCGCCAGACAGGCGGCACGGGCTTGGGGCTGGCTATCGTCAAATCATGCGTCGAGGCTTGTCAGGGAAAAGTCTTCGCACAGAATCGCGCGCCGAGCGGATTTGAAGTGACAATCTTATTGAAGAAGGGAAGCGAGTGATTTTCAGTTTGAAGAGAGCAAAGACAATCTCCCGCAAAGGCGCAAAGGCGCGAGGAAAGCGTTCAAGATAAATAACTGCTCAACACCTTTGCGAGCTTTTCTTTGTGTCTTCATGCCTTTGCGGGAAACTTTTGTTCCCGCTACTTTCCGAAAGAAATCATATTGGCGAACACGCGATATGCGCCGGGGATGCCTGCGCGCAGTTGCCTGTACCAGACCATGCTGGTGTAGATGTAATGGCCGCGCCCGTAATCGAGCGCGAGCAGCCCGCCGCGCAAGGGCGTTTCTCCTGTATCACTCATCGAAAACGGCGCGCGATATTGTGCGTCCCAAGTCCTGGGAAAATAAAGCCCGCGCTCCTGCACCCAGTCTTTGAAATCGTCCTGCGTGATTCTGTTCGGCGCAATAAGCAAAGGATGCTGCGCGTCATTGAAAGCGATGGGCGCGTTCTCGTCCGTCACGCGGTCGTTGCCGAGTGTGATTGGAAGCGGCGCAAGCTGCGGGCGATTCTTCTGCGCGTCAGGATTCCACTCGTTCGCTTTGTGATAAAAGACGATCAGCGTCCCGCCCTCTCTGGCGAACTCAAGCAGGCGCGGGTTGGCGGCGACGAGTTCGGGATGTGCCTGATAGCCGCGATTGTCTATCACAATCGTGTCATACTTTCGCAGGTCGCCCGCGCGCACATCTTCCACAGTCAATTCTTTCGACTCGACGCCGAGCGCGTCGAGCGCGTTTCTCAAAGTCTCGTCAAAGCTCCGCACATAGCCGACGCGCAAGCGAGGCGCGACGCGTGCCTCGCTGTAAACGATGCGTACTTTTTGCTCTGTCACAGGTTTTGATGAGCCTGTGGCGGAGACAGAGAGTTGCAGCGACTCAGGCAATAGCTGCGGGTTGCGTCGCTCGTCCGGCCCGTCCACCGGAATCGCATTCGATTTAACCTCAGTCTCGCGCTTCTCCTGCGCCGCCAAAGTGACCTTCAGCCCGACTTCATGAATGCTGTCTTTCTGATTGCCTGTCAGGATGTCAGCCTCTAATGATTTATTCAGATGATTAACGAGAGAAAGCTTAAACGTCAGATGTTTGTTTAGCGTGGCAGGCGTCAAAACATACGGCGAGGGCGAGAGCCTCATCATCTCTACGGCGGGCGCGACATCAACCCATGTCTCTTCACCCAGCCCAATACTTGTGCCTTCCATATTGACTACGATTAAGGCGTGGAATCTTTCGCCGCGCCAGAGAGAATCGTAAAGATGCGCGGCATGAGGCACGGTGCTTGGAGTGTTCGCCGGGAGTTCTCGTTCAACTGTCAGCGTGATGCTCGCACGTGGCGTGAGCGTGGCGGTCATTTTCAAGTCTGACTGGTCTTTCAAGGGTTGCCCGTCTTTGGCAAAAGATACATGCCGAAGCTGAACATCCCGGTTGCCCTGATTTGCAATGACAATGGAAAAAGATGCAGGCGTCTGCGGCACAAGCGCCTCATCTTGAGGTGTGATTGTCAATTTGATTCCGCTTGCTATCGCCAGCGCGGTATTGATGCGATTCCAGAGCAAAGAGACGCGCGCGTGCTCTCTGTAATCAGATTCATCATCGGAAACAAACTCTGTCCTGCTCACATTCGCCAGCGTCTCAAGGACGCGATCCCGCTGATTGGTGTAATAAAAGAGCGGGCGTCCTTCAATCCTGAGCATGGACAGACGCCTTTCGACAGATTTGGGTAGCGGTATGCCATCGAGAAAGGTCTGCGCCTGAGCCGGAAGCGGCGCAGCCTTTTGAGCTTCGCGTGCTAAACGATAACGGATGATGGGTGCGCCCGTCTGTGGAACAGTTGTGGGCCACGGGCCTTGAGAGGCATGCTGTCTGAGAGCTTGCAGGGCTTGTTCGGCATAGGTCGAGCCGCGTACGGCGTCGCGCTCGTTCGGGTCAATGGAAACGAGCTTGCCCGCGCGCACCGCTTCATCTTCCGACTTCTTACTTCCAGTGCCGCCTTCATAATTGACGCGCACGAAAAGTCTTTGTGGTTGCCATGCGCTCGTTTCCTGCAACTGTTCGGGAAAGCGTTTGGGGTCGGCTGCGGCATCAAAAGCTTCTTCGACCAGACGGCCAGTGGCCTGATGATGGCCGTGCCCGCTCGTGGTGTCGTGGTTGGTGATGATGACATCGGGGCGAAGCCTGCGAATCTCTAAGACCATGCGGCGCAAAGCTTCTTCGCGGCCCCAGAAGCGAAAGGCTTCCTCTGCGGATTTTGAAAAGCCGAAATCCCTGAGCGCCAGAAAATGCGCCTCAGAGCCTTGAATCTCAGCCGCTTTCAAAGTCTCGCGCGCACGAATCGCGCCGAGTTCTTCATACAGCTCCGGCCCAATCGCGTTCTGCCCGCCTTCACCGAAGGTGGAAAAGAGCGTCACGGTATGCGCGCCGTATTTACGCCTGAGCACGGTCAGGGTCGCGCCGTCCTCGTCGTCAGGATGCGCTGCGACGCACATCACCGTCCACGAATTCGTCAGATCGAGCAGCGCCTGATAAAGCTCAACCTTATCTGCACCGGCCTGCGCGGGAACACTTGTTTGAGCGCGCAGCGGCGCGACAAAAAGGGCTAAAGGTAAAAGTAAAAAGGTAAAAGCGAAGAGGGCTTGAAGGCCGCTCTCACTTTTGCCTTTTACCTTTTTACTTTTACCTTCTGTGTCTCTCCGGCTTATCTGAAAACGGGTTCTCATTTTTGTCCAAACTCCACGCAGAGGTCGAAAATCTTGCTTGGCAGATGCACTTCGACGCGTTCTCCGGAAACATCCACGCTGACGACGCGATGACAGATCAGCAGCAGAATACGCTTGCAGCCTTCAAGCTCTTCTCCACGCTTGAACTCTATGTGAAAGGCTTCGGGGCGCAATTCGTATCTGCCGCTCATGCGTTCCGGGATACGCAGCACGAGTCCTTCACGGCGCAAATCAAAGTCTGCACGCGCTCCCCCGGCGAGGCTGAACGAGCCGCCATTTTTCGCGTCGGGCCGGAATTGAATCTCGCCGCGCCGTGCGACCTTTGCCAGTTCCGCCTCCACTGCGCCCGGCGAAAAGACGCGCACGAAATCAACCACCGGAATCGAGAACGGCGTGCGCCGTAAATGTCCCTGATGCATCGCGGCTATCAATTCGAGCGCGACGCCGCGCATCTCCGGCCACTTGAGACAATCGAAGAGAGCCATCTTGAAATTTATCCGCCGCCAGAAAAGTTTGCCAGTTGAAGTCAACTATACAATCTGGAAGGCAAAAGCTGTAGCCCCGAACATGAAGCAGAGCAGGCGGCGGAAATTTTCTAGGTGCTAGAAACCTGTGGCCCGTGTTATATTTCAACGCTCTTTCAACCACCCCAATCAAACAGAGATGTAGGAAACTTATATGTATTCACAAACCAAACGCAATGCGCTGATTGCGCTCGCCGTGCTGCTGGCCTTTGTGCTCGCGTGCAATTCGTCGAATGACTTGGAGCAGGCCAATAAGCTCGTCAGCGAAGGCAATGCTGCGATTGATGAAGGCAACAAGCTGGCGACGGACGCGAGCGCGAAGAACGACAAGCTTTTTGACGGCATGACAGATGATTTTGAGGCCGACAAAGAAAGACTGGCACCCACGGCGAAAGAGGCTGTGGACGGCATGACCAAGAGCGCGGAGAAATATCGTGACGCGTCAAAGAAGTTTGACGAGGCGAGCAAGCTCAAGGTTGATGATAAGTTCAAAGAGTATCTTTCGCTCAAATCTCAGGAGTTCAGCAAGCGTGCAGAGCAGATGGATGTTGCCAAAGGAAACGCGCAGGCTGTGCTCGACAGCAGCGACAAGGCGAGCGTGATAGCGAAGATCGGCGAGAACAAGACGCGCCTTGAGAAACTGAACAAAGAGAGTGATGACCTTCAGGCCAAAGCCGATAAAATCAGGGCTGACAACAAAGACAAGATTAAATAAAGCAAGAGTCAAAGGGAAAAAGGGAAGAGGGGAAAAGGTTAAAAGGGAAGGCGCGTCCGTGAGATTGCGTGTGCGGCTTTTCTTTCCTTTTCCCCTCTTCCCCTTTTCATCCTTTTACCCCCTTGTTTTCCAATCGGGCTGCGATGGTCATGCTCAGCGCGATGGCCGCAATTAGCACGACGCCGTAGGCTGCTGCGGTTCCCAGATTAAAGTCGCGCATGGCGGCGGCGATGGCGATGGAAATAGGCCGGTTGCGCGGCACGAAGACCACCACGGATGCGACGTATTCGCCGAGCGCGATGACGAACGCCAGCATCGTCCCGGCCAGCGCGCCCGGCCAGATGAGCGGCACGCGCACGCGCCGGAAACGTTCCCACCAGTGCGCCCCCAAACCGCTTGCGGCCTCTTCCAGCGACGGGTCCAACTGCTCCATGCTGGCCTGCACCGCGCGGACGACAATCGGCATAAAACGCAGAAAGTAGATGACCGGCAAAATCCAGAACGTGCCGACCAGAATATACGTGCCGGTCAAAGGATTTTCCTTCCCGTAAGCCTCTGCGATGGCGACGGCCACAACCGTTCCCGGCAAAGCCCACGGCACGAGCACCAGCAGCGAGACAAAACGCCGCCAGAGCGTGCGCCGCCAACCCGCGACTAAAGAAGCCACACAGAAGCTCCAGACCAAAGCCGCCAGCGCGGCCACACCCGCCATCAAGAGACTGTTGGCAATCGCGCCCCCCGCATCCTCTTCGGTCAGGATGCGGCGATAGTTGTCGAGCGTGTAGACGGGCGGCAGCATCTGCGTAGTCCACGACCCGTCGCGCGCAAAGCTGATGATGACGAGCGTGATGACTGGCAGCGCGAGGATGAGAGAGAACGTCACGCCGCACGCGGCTGCAAGGATTCTCGCCCCGCCGCGCTTAATCCTCGCGCGTCTTTTCGTCGCGCCTTTCATGGCGGCAGAGACAAACTGCCTCGTTCCTTCATATCGCTGGAAAAAGATGAGCGCGACGAGAGAGATAGCTGCGAGGATGACCGTCTCCGTGAGCGCGGTTGCGACATCGCCGCGCTGGCGTGCCGTGTAGATTTCTAGCGTCAGCACGCGCACCTCTCCGCCGAACAATAGCGGCGCGCTAAAAGACGCCATCGAAGTCATAAAAGTCAACAGGCTCGCGGCCAAAAGCGACGGCGTCAGTTGCGGCAGCACGACTCGCATCAGGACTTTGAGGGGACTCGCGCCCAGACTTCGCGCAGCCTCTGAGAGGCCCGCGTCAATCCTTTGCAGCCCCGCGCCGACCAGCACATAAAAGAACGGGTACATCGTATAGGTGTGAAAGAGCAGCAGGGCCGTCCACCCGCGCAAAGACCACGGCGCGCTTTCCATCCCAAAAATCTTCTGGATCAGACGGGCCAGTATCCCCGATTCGCCGCACAGAAAGATAAATGCGACCGTGCCGACCAGCGGCGGCAGCACGAGCGGCAGGGCCGCCAGCGTGGCGAATATCTTGCGCGCCGGAAACTCGTAACGCTCGAACAGGAAAGCCAGCGGCACGCCCACCAGCGCGCACAACGCGACCGTCAACACAGAGAGCAGCACGCTCGCCCACATTGCTTCTAAGGTCGCGCGCTGTGAGAAAGCGTCCGCGAAGTTGAGGAGCGTCCACGCGCCCCCGCGCTGAAGCGATGCCAGCAGGACATGCAGGTTCGGATAGATGACGCCGTAAAGCAGGACGAGCGCGACAATCGAAAAAAGGACAAGGGGGAAAAGGGGAAAAGGGGAAGAGGGGAAACGGACAAAACCTCTTTCCCTTTCCCCGCTTTCCCCTTGTCCCCTCTTTCTCTTTTCCCCCGATGCTTTTTTCATTCTTCTTTCAGCACATTGATGCGGCCCGGCGGGAGTCCGACCATGCAGGTGTCTCCGGGGGCGAGGCCGACCAGACGCAGGACGAGAGCTTCGAGCGCAAGGCCGCCTGCGTCAAGCTTGACGCTGGTGGTCGCGCCCGCAAAATTGACTTCGCGCACGATTGCGCGCAGCACGTTATCTGCGGGAAACGACGCGCCCTGCGTGATAGAGATGTATTCGGGGCGGATGGCGAGCATGACGGGCTTGTTGATCGGCCCAAGCTCCGCTGCCTTGACCGGCACATAAAGCGTGTGGCCTCCGTCGAGCGTCTTAAACTCGCCGTTAGCGTCATGGTTCTTACTGAGGCGCATCGCTTTGATGAAATTGTTGCGCCCTAGAAAGCGCGCGACCGAAAGATTCGCTGGCTGCTCATAAAGATTCTGCGGCGTGCCTGTCTGAACAGGTCTGCCCGCATTCATCACGGCGATGCGGTCGCAGAGCGCAAAGGCTTCGTCCTGATCGTGCGTCACATAGATGGCTGTCAGGCCCAGACGCTTGACCAAATCGCGCAGCTCGCCGCGCGTCTCTTCGCGCAGGGCCACATCCAGATTCGAGAGCGGCTCGTCAAACAAGAGCAGCGCAGGCTCTATGGCGATGGCGCGTGCGATGGCGACGCGTTGCTGTTGCCCGCCGGAAAGCTCGTCCACGCGCCGCTCTTCATATCCGGGCAACTGAACCAGAGCGAGCGCCTCAGAGACTTTCTGGCTGACCTGCGCTTTCGGGCGACGACGCGCGCGAAGTCCGAAAGCTACGTTCTCGTAAACATTGAGGTGCGGAAAGAGCGCGTAATTCTGAAAGACCATCCCGAAGCCGCGTTTTTCCGGAGAGAGGCGCGTGATGTCGCGCCCGTCGAATTCCAAACTTCCGGCATCCGGCGTCTCCAATCCGGCAATCATTCTCAAGGTCGTGGTCTTGCCGCAACCCGAAGGCCCCAGGAGTCCAAAGAACTCGCCGCGCTCGACCTCAAGCGACAAATCCTCCACGGCACGCGTCGCGCCGTATTGCTTCGAGATATTTTTGAGAGAGAGAAAAGCCATTGTAGAGCAAGGATGAAGGCGAAAGGATGAAGGATGAAAAGCATGCTGCTCACGCCTTCATCCTCCATCTTTAAGAGCTAGACTTTCATCCTTTCGCCTTCATCCTTCATCCTTGCCTTTTAATCTGTGCCCACGATTTGGCTGCGGCGTTCCAGCAACACCACGTCGCGCCAGATGCCGCTCATCTTCCCGATGCGCTCGCGCCTGCCGACCTCACGAAAGCCGCATTGCTTATGCATCGTGATGCTGCGGCTATTTTCGGGAAAAATTCCTGCTTGCAGCGACCAGACGCCGTTGTTCTCCGAATCATTGACCAGAGCTTCGAGTAGTGCCTTGCCGATGCCTTCGCCCCTGTGATTCTTGCCGACGTAAACGCTGATCTCCGCGACGCCTGCGTAAACAAAACGACTCGATACGGGGCTGAGCGCGGCCCATCCTTTGACCGTCTCGCCGTCACGCGCGACGAGGCGGCTGTAAGGAAGATGGCGCGCATCCCACTCGTCCCACGCCGGAGCCTGCGTCTCAAACGTAGCGTGTCCGGTGGCAATCCCTTCCAGATAGATTGCGGCCACTTGCTCCCAATCCTTGGCGCTCATGCGCTCAATCGTAAAACTCATATGGTTTCTCGAAATTCAAATTTCGCCACAGAGACCCCGCAGGCACAGAGAAAAGATGATGAAAAGTTAAAAGCTAAAGCAGACATAAAGTCTATGTCAAAAACACTCAAGCCATCTTTGCGCCTTAAGTTTTAACTTTGTGCCTTTGCGAGAAACGTTGGTGTTTCACGTCTGCTGTGCTTCCTTCTCATCAATGAGCGCCGGCCCCGTGCTGATGCCTGCGCGCAACTTCGACTGCGAAACATTAACGCTTAAATCCCGCATCGCCATCGCGGCCCGAACGGCTCGCTCAGCATCATCTTCATGCGCGGCCCCTGCTCCTCACAAAGGAACGAGAGCGTTGGCCCTCTGCGCGTCAATCTCTCCGCCGAAGCTATTGATGACCTCGTTCATGCGCTGCCACAACTGTTCTCTTGCTTCTGCGCTGGCGTCGCCCTGCGCTTCATCAAGCTGAACGGAAAGAACGGTCAACTGTTTGCGCTGGCCCGCGTGTGGATAGAGCGCGGCCAGCTTTCCTCTGAGCGCGGCAAACGTGGCATCCACCACCGAATCGCCGAGCGAAGCTCGCATGGATTCCTGTATGGCTATCTCTTGCTCGATCTGCTCATGCATCGTCATACCGGGAAAAATAAAGGTTAAGCTTTACAACTCTGTGATTCTGTCGAGGTCTACCAGCAACTAAAACAAGAAAGTTTCCCGCAAAGGCGCAAAGGGAAGACGCGAAGAAAGCTTTCAAGATAAATCATTAATTCCATTCCTTTGCGGCTTCTTCTTCTTTGCGCCTTTGCGGGAAATTCTCTTCTTCTATTTCGTCACCGTCTTATAGAGGCTGCCGTTGCTCTCTATATTCCACAATTCGCCGTCGAGGGCGACGAGGGCGACGGTGTTTTTCCATTCACCGGCCTTGCCGACCACCTGCCAGCTTCCGTTCCTGTCTGTCCTGTAGAGACTGCCGTTGCTTTCTATGGACCAGAGCATGCCGCCCATGCCGACGATAAAGCGCGTGTTGCCCCATGCTCCCGGTTGCCCGACGCGCTGCCAGCCGCCGTTCTTGTTGGTTTTATAAAGACTGCCGTCGCGCTCGACCGTCCACAACTCTCCGTTCATCGCTACCAGAGCCATTGCATCCTTCATGTCGCCGCTCTTGCCGACCTGCACATAAACGCCGTTCTTATTTGAGCGATAGAGGTCGCCGTTTTTCTCTATGCTCCAGATTTCTCCGTCCATGCCGACGATGCCGCGCGTCCCGGCCCAGACGCCTTTCTCTCCGACTGCGCGCCAGTTGCCTGTCTTGTCCGTGCGATACAGCGTCCCGTCCGTCTCGACTGTCCACAACTCTCCATCGAGCACAGTCATCAGACGCGTGTTGACCCATGCTCCGGGTTTACCGACCTGCGCCCATTTGCCTGCCTTGTCCGTGCGATAAAGATTTCCGCTTCTCTCAACAGTCCAGATTTCTCCGTCCATCGCGGCCATAAAACGCGTGTCGGCCCATTCGCCTTCTTTGCCGATTTGTGTCCAGCTTCCGGCCTGCGCCGCCGCGCTCGCCGCTGCCAGAGCGATGAACGCAATAATTAAGTTTAAGGTAACTATCTTTCTTCGCATCAATGTTCTCTCCTTGAAAGTTTAGGGGGTTATGTTGAAATGCCGGGTGGTTTAATCTTACTTCCGGTTGCGGCCACGAATCTCTGTGTCCCAGTAGCGCAGCCAGTCGTTGCCCTCGCGCCGCAGTAAATCCCAATCGAGCGGCATCCGTGTGAAAGGCTCGTTCATCCACGCGGGCAGCCCTGCGCGGTCAAGGTCTGTGCGCGCCGGGATACGATAAAAATTCTTCGCCGCGTGAGTAAGACTTTCGGGCGTGGTGACGAATTCATAAAAACGTTTTGCTTCCTCTTCATGCGGCGAGCCGCGCACGATTGCGATGCCGTCTATGATGACCGGCGTCCCGCTCGCAGGAATGACGTAAGCCACCGGCATCTTTTTCTGCTCCTGGTAGAGCCGCGCGTCCGGCATGTTCCAGAGACTGATGACGCCCTCGCGCCGCGCCAGTTTCTGCATCATCAAAGTCCCGTCAGCAGTATATTCATGCACGTTTGCATCGAGCTGGCGCAGCCAGTCGTAACCTCCTGCGGGCGAATTGGTCTCTTTATAAGAACGCCAGATCATGGCTCCGAAGATCGCGCGCATAGAGTCTGACGGATTCGGATTGCGTATCAAAATCTTGTCGCGCCATTTGGCATTGAGCACGTCGTCCCAATCGCGCGGGGCCTCTGCGGCCCCGACGGCTTCGCTGTTATAGACAATCACTTCCGGCGTCTCGTATGTGCCGTACCATCTATCCTGCGCGTCGCGCGAGCCTGCCGGGACTTTGTCCGCCCACGTCGGGCGATATGGCGCAAGCAGGTTTTCCTCCGCCGCAGTTTGAAAGGTAGTGTGCGCCGCGCCCCACCACAAATCCGCCTGCGGGCGATTGCGCTCGGCTCTGATGCGCGCCAAAACTTCCTGCGCGCCCATATCAAAAAACTGCACCTCCACTTCCGGATGAGCCTGCTTGTAACGCCCCACGAAATCTCGCAGCATGTCCTGCCCGTGCGGCGTGTAGATCAGCAGCGTGCGTTTTTGTTCGGAGTTGCCGGGTTTACAGGCGAGCGCGCAGCAGATAAGCGCGAGCGCGCACGAGAGGGCGATGATGCGGCCTAAAGTGAAAGGCATCTGAATCGTGTCTTGACCTGCGATGTTAGTTGGTCGAGCGCGGTTATGCTAACACAGAGAGGGAAAGTTGAGTATGTTCGCCCTGGCCTTGAGATTCTTCTGCTCGCTTGGCGTAAATGACGGCGGGCAAGTAGAATAATCATCATCATACAGAGAGGTGAAATTCATGGCAGCTATCAAGATGTACACGACCGCGTTGTGCGGTGATTGTCGCAACGCAAAGCGATTCTTGCAGGAACAGGGCATCGCTTACGAAGAGATAGACATAGAGCAGGCGGAGGGCGCGGCGGAATATGTGATGAAGGTCAACGACGGCAAGCGCAAGGTTCCGACGTTTGAGATTGACGGGCGAACTTTTAACTTATCCCCCTATGACCCGCGCCGCCTGCGCGCGGAACTCGGTTTGAAGTAAGGGAGGCCAGGGAAATGCCTGCAAGTTTGAAACGAAGAGCCGTGCGCGCGGGCGGGTGGCAGTTAGCCAAGCGTTTGATTAAGCCGATTCCGATTGTCGGCACTGTCTTCGCCCTCGGTCTGGCCGGTTATGAGATTAAAAAGAAAGGGTTGCTGCGTGGCGGCGTTCATGTCGGCCTCGACGCCACGCCCATCGTCGGCACGGCCAAAGGCATCGTAGAGCTTTTCACGGGCGACCTGATTCCCGATAGAGAGCCGCGCCGGAGAAGATAAATATATTCCTGTCTCGCGTTCGCAAAAAAACCGTTCGCTGCGAGCTAAGCGTGAATCTCAAGCGGGCCGCGCCGGTCATGCACATTCTCAAAACTTCT